>NZ_CM198051.1:0-5298302 GCF_040065495.2 Klebsiella sp. CN_Kp073
GTGTCACTTTCGCTTTGGCAGCAGTGTCTTGCCCGATTGCAGGATGAGTTACCAGCCACAGAATTCAGCATGTGGATCCGCCCATTGCAGGCGGAACTGAGCGATAACACGCTGGCACTGTATGCGCCAAACCGTTTTGTGCTCGATTGGGTAAGGGACAAATACCTTAATAATATCAATGGGCTCCTCAATGACTTTTGTGGTGCGGACGCCCCACAGCTGCGCTTTGAAGTGGGCGCGAAGCCTGCGGCGCCGTCCCACCAGGGTACGGCCAACGTCGCCACGGCGATCCCGGCCGCTCAGGTGCAAACCGCGCGCGTCGCGCCGGCTGTCGCCCGTCAGGGCTGGGATAACGTTCCGGCGCCGGCAGAGCCCACCTACCGTTCCAACGTCAACGTCAAGCATACGTTTGATAACTTCGTCGAAGGTAAATCTAACCAGCTGGCACGCGCGGCGGCGCGTCAGGTGGCCGATAACCCTGGCGGCGCGTATAACCCGCTGTTCCTATATGGCGGCACCGGTCTGGGTAAAACCCACCTGTTGCACGCCGTCGGCAACGGCATTGTGGCGCGTAAGCCAAATGCTAAAGTGGTCTATATGCACTCCGAGCGTTTCGTGCAGGACATGGTAAAAGCCCTGCAGAACAACGCCATCGAAGAATTTAAACGCTATTACCGCTCCGTTGACGCCCTGCTGATCGATGATATTCAGTTCTTCGCCAATAAAGAGCGTTCGCAGGAAGAGTTCTTCCACACCTTTAATGCCCTGCTGGAAGGTAATCAGCAGATCATCCTCACTTCGGATCGTTATCCAAAAGAGATCAACGGCGTTGAGGATCGTCTGAAATCGCGCTTTGGCTGGGGCCTGACGGTGGCGATCGAGCCGCCTGAGCTGGAAACCCGCGTTGCGATCCTGATGAAAAAAGCCGATGAGAACGACATCCGCCTGCCGGGCGAAGTCGCATTCTTTATCGCCAAGCGTCTGCGTTCGAATGTGCGTGAGCTGGAAGGGGCGCTGAACCGCGTCATTGCTAACGCCAACTTTACCGGCCGGGCTATCACCATTGATTTCGTGCGCGAAGCGCTGCGCGATTTACTGGCGCTGCAGGAAAAATTAGTCACCATCGACAATATTCAAAAGACGGTGGCGGAGTATTACAAGATTAAGGTAGCGGACCTGCTGTCCAAACGCCGCTCCCGTTCGGTGGCGCGCCCACGCCAGATGGCGATGGCGCTGGCCAAAGAGCTGACTAACCACAGCCTGCCGGAAATCGGCGATGCGTTTGGCGGCCGCGACCATACCACCGTGCTGCACGCCTGCCGTAAGATTGAGCAGTTGCGTGAAGAAAGCCACGACATTAAAGAAGATTTTTCCAATTTAATCAGAACATTATCCTCGTGACGCTATGAAATTTACCGTAGAACGTGAACATTTATTAAAACCGCTGCAACAGGTGAGCGGTCCGTTAGGTGGTCGTCCGACGCTGCCGATTCTCGGTAACCTGCTGCTTCAGGTCGCGGACGGCACGCTGTCGCTAACCGGTACCGATCTGGAAATGGAAATGGTCGCGCGCGTGTCGCTGATTCAGCCGCACGAAGCGGGCGCTACCACCGTTCCGGCGCGTAAATTCTTTGATATCTGCCGCGGCCTGCCAGAAGGCGCGGAGATCGCCGTGCAGCTTGAGGGCGACCGTATGCTGGTGCGCTCAGGCCGCAGCCGCTTCTCGCTGTCGACCCTGCCTGCCGCCGATTTCCCGAATCTCGACGACTGGCAGAGCGAAGTGGAATTTACCCTGCCGCAGGCGACGATGAAGCGCCTGATTGAAGCCACCCAGTTTTCGATGGCGCACCAGGACGTTCGTTACTACTTAAACGGCATGCTGTTTGAAACCGAAGGTAGCGAACTGCGCACCGTCGCCACCGACGGCCACCGTCTGGCGGTTTGTTCAATGCCGCTGGAAGAGTCGCTGCCGAACCATTCGGTGATCGTCCCGCGTAAAGGGGTGATTGAGCTGATGCGTATGCTTGACGGCGGCGATACGCCGCTGCGCGTGCAGATCGGCAGCAACAATATCCGCGCTCACGTCGGCGATTTTATCTTCACCTCGAAGCTGGTTGATGGCCGTTTCCCGGACTATCGCCGCGTATTGCCGAAAAACCCGGATAAACACCTTGATGCCGGCTGCGACATTCTCAAGCAGGCTTTCGCCCGCGCGGCAATCCTCTCGAACGAGAAATTCCGCGGCGTGCGGCTGTACGTCAGCGAGAACCAGCTGAAAATCACCGCTAACAACCCGGAACAGGAAGAGGCGGAAGAGATCCTTGACGTGACCTACGCCGGAACGGAGATGGAGATTGGCTTCAACGTTAGCTATGTGCTGGATGTGCTCAATGCGCTGAAATGCGAGAATGTGCGCATTCTGCTGACGGATTCCGTATCGAGCGTGCAGATTGAGGATGCGGCTTCACAATCCGCCGCCTATGTTGTTATGCCTATGAGATTGTAGAATCTGCAAAGGGGCTGGTTTACTTGCCATTTCGCCTTCCGGCAGTGCTCGACAAAACGCTATGCGTTTTGGACGTCTGTAAGACGGTCCGAAGGACGAGCGGAGCGAGCAAATGCTCGCGTACTTCGTGTACGCTCCGCTTTCTGCGCGCTGGCGGTAGACGAACTGGCTGCGGCACCCACGCCCCTTGAATGATGACGAGTTGATATGTCGCTATCCCGACTCCTGATCAAAGATTTCCGCAATATTGAAAATGCGGATCTCGCTTTATCCCCCAGCTTTAACTTCCTGGTTGGCGCAAACGGCAGCGGCAAAACCAGCGTACTGGAAGCTATCTATACGCTCGGCCATGGTCGGGCGTTTCGTAGTTTGCAAATTGGCCGGGTGATTCGCCACGAGCAGGATTCGTTTGTCCTGCACGGGCGTTTACAGGGCGAAGAGCGCGAAACCGCCATTGGCCTGACCAAAGACAAGCAGGGCGACAGCAAGGTGCGTATCGACGGCACCGATGGCCACAAGGTGGCGGAACTGGCGCACCTGATGCCGATGCAGCTGATCACGCCGGAGGGGTTTACTTTACTCAACGGCGGCCCCAAATACAGAAGAGCGTTCATTGATTGGGGATGCTTTCATAACGAAGCCGGATTCTTCACCGCCTGGAGCAACCTGAAGCGCCTGCTGAAACAGCGCAACGCCGCGCTGCGCCAGGTGAGCCGATATGCGCAACTGCGGCCGTGGGACCTGGAATTAATCCCGTTGGCGGAACAAATCAGCCGCTGGCGTGCCGAATACAGCGCCGCTATTGTCGAAGACATGGCGGATACCTGTCAGCAATTTTTACCGGAATTCACCCTCACCTTCTCTTTCCAGCGCGGCTGGGAAAAAGAAACGGACTACGCCGAGGTGCTGGAGCGGAATTTCGAACGCGACAGAATGTTAACCTACACCGCCCACGGTCCGCATAAAGCGGATTTTCGCATTCGCGCCGATGGGGCGCCGGTGGAAGATACCTTGTCGCGCGGGCAGCTTAAGCTGCTGATGTGCGCCCTACGACTGGCGCAGGGCGAGTTCCTGACCCGCGAAAGCGGGCGGCGCTGCCTGTACCTGATAGATGATTTTGCCTCGGAGCTTGACGATGCCCGGCGCGGGCTGCTTGCCAGCCGCTTAAAAGCCACGCAATCGCAGGTTTTCGTCAGCGCAATCAGCGCTGAACACGTAATGGACATGTCGGACAAAAATTCGAAGATGTTCACCGTGGAAAAGGGTAAAATAACGGATTAACCCAAGATTAAATGAGCGAGAAACGTTGATGTCGAATTCTTATGACTCCTCCAGTATCAAAGTCCTGAAAGGGCTGGATGCGGTGCGTAAGCGCCCGGGTATGTATATCGGCGACACGGATGACGGCACCGGTCTGCACCACATGGTATTCGAGGTTGTGGATAACGCTATCGACGAAGCGCTCGCAGGTTACTGTAAAGACATCGTTGTTACTATCCACAGCGATAACTCCGTCTCCGTACAGGATGACGGTCGCGGCATCCCAACCGGCATTCACCCGGAAGAGGGCGTCTCCGCGGCGGAAGTTATCATGACCGTCCTGCACGCCGGCGGTAAATTCGATGATAACTCCTATAAAGTGTCCGGCGGTCTGCACGGCGTAGGCGTCTCGGTGGTTAACGCCCTGTCGCAGAAGCTGGAGCTGGTTATCCAACGCGATAACAAAGTCCACAAACAAATTTATGAGCACGGCGTGCCGCAGGCGCCGCTGGCGGTAACCGGCGAAACCGAAAGCACCGGTACCATGGTGCGTTTCTGGCCAAGCCTGGAAACCTTCACCAACGTCACTGAATTCGAATACGAAATCCTGGCGAAACGTCTGCGCGAGCTGTCGTTCCTGAACTCCGGGGTCTCTATCCGCCTGCGTGATAAGCGCGACGGTAAAGAAGACCATTTCCACTACGAAGGCGGCATCAAGGCGTTTGTTGAGTATCTCAACAAGAACAAAACGCCGATCCACCCCAATATCTTCTATTTCTCCACCGAAAAAGACGGTATCGGCGTTGAAGTGGCGCTGCAGTGGAACGACGGTTTCCAGGAAAATATCTACTGCTTTACCAACAACATTCCGCAGCGCGACGGCGGTACTCACCTGGCGGGCTTCCGCGCGGCGATGACCCGTACCCTGAACGCCTACATGGATAAAGAAGGCTACAGCAAAAAAGCGAAAGTCAGCGCCACCGGCGACGATGCGCGTGAAGGCCTGATTGCCGTGGTTTCCGTGAAGGTGCCGGATCCGAAGTTCTCCTCACAGACCAAAGACAAGCTGGTCTCCTCCGAGGTGAAATCGGCGGTTGAACAGCAGATGAACGAACTGCTGAGCGAATACCTGCTGGAAAACCCGTCCGATGCGAAAATCGTGGTCGGCAAAATTATCGACGCCGCGCGTGCGCGTGAAGCCGCGCGTCGCGCCCGTGAAATGACCCGTCGTAAAGGCGCGCTTGACCTGGCAGGCCTGCCGGGCAAACTGGCGGATTGTCAGGAACGCGACCCGGCGCTGTCTGAACTGTACCTCGTGGAAGGGGACTCCGCGGGCGGCTCTGCGAAACAGGGCCGTAACCGTAAGAACCAGGCTATCCTGCCGCTGAAGGGTAAAATCCTCAACGTTGAGAAAGCCCGCTTCGATAAAATGCTCTCTTCTCAGGAAGTGGCCACGCTGATTACCGCGCTGGGCTGCGGCATCGGTCGCGATGAGTACAACCCGGATAAGCTGCGTTATCACAGCATCATCATCATGACCGATGCGGACGTCGACGGCTCGCACATTCGTACCCTGCTGTTGACCTTCTTCTATCGTCAGATGCCGGAAATCGTGGAGCGCGGTCACGTTTACATTGCTCAGCCGCCGCTGTACAAAGTGAAGAAAGGCAAGCAGGAACAGTACATTAAAGACGACGAAGCGATGGATCAGTACCAGATCTCCATCGCGCTCGACGGCGCGACCCTGCACACCAACGCCAGCGCACCGGCCTTAGCCGGCGAGTCTCTGGAAAAACTGGTGGCCGAGTACAACGCGACGCAGAAAATGATTGGCCGCATGGAGCGCCGTTTCCCGAAAGCGATGCTCAAAGAGCTTATCTATCAGCCGACGCTGGCCGAAGCCGATCTGAGCAACGAGCAGACCGTCACCCGCTGGATTAACCAGCTGATCAGCGAGCTGAACGAAAAAGAGCAGCACGGCAGCCAGTGGAAGTTTGATATTCGTGAAAACAGCGAACTGCAGCAGTTCGAGCCGATCGTGCGCGTGCGTACCCACGGCGTCGATACCGACTACCCGTTGGATAACGAGTTCATCACCGGCGCGGAATACCGCCGCATCTGCACCCTCGGCGAGAAGCTGCGCGGGCTTATCGAAGACGACGCGTTTATCGAACGCGGCGAGCGCCGCCAGCCGGTAGCCAGCTTCGAACAGGCGCTCGACTGGCTGGTTAAAGAGTCGCGTCGCGGCCTCTCTATCCAGCGTTATAAAGGTCTGGGCGAGATGAACCCGGATCAGCTGTGGGAAACCACCATGGATCCAGACAGCCGCCGCATGCTTCGCGTCACCGTGAAGGATGCGATTGCCGCCGACCAGCTGTTCACCACCCTGATGGGCGATGCCGTTGAACCGCGTCGCGCCTTTATCGAAGAGAACGCCCTGAAAGCGGCGAACATCGATATCTAAGCCTGTATTTCCCCGGTGACATGATGTCTACCGGGGCTACGGTTTTGCTAAACCCGGTACGCGTTGCGCTGCCGGGTTTTTCTTTTGCGGCAAAAGGGGAATCCGCCTGCGCAATCCATCCTCGTTTTCTCCCGCTGCGAGAGCTGTTTTTTGAGCGGAATCGCGTTAGCATGAGTGAAGACTCATCTTACCCGGGGATCCCATGGCTATTAAACTGATTGCAATTGATATGGACGGCACGCTGTTGCTGCCGGACCATACCATTTCTCCGGCGGTGAAAACCGCCATCGCGGCAGCACGCGCCCGCGGCGTTAACGTGGTGCTGACGACCGGCCGCCCGTACGCTGGTGTCCATAGCTACCTGAAAGAGTTGCACATGGAACAGCCGGGCGACTACTGCATCACCTATAACGGCGCGCTGGTTCAGAAAGCCAGTGACGGCAGCACCGTGGCGCAAACGGCGTTAAGCTACGATGATTATCGCTTCCTTGAGCAACTCTCTCGCGAAGTTGGCTCGCACTTCCACGCGCTCGATCGTAATACGCTCTATACCGCGAACCGCGATATCAGCTACTACACGGTGCATGAATCCTACGTGGCGACCATTCCGCTGGTATTCTGCGAAGCAGAAAAGATGGACCGTAATATTCAGCTGCTGAAAGTGATGATGATCGATGAGCCTGCCGTTCTCGATCGGGCTATCGCCCGTATTCCGGCGGAAGTGAAAGAGAAGTATACCGTGCTGAAAAGTGCGCCGTACTTCCTCGAAATCCTCGATAAACGCGTCAATAAAGGCACCGGCGTGAAGTCGCTGGCCGATACGCTGGGCATCAAGCCGGAAGAAATTATGGCGATTGGCGATCAGGAAAATGATATCGCGATGATTGAATTTGCCGGCGTCGGCGTGGCGATGGATAACGCTATCCCGACCGCTAAAGAAGCGGCGAATTTCGTCACCAAATCGAACCTTGAAGATGGCGTTGCCTTCGCCATTGAAAAATACGTTTTAGCCTAAGCGCATTTCGGGCCCGGAATTCTCCGGGCCTCAGACTGCTGACAAAGAAGGAAAAAGCGTGGTTTTTCCTTCTTTGTGGTTATCAACCGAAAATCAATAAATTGATTTTCCATGTTTTTTGTCTGGTGCAATCTGTAAGTGCAACGGTTGCATGAGGTTTGTCATCAATCTCAGGCCCGGAATTCTCCGGGCCTGTCTTCTCTTTTTTCATGAATAGATGTTAATCCGCATTTAAATCCCTTAATCAGTATCCGGGATTCTATAAGCTACCCGCCCCCTTTTAACAATACGTTAATAACTAACATCATATTTCCTATGAATAAAAATCACTTTTTGATGTTGGTTGCGCTGCCTTTCTCCTCTCTTCAGGTCTGCGCGGCCGCAGAACCAACAACCCAACTTGAACCCGTATACGCCTGGCACGATAGCGAACCGGCGGATCTGCCCGCGCCTGACAATAGTCAGGCCGCGGCGCCGGAATCGACATCGGTATTGCCCTTTTTAGGTGATGAAGCCAGAAAACACGGCTACGTCCTGCCGCTGCCGTTTGGCGTCGGCGTTAACTATATGGATATGCGGCAAAATATTAATGTCGATAGCATTAATTTTACCGGCTTATCGTTAGGTAATTTTTCACTGGATAACGCCTTCCAGATTGGCGTCGGTAATACGCGGGAAAGCAGTAAAACCGAGACCCTTAAGCTGGATGCCTGGCTGCTGCCGTTTATGAACGTCTATGGCCTGGTTGGACATACTAAAGGCCATTCTATCTCGCAAATCGCCGTCGGTCTGAAAGGGCCGAATGGTAAAGTAGTACCTATGCCAGGTATGCAGGATCTTGATTTTCGTCTTGATTTTAAAGGCACTACCTACGGCGTCGGTACCACGCTGGTGGGCGGCGTCGGCAACTGGTTCACGGTATTAGATGCCAACTATACGCAGACGCGTTTTGATATTCTCGACGGCAGCATTGATGCTTTTACCTTTTCGCCGCGTTTGGGCTATCGTTTCAATACGCCGTCGGTAGATGCGCTGCATCTGCCGAACGGGAAGCTGAATGTCTGGGTAGGCAGTATGTATCAGGATGTGCAGCAGGAATTTAAGGGCAGCCTGAACGATCTGTCGATGCCGTCGACGATGCTGCAAAACATGGTCAATCTTGCCAACAAGAACGGCAACGGTCGCTTTGATGTGAAACAGCATCTGCAGTCGCCGTGGAACGTGCTGGTGGGCGCGCAGTATGAGATGACCCGGAACTTTAATATCACTACGGAGTTTGGTTTTGCCGAACGTAACAGCTTCTTTATCGCCGGCGAGTATCGCTTTTGAGCCGACCGTTTAACCCTATCCTGCTGTTGCTAACATGCCTTGTTATTGGGCAGGCGCAGGCGCAGGCGCTCAGCCGCGAAAAAATCGACGGCTGGTTGCAGAGCCTTGGCGCCAGCGACAAGTTTGACGCCAGCAAAGGCATCGACTGGGGCGTCATGCCGGGGCCATTTTATACGCCGGAGCTGGGGCTTGGGCTGGGTACGGCGGTCGTTGGCATGTATCGCCCGGACCCAAGTGACACCATCAGCCAGAACTCCACGCTGACGCTTAGCGGCTACGTTAGCTCCACCGGCGCATTTGGCCTCAGCGTTAAAAACTATGCTTTTTTCGACAACGATTTGTGGCGGGTATTTGTTGAAGGCTCGATGGCCAACACGCCGACATACTACTGGGGACAAGGTTTTCACGCCGGCGACAAAGACAATGAGAAAGAAAAATATACCGCCCAGGTGCTGACCCTGCGCCCGATGGTCTACCGGCAGCTCATCGATAATGTTTATCTGGGAGCGGGGTGGTCGCTGGCGGCGCAAAATGCCGATGAGATGGACCATGACGATCTGCCGAAAATAGAAAACACCCCACAGGGGCCGTCGGTATTCAGCTCCGGCGCCAGTATTGATATCAACTGGGACGATCGCGATTTTGTCCCCAACCCACGCAAGGGCCAGTATGCCGATTTTCGCTATACCCACTATGCGCCGGGACTCGG
Source organism: Klebsiella sp. CN_Kp073 (assembly GCF_040065495.2). NCBI lineage: Bacteria > Pseudomonadati > Pseudomonadota > Gammaproteobacteria > Enterobacterales > Enterobacteriaceae > Klebsiella > Klebsiella sp. CN_Kp073. The sequence goes on from NZ_CM198051.1 coordinate 9,284, forward strand.
CAGCGACACGCGATTTGATGAGTTTCGCCTGCACTACAGCCGCTATCAGGCCCTGAGCGATAAAAGCGTGCTGGCCTGGGAAGCGGATGGCACCTTCACCCAGGGCGATGTGCCGTGGAGCATGATGCCGCTACTCGGCAGCGATGAACGTATGCGCGGCTATTACCAGGGGCGCTACCGCGATAAAAACGTGGTCAGCTCTCAGCTTGAATACCGTCGTCAGTTGACGTGGCGACACGGCGTTGTTGCCTGGGTCGGCGCGGGCACCATGGGGCCATCCATTGATTCACTGAATGATGGACGCTGGCTACCTTCGGCGGGCGTCGGCTACCGCTTTGAATTCAAACCTCGCGTTAATATTCGCCTCGACTACGGTATCGGTAAGGGCAGCAGCGGCTTTTACTTCCAGGTCGGCGAAGCGTTCTAACTCTTATTTACCCTCCTTTCCTGCTTTGACGGCGCCATCTGTCGTGGTCACAGGCATTTTTATTTTTATGGGTTGTTCTTTTTGTGATCTAAATTGTAGTACAACACAATCATGTTGTACTACATTGAGCTCATGACGACGACGCCTGACATCACGCTAGTAGTACAAAAGTGAGGCGAAATTCGACAGCGACGGTAAAGTAGAGCAGTACACATAGAGCATAAGGACTCTCCATGACTCTCAATAAAACCGATCGCATCGTGATCACGCTGGGCAAACAGATTGTCAGCGGTAAGTACGTACCGGGTTCGGCGCTACCGGCCGAAGCGGAACTGTGTGAAGAGTTTGAAACTTCGCGCAACATCATCCGCGAAGTGTTTCGCTCGCTAATGGCGAAGCGGCTGATCGAAATGAAGCGTTATCGCGGCGCGTTTGTCGCTCCCAGAAACCAGTGGAACTACCTCGATACTGAGGTTCTGCAGTGGGTACTGGAAAATGATTATGACCCGCGTCTTATCAGCGCGATGAGTGAAGTGCGTAATCTGGTAGAGCCCGCCATTGCACGCTGGGCGGCGGAACGCGCCACCTCAAGCGATCTGGCGGAAATCGAGTCGGCGCTCAATGACATGATCGCCAACAACCAAAACCGGGATGCCTTTAACGAGGCCGATATTCGTTACCACGAAGCGGTGCTGCAGTCAGTACATAACCCGGTTTTGCAGCAGCTTAGCGTGGCGATCAGTTCGCTGCAGCGGGCGGTATTTGAACGGACCTGGATGGGCGATGAAGGCAACATGCCGAAAACCCTCCAGGAACATAAAGCGCTATTTGACGCCATTCGGCATCAGGATAGCGACGCGGCGGAGCAGGCGGCGTTGACGATGATCGCCAGCTCGACACGAAGGCTCAAGGAAATCACATGACGGCTCGCTACATCGCAATAGATTGGGGATCGACGAATTTACGCGCCTGGCTTTATCAGGGCGAAGAATGCCTGGAAAGCAGGCAATCTGAAGCAGGCGTAACGCGCCTGAACGGTCGCTCTCCCGCTGCGGTGTTAGCGGAAATTACCCAACACTGGCGCGATGGCGCCACACCGGTGGTGATGGCAGGTATGGTTGGCAGCAACGTGGGCTGGAAAATCGCCCCTTATTTGCCGCTTCCTGCCGCTTTCTCGGACATTGGCCAGCAGTTAACTGCCGTTGGCGACAATATCTGGATAATTCCCGGTCTTTGCGTTTCCCGTGACGATAACCATAACGTCATGCGTGGAGAAGAAACGCAACTGCTGGGCGCACGCGCCTTAGCGCCTTCATCTGTCTACGTGATGCCGGGAACCCACTGCAAGTGGGTACTGGCCGATCGCCTGCAAATTCACGATTTTCGTACCGTTTTGACCGGTGAGTTGCATCATCTGTTGCTTCAGCACTCGCTGGTGGGCGCCGGCTTACCGCCGCAGGAGACGTCCACCGACGCATTCGCGGCAGGTCTGCAGCGCGGTATCAACAACCCCGCCGTCCTGCCGCAGCTGTTTGAAGTTCGCGCTTCGCACGTGCTGGGCGTGCTGCCTCGCGAGCAGGTTAGCGAATTTCTTTCCGGCCTGCTGATTGGCGCTGAAGTTGCCACCCTCAGCGACACGTTCGCCGGGCAGCAGGCTATTAGCCTTGTCGCCGGGTCATCGTTAACGTCCCGCTATCAGCAGGCATTTGCCGCCATTGGCCGCGAAGTCACCGCGGTTGCGGGCGATACGGCATTTCAGACAGGAATAAGGAGCATCGCTTATGCAGTGGCAAACTAACCTTCCGCTTATCGCTATCCTGCGCGGTATTACGCCAGACGAGGCGCTGGCTCACGTTGGCGCCGTTATTGACGCCGGTTTCGACGCGGTCGAAATCCCGTTGAACTCGCCGCAGTGGGAGAAGAGTATTCCGCAGGTCGTCGACGCTTACGGCGAGCAGGCGCTTATCGGTGCGGGCACCGTGCTGCAACCGGAGCAGGTCGACAGGCTGGCGGCCATGGGCTGTCGGCTGATTGTGACGCCAAACATTCAACCGGAAGTGATCCGGCGTGCGGTGGGTTACGGCATGGCCGTGTGCCCAGGCTGCGCCACCGCCAGCGAAGCCTTCAGCGCCTTGGATGCCGGCGCGCAGGCGCTGAAAATTTTCCCGTCATCGGCTTTTGGCCCGGATTACATCAAAGCGTTGAAAGCCGTGCTACCGCCGGAGGTTCCGGTCTTTGCCGTCGGCGGCGTGACGCCGGAAAACCTGGCGCAGTGGATTAATGCCGGCTGTGTGGGGGCAGGGCTGGGTAGCGATCTCTATCGCGCCGGCCAGCCGGTTGAACGTACCGCGCAGCAGGCAGCCGCATTCGTAAAAGCGTATCGAGAGGCAGTGAAATGAAAATAACCAACATCACCACGTACCGTTTACCCCCACGCTGGATGTTCCTGAAAATTGAAACCGATGAAGGCATTGTCGGCTGGGGCGAACCGGTGATTGAAGGGCGCGCCCGCACGGTAGAGGCGGCCGTTCATGAATTTGGCGACTATCTGATTGGCCAGGATCCGGCGCGGATTAATGACCTGTGGCAGGTGATGTACCGCGGCGGCTTTTACCGCGGCGGCCCGATTATGATGAGCGCCATCGCCGGTATTGACCAGGCATTATGGGATATTAAAGGTAAGGTCCTGAATGCCCCGGTCTGGCAACTGATGGGCGGGCTGGTGCGCGACAAAATTAAAGCCTACAGCTGGGTGGGCGGCGACCGCCCCGCCGAAGTGATTGACGGGATTAAGAAACTGCGCGGCATTGGTTTCGACACCTTTAAATTAAACGGCTGCGAAGAGATGGGGCTCATCGATAATTCCCGCGCGGTTGATGCGGCGGTGAATACCGTGGCGCAAATCCGCGAAGCGTTTGGCAATGAAATTGAGTTTGGTCTCGATTTTCATGGCCGCGTTAGCGCGCCGATGGCTAAGGTATTAATTAAAGAGCTGGAGCCATATCGCCCATTATTTATTGAAGAACCGGTATTAGCCGAGCAGGCGGAATATTATCCACGGCTGGCGGCGCAAACGCATATTCCAATTGCCGCCGGCGAACGTATGTTCTCGCGCTTTGAATTTAAACGGGTACTGGAAGCGGGCGGGGTGGCTATTTTACAGCCCGATTTGTCGCACGCAGGCGGTATTACCGAATGCTATAAAATTGCCGGAATGGCGGAAGCCTATGACGTTGGGCTGGCGCCGCACTGCCCGCTGGGGCCGATCGCGCTGGCCGCTTGTCTGCACGTCGATTTCGTTTCACATAACGCGGTCTTCCAGGAGCAGAGTATGGGGATCCACTACAACAAAGGTGCAGAACTGCTTGATTTTGTGAAAAATAAAGAAGATTTCAATATGGAAGGCGGCTTCTTTAAACCTCTGATGAAGCCGGGGCTGGGCGTAGAAATTGATGAGGCCCGCGTGATTGAGTTGAGTAAAAATGCGCCGGACTGGCGAAATCCGTTGTGGCGGTATGAGGATGGCTCTGTCGCCGAATGGTAAATGCGCGTCATACTTCGCACTGGCGATGCGTTGGCTGCATTTTCTTACCCTGGTCACATACTATTGTATGCATCCCAGGGATGCGAAAATTTGCCGCCTTTCCCCAGCACGAATTATTTAGCGCATCGCAACATAGTTATTAATAAAAAACAAAAACACCCTCTGTAAATTACCGGGCATGGTGAGCGGCTTCGCTATGCCCAAAATCTGGAGACAGATTGCGATGGATATTTCAGTTACCGCTGTAAAAACCGGGCGTCGCCGTTATCTGACGCTCATCATGATCTTTATTACCGTGGTTATTTGTTATGTTGACCGCGCCAACCTCGCCGTCGCCTCGGCGCATATTCAGGAGGAGTTTGGTATTAGCAAAGCGGAAATGGGCTACGTATTTTCCGCCTTTGCCTGGCTGTATACCCTCTGTCAGATCCCTGGCGGTTGGTTCCTTGACCGCGTGGGATCCAGACTCACCTACTTTATCGCTATATTTGGCTGGTCGGTGGCGACGTTGCTACAAGGTTTCGCCACCGGCTTAATGTCGCTGATTGGTTTACGCGCCATTACCGGCATCTTCGAAGCGCCAGCCTTCCCGACCAATAACCGCATGGTGACCAGTTGGTTCCCGGAGCACGAACGCGCCTCCGCCGTCGGGTTTTATACCTCGGGGCAATTTGTGGGCCTGGCCTTCCTCACGCCGCTACTGATCTGGATCCAGGAGCTATTAAGCTGGCATTGGGTATTTATCGTTACCGGCGGTATCGGCATTATCTGGTCGTTAATCTGGTTTAAGGTTTATCAACCACCGCGCCTGACTAAAAGCATCAGCAAAGCCGAACTCGACTATATCCGCGACGGCGGCGGCCTGGTGGATGGCGATGCGCCGCTGAAGAAAGAGGCGCGGCAACCGTTATCGAAAGCGGACTGGAAGCTGGTCTTTCACCGTAAGCTGGTTGGCGTTTACCTTGGGCAGTTCGCGGTTACCTCGACGCTGTGGTTCTTCCTGACCTGGTTCCCGAACTACTTAACCCAGGAAAAAGGCATTACCGCGCTGAAGGCCGGCTTTATGACCACGGTGCCCTTCCTCGCCGCGTTTTTTGGCGTCCTGCTCTCCGGCTGGCTGGCGGATAAGCTGGTGAAAAAAGGCTACTCGCTGGGCGTGGCGCGCAAAACGCCGATTATCTGCGGGCTGCTGATCTCCACCTGCATCATGGGGGCGAACTATACCAACGACCCCGTTTGGATCATGGCGTTGATGGCGCTGGCATTCTTCGGCAACGGTTTTGCATCTATCACCTGGTCGCTGGTCTCCTCCCTGACGCCGATGCGCCTGATCGGCCTGACTGGTGGGGTCTTTAACTTTGTTGGCGGGCTGGGCGGCATCACCGTCCCGCTGGTGATTGGCTATCTGGCGCAGGATTACGGCTTTGGCCCGGCGCTGGTTTATATCTCCGTGGTGGCGCTGATAGGCGCGCTGTCTTATATCCTGCTGGTCGGCGATGTGAAACGTGTAGGCTAAATTTTGGCGATACGCTACCCTGATGCGTAAGTCTCGCATCAGGGTATCGTCATGAAACAAGTCACTTTTGCTCCCCGTCACCATCAGCTTACCAATATCAATACCTGGACCCCGGACAGCCAGTGGCTGGTTTTCGACGTGCGCCCGTCGGGGGCCTCTTTCACCGGCGAGACCATTGAACGGGTGAATATCCATAGCGGCGCCGTTGAAACGCTGTATCGCGCCGCTGACGGCGCCTGCGTTGGCGTGGTCACCGTGCACCCGACGCAAGATAAATACGTTTTTATTCACGGTCCGGAACACCCGGACGCCAACTGGCATTACGATTTTCATCACCGTCGCGGGGTGGTTAACTGGCAGGGCGAAACCCGCAATCTGGATGCGCTGGATATTACCGCGCCTTATACTCCCGGCGCGCTGCGCGGCGGCAGCCATGTTCATGTCTTCAGCCCTGACGGCCAGTTCGTTAGCTTCACCTATAACGACCACGTACTTCACGAATACGATCCGGCGCTGGATCTGCGCAACGTTGGCGTAGCCGCGCCCTATGGCCCGGTGAGCCCGCAGGGCGCCCATCCCCGCGAATATGCCGGCAGCCACTGGTGCGTGCTGGTAAGCCGTACCACGGCGAACCCAGGACCCGGCAGCGATGAGATCAATCGCGCTTATGAAGAGGGGTGGGTCGGCAATCATGCACTAGCCTTTATCGGCGATACGCTGGCGGAAAACGGCGACAAAGTGCCTGAACTGTTTATTGTGACGCTGCCCCGGGATGAGGCAGGGTGGAAGCGGCAGGGCGATGCGCCGCTGGCCGGAAGTGCAACGACGATGCCCGCGCCGCCGGCAGGCGTCAGCCAGCGTCGTTTGACCTTTACCCACCAGCGCCGCTATCCGGGGCTGGTGAATGTGCCGCGCCATTGGGTACGCGCCAATCCGCAGGCCACCGAGATTGCCTTTCTGATGCGTGATGATGCAGGCATTGTACAGCTGTGGCTTATCCCGCCTGCGGGCGGCGAGCCGCGCCAGCTGACACATACTGCTACGGGGATTCAGTCGGCGTTTAACTGGCATCCATCGGGCGCGTGGCTGGGATGCGTGGTGGAAAACAAAATCGCGCTCTGCGATGCCCGCAGCGGCGCGGTAAGTTATTTGACGACCGATCGCGAAAATCCGCCGTCCGCGGATGCCGTCGTATTTTCGCCGGATGGCAAATACCTGGCGTGGATGGAAGACGTCGACGGTTATCGCCAGTTGTGGATAACCGAAACGCAGCGCTAGCTTAGCGCGAAGGCATTGGCGCTGGCGGGATAACGGAGTTGGTCGCCAGCGTCTCCTGCTCGCTTTTCTCGACGCGCGATTTTACCGAGCTGTCGGTACGGAACATATCCCACGGCAGCAGCAGCGTGTCCATGACCGCGGTGAACGGCATATCGAGGGCCACCAGCGATTTCACGCCCCAGTTGGTTTCGTCGTCGCCCAGCGTATGGGCGCTGGAGCGCGTGCCTGGGTAGGTTCCTTCCTTGCCGCCGGTATGCGACATTACGCTGGAGCAACCGCCCACACTAATCATCCCGCTGAACAGGACCAGCTTTAACAATCCGCTTTTCATCACTCTTCCGTCATTTTATCGGGGTTACTTCGGTTATAACGAGCCGTCCCGTGAATGCCTAGCGTTATTGCACTGCACTGTGGCGAGTATCGCACTTTGCCTTTTGTGCTTTGCAACCAGTCTAAGCATTCGCCAGCAAACTGCAAAAAAATTTGGCCGAAAAGGCCTTGAAAAGCGTCGGGGCACACCCATTTTAGTAGTGTCACCCAATGAGGATACGCCTGAGGGGTATTCCGGGTCATAACGGCTTGTCCATGATGGAAAGCCATTGAATTCTCGCTGATTTCAGGAGCTATTTACTATGCGTAATTTCGATCTCTCCCCGCTTTATCGTTCTGCTATTGGTTTCGACCGTCTGTTCAACCTGTTAGAAAATAATCAAAGCCAGGGCAACGGCGGCTACCCTCCGTATAACGTTGAATTAGTAGATGAAAACAATTACCGCATCGCGATTGCCGTCGCCGGTTTTGCGGAAAGCGAATTAGAGATAACCGCGCAAGACAATCTTCTGGTGGTGAAAGGCTCCCATGCCGCCGAGCAGAAAGAGCGCACCTACCTGTACCAGGGGATCGCGGAGCGTAACTTCGAGCGTAAATTCCAGCTCGCCGATAACATTCATATTCGCGGCGCTAACCTGGTCAACGGCCTGTTGTATATCGATCTGGAACGTGTGATTCCGGAAGCGAACAAACCGCGCCGTATCGAAATTAACTAATTGCCCGCTTCAGGCCGCGCGGCGGCCTGAATAAACAACTTGCTCGCCGTCAGGGAGCAGATGCGAATTCGCTGAATTCGCAGGTACCTACTCGCTTCTCAGAAGGAGAAAACACTATGCGTAACTACGATTTATCCCCACTGCTGCGTCAATGGATCGGTTTTGACAAACTGGTTAACGCCCTGCAAACCGCCGGTGAAAGCCAAACCTTCCCGCCCTATAACATCGAAAAAAGCGACGATAACCATTACCGCATTACCCTCGCGGTAGCCGGGTTCCGTCAGGAAGATTTGGATATTCAGCTGGAAGGTACGCGTCTGACCGTTAAAGGCACGCCGCAGGCGGCTGAAAAAGAGACCAAATGGCTGCATCAGGGGCTGGTGAATCAGGCCTTTAGCCTGAGTTTCACCCTCGCGGATAATATGGAAGTCTCTGGCGCCACCTTCACCAACGGCTTGTTACATATCGACTTAACCCGCCACGAGCCGGAAGTCGCCGCCCCGCAGCGTATCGCCATTAGCGAGCGCCCGGCGCTGAATAGTTAATTAAGCAACATCGCTTTCAAGCCCCGATAATTCGGGGCTTTTTTGTGCGTGAAAGCGCATTAAATCACCTTGCTGCAACAGATGTTTCAGTTTAAAAACGAATGCTTGCCATATAAGCTTACTAAAACAAGGGATATGTTATGAATGAACGGCAGTCACTTGAAGTGAGGGGAGCGGCCACCCGTTCCAGTGATGCAGTTAACAGCTATTATGATAAATGAAGCAAGGAGCGATATGTACTACCGGAATGAAGTTCAGCGATATTTTAAAAATAATAGAATCTTAGCTTTGAAATTTGATAGGGCTCTGTCCAGTGTCAGAGTGGGGGTGTCAAATCAGATTGAAATGATAGGTTCAGGAGCTAAAAGAGCGTTGTATTATTCCTCATGCTTTACCAGTGAATATCAGGATGTCTGCAAGCAACAAAAGCAAGAGGATATAAGATTTACAATAGGTCTTGGTCGTGTTATTGAAGGGGATAGTGTGGTTTTTGAAATGGTTAAGGTTTATTTTGATGAGATTTTTAAGTCCAAAACGACACAGCAATTAGAAAAAATAAAAAAATCCTCATGACTGTAAATATTCACATAGCAGCAAGCACCTTGACACAACAGGGCTTTTCTCTGGGGGTGGCATCGGCTGTCGCAGTAAGTACAAATGTAAGCTTTAGCATGAGTGCATTAACCGGTCGGGCTGCTGGTATAGCTGTTGGGATTGCTGGAGTATATGGCATTGTACAAAAAGCTGCTGAGAGTGCTAATCAACTGCGCTCGCTTCATCCATGGTATTATTTTGCATTATATTCAAAGGGGCTGGAAATGATGTATTTTCTTGTCTCATCTATATTTGAAAAGGCCGGTGCATTTAGAGTGCATCAAATCTCTGATGATGATATTGCTGATATTATTAAACGAATGATTAGGTAGATGATATGGGGTTTGTGAAGTCACTTTTGAAACGGTTTTTTAAAACGTTAATATCAGCTTATGTTCCAGCTTTGTTGGTTGTTATATTCGCCGTTGTGTTTTTCAGATTTTTCCCTGAAGGTCCTGTTTGGCCTGTGGGGGTATTTGTTATTTTTATTATTTATGTCTTTGCCCGCTATGTTAAGTAGGATGTATTTTAATGATGAGGAGCTTCAATAACGATCGATTCAAAATCCGCAGGCCCCTCGAGTCTTCTACGCAAAGCGCACCTTGCAGCGGCGTCCCTACTGCGCCTGTCGAGTAAAAAGTGCTGCAAAAAAGAAAAATGCTCCCGAGTAGCGGAGCTACTCCGCAATTATTGTGCGCCATGCGGCATACAACCCACCTGGCAGCAGTCATAATCCCTGTTAATGATAATGTTATTCACAGGGAAAATAGTATGAGTGATATAGCATTGACCGTCAGCGTGTTGGCGCTGGTTGCGGTGGTGGGATTGTGGATCGGCAATGTCAAAATCCGCGGCGTTGGCTTTGGTATCGGCGGCGTGCTGTTTGGCGGCATTATCGTGGGCCACTTCGTGGATCAGGCAGGGATTACGCTGAGCAGCCCGATGCTGCATTTTATCCAGGAATTTGGCCTTATTCTCTTCGTTTATACCATCGGTATTCAGGTCGGTCCGGGCTTTTTTGCCTCGTTACGCGTCTCCGGCCTTAAGCTCAATCTGTTCGCGATCCTTATCGTCGTACTTGGCGGGCTGGTGACGGCGATCCTGCATAAACTGTTCAATATTCCGCTTCCGGTCGTTCTCGGCATCTTCTCTGGGGCGGTCACTAACACCCCCGCGCTTGGCGCCGGGCAGCAAATCCTGCGCGACCTTGGCCTGCCGTTTGATGTCGTCGATCAGATGGGGATGAGTTACGCGATGGCCTACCCGTTTGGTATCTGCGGCATTTTGCTGACCATGTGGCTGGTGCGGCTGTTCTTTCGCATCAATGTGGAAAAAGAGGCGCAGCAGTTTGATGAGAGCAGCGGTAACGGCCATGCTCATCTGCATACCATTAACGTGCGGGTGGAGAACCCGAACCTGAATAATATGGCGATTCAGGACGTGCCAATGCTCAACAGCGACAAAATAATCTGCTCGCGGTTAAAGCGCGATGAGCTATTGATGGTGCCGGCGCCGGCTACGCTTATCCAGCATGGCGACCTGCTGCACCTGGTCGGGCGGCCGGAAGATTTACATAACGCGCAGTTGGTGATTGGTAAAGAAGTGGCGACTTCGCTCTCAACGCGCGGTACCGATCTCAAAGTGGAACGCGTGGTGGTCACGAACGAGAAGGTATTAGGGAGGAAAATCCGCGATCTGCACTTTAAACAACGCTATGACGTCGTGATCTCGCGGCTTAATCGCGCCGGGGTGGAGCTGGTGGCCAGCAGCCATGCCAGCCTGCAGTTTGGCGACATTCTTAACCTGGTTGGGCGGCCTCAGGCCATTGACGCGGTGGCCAATGAACTCGGCAACGCGCAGCAAAAGCTGCAGCAGGTGCAGATGCTACCGGTGTTTATCGGCATTGGTCTCGGGGTGCTGCTGGGGTCTATTCCGCTGTTTATTCCCGGTTTCCCGGCGGCGTTGAAACTGGGGCTAGCCGGCGGGCCGCTGATTATGGCGCTCATCCTCGGGCGTATCGGCAGCATCGGTAAGCTGTACTGGTTTATGCCGCCGAGCGCCAACCTGGCGCTGCGCGAACTCGGTATTGTGCTGTTTCTGGCGGTGGTGGGGCTGAAATCCGGCGGCGATTTTGTCGACACCCTGCTCCACGGAGAGGGGCTCAGCTGGATAGCCTACGGTATTTTCATCACCGCTATCCCGCTGCTGACGGTGGGCATACTGGCGCGGATGCTGGCGAAGATGAACTATCTGACCCTCTGCGGCATGCTGGCGGGCTCAATGACCGACCCGCCGGCGCTGGCCTTCGCCAACAACCTGCACGCCACCAGCGGCGCGGCGGCGCTCTCCTACGCCACGGTTTATCCGCTGGTGATGTTCCTGCGGATAATCACCCCTCAACTACTGGCCGTGCTGTTCTGGGGGCTGAGTTAGCGGGCTCTGTGCCTGGACCCGGCGCAGGTGGTAATCCACCTGATACTCGCTGGCGTTGCGGAACATCACGGAATAGTTAAGAAACTCGCCGCTATCGCTGTAGGAAAGCGAGGTAATGCGCAGCAGCGGCGTCTGCTCCGGCACGTTCATTGAGCGTGCCAGCTGTTTATCCGCCAGTACCGGGGTGAGGGTTTCATAGTTGCCGCTGATGGTGATACCGCACTCTTTCTCGATATAGTCGAACTTCGACCCCTCCAGATGACCCAACGACAGATGGCGGAACAGTTTAACCGGCATATAACTGTCCTCCAGCATTAGCGGTTTACCATCGACGTAGCGCACCCGGCGTGAGAAATAGATCCGTTCATCAATTTTAATTCGCAGCTGACTGGCGATAGCCGGCGGCGCGGGCATCACTTCGAATATCAACACCTGACTCACCACTTCTTTACCCTGCTGGCGCAGAACTTCCGCCAGCCCGATCAGGTTGCTGGTCTCATGGTGTACATCTTTGCGCGCGACATAGGTGCCGGAGCCGTGGCGGCGCACCACTAATCCACTTTCCACCAGCAGGTCAATGGCTTTGCGAATCGTCATGCGCGCCACGCCGAACTCCTGCGCCAGTTTTTTCTCGCCCGGTAACGGGCTGCCAATGTTGAAATCGGAAGAGTTGAGCCGTAAACGCAGTTTGTCAGCAATAGATTTGTAGATCACCAGTAGACCTCTATTCGTCATTGATGAATCAGCGATAGCCAGCTGACGTGAATTATAAAATTATAAAAAACAATAAATTAAAAACTATAAGTGACATTGATTTCGTCACCTCAATTCATCGTGTCTATGTTTTACGCAAAAAGTAGACAACATTGACCGAATTAAAACCATGAATGCGATCACGAATCGCAGCGGCGCAGCATGTTGCCGACGGGGCGAATTCCTATGCTCGAAGCAGGCCGGTAAAGAACAAAAAAAGGCCACTTACCCTACGAGTTGTTACATGAGGATTTTCAAATGCTCAGTCAAATACAACGCTTTGGCGGCGCCATGTTTACCCCGGTTTTGCTGTTCCCATTCGCCGGGATTGTGGTGGGTATCGCCATTATGCTGCGTAATCCGATGTTTGTCGGCGAAGCGCTCACCGCACCCGATAGCCTGTTCGCGCAAATTGTTCACATCATTGAAGAGGGCGGCTGGACCGTCTTTCGTAATATGCCGCTGATTTTCGCCGTCGGCCTGCCGATTGGCCTGGCGAAGCAGGCCCAGGGCCGGGCCTGCCTGGCGGTACTGGTCAGTTTTCTTACCTGGAACTACTTCATCAACGCCATGGGGATGACCTGGGGCCACTTCTTCGGCGTTGATTTCACCCTGGATCCCACGGCGGGAAGCGGCCTGACGATGATTGCCGGGATTAAAACCCTGGATACCAGCATTATCGGGGCCATTGTGATCTCCGGCATCGTCACCGCGCTGCACAATCGTTACTTCGATAAACCGCTGCCGGTGTTCCTCGGTATTTTTCAGGGATCGTCGTTCGTGGTGATAGTTGCTTTTCTCGCGATGATCCCTTGTGCCTGGCTTACGCTGCTCGGCTGGCCGAAGGTACAGATGGGGATTGAGTCGCTACAGGCTTTCCTGCGCTCAGCCGGCGCGCTCGGGGTGTGGGTTTACATCTTTCTTGAGCGCATTTTGATCCCGACCGGCCTTCATCACTTTGTCTATGGGCCATTTATCTTTGGTCCGGCGGTAGTGGAAGGCGGCATCCAGGTCTACTGGGCGCAGCATCTGCAGGAATTTAGCCAGAGCGTTGAACCGTTGAAAGCGCTGTTCCCTGAGGGCGGTTTTGCGCTGCATGGCAATTCGAAAGTCTTTGGTTCGGTGGGTATTGCGCTGGCGCTTTACTTCACCGCCGCGCCGCAAAACCGGGTGAAGGTCGCCGGTTTGCTGATCCCCGCCACCCTGACCGCGGTGCTGGTGGGCATTACCGAGCCACTCGAGTTTACCTTCTTGTTTATCTCGCCGCTGCTATTTGCCGTGCATGCGCTGCTGGCGGCCACCATGGCGACGGTGATGTATATCTGCGGCGTCGTGGGGAACTTCGGCGGCGGCCTGCTCGATCAGTTCCTGCCGCAAAACTGGATCCCGATGTTCCATCACCACGCGTCGATGATGTTTATCCAGATAGGCATCGGCCTCTGCTTTACCGGCATCTACTTCGTCATCTTCCGCACCCTGATCCTACGCCTGAACCTGAAAACGCCGGGTCGCGAAGACAGTGAAATCAAGCTTTACAGCAAAGCGGATTATCAGGAGGCGCGCGGTAAAACCAGCGTGGCGGCAGCTGCGGAAAACAAGCTGGGCCAGGCCGCCGGCTTCCTGCAGGCGCTGGGCGGAGCCGGCAATATTGAAAGCATCAATAACTGCGCCACCCGACTGCGTATCGCGCTGGTGGATATGGCGAAAACGCAAAGCGACGAGGTGTTTAAAGCGCTCGGCGCTCACGGCGTGGTCCGCCGCGGCAACGGCATTCAGGTCATTGTTGGTCTGCATGTCCCGCAGGTTCGCGACCAGCTGGAAACCTTAATGAAAGATTCTTTATCGACCGAACACACCACCATGACGGAGGCAGTATCATGAAAAAATTCTCAGTTGTTATCGCAGGCGGCGGCAGCACCTTTACCCCTGGCATCGTTTTAATGCTGTTGGCAAACCGCGATCGTTTCCCGCTGCGGGCGCTAAAATTTTATGACAACGACGGCGCGCGTCAGGAGACTATCGCCGAAGCCTGTAAAATTATCCTCAAAGAACAGGCGCCAGAGATTGAGTTCAGCTACACCACCGACCCGCAGGCCGCCTTTAGCGATGTCGACTTCGTGATGGCGCACATCCGCGTCGGCAAATACCCGATGCGCGAGCAAGATGAAAAAATACCGCTGCGCCACGGCGTGTTGGGTCAGGAAACCTGCGGACCGGGCGGGATTGCCTATGGTATGCGCTCTATCGGCGGCGTGCTGGAGTTGGTGGATTATATGGAGAAATATTCGCCAAACGCCTGGATGCTCAACTACTCCAACCCGGCGGCAATAGTGGCTGAAGCCACCCGTCGCCTGCGGCCTAATGCTAAAATTCTCAATATTTGCGATATGCCGATCGGCATTGAAGGGCGGATGGCGCAAATCGTCGGGCTGAAAGACCGCAAACAGATGCGCGTGCGTTACTACGGCCTTAATCACTTCGGCTGGTGGACCTCGATTGAAGATCTCGACGGCAACGATTTGATGCCGAAACTGCGCGAGTATGTGGCGAAATACGGCTATGTACCGCCATCGAACGACCCGCACACCGAAGCCAGCTGGAACGATACGTTTGCCAAAGCGAAAGATGTACAGGCGCTGGATCCGCAAACGATGCCAAACACTTACCTGAAATATTATCTGTTCCCGGATTACGTGGTCGCGCACTCCAACCCGGAGCGTACCCGCGCGAATGAGGTAATGGATCATCGGGAGAAAAACGTCTTTAGCGCCTGCCGGGCGATTATTGCCGCCGGTAAATCTTCCGCGGGCGATCTGGAGATCGACGAACACGCGTCGTATATCGTCGATTTAGCGACGGCTATCGCCTTTAACACTCAGGAACGAATGTTGTTGATTGTGCCGAACAATGGCGCAATCCATAACTTTGATGCCGACGCGATGGTAGAGATCCCTTGTCTGGTCGGTCATAACGGACCGGAGCCGTTGACGGTGGGCGATATTCCGCATTTCCAGAAAGGGATGATGAGCCAGCAGGTGGCGGTGGAAAAACTGGTGGTGGATGCGTGGGAGCAGCGTTCATATCACAAGCTGTGGCAGGCGATTACGCTATCGAAAACCGTACCGAGCGCCTCGGTGGCGAAAGCGATCCTCGATGACCTGATTGCCGCCAATAAAGCGTACTGGCCTGAGCTGCATTAACCCTCGCTTTACCGGCATCCATCGGGTGCCGGTTCTTCTCTCCTGTTCGTGATTTAGGCTATGCTGTGGCCTGTTTGCGTGACGAACAAGGACTGCTGATGAAAATTTCCCGCATTGGCGAAGCGCCGGATTACCGCTTTTCGCTGGCCAATGAACGCACCTTTCTGGCGTGGATCCGTACGGCGCTCGGCTTTCTCGCCGCGGGCGTCGGGCTCGATCAGCTGGCGCCGGATTTTGCCACTCCGCTTATTCGCGAAGTGCTGGCGCTGCTGCTGTGCCTGTTTGCCGGCGGGCTGGCGGTGTATGGCTATCTGCGCTGGTTGAGTAACGAAAAGGCGATGCGCCTGAAGCAGGATCTCCCCTATACCCGTACGCTGCTGGTGATTAGCGTCCTGCTGCTGGCGGTCGTGGCGGCGGTGATGCTGCTGGTGCTGTATGGCGGATAAACGCCGGGCGCGGCGGGAGAACGATCCCGGTTTACAGCCGGAGCGCACCTCGCTGGCGTGGTTCCGTACTCTGCTTGGCTACGGGGCGCTGATGGCGCTGGCGATTAAGCACAACTGGCATAGCGCCGGGCTGGCGTTCTGGATATCGATTGGCGTACTGGCTGTGGTGGCGATCGTTCTCTGGCGCTACACCCGCAGCCGCCATTTAATGGATGTTGCCGAGAGCGATTTTTTGCAGCCGGGAGCAGTTCGTGACAAATTTTTGATCTCCCTCGCAGTGCTTTCGCTGTCATTATTGTTTGCTGTAACGCATCTACGGCAGATCATTTTATTTCTTAAGGATGTGACATGACAGGATGTCGGACAGAATGCCACTCCCTCGCTCACAACGAACCGGCAGTACAGGAGGTGAAAGTTTATCGCCACCATTGCCAGCAACCGCAGCAGCTATATCGGGAGCTACGCGCGCAGGGCGTGCGCGCCGTTCGTTTTATTCCGCAGCTCAGAGCGGAAGATGCCAATGCATGGGGAAACTTCCTTTGCGCCATTTTCCATATCTGGGCGCGGGAAGATATTGGCCGCATAACGATTACGTTGTTTGAGGAAACCCTGCGTATCTGGTGCGGCGAACCGCTGCGCGAACAGCGGCAGGTGGCCGCCAATAGCGCCTGTTTTGTCTGTGCATGGCGGAGGCTGTGCGCGGGCGACGACGACCCGCTCTGTGAAGGCTACCGCCAGTTCTATGTCGCCAGCGCCCCCTGTATGCGGGTTATGCGCGATCTGCGTAAACAGCAGCGGTCACCGGGCGAACTGATGCCGCTGCTGCGAGCGATTTAACGTCCCTTCGCCAGATACTGCGCCATCTCTTCTTCCGGCACCATACCGCCGCCGGTCGCCCATACCAG
This sequence comes from Klebsiella sp. CN_Kp073, assembly GCF_040065495.2. NCBI lineage: Bacteria > Pseudomonadati > Pseudomonadota > Gammaproteobacteria > Enterobacterales > Enterobacteriaceae > Klebsiella > Klebsiella sp. CN_Kp073. Next base: position 25,971 of record NZ_CM198051.1, read on the forward strand.
GTGGGTGGCCTGACGTAGCTGTTCGTCGCTCAGTCCTTGTAGCTGATGGTACGCTTTACTGGCGCAGACGCGCTGCGGCCCTGCCATCCCGGCCAGCGCGGACGGCTCAAGGCGAATGTTTTCCGCCGTTGCCAGCCAGCCCAGCATGTCGTACATCGTTTGATCGTCAAGGGTATACAGGCCGTCGAGCAGGCGCTCCATCGCCCGGCCAACGAAGCCGGAAGCGCGGCCGACCGCCAGACCATCGGCGGCGGTCAGGTTATCAATCCCTAAATCCTGCACCGCAATCTGGTCATGGAGCCCGGTGTAAATGCCGAGCAGCATACAGGGCGAATGGGTCGGTTCGGCGAACAGACAGTGAACGTGGTCGCCAAACGCCAGTTTCAGGCCGAATGCGACGCCCCCGGGGCCGCCGCCAACGCCGCATGGCAGATAGACGAACAGCGGGTGATCGGCATCGACCACGCGTCCTGCTTGGGCAAACTGCGCTTTCAGGCGTTCGCCGGCCACGGCATAGCCGAGGAACAGCGTGCGCGAGTTTTCATCGTCGATGAAGAAACAGTTCGGGTCGGATTCCGCCGCCTTGCGCCCCTGTTCGACCGCCACGCCGTAATCTTCTTCATACTCAACGACCGTTACGCCGTGGCTGCGCAGTTTGGCCTTTTTCCATGCGCGGGCATCCGCCGACATATGCACCGTGACCTTAAAACCGATGCGCGCGCTCATGATGCCGATCGACATACCGAGGTTGCCGGTAGAACCGACGGCGATGCTGTACTGGCTGAAGAACTGTTTGAATTCCGGCGTCAGCAATTTGCGATAATCATCTGCGATGGTGAGCAGCCCGGCTTCCAGCGCCAGCTTTTCCGCATGGGTCAGCACTTCATAAATGCCGCCGCGCGCCTTAATGGAACCCGAAATCGGCAGGTGGCTATCTTTTTTCAGTAACAGATCGCCATTAATCGGCTGATTGAATTGTTGCTCGAGGCGGCGTTTCATTGCCGGAATGGCAACCACTTCTGATTCGATAATCCCGCCGGTGGCGGCCGTTTCCGGAAAGGCTTCCGCCAGATACGGCGCGAAGCGCTGCAGGCGTTCGTGAGCGTCTTTTACATCTGCGGCGGTCAGGCCGACATAGGGCAAACCTTGCGCCAGGGTCGTCGTCGCCGGGTTAAACCAGGTGGTTTCTTTCAGCGCGATCAGCTCCTGCACAAGCGGGAAGGTCGCGGTTAATTGGGTCAGGTCAGCGTTTTTCATATTACGTCTCGTTCGCTTAGATGATGAAAGAAAGCAGGAAGGTGGCGGCGAGTGCAAGTAAAGAAGCGATAAATGTCGCCGTCGTATAATACTTGAACGTTTCGCTGAGGCTTGCGCCACAGTATTGTTTCACCAGCCAGAACAGGGAATCCGTTACGATCGTGCAGCCAATGGCGCCGGAACCGATGGCAATAGCGATGATCTCCGGACTTACGCCGGGATACAGCGGCAGCATCGGGGCGACGATAGCGGTGGCGCCCATCATGGCTACGGTAGCGGAACCGACGGCGGCGTGAAGGATCAGCGCCACCAGCCAGGCCAGCAGAATCGGATGCATATGCAGATTCGAGAGGATCACCGCCAGGCTATCGGCCAGGCCGCTGGATTTCAAAATCGCGTTGAACGCGCCGCCCGCGCCAATAATCAGCAGAATATTAGCAATCGATCCGAAGCCGTTTTCAGTATGAGTTAGCAGGACGCCCATCCCCATCTGGCGACGAATACCGAGAATGTAATAAGCGACAAAAACGGCAATAAACATCGCGGTGATCGGGTTGCCGATAAATTCCAGCAACATATACAGCGTGCCGCCTTTAGTCATGTTCAATTCAGCGACGGTTTTCACCAGCATCAGCCCAATCGGTAGCAGCACGGTAAATAGCGTAGCGCCGAGCGAGGGCAGCGTCGATTCTTCGCGTACTTCAAGGTTAGAAAACTCGGTCGGCACCGGTTTAAACGGCAGGCGGTTGCCGAGCAGCTTGAGGAACAATGGGCCGCCAACCAGCGAGGCAATCAGGCCCACCAGCAGGCCATAGACGATGACCGTACCGATATCTGCGCCGAGTTTATTCGCCACGAACAGCGCGGCCGGATGCGGCGGCACCACGCAATGCACCGCCATCAGCGCGGTACACAGGGGGATGGCCAGCTTCAGCAGCGAGGTATTGGTTTTTTTGGCAATGGAGAACGCCAGCGGGATTAGCAGCACCACGCCGACTTCAACAAACAGCGTAATACCGCAGATCAGGCCAACCAGCACCATAATTACGTCCGCCGACAACCAGCGACAGCGCTGTAGCGCCAGGCCGATGCGTTCCGCCGCGCCGGAGACTTCCATCATCTTCCCGAGGATGGTACCGAGACCGATCACCGCCGCCAGGAAGCCAAGCGTACCGCCAATACCGCTCTCAATGGCGTTGACCATATCCAGCGGCCCCATGCCCATCATCGCGCCGACGAAAAAGCTCGCCAGCAGGAGCGCCAGAAACGGATGAAACTTCAGTTTGACGATCGTTAAAACGATTAACACGATACTGATAAATAGCGTGCCTACCACCCAGATTTGAGATTCCATACCCCACCTCGCCGTAAATAACGTGTGGTTATTGAACAGAAAAGCGACATAGGCTGACAAACGATAAAAATCGCCTTTCAGGTGATCCAAATTGATGCAAAAGCGTGATTTGGTTCTTAAATAGCCCGTTAAATGTGTATTGGGTCACTTTTATTCATCTTTCAGGCGCGCTCCGGCTGCGTTTTTTTTACACTTACCGGCAAAGAAAAGGCGAGGAATTGTGATGGATGTGATGAAAGAGATAGGCAATCGGCTGCTGAACGGCTGGCAGTTGTCAAAGCTGTACACCTTTGAAGTCGCGGCTCGCCATGAGTCCTTTGCACTGGCGGCGGAAGAGCTGTCGCTGACGCCGAGCGCCGTTAGCCATCGCATCAACCAGCTGGAAGAAGAGCTGGGTATTCAGCTATTTATACGTTCGCACCGCAGGGTGGAGCTGACCCGCGAGGGGCGGCGGGTATTCTGGGCGTTGAAATCCTCGCTGGATAGCCTTAACCAGGAGATTCTGGATATTAAAAATCAGGAGCTCTCCGGCACGCTGACGGTGTACTCGCGCCCGTCGATCGCGCAGTGCTGGCTGGTACCGGCGCTGGGCGATTTCACTCGCCGCTATCCGTCCATCTCGCTGACTGTGCTCACCGGCAACGATAACGTCAATCTACAGCGCGCGGGTATCGATCTGGCAATCTATTTTGATGACGCGCCGTCAACACAGCTCAGCCATCATTTTCTGATGGATGAAGCGATCGTGCCGGTATGTACGCCGAAATACGCGCAACAGCAGCAGTTAATCCACAATCCAGGCAATCTGCGCTACTGCACGTTACTCCATGACCGCCAGGCATGGAGCAATGATTCCGGCACCGATGAGTGGTTCAGCTGGGCGCAGCAATTTGCAATTGAATTGCCGCAATCGTCGGGTATCGGCTTCGATCGTTCTGATTTAGCGGTGATTGCGGCGATGAATGACGTCGGGGTAGCGATGGGGCGTAAGCGGTTGGTGCAGAAGCGGTTAGAGAGCGGGGAGCTTATCGCGCCGTTCGGCGACATGACGCTGAAGTGTCACCAGCACTACTATGTGACGACCCTGCCGGGCCGTCAGTGGCCGAAAATCGACGCCTTTATCGAATGGCTGCACAGCCTGACATAGGGTAAAAGCCGCTATCCGGGGGATTTCCCTGCTTGCGCTACGCTTAGCAGGGCTACGGTTCTGCGCAACCCACTGCCGGGGGCCTTCATCAGAACGGTAGCCCGGATAAGGCGTAAGCCGCTATCCGGGGGATTTCCCTGCTTGCGCTACGCTTAGCAGGGCTACGGTTCTACGGAACCCACCGCCGGGGCCTTCATCAGAACGGTAGCCCGGATAAGGCGTAAGCCGCTATCCGGGGATTTCCCTGCTTGCGCTACGCTTAGCAGGGCTACGGTTCTACGGAACCCACTGCCGGGGGCCTTCATCAGAACGGTAGCCCGGATAAGGCGTAAGCCGCTATCCGGGGAGCGCCAGCGGCGCTTATACCGGCTGCTGGTGGCTGGTAAAGCGCGAGGCCAGCGGCAGCCAGCACAGCAGAATCAACAGCCCCATTAACATCATTAGCAGGCCGAGGCTGCTTTGCCCCGTTTGCGGCATCATCGCCGACAGCCAGGCCAGCACGCCGGAGCCGATATTCTGCAAGCCGCCAACCAGCGCGCCAGCGGTACCGGCGAGGAACGGAAATGGCTCCATCGCGCCGCTGGTAGCCAGCGGGAACAACATACCCGCGCCGAAGAAGAACAGCGCCGCAGGCACCAATAATGTCCAGACGGTCATAACGCCGAACAGCCCCGGCAACCACATCATAACTCCCGCCAGCAGGCAGCAGATAACCGACTGCCACATCAGCGTTGAGAAGCGTTTATTCGGACGGCCAGCGAACCACGCGCCGAAGAACGCCGCCGGGATCGGCAGAATAAACAGAATACTGACCGCCATACTGCTCAGGCCGAGCACCGCGCCCATCAGCACGCCGGAACAGGCTTCGAACACCGCAATCCCGGCCAGCCCGCCCACCAGCATCAACAGGTAACAGTTAAAGGCGCCGGTACCGAACAGCGTTTTGTAACTGGCCAGTAGTTTCGTCCGCGGCGCGCCTTGTGGCCGCGTTTCCGGCATCCATTTCGCCATGCTGAAGGTCACGCCCGCGCACAGCACCAGTAAGAAGGCGTAGCAGGCGCGCCAGTTCCACAGGGTATCGAGGATGCCGCCGAGCAGCGGCGCAATCAGCGGGCTGACCAGTATCCCCATATTTAACAAACTGTTGGCGTGACGTAGCTGCGCGCCTTCATACAGGTCTCGCGGCAGGGTGCGCGCCATGACGCCGCCGACGCCGGTGCCCATCCCCTGCATGGCGCTGGCGGCGATCAACACCGGCAGGCTATGGGTGGTGATGGCAACCAGCGTCGCCAGCATAAAAATAGACATCCCGACGAGGATCACCGGGCGGCGGCCCACGCGGTCAGAGAGCGGGCCGTAGAACAGCTGCGAAATGCCGTACGTCAGGAGGTAGGCCGCCATTACGCTTTGTACCGCCCCTTCACGGACGTTAAGCGATACCGCCATGTCGGCGATAGCCGGAATATAAATGGTCTGCGCCATCTGGCCAACGGCCACCAGCAGTACCAGCATCAACAACAAATTGAAGTTCTTATGCCGTTTCATGTCGATGAATACTTCGTGAGCAATGAGAAATGAAGAATATGTGACTGGCACACCCCTTAAACGATGGAGGAATCTACCACAATAAAATGACAGAACAACTACATAGCACCGATTGTTGGGGAAAATTCAGGCAGGTTTTGTAAACAGGATCGGCAACTAATGTTGCCATTTTAATCTATGAGAGACGCAGCAGGATTGCTCCAGCGGCAATACCACAGGCGGCAACGATGCGCAGCGCTACCACTTGTTCCTTCAGGACGATAAATGCGATCAGCGCGCCGAACAGAATGGAGGTTTCACGCAGCGCGGCGACCACCGCCAGCGGCGCCTGAGTCATCGCCCATAGCGCCAGGCCGTAGGATCCCATGGTGCCGACGCCGCCGAGGATGCCCTTTTTCCAGTGCTGGCGTAAATAACGGCTGGCTTCGCGCCGCCGTGCCGCCATCGCCCAGCACAGCAGGCAGCAACCGTTCATAAAAAAGGTCCACAGGGTATAGCCGAGCGCCGATCCCGCCAGCCGAACCCCGGTGCCATCCACCAGCGTATAGCCCGCGATAAAACAGGCGTTGATCAGCGCCAGCATGATGCCTTTGCGGGAACTGACGCGGCCGTTGAAGGCCATTGCCAGAATCGCCAGACAGATGACGCCAATACCCAACCAGGCCAGCGGCGATAAGCGATCGCCGAGAAATATCACGCTGATAGCCGCGACCAGCAGCGGCGCGGTGCCGCGCATTAGCGGATAGGTCTGGCTCATATCCGACACCTGATAGGTCTTCGCCACCAGTACCGTATACACCACCTGTAATACACATGACGCCACCAGATAGGGGGCGCTGGCCAGCGTCGGCTGTGGCGCGAAGGGGAGCATCACCAGGGCGATCAGCGAGGCCGACCCGCTGACGCTTATCGCCGCGTACATTTTATCGCCGCTGGCTTTGACGATAGCGTTCCAGCTGGCGTGCAGCAGTGCGGCGAACAGCAAAATGCAGAATACGGTGATGGTCATCGCAGGCAAATTCAGCAGTTAAGGTCAGCGGACTGTAACACGCGCCCGCTGCGCCAACCAGCCGCGCTTACAGCGAGCAGAACAGGCGATGCGTAACCCGAGGCTCATCGTATACCGGGCGGAAACCAAAGCGTTCATAAAAGGGCCAGGCCTGCGCCGGGGCATGGGTATTAAGGAAATCGAACCAGGCGCCGGAATGCGTGATGACCGAGACCAGCAGCTGCTGGCCAATTCCCTGGCGGCGATGGCTATCGCGAATATAGAGATGGCGAATGCGCCCGGCCCGCGGCTGCTGGCTGAAGGGGTCGACGTTCAGACCGCAGACCCCAACTAACTGGCCACGGACGAACGCGCCCAGCAGCTTTTCACCAGGGGCGTTAAAGCGGTTTTTGCCGCTTTGCCAGTTTTCCGCCAGCCGACGCAGCATATTGAAGTGCTGTTCAAGGCTTTCGGCGCGCAGCGCGACGAACCCCGGATCATCCGGCGTCGTTGCGGCAATTAATAGCGGTGGCATGGTTCCTCCATCAAGTCATCCCGGAACGCCCGCAGGGCGCCTGCAGGGGGGCGGTTGCCCACCCCCCTCAGGTGCGACTTGAACCTGAATCAGCGGAACTGTTTCAGGACTGCATCAAGTAGTTGCAACACAGCAACCATGAGTTTCAGGATTAAAATAATAATATCCATTCCGCCCATACGCGCGTCTCCTGTGGTTAAGGAGCACAATAAGCTGACGTACCTTTCCGCTGCCTGTTGCCAGCTTATCCCTGTTCTCACAGGGGTTGCGCAGTGATGGCCGCACGGGCCGGACACGACGCATTGTTGACGTAACACAGTGTGCTCTCTCGGGGTTAAGGCACTGACGGCACCACCCGTTTCAGCCAGGACTTCGTTGCGCCGGTCAAACTTGCGGCCCCCGAATGGCACAAAGTGAACACATCCAGTATAGATAAATACTGTATGTATGAACAGTATTTTTTGGACAAATTCGCATCCGCCATCCATACTCTATGACAGAGAAATTTCGACCTTAAATTGCGCGAATTGCAGCGATCGCGTATACTTTTGTCGTTGACGTAATACAGTGTGCTTGCGGCTACCACCCGTAAAAATGCTGATAAAAACCTCGCTCCGGCGGGGTTTTTTGTTTTCTGCCGCTGATGTCGCGAATTGTGATCTTTCGCGCAAATTCTCGTGGATGAAAATAAATCCATTGTGAAAACGCAAAACCTGTGTTTGTATAAATTCAGCTTATTTTTTGACACAACAGGTCCCTAATGAACGCTGCCATGATGATTTCGACCCTACTAAAAACCGCGCCTGCCGCGGTGGTCGTCGTGTCTGTGGTGGTCGTCGTCGGCAATGCGCCGTAGGGTCCGGAACAACACGAATTCCAAACCCCGCCGGCGCAAACCGAGCGGGGTTTTTTGTTGGCGAGCCCCCCGGTAAAGTCGGCCCAGAATAAAAGGACTGGAGCATGGCAAGTTCGGGCACCACATCAAACACAATGCGCTTTACCGGCGCGCAGCTGGTTGTTCATTTACTGGAACGCCAGGGTATCACTATGGTCAGCGGCATTCCGGGCGGCTCCATCCTGCCCATCTACGATGCCTTGAGCCAAAGCACGCAGATCCGCCACATTCTGGCGCGCCACGAGCAGGGGGCGGGTTTTATCGCTCAGGGGATGGCGCGTACCGAAGGTAAACCCGCGGTCTGCATGGCCTGTAGCGGCCCGGGCGCCACCAACCTGATTACCGCCATCGCCGATGCCCGCCTCGATTCTATTCCGCTGGTCTGCATCACCGGCCAGGTTCCGGCCTCAATGATTGGCACCGATGCCTTCCAGGAAGTCGATACCTACGGCATTTCTATCCCCATCACCAAGCATAACTACCTGGTGCGCGACATCGCCGAGCTGCCGCAGGTGATGAGCGACGCCTTCCGTATTGCCCAGTCCGGGCGCCCCGGGCCGGTGTGGATAGATATTCCTAAGGACGTACAGTCGGCGACGATTGAACTGGAAACGCTGCCTGAGCCAGGCGAGCGCGCCCCGGCCCCGGCATTCGCGCCTGAAAGCGTGCGTGAAGCGGCGGCAATGATCAACGCGGCGAAACGCCCGGTACTGTATCTGGGCGGCGGCGTGATTAACGCGCCGCAGCCGATTCGGGAACTGGCGGAAAAAGCCAACCTGCCGACCACCATGACCTTAATGGCGCTGGGTATGCTGCCGAAGGCACATCCGTTGTCGCTGGGCATGCTGGGGATGCACGGCGCGCGCAGCACTAACTTTATTCTGCAAGAGGCTGATTTACTGATTGTTTTAGGTGCGCGTTTTGATGACCGGGCGATTGGCAAGACCGAGCAGTTCTGCCCGAACGCGAAGATTATTCACGTCGATATCGACCGCTCGGAGCTGGGCAAAATTAAGCAACCGCACGTAGCGATTCAGGGCGATGTGGCGGAGGTCTTAGCCCAGCTTATTCCGCAGATTGAAGCGCAGCCGCGTGATGAGTGGCGCCAGCTGGTGGCTGATTTACAAAGAGAATTCCCCTGCGCCATCCCGCAGGAAAGCGACCCGCTCTCCCATTACGGCCTGATTAACGCCGTGGCCGCCTGCGTTGATGATGAGGCGATCATCACCACCGACGTTGGCCAGCATCAGATGTGGACGGCGCAGGCCTATCCGCTCAACCGTCCGCGCCAGTGGCTGACTTCCGGCGGTCTCGGTACCATGGGCTTCGGCCTGCCGGCGGCCATCGGCGCGGCGCTGGCCAATCCACAGCGTAAGGTTATTTGCTTTTCTGGCGACGGCAGCCTGATGATGAATATTCAGGAGATGGCCACCGCTGCCGAAAATCAGCTGGATGTAAAAATCATCCTGATGAACAACGAAGCGCTGGGGCTGGTGCATCAGCAGCAGAGCCTGTTCTATCAACAGGGCGTCTTCGCCGCGACCTATCCGGGGATGATTAACTTTATGCAGATCGCCGCCGGTTTTGGTCTGCAAACCTGTGATTTAAATAACGAAGCAGATCCGCAGGCGGCGCTGCAGGCGATTATCGACCGTCCGGGTCCGGCGTTGATCCACGTGCGTATCGACGCGCAGCAGAAAGTGTATCCGATGGTACCGCCGGGTGCGGCCAATACTGAGATGGTGGGGGAATAAGCCATGCAAAAGCAACACGATAACGTCATTCTGGAACTCACCGTCCGCAACCACCCTGGCGTCATGACCCACGTCTGCGGGCTATTTGCCCGCCGCGCGTTTAACGTTGAAGGCATTCTCTGCTTGCCGATCCAGGGCAGCGAGCACAGCCGCATCTGGCTGCTGGTAAATGATGACCAGCGGCTGGGGCAGATGATTAGCCAGATTGAAAAGCTGGAAGATGTCACCAACGTGGCGCGTAACCAATCCGATCCCACCATGTTTAACAAAATTGCGGTGTTCTTCGAATAACGCTCAAGGCTTGAACAGCTACGCGCTTACCGCTAAGGTAAGCGCCTTTGCCGGATGGCGCTGCGCTTATCCGGCCTACAGGGAGTGAATCCGTAGGCCGGATAAGGCGTTTACGCCGCCATCCGGCGCTTTCAAGCACCAGGAAACACCATGACTACCATCGCCCTTATTGACGATCATTTGATTGTCCGCTCCGGTTTTGCTCAGCTGCTGGGGCTGGAAGCTGATTTTCAGGTTGTCGCTGAATTCGGCTGTGGACGGGAGGCGCTGGCGGGGCTACCGGGGCGCGGTGTACAGGTCTGTATCTGCGATATCTCAATGCCGGATATTTCCGGGCTGGAGTTGCTAAGCCAGCTGCCTAAGGGGATGGCGACCATCATGTTGTCGGTGCACGATAGCCCGGCGCTGATCGAGCAGGCGCTGAACGCCGGCGCGCGCGGCTTCCTGTCGAAACGCTGCAGCCCGGATGAACTTATCGCCGCGGTCCGCACGGTGGCGGCGGGCGGTTGCTATCTCACGCCGGATATCGCCATGAAGCTGGCTGCAGGGCGCCAGGATCCGCTCACCAAACGTGAACGCCAGGTGGCGGAAAAGCTGGCGCAGGGCATGGCGGTGAAAGAGATCGCCGCCGAGCTCGGCTTGTCGCCGAAAACCGTTCACGTTCACCGCGCCAACCTGCTGGAAAAACTGGGCGTCAGTAACGACGTTGAGCTGGCGCGCCGCATGTTCGATAGCTGGCAATGAAGGCCGTCGTCTCACGATTGCTGTCGGTGATCGGCTGCGCCTTTATCTTCTCAGCCGCCTGGTTCTGCCTGTGGAGCATCAGTCTGCATCTGGTGGAACGCGCGGACCTGGCGGTGCTGCTGTTTCCCTTTGGCCTGCGTTTAGGGCTGATGCTGCAGTGCCCGCGTGGCTACTGGCCGGTGCTGCTGGGAGCCGAGTGGCTGCTTATCTTCTGGCTGGCGCAGGAAGTGGCGCTGGCGCACCCTATAATATTGATGACCGGAAGTCTGCTGACCCTGCTGCCGGTAGCGTTGATTTCACGCTATCGCCATCAGCGCGACTGGCTGACATTGTTGCGACAGGGCGGGGCGCTGATCGCCGCCTCGCTGCTGCAATCGCTGCCGTGGTTGGCGCAAGGGAGCGAAGGATTGACCGCGCTGTTGTTGACGCTGACCGGCGGCCTGACGCTGGCGCCGACCTGCCTGGTTATCTGGCACTATCTTACCAGCACCGTCTGGCGGCCGCTGGGACCGTCGCTGGTGTCGCAGCCGGTTAACTGGCGTGGCCGGCATCTGATCTGGTACCTGCTGCTCTTTACCGTCAGCCTGTGGCTACAGCTCGGATTGCCCGCCGAACTCTCCCGCTTTACCCCTTTTTGTCTGGCGCTGCCGATTATCGCTCTCGCCTGGCACTACGGCTGGCAAGGGGCGCTGATCGCCACCCTGATGAACGCCATTGCGCTGATTGCCAGCCAAACCTGGCACGATCACCCGGTTGATTTATTGCTTTCACTGCTAGCCCAGAGCCTGACCGGACTGCTGCTGGGAGCAGGGATCCAGCGATTGCGCGAGCTTAACCTGTCGCTACAGAACGAGCTGGCGCGTAATCGGCGGCTGGCGGAACGCCTGCTGGAAACGGAAGAGAGCGTGCGGCGCGACGTGGCGCGCGAGCTCCACGATGATATTGGCCAGACTATCACGGCAATTCGCACCCAGGCGGGGATCGTGCAGCGTCTGGCGCCACACAACGGTAGCGTACGGCAGAGCGGTCAGTTGATAGAACAGCTGTCGCTGGGGGTTTACGACTCTGTGCGAAGACTGCTTGGTCGTCTGCGTCCGCGCCAGCTTGACGATCTGCCGCTTGAACAGGCGATACGTTCGTTGATGCGCGAAATGGAACTGGAAGACCGCGGCATCGTCAGCCATCTCGAATGGCGGATTAACGAGCCGGGGCTTAGCGAAAACCAGCGCATGACGCTGTTTCGCGTTTGCCAGGAGGGACTGAATAATATCGTCAAGCACGCCAGCGCCAGCGCCGTCACCCTCCAGGGCTGGCAGCAGGATGGGCGATTGATGTTGGTGCTGGAGGATGACGGCTGCGGCCTGCCGCCGGGGTCGAATCTGCAGGGGTTCGGCCTGACCGGCATGCGTGAGCGCGTGACCGCGCTGGGCGGTACGTTAACTATCTCCTGTACACACGGTACCCGCGTGTGCGTCAATTTACCGCTGCGTTACGTCTGAAAGGAGCGCCGATGTTTGCCTTTTTAAAAGCGCCGCCGGACGCCGCGCCAATTAGCGATAAACGCGAGCTGGACGAGCGTTATCGTTACTGGCGTCGCCATATTCTGCTCACTATCTGGCTTGGTTACGCGCTATTTTATTTCACCCGCAAAAGCTTTAATGCCGCGGTACCTGAAATTCTGGCCAGCAATGTGCTGACCCGCAGCGATATTGGCCTGCTGGCCACGCTGTTTTACATCACTTACGGGCTGTCGAAATTTTTCTCCGGTATCGTCAGCGACCGTTCTGATGCCCGCTATTTTATGGGGCTGGGGCTGATTGCCACCGGGGTGGTGAATATTCTGTTCGGTTTTTCCACCTCGCTGTGGGCTTTCGCGCTGCTGTGGGCGCTGAATGCCTTCTTCCAGGGCTGGGGCTCGCCGGTGTGCGCCCGGCTGCTGACGGCCTGGTATTCGCGAACCGAGCGCGGCGGCTGGTGGGCGCTGTGGAATACCGCGCATAACGTCGGCGGCGCGCTGATCCCAATGGTCGTGGGGGCGGCGGCGCTGCACTACGGCTGGCGTGCGGGGATGACGATTGCCGGCTGTCTGGCGATCCTCGCCGGACTGTATCTGTGCTGGCGGCTGCGCGATCGCCCGCAGGCGGTGGGGTTACCCGCCGTAGGCGACTGGCGTCACGATGCGCTGGAAATCGCCCAGCAGCAGGAAGGCGCAGGGCTGACGCGCAAAGAGATCCTGACCCGCTACGTATTGGCCAATCCCTATATCTGGCTGTTATCGCTGTGCTATGTGCTGGTGTACGTGGTGCGGGCGGCGATTAACGACTGGGGCAATCTGTATATGTCGGAGACGCTTGGCGTCGATCTGGTGACCGCTAACTCGGCGGTGACCATGTTTGAGCTGGGCGGTTTTATCGGCGCGCTGGTGGCGGGGTGGGGCTCGGATAAGCTGTTTAACGGCAATCGCGGGCCGATGAACCTGATTTTCGCCGCCGGAATTTTGCTGTCGGTTGGCGGGCTGTGGCTGATGCCGTTCGCCAGCTATGTCATGCAGGCGGCCTGCTTCTTCACCACCGGATTCTTCGTCTTCGGCCCGCAGATGCTGATCGGCATGGCGGCGGCGGAATGTTCGCATAAAGAAGCCGCCGGGGCGGCGACCGGGTTTGTCGGCCTGTTCGCTTATCTTGGCGCCTCGCTTTCCGGCTGGCCGCTGGCGCAGGTGATGGATATCTGGCACTGGACCGGATTCTTCGTGGTGATTGCGATTGCCGCCGGCATTTCCGCGCTGCTGCTGCTGCCGTTTTTAAACGCGCAGGCGCCGCGTACCGCCAGCGAAGCGTGATGTAGCTCACCCTTTCGCCGCGAACGGGGCAAAACTAAGAAATTTTCCCGGTTTCACCTGGACGCCGTCTCAGGCCAGACGGCGCGCTGGTTTTTACAATGCCTGGTTATTACGCAGGCATAAAAAATCAGCTCAGGAGATACCCATGCTGGCCTTTCTGAATCAGGTGCGCAAGCCGACCCTGGATCTGCCGCTCGACGTGCGGCGCAAAATGTGGTTCAAACCTTTCATGCAGTCCTATCTGGTGGTCTTCATCGGCTACCTGACCATGTATCTGATCCGCAAGAACTTTAACATCGCGCAGAACGACATGATCTCCACCTACGGGTTGAGCATGACGCAACTGGGGATGATTGGCCTGGGCTTTTCCATTACCTACGGCGTGGGCAAGACGCTGGTCTCTTATTATGCCGACGGTAAAAACACCAAGCAGTTCCTGCCGTTTATGCTGATCCTCTCCGCTATCTGTATGCTGGGCTTTAGCGCCAGCATGGGGGCGGGTTCAACCAGCCTGTTCCTGATGATCGCCTTCTATGCGCTGAGCGGTTTCTTCCAGAGCACCGGCGGCTCGTGCAGCTATTCCACCATCACCAAGTGGACGCCCAGACGCAAACGCGGCACCTTCCTCGGCTTCTGGAATATCTCCCACAACCTCGGCGGCGCGGGCGCGGCGGGCGTGGCGCTGTTTGGCGCCAACTATCTGTTCGACGGCCATGTGATAGGCATGTTTATCTTCCCGTCGATTATTGCGCTGATCGTTGGCTTTATTGGCCTGCGCTACGGTAGCGACTCTCCGGAATCCTACGGCCTCGGCACGGCGGAAGAGCTGTTTGGCGAAGCGATCAGCGAAGAGGACAAAGAGACTGAAGAAAATGCGATGACCAAGTGGCAGATCTTTGTTGAGTACGTGCTGAAAAACAAAGTGATCTGGCTGCTGTGTTTCTCCAACATCTTCCTCTACGTGGTGCGTATCGGTATCGATCAGTGGTCCACCGTGTATGCCTTCCAGGAGCTGAAGCTGTCTAAAGAGGTGGCGATTCAGGGCTTTACCCTATTTGAAGTCGGCGCGCTGGTTGGCACGCTACTGTGGGGCTGGTTGTCGGACTTGGCCAACGGCCGCCGCGCGCTGGTAGCCTGCGTCGCGCTGGCGCTGATTATCGCCACCCTCGGGGTTTACCAACATGCCAGCAACCAGTACGTCTATCTGGCCTCGTTGTTTGCGCTGGGCTTCCTGGTGTTTGGTCCGCAACTGTTGATCGGCGTCGCCGCCGTCGGCTTTGTGCCGAAAAAAGCGATCGGCGCCGCCGATGGAATCAAGGGCACCTTCGCCTATCTGATCGGCGATAGCTTCGCCAAACTGGGTCTCGGGATGATCGCCGACGGCACGCCGGTCTTCGGCCTGACCGGCTGGGCCGGCACCTTTGCGGCGCTGGACGCCGCCGCCATCGGCTGTATCTGCCTGATGGCCATCGTGGCTATCTTCGAAGAGCGTAAAATTCGCCGCGAGAAAAAGAATCGAGTTTTGCAGACTGCCTGATTCACCAGGTATTTGGTAACCTTGCCCGGCCATTGCGCCGGGCTTTTTTATAGGGTTTTCTGGGCGGCAAACGCATTAAATTAGTCGGCGATTTTTTCATATTCTTCTAACGATGACGCGGTAGATTTTTTAAGCATCGCCTCCGGCCATTCGACTTTGCGCCCGTAAATACCCACGTTAGGATTGACGGTCATATCTAACATCTCGTCTTTGAAATCCATATAGTGGTTAACCCAAGCCCAGAGTTTATAGTTATTAAAATATTCAGACTCAATAATAGTTTTTTCTGAAATAAGCGTAAATGTGTCGGCAATGTTTTCATTTTGATAAACATGGCAGCAAATACACGACCTTTGCTGATAAAAATCATAATAGCCTTTTATAGAATCCCAGGAGAATTCTTTGTATTCTGGCCGGGTCCGTTTATAGAATGGAAAGCGGGTTCTGGCTTTATAGTTGCGGTTCGGTCTTTGGAGCAGTACAAAAAAAACGTATTCGCAAATATAAATTTTTCCTGTTTTTCGATTAAAACGAATTGGGTAATGTCGTGGCGAAAAGAAGCAGTAATTTACTGCAAATGAGGAGAAATAAGCTATGGTCAATATAATAATGACGCCAAAATGGATAGTGAGTGTTAGCAGGAGTTCACTTTTCTCTTGCCAAAAAAAAGCCGCGTAACTTTTGAAATCGAAAATCATATAGTATAAAAACATAATGATTCCCAAACATGATAAAATAACCAAAGGTAATAGCATAATGATATAGAGAATGTTCATCCCATAAAATGAAGAGTGATTGCGAGTGATTTCACAATAGTCATCATTAACATAGGATAATTTCCCCGCATGCGTTAACTTATTTGTATCGCCTGGAGTCTCTGCGATAAGGTTTTTAAGTTCCGTATCGGTAATTTGCTTTGCTAAATAATGGTTCTGGATCGGGAGCATATGCATTCCTTTGCCTATTGACTATGATACCGTTTCGGTGATTTTTTCATATTCATCTAATGATGACACCGTAGATTTCTTAAGCATCACCTCAGGCCATTCGACTTTGCGCCCGTAAATACCCACGTTAGGATTGACGGTCATATCTAATATCTCGTCTTTGAAATCCATATAGCTACTGATCCACAGCCATAGTTTATAGTTATTCAACAGCATTGTTTCTGTTCCCATATCACCCGTAGTGAGTGTAAAGGAGTCAACGATGCTGTTGTTTTCATATACATGACAGTTAAGTCGCGCGTTATTATTCGAAAACTGACAAATTCCTTTAATATCGCTCCAGGCAAATTCTTTGTATTCAGGTTTTGTCTTTTTATAGAAAGGATGGTGGAAGAAAAATGTATAGGGCTGAGTATGAAATAAATCATGGAGAATATACTCATAAACATAAACTTTCCCAGTTTTGCGATTAAAACGGATTGGATAATGCCTGGGAGCGAAAACTGAGTAATTTACCAGTGCTGCTAAAGGAAAGGCCAGTGCGAATAATACTAATATTGTAAAATGTAAAATCAGTGTCACTTGTTGTTTGTTTGGGTCGGCCCAGAATGAGTCAATATACCATTCAAAATCAAAAGCTGCTTCATATAAAAACGCAATGACCCCAAGAAATATCAATATAACCATTGGTAAGAACAATGCAATGCACAGAATATTCATGCCATAAAATGATGTGTAGTTACGAGTTATTTCGCAATAATCATCATTTACACAGGAGAGTTTACCCGCGTGCGTGAGTTTATCTGTATTACTTCTCGTCTCGGCATTGAGTCTGGCAAGGCCATCGTCATCTATATGTTTTGCTAAATAGGTGTGTTGCATAATATGCATTCCGTTGCTTGATAAGGGTAGTGAATCCATAAAAGGATAACATGCTTAATTATTACAGTGCAAAAATAGCAATTCATAGATTAAGCTAATTACATTAATGCGAATATTTGTTTTTAATATATTGTTTCTTTATGTCAGTATGATTGATTAATTCGTTAAAACTATAAAGTAACGCGATAAGTCACATTATGGTTCGTCCGACAGTCGACAGCAGGCAAATTCCCATTATGATAGTGAGGCTGCGATTGGATGAGAGGATGCATGATCTGGATAGGACTGGCCACCCTGATAGTGGTATTTGTTGTGGGATTTCGGGTGCTTACCTCTGATTCACGCCGCGCGATTCGTCGCCTGAGCGAACGCCTTGGCATTACGCCTGTTCCGTTGGAATCGATGATCGATCAGCTGGGAAAAACCGCCGGTAATGAGTATTTGCGTTACCTGGAGCGGCCGAATGAAGCACATCTGCAGAATGCCGCGCAGGTGCTGCTCATCTGGCAGGTTGCGATTGTCGACGCCAGCGAAAAAAACCTGCATTACTGGTATCGCCTGATGCAAAAAGCGCGATTAGCGGCGCCGATTACCGACGCGCAGATCCGCCTGGCGCAAGGTTTTCTGCGCGAACTGGACCCGGATGTGATCGATTTACATAACCTACAGCAGCGCTATAACGACCTGTTTCTCCCGGAAGGCGGCGTGCACTGGCTGCACTGATCTCATTGTTATCCGGCCTGTGGTTCATCGCTTTTGTGTGCCGGATGGCGGCTGCGCCTTTTCCGGCCTACGGTTTCCGCACTCGTCACTTGTAGGCCGGATAAGCGTAAGCGCCATCCGGCAGAATGACGAGGCCTGTATTCTCAGGCTACGCTTTTGTAGTACGTTATGAAAAGCGAGAAGAGTTGCGAAAACGTTAAGTACGTCACATACAAAATGTTACACTGCGCAGCTTTCCGCCACTTTCTTCGCAGGTCACTCATGAGTCATTCAAATGAAACCAAACCCCATGCACGCGATCTCGCGCGGCCAAACTGGTCGGCGGTCTTCGCGGTTGCTTTCTGCGTCGCCTGCCTGATTACCGTCGAGTTTTTGCCGGTCAGCCTGTTAACGCCGATGGCGCTGGATTTAGGCATCTCCGAAGGGATGGCCGGGCAGTCGGTGACGACGACGGCATTCGTCGCGATGTTTTCCAGTCTGTTTATCACCACGGTTATCGGCAAAACCGATCGCCGCTACGTGGTTATCCTGTTTTCGCTGCTGCTGACGCTATCCTGCCTGCTGGTATCGTTTGCCGATAGCTTCACCCTGCTGCTGCTGGGACGCGCCTGTCTGGGCCTGGCGCTCGGCGGTTTCTGGGCGATGTCGGCATCGCTGACCATGCGTCTGGTGCCGATGCGCGTGGTGCCGAAAGCGCTATCGATTATCTTCGGCGCGGTATCAATCGCGCTGGTGATCGCCGCCCCATTGGGCAGTTTCCTTGGCGGGCTTATCGGCTGGCGCAACGTCTTTAACGGCGCGGCGGTGATGGGCGTGCTGTGTACGCTCTGGGTGCTGAAAGCGCTGCCGTCGCTGCCGGGTGAATCGGCGGCTCAGCAGCAAAATATGTTTGGTCTGCTGAAGCGTCCGGGGGTGATGGCCGGGATGTGCGCCATTTTCATGGCCTTTGCCGGACAGTTCGCCTTCTTTACCTATATTCGCCCGGTTTACATGACCCTCGCCGGTTTTGACGTCGACGGCCTGACGCTGGTGCTGCTGAGCTTTGGTATCGCCAGCTTTATCGGCACCTCGCTCTCCTCGGTAGTGCTGAAGCGCTCGGTCAAAGCGGCGCTGGCGATTTCGCCGCTGGTGCTGACAGCCTGCGCGGCGGCGCTGGTACTGTGGGGAGAAAGCAAAATCGTCGCCTCGACGGTGGCGATTATCTGGGGCTTCGCGTTTGCGCTGATCCCGGTGGGGTGGTCAACGTGGATCACCCGTTCGCTCTCCGATCAGGCGGAAAAAGCCGGGTCGATTCAGGTGGCGGTGATCCAGCTTGCCAACACCTGCGGCGCCGCGGTCGGCGGTGTTGCGCTCGACCACTTAGGGCTGCTGTCGCCGCTGGTGTTGTCAGGAATATTAATGCTGTTTACCGGCCTGCTGGTGACGACCAAAGTGAAGGTGAATTAACCCGCTTACGGCCGTTCGCCTTTTGCCAGCCGGGCGTTGATGTCGGCAATCACTTCTGGCAGATCCGCCAGGGTATCAACCACATAGTGAGCCCCGGCGGCATACAGTTTGCCTGCCGCCCGCTCGCGACGGGTGGCGATTTCCTCTTTCGACATCGCCTGGTACTCCTCCCAGGTAGCGCCGAATTCGTTACCGGACACCGCCAGGCCGACGCTCCACATTCCGGCATGTAACCCTTCGCTGATGCCCGGTGCGGCGTCGTCGACCTTCACGCAGTGGGCCACATCGTCTATGCTCAGGGTAATCACGTTCTGCAGCGCCATCCACGGGCCCGGACGACCGCCGACGGCAAGATCATCGGTGGCGACCCAGTGGTCCGGGGCGTAGCCCTGGGCGGCGGCGGCCGGTACCAGCTTTTCCATCACCGGGCGCGGATAACCCGAGCAGGAGCCAATCTTCAGACCCTCGGCGCGTAGCGCGGCGATGGTGTCGACAACGCCGGCAATCGGTGCGGAAAAATCGACAACCTTAGCGATTTGCAGCGGCATAAACGCGGCATAGATCGCATCGATATCGGCGGCAGTCATCGCGCGGCCAAATTTGGCCTGCCAGCGGCTATCGACAGCAGGGAGTTTGCCCAGCGCCTCAATGTGCTGCCACTTGCCAAGCCCCATTGGCACGCGGGCCTCTTCAAGGGTGATCTCAATATCGAAGGCCTGGCGGAAGGCCTCGACGAAAATTTGCGTCGGGGCGAAAGAGCCGAAGTCTACGGTGGTGCCTGCCCAGTCAAGGATCAGTGCGCTAATACGGTTCATGGCGGTTCCTTATTGTTTCCAGTACATGGCGTTGTCGATAGCCGCCAGCAGGGCGGTGATATCGGCGTCGTAGACTTCGCCAATGTTGCCGATGCGGAAGCAATCGCTTTGCGATACTTTGCCCGGATAGATAACGAAGCCCTGATCTTTCAGCTTCTGGTAGAAAGTGTGAAAGCGGTACTGCGGCGCATCCGGAGAATAAAAGGCGGTAATAATCGGCGAATGCAGGCTATCGTCGAGCAGCGGCCGGAAGCCGAGCGCGCGCATTCCGGCGACCAGCCGGCGCTGGTTGTTGCGGTAGCGCCGATGGCGGGCGCTGACGCCGCCCTCCTGCGCCAGCTCTTTCAGCGCCTGGGCGAAGGCCAGCACGGTATGGGTCGGCGAGGTGAAGCGCCACTTACCGTGGTTATCTTCCATGCAGCGCCACTGGGCGTACAGATCCAGAGACAGCGAGCGCGAACGGCCTTTGCAGGCGGCCAGCTCCGCTTCGCGGGCAATCACGAAGGCAAAGCCCGGCACGCCCTGAATGCATTTGTTGGCGGAGCTTATCAGGTAATCAATATTCAGCGCGGCGATATCCAACGGAATGCCGCCAAAGCTGCTCATCGCATCGACGATATAGCGTTTATCGTACCGTTTCGCCAGTTCGGCCACCTCTTCGATCGGATTGAGCATGCCGGTGGTGGTTTCGCTATGTACCATCGCGATATGGGTGATCGCCGGGTCGTTCTGCAGGATCTGTTCGATCGCCGCCGCGTCCGGACGGGAGACTTCGCCGCAGTCGTAAGGGTGGCAGGCGATACCCATCAGCTGCGCCATCTCAATCATACGCGCGCCATAGGCGCCATTGCTGACGATCAGCACTTTGCCCTGTTCGCCGATGACGCTGCCGAGTACCGCTTCGACCGCGTAGCTGCCGCTACCCTGCAGCAGCACCACCGTATAACCGTCGGCCGGGGTAGCCAACTGCACCAGCTGCTGGCGAATGGTCTGTACCACGCCGAGATTGTAATCATCATCCCAGGTACAGCTATCGAACAACATCGCCTCTTTCACCGTACGGGAGGTGGTTAGCGGGCCGGGAGTCAGCAGCAGGTAGTTCCGTGAAGTCATTTGTCTCACCATTTGGTCTATACCAGATTTATATTTATCATGGAGACAAAGCCGGGGCAGGGTCAAAGGAAATGTGGCGCTGCAACAAAAAATTCATCTGGCTATGTATAATGAGCGCACGAAAAGTGGCAGTGAGTAAACATGAAATCACCCTCTGGCGAGATGCCGCAATACCTGATGATTAAGGCGCAGCTGCAGGCGCGTATTCAAAACGGCGCCCTCAAAAGCGGCGACAAGCTGCCTTCCGAGCGCGAGCTGTGCGCGCTGTTCAACACGACCCGGATTACGGTGCGTGAGAGCCTGGCGCAGCTGGAGGCCAGCGGCGTGATTTACCGCGCCGACCGCCGCGGCTGGTTCGTGACGCCGGAGCGTCTGTGGTTGGATCCGACGCAAAATACCAACTTCCACAAGCTGTGTCTCGAGCAGGGGCGCGAACCGAAAACGGTGCTGCTTGAAGGACGCTTAACCGCCGTGCCGTTGGACGTGATGGCCCCGCTGGCGCTGCAGCCCTTCGATCAGGTTTACCTGCTGACGCGTCTGCGATATGCCGACGGCCGGCCGGTGTGCTACTGCGAAAACCACTGCCTGCCCGCGCGGGTGCCTGAGCTGCTGCGCCACGATCTCAACGGCAGTCTGACCGAGATTTATCAAACTCAGTACGACCTGATCTATACCAGTATGCATCTGTCGTTTTATCCCACCTCAATGCCGCCGCAGGCCGCAGAAGCGTTGGGGGTGATGGAAGGGCGCCCGGCGCTGCTGTTGCGCCGTCTGAATTACGATCAACACGGGCGTATTCTCGATTACGATATTGAATACTGGCGGCATGACAGCCTGCGGATCGAAGTCGATACCCATTGATTTTATTAGTTAAATTTTTTGATCTCCCCGGTGGCGCTAGCGCGTGCCGGGGCTATGCACTTCCCCTCGTTTTAACTCTTTCGACACACTTCTTTCATCGTTTTGTCATAAACCCCCGGTAGCGTGAAGGCAAATCTGGTCTACACCAGAATAACTGACTATCCGATGAGGCTTAAACGATGAAACTCTCCCGAAGTGCTCTGCTGTCCCTGTTCGCGCTGACCAGCTCTCCGGTTTGGGCGGACGGCGTCGTCACGGTTTACTCCGCCGACGGCCTGCATGACGGCGATAACAGCTGGTATCAGAGCCAGTTCGACGCCTTCACCAAAGCGACGGGCATCAAAGTGCAGTATGTGGAAGGCGGCTCCGGCGCGATTGTGGAACGTCTGGCGAAGGAGCGTACCAATCCGCAGGCTGACGTGTTGGTTACGGTGCCGCCGTTTATCCAGCGCGCCGCGAAAGAGCAATTGCTGGCAACCTTTACCCCGCAAGGTAGCGCGCAGATCCCCGGCGCTAACGACCGCTACGCGCCGCTGGTGAACAACTATCTGACCTTTATCTATAACGGCCAGTTGCTGAAAAGCGCGCCGGCCAGCTGGCAGGATCTGCTGGATAGCCGCTACAAGAACAAGTTGCAGTACTCCACGCCGGGGCAGGCGGGCGACGGTACCGCGGTGATGCTGCAGGCGTTCCACAGCCTCGGCGGTAAAGACGCCGGTTTTGCGTATCTGGGTAAGCTGCAGGCCAATAACGTTGGCCCATCGGCCTCGACCGGCAAGCTGACTGCGCTGGTCAATAAAGGCGAGCTGTACGTCGCCAACGGCGATTTGCAGATGAACCTGTCGCAGATGGCGCGTAACCCGAACGTTAAAATTTTCTGGCCGGCGGATGATAAAGGCGAGCGCAGCGCGCTGGCGCTGCCCTACACCATCGGGTTGGTACAGAACGGACCGAACAGCGAAAACGGCAAGAAGCTGATCAATTTCCTGCTGGATAAACCGGCGCAATCCAGCGTCAGCGCGCGCTCCTGGGGCCTGCCGGTACGCAGCGATGTGGCGCCGGATGACGCTAACTTTAAGGCGGCGAAAGCGGCGCTCGACGGCGTGAAGAGCTGGGAGCCGAACTGGGATGATGTCGCGGTATCGCTGTCGGCTGACATTGCCCGCTGGCACCAAGTGACCGATAGCGAGTAAGCCTGATGTTGATGAAAACCACCGTCACTTCTTCCCCGTCGCTGGCGGGGACTTCCGGGATCACCCTGGACTCGCTGCGCGTTTCATACCACGGCAACGTGGTCTTAAAACCGCTGTCATTGACCATTGAACCCGGTGAGGTGCTGGCGCTGATTGGCCCTTCCGGTTCCGGGAAAACCACGGTGCTGCGGGCGATTGCCGGTTTTGTGCAACCGGCTGGCGGTCGGATCTTGATTGGCGACACGGACGTCACCCAGCTGCCGCCGTACAAACGCGGGCTGGCGATGGTGGTGCAGAACTACGCGCTGTTTCCGCATATGAAGGTGGAAGATAACGTCGCCTTCGGCCTGCGGGCGCAAAAGCAGCCCAGGGGGCTTATCGCCGAGCGGGTGACTGAAGCCTTAAAAATCGTCGGTATGGCGGATTACGCCACCCGCTACCCGCATCAGCTTTCTGGCGGCCAGCAGCAGCGCGTCGCGATAGCCCGCGCGATTGCCGTGCGTCCTCGGGTACTGTTGCTTGATGAACCGCTGTCGGCGCTGGATGCGCAAATTCGTCATAACATGGTGGAAGAGATTGCCCGTCTGCATCGCGAACTGCCGGAACTGACCATTCTCTACGTCACCCACGATCAGACCGAAGCGCTGACCCTGGCGGACAAAATCGGCATCATGAAAGACGGTTCGCTGATCGCCCACGGCGAAACGCACGAGCTGTACCACTATCCGCCGAACCGCTTTAGCGCCGAATTCCTCGGCCGCGCCAATATCCTGCAGGCGACGGCGCTGAAAGACAGCACCGAGCCGGGGCTGGTTAGCGTGAGCTGTGGCGGCGGCCTGATTAACGCCTTCAGCCGGGGCGGCCTGCATGGCAACAACAAGCTGTTATGCATTCGCCCGCAGCACATGAGCCTGGCGCCGCGTTCAGCGATGAGTAATCGTCTCAACGCCACCCTGACCTCGATACACTGGCAGGGCGATCTGACGCATCTGCTGTGCGACGTCGCGGGCGAAGCGGTGCGGATCGTCATGACCCACGTAAACCCACTGCCGCGCGCGGGGGACAAGCTGGCGCTCTACTTCGAACCTGGCGATGCGGTTCTGATCGAGGTGCAATAATGGCGCAAACCCTAACGCTCGCGCGTCCGGCGCGAAACTTACGCCCTTACCTGTGGCTGGCGTTGCCGCTGCTGGTGCTGGCGACGCTATTTTTCTATCCGCTACTGCTGATCGCCGAACAGGCGTTACGCGACGCCAGCGGCAACCTGAGCCTCGAGACTTTCTGGCAGGTGATTGACTCAAAACGCTTTATTGGCGCGCTGCTCAATACCTTACAGATTGCGGTGTTCGCTACCCTTGGCTGCCTGGTACTCGGCAGCGTGCTGGCGCTGATTCTGGTGTTTATTCCGTTCCCCGGCAGCCAACTGGTGAGCCGGGTCATTGATACGTTTATCGCGCTGCCGACCTTCCTGATTACCCTCGCATTCACCTTTATTTACGGCTCGGCGGGGCTGCTCAACGGCACCCTGATGTCGTTGTTTGCTTTTGAGCTGCCGCCGGTGGACTTTCTCTATTCGATCAACGGCGTGATTCTGGCGGAGATCACCGTCTTTACGCCGCTGGTGATGCGCCCGCTGATGGCCGGACTGCGGCAGATAGATAAGAGCCAGCTGGAAGCGGCGAGTATTCTCGGCGCCCATCCGCTACGGGTGATTACCCAGGTTATCTTCCCGGCGGCGCTACCGGCGCTGATGGCGGGCGGCAGCCTGTGCCTGCTGTTGACCACTAACGAGTTCGGTATCGTGCTGTTTATTGGCGCCAAAGGGGTTAATACCCTGCCGATGATGGTCTACAGCAAGGCGATTCTGGAGTCGGATTACAGCGTGGCCTGCATGATTGCGCTGATTAATATTCTGCTGTCGCTGGGGCTGTTTATGCTCTATCGGCTGGCGGCGGCGCGCACTGGCGTAAGGAGTTAACGATGTTGATTTGGTCGCGTAAAGGCCGCGCGGCGGCGGGCGCGCTGGCGGTGACGCTATTTGCCGGCGTTTTCCTGCTGCCGCTGGCGGTGATTTTACTCTCCAGCCTGAGTAAACAATGGAACGGCCTGCTGCCCACCGGCTTTACCTTTGCTCACTTTGTTAACGCCTTTCGCGGTGCGGCGTGGGATTCGCTGTTTTCGAGCCTGATGGTGGGTTTCTGCGCCAGCCTGTTGGCGCTGCTGTGCGGGATGTGGGCGGCGCTGGCGCTGCGCCAGTATGGCGCGACGCTACAGAAATATCTTGGCCTGGCGTTTTATCTGCCCAGCGCTATCCCCTCGGTTTCCGTCGGGCTGGGCATTCTGGTGGCATTTAGTCAGGGACCGCTGCAGATGAACGGTACTTTTTGGATCGTCCTGGTGGCGCACTTTGTACTGATTTCCGCCTTTACCTTCAGCAACGTAACGACCGGGCTGGCGCGGATTTCCGCCGATATTGAAAACGTCGCCTCAAGCCTGGGCGCTTCGCCGTGGTATCGCCTGCGCCATGTGACGCTGCCGCTGATGACGCCGTGGATGATTTCAGCGCTGGCGCTGAGCCTATCGCTGTCGATGGGAGAGCTAGGGGCAACGGTGATGATCTATCCGCCGGGCTGGACGACGCTGCCGGTGACCATTTTCAGCCTCACCGATCGCGGTAATATCGCCGATGGCTCGGCGCTGACCATTGTGCTGGTGGGCGTCACGCTGCTGTTGATGATGAAGCTTGAGCGCATCGCCCGCCGATTAAGCCAGAGATAATTTGTACCCGGAGCTGTAGCCCGGCTCAGCGTAGCGCCAGCCGGGAATCGGATTGCCTCAGCGCTGTAGCCCCGGTAAGCGGCAGCGCCACCGGGGATTTTGAGGCCGCCAACACCGGCAGTTTCAGCCAGCATGGTGAATAAATTAAAGGCAGGCCGCACGGACCGTAGGCCGGATAAGGCATTTATGCCGCCATCCGGCATAAATGCGGACACAGGTTATTGCCTCAGAACCATGCCTCAAACATGCCGCCGATGTTTAACGAATCCAGCCGCTCGTCGCTGGTGCCGTCTACTTTCGCGGTGTGCTCGTTATCCACCTGGCCGCCGGTAACATAGAAGCGCAGCATCGGGCGGAACTCGGGCCCCATGCCGATGGCGATGTTCTGCGACAGCGTCAGCTTCCAGCCGTGGTTATCCCCGCCCTGGTCGTAGTCAACGCGCTGGTAGCCCGCTTCCAGCCACGTCGAGTGAACGTCGTTCCAGAAGTACATTGGCCGGACGATCGCGCCGTAGTTTTTACGGTTATCGGTATTGTCCTTGCCGTTGTCGTAATCGTGGAAGGCCAGCAGATACTCGATCTGCGCCTGCTGGGTGAACTTATGGCTGCCCTCGAAGCTGGCGTAGACCGTGGTCAGGTCATCGGTCTTGTTGTAGACGCTGTTATCCGAGTTGTCGGAGTAGCGCAGAATAACTTTGTTCACCCCGCTGTCGTTGGTATGGCTCAGTACCAGCCCGCCCTGCCAGGCATCGAGGCGCGCGTCGCTGTCCACCGCTTTTGAGTCAAAGCCGTAGTTGGCATATACCTCGACGTCGATCGGCCCGGCCTTGATGTTGTGGGTTTTGGTGGTCAACGCGTAGTGGCCGTTGTCGCCGGTATCGGAGCTGCCGGTACAGGTGATGCGCGACGGGTTGGTCTCGTCGGCCATCACTTCCGGGCTACAGGATTTCACCTGCGACACCGTCGCCACGTCGAACTGCACGCCGCCGATATCGAAGTTCTTCACCCCGGCGCCCTGGCCGTCGTGGTTCATCCAGAAGTAGTCGTTGATCCCCTGTTGCGGGCGCTGGTGGAAGTCGCGGCCGGCCCAGATATAGGCATTGGGGTTAGATTCGAGGACGTTGGTGACGCCGACGTAGGCTTTTTTCAGGTTAACCTCGTCGCTCCAGTGGTCAAACATGACGTTGAGATCCCAGATGGCCCCCTGCGCGCTTTTGAACGCTTTGCTGATCTGGAATTCGCCGCCGTTGCTTTCATTACCGAGACGGCCGATCGCCGAGGCGCCGTTATAGGAGCCGTCGACGCCGACATATTTCTGGTCGCCGGTCTGGAAGTGGGCGCCATAGCGGGCGTAACCGCTAAATTTCAGGCCGAAGGGGATCGCCAGATCCGGCGAAGCCGCGGTGGTTTGCGGGTTGGTCATCACGTCGACTTTTTTATTGGCGGCGGCGTCGATTTTGGCCTGGCGGTCGGCCAGCGCTTTATCGACGGCTTTCGCGACGATGGCGTCGATCTGCTCCTGGGTAAACTCCTGCGCCAGTACGGAAATTGGGCACAGCGCGGCGATAACCGCCATGGCCAATGGCAGCTTTTTAACTGTATTCATGGTTATCTCACTTTAATAATTAATATATGCAGACAATAACCGCCCCATTCTGGTTAAAATAAAAATAACCAAAATAAGCTGATTTGTTTTTTCAGGGTACAGCTACGCCGGAGAATAAATATCTTATTCTCAGTGGCGAAAGTTAATGACTAATACAGATGGATTAATTTATTTGAAAATAGATCATAATATTTCCTGAGGTTATTGAGTTTATAATCAGGTCATTTGGCGAAAATCCCTTTTCCGCATAAATTCATATTTTCAGGTAAGACAATAATTACTGGCTAACGGCTCCGGCGACAGCTGCAACGCTTTTCGCCTTTTCCACTTCATTCTTTATTAATGAACGCTCATAGGCACGCAGGAATGGCAGATAAATCACCGCCGACATCACCATGCAGATAACGCACATCACCACCGGGCTTAAGGTCCAGTTAGCCGCCCACGAGGCGCCAATCGGCGCGGGCGTCGTCCACGGCGTCAGCGACACCACCTGGCTCAGCCAGCCAAGACGGGTTGCGCCGTAAGCCAGCACCGCGTTAACCATCGGCACGCAGACGAAGGGGATAAACATCATTGGGTTCATGATGATCGGCGCGCCGAACAGAATCGGTTCGTTGATATTAAAGAAGCTCGGCACGATGCCCATTTTGCCGATAGTCCGCAGATGCGTGACCCGGCTACGCAGCAGCAGGAAGGCCAGCGGCAGGGTCGAACCGACGCCGCCAATCAGCAAATAGTGATCCCAGAAGCCCTGCAGGTAAACGTGCGGCAGCGCCGCGCCGGCCGCCAGCGCCGCCTGGTTTGCCGACAGATTGGCCATCCAGAACGGGTTCATAATGCCGGTGACGATAAGCGAGCCGTGAATACCGGCGAACCAGAAAATCTGGCACATCAGCACCGACAGCAGAATCGCCGGCAGCGAATCGGAAGCGGAGACCAGCGGTTCCAGCAGATGCATAATCGCCTGCGGCAGGATCATGCCGGTTTGCGCTTCAATGAACAGGTTGAGCGGATGCAGAGTACCGATGACCACCAGTACCGGAATGAGGATCTCAAATGAACGGGCGACGCCGGTCGGCACCTCTTTCGGCAGGCGAATGGTCACGTTGTTTTGCTTAAGCCAGGCGTAAACGCGGGTGGAGTAGATGGCGGTGATCAGCGCGGTGAAAATGCCCTGGCCGGATAAATACTGAGTAGAAATTTTGCCATCGGCATAGGGCGCGGCGACCAGCAGGAAGGCCATAAACGCCAGCAGGCCTGACATGACCGGATCGAGCTGGAACTGGCGTCCGAGGCTGGCGCCGATGCCGACCGAGATAAAGAAGGTCATGACGCCCATGCTGAGATTAAACGGCAGCATCAGCTGTTCACGGTACTGCTGGGAAAAATCCAGCCAGCCGCGGGCAAAGCCGTTAGTGGTCTCCGGCGAGAAAGGCGGAAAGATAAATACCAGCATGAAAGAGCCGATGATCATGAACGGCAATGCGGCGGTAAAGCCATCGCGGATGGCGATAACATATTTCTGTTGCCCAAGGCGTCCTGCCAGCGGAGTAATAGACTGCTCGATCACGGCAATCATCGACTGATACAGAGAACTCATTTGAACACCTCTTAGTGCGCCGCGGCGATCAGCGACAGGGCATAATTCAGAACGTTATCTCCCCGCTGCATTCCGTAATCCATCGTATCGATAGGCTGGACGGGAATATTCAGGGGAGCGGCTTTCTCGCTAAGCATTTTCAGCATGTATTTGACCTGCGGGCCAAGCAGCACCACCTGGTATTGCGGAAACTGCATATCAAATTCGGCAACGCCATAGGCGTCAATCTGCACCGGCAGGTCGCGTTCCTTTGCGGCATCCACCATTTTCCTCACCAGCAGGCTGGTGGACATTCCGGCGGAGCAGCACAGCATAATCTTGTACATCGACGGTTTTCCTCATATGTAAAAAGTTATTGCGAGGATGATTTGATATCAGACGGAAACCGGTTTCCATTTATAAAAAACAGAACTGTGAGCGCGGTCAATAACTCATCGTTAGCGGCCTTACTAATTAGATTTTGCTCACAAAATAATGTCGATTTGGCGTGGTTTTTTGCCAAAATGGAAAATCGGTTTCCAAATAAAAAAGGAAACGGCTATACTGCCGCTGGTTATAATTGAAGCGATTCAGGACACAGCGTTACAGGGGCCTAACCGCGCCTGCCAGGGGAAAAAAGATGTCGACAATCAATGATGTATCACGGTTAGCCGGGGTATCGAAAGCCACGGTTTCGCGCGTGCTCAGCGGTTCGCGCGGGGTAAAAGAGGCCAGCCGCCAGGCGGTGCTCCAGGCGGCGGAAACGCTTAACTACCGGCCCAATATGATTGCCCAATCCTTACTGAGCCAGTCGACGGGCTGTATCGGCGTGATTTGCGCGCAGGACAACATCAATCAGACCACCAGCTATCTCTACGCCCTGGAAAAACAGCTCAGCCAGCATCAGAAGCATCTACTGCTGCGCTTCGCCAATAACCGCGGCGACGTATTAAGCGCGCTGGATGAACTCACCTGTGGCCTGTGTGATGACGTGCTGATCATCGGCGCGCGCTTTCCGCTGCAGATCGAGCGCCCCGATGTGGTGCTGATTGATTGTCTGGAAAGCGATGGCGAGAACAGTATTCAGTTTGATCACGCCTTCGCCGCGGAAACCGCCTGTCATTATCTGATTAATCAGGGGCGGCGGCAGATTGCGCTGATCCATCCGCAGGGGAGCGGCTTTGCCGACCAGGTGCTGCTGGGCTATAAGCATGCGCTGGAGAAGAACTTCCTGCCGTTTAATCGCAACCTGGTCTTCCTGGACTGCCCCTCGTCGTCGGTGGCGGTGCAGGAGCTGATGAATAACGCCACTACCCTGAACTTTAATGCGCTGTTGGTGAGCGATGAACTGCAGGCGCAGCGGGTAGTGCCGCAGCTGCAGGCGTTTAACCGCGCGGTGCCGGAAAAAGTAATGGTCTTCAGTCTCGCGGGTTCGCTGCAGATGCCGGGTATTCCAACCATCCCGGCGATTGAGTATTCGATGGATGCGATGGCTTCGCGGATCGTCAACTGGCTGATCGGCAAAAGCCCGCAGCCCGGCGGCAGCCTGCTGCGCGGCGACTTAATTATTCCCTAGAGGTGCGGAGATATTCTAAACATGCGTATCTAAATGCCATCAAGCATGAAATCGAGCGCTCCTTTAATAGCGTTGCGGTATCCGCTCGCATCGCAAAACTCGACCCCTAAGGCTTTAACAGGAATGGTTGCCGCTTCGTGTGTCATCAAAACGTATTTTTTCCCGTCAACCAAAGCCAGTATCGGGTTTAAACGCTCCGGCGCGGGATTAACACCGAGTCGCTCAACGGGCATTAACGGGATCGCTAAGCGGCGATTAATGTCGCCAATAATGTCACTGGTAACATCAATTAAAAGTGGGAAGGCCGGGTTTTTACTGGTACTTCTGTAGACATAATATTGCACTGTCAAAAACTCCGATATTCATCAGAAAAGCATCCGGTCTCTTCCCCTAAAGCATTCATTGCAGCTATTGCTTCAGCATTAGCTTCGCGCCAACGCAGGGCAGCATGTTTTTTCAGCTCAGCATCAAGCGCTGCGGCTAATGTAGCGCTCATATTTACACCGGCTTCGCGCGCACGATTGAGTAAATCCCGTTCGAGAGTGACGGTCACGTTTTGCGTTTTACGTTTTACAGTCATGATGAGATCTCCAGTGAGCAGATATGTGGAGCTTACACTTATACTGACGCGATCGCTACCTGGCGGCCTCTGATAGCTCATCGCGATAAAACATATTATTTAGGAGATACGGTGAGGGTAACGCCCTCATGGGACGTAAAGCCTGAGTCCGGCGAAGTACCGAACTCAGGTGAGGATAATTTGGAGTGGCAACGGTTTTCCTGATAATTCAGCCCGTTATTTACCCGGGCAGCGAATTTTATCAATGGCGGCCAGATAGCCTTTTTGATTATTGCGCTCTTTCGCCAGCGTCGCTTCGCGAACGTAACTCTGGTTGTCTTTCGAGGCGAGGATTTTATTGGCGAAATCGTTATCGCTGAGGGTGCTCGCCGGGGCGCATTTTTCCTTCACCGCTTTCAACACCTGCTGTTTTTGCTGCTCAAACTGCAGGCTTTGCAGCGGCGATTCGGCCCACGCCGCGCTGGCGCTAAGGGCAGTAACCAGACACAACATCCAACACGCTTTCATGGCGCTTCTCCTTCACTTTTCGCTTCAGTCAACTATATGCGCAGCAGGTGAATTGCGCAAATGTTAGACATTTTTTGTTGTTTAAAATCAGACGATTGCTATTACGCCGCGCGTACCCGCCGCCGGGAATCCACCGCGATAAGAATGACCGAAGAGAGAATCAACAGCGTCCCCAGCCAGTCCGGCAGAGTAAAGGTAATGCCCAACAGCAAGAGAGAGAGCAGGGCGCTGCTCAGCGGCTCGGCGCAGCTGAGGATCCCGGCTTTTGCGCCGCCAATTTTCTGAGCGCCGTTGAGATACAGGCTGAAAGTCAGCGAGGTGCCGATCACCACGAGATAGAAAAACGCCAGCAGCAGACGGCCGTTCACCACAAAGTTCGCGCTCTGGCTGCCATAAAACGGCAATAGCATCGCCCCGCCAATCAGCATGCTCCAGCCGACGATCGGCAGCGTGCCGTAGCGGGCGATAAGCGTTGAGGGATAGGTGGTATAAAACGCCGCCGCGAAGGCAGAAGCGATCCCCCAGAACAGCGCCGCCGGCGAGATGGAGAGCGAGGTCGGGTTGCCGTGGGTGACCAGCAGGAAGGTGCCGGCAAGCGAGGTGCCAATCGCCAGCAGCACAAAGGGACTGGGCCGCGCCTTACGCGCCAGCGCGAACCAGGCGACGATAATCGTCGGCGACAAAAACTGTAGCACCGTGGCGGTGGCGGCGTTCGACTTCTCGATAGTCATCAGGAAGGTGTACTGCACGGTTAACGCGCCGACCAGCGAGAAAAACAGCAGGCTAAGGGCATCTTTGCGGTTTTGCATGACGCGGAAAATTTTGTCGCCGTGAACGAAAGCGAGCATCAGCAAAATCAGCCCGGCGAACAGCAGGCGGATCATGGTCAGATAGGGCGATGACATCTGACTTTGCTGCATAATGTACTGCGCGCAGACCCCGGAACTGCCCCACAGGACGGCGGCGATCAATACGTTCAACATCCCTCTTTTGCTGGAACCCATTTTTCCCTCGCGTGAAATAGCGCAAAGCAGGAATCATAGCACGGCGGCGACGCGGCGCGTGTTTTACCAGGGGTTTCGCGGAAAGCCCCTTCCTTTGAGGTCGGGGATGTAGAGCGAAGCGCCCGCCAGGGCGCTAATGAGGCCGGTTCTGATCCTCAATGTATTTCTTAATCACTTCAAGGGGCGCACCGCCCACGCTGCCAGCGAAATAAGACGGCGACCATAGAGCGTCTGACTTCCAGGCGGGTTTATGCAGGTCTGGATGATGCAATTTCATCTTGCGGCTGCTAACCCCTTTTAGGCTGTTAACTAGCTTGCTGATTGATACCTTCGGCGGGAAGTTAAGCAGCATGTGAACGTGATCCGACTCACCGTTAAACTCCACCAGTTCGCATTCAAACAGCTCGCAAACGTTGCGACAAATCCCCTCAAGCGTTTCCAGGTGCGCTTCATTAAAGACACGCCCGCGATACTTCGTTATGAAGATTAAATGACAGTGCAGCATGAAAACGCAATGTCGCCCCGTTCGATATATTAAGTCCATAGACCAACCTTGCAAAAGTGATTTTATGCGAGTAGCGTAGCTCGTTATGAGCATTCAGACCAAAACTTTATCAGTCAGAGTTAAAGACTGCCACGCCGCCGTTTTGCGGCAGATGGCCTTTGAGGTCAATCAGGTCTTTAATCTGGCAAACGAGATAACCAGCGAGGCATACAGCAACGCTGGCGTTTTTGGTGCGCAGGTTCCAAAGTGGTTAACCGCGTTTGATGTTCAGAAGATGACAACCGGCATACAGCGTGAGCGCGGCTATTCCATCGGCAGCGCTACAGTGCAGGAAGTGATCGCTCACCACGGCAAGGCGCGGAAACAGTTCAAGCGTTCCCGCCTGCGCTGGCGCGTCAGTGGCGGCGCTCGCCGTTCGCTGGGCTGGGTGCCGTTCAAATCAAAGCAGGCGAAGTGGCAAAACGGCTGCGTTAAGTTCGCCGGGCACTACTTTAAAGTTTGGGATAGCTACGGTCTTGCGGGCTACAAATTCCGCGCAGGCAGTTTTTCCGAAGATAGCCGAGGGCGATGGTACTTCAATATCTGCGTAGAGGTTGCGACCGTCCATACCACGGGCGCGACCGCTGTCGGCATAGACCTCGGGTTAAAGGATACCGCCACGGTATCCGATGGCAGCAAACTGATCGCCGGTCGTTTTTATCGCGACCTGCAACCAGCATTAGGCAAGGCGCAACAGGCAGGCAAAAAAGCCCGTGTACGCGCCATCCACGCCAAAATTAAGAATCGCCGCAAAGATGCCCTGCACAAGTTCAGCACGGCGCTGGTAAACAGCCATGCGGCGATATTCGTAGGCGATGTGAGCAGCAGCAAGTTAGCCAAAACCAAAATGGCTAAAAGCGTCCTGGACGCTGGCTGGGCGATGCTCAAAACACAACTGGAATATAAAGCGATTGCGCGCTCAGTGGTGTTCGAAGTGGTCAACGAAAGGTATTCCACCCAGGCTTGTTCGTGTTGCGGGGCTATCTCCAACAACAGTCCGAAAGGTAGAGCAGGTTTGCGAATAAGAGAATGGACTTGTTGTGAGTGCGGAACCGCTCATGATCGCGACGTTAACGCCGCAAAGAACATTCTCGCGGCAGGACATTGCCGTCTAGCTGTAGGAATCCCCGTCCTTTAGGACGGGGAGGATGTCAATGCCGACGCCACTCGCCCGGCGTCATGCCGTAGTGTTTTTTAAAGGTTTTCGCAAATGAAGCCTGTGATTGAAAACCGCAGCGTTCGGCAATCACTTCCAGCCGCGCCTGGCGATCGAGATGCAGCAGGCGAGCGGCCATCGCCATCCGCAGTTGCGACAGCCACGCCTGCGGCGTCAGATGATAGACGCGGGCAAAATGACGGGCGAAGGTGGCGCGCGATAAAAACGCCCGCGCCGCCATGCTCTCGATAGTCCACGGCTGTTCCGGCGCGGCCAGCACCGCGAGAACGGCCGGCATCAGCCGCGCATCGCTCATCAGGCGCAGCAGGCCGCCCGGCGGCTCCTGCGCGCCGAGCAGGGTACGTAACAGCAGCACCAGCAGCGTATCGCCAAGGCTGCGCACGATAGCGCTACCGCCGGGATGTTCCGCCAGGCTTTCGCGTACCAGCACGTTAAGCAATATATCCAGCTCCGGGCAATCTTCGCGCTCGTCGGTGTGTAAATGGATAAGCTCCGACTCTTCGGCGAACAGCCAGTTGACGTGCGGGCCGAAGTAAAACTCGCCGCACAGCATCTCCAGCGCGTCGCTTTCCACGGCGGTACGCACTTCCGTTAGCGTGCCGTTAAAGCGATGGGCGACGGGCAGTACCTGGCCCCACTCCACCAGGCTCTCCATCAGATGCGGCGAACCGTGCGGCAGCAGGATCACGTCGCCGGCGCGCATGTGGCGGGTTTGATGACCGACGGTTAGGCGCCCTTCGCCGCGCAACACAAAGTGCCACGGCACCACGCCCGCTCGCATTTGATCGTGTCCGGCCTGCCAGCGGCCGCCGAAACGGCAATGCAGATTCACTTCGCAACGCGGGGCCAGCAGCGTCAACAGATGGCTCAAACTATCCATGCGACTCCTGAGACGATAAGACAAAAAAATGAGACGAAGAGCGCCAGTCTAGCACGCCGCCGACCACTAAGATGTCTCCATTGCCACAACATACCCTCAAATAACAGGAGTACACCATGAGCCGTTTAGCCGATATCCGTGAACAAGATGCCACCGGGAAAGCCGCCGATATTTTCGCCGGAATTAAAAAAGCGATGGGTAAAGTGCCGAATGCCTATCTGACCATCGGCGGCCACTCGCCGGCGGCGCTGCAACAGGCGCTGGCGCACAACGCGATGCTGCATAAAAGCAGCCTCAGCGCGCAGGAGCTGGAAGCGATTAATTTATCGGTCAGCGAAGCGACCGGCTGTGATTACTGCCTGGCCGCCCATACCCTGATGGCCAAAAAAGCGGGCTTCAGCGGCGAGCAAATCCACGCCCTGCGCCGCGGCGTGTATACGGAAGATGCGCGCCTGGACGCGCTGGTGAAATTCGCCCAAACCCTGGTGACCACCACCGGTATGCTGCCGGAAGCGGACGTCGCCGCGCTGCGTCACGCCGGTTTTAGCGACCAGCAGGTGATTGAGATCGTCAGCGCCGTCAGCGCCATCCTGTTCACCAACATGGTGAACCGGGTTAACGACACGGTAGTGGACTTCCCGAAAGCCGATTAACCCGTCGTCGCGCGCCTGTTTACAGTCCCAGTTCGCTTAGCCCCGGATGATCGTCAGGGCGGCGACCCTGAGGCCAGTGGAACAGGCGCTCGCTTGCCGCGATCGGCAAATCGTTAATGCACGCGTAGCGCGTGGACATTAGGCCGTGCTCATCAAACTGCCAGTTTTCATTGCCGTACGAACGAAACCAGTTGCCGCTGTCGTCGCACCACTCATAGGCGAAGCGTACGGCGATGCGATTATCCTGCCATGCCCATAGCTCCTTAATCAGCCGGTATTGCAGCTCTTTACGCCATTTTCGCTGCAGAAACTCCACGATTTGCCCCCGTCCGTGGACAAATTCGCTGCGGTTGCGCCATTCGCTATCCACGGTGTATGCCAGCGCGACTTTTTGCGCATCGCGGCTGTTCCAGCCATCTTCGGCGGCGCGCACCTTTTGCGCGGCGCTGTCGCGGGTAAACGGCGGTAACGGGGGACGTTGTTCGCTCATCAGGACTCTCCTTTTGGGGATAATTGTTGCTGCAGGCGCTGATTCTCCTGCTCCAGTTCATGAATACGCTCTTGCAGGCTCTGGCTGTATTCCGCGACCTGCTGTGCGCTGTAGCGCGGCGTAATGTGCTGCGGGCAGTTCCAGTCAAAAGCCTGCAGATGAAAACGAAACAGGCGTTCGATGCGGGCGCGGTAGTTTGCCGGCGTCACTAACGCCAGCAGCTCAGGCTGCTCTTCCGCCGCCAGCACCTCGACGGTGGCGTAGATTTTCAGCCTGGCACGGCGCGGGTAATCCATCAAAAACAGGCAGGCCCGGTCGCTGCCGCGCAGGTTGCCGGTGGTGATGTACTGGCGATTACCGCCGAAATCGGCCATGGCCAGCGTGGTGTCATCCAGCAGGCGCAGAAAACCCGGCGAGCCGCCGCGATGCTGAATGTAGGGCCAGCCGCTTTGCGACACCGTCGCCAGATAAAAACTGTCGCGGGTGGCGATCATCCCCTCTTCGCTGGCGCCGAAGCGATCCGCCTGACGGCGGCTGTGCGGCGTTTGCCACAGCTGGTCGCTGCCCATTTCATGTTGCACATCCATGACATCCGGGGTGATCGCGATATCGAGAAAGGTTGCTGCCATAACGCCTCCTGAAGGTAGGGGGCTATCATGGACTGTGCTGTGAAAAATGATAATACTGCTTATCTGGTAATCATCTTTCCGGATAACGGGAGAATAATGGACCGATTAAGCGCTATGGCGCTGCTGGTGAAAGTCACTGAACTGGGCAGTATGTCGGCGGCGGCGCGGGCGCTGAATACGCCGTTGACGACCGTGAGCCGTAATATCGGCGAGCTGGAGAGCGCGCTGGGAGTCCGTTTATTGACGCGCACTACCCGTAAACTCACCCTTACCGATGCCGGCGTCGATTATGTCGCCGCCGCGCGGCGGATCCTCGAAGAGGTGGAAAACGCCGAACGCCGGGCAACGGGTGAATACCAGGAGCCGAAGGGCGAGCTGGTGATCTCCGCGCCGACCATGTTTGGTCGCCAGCACGTTCTGCCAGTTATTAGTGAATTTATCGCCCGTTATCCGCAGATTCGCGTACGTTTGTTACTCAGCGACAGTAATGCCGATCTGGTCGGTGACCATATCGATCTGGCAGTACGGATTGGTGAACTGGCTGATAGCAGCATGGTGGCCACCCGGCTGGGCGCGATGCGCATTGTAGCCTGCGCCCATCCCGCGCTGTTGGCGAAATACGGCGAACCGCAGCGTCCGCGCGATCTGGCGGCGCTGCCGATCATCCGTATTGAATCGCCGATGCCCTATCGCGGCTGGCGCTTTCGCGCCGTTGAACGGGAAGATCAGCTGATTAATCTGCCGCCGGTGTTGGCCGTCACCACGCCGGAGAGCGCCGCCGATGCCGCCCGGCTGGGCGTTGGGGTGGCCCGCTTGCTGCACTATCAGGCGCTGGATGGCCTGCGCTGCGGGGAACTGCGTCTGCTGCTGGAAAGCGTCGAGCCGGAGCCCGCGCCGGTTCATTTGTTATATACCGCGCGGGAGCTGGCGCCGCTTAAGCTGCGGAAATTTATCGATTTTGCCGCGCCGGCGCTGCGCCAGTCCTTGCTGCGTATTGCCGGGGCCGCTTAATGCGCCGCGCTTTTCAGCGGCGCCTCCTTCAATAGCCAGGAAAGAACAAACGCGACGGCCATAATGCAGGCCGCCATCAGGAACGCCGCATGGATCGCCGCGCCGAAGGCGTCGAGATAATCGAGGCGGATCGCCGTTGGCAGATGCTGTACCGCCACCGGGTTCATGGCTGGCGGCAGCGCCGCGCCCTCCGGCAACAGTTTCTGCAGGTTATTTTGCAGCACATGGGTAAAGACCGCGCCGAACAATGCCACGCCGATGGAGCCGCCAATTGAGCGGAACAGGGTCACACCGGAGGTTGCGACGCCGTACATCTGCGCCGGCATTGCGTTCTGTACCGCCAGCACCAGTACCTGCATCACCAGCCCCAGGCCCGCGCCGAGCACGCCGGTAAACAGGTATAACTGCCACATCGGCGAATGAATGGTGATACGGGTCAGCAGCACCATGCCGGTCACACCGAGCAGGGTACCGATAATCGGGAAAATCCGGTATTTCCCGGTGTGGCTAATCATCCGGCCGCTGATGATCGAGGTCAGCAACAGGCCGCCCATCAGCGGGATTAATTGTAACCCGGCCTCGGTTGGCGTCGCCTCTTTCACCACCTGCAAATAGAGCGGCAGGAAAGTGACCGAACCGAACAGCGACATGCCGATAACAAAGCCAATCAGGCTGCACAGCAGGAAGCTGCGGTTGCGGAATAGCGACAGCGGAATAATCGGCTCGACGGCGATCCGTTCTTCATAGATAAAGCCGATGATCCCCACGATGCCGAAGG
Source organism: Klebsiella sp. CN_Kp073 (assembly GCF_040065495.2). Taxonomy (NCBI): domain Bacteria; kingdom Pseudomonadati; phylum Pseudomonadota; class Gammaproteobacteria; order Enterobacterales; family Enterobacteriaceae; genus Klebsiella; species Klebsiella sp. CN_Kp073. Next base: position 64,632 of record NZ_CM198051.1, read on the forward strand.
CCAGAATGCACCACAGCTGCGGATCATTCCACGCATGGACGCTGCCGCCTTCCGAGGTAAACAGGATGATGCACAACAGCGCCATGCTGAGGTAAATCGCCCCCAGCCAGTCAATCTGATGCTGGCTACGTTTGTTGCTGCTGTGGAATACCGCGCCGATGACCAGTAGTGCGAACAGGCCCAGCGGCAGGTTGATATAGAAAATCCAGCGCCACGAGGCGTGCTGTACCAGGAAACCGCCGATCAGCGGGCCGATAACCGTCGCCAGGCCGAAGACGCCGCCGAACAGCCCCTGATAGCGTCCGCGGTTGGCGGGTGGGATAACGTCGGCGACCGCCGCCATGCTGATCACCATCAGGCCGCCGCCGCCGAGCCCCTGTAGCGCGCGCATCAGCACCAGTTGCGTCATGTTCTGCGCCAGCCCGCAGAGCGCGGAACCGGCAAGAAACAGCACGATCGCCACCTGCAGCACGATTTTACGCCCGAACAGATCGCCGAATTTACCGTACAGCGGCACTACGATGGTCGAGCTGAGGATATAGGCGGTGACCACCCACGAGAGTTTATCCAGCCCGCCGAGCTCGCCAACGATAGTAGGCAAGGCGGTGGAGACAATGGTCTGGTCCAGCGCCGACAGCAGCATCACCAGCAGCAGGGCGCTGAACAGCAGGCGGATTGACGGCGCCGGTTGGCTTGCGACTTCAGATGTCATTGCATCACTCGCTTGAAATTAATTAAATGCATAATTAATATTTAGGGAAATGATGAATCGGGTCAAGAGATCGCCAACATATGCCAGCACAAAAAGCTAATGAAGCGCCGCGCCGCCCTGGTCGGCCACGCGGTAAAAAGCCGGGAACCGCTAACCGCGAGCAGTTGATCGATATCGCCCTGGCGCTGTTTGCTCGTCACGGCGCGGCCCGCGTGTCGCTAAATGCCATTGCCAAAGAGGCCGGGGTGACGCCGGCGATGCTGAATTACTATTTTACGTCGCGGGAAGCGCTGATTGAGAATTTGCTGGAAGAGCGCTTTATGCCGCTGCGCAACGATATCAGCTGCATATTTGTCGACCATCCGCAGGATCCGGTGACGGCGTTGACGATGATGGTTGAGACCCTGGCGGACATGGCGGAGCAAAATGCCTGGTTTGCGCCGCTGTGGATGCAGGAGATCATCGGCGAGATGCCGATGCTGCGCCAGCACATGGATGCGCGCTTCGGCGAGGAGCGTTTTCAGGTGATGCTGGAGACGGTTCGCCGCTGGCAGCAGGAAGGGAAAATTAACCCGGCGCTGGCGCCGGAGCTGCTGTTTACCACGGTGATTAGCCTGGTGCTGGTGCCGTTCTCGCGCATCCATAGCGATCCGCGTTTACAGGCGGTAACCCGGCAGACCATTGTGAGCCACGCGCTGGCGTTAATGGGCCACGGGGTCGGCGGTTAAGGTGTTAATTCAGATGCCGACACTGCTTCTGCGTTATGACTCTCCTGGCGCAGGGATTTTCCCGGAGGCGGCGCGTTGCGCCTTGTCCGGGCTACCTAAGAACTGTAGGCCGGATAAGGCGTAGCCGCCATCCGGCGCAAAAGTCGCGCCTTATCCGCGGTTATCGTTACAGCGCTTTCGACAAGTAGTGCCGCTGCATACCCGCGTGCGGGAAATCGGGCAGCGACATCTGCAACTGATAGCCTAATTTCTGATAAAACGGCAGCGCCTGGAAGCTAAAGGTATCGACCAGCAAATGACTGCAGCCCAACGCCTGCGCCTGCTGTTCCGCTTCCTGCATAAGCTCGCGGCCCAGACCGTTGCCGCGCGTCGCTTCACTCACCCACAGGTATTCGATACACAGCCAGTTGCCTTTGCGTTTGGCGATAAGCCCGCCGCGCATTACCGCTTGCTCATCGCGGGAGTAAATGCCCAGATCGCCAAACTGAGCTGCGTCGAGATACTGCTGATTATACTGCCGTAGGCCGGCAAACAATTCTTGTTGATCGTCGGGATTAATGCTTTTTGTAATTATTAGAGCCATTAAGTTTCTCCAGTTGCGCGGTTTCCAGGTCGGTTTAAGCCTTCTTACTGTCACAAAACAGGCTGATTTCCTCCATTAATTTTTGTGATTGCAGAGTCGTCAAACCCTTTCTGTTCGGCCAAATATCCGTTTTGTAATAAAATATTCCATCCTGACTACCGCAATATGTCTACTATTTCCCTATTATCCCCAGCGTATTAATCGTGATACTCTTCACATGAATGGAATAAAAAATTCCTTATACTGCGCGCAACTGAGAATAACGAGGTTTTTATGAGTATCGACCTGAGCAAACTGCTGACCGAACGACGCAACGCCAACAGCGCCAACATTGACACCCTCTCCACTGTCGACATGCTGACGGTGATAAACCAGGAAGATCAGCAAGTGGCGCAGGCGATAACGCCTTACTTGCCGCAGATAGCGGAAGTCGTGGATAAAGTGGCGGCGGCGCTGCGGGCCGGGGGACGGCTGATTTACATCGGCGCCGGCACGTCGGGGCGTTTGGGTATTCTGGACGCCAGCGAATGCCCGCCGACCTTTGGCACCCGTCCGGAACAGGTGGTGGGGATTATCGCCGGCGGACATAAAGCGATTCTGAGCGCCGTGGAAAACGTGGAAGACAATAAAGCGCAAGGGGCGATGGACCTGCAGAACCTTAACTTCAGCAACCGCGATGTGCTGGTGGGGCTGGCGGCCAGCGGGCGTACGCCGTACGTCATTGGTGCGATGGAATACGCCCATAGCCAAAATGCGTTTGTCGCTATCGTCAGCTGTAACCCGCACGGTGAAATGGCGCAGCTGGCGGATGTCGCAATTACCCCGGTGGTCGGCCCGGAAGTGGTTACCGGATCGACCCGCCTGAAAGCCGGCACCGCGCAGAAGCTGGTGCTAAACATGATCTCCACCGGGGCGATGATCCGCATCGGCAAGGTCTACAGCAACCTGATGGTGGATGTCGAAGCGACCAACGCCAAGCTGATTGAGCGCCAGGTGTCTATCGTGATGGAAGCGACCGACTGCGATCGCGCCACCGCGCAGAATGCGCTGGATGCCTGTGGCCGCCACTGTAAGACGGCGATTGTGATGGTGTTGGCTGACTTAAGCGCCGCAGAAGCGCAGTCGCTGCTGGCGAAAAACAACGGTTATATCCGCAAGGCGCTAAGCAACACCTGAGCGCCGACAGACAGGTAACAGGCAATGGCAAAAATAACGAAAGAGATGATAGCGCGGATCCTGGCTCACGTCGGCGGGGCCGCAAACGTGGCGCAGGCGGGTAACTGCATGACGCGCCTGCGCTTGACCCTGCGCGATGAAAGCCTGGCCGATAGCGCCGCCATTCGCCAGATTGACGGCGTGATGGGGGTTATCGTCAGCGATGAACAGTTCCAGGTGGTATTAGGCCCCGGCAAGGCGCAGACCGCCGCGGAAATGATGAACGGCCTGATGGATGCGGCGCCGCAGGCAGCCGCCTCGCTGGCGGATGTGGCGGCGGAAAAAAAGCAGGCGCTGAAGAGCAAACAGACCAGCGGGGTACAGAAATTTCTCGCGAAGTTCGCCACTATCTTTACGCCGTTGATCCCCGGATTCATCGCCGTCGGTCTGCTGCTGGGCTTTGCCACGTTGGCGGAACAAATCTTCGTGCTGGAGAACACGCACCCTAACGCCAGCCTGGTGGCGCTGATTGGCTACATGAAGGTATTCAGCAAAGGGATGTTTACCTTCCTGAGTATCTTGATTGGCTATAACGCTCAGAAAGCCTTCGGCGGTTCGGGCGTGAACGGCGCGATTATCGCCTCGCTGTTCGTGCTGGGCTACAACCCGGAAGCAACCAGCGGATTCTACGCCGGAATTTCGACCTTCTTCGGCCACGGTATCGACCCGCGCGGCAATATTATCGGCGTGCTAATCGCCTCGATTCTTGGCGCGTGGGTGGAGCGTCAGGTGCGGCGGATAATGCCCGCTAACCTCGATATGATCCTCACCTCGGCGGTGACGCTGCTGATTATGGGCGCGGTGACCTTTACGGTGATTATGCCGATTGGCGGCTGGCTGTTTACCGGTATGTCGTGGCTGTTCCTGCATCTTAACGGCAATCCGTTTGGCTCGGCGGTGCTGGCCGGGCTGTTCCTGCTGGCGGTGATGTTCGGCGTGCATCAGGGGTTTGTGCCGGTCTATTTTGCGCTGGTGGATGCGCAGGGCTTTAACTCGCTGTTCCCGATCCTGGCGATGGCCGGGGCCGGGCAGGTGGGTGCGGCGCTGGCGCTGTTCTGGCGCGCGAAGCGCGATTCGCTGCTGCGAACCCAAATCAAAGGGGCGATTATTCCGGGCTTCCTCGGTATTGGCGAACCGCTGATTTACGGCGTAACCCTGCCGCGTATGAAACCGTTTATTACCGCCTGTATCGGCGGCGCCTGCGGCGGTTTCTTCGTGGGCCTGATTGCCTGGCTGGGGTTGCCGGTCGGCCTGAACACAGTGTTCGGCCCCTCGGGGCTGGTGGCGCTGCCGCTGATGACCTCCGGAAGCGGAATTTATGCCGGGATGGCGGTGTACGCCGGCGGTCTGGCGGTTTCGTATCTATGCGGTTTTGTGCTCACCTGGCTGTTCGCCAGCAAAAACGTCGACCTGAGTTAAGCGTATTTCCCCGGCTACGGTTGCCCCAGTAAGCGTAAGCGCTACCGGGGAAGAGTCCCGGACGTCGGCTAACGCCTCATCCGGGCCACGGTTGGGCATTCGGGCGGTAGCCCCGGTAAGCGTAAGCGCTACCGGGGAAGAGTCCCGGATGTCGGCTAACGCCTCATCCGGGCTACGGTTAGGCATTCGGCCGGTAGCCCCGGTAAGCGTAAGCGCTACCGGGGAAGAGTCCCGGATGTCGGCTAACGCCTCATCCGGGCTACGGTTGGGCATTCGGCCGGTAGCCCCGGTAAGCGTAAGCGCTACCGGGGAAGAGTCCCGGATGTCGGCTAATGCCTCATCCGGGCTATGGTTGGGCATTCGGTCGGTAGCCCCGGTAAGCGTAAGCGCTACCGGGGAGCTGCTGGCCATCGCTTCATCCCGCGCTTAGACGATTTTCATCTTATTGATACCTTTTCGTGTTTAAAAATCGAGCACAAAATCGTTATAGTTTTGCTCGAAATATAATAATGATTTTCCATGGACTGACGGGGTACTAACAATGAAATGGCGTTTACGCACGGCGGCGGCAGTGATGCTGGCTGGCCTGCTGTTAGCGGGCTGTGACCAGAAGAATGACAATGCCAAACACATAAAAGTCGGCGTGATTAACGGCGCGGAACAGGATGTGGCGGAAGTGGCGAAGAAGGTGGCGAAAGAAAAATATGGCCTCGACGTCGAGCTGGTGGGCTTTAGCGGCTCGCTGCTGCCGAACGATGCCACCAACGCCGGGGAGCTGGATGCCAACGTCTTCCAGCATCGTCCCTATCTGGAACAAGACAACAAAGCGCACGGCTACCACCTGGTGGCCATCGGCAATACTTTCGTCTTTCCCATGGCCGGCTATTCGCGCAAGATTAAATCCGTTGCCGATATTAAAGATGGCGCGACCATCGCCATTCCCAACGACCCGACCAACCTCGGCCGCGCGCTATTGTTATTGCAAAAAGAGCAACTGATTACCCTCAAAGCGGGCACCGGCCTGCTGCCGACGGCGGTGGATATCACCAGCAACCCGCGCAACCTGAAAATTATGGAGCTGGAGGGCGCGCAGCTGCCGCGGGTGCTGGACGATCCGAAGGTCGATGTCGCCATTATCAGCACCACCTACCTGCAGCAAACCGGGTTATCGCCGGTGCGCGATGGCATCTTTATTGAAGACAAAAACTCGCCATACGTGAACATCATTGTGGCGCGTGAAGACAATAAAGACGCCGAAAACGTGAAAGAGTTTATGCAGTCGTACCAGTCGCCGGAAGTGGCGAAGGCGGCAGAAACCATCTTCAACGGCGGCGCGGTACCGGGCTGGTAATCATCTACGCTGCGCCATCAGGTGCAGTAGCGGCACCAGAGACAGCCCGTCCGGCATTTCGCCGCGGGCGATCAGCTGGTTTATCTCCTCGAAGGTAAACCAGCCGGTTTCCATCACTTCATCCTGATCTGCGTCCATGCCAACCCAGCTTAAATCGGTGGCGAGCCAGGTGATAAACAGCTGGTCGCTGCTGCCGTATGACGGGTTGTAGCGGATGATTTCCTCGGCGCGTTGCGCCTGCCAGCCGGTCTCTTCGCGCAGTTCGCGCAGCGCGGCGACGGCGGGCTCTTCGCCTTCATCGACACCGCCAGAGGGAATGGCCCACACCACCTTATCGATCAGATAGCGGTAATGACGAATCAGCAGCACTTTGTCATCCTGGAGCGCCACAATTCCGACCGCCGGGCGCGGGTAGTGAATGGAATAAAAGTCGCGCCGCTCGCCGGGGGCGACATCAATACCTACCTTGCGCATGCTGAACCACGGCGTCTCGGCGATGACCTGCGGGTTGTGCATATCGGCGGCGGTTAGTTTCTTCTTCATCCTGCCATTCCTGTAGAAAGTTTAACCTTCAGAACAACATAGCCGGCTGTGATTGGCAACCGTCGCAGGTTGGCCCGATTCCATCGATCATTGCCCAAACGCCCATATTGCGCCAGGCTGGTACTCAGTACGATGTTCGTCAGATTACCCCACAGAGGAACGCTAACATGAACATCACCCATATCCGCAATGCTACACAGATTATTGAATACGCTGGTAAAAAGTTCCTGATCGACCCTATGCTGGCTGACAAAGGCGCCTGGCCGGGCTTTCCCGGAACCGCGCGCAGCGAGCTACGTAATCCGCTGGTGGCGCTGCCGTTTTCCCGCGAAAAGATTATCGACGTTGACGCGGTTATCGTCACCCATACCCATGACGATCATTGGGACGAGGCGGCGATCGCGGCGATCCCGAAAGCCCTGCCGGTTTTCGTCCAGCATGAGGCCGACGCCGCGCTGCTGCGCAGCCAGGGATTTCAGGATATCCGCCTGCTGTCGGCAGACAGTGAATTTGCCGGCGTTAGTCTGCAGAAAACCACTTCCGGGCAACATGGCAGCGACCGTACCTACGCGGTACCGGCGATGGCTGAACGTCTGGGCGAGGCCTGCGGCGTGGTGTTCCGTCATCCGCAGGAGAAGACGCTGTGGCTGGTCGGCGATACCATCTGGCGCGATGAGATCGAAGCCGACATGCTGAAGCTGCGCCCGGATGTGGTGGTGCTTAACGCCGGTTACGCTCACGTTATCGGCTTTGGCCCGATCATCATGGGTAAAGAGGATCTGCTGAAGGCGCATTTCGCCCTGCCGGAAGCGAAAATCATGGCCATCCACCTGGAGGCGGTTAACCATTGTCTGGTGAGACGCGAAGAGATGCGCCAGTACGTCGCGGATAATCAGATTGCCGGGGTAGTCAGTATTCCGCAGGATGGGGAAACCGTTGTTTATTAACCTGCTCAAGGGGAAGGGATGATGAAATTAACCGACGTGGCGATTGTCGCCGTAGAGGGCTTTAGCCCGTTTCATTATGCTGTCCCCTGTATGCTGTTTGGCGATACGGTCTCGGAAACCAAACGTTTTAATCTGCAGATTTGCGCCGAACAGCCGGGATTACTCAGCGCCCGCGACGGCTTTGCGCTATACGCCAGCGGCGATTTTACCGCGATGGAACAGGCCGATATCGTGGTGGTGCCCTACTGGGGCGAGGTTAACCAGCGCCCGCCGCAGGCGCTGATCGCGAGTTTGGTTCGAGCGCGCGATAACGGCGCGGAAATCGTCGGCCTGTGCCTCGGCGCGTTTGTCCTTGGCTACGCCGGGCTGCTCGACGGTAAGCGGGCGGCGACCCACTGGGAGTTCGAGCAGGATTTCCAGCGCCTGTTTCCGCAGGTTCAGCTTGATATCAACGCCCTGTACGTCGATGACCAGAAGGTGATTACCTCGGCGGGGACCGCGGCGGCGCTAGATTGCTGCCTGTATATCATTCGCCAGCGTTTTGGCAGCCTCGCCGCCAACCAGATCGCCCGGAGGATGATCGTGCCGCCGCACCGCGAGGGCGGCCAGGCGCAGTTTATCGCCCAGCCGGTGCCGCGCAACACCCGCGATGCGCGGATGAACTGTCTGCTGGATTATCTGCAGCAGCACATTGCCGAGCCGCATAATCTTGATTCGCTGGCCGAGGTGGTGGCGATGAGCCGCCGTACGCTGACCCGCCACTTCGCCCGGGCGACCGGGATGAGCATCGCCGACTGGTTGACCGCCGAGCGTCTGCGCCGTAGCCAGAGCCTGCTCGAAGCGGGGGATTTGCCGGTCGAGCAGGTGGCGGAAGCTGTGGGCTATCTTTCCGCCGTCACCTGGCGCCAGCAGTTTAAAGCGCGTTTTGGCGTCAGCCCGACGGAGTGGCGGCGGACTTTCCGCCGCGGCGTTTAGCCGGCGAGGGTCGAACTGTCGATCACGAAGCGATATTTCACGTCGCCCTTGACCATTCTTTCCCAGGCTTCGTTGATCTGATCGCCGCGAATCAGCTCGATATCGGCGACGATGCCGTGTTCGGCGCAGAAGTCGAGCATCTCCTGGGTTTCCGGGATACCGCCGATCATCGAGCCGGCAATCGAGCGGCGACGGAAGATCAAATTGAACACTTCAGGCGACGGATGCGGCGTGGCCGGGGCGCCAACCAGCGTCATGGTGCCATCGCGTTTTAGCAGCGTGGTGAAGGCATCGAGGTTGTGCGGCGCCGCCACGGTGTTGAGGATGAAATCGAAGCTTTTGGCGTGGGCCGCCATTTCGTCTTCGTTACGCGACACTACGACCTCATCCGCGCCCAACGCTCTGGCCGCGTCGCGCTTGGATTCGGAGGTGGTAAAGGCCACCACGTGGGCCCCCATGGCGTGGGCCAACTTGATCCCCATATGCCCCAACCCGCCGATGCCGACGACGCCGACTTTTTTGCCCGGCCCGGCGTGCCAGTGGCGCAGCGGCGAATAGGTAGTGATCCCGGCGCACAACAGCGGCGCGACGGCGGCGAGCTGCGCTTCGGGATGATTTATCCGCAATACGTAGCGTTCATTGACCACGATCTGCTGTGAATAACCGCCGAGCGTGTGCCCTGGCGCGTCCTGGGTCGGCCCGTTATAGGTCAGCACCATATGGTCGCAGTAGTTCTCCAACCCTTCAGCGCACTCCTCGCACTGCTTACAGCTATCCACCATACAGCCTACGCCCACCAGATCGCCTACGGCGTAACCTGAGACGGCATCGCCGACCGCCGTCACCCGGCCAACGATTTCATGGCCCGGCACGCAGGGATACAGTGTCCCGGCCCATTCCGCTCGCGCCTGATGGAGATCGGAATGGCAGACGCCGCAGTATGCAATGGCGATCTGCACATCCTGTGGGCCGGGTTCGCGGCGGGTGATAGACATCGATTCGAGCGGCTGGCTGGCGGAGTACGTACCTATAGCGTTGATCTGCATAGCATTACCTCTTGTGCAATAGCGTGATAAATCAAGCGGAAGGGAGTGAGCGTTTTTTGCGCGGCAAGGGTAAGCGTAGCCTGGCTAAGGCAGGATGAGAAAAGCGCAGCTCGAAGGGTTAAAAAAGGCGCCTCACCGAGATGAGGCGCTCGTGATATCAAGGCGCGATCGGCGTCAGATAATCCAGCCGCAGCGGCTCGGCGAGCAAGATCTCCATCTGGCCGATAAAGGCCTGGAAGTAGGGCTGAGCGATATGCTCATCCAGCGCCTGCTGGTCGCGCCAGGACTCACGCATGTAGAAGGTATCCGGCGCGTCGCGCAGCTGAAACAGCGCGTAGTCGAGATTACCCTGCTCCTCGCGGGTTGGCAGCAGCAGCGCCTGCAGCGCGTCGCGCAGGGCCTCGGTTTGCCCGGCTTTCGCCTTCAGAACCGCGATAAGCGCAATAGTGTCGTCGCGCATTTAGAAACCCTCCAGCACGATTTTGCCGACCGAGCGCCCGGTTTCCAACTTAGCGTGGGCTTTTTGCAGATTGGCGGCGTTGATGGTTCCGTAGTGTTCGCCAAGGGTGGTGCGCAGCGTGTTATCGTCAATCAACGCGGCGACGCGGGTCAGTAGCTGATGTTGGGCGATCATATCATCCGTCTCAAACATTGAGCGGGTGAACATAAATTCCCAGTGCAGCGAAATGCTTTTCGCTTTCAGCGGCACCACGTCCAGGCTCTCCGGGTCATCAATCAGCGCCAGCTTACCCTGCGGGGCGAGCGCGGCGATCAGTTCGTTAAAGTGCTGATCGGTATTGGTCAGGCTGGCGACGTGGGTCACGGCATGAATGCCGATTTTCGCCAGTTCTTCACCGAGCGGTTTGCTGTGGTCGATGACGTGATGCGCCCCGGCCTCGCGTACCCACTTCTGGCTTTCCGGGCGCGATGCGGTGCCAATTACCGTCATGTTGGTGAGTTTGCTGGCCAACTGGGTAAGGATAGAGCCAACGCCGCCCGCCGCGCCGACAATCAGCAGCGTATCGCCGGCGTTACCGCCTTCCTGCACGCCAAGGCGGTGGAACAGCAATTCCCAGGCGGTGATAGCGGTCAGAGGCAGCGCGGCGGCGGCGGCATTCTCCAGCGAGCGCGGCTTCAGCGCCACGATGCGTTCATCAACCAGCTGCAGTTCGCTGTTGCTGCCGGGGCGGCCCAGCGCGCCGGCGTACCACACTTCATCGCCCGGCGTGAACAGCGTCACCGCATCGCCAACGGCTTTCACCACGCCAACCGCATCCCAGCCCAGCACCCGCGGGGTATCGGCATTAAACCCGGCGCGCACTTTGGTGTCGACCGGGTTCACCGAAATGGCTTTGACCTCGACCAGCAGATCGTGCCCCTGCGCCTGCGGATCCGGCAGATCGATATCGCGTAAAAAGGGGATGTTGTTGCCGTCGACGGCGGCCTGGGTAATAGCAATGGCTTTCATAGGTTCTCCGGTCTACAAAAAAGGATTCATGGTGTGAATGTGTCGAGGATAGACCGCTCTACCGTCGGGAAAAACGGCCCGGCGGCGATAACAGTTATATAAAAAAAGTGAAAATCGGCGACACCACCCATCCTGCGCCCGCCTGCCACTACAGATAAACAGTACGATGGTCAGGTACCAGGACCATGATGGTTCAACAATATAAATTACCATAAACATAGTGTTTCATATTTGAGAAAGTTACCTCCTCCATGTCGCAAATATTAATATCACTCCGGAAGAATAATAATATTGCGTTATGGCTCAAGGTTTATACCTTGACGCCCGACATCCTGCGTGCGATTTTTCTTCTATCAAATAATAAACAGAGTTTCATATTTGGAACAAAATAAAAACATCATGCTATTTAATTAAGAGTTTCACCACTGAGACAAAATAATAAGTCGATATTAATCGACGGTCTTTTATCGCTTATAAAAATAAAGTGAGGGATGTGCTATGCGTAAAATACTCCTTTCTCTGCTGCTGGCAGCCGCGACCAGCGGGCTGGCGCTGGCGGACGACGGCAAGCCGTTCCCGCATATCGGCTGGCGCAGCGCGGATAATCTCGCCGGGCTGGATTTCGGCGGCGCGCTGCGGGCGAACTATCGCTATGAGGACTGGAAAGGCAGTAATTACCGCAACCCGCCGCATCTGCGTTTTGATACCTTCCGTATCGACAGCAGCGGCTTCTATGATAATTATTTCTTTGATGCCGGGTTCTGGTTTCAGGATCACCGTAAATACGCCATCGACCGCGCTTACGTAGGGTATCGCTTCGACAACAATAATAATATTCAACTGGGGATCCCCGGCAAACCATTTGGCCTTGAGCCTTATCCGCAATTTGGCTGGTCCTATGGTATTCCGTTTTATTTAGGCTTTGGCGTGAGCGCCGGTAGCGGCGTGAATTATCAATATCACGATAATAACTGGTCGCTGGATGTGGCCTATTTCCCGTGGATGGAACCGGAGAATTTGCGCTATGCGCCGGACGTTGGCGATTACGATCGGCTAAAAAACACTATCTATCCGACTCAGCATCAGCAGCATAATGAAAAGCGCGACCAGGTGAATGTGCGTATTGCGCGGGATTTTCACGGCGGCGGCTGGAATAACGAGCTGGGCGGCTCGCTGGCGCTGGCGCGGTTGCACAACCGCGAGACCGACGACGACGGCACCTTCTGGGCGGCAGGCGTGCACGGCATGTTACATAACGGGCCGTGGCAACTGACCTCGCAACTGATTCGCTACCAATACGATCCGAAGAATCCGGCGGGCGTCAGCGACGATACGATTCTGATGGGCGGCAACGGCCTGACGCCGGCCTACCTGATCCCGGCGAAAGCGACGACCGCGTCGCTGAACGTCGCCCGCGATGTCGACGTGAAGTGGGGCGGCGTGTCGAAGCTGCGTTTTTACAATGACTACAGCGTGCTGTGGAAAGATAAAAGCGGCTGGAGCGATTCGCAGATGAACACCCTTGGCGTACAGGTCTTCGCTCTGCCGGTGATGTTCTGGGTCGATCTCAGCTGGGCGAAGAACGTTAATCCGTGGGGCGGCGCGCTGAACGCTACCGGCTGGACCAGCACCCAGTCCGAGGGCAGCGGCAAATGGTACTTTCGCACTAACGTCAATATTGGCTATTACTTCTGAGGCGGGAATTTTCCCTGCTCGCGCTGCGCTCAGCAGGGCTACTGTTCTGCGCCGTCTGGTAGCCCGGGTAAGGCGCTAGCCGCCGCTCGGGGGCTTGCTCGCTATCAGGCATGTTGCAACGTGCTGTTGACGCTTTTCAATGAGTTAGCCCCCATAAGCCCCAGATGATTTGGCTTGTGAGGGGGCAGGGGATCCTGAGCTACTCACCTCTATAGCTGGTCAGCCCCATATGCGGCAGACTTGCGTCAGCACGTTGATGAATGAGCTCAGCGGCGGTATGTCCGGTACAGGCAAAATGTAACTTGTTCTGGATAGTTTGAAAAAACTGCGTGGTTTCTTTTAGCGATGGTTGATAGTCAGCCGCTAATGCAAAAATCTCTCGCACCCGCAAATAAACGCGGCGTTCGCTGGCGCGAATATCGCGGATACGCTCCAGCATCTCATCGAAATAGTCGGGTACAGCCGATGAACCCACAGGCGGATTCTTCAGCCGCTCATCGTCCATCACAAAACCTTTGATCAGGTATTCCTGGAGCGTCTGGGTCGCCCACTGGCGGAACTGCGTGCCGCGAGAGGAGCGAACGCGATAGCCAACAGCGAGTATGGCTTCAAGATTGTAATGATCTATCTCCCTGGAAACCTGGCGTTTTCCTTCCTGGCGAACTATCCGGAATTTCCGGATAGTTGAATTTTGAGCAAGTTCACCTTCAGAGAAGATATTGATTAAATGCTCATTAATAGTCCGAACGTCTTTATCGTACAGTTCAGCCATTGTCGCCTGGGATAACCAGATTGTGTCTGACTCAAAACGGCATTCAACGCACACTTTCCCATCACCGCTGGCAAACATAATGAACTCACCTGCTGGGGACGACGTTATATTTTCCTTTGCCATATGGTCTCCGGGTCAACCTGTTCACAACGGTAGAGTATGTCAGAAGCGGGGCATAAATTTCATTAGACGAACGATTAATCTGGCGCGTTTGCGGGTGTTAAGGCAGCCGTAATCCGAGGAATTTCCCTGCTCGCGCTGCGCTCAGCAGGGCTACGGTTCTGCGCCGTCTGGTAGCCCGGGTAAGGCGCTAGCCGCCACCCGGGGATTTTTCTTGCTCGCGCTATCAGGTATGTTGCAGCGTGCCGTTGACGCTTTTCAGCGATTGTTGAATATGCCGTAATTCGGCTGTTAGCTTCTCTTCTTTATCGCTGAGAGGCAGCAATACAATGCAGCCATCCATCACCTTAACCGTGACCGGCTTCCCGGTATCGAATCCCGCTTCGCGTAGCCACTTGCCGGAAAGGGTAAGACTTAGTGTACTGGTATCCTGGCCATTGGGCCGATAGCCAACCAGCAGCTGACGCTCGGTTCCGCTAGCGGTGATATCTGGGGTAGAATGAAAATCAGCCATAATCAACTCCTTGATAGTTGGTGAGGTTAGCACTTATCAGATATTGCGAGTACCTGATGGGGTCGATGAACTTAACTCTCCTCTCGGCTGGGAACACCAACAATCTCCATTTTATAGTCCCTTCATCAGTGATTATGGATGCCAGACCCTTTCTTATTTTTAATTGATCGTTTTCAATTTCACCGTGTGCTATTGGCGAGTAGATAGCAGTTTGTAACTGAACGCGCTCAAAATCATAACCAATATCTTTTGCAATAGCTGAAAGAAGGTCACAAATAAATTATTGCTGTTTTGATTCCAGATAAGACCGCTGGCGTTATCGTTGTTTGGATATGTTGTATTTAGATGTGAGAAATACAACTTCCAGAAGGAAGTATTCAACAGGGTAGGCTAACAGCAGAATATTTAATATATGCCGAATGGCCGATAGAGAATGAGAAACTTTGGCGGAAGATCACAGGAGTTGAACCTGCCCGGGACCGCTGGCGGCCCCAACTGGATTTGAAGTCCAGCCACCTCACCGGAGATGACGATCTTCCGCGCCTCGATTGCTACATGGAGGCGGGGCGCATTATAGCTACTTTCAGGCATTTACCACATACCTAAACGCACTTTTTTACTGTTAAAACTGGACTTTGCAGAACAGTCTGAGACAAATCCGTTCAAAATCCATGGGTTACACTTTTTCACACTCTTTCGGGCTACCGCGATCACAGAAAACAAGAAACGTAATTTGATAACGAGATATCGCAATTCATCTTACTGCGCCAAAGGTTTAAAAAAACCGTAACCGGTACCAATCCGCGGTGCCGCTAAGGGAATAGTGCGCAAATGAAAGATCATATTCTGTCCGTCAAAGAGAAAATCGGCTACGGTATGGGTGACGCCGCCAGCCACATTATTTTTGATAACGTCATGTTATACATGATGTTTTTCTACACCGATATTTTCGGTATCCCCGCCGGATTTGTCGGTACCATGTTCCTGCTGGCGCGGGCGCTGGATGCGATTTCCGACCCGTGCATGGGCCTGCTTGCCGACCGTACCCGCAGCCGCTGGGGTAAGTTCCGCCCGTGGATCCTCTTCGGCGCTATCCCGTTCGGTCTCGTCTGCGTGCTGGCCTACAGTTCGCCAGATTTAAGCCACAACGGCAAGCTGATCTACGCCGCCGTGACCTACACGCTGCTGACCCTGCTCTACACCGTGGTGAATATCCCCTACTGCGCGCTCGGCGGCGTGATCACCGATAACCCGACGCAGCGCATCTCGCTGCAGTCCTGGCGCTTCGTGCTGGCGACGGCGGGGGGCATGCTCTCCACCGTGCTGATGATGCCGCTGGTCAACTTTATCGGCGGCGAAGATAAAGCGCTGGGCTTCCAGGGCGGCATTGCGGTGCTCTCGGTGGTCGCCTTCCTGATGCTGGCCTTCTGTTTTTTCACCACCAAAGAGCGTGTCGAAGCGCCGCCGAGCAGTACCTCGATGCGTGAAGACCTGCGCGATATCTGGCGCAACGACCAGTGGCGGGTGGTCGGCGTACTCACCATCCTCAATATCCTCGCGGTCTGCGTTCGCGGCGGCGCGATGATGTACTACACCACCTGGATCATGGGCTCGGCGGCGCTGTTCACCGTCTTCCTCACCACCTACTGCGTTGGCAACCTGATTGGCTCGGCGCTGGCGAAGCCGCTGACCGACTGGAAATGCAAAGTCAGCGTCTTCTGGTGGACCAACGCCCTCCTGGCGGTGCTCAGCGTGGCGATGTTCTTCGTACCGATGGACGCCGAAATCACCATGTTCGTCTTTATCTTCATCATTGGCGTACTGCACCAGCTGGTGACGCCAATCCAGTGGGTGATGATGTCCGACACCGTCGACTACGGCGAATGGTGCAACGGCAAACGCCTGACCGGCATCAGCTTCGCCGGCACCCTGTTTGTGCTCAAGTTGGGGCTGGCGCTGGGCGGCGCGCTGATCGGCTGGATGCTGGCCGGCGGCGGCTATGACGCCGCCGCTAAAACCCAGAACAGCGCCACCCTCACCATCATTATCGCCTTGTTCACCCTCGTTCCGGCGGTGTGCTACCTGCTGAGCGCGGTAATCGCCAAACGCTACTACACGCTAAAAACGCCGTTCCTGAAAAAAATGATGGCCGAGCTGGCCGAGGGCGCGCGTCGCAACGAACAAGAATTCACGGCAGCCCCGATCGACAAAGAATGGCAAAACTAAGAGGACGTTTTAATGAAAATCAGTGATGGAAACTGGCTCATTCAACCAGGGCTCAACCTGATCCAACCCGTACAGGTTTACGAGGTGGAGCAGCAGGGGAATGAAATGGTGGTTTATGCCGCGCCGCGCGATGTCCGCGAACGCGCCTGGCAGCTGGATACGCCATTGTTCACCCTGCGCTTTTTCTCGCCTCAGGAAGGGATAATCGGCGTGCGCATGGAGCACTTTCAGGGCGCGCTGGATAACGGTCCGCACTATCCGCTGAGCGTGCAGAAAGACGTCCATGTCGAAATAGAAAATACGGCAGAGTTCGCCGAGCTGAAAAGCGGCAGCCTCAGCGTGCGGGTGACTAAAGGTGAATTCTGGGCGCTGGATTTTCTGCGCGACGGCGTGCGTATCACCGGTAGCCAACTGAAAAACAATGGCTACGTGCAGGATAGTAAGACCCAGCGCAACTACATGTTTGAGCGCCTCGACCTCGGCGTCGGCGAAACCGTCTACGGCCTCGGCGAGCGCTTTACCGCGCTGGTGCGCAACGGCCAGACGGTAGAAACCTGGAACGAAGACGGCGGCACCAGCACTGAGCAATCCTACAAGAACATCCCGTTCTACCTGACCAACCGTGGCTATGGCGTGCTGGTGAATCACCCGCAGCGCGTCTCTTTCGAGGTGGGCTCGGAGAAAGTCTCTAAAGTCCAGTTCAGCGTTGAAGGCGAACACCTCGAGTACTTCGTGATCGACGGCCCGACGCCGAAAGCGGTGCTTAACCGCTATACCCAGTTCACCGGCCGCCCGGCGCTGCCGCCGGCATGGTCGTTCGGTCTGTGGCTGACGACCTCGTTCACCACCAACTATGACGAAGCGACTGTAAATAGCTTTATCGACGGTATGGCCGAGCGCCATCTGCCGCTGCACGTCTTCCACTTCGACTGCTTCTGGATGAAGGCCTTCCAGTGGTGCGATTTTGAATGGGATCCGCTAACTTTCCCGGACCCGGAGGGGATGATCAAGCGTCTGAAGGCGAAAGGGCTGAAGGTCTGCGTGTGGATCAACCCTTACATCGGCCAGCGCTCGCCGGTGTTCAAGGAGCTCAAAGAGAAAGGCTACCTGCTGAAGCGCCCGGACGGTTCGCTGTGGCAGTGGGATAAGTGGCAGCCGGGGCTGGCGATTTATGACTTCACCAACCCGGAAGCCTGCCAGTGGTACGCCGACAAGTTAAAAGGCCTGGTGGCGATGGGGGTCGACTGCTTCAAGACCGACTTCGGCGAGCGTATCCCGACCGACGTGCAGTGGTTTGACGGTTCCGACCCACAGAAAATGCACAACCACTACGCATTCATCTATAACGAGCTGGTGTGGAAGGTGCTGAAAGAGACCGTCGGTGAGCAGGAGGCGGTGCTGTTCGCCCGCTCCGCCTCGGTGGGGGCGCAGCAGTTCCCGGTGCACTGGGGCGGCGACTGCTACGCCAACTACGAATCGATGGCGGAAAGCCTGCGCGGCGGGCTGTCGATCGGCATGTCCGGCTTCGGCTTCTGGAGTCACGATATCGGCGGTTTCGAAAATACCGCGCCAGCCCACGTTTATAAGCGCTGGTGCGCCTTTGGCCTGCTCTCCAGCCACAGCCGCCTGCACGGCAGCAAATCCTATCGTGTGCCGTGGGCCTACGACGAAGAGTCCTGTGACGTGGTGCGCCACTTCACGCAGTTGAAATGCCGCATGATGCCGTATCTCTATCGCCAGGCGGCGCTGGCCAACGAGTTCGCCACTCCGATGTTGCGCTCGATGATGCTCGAGTTCCCCGACGATCCCGCCTGCGACTATCTCGACCGCCAGTATATGCTGGGCGATTCGGTCCTGGTGGCGCCGGTGTTCTCCGAAGCGGGCGAGGTGCAGTTTTATCTGCCGGAAGGGCGCTGGACGCATCTGTGGCATAACGATGAATTGCCGGGTAGCCGCTGGCATAAGCAGCGTCACAATGCGCTGAGCCTGCCGGTCTATGTTCGTGACAACACCCTGCTGGCGCTGGGCAACAACGACCAGAAACCCGATTATGCCTGGCATGAAGGCACCGCCTTCCAGCTGTTCCAGCTTGGCGATGGCAATGAAACGGTCTGTCAGGTTCCGGCGGCCGACGGTTCCGCGATCTTCACTCTGAAGGCGAAGCGCCAGGGCAACACCATCACCGTGAGCGGCGAAGGCGAAGCCCGCGGCTGGACGCTGTGTCTGCGCAATATCCCGCAGATAACAGGAGTGCAGGGTGGGACGCAGGTCGGCAGCGAACTGGGCGTGGTGGTGAGCGCCCAGGGCAATGCGCTGACGATTACGCTATAAATAACAACTCCCGCAGCATATCGCGGGAGTTATTCTTTCTGCGAATTTGAGATCGTTATCACGTATATTAATGACTGAAATGTGATCTGACTTATAAATATCGGTCATTTCTCTGTCTTGTCTTATTTCTGTCCGGATATCCGGACACGATTTAGTATTGTTGTTTACCCCCCGTCTCCCTATATTTATCCTCAATGATTTTCATAGAGATCGCGTCGTATAGCGATATCTTATTGGCATTAATCTGCTATGCAATAAGGGTAAATAATGCAAATGGTTACCTCGCGACAGAACAGATTATTAAAATTTCTCTTGCCTAAACGAGAATACGTTACGTTATTAAAAATGGCTGAATACTTAAATGTTTCAGAAAAAACAGTTCAGCGTGACTTACGTTTTCTTGAACAATGGCTCTCTGACTGGAAAATCAGTATTGATAAACGTGCCGGCGCGGGCGTCATGCTATTGGCTGATAACGTCGCCGATCTGTTGCAATTAGACCAGTTACTCAGTAGCGAAAGTGATGATACAGATGCCATGATGAATAATTCCCGGCGTGTGAAAATTGCTTCTCAGTTATTAAGTGAAACGCCGCGCGAAACATCGATCAGTAAATTGTCTGAACGTTATTTTATTAGCAGCGCCTCGATTGTAAATGATTTAAAAGTGATCGAATCATGGATTAGGCCACTGGGTCTGATGCTTATTCGTAGCCAGAGCGGCACTCATATTGAGGGGAGTGAATCACATGTTCGCCAGGCTATGGCCTTATTAATTAATGGTGTTATTAACCATAATGAACCAGGAAATATTATTCACTCCCGTCTGGATAGCGGTAGCTATAAAGCCCTGGTGCATTATTTCGGTGAAGAAGATGTCATCTTTGTGCAGTTGCTTCTTCAGGATATGGAACGAAAATTAAGTTGGTCACTGGGCGAGCCGTATTACGTCAATATTTTTACCCATATCCTGATTATGATGTATCGCATCACCCGCGGCAATGCATTACCGCGCCGGGAACAGGGACATCCGTTATTTGATGAGTCCATCTTTCGTATCGCGCAGAATATGCTGCAAAAAATTGAGGCCCGTATTGCCCATCCTTTACCAGAGGACGAAAGCTGGTTTATTTATCAATACATTATTTCGTCCGGCATGCTGGTGGAAGAGCGTGATGATGTCAGCATGCTGCGCAATATACATTCCAGCGATGAGGCCCGGCAAATCACCTCCCGGCTGATCGCCCTGTTTTCCTCGGTGGTTGATATCGATCTGACGCATGACACCGCGTTATATGAAGGGTTGCTCATTCATATCAAGCCGCTGCTCAACCGGCTGAATTATCGTATCTATATCCGTAATCCGCTGCTGGAAGATATCAAGGGCGAATTAACAGAGGTGTGGCCATTAACTCTGCGGGTGGTGAATCAGGTATTTGCCGCCTGGGGCGAGAACGCGGTTTCGGAAGATGAAGTGGGTTATTTAACCGTGCATTTCCAGGCCGCGATGGAGAGGCAGGTGGCCAGAAAGCGGGTGCTGCTGGTGTGTTCGACCGGGATTGGTACCTCGCATCTGTTGAAAAGCCGGGTCCTCAGGGCCTTTCCTGACTGGACCATCGTCGGCGTACTGCCTGCGGGTAGTCTACATACGCTACAGCGACAGGATGATATTGAACTGGTCATTTCAACCATTCATCTGCCGGAGATTGCGTTACCGGTAGTCTATGTCACGGCTTTTTTTAACGATGCCGATATTAAGCGGGTAACAGAAAAAGTTATCACCGAGAAATTACACCATGCTGCAACGTCAACTGCCAGCAATGAAATTTTATATCCATGAGGTAAATAATATGGACATCAGCCGGATTTTAAATACTAAGCGTGTATTGCTGGATATGAAGGCCACGACTAAAGCGGAAGTTATTGAAGAATTAACCGACCTGCTGCAGAAAGATGGGGCCATAAGCTGTCGCGAAACGTTTATTAAGGACGTTTGGCAGCGTGAATCGGAAGGTTCGACCGGATTTGAAAATCACATCGCTATTCCTCATGGGAAATCATCCGCGGTGCTGAATACTACGCTCGCCATTGGCCGTACTCGTCAGGATATTGCCTGGGAAACGCTCGATGGAAGCCAGGTTCGTTGCATTATTTTATTTGCCGTCCGTCTGGAAGATCAAAATACCACCCATATCCGCTTACTCTCCCAGGTCGCTGGAGCGTTGGCCGATGATGACATTATTGCGCAATTGCTCGAAGAAACCAGTCCGCAGAAGATTATTGATCTCTTTAGTCAATATGCTGAATCGGATGTTTACTAACAATAACTATTGGAGTCTGAGATGAATATTGTCTGTGTTGCCGCCTGTACGGCGGGTATTGCTCATACTTATATCGCACGTGAGAAGTTAATGAAAGGCGCGAAAGCGCTGGGCCACAATGTCAAAGTTGAAACTCAGGGAACAATAGGTACTGAGAATGAACTGACAACTGAAGATATCGCTGCCGCCGATGTCGTTATTCTTGCCGTTGATGTGAAAATTAAAGGCGAAGAGCGTTTTAAAAACAAACGAATTGTCCGCGTGAAAACGGAGGTCGTTATTAAATCACCGATTCAGTTTATCGAAAAGGTCGAGAAATCCTTAGCTAATGCCTGATCCTTATTCTGGAGGGATCTACCATGAGTGAGAATAAACCACCTGTTTCGCAGGAAATTAAAAAGCATTTATTAACGGGTATTTCATGGATGATACCGCTGATTGTTGCCGCCGGGATCTGCATTGCCCTCGGTCAGGTCCTGGGCGGTACCAATGTCGCCGAGAAAGTCGGCACCATTCCGTGGATGTTGAATCAAATCGGCGGTTGGGGGATGGGGCTTATCGTCCCGCTCATCTGCGCGGCGATTGCATATTCAATCGCCGACAGACCCGGTTTTGCCCCAGGTCTGATAGTTGGGTTTGTCTGCGGGCAAATCCACACCGGTTTCATCGGCGGGATGCTGGGCGGTTTCCTGGTGGGTTATACGGTGCTGCTGTTAAAGCATTACGTTCGATTGCCAAAATCGATGCAAGGGCTGATGCCCATTATGGTGTTGCCGGTATTAAGCACCATTATCAGCGGTCTGTTGATGATGACCCTGATAGGCAAGCCGATTGCCTGGCTGCAGGAGGCCTTGATTCATCTGTTGGAGTCGATGCAGGGCGGTTCACGATTCCTGTTGGGGGCCATTCTTGGCGCGATGGCCACCTTTGATTTTGGCGGGCCGGTGAATAAAACCATGTCGTTATTCGCCGATGGCTTGCTGGTGAGCGGGGTCTATGGGCCGGAGGCGGTCAAGTTTGTCGGCTCCATGATCCCGCCGTTCGGTATTACGTTGTCCTTCCTTCTGACCCGCCATAAATATACCCGTGCCGAAAGTGAAGCGTTAAAGGCCGCCTTCCCGATGGGTATTTGCATGATCACCGAAGGGGTGATCCCTATCGCGGCCCGCGATCTGCTGCGGGTGGTGGGATCCTGCGTCGTGGCTTCAGCGGTGGCTGGCGGCTTGATTATGACCTGGGGCGTGGAAAGCCCGGTGCCACATGGCGGTATGTTTGTGGTGCCGCTATTCACCCATCCACTGCTGTTTTGTCTGGCGCTGGCGATTGGGACGGTTATCTGCGGCGTGATGTTGTCGCTATGGAAAAAACCGGTCACGGGGAGTGATGAAGAGTTTGATGAACTGAGCGACCAAAAAGTCGCCGATGATAAAATCACCTTTACCCTTGAGTAAACGGAGGCCCTATGTTTGCCGATATGAAGCAGATGGTTGAGAAAGCCTGGCGTGAACAGTATGCCCTGCTGGCGATTAACTGTATGAATCTGGAGAGTGCCCGCGCCGCGGTACGCGTGGCGGAAAAATACCGCGCGCCGATTATTCTCAATCTCTATCAGGGCCATCTGGCGCATTTCCCTCCAGCGACGGCGATGGCGGTGGTCAGGACCCTTGCCGAAGAGGCCAGCGTTCCCGTGACCTTGAGTCTCGATCATGGGAAAGAACCGGTGAAGATCCGTCAGGCTTTTCGCGCTGGATTCAGCGGGTTGATGATTGATGCTTCTGCATTTCCACTTGCGGAAAATATCCGCCAGACCCGCGAAGTCACCACTCTGGCTGCCAGCATCGGGCTGTGTGTTGAAGGGGAATTGGGGCATCTGGCGGATGCTCCGCGCTATGACTCTGCGACGAACGCCGACCTGATGACGCAACCTGAGGACGTCGCTCCGTTTATCGAGCAAACCGGTATCGACTTACTGGCGGTCTCCGTCGGCACGGCCCACGGCATGTATGCGCCTGGGGTCACGCCCGCGCTGGACTTTGACCGTCTGGCGCAGGTGCAGCGAGCCTCTTCGGTGCCCTTGGCCCTGCACGGCGGCAGCGGCACGCCATTTGATCAGCTTGCCTGCTGCCCGGCATTTGGCGTGGCGAAGATTAATGTCGGCGCGGCGGTGTTTGAGGCAGGTAAAGCCGCACTACTCCATACCCTTTGCCATGACAGCGCTATTGAACTGGCCGATGCCATGGCGGTGATGGAACACGCCAGCGCTGAAGCTATCGTCCCTTACTTACAAGCATCCGGCGCGATAAACCGCGCCTGATTCACTTATCAGTCACGCCCTTTATGCCAGCGCATATTCGCCCTGGCAGGGCGAACTACACCCTGAAACTGGAGAAGACCATGTTAGTTTCCATGCAAGAAATACTTAAACCGACTCGTGAACACGGCTTTGCTATCGGCGCATTTAACGTTGCGGACAGCTGCTTTATTCGCGCCGTCGTGGAAGAGGCGGAAGCGACAAATACTCCCGCCATCATTTCAATTCACCCCAGCGAGCACGACTTTGTCGGCGATTCCTTTTTTAGCTACGTGCGGGATATCACCCAGCGTAGCCGGGTGCCGTTTACATTACATCTCGATCATGGCGCCTCGGTGGAGCATGTTCTGCGTGCGATCCAGTGCGGTTTTACCTCGGTGATGATCGATGGGTCGCTGCTGCCCTATGAAGAAAACGTCGCTCTAACTCGGGAAGTGGTCAGGCTGGCGCATGCGGTTGGCGTCTCTGTCGAAGGTGAACTGGGGACCATCGGCCAAACGGGAACGTCTGTAGAGGGCGGAGTGTCGAAAGTGACTTATACCGACCCGGCGCAGGCGCAGGATTTTGTCACGCGTACCGGCGTCGACACTCTGGCGGTGGCGATTGGTACCGCGCACGGCATCTATCCAAAAGGGATGCAGCCTGAACTGCAGATGCACATCCTGCGCGATATTGCCGGACGAGTGTCGATTCCGCTGGTGTTGCACGGCGGCTCCGCCAATCCGGATGCGGAAATTGCCGAGGCGGTCACGCTCGGAGTCGGGAAAATCAATATCTCCAGCGATATGAAACACGCCTACTTCCTGAAAGTACGTGAAATTTTAAGTAAAGAGAGCTGGTGGGATCCGAATGTGATTTATCCGGAACCGATTAATGCCGCACGTGAAGTTATTCGCCACAAAATGAAGTTGTTTGGTTCCACCGGCAAAGCAAGCTTGTATTGACCCAGTCGGAAGGCGGGTACGCCCGCCTTCCAATCGGCAGGAGGCAAAGATGAATTACCTCGGACTGGATGTCGGTGGGACGAAAATCGCCGCCGTCGTGATGGATGAGCAGGGACGGGAGCGGGGGCGTTACCGCCGCGCAACACGGAAAGAAAACCGTCAGGCATTTATATCGTGCATCGTGGATTTCGTTGCCGATATTCGCGCGCGGACGGGAACGCCGATGGCTATTGGCATCGCGTTGCCGGGTAGCGTTTCGCCACAGCATGGCGCCATTCGTAACGCCAACATTCAGGTAATTAACGGCTATCGTTTACAGGATGCGCTTGAACAGGCGCTCGGTCAGCCGGTGGTGTTAGCCAACGATGGCAATTGTTTCGCCTTATCAGAAGCATGCGATGGCGCCGGAGAAGGGTTTTCATCGGTTTTCGGCATGACGTTAGGGACCGGCTGCGGAGGTGGTATTACCCTGGAGCGGCAGCCTTTCGTCGGTGCCTCAGGTATTGCCGCAGAGTGCGGGCATATCGCCTTGCCCGGCTATTCTCCTGAGGAGGATGGGCCGCCGACACGTTGTTATTGCGGCAGATTTAACTGTGTGGAGTCTTTTATTTCCGCAACGGGGCTACGTGAACGCTATCGACTGCTCAGCGGAGAGCGTTTGTCGAGCGAGCAGATTCTCGCCCGCGCGCAGGCGGGAGAATCCGCCGCTTGCCATCAGATCCATCGCTTTCGTCAACAGTTGGCGCGGACGCTGGCGACTATTGTCAATATCATCGATCCCGGCGTGATTGTGTTGGGCGGCGGTTTATCCAACGCGCCGCAGCTGGTAGCGGATTTACCATCGGTGGTCGCCCCGTTGGTCTTCACCGACCATTTTTCTACCCCTATCATTTCTGCGCGGCATGGCGACAGTAGCGGTATGCGCGGCGCTGCCTGGCTTGCCGTGCGAAGCGGAGTTAAACCATGAAACGTTCCCAGATTAACTATGCGATAGATAAAGCGCTGGCGATGGCCGAAACTTTTCGCATCAGCCTGCCGGAATTTGCCCACTTTACGGCATCAATCTGGCCGCAGAAGCGGCATGAAGGTTGGCATGAAGTCCAGGATCTACAGCTTGGATGGGATGTGACGGATTTCGCCAGCGGTTGCTTTCGCGAAACGGGCCTTACGCTGTTGACGTTACGTAACGGTTCCTTATCCGACCCGCGTTATACCAAACCCTACGCGGAAAAAATGTTGCAGATTCAGCAAGATCAGCAAACCCCCTGGCATTTCCATTACCACAAAATGGAGGACATCATTAACCGCGGCGGCGGCGACCTCTGCATGCAACTGGCCTGGGCGACGCAGGACGAACAGTTAGACCAACAGCGCCATGTTAGCGTGATGATCGATGGCTGCCAGCGTACGCTGAAACCCGCTGAGACGCTGGTGCTGCATCCGGGGCAGAGCGTCTGTCTACCGGTGGGCCTCTATCATCGCTTCTGGGCCGAAAAAGGGATAGTGATGGGTTGGGAGATTTCAATGGTTAATGACGACCATACGGATAATCGTTTTCTCGAAGCGGGCGGGCGCTTTCCCTCCATTGAGGAAGATGAACCTGCAAGATGGCTGCTGTGCAGTGAATACCGGCAGTGACGTTGAGAGCCATCCCACAGACCGATTTGCCCTCCGGTGGTAGCGTAATCTGCCGCTGAGAGGAGCCCGTAATGGACTTAGAAAATATCTTTCGTGACGTGAAGTTGAGTAAAACCGAAATGACCGTGCTGCGTTTTATTCAGAATGACCCGCAGCTGTGTATCCGCGAAGGGATCCGCACCGTCGCGGAGCGCTGCTACAGTAATCCTTCTTCGCTGGTGCGGCTGGCGAAGAAGCTTAAGTTCAGCGGCTGGCTGGAGCTGGTCTATTTCATCAAGTTCAATATCACCATGCCAAAGCTCGATGTCACCAACGATATCGATTATATGAGCATTCAGCCGGCAGAAGCGCTGACGCCGCTGCTGGCAGGCCTTGAGCAGCAGCGTATTTTGATCCACGGCAGCGGCTTTTCGCAGCTGATTGCCCAGTATATTTATAATAAGTTTCTCGTTACCGGCGTGAACGCCAGCCTGGCGCTGTGGCCCGATTACGAAATCCTTGAGCAAAAAAACGCTGCCCGCTTTGATTCTATCTGGATCATTTCGAAATCCGGACGCAGCAGTTCGGCGTTAAATTGGGTTAAGGCGCTGGAAGGTAAGGAGATAAACCTGGTTTGCTTTACCGGCGATTATCAAAGCCCGCTGGCGCAGGCCGCGAATACGGCGTTTATTATTCACGACCCGCAGAAGTTCGACGATGATATTTACTGGAGCAACCCGTTTTTTGGCTACTGCATATTGGGCTTTGAGCGGTTGTTAAAAATGTGGTTTACCAGCGTACGTAGCAATAGGTAACCCCGCTAAGCGTAGCGCCGCCGGGCAATATCCGCGGATAAGGAGCCGCTTTTGCGCCGGGTGGCGGCTACGCCTTACCCGGGCTACAGTCCGGGCGACCTGCCTTTAATGTCTTCACCACACTGGCTGAAACTGCCAGTGCTGATGGCCTCAAAATCGCTGAGACGTTCCCGGAAGGCCGGGGCAGCCCGCATGGATGCGGGCTGAGGGCCGTGATTTGCAGGGACGCAGCCTCGGCCCGACCCGAAGCCTGCAGGGATAAGTCGAGGGGACCGCGTAGCGGCGATTTTGGCGGCCAAAGCCCGGGGGTACAGGGGGCGGCGGCGACTGGCCGCCCCCTGAGCGCTCACTGCGCCACGGAAAACATATTGCATAAAAATCAACCGGGAGCGCAATGTCCTCTGAAGCGACATGCGATAAACGTTTTCTCAAGCGAAAAAGTTGCAAATCGATAACAGTATCTACTCAATCAAGCGTGAACTCGTTACCGCCACCCGGCGAACTGTTCATCGTCGAGATAGGCCGCAACCAGCCTCTTCGCCAGCGAATATGAACCGACCAGCGGATGAGCCATTAACGCCCTTACCGCCAGCGATTTGTCCTGCTGCAGAATTGCCGCCACCGCCAGCCGTTCATACTCCTTCACGCTGGCAATCATATTTTTCTGCGCCGTCGGCACGTTTATCGGCGTCACCGGCTTAAGACCCTCTTTGCTCAGATCGCAGCTGATTTCAATCACATCGTCGGGGCGTAAAAAATCGAGCGTGCCGTTATTCTGTATCGACACCACGATGCGTTTGGTGGTGGTGCTGTTGACCGCCTCCAGAATATCCAGCGCCACCCCGGCGTAGCCGCCGGTATCCGGCTCTTCGATAAACTGCCGCAACGTTAACGGCTCGCGAGTATGGAATTTTTCCTGCTGCGACTCGTTCTGCATATAGCTGTTTTCGCGGCGCAGGTAGTGCTTCATCCAGATGGTAAAGGCCGCCTGCGGATCCGCTTTAACATCCACGCCGCTGAGCTCCTGACGCATATCGTGGTTGATACGGGCAATCTGCTCGCCGCGGGTCTCCGGCGCTTGTTGAATCGCCCGTAGCGCCACTTCGCGATAGTAGTAGTAATAGAGATACTCGTTGAGCAACTGGTTATCGCACAGTTTGACCAGCTCCGGCGAGAAGTACTGCATCGCCGTTTTGCGATACAAATCCGGGTTGGCGACCAACTGAGCGGTAACATCTTCCCCGCACACGGTGAAATGCGTAAACCAGGAAAAGTGGTTTAAGCCGTAGCATTCCACGCTCAGGTCGTGCGGGTCGCAGCTGAGGATCTCCGGCAGCTCGCGGATGAGCTCCGACGGCGCATCGCAAATCCCGTACACCCGGCGTTTGAAACCGGATTTGATAATCGCCTCGGTAACCAGCCCGGAGGGATTGGTAAAGTTAAACAGGATCGCGTCTTTGTCGGCGTGTTCCTCGATCAACTGACAGTAGCGCAGGATCGCCGGGATCGAGCGCATCGCCATGGCAAAACCGCCTGCGCCGGTGGTCTCCTGGCCCAGCGTGTTATGCTCCAGCGCAATCCGCTCGTCGCGGATGCGGCTCTCATCGCCGCCGACGCGCAGCGTGGTAATCACGTAATGGGTACCCTGCAGCGCGGTAACTGGATCGCTGGTGGTAGTAAAATGAATATCCGGGCGAATGGTATTAAATACATAGCGGGCGATTTCACCAAATAGCGATAAATTCTCCGCTGAGCTATCCTGAAATACCACTTCCGTTAAACCAATGCGGTGCGCGTTATAAGCCAGCGACTTCGCCAGAAATGCAGAGCGTACGCCGCCCCCGCCTAATACGGTTAATTTCATACATTACTCCCAATTAATTATCTGCTAGCCAGCTATCAACCCGGGAACGGACTTGCCCGACTTTGACGCCATAAATAACCTGAACTTCATTACGATTGCGTACTACGCCATTTGCGCCGGTGCTTTTTAATATTTCATCATCAACTAATGCCATATTATGGACGGCCACCCTCAGGCGCGTGAAACAGTTATCAACGGAGATAATATTGGCTTTACCGCCTAAACCATTAATAATTTCATCCGTCATTGACTGCGGGCCGCTAACTTTTTTACGGTAGTCCGCCTTACTGTATAACTTGACGTTATCGTCATCCTCGCGGCCCGGCGTTTTCAGATTTAACTTCACGACCAGCGTGCGGAATATCGCGTAATAAACGATAAATTGGCCAATACCGATCAGCACGTACCCAGGCCAGCGGGTTAACGACACCGGCAGCGGCAGGTTGTAGATCAGAAATTCAATCAGGCCGGAGGCGCCCCACGGTCGCACGGTGAAGATGTCGCAAATTGCCTGTGAAGCGGCGGTTAAGGTCGCATGGATCACCCACAGCAGCGGCGAGACAAATAAGAAGGTGAACTCAATGGGTTCGGTGATGCCGGTTAGCATCGAGGTGATAATCGCCGGCAGCAGAATCGCCTTCGCCATCGCTTTCTTCTCCGGCTTCGCGGTGTGATAAAACGCCAGCGATGCGCCCGCCAGGCCAAAGATGGTGGTCATCCCCTGTTGCGAGAAACGCAACGCGTCGTTCATCACCGGGGTCAGGTCTGGATGGCGCATATAGGCGAGGAAAATCGCCTGGGTGCCGGAGACCACCTGGCCATCGACATTCAGCGTGCCGCCGATTTGCGTGAGCTGGAAAGGCGACCACACGAAATGGTGCAAGCCGGTGGGAATAAGGAATTTTTCAAAGAAGCCGTAGACAAACACTCCCGCGACGCCGGCGTTCTTCATAAACCCGGTCAGCGCGCTAATACCGTGGGTCATAAACGGCCAAATCCAGGTAAAAGCAATGGCGTAGCAGATAATGACTGGCGTCATCGCGACCAGCGTCAGCTTCGCCCCGCCATACATCGATAGTGCGCCGGGCAGCTCAATATTGGAGACTTTATTATGTACCCAGGCAATGGTGCAGCCAAGGATGATTCCGAGGAATACCCCCATATCGACGACCACAAAGCCTAATAGCTGCGTTTGCCCGGTGCCGTAATATTCGCCGTTAATTTTTTCCGCCACCGCATGAGTATGTTCCAGCCATGAATGGTTGGCGCCGAGAAACATGATAAAACACATCACCGAGACAAGCGCGACTTCCGTTTTTTTATCTTTTGCCAGGCCGTAACTTATTCCCACGCAAAACAATAATCCGAGGTTACCGAATAATGGCCAGAAGGTATCGCCAAGCAGTTGCCCTAATTGATGAAGGAAACTGGTTTCAGCAATAAGAGTTGGGTTAGTTAAGACGGAACTGAGAGCCAGAATTAATCCAATGACCGGCAAGAACAATACTGCGCCGATCATGGCCCTGGAGAATTTTTGCATATTCTCCAGAATACGTTGACGTATTACAGACATGGTTGTTCCTTTTATTTTTGTAGGTACAGGGGATCATTATTTTTATCAACTTCCAGTATTTTGGTTATAGCAATTCTGATATTTGAAAGGAACCTGTTGCGGGAAATAGGTACAAATAGCCGCTCATTGCGCACAGGTTTCAGCTCCCTCTCCCTGAAAGGGAGAGGGAGCTGTCAGAGCTGAGTTTTGCGGGAAGAGGGCAGGGTGAGGATGACTTTACTGCGGCGCGGCGGGCGCGTTGCTAACCTCGCCGTTGCGCATCACCTGCGCCGCCTGCTGCTTATCCATATTGGCGGCGCTGAGCTGGCCGTTGACGCTCGGTTTCAGCGGCGCATTGGCCTGCATGCTACCGTTCGCGGTTAGCTGGAAGTTGCCGTCGCCGCTAATCGGCAGCGCAGGCCAGCCCCAGGCCTGCAGAATATTCAGCGGCACGCCGCGGCCGTTCAAGCTCAGATTAACCTGGCGTTGCGGCAATTGTGACACCGCGGCGGTCGCCTGCAGAATGCCGCGCTCGGTAAAAGCGCTCAGCTCGCTAATGTTGACCGTCGAAGCGTTCGCGCTCAGCTTCAGCGACGGGCGGCGTACGTCGATGCGGTTGAAGGTCGCGGCGGCGGCATTGAGGTTGGCGCTACCGTTCCACACTCCCCACTGGCCATCTTTCACCAGCTGTAGTTCACCGCCGTAACCGTCCAGCGCGGTGATCTGCCACGGGAAGGCCGGGTCGATATCGATAATCAGATTTCGGCTGGCGCTGAATTTCTTCAACGTCAGGCTTTGCAGCCAGCCCGGCATCGGCTCCATCCACAGCTGTTTCCAGTTGGACGGCAGCGTATATTCCAGCCCGGCGAAGACGGCATCGTCGAGCACCAGCGCATTACCGGCGCGCAGCCAGTTGCCGGAGGTACGCACCATGCCGCCCTCCCAGCGGGAGCTGAACTGGCGCAGCGCAATGCCCTGCGGCGAGAATTCGGCATTGACGATGGGATCGAGGAAATTCAACGAACCGTAGATAAACTCGCTGGCGTTCATCGATAGCGTCCCGTCGTCGCTCTGCCAGCCGTTATGGCTCAAAGTCAGATTGCGCAAGTTGAGGTCGAGGTCGGTCACCGCCCAGCCTGGCCCCTGCAAACGAGCATCGGTCACATCCAGCCGGCCAATCTGCAGCGACGGCACCGAGGTGAGCGGCGCAAGGAACTCATTTAGCGGTTTGGTGCTCTGTAGCCGAATTTCATTCAGGCGCAGGTTATCAACCAGCCAGCTACCGTCGGCGCGGCGTTTGGCGTTGCCGGTCAGCGTGCCGCGCGCGATATCGGCGCCAAGGGTGTTCAGAGTCACCTCGCCGTTATCAATTGCCCCCTGGATCAGGACGTTGCTGGCTTCGACGCCGTTAATATTCATCGAGCCCGCGCTCATCTGAATTTGCGCTTTTCTGCCCAGCACGTCGCCCGCTTCCGGCTGCCACGGCATCACGCCGCCGGTCACCCGCTGCGCGCTCAGGTTCCACTCGCTGTCCGGGCTGTTAAAGGCCATATCGCGTAGCTGCAGGCGGTCGGCGGCAAACGGCATCGAGGCGGAAGCCGGAGAGAGATTCAGCGTGCCGTCGCTGAGGACGATTTCATCGGCGTGCAGCGGGTCGCTGAACTGGCGGGTGCTAAAACCGATATCCACCGTTCTGGCGACCAGCGTCGGCGGCTTGCCGTCGCGGCCAAAGGTGACATTTTGCAACTGCAGATGCAGTGGGGAAGAGAAGTCATGCGCCATCTTATCGAAGGCGATTTTCCAGCCGGTGCTTTCGCTTAACCAACTGCTCGCCTGGCGCGCCCCCCAGCGGGTTTGCAGCGCAAAGTAAGCGGCGACGATAACGACCAGCAGGGCGATCAGCAGCCAGAGAATCAGCTTTCCAAGAAATTTCATGATCTTCCATCCTGATAAGTACACATCACCGTGTTATGCACGATTTATGCGCAATCCTCAAGGCAGGAATAGTGAAATGAGATGAAGTGAGGTGAAGAGATGTTACAGCCGCCGCGCTCCCTGGTCGCCGTGGCGATACCGGGGAGCGCAACTTCAATGCGTTAGTTCTTCTCAGGTGGGAAGATTAAATTCAGAACAATCGCCGTGATACCGCCAGCGGCAATACCGGAGGAGAGCAGGTTTTTCAGCCAGTCCGGCGCGAACTGCAGGATCAGCGGCTGCTGCGATACGCCGAGACCCACCGCCAGAGAGAGGGCGATAATCAGAATGGCGCGGCGATTCAGCGGCTCGCGGGAGACGATGCGCACGCCGGATGCGGCAATGGTACCGAACATCACCAGCGTCGCGCCGCCAAGTACCGGCTCAGGAATATGCTGTACAAAGCCGCTTACCGCCGGGAACAGGCCGAGCACAATCAGCATCAGCGCCACCACAAAGCCCACATAGCGGCTGGCGACGCCGGTCAGCTGGATCACGCCGTTGTTCTGGCCGAAGCAGGAGTTCGGGAAGGTATTGAAAACGGCGGAAACAAATGAGTTCAGGCCGTTCGCCAGTACGCCGCCTTTCAGGCGTTTCATATACAGCGGGCCGGAGACCGGTTGTTCAGAGACGTCGGAGGTGGCGGTGATATCGCCGATCGTTTCCAGCGAGGTGATCATAAAGACCAGCATCAGCGGCAGCAGCAGGCTCCAGTCGATGCCCAGGCCGTAATAGAGCGGCGTAGGGATAGTGATCAGGCTGCTGTTGGTAGGCGCGGTGTTAGCCGGCAGCATATCGAGGAACCACGCCGCCAGATAACCGGCAGCCATCGCGATGACCAGCGAGGCGATGCGCAGGTACGGGTTGCGCTGGCGGTTGAGGATAATGATCAGCGCCAGCACGATGCCCGCCAGCAGCAGGTTTTTCGGCGCGCCGAAGGTGTGGTCGGCCATCGCCGCATAGCCGCCGCCGATAGAAGTCAGGCCAACCTGAATCAGCGACAGGCCGATAATCATCACCACCACGCCGGAGACCAGCGGCGTAATAATGCGGCGCGCCAGATGCAGAACCCGCGAGAGGACCATTTCGGTGCAGCTCGCCAGCATCAGGGTGCCGAACAGCGCGGCCATCATCGTCGGCACGTCGGCGCCGCCGGTTTTCAGCGCGGTGCCGCCCATAATCAGCGGGGCGACGAAGTTGAAGCTGGTGCCCTGGATGGAGAGCAGGCCGGAGCCTACTGGTCCCCAGGCTTTAATCTGGATAATGGATGCCACGCCGGAGGCGAACAGCGACATGCTGATGATGTGTTGCGTATCTTCGGCCGGAAGGCCGAGCGCCTGACAGATAAGCAGCGCCGGGGTGATGACCGCGACAAACATCGCCAGCAGGTGCTGGAATGCGGCAAACAGCGTTTGCGGAAGCGGCGGACGGTCTTCGAGGCGATAGATTAATTCGCTGGCTGGTTTATGCGCAACCGGTTGCGCATTTTCTGACTCTGCGGTCGTAACGGACATCACAAACAATCCCAAGGTGGCAAAGCGGGAATTTTATCGGACTGTAGACCAAAAGCAAACGTTTGCCACGATTTGGCGCGAAAAATATCCTCACTGAATAGATGTAACAAATTAATTAACATTTTGTATGCTTGATCGCATCAACGCTAATACAAAATATCTTTTTCTGTCATTTTTTGCGCACTTCTGCTTAAAATCGCTCTCCGACTCCTCAAGATGAGAAGTAATCGACACCGGGAATACCGTCGCGTGTGAATGAATCATGCGCCCATAAGGAGCTCTTTTTTATGTTGCATCTCGATACCTTATCGACGCTCGTTGCCGCAACCATGGTGTTGCTTTTAGGGCGAAAGCTCGTTCAGAACGTCCCATTCCTCAAAAAATATACCATTCCTGAACCCGTCGCCGGCGGCCTGCTGGTGGCGCTGGCGCTGCTGGTTTTGAAAAAAAGCATGGATATCGAAATTGATTTCGATATGAGCCTGAAGGACCCGCTGATGCTGGCATTCTTCGCCACTATCGGCCTTAACGCTAACCTTGCCAGCCTACGGGCGGGCGGCAAAGTGCTTGGCACTTTCCTGATTGTGGTGGTAGGCCTGCTGCTGCTGCAGAACGCGCTCGGTATCGGCATGGCGAAGCTGCTGGGGCTGGATCCGCTGATGGGTCTGCTGGCCGGTTCTATTACGCTTTCCGGCGGCCACGGCACCGGGGCGGCGTGGAGTAAATTGTTCGTTGAGCGTTACGGATTTGCCAACGCCACCGAGGTCGCCATGGCTTGCGCAACCTTCGGCCTGGTGCTCGGCGGCCTGATCGGCGGGCCGGTGGCGCGTTATCTGGTGAAGCACTCTTCCTCGCCGGACGGTACGCCGGACGACCAGCTGGCGCCGACGGCGTTTGAGAAGCCGGACATGGGCCGCATGATCACCTCGCTGGTGCTGATTGAAAGTATTGCGTTAATCGCTATCTGCCTGACGGTAGGGAAGGTGGTTGCGCAACTGCTGGCAGGTACCGTGTTTGAATTGCCGACCTTCGTCTGCGTGCTGTTTATCGGCGTGATCCTCAGCAACGGCCTGGCGCTGGCTGGGCTGTATCGCGTGTTTGACCGCGCGGTATCGGTACTGGGCAACGTCAGCCTGTCGCTGTTCCTCGCGATGGCGCTGATGAGCCTCAAGCTGTGGGAACTGGCGTCGCTGGCGCTGCCGATGATTATTATTCTGGCGGTGCAGGCGGTGGCGATGGCGCTGTATGCGGTGTTTGTGACTTACCGGATGATGGGCAAGAACTATGATGCCGCCGTGCTGGCAGCCGGTCATTGCGGGTTCGGGCTTGGCGCGACGCCGACGGCGATTGCCAATATGCAGGCGATTACCGACCGTTTTGGCCCGTCGCATATGGCTTTCCTGGTGGTGCCGATGGTGGGGGCGTTCTTTATCGACATCGTCAACGCGCTGGTGATTAAGCTGTACCTGTTGCTGCCGATATTTGGCTGATAAAAAACCCGGAGGCGGTGCTGCGCACCTGTCCGGGCTACAAGATCGTGCTGTTTGGGATTTTGTAGCCCGGCTAAGGCGTTTACGCCGCAAGCCGGGAATACCTCCACAATCTTACGCTTCGTCGTGCTCTTCCCACGCTAACGCGCGTTTCACCGCTTTCTTCCAGCCGCTGTAACGATAGTTGCGCTCGGTGGTTTCAATACCCGGGCGGAATTCACGTTCAATCACCGCTTTCTCCTGCAGCTCGTCGAGGTTTTGCCAGAAGCCGACCGCCAGACCTGCCAGATAGGCGGCGCCCAGCGCCGTGACTTCACGCACTTCCGGGCGTTCCACGCGGGTGCCGAGAATATCGGACTGGAACTGCATCAGGAAGTTGTTGGCGACCGCGCCGCCGTCCACGCGCAGGGCGTGCAGACGAATACCGGAGTCGGCCTGCATCGCTTCCAGAACGTCACGCGTCTGATAGGCGATAGATTCCAGCGTGGCGCGGATAATATGGTTGGCGTTCACCCCGCGGGTCAGGCCGAAAATCGCGCCGCGGGCATACGGATCCCAGTACGGCGCGCCAAGACCGGTAAAGGCCGGCACCACATACACGCCGTTGGTGTCCTTCACCTTAGTGGCGAAGTATTCAGAATCGAAAGCATCGTTGATTAGTTTCATTTCATCACGCAGCCACTGAATCGACGCCCCGGCCATAAACACCGCGCCTTCCAGCGCGTAGTTCACTTCGCCGGTCGGGCCGCAGGCGATGGTGGTCAGCAGGCCGTGGGTTGAGGTCACCGCCTTTTCACCGGTGTTCATCAACATGAAGCAGCCGGTACCGTAGGTATTTTTCGCCATCCCTTCTTTCACGCACAGCTGGCCAAACAGCGCCGCCTGCTGGTCGCCGGCGATGCCGGAGATAGGAATACGGGTGCCGCCTTTGCCGCCGATGTTGGTCTGGCCGTACACTTCAGAAGACTTACGTACTTCCGGCAGCATGGCGCGCGGGATATCCAGCGCGTCGAGCATTTTGTCGTCCCAGTCCAGTTCATGGATGTTGAACAACATGGTACGCGAGGCGTTGGTGTAGTCGGTGACGTGCACGCGCCCCTGGGTCATTTTCCAGATAAGCCAGGTATCAACGGTACCGAACAGCAGCTCGCCGCGCTTGGCGCGCTCGCGGGCGCCTTCGACGTGGTCAAGGATCCACTTCACTTTGGTGCCGGAGAAGTACGGGTCCACCACCAGGCCGGTGGCTTTACGGATGTACTCTTCCATGCCGTCGCGCTTGAGCTGCTCGCAGATATCCGCGGTACGGCGACACTGCCAGACGATAGCGTTGTAAATAGGCTTGCCGGTCTCACGCTCCCATACGATGGCGGTTTCACGCTGGTTGGTGATGCCGATGGCGGCAATTTCGTCGGAGTTGATGTCGGCTTTCGCCAACACTTCGACCAGCGTAGAGCTCTGCGAGGCCCAAATTTCCATCGGGTCGTGCTCAACCCAGCCTGGCTTCGGATAAATTTGTTCGAATTCACGCTGTGACACGCTGACGATATTGGCGTCGTGATCCATCACGACGGCGCGGGAGCTGGTAGTGCCCTGGTCGAGCGCAACGATATATTTTTTCTCGGTCATAATTGGTGTCCCGTAGTCAGATTACAGCGAAGCTTTTTGTTGCGACGCGGAAGAAGCGGATTCTTTTTCTTCCTCGACGCAGGTGTCGCAAGGCAGATGGCGGCCAATGAATTTGCGGTAGCTGAATGCGCCCAGCGCCGCGCCGACCACCGGTGCGCACAGCGGCACCAGGAAATAAGGAATATCTTTGCCGCCGGTGAAGGCGACGTTGCCCCAGCCTGCCAGCCAGGCGAAGGCTTTCGGTCCGATATCACGCGCCGGGTTCATCGCGAAGCCGGTCAGTGGGCCCATGGAGGCGCCGATAACGGCAATCAGCAGGCCAATCAGCAGCGGCGCCAGCGGGCCGCGCGGCACGCCGTTGCCGTCGTCGGTCAGTGCTAAAATCACGCCCATCAGAATAGCGGTAATCACCATTTCTACCGCGAAGGCCTGCACAAAATTGATATGCGGGTTAGGGTAGGTCGAGAAGATACCGGCGAGCTCAAGGCTTTCCACGCTGCCGCGTACCATGTTGTGGGTGTGTTCGAAATCGAAGAAAAGATTGTAATAAAGCCCGTAAACTAATGCCGCAGCGCAAAAGGCGCCGGCGAATTGCGAAATAATAAAAGGAACAACTTTGCGCCCATCAAAGCAGGCGAATAACCATAAGGCGATGGTGACTGCCGGATTAAGGTGTGCACCGGATACGCCCGCGGTCAGGTAGATAGCCATAGCCACCCCCAGACCCCAGATGATGCTGATTTCCCACTGACCGAAGCTGGCTCCTGCGACTTTGAGCGCAGCTACGCACCCAACGCCGAAAAAGATCAACAACCCGGTACCGAGAAACTCTGCGATGCACTGGCCTTTTAATGTTGATGTCTGGCTCATAATCGGATCCTGAAGCGAAGTGATTATTGTAAGTATGTTGGTCGCGGACGACCACGGTGCCTTGTAGGCATAGTGTTAATTTATCGTTAACGAGCATAAACGAGAAATATCGAAATTTAAATTTGTGTCCCTCGTCAAGAAAATGAGCGTTTTCGCGCCATAAACGCGTGTTGCGGCACATTTACCCACCTTTTTCTGCGTATTTTGTTATCTCATTGATTAACAATCGCCAGAGAAGTTCGGGGCAATTGCCGCGAACGCACCAGGTAAAGACTGAAAAGTGTTGCAAACCGCAATCTGCGCGGGTTGTCGCTGGACAGGTGAGGCGGGGATTCATACAATCGACGACAACACCGCTATTGTGCGCTAATTCGTTAAGGCGGGACCGCGTATACGAAACACGAGTTTCTATCAACGCCTTGCAAGATCAGGAGAGGTATGACGATGTCATTAGAAGTGTTTGAGAAATTAGAATCAAAAGTTCAGCAGGCGATTGATACCATCACTCTGTTGCAGATGGAAATCGAAGAGCTGAAAGAAAAGAACACCACGCTGGCGCAGGAAGTGCAGAGCGCGCAGCACGGCCGTGAAGAGCTGGAGCGTGAAAATAGCCAGCTGAGAGAACAACAGCAGGGCTGGCAGGATCGTCTGCAGGCGCTGCTGGGCCGCATGGAAGAAGTCTAATCGCTTCCCGCCCCTTCCCGCCCGGGAGGGGGTTTTCTCTATCCCCCGCTTTATATCTCCAGGTTATAGCCAATCTTTTTTTATTCTTTAATCATTGATTCGCTTTCTGGCAGGCTAAGTTCATCACAACACACATAAAGAGAGCGGTGCGATGAATAAGTGGGGCGTAGGGTTAACTCTGTTGCTGGCATCCGCCAGCGTGCTGGCAAAAGATTATCAGCTGTTGAACGTCTCGTACGATCCGACGCGCGAGCTGTACGAACAGTACAATAAAGCGTTTAGCGCGCACTGGAAGCAGGAAACCGGCGATAACGTGGTGATCCGTCAGTCGCACGGCGGCTCCGGCAAACAGGCGACGTCGGTTATCAACGGGATTGAAGCGGATGTCGTCACCCTGGCGCTGGCCTACGACGTAGACGCCATTGCCGAACGCGGTCGTATCGATAAAAACTGGCTGAAACGCCTGCCGGATAACTCCGCGCCGTATACCTCAACCATCGTGTTCCTCGTCCGTAAGGGCAACCCAAAACAGATCCATGACTGGAACGACCTGATTAAACCAGGCGTATCGGTCATCACCCCGAACCCGAAAAGCTCCGGCGGCGCCCGCTGGAACTATCTGGCGGCCTGGGGCTATGCCCTGCATCAGAATCACGGCGATCAGGCTAAAGCGCAGGAGTTCGTGAAGGCGCTGTATAAAAACGTGGAAGTGCTGGATTCCGGCGCGCGCGGTTCTACCAACACCTTCGTGGAACGCGGGATCGGCGACGTGCTGATTGCCTGGGAGAACGAAGCGCTGCTGGCGACGAAAGAGCTGGGCAAGGACAAGTTTGAAATCGTGACGCCGAGCGAGTCCATTCTGGCAGAGCCGACGGTTTCCGTCGTCGATAAAGTGGTGGATAAGAAAGGCACTCGTCAGGTGGCGGAAGCGTACCTGAAGTATCTCTACTCGCCGGAAGGCCAGGAGATTGCGGCGAAGAATTTCTATCGTCCGCGCGATCCTGATGTGGCGAAGAAATATGCCAACGAGTTCCCGAAACTGAAGCTGTTTACCATCGATCAGGAGTTCGGCGGCTGGACGAAAGCGCAGAAGGAGCACTTCTCCAACGGCGGTACCTTCGACCAGATTAGCCAGCGTTAATCCTCTTGTCCCTGCTGGCGCTACGCTTAGCAGGGCTACAGTTCTGCGCCGTCCGGTAGCCCGGGTAAGGCGCCAGCCGTTACCCGGGATAACTCCTCGCCGACCATCTGTTTTCATTTAGTCATCAAATTACGTTACTCTTCCGGTTCAGGCTTAACAGGGAACGATAATGAGAAGAGTAAGATACTTTTTGTGGGCGCTGCTGGTGGTTATTCTGGCGGCTTTGGCCGGCGGCTACTATTGGCTGCATTCCGGCAACCCGAACGCGTTACGTCATATTGTCCTGCAGCAGTGCGTACCCAATCAGCAGCAACATCAGAACCCGTCGCCGTGCGCGGAAGTGAACCTGAAAGGCGGCTACGTATTGTTTAAAGATCGCAACGGCCCGCTGCAATATCTGCTAATGCCGACCTACCGTATTAACGGTACCGAAAGTCCGCTGTTGTTGGATCCGCTAACGCCGAATTTCTTCTGGCAGGCCTGGCAGGGGCGCGAAATTATGAGCCAGCGCCGCGGCGCGCCAATTGATGATAACGCGGTATCGCTGGCGATTAACTCGCGCAGCGGGCGCACGCAAAACCACTTCCATATTCATATCTCCTGCCTGCGTCCCGATGTCCGCGCGCAGTTAGATAATGATGCGGCGACGATTAGCAGCCGCTGGCTACCCTTGCCGGGCGGTCTGCAGGGCCATGAATATCTGGCGCGTCGGGTAACGGAAACCGAGCTGGCTCAGCGCAGCCCGTTCCTGATGCTGGCGGAAGAGGTACCGGAAGCGCGCGAACATATGGGGCGTTATGCGTTAGCGATGGCGCGTCAAAGCGATGGCTCGCTGGTGCTGTTGGCGACAGAGCGTAACCTGCTGACTCTCAACCGTGCTTCGGCGGAAGAAATTCAGGATCATAGCTGCGCAATTCTTAACGCAAACCACTAGTTCTGGCGTTTACCTGTCTTTCCTGTCGTCGTATTCTTGCTGAAAAAAACGACAGGAGACAGGCATGTCGCTCTGGCTAACCCACCCGCTGTTCCTCCCTTCGCTGATCGTCGGCATCACCATTGTGCTCTGGGCGACTTCGCTGTTACCGGAATTTATCACCGCGCTGCTGTTCTTCGCGGCGGCGATGATGACCAAAATCGCTCCGCCGGAGGTGATCTTCGGCGGTTTTGCTTCCTCGGCGTTCTGGCTGGTGTTCAGCGGCTTTGTGTTGGGGATCGCCATTCGAAAAACCGGACTGGCGGATAGAGCGGCGCAGGCGCTATCGGCGCGGCTCACCGACTCCTGGCCGCGGATGGTCGGCAGCGTGGTATTACTGAGTTATGCGTTGGCGTTCGTGATGCCATCAAATATGGGGCGCATCGCGCTGTTAATGCCGATCGTGGCGGCGATGGCCCGGCGCGCGGGGATAGCCGACGGCACGCGCGGCTGGTACGGCCTGGCGCTGGCGGTGGGCTTTGGCACCTTCCAGCTATCTGCGACCATTTTGCCCGCTAACGTGCCGAATCTGGTGATGAGCGGCGCGGCGGAAGGCTCTTACGGGATCCATCTGAATTACGTTCCCTATTTACTGCTGCATACGCCGGTACTTGGCTGGCTGAAAGGGGCGGTGCTGGTGGCGCTGATCTGCTGGCTGTTTCCCGGCAAACCGCATTCGCCGCGCGAGCTGGCGCCGCTGGCGCCTATGAGCCGCGACGAAAAGCGTCTGGCGTGGCTGCTGGCGGTGGTGTTGACGTTATGGGTGACAGAGAGCTGGCACGGCGTCGGCCCGGCGTGGACCGGCCTGGCGGCGGCGGTGGTCACGCTGTTGCCGCGAGTGGGATTTATCAGCGGCGAGGAGTTCGCCAGCGGGGTGAATATGCGCACCTGCATTTATGTTGCCGGCATTTTGGGACTGGCGATTACCGTGACCCAAACCGGGATTGGCGGCGCGGTGGGTAACGCGCTGCTGCAGGTGATGCCGCTGGATAAAGATAATCCGTTCACCAGCTTCCTGGCGCTGACCGGAATTACCAGCGCGCTGAATTTTATTATGACCGCCAACGGCGTCCCGGCGCTGTATACGACTTTTGCGCAGAGCTTTGCCGACGCGACCGGCTTTCCGCTGCTGAGCGTGATTATGATTCAGGTGCTGGGTTATTCCACGCCGCTGCTGCCGTACCAGGCGTCGCCGATCGTGGTGGCGATGGGATTAGGTAAAGTCCCGGCGAGAGCGGGGATGTTGCTATGTCTGGCGCTGGCGGCGGTGAGCTATTTGATTTTGCTGCCGCTGGATTACACGTGGTATCAGCTATTGGGGAAATTGTAGCGATAATATAAAACCCGGCTCGCGCTGCGCTAAGCCGGGTTATGACTCGTGCGAATTTGTCAGCAACCCCGGCGGCGTTTCACCACCGGGAAAGCGAATTACGCTTTTTTCGCCGCTTCTGCAGCTTTAACGATCACCGCGAAAGCGTCTGCTTTCAGGGATGCGCCGCCAACCAGCGCGCCGTCGATGTCCGGCTGGGTGAACAGCTCTGCGGCGTTGCCGGCGTTAACGGAACCGCCGTACTGGATGATGACCTGCTCAGCGATTTTAGCGTCAGCTTTAGCAATGTGGTCACGGATGAATTTGTGTACCGCCTGAGCCTGCGCTGGGGTAGCGGATTTACCGGTACCGATAGCCCATACTGGTTCGTACGCGATAACCACGCCTTCAAAAGCGGCTGCGCCCTGAGTTTTCAGAACCGCGTCGATCTGACGCGCGCAAACTTCTTCAGTTTTGCCCGCTTCGTTTTCCGCTTCGGTTTCACCGATGCACAGAACCGGCGTCAGACCCTGCTCTTTCAGTACAGCGAATTTCTTCGCGATCAGTTCGTCAGATTCTTTGTGGTAGGTACGGCGTTCGGAGTGGCCGATGATGATGTACTGCGCGCCGATATCTTTCAGCATTTCGGCGGAGGTTTCACCGGTGAATGCGCCGGACAGGTTCACGTCAACGTTCTGCGCGCCCAGGTGAATGTGGCTGCCTTCTGCCGCACGCTTAGCCAGGTCGAGATACATTTCCGGCGGCGCGATTGCCACTGCACAGCCGCTTACGCCGGCCAGTTCAGTACGCAGGTTAGCAACCAGTTCGTTTACCATGTGGCGGCTGCCGTTCAGTTTCCAGTTACCCATCACTAAAGGATGTCGCATTTTAATTCTCCACGCTACTAAGCGAATTAAGGAATATAGCCGCCCCAGGGGGCAGCATGGTCTGTGAAACAGTATAGAGACTCGTCACTGGAAAGGCTTTGCTTTTTGTCATTTATTGTTGTCTTCCAGCGTTTCAGATAGCGCTAGCTTAATCGGTTCAATGGCGAAAGTTAGCCCTTTTTCCCCGTGATCTGCCACTACATAGCGCACCGCGCCTTCGGTTTCGGTGTAGTAGCGTTTGCCTTTGCCGGCGGTCAGCAGTTTTTGCAGCTTTTGCTGGCTCTGCAGTGGGCTTAGGGTCGGCACAAAGGCGCGAAGAATGGCGCTCATATATTCCTGCGCTTTCGCTTTCGCCGCTTTTTGCTCCGGCCCCTGAATCGGCAGCCAGGTTATCTGCATTGATTTAATCTTCAGCGTGCCGCGCTCCAGCGCGGTAGAGGCATACAGATTCTCGTTAATCTTGGTGGCGGCGCGGGTCAGGTTGGCTTTATCGCGGCTGGAGGCGATAGAACGAAACTCGTTAAGCGGCAGTTTCGGATTATCGGCATTAAATTTCTCGCGGAACTCGCTGATGCTGACATCAAAAATCGGCGCGCTGGGTAAAAGATAGGGGGCGGTGGCGGCGGATTCCGTTTCTGCGGACAACGCCATCGGGCCGACAGATAACGCTGTCAGCCCAATCAAACTTAAGATTGCCCACTTCTTCATGCCCATCTTTCCTTTTTTTGCCTGCCGACGATTAAAACGGGAACCGTCACGCTTGTCAAAAAGTGACGCCTTCAGGGTAAACTACGCGAATGATGATGATAAGGAATAAAACATGACCCTACAGCAGTGGTTATTCTCAATTAAAGGCCGTATTGGCCGCCGGGATTTCTGGATTTGGATCGTTATCTGGGTGTTGACCATGAGCGCGCTGTTTACTCTCGCGGGCAGCAATTTGCTGAGTTTACAGACCGCGGCGTTTATTCTCGTCTGCCTGCTCTGGCCGACGGCGGCGGTCGTGGTGAAGCGTCTGCACGATCGCGGGAGATCCGGCCTCTGGGCGCTGCTGATGATTCTGGCGTGGATGCTGCTGGCGGGCAACTGGGCGATGTTGCCGCAGGTTTGGCAGTGGGGCGTCGGGCGCTTTGTACCGACGCTGATTATCGTCATGATGTTGATCGACCTGGGCGCGTTCGTCGGCACCCAGGGCGAAAATAAGTTTGGCAAAGAGACGCAGGATGTCCGCTGGAAAGCGGACGTCTGAT
Organism: Klebsiella sp. CN_Kp073; assembly: GCF_040065495.2. NCBI lineage: Bacteria > Pseudomonadati > Pseudomonadota > Gammaproteobacteria > Enterobacterales > Enterobacteriaceae > Klebsiella > Klebsiella sp. CN_Kp073. The sequence continues at coordinate 108,418 of NZ_CM198051.1, forward strand.
TACCAGTAGTGCTCTGCCGTCATATGGCCCGGTCGGCGACGCAGATGTTTGGTCATCTGCCGGGTCTCTTTCAGCAACTGCTGGGTATCACGCACCATCTGCGGGTTGCCGCACAGCATCACGTGGCTGGTATCGGCGGTCATCGGCAGGCCGACCGCCTCTTCCAGCGCGCCGGTTTCAATCAGGAACGGCACCCGGCCCGTCAGCGAACCTTCCGCTGTCTCGCGGCTGACCACGGTCTGGATACGTAATTTGCCGGCATAGCGCTGCTCCAGCTCGCGCATTTGCGGTAAATAGCTGAGGTCGGCGGCATAGCGCGCCGCATGCACCAGCACCAGGTTCTTGAAGCGATCCAGGTCTTTCCCTTCTTCCAGAATCGACAGATAGGGGCCGATCGCCGTACCGGTGGCGAGCATCCACAGCGTGTCGCAGTCCGGCACCTCTTCCAGCACGAAGAAACCGGCGGCTTCGCTGACAATCTGCACGTCGTCGCCGGGTTTCAGCGCGGCCAGTCGCGGGCTGAGTTTACCCTCCGGAACGGTGACCAGGTAGAACTCAAGATCGGGATTGCTGGGGGCGTTGACGTAGGAGTAGGCGCGCTGCACGCGCTCGCCGTCAACATCCAGGCCCAGTTTAGCAAACTGCCCTGCGGTGAACGGCTCAACGGGCGCGTGAATGGTGAGGCTAAACAGTGCATCGGTCCAGTTTTGCACTTTTACAACTTTACCTGTAACCCAGTTTGCCATTGCGTCTCTCCTTTCAATCTCGTCAGTCTATCTTCACCGCGACGGGAGAAGATTTCCAGCCCGAAAAGGCTGGAAAGCTCGATTGATCAAATGTTTTACAGGATGTGTTGCTGGACGTCCGGGTCTTTTCGGTCGAGGTAATGAATCGACTGAATACGGCGGATAGTCCGCGATTTACCGCGGATCAGCAGCGTTTCAGTGGTCGCCATATTGCCCTTGCGGGTAATGCCGTCTAGTAGATCGCCTTTGGTAATTCCGGTGGCGGAGAAGATGACGTTATCGCTGCGCGCCATTTCATCAAGACGCAGCACTTTGCCCGCTTCGATGCCCATGGTTTTGCAGCGCGCCAGTTCGTTTTCACCGATACGGCGGTTCTCTTCGCTGTCGCCCTTCACGTGGTGACGAGCCAGCAGGCGGCCCTGCATATCGCCGTCCAGCGCGCGGATCACCGCCGCCGAAACCACGCCTTCCGGCGCGCCGCCGATGCCGTACAGCACGTCGACTTCGCTATCCGGCATGCAGGTAAGGATAGAGGCCGCCACGTCGCCATCGGGGATCGCGAACACGCGCACGCCCAACTGCTGCAGTTGCGCAATGACCGCGTCGTGGCGGGGTTTCGCCAGCACGGTGACGGTCAGTTCAGCGAGCGGTTTATTCAACGCGCGGGCGATGTTGCGCAAATTATCTTCCAGCGGCAGATTGAGATCGATAGCGCCTTTAGCGCCGGGGCCGACAATCAGCTTTTCCATATACATATCCGGCGCGTTGAGGAAGCAGCCTTTATCGCCGACCGCCATCACTGCCAGCGCGTTGGCCTGGCCCATGGCCGTCATGCGGGTGCCTTCAATTGGGTCGACGGCGATATCTACCGCGTCGCCTTTGCCGGTACCCACTTTTTCGCCGATATAGAGCATCGGCGCTTCATCGATTTCGCCCTCGCCGATGACGATGGTGCCGTCGATATTGACGAGGTTAAGCATAATGCGCATGGCGTTAACCGCTGCGCCGTCGGCGGTATTTTTATCGCCGCGGCCCAGCCATTTATAGCCCGCCAGCGCGGCGGCTTCGGTGACACGCGAAAATTCGATGGCCAGTTCTCGTTTCATAATCCACTCATTGTGTAGAAAAGTTGCCCGTAGCGCGGCAAAAAGGACGCGCTACGCGTTGGAATAGCGTTCGGTTTCCGGCATCCAGCGCTCAATCAGCGCCTGCGCCTGCAGCGGATAGCGTTCGTGAATATGGCGAGCAATGCGCTGAACCTCGGGGATCATGGCCTGATCGCGCAGCAAGTCCGCTACTTTAAATTCGGCGTTGCCGGTCTGGCGGGTGCCGAGAAGCTCGCCGGGGCCGCGGATTTCAAGGTCTTTCTGGGCGATGACGAAACCGTCGTTGCTGTCGCGCAGCACCTGCAGGCGCTTCTGCGCCGTTTTGGAGAGCGGCGATTTATAGAGTAGCACGCAGTGGGAGGCGACGGCGCCGCGCCCGACGCGCCCGCGTAGCTGGTGCAGCTGCGCCAGACCCAGACGCTCCGGGTTTTCGATAATCATCAGGCTTGAGTTAGGGACGTCGACGCCGACTTCAATCACCGTGGTGGCGACCAGCAGGTGCATCTCACCCTGCTTGAAGGCCTGCATCACGGCCTGTTTCTCCGCTGGTTTCATTCGCCCGTGAACGAGACCGATGTTAAGTTCCGGCAGCGCCAGCTTGAGCTCTTCCCAGGTGGCTTCCGCCGCCTGGGCTTCCAGCAGATCGGACTCTTCAATCAGCGTACAGACCCAATAGGCCTGGCGACCTTCCTGGGTGCAGGCGTTGCGCACGCGGTCGATAATGTCGCTGCGGCGGGTGTCCGGGATAGCGACGGTAGTGACCGGGGTACGGCCCGGCGGCAGCTCGTCGATAACCGAGGTATCGAGATCGGCATAGGCGGTCATCGCCAGGGTGCGCGGGATAGGCGTCGCGGTCATGATCAACTGATGCGGGTGAAAGCCCTGCTGCTGGCCCTTTTCCCACAGCGCCAGGCGTTGATGAACGCCAAAGCGATGCTGTTCGTCGATAATCACCAGCGCCAGGCCGTTAAACTGTACCTGCTCCTGGAAAATGGCGTGGGTGCCGACAATCATCTGCACTTCGCCGTTGGCAATGGCTTCCTGCTGCGCCTGGCGCGCTTTGCCTTTCTGTTTGCCAGCCAGCCAGCCGACTTCAATGCCCAGCGGCGCGAACCAGCTGCGGAAATTATTGGCGTGCTGCTCGGCCAGCAGTTCGGTCGGCGCCATCAGCGCCACCTGTTTGCCATGGGCGATAGCGCGCAGGGCGGCCAGCGCGGCGACCAGCGTTTTACCGGATCCGACGTCGCCCTGCACCAGGCGCATCATCGGCACGTCCAGCGCCATATCGCGCTCGATCTCCGCGGTGACGCGCGCCTGCGCGCCCGTTGGTTTAAAGGGTAGGGAAGCCAGAAGCTGGGTTTTCAGCGTGTCGTTGGCGCTGAGCGGCAGCGCATGGTAGCGCTGGGCACCGGCGCGGAGCGCCAGCATGCTGAGATTATGCGCCAGCAACTCTTCCAGGATAAGACGCTGCTGTGCCGGATGTTTACCGCTCTCCAGCTCGCTGAGCTGTAGCGACGGCGGCGGGCGGTGCAGCGTACGCAGCGCCTCCGGCAGACTCATCATCCCCTGCGCCAGCTCCGGCGGCAGCAGTTCGCTAATCGCGCAGGTTTCCAGCAGCTCAAGCGCCTGATCGGTGAGTTTGCGCAGCGTCGCCTGCTTAATGCCTTCAGTGGTCGGGTAGACCGGAGTCAGGGTTTCCTGCAGCTCCGGGGTGCTCATATCGCCCTGCACGCGATATTCCGGGTGGATCATCTCGGCGCCGAACTTGCCGCGTTTAGCTTCGCCGTAGGCCAGCACACGACGACCGGTCGCCAGGCTGTTTTTCATCGCCGCATTGAAGTTAAAAAAACGCATGGTCAGGATGCCGGAGCCGTCGCTGATCTGACAGGTCATCATCCGGCGGCCGCCGAAGGTGATATTGCTGTTGAGCACTTCACCCTCTACGGTTGCGTAGACGCCCGGCAGCAGTTCGCCGATTTGGTACAGGTGAGTCCGGTCTTCATAGCGTAGCGGCAGGTGTAGTAGCAGGTCCTGAACCGTATGCAGACCGATTTTCGCCAGTTTGCTGCTCTGTGCGGCGCCAACGCCGGTCAGCGAGTTGAGCGGTACGGCATCTAACAGGCGGCCTGACATCGGATTTACCTCGCCGCCTGCATCGTTGCCCACCACTCGGCATCGGCTTCGACTTCGCCCTGCTCGTTGACGTGGGGATAAGGCAGACCTTTTTGCCTGGCGACGCGTGCCAGCACCGGGTACCCGCCTTCAAATAGCAGCCGCTGCTGCTCTTCAGGCGGCAGCATGCTATTGGCGCGTTGGTACATTCCGGCGTTCTGCCGCTGACGCTGCGCTTCGTAAAGGATCAGCGCGGAGGCGACGGAGACGTTCAGCGACTGCACCATACCGACCATTGGAATAATGATGTCCTGGTCTGCCAGCGCCAGCGCTTCCTGGGTGATGCCGGTTTTCTCCTGGCCCATCAGGATGCAGGTCGGGCGCGTATAGTCGATTTCGCGAAAATCGATGGCTTTGTCGGAAAGGTGCGTCGCGAGGATTTGCATGCCCCGGCCTTTTAAGTGGCTGACGGCATCGCCGATCGTGCGGTGCGTTTTCACCTGCACCCAGCTATTGCTGCCGGCGGCGGCAGAGGCCATGGTACGCATGCGGCTGCCAGGCCAGATGGCGTGTACTTCATGTACGCCGATGGCGTCTGCGGTGCGGATGACCGCAGAGACGTTATGGGGTTTATGGACCTGCTCCATGCAGACCGTCAGATCAGGCTGACGCCTGGCGAGCATCTCGCAGATACGCGCATAACGCTGTGAATTCATTCTACTTAATCCTTCGAACTGCCTCGGCGTTAGCTGCACTCACTCACCCCAGTCACGTACTTCAGTACCTTCCTGGGGATTCGATTTTTGTAAAAGCTAATTTCGGTTACGAGTGACTTTAATCACGTCCGGCATGACGCGAATTTTGCGCATGATATTCGCCAGATGCACGCGGTCGCGCGCGGTCAGGCGGATAAAGGCGCTGTAAACGCGGCCATCTTTTTCTTCCGTATTCAGGCTCTGAATATTGGAAGACGCGGTGTTGATTGCGGCCGTCAGGTTAGCCAGCGCGCCCTGGTGGTTGAACATATCCACCTTAATTTCGGCGATAAATTCCTGCGCAGTTTCTTTATCCCATTCGACCGCCATAAACTTCTCAGGCTCTTTCTGGTAGCCGCGGATGTTACGACAGGATTCATGGTGGATAACCAACCCTTTGCCTGGGCTGACGTGGGCGATGATCGGGTCCCCCGGAATCGGACGACAGCACTTGGCGAAAGTAATCAGCACGCCATCGGCGCCCTTGATCGGCAGATGGCCGTGATTCGACGCGTTGGCCGGCACCGGTGCGGCAGAGGCTTCGCCCTGCTGCAGATTTTTCGCTACCACGACGCTCATTGCGTTACCGAGACCGATTTCCGCCAGCAGATCGTCAAGCGTGGCAAGCTTCATGCGGTCAAGTTCGCGCTGGATGTTCTCCGGCGGGATTTCTGCCAGCTTGCGGCTGCCGCCTAACGCGTGGTTGAGCAATCGGCGGCCAAGGCTGACGGAATCGTCGCGCTTAAGATTCTTCAGCAGTTGGCGGATCTTGGCGCGCGCTTTCGAGCTGACGACAAAGTTCAGCCATGCGGCATTCGGACGCGCGCCCGGCGCGGTAATGATTTCGACAGTCTGGCCGCTGGAGAGCGGCTGCGACAGCGGATAGGGCTGACGGTCGACGCGCGCGCCAACGCAGGCATGGCCGATATCGGTATGCACCGCGTAGGCGAAGTCCACCGGCGTGGCGCCGGCAGGCAGTTCGACAATGCGCCCTTCCGGGGTGAAAACGTAAATCTCATCCGGGAACAGATCGGATTTAACGCTCTCGATAAATTCAAACGAGCTACCGGCGCTCTGCTGCAGTTCCAGCAGGCTTTGCATCCAGCGCTGAGCGCGGATTTGCGCGGTCGTGCTGCTTTCGCCCCCGTGCTCTTTATACGCCCAGTGCGCCGCAACCCCCATCTCCGCCATCTGGTCCATATCTTCGGTACGGATTTGTACCTCGACCGGGACGCCGTGGGGGCCAATCATCGAGGTGTGCAAAGATTGATAGCCGTTCGCTTTCGGAATGGCGATGTAATCTTTGAAACGGCCTGGACGCGGCTTGTAGAGGCTGTGCATTTGGCCCAGCACGCGATAGCAGATATCGGGATCGTGAACGATAACGCGGAAGGCGTAGATGTCCATAATCGAGTGAAAACGCTGCTCTTTGAGCACCATTTTGCAGTAAATAGAGTACAGATGCTTTTCGCGACCGCTAACGCGGCAGGGGATCCCCGCTTCCTGTAAACGCCCTTCGATCTCAGAGAGGATTTTCTGAATCATCTCTTTTCGGTTGCCGCGCGCCGCTTTGACCACTTCTTTAATGACGCGGTAGCGGTTAGGGTACAGCGCTTCAAAGCCCAGCTCTTCGAGCTCGGTTTTAATGTGATGGATACCTAAACGGTGCGCCAGAGGGCTATAAATTTCCAGCGTTTCGCGGGCGATGCGACGGCGTTTATCCGGGCGTAGCGAGCCCAGGGTGCGCATGTTGTGGGTGCGGTCGGCAAGCTTGATGAGGATGACGCGGATATCCTGCACCATCGCCATGATCATTTTGCGGAAGTTTTCGGCTTGCGCCTCTTTCTTATCGCGGAACTTGAGCTTATCAAGTTTCGACACCCCCTCTACCAGTTCGGCGACGCTTTTACCAAAAAGCTGTTCCATGTCCTGGTAGGTTGCAGGGGTATCTTCAATCACATCATGCAGCAGCGCGGCCATCAGCGTTTCGTAGTCGAGTTTCATCTCGGCCAGAATGCAGGCCACCGCTACCGGGTGCGTGATATAGGGTTCACCGCTTGAACGTGTCTGACCCTCGTGAGCGTCACGTGCAACGAGATACGCCTGCCGAAGGCGCTTGATTTGCTCTTCCGGCAGGTAGTTTTGAATCAGCTGATTCAGGCTTTCAAACAGATACAAGGGCGACCCGCTGTGTGATTAACGACGACCTTCAGCAATCGCGGTAACGGCTTGTAATTCAGCGGCTTCCTGCTCTTGCTGTTCCTGGCGCTCACGTACGTCGAGGATCTGGTTGTTGATCAGACCTTCTTCGATTTCGCGCAGTGCGATAACGGTGGTTTTATCGTTTTCTTCCGGTACCAGCGGATCCTTTCCGCCTACCTGCATCTGACGAGCGCGACGCGCGGCGACCAGTACCAGGTCAAAACGGTTACCAATTTTCTCTACAGCGTCCTGAACAGTTACGCGTGCCATACTTAAAATGCTCCACAGGTGAAGAAATGACTGGGCATGATACTGAATGTGGGTTCAGTCTGCCAATAGTTTGGTGATTAAAGCGCCATGTCGCTGCTTTTGGCGGCTCATGCGCAGACGTTCAGCGCGGATAATGTTTTTCAGATCGCCTAAAGCGGTATCAAAATCATCATTCACAATAAGGTAATCATATTCCGCGTAATGGCTCATTTCTGCAACTGCCTGCGCCATACGTTTTGCGATGACTTCTTCGCTGTCCTGGCCGCGGCCGCGCAGGCGGCGGTCAAGTTCGTCTTTTGACGGCGGCAGAATAAAGATACTGCGCGCGCCGGGCATTTTATTACGGATTTGCTGGGCGCCCTGCCAGTCGATATCAAGAAAAACATCAACGCCGGTCGCCAGAACCTGCTCGATAGCTTCACGAGAGGTCCCGTAATAATTGCCAAAAACCTCAGCGTGCTCAAGGAAAGCGTCTTCGCTAATCATCGACCTGAATTTATCGTGATCGACAAAGAAATAGTGTTCACCGTGAACTTCACCCGGGCGCGGATTGCGCGTGGTATGCGAAACAGAAACCTGGGAATCGTACAACGGTTGGGTTTTCAATAAAGCCTGAATCAGGCTGGATTTACCCGCGCCGCTAGGGGCGGAAACAATATAAAGCGTGCCTTGAGCCATGAGTGTCTTTTGTATGTGATTGTCGAAAGAGATCCTACATACGAGCCTATTATACACGCCGCCGCCGCGTGACGCAGTCATTGTCACACTTTTTGCCGCTGTTTCTTTCATTTTGCCTGCCGCTTTCCTGATTTCTTAAGCAGTTGCAGCAACAAGGTGTAAATCCTGGAAAGCCGCTCGCAACGTAATGATTTGCCTGTCGCCGCGGCTTCGGTCTTTAGCGCACGATGCCGCAAGGTAGAACAAGGAGGTAAAGGCATGTGCAGATGGCTGATAGCGACAGCGTTATGGATGGCGGCGGCAATGGCAACGGCGACCTGCCCGGCGTGGTCTTTGCAACAAGCCGGGCAGGAGATAGATCGCCTGAGCCAGCAGATTGCCGACTGGAAAGCGGCCTACTGGCAGCAGGGTCTCAGCGAGGTCAGCGACGAGGTCTATGACATGCTATCTGCCCGGTTGGCGCAGTGGCGGCGCTGCTTCGGTCAGGAGACGCCTGAAGACGAGCTGCCGCCGCCGTGCGGCGAAGTCAAACATCCCATCCCGCATACCGGCGTGCGTAAACTGCCTGATGCCGCAAGCGTCGGACGCTGGATGCGCGAGAAACCCAATCTGTGGGTACAGCCGAAAGTTGACGGGGTGGCGGTGACGCTGGTTTATCGCGCGGGGAGGTTAATACAGGCGATTAGCCGCGGCGACGGTCTGGCGGGGGAAGACTGGACGGTAAAAGTGCGCCAGATCCCCGACGTACCGCAAACTACCGCAGGAGCGCTGGCAAATAGCGTGCTACAGGGCGAGATTTTTCAGCTGCAAGAGGGGCACATACAAAAACAGGCGGGCGGTATGAATTCACGGGCGAAAGTCGCCGGGATACTGATGCGCAAAGCGCCATCGGCAACGCTGAATACGCTGGGGGTTTTTATCTGGGCCTGGCCCGACGGTCCGGCCCGGATGTCCGCCCGCCTGGCGCTGCTTGCCGACGGCGGGTTTCCTCTGGCGCAGCGCTATTCCCATCCGGTGAAAGACTGGCAGGAGACCGCCGTCTGGCGCGAGCGCTGGTTCGCCTCGCCGCTGCCCTTTGTCACCGATGGCATTGTGATCCGTGCGGAAAAAGAACCAGCCGGGGGCAGTTGGCTTCCAGGACAGGGGCACTGGGTGGCGGCCTGGAAATATCAGCCGTTTTCGCAGGTGGCGGAAGTGACCACAATCCAGTTCACTGTCGGGCGCAGCGGCAAGATAGCCGTTGTGGCGCATCTCGAACCGGTAAAACTGGACGATAAACTGGTGCGTCGGGTCAATATTGGCTCGGTGGCCCGCTGGCGGCAGTTAGACATCGTCGCCGGAGACCAGGTGCTAATAAGCCTGGCTGGACAGGGGATCCCGCGTCTGGATAGCGTGGTCTGGCGGGCCAGCCACCGCGATGCGCCACAACCGCCTTCGCCCCGTTTTCATTCCTTAACCTGTTATTATGCGTCGTCCGAGTGCGCCGGGCAGTTTCTCTCCCGGCTTGTTTGGCTATCGTCTAAGCCAGTTCTGGATATGGGGGGAGCAGGAGAGGCGCTATGGCGCACGCTAATAGACGATCGCCGCATGGCACATCTTTTTTCATGGCTGGCTTTGACGCCTGAACAACTACAGAGCGTGCCAGGCATTACCAGCAAGCGTGGCCTGCGGCTGTGGCATCAGTTCAATTTGACCCGCGAGCAGCCGTTTATTCGTTGGGTGCTGGCGCTGGGGGTACCGATACCTCAGTCCGCGCAGGCGAGCGTTGCGTCAGAAAACTGGCAGCTATTGCAGGAGCGCAATGAGTCCCAGTGGCGGCAATTACCGGGGGTGGGGCAGGAAAGGGCGCGCCAGCTGGTCGCCTTTTTGCAAAACCCGGATATTGCCGCGCTGGCGCAGTGGCTCAACGGGCAACATATCCCGGGTTTTTGAGGAATCAATGTGCGTCGTGTTTGTAGTAGAAGACCGGCAGGCCGAGCTTCCAGCGCAGGGCGAGCATACGCGCGGTAAAGCCGAAGAGCAGCGTGGCGATGACCACGACGTCGTGGCTGCTGACGTAGTGCTGTAACGCGATATAGAGCACCGCGGCGGCAAAAGAGATGCCAGCGTACAGTTCTTTCTGAAACACCAGCGGGATACGTTTACAGAACATATCGCGCAGCACGCCGCCAAAGACGCCGGTGATCACGGCGGCAATAGACGCGATTATCGGTCCTTCGCCCATATCCAGCGCGATTTGCGCGCCAATAATCGAGAATACAATCAGGCCCAGGGCATCCAGCACCAGAAACAGGCGGCGCAGGTGCAGCATTACCGGCGCGGCGATGGTGGTGAGAACGGCGGCAACCGCCACAATGATGACGTATTCCGGGTGCTTCACCCAACCGAGCGGATAATGGCCGAGCAGGATATCACGCACGGATCCCCCGCCGAGCGCGGTGGCGGTAGCGATAATAATCACCCCAAAAGTGTCCATCCGGCGACGCCCGGCCGCTAAGGCGCCGGTCATCGCTTCCGCCGTAATACCAATCAGATAAAGAACATGAAGCAGCATAAATCCCCCACAATGATGGGCAAAGGGTAGCGATTTGTGCGACAGATCACGATTGAGTTTTTCTAAAGTGAGCTGATTTTCATGAAAAAAGCTAATGCTGAATGATTGATATGGTCAATCACTGTGGGGGATTTGGCTTTTGCTTTTCAAAAATGAATAAGAAAAAGTAATGCTGGCCCGCGGGGGCAGGCCAGCCGGGGAAGAGATTACTCGATATTCTGGATCTGCTCGCGCATCTGCTCGATCAGCACCTTCAGCTCAATCGCTGAATTGGTCACTTCGGCATTAATGGATTTGGAGGCCAGAGTGTTCGACTCGCGGTTGAATTCCTGCATCATGAAGTCGAGGCGGCGACCCACGGCTTCTTTCTTCTTCAGAATGTTGTAGGTCTCTTTAACGTGCGCTTCCAGGCGATCGAGCTCTTCGGCGACGTCGATACGCTGCGCCATTAACACCAGCTCTTGCTCGAGGCGGTTGTTTTCCAGCTGCACTTCGGCGTCTTCAAGCTTGGCGACCAGACGTTCGCGCTGCCACTGCAGGATTTCCGGCATATGGGCGCGGACTTTGCTGACTTCGGCGCTGACGCCTTCCAGACGTTGTTCGATCAGCGTTTTCAATGCCTGGCCTTCGGTCTCGCGAGCGACGATAAAATCGTCCAGCGCGCCATTCAGGGCGTTGAGGATTTCAGCGGCGATGGCATCAAGGTCTTGCTCCTGAGCGGCCATAACGCCAGGCCAGCGCAGGATATCAACCGGATTGATTTCGCCTTCATCGCTCTGCATTTTTACCCAGTTAGCGGCGTTAACCAGCTGCTTGGCCAGGTTTTCGTTAAGAATCAGCTCACCCTGGGCGCTGGGATCCTGCTCAAAACGCAGGGTACATTCGATTTTGCCGCGAGTCAGGCGAGAGCGGATGCGCTCGCGAACCACGGGCTCCAGGCTCCGGAACTGTTCCGGCAGGCGGAAGTAGGTTTCCAGATAGCGTTGGTTTACCGAGCGCAGTTCCCACGCGGCGCTACCCCAGTCACCCTTGATTTCACGCCGGGCATAGGCGGTCATACTGCGGATCATAGACGTTCCTGTTTTTTAAGGAGAGTGGGGAGGATTATAGCTTTCGAGGCCCTTTCAGGATAGGAATAAGCGCGCATTATCCACATTGGCAGGCGCGCGTCGTCGCGATGCAACTTGGCCGAATTTGTGTATAATGCGCAGCCACATTCGTTTCAAGCCGGAGAGTAATCATGCGTCCAGCAGGCCGTAGCGCTAATCAGGTGCGTCCAGTAACCCTGACCCGTAACTATACAAAACACGCTGAAGGCTCCGTGCTGGTCGAATTTGGCGACACCAAAGTGCTGTGCACTGCCTCCATCGACGAAGGCGTGCCGCGCTTCCTGAAAGGTCAGGGCCAGGGCTGGATCACCGCCGAATATGGCATGCTGCCGCGCTCCACCCATACCCGTAACGCTCGCGAAGCCGCAAAAGGCAAGCAGGGCGGCCGCACTATGGAAATTCAGCGTCTGATCGCTCGCGCGCTGCGCGCCGCGGTGGATCTGAAAGCGCTGGGCGAGTTCACCATTACGCTCGATTGCGACGTGCTGCAGGCCGATGGCGGTACCCGTACCGCGTCCATTACCGGTGCCTGCGTTGCGCTGGCCGATGCGCTGAACAAGCTGGTTGCTGCCGGTAAACTGAAAACCAACCCGATGAAGGGGATGGTAGCCGCCGTTTCCGTTGGTATCGTTAATGGTGAAGCCATCTGCGATCTGGAGTACGTGGAAGATTCCGCCGCGGAAACCGATATGAATGTGGTAATGACCGAAGACGGCCGCATTATTGAGGTGCAGGGCACGGCGGAAGGCGAGCCGTTCACCCATGAAGAGCTCCTCACTCTCCTGGCGTTAGCGCGAGGGGGAATCGAATCCATTATTACGACGCAGAAAGCGGCGTTAGAAAATTAATGATTAAGGCGACTGAGAAGTCGCCTTTTTTTTGCGCTTTATCCTTCATGACACCTGCGAAGGACAAAGCGTGTAGTCCGACATTGATGACAGTACTAAAAGGAGCGAATCCATGAAGCCGTATCAGCGCCAGTTTATTGAGTTTGCGCTTAGCAAGCAGGTTCTTAAGTTTGGCGAATTTACGCTGAAATCCGGGCGTAAAAGCCCCTATTTCTTCAACGCCGGCCTGTTTAATACCGGGCGCGATCTGGCTCTGCTGGGCCGTTTCTACGCCGAGGCGCTGGTGGATTCCGGGATCGAGTTCGACCTGCTGTTCGGCCCGGCCTATAAAGGTATCCCTATCGCCACCACCACCGCCGTCGCGCTGGCTGAGCATCATGACCGCGACCTGCCGTACTGCTTCAACCGTAAAGAAGCGAAGACCCACGGTGAAGGCGGCAACCTGGTCGGTAGCCCGCTCCAGGGCCGCGTGATGCTGGTGGACGACGTGATTACCGCCGGTACCGCAATTCGTGAATCAATGGAAATTATTCAGGCTAACGGCGCTGAACTGGCTGGCGTGCTCATCTCGCTTGATCGCCAGGAGCGCGGTCGCGGCGAGATCTCCGCGATTCAGGAAGTGGAACGTGATTATGGCTGCAAAGTGATTTCTATCGTCACCCTGAAAGATCTTATCGCCTATCTGGAAGAAAAGCCTGAGATGGCTGAGCATTTGGCATCGGTACGCGCTTACCGCGAAGCCTACGGCGTCTGAAGATGAGCCCGGCAGCCAGCGGCTGCCGGTATAGCCAGAGCACGCTGAGAAGGTGAATGATGAGCCATGCAGCCTTGCGGCTGCATATAGAGCTTTACTGCAGTTGCGCCGCGACCAGCGGCCAGCGGGCATCGAAATCATCCGTTGGGCGGTACTTGAACTCGCTACGCACAAAACGCGACAGCATGCCTTCGCAAAATGCCAGCAGCTGGCTTGCCAGTAGCGTCTCGTCGAGGGTGTAGCCCTCTCCCTCACGCATTTTCTTTTCACGCATCACCTGACGCAATTGAACTTCGATACGTTCAAATAGCTGGTTGATACGACCCTGCAGACGGTCCTGTTCGAACATTAAGGCGTGGCCGGTGAGGATACGCGTCAGCCCAGGATTACGCTCGCCAAACCCAAGAATCAGCAGAACAATCAGGCGCAGACGAGCCGTGGTGTCCTTTTCATCTTTCAAAATCAAATTGATGCGCGTAATCAGACTGTCTTCAATGAACTCGATCAGGCTGTCAAACATGCGGGTTTTACTGGGAAAATGACGGTATAACGCCGCTTCGGAAACACCGACGGAGGCCGCCAGCTTCGCCGTGGTAATACGTTGACTACCATCGCTGGATTCAAGCATCAGCGCCAGAGATTGAAGTATTTCTTCGCGACGATTCCTTTTCGCAGTTTGTTTTTCTGCCATGTTTTAAAATACCCCTGAAAATAAGCACTTGTCAGGCAGGCATCCACAAAGCGACCGCAAACCTTAGTTTGCGGTGATGTTATTGCATTATGCGCTTTGGGATGCGGGTTCCGTATAGCCGGGCTTATTTGCGCCCTGAGTGGCCGAAGCCGCCTTCGCCGCGGTCGGTGGCGTCAAACTCTTCCACCAGATTAAATTCCGCCTGTACCACCGGCACAAAGACCATCTGCGCGATGCGCTCGCCCGGCTCGATAGTAAAGCTCTGCTGGCCGCGGTTCCACACGGAAACCATCAGCTGCCCCTGGTAGTCGGAGTCGATAAGGCCAACCAGGTTGCCCAGCACGACGCCATGTTTATGGCCCAGACCAGAACGCGGCAGAATCACCGCCGCCAGAGACGGATCGGCGATATGAATCGCAAGGCCAGTCGGCAACAGGGTGGTTGCGCCCGGCGCCAGCTCTACGGCGTCGTCAAGACAGGCGCGCAGGTCAAGTCCGGCCGAGCCGGAGGTGGCATAAGTCGGCAATGGGAACTGCTTGCCAACACGCGGGTCCAGAATCTTAACGTCGATTTTTTTCATCATAACGGGTAACGATCTCGTCGAGTAATAATTGGCCCAGGAATTCCTTGCGCTCAAGTGGTAAGCGCTTATCCCCATCCTGCCAGAAAAGGTGTAATGCGTTGTTATCGCTATTAAAACCTTGATTTGGCTGAGAAACATCATTGGCGCAAATCAGGTCGAGATTTTTGCGGGCACGTTTTTGCCGGGCGTATTCTTCCACATTATTTGTTTCGGCGGCAAATCCAACAACGTACGGGCGGTGATTTTTTAGTGCGGCCACCCCGGCGACGATGTCCGGATTTTTGACCATTTTTATTGTTAATTCATCACCTTGTTTTTTGATTTTCTCGTCGGCGACAATCGCTGCGCGGTAGTCGGCAACGGCGGCGCAGCCGATGAAAATATGCTGCTGTTGCACGCCATTCTGCACCGCCGCTTCCATTTCCAGCGCGGTGCCAACATCGATGCGCTGCACAAACGGCGGCGTCGGCAGCGGCACCGGGCCGCTTACCAGCGTGACGTTCGCACCGCGTTGTGCGGCGGCGGCGGCAATCGCGAAGCCCATTTTGCCGGAGCTATGGTTGGTGATGTAGCGCACCGGATCCAGCGGCTCGCGGGTTGGGCCCGCGGTAATCATGATGTTGAGATGTTGCAAATCTTTGACAGGCGAGAAATGCTGCGCCGCCATCTCCACGATAGTGAGCGGATCGAGCATGCGGCCCGGGCCAACGTCGCCGCAGGCCTGGCTGCCGCTATCCGGGCCCCATACCAATAGGCCGCGTGCGGCAATAGTGCCAAGGTTGTGCTGGGTGGCGGCGGCGCGATACATCTGTTGGTTCATCGCCGGGACGACGGCCACCGGCGAGGGCGTAGCCAGGCAAATCGTGGAGACCAGATCGTTCGCCATACCGGCGGCGACGCGGGCGATTAAATCGGCGGTTGCCGGGGCAAGGATAACCAGATCGGCCCACTTGCCCAGTTCAATATGGCCCATTGCCGCTTCGGCAGCCGGATCCAGCAGGCTATCGGAGACCGGATAACCGGAAACCGCCTGCAGACTCAACGGGGTAATAAAGGCCTTGGCGGCTTCCGTCATGGCGACGCGTACATCGGCGCCGCGTTCTCGCAGTCGGCGCACCAGTTCTGGCGTTTTATAGGCGGCGATACCGCCGCTCACGCCAAGAACGATCTTTTTACCAGCCAGACTCATCATGATTTTGTCCTGTTGAAATACACCAGAATCCGCGCATCTTATCACAATCCCTGTGGCATCGTGCGTATGCCGGGTATTCACTTTGCGAGGGTCTACGCAGACCTTGAAATCACCGGTCGGCAGCGCGGAAAGGCTATGCCAGGATGGGGGATGGACGGGTAAGGAGACAGGGTAATGGATATACAGGAATCATTGATGCCGCGGGAAAAAATGCTGCGCGACGGCATTGAAACATTGAGCGACGTTGAGCTGCTGGCGTTGTTTTTGCGTACCGGCACGCGTACCCAGGATGTGCTGGCTTTTTCACATAGCTTGCTACAGCGCTTCGGTTCGCTGTACGGGCTGTTGTCGGCTGAGATAGAACAATTTGCCGATATCGACGGTATCGGCATTGCGAAATATGCGCAACTCAAAGGCATTGCCGAACTGGCGCGGCGCTATTTTAGCTTGCGGATGAGAGAGGAACCGTCGCTGGTGACGCCGCTCATGACGCGAGAATTTTTACAAAGCCAGCTCGCCGATGAAGAGCGGGAGATCTTTATGGCGATCTTTTTAGATAATCAGAACCGGGTATTGAAACATAGCCGCCTTTTTTCTGGTACTCTTAGCCACGTAGAGGTGCATCCGCGAGAAATTGTACGCGAAGCAATCAAAGTGAACGCCGCCGCGGTGATCCTTGCCCATAATCATCCTTCAGGTAGTCCTGAACCGAGTAAGTCGGATAAGTTGATGACCGACAGGGTGGTTAAGTGTTGTAGATTCATGGAGATACGCGTGCTTGATCATCTGATTATTGGCCGCGGCGCGTACGTCTCTTTTGCCGAACGTGGCTGGATTTAGCCCCGATCATGCGATCTATCGGGATCTTTGTCTGTTCGGGACTTGAGCACACCGCCGAGTCAGCGTATACTACGCCACCTTTGAGAATCTCGGGTTTGGCATTTGGGCCTGGCAATCGAGAGTTCAATAGAACTATGCGATGACCGGGCTGTAAAGCCTGACGAGGCGCCAATACCCCATACGAAGCTCGAGCTAATTTGATTTTTGGAGAATAGACATGTCCCGAGTCTGCCAAGTTACTGGCAAGCGTCCGGTGACCGGTAACAACCGTTCCCACGCACTGAACGCGACTAAACGCCGTTTCCTGCCGAACCTGCACTCTCACCGTTTCTGGGTTGAGAGCGAGAAGCGTTTTGTCACCCTGCGCGTATCTGCTAAAGGTATGCGTGTAATCGATAAGAAAGGCATCGATACAGTTCTGTCTGAACTGCGTGCCCGTGGCGAAAAGTACTAAGTACTTAGAGGAAATAAATCATGGCTAAAGGTATTCGTGAGAAAATCAAGCTGGTTTCTTCCGCTGGTACTGGTCACTTCTATACCACCACGAAGAACAAGCGTACCAAACCGGAAAAAATGGAACTGAAAAAGTACGATCCGGTTGTACGTCAGCACGTTATCTACAAAGAAGCTAAAATCAAATAATTTTAGTCTCCTTGTACTAAAACCCCGCTCCGGCGGGGTTTTTTGTTTTATGCTTCACCCTTCGAGCACAGGTGCGTTGGCTGCACGCGTACAGCCTGGCCGCTTGCTTTATTAAGCCTTCCGGCCTCTCTTCCCGCTGCCTCCCTGTCACCCGAAACTGTGTGGTTAAGAGGAAAAAAATGCCTGAATTACCTGAAGTCGAAACCAGCCGTCGCGGCATTGAGCCGCATCTGGTAGGCGCTAACATCCTGCACGCCGTAGTACGCAACGGGCGCCTGCGTTGGCCGGTATCCGAAGAGATTTATCGCCTGAGCGATGAACCGGTGCTGAGCGTGCGCCGACGCGCCAAATATCTGCTGCTGGAGCTGCGCCACGGCTGGATCATTATTCATCTTGGCATGTCCGGTAGCCTGCGTATCCTCAGTGAAGAGCAGCCGGCTGAAAAACACGACCACGTCGACCTGGTGCTGAGTAACGGTAAAGTGCTGCGCTATACCGATCCTCGCCGCTTCGGCGCCTGGTTATGGACTAAAGAGCTGGATGGTCATCCGGTGCTGGCGCATCTCGGCCCGGAGCCGCTAAGCGATGAATTCAACGCCGACTATCTCCAGCAGCGTTGCGCGAAGAAGAAAACCGCCATCAAACCCTGGCTGATGGATAACAAGTTGGTGGTGGGCGTGGGGAATATCTACGCCAGCGAATCGCTGTTTTCCGCCGGGATCCATCCCGATCGGCTGGCCTCGTCGCTCTCGCATCAAGAATGCGAGTGGTTAGTGAAGATGATTAAGCTGGTGCTGCTACGCTCAATTGAGCAAGGTGGAACGACGCTGAAGGATTTCCTGCAAAGCGACGGCAAACCGGGATATTTCGCCCAGGAGCTACAGGTTTATGGCCGCAAAGGCGAGCCGTGCCGGATCTGCGGTACGCCGATTATCGCCAGCAAACACGCGCAGCGAGCGACCTTTTATTGCCGCCAGTGTCAGAAGTAGTGGAGAAGGTTGGGGATTATGCCAGGCCAGGTAAGCTGGTAGCCCCGCTAAGCGTAGCGCGAGCGGGGGAAGGACATACTACTTCAGCTTATTTAACAACGCCTGATGCACGTTAGGCGGCAGGAAGTGGGAGACATCGCCCTGGTGGCGCGCCACTTCCTTAACCAGCGATGAAGAGATAAACGACCACTCCTTGCACGGCATCAGGAACACGCTTTCCAGGGTGGGCATCAGATGGCGGTTCATGTGCGCCAGCTGCATTTCATATTCGAAATCCGCCACTGCCCGCAGGCCGCGAATGAGAATATTGGCCTGCTGCGCGCGGGCGAAATTGGCCATCAAATCGCTAAAGCCAATCACCTCAACGTTGACCAGATGCGCCGTTGCCTGCTCCGCCAGCGCAATTCGTTCATCGAGGCTGAACATCGGTTTTTTGCTCGGGCTGGCGGCGATGGCCAGCAAAACCTTATCAAACATACCCGCCGCGCGGGTGACGATATCGATATGGCCGTTGGTGATAGGGTCAAAGGTGCCCGGATAGATCGCTTTTGTGCCCATAATTACACTTTCTCCGAGTAGCCGCGGCTCAGTGCCCACAGCTCGGTGTATTTATTAAACGTGTATTGCGCATTGACTACCGCCAGCAGCCAACCCTGTTTTCCATCCAGTACGCCGCCGCGCAGCAGCAGCGTTTTGACGAAGGCGCCCAGCGTATGGCTGAAAATCCCCGCCATCGAGGTCTTCTTGCCCTTCTGATGACGCTCAAGCGCCCAGGCTGCGGCATACGCCAGCTGTTTTTGCTGGAAGCCGGAGAAGTCGCGGCAGGTCAGGTGCAGCAGATCGCCGCTGAGCGGCACCACTTCGGCCCCAAGGCTATCCAGAGATTCATGCACCAGATTATCGTTATAGCGGTAACGCGCGCGTTCGTACAGGCGCATCACCCGATCGGGATACCAGCCGCTGTGGCGCATAAAGCGCCCGAGGAAGTAGTTACGCCGGGCGATGCTGTAGATAACGCCGCGCTGCGGCGCATCCAGTACCTTGAGGATAGACTCTTTCAACTCAGGCGTAACGCGCTCGTCGGTATCAATCATCAGCACCCAGTCGTGAGTGGCGTAATCTTGCGCGCGCTGGCGCTGAATGCCGTAGCCTTGCCAGTCGGTGTTGCTATAGACCTGGGCGCCCAGGCTACGGGCCAGTTCGACGGTATTGTCGGTACTGCCGGAGTCCAGCACCACCACTTCATCCGCCCAGCTTACCGACGCCAGGCAATCGGCGAGCAGGTCGGCGGCGTTTTTGGCGATCATCACGACGGAGAGTCGGGTCGACATTAGTGGCTCCGCTGCGGCAGGTAGGGTTGCAGTAACTGTAGCAGACGCGACAGCGCGCCCTGGTTTTGATGCAGCACTTCCACCGCGTGGCGGCCGTACCACAGGCGATAATCTTCGTCGGTCAGCAGGGTAGAAACTTCTCTGACCAGCGAGTCGGCGTCCGTGACGGTGATCAGACCATCGTCCTGCTGCAGCTTGGCGCAGATATCTTTAAAGTTAAAGGTGTGCGGACCCATTAGCACCGGAATAGCATGGGCGGCGGGTTCGAGCGGATTGTGTCCGCCGCGTTCAACCAGGCTGCCGCCGACGAACGCCAGGTCGGCAATGCCGTAGAGCAGCATCAGTTCGCCCATAGTATCGCCAATCACCACCTGGGTGCTGTTAGACGGAATTTCACCGGTGCTGCGCATGGTGAAGCTCATCCCGGCTTTTTGCACCATATCGCGGGCGTCGCCGAAGCGTTCCGGATGGCGCGGTACGAGGATCAACAGCAGGTCGGGGAAGGTTTCCAGCAGTTTTTTATGCGCCTGCAGGATGATCTGTTCTTCGCCGTCGTGAGTACTGGTGGCTATCCACACTTTACGGTGCGGCGCCCACTGGCGACGCAGGGTAACGGCCCGCGCCGCCAGTTCCGGGGTGACGGAGATATCGAATTTCAGGCTGCCGGTGACCGCCAGTTGGTTACGTTTGAGACCGAGCGCGAGGAAGCGGTTGCCGTCTTCTTCATTTTGCGCGGCGATAAGCGTGATACGGCTGAGCAGGCGGCGCATAAAACCGCCGAGTTTGGCATAGCCTTTCGCGGAACGTTCTGACAGTCGTGCGTTAGCAATTACCAGCGGAATTTTACGTTTGTGCAGCGCGGCGACCATGTTCGGCCACAGCTCGGTTTCCATCACGATGACCAGTTTCGGCTGCACGCTGTTGAGGAAACGGTTCATGGCGCAGGGGAGGTCATACGGCAGATAGACGTGGTGAACATCTTTGCCGAAAGCGGACATGGCGCGTTCAGAACCGGTCGGCGTCATGGTCGTGACGGTGATCGGCAGTGATGGATAACGATGGCGTAGCGCGCGCACCAGCGGGATCGCCGCCAGCGTTTCACCGACGGAGACGGAGTGCAGCAGAATGCCATCCGGCACTACCTTGTTTTGACAGAAGCCATAACGTTCAGCCCAGCGTTTACGGTATGCCGGGGCCTTACGGCTGCGCAGCAGCAGTCGCAGCCACACCAGCGGCTGAATGAGGTAGAGTAGGGTGGTATAAAGCAATTCCAAACTATTTATCCGTTTTAGGTTTTTTGCGGGCAAATTCTAAGCATTTAACCCGCGTAAAGCTATCTCTTTGGCGGAAACCGAGGGATTTCGACCTATGCGGCGTTGAGATAGCGCTTGATGCGCAAATAGCGGCGTCCCAGACGCCAGCGTAAACGGAACGTGCAGGCGTTACTCCAGATCAGGCGCCAGATGCCGCGTTCGAAGAATTCTTTGATGATAATATGCTTTTTCGACTCATCTTTCATGCAGTCGAAGGTATGAATAATCCCCAACCCCTCTTTGGCTATCTGCCAGCGGCAGGCGGAAATGTGCCGTACCTTGTCCGGATAGCGTTGGTTGATGGCGCTGAGCATCTCGAGGATCTTCATATAATGGCGCGCTGAGCGCATCAGCGTATCGTCGTTGTCCGGCTTATGCGAGACCGATTCCGAGTGAATGTAATAGTCGTAAAATTGCTCGCTGGTGTACTGCACGCGTTCGGCGGCCAGCAATGCTTCCGTCGTCCAGGGAATATCCTGATGGCGCAGGCCCGGCTCAAAGTGGAAATGGTGCTGGTTGATAAAATCGCGGCGATAGATGTTCAGCCAGGTGACGTGCAGAAACTTACGCGAGTCGAGCGCCTGCTTTAGCCAGACGTAACCCGGCAGGACGCCAGTAGACTGCAGGCGCTCCGGCGGGAAAATCGGGTGAATATCGTCGCGGCTTTCGTACACATAGCGGCCATTACAGGTCGCGACATCGAGATTGCCCTTCTCGGCCATTTCCAGCAGCGTGCGGTACATGCCGGGATAGAACTTATCGTCAATGTCCGGGAAGGCGAGGTATTTACCGCTTGCCGCCGCCATACCGGTATTACGCGCTACCGAGACGCCCTGATTCTCCTGCTCCAGCACGGTGACGTTCTGCAGCCTGTCTTTCCATTGGTCGATAACCGCCAGGCTACCGTCGGTAGAACCGTCGTTCACCAGGATCAGCTCATAGCTTGCCAACTGCTGTTGTTCGAGGCATTCAAAGAATTGCGCAAGGAATTTTTCACCGTTATACACGGCGGCTACGATGCTCAATAAAGGCGTTTGACTCATAACTCATTCGATCCTGGTTAAAAAACGACGTCAGGCGCTGCGCAGCTGACGGTACTGTTGGCAAATCGACTCAACGCTGAATTTTTCCAGCGCGGCGGAATCAATGGCCGGCGGGCTATGGTAAATGCTTTGCATCGTCTGGGCTAGCGCAGAACTGTTGAGATCGGCCAGACCGCGGGACAGTTCGCCGCTGAGGATCTCGCTTACCCCGCCAGGACAGCGGGTGCTGGCAACCGGCGTATTCAGCAGTAGCGCTTCAACAATGACGTTGCCAAACCCTTCGCTGTCGGAGCTGAGCGTTAGCATTCGCGCATGTTTAATCCACGGCAGCGGGTTGGGCTGAAAGCCTTTAAACAGCACCCGATCGCCGACCTGCAGCTGCTGCGCCAGTTGACGAAGCCGCTGTTCCTGCTCCGGTTTGCCCTGCCCGAGCAGCACCAGCGGCGCCTCGATACCGCTTTGCGCGTAGGCTTCAATCAGCCGGTCATGGCGCTTACCCGGATGGAAGCGGCCGACGTGGATAATATAGTCCCCTTGGGGAATATCGGCCGGCGCGTCTGCCGCCGCGTGAATGGCGGCGATATCGAACGGGTTATAGATGGTTTTAAGCTGTGCCGGGCGCAGTGCGAACTGCTCGACCAAATCCTTTCCAACCGCATCGGAAACGGTCACCACGTTGCGCCCCTGGTATACCCGCTTGATTTTTTGCTGCTTCATCCAGCGGTCAAAACCGCTGCGATGGCCAAGATAAGAGGTAGAGAAAACGCCGTGTAGACAGAACCAGACGTTGCGATCCTGCAATTCCCGGCTGCGGGCGACGATGCGATCGGTTTTGTGCAGATTCGACAGTACCAGATCGAAGCGACCATGCTGTTCTGCTTGTTCAATCGCGCGATCAAGCTGGCGCGCGCGGCGGGAGAGTTCCGTTAGCTTGCGCCACGGTTTGCGGCAGCGGTCGGCAATCACCTGATAATCGAGCCCTTCCGGCAGCGGATAATCGCAGACGTCGCGCAGCGAAAACAGCGATACCTGTTCGCCCTGGCTGAGAAAATGTTCCGCCAGCGTGAGCACGACTTTCTCCGCGCCGCCGCCCGGCAGGCCATCGATAACAAACAATATGCGCATCGTTATTTCACCAGATCCTGATAGAGAGAAAGCAGCTGCGTCGACAGTCGCTCGCTGGTGCAGTCCATAATTCGTTCGCGGGCGCGTGTGCCTTCAGCCGAACCCAGCGCGCGCGCGGGCAGCGCCATGACCGCCTGCTGTAACGCGGCGATATCCAGCGCGTCGCAGACGTAGCCATTGCTGCCTTCGACGATGAACTCCGCGCCGCCGCAGCCGGTGGTGGTGATAACCGGCAGGCCGCAGGCCATCGCTTCCAGAATTACATTCGGGAATGGATCATACAGCGTCGGCAGCAGCAGTCCGTCGGCCATCTGATAGAACGGCAGCGTTTCGGACTGCATGCCGAAGAAACGCACGCGATCTTCGCAGTTCAGCGATTTTGCCAGCTGTTGATAGCGGTTCTGTTCTTTGTCTTTGCCGACCACCAACAGATAACGGTCGGTGGGGGCGATGGCGCGGATTGCCGCATCCAGCCCTTTTCGTTCAAAGCCGGAACCAACATAAATCAGGCAGCTTGCCTGTAGCGGCAACTGCCATTTAGCGCGTAATGCGGCAAAGGTCTCTTCGCCTGGCGGCAGAAAACGTTGGTTATCAATAGCGTTATAGATGACGTGGATTTTATCCGCCGGCAGGCCGAAGTCTTCGATAATTTCCTGCTTGATCATCTCCGCGTTGCAAATCACCCCACGCAGGTGCGCGTCCTGATACATCTCGCGTTCCGCCTGCATCACATAACGGTGATAGCGGTCGGCGAACAGCAGGCGGCTTTTCCAGGCCGGTAAAATGCGCGAGCGCTGTTGCAGCCAGCGGCGATGAACGCCGTCGCCTGCGCGGTATAGATCGCAACCCGGAATACGCTCATGGCTTTGCACCAGGTCGAATGATTCACTCTGCCAGAGCGCGCGCGCGGCGTTGGCGAAACCGCGTTCACGGCTGATGCGCCCCCATTTGCGCGGGTTGCAGATGTGAATATGCCAGTCCGGTTTGACAGGCCCTTGCCACTCGCGGGTGATGACGTTCAGTTCCAGATTACTGCTGTCGAGGGCTTCCAGCGCGCGGGAGACAAAGCGCTCCGCGCCGCCGTCGGGGCGATACTTTTGCCGTACCAGAGCCAGCCGGAATTTACTCATGCCAGTACCTTTTTCGCCGCCGCGATAACCGCGTCGGTAGGGATTAAATCAAGATAGCGTTCTTCGGTGTTGGTATTGATGTCGTCGGGGTCGGGCAGCGGGCCGAAGTCGCCGGCCCAGATAACCTCGCCTTTCGCCTGCCACGGCCGCCAGAAGGTCAGTTTCGACGGGCCAAATAGCGCGATGAGCGGCGTACCCAGCGCTGCCGCCATATGCATCGGCACCGAATCTACGCCGATAAACAGGCGGGCGTGATCGATAACCGCCGCCAGCTGGCGGAGCGTCAACTGACCGGCTAATGAGTGCAGTCGCGCCTGCGGGCAGCCGCTAATGATGTTCTCTACCATCTGCTTTTCTTTGGCGTCAGGGCCAGAGGTAAGCACCACCGCGTAGCCTTCTGCTGACAGCGCATTAATCAGCGCGCTCATGCGCTCTTCGCGCCAGCATTTAAAGAACCAGCGCGAAGTCGGTTGAATAACGATGTAGTTCTCCTGGAAGCCGTCCGGCAGCAGCGAACGGCTGGTCGTCCAGTCAGATTCGCTGTAGCCCATCCGCGCCGGCGCATCGTTTATCTCAAGCCCCAGCGGCGACAGAATAGAGAGGTTTTGCTGCACCGTGTGCAGCTGATTGTGCTGCTGGGTAGAAGCAAGCGCGGTGTGGCAGTAGCGCCAGAACAGATGACGGCGCTTAGGGAAATCGAAACCGATGCGCGTCGGCGCGCCGGTTAATTTGCTGATGATCGCGCTGGGCCATTGATCGGCAAGGTTGAGCACCATGTCGTAGCGCTGCTGGCGCAGATTGCGGATGAGCTGCCATTCCATCTTAAGCTGATGCCGCTTGCCCTGCTTTTTCCAGCTGCGATCGATCGCGTAAATCTGGTTAATCTCCGGATTCGCCGCCAACATGTCGCGGGTTTCAGCATACAGCAGTACATCGACGCGAGCGGCGGGATATTGCTGTTTGAGCGCGTTTATCAGCGGGGTGATCAGCAACATGTCGCCATGATGGCGCAGCTTAATGACCAGGATCCGCGCCGGGTTCTGCTGGCCGGGGGAGAGGGTTTCAGGCGTCATACTCTGTTCTTCATCCAGGATAAGGGTTCCGATTCTAGGGGATCGTGCAGATTGAGAGAAGCGTTGTATTGCTCTACCATGGACCGATACGTATGGCCTGAGGACGTTTTCGTGCATAATCCCGCATTTCTCATCACGATTGATACAGAGGGTGACAACCTCTGGCAAAAACATGACAGCATCACCACGGAGAATGCGCGCTATCTTCCGCGTTTTCAGCAGCTTTGCGAAAAGTATGGCTTCAAACCGGTCTATTTGACCAATTATGAAATGGCCATCGACCCTTTTTATATCGAGTTTGCTAAAGATGTCATCGCGCGCGGCACGGCGGAAATCGGTATGCATCTGCATGCCTGGAACAGTCCGCCGACCGAGCCGCTGACCGCGGATGACTGGCGTCATAAGCCTTATCTCATCGAGTACAGCGATGCCGCCATGCGTGAGAAGGTCGACTATATGACCCATCTACTGGAAGATACCTTCCAGACCAAAATGGTGAGCCATCGCGCCGGGCGCTGGGCGTTTGACGAGCGCTACGCGCGCCTGCTGGTGGAGTACGGTTATCAGGTGGATTGCTCGGTGACGCCGCGGGTGAACTGGAAAACCGCTAAAGGCGCGCCGCAGGGCGATGGCGGTACGGATTATCGTCGCTTCCCGCAACATGCTTATTTTCTTGATGAAAATGATATCAGTCGCGAAGGTCATTCCCCGCTGCTGGAAGTGCCTATGAGCATTCAATACAAACACTCAGCATGGATGAATAGCGTTAAGCAAGGCTACGATAGGCTACGCGGCAAAGTCCGTTCGCCGTCCGTACACTGGCTGCGTCCGATGGGCGGTAACGTCGAGACCATGAAAAAAGTAGTTCAGCAGACGCTGGCGCAGGGTAATGATTATGTTGAGTATATGCTGCATTCATCGGAGTATATGCCAGGCGGTAGCCCGACCTTTAAGAATGAACAAGATATTGAACGTTTATATGCCGATCTGGAAGCGTTCTTTAGCTGGCTTGCGCCGCAGGTCCGCGGAATGTCTTTAGCAGAATATTATAATTTCAAGAGAAATCTTACATAAAACAATCATTACTGATAGAGGTGAGGCGTTAATCTGGTGTAATATCATCAGTCGAATGAATAATTAACGCCTGAATTATTAATATACTGAGGTTTTATGAAGATAGCAACCGTACTACGCTCTGGCGGTGATTATAACCAAAGCCATGTGCAGTGGTTATACAAACAATTGCCAGCAGACATCGAGAAAGTGTGCTTTACCGATTTAACTATTCCTGGCGTTAACACCATTAAACTAACTGAAGATTTGCCTGGCTGGTGGTCAAAAATCGAGATGTTTAATCCGGATTCGGTTGCCGAAGATATTTTTTATCTCGATTTAGATGTCGTCGTTGTCGGTGATATTAGTGATATTCTGGCAAATAAACAGCTGACCATGCTGAGTGATTTTTTCTTTCCGCAGAAAACCAAAAACTCCGCTATCATGCGCGTTCCGCATGAGGAAAAGTACAAGGTCTGGGAAGCTTTTAAGCGCTATCCGGAACTATTCATGACGCGCTATCAGAGCGGTGGTGACCAGGAGTTTATCAGCAAAATCTATCCACACGCCGCTATCTGGCAGGACATTTTACCCGGACAGATCGTTAGCTATAAAAAGCATGTCATTCATAAGAAGAAGAATGAACATGCCACCGGTGATGGCACCGTGCCTGCGGGGACGCGAATTGTCTGTTTCCATGGAAAACCACGCCCTTGGGACTGCGGTGAAGCCTGGGTGCCACCATTTGAGAAAGCTTAATTATTTATGAGTAAAGTGATGTCGCCAGTGACAATATTGCTTCTGGCAATATTGTCATGTGTTTTTGTGATGCCGGAGAAAATTATGGGTAGAAATCTCTTTTACCTGTCTTCGGTTATTACCTTAATTTATGCGGTAATTAACAGAAAACGTCTTACTATTAAAAAAGAGGAGATGTTTCTTTCTCTGACGCTATTGATGTTAGGAGCTTCACAGCTTATTTGGTCATATCGCTTTCCGGGTAATCCGGCTGAAATTTATATGGCTGATGTTAGCTATCCTCGCTCAGGCGCTTATTTGATGATCGGCGCTGTGATGATGTTACTCTTGCCTGCGGTATTAAGGACAACAGCAATACAATATGGCAAAAGCTTGAGTTACGCATTAGTCGCGGGCTTTTCAGTATTGACGCTATACGCTTTACATTATCATTTTTTTGTTTCCGGCGATCGCCTGAGAATCGATAACTCCGCAACCTTAAGCGCCTATCTTTATACGATATACTCGTTATTGACGCTATATGCTTTAGCTTGCGTCAATATCCGCTATCGCAACTATATTGCCAGCGGTGTGATATTTTTCTCGCTGTGGATTATTTTTCTGACTGAAACTCGCTCGGCGCTGCTTATTTATCCGGCGGTACTGCTCTATGCCCTACTGACCGGTAACGTGATGTCGAAGAAAAAATCAGCGCTGGCGTGCCTGATGCTGTTGGTTGCTGGCCTGGCAGTGATTGAGTTGGCGTTTCCCTCGCTGAAAGATCGGGCGAGTGAAGCGGTCACTGAGATCTCGGACTATCAAAGCGATAACAATACCTCGATGGGTTCCCGGCTCAGTATGTGGCATACCGGGATCTATGAAATTATTGCTCATCCCGGTGGCGTAAGCTCGCAGCAGCGTTTCCAGATCCTCTCGCAATTGATGTATGAGAAAGAGCAGGGGAATCCCGAGGGGTTGCGCAACATTGTTTATCATCTTCATAATGATTTGATCGAAACCATGTCGCTACAGGGCGTTATTGGCGGCCTCTTCCTGCTGGCATTGTATGGCGCGATGCTGCTCTATGTTTACAGAAAGGCGACGCTGAAATGTGCATTGGCGTTTATTGGCGCGCCGGTGATTCTTTTTGGCTGCGTCGATACTCTGTTTATCCACGACAGATTTATCATTATGTTTATTGTGGCGTTAGCCGTTTTCACGGCGTTATCGCCGGAAAAAACTGCGGAAGAATCGTGATGGAGTGGCCGTTCAGGCCACTTCATGTAGCGCTTGAGATAACGGCATTTTAGGAAATACCTGTTCAGGAATTGCGCTATTAAGGGAAAGATTAATTACCGTAATACCCTTTGCCTGTAAATGACGGCTGGCGAGTTCAAAGGCGGGGAAAACCATACCATCTACTTTATCGGCGAGATATGAGGGAAGCTTATTCTCACCATTTTCATAAAATCGCGGTTGCTCAAAATTATTCATATCCAGACCGGCAATAATAATTCTGTTGAATCCCAGCCAGGCGATAATCTGCAGCGCCCAGTAAGCCACCGTTCCCGCGTCAAATATCCCTTTGCGAATATCGGTTGAGAAACCAATATGGCTTAAGTTTTGGTGCAGGAGCGCACTTGGGGAGCGGCTAAAGACCGTCGCGATATCGTTACCGGGGATCTTCGGCTGGTAAATCTTATAACAGGCATCTTCAATCAGGGCGAGTCGACACTGAATATTGTTGAGCCCGATGCGCTCAATGATTTTGGCAATACCGTGGGTAGTGGTAAAAAAGAGGATCCGTGGATTGCTGACAATACCGGCGATAACCTCGGGTTTACGGTCAAAAAACTCCATATCAACGATCAGATACAGAGAAAACCCTACCTTTCCTTCGAGAAAGTAAGCGCCGTTGACGCCCATTACCGGCAACGATGACGGGATAATAGAAAAATCGACATCGTTGATTGATGGACCGGTCGCGGTGAGCAGCATTGGCCCGGAGAAAGCGTCTTTTAATTCACTTAGGCTACACAGCGGTACCGATTCGCCCTTGTATTGTAAGGCACAAATTTCACCGCTTTCCGCCCGGCGGATCTTTACCCACGGCCACAGGTTTTCATTGTGGCGGTAGGCGCGCGGGCGGGTATAGCGATAAATTTGCTTGAATAGCGATCCCATTAAACCAATCCCTGTGCTTGCAACAGTTGCTGAACATGCTCAGCGGTAATATCGCCGGTGCTGCTACCGTACGGCGGGCGGACGATATGCTGGTTTTTGCCATATCCGCCAATCAGTCCCGGATCGGTTGGGCCGTAGAGCGTGAAATTGGGTTTATCGAGCGCCGCAGTCAGATGGCTCAGCCCGGTGTCGACGGAAACTACGCCGCGTGCGCCAGCCAGAATCTGCGCAACCTGCTCAAGGCTCATGCGCGGTAGTACATCGACGTTATCGCGTCCTTCCGCCAGCCGTTTTGCCCGCGCCTCTTCGTGCGGCGCGCCCCACGGCAGCTTAATACGCACGGCGCTAGCCGCCAGCAGATCCAGAAGCTCTTGCCAGCGCGCTTCCGGCCAGTGTTTATCATCGCGGGTGGTGGCGTGCAGGAAGACCAGATACGGCTCTGTTGCCGGTGCGTCAGGGCGAATAAAGTGGCGTGCGATGGCGTAATCACCCTGCGTTTGCGGCCTGGCATAGCCCAGGCTTTTGGCGAACAGTTCGCGCGTGCGCTCTACTGCGTGCTGCTCGACAGCAATATGGTGGCGACGGTTATAAAACAGGCTTGCCAGCGGCTCGCGGGCGGACTGCCAGTCCATGCCATGTTTGACGCCGTGCGCCAGACGCGTTACCAGCGCGGCGCTTTTCACCAGCCCCTGCGCATCAATAATGGCATCGTAGTTGACGGCTTTTACGGCATCGCGAAAGGCCTTTCTTTCCGCTTTGATAGGCGCGGAAAACCAGGCTTTGCGCCAGCGGCGAATCGCCACCGGAATCACCCGCTCGACGGCGGCATGCCATGAAGGGATCTGCGCGAAGCCTTCTTCAACCACCCAGTCAAAGCGGATACCGGGGATGGCCTGCGCGGCGTCGGTTAGCGCGGGCAGCGTGTGTAGCACGTCGCCCATGGACGAGGTTTTTACGATCAATACCCGCATCCGTTACGCTTCCTCGTGCTCGGTTTTTTCCGCTAACAGTTCGTTCAGCTCTTGCAGGACGCGTTCTGGAGTGATGTCGATCAGGCTTTGATGATAGCCCTCAGCGGCATCGCCTTTGCGCACCTTGTGGTAGCCGCTAATCAGGCGAATAACCCGCGCTTTATGCGACAGCGGCGGGGTAAAGTCCGGGCTGCTCGGGCCGTACAGCGCCACCAACGGGCGATCCAGCGCGGCGGCGACGTGCATCAGCCCCGAATCGTTGCTGACCACAGCCTGACAGGCGGCAATCAGAATCACGGCCTGTTCCAGCTGGGTTTCGCCGGCCAGGTTACGGCACCAGGCCTGCTGCTCGCTGCTGAGCGCGGCGATGATCTCTTTGCCGGCATCGTTATCTTTCGCCGAGCCGAAGAGCGCTATCTGATAACCATCGTCAATGAGCTTTTTCGCCAGCGCGGCATAGTGATAATGCGGCCAGCGTTTGGCCGGGCCGAATTCCGCGCCGGGGCAGAAGCCGATAATCGGCCGATCGTTCGAAAGATTAAAGGCGTTGCAGGCCTGTGATTTTTCGCCATCGTTGACCTGCAGCTGCGGCCACAGCAGCGGTTGTGGAAGGTCTTTAGCGCAGCGCATCACGCCGTTATCGTAGGCCAGCGCCACGTAGCGCTCCACCATCAGCGGCCAGGCGTCTTTGTCCAGCACGCGGGCGTCGTTAAGCAGGCCGTAGCGCATCTCGCCGCGCCAGCCGGTGCGCAGCGGAATGTTGGCGAAGAAAGGCACTAATGCCGATTTAAACGAGTTCGGCAGCACGTAAGCGCGATCGTAGCGACGATCGCGCAGGCTGTGGCCGAGTTTACGACGCTCGCCGATAGCCAGCGCGCCGTGGCCGAGCGGCATGGCGATCGCTTCGTTGACTTCCGGCATGCGCGATAACAACGGACGGCACCATGCCGGCGCCATCACGTCGATAATCGCCTGGGGATAGCGCGCCCTGAGCGTACGATAAAGACTTTGCGACATCATCATGTCGCCCACCCAAGACGGGCCTATCACCAATATTTTCATGCTTGTTTCTTACGCGTCGCGGTTTAGCCAGGCCATATATTCCGTTACGCCTTCGGCAACGGTTTTGAACGGTTTGTCATAGCCCGCTTTACGCAGGTTAGTCAGATCGGCCTGCGTGAATGCCTGGTAGCGGCCTTTCAGTTTGTCCGGGAACGGGATGTATTCAATGCTGCCTTTCTTATGGTACGCCAGGGTCGCATCGGCGACGGCCTGGAAGGATTCCGCGCGGCCGGTACCGAGGTTGAAGATACCGGAAACGCCATTTTCCCAGAACCACAGGTTTACCGCGGCGACATCGCCGACATAGACGAAGTCGCGTTTAAAGCCGTCGCTGCCTTCGAACAGTTTCGGACTTTCGCCATTATTCAGCTGGGTATTGAGGTGGAAGGCCACGCTCGCCATGCTGCCTTTGTGCCCTTCGCGCGGTCCGTAGACGTTGAAATAACGGAACCCGACGATCTGCGAATCCGCTTCCGGCAGGATCTGACGGACGTATTCGTCGAACAGGAATTTAGAGTAGCCGTAGACGTTCAGCGGTTTTTCAAATTCGCGTGATTCGATAAAGTCGCTGGTGCGCCCGCCGTAGGTGGCGGCAGAAGAGGCGTACAGGAACGGGATTTCGCGCTCCAGACAGTAGTGCAGCACCTCTTTGGAGTACTGATAGTTGTTATCCATCACATACTTGCCGTCCCACTCGGTCGTGGAAGAGCAGGCGCCTTCATGGAATACCGCTTCGATCTCGCCGAACTCTTCGCCGGCCATAATCTGGATCAGAAAATCTTCTTTATCCATGTAGTCAGCGATGTCCAGATCCACCAGGTTTACGAATTTGGTGCCGTCTTTCAGATTGTCTACAACCAGAATATCGGTGATGCCTTTGTCATTCAGGGCTTTAACGATGTTGCTGCCGATAAAGCCTGCGCCGCCGGTTACGATGATCATAACTGTACCTTTGAAGTAGAAAGCCCGGAAACAATCCGGACATGAATACTCATATCATATCACTACATCCGAAAGGCTTCAGCCATTCGCCGAAAAGGTGCTGGCCGTGCGTGATTTATGCTGCAAATTATTCATTCAGGCATGCATCATCTCGTATCAACGTATAACTTTGGGTAATATGTGCCAAATTTTGCCGAATCTGGAGAGTTGCAATGCGTGGTGATTTCTACAAACAGTTAACCAATGACCTGGATACCGCGCGCGCGGAAGGGTTGTTTAAAGAAGAGCGTATCATTACTTCGGCTCAGCAGGCGGACATCACCGTCGGCGACAGCCACGTCATTAACTTCTGCGCCAATAACTATCTGGGTCTGGCGAACCACCCGGAACTGATTGCCGCGGCGAAATCCGGCATGGACAGCCACGGCTTCGGGATGGCCTCGGTGCGCTTCATCTGCGGTACCCAGGACACGCATAAGCAGCTCGAGAAGAAGCTGGCGGATTTCCTCGGTATGGAAGACGCGATTCTCTACTCCTCCTGCTTTGATGCCAACGGCGGCCTGTTTGAAACGCTGCTGGGACCGGAAGATGCCATTATCTCTGATGCCCTGAATCACGCGTCGATCATCGACGGCGTGCGCCTGTGCAAAGCTAAGCGTTTCCGCTATGCCAACAACGACATGCAGGAGCTGGAAGCGCGTCTGAAAGAAGCGCGCGAAGCCGGCGCTCGCCACGTGCTGATCGCCACCGATGGCGTTTTCTCGATGGACGGCGTGATCGCCAACCTGAAAGGCGTCTGCGACCTGGCGGATAAATATGATGCGCTGGTGATGGTCGATGATTCTCACGCGGTGGGCTTTGTCGGCGAAAACGGCCGCGGTTCCCATGAATATTGCGACGTGATGGGCCGCGTCGACATCATCACCGGTACGTTGGGTAAAGCGCTGGGCGGCGCGTCAGGCGGTTACACCGCCGCACGCAAAGAAGTCGTTGAGTGGCTGCGCCAGCGTTCTCGTCCGTATCTGTTCTCCAACTCCCTGGCGCCGGCCATTGTCGCCGCCTCCATCAAGGTGCTGGAGATGGTGGAAGCGGGCAGCGAACTGCGCGATCGCCTGTGGGCTAACGCGCGCCTGTTCCGCGAAAAAATGACCGCCGCAGGCTTTACCCTGGCAGGCGCCGACCACGCGATTATCCCGGTGATGCTCGGTGAAGCCACCATCGCCCAGGAGTTCGCGCGCGAATTGCAAAAAGAAGGTATTTACGTCACCGGATTCTTCTATCCGGTGGTTCCAAAAGGCCAGGCGCGTATTCGCACCCAGATGTCGGCGGCGCATACCCCTGAACAAATTGAACGTGCGGTAGAAGCCTTTACCCGCATCGGCAAACAACTGGGCGTCATCGCCTAATAAGGGTGTGAGATGAAAGCGTTATCCAAACTGAAAGCGGAAGAAGGCATCTGGATGACCGACGTACCGGAACCGGAAGTCGGCCATAACGATCTGCTGATTAAAATCCGTAAGACCGCGATTTGCGGTACCGATGTGCACATCTATAACTGGGATGAATGGTCGCAGAAAACCATCCCGGTACCGATGGTGGTGGGTCACGAGTATGTCGGTGAAGTCGTGGGTATCGGTCAGGAAGTGCGCGGCTTTAAGCTCGGCGATCGCGTTTCCGGCGAAGGGCACATCACCTGCGGACACTGCCGTAACTGTCGCGGCGGCCGCACGCATCTGTGCCGCAATACCATCGGCGTGGGGGTAAACCGCCCGGGCTGTTTCGCTGAATATCTGGTGATCCCGGCCTTCAACGCTTTCAAAATCCCGGACAATATCTCTGACGACCTGGCATCCATCTTCGACCCGTTCGGTAATGCGGTGCATACCGCGCTCTCCTTCGACCTGGTCGGTGAAGACGTGCTGGTTTCCGGCGCCGGTCCGATCGGGGTGATGGCCGCGGCGGTGGCGAAACATGTCGGCGCGCGTAACGTGGTGATTACCGATGTTAACGAATATCGCCTGGAACTGGCGCGTAAAATGGGCGTCACCCGCGCAGTCAACGTGGCGAAAGAGAATCTTAACGATGTGATGGCGGAGCTGGGGATGACCGAAGGCTTCGACGTGGGCCTGGAGATGTCCGGCGCGCCGCCTGCGTTCCGCACCATGCTTGATACCATGAACCACGGCGGACGTATTGCGATGCTGGGTATTCCTCCGTCGGATATGTCTATCGACTGGACCAAGGTCATCTTCAAGGGGCTGTTTATCAAAGGGATTTACGGCCGCGAAATGTTTGAAACCTGGTATAAGATGGCGGCGCTGATCCAGTCGGGCCTCGATCTTTCGCCGATTATCACCCATCGTTTCGGTATTGATGACTTCCAGAAAGGCTTTGACGCGATGCGTTCCGGTCAGTCTGGTAAAGTGGTACTGAGCTGGGATTAAGCGAATTATCGTCAGGATGACGATAATAAGCATTCTTGCTGCCCATGGTTTATGGGCAGCATATTCTTCACATATATATTGGTAATAAAGTTTTTGTTATTACGTCGGTCGCTATTGAACTGCTGCCCGGTTTATTTATATTCTGCCATATCTTCATATAACAAGGATGAGATATATGGCCCTCTCTATTTTTATTAGCCGTCTTTGGCGATTGAAGAATATTATCTTACCGGCGCTATTGCTTTTTATGAGCTTTGGCGTTTTGGCTGAGCAAAAGCTTGAGCATGGCGTGCTGCAAGCCTACTGGAAAGCGCAATGGAGTGATAATGCTACCATTAATGTTCCTACCCTCGGATTTCGCTATTATTGGCTGGATGACCAGGGGAAATTTAAAAAAGTCATCAATATATATGTTAAGGGAACGCTGAAAGAACAGTTGCTGTTTATTAGGCAGAATTTTAGTGAGATCCCGGAGAATTTTATCAGGTTTCGCGAGTGGCATGTTAACCAGTCGGGCAGTCTGTTGGTTAATAATGTCGCGCAGTATGCCGAATGTAACAGTGAGAACTATAGCGCCTTATTACTCTCGTTTATTCCCACGCAAAATAAATCCTTACCTAATATAGACGACATGAATGTTCAGGTCTCTTGCGGCGGGGACGGACGCTATCCCTGGTTAACGACATATCATTTACAGCGTGAATGGAATCAGCTTTCATTCAAAGAATGGCCAGATGATAATGCGAATAATACATATTCCGTTATGGCTGATGACGTGGTGGTTAAAATACGCACTATTAACAAATACTGGATCTATGCCGCTCTTTACGATGACAGCAAAGCTGACCGTATGAGTGACAAACGGGGGTACATAAGGAGAGGGCATCTCAAACCCGATAACTGATACCCGATGGTATCGGGCAAGGGGATGAAATTTATCTCATGGTAGATTTATTTAGATTTGGATAACATTTCTAAAATAATACGCATCTACCGCACTATTTCCGCATCGATCTTTTGCCTATTCGTTTATACAGTTGGTTTACTCTTCGTTTAATCGCATAAACCCTATGTTTAAGCTCTCAGTATGTTTGCTTACCTGTAATTCGGCCCGCTTATTACGGGAAGTCTTGCCGCCGCTGTTGCGGGTGGCGGATGAGTTTATTGTCGTGGATTCAGGCAGTACGGATGAAACGCTGCAGATATGTCAGCAGTTTGGCATAACGGTTCACCATCACCCCTATGCCGCCCATGGCATGCAGATGAACTATGCGACCTCGCTGGCGACCCATGACTGGGTGCTATGTATGGATAGCGATGAAATTCTGGATGAAGAAGTGGTTGCGGCGATTCTGGCGCTTAAGGCGGGAGAGGAACCGGATCCGAGCTGCGCGTGGCGTCTGCCGCGCTACTGGTTCGTGCTTGGCGAGCAGGTGCGGACCATTTATCCCATCTCATCGCCGGATTACCCGGTACGCCTGTTCAACCGTCAGCGTGCCAGCTTTAACCAGCGGCCGGTGGACGATCAGGTGGTCGGCCATCTGACCTCGATAAGGCTGCCGGGCTTTGTCCGCCACGATACCTTCTATTCACTGCATGAGGTGTTTAACAAGCTCAATAGCTATACCACCCGGCTGGTGAAGGCGCAAAAGGTCAGGCCGTCGCTCAGTCGCGGGATTATCAGCGCCATCGGCGCGTTTTTTAAGTGGTATCTGTTCAGCGGCGCGTGGCGTAGCGGTAAGGTGGGGGCTGTCACCGGACTGTATGCCACCTTGTACAGCTTCATGAAGTATTTTAAAGCCTGGTATGCTCACGACGGGAAGCGGCAGGGAACCGTGACGGAGAAGCGCACGGATCCCTGATGAAGATTAGTTGGTGGGGCTATCCCAGCCCTGCCATTTAAGCTGGTAATACTGGACCAGCGCGCTCTGGCTGATGCTTTCGCTGAGAATGCTAAAGAAGCGGCTGGCGTTCACCGGCTCCAGCGGACGCTTCGGTTTGCAGTATTTCACGCCGTGGAACGGGTTACGCGGCTTCTGCTGCTGCGGCACGTTTGGTTGCGCAGGCGTGTTCGGCGTCGAGTTATCGACCTGCGGTTCGTTCAGCAGATTGCTCGGGCGCACCAGCGTGATATCCGGCGGCAGGTTATAAACCATTTGCTGTAGTACCCGCACCGTTGAAGGGTGTGGGTGACCAATGGCGATCGCCGAACCGTTACGCCGCGCCAGCGCGATGGCGCGGTTGAACTGGGTGCGGATGTCCGCCTCGTTCTGGGTATCGTCGAGAAACACTTTGCGTTTAATCACCTTCACGCCGGTCCCCTGGGCGGCGCGCATGGCCTGGGTGTTGCCGATGGTCACGCTATCGAGAAAATAGAGATTGTAGCGTTCCAGCGCCTGCATCACCTTCTGCATGCCGAACAGGTTAGAGGTCATGGCGCTACCCATGTGGTTGTTCAGCCCGACGGCGTAAGGCACTTTCCCGTAAGCCTCACGAATAATACGTTCGATCTCATCGCTGCTCATATCCGGGCGCAGGGTGTCTTTTTCCAGCGGTTGCTTGCTGAGCGGCGCCATCGGCAGGTGGATCAGCACTTCGTGGCCCAGATTATGCGCTTTAGTGGCCATTTCCCGGGCGTGGGGGGCGTTCGGCAGCACGGCAACGGAGATGGTGGGCGGCAGCGCCAGCACCTTATTTTCCGTCTGTGGACGATAGCCGAAATCATCGATAACGATAGAGAGTTTACCGGCGAAAACCGGCGCAGCTATAGTCAGTGAACCGGCTACAGCAAGTGCAATCATGCGAAATTGGAGCAAAACTTATCTTCCCAACCACGGCTGTGGATTGACCGCCTGACCCTGGCGGCGAATTTCGAAATAGAGCGACGGACGACCCTGACCGCCGCTACTGCCTACCAGCGCGATAGCCTGGCCCGCGCGGACCTGGGTACCGACGCTGACCAGCGCGCTTTGGTTATAGCCGTAAAGACTCATGTCGCCTTTGCCGTGTTCAACGACGACCACCAGCCCGTAGCCCTGTAGCCAGTCGGCGAGGATCACCCGACCATCGGCAATGGCTTTGACTTCGGTGCCTTCAGACGCAGCGATAACCATCCCTTTCCAACGTAGTTCACCTTGCAGCTGTTCGCCATAACGATGAAGAATTGTTCCGCGAACCGGCCAGAAGGCCTGCCCGCGCGGCGCGCCGAGGCCGCCGGTTCGCGACATCAGCGAACGTTCGCTTTCGGTTGGTTTATAGGTGGTGCCTTTGCGCGAGGCTTCCTGCTGACGGTCGCGTACCGCCTGGGCATCGCGAGCCTCGCGGTCGGCGCGGGCTTTGGCTGCCGCTTCCGCCTGGGCGATGCGACCGCGCAGGCGCGATTCGTTAGCGCGCAGTTCGCTGAGCTGCTGTTGGCCTTTCTGAATGGAGGATTCGAGGCTGGAGAGCGT
Source organism: Klebsiella sp. CN_Kp073 (assembly GCF_040065495.2). Lineage (NCBI taxonomy): Bacteria > Pseudomonadati > Pseudomonadota > Gammaproteobacteria > Enterobacterales > Enterobacteriaceae > Klebsiella > Klebsiella sp. CN_Kp073. The sequence continues at coordinate 146,347 of NZ_CM198051.1, forward strand.
CTTTTTACGCTCGTTGCGCGCCTGCTCAAGCTTGGCCTGCTGCGCTTTTTGCTCGTAAACCAGCGTTTGCTGCTGGCTTTGTTTTTCTTCCAGCATCGATTTCTGCACCGCGACTTCTTCACGCGTCTGCTTGAGCTGGGCGATAGTCTCCTGACGGGCCTGGTTAAAGTAACCAAAATAGGCCTGCAGGCGCTGGTTGCGCTGCCCCTCTTCGCCGCTGAGGATCATCTGCATGCCGGTATGCGGCCCCTGGCGGAAGGCGGCATCAAGCTGCGCGGCGAGGTTACGTTCCTGGGAGGCGCGCTGGCGCTCCAGCTTAGCGATAGACGCGTTCATCTCGTCGATCTGCTTATTGAGCTGGTTGAGGGTATCCTGAGTTTCACGCAGCTTACGCGCGGCGGCGGAGATCGCTTCTTCCTGCGCTTTTAGCTGGGCCAGCAGAGAGGAGCGTTGCTGCTGCTGTTGCTGAATCGCGCGCTGTTTGGCGGCGATATCGGCCTGAATGGATTTCAGCTGGTCGCGGTCATCGGCGTGAGCGGATGCGGCGCACAGCAATACGCCAGCGCTAAGCGCGCTGGCGTAAAGAACGGATCGAACAGCCGTTGCGATCCATGTATTTGAATAAGTCGCCTTTCCCCTCATGGGGAAGGATTATTCCACGATGAACAGCGGCTTGCCAGTCATCTCTTGCGGGATTTCCATTCCCATTAGCGACAGCATGGTTGGCGCGATGTCGGAAAGCTTGCCGCCTTCGGCCACTTTCACGGTTTTGTCGCCAACGTAGATCAGCGGAACCGGCAGGTTAGTATGCGCGGTGTGCGCCTGTCCGGTCGCTGGATCGCGCATTTGCTCGGCGTTGCCGTGGTCGGCGGTGATCAGCAGCTGACCGCCGACGGATTCAACGGCCGCAGCCACTTGTTCGATGCAGTGATCCAGCGCTTCAACCGCTTTTACCGCCGCTTCCATCACCCCGGTATGGCCAACCATATCGCCGTTCGGGTAGTTACAGATGATGGTGTCATACTGGCCGCCTTTGATGGCCGCAACCAGTTTCTCGGTCAGCTCGGCGGAACTCATTTCCGGCTGCAGGTCGTAAGTGGCGACCTTCGGCGAGTTAATCAGAATACGGTCTTCGCCTTTGAACGGATCTTCTACGCCGCCGTTAAAGAAGAAGGTCACGTGCGCATATTTCTCGGTTTCGGAGATGCGCAGCTGGGTTTTGTCGTGCTTCGCCATCCACTCGCCGAAAGTGTTAACCAGTGAAGCTGGTGGATAGGCGCAAGCGACTTTGATGTCGGCGGCGTATTCGGTCAGCATCACGAAGTCGAGGTTAACGACTTTCTTACGCGCGAAGCCGTCGAAGTCGGCGTTAACGAAGGCGCGGGTGATTTCGCGCGCGCGGTCAGCGCGGAAGTTCATGAAGATCAGCGCGTCGCCGTCTTCCATCGCGGCATCGGCCTGGCCGGCGGCGCGGATAACGGTCGCTTTGACGAACTCGTCGTTTTCGTCACGGGCATAGGCTGCCTGCAGGCCCGCTACGGCGGTATCGGCCTGGAATTCGCCTTTGGCCAGCGTCATCAGGTCATAGGCTTGTTCTACGCGATCCCAGCGGTTGTCGCGGTCCATGGCGTAGTAGCGACCAATGATAGAGGCGATACGGCCTTTGCCCAGCGCGGTGAATTTAGCTTCGAATTTAGCCAGCGTCGCTTCAGCGCTGCGCGGCGGCGTGTCGCGGCCATCGAGGAAAGCGTGCAGATAGATTTTCTCTGCGCCGCGCTCGGCGGCCAGTTCTACCATCGCCATGATATGGTCTTCGTGGCTGTGAACGCCGCCAGGCGACATCAGGCCCATGATATGTACCGCTTTACCTGCGGCGACGGCTTTGTCGACCGCGCCGGTCAGCACCGGGTTGGCGAAGAAGGTGCGTTCTTTGATTTCAACGTCCAGACGGGTCAGATCCTGATACACGATACGACCCGCGCCGAGGTTTACGTGACCCACTTCGGAGTTACCCATCTGGCGGTCAGGCAGCCCGACTTCCAGACCGGATGCGTCAATCAGGGTGTGCGGACGTTTTGCCCACAGTGCGTCCATTACCGGCGTTTTCGCGCTATAAATGGCGTTATCCTGCTGGTCTTCACGGTAGCCGTAGCCATCCAGAATCACCAGTACCATAGGTTTTTTAGTAACCGACATTGCGACAACCTCATGCTCAAAGACAGAAAATTTGCGTAATTTTACTACAGCTGAATCGATCAAATCACCGTAAAAGATCAAAGAAAGGGAAGGGACGACGCCAGAGCCGATGGCGAAGTCGGCTTTTTTTTCGTGACGGGCCGCAGAAAATACATTACATCGCGCTCACTGGCTGTATTTGCCGCAATGCACAGGTATACTCCTTCCCTGGTTTTTTATCACTTAGTCGGGAGTTGTAACCCCCCATGCAAGAAATTATGCAATTCATCGGCCGTCACCCGGTCCTGAGCATCGCGTGGATCGCGCTGCTGGGTGCGGTACTGTTCACCACCTTTAAGGGCTTGATGTCGAAAGTTAAAGTCATCACCCGTGGTGAAGCGACGCGTCTTATCAACAAAGAAGAAGCCGTTGTTGTCGACCTGCGTCAGCGTGACGACTTCCGTAAAGGCCATATCGCCGGCGCTATCAACCTGCTGCCTGCCGATATCAAAGCAAATAACGTCGGCGAGTTGGAAAAACACAAAGCACAACCCATTATTGTTGTGGATGGGTCCGGCATGCAGGCGCAAGAACCTGCCAGCCTGCTGAATAAAGCCGGATTCGAAAAAGTCTTTGTACTGAAAGAAGGCATCGCAGGCTGGAGCGGCGAGAACCTTCCGCTGGTACGCGGCAAATAATTTACCCCCGCGTCGTTATGGCGCAGCGGTTCCCCCGATAACCTCTCAGGCGGCGGGGAGCCTCTGCGGCGTAAAATCCCTCGGGGTAAAAACAGGAGTGAGTCATGGCCAATATTGAGATCTATACCAAAGCGACCTGCCCGTTCTGCATCCGCGCCAAAGCGCTGCTGAACAGCAAGGGCGTGACGTTCAACGAACTGCCTATCGATGGCGATGCCGCAAAGCGTGAAGAGATGATCCAGCGCAGCGGCCGGACGACGGTTCCGCAGATTTTTATTGATGCGCAGCACATTGGCGGCTGTGACGACTTGTATGCGCTTGATTCACGTGGTGGACTTGATCCCCTCTTGCGCTAATTTTTACGTTTTCCCCATTCAGGGGCCGCGTATTTAAGGACAACACGAAAGGGTTTTACTATGTCAGAACAAAACAGCACCGAAATGACTTTCCAGATTCAGCGCATCTACACCAAAGACGTTTCCTTCGAAGCGCCAAATGCGCCGCAAGTTTTCCAGAAAGATTGGCAGCCGGAAGTTAAACTTGATCTGGATACCGCTTCCAGCCAGCTGGCTGAAGGCGTTTATGAAGTGGTGCTGCGTGTCACCGTAACGGCATCGCTGGGCGAAGAAACCGCATTCCTGTGCGAAGTACAGCAGGGCGGCATCTTCTCCATCGACGGCATCGATGGCAACCAGATGGCGCACTGCCTCGGCGCGTACTGCCCGAACATTCTGTTCCCGTACGCTCGCGAGACTGTTACCAGCCTGGTTTCCCGCGGCACCTTCCCGCAACTCAACCTTGCGCCGGTGAACTTTGACGCGCTGTTTATGAACTATCTGCAACAGCAGGCTGGCGAAGGTGCTGAACAACATCAGGATGCCTGATGAACGCGCTTAATGCTGCAATGACTGTGATCGGTGCCGGCTCTTACGGCACCGCTCTTGCCATCACCCTGGCAAGAAATGGCCACGAGGTTGTCCTCTGGGGCCATGACCCGAAACATATCGCGACGCTGCAACACGATCGCTGCAACGCCGCGTTCCTTCCCGATGTGCCCTTCCCGGACACGCTGCGCCTTGAGAGCGATTTAGCGACGGCGCTGGCCGCCAGCCGCGATATCCTCGTGGTGGTGCCGAGCCACGTCTTCGGTCAGGTTTTGCGCCAGATTAAACCGCTGATGCGTTCAGATGCGCGTCTGGTGTGGGCGACGAAAGGCCTGGAGGCCGAAACTGGCCGTCTGCTGCAGGACGTGGCGCGTGAAGCGCTGGGCGATGACATCCCATTAGCGGTCATCTCCGGTCCGACTTTCGCCAAAGAGCTGGCCGCCGGCCTGCCGACGGCGATTTCTCTGGCGGCGACGGATCCGCAGTTTGCGGAAGACCTTCAGCGCCTGCTGCACTGCGGTAAAAGCTTCCGCGTCTACATCAACCCGGACTTTATCGGCGTGCAGCTGGGCGGCGCGGTGAAAAACGTTATCGCCATCGGCGCCGGGATGTCTGACGGTATCGGCTTTGGCGCGAATGCCCGTACGGCGTTGATCACCCGTGGTCTGGTGGAAATGTCCCGTCTCGGGGCGGCGCTGGGCGCCGATCCGGAAACCTTCATGGGCATGGCCGGGCTGGGCGACCTGGTACTGACTTGTACCGATAACCAATCGCGAAACCGCCGTTTTGGCATGATGCTCGGACAGGGCATGGACGTGCAAAGCGCGCAGGACAAGATTGGCCAGGTGGTTGAAGGCTATCGCAATACCAAAGAGGTTCGCGTTCTGGCGCAGCGTTTAGGCGTCGAAATGCCAATAACCGAGGAAATTTATCAGGTATTGTATTGCGGAAAAATTGCGCGCGAGGCAGCATTGACCTTATTGGGTCGCGCACGCAAGGACGAACGCAGCGCCAACTAGCCGCAGGGAAAGTCTGTTACCTGTATGACCCGGTCAGCGAAGAACTGACCGGTCATAATTCTTACCGTCTGGAGTATGCAATGCCGTGTGAAGAACTGGATATCGTCTGGAACAATATTAAAGCCGAAGCCCGGGCTTTGGCCGACTGTGAGCCGATGCTCGCCAGTTTTTACCACGCAACGCTACTCAAGCACGAAAATCTGGGCAGCGCCCTGAGCTATATGCTGGCGAATAAGCTGGCCTCGCCGATTATGCCCGCTATCGCCATTCGCGAAGTAGTGGAAGAGGCTTATGCCGCTGACCCTGAGATGATCGCTTCCGCCGCCTGTGATATCCAGGCGGTACGTACCCGCGACCCTGCAGTCGATAAATACTCAACGCCGCTGTTGTACCTGAAAGGCTTCCATGCGCTGCAGGCCTACCGCATCGGCCACTGGCTGTGGAATCAGGGGCGCCGCGCGCTGGCTATTTTCCTGCAGAACCAGGTCTCCGTCTCGTTCCAGGTCGATATCCATCCGGCGGCGAAGATTGGCCGTGGGATCATGCTCGACCACGCCACCGGTATCGTGGTCGGTGAAACGGCGGTGATTGAAGACGACGTATCCATTCTGCAGTCCGTGACCCTCGGCGGTACCGGCAAAACCAGCGGCGACCGTCACCCGAAAATTCGCGAAGGCGTGATGATTGGCGCCGGGGCGAAGATCCTCGGCAATATCGAAGTCGGGCGCGGGGCGAAGATTGGCGCCGGTTCCGTGGTGCTGCAACCTGTGCCGCCGCATACCACCGCCGCAGGCGTACCGGCGCGCATCGTCGGTAAGCCGGAGAGCGACAAACCGGCGATGGATATGGATCAGCATTTTAATGGCATCCACCATACCTTCGAGTACGGCGACGGGATTTGATTTATTGCCATTTGCCGCTGTTCAGCTCAGAGAGGTAGCCCGGATAAGGCGCAACGCGCCGCAATCCGGGAACCGCTCAGGTTAGCTGCGTAACACGGCGCCCGGGTATCCCAACTGGCGCCAGGCTTCATACACCACCACCGACACCGCGTTTGACAGGTTCATGCTGCGACTGTCCGGCATCATTGGAATACGGATCTTTTGCTCCGCCGGTAGGGCATCGAGGATGCTGGCCGGCAGGCCGCGCGTTTCCGGACCAAACATCAAGAAATCACCATCCTGATAGCTTACCGCGCTGTGGGCGGGCGTGCCTTTGGTGGTGAGGGCGAACAGGCGCTGCGGCTTCGCGCTGGCGATAAACGCCGCATAATCCGCGTGGCGCTGTACGGCGGTGAACTCGTGATAATCCAACCCGGCGCGTCTCAGGCGTTTATCGTCCCAGGTAAAGCCCATTGGCTCAATGATATGTAAATTGAAGCCGGTGTTGGCGCACAGGCGGATGATATTGCCGGTGTTCGGCGGGATTTCTGGTTCGAATAACACGATGTTCAGCATACTGCCCCCTTAATTGCGGGGGGCAGAATAGCAGATATTTGCCGAACCCTCACCCCGACCCTCTCCCAGAGGGAGAGGGAGAAACCGATGCCAGCCGGACGGTCTCTCTCCCTTTGGGAGAGGGGAAAACCGATGCCAGCCGGACGGTCTCTCTCCCTTTGGGAGAGGGAGAAACCGATGCCAGCCGGACGGTCTCTTTCCCTTTGGGAGAGGGAGAAAACCGATGCCAGCCGGATGATCCACTCTCCCTTTTGGAGAGGGGGAGAGTGAGGGACTTACGCGGCGTTGCCCTGCTTGAGCGCATCAAAGGTCTGCAGCGCTTCGGCATTCTGCACCAGCGAATCGCGGCTGATTTCACTGATGGATTTCGCCCCGGTCAGCGTCATCGCCACTTTCATCTCTTTCTCGATAAGATTGAGCAGATTCGCCACCCCCTGCTTGCCGTGGGTCGCCAGCGCGTACAGATACGCGCGGCCCAGCAGCACGCTGTCGGCGCCAAGGGCGATCATCCGCACCACGTCGAGACCGTTGCGGATGCCGCTGTCGGCGAGAATAGTGATGTCGCCTTTAACCGCATCGGCAATGGCGGGCAGGGCGCGGGCGGAAGAGAGCACGCCGTCAAGCTGGCGGCCACCGTGGTTGGAGACGACAATGCCGTCAGCGCCGAAGCGCACCGCGTCGCGGGCGTCCTCCGGGTCGAGGATCCCTTTGATCACCATCGGGCCGTCCCAGAAATCGCGGATCCACTCCAGGTCTTTCCATGAAATTGACGGATCGAAATTATTCGCCAGCCAGCCGATGTAATCCTCAAGACCGGTCGGTTTGCCGAGATAGGCGGAGATATTACCCAGATCGTGCGGGCGTCCGTTGAGGCCGACGTCCCATGCCCACTGTGGATGAGTGACGGCCTGCCAGTAGCGGCGCATGGCAGCGTTCGGACCGCTCATGCCAGAATGGGCGTCGCGATAGCGCGCGCCGGGGGTCGGCATATCCACGGTAAAGACCAGCGTGGAGCAGCCTGCGGCTTTAGCGCGCTCCAGCGCATTGCGCATAAATCCGCGATCGCGCAGGACGTACAGCTGGAACCACATCGGGCGTTTGATGGTCGGGGCGACCTCTTCAATCGGGCAAACGGAAACGGTAGAGAGGGTAAACGGGATGCCTTTGTCGTCTGCCGCACCCGCCGCCTGCACTTCGCCGCGGCGCGCGTACATGCCACATAGCCCGACCGGCGCCAGCGCCGTCGGCATTGACAGCTTCTCGTTGAATAACGTGGTTTCCAGGCTCAAATCCGACATATTGCGCAGAATGCGCTGGCGGAGCGCCACGTCGGAGAGGTCTTCAACGTTACGGCGCAGGGTGTGTTCGGCGTAGGCGCCGCCGTCGATATAGTGGAACAGAAACGGCGGCAGGATACGCTGTGCGGCGGCGCGATAGTCGCTGGCGGCGGAAATAATCATCACGAGTTCTCCCTGGAATTTTCATTGTGGTCACCGGGCAGGCGGGTAATGCGCGCCTGGCGGGCCTGGTCTTCATCAAAACGTTTAATGGTGGCGTGGACAAAACCGAGGTGGGCCATCATCGCCTGGCGCGCGCCTTCCGCGTCGCCGGCGAAGATCGCTTCCATCACCGCCTGATGTTGTTCGGTCAGACGCGCGAACACCGGCGGCACCAGATACATGCGCTGGCGGCTCTGCTTCACCGAGGATTGCAGAAGCTCGAAGAAACCGCGCATGGTTTGCAGCAGCACCACGTTATGCGAGGCTTCAGCGATCGCCAGGTGGAAGCGAACATCCGCCTGTGAGGCGAGATCCGGGTCATCGCTGAGGGTGGCTTCAAAACAGAGGCGTATTTTTTCTTTTTCGGCGTCGGTGGCCCGCATCGCCGCATGCCAGGCGGTGCTGGCTTCAATAGCGTGGCGGGCTTCGAGAATATCAAAACTGTAGTCGGGGTCGTCGGCGAGCAGCGTTTTCAGCGGCTGGACGATGTTTTGCTCCGACCAGGGCTCATGCTGCCAGCGCACGAAGGTGCCGCCGCCGCGACGGCTAAGCAGCACCCCTTCGTTGACCAGCATCGCCAGCGCTTCACGCAGCGAATTGCGTGAAACACCGAGCTGGACGGCAAGCTGGCGCTCGGCGGGCAAACGCATGCCCGCCTCCAGCTGTTGTTCTTCTATCAGCGCCCGGACGCGATTTGCGACGTCGTCAGCCAGGCGTTTTGGCATCACTTTCACGGAATCATCCAGGTTAAGACATACGCCTGTAGCGTGGTAATCAGGCCCACCATGCAGGTGAATATCAGACTGTGCTTGACGGTAAAGCGGAACAGATCCGACTCTTTACCCACCAGGCCTACCGCGGCGCAGGCAATGGCGATCGACTGTGGCGAAATCATCTTGCCCGTCACCCCACCGGTGGTATTCGCGGCGACCAGCAGAATATCGGAGACGCCGATTTGCTGGGCTGCCGTCGCCTGCAGCGCGGCGAATAGCGCGTTAGACGAGGTATCCGAACCGGTCAGGAAGACCCCCAGCCAGCCGAGGAACGGCGAGAAGAAGGTAAACGCGTGGCCGGTATGCGCCAGCGCCAACGCCAGCGTCGATGACAGCCCGGAGTAGTTCGAGATAAAGGCGAACGCCAGCACCATGCCGATGGAGTAAATCGGCAGCGCCAGCTCTTTCAGCGTCCCGGCGAAGGTGGTCAGCGCATCCTTTGGCTTCATACGCAGCCAGACGATAGACAGTATAGCGGCGAACAGAATGGCGGTGCCGGTTGCCGACAGCCAGTCGAATTTATACACCGCGGCGTATGGCGTCGCGGCGCTCACCACCGGCGGCATACGGGCGACCATTTTGTCGAGGAACGGTACCGAAATATTAACCACGAAGTCATACATCGCCCCGCCCGGCGCAAACAGCGCTTTAAACGGCGGCACGCTCCACAGGGTGACGGTAGCGGTGAGGAACAGGAACGGCGACCAGGCGCGAATGACCTGACCGGCGGTGTAATGCGTGCGCGCCAGGGTTTGATCAACCTGCGCGGCGCCCATATCGCCAAAGCGGAAGATACGTACCGGCTGCCAGCGTTTGAGGAACAGCGTCAGGCATACCAGCGACACCAGCGAAGAGATGATGTCCGGCAGTTCCGGGCCGAGGAAGTTGGAGCTGAGGTACTGCGCGATGGCGAACGAACCACCCGCGACCATCACCGCCGGCCACGTCTCTTTCACCCCGCGCCAGCCGTCCATAATCGCCATGATCCAGAACAGCACGATAATGGTCAGGAACGGCAGCTGACGGCCAACCATCTGGCCGATGGCGAAGCTATCGATGCCGGTGACCTGGCCGGCGACCAGAATCGGGATCCCCATGGCGCCGAAAGCCACCGGCGCGGTGTTAACAATCAGGCACAGCCCGGCGGCGTACAGCGGATTGAAGCCGAGCCCGACCAGCAGCGCGGCGGTAATCGCCACCGGCGCGCCGAAACCAGCGGCCCCTTCGAGGAAGGCGCCAAAGGAGAAGCCGACAATCAGCATCTGCAGGCGCTGATCCGGCGTAATCGAAAGAATCGACGAGCGGATAATGTCGAACTGCCCGGTCTTCACCGAGATTTTATAGACGAAGACCGCGGCGATAATAATCCACGCGATAGGCCACAGGCCGTAGAAGAAGCCGTATACCACCGACGATAAGGCGCGATCGACCGGCATTTTGTAGAACAGCAGGGCGACAAGCAGCGCGATGGCAACGGTCCAGGTGGCGGCGATATAGCCTTTAAGCTTGAGCTTAATCAGGGCGAAAAAGAAAAACAGAATCGGCAGTGAGGCGATAAGGCTCGATAGCCAGATATTACCAGCCGGATCGTAATTTTGTTGCCAGAGGTTCATGCAGGTCTCCATCGGGCCACATCCAGTGCGTCAGGTTGGGTCTGCGCCCATTGCCGATCACACTGTTTGTAAAATTGGCCCAGCCAAATTGCGATTGTAGGGTTAACGACAATTGATGGTTAACCAAATGTTATGACGTGGCAACGCGTTTGTGATGCAAAGTGATGGATATGTGAACCGATTGACGGTTTAAGAAATAATTGGTTGGGCCAATTTGATGGGGAAGGAGAAATTGGCTGTGAGTTCACGGCCCGGTAGGGCTACCGGGTAATAGACGACGAACTCACAGCGGACAAAAGATTAAAACTCGCTCTTCGCGAAGCCGGTCATCTCTTTGAGGCCCATTTCGCGGCCCAGCGCGGTCATCGGGTGGACGACAACCAGTCCGCGCACGCTTTTCTTCAGCTTGCCCATATCGGCCTGCTCTTTCTTGGTAATAGCGCGACGGTGCGGCATGCTCATCAGCTTCTGCGCTTCTTTGCTCAGCTTCTGCGACTGGACGGAACGCAGACGTTCGATTTCCGTTTCCAGGGTCGCTTTTTCTTTTTCCAGCTCCGCGTATTTATCGGCGGCTTCGACCAGCGACAGGTCGGCCTGCTGGTGGCGGATGGCGTCGAGACGGTCGCTCAAACGCTTGATTTCATTCTTTTCGACTTCTTTCATGGTAATTTTATCTGTGAATAAAAGGGCTTCGACGTTACATAGTATGGGCCGGGCGGGCCTTTGTTGATAGTTTTTTATCGAAATACTCGCGGCTATACGGCCATAAGCATGAGACCAGATAGATTATAATTATTTGAAAAATAATGATATTGTCGTTTTAATTAAGCTGTTTGTCATTTTTGTGAAGCCTGACGGCCATTCCGCACGTTTTCCTCAACTTGCTCCCTTTTTTTCGCCAATCCTTAATAAGATCCCCCTGAACAGAGGAGAGCGTGATGGCGAAAATCGGCGACGGCGTACCACGTATCATCGATAAAACGGTAGATTTCATGGCCTCGAGCCAGGCGTTTATGGAATATCTGAAAAAATGCCCGCGTTTACAGCGGATACCGCGCGATATTCCTGAGGATAAAAAGGAGCTATTCCTGAGTCGTCTGGAGTATTACCGGCAGCTGTACCGGCCGACGTGCGACCAGCAAGAAACGGAGTCAGAGCGTTGATTTCTGGAAGGCTTTTTTTAAGCTGATTCGAGAAATCAGCTCAGTCAGAGACAACACCATCGTTGAACGTACCATCTGCTGGTAGCGCAGTTTCTGCATTGCCAGCAGTTCCCTATCGCTCTCATCAAATAGCGGCGTCGGCGGAAGCGCGGCGACGCAGTGCAGTTCGCCTAACGGCCCGAGAATTTCATCATCGGTGAAAGTGTACTCATTACCGTCATGATTGAGCTCTTCACGCAGCGCCATCAATAGCTCGGCATCTTCGTATTCGGCGCGGCTTATCACCCCAAGGCCGTAGATAAGCTTCAGGCGTACGGAAAGGTCGCCCAGCGGCCCACTGCCGTCCAGCAATGGCTCCACTGCGTATTTCACCGCGTAATCGTCTTTGCGGAATACCTGAAGTACCAGAATATTGACCGCCTCCGTCAGGAGTTCGACGGCGGCTATCAGGAAACTTCTTACGGTCTTACCAGCATTTAAACGCTCAAGTACGCGGTTTTCAAATGCCTGTGTTTCTTCCATTATTGCCTGCATATCGGACAGGAGTGGTATTGGGCGCGGCATCGGCCGCGCCAGGTTGTACATCATTTTACCGCGTTGTAGTCGTTAACGGCTTCCGCCACTACCGCGCTTGCCGCATCCAGGCCGGAAATCTGCGCCAGCGCGGCCTGTGGGCCTTTTTCGCTAATCAGCGCCGCCAGCTCCTGCGCCTGCGGATCGTCTTCGCTGCGGAAATGCATCGCCGCGGCAATCCCTTTTACCAGGTTCCGGTGCGGCAGGCCGTATTCCAGCGTGCCAAGCAGCGGCTTGATCAAACGATCGCCCGCGCTCAGTTTACGCAGCGGCTGGCGGCCGACGCGCTCCACATCATCTTTCAGATACGGGTTCTCAAAGCGACCAAGGATTTTCTGGATATAAGCCGCGTGTTTCTGCGCATCAAAGCTGTAGCGTTTGATCAGCACCGCGCCGCTCTCTTCCATTGCGCCTTTTACGACGGCGCGAATGTTCTCATCAAGAATCGCGTCGCGAATCGTTTGATGGCCCGCCAGTTTCCCGAGGTAGGCGGTTATAGCATGCCCGGTGTTTAAGGTGAATAGCTTACGTTCGACAAATGCCATCAGGTTATCGGTTAATTCCATTCCTGGGATGTTCGGCAGCTCGCCCTTAAACTGGGTTTTATCCACAATCCATTCGCTGAAGGTTTCAACGGTGACTTCCAGCGGATCGTTGGTGGCGGAAGCCGACGGCGGCACGATACGGTCTACGGCGGAATCGACGAAGCCGATATGCGCTTCAACCCACGATTTATCTTCTTCCGCCAGCGCGTTAAACACATGGCCTTTCAGCTGGGTGGTGCCGCGCACCATGTTTTCGCAGGCGATGATATTCAGCGGGCGTTCAATACCCTGCGCTTTGCGTTTCACCAGGCCTTTGGCGATGGCCGGAGCGATACGCTCCAGAACGACGGGACCGACGGCGGTGGTCACCAGGTCGACATCGGCGATCAGATCCACCACTTCATCGCCAATGCTGCTGACGGCATTCACGCCGGAGACGGTGTCAACCTGTTCGTTTTCGCCCACTACGTGAACCTGATAGCTATGACGGGCATTCAGGGCGTCAAGGACCACCTGATTGACATCGGCGAACGTGAGGGTGATACCGGCGTCAGCCAGCAGTTTGCCAATGAAGCCACGTCCGATATTACCTGCGCCAAAATGTAATGCTTTCATAGTATTAACCTTCAATTAATGTTTTTACCTGAGAGGGCTGGGGTGAGGCTTTTCCCTCACCCCAACCCTCTCCCAAAGGGAGAGGGCGTGGAGCGTTGTGGTTATTTATTCAGCAACGACAGGGCTTCTTCGACGCTGGTGGTTTTCGCCAGCCGCTCAATCACGGTTTCATCATCCAGCGCGTTGGTAAGGCTAGTGATAACGTGAATGTGTTCGTTGTTGCGAGCGGCGATACCGATGACCAGACGCGCGACTTCATCTTCTTCTTCGCCGAAGCGCACGCCTTCCGGATACTGGCAGAAGACGACGCCGGTTTTCAGCACCCGGTCTTTCGCTTCGATGGTACCGTGCGGTACGGCGATGGATTCGCCAAGATAGGTCGAGGTCAGCTTCTCGCGGTCAAGCATCGCCTGCACGTATTCCGGCTCAACGTATCCGCCTTTCACCAGTTGTTCACCGGCGAAGCGAATCGCCTCTTCTTTGGTGGCCGCTTTACGCCCCAGGAAGATGTTATCCGCGCCCAGCTGGAACAGATTTTTGTCGTCATTATCAAAGCTATCTTTCAGGCTATCGGTGACCTTTACTTCGTTGTCGATGTGGCGCTGCGCCGCAACCAGACGCTCGGTCAGGCTGGTGTACAGGCCGCTGTCGAGGAAGTTGGTCAGCGAAATATGCTGCGCCTGCGGTACCTGGCGCATGGCGCGCTCGGTCAGGTCGCGGTGGGTGATCACCAGGTCGACATCCGGCGGCAGATTGTTAATCGCGCTGTTGGTGACCGAAATGTTGCTCAGTCCGGCATCCTGCACCTTCTTACGCAGTACCCCGGCGCCCATGGCGCTGGAACCCATACCGGCGTCGCAGGCAACGATGATTTTACGCACGTGGCTCAGGTCGTTAGCCACGTCGCCCGCGGCCAGCGGCGTCGCCGCGCCTTTGGACTCGGCTTTCATGTCGTGCATGCGACGGGTTGCGGCTTCGATATCGTCTTCTTCCTTCACTTTGCTGGTTTTCAGCAGGATGGCAGAGACAATAAAGGAGACCGCCATCGCCGCAATAATGGCCGCGATGTTAGCGAAGTAGGCGCCTTTTGGCGTCATCGCCAGTACCGCCAGAATGGAACCTGGGGAAGCCGGAGAAACCAGGCCGCCGTTGAGGATAGTCAGGGTGAAGACGCCGGTCATACCGCCGAGGATAACGGCCAGAATCAGACGCGGGTTCATCAGCACGTACGGGAAGTAAATTTCGTGAATACCGCCCAGGAAGTGAATGATTGCCGCACCGCCCGCAGACTGCTTCGCGCTGCCGCGGCCAAAGAACATATACGCCAGCAGGACGCCCATCCCCGGACCCGGGTTAGCTTCAATCAGGAAGAAGATGGATTTGCCAAGCTCATGGGACTGCTGAATACCCAGCGGCGAGAAGATACCGTGGTTAATCGCGTTATTGAGGAACAGGATTTTCGCCGGTTCAACAAAGATAGACGCCAGCGGCAGCATGTCGTGCGCCACCATGAAGTTAACGCCGGCCGCCAGCAGTTTTGACAGCACTTCAACCGCCGGGCCAATGCCGAGGAACGCCAGAATGGCAAGGATCATCCCGATGATACCGGCGGAGAAGTTATTCACCAGCATTTCGAAACCGGATTTGATCTTACCGTCTACCCAGGCGTCAAATTTCTTGATGCAGTAGCCGCCGAGCGGACCGGCGATCATCGAACCGAGGAACATCGGCATATCCGCGCCGACGATAACGCCCATGGTGGTGATAGCGCCGACGACGCCGCCGCGTTCGCCGCCCACCAGTTTACCGCCGGTATAACCGATCAGCAGCGGCAGCAGATAGGTGATCATCGGGCCGACCAGCTTCGCCAGCGTCTCGTTCGGCAACCACCCTGTTGGAATAAATAACGCGGTGATAATCCCCCACGCGATAAACGCGCCGATATTCGGCATCACCATATTGCTGAGGAAACGACCAAAGCTTTGCACTTTGATCTTGATATCGGATGACATAAAACACCCCTTCTTCTGTTTTGCTTATCGCGCAGGCTGAACGCCCGAGGTTTGTTGTTAATGTGGCGGCAGAGGTAGCCGGACCCTGATTGATAGTGCGAAATCTGGCACTGAATCGTTAAGCTGTCCAGCAAGTGACTTTTTATGTGATGTGCATCACATGAATATAGGGGGCTGGTACTTATATGTAGTGATCGCAATCACAAAAATGATGTGTAAAAAAACAACAACACGTAATGGGAGGCCATAAATCGCATATTTATGTGGTGTTTGTCACATTATAACTTTGCTGTTTTGTTATTTGTTTGTGATATACGTCACAAAATATTTTGCGCTCAATTCCGTCATGTGTGATCTGCGGCAGGTTCTGTCTTCCCCAGCGGCCAACGATGTAACTTTGCAACTCGCCTGCATGAAGAACATTTTTTGCCGCTAATGGCGGAAATGAATACGGTGAATTATGCTCAAATTGTCAGCCAGGCGCCGCTTCGCGGTCGCTCACAATTCCAATAATCTATTAGCGTGAATCGAGGAAATTATGTTTCTCAATTATTTTGCGCTGGGCGTTCTGATCTTCGTTTTTCTGGTTATTTTTTACGGGATTATTATTTTGCACGATATTCCGTACCTGATTGCGAAGAAACGTAATCATCCGCACTCTGACGCAATTCACGTCGCGGGGTGGGTCAGCCTGTTTACGCTGCACGTAATATGGCCATTTTTATGGATCTGGGCCACCCTCTATCAGCCGGAGCGCGGCTGGGGAATGCAGCATAAGCCGAATGAAGCAGGGGCTGATGATGCCGACAGCGAGCTGGCGCAGCTCAATCAGCGTATCGCTGAACTCGAACATAAAATCGCGCATCTGCAGCCGACAGCGCCGCCATCCTCGACGGAGAAATAATCATGGACCTGTTGATCATTTTGACGTACGTGGCCATTGCGTGGTCGGTATTTAAAATATTCCGTATTCCGGTAAATAAATGGACGGTCCCGACCGCGGCCCTGGGCGGCGTATTTATTGTTAGCGCGCTTATTTTATTGATGAACTATAACCACCCTTATACTTTTACGGCGCAGAAAGCGGTTATTTCCATTCCTATTACGCCGCAGGTTACCGGCATTGTCAGCAGCGTGACCGATAAAGCCAACCAGCGGGTGAAAAAGGGCGAGGTATTATTTACTATCGACCCGGTGCGCTACCAGGCGCGTGTCGACCGACTGCAGGCCGATTTGGTCACCGCATTGCACAGTATCAACACCCTGAAAGCCCAACTGCAGGAAGCGCAGGCGAACACCGTGCGCGTTTCCGCCGAGCGCGACCGGCTGTATAAAGATTATCAGCGCTATTTGAAAGGCAGCCAGGCGCGGGTCAACCCGTTTTCGGAAAGCGATATCGATAATGCCCGGCAAAACTACCTTGCCCAGGATGCATTGGTGAAAGCCTCCGTCGCCGAGCAGGCGCAGATTCAGAGCCAACTGGATAGCACGCTGAATGGCGAACAGTCGCAGGTGGTGAGCCTGCGCGCGCAGTTGGCGGAAGCGAAATATAATCTCGATCAGACCACCGTCCGGGCGCCGAGCGATGGCTACATTACCCAGGTACTGATTCGTCCGGGAACCTACGCCGCGTCGCTGCCGCTGCGCCCGGTGATGGTCTTTATTCCGCAACAAAAACGGCTGATTGTCGCCCAGTTCCGCCAGAATTCGTTGCTCAGGCTGGAAGCCGGCGATGATGCCGAAGCGGTGTTTAACGCACTGCCAGGGCAGGTATTCCACGGTAAACTGGTAAACGTATTGCCGGTGGTGCCGGGGGGGACTTATCAGGCGCAGGGATCGCTGCAGTCGCTGAGCGTCACGCCGGGTACCGATGGCGTGCTGGCGACGATTGAACTGGATCCCGATGCGCAAGTCGATGCGCTGCCCGACGGCATCTACGCCCAGGTAGCGGTCTATTCCGACCATTTCACCCACGTGTCGGTGATGAGAAAAGTGCTGCTGCGCATGACCAGCTGGATGCACTACCTCTATCTCGATCATTAATGCGATCGGCGGCAGGTTGAGACAACGTCGCGCCTGCCATTTGCCTGCGCCTGAACCATACTGATCTTTTCGTTGGCGAAAGGAGCAGGCAATGAAACTTATCGGCAGCTATACCAGTCCTTTTGTACGTAAAATTTCCGTCATCTTGCTGGAAAAGGCGATTCCCTTCGAGTTTGTGAACGAACTCCCCTATAACGACGTCAACGGCGTGGCGCAGTACAACCCGCTGGGTAAAGTCCCGGCGCTGCTGACCGATGACGGCGCGTGCTGGTTTGATTCGCCCATTATTGCGCAATATCTGGAACTGCTTAACGTCGCGCCGGCGATGCTGCCCGCGGAACCTCTGGCGGCGCTGAAGATACGCCAGCTGGAAGCCTTATCTGACGGCATCATGGAGGCGGCGATCGCGCTGGTGCGGGAAAAAGCGCGTCCGGCGGCCCAGCAGTCAGAAACCGAGCTGCTCCGCCAGCGGGAAAAAATCGCCCGCGGTCTTGATATGTTGGAAGGGTATGCCGCCGACGGTACCTTGCGTAATGGTGAACTGAATCTGGCGACCATTACTGCCGCCTGCGCCATTGCTTATCTGAATTTCCGTCGCGTGGCTCCCGGATGGTGCGCGACGCGGCCAAAACTGGTCAAACTGGTCGAGACCTTATTTCAGCGCACCAGTTTTGCGCGTACCGAACCGCCAGGGAGTTGACCCAGGCAGGTAACAGTTTCCTCGCGCAGGCGTTACAATCGCCACTCATTGTTGACTCCCTCTCCCGTCGGGAGGGGGGAAAATAACTTATCGTCAGGTTCACTCATGTCTACCGATACTCGCGCGCTTTATACCCGGCTTCCGGCCATTGATCGTTTACTTCGCGATCCCGCTTTTGCTTTACTGCTCGATCGTCATGGCCATTCGCAAATCGTGGCGCTGCTGCGCCAGATGTTGGATGAGGCGCGGGAGCATATCCGCCAGGCGCAGGCATTGCCAGAGTGGTGCGACGACTGGCCGCAAGAGACCGCCAGCCGGCTGAATCTTAACCAGCAGAGCGCGCTGCGTCCGGTATTCAACCTCACGGGCACCGTGCTGCACACCAATCTGGGGCGCGCAATCCAGGCGGAAGCCGCGGTACAGGCGGTAGCGCAGGCGATGCGCGCGCCGGTCACGCTGGAATACGATCTCGACGATGCCGGACGCGGTCATCGCGACCGGGCATTGGCCGATCTGCTGTGCCGCATTACCGGCGCGGAAGATGCCTGTATCGTCAATAACAACGCGGCGGCGGTGCTGCTGATGCTGGCGGCAACGGCCAGCGGGAAAGAAGTAGTGGTCTCGCGCGGCGAACTGGTCGAGATCGGCGGCGCATTTCGCATCCCCGACGTCATGCGCCAGGCCGGCTGCCTGCTGCATGAAGTGGGCACTACTAACCGCACCCACGGCAAAGATTATCGTCAGGCTATCAATGAGCAGACCGCCCTGCTGATGAAAGTGCATACCAGCAACTACAGCATTGAAGGTTTTACCAAAGCGATTGATGAAGCGGAACTGGCGGAAATTGGCCGCGAATATGGCGTACCGGTGGTGGCCGATCTCGGCAGCGGCTCGCTGGTGGATTTGAGCCAGTACGGTTTACCGAAAGAACCAATGCCGCAGGAATTGATTGCCGCGGGCGTGAACCTGGTGAGCTTTTCCGGCGATAAGCTGCTCGGCGGGCCGCAGGCGGGGATTATCGTCGGCGACAGGTCGCTGATCGCGAAGTTACAGAGTCATCCGCTTAAGCGCGCGCTGCGGGCGGATAAAATGACCCTGGCGGCGCTGGAGGCGACTCTGCGCCTGTATTTGCATCCGGAAGCGCTGGCCGACGAGCTGCCGACGCTACGCTTGCTAACCCGCCGCGCCGAGGATATTCGCCAGCAGGGCGAGCGCATACAGCCTGCGTTAGCGGCGCACTATAGCGATTTTGACGTGCGCGTTGAAGCGTGTTTGTCGCAGATTGGCAGCGGGTCGTTGCCGGTCGACCGACTGCCCAGCGCCGCGTTAACCTTTACGCCGCGCGATGGTCGCGGCAGCCAGCTGGAAGCGCTGGCCGCCCGCTGGCGCGCCTTACCGATACCGACGATCGGCAGAATCTATGATGGCCGTCTGTGGCTGGATCTGCGCTGTCTTGAAGATGAACCCCGGTTTATGGAGATGTTATTGAGATGATTATTGCCACCGCCGGTCATGTGGACCACGGCAAAACCACGCTGCTGCAGGCGATTACCGGCGTCAACGCCGATCGCCTGCCGGAAGAGAAATCACGCGGGATGACTATCGATCTCGGCTACGCCTATTGGCCGCAGCCCGATGGCCGGGTGTTGGGTTTTATCGATGTTCCGGGGCATGAAAAGTTTTTGTCCAACATGCTGGCCGGCGTGGGCGGGATCGATCACGCGCTGTTGGTGGTGGCCTGTGATGACGGCGTGATGGCGCAAACCCGCGAGCATCTGGCGATTCTTCAGTTAACGGGAAAACCGACGTTAACCGTCGCGTTGACCAAAACGGACCGCGTGGAAGCGGCCCGCGTTGCCGAAGTTCGGGCGCAGGTGGAATCCACGCTGAGCGAGCTGGGGTTCGACGCCGCTGCTTTTTTCGCCACCGCGGCGACGGAAAATCTCGGCATTGCCGAACTGCGCAGCCATTTGCTTCAGCTGGCTGAGCGCGAGCATCCGCGACAGCAGCGTTTTCGTCTGGCGCTGGATCGCGCCTTTACCGTCAAGGGCGCGGGGCTGGTGGTGACCGGGACGGCGTTATCCGGCGAGGTAAAAATCGGCGATACCCTCTGGCTGACCGGCGCCAATAAACCCATGCGCGTCCGCGGGCTGCATGCGCAGAATCAGCCGGTTGAACAGGCGCGGGCCGGGCAGCGTATCGCGCTGAACATCGTCGGCGACGCGCAAAAAGAGGATCTCAGCCGCGGCGACTGGCTGCTCTCGGCGCAGCCCGCAGAACCTTGCGAGCGGGCGATTGTCGAGCTGACCTGCCACGCGCCCCTCAGCCAGTGGCAGTCGCTGCATATCCACCATGCCGCCAGCCATATCACCGGCCGCGTTTCGCTACTGGAAGGCAATTTGGCCGAGCTGGTGCTGGATACCCCGCTGTGGCTGGCGGATAACGATCGCCTGGTGTTGCGCGATATCTCCGCCCGTTTGACGCTGGCTGGCGCGCGGGTGGTGACGCTGAATCCGCCGCGCCGCGGTAAACGCAAACCGGAATATCTGCAGTGGCTCTCTTTGCTCGCCGCCGCGCGAGACGACGCGCAGGCGTTGGATATTCATCTGCAGCGTGATGCGGTGCGTCTTGACGAGTTTGCCTGGGCGCGGCAGCTGAGCGCCGACGGCCTGACGGCATTAATTAACCGTCCGGATTATCTGCAGGCCGGTAACAGTCTGCTTAGCGCGCCGCTAGCCGCCCGCTGGCAGAAAAAGCTGCTCGACGCGCTGGCCCGTTATCACGACCAGCATCGCGATGAGCCGGGGACCGGTCGTGAACGCCTGCGGCGAATTGCGCTGCCGATGGAAGATGAAGCGCTGGTGCTGCTGTTGATTGAACAGATGCGCAGCAGCGGCGTCATTCAAAGCCATCACGGCTGGCTGCACCTGCCGGAGCATAAAGCCGGGTTTACCGATGAGCAGCAGGCCATCTGGCAGCGCGTGGAACCGCTCTTCGCCGATGAGCCATGGTGGGTACGCGACCTGGCGCGCGATCTGAACGTCGAAGAGTCGTTGATGCGCGCGGTGCTGCGCCAGGCGGCGCAGCAGGGGATGATTACGGCGATCGTAAAAGATCGTTATTATCGCAACGATCGCATCGTTGAATTTGCGCAGTTGATCCGCCGACTGGATCTGCAGCGCGGTTCCACCTGCGCAGCGGATTTTCGCGATACGCTAAATATTGGCCGTAAACTGGCGATTCAAATTCTTGAATATTTCGACCGCATTGGCTTTACCCGCCGTCGTGGTAACGATCATCTTCTCCGCGACGCGCTGTTATTCCCTGAAAATAAAAACGGCGAATAATAACGCAAATGAAAAATTAAGCCGGTAATGTTTAACAGTACGTTAAAAATGAAAATATTAACGTACTGTTTTTCATCCAATTTCTTGCCAAAAATGGCGTTCAGGTCATGTTTTTTATTGCGACATCCTCGTACCCTTCCATGATATTCACCTAAATGAAGGAATCATCATGGCTGCATCGACTTTTTATATTCCGCCAGTAAACGTTATTGGCGCTGGTTCTGTTACTGAAGCGATGAATACTATCCAGCAATACGGATATCGTCGGGCATTAATCGTCACCGACGCGATGCTGAATAAATTAGGTATGGCGGGTGAAGTACAAAAGGCGTTGCAGGAACGGGATATCTTCAGCGTGGTGTATGACGGCGTGCACCCGAACCCGACGACTCTGAACGTCGAAAACGGCCTGGCGCTGCTGAAAGAGAATAACTGCGACTGCGTGATTTCTCTGGGCGGCGGTTCGCCGCACGATTGCGCGAAAGGGATCGCGCTGGTCGCGGCAAACGGCGGCAACATCCGTGACTATGAAGGGGTGGACCGTTCGGCAAAACCGCAACTGCCGATGATCGCTATCAATACCACCGCCGGTACGGCTTCGGAAATGACCCGCTTCTGCATCATCACCGATGTCGATCGCCACATCAAAATGGCGATTGTCGATAAGCACGTGACGCCGGTTCTGTCGGTTAACGACTCTTCGCTGATGATGGGGATGCCGAAATCACTGACCGCCGCTACCGGTATGGACGCGCTGACTCACGCTATCGAAGCCTATGTTTCTATCGCGGCGACGCCGATCACCGATGCCTGCGCGTTGAAAGCGATGACCATGATTTCACAGAATTTAACTCACGCAGTGGAAGATGGCGGTAATGAACAGGCGCGTGAAGCAATGGCCTATGCGCAGTTCCTCGCCGGGATGGCCTTCAACAACGCGTCGCTGGGCTATGTCCACGCGATGGCGCACCAGCTGGGCGGCTTCTACGATCTGCCGCACGGCGTCTGCAACGCCGTCCTGCTGCCATTCGTGCAGGAGTATAACTGCAGCGTCGCCGCCGCGCGTCTGCGTGACTGCGCGCAGGCGATGGGCGTGAACGTTGCCGGGCTAAACGATAAACAGGGGGCGGATGCCTGCATCGCGGCCATCCGCGAGCTGGCGCGTAAAGTCGGCATTCCGGCCGGTCTGCGCGATCTGAACGTTAAAGAAGAGGATATTCCGCTACTGGCCAGCAACGCGCTGAAAGATGCCTGCGGTTTAACCAATCCGATTCAGGCGACCCACGAAGAAATCATGGCGATTTTCCGCGCCGCGATGTAATCCTAAAAACTCCCCGGCGGCGATACGCCGCCGGGTGATGTTAGTTTTGCCCGTAATAGGCATTCGCGCCGTGCTTACGCAGATAATGTTTGTCGAGCAGTTCTTGCTGCATATCGGCCAGCTGTGGCGTGAGCTGACGGGAAAAAAGCCCCATATAAGCGCACTCTTCGAGGACGACGGCATTATGCACGGCGTCGGCGGCGTTTTTACCCCACGCAAACGGACCGTGTGAATGCACTAGCACTGCCGGGACCTGCATGGGATCGAGATCGCGCGCTTCAAAGGTTTTAACGATCACCTCGCCGGTCTGATACTCATATTCACCATTAATTTCATCGGCAGTCATCAGGCGGGTGCAGGGGATCGCGCCATAAAAATAATCCGCGTGCGTGGTGCCCCAGGCCGGTAAATCCAACCCTGCCTGCGACCAGATAGTCGCGTGGCGCGAGTGGGTGTGAACGATACCGCCGATTTGCGGGTAGCGGCGGTACAAGGCAAGGTGGGTTGGCGTATCGGAGGAGGGCTTTTTAGCGCCTTCAACCACATGGCCGCTGGCGATATCGACGACCACCATGTCGTCAGCGCGCATGACGTCGTACTCCACCCCGGATGGCTTGATAACCATCAGCTTGCCCGTTTCATCGACGGCGCTCACGTTGCCCCAGGTGAACGTCACCAGCTGATGCGCAGGTAGCGCCAGGTTGGCGGCTAATACCTCAGACTTCAATTGTTCTAACATGTGAAACCTCCTTCTTGCATCCGCGCTTCTATCCAGCGGCGCGCCTGTATAATTTCCAGTACCGGCTCTTTGGCTTTTTCCGTCCACATCTCAATTAAGAATGAACCGCGATAGTTCAGCTCATGCAGCGTTTTGAAGATGCCGACAAAATCGACACAACCCTCGCCGAAGGGGACGTCGCGAAACTGCCCCGGCGATTGTGCGGTTACGGGTAGCGTGTCTTTAAGATGGATAGCGGCGATGCGGTCGATGCCCAGTTTAAGCTCGGCGCTGACGTCGTTGCCCCAGGCGCTCAGATTGCCGACGTCCGGATAGACGCTGAACCACGGCGAGGCGAGCATCTCGTCC
The DNA here is from genome assembly GCF_040065495.2 of Klebsiella sp. CN_Kp073. Classification (NCBI taxonomy): domain Bacteria; kingdom Pseudomonadati; phylum Pseudomonadota; class Gammaproteobacteria; order Enterobacterales; family Enterobacteriaceae; genus Klebsiella; species Klebsiella sp. CN_Kp073. The sequence goes on from NZ_CM198051.1 coordinate 169,871, forward strand.
CACTTTTTCCATTTGCTGATGGAGTTCATAAACGCGGTGTCCATGATTTCGACCGCCAGCATGACCTGCGCCGCGGCCGCCTGTTCGACCGCCCACGCCAGCCCTTCGGCAAAGCGTTGCTGCGTGCCGTCATCGTGTTCTTCGTAGTAGACGTCATAGCCTGCCAGTTGGATGGTGCGGATCCCTAAATCGCGAGCCAGCTGAATGGCTTTGGTCATGATCTCGCGCGCCCGCAGGCGGGTTGGCTCATCGCGGCTGCCAAACGGGAAGCGGCGATGGGCAGACAGGCACATTGACGGAATGGCTACCCCGGTCTCCAGCATCGCCGCGACCAGAGAGGCGCGCTGGGTGGCGCTCCACTCCAGGCGCGCCAGACGTTCGTCGGTTTCATCGACCGACATTTCGACAAAATCAAAACCACAGCTTTTCGCCAGCACCAGCCGTTCCGGCCAGCTAAGGTTTTTCGCCAGCGCTTTCTCATAGATGCCTAAGGGATGATTACGCATGCTGCTCTCCCCAGATGGCGTCGATTTGGGCGTGGAAATCACCTGCCACCTGCGCGGGCTGCGCCGCGCCCGCCAGCGCGCGTCCGGCAATAAACGCTTTGACGTCAATATCGCTAAACAGGGGTAAGTCGGCCGGCGTGATGCCGCCGGTAATAGACAGTTGCAGGCCGATATCCGACAGCGCTTTCATACGCGCCAGATCGGCGTCGCCCCACTGCTGGCCGCTGGCCTGCGCATCGCGGCCGCGGTGATAAATCGCCTGGCGGACGCCGATGCGGTACCAGTCGCGCGCGTCATCCAGCGTCCAGTTACCGAAGAGTTCAATCTGAATATCGCCGCCGCAGGACTGGGCGACGGCATGGCCTTTCTCAACGGTCGCCAGCGGCGCGGCGCAGATAATGGTCATCCAGTCGGCGCCTGCGGCAAAGGCCTGTTGGGCCAGCGTTTCGCCAGCATCGGCGACTTTCCAGTCGGCGACGATGATTTTATCCGGACACTGGGCGCGCAGGGCTTTTACCGCGTTGAGTCCTTCCGTCAGACACAGAATTGTGCCCGCTTCCACGATATCAACGTGATGGCGCAGTACGGCGACATCGCGCTGAGCGGCTTCCAGGCTGGTATGGTCGAGCGCCAGTTGTAGTAATGGTCGGCTCATAATGTGTGCTCCTTAATGCGGGCGTGATAGCCCTGTAGTGCGCTAATCAATTGCTGGTATTGGCGGTATTTACGCTGATAAAGACGGTGTGCGGTCATGTCAGGCAGCAGGGTTCGTACCGGATGCTGCAGGCTGCTCAGGGCCTCGCGGAAGTGGCGATAGACGCCGGTACCGACGCGGGCGGCAAGCGCGGCGCCAAAACAACCGGTCTCTTCAACCTGCGGCAGTTCGATGCGCAGACCACTGACGTCCGCCAGCATTTGCATCCATACCTCGGAATGCGCCGGACCGCCGGTGACGCGCAGAGCCTGGACTCGGGTAAAGCGCTCGCGCATGCGGTTGAGATGCGTCATATGGCTGAAGACCACCCCTTCATACACCGCCTGTAGTAAATGCGCGCGGGTGTGCATGGCCTGCATGCCGTAAAAACCGCCGGTCATCTCCAGGCCGGCGTTACTACCGTAAAGGAACGGCAGAAAGAAGAGCTCGCTTCCCGCTGTTGGCAGGCTGGCGACGGCCTCATTAATCTCGGGAAATGAGAGCCCGCCCCACTGCGCGGTAAACCATTCAAGATTGCCGGAAGAGGTGGGGCTCGCTTCGTGGACGATGTATTCACCGTCATTGACGAAACGGCCATAGACGTAAGGATGAGCTTCATGCTCACGCAGCCCGTGGGTGATCCCGCTGGTAACCGCCCAGGTCCCCATCACCGCATTGAGCACTGATTCATCATTGAGGCCCGCGCAGAGCGCGGTAGAAACCACATCAAACAGACCGCCGACGACGGGCGTTCCCGCCGCCAGACCGGTAACGGCGGCCGCCTGAGCGGTGATTTCCCCGCATATTTCCGCAGAGCCGACGATCGGCGGTAGCGCCTCGTCAATTTCACTTATGCCTAACCACTGGGTCAGGCGTGGGTCGTATTGCCCGCTGTTCATGTTGTAGAGATTGGACTCAGAAATGTTGCTCTCTTCGCAGCCCTTCATCCCGGTTAAACGCCAGCGAAGATAATCATGGGCCATCATGACGCAGCCGATTTGCCCATAGCGCTGCGGTTCATTTTCTTTCAGCCACCGCAGCAATGAAGCGGGATGGCCGGTCCACAGCGTCTGGCGGGTAAGGGGATACAGTCGCTCAGGGATGCCATCCTGCTGCCAGCGTTGAACGATTTCCAACGCCCGACGATCGGAGGAGAGCATCGCGTTACCTAACGGGCGATCCTGTTTATCAAGTAAAAATAGCCCTTTGCCCTGCGCGGAGATAGCGATGCCCTTGATTTGCTTACCATTGACGTTAGCGGCGCTGAGCAGCCTGGCGATGGTTTCATGGCAGCGTTGCCAGAGCAGATCCATTTCCCGCTCGGCGTATCCCGGCTGCGCGCTGAGGGTGCGTAAAGGGCAGCGCTCGATACGCCGCTCTACGCCCTGGCTGTTATATAAACCGGCTTTTAGATAAGTACCGCCACAATCGATACCCAGCCAGAAGGTCTCTTTTTCACTCATCTTAGTCTTCCAGTTTTTCCGGACGACGCCTGGCCGTCCGGGACAGTTTTAAGCTGCGTGGTTACGCGGAGTCATCGTCTTTGCGGGTGCTGCGCCGGCATCGCATTTTGCCGGCAGCAGCAGCGCCATCAGGGCCGCCAGCGCCAGTGAGATAGCCAGGCAATAGACGCCGGCATCTTTGCTGTAGAGGGTGATCAGTACGCCCACGGCGTAAGGGCCGCAGAAGCCGCCGAGGTTACCGAGAGCGTTGATCACCCCGCGGGCGCCGCCGGCCATTTCGGCGCTGAACAGGCGTGCCGGTATGGTCCAGAACACGCCTGCGGCGGATTGCAGGAAGAATCCGCAGCCAACCAGCGCGGCATAGGCCAGCCAGATGTGATTTTTCAACGCCACGGAGAGGAACATGCACAGTGCGAAGCCGATCAGCGGCAGGCAGACAAATAGCTTGCGTTTGCCGGTACGATCGGAGAGCGAAGAGAAAAGGAACATACCGGCAATCGCGCCAACGTAGGGCAGGATGGCGAGCACGCCGACTTGTCCCATGCTGCTATGGGTCAGCTCTTTCAGAATGGTCGGCAGCCACAGGGTGTAACCGTAAATCCCGGTTTGGTAGAAGAAGTTAAGGGCGATGAGCTGCCACATGGTTTTGTCAGAGAGCACCGCGCCGAGCGAGGCATTTTTGACTTCAGTTCCGGCAATCGCCTTTTGTTCCGCCGCCAGCGTTTCGACCAGGTAGGTTTTTTCCGCTGCGGATATCCAGCGCGCTTCCTGCGGACGGTCATAAACGGTGTATGCCCACAGCGCCAGCACGACCACCGAGAGCAAGCCTTCGATAATAAATAGCCAGCGCCAGTCGAGAACGGTGATGATCCAGCCTGACAGCGGGGCGGTAATAATCCCGGCAATCGGCACAAACATAATCACAATGGCGTTGGCGCGGCCGCGTTCAGCGTCCGGGAACCAGTTGCTGATCATCGTTAGCACCACCGGCAGCATGCCGCCTTCCGCCACCCCTAATAAGAAGCGCAGGATCAGCAGTTGGTATTGATTGGTGATTAAACCGGTCAGTACGGAAATAATGGCCCAGGCGACCAGCGACCAGCCGATAAATTTCTTGCCGCTGCCGTGTACGGCAATTTTTCCGCCAGGGACTTGTAAGAATAAATAACCGATAAAGAAAATACCGCCAGCGAGCCCCGCCATGGTGGCGGAAATACCCAGTTCGGCATCCATACCGCCCGGCATCGCAAATGCGATATTAACGCGGTCCATATAGGAAATAATACAGGCAATAAGAATCGGTGGGATAATTCTGAGCCAACGCTGGCGTGGAATATCTTTTGCTGTAGGGCGAGAGGTCATGTTCATATTAATATTCTCGTAGAGTAAATATTATGACAATGAAAACGTAGTTGTTCTTATGCGTTTTTTAATAGGGTGATACCGTCACGCAAAATGGCTATGCGGTGGTTAACATCGGCATTCGCGTCTATTTCCAGTAATTTAATACCGGCGAACTGCAACGATGCGCCGGCGGCGCAGGCGAAAATATCGCGGGCATGCTGCGCGGTCATCAGGCTTTGCGGGCAGAAGGGGGCAAACGGCGCGTGTAAATCCTGCCATTCGCCATATTCGCCTGTTTGGGTGGTGCCGGAAAACATCAGCGCGCCCAGTTTCCCGGCCTGTTTAACCTGTCGGGTATGGGCCAACGGCAGCGCGGTATCGCGGCCTTCAATGGCCGAGCGCGCCCAGTTAATGCACACGCTTATCTCGTAGTCGGCAATAACTTCCAGTACATTATCCAGCGGCAGGAAGCCTTTACGCGGCGCCGGGCCATTCATCGCGTCACAGTGTTCCAGCACCAGGTCGCAGCGCCAGTCCCAACTGGCGATTTCTTTGAGCGAGCGGGAAAAGGCGTCCGTTGCCTGGGCGATGTTTTGATCTCCCGCCAGCGGCGCGGCCTGTAACTCAAGCGCGGTGACTTTACCGGGTTGAATACCGTTGATTTTATTAATTTTGCGATGAAGGTGGCGGTAGTATTCAACGCAGGCTACACGCTGTTGTTCATCGCTGGAGGCCAGACCGAAACCCGCGTTCTCTCCGCGGCGGCGCATGGTTTCCATAATGGCGGTAATCACAATTTGCCAGTTATCCGGCGTATGGCGCAGCAGCCACTCATCGCCTAAAGGATGGATATGCTCAAGACAAGGCTGTTCTATGCCACGAATATCTGGAGTATCGGCAAGTTGTCGCCAGAATTCCTTCTCTTCCTCTTCACTCTTTTGGTGAAATGAGGGGGCACAGGGATACGCACCGATAATATAACCGGTAGTAATGTTCATTATGTGCTCCTGTAAATTTAATGAGATAATTAGTTCTTTTACAGAATATCGATAGCTACCTTGACGACTATTTTTCTAATAGGGGTGGCAGTCATTTTAATGCATCCAGGGCGATGCACATCTTGTGGAAAGAATATGGCATAGCTACCGGGTATCATTTCAATAAACGATTCGTGTTGACTATCGTGATAAAAAATAATATCGCGCTGTTCTAATAACGATTCGCTGATCTGGTTATTTCCGCTATCGATGGCGATACCTATTTTTTCTTCACCGGAAGCGAGAAATTGAATATCTAAATAACGCCGATGTACCTCCGGACGGTTTTCTGTCGCCGCGCGGGTGGTCAGATCGATGATCTGCGCAAAAATATTCTTACCCTCAATTTCGACGACGCCGGGCGGCTGGTGGCGAAAATCGGTAGTCCGAAGAAAATCGAGCGCCTTTTCAATCGCTGCCGGTAGACGGCACGGATTCGGTTGTGAAATATGGCCGAAGATCATAGTGGTTTCCCCTATAGAGCCTGAATTTTGGCCCATACGCTGTCGTCGACGGTGATCCCATTACGGCGGTTTTCTTCCAGCAATCGCGTAAACTCGTGGCCCGGTAGGCGGACCGCCACATTTTCATCGGCGCGTTCGGCGGTGGTGATAAAGTCCATGATCCGCTGTAGTTTGGCATCGCGAGTTTTGCCATCAATGAGCTTGTCGACTTCAATGGCGATGAAAATCTGCGATACGCCATATTCGTCGCTATTGTCCTGGGTGACTTCAGCAACGGAGGAACCGTTGGAAAGCAGAGTGGCTATCATATCCAGCACAATTGATAAACCGGAACCCTTCCAGTAGCCCATCGGCAGGATACGGCGATTTTTCTCAATCACGCCGGGTTCTTTCGTCAAATTACCGTCATCATCAAACCCGCCATCTACCGGCAGCGTGCGGCCAGCCAGGCGATTAACCTCCAGCATGCCGTAAGAGAACATCGACATCGACATATCGACCATTGTGATGGGAGTGGAGGGAATTGCCACGATCAGCGGATTGGTGCCAATGCGGCACTCTTTCGCGCCCCACGGCGGCATGACGGCGATGGAGTTGGTCCAGCAAATGCCGATATAGCCTTTTTCCGCCGCCTGCCAGCCGTAGCTGCCGCCGCGCATCCAGTGGTTGGCGTTGCGTAATGCCACCAGGCCAATGCCGTGGTCGGAGGCCAATTCAATGGCGCGATCCATCATCTTTTTCGCCGTCAGATTGCCAATCGAACGCCGGGCATCCCACTGCTCAATAGCGCCAAGGCTGGTGACGCGCTGAGGTTTCGCATCCGGAATGATATCGCCGTTATCCAGTTGCTGAATAAAACGTGGAAAGCGATTCACTCCGTGTGAGTAGACGCCGGATTCCGTGGTGCGGGCGAACATTTCCGCGCAGGCGTCGGCGGTTTCCGCCGCAATACCGCGTGAGAGTAATACCCGATTGAACGCCTCTTTTAGCTGCGCAAAAGTTACTTTCATTCCCGTGTTCCCCTTAGGGTTTGAGTGATTTTTTATCTTTACGTTTCACATATCGAAATCTGATTTCAAATATAACGATCAATTTTTGACAGATCAACGGCAGATGCTATTTTTAAAAATCATTAAAATCAGTTGGTTGTGTTTTTTCAGTTCAGATCGTGAACTGAACCACACTTTGCGCTACCATCAGAGCGCGATTAAAAAGGAAGCCGAAGCGATGGGCACAAAAGAGAGTGAAATGACGCAAGAGAAAGAGAGGCCAGCCGGAAGCCAGAGTCTATTTCGCGGGTTAATGCTGATTGAGATCCTCAGTAACTATCCAAACGGTTGTCCGTTGGCGCATCTGTCTGAACTGGCGGGCCTGAACAAAAGTACCGTGCATCGGTTGTTGCAGGGCCTGCAGTCCTGCGGCTACGTTACGCCGGCGCCTGCCGCCGGAAGTTACCGCCTGACCACCAAATTTATAGCCGTGGGCCAAAAGGCGCTGTCGTCGCTGAATATTATTCATGTCGCTGCGCCGCATCTTGAAGCTTTAAACATCGCCACCGGCGAGACGGTGAACTTCTCCAGCCGTGAGGACGACCACGCGATTCTGATTTATAAGCTGGAGCCGACTACCGGTATGCTGCGTACCCGCGCCTATATTGGCCAGCATATGCCGCTGTACTGTTCGGCGATGGGTAAGATCTACATGGCGTTCGGCCATCCTGACTACGTTGCCAGCTACTGGGATAGCCATCAGGATATTATTCAGCCGTTGACCCGTAACACCATTACCGGCCTGCCGGCGATGAACGACGAGCTGGCGCAGATTCGTGAACGTAATATGGCGATGGACCGCGAAGAGAACGAACTCGGCGTCTCGTGCCTGGCGGTACCGGTATTCGATATTCACGGTCGCGTGCCTTACGCCATTTCGATTTCGCTGTCGACTTCGCGCCTGAAACAGGTTGGTGAGAAAAATCTGCTTAAACCATTGCGTGAAACGGCAGAGGCGATTTCCCGCGAGCTGGGGTTTGTTATTCGCGAAGGCTAAGGCAATTGGCGAGATCTTGCTGGGTATTTGCCTAAAACGCAGCTGATTCCATTCAGGATCAAAGCGCGCAGCGGGGTTTTTCTGGCACGCTGCGTTTTTATCCCGAAGGGAGTTGAGGATGAACCGGTTTATTATCGCCGATGCGCAAAAGTGTATTGGCTGCCGAACCTGCGAGGTGGCCTGCGTGGTGTCGCATCAGCAGGGGCAGGATTGTTCTACCGTTTCTGCAAGACGCTTTGCGCCGCGGATCCGGGTAGTGAAGAGCGATGAGTTATCAACGGCGACGCTGTGTCGTCAGTGCGAAGATGCCCCTTGCGCGAACGTCTGCCCGGAAGGGGCAATACGCCATGAGGGCGACGTCTGGCGAGTCGATCAACGGCTGTGCATTGGTTGTAAAAGCTGTATGGTGGCGTGCCCTTATGGGGCGATGACGGTGATGTTGACCGACGAAGGCGTGCAGGCGCTGAAGTGCGACCTGTGCGCGCACCGGCAAACGGGGCCGGCGTGCGTAGCGGCCTGCCCGACTCAGGCGCTGCGCTGTATTGAGCCCGCCGAGCTGGAAAGATTAAGCGCCGAGCGCCGTCGTTGGGCGGCGCAGGCAATGTAACTGGATGTTCCCGGCCAGCGATGGCCGGGAACATCATCAGGCGTCTTGCTCCTGCCAGGCGCGCTCAATCTCTTCGGCAAGAATTTTAACCCCCGCCTCGATTTTCTCCGGGTCCGGCACGTAGTTCATGCGCATGCACTGATGCGTATGCGGCCACGGCTTGTCCAGCCCCGGGAAGAAGTAATCGCCCGGTACCATCAGCACGCCGCGTTGCTTCAGGCGCTGATACAGCAGCTCGGTGGAGATCGGCAGATCCTTAAACCACAGCCACAGGAAAATCGCCCCTTCCGGTTTATGAATCAGGCAGCGTTCTTCCGGCAAATAGCGGCGAATGGTAGCAATAGTTTCCTGAACACGCTGATAATAGAACGGTTTAATTACCGTTTCGGACAACCGCAGCAGGTCCTTGCGCTTGATCATTTCGCACATCATCGCCGGCCCAATTCCGCCAGGGGCGAGGCTGATAATGCCGTTCATATTGCTGATCGCGGTGATGATTTTTTCGTTGGCGATGATGATGCCGCAGCGGGTGCCCGGCAGTCCGAGCTTGGATAAACTCATGCACAGCACAATATTCGGGTTCCACAGCGGGCGCGCTTCGCTAAAGATAATGCCGGGGAAAGGTACGCCATAGGCGTTATCAATAACCAGCGGGACGCCATGCTGGTTAGCGAGAGCATCCAGTTTGATGAGCTCTTCATCGGTAATGACGTTACCGGTCGGGTTGGTTGGCCGGGAGACGCAGATCATTCCCGTCTCTTCGGTGATCTGCAGGTGTTCGAAGTCCACGTGATATTTGAACTGGCCTTCCGGCAGCAGTTCAATGTTGGGGCGGGTGGCGACAAACAGATCCTCTTCCAGCCCGGAATCGGCGTAGCCGATATATTCCGGCGTCATCGGGAACAGCACCTTGCGGGTGGTGCCGTCGGCACGGCGGCCGGCAAACAGGTTAAATAAGTAGAAAAATGCGCTCTGGCTGCCATTCGTCAGAGCAATATTCTGTGGTTCGATCTCCCAACCTAATTCTTCGCGCAGCATTTGCGCAAGCAAGGTCAGAAGCTCGCTTTTCCCTTGCGGACCATCATAATTGCAAAGCGCATCAAGGGCTTTGCCGTTATCCAGCATATCGGCCAGCAGGCTATTGAAGTATTCATTCATCTCCGGGATTTGCGCGGGGTTGCCGCCGCCCAGCATGATCGCGCCCGGTGTGCGCAGGCCGTCATTGAGGTCTTCCATCAGGCGGGTGATGCCTGAATGACGGGTGAATTTGTCGCCGAAAAGTGAAAATGTCATCGCGGATATTCTGTTGGTCTTCTGGAAAGGGAATTACCATAACGCCAGCGTCAACGCGGTGCAAATCGGCACAGGAGGGAGCGATCTATTTTTTGTTCTGCTAAAAGTGGAGATGTTAGTAATTTGTGCTGAAAAGGCTCCCGCCAGCGGCAAGGAGCCCGGTAAGCGACTGCTATTGCTGTCCGGCCCAGACAACCATCACTTTATCAGCGCTGCTTTCACGCACGAAACCATAGCCCTGCTCTAGCGTCAGCGTCTGTTGTTTACCCATACCAATGGCCGGATGGCGGGCGCGGAATTGGGCGATTTTTTGCCAGTGCGCGACGTTATCGGATGCGCTACCGACAACATCCTGCCAGTTCATATCGGAGCGGGTACCCTGCAGCGGGTCGGAACCCGTGGGGCCGAACGGACGTGAAGATTCATCGCCATAGAAGAGTTGTACGGCGCCTGGCGCGAGTAATAGCAGTTCCGCCGCCCGGCTGCCGCCTTCGCGGAACAGGCGGGTATCGTGCGAGGAGAGATAGCTCAGCACGTTGAAATCCTGCAGCTTGTCCGCCATCTGCTGCCAGGTGGCGTCCATGTTTGCGAGACAGTTTGCTGCTTTCGCCGCTTGATCCTGATAATCGAAATTAATCATCGCGTCGAAACCGTGGCGATAGTAGTCGCTCTGCATCACGCCGTGGCCCCAGGCCTCGCCGGTCATCCAGAATGGGGCGTCATCCAGCGCTTTCTGCGGATTCGCTTTTTTCCAGTCTGCCAGCGCGGCCGTGGCCTGCGTTTTGAGCTGCTGCCAGGCGTCCAGTTCGACGTGTTTCGCAGTATCGACGCGGAAGCCGTCAATCCCATAGTCGCGTACCCATTGGCTAAGCCAGTGGGTCAGATAGTCGCGCGGCGTGTAGCCGGCTATCTCTTTGGCGGCGGTATCCGGCTTGTGACGGTAGAAATTTGGCAAGCCAGAAGGGAGCGTCGATTCGGTTTTCAGATCCGGCAGGAACGCCAGCGACATGGTGAGATCGTCGAAACCTGGATTGTCGTAGTCGCCGATATCGGTGCGGATCCATTTTTTCCCCCACCATTGTTCCCAGCCCGCTTTATCGCTGAAGTTGATATAGTCATTGAAGCTATGCCAACTTTGCCCCGGCGCCGGTTTCCAGTCGGTCCAGCGCTCGCCAAGTGTTTTTTTCAGTTCATCGCCTTTCAGGTACAAGGAACCGAAGTGAAATTCCTGCATATCGGCGAGCGTGGCGTAACCGGTGTGATTCATGACGATATCAAACAGGACGCGCATGCCGCGCCGATGGGCCTCATCAACCAGTTGCCGAAGATCGGCTTCGTCACCCATGTTGGCGTCAAGACGGGTCCAGTCCTGGGTGTAGTAACCGTGATAAGCGTAGTGGGGGAAGTCGCCTTTGGCGCCGCCGCCAACCCAGCCGTGAATTTGCTCCAGCGGCGAGCTTATCCACAGCGCGTTGATGCCAAGCTGTTGAAGATAATCCAGCTTGCTGGTCAGCCCCTGTAAATCGCCGCCGTGGAAGGTGCCTATCTCCTGCATATCGTCTTTATGGCGCCCGTAGCTGTTGTCATTGGTCGGATTACCGTTGACGAAGCGATCGGTCAGGACAAAATAGATCGTGGCGTTATGCCAGTTAAACGGCGCGCTGGCGGCGCTATCCGCTTGTTCAAGCAGCAGGAGCCCATTACTGCCTTCGGCGGGCTGCAGCGTGATTTTGCCTGCTTTCACCGTAGCGAGATTACCGCTGTAAAAATCGCGGACCTGGCTTCCCTCGGCAAACGTCTGGCCGACATCAAACGTTAACGGTTTACCATCCCACTTCGGACATTGGCGCACCAGCGGCTGCGTGCTGGCTGTTTCCTGTTCCGCCAGCGACAGCATCAGCGTTGGCGTACCGGAGCGGGTATCGACTTCCAGCGTATAGCGCCCGTCGCGGAACACGCGCCACTGCGGCGGCGTATCCCGACAAGGTTCCAGCGATAGCATCTGATTGAGTTTTATCGCCCCCGCAGGCTGCCAGCACTGTTGGTCAAAACTTATCCGCAAAGGGCGGGTACCCTTCGTCACCTCATTTTGCGTCGTGAAGCGGCCTGCATCCTGTTCAGTGAAGGCGGGAAAGTCAGCGGTTGTCCAGGCGGCAAAAGCCATCCCGGGCAGCAGTAGCGAGGCGAGCGCAGCGAGTTTCATGCTGGAGTCCTGTTAGCGGTTTTTATCACAGTGTGCCTGCACGCCATAAGGTTGAACTCATCCTGCCGGTAATTTTGCGGGGAGGATGAAAAGGGGTGAGTGATTTAGTTCAAAAAATGAGCTATAAATGAGACGGAGATAGCATTTCTGCACCTTCGCGACGGTGCAGAAACCGATTTCAGATGACAGCGATTCGGAATTGGACTATTTCTCTTGATGCTCTCTCTGGGTATTTTTGATACTATTCGCGATTCAACTATCGATTTTTTGCGAAAAACAAGGTGTTGGAATGAGTAAATCCGACCAGGAGACCTAATGATATCGATTCCCATGCGACGATATGGGGCTGCGATACTCATGTTACTTACCTGTATATTTTCAGGTAGTGTGTTGGCGACAACGCACACAGCAACAAAGAGTCATAAAGCCTCAGTAGTTAAGAAAGTAAAGAAGCCCAGTAGTATCAAGGTTAGCAGTAAACAAGAGTATTCTCGCAATAGTGTAAAGAGCAGTTCACTTCCTGATTTGCGAAAATACCCTTCCGGGACACCAAGGAAAAAAGCGTTTCTCCGGACGGTTATGCCTTACATTACAAAGCAAAATCAAGCGATCACGGCAGATCGTAACTGGCTTGTCTCTAAGCAATACGACGGCCGTTGGTCGCCGAGCGAGCAGGCGCGCCTGAAAGACATCGCCTCACGTTATAAAGTGAAGTGGTCTGGCAATACTCGCCATATACCATGGAACTCGCTGCTTGAGCGTGTCGACATTATTCCGAACAGCATGGTGGCAACCATGGCGGCGGCGGAAAGCGGTTGGGGCACCTCGAAGCTGGCGCGTGAGAACAACAACCTGTTTGGTATGAAGTGTGGCGGCGGTAACTGTCGCGGTGCAATGAAAGGCTACTCCCAGTTTGAATCTGTCGAGCAGTCGGTTCAGGCTTATGTAAAAAACCTGAATACGCACCCGGCTTATTCATCCTTCCGTAAGTCTCGCGCACAGCTGCGTAAGACGGATCAGGAAGTAACTGCCAGCGCGATGATCCACAAGCTGAAGGGATATTCGACAAAAGGGTCGAGCTACAACAACTATCTCTTCGCCATGTATCAGGACAATCAGCGCTTAATTGCCGCTCATATGTAATCATCAATGCCCGGTGCGTAAGCCCGGGCATTTTTCTTTCCCGCTACATCATTACTTCACTGTGCTGGTCGCGGTATTCCTTTGGCGTCACGTCGTACTCTTTCTTAAACACCGAATAGAAATACTGCAGCGACGGATAACCGCACATCTGCGAAATTTCGTTTATCGATAGCGTGGTGGAGACCAGCAGGCTGCGCGCTTTTTCCAGCTTTTCGCTGTGGATCACCGTGTGGATGGTCTCGCCGACCTCTTCTTTAAAGCGTTTCTCCAGATTAGAGCGGGAAATACCGACGGCGTCGAGCACCTGCTCAACCTTAATGCCTTTGCAGGCGTGGTTGCGGATGTAATGCATCGCCTGAATCACCGCAGGGTCGGTGAGTGAGCGATAATCGGTGGAACGCCGCTCAATGACGCGCATCGGCGGCACCAGCAGGCGCTGCAGCGGCAGCGCTTCGTTTTCCATTAAACGGTGCAGTAGTTTCGCCGCCTGGTAGCCCATTTGCCGGGTACCTTGCGCCACGGAAGAGAGCGCGACGCGGGAGAGATAGCGGGTCAATTCTTCGTTATCGATACCGATAACGCACAATTTTTCCGGCACCGGAATATGCAGCAGCTCACAGGCCTGCAGGACGTGACGTGCCCGGGCATCGGTCACGGCGATAATGCCGGTTTGCGGCGGCAGCGTTTGTAGCCAGTCGGCGAGCCGATTTTGCGCATGCTGCCAGTTCTCCGGCGCGGTCTCCAGCCCCTGATAGACCACGCCACGGTATTTTTCTTTGGCGACTAGCTGGCTGAAGGCGTGTTCGCGCTCCATCGCCCAGCGCTTGCCGCTGGAGGTCGGTAGCCCGTAAAAGGCGAAGCGGTTCACGCCTTTTTCTTTCAGATGCAGGAATGCGCTTTCGACCAGCGCGGCATTATCGGTGGCGATATAGTGAACAGGCGGATAGCATTCTGGCTTATGGTAAGAGCCGCCGACGCCGATAATCGGCACTTTGACATCCGCCAGTAGCTTTTCAATCTCCGGGTCGTCGTAATCGGCGATCACGCCATCACCCAGCCACTCTTTGATGTTTTCGATACGCGCGCGAAAATCCTCTTCGATAAAAATATCCCATTCCAGCTGTGATGCCTGCAGATATTCGCCAACGCCTTCAACCACCTGACGGTCATAGGCTTTGTTGGCGTTGAATAACAGCGTAATGCGGTGACGCTTTTCAAACATAGATGATATTCCTGCTCTTACCCCGGTCATACAATACCGGCTAATGCCCGAATTATTTCAAGCGCCTTATTGCGAAGTTTGGCGGTGGCGCAAGTTATTCGGGCATTTTTCATAGTGATACCGTTATGTTCTCCGTTTGGTAGCCGAATCCATCCAGACCGCCAACAGTAAAATGGCGCCTTTGACGATGTATTGCCAGAAGGTGGCGACGTCCATCATGCTCATGCCATTATCCAGCGCCGACATAATAAATGCCCCCATCACCGCGCCAGCAACGCTGCCGACGCCGCCCGCCAGACTGGTGCCGCCAATCACGCAGGCGGCGATAGCGTCCAGTTCGGCGATGTTGCCGGCGGAAGGCGAGCCTGCTCCCAGCCGCGAGCTGAGAATCAACCCGGCGATGGCCACCATCAGGCCGTTAATGGCGAAGACTGCAAGCTTGGTACGCTCGACGTTAATCCCGGAGAGGCGAGCCGCTTCCAGATTGCCGCCAATGGCATAGATGCGGCGGCCAAAAGCGGTGCGGGTCGCCATAAACATGCCCGCCAGCAGCAGAGCGGCGAGTATGAGCACCGGCGTCGGCACGCCGCGATAGTCATTGAGCAGCCAGATAGCGCCCAGCACGATAACCGCGGTGATGGTCTGACGACCAACGGCGCCGCCAGAACTGGTGGTCGCCAGCCCTAACGCCTGTCGGCGCATCCGTCCGCGCCATTGCCAGATGATAAAAGCCGCCATGCCAATAACGCCGATTCCAAAGCCGATGCCGTCCGGTAAATAACTTTGGCCGATTTGCGACATTGCCGGTGTGGTGGGCGAGACGGTGGTACCGTTGGTAATGCCGATTAAAATTCCGCGAAACGCCAGCATGCCGGCAAGGGTCACAATGAAAGAGGGCACCTTACGATAGGCGACCCACCATCCGTTCCACGCGCCGAGCAGTAGCCCCATAACCAACGTAACGAGGATGGTGAGCGGTAGCGGCCAGCCGAGCCAGACGTCGAAAATCGCCGCCGCCCCGCCGAGCAGCCCCATCATCGAGCCGACGGAGAGGTCAATTTCCGCCGAAATGATCACAAACACCATGCCGACGGCGAGGATGCCGGTGATGGCGGTTTGCCGCAGGAGGTTGGAAATATTACGTGCGCTCAAATAGGCGCCGTCGGTAACCCAGGTAAAAAACAGCATAATGGCGATAATCGCGGCGATCATCACGAAAACCTGGAGATTGAGCCCTTTCAGCGCCGGAAAAGCGGTAGGGGCGGATGGGGTGAGTTTGATTTCAGACGACGTGTTTTTCGACATGGCGTTCGCTCCTCAGCGCGGCTTCCATCACCTGTTCCTGGGTCAGACCTTGATTAAGTAAATCGGCCTTAAGCTTGCCTTCGTGCATCACCAGTACCCTATCGCTCAGCCCGAGCACTTCAGGCAGTTCGGATGAGATGACGATGACGGCGATGCCTTGCTGCACCAGTTGATTGATAAGCTTGTAGATTTCGT
Source organism: Klebsiella sp. CN_Kp073 (assembly GCF_040065495.2). Classification (NCBI taxonomy): domain Bacteria; kingdom Pseudomonadati; phylum Pseudomonadota; class Gammaproteobacteria; order Enterobacterales; family Enterobacteriaceae; genus Klebsiella; species Klebsiella sp. CN_Kp073. Next base: position 185,393 of record NZ_CM198051.1, read on the forward strand.
ATTTCGCGCCGATATCGATGCCGCGGGTTGGTTCATCGAGGATCAAGATGCGCGGGTTGAGCAGCAGGCAGCGGGCCAGAATCGCCTTTTGTTGATTGCCGCCGCTCAGGCGGCCAATCGCCAGATCCGGCGATGACGTTTTAATTTTCAGCCGCTGAATCGACTGCTGGATGCAGTGCTGCTCTGCGGCGTCGTCGAGACTGCTCACCGGGCCGGTGAACTGGTTTAACGCCGCGAGAGTGATGTTCTTGCCGACTGCCATCACCGGCACGATGCCGTCTTTTTTGCGATCTTCCGGCACCATGGCGATGCCATGGGCAATCGCCTGTTGGCAATTGTTAATTGTCACCGGTTGGCCATCGATAAAAATGCTTCCCTGCCAGCGCCCCGGCCAGACGCCAAACAGGCACTGTACGGCTTCGGTGCGCCCGGCGCCGACTAACCCGGCGATGCCGAGGATTTCGCCGCGGCGGAGGGTAAATGAGACGTCGTTGACGCGCTTAATATGGCGGTTTACCGGGTGCCATGCGGTGAGATGCTCGACACGCAAGATTTCTTCGCCATGGCTATGGGGTTCGTTTGGATACAGCGCCGTGAGCTCGCGCCCGACCATCATAGTGATGATGTCATCTTCGTTCATTCCGCTGGCGTCGCGGGTGCCAATATGCTGACCGTCACGTATTACGCAGATAGTGTCGGAGATGGCTTTAACTTCATTGAGCTTGTGCGAAATATAAATACAGGCGATACCGTGGTTTTGCAGATCGCGAATAATCGCCAGCAGCGTCGCGGTTTCTTGTTCAGTTAACGATGCCGTGGGTTCATCGAGGATCAGCAAACGTACCTGTTTATTCAGCGCCTTGGCGATCTCGACTAACTGCTGCTGGCCCAGACCTAAATCACCGACGCGGGTATCCGGCGAGATCGATAAATTCACCTGCGCCAACAGCTTCTGGCAGCGCAGGGTCATGGTTTCGTAATCCAGCAGGCCATGGCGTGAGATCTCGGCGCCGAGAAAGATATTTTCCAGCACCGTGAGATGCTTCACCAACGCCAGCTCCTGGTGAATGATGGCGATACCTTTACGCTCGGTATCGCGAATATGATTCGCCTGCAGCGTCTCGCCGGCGAAAATAATTTCACCTTCGTAGCTACCGTGCGGATAGATCCCGCACAGCACTTTCATCAGCGTTGATTTCCCCGAACCATTTTCACCGCATAACGACACCACTTCCCCGGCATTCAGCCGCAGGCTGACGTTATCCACGGCTTTAACCGCGCCGAAGGCTTTGGTGATGTTCTTCATTTCGAGTAACCAGGACATAGAGACTCCGCAAAAGCGATATCCGGCAGGACGAAAATGACGCCCCGTATCGGGGCGTCAGCCATTACAGTTCACTCTTTTTGTGGAAACCGTCTTTAATCACCGTGGCGTCAATATTCTCTTTATTGACTTCAATTGGCGTTAACAGGCGCGAGGGGACATCTTTTAAGCCGTTATTCAACGTGGCGTCGGCCTTGGGTTGCTGGTCGTTGCCTAATTCAACGGCGATTTCGGCAGCGTTGGTGGCAAGGGTGGTGATAGGTTTATAAACGGTCATCGTCTGGGTGCCGGAAATAATACGTTTCACGCCAGCCAAATCGGCGTCTTGCCCGGAGATAGCGACTTTACCCGCCAGCCCCTGGGCGCTTAGCGCCTGGATAGCGCCGCCGGCGGTCGCGTCATTGGAAGCCACTACCGCGTCAATTTTGTTGTTATTCGCCGTCAGCGCGTTTTCCATGATTTTTAACGCATTTTCCGGCAGCCAGCCGTCGACCCACTGATCGCCAACGATCTTAATTTTGCCCTCATCGACATAAGGTTTGAGTACCTTCATCTGGCCGGCGCGGAACAGTTTGGCGTTATTATCCACCGGCGAGCCGCCCATCAGGAAATAATTACCCTGCGGCACTTTGTCAACCAGACTTTGGGCCTGCATTTCACCGACTTTTTCATTATCGAAAGAAATATAAAAATCGATGTCAGCATTATTAATCATGCGATCGTAGGCGAGGACTTTAATTCCCTCTTGTTTTGCTTCCTTAATAACGTTGCTGAGCACCTGGCCGTTGTAAGGAATAATCACTAAAACATCGACGCCGCGGTTGATCATATTTTCAATTTGCGACATTTGCGTTTCTTCGTTGCCATTGGCGGACTGCACAAATACTTTGGCGCCTAAGGATTCTGCTTTATTAACGAAAATATCGCGATCTTTTTGCCAGCGTTCCAGACGAAGGTCGTCGATGGCCATCCCAATCTTAACTTCTTTAGCCATACCCGCCATGCTGGCGAGAAGGAGCGATGAGGCGCAGAGCGTAAGGCAAAGGTTCTTTATCTTCATAATAACGATACCTTTTCAAAGGGTAGGTAAGGCGTACAGGAATAAACTTCAGGTTGCAGATACGTTGCAGATTCTTAACGGGGAAGCGAGGGCTGGCAATTACCTGTTCTTATTTTCGCATTATGAAATTTAGTTTGTTTTGTAATTTATGACCGCGATCGTATTTTATTCAAGAGTATGCAGATTATTTCATTCTTCTTCCATCATAGGATTCCAGAAATGATGCGGAGAGGAATTATTTTTGCGAGCTGGCGCACGTTTGTGGATTCTCTCAATGGCGGTGTGAAATAACGTAATTGAGGAAGGCGAAAGTGGAATTCTATATTGGCGTATAACTTGTTACTCGCCGCACCCCTGAATATGGAGTTCTCTATGCAGACCTATTTCGATCAACTCGAACGCGTTCGTTATGAAGGCCCGAAATCGACTAACCCGCTGGCTTTCCGCCACTACAATCCGGATGAATTAGTACTGGGTAAACGCATGGAAGACCACCTGCGTTTCGCCGCCTGCTATTGGCACACTTTCTGCTGGAATGGCGCGGATATGTTTGGCGTGGGGTCCTTCGATCGACCATGGCAGCAGCCGGGCGAAGCGCTGGAAATGGCGAAGCGTAAAGCCGAAGTGGCATTTGAGTTTTTCCATAAGTTGAATGTGCCGTATTACTGCTTCCATGATGTCGACGTTTCTCCGGAAGGCGCTTCGCTGAAAGAGTACAGCAACAACTTCGCGCAGATGGTGGACGTGCTGGCGGAAAAACAGCAGCAGAGCGGCGTCAAACTGCTGTGGGGGACGGCAAACTGCTTTACCAACCCGCGTTATGGCGCAGGGGCGGCGACTAACCCCGATCCGGTAGTCTTTAGCTGGGCGGCGACTCAGGTAGTCACCGCAATGAATGCGACCCACAAGTTGGGTGGTGAAAACTATGTTCTGTGGGGCGGTCGCGAAGGCTATGAAACCCTGCTTAATACCGACCTGCGTCAGGAACGCGAGCAGATCGGCCGCTTTATGCAGCTGGTGGTTGAGCACAAACACAAAATTGGTTTCCAGGGCACCCTGCTGATCGAGCCGAAGCCGCAGGAGCCGACCAAGCACCAGTATGATTATGATGCCTCCACGGTTTATGGATTCCTGAAACAGTTTGGTCTGGAAAAAGAGATTAAACTGAACATTGAAGCCAACCACGCCACCCTTGCCGGCCACTCTTTCCATCACGAAATCGCGACGGCTATTGCGCTGGGCCTGTTCGGTTCGGTTGATGCTAACCGCGGCGATGCGCAGCTTGGCTGGGATACCGACCAGTTCCCGAACAGCGTGGAAGAGAACGCCCTGGTGATGTATGAGATCCTCAAAGCGGGCGGCTTCACCACCGGCGGCCTGAACTTTGATGCTAAAGTTCGTCGCCAGAGCACCGACAAATACGACCTGTTCTACGGTCATATCGGTGCGATGGACACCATGGCGCTGTCGCTGAAGGTCGCGGCGCGCATGATTGAAGATGGCGAGCTGGATAAACGCGTGGCAAAACGCTACGCCGGCTGGAACGGTGAATTGGGCCAGCAGATCCTTAAAGGCCAGATGACCCTGACCGACATCGCGCACTATGCGACTCAGCACAACCTGGCGCCGCAGCACCACAGCGGACATCAGGAACTGCTGGAAAACCTGGTGAATCATTACCTGTTCGATAAGTAATGCCGACAAAAGCGCCCGCTAAATCCGGGCGCTGGCTGTAACCATTTTTGCTGCGCCACGCTTTGCCGTGGCGTTCGTGTTAAGGAGACGCTGCATGTATATCGGGATTGATTTAGGGACCTCGGGCGTAAAAGCCATTCTGCTCAATGAACAGGGCGACGTACTGGCGACGCATACCGAAAAACTGACCGTCTCGCGCCCACATCCGCTCTGGTCCGAACAAGATCCCGAACAGTGGTGGCAGGCGACGAATACCGCGATGCAAGCGCTGGGATCGCAACACGCTCTGCGTGAGGTAAAAGCCTTAGGGATCGCCGGACAAATGCATGGCGCCACGCTGCTCGATAAACAGCAACGGGTGCTGCGTCCGGCGATTTTGTGGAATGATGGCCGCTGCGGCGAAGAGTGCATGCTGCTGGAAGAAAAAGTCGGCGCTTCGCGGCAAATCACCGGTAACCTGATGATGCCGGGCTTTACGGCGCCTAAGCTGCTGTGGGTGCAGCGTCATGAAACCGATATCTTTAAACAGGTTGATAAGGTCCTGTTGCCGAAAGATTATCTGCGGCTACGCATGAGCGGTGAATTCGCCAGCGATATGTCCGACGCCGCCGGCACGATGTGGATGAACGTCGCGCGTCGTGACTGGAGCGATGAGATGCTCGCCGCCTGCGGGCTCAGCCGCGACAATATGCCGTCGCTATTTGAAGGCTGTGAGGTGACCGGCCAACTGCGTGCTGAGGTAGCCCAGGCGTGGAATATGCCGCGGGCGCTGGTGGTTGCGGGCGGCGGTGATAACGCCGCAGGCGCTGTCGGCGTTGGCATGGCCGATGCCGGGCAGGCGATGTTATCGCTGGGAACCTCCGGCGTCTATTTCGCCGTCAGCGATGGTTTTCTGAGTAAACCGGAAAGCGCGGTGCATAGTTTCTGCCACGCGCTGCCGGGCCGCTGGCATCTGATGTCGGTGATGCTCAGCGCCGCGTCTTGTCTGGATTGGGCGGCGAAGTTGACCGGCCTTGGCAGCGTACCGGCGCTGCTCGCCGCGGCGCAGGCGGCGGCCGAAAATGCCGATCCGGTGTGGTTTCTCCCCTATCTTTCCGGCGAGCGTACCCCGCACAACAATCCGCAGGCTAAAGGCGTGTTCTTCGGCCTTACCCATCAACATGGTCCCGCCGAACTGGCGCGGGCGGTGCTTGAAGGGGTGGGTTACGCGCTGGCCGACGGTATGGATGTTGTGCACTCCTGCGGCGTGAAACCGGAAAGCGTCACTCTTATCGGCGGCGGCGCGCGGAGCGCATACTGGCGGCAAATGCTCGCCGATATTAGCGGGCAGCAGCTGAATTTCCGCACCGGCGGCGATGTCGGCCCGGCGTTAGGCGCGGCAAGATTGGCGCAGCTGGGCGTTCATCAAGGTGCGGCTTTCTCTGACCTCCTGCCGCAGCTGCCGCTGGAGCAGGCGCACTTGCCTGATGCTCAACGGTTTGCCCGTTATGCGCCGCGTCGTGAAACATTCCGCCAGATCTATCAGCAGCTTAAGCCACTGATGTCATAAGATGTTCTCGCCCCATTTATTGGGGCGAATTCCCTTTCTGAATGATTCACTTTGCATTGATTTAATTCACATATTTATTTATTCCGAATTGTGGATTTCAATTCGCTGAAACCGCCGCAACTGGCAATTCCCCGGTCATAATGAGCGTTACGATGGCCAGGGAGGCGCAATGAAATTAAAACGTACGACGGCAAGATTGGTCATGCTGCTGGGCTCGCTGGTTTACTTAATCGGCATCTGGCGAACGTGTCCGCTATTCAGCGGCAAAGGGTACTTTCTTGGTGTGCTGGTGATGGGGATGTTTGCCGTGCTCACGCATCAGCGAACGGAGCTGGAAGCGCAGCGAGACGACGATTTTATCTCTCTGTGCCGGCTGGTGCTGTTGCTATCGGTGGGATTGCTGCTGGTCGGCGCCTGGTTTGTCCCCGCGCCGTGGCGTGAAAAAAGCATTTACGTGATGGCATGGTTTGTCTGTATGTATGGCGCTTCAGCGATATCTTATCCCGCCAAAGTCGCGGATAAAGCTCGCAATAGCTCAGTGGAATAAGCTGTCAGTCGACAGCGAAGAGAGGTAGTCAGTAATGGAAATGAAAGCGACGACATATTCACCCGCGTTTCACCTGATCTCATGGATTGCGCTGGTGGGCGGTATCCTCGTGTATTTGATTGGCCTGTGGAACGCGCCAATGGAGCTCAATGAAAAGGGCTACTATTTTGCCGTATTGGTATTGGGTCTTTTTTCCGCCGCTTCTTATCAGAAAACGGTACGTGATAAATACGACAAAATTCCAACCACCGCTATGTATTACATGTCCTGCCTGATCGCCTTCGTGATTGCGATAGGCCTGCTGGTAGTGGGATTGTGGAACGCAACGCTGATGTTAAGCGAGAAAGGCTTCTATGGCCTGGCATTCTTTTTGAGCCTGTTCGGCGCGGTAGCAGTACAGAAGAATATTCGTGACGCCTGGGATCGCTCGCCGTTAAGCGAGGGGAACGCAGTAATCGAAGAGGCCGCAGAGTAACCGACGGCGCCCGCGTTGAACGGCGGGCGCTTTTTTAGCTCACTAACCGGCGGCGGTCAATTCGCTGCACCAGTACAGACAGCGCCAGGCTACCCAAGAGCGCAGCGGCGAAAATCCATACAATATCCAGTAATGGCCAGCGGCTAAGCTCAAGACCACTTGCGCGCAGCGCGTGTATAAACAGCGCGTGAAAACCATAAATGCCTAACGAATGTCTGGAAATTAACGCAATACCCGGGAGCTCGCGATTATTGAGGATGTTTTTGCCCAGCGTCAGCAACGAGGTCGCGCAGACAAATACTGCTGGTCCGCAATAAAGATACCAGGTATCGCCGAAATCGCCGCGCCATTGCAGTTCATGCAGCGTGCCGCGTGAAATAACCCACACCGCGGCGGTAAACAGCAGCGCGCACAGCAGGGTTAATCCTCTTCTGTCAGTGTTCATAGCGCCGATCGCCCGGCCCAGTATCCCGTACAGTACGTAGTAAAAGGTATCGCCGTTGATATAAAGATTGATCGGTAGCCATTCAATGCCGCCGGCTTTAATACTTACCGTATTAGGGTTGGCGATGAGGCCAATCACCAGCATCAGCGCCAGCAGCATTTTGCCGCTGACCTGCTTCACCTGAATCAGCGGCGAGAGCAGATAAATCACCACAATGGCAAAGAAAAACCACAGGTGATAAAACACCGGCTTCTGCAGTAAGTTTTTTAATGACAGCCCAACGTTGATATGGGTAAACAGGGTGATATAGAGCAGCGCCAGCGCGCTGTAGAACAGGATACACAGCACGATGCGCAGATAATGACGCGGCTGGGCGCTGCGTTCGCCAAAAAAAAGATAACCTGAAATCATGAAAAAAAGCGGGACGCTGACGCGCGATGCCGAGTTAAGCAGGTTAGCGATATCCCATTCAAACAGGCTGATGCTATGCGGATGGGTAATATACCAGGTGGTGCTGTGAATCATCACGACCATCAGACATGCTATGCCGCGCAAGTTGGTAATCCAGCTTATTTTTTCCTGCATCTGTACCTCATGGCTCCTGCGTAAAAAGAGTCTGACTCCCGTAGTTTGTCGTCATCACAATGGAATATTCTGAGTTTATCGCCACACTCTTGTAGAGCATCAGTGAGATTCGCAAAATGTTTGTCTGGGTTTACATGGTCTGCACGATAACAATTGGCTAACAAGGCGGTTGAGAAAAATAGTGATGAAATATTTCGTATCAGTCCTGGTGGCGCTGCTGCTGGTCGGCTGCAGCCAGACACCTGCTCAACCTGTCCAAAAAGCGCAAAAGGCACGTATCACGCCGCAAACGACGCTGAATATGGAAAAACTATGCAAGGATCAGGCGGCGTTACGTTATAGCACAGACACCCGTCGCGTCGACGTCAATCATTTCGAGCAGTTCCAGGCGAGCTATGAGCTTTCCGGCCTGACTTCGCGGAATGAACGTTTTATCTGTTCTTTTGATCCGGACGGCCAGTTTTTGCATCTTTCTATGCGCTAAATGCGGCTTGAACGCCGCATGATGGCGCCGCTTTGCTCAAATTTCGCTAAACAAAGGCGTTTCATACTGTATATCTCGCAGCCAGCGGGTATACTGATCCCTTCCTTTAAATCCACACGTATCCAGCACGAAATAATATGCAAAAGTTTGATACCAGGACCTTCCAGGGCCTGATCCTGACCTTACAGGATTACTGGGCTCGTCAGGGCTGCACCATTGTTCAACCACTGGACATGGAAGTTGGCGCCGGCACCTCCCACCCGATGACCTGCTTACGCGCGTTGGGGCCAGAGCCGATGGCGACCGCCTACGTGCAGCCTTCTCGTCGCCCGACCGACGGTCGCTATGGCGAAAACCCGAACCGCTTACAGCACTATTACCAGTTCCAGGTGGTGATTAAGCCGTCTCCGGACAACATTCAGGAATTGTACCTCGGATCTCTGAAAGAGCTGGGTATGGATCCGACCATCCACGACATCCGCTTCGTTGAAGATAACTGGGAAAACCCGACGCTGGGCGCCTGGGGGCTGGGTTGGGAAGTGTGGCTGAACGGTATGGAAGTGACGCAGTTCACTTACTTCCAGCAGGTTGGCGGCCTGGAATGTAAACCGGTTACCGGTGAAATCACTTACGGCCTGGAGCGTCTGGCGATGTACATCCAGGGCGTGGACAGCGTCTACGATCTGGTCTGGAGCGATGGCCCGCTGGGCAAAACCACCTACGGCGACGTGTTCCACCAGAACGAAGTGGAACAATCCACCTATAACTTTGAATATGCGGACGTAGACTTCCTGTTCACCTGCTTCGAGCAGTACGAGAAAGAAGCGCAGCAACTGCTGGCGCTGGAAAACCCGCTGCCGCTTCCTGCCTACGAACGTATTCTCAAAGCCGCCCATAGCTTTAACCTGCTGGATGCGCGTAAAGCCATCTCCGTCACCGAGCGTCAGCGCTATATTCTGCGCATCCGCACCCTGACCAAAGCAGTGGCAGAAGCTTACTATGCTTCCCGTGAGGCCCTGGGCTTCCCGATGTGCAACAAAGACAAATAAGAGGCGGCCATGTCTGAGAAAACTTTCCTGGTGGAGATCGGCACCGAAGAGCTGCCACCAAAAGCACTGCGCAGCCTGGCTGAATCCTTCGCTGCCAACTTTACTGCGGAACTGGACAACGCTGGCCTTGCGCACGGCGCCGTCGAATGGTTTGCCGCGCCGCGCCGCCTGGCGCTGAAAGTGGCGAATCTGGCCGCCTCGCAGCCGGATCGCGAAGTCGAAAAACGCGGCCCGGCCATTGCCCAGGCGTTTGACGCGGAAGGTAAACCAAGCAAAGCGGCCGAAGGCTGGGCGCGCGGCTGTGGAATCACCGTCGATCAGGCTGAACGTCTGACCACCGATAAAGGCGAATGGCTGTTGTATCGTGCCCACGTTAAAGGTGAAAGCGCGCAGACTCTGCTGCCGAACATGGTTGCAACCTCGCTGGCGAAGCTGCCGATCCCGAAACTGATGCGCTGGGGCGCTTCTGACGTTCACTTCGTGCGTCCGGTACACACTGTGACCCTGCTGTTGGGCGATCAGGTTATTCCGGCGACCATTCTGGGCATCGCTTCCGACCGTATCATCCGTGGACATCGCTTTATGGGCGAGCCGGAATTCACCATCGACAATGCCGATCAGTATCCGCAGATTCTGCTGGAGCGCGGTAAAGTGATGGCGGACTACGCCGAGCGTAAAGCCAAAATCAAAGCGGACGCTGAAGCGGCGGCGCGTAAGATTGGCGGTAAAGCTGACCTGAGCGAAAGCCTGCTGGAAGAAGTGACCTCTCTGGTCGAGTGGCCGGTAGTGCTGACGGCGAAGTTTGAAGAGAAATTCCTCGCGGTGCCATCCGAAGCGCTGGTTTACACCATGAAGGGCGACCAGAAGTACTTCCCGGTCTATGCTAACGACGGCAAACTGCTGCCGAACTTCATCTTCGTGGCGAATATCGAGTCCAAAGATCCGCAGCAGATCATCTCCGGTAACGAGAAGGTCGTTCGTCCGCGTCTGGCGGATGCCGAGTTCTTCTTCAATACCGACCGTAAAAAACGTCTGGAAGATAACCTGCCGCGTCTGGAAACCGTGCTGTTCCAACAGCAGCTGGGAACCCTGCGCGACAAGACCGATCGCATTCAGGCGCTGGCGGGCTGGATTGCCGAGCAAATCGGCGCTGACGTTAACCATGCGACCCGCGCGGGTCTGCTGTCCAAGTGTGACCTGATGACCAATATGGTCTTCGAGTTCACCGACACGCAGGGCGTGATGGGGATGCACTACGCGCGTCATGACGGCGAAGCGGAAGACGTCGCAGTGGCGCTGAACGAGCAGTATCAGCCGCGTTTTGCCGGCGATGCGCTGCCGTCTAACCCGGTTGCCTGCGCGGTGGCTATTGCCGACAAGATGGACACCCTGGCGGGTATTTTCGGTATCGGCCAGCATCCGAAAGGCGATAAAGACCCGTTTGCGCTGCGTCGTGCCGCGCTGGGCGTGCTGCGTATCATCGTTGAGAAGAACCTGAATCTCGATCTGCAAACGCTGACCGAAGAAGCGGTGCGTCTGTACGGCGAGAAACTCACTAACGCCAACGTCGTTGATGACGTCATCGACTTCATGCTGGGACGCTTCCGCGCCTGGTATCAGGACGAAGGCTACGGCGTTGACACTATTCAGGCGGTACTGGCGCGTCGTCCGACTCGCCCGGCGGATTTCGATGCGCGCATGAAGGCCGTATCGCACTTCCGTACGCTGGAAGAGTCCTCCGCCCTCGCGGCGGCAAACAAGCGCGTATCCAACATCCTGGCGAAATCCGACGAGACCCTGAACGATATCGTTCATGCCTCGGTGCTGAAAGAAGCGGCGGAAATCAAGCTGGCCGGTAATCTGGTGGTGCTGCGTGATAAGCTGCAGCCATACTTCGCCGAAGGCCGTTATCAGGATGCGCTGATTGAGCTGGCTGCGCTGCGCGAGCCGGTTGATGAGTTCTTCGAAAATGTGATGGTTAACGCTGAAGACAAAGATGTCCGCATCAACCGTCTGACGCTGCTGTCCAAACTGCGCGAGCTGTTCCTGCAGGTTGCGGATATTTCGCTGCTGCAGTAACTATCTCGAGAAAGGTCAAAAGCCTGCCATCCGGCAGGCTTTTTTTTGCTTTATCGCGATGGTGAAAAAATAATCTTGAAATCCAGGCTCGGGCCTGGCTATCCTATGTCCCGACGAATCCCTCGTCTCACTGGAGCGCACACGACAAATGAACAAACACGACTGATGAATTTCACGCCTTACCTTGCAGACGCTGCGGGTAGGGGAGTATTGATTTCATTCAGGAGTGCTTATGGCTCATTGCGCCCACACCCCCTCATTTGTTTTACATCAGGTCACCTGTCAGTTCGCGACGGGACAGACGCTTTTTGGGCCGCTGAATTTATCGCTGGAACCGTTGCTTTGCGGCCTTGTTGGACGCAACGGCGTTGGCAAGACACGCCTGTTGCGTCTGCTGGCGGGCCTCGATTCTCCTTCCGGCGGACATATCGAACGGTCGGCTACGGTTGCCTGGGTGGCGCAGCAGCCGACCCTCACGGCCGGGACCACCATTGCCTCGCTACTGGGTTATGCACCGCTATTTGACGCTTTGTCCCGTCTTGAACAGGGGAAAGGACTGGCAGATGACTTCGAACTGTTAGATGGTCGTTGGGATCTGCCCGATCGCCTGAGTTCAGCCTTTCGCGATGCCGATCTCCCGGCATTCTCCGCCGATCGTCCCGCTTTTTCGCTCAGCGGCGGCGAACGGATGAAGGCGCTGCTGTGCGGCGCATTTGTTTCCGGCACGGACTATCTGTTGCTGGATGAACCCACGAATCATCTCGATCGTCAGGGCAGGGAGTGGCTGTATCAGCAGCTGGAAATCTGGCGGGGCGGGGCATTAATCGCCAGCCACGACCGTGAATTACTGGCTCGGATGTCGAAGATTATTGAGCTAACGCCGGCGGCGCTGCGCAGCTATGGCGGTAATTATGCCGCATATCAGCAGCAGCGCGAAGCGGAGCAACAGGCCGCCCGAGCGGCGCTGGAGCATGCCGCTATCGAACGGCGGCGCACCCGGGCGCGGATGCAAAAGGAGCATGATGCGGCCCAGCGGCGATCGGCGCAGACGCTGCGTACTGTCGATACGCTGAATATCGCCTCTTTCGAACGTGTGAAGTACAAGGGGGCCGCAAAAGAGCGCCCGGGCACGCTGCGCCGTCAGCATCGTGAACAGAACAGCAGCCTGAATGCCGCCGTGCAGCAGGCGTGGGAGCGGGTAGAAGAAGATAGTCCGGTGATGTTCACGCTACCGGGCAGTGAAGTGGCCGCCGGCAAGCAGGTACTGGTACTGGAATCACTGCAGTTAGCTCACTCATCCACCGCGCCGCTCGACTGGCGGGTGGATGGCCCGATGCGTATCGCGCTAAAGGGGCCAAACGGCTGTGGCAAAACAACATTGTTGAAAACCCTGGTGGGGCTGGAGCAGGCAACCTCTGGCGATGTTCGGCTGTCGGTGAGCGCGGCGTATCTCGATCAGCATCTGACGCAGCTGGATTTATCACTATCGGCAATGGAGCACCTGAACTTAGGAAACACTCCGCTGGATGAAGGAATGCTGCGTAGCCGTCTGGCGCAGCTCCAGCTGGGGGCTGACAAGGTCAGCCTTCCGCTGGCGGCGTTAAGCGGCGGCGAGCGACTGAAAGCGGCGCTTGCCTGCGCGCTCTGGCGGCGGGACTCAACACAACTTCTGTTACTGGATGAGCCGACCAATCACCTCGATCTGGCGTCGACCCAGGCAATTGAAAGCGCGCTGGCGGCGTTTCCCGGCGCGATGCTGGTGGTATCGCATGACGAGGTATTTTTACAAGGCCTGAAATTGACCCATTGCCTGGAGTGGCGGGATACGGGCTGGCATTTCACTGTCATTTAAAAGTGGTCGTTTTTAGGAATTCATTTATACCTGTCGGTCGATCGGGAGGGATATGATGACTGATAGCCAGTACATTTTAGGTATATATGGACAACCTAATTTTAAAATTAATTGTTTTCTATCAACGGATTGTCTCTCCCCGTAAGGGCTACCGCTGCGCCTATAGCGTTTTACATCATACGCAGGGTTGTTCAGGTGCGGTAAAAGACATTATTCATAACAAAGGCGTCGTTGACGGTTGGCGAGAAATTCGTCAGCGATTCGCCGACTGTCGGGTGGCTGCGGAAACCCTACAGCAACAAAAACTCGCGGCTAACCCAGCGGGTAAAAAAAGACGTAAACCGGGAAGAAAGCGCGATGCTTGCGATGGTTGTGATGTTGTCACTGGCTGCGACGGTAAGTGCTGTTCCCACCTGGTGCCGGATAAGCTGCCGGATCTGGATTGTCCTTGCGACTGTTTATCAGTGAGATTGTGGCGCCGGAATAGATAAAAAAAATCCCCGCCATAAGGCAGGGATTTATTATTCTTAGCGGCTTGAACTTACAGAGAAGTTACGTTGCCAGCTGCCGGGCCTTTAGCGCCGCTTTCGATGGTGAAGGAAACTTTCTGACCTTCGTCCAGGGATTTGTAGCCATCGTTCTGGATAGCAGAGAAGTGTACGAACACGTCTTTAGAGCCATCGTCAGGAGTGATGAAGCCGAAGCCTTTGTCAGCGTTGAACCATTTTACGATACCAGTCATTTTACCGGACATAGTGAATTACCTTTAAAAAAATTAGTGAGCCTTGCGGCGTAGTGGTCTGGACTACAGATTTAAAGCGATAAAGGGAAAGTTCACTACGGGGATATCTAATGGATAACCTTTGAAGGACTGCTCTATTCGACTGCTCTGTGGTCTGTACATCAAACCTGCGAGCATTAACGCATGTTCTCAGTCGGATAGCAAACTTTTTTTCATCAGGATATAAAACGGCCCTGCATCAGGACCGTTACCAAAAGAAGATAGTAAACCAGTTTTTCAATCTATTAGCTGCCTTGAGAGCTGCGGATTGGCCATCATCAGGCGCATCAGTTTGAGTTCCGTGGATGACGGTTTTACCCGTCGCGACTCCCACTCTTCGACCATTGCGACGCTGACGCCCATGGCATTGGCGAAATCATCGGTCTTAAGCCCTGTGCCTTTACGCAGCCGTTCAAATTCATTAAAAACGCTTGGTGTACGGGCAAGCGTGGCCGTTTGCGGCTGATCTTTAAAAACAATTTGTTCCAGGTTACTCAACAAATCAAATACGGGATCTTTATATTCCATTGAGAGCTCCTATTCTGTCTCACTGCGGAGAGGAAAATACATCGAGCCATTTAAGAATAGTCGCAAAAGTAAGGAAAATAATAACCGCAGTGATTATTTGTTGGCGTGGTTTCGTTAATCACCCGGAAAAGCGGCGTGCGTAAAAGCTAAGATGATGATTCCTAACATCGACAGCGGCTTTAGAAAATTTATGTAAATGATGGTTTGCGGCAAGAAAAAGCCAGCGCAGAGCGCTGGCTGGATTGATTAGGCTTTTTGTAAATTCTTGCTGTCATTTTCGCTGACGGTTGGCTGGCGCTGGCTCATTTTGTATTTCACCAGCAGAGCGATGGCGGATAAAAACGCCGGGATCGCCAGCATCGTGAAGATGGTTTCAAACGACAATTGCGCCTGCATCAGGAAAGCGCCGCTGAAGGCGCCGAGGATCCCGCCGAAGCGGCCGATACCGAGCATCCAGGCAACGCCGGTGGCACGGCCCTGGGTTGGATAGAACCCGGCAGCCAGCGCCGGCATTGATGATTGCGCGCCGTTCATAATGCTGCCGGCGATGAACACCATCACTCCCATCAGCAGCAGATTGCTGGTTGAGAAACCGACCAGGCAAACAAAGACGCCGGTGAGCAGCCAGCCGACGGCAACCACCTTGTTAGGGTTGATCTTGTCCATTAGCGCGCCGAGGATCAATACGCCAATCCCGCCGCCGAGCGGGAACAGCGCGGTGATGATAGAAGCCTGGCTCATCGAGGCGCCGGTTTCGCGGATCAGCAGCGGTAGCCAGCTGGTCAGCAGATAGAAAATCAATAATCCCATAAAATAGGTCAGGCACAGCATCACGGTGCCCACGGCGTAGCGCGGGGAGAAAATCACGCCAATGGCCGACTTTTCCTTCACCTGGCCTGCTTCACGTAGCTCAAATTCAACCGCATCCGGCAGCGGCGCGATACGCTTCAGGATGGCGGCGATGCGTTGTGCCGGCTGCCGTTTCACGACCATATAGCGGGCGGATTCCGGCAGCAGGAACATTAACGCCACGGCCAGCAGCAGCGGCATCACGCCGCCAAGCACCAGCACGCTTTGCCAGCCATAGTGCGGGATCATCCAGGCTGACAGGAAGCCCCCGAGCGACGATCCCATCGGGAAGCCGACGAACATCAGGTTTACCATCAGCGCGCGGCGGCGTTCCGGAGCATATTCGCTCATTAGCGTCGCGGCATTCGGCATTGCCGCGCCTAAGCCCAACCCGGTGAGGAAGCGTAATAATGTCAGTTGGTTCAGGCTGCTGGCAAACGCGGTTAACAAACTAAAGCCGCCGAACACCAGGATCGACATAATCAGCACTTTCTTGCGGCCAATACGGTCGGCGAGCGGCCCGGCCGTCAGCGCGCCGACGGCGAGCCCGACCAGAGCGGCGCTCATTACCGGGCCCAGCGCGGATTTCTCAACGCCCCATTCCTGTACCAGGTCTGAAGCAATAAATCCGATAATCGCGGTATCAAATCCGTCCATCGCGACGGTAATAAAACATAAGGCGAGAATCATCCATTGGTACTTAGTGAATGGATGTTCGTTGATAAAAGCCTGAATATCGATGGTTGTTTTCTTCATACGGCATTCCTGGCAGGCTGAGCGGGGGACAGAGGTATTGTTATAGTCTCCCTCGCTATCATTGATGTTGTTTGTGCGATAATCGAACATAACGCCGTTAATCGCTCATTAATCAAACCATTGAACCTGCCTGTAGACAATGTGCCGCCGTCAGGAAGCGTGCGATTATCGTCCGCTTTGCCCAACTCATTCACCGATGATTTTATTAATTTTAATTAAATCAAAAAGATATTTACTATTTTTGCCGGTTAAGTTATCGCGTTAAATGTGATGAACTTAACAGCGGACATGGCTGGCGCCGGGGTGGCAAAAAAGGGCATTTTCCACGGTAAGATTATCAGGAAAGGGTATCCTGCAAGCCCGTCCTGGACTATCCTTGTCAGCGTCTGGCACGCGTGTGCCTGTTTGCGCTTTTTTTGGCTGAAGGAGTAAAAAAATGGCGACAGGAAAGTCCTGCTCTCGCTGGTTTGCGGCCGTTGCGGCCATATTAATGGTGGTTAGCCTGAGTGGGTGTTTTGATAAAGAAGGCGATCAGCGCAAAGCGTTCATCGACTTCCTGCAGAATACGGCGATGCGTAGCGGCGAACGTCTGCCAACGCTTACCGCCGATCAGAAAAAACAGTTCGGCCCCTTCGTTTCCGATTATGCGGTGATTTACGCTTATTCACAGCAGGTCAGCCAGGCGATGGATGCAGGTCTGCGCCCGGTGGTTGATAGCGTTAACGCCATTCGCGTGGCGCAGGATTATACCACTCAGCGTGAACCGCTGCGTCAGGCTAACGGCGCGCTGGGCGTGCTGAGCCAGCAGCTGGAAAACGCCAAAATGCAGGCCGATGCCGCGCATGGCGCGCTGAAGCAGGCTGATGACCTTAAGCCGGTTTATGACCAGGTGTTTAATAAAGTCGTGACGGCGCCGGCGAATGCGCTGCAGCCGCTGATCCCGGCCGCGCAGATCTTTACTCAGCAGCTGGTCCAGGTGGGTGATTTTGTCGCTCAGCAGGGGACGCAGGTGAGCTTCGTGGCCAACGGTATTCAGTTCCCGACGTCACAGCAGGCGAGCCAGTACAATGCGCTGATCGCCCCGCTGGCCGCACAGCATCAGGCCTTTAATCAGGCCTGGACGGCGGCGGTTAACGCCACGCGTTAATCGGTATATCGCTGTTCTCCCGGCTGACGGCGTAAGCGCCGCCGGCCGGGCTTCTGCTTTTCTCGCTTACTTCACCTGCGGGTTCACACAGTTCTTCTCTACCTTGCCGTTCAACGCGTCAATCAGATTGTCTACCGCGCAGGCCGCCATGTTATAACGCGTCTCGTGGGTAGCGGAACCAATGTGCGGCAGCGCGACCACGTTCGGCAGTTTCAGTAATGGCGAATCTTTTGCCAGTGGTTCATGTTCAAAGACATCAAGACCGGCGGCGTGAATCTCACCGGCCTGCAGCGCCGCAATCAGCGCCTGCTCGTCAACCACCGGACCACGCCCGGCGTTAATGAAGATGGCGGAAGATTTCATTTTGGCAAACTGCGCTGCGCCGAACAGGTGGTGGGTCTCTTCGCTCAGCGGCAGGATCAGGCAGACGAAATCCGCTTCCTGTAACAGGGTATCCAGATCGCAGTAGCGGGCGTTAAAGCGCTCTTCCGCCTGCGGATGCTGACGGCGCGCGTTATACAGAATCGGCATGCCGAAACCGAAATGCGCGCGCTGCGCCAGCGCCATGCCAATGCGGCCCATGCCGACGATGCCTAAGGTTTTATGGTGTACATCGCAGCCGAACCAGTCCGGCCCGATGCTTTTGGTCCATTCGCCCGCTTTTACGCGTTCAGCGACCTCAACCACCCGACGCGCGGTGCTCAGCACCAGCGCCATCACCGTATCGGCGACGGTTTCGGTCAGCACGGTCGGCGTATGCATCAGCAAAATCTTGCGCGCGTTCAACGCATCGACATCAAAATTGTCGTAGCCGACAGACACGGTAGAGGTCGCACGCAGCTTCGGCATTTTCTCCAGTAACGCGGCGTCAACCTTTTCACTCGAACCCAGTAAACCTTCCGCCTGGGCGAAAGCCTCCGCGTGCTGTGAAACGGTTTCCGGACGCAGGTTTTTCACCTGGGTGACGGAAAAATGTTCCTCCAGACGATGTAACAGGTCGTCGGGAAGCGTTTTATAGAGAATGACAGACGGCTTCATGCGAATCTCCGTAGCGTAAGTAGTTCAGGCGTGATGAGCGCCAAGCGGAAGTTTTTGATTCTTAGCAGGCTTAACAATTAAAGTAAGCCATACCGAGGCGAAAAGCGCCACACCCATGAAAATGTACGAGGCGGACGGGCTGCCGGTTGCGCCGTTAAGATAGCCGACGAACCATGAGCCAAAGAAGGAACCCAGCGCTCCCATACTGTTGATCAGCGCCATCGCGCCGCCGGCGACGTTGCGCGGCAGCATCTCCGGGATAATCGCAAAGAACGGACCGTACGGGGCGTACATGGCCGCGCCGGCGATCACCAGCAGGGTATAAGAGACCCAGAAATGGTTGGCGCCGACGGCCCACGAGCCGATGAACGCCAGCCCGCCAATGAGCAGCAGCGGCCAGACAAACAGCTTACGGTTCTGCATCTTATCGGAAGCCCAGGAGACGGCAATCATCGCAATCGTTGCCGCCAGATAGGGTACTGAAGAGAGCCAGCCTACCTCGACCATCCCCATGTTTTCGCCGCCGCTGCGGATGATTGACGGCAGCCACAGTACGAAACCGTACACGCCGATGCTCCAGGCGAAATATTGCATACACAGTAGCACCACGTTGCGTGAACGGAAGGCTTCGCCATAGTTACGCACCGCTTTGATACCCTGCTGCTCGCGCTCCAGCTGTTCCTGCAGCGCCGCTTTTTCACTTTCCGCCAGCCAGTTCACCTGCGACGGTTTGTCTTTCACCAGTACCCACCAGCAGAAGGCCCAAATTACTGCAGGGATCCCTTCAAAGATAAACATTTCACGCCAGCCGAAGGCCTGGATCAGATAACCCGATACGACCGACATCCACAGTACGGTGACCGGGTTGCCGAGGATCAGGAAGGTGTTGGCGCGCGAACGCTCTGATTTGGTGAACCAGTTACTGATGTAAATCAGCATCGCCGGCATGACCGCCGCTTCCACCACGCCAAGAATAAAGCGGATGGCCGCCAGCGCCGGGATGTTATGCACTACGCCGGTCAGCGAGGCGCAGCCGCCCCACAGGATCAGGCAGATAAAGATAAGTTTACGCACGCTGCGGCGTTCGGCGTAAATCGCTCCGGGGATTTGGAAGAAGAAGTATCCAAGGAAGAAAAGGGCGCCCAGCAGCGATGAGATGCCTTTAGTGATGCCAAGGTCTTCGGTAATGCCCGCGGCCGATGCAAAGCTGAAGTTGGCGCGGTCAAGGTACGCCAGGCTATACGTGATAAACACGATAGGCATGATGTACCACCAACGTTTTGCTGCATTTGTTGAACTGTTCATAGGCTTGCCTCTGTCAATGAGGTGACATACGCCCGCCGGGACGGGCGCTGCTGTGCCGCACTGCATGTAGGGTACAGGACGGCTGTTTTAGGTGAAAAGATTATTCGCCCAGCGCTTCGCGGGTGGGCAGCCCTTCGCTATCGCCCTGGACCTGAATGGCCAGCGAGCCAATTTTGTTACCGCGGTTCACGGCTTGCGTCAGCGTTTTGCCTTCCAGCAGCGCGCTGATCACGCCGACGGCAAAGCCATCGCCCGCGCCGACGGTGTCCACCACGTTATCGACTTTAATCGCGGCGATGGCGCCCTGTTCGCCGTCGGCGGTCTTGAACCATGCGCCGTCGCAGCCGGTTTTAATCACCACCGCCTTAACGCCGCGCGACAGATAGAAATCAGCGATACCTTCCGGCGTCTGCTGGCCGGTAAGAATCACCCCCTCTTTTAAGCCTGGCAAAACCCAATCAGCCTGGAAGGCGAGGCTGTTCAGTTTCTCCACCATCTCGGCTTCGCTTTTCCACAGTACCGGGCGCAGGTTTGGGTCAAAAGAGAGGGTTTTCCCTTCGGCTTTCATTACGTTGGCCGCATGTTCCAGCAATGCATACGAGCTGTCGGACAGCGCGGCGGCGACGCCGCTTAAGTGCAAATGGCGGGCGCTGGTGAAGTAATCGGCGCGGAAATCTTCCGTCGACAGATGGCTGGCAGCCGATCCTTTACGGAAATATTCCACGATGGGATCGGTTCCATTTTCGACTTTAGATTTCATCTGGAAGCCGGTAGCGTAGCGCTCGTCAACGGCTACGCCGCGCGCGTCAATACCTTCTTTGGCCAGTGAATTCAGCACGAAACGGCCAAAACTATCGTTGCCGACGCGGCTCACCCAGCCCACCTTCAGCCCCAGTCGCGCCAGTCCGGTCGCCACGTTCAGTTCAGCGCCGGCCACGCGTTTGATAAAGCGTTCAACTTCCGCCAGTTCGCCGGTTTCGGTGGCGACAAACATCGCCATGGCTTCGCCAATGGTAATGACATCTAAGTTTTCCATGGCTTAATCCTCGCGTAGCAGATCAACGTAATGGCGGGTGACGGCGGTCAGGTCGTCGCCGACCAGCGGGAATTCAATACCGCGCGGCGCGTCGGCGGGCAGGTTATCGAGCAGCGCCAGCCAGCGTGCGTCCGCCTGGTCCGGTGGGACGGCGCGATACTTCTCATGATGAGGCTCCGCCGCCTTCACATGAATATAGCTGACTGCGGGGGCCAGATGGCGTGCGGCTTCTTCCGGCGAATCGCCGACCCACAGCCAGTTCCCCATGTCGAAAGTCAGCGTCACCGGCATCTGATGGACCCGACAGGCGGCTTTGAAGCGCTGCATCGGCGCCAGTTGGCCGCAATCGGTCTGGTCATTTTCCACCACCAGCGCCATGCCGCTGTCGCTCAGAATATCGCGCAGCGTCTCCAGCTGTTGATTATGGACGAAATGACCGAGGGAGAGCTTCAGCCACAGGGCGTTGAGGGTTTGCGCTTCCTCAAGTAATGACGGGAGATTAGGATTGAGCTCGCCATTGTCGGCGAACAGCGCTTGCGGCGCGGAGTAGCAGGCCTGCAGGCCCCGTTTTTCAATGTCGGCCGCCAGCGTCGGCAACTGCTTCAGTTCCGCCGCGCTGAACAGCTCGCGGCGAATTTCCACGCCATCGGCGCCGGAACCGGCGATAAAGGGTAATACGGCGGACTGCCCGCCAAGCGCTTTAACGTGGTCGTTGCCATAAGCGGCGGTGACGACAATGATTTTTCTGGCCATTGAACAAACTCCTGGCGTGGTGGGGCTTAACTCCCTATTACGCTAGATGGTACCGGTTCCAAAGAAAAGGCCAGGATGTTTAATTTATGATCGTCATCACGATGAATCGTTAACGAGAAGTTGATCCCCGCACAATGAGCTCGCCGGAGAACACCCGCTCGCAGATGGGGTCGCTGCCGCCTTCGATACGTCTGACGACCTGTTCGACTGCGGCATAGCCAATCTGCCAGGTTGGTTGTTTGAGGGTGGTGATGCCGACGCCGGCCAGCTCCGCCCATTCCAGCTCATCGAAGCCCAGCAGGCCGATATCGCTGCCCCAGATGAGGTCAACGCGCTTCAGCGAGCGGGCTACCTGTAACGTCAGGGCGCCGTTGGCGGAAATCACCGCTTTGCGCATTCCGCGGTGGCGGGCGTGGAACTGGCGCAGGACGTTATCCATCATGGCGCCATCGTTAAGCGGTACTTCAGCATTTTCCGCCACTACGCCAGTATAGCGCTGTAGGGTGGCGCGGAAGGCGTCCAGGCGCTCGCGGCGGGTGTTAACGGAGCCAATCGGCTCGCTTAAAAACAGCAGCGCTTCAAAACCCTTTTCTACCAGATGCTCGGTGGCGGTGGTGGCGGCCTGGGTGTTATCCAGCCCCACGACATCACAGGCGAAATCGGGGATTTTACGGTCGATAAGCACCATCGGCAGCGCGGATTGCTGCAGACGGTTGAGGCCTTCTTCGCGCATGCCGACCGCATTAACCACAATCCCTTCAACCTGATAGCTGCGTAAAAGGTCGAGATAGTGGAGCTCCTGATCGATTTCGTTGTTGGTATTACATACCAGCAAGGTGAAGCCTTTTTCGCGGCAGGCGGCTTCAATCCCGCTTAACACGTTCACGGAGTAAGGGTTAGTGATATCGGCGATGATCAGGCCAATCAGGCGGGTACGGCCATGTTTCAGGCCACGGGCCATCAGGCTGGGACGGTAGTTGAGCTCGGCAATCGCTTTTTCAATCCGCGCCAGTAGATCGTCGGATAGCAGATGCTTTTCGCCGTTGAGATAGCGTGAAATGCTGGTTTTACCGGTCTTCGCGGCTTTCGCCACGTCGCTGATGGTTGCTCGCGCCGCTTTCGCCATGATGGCTTCCTTTGCTGAAAATCTGCCAACACCTTAGCGCGAAAAATAGCGATATCAAGCATTTTGCCCGGCAGGAAGGCTGCCGGGCCGGAAACGAGAAGATTACTGCAGCGGGCTGAGGGTAATTTCCACGCGACGGTTCTGCGCTTTGCCTTCCGCCGTGCTGTTGCTGGCGATCGGGTTCTCCGGGCCCATGCCGGTGGTGCGAATACGGTTAGCCGCCACGCCCTGAGTGATGAGCGCGCTGGCGACGCTGTCGGCACGCTGTTGTGACAGACGCATGTTCAGATCGTTGCTGCCGGTGCTATCGGTATATCCGACGACGTTAACGGCGGTTTTCTCGTACTCTTTCAGCACCATCGCGACGCCGGTTAGGGTGTTGGCGCCTGCAGGTTTCAGGTTGGCGCTGCTGCTGTCAAAGGTGACGTTATTCGGCATGTTAAGCACGATGTTGTCGCCATTTCGCGTCACGCTGACGCCGGTTCCCTGCATTTTTTCGCGCAGTTTCGCTTCCTGCACGTCCATGTAGTAACCGATGCCGCCGCCGAGCGCCGCGCCTGCCGCTGCGCCAATCAGCGCGCCTTTGCCGCGGTCATGTTTGGAAGAGGAGAGCGCGCCGACGCCTGCGCCCACTAAGGAGCCGATACCCGCGCCGATGCCGGATTTTCCTGCTTCGCGTTCGCCGGTATAAGGGTTGGTAGTACAACCAGAAATAGCCAGTGTGCCGCTAACGATAGCAGCAATCATCAGTACGCGTTTTTTCATCTTATTTCCTTAATCCTTTTTATTCTTTGCCACCGCAAGCGTGACGGTTGATTATGACGTCCGAATACGGAGAAAATTCCCCGCAGGGTATCTCTTTTTGTAAGTAACATTGAACGGTTGACTAACAAACCGCCACAACACCTGCATTCGCTGACCCAGGAGCCTGCTTTGCCAACCTCATCTGCAACTAAAACCATCCTAACCGCGGCCCACTGGGGGCCAATGCTGGTAGAGACGGATGGTGAAAATGTGATTTCGTCCCGCGGCGCGCTGGACACTCCCTTCGCCAACTCGCTGCAAACGGCGGTGCGCGAACAGGTGCATAGTAAAACTCGCGTTCGCTATCCGATGGTGCGAAAAGGCTTTCTCGCCTCGCCCCAACAGCCGCAGGGCGTGCGCGGTCAGGATGAATTCGTGCGGGTAAGCTGGGAGCAGGCGCTTGACCTGATTGATGCTCAGCATCGGCGGATCCGTGAAAGCTACGGCCCGCAGTCGATTTTCGCCGGTTCCTATGGCTGGCGTTCTAACGGCGTGTTGCATAAGGCGGCAACCTTGCTGCAGCGCTATATGAGTCTTGCCGGGGGCTATACCGGCCACCTCGGCGATTATTCAACCGGCGCGGCGCAGGCGATCATGCCTTATGTGGTAGGCGGTAATGAAGTTTATCAGCAGCAGACCAGCTGGCCGCTTATTCTGGAGCACAGCGAGGTGGTGGTGCTGTGGAGCGCTAATCCGCTGAATACGCTGAAAATTGCCTGGAACGCCTCGGATGAACAAGGGATCCCCTGGTTTGATCGCCTGCGCCAGAGCGGCAAACGGCTGATCTGTATCGATCCCATGCGATCGGAAAGCGTTGATTTCTTTGGCGAATCAATGGAGTGGATCGCGCCGCATATGGGCACTGACGTCGCGTTGATGCTGGGGATCGCCCATACCCTGGTCGAGCATGGCTGGCAGGACGATGAATTCCTCGCCCGCTGTACCAGCGGTTATGACATTTTCGCCCGCTATTTGAGTGGTGAAAGCGATGGCGTCGCCAAAACCGCCGAATGGGCGGCGGCGATCTGCGGCGTAGCGGCGGATAAAATCCGCGAACTGGCAAAACTTTTCCATGAAAATACCACCATGCTGATGTCCGGCTGGGGCATGCAGCGCCAGCAGTTTGGCGAGCAAAAACACTGGATGCTGGTGACGCTGGCGGCGATGCTGGGGCAGATTGGCACGCCCGGCGGCGGTTTTGGTCTTTCTTACCACTTTGCCAACGGCGGCAACCCGACGCGCCGCGCCGCGGTGCTGGCCTCTATGCAGGGGAGCGTGGCGGGAGGAACCGATGCGGTGGAGAAAATCCCGGTCGCCCGTATCGTTGAGGCGCTGGAAAACCCTGGGGCAAGCTATCAGCACAACGGGATGACGCGACGCTTTCCCGATATCCGCTTTATCTGGTGGGCGGGCGGCGCCAACTTTACCCATCATCAGGATACCAACCGCCTGATTCAGGCCTGGCAGAAGCCGGAGCTGGTTGTGATTTCCGAATGCTTCTGGACCGCCGCCGCGCGCCATGCCGATATCGTCTTACCGGCGACCACTTCGTTTGAGCGCAACGATCTGACCATGACCGGCGACTACAGCAATCAGCATCTGGTGCCGATGAAGCGGGTGGTCGCGCCGCGCGATGAAGCGCGCGATGATTTCGATGTCTTTGCGGACCTGAGCGAACGCTGGGAGGCGGGCGGTCGCGAACGTTTCACCGAAGGAAAAAACGATTTGCAATGGCTGGAGACCTTCTACCAGATTGCCGCCCAACGCGGGGCGCAGCAGCAGGTGACGCTGCCGCCGTTTGCCGAATTCTGGCAGGCTAATCAGCTAATAGAAATGCCGGAAAACCCGGACAATGCCCGATTCTCCCGCTTCGCGGCATTCCGCGCAGACCCGCAGGCTAACCCGTTAAAAACCGCGAGCGGGAAAATTGAAATTCACTCGCCGACCATTGCCGGCTTTGGCTATGCCGATTGTCCGCCGCACCCGATGTGGCTCGAGCCTGATGAGTGGCACGGCAACGCCGAGGCGGGTCAGCTACAGGTGCTTTCCGCCCACCCGGCGCACCGCCTGCATAGCCAGTTGAACCAGACTTCGCTGCGAGAACGCTACGCCGTCGCCGGGCGCGAACCGCTGACTATCCATCCGCTGGACGCGCAGGCGCGCAATATCGCCGACGGCGATCTGGTGCGGGTGTGGAATTCACGTGGTCAGGTACTGGCCGGCGCGGTGGTCACGGAAGGTATTCGCCCGGGGGTGATTTGCCTGCATGAAGGCGCGTGGCCGGATATCGACCCCAATGTCGGAATTTGCAAAAACGGCGCGGTGAACGTGCTGACGAAAGATATTCCGACCTCGCGTCTGGGCAACGGTTGCGCCGGGAATACGGCGCTGGCATGGCTGGAAAAATATGATGGACCCGCGCTGGCGCTCAGCGCATTTGACCCGCCGGCCAATGCATAATCCAGGTCGGATGCTGGGTGTCGTCCTGCCACGCGCAGTCTTCTATACGGAAGCCCTGCGCGTGGTAGAAATTCACCGCCCGCACGTTTTTCTGATAAACCTCCAGACTTAGCCAGTCGTAGTGCTGCTTGACCTCATCAAGCAGCGCGCGGCCGATACCGTGGCGGATCGCTTGCGGGGTGACGAAAAGCGCCCCGACGAAGCGCGAATCCATCACGCTGACAAACCCTTTCAGCGCATCATTCTCCTGCCACACCCAGGTGGCGGCGGCGGGAAGATAGACATCGCGCACGACTTCCAGACTCTCCCGCCAGTAGCTTTCTGCAATGAACGGATGCGCGTAAATAGTGCTTTCCAGCCACAACTCGAGTAGCGGGCCGGTCTCTGCGGCATCCCATTTTTTGATCATGCTGGTCTCCCGGGGTGGCAACAGCAACCGGTCACGTGATCGTTGACTAACCCGCAGGCCTGCATAAATGAATAACAGATAGTGGAGCCGACGAATTTAAAGCCGCGCTTTTTCAGCGCCTTAGATAGAGCATCGGAGGCTGGTGTGGTGGTGGGGATTTCGGCGAGCGTCGCGGCATGGGTAATTTGCGGCTGATTATCGACAAACGACCAGACAAAATCGCTGAATGCTTCACCGTTGGCTTCCATGGCGAGAAACGCCCGCGCATTGCCGATGATGGCCTGGATCTTCCCCCGATGGCGGATGATGCCCGCATCCTGTAACAGGCGCTCGACGTCAGCTTCATCCATGGCCGCTACGCGAATCGGGTCAAACTGGTGAAAGGCCTGACGATAGTTTTCCCGTTTTTTCAGTACGGTTATCCACGAGAGTCCCGCCTGCTGGCCTTCGAGGCAGATCATTTCAAACAGCTTTTGCGGCGTTCTCTCGGCGACTCCCCATTCGTTATCGTGATACTGGATATAAAGAGGATCCTGGCTTACCCATCCGCAACGTTGCATGTTTCTCTCCCTTTCGTCAGAAAACTTTTTCATCCGCCTTGACGGCTGAAAGATAAAGATAATAGTTAATACAGGGAAACCACTTCCCATCAACTCCTTATACTTCAAGTTGCGTAGAAGTGGGCGGCAGCTCGAATTATTTTGAGTATAAAAACACAGCAACATTGCCGATTCGGCTCTTTTGGAGTCGCATTAATGATAATAAAGAAATGCAATGGCCTCCGGGGTGGGTTGGCCCCGGCGTGCATCACTATCTGGGTGTCGTGTGTTTCAGGCGCCAATGCCTGGCAACAGGAATATATCGCTAACGATACAAAAAGTAATACGTCGGAACGCTATACATGGGATAGCGATCACCAACCGCGTTATGAAGATATTCTCGCCGAGCGAATGAGGGCGTCAGAAGCGCCCGCCGGACTGGCGTTGAATCAGGCGCTGGTGCCGCCGGATTTGAGTCACGGCATGAGCGTGGGATGGAACTACTCACTGGCCAGCGGCGTGACCTCCGGGCCGGTCGCCAGCTTGCGTAGCGATCTCAACCCGCCGCCCGCGACGCGTCGTGCGGGCGAAAGTATTTACGTCAACACGCTCGGCTGGCGTATGGATTACCAACAGCTATGGGGCGTGCATCCATGGGCGCAGGTGAGCTATAACCAGTCTATCTCTATCGATAACAATGCGTCGATTAGCCGCGGAAAAGACGGTAGCTGGGGCGACGTCACGCTGGGCGCAGATATGCCGCTGGGTTCACATCTGGCGGCGTGGGCTACACTTTCACAGGCAGATAACGTTCCGTCGGGTGAAAATACGCTGTATCTGATGGGCGTCAGCGCCAATTTCTGACCGAATTTGTTACGCATTTGAAATGCAGTCGTTACTGTTAAATCTCAGTAACGGCGCGTTTCTGTGAGGTAGCGCACACTAACTTTTTGAGTGAAATTTAGGGAATGAATGTTTTGCAATGTCATTCATTCCGCCATAAATGCATTTCATTCCTCATTGATGGCAGTTCATGCCGTTTTCCCCCACCGGATTTGGGGATTTGGTTATTGTGGCGGCAGTTAATCCTTCAGGACATCTGCTATGAACGCTGCAAACACTCAATATACCCGTTGGCTCACGCTGATTGGCACGATCATTACGCAATTCGCTCTGGGATCGGTTTATACATGGAGTTTGTTTAATAGTTCTCTGGCCAGCAAATTGGACGAGCCAGTAAGCCAGGTGGCATTTTCCTTCGGCCTGTTAAGTCTTGGGCTGGCGTTATCCTCTTCCGTTGCCGGTAAATTGCAGGAACGCTTTGGCGTGAAACGCGTCACCATGGCATCCGGCATCCTGCTTGGCGTCGGCTTTTTCCTCACAGCCCATGCCAACAGCCTGATGATGCTGTGGTTGAGCGCCGGCCTGCTGGTCGGTCTGGCGGACGGCGCGGGCTATCTGCTGACGTTGTCGAACTGCGTGAAGTGGTTCCCCGAGCGTAAAGGTCTGATTTCCGCCTTCTCAATTGGCGCTTATGGCCTTGGCAGCCTCGGTTTTAAATTTATCGATAGTCACCTGCTGGCGACGGTCGGGCTGGAAAAAACCTTTGTTATCTGGGGCGCTATCGTACTGGTGATGATCGTCTTTGGCGCCACCATGATGAAAGATGCGCCGAATCATCCCGCGACCACTACCGCCAACGGCGTTGTCGAAAATGATTTCACCCTTGCTGAATCCATGCGTAAACCGCAGTACTGGATGCTGGCGGTGATGTTCCTGACGGCCTGCATGAGCGGTCTGTATGTGATTGGTGTAGCAAAAGATATCGCGCAGGGCATGGT
This sequence comes from Klebsiella sp. CN_Kp073, assembly GCF_040065495.2. Taxonomy (NCBI): domain Bacteria; kingdom Pseudomonadati; phylum Pseudomonadota; class Gammaproteobacteria; order Enterobacterales; family Enterobacteriaceae; genus Klebsiella; species Klebsiella sp. CN_Kp073. The sequence goes on from NZ_CM198051.1 coordinate 213,909, forward strand.
GCATCTCGACGTGGCGACGGCGGCGAATGCGGTTACCGTGATTTCTATCGCTAACCTGAGCGGCCGCCTGGTGCTGGGTATCCTGTCCGACAAAATCTCCCGTATCCGCGTGATTACCATCGGTCAGGTGGTCTCCCTGGTTGGTATGGCGGCCCTGCTGTTCGCGCCGCTAAATGCGATGACCTTCTTTGCGGCGATTGCCTGTGTGGCCTTTAACTTCGGCGGCACCATTACCGTCTTCCCGTCGCTGGTAAGCGAGTTCTTTGGCCTCAATAACCTGGCGAAAAACTACGGCGTGATTTATCTCGGCTTCGGTATCGGTAGTATTTGCGGTTCGCTGATTGCCTCCGTGTTCGGCGGCTTCTACGTCACCTTCTGCGTCATCTTCGCTCTGCTGATTTTGTCGCTGGCGCTTTCCACTACCATTCGTCAGCCGAAAAGCGAAATTTACCACCAGGCGCACGCCTGATAGCATCGCCCTTCCTAAGCGAATAATGCCTTACCAGCCAGATATTTTGTAAATATCTGGCTGAATCACATTCCTCGCGGATACTTTTCCCATTTGCTGTGGTCTACTTAGCGCGCTTTGTAGAGGTTTCCGATAACCAACCCAGACGCACTTAATTAATCTTCCTGTTTATATCGTTTTAATCAGGGCGGTTTTATCTCTTCGTTTCCCAGGTTTGCTTGCATGAAATACATTAAAACGATGTCGCAGCAGAAGCTGAGTTTTTGGCTTGCGCTGTACATCGGCTGGTTTATGAACGCCGCGGTGTTTTTCCGTCGTTTCGATGGTTACGCTCAAGAGTTTACCGTCTGGAAAGGGTTGTCCGGAGTGGTGGAACTGGTGGCGACGGTGCTGGTCACCTTCTTCCTGCTGCGTCTGCTCTCGTTATTTGGCCGTCGGGTCTGGCGCATCTTAGCCACGCTGGTGGTGCTGTTTTCCGCTGGGGCAAGTTATTACATGACTTTCCTCAATGTGGTGATTGGCTACGGCATAATCGCTTCGGTGATGACCACCGATATTGACCTTTCGAAAGAGGTTATCGGCTGGCATCTGATCCTCTGGCTGGCCGCGGTTAGCGTGTTGCCGCTCCTTCTTATCTGGAGCAACCGCTGCCGTAAGACGCTGCTGCAACAGGTCAAAACGCCGGGTCAGCGGGTGAAAAATATCCTGATAGTCGTGCTGGCCGGGCTGATGGTCTGGGGGCCGATTCGCCTGCTGGAAGTGCGCCAGAAGAACGTTGAGCGCAATTCAGAGGTCGATATGCCAAGCTACGGCGGCGTCATTGCCAACTCGTATCTGCCTTCAAACTGGCTGTCGGCGCTCGGGCTGTACGCCTGGGCGCAGGTGGATGAGTCGTCTGATAATAAATCTTTGATTAATCCGGCGAAAAAATTCACCTACGTGGCGCCGCAGGATCTTGATGATACTTACGTGGTGTTTATCATCGGCGAGACCACCCGCTGGGATCATATGGGTATACTCGGCTATAACCGCAATACCACGCCGAAGCTGGCGCAAGAGAAGAATCTTGTCGCATTCCGCGGCACCTCTTGCGATACCGCCACCAAGCTGTCGTTGCGCTGTATGTTTGTGCGTGAGGGCGGGGCGGATGATAATCCGCAGCGGACGTTGAAAGAGCAGAATGTGTTCGCTGTTCTGCACCAGCTAGGTTTTGCCGGCGACCTGTACGCCATGCAGAGCGAGATGTGGTTCTACAGCAATACGATGGCCAACAATATCGCCTATCGCGAGCAGATCGGCGCCGAGCCGCGCAACCGCGGCAAGAACGTGGATGATATGCTGCTGGTCGATGAGATGAAGCGCGGTATGGAGCAAAATCCTGATGGCAAGCGCTTGATTATCCTGCATACCAAGGGATCGCATTTTAACTACACCCAGCGGTATCCGCGCAGCTTCGCGCAATGGAAACCGGAGTGTATCGGCGTGGACAGCAAATGTTCGAAGGCCGAGTTGATAAACTCTTACGATAATAGCGTCACCTACGTGGATCACTTTATCGTCAGCGTGCTGGACCAACTGCGTGATAAAAAGGCTATCGTGTTCTACGCCGCCGATCACGGCGAGTCGATTAATGAACACGAACATCTGCACGGTACGCCGCGTATGATGGCGCCGCCGGAACAGTTCCGCGTGCCGATGATGGTCTGGATGTCGGATAAGTATCTGGCGAACCCGGACCATGCCGCCTCCTTTGCGCGTCTCAAGCAGCAGGCGGCGACGAAGGCTCCGCACCGTCACGTTGAGCTGTATGACACCATTATGGGTTGTCTTGGTTATACCTCGCCGGACGGCGGGATTAATGAAAACAATAACTGGTGTCGCGTGCCGGCTTCGAAGAAAGCGGTGAAAGAATAGCTGCAGTGGCGAGATTCTCGCCGCTTGATTGATTTTTTGCTAATAAGGCATTGACGGGTGTGCATCCCAGCAGTAAGATGCGCCCCGCATTCGGTGATTGGCGCAGCCTGGTAGCGCACTTCGTTCGGGACGAAGGGGTCGGAGGTTCGAATCCTCTATCACCGACCAAATTCGAAAAGCCTGCTCAACGAGCAGGCTTTTTTTGCATCTGTGGCCCGAAGAGGATGAGAACCTCCGGGGGCAGAGGTTCGACTCGAGCGCTTCCCTGATTGCGGCGCAAGCGCCTTATCAGGGCTACATTCGCACAGCGCATAACCAGCCCGGTAGCCCGGCTAAGCGCAGCGCAAGCCGGGGTGAAAACCTTGTCAGAATCACAAAAATCGCATTTCCCCGCGCATCTCGCCAGCTGTTCGCTGTTTTGTGACATCTTCCATTGCTTTTTTTTATCGATGAATAGATCTTTTTTCGCGAAGCTTATGACTAAGTACAGCATTTTCCGCTGTGCGTTTTAACGTTCGCGCTATTAATCGCTCACATAATGGCCACATGGGAAGAAATTTTCACCATTTTTAAGAATTGTTTATCACCAGATGTTGCAAACTATTAAGGGCTTTATTCTGGTTTATTGCCGGTAGCATAAATTTCTCTGCTGAAAATAGCGCCATCAAGTTTTTTTAATCTTTGCCCACCGATTCTCACCCCTGACGCAAAACCCGGTTAGCTGTATTGACGTTTCTCCATTCTGTTGACAGATTGTACGGCATGAGGGGCATTTCATGGAGAATCCGTACTGCAACTCAGTCGTTTTAGCGAACGGAATCCCCATCTCTCTCAACGCCTTCGGGCACCACCGACCAGACCGGGTAAAAAATAAATAAAGGTCTGGCGGCTATATGCAAACAACATCACAGTTTTGGAGCAGAATAATGAGTATTTCCTTGAAAAAGTCAGGGATGCTGAAGCTTGGTCTGAGCCTGGTCGCCATGACCGTCGCCGCAAGCGTACAAGCTAAAACCCTGGTTTATTGTTCTGAAGGTTCGCCGGAAGGCTTTAACCCACAGCTATTCACCTCTGGTACCACCTATGACGCCAGCTCGGTACCTATTTACAACCGCCTGGTTGAATTCAAAACCGGTACGACCGAAGTTATTCCTGGCCTGGCTGAGAAGTGGGATGTCAGCGAGGATGGTAAAACCTATACTTTCCACCTGCGTAAAGGCGTGAAGTGGCAGGATAATAAAGATTTTAAACCGACGCGCGATCTGAATGCCGACGACGTGGTGTTCTCCTTCGACCGTCAGAAAAATGACAAAAATCCGTACCATAAAGTCTCTGGCGGCAGCTATGAGTACTTCGAAGGGATGGGCCTGCAGGACCTGATTAGCGAAGTGAAGAAAGTGGACGATAATACCGTCCAGTTCGTGCTGACTCGCCCGGAAGCGCCGTTCCTCGCTGACCTGGCGATGGACTTTGCTTCTATCCTGTCGAAAGAATATGCCGACAACATGCTGAAAGCCGGCACGCCGGAAAAAGTAGACCTCAACCCAATCGGCACCGGCCCATTCCAACTGCTGCAGTACCAAAAAGACTCGCGCATTCTGTATAAAGCCTTCCCGGGCTACTGGGGCACCAAGCCGCAGATCGATCGTCTGGTCTTCTCCATCACCCCTGACGCTTCCGTACGCTACGCCAAGCTGCAGAAAAACGAATGCCAGGTGATGCCTTATCCGAACCCGGCTGACATCGCGCGCATGAAGGAAGATAAAAACATCAACCTGCTGGAACAGCCGGGTCTGAACGTGGGTTATCTCTCCTTCAACACCGAGAAAAAACCGCTCGATAACGTCAAAGTTCGCCAGGCGCTGACCTACGCGGTGAACAAAGAAGCGATCATCAAAGCCGTTTATCAGGGCGCCGGCCAGTCGGCGAAGAACCTGATCCCGCCGACCATGTGGGGCTATAACGATGACGTTAAAGACTACACCTACGATCCTGAAAAGGCGAAGCAGCTGCTGAAAGAAGCGGGCATGGAAAAAGGCTTCACCATCGACCTGTGGGCAATGCCGGTACAGCGTCCGTATAACCCGAACGCGCGCCGTATGGCTGAAATGATCCAGGCTGACTGGGCGAAAGTCGGCGTACAGGCCAAGATCGTCACCTATGAGTGGGGCGAGTACCTGAAACGTGCAAAAGCGGGCGAACACCAGACCGTGATGATGGGCTGGACCGGCGACAACGGGGATCCGGATAACTTCTTCGCAACTCTGTTCAGCTGCGCCGCGGCGAAAGACGGCTCTAACTACTCTCGCTGGTGCTACAAGCCGTTTGAAGACCTCATTCAACCGGCGCGCGCCACCGACGACCACAACAAGCGTATTGAACTGTACAAACAGGCTCAGGTAGTGATGCATGACCAGGCTCCGGCGCTGATCATCGCCCACTCCACCGTTTACGAGCCAGTGCGTAAAGAAGTCAAAGGCTATGTGGTTGATCCGCTTGGCAAACACCACTTCGATAACGTCTCTGTCGAATAATAAGCACGATGCCTGACCCCCTCTCCCCGCGTGGGAGAGGCGGGGGGCGTATTCCCGCTATTCGGGGAATACATTTGTGAGCAATACAGACGCCTTGTCACCAGGCCTGGCGTCACTAGAGAGAATCCGGGTTATGTTGCAGTTTATTCTCCGACGTTTGGGACTCGTCATCCCGACATTTATCGGTATTACCCTTCTCACCTTTGCCTTCGTGCATATGATCCCCGGCGATCCGGTGATGATTATGGCGGGCGAACGTGGTATTTCCCCCGAACGTCACGCGCAGCTGCTGGCCGAAATGGGCCTCGATAAGCCGCTGTGGCAGCAATATGCCCATTATATTTGGGGCGTACTGCACGGTGATTTAGGGATCTCGCTGAAAAGCCGCATTCCTGTGTGGCAAGAGTTTGTGCCACGCTTCAAGGCCACCCTCGAACTGGGCGTCTGCGCGATGATTTTCGCCGTCGCCGTCGGTATTCCGGTGGGCGTGCTGGCTGCGGTAAAACGCGGCTCCATCTTTGACCATACCGCCGTAGGCCTGGCGCTGACCGGCTACTCGATGCCTATCTTCTGGTGGGGCATGATGCTGATTATGCTGGTTTCGGTACAGTTGAACCTGACGCCGGTCTCCGGGCGTATCAGCGATACGGTATTCCTTGACGATACTCTGCCGCTGACCGGTTTTATGCTGATTGACACCGCCATCTGGGGTGAACAGGGCGACTTTATCGATGCCTTAATGCATATGATCCTACCCGCCATCGTGCTGGGTACGATTCCGCTGGCGGTGATCGTGCGTATGACCCGATCGTCGATGCTGGAAGTGCTGGGCGAGGATTACATCCGTACCGCTCGCGCTAAGGGGTTAACCCGCATGCGGGTGATTGTCATCCATGCGCTACGCAACGCGATGCTGCCGGTGGTTACGGTGATTGGTCTGCAGGTGGGCACGCTGCTGGCGGGCGCCATTCTGACCGAAACGATTTTTTCGTGGCCAGGTTTAGGCCGCTGGCTTATCGATGCGCTACAGCGCCGCGATTATCCAGTTGTGCAGGGCGGGGTGCTGCTGGTGGCGACGATGATTATTCTCGTCAACCTGCTGGTCGACCTGCTGTACGGTGTGGTGAACCCGCGTATCCGGCATAAGAAGTAAGGGGCCATCATGTCACAAATTACAGAAAATAAAGTTGTCGCCGCGCCGGTGCCAATGACCCCGCTGCAGGAGTTCTGGCACTATTTCAAACGCAACAAAGGGGCAGTCGTCGGGTTGGTATACGTGGCGGTGATGATTATCATCGCGGTATTCGCCAACTTTCTCGCCCCTTATAACCCGGCGGATCAGTTCCGTGATTCGCTGCTGGCACCGCCGTTCTGGCAGGATGGCGGCAGTATGGCGCACCTGCTTGGCACCGATGACGTGGGGCGCGATATTCTCTCGCGCCTGATGTACGGCGCGCGCCTGTCGCTGCTGGTGGGCTGTCTGGTGGTAGTGCTGTCGCTGATCCTCGGCGTAGTGCTGGGGCTGGTTGCTGGCTATTTCGGCGGGGTGGTGGACTCCATCATCATGCGCGTGGTCGATATCATGCTGGCGCTGCCCAGCCTGCTGCTGGCGTTGGTGCTGGTGGCTATCTTCGGGCCGTCAATCGTCAATGCTTCGCTGGCGCTCACCTTCGTCGCCCTACCGCACTATGTGCGTCTGACGCGCGCGGCGGTGCTGGTGGAAGTGCACCGCGATTACGTGACCGCTTCCCGCGTAGCGGGCGCCGGCGCGATGCGCCAGATGTTCGTTAATATTCTCCCTAACTGCCTTGCGCCGCTGATCGTTCAGGCGTCGCTGGGCTTCTCTAACGCCATTCTCGACATGGCAGCGCTGGGGTTCCTCGGCATGGGTGCGCAGCCGCCGACGCCTGAGTGGGGCACCATGCTTTCCGACGTATTGCAGTTCGCGCAAAGCGCCTGGTGGGTGGTGACCTTCCCGGGCGTGGCGATCCTGCTGACGGTGCTGGCATTTAACCTGATGGGTGACGGTCTGCGTGACGCGCTCGATCCCAAACTGAAGCAGTAAGAGGTTCGAGATGGCGTTATTAAATGTAGATAAATTATCGGTGCATTTCGGCGAGCAAAATGCGCCGTTCCGCGCCGTGGACCGCATCAGCTATAGCGTGAAGCAGGGCGAAGTAGTCGGTATCGTGGGCGAGTCGGGTTCCGGTAAGTCGGTGAGTTCGCTGGCGATTATGGGCCTGATTGACTACCCCGGTCGGGTGATGGCGGACAAACTGGAATTTAACGGCCGCGATCTGCAGCGAATTTCGGAAAAAGAGCGGCGTCAGCTGGTGGGGGCGGAAGTGGCAATGATCTTCCAGGATCCGATGACCAGCCTCAACCCGTGCTTTACCGTCGGCTATCAGATAATGGAAGCGATTAAGGTCCATCAGGGCGGCAATAAGCAAACCCGCCGCCAGCGGGCGATCGACCTGCTGAACCTGGTGGGTATTCCTGACCCGGCGTCGCGGTTGGACGTTTACCCGCATCAGCTTTCCGGTGGGATGAGCCAGCGCGTGATGATCGCGATGGCTATCGCCTGCCGGCCAAAACTGCTGATTGCCGATGAACCGACCACCGCGCTGGATGTGACCATTCAGGCGCAGATTATCGAACTGCTGCTGGAGTTGCAGCAGCAAGAAAATATGGCGCTGGTGTTGATTACCCATGACCTGGCGCTGGTGGCGGAAGCCGCGCATAAAATTATCGTCATGTACGCGGGTCAGGTGGTGGAGACCGGTGATGCGAAAGATATCTTCCGCGCGCCGCGCCATCCTTACACCCAGGCGCTGCTGCGCGCGCTGCCGGAGTTTGCCCAGGATAAGGCGCGTCTCGCATCGCTACCGGGGGTTGTTCCGGGGAAATATGACCGCCCAAACGGCTGCCTGCTGAACCCGCGCTGCCCCTATGCCACGGATAAATGCCGGAGTGAAGAGCCCGCGCTCGCGGATCTCGACGGCGGCCGTCAGTCAAAATGCCACTACCCACTCGATGATGCCGGGAGGCCTGGATTATGAGTACGCAAAAGGCCGCCACGCAACAACCGCTGTTGCAGGCCATTGATCTGAAAAAACACTATCCGGTGAAGAAAGGGTTGTTTGCTCCGGAACGGTTGGTGAAAGCGCTGGACGGCGTCTCTTTTACCCTTGAACGCGGTAAAACGCTGGCGGTGGTGGGGGAGTCGGGATGCGGCAAATCGACGCTGGGTCGTTTGCTGACGATGATTGAAATTCCCACCGGCGGCGAGCTGTATTATCAGGGGCAGGATCTGCTCAAGCACGACCCGCAGGCGCAAAAGCTGCGGCGGCAAAAAATCCAGATTGTGTTTCAGAATCCATATGGTTCGCTGAACCCGCGTAAAAAAGTGGGGCAGATTCTGGAAGAGCCGCTGTTGATCAACAGTAGCCTGAGCAAAGAGCAGCGGCGTGAAAAAGCGCTGGCGATGATGGCGAAGGTGGGCCTGAAAACGGAACATTACGATCGCTACCCGCATATGTTCTCCGGCGGCCAGCGCCAGCGTATCGCTATTGCCCGCGGACTGATGCTGGATCCGGATGTGGTGATAGCCGATGAGCCGGTTTCCGCGCTGGATGTTTCGGTACGTGCGCAGGTGCTGAACCTGATGATGGACCTGCAGCAGGATTTAGGCTTGTCCTACGTGTTTATCTCCCACGATCTCTCGGTCGTCGAGCACATCGCTGATGAAGTCATGGTGATGTATCTTGGCCGCTGCGTGGAGAAGGGGACCAAGGACCAGATCTTTAATAACCCGCGTCATCCGTATACTCAGGCCCTGTTGTCAGCGACGCCGCGTCTGAACCCGGACGATCGACGCGAGCGCATCAAGCTCACCGGCGAACTGCCGAGCCCGCTGAATCCGCCGCCGGGCTGCGCCTTCAATGCGCGCTGCCGCCGACGCTTTGGCCCATGCACCCAGCTTCAGCCGCAGCTTAAGGATTACGGCGGCCAACTGGTGGCTTGCTTTGCCGTTGATCAGGATGAGAATCCCGAGAAAGCGCGGGCGTGATGGGAAGCGGGTTGTCGCGTGATGATTTCTGCGGGGGAGAGCTGGAATGCGCCTCGCAGATTGCCAAAGGGCGTGGTGAAGGCGATGACTCAGAGCAGTAGAATCGACGCCAAGCCGGGTTCGCCCGGTGAGGCGCAATGTTGCGGGGGCTTGAACCCCGGCGGCATAGATAAGTTGCTGGAAAGAGAAAACCCTCGCACGTTGCTGGTGTTAACCAGGCAACTGAACGAGGGCTATCATAACTCCAGACAAGTTAAAGATAGCCGCGAACGGTTGCCATTGCAATACAGGCGGCTCTATGACGCTCACACAGTTAGGTCTGATCTTATGGGACGATCTGGCGGCGCCGATAATTGCTGGCATCGTGGTCAGCATTATCGTCAGCTGGATGCACAACCAGAAGTGACGGACCGGCGGGCGTGAGTCTGCTGCGTTGGCAATTTGCGCCCGAACAGGCCGCAGGAATTCTCCTGCGGCCTTTTTCGTCTTTACTGCGGATACGGCACCCAACTGCCGCCGTTTAGCTGCACGTAGGGTTTGCCCTGATACTGAATGACAATGGCGTTGGAGTTTTCTGATACCGCCGCGGTCTGCGGCAGATTTGCGGTATATTGCTGCCAGTTGACGTTATCTTCGGTAAACATCTTACCGTCCAGGGCGCGCACCACGAGTTCAGAAACCGCGAGGTAGCTGGAAGGCTGAGTGATTTCCACCGCGGCGCCCTGATGCGGTGCCTTCATGCCGAAGAATTTCACCGCCGCAGGTACGTTGGTAATCGACGGGCTTGGGATATCGCGCAGCCCGGAAACCTGCATCTTATCCCCCTTCAGCGCGGCGCCGTGTTCCGGCACCACCACCACCATCACTTTACGCCCCGATTTTTCCAGTTCGGTGAAGAAGGCGTCCAGCTCATCAAAGAACTTCTGCGCGCGGGCCTTATAGTCGGCCGTTTTGCTTTGGCCGGGATAATGGTTGCCATCGTGCAGCGGCAGCGTGTTGTAGAAGGTCGCGGTACGGGGCGTGTTAAGCTTCTCGGTAGACTGTAGCCAGCGATCGAGCGTCGCCTGGTCGTCGTAAACCGGCGATCCGTCGAAGCCTTGCAGGATTACCGGTAAACCGCTCTGATCCATCAGCGGACTCTGCATGCCGCCGAGCGAGCGAACCTCTTTGAGGAAGTCGCCGAATACGCCGTTATGCCCCAGCATCAGCTGTTGGGTAAAGCCGAGTTTGGCCAGATTTTCGAACAGGTAGCACTCGTTGCCAGACGGCTGATACAGGTTGTTATGCGATAGCTGGCCGCAGCTGGCGCGCAGCAGGCGAACGGCTGCCGGGCCGCTGTAGGAAGTGGCGGAGTTAAAGTTTTTGAAGAGGATATCGAAATGTTTCCACAGCGGATGATCCATCAACCCGGCAGCCTCAATGTCTGACCATGACAGGGAACAGATATTAATAACCAGCAGATCGAACGGCTGCGCATCCCCAGGCAGCTGATCCGGGAACGGTGTTTTTCTTTTCTGTTCAGAAGCATAGAAAGTTTTCAGCCAATTGCTAAGGTTAGCTGAGGTTGGCGGTTCGGTCTGCGGCGGGATATCGCCGCTGGCGGCGGCGCTGGCTGATGCCGCGGCTGTTGTCGTTCCACCGGTCGTTGCCGCCGGCGTGGCCGCTGCGGTGGTCGGCTGCCCGGCGGGCCATAAAGTAAAGGAGGGCAGCAGCGGGCTGATAACCAGCCAGACCATGATCGCCGAAACGAAGACGGTAACGCGCAGCCATTGACTGATGAATAGCCACAGCACCAGCAGCACAAAGAAGGCGCCGACCATATTCCAGTTAATAAAACGGGTGATCAGGTCCCAGATGTAATCGGCGCTGAAACCGGCGATTTGCGAGCCCTGGCTCATGATGCTTTCCGGACCCGGTAACCAGGTGTCATGCCAGAACAGGGCAAAGCCGAGCGGAATCGCTATCCAGTGGCGTATCCGGTGCAGTTTTTCACGGGGGATCGGCACCAGCAAAAAGGCGAGGAACACCAGGTTGAGCATTGGATGGAAGTTCAGGTATCCCGCCCACAGCAGGGCAAACTTCACGAGAAAATAGAAGTTCCAGCCGGACAGGCCGCGCCAGTACTGCCATAGCGGAAGCGGCGTAGCGGTAGTTTTTGCTTTGGTCATTTTTTCGGTTTGCCCTGCCTGGTCGCGCTCTCCCGGCGCAGTACGCCGGCCGGTTTCACGAAACGGGGTTTAAAGAACATCAAACGTAAAGTGGTGCGAATACGGCGCTGATAATGGCGCGTCAGGTATCCCAGCGGGAAAAATAGCAGGGCGCACAATACGATCAGCTGAATGATATCGGCGATAGACATCATGACCGCGGTTCTCCGTCGGTGGAGAGTCGCCAGGGTTCAGGGATTCGCCGCCACTGGCGCCCATCGTGTTTAACGTTAAGGGCTTCGTTTTTGCCCACCGTAATCGGCAGCGGCGTGTTCCAGTTGTCAGGAGATATGCCGCGCATCAACAGGATTTCCGCGGAAATTTGCTTATCTTCGAACCAAATCATACGGTTAGAGAAAATGTCTCCGGTCGGTAAAGGGAAGATATGGTTTAACGCCGTGTCCAGGTCATTTACCCGGCAAAACGATAAAAACAGCACTAATCGATTATTACCGATCGTCGCGATATCGCCCATGCGGTTGGGTTTACAAAGGGTTAACGCCTGTTCGACACGTAGCCCCGGCGCGGGGCGCAGCGCCACCATTACCCCTTTGCTATCCGGCGGCAGCAGCGTGTTGGCCATGATATTGCTGACCGCTTCACAGAAGGCGTCCCACTTTTGATAACCGCGAAGTTTAAGCGGCCGGCTCCAGGTCAACAGCGTGTTGAAGTCTTCCGGAACGTGGCGAGTAAATTTCTGCTTTTGCACGCTTTCAATAAGCGTGAGGCAGCGAGAAAGCCCGGCGCTGCAGGGGATTACCATGTTGGCGCCGCTGCTTAACAGCAAGCGTTCATCGGTGGCGCGCAGGCTCGGCGTTTGTTCACGTACCACGATTTTTAAGGCGCTGCCTCGCTGGCGACGCAGGGTATGGATATAGCGTCCGAGCTGCTCTATTTGCTCATTTTGGGTAATGGAAAATAGCAAGGTGGCCGCCTGCGCGGTACGACCGGCTTCAAAGACGGCGTCATTGGTTTCGAACAGCGTCCAGTATTCGGAAAGCGCAGGCGCCCCTTCCAGCACGCGCAAATTACTGAGGACGATTTTTTCGTCGCTACGCGGTTGCACTGCCGCTTCTTCGCTCTGCGCCAGCCGCCAGCCCTCATCATCGTGTAAAATAACCAGCTGCTGCTGCGCGCTAATACCTTTCTCACTGCCCCACCACGCGATATCAAATAGATGGCTATCGCCCTGATAACGAATGCTCGCCAGCCCGGAAAGGGCGCGGTACTGGCGTAATAACGGAGAAAGTTGTTTGTCGGTATCATTAGCCGAATTAAGTACCATAAGAGAGCAGTTATGGTATTTGGCCCATCGATTAGATTTTTCTACCCAATGGAGTAATTCTTCTGTTTTTATATTTTGCCAGGAATTTTCTGTACATAGCAGAATAAATAAATAGTTGCCAGGTTCCATAGAACAAAGTATGTCGCGGTGCAACTCCTGCAGGCCTTCCGGGCGATCTGGCATCGTGAATAGTGCGATTTTATCAGGACCGCGATATTTTCTTAATGATATGACTTCATTAGGTTTTTTACCCATTATTATGGCGGCGACCTTGCTTTCCGGAGCCTGGCTTTCCAGCGTTTGATTCAGCAGGCTGACGGCGTCGGCATAGCGGTCGACATTAAGCCACCATACCCCGCCAACGGGCATATGGCATACTTCGTCCCATAATGATGAAATACCCAATGTATATACAATATCCACGATGTTCCTCGCGTGCCCTATTTACAATGATTAGTTTACTAGCGAAAGCGTGAGAGTAAACCTAACATTGAAATTAAAGGACATCAGTTTTAGCATGTACACGTAATTTTAGGGATGAGCGGTTTCCACTTCCTGGTTTTATAATGTGTTTTTCGAATGGACAGAGAAATGCCGGAAAAAGACCCTACGGTACCTGGCGATGCAACGCTGGGATATACCTTCCAAAATGATTTCCTGGCATTAAGCCGGGCATTTTCCCTGCCGGATATTGATTACCACGACATTTCCCGACGCGAACAGCTCGCTGCGGCGTTGCAACGCTGGCCGCTGTTGGCCGAATTAGCTGAGAAAAAGTAAGGAAGCCGTCGATGGCGATTCTGGGATTACAAGGCATACGCGGCGGCGTAGGCACCACATCTATTACCGCCGCACTGGCCTGGGCGCTACAGCTGCTCGGTGAAACCGTGCTGGTGGTCGATGCCAGCCCGGACAATATGCTGCGCTTTTTCTTCAACGTTGATTTCGACCATCGCAACGGCTGGGCGCGCTCGTTGATTGACGGAGGTGACTGGCGCGACGCCGGGTTGCGCTACACCGCGCATATCGATCTTCTGCCGTTTGGCCGCCTGACGCCTGGCGAACGTGAGCACGTTGATAAGTTCAGTCCGACGCTGGAACCCATCGCGGAGCAAATCAAATTGCTCGACCAGCAGGGGAGCCACCGCTGGCTGCTGATTGATATACCCGAAGGCTACTCTCCGCTTACCCGCGAATTACTGAGCGTTTGCCATCACGCTCTACAGGTTGTGCATCCCGACGGCAATAGCCATATTCGCCTGCATCAGCAGGCGCTGCCTGCTAATGCGGATATTTTGATTAACGATCTGCGCGTCGGCAGCCAGCTGCAGGAAGATCTCTATCAACTGTGGCTGGAAAGCCAGCGCCGTATTCTGCCGGTCACGATTCACCGCGATGAAGCGATGGCGGAATGTCTGGCGGCTAAACAGCCGCTTGGCGAATATCGCCAGGATTCGCTGGCGGCGGAAGAGGTGCTGACGCTGGCCAACTGGTGTCTGCTGCACTATGCCAGAGAGGGAGCGGCATGATCCGCCTGAGTACGTTGCTGCTGGCGCCGCCGGTGGGCGAGCGCTTGAGCGCACGTTATGATGACTATCGTCAGCATGGCGCGTCGGTGCTTTCAGCTTTTCTCGGTTGCCTGTGGGTGTCGTTGGCATGGGCGTTAATGCCGCTTGAGACGCCGCGCTGGCAAGCTATTCGCGAACACCACGGCGACTATTTTCCGCATATTAATCCGCATCGCCCACGCCCGTTAGATCCGATACGCTATTTGCTGCAGTCGCTCTGGCTACTGGCGACCCGGGTGCCGGAACCGGATAAAAAAATTAACTGGCGCTCGCTGGCAGCGCTGGAAGGGGTTCACGGGCGCTACGCGCAGTGGATGGAAAAATTACCGGAAAAGGTCAACACCCGTACCGGCCATCTCGATAAGCAGAAAGAGCTTGAGCACCTGCATCCACAGCTGCGGCGGCTGGTGCTGGGTACCATCACCTTCTTCTCGCTGATTCTGGCGCTGTTGTGTATCACCCAGCCGTTTAACCCGCTGTCGCAATTTATTTTCCTGCTGCTGTTGTGGGGCGTCGCGCTGCTGGTGCGGCGTATTCCGGGGCGTTTCTCCGCCCTGATGTTGATCGTGTTGTCGCTGACCGTTTCCTGTCGCTACATCTGGTGGCGCTATACCTCCACGCTGAACTGGAACGATCCGGTCAGCCTGGTATGCGGGTTGATTTTGCTGTTTGCCGAAACCTACGCCTGGATTGTGCTGGTATTGGGCTATTTCCAGGTGGTGTGGCCGCTCAATCGCCAGCCGGTGCCGCTGCCGGAAGATATGAACGAATGGCCGACGGTGGATATCTTCGTCCCGACCTACAACGAAGATCTTAGCGTGGTGAAAAATACTATCTACGCGTCGCAGGGTATCGACTGGCCAAAGGATAAGCTCAATATCTGGATCCTTGATGACGGCGGGCGCGAAGAGTTTCGCCAGTTCGCGAAAGATGTCGGCGTCCATTACATCGCGCGTACCAGCCACGAACATGCCAAGGCCGGTAATATCAACAATGCGTTGAAGTATGCGAAGGGCGAGTTCGTCTCTATTTTCGACTGCGACCACGTGCCGACCCGCTCCTTCCTGCAGATGACCATGGGCTGGTTCCTGAAGGATAAAAAGCTGGCGATGATGCAGACGCCGCACCACTTTTTCTCGCCGGATCCGTTCGAACGCAACCTGGGCCGTTTTCGTAAAACGCCAAATGAAGGGACGCTGTTTTACGGCCTAGTCCAGGACGGCAACGATATGTGGGATGCGACCTTTTTCTGCGGATCCTGCGCGGTCATTCGCCGCGGCCCGCTGGATGAAATCGGCGGTATCGCCGTCGAGACGGTCACCGAGGATGCCCACACCTCACTGCGCCTGCATCGTCGTGGCCATACCTCCGCCTATATGCGCATCCCGCAGGCGGCGGGGCTGGCGACGGAAAGCTTGTCGGCGCATATCGGCCAGCGTATTCGCTGGGCGCGCGGAATGGTGCAGATTTTCCGTCTTGATAACCCGCTGTTTGGTAAAGGGTTGAAGCTGGCGCAGCGTATCTGCTACGTCAACGCGATGCTGCACTTTTTGTCCGGTATCCCGCGGCTTATCTTCCTCACCGCGCCGCTGGCATTCCTGCTGTTACACGCCTATATCATCTATGCGCCGGCGCTTATGATCGCGCTGTTCGTGCTGCCGCATATGATCCATGCCAGCCTGACGAACTCGAAGATCCAGGGCAAGTACCGCCACTCCTTCTGGAGTGAAATCTACGAAACGGTGCTGGCATGGTATATCGCGCCACCGACCTTCGTCGCGCTGATTAACCCGCACAAAGGCAAGTTCAACGTCACCGCCAAAGGCGGACTAGTGAAAGATGAGTATGTCGATTGGGTTATCTCACGCCCCTATATTTATCTGGTGTTGCTTAATCTGGTGGGCGTGGCGGTCGGCATCTGGCGCTTTATGTACGGACCCGAGAACGAAATTTTAACCGTCTGGGTCAGCATCATCTGGGTATTTTATAACTTAATCATCCTCGGCGGCGCCGTGGCGGTGTCGGTGGAGAGCAAGCAGGTGCGGCGTTCGCACCGCGTAGAGATGTCGATGCCGGCGGCGATTGCCCGCCCGGATGGCCACCTGTTCTCCTGTACCGTTCATGACTACTCTGACGGCGGCCTGGGGATAAAAATTCACGGCGACGCGCGGGTACTGGAAGGGCAACACGTGAATTTGCTGCTCAAACGCGGACAGCAAGAATACGTCTTCCCGGTTCGCGTCGCGCGGGTCAACGGCGGTGAAGTCGGCCTGCAATTGCTGCCGCTGACTAACCAGCAACATATTGATTTTGTGCAGTGTACGTTTGCCCGCGCTGATACGTGGGCGCTTTGGCAGGACAGCTTCCCGGAAGATAAGCCGATGGAAAGCCTGCTGGATATCCTCAAGCTGGGGTTCCGTGGATATCGTCACCTGGCGGAGTTCTCGCCGCCGTCGGTGAAGGTTATTTTCCGCTCGCTCACCTCGCTGGTGGCCTGGATTGTATCGTTTTTGCCGCGCCGTCCCGAACGCGCCGCGGCGGTGCTTTCGGCAGAACCAGCAATGGCTCAACAATGATGATAATGCGATGAAAAGAAAACTTTCCTTGATTTGTGCAGTGGCGGTGGGAATGAGCAGCTGGTACCCCTTCGCAACATTTTCGGCTCCGGCGGCGACGCCGAATGCCGCGGTGGTCGACGCTCCCGCCACAACGGGTGCGGCCCAGCCAGCGCCGGTGATTATCGATGGCCAGCCGACGGCGGCGGTTATCGATCCTGCCGCGCCGGTGGTGGTGGCGGACAACATTCCCTCTCGCGACGTGAAGCTGACTTTTGCGCAAATCGCGCCGCCGCCGGGGAGTATGGTGCTACGCGGTTCGCACCCAGAGGGCGCCGTGGAATTCGGCATGCGCAGTGATGAAGTGGTCGCCAAAGCGCTGCTCAATCTTGACTACACGCCGTCGCCATCGCTGCTGCCGGTGCAGTCGCAGCTGAAGGTTTATCTCAACGACGAGCTGATGGGCGTACTGCCGGTCACCAAAGAGCAACTGGGTAAAAAAGTGAGCGCCCAGATCCCCGTCGATCCACTGTATATCACCGATTTTAACCGCGTGCGGTTGGAGTTTGTCGGCCACTATCGCGACGTTTGCGAAAACCCGGCCAGCAGTACGCTGTGGCTCGATATCGGCCGTGAGAGCTCGCTGGATTTAACCTATCAGTCGCTGCAGGTACGTAACGACCTGTCCCACTTCCCGGTACCGTTCTACGACTCGCGCGACAACCGTCCGCTGACGTTGCCGATGGTTTTTGCTGCTGCGCCTGACGTCAAACAGCAGCAGGCGGCGGCGATTGTCGCCTCCTGGTTTGGCAGCAAGGCCGGCTGGCGCGGTCAGCAGTTCCCGGTCCACTTCAATGAGATACCGGAACGCAACGCTATCATCTTCGCCACCAACGATAAGCGTCCGGACTTCCTGCGCGACCATCCGCCGGTGAAAGCGCCGACCATCGAAATGGTCAACCACCCGAGCAACCCGTACGTCAAGCTGCTGGTGATCTTCGGTCGCAACGATCAAGACCTGCTGGTGGCGGCGAAGGGTATTGCCCAGGGCAATATTCTGTTCCGCGGCGATAGCGTGGTAGTGGATGGCGTGAAAGAGTTGAAGGCGCGCCAGCCGTATGACGCGCCGAACTGGGTCCGTACCGACAGACCGGTGACTTTCGGCGAGCTGAAAACCTATGAGCAGCAGCTGCAATCAAGCGGCCTGGTGCCAGATTCGATTAACCTGGCGCTGAATCTACCGCCGGATCTATACCTGCTTCGCGCCAACGGCATCGATATGGATCTGAAATATCGCTATACCATGCCGCCTATCAAAGACAGCTCGCGGATGGATATCAGCCTTAACGATCAGTTCCTGCAGTCGTTTAGCCTCAATAGCTCGCAGGATGTGAATAAGCTAATTTTACGCCTGCCGGTGCTGCAGGGGCTGTTGGATGGCCAGAACCAGGTGACCATACCCGCGCTGCGTCTTGGCGCGATGAACCAGCTGCGCTTCGATTTTCAGTACATGAACCCGATGCCCGGCGGCAACATCGATAACTGTATTACCTTCCAGCCGGTGCAGAACCACGTGGTGATCGGCGATGACTCCACCATCGACTTTTCGAAGTATTACCACTTCCTGGCGATGCCGGATCTGCGCGTCTTCGCTAATGCCGGTTTCCCGTATACCCGCATGGCCGATCTTTCTCAGACGCTAATCGTGGTGCCGAAAACGCCTGATGCGGGTCAGGTTGAGACGCTGCTGCAGGCGGTAGGCGGCATCGGCGCGCAGACCGGGCTGGCGGCTATCAACGTGCAGATGACCGACGACGGCAACCAGATTAAGGGCAAAGATGCCGATCTGATGCTGATTGGCGCTATTCCGCCGTCGCTGAAAGACGATACCAAAATCAATCTACTGGTCGAGGCGACCAAAAGCTGGGTGAAAACGCCGATGCGTCATTATGACCTGGCGAGCATCTATCCGGATGATGACGCGCGCACGCCGCATACGCGAACCGACATCACCTCTTCCGGGCCGATGGCGGCCATTATTGGCTTCCAGTCGCCGTACAACGACCAACGCAGCGTGATCGCCCTGATGGCCGATAGCCCACGCGGCAACGAGCTGCTCACAAACGCCTTAAATGACAGCGGTAAACGGGCGGCGATGTTCGGTTCGGTGGCGGTGATTCGTGAATCCGGCGTCAATAGCCTGCGGGTTGGCGATATCTATTATGTCGGCCACCTGCCGTGGTTCGAGCGCATCTGGTTTGCGCTCTCCAGCCATCCGATACTATTGGCGATTCTGGCGGCCGTCAGCATTGTGCTGCTGGCGTGGGTGCTGTGGCGCATGCTGCGTATTCTCAGCCGTCGCCGTCTTGATCCTGATGATGAGTAATTGCTGATGAACGCATTTCGTGGGGTACTTCTCTCGGTTTTAATGCTGGCGGCGGGGCAGGTGAGCGCCGCCTGCCAGTGGCCCGCCTGGGAGCAGTTTAAAAAAGCGTATGTCAGCGCCGAAGGACGAGTCATCGACCCCAGCGATGCGCGCAAAATCACTACCTCCGAAGGGCAAAGCTACGCGTTGTTCTTCGCCCTGGCGGCCAACGATCGTCAGGGCTTCGATAAGCTATTTCAGTGGACGCAGAACAACCTGGCGCAAGGCGATCTGCGCGCCCATCTGCCGGGATGGCTATGGGGGAAAAAGAGCGAGGATGAATGGACGGTGCTGGACACCAATTCGGCATCGGATTCTGATTTGTGGATTGCCTGGGCGCTGCTGGAAGCCGGACGCCTGTGGAAGGTTGATAACTATACTGAGGTAGGAAAAGCGCTGCTGGCGCGGATTGCCGATGAAGAAGTCGCTGATGTTCCGGGACTGGGGCCGTCGGTACTGCCGGGGAAAGTCGGTTTCGCGGACGACAAGGGCTGGCGCTTTAATCCAAGCTATCTGCCGCCGCAGCTCGCCACCTACTTTACCCGCTTTGGCGCGCCGTGGCCGAAGATCCGCGACAGCAATCTGCGGCTGCTGCTGGAAACGGCGCCGAAAGGCTTCTCGCCGGACTGGGTGCGCTATGAGAAAGGCAGCGGCTGGCAGCTGAAAACCGATAAGCCGATTATTGGTAGCTATGACGCTATTCGCGTCTATCTGTGGGTCGGGATGCTCAATAACGCCGATAAACAAAAAGCGCCGCTGTTGGCGCGTTTCAAACCGATGGCGACTCAGACGATCAAACAGGGATTGCCGCCGGAAAAAACCAATATCGCCAGCGGGAAAACCACCGGTGAGGGTCCGGTTGGTTTCTCCGCTTCCATGTTGCCGTTTTTACAAGATGAGGACGCCCGCGCGCTACAGCGCCAACGGGTCGCCGATCATTATCCCGACGCGGATGCCTACTATAGCGCGGTGCTGACGCTGTTCGGCCAGGGGTGGGATCAACATCGTTTTCGTTTCGCCGCAGGTGGCGAATTACAACCTGACTGGAACCAGGAATGCGCAAGTTCTCACTAAGCTTCATCACGCTGTCTGTCGGTCTCGCACTACTGCCGCTGGCGCAGGCGGCGAATACCCCTGCGCAGCAGCATCTGCTGGAACAAGTGCGTCTCGGCGAGGCGAGCAGCCGTGAAGACCTGGTACGTCAGTCGCTTTATCGACTGGAATTGATCGACCCGAATAACCCGGATTATCTCGCCGCGCGGGCTCGCTACCTCCTGCGTCAGGGCGACACCGCCGGCGCGCAAAAGCAGCTCGATCTGCTGGCGAAACTGGCCCCTGACTCAGCGGCATTGAAAGCGACGCGCAGCGAGATCGATCTCAGCGGAGGCAAAGGACAGCAAGAGCTGCAGCAGGCGCGCCTGCTTGGCGTGGCCGGAAAGGTCGATGAAGCCATCGCCGCCTATGAAAAGCTCTTCGGCGGCGTCCCGACGGATACCGAAGCGGCTATCGAATACTGGACGCTGGTGGCGCGATTGCCCGCTCGCCATAGTGAAGGCGTTAGCCAGCTAAAAAAACTCAATGCCAGTACCCCGGATAACGTCACTCTGCTGACCTCGCTGGCGAAGCAGATGTTTTCAGATAACAAGCAGCAGGAAGGCTTCGCCTATCTGGAACAGATGGCGCGTTCAGCTTCAGGTCGCGGTATCGCGGCAGATATGTGGCTCGGCGAAATTAAAACTATGCCGGTCAGCAGCGGCAGCGTTCAGGCATTACAGCGATTCCTGCTCTTGTTCCCCGCCGGATCCGCCGCCGCTAATGCCCGGCTGCTGCTGGCGCAGCAACAAACTCAACTGAAAGATCCGACCTTCCGCGCTAAAAGCGAAGGACTGGCGGCGGTGAAATCCGGCAATGCGGCGCAGGCGGTGGCCGATCTGCAGCAGGCGGTACGCGCCGATGCCCGCGATAGCGATGCCGTCGGCGCGCTGGGCGCCGCTTACTCACAGCGCGGCGACCGGGCGCGGGCGGTGGCGCAGCTCAATAAAGCGATCGCGATGGATCCGAAAAGCCCGAATCGCGATAAGTGGGACAGTCTGCTGAAGACCAACCGCTATTGGCTGTTGATTAAACAGGGTGATAACGCGCTGAAAGCAGGCCAACTGGCGCAGGCGCAAAACGCCTACGCCCAGGCGCAGCGGGTGGATAACACCGACAGCTACGCGGTACTGGGGTTAGGCGATGTCGCCGCGGCGCGCAAAGATGACGCCGCCGCCGAGCGCTACTATCGACAGGCGCTGCGGATGGATCGCGGCAATAACCTCGCGGTACGCGGTCTGGCGAATGTTTATCGCCGTGAGTCGCCTGAAAAAGCCAGCGCCTATATTGCCAGCCTATCCGCTAGTCAGCGGCGCAGTATTGATGATATCGAACGCAGTCTCACCAACGATCGGCTGGAAAAACAGGCTGAAGCGCTGGAAAGCCAGGGCAGTTGGGCGCAGGCCGCGGAGGTGCAGCGGCGGCGTCTGGCGTTGGATCCCGAAAGCGTGTGGATAACCTATCGGCTGGCGAAAGATCTGGTCAGCGCCGGCCAGCGGCCGGAAGCGGACGCGCTGATGCGTAACATGGCCAACCGCAAGCCGGGCGATGCCGAACGGGTTTACGCCTACGGGCTCTATCTGTCCGGTAATAATCAGGATGATGCGGCGCTGGCGCAAATTAACGCGCTGCCGCGCGGACAGTGGACCGATAATATCCGTGAACTGGAAGGGCGTCTGCAAAGCGACAAAGTGATGCGCGAGGCCAACCAACTTCGCGATAGCGGGCAGGAAGCGCAGGCTATTGCCTTGATTAAACGGCAGCCGGAATCGGTACGCTACGATCTGGCATTGGCGGATTGGGCGCAGCAGCGCGGCGATAGCGCAGAGGCGATAGCCCAGTACCATCGGGTGCTGAGCCAGCAGGCTGATAATGGCGATGCGCGCCTGGGATTGGCGGAAGTCTATCTTGCCGAGGGCGATAAAAATGCCGCCCGCGCGCAGGTCGCGCAGTTGAAGGATGCGGATACGGAATCGATCAACATGCAGCGCCGGGTAGCGCTGGCCCGCGCCGGATTTGACGATACCGCGGGCGCGCAACAAATATTCGACCGCATCGTGCCGCAGGCGAAAAGCCAGCCGCCGTCGATGGAAAGCGCGCTGGTGCTGCGTGATGCCGCGCGCTTCCAGACGCAAAGCGATCAACCACAGCAGGCCCTGGAAAGCTATAAAGACGTGATGGTAGCCTCTGGCGTGACCCGCGTTCGCCCGCAGGATAATGACGCCTTTACCCGCCTGACCCGCAACGATAGCCAGGATGACTGGCTGAAGCGCGGGATCCGCAGCGACGCCGCCGATCTTTATCGCCAGCAGGATCTTAACGTTACCCTTGAGCACGACTACTGGGGATCGAGCGGCACCGGCGGTTATTCAGACCTCAAAGCGCACACCACCATGCTGCAGGTGGACGCGCCGCTGTATGACGGACGGATGTTCTTCCGTACCGATGTGGTGAATATGAACGCCGGGACGTTTTCCACCAATAGCGACGGCGGCTACTCGCCGAGCTGGGGGACCTGCGGCGAAATTAGCTGCTATGGCGGTAGCAAAAATCAGAGCGACGGCGGCGCCAGCGTGGCGGTCGGCTGGAAGAACGACACCTGGAGCGGCGATATCGGCACCACGCCGATGGGCTTTAACGTGGTCGATGTCGTGGGGGGACTGAGTTATAGCGGCGATGCCGGGCCGGTCGGCTATACCGTCAACGTCCACCGGCGGCCCATTTCCAGCTCGCTGCTCTCCTTCGGCGGGCAAAAAGATAACCCTAACGACGGCCACACCGGTACCACCTGGGGCGGGGTACGCGCCGCCGGCGGCGGTATCAGCCTGAGCTACGATAAAGGCGAGGCGAACGGCATCTGGTCATCGTTGGGTGCGGACCAACTCACCGGCAAAAACGTCGAGGACAACTGGCGCGTGCGCTGGATGACCGGTTACTACTATAAAGCGATCAATGAAAATAATCGCCGGGTGACCGTCGGCCTGACCAATATGATCTGGCACTACGACAAAGACCTCAGCGGCTATACGCTGGGTCAGGGCGGTTACTACAGCCCGCAGGAGTATCTCTCTTTCTCGGTGCCGGTCATCTGGCGTCAGCGTACCGAAAACTGGTCATGGGAACTCGGCGGTTCGGTGTCATGGTCCCATTCGCGCACGCAAACTCAGGCGCGCTATCCGTTGCTGAATTTGATTCCGTCGCAGTATCGCTACGAGGCCAGCCAGCTAAAAGAAGAGGGCGGCAGCAGCCAGGGCTTCGGTTATACCGCACGGGCGCTGGTGGAACGGCGAGTTACCGGCAACTGGTTTGTCGGCGCGGCGGTGGATATTCAGCAGGCCAAAGATTACACGCCGAGCCACGCGCTGCTGTACGTGCGCTATTCCGCTTCCGGTTGGCAGGGCGACATGGATATGCCGCCGCAGCCGTTGGTGCCTTATGCGGATTGGTAGCAGATTAGCCTGATTTCTACGGCTAATCGCCAATCCACCCCGCTGTTCGCGTATACTCGCCGTACCTCGCCCGCCGCTTTCGGGAAGAACCCGTCTTGCGGGCGAGAGCGAACAATTTGCGTATATAATCAGCCTGAAAACGACCGGTAGTGATGGATCTCGCCGGATAGTCGTTCAGTTTCAGTGGAGAACACAGTTGCGCGTCAGCCGCTCACTTACAATTAAACAGATGGCGATGGTCGCGAGCGTGTCCATGGCGTTTGTCCTGGTCTTTTGTTCCATTTTACTGTTTCACTTTGTGCAACAGAGTCGCTATACCACGGCCACGCAATTAGAAAGTATCGCCCGTTCCGTTCGCGAACCGCTGTCGGCGGCAATTTTGAAAGCCGACATTCCCGAAGCGGAAGCCATTCTGGGCCGCATTCAGCCTGCTGGCATCGTCAGCCGGGCGGATGTGGTGCTACCGAATCAATTCCAGGCGCTGCGGATGCGCTTTATTCCCGAACGCCCGGTGCCGGTGATGATCACTCGCCTGTTTGAACTGCCGGTGCAGATATCTCTGCCAATCTACTCGCTGGAACGCCCGGCTAACCCGCAGCCGCTGGCTTATCTGGTGCTGCAGGCGGATTCCTATCGCATGTACAAATTCGTCATGAGCGCGCTTGCGACGTTAGTGACTACTTACTTACTTTTGGTGCTGGTTTTAACGGTAGCGCTCACCTGGTGCATCAACCGACTGATTGTTCGCCCGCTGCGCGCCATCGCTCGCGAGCTCAACGATATTCCGCCTCAGGATCGTCTCGGGCATCAACTGAGCCTACCGCGACTGCACCAGGACGATGAAATCGGCATGCTGGTGCGCTGCTACAACCGCAATCAGCAGTCCTTGTTGCGCCAGCATGATGAGCTATCGCTGCAATCGACCCGTTTTCCGGTGTCTGAGCTCCCCAACAAAGCCTTTCTGATGGCGATGCTGGAGCAGACCGCGACCCGTCCGCAGCCTTCGGCGCTGCTGGTGGTGGCGTGTGAAACCCTGCAAGATGCCGCGGGCGTCCTGAAAGAGAGCCAGCGCGAGATGCTGCTCTTAACGCTGGTCGAGAAACTAAAAGCGGTTATCCCGGCCAATATGGTACTGGCGCAGGTGAGCGGTTACGATTTCGCCATTTACGCGCCCGGACTTAGCGAGCCTTGGGAAGCGGTGTCGCTAAGTAAGCGAGTGCTAACTTCTATTAGCGAGCGATTGCCGCTGCACGGTGTCCAGCTGCGCCCTTGCGCCAGCGTTGGCATCGCGATGTTTAATAGCGAGCTGAATGCCGAGCAGTTCTATCGCCGTGCGGTTTCCGCCGCGGTGACGGCGCGGCGTAAGGGTAAAAATCAGATCGAGTTCTTTGACCCTGAGCAGATGGAAAAAGCCCAGCGCCGGTTAATGGAAGAGCATGACATCCTCACCGCGCTCGATAATCAGCAGTTCGCCATCTGGTTCCAGCCGCAGGTGGATATTGCCAGCGGCGATATTTGCGGTGCGGAAGTTCTGCTGCGTCAGCGACAGTCCGATGGCAGCTGGTCGCTACCGTGCGATCTGATCGAGCGTATTGAAAACTGCGGGTTGATGGTGCCGGTAGGTTATTGGGTAATGGAAGAAGCCTGCCGTCAACTGGCAGCCTGGCAGCAACAAGGGATCATGCTGCCGCTGTCGGTGAACGTCTCTCTCCTGCAGCTGCTGCATCCCGAGCGCGGCGTTGAGCTACTGGCGCTCATTGAACGCTACCGTATCGCCCCGGGCACGCTGGTGCTGGAGGTGACGGAAAGCCGCCGTCTTGACGATCCGCAGGCGGTGATTGCCCTGCTGCGCCCGCTGCGCGACGCCGGTACGCGCATTGCGCTGGATGATTTCGGCATGGGTTATGCCGGGTTGCGCCAGCTGCAACATATGAAATCGCTGCCGGTGGATATCCTGAAAATCGACAAGGCGTTTATTGATATGGTGCCGGATGATACCAGCATGGTCCCGGCGATAATTCAGCTCGCACGCGGGCTCAAGCTGCGGATTGTCGCTGAGGGCGTCGAAAAAGAAGAACAGCTGAAATGGTTGCAAGCGGCGGGGGTGGACATCGCTCAGGGTTACCTGTTTGGTTGCGCCTTACCGCTGGAAAGCTTTATGCAGCGCTTCCTGCACGCTGAAAAGGATGATGCAAGTTTGTAACATTTTTAGTTGTTTGTGCGAGTCAGCTCAAATATTTTAACAATTCCGTTGCAACTTCGCGGTTACTTATTTCTGAAATGTTTCCAGGGTGTTATTTTTAAGCCACAGACACAGATAACCTTTCATTGTCTGTGGTTATTCCCAAAGGACACCCTATGAAACTCTCTCTCTTCAAAAGCCTCTATGTCCAGGTTTTATCGGCCATAGCCATCGGTATTTTGCTGGGCCATTTCTACCCGGAACTTGGCGCGCAGATGAAACCGTTCGGCGACGCCTTCGTAAAACTGATTAAAATGGTCATTGCTCCGGTTATCTTCTGTACCGTTGTGACAGGGATTGCCGGAATGGAAAGCATGAAGGCCGTCGGTCGTACCGGTGCGGTGGCGTTACTCTACTTTGAAGTGGTGAGTACCATTGCGTTGATTATCGGTCTTATCATTGTCAACGTGGTGCAACCCGGCGCGGGCATGAACGTCGATCCGGCGACGCTGGACGCGCACGCGGTGGCGGTCTACGCCGAGCAGGCTAAAGATCAGGGTGTTGTCGCCTTCTTACTCGATATTATCCCGGGCAGCGTGATTGGCGCTTTCGCCAGCGGTAATATTTTGCAGGTATTGATGTTTGCCGTCCTGTTTGGCTTTGCGCTGCATCGTTTAGGTAGCAAAGGCCAGCTGATTTTCAACGTCATTGAAAGCTTCTCGCAGGTCATTTTCGGCATCATTAACATGATTATGCGCCTGGCGCCGATCGGCGCTTTCGGGGCCATGGCATTTACCATCGGTAAATACGGCGTCGGTACTCTGGTACAGCTGGGCCAACTGATCATCTGCTTCTACATCACCTGTATTCTGTTCGTGGTGCTGGTGCTGGGCTCTATCGCGCGGGCCACCGGCTTTAGCATCTTCAAGTTCATTCGCTATATCCGCGAAGAGTTGCTGATTGTGCTGGGTACTTCCTCTTCGGAGTCCGCGCTGCCGCGAATGCTGGATAAGATGGAGAAGTTGGGTTGCCGCAAATCGGTGGTGGGGCTGGTAATACCGACCGGCTACTCCTTTAACCTCGACGGCACCTCCATCTACCTGACGATGGCGGCGGTGTTCATCGCCCAGGCCACCAATAGCCATATGGATATCTTCCATCAGATCACCTTGCTGGTGGTGCTGCTGCTCTCTTCGAAAGGGGCGGCGGGCGTTACCGGTAGCGGATTTATCGTACTGGCGGCAACCATCTCCGCGGTGGGGCATCTGCCGGTGGCGGGTCTGGCGCTGATTCTCGGTATCGACCGCTTTATGTCGGAAGCGCGCGCGTTGACCAACCTTGTGGGTAACGGCGTGGCGACCGTGGTCGTCGCGAAATGGGTGAAAGAACTCGATGCCAAACAGCTCGATGATGTGTTGAATAACCGCGTTCCCGCGGACAAATCACAAGAATTATCCTCGTAATTCCTCATGTTATGCCCATGAACTATGGGCTCCTGCGCAAAATTAGGTATCATTCCCCTTCTGGGGGAATGATACCTCATGATTATTTTACGTCTTCATGCGACATTTTCGCCTTCGCGTGGTCTAACCGACGTATTTGATTCACCACCTTTTTCGGCAATCCGACGATGGGTTGCCTATGTAACCAGGAATGTTCATCAGGGGTTCACATGCAGGGCACAAAAATTCGACTCTTAACCGGTGGTTTGCTGATGATAGCGACGGCCGGTTCTGTGCAGGCAGAAGCGCTCCAGCCGGACCCGGCCTGGCAACAGGGGACTTTGGCGAACGGTTTTTCGTGGCAGGTACTGGCCACGCCGCAGCGTCCTAGCGATCGCGTCGAAGTCCGCCTGGCTGTGAATATTGGCTCGCTGAGCGAAAGCACTCAGCAGAGCGGCTTCAGTCATTTCATTCCGCGCCTGGCGCTGACCCAAAGCGGCAGCCTCCCGACGATGCAGGCGCGTTCGCTGTGGCAGCAGAGTATTGACCCGAAGCGTCCTCTGCCGCCGGCGATCGTTTCGTACGATTTCACCTTGTTTAATCTGAGCCTGCCGAACAACCGCAACGACCTGCTTAAAGAGGCGTTGAACTGGCTGGCGGACGCTAACGGTAAGTTGAGCATCACCCAGCAAGCGGTCAATCATGCGCTGCAGGGCAGCGATATGGTGGCGACCTGGCCGCTGGATACCCAGGAAGGCTGGTGGCGCTATCGCCTGAAGGGCTCGACGATGCTCGGTCACGATCCGGCGGCGCCGTTGAAACAACCGGTTGATATTAAACAGCTGAAAGAATTTTATCAGAAATGGTACACCCCGGACGCGATGACGCTGATTGTCGTCGGCAACGTCGATAGCCGCAGCGTCGCGGAGCAAATCAACAAAATCTTCGGCGAACTGAAAGGTAAACGCGAGACGCCGGCGGCGGTGCCAACGCTTTCACCTCTGCCGGCTACGCCGGTCAGCATCATGACCGAGGCCGTGCGTCAGGATAAGCTGTCGATCATGTGGGATTCCCCATGGCAGCCGATCCGCGATTCCGCCGCGCTGCAGCGCTACTGGCGCGATGACCTGGCTCGGGAAGCGCTGTTCTGGCACGTGCAGCAGAACCTGAGCAAAAGCAATGTAAAAGATATCGGCCTCGGTTTTGATTGCCGCGTGCTGTACCAGCGCGCCCAGTGCGCAATCAATATCGATTCGCCGGGCGAACGCCTGAACGCCAACCTGAGCGCGGTATCGCGCGAGCTGGCGAAGGTGCGTGACAACGGCCTGCCGCAGGAAGAGTTTGATGCGCTGATTGCGCAGAAAAACCTCGAACTGCAAAAGCTGTTCGCTACCTATGCGCGCACGGATACCGATATTCTGATTAGCCAACGCATGCGTTCGCTGCAAAATCAGGTGGTGGATATCGCGCCGGAGCAGTATCAGAAACTGCGCCAGGAGTTCCTCAATTCACTGACGGTCGACATGTTGAACCAGTATCTGCGCCAGCAGTTATCGCAGGATATGGCGCTGGTGCTGCAGCAGCCGAAAGGCGAGCCGGAGTACAACATGAAGGATCTGAAAGCGACGTGGGAAAAACTGATGGCGCCAGCGCCCGCTGCGGCGGTGAGCGCCACGCCGGATGCGGCTGATGCGCATAATGAGGCGACGGATATTCCTCCAGCGCAGTAGATACTGTTATCAGTTTGCAACGGTTTTGGTCGGGAAAAATATGTGCTTTGTGTTAATTCCGAGCACATTGCGCTCCCGATATTTCTTCTGCGTTATGTCTCTCATGGCTCAGGGAGCGCACAGGGGGCGGCCAGTCGCCGCCGCCCCCTGTACCCCCGGGCTCTGGCCGCCAAAATCGCCACTTCGTGGTACCTTCGACTTATCCCGGCAGGCTTCGGGTCGGGCCGAGGCCGCGTCCTTGCAAAACACGGCCCTCAGCCCGCATCCATGCGGGCTGCCCCGGCCTTCCTGGAACGTCTCAGCGATTTTGAGGCCACCAACACCGGCAGTTTCAGTAGTCATGGGTACAAAGGAAGAGTTAAAAGCTTCAGTTGCAATGGCAATGGCAATGGCAATGGCAATGGCAATGGCAATGGCAATGGCAATGGCCGTAGGCCGGGTAAGGCGTTAGCCGCCACCCGGCGCAAAATCTGCTCTGCGTCCACCGCCTGTGGTACGGTTCGTGCGGCCTCAAAATCCCCGGTGGCGCTACCGCTTACCGGGGCTACAGCACTGTTCGATTTGGTAGCCCTGCTAAGCGCAGCGCAAGCAGGGGGAATCGGAGCTTAGTCCGGCATCGCTTCGCGCGGGATAATCGCCCCGCGATACTGGATAACCGTGCTGGCGGTGAGGTGTCCGCGTTTCGCCGCGGATTCCGCGTCGCCGCCGGTCAGGCGCACCGCCAGATAGCCGGCGCTGAACGAATCGCCCGCCGCGGTGGTATCCACCACTTTCTCTTTCGCCAGCTTCACCGCGGGCACCTCCAGCAGCGGCTGGCCGGCAATCGCCACCAGACAGGAGTCGGCGCCGCGCTTCACCACCACCTCTTCGACGCCAGCGGCGTGGGTACGGGCGATAACCTCGGCAACCGGTACCGCTCCCCACAGCGCATCCTCATCATCCAGCGTCAGAAAAGCGATATCGGTACATTCCAGCATTTGCTGGTACACCTGGCGAGTCTCTTGCTGGCTGGCCCACAGGCGCGGACGGTAGTTGTTATCGAAAATCACTTTCCCGCCGTTAGCGCGGCATTCGCGCAGCAGCGTGAGCAGCTTTTCCCGGCTGGACGGGCTGAGGATGGCGAGGCTGATACCGCTCAGATAAAGGTAATCAAAGGTCGCCAGCTCTTCACAGATGGCGTCCGCGCGCTCGCTTTCGAGCCAGAATTTGGCCGCCGCTTCGTTGCGCCAGTAGTAGAAGGTGCGCTCGCCGGTCTCGTCCGTTTCAATGTAGTAGAGGCCAGGCAGGCGGTCAGCCATGCGCTGAATCAGATCGGTTTTTACCTGCTCGCCCTGCCAGGATTCCAGCATCTGCTGGCTGAAGGTGTCGGTGCCCAGCGCGGTCACGTAGTGCACGCTAAGGGCATCCGCGCTGGTCTGGCGCGCGATGTAGACCGATGTGTTTAAGGTATCGCCACCGAAACCGCGATTCACCGCCGCGTTTTTCTCTGACAGTTCAATCATGCATTCGCCAATCACGGCAATTTTCTTAGACATAGTGCTGACCTGAAATTGAATCGAAATTAGCGGTAGTTTGCGCTGGGCACCCGGCAGGGTCAATCATATTAAAACATCGTTCCATTATTTTTTGACCTGACGCGCAAAATGTGACGAAAAGCGCATTTGGCGGATGAATCTCCGCTCTTCAACTATAGTGAGGAGTGACGAGACGCAAAAGGAGCGGAGAGGGGATGACCAGAACCCGTAAAACGATTGCTATTATCTCGGGAACGATTGTGCTGTTAATCGTTCTTTTTTTCATCGTATTGGCGACCTTTGACTGGAACCGGCTCAAGCCGACGATCAATCAGAAAGTCTCCGCCGAACTCAATCGGCCATTCGCCATTCGCGGCGACCTTGGCGTGGTATGGGAGCGACAGCCCGAGGAGCGCGGCTGGCGCAGCTGGATCCCGTGGCCGCACGTGCATGCCGAAGATATCGTGTTGGGTAACCCACCCGACATTCCGCAAGTGACGATGGTGCATCTGCCGCGCGTGGAAGCGACGCTGGCCCCGCTGGCGCTGCTGAGCAAAACGGTCTATTTGCCGTGGATTAAGCTCGAACAGCCTGACGTCCGGCTGATAAGGCTGACGGAAAACAGCAATAACTGGACCTTTAAATTAGCTTCTGACCCGGCACCCGAAAAAGCCAACCCGCCATCGGCCTGGTCTTTCCGCCTTGATAATATTCTCTTCGATCGCGGCAACATCGGTATTGACGATAAGGTAACCCGCAGCGATATCGCGATCGTGGTCGATCCGCTTGGCAAAGCGCTGCCGTTTAGCGAAGTTACCGGTGCGGGCAACAAAGCGCAGGCGAAAAAAGCCGGCGACTATATCTTTGGCCTGTCGGTGAAGGGGCGCTACAAAGGCCAGCCGCTGAGCGGCAGCGGAAAAATTGGCGGCATGCTGGCGCTGCGTAGCGATAGTACGCCGTTCCCGCTACAAGGGGATTTTCACTCTGGTAATACCCGGATTGCGTTTAGCGGCACAGTCAGCGATCCGCTTAACGTCGGCGGGCTCGATCTGCGGCTGAAATTCGCCGGCGACTCGCTGCGCGACTTCTACGATCTGACCGGCGTCCTGCTGCCGGAAACGCCGTCCTTTTCCACCGATGGCCGCCTGCGCGCCGACTTTAAGCACAAAAACGGCATGCGTTTTGCCTATCGCGATTTTAACGGCCGGATTGGCGACAGCGATATCCACGGTTCGTTGACCTATACTACCGGCAAACCGCGACCGAAGCTCACCGGCGATCTGGAGTCTAAACAGTTGCGGCTGGCGGACCTCGGCCCGCTGATTGGCGTTGATTCCGGCGGCGGGGCGAAGAAATCCTCATCACGTAAAGCGGGCGATGCCCTACAGCCGGCGGGGAAAGTCCTGCCGGCCGATCGCTTTGAGACGGATAAATGGCAGGTGATGGACGCCGATGTGCGCTTCAAGGGGCGGCGAATCGAACACGGCGGTACTCTGCCCATCAGCGACCTGGCGACCCATATTATTCTTGAACGCGGCGACCTGCGCCTGCAGCCGGTGCGTTTTGGCCTGGCTAACGGTTCGATTGCCGGCAGCGTGCATCTGCAGGGCGATAAAAAACCGCTACAGGGCGAGGCCAATCTGCAGGCGCGGCGGCTCAAGCTTAAGGCGTTGATGCCGAACGTCGAGATGATGCAGAAAACGCTCGGTGAGATGAGCGGCGATGTGCAACTGCGCGGCAGCGGTAACTCGGTGGCGGCGCTGCTTGGCAACAGCAACGGCAACCTTAAGCTGCTGATGAATGATGGTCTGATTAGCCGCAACCTGATGGAAATTCTCGGCTTAAACGTCGGTAATTTTATCATCGGGCAGATTTTCGGCGATGAGGAGGTTCGGGTGAACTGTGCGGCGGCTAATATCGATGTGGTCGACGGCGTGGCGCGACCGCAAATTTTCGCCTTCGATACCGAGAACGCGTTGATTAACGTGACCGGCACCGCCAGCTTTGCCTCTGAACAGCTGGATCTGACCGTTGACCCGGAAAGTAAGGGCCTGCGGGTGATTACTCTGCGCTCGCCGCTGTACGTGCGCGGCACATTTAAATCGCCGGATGCCGGGGTGAAAGCCGGGCCGCTGATTGCCCGCGGCGCGGTGGCGGCAGCGTTGGCGACGTTGGTCACGCCGGCGGCCGCTTTACTGGCGCTGATCTCGCCGGCGGAAGGCGAGGCGAATCAGTGCCGGACGATTTTGTCGCAGATGAAAAAGTAAGGATGGGATGAGTGATGGCCCTGACGGCAACAGCGTCAGGGCCTGCAGCTTACAGCGATTGATGGCGGGTTTCGTGGGTCAACAGCAGGGCGATAAGCGTCAGCGCCGCCATCGCCGCCAGGTAGATACCGACAGCCGGCAGGCCGTAATTGCCCTGCAGCCAGGCGGCAATATACGGTGCGACCGACGCGCCAAGGATCGACGACACGTTATAGGAGAAAGAGGCGCCGGTATAACGTACTTCCGTCGGGAACAGCTCCGGTAGCAGCGCGCCCATCGGGCCGAAGGTCAGCCCCATCAGGCTGAGGCCCAGCAGCAGGAAGGCGAAGACCAGCAGCGGGTTGCCGGAACCGAGCAGCGGTTTAAAGGCGAACAGCGCGAACAGAATAATCATCGTGGTGATGATGATCATGCTCTTACGACGGCCAAAGGCATCCGCCAGCAGGCCCGCCACCGGCACCATCACGCCAAAACCAATGACCGCCATCATCAGCATCCACAGCACTTCGTTACGCGGCAAACCTAAACCAATCGGCGCGGCAGCGGTACTGAAGGTCATGGAGTAAACGGTCATGATATAGAACAGGGTATAGGTCGCCAGCATGATGAAGGTGCCGAGCACGGTTACGCGTACGTGCTTAGTCAGCAGCGTACCCAGCGGGATTTTGACCTGTTTTTTCGCCGCCGCCACTTTGGCGAACACCGGGGTTTCATGCAGCGACACGCGAACATACAGACCGATAATGACCAGTACCGCAGAGAAGATGAACGGCACGCGCCAGCCCCATTCCATAAACTGCTGGTCGCTCAACAGCCACGACAGCAGCAGGAAGGTGCCGTTGGCGAAGAAGAAGCCGATTGGCGCCCCCAGTTGCGGGAAGGAGCCATATAGCGCGCGTTTGCGCGGCGGAGCGTTTTCCGTCGCCAGCAGCGCCGCGCCGCCCCATTCGCCGCCCAGGCCGAGACCCTGACCAAAGCGCGCCAGCGCCAGCAGCATCGGCGCCAGAATGCCAATGCTTTCATAGCCCGGCAGCAGGCCGATGACCACGGTGGATATCCCCATGGTCAGCAGCGAGGCGACGAGTGTGACCTTCCGGCCTACACGGTCGCCGAAGTGGCCGAATAGCGCTGAGCCAATCGGGCGCGCGACAAAGGCGATGGCGAACGTCGCCAGCGACTGGAGCGTCGCGGCGGCGGCATCACCCTGTGGGAAAAAGATATGGGGGAAGACGATAACCGCGGCGGTGGCGTAAATATAGAAGTCGAAGAACTCAATGGCGGTGCCGATGAGCGAGGCGACGACGACTTTATTACGCGAGTTAACCGGCGTGGCGTCTTGCGCGTTGTCGATAGTAGTGGCTGTGGCTTGCATAGATCTTTCTTATTTTTGAGCGAACGAAAAGCCATATAGCCACAGCAAAAGAGACATTTCAATCTGTAACAAAACTCGCCATTGCGCAAAAAACAGGCAAAAAGCGGATAATTTTCGCCCTGAGAAAATATCTTCTATGAAATGCTTCACATAATTAAAATATTAGAGAATAAAACCAGTTTTAGGTTAAATAAAAGTTACGCACTGGATTTATCTGCTGAAATGATAGGTCGGGCTGAATTTTGCGTCTTTATTCAGCCCGATAATGACTTTAATCGTGGGTTTTCCCCGGCATCCGCTTATCGTCTTTATACTCTGCGGTCGCAATCCACGCGGCGCAGAAGAGGGTCAGACGGGCGAAGAAGTAGAAGAAGGCCATCAGTCCCAGTACCGAACCAAAGGCGGCGCCGGATGGGGATTTCACCAGCGCCGGCAGCGTCCAGGTCATCACGATTTTGATAATCTCAAAGCCAATCGCCGCAATTAGCGTACCGCGGAACAGCGCTTTGCGGCGTGGACGGTGGCGCGGCAATCGCCAGAAGATCCAGAAAAACAGCAGATAGTTAGCGAAGATGGAAATCGCCAGGCCAATCAGGCGCCATGCGGGTTTCAGCCATTCAATATAATCGAGGTACAGCGCGGAGATGATCATCTGCTGCGCGGATCCGGCAACGGAGGTAATCGACAGGGTGATCACCAGCGCGACCAGCAGGCCAATCAGCGAGATCAGGTCGCGGAAGTATTTTACCCAGATTTTTTCCTGATCCTGCGGCGTACGTTCCCACACGTCGCGCGACTGGGCGCGAATCGCTTCACGCAGGTTGCCCATCCAGTTAATACCGGAGTAGAGCGCGACCAACAGGCCGACCAGCCCGACGGCGGTACGCTGCTGCACGGCGGTGTTGATGGTGTTTTTAAGCGTTGCCGCCAGCGTCGGGTCGCTGACGTTCTGCAGAATTTTATCGAAGATGTCCTGCAGCAGGGTCGGATGCCAGGCCAGTACGAAACCGGCGGCGGCGAACGAGACCATCAGAATCGGGATCATCGACAAGAATGAGAAATAGGTAATGGCCGCGCCAAACTGATTGCCAAGCCTGTCATTGAAGCGCTCGGCGGCGCGCAGCAGGTGGGCTATCACCGGATTTCGTTGGACTTTCGCCGCTGTTCCGGTGACCGTTTTCAGCGCCTGGTTAGCTTTCTGCCCAACGGCGGAATCGTTGATGGCGGCGAGCGTACTTTTGTTTTTCTCCGGCAGCTGGTCCGTTTCCTGTGGCGGCTGGCGATCGTCGTTTTCCGGCGTCATAAGTGATTTCTTCCTTTCTTTACAGCGATATTCAGCCAAAAGTATACCTTAAACGACGCATCTTGCAGGCGCCCATCGGCCCGACGGGCGTTGACGACCCGCGCCGATTAATCGACATAACCTTTCATCAATCCGCCCAGCCACTCCATAAAGAGATGTACGCGGCGGGAGAGATTGCGCCGATGTGGATAGATAATCGATACCGGCATCGGTTCGGCGCGGTACTGCGGCAGGATCTCAACCAGCTCGCCGGTACGCAGCGGTTCGCGTACCGCAATGCGCGGAACCTGAATAATGCCGAGCCCGGCCTGACAGGCGGCCTGGTAGGTTTCGGTGCTATTGACGGTCAACACGCCGCCGATTTTGACCCAGCGCACGACGCCGTCGCTGACGACCTCAAAACCTGACTGCCGCGCGCCGAAGTTGCTGGCATAGTGGATCAGGGCATGATCCGCCAGATCGTCGAGACTTTCCGGGTAGCCGAAGCGCGCCAGATAATGTGGACTGGCGCAGTTAATTTGCGTGAGCTTGCCGAGCGGGCGGGCGATGAGTCCCGAGTCTTTAAGCGTACCCACCCGGATCACGCAGTCGAAACCTTCGCGCACCACATCGACCAGCCGGTCACTACTGCTCAGTTCGACTTCAATACCGGGATACTGTTGTAAAAACGCGGGAAGTTTCGGGATGACCAGTTTTTTGGCGACGCTGATCGGCATATCGACACGCAGGCGGCCACTGATGCTCGACGGATCGCCCTGAAACATACCATCCAGCTCTTCGATATTGCTTAACAGGTCTTTGGCGCGTTCGTAATAGACCATGCCGTCCTGAGTCAGCTGCACCCGGCGGGTGGTGCGGTGGAGCAGGCGGGCGCCGAGATGGCTTTCCAGCGCCTGGATCTGTCGCGATACGCTACCTTTGGGCAACCCAAGGGTATCGGCGGCGCGAGAGAAGCTCTCCAGCTCCGCGACGCGGATGAAGAGTTGCATTGCGTGAATTTTATCCATACTTACTGCCTATTGTTGTTAATACTGAAACAGTAAAACGTAATTTAGCCAATTTATTGTTACTGCGTCTGCTAATAAGCTCTTTATTCACACACACGTAATGACGAAGAGGTTTCTGATGACACAACGTATCGCTTTAGTGACCGGCGGCAGCCGCGGCCTGGGAAAAAACGCGGCGCTGAAGCTGGCGGCCAAGGGAACCGATATTATTCTGACCTACCACAGTAACCAGCAGGCGGCGCTGGAAGTGGTGGGCGAAATTGAGCAAACAGGCGCGGAAGCAGCAGCATTACCGCTGAACGTCGGTGATAGCGCCAGTTTTTCTGGCTTTGCGCAACAGTTGACGCAATGTCTCAAGGAGAAGTGGCAGCGCGATAGCTTCGATTATTTATTGAACAATGCCGGCATCGGGTTGACCGCGCCGTTTAGCGAGACCAGCGAAGCGCAGTTTGACGAGCTGATGAGCATCCACTTTAAGGGACCGTTCTTCCTTACCCAGCAGCTGCTGCCTTTGATTAAAGATGGCGGGCGCATTCTGAACGTCTCCAGCGGGCTGGCGCGTTTTGCGCTACCGGGCTATTCCGCTTATGCGGCGATGAAAGGCGCGATGGAGGTATTAACCCGTTATCAGGCCAAAGAGCTCGGCGCGCGCGGGATATCGGTCAATATTATCGCTCCCGGGGCAATTGAAACCGACTTTGGCGGCGGTGCGGTGCGTGATAATGCCCAGCTTAACCAGCATATTGCCGCCCAGACGGCGCTGGGACGCGTCGGTCTGCCGGATGATATCGGCGATGCTATCGCCGCGTTGCTGAGCGACGAGCTTGGCTGGATGAACGCTCAGCGCATTGAGGTTTCCGGCGGCATGTTTTTGTAATGAGAACGCCCTGCGCATAATGGCGCAGGGCGTCACCATATTGTGCGTTTTATTATTCCGTAACACTCTTTTTCCTCATGCATATCGCTGATTTTTCGCGAGTGGATTACACTGGCGGAAATAATATTATTTTCCGCTTAGCTGTCCGTTTAATTAAGGAATTCCTTACATCAAATGTAATAAATATTATGAATGGGTAATCGTTCCGCGCTGGCGTGTAACTATTCATCTTCATGATGTTTATATCATCTACTCCATCGGTAAAATGGCTTAGGTCATACGGCGAGTTCTTATTTTTGTCGGCTGATATTACCCTTCCCCCACTTTTTAAGGGGTATTTTTTCGATGGAGAGCAGTCCATGCAAGTAATCATGTTTGACAGGCAGTCAATATTTATTCATGGAATGAAGGTCGGCTTACAACAACGTATTCCTGAAATTAATATTCATAGCACCTGTCAGGCAGAACAGCTGTGGCAACTGCTCACGGCTCATCCGCAGGCGCTTCTTATCCTTGATGGCGACCTGAATAGTGAATTTTGTTGCTGGTTGCTCCAGGAAAAGCAGCAGCGTTTTCCGCATGCCAAAGTATTATTAGTGGTTTCGGATGATAATAAAAGCTGGCTGCAACGAGCGCTGGCGTGGAACGTGCGCGCCATTGCCCAACGTGAGGATAGCGCCGATATGTTTGCCCAGATCATTAATAGCATCATGTTGGGTATGATGTGTCTGCCTGGCACCTGGTTAATGACTTCGGCGGAGCGCGGGAAACACGCTGTGCATTTAAGTCGTCGCCAGCAGGAAATTTTAAAACTGCTGGCGGAAGGCAGCTCTAATAAGGAAATTAGCCGTACGTTAAATATCAGCGCCGGGACCGTGAAAGCGCATCTTGAGTCGTTATATCGGCGGCTGGATGTGAAAAATCGGACCCAGGCGGCGATGGCATTTAATAGCGTCGGTGAAAATTAACTGGTCTGAGAAAACCACTCGCACTCCTGCAGGCGGAAGGCGTTATCGCGGTCAATTTTCCGCCATATCGCCAGCGCCTGCGTTATGTTGTGGCTGTTAAGTGAACGCAAAATAGCCTCCAACTCCGGTTGGGCGCTGCCATCTAAACTGAATACCAGCGCCAGCAGGGCATCGCACTGCGGCTGAGTCAGTTCCACGACTAACCTTCGCTGTAATATCTGTTGGCACCGCAGCAGGTCTAGCGTCAATAGCATCATCGCCAGTTCGGCGGTGATGGGCGTCTCTTTCTCATCTTCACCGATAGCGTGGCCGTAGCCGACCCGCCATTGCCCAAATTTGTCCTGATACGGCAGTAGCGCCAGCCCTTGCGTCTGCTGGATAAAACGCAGCCCCGGCAGGCTTAACGTGGTGACGGTCATGATCTTTTCCTCTGTGGTTGGCGGCAGTGTAGAGGAAAAGCGGGGTTGCCCCCATTCGCCGGATGGCCCAGGACCTTATTGGTAATCGTGGCGCATCAGGCCAAACAGCCAGTCATTGTGCCAACGGCCATGTAGCCAGTAGCTCTCGCGTAGCTCTCCTTCCTGAATAAATCCTGTTTTTAGCAGCAGTTGTTTTGAGGCCTGGTTCCCGGCGGTGACGCTGGCGGTCAGGCGACGGATGCCGCCTGTAGAAAACGCGTAATCACATAGCGCCCGCAGTGATTCATATCCGTAGCCCTGGCCCTGCGCCTGTGGGGCGAAGAGAAAGCCCACTTCGGCAATATCATCATCGTGGTGGCAATAGCCGGTCAGGCCGAGGGGCGTATGGCTTTGCCGATCGCGAACCACCAGACATAACCAGTGCGCGGCCTTAGGCGACCAGGCCGGCAGGCGCGTATCAAACGCGGCGCGGATATCGGCGATGGGCCGGTTATCCGCGACATAGAGCATCACCTGCGGATCCTGTTGCAGGCTGAGAAAAAAAGACCAGTCGTCAAGCTGCAGCGGCGAGCAGCGCAGCCGCGGCGTAAGCAGTTCGGGCATGTTGTCGGCTCTGGCAAGGGGAAAATAAAACCTTAGCAGCACAGCATGCCGACGGAAAGTGCCTCATGAAGACCTCGGCTCGCCGTACAGGCTGATGAGTCGCCGTACCACGCCGTTGGTCCAGCCGAAGCCATCCTGCAGCGGATACTCCCCGCCGCCACCCTCATGTGGGACGCCGCTGGCGATATGATATTTCTCAATCAGCTTGTGGTGTTTGAGATAAAATTGATTCACCGTCTGCAGCCAGCTCTGGGCGATTTCATCGCCGAGCGGGTCGTGGCCGTACATTTTGAATCCCTGTACCGCCATCCACTGCAGCGGCGCCCAGCCGTTGGGTTTATCCCACTGTTCTCCGCTTTCATATTCCGTCGCCATGATGCCGCCAGGGGTGAGCAGACGCGCGCGTACGGCATCCGCCAGCCGTTCGGCCTGGGCGTGAGTCGCCATCCCGACATATAGCGTGACGATACTGGCGGCGGAGAACAAGGCCAACTGCTCACGGCGCCAGTCGTAATCGCGAAAACAGCCGCACTCTTCATCCCACAGATAGCGGGTCACCGCCTCCCGGCGTGCGTTAGCTTTACGGCGAAATTCGGCTTCAGCTTCGCGATCGCCCTTCAGGCCGGAAAGGTTGGCGATAGTATTTTCCAGCTTAAACAGAAAAGCGTTGAGGTCGATGGGAATAAACTGGGTGGTACGGATACTCGCCAGCCGGGTGATATCGCGCAGCCAGCGGCTGGAGTAGTCCCAGCCGGAAGCCGCGCCGGCGCGCAGGTCACGATAGACCTCGTTCGGCGGGCGGCCGGAATGTTTTGCCGTTTCTACATCTTCTCGCCAGGATTCATCGCGCGGCGTATCGCGGTCGTCCCAGTAGCGGTTAAGCAGCGAACCATCAGGCATACGCACCACGTGACGGTAGGCCTGGTTAGGGATCAGCGATTCCGCGCCGTCCATCCAGAAGGCGTGCTCTAATTTGAGATGGTCAAGATAGCGGCGCGCGCCGCGAACGCCATCTTCCTCAAACAGTTCAACCATCAGGGCGAACACCGGCGGCTGGGAGCGGCTGAGATAGTAGGTGCGATTGCCGTTGGGAATGTGGCCGTAGGTTTCAATCATCCAGGCGAAGTTGTCGGCCATACATTTGAGCAAATCTTCACGGCCGCTTTCCGCCAGCCCCAGCATGGTGAAGTAGGAATCCCAGTAGTAGGTTTCGCTAAAACGCCCGCCGGGGACGATATATGACTGCGGTAGCGCCAGCAGCGACGACCACGGAATATGATCCTGCGGTTCACGTGTGAGGACTGGCCAGAGCTTATCGATATGCTCTTTTAGCGTCAGTTTCGGATCAGAAGTGTAATCATCGGCGCGGTTATCCGGCAGCCAGAAGTTGTCTTCCACAAACTGACGCAAATCGAACTCCGGCGTACGCTTAACCCGTCGATAGTGCATCAGGATATCCAGCGGATCGTGTTTCGGCGCGCAGTCGGGAAAGGTTTTACTATCAAGAAAAATGCGCGACTTTTGGACGTTGGTAAACAACTCGAGATAGCGGTCGGCGGGGGTCAGCGCGTCGGACGCCGGTAGCCCTTCGATGATCTCCGGCTCCGGTTCGGCGTCGAACATTTCATCCAGTTTTAACTCATACGGATCGGCTTCGTAGCACGGATCGTTTTCGATCCTCAACTCGTCGTCATCAACGTTGCGTAGTTTCTGGCTGAACATAGCGATACAGGCCTCCGGATAGCGTGAGTTTAGGGGCCGGGCATGCCCGGGCTCTCTAATAAGCGTAGACACTCGCTTCGGTCTGCGGAAGACAAACTGTGCGTCAGGTCACGCTTTTCAGTGCATAAAAACGACAGGGAAGTAGAGCAGGTCTTTGAAATTAAAGGGTGAATATTTACCGGTATCGTGAATGCGCGAAAACGAAATTCGGAGCATTCATTATGCAACAAAATTTGAACCGCCCCGGGTAAACGCAGGCGGTTGGCTCGTTTATTCCCAGGCGGCTTCCAGCATCTCCAGCAGTTGCTCTGAATCCAGCGTGACCGGATTGGCTTTCATCGACGATGAACTACTGGCCGCCAGCGCGGCGGGTTCCAGCGCTTCGCGCGGCACGCCGAGGTCGCGTAAATTGCCGAGCCCCGAGCGCTGGCTCCATTCGCGCAGGC
This sequence comes from Klebsiella sp. CN_Kp073, assembly GCF_040065495.2. Lineage (NCBI taxonomy): Bacteria > Pseudomonadati > Pseudomonadota > Gammaproteobacteria > Enterobacterales > Enterobacteriaceae > Klebsiella > Klebsiella sp. CN_Kp073. The sequence goes on from NZ_CM198051.1 coordinate 255,328, forward strand.
TTTGCCAGGCGTCATCCGGCGAGACGCCGAGTCCGGCAGCGATCCACTGGCGCACGTCGAGGAAACGCTGGCGCAGCGCCGGATTGGTTACCTGCGACTCATTGAGTTCCAGCCCAAAGGGCAGCAGGCAGCCGCAGAGCGCGCCGTGGGAGGCATCGCTTAGCCCGCCAAGCGGCCCCGCAAGACCGTGAACCACGCCCAGCCCGGCGTTGGCCAGCGCCAGCCCGCCGCACAGGCTGACCCAGGCCAGCTCGTCGCGGCTGTCGGCACACTCTTTTTCCATCAGCGTTTTTAACGCGGCGATGCCGCGGGGGATCGCCTCACGGCACAGAGCATCGGTGAAGGGCGTCGCCCGGGTGCACAGCCAGGGTTCGATAACCTGAGTTAAGGCATCAAGGCCGGAGCCGAGGGTGACGGCGCGGGGGGCGTTATCCGTTAACGCCGGATCGACAATCGCCAGCTGCGGCAGCATGCGGTCGTCACGCAAGCTGACTTTGCGTTGCTGCTGCGGGACGTTGATGACCGCGTTTTTAGTGACCTCCGCGCCGGTGCCGGACGTTGTGGGAATAGCGGCAAACGGTAGCGGGCTGGCTTCCAGTATTCTCCCCGTTCCGACGACTTCCAGATAGTCGATGGCAGGCCCGCTTGCCGGGACCAGCGCGGCAATGGCTTTACCGGCATCAATGACCGCGCCGCCGCCAAGGCTGACCACCGCGCCGACGCCGCGCTCGCGCGCCAGCCGTACGCCGCGTTCTATATCGTCCAGCGTGGGTTCATTGGCGATAGCAAACGTGCTGACCTGAAGATGCAATGCGGTCAGTTCACTCAATAAAAACTGGGCGCGGCTTTTGGTCGCGCCGTGAACCAGCAGCACCGGGGCATCATATTGCGCCAGCCACGGCGCGGCGCTGCGGGCCTGCCCGCGGCCAAAGCGGATATTGCCGGGCGTTAAAATGTTGAAGGGAGTGACCATGTGTAAGAGTACCTGTAGTGGATAATTATTCTGCAATCCACTATACACATTATCCGGCAAGCTTCATGTCTGCCATATTACGAAAAAGGGTTGCTGACGATGATAAGAATCTTGGGTAAACGCTCGTCTATTAACGTGCGTAAAGTCCTCTGGACCTGCGAAGAGGCGGGGATCGAGTATCAGCAGGAAGATTATGGCAGCGGCTATAGCCCGCTTGATACGCCGGAATTTTTGGCGCTCAATCCGAATGCGTTAGTGCCGGTGCTGGTGGATGACGATTTTGTCCTTTGGGAGTCGAACAGCATCTGCCGCTATCTGGCGCGTAAGGCCGGACGTGAGGATTTGCTACCCTCGGCGTTACGTGCCGCGGCGCAGGTAGAGCACTGGATGGACTGGCAGGCGACGGAGTTTAATAGCGCCTGGCGCTACGCTTTCACGGGACTGGTGCGTAAAGACCCGCGTTTCCAGGACCCCGCAGCGATTAAAGAGAGTATCGCCGCGTGGACGCGCTGCGTACAGATTGTCGACAACCAGCTACAGCGCACCGGCGCGTGGCTGACCGGCGAGACGTTTACGCTGGCGGATATCGTGCTGGGGCTTTCGGTGCACCGTTGGAAAATGACGCCGTTCGCCCACCCGGAGATGGCAAACGTCGAACGCTGGTATATGGCCCTTAACCAGCGTCCGGCATTTATGCGCCACGGCAATAACGGCGTGGCGTAGCGTCCTAAGCCTGGAGCTTATTTATTTTTCAGCGTATTCGCTTTGCGCTGGCAGAGTAATACCGCTACGATCCGCGTCTATTTTTTATCTCATCCCAAAATGCGCGGCAGGTAGGTGAAGTTTGAACAGGCGGTTAGGCCTTGTGCTATTGGCATTACTGTTGGTTTCAGGCTGTTCCGGTACGCTGTCGCAAATGAGTCCGCCCAGCAATGAAACCAGCCTGGTGGGAAATGATGGGCAGCGGCTTTCCATCGACGCTTTCGTCAGCCATTACATGCGTGAAAAGCAGGTTAGCGGCGTGGTGGTGGCGGTTATTCATCACAACGGTCCGGCTGAATTTCACTGCTTCGGCGTGACGGATGATAAGCAGCGCTACCCGATAACCCCGCAAACGCTTTTTGCCCTCGGCTCGTTAAGTAAAGGCGTAACCGCTGAAGTGGTGACGATGCTGGTTAACAAGGGACGCTTGCACTGGAACGACACCTTACAAACTCTGCTGCCGCCGGGTACGGCGCTGAGCGAAGATGCCCGTAAGATAACCTTGCTGCAGCTGGTCACCCATACCTCCGGGCTGCCGCGTCAGCCGATGAATATGCTGTCGCTTGAGCATCTATTGGCCTATCTTAACGACGGTGAAAACTTCTATCACGAGCTCGATGCCGATGGCGTGTTGAGCTATCTGAGCAACTTCAATGCGCCGCAGGAACGCGAGCCGGGCTACTCCAACCTTGGTTTTGCGATACTGGGATATATCCTCAAATACCAAACCGGCGAATCGATTGAGACGCTGGCTTCACGGATGATCTTCCGGCCGTTGGCGATGGGGAATACCAGCTTCCAGCCGCAAACGCTGCGTGAATATCCGTGGCGGGCGCTGGGACATGCAGGCGATCAGCCGAAATTTAAACCGCGCGGCGCGCTGACGCCGGACTGGAAGTTTACCAATAACATGGTTGGCGCGGCGAGTTTGTACAGCGACGCCGGCGATCTGATTAATTATGCCCGCGCTCACTTCGCGCCCACGGGGCAGACGGCGCTGGATAAGGCATTCAGGGACGTTAGCGTCGATTATTATCCGCGGCAAATCGAAGCGGCGAACATTGCCTGGGTGACCGATACGTTTGGTCAGCAGCAATTGACCTATCAGGTGGGTTACATCGGCGGATATTCGAGCTATATCGGCTTCGATAAAGCGAATCAAAACGCGGTGGTGGTGCTGCAAAACAGCTTTAACTGGAGTAACTACATCGGCCATCAGATCCTGCGTAACCTGGTGACGGAGCAATAGTGAAGCCCCGTCCTGAGACGGGGCTGCGCGGATTAACGCATAGTGACAAACTCTTCCGCTGCGGTCGGGTGAATGGCGACGGTGTTGTCGAAGTCTTTTTTGGTGGCGCCCATCTTCAGCGCTACCGCAAAGCCCTGCAGCATCTCATCCATTCCGAAGCCGATACCGTGAATACCGACAATCTTTTCTTCCGGACCGACGCAGACCAGCTTCATACGGCACGGCTGGCGGTGAGAGGTCACGGCGGTATACATCGCGGTGAAGGACGATTTGTACACCTTCACGGCGTCATCGCCGTACTGCTCGCGCGCCTGCGGCTCGGTTAAGCCGACGGTGCCGATTGGCGGGTGGCTGAAGACTACGGTCGGGATATTGCTGTAGTCGAGGTGCTCTTCCGGCTTGTTGTTAAACAGGCGTTCGGACAGACGACGGCCTGCGGCCACGGCGACCGGCGTCAGCTCAACGGCGCCGGTATTATCGCCCACCGCGTAGATGCCCGGTACGTTGGTGTTCTGGAACTTATCAACGATGATGTAGCCTTTATCGTTGGTTTTAACGCCCGTTGCCGCCAGGTTGAAGTTATCGGTCGCCGGTTCGCGGCCAATCGCCCAAATCAGGCAATCTACGGTCTGGCTGCGGCCATCTTCCAACTCCAGAGTCAGGCTGCCGTCGGCATTCTTGACTACCGCTTTCGGAATTGCGTTGGTGTGCAGCTGCGGGCCTTCGGCGTTCATCACTTCCACCAGAGTCTCAACGATCAGCGGATCGAAGCTGCGCAGCGGCGCGTGTTTACGCACGAACAGGTGCGTTTCGGCGCCGAGGCCGTTAATCACGCCGGCCAGTTCAACGGCAATATAGCCCGCGCCGACTACCGCCACGCGCTTCGGCAGCGCCGGCAGTTCGAAGAAACCGTCGGAATCAATACCGTATTCCACACCCGGAATGTTCGGGTGGCTCGGGCGGCCGCCGGTGGCGATCAGGATATGATCGGCGGTAATGGTTTCGCCGTTGACTTCCACGGTGTGGGCATCGACAAAGCGCGCGAACCCTTTGATAACATCAACTTTATTCTTACCCAGTACGTTGTCGTAAGAGGTATGAATACGGTCGATATAGGCGCTGCGGCTGGCGACCAGCTTATCCCAGTCGAAATGATTGATGGTGGTATCGAAACCGTAATCCGGGCCATACAGGTGGATTGCTTCGCGGATCTGCGCCGCATGCCACATCACTTTTTTCGGCACGCAGCCGACGTTGACGCAGGTGCCGCCCAGCTCTTTGGCTTCAATCAGCGCGCACTTCTGGCCGTACATCGCCGCACGGTTAATCGAGGCGATACCGCCGCTGCCGCCGCCGATGGCGAGGTAATCATAATGTTTGCTCATGCCCATATGTCCTTAATCGTTAATTGCCGCGATTGTAGCGCGAGGCTTAAAAGGTTCCACCGATGGTTGCGATTACTCCGGTACGATCCAACTCACGGTCGCGTGACCGGTACCGGCTGGAACCAGTTTGCTGTGCAGCCACGGCAGCACGTTATTCATCTGCTGTTCCAGCTTCCACGGCGGGTTGATGACGATCATCCCGGAGGCGGTCATGCCGCGCTGATCGCTGTCCGGACGCACCGCCAGCTCGATTTGCAGAATTTTGCGAATACCTGTGGCTTCTAAATCTTTAATCATGCGTTTGATTTGCGCGCGCAGCACCACCGGATACCACAGCGCGTAGGTGCCGGTGGCGAAGCGTTTATAACCTTCGTTAATCCCGGTGACCACCGCCTGATAATCGGTTTTAATTTCGTATGGCGGGTCGATAAGAATCAGACCGCGACGGGAAACCGGCGGCAGCTTGGCCTTCAGCTGCTGATAGCCATCGGCTTTGTCGACGCGCGCGCGGCTGTCTTTCTGGAACTCGGCGCGCAGCAGCGGGAAGTCGCTCGGGTGCAATTCGGTCATTTGCAGGCTGTCCTGCTCGCGCAGCAGTTGGCGCGCGATAAGCGGCGAACCCGGGTAGTAACGCAGCTGGCCGCTGCGGTTGAAGTGCTCGACGACCGAAATATACGGCTCCAGCTCGGTCGGCAGATCGTCCTGCTGCCAGATACGGGCGATGCCTTCAAGGTACTCGCCAGTACGTTCGGCGTGCTCGCCGCTCAGCTGATAGCGGCCCGCGCCGGCGTGGGTGTCCAGGTAGAGAAACGGTTTTTCTTTCTCTTTCAGCGATTCAATGATCAAACTCTGAACGGTGTGTTTAAGGACGTCGGCGTGGTTGCCTGCGTGAAAGCTGTGGCGATAACTGAGCATGTATGCAGAGATTCCGGGAAGTAAACAAGTTAACCGACAGTTTACCGCAGTTCGCCCAGGATTGCCGCTGTCGCACCGCCTGTCATTGAAATTCCCGCAACTATCCCCCATTCTAGATCTCATGCAAAAGCGCCGGAACGCGCGCTTCATTCACCTTCTTCAACAGGACAGCGCATATGACCAATCCATTACTGACGCCTTTTTCATTGCCGCCTTTTTCTGCGATTAAACCAGAGCACGTGGTCCCTGCGGTCACCAAAGCGCTGGATGATTGCCGGGCCGCGGTGGAAAGCGCGGTGGCGCACGGCGCGCCGTATAGCTGGGAAAATCTTTGCCAGCCGCTGGCGGAAGTGGACGATGTGCTGGGACGCATCTTCTCGCCAATCAGCCATTTAAATTCGGTAAAAAACAGCCCGGAGCTGCGTGAAGCCTACGAACAGACGCTGCCGCTGCTCTCCGAGTACAGCACCTGGGTCGGCCAGCATGAAGGCCTGTATAAAGCCTACCGCGACCTGCGCGACGGCGATAACTACGCCACCTTGAATACCGCGCAGAAAAAAGCGGTCGATAACGCGCTGCGCGATTTCGAATTATCCGGTATTGGCCTGCCGGCAGAAGCGCAGAAACGCTACGGCGAAATCGCCGCGCGCCTCTCTGAGCTTGGCAATCTGTACAGCAACAACGTGCTTGATGCCACCATGGGCTGGAACAAGCTGGTGACCGACGTCGCCGATCTCGCTGGCATGCCTGAAAGCGCGCTGGCCGCCGCTCAGGCCCAGGCGCAGGCGAAAGAGCAGGAAGGGTATCTGCTGACGCTGGATATCCCGAGCTATCTGCCGGTGATGACCTACTGCGACAATCAGGCGCTGCGCGAAGAGATGTATCGCGCCTATTCCACTCGCGCCTCCGATCAGGGCCCGAACGCTGGGAAATGGGATAACAGCCCGGTGATGGCGGAGATCCTCGCGCTGCGTCACGAACTGGCGCAACTGCTGGGCTTTGACAGCTACGCCTTTAAATCTCTGGCCACCAAAATGGCCGAAAACCCGCAGCAGGTGCTCGATTTCCTGACCGACCTCGCAAAACGCGCGCGTCCTCAGGGCGAGAAAGAGCTAGCTCAGCTGCGTGCTTTCGCCAAAGCCGAGTTTGGCGTCGATGAACTGCAGCCGTGGGATATCGCTTACTACAGCGAAAAACAGAAACAGCATCTCTACAGCATCAGCGATGAGCAGCTGCGCCCGTATTTCCCGGAAAACAAAGCCGTTAACGGCCTGTTTGAAGTGGTTAAGCGCATTTATGGCATCACCGCCAAAGAGCGTACCGATGTCGATGTGTGGCATCCGGAAGTGCGTTTCTTCGAGCTGTATGACGAAAATAACGAGCTGCGCGGCAGCTTCTATCTCGACCTGTATGCTCGCGAACATAAACGCGGCGGGGCGTGGATGGACGACTGCGTCGGCCAGATGCGTAAACTGGATGGCTCCTTGCAAAAACCGGTCGCTTATCTGACCTGTAACTTCAACCGCCCGGTAAACGGCAAACCGGCGCTGTTCACGCACGATGAAGTAATTACCCTGTTCCACGAGTTCGGCCATGGTCTGCACCACATGCTGACCCGCATTGATACCGCTGGCGTTTCCGGCATCAGCGGGGTGCCGTGGGATGCGGTCGAGCTGCCGAGCCAGTTTATGGAAAACTGGTGCTGGGAGCCGGAAGCGCTGGCCTTTATATCCGGTCATTACGAAACCGGTGAACCGCTGCCGCAGGAACTGCTGGAGAAAATGCTGGCGGCGAAAAACTACCAGGCGGCGATGTTTATTCTGCGCCAACTGGAGTTCGGTCTGTTCGATTTCCGTCTACACGCGGAATACTCGCCGGAGCAGGGGGCGAAAATCCTCGAGACGCTGGCCGAGATTAAAAAGCAGGTCGCCGTGGTGCCTGGCCCGACCTGGGGCCGCTTCCCGCATGCATTCAGCCACATCTTTGCGGGCGGCTACGCGGCGGGCTACTACAGCTACCTGTGGGCCGACGTGCTGGCGGCGGATGCCTTCTCGCGCTTCGAAGAAGAGGGGATTTTCAACCGCGAAACCGGTCAGTCATTCCTCGACAATATCCTGAGCCGCGGCGGTTCCGAAGAGCCGATGGTGCTGTTCAAACGCTTCCGCGGGCGCGAGCCGCAGCTGGACGCGATGCTTGAGCATTACGGGATCAAAGGCTGATTGCTACGTGAAGATCTGCTTAATTGATGAAACAGGCGCCGGTGACGGCGCCTTATCTGTTTTGGCCGCCCGTTGGGGGCTGGAGCATGATGCTGAGAATCCGATGGCGCTGGTGTTGACGGCCGAGCATCTGGAACTGCGCAAGCGTGATGAGCCCAAACTTGGCGGAATCTTTGTCGATTTCGTCGGCGGGGCGATGGCCCATCGGCGCAAGTTTGGCGGCGGCCGCGGCGAAGCGGTAGCCAAAGCGGTGGGTATTAAAGGCGATTATCTGCCGGATGTTGTCGACGCCACCGCCGGCCTGGGGCGTGATGCCTTCGTGCTGGCGTCGGTCGGCTGCCGCGTGCGGATGCTGGAGCGTAATCCGGTGGTCGCCGCGCTGCTCGACGATGGTTTGAAACGTGGCTATGCCGATGCGGAGATCGGCGGCTGGCTGCAGGAGCGCCTGCAGCTGATTCATGCTTCCAGTCTGAATGCGCTGACCGATATCACCCCGCGCCCGCAGGTGGTGTATCTGGATCCAATGTTTCCCCATAAGCAGAAAAGCGCGCTGGTCAAAAAAGAGATGCGGGTATTTCAGTCGCTGGTGGGGCCCGATTTAGACGCCGATGGCCTGCTGGCGCCGGCGCGACAGCTGGCGACCAAACGAGTGGTGGTGAAGCGTCCGGATTATGCGCCGCCGCTGGCGGATGTCGCCACGCCGAACGCGGTGGTCACCAAAGGGCATCGGTTTGATATTTATGCCGGTACGCCGGAGTAATATTACGCCGTGATGGTATCTCCCGGATAGCGGCGCAACGCGCCTTATCCGGGCTACGGCTTAAGCCTTACCCGGGCTAGCTACTCGCGGTGTCGTTTTTTGTCGGGTGGCGGCTAACGCCTTACCCGACCTACGGTCCGTGCGGCCTGCCTTTAATTAATTCACCATGATGGCTGACACTACTGGTGCTGGCGATCTCAAAATCCCCCGGTGGCGCTGCCGCTTACCGGGGCTACAGCACGATGCGATTTGGTAGCCCGGAGAAGGCGCAACGCGCCGCGTCCGGGAAAAACCCTTAAAAAGTTGCAAACCGATAACAGTATCTACTTAATAAGGCCTAATGAGGCCAACTATTCTGAAAGAAATCATTCTCTAATAGATAGCTTAAGTTTTCAGCCTGCCATGGGCAACCGAGGCATTTGCCGGGCATTTCAACTTCAATGGGCGCGATCGGATTGGTATATATGAGCGCGAACTTTCGCCAGAGAACGTTGCGTATTTTAATTTCGCGTATATCAGTATAAGGGATGCGCTGGTAATTATCTTTGTAATCATAAAACAATGAAAGATTAAGCTGGACTATTTGTGTATCGGCGAAGTACAGCACCGCTGGCTTCGAACGAATAAGACCATGAACATATTTCCGTTCATCAATGGTTTCTTTTGGCAATAATTCGCTCAGTATCTGGAGCAAGTTATCCCTTTTAAACCCATTATTCATAATAATTCCTTTTATATTATTCGCCGCATGATTACGTATAAATATGAACGTAGTTTGCCATTTTTATGAGGTGAGGCCTGACGCGCTGTAATGTACTCTAGCATAATAAGGCGGGGAAAAAGTGTGGTGGGGAGAAAACTGAGAATTATGCTTGCTCTACTACAGACATATTATAAATATATATTAAAGCCAGCTTTTCATTTGTTCTCTAGATTAAAATAATGGCGGCCGTTGCCGCCTTTTATTCTCGCCCCGGCGGTTGTCGCCGGGGCGGCTAACGGGTTACTCGGCGCTGGCTGGGGTATTTATCATCCGGTTCAGCCACGGCACCATAAAGGCCATCACCACCGTCACCGCCAGGGTCACGAGGCCAATTTTACTGAACACGTTGGTGTAGATCGGTAGCGTCTGCAGCGGGTCGGTTATATTTTCCGGTACCGCGGTGAAGGTCGCGACATAGCCGCCCATCAGGAACGCGGCGGCCTGAGTCAGGAACCACATCCCCAGAATAAAGCCCATCAGCCGCTGCGGCACCAGCGCGGCGACCATCGCCAGTCCCAGGGCGCTAATCAGCAGTTCGCCGAGACTCTGGAACAGATAAACCAGCACGATAAACCACGGCGAGGTCAGTCCCTGCGGGTCGGCAAACCACATCCCGGCCGCCGCGGCGGTCAGAAAGCCCAGCGCGCACAGGAACATGCCGAGAGTGAATTTCATCGGCATGGTCAGGTCTTTGCCTTTGTTGCCAAGACGGGTGTAGATAGCCGCCAGTACCGGGCTGGCGACCACCACCCAGAACGGATTCAACGCCTGGAAACTCACCGGGTTAATCGTCATGCCGAGAATGTCGTGATGCACGTTATTGATGGCGAAGAAGTTGAGCGAGGTCGGCATCTGGGCGTACAGGATATAAAACACCACCGCTTCGAGCATCAGGATGAAGGCGACGAACATCTTGTTGCGGCCGGTTTTATCGAGGCGAAAAGCTTCGCGGAAGAAGAAAATCGTCACCACGATGGACAGCACAATCAGCACCAGGTTGGCGATTTTAACGTTATGCATCAGCCAGGCGCAGAGGAAAATCATCACCACGGTGCCGACCAGCACATACAGCAGATTACGGAAACTCAGCGGCTGATGATCCGGGGTGGAACCGATATCTTTCACCATTCCGCGGCAGGCGAAGTAGACCAGCAGCGCGACGATAAGCCCGGCGCCGCACAGGTTGTAGGTTACCGCGTAGCCAAACTTATCGGCAATAACCGGCGCCAGCGACAGCGACAGCAGCGAACCGATGTTAATCGACATATAAAACAGGGTGAAGGCGCCGTCGAGACGGGCATCTTTAGGCGGATAGCATTTTGACAGTAGGCTCGCGGGATTGGCTTTAAACAGCCCGTTGCCGACGGCGATCGTGCCAAGCGCGATAAAGATAAGATCGGGTTTGAGCAGCGACAGGCCGGTCATAAAGTAGCCGATAGCCAGCACGACGGCGCCGAGCACCAGCGTGCGTTTGGTTCCCAGCAGATGGTCACCGACATAGCCGCCAATGGAAATGAGGCCGTAGACCAGCGCCGCGAAGGCGCCAAAGGTGATAAATGCCTGTTCCTGAGAGAAACCAAGCTGTTTAACAAAGAACACCGCCAGGATGCCCTGGACGCCGTAATAGCCAAAACGCTCCCATAACTCTACAAAAAAGATCATGAAGAACGGACGGGGTTGCTGCAGCAAGCCCGTAGGTGCAGTTGTTTTCATATTCCTTCGCCTTTTAGTGCTATCCCAAAAAGTATGAACGCGTCTGCCAAAACGCGCCGAAAAAGTCTGATGACCCATCATGATGCGGTCATTGGCTGAATGTATAGATTATTATATAGATATTATTTCTAATAAATGGTTGATCACACTAACCGACATTAATTATCTGGATTGATATCCTGATGTGGTCGGTGCGCTTCAGGCGGGATACAGCATAAAAACAAAAACGCCCGCAGGTGCGGGCGTTGGCTGGCGAGGAGAAGCGGATTATTCGTCTTCTTCGTCGCGCAACGGTACGATCAGCATATCAACGTGAACGGTGTTGATCAGCTGACGCGCGGAGGACATCAGCTTGCTCCAGAAGTCCTGATGGTGACCGCAGACCACCAGGTCCATATCGTATTTTTTGATCGCGTCGACCAGCACCTGGCCAAGATCGCCGCTGCCGCTCAGGGTTTCGGTAATCGGGTAGCCGGCGTTAGTGGAAAGCTCGGTCAGCGCGTGGTGCGTCTCTTCAGAGATGCGTTTCTGCATGTCGCCCAGATTGACATCGATAAGACCGGTGTAGAGGTCGGAGTAATTCACATCCACGTGAATCAGGGAAACTTTCGCATTGTAGGGACGCGCCATAGAAACCGCTTTCTCTACCAGCACTTTGCTTTCCGGTGATAGGTCTACTGCAATAAGAATGTGTTTGTAAGCCATAGTGTTACTCCTTCCATAAGTTGTCGATGACCGTTGGACCAGACAGCCTGTGCTGCCGATTCGCCCGCGTCCTGCAAGCTAGATTCGCGGGGGGCTAAGCCTTTAAGGACTTAATTGTAGAAGATAATTTCTACAATATAGCGCCCCTCGCACTCCGTCAATGCACCTGGTTCACCGTTAGTTAAACAAATTATTCCGTCTTACGTATTGATAACGATTAACCTTGTGGTAAAAAAATTAACTGATCTCCTACACTATTTAATGAGCCGGTTGGATAAATAAACGTGACCGGTATCGCACTCTTTTACTGTACGGTGGGTTGGATGATATTGGGGAGCGGTAGTCCCGGAGGGATCTCCGTGGATGGGTCGCCGGGGAGGAAGTATGATCAGCACTGTTGCGCTGTTTTGGGCCCTGTGTATCGTTTGTGTGGTGAATATGGCACGCTACTTCTCATCGTTGCGTGCATTATTGGTTGTGCTACGTGGTTGCGATCCCTTGCTCTATCAATATGTTGATGGCGGAGGTTTTTTCACCTCGCATGGGCAGCCCAGTAAACAAATGCGGCTGGTTTGGTATATCTATGCCCAACGATATCGCGATCATCATGATGACGAGTTTATTCGTCGCTGTGAGCGTGTTCGCCGGCAGTTCATCCTGACCAGCGCGCTATGTGGTCTGGTGCTGGTGAGTATGATTGCGCTGCTTATCTGGCATTGAGCTGCGCTGAATAGACGGCAAAAAAAAATGGGCCAGTTTCCTGACCCATTTTTCGCATGACTACTGCTTAGATAAGCTTCAGAGCCAGCCAGTACAGCACGCCTGACAGCAAAATGGCTGCCGGCAGGGTGAGGACCCATGCCATCAGGATGCTGGTGACGGTTTTCTTCTGCAGGCCGCCGCCATCAACGAGCATCGTCCCCGCAACCGAGGAGGAGAGCACGTGGGTGGTAGAAACAGGCATCCCGGTGTAGCTTGCAAGGCCGATAGACACCGCAGCGGTCATCTGTGCGGACATACCTTGCGCGTAGGTCATACCCTTCTTACCAATCTTCTCGCCGATAGTGGTCGCCACGCGGCGCCAGCCGATCATGGTACCAATACCCAGCGCCAGCGCGACCGCCATAATGATCCAGATTGGCGCGTACTCGATGGTGCTCAGCATATCGGTTTTCAGTTTCTTCAGCAGGCGCTGGTCGTCAGAGCTCACATCCGGCAGTTTGGCCACTTTGTCGGTGGTGTCGGAGATGCAGAGCATAATACGACGCAGTTGGCCGCGCTGATCCACTGACAGCGAATCGTAGCTTTCCGTTCCGGTGAGCATCGTCTTCACGCGGTCAAGCGCGTTGATGGTGTTCGCCGGATGGCAGTGGAACTCGCCGTTGGCCGCGGTGTTGGTTTCCGGTGACGGAACCAGTTGATCAACGCCGGTGGCTTTCTTCAGCAGCTCAGGACGCTGTTGGAAGAAGGTTTCCACGTTGTTGACCGCATCGCGGGTACGAGTGATTTCGTAACCTGACGCGTTCATGTTGACCACGAAGCCCGCCGGCGCGACGCCAATCAGTACCAGCATGACCAGACCAATGCCTTTCTGCCCATCGTTGGCGCCGTGCGAGAACGACACGCCAATAGCGGACAGGATCAGCGCGATACGGGTCCAGAACGGCGGTTTTTTCTTACCGTCTTTCTTTTCGCGTTCCGCTGGGGTCAGGTGGATACGAGCACGTTTTTTGGTACCGCTCCAGTAACGACGCAGAATGAAAATCAGGCCGCCCGCTACCACCAGGCCAACGATCGGCGAGACGATAAGCGAGGCAAAAATGCCGATGACTTTCGGGATATTCAGCGCATCAACCACTGACGTACCGGTCATCAGCGCATTGGTTAAACCAATACCGATGATGGCGCCAATCAGGGTGTGAGAACTGGAGGCCGGGAGGCCAAAATACCAGGTTCCGAGGTTCCAGATGATGGCCGCCAGCAGCATAGAGAACACCATGGCGAGGCCATGTGCGGAACCCATGTTAAGCAGCAGGTCCGTTGGCAGCATATGCACGATGGCATAGGCTACGCTGAGACCGCCCAGCAGAACGCCGAAAAAGTTGAAGAGTGCCGCCATCGCAACAGCAAGCTGCGACCGCATTGCGCGAGTGTAGATCACCGTTGCAACAGCGTTTGCGGTATCATGAAAACCGTTAATCGCTTCGTAAAACAGTACAAAAGCTAAAGCAAGCAATAATAATAGTCCGGTATGTAAATCCAGACCGGCAAATAAATGTAGCATAGGACGTTACGCCATTTTGAGGACATGAACGCGGCGCATTATCAGTGACTTTAGCGGCGCGGGCAAAGTGAAATATAGACTTTTTTTGATTTTCTTCCTGTTTGGGTTTTACCCGGTTGGGAGTAATCCTATATCTTTCAAAGACGTAACTGAATGTTGTTTTTTTCGTGCTGGTGTGACCAGAGTGAAATATTTACAATTCCCGACAATTCGGGAATGAGGAAAGTTGAGTGGAAAGGTTTGATGCCATTGTAATCGGCGCCGGTGCGGCGGGAATGTTTTGTGCGGCGCAGGCGGGGCAGTTGGGCTGCCGGGTGCTGCTGCTCGATAATGGCAAAAAGCCGGGGCGCAAAATCCTGATGTCCGGCGGCGGACGCTGCAACTTTACCAACATGTATGTCGAACCCGCGGCATATCTCAGCCAAAACCCGCATTTTTGCAAATCTGCGCTGGCGCGCTACACCCAGTGGGATTTTATAGAACTGGTCGGTAAATATGGCATTGCCTGGCATGAGAAAACGCTGGGCCAGCTGTTTTGTGATGATTCAGCGGAGCAAATCGTCAATCTGCTGCTGTCGGAATGTGAAAAGGGCGGCGTACAGATCCGTCTGCGCAGCGAAATTCTTAGCGTCGAGCGCGATGAACAAGGCTACCGGCTACAGGTTAACGGTGAAACGCTGGCGGCGAAGAAGCTGGTAATCGCCTCCGGCGGCCTGTCGATGCCGGGGCTCGGCGCGTCGCCGTTTGGCTACAAGGTAGCCGAGCAGTTTGGCCTGAAGGTATTGCCGACCCGCGCCGGGCTGGTGCCGTTTACCCTGCATAAACCGCTGCTTGAACAGCTGCAGGTGCTTTCCGGCGTTTCGGTTCCTGCTACCATTACCGCCGAGAACGGTACGCTGTTCCGCGAAAATTTGCTGTTTACCCATCGCGGCCTTTCCGGCCCGGCGGTGCTGCAGATTTCCAGCTACTGGCAGCCTGGCGAGTTTGTCACCGTCAACCTGCTGCCGGACTGCGATCTTGAGGCGTTCCTCAACGAGCAGCGGGGCGCTCATCCGAACCAAAGCCTGAAAAATACCCTCGCGATGCAGTTGCCGAAGCGGCTGGTCGAATGTTTACAGCAGCTTGGGCAAATACCTGATGTGACACTGAAGCAACTGAACGTTCGCGATCAGCAGGCACTGGTGGAGACGCTAACCGCGTGGCGCGTGCAGCCGAACGGCACTGAAGGTTATCGTACTGCGGAAGTGACGCTCGGCGGCGTGGATACCAATGAGCTTTCGTCACGCACCATGGAGGCGCGCAAAGCGCCGGGGCTTTACTTTATCGGTGAAGTGATGGACGTCACCGGTTGGCTCGGCGGCTATAACTTCCAGTGGGCGTGGTCAAGCGCCTGGGCCTGCGCGCAGGCATTGGCGGAAATTTAATCCGAGAGCCCGGGCACCCTGGCGCCCGGGCTGTTTCGATCAGTTCAGCCCAAGAAAATACTGGGCGATTTTGAAATAGATAATCAGCCCGGTGCCATCAATCAGCGTGGCGATAAACGGCGCGGAAACCACCGCCGGGTCGATACCGACCCGCTTAAGCAACATCGGAATAACCGAAGACACCACCGCGCTCCACAGAGTAATGCAGACCAGCGTCAGGCTGACGATCAGCGTGATTTCCATGCCAATCCCCATCATCCAGGCGCGCAGGCAGCCCGCCAGACCCAGGGTCAGGGCAATCAGAAACGAGGTCGACACCTCTTTGCGGATAACCCGTCCCATGTCACGTAAGCGGACTTCACCCAACGCCATTGAACGCACCAGCGTTGAGGTTATCTGAGTTCCGCTGTTGCCGCCGGTACCGATCAGTAACGGGATGAAGAAGGCCAGCGCGATGGCAGATTCCAGCGCCTCTTCAAAATGCTGCAGCACGCTGCTGGTGTAGGCTTCGGCAACAAATAACAGTAGCAGCCAGACCGAGCGTTTCTTCCACAGCGTCCACGGACTGATTTCCAGATACGGTTTTTCCAGCGGTAGCGTCGCCCCTTGCAGCTGGGCGTCTTCGGTGACGTCATCCTCCAGCAGATGGGCTATCTCCTTTTCCATCAGGCAGCCGACCAGCTCGCCTTTATCGACAACCGGCACCAGATCGAGGCCGCGCTCGGTGAGTTCGGCAATGACCTGAGGGCGCTCATCGTCGGGTTTAACGCGGAACAGACAGCTGTCCATCAGGTAGCGAATAGACTGGCCTACCTCTACCTCCTGCAATAGTTTTTTGACTGATAAGCTGCCGCGCAGCTTGTTACCGGCGACGACAAATACCTGGCCGGGGATATCGTCGCTGGCGAGCTGCGAGATAAAGTGTTCACGCGCCTCATGGACGCTGAAATGTTCCTGCAACGTAATAAAATCGGTACGCATGTACTGGGCGATCGCATCGCCGTCGAAGCCAGAGGTCGCCTGATGCGCGGCGCAGAGTTGAATGGAAGACATGATTAAAATCCCTATAAAAAATCACTCATAGGGGCGAACAAGACAGGGTTAGCGCAGGCAGATCCCTACGTCCTGGTTTTAGCACTGCATAACGTATCTGAACGGTTATGACCGCCAGAAGTTACCTTGGCAACACCTTGATTCGATGGAAGCCTGTATTTCCCTGAGTGGTCTCTCTCGATACCAACAGGGCGGTAACTTGTATTTATGCAGGAGCCTCGCCATAACGAGATCGTTAAATGAGGCGCCATTATTGGCGAACAGGGATAATTCACAAAGCGTATAGTTTATGTGGTTTATCAACTGTTGATAAACCACATAAATCATTCTCAATTTTTTATGGATTGAGCGGCTTCATTTTCAAGGTTTTGATCATCCGCTAAACACCGCAAATGCCCATGCCGCACGCCGCGCTGGGCAATCACCTCGTCGGCAAAATGCTGTACTTCGTCCATGTTGCCTTTCAGCACCGCGATCTCCAGACAGTCATCATGATTGATGTGGACATGTAACGTGGCGACCGAGAGATCGTGATGCTGATGCGAAGAGGCGACCAGCCGGCTCGCCAGTTCGCGTTTTTCATGCTCATACACGTACGACAGGACCGCATAGCCGCGCTGCGCCGCCTGTTGCAGCGGATTGTGGTGGAGCGCGTCACGCAGAATATCGCGCACCGCTTCTGAGCGGTTGTGATAGCCGCGGTGGGCGCTGTGCGCGTCGAGCGCGGCCAGCAGGTCATCATCCAGAGTCAGGGTTACGCGCTGCATGGCATGGCCTCGTTAAGCAGAGTGTGGGGAAAGGGCGGGAGCACCGCGCGCTGTAGCGCCTGTCCGGCAGCGGATGTAAGGCGCAGCGGCAGACTAACCGTTGCCGTTTCGACGATACGTCCGCTCTCCATCACCAGCACCCGCTGGCAAAAACGCTCCACCAGCCGCAGGTCGTGGGTGATGAACAGGCAGGCGGTGGCGAACTGCGCCTGCAGGCGTTTGAGCAGGGCGATAATTTCCGCCTGAAGCATCAGATCGAGATTCGATACCGCTTCGTCGAGAATTAATAGCTGCGGCCGGACCACCAGCGCCCGCGCCAGGCACACGCGCTGCAGCTGTCCGCCGCTGAGCTGCGCCGGACGCTTGTCGAGCAGCGCCGGGGCGAGGTCAACCGCCAGCAGCATCTCCTCCACCCGCTGCGTACGCTCATCGTGCGATAAACTAAACAGGTGCCGCAGCGGCTCGTTGATAATCTCGCGCACCGTTTTGCGCGGATTCACCGCGCTAATGGCATCCTGAAACACCAACTGAATATCGCGGCGAAAGGCGCCGATCGCCTCCCCCTTCAGGGAGGTCAGCGACGCGCCGCGCCAGGCGACCTCGCCATACCGCGGCGTTTCGAGACCGACCAGCATCCGCGCCAGGGTACTTTTGCCGCAGCCGCTGCGCCCGAGCAGCGCCATCGTTTCACCGGAGGCGATGTCGAACTGGATATCGCGCAATACCGGGCCATGATGGGGGTAATCGTGGCTCACTGCGTTTACGCTGAGTAAATTCATGGTGTTTTCTCCAGGCCATACAGCGCCAGATGAGCGGCCAGCAGGCGCTGGCTGAGCGAGTGCTGCGGGGCGCTAAATAGCGTGTTAACGTCGCAGCGTTCAACAATACGACCGTTTTCCATCACCGCCACGTCATGCGCCAGCCGGGCGACAACGCCCATATCATGGGTCACCAGCAGCAGCCCCTGTCCGCGGTTGGCGACGATATCCGCCAGCAGGTCGAGAATGCGCGCCTGGGCGACGGCATCAAGGTCGGTGGTCGGCTCGTCGGCGATAATAAACGGCGCGCGGCTGAGCAGGGCCAGGGCCACCATCATCCGCTGCAGCATGCCGCCGCTCATCTCGAAGGGGTAGCGCTTGAGCAGCGAGAGTGGATTTTCCAGCCCCACTTCTTCCATCGTTGCCAGCAGGGCGGCGTTATTGACTTCGTAACCCGTCGCCCGACAGGTTTCCCGCGCATGCGCCGCCATGGTGTGCAGCGGATTAAAGGCGCTGCGCGGATTTTGCATAATGGTGGCGATGGTCGCGCCGCGCAGCTGTTCGCCGTACACCGGGATACCGTCGAGCAGCACCCGGCCCGCGGTTTGCCTGACGCCAGGCGGTAAAATACCGAGCGTGGCGGCGCAGGTCAGCGATTTACCGCTGCCGCTACTGCCGAGCAGCGCCAGCACCTGACCGCGGCGCAGGGTAAGGGAAACGTCGCTGACCAGCGGACGGTCGGCGACGAGCGAAAGTTGTTCCAGTTGGATCTTTTGCGGCATCAGTGGTTATGCTCCGCGATCAGCTGAGGATCGAGACGATCGCGCAGCGCGTCGCCCACCAGATTAAAAGCCATCACGCTGATAAACAGCGCCAGTCCGGGCCAGACCATTTGCAGCGGCTGCGTCCAGATGTACTGGCGGGCGTCGTTGATCATCACCCCCCATTCCGCCGTTGGCGCGCTGACGCCGAGGCCGAGGAACGACATCCCGGCTACGTGGAGCATCATATGACCGATATCCAGCGAGGCGAGCACCAGCAGCGAAGGGAGCACCGCACCGGCCAGATGGTCACGGAACAATGGCCAATGGCCCGCGCCGCTCAGGCGTGCGGCGAGAATAAACTCGCGCTGGCGCAGAGAGACCACCAGGTTACGCACCATCCTTGCGTACCAGGCCCAGTGCGACAGCGCAATGGCGATAATCACGTTGCTAAGACCGGTACCGAGTACGCCGACCATAAAGAACGAGAGTATTGAAGTCGGGAAGGTCATAAATAGCTCGGCCAGGCGCATCAGGCCGCGATCGACGCGGCCGCCCACCATCCCGGCGCTGCCGCCGACCGTAAGGCCTATCAGCAGCACCAGCAGCAGGCAGGCCATCACCGCGCCCAGCGAGACGCGGGTGGCGGCCAGCAGGCGCGAGAAAATATCACGGCCGAGGTGATCGGTACCGAGCCAGTGGGCGTCGCCTGGAGAGAGCAGACGTTGATGGAGATCGATGGCCGCCGGGTCATAGGGCAGCCACCAGCCGCTGCTCATGGCGATTGCCACCAGCAGCGCAATAGTGAGCAGCGCCAGTTTTACCGGCCAGCGGAAGGTCGCGAACAGCGTCATACGGCGGCCTCCTCATGGCGGCGCAGGCGCGGATCGAGCGCGGCGTTAAGCAGGTCGACCGCCAGATTGGCCAGCACGAACACCGCCACCATCATCAGGGTAAAGCATTGGATCACCGGGTAGTCGCGATTGAAAATCGCGGAAACCGCATAGCGACCGACGCCGGGCCAGGCGAAGATATTTTCGATGATCATCGTGCCGCCAATCAGCTCGCCGATGTGCATACCCAGCGCCGTCACCACCGGCAAGGTCGCGTTACGCAGCACGTGTCGCCGCTCAATCTGACCTTCGCTCAGCCCGCGCAGACGCGCCCAGACCACGTGGCGCTGACTGGACACTTCCAGCATGCTGGCGCGCAGTAGGCGAGCATTGATCGCCAGCGACATCAGGGCGATGGAGAACGCCGGCAGCAGCAGATGTCGCCAGCCGCCGTAGCCCATCGCCGGTAGCCAGCGCAGATGGACGGAAAAGAACATTACCAGCAAAAACGCCAGCCAGAAGTTGGGCATTGAGACACCGAGGAAGGCAATCAAACGTACGGCGAAATCGGGTAATCGGTCGCGATGGCGCGCGGCCCAGATCCCCAGCGGTAGCGAGGTCAGCAGAATAATCACCAGCGCCGCGCCGGTGAGCTGCAGCGTCGCCGGCAGAAAATGCAGCAGGTCGTCCAGCACCGGGCGCTGGCTGGCGTAGGAGACGCCGAAATCGAGATGTAGCGCGCGCCACAGCCAGTGTAGATACTGCCGCGCCAGCGGCTGATTGAGCCCGAGCTGCTCGCGGGTAGCGGCAATCATTTCGCTGGTGGGCGGCACGTTGGAGAGACGCAGATAGTCCAGCGCCGGGTCGCCGGCGCCAAGACGTAACAACAGGAAGATGATCGCCGAGGCGGCAAGCAGCATCAACGGCAGCGGGAGCAGGCGGCGAAGAAGATATTTCAGCATCATGGCGCCACCGGCGTAATCAGCTCTAACGGCAGATCGGTGGTCACCGGCGCGAAGGGAACTTCGCCCAGCGTTTTGCGGGCGACGGACATCAGCGAGACGTAGCTTATCGGCAGATAGACCGCTTCGTTGTGCAGACGGGTGAGGATATCGCGATACAGTTCGCGACGGCGGCTCTCGTCGGTGGTGGTCAGGACCTCTCCTATCTCTTGATCAATCATTGCCTTATCCGGCAGGCCACGCTGCGCCTGATAGTCGGCGTGCGAAGGGACGCGCATCGAACTCATAAACGCGTGCGGGTCGAACGGCGCTCCCCAGGTATGGTTGAAGATCATCGTGAAGCGGCCATCGTGCTGGCGGGCATAGATACTGCTCTCCTCTTCGCCGACCAGCCCGACATCGATACCTACCTGGCGCAGGTCGGCCTGGATGATTTCCGCCATCGACTTAGCCAGCGCATCGGTGCCGATAAAAGCCAGTTCAAGTCGCAACGGGCGCCCGTCTTTTTCACGAATATCCTTGCCGGGCGTTAGCGTCCAGCCGGCGTTTTCCAGTAGCGTACGGGCCTTATCCGGATTGAAGCGGCGCGCCAGCAGGTTATCCGGCGCGTAAGGTACCGAGGGCGCGAAAAGCGTATCGGCGACCTGCTGAGTGCCGTACAGCACGCCGTCAATGAGCGCCTGTTTATTGACGGCATAGTTAAGCGCCTCGCGTACCGCCAGTTCATTCGTTGGCGCTTGCAGTGTATTGAGCGCCAGCATCACGGTTTGCGTCGGGGCGGAAAGACGCGTGCGGTACGCGTCCTGCTGGCGAAAACGGGCGAACGTATCCAGCGGCAGTAGCCCTTCATCACCATACAGCAGATCAACTTCACCGGTTTCAAAGGCGACCGCCCGGCTGGTGGCATCGGGGATCACTTTCACGGTGACTTTCTCAAGCGCCGGTTTTTTTCCCCAGTAGCGCGGGTTGCGTACCAGTACATCCTGCTGATTAAGCTGCGAGCTGGCCAGCATCCACGGACCGGTGCCGATGGGCGCCTTGATGCCTCGTTGGGTACTACCGTCAACAAACTGCGAGGGGGCGATAAAACGAAACGGGCGGGGAAGGGCGAGTTCCTGCAGGAACGGGTAGTAGGCGCTTTTCAGGGTGATTTGTAGTTCGTTATCGCTGAGCGCTTGAACGTCCGTTATCTGATTGGTCAACTCCAGCCAGGCGTGCCGCTGGCGGTTGGCCAGCACCGCCTGAAAATTGGCCACCGCGGCCTGGGCGTTAAAAGGTTCGCCGTTGGAGAAGTAGACATCATCACGTAGGGTGAAACGCCAGATTTTACCATCGGCTGAGTGGATCCAGCGGGTAGCCAGCCAGGGGGTAACCCGGCCATTAGCCTGATATTTGACTAGCGGCTCATACACCATACTTTGGGCGAACATTTGGTTCGGCGTATACAGATGTGGATTGAGAGGACCGACGTTAACCGGCCAGGCGATGGCGATTTCATGCATGGCGGCGGGCGCGAGCAGAGGAATGCAGGCGCAGAGCGCCAGCAAGGTGGTGCGGAAAATAGACAAGGTTTACATCCAGAAGGAACGAAAAGTATGACGATTTTAATAATTTGTCATACTTAAGGAGTAACCTGGATCAATATGTTGGGAGAAAACCATAACAAAATCATATGTAGCATAAGATTACGATTGTCTGAACAAATCCAGCAGGGTGGTGACCTGTTCATCGAGCGGCGCCAGGTCCCGCTTGACTATCAAATGCAGCGGCGTGGCGCGGCGGGCGCCATGGCTCAGCGGCAGCGCTTTCAGCACGCCCTGTTCCAGATGTGCGCGTATCCGCTCCTCCGGCAACCAGCCGAATCCCACCTGATACAGCACCGCATCAATGGCGGCATCAATAGTAGAAAAGGTCCAGGCATCGCGGGTGGATGAGGCGTCGCCGCTACGGTCGGCAATGCGGATCAGCGGCCAGGGGGCCAGCGCGTTGTCGTCCAGCAATTCATCCGATTGCGACAGCGGATGGTCGCGATGGGCGACCGCGATAAAGTCGATATTCATCAGCCATTCGCCGCGTCCGGTAATATCCTGGCGACGGGTTAAGACCATCACGTCGGCCTCGCTGCGGGCGGCGCTTGCCTCATCGACGTTTTCCAGCACTTCGGTCAGCCGAACCTGAGTTTGCGGGTAGCGTTGCTGAAACTGACGCAGAATGGCGAACAGCCGCTGGCGGGGGAAAATGCTGTCGACGACCAGATCCAGACGGGTGCGCACGCCGTTGCGCAGCGTCGCGGCGTGGGTCTCAACCCACGAAAAGGCCTTCAGTAACGGTTTCACCTGATTGAGCAGCAGTTCGCCAGCGGGCGTCAGCACCGCTCGCCGTCCGGACGGCGCCAGCAGCGCCACTCCTAAACGTTCCTGCAGCAGCGCCAGGTTATAGCTCACCGAAGACTGGCTGCGGTTGGTCTCTTCCGCGGCTTTGGCAAAGCTGCCCAGCTCAATCACTTTTTCCAATAGCGCCCATTGTTCCAGCGTGGTCTTGTGCATGATTCATCTAAAAATTAGATTATTTTCATCCAAACATAGCGTTATTCATTCAATTTTTAAAGCCGTATTCTTACCTCAACGAAACAGAGGAGAATAAATAATGAGCACTTTTGACAAACATGACCTCAGCGGCTTTATCGGTAAACATCTGGTTTATACCTACGACAACGGCTGGAACTACGAAATTTACGTTAAAAATGGCACCACTCTGGACTATCGTATTCACAGCGGCATCGTTGCCAACCGTTGGGTGAAAGACCAGCATGCGTACATCGTGCGGGTAGGCGAAAGCATTTATAAAATTTCCTGGACCGAACCAACCGGTACCGACGTCAGCCTGATCGTCAACCTGGGCGACAAACTGTTCCACGGCACTATATTCTTCCCCCGCTGGATCATGAATAACCCGGAAAAAACCGTCTGCTTCCAGAACGATCATATTCCGTTAATGAACGCCTATCGTGACGCCGGTCCGGCCTACCCGACCGAAGTGATTGATGAATTCGCGACTATCACCTTTGTTCGCGATTGCGGCGCGGATAATAACGATGTAATTAATTGCCCGGCTAATGAATTACCCGCAGATTTTCCTGCAAATTTGTAATACAGCAGAAATAATTCTGTGATCTAACACTAATTTTTACCGATAGATTAAAACGTAAATAAATATTTATTGCGGGCTGGTTGACGATTCGTTTACTTTCACCCGTTAAGCCCCAGTTTTCTCTATGAAACTGGGGCTTTTTGCTGCTGATTCCTGTCATAAGAAAATACTATCTATCTGATTCTCAATGAGATATTACTATTCTCGCGAAAAATATTAATTTCTTAATATTATCCTAAGCAACAGCGACTAGATTTATAACCGTCGAAATACCCTGGAATGAAATGTGGCGGTGAACCGACTTCATTTTCATTTTGTTTAAGTCCGCTGGCGCAGGATATTTCTTTCTACCGGCCCCCTTTTTTAGTGGGTTATTAATAGAACAGGAAAAAGATGAGCGAATTTCTGCCGTTTTCGCGCCCGTCGATGGGCGACGCAGAGCTGGCTGCGCTGCGTGAAGTTTTGCAATCAGGATGGATTACTACCGGTCCTAAAAACCAGGCGCTGGAAGAGGCATTTTGCCAACTGACCGGCAACCGCCACGCCATCGCCGTCAGCTCCGCTACCGGCGGTATGCACGTCACGCTAATGGCGATGGGCATTGGCCCTGGCGACGAAGTGATCACCCCTTCGCAAACCTGGGTGTCGACGCTGAATATGATCTGTCTGCTGGGCGCTACGCCGGTGATGATCGATGTCGATCACGATAATCTGATGATTACCCCCGAGGCGGTGGAAGCGGCGATCACCTCGCGGACGAAAGCGATTATTCCCGTCCACTACGCGGGCGCACCTGCGGATATCGATGCGATCCGCGCCGTTGGCGAGCGCCACGGTATTCCGGTTATCGAAGATGCCGCGCATGCCGCGGGAACGCACTATAAGGGCCGCCACGTCGGCTGGCGCGGCACCGCGATTTTCTCGTTCCACGCGATCAAAAATATGACCTGCGCCGAAGGGGGGCTTATCGTCACCGATGATGACGAGCTGGCTTCCCGCATCCGCAGCCTCAAATTCCACGGCCTGGGTGTAGACGCCTACGACCGCCAGACCCACGGCCGCGCGCCGCAGGCGGAAGTGATTACCCCCGGCTTCAAATACAATCTGGCCGATATCAACGCCGCGCTGGCGCTGGTGCAGCTGGATAAGCTGGCGCAGGCGAATCAACGTCGCGCTGCAATCGCCCAGCGCTACCTGCGCGAGCTGGCGGATACCCCGTTTAAGCCGCTGACCGTTCCGGCATGGGATCACCAGCACGCCTGGCACCTGTTTATTATCCGCGTTGATGAAGCGGCCTGCGGCATCAGCCGCGATGCCCTGATGGAAAAACTCAAAGCCATGGGCATAGGCACCGGTCTGCACTTCCGCGCGGCCCATACGCAAAAGTATTACCGCGAGCGTTTTCCTGAAGTTTCGTTACCGAATACCGAATGGAACAGCGCGCGCATTTGTTCCATCCCGCTGTTCCCGGATATGACCGACGACGATGTCACCCGCGTCATTACCGCGCTGCATCAGTTGTCAGGACGTTGATATGCTTACTTATCCTCCCGTAAAAAAAGTCTCGGTGGTTATCCCGGTTTATAACGAACAGGATAGTCTGCCGGAGCTGCTGCGTCGTACCGACGCCGCCTGTGCGACGCTAGGGCGCCAATATGAAATTCTGCTGATCGACGACGGCAGCAGCGACGATTCCGCGCGCATGCTGACCGAGTCCGCCGAAGCCGAAGGCAGCCACGTGGTGGCGGTGCTGTTGAACCGTAACTACGGCCAGCACTCGGCGATTATGGCCGGTTTCAGCCATGTCACCGGCGATCTGATCATCACCCTCGATGCCGACCTGCAAAACCCGCCGGAAGAGATCCCGCGGCTGGTGGAAAAAGCCGATGAAGGCTACGACGTGGTCGGTACCGTGCGCCAGAACCGTCAGGACAGCATCTTCCGTAAATCTGCCTCGAAGATGATTAACCGCCTGATCCAGCGTACCACCGGTAAAGCCATGGGGGACTACGGCTGCATGTTGCGCGCCTATCGCCGCCATATCATCGACGCCATGCTCAACTGCCATGAGCGCAGCACCTTTATCCCGATTCTGGCGAATACTTTCGCCCGCCGGGCGGTCGAGATCCCGGTGATGCACGCCGAGCGCGAATTCGGCGACTCCAAATACAGCTTCATGCGTCTGATTAACCTGATGTATGACCTGGTGACCTGTCTGACCACCACCCCGCTGCGTTTACTGAGCATTTTCGGCAGCGTGATAGCCCTGTTGGGCTTCGCCTTCGGCCTGCTGCTGGTGGTGCTGCGTCTGGCCTTCGGTCCACAGTGGGCGGCGGAAGGGGTGTTCATGCTCTTCGCCGTGCTGTTCATGTTTATCGGCGCCCAGTTTGTCGGTATGGGCCTGCTCGGGGAGTATATCGGCCGCATCTATAACGATGTCCGCGCCCGTCCCCGTTACTTTATTCAACGTGTTGTTCGTCAGCCGGAAACGGCGTCTCAAGAGGAAGATCGTTCATGAAAGCAGTAGTCTTCGCTTATCACGATATGGGTTGCGCAGGTATTCAGTCACTGCTGGATGCCGGTTATGAAATCGCCGCTATTTTTACCCATCCGGATAACCCTGGCGAAAACCATTTCTTTGGTTCCGTTGCCCGTATTGCCGCCGAGCAAGGTATCCCGGTATGGGCGCCGGAAGATGTTAACCATCCGCTGTGGATTGAACGTATTCGCGAGATGAAGCCGGATGTGCTGTTCTCGTTCTACTACCGCAACCTGCTGTGCGATGAGATCCTGAATATCGCGCCGAAGGGGGCTTTCAACCTGCATGGTTCTCTGCTGCCGAAATACCGCGGTCGTGCGCCGCTGAACTGGGTGCTGGTCAACGGCGAAAGCGAAACCGGCGTGACCCTGCATCGAATGGTTAACCGCGCCGACGCGGGCGATATCGTCGCTCAACAAGCTGTGGCTATCGGTCCGGATGAAGCGGCGCTGGCGCTGCACCGTAAACTGTGCGCCGCCGCCTCCGATCTGCTGGGCCAGGCGCTGCCGGCTATTCGTGAGGGTAAGACTCAGGAACGCGCGCAGGACCACAGCCAGGCGACCTACGTTGGCCGTCGTACCCCGGAAGATGGGCGTCTCGATTGGGACAAACCGGCGCAGACTCTGCACAATCTGGTGCGCGCGGTGTCCGATCCGTGGCCTGGCGCCTTCGCCTATGCCGGCGCGAACAAATTTATCGTCTGGAAATCCCGCGTGCGCGCCGACCTGCCGGCAGCCAAGCCCGGCACCGTGATCTCTGTCGCGCCGCTGGTGGTTGCCTGTCAGCAGGGGGCGCTGGAAATCGTCACCGGCCAGACCGAACGCGGCGTTTATATGCAGGGTACCCAACTGGCGCAGGCGCTGGGGCTGGTGACCAGCGCGGTGCTGAGCAGCAAACCGGTGGTGGCGGTGAAGCGCCGTACCCGCGTGCTGATTCTCGGCGTCAACGGCTTTATCGGTAACCATCTGACCGAACGTCTGTTGCAGGACGACAACTATGAGATTTACGGCCTGGATATCGGCTCTGACGCCATCAGCCGTTTCCTCGATAACCCGCGTTTCCACTTCGTGGAAGGCGATATCAGTATCCACTCCGAGTGGATCGAATACCACATTAAGAAATGTGACGTGGTACTGCCGCTGGTCGCGATCGCCACGCCTATCGAATACACCCGTAACCCGCTGCGCGTGTTCGAGCTGGATTTCGAAGAGAACCTGAAGATTATCCGCGACTGCGTGAAATACAATAAGCGCATCATCTTCCCGTCGACCTCGGAAGTGTACGGCATGTGCACCGACAAAAACTTCGACGAAGATACCTCCAATCTGGTGGTCGGGCCGATCAACAAACAGCGTTGGATCTACTCGGTTTCTAAGCAGCTGCTGGACCGCGTGATCTGGGCCTACGGCGATAAGAACGGCCTCAAGTTCACCCTGTTCCGTCCGTTCAACTGGATGGGGCCGCGTCTGGATAACCTTAATGCCGCGCGTATCGGTAGCTCCCGCGCCATCACTCAGCTGATCCTTAATCTGGTGGAAGGTTCGCCGATTAAGCTTATCGAAGGCGGCAAGCAGAAGCGCTGCTTCACCGATATCAGCGATGGTATCGAAGCGCTGTTCCGCATCATTGAGAATAAAGATGGTCGCTGCGATGGTCAGATCATCAACATCGGTAACCCGGAAAACGAAGCGAGCATCAAAGAGCTGGCGGAAATGCTGCTTGCCTGCTTCGAGCGCCACCCGCTGCGCGATCGCTTCCCGCCGTTCGCCGGTTTCCGTGAAGTGGAAAGCAGCGATTACTACGGTAAAGGCTACCAGGACGTTGAGCATCGTAAGCCGAGCATTCGTAACGCAAAACGCTGCCTGAACTGGGAACCGACCGTCGAGATGGAAGAGACCGTTGAGCATACTCTGGACTTCTTCCTGCGCACCGTTGAGCTCACGGACGATAAAAACTCATGAAACAAGTCGGCTTACGCATAGATGTCGATACCTTTCGCGGGACGCGTGATGGCGTACCGCGGCTGCTGGCCCTGCTGGGCAAGCATGGAATTCAGGCAAGCTTCTTTTTCAGCGTCGGGCCGGACAATATGGGGCGCCATTTATGGCGCCTGGTAAAACCGAAGTTTCTGTGGAAAATGCTGCGCTCTAACGCGGCGTCGCTGTACGGCTGGGATATTCTGCTGGCCGGTACCGCGTGGCCGGGGCGCAGGATTGGCGCGGGTAACGAAGAGGTTATTCGCGCCGCCGCGCAGATCCATGAAGTGGGTCTGCATGCCTGGGACCACTACAGCTGGCAGGCATGGAGCGGCGTGTGGCCGCAGGAACGTCTGACGCTGGAAGTGGAACGCGGTCTGCTCGAACTGGAACGCATTATCGGTCGCCCGGTAACCTGCTCAGCCGTCGCCGGCTGGCGTGCCGACCAGCGGGTGGTAAAAGCGAAAGAATCCTTCGATTTCCTCTACAACAGCGATTGTCGCGGCACGCGGCCATTCCTGCCGCAGCTTGGCGGCGGGGCCTCCGGCACCGTACAAATCCCGGTGACGCTTCCCACCTGGGATGAAGTGGTCGGTAGCGCCGTAGATAGCGCTGGCTTTAACCTCTATCTGCTGGACTGCATCCATCGCGACAAGGGAACGCCGGTCTATACCATCCACGCCGAAGTGGAAGGCATTGCCTACGCCGACCAGTTCGATGCGCTGCTGGCCATGGCGGAGGAAGAAGAAATACAATTTTGCCCACTGAGCCAGCTGTTGCCCGCTGACTTTAGCGAGCTGCCGTCAGGCAAAGTGGTCCGTGGTGAACTGGCTGGCCGGGAAGGTTGGCTTGGACGTGAACAATTACTGGGCTCGGGTGTATGAAAAGCATTCGTTATGGCGTCTCTCTGGTTGTACTCTTTGCGCTGTATTACTTATTGCCGTTAAATTTCCGTTTGCTGTGGCAGCCTGATGAAACCCGTTATGCCGAGATCAGCCGTGAAATGCTGGCCTCCGGCGACTGGGTGGTGCCGCATCTGCTGGGCCTGCGTTACTTTGAAAAGCCGATTGCCGGTTACTGGATTAACAGTATTGGCCAGTGGCTGTTCGGCCATAATAACTTCGGCGTGCGTTTCGGTGCGGTTTTCGCCATTACCGTCAGCGCGTTGCTGGTGGCGTGGCTAGCGTGGCGTATTTTCCGCGATAAACGCGTGGCGATCCTGTCGCCGGTTATCTTCCTCACCGCGATGCTGGTCTACGCGATTGGCACCTATGCGGTGCTGGATCCGATGATCACCATGTGGATGGCGCTGGCGATGTGCAGCTTCTGGGGTGCCTCCCAGGCGCAGAGCCGCGGCGGGAAGTTGTTGGGTTATATCGTACTGGGCTTCGCCTGCGGGATGGGGGTGATGACCAAGGGCTTCCTGGCGCTGGCGGTACCGGTAGTTGGCGTGCTGCCGTGGGTGATTGCGCGTAAGCGCTGGCGCGAGGTGCTAACCTACGGTTGGCTGGCGGTGGTGGTCTGTACGTTGGTGGTGCTGCCGTGGGGATTGGCTATCGCTAATCGCGAACCGGATTTCTGGCGCTATTTCTTCTGGGTCGAACATATCCAACGTTTCGCCGAGAAAGATGCCCAGCATAAAGCGCCCTTCTGGTACTACATTCCGTTCCTGATAGCCGGCAGCCTGCCGTGGCTGGCGCTGCTGCCGGGCGCGCTCAAGCGCGGCTGGAGCGAACGCGATGATGCCCGCGGCGCGCTGTATCTGCTAGGCTGGGTGGCGATGCCGTTCCTGTTCTTCAGCATCGCCAAAGGAAAACTGCCGACCTACATTCTGCCGTGCTTTATGCCGCTGTCGATTTTGATGGCCCGCTACGCGCTGGATGCCGCGAAGGCGGGGGCGAAAGCGCTGCGCATCAACGGCATGATCAACCTCGGTTTTGGTCTGATTGGCCTGGTCGCGGTGCTGGTGGTCTCACCGTGGGGCGTCATGCATAAACCGGTGTGGACGAAGATCGAGCTGTATAAATGTCTGCTGGCGGCGATCGCCTTTGCCGTATGGGCGCTAATGGGCTGGTTGGCAATCAAGGACAACGGTCGTCGCTGGCCGCTGGCCGCCATCTGCCCGCTGGGGCTGGCGCTGCTGGTGGGCTTCGCTATTCCGGATCGGGTTATTGACAGTAAACAGCCGCAGTTCCTGGTGGATATCGTGAGTGAATCGTTGGCGCCAAGCCGCTATGTACTGACCAACAGCGTCGGTATCGGCGCGGGGCTGGCGTGGGAGCTCAAGCGTGACGACATCATCCTGTATGACAAGCAGGGGGAGCTAAAATATGGCCTCGGCTGGCCGGATGCGCAGAGCAAATTCCTGGCGACTCACGAATTTGCGGATTGGCTGGCAGCGCACCGCCAGCAGGGACCCATCTCTCTGGTGCTGCTGATGGATAAAGGTGAAACGATGAACGAACTGGCGTTACCGAAACCTGATAACTCCTACGTGCTGGGGCGCGTGGTATTTATTCAGTATCTGCCGCAATGAGTGTCTGGTTCTGTCTGGTACTCGCCAGCCTGCTTAGCTGCGCCGGTCAGTTGTGCCAGAAGCAGGCAACCCGGCCGTCCCGTAGCGGACGGCGCGGGCGGCATATCCTGGTCTGGTTGGGATTAGCCCTGCTGGCGCTCGGCGGCGGTATGCTGCTGTGGCTGGGGGTACTGCAGGCAATCCCGGTCGGTATCGCCTATCCGATGCTGAGCCTCAATTTTGTCTGGGTGACGCTGGCGGCATGGGGCATCTGGCGCGAGCCAGTGGCGCGCCGCCACTGGCTTGGCGTCGGGCTGATCGTCGTCGGTATCGCCGTTCTGGGGAGTAGCGTCTGATGGGTTTAATCTGGGCGTTATTGAGCGTTGGCCTGGTCAGCGGCGCACAGCTGCTGTTGCGCAGCGCGATGGTCGAACTGCCGCCGTTGACCGATATCCTGACCTTCCTCAATCATCTACTGCATTTTCGCACCGGTACCTTCAGCCTGGGTTTCGGCCTGGTTGGCTATCTGCTGTCGATGGTCTGCTGGTATTTCGCGCTACACCGCTTACCGCTGGCCAAAGCTTACGCGCTGCTAAGCCTGAGCTACATTCTGGTGTGGGCCGCCGCCATCTGGCTGCCCGGCTGGCATGAACCGTTTTATTGGCAATCGCTGCTGGGCGTGCTGATTATTATCGCCGGCGTGCTGACTATCTTCTGGCCGGTTAAGCCGCGCCGTTAAAACATTGAATGTGCGCCGCCGTCAGCTTAAACGGCGTTGGCGTACAGACCGCAATACTTAACCCTTCATACTGAATCTGGCTTAATGACAGCGCGCCGTGAAAGGCGCTGTCAACAGAGGCCATCTGCCAGGCGCTGCCGCCGCGCTGTTTCACCAGGGCCTCTTTGCGCGTCCAGATACGCCAGAAGGCGACTAACCGCCGCTCCGGCGGTTCACGCTCCAGTTCCTGGTGCTCGCCTTCGCTGAACAGGGCGTTAGCCAGCCGCTGCCAGCCGTTGCGCGGACGAATCACTTCAATGTCGCAGCCAACCTCGCCTTCATCGCTCAACAGCAGAGCAATATGGTCGCCGCTGTGGCTAAGGTTAAACCACCGCCCGCTACCGGGCGGGAATGCCGGTTTACCCTGTTCGCCATACTGAATATCCATTAGCGGGGTAGTCGCATGCGCCAGCAGCGCGCGCCCGGCAAGCCAGCTGGCCCGCCGCGGGCCGTCCGGCGCCTGCGCCATCAGCACAGGCGGCAGCGGCAGGGCGCTAAGGGTTGAGATGTGGCCGAGGATAAGCTGATACATCTTACGGCCAGCGCTGAATAATGATTGAGGTGTTAATGCCGCCGAAGGCGAAGTTGTTGCTCTGCAGGAATTCACAATCAATCTTGCGCGATTCGCCCATGATGTAGTCAAGATTGCCGCAGTTAGCATCTGGATTATGCAGATTCAGCGTAGGCGCGAACCAGCCCTCGCGCATCATCTGCAGACTCATCCACGC
This sequence comes from Klebsiella sp. CN_Kp073, assembly GCF_040065495.2. Lineage (NCBI taxonomy): Bacteria > Pseudomonadati > Pseudomonadota > Gammaproteobacteria > Enterobacterales > Enterobacteriaceae > Klebsiella > Klebsiella sp. CN_Kp073. Next base: position 287,300 of record NZ_CM198051.1, read on the forward strand.
CTCCAGCGCCCCGCAGGCGCCAAGGGTATGGCCGAAATAGCTTTTCAGCGAGGAGATCGGCACGCCGTCGCCGTAAATCGCCGCCGTCGCCTGGCTTTCGGCGACATCGCCGCGATCGGTTGCGGTGCCGTGGGCCGAAATGTAGCCAATATCCCGGGCACTTAAGCCTGCCATTTTTAACGATTGTTCCATGCAGATCTGCATGGTTTCACGCTGCGGTTGGGTGATATGCGCGGCATCGCAGTTGGTGGCGAAGCCGATGATTTCACCGTAGATAGTCGCGCCGCGCGCTTTGGCGTGCTCCAGCTCTTCCAGTATGAGAGTACCGGCGCCTTCGCCGATCACCAGCCCATCGCGCTGTTCATCGAACGGGGCGGGGGTGAGGTCGGGCTGTTCATTACGCTGGCTGGTGGCGAACAGGGTGTCGAATACCGCGGCTTCCGACGGGCATAGCTCTTCCGCGCCGCCGGCGACCATCACCGTTTGATAACCGTGGCGAATCGCTTCCCAGGCGTAACCGATCGCCTGGCTACCGGAAGTACAGGCGCTTGACGTCGGAATAACGCGGCCGCGCAGACCGAAAAACAGCCCGGTATTAACGGCGGTGGTGTGGGGCATCATCTGCACGTAGGTGGTGCCGGTAATATTGTTGGTGTGCTTTTCCGTCAACATAGTGGCGAACTCGCTCACCGGGCCGGTACTGCCGGTTGACGAGCCGTAAGCGATGCCGGTTTCGCCGTTGCTCAGCACGGCATCATCGATAAGCCCGGCCTGCTCGAGCGCCAGTTCAGTGGCGCGGGTAGAAAGTAGCGACACGCGGCCCATCGCGCGAATACGCTTACGGGTATAGTGGGCCGGTAGGGTGAAATCATCGATTGGCGCGCCCAGTAGCGTATGCAGACCCTCGTAAATACGCCACTCCGGCATGGCGCGCACGGCGTTTTTATAACGCTGCAGCCCCGCCGAAACATCCTGCCAGTTGTCGCCAAAGGCGGTGACGCCGCCCATCCCGGTAATGACCACACGACGTGTCATAACATCCCTCCATTGATTGAAATGACCTGTCGGGTGACATATCCCGCAATATCCGACATTAAATAACTGGCAAGCCCTGCCACCTCGTCCGCCTGTCCCATGCGTTTCATCGGGATCATCGACATCGCCTCTTTTAGCGCAGTCTCTTCCATTTCGATCATCCCGGTGTCGATAAGCCCCGGGGCGATGCAGTTGACGGTGATTTTGCGCTTCGCCAGCTCAATGGCCAGCGCTTTGGTGGCGCCGATGATCCCCGCCTTAGCGGCGCTATAGTTGACCTGACCCCGGTTGCCCATGACGCCGGATACGGACGAGAGCGTGATGATACGCCCGCCCTGGCGCGCGCTAATCATCGGCATGATGCAGGGATGAATGACGTTATAGAAACTGTCGAGGTTGGTGTGGATCACCGCGTCCCAGTCCTCTTCGCCGAGCGCCGGGAAAGCGCCGTCGCGGGCGATGCCGGCGTTGCTGATAATGCCGTACCATGCGCCGTGTTCGGCCATATCCTGCTCAAGCACGTCGCGACACTGCGCGCGGTTGGCGACATCAAAGCTCAGCAGACGACCCGAGCCGCCAGCGGCGGTAATCGCCTCCAGCGTTTGCTGTGCGCCCGACGCATCGCGATGATAGTGGATGCCGACCACAAAGCCATCCGCCGCCAGCTGACGGGCGATAGCGCGACCGATGCCTTTACTGGCGCCGGTGACCAAAACTGAACGACTCATTCTGACGCTCCTTGTTGAAATAGGGTGTTAAGTTCTGTTGGCGTCGGCTGGAAAGTATTGACCCGTCCGCTTGCCAGTTCTTCATCGTCTGCCGTAATGGCACATTCGAAGCTGCCGAAACGCTCGTCCTGCATTAACAGCTTTACGGTGATGGACAGCGCCTTGCCGCCCGGCAGGTATCCTGCCGCGCAGACTAACTCGCGCGCGCCAAGCACCATGCCTAGTGAGATGGACGTTTGCCCCTGTTGTTGGCGGTGCCATCCGGACCAGACGCCAACGGTTTGCGCCATGAGTTCCAGGGCGAACCAGCCGGGGAGATTGCCCTCGGCATCAATAAACGGCGCCAGGACGCCATGGGTCGAGACCGTGACCCGGCAGGTAGCGGTTTCGTCGGTGACATTGACGACCTCTTCCAGCAGCAGCATTGGCGGCTTGTGCGGTAGATAAGCGCCGGGCGATAAGTAGTGGCTCATTAAATGCTCCCGAGCAGAATGCTGGCGTTATTACCGCCAAAGGCAAACGAGTTCGACAGGATAATCGGCCGCGGCAACGGTAGGGGACGTTCGATAATCCCGCACGGCGGAAGGGTCGCGTCGCGCGGCGACTGGCTGAAGTCCTGCGCCGGCAGCAGCAGATTGCGTTGCAGGATCAGCATGCCGATGGCGGCTTCGGTGATCCCCGCCGCGCCCAGCGTATGCCCGGTCAGATGTTTGGTGGAGCTGCATGGCACCTGCTCGCCAAATAGCGCGTTGACGACGTGAGACTCTATCCGATCGTTCAGCGGCGTGGCGGTGCCGTGCAGGTTGATATAGCCCACCTGTTCAGGGGCGATGCCCGCATCGTCCAGCGCCTGCTGGATAGCGCGAATTGCCCCTTCTCCCTCAGGATGCGGGGCGGAAATATGCCAGGCGTCGCTGGACTCGCCGATACCCAGCAGCGCGATAGGCTGCGGCTCGCGGGTCAGCAGCATCAGCGCCGCCCCTTCGCCGATAGTGATGCCGCAGCGATCGCGGCCAAACGGCTGGCACTGAGTCGTGGAGAGCGACTCCAGGCTGTGAAAGCCGTTGATCGGCATTCGGCTGAGGGTATCCGCGCCGCCGACAATCGCCACATCCGCCAGCCCGGCTTCAATCAGTCGGTGTCCGCTGATAATGGCTCTGGCGCTGGATGAGCAGGCGGTTGACAGCGTAAATGCCGGGCCATCCAGCGCCAGCCAGTGGCTGAGAAAACGCGACGGGTCTCCCAGCTCCTGCTGCGGATATTGCCAGGCCGCGCTTTCCGCGCCGCTAAGGGTCAAAGTGACGTGCGCGTCACCTTCGTCGAGCCCCGAGGTGCTGGTGCCAAGCACTACGGCAACGCGTTCACGCCCGTATTGGGCGATGGCGTCATCCACCTGCGGCTGAATTTGCGCCAGCGCCGCCAGCAGCAGTTGATTATTGCGCGAACGATGGGCGCTAAAGGTATCGGGAATGGCGGGTAATTCGCCGTCCACGCCCGCGAAAACCGCCTGCGGATGTCCCTGTAGCCACCCCTCGCGCGGGCGCATGCCGGGCGCGATACCGCGAGCCAGATTGGCGGCGACTTCATCATTATCGCGACCCAGCGCGTTAATCATGCCGACGGCAGAAATGTAGATCATCTCAGTCACCCAGGTATTGAATGGTGATGTGGTATTTAAAGACGTGCTGTTCGATGCTAATCGGCACGCGCTTGCCTTTGCGGTTGATATAGGTGATTTCCGTGACCAGCTTCCCGTGCGCGTTACGCAGTTCGCGTTTGTCGCCGCGGTCGGTTAGCGTCCAGCCTTTCGGCAACTGCGGCAGCCATGCGCTAACCGGCCAATGGCTGAGCATGACATCGGCCAGCACCTGGCTGGCTGGCGGCAGTTGCGGAACCACGATTGACTGTTCAGCGCGCAGCCCTTTTTCATCGTAGGTCACAAGAAACAGACGGATACCGACGGACGACAGGCCCGCCAGCGTGAGCTTTTTATCATCGGCATTGAGCATGACCAGCAGCGACTGGGTTTGGCCGTTGAAGCTGCCGGTGAGCAACTGTTGCGAGCTGATAGCCGGCGAGATGCCAGGCGGCGGTAACGTGACGCGCGTACCCGGCTCAAGCCATGCCTGCGGGCGGCCTTGCGGCTCCGGCTGCGAATGGCTGCAGCCGGCCAGTACTAAGGCGGCGAGTAGCGCGAAGGCGCGCCAGAATGATGGTCTTATCATCGTCTTTTTTTCTCTTTTTTGGTCGGCATCGCCAGCGGCGAAAGCAGGAAAGCGGTGAAAATGCCGCTCACCAGAACAATGCCAAAACTGCTAATGGCCTGAGTGGCGCTAAAGACCAGCATGCCAAGCGTTAATAAGGTGGTCATCATCGCCAGCGTGACCGCCAGCAGCGATGTCAGCGGCGTGCCGCGCGGGTTGCTGAAAAACAGCGTGTAGTTAATGCCGATGCCCAGTACCAGCACCAGCGCCAGCAAGGAGAACAGGTTAACCGGGTGGCCGCTAAGCGCCAGCGCCGCCAGCCCGCAGCCCAGCGACAGTACCGACGGCACCAGGCTTATTAGCCCTTTGCGCCAGCCAAGGCGGAGAACGGCGCCGCAGGCAATCACCGCCAGCGCAACGCACAACAGTCCGGTTAAAATCTGGCGGTAGAGCGCGAAAAGCTGGTCGAAATCGCTTTTACGATCGACCCACGCAACGCCAGCCTGCTTTGCGCTGAGCGCCTTTAGCGCCGCGCTGTCTTTCACGCCGCTCACCGGGACCAGTACGCCGCTTTCGCCATCCTGCAACGTCAGCCATAGCAGCCGCCAGCCTTCGCTGGCCGGGCTGGCAAGCCAGTCGTCGACCGTTACCGGCATCGGGTTGAGATCGGGATTAACTTTTGCCAGCCCGGCGTGACTTAGCGCCTGGCCGACGACGGGCGCGGCGCGTTGCAGCAGGGTAAGATCCTGCTGCTGTCGGGCGAGCGAATTCAGCGGAATGGCGCGATATCCGTCGAGTATACCGTCGGTTTGCGCCTTAGCCAGCGCGGGTATAAATGCTTCCAGGCGTTCCAGCGTTTGCTGGGCGGATTCGCCGTACACCACAAACCACTTCTGGTCGACGCTTTGTCCGGTGAGCGCGGTAATCGCTTTTTCCTGAGCCAGAATATCCTGCGGCAGCGCCTGGAGCTGCGAAATATCATCATCCACCCGCAGCGTCGCGAGCCCCGCCAGCGACAACAGCGCTAGCGCAACGGGGAAGCCGATGGACAGCTTTTTATTGCGCCGCCAGGCGGCGAGCCAGCGTAACAGTAGCAGCATTGCCGGTACCGGGCGCACGGGGAGCCCGCGGCACAGCCATGGATGCCAGAAAATCACCGTCAGGCATGAGGCGCTCAGGCCGACCGCCGCGAAGAGCGCCATCTGGCGAATCGCCGGGAAGGGGGCCAGCATCATAATCAGATACGCCACGACGGTGGTGAGCAGCGCCAGCAGCAGCGCATGACGCACTTTGGCGAGACTCTGCCACGGGGTTAATTCCGCGCCATGCACCATCCGTTCGGTCAGATAATAGAGCGTATAGTCGGCGGAGATGCCGATGATGCTCATGCTCATCACCAGGGTCATCAGATGCAGCTCGCCAAATAGCAGCAGCGTGACGACGGTGCCGGCCAGCGCGCCGATCGTGATAGAGAGCAGACATAGCAACAGCGGGCGGAGCGAGCGAAACGTCGCGACGATCAGCAGGATCACGCCGAACAGCGTCGCCGCGCCGAGCGTAGAAATATCGTGCTTCGCCTGCTGGCTGGCGTAATCGCTATAGAACACGGTGCCGCGTGACAATAGCTGCGCCTGCGGATACCGCGTTTTCCATTCCTTCTCCAGCTCGCCGAGGGTCGTGACCAGCCGGTGCGTCTGCTGCATATCGAATGACGATCCCGCCAGTTCGCCATGCAACAGATACCAGAGGTTGCCCTGGGCGTCTTTGGTCACCAGCCAGCCGTTCTGCAGCTGCATCCGCTGGCCGCCTTTCGCCATCGCCAGCTGCGAACCGCGCATCAGCATCAGCGGATCGTTTTGCAGTTCTTTGCCGCTGACGCCGGAAAATGCCGAATAGAGCTGCGAGAGGATCCATTGCGCCTGCGCTTCGCCGCCGTTTTGCAGGCGCGCGCGGGTAGCGGGGTCAATTAAACCGTTACGATGTTGCCAGAAAAACGCGCCCCATGCCTGCTGGCTATCGGCATCCATTGGGCCTTTTACCTCGGCCAACGCCTGCGATTGTTGCAGCCGCTGCAGCCAGTCGCGGGCCGCCTGCGGATCGGCCTGTTTACCGGGGCTGACCAGCCACACCAGTTGGCGGTCCAGCCGCTGCATAAAACCGTCGTTCAGGGCGGGCGGGATCGCGCCAAGCGTCTGTTTCGGCAGCATAGCCAGTACGCTACTGTTAAGCCTGGCCTGCGGCAGCAGCGACAGCAGCGCGCCCGCGAAGATCAGGCAGACGACGGCCCATAACAGCGCAGGGCGTTTATTGGGCGGCAAAGCGTTGGCGTTCGTCATCGGTCAGTTGCGCTGGCGTTAGTTGATGTTGGGAAAGCGTAATATCGGTGCGATCGCCCTGTTTGTCGTTGAGCTGAATATGCTCCAGATAGGTTTTTCCGGCTAAATCGATGCGGGCAAAAATCTTATCCAGCGGCGTAGTGATGGGCGTCAGGCGCAGCGTCCACTGGCCGTTGCCTTTATCGGCAAATTCCACGCGGAAGTTTTCTTCCAGGACTTTACGATCCGCCTGGAACAGCGCGCGCAGTAAATGGTTGAACTGGAACATCTGCGGGTTGTTTTCGGCGGTGATGGTCTGCGGCGGCTGGCCGTTAATCGCCTGCACCATCCGTTTGTCATCCAGCAACAGCTGCATTGGGAACGGCGAGGTTTGATCCCACAGTAAACCCTTATCGCGGGCGATCAACATCTTCCCCTGGGATCGCAGCGGCTGCGGTAGATCCTTAATCGTGCGAACTTGATCGAAATGGGCGCGTACCACCGGCTGTTCGGTGAACCGTTGTTGTAGGGTATCAAGCGTCAGGGCGCTGACCAGCGGGCTGATAAACAGCCCTAACAGCAGCAGTAATCTCATGGCGTTACCCCCATGCGTTCAAACAGGATATCCGGGCTGACGAAACACATCTCGCGGCTATTTTCATCTACCGCGACCTGGATGGTGTATCCGGTGGTGGTGCGCTTGCCGCTGACGGCATCAAAAATTTCGTAGCCGATGCGCAAGCGGTTCTCAAACTCTTCTATCCGCGCACGTACGCGAATACGCTGTTCGAAGGTAATGACGTCGCGGTATTTCACGCGGGTATCCACCACCGGCCACAAATAACCCGAGGCTTTCATCTGCCGGTAGCCATAGTTGAACTGGTTAAGCAGCGCCTCACGGGCAATTTCGAAGTAGCGAAAATAGTTGCCATGCCACACGACGCCCATCATATCGATGTCATGAAACGGGATAGTCAGCTCTACTTCAGCAGTAAAACGGGGATCGTTAAGCACCCTTTACTCCTTATCTTTGGGATCCGGCAAACGCCAGAAATCGAAAAAGTTAAACCAGTCGAGCGGCGACTGCAGCGCGTAGTGTTCCAGCCGTTCGGCGTAGCGGTCGATGCATTGCTGGAGCGCCTGTTGGCGATCGGCGCGCGGCAGCAGCAGCGGATCGGCGAACGGCTCGCAGTAAATGCGCAGTTTGTCCTGCTGGCGGAGAGCGAAAATCAAATTCACCGGGCAGCGCAAAATAGCCGCGAGAATGAACGGCCCCTGCGGGAAGGGGGCGTCTTGTCCCATAAAACGGCTCCAGCAGACGCGCCATTCGCCGCCGCGCTGCGGGTTAACCGCAATACGGTCGCCGACAATAGCGATCCATTCGCCGCGATCCAGCTTTTCTTGCAACAGCATGGCGGTTTCCGGGCCGATATCGGTCACCGGCATCAGGTTGAGTCCGGCCTGAGGCGCCATCTCCGCCATAATTTGTTTAAAACGTTGCGCGTTTTCGCTGAATACCAGGGCGTTGATGGTTTTGCTGCCCTGCAGTTGCGCCAGCGCGCGGCAGGCCTCGACATCGCCGAGATGCGAGGCCAGCAGTAGTTTTCCTCGCGGATCGCTGATATTCAGCGTCTCCTCGGCGCCTGCGGCAAAGACCACGTCGCGACCAAACTGTAGCTCGCCGCGCCAGCTGGCGATTTTATCCAGCATCGCCTCGCCAAAGCGCAGGAAGTGCCGGTAGCTGGTCAGGGTTGGCGGTATCGGCATCTGGCGCGCGGCGAGCTGTTCGCGCGCGCGGGTGATCCATTGTTGCGACGCGCGGCGCGCCGTCGCGGCCGTCAGCCAGTACACGCCGACTACCGGATAAAGCAGCAGCGTGAACGCCTTGCGCCCCAGCAGCCGCCACACCAGCAGCATCAGGCGCATTCCCCATAATCCTTTTACCTCCTGCTGGCGCGCCCAGTGCGGCGAGGCGCGGCGAAACAGCAGCGACGGCATCCGCGGCAGCATGCCGAGGAACAGACGCGTGTGCATCAGCGAGATGCGGCAGTTATCTTTGAAGGCATCAAAATGCGACAAACCGTCCGGTGGATAGGTCACGCGGGTCGGAACAAAGTAGCTGGTATTCCCCTGCCAGTAGAGGCGCACCATCACTTCGGTATCGAAATCCATACGCTGGCCGAGCGTCACGCGCTGCGCCAGCCGTAGCGTTGGCGTTATCGGATAGACGCGAAAGCCGCACATACTGTCTTTCAGCTGCAGCGACAGCGTTTCAATCCATACCCAGACGTGGGTTATCCAGCGCCCGTACAGGCGCGAACGCGGGATAGAGTCGTCGTAAATCGGCTGCCCGGAAATCAGCGCTTCAGGATGCGTTTGCGCCAGCGCCAGAAGTTGCGGAATATCTTCAATGGCGTGCTGACCATCGGCATCGACCTGCACCGCATGGCTGAACCCGGCTTCCGCCGCGGCCTGTAGCCCACGGATCACCGCTGCGCCTTTGCCCGCGTTCTGTGGTAAGCGGATTAGGGTCAGGCTGGCGGTTTCCGCCGCCAGCCGCTCCAGCTGCTGCCGCGTATTGGTATCGCTGCCGTCGTCCACCACGATGCACGGCAGGCCAAAGGGCTGCAGGCGCGCCAGTACCCGCGGCATCATTGCGCCGTGGTTATAGCAGGGGATCAGAACGCAGGGAGAGAAATCTAGCGGCATAAGCGAATTTTCCCGCTGCTGGCGGTGTGTCGCGCTTCGCCGTCGTGGCGCAGATAGCTAAACGTCAGAGTCTGGCGCGCCTCCTGCCAGTTGAGGGCGAGCGTAACGGTCGTGTCCGGCAATAGCGGCGACTGAAACTTCACATTCTGAACGCTGTGAAAACGCCAGCCGGGGGCCAGCAGCATGGTGGCGTAATGCATCGCCCAGTCCATCTGCGCGACGCCGGGGAGCAGCGGCTGCACGGCAAAATGGCCGCGAAACCAGAATAGCGCCGGGTCGAGAGAGAGTACGATTTCAACCCGATCGGCTTGCGGCTGACGGCGCTCAATTTCATGGGGCTTCATGAAATAACTCCTGTAATTGCGCGTAGACACGCTTGTTCATGCTGTTAACGGGGATCTCGTCAATCACCCGCCAGTAGCGAGGGATGGCCACAGGTTCCAGCAAGGCGCGCAGCGCTTTTCGCCAGTGTAATTCCTGACTTTTTCCCCAGCGGCGACGGGCGTCTGGGTGCAGAACTAACAACGCGCCAACGCTCTGGCGACTGCCGCGGGTAATAGGCAGGGCGGCGGCATCAAGAATGCCATCCAGTTCCAGTAATCGATGTTCCACTTCGCTTAGTGAAATGCGCTTCTCTTCAATTTTCACCACCCGGTCGCGACGACCTGCCAGCTGGAATTGACCGCTTTCATTGAAATGCAAAATATCATCGATAACCAGGCCGTTATCGTCGGCGATAAGCGGCGAAAATAGATGAATTGTGTTGCCCTGCGGCTGAAGGCGGATGCCGGAGAACGGCTGCCACGGCGTATTATCCTGCAGGCGCTGGCGGCAGGCGATAACCCCGCTTTCCGTGCTGCCGTAAATTTCATCCGGCCAGACAGCAAACCAACTGGCGGTTTGCACCGCATCCTGCCACAGAAGCTTGCCGCCGGCGGACAAAATCATCGCGACCGGTGGCGGGGGCAACTGGCGATCGAGACGTTTGAGGAAAGCCGGACTGCTGATAAAAAGATAGCGATGGTCAGGGTTCAATGCCGTTAACTGCTCGGCGTACTCAATCATCGCCGCGTGGAGCGGCAAACCTAGCGCCATGGGCAGGAACAGGCGGAACGTCAGGCCATATAAATGCTGTGGCGCGACTGATGCCACTACCCGGCAGTCTGCCAGGCGTCCGGCATAGTGCGCGGCTAACAGCGCCGCTTCGCGGTCGAGACTCTTGACGGGCTTACTAATTCGCTTCGGTTCACCGGTAGAACCGGAGGTAAAAAGCTCAATATCGGCGTCATCGTCGATTGCCGGGAATGCGTATTCGTGGGGGGCGGTCGTCATGGCGGAATGCACAACCTGTAGCGGCCCGCGCCACGCCAGCGCCTTATCGCTCAATATGCCGTCGAAAAGCGCCCGCTGTTCGTTTAATAACGATGCGCGACTGTGGCCGGGAAGCACAGGCGTTTTTCCCGCATGCAGCGTGGCCAGCAGGGCGACCAGAAACAGGTAGCTGTTATCAAAACAGAGCGCCCAGCGTTCGCCTTGCTGTTGCTGCAAACAGGCAAGCAGCTGGGCGACATCGTAGCGCAGATGCGCCAGCGTCCAGCGGTGTTCTTCCTGCCACGCAATCAGCGTGTCCGCCGGACGCGCTGTGCTGAGCCACTGGGCCAGCATAAGGGGCTGCTTCATGGTTTATCTCGTTTAATCATCTGCTGGCGGGTCAGCCACTCGCCGGCCATCAGAGTTCCCATCAGAAGATAGGAAATCATGCCGTTCCACGCCGTCCACAGGGACATATCGCCGTATAGCGCAGTAAACAGCGCAACGCCGCCGTTGAGGATGAAAAAGGCGCACCAGATTTGGGTAACCCGGCGGGTGTAACGCACGGCGCGCTCGGGAAGAACCGGTTCCCGCAGCCGCGCCAGGCGCTCGACTATCGGCATGCTTGACCACAGCGAACCGCCAAACACTGCCAGCATGACGCTATTTACTACTACCGGATAAAACAGCAGCAGCTGATGGGTTTTTAGCAGATAGCTGGCAATGCACAGCGTCATGCCGGCTGCCGCTACGACCTGAGTAACCACGCTCAGTGGCCCCGCCTGTCGCCGGGTCTGGCGAAAGCGTAAAAACAGCAGCAGCGCCATTAACGGTAGTAGCCATTGCAGACTGTTATGCGCGAGGCCAAACCAGACTAAGAACGGCCAGGCCAGCAGCAATACCCCTGTCATTAACGGAACGACCGGCAGCGAGCGTATGCCCGACACGGTGAATTACGCTTCTTTCAGTAAGTGTTCTACCGCATCGACGACATCCTGCACGGTACGTACGGTTTTAAACTCTTCTGGCTTGATTTTCTTGCCGATTTTCTTTTGCAGATGTACGATCATGTCGATGGCGTCGATGCTGTCCAGTTCGAGATCTTCGTACAGGCGGGCCTCAGGTTTAATATCCTGCGGATCGATTTCAAATACCTTCACCAGCAGCGAGGAGACTTCTTCGTAAATGGCTTGTTGTTCGGTCATGACGGTTCTCCTCAGGCACGCTGCGCTTGAATAAATGATGCCAGCGTGGCGACGGAGAAGAAGTGCTGACGCATCTCTTCGCTCTCAGCCGACAGCACCACGCCGTACTGATTTTTCACCGCCAGGCCCAGCTCCAGCGCATCGATGGAGTCCAGACCCAGGCCATCGCCAAACAGGGCGGCATCGGTGTCGATATCATCAGCGGACAACTCGTCCAGGTTCAATGTACTGATTATCAGATTCTTAATTTCAAGATAAAGCGCTTGCATCATTAATTCCTGTTTCAGGTGTAGTGCCTGATTCTAATTTAAGCAAAATATGCCGGTTTAACTGCCGTGCGGCCAGCGCCGGTTCTTGTTTATTTGCCTCGTAAAACTGGTCTATTCGCAGCCGTTCTCCGACTTCGACGGTAAATAACGGCTTCGTTCGCGGCGCGTCGTACCATTTGCTCTGTTTACCCAGCATATGCTCGGTGCAGCGGATGATGACGACGCGCAAGTCGCTGCCGCAGCGCACGGCGATATTGGCCGCGCCGCGCTGTAGCTGCATTTTTTCTCCCGGCACCGTTCGGGTTCCTTCCGGGAAAATCAAAATGGTATCGCCCTGCTGTAAGCGCTGCCGGCTGGCCGGGAGCAGGGCATCGGCGCGATCGTTAATCAAATAATCCGCCGCGCGGATCACGCCGCTGACAAATGGGTTTTTCAGCAACGCGCTTTTCACCAGGCAGTCAGTCTCCGGCATCACCGAGGCCAGCATAACGTAGTCGATAAGGCTGGGATGGTTGGCGACCACCAGGCAACCGCGTTCCTGACGTAAAATATCGCGCCCTTTAATCTGGTAATCGAGTACGCCGACGCCTTTCACCACGCTGAGAAAACAGCGGAAACTGAGCGAAATACTGCGCCGTGCGATGCGGCGACGGCGGGCCTTATCGCGCACCAGAATCAGCAATAGATTGAACCAAACAACAGAGAGCAGCAGCCCGCCAAGGCCAAACAGCGCGAAACAAAAACCGGTCATCGCCGCGCGCCAGAGCCGATTAAGGCGACACAGAAGAGTGTTCATGAACGGCTCCACTGCCATTGCACGCGTTCGCCGGGCAGCGTGAATGCGCGCGCATTCTGCAAATAATACTGTAAAAACAACAGGCTTTGCGGCAGCGTGCTCTCTTCGACTGCGTCATGACGTTGCGCTTTGCAGCGCCATTGGCTTCCCGCTTCAATGACCCACGCCACCGCGTAGGGCCAGGTTGGCATCGCCGGTGGTAGCTGCGGGTGATAAAATTCAGGCAGAAAACCATCGAAATCAACCATCAAGACGCGCTGATAGCCCGCCTGTAGTAGAGCCATCACTTCATATAAACCCTGTTGGAAAGTATCGCGTCCAGCGGAAAGCGATGACGATGCAATGGGTTTTTTCGCTGCAATCGTCAGATTGCCGACGGCGGAGTTATGTACCGATAGGGCGAAATCGGTAGGCGAGAGCGCCTGCTCCAGCGCCAGAGCGTGCAGGATGCGATAGTTGCGCTCGAGTTCGCCGTGACGGCTGGTATAGAGAACGGCGTCGATCTCATGGCGGCGCAGCATCGCCAGCCCGCACTCCACGGCCAGCCTGCTGCCTGAACTGAGTCGACGGGCGGTCATCATCGGTAATTCGCTAAGTTTGGCCGGCGCCGCGGTTGGATCGATGGCGTGCAAATGCTGTGACCACCGTTGCCACTGCTCGGTGCCACTGACTCCAGGCGCGAAGGCCTGCCAATCAACTATGTTAAATGCAAATGTCATCTACACGCGTCCGCGAAAAATCAATTATTCTTCTGACATATCAACAAGGTATGCCCAACGCCTAAATTATCGTGGCGTTGTTCTACCCGGAAACCCGCCATTTCCAGATAGCGATAAAACTTCTCTACGCTGTAGAAACGACTGTTGCCGTTGGCCATACAGGTAAAGTAGAGCGAAGACGCATTCAGACTAAATGATGCTGCTTCAAACTTCTGCGCATCCCAGAACAGCTCCAGAATACACAGGCGCGCGCCGGGTTTCATGACCTGCGCGACGTTACTGAGTAGGGTGATAATTTGTTCCGGCGAAAAACAGTCAAGGAACTGGCTCATCCACCAGATATCCGCCTCTCCTGGTAAGGGGGCATCACTCAGCATATCCACAGCATGACAGTCAATGCGATGGGTAAGGCCCGCATTTTCTATATTTTCGCGGGCCAGCGCAATTTGTTGTGGCAAATCTAATAACGTAATCGCGATATTTTCATCATACTCACAGCAGCGCAGCGCCCACTTACCGGTATTTCCGCCGACATCGTACAGGGTTGCGGGGCGACTGGCGAATACATGTGGCAGCGCGGCGCTGAACGCACCGTCGGAATAGTAATGATCGAAAGCAAACCAGCTTTTACGCGCCGCTTGCGGAAGTTGCGATAATGCCGGGTAAATTGTTGGCCACTCACCAAAAACTTTTAAACCAGATGGTTTACCTTCCTGTAACGCATTTTCCAGAAAGAATAATCCCTGATAACAAACGTCCTGAGTAAAATCCATATTTACACGGGTCATCGTATCATGGAGTAAGAAATGTCCCACTTTAGCGAGGTAATAGCGTTCTTCTTTATAGGTAACAATACGACCGCTTAATCCCATATCCAACAAAACGCCTACAGCATATTCATTTCCCTCACAATTTTCGCTAATTGCTTCAAGGGTCGCGCCGCGTTTACCTTGCCGATCGAGATAACCGAGGATACCTGAGTTACGCAGACATAACGCGGTTTGAAAGAGCATGGGGGCGAAAGCGATGCGTTGCGCTTCCGTGATGGCATCCAGCGCGCTAAGAGAGTCCTGTTGATACACGTTCGGCACAACCTTTTATATCAATGTGAGGGGAACGGGCCAATACTGGCCCGTTGGGGAGTTTACTTCTGCAACGCCGTATTAGCGGCGAGGGCGACCTGAATATCTTTATCGAGATTATGTACCCAGCGATTATAGTTTCTATGAATCTTTCCGCCGGAAGCCATCAGGTTAAGGCTACTCACGTAATTAATAGAATAACCTGTTGCTGAGTAGTTAATTTTAATATCCGCGGAGTGGGCCCGGTTTTGTAAATGTCCTTTGATAACGCCAGGGCCTGCATCGGACATAATCCATTCACGCTGGACACCAGCCTGGAGAATAGCGCTTTTGACCTGAGCTTCAGTATGACCCGCGCTAACCGTAGTTTGTACCTGTTCGATCGGCGCGGTGCGCGCGCAACCCGCCAGCGCGCCGACAACCGTGGCGGCAACAATCCAGTGAATAACCTTTTTCATGAATACTCCCTATCAATATATTGGTTGAGAAAATACTTAGGTCAATGGCAAAAATAATAATGTCGTCGTGATGTCGTGTTTTTTATTCAGGTTGTTTATTAAATTTGCTTTACTTTAAAAATGTGACAGATAAATATCCTAATGTTATAGGAATGCTGATTTTAGGATAAAACGACGGCGCAGGTACGCTGCGGGGCGAAGTATAAGTAAATTAACTCTGCTTAATCAATGAATATCATCGGTAAGTTATGTCGTAATTTTACGACTTTTAAATTGCAAATCGCCGTTTAATTATTGGCAGGGTAATATTGCAGATAAAGGGCTGCTTTTTTGTACACGCCGTGATAATAGTGAAGCGTGTCGTATCAATTTGGTGGACCCCGATGCCTGAACCCGTCGCCGAACCCGTGCTCAGTGGATTGCGCCTCAATCTGCGGATTGTCTCCGTCGTTATTTTCAACTTTGCCAGCTATCTCACTATCGGCCTGCCGTTGGCGGTTTTGCCGGGCTACGTTCACGATGTGATGGGATTTAGCGCCTTCTGGGCCGGGCTGGTGATTAGCCTGCAGTATTTCGCCACGCTGCTGAGCCGACCGCAGGCCGGGCGCTATGCCGACCTGCTAGGGCCGAAAAAAATTGTCGTTTTCGGCCTGTGCGGCTGTTTTCTGAGCGGCTTGAGCTACTTGCTGGCAGCCTGGAGTAGCGGTTGGCCGCTGCTGAGTCTGCTGCTGTTATGTCTGGGACGAGCGATCCTCGGCATTGGCCAGAGCTTCGCCGGCACGGGGTCGACGCTATGGGGCGTAGGCGTTGTCGGCTCGCTGCATATCGGGCGGGTGATTTCGTGGAACGGCATTGTGACCTACGGCGCGATGGCGATGGGCGCACCGCTGGGCGTGCTGTGCTATTCATACATTGGCCTCAGCGGCCTGGCGATGGTCATTATGTCGGTTGCTCTGGTGGCTATCATTTGCGCGCTACCGCGAACGGCGGTGAAGGCAACGAAAGGGAAAGCGATGTCATTTCGTGCGGTGCTCGGCCGGGTTTGGCCTTACGGCATGGCGCTGGCGTTGGCTTCTGCCGGCTTCGGGGTTATCGCGACCTTTATTACCCTGTTTTATGACGCGAAAGGCTGGGACGGCGCGGCCTTTGCGTTAACGCTTTTCAGCTGCGCGTTTGTCGGCACGCGGCTGCTTTTTCCCAACGGCATTAACCGCTTAGGCGGCCTGAACGTGGCGATGCTCTGTTTTAGCGTGGAGGTTATTGGCCTGCTGCTGGTGGGCTTTGCACAGACGCCGCTGATGGCGAAAGTCGGGACTTTCCTCACCGGCGCGGGGTTCTCGCTGGTCTTCCCGGCGCTGGGTGTGG
The DNA here is from genome assembly GCF_040065495.2 of Klebsiella sp. CN_Kp073. NCBI lineage: Bacteria > Pseudomonadati > Pseudomonadota > Gammaproteobacteria > Enterobacterales > Enterobacteriaceae > Klebsiella > Klebsiella sp. CN_Kp073. Next base: position 303,496 of record NZ_CM198051.1, read on the forward strand.
TGGCGGTAAAAGCCGTACCGCAGCACAATCAGGGCTCGGCGCTGGCGACCTATACCGTCTTTATGGATTTGTCGTTGGGGATAACCGGGCCGCTGGCCGGGCTTTTGATGGCGTGGACCGGGATACCGACGATTTATCTGGCGGCGGCAGGGCTGGTGATGGCCGCGCTACTGCTGGGCTGGCGGTTAAAAAAACGGCCCCCGGTGGTTGAACCGGAGGCCGCTGCATCAGGGCAATAAAATTAGTTAATGACCAGCGTGTTGACGATGCTTTCCGCTTCGGTTTGCGCCTGCTGCTGGTTGTCCGCTGGCAGTGTGACCTGCAGGGTCAGCAGTTTGTCATCGACCTTACCGAGCAGCACGGAAGACCATGCGGTCTGCCCCTTGGCGGAGATGATGCTGTCCAGTTGCTGTAAGGTGTGGCCTTTAATCTCAATAGATTTGTTAGACACAACCTGCAGCTGCGGGTCGCGGCTGCGCTGCTGATCTTCCAGACGTTTGGACAGCACCGCCAGATCTTCATTAGTGCTGTCGCCGACAATCACGATCACCGCTTTCTGGCCGGTGGCGTCGGAATAGACGTGCATATTGTTGGCCTGGGTACCGAGCTTACCGCTCTGATCTGCCATACCCGCAGGCAGGGTGAAGCTCAGTTTTCCATCCAGCAGGCTAATCGCCTGGCCGCTGGTGTTGCTCTCTGCTGCTGCCCCGACGGTCGGCGCTTTTGAATCGCTGTTATCACAGGCCGCAAGCCCCATAACCAGCAGGCCAATACCGACATATTTAACCAAATTGCGCATTGACATCTTCCTTTCGATAAACGGCCATTAACGGCTCATCCGGTTATCTTATCACAACCGTTAGCGAGTACCTTTAACCTGGCTGCAATGCCGACAAATCAGATTTATCCGCCAGTCTTTTCAACAGCATATTCAACAGCACGCCGTACATCGGCAGGAAGAAGACGATGCTGATGAGCACTTTAAAGCAGTAGTCGACGGTGGCGATTTCCCCCCAGTGGGCGGCCATAAACGGATCCGGGCTGCGCCAGAAGGCGATGAAGAAGAAAGCCAGGGTATCGCTGACGTTGCCAAACAGGGTCGACGCGGTCGGCGCCAGCCACCAGCGGCGATTCTGACGCAGGCGGTTGAATACGTGGACATCGAGAATTTGCCCCAGCGCATAGGCCATAAAGCTGGCGGCGGCGATACGGGCAACGAACAGATTAAAGGTGCCCAGCGCGGCAAAGCCCTGCCACTCGCCCATGTAAAACAGCGCCGAAATGCCATAGGAAATAATCAGCGCCGGGATCATCACCGCGAAGATGATGCGTCGCGCCAGCGGGGCGCCAAAAATGCGTACCGTCAGATCGGTGGCGAGAAAAATAAAGGGAAAACTGAACGCGCCCCAGGTGGTATGAAAACCAAAAATGGAGATCGGCAACTGGACCAGATAGTTGCTGGAGGTGATCACCAGCAGATGAAATAGCGAAAGCCAGACGAGCGCTTTCTTACGCTGTACGGTAGTAAAGGGATTCATATTGTGACCTTTTTATGCCCGTCATGCTTCACATCAATGAAGGAATCGGGAGCGGAACGTTGGGGTGAGGGAACCCAATTAAAAACGGCTGCATGATACTGCTTTGCGAGCGTAATGCAATGGTTGTTTTTCGCGCAAACGTTAACCTGGCTTGCGTACTGGCGAAGTGGGGGTAAACTAGGGCCGTTTTGTTGAAGTGAGATAAAAATGAGCGAACTTTTCTCCAGTCCTGACCATACGCTGGACGCCCTGGGGCTCCGCTGCCCGGAACCGGTGATGATGGTGCGTAAAACCGTACGCACCATGCCGGTGGGCGAGACCCTGCTGATTATTGCCGACGACCCGGCCACCACCCGCGATATCCCCGGTTTTTGCCTCTTTATGGAGCATGAACTGGTGGCGCAGGAAACCGAAGCCCTGCCGTACCGTTATCTGATCCGTAAAAGCCACTGAGCCCATCCCGGATAGCGGCGCCTTGCGCCTTATCTGGGCTACCCAACGCTCCGGAACCGTAGCCCTGCTAAGCGCAGCGCGAGCAGGGAATACCCCCGGATGGCGGCGTGTTGCGCCTTATCCGGGCTACTCAATGGTCTGGAACCGTAGCCCTGCTAAGCGCAGCGCGAGCAGGGAATATCCCCGGATAGCGGCGCGTAGCGCCTTATCCGGGCTACCCAACGATCCGGAACCGTAACCCTGTTAAGCGTAGCGCAAGCAGGGAATATCCCCGGATAGCGGCGCGTTGCGCCTTATCCGGGCTACCCTACGGTCTGGAACCGTAGCCCTGCTAAGCGCAGCGCGAGCAGGGAATATCCCCGGATGGCGGCGCGTTGCGCCTTATCCGGGCTACCCAACGGTCCGCAACCGTAGCCCTGCCAGGTGCAGTGCGAGCAGGGAATACCCCCGGATGGCGCGCGTTGCGCCTTATCCGGGCTACCCAAAGGCCTGGAACCGTAGCCCTACCAGGCGCAGCGCGAGCAGGGAATACCCCCGGATGGCGGCGCGTTGCGCCTTATCCGGGCTACCCAAAGGCCTGGAATCGTAGCCCTGCTAAGCGCAGCGCGAGCAGGGAATACCCCCGGATGGCGGCGCGTTGCGCCTTATCCGGGCTACCCTACGGTCCGCAACCGTAGCCCTGCTAAGCGTAGCGCGAGCAGGGAATATCGATTCAACATTACTTTTTACGCAATAACCGCAGAGCGTTAGCCGTTACCAGCACCGTCGCGCCGGTATCCGCCAGCACCGCCAGCCACAACCCGGTCAGGCCGAGAAGGGTCGTGACGAGGAAAATCCCCTTCAACCCTAAAGCGATGGCGATATTCTGGCGAATATTGGCATGGGTGGCGCGCGCCAGCGAAATCATCTGCGCCAGGCCGGTGAGGCGGTTATGGGTTAGCGCCGCGTCGGCGGTCTCCAGCGCTACATCGGTGCCGCTGCCCATCGCAATACCGATGGTCGCCGCTTTCATCGCCGGGGCATCGTTGATACCGTCGCCGACCATAGCCAGCGGCGCATTGGCGTTAAGCGCCATCACCGCTTGCACTTTGTCTGCCGGCAGCAATCCGGCGCGGAACTCCAGACCCAGTTCATTGGCGATAGCCGCCGCAGCGCGCGGGTTATCCCCGGTAAGAATCACTCCTTGCACACCCAATTGATGCAGCTCATCCACCGCCTGACGCGCATCGTCGCGCAGGGTATCGCGCAGCGCCAGAATGCCGAGCAGCGTATCATCGCGCATCACCAGCACCACCGTCTGTCCGGCGCTCTCCAGTTGCTGGATCTGCGCCTCATGCTCAGCAGGTGCAGCCTTACTGGCCGCGCAGATTAAGATGCGGCTGCCGTTGACCTCGGCCTCTATCCCGGAACCGGCCAGCGCCCGCTGGTTGTGCGCAACGGGAATAGTCAGCTTACGCTGCTGCGCTTCGCGGACGATAGCCTGCGCCAGCGGGTGGCTGGAGCCTTGTTCAACCGCTGCCGCCAGCGCCAGCAGGCCGTTTTCATCAACGTCGGCGGCGGCGATAACGCGGGTGACCTGCGGTTGGCCGATGGTCAGAGTACCGGTTTTATCGAACGCCACCTGGCGCACCTGGCCCAATTGTTCCAGCGCCGCGCCGCCTTTAATCAGCGCCCCGCGCCGCGCGGCGACCGCCAGACCGGAGGTAATCGCCGCCGGGGTAGAGATGACCAGCGCGCAAGGGCAGCCGATTAACAGCAGCGTTAAGCCTTTATAGATCCACGGCAGCCAGGCGCTGGCGAAGAACAGCGGCGGTACGATGGCAACCAGCAGGGCGACCACCATAATGGCCGGGGTGTAGATCCGGCTGAAGCGATCGATGAAGCGCTCAATCGGCGCCCGGCGCTCCTCGGCTTCTTCAATCAGTTTGAGGATCCGGTCAATGGCGCTATCGCCCGGTTCGGAGATAACGGTCAACTGTACCAGGCGATCGACGCTGGTGGCGCCGGCGGCTACGCGCTCGCCGGCTTTACGCTCCACCGGTACCGATTCGCCGGTCAGCGCGCTTTCGTCAAAACTGGCAAACGGCGATAGCAGCTCGCCATCGGCCGGCAGACGCCCGCCGGCGGCGACCTCAATCACATCGCCGGGGCGAAGGTCACGTTGGGCGACGGTCTCACGCTCGCCGTTGCGCAGGCGAACGGCGGTATCAGGTTTGAGCGCCATCAGGGCGCTCACGCCCTGGCGCGCGCGGCTGGCTGCCCAGCCTTCAAGCCGTTCGCCGATCAGAAACAGCAGCAGAACCATTGCCGCTTCGGCGGTGGCGCCGATAAACAACGCGCCGATAGCGGCAACGCTCATCAGCGTTTCAATGGCAAACCAGCTGCCGCTTTTAATCAACCGCAGCGCCTGGCGGGCAACCGGCCACAGGCCGACGAGGGTAGTGGCGACAAACGCCAGCTTGCCGAACGGGTGGTTAAACTGCTCGAGCCCCCAGCTGAGCGCCATCATCACTACCAGACTCAATAACGCCAGGTTTTCCTGCAGCCATGAACGTTGCGGTTTCTCTTCCTGCGGCGCGTCAGCATCGCGCAGGGTATAACCCGCTTCGCGTACCGCGTTTTCGACCTGCGAACGGATATCGCTTTCGGCATTGACCAGCAGCTTCTCGGTGGCGAACAGCACCTGCACCTGGCTGACGCCGTCGATTTGGCGCACGGCGGTTTCCACCTTACGGGCGCAGGCCGCGCAGTCCATGCCGTCTACCTGCCAGCTATAACGGGCGCCGTTGAGCGGCTGTTCAGCGGCGGCGGTTTCCCCGGCGCAGGCGCGATCGGTACAGCAGTTTTCAGCGGGCTCTGTCGCCGGGGTAAATTTGAATGACGAGAACTGGGGAACTTTTTTGTCCTGAGATTCTGGTGTCGACATGGCACCCTCCGGGTAATGATAATTTTCTCATTACCCGCAGGATACACTCTGGAGTCGACTCCAGAGTCAAGCAGTAAATTACAGATATAGCGCGCGAACGATCAGGAAGTGCCCGGCAAAGTAGAAGGCCGCGGAAATGGCGTTATCGGCGCGGAAGCGACGGCGATAGTGGCTAATCAGCCAGACGGCGTTACCCAACAGCAGCGAAGCGGCGCCAAGGAATCCGGAGAGCGCGGTATCGGTCGGCCGCACGAACCACAGTTCGCCCGCCAGCCACACCATCACCAGCGTCATACCGATAAAGGTTAATACCGGCATGCGCATCTCTTCCAGACGCGTCCAGATAATCGCCAGCAGCAGCGCGCCGAGCACCAACAAGACCAGCGGCAGCGGCCAGAAGAACGATAGCGTCATCTGGCTGGCGAACCAGATCGTATACAGCAGATGAGAGAGGAAGAATGCGCCGACCGCGTACATCACCCGCTGGCGCGGCAGCAGGGTTAACGCATCGCCGAGCAGCGAAGCGCACAGGCCCGCCAGCACCAGGTAGCTAATGGCGTTGAACATCGGCGCCTGCCAGGCTAACAGCAGCAACAGAAGCAGGGTGACCGGTTTAAAGACCCAGCGCTGCCAGGCTGGCCCACGATAGGACGCATCGACGTACAGCCATGCGGAGAAACAGACAGCAATAAACGACCAAAGCATAGTAAGTCCCTGTATCTGTTATCATTAAATAAGCGATTACGCTTACGGTACCGGATCTCAGTGTAGTGGTTTGGGCCAGAAGATGACAACGTTATTCAATGCGCGTTATCCTTATTCCTGATAATTCTTATGGGTACGCAAATGAGTAAAGTTCCGCTATTTTTTGTGCTGATGGTCGCGGTGATTGTGGTGGCGGCCTCGTTTCGCTACGTGCAGCAGCGCCGGGAGAAAATGGATAACGACGCCGCGCCGCTGCTGCAGAAGCGGGTGGTGGTCAGCAATAAGCGGGAAAAGGTGATTAACGATCGTCGCTCGCGCCAGCAGACGGTGACGCCAGCCGGAAGCGAGATGCGTTATGAAGCGAGCTTCCGCCCGGAAAATGGCGGACTGGAAGTGGTGTTCCGCCTTGATGCGCCGCAATACCACGCGCTGAGCGTTGGCGACCGGGGAATGCTGAGCTATAAGGGCTCTAAATTCGTCGACTTTGTTGCCGATAACTGAGCCCTCGATTAACCGTTACTTCTTCTTCAGCGTGGCCTTCAGCTTTTTCTGCCAGGCCACCAGTTCAAATACGCCGAAGATGAAAATACGAATCTGCTCAAAACGGCTCAGCGGCGGCGCATCTTTCGTTTGCGTCGCTTTCAACAGCGTCAGCTGCAGGCCATGCATCAGAATCATAAAAATCAGCGCCACGTTAACGAAGATATTCAGCGGTTTTGGGAAAGGTTGAAACAAGTTCAACAGCAAAAACGCCCAAACGCATAGCATCAGCAGGCGGCCTAAATTAATCAGCATGGTTTTCTCCTTGTGCCTCGCGTTGATACAGGCGGTAGGCGACCTGTCCGGCGACTTTTTCGCGATACAGCTGCCAGTTTGCCGGAACCGGCGGTAGTCCGTTTTCTACTTCGCTCTCGACATAAATCAGCGCTTCATCAGCGAGCCAGTGGTTTTTTTCCAGCAGGCTGAGCGTTTCTTCCAGCAGCCCTTTGCGGAAGGGGGGATCGACGAAGACAATGTGGTGCGGCGTGCCCGGCTGGCTGAGAAACGCCAGCGTGTTGGTGTTGACCACCTTGCCGTTGCTGGCTTTCAGCGTCGCGAGATTTTTTTGTAGCTGCTGCGCGACGCCGCGCTCCATTTCCAGTAGCGTGGTGCTGGCGGCATAGCGTGATAGCGCTTCCAGCCCCAGCGCGCCGCTGCCGGCGAAGCAGTCAAGGCAGTAGGCGTCGACCATCGACGGCGCCAGCCAGTTAAAAAGCGTTTCCCGAACCCGGTCGGTGGTCGGGCGCAGACCCGGGCTCTCCGGCACCGGTAATTTACGGCCCCGCCACTGTCCGCCGATAATGCGGATCTGGCCGCTGCCTGCGTGATTTGGTTTCTTCATCTCTTTGCTCAAGTCTCAACTTCCAGCCTGCTATTCTAACGATCGAAGACCATTGACGAAACCTTAATCCGGGGGCGGTGATGCGAGTTAAGTTAAGTGATAGACTATCCAACTAATTTCATCATTTTTTCAGCTTCTGAATCGGTTGTATCGAAGCTGCGCCATGAATAAACAGCGAGGAGTGTGGTCGCAAATGGCAAAAGAGAAAAAACGTGGCTTCTTTTCCTGGCTGGGCTTTGGGCAAAAAGAACAGGCTCAGGAAAGCGAAACAGAACAAAAAGTAGAAGAACAACAAGAGGTTGCGGAACAGACTCCGGCGGCGGAAACGCCTGCGGAAACCGTACCCGCGGCGGAAACGGTAAAAGAAGACCCGGAGGCCTTTGCTGCCGAGGTCGTAGAAGTTACCGAACAAGTTGTTGAGAGCGAACTGCCGCATCCGGTGGCGACCGAAGCCGTTTCGCAAGAAAACGTGGCTGAATCGCCAGTGGCGGAAGAAATTTCTGTCCCAGAGACCGCAGTTGAAGAAGAGCCGGTTGTTCCTGCGGTAGAAGAAAAAGTCGCTGAACCGCTGGTTGAAGAGGTGATTGCCGAGCCGGTTATCGCCGAAGCGGTTGCGGAACAGACGCCGGAAGAGGTTATCGTCGCGGAGCCTGAAGTCATCGAAGATGAGGTCCTCCCGGAAGAGTCTGAAGCCGAATTAAGCGATGAAGAGCTTGAAGCGCAGGCGCTGGCGGCGCAAGACGTCGAAGAGGCGCCGGAAGAGCTGGCGGAAGAAGACGCGGAAACTCAGGAAGCGCCGCAGCAGGAGCAGGAAAAACCGACTAAAGAAGGTTTCTTCGCCCGCTTAAAACGCAGCCTGGTGAAAACCAAACAGAATCTGGGTTCCGGGTTTATCAGCCTGTTCCGCGGTAAAAAAATCGACGACGATCTGTTTGAAGAGCTGGAAGAACAGCTGCTGATTGCCGACGTTGGGGTGGAAACCACGCGTAAGATTATTACCAATCTTACCGAGGGGGCCAGCCGTAAGCAGCTGCGCGACGCCGAGGCGTTATACGGCCTGCTGAAAGAAGAGATGAGCGAGATCCTGACGAAAGTTGAGGAACCGCTGAATGTTGAAGGGAAAACGCCATTTGTTATTCTGATGGTCGGCGTTAACGGTGTGGGTAAAACCACCACCATCGGTAAGCTGGCGCGTCAGTTCGAGCAGCAGGGTAAATCTGTGATGCTGGCGGCGGGGGATACCTTCCGCGCGGCGGCGGTGGAACAGCTGCAGGTCTGGGGCCAGCGTAACGAGATCCCGGTGATTGCCCAGCATACCGGCGCTGATTCGGCCTCGGTTATTTTTGACGCCATTCAGGCGGCGAAAGCGCGCAATATTGATGTGCTGATTGCCGATACCGCGGGTCGTCTGCAGAATAAATCGCACCTGATGGAAGAACTGAAGAAGATTGTCCGCGTAATGAAGAAACTGGATGTCGACGCGCCGCATGAAGTCATGCTGACCATCGACGCCAGCACCGGGCAGAACGCGATAAGCCAGGCCAAACTGTTCCACGAAGCGGTGGGGCTGACCGGCATTACGTTGACTAAGCTTGACGGAACCGCGAAGGGCGGGGTTATCTTCTCAGTGGCTGACCAGTTCAGTATTCCGATTCGCTATATTGGCGTCGGCGAACGTATTGAAGATCTGCGTCCGTTTAATGCGGGCGACTTTATTGAGGCACTTTTTGCCCGAGAGGATTAAGAATGATTCGCTTTGAACAAGTCAGCAAAGCCTATCTCGGTGGGAGACAAGCGCTGCAGGGGGTGACGTTCCACCTGCAGCAGGGCGAGATGGCGTTCCTGACCGGCCATTCCGGCGCGGGGAAAAGTACCTTGCTGAAGCTTATCTGTGGTATCGAACGGCCGAGCGCCGGGAAAATTCTGTTCAGCGGCCATGATATCAGCCGCCTGAAGAGCCGCGAGGTGCCGTTCCTGCGCCGCCAAATCGGCATGATTTTCCAGGACCACCACCTGCTGATGGATCGCACCGTGTTCGATAATGTGGCGATCCCGCTGATTATCGCCGGCGCCAGCGGCGATGATATTCGCCGCCGCGTATCCGCAGCGCTGGATAAAGTCGGGCTGCTGGACAAAGCGAAAAATTTCCCCATCCAACTCTCCGGCGGTGAGCAACAGCGCGTGGGCATTGCCCGCGCGGTGGTTAACAAGCCGGCGGTGCTGCTGGCGGATGAACCGACCGGTAACCTCGATGAGGCGCTCTCGGAAGGGATTTTACGTCTGTTTGAAGAGTTTAACCGCGTAGGTGTAACGGTACTGATGGCGACGCACGACCTGGGGCTTATTTCCAGCCGTCCGTACCGCGTCCTGACGCTGAGCGACGGTCATATGCATGGAGGCCATCGGGGTGAATAAGCGCGACGCAGTGAACCAGATTCGCCAGTTCGGCAGCAAGTTCGATCGTCTCCGTAACGCCACGGGCGGCGGTAACGGCGGGCGCAATGCGCCAAAACGGCCAAAAGCGGCGCCGAACCCGGCATCGCGGAAGAGTAACGTCTTTAATGAGCAGGTGCGCTACGCCTGGCACGGCGCATTACAGGATTTAAAAAGTACGCCGCTGGCGACCTTCCTCACCATCATGGTAATCGCCATTTCGCTGACGCTGCCGAGCGTCTGCTATATGGTCTACAAAAACGTCAATAGCGCGGCGTCGCAGTATTATCCGTCGCCGCAGATCACCGTCTACCTGGAAAAAACGCTGGATGACGATGCGGCGGCGCGGGTGGTTGGCCAGCTGCAGGCGGAGCAGGGCGTTGAGAAGGTAAATTACCTGTCGCGCGATGAGGCGCTGGGCGAGTTCCGCAACTGGTCCGGGTTCGGCGGCGCGCTGGATATGCTGGAAGAGAACCCGCTGCCGGCGGTAGCGATTGTGGTGCCGAAGCTCGATTTCCAGAATACCGATTCGCTTAACACCCTGCGCGATCGCGTCTCCCGTATTCAGGGAGTCGACGAAGTGCGTATGGACGATAGCTGGTTTGCGCGCCTGGCGTCGCTGACTGGTCTGGTTGGCCGGGTGTCGGCGATGATCGGCGTGCTGATGATTGCCGCGGTGTTCCTGGTGATTGGCAACAGCGTGCGCCTGAGCATCTTCGCCCGTCGCGATACCATTAACGTCCAGAAGCTGATCGGCGCTACCGACGGTTTCATCCTGCGTCCGTTCCTTTATGGCGGCGCGCTGCTGGGTTTCGCCGGGGCGTTTTTGTCGCTGATCCTGTCGGAGATTCTGGTGATGCGCCTCTCCTCGGCGGTGACCGAAGTGGCGAAAGTGTTCGGCACCAAATTCGAACTCAGCGGTTTAGGCTTCGATGAGTGTTTGCTGATGCTAATTGTCTGCTCGATGATTGGCTGGGTCGCAGCCTGGCTGGCGACGGTGCAACATTTACGTCACTTTACCCCCGACTAAAAATTTTCTGGTATAATCTTTCCCTGCACTGAATATCTCTCTGCAGGGAAAGAGTCCCTGTTCGCCTCTTCCCTAATCTTTCATCTCCATGTCACATTTTGTGCGTAATTTACTCACAACGTTGCATGGAACTTGTGGATAAAATCACTGTCTGATACTACTGTGGGTGATATTCTCGTTGCTCATAAATGCTGGCATGTTTGTTGCCTGATGGGGACAAGATCATGTCAGACACTATCGATTGAGAGGATTTGAATGACCAAAGAAATGCAAACTTTAGCTTTAGCCCCCGTTGGTAACCTGGAATCGTACATCCGGGCCGCTAACACTTGGCCGATGTTATCGGCTGATGAAGAGCGGGAGCTTGCTGAAAAGCTGCATTACCAGGGCGATCTGGAAGCAGCGAAAAAGCTGATTCTGTCTCACCTGCGCTTTGTTGTTCATATTGCTCGTAACTACTCGGGCTATGGCCTGCCGCAGGCGGACCTGATTCAGGAAGGCAACATCGGTTTGATGAAAGCCGTACGTCGTTTCAACCCGGAAGTGGGTGTGCGACTGGTTTCCTTCGCCGTGCACTGGATTAAAGCGGAAATCCACGAATACGTGCTGCGTAACTGGCGTATCGTTAAAGTCGCAACCACCAAAGCGCAGCGTAAGCTGTTCTTCAACCTGCGTAAAACCAAGCAGCGTCTGGGCTGGTTTAACCAGGACGAAGTAGAGATGGTTGCCCGCGAGCTGGGTGTGTCGAGCAAAGACGTGCGTGAGATGGAATCACGTATGGCAGCGCAGGACATGACCTTTGATATGTCGTCCGATGACGAATCCGACAGCCAGCCGATGGCACCGGTGCTCTATCTGCAGGACAAAACGTCTAACTTTGCCGACGGCATCGAAGACGATAACTGGGAAGAGCAGGCTGCTAATAAACTGACTGACGCGATGCAGGGCCTGGACGAGCGTAGCCAGGACATCATCCGCGCACGCTGGCTGGACGAGGACAACAAGTCCACGCTGCAGGAGCTGGCGGATCGTTATGGCGTCTCGGCTGAACGTGTTCGTCAGCTGGAAAAGAACGCGATGAAAAAACTGCGCGCCGCTATCGAAGCCTAATCTTCGTCTTTCAGCGCCGTAGTGAATTGAGCCTCTGCTGTTTCAGCGGGGGCTTTTTGTTTATATCCCCGTCATACCCGTTTTCTCTCCCGGCGCGAATTGCCGCGACGTTTTACTTCAGTCACATAACTTTTACATCTCCTGCAAATTGTTGTTTCAAATTCTGAAAAATGGGGTATGTTTTGGCATAGTGTGCTGCAAAAGCGCAGGCGGCAGACCCAAATACAGCCATACTATTCTTGGTATGGACTAAAAATCAGAATAATGCGCTAAAAAAAAACATCACAACAAATGCAAAAACCATAATAATGGGGAGCCTCAGGATGAATATGAAGGGTAAAGCGTTACTGGCAGGATGTATTGCTTTAATTATGAGCGGTTCCGCGCTGGCGGAAGACATTAAAATTGCCGTCGTGGGAGCGATGTCCGGCCCGGTTGCCCAGTATGGCGACCAGGAATTTACCGGCGCGGAGCAGGCGGTAGCTGATATCAACGCCAAGGGCGGTATCAAAGGCAATAAATTGCAGATCGTAAAATATGACGATGCCTGCGACCCGAAACAAGCGGTGGCTGTTGCGAACAAAGTGGTGAATGACGGCATTAAATACGTTATCGGTCACCTGTGTTCCTCATCCACTCAGCCGGCGTCTGACATCTATGAAGATGAAGGCATCCTGATGATTACCCCGGCGGCAACCGCGCCGGAACTGACGGCGCGCGGCTATAAGCTGATTCTGCGCACCACCGGTCTCGACTCCGATCAGGGGCCGACGGCGGCGAAATATATTCTCGGCACGGTGAAGCCGCAGCGCATTGCCGTCGTTCATGACAAACAGCAATATGGCGAAGGGCTGGCGCGCTCGGTTCAGGAAAACCTGAAGAAAGGCGGCGCCAACGTGGTGTTCTTTGACGGAATCACCGCCGGTGAGAAAGATTTCTCTACCCTGGTGGCGCGCCTTAAGAAAGAAAATATCGACTTCGTCTACTACGGCGGTTATCACCCGGAAATGGGGCAGATCCTGCGCCAGGCGCGGGCTGCCGGCCTGAAAACCCAGTTTATGGGTCCGGAAGGCGTGGCTAACGTTTCCCTGTCTAACATCGCCGGCGAGTCGGCAGAAGGCCTGCTGGTCACCAAACCGAAGAACTACGATCAGGTTCCGGCGAACAAACCGATTGTGGATGCCATCAAAGCGAAGAAACAGGATCCGAGCGGCGCCTTCGTGTGGACCACCTATGCGGCGCTGCAGTCGCTGCAGGCGGGATTAAATCAGTCCGAGGATCCGGCGGAAATCGCGAAATACCTGAAAGGGGCGAAGGTGGATACCGTTATGGGGCCGCTGTCGTGGGATGAGAAAGGCGACCTGAAAGGGTTCGAGTTTGGCGTGTTTACCTGGCATGCGAACGGTACAGCGACCGACGCCAAATAATTTAACCGGCGCCTTTCACGCCGCAGATGCGTTGTCTGCGGCCCTCAACCCCGGTCACTTACTGATGTAAGCTCCCGGGGATTTCGGGTCTTGACGCCTTGCTGCAACGCGAAATGCTGGGTTAAATGTGGGGGAGCCTTTCACGCCGCAGATGCGTTGTCTGCGGAGCCTTTCACGCCGCGGATGCGTTGTCTGACCCCGGTTGCGCTGCGCTTACCGGGGCTACAATTGGCAGGTAGCCCGGCTAAGCGAAGCGCCGCCGGGTTCTTCCTTGGTCACGCTGCGTTTATTAGGGCTACGGCCTAATGCTTTTCCCAACCATTCTGCTGGGCGCTGAAACCGAGCGCCTGCATAAATGCCGCCATCACGCCGCGGTCTTCCACCCCGCTATCGGCAACGCGCCAGCTATTGATATTCGGGTTATCGCTTAACGTCTCTTCCACTAAATATTGCCCAACGCCGCGGCGGCGGGTGACTTCACGCACGCACAGATCGCTGAGCTCGCCTTCAACGCCGCGCAGGGTAACGCGTACGGCGCCGAGCAGGCGTTCGTTAAAGCGGGCGGCGTAAATACGATGGTTTTCATCCAGCGTCAGCGCCGCAGGATCCTGCGACGGCCAGATTTTGCCTAAATCAATGCGATCCTGATCGCTGAAGTGCTGTAAACGGATAATGGTGAGCTTCATACGCGGCAATTCCAGTCAAAACAGATGCGCCAGTGTACTCAAATTTCTCGTTCGGCGGGGTGCTGTTTTCAACTCATTCATCAGGGGATTCGTTTTCCTGGTTGCGCGGGGGTAGCGCAATACATCATGGATCGAAAAATAAGCAGAGTTTTAACCTGATATGTAGCGTTTTATTCCGCCTTATATGCCGTTATTTTATGCTGCAAACTGGACTTTTTTTTGTTTATCTTCGCCTAAAAACAGAATATTATCTTTTCTTAATCACCTGAAAAATAGAGATTTTAATCATAATTCAGGTAAAAAACCGCGCTAAACCATTAAACTTCATGGTAAAAATGGCGTTGTTTAATAAAAGCACAGAATGCTTTTTAACCATAAAAATACAAAACATTTACACCACATCACGAACGGGGTTCTGAAGCATGAAAAGGAACGCGAAAACGATCGTCGCGGGAGTCGTTGCATTAGCGATTTCCCACGCGGCGATGGCAAAGGATATTAAAGTCGCCGTCGTCGGCGCGATGTCTGGCCCGGTTGCCCAGTGGGGCGATATGGAATTCAACGGCGCGCGCCAGGCGATTAAAGACATTAACGCCAGCGGCGGCATTAAAGGCGACAAACTGGTTGGCGTTGAGTATGACGACGCCTGCGACCCGAAACAGGCGGTCGCGGTCGCTAACAAAATCGTCAATGACGGCATTCAGTACGTTATTGGCCACCTGTGTTCCTCTTCTACCCAGCCGGCTTCGGATATCTATGAAGACGAAGGTATCCTGATGATCTCCCCGGGGGCGACCAACCCTGAGCTGACCCAGCGTGGCTACCAGTACATCATGCGTACCGCAGGTCTTGACTCTTCCCAGGGGCCGACCGCCGCGAAATATATCCTCGAACACGTGAAGCCGCAGCGTATTGCGATTATTCATGACAAGCAGCAGTACGGCGAAGGGCTGGCGCGTTCCGTGCAGGACAACCTGAAGAAAGCCGGCGCCAATATCGTCTTCTTTGATGGCATCACCGCCGGTGAGAAAAACTTCTCCGCGCTGCTGGCGCGCCTGAAGAAAGAGAACATCGACTTCGTCTACTACGGCGGCTACTACCCGGAAATGGGGCAGATGCTGCGCCAGGCGCGCTCCGTCGGCCTGAAAACGCAGTTTATGGGGCCGGAAGGCGTCGGTAACGCCTCGCTGTCCAACATCGCCGGCGCGGCGGCGGAAGGTATGCTGGTGACGATGCCAAAACGCTATGACCAGGATCCGGCCAACAGCGCTATTGTTGATGCGCTGAAAGCGGATAAAAAAGATCCGAGCGGCCCGTACGTCTGGATCACCTATGCCGCCGTTCAGTCGCTGGCGCAGGCGATGGACAGAACCGGCAGCCAGCAGCCGCTGGATTTAATTAAAGATTTGAAAGCTCACGGCGCGAAGACCGTGATTGGGCCGCTGAATTGGGATGAAAAAGGCGATCTGAAGGGATTTGAATTTGGTGTCTTCCAGTGGCACGCGGATGGTTCATCCACCGTCGCTAAGTAAGACGCGTTATCCCACCGCCCGCACCGCGCGGGCGGCATGAAAAAGGTTACCTTATGTCCGAGCAGTTTCTCTATTTTCTGCAGCAGATGTTTAACGGCGTCACGCTGGGCAGTACCTATGCGCTGATCGCCATCGGCTATACGATGGTGTACGGCATTATCGGCATGATTAACTTCGCCCACGGCGAGGTCTACATGATCGGCAGCTACGTCTCGTTCATGATTATCGCCGCCCTGATGATGCTGGGTATCGATACCGGCTGGCTGCTGGTCGCCGCAGGCTTTATCGGCGCTATCATTATCGCCAGCGCCTACGGCTGGAGTATCGAGCGCGTGGCCTATCGGCCAGTTCGCAGCTCCAAGCGCCTGATCGCGCTGATTTCCGCCATCGGGATGTCGATATTCCTGCAGAACTTCGTCAGCCTGACCGAAGGCTCGCGCGATGTCGCGCTGCCGAGTCTCTTTAACGGCCAGTGGATTGTCGGCCACAGCGATAATTTCTCCGCCACTATCACTACCATGCAGTTGGTGATCTGGGTGGTCACCTTTATCGCCATGCTGGCGCTGACGCTGTTTATTCGCTATTCGCGAATGGGCCGCGCCTGTCGCGCCTGTGCGGAAGATCTGAAAATGGCGAGCCTGCTGGGTATCAATACCGACCGCGTTATTGCGCTGACCTTCGTCATTGGCGCGGCGATGGCGGCGGTCGCTGGCGTCCTGCTGGGGCAGTTCTACGGCGTTATTAACCCCTACATCGGCTTTATGGCCGGGATGAAGGCCTTTACCGCGGCTGTGCTCGGCGGTATCGGTAGTATCCCTGGCGCGATGATCGGCGGCCTGATTCTGGGTATCGCCGAGGCGCTCTCTTCTGCCTATCTCAGCACCGAATATAAAGACGTCGTCTCCTTCGCGCTGCTGATTCTGGTGCTGTTAGTGATGCCGACCGGCATTCTGGGCCGCCCGGAGGTAGAAAAAGTATGAAACCGATGCAAATTGCGATGGCGCTGCTTTCCGCCGCGATGTTCTTTGTTCTGGCGGGCGTCTTTATGGGCGTTCAGCTGGAGCTGAATGGCACCAAACTGGTGGTCGACACCGCCGCCGATATTCGTTGGCAGTGGATTTTCATCGGCACCGCGGTGGTCTTTTTCTTCCAGCTGCTGCGCCCGCTGTTCCAGAAAGCGGTTAAGAACGTTTCCGGGCCGAAATTTATTATGCCGGCGATTGACGGGTCGACGGTCAAGCAGAAGCTGTTTCTGATAGCCCTGCTGGTGATTGCCGTGGCCTGGCCGTTTATGGTGTCGCGCGGTACGGTGGATATTGCCACCCTGACGATGATTTATATCATCCTTGGTCTCGGGTTGAACGTGGTGGTTGGGCTTTCCGGCCTGCTGGTATTGGGCTACGGCGGGTTTTACGCCATCGGCGCCTATACCTTTGCGCTGCTTAACCACTATTACGGTCTCGGCTTCTGGACCTGCCTGCCGCTGGCCGGCCTGGTCTCCGCGGCGGCCGGCTTCCTGCTTGGCTTCCCGGTGCTGCGTCTGCGCGGCGACTATCTGGCGATTGTGACCTTAGGCTTCGGCGAGATCGTGCGTATTCTGCTGCTCAACAATACCGAGATCACCGGCGGGCCGAACGGTATCAGCCAGATCCCGAAACCGACTTTCTTTGGTCTTGAATTTAGCCGTACCGCCCGCGAAGGCGGCTGGGATACCTTCAGCAACTTCTTCGGCCTGAAGTACGATCCCAGCGACCGGGTGATTTTCCTCTATCTGGTGGCGTTGTTGCTGGTGGTGCTCAGCCTGTTCGTTATTAACCGTCTGCTGCGGATGCCGCTTGGGCGGGCATGGGAAGCGCTGCGTGAAGATGAAATCGCCTGCCGTTCGCTGGGCCTGAGCCCGACGCGCATCAAGCTGACCGCCTTTACTATCAGCGCCGCGTTTGCCGGCTTCGCCGGCACGCTGTTCGCCGCGCGCCAGGGCTTCGTGAGCCCGGAGTCCTTTACCTTCGCCGAGTCGGCCTTTGTGCTGGCGATCGTCGTGCTGGGTGGGATGGGCTCGCAGTTTGCGGTGATCCTGGCGGCTATTCTGCTGGTGGTATCGCGCGAGCTGATGCGTGATTTCAACGAATACAGCATGTTAATGCTCGGTGGGTTGATGGTGCTGATGATGATCTGGCGTCCGCAGGGGCTGTTGCCGATGACGCGCCCACAGCTGAAGCTGAAAAACGGTCAGGCGAAAGGAGAGCAGGCATGAGTCAGCCAATATTATCCGTGAACGGCCTGATGATGCGTTTTGGCGGCCTGCTGGCGGTCAATAACGTCTCCCTTGAGCTACGTCCGCAGGAAATCGTTTCCTTAATCGGCCCGAACGGCGCGGGAAAAACCACTGTTTTTAACTGCCTGACCGGTTTCTATAAACCTACCGGCGGTACCATTATGCTGCGCGACCAGCACCTGGAAGGGCTGCCGGGCCAGCAGATTGCGCGGATGGGGGTGGTGCGAACCTTCCAGCACGTGCGTCTGTTCCGCGAAATGACGGTGATTGAAAACCTACTGGTGGCGCAGCATCAACAGCTGAAAACCGGCGTCTTCTCCGGCCTGCTGAAAACGCCAGCCTTCCGTCGCGCGCAGAGCGAAGCCCTGGATCGGGCCGCCACCTGGCTTGAGCGTATCGGCCTGCTGGAGCACGCCAACCGTCAGGCCAGTAACCTGGCCTACGGCGACCAGCGCCGGCTGGAGATCGCCCGCTGTATGGTGACGCAGCCGGAGATCCTGATGCTTGATGAACCGGCGGCGGGGCTTAACCCGAAAGAGACCAAAGAGCTGGATGAGCTTATCGCCGAGCTGCGTAGCCATCACAACACCACCATCCTGCTTATCGAACATGATATGAAGCTGGTGATGGGCATTTCCGATCGCATCTACGTCGTGAATCAGGGGACGCCGCTGGCCAACGGGACGCCGGAAGAGATTCGTAATAACCCGGACGTGATCCGCGCCTATTTAGGTGAAGCATAATGGTGGTGACGCATAAGATGGAAAAAGCGATGTTAACTTTTGACAATGTCAGCGCCCACTACGGCAAGATTCAGGCGCTGCACAACGTCAGCCTGCATATCAAACAGGGTGAGATCGTCACGCTTATCGGCGCTAACGGCGCGGGGAAAACTACCCTGCTCGGTACGCTGTGCGGCGATCCGCGGGCCTCCAGCGGGCGCATTGTCTTTGACGGTAAGGATATTACCGACTGGCAGACGGCGAAAATCATGCGTGAAGCGGTGGCGATCGTGCCGGAAGGGCGGCGCGTCTTTTCGCGCATGACGGTGGAAGAGAACCTGGCGATGGGCGGTTTTTTTGCCGACCGCGACCAGTTCCATACCCGCATCAAATGGGTGTATGAGTTGTTCCCGCGTCTGCATGAACGCCGTATTCAGCGCGCCGGCACCATGTCCGGCGGCGAGCAGCAGATGCTGGCGATCGGTCGCGCTCTGATGAGCCAGCCGCGCCTGCTGCTGCTTGATGAGCCTTCATTAGGGCTGGCGCCGATTATCATTCAGCAGATTTTCGACACCATCGAGCAGCTGCGTGAACAGGGGATGACTATTTTCCTGGTTGAGCAGAACGCCAACCAGGCGCTGAAGCTGGCCGATCGCGGCTACGTACTTGAAAACGGTCACGTGGTGCTTGAGGATACCGGCGATGCGCTGTTAGCCAACGAGGCGGTGCGCAGCGCCTATCTCGGCGGTTAGTTCATCGTAACCCGGCGTCGTTCGCTTCGCCGGTTTGTAGCCCGGGCGAGGCGCTTGCGCCGACCCCGGGAGCCGATCGCACGAATACATTTAAAAGAGCCTGTTGGCTCTTTTTTTGTACTCTTTTATTGTACATGTATGTTGTACAATAAAAGAGTACAGCTTTGGAGGTTTTTATGAGAACGGTTAACTATAGCGAAGCCCGGCAAAATCTGGCCGATGTGCTGGAAAGCGCAGTGACAGGTGTACCTGTGACCATTACCCGTCGTGGGCATAAATCTGCAGTCATCATTAGTGCAGAAGAGTTTGAACGCTACCAGGCGGCCAGAATGGATGATGAGTTCGCGGCTATCATGGCGGTTCATGGTGATGAGCTCAGGGAGCTTGCGGATAAATGACGCTGCAGATTATCTCAGCGGAAGAGATAATACAGTTTCACGACAGGCTGCTCCGCGTCACGCCTGGCGTTGCCGGTATGCCCGATCCGGGGCGTGCCGAAGCGATAATGTATAGGGTGCTAAACAAAATTGAATATGAAGGTGTGACAGACGTGTGGCGACTCGCTGCGATGCATCTGCTGGCGATTTCTCGCGGTCATATATTTAATGATGGTAATAAGCGTACGGCACTGTTTATCACCCTGCTTTTTTTAAAGCGAAATGGAATTATATTGCCGGCGAATCCAGACTTCGTCGGCATGACCGTTGAGGCGGAAGCAGGGCAACTTACCCTGGAACAGATTGTCGCGCGCTTGCGCGGATGACGGTTAACTCGTAGACCATGCCGGATGGCGGCGTAAACGCCTTATCCAGCCTACAACTGTTGGCCTATCTCGGCGGTTAGTTCATCGTAACCCGGCGTCGTTCGCTTCGCCGGTTTGTAGCCCGGGCGAGGCGCTTGCGCCGACCCCGGGAGCCGATCGCACGAATATTATCCGTGTCTCAGCTCCCACTTTACTTCCCCCATCCTTTCATCGGCTTGTCATCTCTCTGACCCGTTACTATCTTTTTTTTGTAATAAAAAAGTTATTTTTCTGTAATTCGAACATGTCATGTTACCCCGCGAACATAAAACGCGTGAAATCGCGCATCCGGAACAACAAGAGAGATAACCGATGATATCGTTACGACATACAGCTTTAGGACTGGCGCTGAGCCTGGCATTTGCTGGTCAGGCACTGGCAGTAACCACCATCCCTTTCTGGCACTCGATGGAAGGGGAGCTGGGTAAAGAAGTTGATTCTCTGGCGCAACGTTTCAACGCGGCCAATCCTGATTACAAAATTGTTCCGGTGTACAAAGGCAATTACGAACAGAGCCTGAGCGCCGGTATCGCTGCCTTCCGTACCGGCAACGCGCCGGCGATTCTGCAGGTGTATGAAGTTGGTACCGCCACCATGATGGCGTCAAAAGCCATTAAGCCGGTATACCAGGTCTTTAGCGATGCGGGTATTAAGTTCGATGAATCGCAGTTCGTGCCGACGGTGTCCGGTTATTACACCGATTCAAAAACCGGCCATCTGCTCTCCCAGCCGTTTAACAGCTCCACGCCGGTGCTGTACTACAACAAAGACGCCTTCAAGAAAGCGGGCTTAGACCCTGAGCAGCCGCCGAAAACCTGGCAGGATCTGGCGGCCTACACCGCGAAGCTGAAAGCGTCCGGGATGAAGTGCGGCTACGCCAGCGGCTGGCAGGGCTGGATCCAGATTGAAAACTTCAGCGCCTGGCACGGCCTGCCGGTCGCCACGAAAAATAACGGTTTTGACGGCACCGATGCGGTGCTTGAGTTCAACAAGCCGGAGCAGGTGAAACATATCGCCCTGCTCGAAGAGATGAACAAGAAGGGCGATTTCAGCTATTTCGGGCGTAAGGATGAGTCCACCGAGAAGTTCTATAACGGCGACTGCGCGATCACTACCGCGTCATCTGGTTCGCTGGCGGATATTCGTCAGTACGCGAAATTCAACTACGGTGTCGGCATGATGCCTTACGACGCCGATGTTAAAGGCGCGCCGCAGAACGCCATTATCGGCGGGGCCAGCCTGTGGGTGATGCAGGGCAAGGACAAAGAGACCTACACCGGCGTGGCGAAGTTCCTCGACTTCCTGACCAAACCGGAAAACGCCGCCGAGTGGCACCAGAAAACCGGCTATCTGCCGATTACCACCGCGGCCTACGATCTGACGCGCCAGCAGGGCTTCTATGATAAGAACCCGGGCGCTGATATCGCCACCCGCCAGATGCTGAATAAGCCGCCGTTGCCGTTCACCAAAGGCCTGCGCCTGGGCAACATGCCGCAAATTCGCACCATCGTCGATGAAGAGCTGGAGAGCGTGTGGACCGGCAAGAAAACCCCGCAACAGGCGCTGGACTCCGCCGTTCAGCGCGGGAATCAACTGCTGCGCCGTTTCGAGCAAGCAACCAAATCGTAATCTGTAACTTGCCCGGTGGCGCTGCGCTTACCGGGCCTACGATGTGCCCTATGTAGGCCGGGTAAGGCGTAGCCGCCACCCGGCATTGTTCAGGAACCAAATCTCAATGTCATCATCCCGTCCGGTATTCCGCTCGCGCTGGCTGCCCTATGTGCTGGTCGCGCCGCAGCTGATTATCACGCTGATTTTCTTTATCTGGCCCGCGGGCGAAGCGCTGTGGTACTCGCTGCAGAGCGTCGATCCGTTTGGCCTTTCCAGCCAGTTTGTCGGCCTGGATAACTTCGTCACGCTGTTCCACGACCCGTACTATCTGGACTCGTTCTGGACGACCATAAAATTCAGCACCCTGGTAACCGTCAGCGGCCTGCTTATTTCGCTGTTTTTTGCCGCGCTGGTCGACTATGTGGTGCGCGGCAGCCGCTTTTATCAAACGCTGATGCTGCTGCCGTATGCCGTGGCCCCCGCTGTCGCGGCGGTGCTGTGGATCTTCCTCTTCAATCCCGGACGCGGGCTGATCACGCATTTCCTTGGCGAATTGGGTTACGACTGGAACCACGCGCAAAACAGCGGCCAGGCGATGTTCCTGGTGGTCTTCGCCTCGGTCTGGAAGCAGATAAGCTACAACTTCCTGTTCTTCTTCGCCGCGCTGCAGTCGATCCCGCGTTCGCTGGTTGAGGCCGCCGCCATCGACGGCGCCGGGCCGATTCGCCGCTTCTTCAAGCTGGCGCTGCCGCTGATTGCGCCGGTGAGCTTCTTCCTGCTGGTGGTCAACCTGGTTTACGCCTTCTTCGATACCTTCCCGGTGATCGATGCCGCCACCGCCGGCGGCCCGGTGCAGGCTACCACCACCCTAATCTACAAAATTTATCGCGAAGGTTTCGCCGGGCTCGATCTTTCCGCTTCCGCCGCGCAGTCGGTGGTGCTGATGTTCCTCGTCATTATCCTGACGGTGGTGCAGTTCCGTTACGTTGAAAGTAAGGTGCGTTACCAATGATTGAGAACCGTCGCGGGCTGACGATTT
The DNA here is from genome assembly GCF_040065495.2 of Klebsiella sp. CN_Kp073. Classification (NCBI taxonomy): domain Bacteria; kingdom Pseudomonadati; phylum Pseudomonadota; class Gammaproteobacteria; order Enterobacterales; family Enterobacteriaceae; genus Klebsiella; species Klebsiella sp. CN_Kp073. The sequence goes on from NZ_CM198051.1 coordinate 325,918, forward strand.
TCAGCCACACCATGCTGATTCTGGGCATTGCCGTCATTTTATTCCCGCTGTACGTCGCCTTCGTGGCGGCGACGCTGGATAACAAATCGGTATTTGAAACGCCGATGACGCTGATCCCCGGCGGACATCTGCTGGAAAATATGAAGACCATCTGGGTGAACGGCGTCGGCGTCAACAGCGCGCCGTTCTGGCTGATGATGCTCAACAGCTTCATCATGGCGTTCGCCATTACGGTCGGCAAAATCGTGGTGTCGATGCTTTCGGCGTTCGCCATCGTGTGGTTCCGCTTTCCGCTGCGTAACCTGTTCTTCTGGATGATCTTTATCACCCTGATGCTGCCGGTCGAGGTGCGTATTTTTCCGACGGTGGAAGTGATCGCCAACCTCAAAATGCTCGACAGCTATGCTGGATTAACGCTGCCGTTAATGGCTTCGGCTACCGCCACCTTCTTGTTCCGCCAGTTCTTTATGACCCTGCCGGACGAGCTGATTGAAGCGGCGCGTATTGATGGCGCTTCGCCGATGCGCTTCTTCCGCGACATCGTGCTGCCGCTGTCGAAAACCAACCTCGCCGCGCTGTTCGTTATCACCTTTATCTACGGCTGGAACCAGTATCTGTGGCCGTTGCTGATTATTCAGGATGTGAATCTTGGCACCGCCGTCGCCGGTATTAAAGGCATGATCGCCACCGGCGAAGGTACTACCCAGTGGAATCAGGTGATGGCGGCGATGCTGCTGACCCTGATCCCGCCGGTCGTCATCGTTTTAGCCATGCAGCGCGCGTTTGTGCGCGGCCTGGTCGATAGTGAGAAATAAAATGGCTGGTTTAAAACTACAGGCAGTAAGCAAAAGCTGGGATGGCAAAACCCAGGTAATTCAACCGCTGACGCTGGACGTGGCGGACGGAGAATTTATCGTCATGGTCGGCCCGTCAGGCTGCGGGAAATCAACGCTGCTGCGGATGGTCGCCGGACTTGAACGGGTGACCAGCGGCGATATCTGGATTGACCGTAAACGGGTGACCGAGATGGAACCGAAGGATCGCGGCATCGCGATGGTGTTCCAGAACTACGCGCTTTATCCGCATATGAGCGTGGAAGAGAACATGGCGTGGGGGCTGAAGATTCGCGGCATGGGTAAGGGATTGATCGCCGAGCGCGTGCAGGAGGCGGCGCGTATTCTTGAGCTGGATGGCCTGCTCAAGCGCCGCCCGCGGGAACTGTCCGGCGGTCAGCGCCAGCGCGTGGCGATGGGCCGCGCTATCGTGCGTGACCCGGCGGTATTCCTGTTCGACGAACCATTGTCAAACCTCGACGCCAAGCTGCGCGTGCAGATGCGTCTGGAACTGCAGCAGCTGCATCGGCGCCTGAAAACGACTTCGCTGTATGTCACCCACGATCAGGTCGAAGCGATGACCCTTGCCCAGCGGGTGATGGTAATGAATAAGGGGATTGCCGAGCAGATCGGCACGCCGGTTGAGGTGTATGAAAAGCCCGCCAGCCGCTTTGTGGCGAGCTTTATCGGCAGCCCGGCCATGAACCTGCTGGAGGGGCGGGTGAGCGATGATGGCGGCCGCTTTGAGCTGGAAGGCGGCATACAGCTGCCGATGAATCACGAGCATCGGCGCCACGCCGGGCGTAAAATGACTCTCGGTATTCGCCCGGAGCACTTTATTTTAAGCTCGCAGGCGCAAGGCGGCATCCCGCTGCTGATGGATACGCTGGAAATTTTAGGTGCCGATAACCTCGCCCACGGGCGCTGGGGCGAGCAGAAGCTGGTGGTCAGATTGCCGCATCAGCAGCGCCCGGCGGGCGGCAGCACGCTATGGCTGCATCTGCCATTGGAGCATCTGCACCTCTTTGATGGTGAAACAGGACAACGCGCATGAGTAACTGGCCTTATCCCCGCATCGTCGCCCATCGCGGCGGCGGTAAACTGGCGCCGGAGAACACCCTGGCGGCTATCGACGTCGGCGCCCGCTACGGGCACACGATGATTGAATTTGACGCCAAGCTGTCGAAGGACGGGCAGATCTTTCTGCTGCATGACGATAATCTCGAACGTACCAGCAACGGCTGGGGCGTGGCGGGCGAGCTGGCGTGGGACGATCTGCTGAAGGTTGATGCCGGCAGCTGGTTCAGCCGCGAGTTTAAGGGCGAACCGCTGCCGCTGCTCTCCCAGGTGGCGGAGCGCTGTCGTCGTCACGGCATGATGGCGAATATCGAAATTAAGCCGACGACCGGGCAGGGGCCGCAGACCGGAAAAGTGGTGGCGCTGGCTGCGCGCGATCTGTGGGCCGATATGACCGCGCCGCTGCTCTCATCCTTTGAAATTGATGCGCTGGAAGCGGCGCAGGAAGCCGCGCCCGAGCTGCCGCGCGGGCTGCTTCTGGATGAGTGGCGCGATGACTGGCGCGAATTGACCGCCCGGCTGGGCTGCGTCTCAATTCATCTCAACCACAAGCTGCTGGATGCGGCGCGGGTGGCGAGCCTGAAACAGGCCGGCCTGCATATTCTGGTGTATACGGTCAACAAACCCCAGCGCGCCGCCGAGCTGCTGCGCTGGGGCGTAGACTGCATCTGCACCGATGCTATTGACGTCATCGGGCCGAATTTCCAGCCTTAAGGCTGATTTGCGGCGGACGATCTTTACGGGTTAGTCTGCCGCAGCATCCCGCCGTTGTTGTTTGGCAGTACCTGCGGCTGCGAATTGAGATTGCCGCCCTGCGCCGCGCGCTGCTGATTGGTCTGCAGCTGATTTTGCAAATGCTGTTGCTGCATATGCGTCTGATTATTCAGATTCTGCTTCAGCATGCTTTGCTGCTGCTGTTGCTGCACCTTCATCTCATTTTGCATACGCTGCTGGCTGGGTACCACATAACCCGGCTGGTTAGGGTTGTTATCGATGTTAATCGGCTGTGCTAAAACGCCGAGCGGCATCAGCGCCGCCAGGAATAAAATCGCTTTCATTGTTTTCTCCTCCCGTGCGTGGGATCACTTAAGTGTACCTCGAATTCGCCATAACAATGATTTTTTAGGAGTTATCAACCAGGCTTAAGCCGGGAGATAAAACCTACCTTTCAGGAGTAAGACAATGATAAAAACAACAATATGGCGTCAGGTGGTCATCGCAGCGTTACTGGCGGGGGGCAGTTTTACCGTTGCCGCCAATCCGCCGCCCCCGCCGCCGGTCTCGTATGGCGTTGAGGAAGATGTGTTTCACCCGGTGCGCGCCCAGCAGGGGATGGTGGCCTCGGTGGATGCGCTGGCGACCCGCGTCGGCGTAGATATTCTGCGTCAGGGCGGCAACGCCGTCGATGCGGCGGTGGCTGTCGGTTACGCGCTGGCGGTCACGCATCCGCAGGCCGGTAATATCGGCGGCGGCGGCTTTATGATGCTGCGAACTAAAGACGGTAAAACCACGGCGATCGATTTCCGCGAGATGGCTCCGGAACAGGCCACCCGGGATATGTTCCTCGATGAACATGGCAATCCTGACAGTAAAAAATCGCTGACTTCGCATCTCGCTTCCGGTACCCCAGGCAGCGTCGCGGGCTTCTCCCTCGCGCTGGAAAAATACGGCACCATGCCGCTGAACAAGGTGATCCGCCCGGCGATTAAGCTGGCGGAAGAGGGCTTTATCGTTAACGATGCGCTGGCTGACGATTTAAAAACCTACGGCAGCGAAGTGATCCCGCAGCATGAAAACAGCAAAGCGATTTTCTGGAAGAACGGCGAATCGCTGAAAAAAGGCGACCGGCTGGTGCAAAAAAATCTGGGTAAAAGCCTGGAGCTGATTGCCGAGCACGGCCCGGATGCCTTCTATAAAGGGGCTATCGCCGACCAGATTGCCGGTGAGATGAAAAAACACGGCGGGCTTATCACCAAAGCCGATCTCGCCAACTACAGGGCCGTGGAGCGTACGCCGATTAGCGGTGAATATCGCGGCTATGAGGTCTACTCCATGCCGCCGCCGTCCTCTGGCGGGATCCACATCGTGCAGATCCTCAATATCCTCGAAAACTTCGATATGCAGAAATATGGCTTTGGCAGCGCCGACGCCATGCAGGTGATGGCGGAAGCGGAGAAACACGCCTACGCCGACCGTTCGGAATATCTCGGCGACCCTGACTTCGTCAAAGTGCCGTGGCAGGCGCTGACCAGCAAAGCCTACGCCAAAGCGATCGCCGCTGAGATCGACGTCAACAAGGCGAAGCCTTCCAGCCAGATCCGCCCGGGCAAACTGGCGCCTTATGAAAGCAACCAGACCACCCACTTCTCGGTGGTCGATAAAGACGGCAATGCGGTGGCGGTGACTTATACGTTGAATACCACCTTTGGTACCGGCATCGTGGCCGGCGACTCCGGAATTATACTCAACAACCAGATGGATGATTTCTCGGCGAAGCCCGGCGTGCCTAACGTTTATGGTTTAGTTGGCGGCGACGCCAATGCGGTAGGGCCGAAAAAGCGCCCTCTGTCGTCGATGTCGCCGACGATTGTGGTGAAAGACGGGAAAACCTGGCTGGTGACCGGTAGCCCGGGCGGTAGCCGTATTATTACCACCGTGCTGCAAATGGTGGTCAACACCATTGATTTCGGGATGAACGTCGCGGAAGCCACCAATGCGCCGCGCTTCCACCACCAGTGGCTGCCGGACGAGTTGCGGGTGGAGAAAGGTTTTAGCCCGGATACCGTGAAATTGCTGGAAGCAAAAGGGCAGAAAGTCGCGCTGAAAGAGGCGATGGGCAGTACCCAGAGCATTATGGTGGGGCCGGATGGTACGCTGTATGGCGCTTCCGATCCGCGTTCGCCCGGTGATTTGACCGCGGGGTATTAAGGTGTTGCCCGGTGGCGCTGCGCTTACCGGGCCTACAACTGTGCGAACGTAGGCCGGGTAAGGCGAAGCCGCCACCCGGCAACACGCTACTTCATTCTCGCCATATAATACGCATCCACATACTCGCCGTTGCGCAGCGCATAGCGCCTGCCGGTGCCTTCGATCTCAAAGCCGTACTTCTTATACACCGCGACCGCCGGGGCGTTATCGGCAAAGACGGTGAGTTCGATGCGATCGACCCGCAGCCAGTTGTCGCACATATCAATCATGGTGCGCATCAGCGCGCTGGCGACGCCTCGGTTATGCCAACGTGAATCTACGCTGATACCAAAATCGGCGACGTGGCTACGGCGGGGGCGTTGGACGACGGCAATGCTTAAATGGCCGACGACTTGCCCATCGATACAGGCCACCAGCTGCTTCACGCCGGGAGTATCGGTTAGCCGCTCCCGCCACATATGCTCGGATGGATGAGGAACCTGTAGCGTGTTGTGATACACCTCCGGCTGGGCGTGAATTTGACGAATCGCGTCAACATCTTTCGGTTCAGCATGGCGTATCACGATGTCACTCATTCCTTGTTCCTCATTCAGGTGAAAAGTCCCATTAAACATCACTGACTACGGCGTTTGAGTCAACACGCATTATTTGCAAAAAAAATGTAGACAAGTGCGAATGAGAATGATTATTATTGTCCTGCATTCAGGGGGACCCGTGCGGAAAGCCTGAAAGCACGACATTGCTCACATTGCTTCCAGTATTACTTTAGCCAGCCGGGTGCTGGCTTTTTTTTTGCGTCAATTCAGGCGTGTTGCGATTTGGCGGATTTCACCGCTTCTTCTGCGATCAGGCCGACGATATTGTTTTTATTTTTGCTCTCCACGGTGGCCAATACCTCCGCGCTGCCGGTAAACAGGCCTCCCTTTTTAATCGCCAGCGTGCGATAGGCAAGGGTGCCGTCGAGGTTGCCATGTTCCTCAATAGCGATGCTATCGCCACGGCACTGGCCGTGTACCTTGCCGTCGACGATCAGCTCCCGGCAGCTGATATTGCCCTCCACGTGACCCTCGCGCATCACCTTAATCAGATGTTCTTTGGCCTCAATGTTGCCGGTGACCTGGCCATGGATATAGACATGACCGCAGGCGACGATATTGCCGACAAAATGCACCCCGCTGGCGATCACGGTGGTTTCCTGTTTTTTGACGCTTGCCGTTTCCGGTTCTGCTGCCGCCACGGTTGGCGCAGCGACTTCAGCAGCCTGCGCTTCGGTTTTATTTTTCTTCATAAACATAGCGTTAATTTTTTCCCGTTGGGTATGAGTAAGGAAAGCGAAGAGGGTACAGGCGGCCGCCAGGCGCGCCAGCGCGGTCTCATCGCTAAACCAGGCGATCAGGGCGAGAAGCCAGAAAAAAATGGCGCAGTTTATGGCGAGATACTTTTTTTCCATCAGCAGCGGCTGGCTACTCCGTTAGTCTTTAGCAACGTCCTGGTTTTGCCCTTCACTTATCCGCAGTTTCGTCATTGGAATCAAGACTTTCTGTTGAAAAATAGCGTTTTAATGACTTATTAATCAATCTCTTATTAAAAATTACGTATGAGTGATAACCGAAATATTTTGCCGGTGAATTTTCCTGCTCAGAGGAAAAGGAGGATGAAGTGAGCCGCCTGCTTGCGCTATGGTTAAAGGCAGCACATCAACTAAGGACAGCGTTATGATTCTGCACTGCGCATTTATTGGCTTTGGTAAAAGCACGACCCGCTACCATCTTCCTTACGTCCTGCATCGCAAAGACAGCTGGCACGTCGCGCATATTTATCGCCGCAGCGCCAGGCCGGAAGAACAGGCGCCGGCGTATTCCCATATCCACTTCACCAGCGACCTCGATGAAGTGCTGAATGACCCGCAGGTCAAGCTGGTAGTGGTCTGCACCCATGCTGATAGCCACTTCGAATACGCGAAGCGGGCGCTGGAAGCCGGGAAAAACGTACTGGTTGAAAAACCCTTCACCCCGACGCTTGCAGAGGCGAAGACCCTATTCGCGCTGGCGAAAAGCAAAGGGTTGACGGTGACGCCTTACCAGAACCGCCGCTTCGATTCCTGTTTCCTGACCACCAAAAAGGTGATTGAAAGCGGGAAGCTCGGCGAACTGGTGGAAATTGAAAGCCATTTTGATAACTACCGACCGGTGGCGGAAACCATCCAGGGGGGACCGCAAAGTGGCGATTTCTACGGTCTCGGCGTACATACCATGGATCAGATCATTTCGCTGTTTGGTCGCCCGGATCATGTTGCCTACGATCTGCGCTCACTACGTAATAAAGCCAATCCCGATGACACGTTTGAAGCTCAACTGTTTTATGGCGACCTGAAAGCGATCGTCAAAACCAGCCACCTGGTGCAGATTGACTACCCGAAATTTATCGTTCATGGGCATAAAGGCTCGTTTGTGAAATACGGTATTGACCAGCAGGAGACCAGCCTGAAGGCCAACATTATGCCGGGCGATGCGGGGTTCGGCGCCGATGACAGCGTGGGGCAACTGGTCTACATCAACGAGGCGGGCGTGGCGGTACGTGAAGAGGTGCCGCTGGAAACCGGCGACTACGGACGAGTGTATGACGCGCTGTATGACACCCTCGTTAACGGCCAGCCGAATTACGTCAAGGAATCTGAAGTTCTCACCAATATGGAGATTCTGCAGCGCGGCTTTGAACAGCCTTCTCCGGCCACCATTACCCTCGCGAAATAAGAAACGCTGGCTCCTCGCCGCTTGTTCATATTTTTTGAACAGAGGAGTCAATTTTCACCCTCTATGATCGCCGGCGGAATGGGTCCACACTTACTCCATCGAAAACATACGGGGGTGCAACATGATCTACTTACGCAAAGCTAACGAACGTGGCCACGCTAACCATGGCTGGCTGGATTCCTGGCATACTTTCTCTTTCGCCAACTACTACGACCCGAACTTTATGGGTTTCTCCGCGCTGCGCGTGATTAACGATGACGTAATCGACGCCGGCCAGGGGTTTGGCACCCACCCGCACAAAGACATGGAAATCCTGACTTATGTGCTGGAAGGGGCGGTTGAGCACCAGGACAGCATGGGTAACAAAGAGCAGGTTCCGGCCGGCGAGTTCCAGATCATGAGCGCGGGTACCGGCGTGCGTCACTCTGAGTACAACCCGAGCAGCACCGACCGCCTGCGTTTGTATCAGATCTGGATTATTCCAGAAGAAACCGGCATTACGCCGCGCTACGAGCAGCGCCGCTTTGATGCCGCGCAGGGCAAACAGCTGGTGCTGTCGCCAGATGCGCGCGAGGGTTCGCTGAAAGTGTACCAGGATATGGAGCTGTATCGCTGGGCGCTGCTGAAAGATGAGCAGTCGGTTCACCAGATTGCCGCGGAACGTCGCGTGTGGATCCAGGTAGTGAAAGGCGAAGTGACGATTAACGGCACCAAAGCCACCACCAGCGATGGTCTGGCGATTTGGGACGAGCAGGCGATTTCGGTTCACGCCGACAGCGATAGCGAAATATTGCTGTTCGATCTGCCGCCGGTTTGATACGCGTCATCCTTCAAGCCGCATTTTTGTTGGCTCTCCTCACTCACCCCGGTCGCGTACCCTTTGTACGCTTCCGGGGATTCGTTGCGTTGCCGCCTCAATGCAACTTGAATGATTTTGCGTATTAACTCTAAATAAATCTTTTGGCCCTTTTTTCTCCGGGAAGGTTGCGCTTTGTCCGTGATAAACTGAGAAAATGTTTCCCAGCCGATCACAGTCAGGACGATGAAAAAGAAAAGACCCGTACTTCAGGATGTAGCCGATCTTGTCGGCGTGACCAAAATGACGGTCAGTCGCTATTTACGTAACCCGGAACAGGTTTCTGAGGCCCTGCGTGGCAAGATTGCCGTTGCACTCGATGAGCTGGGTTATATTCCCAATCGCGCTCCTGATATTCTCTCCAACGCCACCAGCCGCGCCATCGGCGTGCTGCTGCCATCGTTAACCAACCAGGTCTTCTCGGAAGTGCTGCGCGGCATCGAAAGCGTCACCGACGCCTTCGGTTATCAAACCATGCTGGCGCACTACGGCTATAAGCCGGAGATGGAAGAGAAGCGTCTCGAATCAATGCTCTCCTGGAATATTGACGGCCTGATCCTCACCGAACGTACCCACACGCCGCGCACGCTGAAAATGATCGAAGTCGCCGGCATCCCGGTGGTTGAGCTGATGGACAGCCAGTCGCCGTGCCTCGACATTGCCGTCGGTTTCGATAACTTCGAAGCGGCGCGGCAGATGACGGCGGCGATTATCGCCCGCGGCCACTGCCACGTTGCTTATCTCGGCGCGCGTCTTGATGAACGTACTATCATCAAACAGAAGGGGTACGAGCAGGCGATGCTCGATGCCGGCATGACGCCCTACAGCGTGATGGTGGAGCAATCTTCTTCTTACTCGTCGGGGATTGAGCTGATGCGTCAGGCGCGCCGCGAATATCCGCAGCTCGACGGTATCTTCTGTACCAACGATGACCTCGCGGTCGGCGCGGCGTTCGAGTGCCAGCGTCTGGGGCTGAAAATCCCGGACGACATGGCGATAGCCGGTTTCCACGGTCACGATATCGGTCAGGTGATGGAGCCGCGTCTCGCCAGCGTACTGACCCCGCGCGAGCGCATGGGCCGCATCGGCGCCGAGCGTCTGCTGGCGCGCATCCGCGGTGAGACGATTACCCCTAAGATGTTAGATTTAGGTTTCACATTGTCACCGGGTGGATCTATTTAAACCGACAAGTTTGAAGTAGATCACACATATTCACATCTGGCACGAATGGTTATTGCTTCTCCCAGGGTCCGGCATGACAATGTTACCGATAACAGTTACCCGTAACACTCGCCCGTAATCATTAACCAGTACGCCGCTTTCGCGCTGTATCAGTCAGCCCCGGCGCGGCGTACCAGTCCAGTGGGAGGACGCTTTGAGCACGACTAACCATGATCACCACGTCTATGTCCTGATGGGCGTTTCCGGCAGTGGTAAATCCGCCGTCGCCAGCGAAGTGGCGCATCAACTGAAAGCCGCGTTTCTCGATGGCGATTTTCTGCATCCGCGCAGCAACATCACCAAGATGGCTTCCGGCGAGCCGCTGAACGACGATGACCGTACCCCGTGGCTGCAGGCGTTGAATGACGCGGCATTTGCCATGCAGCGTACCAACAAAGTTTCGCTGATCGTCTGCTCGGCGCTGAAAAAAAGCTACCGCGACATTCTGCGCAAAGGCAACCCGAACCTCTCCTTTATCTACCTGAAAGGCGACTTCGACGTGATTGAAAGCCGTCTGAAGGCGCGTAAAGGGCACTTCTTCAAAACCCAAATGTTGGTGACGCAGTTTGAAACACTGCAGGAACCAGGCGCCGACGAAAGCGATGTGCTTATCGTCGATATCGACCAGTCACTGGAAGGCGTGGTCGCCAGCACCATTGAGGTGATTAACAAAGGCAGTAACTAGTGAGTACTTTAACGCTTGTTTTGACAGCAGTCGGCTCGGTATTGCTGCTGCTGTTTTTAGTCATGAAGGCGCGTATGCACGCCTTCGTGGCTTTGATGGTGGTTTCTATTGGCGCAGGTCTCTTTTCCGGTATGCCGCTGGATAAAATCGCGGCGACGATGGAAAAAGGGATGGGCGGCACGCTGGGCTTCCTGGCGATAGTCGTCGCGCTGGGCGCGATGTTCGGTAAAATTTTGCATGAAACCGGCGCGGTCGACCAGATTGCGGTGAAAATGCTGAAGTCCTTCGGCCATAACCGCGCGCACTATGCGATTGGTCTTGCCGGCCTTATCTGCGCGCTGCCGTTGTTCTTTGAAGTGGCGATCGTGCTGCTGATTAGCGTCGCGTTCTCCATGGCGCGCCATACCGGCACTAACCTTGTGAAGCTGGTGATCCCGCTGTTCGCCGGCGTAGCCGCCGCCGCGGCATTCCTGCTGCCGGGGCCTGCGCCGATGCTGCTGGCTTCGCAGATGCACGCCGATTTCGGCTGGATGATTCTGATTGGCCTCTGCGCCGCTATTCCGGGGATGATTATCGCCGGTCCGCTATGGGGCAACTTCATCAGCCGCTACGTTGAGCTGCATATTCCTGACGATATCAGCGAACCGCATCTCGGCGAAGGTAAAATGCCGTCCTTCGGCTTTAGCCTCTCGCTGATCCTGCTGCCGCTGGTGCTGGTCGGCCTGAAAACCATCGCCGCGCGCTTTGTGCCGGTGGGATCCACCGCCTATGAATGGTTCGAGTTTATCGGCCACCCATTCACCGCGATTCTGGTTGCCTGCCTGGTAGCGATTTACGGCCTGGCGGTACGTCAGGGGATGGCGAAAGATCGCGTGATGGAGATCTGCGGCGCGGCGCTGCAGCCGGCGGGGATTATTCTGCTGGTGATTGGCGCAGGCGGCGTCTTCAAGCAGGTGCTGGTGGACTCCGGCGTCGGCCCGGCGCTCGGCGAAGCGCTGACTGGCCTGGGTCTGCCGATTGCGATTACCTGCTTCGTGCTGGCGGCTGCCGTGCGTATTATTCAGGGCTCCGCGACCGTGGCGTGCCTGACGGCGGTCGGCCTGGTGATGCCGGTCATTGAGCAACTGAACTACAGCGGCGCGCAAATGGCGGCTCTCTCCATCTGTATCGCGGGTGGTTCGATTGTGGTAAGTCACGTCAACGATGCCGGCTTCTGGCTGTTCGGTAAGTTCACCGGCGCCAGCGAAGCGCAGACGCTGAAAACCTGGACGATGATGGAAACCATCCTTGGCACCACCGGCGCCATTGTCGGGATGATTGCTTTCCAGCTGCTGAGCTAAGTAAAAATAATTTCCCCGGACACCACCACGGTATCCGGGGGAAAAACCAGGGTAATACCGCTTACCCTGGATTCTCTTCGGTAACACGCTTTTTTCCCCTCTTTTCCACTTCCTTTTGCCGTAAATATCAGCTCTACGACAATGATCGTATTGCTCGTCAGGCCTTGCGGCGCAAGGCTTTGTCCGTTTTTTTTCGCAAGCGTGAAAGCGATATTTTTCGCGCTGAATCCATAATCAGGATCAATAAAATAGCGACGGAAAATATTCCATTACGCGGGTTATTTGCCCGATAATCTTTACGCTTTTTATGACTACCAGCGACGGTAGGCGGAGTGCGGGATAAGTTGCTTTTCTGATTGGCGCGCAATCATTGATTAATTTCACTTGCGACTTTAGCTGCATTTTGTAATGTGAAGGACATCCCAGTTGGAAACTGGCCTGGCACTAACAGCACACACCTCGCAGGAATACGTTATGAAAAATGTTGGTTTTATCGGTTGGCGTGGAATGGTCGGCTCTGTTCTCATGCAACGCATGGTGGAAGAGCGTGATTTCGACGCCATTCGCCCTGTTTTCTTCTCCACCTCTCAGCTGGGTCAGCCCGCGCCGTCATTCGGCGGCAGTACCGGGGGAACGCTTCAGGATGCATTCGATCTCGAAGCGCTGAAGGCGCTGGACATTATTGTTACCTGCCAGGGCGGCGATTACACCAACGAGATTTACCCGAAGCTGCGCGAAAGCGGCTGGCAGGGGTACTGGATTGACGCGGCGTCTTCGCTGCGCATGAAAGACGATGCGATCATTATTCTCGACCCGGTTAACCAGGATGTGATTACCGCTGGCCTGAATAACGGCATTAAAACCTTCGTCGGCGGCAACTGTACGGTGAGCCTGATGCTGATGTCCCTCGGCGGCCTGTTTGCCCATGACCTGGTGGAGTGGGTCAGCGTGGCGACCTACCAGGCGGCTTCCGGCGGCGGCGCGCGCCATATGCGCGAACTGCTGAGCCAGATGGGCCAGCTGCATGGCCACGTGGCGAGCGAGCTGGCGAACCCGGCGTCCGCGATTCTCGATATCGAGCGCAAAGTGACGTCGCTGACCCGCAGCGGCGATCTGCCGGTCGATAACTTTGGCGTGCCGCTGGCGGGCAGCCTGATCCCATGGATCGACAAACAGCTTGATAACGGCCAGAGCCGCGAAGAGTGGAAAGGCCAGGCGGAGACGAACAAAATTCTCGCCACCGCGTCGCCGATCCCGGTCGATGGTCTGTGCGTGCGCGTCGGCGCGCTGCGCTGCCACAGCCAGGCGTTTACCATCAAGCTGAAGAAAGATGTTTCTATCCCGACCGTTGAGGAACTGCTGGCCGCGCATAACCCGTGGGCCAAAGTGGTGCCAAACGATCGCGACATCACCATGCGCGAGCTGACCCCAGCCGCGGTGACCGGCACCCTGACCACCCCGGTAGGGCGCCTGCGTAAACTGAACATGGGTCCTGAGTACCTGTCGGCCTTTACCGTCGGCGACCAGCTGCTGTGGGGCGCCGCCGAACCGTTGCGCCGCATGCTACGACAGCTGGCGTAAACGCAGGACAAACGATAAGGGGTGTGGATACACCCCTTTTTTTTGCGTAATACAAGGAGTAAACGCGGATGTTGGATTTTTCCCCACGGAGGTAACGCAGCCTTGGCTATGCTTTAAGTAAGGAGTTCCTTACCTGAAGGTGGGACGGAGCAGGAGGATGCACGTTGGTGCTGCGCCGTTCAGGTCAAAAAAAGTCGCCGGGTACAGGAAAGGGCGACACTTACAACAGGATGAAAGCATGTCGAATCGAATCGATAGAGACGTGATTAATGCGCTTATTGCAGGTCATTTCGCGGATCCCTTTTCCGTGCTTGGCATGCACCGCACCGAGGCGGGGCTGGAAGTTCGCGCATTATTACCAGATGCCACCGAAGTGTGGGTTATTGAACCGAAAACCGGGCGTAAAGTCGGCAAACTCGAATGCCTCGACTCGCGCGGATTCTTTAGCGGCCTCCTGCCGCGGCGTAAAAACGCTTTTCGCTACCAGTTGGCCGTCACCTGGCACGGACAGCAAAACCTGATTGACGACCCTTACCGTTTCGGCCCGCTGCTGCAGGATGTTGATGCCTGGCTGTTGTCCGAGGGGACGCACCTGCGCCCTTACGAAACTCTGGGCGCGCACGCCGACACCATGGATGGCGTCACCGGTACGCGCTTTTCGGTCTGGGCGCCAAACGCCCGCCGGGTCTCGGTGGTGGGGCAATTTAACTACTGGGATGGCCGACGACATCCGATGCGCCTGCGTAAAGAGTCCGGAATCTGGGAACTTTTCATCCCCGGCGCGCTTAATGGCCAGCTGTATAAATTCGAGCTGATCGATGCTCATGGCAATCTACGGGTTAAAGCCGATCCTTACGCCTTCGAGTCGCAGATGCGCCCGGAAAGCGCGTCGCTTATCTGCGATTTGCCGCCCAAAGTCGAGCAGCCGGCGGCGCGCAAAGCCGCGAACCAGTTTGATGCGCCGATCTCTATTTATGAAGTGCACCTCGGGTCCTGGCGCCGCCATACCGACAATAACTTCTGGCTTAGCTACCGCGAACTGGCGGACCAACTGGTGCCTTACGCAAAATGGATGGGCTTCACCCATCTTGAACTGCTCCCGGTAAACGAACACCCGTTCGACGGCAGCTGGGGCTACCAGCCGACCGGCCTCTATGCGCCGACACGCCGCTTCGGTACCCGTGAAGATTTCCGCTATTTCATCGATGCCGCCCACGCCGCGGGCCTTAACGTGATCCTCGATTGGGTTCCGGGTCATTTCCCGGCGGATGACTTTGCGCTGGCCTCATTTGACGGCACCTCGCTGTATGAACACAGCGATCCGCGCGAAGGTTACCACCAGGACTGGAATACGCTTATCTATAACTACGGCCGCCGCGAAGTCAGCAATTACCTGGTAGGTAACGCGCTGTACTGGATCGAGCGCTTCGGCATTGACGCGCTGCGCGTCGACGCGGTGGCGTCGATGATCTACCGCGACTATAGCCGTAAAGCGGGCGAGTGGATCCCCAACGAATACGGCGGGCGGGAAAATCTCGAAGCGATCGAGTTTCTGCGTAACACCAACCGTATTCTCGGCGAGCAGACGCCAGGCGCGGTAACGATGGCGGAAGAGTCCACCGATTTTGCCGGCGTGACGCGTCCGCCCGCCGACGGCGGCCTCGGCTTCTGGTTCAAATGGAATCTCGGCTGGATGCACGACACGCTGGACTATATGAAGCTCGATCCAGTCCATCGTCGCTACCATCACGACAAAATGACCTTCGGCATGCTCTACAACTACACCGAGAACTTCGTGCTGCCGCTCTCCCACGATGAAGTGGTGCACGGCAAAAAATCGATTCTCGACCGCATGCCGGGCGACGCATGGCAGCGCTTTGCCAACCTGCGCGCCTATTACGGCTGGCTGTTCGCCTTCCCGGGCAAAAAGCTGCTGTTTATGGGCAATGAATTCGCCCAGGGCCGCGAGTGGAACCACGACGCCAGTCTCGACTGGCATCTGCTGGAGGGTGGCGACAACTGGCACCACGGCGTCCAGCGGCTGGTGCGCGACCTGAACCATACCTACCGCCACCATAAAGCGCTGCATGAACTTGATTTCGATCCCTACGGCTTCGAATGGCTGGTGGTCGACGATCATGAGCGTTCGGTATTTATCTTCGTGCGCCGCGATAAAGCCGGTAATGAAATCATCGTCGCCAGCAACTTCACGCCGGTGCCGCGGCACAACTACCGTTTCGGCATCAACCAGCCAGGACGCTGGCGCGAGGAGCTGAATACCGACTCGATGCATTATCACGGTAGTAACGCCGGAAATGGCGGAGTGGTTGAGAGCGAGTCCGTCGCCAGTCACGGTCGTCAGCATTCGTTGTCGATTACCCTGCCGCCGCTGGCGACCATCTGGCTGGTACGGGAGGCCTGATGACGACGCTTGCCGCGGGAAAACCGACGCCTTTGGGCGCCAGCTATGACGGCAAAGGGGTGAACTTCACCCTGTTTTCCGCCCACGCTGAGCGGGTGGAACTCTGCGTGTTCGACCAGCAGGGCAACGAGCGGCGCTACGACCTACCGGCGCGCAGCGGCGACATCTGGCACGGCTGGCTGGCCGATGCGCGTCCGGGGCTACGCTACGGTTATCGGGTGCACGGGCCGTGGGATCCGGCGCAGGGGCATCGCTTCAATCCGGCCAAGCTGCTGCTCGACCCCTGCGCGCATCAGGTGGCGGGCGAACTGCTGGACGACGAGCGTCTGCATGGCGGTATGCATAAACCGGATGCCCGCGATAGCGCAGCCATTGCGCCAAAGTCGCAGGTAGTCGATCTGCATTACGACTGGCTCGGCGATAAACCGCCGCGCACGCCGTGGGGCGAAACGGTCATTTATGAAGCCCACGTCAAAGGGTTGACCTGGCTGCATCCGGAGCTGCCGGAGGCCATCCGCGGCACCTATCAGGCGCTGGGCCACCCGCTGATGATCGACTATTTCCGCCGCCTGGGGATTACCGCGCTGGAGCTGATGCCGGTGGCGCAGTTTGCCAGCGAACCTCGCCTGCAGCGGATGGGGCTGAGCAACTACTGGGGCTATAACCCGCTGGCGCTGTTTGCGCTGGAGCCGCGCTACGCCAGCCAGCCGCAGCGGGCGCTCGATGAGTTCCGCGATGCGGTGAAAGCGCTGCACGCGGCGGGCATCGAGGTGATCCTCGATATCGTGCTGAACCATAGCGCGGAAATCGATCTTGAAGGGCCGACCATCTCCCTGCGCGGTATCGATAACCGCAGCTATTATTGGATCAGGGACGACGGCGATTATCACAACTGGACCGGCTGCGGTAACACGCTCAACCTCAGTCATCCCGGCGTGGTGGAGTATGCCCTGCAGTGCCTGCGCTTTTGGGTTGATGAGTGCCACGTTGACGGTTTTCGCTTCGACCTGGCGTCGGTGATGGGGCGCACGCCCGAATTTCGTCAGGACGCGCCGCTGTTTGAAGCCATTCGCCGCGACCCGGTATTGTCGGCGATCAAGCTGATTGCCGAACCCTGGGATATTGGCCAGGGCGGTTATCAGGTGGGGAACTTCCCGCCGCTGTTTGCCGAATGGAACGACCATTTTCGCGATACCGCGCGCCGTTTCTGGCTGCAACAAAACGTATCGTTGGGTGACTTCGCCCAGCGCTTCGCCGCCTCCAGCGATCTCTTTGCCCGCGATGGCAAACGGCCTGCGGCGACGATCAATCTGATCACGGCGCATGATGGATTCACCCTACGTGATTGTGTTTGTTTCAATCAGAAACACAATCAGGCGAACGGCGAAGAGAATCGCGATGGGACTAACAATAACTACAGCAACAATCATGGTATAGAGGGATTAGAAGCCAATCTTGCCGTGATTGAGCGGCGGCGCGATAGCGTACATGCGCTTTTGACCACGCTGCTGCTGTCGCAAGGCACGCCGATGCTGCTAGCGGGTGATGAGCATGGCCATAGCCAGCACGGCAACAATAATGCGTACTGTCAGGACAATGCTTTGACCTGGCTGGACTGGCGGCGGGCAAATCACGGATTAACCGCGTTTGTCGCCGCGCTTATCCACCTGCGTCGGCGCATTCCGGCGTTAACCCGTAATCAGTGGTGGCAGGAGCATGACGGCAATGTGAGCTGGCTCAATCAGCGCGGAGAACCGTTAAACGCCGACGAGTGGCAGCATGGCGCCGCGCGGCTGCAAATCCTGTTATCCGATCGCTGGCTGATCGCGCTGAATGCCACCGCTGAGGTGGCGGATATGGTTTTACCCGCGGGGGAGTGGCGCGCCGTTCCTCCATTCGCCGGAGAGGATAATCCGGTCATCATGGCTGTCTGGCATGGGCCCGCGCACGGAGTTTGCGTATTTCAAAGGTCATAGTCCCTGGGGGTTTTCGGCGCGTTCATGATGAATGGGCCGTGAAGCAGGGGAATCAAAAGGAGTTAATCATGGTTGGGCTTGAAAAGAACGATCCGTTGATGCTGGCGCGTCAACTTCCTCTCAAATCGGTGGCGCTGATCCTTGCTGGCGGGCGTGGTACCCGGCTTAAGGATTTAACCATTAAGCGCGCGAAGCCTGCCGTCCACTTTGGCGGTAAGTTCCGTATTATCGACTTCGCGTTATCTAACTGTCTTAACTCAGGTATTCGCCGCATCGGCGTGATTACCCAGTATCAGTCGCACACCCTGGTGCAGCATATCCAGCGCGGCTGGTCTTTCTTCAGCGAAGAGATGAATGAGTTTGTCGATCTGCTGCCGGCGCAGCAGCGGGTACACGGTGAAAACTGGTATCGCGGTACGGCCGATGCGGTGACGCAGAACCTCGACATTATTCGTCGCTATAAAGCCGAATATGTGGTGATCCTCGCCGGCGACCACATCTACAAACAAGACTACTCGCGCATGCTGATCGACCATGTCGAAAAAGGCGCGCGCTGCACCGTCGCCTGTATGCCGGTGCCCATCGAAGAAGCATCCGCCTTTGGCGTGATGGCGGTCGACGAAAGCGAGAAGATCATCGAGTTCGTCGAGAAACCGGCCAACCCGCCGGCGATGCCGAACGACGCTACCCGCTCGCTTGCCAGTATGGGCATCTATGTCTTTGATGCGGATTACCTTTATGAACTGCTGGCCGCCGACGATCTCGACGAAAACTCCAGCCACGACTTCGGCAAAGATATCATCCCGAAAATTACCGAAGCTGGCATGGCTTATGCACATCCTTTCCCGCTCTCCTGCGTGCAGTCCGACCCGCAAGCCGAGCCGTACTGGCGCGATGTCGGGACGCTGGAAGCCTACTGGAAGGCCAACCTCGATCTGGCCTCGGTGACGCCGGAGCTCGATATGTACGACCAGCACTGGCCTATCCGTACCCATATGGAATCGCTGCCGCCGGCGAAGTTCGTCCAGGACCGCTCCGGCAGTCACGGCATGACGCTGAACTCGCTGGTTTCCGGCGGCTGCATTATCTCCGGGTCAGTAGTGGTGCAGTCGGTACTGTTCCCGCGGGTGCGGGTGAATTCGTTTTGTAACATTGATTCGGCAGTCTTATTGCCGGATGTCTGGGTCGGGCGCTCGTGCCGCCTGCGCCGCTGCGTGATAGATCGCGCCTGCGTCATCCCGGAAGGGATGGTGATTGGGGAGAATGCGGAAGAAGATGCCAGCCGCTTCTATCGTTCAGAAGAAGGGATCGTGCTGGTTACGCGCGACATGCTGCGGAAACTGGGGCACAAACAGGAGCGATAATGCAGGTTTTACACGTATGTTCAGAGATGTTCCCGTTGTTAAAAACCGGCGGTCTGGCTGACGTTATCGGCGCGCTGCCGGCGGCGCAGATCGCAGACGGCGTGGATACCCGCGTGCTGCTGCCGGGGTATCCGGATATCCGCCGCGGAATTACCGACGCGCAGGTCGTCACCCGCCGGGATACCTTTGCCGGGCGCATCACCCTGCTGTTCGGCCATTTTAACGGCGTCGGTATCTATCTGATCGACGCGCCGCATCTCTACGATCGCCCAGGGAGCCCGTATCACGACGCCAACATGAACGCCTATACTGACAACGTGCTGCGCTTTGCGCTGCTCGGCTGGGTAGGTAGCGAAATGGCCTGCGGGCTGGATCCATTCTGGCGCCCGGAGGTGGTGCATGCCCATGACTGGCATGCGGGCCTGACGCCGGCCTACCTGGCGGCGCGTGGGCGTCCGGCGAAATCGGTGTTTACGGTGCACAATCTCGCCTACCAGGGGATGTTTTACTCCTGGCATATGAATGAGATAGAGCTGCCGTGGTCGTTCTATAACATGCACGGCCTCGAATTTAACGGCCAGATCTCGTTCCTCAAAGCCGGTCTGTACTATGCCGACCATATCACGGCGGTGAGCCCAACCTACGCGCGGGAAATCACCGAACCGCAATATGCCTACGGCATGGAAGGGCTGCTACGTCAGCGCCAACACGAGGGCCGCTTGTCTGGCATCCTTAACGGCGTCGATGATGGTATCTGGAATCCGCAAAGCGATCTGCTGCTGGCGGCACGCTATGACCGCGATTGCCTGGAGGAGAAAGCCGAGAATAAACGGCAGCTGCAAATCGCCATGGGGCTGAAGGTGGATGACAAAGCGCCGCTGTTCGCCGTGGTGAGCCGCCTGACCAGCCAAAAAGGGCTGGATCTGGTACTGGAGGCGCTGCCGGGCCTGCTGGAGCAGGGCGGGCAACTGGCGCTGTTGGGCGCCGGCGATCCGGTACTGCAGGAGGGCTTCCTCGCCGCCGCCGCCGAACATCCGGGCCAGGTCGGCGTGCAGATTGGCTATCACGAGGCGTTTTCGCACCGCATCATGGGCGGCGCCGATGTGATTCTGGTTCCCAGCCGCTTTGAACCGTGCGGTCTGACTCAGCTGTATGGCCTGAAATACGGCACTCTGCCGCTGGTGCGCCGCACCGGCGGTCTCGCCGATACCGTGGCCGACTGTTCGCTGGAAAACCTCGCCGACGGCGTCGCCAGCGGCTTTGTCTTTGAGGACAGTAACGCGGTGTCGTTGCTGCGGGCCATCCGGCGCACCTTTGTGTTGTGGTCGCGGCCATCGCTGTGGCGCTACGTTCAGCGTCAGGCGATGAATATGGACTTTAGCTGGCAGGTGGCGGCGAAATCCTATCGTGAACTCTATCAACGCTTGATGTAACCACAGGAGCTATGGCTATGAATGCACCCTTTAGTTATGCATCACCCACGCTGAGCGTTGAGGCGTTAAAGCATTCTATCGCGTATAAGCTGATGTTTATCATCGGCAAGGATCCGGCGATCGCCAACAAACACGAATGGCTGAACGCCACCCTGTTCGCCGTTCGCGACCGCATGGTCGAGCGCTGGCTGCGTTCAAACCGAGCCCAGCTGTCGCAGGAAGTGCGGCAGGTTTACTATCTGTCGATGGAGTTTTTGATTGGCCGCACCCTCTCTAACGCGCTGTTGTCGTTAGGGATTTATGAAGATGTGAATAATGCGCTGGCCGATATGGGGCTCGATCTGGAAGAGCTTATTGATGAAGAAAACGACCCCGGTTTAGGCAACGGCGGTTTAGGGCGCCTGGCCGCCTGCTTCCTCGATTCGCTGGCGACGCTGGGTCTGCCGGGCCGCGGCTACGGAATCCGCTACGACTATGGGATGTTCAAGCAGAACATCGTCGACGGACGACAGAAAGAGTCGCCGGATTACTGGCTGGAGTACGGCAACCCGTGGGAGTTCGAACGGCACAATACGCGCTATAAAGTGCGTTTCGGCGGCCGCGTGCAGCAGGAAGGAAAAAATACCCGCTGGATAGAGACCGAAGAGATTATCGCCGAAGCCTACGATCAGATTATCCCCGGTTTCGATACCGATGCCACCAACACCCTGCGGTTGTGGAGCGCGCAGGCCAGTAGCGAAATCAACCTCGGTAAATTCAACCAGGGCGACTACTTCGCGGCGGTGGAAGATAAGAACCACTCCGAGAACGTTTCGCGGGTACTTTATCCGGACGACTCCACCTATTCCGGGCGCGAGCTGCGCCTGCGTCAGGAGTATTTCCTGGTCTCGGCGACGGTACAGGATATCCTCAGTCGCCACTACCAGCTGCACCGCACCTACGACAATCTGGCGGCGAAAATCGCCATTCACCTCAATGACACCCACCCGGTGCTGTCGATCCCTGAGCTGATGCGTCTGCTGATCGATGAGCACAAATTTAGCTGGGATGAAGCCTTCGAGGTGACCTGCCAGGTCTTCTCCTATACCAACCATACGTTGATGAGCGAAGCGCTGGAGACCTGGCCGGTCGATATGCTGGGGAAAATCCTGCCGCGCCATCTGCAGATTATCTTCGAGATTAACGATTACTTCCTCAAGACGCTGCAGGAGCAGTATCCCAACGATACTGCTCTGCTGAGCCGTACCTCGATCATTGATGAATCCAATGGTCGCCGGGTGCGCATGGCGTGGCTGGCGGTCGTGGTCAGCCATAAAGTCAACGGCGTGTCCGAGCTGCATTCGCGCTTAATGGTCGAGTCGCTGTTTGCCGAGTTTGCGAAGATTTTCCCGATGCGCTTTACCAACGTCACCAACGGCGTCACGCCGCGGCGCTGGCTGGCGTTGGCGAACCCGCCGCTGTCGCAGGTGCTGGATGAGAATATCGGCCACACCTGGCGCACCGACTTAAGCCAGTTGAGCGATCTGCTACAGCATATTGATTACCCGACGGTGAACCAGGCGGTGCGCCGCGCCAAGCTTGAGAATAAGCAGCGGCTGGCGAACTATATCGCCCAGCAGTTGAACGTGGTGGTCAATCCTAAGGCGCTGTTTGATGTGCAGATCAAACGCATCCACGAATATAAACGCCAGCTGATGAATATCCTGCACGTCATCACCCGCTACAACCGGATCAAAGCCGATCCGCAGGCGGTGTGGGTGCCGCGAGTGAATATCTTCGCCGGTAAGGCCGCGTCGGCCTACTATATGGCGAAGCATATTATTCATCTGATCAACGATGTGGCGGCGGTGGTGAACAACGATCCGCAGATTGGCGATAAGCTGAAAGTGGTGTTTATCCCCAACTACAGCGTGAGCCTGGCGCAGCTGATTATCCCGGCGGCGGATCTCTCCGAGCAGATCTCGCTGGCGGGAACGGAAGCGTCCGGTACCAGTAATATGAAGTTTGCGCTCAACGGCGCGCTGACCATTGGTACGCTGGATGGCGCTAACGTCGAGATGCTGGAGCACGTCGGCGAGGACAATATCTTTATCTTCGGTAATACCGCGGAACAGGTAGAAGCCCTGCGCAGTAACGGCTATAAACCTCGCGATTACTATGAGCAGGATGAGGAGCTGCATCAGGCGTTGACGCAGATTGGCACCGGCCTGTTCAGCCCGTCGGAACCTGGTCGCTACCGCGACCTGCTGGATTCGCTGATCAACTTCGGTGACCACTATCAGGTACTGGCGGACTATCGCAGCTACGTTGATTGCCAGGATAAGGTGGACGAGCTGTACCGCCATCCGGAGGAGTGGGCCAATAAAGCGATGATGAACATCGCCAACATGGGCTATTTCTCATCCGACCGCACGATCCAGGAGTACGCCAAACATATCTGGCATATCGACCCGGTTCGTTTGTAATCGGTTAAGCATCAGCAAAACGGGGCCAAAACTGGCCCCGTTTCTGTTTGTGTAGCGAACGTTTTATTCGGAAAAGTGGCGGGAGGGATTCAGGCTATTGCGGGAATATACTATTGACGTGAATTTGCCAGCAGTACGATAAATGCTCAAATAGTTTACGTTCATAGCCTAATAGCTATAATGTTGATGATAGCCTTTAGGCTATGAGGGATCGTCTATGTGGGATGTAGAAACGACGGATACGTTTGATACCTGGTTCGAATTACAAAGCAGAGCTTTAAAAGAGGATATGTTGGCCACGATGCTTATCCTGTCTGAGTTTGGTCCGCAGCTTGGGCGTCCGTATGTTGATACGGTAAAAGGTTCAAAGTTTCAGAATATGAAAGAACTTCGGGTTCAGCATCATGGGCTCCCAGTCCGCGCCTTTTTTGCTTTTGATCCTCTTCGGAAAGCTATCGTTTTATGTGCGGGCAATAAGGATGGCATGAATGAGAAACGTTTTTACAAAGAGATGATTACCCTGGCTGATAGAGAATTCAGCCAGCACCTGACTAAGGAGCGATAATGGGCACGCTAAAAGAACTCATGGCGAAACAGAGTCCTGAAAGCCAGCAGCGTATTGCAGCGAAAGCGGCAGAGATACGCCAGTCTGTCGCTTTAAACTTGCTTCGCGAAGAGTTACAAATTTCACAAACGGAGATGGCTGCGGCTATGGGGGTTAAGCAGCCAACGATCGCTAAAATGGAACAGGCTGATAACGACCCGAGGCTTTCGACCCTAAAGCGCTACATTGCGGCCTTGGGTGGGGAACTAAGTATAAATGTCACGTTGCCGACTGGAAAAAAAGTCTCGTTTAATTTGTGAATCGGTAACCCGGGTCAGGCGCAAGCCGTAGATACGGTTATCGGTTGGCAACTGTTTTGGTTCGGGAAAAACGTGTGTTTTGTGTTAATTCAGAGCACATTACGCTCCCAGTCTTCCGGGAACGTCTCAGCAATTTTGAGGCCGCCAACACCGGTGGTTTCAGTGGCCATGGGTACAAGATAGAGATCTTAAGCTCACCTTGGCACTGTCCGTAGGCCGGATAAGGCGCAGCCGCTATCCGGCGCAAAAGCGGCGCTTTACCCGCGGTTATTGCCCGGCGGCGCTACGCTTGCGCGGGCCTACAGACGGTGATGTAGCCCGGGCCAGGCGTCAGCCGCCGCCCGGGGTATGTCAGGACGCTAACGACAGTTCAGACTTTCCCGTATGTTGCGCCAGCCACTCGCTGATACGCGCCTGCTGCTCGGCATTCAGCCACATCCCCTGTTTGGTACGGCGCCAGATAGCGTCATCCAGGCTGCGAACCCACTCGTGTTCGACCAGGTACTTCAGCTCGGCTTCATAAAATTCGTGGCCAAAATCTTCTCCCAGATCGGCAAGCGAAGTCGCTTCGCCAAGGATCCACTCGCTGTTGCTGCCGTAGGTGCGGGCGTAGTGGCGGGCCATTGATTCGCTGATAAACGCGAAGCGACGGCGCAGTTTCGCCGCATAGTCGTCGCGGTCGCCGCCGATATCGCCGCCGGGCAGAACGGCGGTTTTGGTCCACGCCGGGCCAATCCCCTGATAATACGGCGTCAGTTTTTCCAGCGCATGTTCCGCCAGTTTACGGTAGGTGGTGAGCTTGCCGCCGAATACCGACAGCAGCGGCGCCTGACCGTTCTCATCGTGAATATCGAGCGTATAGTCGCGGGTAATCGCCTGCGGTGAGTCGGATTCATCGTCGCACAGCGGACGCACGCCGGAGTAAGTCCAGACGATATCGTCGCGCGACAGCGTCTTTTTAAAGTGCGCGTTGTAGACGTTCAGCAGGTAGTTGATCTCTTTATCATCGATCGCCACCTCTTTCGGATCGCCGTTGTACTCGACGTCGGTGGTGCCGATAATCGAGAACTCATCCATCCACGGGATGACAAACACGATACGTTTATCTTCGTTTTGCAGGATATAGGCCTGCTTCTGGGTGTGTACGCGCGGCACCACGATATGGCTGCCTTTGATCAGGCGGATGCCATACGGCGAGCGCAGATGCATGCCTTCGTCGAAGAAATGTTTCACCCACGGGCCGGTGGCGTTAACCAGACCGCGCGCGTGCCAGGTGAATTTTTCGCCGCTATCGATATCTTCCGCTTCCACCACCCACAGGCCGTTTTCGCGTTTTGCCGAGATAGCGCGGGTGCGGGTGCGAACTTCGCCGCCTTTACGTACCACCATCTGGGCGTTGGCAAGAACCAGACGCGCATCGTCGACCCAGCAGTCGGAATATTCGAAACCGCGCACGATTTCCGGCTTAAGTACCGATTCCGCGCCAAAGCGCAAACCGGTCGAGCCCGGCAGGCTGGTGCGTTTGCCGAGGTGATCGTATAAAAACAGACCGATACGAATCATCCACGCCGGGCGCAGATGCGGGCGATGCGGTAAGCGGAAGCGCATCGGGAAGGCCAAATGCGGCGCCATTTTTAATAACACCTCGCGCTCCGCCAGCGCTTCGCTGACCAGGCGGAATTCGTAGTGTTCCAGATAGCGCAGGCCGCCGTGAATCAGTTTCGAGCTGGCGCTTGAGGTGGCGCAGGCAAGGTCTCTCGCTTCCAGCATCAGCACGGATAAACCGCGCCCGGCGGCGTCTGCCGCGATACCGGCACCGTTGATGCCTCCGCCTATCACAATCAGATCTTTGATTTCCACGCTCGCACCTCGTTCGCTTTCGTTTAAGCTCATAAATGTTCGATATCGCTCACTATAGCAAACAAACGCGCTTTTGGTAACATCAAAAAAACATTTCAGAGTGATGCATGTAACATATTGGCGTTTATTTACCGCCTGACGGTACACTAGCGGGTAAAATCAGGGTCGGTCACCGCCCGTCATGAAGTGCAATAGAGAAGAGAATCATGGAACAATTTGAATGTATCAATGTAGAAGAAGCGCATCAGAAACTGCATCAGCAGAAGGCGGTGCTGGTCGATATCCGCGACCCGCAAAGCTATGCCATGGGGCACACGCCGGGCGCGTTTCATCTGACCAACGATACCCTGGGCGCTTTTATGCGCGATAACGATTTTGAGACGCCGGTGATGGTGATGTGCTACCACGGCAACAGCAGTAAAGGCGCTGCGCAGTATCTGCTGCAGCAGGGCTTCGAGAACGTCTACAGCGTCGATGGCGGTTTTGACGCCTGGCATCGTCATTTCCCGGCGGAAGTCGCGCACGGCTCGCTATAAGCGCGGTACGGTATATACTAGCCCCCTTTGTGTGGAATAAGCGATCCGCTGTATGTTAATGATTACCTCTTTTGCCAACCCGCGCGTGGCCCAGGCGTTTGTCGACTATATGGCGACGCAGGGCGTCATCCTGACTATCCAACAGCACACGCAGAGCGATGTCTGGCTGGCAGATGAAAGCCAGGCCGCGCGGGTGCAGGCCGAGCTGGCCCGTTTTCTCGAAAACCCGGCCGACCCGCGCTATCTCGCCGCCAGCTGGCAATCGGGGCATACCAATAGCGGATTGCATTATCAACGCTTCCCGTTTTTAGCTACCCTGCGTAACAACGCCGGGCCGTTTACGTGGGCGATTTTGCTGGCCTGTATCCTGGTCTTCATACTGCAAAACGTTCTGGGCGATCAGACGATGATGATCTGGCTTGCCTGGCCTTACGATCCTTCGCTGAAATTCGAAGCCTGGCGCTATCTTACCCACGCTTTCATGCACTTCTCGCTGATGCATATTCTGTTTAACCTGCTATGGTGGTGGTACCTCGGCGGTGCGGTGGAGAAGCGCATCGGTAGCGGTAAGCTGGTGGTGATTACCATTATCAGCGCTCTGCTGAGCGGATTCGTCCAGCATCAGGTTAGCGGCCCGTGGTTCGGCGGTTTGTCGGGAGTGGTCTATGCGTTAATGGGCTATGTCTGGCTGCGTGGCGAGCGCGACCCGCAGAGCGGTATTTATCTGCAGCGTGGTCTGATCCTCTTCTCTTTAGTGTGGTTAGTGGCAGGATGGTTTGATGTTTTCGGCATGTCGATCGCCAATGGCGCGCACGTGGCGGGCCTGGCAGTCGGGCTGGCGATGGCGTTTGTCGATACGCTAAATGTGCGAAAACGAACGTAGAGATTCCCAGGGATATTTCATGAAACAAACACAACGTCATGACGCGATTATCGAGCTGGTAAAAAAACAGGGATACGTCAGTACCGAAGAACTGGTGGAGCAGTTTGCCGTCAGCCCGCAGACTATTCGTCGCGACCTGAATGATTTAGCGGAACAAAAAATGATCCTGCGCCACCACGGCGGCGCGGCGATGCCTTCCAGCTCGGTCAACACCTCGTGGCACGACAGGAAAGCGACTCAGACGGCGGAAAAAGAACGTATCGCGCGGAAAGTGGCGAGCGAAATCCCCGACGGCGCAACCCTGTTTATCGATATCGGCACAACGCCGGAAGCGGTGGCCCACGCGTTGCTCGACCATAATGACCTGCGGATTGTGACCAACAATCTCAACGTCGCAAATACGCTGATGGTGAAAGATGATTTTCGCATTATCCTTGCCGGCGGCGAGCTACGCAGCCGCGACGGCGGGATCATCGGCGAAGCGACGCTCGATTTTATCTCCCAGTTCCGCCTCGACTTCGGCATTCTCGGTATTAGCGGCATTGATAGCGACGGTTCGCTGCTGGAGTTTGATTACCATGAAGTGCGCACCAAGCGGGCGATTATCGAAAACTCGCGCCACGTGATGCTGGTGGTGGATCACTCGAAGTTTGGGCGTAATGCGATGGTGAACATGGGCAGCATTAGTATGGTCGATGCGGTTTATACCGATATCATGCCGCCCGCAGGCGTGCTGAAGGTGATTAAAGACAACAACCTGCAGCTGGAGCTTTGCTAAACGGCGTTATACGCCGTATCCCATCATTTTGAGCAACCGCTGGGCATGCTGAACGGCATCCTGGCGGTGCGCGACGCCCAGTTTCTGATACAGATTGCGAATATGCGTTTTAATCGTGGTGGCCGCGACATCGAGTTCGCCGGCGATCTGCTCGTTGCTGTAACCGGAATAGATTAACCCTAACACCTGCCACTCGCGCTGGGTCAGCGGGCTGGTGCGGATAAGCTCCGGCACTTCCGGGTGGTTTAACAGCCGTTCGACGAAGCTCTCGTCAAAGTGGGCGAATTTATGTCGATGATGCTGGTTAATATCGCGCAGGATGCGCTGCGCGCGGTGCTGCTCAAGCTCCGGCAGCGTATTCAGTTGAATCAGCTGGCGCAGCTGCTGGGCCATGGCTTCCCCTTCAATCACGAAGTGGTTAATAAAGCCGGTGCGGTTAGCGAGGGTTAAGGCTTCCATTAACACTTTTTGCGCCTCACCCTTGCGATCCGCCTGCCAGTACAGCTGGTTCAACAGCAGCAGGTTACGGTTGATATCGCTCATCAGCCGCAGCGAGCGGGCGTTTTCATTTAACTCTTCCAGCACCATTTCGGCGGAATCAAAATCACCGAGCAGGATCTGCGCGCGGGCAATGTTGCGCCACTGGCTTTGCAGGAAGTGGTTATTAGCGAATTCAGGTTTCGGCGTCTGGCGCAGCCAGTTGGCCGCTGCGGTTTTATCGCCGGTCATCTGCCAGTAGATCACCCGTACTTTGTCGGCGTTGGAAACCCAGTCGCTGTGATAGTGGCCGTTGCCCAGCAGATTCTCCAGTCGGTTTAATAAGCTGCGGGCGTTGTCGAGATCGCCGCGCGCCAGCGAGCACTGCACCATCAGCGCCAGGCACTGCAGTTGCTGCTGCGGCTGGTAGTTTGCCAGCACCGCGATGCCGCTGCGGGCGCTCTCTTCTGCTTCATCAAGACGCGCCCATGCCCACAGCAGCTGCGCGCGGATGCGCAACAGGAACTCATGCATCGGCAGCTGTTCAAGATGCTGATCGCGGATAAGCTGGAAAGCTTTATCCTGAATCTCCCATGCCGCCTGCAGGAAGCCCTGAGCAAACAGAATCTCGCTCTGCTGGATCATGCTCCACAGGGCGTAGTGCCAGACGTCATGACGGCGAGCCATCTGTTCTGTTTGCTGCATCACCGCCAGCGATTTACTCAGGTGGCCTTTGCAGTGCAGTACTTCGCCGTGAACGGAAGTGGCGACGATGCGGCTGTAATAGCTCGCCAGCGGCAGTTCATCCAGCGCCACCATTGCCAGACGTTCGGCTTCGTCCTGATCGCCGGCGTTGATAGCGACCTGCGCGCGCAGGGCGTTGAAATCGCCGTGCATCGCGGTGTCCATTTCGACATCCATCTCCTGCTCGGCGCGGGCCAGCAGGGTATTCACTTCGCTATAGCGATGCTGGCTCTGCATCAGCCAGGCCTGCAGCAGGATCAGCCGCGGATTTTCCAGTAAATTCGACCACGGCAGCGCCGCCAGCGATTGTTCCAGCAGACCCAGCTCACTATGGTTGAACATGCCCCAGGCGTGGTTGAGCAAAATATAGCGCAGCATAGCGGCATCGCCGGCGGCAAGCGCATGATGGATGGCTTCGGTGGGGAACCCCTGCGCCATCCACGCTTCGGCGGCGGCGCGGTGAATTTCCGGTAGCTCGGTGGCCATTTCCCACTGACAGCGCTGGCGCAGGAAGTTGCCGAATAGCGGGTGATAGCGGAACCACTCGCCGGAGTCATCCATTCGGTGCAGGAACAACCCCTGACGTTCGATCTCTTCCAGCTGCATCTGGCCGTTCTCTTCGCCGGTGACGCGGACGATAAGCGCGTCATTCATCGAGCGCAGCAGCGAGCTTTTTAACAAGAAGCTGCGGGTACGGGCATCGACGTTATCCAGCACTTCATCGACCAGATAGTCGGAAAGGTGGCTGGCGTTAATCCCGGCGAGACGACGGGCGGAGTGCTGGGCGGAGGTATTTTTCTGCCGGGCGGAGAGGGCGATGAGCTGCAGGGCTGTGGCCCAGCCGGCGACGTCATCGCACAGGCGACTGCTGTCATCGGCTTCAATGGGGGAGGCGAGGCGGCAGTCAAAGAACTGTTTCGCCTCCTGATGAGTAAAAGCCAACTGTTGGCTGCCGATTTCCAGTAACTGCTCGCGCACCCGCAGATTGGCGATCCCCAACTGCGGCAGGTTGCGCGACAGCACTACCAGCGTCATGGTCTCTGGCTGATGGCGCAAGAAGAAGCGCATGGCGTCGTGGATCACCGGATTGGTAATCAGGTGATAATCATCAATGACCAGGTACAGCGGACGCTGCCAGTCGGCAAGCTCAATAAACAGCTGCGCAAACAGCGACGGCAGGCTGGCGTACTGGCGCTTTTGCACCATGGCTTCGCTGGCGGCGCAGTGGCCGCCTGTCGCCTGTTGAATCGCCGCAATCAGATAGCTGGCGAAGCGCTCTTGTTGATTATCGCCTTCATCGAGCGAAAACCAGCCAAGGTCATGCTTACCCGAAGCCCACTGCGAAACGAGCGTGGTTTTGCCGTAACCTGCCGGGCTGGTCACCAACGCGAGACGATAATTGTTCGCGCCGGAAAGTTTCGCCAGCAACCGTTCGCGAACCACAGTGTGTTCAAGACGGGATGGACGACTTAATTTTGACGGAATCAACATAGTTCACTTTTTCGCTGTGCAAGAAAGGGATGGGGATTTTTTTTGCGCTTCGTAATTAATGACTCCTAAGGTCGGCGATAATGAAAGTTATTGCAAGTTATGTCCAAAATTGATGCTCTTGAATTTGCTCTGGGTCACAATTTCTCGCTTCGGTTTTTAATTAGCTTTAAACCGGTACCAGTACGCGCCATGCCTCGGTTTACGACGGTTTCGTCCGGGACGAAATTACTTTACACAGTGTTTTTCGTAGTTGATTGTTTTTATTAAATTATCGTCAGTGGATTCTTAGGGTTAATCTATTTCACGTATTTTTGTCATGGCATCTTTTTATTCTGTCAGTTGTTTGTTTTTTATTTCACGATAATGGTACGAGCAAATTTTGCCTGGCGATATGAATTGCGCTGTAACAAATTTGCCGTTCGTCGCGCTGGCGAAATTATTGTTCTACACGCGCAATAAGGCGGCGAATTCCCGACGACGAGCTAACGTTAAAGTGGCCGCGATCACAATTTTCGCTCATCCCCGCTACTCCTCCCTGTCTAATCCCCCTCGGGAGGAGGCAGCGGCATCAGGAGGTCGGCACACTAAGGCTAACGTTTTAGTAAAGGACCAGGATTTCTTATGTCACAGACTTCTTTTAACCAGGCTCAGTTTCAGGCTGCACTGACGCGTCAGTGGCAGCGTTTCGGTTTATCGTCAGCCGCAGAGATGACTCAACGCCAGTGGTGGCGCGCGGTCAGCGGCGCGCTGGCGGAGCTTTTGGCGGCGCAACCGGCGGCGGAAGCCGTTAAAGGACAGCGCCACGTTAACTACATTTCGATGGAGTTCCTGATCGGTCGCCTGACCGGTAATAACCTGCTCAACCTGGGCTGGTATGAAGGAGTGAGCGAGACGCTGAAGGCGTATGACATTCAGCTGACCGACCTGCTGGAAGAAGAGACCGATCCGGCGCTGGGCAACGGCGGCCTGGGCCGTCTGGCGGCCTGCTTCCTGGATTCTATGGCCACCGTTGGCCAGTTGGCGACCGGTTACGGCCTGAACTACCAATACGGTCTGTTCCGTCAATCCTTCGCTGACGGCCAGCAGATGGAAGCGCCGGATGACTGGGGACGCGGCAGCTATCCGTGGTTCCGCCACAACGAAGCGCTGGATGTGCAGGTGGGTATCGGCGGTAAAGTCAGCAAAAGCGGCGAATGGCAACCGGCTTTCGTGATTACCGGCGAAGCCTGGGATTTACCGGTGCTTGGCTATCGCAATAACGTCGCGCAGCCGCTGCGCCTGTGGCAGGCGAAGCATGCCCATCCGTTCAACCTGACGAAATTCAACGACGGCGATTTCCTGCGCGCGGAGCAACAGGGTATCGACGCCGAAAAATTGACCAAGGTGCTGTATCCGAATGACAACCACCTGGCGGGGAAAAAACTGCGCCTGATGCAGCAGTACTTCCAGTGCGCCTGCTCGGTGGCGGACATTCTGCGTCGCCACCATCTGGCTGGCCGCAAGCTGCATCAGCTGGCGGATTATGAAGTGATCCAGTTGAACGACACCCACCCGACCATCGCCATCCCGGAACTGCTGCGCGTGCTGATTGATGAGCACCAGATGAGCTGGGACGATGCGTGGGCCATCACCAGCAAAACCTTCGCTTACACCAACCATACCCTGATGCCGGAAGCGCTGGAGTGCTGGGATGAGAAGCTGGTGAAGGCGCTGCTGCCGCGTCATATGCAGATAATCAAAGAGATTAACGACAGATTTAAACTGCTGGTGGAGAAAACCTGGCCGGGCGATAAGCAGGTGTGGGCGAAGCTGGCGGTGGTCCATGATAAACAGGTTCGCATGGCCAACATGTGCGTGGTGAGCGGCTTTGCGGTCAACGGCGTCGCGGCGCTGCACTCCGATCTGGTGGTGAAGGATCTGTTCCCGGAATATCACCAGCTGTGGCCGAACAAATTCCATAACGTGACCAACGGCATTACGCCGCGTCGCTGGATTAAACAGTGTAATCCGGCGCTCGCTGCCCTGCTCGATAAGACGCTGAAGAAAGAGTGGGCCAACGATCTCGACCAGTTGATCAAGCTGGAGAAGTACGCCGACGATGCCAAATTCCGTCAGGTTTATCGCGACATTAAGCAGGCGAATAAAGTGCGTCTCGCTGAGTTCGTGAAGCGGCGTACCGGTATCGACATCAACCCGCAGGCGATTTTCGATATCCAGATTAAGCGTCTGCACGAGTACAAACGCCAGCACCTCAACCTGCTGAATATTCTGGCGCAGTATAAAGAGATCCGCGAAAACCCGCAGGCCGACCGCGTACCGCGCGTCTTCCTGTTTGGCGCCAAAGCCGCGCCGGGCTACTACCTGGCGAAGAATATTATTCTGGCGATCAACAAGGTGGCCGAGGCGATCAACAACGATCCGCTGGTGGGCGATAAGCTAAAAGTGGTCTTCCTGCCGGATTACTGCGTATCGGCGGCGGAAATGCTGATCCCGGCGGCGGACGTCTCCGAGCAGATTTCTACGGCGGGTAAAGAGGCCTCCGGTACCGGCAACATGAAGCTGGCGCTGAATGGCGCGCTGACCGTCGGCACCCTTGACGGCGCCAACGTTGAAATCGCCGAGCAGGTTGGCGAGGACAATATCTTTATCTTCGGCCATACCGTAGAAGAAGTTAAGGCGCTGAAAACGAAAGGCTACGATCCGCTGAAATGGCGCAAAAAAGATAAACTGCTGGACGCGGTGCTGAAAGAGCTGGAAAGCGGTAAATATAGCGGCGGCGACAAACACGCCTTTGATCAGATGCTGCATAGCCTGCTGCAAGGCGGCGATCCGTACCTGGTGCTGGCTGACTTTAGCGCTTACGTCGCGGCGCAGAAGCAGGTGGATGAACTGTATCGCGACCAGGAAGCCTGGACCCGTGCGGCGATCCTCAACACCGCGCGCTGCGGCATGTTCAGCTCCGACCGTTCTATCCGTGATTATCAGCAACGTATCTGGCAGGCAAAACGCTAAGGACAGGCCTATGGAGAATAAACGCCTTGATAACGCCGCGCTGGCGGCGGGGATCAGCCCCAGCTATATCAACGCGCACGGGCAGCCGCAGTCGATCGCGGCGGCCACCAAACAACGTTTGCTGGATGCTATGCATCGTACGTCTACTGCCGCGAAAGCGGCGGTAGAACCGCTGCCCAGCGTCAAGGTTTTTACCCACGGTAAAAAAATGCAGCTGTCGGTCGCGGGAAGCGGCGCGTTTCATTGGCTGCTGACGACCGAAGAAGGTAAGCAGTATCAGGGCGAGACGCGCGGCGGCGAAGCGCTCACCCTGCCTGGGCGATTGCCGACGGGCTATCACACCCTGACCCTCACGCGGGATGGCGAACGCTGGCACTGCCGGGCGATCGTCGCCCCGGCGCGTTGCTACGAACCGCAGGCGCTCAAAGAGGGCAAAAAGCTATGGGGCGCCTGCGTCCAGCTCTACACCCTGCGTTCGGAGAATAACTGGGGCATCGGCGACTTCGGCGATCTACGCGCCATGCTGCCGGAAATCGCCCGTCGCGGCGGCGCGTTTATCGGTCTCAACCCGATTCACGCGCTCTATCCGGCGAACCCGGAGAGCGCCAGCCCGTACAGTCCGTCATCGCGCCGCTGGCTCAACGTTATCTATATCGACGTCAACGCGGTGGAAGATTTCCAGCGTAGCCCTGCCGCGCAGGCATGGTGGCAGCTTGCGGAAACCCAGCAGGCCTTGCAGGCCGCGCGGCAGACCGCTGATGTCGATTATACCGCCGTCACCGCGCTGAAGCTGACCGCGCTGCGTCTGGCGTGGGCTGAGTTTTCTAAGCGTGAAGACGAGCAGATGGCGGAGTTCCGCCAGTTCGTGCTGCGCGAGGGAGAAAGTCTCTACTGGCAGGCGGCGTTTGATGCGCTGCATGCCTGGCAAAGCCAGCAGGATCCAATGCGCTGGGGCTGGCCGGTATGGCCGGAGGCGTATCAAAGTACGAGTAGCCCGCAGGTGAAAACCTTCTGTGCGGAGCATGCCGATGAGGTGAGCTTCTATCTATGGCTGCAATGGCTGGCTTATACGCAGTTCGCCGCCTGCTGGCACACCAGCCAGCAGGACGGGATGCCGATTGGCCTGTATCGCGATCTGGCGGTCGGCGTCGCCGAAGGCGGATCGGAGACGTGGTGCGATCGCGAGCTGTATTGCCTGAAGGCTTCCGTCGGCGCGCCGCCGGACATCCTCGGCCCGCTGGGACAGAACTGGGGCCTGCCGCCGATGGATCCGCACGTCATGGTTGCCCGCGCCTACGAGCCGTTTATCGAACTGCTACGGGCGAATATGCAAAACTGCGGCGCGTTACGTATTGACCACGTGATGTCGGTGCTGCGTTTGTGGTGGATACCGTATGGCGAAACCGCCGACCACGGCGCCTATGTGCAGTATCCCGTGGATGACCTGCTGGCGATCCTGGCGCTGGAGAGCCAGCGGCACCGCTGCATGGTGATCGGCGAAGACCTGGGCACCGTACCGGTCGAAATCGTCGGCAAGCTGCGCAAAAGCGGGGTCTACTCGTACAAAGTGGTCTACTTCGAGAATGGCCCTGATAAAACGTTCCGCGCGCCGAAGGCTTATCCGCAACAGTCGATGGCGGTCGCGACGACCCACGATCTACCGACGCTGCGCGGTTATTGGGAGAGCGGCGATTTGACGCTTGGGAAGACGCTGGGCCTGTATCCGGATGAAGTGGTGCTGCGCGGCTTATATGCCGATCGCGAACAAGCGAAGCAGGGGTTGCTGGATGCGCTGCATCGGCACGGCTGTTTGCCGAAGCGCGCCGGACATAAAGCCTCGCTGATGGCGATGACCTCAACGCTCAATCGCGGGATGCAGCGCTATATCGCCGACAGCAACAGCGCCCTGCTTGGGCTGCAGCCGGAAGATTGGCTGGAGATGGCTTCACCGGTCAACATCCCGGGCACCAGTACCGAGTATCCCAACTGGCGGCGTAAGCTTACCGTGACGCTCGAGCAGATGTTTGCCGATGCGCAGGTGAATAAGCTGATTAAAGACCTGGATAAGCGCCGCAAGGCCCGCTAATCCAGAGAGAATTCCCCGGTGGCGCTGCGCTTACCGGGGCTACTGGTAGATACTGTTATCGGTTTGCAACGGTTTTGGTCGGGGAAAACATGTGCTTTGTGTTAATTCCGGGCACATTGCGCTCCCGATATTTCTTCTGCGTTATGTCTCTCCTGGCGCAGGGAGCGCACAGGGGGCGGTCAGTCGCCACCGCCCCCTGTACCCCCGGCCTTCCGGGAACGTCTCAGCGATTTTGAGGCCGCCAACACCGGCAGTTTCAACCAGCATGGTGAATAAATTAAATGCAGGCCGCGCGGACCGTAGGTCGGGTAAGCGCAGCGCCACCCGACAAAAACGGCACCGCGGGTAGCCCGGATAAGGCGCTTTGCGCCGCCATCCGGGAAACGAGCAACAAAAAAGGCCGGGGCGTATGATGCGCACCCGGCCTTTTTTATTTCAGGGAGGGAGGGTTACACCACCATCCCCAGCAGCAGACAACCAACCAGGCCGCACACGGAAATGATGGTTTCCAGCGGGTAGCCCGGATAAGGCGTTAGCCGCTATCCGGGAAACGAATAATAAAAAGGCCGGGGCGTATGATGCGCACCCGGCCTTTTTATTTCAGGGAGGGAGGGTTACACCACCATCCCCAGCAGCAGACAACCAATCAGGCCGCACACGGAAATGATGGTTTCCAGCACCGACCAGGACTTGATGGTCTCGCCAATGGTCAGGTTGAAATACTCTTTGAACAGCCAGAAACCTGGGTCGTTCACGTGCGAGAAGATGACGCTACCGGAACCCACGGCGATAACCATCAGCTCCGGGCTGACGCCGGTGGTGGCAATCAGCGGCGCGGCGATACCACCCGCGGTGATAGCGGCAACGGTAGCCGAACCCAGCGCAATACGCAGCACCGCAGCAATAGACCACGCCATAAACAGCGGTGACATATTGGATTCGTGCATGATAGAGGCGATGTACTTATCCATGCCGCTATCCACCAGTACCTGCTTAAAGGCGCCACCGCCGCCGATGATCAACAGCATCATGGCAATGATTTTGATAGAGGAGGTCAGCGTATCGTTGATCTGCTCCATGGAGCGGCCGCGGTTCAGGCCGAAAGTGAACAGCGCGATCAGTACCGCAATCAGGGTCGCCATCACCGGGTCGCCGAAGAACTCGGCAACGGGCAGGAAGGCGTGGCCCTTCGGCAGAACCATCTCGGCGACGGCGCGCATCGCCATCAGGATCACCGGTACCAGAGAGGTCCAGACGCTGACGCCAAAGCCCGGCATCTCTTCTTCGGTGAAGGTTTTCGGGTTGTGCAGGCCTTCCGGGATCGGCTTATCAATACCTTTCAGGAAACGGGCGAAAACCGGACCGGCGAGAATAACCGTCGGGATAGCCAGAATCGTACCGTAGAGCAGCGTTTTGCCCATATCGGCGTGGAAAATTGTCGCGATAGCGGTCGGGCCCGGGTGCGGCGGCAGGAAACCGTGGGTGACGGAGAGCGCCGCGGCCATCGGTACGCCAACGTACAGCAGCGGGATACGCGCGGAGGCGGCGATGGTAAAGACCAGCGGCAGCATCAGCACGAAACCGACTTCATAGAACAGGGCGAAACCGACGGTGAAACCGGTCAGTACAACGGCCCATTGAATATGTTTTTTACCGAATTTATCAATCAGGGTGGTGGCGATACGCTGCGCGCCGCCGCAGTCCGCCAGCATTTTACCGAGCATGGCGCCGAAGCCCATGATCAGCGCGAGGCTGCCGAGCGTGCCCCCGACGCCGTTTTTGATGGATACGATGACTTTATCCAGAGGCATACCCTGCATTAATCCGACGGCGAGCGCCACCAGAACCAGAGCGATGAAGCCGTTCATTTTGAAACGGATCATCAGCAACAATAACAGGGCAACCCCGATAGCTACGATGACTAATGGCATGATTTACCTGGCCTTAACTTGT
Source organism: Klebsiella sp. CN_Kp073 (assembly GCF_040065495.2). Classification (NCBI taxonomy): domain Bacteria; kingdom Pseudomonadati; phylum Pseudomonadota; class Gammaproteobacteria; order Enterobacterales; family Enterobacteriaceae; genus Klebsiella; species Klebsiella sp. CN_Kp073. The sequence goes on from NZ_CM198051.1 coordinate 363,536, forward strand.
TATGGGTAACGTTAAAGTCTGAACATCTACAGTATCCGTTCCGCAGAGGAACAAGGATGTCTGGCACCGTAAAGCTGGCTTATACCTGACCCAGAGAAAGGATAGCTGGCTATTTTTTTGTCGGTGGTGCTTGTCGTGGATGATACGGGTAACATGTGAGCTTTGAGAATGCCCTGAACGGGGTAAATTTTAAATATGAGACTTAAGTCATACTCTCTGCCGGGTTTTTGACATGTCGACTAGTCAGAAATGTTGCGCGGTAACATGCTGGAGGGGAAATTCACCCGGCAAATGGTTGTTGCCGGGCGAGAAGGCGAAAGCTTAGTAGTAGGAGTGCTCGCCGCGCTGGTGTTCGGTCAGGTCGCGCACGCCTTTCAGCTCCGGGAATTCGTTCAGCAGTTGCTTTTCGATCCCTTCTTTCAGGGTCACGTCGACCATTGAGCAGCCGTTGCAACCGCCGCCGAACTGCAGGATAGCCAGCCCGTCTTCGGTGATTTCCATCAGCGAAACGCGGCCGCCGTGGCCTGCCAGCTGTGGGTTGATCTGCGACTGCAGCAGATACTCGACGCGCTCCATCAGCGGGGCATCGTCAGAAACCTTACGCATTTTGGCGTTCGGCGCTTTCAGCGTCAGCTGGGAACCGAGTTGGTCAGTGACGAAGTCAATTTCAGCATCTTCCAGATAAGGGGCGCTGAGTTCATCAACATACGCGGTCAGCTGTTCAAATTTCAGCGCCGTGTCGGTGTCTTCCACCGCATCCGGTGGGCAGTAGGATACGCCGCACTCAGCGTTTGGGGTGCCGGGATTAATCACAAATACGCGAATTTGCGTCCCTTCTTCCTGATTTGCCAGCAGTTTGGCAAAGTGCGCTTGTGCAGCATCGGAAATACGGATCATAGCGTTGGCCTAATAGTTGACTATTTTACTGGGTTATAATACGCCCATCAGCGGGGGTCTACAAGGTACGGCACACACACCATACCTGAACCGTCGCGGCGCCGTTTCGCAAAAGCAGGCGGGAAATCTCGGCGACGGTGCTTCCGGTTGTGACGACATCATCCACAATGGCGATATGGTGGCCCCGAACGGATAATTCAACCTGGAAAGCATTTTTCAGGTTCTGCTTACGTAATCTGGCGCTTAACTGGTGCTGCGTTGCGGTACGCCGGGTTCGCGTCAGCGCATCGCCGCGCCAGGCGCAGCCCATCCACCGCGCCAGCGGGCGACATAGCGCCTCGCTTTGGTTAAATCCCCGACGCCAGTGGCGGCGCTGCCAGAGAGGCACGCTGATAATCCGGTCCACCGGCGGCAGCGCGCGGTAAAGGCGCAGGCGTAAAAGAAGCAGCCGCGCCAGCGCGGGTCCCAACTCCGGATGAGGGGCAAACTTGAACTGATGTACCAGTCCGCTTAGCGGCGGGGCATAGCTATTCACCGTAACCAGCCGCTGCCAGGGCGGCGGTTTTTGCAGGCAGCGTCCGCAGGGAACGTTAGAGGCCGATGCCGGTAGGCCGCACTGCGGGCAGAGTGATTGTGAGATGAGCAACGAGGCGGTGCAGCGCGAGCACATCCCCCAGTGAGCGATAGCCAGCGGCATTTGGCATAGCCAGCATAAGCCGTGTGCTGTTAGCATAATTCCCCTCATAGTGATGGAAAGAGAACAGTAACTGATGAATGACATCTGGTGGCAAACCACGGGCGAAGGAAATTGTCATCTTGTGCTGCTGCACGGATGGGGGCTGAATGCCAACGTGTGGGATTGCATCACGCCGGAACTGGCTACGCATTTTACCCTGCACCTGGTGGATCTGCCGGGCTATGGCCGCAGCGGTGGTTTTGGCGCTTTAACGCTTGAAGAGATGGCGCAGCAGGTCGTTGAAAAAGCGCCGGAGCAGGCCATCTGGCTTGGCTGGAGCCTGGGCGGGCTGGTGGCGAGTCTGGTGGCGCTGCAGCACCCGCAACGCGTGCAGGCGCTGGTGACCGTCGCTTCTTCGCCGTGTTTTGGCGCGCGCGACCAGTGGCCAGGGATTAAACCGGAAGTGCTGAGCGGCTTCCAGCAACAGCTGAGTGAAGATTTCCAGCGAACCGTCGAGCGTTTTCTCGCCCTGCAAACCATGGGTACCGAAAGCGCGCGCCAGGACGCCCGGGCGCTGAAAAGCACCGTTCTGTCGCTGCCGATGCCGCCTGCCGAGGTTCTCAACGGCGGGTTGGAAATTCTCAAAACCGCCGATTTGCGTCAACCGCTCGCCGCGCTAACCATGCCGTTTTTGCGCCTCTATGGTCGCCTGGATGGGCTGGTGCCGCGTAAAATCGTTCCGTTATTGGATGAGCTGTGGCCGCAAAGTGAGTCTATCGTCTTCGAAAAGGCGGCCCATGCGCCGTTTATTTCACATCCCCAGCCATTTTGTGAGCCTCTGATCGCGTTGAAAAAGCGGCTGAATAATTATTTTTAGCGCCGCGTGGTAAATCATCAGGATCGGGCAATACTTAGGTTGTTGCGGTGGTTGATTATTTCGTTTTTGCCGCCGCAAACTAACAATAACAACCTTATGGAGAGTAAAGGCTATGAAACTTGTTACAGGTATTGTTGCATCTCTGGTGATAGGCTCCCTCTCTTTTGGCGCGTTCGCGGCGAAAGAGATCCAGAAAGATGAAGTCGCGAAGATGAATCTGACCAAGGTCGGCAGCATCACGACTTCCCGTACCACGTCGCCGATGGACGCGAAGCGCGATCTGTCGAAGAAGGCGGATGAGTTGGGCGGTAAGTACTTCGTGGTCATTGCCGGCGAGAAGAACGAGAAGACGGTTCACGCGAACGCCGACGTGTATAAGTAAGCCTGATTTTCCCTGCCAGCGCTGTGCCTGGCAGGGCTAGCAAATCGCACCGCAGATAGCCCGGACAAGGCGCTACGCGCCGCCATCCGGGATGTCTATTCAGCGCAAAGACCACCACTCCCGCAGGCAGGTTTTACCCTCCGGGCAGCTTTTACAGCTGCCGGAAAGGCAGCCATCGGCATCTTCGGTCATCTTGACCGCTTTCCCCATCGCTTCCAGGCGGCTTAACATGGCGTCGATTAGCGGCTGCGGCGTATGCAGGCGGGCGCTCAGCTGTGCGGCCTCCATGCGCCCCTGCAGGGCCAGCATATCGCGTACTTCGATTAACGATGCCATGATAATTGCTCCTTAATGGCAGTCGCCGGCCGGACTCTGGCAGCAGGACGTCGGGGTTTTACGCGTCGCCAGCAGGGAAACATCCACCCGGCTCCGCGCCCGACGCAGCAGGCCAAAGACCACGACGTTAAACAGAATCACCGCCAGAATACACACCAGGCTGTAGCGCGGGTGCTGGCTAAAGCTCACGGTCTGGTAGTACAGCGTCGATAGCGAGTAGGCGATATTAAGCCCCCACAGCACCGAGAACATCATCCAACCGCGGCTGGATTCACGGGCAATTGCCCCCATCACGGAAATGCATGGAATATAGAGCAGGACGAAAATCAGGTAGCTGTACGCGGCGGCGGCGCTGCCGAATTTGCTGCCCATCACGCCCATGGCGCCGGTTTCCATTTCGCCATCGCCTTTGCTTGCTTCAATCGGGTTCGCCAGCACGCTCAGGCTAAAGGTGTCTTTCAGCCCCTGCCAGGTTTCATCGACGGCGGCCAACAGCTCGTTGCCAAGGCTAAACTCCTTTGGGTTAAACTCTTCATTCTGGATATCTTCCGCGGTGTAGAGGGTGTTCAACGTACCGACCACCACTTCTTTCGCCATCGCGCCGGTAAACAGGCCGACGGTTGCCTGCCAGTTATCTTCGTGCACGCCAATCGGCTTAAACACTGGGGTGATCACTCGGCTAACCGAAGCCAGCGCCGAGTCGTTGATGTTATCGACCACTTTGCCGCTAAGCGAGAAGCTGTTCAGCGCGCTGAGGAAAATACTGACAATCACAATGACCTTACCGGCGCGCAGGACGAAGCCTTTCAGGCGCTGCCAGGTCTGGATAACCAGGCTCTTGATGTGCGGTACGTGATACACCGGCAGCTCCATCACGAACGGCGAGGCTTCGCCGCGCATAATGGTGTATTTGAGCATCAGGCCGGTAAGAATCGCCATCACGATGCCCAGTACGTACAGTGAGAAGACCGCCAGCGCGCCGTTCTGCCCGAAGAAGGCAGCGGCGAAGACCGCGAAAATCGCCAGTCGCGCGCCGCAGGACATAAATGGCGCCATCATGATGGTCATCAGGCGTTCACGCGGCGCATCCAGCGTACGGGCGCCCATAACGGAAGGCACGTTACAGCCGAAACCAACGATCAGCGGCACGAAGGATTTCCCCGGCAAACCTAACGCCTGCATCAGGCGGTCCATTACGAAGGCCGCGCGCGCCATATACCCGGAGTCCTCAAGGAAGGAGAGGAACAGGTACATCATGCCGATTTGCGGCACCAGCGGCAGCACGGTATTGATACCGCCGCCCAGCCCTTGCGCGAGGAACACGGTCAGCCAGTCCGGGAAGTGCAGGGTGTAGCCCAGCCACTGGATGCCGTGAATGAAGATAGCCACCGAACCGGCGTCGAAAATCGGCTGCAGGGCGCCGCCGATGTTGATAGCCAGCAGGAACATCAGGTACATCACGAACAGGAAGATCGGTAAGCCGAGGAAGCGGTTAAGGATAATTTTATCCATCGCCGTGGTGAAGCGGCTTGGCTCGGCGGTCAGGGTGTTACTGACGGCATCGCATACCGCGGCGATACTTTGATAGCGGGCATCGGCGATATACAGCGCCGGATCGTCCATCTCGCCGCTCAGGTTGGCCAGCGCCAGATCGAGTTTGTCGGCGGCGTTGCCGGCGAAGGCGCGGCTATAAATATCGCCTTCCAGCATCTGCAGCCCCAGCCAGCGGCGCTGACGCAGCGGCATATCAGCGGGCATCGCCTGCGCCAGCATATCGGCTTCGCGCTGCAGAGATTGTGGATAGTGCACCAGTTCCAGCGGCTGATTGTGTTCATGGCGGTCGAGCGCCATTTTCAGCGCTTCGATGCCGCGACCGCGGGTGGAGACCAGCGGGATCACCGGGCAGCCGAGACGGGCCGCCAGCGCGTCGACGTCGATGCGGATTTGCTGTTTTTCGGCAATATCGAGCATGTTTAGCGCGACGACGCAGGGAATACCCAGCTCCAGCAGCTGCAGGGTCAGATAGAGGTTACGTTCCAGGTTCGAGGCGTCGATGACGTTAATCAGCAGATCGGCATCGCCGCTGAGAATATAGTGACAGGCAATCTGTTCATCGAGCGACGTTTGCGAGGAGATGGTGGTCAGCGAATAGGTTCCCGGTAGGTCGACCAGGGTGACCTGGTGGTCGGTAGTGGCGAAGGCGCCTTCTTTGCGCTCAACGGTGACCCCCGCCCAGTTCCCCACCCGCTGGCGCGCGCCGGTTAGCTGATTGAATAACGTTGTTTTGCCGGAATTAGGATTACCAATTAAACCAACGGTTAATTTTTTCATTTTTCAGACTCTTAGTGCCGGGTCAGGTGTTATTGCGCAACCGCTTCCAGTTCAATTAACGCGAGGTCTTTTTTACGTAATACCAGGCTCACCCGCCGGGTCTCAATATGAATAGGATCGCCCAACGGCGCCACGCGCACGACATGAAACGAAGAGCCGGGCAACATTCCCAGGGAGAGCAGTTTCTGCCGATAAGCCGGGCTAATATCGCGGGAAAAACCGGTGATTTTCCACGCACTATCAGGAGTGAATTGCATAGGGCCTACTTGTTATCGCTAACCGAAAAGAGAATTTCCAGGCGCGGCTATAAAAGCGGCGCTGGGGACTATAGCCAACGAAGAAGAATAAAACTTAACTGATAACGATGATAATGAGAATGGTTTGTATCATCAATACATGACATGGATAATAAATGCGGTTTTCCGGGGAATTTGCTTATTTTTTGATATGACGCAAGAACGTTGCTGTAGCTAAAAATAAGGGAAAAATTAATTTATTCACTTAATGTTTAATAAAGGTTTCATTGGTTAACAGAATGAAACTTTATAAATTTCGAACTTATTGAAAGGTTACTGGAATATATTAATCGAGGTTCAGGCATTAAAAAGCGGAAAATTGCCCCTCGTATTGAGGGGCAGGGAAAGATTAGCGTTTTTTGCCCATCGCGGCGGCCAGCGCATCCATCATCGCGCTGTTGCCGGCTGGCTGAGCATCGCGACCGCGCGGCTTCGCCGCTTTTGCCGCCGGGCGGTTACCCTGCGGGCGATCGTTGCCGCCGCCGCGGCGCGCGTTGCTGTCGCCCGGCTGTTCATCGAGTCGCATCGTTAACGCGATGCGTTTACGCGGCAGGTCGACTTCCATCACCTTCACTTTGACGATATCGCCCGCTTTGACCACGGTATGCGGGTCTTCAACGAACTTATTCGACAGCGAAGAGATATGGACCAGGCCATCCTGGTGCACGCCGATATCGACGAAGGCGCCAAAGTTGGTGACGTTGGTGACCGCGCCTTCCAGAATCATCCCCGGCAGCAGGTCGTTCATCGTCTCAACGCCGTCGGCGAACTGGGCGGTTTTAAACTCAGGGCGCGGATCGCGGCCCGGTTTTTCCAGCTCTTTGATGATATCGGATACCGTCGGCACGCCGAACTTATCATCGGTAAAATCAGAGGCTTTCAGGTTGCGCAGCTCGCTGCTGTTGCCCATTAGATCTTTCAGCGCCTGCTGGGTAGCGGCCAGAATACGCTCGACCACCGGGTAGGCTTCCGGGTGAACGGTTGAGGCGTCCAGCGGGTTGTCGCCGTGGTTAATGCGCAGGAAGCCGGCACACTGTTCAAAGGCTTTTGGCCCCAGACGGCTAACCTTCAGCAACTGCTGGCGGTTGAGGAACTGGCCGTTCTCGTCGCGCCAGGCGACGATATTCTGCGCCATCATGCGGGTCAGGCCGGCGACGCGTGTCAACAGCGCCACCGAGGCGGTGTTAAGGTCAACGCCGACGGCGTTAACGCAGTCTTCCACCACCGCATCCAGCTTACGCGCCAGCTGCGTCTGGCTAACGTCATGCTGATACTGACCGACGCCGATTGATTTCGGATCGATTTTCACCAGCTCGGCCAGCGGATCCTGCAGACGGCGGGCGATAGAGACCGCGCCGCGTAGGGAAACATCGAGGTCCGGGAACTCCTGCGCCGCCAGTTCGGAAGCCGAGTAGACCGACGCGCCGGCTTCGCTGACGATTACCTTCTGGGCGGTCACTTTCGGGAACTGTTTTTGCACGTCGAGGAAGAAACGCTCGGTCTCGCGGGAAGCGGTACCGTTGCCGATAGCCACCAGCTCAACGTTATGTTTCTCGCACAGCGCCGCCACCACGACGGCGGCTTTAGCCGCCTGGCCGGTATGCGGGTAGATGGTATCGGTGGCCACCAGTTTGCCCGTGCCGTCGACTACCGCCACTTTGACGCCGGTACGCAGGCCCGGATCGAGGCCCATGGTGGCGCGCAGGCCGGCAGGCGCGGCCATCAGCAGGTCATGGAGGTTACGGGCGAATACGTTAATCGCTTCGTCTTCCGCGCGTTCGCGCACGGTGCCCATTAATTCGGTTTCGAGGTGCATCAGCACCTTGATGCGCCAGGTCCAACTGACGACGCCTTTGCGCCAGCTGTCCGCCGGGGCGTTGTTCAGGCGCAGGCCGAGATGATCGATAATGATCTGCTCGCAGTGGCTCTCTTTCGGCGGCTCGTCAAACTGCGGGTCGGCGTTGAGCGACAGCTGCAGCACGCCCTCATTGCGCCCGCGGAACATCGCCAGCGCGCGGTGTGACGGCACGGAAGCGATCGGTTCATGGTGGTCGAAGTAATCGCGGAATTTAGCGCCTTCTTCTTCCTTGCCGCTGACGACGCTGGCCACCAGATGGGCGTTTTTCCACAGATAATCACGTACTTTCGCCAGCAGGGCGGCGTCTTCCGCGAAGCGTTCCATCAGGATATAGCGCGCGCCGTCGAGAGCGGCTTTGCTATCCGCCACGCCTTTATCGGCATCGATATAGTTTGCCGCTTCGGTTTCCGGATCGTGGGAGGGCTCATTCCACAGCAGATCGGCCAGCGGTTCGAGACCGGCTTCAATGGCGATTTGCCCGCGGGTGCGGCGTTTGGGTTTGTACGGCAGGTAGAGATCTTCGAGCTCGGTTTTGCTGAGGGTGGCGTTGATGGCTTTTTCCAGCGCTTCGCTGAGCTTGCCCTGTTCGCCGATCGATTTGAGGATCGCCTGGCGGCGGTCTTCAAGTTCGCGCAAATACCCGAGGCGAGTTTCCAGATTACGCAACTGCGTGTCATCCAGACCGCCGGTGACTTCCTTACGATAACGTGCAATAAACGGCACGGTGTTCCCTTCATCAAGCAGGCGAACGGCAGCTTCTACCTGTTCGGCTCTGGCCTGAAGTTCACCCGCAATAATGCGGCAGAGCGAATCATTCATCATCGGTTTTATTCATCATTAGGGTCAAAATCAGGGGATAGTTATACGGGCTGCCAGGCTAAAATGCCAGCCGCGACCGGGTTCTCTCGGAATGTTCCGGCGCTATTTCACGTATTCAATTTCATTGACGTACCAGCTGGCTTCGCCCGCCGGGGTGTTAACGATAGCCAGGTCGCCCACCTCTTTCTTTAGTAAGGCGCGCGCCATTGGCGAATCGATAGAGATATAGTCTTTGCGGCCGAAGATTTCATCGTAGCCGACAATGCGAAAGCGCTTGGTATCACCATCGTCGTTCTCGATTTCCACCCACGCGCCGAAGAACACTTTGCCTTCCTGCTGCGGGGAATAATCGACGATTTTTAGATTTTCCAGGCACTTGGTGAGATAACGCACCCGGCGGTCAATCTCGCGCAGGCGCTTTTTATTGTACTGATAATCGGCGTTTTCGCTGCGGTCGCCAAGACTCGCCGCCCAGGTCACTTTCTTGGTGACTTCCGGGCGCTCTGTACGCCACAAGTAATCCATCTCTTGCTTCAGTTTTTCATACCCTTCACGGGTGATCAGCGGCGTTTTCATCTGTGGTTCATCCAAAATAATCTCGTCCCGCCGTACCTTAACCAGCCGTTTCGGCAAGGTAAAGCGCCAGGCGCAGAAATCGCGGCTACTGGCTGCGGGTAAAAATGGTAATCACCTGATCAATATGATTTTTCATTGCTTTCTTTGCCGCACGTACGTCGTGGGCCTCAATGGCTTCAAGGATCGCGCGATGCTCCTGTTCCGAGCGATGTGGCATATCGTCCGGGGTGTAATGGCGCTGCAGCATGCGGAACATACTGCCGTAGCGGTGGCCGAGCAGGTGGCCGATGATAAACGCGTACGCCGGGTTGCCGCTGGCCTGAGCGATACGGATATGGAACAGGCGGTCGCCGGGATGGGTGGTTGAACCGGCACGGTTATCGCGACAGTTCTGTTCAAAGGCCTCGCGGATAGCGGCCAGCTCTTCGGCGCTGGCGTGGCGCGCCGCCAGCGCGGCGGTTTCCGGTTCGATTAACAGGCGCGCCTGCAGCAGGGAAAAGGGCGGAAGTTCGGCGTTAAAATCGAGGTCTATGTTGAGTTCGTCGTCGATCTCCGTCCACTGGTCGCGACCGGCCTGCGCCATCACCGGTTCTTTGGTGGCGGCGAGCGGCGTCTGCGATTTGACGATTACCCCGTTGCCGACGCGCACGTCCACCAGGCCAATCACCTCCAGCGCAATCAGCGCTTCGCGTACCGATGCGCGGCTGACGTTCAACTGCTGGGCTAAATCTCGCTCAGACGGGAGACGACTGCCGGGCGGAAATTCGTTGTTCTCAATTAATCGCTTGAGTTGGTCTGCTATCTGTCTGTAAATCCTTGGGTTTTCCAGTCTGGTAATCGGCATGTTTCACCTTTGCTCATGCGATAGACAGTGATAAAGCGCACAAATATTGGCCAGCACACTTGAGTGTTTGTTAGTCGAGTGTAATTAATTGGTTAACCAATGTGCCGTTTGTGGCCGTTTTTGCAACATCTAAGCTTCACGATAGCGGGTTATGCCTGACTTGTCATGCGAAAGGTCAGGCCTTTGACTACCACCAATGGCCTGACCATTAGTCCTTTAGACCAGGGGAGAGAAATGGAACTAACCGGAAAACGCGTTCTGATTACCGCCGCAGGGCAGGGGATTGGCAATAGCTGCGCGCAGCTATTTGCCGCCGCTGGCGCGGAAGTGATTGCCAGCGATATCAACATTACCGGATTGAGCGATATCCCCGGCGTGCAGCCGCTGCAGCTGGATGTCACCCGCGCCGACGCCATTGCCGCCGCTGCGGAAACGCTGGGCCCGCTGGATGTCTTGTTCAACTGTGCCGGGGTGGTGCATAGCGGCAGCATTCTTGAATGTAGCGAGCGGGAGTGGCAGTTCGCTCTCGATCTGAATGTCACCGCCATGTTCCACACGATTCGCGCCTTTTTGCCGGCGATGATCGCCCGCGGCGGCGGCTCGATTATCAACATGTCATCGGTGGCTTCCAGCGTGAAAGGGGTACCAAACCGCTTCGCCTACAGCGCCAGTAAAGCGGCGGTCATTGGCCTGACCCGCTCGGTGGCGGCGGATTTCGTCACCCAGGGCATTCGTTGTAATGCGATTTGTCCGGGCACCGTCGATTCACCTTCGCTGCGCGGACGTATTGCCGAGCAGGCGCGTGAACAAGGGTTGAGCGAAGAGGCGGTTTATGAGGCGTTTGTCGCCCGCCAGCCTATTGGCCGCATCGGCAAGCCGGAAGAGATCGCCCAGCTGGCGCTGTATCTGGCTTCCGACGCCAGCGCCTACACCACCGGTACGGTACAGATTATTGACGGCGGCTGGAGCAACTAACTGTACGGCGCTTTATTTCACTATCAGGAAAACGCATGAAATTACTTCGTTTTGGCAATCCCGGCAGCGAGCGTCCGGGCGTACTCGATAACGACGGCCGCCTGCGCGACCTGTCGCAATATATTAACGATCTGCGCGGCGACTCGCTGCTGCCGGAGAGTCTGGCGCGTCTGCGCCAGCTGGATCTCTACAGCCTGCCGCTGGTTGAAGGCAATCCGCGTATTGGCGCCTGCGTCGGCGGTATCGGTAAGTTTATCTGCATTGGCCTGAACTATGCCGATCACGCCGCAGAGACCGGCGCCGACATTCCGCAGGAACCGGTGGTATTCAGCAAGTGGACCAGCGCGGTGGTCGGGCCTAACGACAACGTGATTATCCCGCGCGGTTCGCAAAAGACCGACTGGGAAGTCGAATTAGGGGTAGTGATTGGCAAAGGCGGGCGCTATATCGACGAGCGCGACGCCATGCAGCACGTTGCTGGCTACTGCGTGATTAATGACGTCTCCGAGCGCGAGTATCAAATCGAGCGCGGCGGCACCTGGGATAAGGGCAAAGGCTGCGACACGTTCGGGCCGACCGGCCCCTGGCTGGTGACCGCCGATGAAATCCCCGACCCCAACTCCCTCAACCTGTGGCTGGAGGTCGACGGCAAGCGCTATCAGGACGGCAACACCCGCACCATGATTTTCAAAGTGCCCTATATCATCAGCTACCTGAGCCGCTTTATGAGCCTGCAGCCGGGCGATGTCATCTCCACCGGTACGCCGCCGGGGGTGGGTATGGGCCAGAAACCGCAGCCGGTTTATTTACGCGCCGGGCAGACTATTCGTTTGGGCATTGAAGGGTTGGGCGAACAGCAGCAGCTGACCGTGGAGGACAAACAATGACGCAAATTACCGCCCTGCGGGTAGAGGATATTCGCTTCCCCACTTCGCAGCAGTTGGACGGCTCCGACGCGATGAATCCCGATCCGGATTACTCCGCCGCCTACGTGATCCTCGAAACCGACAATCCTAAGCTCACCGGTCACGGGCTGACCTTCACCATTGGCCGCGGCAACGAAATTTGCTGCGCGGCGATTCAGGCGCTGGAGCATTTAATCGTCGGCGAGCAACTTGAGGCGATCGCCGCCGATATGGGCGCCTTCTGGCGGCGCTTTACCAGCGATAGCCAGCTGCGCTGGATTGGCCCGGATAAAGGGGCGATTCACCTGGCGACCGGCGCGGTGGTCAATGCGGTGTGGGATCTGTGGGCGAAGGCCGAAGGCAAACCGGTCTGGCGACTGGTCGCCGATATGAGCCCGGCCGAGCTGGTGCGCTGCATCGATTTTCGCTACATCACCGACTGCATTACCCCGGAGGAGGCGTTGCGCCTGCTGGAAAGCCGTGAAGAGGGCAAAGCCCAGCGGCTTGAACAACTGCAGACGCATGGTTATCCGTGTTACACCACCTCAGCGGGCTGGTTGGGTTACGGTGATGACAAACTGCGTCGTCTTTGTCAGCAGGCGGTGGACGCCGGTTTCTCGCATATCAAGCTGAAGGTCGGGCGCGACATTGAAGATGATATCCGCCGCGTGCGCATTGCCCGGGAAGTGATTGGCCCCGAGCGGAAATTGATGATTGATGCCAACCAGGTATGGGAAGTGGACGCCGCCATTCCATGGGTCAAAGCGTTGGCCTTCGCCAACCCGTGGTTTATCGAAGAGCCGACCAGCCCGGATGATATCGAAGGCCACCGCAAGATCCGCGAAAACATCGGCGCGGTGAAGGTCGCCACCGGCGAGATGTGCCAGAACCGGATTATGTTCAAACAATTCATTATGCGCGGCGCGATTGACGTGGTGCAGATCGATGCCTGCCGGTTAGGTGGCGTCAACGAAGTGCTGGCGGTGATGCTGATGGCGGCGAAGTACAACCTGCCGGTTTGCCCGCACGCCGGCGGCGTCGGACTGTGCGAATACGTCCAGCACCTGTCGATGATTGACTACCTGTGCATCGCCGGTACCCATGAAGGGCGGGTGATTGAGTTTGTCGACCATCTGCACGAGCACTTCCTGCACCCTTGCGAAATCCGCGGCGCAGCTTATATGCCACCGCAGGCGCCGGGCTACTCGATTGAAATGCACCAGGCTTCTATCGAGCAGTACCGCTACCGTGGAGAAGCGCATGTTGCGCATTGACGCCCACCACCACTACTGGCGCTATCAGCCACAGGATTACCCGTGGATTGATGACGACATGCCGCAACTGCGCCGGGATTTTTACCCCCCGCAGCTCCAGCCGCTGCTGGCGCAGCACCAGCTCGATGGCGCGGTGGTAGTGCAGGCGCGTCATGATGAAAACGAAACCGCCTGGCTGGTGGCGCAGGTTTCTCAAGCAGCAGGCGTATGCGGCGTGGTGGGCTGGCTGGATATTACCGCCGCGGATCTCGGAGACAAGCTGACGCAGTGGCGCGGCCAGTTGTGCGGGTTGCGCCATCAGGTGCAGGATGAAGCCGACCCGGCAGCGTGGCTTGAGCGCGAGGCGGTCTCGCGAGGAATGCAGCAGTTGCAGCGCCAGGGCTATAGCTGGGATCTGTTGGTTACCCATCGTCATCTCGCGGCGGCGGCACGCTTTGCCGCCCGCCACGATGACCACTGGCTGGTACTCGATCATTTCGGCAAGCCGGATATCGCGCGCGGCGCGGCCCACTGGGCCGAACAGGCGCGGCCGCTGGCCGCATTACCGCATGTGGTGGGCAAACTTTCCGGCCTGGTGACCGAAGCCGGGCGCGGATGCTGGACTGAGGAACAGCTGCTGCCTTTCTTCGACGCCGCGCTGGAGCTGTTTGGCCCGCAGCGGCTAATGTTTGGTTCCGACTGGCCGGTATGCCTGCTGGCGGCGGAGTATCGCCAGGTTTACCAGCTGTGCGAAACGGCGCTGGCTCCGCTGACGGAAACGCAGCGGTCAGCTATTTGGGGCGGCACTGCCTGTCGGGTTTATGGTTTAACGGAGGCGAAGCGTGGATCTATTTCTTAAAGACAAAGTGGTTATCGTCACCGGCGGCGGCTCGGGGATCGGCGCGGCCGTGACGCAACTGCTGGCGGAAGAGGGGGCGGTGCCGGTCATCGTCACTAACGCCCTGCCTGAGCAGGGGTTTATGGATAGGTTGAAGCAAATCGCGCCGCAAAGTGAGCTCATTATCGCCGACCTGTGCCAGGAGGCTGAATGCGCCGGGGCGGTAGGTCAGGTGCTGGCGCGCTTTGGCCGCATTGATGCGCTGGTGAATAACGCCGGAGTGAACGATGGCGTAGGGCTCGAGGCCGGGCGTGAGGCGTTTCTCGGATCGCTTGAGAAAAACCTGATCCACTACTATCAGATGGCCCACCTGTGCCGCGAAGCGTTAGAGGCGGCGCGGGGCGCTATCGTCAATATCGCCTCGAAAACCGCGCTCAGCGGCCAGGGCGGCACCAGCGGCTATACCGCGGCGAAAGGGGCGGTGCTGGCATTAACCCGTGAATGGGCGGTATCGCTGCGTGAGAGCGGCGTGCGCGTCAACGCGGTGGTTCCGGCGGAAGTGCTGACGCCGCAGTACCAGCGCTGGATAAATACCTTCCCCGATCCGCAGCGGCAGATGGCGGCGATTAACCAACGCATTCCGCTGGGCAAACGCATGACCACGCCGGAAGAGATCGCCAACACCGTGGTGTTTCTTATCTCCTCGCGCGCGTCGCACACTACCGGGCAGTGGCTATCGGTGGACGGCGGATATTTGCATCTCGACAGGGCGCTGTCATGAACGCCATCGTCGCGCGGCGGCGGCTGTGTCAGGCGCTGGATTTAGTCGATTCGGCGGAGAAAATCGCCGAATACCAGCGTCTGCATGAACGTATCTGGCCGGAAGTCGCCGGGCACCTGCGCGCCCATGGCGTGCTGGATATGGAGATTTACCGGCTTGGCACGCGGCTGTTTATGGTGATGGAGGTCGCCGGGGATTTCGATGGCGAACGCTTTGCTCAGCACAGCCTGAACCACCCGGTCATTCAGCGCTGGGAAGCGCTGATGTGGCAATACCAGGTTCCCACCCCCTGGACGCCGGCAGGCGAAAAATGGGTGTCGATGGAGCGCATATTCTCTTTGCAGGATCAATAAAACAACTCTGTACTCTACTGAGGATCTCACCATGCTAGTGAATAAAACGGCGGAGCCGCTGGCGGCCCGCGCCGGGGCGACCCCTAATCTGCGCTGGGCATTTATGCTGGTCACCAGCCTGTTCTTTATGTGGGGGCTCTCTTACGGCCTGCTCGATGTTCTCAATAAACACTTTCAGGAGACCCTGCACGTCACCAAAGCGCAGTCCGGTTTACTGCAGGCGGCCTATTTTGGCGCCTACTTCCTGGTGGCGCTGCCCGCCGGCTATTTTATGGATAAACGCGGTTATAAAGCGGGGATCCTGGTCGGTTTGTGCCTGTATGCGCTTGGCGCGCTGCTGTTTGTGCCGGCGGCGAGCGTGAATAGCTTTGCGCTATTCCTCTTCGCGCTGTTTGTGATTGCCTGTGGATTAGGTTGCCTTGAGACCGCGGCGAACCCTTATGCGACGGTACTTGGCGATAGTAAAGGCGCCGAGCGGCGGTTGAATCTGGCGCAGTCGTTTAACGGACTGGGGCAGTTTATTGGCCCGCTGATCGGCGGCACGCTGTTCTTTTCAGCCACTCAGAGCAATACCGGCGATCAGAGCTCGGTAAAAATCACCTATGTCGCTATCGCCGTGCTGGTGCTGGCCATCGCGCTGCTGTTCCGCCGCACGCCGATGCCGGATATTCGCGAAGATGAGGGCAGTCAGCAAGAAGCGGCACAAGGGCTGTGGCAGCATCGCCACTTTACCGGCGGGGTCATCGCCCAGTTCTTTTACGTTGCCGCGCAGGTCGGCGTGGGGGCGTTCTTTATCAACTATGCGACCGAGCACTGGCATGGCGTGACAAACCAGCACGCTTCCTATCTGCTGTCGATTGCGATGATTAGCTTTATGGTCGGTCGTTTCTTCAGTACCTGGCTGATGGGGCGGGTGCAGGCGGCGACGCTGCTGATGGTTTACTCGCTGGTCAATATCGTGCTCTGCGGTCTGGTGATGATGAGCATTGATGGCGTGTCGGTGGTGGCGCTGATTGCGGTCTTCTTTTTTATGTCGATTATGTTCCCGACCATTTTCGCGCTGGGCGTTAAAAATATGGGCAGCCATACCAAACGCGCCAGCTCGTTTATGATTATGGCCATCGTCGGCGGGGCGATTATGCCTTACTTCATGGGGGCGCTGGCCGACCGCTACAGTACCGCGTTGGCCTATGGGTTGCCGCTGCTATGCTTCCTGGTGGTGCTGTGGTACGGCATGAGCCAACGACGCGCGTAAGCGGCAAAATTAGCTAAAAAGGCGGAGGAGACCCTCCGCCTTTTTCTTTTTTGTCGCGCCGGTGGTAAATTTTGCTCAGAATGACGGGTTTACCCTAAATAATTCGAGTTGCAGGAAGGCGGCAAGTGTGTGAATCCCCAGGAGCATAGATAACTATGTGACTGGGGTGAGCGCACGCAGCCAACGCACGTGCAACTTGAAGAATGACGGGTATAAATTGCTGTTTAATATGCTTTGTAACAATTTCGACTAGAATATATACCAGATTTGGCTGGTCGTATTAGCGTGGGTTTTTAAGAATACGCACTAACGATTGCAGTGAACCTTTGGGAGTACAAACAATGCAAGAGAATTATAAGATTCTGGTTGTGGATGACGATATGCGCCTGCGCGCGCTGCTGGAACGTTATCTGACCGAGCAGGGCTTCCAGGTTCGTAGCGTGGCGAACGCCGAACAGATGGATCGCCTGCTGACCCGTGAATCCTTCCACCTGATGGTGCTGGATCTGATGCTGCCGGGCGAAGATGGTTTATCTATCTGCCGCCGTCTGCGTAGCCAGAGCAACCCGATGCCGATCATTATGGTGACGGCGAAAGGGGAAGAAGTGGACCGTATCGTGGGCCTGGAAATCGGCGCCGATGATTACATTCCTAAACCGTTTAACCCGCGCGAACTGCTGGCCCGTATCCGCGCCGTGCTGCGCCGCCAAGCGAACGAGCTGCCGGGCGCGCCATCGCAAGAAGAAGCGGTGATTGCTTTTGGCAAGTTCAAACTGAACCTCGGCACCCGCGAGATGTTCCGTGAAGATGAGCCGATGCCGCTCACCAGCGGTGAGTTCGCGGTATTAAAAGCGCTGGTTAGCCATCCGCGCGAGCCGCTGTCCCGCGATAAGCTGATGAACCTTGCCCGCGGCCGCGAATACTCGGCGATGGAGCGCTCCATCGACGTACAAATCTCCCGCCTGCGCCGCATGGTGGAAGAAGATCCGGCGCACCCGCGCTACATCCAGACCGTTTGGGGACTGGGCTACGTCTTCGTACCGGACGGTTCTAAGGCATGAAGCGCGTGCGTTTTTCGCCGCGAAGCTCATTTGCCCGCACCCTGTTACTGATCGTCACCCTGCTGTTCGTCAGCCTGGTGACGACCTATCTGGTGGTGCTGAATTTCGCGATCCTGCCGAGCCTGCAGCAGTTTAACAAGGTGTTGGCATACGAAGTCCGTATGCTGATGACCGATAAACTGCAGCTGGAAGACGGCACTCAACTGGTGGTACCGCCGGCGTTTCGCCGCGAAATTTACCGCGAGCTGGGGATTTCGCTCTATTCCAATGAGGCGGCGGAAGACGCAGGCCTGCGCTGGGCGCAGCATTATGAATTCTTAAGCCAGCAGATGGCGCACCAGCTTGGCGGGCCGACCGAAGTGCGGGTTGAGGTCAACAAAAGCTCGCCGGTGGTGTGGCTGAAGACCTGGCTGTCGCCGAATATCTGGGTGCGGGTACCGCTGACTGAAATCCATCAGGGCGATTTCTCGCCGCTATTCCGCTATACGCTGGCGATAATGCTGCTGGCCATTGGCGGCGCGTGGCTATTTATCCGCATTCAGAACCGGCCGCTGGTCGACCTTGAACATGCCGCGCTGCAGGTCGGGCGCGGGATTATTCCGCCGCCGCTGCGCGAATACGGCGCGTCGGAAGTGCGTTCGGTGACCCGCGCCTTCAACCATATGGCCGCCGGGGTCAAACAGCTGGCGGATGACCGTACGCTGCTGATGGCCGGGGTCAGCCACGATTTGCGCACGCCGCTGACGCGGATCCGGCTGGCGACGGAGATGATGGGCGAGCAGGACGGCTATCTCGCCGAGTCGATCAATAAAGATATCGAAGAGTGCAACGCCATCATCGAGCAGTTTATTGATTACCTGCGCACCGGCCAGGAGATGCCGATGGAGCTTGCGGATCTCAACGCCGTGTTAGGCGAAGTGATCGCCGCCGAAAGCGGCTACGAGCGGGAAATCGCCACCGATCTGCAGGCCGGAGAAATTCCGCTGCGCCTGCATCCGCTGTCGATCAAACGCGCGTTAGCCAATATGGTGGTGAACGCCGCTCGTTACGGTAAGGGCTGGATTAAAGTCAGCAGCGGCAGCGAAGCCAGCCGCGCCTGGTTCCAGGTGGAAGATGACGGCCCGGGGATTAAACCGGAACAGCGCGAACATCTGTTCCAGCCGTTTGTGCGCGGCGATAGCGCCCGTAGCACCAGCGGCACCGGGCTGGGGCTGGCGATAGTGCAGCGTATTATCGACAATCATAACGGTCGCCTGGAGATTGGCACCAGCGAACGCGGCGGCCTGCTGATCCGCGCCTGGCTACCGATTCCGGTGCATCGCGCGTTGTCGCCGGCGAAGCCCGCAAAAGAGAGTTGATTAGCGTATAAATATAAAAAAGCCGGGCATCGCCCGGCTTCAGACTGCTGACAAAGAAGGAAAAAGCGTGGTTTTTCCTTCTTTGTGGTTATCAGCCGAAAATCAATAAATTGATTTTCCTTGTTATTTGTCTCTTGCAATCTGTAAGTTCAATGGTTGCATGAGGTTTGTCATCAATCTCAAGCCGGGCATCGCCCGGCTTTGTTGTCTCTGCGACCTGATTAACGCTTCGGACCAGCCGCAACCAGCGCAGCGCCGGCCGGGGTATCGGTATACTTCTCGAAGTTCTCAATAAACAGTTTCGCCAGCTGATCGGCTTTCTCCTGCCACTGCTCCGGAGAACCGTAGGTATTACGCGGGTCGAGGATATGGGTATCGACGCCCGGCAGCTCGGTTGGGATCTGCAGGTTGAACATCGGCAGAGTGAAGGTTTCGGCGTTATCCAGCGAACCGTCGAGGATGGCGTCGATAATCGCGCGGGTATCTTTAATTGAGATACGTTTGCCGGTACCGTTCCAACCGGTGTTGACCAGGTAGGCCTGGGCGCCGGAAGCCTGCATGCGTTTTACCAGCACTTCAGCGTACTGCGTCGGGTGCAGCGACAGGAACGCGGCGCCGAAGCAGGCGGAGAAGGTTGGGGTCGGCTCGGTTACGCCGCGCTCGGTACCGGCCAGCTTGGCGGTAAAGCCAGACAGGAAGTGGTACTGAGTCTGGTCAGCGGTCAGACGTGAAACCGGCGGCAATACGCCAAAGGCGTCGGCGGTCAGGAAGATGACCTTGGTAGCGTGACCGGCTTTCGACACCGGCTTAACGATATTTTCGATATGGTCGATCGGGTAGGAGACGCGGGTGTTCTCGGTCTTCGAACCGTCATCAAAATCGATGGTGCCGTCAGCCAGTACCACGACGTTTTCCAGCAGCGCATCGCGGCGGATCGCGTGATAGATATCCGGCTCGTTGGCTTCCGACAGCTTAATGGTCTTCGCGTAGCAGCCGCCTTCGAAGTTAAACACGCCGTCATCATCCCAACCGTGCTCGTCATCGCCAATCAGGCGGCGTTTCGGGTCGGTGGAGAGGGTGGTTTTACCGGTGCCGGACAGGCCGAAGAACACGGCGACATCGCCTTTTTCTCCGACGTTAGCGGAGCAGTGCATCGAAGCGATGCCCTGCAGCGGCAGCAGGTAGTTCATGATCGAGAACATCCCTTTCTTCATTTCGCCGCCGTACCAGGTGCCGCCGATAAGCTGGATGCGCTCGGTCAGGTTGAAAGCCACGAAGTTTTCGGAGTTCAGACCCTGCTCTTTCCACTGCGGGTTGGTGCACTTCGCGCCATTCATGACGATAAAGTCCGGCTCGAAGGCTGCCAGCTCTTCTTCGCTCGGGCGAATGAACATGTTCTTAACAAAGTGTGCCTGCCAGGCGACTTCAGTAATGAAGCGCACGCTGAGGCGGGTGTCGGCGTTGGCGCCGCAGAAGGCGTCGACGATAAACAGGCGTTTGCCCGACAGCTGGTGAGTCACCAGACCTTTCAGGTGCTGCCAGGTTTCCTGGGAGAGCGGCTTGTTGTCGTTCTTGCCATTGCCTTTATCAGACCACCACACGGTATCGCGAGTGGTATCGTCACGGACGATATATTTATCTTTCGGCGAACGGCCGGTGAAAATGCCGGTATCGACGGCGATGGCGCCAAGATTGGTTAATACGCCACGCTCATAACCTTCCAGTTTCGGGTCGAGCTCTTCCTGATACAGCGTATCGAAGCTCGGGTTGTGGACAATTTCCTGGACGTCATTGATACCGTAAGCCTTGAGATCCTGCGGGGTTAAACTATTAACGCGCATGTCACTGCTCCTTAGCCAATATGTACTGCTTTAAATTGTAGGGTTTCTTTCAGGGAATAGACCGCGACCAGGCTCATAGATTTACGTATCTCGACAAACGCCTTTCTTACGAAAAACACAGTGACTCCTGTCACGAAGTGCGCGTGATTATCTCAGGAAAACGGCCGCAGGTGGCGATAGATGTTTCCGAATGGTTAAAAAGTAATTAAAAAAACTGCTGAAATGTGAATGTAATCGCTTTCTTGAAAGAAAGTTACGTAACTCTTTCAGTGAAAATCGATTCAACACGCGGTCGAAATAGTTGACGCCAGGCGCGGCGGGTTAGAAAAACCCGGCAACGCCCGGCGAGAGGGGCGATTAGTGTACCTGCGGATCCGCCGGCGAGGCGTTATTGCGGATCTCGGCGATGTCCATCGCGTTGAACAGATAATGATTACCGCAGTAGTCGCAATGCATATCAATTTCGCCTTCGTCGGCGAGGATGCTGTCGACTTCTTCATCCGGCAGCGTCTTCAGCGCATCGGCGCAGCGCTGGCGAGAACAGGTGCATTTGAACTCGACGTCTTGCGGGTCGTATACCGTCACCTCTTCCTCATGGTACAGGCGCCATAATACATCGGTCGCCGGCAGGGTGAACAGCTCTTCCGCCTTGATGGTCTCGGTCAGGGTCGCCAGATGCTCGAAGTCGTTAAGCTGCGCGTCCTGAGCCGGCATCACCTGCAGCAGCATGCCGCCGGCCACCGCTTTACCGTCGTGCTCGCCGGTACGAATAAACAGACGGGTCGGCAGCTGTTCGGAACGCTGGAAGTAATCTTCCAGGCATGCCGCCAGGGTATCGCCTTCCAGGCCAACAACGCCCTGATAGCGCTCGCCTTCCTGTGGAGAGATGGTAATGACCAGATAGCCGTTGCCGACCAGCGTTTTCAGGTCCGCGCCTTCCGGGATTTCACCCTGAACCCGAGCGACGCCGCGTAGCTGCTGCTGGTTATTGCCGTTGATCACCGCCAGCGAGAGCGGGCCGTCGCCCTGCAGCTGAACGGTAATATCGCCGGCGAACTTCAGCGTGGCGGTCAGCAGGCTGGTGGCGACCAGCAGCTCCGACAGCACGGTTTTCACCGGCTGCGGGTAGCTATGGTTGGCCAGGATCTGTTCCAACGTGTCCGATACGGTGACCAGTTCACCGCGCACGGCATAGTTTTCAAACAGATAACGATGTAATTGATCGTGTTGAGTCATAATCATCTCTCTTGCTGGCGGCAGCGCTATTCGCTGTCGCCGTGTTTAAATCTCATCAGGTCGCGGCGCTCTTTTTTGTCCGGACGTCTGTCTGGGTGCGGCATCGTGAGCGCATTCAGCTTACGCGCCAGCGCCACTTTTTCGCGTTTCTCGATACTCTCCGCCGTCTCTTCGTACAGCATGACGGCTTCGCTGGCTGGCCTGCGCTGTTCGGTAACGCTTTTGACGATAACGGTGCGCTCGTCGTTGCCCTGGCGCAGGGTCAGGGTGGCATTCAGCTCGACGATTTTGCTCGGCTTACTACGTTGTCCGTTGTAGTGCACCTTGCCGCCTTCAACCATTTCGCGCGCAATGGCGCGAGTTTTATAAAAGCGGGCTGCCCAGAGCCATTTGTCCAGCCTGACGCTTTCAGCGGGCTTATCTTTCATGGCCTCTCCTCCGGAGTCAGGGAAGGGATCAGCCGCCGGTAATCGTTCACGCCAGGATGGCGGGCATACTGTTTTTCCGCCAGGCCGGAATCCGGATTGGTGACGCCCAGGCAATAACGAATGCCGAACTGCGCCGCCGCGTCCAGGATAGCCTCGCTGTCATCGACAAACAGCGTTTTGCGCGCATCAAGGCCGGTTTCTTCCGCCACCGCGCGCCACAGGCGCTGATCCTCTTTCGGATAACCAAATGTGTGGGTGGAAAGTAATAAATCAAGGTGCGCGTCCAGACCGGTGTGCTTAAGCTTCACCGCCAGATTATGCGGGTGCGCGTTGGTCAGCAGGATGCGGCGCTTGCCGCTGGCCCGCAGCGCATCAAGGAATGGCACGGTATCTTCCCGCAGTTTTGCCCGCGGTCCCTGCTCGCTGGTCATCGCACAAATATCCAAACCCAGTCGCTCGCTCCAGTAATCAAGACAGTACCAGTTTAGCGTATGCTGCACGGCGTGATACTCCTGGTGCATTGCCGCTTTGGCTTCCTGCAGGTTGAGTCCGCGCGCGGCGCCCCAGGTTTCCGGGACCAATTTTTGCCAGAAGTAGTTGTCGAAGGCGAGGTCGAGCAGCGTGCCATCCATATCCAGCAGAACGGTATCAACCTCCTGCCACGCGATATTGATTTGCATGGTGAGTCTCCAGCGAGGGGGAAATGCGCGACAGGGTATCATACCCTGTCGCGCAGGAATTAATCTTGATGATCCGGGGAAGGGATAAGAACCGGATTCAGGCAGCTTTCATAATATTTTTGAATTTCTTCCATGCGCAGGCGCTGGCGCTGATAGCGGCGGATCGCCTGCACGCCGTGCCACGACATACAACCAAGCATCGCCAGCAGCAGCAGAGTGGTGCCAAGATAGCGCCACAGCCCGCTGCGATCGGGAATGCGGTGCAGGTTGATATGCTGGGTGCCATTGGCATCGGTATAAAGATTAGTGACAATCCCCTCCGCATGGAATGGCGTGTGCATCAACATGCCCGCCAGGCGCTGCAGCTCGCCCCACTGCTCGTGGGCAGGATAATCGTACAGGCTGATAGCCGGCCACGGCTGATTGACCAGTTCGCTGCCTTCATCGCTGGCGATCAGGAA
Source organism: Klebsiella sp. CN_Kp073 (assembly GCF_040065495.2). Classification (NCBI taxonomy): domain Bacteria; kingdom Pseudomonadati; phylum Pseudomonadota; class Gammaproteobacteria; order Enterobacterales; family Enterobacteriaceae; genus Klebsiella; species Klebsiella sp. CN_Kp073. The sequence continues at coordinate 386,853 of NZ_CM198051.1, forward strand.
TCCGCCAGGGGCCGGGCTATTTAGCGCCTGCGCCGCGCGCGAGGTTTCACGCATCACAAACGGCGCGGTGGAGGTGGTCACCAGATTCTCCAGCGATTCGGCGCTCACCGGGCGCAGCAACACGTTCACGCCATCGAGCTTACCGGCGGTGGCGCGTTTGGTTAGCGCTTCCCAGTTGCGGGTATTGCCAAGGTTGACCAGCGCGTTCTTCAGACGCACGCAGTCATCTTTCGCCGAGCAGAGATCGTTGGTTTTCAGCACGATATCGCCGAAGTCATCCAGCAGCACCATTCCTGATTTCTGAATTGCCGAACGTAATGCCGGGCTAACGTGCGAATCGTCGTCCGGGTCAGGATGCAACTGGCGCTGTACCGCCTGGACCAGCGCCGTGGCCTTACCGACGATATCGGACTCCGGCAGCGGCAGGGGAGGCGCGTCGTTCCAGATAATCTGCGAACAGTCGAACGGCGTAAACGGTGACGCGTCTTTCGCGCTCCAGGCGCCCGGCGTACGGATGTTGCACATCCCGGTACCTTTTAATTGCAGCGTGTCGCCGATACGCACTTTCGCCTTTTCAAGCTGGCCGACGGTGGTGGCTTCGATGGTCTGGGCCCCCTTAAGCCAGGAGAGCGTGAATTTAAAGGGCATATTCAGCGGTACGCTAATCCACAGCATGATGACGACCAGCAGCGCGCCGGCGGCGATAATCGCGCTGCGCAGCCAGTACTGCAGCGGGAAGTGTTTCACTTCATCGTGCAGCGACAGGAATCGCCCCTGGCGAACAACGTGGCGGTTAAGATAAATATCAATATCGGTTTGCTGTCCCAGATCCTGGGCGATCCACGGTTGCCAGTGGCGCGGATAGATAAGGTCGATAATCCCCAGCGAAATATTATTAACGTGTTCCTGGTCGTTCTCGCCAAACAGTCCCCAGCGTTTCGGCATCCCGCGCAGGCAGTGGATTTCGCGTAGCGAACCGGCCAGCGGCGGCGCGTAAATGCCCCATACGCCCGCGGCCAACAGCAGCACGCCGCCGCCGAGCAGCCACGGCGCGAAGACATCCGGGGAGATCAGACAGCAATAGAACAGCAGGAAGGCTGCGACAATCATGATCCCTTCGCGCAGGCTGTCAGGACGGCTTAGGGCATGCTCTTCCTGGGTTTCCTGGCGGATATTCAGCAGTTCGACCTGTTCACTCTCTTCACCGCGAATCGACGCCTGGGTAGCCGACGCGCGTTCAAGCGCGTAGCCGCGGGCTTCCTGCGGATAGTCGCGCAAGGTGTGGTCGTTGAGAACAATCACCAGCGGCAGGCTATCGGTTGGGATCAGCGAGACGCTGTTCTCGTCGTTGATATGCTGTTCCCAGAACGGCGGCAGATGAACCTCCACCGAGTCGAGGAAGTAGCGCCATTTGTTGGGCTCATCAGACGAAATACCGTAGCGGGTGACGGCGCGGGTGACGGTATAAACGGTGTCGCTCTGCTCATTGAGTTTCAGGGCGACAGGCGCGACGCTGGCGCCGGTCGCCGGTACCTGTTGCGACTGGCTGAGGCCATCGAGATACTTTTCGACCGCCTGGCGTTCATCATCAGAAAGCTTGCGGGTCGTCGCGTCGCTAAAGGCTTGCAGTAAGGGGAGGCGACGACGTCTGGCATGAGATCGATACCACCACCCGATAAGCAAGACACAGAGTAGCAGAGCTGTGAAAAAGGTCAGAAAGGTGCCCATGCCCATCCCATCGTCATAGTAATTTTAATTGTTTATCGGCACATGTTGTCTAATGCAGGAAATTTTATTGTGCAATGCAGCAGCATGTAAGCTTATCAAAAACGGGAAAACTCAGGAATCGGTAAATTCTCAAAACAAATTCAACCTATTGACTTTTTTATCTTTATGAATCTTTGCATTGCAAGCAAAACGTTGCAACTATGTAAATTAGTGGCAATTTGGATTGCCGAAACCGTGCTGCGTATCGCACAATGACTTCTGTAATCACAGCATAGACCGATGACAATGAGCAAATCATTACAAAAACCCACCATTCTCAACGTTGAAACGGTAGCGCGTTCGCGTCTTTTTAATGTTGAAAGCGTGGACCTGGAGTTCAGCAACGGCGTGCGTCGCGTTTATGAACGCATGCGGCCCACCGCGCGTGAAGCCGTAATGATTGTGCCGATTGTTGACGACCACATTATTTTAATCCGCGAATATGCGGTCGGCACCGAATCCTACGAGCTGGGTTTCTCCAAAGGGCTTATCGACCCTGGCGAAACCGCCATGGAAGCCGCCAACCGCGAGCTGAAAGAAGAGGTGGGTTTCGGCGCCCGTCAATTGACCTTCCTGAAGAAGCTCAGCATGGCGCCATCTTATTTCTCCAGCAAAATGAATATTATGGTGGCGGAAGATCTCTATCCGGAATCGCTGCCGGGCGATGAGCCGGAACCGCTGCCGCAGGTGCGCTGGCCGCTGTCGCAGCTGATGTCGCTACTGGAAGAAGAAGACTTCAATGAAGCGCGTAACGTCAGCGCGCTGTTTCTGGTGCGTGAATGGCTACAGGCGCAGGGGCGTTTGTAAGCGGCTAACATTGTTGTCGCCATCGTCAAAGCCATTTTCGCTGAAAGTGGCTTTGACTTAAACCTGCTGGAAACATTGCTGGCGCTTTACTGATGGTGAAGAAAACGAAAGTTATGCCAAACTTAGTACGTGAATAATTAAAGCGGTAATACAAGGAATAAGAACTAACATTACAGATGTCTTCCAGAAAAAACAGAATTTCTTCATCCATTCTATTGATAATGTTGGTTTTTGTAAGAAGAATGAATATGCGTTGCTTTCTTTTGTGATGAAAAGGATTTTTTTATTTTCTTTTAATCCCAGAAAGAAACGTGATACAGGATAAGCTCCAAAAAAACCAGTCATCGATTGGATGTTGTATAGCATTGGGAATTCAAGCTTGCTTGCTAAATAACTTTCTAAGATGGCACTATATTCTTTTCTGTGAGAAATGAATATGAAATACGAGACGATCATTAACAGGATGCCTATCACACAACAAATCAATAACGCATAGCTCAGGTATTGCATATTACTAGTATCCTGTTAATTCCAATATTTTTTTTGACGAGTACTCGCCGAATTTACCACCTATATATCCTCCGGCAAGACCCCCGATAATCGCGCATGGCAATGCCCCCGTTCCAGCTGTTGCTAGCCCTACGCCCACGCAAAGGGCTACTGCGCCGGTGGAGCCATAAGCACCTCCGGCTAAACCTAACGTCGTGCTTGCACCAAATTTAAAATATTCTTTAAATGCTGTATTACCACATTCACTTTCTCTTCCAGTAGTACAAGATTTTATAATGTTATTTGTTGCCCCAGCAAACGAAAATGCAATGCCAATATATCCGCCATACTTTAAAAAGCGGGCCGCTCTGGCAGCATTACCGGTATAGGTGGAATATCCAGGGATAGCACCTACTCCAACCGTTGACCATTCATGGACAATTGAACGACTGGATAGGTTTAATGCTCTTCGCATATCCTCATATGGCCGGAATTTGATTGAGTGTTTTGCTAAATATTTAATAATAGGTTTATTAACTAATATTTTAAGTTCAGCCAGTAGTTGATTTCTCTCAACAAAAAACTGTTGTCCTATAAGCGTACCTTGCGTCCGAAACTGATTTTGATAGCTGGCCTCTATTTTTTTTAGCGTGGTTTCTATAGCTTTGAAGTATTTTTCTCCAGCATCCCCGATAGCGCCAAAAATTTTATCTCCTGCAGTCGTTATTCCGGCAATCATTCCATAGTTTCTTTGAAGAAAACTGGCCTCATCGGTACTGACTCCTACCAGATTGTTATTTACCTGTTGTTTTGCCTGATGGAGCAAACGGAGTGTCTGTTCTGTCATCGTGCTATTTGGGTCGGCGACAATGAGTATTTGCCCGGGTTTGACCCAGGGCGTACCTGCATTTAGCTGTTCAAAGTAACGCGCGGCACTGCTATTGCGGTTTCGGAATAACAACCCAGCTTGAAGAGATATAGAGCCCGGCTGTTCGACTATACAGTAACCAGGAGCTAGTTTTCTTGACATAAAAAATCCTTGTCTTAGTTGTTTCCATGGAAAGGGACATCGGAAGTTTTTTAGAACAGTAAGCCTTTTTTTGTCTGAGATAGCAATGATAGAAGGCCATCAGCAACCTGAGAGCCTGCTGGAATTCCTTGCCCATAAAAAACTGCACCTTACTTCGTTGGGTGTCCAACTTTTCGGGTGCAGTTCATTTCGGCGGTTTTTTTGCTGCTCTCAGGCCACCTTTTAGAAAGTGGTTTTCACTAGAACAACTCGTGGGTTTCGCCACCGCTATCGGTAATGGTGGTGCCAACTTCGCGCACCGCCTGATGGGTAGGCTGTGTGCCCTCGATGAAGTACTCGGCGCGGCTGTTGCCGCCGTTAGCCAGTTGACCTGTGCTGCGGTCGATATTCACCGTCACAATACCCGGCGGCGGCGTTAACGGCTCTTCCGGCACGCCTTCCAGCACCCGTTTCATAAAATCATCCCAAGCCGGTTGGGCGCTTTTAGCGCCGCCTTCATAACCCGAAATCTGATCTTTAATCGCGCCGGAAGCGGTGGTACGGCCCAAATCGCGACGGTGGTCATCGAAACCAATCCACACCGAAGTCACTACGCCCGGACCGTAGCCGGAGAACCACGCGTCTTTCGAGCTGTTGGTGGTACCGGTTTTGCCGCCGATATCATGACGCTGCAGATCGCGGCCCGCACGCCAGCCGGTGCCCATCCAGCCCGGTTCGCCGAAAATATTGGTATTCAGCGCGCTTTTAATCAAGAAGGCCAGCGGCGTGTTGATAACATGCGGGGCATACTCCGGCGCGCCGCTTTGCGCGACCAGCGACTGATTAGCCTGCTCAAGCTGCGGCTGCGGCGGGACGTCGCCGTTTTGCGGCTCCTGAGAGGTGGCGACCTCTTCGACATCCTGGTTTTCCAGCACGTTGGATTTCGGCGTATCGCCGTAGATCACCGGCGAATTACACTGCGGACAGGCGACCTTAGGCCGCTCTTCAAACAGCACGCCGCCCTGGTCGTTCTCGATCTTGCTAATGAAGTACGGGTTAATCAGGAAGCCGCCGTTAGCCATTACCGAGTAGCCGCGGGCGACCTGTAGCGGGGTAAAGGAAGCGGAACCCAGCGCCAGTGATTCGGTATGGACGATGTTCTGCGCCGGGAAGCCGAAACGCTGCAGATACTCTGCCGCATAATCGACGCCCATTGCGCGCATCGCGCGCACCATCACCACGTTCTTCGACTGACCTAATCCCTGACGCAAACGAATAGGGCCGGCGTACTGCGGCGGCGAGTTTTTTGGCCGCCAGTCGGAGCCCGCGCCGGCATCCCAGCGGGAGATCGGCACATCGTTAAGCATACTGGCGAGGGTTAAGCCTTTGTCCATCGCCGCGGTATAAAGGAACGGCTTGATATTGGAGCCAACCTGACGTAGCGCCTGGGTAGCGCGGTTGAATTTACTCTGATTGAAGTCAAAGCCGCCGACCAGAGCGATAATCGCGCCATTTTGCGGGTTGATAGAGACCAGCGCGGAGTTCACTTCCGGCACCTGCGACAGCCACCATTTGTCGCCCTCTTTGCGCACCCAAATTTGCTGCCCGGTCTGAATGACGTCGGTCACTTTGCGCGGCGTCGAGCCTTGTTGCGTATCGGAAACGTAGCGACGCGCCCAGCGGACGCCATCCATCGTTAACGCCACCGACGTGCCGTTGCCCAGCAACGCGACGGCTTCCTGCGGGTTCGCGGAGGTGACTACCGCCGGCGCCAGCGGGCCGACGCCCGGCAGTTTTTTCAGCGTATCGAGGATTTTTTTGTTATCCCACGGGGGCTCGCCAACTTTCCACAGCACGTTGGCCGGGCCGCGATAGCCGTGGCGCATGTCGTAATCGAGCACGTTTTTACGCACCGATTGCTGGGCGGCCTGCTGGTTTTTACGCGTGATGGTGGTGTAGACGCGATAGCCGTCTTCGTAGGCCTGCTCGCCGTAGCGGTTGACCATCTCCTGACGCACCATTTCGCTCAAATACGGGGCGGAGAAGGCGATTTCCGGCGTGTGATAGCTGGCGTCAATCGCCTCGCTGCGCGCCTGATCGTACTGTGCCTGGGTGATATAGCCTTCGCCCAGCATACGCGACAGCACCACGTTGCGACGCGAGGTCGCGCGATCCAGCGAATAGAGCGGGTTAAAGGTGGAAGGCGCTTTTGGTAGACCGGCGATGACCGCCATTTCGCTCAGCGTCAGCTGATCGACCGTTTTACCGAAGTAAACCTGCGCGGCGGCGCCGACGCCATAGGCGCGGTAGCCGAGGTAAATTTTATTGAGGTAAAGATCGAGAATTTCGTCTTTATTCAGCAGCTGTTCGATGCGGATCGCAAGGAAAACCTCTTTGATCTTACGCGTTATCGTTTTTTCCGGGCTGAGGAAGAAGTTACGCGCAAGCTGCTGAGTAATGGTACTGGCGCCCTGCGAGGCATGGCCTGAGAACATCGCCACGCTGGCGGCGCGGAAAATCCCCACCGGATCGACGCCATGATGCTCATAGAAGCGGCTATCTTCAGTCGCGATAAACGCTTTTATCAGCTCCGGCGGCATCTGCTGCAGAGTGACGGGGATGCGGCGCTTTTCGCCATATTGCGCAATGAGCTCGCCGTCCGCGCTATAAACCTGCATCGGGATCTGCAAGCGCACATCCTTTAAGGTCGCGACGTCGGGGAGTTGCGGCTCTATAAATTTGTAGAGGCCATAAATCGAGCCTGCTCCCAGCAGAACGCAACAAACTGCAAGGATAAAAAGATACTTTACGAACTTCACCGGAGAATTCCCATTTAGTTTTATTTGGGCAGTTTATAAACAAACGCGCGGTAGTATAAAGGCAAGCCAGGAGCATTGATATACCCCCACGGGGCGGCTTGCTGGCGCTATGTCTTCCAGACGGCGTGTCGATCGACGCTAAAAGCCCCCATTTCGCCACATGGTATATCCAGGCTGCTCCTTGAATCGCAATCGCGGATAAGGAGATCTAAGCATGACTTTCAGAAATTGGCGTATAGGAATTCACATTCAACAGGATAGCGTCGTCATAGTGGCACTATTGTACGAACGTGGACGCTGGGCGTTGCGTCGCTGGTGGCGAATTCCGCTGCCGCCCGGCCTGGTGGCGCAGGGCAGCATCGTTGACATCAATGAGGCGGTGAAGCGGTTACGTGATTGGCGCCGCGAGCTGCCGTTACAGCATCAGGTGTGCATTGCGCTTCCTGCCAGCCGTACGCTGCAAAAGCAGTTGCCGGCGCCACAGGTGTCGCTGCGGGAAAACGAAAGAGCAATGTGGATAGCGGGTACGATGGCGCGTCAGCTGGAAATGCCTGCCTCTTCGCTGTGTATCGATTACACCGCCCGCGCGGCTAACGATGGCTGGCAGGCGACGGCGGCTCAGCGTTTGGATATCGACGCGCTGCGTCAACTGGCTCGGCGGCTGAAGCTGCGCCTGGCGGCGATCGTGCCGGATGCGGCTGCTCTCACTTCTTTTTTTCCCTGGCTTACTGACGCGACTCAGGGATTGGTCTGGCAGGGGGACGCGCAGTGGTTATGGGCGACCCAGGAGCGCTGGGGCTATTGTCCATGCGCTGAAGCCCCCTCTTTCTCGCACTTAACCTCGCGCCTCAACGATGAACAGTTCCAGCTCTGTAGCAGCCTGCCGTTGGCGGAAAATAGCTTTGATTGCTGGAGCGTAATCCACCGCCTGCAGCCGCCGCTTCCCGCCTGCGGCGATCGCTTTGCTATCGCGCTTGGTTTGGCGCTGGGAGGTAAATAACCATGGCGCAGCCGATTAATCTTCTGCCGTGGCGCGAGACGCGACGGCGGCAACGCTTGCGTCTGGGCGGGCTGCTGGCGGTGGCGATGGCGCTAAACATCGCCGCCCTGACGATAGCGACGCGCGCGTTGCGTCAGATGGACGTGGCGCAGCAGGCGATGCGCGCCCAGGCCGACAATCTGCTTTATTCCATGCTGTTGCAACGCGAGCGGGATATGCGCGAAGAAATACAGCGCGGTGAGCGACAGGCACGGCAAGCGCAGCGGCGAGCCGAAATGCAGGCCTGGCAGACACGATTGCTCACGTTAGCGTCGCTGTTGCCGGAGCCGCTGTGGTTAACCAGACTGGACTACCAACCGCAGGGCATCACCCTCAGCGGCCTGGCGCTGAACCTCAAGGCGGTGGCGGCGCTGGAAAAGGCGCTTGGCAAGCTGGAGGGGTTTCAACCGGCGATGGCAGGAGGAACGCATCGCGATACACAGGGACGCTGGTCATTTAGCTTTTTTCTACCTGGAGACACTGCCGATGCGGACAGCGATTGAACGCCTGCAGGCGCTGCGCGGATGGCCGTTAGCGTTACTTTGCGCCACAGTTTTGGCTGCGGCAATGTATCTGGCGTTTTCGCTGGTTGTTGTCAGCGCTTCGCAGCCTGCGCCGCCGCCCCTACAGACGCAATGGTGGCGAGTAATGCCGTTGCGGGCCACGCTGCAGCAGCGCGTGGTTGATGATTGGACGGCCCGGCGTTTTTCACCGCTGGAGCCACCCGTGGCCGGTATCTTGTTACAGGCCTGGCAACCGCGAGGGCGCGGCGGTGAGATGCTGGCGGCGGTTAACTGGCAGTCGGTGCCGCCGCTGTTCGCCTGGCTTGCCGATTGCGGGGTACACGCTAGCGCTTTTTCACTAAATGATGAAAAAGGGGTACTACAGATGTCGTTGCAACTGGAGCGCGACGATGAAATATAAAGGATACATGCTGCTGCTGGTTTGCCCGCTGCTGGCAGGAGCGCGCGATCCTTTTTTACCGGTCGAGGACCACTGCCAGACCGCGCAGCTGACGCAGTGGCGTTACGGCGGCGGGGTTGGCCGCCCGGCCCAGTGGCTGGGTCTTGTTCAGGATCATACCGGTCAGTGGCGGCGTGTACGAATTAACGACGTTTTGCCTGGCGGCTGGCGAATTCGACAGCTAACGGCAGAAACATTAACTCTGGAGGCCAATACCGGGTGTGAACCCGCACGCTGGGTCTGGTCACGTAAGGAAAGCCAACATGATGCGAAGGATAAGCCTGCTACTTCTGCTGCTGCCGCTGCTGGCCGCGGCAGCGAAAAAAGAACCGCCGGTATCGCTGGTGGTTGATGATGTACCGGTGGCCCAGGTACTGCAAAGCCTGGCGGAAATGCAACATCTTAATTTAATCGTGGCGCCGGAGGTCAGCGGCACGCTGTCGCTCCACTTAAATAGCGTCCCCTGGCAACAGGCGCTCCAGTCGGTTCTCGATAGCGCTGGACTGACAATGGCCCGTCAGGGCACGGTGTTGTACATCCACACGCTGGCGTGGCAGCAAGCGAAACGGACGCAGCAGGAAGCCGAGCAGGCTAAACGCTGGCAGAATCTGCCATTACGTAACCACAGTATCCCGCTTCGCTATGCCGACGCAGACGAACTGGCGAAATCCGGGAGCAAGCTGTTGAGCGCCCGCGGCACGATGACCGTCGATCGGCGAACTAATCGTCTGTTAATCCGCGACGACGATCGGCATCTGCCGGCGCTGAAGGCGTGGGCTGAAGAGATGGATCTGCCGGTCGGCCAGGTGGAGCTGGCGGCGCACATTGTGTCAATGAGCGCGACCAGCCTGCGTGAGCTTGGCGTGAAGTGGAGCCTGGCGGAGGCCAGCAGCACGCCGGGGATGGGGAAAATGACCAACCTGAGCAGTAATCTGTCGGTATCAGACGCGACCACCCGCGGCGGGTTTAATATCGGCCGGATTAACGGGCGGCTACTGGAGCTTGAGCTTTCCGCGCTGGAGCAAAAGCAGCAGGTGGACATCATCGCCAGTCCGCGCCTGCTGGCGTCGCATATGCAACCCGCTAGTATCAAACAGGGCAGCGAGATCCCCTATCAGGTCTCCAGCGGAGAAAGCGGCGCCACCTCGGTTGAGTTTAAAGAGGCGGTCCTGGGTATGGAGGTGACGCCGACGGTGCTACAGCAGGATCGCGTGCGCCTGAAACTGCGCATTAGCGAAAATACGCCAGGCCAGGTACTGCAGCAGGAAAACGGCGAAGCGCTGGCAATTGATAAGCAAGAGATTGAAACCTTAGTCGAGGTGAAAAGCGGCGAGACCCTGGCGTTGGGCGGTATTTTTTCGCAGAAGAATAAGTCGGCGCGCGACAGCGTGCCGTTGCTTGGCGAAATCCCCTTACTCGGGCAGCTGTTTCGCCATGATGGTAAAGATAATGAACGACGTGAACTGGTTGTCTTCATCACGCCGCGTATTCTGGCAGTACATTAAGCGGGTTTTTCATGCTAAACACGTTTCAGGTGTTTGACGCGGGGACGGATTTAGCATACAAGGGGTACCGATTTGAGAGTCGGGTACGACATCAATCCTCCCTTTATGTCCGGTGATTTTATTCTGTTGCCAAACCAGCCGGAGTATTGAGATAATTTTTAGTCTGACTCTCGCTCTATTGCATATGAGGTTTCAGTTCATGTCCTGCTGCGCTGGGTGTCTGCGAAGCGGGTTTATCATTAACGAATAGTCTTAGTAGTACCGAAAAAATGGCAGAGAAACGCAATATCTTTCTGGTTGGGCCTATGGGTGCCGGCAAAAGCACTATTGGGCGCCAGTTAGCCCAACAGCTCAACATGGAATTTTACGATTCTGATCAAGAGATTGAGAAACGCACTGGCGCAGACGTCGGCTGGGTCTTCGATGTCGAAGGCGAAGAAGGCTTCCGCGATCGTGAAGAAAAAATCATCAATGAGTTGACGGAAAAACAGGGAATCGTACTCGCCACTGGCGGCGGCTCAGTAAAATCCCGTGAAACGCGTAACCGTCTCTCCGCCCGCGGCGTGGTGGTCTACCTGGAAACAACGATCGAAAAACAACTTGCTCGTACGCAGCGCGATAAAAAGCGTCCTTTATTACAAGTAGATGCGCCGCCACGTGAAGTTCTTGAAGCGTTGGCAGATGAGCGTAATCCGCTGTATGAAGAGATTGCCGATGTGACTATCCGCACCGACGATCAAAGCGCGAAAGTCGTTGCAAACCAGATTATTCATATGCTGGAAAGCAACTGATTCTGGCTTAATAAAGTGCGTCAGAGTAAAGCAACTGAGGTGGACGTCGCGTTATGGAGAAGCTGACTGTAACTCTCGGGGAACGTAGTTACCCGATTACCATCGCGGCTGGTTTGTTTAACGATCCAGCTTCTTTTCTGCCACTGAAATCAGGCGACCAGGTTATGCTGGTCACCAATGAAACGCTGGCGCCGCTTTATCTTGATACCGTTCGCTCCGTACTGGAGCAAGCGGGTGTCAATGTCGACAGCGTGATCCTGCCGGATGGCGAGCAGTATAAAAGCCTGGCGGTGATGGATACGGTATTTACCGCGCTGTTGCAAAAACCACATGGCCGCGACACCACACTCGTGGCGCTCGGCGGCGGCGTGGTTGGCGATTTAACCGGTTTTGCCGCGGCGAGCTATCAGCGCGGCGTACGTTTTATTCAAGTTCCCACCACGCTGCTTTCGCAGGTGGACTCTTCGGTTGGCGGCAAAACGGCCGTAAACCATCCCCTCGGTAAAAATATGATTGGCGCCTTCTGGCAGCCGGTTTCCGTGGTCGTCGACCTTAATTGTCTCAAAACATTGCCAAAGCGCGAGCTCTCCTCCGGCCTGGCTGAGGTCATTAAGTACGGCATTATCCTCGACGGCGAGTTCTTCTGCTGGCTTGAAGACAACATCGATGCGCTGATGGCGCTGGATGAATCAGCGATGGCGTACTGTATTCGCCGTTGTTGTGAGCTAAAAGCCGAAGTTGTCGCTGCCGACGAGCGCGAAACCGGGTTACGTGCTTTACTGAATCTGGGACATACATTTGGTCATGCTATCGAAGCTGAAATGGGCTACGGTAACTGGCTACATGGCGAAGCTGTGGCGGCAGGAATGGTCATGGCGGCGCATACGTCCGAGCGTTTAGGGCAGTTTAGCGCGCAGGATACGCAGCGTATGATTGCGCTGTTGCAACGTGCAGGGTTGCCGGTACGCGGGCCGCAGGAAATGTCTGCAGAAGCGTACTTGCCTCACATGATGCGTGATAAAAAGGTACTGGCAGGCGAAATGCGCCTGGTATTGCCGCTCGCTATAGGAAAGAGCGAGGTCCGCGGCGGAGTGTCGCACGATGTAGTTCTTGGCGCGATTGCTGATACTCAGCAGGCGCAACAATAAGAAGGTCTAGCCGCGTCCGCGCGGCGTTATCATTTCGGGCAACATGCAATAATCGTGAGCATAAGCCTTTTAGTGGGGTGTTAAATGGATGATTTCAAACCAGAAGACGATATGAAAGCCGATCGCAACGATCGTCGTACTGGTCGTTCCCGTCAGTCTTCCGAGCGTGACGCCGATCCGCAGATCAATTTCGACGATCTCGATCTCGAGGCTGATGAAAGCCGTCCGACGCGCGCGAACAAAGCCCGTCGTGAACGCGATGAAGAAGAGTATGAAGAGGACCTTGAGTCCGAAGAAGAAGCAGAAGAAGAGCAGCAGGTTGAACGCCGTCCGCGTAAACGCAAAAAGGCCCCTGCTAAACCGGCTTCCCGCCAGTATGTCATGATGGGCGTAGGGGTGCTGGTACTCCTGCTGCTGATTGTCGGCGTGGGTTCGGCGCTGAAATCGCCATCTTCTTCCAATGAATCCGCTTCTGGTGAGAAGAGCGTTAACCTGTCAGGCGATCAAAGCATGACCGCTGACCAGAACAACAATGCCGCGCAGCCGGTCGATCAAACTGCGGGCAACACCAACCAGCAGCAGCCGCAGGACGTTTCTCTGCCGCCGATCGCCTCTAATCCGACTCAGGGTCAACCCGCCTCTGAGCCGCAGGGCCAGCAGCGTGTGGAAGTTCAGGGCGACCTGAACAACGCACTGACTCAGCAGCAGGGTCAACTGGATAGCGCCGTTGCTAACTCCACCTTACCGACCGAACCTGCGACCGTTGCGCCAATGCGTAATGGCGCCGCGCCGCGTCAAACGACCGAACGCCAGACGGCTGCCGCGCCGCGTCCTGCCGAGCGTAAACAGGTGGTGATTGAACCGAAACCGCAAAGCAAGCCGCAGGCTACCGCCAAAGCGCCGGTTGAAACCAAACCTAAGCGCGTAGAGAGCGCGCCGGTGGCTACCGCCAGCAAGCCTGTCGCCACTGCGCAGACTAAACCGGCTGCGACAACCGCGCCAACGGCTACCGCGACTGCGCCTGCCGCAACGACCTCCACCCCGGCGGCCACTGCGCCTGCGGCGACCGCAGCGGCTGGTAGCAAAACGGCTGGCGATGTTGGTTCGATGAAGTCTGCGCCGTCAGGTAACTATACGTTGCAGCTCAGCAGCTCCTCTAACTACAACAACCTGAACAACTGGGCGAAGAAAGAGAAGCTGGAAAAATATGTTGTCTATGAGACGACTCGCAACGGTCAACCGTGGTATGTGCTGGTCAGCGGCATCTACGCTTCGAAAGATGAAGCGAAACGTGCCGTCGCCACGCTCCCTGCGGATGTTCAGGCGAAAAATCCATGGGCAAAACCGCTGCATCAGGTACAAGCTGACCTGAAGTAATGCCGCGAGTAGTCTTAAGCGCAGGATGCTGTCGGAGCGATTTCTCCACAGCCGGAGAAAGTGTAATTAGTTAGGCAGCATGAAAAAGAATCGCGCTTTTCTGAAGTGGGCAGGGGGGAAATACCCCCTGCTTGACGATATTAAAAAGCATTTGCCGGAAGGTGAATGCTTAATTGAGCCCTTTGTGGGCGCCGGGTCGGTATTCCTGAATACCGACTTTTCTCGTTATATCCTCGCGGATATCAATAGCGATCTGATCGGTCTGTATAACATCGTCAAATTGCGCACTGACGAATACGTCAGCGCCGCACGCGAGATGTTTACGCCGGAAAACAACGCCGCGGAGCGCTACTACCAGTACCGTGATGAATTCAACCAGAGTCAGGATCCCCTGCGTCGCGCGGTGCTGTTCCTGTATCTGAATCGCCATGGCTACAACGGATTGTGCCGCTACAACCTGCGCGGCGAGTTCAACGTGCCGTTTGGCCGCTACAAAAAGCCCTATTTCCCCGAGGCTGAGCTCTATCACTTCGCCGCCAAGGCGCAGAACGCCGAGTTTTACTGCGAATCTTATGAAGAGTGCATGAAGCGAGCCGATAGCCGGGCGGTGGTCTATTGCGACCCCCCGTACGCGCCGCTGACGGCGACGGCGAATTTTACCGCCTACCACACCAACAGTTTCAACCTTGATCAGCAGGTAATGCTGGCGAAAAAGGCGGAATCGTTGATGAAAAAGCGGATCCCGGTGCTTATCTCAAACCACCGCACGCCGCTGACGCAGGAGTGGTATAAAAACGCGGCGGAAACGCATATTGTGAAGGTTCGGCGCAGCATCAGCAGCAACGGTGGTACGCGTAAAAAGGTGGACGAGCTCTTAGCGCTGTACCGTCCGCCGAAGACCAAATAAATTTCAAGGAGATGCGGATGAAGCAGTATTTGATTGCCCCTTCGATTCTGTCGGCTGATTTTGCCCGTTTGGGCGAGGATACCGCTAAGGCACTGGCGGCGGGCGCGGATGTCGTACACTTCGACGTCATGGACAACCACTACGTGCCGAATCTGACGATTGGCCCGATGGTGCTGAAGTCGCTGCGCAACTACGGCATTACCGCGCCGATCGATGTGCACCTGATGGTAAAGCCGGTCGACCGCATCATTCCTGATTTTGCCGAAGCCGGCGCCAGCATTATCACTTTCCACCCGGAAGCCTCTGAACACGTCGACCGCAGCCTGCAGCTTATCAAAGAGCACGGCTGTAAAGCGGGGCTGGTATTCAACCCGGCAACGCCGCTGAGCTATCTCGATTACGTTATGGATAAGCTGGATGTGATTCTGCTGATGTCGGTTAACCCAGGCTTTGGCGGCCAGTCCTTTATTCCGCACACTCTTGAAAAACTGCGTCAGGTGCGTCAGCTTATCGATCAATCCGGCTACGACATTCGCCTTGAAGTCGATGGCGGCGTGAAAGCCAGCAATATTGGTGAAATTGCCGCCGCCGGTGCGGATATGTTTGTCGCCGGTTCGGCGATCTTCGGCCAGCCGGACTACAAAAAAGTTATTGATCAAATGCGCAGTGAATTAGCGAAGGTTAGTCATGGATAAATTACAGGCCATCCGCGGCGTGGCATTTGACCTGGACGGTACGCTGGTCGATAGCGCGCCGGGTTTAACCGCCGCCGTTGATAGCGCGCTTTACGCGCTGGAACTGCCGGTGGCAGGTGAAGAGCGCGTCGTGACCTGGATTGGCAACGGCGCAGACGTCCTGATGGAGCGGGCGCTGAATTGGGCTCGCCAGGAGCGTGCCACGTTACGCGCGGCGATGGGGAAACCTTCCGTCGACGATCATGATATACCGCAAGACGAACAGCTACGCGTTTTGCGTAAACTGTTCGACCGCTATTACGCCGAAGCGGCGGAAGAAGGCAGTTTCTTGTTCCCGGCGGTGGCCGATACGCTCGGCGCGCTGCATGCCAAAGGCCTGCCGCTGGCGCTGGTTACCAACAAACCGACACCGTTCGTGGCGCCCTTGCTCGAGGCCCTCGATATCGCGAAATACTTTAGCGTGGTGATCGGCGGCGACGATGTGAAGAATAAAAAGCCGCATCCGGATCCGCTGCTGCTGGTGGCGCAAAAGCTCTCTCTGACGCCAGCCGAACTCCTGTTCGTCGGGGATTCGCGCAACGATATTCAGGCGGCGAAAGCGGCGGGCTGTTGCTCTATCGGTCTGACTTACGGCTACAACTACGGCGAGCCGATTGCGTTGAGCGAGCCGGATTTTATCTTTGACCAATTTAATGAACTCTTGCCCGCTCTTGGGCTACCGTACAGTGAAACTCAGGAATTAAAAAATGACTAAGCCCATCGTTTTTAGTGGCGCACAGCCCTCAGGTGAATTGACCATTGGCAACTATATGGGTGCGCTGCGTCAATGGGTAAACATGCAGGATGACTATCACTGTATTTACTGCATCGTTGACCAGCACGCGATCACCGTGCGTCAGGATCCGCAGAACCTGCGTAAAGCAACGCTGGATACGCTGGCGCTGTACCTGGCCTGCGGTATCGATCCGCAAAAGAGCACCATTTTCGTCCAGTCTCACGTGCCGGAACACGCACAGCTGGGCTGGGCGCTGAACTGCTACACCTATTTCGGCGAACTGAGCCGCATGACCCAGTTTAAGGACAAGTCCGCGCGCTACGCCGAGAACATCAACGCCGGTCTGTTTGACTACCCGGTACTGATGGCCGCTGACATCCTGCTGTACCAGACCAACCAGGTACCGGTAGGCGAAGATCAGAAACAGCATCTTGAGCTGAGCCGCGACGTTGCGCAGCGCTTTAACGCTATCTATGGCGATATCTTTAAAGTGCCTGAGCCGTTTATTCCTAAGTCCGGCGCGCGCGTGATGTCCCTGCTGGAGCCGACCAAGAAGATGTCCAAGTCCGATGACAACCGCAACAACGTCATTGGCCTGCTGGAAGACCCGAAATCGGTGGTTAAGAAGATTAAACGCGCGGTGACCGACTCCGACGAGCCGCCGGTTGTCCGTTACGATGTGCAAAACAAAGCGGGCGTTTCCAACCTGCTGGATATCCTCTCCGCCGTGACCGGCCAGAGCATTCCGGAACTGGAACAGCACTTTGAAGGTAAAATGTACGGCCACCTGAAAGGCGAAGTCGCCGAAGCGGTTTCCGGTATGCTGACCGAGCTGCAGGAGCGCTATCACCGTTTCCGCAACGACGAAGCGTTCCTTAATCAGGTGATGAAAGAGGGGGCGGAAAAAGCCAGCGCGCACGCTTCTAAGACCCTGAAAGCGGTGTATGAAGCGATTGGCTTTGTCGCTAAGCCGTAACAAGGCTCGCTGAAGGTAAAAAAACCGGGATAATCCCGGTTTTTTTGTGTCTGTCAGAGCGCATTAGCTTAATGGTGAGAAAACCAGTTCAGCTTGTCGCGTAGCGCCACCACGCGGCCCACGATAATCAACGCCGGGCTGGCCATCTGCTGCGCCAGAATATCCAACCGATCCAGAGTGCCGGCGACAACCTTCTGGTTGACCGCGGTGCCGTTCTCGACGATGGCGGCCGGCATATCCGCCGCCATGCCGTGGGCGATCAGCTTTTCACGGATCGCCGGCGCCTGGTTTAGCCCCATATAGAACACCAGCGTCTGTTTTTCCGCCGCCAGGTTTTGCCAGTCGAGATCGCTACCGGTTTTCAGATGGCCGGTAATTAGACGTACGCCCTGGGCGAAATCACGGTGGGTAAGCGGAATGCCTGAGTAGGCCGAGCAGCCGGATGCGGCGGTGATCCCTGGCACCACCGAGAACGGAATACCTGCCGCGCAGAGAGTCTCCAGCTCTTCGCCGCCGCGGCCAAAAATAAACGGATCGCCGCCTTTCAGGCGCACGACACGCTTGCCGCTTTGCGCTTCGCGCAGCAGGATTTGGTTAATTTCCTCCTGCGGCACGCAGTGATAGCCTGCGCGTTTGCCGACAAATACCCGATCGGCGTCGCGGCGCACCAGATTCATAATATCGTCGGAGACCAGCCGGTCGTAGACCACCACATCGGCCTGCTGGATCTGCTGCAGCCCTTTGAGGGTGAGCAGACCGGCATCGCCCGGACCGGCGCCAACCAGCACCACTTCGCCGCGATGTTCCAGTGGTTCATTCAGTAACCGTTCCGTGGTATCGGCGACGGCCTGACGATCATCGTTCGCCAGCGATTGGGCGAGGCCATCGTTAACAAATAGCTTTTCCCAGAAGCGGCGGCGTTCGCCGACGGTAGCGAACTGCTTTTTCACCCTTGAGCGCAGCTGCCCGGCATAGCGGGCGATTTGTCCGAGATGCAGCGGCAGCAGCGATTCGAGCTTTTCACGCAGCAGGCGCGCCAACACCGGAGAGGTACCACCGGAAGACACGGCGACCATCAGCGGCGAGCGGTCGATAATTGACGGCATGATAAAGCTAGCCTGACGGGGCGCATCCACCACGTTACAGAAAATACGCCGTGATTCGGCTGCCTCGCTGACCTGCTGATTAACGACATCATCGTCGGTGGCGGCGATCGCCAGCCAGCAGTTATCGAGCAGCGCAGGATTGAAATCGCCCTGCGCCAGCGTCAGCATCTGCGCCTCGGCCCACACCTGAAACTGCGGAGTAAACTGGCGTGAGTTCACCGTTAACCGGGCGCCGGCGTCGAGCAACAGACGCGCCTTGCGTTCAGCGACATCGCCGCCGCCGACCAGCAAGCAGTCGCGATCGCGTAGTTGGCAAAAAATAGGTAAGTGGTCCACGGCAGATCCTCACGGCAAGGGGGGAAAGGGAGTGCGGTCGTAGCATAGCAGCAGAGGGAATCACGGAGATATGAATTTTGCCGCCTCTACTTAGTAGTGGTTATAAGCCGATGATATGGTTCCCCCCGCGGCGCGGAGGGAACCATGCGGCATCAGGCTTTCAGCTGCACTTTGCCATCTTTCACACGGGCTTCGTAATGGGCGATGGAGTGGCTCTCATCTTCCATGCACAACCCGTCGCTGAGGCGGAAGCGCTGCTTTTTCAGCGGGCTGGCAACCCACAGCGCGCCGTCATGCTCAGCGATGATCCCGCGGGACAGCACGCTGGCATTGAAGAACGGATCGATATTGCTGATGGCGAACACTCTGTCGTCATGGTACGGACGGAAGATAGCCACCTGCTGTTGCCCCAGCAGCGCGCAGACGCCGGTCGCCGGCAGGATGTCGTCAATTTTGCAGATGTTTACCCACTGGCTCATACGTTTTCCTCCACCAGCGTGACCGGGATGCGCTCATAGGGCGTGGCCGGGCGATGCTGGTCACGTTCCGGCACTACCTGAACGTTCGGGTCGCGCTGGTCGCTGTTGATAAAGTGTTTGAAGCGCGTCTGCGCCGCCGGGTTATTGACGGTCTCGGTCCATTCGCAGGCGAAAGCGGCGCGCAGGCGAGCCAGCTCTTCTTCAAGGTGATCGTTCAGGCCCAGCTTATCGTCGATGATGACGCTGCGCAGATAGTCGATGCCGCCTTCCATGTTGTCCAGCCACGGCGCGGTACGGGTCAGCTTATCGGCGGTGCGGATGTAGAACATCATAAAGCGGTCGAGATATTTGATGAGCGTATCGCGATCGAGGTCCGCGGCCAGCAGATCGGCGTGGCGTGGTTTCATCCCGCCGTTACCGCACACGTACAGGTTCCAGCCTTTCTCGGTGGCGATGATCCCAACGTCTTTACCCTGGGCTTCCGCGCATTCACGGGTGCAGCCGGAGACGCCGAACTTCATTTTGTGCGGGGTACGGATGCCTTTGTAGCGGTTTTCCAGTTCCACGCCGAAGCCGACGCTATCGCCGACGCCGTAGCGGCACCAGGTACTGCCGACGCAGGTTTTCGCCATACGTAGCGCTTTGGCGTACGCATGGCCGGTTTCGAAGCCGGCTTCAATCAGCTGACGCCAGATCTCCGGCAGGTCATCTTTTTGCGCGCCGAACAGGCCGATACGCTGGGAGCCGGTGATTTTGGTATACAGATTAAATTCGCGCGCGATGCGACCGACGGCAACCAGGCCTTCTGGCGTGATTTCGCCGCCTGCGGAGCGCGGGATCACCGAGTAGGTGCCATCTTTCTGGATATTGGCGAGGAAGTTATCGTTGGTGTCCTGCAGCGGCGTGTGCTGTGGTTTGAGGATGTACTCATTCCAGCAGGAGGCCAGCAGGGAACCGACGGTCGGCTTACAGACTTCACAGCCGTAGCCCTGACCGTGTTTTTCCAGCAGCTCGTCGAAGGTTTTGATGCCTTCCACGCGGATCAGGTGGAACAGTTCCTGGCGAGAGTAGGCGAAGTGCTCGCACAGATTGTTGTTCACTTCGATACCCTGTTTCGCCAGCTCGGCGTTGAGCACCTGCGTTACCAGCGGAATACAACCGCCGCAGCCGGTTCCGGCTTTGGTTTCCGCTTTCAGCGCCGCCACGGTGTGACAGCCTTTATTGATAGCGGCGATCAGGTCGCCTTTGCTGACGTCGAAGCAGGAACAAATCTGCGCGCTGTCCGGCAGTTTATCCACGCCGATAGACGGCTTGCCGCTGCCGGCGTGGGCCGGGAGGATCAGCGAATCCGGGTTTTCCGGTAATTCGATGGCGTTCAGCACCAGCTGCAGCAGGTTGCCGTAATCGCTGGTGTCGCCGACCAGTACCGCGCCAAGCAGGGTTTTGTTATCTTCGCTGACGATAAGCCGTTTGTAGACTTCTTTGCTTTCGTCGAGATAGACGTAGCTACGCGCGCCCGGCGTACGCCCGTGGGCGTCGCCGATACCGCCAACGTCAACGCCGAGCAGTTTCAGCTTGGCGCTGAGGTCGGCGCCGGTGAACAGATTATCGTTGCCGAGGATATGGTCAACCGTCACCTGCGCCATTTTGTAGCCCGGGGCGACAAGACCATACACGCGGTTATTCCAGCTGGCGCATTCGCCGATAGCGTAGATATCCGGGTCGGAGGTCTGGCAGCTATCGTTGACCATGATGCCGCCGCGTTGGGCGACCGCCAGCCCGCACTGGGTAGCCAACTTGTCGCGCGGACGGATACCGGTAGAGAAGACGATGAAATCGACCTGCAGTTCGCTACCGTCGGCGAAGCGCATCGTTTTGCGCGCCTCGGTGCCCTGCTGAACGATCTCTTTGGTGTTTTTGCTGGTGTGAACCTTCACACCCATGCTTTCGATCTTACGCTTCAGCTGCTCGCCGCCCATCTGATCGAGCTGCTCGGCCATCAGCATCGGCGCAAACTCGATCACGTGGGTTTCCACGCCGAGATTTTTCAGCGCGCCGGCAGCTTCCAGACCGAGCAGACCGCCGCCGACCACCGCGCCGCGTTTACTGCGACGGGCGCAGGATTCGATGGCGTTAAGATCTTCAATAGTACGATAGACGAAGCAATCCTGGGTTTCCGCGCCTTTAATCGGCGGGATCCACGGGTATGAGCCAGTCGCCATAATCAGCTTGTCGTAGAAAACGGTACGGCCAGCGCTGGAGTGGATCACCTTTTCCTGGCGGTTGATGGTAATCGCGCGTTCGCCGACCAGCACCTTGACGCCGTGTTTCTCATAGAAACCTTCACGTACTAGCGACAGCTCTTCCGCAGTGTGATGGGAGAAGTAAGACGACAGGTGGACACGGTCATAGGCGATACGCGGCTCTTCACAGAACACGGTAATGTCGAATTGTCCGGCAGGCGCCTTATCAAGAAGCTCTTCGATAAAGCGATGGCCGACCATGCCGTTACCGATAATAGCGATTCTGACTTTGCTCATTTTTGCCTCGATTTCTTTTCTATTACCGCCTACCTTAACGATTCAGCTACTACACTCATTGATACAAATCAATTTAGAACTTACCTACCACTTAATGAGTATATTCATGATTTATAATGATTTTTCTAAGTGATGGAAAAATCAGGCTTTTCCGTTCTGTTCTTTTTATGTACAAAGGCAGCGGAAGAAATGAGCAATATTCAGGGGAGCAAACTATGTCGACAACGCCGCTGTGGTTAATTCAGAACGTCCATCTGCCAAAGCGAGAAGGGCTGTGGCAGATTGCGATTGATAAAGGGCGATTCGGCGACATTACGCCGATGGGAGAGGCACGCAGCGAGAGCTACGAAGTGCTTAACGCCCGCGGCGGATTGGCCATCCCGCCGTTTATCGAACCGCACATTCATCTCGATACCACGCAGACGGCGGGAGAGCCAAACTGGAACCAGTCCGGGACGCTGTTCGAAGGGATTGAGCGTTGGGCCGAGCGTAAAGCGCTGCTAAGCCATGAGGATGTGAAAGCCCGTGCGTGGAAAACGCTGCGCTGGCAAATCGCCAACGGCATCCAGTTTGTTCGCACCCATGTCGATGTTTCTGACCCATCGTTGACCGCGCTGAAAGCGATGCTGGAAGTCAAACAAGAGGTAGCGCCGTGGGTCGATTTGCAGATAGTCGCCTTCCCCCAGGAAGGGATTTTATCCTACCCCAATGGTGAGAGTTTGCTGGAGGAGGCATTACGGCTGGGCGCCGATGTGGTCGGGGCGATCCCGCATTTCGAATTTACTCGTGAATACGGAGTGGAATCGCTGCATATCGCCTTCCGTCTGGCGCAGAAATACCAGCGTCCGCTGGATATCCACTGCGATGAAATTGACGATGAACAGTCACGCTTTGTCGAAACGGTCGCCGCGCTGGCATTAAAAGAGGGAATCGGCCCCCGGGTGACCGCGAGTCATACGACCGCGATGCACTCCTACAATGGCGCTTATACCTCGCGGCTGTTCCGCCTGTTAAAACTCTCGGGCATTAACTTCGTCGCCAACCCGCTGGTCAATATTCATCTGCAGGGGCGTTTTGATGACTACCCGAAGCGGCGCGGCGTGACGCGGGTCAAGGAGCTGATGGCGGCCGGCATTAATGTCTGTTTTGGCCACGATGATGTGTTCGACCCATGGTATCCGTTGGGAACCGGCAACATGCTACAGGTGCTGCATATGGGGCTGCACGTTTGCCAACTGATGGGCTATCAGCAGATTAACGACAGTCTACAGCTGATTACCCACAACAGCGCCAGAACCTTTGGGCTCAATGATTACGGCATCGCTACCGGCAACCCGGCTAATCTGGTGATCTTGCCGGCGGAAAACGGTTTTGAAGCCGTACGCTGCCAGGTGCCGGTACGTTGGTCAATTCGTCAGGGAAGGGTTATTGCGACAACGCAGCTGGCGCAGACGTGGATACAGACCGATAAAGGCGGCGAGGAGCTGTTTTTTACCAAAAATAGCCCCTTTGCCGAAGCAAAGGGGCCTAAGGCTTAGTGCGCCGACGCGTTTTGACGGTGGCGGGAAACGAAGCCAAGGAGCAGACACATCACGAATACCACGGCATAGAGGCCGTTCGCGGTATGCAGCGCGGCCAGCGGGCCGCTAGCCGCGACGATCGGCCCGGTCACCACGAAGGTCAGCATGGTGCCGATGGTGCCGCAGGTCAGAATGAAGTTCACCAGCTTCGGTGAAGCGACTTTGGTCTGCTGCGAGCCCAGGGTAATGATCGAGGTATAGATGGCGCTGGAGAAGAAGCCAAGGGTCAGGATGAACCACGGCATATGCTCCGGCGAACCGTTAATGAACAGATACATCAGGACTGTCGCCAGACCCGCCAGCACGGTCAGGATGCGCTGCAGGTCGAAGAAGCGCAGGATGAAGCTGAACGACCACATGCCGATCATATAGGACATCCAGAAATCGCTGACCAGCTTACCGGCGTCGCCGAGGCTCATGCCGAGGCCTTTGGCATACTCTGGTACCCAGGAGATAAAGCCCAACTGGCCGAGGATGTAGCATAGCGCGGCGATGGAAAGGAACAGCACGCCGATGCCCCATTTCTCTTTCACTACCGGCTGGCTGTTTTCCGCCAGCGCTTTATTGCCAAGCACCGGGAACTCACAGCCGAAAGTCAGCACGAAAATAGCGACGTAGACCAGGCCGATACAGGCGTAAACCCAGTACCACTCGATGCTGCGCGCCAGCAGCACGGCGGCGACCATCGGGAAGATCATCCCTGCCATGCTGAAGAAGGAGTCCGTGAACAGCAGACGCGCGCCGCGCTGGCGGCCTTCATACATGTGGGTAATCAGGAAAGTCCCAATCGACATGGTGATCCCGCTGACCAGACCGAGCACGAACATCGACGCGGAGAACAGCGTCAGGCTGTGGCCGAACATCAGCCCGGCGATGGCTAACAGCATCAGGATAAAGCCGAAGCGCAGCTGGGTTTTCAGCGGCACGATCTCCATCAGCCAGGCATTGAGGAAGATAGAAATCAGAATACCGGCATTGAGGAAGGTAAAGGTGTTACTCATACTGGACACCGGCAGATGGAAATAATCTGCGATGTTCCCCATCACCATCCCGGTGACGATCACCAACGCGCCGGTCAGGGCGTAGGAGAAAAAGCTGATCCATGTGAGCTTGATACGATTGCTGTTAGTCATGACAGGCCTGTGAATAGATAGGTAAAGCGCGTTGACGGTGCGCCGGGCGCACAGATTTTATTCATTCAAGTGATGAAGGCAAACGTTTATATTGAAATGTAGAATTTATTGCATGGATTTATGTGATCTCCGTGACATTAGTGATCGGCGAGAGGATTGAGTCAGTTCGTAACAAGTGTTTCAGCTAAGTAAAATTAGGTAAAAGGCTAGCCCGCTATGCAAAGGCTCTTTAGAATCAAGGCACTTGCTTTTTACTCTGCTCCGTTAAGGAATTTCCATGCTCAAATCCACTCTGGCGGCGATGGCTGCCGTATTCGCCATTTCAGCATTCTCCCCCGCCATGGCGGCCAAGGGCGACCCGCACGTACTGCTGACCACTTCTGCTGGCAACATCGAGTTGGAGCTGAATAGCCAGAAGGCGCCGATTTCTGTCGATAACTTCCTGAAGTACGTGAACAGCGGTTTCTATAACAACACGACCTTCCACCGGGTGATCCCAGGCTTTATGGTGCAGGGCGGCGGCTTTAACGAGCAGATGCAGCAAAAGCAGCCTAACCCGCCGATTAAAAACGAAGCCGACAATGGCCTGCGTAATACCCGCGGGACGATCGCCATGGCGCGTACCGCCGATCAAGACAGCGCGACCAGCCAGTTCTTCATCAACGTGGCGGATAACGCCTTCCTCGACCACGGCCAGCGTGATTTTGGCTACGCGGTATTTGGTAAAGTGGTGAAGGGTATGGACGTCGCCGACAAAATCTCTCAGGTTCCGACCCACAACGTTGGCCCGTACCAAAATGTTCCGTCCAAACCGGTCGTTATTCTTTCGGCGAAAGTGCTGCCGTAACCCTCTTCTGGCGCGGGCGGTCCGCCTGCGCCTGGCTTGCCTCTCTGCGTAACCCGAAATTGCTGCTTATACTTGTGGCACACAGGGGACGATAAGGGAGGCGACCATGCGTTTACTCACCGATAAGCAAAAATCCCGGCTCTGGGAACAGACCCGCAACGCCAATTTTCAGGCCAGCAGACGCCTTGAAGGCGCGACGGTACCGCTGGTTAGCCTGACGGCTGAGGAAGCGCTGGCGCGTCTTGCCGAGCTGAGGAGGCGTCATGAGCGATAAATATGGCGATGGTCGCGACCCCTATCTCTATCCGGCGCTGGATGTGCTGCGTAACCGGCTGGGTATCCATCAGGCGCAACGGCTGGAACAAACTGTATGGGAATTCACTTCGCTGCGCGCGGCGACGATCCCGTTGGGCCCGCGCGGCCGCGGCTTACCGCATCTCTGCGCCATTCACCGGCAACTTTATCAGGATCTCTTTGACTGGGCGGGCAAACTGCGGGAAATCGATATCTACCAGGGCGATACGCCATTTTGCCACTTCGCGTGGATAGAGAAAGAGGGTAACGCGCTGATGCGCAAGCTGGAAGAAGAGGACTATCTGTGTGAACTCCCCCGGGAGACCTTCGTCGAGCGCCTGAGCTGGTACTACGGCGAAATCAATGTTCTGCATCCGTTCCGCCTTGGCAACGGCCTGACGCAAAGGATCTTCTTCGAACAGTTGGCCATTCACGCCGGTTACCTGCTCGACTGGCGGGGCATCGATCCGGATGCGTGGAGCCAGGCTAACCAGCTGGGCGCGATGGGCGACCC
Organism: Klebsiella sp. CN_Kp073; assembly: GCF_040065495.2. Classification (NCBI taxonomy): domain Bacteria; kingdom Pseudomonadati; phylum Pseudomonadota; class Gammaproteobacteria; order Enterobacterales; family Enterobacteriaceae; genus Klebsiella; species Klebsiella sp. CN_Kp073. Next base: position 412,749 of record NZ_CM198051.1, read on the forward strand.
GGAGCCGCTGGAGCGGATCTTTCGTAAAGTGGTGAGCGAAGCGCGGGAATCTGAGTAGAATAGCCCGGTTTTGTTTTTTCCGGAGCCGCTATGATCCTGCTAATCGATAACTATGACTCTTTCACCTGGAATCTGTACCAGTACTTTTGTGAACTGGGGGCGGAGGTGCTGGTTAAGCGTAACGATGAGTTAACGCTGGAAGAGATAGCGTCGCTGGCGCCGGAGAAAATCGTCATTTCGCCGGGCCCCTGCACGCCGGATGAGTCCGGTATTTCGCTGGACGTTATCCGCCGCTATGCCGGTAAAACACCGCTGCTCGGCGTGTGTCTGGGTCATCAGGCCATCGCCCAGGTCTTTGGCGCCACCATCGTACGCGCCGCGCAGGTCATGCATGGTAAAACGTCGCTGATTGAGCACAACGGCGAGGGCGTTTTTCAGGGACTAAACAACCCGCTTACCGTTACGCGCTACCATTCATTAGTTATCGACCCGCCGACCCTTCCCGCGGATTTTATCGTTACCGCCCGCAGCGCCAGCGGTGAAATCATGGGTATCCGCCATCGCCAGTGGGATCTCGAAGGCGTGCAGTTCCACCCGGAGAGCATTCTTAGCGAACAGGGACACCAGTTGCTGGAAAACTTCCTTAAACGCTGATTTGTAGTTGCCATAAAGTGATTTATTATGCATATTTTGTGATTAAAACATCGCAATCATTGCACATTACACAGAAGGATGGGCATCACATGGCAACAGAGCAACCGGCAATCACCCGCGCCACATTCGATGAAGTCATTCTGCCGATTTATGCACCGGCGGAGTTTATTCCGGTGAAGGGGAAAGGCAGCCGCGTTTGGGATCAGCAGGGCAAAGAGTACGTTGATTTTGCCGGCGGGATTGCGGTGACCGCGCTGGGCCACTGCCACCCGGCGCTGGTGGCGGCGCTGCACGAGCAGGGCGAGACCCTGTGGCACACCAGCAACGTTTTTACCAACGAGCCGGCGCTGCGCCTGGGGCGCCAACTGGTAGATGCCACTTTTGCCGAGCGCGTGGTGTTTATGAACTCCGGAACGGAAGCCAACGAAACGGCGTTCAAGCTGGCGCGTCATTACGCGATCACTCGCCATAGTCCGTACAAAACCAAAATCATCGCTTTCCATAATGCTTTCCACGGACGGTCGCTGTTCACCGTCTCGGTCGGCGGTCAGCCGAAATACTCTGACGGTTTCGGGCCGAAACCGGCAGATATCGTGCATGTTCCATTTAACGATCTCGAGGCGGTGAAAGCGGTGATCGATGACCATACCTGCGCGGTGGTGGTTGAGCCGATTCAGGGCGAGGGCGGGGTGATGGCGGCGACGCCAGCGTTCCTGCAGGGGCTGCGCGATCTGTGCGACCAGCATCAGGCGCTGCTGGTATTTGATGAAGTGCAGTGCGGTATGGGCCGTACCGGTTCATTGTTCGCCTATATGCATTACGGCGTGACGCCGGACATCCTGACCAGCGCGAAAGCGCTCGGGGGCGGTTTCCCGATTAGCGCGATGTTAACCACCAATGAAATCGCCAGCGCCTTCCATGCCGGTTCCCATGGCTCCACCTACGGCGGCAATCCGCTGGCCTGTGCGGTGGCGACCGCGGCTTTCAACCTGATTAACACGCCGCAGGTGCTGGCGGGCGTCAATGCCAAACGGGCGCTGTTTGTCGAACACCTGCAGCAGATCGATGCGCAGTTTGATCTGTTCAGCGACATCCGCGGCATGGGACTGTTAATCGGCGCCGCGCTTAAGCCGCAGCATCACGGACGCGCGCGCGATTTCCTCTATGCTGCGGCGGAGGCCGGGGTGATGGTGTTAAACGCCGGGCCGGACGTAATGCGCTTTGTGCCGTCGCTGGTGATTGATGATAGCGATATCGCCGAAGGGATGGCGCGCTTCGCGCAGGCGGTTAAAAACGTACTTAGCGCTTAGTCGTGCGTAGCCAGATGCCGTGATGCGGACGCTGACGCCATGCCACCGACGAAATGGTGTGCATGGTGTTCAGATGGCCGAGGATCCGCTGCAGATGCTGCTCAAGGGTGCTGAGCGGCCCACGCAACACTTCCCCGTCCTGGGATTCCATAATATTCACATCGCCCGCGCTGCCCGGCCCGTCTGAATCCAGACGCTGCTGACAGCGCTGCAGGGCAATTTCACAAGATTCCAGATACCGCTGCGCCAGGTCAGGCGTTAGCATCGTATGCTCGCGCGCCAGCGTGGTCATGGCGTTGATATGCTCAACGATAAACTGGCTATGGGTTACCCACAGCTTCATATCTTCCAGATAGTGCGAGTTAAAGCCCGGTTCCTGCATCGCCTGGTTAAGCGAGTTATACAGGGCGTTGTGCGCCTGGTTGACGCGCATACGTTGGTAGGCCAACGCCGGGGCCTGCGGATCGGCGCTAAGGATCAGCCGAATAGCCTCCTGATCGGCCTCCAGGGCATCGTGGGCGTTTTTACGCAGCAGGCCGCTCTGCCATTGCGGCCATAGCCAGACCATCCCGCCAAAGGCGATCAGACAACCAATAATGGTATCGATAAAGCGGGCGACGATGAACTGCTCGCCGTTAAGCGTTAGCAACTGCAGGGTATATACTGCGGTGACGGTAAAGCCCACCATCGCCCAGCCGTAGTGTTTACGGATGATGAGATAGCTCAGCAGCGTGATGAACAACATACCGCTTAACGTGTAGCTCTCCGGTACGTGGAAATGTAGGGTCAACCAGGCGATCACCAGGCCCGCCAGGGTGCCTGCCGCCCGGTGGACAATCCGCACGCGGGTGGCGCCGTAACCGTTTTGCGTCACGAACAGCACGGTCATCAGGATCCAGTACGGCTTCGGCAGATGTAGGGCGCTGCCCATCAGGCTGGCGATGCTCAACATTACGCTGATGCGCGCGGCGTTGCGCAGCGCCGGGGATTTCAATGACAGGTAGTTCTTCAGCGCCGGTAGTAGCGGCAGGCGCCGTTCTTTATCCGCCATCAGATTCCGTGCGTACAGCGGGCGCTGGGTGCGCAGCACGCGGGCGATACGACTGAAGTGCCAGGCGCAGAACTGGCCTACCGGGTTATCGGGATGCTGATAAGCGATTTTTTCCAGCGCGCCGATTTGCTTATCCATCTGGAAGCGACGCGGGTAGCGGTGGTAGAGAATATCATCCGCCAGCACCCGCAGACGCGCGGCGACGGTCTGCGCATTCCAGCGGATAACCGCTTCCGCATGGCTGCGCTCCACCAGTTTTTGTACCTCTTCCGGCTGGTGCAGGCTCACTGAAATATGTTCCTGCAGATCCAGCCCAACCTGGAACGCGCGCAGCAGGCGCTTATGATCGCTACGCTGGTTGGCGGCTAACATATGCATTTGCTGGTAGCATTGGGTAATTAAATCGACCACCTTCTGCTGGCGGGTAAGCAGCGGCGGCAGGGAGGTCGTCGGATCAGTGTGCTGCGTCAGGAGGCTATATTTGGCCTCGCAATAATTAGCCAGTTCGCGGTAAAGCAGGCTTAACGACTCGCGCAGCGGCTGCTCCCGCCAGAGCCAAAACCAGAACCAGTTAAAGAGTCCGTACCACAAGGTTCCCAGCGCATAGATAAGCAGCGGCTCCCAGATGGGCATATTGCCGGCCAGGCTTAAGGTAAAAATGGCGGCGATAAGCGATGCCGGCAACAGGCGAGCGTGCAGCGAACTGATTTCCGCCGTCACGCCGAGAATCAGCGCCAGCGCGCTGAGGATAAGCGGCAGCGGGATATCGCGCGCCAGAAGCAATTGCACAATCAGGCTGCTGCCGGCAAACAGGCAGCCGCCAACGATCAGGCGTTTGAAAAAGCGTTTATGCGGGGTGTCGAGACCGGCGATATTGCAACAGGCGGGAACTAACGAGAACAGCAACCCCTGCTGCAGATGGCCGAGCAGAAGCCCGATGGCCACAGGTAGACACAGCACCAGCGTTTGCCGCAGTGCGTAGTTGACTTCCGGGTGGTAAATCAGCCTGCGCCACATGGGAGAAACAAAAACGGCGTACTGCGCGGAGCAATACGCCGTTTAGCGACTTAACGGGTACCGTAGACGACGATAGTTTTACCGTGTGCGGAGATCAGATTTTGATCTTCCAGCATCTTCAGAATACGGCCAACCGTCTCACGAGAACAGCCGACGATCTGGCCAATTTCCTGGCGGGTGATTTTGATCTGCATCCCGTCCGGGTGGGTCATGGCATCAGGCTGTTTCGCCAGATTCAGTAAGGTCTGAGCGATACGGCCCGTCACGTCGAGGAAAGCAAGGTTACCGACTTTCTCGGAAGTGACCTGCAGACGACGCGCCATCTGAGAAGAGAGGCGCATCAGGATGTCCGGGTTCACCTGGATTAACTGACGGAATTTTTTGTAAGAGATCTCGGCCACTTCACATGCGGTTTTCGCACGTACCCAGGCACTACGTTCCTGACCTTCTTCAAACAGACCTAATTCACCGATGAAATCGCCCTGGTTGAGGTAAGAGAGGATCATCTCTTTACCTTCTTCATCCTTGATGAGTACAGCCACGGAGCCTTTTACGATGTAGTAAAGCGTTTCCGCTTTCTCACCCTGGTGAATCAGCGTGCTCTTTGATGGGTACTTATGAATGTGGCAATGAGACAAGAACCATTCAAGGGTAGGGTCTGTTTGCGGTTTGCCAAGCACCATGCGCGGTTATCCTCTGTTATAAGCTATCTCCGGACGCCGACACTACACGGCATCCGGGCATGCAATCGTATTTTTCCCTATGCCTGGGAAGCTGGCTGCTCAATTTATGCAGCCTGTAATGTGAACTCCTCAGCATACATGCGGTACATCAATGTATTACTGTAGCATCCAGACTGTTTTAGCATAGCTTTCACCGCATGTCTCCTGGTGTCTCGCTTCAGCATGACCCAGGTCGCCTTCCGTTGCGAGATTTGTTATGTGCGCGTAATCTGTCAGGAAAATTGCAACAGCGGAGTTAAATTTTATGCAAGCGCGTGTGAAATGGGTGGAAGGTCTAACCTTCATCGGTGAGTCGGCCTCCGGCCACCAGATTTTAATGGATGGCAACTCCGGGGACAAAGCGCCCAGCCCGATGGAAATGGTGCTGATGGCGGCGGGCGGCTGTAGCGCAATTGACGTGGTGTCTATCCTGCAAAAAGGGCGTCAAAACGTCACCAACTGCGAAGTGAAGCTGACTTCTGAACGCCGTGAAGAGGCGCCGCGCCTGTTCACCCATATCAATCTGCACTTTATCGTCACCGGCAAAGAGCTGAAGGATGCGGCGGTGTCCCGTGCGGTGGATTTATCCGCGGAGAAGTACTGCTCGGTGGCCCTGATGCTGGAAAAGGCCGTCAACATCACCCACTCTTACGAAGTGATCGAAGCCTGAGACGAATTGATGTAGCGGGACGCTAACCCCGGCAGCACGGCGGCCGGGGTTTTATTTTGCCCTTAACTAATGGTTTTGCCTTCCATCAAGCGCTCGACCAGCGGCGCCATAATGAGCTCCATCGCCAGCCCCATCTTACCGCCTGGCACCACCAGGGTGTTCATATGCGAGATAAACGACCCCTGTAGCATCGCCAACAGCCAGGGGTAATCAATCCCCTGCAAATTGCGAAAGTGAATCACCACGAAGCTTTCGTCGAGCGATGGAATGCCTTTGGCGGCAAACGGATTCGAGGTATCGACCGTCGGCACACGCTGGAAGTTGATATGGGTGCGTGAGAACTGCGGGGTGATGAAATTGATATAGTCTTCCATCGAACGCACCACCGAGTCCATCACCGCTTCGCGCGAATGGCCGCGTTCGCTGGTATCGCGAATGAGCTTCTGGATCCATTCAAGGTTGACGATCGGCACCACGCCGACCAGCAGGTCGACATGTTTCGCCACGTCATGCTGCGGCGTCACCACGCCGCCGTGCAGCCCTTCATAAAACAACACGTCGGTCGGTTCAGGCAGCGGTTGCCATGGGGTAAAGGTGCCGGGAACCTGATTCCAGGGAACCGCTTCATCGTAGGTATGGAGATATTTGCGCGACTGGCCCTTGCCGAATTCGCCGTACTCTAAAAAGGTGCGTTCAAGCAGGCTGAAGTCGTTGGCTTCCGGGCCAAAGTAGCTGATGTGTTTGCCCTGATCGCGCGCCTTGCGGATCGCCATGTCCATTTCCGGGCGAGTATAGCGATGGAAGCTATCCCCTTCGACCTCCGCGGCATGCAGGTTCAGTTGCGAGAAAATTTTGCGAAACGCGAGGCTGGTGGTGGTGGTGCCCGCACCGCTGGAGCCCGTGACTGCGATCACTGGATGTTTGGCAGACATAACAACTCCCTGATTAAGTGATGGTGTGTCGCCGTATCGCGCCAGGCACTCGCGGTTAGAGGGGCATGGCGCTTAGCCGTTAAACATCTTGCGGGGCATGATGTTGACCGTCTCGTGCAGTTCTGACCACACCAGCACGGCCTCCCCGGTTTTAAGCTGCTGTTTTACATCGGCGACTTTATCGGCAAGCGAACGTTCATGTTCACCATAATCGGTGCCTTCGCGCAACACAAAGCTTTCAATCAGATTATCCAGCGTTTCGGGATCGAGATCCTGCCAGGGAATAATCATGCTTGTCCTCCCAGCCAGCGGGTTAACCAATCCGGAATACGTTGCTCCAGCCACATTTGCGGTTTTCGCAGCGTACCGCCGACAAAGCCAACGTGACCGCCCTGTTCCGTGAGCTGATATTCGACGTTAGCCGGCAGTTGTTCCTGCGGCGGAATTGAATGATGGTCCATAAACGGATCGTCTTTCGCGTGAATGATCAGCGTCGGCTTGGTGATATCGCTTAAGCGCGGCATCGCGCTGCACTGTCGGTAATAGTCTAGCGCATCGGCGAAACCGTGGATTTTGGCGGTGATCATGTCGTCGAATTCGCGGATGCGGCGCATGCTTTTAAGCTGGCGAAGATCGACCGGCAGCGAGCCTGGATAGGCTTTTAGCTTGCGCGCGGCGTTGGCTTTCAGCAGGTTGAGCAGGTAACGCTGATAGACGCGCGAAAATCCTTTGTCCATATGGTAGCTGCAGGCTTCCAGCATAAAGGGCGCCGAGACAATGACGGCTGCATCGAGCGGAATATTGTCGCCTTCTTTCGCCAGCAGACAGCCCAGCATGTTGCCGCCAAGCGAATAGCCTACCGCCGCCGTCGGCGCGGCGCCGAATTCGCGCTGCAGCCAGTGCAGGAACCAGGTACCGTCTTCCGTTTCGCCAGAGTGATAAATACGACTGTTGCGATTCGGCTCGCCGCTGCAACCGCGAAAATGCATCACCACCCCGAGCCAGCCGCGCTGCATGGCGGCGTGAATTAAACCGTGGGCGTAAGGGCTGTGCAGGCTGCCTTCCAGACCGTGAAAGACCACCAGTCGCGGTTTGTGGCGCGCGCCGGCGGGGTCTTCGCTCCAGGCCAGATCGACGAAATCGCCATCCGGCAGCTCAAGGCGTTGCCAGTGCGGCGTAAATCGGAGCTTGCGGCGGATGATCCGCGGCAGCATGGTTTGCAGATGACGATTGCCCACGCCGCGCATCGGATGGAATTCACGCGAGTCGTTATCGGGGGGCGTCACTGCTGTCGGGGTTATTTCAACCATAGTACCAGGATTATTAAGAAACTTTTAGAACACTATACCGCGCATAAAAGTGGGCGGTTAGCCAATATGTGGTCTTGCGGGTAATCGGTATAGATTACATGAAAATGACTCAAGAGAATGGCTGAGCGATGAATTTCGGAAAGTCTCCCGGGATGCCTAAGCAGAAAGTCCCGACGATGAATTTTCTCTCACCGCCGGGCGGTTACTCATTAACTTTCCTGCAGCATCCGCTCCAGCTGTTCCTGCGCGTCGAGCCACGCCATCTCACACTCTTCGAGCCCTGATTTGGCGCTCGCCTGCTGCTGCAGGCATGCGGTTAATTCCGCTTTGCGCGAGGCGTCATACAACTCGCTGTCGCCCAGTTTCTCTTCCGCCTGCGCCAGCTGCGCGTTGAATTTATCCATCTCTTTTTCCAGACGGGCGATCTCTTTACGCAGCGGTTGCGTTTGCGTACGCAGTTCGGCTTCGCGGCGTTTTTGATCCTTACGCGCCTGCGCGCTATTGCCGTTATCCTTTGGCGCTTCAGAGGTCTGGTTTTCCAGCTTCTGCGAATCGCTCAGCCACTGCTGATAATCTTCCAGATCGCCATCAAAGGGTTCGACTTTGCCGTCGTGTACGAGGTACAGATCGTCAGTGGTGGAGCGGATCAGGTGGCGATCGTGCGAGACCACGACCAGCGCCCCTTCGAAGTCGATCAGCGCTTCGGTCAAGGCCTGGCGCATATCAAGATCAAGGTGGTTGGTCGGTTCATCGAGCAGCAGCAGGTTAGGGCGCTGCCAGACGATTAACGCCAGCACCAGACGCGCTTTTTCGCCGCCGGAGAAACGGCGGGTCTCTTCGCTGACTTTATCCCCCTGGAATCCAAAGCCGCCGAGGTAGTCGCGCAATTTTTGTTCCAGCTCCTGCGGCGCCAGGCGGGCCAGATGCTGTATCGGCGACTCATCGGCGCGCAGGAATTCGAGCTGATGCTGGGCGAAGTAACCGAGCTTAATGCCCTTAGCCAGGCCAATTTCACCGGACAGCGGCTGTAGTTCGCCGGCCAGCAGCTTAATCAGCGTTGATTTACCGGCGCCGTTGCGCCCCAGCAGACCGATACGCGAACCGGGTACCAGATTCAGCTTGATGGAGTCGAGAATAATTCGTTCGCCGTAGCCGGCGCTGACTTTCTCCATCTTGAGTAACGGGTTCGGTAGACTTTCCGGCGCGCGGAAGCTGAAGTGGAACGGGTTATCGACGTGCGCCGGGGCGATAAGCTCCATACGCTCAAGCATTTTGATACGGCTCTGCGCCTGCTTCGCTTTGGTGGCTTTGGCGCGGAAACGGTCGATGTAGCTCTGCAAGTGGGCTACGCGCTGCTGCTGGCTTTCATACATGGCCTGCTGCTGCGACAGACGGGTTGCGCGCTGGATTTCAAACGAGCTGTAGTTACCGGTGTATTCGAACATCGTTTGCTGTTCGATATGAATAATTTTATCGACGATCGGATCGAGGAAATCACGATCGTGGGAAATCAGGATCAGCGTACCGGTATAGCCCTTTAGCCACTTTTCCAGCCAGATCACCGCATCAAGATCGAGGTGGTTGGTCGGTTCGTCGAGCAGCAGCAGATCGGAACGACAGATCAGCGCCTGCGCGAGGTTTAAGCGCATACGCCAGCCGCCGGAGAAATCACTGACCGGCCGATCGAGCTGCTCGTTGCTGAAACCAAGGCCGTGCAGCAGGCTGGCGGCGCGGGAACGAATCGTCCAGGCGTCAATCGCATCCAGCTTACCGTGGACGGTGGCGATGGCATGGCCGTCGTCGCGCTCATTGGCCTGCTGTAAATCGGCTTCCAGCTTGCGGAACTCGCGATCGCCATCAATAACATAATCAATAGCCGGCAGCGGCAGGGCCGGCGTTTCCTGATTAACCCACGCCAGCTGCCAGTTGCTCGGGAAGGTCATGGAACCGCCGTCGGCGCTTATCTCGTTTTTCAAAAGCGAAAGCAACGTAGATTTACCGCAGCCGTTTTTACCCACCAGACCGACCTTCTGGCCAGGATTGATGGTGGCGGTGGCGTTGTCCAGCAGGACGCGTACGCCGCGACGAATTTGTAACGAGGAGAAAACAATCATAAGGCGCCGTATGTTCAGACTATGTTAATTTGTCTTTATGATAATGTAGTGTGGAAGCGAAACGCTCCATGGGGCCGCAATGGTAGCCCAAAATGAAGACGATAGACAAAGTCATTCTGGTTGCGTCGAGACGCAGCCGCTTCGCAAGCCGCCAGATGACGTTCGGGAGGGGAATGATGTCTCAGACAGCGAAAGTGTTGCTGCTGTATGCCCACCCAGAATCTCAGGATTCCGTGGCCAACCGGGTGTTGCTTGAACCGGCTTTACAGTTGCCGAATGTCACCGTGCACGATCTTTATGCGCACTATCCAGATTTTTTTATTGATATCGCCCTTGAGCAGGATCTCCTGCGTCAGCATCAGGTGATTGTGTTCCAACATCCGCTGTATACGTGGAGCTGTCCGGCATTGTTGAAAGAGTGGCTGGACCGGGTGCTGAGCCGCGGCTTCGCCAGCGGCGCGGGAGGAAATCAACTGGCGGGAAAGTACTGGCGTAGCGTGATCACCACCGGCGAGCCGGAGAGCGCTTACCGCCGCGATGCTAACCGCTATCCGATGAACGATATTCTGCGCCCTTTTGAGTTAACGGCCGGCATGTGCCGCATGCACTGGCTGAGTCCGATTATTGTCTACTGGGCGCGCCGACAGCGGCCGGAAGATTTGCAAAGCCACGCCCGCGCGTACCGCGATTGGCTCGCGAATCCTGTTGCAACAGGAGGCGCCAATGGCGGGAGCTGATTTGCTATTAGCAGGGGTACTGTTTTTGTTTGCCGCCGTGGTGGCGGTTCCGCTGGCGGCCCGGCTGGGTATTGGCGCCGTACTCGGTTACCTGCTGGCCGGGATTGCGATTGGCCCGTGGGGGCTCGGGTTTATTAGCGATGTGGATGAAATTCTTCACTTTTCCGAGCTGGGCGTCGTGTTCCTCATGTTTATCATCGGCCTTGAGCTCAACCCCGCCAAACTGTGGCAACTGCGCAACTCAATATTCGGGGTCGGCGCGGCGCAGGTGTTGTTTAGCGCGGCGATCCTCGGCGGATTGCTGGTGGTCACCGGGTTTTCGTGGCAGGCGGCCGTAGTGGGCGGTATTGGTCTGGCGATGTCCTCTACCGCGATGGCGCTGCAGCTGATGCGCGAGAAAGGAATGAGCCGTAACGAATCCGGCCAGCTGGGTTTTTCAGTTCTGTTATTTCAGGATTTAGCGGTGATCCCGGCGCTGGCGCTGGTCCCGCTGCTCGCCGGACACGGCGACGATAACTTCAACTGGATGTCGGTAGGGATGAAGGTGCTGGCATTCGCCGGCATGCTGATTGGCGGCCGTTTTCTGCTGCGCCCGGTATTCCGCTTTATCGCTGGTTCCGGCGTGCGTGAGGTCTTCACCGCCGCCACGCTGCTGCTGGTGCTGGGTTCCGCGCTGTTTATGGACGCCCTGGGGCTGTCGATGGCGCTGGGGACGTTTATCGCCGGCGTGCTGCTGGCGGAAAGCGAATATCGCCACGAGCTGGAAATCGCTATTGAGCCGTTTAAAGGCCTGCTGCTGGGGCTGTTTTTTATCTCCGTCGGCATGGCGCTGAATCTTGGCGTGCTCTACACCCATCTGCTGTGGGTGGTGGTAAGCGTTGCCGCGCTGGTGGCGGTGAAAGCGTTGGTGCTCTATGTATTGGCTCGGGTATATGGTTTGCGCAGCTCCGAGCGCACGCAGTTCGCCGGCGTATTGAGCCAGGGCGGCGAGTTCGCCTTTGTTCTCTTTTCCATGCCGGCTTCGCAGAAACTGTTCCATAACGATCAGATGGCGCTGCTGCTGGTTACCGTAACCTTATCGATGATGACCACGCCGCTCCTGATGAAGATCATTGATAAAGTGCTGTCGCGACGGCTTAACCCGGCGGAAGATACCGATGAGGCGCCGTGGGTCGAGGATGATAAGCCACAGGTGATTATCGTCGGTTTCGGGCGTTTTGGTCAGGTGATTGGGCGTCTGCTGATGGCTAATAAAATGCGTATTACCGTGCTTGAACGCGATATCAGCGCGGTTAACCTGATGCGCAAATATGGCTACAAAGTCTATTTCGGCGATGCGACGCAGCTTGAGCTGCTGCGCTCGGCGGGGGCGGAAGAGGCGCAGTCGATCGTGATTACCTGCAACGAGCCGGAAGATACCATGAAGCTGGTGGAGATGTGCCAACAGCATTTTCCCCACCTGCATATTCTGGCGCGAGCACGGGGGCGCGTAGAGGCGCATGAGCTATTACAGGCCGGCGTGACGCAGTTCTCGCGTGAAACCTTCTCCAGCGCCCTGGAATTGGGGCGCAAGGCGCTGGTGACTCTGGGAATGCATCCGCATCAGGCGCAGCGCGCTCAGTTACACTTTCGACGCCTCGATATGCGAATGCTTCGCGAGTTAATGCCGGTGCATACTGATACCGTACAGATATCCCGCGTGCGGGAAGCCCGGCGCGAGCTGGAAGAGATTTTTGAGCGTGAGATGCAGAAAGAAAGCCGGCAGCTGGACGGCTGGGACGAGTTTGAATAGAAGGTAGAGCAAAATGGCGGTACGTAAACGTTTTATTGCCGGCGCAAAATGTCCGGCGTGCCAGGCACAGGATTCACTGGCGATGTGGCGCGAGAATAATGTCGATATTGTTGAGTGCGTTAAGTGCGGACATCAGATGCGCGAGGCCGATAAAGAGGTCCGCGAACACGTTCGCAAAGAAGAGCAAGTGATCGGCATTTTTCATCCGGACTAGCGTTATCTGTCGCCTTTTTTTAAGCTAGAGGGTACACGGCTGCAGAATTCCGCTACAATCTGCGCCACTATTCTTCCCATGCTCAGGAGATATCATGAAAGTAGCAAAAGACCTGGTGGTCAGCCTGGCCTATCAGGTACGTACAGAAGACGGTGTGTTGGTTGATGAGTCTCCGGTGAGTGCGCCGCTGGACTACCTGCATGGTCACGGTTCCTTGATTTCCGGCCTGGAAAACGCATTAAACGGCCACGAAGTGGGCGACAAATTTGATGTCGAAGTCGGCGCGAATGACGCGTACGGCCAGTATGACGAAAACCTGGTTCAGCGCGTTCCTAAAGACGTCTTCATGGGCGTTGACGAACTGCAGGTTGGCATGCGCTTCCTGGCTGAAACCGACCAGGGTCCGGTACCGGTAGAAATCACCGAAGTCGGCGACGATTTCGTGGTGGTTGACGGCAACCACATGCTGGCTGGCCAGAATCTGAAGTTCAACGTAGAAGTTGTCGCCCTGCGCGAAGCCACTGCAGAAGAGCTGGAGCACGGTCACGTACACGGCGCTCATGGCCACGATCACGATCATGACCACGGTCATGACGGTTGCTGCGGCGGCCACGGCCACGATCATGGTCACGACCATGAACACGGCAAAGGTGGTTGCGGTAACGGCGGTTGCGGTTGCCACTAATGGCGTCGCGTTCGCGCGAATAGCCAAAAAAAGCGGGGAGACCCGCTTTTTTTACGTCTCAATAATGCGGAGGCGGCGTCTCTTCAGACTGTGACGCGATGTGCGACGGCTGCGTCGCTTTCAGTTTTTCGATCATCAAGCGCATATGTTCGCGCATTTTGGCCATTTCTATTTCATGCGCCGTGACGGTTTTGTTGAGGTCCTCGATGGTGATCTCCTGAAACGCCAGTCGGCTTTCCAGTTCCGCCAGACGCGTCTCCATTGTGCTATCGTTCATAGGTCGCCTCTTCTGTCTTGTTTGCGGGCGGATTCTACTCAAGTTTCCGCGTTAACGCAGCATCGTAACGTCAGAGAGGAAACTAATTCATACAAAAATAGTCTGAAATGAGGCGATATTCAGGTAGGTCCGTATGTAGATTTGTTCTGCAACGTTCTATAGTACGTTTTTTGCTTTTTATGATAACCCTGGGGTGAGATGCCCCGGCCCTGGAGAAATGGATGAAATCACTGTTTAAAGTAACGCTGCTGGCGACCACGATGGCCGTTGCCCTGAATGCACCGCTGACCTTTGCTGCCGATACCGCAGCAAAAGCCGCACCGGCGGCGGACAGCAAATCGGCATTTAAAAATGACGATCAAAAATCCGCTTATGCGCTGGGTGCATCCCTCGGCCGTTACATGGAAAACTCCCTGAAAGAACAAGAGAAGCTGGGTATCAAACTGGATAAAGACCAGCTGATCGCCGGCGTGCAGGATGCGTTTGCCGATAAGAGCAAACTGTCCGACAAAGAAATTGAAACCACTCTGCAGTCCTTTGAGACCCGCGTGAAAACCGCCGCTCAGCAGAAGATGGAAAAAGATGCGACTGAGAACGATGCCAAAGGCAAAGCGTTCCGTGACGCCTTCGCTAAAGAGAAGGGCGTGAAAACTTCTAAATCCGGCCTGATGTATAAAGTCGAGAAAGCCGGTACCGGCGATGCGCCGAAAGACAGCGATACCGTCGTGGTGAACTACAAAGGTACGCTGATCGATGGTAAAGAGTTCGACAACTCTTACACCCGCGGCGAGCCGCTCTCTTTCCGTCTTGATGGCGTTATCCCGGGCTGGACCGAAGGCCTGAAAAACATCAAAAAAGGCGGCAAAATCAAGCTGGTCATCCCACCGGATCTGGCTTACGGCAAAACTGGCGTTCCGGGTATCCCGGCTAACTCTACGCTGGTATTCGATGTAGAACTGCTGGACATCAAACCGGCTCCGAAGGCTGATGCTAAGCCAGAAGCCGCTGCCGAAGCACCGGCTGCAGACGCTAAGAAGTAATCTGCCATAAGCCGCCGCCTTCAGGGGCGGCGGCTTTTTTATTGGCAGCAGATATAATTAAAACTGGAAAATTCCTCAGGCGCTGTATTACTTTAGATAGCTTAATAATGATGATGAGCCTGCCCTGACGATAACGACAGGTTCCTGAAAAGGAGTGCTTTTTTACATGTCCAGGTCGCTTTTAACCAACGAAACCAGCGAGCTTGACCTGCTGGATCAACGTCCTTTCGACCAGACCGACTTCGATATCCTAAAATCCTATGAAGCGGTGGTGGACGGGTTAGCGATGCTCATTGGCTCCCACTGTGAAATCGTGCTGCACTCACTGCAGGATTTAAAATGCTCCGCTATTCGTATCGCTAACGGTGAACACACCGGCCGCCAAATTGGCTCGCCGATTACCGATCTGGCGTTACGTATGCTGCACGATATGACGGGAGCGGATAGCAGCGTATCGAAGTGCTATTTTACCCGCGCGAAAAGCGGCGTGCTGATGAAATCGGTGACTATCGCCATACGTAACCGCGAACATCGGGTGATTGGTCTGCTTTGTATCAACATGAACCTCGATGTCCCGTTCTCGCAGATTATGAGCACTTTCATTCCACCGGAAACGCCGGAAGTGAACTCTCAGGTTAACTTTGCCTCGTCGGTAGATGACCTGGTCGCACAAACGCTGGAGTTCACCATTGAAGAGGTGAATGCCGATCGCAACGTGTCGAATAACGCGAAAAACCGCCAAATCGTGTTGAATCTTTACGAGAAAGGCATCTTCGATATCAAAGATGCGATTAACCAGGTAGCCGATCGCCTGAATATCTCTAAACACACGGTGTACCTCTACATCCGCCAGTTTAAAAGCGGTGATTTCCAGGGACTCGATAAGTAATGCGTTTTGCCATCACGGTAACCGGGCCTGCCTACGGTACTCAGCAGGCCAGTAGCGCGTGGCAGTTTGCGCAGGCGGTTATTAACGCAGGGCATGAACTGGCCTGCGTGTTTTTCTATCGCGAAGGAGTCTACAACGCCAATCAGCTGACGGCCCCAGCCAGCGATGAGGTAGACCTGGTGCGTCACTGGCAGCGCCTGCATGATGAACATGCCGTTGCGCTGCACATTTGCGTGGCAGCCGCGCTACGCCGCGGCGTGACCGATGAACGCGAAGCGCAGCAGCTTGGTTTGCCGGCGCAGAATCTGCAGCCGGGATTCACCTTAAGCGGACTAGGCGCGCTGGCTGAAGCGTCGTTAACCTGCGATAGAATGGTACAGTTCTGATGAAACGCGTGGCTTTCGTATTTTCTTCCGCGCCGCACGGCAGCGCAGCCGGCAGGGAAGGGCTGGACGCCTTACTGGCGACCTCGGCGCTTACCGATGATCTCGGCGTCTTCTTTGTCGGCGACGGCGTGTTTCAGATTATCCCTGGCCAGCAGCCGGGAAAAATCCTCGCCCGTGATTATATCGCCACCTTCAAGCTGTTATCGCTGTATGACATCGAACAGTGCTGGCTATGCGCGGCGTCTGCCCGCGAACGCGGCCTGGCTGCCGATACGCCGTGGGTGGTGGATGCAGAAAGCCTCGAGCCAGAAGCGCTGCGCGCCCGGCTTGACGAGTTCAACGTGATTCTACGATTCTGAGGCCCAGATGCTCCATACTCTAAGCGTCTCTCCCTGGCACGCCGATATCGACGCGATGCTGCGTCTGGTGAAGCCAGGCGACGATCTGCTGCTGCTCTCCGATGGCGTGGTCGCGGCGATTGACGGCGGCCGTTTCCTTGAAATCCTGCAATCCGCCCCCATAACCCTACATGCTCTGCAAGACGATATCGAAGCCCGCGGGCTGGCTGGTCAAATTGCGGACAGTGTCGTCAGGGTTGACTATACTGATTTCGTCAGTCTTACGGTCAAACATGAAGGTCAGTTGGCCTGGTAATGGCGGGATCGTTGTATATTTCTTGACACCTTTTCGGCACCGCCCTAAAATTCTGCGTCCTCATATTATATGAGGCGATTTATTACGTGTTTACGAAGCAAAAGCTAAAACCAGGAGCTATTTAATGGCAACAGTTAACCAGCTGGTACGCAAACCACGCGCGCGCAAAGTTGCAAAGAGCAACGTGCCGGCGCTGGAAGCCTGCCCGCAGAAACGTGGCGTATGTACTCGCGTATATACCACCACTCCTAAGAAACCGAACTCCGCACTGCGTAAAGTTTGCCGTGTGCGTCTGACTAACGGTTTTGAAGTCACCTCCTACATCGGTGGTGAAGGTCACAACCTGCAGGAGCACTCCGTGATCCTGATCCGTGGCGGTCGTGTTAAAGACCTTCCGGGTGTTCGTTACCACACCGTTCGTGGTGCGCTTGACTGCTCCGGCGTTAAAGACCGTAAGCAGGCTCGCTCCAAGTACGGCGTGAAGCGTCCTAAGGCTTAATGGTTCTCCGTTAAGTAAGGCCAAACGTTTTATATTAATGTCAAACTAAACTCTTTGAGTTTTGGACAATCCTGAATTAACAACGGAGTATTTCCATGCCACGTCGTCGCGTCATTGGTCAGCGTAAAATTCTGCCGGATCCGAAGTTCGGATCAGAACTGCTGGCTAAATTTGTAAATATCCTGATGGTAGATGGTAAAAAATCTACTGCAGAAACTATCGTATACAGCGCGCTGGAGACCCTGGCTCAGCGCTCTGGTAAAACTGAACTGGAAGCCTTCGAAGTTGCGCTCGAAAACGTGCGCCCGACTGTCGAAGTTAAGTCCCGCCGCGTAGGTGGTTCTACTTATCAGGTTCCAGTTGAAGTACGTCCGGTTCGTCGTAATGCCCTGGCAATGCGTTGGATCGTTGAAGCTGCTCGTAAACGCGGTGATAAATCCATGGCTCTGCGCCTGGCGAACGAACTCACTGACGCTGCAGACAACAAAGGTACTGCAGTTAAGAAACGTGAAGACGTTCACCGTATGGCCGAAGCCAACAAGGCGTTCGCACACTACCGTTGGTAATCCCTTCGGAGTCATAGTCACCAGGCGGGCGTTTCAGATGAGTCGCCCGCTCTGGATAACTTAACTGAACGCCTAAAGAAATAAACGAGGAATCAAATGGCTCGTACAACACCCATCGCACGCTACCGTAACATCGGTATCAGTGCGCACATCGACGCCGGTAAAACCACTACTACCGAACGTATTCTGTTCTACACCGGTGTAAACCACAAAATCGGTGAAGTTCATGACGGCGCCGCTACCATGGACTGGATGGAGCAGGAGCAGGAACGTGGTATCACCATCACTTCCGCTGCGACTACTGCATTCTGGTCTGGTATGGCTAAACAGTATGAACCGCACCGTGTAAACATCATCGACACCCCGGGGCACGTTGACTTCACTATCGAAGTAGAACGTTCCATGCGTGTTCTTGATGGTGCGGTAATGGTTTACTGCGCAGTTGGTGGTGTTCAGCCGCAGTCTGAAACCGTATGGCGTCAGGCAAACAAATATAAAGTTCCGCGCATTGCGTTCGTTAACAAAATGGACCGCATGGGTGCGAACTTCCTGAAAGTTGTTGGTCAGATCAAAACCCGTCTGGGCGCGAACCCGGTTCCGCTGCAGCTGGCAATTGGTGCTGAAGAAGGTTTCACCGGTGTTGTTGACCTGGTGAAAATGAAAGCCATCAACTGGAACGATGCAGACCAGGGCGTTACCTTCGAATACGAAGATATCCCGGCTGACATGCAGGACCTGGCTGACGAATGGCACCAGAACCTGATCGAGTCCGCTGCGGAAGCTTCCGAAGAGCTGATGGAAAAATACCTGGGTGGTGAAGAACTGACTGAAGAAGAGATCAAAAAAGCTCTGCGTCAGCGCGTTCTGAACAACGAAATCATCCTGGTAACCTGCGGTTCTGCGTTCAAGAACAAAGGTGTTCAGGCGATGCTGGATGCGGTAATTGATTACCTGCCATCCCCGGTTGATGTTCCGGCAATCAACGGCATCCTGGACGACGGTAAAGATACCCCGGCTGAGCGTCACGCAAGCGACGACGAGCCGTTCTCTGCACTGGCGTTCAAAATCGCTACCGACCCGTTTGTTGGTAACCTGACCTTCTTCCGTGTGTACTCCGGTGTGGTTAACTCTGGTGATACCGTACTGAACTCCGTGAAAGCTGCACGTGAGCGTTTCGGTCGTATCGTTCAGATGCACGCTAACAAACGTGAAGAGATCAAAGAAGTTCGCGCGGGCGATATCGCTGCCGCTATCGGTCTGAAAGACGTAACCACTGGTGACACCCTGTGTGACCCGGATGCGCCGATCATTCTGGAGCGTATGGAATTCCCTGAGCCGGTAATCTCCATCGCCGTTGAGCCGAAAACCAAAGCTGACCAGGAAAAAATGGGTCTGGCTCTGGGTCGTCTGGCTAAAGAAGACCCGTCATTCCGCGTATGGACTGACGAAGAGTCTAACCAGACCATCATCGCCGGTATGGGTGAGCTGCACCTCGACATCATCGTTGACCGTATGAAGCGTGAATTCAACGTTGAAGCGAACGTCGGTAAACCTCAGGTTGCTTACCGCGAAGCGATTCGCCAGAAAGTTACCGATGTTGAAGGTAAACACGCCAAGCAGTCTGGTGGTCGTGGTCAGTACGGTCACGTTGTGATCGACATGTACCCGCTGGAGCCGGGCTCTAACCCGAAAGGTTACGAGTTCATCAACGACATTAAAGGTGGTGTAATCCCTGGCGAATACATCCCGGCCGTTGATAAAGGCATCCAGGAACAGCTGAAAGCTGGTCCGCTGGCTGGTTACCCGGTAGTTGATATGGGTATCCGTCTGCACTTCGGTTCTTACCACGACGTTGACTCCTCTGAGCTGGCGTTTAAACTGGCCGCTTCTATCGCCTTTAAAGAAGGCTTTAAGAAAGCGAAACCAGTTCTGCTTGAGCCGATCATGAAGGTTGAAGTAGAAACTCCGGAAGAGAACACCGGTGACGTAATCGGTGACTTGAGCCGTCGTCGCGGCATGCTGCGCGGTCAAGAATCTGAAGTAACTGGCGTTAAGATCCACGCTGAAGTTCCGCTGTCTGAAATGTTCGGATATGCAACTCAGCTGCGTTCTCTGACCAAAGGTCGTGCATCATACACCATGGAATTCCTGAAGTATGATGATGCGCCGAACAACGTTGCTCAGGCCGTTATTGAAGCCCGTGGTAAATAATCCACAGGATTAAAACCTAAGTCCCGTGCTCTCTCCTGAGGGGAGAGCACTATAGTAAGGAATATAGCCGTGTCTAAAGAAAAATTTGAACGTACAAAACCGCACGTCAACGTTGGTACTATCGGCCACGTCGACCATGGTAAAACTACTCTGACCGCTGCAATCACCACCGTACTGGCTAAAACCTACGGCGGTGCTGCTCGCGCATTCGACCAGATCGATAACGCGCCGGAAGAAAAAGCTCGTGGTATCACCATCAACACTTCCCACGTTGAATATGACACCCCGACTCGCCACTACGCACACGTAGACTGCCCGGGCCACGCCGACTATGTTAAAAACATGATCACCGGTGCTGCTCAGATGGATGGCGCGATCCTGGTTGTTGCTGCGACTGACGGCCCGATGCCGCAGACTCGTGAGCACATCCTGCTGGGTCGTCAGGTAGGCGTTCCGTACATCATCGTGTTCCTGAACAAATGCGACATGGTTGATGACGAAGAGCTGCTGGAACTGGTTGAGATGGAAGTTCGTGAACTGCTGTCTCAGTACGATTTCCCGGGCGACGACACTCCGATCGTTCGTGGTTCTGCTCTGAAAGCGCTGGAAGGCGACGCAGAGTGGGAAGCGAAAATCATCGAACTGGCTGGCTTCCTGGATTCTTACATTCCGGAACCAGAGCGTGCGATTGACAAGCCGTTCCTGCTGCCGATCGAAGACGTATTCTCCATCTCCGGTCGTGGTACCGTTGTTACCGGTCGTGTAGAGCGCGGTATCATCAAAGTTGGTGAAGAAGTTGAAATCGTTGGTATCAAAGAAACCGCGAAAACCACCTGTACTGGCGTTGAAATGTTCCGCAAACTGCTGGACGAAGGCCGTGCTGGTGAGAACGTTGGTGTTCTGCTGCGTGGTATCAAACGTGAAGAAATCGAACGTGGTCAGGTACTGGCTAAGCCGGGCAGCATCAAGCCGCACACCAAGTTCGAATCTGAAGTGTACATCCTGTCCAAAGACGAAGGCGGCCGTCATACTCCGTTCTTCAAAGGCTACCGTCCGCAGTTCTACTTCCGTACTACTGACGTGACTGGTACCATCGAACTGCCGGAAGGCGTAGAGATGGTAATGCCGGGCGACAACATCAAAATGGTTGTTACCCTGATCCACCCGATCGCGATGGACGACGGTCTGCGTTTCGCAATCCGTGAAGGCGGCCGTACCGTTGGCGCGGGCGTTGTAGCTAAAGTTCTGGGCTAATTCGTTAGCTTTGAATTAAAAAGGGCGCTTCGGCGCCCTTTTTGCTGTCTGTGATTTGGTGATAAGCCAGGTTGGTTTAAATATTCATAAAGTGCGCCGCTACGGATAATTAATAAACAGTCTATTGTAATCATAACTATTCTCATTTAAACTTTGTGCATAAATTGAACGGGAGTTTATATGTACGTTTGTTTGTGCAATGGCGTTAGCGATAAAAAAATCCGCCAGGTTGTGCGTCAATTTCAACCGCAATCTTTTCAACAATTACGCAAGTTTATTCCCGTTGGAAATCAATGCGGTAAGTGCGTCCGCGCGGCACGCGAAGTGATGGAAGATGAATTAACCAGCATGCCGGAATTCAAAGAAATCGCCTGATCGCGACCCTTCTCTTTTTGACATCCTTATAGCCCGGACTACGCTTCAATAAGTGGAAGCGGAGGGACTTTATAATGAAAGGTGATGTCAAAATCATAAGTTATCTCAATAAATTATTGGGAAACGAACTGGTTGCTATTAACCAGTATTTTCTTCATGCAAGAATGTTCAAGAACTGGGGCCTGATGCGCCTCAACGATATTGAATATCATGAATCTATCGATGAGATGAAACACGCCGATAAGTACATCGAGCGTATTTTGTTTCTTGAAGGGCTGCCTAACCTGCAGGATCTTGGCAAACTTGGCATCGGTGAGGATGTCGAAGAGATGCTGCAGTCTGACTTACGGCTGGAGCTCGAAGGCGCGCAAAACCTGCGTGAGGCAATCGCCTATGCCGACAGCGTTCATGATTATGTCAGTCGCGATATGATGATTGAAATCCTTGCCGATGAGGAAGGCCATATTGACTGGCTGGAAACCGAGTTAGATCTGATCGGCAAAATCGGTCTGCAAAATTACCTTCAATCGCAGATCAAAGTGTCAGACTAGCGAACGTCTGCCACCCGCACCAAAAACCCGCTGCAGTCAGAAATGGCCCAAACGGCAGCGGGTTGTTCAAATCCCATCGTTGTTGCTTCCTCCTCCTGACCAACGCCCATATCACCCATGTCATCCCGGCAAACAGCGAGGCGACCAATACCAGCTGTGGCAACCTTTGCCAGCCGTGCCAGGCGCCGAGGGCGGCAAGATATTTAACGTCGCCGTATCCTAACCCCTCATAGCTGCGAAACATGCGATATAGCCAATAGAGCAGGGCAAAAAAAAGATAGCCGGCAATAGCCCCCCAGACGGCATCTTCTAGCCGCTGCGGCGCAAGACACAGGTAAAAAACTAAACCACTCCACAGCAGCGGGCAGGTGAGCCTGTCGGGAAGAAGACCGTGAAGCAGGTCCTGCCGGCACAGCGCCAGGGTTAATGCGCAGTAGAAAACTAAGAAGGGGAGGACGGTAAGCATGGAACACTCCTGTTCGGGGATAATGCGCTCACTTTGCTTATCGTCGCGCGTTTGCGCAAAGCGCATTTGTGCAAGATGGAAGGCTTATTCCTGACTTATTTATCGTGTTATTGCATTGCTGAGCGCCTGCGCGAGAAGACGCGCAAATTGTGGTGATGATTTTCTAATCAGCACTTGCGTCGCGCCTGAATTTGCGTATAATGCGCGGGCCTGTCAAAATTGACGGCCGGTTCGATATGAGCCCTGGTAGCGCAGTTTGCTACCTAACAATGTTCCCAATCGGGGAACTCTGTAAGAACGGTTACACTCTCCCATCAATCGTAATGGGTATGAGGAGTAATCATTTCGTCTATAAAATAATTGGAGCTCTGGTCTCATGCAGAACCAAAGAATCCGTATCCGCCTTAAAGCGTTTGATCATCGTCTGATCGATCAATCAACCGCGGAAATCGTCGAGACTGCTAAGCGCACTGGTGCGCAAGTCCGTGGTCCGATCCCGCTGCCGACCCGCAAAGAGCGTTTCACCGTTCTGATCTCTCCGCACGTCAACAAAGATGCGCGTGATCAGTACGAGATTCGTACTCACAAGCGTCTGGTTGACATCGTTGAGCCAACTGAAAAAACCGTTGATGCTCTGATGCGTCTGGACCTGGCTGCCGGTGTAGACGTGCAGATCAGCCTGGGTTAATCAGGTCATCGAGCGATTGAGAGGTTGATACAATGATTGGTTTAGTCGGTAAAAAAGTGGGTATGACCCGCATCTTCACTGAAGATGGCGTCTCTATCCCAGTAACCGTTATCGAAGTTGAAGCAAACCGCGTTACTCAGGTCAAAGATCTGGCTAACGATGGCTATCGCGCTATTCAGGTTACCACTGGTGCTAAAAAAGCTAACCGTGTAACTAAGCCGGAAGCTGGTCACTTTGCTAAAGCTGGCGTAGAAGCTGGCCGCGGCCTGTGGGAGTTCCGTCTGGCAGATGGTGAAGAATACACCGTTGGTCAGAACATTAGCGTTGAACTGTTTGCTGACGTTAAAAAAGTTGACGTAACCGGTACCTCTAAAGGTAAAGGTTTCGCTGGTACCGTTAAGCGCTGGAACTTCCGTACCCAGGACGCTACCCACGGTAACTCCTTGTCTCACCGCGTTCCGGGTTCTATCGGTCAGAACCAGACTCCGGGCAAAGTGTTCAAAGGCAAGAAAATGGCAGGTCAGCTGGGCAACGAACGCGTTACTGTTCAGAGCCTGGACGTAGTACGTGTTGACGCTGAGCGCAACCTGCTGCTGGTTAAAGGTGGTGTTCCGGGTGCAACCGGCTGCGACCTGATCGTTAAACCAGCTGTGAAGGCGTAAGGGGATAGCAATGGAATTAGTATTGAAAGACGCGCAGAGCGCGCTGACTGTTTCCGAAACTACCTTCGGTCGTGATTTCAACGAAGCGCTGGTTCACCAGGTTGTTGTTGCTTATGCAGCTGGTGCGCGTCAGGGTACTCGTGCTCAGAAGACTCGTGCTGAAGTAACTGGTTCAGGCAAAAAGCCATGGCGCCAGAAAGGTACCGGCCGTGCGCGTTCAGGTTCTATCAAGAGCCCGATCTGGCGTTCCGGTGGCGTAACCTTCGCTGCTCGTCCGCAGGACCACAGTCAAAAAGTTAACAAGAAGATGTACCGCGGCGCGCTGAAAAGCATTCTGTCCGAACTGGTACGTCAGGATCGTCTGATCGTTGTCGAGAAGTTCTCTGTAGAAGCGCCTAAAACTAAGCTGCTGGCTCAGAAACTGAAAGACATGGCTCTGGAAGATGTGCTGATCATCACCGGTGAGCTGGACGAGAACCTGTTCCTGGCCGCACGTAACCTGCACAAGGTTGACGTACGCGATGCGACTGGTATCGACCCGGTTAGCCTGATCGCCTTCGACAAAGTCGTAATGACTGCTGATGCTGTTAAGCAAGTTGAGGAGATGCTGGCATGATTCGTGAAGAACGTCTGCTGAAGGTGCTGCGCGCACCGCACGTTTCTGAAAAAGCGTCTACTGCGATGGAAAAAACCAACACCATCGTTCTCAAAGTTGCTAAAGACGCGACCAAAGCAGAAATCAAAGCTGCTGTGCAGAAACTGTTTGAAGTCGAAGTCGAAGTCGTTAACACCCTGGTAGTTAAAGGGAAAGTTAAACGTCACGGACAGCGTATCGGTCGTCGTAGCGACTGGAAAAAAGCTTACGTCACCCTGAAGGAAGGCCAGAATCTGGACTTCGTCGGCGGCGCTGAGTAAGTCGGAGGAGTAATACAATGGCAGTTGTTAAATGTAAACCGACATCTCCGGGTCGTCGCCACGTTGTTAAAGTGGTCAACCCAGAGTTGCACAAGGGCAAACCTTTTGCTCCGCTGGTTGAAAAAAACAGCAAATCCGGCGGTCGTAACAACAATGGCCGTATCACCACTCGTCATATCGGTGGTGGTCACAAGCAGGCTTACCGTATTGTTGACTTCAAACGCAACAAAGATGGTATCCCGGCAGTTGTTGAACGTCTTGAGTACGATCCGAACCGTTCCGCGAACATCGCGCTGGTTCTGTACAAAGACGGTGAGCGCCGTTACATTCTGGCCCCGAAAGGCCTGAAAGCTGGCGACCAGATTCAGTCTGGCGTTGATGCTGCAATCAAAGCAGGCAACACCCTGCCGATGCGCAATATCCCGGTTGGTTCTACCGTTCATAACGTAGAAATGAAACCAGGTAAAGGCGGTCAGCTGGCTCGTTCCGCTGGTACTTACGTTCAGATCGTTGCTCGTGACGGTGCTTATGTCACCCTGCGTCTGCGTTCTGGTGAAATGCGTAAAGTCGAAGCAGACTGCCGCGCTACTCTGGGCGAAGTTGGCAATGCTGAGCATATGCTGCGCGTTCTGGGTAAAGCAGGTGCTGCACGCTGGCGTGGTGTTCGTCCTACCGTTCGCGGTACTGCGATGAACCCAGTCGATCACCCACATGGTGGTGGTGAAGGTCGTAACTTTGGTAAGCACCCGGTATCCCCGTGGGGCCTGCAGACCAAAGGTAAGAAGACCCGCAGCAACAAGCGTACTGATAAATTCATCGTACGTCGCCGTAGCAAATAATTTTAGAGGATAAGCCATGCCACGTTCTCTCAAGAAAGGTCCTTTTATTGACCTGCACTTGCTGAAGAAGGTAGAGAAAGCGGTGGAAAGCGGAGACAAGAAGCCCCTGCGCACTTGGTCCCGTCGTTCAACGATCTTTCCTAACATGATCGGTTTGACCATCGCTGTCCATAATGGTCGTCAGCACGTTCCAGTCTTTGTTTCCGACGAAATGGTTGGTCACAAACTGGGTGAATTCGCACCGACTCGTACTTATCGCGGCCACGCTGCTGATAAAAAAGCGAAGAAGAAATAAGGTAGGAGGAAGAGATGGAAACTTTAGCTCAACATCGCCATGCTCGTTCTTCTGCTCAGAAGGTTCGCCTTGTAGCTGACCTGATTCGCGGTAAGAAAGTGTCGCAGGCCCTGGATATTCTGACCTACACCAACAAAAAAGCTGCTGTACTGGTCAAGAAGGTACTGGAATCTGCCATTGCTAACGCTGAACACAACGATGGCGCTGACATTGATGATCTGAAAGTTGCGAAAATTTTCGTAGACGAAGGCCCGAGCATGAAGCGCATTATGCCGCGTGCTAAAGGTCGTGCAGATCGCATCCTGAAGCGCACCAGCCACATCACTGTGGTTGTGTCCGATCGCTGAGACTCTGGAGACTAGCAATGGGTCAGAAAGTACATCCTAATGGTATTCGCCTGGGTATTGTCAAACCATGGAACTCTACCTGGTTCGCGAACACCAAAGAATTCGCTGACAACCTGGACAGCGATTTTAAAGTACGTCAGTTCTTAACTAAAGAGCTGGCTAAAGCGTCTGTATCTCGCATCGTTATCGAGCGTCCGGCTAAGAGCATCCGTGTGACCATTCACACTGCTCGCCCGGGTATCGTTATCGGTAAGAAAGGCGAAGACGTAGAAAAACTGCGCAAGGTCGTAGCGGATATCGCTGGCGTTCCTGCACAGATCAATATTGCCGAAGTTCGTAAGCCTGAACTGGACGCTAAATTGGTTGCTGACAGCATCACTTCTCAGCTGGAACGTCGCGTTATGTTCCGTCGTGCTATGAAGCGTGCTGTACAGAACGCAATGCGTCTGGGCGCTAAAGGTATCAAAGTTGAAGTTAGCGGCCGTCTGGGCGGCGCGGAAATCGCACGTACCGAATGGTACCGTGAAGGTCGCGTACCGCTGCACACTCTGCGTGCTGACATCGACTACAACACCTCTGAAGCGCACACCACTTACGGTGTAATCGGCGTTAAGGTATGGATCTTCAAAGGTGAGATCCTGGGTGGTATGGCTGCTGTTGAACAACCGGAACCGGCTGCTCAACCTAAAAAGCAGCAGCGTAAAGGCCGTAAATAAGGAGCGTCGCTGATGTTACAACCAAAGCGTACAAAATTCCGTAAAGTGCACAAAGGCCGCAACCGTGGTCTGGCGCAGGGTACGGATGTTAGCTTCGGCACTTTCGGTCTGAAAGCTGTTGGCCGTGGTCGTCTGACTGCACGTCAGATCGAAGCAGCACGTCGTGCTATGACCCGTGCAGTTAAGCGTCAAGGTAAGATCTGGATCCGTGTATTCCCGGACAAACCGATCACCGAGAAGCCGCTGGAAGTTCGTATGGGTAAAGGTAAAGGTAACGTGGAGTACTGGGTTGCCTTGATTCAGCCGGGTAAAGTCCTTTATGAAATGGACGGCGTACCGGAAGAGCTGGCCCGTGAAGCATTCGGCCTGGCAGCAGCGAAACTGCCGATCAAAACCACCTTTGTAACTAAGACGGTGATGTAATGAAAGCAAAAGAGCTGCGTGAAAAAAGCGTTGAAGAGCTGAACGCTGAGCTGCTGAACCTGCTGCGTGAGCAGTTCAACCTGCGTATGCAGGCTGCAAGTGGCCAGCTGCAACAGACTCATCTGCTGAAGCAAGTGCGTCGTGATGTTGCACGCGTTAAGACTTTACTGACTCAGAAGGCGGGTGCGTAATGACCGATAAAATCCGTACTCTGCAAGGTCGCGTAGTTAGCGACAAAATGGAGAAATCCATTGTTGTTGCTATCGAACGTTTTGTGAAACACCCGATCTACGGTAAATTCATCAAACGTACGACCAAACTGCACGTACATGACGAGAACAACGAATGTGGTATCGGCGACAAGGTTGAAATCCGTGAATGCCGTCCACTGTCCAAGACTAAGTCCTGGACGCTGGTTCGCGTTGTAGAGAAAGCGGTTCTGTAATAGAGTACGCATTCTCAATACGAATAAACGGCTCAGCGATGGGCCGTTTATTTTTTCTACCCATATTGCAGAAGCGGTGTTATAATGCCGCGCCCTCGATATGGGGCTTTTTAACGACCCAGCTTTTGGGTCCCAGTAGTAGTTGACATTAGCGGAGCACTAAAATGATCCAAGAACAGACTATGCTGAACGTCGCCGACAACTCCGGTGCACGTCGCGTAATGTGTATCAAGGTTCTGGGTGGCTCGCACCGTCGCTACGCAGGCGTAGGCGACATCATCAAGATCACCATCAAAGAAGCAATTCCGCGTGGTAAGGTCAAGAAAGGTGATGTGCTGAAGGCGGTAGTGGTGCGCACCAAGAAGGGTGTTCGTCGCCCGGACGGTTCTGTCATTCGCTTCGATGGTAATGCATGCGTTATTTTAAACAATAACAGCGAGCAACCTATCGGTACGCGTATTTTTGGGCCGGTAACTCGTGAACTTCGTAACGAGAAGTTCATGAAAATTATCTCTCTGGCACCAGAAGTACTCTAAGGAGCGAATCATGGCAGCGAAAATCCGTCGTGATGACGAAGTTATCGTGTTAACCGGTAAAGATAAAGGTAAACGCGGTAAAGTTAAAAATGTCCTGTCTTCCGGCAAGGTCATTGTTGAAGGTATCAACCTGGTTAAGAAACATCAGAAGCCGGTTCCGGCCCTGAACCAACCAGGCGGCATCGTAGAGAAAGAAGCAGCTATTCAAGTCTCTAACCTTGCTATCTTCAACGCGGCAACCGGCAAGGCTGACCGTGTAGGCTTTAGATTCGAAGACGGCAAAAAAGTCCGTTTCTTCAAATCTAATAGCGAAACTATCAAGTAATTTGGAGTAGTACGATGGCGAAACTGCATGATTACTACAAAGACGAAGTAGTCGCTAAACTCATGACTGAGTTTAACTACAATTCTGTCATGCAAGTCCCTCGGGTCGAGAAGATCACCCTGAACATGGGTGTTGGTGAAGCGATCGCTGACAAGAAACTGCTGGATAATGCAGCAGCTGACCTGACAGCAATCTCCGGTCAAAAACCGCTGATCACCAAAGCACGCAAATCAGTTGCAGGCTTCAAAATCCGTCAGGGCTATCCGATCGGCTGTAAAGTAACTCTGCGCGGCGAGCGCATGTGGGAGTTCTTTGAGCGCCTGATCACTATTGCTGTACCGCGTATCCGTGACTTCCGTGGCTTGTCCGCTAAGTCTTTCGACGGTCGTGGTAACTACAGCATGGGTGTCCGTGAGCAGATCATCTTCCCAGAAATCGACTACGATAAAGTCGACCGCGTTCGTGGTTTGGATATTACCATTACCACTACTGCGAAATCTGATGAAGAAGGCCGCGCTCTGCTGGCTGCCTTTGACTTCCCGTTCCGCAAGTAAGGTAGGGTTACTTAATGGCTAAGCAATCAATGAAAGCACGCGAAGTAAAGCGCGTGGCTTTAGCTGATAAATTCTTCGCTAAACGCGCTGAACTGAAAGCTATCATCTCTGATGTGAACGCAACCGACGAAGATCGTTGGAACGCTGTTCTCAAGCTGCAGACTCTGCCGCGTGATTCCAGCCCGTCTCGTCAGCGTAATCGCTGCCGTCAAACAGGTCGTCCGCATGGTTTCCTGCGGAAGTTCGGGTTGAGCCGTATCAAGGTCCGTGAAGCCGCTATGCGCGGTGAAATCCCGGGTCTGAAAAAGGCTAGCTGGTAATTGTCACCAATTGAATCACGGGAGTAAAGACAGATGAGCATGCAAGATCCGATCGCGGATATGCTGACCCGTATCCGTAACGGTCAGGCCGCGAATAAAGCTGCGGTCACCATGCCTTCCTCCAAGCTGAAAGTGGCAATTGCCAACGTGCTGAAGGAAGAAGGCTTTATTGAAGATTTTAAAGTTGAAGGCGACATCAAGCCGGAACTGGAACTGACTCTTAAGTATTTCCAGGGTAAAGCTGTTGTAGAAAGCATTCAGCGTGTCAGCCGCCCAGGTCTGCGCATCTACAAACGTAAAGATGAGCTGCCGAAAGTTATGGCGGGTCTGGGTATCGCAGTTGTTTCTACCTCTAAAGGTGTTATGACTGATCGTGCAGCGCGCCAAGCTGGTCTTGGTGGCGAAATTATCTGCTACGTAGCCTAATCGGAGGAAAAAATGTCTCGTGTTGCTAAAGCACCGGTCGTTGTTCCTGCCGGCGTTGACGTTAAAGTCAACGGTCAGGTTATTACGATCAAAGGTAAGAATGGCGAGCTGACTCGTACTCTCAACGATGCTGTTGAAGTTAAACATGCAGATAATGCTCTGACCTTCGGTCCGCGTGATGGTTACGTAGACGGATGGGCTCAGGCTGGTACCGCGCGTGCCCTGCTGAACTCAATGGTTATCGGTGTTACCGAAGGCTTCACTAAAAAGCTTCAGCTGGTTGGTGTAGGCTATCGTGCAGCGGTCAAAGGGGATGTAGTAAACCTGGCTTTAGGTTTCTCTCATCCTGTTGAACATAAGCTGCCGGCCGGTATCACTGCAGAATGTCCGACTCAAACTGAAATCGTGCTGAAAGGCGCTGATAAGCAGGTGATCGGCCAGGTTGCAGCAGATCTGCGCGCCTACCGTCGTCCTGAGCCTTACAAAGGCAAGGGTGTTCGTTACGCCGACGAAGTCGTGCGTACCAAAGAGGCTAAGAAGAAGTAAGGTAACACTATGGATAAGAAATCTGCTCGTATCCGTCGTGCGACCCGCGCACGCCGCAAGCTCCAGGAGCTGGGTGCAACTCGCCTGGTGGTACATCGTACCCCGCGTCATATTTACGCACAGGTAATTGCTCCGAATGGTTCTGAAGTTCTGGTAGCTGCTTCTACTGTAGAAAAAGCTATCTCTGAACAACTGAAGTACACCGGTAACAAAGACGCGGCTGCAGCTGTGGGTAAAGCTGTTGCTGAACGCGCTCTGGAAAAAGGCATCAAAGATGTTTCCTTTGACCGTTCCGGGTTCCAATATCATGGTCGTGTCCAGGCACTGGCAGATGCTGCCCGTGAAGCTGGCCTTCAGTTCTAAGGTAGAGGTGTAAGATGGCTCACATCGAAAAACAAGCTGGCGAACTGCAGGAAAAGCTGATCGCGGTTAACCGCGTATCTAAAACCGTTAAAGGTGGTCGTATTTTCTCCTTCACAGCTCTGACTGTAGTTGGTGACGGTAACGGTCGCGTAGGTTTTGGTTACGGTAAAGCGCGTGAAGTTCCAGCAGCGATCCAGAAAGCGATGGAAAAAGCCCGTCGCAATATGATTAACGTCGCGCTGAATACTGGCACCCTGCAGCACCCGGTTAAGGGTACTCACACGGGTTCTCGTGTATTCATGCAGCCGGCTTCCGAAGGTACCGGTATCATCGCCGGTGGTGCAATGCGCGCCGTTCTGGAAGTCGCTGGGGTTCGTAACGTTCTGGCTAAAGCATATGGTTCCACCAACCCGATCAACGTGGTTCGTGCAACTATTGATGGCCTGGAAAATATGAAGTCTCCAGATATGGTCGCTGCCAAGCGTGGTAAATCCGTTGAAGAAATTCTGGGGAAATAAACCATGGCAAAGACTATTAAAATTACTCAAACCCGCAGTGCAATCGGTCGTTTGCCGAAACACAAGGCAACGCTGCTTGGCCTGGGTCTGCGTCGTATTGGTCACACCGTAGAGCGCGAGGATACTCCTGCTGTTCGTGGTATGGTCAACGCGGTTTCCTTCATGGTTAAAGTTGAGGAGTAAGAGATGCGTTTAAATACTCTGTCTCCGGCCGAAGGCTCCAAAAAGGCGGGTAAACGCCTGGGTCGTGGTATCGGTTCTGGCCTCGGTAAAACCGGTGGTCGTGGTCACAAAGGTCAGAACTCTCGTTCTGGCGGTGGCGTACGTCGCGGTTTCGAGGGTGGTCAGATGCCACTGTACCGTCGTCTGCCGAAATTCGGCTTCACTTCTCGTAAAGCAATGATCACCGCAGAAGTTCGTCTGTCTGATCTGGCTCACGTAGAAGGCGATGTGGTAGACCTGAACACGCTGAAAGCGGCTAACATTATCGGTATCCAGATCGAGTTCGCGAAAGTGATCCTGTCTGGTGAGGTAACTCGTCCGGTAACTGTTCGTGGCCTGCGCGTGACTAAAGGCGCTCGTGCTGCTATCGAAGCTGCTGGCGGTAAAATTGAGGAATAAGTAGCAGATGGCTAAACAACCGGGATTAGATTTTCAAAGTGCCAAAGGTGGAATTGGCGAACTGAAACGCAGACTTCTGTTTGTTATCGGTGCGCTGATTGTGTTCCGTATTGGCTCTTTTATTCCGATCCCTGGTATTGATGCCACTGTACTTGCCAAACTGCTTGAGCAACAGCGAGGCACCATCATTGAAATGTTTAACATGTTCTCTGGTGGTGCTCTCAGCCGTGCTTCTATCTTTGCTCTGGGGATCATGCCGTATATTTCGGCGTCGATCATTGTCCAGCTGCTGACCGTTGTTTATCAACCGCTGGCAGAACTGAAGAAAGAAGGGGAGTCTGGTCGTCGTAAGATCAGCCAGTACACCCGCTACGGTACTCTGGTGCTGGCTATATTCCAGTCGATCGGTATTGCTACCGGTTTGCCGAATATGCCTGGTATGCAGGGCCTGGTGATTAATCCGGGCTTTGCATTCTATTTCACCGCTGTTGTTAGTCTGGTCACAGGGACTATGTTCCTGATGTGGCTCGGCGAACAGATCACCGAACGCGGTATCGGAAACGGTATCTCGATCCTGATCTTCGCCGGGATCGTTGCGGGACTCCCGCCGGCCATCGCCCATACTATCGAGCAAGCGCGTCAAGGCGACCTGCACTTCCTCCTGTTGCTGTTGGTTGCAGTATTAGTATTTGCAGTGACCTTCTTCGTTGTATTCGTTGAACGTGGTCAACGCCGCATTGTGGTAAACTACGCTAAGCGTCAACAGGGTCGTCGTGTCTATGCTGCACAGAGCACACATTTACCGCTGAAAGTGAATATGGCGGGGGTAATCCCGGCAATCTTCGCTTCCAGTATTATTCTGTTCCCGGCGACCATCACGTCATGGTTCGGGGGCGGTACTGGTTGGAACTGGCTGACAACAATTTCGCTGTATTTGCAGCCTGGGCAACCGCTTTATGTGTTACTCTATGCGTCTGCAATCATCTTCTTCTGTTTCTTCTACACGGCGTTGGTTTTCAACCCGCGTGAAACAGCAGATAACCTGAAGAAGTCCGGTGCATTTGTACCAGGAATTCGTCCGGGAGAACAAACGGCGAAGTATATCGATAAAGTAATGACCCGCCTGACTCTGGTCGGTGCGTTGTATATCACTTTTATCTGCCTGATCCCGGAGTTCATGCGTGATGCAATGAAAGTGCCGTTCTACTTCGGTGGAACCTCGCTGCTTATTGTTGTCGTCGTGATTATGGACTTTATGGCTCAAGTGCAAACTCTGATGATGTCTAGTCAGTATGAGTCTGCATTGAAGAAGGCGAACCTGAAAGGCTACGGCCGCTAACTGGTCGCCCGAGAAGTTACGGAGAGTAAAAATGAAAGTTCGTGCTTCCGTCAAGAAATTATGCCGTAACTGCAAAATCGTTAAGCGTGATGGTGTCATCCGTGTGATTTGCAGTGCCGAGCCAAAGCATAAACAGCGCCAAGGCTGATTTATTCGCATATTTTTCTTGCAAAGTTGGGTTGAGCTGGCTAGATTAGCCAGCCAATCTTTTGTATGTCTGTACGTTTCCATTTGAGTATCCTGAAAACGGGCTTTTCAGCATGGTACGTACATATTAAATAGTAGGAGTGCATAGTGGCCCGTATAGCAGGCATTAACATTCCTGATCAGAAACATACCGTAATTGCTTTAACCGCAATTTTTGGTATCGGCAAGACCCGCTCTAAAGCCATCTGCGCTGAAACGGGTATCGCTGAAAATGTTAAGATCAGTGAGCTGTCTGAAGAACAGATTGATTCTCTGCGTGAAGCAGTAGGTAAATTTGTCGTTGAAGGTGATCTGCGCCGTGAAATCACCCTTAGCATCAAGCGTCTGATGGACCTTGGTTGCTACCGTGGTTTACGCCATCGTCGTGGTCTTCCGGTTCGCGGTCAGCGTACTAAGACCAACGCACGTACCCGTAAGGGTCCGCGTAAACCGATCAAGAAATAATCGGGGTGATTGAATAATGGCAAAGGCACCAGTTCGTGCACGTAAGCGTGTAAGAAAACAAGTCTCTGATGGCGTGGCTCATATCCATGCTTCTTTTAACAACACCATCGTTACCATCACTGATCGTCAGGGTAACGCGCTGGGTTGGGCAACAGCCGGTGGTTCCGGTTTCCGTGGTTCTCGCAAATCCACTCCGTTTGCAGCTCAGGTTGCAGCAGAGCGTTGCGCAGAAGCCGTAAAAGAATACGGCATCAAGAATCTGGAAGTTATGGTTAAAGGTCCGGGTCCAGGTCGCGAATCTACTATTCGTGCACTGAACGCCGCTGGTTTCCGCATCACTAATATTACTGATGTGACTCCGATCCCTCATAACGGTTGTCGTCCGCCGAAAAAACGTCGCGTATAACGCCTCGTTTCTAGGATTGTTGGAGAAAGAAAATGGCAAGATATTTGGGTCCTAAGCTCAAGCTGAGCCGTCGTGAGGGCACTGACTTATTCCTTAAGTCTGGCGTTCGCGCGATCGATACCAAGTGTAAAATTGAACAAGCTCCTGGCCAGCACGGTGCGCGTAAGCCGCGTCTGTCTGACTATGGTGTGCAGTTGCGTGAAAAGCAAAAAGTTCGCCGTATGTACGGAGTGCTGGAGCGTCAGTTCCGTAACTACTATAAAGAAGCAGCACGTCTGAAAGGCAACACCGGTGAAAACCTGTTGGCTCTGCTGGAAGGTCGTCTGGACAACGTTGTATACCGTATGGGCTTCGGCGCCACTCGTGCTGAAGCACGCCAGCTGGTTAGCCACAAGGCTATCATGGTAAACGGTCGTGTTGTTAACATCGCTTCTTATCAGGTAAAAGCGAATGACGTTGTTAGCATCCGTGAGAAAGCGAAAAAGCAATCTCGCGTGAAAGCCGCTCTGGAGCTGGCTGAGCAGCGTGAAAAGCCAACCTGGCTGGAAGTTGATGCTGGCAAGATGGAAGGTACGTTCAAGCGTCAGCCGGAGCGTTCTGATCTGTCTGCGGACATTAACGAACACCTGATCGTCGAGCTTTACTCCAAGTAAAGCTTAGTACCAAAGAGAGGACACAATGCAGGGTTCTGTGACAGAGTTTCTAAAACCGCGCCTGGTCGATATCGAGCAAGTGAGTTCGACGCACGCCAAGGTGACCCTTGAGCCTTTAGAGCGTGGCTTCGGCCATACTCTGGGTAACGCACTGCGCCGTATTCTGCTCTCATCGATGCCGGGTTGCGCGGTGACCGAGGTTGAGATTGATGGTGTACTGCACGAGTACAGCACCAAAGAAGGCGTTCAGGAAGACATCCTTGAAATCCTGCTCAACCTGAAAGGGCTGGCGGTGAGAGTTCAGGGTAAAGATGAAGTCATCCTTACTTTGAATAAATCTGGCATTGGCCCTGTGACTGCAGCCGACATTACCCACGACGGTGATGTCGAAATCGTCAAGCCGCAGCACGTGATCTGCCACCTGACCGATGAGAACGCATCTATTAGCATGCGCATCAAAGTTCAGCGCGGTCGCGGTTATGTGCCGGCTTCTGCCCGAATTCATTCGGAAGAAGATGAGCGCCCAATCGGCCGTCTGCTGGTCGACGCCTGCTACAGCCCTGTAGAGCGTATTGCCTACAATGTTGAAGCCGCGCGTGTTGAGCAGCGTACCGACCTGGACAAGCTGGTCATCGAGATGGAAACCAACGGCACAATCGATCCTGAAGAGGCGATTCGTCGTGCGGCAACCATTCTGGCTGAACAACTGGAAGCTTTCGTTGACTTACGTGATGTACGTCAGCCGGAAGTGAAAGAAGAGAAACCAGAGTTCGATCCGATCCTGCTGCGCCCTGTTGACGATCTGGAATTGACTGTCCGCTCTGCTAACTGCCTCAAGGCAGAAGCTATCCACTATATCGGTGATCTGGTACAGCGTACCGAGGTTGAGTTGCTGAAAACGCCGAACCTGGGTAAAAAATCTCTTACCGAGATTAAAGACGTGCTGGCTTCACGTGGTCTGTCTCTGGGCATGCGCCTGGAAAACTGGCCGCCGGCAAGCATTGCTGACGAGTAACCGGATCACAGGTTAAGGTTTTACTGAGAAGGATAAGGTCATGCGCCATCGTAAGAGTGGTCGTCAACTGAACCGCAACAGCAGCCATCGCCAGGCTATGTTCCGTAACATGGCAGGTTCGCTGGTTCGTCATGAGATCATCAAGACGACCCTGCCGAAAGCGAAAGAACTGCGTCGCGTAGTTGAGCCGCTGATTACTCTTGCCAAGACTGATAGCGTTGCTAATCGTCGTCTGGCATTCGCCCGCACTCGTGATAACGAGATCGTGGCAAAACTGTTTAACGAGCTGGGCCCGCGTTTCGCGAGCCGCGCCGGTGGTTATACTCGCATTCTGAAGTGTGGCTTCCGTGCAGGCGACAACGCGCCGATGGCATACATCGAGCTGGTTGATCGTGCTGAGCTGAAAGCAGAAGCTGCTGCAGAGTAATCTGTAGTAACGTAAAAAAACCCGCCCCGGCGGGTTTTTTTATATCTACCGCCACCCCACTTCATTACACTATCTGTACTCTTTTTGTTCATCCCTGGGAGCCGTATAATGTGGTTACTGGACCAGTGGGCAGAACGCCACATCCTCGACGCACAATCTAAAGGCGAGTTTGATAATCTGACGGGCAGCGGCGAACCGCTGGCGCTGGATGATGATTCACATGTGCCGCCGGAACTACGCGCCGGTTACCGCTTATTAAAAAATGCCGGCTGTTTACCACCTGAACTCGAGTTACGTAGAGATGCCATGGCGTTGAGCGACCTACTCAAGACCGTTGAGCATGACGACCCGCGGTATGCCGAGTTAAACCGTCGCTTGACTCTGTTTGAGCTGAAATTACGTCAGGCAGGGATGAATACCGATTTTCTACGCGGTGATTATGCCGATAGACTGTGGCACAAAATGAACGAGGAGTAGCTATGTATCGTATTGGCGAGCTGGCCAAACTGGCTGATGTCACCCCGGATACCATCCGCTATTATGAAAAGCAGCAAATGATGGATCACGACATCCGCACTGAAGGCGGTTTTCGCCTCTATTCGGATAACGATCTGCAGCGACTGCGTTTTATCCGTTATGCCCGGCAATTAGGCTTCACACTAGAGTCGATCCGCGAACTGTTATCGATCCGTATCGATCCCGAACATCATACTTGCCAGGAGTCTAAAGGGATCGTCCAGGCCAGGCTAAGTGAAGTCGAAGCGCGTATTAAAGAACTGGAAACGATGCGGCGTTCTTTACAGCGGCTGAATGATGCCTGCTGCGGCACGGCGCACAGTAGCGTTTACTGCTCAATTCTCGAAGCTTTAGAGCAAGGCGCCAGCGGTAGCCATGCCGGGCGTTGATTTTTTCCGCGCGCGGATCTACACTCGCGCCGAATTCATACATTAACTGGAGTTACTATGAGTCGCTATCAGCATACCAAAGGGCAAATTAAAGATAATGCGATTGAGGCATTACTGCATGACCCATTATTCAGACAGCGCGTTGAGAAAAATAAGAAAGGGAAAGGAAGCTATCAACGTAAAGAAAAACATGCAGGACGTAATGACCGGGAGGCCAGTGGCAAGCAAGCGAATCGCTTTTTTACCACTGGCCTTCTGCTTTCTGTGTGCTGATTAAGAACGGTTATTTTGTTCTTTTAACAGATCGCGGATTTCACTCAGAAGAACTTCTTCTTTGCTCGGCGCCGGAGCGGCAGGCGCTTCTTCTTTCTTACGGTTCAGTTTATTCATCAGTTTGATCGCCATGAAAATCGCGAAGGCGACGATGATGAAATCGAAAACGTTCTGAATAAACACGCCATAATGCATGACAACGGCTGGGACATCTCCCTGCGCATCGCGTAGCGTAACGGCGAACTGTTTAAAGTCGATCCCGCCAATAAGCAAACCCAGTGGAGGCATAATAATATCGGCCACTAAAGACGATACAATTTTACCGAATGCTGCACCAATGATGACACCCACTGCCAAATCGACAACATTCCCGCGCATTGCGAATTCGCGGAATTCTTTTAACATACCCATTTTACTCTCCTTGAGCCAGCTGACATTGATAAGTTTATCAAATGTATTTCCATTTTCCATTGCTGTTGAATAATTGCCGGAAAATATTATCCATTGATAAATAAGGGATAATAAAAAGGCGTCTGAGCGACGCCCATTGTAATTACAGGAAGAACGGGCTCGGCTGGAATAGTCTCTCAACGTCGGAGATAAATTTCTTGTCGGTCAGGAACATAATTACGTGGTCGCCTTGCTCAATACGTAAATTATTATTGGCGATCATTACGTCATTACCGCGCACTACCGCGCCAATAATCGTTCCCGGCGGCAGTTTAATTTCATCAATTGAACGGCCAACTACCCGAGAGGTGCTTTCATCGCCATGCGCGACGGCCTCAATCGCTTCGGCAACGCCGCGGCGTAGCGACGAAACACCGACAATATCAGCTTTACGTACGTGGCTCAGCAGTGCAGAAATAGTGGCTTGCTGCGGCGATATAGCAATATCAATCACGCTTCCCTGAACCAGATCGACATAAGCGCGACGCTGGATCAGCACCATGACCTTCTTCGCGCCCATCCGCTTGGCCAGCATTGCCGACATGATATTGGCTTCGTCATCATTGGTGACGGCAATAAAGAGATCGACTTGATCGATATGCTCTTCCGCCAGTAACTCTTGATCCGACGCATCGCCATAAAAGACGATCGTATTCTGCAGCTTTTCGGCAAGCTCAGCGGCACGCTGTTGATCGCGCTCGATCAACTTCACGCTGTAGTCTTTCTCCAGGCGGTGCGCGAGACCCGCGCCGATGTTGCCGCCGCCGACCAGCATAATGCGCTTGTAGGGTTTCTCCAGACGTTGGAGTTCGCTCATTACTGCGCGAATATGTTGCGATGCGGCGATAAAGAAGACTTCGTCGCCAGCTTCAACGATGGTTGATCCCTGTGGGCGAATTGGTCGGTCGTGGCGGAAAATTGCCGCAACGCGCGTGTCGATGTGCGGCATATGTTCACGCATCGTTGATAGTGCATTACCGACCAGTGGTCCACCGTAATAAGCCTTCACAACGGCCAGGCTCACTTTCCCTTCAGCGAAGTTCACTACCTGAAGCGCGCCCGGATATTCAATCAGACGGTAGATGTTATCGATGACTAATTGCTCCGGAGCAATCAGATGGTCAATTGGTACCGCTTCTGAATGAAAAAGTTTATCGGCATCGCGAACGTAATCCGGTGAACGAATTCGGGCGATACGATTCGGCGTATTAAACAGCGAATAGGCGACCTGACAGGCCACCATGTTGGTCTCATCTGAGCTGGTCACGGCGACCAGCATATCGGCATCATCGGCGCCAGCTTCACGCAGCACGCGCGGATGAGAACCGTGGCCCTGAACGACGCGGAGATCGAACTTATCCTGCAGACCGCGCAAACGGTCGCCATTGGTATCGACCAGGGTAATATCGTTGTTTTCGCCGACGAGATTTTCCGCCAGCGTGCCGCCTACCTGTCCGGCGCCAAGAATAATAATCTTCATCAGCAGTGACCCATTAATTCCGCTTTTTGATTAGCTTAGCGTAAAAGAAGCCATCGCCTTCTTCCGCCCCTGGCAGATTTTGCTGACCCGGGTTTTCCGGCGTCCCTGTCTCATGGAGTTCGGCATCACTGGTACGGGCCAGGAAGGCGGCGATCTGTTGGCTATTCTCTTCCGGCAAAATAGAGCATGTCGCATAGACCAGCGTACCGCCCGGTTTCAGATGAGCCCAGGTGGCATCGAGAATTTCTGCCTGTAATTGCGCCAGCTCGGCGATATCGCGATCCCGGCGCAGCCATTTAATATCCGGATGGCGACGGATAACGCCGGTGGCCGAACATGGCGCATCAAGCAAAATACGGTCGAACTGCTCATCGCCGCACCACTGTTCAGGATAGCGGCCATCGCCCTGTTTCACTTCCGCTTTCATACCCAGACGTTTCAGGTTGTCATAGACATGAGACAGACGCTGCTGGTCGATGTCGACCGCCATTAGATTTGCCTGCGGCGCGACTTCCAGAATATGCGTCGTTTTGCCGCCCGGCGCCGCACAGAGATCGAGAATGCGCTCGCCGTTTTCCGGTTGCAAGTAGCGCATGCAGCCCTGAGCTGAGGCGTCCTGAACGGTGACCCAGCCTTCTTCAAATCCCGGTAACGCATGGACCGGGGCCGGGGAGGCAAGACGGACGGCATCCGGATAGTCCGGGTGAGCGAAACCCTGTAAACCCGCGTCTTCCAGCAGAGAGAGCCATTCATCTCGCGTATGATGACTGCGATTCACACGCAGCCACATTGGCGGGCGTAAATTATTAGCTGACACAATATCCTGCCATTGTTCCGGCCAGGCCTGCTGCAGACGTTTAAGCAGCCATTTAGGATGGAGATAACGGTTCTCATGCTGGGCGAATTCTGCCAGCAGCTCTTCCTGCTGGCGCTGAAACTGGCGTAATACGCCATTGATAAGCCCTTTAAGCTGCGGACGCTTAATTGCCACCGCGCCTTCCACCGTTTCCGCCAGCGCGGCGTGCGGGGGAATTCGCGTATAAAGTAGCTGATACAGGCCGACCATGATCAGGAAATGTACGGTACGCTGTTTGCCGGTCATCGGACGCGCCATTAGTTTACCAATCAGCCACTCGAGTTGGCTTAAGGTACGCAAGACGCCGAAGCACAGCTCCTGCAGCAGCGCTTTGTCTTTTTCACTCACTTTTTGCTGAAGCGGCGGCAGAACATTGCTTAAAGACTGGCCTTTCTCTACGACCTGCTCAATAGCCTGGGCTGCCAGGCTGCGTAAATTACTATTCTTTTTCATAAGCGCAAAAATAAAAATGCCCGGCGAACCCGGGCTTTAGAAGAGAAGTGCGTCAGGCAAGGCGGTTTCCGGGGATAAACCATTCCCGGCGAGAGTTCAGTAAATCCTGGGCACTCATCGCTTTTTTCCCTGCCGGCTGCAGTGATTCCAGATTCAGAATACCGTTGCCGGTGGCAACCTGGATCCCTTGCTTGGTTGCTGCAACGATAGTGCCTGGCTCTGCGTTGGCGGATTCTGCAATAACGGATGCATGCCACACCTTCACCGGTTGCTCATCGATTTCCAGCCAGCTCATTGGCCAGGGATTAAATGCGCGGATACAGCGTTCGAGCTGTTCTGCGGAAAGCGACCAATCAATACGGGCCTCTTCCTTACTCAGCTTCTCGGCGTAACTGACTAGCGATTCGTCCTGAACTTCAGGCTCTGCGCTACCATCGGCCAGCTGCGCTAAGGTCGCCAGTAGACCCTCTGGGCCAAGGTCGGCCAGCTTATCGTACAGGCTACCGCTGGTATCTTCCGCGGTAATCGGGCAGGAGAGCTTATACAGCATGTCGCCGGTATCAAGACCGACGTCCATCTGCATGATGGTGACACCGGTTTCGGCATCGCCAGCCCATAGCGAACGCTGAATCGGCGCTGCGCCGCGCCAGCGAGGAAGCAGGGAGCCGTGAACGTTAATGCAGCCCAAACGCGGCATTTCAAGAACCGCTTTCGGCAGAATCAGTCCATAAGCCACGACGACCATAACATCGGCGTTAAGATCGGCAACCAGTTGCTGATTTTCCTGCGGACGTAGGGAGGATGGCTGGAAGACCGGTAGATTGTTGGCTTCAGCCAGCACTTTTACCGGGCTCGGCATCAATTTTTTGCCGCGACCAGCAGGGCGG
This sequence comes from Klebsiella sp. CN_Kp073, assembly GCF_040065495.2. Lineage (NCBI taxonomy): Bacteria > Pseudomonadati > Pseudomonadota > Gammaproteobacteria > Enterobacterales > Enterobacteriaceae > Klebsiella > Klebsiella sp. CN_Kp073. The sequence goes on from NZ_CM198051.1 coordinate 454,459, forward strand.
TCGGGCTGAGTAAATACGCCAACCACCTGATGTTCAGACGACAACAGCGCGTCAAGGTGACGCGCTGCAAAGTCGGGGGTTCCGGCGAAAATGATACGTAGTGTTTGTGACACGTTAATCCTTGTTATCAGGCACGGGCGCGTAAACGATCCAGTTTCTCAACTTTCTGGCGAATGCGCTGCTGTTTGAGCGGCGACAGATAGTCAATGAACAGCTTACCGACCAGGTGATCCATTTCATGCTGGATACAGATAGCCAACAAGCCATCAGCTTCCAGCTCGAAAGCGTTGCCTTCACGGTCCAACGCGCGGATTTTTACGGTTTCGGCACGTGGAACCAGCGCACGTTGTTCCGGAATCGACAGGCAACCTTCTTCAATGCCGGTTTCGCCGTCCTTTTCGAGTAGCTCTGGGTTGATGAGCACCAGGCGCTCTTCACGGTTTTCCGAGACATCAATAACGATAATACGCTGATGGATATCCACCTGCGTGGCGGCCAGACCAATACCTTCTTCAGCGTACATCGTGTCGAACATATCATCGACGATACGCTGAATTTCTGCATTCACTTCTTTGACCGGCTCGGCGACTTTGCGAAGGCGCTCGTCCGGAATATGTAACACTTGCAAAACTGCCATAAAGATCCAGAGTCGTATTCAGTAGTTGATAAGATTATTACCTCTATTCTAGACAAAACCCCCTCTAATTGACAGTCTCGCTAACCAATCACAAGGATTGGCTGAGCCGCTAATGGCAGGGGGAACGGATGACGCCCACGGAGATTTGGCTGCGTCTGATGCGGGTGAATAACCTGTACGGAGATAAAATGGTATTAGTTGCGCGACGGCTGGCTGGCGCAGGTCATGCGGATAATGAAACGTTGCATGAGGCCGGTTTAACTAAAGCGCAGGCAATACAGTTTCTTGCCTTTAAGCAACAGGAGATTGACGCCTCACTGCAATGGTTAGAGCAACCAGAACATCATTTGCTTTCAGCGGATCATACACGTTACCCGCCGCAGCTACGCGCTATCGACGATTATCCCGGCGCGCTGCTGGTGAGCGGTAATGTTGATCTCTTGTGTAGCCGACAGTTGGCGATCATTGGGAGCCGCGCGCACTCGTGGTACGGCGCGCGGTGGGGAAAGGCATTCAGTGAAGCGCTAGCGCGGTATGGCTTGACCATTACTAGCGGTCTGGCGTTGGGGATTGACGGCATTGCCCATCGCGGGGCGTTGGCGGTAAAGGGAAAAACCATCGCCGTATTAGGCAATGGTTTATCTGATATCTATCCGCACCGGCATCGGGCTTTAGCAAAGCAGATCGAGGAAAGCGGCGGCGCGCTACTTTCCGAATTTCCTCTCTCTGCGCGACCGTTACCGGGGAATTTCCCACGCCGCAACCGGATTATCAGCGGGTTAAGCGCTGGGGTTCTGGTGATAGAGGCCGCCTTGAAAAGCGGTTCCCTGGTAACTGTCCGCTGCGCGCTGGAACAGGGTAGAGATGTATTTGCCCTGCCTGGGCCAATTGGCAATCCAGGCTCTGAAGGGCCGCACTGGCTGATAAAGCAGGGAGCGGTTCCCGTTACCGCACCGGAAGAGATCCTTGAGTATTGGCAATATGAGCTGTCAGCGCGGGAAGAGACCGCTGATTTGCTAAATAATTACGCAGATCAGCCCCCTGTAGCATTGCCATTTCCAGAGCTCCTGGCTAACGTAGGAGATGAGGTAACACCTGTTGACGTTGTCGCTGAACGTGCCGGCCAATCTGTGCCAGTAACCGTAGCCCAGCTACTTGAACTGGAGTTAGCAGGCTGGATCGCAGCTGTACCCGGCGGCTATGTCCGATTAAGGAGGGCAAGCCATGTTCGACGTACTCATGTATTTGTTTGAGACTTATATCCATAACGAAGCAGAAATGCGCGTGGATCAGGACAAACTGACGCGGGATCTGACCGATGCAGGTTTTGAGCGGGAAGACATCTATAACGCGTTAATGTGGCTCGAGAAACTGGCTGATTATCAGGAAGGTCTCGTTGAACCCATGCAGCTCGCCTCCGACCCGCTCTCTCTTCGGGTATATACCGATGAAGAGTGCCAGCGTCTGGATGCCAGCTGTCGAGGATTTTTACTCTTCCTCGAGCAGATCCAGGTGTTGAACCTCGAAACGCGAGAAATGGTGATAGAGCGCGTACTGGCGCTGGATACGGCAGAGTTTGAACTGGAAGACCTGAAATGGGTGATCCTGATGGTTCTGTTTAATATTCCGGGCTGTGAAAACGCCTATCAGCAAATGGAAGAATTACTCTTCGAAGTAAATGAAGGTATGCTGCATTAATCTTATTGCAGCAACATCGAGTTGTTATGACCAAATCAGCACTGTTTTCGGTGCGTAAAAACGAGCCCTGCCCGCAGTGCGGGGCCGAACTGGTGATTCGTTCCGGGAAACATGGCCCGTTTCTCGGCTGTTCTCACTATCCGGACTGTGACTATGTCCGTCCCCTGAAAAGTCAGGCGGATGGACATATCGTCAAGGTGCTGGAGGGGCAAGAGTGCCCATCTTGCGGCGCTGTTATGGTGTTACGCCAGGGGCGCTTTGGTATGTTCATCGGCTGCAGTCGTTATCCCGAATGCGAACATACCGAGCTGATTGATAAACCTGATGAGACCGCTATCGCGTGTCCGCAATGCGGACAGGGTCATCTGGTGCAGCGTCGCTCCCGTTTCGGTAAAACCTTTCACTCCTGCGATCGCTACCCTGATTGCCAGTTCGTTATTAATTTTAAACCGGTGGCGGGCGAATGCCCTGAATGCCATTACCCGCTATTAATAGAAAAGAAAACGGCGCAGGGTGTTAAACGCTTTTGCGCCAGTAAACAATGTGGAAAGCCGATCCCGGCGGAACAAATAAGTGAATAAAAACCTGCCCTCAGAAACCGTCGCACAGGCTGTGGCGGTACTGAATAATGAACATGTTATCGCCTATCCAACCGAAGCGGTATTTGGCGTTGGTTGCGATCCGGATAGCGAAACGGCCGTGATGCGTCTTCTGGCGTTAAAACAGCGCCCTGTTGAAAAGGGACTGATTCTTATCGCCGCCAGCTTTGAACAGTTGAAACCGTATATTGATGATTCCCGGTTAAGCGACGCCCAGCGTGAAGCTATCTTTTCCTGTTGGCCCGGCCCGGTGACGTTCGTGTTCCCGGCGCGTCCGGATACTCCACGCTGGCTGACGGGGCGCTTTGATTCGCTGGCCGTGCGCGTTACCGATCATCCACTGGTAATTGAATTATGTGAAGCCTACGGAAAGCCGCTGGTCTCAACGAGCGCCAACTTAACCGGTCAGCCGCCGTGCCGTACTACTGCTGAAGTACGTGCCCAGTTTGGCGACAGTTTCCCGGTGGTGGATGGCGCAACGGGCGGGCGGCAAAACCCATCTGAAATCCGTGATGCCCTGACGGGTGAACAGTTCCGCCAGGGGTAATTTATGGAAACTTATGCCGTTTTTGGTAACCCTATAGCGCATAGCAAGTCGCCTTCCATTCATCAGTTGTTTGCCGAACAGTTACATATTGCGCACCCCTACGGTCGGGTACTGGCGCCATTAGATGATTTTGTGAATACCCTGGACGCTTTTTTCAACACGGGCGGTAAGGGCGCTAACGTGACCGTTCCCTTTAAAGAGGAAGCTTTTGCCCGTGCCGATGAACTCACTGAACGCGCCGCGCTGGCTGGTGCAGTCAATACGTTGAAGCGCCTGGAAGATGGCCGTCTGCTTGGCGACAATACGGATGGCATAGGGTTATTAAGCGATTTAGAGCGCCTGGGGTTTATCAAACCTGGTATGAGGATTTTATTGATTGGCGCAGGCGGCGCATCGCGTGGTGTATTGTTACCGCTGCTCTCTTTAGATTGCGCGGTCACTATTGTTAACCGTACTTTTTCCCGCGCTCATGAGCTGGCAACGCTTTTTGCTCATACCGGCAGCGTTAGCGCGTTACCGCTGGATAAACTGGAAGGCCACCAGTTTGACCTCATTATTAACGCGACGTCCAGCGGTATAAGTGGCGATATCCCGGCAATACCTTCCTCGTTAATTCATGCCGACGTTTACTGCTATGACATGTTTTATCAGAAAGGAAATACGCCATTTCTGCATTGGTGCCAGCAGTATGGCGCTAAAAAACTGGCGGATGGATTAGGTATGCTGGTGGCTCAGGCCGCACATGCCGTTCTGCTGTGGCACGGTACGCTACCGGAAATTGCTCCGGTAATTGCCGTTTTACATCAGGAACTGAATGCGTGAACCAGGCGATCCAATTTCCCGATAGAGAAGAGTGGGACGCTGAACGGCAATGCATCCTATTCCCGGCGCTGGTCAATGGTATGCAGTTAACCTGCGCTATTCGGAGTAAGACACTGCAGCAACGATTCGGTGGCGATGAGCCAGCGCAGTGGCTGGCTCTATTTAGTGAACATCGCTGGGATCTGGAAGATGAAGCGGAAGCGCTAATTCGCGATCGGCAAGAAGACCCTCAGGGTTGGGTCTGGTTTTCCTGATCCAGGTAGTCGTCTTTCCACTTCACATAGTTGTTGGCTGAATACTTCAGCCCTGCATATTCCGCCTCCGTCAGGGGGCGGATTTGTTTTACCGGATTGCCAAAGTAGAGGTATCCGCTTTCCAGACGCTTGTTTTGCGGAACCAGGCTGCCGGCGCCGATCATCACGTCATCCTCTACTACCACGCCATCCAGCAGAATTGACCCCATTCCGACAAGAATGCGATTGCCGATAGTGCAACCGTGCAGCATGACCTTATGCCCGACGGTAACATCCTCACCGATGAGCAGCGGATTACCTTCAGGGTTATAAGAAGACTTGTGGGTGACATGCAGGACGCTGCCGTCCTGAATATTCGAACGTGCGCCGATTGACACATAGTTCACGTCGCCGCGGATGGCGACCAGTGGCCAAATGCTTACATCATCGGCAATTCTGACGTCGCCTATCACAACGCTGCTGGGATCCACCATCACCCGCAGACCGATTTGGGGAAATAATTCTTTATAAGGACGTATATTACTGGACATGGCTGCCTCAACATCAGGGTAGATAAGCAGACTTTGGTAGCTTTCAGGCGCTCCCGCAACCCCTTTTTCTGATAAAAATTGAGCTATTTGAGCAATAACAGCGCGAAAAGCGCGAAAAACCATCATTCAGAAAAAAAGATCGAAAAAAGGCTTGTGCAAAAAAATGGGATCCCTATAATGCGCACCCACTGACACGGCAGATGTGAATCACTTCACACAAACAGCCGGTTCGGTTGAAGAGAAAAATTCTGAAATTCAGGGTTGACTCTGAAAGAGGAAAGCGTAATATACGCCACCTCGCGACAGAGCGCTAAAGCGCGTCGCAACTGCTCTTTAACAATTTATCAGACAATCTGTGTGGGCACTCAAAGTGACATGGATTCTTAACGTCCTCGGACGAAAAATGAATACCAAGTCTCTGAGTGAACATACGTAATTCATTACGAAGTTTAATTCACGAGCATCAAACTTAAATTGAAGAGTTTGATCATGGCTCAGATTGAACGCTGGCGGCAGGCCTAACACATGCAAGTCGAGCGGTAGCACAGAGAGCTTGCTCTCGGGTGACGAGCGGCGGACGGGTGAGTAATGTCTGGGAAACTGCCTGATGGAGGGGGATAACTACTGGAAACGGTAGCTAATACCGCATAACGTCGCAAGACCAAAGTGGGGGACCTTCGGGCCTCATGCCATCAGATGTGCCCAGATGGGATTAGCTAGTAGGTGGGGTAATGGCTCACCTAGGCGACGATCCCTAGCTGGTCTGAGAGGATGACCAGCCACACTGGAACTGAGACACGGTCCAGACTCCTACGGGAGGCAGCAGTGGGGAATATTGCACAATGGGCGCAAGCCTGATGCAGCCATGCCGCGTGTATGAAGAAGGCCTTCGGGTTGTAAAGTACTTTCAGCGAGGAGGAAGGCATTAAGGTTAATAACCTTAGTGATTGACGTTACTCGCAGAAGAAGCACCGGCTAACTCCGTGCCAGCAGCCGCGGTAATACGGAGGGTGCAAGCGTTAATCGGAATTACTGGGCGTAAAGCGCACGCAGGCGGTCTGTCAAGTCGGATGTGAAATCCCCGGGCTCAACCTGGGAACTGCATTCGAAACTGGCAGGCTAGAGTCTTGTAGAGGGGGGTAGAATTCCAGGTGTAGCGGTGAAATGCGTAGAGATCTGGAGGAATACCGGTGGCGAAGGCGGCCCCCTGGACAAAGACTGACGCTCAGGTGCGAAAGCGTGGGGAGCAAACAGGATTAGATACCCTGGTAGTCCACGCCGTAAACGATGTCGACTTGGAGGTTGTGCCCTTGAGGCGTGGCTTCCGGAGCTAACGCGTTAAGTCGACCGCCTGGGGAGTACGGCCGCAAGGTTAAAACTCAAATGAATTGACGGGGGCCCGCACAAGCGGTGGAGCATGTGGTTTAATTCGATGCAACGCGAAGAACCTTACCTACTCTTGACATCCAGAGAACTTAGCAGAGATGCTTTGGTGCCTTCGGGAACTCTGAGACAGGTGCTGCATGGCTGTCGTCAGCTCGTGTTGTGAAATGTTGGGTTAAGTCCCGCAACGAGCGCAACCCTTATCCTTTGTTGCCAGCGGTCCGGCCGGGAACTCAAAGGAGACTGCCAGTGATAAACTGGAGGAAGGTGGGGATGACGTCAAGTCATCATGGCCCTTACGAGTAGGGCTACACACGTGCTACAATGGCATATACAAAGAGAAGCGACCTCGCGAGAGCAAGCGGACCTCATAAAGTATGTCGTAGTCCGGATTGGAGTCTGCAACTCGACTCCATGAAGTCGGAATCGCTAGTAATCGTAGATCAGAATGCTACGGTGAATACGTTCCCGGGCCTTGTACACACCGCCCGTCACACCATGGGAGTGGGTTGCAAAAGAAGTAGGTAGCTTAACCTTCGGGAGGGCGCTTACCACTTTGTGATTCATGACTGGGGTGAAGTCGTAACAAGGTAACCGTAGGGGAACCTGCGGTTGGATCACCTCCTTACCTTAAAGAACCTGCCTTTGTAGTGCTCACACAGATTGTCTGATGAAAGTAAAGAAGCAAGGCGTCTTGCGATTGAGACTTCAGTGTCCCCTTCGTCTAGAGGCCCAGGACACCGCCCTTTCACGGCGGTAACAGGGGTTCGAATCCCCTAGGGGACGCCACTTGCTGGTTCGTGAGTGAAAGACGCGCGCCGACATATCTCAAAACTCATCTTCGGGTGACGTTTGAGATATTTGCTCTTTAAAAATCTGGATCAAGCTGAAAATTGAAACGACACACAGTCAATGTGTGTTCGAGTCTCTCAAATTTTCGCGACACGAAAATGTTTTACGAAACATCTTCGGGTTGTGAGGTTAAGCGACTAAGCGTACACGGTGGATGCCCTGGCAGTCAGAGGCGATGAAGGACGTGCTAATCTGCGAAAAGCGTCGGTAAGGTGATATGAACCGTTACAGCCGGCGATGTCCGAATGGGGAAACCCAGTGCAATTCGTTGCACTATCGTTAACTGAATACATAGGTTAACGAGGCGAACCGGGGGAACTGAAACATCTAAGTACCCCGAGGAAAAGAAATCAACCGAGATTCCCCCAGTAGCGGCGAGCGAACGGGGAGCAGCCCAGAGTCTGAATCAGCTTGTGTGTTAGTGGAACGGTCTGGAAAGTCCGACGGTACAGGGTGATAGTCCCGTACACCAAAATGCACAGGCTGTGAACTCGAAGAGTAGGGCGGGACACGTGGTATCCTGTCTGAATATGGGGGGACCATCCTCCAAGGCTAAATACTCCTGACTGACCGATAGTGAACCAGTACCGTGAGGGAAAGGCGAAAAGAACCCCGGCGAGGGGAGTGAAAAAGAACCTGAAACCGTGTACGTACAAGCAGTGGGAGCACCTTTATGGTGTGACTGCGTACCTTTTGTATAATGGGTCAGCGACTTATATTCTGTAGCAAGGTTAACCGTATAGGGGAGCCGCAGGGAAACCGAGTCTTAACTGGGCGTTAAGTTGCAGGGTATAGACCCGAAACCCGGTGATCTAGCCATGGGCAGGTTGAAGGTTGGGTAACACTAACTGGAGGACCGAACCGACTAATGTTGAAAAATTAGCGGATGACTTGTGGCTGGGGGTGAAAGGCCAATCAAACCGGGAGATAGCTGGTTCTCCCCGAAAGCTATTTAGGTAGCGCCTCGTGAACTCATCTTCGGGGGTAGAGCACTGTTTCGGCTAGGGGGTCATCCCGACTTACCAACCCGATGCAAACTACGAATACCGAAGAATGTTATCACGGGAGACACACGGCGGGTGCTAACGTCCGTCGTGAAGAGGGAAACAACCCAGACCGCCAGCTAAGGTCCCAAAGTCACAGTTAAGTGGGAAACGATGTGGGAAGGCACAGACAGCCAGGATGTTGGCTTAGAAGCAGCCATCATTTAAAGAAAGCGTAATAGCTCACTGGTCGAGTCGGCCTGCGCGGAAGATGTAACGGGGCTAAACTGTGCACCGAAGCTGCGGCAGCGACACTATGTGTTGTTGGGTAGGGGAGCGTTCTGTAAGCCTGCGAAGGTGACCTGTGAGGGTTGCTGGAGGTATCAGAAGTGCGAATGCTGACATAAGTAACGATAATGCGGGTGAAAAGCCCGCACGCCGGAAGACCAAGGGTTCCTGTCCAACGTTAATCGGGGCAGGGTGAGTCGACCCCTAAGGCGAGGCCGAAAGGCGTAGTCGATGGGAAACAGGTTAATATTCCTGTACTTGGTGTTACTGCGAAGGGGGGACGGAGAAGGCTATGTTAGCCGGGCGACGGTTGTCCCGGTTTAAGCATGTAGGCGGAGGTTCCAGGTAAATCCGGTACCTTTTAACGCTGAGGTGTGATGACGAGGCACTACGGTGCTGAAGTAACAAATGCCCTGCTTCCAGGAAAAGCCTCTAAGCATCAGGTAACATCAAATCGTACCCCAAACCGACACAGGTGGTCAGGTAGAGAATACCAAGGCGCTTGAGAGAACTCGGGTGAAGGAACTAGGCAAAATGGTGCCGTAACTTCGGGAGAAGGCACGCTGATATGTAGGTGAAGCCCCTGCGGGTGGAGCTGAAATCAGTCGAAGATACCAGCTGGCTGCAACTGTTTATTAAAAACACAGCACTGTGCAAACACGAAAGTGGACGTATACGGTGTGACGCCTGCCCGGTGCCGGAAGGTTAATTGATGGGGTTATCCGTAAGGAGAAGCTCTTGATCGAAGCCCCGGTAAACGGCGGCCGTAACTATAACGGTCCTAAGGTAGCGAAATTCCTTGTCGGGTAAGTTCCGACCTGCACGAATGGCGTAATGATGGCCAGGCTGTCTCCACCCGAGACTCAGTGAAATTGAACTCGCTGTGAAGATGCAGTGTACCCGCGGCAAGACGGAAAGACCCCGTGAACCTTTACTATAGCTTGACACTGAACATTGAGCCTTGATGTGTAGGATAGGTGGGAGGCTTTGAAGCGTGGACGCCAGTCTGCGTGGAGCCAACCTTGAAATACCACCCTTTAATGTTTGATGTTCTAACGTTGGCCCCTAATCGGGGTTGCGGACAGTGTCTGGTGGGTAGTTTGACTGGGGCGGTCTCCTCCCAAAGAGTAACGGAGGAGCACGAAGGTTAGCTAATCCTGGTCGGACATCAGGAGGTTAGTGCAATGGCATAAGCTAGCTTGACTGCGAGCGTGACGGCGCGAGCAGGTGCGAAAGCAGGTCATAGTGATCCGGTGGTTCTGAATGGAAGGGCCATCGCTCAACGGATAAAAGGTACTCCGGGGATAACAGGCTGATACCGCCCAAGAGTTCATATCGACGGCGGTGTTTGGCACCTCGATGTCGGCTCATCACATCCTGGGGCTGAAGTAGGTCCCAAGGGTATGGCTGTTCGCCATTTAAAGTGGTACGCGAGCTGGGTTTAGAACGTCGTGAGACAGTTCGGTCCCTATCTGCCGTGGGCGCTGGAGAATTGAGGGGGGCTGCTCCTAGTACGAGAGGACCGGAGTGGACGCATCACTGGTGTTCGGGTTGTCATGCCAATGGCATTGCCCGGTAGCTAAATGCGGAAGAGATAAGTGCTGAAAGCATCTAAGCACGAAACTTGCCCCGAGATGAGTTCTCCCTGAGACTTTAAGTCTCCTGAAGGAACGTTAAAGACGATGACGTTGATAGGTCGGGTGTGTAAGCGTAGCGATACGTTGAGCTAACCGATACTAATGAACCGTGAGGCTTAACCTTACAACGCCGAAGATGTTTTGGCGATTTGAGACGATTTTCAGCGTGATACAGATTAATCAGTGCGTCGTAATGACGGGCTGGTAAAACAGAATTTGCCTGGCGGCGATAGCGCGGTGGTCCCACCTGACCCCATGCCGAACTCAGAAGTGAAACGCCGTAGCGCCGATGGTAGTGTGGGGTCTCCCCATGTGAGAGTAGGGAACTGCCAGGCATCAAATTTAGCGTGCTGATATGGCTCAGTTGGTAGAGCGCACCCTTGGTAAGGGTGAGGTCCCCAGTTCGACTCTGGGTATCAGCACCACTTTTTAGGTTAAAGTTCGGCACTTGTAAAGAATTTGCCTGGCGACGAGAGCGCGGTGGTCCCACCTGACCCCATGCCGAACTCAGAAGTGAAACGCCGTAGCGCCGATGGTAGTGTGGGGTCTCCCCATGTGAGAGTAGGGAATTGCCAGGCATCAAATAAAACAAAAGGCTCAGTCGAAAGACTGGGCCTTTTGTTTTATCTGTTGTTTGTCGGTGAGCGCTCTCCGGAGTAGGGACAAATCCGCCGGGAGCGGATTTGAACGTTGCGCAGCAACGGCCCGGAGGGTGGCGGGCAGGACGCCCGCCATAAACTGCCAGGCATCAAATAAAACAAAAGGCTCAGTCGAAAGACTGGGCCTTTTGTTTTTATGTTTTGCGGCCAGATGCGGCACCAGTTCCCCGGTGGCGCTATGCTTACCGGGGCTACGCAACCCGTAGCCCGGAAAAGGCGCATCGCGCCGCCTCCGGGGAAAGCCGCTGCCATAGCAACGTAAACGAAAGGCTCCGTCGGAAGACTGGGCCTTTTGTTTTGGTGTTTTGCGGCCAGACGCGCCGCTATCTTCCCCGGTGGCGCTGCGCTTACCGGGGCTACAGTCCTGTAGCCCGGAAAAGGCGCATCGCGCCGCCTCCGGGGAAAGCCGCTGCCATAGCAACGTAAACGAAAGGCTCAGTCGGAAGACGGGCTTTCTGCTTTTGTCTTTTGCGGCCAGACACGCCGCCATCTCCCCCGGTGGCGCTGCGCTTACCGGGGCTACGCAACCCGTAGCTAGGAAAAGGTGCGCAGCACTGCCTCCGGGGAAAGCCGCTGCCATAGCAACGTAAACGAAAGGCTCAGTCGGAAGACCGGGCTTTCTGCTTTTGTCTTTTGCGGCCAGACGCGGTACCAGTTCCCCGGTGGCGCTACGCTTACCGGGGCTACGCAACCCGTAGCCCGGAAAAGGTGCGCAGCACCGCCTCCGGGAAAAGCCGCTGCCATATCAACGTAAACAAAAGGCCCAGTCACACGACTGGGCCTTTTGTTTTTCTGGCGACTGAGCCAAAGGGAACGCCTCCAGGCTGAGCATTCATGGAGAGGAATTGCTAACGAGTCAGCGCCACGATACCTAACGTGAGACCGGCAACCGCTGCGGCCCCACCGGCGATCGCGCCAGCCGTTTCCCAGTTATCCTGTGTTGTGCCTTTTACACAGGTATTGGTATGCACCAGTCGGCCCTGCGAGTCATAGACAGGCACGCACGGGGAATCATGGGCACAGCCAGCAAGCAACGTTGCTAACAATGTCACTAATATTAATTTTTTCATGGTATTACCTCTAAATAACCGTTTGCTGTCAACGTTGTTAACACATAACGGAATAGCTTATTTTACCACCGCAATGACCCGGGCCTGGAAGGGGAAATAATCTCAAATTATGAGCAGTGTAAATATCGTGAAGAGAAATGAGAAATAATGAAGAGAATATGCAGGAAGGGATATACCAATGCGTTAGTTGGGGATGAAAAATTAATATTTCTACTAACTTGTTGTTCTGATAGATATAAAAAAAGGCGCCGCGTGGCGCCTTGATAATTATAGTCGATTATTCTGCGTGGCGGGTAAAGCGACGCCTTACGACCACAAAGAACACCGGCACGAAGAAGATGGCCAGCAGCGTTGCAGTAAGCATACCGCCCATCACACCGGTACCGACAGCGTTTTGCGCGCCGCTACCAGCTCCATGGCTAATCACTAATGGCATGACCCCGAGAATAAAGGCTAATGAAGTCATTAATATAGGGCGTAGACGCATACGAGATGCTTCCAGGGTCGCCTCAATAATGCCTTTGCCTTCTTTATCCATAAGATCTTTAGCGAACTCGACAATAAGAATAGCGTTCTTCGCAGATAAACCAATAGTCGTTAACAGGCCGACCTGGAAATAAACGTCATTATTCAACCCTCTAAGCGAAGCTGCTAATAAAGCGCCAATAACCCCTAATGGCACAACCAGCATAACTGAGAATGGAATAGACCAGCTTTCATAGAGTGCTGCCAGACAGAGGAAGACGACTATCAGCGAAATAGCATATAGCGCTGGCGCCTGGTTACCTGATAAACGTTCCTGATAAGACAAGCCCGTCCAGTCATAACCGATACCCGCAGGCAGTTTACTGGCCAGTTGCTCCATCAAGGCCATGGCTTCCCCGGTACTCTTACCCGGAGCCGCTTCGCCGAGGATTTCCATCGAAGGCAGGCCGTTGTAACGTTCGAGGCGCGGAGAACCATATACCCAACGTGAAGTAACAAATGCCGAGAACGGCACCATTTCACCGTTAGAGCTGCGGACATACATGTTATTGATATCACCAGGCAGCATACGGAAACTGGCATCGGCCTGAACGTAGACTTTCTTCACGCGGCCGCGGTCAATAAAGTCGTTCACATAATAGCCGCCCAGCGCCGCTGATATCGTTTCGTTAATGTCGGATAACGAGACGCCAAGCGCCTGCGCTTTCTCTTGATCGACGTCGAGTTTAAACTGCGGTGTATCTTCAAGGCCATTAGGGCGAACGCGTACCAGCTGTTCAGGATGCTGTTTTACCATCCCCAGAAGCTGGTTTCGTGCCTGAGTTAGCTGTGTGTGTCCTAAGCCACCCTGGTCAATCAGCTCGAAGTCGAAACCGGTCGCGGTACCTAACTCGATGATGGCCGGCATGTTGAACGGGAAGACCATTGCATCTTTAATCTGGCTAAATGCGGCGGTCGCACGCTTGATAATGGCTTCAACGCCGTTTTCCGAACCGCTGCGCTCTTCCCATGGTTTCAGACTGACAAACGCCATACCGGAGTTTTGTCCTTGTCCGCTGAAGCTAAAGCCGTTAACGGTGAACACGCTCTCAACATTAGCTTTCTCTTTCTGTAGATAGTAGTCGCTGACGGAGTCGAGCACCTTTTGCGTACGCTCTTGCGTAGCGCCAGCAGGTAACTGAACCATGGTCAGGAACACACCCTGGTCTTCATCAGGCAGGAAGGATGTAGGCAGGCGGACAAACAGTACTGCCATGCCGATAACGATCAGCAGGTAGATGACCAGGTAGCGCCCGGTACCTCGTAAGATCCCGCTTACGCTATTGGTGTAATGGTTAACGCTTTGGTCAAACCTGGCGTTAAACCAGCCGAAGAACCCCTTCTTGCCATGATGGTCGACGGATGACGGTTTTAACATGGTCGCGCACAGCGCCGGAGTCAACACCAACGCGACCAGCACAGAGAGCGCCATTGCGGAAACGATAGTAATTGAGAACTGGCGGTAAATCGCCCCGGTAGAGCCGCCAAAGAAGGCCATCGGGACGAATACCGCCGAGAGCACCATGGCGATACCAACCAGCGCCCCCTGAATCTGCTCCATTGATTTCTCTGTGGCTTCAACGGGGGAAAGCTTGTCCTCGACCATGACGCGCTCGACGTTCTCTACCACCACGATGGCATCATCGACCAGTAGCCCAATCGCCAGCACCATGCCGAACATCGTTAGCGTATTGATGGAGTAGCCGAACATCGCCAGTACCGCAAAGGTACCCAACAAAACCACCGGCACGGCAATCGTCGGGATAAGCGTCGCACGGATGTTCTGCAGGAACAGATACATCACGAGGAAGACGAGGATAATGGCTTCAAACAGCGTTTTCACCACTTCATGAATGGAGATTTTAACGAACGGCGTGGTGTCGTAGGGATAAACAACTTTCATCCCTTGCGGGAAGAAGGGCTGCAGCTCGGCAAGTTTCGCCTTAATCGCCGTAGCGGTATCCAGCGCATTGGCGCCGGTCGCCAGTTTAATCCCCAATCCAGAGGCGGGTTTACCGTTAATGCGGGCGACAACGTTATAGTTCTCGCCGCCTAATTCAATGCGCGCGACATCCTTCAGGCGAACGACGGAACCATCGGCGTTAACCCGCAGCGTGACTTTACCGAATTCCTCCGGATCTTTCAGGCGAGTTTGAGCAATGATCGAGGCGTTAAGCTGCTGACCTTTAACAGATGGTGTTCCGCCAAGTTGCCCGGCGGCAATCTGATCGTTTTGCACCTTCAGTTGGTTGATAACATCGACCGGCGTGAGGTTATATTTATTCAGCAGGTTGCCGTCAAGCCAGATACGCATGGCATATTGCGCGCCGAACAATTGCACATCGCCAACGCCGTTAAGGCGGCTAATAGGGTCTTTAATGTTAGAGGCAACGTAGTCGGAAATATCATCCTGGGTAGTGTTTGGATTATCAGAGATAAAACCGGCAACCAGCAGGAAGCTGCTGCTGGATTTCTCAACGCTAATACCTTGCTGCTGTACTTCCTGTGGCAGCAGCGGCGTCGCCAGCTGCAGTTTGTTCTGTACCTGAACCTGAGCGATATCCGGATCGGTGCCGGATTTGAAAGTGAGCGTTATGGTCACACTACCGGATGAGTCGCTGGTAGATGACATGTACATCAGATTATCGATACCATTCATGTTCTGTTCGATAACCTGGGTGACGGTGTCCTGCACGGTTTGCGCATCCGCGCCAGGATAGGTAGCAGAAATCGCCACCGCAGGCGGCGCGATCGTGGGATATTGCGCAATAGGGAGCTGCATGATGGCCAGGCCACCGGCAATCATCATGATGATTGCCAGCACCCATGCAAACACCGGTCGATGGATGAAGAACTTAGACATAGCGATTCATACCTTATTGTGCAGCTGGGGCAGCGGTATCTTCCGTCGCCTTCACGGTGACGCCAGGGCGAACCTTTTGTAATCCACTAACGATGACTTTGTCGCCGTTTTGCAGACCGCTGGTGATCAACCATTTATCGCCTATCGCCTGCGCGGCGGTGACCTCACGGTTTTCCACCTGGTTCTGCGCATTGACGATCATCACCGTGGCATCGCCGCGCGGCGTGCGGGTAACCCCCTGCTGTGGTACCAGAATCGCTTGCGGATTGATGCCTTCATCGATACGGGCGCGAACAAACATGCCCGGCAGGAGAGTGTGTTGCGGGTTAGGGAATACCGCGCGAAGCGTGATGGACCCGGTACTCTCATCTACGGTGACATCGGAGAATTGCAGCGATCCTTTCAAGGAGTAGGGCTGGCCATTTTCCATAATCAACTGCACGCTTTTGCTGTCATCGCCACGCTGCAGGCTTTCCTGCTTCAGACGCATAAAATCGTTGCTGGATTCGGTCACGTCGACATAGATCGGATCGAGTTGCTGCACCGTCGCCATAGCGTCAGCCTGGCCGTTGGTCACCAGTGCGCCTTCAGTTACGCTGGATTTACCAATGCGACCGTCAATCGGCGAGGTCACTTTGGTGTACGCCAGGTTGATACGGGCGCTTTCGACCGCGGCTTTAGCCGCCACGACGTCGGCATCGGCCTGATGTGCGGTGGCGACGGCCTGATCGTATTCTTGCTGGCTGATGTATTTCGTTCCAAGCAGAGGAACATAGCGTTTTACCGTCAGATGGGCGATAGCCGCTGCGGCTTCGGCTTTCGCCTCGTCGCCTTTGGCGCTGTTCCACGCGGCCTGATAAGTGGCGGGGTCGATTTGATAGAGCGATTCACCGGCCTTGATATCGCTGCCCTCGACAAAATTGCGTTTCAGGATAATGCCGCTGACCTGGGGGCGAACTTCAGCGACGCGAAAAGCCGAAGTCCGCCCCGGTAATTCGGTAGTAACGGAGAGCGGTTCGCTGCGCACCACATGTACGCTAACCTGAGGCGCTTGCGGCTGCGCCTGTTGATCGCCTGAATTATCACAACCGGTAAGCAACAAGGTGGAGATAATTAGGCTGGCTAAAAGAGAAACTCTGGCATGACTCGTCATTGCTGTTCCTTATAGATTACGGGCCGGATAGGGCGGCGAATCTGCGAAGAAATAATGAATATTAAAGCGGTTCGTTATCCTACAAATAATCACCGATGGATGTAAGAAATAGTTATTTTTGGACAATGAACAAGGCACGCAAAAACAAAAAACAGGCGATTGATTTAGCTCCTCTTCCTTTAATATTTTTTTTGTGAATATGTTCTTTGTTTATATTTGTCTCATGTATAAGATATCTCTGTTATTAAATGTTTGTATCTGCATTTTTGCTAAATAATAATATTTAAGGAATGTTAAGTTGGTAGGTATGTCAGTAAGATTTGTATTCACCGTTCGGCAGCTAGTGGGAAAGGTTATGGCCAGAAAAACCAAAGAGGACGCATTAAGAACGCGTCAGCTCCTGATTGAGTCCGCGATCCAGCAGTTCGCACAGCGCGGCGTTACCAATACCACGCTGACTGATATCGCCGACGCCGCTGGCGTCACGCGTGGAGCGGTGTACTGGCATTTTTCCAGCAAGGCGGAGTTGTTTAATGAAATGTGGCAGCAGCAGCCGCCGCTTAGGGAGTTATTGCCCCATCAGCAGTGGGAACTGGATAACCAAAATCCGTTAATGGGGTTACGTAAAAAATTTATTACCGGGTTGCAATATATTGCCGAAACACCCCGACAGCAGGCGCTGTTACAGATTCTTTATCACAAATGCGAATTCGCCAGCGATATGCTGCCGGAAACGGAAATCCGCAAGCGAATTGGCTTTAATTACGCGATAGTCCGTGACGTACTACAACGTTGTGTCAGAAACAGGTTATTACCGGCGGAAACAAATATCGAAATCACGTTAATTATATTACATGGCGCTTTTACAGGAATTATTAAGAACTGGTTAATGGACCCTGAAAAATTCAATCTCTATGAGCAGGCGCCCGTGCTGGTAGACAATATTATGTCGGCGTTATCGCTGCAGCAACCTGGCCATAGCGGGTGGCCGATGGCTGCCGTGGGGCAGTAGTCCAGTATCAAAAATCAGGCCATAAAAAAAGGCGCTTCCCCATGCCGAAGAGCGCCTTTTTAATTCAGCAATTTACTGATTAATATCAGTTCATGCCGTATTTTTTCAGTTTCTTACGCAGAGTACCGCGGTTGATACCCATCATCAGGGCAGCGCGGGTCTGGTTACCACGGGTGTATTGCATCACCATGTCCAACAGTGGCTGTTCAACTTCAGCCAATACCAGCTCATACAGATCATTAACATCCTGACCATTCAGTTGAGCAAAATAGTTCTTCAGTGCCTGTTTAACCGAGTCACGCAGGGGCTTTTGAGTTACCTGATCCTGAGAGTTAACGGTAGAAACGGTCAGTACGTCAGAATTTACGCGTTGTTCGAACATAGTTCTGTCAGCTCTTTATTTCTATTACGCAAAATTTTCGAAGTATGCCTCCAACGCCTCCAGCTGTTCGCTGGCATCCTCAATGGCGTTGAATGTGCGCCGAAACTGGTCATTTGGAGCATGCTCCTGGAGATACCAGGAGACGTGTTTACGCGCGATTCGGTACCCTTTTGCCTGACCGTAAAAGTCATGCAGTTCCCGAACGTGCGCGCAAAGCAAGCGCTTAACCTCTGCCAACGGCAGGGGGGGCAGCAACTCCCCAGTGTCCAGATAATGCTGGATTTCCCGAAAGATCCAGGGTCTTCCCTGAGCCGCACGGCCTATCATGAGGGCGTCAGCCCCCGTGTAGTCGAGCACGGCTCTGGCTTTAAGCGGGTCAGTAATGTCGCCATTCGCGATAATCGGAATGGAAACTTTCTGCTTAACTGCCCGAATACTGTCGTATTCAGCTTCTCCGTTAAACAAGCAGGCGCGAGTGCGTCCGTGAATAGTCAGAGCCTGAATGCCACATTCTTCAGCCAGTTGGGCAATCTCTACACAGTTACGGTGTTCCGGTTCCCAACCGGTGCGAATCTTGAGAGTCACCGGAACGTCCACTGCCTTGACGACCGCGGTCAGGATTGACTTCACCTGATCGGGATACTGCAAGAGGGCTGAACCAGCGAGCTTACGATTCACCTTTTTAGCCGGGCACCCCATATTGATATCAATAATCTGGGCGCCGCTTTCCACGTTAATACGGGCGGCCGCGGCCATCTCTTCCGGTACGCTACCGGCGATTTGCACGGTACGAATACCGGGCTCATCAATGTGCACCATCCGTAACCGGGACTTGTCGCTCTCCCATACCTGCGGGTTGGAGGACATCATCTCGGAGACGGTTAAACCTGCTCCCATCTCGTAACACAGCGTCCTGAATGGTCTGTCAGTGATGCCAGCCATAGGTGCTGCGATCAGGCGATTTCTGAGCTGGTGGTGTCCGATGCGCATGAGTTAAGAAATGACCATACTGTGACTGCAAGGCGGCGTATATTACGCATTTTTTGCGCGAGATGAAAGGCCAAACTTTGACCAATCCTCTGTTACAGATCAATGAATCCAGGAGTAACGTAATAGTCATGAATAAATTATCATATTAATCATTGCGTTATTAGCAATGGGATAATTTGTGTCCAATTATAAAATCGCAAAACTTCTCGATTTTTCTGAGACGAAGGCGATACGAGACGGGATAAAACGCTGTTTTTGTAGCCAAAAAAGGGCATCGTAATGCGATCCGGCTCTCATTTCCTGGCAATATTCGGCGGTTACTGGAAACAAAAATGCGGCCCGTAGGCCGCAGTCTTACTTAGTTTTTCTGTCCGGTAATTCGGCACCACTCCTCTTTCTCCACCACCGGGTCGAGGGTGAAGAGCGGGGCGTAGGCTTCGCAGACGCTTTCTGCCTGGCTTGCCAGGATTCCGGAAAGGCCCAGCAGGCCGCCTGTAACCGGCAGGACGCTGATTAAAGGGGCCAGCTCACGCAACGGGCCTGCCAGGATGTTTGCGACCACCACATCGGCTTTCATGGCTTCTGGCTGATCCTGCGGCAAATACAGTTCAAGGCGTTCGGAGACGCCGTTACGCTGGGCGTTATCACGGCTGGCCTGAATGGCCTGCGGATCGATATCAATACCGATAGCTTTGGCGGCGCCCAGCTTCAGCGCGGCGATCGCCAGGATGCCGGAACCGCAGCCAAAATCGATAACCGTTTTGCCCTGAAGGTCAAGGCCATCGAGCCACTGCAGACACATCGCGGTCGTTGGGTGAGTACCGGTACCAAAGGCTAGACCTGGATCAAGCATCACGTTGACTGCATTCTCATCAGGAACATCGCGCCAGCTCGGGCAAATCCACAGGCGTTCGCCGAAACGCATCGGGTGGAAGTTATCCATCCACTCGCGTTCCCAGTCTTTATCTTCCAGCTGTTCAATTTTATGCGCGAAGCCTGCGCCGAGCAGCGGATGCTGCTCAAGGATAGCAACCGCTTCGTTCATGTCGCTTTCCGCGTCGAACAGGCCAATAACGTCGGTATCGCCCCACAAACGGGTTTCACCCGGCAGCGGCTCAAACACCGGCGTGTCGTGGGTGTCCTGGAAGGTAATCGAGACCGCGCCGGCCTCCATCAGCGCGTCGCTCAGTTCTTCCGCGTGAGCGCCGGTCGTATTCAGTTTTAGTTGGATCCAAGGCATGGCAAAACTCTTTATTTATCAGTAGTCATAATAGGGGCTGGCGGTACGGGCTGACCGAAACGGTTCCCGACGACAAAAGCCAACAAACTTAGCAGCAGCGAGGGCACGATAGGGTGGAAGCCCAGGTACTGAATATTAAACGTCGCGAGCACGGCATACAGTACGCCGCCCACTAACATCGCGCTGAGCGCGCCAGCAGCATTTGCCCGCTCCCAGTAGAGACCCAGCACCAGCGGCCATAAGAACACCGCTTCCAGGCCGCCAAAGGCCAGCAGATTAAGCCAGATAATCATTTCCGGCGGCCGCCAGGCGGCCAGCATCATAAGTATGCCGAGCACTAAGGTGGCGATCGTTGAGATCCGCTTCAGCTTCTGCTCATTACGCTTTTTCGTAGGCTGAGCGCTGAGCCACAGATCTTTAATGATCGTAGCCGATGCCTGCAGTAAATGGGCGTTAACGTTAGACATAATCGCGGCCATCGGCGCCGCTAAAAATAGCCCCGCGGCCCACGGCGGCAGCACCTGGACCATCAACGTCGGGATCACCTGATCGGGGACGGTGAGGCCCGGCAGGACGGCGCGGCCAAGCGCGCCGGCGAGATGCATACCGAACATCAGAATCGCCACCACGATGGTGCCAATAACGATCCCGCGGTGCACGGCCTTGCTGTCTTTATAGGAGATACAGCGCACGGCGGTATGCGGCAAGCCGATGACGCCGAAACAGACCAGTACCCAGAACGAGGTCATAAAGGTTGGCGTGAGGATATCATCGGCGCCGTGAGGCGACACCAGCTGCGGGTCGATCCGCTGGAGCGTATCTACCGCCTGATGCAGACCGCCAGCGGCATGCACTACGCCAACCAGCAGGACGATCGTCCCGATCAACATCACCATTCCCTGCATGGTATCGTTGAGTACGCTGGCGCGGAAGCCGCCGAACGCGGTATAGAGCGCGATCGTGATGCCAAATATCAGTAGTCCGGTTTCGTATTTGATACCGGCGGCGGTTTCCAGCAGGCGCGCGCCGCCAATAAACTGCACCGCGATGGCCCCGACAAAGGCCACCAACAGGCTGACGCTGGCAATCCATACCACCGCGCGGCTTTGGTAGCGCGCCTGCAGCATATCGTTAAGGGTAATGGCGTTGTAGCGGCGCGCCAGGATCGCGAACTTCTTGCCGAGGATCCCGAGAGAGAGCCAGATCGTCGGTACCTGGATCATCGCCAGCAGTACCCAGCCCAGTCCATATTTGTAGGCGGCGCCGGGACCGCCGATAAACGAGCTGGCGCTAATATAGGTGGCGGTGAGGGTCATCGCTAATACAAAACCGCCCATCGATCGGCTGCCAAGAAAATACTCGCTAAGGAAGTTCCCGGTACTGCGTTTACGCATCGCGTAAAGAGACAGCCCGAAGACCACAAACAGATAAGCGATCAGCACCACGATAATCTCAAGCTGCATCGTTATCCTCCAGAGAGATATCGCGGAAGATAAAGCGCACCATCGCCCAGCACAGCAGAACGAACAGCAGCGGCACCAGCAGGCAGGCCAGTTCGAACCAGTGTGGCAGCCCGGTAAAGCCAATACCGACGCCCGGTAGATAGGCCGCAGCCAGCCAGGCGGCAAGATAGAGAAGGGTCAGCCACAGCGCCCAGCGCGCTTCTTTATGGGCCTGAACAAATCTTTTGTCCATTTTTTGTCCCTTGAGGATGAAGAAAGCGGGGATTGTACCGCATGGAAAAGTCGAGGGGAGAGAAAAAGAAAAAAGGCCGGATTATCCGGCCTTTTGCAGCGAGTACAGGATTATTTTTCCTGCAGTCCGAGTTTTTTCTCCAGATAGTGGATATTGGTGCCACCATGCTGGAAGTTCTCGTCGCTCATAATGCGCATCTGCAGCTCAACGTTGGTTTTGATGCCATCGATGATCAGTTCCTGCAGCGCGTTCTTCATGCGGGCAATCGCCACATCACGGCTTTCGCCGTAGCAGATCAGTTTGCCGATCATTGAGTCATAGTACGGCGGTACGGTGTAACCGGCGTAGATATGAGACTCCCAGCGCACGCCAAAACCGCCCGGCGCGTGGAAGCGGGTAATTTTACCCGGGCTCGGCAGGAAGGTGTTCGGGTCTTCGGCGTTGATACGGCATTCCACCGCATGGCCGCGAACCTGGACTTCTTCTTGCTTGATAGACAGCGGTTGACCCGCCGCGATGCGCAGCTGTTCTTTGATCAGGTCGACGCCGGTGATCATTTCGGTAACCGGGTGTTCTACCTGAATACGGGTGTTCATCTCAATGAAGTAGAACTCGCCGTTTTCGAACAGGAATTCAAAGGTACCCGCTCCGCGATAGCCGATATCCACACAGGCTTTCGCGCAACGTTCGCCGATGTAGCGACGCAGTTCCGGGGTAATGCCCGGCGCCGGCGCTTCTTCGACGACTTTCTGGTGACGACGCTGCATGGAGCAGTCGCGTTCTGCCAGATAGATAGCGTTGCCCTGGCCGTCCGCCAGCACCTGGATCTCGATGTGACGAGGATTTTCCAGGTATTTCTCCATGTAGACCATGTCGTTGTTGAAAGCCGCTTTCGCTTCCGCTTTGGTCATGGAGATGGATTGCGCCAGTTCAGCGTCGCTGCGCACGACGCGCATACCGCGACCGCCGCCGCCGCCGGAGGCTTTGATGATAACCGGATAGCCGATGCGTTTGGCATGCGCGCGGTTTGCGTCCATGTCGTCGCCCAGCGGGCCATCAGAACCTGGAACGGTCGGAACGCCAGCTTTCTTCATTGCGGTGATGGCAGACACTTTGTCGCCCATCAGGCGGATAGTGTCGGCTTTCGGGCCGATGAAGATGAAACCGGAACGCTCAACCTGCTCGGCAAAGTTAGCGTTTTCGGACAGGAAGCCGTAACCCGGGTGAATCGCTACCGCGCCGGTGATTTCCGCCGCGCTGATGATAGCCGGGATGTTCAGATAGCTTTTTACGGACGGAGCCGGGCCGATGCAGACCGTCTCATCCGCTAATAATACGTGTTTTAAATCGCGATCCGCGGTGGAGTGCACAGCAACGGTCTTGATGCCCAGTTCTTTACAGGCACGCAGGATGCGCAGTGCGATCTCGCCACGGTTAGCGATGACAATTTTATCCAGCATGTTCGCCTCGTTACTCGATGACAACCAGCGGCTCGTCGAATTCTACAGGTTGGCCGCTTTCGATCAGAATGGCTTTAACCACGCCGGCTTTGTCGGCTTCGATCTGGTTCATCATTTTCATCGCTTCTACGATGCACAGGGTGTCGCCCACGTTAACTTTCTGACCGACTTCCACAAAGGCTTTCGCGTCCGGGCTCGGGGTGCGGTAGAAAGTACCGACCATCGGGGAACGTACGATGTGACCACTGATTTCCGCTTTCGCTTCAGCGGCAGGTGCTGCTGCCGGCGCTGCGGCGGCTGGCGCCTGAGGCTGGGCGATTGGCGCAGCATAAGCTTGCTGCATTACCGGATAGCTGGCGGCCGGCGCTGCACGGCTGATGCGTACAGACTCTTCGCCTTCAGAAATTTCCAGTTCGGAGATGCCTGATTCTTCAACCAGCTCGATCAGTTTTTTAATCTTACGAATATCCATGAGTGGGTTCCGTACTCTTTGTTTAGTGTGTTTGTGACAGGCGTTTTACCGCCGTCTGTAAAGCGTATGAATAGCCGTCCGCACCTAATCCGCAGATAACGCCCGAGGCGACATCAGACAGATACGAGTGGTGACGGAACGGCTCGCGCGCATGCACGTTGCTCAGGTGGATCTCGATAAACGGGATACTCACGGCAAGCAGCGCGTCGCGGATGGCCACGCTGGTATGCGTAAACGCGGCCGGATTGATCAGGATATAGTCCACAGAGTCTTTAGCCTGATGAATTCGGTCGATGAGCGCGAACTCCGCATTGGATTGCAGGTGGTCGAGCGTCACGTTTAGCGCTTCCGCTTCTGCGGTTAAACGGTTAACAATTTCTGCCAGCGTTAGCGAACCATACTTCTCGGGTTCACGGCTGCCGAGCATATTAAGGTTTGGTCCGTTCAAAAGCAAAATGCGAAACTTGTCAGCCATTGTGCAGCTATCTCCTGCTAATCTCGGGCAAAAAACAAAATATACCTTCGATGCGCGCTTGTCACCTTTTCAGGGTTCGAAAATCCCTTCAGGAAAACCAAAGTCGCACATTATAACGATTTCGTAGCAATTGGCAGCTAAATACTGGTCTTATCAGGGAAGATTATCAACCGCTATCGTAAAAAGAGTCGCGGTTGATAAACGTTCTGCGGGGAACTGCACATATCCGGAGATTAGCGCCACCACTGGCGAAACTTCTTATAGCGGCTGGCTAAAAGTACCATTGCCAGCCCGGCATAAATCAGCGGCTGCGGCGATAAAATTTTCACCGACCATAGATAATGTATAGGGGCGAGGATCGCGACCAGATAGACGAAGTTGTGCAATGTTTGCCAACGACGGCCTAATTTTCGTTGCATGTACTGGGTTGACGTCGCCGCCAGCGCCAGTAAAACCAGCCAACTGATTAAACCAAGCGTGAGATACGGACGGTTGATTATCTCGGAACCGAGTAACGCCAGATTGTTAATGCCTAGCTCCAGCAGCGTATAGCTGGTGAGATGCAACGTTGCCCAGGCAAAGCACCATAACCCTAATAAACGACGGGTGCGTATCAATAATGGCTGTTTAGCGTAACGCGCCAGCGGCGTAATAAGCAAGGTGGCGAGCAAAAACTTCAGTGCCATCCGTCCGGTAAAATGCTGGATATCCTTCGCCGGATCGGCGCTGAAGTAGCCCTGATGCCCGGCCCAGAACAGCCAGACCAGCGGTAAAAAACCGGCTAAATGCAGCACAACTTTCAGCCAGCCTATCTGTTTAACGCTCAGACGCACTAGAAATTCTCCCGTAAGTTAAGCCCGCGATACAGCGAGGCGACTTCCTCGGCATAGCCATTAAACAGCAGCGTTGGCTGGCGTTTTACGTCGAGTACGCCGCCGGCGCCGATGAACCGCTCGCTGGCCTGCGACCAGCGCGGATGATCGACGTGCGGGTTCACATTGGCATAGAAACCGTATTCATCCGGCGCCGCCAGATTCCAGGTGGTCGGCGGCCGCTCGCGGGTTAACTCAATACTCACGATCGATTTAATCCCTTTAAAGCCGTACTTCCACGGCACGGTCAGGCGGATGGGCGCGCCGTTTTGCGGCGGCAACGCTTTCCCGTAGACGCCAACGGTCATCAGCGTGAGCGGGTGCATCGCTTCATCAAGGCGCAATCCTTCGACATAGGGATAGGCCAGGCCGCCGCCGATGAAGCGATCTTTTTGTCCCGGCATCTGTTCCGGCGCATACAGCGTTTTGAAAGCGACGTAGCGGGCGTTGCTGGTGGGCTCCACCAGCGAGAGCAGTTTATGCAGGGGGAAGCCGACCCACGGTACGACCATCGACCAGGCCTCCACGCAGCGCATACGATAAATTCGTTCTTCCAGCGGGAAGCGACGGGTCAGGTCGTCGTGATCGAGCGTCAGGGGTTTGGCGACTTCGCCGCCGATGGTAAGCGTCCAGGGGTCAGTGCGCAGGCTGCCTGCGTTAGCCGCCGGATCGGCTTTATCGAGGCCGAATTCGTAGAAGTTGTTGTAGCCGGCGACTTTATCTTCCGGGGTGAGGGCGAGCTTACTTTGCCATGCTGCGGGTTTATCAAAGGTGAGGGCCTTTCCGGCGGGCGCCGGCGGGCGGTCATGGCCTTTGAACCAATCGAGCAGGTCGGCATGGGCCTTTGTTGAGAGCGACATCGCCGTCGCGCCGATACCGAGCATTTTCAGCACCTGGCGGCGCTGCAGGTTAAATACCGATTCCGCCGTTACGTCGGCTTCCGTCAGTTTTCTGGTTTTCATGGCGTCCTCCGTCATACTTTTTCCTAAGCATGACGGAGGCGGAGCGCGATCGCGAATATGTCACGAAAAATTGCAGATTAGCCGATTTTGACCAGCGTACGACCCTGGATCTGGTTGTTCATGATTTTATCGGCGAAGGCCGGGGCATCGGCAAGGGAGATTTCAGTCGCGCTTTGCGCGTAAAAAGATTCCGGCAGATCGCGCGTCAACCGGCGCCAGGCTTCGGCGCGGCGCGCAGGCGGGGTCATTACCGAATCGACGCCCTGCAGGCGTACGTTGCGTAGGATGAACGGCATCACGGTGGTCGGCAGCGCGAAACCGCCCGCCAGGCCGCAGGCCGCGACGCAGCCGCCATAGTTCATCTGCGCCAGTACCTTCGCCAGTACTTTATCGCCGACGGTATCGATAGCGCCCGCCCAGATTTGTTTTTCCAGCGGCCGGGTCTCGGTAAACTCATCGCGGCCCAGAATACGCTGCGCGCCGAGGCTTTTCAGAAAGTCATGGGTGCTTTCGCGACCGGAAACCGCCGCCACCTGATAGCCCAGATGATGCAGCAGAGCGACCGCCGTGCTGCCAACGCCGCCGCTGGCGCCTGTTACGACGATCTCGCCATCCTGCGGTCGCACGCCGGCGTCTTCCAGCGCCATCACGCATAGCATGGCGGTAAAGCCTGCGGTACCGATGGTCATCGCTTTGCGTCCGTCGAGACCTTCAGGCATGGCCACCAGCCATTCACCTTTGACGCGGGCGCGCTCGGCCAGGCCGCCCCAATGGTTTTCTCCCACGCCCCAACCGGTGAGCAACACCTGCTGGCCAACGTGAAAACGCGGATCTTCGCTGGCATGGACGGTACCGGCAAAATCGATACCAGGAATCATCGGAAAGTTGCGGATAATTTTTCCTTTGCCGGTAATGGCCAGGGCATCTTTATAATTGAGGCTCGACCAGTGAATATCGACCGTCACATCGCCTGGCGGCAGCAGGTTGGCATCGATGTTTTGCACCGAGGAAAGGGTTTTGCCATCCTGCTGTTCTAAGATTAAAGCCTGCATATGTGGTTCCTCGCGGTTTGAAGATTGGAAAAATTATTCTGCAGACTATACTCGCTAACGGCATTATTACGTGGATGTAACGCAATAAATTGCCAGATACGCCAGCTTTGGTAGTATGCGTCGCTTCAGAAAGTTAGTACTTACTTAAGCAAAAGTCTTAAAAGGAGCCCGAATGCCCTTCGGGTAGTTATTCACACGCGGAGTTAACACAGGGATGCGATTAACGACGAAATTCTCAGCATTTGTTACGCTGCTCACCAGCCTGACGATTTTTGTCACGCTCATCGGCGCGTCGCTGAGCTTTTACAACGGCATTCAGATTAAAGTTGAGAATCGCGTGCAGGCGGTGGCGACGATGCTGGACAGCCGCCTGGTAACCACCTCTTTTGAAAAGCTCGAACCGCAAATGGACGAGCTGCTGACGCCGGTAGAAGTCGAACATATTGATTTTCTGCTCAACGGCAAATCGCTTTACAGCCATACCCGCGGCGACAGTTATCGTCCGCTGGGTAGTAACAACCAGTATCGTGAAATGACGGTACCCTCGCTCAAACATCCCGGAATTTCGATTCGTCTGGTCTACATGGACCCGATGGTCAATTATTTCCGCTCGCTTCACGTCACCGCGCCGCTCTCCTTCGCCATCGGCTTCATGGTGCTGATTATCTTCTTTTCGATTCGCTGGATCCGCCGCCAGCTGGCGGGGCAAGAACTACTGGAGCTGCGCGCGCGGCGCATTCTCAGCGGCGAGCGCGGGCCGCAGGTGCGCGGTTCGGTTCATGAATGGCCGGCCAGTACCAGCAGCGCGCTGGATATGCTGCTCTCGGAACTGCAGTTCGCCAGCGATCAGCGCAGCCGCATGGATACCCTGATTCGATCCTACGCCGCCCAGGATTCCAAAACCGGCCTCAATAACCGCCTGTTCTTTGATAACCAGCTGGCGACGCTGCTGGACGATCAGGAAAAGGTGGGGGCGCACGGTATCGTGATGATGATTCGCCTGCCGGAGTTTGATCTGCTGCGCGACAACTGGGGACGGGCGGCGGCGGAAGAGCATTACTTCACGCTAATTAATTTGCTGTCTACTTTTATTATGCGCTATCCCGGCTCGCTACTGGCGCGCTATCACCGTAGCGATTTCGCCGTCTTATTGCCGCATCGCACTTTAAAAGAGGCTGATAGTATCGCCGGGCAGTTACTCAAGGCGATGGATGCGCTGCCGTCAACACGGGTGCTGGATAAAGACGACACGATGCATATCGGCATCTGCGCGTTTCGCAGCGGCCAGTCCACTTCTCAGGTGATGGAACACGCCGAAGCGGCTACCCGCAACGCCGTGCTACAGGGGAGTAATAGCTGGGCGGTTTACGATGATTCACTGCCGGAGAAAGGGCGCGGCAACGTGCGCTGGCGGACGCTTATCGAGCAGATGCTTAGCCGCGGCGGCCCGCGCTTGTATCAGAAACCGGCGGTCATGCGCGATGGGCGGGTACATCATCGCGAGCTAATGTGTCGCATCTATGACGGTAAAGAAGAGGTGATTGCCGCCGAGTATATGCCAATGGTGCAGCAGTTTGGCTTAGCGGAAGAGTACGATCGCCTACAGATTACGCGTTTGCTGCCGTTATTAAGTTATTGGCCTGATCAAACGCTGGCCCTGCAGGTGACCGTGGAGTCGCTGATTCGCCCGCGTTTCCAGCGTTGGCTGCGCGATACCATGATGCAGTGCGAAAAATCACAACGTCGGCGGATTATTTTTGAACTTGCAGAGGCGGATGTTTGTCAATATATCGGCCGTTTACACCCGGTTATGCGGTTGATAAACGCGCTGGGCATTCGCGTCGCCGTGGTTCAGGCCGGGTTGACGTTGGTTGGCACCAGTTGGATCAAGCAGCTGGACGTGGAAGTGATCAAGCTGCATCAAGGGCTATCGCGCAATATTGAAAAACGCAGCGAGAACCAGTTACTGGTTCAAAGTCTGGTGGAGGCCTGTAAAGGGATGCCGGTACAGGTTTTTGCGACGGGAGTACGCAGTCGCAGCGAGTGGCAGGTGCTGTCGCAATGCGGCGTGACCGGCGGGCAGGGGGAATTTTTTGCCGCCTCACAGCCACTTGACACAAATGTGAAAAAATATTCGCAAAGATACTCTGTTTGATCTGCCGTTTGGCGTGATTTCACGTAGAATAACGCGCGCCATAGTAAAGGGGGTGTGCTTGTCTACCCGCCGGAATGTCGCAACTTACGCAAGACTGACCTTTGACAGGTACAAACAGAGCACGGAGCGCAGCTGATTTATTCAGCGCCGAAGGGACTTCGTAAATGTTTGTAACAAAGGAAATGAACTGCACTAATTTTCACCGTAGCAGATGATTTTTGCGCCTTGTCGCTGCTGCGTGTGGTTGGTAAAGTAAGCGGATTTTGTTTTCCGCCCCAGCTTTCAGGATTATCCCTTAGTATGTTAAAAAAATTTCGTGGCATGTTTTCCAATGACCTGTCCATTGACCTGGGTACCGCGAATACCCTTATTTATGTAAAAGGACAAGGCATCGTATTGAATGAGCCTTCCGTTGTGGCCATTCGTCAGGATCGTGCCGGTTCGCCGAAAAGCGTTGCCGCTGTAGGTCATGAAGCGAAGCAGATGCTGGGCCGTACGCCGGGCAACATCGCGGCGATTCGCCCGATGAAAGACGGCGTTATCGCCGACTTCTTCGTGACTGAAAAGATGCTGCAACACTTTATTAAACAGGTGCATAGCAACAGCTTTATGCGCCCGAGCCCGCGTGTGCTGGTGTGCGTGCCGGTTGGCGCGACCCAGGTTGAGCGTCGTGCTATCCGCGAATCCGCGCAGGGTGCTGGCGCCCGTGAAGTTTTCCTGATCGAAGAGCCGATGGCGGCCGCGATCGGCGCAGGCTTACCGGTTTCTGAAGCGACCGGTTCTATGGTTGTTGATATCGGCGGCGGTACTACCGAAGTCGCGGTTATCTCCCTGAACGGCGTGGTCTACTCTTCTTCCGTACGTATCGGCGGCGACCGTTTCGATGAAGCCGTGATCAATTACGTGCGTCGTAACTACGGTTCCCTGATCGGCGAAGCGACCGCTGAGCGTATCAAACACGAAATCGGTTCCGCTTACCCGGGTGATGAAGTACGCGAAATCGAAGTTCGCGGCCGTAACCTTGCTGAAGGCGTTCCACGCGGCTTCACCCTCAATTCCAACGAAATCCTCGAAGCGCTGCAGGAGCCGCTGACCGGCATCGTCAGCGCCGTTATGGTCGCGCTGGAACAGTGCCCGCCGGAGCTGGCATCCGATATCTCCGAGCGCGGTATGGTCCTGACCGGCGGCGGCGCGCTGCTGCGCAACCTTGACCGTCTGTTAATGGAAGAGACAGGGATCCCTGTCGTAGTTGCAGAAGATCCACTGACCTGCGTCGCTCGTGGCGGCGGTAAGGCGCTGGAAATGATCGATATGCACGGCGGCGACTTGTTCAGCGAAGAGTAGTCAGCCTGAAGGTCTGGGGCAGCTTAATGGCTGCCTCTGGTCTTTACTGACACGAGAATACGCATAGCCTATGAAGCCAATTTTTAGCCGTGGCCCGTCGCTACAGATTCGCCTTATTCTGGCGGTTTTGGTGGCGCTTGGCGTCATTATCGCCGACAGCCGCCTGGGTACGTTCAGCCAGATCCGAACGTACATGGATACAGCCGTCAGTCCTTTCTACTTTATCTCAAATGGTCCCCGGGAACTGCTCGACAGCGTATCGCAATCGCTGGCGACCCGCGATCAGCTCGAACTGGAAAACCGCGCGCTGCGTCAGGAACTGCTGTTGAAAAACAGCGATCTGCTGATGCTGGGTCAATACAAACAAGAAAACGCCCGTCTACGTGAGCTGTTAGGCTCGCCGCTGCGTCAGGACGAGCAGAAGATGGTAACTCAGGTTATCTCGACGGTTAACGACCCCTACAGCGATCAGGTCGTTATCGACAAGGGCAGCGTTAACGGCGTTTATGAAGGCCAGCCGGTTATCAGTGACAAGGGCGTTGTCGGTCAGGTGGTGGCGGTAGCGAAAATGACCAGCCGCGTGCTGCTGATTTGCGATGCGACCCATGCCTTGCCGATTCAGGTACTGCGTAACGATATCCGCGTGATTGCCGCCGGCAACGGCTGCACTGATGATTTACAGCTTGAACATCTGCCGGCGAATACCGATATTCGCGTCGGCGATGTGCTGGTGACTTCCGGGCTCGGCGGACGCTTCCCGGAAGGGTATCCGGTTGGGGTGGTCTCCTCGGTACGTCTGGATACTCAGCGTGCTTACACGGTAATCCAGGCTCGTCCGACTGCCGGGCTGCAGCGTTTACGCTATCTGCTGCTGCTGTGGGGCGCCGATCGTAACGGCGCCAACCCAATGACCCCGGAAGAGGTTCACCGCGTTGCCAATGAACGCCTGATGCAAATGATGCCGCAGGTGCTGCCTGCGCCTGATGCGATGGGGCCGCAGATGCCGGCGCCGGCGACGGGCCTGACGCCGCCGCCGTCCGCGCAACCTCTGCCAGCAGGGGGGCAATAGTGGCAAGTTATCGTAGCCAGGGACGCTGGGTTATCTGGCTCTCGTTTCTTATTGCGCTATTGCTGCAGATTATGCCCTGGCCGCAGGACATCACCGTCTTCCGGCCAAACTGGGTGTTGTTGATTCTGCTTTACTGGATCCTGGCGCTGCCGCATCGGGTTAACGTCGGTACCGGCTTTGTGATGGGGGCGATTCTCGACCTCATCAGCGGTTCAACGCTTGGCGTACGCGCGCTGTCGTTAAGTATCGTTGCCTATCTGGTCGCTTTAAAATATCAGCTGTTCCGTAATCTGGCGCTCTGGCAACAGGCGCTGGTGGTCATGCTGTTGTCTCTTGCCGTTGATATCATTGTTTTCTGGGCAGAGTTTTTAGTGATCAACGTCTCTTTCCGTCCGGAAGTGTTCTGGAGTAGTGTAGTAAACGGTGTGCTCTGGCCGTGGCTATTCCTGCTAATGCGTAAAGTGCGTCAGCAATTTGCGGTTCAATAAAGGTTGATATGACAACTCTGTATCTGGCTTCTGGTTCCCCGCGTCGGCAGGAACTGTTAACTCAGCTTGGCCTCTCTTTCGAACGCCTGGTTCCGGGTATTGAGGAACGGCGCGGCCCGCAGGAGAGCGCTGCGCATTATGTTGCGCGTCTGGCGCGTGAAAAAGCGCTGGCTGGCGTGGCTATGGCGCCGCGAGATCTGCCGGTGTTGGGGGCGGATACGATTGTCATTCTTAACGGCGAAGTGCTGGAAAAGCCGCGCGATGCCGGGCACGCCGCAGAAATGCTTCGCATGCTTTCCGGAAAAACCCATCAGGTGATGACCGCGGTGGCGTTGGCGGATAAGCAGCAAACGCTGGATTGTCTGGTGGTGACGGAAGTGACCTTCCGTCTGCTCTCCGAGCAGGATATCGCTACCTACGTAGCCAGCGGCGAACCTTTAGATAAAGCAGGCGCATACGGTATTCAAGGGTTGGGTGGTTGTTTTGTCAGGAAGATAAATGGCAGCTATCACGCCGTAGTCGGCTTACCGCTGGTGGAAACGTATGAGTTGCTGAGTAACTTTAACTCACTGCGTGAAGAAAAGGGATAAAGATGACGGCTGAATTATTAGTTAACGTAACGCCATCCGAGACGCGCGTCGCGTATATCGATGGCGGGATCCTGCAGGAAATTCATATTGAGAGAGAAGCGCGGCGCGGAATCGTAGGCAATATCTACAAAGGTCGTGTCAGTCGTGTGTTGCCTGGAATGCAGGCGGCTTTTGTAGATATTGGCCTGGATAAGGCCGCCTTCCTGCATGCATCCGATATCATGCCGCACACCGAGTGCGTGGCGGGTGAAGAGCAGAAGCAGTTTACCGTTCGCGATATTTCCGAACTGGTGCGTCAGGGCCAGGACCTGATGGTACAGGTGGTGAAAGATCCGCTGGGCACCAAAGGCGCGCGTCTGACCACCGACATCACCATACCTTCCCGCTATTTAGTGTTTATGCCCGGCGCTTCGCACGTCGGCGTATCGCAGCGTATTGAAAGCGAGGCCGAGCGTGAACGCCTGAAAAGCGTGGTCACCGAATATTGCGACGAGCAGGGTGGGTTTATTATCCGCACCGCGGCGGAAGGCGTGCATGAGCAAGAGATGGCGGCGGATGCGGCCTACCTTAAGCGCGTCTGGACCAAAGTCATGGAGCGCAAAAAGCGCAACCAGACCCGTTATCAGATGTACGGCGAGCTGGCGCTGGCCCAGCGCGTGCTGCGCGATTTCGCCGATGCTCAGCTTGACCGCATTCGCGTGGATTCGCGCCTGACCTACGAGGCGCTGCTGGAGTTCACCGCGGAATACATCCCGGAAATGACCAGCAAGCTGGAACATTACAGCGGCCGCCAGCCTATTTTCGATCTCTTTGACGTTGAGAACGAAATCCAGCGCGCGCTGGAGCGTAAAGTCGAGCTGAAATCAGGCGGCTATCTGATCATCGATCAGACCGAAGCGATGACCACCATCGATATCAACACCGGGGCGTTCGTTGGCCACCGCAATCTCGACGACACTATCTTCAATACCAATATTGAAGCCACGCAGGCCATCGCGCGCCAGCTGCGTCTGCGTAATCTGGGCGGCATTATCATCATTGATTTTATCGATATGAATAATGAAGATCATCGTCGTCGGGTACTGCACTCGCTGGAGCAGGCGCTGAGTAAAGACCGGGTGAAAACCAGCATTAACGGCTTCTCGCAGCTGGGGCTGGTCGAGATGACCCGTAAACGCACCCGCGAAAGCGTGGAACATGTGCTGTGTAACGAGTGTCCTACCTGTCATGGGCGCGGCACGGTAAAGTCGGTCGAAACGGTCTGTTATGAGATCATGCGCGAGATAGTCCGCGTGCATCATGCGTATGACTCAGACCGCTTCCTGGTCTATGCTTCACCTGCCGTCGCGGAAGCTCTGAAAGGGGAAGAGTCCCACGCGCTGGCGGAAGTCGAAATCTTTGT
This sequence comes from Klebsiella sp. CN_Kp073, assembly GCF_040065495.2. NCBI lineage: Bacteria > Pseudomonadati > Pseudomonadota > Gammaproteobacteria > Enterobacterales > Enterobacteriaceae > Klebsiella > Klebsiella sp. CN_Kp073. Next base: position 488,619 of record NZ_CM198051.1, read on the forward strand.
CGGCAAGCAGGTCAAAGTGCAAATTGAGCCGCTCTATAATCAAGAGCAGTTCGATGTGGTAATGATGTAATCATTCAGCCCGTCGTTCCCGATGGCGTCGGGGGCGGTAAACAGGCGGGCTGAAGGATGAGGCGTAACAGGCTGACAAGGAGAGATGCGTTGAGGCGATGGCCCGGGATATTACTGCTCACCGTGGCAACCGTGGTGGTGATTGTTGCGCTGCTGGTGAGCGGCCTGCGTCTGGCATTGCCGCAGCTAAATAACTGGCGTCCCCAACTGCTGGAGAAAATTACCGCGGTATCCGGGGTGGCGGTCGATGCCTCGCAGATCAACGCCAACTGGGAAAACTTCGGCCCGACGCTGGACGTTCGCGATATTAAAGCCACCTTGAAAGACGGTGGCGAAATGACGATCAAACGGGTTACCCTTGCGCTCGACGTCTGGCAAAGCCTGCTACATATGCGCTGGCAGTTCCGCGACCTGACCTTCTGGCAGCTGCAAATCCACACCAATACCCCCATCCAGACCAACGACGACGGCGCCAGCCTGAAGACCGACCGCATCAGCGATCTGTTCCTGCGTCAGTTTGACCACTTTATTCTCCGCGATAGCCATTTGAGCTTCCTGACGATTTCCGGTCAGCGCGCGGAGCTGGCGATCCCGCAGCTTACCTGGCTTAACGGTAAAAACCGCCACCGCGCCGAGGGGCAACTGAGCCTTTCGAGCCTCACCGGCCAGCACGGCGTCATGCAGGTGCGGATGGATTTACGTGACGAGAACGGCCTGCTCAATAAGGGGCGCCTCTGGTTACAGGCCGACGACATCGACGTTAAACCCTGGCTCGGGCGCTGGATGCAGGACAACATCGCCCTGCAGAGCGCGCGCTTTAGTCTCGAAGGTTGGATGACCATCGATAAAGGCGATGTCGCCAGCGGCGATGTGTGGCTGAAAAAAGGCGGCGCCAGCTGGCAGGGTGACAAGCATCTGCATCAGCTGTCGGTGGATAACCTGACGGCGCATATCACACGCGAAAATCAAAGTTGGGCATTTCATATCCCCGACACGCGGATCTCGATAGACGGTAAAGCCTGGCCGCGCGGCGCGCTGGCGATGGCGTGGATCCCGGCGCAGGAAGTGGGTGGTAATAACAATCAGCGTAGTGATGAGCTGCGCATCCGCGCCAGCAATCTCGAGCTTGGCGGCTTGACCGGTCTGCAGCCGATGGCCGATAAGCTGGCGCCGAGCTTTGGCGAAGTGTGGCGAACTACCCAGCCGAGCGGCAAGATCAACCTGTTGGCATTGGATATCCCGCTGCAGGCAACGGAAAAGACCCGTTTCCAGGCCGACTGGAGCGATCTGGCGTGGAAGCAGTGGAAGCTGCTGCCGGGGGCCGAGCACTTTTCCGGCAGCCTGAGCGGCAGCGTTGAAAACGGCGAACTGCGCGCGCATATGACCCAGGCGAAAATGCCCTATGAAACGGTCTTTCGCGCGCCGCTGGAGATAGCCCAGGGCGATGCGACTCTGAGCTGGGAGAAGAACAGCAAGGGCTTTATGCTGGATGGCCGCGATATCGACGTACAGGCTACCGGCGTTCGCGCGCGCGGCGGCTTCCGCTATCTGCAGCCGGAAGGCGATGAGCCGTGGTTAGGCATCCTGGCGGGTATCAGTACCAACGATGGCGGCCAGGCGTGGCGATATTTCCCGGAAAACCTGATGGGCAAAGCGCTGGTGGATTACCTGAGCGGCGCAATTAAGGGTGGCCAGGCCAGCAATGCCACCCTGGTTTACGGCGGCAACCCGCATCTGTTCCCCTATGAGCATAACGAAGGCCAATTCCAGGTCTCGGTACCGCTGAAGAACGCGACCTTCGCCTTCCAGCCGGACTGGCCGGCGCTGACCGGCCTGGATATCAACCTTAACTTCGTTAATAACGGCCTGTGGATGAAGGCGGATAAAGCGATGCTGGGCAACGTCACCGCCAGCAACCTTGACGCGGTGATCCCCGACTATTCCCATGAAAAACTGTTTATTGATGCCGATGTTAACGGACCGGGCAAAGAGGTCGGCCCTTATTTCAAACAGACCCCGCTGAAGGATTCGCTCGGCTCGGCGCTGGATGAACTGCAGCTGGATGGTAATGTGAGCGCTCGCTTACATCTTGCTATCCCGCTCGATGGCGAGATGACCACCGCCAAAGGCGATGTGCGGCTGAAAAATAACGATCTGTTTATCAAGCCGATTGACGCGACGCTGAAGAACCTCAATGGTCAGTTCAGCTTTGAGAACGGAGATTTAAAAAGCGGGCCGCTAAGCGCGACCTGGTTTAATCAACCGCTGAACCTCAATTTCACCACTACTGAAGGGGCGAAAGCCTTCCTCGTTGACGTCGGCATGAACGCTAACTGGCAGCCGACGCGTACCGGCCTGCTGCCGAAAGCGGTCAATGATGAACTCAGCGGCAGCGTCCCCTGGGATGGCAAAGTGGCCATTGAGTTACCGTATCACGGTAGCGCGAGCTACAAAGTCGATATCAACGGCGATCTGAAAAATGTGAGTAGTCACTTACCTGCGCCGGTGAATAAATCGGCGGGCGAACCGTTGCCGGTGAAAATCAACGTGACCGGTGGCTTAAACAGCTTCGATCTGACCGGCAACATCGGCAGCAAGAACCACGTCAATAGCCGCTGGTTACTGAATAATAAGCTGACGCTCGACCGGGCGATTCTGACCTCCGACAGCAAAGCGATTCCTTCGCTGCCTGAAGCATCAGGCGTCGAGCTGAACATGCCGGCGATGGATGGCGCGCAATGGCTGGCGTTGTTCCAGCGGGGGGCCGTCAACGAAGTGAGCAGTAATATGGCTTTCCCTGAGCGCGTGACGCTTCGTACACCGTCGCTGGCGTTCGCCGGGCAAAACTGGAATAACGTCAGTCTGGTCTCCCAGCCTGACGGTAGCGGCTCGAAGGTGGAGGCGCAGGGGCGCGAAATCAACGCTACGTTGACGATGCATAAGAACGCGCCCTGGCTGGCGGCTATTCGCTATCTCTATTACAACCCTTCCAGCGATAACAACGGCACGGCGAAAAAAGAGAGCGGCCCGCTGGCTGATACCCGTCTGGATTTCCGCGGCTGGCCTGATTTACAGCTGCGCTGTAAAGAGTGCTGGCTGTGGGGGCAAAAATATGGGCGAATCGACGGTGACTTCGATATCAAGGGCGATACGCTCACCCTCAGTAATGGCCTGGTGGATACCGGCTTTGGCCGGCTCACTACCGATGGCGTCTGGGTGAATGCGCCCGGCGGCGTGCGTACCTCGCTGAAAGGCAAGCTGCACGGTAATAAAACGGATGACTTCGTGAACTTCTTTGGCGTTTCGACGCCGGTAAAAGGCTCGTCGTTTGATGTCGATTACGATCTGCACTGGCGCGCGCCGCCATGGCAGCCTGATGTCGCTTCGCTGAACGGGATCCTCAAAAGCCGCCTCGGCAAAGGCGAGTTTACTGACCTGAGCACCGGTCATGCCGGTCAGCTGTTACGGCTATTGAGCGTTGACGCGCTGCTGCGTAAGCTACGCTTCGATTTCAGCGACACCTTCCAGGAAGGCTTCTGGTTTGATTCGATTCGCAGTACGGCATGGATTAAAGACGGCGTATTGAATACGGATGATACGCTGGTGGATGGCCTTGAAGCCGACATCGCGATGAAAGGTTCGGTCGATCTGGTGCGCCGTCGTTTAGATTTACAAGCGGTGGTGGCGCCGGAAATATCGGCGACCGTGGGCGTAGCGGCGGCATTCGCCGTCAACCCGATCGTCGGCGCGGCGGTTTTTGCCGCCAGCAAGGTGCTTGGGCCGCTGTGGAACAAAGTGTCGATTCTGCGCTATCGCATTACGGGTCCAATCGATCAGCCGGAAATCAACGAAGTGCTGCGCCAGGCGCGCAGCAACAAAAAGCAATGATTTGACGAGTACGGGGAATTATCGCACTCTCAATAGAGGGCATTTTCTCCCCGTCATCTTTTTCGCCGCATGGCATTCCCCTGTGTCAGGCGGCAATAAACGAGTAGCGTAACGATGAGTTTGAACCTGGTAAGTGAACAATTACTGTCGGCAAATGGCCTGAATCATCAGGACCTGTTTGCCATTCTTGGCCAACTGGCTGAGCGCCGTCTCGATTACGGCGATCTTTATTTTCAGTCGAGCTATCACGAATCCTGGGTTCTGGAAGACAGCATCATTAAAGATGGGTCGTACAATATTGACCAGGGCGTAGGCGTCCGGGCGGTAAGCGGCGAGAAAACTGGTTTTGCCTATGCGGACCAAATCAGCAAACTGGCGCTTGAGCAGAGCGCGCAGGCGGCGCGTACTATCGTCCGCGACCATGGCGACGGCAAAGTGCAGACGCTCGGCGCGGTGGAGTACAGCTCTCTCTATACCAGCGTCGATCCGCTGCAGAGCATGAGCCGCGAAGAGAAACTGGATATTCTGCGCCGCGTCGATAAGGTGGCGCGTGCCGCCGATAAGCGCGTGCAGGAAGTTTCCGCCAGTCTGAGCGGCGTCTACGAGCTTATCCTGGTAGCGGCAACGGACGGGACGCTGGCCGCTGATGTCCGTCCGCTGGTTCGTCTCTCCGTGAGCGTGCTGGTGGAGGAAGACGGCAAACGCGAGCGCGGCGCCAGTGGCGGCGGAGGACGGTTTGGCTATGATTATTTCCTCGCGCCGCTGGATGGCGACGTACGGGCGGATGTCTGGGCGCGTGAAGCGGTACGTATGGCATTAGTCAATCTGTCCGCGGTTGCGGCGCCAGCCGGTATGCTGCCGGTGGTGCTTGGCGCGGGCTGGCCTGGCGTGCTGCTGCATGAAGCCGTCGGCCACGGCCTGGAAGGTGACTTTAACCGTCGCGGCACCTCGGTCTTCAGCGGTCACATGGGCGAATTAGTCGCCTCTGAACTGTGCACCGTCGTGGATGACGGCACCATGGCCGATCGCCGTGGTTCGGTCGCGATTGATGACGAAGGTACGCCGGGTCAATACAACGTGCTTATCGAAAACGGCGTCCTGAAAGGTTATATGCAGGATAAGCTCAACGCGCGTCTGATGGGCGTCGCGCCGACCGGTAATGGTCGCCGCGAATCTTATGCGCATCTGCCGATGCCGCGGATGACCAACACCTATATGCTGGCAGGGAAGTCGACGCCGCAGGAGATTATCGAATCGGTCGATTACGGTATCTATGCGCCGAACTTTGGCGGCGGTCAGGTGGACATTACCTCCGGTAAATTTGTCTTCTCGACCTCGGAAGCCTATCTGATTGAAAAAGGTAAAGTGACCAAGGCAGTCAAAGGCGCGACGCTAATCGGTTCCGGTATCGAAGCGATGCAGCAGATTTCTATGGTTGGTAACGACCTGAAGCTGGATAGCGGCGTTGGCGTGTGCGGTAAAGAAGGGCAGAGCGTGCCGGTCGGCGTCGGCCAGCCGACGCTGAAAGTCGACAACCTTACCGTTGGCGGCACCGCCTGATAACGGCTGGTCCCGGCGGCGCGGTGCCGCTGCCGGGATGTCAGTTAACGGGTCATCCCGCGCCCGTGCATTCCCTGATAGATCTTCGCCACCTCGACAAAATAATCCGTCAGATAGTTAATACATACCTGCACCTTCAGCGGTAGCTTATCTTTTTCGGTATATAGCGCATAGACCGGTCGCGGATCCGATTGATAGCTCGGCAGCAGGATCTCCAGTTCACCGCGGTTGATCTCGTCGATCGCCCACATCAGCGGAACGTAGGCCACGCCAACGCCGGCAGTCAGCCAGCGGATCAGCGTCATCGGGTCGTTGGTGACGAAGCGTCCTTGTGGGATCAGGCGCGTTGAGATCCCCTCCGGAGCGATAATTTCGAACTCATTATCTGGCCGTACGCTGTATTCCAGCCACGAGTGGCTGGCAAGATCCGCTGGTTTTTCCGGACATCCCGCGTGCTGAAGATAGCTTTTCGCCGCGCAGAGCACCATTGGCATTGAGCCTAACCGCCGCGAGAAGAGGCTGGAATCCTGCAATGCGCCGACGCGTATCACCACGTCGAGGCCGTCGGCAATCAGGTCCGGCGCGGGGATGCCGGTCACCAGATTAATCGATAAACCCGGATATTCTTTGAGCATTTCGGCGGTTATGCGCGCCAGCACATTCTGTGCCATAGTTGAAGAGCTACCGATGCGCAGCGTGCCGATAGGGGTATTGTTGAAGGCATACAGCTGTTCATGGACGTCCTGCGCTTCAAAGAGCATTCTTCGGCAGCCCTGGTAATAAATTTTACCCGCTTCTGTTAAGCCCAGGCTGCGGGTGCTGCGGTTGAGCAGCTTTACCTGAAGCTCGTCTTCCAGTTTAGCAACGGTCTGGCTGATAGATGAAACGCTCATCTGGAGCTGGCGTGCGGCGGCGGTGAAAGAGCCCAGCTCAACCACTTTGGCGAACACCGACATGCGTTTTAGTCGTTCCATTATTCACTCTGGCTTAAAAGTGATTTAGATCACATATTATAGATAAGGCTGCAATTGTTACGTTAATATATAGTTAGCTACATAATAAACGCATCACGCTACCACCTGTACGCTTCTTATCAAGGTCATCATGAGTCTGTTTCCTGTCATAGTGATTTTCGGCCTATCGTTTCCGCCGATCTTCTTTGAGCTGCTATTGTCGCTAGCCATCTTCTGGCTGGTGCACCGTTTGCTGGTTCCGACCGGTATTTATGATTTTGTCTGGCACCCTGCACTGTTTAATACTGCGCTGTATTGCTGTCTGTTTTATCTGATATCGCGCTTGTTCGTTTGAGGTCGATGTGAAAACACTAACAAGAAATATCCTGCGTACTGCCATCACTGTGATACTGGTTATTCTGGCGTTTATCGCTATTTTTCGCGCATGGGTGTACTACACCGCGTCGCCGTGGACGCGCGATGCGCGCTTTAGCGCCGATATCGTCGCCATCGCGCCGGACGTGTCGGGGCTCATTTCGCAAGTGAATGTCAAGGATAACCAACTGGTTAAGAAAGACCAGGTATTGTTCGTTATTGACCAACCTCGTTACCAAAAAGCGCTGGCGGAGGCGGAAGCCGACGTCTCTTATTACCAGACGCTGGCTCAGGAAAAACGCGTTGAAGCCGGGCGCCGTAACAGGCTCGGCGTGCAGGCCATGTCGCGCGAAGAGATTGACCAGGCCAACAACGTACTGCAAACCGTTGAGCATCAGCTGGCGAAAGCGGTGGCCAGCCGCGACTTAGCCAAGCTGGATCTTGAACGTACGGTTATCCGTGCGCCTGCTGATGGCTGGGTGACCAACCTGAACGTCTACTCCGGCGAATTCATCACCCGCGGTTCGACCGCGGTCGCTTTGGTGAAACAAAATACCTTCTACGTGATGGCCTATCTGGAAGAGACCAAGCTGGAAGGAGTGCGTCCAGGCTACCGCGCCGAAATCACCCCGCTCGGCAGTAGTAAGGTGATAAAAGGTACCGTCGACAGCGTTGCCGCGGGCGTAACCAACGCCAGCAGCAGCAGCGATGCGAAAGGCATGGCTTCCGTTGACTCCAACCTTGAGTGGGTACGTCTGGCGCAGCGCGTGCCGGTACGTATCCGTCTTGACCAGCAGCAGGGCAACCTCTGGCCGTCGGGCACCACTGCGACCGTTGTCATCACCGGCAAAGAAGATCGCGACGCCAGCCAGGCCAACTTCTTCCAGAAAGTCGCCATGCGCTTGCGTGAGTTTGGTTAATCGCCATGGGGACCTATACCATTGCTCCCCGGCATCTCCGCTTTGCCATTAAGCTTGCATGCGCGGTGGTGCTGGCGCTGTTCGTCGGCTTTCATTTTCAGCTTGAGACGCCGCGCTGGGCCGTATTGACCGCGGCTATTGTGACCGCCGGTCCGGCATTTGCCGCTGGCGGTGAGCCCTATTCCGGGGCGATTCGCTACCGCGGGATGTTGCGTATTGCCGGGACGTTTATCGGCTGTATTGCCGCGCTGGCGATCATCATCCTCATGATCCGCGCGCCGCTATTGATGATGCTGGTCTGCTGTCTCTGGGCCGGTTTCTGCACCTGGATCTCCTCGCTGGTGAAGGTCGAAAACTCCTACGCCTGGGGGCTGGCGGGTTATACGGCGCTGATTATCATCATCACCATTCATACCGACCCGATGCTGGCGCCGCAGTTTGCCGTCGAGCGCTGCAGCGAAATCGTCATCGGGATCGTCAGCGCCATCGTCGCTGACCTGCTATTTTCTCCGCGTTCTATCAAAAAAGAGATCGACCTCGAACTGGATAACCTGCTGCTGGATCAGTATCGCCTGATGCAGCTTTGTGTCGCCCATGGCGATAGCGAGGTGGTGGATAAAGCCTGGGGAGCGCTGGTGCGTCGTACTGCCGCGCTGGAGGGGATGCGCGGCAACCTGATCATGGAATCTTCGCGCTGGGCGAAGGTAAACCAGCGGCTAAAGGCGATCAACACGCTATCGCTGACGCTGATTACTCAGGCCTGCGAAACCTATCTGATCCAGAACTCTCGCCCGGAGATGGTGACTGACGACTACCGCGAGCTGTTTGCCGAGCCCGTAGAAACCGTACAGGATGTGCATCAACAGCTTAAGCGTATGCGCCGCTTCCTGACTTGGAAAGGTGAACACAATACGCCAGTTACGATTTATAGCTGGGTCGGCGCGGCGACGCGTTACCTGCTGCTGAAGCGCGGCGTGGTCGGCAATACCAAAATCAGCCGTATCGAAGATGAAGTCTTACGCGGCGAAACGGTGGTGAAGGTTGAGTCCGCCGAGCGTCACCACGCGATGGTCAATTTCTGGCGAACTTCTATTTCGTGTATTCTCGGCACCTTGTTCTGGTTGTGGACCGGCTGGACATCCGGTAGCGGGGCGATGGTTATGATTGCCGTGGTGACCGCGCTGGCGATGCGCCTGCCTAACCCGCGGATGGTGGCCTTAGACTTCCTCTATGGCACCCTTGCCGCTCTACCGCTCGGCGCGCTGTTCTTCCTTGTCGTCATGCCTGCGACGCAGCAGAGCATGCTGCTGCTGTGTATCAGCCTTGCCGCGATGGCGTTCTTTATCGGCATTGAGGTACAAAAGCGGCGGTTGGGATCGCTTGGGGCCCTGGCGAGCACCATCAATATTCTGGTGCTGGATAACCCGATGCAGTTCCAGTTTAGCCAGTTCCTCGATAGCGCCCTGGGGCAGATTGTCGGCTGTTTCCTCGCGCTGATGGTGATTCTGTTAGTGCGTGATAACTCGCAGGCCCGCACCGGACGGGTGCTATTGAACCAGTTCGTCTCGGCGGCGGTCTCTTCGCTGACCACGAATAGCGCCCGGCGTAAAGAGAACCATTTGCCGGCGCTGTATCAACAGCTATTTTTACTGCTGAACAAGTTTCCCGGCGATATCGCCCGCTTCCGGCTGGCGCTGACGCTGATTATTGCGCACCAGCGTCTACGCGATGCCCCGGTGCCGGTAAACGAGGATCTGTCGGCCTTCCACCGCCAGCTGCGGCGAACCGCCGATCACGTTATCTCCGCCGGCAGCGATGATAAGCGCCGCCGTTACTTTACCCGTCTGCTGGAAGAGCTTGATGTTTATCAGGAAAAACTCCTTCACTGGCAGGCGTCGCCCCAGGTCACTGAGCCGGTGCGACGGCTGGTCGATATGCTGAAGAAATATCAGCACGTGCTCACCAACAGCTAAGCTGCGAACCGACGCCCCGGCGTCGGTTTTTTTATCGCTATACTTATTTGGTGTAGAGGGACAGAGCTTAAGGGGCGCCGGGCAATGACTATTTATACCTTTGATTTTGATGAAATAGCTGAGCAACAGGATTTCTATCGCGAGTTTTCCCGCGCCTTCGCGCTACCGGATAAGCAGGTGGATAACCTCGACGCGCTGTGGAGCGCGGTGACGGGAGGGCGCTTACCGTTCCCGCTGGAGATTGAATTTGTTCATCTGGATGAAAAACAGCGTCGTCGCTTTGGTGCGTTAATTTTGCTGTTCGATGAAGCGGAAGAGGAGCTGGAAGGACTACTACGTTTCAATGCCCGTTGGGCATAAAAAAGCCCCCGGCAGGGCGGGGGCAAGTCGTCGGATAAGACGACGAGGGTTTATTTGTACAACTCAGCAGTCGCGTGCCAGCTGTCGCCGGTACGAGCTTCAATAATGCGGTAGCTGCTGGCGCCTTCTTTCTCGGCTTTAGCCGCCAGTTCCTGGCGCATATCCATTGGCGCGCTACCTACTTGAGATACAGAGATAGTGCCCATTGGTTGCAGATTTTGTGCTTGATCGGCGTTCACTTGCTGTACGGCTGCGCTTGCGCCGAAAGAGAGAACAGATGCCAGACCCAGGGATGCGATGATAATTGCGCTTTTCATAATCTTTACTCCAACCATTTGTGCAGCGGCGGGAGATTTCGTATGAACCCAGGCCGCTGAAGAGATACTGTTTCAGTTAATGACCGACAATCGTTAAAGCTTATTTATAAAGTTCAGCAGTGGCGTGCCAGTGGTCGCCGGTGCGAGCTTCGATAATGCGATAAGAAGAAGCACCTTCTTCTTGTGCTTTTTTGTTCAGCATTTCGTGCATATCCATCGGGGAAGAACCTACCGCGCCGATAGATACGGTGCCCAGTGACTGGCGGCTTTCCGCTTGAGTGCTGTTGATTGAATCAGCGGCGAAAGCGCCAAAGGACAGTACGGATAGCATGCTGAGTGCGGCTACAGTGGTTTTGATTTTCATGATGTTCACCTCGTCGAATTTTATTATTAGGGGGCTTTGTTTCGTGACCCTCATCACAAAATCAAGTATACACTAATCACCAAAAATATTAATACCATGCTAATTGTTTTCAGTGTAAATAATTTCCAAGAAATGTCGTTTTTATAACGTATAAGAATTAGAAATGTCATTCATGGGGTGAATGTCATGATTATTTATATTTAAATCAAATAGATATTGCGCTTTGATCTTTTGTGCGCTTTAGCCGTTATCATTCGGTAAAGGAATGTATAGAGGTGGAAAACCACACTAAATGTTAAAAAAATGCTGCTTTATTTGAAGGTTTGAGGGGGAGCGTTTTGCGGGGAAGAGCCCTCTGGCGGGAACCAGAGGGGGAGCGCTTAGAGTTCCTGTTCGAACAGGACCAGGATCGCGTCGTAGAGATCTTTAACGGAAAAACCGCGGGCAGGGGTGGTAAAGATAGTGTCATCCCCCGCGATACTACCCAGAATACCTTCGGCTTTACCTAAGGAATCCAGCAGGCGTGCGATCAGCTGCGCCGCGCCGGGGCTGGTGTGAATCACTACCACCGCATCGTTATAATCGATGTCCAGCACCAGGTTTTTCAGCGGGCTGGAGGTCGTCGGCACGCCGAGTTCGGCAGGCAAACAGTAGACCATTTCCATTTTGGCGTTACGCGTGCGAACGGCGCCAAACTTTGTCAGCATGCGGGAAACTTTCGATTGGTTGATGTTCTCGAAACCTTCTTCCTGCAGCGCCTGAACGATTTCGCCTTGCGAGCTGAATTTTTCTTCTTTAAGCAGCGATTTAAACGCTTTAACCAGTTCTTCTTGTTTTGCCGAACTACGCATAAGTCACCCAGATTATGGTGGTAAAAACAACATCATTATGCATACAAGTGCATTTTTATGCAAATAATCCGCAAGGGAATAGCGTAAATAATGTTATGAAAGGCGCATATTTTAGCAAATAACCCTGATGAGGAACATGCCTGCATCACAGCGGGTAAATTGCTGTAAAAGTGAAATAAATGTTATGAAATTGATATTGTTTTGCCGAGCGAGCTGGGTGTATTGTAACCAATAGTCGATCCGGTACTACGGCTTTGCTGGATGGCCAGTCTCAGGAAGAAAAATGCGAATTTGCTGCATCATTGCGCGTACCCCGCATTCTTCAGCCATAATTATTGTAATTGTTCATCTTGTGAATTAAGGTCCAGGCGACGGAATAACGAAAGACTATACCCGTCATACTTCGAGCTGCATGTGCGTTGGCTGCAATCGTTCACCCCAGTCACTTACTTCAGTAAGCTCCTGGGGATTCACGCTCTTGCCGCCTTCCTGCAACTCGAATTATTCAGGGTGTAAATTAACCATAATAAGGAGTTTAGGATGAAAGTTGCAGTCCTCGGCGCCGCTGGTGGCATCGGCCAGGCGCTTGCCCTACTACTTAAGACCCAACTGCCTTCAGGTTCAGAGCTCTCGTTGTACGACATCGCTCCGGTTACGCCGGGCGTGGCGGTAGATCTAAGTCATATTCCCACAGATGTAAAAATCAAAGGTTTCTCCGGTGAAGATGCAACCCCGGCGCTGGAAGGCGCTGATGTGGTGCTGATTTCCGCCGGCGTCGCGCGCAAGCCCGGCATGGATCGTTCCGACTTATTTAATGTTAACGCCGGTATCGTTAAAAATCTGGTGCAGCAGATCGCAAAAACCTGTCCGCAGGCCTGCATCGGTATTATCACCAACCCGGTAAATACCACCGTCGCTATCGCCGCCGAAGTGCTGAAAAAAGCCGGCGTGTACGATAAAAACAAACTGTTTGGCGTCACCACGCTCGACATTATTCGCTCTAATACTTTTGTCGCCGAGCTGAAAGGCAAGTCGGCAACCGAGGTTGAAGTTCCGGTCATTGGCGGCCACTCTGGCGTCACTATCCTGCCTTTACTGTCGCAGATTTCTGGCGTCAGCTTTAGCGAGCAGGAAGTCGCGGATCTCACCAAACGTATTCAAAACGCCGGGACGGAAGTCGTGGAAGCGAAAGCGGGCGGCGGGTCGGCGACGCTGTCGATGGGCCAGGCGGCTGCGCGTTTCGGGCTCTCACTGGTGCGTGCCATGCAGGGTGAAAAAGGCGTGGTTGAATGTGCCTACGTCGAAGGTGACGGCCAGTATGCCCGTTTCTTCTCGCAGCCGCTGCTGCTGGGCAAAAATGGCGTGGAAGAGCGTCAGTCTATCGGTAAACTCAGCGCTTTTGAACAGCAGGCGCTGGAAGGCATGCTGGATACGCTGAAGAAAGATATCGCCCTCGGCGAGGATTTCGTCAACAAGTAACATCTCCTTAGCAGAAAAGCCGGAACCGTCGTTCCGGCTTTTTTATCGCCTCATCTCCCTGCCGAATGCGCCGCCTGGCGGCTAAATCTGCTAAAATCCCCGCGTCTTAAGCCCCACGCAATGAGGACGTTGTGAAAAAGATCGAAAGAAAGCAGACCAGGGACCACATTACGCAAATCATTCGCTATCAAATTCTTTCCGGAGCGATAAAACCGGGAGATGAGCTGGCGCAGGAGAGTATTGCTGAGCAGCTAGGGCTTTCACGTATGCCGGTTAGAGAAGCGTTGCAGTCTCTTGAACAAGAGGGGTTTCTGGTGCGCTTGCCTAACCGTCATATGCAGGTATCAAAGCTGGTGCCCGATGATGTTAGCCATATTTTTCGCGTGATCGCGGTGATGGCTGCCGAATTGTTCACTCTCGTGCCGGCAAACCAGGGGGAATTGCTGCTCGGGCGCGCGCAAGCGCTGGCGCAGCCTGGCGACAAAACTCGCGAACTGGAATTTCATCAGTTGCTGATTTCTTATCTCGATAACCGCTATCTGGCGAAGGCGTATCAGCAATTTTTGGATGGATATATTTCTTATGTCATCCTGTATCTGAAAGACGATAGCCAGGAATCGGCACTGATACTACATGAACTGGCTGGAGCCATTAGCCGCGGCGATGTGGGCAATATTGCTCAGGCAACACAGCGTTATTTCCTCATGCTTGCGGAAATTATGCGTCAACATATGAAGGATTGGGAAAGTGCAGAAGCCTAAATTAGGGAAAATTAAGCTTCTTTCGGCGAAAGAGCAGGTCGCTGCGGTATTACGCAAAGCGATTCTTTCGCGGGATTTAGTGGAAGGGCAGGAGATAACTCTCGAAGGCATTGCCCGGATGGTCGGCGTTTCCAGCATGCCGGTGCGCGAAGCGTTTCAGATTTTAGCCGCCGATGGCCTGATTAAAGTCCGCCCTAATAAAGGCGCGGTGGTGTTGGGGATCAACGAACAGACGATTCGCGAGCATTATGAAATTCGCGCGCTGCTGGAAAGTGAGGCGGTGGCGAAAGCCTCCCGTCCCGGCACGGATATTTCGTCCATTGCCCGGGTACACGATGCGGCGGAAAAAGCGCTGGCCGATAATAACTTCACTGAATATTCCGACCTGAACCAGGCCTTCCATATGGAGATCTGGAACGCCGCGGGCAACGAAAAAATGAAGATGCTGCTCTGTAATATGTGGAACGGACTGTCGATGGGGCACAAGGTCACCGAAGCAGAATACGCCGCTATCTCCATTCGCGAACATAAGGAGATTTTACAGGCACTTGAACAGCATAATGAAGAACTGGCGCGTCAGCGCATGCGCGAGCATATTATTCGCTCAATGGAAAATATGCTCACGCGATACCTTCCCGAAACCTCTGTATAGCGCTAAAGCCTGTTGGTTTTAGTCGTATTCATCAACGCTATTAATCATCTCTTGTGACGATCTGCAGAGGATCTTGATGCAGATCGCACTGCGCGATCTTTGTTTAAAAACGCATTGACTTACTTTTTGCATGGGCATAATTTCTCCCTCGTCAATATTGGATACAATATCATATATCATTGATAGGGATAATTATAAATATGGAACCGATTACCATCACCTTATGTTTGCTGGTGTTCGCTATCGTCATGTTTGTCTGGGAGAAGGTGCCTTTGGCAGTGACTTCCATGGTGGTCTGCGTGGCGTTAGTGCTCACCGGCGTGTTGGATCTAAAACAAGCTTTTGCCGGTTTTATCGACTCCAACGTCATTCTTTTTGTCGCCATGTTTATCGTCGGCGGGGCGTTATTTGAAACCGGGATGGCCAATAAAGTCGGTGGGGTGATCACTCACTTCGCCAAAACCGAAAAACAGCTGATCTTCACCATCATGGTGGTCGTCGGCGTGATGTCGGGTTTTCTTTCCAACACCGGTACGGCGGCGGTATTGATCCCGGTAGTAATTGGCGTCGCGGCGAAATCGGGTTTTGCCCGCTCGCGTCTGCTGATGCCGCTGGTATTTGCCGCCGCGCTCGGCGGCAACCTGTCGCTGATTGGCGCGCCCGGCAACCTGATCGCGCAATCGGCGTTGCAGAATATCGGTAGCGGCTTTGGCTTCTTTGAGTATGCGAAAGTGGGTTTACCGATGCTGCTCTGCGGCATCCTCTATTTCCTGACTATCGGCTATAAATTTCTGCCTGCTACCGCTAATAGCGGTGAAGTCGGTAGCGTCGGCGAACAGCGTGATTACAGCCACGTTCCGCGCAGGAAACAGATCCTGTCGCTGGTGGTGCTGATCGCCACGATCCTCGGCATGATTTTTGAGAAACAGACCGGCATTAGCCTGACGGTGGCAGGCTGTATCGGTGCGTTGGTACTGGTGTTTACCGGCGTGCTGACGGAAAAGCAGGCCTATAAGGCGATTGATTCACAGACTATTTTCATTTTTGGCGGCACGCTGGCGCTGGCAAAAGCGCTGGAAATGACCGGTGCTGGCAAGCTGGTTGCCGATCATGTCATCGGCATGCTGGGCCAGAACTCTTCCCCGTTCATGTTGATGGTGGTGGTCTTTGCGCTGTCCGTCATCATGACCAATTTTATGTCCAATACCGCCACCGTCGCGCTACTGGTACCGGTGAGTTTGTCGATCGCGGCCGGAATGGGCGCCGATCCGAAAGCGGTTCTGATGGCGACCGTAATCGGCAGTTCCTGCGCCTACGCGACGCCGATCGGTATGCCCGCCAACATGATGGTGCTATCGGCAGGCGGCTATAAGTTTGTCGATTACGCCAAATCGGGCCTTCCTCTGATTATCGTTTCTACCATTGTCAGCCTCGTACTGCTGCCAATTCTTTTCCCTTTTCACCCGTAATTTACGGACGCTGTTCTGACTAAGGAGCCTTTATGAGCAAAAGCGAACAGATATCCCGAATGACCGATATTATGGCCAAATTCGTGGGATATACCGGCAAAGTATTGCCTGATGACGTCACTGCAAAACTGAAAGAATTGCATAAGAAAGAGACCAGCCAGCTGGCTGACGTCATCTTCACCACCATGATTGAAAACCAGCGTCTGGCGAAGGAGCTGGATCGTCCCTCCTGCCAGGACACCGGCGTCATTCAGTTTTTGGTTGAGTGCGGCGCTAATTTCCCGCTGATTGGCGAGCTGGAAGCGCTGCTGCGCGAATCGGTGATTAAAGCCACCGTGGATTCTCCGCTGCGTCACAACAGCGTTGAGACCTTTGACGAATACAACACCGGTAAAAACGTGGGTAAAGGTACGCCGACGGTATTCTGGGAGATTGTCCCTGATTCTGACCAGTGCAGTATTTACACCTATATGGCCGGCGGCGGCTGCTCGCTGCCGGGTAAAGCGATGGTGCTGATGCCGGGTGCTGGTTACGAAGGCGTAACCCGTTTCGTGCTGGATGTCATGACCAGCTATGGCCTGAACGCCTGTCCGCCGTTGTTGGTTGGCGTTGGCGTCGCGACTTCCGTTGAAACGGCGGCGCTGTTGTCGAAGAAAGCGCTGATGCGTCCGGTGGGATCGCGCAATGAGAATGAACGCGCCGCATCGTT
Organism: Klebsiella sp. CN_Kp073; assembly: GCF_040065495.2. NCBI lineage: Bacteria > Pseudomonadati > Pseudomonadota > Gammaproteobacteria > Enterobacterales > Enterobacteriaceae > Klebsiella > Klebsiella sp. CN_Kp073. The sequence continues at coordinate 505,319 of NZ_CM198051.1, forward strand.
GGAGAAAATGCTCGAAGACGGCATTAATAAAATTGGCCTTGGCCCGCAGGGGATGTCCGGCAATACCTCCGTGATGGGCGTCAATATCGAAAATACCGCACGCCATCCTTCCACCATTGGCGTGGCGGTCAACGTCGGCTGCTGGTCGCACCGCAAAGGACATATCGTTTTCGATAAAGATTTGAATTACACCATTACGTCTCACACAGGAGTGGCTTTCTGATGACTAAAAAAATACTTACTACGCCAATTAAAGATGAAGATTTAGCTGATATTAAAGCGGGCGATATTATTTATCTTAATGGTCATATTGTTACCTGTCGTGATGTTGCTCATCGTCGTTTAATTGAAGGCGGTCGCGAATTGCCGGTCAACGTTGCCGGCGGCGCGATATTACATGCCGGGCCAATTGTGCGGCCGATTAAAGGTACAGAAGATAAATTTGAAATGGTCTCTGTTGGACCAACCACCAGTATGCGTATGGAGAAATTTGAAAAAGAATTTATTGCTAAGACCGGTGTGAAACTCATTGTCGGTAAAGGCGGCATGGGCAAAGGTACCGAAGAAGGCTGCGCCGAACATAAAGCGCTGCACTGCGTATTCCCGGCCGGCTGCGCGGTGGTTGCCGCGGTCTGTGTGGAAGAAATTGAAGACGCCCAGTGGCGTGATTTAGGTATGCCGGAAACCTTATGGGTTTGCCGGGTAAAAGAATTCGGCCCACTTATTGTGTCGATCGATACCCATGGAAATAACCTGTTTGAGCAGAATAAAGTGATATTTAATCAGCGCAAAGAGATTGTCGCTGATGAGATCTGTCAGCACGTAAGTTTTATTAAATAACTCCTGGCTAAATATATTGCGCAGTAGTGGCGAGAATTAAATTCCGCGATAAAGAGGCTTCTGACCATGTGGTCTGGGGAAATCCACTCTGCTATCGCGGGTTCATTACGCCATTATTGCGCCCCTCCAAAGGCTATTTTATGACTGATGCTGCGCTGTTAGGCGAGGGCTTCACCCTGATGTTTCTTGGCATGGGCTTCGTGCTGGCGTTCCTGCTGCTGCTCATTTTCGCCATCCGGGGGATGTCTCTCGCCGTTACCCGTCTGTTCCCTGAGCCGCCTGCCGCGTCCAAAGCGGCGCCGGCCGCCGTCGCGCCCGCCGACGACTTCGCCCGCTTAAAACCGGCGATTGTCGCCGCCATTCACCACCATCGCCGCCTTAATCCTTAATTCACGGAGGAATTCATGACCGTTGCCATTACCGATGTCGTCCTGCGCGACGCCCACCAGTCCCTGTTCGCCACCCGTCTGCGCCTTGACGATATGCTCCCCGTCGCCGCTCAGCTGGATGACGTCGGCTACCGCTCGCTGGAATGCTGGGGCGGCGCCACCTTTGACGCCTGCATCCGCTTCCTCGGCGAGGACCCGTGGGTCCGCCTGCGCGAACTGAAAAAGGCGATGCCGAAAACCCCGCTGCAGATGCTGCTCCGCGGCCAGAACCTGCTCGGCTACCGCCACTACGCCGACGACGTGGTGGAGCGCTTTGTCGAGCGCGCCGTCAAAAACGGCATGGACGTGTTCCGCGTTTTCGATGCCATGAACGACCCGCGCAACATGAAAGCCGCCCTGCAGGCGGTGCGCAGCCACGGCGCCCACGCCCAGGGCACACTCAGCTACACCACCAGCCCGGCACACACCCTGCAGACCTGGCTCGACCTCACCGAACAGCTGCTGGAGACCGGCGTCGACTCCATCGCCATCAAGGACATGTCCGGTATCCTCACCCCGCATGCCGCCTTTGAGCTGGTCAGCGAAATCAAAAAACGCTTTGCCGTCACCCTGCACCTGCACTGCCACGCCACCACCGGCATGGCGGAGATGGCGCTGCTGAAGGCTATTGAAGCCGGCGTCGACGGCGTCGATACCGCCATCTCCTCGATGAGCGCCACCTACGGCCACCCGGCCACCGAAGCGCTGGTGGCCACCCTCGCCGGGACCCGCTACGACACCGGCCTCGATATCCACAAACTGGAGAGCATCGCCGCGTACTTCCGCGAGGTGCGCAAAAAATACCACGCCTTCGAAGGCCAGCTGAAAGGCACCGACAGCCGTATCCTGGTCGCCCAGGTGCCGGGCGGGATGCTCACCAACCTTGAGGGCCAGCTTAAACAGCAGAGCGCCGCCCACCGTCTGGATGAGGTGCTGGCGGAAATCCCCCGTGTGCGCGAGGACCTCGGCTTCATCCCGCTGGTGACCCCGACCTCGCAGATTGTCGGCACCCAGGCGGTGCTTAACGTGCTGGGCGGCGAGCGCTACAAAACCATCGCGAAAGAGACCGCCGGTATCCTGAAAGGCGAATACGGCCACACCCCGGCGCCGGTTAACGCCGCCCTGCAGGCGCGGGTGCTCGACGGCGCCGACGCCGTCACCTGCCGCCCGGCGGACCTGCTGAAGCCGGAGCTGGCGGAGCTTGAAGCCGACGTGAAACGCCAGGCGCAGGAGAAGGGCATCACGCTTGCCGAAAACGCCATCGACGACGTGCTCACCGTGGCGCTGTTCCCGCAAATCGGCCTGAAGTTCCTCGAAAACCGCCACAACCCGGCGGCCTTTGAGCCCGTGCCGCAGGTGGAAGAAGCAAAATCTGCCGCGCCGGCAAAAGCCGCCGCCTCCGGCGTCTACACCGTGGAAGTGGAAGGCAAAGCCTTCGTGGTCAAAGTCAGCGACGGCGGCGACGTCAGCCAGCTGACGGCGGCCACTCCGTCTTCCGCACCGGTTCAGGCAGCCGCCCCGGCCCCGGCAGGCACCGGCACCCCGGTGACCGCGCCGCTGGCGGGCACCATCTGGAAGGTGCTGGCCAGCGAAGGCCAGGCGGTGGCGGAAGGCGAGGTGCTGCTGATTCTGGAAGCCATGAAGATGGAAACCGAAATCCGCGCCGCGCAGGCCGGTACCGTACGCGGTATCGCGGTGAAATCCGGCGATGCGGTGGCGGTCGGCGACACCCTGCTGCAGCTGGCGTAAGGACGAGGAGCGCAAATGGAAAGTCTGAACGCCCTGATTCAGGGCATGGGGCTGATGCACCTGGGGGCCGGCCAGGCGGTAATGCTGCTGGTCAGCCTGCTGCTGCTGTGGCTGGCGATTGCGAAAAAGTTCGAGCCGTTACTGCTGCTGCCGATTGGCTTCGGCGGCCTGCTCTCCAATATCCCGGAGGCCGGGCTGGCGCTGAGCGCGCTGGAAAACCTGCTGGCCCACCACGACCCGGTCCAGCTGGCGGTGATTGCCGCGAAGCTCAACTGCGCGCCGGACGTCCACGCCATCAAGGAGGCGCTGGCGCTGGCCCTGCCGTCGGTGCAGGGGCAGATGGAGACGCTGGCGGTGGACATGGGCTACTCCTCCGGGGTGCTGGCCATCTTCTATAAGGTGGCGATTGGCTCGGGTATCGCGCCGCTGGTGATCTTTATGGGCGTCGGGGCGATGACCGATTTCGGCCCGCTGCTGGCCAACCCGCGCACCCTGCTGCTGGGGGCGGCGGCGCAGTTCGGGATCTTCGCCACCGTGCTCGGGGCGCTGACGCTGAACTACTTCGGCTTCATCTCCTTCACCCTGCCGCAGGCGGCGGCCATCGGCATCATCGGCGGCGCCGACGGCCCGACGGCCATCTACCTGTCGAGCAAGCTGGCGCCGGAGCTGCTGGGGGCCATCGCGGTGGCCGCCTACTCCTACATGGCGCTGGTACCGCTGATCCAGCCGCCGATCATGAAGGCGCTGACCAGCGACAAAGAGCGGAAGATCCGCATGGTGCAGCTGCGTACGGTGAGCAAACGCGAGAAGATCCTCTTCCCGGCGGTGCTGTTGCTGCTGGTGGCGCTGCTGCTGCTGCCGGACGCCGCGCCGCTGCTGGGGATGTTCTGCTTCGGCAACCTGATGCGCGAAAGCGGGGTGGTGGATCGTCTGAGCGATACGGTGCAGAACGCGCTGATCAATATCGTCACCATCTTCCTCGGGCTGTCGGTGGGGGCCAAGCTGGTGGCGGACAAGTTCCTGCAGCCGCAGACGCTGGGGATCCTGCTGCTGGGCGTGATCGCCTTCTGCGTGGGCACCGCCGCCGGGGTGATCATGGCGAAGCTGATGAACGTGTTCAGTAAGCACAAGATCAACCCGCTGATTGGTTCCGCCGGGGTATCGGCGGTGCCGATGGCGGCGAGGGTGTCCAACAAGGTGGGTCTGGAAGCGGACGGGCAGAACTTCCTGCTGATGCACGCGATGGGCCCGAACGTGGCCGGGGTGATCGGCTCGGCGATCGCCGCCGGGGTGATGCTCAAGTACGTGCTGGCGATGTAGGCCGGCATCCTTCCCGGATGGCGGCTTACGCCTTATCCGGGCTACCGGTCCGCTCCGGTTTGTAGCCCCGGTAAGCGCAGCGCCACCGGGGAGAGGTTCCCGGATAGCGGCTGGCGCCTTATCCGGGCGACCGGTCCGCTCCGGTTTGTAACCCCGGTAAGCGCAGCGCCACCGGGGAGAGGTTCCCGGATGGCGGCTGGCGCCTTATCCGGGCGACCGGTGACCCCGTAGCCCGGCCGGGCGCCGCGCGAGCCGGGAATTTTCCCTGAGGAGGCTTTGATGAATGAAACGCTAGTATTACATCCTGCCAGCCGGTCGTCGGCAAAAGAGGGGGTCGTGGATGACGCCCTGGCGTCGCTGGAGGAGCTTGAACAACTGCATCCGGCGCTGAATCTGCTGGCGCACCCGCCGGTCGGCCGTGGCAGCCATGATTTCTTTGTCTGTTGTTATGACGCCGGTGTACAGCATGCGCAGAGCGGGGAGGCTGAAACGGTAGCGGCGTTGCTTGATTCGCTGACGCAGGAGCGGCAAAGGAGCGGCCTGCTTTGCGCCGCTGCCGGGTATCTGGATGCGCTGCGCCAGCCGCTGACGCATAATCGTTTATGCGATCTGGCCGGAAAGATGTGCGCCAGCGTGGCGCAGGCTGATAGTGAATCATGCAGCGGTTTCTACACCGTACGCAGTATCTCGCTGCCGGTGTATCGACGATTGCTGCGGGACAACCATGCGCACAGCGTTTGTTTACAGCAGTCGCTGCTGCATTTGCTGGCCTGGAGGAGTGAATCGCCGTGGGCGCGGCAGCAGGCGCAACGGCTGCTGTGGCAGGGCGGGGTTCTCGGCGAGAGAGGGGAGTTCGCGTTACTGACGCTGGATGATGAACTGCGGGAGCGGCAGATCCGCTGGCCATCGTTGTGGTCGTTACTGGCGGTGACCGGGTTTCTGGCCAGATTCCCGGCCGGACCGCTGTTTGCCGATTAATCGCGCTCCCGGTAAAGGAGCGCTAAGCGTTAATTTGTCGCCGGGTATTCCTGTACCGCCACGTGCAGGGTGATTTTCTTATCATCGCGCATGATGACCACCGGGATTTCTGAACCCGGGCGAATTTCCGCAACCTGGTCCATGGTTTCCAGCGCCGAAACTGCTGGTTTATCATTCACCGAGATGATCACGTCATTGGCGCGGATCCCAGCCTGCGCCGCCGGGCCATCCGGGGCGACGTCATTCACGACGATCCCCTGGATCTGATCCATGCCGCCGCTCTGCGCATGCATTGGCGCGATCTCGCGGCCGCTGATCCCGATGTAACCGCGGATCACCCGACCGTCGCGGATCAGTTTATCCATGATCTTGGTCGCCAGCTGGAACGGGATGGCAAAGCCGATCCCTTCCGGCGTTTCGCCGTCATTGCTCTTATCAAACGACAGGGTGTTAATACCCATCAATTCACCCAGCGAGTTGACCAGCGCGCCGCCGGAGTTGCCGTGGTTGATAGAGGCATCGGTTTGCAGGAAATTCTGCCGCCCGGTAGGGTTCAGGCCGATACGACCGGTCGCGCTGATGATGCCCTGGGTGATGGTTTGTCCGAGGTTATATGGGTTGCCTATCGCCAGTACTACATCGCCGATATGCGGAACGCGTTTCGGGTTAATCGGGATGACCGGCAGGCCGCCGCTGGCGTTTATTTTGAGCACCGCCAGGTCGGTCAGGGTATCGGAACCGACTAACAGGGCTTCGAATACCCGTCCATCCTGCAGCGCAATGATTATCTGGTCAGCATCGTTGATGACGTGCTTGTTGGTGAGGATATATCCGCGTTGGTCCATGATAACGCCGGAGCCAAGCGTCAGCTGGTTATGGCTGGTGCTGTTCAGCGCGCGGTTATAGACGTTGACCACCGCCGGCGCGGCGCGTCTTACCGCAGCATTATAGCTGGCGGGCGATTCGTCAGCGGTATCGCTCGGCGTCGCCGATGAGAGCTGCCACTGGCGCAGCGAAGGCATCGCCGCCAGCAGGATGCCGCCGACGATTAAACCGATAAGGACTGAACGTAAAAGCTTTCCTGGCATGATGCGAATATCGTTAATTAATGGGCAGGCGCAGCATAGCATGACTTATCCGGACATCGCACGACGCGCGATGTCCGGAAGCAGCCGTCAGCGTAGCAGCAGATAAATGCTTTCGTTACCGCGCAGCACATTCAGCGCGATGACGGCCGGTTTGGTTTCCAGCACTTTACGTAGCTCGGCGATGGAACGCACGCGCTGGCGGTTGAGGCCGATAATCAGATCGTCTTTATGCAAGCCAACCTGCGCCGCCGCGCTGCCTTTATCGACGTTATCGATAGTCACGCCCTTAGTGCCGTCTTTCAGCTGGCCATCGCTTAGCGCCGCTCCCTGCAGGGCCGGGATAATCAGATCGGCGCTGGCGGTGGAAGAAGTGCTCTTATCCAGCGTGACTTCGACCTCCAATGGTTTGCCGTCGCGCAGTAGCCCCAGTTTTACTTTAGTGCCAGGGGCGGTAGTGGCGATACGCGAACGCAGCTCGGCGAAGCTGCTTAGCGGTTTGCCGTTCATGCTGACGATAACGTCACCGGATTTAATCCCTGCTTTTGCGGAGCCTGAATTGGCCAGGACTTCGCTTACGAAGGCGCCGCGCTGAGCGTTGATATTCATCGCTTTAGCGATATCCGCGCTCATTTCCATGCCTTTAATGCCCAGCAGGCCGCGTTTAATCTCGCCGTATTGAATAAGCTGATCGGCGAGTGTCTTCGCCATGTTGCTCGGGATGGCGAAGCCGATGCCGATGCTGCCGCCGCCCGGCGCCAGAATGGCGGTATTAATGCCGATAAGCTCGCCGTTGAGATTCAGCAGCGCGCCGCCGGAGTTGCCGCGGTTAATTGAGGCATCGGTTTGAATAAAGTTTTCCAGCCCTTCGAGATTAAGGCCGCTACGGCCCAGCGCGGAGATAATGCCGGAAGTGGCGGTTTGGCCGAGGCCGAAGGGGTTGCCGACGGCAACGGCGAAATCGCCGACGCGCAGTTTGTCGGAATCCGCGATGGCGATTTGCGTTAAATTGCTGGGTTTTAAAACCTGCAGCAGAGCGATATCGCTCTGTTCGTCGCTGCCTACCAGTTTGGCATCGAACTCGCGGCCATCGTTCAACTGAATGCTGATTTTCTGCGCCTGGCTTATTACGTGGTTGTTGGTCAGCACGTAGCCTTTGGCGGCGTCGATAATCACCCCTGAACCGAGGCCTTCAAACGGCTGCGCCTGCTCTTGCGGCGCGTTGTCGCCGAAGTATTTTTTCAGCTCTTCCGGCATATTCTGCACCGGCGAGGCGGTGCCTTCTACCTGCACGCTCACCACCGCAGGCAATACTTTTTCCAGCATCGGCGCGAGGCTCGGCAGCGCGCCCTGGCCTGGAACCTGGGTCGGCAGTGATGCCGCCGCCGGAGGCAGGACCGACAACGATAATCCAATGCTTAACGTTAACGCACTCAACAGCAAAGTCTGTTTCTTCATTAGATGCTGGCTCTCGTAACCTGAGGTGTATGGAAAAAACGTCCGAATGATTTGATGTTATTGAATTTTCGACCGGCTAACAATGCGGTCCGTGCTTAAATTGTAGCTGGGATGCAGGGGGAAGACGGGCGCGGAAGGCGCGCCCGGTAAATATTTTTACGCAGACAGCGGGATCAGTCGCGTTTCGCGCCACCGCGCAGCAGGCCGGATGCGCCTTCAGAGTAGTCGCGCGGCATCTGGACCGGCGCCTGATCGTTGCTGGCTTCGGACTCCGCCAGGCGATTGCGGAACGGATTGGCGTCCGCCATGGCGTCCGGCAGCAGGCTGCTGGAGCTTTTTGCCATGTGCTGATACAGCTGACGGTAGTCATCCGCCATGTTGTCCAGCAGTTCTGCGCTGCGCGCAAAATGGCTGACCAGCTCTTCGCGATACTCTTCAAGCTCTGCTTTATTCTTTTCCAGTTCGAACTGCAGCGCTTGTTGCTGACGCAATTTGCGGTTACCAAAACGCATGGCGACGGCACCGATGATGATACCGACGACTAATCCAATTAGCGCGTATTCCCAGGTCATGAACATCTCCCGTTGTTTTGTGGTTCCGTAGGGTGGCTGTTAGGCTCTCCGCCTGCGCCCGATAGTGCCACTATAACCGCTAATTCCACAGAAGTGGAATCCTGGCGTATCATCGCGTACTGTAGAACCGCCTTTTTTTCGTCAATCGTGCGTCACGGCGCCACGGTTTTCAAGGAATAACAATAAGATCATGCAAAGCCTGTCCCCAACATCGCGTTACCTTTTAGCTCTCAAAGAGGGCAGCCATCAACCAGACGATGTCCAACGAGAAGCGGTCAGCCGACTCGATACCATCTATCGTGAACTGCAGGATAAACCTGTAGCCGCAGCGCCCGCGGGCGGCGGTCTGCGGGCGAAATTCAGCAAACTACTCGGCAAGCGCGAGCCGGCGGCGGAAACGACCGCCGTACGCGGCCTGTATATGTGGGGCGGCGTGGGGCGCGGCAAAACCTGGCTGATGGATATGTTCTATCAAAGCCTGCCGGGCGAGCGTAAACAGCGCCTGCATTTCCATCGCTTTATGCTGCGCGTGCACGAAGAGTTAACCACCCTGCAGGGGCATAGCGACCCGCTGGAAATCGTTGCCGACCGCTTTAAAGCGCAAACCGATGTGTTGTGCTTCGACGAGTTTTTTGTCTCCGACATCACCGATGCCATGCTGCTCGGCGGCTTAATGAAAGCGCTGTTCTCGCGGGGGATTACGCTGGTCGCTACCTCGAACATCCCGCCGGACGAACTCTACCGCAATGGTCTGCAACGCGCGCGTTTCCTGCCGGCGATAGACGCCATCAAACAGCATTGCGACATTATGAACGTCGATGCGGGGATTGATTACCGCCTGCGCACTTTAACCCAGGCGCATCTGTGGCTGTCGCCGCTCAATGCCGAGACCAGCCAGCAAATGGATAAACTCTGGCTGGCGCTGGCGGGGGGCAAACGCGAGCAGATGCCGACGCTGGAAATTAACCACCGGCCGCTGCCGACGTTGGGCGTGGAAAACCAGACCCTGGCAGCGTCGTTCGACACGCTGTGCGTAGATGCGCGCAGCCAGCACGATTACATCGCGCTGTCACGCCTGTTCCATACCGTGATGTTGTACGATGTGCCGGTGATGACGACGCAGCTCGAGAGCGAAGCGCGGCGCTTTATCGCGCTGGTGGATGAATTCTACGAACGCCATGTGAAGCTGGTGGTCAGCGCGGCGGTACCGCTGTATGAGATCTATCAGGGCGAACGCCTGAAGTTTGAGTTCCAGCGCTGTTTATCGCGCCTGCAGGAAATGCAAAGTGAAGAGTATCTGAAGCAGCCGCACATGCCCTGAATCCAGCCTTCTTCTCAGGTTGAGAAAAACCTGCTGCAAATCACATAAAGGGGTCGATCTTTGGCCCCTACTTCTCTATAATCTTGCGACCCCACGTTACGAGAAGGTTTTTTTTCCCGAAATCTTCTATGTGCTGGCATAGGCTATTCGAAGGGGTAGGTTTGCCGGACTTTGTCGTGTGAACCTCAACTGACTAAACGTTTGGGTGTTCACCAACGTGTAACTTATTTATTTGGGTAAGCTTTTAATGAAAACTTTTACAGCTAAACCAGAAACCGTAAAACGCGACTGGTATGTTGTTGACGCGACCGGTAAAACTCTGGGCCGTCTGGCTACTGAACTGGCTCGTCGCCTGCGCGGTAAGCACAAAGCGGAATACACTCCGCACGTTGATACTGGTGATTACATCATCGTTCTGAACGCAGAAAAAGTTGCTGTAACCGGCAACAAGCGCGAAGACAAAATGTACTACCACCACACCGGCCACATCGGTGGTATCAAAGAAGCGACCTTTGAAGAGATGATTGCCCGCCGTCCTGAGCGTGTGATTGAAATCGCGGTTAAAGGCATGCTGCCAAAAGGCCCGCTGGGTCGTGCTATGTACCGTAAACTGAAAGTTTACGCTGGTAACGAGCACAACCACGCGGCACAGCAACCGCAAGTTCTTGACATCTAATCGGGATTATAGGCAATGGCTGAAAATCAATACTACGGCACTGGTCGCCGCAAAAGTTCCGCAGCTCGCGTTTTCATCAAACCGGGCAACGGCAAAATCGTAATCAACCAGCGTTCGCTGGAACAGTACTTCGGTCGTGAAACTGCCCGCATGGTAGTTCGTCAGCCGCTGGAACTGGTCGACATGGTTGAGAAACTGGATCTGTACATCACTGTTAAAGGTGGTGGTATCTCTGGTCAGGCTGGTGCGATCCGTCACGGTATCACCCGCGCTCTGATGGAGTACGACGAGTCCCTGCGTTCTGAACTGCGTAAAGCTGGCTTCGTTACTCGTGACGCTCGTCAGGTTGAACGTAAGAAAGTCGGTCTGCGTAAAGCACGTCGTCGTCCGCAGTTCTCCAAACGTTAATTGTTTTCTGCTCACGCAGAACAATTTGCGAAAAAACCCGCTCCGGCGGGTTTTTTTATGGATAAAACGGCTGTTATCCACAAAGAAATGGCCTGTTCTTACCACTTTTTCAGCATTTCCAGAATACCCTCACCACAACGTCCGCAAAATCTGGTAAACTATCATCCAATTTTCTGCCCAAATGCTGGTGGTTGTTCATTTTTTAGTTAATCAATGAACATATCGTCGCCGTGCGAATGGGGTTTATACATCTGGCTGGCCATGCGTGGTCGGCAGCAGTAAAAATTCTGAATATACCTGGAGGTTTTCATGGCTGTCGCTGCCAACAAACGTTCGGTAATGACGCTGTTTTCTGGTCCTACTGACATCTATAGCCATCAGGTCCGCATCGTGCTGGCCGAAAAAGGTGTCAGTTTTGAGATAGAGCACGTGGAGAAGGATAACCCGCCTCAGGATCTGATTGACCTCAACCCGAATCAAAGCGTCCCGACGCTGGTGGATCGTGAGCTCACTCTGTGGGAATCCCGCATCATTATGGAATACCTGGATGAGCGTTTCCCGCATCCGCCGCTAATGCCGGTTTACCCGGTGGCGCGTGGTGAAAGCCGTCTGTACATGCAACGTATCGAGAAAGACTGGTATTCGCTGATGAATACCATCCAGACCGGTACCGCGGCCCAGGCTGATGCCGCTCGTAAGCAGCTGCGTGAAGAACTGCAGGCGATTGCGCCGGTCTTTACTCAGAAGCCTTACTTCCTGAGCGATGAGTTCAGCCTGGTCGATTGCTACCTGGCTCCGCTGCTGTGGCGTTTGCCGGTTCTCGGCGTAGAACTGGTGGGTGCTGGCGCGAAAGAGCTTAAGGGCTATATGACTCGCGTCTTCGAACGTGATTCTTTCCTCGCTTCTTTAACTGAAGCCGAGCGTGAAATGCGCCTCGGCCGGGGCTAAATAATGGATGTATCACAGCTGACGCCGCGTCGCCCGTACCTGCTGCGGGCGTTCTATGAGTGGCTGCTGGATAACCAGCTGACTCCGCACCTGGTCGTCGATGTGACGCTTCCAGGCGTTCTCGTGCCGATGGAGTACGCTCGCGACGGCCAAATCGTTCTGAATATTGCGCCGCGTGCGGTGGGCAATCTGGAACTGGCGAATGACGAAGTGCGCTTTAACGCCCGCTTCGGCGGCGTACCGCGCAACGTTTCCGTGCCGCTGGCTGCGGTACTCGCTATCTATGCCCGTGAGAACGGCGCAGGAACGATGTTTGAACCTGAAGCGGCCTATGACGAAGATGTCAGCAGCCTCAACGATGATGACGTCGCGCCTGAGAGCGAAAACGAAACGGTGATGTCGGTGATTGATGGCGATAAGCCGGATAATCACGATGACGATCCTGACGACACGCCACCGCCGCCGCGCGGTGGTCGTCCGGCGCTGCGCGTTGTGAAGTAATTCCTGACAGGCCCTCCGGGGCCTGTTTTTTTTGCCTGCCTGCTTTGTTAACCCCGCCACACATCACGCGTCTCGCCACTGGTACTGTTTACGCTACACGTATCCGTTCGGGGAGCAGGAATGTCTTTATTTGCCCAACTAAATTCGCGCATACGCCATCATGGCGGATTAATTGTCTCCTGCCAGCCGGTACCCGGCAGCCCGCTTGATAACCCGCAGATTGTCGCCGCGATGGCGCTGGCGGCAGAGCAGGCGGGGGCCGTGGCGCTGCGTATTGAAGGTCTGAACAACCTGCAGGCCGTTCGTCCGTTAGTGACGGTGCCCATTATCGGCCTGATAAAGCGCGATCTGCATGAAAGCCCGGTGCGTATCACCCCGTGGGTGGAGGATATCGTCGCGCTGGCGCAGGGCGGGGCGGATATTATTGCCATTGACGGTACGCAGCGTCAGCGTCCGGTACCGGTATCGGCGCTATTGGCGGAAATTCATCATCAGGGAAAAGTGGCGATGGCGGATTGTTCGTCTCAGGCCGATGCCCTGCAGTGCTGGCAGCTGGGCGCAGAAATCGTCGGCACCACTCTTTCAGGCTATACCGCAGAAGAGACGCCGGATGAGCCCGACCTGGCGCTGGTGAAAAGCCTCAGCGCCGCGGGCTGCAGGGTAATCGCCGAGGGGCGGTATAATACGCCAGCGCAGGCGGCTGAGGCGATGCGCCACGGCGCGTGGGCCGTCACCGTCGGGTCAGCGATAACCCGCTTAGAGCATATCTGTGGCTGGTATAATACGGCGTTGAAAAAAGCCGTTTCCACTCAATGAGCAATAAAAAAGCCCGGTGGCGTTAACCATCGGGCTTTTATGCGTTGCGACTCAGAATCTAATCAGACTTCAAGATAGTTGAGGATACCGTCTGCCGCTTTGCGGCCTTCGGCAATCGCCGTTACCACCAGGTCCGAACCGCGAACGATATCGCCGCCGGCAAAGATTTTCGGGTTGCTGGTCTGGAACGCGTTGTCGCTGCCTTCCGGGGCGATGATGCGGCCCTGAGAGTCCAGCTCGACGCTATGCTTCGCCAGCCATTCCATGCTGTGCGGACGGAAACCAAACGCCATCACCACCGCGTCTGCCGGCACCACGTGCTCGGAACCGGCGACGATTTCCGCGCGACGGCGGCCTTTCGCATCCGGCTGGCCCATTTCGGTGCGCGCCATTTTCACGCCGCACACTTTGCCGTTGGCATTCACTTCCACGCCCAGCGGCTGGACGTTGAACTGGAATTCGACACCCTCTTCACGCGCGTTTTTCACTTCGCGTTTGGAGCCCGGCATGTTTTCTTCGTCACGGCGATAGGCGCAAATAACGTGCGCCGCCCCCTGACGAACCGAGGTTCGCACGCAGTCCATCGCGGTGTCGCCGCCGCCGAGAACCACCACGCGTTTGCCTTCCATACTGACGAAAGGTTCGTGTGCCGTTTCGCCAAAGCCCATGATCTGTTTGGTGTTGGCGATAAGGAACGGCAGAGCGTCATACACGCCGTTGGCATCTTCGTTTTCCAGCCCGCCGCGCATGGACTGGTAGGTGCCCACGCCCAGAAATACCGCATCGTACTCTTTCAGCAGATCGTCGAGCTGGACGTCACGACCCACTTCGGTATTGAGCCGGAACTCAATCCCCATGCCGGTGAAGATCTCACGGCGCCGGGTCATCACCTCTTTTTCCAGCTTGAACGCCGGGATGCCGAAGGTCAGCAGGCCGCCGATTTCCGGATGACGATCGAAGACGATCGCCTTCACGCCGTTGCGGGTCAGCACATCGGCGCAGGCCAGCCCTGCCGGACCGGCGCCGATGATGGCGACGGTTTTACCGGTTTGCTTCACGCCGGACAAGTCCGGGCGCCAGCCCATCTCAAACGCTTTATCGTTGATATAGCGTTCAATGTTGCCGATGGTCACCGCGCCGAACTCATCGTTCAGGGTGCAGGAACCTTCGCACAGGCGGTCCTGCGGGCAGACACGTCCGCAGACTTCCGGCAGGGTGTTGGTCTGATGCGACAGCTCCGCCGCTTCAAAAATACGCCCCTCGTTGGCCAGCTTCAGCCAGTTCGGGATGTAGTTGTGCACCGGACATTTCCATTCGCAGTACGGGTTGCCGCAGGAGAGGCAGCGGTCCGCCTGCGCCTTGGCCTGGCCTTCTGAAAACGGCTCGTAAATTTCTACAAACTCAATTTTACGGATCTTCAGCGGTTTCTTTGGCGGATCAACACGCTGCAGGTCGATAAATTGGTATACGTTCTGACTCATCTTAACCCCTTACTGCGCCTGCACCCGCAGCTCAGCTGCGGAACGACTACGGTGACCCAACAGTGCTTTAACATCGCTGGACTTCGGTTTAACCAGCGCAAACTTCGCCGCGAAGGCCGGCCAGTTGGCGAGGATCTCTTCGCCGCGCTGCGAACCGGTAAGCTGGACGTGTTCGGTAATTAAGCCGCGCAGGTGTTCCTCATGGATAGCCAGCGTGTCCACGTCCAGAACTTCCACCAGTTCAGGGTTAACGCGTTTACGGAAGTCGCCATCTTCATCCAGGACGTAAGCAAAGCCGCCGGTCATACCTGCGCCGAAGTTCACGCCGGTTTTACCCAGGATACAGACGATACCGCCGGTCATGTATTCACAGCCGTTGTCGCCGATGCCTTCCACCACGGTGATGGCGCCGGAGTTACGTACCGCAAAGCGTTCGCCCGCGCGTCCTGCCGCGTACAGACGACCGCCGGTCGCGCCATACAGACAGGTGTTGCCAATGATGCTTGCTTCATGGCTGCGGAAGGCGGAGCCGACCGGAGGACGAATCGACAGCAGACCGCCCGCCATGCCTTTACCCACGTAGTCGTTGGCGTCGCCGGTCAGGTGCAGCTCAACGCCGCCGGCGTTCCAGACGCCGAAGCTCTGGCCCGCGGTACCGCTAAAGTGGGCGGTAATCGGGTCGGCGGCCAGCCCCTGGTCGCCATGAGTCTGGGCGATATAACCGGACAACGACGCCCCAACGGAACGGTCGGTGTTACGAATATCGAACCAGAACGTTTTGCTCTGTTTGTTATCCACATACGGCTTCGCCTGCTGCAGCAGCTGCGCGTTGAGCACGCCGTTATCGAACGGCGGGTTGCTCTCGGTGCAGTACAGCGCCTTGCCCGGCAGCGGCTCAGCGGTTTCCAGCAGTTTGCCGAGCTCCAGTTTCTGCTGTTTCGCCGTAAAGCCTTCCAGTTCTTTCAGCAGGTCGGTACGGCCGATCAGGTCCACCAGGCGCTTCACGCCCAGCTGCGCCATCAGCTCGCGGGTTTCGCGGGCGATGAATTCAAAGTAGTTGGTCACTTTGAACGGCAGGCCGTGGTAGTGGTTCTTACGCAGTTTGTCGTCCTGGGTCGCTACGCCGGTGGCGCAGTTGTTCAGATGACAGATACGCAGGTATTTACAGCCCAGCGCGACCATCGGGCCGGTGCCGAAGCCGAAGCTTTCCGCGCCAAGGATTGCCGCTTTGATGATATCGAGGCCGGTTTTCAGGCCGCCGTCTACCTGCAGGCGAATTTTATGACGCAGGCCGTTGG
The DNA here is from genome assembly GCF_040065495.2 of Klebsiella sp. CN_Kp073. Taxonomy (NCBI): domain Bacteria; kingdom Pseudomonadati; phylum Pseudomonadota; class Gammaproteobacteria; order Enterobacterales; family Enterobacteriaceae; genus Klebsiella; species Klebsiella sp. CN_Kp073. The sequence continues at coordinate 521,198 of NZ_CM198051.1, forward strand.
CGACCAGCGCCTGCTGGGTTTCCACCAGGCCAAGTTCCCACGGACAGCCGGCATATTTCACCGATGAGAGCGGGCTCGCCCCGGTACCGCCATCGTAACCGGCGATAGTGATAAGGTCTGCGTAGGCTTTCGCCACGCCGGTGGCGATGGTGCCGACACCCGGTTCGGAAACCAGTTTGACGGAAATCATCGCCTTCGGATTGACCTGCTTGAGGTCGAAAATCAGCTGCGCCAGATCCTCGATAGAGTAAATATCGTGGTGCGGCGGCGGGGAGATCAGCGTCACGCCCGGTACCGAATAACGCAGTTTGGCGATATAAGGCGTCACTTTGTCACCCGGCAACTGTCCGCCTTCACCGGGTTTCGCGCCCTGGGCGACTTTAATCTGGATCACGTCGGCATTCACCAGGTAGGCTGGAGTAACGCCGAAACGACCGGAAGCCACCTGCTTAATGCGCGAGACTTTGTTGGTGCCGTAGCGCGCCGGGTCTTCACCGCCTTCACCGGAGTTGGAGAAGCCGCCGATGCTGTTCATCGCTTCCGCCAGTGATTCGTGCGCTTCCGGGCTCAGTGCGCCGATCGACATGGCCGCGGTATCGAAGCGTTTAAACAGCTCTTTCGCTGATTCCACCTCATTGATGCTTACGGCTTCATCGCCTGGGTTGAGCGCCAGCAGATCGCGCAGCGTGGCCGCCGGGCGTTCATTAACCAGCTTCGCGTATTCCTGATAATCACGGTATTCGCCGCTCTGAACCGCCTGCTGCAGGGTGCGAACGACGTCCGGGTTGTAGGCGTGATATTCGCCGCCGTGGACGTATTTCAGCAAGCCGCCCTGAGCCAGCGGTTTACGCGCCAGCCATGCGCGCTTCGACAGATTCAGCAGGTCCTGCTGGAAGTCGTCGAAACCGGCGCCGCCGATGCGGCTCACTACGCCCTGGAAGCAGAGGTCGGCCACGTCGCGATGCAGGCCGACCGCTTCGAACAGCTTCGAGCAGCGGTAGGAGGCGATGGTCGAGATCCCCATCTTCGACATGATTTTGTACAGGCCTTTGTTGATGCCGTTACGGTAGTTCAGCATCACCGCACGGTATTCTTTATCGATAGCTTTGCTATCCACCAGCTTCGCCAGGGTTTCGTAAGCCAGATAAGGATAGATAGCCGTCGCGCCAAAGCCCAGCAGCACCGCGAAGTGGTGCGGATCGCGGGCGCTGGCGGTTTCGACGATGATGTTAGCGTCGCAGCGCAGGCTCTTTTCGACGAGGCGCGTCTGGATAGCGCCAACGGCCATCGGCGCCGGCACTGGCAGACGATCTTTCGCGATGTTGCGGTCAGACAGTACCAGCAATACGGTACCGTTACGCACCATCTGTTCCGCTTTATCGCACAGCGCTTTTACCGTCTCGGCCAGCGTGGTTTCGTTGGCATCAAAGGTAATGTCCAGGGTGTCGGCGCGATAGTGCTCCTCCTCCATGGTGGTCAGCTGTTTAAAGTCGGAGTACAGCAGGATCGGCGATTTAAAGCTCAGGCGGTGCGCCTGGCCTTCCGCTTCGCAGAAGACGTTCATTTCGCGACCAATACTGGTAGCCAGCGACATCACGTGCGCTTCACGCAGCGGATCGATAGGCGGGTTTGTCACCTGGGCGAACTGCTGGCGGAAATAATCGTAAATGATACGCGGCTGGCTGGAGAGCACGGCGAATGGGGTATCATCGCCCATCGAACCGACCGCTTCCTGGCCGTTTTCCCCAAGGACGCGCAGAACGGAGTCCAGCTCTTCGGCGCTGTAGTTAAACTGTTTCTGGTAGCTGGCGAGCGTGTCGTCATCCAACTGACGGCTGCCGACTTCTTCTTCCGGCAGGTCTTCGAACGGCACCAGACGGCGGACGTTTTTCTCCATCCACTCTTTGTACGGATGGCGGCTTTTCAGATCGTTATCGGTTTCCGCCGAGTGCAGAATGCGCCCGCTGCGGGTATCGATGACCATCAGCTCGCCAGGCCCAACGCGGCCTTTTTCCATCACCTCATCCGGCTGATAGTCCCAGATGCCGACTTCAGACGCGCAGGTGATGAGTTTATCTTTGGTAATGACGTAGCGCGCCGGACGCAGACCGTTACGGTCGAGGTTACAGGCGGCGTAGCGACCGTCGGACATGACGATGCCCGCCGGGCCGTCCCACGGCTCCATATGCATGGAGTTAAAGTCGAAGAACGCGCGCAGCTCCGGATCCATATCCGGGTTATTCTGCCAGGCCGGCGGTACCAGCAGGCGCATCGCGCGGACGATATCCATCCCGCCTGCCAGCAGCAGTTCCAGCATATTATCCATCGAGCTTGAGTCAGAGCCGGTTTCATTGACGAACGGCGCGGCGTCATGCAGATCGGGGATCAGCGGGGTCTGGAATTTATAGGTACGGGCGCGGGCCCACTGGCGGTTACCGGTGATGGTATTGATTTCACCGTTGTGCGCCAGATAGCGGAACGGCTGCGCCAGCGGCCAGCGCGGCACGGTATTAGTGGAGAAGCGCTGGTGGAACAGACAGATAGCGGATTCCAGGCGCAGGTCCGCGAGGTCCAGGTAGAAGCGCGGCAAATCCGCCGGCATACACAGACCTTTATAGATATTGACCAGGTTCGACAGGCTACAAACGTAGAAATCTTTGTCGTCCTGCAGGCGCTTTTCAATGCGACGGCGCGCGATGAACAGACGGCGTTCCATATCGCGCGGGCGCCAGCCTGCCGGAGCGTTAACAAAAATTTGTTCAATACGAGGCAGCGAGGAGAGGGCGATTTCACCGAGCACGCCTTCGTTAGTCGGCACATCGCGCCAGCCAACGATAGACAATGTTTCGCGTTGCAGCTCTTCTTCAACGATACGGCGCGCAGCGCTTGCCAGCTCGGGGTCTTTATTCAGGAACAGCATCCCGACGGCGTAGTTTTTGGCTAAGCGCCAGCCGCGTTCTTCCGCCACAATCCGGAAGAAACGATCGGGTTTTTGTAACAGCAGGCCGCAACCGTCGCCGGTTTTACCATCGGCAAGGATCGCGCCGCGGTGCTGCATTCGGGCCAGTGCGTGTATAGCGGTGCGCACTACCTTGTGGCTAGGTTCGCCTTCTATGTGGGCGATCAGGCCGAAACCACAGTTATCCCGCTCAAGGGATTTGTCGTACAACATATCAGTGAACCTCCCCAGGCTCTACGGGATGCCCTCTTAATCGATTGCGCGCAAGGCACAGCAAGAGCATGGCGACGGGGTAAGGGCATCTTTGCCTACCTCGCATTCGCCCTCTTTAAATCCTTTTCGCATCGGTACACAAGTTTGAGGACTTGCTATTAAGAGGGAATCTCAATTACTGCATAAATATGATGAGCAGAGCGCTCATCCAGAAAGCTTCCAGCGGATTCCCAACTTATCGAGAATCCACACTTACGTCAAATGGCAATCTTATTTATACAAAAGTGTGCTAAGAGGTGGTTAATTTTATGATTTTAAAGAGTATTATTGTTTTTTTTAAGGCATATAAACTCTCAGGGATGCGTAATCTAGTGTGATCTGTCTCACTATATCCGCAGCCTAAGATTACCTTTCTGTGCTGAATTGTATTTTTATAGCAGAGTATTTGACTGCTGCTGTTCTTAATGGCAGGAAATAAAACTATTTTTTGCTGTGACAAAGATAATTGAAACTCAGCATTGAAGTATAAGGAAATGTTATTACTGCAGCTGTGAATGAAACAGCGTTTATTTTGATTGAATATGCAATGAGCTAAGCGGCCGCGCTGACGATTGATCCAGGTCATCGCCGTCGGAGGCTAAAAATGGCAGGCTTGGCCCCTTTCTTGAGGCCGGTCTATCAGATTATGCAGTTACAAAAATTAGTCAACATGTTTGGTGGGGATCTTACGCGCCGCTACGGCGAAAAGGTTCATAAACTGACGCTGCATGGTGGCTTTAGCTGCCCGAACCGGGATGGCACAATTGGCCGCGGCGGCTGCACATTTTGTAATGTCGCCTCCTTCGCCGACGAGGCCCAGCAGTACCGCTCAATTGCCGATCAGCTGGCGCACCAGGCGCAGCTGGTCAACCGCGCGAAACGCTATCTTGCTTATTTCCAGGCCTACACCAGCACCTTTGCCGAAGTTCAGCTCCTGCGTTCGATGTATCAGCAGGCGGTGAGCCAGGCGAATATCGTTGGATTGTGCGTCGGCACCCGCCCCGACTGCGTACCCGATGCGGTGCTGGATCTGCTCAGCGAATATCGGGAACAGGGCTATGAAATCTGGCTGGAGCTGGGGCTGCAGACCGCGCACGATAAAACGCTGCATCGTATCAATCGCGGCCATGACTTTGCCTGCTACCAGCGCACCACCCGACTGGCGCGCGAGCGCGGATTAAAGGTCTGTGCGCATCTTATCGTCGGCCTACCGGGCGAAACCCAGCAACAGTGCCTGCAAACCCTGCAACGGGTGGTCGACACCGGCGTCGATGGCATCAAGCTGCACCCGCTGCACATCGTGACCGGCAGCATCATGGCGAAAGCCTGGCAGGCGGGTCGCCTGAACGGTATTGCGCTGGATGACTATACGGTCACCGCCGGTGAGATGATTCGCCATACGCCGCCGGAGGTGATTTATCACCGTATCTCGGCCAGCGCCCGTCGCCCAACGCTGCTGGCGCCGCTGTGGTGCGAAAACCGCTGGACCGGCATGGTCGAGCTGGACAAATACCTTAATGCCCATGGCGTTCAGGGGTCGGCATTGGGGACACCGTGGATCCTGCCCGCCTGATGCTCCACTTCCTTAACGGCTGATTACCGCCGCATTTTTTGCACAACTTACAGCGTAATGTTCAGAATTGGGTATTATTGTGCGGAGTTGGCGATAAGGAATCCCTCATGAAGCAAATTCGTATGCTGGCGCAGTACTATGTCGATCTGATGATGAAGTTAGGTCTGGTGCGCTTTTCAATGCTGTTAGCTCTGGCGCTGGTGGTGCTGGCTATTGTGGTACAGATGGCCGTCACGATGGTGCTACATGGGCAGGTGGAGAGTATTGATGTCATCCGTTCTATCTTCTTCGGGCTGCTGATTACCCCCTGGGCGGTCTATTTTCTGTCAGTGGTGGTCGAACAGCTGGAAGAGTCGCGGCAGCGGCTCTCGCGGCTGGTGGAAAAGCTGGAAGAGATGCGCGAGCGCGACCTTAAGCTTAACGTGCAGCTCAAGGACAATATCGCCCAGTTGAACCAGGAAATTGGCGAGCGCGAGAAAGCGGAAGCGGAACGAGAAACCACGCTGGAACAGTTGAAAATAGAGATGAAAGAGCGCGAAGAGACGCAAATTCAGCTGGAACAACAGTCCTCTTTCCTGCGCTCTTTTCTTGATGCCTCACCGGATCTGGTTTTCTATCGTAACGAGGATAAAGAGTTCTCCGGCTGTAACCGGGCGATGGAACTGTTGACCGGAAAAAGCGAAAAGCAGCTGATTCACCTCAAGCCGCAGGATGTCTATAGCGAAGAAGCCGCGGTGAAAGTGCTGGAGACCGATGAGAAAGTCTTCCGCCATAATGTCTCGCTGACCTACGAACAATGGCTCGATTATCCCGATGGGCGTAAAGCCTGCTTTGAGATCCGCAAGGTCCCCTACTATGACCGCGTGGGCAAGCGCCGTGGCCTGATGGGCTTTGGCCGCGATATTACCGAGCGTAAGCGCTATCAGGACGCGCTGGAGCGCGCCAGCCGGGACAAGACCACCTTTATCTCAACCATCAGCCACGAGCTGCGTACGCCGCTCAACGGCATCGTTGGGCTCAGCCGCATCCTGCTGGATACTGAATTGACCAACGAGCAGGAAAAATATCTGAAAACTATCCATGTTTCAGCGGTGACGCTGGGGAATATCTTCAATGATATTATCGACATGGATAAAATGGAGCGGCGCAAAGTGCAGCTCGATAATCAGGAGGTGGATTTCACCAGCTTCCTTGCCGATCTGGAGAACCTCTCGGGTCTGCAGGCGCAGCAGAAAGGGTTGCGCTTTGTGATGGAGCCAACCCAGCCGCTGCCGCACAAGGTGGTAACCGATGGCACGCGCCTGCGGCAGATCCTGTGGAACCTGATCAGCAATGCGGTGAAGTTTACCCAGCAGGGCAATGTCACCGTGCGCGTCCGCTATGATGAAGGCGATATGCTGCACTTCGAAGTCGAGGACTCCGGTATCGGTATCCCGCAGGCGGAGCAGGACAAAATTTTCGCCATGTATTATCAGGTGAAAGACAGCCATGGCGGTAAACCGGCAACCGGTACCGGCATTGGTCTGGCGGTGTCGCGCCGTCTGGCGCGCAATATGGGCGGCGATATCAGCGTGACCAGCCAGCCGGGGCAGGGGGCGACGTTTACCCTGACCGTACACGCGCAGGCGGTGGCTGATGAAGTCGAAGATACGCTGGCCGAAGACGATATGCCGCTGCCGGCGCTGAATGTGCTGCTGGTGGAAGATATCGAACTGAACGTGATTGTCGCCCGTTCGGTGCTGGAAAAACTGGGCAACAGCGTGGACGTGGCGATGACCGGTAAAGCCGCGCTGGAGATGTTCGAACCCGGCGAATATGACCTGGTGTTGCTGGATATTCAGCTACCGGACATGACCGGCCTCGACATCTCGCGGCAGCTAAAACAGCGCTATGCCGCCGATGAGCTACCGCCGCTGGTGGCGCTGACCGCTAACGTGCTGAAGGACAAAAAAGAGTACCTTGATGCCGGTATGGATGATGTATTGAGTAAGCCGCTATCGGTACCGGCGTTAACCGCGATCATCAAGAAATTCTGGGATGCGCCGGAAGACGACGGCCATGAGCCGCCTGCGGTGGATGTCGCGAAATCGGCATCGGTACTGGACACCGATATGCTGGAGCAATATATCGAGCTGGTGGGACCGAAGCTGATTACCGACGGGCTGGCGGTGTTTGAGAAGATGATGCCAGGTTACATGTCCGTGCTGGAATCGAATCTCACCGCGCGCGACCAGAAAGGTATCGTCGATGAGGGCCATAAAATTAAGGGCGCGGCGGGTTCGATAGGCCTGCGCCATATCCAGCAGTTGGGACAGCAGATCCAAACGCCTGATTTACCCGCGTGGGAAGACAACGTCGGCGAGTGGGTGGAAGAGATGAAATCCGAGTGGCAAAACGATGTTGCGATACTGAAGGCCTGGATTGCGGCGGCGGATAAAAAATGACCCCGGATAAACCGGGGTGCGCGAATACTGCGCCAACACCAGGGAACTGGTTGTTGAGCCAGGATTGTTCGAGTGATTTTTTTACACGGCGCAACCTGAGGATTTGGCTTGCTCGTTCATTAAGATAGCAAACCATAAATAATTTGTTACGTGAATCGGTAAAATATGTGAAGCATAGCGAGTAAATCAAAATTATTTACTTGTTTCATAGAGTTGCGCTAAGGGGTTAGCAAGATGAAGAAGATTGGCGTGGTACTAAGCGGCTGTGGCGTTTACGACGGCGCAGAAATCCATGAAGCGGTCATTACCCTGTTGGCCATTGCGCGTCGCGGCGCGCAGGCCGTCTGCTTTGCGCCGGATAAGGCGCAAACCGACGTGATCAATCATCTGACCGGCGAAACGATGGCGGAAAGCCGCAACGTGCTGATTGAAGCGGCGCGTCTTGCGCGCGGCGCTATTCAGCCTTTGGCCAGCGCCCGTGTGGACGATCTGGATGCGCTGATTGTGCCAGGCGGCTTTGGCGCGGCGAAAAACCTGAGTAATTTCGCCGCCCAGGGAAGTGAATGCGTTGTTGATCGCGATCTGCAGGCGTTAACGCTGGCGATGCACGAGGCGGGTAAGCCGCTGGGCTTTATGTGTATCGCGCCGGCGCTGTTGCCGAAGATTTTCCCGACACCGCTGCGGATAACCATCGGTACCGATCCGGATACTGCCGAGGTGCTGGAAGAGATGGGCGCGGAGCATGTGCCGTGCCCGGTTGACGACATCGTGGTCGATGAAGACAACAAAGTGGTGACCACGCCTGCTTATATGCTGGCGCAGAATATTGCCGAGGCCGCCAGCGGTATTGAGAAACTGGTCGATCGCGTACTGGTTCTCGCTGAATGAGTAAGCGTGTTGCGCCGCTGGCGATGATCAAGCGCCTGCTGTTACGCCTGGCGCTTATCTGCGTGGTTTTCTGGGGCGGCGGTATCGCCGTATTCAGCGTTCTGCCGGTGCCGTTCTCAGCGGTGATGCTCGAGCGCCAGGTTAGCGCCTGGTTCTCCGGTGATTTTCATTATGTCGCCCATTCTGATTGGGTTGGTATGGACGAGATTTCCCCCTGGATGGGGCTGGCGGTGATTGCTGCTGAAGATCAGAAATTCCCCGACCACTGGGGTTTTGACGTGCCGGCAATCGAAAAAGCGCTGGCGCACAACGAACGGAATGAAAATCGAATTCGCGGCGCGTCAACGCTCTCTCAGCAGACGGCGAAAAACCTGTTTTTATGGGATGGCCGTAGCTGGCTACGCAAGGGGCTGGAAGTGGGCCTGACCGTCGGTATCGAAACGGTCTGGAGCAAGAAACGCATTCTCACCGTGTATCTGAATATCGCCGAGTTTGGCGACGGTATTTTCGGTGTTGAAGCGGCGGCTCAGCGCTATTTTCATAAGCCGGCCAGCCGTTTAACCCCTGCAGAGGCCGCGCTGCTGGCGGCGGTATTACCGAATCCGATTCGGTTTCGCGCCGATGCGCCATCAGGTTATGTTCGCAGCCGACAGGCATGGATCCTGCGCCAGATGCGTCAGTCAGGCGGCGAAGGCTTTATGCAGGCCAATAAGCTGCATTAACCGCAATCCCGCCGGGAGATGCTTAGTCTTCATCAAACCCGGCGTTGAATAGCGCGATCACCGCCGCCAGCGCTTCGACTTCCTGCGGGCCGCTGGCCTCCACCTCAATTTGACGACCTTTGGCGGAATCGAGCATCAGCAGGGCGATAACGCTATTGGCTTCCGCCTCCGTGCCTTCGTCGTTGCGTAGCAACACTTCCGCATCGAAATTCTGCATTAGCTCGAAAAGCTTCATCGCCGGGCGCGCATGCATGCCCAGCTTGTTGGTGATTTCAACGGTTTGCTTGACGGTCATGATTTACGTTTTTCCAGCGTCCGGTGACGAGACTGCACGTTCTTACCGCGCGAGCGGAAGTAGTCAGCCAGCTGTTCGGCAATATAGACCGAGCGATGCTTACCGCCGGTACAACCAATGGCCACCGTCAGATAGCTGCGGTTATTGGTTTCCAGCATTGGCAACCAAAGCTCCAGATAGCTTCGGGTCTGATAAATAAAGTTATGCACTTCCGTATGGCGATCGAGGAAGGCGGCAACCGGTTTATCGAGGCCGGTCATGGGGCGTAGCTTCGGATCCCAGTGCGGGTTCGGCAGGAAACGGACGTCAAAAACGTAATCGGCATCGATCGGGATACCGTGTTTGAAGCCGAATGATTCAAAGACCATCGTCAATTCACGTTCGCGTTTACCTAGCAGGCGGGTACGCAGCATCTCGGCCAGTTCATGCACCGACATTTCGGAAGTATCGACGATCAGGTCCGCGCGCGAGCGCAGCGGCTCGAGCAGATCGCTCTCTTCGTCGATCGCGCTTTCGAGCGACAAATTCTTGCTGGAGAGCGGATGCAAGCGGCGGGTATCGCTGTAGCGGCGGATCAGGGTATTGCGGTCGGCATCAAGGAACAGCAGCTGCGGGGAGAAGGATTCCGGCAGGTTCTGCATCGCTTGTTCAAAGATTTCCGGTGATTCCGGCATATTACGCACGTCGATGCTGACGGCCGCGGAGATATCGCGGTCGGCCAGCGTTCGCGCCAGCTCAGGTAACAGCACTACCGGCAGGTTATCCACACAGTAGAAGCCCATATCTTCCAGCGCTCGCAGGGCGACGGATTTCCCCGAGCCAGAGCGGCCGCTGACGATCATCAGTACCATGTACCGTTTCTCCTCAGTACGATAAAGGTTAAGGCGCGACTCACGTTAAGCGTCATCGCTGCTTCCTGCTTCGGTGATGATCTCATACAACTCTTCATCGCTCACCGCAGCGCGCAGGCGACGGCAGATGGTTTTGTCCGCCAGACGTTTGGCGACCAGCGAGAGCGTATGCAGGTGGGTTTTGGTTTGATCGGCCGGCACCAGTAGCGCAAACAGCAGATCAACCGGCTGATTGTCGATCGCATCGAAGGCGATCGGCGTTTCCAGCTGCACAAATACGCCAACGGCGCGCAGGGTATCCTCTTCAAGCTTGCCGTGAGGGATCGCAATGCCGTTGCCGATCCCGGTACTGCCCATTTTTTCACGGGTCAGGATCGCTTCAAAGACCACCTGCGGCGGCAAACCTAGCTGCTTCGCCGCCAGTTCGCTGATGATTTCCAGCGCGCGTTTCTTGCTCTGGCAGTGAACCTGGCTACGGGTACAATCCTGGTTAAGGACATTGCTCAGTTGTAGAGCGGAATCGTTGTTCATCATAATTTCACCTGAGCTGCCCTTATCCGCGGGCTGCGGATAAGGGCGATCGCCCGGACAATTAGTGTTGTTTCAGTTTATCTTTATGTTTTGTTAACTGTCTTGCCAGCTTATCGATAAGACCATCGATAGCGGCATACATATCCTGCCCTTCCGCACTGGCATGGATTTCGCCACCGTTGACATGCAAATTGGCGTCCGCGATTTGCGTCACCTTCTCTACTTTTAACACAATATAGACCTGGTTGATCCTATCGAAAAACTGCTCCAGTTTGCTGAACTTCGTGGTGACGAAGTCGCGCATAGCAGGAGTGATCTCGACGTTGTGTCCTGTAATGTTGAGCTGCATAGTGTCTTCCTTATCGGTTGTGTCAGACCAGTTGTTTGCGCTGGTTTGACGGCGGAATGGATAAAGACTCTCGGTACTTAGCAACAGTGCGCCGTGCCACCATAATACCCTGATCGGAGAGCATGGTGGTGAGCTTGCTGTCGCTCAACGGCTTCGCGGGGTTTTCCGCGGCGATTAACTTCTTCACCAGCGCGCGAATGGCGGTAGACGAGGCTTCGCCGCCGCCTTCGGTATTCACATGGCTGGAGAAGAAATACTTCAACTCAAAAATACCGCGTGGACTGTGCAGATATTTTTGCGTGGTAACGCGTGAAATTGTTGATTCATGCATCTCGACGGCCTGGGCGATATCCGCCAGCACCATCGGTTTCATAAATTCTTCGCCCTGCTCAAAGAAGGCCTGCTGCTGTTCGACGATGCAGCGGCTGACGCGCAGCAGGGTATCGTTACGGCTCTCAAGGCTCTTAATCAGCCAGCGGGCTTCCTGCAGGTTGCTGCGGATAAATTGGCTGTCGGCGTCGTTGCGCGCATTATTGCCCATCGCCGCGTATTGCTGATTAATCTTCAGCCGCGGAATGCTATCGGAATTGAGCTCGACAACCCAGCGGCCGCTAACCTTGCGCACCAGCACATCCGGGATCACGTACTCCGGCTCGCTGGTTTGTATGGACTGCCCCGGCCGCGGATCCAGCGACTGGATCAGGCAAACCGCCTCTTTCAGAACGTCTTCTTTCAAGCGGGTGACGCGCATCAGGCTGCGGAAATCGTGGTTGGCCAGGAGATCAAGATGCTCGCTGATGATCAACCGTGCCTCTTCCAGCCACGGCGTCTCTTTGGCAAATTGTGAAAGCTGGATCAGCAGGCAGTCACGGAGATCCCTGGCGGCGACGCCGACCGGATCGAAACGCTGCACGCGTTTGAGTACCGCTTCCACTTCCTCAATGCCAATTTCATCATCTTCGATACTATCGACAATGTCCTGAATGGGAATAGTAAGGTAGCCGGTATCGTCAACGGCATCGACGATGGAGGTGGCAATCGCGCGGTCGGTATCGGTGAAAGGCGTGAGCTCAACCTGCCACATCAGATAATCCTGCAGGCTCTGGGTGGTTTCACCCTGATAGATCGGCAGTTCATCGTCCTGGTAGTCGACGCCATTACCCGACGGCGTGCCGGCGGTGTAGATTTCATCCCAGCTGGCGTCCAGCGGCAGCTCATCCGGCATCTCTTTTTGTTCGAGCGCGTCGACGGTATCCAGGGACTCGCGGTCCTCGGCTTCTGTGGTTTCAACCTCTTCGTGAAGATCGGTTTGCTCAAGCAATGGGTTACTCTCCAGCGCCTGCTGGAGTTCTTGCTGGAGTTCTAACGTAGACAGCTGCAACAAGCGGATGGCCTGCTGCAGTTGGGGCGTCATGGCAAGCTGTTGGCTTAGCCTTAATTGCAAACCTTGCTTCATGTTCAGGGTCAATATCTCCGGCTAAAACGTCTATAACCTCTACCCTATCAGAGTCTGAAGTCTTCCCCAAGGTACACGCGTTTAACCTGCTCGTCTTCAAGGATTTGCTGCGGGGTGCCGTGGGCGATGAGATGGCCCTGGCTTACGATATAAGCTCGTTCACAGACCGCCAGCGTCTCCCTGACGTTATGGTCAGTAATGAGTACGCCAAGCCCGCTGTCGCGCAGGTGTTCGATGATGCGTTTAATATCGATAACGGAGATGGGGTCGACCCCGGCGAACGGTTCATCCAGCAGGATGAATTTGGGGTTCGCCGCCAGCGCGCGGGCGATTTCGACGCGGCGGCGTTCACCGCCGGAGAGCGCCTGGCCCAGGCTATCGCGCAGGTGTTCGATGTGGAATTCTTCCATCAGCTCTTTAGCGCGATCTTCACGCTGCTCGCTGCTGAGATCGTCGCGAATCTGCAGCACCGCCATCAGGTTATCGTAGACGCTCAGGCGGCGGAAGATAGAGGCTTCCTGCGGCAGATAACCAATGCCGCGGCGCGCGCGCGCGTGCAGCGGCAGCAGACTGATATCTTCATCGTCAATGATAATGTTGCCGGCATCGCGCGGCACAATGCCCACCACCATATAAAAGGTGGTGGTCTTACCGGCGCCGTTCGGGCCCAGCAGACCGACGATTTCACCGGAGTTGACGGTCAGGCTGACGTCTTCCACCACGCGGCGGCCTTTGTAGGCTTTGGCGAGGTTTTTTGCAGTTAATGTTGCCATAACGGATTACTTACCTTTCTTTTGCTGATCGCCGCTTTTGTCCTGCAACTGCGAAGGCACCAGTACCGTAGTCACGCGACCGCCTTTGTTGCTGAAGGCCTGCATTTTCTGCTCTTTCACCAGATAGGTGATTTTATCGCCCTGAATATTGCTATCCAGCTGTTCCAGATGCGCGTTACCGGTCAGCACCACGAAATCGTTCTGCAGTTCATAATGCATTTTCGACGCGCGGCCTTTCACCGGTTTGCCGTTGTCCTGCATCTGATAGAAGGTGGCCGGATTGCCGAAACCGTCGATCACCTCTTTGCCTTTTTCACCGCCAGGGCGGGTAACCACGACTTTGTCGGCATTGATCTTAATGGTCCCCTGGGTAACGACCACGTTACCGGTGAAGGTCACGACGTTACCCTGCATATCCAGCGACTGCTGATCGGATTCGATGTGAATCGGCTGATCGGTATCGCCGGTTTTTGCCAGAGCCGGCAGGCTGGCGGCCAGAAGCGCGCTTGCGAGCGCAATGTTAAGGCTGAGTTTGTTTGTTCTGAATTTCATAAGAGGTTCTAACCTTTTCAATCAGCTCGGCATTTTTGCTGCGTAGGTTCCCGCGCATTTTCAGGCCGCTGGAATTAAATGTTGTTCCGTATAACGTCACCATATCGTCAGAGGTTACATCCTGGGTCACCAGGTTCACCTGCGCGTTATCGGTGGTAATTTTGCGCAGTTGAGAGTCGGGGCTCAACGCGTCGACCTCAACGTGGCCGTAAAGATACAGCATACGGTCGTTGGTTAACTTGGCTTTATCCGCTCTGATTGACCAGGCCGGAACCTTGTTGGTATCAAAGGTAGTCATTACCGGGTTGGTGAACCACGATACTTCTTGTTCGGAAAAGTATTCGACATGCTCGGCTATCAGACGATAGCTCAGCGCGCCTTCCGGGCTGTACACCACGGTATCGGTATGCTCGCTTTTATACGTCGGATCGTTAGGATTGACCGCGACGGTCGCGGTGTCGTCCGTACTCGCCAGGTTCAGGCCGATCAGGATCAACGCGACCAGCGATAGTAAGATGATAACCCAACGTCTGGTTTTACTCATATTGATTGCCCTTTGGCCTCATCAAGCTTGCCCTGCGCCAATAGTAACAAATCGCAGACTTCGCGTACCGCGCCGCGTCCGCCGTTAATTCGCGTGACATAGTTCGCCCGCGGGAGCAGCAGCGGATGCGCATCGGCGACGGCGACGCTTAAACCGACCTCCGCCATTACCGGCCAGTCGATCAGATCGTCGCCAATGTACGCGACTTCATCGGGGCGAACCGCCAGTTTGCTTAATAATTCGCGAAACGCCAATAGCTTATCGGACTGACCTTGATACAGATGCGTAATGCCCAGCGTCTGGCAGCGGTCTTCTACCAGTTTAGCTTTTCGCCCGGTAATAATCGCGACTTCAATACCGGAAGTCAGCGCGCAGCGGATCCCGTAGCCATCGCGGACGTTAAACGCTTTCAGTTCTTCGCCGTTGTTGCCCATATAGATAAGGCCGTCGGAAAGCACGCCGTCGACGTCGAGGATCAGTAAACGGATCTTCGCCGCCCGGTCGATAAATTCCTGGCTTACCGGCCCGTAGCAGGTGTCGACCTGGGCATCAGCATTATTCATTATTTTATCCTTACTTACACTACGCCAGCGCGCAGCAGATCGTGCATATGTACCACACCTAGCAGTCGGTCGCCATCGGCAACCAGCACGCAGGTGATATGGCGGGACTGCATCAGGTTGAGCGCATCTACCGCCAGCATGCCCGGACGAATGCGGATCCCGCCTGGGGTCATGACTTCAGCGATGCTGGCGTTGCGCATATCGACGCCGGTATCGAAGACGCGGCGCAGGTCGCCATCGGTGAAGATGCCGATGATATTCATCTCGTCATCGCAGATGGCCGTCATGCCTAAATTCTTACGGGTGATTTCCAGCAGCGCATCGCGCAGGGTGGCCTGCAGGCCGACGTGAGGGATCTCATCGCCGGTATGCATAATATCATTGACCCGCAGCAGCAGCTTACGACCAAGTGCGCCGCCGGGGTGCGACAAGGCGAAATCTTCGGCGGTAAAGCCGCGGGCTTCGAGCAGCGCTACGGCAAGGGCGTCACCCATCACCAGCGCGGCGGTGGTGCTGGAGGTCGGCGCCAGTCCTAGCGGACAGGCCTCTTTCGGCACTTTCACACATAGATGAATATCGGCGGCGCGCGCCATGCTGCTGTCCGGACGGCTGGTGACGCAGATAAGCGGCACCTGCTGGCGTTTAAGCACCGGAATCAACGCCAGAATTTCATTAGATTCACCGGAATTGGATAGCGCGATGACCACATCCTGCGGCGTGACCATCCCCAGATCGCCGTGAGCCGCTTCACCGGGATGGACAAAAAAAGCCGAAGTACCGGTACTGGCGAAAGTCGCCGCCATTTTGCGCCCGATATGACCGGATTTACCCATGCCCATCACCACGACTTTACCGCCGCAGCGGAAAATCGTTTCACAGGCGCGGGTGAAATCTTCATTAATATACTGATCGAGCTGGGCCAGACCTTCACGTTCAATTTCCAGAACCTGACGTCCTGCCTGTTGAAAGTCAAAATCCGTTGGCAAATCTATTTGCGACATGATGTTATCCCAATTCATTCAATGAAGAACGGCGCAGAACAGAACAGTAGCGCCAACCAAACCATAAAGCCGCCGACCAGCAAGGCGCCCGCTACGCGTCCCGGCTGCCGTTTGCGCCGCCAGCACAGCAGCGCGAAGATAGCGCTGACCAGCAGCATTACGCTGTAGTCGCGCGTAAAAGCTTCGGCAGGGAAGGCGCCAGGGGCGATTAACGCTGGCAGCCCGAGTACCAACACAAGGTTAAGGATATTCGCGCCAATAATATTCCCGATGGCGATATCGTCTTCCCCTTTTCGTGCGCCGGCGATAGCGGTGGCCAGTTCCGGCAGGCTGGTGCCGATAGCAATAACCGTTAAGCCGACCGTCAGCTCGCTAATGGCGAAATAGTTCGCCAGCACCGTGGCGTTATCCACCACCATGCGGGTGGCCATCGGCATGACGATCATCGCCACCCCGAGCCACAGCAGGGCGACGGGCAGAGAACCGCCGCGCGGCAGCTCCGCCAGCTGTTCCCGGGTCAGGCTATCGCTGCCCTGGCGTTCCGCCAGGCGCGCTATCTTTAGGGTAAACACCAGCCACAGTATGGCTAGCGCCAGTAAAAACAGCCCGTCCAGACGCGACAGTTGACCATCGTAAAGTACAAATCCCGCCAGTAAACTGACCAGCAACATTAACGGCAATTCGCGGCGCAGGATATCAGAATGCACGGTAAATGGATGGAGCAGGGCGGCAAGACCGAGAATTAATAGAATATTAGTAATATTGGATCCCAACGCCGTGCCGATCGCCAAATCGGTTTGTCCGTGCAGGGAAGCGGCGACGGAAACGATGATCTCCGGCAGGCTGGTACCGATGCTCACGACAGTCATGCCGATGATGAGCGGCGGGATCCCCATCATGCGGCACAGTATTGAAGCGGCGTATACCAGACGATCGGCGCTGTAAACGACCAGCAGTAAACCAATTATTAACAGAGCCGTTGCTAAGAGCATCTAAAGTCCTTTCTTCAGGTATAATCGTCGCCTCGCTGGCCGTCCGTACGCAGCGTAACGAATTCTTAATTTTGACTTTATGTGTGGCAAAAGTAAAACAAATGCCAGCTTTCGCTAACCCGGGCAGGTAAGATTCTGTAAAAATGTTGGGTTTGTGGTGAAAGAAAGCGCCATGCTTAGCCCGAAGGTTTAGTAAGGATGATTTTATGAGCCAAACTCTGGCGAATTTAGTCGAGGTTCGCGGTATTCGTTTCTCTCGGGGCGACCGCGTCATCTTCGATGATATCTCGCTATCGGTGCCTCGCGGCAAGATTACCGCCATTATGGGGCCATCGGGGATCGGCAAGACGACCCTGCTGCGTTTGATCGGCGGCCAGATCCCGCCGGACAGCGGCGAGATCCTGTTTGACGGCGAAAACGTGCCGCAAATGACGCGCTCGCGGCTGTATACCGTGCGTAAACGCATGAGCATGCTGTTTCAGTCCGGCGCGCTATTCACCGATATGAACGTGTTTGATAACGTAGCTTACCCGCTGCGCGAACATACCCAGTTGCCGGATGCGCTGCTGCATACCACCGTCATGATGAAGCTGGAGGCGGTTGGGCTACGCGGCGCGGCGAAACTGATGCCTTCTGAACTCTCCGGCGGAATGGCGCGGCGCGCGGCGCTGGCGCGGGCGATTGCCCTTGAGCCGGATCTGATCATGTTTGACGAACCCTTCGTCGGACAAGATCCCATCACCATGGGCGTATTGGTTAAACTTATCTCAGAGCTGAATAGCACCCTGGGAGTGACCTGCATTGTGGTATCGCACGACGTACCGGAAGTGCTGAGCATTGCGGATTACGCCTACATCGTGGCGGATAAGAAAATCGTTGCCCACGGCAGCGCGCAATCGCTGCGTGAAAATAGCGATCCGCGCGTGCGCCAGTTCATTGATGGCATCGCTGACGGCCCGGTGCCGTTCCGTTATCCTGCGGGCGATTACCACCATGATTTATTAGGCAAAGGGAGCTAAACGACTCATGCTATTTAATGCGCTGGCAGCGCTCGGACACCGCGGCATCAAAACCACCGCGACCTTCGGGCGCGCCGGATTAATGCTGTTTAATGCCGTGGTGGGCAAGCCGGAATTTCGCAAGCATGCGCCGCTGCTGGTACGCCAGCTGTATAACGTCGGCGTGCTATCGATGCTGATTATTATCGTCTCGGGGCTGTTCATCGGAATGGTACTGGGGCTGCAGGGTTATCTGGTATTAACGACCTATAGCGCTGAGACCAGTCTGGGCATGCTGGTGGCGCTGTCGCTGCTGCGCGAACTGGGGCCGGTGGTGGCCGCGCTGCTGTTCGCCGGGCGAGCCGGTTCGGCGTTAACCGCCGAGATTGGCCTGATGCGGGCGACCGAGCAGCTCTCCAGCATGGAGATGATGGCGGTGGATCCGCTGCGCCGGGTGATTTCGCCGCGCTTCTGGGCCGGGGTCATCTCGCTACCGCTGTTGACGATCATTTTCGTCGCCGTGGGGGTCTGGGGCGGTTCGCTGGTTGGCGTAAGCTGGAAAGGCATCGACGCAGGGTTCTTCTGGACCGCGATGCAAAATGCCGTCGACTGGCGAATGGATCTGGTTAACTGCCTGATTAAAAGTCTGGTTTTTGCCGTTACGGTAACCTGGATTGCGTTATTCAATGGTTATGACGCTATCCCCACTTCCGCTGGAATTAGCCGGGCAACGACGCGCACCGTGGTGCATTCGTCGCTGGCGGTTCTGGGGCTGGATTTTGTGCTGACTGCGCTGATGTTTGGGAATTAAGTTCATGCAAACGAAAAAAAATGAGATCTGGGTAGGTGTGTTCTTACTGGCGGCGCTGCTAGCGGCGCTGTTTGTCTGTCTGAAGGCGGCGAACGTGACCTCGTTGCGTACCGAACCGACTTACCGTCTTTATGCGACCTTCGATAACATCGGCGGTCTGAAAGCGCGTTCACCGGTGCGTATCGGCGGTGTGGTGGTCGGTCGCGTTGCCGATATTACCCTCGATCCGAAAACCTATCTGCCGCGTGTTGCCATCGATATCGACGAAAGCTACAACCACATTCCGGATACCAGTTCGCTGGCGATTCGTACTTCCGGCCTGCTCGGGGAGCAGTACCTGGCGCTGAACGTCGGTTTCGAAGATCCGGAACTGGGCACCGCTATTCTTAAAGACGGCGGTACGATTCAGGACACCAAGTCCGCGATGGTACTGGAAGATCTGATAGGCCAGTTCCTCTATAACAGCAAGGGCGGCGATAATCAGAATTCTGACAATGATAAGGCGGCGGCTGAGAGTCATACTGACGCTACGCCGCAGGCCGGCATGACGCATTAATTTCAGGAGAGACAAGATATGTTTAAACGCTTACTCATGGTCGCCATGCTGGTGATTGCTCCACTGACCGCCGCGCATGCCGCGGATCAAACTAACCCGTATAAGCTGATGGACGAGGCGGCGCAGAAGACCTTCGATCGTCTGAAGAACGAACAGCCGAAGATCAAAGCGAACCCAAACTATCTGCGTGATATCGTCGATCAGGAACTGCTGCCTTACGTGCAGGTGAAATACGCCGGCGCGCTGGTGCTGGGCCGTTACTACAAAGAGGCGACGCCTGCACAGCGTGAAGCCTACTTTGCCGCCTTCCGCGAATATCTGAAACAGGCTTACGGTCAGGCGCTGGCCATGTATCACGGGCAGACTTATCAAATTGCGCCTGAGCAGCCGCTGGGCAGCGCAACCATCGTACCGATTCGCGTCACCATCCTCGACCCGAATGGCCGTCCTCCGGTACGCCTGGACTTCCAATGGCGTAAAAATACCCAGACCGGCAACTGGCAGGCTTATGACATGATCGCCGAAGGCGTCAGCATGATCACTACCAAACAAAACGAGTGGAGCGATCTGCTGCGTACGAAAGGCGTTGACGGTCTGACCGCGCAGCTGAAAGCTATTTCTGCCCAGCCTATCACTCTGGAACAGAAAAAATAATGGGCGAGCAACTGAGCTGGAACCGCGACGGTGAACGCCTGGCGTTGCGCGGCGAACTGGATCAGGAATTTATACTGCCGCTGTGGAACGCCCGCGCGCAGGCCACCGACGGCGTATCCACTATCGACCTCAGCGATGTTTCGCGGGTCGATAGCGCCGGAGTGGCGTTGCTGGTTCATTTTGTCGCGCTGGTACGCCGGCAGGGCAAAACGGCGCAAGTGGTAGGAAAAAGCGAAAACCTGCAAACGCTGGTGAGTCTTTACAACCTTCCGGCAGACATGATCCCGTAAATTTTTCAGTAGGTTAATGCTGAAGCTATTCTGAAAGCCCCATCAATCTGTTCGATGGGGCTTTTTGCTTGTTTAAGACAGCGCCACTTTCCTCTAAGATGTTGGGCTGTTTTCACACTCAGAAAAATGTGATCCCATGGAAAATCATGAAATTCAGACCGTGCTGATGAACGCACTCTCCCTTCAGGAAGTCCACGTCTCTGGCGATGGCAGCCACTTTCAGGTTATCGCTGTGGGTGAGATGTTTGACGGCATGAGCCGGGTAAAAAAACAGCAGGCTATCTACGCGCCGCTGATGGAATATATTGCCGACAATCGCATTCATGCGCTGTCGATCAAAGCGTTTACCCCGCAAGAATGGGCGCGCGATCGCAAACTTAATGGCTTTTAAGCTGTAGGGATGTTCCCTACAGCGTTGATGAATTTTTAACCGAGAACAGAATCAATGGATAAATTCCGTGTTCAGGGGCCGACTCGCCTGCAGGGCGAGGTCACCATTTCCGGCGCTAAAAACGCTGCCCTGCCAATCCTCTTTGCCGCGCTGTTAGCCGAAGAGCCGATTGAAATCCAGAATGTACCGAAGCTGAAAGATATCGATACCACCATGAAGCTGCTGAGCCAGCTGGGCGCGAAGGTCGAGCGCAATGGTTCCGTATGGATCGATGCCGGTCCGGTAAATGTTTTCTGTGCTCCGTACGATTTAGTGAAAACCATGCGCGCTTCCATCTGGGCGCTGGGGCCGCTGGTGGCGCGTTTCGGTCAGGGTCAGGTTTCTCTGCCGGGTGGCTGCGCTATCGGCGCGCGTCCGGTCGACCTGCATATTACCGGCCTGGAACAGCTGGGCGCGGAAATCAAACTGGAAGAAGGCTATGTGAAGGCATCAGTCAATGGGCGTCTGAAAGGCGCGCATATCGTGATGGATAAGGTGAGCGTAGGGGCGACCGTGACGATCATGAGCGCGGCGACGCTGGCTGAAGGCACCACGGTTATCGAAAACGCCGCGCGCGAGCCGGAAATCGTCGATACCGCCAACTTCCTCAACGCGCTGGGCGCGAAAATCAAAGGCCAGGGCAGCGACCGTATCACCATCGAAGGCGTCGCGCGTCTCGGCGGCGGCGTTTATCGCGTGCTGCCGGACCGTATCGAAACCGGTACCTTCCTGGTCGCGGCGGCGATCTCCGGCGGTAAAATTATGTGCCGCCATGCGCAGCCGGATACCCTGGATGCGGTGCTGGCGAAGCTGCGCGAAGCTGGCGCGGATATTGAAGTCGGTGAAGACTGGATTAGCCTCGATATGCACGGCAACCGTCCGAAAGCGGTCAACGTGCGTACCGCGCCGCACCCGGGTTTCCCAACCGACATGCAGGCGCAGTTCACCTTGCTGAACCTGGTGGCTGAAGGGACTGGCGTTATCACCGAAACCATCTTCGAAAACCGCTTCATGCACATTCCGGAACTGATCCGTATGGGCGCGCACGCGGAAATCGAGAGCAATACCGCGATTTGCCATGGTGTCGCGAAGCTGTCCGGCGCACAGGTCATGGCGACCGACCTGCGTGCATCCGCAAGCCTGGTACTGGCGGGTTGTATTGCGGAAGGGACGACCATCGTCGACCGTATCTATCACATCGATCGCGGCTATGAGCGCATCGAAGATAAACTGCAGGCTCTGGGCGCGAATATCGAACGCGTCAAGGGCGAGTAGTCCCGCTTCGGTAGCAGCCCTCTGACGTCCGTCCGGGGGCTGTTATCGAGCTCTCCCTCACCTTAGGTCTTATTTCTCTTCTGACGCATCATCTGCGTTCTGTCGATGAACTGATGGGTAATGGGATCGTGATAACGCGATGGCCAAATAACCCACGGATCGGTTCCCAGCGCGTTAGCAATAATCAATTCGCCCTTTGGCCACGGACGGGTTAGTGCGTTGGCAAGCGTAGAAGAGCTTAAACCGTGACGTCGCGACTCAGCTGCGAGCGATGTCCCCTTTTTGCGAAGGCCGGCAATGATATCCGCTGAATGCCAGTCGATGAACTTATCCATAAATTCTCCCGGTGATAACTGTCTGCGCGTCAATACGGACGGCTGAAATACTATACCCTGGTTCTTATATGGTTTTAACAAGTTCCATTATCGTTCCTGTATATTCGGAATATATTAAGGTTTCTGGCGTTATTTGAAGGATATTGGATTTTATTGGAACTCTCCCGCGCAATGCGCGCGGGAGAAAGGGGGGGATTAGTGGTCGCGCTGAACGGCGATATGGGCAAGGCCGATGAGCGCCTCGCGCCACGGCGTATCCGGCAGAACCTGCAGCGCGGCGATAGCTTTATCGGCTTCTTCTTCCGCACGTTTCTGCGTCCACTCCAGCGAACCGCAGGCCGCCATGGTTTCAAGTACGGCGTCAAGCAGATGGCGCCCGTTACCCTGCTCTATAGCGCCGCGAATCATCGCCGCCTGATCCGGGGTACCGTGATGCATCGCGTGCAGTAGCGGCAGCGTTGGTTTGCCTTCGTTCAGGTCATCACCGACGTTTTTGCCAAGGCGTTCGCCATCGGAACTGTAATCCAGCAGATCGTCAATCAGCTGGAACGCGGTGCCGAGGTAACGACCATAATCCTGCAGCGCCTGTTCTTCTTCCGCGCTGCAGCCAGCCAGGATGCCGGAACACTGCGAAGCGGCTTCAAACAGACGGGCGGTCTTACTGTAGATGACCCGCATATAGTTCTCTTCTGTGATATCTGGGTCGTTGACGTTCATCAACTGCAGGACTTCACCTTCGGCGATAACGTTTACGGCTTCCGACATCACCTCCAGCACCTTCAGCGAACCGAGGCGAGTCATCATCTGGAAGGCGCGAGTGTAGATAAAGTCGCCCACCAGTACGCTGGCGGCGTTACCGAACGCGGCATTGGCCGTCGCCTTGCCGCGGCGCATATCGGACTCGTCGACGACGTCGTCATGCAGCAGGGTCGCGGTATGAATAAATTCGATCAGTGCGGCAATGTTGACGTGCGCATTCCCCTGATAGCCGACCGCACGCGCTGCAAGCACGGCGATCATCGGACGAATACGTTTACCGCCTCCGCTGACGATGTAGTAGCCTAACTGATTGATAAGCTGTACATCTGAGTTGAGCTGCTCGAGGATTGCCGCATTGACACCCGCCATATCCTGCGCGGTTAACTCATTGATTTTTTCTAAATTCATCGCAAAAGCCGGGCCAAATGTCCTGTTACCGCGAATCCAGGTGGGATCACAGAAGGATTAAGATAGAATTAAAAGAAGATATGATTGTACTGAAAAATCAGCGCAGATAAACGTTAGCGTGAAAGTTGTGTTTTTTTTCTGCGTTGATCGATGATCGCTCTTGTCAAAGGGTCGCGTTTTGCGTAATATTCGCGCCCTATTGTGAATATTTATAGCGCACTCTGAATCACACGAAGAGGTGCGCGGAAGCGGAGTTTTATATGTACGCGGTTTTCCAAAGTGGTGGTAAACAACACCGAGTAAGCGAAGGTCAGACCGTTCGCCTGGAAAAGCTGGACATCGCAACTGGCGAAGCTGTTGAGTTCGCTGAAGTTCTGATGATCGCAAACGGTGAAGAAATCAAGATCGGCGTTCCTTTCGTTGAGGGCGGCGTAATCAAAGCTGAAGTTGTTGCTCACGGTCGTGGCGAGAAAGTTAAAATCGTTAAGTTTCGTCGTCGTAAACACTATCGTAAGCAAGCAGGCCACCGTCAGTGGTTCACTGATGTGAAAATCACTGGCATCAGCGCCTAAGACTTGAGGGAGTAGATTTAAATGGCACATAAAAAGGCTGGCGGCTCGACTCGTAACGGTCGCGATTCAGAAGCTAAACGTCTGGGCGTAAAACGTTTCGGCGGTGAAGCTGTTCTGGCAGGTAGCATCATCGTTCGTCAACGTGGTACCAAATTCCACGCTGGCACCAACGTTGGTTGCGGCC
This sequence comes from Klebsiella sp. CN_Kp073, assembly GCF_040065495.2. Taxonomy (NCBI): domain Bacteria; kingdom Pseudomonadati; phylum Pseudomonadota; class Gammaproteobacteria; order Enterobacterales; family Enterobacteriaceae; genus Klebsiella; species Klebsiella sp. CN_Kp073. Next base: position 545,215 of record NZ_CM198051.1, read on the forward strand.
GTGACCACACTCTGTTCGCTTTGACTGACGGTAAAGTCAAGTTCGAAGTTAAAGGCCCGAAAAACCGTAAATTCATCAGCATCGTTGCTGAATAAGTTTTTCGCGTCCTGGTGACGGATGAAAGCCCCGCAACACGTTGCGGGGCTTTTTACATTAGAATCCCGGAAAAATTTCTGCAGGGAAAACGGGCATCATGAAGCAGCAGGCCGGCATAGGCATTCTTTTGGCGCTAACCACCGCGATGTGTTGGGGAGCACTGCCAATTGCAATGAAGCAGGTTCTCGAAGTGATGGAGCCGCCAACGGTGGTCTTTTATCGCTTTTTGATGGCCAGTATTGGTCTTGGCGCGATCCTCGCCATCAAAGGCAAGCTGCCGCCGCTGCGTATTTTTCGCAAGCCGCGCTGGTTGGTTTTATTAGCGATTGCTACCGGCGGTCTGTTCGGTAACTTCATTCTGTTCAGCTCTTCCTTGCAATATCTCAGTCCAACGGCCTCCCAGGTCATCGGCCAGTTATCACCGGTCGGTATGATGGTGGCAAGCGTTGTGATTCTGAAAGAGCGCATGCGTGGTACCCAGGTTGTAGGGGCGCTGATGTTGCTCAGCGGGCTGGTGATGTTCTTCAACACCAGCCTGATTGAAATCTTTACCCGTCTCACGGACTACACGTGGGGGGTAATTTTTGGTGTCGCAGCGGCAACGGTGTGGGTAAGCTACGGGGTCGCGCAAAAGGTGTTATTGCGGCGCCTGGCATCACAGCAGATACTATTTTTGCTGTACACTTTATGTACGATTGCTTTACTGCCACTCGCTAAACCGGGGGTTATCTCCCAACTGAGCGACTGGCAACTGGCTTGCCTGATTTTTTGCGGGCTGAATACCCTGGTCGGCTACGGGGCGCTGGCGGAAGCCATGGCGCGCTGGCAGGCGGCGCAGGTCAGCGCGTTAATTACCTTAACGCCACTGTTTACGCTACTGTTTTCTGATTTATTATCAATGGCCTGGCCCGATGTTTTCGCCAGACCGATGTTAAACCTGATTGGTTATCTCGGTGCGTTTGTCGTGGTTGCGGGCGCGATGTATTCCGCCATTGGCCATCGTCTTTGGGGACGCTGGCGCAAGCGAGAAGCGGTTGTACCGCTGCCCCGCTCAGGCGAATGATTTACGGAGAGTAAAATGAAGTTTGTAGATGAAGCAACGATCCTGGTCGTAGCAGGTGACGGCGGCAATGGTTGCGTTAGCTTCCGCCGCGAAAAATATATTCCGCGAGGCGGCCCGGACGGCGGCGATGGCGGTGACGGCGGCGACGTTTGGCTGGAAGCGGACGAGAACCTCAACACCCTGATCGACTATCGATTCGAAAAATCTTTCCGCGCAGAACGCGGACAGAACGGTCAGAGCCGCGACTGTACCGGTAAACGCGGTAAAGATGTCACGGTGAAAGTGCCTGTAGGGACCCGCGTCATCGACCAGGGAACCGGCGAGACCATGGGCGATATGACCAAGCATGGTCAGCGTTTAATGGTCGCGAAAGGCGGCTGGCATGGTCTGGGCAACACGCGCTTCAAATCATCCGTTAACCGTACCCCGCGTCAGAAAACCATGGGTACGCCGGGCGATAAGCGCGATCTGCAGCTCGAGCTGATGCTGCTGGCCGACGTGGGGATGCTGGGGATGCCGAATGCCGGTAAATCCACCTTCATTCGCGCGGTCTCCGCGGCGAAGCCGAAAGTGGCCGACTATCCATTTACCACCCTGGTGCCGAGCCTGGGCGTGGTGCGTATGGACAACGAGAAGAGCTTTGTGGTCGCCGATATTCCGGGGCTGATTGAGGGCGCAGCGGAAGGCGCTGGCCTTGGTATTCGCTTCCTTAAGCACCTCGAGCGCTGCCGCGTGCTGCTGCACCTTATCGACATCGAGCCTATCGACGGTTCCGATCCGGTAGAAAACGCGCGCATTATCATCGGCGAACTGGAGAAATACAGCGAGAAGCTGGCCTCTAAACCGCGCTGGCTGGTCTTCAACAAGATTGACCTGATGGACAAAGCGGAGGCTGAAGCCAAAGCGAAGGCCATCGCCGAAGCGCTGGGTTGGGAAGATAAGTTCTATCTGATCTCCGCGGCCAGCCAGCAGGGCGTTAAAGACCTGTGCTGGGACGTGATGACCTTTATCATCGAAAATCCAATCGTGCAGGCGGAAGAAGAGCAGAAGCCGGAGAAAGTCGAGTTCATGTGGGACGACTATCACCGTCAGCAGCTTGAAGAAGCCGAACTGGAAGAAGATGACGAAGACTGGGATGACGACTGGGACGAAGACGACGAAGAAGGCGTCGAATTCATCTACAAACGTTAATTCTGAGTAAAAAGGGCCGCATCATCTGATGCGGCCCTTTTGTTTTAGTTGTTCTGGTACAAATCTTTATACAGTCGACTTTCGAAGCGCACCAATGGTATGCGGCGGTTGCGCTGGTCGCCCGGCGGCACCGCATAGCCGGAGAGATACTGCACGAAGGCCATCTTTTGCCCGCTGGCGGTGGTAATGAAACCTGCCAGGTTATATACCCCCTGCAGCGAACCGGTCTTCGCCGAAACCTTACCGTCAACGCCCGCCTGATGAAGACCGGCGCGATACTGCAGCGAACCATCGTGTCCGGCAAGCGGCAACATCGAGATAAAGTTGAGCTCGTTATCGTGCTGAGCGATGTACTGCAATACCTGCATCATCGTCGCCGGCGCGATAAGATTGTGCCGGGACAGGCCTGAGCCATCGGCGATAATCGTGTTACCGAGGTCAATACCCGCCTGCTGGCGCAGAATTTGCCGCACCGCGTCGGAACCGGCGCGCCAGGTTCCCGGCACGCCCATTCGCGCGTGGCCGATAGTACGAAACACCGTATCGGCAATCATGTTGTCGGATTTCTTCAACATGATGCGTAGAAGATCGTGCAACGGCGCCGATTGGGTCGTCGCCAGCACGGTGCCCGGATCGTTAGCCAGGGTCTGGCGCAAGAGAGTGCCGCTGTAGGTGATACCCGCATCGGTGAGCTCGGCTTTCAGGATCGCGCCTGCATAGCCTGCGCCGTCCTGAATGGCGAACGCCAGCGGCAGCGGCTCGCTGCGCTGCGGCAGGCAGCCGGTGAGGGTGTAGCGGTTAAGATCGCCTGGTACGACGTCCAGCTCGCAATACTGCGCCTCTGCGGAGCCGCGGGCGAGCGTCCGCACCTGGCTGAACATGGTGACCGGATAGTAAGAGGCCACGCGGATAAAGGCCAAATCGCCGGGTTTCTGCGCGCTATAGAGTGAGACGGAGAAACAGTTACGATCAACAATCGCTGCCGCTGGCGGGGCGCTGAAGCACTGCGTCATGTCATTCCATGGCCAGCCGGGGGCCTTATCGTGGCTAGCGAAAACCGAGGTATCGATAAGCACATTGCCTTCAATGCGCTGTACGCCGGCTTTTTTCAGCGACGCCACCATGTTGCGGATATCCTGACGCTTTAGCGTCGGATCGCCGCCGAAGCGGGCAATCAGGTCGCCTTTCAGCACACCGCCGTCAAGCGAGCCTTTGGTTTCCAGCGTCGTGGTGAAGCGGAAGTCCGGCCCCAGCTGCAGCAACGCCGCCAGCGCGGTGATCACCTTCTGGGTACTGGCAGGCAGCGCCATCTGTTGGCTGTGGAAGTCTATCTCCGGCGTCGGGGAGCCAACCTTCTGCGCCATGAAGGCAAGGTTCGCGCCAGCAGGAAGCTGACTAATGTACTCGTCAATATTCGCGGCCTGAGCGCTAAGCGCTATACCGGCAGTCAATCCGATGATAAATCTGGGAAATCGCATAATCTCGCGCTAACAACCTGAAACCAAGCCGTCATACTACGGTGCATCACCCTGTAAAGTAAACGATGACCCATAGTGAACTTCAGGGTAAAATGCGTATCAAATTGAAAATTGCTGCTGACCTGGGGAGTGTTTCCCGGGTCGGTTTTCTTTTTGCTTCGGCCATGGCTAAGACGTGACCGATGGCGGAACGACTCCGTCCGTTCCATGAAGGAATGATAAAGAGGTATAACAAATGCAAGCTATTCCGATGACCTTACGTGGCGCAGAAAAACTGCGCGAAGAACTGGATTTCCTGAAGTCCGTACGTCGTCCAGAAATTATTGCTGCTATCGCCGAGGCGCGTGAGCACGGCGATCTGAAAGAGAACGCGGAATACCACGCTGCCCGCGAACAGCAGGGCTTCTGCGAAGGTCGTATCAAGGATATCGAAGCAAAACTGTCGAATGCGCAGGTTATCGATATCACTAAGATGCCGAATAATGGCCGCGTGATTTTCGGCTCCACGGTCAGCGTGCTGAACCTGGATAACGACGAAGAGCAGACTTACCGTATCGTGGGCGATGACGAAGCGGATTTTAAACAGAATCTCATCTCTGTGAATTCACCGATCGCCCGCGGTCTGATTGGCAAAGAGCAGGATGACGTCGTCACTATCCGTACCCCGGGTGGTGAAGTGGAATACGAAATTACCAAGGTTGAGTACCTGTAAGGCGTATTTCCCGCTACGATGTTTATAGATTGTAAAGAAAGGAAAAAGGCCGCATAGCGGCCTTTTATCAACGTCAGGAGCATGGCATTTTGCTCGCCTGGCCACAGAAATCCCTCGTTTTACACAATGTTGTGTCGGGATTCAGGATATTCTTAGCGTGGCAGCGAGATTTTACGCTCTGGCGTTGGGCGGTACAGAACCAGCGTTTTACCGATGACCTGTACGTTACAGGCGCCGGTTTCACGCACGATGGCTTCCACGATCAAGGCTTTAGTTTCGCGATCTTCTGAGGCGATCTTCACCTTGATGAGCTCATGGTGCCCTAACGCTTGTTCGATCTCGGCCAGTACCCCTTCGGTCAAACCATTATTGCCAAGCATAACTACCGGCTTGAGCGGATGTGCCAGACCTTTCAGGTGCTGTTTTTGTTTAGTACTCAGATTCATCGTATTTTTTTGCTTACGTTGGGATTGAAAACGGGTCATTCTACCGCCATCTCCCATATATCGCCAAACTACCGCGTCGATTTTTACGCAGTAAAGTACGATGAACCCGAATGGGAATGTTAAATGACAGGTAAAAAGCGTTCTGCCAGCTCAAGCCGCTGGCTTCAGGAACACTTTAGCGATAAATATGTTCAACAGGCACAGAAAAAGGGGTTACGTTCCCGTGCCTGGTTTAAACTTGATGAAATACAGCAAAGTGACAAGATTTTTAAGCCGGGGATGACGATAGTCGACCTTGGCGCTGCACCCGGTGGCTGGTCGCAATACGCGGTTACGCAGATCGGAAACAGCGGCCGCATCATCGCTTGCGATCTTTTACCAATGGATCCAATCGTCGGTGTGGACTTCCTTCAGGGCGACTTTCGTGATGAATTAGTCCTGAAAGCGTTACTTGAGCGAGTAGGCGACAGTAAAGTACAAGTTGTCATGTCCGATATGGCGCCGAATATGTGCGGAACACCGGCGGTGGATATTCCCCGGGCTATGTATCTGGTAGAACTGGCGCTTGAAATGTCTCGTGATGTATTAGCGCCAGGTGGTAGTTTTGTTGTGAAGGTGTTCCAGGGCGAAGGCTTCGATGAGTATCTTAGAGAAATTCGCTCCCTGTTTACGAAGGTCAAAGTTCGTAAGCCGGACTCTTCCCGCGCTCGTTCGCGTGAAGTGTATATTGTAGCGACCGGGCGTAAACCATAACCGGTAGATTTCAAACGAAAGTTTGAAAGACGCTGGATATAGAGTATCCTGACGCTGTTTTTAACACAGTTGTAATAAGAGGTTAATCCCTTGAGTGACATGGCGAAAAACCTAATACTCTGGCTGGTCATTGCCGTTGTGCTGATGTCAGTATTCCAGAGCTTTGGGCCCAGCGAGTCGAATGGCCGCAAGGTGGATTATTCTACCTTCCTGCAAGAGGTCAATCAGGACCAGGTTCGCGAAGCGCGTATCAACGGACGTGAGATCAACGTTACCAAGAAAGATAGTAACCGTTACACGACTTACATTCCGGTTAACGATCCGAAGCTGCTCGACAACCTGTTGACTAAAAACGTCAAAGTAGTTGGCGAACCGCCGGAAGAACCAAGCCTGCTGGCTTCCATCTTCATTTCCTGGTTCCCGATGCTGCTGCTGATCGGCGTCTGGATATTCTTTATGCGTCAGATGCAGGGCGGCGGCGGAAAGGGCGCGATGTCCTTCGGCAAGAGCAAGGCCCGAATGCTGACCGAAGACCAGATCAAAACCACCTTTGCTGACGTTGCCGGTTGCGACGAAGCGAAAGAGGAAGTAGGCGAGCTGGTTGAATATCTGCGCGAACCGAGCCGTTTCCAGAAGCTGGGCGGTAAAATCCCGAAAGGCGTCCTGATGGTCGGCCCTCCGGGTACCGGTAAAACGCTGCTGGCGAAAGCTATCGCCGGCGAAGCCAAAGTGCCGTTCTTTACTATTTCCGGTTCTGACTTCGTAGAAATGTTTGTGGGTGTCGGCGCGTCTCGCGTACGCGACATGTTCGAACAAGCTAAGAAAGCAGCGCCTTGCATCATCTTCATCGATGAAATCGACGCCGTCGGTCGCCAGCGTGGCGCCGGTCTTGGCGGTGGTCACGATGAGCGTGAGCAGACCCTGAACCAGATGCTGGTTGAGATGGACGGCTTCGAAGGTAACGAAGGTATCATCGTTATCGCCGCGACTAACCGTCCGGACGTTCTGGACCCGGCACTGCTGCGTCCTGGCCGTTTCGACCGTCAGGTTGTCGTTGGTCTGCCGGATGTTCGTGGTCGTGAGCAGATCCTTAAAGTTCACATGCGTCGCGTACCGCTGGCGCCGGATATCGACGCGGCAATTATTGCTCGTGGTACTCCTGGCTTCTCCGGTGCTGACCTCGCGAACCTGGTGAACGAAGCAGCCCTGTTTGCTGCCCGTGGCAACAAACGCGTCGTCTCGATGGTTGAGTTCGAAAAAGCGAAAGACAAAATCATGATGGGTGCGGAACGTCGCTCCATGGTGATGACGGAAGCGCAGAAAGAATCGACCGCATACCACGAAGCGGGCCACGCGATTATCGGCCGTCTGGTACCAGAACACGATCCGGTACACAAAGTGACGATTATCCCGCGCGGCCGTGCGCTGGGTGTGACCTTCTTCCTGCCGGAAGGCGATGCTATCAGCGCCAGCCGTCAGAAACTGGAAAGTCAGATTTCCACCCTGTACGGCGGTCGTCTGGCGGAAGAGATTATCTACGGTGCGGAACATGTTTCTACCGGCGCGTCCAACGATATTAAAGTTGCGACTAACCTGGCGCGTAACATGGTTACCCAGTGGGGCTTCTCTGACAAACTCGGCCCGCTGCTGTATGCCGAAGAAGAGGGCGAAGTGTTCCTCGGCCGTAGCGTCGCGAAAGCGAAGCATATGTCTGATGAAACCGCGCGTATCATCGACCAGGAAGTGAAATCGCTGATTGAGCGTAACTATGGTCGTGCTCGCCAGCTGCTGAACGACAACATGGATATTCTGCACGCGATGAAAGATGCGCTCATGAAATATGAGACCATCGATGCGCCGCAGATTGACGACCTGATGGCTCGTCGCGATGTTCGTCCGCCGGCGGGTTGGGAAGAACCGGGTTCTTCTAATAACTCTGGCAACAATGGCACCCCGACGGCGCCGCGTCCGGTTGATGAACCGCGTACGCCGAATCCGGGTAATACCATGTCGGAACAGCTGGGCGACAAATAAGTCTCCACGCTTTGCCAAAGCGCTCTGACTAATAAGGGCCGCAGCCTAATCCGCTGCGGCCCTTTTGTTTTATGTGCCGGTCTTCAGCGTTCCTCTTTCGGAACATAACTATAGCGATGGCATGCTATCGTCCATCGCGTAAAATGTTTTCGGGATGGAGGCGGCTGCAACACGCGCGGATGCATCGTCTGTCTGATAATATTCATTTTTTGAATATTTAAACGCCGGCGCTTCATTATTCCTTTTGAGGAATTGAATGATGTCACCGTCAGAATCTCTAAGATGGTACGGGCTGAACCCTGTCCGAACGACAACTGTACAAACCATAGCGGAAAGAAAACATGCAATTACACGCCCAGGGGTCAACGCTCGATCTCTCCCATCCGCATGTGATGGGGATCCTTAACGTTACGCCGGATTCCTTCTCCGATGGCGGCAGCCACAATTCACTGATTGAAGCGGTTAAGCATGCCAACCTGATGATCAACGCCGGGGCGACTATTATTGATATCGGCGGTGAATCAACCCGGCCTGGCGCGGCGGATGTCAGCGTCGAGGAAGAGCTGGCGCGGGTGATCCCGGTGGTTGAGGCAATTGCACAACGTTTTGAAGTCTGGATCTCGGTTGATACCTCGAAAGCCGAGGTCATTCGCGAATCCGCACACGCTGGCGCGCATATCATTAACGATATCCGTTCATTAACCGAGCCTGGCGCCCTGCAGGCCGCCGCGCAAACCGGGCTACCGGTGTGCCTGATGCATATGCAGGGGCAGCCGAAAACGATGCAGGAAGCGCCGAAGTACGAAGATGTTTTTGCCGATGTTGACCGTTTTTTTGCTGAACACATTGTGCGCTGCGAACAGGCGGGGATCGCAAAAGAAAAATTGTTGCTCGACCCGGGATTCGGATTCGGTAAAAATCTTTCCCATAACTATGAACTGCTTGCCCGACTAGGGGAGTTCCATCATTTTGGCCTCCCGCTGCTGGTGGGGATGTCGCGTAAGTCGATGGTGGGTCAGCTGTTGAACGTAGGGCCGTCGGAACGGCTGAGCGGCAGCTTGTCCTGCGCAGTCATTGCTGCAATGCAGGGCGCGCAGATAATTCGCGTCCATGATGTCAAAGAAACGGTAGAAGCGCTGCGCGTGGTGGAAGCCACCCTGGCCGCTAAGGAAAATAAACGTTATGAGTAACCGCAAATATTTTGGCACCGATGGTATTCGTGGCCGCGTTGGCGACGCACCTATTACGCCTGAGTTCGTGCTGAAACTGGGTTGGGCGGCCGGCAAAGTGCTCGCGCGCCATGGTTCACGTAAAATCATTATCGGCAAAGACACGCGAATTTCCGGCTATATGCTGGAATCCGCGCTGGAAGCTGGCCTGGCGGCTGCGGGTTTGTCCGCCTCGTTTACCGGCCCTATGCCGACGCCGGCAATCGCTTATCTGACCCGCGCCTTCCGCGCTGAAGCGGGAATCGTCATCTCTGCCTCTCATAACCCTTTCTACGACAACGGTATTAAATTCTTCTCCATCGAAGGCACTAAGCTTCCAGATGACGTCGAAGAAGCGATTGAAGCAGAGATGGAAAAAGAGCTGACCTGCGTTGATTCCGCTGAGCTTGGGAAAGCCAGCCGTATTGTCGATGCCGCAGGCCGCTATATTGAGTTCTGCAAAGGCACTTTCCCGAATGAGCTGAGCCTCGGTTCGCTGAAGGTAGTGGTGGATTGCGCCCACGGCGCGACTTACCACATTGCGCCGAATGTATTCCGTGAACTGGGCGCACAGGTTATCGCGATGGGCTGTGAGCCTGATGGGCTAAATATTAACGAAGAGGTCGGCGCAACCGACGTCCGCGCGCTGCAGGCACGCGTGCTGGCGGAAAAAGCCGATCTGGGTATCGCCTACGACGGCGATGGCGATCGCGTCATCATGGTTGATCATGAAGGTAATAAAGTCGATGGCGATCAGATCCTCTATATTATCGCCCGTGAGGGTCTGCGTCAGGGTCAGCTGCGCGGTGGCGCAGTCGGCACGCTGATGAGCAACATGGGTCTTGAGCTGGCGCTGAAGCAACTTGGCATTCCGTTTACCCGTGCGAAAGTGGGTGACCGCTACGTGCTGGAAAAACTGCAGGAAAAAGGCTGGCGTATCGGCGCGGAAAACTCCGGACACGTGATTCTGCTGGACAAAACCACCACCGGCGATGGCATTGTCGCCAGCCTGCAGGTGGTGGCGGCGATGGTGCGTAATCATATGAGCCTGCACGATCTGTGCAGCGGTATGAAAATGTTCCCGCAGATTCTGGTCAACGTACGCTTTACCGAAGGCAGCGGCAACCCGCTGGAACATGACAGCGTAAAAGCGGTCACTGCCGAAGTAGAGGCTGCGCTGGGGAACCGTGGACGCGTGCTGCTGCGTAAATCCGGCACAGAGCCGCTGATTCGCGTGATGGTTGAAGGCGAGCATGAAGCGCAGGTGAAGGAATTTGCCCACCGTATCGCCGATGCGGTCAAAAGCGTATAACTATCGCGTCTAAGTGATTAAAAAGGCGGCTGTTGCTGCCTTTTTAAGCATATAAAAACGCTTTTTGCTGTTTTTTTCCGCAGTTGATACAATACGCCAAAATTGCCCTTGCGAAGGTTATTCGCTTTGGTTAGTATTCACACCCGCTTCAGTGGGAAATATTAAAACGTCCCGCTTTATTGGTGAAGCACTTGGTATGCGGCGAATCCGCAAGGAACAGGTTGATTATGTACGAAGCTCTTTTAGTAATTTTCCTTATTGTAGCGATTGCCCTTGTTGGCCTGATCATGCTGCAGCAAGGTAAAGGCGCTGACATGGGAGCCTCCTTCGGAGCAGGCGCTTCTGGCACGTTGTTTGGTTCTAGCGGTTCTGGTAACTTCATGACCCGTATGACCGGCATCCTGGCCGCGCTGTTCTTCATCATCAGTCTGGCGCTGGGTAATATCAACAGCAACAAGACCAATAAAGGAAGTGAGTGGGATAATCTGAGTGCGCCGAAATCTGAGCAGACTCAGCCAACCGCACCGGCTCAGCCGGCCAGCGATATCCCGCACTAAGTATTCTGTACCGAGGTGGTGGAATTGGTAGACACGCTACCTTGAGGTGGTAGTGCCCTAACGGGCTTGTGGGTTCGAGTCCCATCCTCGGTACCAATATTCCAGAGAAAAGACGCTGAAAAGCGTCTTTTTTTGTTTTTGTCCCTCTCTATTCGTTGTTTATTTATAAACAACACTCCGCTGGTTTTGATCCCCGTGAAATCGCTAAAGTCGCCCTCATCAATTTTGACGAGGTTCAGTGACGCCATGCGTACTTTAAAAGTAGTTATCATTGCCGGTATGTTGGGCCTGGCCGGATGCAGCAGCAATTCTTCGCCAGAAACAGTAGACACGTTGAATACCCTGCAGGTGCCGGTTATAAATAATTCCGTGCCTGCGCCGGAATCATCAACGGTCGTTAACTGTTTTCAGGATAACAACCTGCTCATCAGCAAGTTAAGCCAGTCGCTTAAAAGCAACTATTTACAGGATGTGGATAAACGGGATGTCTTTGATAAGGATAGCGAGGCGTTTCAGGTCTACGGTGCGTTAACCAAACTTGAGCAAATGGCTTCGATGAACGACGTCTACCGTAAAGAGAACAATATTGCGGGCTTGCAGGAAATTAATAAGCTGCTGAAAACCATACCATCTGTCGCATAAAAAAAGGGATTGCCGACAGGCAATCCCTTTTGCCGCGCTTAGAAACGGAAATTGAAACCCGCATAGGCGCCATCCGCCAGGACGTTATCGCGGTGGTCATGTTTACCCGCCATATCGATATAGCGATAGCCCGCTTCGATGCTCATGGATTTGATGATATTCACGCGTAAGCCGGCATTGGCTTCAAGGTATTCATCAACGCCGCTGGACATTGAATCCGGGGAATAATAAGCCTCACCGAACAAGGTAAAGAAATCGCCAAGCGGTAGTTGAGCGCCGCCGCCGAGGGCAATCGCATAGCCTTCATCGCCATCGTTCGGATTCAGGTATACCGCTTTACCACCGGCCGTCAGCAGGAACGGACCGAGGTCAAAGTTATAGCCCATGCCCAATCCCACCGTATCGCCATCGTTATCGCTATGCGCCCAGTTCCCGTTAAAGGTCATTCCGGGAGCCTGCGGATTAAAGCTGGCTGATAAGTTGGTGAATTCTGAACCGGCTTCACCGTGAAGACTAACGGAAGCGAAGGCGGCGCTGCTGGCGCTCAGGGCGGCGATAAGCAGGATGGATTTCAATCTGAACATGCTCATTATTCGTATTCCTTCGGGTAAAAAAATGCCCGATACGAGCGCTCGGGCAAAATTAACGGGTTTCTGGTTTAATAGTTATGTGCAGAATAAAAGCATTTATCGCCCACCGTTACCGTTTATATGTTTATTTTTAAATAATGGTCGTGAGGCGATAAGTGGGACTGCAGTGCGTTAAAACTTCTCAGGCAGGGAGGTGATACTCTGTAAATAACCACCGCGGGCAAACTCGATATAGCCACCTTTTTTCAATGCGGAAAGCACATTCAGAATGCTGCTGCGCGACAAATGCGTGCGGTCCTGAATATATTCCAGCATGGATACCCGCGAACGGGTCTCTTCAGGAAGCAACAACATTTCCATTAAGTGATTGCGAATGACCGAATAAGTCCGCTGTTGTAATACTAAATCGTCGCGATACACCAAATAAGAGGTATGGTAAGCCAGTAGCCGGGTGACCTCTTCCCACATATTATGCTCACTGAAAAGTTGCATGGCTTTGTCGCTGTCAATCCGCAGGATCTCCGTATCGACTTCCGCGCGAAGGCCGTGGCTACGGCTGGGCTGCAGCATCTCGGCTACGCCAAACAGGTGTGGTTCATAGACGGTGACCATGAGTAATCTGTCCGATGAGCGAAAAATGGATAACTCACCTTTCTTAAACAGATAGAGCTGGATTTTGCCTTTATATTCCCAGCTAAGCCTTTTCCTTGCGACCATATTTATTGGCGTGGCATGCGGTTCCAGCATTGCCATCAGACGGTTGATCGCGTCTTGCGGCCGAACGGGAGGTTTAATATTCATTGCGATCCTCTCGGTATAAGAGTACAGGTATTCGATAAATTATAGATGGTGATTATTAAAAATAGTGATGCCATAAACTATAACGATAAAGTAGGGTTGTCATTTAGGATTTATTGCGGAAATAAAAAAGCCGGCGGGTTAGCGCCGGCTGGAGAGTTTGGCTTCGCGGTTTATTTATCGCGATTTTCCAGGTTTTCAACCTGTGGCAGACCGGTGGCGGAAGACGCGCTGAGTAGCCCGGATTGGGCATAGCCGAATAGCTTCTCACGAGTATCGGTAATGTCCAGGTTACGCATGGTCAGCTGGCCGATACGATCTTCAGCGGTAAACATGGAATCGCCTTTTTCCATGGTCAGACGCTCTGCTTTATAGGTCAGGTTGTCTGACACGGTATTCAGGATCGAGTAGTCGTTGCCGCGACGCAGTTCAAGGGTGACTTCGCCAGTGATCTGGCTGGCTACCCAACGCTGCAGCGAATCGCGCAGCATCAGCGCCTGGGAATCGAACCAGCGTCCCTGATACAGCAGACGACCCAACTGGCGGCCATGAGCATGATATTGCTCGATAGTATCTTCGTTATGGATACCGGTCAGCAGGCGCTCGTAGGCGATATGCAATAGCGCCATCCCCGGGGCTTCATAGATGCCGCGGCTTTTCGCTTCAATGATGCGGTTTTCAATCTGGTCGCTCATGCCCAGACCGTGGCGACCACCGATGCGGTTAGCTTCCAGCATCAGTTCGACGTCATCGCTGAACGTTTTACCATTCAGCGCAACCGGGTGGCCCTGTTCAAAACGCACGGTCACTTCTTCAGCGGCGATTTTTACGCTTTCATCCCAGAACTTCACACCCATGATCGGGTTGACGATTTTCACGCTGGAATTGAGAAATTCGAGATCTTTCGCTTCGTGCGTCGCACCCAGCATGTTGGAGTCGGTGGAATAGGCTTTTTCGACAGACATTTTGTAGTCGAAGCCGCAGGCTATCATAAACTCAGACATTTCATGACGACCGCCCAGTTCATCAATGAAGTCGCTATCCAGCCACGGTTTGTAAATCTGCAGTTCCGCATTGGTCAGCAGACCGTAGCGATAAAAGCGCTCGATATCGTTGCCTTTATAGGTGCTACCGTCGCCCCAGATGTTGACGCCATCTTCTTTCATCGCGGCAACCAGCATGGTGCCGGTCACGGCGCGGCCCAGCGGCGTGGTATTGAAATAAGTTAAGCCGCCGGTGGTGTTATGGAATGCGCCGCACTGAATCGCCGCTATACCTTCCGCCACCAGTTGTTTGCGGCAATCAATCAGACGAGCGCCTTCAGCGCCATACTCTTTCGCACGACGCGGAATGGCTTCGTAGTCGTCTTCGTCAGGCTGGCCCAGATTCGCGGTATATGCATAAGGAACCGCGCCTTTTTTACGCATCCACAGCAGGGCGGCGCTGGTATCCAGTCCACCAGAGAAAGCAATACCAATACGTTGACCAACCGGGAGATGCTTAAGAATCGTCGTCATAAAATAAAACCCTGCTAGATAGACTGTGGTGAGTTCGACTCAACAACAAATTTGCATTTTTATGCACTAATTGTGAGTTTTCATTTAATCATCTTTTGCTGGCGACAGGAAGAGCCTGATGGTGATTTTGCTAAAAAAGCCTGAAATGCCAGCATAAACGGCAAGCGGGTGGTGTAAAATGGATGTTGACAAAATATATGATTTATCGATACAATTCACCACGATTTTATGTCCCGTCCTCGGTACCAAATCCCAGCAGTATTTGCGTCTTTTGCTCAGAAAGAGTAAAATATGCCACGTTTCAGGCGCGGGGTGGAGCAGCCTGGTAGCTCGTCGGGCTCATAACCCGAAGGTCGTCGGTTCAAATCCGGCCCCCGCAACCACTTTCCCATTAAGTACTTTTTCAAATATACTGTGAGGACTAGGTCCTTCGTAGCCGGATTTGAAAGAATTCTTCTGGAAGGTGTTCCAGATCGCAATTGCGGTCTCAGGGTTCAGTTATCTAAAGCCCCGATTTATCGGGGTTTTTTGTTATCTGACTTCAGAATAACTGGGCTATACGCCCTTTTTTTATGTCTTGGGGGTGGGTTTGTCCACATTAGAGCAAAAATTAACAGAGATGCTCACTGCGCCAGTTGAAGCGCTTGGCTTTGAGCTGGTCGGCATCGAATTTATTCGCGGTCGCACATCCACACTGCGCATCTATATTGATAGTGAAGATGGCATCAATGTTGATGATTGTGCTGATGTGAGCCACCAGGTCAGTGCTGTCATGGATGTCGAAGATCCGATCACCGTCGCTTACAACCTGGAAGTCTCTTCGCCTGGTCTCGACCGTCCGATGTTTACTGCTGAACACTATCAACGTTTCACCGGTGAAGAAGTTTCGCTGGTGCTGCGCATGGCGGTACAGAACCGTCGTAAATGGCAGGGCATTATCAAAGCGGTAGACGGTGAGATGATCACGGTAACCGTCGAAGGCAAAGATGAAGTGTTCGCGCTGAGTAACATCCAGAAGGCGAACCTGGTTCCCCACTTTTAACAGTCTGGATTGAGGTGAAAGGCCCCGATGAACAAAGAAATTTTGGCTGTTGTTGAAGCCGTTTCCAACGAAAAAGCGCTGCCGCGCGAGAAGATTTTCGAAGCGTTGGAAAGCGCTCTGGCAACGGCGACCAAGAAAAAATACGAACAAGAGATCGACGTTCGCGTAGAAATCGACCGTAAAAGCGGCGATTTCGACACCTTCCGTCGCTGGCTGGTGGTTGAAGAGGTGACTCAACCTACCCGCGAGATCACGCTGGAAGCTGCGCGTTACGAAGATGAAAGCATGAACGTCGGCGACTACGTTGAAGATCAGATTGAATCTGTCACCTTCGACCGTATCACTACGCAGACCGCTAAACAGGTTATCGTACAGAAAGTACGTGAAGCTGAGCGCGCGATGGTTGTCGATCAGTTCCGCGAGCACGAAGGTGAGATCATCACCGGCGTGGTGAAAAAAGTGAACCGCGACAACATCACTCTGGATCTGGGCAGCAATGCTGAAGCCGTGATCCTGCGTGAAGATATGCTGCCGCGTGAAAACTTCCGTCCGGGCGACCGTATTCGCGGCGTGCTGTACGCCGTTCGTCCGGAAGCACGCGGCGCGCAGCTGTTCGTGACTCGCTCCAAACCGGAGATGCTGGTCGAACTGTTCCGCATTGAAGTGCCGGAAATTGGCGAAGAAGTGCTGGAAATCAAAGCCGCAGCCCGCGATCCGGGTTCTCGTGCGAAAATCGCCGTGAAAACCAATGACAAGCGTATCGACCCGGTTGGCGCTTGTGTCGGTATGCGCGGCGCGCGCGTTCAGGCGGTTTCTACCGAGCTTGGCGGCGAGCGCATCGATATCGTCCTGTGGGATGATAACCCGGCGCAGTTCGTGATTAACGCTATGGCGCCGGCTGACGTCGCGTCCATCGTGGTGGATGAAGATAAACACACCATGGACATCGCGGTAGAAGCAGGCAACCTGGCGCAGGCGATCGGCCGTAACGGTCAGAACGTCCGCCTGGCATCGCAGCTCAGCGGCTGGGAACTCAACGTCATGACCGTTGATGACCTGCAGGCTAAGCACCAGGCTGAAGCCCATGCCGCTATCGATACCTTCACCAAATATCTCGATATTGATGAAGATTTCGCAACCGTACTGGTTGAAGAGGGCTTCTCCTCGCTGGAAGAACTGGCCTATGTGCCGATGAAAGAACTGCTGGAAATCGACGGCCTTGACGAAGCGACCGTTGAAGCACTTCGTGAGCGTGCGAAAAACGCACTGACTACACTGGCGCTGGCTCAGGAAGAAAGCCTGGGAGACAACAAACCTGCCGACGATTTACTGAATCTGGAAGGTTTGGACCGTGCTCTGGCGTTTAAGCTGGCTGCCCGTGGTGTTTGTACGCTGGAAGATCTCGCCGAACAGGGCGTTGATGACCTGGCTGATATCGAAGGTATGACCGACGAGAAAGCTGGTGAACTCATCATGGCTGCTCGCAACATTTGTTGGTTCGGCGACGAAGCGTAATAAACTGTAGCAGGAAGGAACAGCATGACAGATGTGACTATTAAAGCGCTGGCCTCAGAAATTCAGACCTCTGTGGATCGCCTGATACAGCAATTTGCTGATGCAGGCATTCGCAAATCGGCTGATGATTCTGTGACCGCGCAAGAGAAGCAAACCTTGTTAACGCACCTGAACCGTGAACACGGCTCGGCGCCTGACAAGCTGACGTTGCAGCGTAAAACGCGCAGCACGTTAAATATTCCAGGTACCGGTGGAAAGAGTAAATCGGTACAAATCGAAGTCCGCAAGAAACGCATCTTTGTGAAACGCGATCCGCAAGAGGCTGAACGCCTGGCCGCGGAAGAGCAGGCGCAGCGTGAAGCGGAAGAGCAGGCCCGTCGTGAAGCTGAAGAAGCAGCTAAACGCGAGGCGCAATTAAAAGCTGAACGTGAGGCCGCAGAACAAGCTAAACGTGAAGTCGCTGATAAAGCGAAACGTGAAGCCGCGGAAAAAGACAAAGTGAGCAATCAACATACCGACGAAATGACCAAGACCGCCCAGGCTGAAAAGATCCGCCGTGAGAACGAAGCAGCGGAGCTGAAGCGCAAATCGGAAGAAGAAGCACGCCGCAAACTTGAAGAAGAAGCGCGCCGTGTAGCGGAAGAAGCACGCCGTATGGCTGAAGAAAATGAAAAAAACTGGAGTGAAACTCCGGAAACCCCAGAAGAAACGACCGACTACCACGTAACCACCTCTCAGCATGCGCGTCAGGCTGAAGATGATAACGATCGTGAAGTTGAAGGCGGTCGCGGCCGTGGCCGTAACAGCAAAGCTGCGCGTCCGGCGAAGAAAGGCAACAAACACGCTGAATCCAAAGCTGACCGTGAAGAAGCCCGTGCGGCCGTTCGTGGCGGTAAAGGCGGCAAACATCGTAAAGGTTCTTCTCTGCAGCAGGGCTTCCAGAAGCCGGCTCAGGCCGTTAACCGTGATGTTGTGATCGGCGAAACCATCACCGTTGGCGAGCTGGCCAACAAGATGGCGGTCAAAGGCTCTCAGGTCATCAAAGCGATGATGAAACTGGGCGCGATGGCGACCATCAACCAGGTCATCGACCAGGAAACCGCACAGCTGGTTGCCGAAGAGATGGGCCACAAAGTTATCCTGCGTCGTGAAAACGAGCTGGAAGAAGCAGTAATGAGCGACCGTGACACCGGCGCTGCGGCTGAACCGCGCGCACCGGTAGTGACCATCATGGGTCACGTTGACCACGGTAAAACCTCTCTGCTGGACTACATTCGTTCTACTAAGGTTGCCTCCGGCGAAGCGGGTGGTATTACCCAGCACATCGGCGCGTACCACGTAGAAACCGACAACGGCATGATCACCTTCCTGGATACCCCGGGCCACGCCGCGTTTACCTCTATGCGTGCTCGTGGCGCGCAGGCGACGGATATCGTGGTTCTGGTGGTGGCGGCAGACGACGGCGTGATGCCGCAGACTGTGGAAGCTATCCAGCACGCCAAAGCGGCGCAGGTGCCGGTAGTGGTTGCAGTGAACAAGATCGATAAGCCGGAAGCGGATATGGATCGCGTGAAGAACGAACTCTCCCAGTACGGCGTGATGCCGGAAGAGTGGGGCGGTGAAGCGCAGTTCATCCCAGTATCAGCGAAAGTCGGTACCGGTATCGACGACCTGCTGAACGCAATCCTGCTGCAGGCTGAAGTTCTCGAACTGAAAGCGGTACGTAACGGTATGGCGAGCGGCGCGGTCATCGAATCCTTCCTGGATAAAGGTCGTGGTCCGGTAGCTACCGTTCTGGTTCGCGAAGGTACTCTGCATAAGGGCGATATCGTACTGTGTGGCTTTGAATATGGCCGCGTACGTGCGATGCGTGACGAACTGGGTCGCGAAGTGCTGGAAGCGGGTCCGTCCATTCCGGTGGAAATCCTCGGTCTGTCCGGCGTTCCGGCGGCGGGTGATGAAGTTACCGTTGTTCGTGACGAGAAAAAAGCGCGTGAAGTTGCGCTGTATCGTCAGGGTAAATTCCGTGAAGTTAAACTGGCTCGCCAGCAGAAATCTAAACTGGAAAACATGTTCGCTAACATGACCGAAGGCGAAGTTCACGAAGTGAACATCGTGCTGAAAGCGGACGTGCAGGGCTCTGTCGAAGCGATTTCCGATTCCTTACTGAAACTGTCTACCGACGAAGTTAAAGTGAAGATCATCGGTTCCGGCGTAGGTGGTATCACCGAAACCGACGCGACCCTGGCTGCCGCTTCCAACGCGATTCTGGTTGGCTTCAACGTTCGTGCCGATGCTTCCGCACGTAAAGTTATCGAGTCAGAAAGCCTGGATCTGCGTTACTACTCCGTCATCTATAACCTGATCGACGAAGTGAAAGCAGCGATGAGCGGCATGCTGTCTCCGGAACTGAAACAGCAGATCATCGGTCTGGCTGAAGTGCGTGATGTCTTCAAATCGCCGAAATTCGGCGCCATCGCGGGCTGTATGGTTACCGAAGGTACGATTAAACGTCACAACCCAATCCGCGTCCTGCGCGACAACGTGGTTATCTATGAAGGCGAGCTGGAATCCCTGCGCCGCTTCAAAGATGACGTTAACGAAGTCCGTAACGGCATGGAATGTGGTATCGGCGTGAAGAACTACAACGACGTTCGCGTTGGCGATATGATCGAAGTGTTCGAAATCATCGAAATCCAGCGTAGCATCGACTAATCGTCAGATAGCTATGCGAAGGCCGGGTAAGCGAAGCGCCACCCGGCAATAATTTTAAAAAGGGGCTTTTGGCCCCTTTTTTGTCTTTATTCTGGAGAATTTATTATGGCGAAAGAATTTGGTCGCCCGCAGCGCGTGGCCCAGGAGATGCAAAAAGAAATTGCCATCATCCTGCAGCGTGAAATCAAAGACCCGCGTCTGGGCATGATGACCACCGTTTCCGGCGTGGAAATGTCCCGTGACCTGGCCTATGCCAAAGTGTATGTCACCTTCCTCAACGACAAAGATGAAGCCGCGGTGAAAGCGGGCATCAAAGCGCTGCAGGAAGCCTCTGGCTTTATCCGCTCTCTGCTGGGCAAAGCGATGCGCTTGCGCATCGTGCCGGAACTGACTTTCTTCTACGACAACTCGCTGGTCGAAGGGATGCGCATGTCCAACCTGGTTACCAGCGTGGTGAAACACGACGATGAGCGTCGTGTTAACCCGGACGACAGCAAGGAGGACTAATGAGTCGTCCTCGTCGTCGCGGCCGCGACGTGCACGGCGTATTGCTGCTGGATAAGCCTCAGGGCGCCTCCAGCAACGATGTGCTGCAGAAAGTAAAACGTATTTATAACGCCAACCGCGCTGGGCATACCGGCGCGCTGGATCCGCTGGCGACCGGTATGCTGCCGGTTTGCCTTGGCGAAGCGACTAAGTTTTCCCAGTATCTGCTGGACTCCGATAAGCGTTATCGCGTGATCGCCAAACTTGGCCAGCGTACGGATACCTCCGACGCCGATGGTCAGGTGGTGGAAGAACGCCCGTTAACCTTTAGCGAAGAACAACTGGCGGCGGCGCTGGATAGCTTCCGCGGCGAGACTCAGCAGGTGCCGTCGATGTACTCGGCGCTGAAGTATCAGGGTAAAAAACTGTACGAATACGCTCGTCAGGGCATTGAGGTTCCGCGTGAAGCCCGGCCGATTACGGTCTATGAGCTGCTGTTTATTCGCCATGAAGGCGATGAACTGGAGCTTGAGATCCACTGCTCGAAAGGCACCTACATCCGTACGATTATCGATGATTTGGGTGAGAAACTTGGCTGCGGCGCGCACGTGATTTTCCTGCGTCGCCTGGCGGTGAGCAAATACCCGGTCGAGCGGATGGTGACCCTGGAGCAGCTGCAGGCGCTGGTCGAACAGGCGGCGGCGCAGGATATTCCTGCCGCGCAACTGCTTGATCCGCTGCTGATGCCGATGGACAGCCCGGCTTCGGATTACCCGCTGGTTCATATTCCAGAAACTTCCGCGGTCTACTTTAAGAACGGTAATCCGGTTCGTCAGTCAGGCGCGCCGCTTAACGGGCTGGTGCGGGTGATGGAAAGCGAGTCCGGTAAGTTCCTCGGCATGGGCGAAATCGACGATGAAGGCCGCGTCGCGCCTCGTCGTCTGGTGGTGGAATACCCGCAGTGAGCGCTTTTGTTGCGATAAAAGCCTGCTACGAGTAGAATATCGCCGCTTAACGTCCGCTAAAGTGTTTTAACATTTTCGGGCGTTGCATCAGGGGTTGCTGAATTAGAGATCGGCACCCTTTCTTTACTTATAATTTTGGAGTTTGAAAATGTCTCTAAGCGTTGAAGCTAAAGCACAAATCGTTTCTGAGTTCGGTCGTGGCGCAAACGACAGCGGTTCTACTGAAGTTCAGGTTGCACTGCTGACTGCACAGATCAACCACCTGCAGGGTCACTTTGCAGAGCACAAAAAAGATCACCACAGCCGTCGTGGTCTGCTGCGCATGGTTTCTCAGCGTCGTAAACTGCTCGACTACCTGAAACGTAAAGATGTTGCACGTTACTCCGCGCTGATCGAGCGTCTGGGTCTGCGTCGCTAATTCTGCGAGTTTCAGAAAAAGGGGCCTCACGGCCCCTTTTTTCGACCGGGCGGCAGCAATTCATTAAAAACTCATGTATTGTTGCTATTAATGATCTTCATGCAGAGGTTCGCGCGGCTAATGAGAGGCTTCATCCGCAGGGGCGGGTAAAGGTTGTCATTAGTCGCGAGGATGCAGAGGATCGGGTCATCAGACGCGATATCGTGGATATGGCGTCATTTTTAGATAAAAGGATAGAATTTTGCTTAATCCGATCGTTCGTAAATTCCAGTACGGCCAGCACACCGTAACCCTGGAAACCGGCATGATGGCGCGCCAGGCAACGGCCGCTGTGATGGTTAGCATGGATGACACCGCGGTATTCGTTACCGTTGTGGGTCAGAAAAAAGCGAAACCGGGCCAGGACTTCTTCCCGCTGACTGTTAACTACCAGGAGCGTACTTACGCTGCCGGTAAAATCCCGGGTGGCTTCTTCCGTCGTGAAGGCCGTCCAAGCGAAGGCGAAACCCTGATCGCGCGTCTGATTGACCGCCCGGTTCGTCCGCTGTTCCCGGAAGGCTTCGTTAACGAAGTTCAGGTTATCGCGACCGTTGTTTCCGTTAACCCGCAGGTTAACCCGGATATCGTCGCGATGATCGGCGCATCCGCAGCGCTGTCTCTGTCCGGTATTCCGTTCAATGGCCCAATCGGCGCCGCTCGCGTGGGTTACATCAACGACCAGTACGTACTGAACCCAACCCAGGAAGAGCTGAAATCCAGCAAACTGGATCTGGTGGTTGCCGGTACCGAAGCGGCCGTACTGATGGTTGAATCCGAAGCTGAACTGCTGAGCGAAGACCAGATGCTGGGCGCGGTGGTCTTTGGCCACGAGCAGCAGCAGGTTGTAATTCAGAACATCAACGACCTGGTGAAAGAAGCCGGTAAACCACGTTGGGACTGGCAGCCGGAAGCGGTCAACGAAGCGCTGAACGCGCGCGTTGCTGCGCTGGCTGAATCCCGCCTGAGCGATGCTTACCGTATCACCGACAAACAAGAGCGTTACGCTCAGGTTGACGTGATCAAATCTGAAACCATCGCTACGCTGGTTGCTGAAGATGAAACCCTGGACGCCAACGAACTGGGTGAAATCCTGCACGCCATCGAGAAAAACGTTGTTCGTAGCCGCGTACTGGCAGGCGAGCCGCGTATCGATGGCCGCGAAAAAGACATGATCCGTGGTCTGGACGTTCGTACCGGCGTACTGCCGCGTACTCACGGTTCCGCACTGTTTACCCGCGGCGAAACTCAGGCGCTGGTTACCGCGACTCTGGGTACCGCACGCGACGCGCAGAACATCGACGAACTGATGGGCGAGCGCACGGACTCCTTCCTGTTCCACTACAACTTCCCTCCGTACTCCGTAGGCGAAACTGGCATGGTGGGTTCTCCGAAGCGTCGTGAAATCGGTCACGGTCGTCTGGCTAAGCGCGGCGTTCTGGCCGTAATGCCGACAATCGACGAATTCCCGTACACCGTTCGCGTGGTATCTGAGATCACCGAATCCAACGGTTCTTCTTCCATGGCTTCCGTCTGTGGCGCATCTCTGGCGCTGATGGACGCTGGCGTGCCGGTGAAAGCCGCCGTTGCGGGTATCGCAATGGGTCTGGTGAAAGAAGGCGACAACTTCGTCGTACTGTCCGACATTCTGGGTGACGAAGACCACCTTGGCGATATGGACTTCAAAGTTGCGGGTTCTCGCGACGGTATCTCTGCGCTGCAGATGGATATCAAAATTGAAGGTATCACCAAAGAAATCATGCAGGTTGCTCTGAACCAGGCTAAAGGTGCGCGTCTGCACATCCTGGGCGTGATGGAACAGGCGATTAACGCGCCGCGCGGCGACATCTCCGAATTCGCACCGCGTATCCACACCATCAAGATCAACCCGGACAAGATCAAAGACGTTATCGGTAAAGGCGGTTCTGTTATCCGTGCTCTGACCGAAGAAACCGGCACCACCATCGAAATCGAAGATGACGGTACCGTGAAGATCGCAGCGACCGACGGCGACAAAGCGCAGCATGCTATCCGCCGTATCGAAGAGATCACCGCTGAGATCGAAGTTGGCCGTATCTACAATGGTAAAGTGACCCGCATCGTTGACTTTGGCGCATTCGTTGCCATCGGCGGCGGTAAAGAAGGTCTGGTTCACATCTCTCAGATCGCTGACAAGCGCGTTGAGAAAGTGACTGATTACCTGCAGATGGGTCAGGAAGTACCGGTTAAGGTTCTGGAAGTTGACCGTCAGGGCCGCGTACGTCTGAGCATTAAAGAAGCAACTGAGCAGACTCAGCCAGCTAACGCGCCGGAAGCTCCGGCCGCAGAGCAGGGCGAGTAAGGTTGCCGATTGCCCTCCGCTTCGGCGGAGGGTCTATTCCGGGCAGGATGCCTTTTTGCAGCCGGGGAACTGGACGTTCATCCAATCGTTGTCTTCGGGAGTGGGAAATGAAGCCTTTTCTGCGCTGGTGTTTCGTGGCGACAGCTCTCACGCTGGCAGGATGCAGCAACTCTGCCTGGCGTAAGGACGCCGTCCTCGCGGTACCATTGCAACCGACTTTGCAGCAAGAAGTGATTCTGGCGCGCATGGAACAAATTCTTGCCAGTCGGGCTTTAACCGATGACGAACGCGCACAGCTTTTATATGAGCGCGGAGTGTTGTATGATAGTCTCGGTCTGAGGGCATTAGCGCGAAATGATTTTTCACAAGCGCTGGCAATCCGACCCGATATGCCTGAAGTATTCAATTACTTAGGCATTTATTTAACGCAGGCAGGCAATTTTGATGCTGCCTATGAAGCGTTTGATTCTGTACTTGAGCTTGATCCAACTTACAACTACGCGCACTTAAACCGCGGCATCGCTCTGTATTACGGTGGCCGTGCTAAGTTAGCGCAAGATGATCTGCTGGCGTTTTATCAAGACGATCCCAATGATCCTTTCCGCAGTCTGTGGTTATACCTCGCCGAGCGTAAGCTTGATGAGAAGCAGGCGCTTGAAGCACTGAAACAGCGCTTCAACAAGTCGGATAAAGAGCAATGGGGATGGAACATTGTCGAGTTCTACCTTGGCGACATTAGCGAAAAAGAGCTGATGACCCGTCTGAAGGCAGACGCAACGGATAACACCTCGCTCGCTGAGCATCTCAGTGAAACCAACTTCTATTTAGGTAAGTACTACCTAAGTCTGGGGGACAAGGACAGCGCTACGGCACTGTTCAAACTGGCGGTCGCTAACAACGTTCATAACTACGTTGAGCACCGATACGCATTGTTGGAATTATCGCTCTTGGGCCAGGAGCAAGATGACCTGGCAGAATCGGACCAGCAATAGCTGACGAACACACATCAGCCCATTTTTTGATTGCCATCACCTTCGCGGGTGAGGGCGTTGTTGTTCGTTAATACACCTACTTTGAGCCGGTTCACACTTTTCAATGAAAATTACTCTAAATTTTCACGATGAGTTATGTAGACTGGCCGCCATTAATTTTGAGGCACACGTACTACATGGCTGAATTCGAAACCACTTTTGCAGATCTGGGCCTGAAGGCTCCTATCCTTGAAGCGCTTAACGATCTGGGTTACGAAAAACCATCTCCGATCCAGGCTGAGTGCATTCCGCATCTGCTGGACGGCCGCGACGTTCTGGGTATGGCCCAGACCGGTAGCGGTAAGACCGCAGCGTTCTCTTTACCGCTGCTGAACAACATCGATCCTGAGCTGAGAGCACCACAGATTCTGGTGCTGGCGCCGACCCGCGAACTGGCGGTACAGGTTGCAGAAGCAATGACGGAATTCTCTAAACATATGCGCGGCGTAAACGTGGTTGCCCTGTACGGCGGCCAGCGTTATGACGTGCAGCTGCGCGCCCTGCGTCAGGGGCCGCAGATCGTTGTCGGTACCCCGGGTCGTCTGCTGGACCACCTGAAGCGCGGTACGCTGGATCTCTCTAAACTGAGCGGCCTGGTACTGGACGAAGCAGATGAAATGCTGCGCATGGGCTTTATCGAAGACGTAGAAACCATTATGGCGCAGATCCCGGAAGGTCATCAGACCGCTCTGTTCTCCGCCACTATGCCGGAAGCGATTCGTCGCATTACCCGCCGCTTCATGAAAGAGCCGCAGGAAGTGCGCATTCAGTCCAGCGTCACCACGCGCCCGGACATCAGCCAGAGCTACTGGACTGCTTACGGCATGCGTAAAAACGAAGCGCTGGTGCGTTTCCTGGAAGCGGAAGACTTTGATGCGGCGATTATCTTCGTGCGTACCAAAAACGCGACCCTGGAAGTGGCAGAAGCGCTGGAGCGTAGCGGTTATAACAGCGCCGCGCTTAACGGCGATATGAACCAGGCGCTGCGTGAGCAGACCCTGGAGCGCCTGAAAGACGGTCGTCTGGACATCCTGATCGCCACCGACGTTGCGGCCCGCGGCCTGGACGTTGAGCGCATCAGCCTGGTTGTTAACTATGACATCCCGATGGATTCCGAATCTTACGTTCACCGTATCGGTCGTACCGGTCGTGCGGGTCGTGCGGGTCGCGCGCTGCTGTTCGTTGAGAACCGTGAGCGTCGCCTGCTGCGTAACATCGAACGTACGATGAAGCTGACGATCCCTGAAGTAGAACTGCCGAACGCAGAACTGCTGGGCAAACGTCGCCTGGAGAAATTCGCCGCTAAAGTTCAGCAGCAGCTGGAAAGCAGCGATCTGGACCAGTACCGTGCGCTGCTGGCGAAAATCCAGCCGACCGCGGAAGGCGAAGAGCTGGACGTAGAAACGCTGGCCGCTGCGCTGCTGAAAATGGCCCAGGGCGAACGTTCTCTGATCGTTCCGCCGGATGCGCCGATGCGTCCGCGTCGTGAATTCCGCGATCGTGATGACCGTTTCGAACGCCGTGGCGACCGTAATGACCGCGGTCCGCGTGGCGATCGTGAAGATCGTCCGAAGCGTGAGCGCCGTGACGTGGGTGAGATGGAACTGTACCGCATTGAAGTGGGCCGTGATGACGGCGTTGAAGTTCGTCATATCGTTGGCGCGATCGCTAACGAAGGCGACATCAGCAGCCGTTACATCGGTAACATCAAGCTGTTCGGTTCTCACTCCACCATCGAACTGCCGAAAGGTATGCCGGGCGAAGTGCTGCAGCACTTTACTCGTACCCGCATCCTGAACAAGCCGATGAACATGCAGCTGCTGGGCGATGCGCAGCCGCGCACCGAACGTCGTGGCGGCGGCGAGCGTCGTGAAGGCGGTCGTGGCTTCGGCGGCGAGCGTCGTGAAGGCGGTCGTAGCTTCGGTGGCGAACGTCGTGAAGGCGGTCGTGGTGAAGGTCGTCGTTTCAGCGGCGAACGTCGTGAAGGCGGCCGCGCGCCGCGTCGTGACGATGCTTCCGCGCCGCGCCGTGATGATTCCGCGGGTCGTCGTCGTTTCGGTGGCGATGCGTAATAAGCGCAATCCGCTAGCGTAAAGTAAATAATACAGCCCCGATCGTCATGATTGGGGCTTTTTTTATTTCTTTTGTACTCGTGTACTGGTACAGTGCGTCATGCTCAACGTGAGCGAAGTATTTTCGACTGGAGATTTCGGCAAATGGCGACACTAACCACTACGGCCACCCGACCGTCTTTATTTGGCGGCGTGGTGATTATCGGCGGCACAATTATTGGCGCGGGCATGTTCTCGCTGCCGGTGGTTATGTCCGGCGCGTGGTTCTTCTGGTCGCTGGCGGCGCTGGTTTTTACCTGGTTCTGCATGCTGCACTCCGGTTTGATGATTCTGGAAGCCAACCTTAACTACCGGATTGGCTCCAGCTTCGACACCATTACCAAAGACCTGCTCGGCAAAGGCTGGAACCTGGTAAACGGCGTGTCGATCGCCTTTGTGCTGTATATCCTGACCTACGCCTATATTTCGGCGAGCGGTTCGATCCTGCACCACACCTTCAGTGAAATGTCGCTGAACGTACCCGCGCGCGCTGCGGGCTTCGGCTTCGCGCTGCTGGTGGCCTTTATCGTTTGGATGAGCACGAAAGCGGTAAGCCGCATGACGGCTATCGTACTGGGCGCTAAGGTGATTACCTTCTTTCTGACCTTCGGCAGCCTGCTGGGGCACGTCGAGCCGACGACGCTGTTTAACGTCGTGGAGAAGAATGCCTCCTATGCGCCATATCTGCTGATGACGCTGCCGTTCTGTCTGGCCTCGTTTGGCTATCACGGTAACGTGCCGAGCCTGATGAAATATTATGGTAAGGATCCGCGTACCATTACCCGCTGTCTGATTTACGGTACGCTGCTGGCGCTGGGTCTGTATGTGGTCTGGCTGCTGGTGACGATGGGTAATATCCCTCGTCCGCAGTTTATCGGTATCGCCCAGAAGGGCGGCAACATTGATGTGCTGGTGCAGGCGCTGAGCGGCGTGCTGAATAGCCGCGGTCTGGATCTGCTGCTGGTGGTGTTCTCCAACTTTGCCGTCGCCAGTTCCTTCCTCGGCGTGACGCTGGGGCTGTTCGATTATCTCGCGGATCTGTTTGGCTTTGACGATAGCGCGATGGGACGCTTTAAAACCGCGCTGTTGACCTTTATCCCGCCGATGATCGGCGGGCTGGTGAAACCAGATGGCTTCCTTTACGCCATCGGCTATGCCGGTCTGGCGGCGACGGTATGGGCGGCGATTGTGCCGGCGCTGCTGGCCCGCGCTTCGCGTAAACGCTTCGGTAGCCCGCAGTTCCGCGTTTGGGGCGGAAAACCGATGATTACGCTGATCCTGCTGTTCGGGCTCGGCAACGCGGTGGTGCATTTCCTGTCGAGCTTTAATCTGCTGCCGGTTTATCAATAACCGCATCGCCCGGTGGCGTGACGCGCACCGGGCTTACCGCGTCACTAACCTAACAACTCCTCTTTCACCTGCATCGCTAAATCAAAGGAATGCAGGCGCGCCTGGTGGTCGAAGATCTGGCCGTTAACCATGATTTCGTCCGCTTCCGTTTCGCGAAGAATCGACGCTAACCCGTGGCGAACTTTGGTTTTATCGCCAACCAGCGACATGCTTAATGCCTGCTGCACACCATACTGCTCGGACGCTGACCACAGCTGATGCATATTTTCCACCGGCGGCGGCAACTGCCCGGTTTCGCCGCGGCGCAGCTTAACGAAGGCCTGCTGCATCGAAGTAAAGAGGAACTCCGCGTCGCGATTGCTATCGGCGGCGATAATATTGATGCATACCATCGCGTACGGTTTTTCGAGCCGCGCCGAAGGTTTGAAATTGCTGCGATACAGATGCAGCGCCTGGAATAACATGTCCGGCGCGAAGTGAGAGGCGAAAGCAAACGGCAGACCAAGCTGCGCCGCCAGCTGCGCGCTGTACAGGCTTGAGCCCAGTAGCCACACCGGAATTCGTTCGCCATAGCCGGGAACCGGGCGCACCTGCGGATGAGCATCGCGGGCGTCAAACCAGTCCACCAGCTCCGCCACATCGCGCGGGAAATTATCGACATCGCCGCTCATATGGCGACGCAGCGCGCGCATGGTCGGCTGATCGCTGCCCGGCGCGCGGCCAAGGCCGAGATCGATACGTCCGGGATACAGCGTATTCAGGGTGCCGAACTGTTCGGCGATCACCAGCGGCGAATGGTTTGGCAACATCACGCCTCCGGAGCCCAGATGCAGGGTGGTGGTATTGGCGGCAAGATAGCCAATCAACACCGAAGTCGCCGCGCTGGCAATGCCCACCATATTATGGTGCTCAGCCAGCCAGTAACGGTGGTAGCCGCGGGATTCCGCCAGCCGGGCGAGAGCGAGAGAGTGGGAAAAGGCTTCTTTAGCCGAAGATCCCTGCGGGATCGGCGCCAGATCGAGCACCGAGAACGGAATGGTTTTATCAGTCATAAAGGCTCACTTTTCTAGCTGCTAATCATTTAATACTGCATTAAAGAATAGTGAATGGTGTTAACAAAGTGAGCTTTATAAAGCGAGAAGCGGAAAGAAGATGCTTTTGATGGGGCTACGTGTATCGGGCCTACAGTAGATACGGTTATGGATTTGCCACTTTCTCCGCTATGGAAAAGTATCTCATGTTACTTTAGAGCATATTGCGCTCCGGCTCTTTCTCCAGCGTTATATCTCTCATGACGCAGGGAGCGCACAGGGGGCGGCCAGTCGCCGCCGCCCCCTGTACCCCCGGGCTCTGGCCGCCAAAATCGCCACTCCGTGGTTCCTTCGACTTATCCCTACAGGCTTCGGGTCGGGCCGAGGCAGCGTCCTTGCAAATCACGGCCCTCAGCCCGCATCCATGCGGGCTGCCCCGGCCTTCCGGGAACGTCTCAGCGATTTTGAGGCCACCAACACCGGTAGTTTCAGCCGGAAAAGTGGATAAATTAACGACCGGCCACGCGGATTGTAGGCCGGATAAGGCATTTATGCCGCCATCCGGCAGATGTATCAGACCTGCAGCTCCAGCCCGGCCAGCCGTTTCCAGTAGCCGTTGCAATCGCTGTTGGCGGTGAGATCCAGCGGCGCAGCGCCATTTTCGTTGGCGCGGAAGGCGTCGAGCATGGCGAAGGTCTCGCTGCCCATCGGCGACAGGCGCACCATATCCACCAGACCGTGCATCGAGGTTAACTCGTTGCCAAGGTTATAGACGTAGCCGCTCATCGTCTGAATGCCGTTAAGCACAAACACCTGCTGGTTCTCCTGCGACAGCATGCTGCGCCCGGTTGGGTACTTGATGCAGCAGGTTTCGCATTCGTCTTTTGGCCGGTCTTCCGAGCGGGCGGTAAAGCAGCGCGCGGAATAAGCCAGCGGCAGATGGCCGTAGCTCAGCACTTCGACTTCAAACTGGTTGCGAATGCCCAGTTCTTCGCACTGGGTCAGCAAATTAGCCAGCCAGTCGCGGGAAAGCTCCACTGGCATGCACCAGCGCGTCATGCCCTGCTTCAGCAGGAGGCGCAAAGTGACGGCGTTGTAGCAGTTCAGCGCATGACCGGCGACGAAGGGCAGCTTGCGTTCGGCGCAGAGGTTGACCACGCCGAGGTCACTGGCTTCAATCAGGAATTCGCCGTTCTCGACATAGCGCTTCAGCTCGCCCAGTTCGGAGGAGGCCTGCACCAGCGCGAGGGTGGAGAGCACCACCTGCTTGCCGCTACCGGCCAGCGCTTTCGCCATTTCGATCCAATCGCCGACTTTAGTGGCGCGGCGCTTGCTGCACACCGCCTCGCCCAGATAAATGGTGTCAGCGCTACTGTTTGCCGCCTGCTGGTAAAAATCTTCCAGCGTCTCTTTTGGCCAGTAGTACAGCACCGGCCCTAATGAATATTTCATGTTTCTCACTGCCATTTACGGTGATAGGCGCCAAGGGTGGTTTGCGTTCCTTCGGACATCGAACCAAGGGTTTCCATCCATGCGGATTGCGGCACGAAATTCTGCGGATCGGCTTTACAGCGGTCGATCGCCTGACGCCAGACTTTCGCTACCTGGGTGACGTATGCCGGGCTGCGCTGACGGCCTTCGATTTTTACCGAGGCGATATTGGCGGCCATCAGTTCTGGCAACAGCTCCAGGGTATTGAGGCTGGTGGGTTCTTCCAGCGCGTGGTAGCGCTCGCCGTCGACCAGGTAGCGGCCTTTGCACAGCGTCGGATAACCGGCATTCTCGCCATCCTGATAGCGATCGATCAGCACTTCGTTAAGGCGTGACTCCAGCCCCTGCGGCGTTTGCTGCCAGCGGACGAAGCGCGCGGGCGAACAGGCGCCGACGGTATTTGGCGATTCGCCGGTGAGATACGACGAGAGATAGCAGCGGCCTTCCGCCATGATGCATAAGCTACCGAAGGCGAAGACTTCCAGCGGTACCGGCGTGGCGCGGGCTAACTGTTTCACCTGGTGAATGGATAACACCCGCGGCAGTACGACGCGGGCAACGTCAAAGTTGCGGTGATAAAAACGCACCGCCTCTTCGTTAGTGGCGGACGCCTGCACTGAAACGTGACGTTCAATGTGCGGATAGCGTTCCGCGGCGTACTCCAGCATGGCGATATCGGCGAGGATAAGCGCGTCGGCGCCCAATTGCGCGGCCATATCCACAGCACGCTGCCAGCGGGCATAACCGTCGGGATGGGCGAAGGTGTTAATCGCGATATGTAGCTTACGGCGATGCTGGTGCACAAAGCTGACGGCTTCCTGCAATTTCTTTTCGGTGAAATTAAGGCCGGCAAAGTGGCGGGCATTGGTGTCATCTTTCAGCCCGATATACACGGCATCAGCGCCGTTTTCGATGGCCGCCTTAAGTGCCGGGAGGTTACCGGCGGGGCAGAGCAGCTCCATAATTTTTCCTGAAAAACGCGGCCGGTCAGGGACGCAAAATGGTTAACGAGCTGGGATTTTAGTTAACCTTCTGGTGACAATTTTTGATTTGAGGCAGTTAAAAGCGTATTGGTGGGCTCAATAGCTGGCGACCATCATCGCGATTTTGTTGATTTACGCCGCTATGTCGTTTATTTGATATGGCACAATAGCGAAACTATTGCATGCATGGAGTGAAGCTTGTGTTGGATGAACTGCGTTCCCGGCTGGTCCGTTTTGGCCCGTCTTTAATGAGCGTGCCGGTTAAGCTGGCGCCTTTTGCCCTCAAGCGCCAGGTGCTGGAACAAGTATTGAGCTGGCAATTTCGCCAGGCGCTGGCGGATGGAGAACTGGAGTTTCTCGAAGGTCGCTGGTTAAGTATTAATGTGCGCGATATTGGCCTGCTGTGGTATACCTCGGTAGTCGACGGTCGCCTGGTGGTCAGCCAGCAGGCTGACGCCGACGTCAGCTTTAGCGCCGATGCCAGCGATCTGCTGATGATTGCCGCGCGTAAACAGGATCCGGATACGCTATTCTTCCAGCGTCGTCTGGTGATTGAAGGTGATACTGAGCTGGGTCTATACGTGAAGAACCTGATGGATGCCATCGAGCTGGAGCAGATGCCGAAAGCACTGCGGGTCATGCTGCTGCAGATGGCGGATTTTGTCGAAGCAGGCCTGAAGAGCCCGCAGAAACCTGAACAGACATCGGTAGGTGAGGCATGCTGATTCGAGTGGAAATTGGGATTGATGCGCCGGGTATCGACGCGCTGCTGCGCCGTACGTTCGGCAGCGACGCGGAAGCGAAGCTGGTGCACGATCTGCGTGAAGATGGTTTGATCACGCTGGGCTTAGTCGCCACTGACGATGAAGGCCAGGTGGTGGGCTACGTTGCCTTTAGCCCGGTCACCGTCGAAGGCGAAGAGCTGCAGTGGGTAGGTCTGGCGCCATTGGCGGTAGATGAAAGCTATCGCGGCCAGGGTATTGGCCGACAGCTGGTCTACGAAGGGCTGGATTCATTAAATGAATTTGGCTACGCCGCGGTGGTTACGCTGGGCGAACCGGCGCTGTATGGCCGTTTAGGCTTTGAACCCGCCGCCGCGTTCGATTTACGCTGCCGCTGGCCGGACACCGCGGAAGCCTTCCAGGTGCACCGTCTGGCGGATGACGCGCTGCAGGGCGTACACGGTCTGGTCGAGTACAGCGATCATTTCAATCGCTTCTGAGCCCCTCCAGCAGGGTCTCGAACGAACCATCCCCGGCAACGAGGCGCTCTTTCTGGCGCTTCGTTAGCTGCTTGATGCGATACTCCAGCCGCAGAGCGAGTGAGTGGTCACCAACTTTCTGACTAAACGCCAGCGCCAGTTCGCCTTTGCCGCGCAGCGCTTTCGCTCCTTTGCCTTCCTGATGCTGAAGAAAGCGGCGCGGAACATCGGTGGTAATGCCGGTATACAGGCGGTTATCAGCGGTTCGAATAAGATAGAGAAACCAGCACACGGTAATAACGTCAGTCTGTTAGGGTGTGTGCACCATAGCATAATGGAGAATAAAGATGGATACGCTTGCCGCGATTAGCCGCTGGCTGGGTAAACAACACGTCATCACCTGGTGCGTCGCACGTGATGACGAGCTGTGGTGCGCCAATGCGTTTTACGTTTACGATCCGGATAACGTCGTTTTTTATCTGCTGAGCGACGAAAAAACCCGTCACGGCCAGATGACCGGCGAACGCGCGAAGGTCGCCGGGACGGTCAACGGCCAGCCAAAGACCGTTGCCTTAATCCGCGGCGTGCAGTTTAAGGGGGAGATCCGCCGCCTTCACGGTGACGAAGAGGCTGAGATGCGAAAACGCTACGTTAAACGCTTTCCGGTCGCCCGCATGTTGTCGGCGCCGGTGTGGGAGATCCGTCCCGACGAGCTTAAATTTACCGACAACACGCTGGGTTTTGGCAAAAAGCTATATTGGCTGCGCGACTCAAGCTCCGAGCAGGCGTAGCGCCTCGCGATTGAACGCCGGAAGATCGTCCGGGGTTCTGCTGGTGACTAACTGATCGTTATCAAGCACCACTTCCTGATCGTAAAACTCACCGCCGGCGTTTTTCACGTCGACCACGATGGGTTTAACCGCCGTGAGCTTACGCCCGCGAATGACGTCTGCGCTGATGAGTAACTGCGGGCCGTGACAAATGGCAAAGACCGGTTTACCGCTATTCACGAAGTCGCGAGTAAAAGTGACGAAGCGCTCATCACCCCGCAACTGGTCCGGTGAATAGCCGCCAGGCAGCAACAGGGCGTCAAACTGCGCCGGCGTCACGTCATCAATCGCTTTGTCGATCGCCACTTCAGCCTCGCCTTGCTTCCCTTTTACCGTTTTTCCTGCCTGTTTCTCAATTGTCACGACCTGATGCCCGGCAAGTTTAAAAGCCTCGGCAGGTGAGGTGAATTCAGAATCTTCGAAGTCGTCGGTGATTAGTACGGCAATCTTTTTACTCATTCTTCCTCCGATCTTTTGGCAGTGAATGAGGCATTTCCATGATGATGGTGGATACTTACCTCGTAAGCTATTAAGCCTGGAACATGTGGGGCAAAGTGCAAGGCAGACAATTCTGCAAAGGAGATTTGATGAGTCAGGTATTATTAACCGGCGCGACTGGCTTAGTTGGTGGGCACTTACTTCGGCTGCTACAGAGTGAGCCGCGTATTAGCGCGATTGCTGCGCCAACGCGCCGTCCGCTTGCTCCGGCGGAGGGGATATTCAATCCACACGATCCGCAGTTGACCGATGCACTGGCGCAGGTGGTTGATCCTGTCGATATCGTATTCTGCTGCCTGGGCACCACGCGACGGGAAGCGGGGAGTAAAGAAGCGTTTGTGCATGCTGACTATACGCTGGTGGTGGATACGGCGCTGGTCGGGAAGCGCCTCGGGGCGCAACATATGCTGGTGGTCAGCGCGATGGGCGCCAATTCGCATTCGCCCTTCTTCTATAACCGCGTGAAAGGAGAAATGGAAGAGGCGCTGATTGCGCAGGAGTGGCCGCGGCTGACTATTGCCCGTCCTTCGATGTTGCTGGGCGATCGGGAGCATAAACGCGCCAATGAAACGCTCTTTGCACCGCTATTTCGTTTTCTGCCTGGAGACTGGAAAGCCATTCAGGCCCGCGATGTGGCGACGGCTCTGCTGGCCGAGGCGCTGGCGCCGAGCCATGAAGGCGTCCAGATCCTGACCTCGTCTCAGCTACGGGAACGCGCCGCCAGGCAGGCGGATTAATCATTTTCAAATTTGGACGGCAGGCGTAGTATTCACCTCCTTATTTATTATCTCTTCTCCCTGGGGAATGCTATGGCTGGTCAGTCTTCATCTCAGGCGGCATCACCATTTCAATGGTGGAAACCCGCGCTGTTCTTTCTCGTCGTTATCGTTGGCCTGTGGTACGTCAAATGGCAGCCGTATTACGGTAAAGCCTTTACGGCCGCGGAAACCCACAGTATCGGTAAATCTATTCTCGCCCAGGCTGATGTAAACCCGCTGCAGGCGGCATGGGATTACGCGATGGTTTACTTCCTCGCGGTCTGGAAAGCGGCGGCGCTCGGCGTGCTGCTCGGTTCGCTTATTCAGGTGCTGATCCCCCGCGACTGGCTGCTGCGCACGCTTGGGCAATCTCGTTTTCAGGGCACGCTGCTGGGAGCGATTTTTTCGCTACCGGGGATGATGTGTACCTGCTGCGCCGCGCCGGTTGCCGCCGGAATGCGTAAACAGCAGGTGTCGATGGGCGGGGCGCTGGCGTTCTGGATGGGCAACCCGCTGCTGAACCCGGCGACGCTGGTTTTTATGGGTTTCGTGCTTGGCTGGCAGTTTGCTCTGATCCGGCTGGTAGCCGGGCTGGCGACGGTGCTGGTGGTGGCGACGCTGGTGCAAAAATGGGTAAAAGAGGCGGCGACGCAGCCGGTAGCGGCGGAAGACGTTAGCCAACTGAAGAATGATGAGGGCAGTTTTATCAACCGCTGGCTGCGCGCGCTGTGGTCGCTGTTCTGGAGTACGATCCCGGTTTACATCCTCGCGGTGCTGGTACTGGGCGCGGCGCGGGTCTGGTTGTTCCCGCACGCCGAGGGCGCGGTCGATAACACGCTGTTCTGGGTGATCGCAATGGCGATAGCCGGTTGTCTGTTCGTTATCCCGACGGCGGCGGAAATCCCGATTGTGCAGACGATGATGCTGGCTGGAATGGGCACCGCGCCGGCGCTGGCGCTGCTGATTACCTTGCCTGCGGTGAGCGTACCGTCGCTGGTTATGTTGCGTAAGGCGTTTCCGGCTAAAGCGCTGTGGCTAACCGGCGGGCTGGTGGCGTTGTGCGGGGCGATCGTCGGCGCGCTGGCGCTGGTGTAATTTATCCGGCGCGGGGCGCCGGATTTTGTGCCGGGTGGCGGCTGCGCCTTACCCGGCCTACGGTCCGTGCGGCCTGCCTTTAATTTATACTGCCGGTGTTGGTGGCCTCAAAATCCCGGTGGCGCGGGGCTACAGCATAATGCTATTTGGTAGCCCGGCTTAGCGAAGCGCCAGCCGGGTTAGATAACGTTTATTTAAGATAGGTAAAGGCGGTGGTGACGCGGCTCACGCCGCTTACCCGGCTGGCGATATCTGCCGCCGCGCGGCCTTCACGGTCGGTGACCAGGCCCATCAGGAACACTTCGCTATTTTCGGTCGTCACTTTCACGTTGGAAGACTTCACCTGATCGCTGCCCAGCAGTTGGGAACGAACTTTGGTGGTGATCCAGGTATCCGACGACGCGGTACCTAAGCCAATCGGCTGGCCTTGACGCACTTCATTGAAGACTTCGGTAGTCCCTTCAACTCCCATCGCGATTTGTTTGGCGCGAGAGGAGAGATCGGCGGTCGGCGACTGACCGGTCAGCAGGACCTTACCCTGATAAGCGGTGACGTTAATACGCGCTTCTTTCTTAATCTGTTCATCTTTCCCTAAGGCGCTGTTAACGCGTAGCTCCAGGGTGCTGTCATCAACCTGCGTACCCACCGTACGCGGGTCCGTTGCCGCTTTGGTGCCGACGGCTGCCGTACCGACTACCGCTGCGGCGACGCAGCCCTGTAGCAGTAGCGCAGAAAGCAGGATGGCGAGGGGCGAGAGAGCCTTCATGTGTTCTCCTTATTCGTCCTGGTGTGGAAAAAGCGTGTTATCAATCAAATCGCACAGACAATTGACGGTAAGCATGTGCATTTCCTGGATCCGCGCGCTGCGGTGCGAAGGAATGCGGATTTCAACGTCCTGCTGACCTAACAGGCCAGCCAGCTCGCCGCCGTCGTAACCGGTTAACGCCACGATAGTCATATCGCGGGTGACCGCCGCTTCCACGGCTTTCACGATATCCCGACTATTGCCGCGCGTAGAAATCGCCAACAGTACGTCGCCGGCGTGACCCAGCGCGCGCACCTGTTTAGCGTAGATTTCATCATGCAGGCGATCGTTGGCGATTGCGGTTAAGACCACATTATCGGTATTTAGTGCAATGGCGGGTAAACCAGGGCGCTCTGTTTCGAAACGATTGATCATGCTGGCAGCAAAATGCTGTGCGTTGGCGGCGGAGGTGCCATTACCACAACAGAGGATTTTGTTGCCGTTAAGCAGCGACTGAACGAGCGTCATAGCCGCGCGCGAGATGGCGTCCGGGAGCGCTTCCGCGGCGGCGATTTGGGTTTGAATGCTTTCGGTAAAGCAGGCTTTAATTCTGTCGAGCACGGGATCCCTTAAATCTGATAATACGCTATTCGCCAAAGGCGTTTTTCAGCCATTGGATGTCGTTGCCGGTGAAGGCTACCACATCGAAACGGCAATCCACAGTATCAAAACTCCCATTCTGCCGGGAGAGCCACAGACGAGCAGCCTTGAGAAGACGTTGTTGCTTTTGCGGCGTGACGCTGGCGGCGGCATCGCCGTAGCTGGCGCTGCGCCGGTAGCGCACTTCGACGAACACGATAACCGCGCCGTCGCGCATAATAAGATCGATCTCGCCGCCGCGCTCGCGGGCGTTGGCGGCGATAAAACGCAGTCCATGCCGTTCTAACCACCGACGCGCCTGGCTTTCCCAGGCGTCGCCGGTCTGTTTGCTTAGTTGGCTGCGACGATTTGTCCCTGCTGGTACTTGAGCCATGATAACTTCCTGTTGATCACGCAGTCCGGCGTGGCCGTCAGATCGCCCGTATTGCCGTTCAGCTCGTAACCTGGGCTCTGGCGCATTTGCGCGAAATGATTCGCCAGCGACCAGGCGTCGGCGCCCATCGCATACAGACGCGCCAGCGAGTAGTCGTTACGCACGGCGGAGAGCGCCTGCTGCATCAGCGCCGGGTTACTGCCAGCCAGCATCGGGATTTCGCTATATTGCAGGCCTTCCATCTCCAGACGGAAATCCGGGCCGGAGGTGCCCTGGGCGCTGCGGGAGCTGGCGTACAGGGTGACGTTGCTCTGGCTGCCGTTGCGCATGGCGATCAGCGGCTTGATATAGCCAATTTGTTCCGGGGTAGCGACGATATAGGCGGCATCGATGCTGCCGCCGCTGCTGACCGGAACGTCGCCTGGGCTGCCGAGCGAGCTATCCACAGATGACGGCAGCGTCGATACCGGGCTGCCGGTCAGCGAGATGCCGCCGCCGTTGACGCCGGATTTCAGCTCCGCTGTCGATCCCAGACGTTGCTGCAGCACCGTACCGCCGCCCAGTTTCAGCCACTCGTCGGCGAACGCGCTGACCACGCGGTCGCCAAGCGCGCCGCGCGGCACCAGTAGTAACGGCGTTTGCTTGCCCTGATCGTGAATATGACGCGCCGCGTCGCGGGCTTCATCTTCCGGGGAGAGCGCGAAGTAGCACAGATTCGGACGGTTCTCGACTTTGCCCGGCTGATTAAGGGCGAGCACGTTCAGCGAGGTGTTGCTTTTCATCACCTCTTCGACGTTTTCTTTCAGCAGCGGGCCGACCACGAGGGTGGCGCCGTCCTGCTGTACCTGCGCCAGCAGCTGGCTCATCGGCTGGCTGGTGGTATCGTAAATCTTCAGTTCAGCGGCAGGATTGGCGGTGGTCGCCACCGCGGGCTGCGGCTGCGCGGCTGGCGCGCTCACCGGTTGTGCTACCGGTTGTGCTGCCGGCGTTGCGGTAACCGGGGCGGATAGCGGAGCGGCTGCTGGTTTTGCGGCAGGCGCGGCCTGCGTCTCCGCTGTCGCCTGCACCGGCGCGGCCTGGCTGCCGGTGGCGGTGAGATCGCCGACTTCCGCCTGCGAAGGGCTCACCACATCGTTATTGCCGGCAACATTCGCCGCCTGGGCGACCTGCGCCGGCACTGCGCTGCCCTGGACCGCTGGGGCGCCATTCTTCGCCGCTTCAAAACCCTGCTGGATAGTGCGGCCGAAAATCGCCGCCTGGCCGTTCAGAGGCAGCAGCAGGGCGATTTTATTGGTCGAGGCCGGTTTATAGTTTTGCATATTCACCAGCGCAGTGGGCAGCATCTGCGCCCCCGGGTTCTGCGGATAACGGATTTGCCAGTCTTTGACGCCCGCTTTCAGCATTGCCGGATCGTTGCGGTTGTCGAACCACATCCGCTGCAGATCGAGCCAGCCCTGCAGCACGTTTTCGTCGGCATTGATTACCAGCGCGTTGGCCTGCTGTGGGGTCATCGCCGTTAGCGCTTTCCATGTGGCGTCGATGTTTTGTTGTTTTTGCTTCGTCTGGTTTAGCAGGGGCTGCTGGGCAATCAGCGCACGCAGCAATGCCAGAGACGGCTGTCCCTGGCTGGCGTCAATTTGCGCCTGCCAGTAGCGCGGCTGCTGATTTTTCTCAAAACTGAGAGGATCGAGTTTGCTCAGCAATGCCTTCGCGCCCTGGTAATCGCCTTGCGCCAGTTTGACTTCCACCGCCAGCAGCGACTGTTCGCGGGCCTGCGTGCTGTTCAGGTTCGACGGCAGTTGGTTGTACAGGTCGATAGCCTGCTGCTTCTTACCTTCCTGCAGCAGTGCACGAATGGCGAGTAATTGCCAGTTGGTCTTGCTATCATTCGTGCTTTGCTGCATCTGCTGTAGGTAGAAACTGGAGTTGGCCTGCGACGTACCCTGCATAAACGCCGTGCTTTGATCCTGCGTGTGGGTGCCGCAGCCAGCAAAAAGAAGAGTAGCCAGCAATACGGGCAGACAGCGCGCGGGCTTAGAACGAAGAAATGTTGACGGTACCATATGTATCCAGTGATATTTTTTTGGCTCAATGCTCAATATTAAATCGGCAATACGGACGAGACAATGAAACAACACGAATCAGCGGATAATTCTCAGGGGCAACTGTACATTGTGCCCACTCCGATAGGGAATCTGTCTGATATCACGCAGCGCGCACTGGAAGTGTTGCAAGCTGTTGATTTAATTGCTGCGGAGGATACCCGCCATACCGGTTTGCTGCTGCAGCATTTTGCGATTAACGCCCGTTTATTTGCCCTTCACGACCATAACGAGCAGCAAAAGGCCGAAACACTTTTAGCGAAATTAAAAGAGGGGCAAAACATCGCGCTGGTGTCCGATGCCGGCACGCCGCTGATTAACGATCCCGGCTACCATCTGGTGCGTACCTGCCGTGAAGCCAATATTCGCGTCGTGCCGCTACCGGGCCCTTGTGCAGCGATTGCCGCTCTGAGCGCCGCCGGTTTGCCGTCCGATCGTTTCTGCTATGAAGGTTTCCTGCCGGCGAAATCGAAAGGCCGCCGCGATACCCTGAAGGCGCTGGAAGAAGAGCCGCGCACTATTATCTTTTATGAGTCAACGCACCGTCTGGTGGAGAGCCTGGAGGATATCTGCGCGGTTCTGGGCGAATCCCGTTACGTAGTGTTGGCACGCGAGCTGACCAAAACCTGGGAGTCTATCCACGGCGCGCCGATTGGCGAGCTGGTGGCGTGGGTGAAGGAAGACGAAAATCGCCGCAAAGGCGAGATGGTGCTGATCGTCGAAGGTTTTAAGGCCCAGGAAGAGGCGCTGCCGGCAGCCGCGCTGCGGACTCTGGCGCTGCTACAGGCGGAACTGCCGTTGAAGAAAGCCGCCGCGCTGGCCGCGGAAATTCACGGCGTGAAGAAGAACGCTCTGTATAAATACGCGCTGGAGCAGCAGGGATAACCACTGCGCCCGGGGTTAACCGGGCGCGGCTGACTATTTTACCGGCGTCGCTTCGAAAACCAGCGTTTGTAAGGGTTGTAGCGTAACAATAACCGCTTGCTGGTAATCAGCTGGGAAGGTCGTGTTACTACCGTAAACGCTTTTTAACGTAAACCGCGATGTCTCTCCCTGCGGTATCTCGAACGCTTTTGCGAGATCCAGGAAATACTGTTGCGGTTTATCTGATGGGTTACGTAGGCCTAATATCGCCTTATCTTTCTTCCATGAAGCCCAGCCGTAAACTTCCAGCGCGGTAGGATCGCCGCCGACCCAATGGGTATCCACCAGCACATCCGCATTTGCCCTCGACCATTTTGCCGCCTGCGCCAGGGTATCCCACTTCGCTTTGTTAAGCATCGATGGTGTGATGTATAGCTCCTGTAATTGCGTACCCGTCGCGAAATAGCTCCAGACCTGATCGGCGAAATCGCCATCGGTTTGCGGTTTTTCCAGCCCGTAATAGGCATTTTCAGCACTGACAATACCATGATACATCAGTGAGTTAAGCGGGAAGAGCGGTCCTTTACGCACAATTGAGCGATAAGTCTCGGCATCCCGATAGGTCATCCATTGCTGTACTGGCGTTCCAGGGCCATAAAGATTGATATCGTCTCCCTGGCGCCAGATAGCGTCAGCATAAAAGAGCCAGGAAGGACTGGCGTTGGTCCCGGTGGTTAAATTAATAAATTGATTAGGATTGGCGCTGCGCATGTTATGCAATAAAGCGATAGATGCATCAAAATCGGAAGCAAACTGACTACCCGCAATATGCGAATTTGCGTTGCCCATACCATCAAGCTTAAAAGAGGTAATATGCTCGTCTTTAATCAGCTTAATAATTTGTTGATTGAAGTTGTTGAAATAGTGCGGTCCGGATAGCGCGAATTTGCCATCGACCGTTTCAAAGCCATACTCTTTGGCGTGGGAGACGCGAATATCTCTGGGCTTGTTATAACCTCCCCAAGGGGAAAGCCACAGCCCTACAGAACTATGCATGCTGGCCGCTTTTTCTCGTACTTTGCTGAATCCCTGGCTGAAGGCGGGGCCAAAGAGCCATCTGCCGGTACGATCGTCCCAACCGTCATCCAGAAGAAAGGCATCTAATGTGACGCCGCGACCGGAAATAAACTCTTTATTCCATTCATCCATCCGGCTTAGCACATCCTGTTCGCTATAGGTGGTAAAGAAACCAATATCCATCCAGCTGTTATAGTGTAGATAGGGTTTATAGGGGCGTGGACGCACGGCATCAATAAAGATATTCACGCTGCGACGAAGTTGATTGGTTTCCGGAAAAGTGCCGAAGTAGGTCGTATAGCTGAGTGGTGCGGCGGGGTCGATGGCTGTTTTTAATTCTACATTCAGATTCGTGGTCGCCTCATATGCCCAGGTATTTACGATAGGTTTATCGGGCAATATAAAAAAGGTATCAGCCACAATCGGTGAACTATTGATTGCGCCATCGACATACGGTGCTTGCGATTGTTTTTTAGTCGGGAAAAAAGTTATTTTTGCCACGTCTCGCGATTGACCTACCGCCGCGATGGTGTAATCAATACTCGCGTAGTTTCCCTTTATCAGGTTCATCTTTACCGTGACGTTAAAATCGGGGCGGGTATAATCGATAATAATAGAGTCGCTATTTTTCTCGACATTCTTTACTTTAAAATCAGCGGTGTGGATGATGGTTTCATCTGGTAGCGTGAGAAAAAACAGTTCTTGCGGTGAAAGTTGATGGGCCGATTTTTCATCTTTTACCATTGTTGCTGAGTTCGCATCGTTAAATGAAAGCGCCATCGATGCGTTATTTAATGTGTATTCAGCGGCCGCCGCGCTTTGCGAAACCAGTAGGGCCAGTAACGAAACAGTGAGCACTTTTTTCATTAGAAAGATCCTTGCTGTCGTTATATCAGAGGTTAATAACGTTAGCCCTCTCGGGCTAACGTTTTGTCATTGTATGGTGTTCAAGCTTCTGCGGCCTGTAATAGTCGGTTAGCGGAACCGCACACGCTAATTTTACTTTTTACAACTTCTTTCATCGCATCCATGCCGACACGCATGTAATAACGTGGGTCGTTACCTTGCGGATTGTCAGCAAACCATTTTTTCACCGCGGCGGCGAAGGCGATTTTGAGTTCTGTGGCGACATTGACCTTGCAAATTCCCAACGTGATAGCACGACGGACGTAGTCATCCGGTACATCGCTTGCGCCATGCAGCACCAGAGGGATATCGACCACTTCCCTGATTTCCGCCAGCCGTTGGAAATCAATCTTAGGCGTTTTTTGATATAGCCCATGAGCGGTACCGATCGCCACGGCGAGACTGTCGATACCGGTCAATTCGACAAAGCGTTTAGCCTCTTGCGGGTCGGTGAGAAAGGCGCTTTCCGCGTCAACGTTAAGATCGTCCTCCATTCCGCCAAGCCGTCCCAATTCCGCCTCGACGCTACAATCCAGCGCGTGGCAAAAATCGACGACTGATTTCACCAGCTTCACATTCTCATCAAACGGAAAATGGCTGCCATCAATCATTGCGCTGCGGACCCCGGCATTGACCTTACGACGAATATCCGCCAGCGACTCATGATGGTCGAGATGTAGCGCAATTGGCATCGCGTAGGTGGCGGAGTAGGCGTGGCAGAGCGCGTAAATTTCCTCCAGCGCGATATGCTTAAAGGTTCCCGGCGTGCCGGCAAGGATCACCGGCGATCGCATTTCACTGCATGCTTCCAGGATCGCCTGGATCGTCTCGGCGTTATGAATGTTAAATGCAGGAACCGCATAACCTTTACT
This sequence comes from Klebsiella sp. CN_Kp073, assembly GCF_040065495.2. Taxonomy (NCBI): domain Bacteria; kingdom Pseudomonadati; phylum Pseudomonadota; class Gammaproteobacteria; order Enterobacterales; family Enterobacteriaceae; genus Klebsiella; species Klebsiella sp. CN_Kp073. The sequence goes on from NZ_CM198051.1 coordinate 589,108, forward strand.
CTGGGCATCCTGCAGAAGATATTTGGTGGAAATAATGCTCATGGCGCGCTCCTTTTAAGCCTGCCAGGGATGAATAACGACACCTTGTACGACGCGGTTAACGGTACCGCTGGCGGAAGGCGTATCCGGGGTGTTGCCCACGGCGAGAGATTGGTTAAGCGCGAAAATCTGGGCGTACATCAGGAAGCTGAATGCCAGTTCGACATCGTTGAAGTGTCGTGATGGCGGGAGAATGATATGCGGGCCTGCTTCAATAACAGGATCGGAACCTGCGGCGATGGCTACTATCCGCATAGCCTGGCGATCGCGACGCAACTCAGCGAGAAGATCCAGATCGTACTGGCGGGTATAGTGATGGTTGGAGACAAACATCACCACCAGCGTTTCGTTATTCACCAGTGACTTAGGCCCGTGACGGAAGCCGGTAGGCGAGTCATAAAACGCGGCCAGCTTACCTGCCGTGAGCTCAAGCACTTTCAGGGCGGATTCGCGCGCGGCGCCCTGCAACCCGCCGCTACCGAGGTAAACGATCCGTTTCCACGCTCCGTTGCCGAAAACCCCAGCGTTAATATCGCTCAACGAGTTAAGAATCGTCTGGCAGCAGTCAGCGACATCGCTGAATGTCTGGCTATTAATGAGGTTGGGTGCGAACACTGCAAGGCAACTGGCCATCATCGTGGTAATACTACTGGTCATCGCAAAGCCGCGATCGTGGGTTTCTGGCGGCATCAACAGCGGCAGAGCATTGTCGCTATCCAGCGCGGTTTGATACAGGCTGCCTGCTTCGTTGCAGGTAATGGGTAGGTGATAACACTCTGTAACAAACTGGTTCGCTAGTTCCACTGCGGCCACGCTCTCCGGGCTATTGCCTGAACGGGCAAACGAAACCAGCAGTAGTGGATGTGCGGGATCCAGATAATCCATCGGGTTGGTTACAAGGTCGGTGGTTGGAACGGCGCTAAAGTTTTTACCACTATGGCGGGACAGCCAGGGCGCGATTATCTCGCCGATAAATGCAGAAGTGCCGGCGCCGGTCAGGACGATACGGAGATCGTTTTTTCGTAGCAACGGCGTGAGAAAACCATCAATCTCCGATCGCAAACAATCGATATTCTTTAAAGATTGTATCCAACTGCCTGGTTGCTGGCGGATCTCTTCTTCGGTCCAGGTACCAGTGGTTGATGGCGCGGGGGTATATCTTTCTGACATAACGCAATCCTTATGGTGATGATTTCCGCTTTCGGTGTGGGCTAATGCAGTTCTTTCGTTTCGTTTCACTTTGACTTGCTTTTAATGTATTAAAATTTACATGAAAGAAATCGAAAGCTCAATAATATGATTGACAATAAAACGAAAATAGCCGCGTTCTGGGATTATTTTTTACATAACAAATTGAAATAATATGGTTTTTATTTGAACCGATTGCGAATCCAAAAAGAAAGGAAAAGAAAGGTCTGCAGGCAGGCTGCAGACCTGAGGAGAGAAGTGGGCTTAAAGCGAAAACGTTTCACCGCGGATCCAGATATTTTCCAGTCGCAGTTCGTTATCTACTGCAATGATGTCGGCCATTTTTCCCGGTTGTAACGATCCTAATTGTCGATCCAGCCCTAATAGCCGCGCCGGGTGAAGAGAAGCCATATGAATAGCCTGTTCAGCCGTCATACCGGGTAATGAACTGACGGCACGCACGGCGGAATCGAGTGAAAGGGTACTTCCCGCCAGACTTCCATTTAGCGTACGGACGATACCATCACGCATTTCTACTGTTTCGCCACATAGGGTGTAATTGCCGTCAGGCATACCCGCCGCCTGCATCGCGTCGGTTATCAGTATGATGCGATCTCCGGCGCAACGGCAACATAGCTGCATTGCCGCGGGATGTACGTGATGGCCGTCGGCAATGAGTTCAAGCCAGGCGCGGTTATCGGTTAATCCTGCGCCGACCATTCCTGGTTCGCGATGATGCAATCCACTCATACCGTTGTAGCAATGTACCAGGCCATCCGCGCCGGCATCAAAGGCGGCACAGGTTTGTTGCCAGGTTGCCGCGCTATGGCCCAACATGACCCGCACGCCTTGCCGTTTAAGATGACGGATTGCCTGTAGCGCCCCCTCTTTTTCCGGGGCAAGGGCGACGACGCGTAGCGTCTCGCGAGAAACCGCAATCAACCGATCGAATTCGGCAAGATCCAGTTCCCTGAACCACTGTTCCGGATGGGCGCCTTTGTGCGGCGGCGTAAAGTAAGGGCCTTCAAGATAGCTGCCAAGAATTTGCGCCCCTGGACCGCCTGCGTGAACGCGCCGCGCAATACGTTCCAGCGCCGCATGGATTGCCGCTAACGGCGCGGTGACGGTGGTCGGCAACCAGCTGGCGACCCCCTCACGCGCTTTGTGTTTCGCCAGCAGATCTAACGTATCCGGCGCGTCATCCATGACATCTACGCCTGCGCCGCCGTGGACATGAATATCGATATAAGCAGGACACAGCAGCTCGGCATCGCGAGTGAGGACACCCGCGGGAATCGGCTCCAGCGCCACGATAACGTCATTTTCAATCCGTAGCTGATGGTCATCAAGCCATCCTTGCTCTGTGAGTAAGCGCCTGGCGCGCAGTATGCGGCTCATATGCCTTCCTCAACAGCATGATCTTCCCGACAGCGTCCCAGTTCGTCGACCAGACACGTTAACCCGCGGTGACCGCATTCCAGCGCCTGAAGACGAAATGCTTCGCTGGTTAATCCTTCGCGTTCCAGCACCATCTCCAACAATAGCTGCAGGTTAGTGCCGGTAATCACTTCCCGGCCGCGTTTTTGCATCGCCAGCGTGGAGGCGATGCGAAACGGCGTGCCGCCGAGTAAGTCAGTCAGAAAAACAATGTCTTCTTCACCGTCCAGTTCATTGACCGCCTGTTCCAGCTGTGCGGTTAGCAGGGCGGTGGTGGATGATTCAGGGAAATCTATCGCAATGAATTGCGACTGTTCGCCCAGAATCTGTTTCATTGCCTTTTCCATCCCGCTGGCAAACCCGCCATGGCCGGTCAAAATGATTCCTAACATCGAAAACCTCTTAGCGTTACAGGAAGTGACAGAATTTACCTACGATACCCAGCGCGACCGTGATGCCGATAAGACGGAGAGGGCTCCAGCCGCGGCGTACCAGCCAGTACATCGCCAGGGTATAAACCAGCGGTAAAAAGGCGGGCATCAGCTTATCGATGACATCGGTTTGCAGTTTAACCACGGCGTCGCCGGCAGTGATTTCAAGCGTGGTGCTTAGACGAACATAGGTCGCTACCAGCGCGCCAATCACCGTCATCCCGACGATGGAAGCGGCATGACCGACTTTTTTGGTATTGGCTTTGATGAGCGGGATCGCCGCTACCCCCATCCGGTAAGCGTAATGCGCCAGGCCGAAACGCAGGCCGAGATGGACCACATTAAACAGGACGATAAAAACGACGGCCCCGAGAATCGAACCCTGAAGCGCCAGGCTGGCGCCAATGCCGCCGCAAATCGGCAGTAACGTTAGCCAGAACATGGCATCGCCGATACCGCCGAGCGGCGCGCCAACGGCGATTTTGGTGTTCTGGATGCTGTTAACATCCTGCTTCGAGCGCTCCATCGCCAGGATGATGCCGATGACAAAGGTCACGAGGAAAGGATGAGTGTTAAAAAACCCCATATGTCCTTTCATCGCCCGCGCCAGATCGCGCGGATTGGTGTGGATTTTCTTCAATGCCGGCAGCAGTCCATATAACCAGCCGGAAGCTTGCATACGTTCATAGTTAAATGATGCCTGTAAAAGCATCGAGCGCCAGGCCACCCGGTTAATGTCTTTTCGCGTCAGGTCGGCCCCAATGCTTTGATCTTCATAAACGTTTTCGTTGACGCCTGTGAGTAACGTTGTTTCACTTTCTGCCACATTGGGCAGCGTATGTTGATTAGATGCCATCTTCGAATTCCTCTTTAGGCGCCGCAGATTGAGTCGGTTCGGGAGATTTACGTAGCAGGTCGATAAGCGCCATAGCCAGCGCGGCGGCGGCAATGGCTAGCACGGGGAGCTTGAGCCAGGCCGCAGCAACGAACCCGATGATGAAATAGGGGATGTAGACATTTTTCATCATGATTTTGAGCAGTACGGCAAAACCGATTGCTGGCATGATGCCGCCCGCGACGCCCAAACCATCGATCAAGCGCTCAGGGAGTACATCGATCGCGGTTTTGGCGTGCTCTGCGCCAAAGTAGATGGGCAGAAAGGCACAGAGAAAATAAAAAGCGCCTAACGCCAGCAACGCCAGGTAATTCACGCGCTCAATGCCGCGGGTATCGGCATTTGCCGCCATGCGATCGCAGCGCGACATAACACCGGACATTACCGAGAAAAGGAATGTTATCCCCATCTGAACCGCGACGGCGAAGGGAACCGCAACGCCGACGGCGACATCGGGTTTAACGCCGGTGGTAATGGCAAAGGTGGTACCGACGATGGTCCCAATAATCACGTTTGGAGGTTGCGCGCCGGCCAGCGGCGCCAGCCCCATCCACACCAGCTCCAGCGTGCCGCCGGTTAATATACCGGTATGAAGATCGCCGAGGATCAGACCCACCAGAGGGCCAAGCACCACCGGACGATGCATATGGGTTAATCCGTTGAACATATCCAGGCCGGCGATAAAGGCAAGGATACCCAATGCAATGGCTTGAAAAAGCGAAATTTCCATGGCGAGCCCCTTAGAGCAGTTTATAAAGATCCATTGCCGGTTCTGTCGGAACTCCTTGAATGAAGCACTCAACGCCGGCGGATTTCAGACCGTTAAAGGCAGCAATATCATTGCCGTCGACAGAGACGGTTTTGGCAATTTGTCGTTTCCCGTCGGCGTAGTGCATATTGCCGACGTTGATGCGCGATACCGGCACCCCGCCGGAAACCAGTGTCAGAAAATCGGCGGGCGATTTACATACCAGCAATATTTTTTGCCGATCGGCGGCGCGATGAATGTTGTCGATGACTTTCTGCAGCGACCAGAAGCGCACGGCAATTCCCTCTGCCAATACCATTTCCATTAAATTCTGTTGCACAGGGTCTTCAGCCACCTCGTCATTGGCAACCAGAACCAGATTCGCGCCTGCAAACCCGACCCACTGCACGCCAACCTGGCCGTGGATTAAGCGTTCATCAATACGACTTAAAACAATATTTGGCATCGCCGTTTCCTCTTCGTTGTTATCCGTTATGAGATGTCATGCCCTGACAGGCGTCATGGTATTGCTGCAATATGTCCTGGACGTGGCTAATGATGAGTTCATGCGGCGTAGCGCTGAGCGCCCCCTCGCGAACTTTTACATACTGTAAAGGCAGATACTGGCTAATGAGCGGAAGCGGAATGGCCTCATCGGCCAGATTGCGCACCAGATGCGCTAAAGCGGTGTCTATCTGGCTGTCCGGCCAGTAGTAGCGAACGCGATCGGAATAGCTGTAGCCGCGTGCTAACCGCTGCGCGTGGCCATCGCCGTGGTAGTGGCTTTGCCAGTATTCCGGGCGATCGAGCATGACGTTTTCCAGTACCTGGCGTAGCCCTGAACAGGCTTTTGCCGGCACGATTTCTTCTTCAATCGCTGCTAAAGCGAACAGCGCTTCACGTAACGCGAAAGTCAACGCCGGGCCGACTTTCAAAATCGCAAAATGATCGACCACCAGTTGGCGTAGCGCATGCGGCGTCTGATAATCCGTGGAATGCGCCTCGAAGAGCAGCGTGGCGTAATCCTCTACCATTGCGCTAAGAGGTTTTGAGTTTTTTGATTTATAATCAATAACTTGTGTGTGATCAAATTCAACGCCAGGCTGTACTACGAGTGCAATAATTCGCGGCCAGAGATCTTCAAGCCCTTGTCTGGCAAAGGCTCTTTTGTGTGCGTCGAGAGTCGCTCGTGCGGCATTGGGGGTCGTGACCTGCAATGTGTTTAACGTTTCATGCGCGCCGCCCGGAACCGGAACCTCAGTGCCTATCACGTAGACAAGATCGGAGTCGCCTCCCCGGGCAATGCAGCTTTCTTCCGCTATTTTCGCCAACCTTGCGGCGCGTTCAGCAACGATGTCATCGGTTAAGGGAATAGGATCGTCTTTACAGGACATGCTGCAATCGAGGTGGATTTTTTTAAATCCGGCGGTGACATAGCTTTTGATCAGGTCGTCGGCATGGGCCATGGCTTGTGCTGCCGGTAGATGTTGCCAGCGGTTTGGCCCCAGGTGATCGCCGCCGAGGATGAGATCGTCGCGGGGGAAACCCAGTGAATCGGCAAGATGATAGATAAAGCAGCAGAAATCGGCGGGGGTCATACCGGTATAACCGCCAAACTGATCAACCTGATTGGAAGTCGCTTCAACGAGCAGCGGCGTGTGGTTTGCCTGAGCAAACCGAATGGCGGATTGCAGCACCAGCGGATGCGCGGAGCACACCGCGTAGATCCCGTTAGCCTCACCCTGTTTGTGTCGCACCACCAATTGTGTAAGATGTTTCACTTTCCTCTCCGGGTCAGATGTTGACGATTTTAATCTTTCGTTTTGTTTCGCTTTATAGTGCTTCAGCGTGCTTTAAAAATAAAACGAAAGATAATAGTTTTCCGATCTGTTTCACAAAAGAAACATAATGAAAGCTTTCAGCGCGGTGAGAACCTCTGTTTCCTGACCCGATAGCGCTTGCATTCTGCTAAAAGAAAGGCGTTAATAGTCAAAACGAAATGAAACGAAAGATTCAACCAAGGATATAGTTATGAACAGCAGCGAGTCATCTGCCGAAAAGCGCATTTCCGGGACAAGTGAAAGGCGTGAGCAGATCATCCAGCGGTTGCGACAGCAGGGAAGCGTTCAGGTTAATGACCTGGCGGAGGCGTATGGTGTATCGACGGTCACAATACGCAACGATCTGGCGTTTCTGGAAAAGCAGGGTATTGCGGTGCGAGCTTATGGCGGCGCGCTGATTTGCGATAGCCATACACCTGGCATCGAACCGTCAGTGGAAGACAAAAGCGCGCTGAATACAGCCATCAAACGCCAAATCGCCAGCGCCGCCGTTGAAATGATAAAACCGGGGCACCGTATTATTCTCGACTCGGGCACGACTACCTGTGAAATCGCTCGTCAGCTAAGACAACATCAGGATGTCATCGCGATGACCAATGGAATAAATGTCGCCAACGCGTTGTTAGAAGCAGAAGGGGTGGAGTTACTGATGACGGGAGGGCATCTACGCCGCCAGTCGCAGTCTTTTTATGGCGATCAGGCTGAGCAATCCCTGCAGAATTACCACTTTGATATGCTTTTTCTGGGGGTGGATGCGATGGATCTGGAGCGCGGGATCAGCACCCATAATGAGGACGAAGCCCGCCTGAACCGTAAAATGTGCGAGGTCGCAGAGCGCATTATCGTTGTGACGGATTCCAGTAAATTCAATCGCTCCAGTTTGCATAAGATTATCGATACGCAGCGTATTGATACCATTATTGTCGATGATGCGATCCCGCAAGAGAGTCTCGAGGAGCTACGTAAGGGTGGGATTGAAGTTATCCTGGTCAAATCATAACTCTCTTCCCAGCCGGGATATTCTGTATAACCCGGCTGGTGATACGCGCTCTGTTCGGGATCACGTCACCGGCGCCGGGTTAAACACCGCCAGCTGGTTATGCAGACCCCATTGATCGGAGAAGGTTTTCTTACGCCCGCTGGCGACGTCCAGAATGAACTCAAACAGCTTCTGCCCGACTTCCTCAATCGTCTCTTCGCCGGTCGCGATGGTACCGGCATTGATATCCATTAAGTCGTACCAGCGGTTGGCAAGCTCGGTACGGGTCGCCATTTTAATCACCGGCACCGCCATCAGGCCGTAAGGGGTGCCGCGCCCGGTGGTGAACACCTGAACGGTAATGCCGGAAGCCACCTGTTGAGTGCCGCAGACAAAATCGCTGGCCGGCGTCGCGGCATAGATAAGCCCGCGTTTCGTCGGGCGCTGACCCGGTGAAAGGACTTCGACGATGGCGCTTTTGCCAGATTTGGCAATCGAACCCAGCGCTTTTTCCACCACGTTCGCCAGACCGCCTTTCTTATTACCCGGCGACGGATTGGCGCTGCGGTCGGTTTTTCCCAGCTCCAGATAGTTATCGTACCAGGCCATCTCTTCCAGCAGTCGTTTACCAACTTCTTCGTTGATGGCGCGCGGGGTTAACAGATGGATAGCATCGCGCACTTCGGTGACTTCCGAGAACATCACCGTCGCGCCGCAGCGCACCAGCAGGTCGGACGCATAGCCCACCGCCGGGTTGGCGGTCACGCCGGAGAAGGCGTCACTGCCGCCGCACTGCATACCGACCACTAATTCCGAAGCCGGGCAGGTCTCACGTTGGCGGGCGTTCAGCTTCGCCAGGTGGCGCTCGGCAACCTGCAGGATATCATCGACCATCGATTTAAAACCGACATGCTGTTCATCCTGCAAACGCACTACGCTTGCGCTATCGACGGCGATCGGCTGCACGTCTTCGGTGCCCTGCAGCAGACGTTCCGGCTGCAGCTTTTCACAGCCAAGGCCAATCACCATTACCTCGCCGCCAAAGTTAGGGTTCAGCGCGATATTGTGGATGGTGCGAATCGGCACGATGGCCGCCGGGGCGTTAATCGCCACGCCGCAGCCGTAGAGGTGGTTTAATCCCACTACGCCGTCGACGTTGGGATATTTTGGCAGCAGGTCGCGTTCAATGATCTTGACCACATAATCCACCACGCCGGCGACGCAGTGCACACTGGTGCTGATCCCCAGCAAATTTTTGGTGCCCACGCTGCCATCGGCATTGCGATAGCCTTCAAAGGTGTATCCTTCCAGCGGAGGCAGCGGTGTGGGGACTTTAGTCGCCAGCGGTAAGGTATTGAGAGGCGGCGCGGTTGGCAGTTCGACCAGCGACTCATCAATCCAGCTTCCCTTTGGTATATCGCGAACGGCGAAGCCAATCACTTCGCCGTAGCGGATGATTTCACCATGGGCAGGGATATCGACAAGGGCGACTTTATGGCCTTGCGGGATATGTTCAACGAGGGTCAGGCCATCCGGAAAACGCGTTCCGGCGGTTAAACCGCGATCGTTAACAATAATCGCCACATTATCGGTAGGGTGTACTTTTATATAAAACGCCGTCGGTGACTGTTGTCGAATTTCAATGTCAGCCATTGTCCAGTGATCTCCAAACCGGTGCTAATAATAAAATAAATCGTTAATTAAATTACTGCTTAACAAAATGATGAAATAAAGAATGTCAGGAGTTATAGCGTTAGGTTGTGATCTACGTCACTCCTTGCCGCGACGACCGTTGCACATAGATGGGTAATCCTGAGAAGTGTGGATTAGCGCCCACGTTCTCTGGCATTTGCATAACGAAAATGATTATTGAGGCGTTTATATTGTGATTGTGCATAGTGTCTGGCAACGGTGGGATGATTATACTGAGCCATGTTTTGCGGTGTTCGATATGCGAATAAATAGCTCGCTTAAAAAATAATAAAGGACATTCGGTGTCAGAAAAATATCTAAATGATCCTGGATAAGAGAAAATAGGTAGCGGTTCGCTTTTTAATTCTGCTGTTTATATTTGTGATTGACGATATTAAACGGATTGAATGACAGCAGTAAGCAACGATTAACCCAAGGTAAAAATCATGGATAACGCAATTTTCCCGAACAAATTCAAAGCCGCGTTGGCGGCCCACCAGGTACAAATCGGCTGCTGGTGCGCCCTGGCGAATCCGATTAGCACCGAGGTATTAGGGCTTGCTGGTTTCGATTGGCTGGTGCTCGACGCGGAGCATGCGCCCAATGATGTGACCACGCTTATCCCGCAATTAATGGCGCTAAAGGGCAGCCACAGCGCGCCGGTCGTGCGCGTGCCGACCAACGAACCGATTATCATCAAGCGTATGCTGGACATCGGTTTCTACAACTTCCTGGTGCCGTTTGTCGAAACCGCTGAACAGGCGACTCAGGCGGTGGCATCAACCCGCTATCCGCCGCAAGGGATCCGCGGGGTCTCCGTTTCTCATCGCGGCAATATGTTCGGCACCGTAGCGGACTACTTCACTCAGTCTAATAACAACATCGCCATTCTGGTGCAGATTGAGAGTCAAACCGGAGTGGACAACGTCGACGCGATCGCTGCGACCGATGGCGTTGATGGCCTGTTCGTCGGTCCGAGCGATCTTGCCGCGGCGTTGGGCCATCTGGGCAATGCCGCCCATCCAGAGGTTCAGCGTGCTATCCAGCATATTTTCTCCAGCGCGAAGAAACACGGTAAGCCGAGCGGCATTCTTGCACCGGTAGAAGCCGATGCGCGTCGCTATCTGGAGTGGGGCGCGACCTTCGTCGCCGTCGGTAGCGATTTAGGCGTCTTCCGTTCAGCAACCCAGAAACTTGCTGATTCTTTTAAAAAATAATCACCAGGATTAAGAGAGAAGATTATGACTATCAAAGTGGGTTTTATTGGTCTTGGCATCATGGGCAAGCCGATGAGCAAAAATTTGCTGAAGGCGGGTTATTCGCTGGTGGTATCCGACCGTAACCCTGAAGCCATTGCTGATGTGATTGCCGCGGGTGCAGAAACCGCGAGCACAGCGAAAGCCATTGCTGAGCAGTGCGATGTAATTATCACCATGCTGCCAAACTCTCCGCACGTAAAAGACGTTGCGTTGGGGGAAAACGGCATTATCGAAGGTGCGAAACCGGGCACCGTGGTGATCGATATGAGCTCTATCGCGCCGCTGGCGAGCCGTGAAATTAGCGAAGCGCTGAAGGCCAAAGGCATCGATATGCTGGATGCGCCGGTAAGCGGCGGCGAACCTAAAGCGATCGACGGTACCCTGTCGGTGATGGTTGGCGGTGACAAGGCGATTTTCGATAAATACTACGACCTGATGAAAGCGATGGCGGGATCCGTGGTTCATACCGGCGATATTGGCGCAGGTAACGTCACCAAATTGGCCAACCAGGTGATTGTGGCTCTGAACATCGCGGCCATGTCGGAGGCGTTAACCCTGGCCACCAAAGCCGGCGTTAACCCGGACCTGGTGTATCAGGCGATTCGCGGCGGCCTGGCGGGCAGCACCGTGCTTGATGCTAAAGCGCCGATGGTTATGGATCGCAACTTCAAGCCGGGTTTCCGCATCGATCTGCATATCAAAGATCTGGCCAATGCGCTGGATACATCTCACGGCGTCGGCGCCCAGCTACCGCTGACGGCGGCGGTAATGGAGATGATGCAGGCGCTGCGCGCGGATGGTCTGGGTACCGCGGACCATAGCGCTCTGGCGTGTTACTACGAAAAACTGGCGAAAGTGGAAGTGACTCGCTAACAAGATGGGCGTGTGCCTGCGCCCTGTTATGTTTACTTTTCGCAGCGCCGTCAGGCTACATCACCATGAACATTTTTTCGTCCCTGGCTCTGATAAACAAAGCCTTTCTGCCGGTGAGGGAAGGGTGAAAGTCATGATTGCCGCGACGCTTGCGAGCGGAATGCGCTGTGCGGGGTGACAAAGGCGCGCGAACCCTCTATACTTCGCGCCGAAGCTGACCAGACAGTCGCCGCTTCGTCGTCGTCCTCTTAGGGGGAGACGGGCGGAGGGGAGGAAAGTCCGGGCTCCATAGGGCAAGGTGCCAGGTAACGCCTGGGGGGTGTCACAGCCCACGACCAGTGCAACAGAGAGCAAACCGCCGATGGCCCGCGCAAGCGGGATCAGGTAAGGGTGAAAGGGTGCGGTAAGAGCGCACCGCGCGGCTGGTAACAGTCCGCGGCATGGTAAACTCCACCCGGAGCAAGGCCAAATAGGGGTTCATAAGGTACGGCCCGTACTGAACCCGGGTAGGCTGCTTGAGCCAGTGAGCGATTGCTGGCCTAGATGAATGACTGTCCACGACAGAACCCGGCTTATCGGTCAGTTTCACCTCTTCAATGTAAAAACCCCGCTCCGGCGGGGTTTTTGCTATCTGGAGGTTGGAACAAAGATGAATGACTGTCCACGACGCTATACCAGAAAGAAAGCGGCTTATCGGTCAGTTTCACCTCTTTAACGTAAAAAACCCGCTCCGGCGGGGTTTATGCTATCCGGAAGATGGAACAAAGATGAATGACTGTCCACGATGCTATACCAGAAAGAAAGCGGCTTATCGGTCAGTTTCACTTCTTTAATGTAAAAACCCCGCTCCGGCGGGGTTTTTGCTATCCGGAAGGTGGAACAAAGATGAATGACTGTCCACTACGCTATACCAGAAAGAAAGCGGCTTATCGGTCAGTTTCACCTCTTTAATGTAAAAACCCCGCTCCGGCGGGGTTTTTGCTATCCGGAGGGTGGAACAAAGATGAATGACTGTCCATTTTTAAACAGCTTTCTGGCTGCATTGCAGGCCGCGCGCATTGATACTGTCACGCTTCGAAATTGTATCTTCTATCCATTAATCTCAATCCCTCATTTGCAGCGGTCTTCATTCAGCTTAATGGATAGCAGGTTTTACGTGTTATCCTGACAGGAGCGGTTGTCGTGAAAAATGTAGTTTTATTCCCCCAAATTAAAGCGGCGCTCGCCTGGCTTGTCGGCCATGGCGATACAATTATGCAGTTTGCGTGGAATATCGCGGCAGCGCTGATCATTTTGTTTGTTGGTAAGCTGATTTCGAAACTACTCGGCAAAACTCTCGAGAAAATTCTGCTGCGACGCAACGTAGATGCGACAATCGTCCACTTCTTCGCCGCGTTGGTGCGCTATATCACCATGGCTTTTGCGATTATCGCCGCGTTAGGCCGGGTAGGGATTGAAACCTCATCCATTATCGCCGTCCTTGGCGCGGCAGGTCTGGCCATTGGCCTGGCGCTGCAGGGCTCGCTGTCAAATTTTGCCGCAGGCGTATTGCTGGTGACGTTACGTCCCTTCCGTGCGGGTAACTTTGTGCAGGTGGGGGCGGTAGCCGGGCTGGTACAATCGGTACATGTTTTTTCTACGACGTTGCTGACTGTAGATAATAAAGAAGTCATTATCCCGAACGGTAAAATTATAGCCGATAGCATCGTTAACTATTCCCGCCATCCCTATCGCCGCATCGATCTCACGCTTGGGGTAGCATGTCATAGCCAGATATCGCACGTTAAACAGGTGATCCAGACGCTCATCGATGATGAAAAGCGCATCGATCACTCTCGCGGTACCACGGTTCGCCTGATCGAGTTGGCTCCCGGCTCGCTTAATTTTACCATTCGCGTATGGGTGAAAAATGCGGAGTATTGGGATACCTATTTTGATTTTCTGGAAAATATCAAAAATGCGCTCGATGAAAATAACATTATGCTGGCCGCGCCGCGCATGGATATTAATTTAACATCACCGGATTTAGTGCGAATTTAATAGATATAATGAATTTTATGTTTTATGCGATTGGTTTGGTGAATATATTGCCTGGATATTTACACTGGTGAACATGCTTTTTTACACATCGTCATTATTGTTCAGGGAATAATAGGGCGTCTTATCACTACGTACTTATTCAGGATAACAAAATGAACAAACTTTCTCGGATGGTATTAATGACGGCTGCAGCCGCAGGATTCTCCATGGCGGCACAGGCCGCTGAGGTTGCCGCCGCGCCGGCGCCGGCTCAGGATCCTATCGTTCAGCATTTAAAATTGAGCCAGGATCAGGTCGCTAAAATTAAGAGCCTGCATCAGGAAATGGAAAAGAACGTCCAACAGGTTTCGCAGAAAGATATTAAAGATGGCGTGTTATTTGACGTGATCGATTCCGGGAAATGGAATGAAAAAGCGGTGAAAGATCAGCTTGCGGCTTTCAGCAAGGTTGAGCAGCAGGTGCGCTATTATCGTGTGAAGTACTATTTCGGTGTTAATCAGGTACTGACGCCGGAACAGCGTACTCAGGTGAAAAAAGATCTCTCTCAGGCGCTGAGCGAGTAATAAAGTCGGCCCCGTTATGGGGCCGATTTCTTCAGGCGGCGTTATCTTCGTCCTGCAACCGCGTTTGCGCATCTTCCACGATGGCTTCCAGTTCACTCAGCATCTCTTCATAGCCAAAGCCGATTGGGCTCATGGCTTCCGGAGTAACTGGCAGGTCTAACGGTTTCGCTTTTTTGCTCTTCTTCTTGCTCACTCACAAACTCCCGGCTTCCTTGTTACACCGGTAAATCTATCAGCAAAGCGCGCAGCGGCGTATCGGCGACGAGGGTAATGTTAGCTTCGTCACGAATAAAAGCGCCATCACCGCAGGTTAATGCCTGTTTCTCTTCCTTTTTTGCCACGGCATGTACCGTACCGTGAATCGACTGCAGATAGGCGCGCGGCCCGTGCAGTTGAACGTTGATCTTTTCGCCCTTTGCCAGCTGCAGATGATGGATCCACACCTGCTGGCGCAGCTGTAAGCTGTCGCCGCTGCCGTCCGGAGAGGCTAATAGCTGAATCGGCGAATCGCCAACCGTCATTTTCTGTACCAGCGGGTTTTCGCGCTCAGGGCAGGCATCCAGCCACAGCTGCATGCGCGTCAATGACTGCTCTTTACTGAGATTATGCTCGCTGTAGCTGACCCCCGGTTGAGTGGAGAGCAGCAGAGCTTCGCCAGCCTTTGCCTGTACGTGGTTGCCGTCGCTATCGCGGTATTCCGCTTCACCTTCCAGAATCAGATTCAGGATATCGACCTTTGGGTAGGTACGCGGCTGAAATGACGCGCCTGGCGCCAGCACTTCTTGATTGAGTACGCGCAGCGAGGCGTAACCCAGCAATTTAGGGTCGAAGTAGTGGCCAAAGGAAAAGGTGTAGCGGGCCTGCAGCCAGCCGAAGTCTGCTTGACCGCATTGTTTGGCTGTTCGGGTTGTAATCATTTTCTTGACCTCTCTTTACACTAAATCAATGGTAAAGGTATGGACGCTGTATTGTTAGCCAGATATTCTGCCCGGTATGTTCAAAATTCCTGAATGAGAGCGAAATGGCGAAAGAGAGAGCATTAACGCTGGAAGCGTTACGCGTAATGGATGCGATAGACCGACGCGGGAGCTTTGCCGCTGCGGCTGACGAGCTGGGTCGCGTGCCTTCGGCCCTAAGCTACACCATGCAAAAACTGGAAGAAGAACTGGATGTGGTGCTGTTTGACCGTTCCGGCCATCGCACAAAATTTACGAACGTTGGCCGCATGCTGCTGGAACGCGGGCGCGTGCTGCTGGAAGCGGCGGACAAGCTGACCACCGACGCCGAAGCGCTGTCGCGCGGCTGGGAAACTCACCTGACCATTGTTACCGAAGCCTTGGTTCCGACCACCGATCTGTTTCCGCTGATTGAGAAGCTGGCGACCAAATCTAATACCCAGCTGTCGATTATTACCGAAGTGCTGGCCGGCGCCTGGGAAAGGCTGGAGCAGGGGCGTGCTGATATTGTCGTCGCGCCGGATATGCATTTTCGTTCATCGTCAGAAATTAACTCGCGTAAGCTCTATTCGGTGTTAAGCGTTTACGTTGCCGCGCCGGATCACCCGATTCATCAGGAGCCAGAACCGCTTTCCGAGGTGACTCGAGTGAAATATCGCGGCGTCGCGGTGGCGGATACCGCACGAGAGCGTCCGGTACTGACGGTGCAACTGCTGGATAAGCAGCCGCGCCTAACTGTCAGCACTATTGAAGATAAACGCCAGGCGCTGCTGGCGGGACTTGGCGTGGCGACCATGCCGTATCCGTTGGTTGAGAAAGATATTGCTGAAGGGCGCCTGCGGGTTGTGAGTCCTGAATACACCAACGAAATTGATATTATTATGGCCTGGCGCCGCGACAGCATGGGCGAAGCCAAATCCTGGTGTCTTCGGGAGATCCCGAAACTGTTTGCCGGCAGATAACGGGAAGATGCGCTCCTCGGCCCGAGGAGCGCGTAAATCAGTAGGAGTAGGGTTTTGGATTTGGCCCAAAGCGATTATTGCCGGGCGTGCCGTTCTGGCAATTGAAAATCAAAATCACCAGCCAGCCGATGACCGGGATCAGCAGCAGCAGTAGCCACCACGCCGAGCGATCGGTGTCATGCAGGCGACGAAACTGCACCGCCCACCAGGGTAAAAAAACCAGCACGCCGTAAATGGTCGTCAGGATGCCTTCACCCCCTGCACGTTGCCAGCCGAGCATCTTATCGATGATGCTGAGCACTGCGGTGAGAATGATGTTGACCAGAATAAACATCCAGTACTCTTTGCGCCGGGCGCGACCGCCAAAGCCAATATAGTTTCGTAATACTTTTAGATACCAGTCCATTTTCTCACGCCTTAGTTAATCATTAATCACTTGTTTTCAAAGCGATCAAAATAATCATAGGCATGAATATCAAACTGGTAAATATCCGTAATCTGAATAAAAGGCGCCCGTAGGCGCCTTATCGATCAGCGGGAAAAGCGATCCCGCCCGTGCGGCTCGTTGAGATCCTGCTGCGGACCAACGGAGATGATCCCCGTCGGGTTGATGGTTTTGTGGCTGCGATAATAGTGATTGCGGATATGCGGGAAATTCACCGTTTCCGCAATCCCCGGCATCTGGTAGATATCGCGCAGGAAACCGTACAGGTTGAGATAGTCGCTGATGCGGCGCTTATCGCATTTAAAGTGGGTGACATACACCGGGTCAAAACGAACCAGCGTTGTCCACAGGCGGATATCCGCTTCCGTTAACTGGTTTCCGGTCAGATAGCGGTGCTGACCGAGGATCTGCTCAAGACGTTCGAGCGAGGTAAACAGCGCGTCGACGGCTTCATCATAGGCCTGCTGGCTGGTGGCGAAACCGGCTTTATACACCCCGTTGTTAACGTTGTCGTAGATCCAGCTATTCAGATCGTCGATTTTGTCCCGCAACGCCGGCGGATAATAGTCGCCTGCGCGCGCGCCCAGGCCATCAAACGCGGTATTGAACATGCGGATAATTTCAGCCGACTCATTGCTGACGATGGTCTGTTGTTTTTTATCCCACAGCACCGGAACGGTCACCCGGCCGGTGTAATGCGGATCGGCCTGCAGATAAAGTTGATAGAGGAACTGATGATGATAGAGCTGGTCGCCGGTAGCATCCGGGAAATCGGCGGCGAAGGTCCAGCCGTTTTCCAGCATCAGCGGATGAACAACCGAGACGGATATAAAGGGCTCTAATCCTTTCAGCTTGCGCAAAATCAGGGTGCGATGCGCCCACGGGCAGGCCAGTGAAACGTACAGGTGATAGCGGTCTTTCTCTGCGGCGAAGCCGCCTTCGCCCGCGGGACCCGGCGCGCCATCGGCGGTGAGCCAGTTGCGGAAGGCTGAAACGGAACGCTTGAACCGTCCTCCGGTGGATTTGGTGTCATACCAGGTATCTTGCCAGACGCCGTCGACTAATTGTCCCATTACTTCCTCCTTCAGATAGCAAAAGCGAGGAGATAGCCCCTCGCTTTTTTAGATTTTTACTTAGTATAGTGCGCTTACCACTTTTTATTCAGCACGCGGTCGATGCTGAATGCGCCCGGACCCGTCACGGCCAGCAGCAGATAACCACCAGCGATGGTCAGGTTTTTCATGAACATCAGCGAGTTCACGCCTTCAGCAAAGTTGCTGTGGAACAGGAACGCGGTCAGCAGGGTGAAGCCTGCGGTGAACAGCGCGGTAGTGCGAGTCAGGAAACCGAACAGAATCGCCAGACCGCCGCCAAACTCAAGCAGAATAGTCAGCGGCAGCAGCGCTCCCGGAACACCCATCGCTTCCATATACTGCTGCGTACCTGCATACCCGGTGATTTTTCCCCAACCAGCGGTAATGAACAGAATCGGCATCAGAATACGCGCTACCAGAACACCAACATCTTCTAATTTTTTCATTTCTTACTCCAGAAAACCCAAAGGGCGGCGATTTCGTTTTTTAGTGCAATCCTGCGTGGTTACGCGGGCTTGCTGTCGATGGAGAGGATATTAGCGAGCTTGAGAGGGGATTGTTAGCAAGGAAAACTGTAGTTCTTTTTCAAACTTTCTGAGCAATTGGTGCGATCGGCGAAAATATTTTCCGAGGCGCCTCGCAGCGTGCGTGGCTATTGATTGTTTTATCACCAGAGGCATCTTATCCTTGCCCGTTCCGGCCATTTGACCAGCCCTGGCAGATTTTTTCGTCAACTGGCGCAGGGAATGCCTGAACATAAGGAGCAACTGATGACATTAGCAGAATGGTTTGAAGAGCGGGGGCGCACAAAGGGAAGAAAACAGGGGCGTGAAGAAGGTAGAGAAGAAGGCGAACGTCAGGCGACGCGTAAAATAGCCCTCGCGATGCTTCATAACGGCGTTGATAGCGCGCTGGTCAGTAAAACCACCGGTAAGCGAGCAAGAGCTCAGCGCGCTGGCGCACTGAGCGCGTAATTAACGCGATGCTGACTGGCGCAGGATCCCTTTGACCATCCGCCAGGTGCTCCAGATGCCGAGGCCGCGTTTGCCCCAGCGGATTAAAAAGCGCGGATGGCGCACCGACCAGATAGCCATTACCCCGCTGCCGACCATCGCCCATGAACGCAGATGTTTCAGCGTTTGCCAGCCGCGATCGATAGGTGAGGTGGCTTCCAGCCAGTGACGATGGCTGGCGGCCAAATCCAGCCGCTGTTGCTGGATTTGGCGTAGCAGCAGCGCTTTTCGCTGGTCGCGTTCCTGTTGGCCGCTCATCGACGATCGTCCTCAAGCAGCGCGCGATCGTTCGCCAGCTCGTCGCGGGTATGGCGTAAAAACGTTGAACGGCGAGCTTTCCTGAGGGTCCAGATTCCCCCTATCAGCGAGGCGAGCAGCAGGACGCTGGTGGTCGCGATCATCACATGCAGGCGGTACTGTGGATCGACGGCCCAGATGATCAGCACCAGCAAGCTCATCAGCCCAAAAGCGGCGAATAACAGCGTTAGCCCGAGCATCAGCAACAGCTGGAAGAGGTTCGCTTTCTCCTCTTCCAGCTCCACGACGACCAGGCGCAAGCGCGTTTCCACCATTTCGACCAGCAGCGTGATAATCCGCTGGCCGATGCCGAATACGCTCTGTCCCGGGCCCTGCGTGTGTTGAGAGTTTGCCATAATTAACGGCGCGACAGCAGTACGCCGACAACCAGCCCGACGGCTGCGCCAATGCCCACTCCGGTCCATGGATTTTCGCGAACGTACTCATCGGCGCGAGCGGCGGTTTCACGCGTCTGCTTGACGATGGCATCGCTGGTGTCGCTGAGACGCACACGGCTGTCTTTCAGTACGCTTTCCGCTTTGCTACGCAGTTTGCCGAGCTCTTCTTTCGATTTGTCGGTGGAGGAGTTCAGAACTTCTTCCAGCGTGTCAGCCAGATTTTTCAGCTCAGCGCGTAGATCTTCTGCAACGTTATCTTTAGCCATCTTGTTCTCCTGTAGCGTTTACCAATTAATAATCGCGTGACTCAAGCGCTTTCAGTTCCTGCTGCGCTTCATCCAGTTTACGTTCCCGTTTGCTAATTTTGTCCGCATCGCCTTTCTGCTTCGCCTCGCTCAGATCGCGCTGACGTTCGGCAACTTCGGCCTTCTGTTTGGCGATTTTCTGCTGATGTTCAGCCCTGACCTTGCTGTCGCTGCAGTTAGCGCGAACTTCCTGCAGCGCTTTGTTCAGGCCGTCAATGCGATGCTGATTATGGTGTTTTTCGGCATAGCTGATCTCCCGTTGGATACTTTGTTCTTTTTCCTGACAAGGAGAGGCTGCGAAGGCGCTGGCGCTAAGTGAGGTCAGAGCCAGTAATAGTGCGATGCGGTAATTCATGGATTCTACCTTCCATTGTGTGAGGGTATATCGACGATACACCCAATCCAGTCAACAATACGAGCCAGGCGGTTCCCGCAGTTTTAATAATAGACACGAAAGCGGGACTTCACCAAACCGTGCGAAAAGATTCGGAATTTTTGACGCGTTATCCAAAACGGCGCGGAGCATCGCGCAGGCGGGATAACCAGGCGGTGGCCGAATTTTCTTCATCCACCAGAGCAATAATATAACCGTGAGGCAGAGCTCGGCCCAATACTTCTTTTGCCGCGGCGCCCTGAGCGTTGGAGTCGAATTTGATCAGCAGGCCGTCTTTTTGCGGCGTGATGCTCTTAAAACGGATGCCGTTGGCGTCAAGATGATGCCAGACGGAAAAACCGTCCGGCATGGCGACGCCCTGGCTGACGGGACGGATGGCCAGAGTGGATTCATGCTGACTGACGGTCAGCCACAGCCAGACGACGGCGCAGAGCAGCAGTGAGCCGCCCAGCATCCACCGCATCTGGCGCCAGGAAGGACGTTTGATGACCATGCTTAGCTCCGACTACTGTGTTTTTTCTTCCACAGTACAACCAGGGAGCCGATCAGACCAAAGACCAGCAGCGCAACCGGTAGCAGCATCAGACATGACATCAGCTGATCTTCATACTTCAGGAACACCGGTGTTTTACCCAGCAGATAGCCGAGAGAGGTAAGAATCAGCACCCACAGCAGGCCGCTCATCCAGTTAAAGAACTGGAAACGCGCGTTATTCAGACCGGAGATACCGGCAATTGTTGGCAGCAGCGTACGCACGAAGGCGATAAAGCGGCCAATCAGCAGCGCTGACAACCCGTGCTTGTGGAACAGGTGATGAGCTCGCTGGTGATAATGCGAGGGTAAATGCGAGAGCCAGTTTTGCACGATCCGCGTATTGCCCAGCCATCGGCCCTGGATATAGCTTACCCAGCAACCAAGGCTCGCCGCCGCCGTCAGCAGCAGTAAGGTTTCCGGGAAGCCCATCGCCCCTTTGGCGATCAACACCCCAACCAGCACCAGCAGGCTGTCGCCTGGTAAAAACGCCGCTGGCAGCAAACCATTCTCAAGGAACAAAATCATAAATAAGACAAAATAGAGCATGCCAATCATGGAGGGATTAGCCAGCGTTTCGTAATCCTGGGCCCATAAGGCATTCAGTAATTGGGTTAGTAGTTCCATTCACGATTCCTGGTACATCGGTTAACGGTACGTCTGAACGCGGTGTATTCATTAGCCATCGGGTATAGCGACTAAATTATTATGAGAGTATGGCCGCTGTTAATACGTTCTGATCGAGTCCTTGATTAAACAGTAAGTAAACACTTACCTGCAGAACGGTAAAATGCATCTAATTGTAACAAACTAGCTGACTTCACGTCATAGAAATTGCAGTTTGTTGCTGATTGATTTTGCGGGTTGCAGGGGCGAGTAGCGAGAGGATTTACACAGGCTGACACTATATATGCTTTGCTTACCCTGTCGGGTCTGCGGGCAGAAAAAGAGGTTCTGCCCGTGAAAGGGATAATACGTTATTTTGCCCCGTTCGCCGCAGTATCGAGATGAACCACCGGATTTTCGGCAAACAGATAGCGATCGGCATTGAATTCAAAGTCATCGCTGGTTTCGTTAAACAGCATCAGCTTGGTATTTTCCAGATGCTGCCACATTGCCAGCTTCGCCGCGTGAGGGTCTTTACGAATGAGCGCTTTGAGGATTTGGTCATGATCGTCGCACCAGTTGTCGACGGTGCGCAGGTCGATATGATCGTGTAGTTTTTTCCAGTACGGGTTATGTACACGCTGGGTCCACATCTTCTCTACGATGGCGGCAAGCGCGGTGTTCTGGGTGGCCAGCGCGACCTGGACATGGAACTGCAGGTCCCATTCGGAATCGCGGAAGCACTTCTCGTTGCGGGCTTTCTCCTGAATTTCCATTAGCTTCATGATGTCCTGTTTGGTCACCTGAGTCGCGGCGAATTCAGCGATATTGCTCTCAATTAACTGACGGGCCTGGAGTAATTCAAACGGACCATAGTTGGCGAACTCCAGCGATTCATCCACCACCTGTTGGTATTTCGGGTGGTTGGAAATAACGTGGATGCCGGAGCCTTTGCGGACTTCAACATAGCCTTCGACTTCCAGCATGATGATGGCTTCGCGAACCACGGTGCGGCTGACGCTTTTTTCATCGGCGATAAAGCGCTCTGCGGGCAGCTTATCCCCTACAAGGTAGACGCCTTGTTCGATACGCGTCTTTAGCTCAGCGGCAAGCTGCTGATAGAGACGGCGCGGTTCACTGATTTCCATATTCGCTCCCGGAAGATGGCGACAATATTCGATTTGTTATACCACTTTTACGCGCTTTCCACCACTGGAAGGCATAAAAAAAGCCGCCTCAAAAAGGCGGCTTAGTCGGTGCAAAATCATCTGGCAGTCTAGCTTTGCGTCACCGGTTTCGTGGTATTGAGCGGCGTCGAGTCATCGTCGGCCGATTTGTTTTTCAGTACCGTCCAGATAACCAGCGCGCCGAGTAAGTCGAAGACCGCCAGCACCGCGAACAGCGGGCTGAAACCGATGGTATCCGCCAGCGCGCCGACGACCAGCGCGAACATGGTGCTGGCCAGCCACGCCGCCATCCCGGTCAGGCCGTTGGCGGTGGCCACTTCGTTACGACCAAAGACGTCGGAAGAGAGAGTGATCAGCGCGCCGGACAAGGCCTGGTGAGCAAAACCGCCGACGCACAGCAGCGCAATCGCCACATACGGACTGGTGAACAGGCCAATCATGCCAGGACCAATCATCAGCAGGGCGCCCATCGTCACGACCATTTTACGTGAGACGATAAGATTCACGCCAAACCAGCGCTGGAACAGCGGCGGCAGGTAGCCGCCGACGATGCAGCCGAGGTCGGCGAACAGCATCGGCATCCAGGCGAACATAGCGATCTCTTTCAGGTTAAAGCCGTAAACTTTAAACATGAACAGCGGGATCCAGGCGTTGAAGGTACCCCAGGCTGGTTCTGCGAGGAAGCGCGGCAGCGCAATACCCCAGAACTGACGGTTACGCAGGATCTGCCACGGCGACATTTTCTTCGCGTTATTGGTCTGATGCTGAGATTCCTGGCCGCCGATGATGTAGTCACGTTCTTCATCGGTGAGTTTTTTCTGATCGCGCGGGTGTTTGTAGAAAATCAGCCAGGCCATCGC
Source organism: Klebsiella sp. CN_Kp073 (assembly GCF_040065495.2). NCBI lineage: Bacteria > Pseudomonadati > Pseudomonadota > Gammaproteobacteria > Enterobacterales > Enterobacteriaceae > Klebsiella > Klebsiella sp. CN_Kp073. The sequence goes on from NZ_CM198051.1 coordinate 612,141, forward strand.
CCAGGCGAAGCTCAGAACCCCGGAAATAATAAATGCCATCTGCCAGCTATGCATGACAATCGCCCATACCACCAGCGGCGGAGCAATCATCGCGCCGATAGAAGAGCCGACGTTGAAGTAGCCGACAGCGATGGAACGCTCTTTCGCCGGGAACCATTCGGAGCTGGCTTTCAGACCGGCAGGGATCATCGCCGCTTCCGCTGCGCCGACCGCGCCGCGGGCCAGCGCCAGGCCGCCCCAGCTACCTGCCAGCGCCGTTGAACCGCAGAACACCGCCCAGGCGATAGCAAAGAAGGCGTAGCCAATTTTGGTGCCGAGCACATCAAGCACATAGCCGGCAACCGGCTGCATAACGGTATATGCAGCGGAGTAGGCGGCGATGATATAAGAATATTGTTGGGTTGAAATGTGCAACTCTTCCATCAGCGTCGGCGCAGCCGCCGCTACGGTGTTACGAGTCAGGTAACCCAGCACGGTGCCCAGCGTCACCAGTGCGATCATATACCAACGTAACCCTTTAATTTTACGCATGTAAAACCTCATCGTTGTTGTCTCTCCGCAGCGTCTGCGGCCATCTTTCATCCCGCCAGGGGAGGAGGATGGGGAAACGGAGGGTTCAGGACGTGAACTGAACCTTGCCATCAGTGGTTAAAGTGAAACCGGCATCCCTACCGTTTAATCCGATGTCATTCACATCGGTAATGCATTCCGTCGGTTTATATGTTGCGACGGCAGAAAGATAACTTGTCATACAACTTTAAAAGTTGAGTACTGTCACAAAAGTGGGAAAGTTTGTAGGGACATTAATCGCGTCAATTAAAGCCAGGGCTGGCGCGGCTTGCAGCGATGTTTACTCCTTTGGTGGTGCTTTTTTTGTCGACGTTTATTGATCTAACTCACGAAAAATACTTCGGCCTGTAGAAATTGGTGTGATAACTTTGTCAGCATTAGAGTCAATCATCTGATGGGCTCCTTGATGGGGCGAAGAGGACACGACAATGACACCGTTTATGACCGAAGATTTTCTGCTTGATACCGAGTTTGCCCGCCGTCTGTACCACGATTACGCCAAAGATCAGCCGATTTTCGACTACCACTGCCACCTTCCGCCGCAGCAGGTTGCCGAAAATTACCGTTTTAAAAATCTGTATGACATCTGGCTGAAAGGCGACCATTACAAATGGCGCGCGATGCGCACCAACGGCGTGGCGGAGCGCTTGTGTACCGGCGATGCTTCCGATCGCGAGAAATTTGACGCCTGGGCGGCGACCGTACCTCATACCATCGGTAACCCGCTATATCACTGGACGCATTTAGAGCTGCGCCGTCCTTTTGGTATTACAGGTAAGTTGTTGTCGCCAGCCACGGCGGATGAAATCTGGGACCAGTGTAATGAGTTGCTGGCTCAGGAATCCTTCTCAGCCCGTGGAATCATGAAGCAGATGAATGTGAAGATGGTGGGGACGACCGACGATCCGATAGATTCACTGGAGCATCATGCGACGGTCGCCAAAGACAGTACCTTTGATATCAAAGTGTTGCCGAGCTGGCGTCCGGATAAAGCGTTCAACATCGAGCAGGCCACTTTTAACGATTATATGAACAAGCTTGGCGAAGTCTCCGATACCGAGATTCGCCGCTTCGCCGACCTGCAAAGCGCGCTGACTAAGCGTCTGGATCACTTTGCCGCTCACGGCTGTAAAGTTTCCGACCACGCGCTGGACGTGGTGCTGTTCGCTGAAGCTAGCGATAACGAACTGGATAGCATTCTCGCGCGCCGTCTGGCGGGCGAAACGCTCAGCGAGCATGAAGTCGCGCAGTTCAAAACGGCGGTGCTGGTATTCCTCGGCGCGGAATACGCGCGCCGCGGCTGGGTACAGCAGTACCACATCGGCGCGCTGCGTAATAACAACCTGCGTCAGTTCAAACTGTTAGGGCCGGATGTGGGGTTCGATTCCATCAACGACCGTCCGATGGCCGAAGAACTGTCAAAGCTGCTGAGCAAACAGAACGAAGAAAACCTGCTGCCGAAAACTATTCTGTACTGCCTGAACCCACGCGATAACGAAGTGCTGGGCACCATGATCGGTAACTTCCAGGGCGAAGGCATGCCGGGCAAGATGCAGTTCGGTTCCGGCTGGTGGTTCAACGATCAGAAAGACGGCATGGAACGTCAGATGACCCAGCTGGCGCAGCTTGGCCTGCTGAGCCGTTTTGTCGGCATGCTGACCGACAGCCGCAGCTTCCTCTCCTACACTCGCCACGAGTACTTCCGCCGTATTCTCTGCCAGATGATCGGCCGCTGGGTGGCTGCTGGCGAAGCGCCTGCGGATATCGCTCTGCTGGGCGAGATGGTGAAAAACATCTGCTTTAACAATGCGCGTGATTACTTCGCCATTGAATTGAACTAAGGCCTGAGGTCGGTTGATATGCAATACATTAAAATCCATTCGCAGGATAACGTCGCGGTGGCGCTGGCGGATATGGCGTCAGGCAGCGTGGTGACGATTGATAACGATACCGTCACCCTCAGCCAGGATGTTGTCCGCGGTCATAAGTTCGCGCTGCGGGCCATTGCGAAAGGTGAAAACGTCATTAAGTACGGGTTGCCGATTGGTCATGCGCTGGCGGATATCGCGCCGGGCGAGCATGTTCATGCGCATAATACGCGTACCAATCTGAGCGATCTCGACGCGTATCGCTATCAACCTGACCTGGTTGAACAACCGGCGCAGCCTGCGGATCGCGACGTTGAGATTTATCGTCGCGCCAGCGGTGAAGTCGGCGTGCGTAACGAGTTGTGGATCCTGCCGACCGTGGGCTGCGTCAACGGTATCGCCCGGCAGATCCAGAACCGTTTCCTGAAAGAGACCAACGACGCGGAGGGCACCGACGGCGTCTTCCTTTTCAGCCACACCTACGGCTGCTCGCAGTTAGGAGATGACCACATCAACACCCGTACCATGCTGCAAAACATGGTCCGTCACCCGAATGCCGGGGCGGTGCTGGTGATTGGCCTCGGCTGCGAGAACAACCAGGTGGATGCCTTCCGTGAAACGCTGGGGGATTTTGACCCGGAACGCGTACACTTCATGATTTGCCAGCATCAGGAAGATGAAGTGGAAGCAGGAATTGAGCATCTTCACCAGCTCTATGAAGTGATGCGCCATGATAAACGCGAAGCGGGTAAACTGAGCGAACTGAAGTTTGGCCTTGAGTGCGGCGGCTCGGACGGCCTGTCCGGCATTACCGCTAACCCAATGCTGGGGCGTTTTTCTGACTACCTGATTGCGAACGGCGGCACCACGGTGTTGACCGAAGTGCCGGAAATGTTCGGCGCCGAGCAGCTGCTGATGAGCCACTGTCGCGACGAAGAGACCTTCGGCAAACTGGTCACTATGGTCAATGATTTTAAACAGTATTTTATCGCCCACGACCAGCCTATCTACGAGAACCCGTCGCCGGGTAACAAAGCGGGCGGTATCACGACGCTGGAAGATAAGTCGCTTGGCTGCACGCAGAAAGCGGGTTCCAGCCAGGTGGTGGACGTTCTGCGCTACGGTGAACGGTTGAAAGTCCACGGGTTGAATTTGTTGAGCGCGCCGGGTAACGATGCGGTGGCGACCAGCGCGCTGGCGGGCGCCGGCTGCCATATGGTGCTGTTCAGTACCGGTCGCGGCACCCCTTATGGCGGTTTCGTACCGACGGTAAAAATCGCTACCAACAGCGAGCTGGCGGCGAAGAAAAAGCACTGGATTGATTTCGATGCCGGGCAGTTGATTCACGGGAAAGCGATGCCGCAGGTGCTGGAGGAGTTTGTCGATCTGATCGTCGATATCGCCAACGGCAAGCAGACCTGCAACGAACGCAATGATTTCCGCGAACTGGCAATCTTTAAAAGCGGCGTCACGCTGTAACGACAGTGACTACCGCTGTGTTTGAAAGGTCGGATGAGCGCAGCGCCATCCGACAAAATAATGGCGCCGCCGTTGAACGCTCCCCGGTTGCGCTTACGCTTACCGGGGCTACCAACGAATACCGGACCGTAGGTCGGATAAGCGTAGCGCCATCCGACAAAATAACGGCGCCGCCATTGAACTCTCCCCGGTTGCGCTTACGCTTACCGGGGCTACCAACTGAATACCGGACCGTAGGTCGGATAAGCGCAGCGCCATCCGACAAAATAACGGCGCCGTCATTGAACGCTCCCCGGTTGCGCTTACGCTTACCGGGGCTACCAACGAATACCGGACCGTAGGTCGGATAAGCGCAGCGCCATCCGACAAAATAACGGCGCCGCTATTGAACGCTCCCCGGTCGCGCTTACGCTTACCGGGGCTACCAACTGAATAGGTCCGTAGGCCTGATAAGCGTAGCGCCATCAGGCAATATTTAACTACGCAGGGCGTTCTTCGCCAGCTGTTCGTCTTCAGCCATACAGGCCGCGGCGGTGAACAGCGCATCGGTGGACGAGTTGAGCGCCGTTTCGCAGGAATCCTGCAGCACGCCGATAATAAAGCCGACGGCGACAACCTGCATGGCAACATCGTTCGGAATACCGAACATATTACAGGCCAGCGGGATCAGCAGCAGCGAACCACCCGCCACTCCGGAAGCGCCGCAGGCGCACAGCGAGGCGACTACGCTCAGCAGCAGCGCCGTCGGCAGATCCACTGGAATATTCAACGTATGCACCGCCGCCAGCGTCAGCACGGTGATAGTAATCGCCGCGCCCGCCATATTGATGGTCGCCCCCAGCGGGATAGATACCGAGTAGGTATCGCGATCCAGATTCAGCTTCTCGCACAGCGCCATATTCACCGGAATGTTGGCGGCGGAGCTGCGGGTAAAGAAGGCGTAGACGCCGCTTTCACGCAGGCAGGTCAGCACCAGCGGATACGGGTTACGGCGGATTTTCCAGAATACCAGCAGCGGGTTAATCACCAGCGCCACCAGCAGCATGCAGCCGACCAGCACCAGCAGCAGCTGGGCGTAGCCCCACAGGGTATCGAAACCGGTCGTCGCCAGCGTCGAGGAGACCAGGCCAAAAATACCCAGTGGCGCAAAGCGGATCACCAGCTTGACGATAAAGGTCACCGCGTGCGAGACGTCGTTAATCAGGTTTTTGGTGCTGTCGTTACCGTGGCGCAGCGCGAAGCCCAGTCCCACCGCCCACACCAGAATCCCGATATAGTTGGCGTTCAGCAGCGCGTCGATAGGGTTCGCCACCATGCTCATCAGCAGTCCGCGCAGCACCTCTACAATCCCCGACGGCGGGGTGATGCTGTCCGCCGCGCTGGTCAGATGCAGCGTAGAAGGGAAAACAAAACTAAACAGCACCGCGGTGAGTGCCGCGCTGAAGGTGCCCAGCAGATAAAGAAACAGAATCGGGCGGATACTGGTTTTTTGTCCGTGCTGATGGTTCGCGATCGACGCCATCACCAGCATTAATACCAGCACCGGCGCGACGGCTTTCAGCGCGCCGACGAACAGCGTTCCCAGCAATCCCACGGCGATGGCCGCCGGTTTTGAGACCAGCGCCAGTACCACGCCAAGTACCAGTCCCAACAGGATTTGTTTCACCAGACTGCCCTGCGCCAGGCGCTGCAGCAGCCCCGACGGGCGGGTTTGTGTTGTCATAAATCATTCCTTCCAGTGATGTAGCAGTCCATCCCGGCGACGTATTATTTGTTACGTTTATGTCCGGATGTAAATGAATGTTTGCATGGTCGAGTATACGGAAAGAACGCGAGGGAGGAAGCGTATTCTACTGTTTCTTGCACGCCGATCTTGTTTTTTAACTATATATTAACGTTTTTGTGACATGCATAGAGATTATGCGCGGGAAACCTAAAGCCGTGCGGCGTATTCCGGCCAGATACGCGATATCTGGCCGGGGGGAGGGGGTTATTGCAGCTGTTTCTTCTTATCGTTCTGTCTGTTCACCCAGGCGTTGATCAGCAGCGTCGCCGCCAGAATACCGCCCACCACGCCGAGGGAAACGGCGATCGGAATGTGGTAGAAATCGACGATCAGCATCTTGATACCGATAAACACCAGGATCACCGACAGACCATATTTCAGCATCGAGAAGCGTTCCGCCACGCCTGCCAGCAGGAAGTACATTGCGCGCAGGCCGAGAATCGCAAACAGGTTAGAGGTCAGCACGATGAACGGGTCGGTGGTCACCGCGAAAATCGCCGGGATGCTATCAACGGCGAAAATCACGTCGCTCAGCTCAACCAGGATCAGCACCAGCAGCAGCGGCGTGGCGAACAGCACGCCATTTTTACGGGTGAAGAAGCGCTCGCTCTCGATTTTATCCGTCATGCGCAGATGGCTGCGGATCCAACGCACCAGCGGCTTATCGCCGATCCCGGAATCATCTTCTTTCGCCAGCGCCATTTTCACCCCGGTAAACAGCAGGAAGGCGCCGAACACGTACAGTAGCCATTCGAACTGCGAAATCAGCCAGCTGCCGGTGAAGATCATAATGGTACGCAGGACAATCGCGCCGAGGACGCCATACACCAGTACCCGGCGCTGTAGCGCAGGCGGCACGGCAAAGTAGCTAAAGAGCATTAACCAGACGAAGACGTTATCGACCGCCAGTGATTTTTCGATCAGATAACCGGTGAGGAAGGCTAAAGCCTGCGGATCGGCGACGGCGCGGCCCTGCGTTTGCACCAAATACCACCAGAAAGCGGCGTTAAACAGCAGGGAGAGGGTGACCCACAGAATGGACCAACCGGCGGCCTGCTTCATGGTCATGGTATGCGCACCGCGCCTTCCCTGAAGCAGTAAATCGATCGCCAGCATGATGACCACGACTACAGCGAATCCGCCCCATAATAACGGCGTGCCGACACTATTCATTGCGTTATTCCTTACATAAAAACAAAACGGCTGTCGTCGGAAGACGGCAGCCGCTGCGCTTTTATGCATAGACCTCGCCTTCCGGCAAGGTCTCACTTACAACAAGAGCGGACATGGATCCTTGATCTTGTTGCCCGGCGACCGGATGCGGTTTTGCACGCATCGTAATGACGATCGACCGGCCAGGAAGTTACTCCCCTTTGCACGTAACAAAGTATTACAAGTTATAAAGGGCGTCAATGGAGGTCGAGGGCCCATTTACACTCCTTTACTCCACAGGCTGAGTATCCGCCGGGAAGATCACGCCGGTTTGGCGACGGATTTCGCTAAGCAGTTTTGCCGTAATGCGGCTGACTTCAAGCCCGGGATGAGCGACGTCGTTGGTTTCCACCAGCCGCGCGAACGCTTCCGCTTCATACAGCATAGTATTGATGTGCTGAGGCTGGGTGAGATCCTGCGCTTTGCCGCCGCGTGGAATAAAGGCTACCTTCTGGCATTCGGAGATTTTCTCAATCACCAGCGCGCCTTCTTCGCCCTGGATTTCGCTGGGGATAGTGGAGTCGCTGACCTTCGAGTGGTGCAGGGTGACATCGAAATCGCCGTAGCTCAGCACCACCGTGCCCTGGCCATCAACGCCGCTCGCCAGCAGGCTGGCGCTGGCATGGACCGCTTGCGGTTCGCCCCACAGCGCGACCGCCGAGGCGAGGCAGTAAAAACCGATATCCATAATCGAGCCATTGGAAAAGGCCGGGTTGAAAGTATTCGGGTTTTCGCCGTCGAGATAGCGCTGGTAGCGCGATGAGTACTGACAGTAGTTGATGAAGGCTTTGCGCAGTTTGCCCACTTTATCGAGCGCTTCGCGCAGCAGCAGGAAGTTTGGCAGGCTGGCGGTTTTGAAGGCTTCAAACAGCACCACGTTGTTTTCTTTAGCCACGGCAATCGCCGCTTCGACTTCCTGCAGGTTCGATGCCAGCGGCTTTTCGCAAATCACGTGTTTTTTATGGCTCAGGAACAGACGGGTTTGCGGGAAGTGCAGCGAGTTCGGACTGGCAATATAGACCGCGTCAACGTCAGGGCTCTGCGCCAGTTCATCGAGCGAAGTAAACAGATGCTCGACCGGGTAGTCATTAGCGAAAGCTTGCGCCTGTTCAAGGCTGCGGGAATAAATCGCGGTGAGTTTAAATTTACCGGTTTCATGGGCGGCATCGACAAACTGCTTAGTAATCCAGTTTGTGCCAACAACTGCGAAACGTATCATAAACGTTGACGAACTCCGTTAAAGGGGACCTTTCGTCACTCTAGCACGCCATGATGACAAAACGAGTGCGCTATCACGCAGAACGGTTTAACGAAAGGTGCGTCAGCCACAGGCGGGTATCAAACTCTAGCTGGTGATACTGCGGCTCCATATGACAGCACAGCTGATAGAAGGCTTTGTTGTGATCCTTCTCTTTTAAATGCGCCAGTTCATGAACTACGATCATCCGCAGAAACGCTTCCGGCGCGTCGCGAAACACCGTCGCTACGCGAATTTCCGCTTTAGCTTTCAGTTTGCCGCCCTGAACGCGGGAAATGGCGGTATGCAGGCCAAGCGCGTTCTTCAGAACGTGGATTTTACTGTCGTACATCACCTTATTGATCGGCGCCGCCCCGCGCAGATAGCGGGCCTTCAGATCCTGGGTGTATTGATATAACGCCTTATCGCTGTTGACATCATGCCCCTGCGGATAGCGCTTTTGTAGCACCTCGCCGAGGCGACCTTGCTCGATTAAGGTCGTCACCTGCGACAGCAGCGATTCGGGGTAGCCCTGAAGGTAAGGTAGCGTGTTCATGGTGAAAAAAGTTTACTTCTCCGGAGAATTGAGCGATAACACGCGCGAATTTTAGCATTTCGGAGGGGCGATGAGCCAGGTAGAGTTAAACGGTGAGTTATTCACATTAGAGCGGTTCCCACCTAACGCTGAAGAAGAAGCGCTTCAGGCATGGGAAGCGGCGGATGAATATCTGCTGCAACAGGTGAATGACGTCGACGGCCTGACGCTCATCTTCAACGACGGCTTCGGCGCGCTCTCCTGCGCGCTGGCGGAGCGCAACCCGGTCAGCATCAACGACTCCTTTATTTCCGAGTTGGCGACCCGCCACAACCTGCGGATGAACGGTACCGATGAAGAGAGCGTGCGCTTTCAGGATAGCCTGAGCCCGCTGCCGGCCGCGCCGGCGCTGGTGCTGATTAAGGTGCCAAAACAGCTGGCGCTGCTGGAACAGCAGCTGCGCGCGCTGCGCGAAGTGGTGACGCCGGAAACTCGCATTATCGCCGCGGCGAAAGCCCGTGACGTACACAACTCGACGCTGGCGCTGTTTGAAAAAATCCTCGGTACCACCACCACCTCGCTGGCGTGGAAAAAAGCGCGTCTGATCCACTGCGTTTTCACCGCCCCTAAGCTTGCCGATGCGCCGCAAACCTACAGCTGGAAGCTGGACGGCACGCCGTGGACCATCCATAACCACGCCAACGTTTTTGCCCGCAGCGGACTGGATATCGGCGCGCGTTTCTTCCTGCAGCATTTACCGTCTGATTTAGAAGGCGAGATCGCCGATCTTGGCTGCGGCAATGGGGTGATTGGCCTGCAGGCGCTGGCGCAAAACCCAAACGCCAGCGTGATGTTCACCGATGAGTCGCACATGGCGGTGGCTTCCAGCCGTTTGAACGTCGAGCGCAACCTGCCGGACGATATCGAACGCTGTGAATTCATGGTCAACAATTCGCTTTCCGGCATAGAGCCCGACCGCTTTACGGCGATTCTGTGTAATCCGCCGTTCCATCAGCAGCATGCCATTACCGACCATATCGCCTGGCAGATGTTTAACGATGCCCGCCGCAGCCTGAAATACGGCGGCGAGCTGTACGTCGTCGGCAACCGCCACCTCGATTATTTCCGTAAACTGAAGCGCGCTTTTGGTAATTGCACGACGATTGCGACGAACAATAAGTTTGTCATTTTGAAAGCAACGAAGGTGCGTAAGCAGCGCTGATTGTTGTCGCTGCTTCCCCCGGCTTGCGGCTTTCGCCTTAGCCGGGCTACCGACTGTCGCCTTAGCCGGGCTACCTTTCGGGATTATCGTGGTAGCCCGGGGAAGGCGCATCGCGCCGCCCCCGTGACACGGCTAAATCGCCAGCGCCAGTTTTGTGCCCTGGGCAATCGCCCGGCGCGCATCCAGCTCCGCCGCTACGTCGCAACCGCCGATGAGATGCACCGTTTTCCCCGCCGCGCGCAGCGGTTCCGCTAGCTCGCGGCGCGGTTCCTGACCGGCGCAGATAACTACCTGATCGACCGCCAACAGCTGGCGCTCGCCGCCGATAGTGACGTGTAATCCTTCATCATCGATCTTTTCATAGCTGACCGCCGGGATCATTTTCACGCCGCGCGCCAGCAGCGTCGCGCGGTGGATCCAACCGGTGGTTTTGCCGAGCCCTTCGCCCGGTTTGCTGGCTTTGCGCTGCAGCATCACAATCTGTCGCGGGCTTTTACTCAACTGCGGGCCTTCAGGACTCAGCCCTCCCGCCGATTGCAGGCTGGTATCGATACCCCATTCACGGCAGAACTCGCCGATATCATGGCTGGTGGCCGCGCCCGACTGGCTTAAATACATCGCGGTATCGAAGCCGATGCCGCCGCAGCCGATAATCGCCACCTTCGCGCCAACCGGCGCTTTATCGCGCAAGACATCCAGATAGCTCAGCACCTTGGGATGATCGATCCCGGCGATCGCCGGCAGGCGCGGGGCGATACCGGTGGCGAGGATCGTCTCATCGAACGTCAGCAGATCGTCTGCCGTGACTCGGGTGTTCAGGCGTAGATCGACACCATGAAGATCGAGCATGGTGCGGTAGTAACGCAGCGTCTCGTGAAACTCCTCTTTGCCGGGGATCTGTTTGGCGATATTAAACTGGCCGCCGATCTCCGGGAGCGCATCGAACAGCGTGACCTGATGGCCGCGGGCGGCGGCGTTAACGGCGAAAGCCAGGCCGGCAGGCCCGGCGCCGACTACCGCCAGCCGTTTAGGCGCGTTGGCAGGCAGGACCGGCATCAGGGTTTCATGGCAGGCGCGCGGGTTGACCAGACAGGAGGTGACTTTGCCGACGAAAATCCGATCGAGACACGCCTGGTTGCAACCGATGCAGGTGTTGATCTGATCGGCACGATCGTTCTGCGCTTTCGACATAAATTCGGCGTCGGCGAGGAACGGGCGGGCCATCGATACCATATCGGCATCGCCGCGGGCGAGAATATCCTCCGCGACCTGCGGATCGTTGATGCGGTTGGTGGTAATCAGCGGGATCGACACCGCGCCTTTCAGCTTGCGGGTGACCCAGCTGAAAGCCCCTCGCGGTACCGGCGTGGCGATGGTCGGAATGCGCGCTTCGTGCCAGCCGATGCCGGTATTAATGATTGTCGCCCCTGCCGCTTCGATGGCTTGGGCCAGTTCGGTGACCTCCGCCAGCGTGCTACCATCGTTGACCAGATCGAGCATCGACAGACGGTAGATGATAATGAAATCGTGACCGGCGCGCTGGCGCACCGCCTTAACCACTTCAATGGCGAAACGCATGCGCCTGGCATAATCGCCGCCCCACTGGTCGTCGCGCTGGTTGGTGCGCGCGGCGAGAAATTCGTTAATCAGATAGCCTTCAGAGCCCATCACTTCGACGCCGTCATAGCCCGCTTCGCGCGCCAGCTGGGCGCAGTGGGCAAAATCATCGATAAGCGTAAGAATCTCATCGTGGCTCAGTTCATGGGGCGTAAAACGGTTGATCGGCGCCTGTAGCGCCGAGGGGGCGACCAGCGCGGGCTGATAGCTGTAGCGCCCGGTGTGCAGGATCTGCAGGGCGATTTTGCCGCCTTCCTGGTGTACCGCGTCGGTAATATGGCGATGGTGCGCCAGATGGCTGGCATCATTGAGTACCGCGCCGCCGGCCATGGTGACGCCAGAGGGCGCCGGGGCGATGCCGCCGGTGACGATCAGCGCCACGCCGTGGCGGGCGCGCTCGGCGTAAAAGGCCGCCAGCCGCTGCGCGCCATCCGGCAGCTCTTCCAGCCCGGTGTGCATTGAGCCCATCAACACGCGGTTTTTGAGCGTTGTGAAGCCCAGCTCAAGCGGGGCGAAAAGCGACGGATAGCGGCTCATAGTGGCTTCCAATGTAAAATTATTGTTATGTGGTCGGATGAGTTACTAATTTAGCCGTCGCGGAGAAAAAGGGAAAAGGGGAGTGCGGTGATTGTGATGGAATTCAAAGAACGGAACACGTTGTCCCTCACCCCGACCCTCTCCCAAAGGGAGAGGGGGAAAGGCGGACCGGCACTGGTATTCAACGCTAGTGCCGAACGGTTCCCTCACCCAAAGGGCGAGGGGGAAAGGCGGACCGGCACCGGTATTCAAGGCCTGCGCCGAACAGTTCCCGCTCAAAGGGCAAGGGGAAAGGCGGACCGGCACTGGTATTCAAGGCCTGCGCCGAACGGTTCCCTCACCCAAAGAGCGAGGGGGAAAGGCGGATCGGCATCGGTATTCAAGGCCTGCGCCGAACGGTTCCCTCACCCAAAGGGCGAGGGGGAAAGGCGGATCGGCATCGGTATTCAAGGCCTGCGCCGAACGGTTCCCTCTCCCAAAGGGCGAGGGGGAAAGGCGGATCGGCATCGGTATTCAAGGCCTGCGCCGAACGGTTCCCTCACCCAAAGGGCAAGGGGAAAGGCGGACCGGCACCGGTATTCAAGGCCTGCGCCGAACGGTTCCCTCTCCCACCGGGAGAGGGTTAGGGTGAGGGGACTACGCGCTGGCGGCGCTCCAGACCCGGCGCTTGCCACATCGACGTTGTCAGCCCGCTATCCACCAGACCCAACTGATCGGCGTACACCGTTTGCCACTTGCTCATCATCTCCTGATACAGCTCGCGATGCTGCGGATTAGGGGTGAACTCGCGATGCCAGCTCACTAACCGCTCTCCGGTACTGGCCATATCGCCATACAGTCCGGCGCCGGTTCCGGCGGCGATGGCGCAGCCCAGAGCGGTGGCTTCGCGGACCACCGGCACCCGCACCGGCAGGCCGGTGACGTCGCTGAGGATCTGGCTCCACAGCGCGCCTTTAGAGCCGCCGCCGGCAAACACCAGGCTCTCGAATGTCACGCCGGAGAACTGCGAAATCTGCGCCAGGTTGCAGGCGGAGACAATCGCCGCGTTCTCCTCCAGCGCGCGGAACAGGGTCGCTTTGTTGCACTTCTCCGGATCGATGGAGAGGTTAATAAACGACGGCGCGGCGTGGTACCACTGCTTAAAGTGCATAGCGTCGGAAAAAATAGGCATCACGCCGTGGGATCCGGCGGGCACGCGGCTGGCCATCTCCTCCAGCAGCGAATAGGCATCAACGCCGAGCCGCTCGGCAATCAGTTTTTCTTCAGCGCAGAAGGCGTCGCGGAACCAGCGCATGGTCAGCCCGGTAAAGAAGCTGATCGATTCCGCCTGCGCCATGCCGGGAATGACATGAGGATTAACGCGAATATTCATCTGCGGATCGGTACGCACCTGCGGCAGGTTGACCACCTGCTGCCAGAAGGTGCCGCCGAGTACTGCGGTTTGCCCAGCACGTACCACCCCAAGGCCCAGGCAGCCGAGCTGGACGTCGCCGCCGCCCATCACCACCGGTGTCCCGGCGCGCAGGCCGCTCTGCTGCGCCGCCGCTTCGGTGACGGCGCCCAGCAGGGTACCGGTCTCTTTGACCGGCGACAGCATATCGGCGCGCAGTCCGGCCATATCCAGCAGCGCCGGACGCCAGTCGCGGCTGAACAGATCGAGCATGCCGGTGGTGCCGGCGTTTGACGGGTCGACCGCCAGCTCGCCGGAAAGCTTCGCCGCCAGCCAGTCGCTGATCATGGTGATGGTCGCCGCTTTGCGGTAGATATCGGGGCGGTGGTGCGCCAGCCACAGCAGGCGCGGCATGGCGCTTAGCGCCAGGGTTTGTCCCGAGACCTCGTACACCTCGGATTCAAACCGATAGTCGTGGATCTCCTTAAGCTCCGCCACTTCACGGCTGGCGCGGGCATCAACGTTGGCGCAGGCCCAGATGGCTTCGCCGTTGCGGTCATAGAGGACGATCCCTTCGCGCATCGAACAGCAGGCGACGGACTGAATATCGGCGGCAGAGAGCCGGGCGGCATCGAGCGCCTGGCGAATGCACTGGCAGGCCAGCTGCCAGTTGGTAGCAAGGTCGAACTCCATCGAGCCGGGGACGTTATCAACGCTCAGGTGTTTCCATTCGGCCTGGCCTACCGCCAGCTGGCGGCCATTAAGATCGAAAATGACCGCCCGAATGCTGCCGGTCCCGGCATCTAACGCTAACAGGTAACTCATGACATGCGCCTCGCTGTTGTCGCGCGGCGCCAGGCCGTCAGGAGGCCAGTGCGAGCACCGCGCGTGCTGTTGTCTCTTCCGTTACCAGGCCATTAATGCGCTTGCCAATCAGAGCGGCATGAATCGCCTGCGCTTTTTGTTCTCCCCCAGCGACGCCGACGATGGTGGGCAGCTGCGCCAGCTCATCAAGGGTTACGCCGAGGAGTTCCCGATGGATCTCCAGTCCTTCTACCGGCCGGCCGTCGGCCTGCAGGAAATAACCTAAAATGTCGCCGACCGCGCCTTTGCGCGCGTACATCAGCTGTTCGCCCTCGCTGATATAGCCGGAGCGTAAAATGGTGGCGTCGCGCCGCTGATCGATGGCGCCAATGCCAACCACCGCCGCGTCCGCCGCCATCGCCGCCAGCATCACGTCGCGCACGCTCGACTCGCGGCGCAGGATCTCGGCGACCTCCGCCGAAGAGACCCGCAGCGGCGCCGGAATAATGCTGACGCTGCAGGCGGCATCAAGCTGGCCGATGCCGGTCATATAAGGGCCGACGCCGCCGGAGAGGGTCACCAGCCGCACCTGCTGCGAGCCAATAAATCCGCTGAGATGCTGCAGGCAGCTCATGGTGGCTTCGCCGAACCCGACCGCCAGTAGTTGACCCGGTTGCAGAATGCCCATCAGCGACTGCGCCGCGCCGATCCCCAGCCGGGTATTCATCGGCGGGGTATTGAGCGCCGGCAGCACGCGGGCAAGCTTGAGGCCAAAACGCTGCTGGAGTTCGCTTTCCAGCGCCAGGCAGCCCTCATAGCGCGAGTTGATCTGCACGCGGATCACTCCGGACTGGCGGCCTTTCTCCAGCAGGCGGGAAATTTTCAGCCGTGGCAGCCCCAAACGCTCGCCGATGTCATTTTGCGTCAGGCCGTCGTGGTAGTAACACCACGCCACCCGCGCCACCAGCTCTTCCTCGGCTAACGCCAGCCCGGCGTAGCGGTTCTCTTCCGTAATGCGTTTTTCGCTCATAAATTGAACTCTTATAAAAATTTAGATCATATGTTCGCTATTGCGCGGTCGGAAAGTGTGAGCCGACTGGCAAAACGGATCTTTCATCGCTGGCGCATTTATTCCTGACGATCTAAAGCACCAAAGTGTGATCTTCGCACGGTTGTAAATATAGTTCACCGTCTACGCTTTTGAACATTATTAAATTTAAAAATCATTTGTTCAATTGGGGCGTGATGATGAAGCCACTGTTTGAAGCTCGTCAGATTTGCAAACAGTTCTCCGGCGTTGCGGTGCTGAAGGGCATCGATTTCACGCTATGCGCGGGCCAGGTGCATGCGCTGATGGGCGGCAACGGCGCGGGTAAATCAACGCTGATGAAGATCATCGCTGGCGTTGAAACGCCGGACAGCGGTGAACTGACGCTCGGCGACCGCGCGTTTGCGCGTCTCAATCCGGCGCTGGCGCACCAGCTGGGCATCTATCTGGTGCCGCAGGAGCCGATGCTGTTTCCCAACCTCAGCGTGCGCGAGAACATTCTCTTCCGCCTGCCGAAGCGGGCGGATACCGCCGCGCGGTTGCAGGACAAACTGCAGCAGTTGAACTGCCAGATCAACCTCGACGCCAGCGCCAGCACGCTCGAGGTAGCCGATCAACAGATGGTCGAGATCCTGCGCGGGCTGATGCGCGAGGCCAGGATCCTGATCCTGGATGAACCCACCGCCTCTTTAACGCCGGGTGAAACCGAGAGACTGTTTAGCCAGATCCGCGCGTTACAGGCGCTGGACGTTGGGATCGTCTTTATCTCACACAAATTGCCCGAAATCCGCCAGCTTGCCAGCCATATTTCGGTGATGCGCGATGGCGCGGTGGTGCTGAGCGGCGAGACCGCGGCTTATCGCGATGAGCAACTGATTAACGCTATGACGCCGGCCAGCCGCGACCATGCGCTGAGCGACACGCAAAAGCTGTGGCTGGCGCTACCGGGCAACCGGCGTACTCAACCGCAGGACTTTCCCGTGCTACGGGTGGAGGATCTCACCGGAGAAGGTTTTATCGATCTCAATCTGGAGATCCGCGCCGGAGAGATCGTCGGTCTGGCCGGGCTGGTAGGATCCGGGCGCACCGAATTTGCCGAAACCCTATACGGCCTGCGTCCACCGCGCGCCGGGCGGATCTGGCTGGAGAACCGCGAGATTAGCCGCGACAGCACCCGCGCCAGGCTAGCCAGCGGGCTGGTCTATCTGCCGGAAGACCGCCAGGTCTCGGGGCTGTTTCTCGATGCGCCGGTGCGCTGGAACACGGTGATGTTCAATCAGCCGTCGTGGTGGCAGCAGGGGAAACGGGAGGCGGCGGTGGTTGAGCGCTATCACCGTGCGCTGGGGATCAAGCTGGCCGATGGCGATCCGCCGGTGCGCACTCTCTCTGGCGGTAACCAGCAGAAGGTGCTGCTGGCGCGCTGTCTGGAAGCTAATCCGTTGCTGCTGATTGTCGATGAGCCGACGCGCGGCGTGGACGTCTCCGCCCGCGCCGATATCTATCAACTGCTAAAAAGCGTTGCCGCGCAAAACGTGGCGGTGTTGATGATCTCCAGCGATCTGGATGAGTTCGTTGGCCTGGCCGACCGGGTGCTGGTGATGCATCAGGGCCGCTACAGTGGCGAACTGGCGCGGCAGGCGGTGACCGTCGATCGCATGATGACCCTGGCCTTCGGAGGGCAGGCATGAAAACGTTACTGAAGAATCGCGAACTGAGCGCCTTCTTTGCCATCGTGGCGCTCTTTGTTGTGCTGGTGGCGCTCAATCCAGCCTATTTCAGCCTGCAGACCCTGGCGATGATTTTCGCCAGCTCGCAGATCCTCTGCCTGCTGGCATTGGGCGCGACGCTGGTGATGCTGACCCGCAATATTGATGTGTCGGTAGGCTCGACCGTTGGGCTGTGCGCCATCGCCGTCGGCGTGGCGCTGAACAACGGTTACGGGCTGGCGACGGCTATCGCCTTCGCGCTGGCGATTGGCGCGCTGGCCGGGGCTTTTAACGGCCTGCTGGTCGTGGGACTGCGCATTCCGGCGATTGTCGCGACGCTCGGTACGCTGGGGTTGTATCGCGGAGTGATGCTGCTGTGGACCGGCGGGAAATGGATCGAGGGCTTGCCCGACAGCCTGAAATCGCTCTCGGAGCCCGCGTTTATTGGCGTGTCGCCGCTGGGCTGGCTGGTGCTGGCGCTGCTGCTGGCGGGCGGCTGGCTGCTATCGCGCACCGCCTTTGGTCGTGATTTTTACGCCGTTGGCGATAATCTCGCCGCCGCGCGTCAGCTGGGCGTGGCGGTCAACCGCACGCGGATGCTGGCCTTTACCCTCAACGGCATGCTGGCGGCCTGCGCCGGGATCGTCTTCGCCGCGCAAATTGGTTTTGTGCCTAATCAGACCGGCAGCGGGCTGGAGATGAAAGCCATCGCCGCCTGCGTACTGGGCGGGATCTCGTTGCTCGGCGGTACCGGTACGCTGCTCGGCGCGTTTCTCGGCGCCTTTTTCCTCACCCAAATCGACACCGTGCTGGTGCTGTTCCGCCTTCCCGCCTGGTGGAATGACTTTATCGCCGGCCTGGTGCTGCTCGGCGTGCTGGTGCTCGATGGCCGCCTGCGCCAGGCGCTGGCCCGCCATCAGCGGGCGCTAAAGTACAGCCGTTTCCAGCCCGGTAATAAAGGGGGCAAACAGGTTGCCCGCTTTCCCGAACGCAAAAGCAAAGAGGTGGCTTAAATGAAGCTGAAGCTTAACTGGGAAAGCGCGCTGCTGGCGTTGCTGATCGCGGAAATCCTGCTATTCGGCGCGTTGAATCCGCGCATGCTGGATCTCAATATGCTGCTCTTTAGCACCAGCGACTTTATCTGCATCGGCATCGTCGCGCTGCCGCTGACGCTGGTGATCATCAGCGGCGGGATCGATATTTCGCTGGGCTCGACCATCGGCCTGTGCGCTATCGCCCTCGGCGTAATGACCCAGGCGGGCTGGCCGCTGTGGCTGGCGGTATCGCTGACGTTGCTATTGGGGCTGCTGTGCGGGTTATTTAACGCCGCGCTGATTCACTACACCGGCATCAGCCCGCTGGTGATCACCCTCGGGACGCTGTATCTGTACGGTGGCGGCGCGCTGCTGCTTTCCGGCATGGCCGGCGCGACCGGTTACGAGGGGATTGGCGGCTTTCCCGATAGCTTCACCGCCTTCGCCAATTTAACCCTCGCAGGGCTGCCGCTACCGCTGGTGCTGTTCGCGATTATCACCTTTCTCTTCTGGTTGCTGGCCCATCGCGGGCGCTTTGGCCGCCACCTCTTTTTACTCGGGCAAAACCCGCGCGCCGCGCGCTATGCCGCGCTGTCGGTGAACGGCATCCCGTACGTGCTGTATGGCCTGGTTGGCGTCGCCTCGGCGGTCGCAGCGCTGGTGATGGTCTCCTATTTCGGCTCGGCGCGTTCGGATTTAGGCCGCGACCTGCTGATGCCGGCGCTGACCGCGGCGGTGCTCGGCGGGGCCAATATTTACGGCGGCTCGGGATCGATACTGGGTACCGCGCTGGCGGCGTTGCTGGTGGGGTATCTGCAACAGGGTTTACAGATGGTCGGCATCCCCAACCAGGTGTCGAGCGCGCTGTCAGGGGCGCTGTTGGTTGTGGTGGTGATGGGGCGTTCGCTGAGCCTGCACCGTGAATGGGTGCGCGCAACCTGGCGGCGTCTTTTCTCGCATAAAACAATCGGAGCATAAAATGAAATTAAAACTGATCGTGCTGGCGCTGACGATGAGCGTGGTTACCGCGCAGGCGGCGGACCGCATCGCCTTTATTCCTAAGCTGGTTGGCGTCGGCTTCTTTACCAGCGGCGGCAACGGCGCGAAAGAGGCGGGGAAAGCGCTGGGCGTTGATGTCACCTATGACGGCCCGACCGAGCCCAGCGTCTCAGGCCAGGTGCAGCTTATCAACAACTTCGTCAACCAGGGCTACAACGCGATTATCGTCTCCGCCGTCTCGCCGGACGGCCTGTGCCCGGCGCTGAAGCGGGCGATGCAGCGCGGGGTGAAAGTCCTGACCTGGGATTCCGATACCAAACCGGAGTGCCGCAGCATCTATATCAACCAGGGCACGCCGCAGCAGCTCGGCGGCCTGCTGGTCGAGATGGCGGAAAAGCAGGTGACCAAACCAGCCGCCAAAGTGGCGTTTTTCTACTCCAGCCCGACGGTGACCGACCAGAACCAGTGGGTGAAGGAAGCCAAAGCCAAAATCGAAAAAGAGCATCCGCAGTGGCAAATTGTCACCACCCAGTTTGGCTATAACGATGCCACCAAATCGCTGCAAACCGCCGAGGGGATCTTAAAAGCCTATCCGGATCTCGACGCCATTATCGCGCCGGATGCCAATGCGCTGCCGGCGGCGGCGCAGGCGGCGGAGAACCTCAAGCGTCAGGGCGTGGCGATCGTCGGCTTTAGTACTCCGAACGTGATGCGCCCGTACGTTGAGCGCGGCACGGTGAAAGCGTTCGGCCTGTGGGATGTGGTTCAGCAGGGCAAAATTGCGGTTAACGTCGCCGATCGATTGCTGAAAAAGGGCGATCTTAACGTAGGTGATAGCGTTGAGGTGAAAGATATCGGCTCGCTGAAGGTCGAACCGAATAGCGTGCAGGGCTACCAGTATGAAGCGAAGGGCAACGGTATCGTGTTGCTGCCGGAGCGCGTGGTGTTCAGCAAAGAGAATATCAACAACTACGACTTCTGACGGAGGATGAGATGGCTGATTTAGACGACATCAAAGAGGGTAAGGACTTCGGTATCGACCGCCCGCAGCAGAACACGCTGTATACCCTGAAAGGCTGCGGCTCGCTGGATTGGGGCATGCAGTCGCGGCTGGCGCGCATCTTTAATCCGCACAGCAACCGCACGGTGATGCTGGCCTTCGATCACGGCTACTTCCAGGGGCCAACGACCGGGCTTGAGCGTATCGACCTGTCGATTGCGCCGCTGTTTGCCGACACCGATGTGCTGATGTGCACCCGCGGCGTACTGCGCAGCCAGGTACCGGCGGCCACCAATAAGCCGGTGGTGCTGCGCGCCTCCGGCGGTAATTCGATTTTGAGCGAACTCTCTAACGAATGCGTGGCGGTGGCGATGGAAGACGCGCTACGTCTCAACGTTTGCGCGGTGGCGGCGCAGGTCTATATCGGCAGCGAATACGAACATCAGTCGATCAATAACATCATCAAACTGGTGGATGCCGGCAATCGCTACGGTATGCCGGTACTGGCGGTTACCGGCGTCGGCAAAGAGATGGCCCGCGATGCGCGCTACTTCTCGCTGGCCAGCCGGATTGCCGCCGAAATGGGGGCGCAGTTTGTGAAGACCTATTTCGTTGAGGAAGGTTTTGAAAAAGTAACCGCTAGCTGTCCGGTGCCGATCGTCATCGCCGGCGGTAAAAAACTGCCGGAGCATGAGGCGCTGGAGATGTGCTGGCGGGCGATCGACCAGGGGGCGTCCGGGGTGGATATGGGGCGCAATATCTTCCAGTCCAGCGCCCCGCGCGCGATGCTGAAGGCGGTGAAAAAGGTGGTGCATGAGAATCTGAACGCGCGCGAAGCGTATCAGTTCTGGCAGGAAGAAAAACAGGGAGAGCTGAAATGAACGTGACGCTGGTGGAGATCAATATTAAACCCGAGCGGGTGGATGAGTTTCTCGAGGTGTTTCGCGCCAACCACGAAGGCGCGCTGCGGGAACCGGGCAACCTGCGCTTTGATGTCCTGCAGGATCCAGAGGTGAAAACCCGCTTTTTTATCTACGAAGCCTATAAAGACGATGAGGCGGTGCTGGCGCATAAGAAGACGCCGCACTATTTAGCCTGCGTCGAAAAGCTGGAGGAGATGATGTCGCAGCCGCGGCAGAAGCGCAGCTTTATCGGCCTGTTACCGGCGGTGTGAGAAGAGCCCTCACCCCGACCCTCTCCCGAGGGGAGAGGGAGAAAAGCGGGCCGGAGCAATGAATAAAAACGGCATCGGACGGTTCCCTCTCCCCAGTGGGAGAGGGAGAAAAGCGGGCCGGAGCAATGAATAAAAACGGCATCTGACGGTTCCCTCTCCCCAGTGGGAGAGGGAGAAAAGCGGGCCGGAGCAGTGAATAAAAACGACATCGAACGGTTCCCTCTCTCCAGTGGGAGAGGGAGAAAAGCGGGCCGGAGCAGTGAATAAAAACGACATCGAACGGTTCCCTCTCCCCTGTGGGGGGAGGGAGAAAAACGGCATCGGACGGTTCCCTCTCCCCTGTGGGGGGAGGGAGAAAAACGGCATCGGACGGTTCCCTCTCCCCTGTGGGGGGAGGGAGAAAAACGGCATCGGACGGTTCCCTCTCCCCTGTGGGGAGAGGGTTAGGGTGAGGGGAATTACGGCTTACGGAAAAACTCGTTATACAACATATATAAATGCGCCGCGCTCCACGAGAAGTTGGGCGCTCCCTGCTGGGCGCCGGTCAGCGGATTGTAGTTCTCCTGAATCGGGCCATCGGCGGTTAAGCCTTTGGCGTGCTGGAAGAAGGCGTCCGCCAGCTTCAGCGCCTCATCGCGATGACCGTAGCGCTCCATTCCCTTCAGGCCGAACCAGAACTGATCCACCCACACTCGTCCGCGCCAGTAAATATCGGCGCCAAAGGCCGGGTTGGTCAGCGCGGCGGTACCCAGCGGCACAAAGGTGTTGAACTCTTTCGGGTCGAGCATCACCGAAACCACATCGTCAGCATGTTGCTGCGTCGCCGCGCCGTTAAACAGCGGCGACCAGCCTTCCGGCCCCTTGCCGCGCTCGACGATCGGTTTACCGGCGCAGCCGTTGGCCAGCGGTTGTTCTTCGATACGAATGTCGTAATAGAAACGAGTCTGCGGGTCGAACATGCAGGTATTGATATAATCCGCCAGCTTCGTCGCCAGCGCCTGATAGCGCTTTGCCTCTTCCGCTTTGCCAAGAATCGTCGCCATCTGCGCCAGATAGTGGTTATCGCTGTACATATAGCTGGCCTGATCGACCGACTCCTGAAGCAGCGAATACCCCAGCAGGTTGCCGCTGCGGTCGCGGTTTTCGGCGAATTTCACCGTCCAGTCGCTGCGTTTGCCGCCGTTGGCGACGTATTTATCCAGCTGTTCTTTATCGATAAAACCAAATACCGCCGCATCGTCGCGCCCGGATTCCCACGATGCCGCTACCTGCGCCGGGATTTCGAGGCTGTCGTAATCGCCTTTGGCCGTCACCTGCTCGTAGGCGCTAAGGCCGGAAAGCGTCTGCTCGGTTTGCCCTTTTTTCACCGTGAACAGCATGGCGCCGTCGGCGGTGTTGTGCGCCTTATCGCGGGTTGCGCCATATTCCGGCACGCCGTTACCGTTATGGTCGCGGTTGCGTAGCCACCAGTCGTGATAGGCCACCAGCTTCGGATACATCTCTTCCAGCCATGCTTTATCTTTGGTGACGTTATACACCTCCATCACCGACCAGGCCGCGAGGCTTGGCTTGGTGTTGCGTTCGTTCCAGTTGCCGCCGTCGCCGCCGCGCTCGGGGCTCAGGTTCCAGGCAATCAGATCGGGCACAAATCCGGCATCCTGCGGGCGCACCTTATCATTGGCTTTAATCTGCCAGGAGAAGACGGCGCGGATATTCTCTTTGGCGATATCCGGGTTGAAGTGGGCCATGGCGTAGGCCTGTTTCCAGGTATCCCACGGCCAGGTCTGGTTGCCGGAGAACCAGCGGCCGGTCACGGATGGGGTGACGGTGTGGTAATGCACCGCGCCGCCCGGCGCGCGCCAGTTGCCGTTGAGCGTCTCAATGGCTTTCACCGCCACGCGGGTCTGTTCAGCGGTAGCGTCTGGATTGCTGAGCCCTTTTTGCAGATAGCCGTCCCAGCGCTGTTCGGAGGCGGTGAGATAGTAAGCCGGGCGCGCCAGAATATCGCGGATCTGCGCTTTTTCCCGCCGCGCTTGCTCCGCGGTGAGCAGGTGCGAATAAGTGGTGTAGAGGGTGGTGGAGCCGCGGATCTCCGCGCTGCTGGTGAAGCGGTGACCGTCGATACGGGTCTCGGTTGCCAGCGAACGGTGGATCTGATACTGCGATTCGCCGGAAGTCATCAGGTCAGAGGCGGCGCGAACTTTGCCAAAGCTGACCGTCAGGCCGTCGGGCGTGGCGTTCAGACGGCGCTGATAGTCCGGGAAGGCTTCATCAATGGTTTTGCCCGACAGCGCTTTACCCTCTTTGGCGGCCAGTTTTTCCAGCAGTTCGCCATCCCATACCAGCTTCAGTGGAGTGTTGCTGGTGATTTTGGTCTCCACTAGCGAAGTGTGGGCGCTGGCGAAGCGCAGCGTCATCTCCACCTTCACGCCGGGCGCGGTCAGCGTTTGTTTCAGCGCGCCGGGCAGGCTCCAGGCCTGCAGGGTGAAATCGACCTTTTTGCCGTTCTGATACACCGTCAGGCGATCGAAGTTGGTGGCCATAAAGTTGATGTACTCTTCGGTCAGCAGCGCCGGGCCGGGGAAACCGCCCATGGTCGCCGGGCCGTCGGGCAGCAGGTGGCCGTGCCATGCCCCGAGGTCAAAAAAGGGGTTGAAGCGCTGGTGGTCATCGGCGTCGAAATCCTGCATATACTGCGGCGCGCCGCTACGATCGATGACGTTTTTAAACGCCTGCGCGGTGACGGCGTGGGCGGAAAAACTCAGCATCAGCGCGCAGGCCAGCGGCGTCAGCGTAGTGGTGAGGTTCATGGTATCTCGGCTCCTTGTTACCAGTAGAAGTATTGCATCAGGAAAATTTTGTCGCTCGGGTCGCCGCTGGCGTTGCTGGTATAGAAACGGCTGTCAGCGGCGGTGGCGAAACGCCCGCCGCCGTATTCGTACCAGATGCCAAATTGCATAAACGCGGTGGTTTCATCAGCGGCGTGGTCCGGGCGGTGTTTGGCGTAGCTGTATGCGGTGGAGAAGTAGAGCCCGCTTAAGGCTTCATACATGGCGCTGGCCATAAAGCCGGTTTCACTGCCGGGAACATCCAGCCCTTTGGCGCGGCCGGTATGGTGCCAGGCGCGGAAGGCCAGATTGGGCGACAGAACGCCGGTCAGGAATAGCTGTCCGGTGCCGTCGGTCACTTCAAGGCCGTTCATCCAGGTGACATCTTTGACGATGTCGTACTGCACGTAGCCGTTGACCATTGCCGGGTAGGTGTACTTATCGTCATAGCGATCATATTTGCCGAAGTGCAGCCAGGCCTTGCTTTCATCGTGATGACCGGCCGGCGTGGCGGTGACGCTATAGCGGAAATCGCCGCTGCGGTTTTGTACCTTCAGCGCGTACATGATGTCGCGGGTATTGGGGATTACATAACCCAGATCGGGGGTAAAGTCGCCCCACCACTGCAGGTCGTCCAGCGACGAGTCCTGGCGCAGGCTGAGCATGATCTCGGTGTTGTTATCGGTTTTATAGCCGCCATAGAGGCGGTTAATGCCGCCTTCCACGCCGCCCCAGCTGTGGCCGGGCGTCCAGGCATTGCCCTGGCTATCGGCCTGTACCGTCCAGGCTTCGCCGTAAATCAGCCCGAACCAGTGGCCGTTTTTGACTTCCAGCCCGCCCTCGATATAGGTGCCATCGCTGTATTTATGTTTGTCCTCGCCTTCTAAATCCATATATCCGCCAACCCCCAACTCGCCGTAAAAGCGGTAGGAGGTGGTGGTTAATTCCGGCGTTTTGGTATCGTCGTGCTCGGCCGGATGGACGGTCTCAGCGGCCGCCGCAGGGGCGCAAAAAGCCAGGGCAACGAGTGCCCCGTATAAGTAAGGGTTAGTTTTCATTTTTTTAGGGTATTTAAGAGGTATGGGAAGCCGGAGCCGCTTCTATTTGTTGTTGTTCCTGGGTTAATCCTTTGACGTATCTGCTGTATTTCCACCACGCGAAGCCGAGGAAAATAACGATCCCGCCAACGTTGTAGAAAATAATGGTCAGGATGTTGCCGCCGGTTGGGAAGGTTGAGGCGACGAAGCCGATGGCGAAAATCACAATCAGCATGGATACCACCACGATGCCGGTGGTACGCGAGCCCATGCGGAAATCGCGCGGCAGATGGTCGAGTTTGCGGCGCAGGTTGAGGTAGGCCAGCATGATGAACAGCGGCGGCAGCATGGAAGCGGCGGCGGTCATGTTGATGATGGTGTTCATCAGATCCTGCACGGTGTTGGAGCCCAGCGTCGGGATGATCATCAGCGGAATAACGATCAGATACTGGATCCAGGCCGCGCGCGCCGGGACGCCGTTCTCATTGAGCTCGACGGTTTTTTTACCAAAGATGCCGGAGGGAATTTCCGAGAAGAAAATTTTAACCGGGGTGGCGGTCCACATCAGCAGCGAGCCAAACATCGCGGTAAACGAAACGAGGCCGACGAAGCGGTTCATCAGCATTTCCGGCAGGCCAAAGTAAGCCGCCAGGCCGTGGAACACCTGCACCGATCCGCCGGTAAACTTCAGCTCTTTGCTGCTGACGAAGACGTTGATCAGCACGGAGGAGATCGAGTACAGCACGCCGATGAAGATCCCGGCGAGGATGATCACTTTAACGAAGGATTTCGAGCCGCCTTTCACATCGTTGACGTACACCGCCACCGATTCCGCGCCGCCCGCCGCCATAAAGATCCACGTGGTAATACCGAGGAACGCCCAGTTGAAGTTAGGGATCATCGCCTCGACGGTGATCGGATCCGCTGGCTGCACGCCACCCACCAGCGCGGTACCGGCCAGCAGAATATAAGAGAGCGTCAGCAGCAGCATCAGCGATGAGGTGACGGAGGTGATAGGCCCCAGCATTTTCGCGCCGTTGGTGGAGATCCAGGTGGAGAAAGCGAACAGCGCCATGCTCAACACGGTGGTGGCGAACGGCGTCAGAATGTATTCGTAGCCGAGGAAGGCGTAAGAGGCATAGGCGATCACGCGCGGCAGCAGCGAGGTGAAGAAAAACAGGTTTACGAACCAGTAGGTATAGGCGGTGATAAACGCCCAACGGCCGCCGAGCGAACTCTTCACCCAGGCGTAAACCCCGGCCTCGGAGTTTTTATTCAGCGACACGAACTCGGCGATAATCAGGCAAAACGGAATGAAGTAGAACAGGGTGGCGAGGAAGAACATCGGCGCCGACGCCAGCCCCAGTTCGATATTGTTGTTGATGACGTTATTGAAACTGTAAACGGCGGCAAAGGTCAGCGATAGCAGGCCGAACTTGCCGATGGTATTACGTTTAGTATCAGACATAACACATCTCCACACATTGTCCTTCAGAGGGTCGCTGAAGGGGGTTGTGTTGTTTGTAGGGTAGAGGTAGTTAAGAATTAATGTCGATTTTAGTAAAAGTTTTAGTAAATAGAAGTAAAGAAAACGAATAGCTTTAACTCGATCACGAAAAAGGTTGAGTAATACGTAATCAGGCGGGGTTAAAAAAATCCCGCCAGCCGACGAGGGGCTGACGGGACGACAGGAACGTTATTTACCGGCGGCGGCAGCGTTAACCGGCGCCGCGGCGCGCAGACGTTGCTGCTTTTTTTCAAAGCGGGTGATCCACCACCACGCCAGGCCGGAGAAGACTGCGGTCATAAAGACGTTGATAAAGAAAGCGTTAACCAGATCGACGCCCGGCGGGAAAGCCGAAGCAGTCATGCTGATGACGAAAATAACCATCAACATGGTGACCACGCTCATGCCCACTTTTCTTGAGCCCATACGGAAATCGCGCGGCGTGTCATCGTGTTTCCAGCGGAAGACGAAGTAGGCGGCCATGATGAACAGCGGCGGCAGCATGGCGGTGCCGGCGGTGAGATTAATGGCGGTGTTCATCATCTGCTGCACGCTGGCGGAGCCGAAGCCGTTAACAATCAACATCAGGAAAACGAACAGGAACTGCCACCAGGCGGCGCGTACCGGCACGCCGTGGGCGTTCAGCTCGGTGGTTTTTTGGCCGTAGATACCCTTCGGGATTTCCGAGAAGTGGATTTTGACCGGCGCGGCGGTCCACATCATCATGCTGCCGAAGATAGCGATAAACAGGATGATGCCGACGAAGCGGCCCATCAGCGCTTCAGAAATGTGGAAGTAGGCACCGAGACCGGTAAAGATTTCCACCATTCCGCCGGCGTAGGTCAGGTTTTCACGGGCGACAAAGACGTTAACCAGCAGCGAACCTAAGGCGTACATACCGCCAATCAGCACCCCGGCGGTGATGATGACTTTAATAAAGGATTTCTGCCCGCCCTTGGTGTCGTTGAGGTAGGCGGCAACGGTTTCCGCGCCGCCCGCGGCCTGGAAAATCCAGCACATGATACCGAGCGTCGCCCAGTTGATGGTCGGCTCCATCGCCGCCAGGGTAATCGGCTGCGCCGGGACGTGACCGGAACCCAGCGCGGTCAGCGCGCCGACGACGTAAATCGCGAACAAAGCGAACACGCCGTAGGCTACGCATTCGGAAATTTTACCCAGCCAGGTCGCCCCTTTGGTGGATATATGGGTAGCCATGGCGAACAGCACGATGGAGATAAGCGAGGTCACCATCGGCGAGAAGGGGATCGCGTAACCGGTGATCGCATACGAGGCGTAGGCCACCACGTTCGGCAACAGCGAGAGGAAAAAGAACAGGTTCACAAACCAGTAGAGGAAGGAACCAAGATAGGCGGCGCGGGTGCCCAGCGGCTGCTTCAGCCACGCGTACATCCCGGATTCGGAGTGTTTGTTGGCCGAGACGAATTCGGCGATGATAAACACGAACGGGATAAAGTAAACGATTGTGGCGAATAAGAAGATAGGCGCGGAACTGAGGCCTAACTCAATGTTATTATTGACGATATTTCGCACGTTAAAGACGGCGGTAAAGGCCATCGATAGCAGCGCGAACTTGCCGATTTTGGCACGTACAGATTCGGACATACGTCCTCCAATCATTCATCTACCCGCCGCAGCGGGCTAGAACCGAAAGGCCAACGGGCGTACCCGTTGACCTCCCTTGTCGCTTAACGCGGGTTTACTTATTGAGGAAGTATCCGTCTTCAACCGTGACTCGCAGCACCACTTTTTTTACCGGCGCATCGCAGATAAAGCGGTAGGCTTCGTCGATATCGCAAATCACCATCTGCCCTTCGTGAACCTTCACCGTTTCACCGATCCCTTTCAGGTATTCGCGATCGGTTTCGTCGCGGTAGCAGGCGACGGTTTGCAGATTTTCTTTGGCGGCAAACTCGATTTTCTGCTGCCCCTGCAGGTAATAGTGCACCTCAAAGTAGCGGCGGTTGCCGACAAATAGCGCATCGGTCGTACTATCGGTTTCCACCCGATAGGAGAGCGAATCACCAATGGAATGCGCCACACCCGGGCGGATGTTGTCGATGTTATTGATGGCTTCCACGCAGCGCTGCCATTTGCGGCCGCTATGATAAACCTGCTTAAACTGTTCTAAATTATCGAGAATTCTCATTGTTCAGCCTCGCTGTGTGCAACGGGGGAAAAGAAACCGGCGCCGAAGCTATGGTTCGCCAGTACCTGCGAGGTGCCGCATCCGCCCTCCAGCGGCAGCAGCGTAAAGCCATAGTTGAAGGTGTTGAGCCAGACGCGCCAGCTATCCAGCACTTCGCTGCCCCAGGAGTTGGAGCCGAGACCGAGCAGTTGCGCATCGATATTCAGGGTGATGTCATCGCTGCGCTGCAGTTCGTTGCAGTGCTGGGCGGCGTGCAGATTTTCTGCCGTATAATGCCAGGCGCTGACGTTGAGCGGATTGCGCGGAACGACCAGCAGACCGCTGCCGTGGCGGTCGCTGAACGATGCCCAGCGCACGTGCTGACGATTACCGTTGTTCTGCGGGAACGGATAATTGACGAACATATCGTCGACGGTGGTATGCCAGATATCAATGATGTTGCTTTGCTGGCTGTCGGCGTAGTTCTCGCCCGGCCCGCGGCCATAGTAGTTCACCTGGTCGAACTCACCGTTAATGCCCAGCATAAAGCCGATGCACGGGACGATGTGTGGATAGTCGCCGTAGCGCTCGCCGGCCAGCTCAACGTTGATGTGGCCCTGTGGGGTAATCTGCCAGCGATAGGTACAACGCATACCGAAGTCGAACACCGGCGGCGCAATCACGCTGCGGGTGGTGATCACCACCGTTTCGCCCTCTATTTCAGCGCTGAATTCGCGCAGATGCTCCTGCATTATCTGCAGGTGGGCCGGCTGCCACAGTCCTTCGTATTCCTGTTTATGGTTATCAATCATTGGTTTGAAGAAGTTAATCTTCGGCTCGCGGGTTACCTGGTCGACGCCGTTGACCTGCCATTCGCTCAGTTTGCCGCTGACCTTGCTGAACACCACGCGGAAGTTATGGCCGCAGATGGTGTAGCTGAGGCGTTCATCGACAATCTGCAGCGGCGTGGCGCTGGCGTTTAACAGCGGCGTTCGCGCGGCGGTTCGCGCTTTAAGCGGGAACTGATAGACGGCGATATCGTGATTGGCTTCGCTATACGGGGTGCGCGAATCTTTGGTCACCATGATGTTGACGAAAGCCTCACGCTCGTCGAGCTGCGGCAGGGCGATTTGCAGGTCGCGGCCGCTGTTCGGCGCCAGGTCTTTCACTTTCAGCAGCTGACTGGAGAGCGTTTCGCCTTCGGCGCGCACTTCAACGCGCAGGGTGTAGTCATCGAGAGTGGAGAACCACAGTTTGTTTTCCACCCGCAGTTCGCCGCGGCAGATATCCCGCGCCTGCACTTTTACCGGGGCGATGACCTGTTTGTATTCGCGCAGGCCCGGCCCCGGCGTCTGGTCGGAGAAAATCAGCCCATCAAGGCAGAAGTTGTAGTTGTTCGGGTAGTCGCCGTAATCGCCGCCGAATTTGTACCACACCGCGCCGTTATCGTCGCTGGCCTGAATCCCGTGGTCGCACCATTCCCACACGTAGTGGCCCTGGATGCAGTCGTGCTGGTAGAAGACGTTCTGGTATTCGGTTAATCCGCCGGGACCGTTGCCCATCGCATGGGCGTACTCACAGATAATGCGTGGTTTTTCATGCGGATGCTCGCCAAATTCGTTCATCAGCGGCACGCGGGTGTACATCGTGGAGATGATATCCACCACCTCGGCGTCGCGATCCTCTTCGTAGTGCACCAGTCGGGTATCATCCAGCGCTTTGGTGGCGTGGTACATGGCGCGGATGTTGCAGCCATAACCGGATTCGTTACCCAGCGACCAGATGACGATCGACGGATGGTTTTTCTGCGCGTGCACGTGGCGCACGATGCGCTCAACGTAGATGTGTTCCCAGGCCGGATCGTCGGTGATGGCGCTGAGGTTGCCGACGTTGGCGAAACCGTGGGACTCCACGTCGGTTTCCGCCATCACGAACAGTCCGTAGATATCGCACATTTCATAGAAACGTGGGTCGTTCGGGTAGTGGGCGGTGCGCACCGAGTTGATGTTGTGCTGCTTCATCAGCAGCAGATCTTTTTCCACGCGATCCATGCCGACCGCGCGGCCTTTCAGATGATCGTTATCGTGGCGGTTTACGCCGTGCAGCATTACGTAGCGGTTATTGATATAGAACAGGCCGTCGCGCACTTTGATATCGCGGAAACCGACGCGCTGCGGGATGATTTCCAGCACCTCGCCGGCGGCGTTCTTTAACGTCAGCACCAGATGATAAAGATACGGGCTTTCCGCCGACCACTGCTGCGGCGCGCTCACATCAATCGTGAAGCCGGTGTTCAGCTGCTGGCTGACCTGCAGTTGACCGACGTTGCCCGAATAAAGCGCCTTTTCGCCGTCGAACAGGGTATATTCCAGCGTCGCCGCCGCCGTCTGCGGAGCCAGGTTTTCCAGCGTCAGCTGGCAGGAGAGGGTCGCGTCGATGTAGTCATCGTTAAAATCGGTGCGCACGGTGAAATCCTGCACGTGCAGCGGATTTTTCCCCACCAGATAGACGTCGCGGAAAATGCCCGCCGACCACCACATGTCCTGATCTTCAATATAGGTGGAGTCCGCCCACTGCATCACGCGCACGCACAGCAGGTTGTCGCCGGTTTTCACCGCCGCGCTGATATCGAACTCGGCGGTCAGGCGGCTGCCTTTGCTAAAGCCGATGTACTGGCCGTTAACGTAGACTTCGAAATAGGTTTCGACGCCATCGAATTTAATGATGGTTTGTTTGCCCTGCCAGCCGTCGCCGAGGGTGAACAGGCGCTGGTAGGCGCCGGTCGGGTTATCGGTCGGGACATAGGGCACGTCGATGGGGAAGGGGAAACCTTCGTCGGTGTACTGCAGCTGACCGTGGCCTTCCATCTGCCACATACCCGGTACGGTAATTGGCCCCCACTCGTTCTGATAGCATGAGGTAAAGCTCTCCGGTACCAGCAGCGGGTTGGTGAAGAAGCGGAAGTTCCACTGCCCGCTGAGGGACAGGAAGCGGCTGCTGGTTTCGCGGGCGAAGGTCCGCGCCTGGGCCAGTGAGTCGTAAGAGAAGAAATACGCCCGCGGCGGCAGCCTGTTTTCATGAGTGAGTTGAAGGTTTTCCCAGCGATTCATATCGCCTCCCTGAACGGCTTAATAAGATAAAACTCATTTTAGTAAAACTTTTACTAAATAAAATCGTCAGGGATGATTTACTTTAACTTGATCACAAAATGAGCCGCTTTATGCCGGGTGGCGGCTTTGCCTTACCCGGCCTACAGAATGGCGTTCCGGCCAGGACCGGTAACCCGGCCAGGCGAAGCGCCGCCGGGGAACTGGATGGGGGATGAAGCCGCTTTATGCCGGGTGGCGGCTGCGCCTTATCCGGCCTACAGAATGGCGTTCCGGCCAGGACCGGTAGCCCGGCTAAGCGAAGCGCCGCCGGGGAACTGGATGGGGGATGAAGCCGCTTTGTGCCGGGTGGCGGCTGCGCCTTACCCGGCCTACAGAATGGCGTTCCGGCCAGGACCGGTAGCCCGGCCAGGCGAAGTGCCGCCGGGGAACTGGATGGGGGATGAAGCCGCTTTATGCCGGGTGGCGGCTTCGCCTTACCCGACCTACAGAATGGCGTTCTGGCCAGGACCGGTAGCCCGGCTAAGCGAAGCGCCGCCGGGGAACTGGATGGGGGATGAGGCCGTTTTGTGCCGGGTGGCGGCTGCGCCTTATCCGGCCTACAGAATGGCGTTCCGGCCAGGGCCGGTAGCCCGGCCAGGCGAAGCGCCGCCGGGGAACTGGATGGGGGATGAAGCCGCTTTATGCCGGGTGGCGGCTGCGCCTTATCCGGCCTACAGAATGGCGTTCCGGCCAGGACCGGTAGCCCGGCTAAGCGAAGCGCCGCCGGGGAACTGGATGGGGGATGAAGCCGCTTTATGCCGGGTGGCGGCTTCGCCTTACCCGGCCTACAGAATGGCGTTCCGGCCAGGACCGGTAGCCCGGCTAAGCGAAGCGCCGCCGGGATGGGGTTGGATTAACGGGTGGTGCCGCGCAGCTTCAACACGCTGGGAACAAAAACGTTAAGCGGCAGGGCGCGGCCATCGCGGGCCTTCTCGATCAGCAGGTTCACCCCCTGACTACCCATCATTTCGGAGTGGATCCGCACCGTCGACAGCGGCGGGAAGGTAAAGCGCGCGGTGGGGATATCATTGACGCTAATCAGCGAAATATCTTCCGGGATCGCCAGCCCGCGTTCGTGAATGGCGCGCAGCACGCCAATGGCGATGGAGTCCGAGGCGACAAACAGCGCCCGCGGAAATTCCGCTTGCGCCAGCATCTGCTTCGCCAGCTCATAACCGGACGAGCTGGAAAAACCGCCGCGCCAGATATCATCGGCTGAAACCACGCCCTTCAACTGGCCGTACTCCACAAACGCCACTTCGCGAATATCGGCCTTGCCGGGCTGGTCCTGGCCGCCGATAAATCCAATACGCGACGCGCCCTGCTGGATAAAGAAGTCGACCACCTCTTTAGCGATACGTACCAGGTCGATATCCACCGCATCGTACGGGCTGCCGGCTTCGTGGAAATCAATAAAGCAGATATTGTCGGTCAGCGCGCTGGCGGTTTCGCGCAGCTCGCGCGTCGGCTGGCCGATAATCAATACGCCGGTGACCTTTTTCAGCTCGGGCAGGGTGTTATTGAGATAGCAGTTGGTGAGCTCGATGGCCAGCTTTTCACAC
The DNA here is from genome assembly GCF_040065495.2 of Klebsiella sp. CN_Kp073. Taxonomy (NCBI): domain Bacteria; kingdom Pseudomonadati; phylum Pseudomonadota; class Gammaproteobacteria; order Enterobacterales; family Enterobacteriaceae; genus Klebsiella; species Klebsiella sp. CN_Kp073. The sequence continues at coordinate 645,588 of NZ_CM198051.1, forward strand.
TGGGTTTCAATACCGTGGCGAATGGCGAGATAGTAAGGGTCGTTAATTTCCAGCTCTTGCTGGTAGCTGTACAGCGCCAGGATATGATGGTGGCCGACGGGTAGGACCTGCGTTTTACGCGCGCTGCTGCTTTTATACTCCAGCTTCTCCGCAATCTCGAGAATGCGATGCTTGGTCTCTTCTTTCACGTTCAGGGTGGGATCGTCGTTTAACACCCGGGAAACCGTCGCCAGCGAAACACCCGCTTCGGTCGCAATGTCTTTTAGCGTTGCCATCTTTTTCCTTTATCGGACGTTGCCCATGTTTGCTCATCCATTGTAAAGCAAGCGTCGCGTCCTGCACCTTATTTCAGTAAAAAACGCCTGCGCGCGAGGGCTGTTTTCCCCGGCGATAGCGTGACAGAAGTAGCATTATTCTCAGCATTATGCAGACGAACGGCAAAAACTTGCTATCTTTTAGTAAAAATTTACTGGAGGTGAGAGATGGATACCGTAGCTTACGCTGATTTTGCCAAACTGGAGATGCGCGTCGGCAAGATTGTCGAGGTGAAGCGCCATGACAATGCTGACAAACTGTACATTGCGCGGATTGATGTCGGCGACCGCACGCTGCAGACGGTCACCAGCCTGGTGCCCTACTACAGCGAAGAGGAGCTGCTGGGGAAAACGGTGGTGGTGCTGTGTAATCTGGCGAAAGCCAAAATGCGTGGTGAAACTTCTGAGTGCATGCTGTTATGCGCGGAAACCGAGGATGAAAGCGAAAGCGTGCTGTTGACGCCGGAGCGCGCCATGCCGGCAGGCGTGCGGGTGGTATAACGCGAAAATACCCTCTCCCGGCGGGAGAGGGTCGGGTGTGAATTATGTCTCTTCGACCGAAACGCGCAGTGCCGCCAGCGCCTTGCGCGCCGCCTTCAGCACCTGTTCGCACTGTTCGAGGGTGAGCGTCAGCGGCGGTTCAACGCGGATCGTCTTGGCGTTGTTTAACGTCCCGGCGACCAGCACCCGCTGTCTGAACATCTCGCTGGCAAAGTTATAGCCAATCTCGTTATCGACAAACTCAATGGCCATCAGCATGCCTTTCCCACGGACTTCATTCACCAGATCCGGATATTCGCGCGCCAGTTGACGGAAGCCGTCCAGCAACAGATCGCCTTTTTGCTCCGCCTGCGCCGGCAGGTTCTGCGAGAGCAAGACGTTGATCGTCGCCAGCGCCGCCGCGCAGGCCAGCGGGTTGCCGCCGAAGGTGGTGGTGTGCAGGAATGGGTTATCGAACAGCACCGAGAAGACCTCTTCCGTCGCCACCGTCGCGCCGATCGGCATTACGCCGCCGCCGAGCGCTTTAGCCAGACATAGAATATCCGGCTGCACGTTTTCATGCTCGCAGGCGAACATCTTGCCGGTGCGGCCCATGCCGGTCTGTACTTCGTCGAGGATCAGCAACGCGCCAAACTCGTCGCACAGTTTACGGACCGCCGGTAAGTAACCCGCCGGCGGCAGGATCACGCCGCCTTCGCCCTGGATAGGCTCAAGGATCACCGCCGCGACGTCATCACCGGTTTTCTTGCATTCGCTCAGAATGGAACGCATGGCGTTGATATCGCCGAACGGCACGTGGCGGAAGCCCGGCAGCAGCGGCATAAACGGTTTACGGAAGGTCGATTTCGCGGTGGCCGACAGCGCACCCAGCGATTTACCGTGGAACGCGCCGCTGGTGGCGACGAAGGTAAACTTGCCGCGCGGAGACTGATAGGCTTTTGCCAGCTTCAGCGCCGCTTCCACCGATTCCGTGCCGCTATTGCAGAAGAAACTGTATTTGAGCTTGCCGGGCGTTAGGGCCGCCAGCGTTTTCGCCAGCATCGCCCGCAGCGGGTCCAGTAGCTCCTGGCTGTGAAGCGGTTGTTTCGCGAGTTGATTTTCGACGGCGGATACCACAACTGGATTACGGTGCCCTACATTGAAGATGCCAAACCCACCAAGGCAGTCGATAAACTCCTGTCCCTGGGTGTCGACAAGCGTATTTAACCCTCCCGCTTGCCACTCTACGGCTCCGTAATCCCCGCCGGCTGTGACCGATTTTCTATACTCCAGAAACCCCGGGTTCACATGTTCTTTAAAGTATTCTCTCACCTCCTGGTTCAGTGCTTTCATTTCGTCATGGGAGAGCGATTGCTTCTCGATGAGATTCAGTGCGTGCGCGCTGCAGGCCAGAGCCGATGCGCTGGAAGGTAACCTGTTCAAAATGTGCTCCTGGGGGGGGCGTATCACATGATACTGAATTAAGTATTGCAGGGATTACGCCAGCCTGGCAGCGACGATGAAAATCGGGATAAACGCAAAGTTAAGGCGCAAATGTGCAAAATTTAATCTCATAACTTAATTATTGGCACGTTTTATTCCTGAGGCTGCAAGATAAACTGCCGTTGGGGTGTGAAGCGGTATGAATTGGGGTGGTGCAGGCTGCCGCGTGATGGAGCAGCCTGGGTACTATTGTGGTGCGAGAGGTTAATCGAGCTGGGAGATTTCCATCGCCGCGCGGTCAATCACGCCGATGATCTGTTTCAACTGAGCGTCGCTGATGCTCTGCTGGTTGACCTTCAGGTCCAGCACCGCTTTAAAGTTCTCCAGCGCGCGTTTCATCTGCGGATTTTTGCGCAATTCGCAGCCGACCATGCGTTCCTGCAGGCGCGTCTGAATTTGGCTTAACAGCTCGCCGCTTTCGGCGCGCAGGCGGCGCCCCTCTTCAGTGATAGCGATTTTTTTACGCCCATTCTCCTCTTCTACGCTAATCAATCCCTGATCCTGCAGCAGGTCGAGCGTCGGATAGATGACGCCGGGGCTGGGGCTGTAATTGCCCTGCGTCAGCGCCTCAATCTCTTTAATCAGCTCATAGCCGTGGCTGGCGTTGCGCGAAAGGATATCGAGGATCACCAGGCGCAATTCGCCGTGGCCAAAGAAACGCTGGCGGCGTCCGCCGCCGCGACGGCCCTGTTCGCCGTGGCCCTCTTCGTGATGATGTCGCATCGATGCCTCCTGTATTTTTGATATATCTAATTTATATCTAAAAAATAATAAATGACAACGGTTTATTTTTAATTTGTTGATAAGAAAGAGTTTATTTTTGCTTTTGGCTTTATTGTGACTTTCTCTCGCTTTATATCAAAAAAAACTTGCCATTTTCACTAATGGCAATCATTATCATTTGCACTGAGTTTAGATATATCTATTTACCCTTCAACAAGGCGACGACGGATGACCACAATTAAACAAGCAAAATATCCGCAGCGCGTGCGTAACGAACTACGTTTTCGCGAATTAACCGTGCTGCGCGTTGAGCGTATCGGCCAGGCGTTCCAGCGGATTGTGCTGGGGGGCGAGGCGCTGGATGGCTTTGTTTCCCAGGGTTTTGACGACCACACTAAGCTGTTTTTCCCGCAGGCGGGCAGCGTATTTACGCCGCCGGAAGTGACCGACGAAGGCATTAACTGGGGCGAGGGCGTGCGCCCGGCGACCCGCGACTACACGCCGCTGTACGATGCCGAACGCCACGAGCTGGCCTACGATTTTTATATCCACGATGGCGGTATTGCCAGCCGCTGGGCGCTGGAAGCCAACGTCGGCGATAAGCTGGTGATCGGCGGGCCGCGCGGTTCGCTGGTGGTGCCGGAAGATTACGCCTGGCAGCTTTATGTCTGTGACGAGTCGGGCATGCCGGCGCTGCGCCGCCGCCTTCTGGGATTACGTCAGCTGCCGGTGACGCCGCAGGTGACGGCCATCGTCACCATCGCGGATGCTTCGTATAAAGATTATCTGGCGGATCTCGACGGCTTTAATATCGAATGGGTGGTAGGCCACAACCCGGCGTTCGTCTCCGAGCGGCTGGCTCAGGTTAAGGTACCGTCAGAAGATTATTTTATCTGGCTGACCGGAGAAGGCGGCGTGGTGAAATCGCTGCTGGCGCGCTTTGAGGTGCCGAGTATCGATCAGCAACTGGTGCGTTCGCAGGCGTACTGGCATAGCAAATAATAGATAGAACGGTAAACCCGGATGGCGGCGCGTTGCGCCTTCTCCGGGCTACCTTTCATGGTGTTCTATCGCCCCGGTAAGCGCAGCGCCACCGGGTGAGGCTTAGCGCTCAGCCAGCGCCTTAAACACCATCGCCACCGCGTGGGCACCGGGGTCCATGTTGCCGAGCAGGCTCTCGCTGTTGAGATAGGAGGCGCGCCCGGCGCCGGCTTTGCTCGACTGGCAGGTGCGATCCGCGCCGGCCTGCGCCGCGACAAAAGCGGCCTGCAGGTTACCGGGCTCGGCCAGCAGCGCCGCCAGCGCCGGCTGCAGGGCATCAATCATCGTCCGGTCTCCCTCATCGGCGCCGCCGTAAAATTTCATCTGCCCCAGACCGGCATTCAGCGCTTCCGCCATGCTGGCGCCTTGCTCCAGCTTCTGTCCGGCGGCGGTGAAGAAAATCGACATCAAGACGCCGCTGGAGCCGCCCATTACCACCGTCAGGCGTTCGCCGATTAGCGCGAACAGCGTGGGTAAATCATTTAACGGCAGTTGCTGGCGTTGCAGCAGAGCGGCAATCTCGCGCGCGCCGGCGGCGAAAGTGGAGCCGGTATCGCCGTCGCCCACTTTGGCGTCCAGCGCGTTGAGATGGGCTTCGAGGCCGGAGAGGGTGCTGGTCACCTGCGCCACGTAATCGCCCACCTGCGGGTTGGCCGATGGCGTAAAGGCGACGCGTGCGCTGGCGAGCGCGGACGGCATGATATTAACGGCCCGCGGCTGCACCGGCTTCTGCCAACTGGCGGTTTCGACATCCGACAGCAGCGCCTTTTCAATGCTCTCTTCCAGTACGATAGTGGTCAGCGAGAAGCCTTTCATATCCAGCGCCGTTACCAGCGAAGCGGGGCCAATCAACCAGTCAACGCGCGCATGGAGTGGGGTGTTGGCCAGCTCGCGGGTCAGAATCGCCATTTCGGCCACCGACACGCCGCCGAGATTATTGAGCATCACCGCCAGGCGGCCGGTTTCAGGTAGGGCGGCGGTCAGCTTCTCTACCATAATCTGCATGACTTCCGCGCTGTTATGGGTCGCGATCGTCGAAGCTCCCGGCTCGCCGTGGATGCCCATCCCCAGCTCGGCGTGGCCGGGCTGATGGCGCGGCGCGCTTTCCGCTTCCTGCGGCAGGTGACAGCTGGCCAGCGCCACCCCGATGCTGGCGGTGTGGTTGGCGGCGTATTGCGCTTCGCGCAGGACGGTGGCGAGGTTGAAGCCGCGCTCGGCAAAATAGCCCGCTACTTTATGCACCAGAATAGTCCCGGCGATACCGCGCGGCTGTTTGTTATCCGGCAGCGAAATATCGTCACCGACGATCAGCATCTCTACGTTGTAGCCAAGACGGCGTGCTTTCTCCGCCGCGAGGCCGAAGTTAAGCCGATCGCCGGTGTAGTTTTTGACGATCAGCAGACAGCCCGCCTCGCCGGTCACCGCCTGAATCGCGGTGAGTACCGCATCGACGCTCGGCGAGGCGAACAGATCGCCGCAGACCGCGGCGGTCAGCATGCCTTTACCAATAAAGCCGACGTGCGCTGGTTCATGGCCGGAGCCGCCGCCGGAAATCACCGCCACGTTGTTTTTATTCAGATCGCGGCGCACCACTACGCGGATCGCCGGGTCGCTCTCCAGCCTGGCGAGGTTGTTCCACGGGCTGGCAATAATGGTTCCCTCGATCACGTCGTTAACGAGGCTGGCGCGCTGGTTAAAAAAGAATTGAGACATAGTGGTTCCTGAAGAGTAAGCGAAAACTCACCCTCCGGAGGCGGGCCTCCGGAGTGGTAACGGTCAAAGTAGATTTAGCGACGAATAAGACGTTGCTGATGCATATCGAGCGTGATGGCTTCGCCAGGCTGAATATCATTCAGCGCGTTGCCCTGCTGGCATAACCAGGCGATCCCCGCCGCGCGGGCGATAATCGCGCCGTGGGCCTGTTCGCTGCCGTCGCGCAGGCACAGGCCGGTGACCTTGCTGGCATCCAGTTGGAGTACGGTCGAGGGATAAATATTGTCGGCGATAATAATCGTCGGCTCACTGGCGAATGGCAGCGTCTCCTTAATACCCTGCAGATGGCGTAGCGTGCGCTGCAGAATATCTTCGATATCGATATAGCGCGCCTGCAGGTAGGCGTCATCCAGCTGGCGATACTGTTGGCTGAGCTCCATCAGCACCTGATGCCACGCCCATTCCGCCGAGCACTGTTCGGTGAGCAGACGATCGTTGGCGGCATCAAACAGATCTTCATCGTCGAGTAAAGTGTGATGACCGGCGAAGATCGCCGCGATATCGGCGTTAAATTTGTTTTCCGCCAGCTCGGTGAGCGCATTGAGATCGGCCAGCGTCTGGTCGATCGCCTGGCGCAGGCGCTGCTGCTCGCGAGCAACGTCGGCGGCGGCGGGGAGCGCCGGTTGGATCGGCGCCAGCGGATAAAGCAGCGCCGCGCCTTCAACACGCGCAGGTATGGCGGGTTCCGCAGTCGGCTGCGCCTCCGGCGACTCGCCGAAGTTATCGGCGGCCAGCGCCTGAAACGCCGCCAGCGCCGCATCGGCGTCCGGACCGCGAGCCAGCAGGCGCAGCTTATCGTGGCGGCGCACCTGCAGCAGAGCGATTTGATTCAGACTGTCCGGGGTAACGCATTTGCCGTTTTTCTCCAGCACCAGGTCGGCGTTAAAACCCGCCAGCGCGGCGACCAGCTTCGATGCCGGACGCACGTGCAGGCCGTTGTGATTGTTAATAATGACTGAAACCGATTTAGCGTCGCCGTCGTCAGCAAGCGTTGGGGCGGCGGCGTCAGGCGTGTGCGAGGGTAAACCCAGCTGAACCCGCTTGGCTTCCAGGGCGTTCATGGCATCGGCGATAACCTTGTCGATCCCGGCGCCGGAGGCGGCGCTGACGGTGGCCGCCAGCGTCCCTTCGACCAGCGGCGCGGCGCACAGCCGCACCTTTGCCGCAATCGCCGGATCGAGCAGATCGAGGGCGGTTTCGGCGCTGAGCAGGGCGCTGCCGATATCCATCATCACCAGTACATGGTCGGTATCGGCGACGGATTCAATCGCCTCCATGACTTTAATCGGATCGGTGCCGATCGGGCTGTCGGGATCGTCGATCCCGGCGGCGATCGCCAGCTTACAGCCATCGTTCATTAACATCTGCCGGGCCAGTTCTCCGACACCTTCGCCCAGCCGGGCGCTATGAGAAACAATAACCAGGTTTACCATCGCGATTTCCTTACTCTTTGGCGGCGGCAGCCAGCATCTGAACCATAAACAGCACCGAGGTCGCGCCGGGATCCTGATGCCCGATGCTGCGCTCGCCGAGATAGCTGGCGCGGCCTTTACGCGCCTGCATGGTGATGGTGGCGTGGGCGGCGCGCTCGGCCACTTCGCAGGCGGCATCCAGCGCGGCGGGGATAGACAAATGCTGCTCGCTGGAATGACGCAGGGATTCCACTACCGGCAGCCAGACGTCGCACATCGTCTTATCGCCCGGCTCCGCTTTACCGCGGTTGACGACGCCGTCCGCGCCTTCGCGGATCATCTGATAAAGCTCGTCGAGGGTCAGGCTCTGATGCGCCTGGGTGACCTGGGCGGCGCGGATAAAGAAGGTGCCGAACAGCGGGCCGCTGGCGCCGCCGACGTTGGAAAGCAGCGTCATCCCGGTATTCTTGAGAATAAAACCGATGTCTTTATCGGCGATCGACGGCAGCTTTTCGACGACTTTGCTGAAGCCGCGATGCATATTGAGGCCGTGGTCGGCGTCGCCGATCTCTTTATCAAGGCCGGTGAGAAAATCGCTCTGTTTGGTGAAAATGTCGCCGCAGCGGTACAGCCAGTCGACGATTTGCGTTCTGTTCAGTGACATGTCGTGCTCCTTATTTTCCCCAGTTCAGCGCCGGGGTATGGACCGGGGCGTCCCATAACGCCAGCGTGTCATCATCCGCTTTCAGCAGGGTGATGGAGAAACCCGCCATATCCAGCGAGGTGCAGTAGCTGCCGATGAGGTTGCGTTCAATCACAATGCCGGACGCTTCGCAGCGCTGGGCGAGGCGGTTGTAAACGCCGTACAGTTCGGAAAGCGGCGTGGCGCCGAGGTTATTGACCAGCGCGATAACCCGATCGCCGTTTTGCAGCGCGGTTTTGCTCTGTTTCACTTCCTGCCACGCTCCCTTGACGTTATCCCACTGGCGCAGCGTGCGGCTGTATGCGCCGTTTTCCAGCAGGGTATCGAACATCTCATCGACGGTTTGGTCGAGCGAGCTGAAGCGGCGGCGGTCGATACCTGGCTCGCCGTGGATGCCGACGCCGAATTCCATCTCATCATCTTTCAGGGTAAAGGAGGGCTGTCCGGCGGCCGGTACGGTGCAGGCGCCCAGCGCGATACCAATCGAGTGACCAAGGTTATTTAAACGGCGGCCCAGTTCGGCGCAGGCTTCCAGCGAGTCGCCGCGTTCGGCGGCGGCGCCGACCAGTTTTTCAATCAACACGGTATTGGCGACGCCGCGGCGTCCGGCGGTGTAGAGGCTATCTTTTACCGCCACGTCGTCATCCACCACGACGGTGGTGACCTTAACGCCGCTTTCGTGCAGCAGCTCGGTGGCGGTCTCAAAATTCAGGATGTCGCCGGTATAGTTTTTGATAATCAGCAGGACGCCTTCGCCGCCGTCAATCTGCATCGCGCATTCGAACATTTTGTCCGGCGTCGGCGAGGTGAAAATTTCCCCCGGGCAGGCGCCGGAGAGCATGCCCTGGCCGATGTAGCCGCAGTGCATCGGTTCGTGTCCGCTGCCGCCGCCGGAGAGCAGCGCCACTTTGCCGGCGACCGGCGCATCGGCGCGGGTGACATAGACCGGGTCCTGGTGCAGCGTCAGTTCAGGATGCGCTTTCGCCAGGCCGACGAGTTGTTCGCTGAGTACATCTTCCACACGGTTAATCAGTTTTTTCATTGTTTATGCTCCGTAGGGTAGGGGAGGTCGCCTGTCTATAAGGGTAGCCCGGCGATGTAATGATTCTGGCTGAGCGGGCGCAAAATAAAACGCTGTCAAAATGAGTTCCATAACGGAACGTAGAAAATGATTTTTGTTCCTTTATGGAACGTTATTCGCCGATAAACAGGAAAATTGCGAGCCAGCGCTAATAATGTGGCCGTTTTTTTCTGCTATCAGAGATGAGGCTATGATGATTTTTTTCGCCATTGTGCCGCATTGAGGCGATTTTATGCGTTAAAGAGGGGGGACGATAATGGCTTTTTAGCCAAAATGAGCCGATCGCGATCGCAATCCCATCGCTTTCTCAGCCATATTGTTTCAATATGGAACGTATTATTTTTTTATCTGTTTCAGAACAGAACAAAAAAGGGAAAAATTTTTTTCGCTTTTGCTCGCCCTACAGTGGATGCATCGCTCCGGCAGCGTGGCTGTAGGCGCCATTGATACCAGGCGCCGCGGCATGACGGCCAGGGCTCACGTGTCAACATATGCACTTATTTGAGGGTGAAAGGAATGCTAAAAGTTATTCAATCTCCAGCCAAATATCTCCAGGGACCTGATGCCGCCAGGCTGTTCGGCGAATACGCTAAAAACCTGGCCGACAGCTTTTTTGTTATCGCCGATGACTTCGTGATGAAGCTGGCGGGCGACAAAGTATTGAACGGCCTGCATAGCCACAATATTAGCTGCCATGCGGAACGGTTTAACGGCGAGTGCAGCCATGCGGAAATCAACCGCCTGATCGCTATTCTTAAGCAGCACGGCTGCCGCGGCGTGGTGGGTATTGGCGGCGGGAAAACCCTCGATACCGCGAAGGCTATCGGCTATTACCAGAAGCTGCCGGTGGTGGTGATCCCGACAATTGCCTCAACCGATGCGCCGACCAGCGCGCTGTCGGTTATCTACACCGAGGCGGGCGAATTTGAAGAGTATCTGATCTACCCGAAAAACCCGGATATGGTGGTGATGGACACGGCGATTATCGCCAAAGCGCCGGTACGCTTGCTGGTGGCCGGGATGGGCGATGCGCTCTCCACCTGGTTTGAAGCCAAGGCCTGCTTCGATGCGCGAGCCACCAGCATGGCGGGCGGGCAGTCCACGGCGGCGGCCTTGAGCCTGGCGCGCCTGTGCTATGATACGCTGCTGGCGGAAGGCGAAAAAGCACGCCTGGCGGCTCAGGCTGGAGTGGTGACCGATGCGCTGGAGCGCATTGTCGAAGCCAACACCTATCTGAGCGGTATTGGCTTTGAGAGCAGCGGCCTGGCCGGCGCGCACGCGATTCACAACGGTTTCACCATTCTTGAAGAGTGCCACCATCTTTATCACGGCGAAAAAGTCGCTTTCGGCACCCTGGCGCAGCTGGTGCTGCAAAACAGCCCGCTGGAAGAGATCGAAACCGTGATGGGCTTCTGTGAAAAAGTTGGCCTGCCGATCACCCTTGCGCAGATGGGCGTGAAAGAGGGTATTGAAAGCAAAATCCACGCGGTCGCGAAAGCCACCTGCGCGGAAGGCGAAACCATCCACAATATGCCGTTCCCGGTCACCGCGGATAGCGTCTACGCCGCCATCCTTACCGCGGACCTGCTTGGGCAGCAGTGGCTGGCGCGTTAATTCGTTTTCGCCTGACCGAGACGCCGCAGCATAATGCGGCATGAACTTTCCCCTCCGGCAGCCGCTGCCGGAGGGTTTTGTCGTTTTAACTGTGTTAACTACAGCGGAAAAGGGATATGACAGCTCAGACTCAGGGCGCGGAAAATGAAGTTTCAGCCGTTATCAGCCAGTCGTGGCATCGCTGCAGCAAATTTATGCAGCGGGAAACCTGGCAGGCGCCGCATCAGGCGCAGGGGCTGACCTTTGAATCGATCTGCCGTCGCAAAACCGCGCTGCTGACCATCGGTCAGGCGGCGCTGGAAGATGCGTGGGAGTTTATGGCCAACCGCCCCTGCGCGCTGTTCATCCTTGATGAGTCGGCCTGCATTCTGAGCCGCTGTGGTAACCCGCAGACACTGGAACAGCTGGCGGAACTGGGATTTCGCGACGGCAGCTACTGCGCGGAGAGCATTATCGGCACCTGCGCGCTGTCGCTGGCTTCGATGCTCGGACAGCCGGTCAACACCGCGGGCGACGAGCACTTTAAGCAGGCTCTGCGGCGCTGGTCGTTCAGTTCGACGCCGGTGTTCGATAACCATGGCCGCCTGTTTGGATCGATTTCGCTATGCTGTCTGCGCGAAGAGTGGGCTCCGGCGGATCTGTCGCTGACCTTGGCCATCGCCCGCGAAGTGGGTAACTCGCTGCTTACCGACAGCCTGCTGGCGGAATCTAACCGTCACCTTAATCAAATGTACGGCCTGCTGGAAAGTATGGACGACGGGGTGATGGCGTGGAACGAGCAGGGAGTGCTGCAGTTTCTCAACGTGCAGGCGGCCACGCTGCTGCATCTCGATACCCAGGCCAGCCAGGGGCGAAATATCAACGAACTGCTGACCCTGCCGGCGTTGCTGCGCCGCGCGATTAAACAGGCCCGCGGCCTCAATCATGTGGAAGTGACCTTCGAGAGCCAGCATCAGTTTATCGACGCGGTGATCACCCTGAAGCCTATCGTGGAGGAGCAGGGCAATAGCTTCATTTTACTGCTCCACCCGGTGGAGCAGATGCGTCAATTAATGACCAGCCAATTAGGCAAAGTGAGTCATACCTTCGAACAGATGTCGGCGGATGACCCGGAAACCCGCAGGCTGATCCACTTTGGCCGCCAGGCGGCGCGCGGCGCTTTCCCGGTGCTGCTGTGCGGCGAGGAAGGGGTGGGTAAAGAATTACTGAGCCAGGCTATCCATAACGAAAGCGAGCGGGCGCCGGGCCCGTATATTTCGGTTAACTGCCAGCTGTACGCCGACAGCGTACTGGGACAGGATTTTATGGGCAGCGCGCCAACCGACGATGAAAATGGCCGCCTCAGCCGACTCGAACTGGCTAACGGCGGCACGCTGTTCCTGGAAAAAATAGAGTATCTGGCCCCCGAACTGCAGTCGGCGCTGCTGCAGGTGATAAAACAGGGCGTGCTGACGCGTCTTGATGCCCGACGGCTGATTCCGGTAGATGTGAAAGTGATCGCCACCACCACCGTTGACCTCGCGAACCTGGTGGAGCAGAACCGCTTTAGCCGCCAGCTGTACTATGCGCTGCATTCGTTTGAGATAGTCATTCCGCCGCTGCGGGCGCGGCGCGGCAGCATTCCTTCGCTGGTGCATAGCCGTCTGCGTCGGCTGGAGAAACGCTTTTCATCGCGGCTGAAGGTCGATGACGACGCGCTGGCCCAACTGACCGCCTACCCGTGGCCGGGAAATGATTTTGAGCTTAATAGCATTATTGAGAATATCGCGATGAGCAGCGATAACGGGCATATCCGCTTAAGCAATCTCCCCGAACATCTCTTCTCTACCCGGCCTGGTAGCGAAACGGCCTCATCGCTACTGCCGTCGAGCCTGTCTTTCAGCGCCATCGAGAAAGAGGCGATTATCCAGGCGGCGCGAGTGACCAACGGCCGGGTACAGGAGATGTCGCAGTTGCTGAATATTGGCCGTACCACGCTGTGGCGCAAGATGAAGCAGTACGATATCGACGCCGGGCAGTTTAAGCGCCGGGGGCAGGATAAGGGTTAAGCCAGCGGCGTTAATATTTTTCCGGCAGCTCGTTGACAATATCGACGAGCTCGCCGTTTTTCATCGTGATATAGCCGCCATTTTTCAGATCGGAAAGTACCTGAAACAGATAGCTACGCGACATTTTCGTGCGTCGCAGGATAAAGTTTGCCAGGCTCGGGTCGTGTAATACGCCCTCATTTTTCTGCTTGAGATAGCGATAAATCATGGAGCGAATGACAAAATAGCGGGTGCCAATAGCTCTTTCGTCATGCGCATCGAGCAAAAACGCCAGCGTGATGGCCATCATGTTCATCAGGAAGGTGAATTTATCGGGCTGAGTAAAATGTTTCTCAAAGTATTCGAGATTACAGCTGAACACTTTGACATTTTTTTTGGCGGTATAGTGCAACTGAATGCCCGGACCATAATTCTCGACAATACCAAAAAACATCCCTTTGATGCCTTTGCCGATCTGAAACAACTTTTTCGGTTGGGTTTTCGCTTTTCCAGAGGTGAGAATAAAGTTGTGCTCCTGCATCTCAACGGCAATGACGCCTTCAAGAACAATAATAATCTCGCCTGTACTCAGGGTGAAAGGCGTATCATCAGCAATTTGGCGTATATTATTGCTGTGAGTTAACGAGTCTATCGCCTTTATATTCTTTGAAATCATCTTATTATATTCATCGATGATGTGGGAATAGGGCGTTTGAATACGACTCATTTTCTCTCCGGACTTAACTCTACCGCTTTATTACTCTTTGCTATTTTGCAGTGGCGATACTTTATATTTTAACGGCGCGGAATTACGCCTGATACAAAATATCTAAATTTAAAAGCTGGCGCCAGATAGCAAGCATCACTTTTGCAGTCCGTTAACGGACTGATCTATCGCTCTTTTTAAAACACTCACTTAGACTGTTTTAGTGGGGTAGTTGGGCTTCTTTTTTTAGTAACTAAGAATCCACTTAAATATTGAATGATAATATTGCTTTTGCCGCGGTTTTATTTAATAAAACGGTGATGGTGATTGGCTTTGCATAAATGAAAAAATAAAATTGTACGTGTGGATTTTTATTGCTTTCTCTACTTCACTTAAGCGGAATCGCCTCAGTAGCGACAAGGTTTTCGCTGATGTCGCTCATCTCATGTTGAGACTTATCTAATCTGACAACGCCTGCCTGACATTAGCCAAATCCTAAGTGAAATCAGGCGCATTCTGAGCAATGAGGTTTGAAGATGAATAAAAAATACAAGGGTATCGGCGTGCTGGCATTTGCCGCTGGCTCGCTCTTACCCGGCGCGACGGTCAATGCCGCCGATCAAAATGCGGTCGCTCCCAGCGATGGGGCGGCAAAGAAGCCCAATATTATCCTGATCGTCTCTGACGATACCGGCTATGGCGACCTCGGCGTCTACGGCGGCGGCGAAGGCCGCGGTATGCCGACGCCAAACCTCGACAAAATGGCCGATGAGGGGATGACCTTTTTCGACTTCTATGGCCAGCCAAGCAGTACGCCGGGTCGCGCGGCGATGCAGACCGGGCGCATTCCCAACCGTAGCGGTATGACCACCGTGGCCTTCCAGGGGCAGGGCGGCGGTTTACCGAAAGAAGAGTGGACGCTGGCCTCGGTGCTGAAAACCGGCGGCTATAAAACCTTCTTCACCGGTAAATGGCACCTCGGTGAAGCCGATTATGCGTTACCTAACGCTCAGGGCTACGACGAAATGAAATACGTCGGCCTCTACCACCTGAACGCCTATACCTATGCCGATCCGACCTGGTTCCCGGATATGGATCCGCAACTGCGTGAAATGTTTGCTCGCGTCACCCGCGGCGCGCTCTCCGGCAAGGCAGGCGAAGCGCCGAAGGAAGAGTTCAAAATCAACGGCCAGTATGTGAATACCCCGGTCGTTGATGGCAAAGAGGGCGTGGTCGGCATCCCATTCTTCGACCGCTACGTCGAGAAGGCTTCGCTGGACTATCTTGAAGCAAACGCAAAATCTTCCGAACCCTTCTTCATGAGCATCAATTTTATGAAGAACCACCAGCCGAACATGCCGGATCCGGATTACGTCGGTAAGTCGATGTCGAAGAGCAAATACGCCGACTCGATGGTGGAAATGGATGCCCGCGTAGGCCATATCATGGATAAGCTGCGTGAGTTGGGGATCGATAAAAACACCCTTGTGGTATGGACCACCGATAACGGCGCCTGGCAGGACGTTTATCCGGATGCCGGCTATACGCCATTCCGCGGTACCAAAGGCACTGACCGCGAGGGCGGCAGCCGCGTTCCGGCTATTGCCTGGTGGCCAGGCAAGATTAAAGAGCACAGTCGTAACCACGATATCGTTGGCGGCCTCGATCTGATGGCGACTTTTGCTTCAGTGGCCGGGATTAAGTTACCGACCAAAGACCGCGCTGGGCAGCCGATTATCTTCGATAGCTACGATATTTCACCGGTACTGTTTGGCACGGGCAAAGATCCGCGTACTTCCTGGTTCTACTTCACCGAAAACGAGTTGACCCCGGGGGCGGCGCGCGTCGGCCACTATAAGGCGGTGTTTAACCTGCGCGGCGATAACGGCGCGAAAACCGGCGGCCTGGCGGTGGATTCCAACCTCGGCTGGAAAGGGCCGGAGTCGTATGTCGCGACGGTACCGCAGATTTTCGATCTCTGGCAGGATCCGCAGGAACGTTACGATATCTTTATGAACAACTATACCGAGCATACCTGGACGCTGGTGACCTTCAACGAAGCCATCACTAAGTTGATGAAAACCTACGTCGAGTATCCGCCGCGTAAGCCGCAGAGCGAAGCCTACAGTGGGCCGATTACCCTGTCGCAGTACCAACGCTTTAGCAATATTCGTGAACAGTTAAAACAAGAAGGGTTCCAGTTGGCGATGCCGACCGGCAACTAAAATGACGTTGGCCCGGGCGAAATGTCCGGGCCTTTTGCTGTTGTGAGCATTCTCCGAAATGGGTTCTGGTCGATGAAAAAAAGCACCACCATTCCATTAACGCCTTTGCAGAACCAGGGGCGCTATCTGCCCGCCTATAAACGTCGCTATCACATGATGGCGAAGCCCAGCGGCTCCACCTGCAACCTGGACTGTCAATACTGTTTTTATCTGCATAAAGAGCAGCTTTTACATCAGCCGCACGACAAAGGAATGAGCGATGAGGTACTGGAGAATTTCATTCGTCAGTACATTCAAAGCCAGGATGGCGAAGAGATTATTTTCTCCTGGCAGGGCGGCGAGCCAACCCTGATGGGGCTGGAGTTTTTCGAAAAGGTCGTTGCGCTGCAAAAGAAATATCAGCCGAAACACCAGCGGATTGAGAACGATCTGCAGACCAATGGCGTGCTGATTAACGATAAGTGGGCCGCCTTTCTTAAGCAGCACAATTTTCTGGTCGGCGTGTCTATTGATGGCCCGCGTGAGATCCACGATCGCTTTCGCGTGACGCGCAGCGGCAAACCGACCTTCGACAAGGTCATGGAAGGGATCGCGGCGCTGAAGCGTCACGGCGTGCCTTTTAACGCCCTTGCGGTCGTCAACCGGGTCAATGCCCGTTTCCCGCGCGAGGTATATCGTTTTCTTACCCGCGAACTGGGCGCTACCTATATCCAGTTCACGCCCTGCGTAGAGGCCGCCGAGTTTAAAACTACCGCGCCGCAATTCTGGCGCGAAGAGACGATCCCCATCACCGGCAGCCGCCGGGCGAAACCGGGGGATCTGGATTCGATCGTCACCGACTGGTCGGTGGATCCCGACGATTGGGGACATTTTCTGACCGAAGCTTTTGATGAATGGGTGACCTGTGATCTGGGCCGCGTGCAGGTCAATTTGTTTGAAACCGCCGTGGTGCAAACCATGGGACTCCCATCCCAGTTATGCATTACCGCGCCGTTTTGCGGTAAGGCGCTGGCGATTGAGAAAAACGGCGACGTCTACTCCTGCGATCACTACGTCTATCCGGAATATAAGCTTGGCAATATTAAGGCGCACAAGCTGGCGCATATGGTCTTTTCCGAGCGGCAGAAAGTGTTTGGGATGGGCAAGAAAGAGACGCTGCCGGCCTACTGCAAAAGCTGCCCGCATCTGAATTTATGCTGGGGCGAATGCCCGAAAAACCGCATCGTGCGCGCCCCGGACGGCGAAGAAGGGCTCAATTATTTGTGTCCCGGCTTTCGCCATTTTTACGCGACGGTTAAACCGACGCTTGAGAAAATTGCCGCCATGCTGAAGTAGGTCTGGTTTTTGGCGGTGGAATAAGAAGGAAAAACAATGAAAAAAACAGTACTGCTCAGCATGCTGCTATTGAGCTTCACCAGCGCGGCAGCCACCGATATGCTGCCGGCATGGAAAGATACCCCTGCTAAACAGGCGATTGAGCAATGGGTGCAGGGGGCGACGCGTGAAGGCGGAGCGGACTTTATTCCGTTAGATAAGCGCTACGTGGTTTTTGATAATGACGGCACCCTGTGGCCGGAAGCGCCGCTGACTTTCCAACTGCAGTTCGCAGTGGATGAAGTGAAAAGACTGGCGCCGGAACATCCGCAATGGCAAAAAGATCCGCTGGTGGCGGCGGTACTGAACAACGATTTGAAAACGGTAGCGGCGGGCGGTGAAAAAGGGCTACTCAAGTTGCTGGCGTTAACCCATAGCGGCATGACCACCGAAGAGTTTAGTCAGCGAGTCAGCGCATGGTTTGACAGCCATCAGGATAAACGTACCGGTTGTCGCTATGACCAGTTGGGATATCAGCCGATGCGCCAACTGCTGGACTATCTGCGCGCCAATGGCTTTAAAACGTGGATCGTTTCCGGCGGCGGAATTGACTTCATGCGCGTGGTGTCGGAGAAAATGTACGGTATTCCGCCGGAGCAGGTTATCGGTTCGTTCGCGCTCAGCGAGTTTAGCCTGACGGATAATGGTACCGAGCTGCGCAAAACGATGAAAGGCGCATTCAATGATGACGCCGCGGCCAAACCGGTGGCGATCCACCTGTTTATGGGCCAGCGCCCGGTTGCGGCTTTTGGTAACAGCGACGGCGATTTGGCGATGCTGCAATACACCGCAGCCAACCCGAACTATAAAACCTTTGAGCTGCTGGTCCACCATACCGATGCGGCGCGAGAGTATGCCTACGACAGCCATCCTTCCGCCAGCGGCAAGCTGGTGAAAGGATTGACCGAGGCGAAACAAAAGGGTTGGACAGTCGTCGATATGCAGCAGGACTGGAAGACGGTATACGACCCGGCGCAGTGTAAGGCGAAATAAAAAACGCCCCATGTTGGTCCGGGCAATGGCGGTGAGTTCGGATCCGTATTTTTGCCGGATGGCGGCTGCGCCTTATTCGGCCTACGGTCCGTGTGCCTGGCTGAAACTGTCGGTGTTGATCGCCTCAAAATCCCCGGTGGCGCTACCGCTTACCGGGGCTACAGTACTGTGCGGTCTGGTAGCCCGGATAAGGCGCAACGCGCCGCCTCCGGGAAAATCCCTGGTGGCGACGGGCCGCCCTCTGTGCGCTCCCTGCGCCACGGATAATTGTCTAAGGGGCCAGCGGCGGCAACGGCTGCGGCTGCCAAAATCGCCGCCAGCGCCGGTTGATGCCGAGAAGCGTTCGATAACTCCAGCGGCGGCCAAACCATCCGCCTCCGACCGCCGCGGCGGCAATGAATACCCACATCAGACTTTGCCAGGAGACCATTCCCGTTGTTCCGCGCAGCGCTTGCTCCGCGCCGCCCTGTCGCGCCGCGGCGACGTTCAACGTTTCTCCCGCCAGCTTCGCCGTTCGCCATTGATGATTAACGGTATCCCACCAGCGCAGGCTAATCGGCGGTAGTACCAGCGTACCGCTATGACTGGGTAAATAGCGCAGTCGTTCCACCCGGTGGGCGCCGATGACATCGCCGCGCTCGCTTTTTAATGCCTCACTGACCGGCGCCAGACGCTGGCTCTCGCTACCGCTAATGGCGTATAGCAGCGGTGGAATTTGCCCCGGTAGCGCATCCCGCGCCTCGACGGTCACGATACGGTCAACGACATCACCGACCCGCAGCGTGGCGTCTTTCCCCGCGTGGTACTGTTGAATTTGCTGGCTGAGCGTCAGCTGGCTGGCCGGTAAAAAATGGTCTGCCTGAGTGGTATTGGCAGGCCAATTAACCGGGCGTTCCAGTGCTGGAAGATGTACCGTGACCGGCGCCTGATTGGCGGATGACGCGGTGATATCGATCGCCGGCAGGCGCAGCACGCCCTGCTGCCAGGCGCTGACCTGACGTTCAAGGCGAATGCCGCTCCAGACGATCCCGTTCTTTTTGCGCGTCACCAGCTGTGAAGGCAACGCGGTAGGCAGGAGTTCGCCGTTTTTGACCGCAAACTCGGGCCACTGCGGCGGCGGGTTAAACCAGCTATCCGTCCACCAGGTGACGGCCACCCGAACCGGCTGGCCGGGGACGATCTGCGTCGGCGCTTCCAGTTCACGGGTGATGTCCATCGCCGCATGCGCCGGCAGGGTGGCGGCCAGCAGAAAAAGTAGCGCTTTGTTCATGGCGTGGTATCTCCCGAGCCGTTGCGATACAGGCTTTTCAGTAGCCCCGTTGGCGAAACATCCAGTGCATCAAACCATTGATTAACCTGCGGACTCTCCCCGGCGATGGCGCCGATTTGCTGCTGATCGATGCCCTGGTTTTTCTGCAGGTCGTGGACCAGCTTATCCGGGCCGTCATCCATCGCATCGCCCTGCGCCTGCTGGCGTTCACGCTCTTGCTGCCGAATGCGCATCACGATCTGCGAGATTTTGTCGCGATTTTGCAGCGCCATGGACCAGTCAGGATGTAGATAGAGGGCGCGATCGTAGCTGTCGAGCGCCTGCTGCCACTGCTTTTGCTGAGCATAGCTGTTACCTAGCCACAGCAAGGTTTCCGCGGTTGGCGGCGCGGCGCGAAACGCGCTGGCGGCGGCAGAATAGTTGCCCGCCCGATACCAGGCGATACCTTGCCATAAAGGGTCGCGATAATGCCCGGCGGCAGCGGCGTAGTCGCCGCGGTTGAAGGCGTGCTGCCCCTGGATATCCGGGCGAACCCAGGCATCGAGCCAGGCGGCATCGCTATGCGGCGACCACAGCACCGCGGGAAGCAGCAGCGCCGCCATCAGTAGCTGGCGTCGCCAGAACAGCAGCAGGCACAGCATCGGCACGATCAGCAGATAGCCGCTGTTTTTCCAGCGCAGATCCTGGCGGGCGTTATTTTGTTGAGTCACCGATTGTTGAATGTGGCTGGCGATGACGCGCAGATCGTCGCCATCATCGCTGACCAATGTCACCGGGATCCCGGCGTCGCGCAGCTGGCGGAAACGATCGACGTTCAGCCGGGTATCGACGCCGAGGCTGGCGTACTTGTCCGGCAGCGCTCCACCCGCGGCGGTGCCGGGGACCCAAATTTGCAGCGGTAGATGTTGCCCTTTCAGCCAGTCGACCTCGGCAGGCGACAGGGTATCGGCAACGAGGATCAGGCTATGCGGGCTGTCTTTGGCAGTAGGCAGATTTTTTAACGCCAACGCGACCGCCTGCGGCAGGGCGGAACCGCTACCTTCCGGCAGCAAAGAGGGCGACTGGGCGTTGAGAAATAGCTGATAAAACTGCGGATCCTGCGTCAGTGGCGTCGTGAGAAAAGCCTGGCTGCTGTAGACCACCAGACCGAAATGCGCCCCGGGCTGCTGCTGCATTAGCGCGGCGATTTTATGCTGCATGCGCTGATGGCGCGAGGGCGGTAGATCGCGGGCATACATCGCCAGATCCTGCTGCAGAATCACCATTACGTTGCTCTGCGGGGTGAGCGCCGCCGGTAGTTCACGCTGCCAGCTCGGGCCCGCCAATGCCACAACGCCGAGTGTGAGTAGCCATGGCAGCAGACGGGTTAGCCTGCGACGGCGCTGAATAATCAACGCGCGAAAAGGTTTATCCATTAGCGTTGACCAGGCGCAAGCGCCGTAGCCTGGAAGCCAGGCCACCAGCACACACAACAGCAGCGTGGTTAAGCGCCACGGATAGAGGAAGTGAAAATCGCTCATGCCATTTTCTCCCTGAGGACACGGCCGCAGGCGGCCAGCAGTAACAGTAACAGCGCAGAGGCGAGCGGCCATGGATAGAGCGCCTGATGCCATGACCAACCGAGGCTTTTAACCTGCGCCGGGGTGAGGGCGTCGATTTGTTGCCAGACGCTATCCAGCGCGCTGCCGGAATGCGCGGCGGTCCAGCTCTGGCCGCCGGTGGTTTTCGCGATGCGCTGCAGTAGCGGCAAATCGACTTTGTCTTTGCTGGTATCGCTGAGGTCGCCGAAGGCGATGGTATGAACCTGGACATGGTGGTCGGCGGCAAGCTTTGCCGCCAGTTCAGGCGACAGCTGCGAAGCGGTATCGTTGCCGTCGGTGAGTAAAATCGCCAGCTTATCGGCCTGCTTATCAGGGCCATTATCCAGTACCTTAACCGCCACGCCCAGCGCGTCGCCGATAGCGGTTTGCTGGCCAATCATGCCCGGCGCCAGTTGATTAATGCGCGTTTGCAGCGCCTGTTTATCTTCGCTTATCGGCGCGAATGGCCAGGCTTTGCTGGCGAAGATTACCATGCCGATGCGGTCGGATTGCCGGGCGGCGACAAACTTGCGCACCGATTGCTGTACCGCCTGCAGGCGCGTATTACCGCCCTGGATGTCATTTTTGGCCATTGAACCGGAGACATCGAGGATCAGCACGATGTCGCGCATCGGCCTGCTGATGTACTGCGGCGGCGTCAGGTATTCCGGCCGCGCCAGCGCGCAGACCAGCAGCGACCAGATAAGCCAGAACAGCACGGCGCTGGCCCCGCCACCGCGTTTCGGCTGGGTATCGAGCTGTAACGCGTCAATTAGCGAGGGTAAAAACGGTACCCGCACGCGCTCGTCGGTGGAAGTTGCCGGGAGCGGGAGAAAACGAGTGAGCAGCGGCAGCGCCAGCAGTAGCGCGGCCCAGGGCCAGGCGAAATCAATGTGGGCGAGCCATTCAGACATGTGGAAGCTCCTTTAGCCACTGCGCTAACTGAGCGCGAAGCCGCGCCGTCTGCTGGTCGTTCAGGGCGTTGTCTGCCCGGCAGTAACGGGAGATGAGCTGGTCGCGCAGGTCGGTATCCAGCGTCAAAGACGCCAGCACGGCTTCCGGCGCCAGCGTTTGGCTAACCGTGCGACGTGGCTGGTGGACCAGTTGTACGCGTTTAATCAACTGCATCCAGCTATCGGCGGTATGCTGATGATTGAGCGCCAGCAGCGCTTCCCGCCGCCAGCGATTGCGACGCCAGCGGGCGTAGCGGATAAGCAGGAGCAGCGCTGCCAGGCTTGCGGCAATCGCAAGCAGAATCAGCCAGCCGATTGGTAGCGGAAACCCACTGGGGGCGGAGGGGAGCGCGGGCGTTAGTAGATCCGGCACCGCATAACCTTTCTCAAACATTTAAAGCCCTTTTTGTAACTGACGCAGCAGGTCCTGAGTTACCGTCAGATGATTAACCCGAATACCTAACTGGTTGAGTTGCTGCTGCTGACGCGCCAGCCGACCGATGATGTGTTGGCGAATATCGGCGCTGAGCGCAGAGGTGAGAGTGACGCTAGCGCTGCGCCCGCCGTAGCAGGCGGCCAGCGTACCGGAGCGCGGCAGGCGAAGATGAAGGTCGTCGAACAGCACAAATGCACTGACTTCGCAGCGTCGGCGCAGATGCGCCAGCATGGCCTGCGCTGGGGCGTCGAGGTCATGAAAATCGCTCAGGATCGCGACCCAGGCGCCGCGTGGAATCGCGCTGACGGCGCGCTGCAACGCCTGCGCCAGCGTCTGCGTGCGCTGAGGCTCATGAGGATATTGTTGGGCCAACAGCTGATTATAATGCGTCAGATTATCCAGCAGCTCGGGTAGCGCGCGCCGTGGGGCGCTACATGGTTGCAGCGCCAGCGTGGTATCGTTAAACACCAGGCTGCCGAGGCGATCGCCATCATGATGGCTGCGCCAGGCCAGCAGCGCGGCGGTTTTTGCCGCCGCCGCTGATTTCGTTTGTCCGCGGGTGGCGAAGTACATATCTAATCGTTGGTCGACCAGCAAAAAGACCGGGCGTTCTCGCTCTTCATTGTACTGGCGCACCCACGGCGTACGTAGACGGGCGGTTGTCTGCCAGTCGATCATTCGAACATCGTCGCCGGGTTGATAACGACGCAGGCTATCGAAGTTGAGCCCACGGCCCTGCTGGCGGGAGGCGCGTTCGCCGGACAGCGCACCTGGCGGGATCTGCCCGGGCGGGTTTGCAATCAACCGCGACTGTGGCGCGAGGTCGAGCAGAATCTGGCGATTAACGCAGAGATCGCTCATTAGATCACCACGGCGTTCAGCAGCATGGTAATCACATCGTCGGCGCTGCAACCATCGGCGCTGGCCTGATAGCTCAGCATCAACCGGTGGCGCATCACCGCTGGCGCGATAAAACGCACGTCTTCCGGACGAACCGCGTCACGTCCCGCGAGCCAGGCCTGCGCGCGGGCGCAGCGCTCCAGCGCTAAGGTACCACGCGGGCTCAGGCCGTAGGCCAGATAGCTGGCTAACTGCTCGCTGATGCGCTGCGGCTGGCGGGTGGCGTTGACCAGTTCGACTATCCAGGTTTCGATAATCGGCGCGACGTGGATTGCGCTTATTTCCTGCCAGCAGGAGGCGATCTCCTGTTGGCTGAATTGCAGAGATTCCACTTCCGGCGCAGGGGCGGTTTTTGTCGCCGCGCTGTATTTCGCCTGCTGCTCGGCGCGAACCAGTTGCATCACCTGCTGTTCATGCTCTTTCGACGGATAGTCGACCTGCACTTTCATCAGAAAACGGTCAAGCTGGGCTTCCGGCAGCGGCCAGGTTCCTTCCTGGTCGACGGGGTTCTGCGTCGCCAGCACCATAAAGACACCCGGCAGCGGCCAGCTTTTGCCCGCTACGGTGACGTGGCGCTCTTCCATCGCTTCCAGCAGCGCTGATTGTACGCGGGCCGAAGCGCGGTTGATTTCGTCCGCCAGAATCACGTTACCGAATACCGGCCCCGGGCGAAAACGAAATTGTTCTTCTTCGCGGCCGGCGTTTTGCTGATAAATTTCGCTGCCGGTTATATCCGAGGGCAGTAGATCCGGAGTGAATTGGATACGGCGGAATTCACCGGCAATATGCCGCGCCAGCTCGCGGACGGCGCGGGTCTTCGCCAGCCCCGGCAGCCCTTCCAACAGGATATGCCCATCGCAGAGCAGGGCGATGAGCAGCATTCGAACGACGTTTTCCTGACCGAGCACCTGCGTGTTCATGCGCTGCTCCAGCTGTAGCATTTTCTCGCGAAGGCTCATCGATTGACTCCTTTAAAATCGCGTTTCACCAGGGTGACAATGCCCGCCAGAATCGGCTCGGCATAGTTGAAAAAGGCCTTAATGCCCGGACAGAGATAGTTCAAGCCGGCTTCGCCGTCGGCGGTGAGCACCAGACGGTTTTTCGGGCATTCGCCGTGGCAGAGCTTCAGGTAAGGGCACTGCTTGCACTGCTGCGGTAGCGTGTCGCATTTACCCATACCGAAAGCCTGCTGACGTTCGGAGAAAGCCATCCGCGCCAGGCTGTTATCGGCAATATTGCCGATTTGATATTCGGGATAGACGTAGTGATCGCAGGAGAAAACATCGCCGTTTTTCTCGACCGCGAGGCCTTTGCCGCAAAATTCCGCGGTGGTGCAAATTTGCGCCGGCATGCCCATCATTTGGGCCACGGCGGTTTCGAACAGATTGACCTGTACGCGGCCAAGATCGTTGTTCACCCACTCTTCGAAAGTCGCGATCAGGAAGCGTCCCCACTCGTCCGGGTCGACCGACCAGTCGGTGACGATAGCGTCTAAATCGCCGGGGCGCGCGCGGCGGCTGCCGACGGTGGGGATGCTGTCATCACGCCAGAAATGAGGCGCGGTCTGGGTAAAGTCCACCGGTTCGACGCAGGGGTTAAATTGCACGTAGGTCGCCCCCAGTTCGCGGGTAACAAAGCGGTAAACCTCTAATGGGAAACGGGCGTTGGTACGGTTGACGGTGACCAGCGCATTGAATGGTACGCCGTGGCGTTTCAGGGCGTCGACGCCGGCCATCACTTTATCAAATGTCGGTTTGCCGCTACGGGTGATGCGATAGCGGTCGTGCAACTCTCGCGGGCCGTCAATCGACAGGCCAACAAGGAAATGATTTGCTTTGAGGAATTCAGCCCAGGCATCGTTAATCAGGATACCGTTGGTTTGCAGATCGTTTTCGATCCGCTGGCCGGGCTTTTTATACTGCTGTTGGAATTTCACCACTTTGTGGAAAAACTCCAGTCCCATCAGGGTCGGTTCGCCGCCCTGCCAGGAGAAGACCACCTGTTCGCCATCCTGTCCATCGATGTACTGGCGGATAAAGTTTTCCAGCGTTTCATCGCTCATGTAGCTGCGCTTTTCCTGCTGGAGTAAGTGTTCTTTGTGCAGGTAAAAGCAGTAGCTACAATCGAGATTACAGGCGGAGCCGCTGGGTTTCGCCATCACATGAAAGCGACGTTGGTAGGCGGGGCCGTTACCCGCGTACTTTTCTGCCGAAGGTAATGCGTTAACAGGCACGGTGGTGCTGTGTTTCATAAATAACTCCCGGATTAGTCAGGTCGAGGGTAAGGCGAGGAGAAAAACAGGGCGGCGAACCGCCCTGGGAGATGGATTACCGTTACTTGCCGGTTTTCGCGTTCTGGTCAAGCATTGCGCTGACATCGGAGACGGTAAAGGAACCCGGCTTCTGACGCGGCGGGAATTCTTTAAACGTCGCCAGCATATCTTTTGCCGACTTCTGCGCGCCGCCCAGCAGGAACAGACGATCGTAGAACCAGGTGTCGTAGCCCATGCCGTCGGAACCTTTCTCCAGCGGATCGACTTTCAGATCGAAGATCAGCGGAGTGCGCAGTTTGGTGAACGGATAGCGCCACAGATCGAGGCCGGTGTGCTCCTGGATCATAAAGTGGATCTTCCAGCGGCCCTGACGCATCGCCAGCAGATCGCCGTCATCGCTCCAGTAGAAGAATTCGTTACGCTGGTCTTTCCCTTTGCCCTGCAGGAAGTCGAGCTGGTTATAGCCATCAAGGTGAACCTTGTAGGTAATTGACGGCGTTTTATAACCTTTCAGCATTTCCTGTTTAATGTTGCTGTCGCCGGCAGCGGCAACCAGCGTCGGGAACCAGTCGTAACTGGCGAACATATCGTTCACCACGGTGCCTGGTTTGATGTGGCCCGGCCATTTGATCATCGCCGGAACGCGGAAGCCGCCTTCCCAGCCGGTGTTTTTCTCCCCGCGGAACGGGGTTTCGCCTGCGTCTGGCCAGGTGGCGGTCATCGGACCGTTGTCGGTGGTGTAGATAACGATGGTGTTATCTTCGATGCCGAGATCTTTAATTTTCTGCAGCACCTGGCCGACGATTTTATCGTGCTCAACCATGCCGTCGGCATAGGTTCCTAACCCGGTGACGCCGACGCTATCGTCTTTGAGGTGGGTTTTGTTGTGCATACGGGTGGTGTTGAACCAGGTAAAGAATGGTTTACCGGCTTTCACCTGACGCGCCATAAAGTCGTTGTTGGCGGCCAGCGTCTCTTCATCTACGGTGCCCATACGCTTCACGGTCAGCGGACCGGTATCTTCGATCTTGCCGTCAGCGGTGCTCTTGATCACGCCGCGCGGGCCAAACTGTTTACGGAAGTTCGGATCTTTCGGGTAATCCGGGTTTTCCGGCTCTTCTTCGGCATTCAGATGATAGAGGTTGCCGAGGAATTCATCGAAACCGTGCGCGGTCGGCAGGAATTCATCACGGTCGCCCAGGTGGTTTTTACCGAACTGCCCAGTCGCGTAACCCAACTGCTTGAGGACGTTGGCGATGGTCGGATCTTCTTTCTGCAGACCCTGCGGCGCTCCCGGCATACCGACTTTACTCATCCCGGTACGGAATGGCATCTGGCCGGTAATGAAGGCGGAACGACCTGCGGTGGAGCTCTGCTCGGCGTAGTAGGAGGTAAACTTCGCGCCCTGCGCGGCGATGCTGTCAATGTTTGGCGTCTGGTAGCCCATCAAACCCTGATTGTAGGTGCTCAGGTTCAGGTAGCCGATATCATCGCCAAAGATAACTACGATGTTAGGCTTTTTAGCATCCTGCTTCGGCGCTGCCGCGTCGGCTGCGTGAGCAACGGTCACTGCGCCGGAAGCTAATGTCAGCATACTGGCTAACATTGTTCTCTTAAAGGGAATGTTTTTAAACATAGCTCGCTATCCTTTTATTTTTCCGGATTTTTAAATGATCTGGAAAAATAGGTTGTTAACGAAGCGTCTAATTTATTTTTAAATTAGCAAGGATGTTTTAGGTTAAAAATAAATTAGACGCTTCAATGGGCGAAACCGTGTTACGGTTCTCGTCGGTGTTGGCATTTTATTTAGACGTATCGGTCGATACGAGAGTGGAGTCTCTAAACGGACTGAAATAAATGGCAGGATGAACTAAAAATGCTATCTTTAATTGACAGGGTTAACTTTGCCAGATTATTTTTATGCATATTTAAATAAATAGGTATTAATGAGGCAACATGAAAACGACTTATTCCGATGTTATTGATCAATATAACCATGTTGTCGCCAGCGATCTTGAGTTGATTCAACCGTTGATCTCGGCAAATCAGCCACGAATCATCAAAGATAACGGTGTGTTTAAAATAGAACCCGGCGAAGTGGTTATTGTTGTTGAAGGCATAATTGCGATAGAAGTGGAATACAATGCGGGTTTTGGTTCCGCGAGTAAACGCGGCGCGCGGAGTAAAACGCTGGACATGCTACAGATCGGTAAAGGAATCCGCGGTATGATTTTCGGGCTTATTGAAAGCTATGGTCCGGCGCTATCGCTAAAATATACGGCGAAGAAAAATGTCAAAATTGTGACCTGCAGTAAAGAAGCGTTTGAACACTATTTTATTCAGCGTGAGCGCTTTGTTTATCTGATGGAAGTCATGGCCTTTCAGTTATCGCTGATTATTGATGCGCATCACGAAAAGAATTTACCTTCACGCTACGATACGATTAAATCGATGATTTATCGTTACAAAAAACAGCAGGATGCGGGAGTATTGCATGATGAAAGCCTGGCAAGCTTTATTCTAAAAAGAACCAAGATGTCGCGCAGCTACCTTTTTAAAATTCTTGCTGAGCTAAAAGAGGGGGGATATATCAAAATGGAGAACGGTGAACTGGTCGATATTGTGCACGAGCTGCCGGAGAAATTTTAAACTGCTGTTGTTGCGCTAAGGTCATTTCAGACGCGCGGAGGTCAGCTAACAGAACCAGGGATTACTTTACTCTTCATTACGCTTGCCCGCAGGGGGGCGATATGTTTCGCCGAAGCCAGTTATCGTGCGGGATCTTGCCCGTAGTGTTTCTTCTACCGCGATGAGAATGCGGTGATAGTTGCCCTGCACTGGCAGTTTATGGGTTTGATTTTGTCTGTGCATGGCACTAAAATGCAGTCAATTATTCTGTTATAAATTCATCCTGCTAGTGAAATAAACCATTGTTTTTTCGTTTTAAAGGATACGATTTTGCTGAGAAGGGAGGCTTCTTTGTGTTCAATGGTGCAGCGCGCTCTGACGTAAACAATTTCATTAATATAGAAAAGGGAAGGCGCGGTAGAAAGAGCCAACCGTTTATCTCTTTCTCCAAAAACGGGGGGCATGTCAGGATCGCGACTTTCATTGCTCGTCACGGAGAACATGTTGATATTCAAATAGATTATACCGCACGAACCATTCGGGTTAAGAAGGTTGAGCACCACGGCGTGCGTATTAACGTCGGCGGCGTTTTTACCCGTAAGGTACTGGTGAGGCAGTTTCAGTTTGGCGAGAAGAAGACTATTCGTGTCGATCTCACCCAACAGGAGGATGGCTGGTTTTATGGCGACTTGCCGGTAGAGTTTGCGGTCAATTGCGCATAGTGCGTTATTGCCTGAATTAGCCATTATTCAGCTATGTCGATATGGAGATAGCTGAAGATGGCTTTTTTATATCAATAGGATATAAATACGAGTCATTATAGTTTCGTATTAAAAATTTATTTTTAAGTAAATAAGTGCCATTAAACTCTATTAAATAATAGTTATTTCCAATGATATCTTTGCAATAATTAAGGGAAAATAGAGAGGCAAAAAAGGAAACGATAATTAATGGAAAATTTACTCAGACACTGTGAACAGGTTGCTGCTGGCCCCTATAGCCGCGACGCCCGCGCGCTGGCGCATGAAGTGATCGATACCATCTCGGCGGGCGTCCCGCCGGAGCAGCTGATTCTCCCGTGGATGTCCGTTAAAGAGGGGCTGCCCGACGCCAATAGCGGGCGCTACGTGTGCGCCTATACGCCAGCACAATCTCAGGACCGCCGCTATCAGCTGGTCTCCGCCGCCATGTTCCGCGCCGTTTGTCGGGACGCCACCCACTGGTTTTATATGTGGGAAGCGCTGTGAGTGGGGAAGATAGGATGCCGTTCTACTGGCTATTTTTTAACAATAATGTTGTCGTAAAAATAAAGAGTATGGAATCAGTATCGGGGCATGGCAAATGGATGTTTTATGCCGCCTAAGGTGTCCCTGAGCGAACACCTAAGGCGAGTATTATTAATTAACAGCGTCCTGCGGCTTTTGATAATGCATCACATGTTTTACTAGTAGAACTTGCTACACCACCAGCGCAAATAGCATCAGAAACCGTACTGCTTCCCCCTATTGATATCAGTCCATAAAGTTTTGGTTCTGCAGCTTTAGTGACATAACAACGGTGTGCTTTCTTACCTATTGTCACCACAAAATTGGTTTTAACGCCATTTTGCTGAACATCTGAAATTGTCACGTCAGAAGCATTGACATTTAATGTAAACGCTGCGGCATCTCGCATTTCGTTTTCTGTCGCGATCGGTGGTTTTGATACGCATCCGATTAATAAAATGGCGGGAAGTATGCATGTCGTTAATTTAAAAATTTCCATTGTGTTATCCATTATATAATTATGCGAAATGTATATATAGATTACAGGTTGATACATTTCTTTGATTTTGGACATCATTTTATATGTGCAATGAGAGTTGTGTTAATGCCAATGGGTTAATGATAATTTGGAAAAAGAAATTTGAGGTTAGTATTCATTTTGGTGATGTTGTAGATGTTTGATTGAAGGGCTTTATTTAATTAAACCATTGAGTTTGTGAATGCTTTTGTTTTTAAAAATTAACTTCTTCCATTTTTTCATCAAAATAATCATTTATGTCTGTTATATTTATGGCGTAAGGTAAGATAGTTATCAATACATTTAAATAGCAATCTCCCTTTACGCATTCGCCATTTATTCGGGCTCGCCGAATTTAGTGAGACAGCGATGCCGGTGACCGGATAGTGCGACTGACGATCACAAATCCGCGATTCTTAATCGATGCCGGGTAAAAAATGGCTTATCGTGCCGTAGTGCGCGAAGCCGTTCGGGTAGCATCAATGGCTACACTGAATACTGCATATTATTCGCCAGTCGCGGCGGTTTTCATTTTTACGCCGAGTGGCGCGCGGTGTCATAAAGGATGAGAGATGAGTAAATCAGATAATCAGACAGAGCGCGATGCAGGATATCGCCGCGTGCGGCTGGAGGATATCGCTACCCGTTGTCGTACCTCGCTCAGTACCGTGTCGCGGGCGCTATCGGGCGAAAAAGGGGTCAGCCACGAACTGCGCACGCGTATTCAGGAAGTGGCGCGGGCCATGCGATATACGCCGGCTCAGGAGCTGGGCGGCGCGCGAATTGTGCTGGCTATTTCACAAGTGGCGATGCTGGATTACAACCGCTATCAGTTTAGCTGGTACGTCCTGCAAGGGCTAAAAGAGCGAGCGAAGGTGCTGGGCGTTGATCTCATTACTCATCAGCTCAGCGATAATGACAATGGCGCTCTGCAGGCGCTGCTGGAAGAAGCGGACGTAGGCGGCGTGCTGGCGCTGACGGTGGACGACAGCGGTTTTCTGAATACGGTGGCGAACCTGAAAAAACCGGCGGTGTTGGTGAATACTGACGATCCGTTAATGCGCTTGTCCAGCGTGCTGCCCTGTAACCGTTCGGCCACGCGCATGGCCTGTGAATATTTGCTCGAGCGCGGCCACCGCGACATTCTTTTTTTAACCCACCCAGGCAGGCGAACCATTGAACAGCGTGAGGATGGTTGGCGGGAAGCGATGCGCGCTCGCCAGCTGTTGTGCGACGATTCGCGGATCCTGACGGTAACCGACTGGCTGCCGGAGCTGGCGGAGCAGGCGGTGATTGCGCGTTTCCGTGATACTCCGCGCGAGTGTACGGCGATACTGTGCGCCAATGATTCGCTGGCGATCGGCGCGATCAACGGCGTGCGGGCCTTAGGACTGCGCGTGCCGGAAGATATCTCGGTAGTCGGTATGAATAACCTGCCGCAGGCGGAGTTTGCCACACCGCCGTTGACTACCGTTCACCTTCCGGTACACGAAATCGGCACGCTGGCGCTGGAGCTACTGCAGGATATGATTGCGGGTAGTGTCGAAATTCCAAGACGGGTTGAGCTGGCGTGCGCCATCGTCGAACGTCAATCGGTGGCCCGTATCGCCTGATACGCGCCACCGGTAAAGAGAGCGGGTTAGTCGAATTTAGCCCGCTCCATCTTCGGCACTAACAGCAGATACATAATCGCCCATGCCAGCAGATAAGCCACAGAGCTGATGGCGAACAGCGCCCAATAGTTACCAGAGGTTTCAAGTACGGCGCCAATCACCGTAGAGAAGATCACGCTGCCGATCATCCCGAAGGTACTGCCAATCCCCACGACCGAACCGACGGCTGCGCTCGGGAACAGATCGGATACCGAGGTCAGAATGTTGGCAGACCACCCCTGGTGCGCCGCCGCAGCTAACCCGACCAGCGCGACGGCGGCCCACAGATTTTCGACCTGGGTGGCGGCGAAAATCGGCAGGACCAGGCAGGCGCAGATCAGCATCGTGAGTTTACGTGCGCTGGCGGTGCTAAATCCTTTACTCATCAATTTGCCGGGTAACCAGCCTGCGCCGAGGCTGCCGACGATGGCGAAGAGATAAATAACGATCAGCGGCAGTCCCAGACCTTCCATGTTGATACCGCGGGATTCGTTGAGCCATTTTGGCAGCCAGAAGAGGAAGAACCACCAGATTGGGTCGGTCAACATTTTGCCTAACGCCACGGCCCACAGTTGGCGATAGCCCAGCAGATGCGTCCATTTAATGGCCGAAACGCTGACGGCTTCTTCTTTATCCTGAGCAACTTCGGCGCTGGCCTTCGCTTTCACCGGACCAAAGGCAATGAACCAGGGAATCAGCCACAGTAAGCCAATGGCGCCGAGAATTAAAAAAGCGCCGTGCCAGCCGTAATGCACTGCGATAAGCGGGATCAGCGCAGGCGAGATAACTACGCCGATATTGACCGCGACGCCAAGAATGCCGGTCGCCAGCGTGCGTTCCTTTTTAGGATGCCACTCGGCAATCACCTTCATCGCCGCCGGGAAGTTAGCGGACTCGCCTAGCCCAAGCAGGACGCGAACCAGCGCAAACCCCGCCACCGAACCGACGACCGCATGCGCCATCGCCGCGACGCTCCAGACGACCATCGCCGCCGCATAGCTGATTTTGGTTCCCAGTTTGTCGATAATTCGCCCGCATACCAGCGTGCCGACGCCATACGCGACGGTAAACGCATTGACCAGCCAGCTATATTCCATTTGCGTCCAGCCGATATCTTTTTGCAGCATCGGTGCCAGCAAGCCGAGGATCTGGCGATCCATATAGTTAACCGTCGTGGCAAACACCAGCATGGAGCAGATGACCCAGCGATAGTTGCTTTTCGGTTTAGCCATTTCGCGAGCGGGATTGTGCAGCGTATTCGGATTAACATCATCAGCGGCCTGCCCGGAGGGCACAGCCTGTTTGTCGATTTGCGTATCCATTATTATTTTCCTTGCCCGGTCTCTGCCGGGCGTTGGTTACAGAGGAAGTTCACGGCTGCTGCCCACGACGCTCCACTGCTGTGGGTCCAGCGTGCGGTTCTCGGCGCTCACTCGTCCATCGGCCAGGAAGCGCACCGTTCCGTACTGCGGATCGTTCACTTCAATACTGCCGTCGTCGTGCTGCATCATGGTCAGGTCGCTGAAACATGCGCTGAAGGTCTCGAGGGAGCTATCGACTCGATCGTTGATGCGAACCAGCCAGCGGGTTTGTTGCCCGTTAAGGCGTATTTCACAGCCGCGGGTTGGCCCCGTATTCACCGTTTCAAACGGCTGATTACCCACCAGCAGCGCCATACCGTCACCGCTGCGTACCGCCGCGCGCTGGCCACTAATAACGACCTCATCAAACTGGCTTTGCGGCAGCCAGGCGTGAGTAAAGTCAGGCTGATCGGCGTGCAGATTGAAAGTCAGCACCGCCAGTCCGCGATATTGCTGCACGCGCGGCAGCGTGCCGCAGCCGCCCCAGTAGGAGGGGCGACCGAACCCGCCGTGCAGGGTCTCGCCTGGATGGTTGATCCAGATCTGCGCTTCGGGTTGGTTGCCAAGACGTAAATGGAACGGCGTCTCCTGATAGCCCCACTCTCCCCAGCGATAGCCGGCGATGGACCCCATCGCCGCATGGCGGTTTTTGTAGTGATAGAGTTTGGCGATCCGGTTAGCGCCCTGGGCAAAACACCACTCGATGGCGCTCTCTTTTTGCCAGGCGGCAACTTCTGCTAGTTCCGCCGGAAGGGTGAGCAGGCCATCACGCAGTAGCAGGGCTAATTGCGGCAGCGTATGGAAACGACAGCCATAGTTACCTTTGCCCCACAGCAGACGCGAAATCGCCGCCAGTTCCAGAGAGCGGCCGGCGCGTAGGGTGTGTTCGTAAGAACGTCCCTGCGAGGCGGTCAGAAAACCCTGGTGGGCGGAGCGGGCAATCTGCGCCAGCAAGCGCGTGATTGCCGCGATGGCGCGCTGGCTTATTTGCGCGTCGCCGGACAGCGCCGCCAGCGCGGTGAGACCTTTTAAATCAATGGGGAAGTAGGGCGCGGAGTTCCATTCGGCCATTTCACACTGCTCGAAATGGTCCAGCCAACTGATGACCCGCGCTTTACCCGCTACCGCCTGCTCGCGCCCGCTGCGCCCGGAACGGGTGAAAGTCGCGTCCGGGAAGAGATTGCCCGCCAGCAGCGCCGCAGTGTGGAACAACAGGGCATGGTTCTCAGAGAAGTACCACTGTACATCGTTGCCGGGTTCGTCCATCCAGTAGCGAAAACGCAGTATGGCGTCATCGATGCGCCCGCGAACCGCAGGATCGATCTTGTCGCCCCATACCGTCCGGCACCACAGCAACGGCACAAGGGTAAAGTCGGCGCAATCGTGACAGTCGAGCACCGACGCCAGGACCCCATCCAGCATCTGCTGGGTTTGCTCATCGTTCAGGCCGCAGGCCAGGCGCGCCAGCGCTTTGACGCTGCTGTATTCACCTTCATGAGCGACCACCTCCAGCGCTTCCGCGATCCGCGCTTCCAGCGTTGTCGGGATTGCCGTCTGGCGGTCGGCGTGGCAGATTTCGACGCCCAGCGTGCGGCTTATCTTGAACCCTTCACGCTGCAGCGTAATGTGGAAATTGCGGAAGTCTGCCGGGATAGCTTCGCTTTCGGCAATGGCGACCAGCGACTCGCCGGCGGAGAGTCGGCTATCGAGCGTGACCGGTTCATCCAGCGAGATAAAATCCCCCAGCACGTTGACGTGCAGGCAGTAGTCCGTCGACGCGGGTTGAGGAAATACGAGCCGAATGGTGCCGCGGTTATATACCGGATGCTCGAAGGAAACGCCGTCCAGTAACTGCTCCATCTCTTTGACCTGCGCGTCGGTCAGCGGCGTTGCCAGCGCAATACGCAGCGGCTCGCCGTCAAGGTAGTCGAGTTGGAAAAAGAAGCGAATATCGCGTTCGGCTAAGTCATCAAACCACAGCTCCAGCTCGTTTTTCCCCGCCTGTAGCGACAGGCTGAATTCACGCTGGTTTTCGAGGTTACGCTGATAATCAGCCATCCAGAGTACTTCTTCGCCGTTAAGCTTCAGCAGCGCGCCGCCGCAGGTGGCGAGGCGAAAACGATACTCGCCCGCTTGTGGGCAATCGAGCAGCGTTCTGGCCCAGGCGCCGACGCGGGTTGGGCGAAACCAAAAGCCGGAGAGATCGACCCTGTCGGAAGCAAAAGGGAACCACCAGCGAGAGTAGTTTGCGCTGGTGAAAGGCTGCGGTTTTTTTTCAGCAAAGTGCTGGCGAAAATCGTCGCGGCACGGGTAGGTATGAGGAATGAAGTTTTTATGTTTACTTAAAAAGAAAAACGGATCCATTTCGCCAGCCATCGGCGTGTCCGCCGTGTCATAGCGTAAACTGGTAATATCGGATAGCTGCCAGTAGCGCACGGCATTACCCGCCGTTAAATTAAAATTACTATATTCGATAGCCATTATTATTTTCTCCAAAAGAGAAGGGCAGTATTTTATTTTTTATCAGCGAGGCGCAAACCTTCGCTCAGGCATAATATTGCTAATGCCTGTCCGTAGCCGGTAGGTTGTAATGGAATATCTTTATAAAATTGCAGGGTGCGCCCCATTCGCGTGCCATAAGAAACATTGTGTACCGTTCCTGCGGCATCAATATTATCCTGAACAATCTCCAGCGCTTTCATACCCGCCTGTAGCCATCGTTCATCGCCAATGCCAATACGCGCGCCTTTTAATAAGCCATAGCCAAAACCGGCAGTCGCGGAAATTTCGATGTAAGAGTCAGGATGGTCGAGCAGGGTGTGCCAGGCGCCATTAGCGGCCTGCAGATCGATTAAGGTATTAACCTGCTTTTTCAGGCACTCTATCAGATACTCCCGAACGCCCGCGCCTACGTCGGCTAGTTCCAGTAATTCGAGTATACCGACGGTAATCCACGCATTACCGCGCGCCCAGCGGGCTTTGGCGAAGTTGCTGTTCTCGACAAAGCTCCAGCCGTGGTACCACAGCCCGGTTTGCGGATCGTTGAGATAGCGCGCATGCAGCAGGAATTGCCGAACGGCTTCATCTACCAGCTCCTGGCGCCCGGATACCGTGCCGTAGTGCGCGAGGAACAGTACTACCATGAACAGCGTATCGTCCCAGATCTCCATGTCGTTAATGCCGTCGGAAACCACATGCTGGAAGCCTTGTTCCGGCGTACGCGGCAGTTCCGTCATCACGCGATTTGCCCAGTTATCCAGCACCTGCTGGTAGTGCGGCTGCCGGTTATGGGACCAGAAAAGCGAGAGGGGAAGCATCGGCGCGGTGGTATTGACGTTGAGGCCTGGGAGACCTTTTTCGATATTTCCCTGAAACCACTGGTCAATAATTTGATATAGCTCATCAGACTTCGTGTTTTCCCATAAACGTACCAAACCAAATAGCCCTACGCCCTGCGGCCATTCCCAACTGGAAAATGAAATATAATCCCCGGCGCTACCGTCAAGATTGGGTTCATTAAACCGTCCGTTATCTTTTAATTCAGTAAATCCGCGCAGCAGTAAATCAATATTTTTATTCAGTGAATGCTTTTCCATTTTTTATTCTCATTCTCGCTCTAAGGATGATTTGGCTATAAGAATTAAATCACTACGCATTTCGTATGCGCAATACGAAAAAATTTTGCGTTTATATTTTGTGAGCCTTGCCGATATTTTATTGCCCTGCGCGGGCGTCGTTTTTTGCGAAAAAGGGACAGGAACTGTTGATAAAACAAGAGGTTATTGGAACGCTGTTTCATTTTTTGATTTTGGAAGCGCTAAAATTTTTTGCGTAAACAGCAAAATGGCTGGAGACTATCGAACCATCATTACTGATTCCAGAAAAAAGCCACTCTGAGGAGCGGCTTAATTGTATGATTTTGTTAATTATATTTTCTTATCAGTCCACACGGCGAGGCCTGTTTTATTAAAGCTTGATAGTCACCTGGTTTCCGATAACCCATGCATCTTTAATCTCCTCTATTCCTCCCGGATGGGCGAGTAGCTGGAGATTAGGCCGCAAGGTCAGCCATGGCGTAACGCGAAAGCTATAATGCAGCTCTGCGGCATACTCGCTTCTGCGGACCGGGACATACAAGGGATCAGCATAATCATCGATCCCCCGCATCTGGTTCTGGAGCTGCGCTCGACGAGCGACTTTGGCGTTGGCATGCATTTTACTTACGCCGAAGCTGATAAAGTCCTGCGGGCGGCTGGCGAAAGGGCCCTTATAAATGATGCCGGCCTGGATCTGATAGTCCATTGTCGCCGTATTTTTATCATTTATGGCCAGATGCCCGAAAATGTTGAGGCCATTTTGTCGCTGGCTGCCCGAGTGGGTCAGCTGCTGGCTGACATAGAGATAACCTCCGTAACGGCCGCCGTGTCGCCGGGCAGCCTGCCGCGTGAGGACATAGGGATCGCCATTGTCGTCATCCAGTACATCATTGGCGTCCGCTGTGTTGTACCAGCCGCCGATTTTCCAGGTGTCCGGCAGGAATGTGGCGCCTGGAGTGGGCCTATGCCCTAGTTCAACAATGTACATGTACCCCAAATGCCCGGTGCCATCGAGCTCGAAACTGCCGTGGCGGGTAGCGTAGTTGGGGTTATATTGAAATCCGCCAGCCTGGATATAAAGCGCCGAACTAAGAGCGTATTTAATGCGGCCACCCCACTGGCCTATGGGAGTGTTATACCAGACGCCGCTACCGTGCCCGGCTAACGAACCGCACAACGACAGGTTTTGAAAAAAACAGCCGCTATTATCAAAGTCCTCTCCTGGCGGCATGAGACCGACCTTGAGATCCCACTTTTTATCCTGCCAGGTTTTTTTAAACCAGAACTGCGTCGCGTGCCATGTTTGTCCCCGACCGTAGTTACTCTGAACACCCGAGCCGATTACCGGAGCACGTGGATCCTGGAGACGATCCTGAGTCAAATCTCTCCCGTTACGATCGTTTAGCGACGCTTTAAATTCTCCGTCGTGAATGCCGAAAATCTTCTCCAGATCCATATCGATGCCGAGAATATACTGATCGCTGTAGCGCAGGGTTTTATCGCGATCGTAGCCGCCGGAAATATTCGTGGCGGTCATCGAACTATATTCCAGCGTAAAGTCATAACCACGATGGCGCAGATCCATGCGCACGCCGCCCCACTCTCCGGTCATGTTTTTTGCTGTGGGAGAAAAAAACGTATCGTTGGCCAACGCCAGGAAAGGGTGTAGTAAAGCCAGCAGCATCGTGCCGCTTTGAATCAGTTTGTTCATATTCTTCACCGCCTGTTGATGATCCAGGTCTATGAGTTTTTCCGATAAGACGCAGTTGAATCAGCCTGGTGCGTCGTTTTATTGCCAGAGGCGGCCCCGCATCTCCCGGAGCCACGGAGCGTTTATGGTGACAGCTCTTCTAACGATTTCCCTTTGGTTTCAATGGCAAAGAGCCAGGTAATTAAGCCGCCAATCAGCGCAATGACCGCGAAAGTGATGAACACAAAACGGATCCCGAAGCCTCCGACGATAAAACCCACCATCAGTGGGCCAATGGATGACCCTGCGCGCAGCCATGCGCTGGAATACGCGGTGCCAATGGCGCGTAGTCGGGTGGGATATAGCTCTGCCGCGTATAGATAAAGCGAGAAAGCGATGGTTTGCAGAATGGCGTAGGTCAGGCTTCCCAGAATCAGAATTTCCACGGCGGATTTGGCGCCGAGAATCGAAAGCGTAATCAGCGGAACGATGGCCAGTAAAAAAGCCCATGTGTACCAGCGCTTACGCCCGACACGGTCGATCAGCAGGGCGCAAATCACTGAAGCCACGACGCCGCAGGAAGAGGTGATCCAACCGTAGGCCAGACTGGTATCGAGAGAGAGGTTAAACCAGGTTTTATAAAGGGTTGGAAACCAGGTGATCATGCCGTTGTTGACGCTATAAACCGTCAGCCACAGTCCCCACAGCATAAAGGTTCGGGATTTATAGATCCCGCCAAATAGGGCTTTTACGCCTTCCGGAGCCGCTTTTTGCACCGTAGGGGCTTTCATTTCCGGCTCGGGTAATGTCATACCGCGCCTGATGACCTCTGATTCCAGCGTAGATACGATATTATCCGCTTCCTTTAGTCTACCTTTTGCGGCCAACCAGCGGGGTGATTCCGGCATTAACCAGCGCAGAGGGACGGTCAATGCGGAAGGGACTAAGCCAATTAAAAACATGACTTTCCATCCATAGATGGGCACCAGAAAATACCCCACTAACCCGGCAAACATCATGCCGATGGGGAAAATCACCTCATACAACAAAAAGAACCTCCCCCGCTTTTTTGCCCCGACAAATTCATTGATATAGGCGCTGGCAACGGGAACCTCCGCGCCGATTCCCACTCCCTGTAAAAAGCGAATAATCAGAATTGACCAACCGTTCCACGCAAAAAGACAGGCCGCATCCATCAGTACAAACAGAATGATGGTGATACGTAATACGCCGATACGACCTATTTTTTCCGCCAGCGAGCCAAAAAATAGCGCGCCGCATAGTTGGCCCACATAACTGGCCGCAATAATAAGACCGACAAACGTCGGCGTTAAACCCCACTCCTGGGTAAGCTGCGGGAGCGCAAAAGCGATAGCGATAATGGTATAGGCATCGAAAAAGGTCGATAAGCCGACGATAACGCGGATAGCCTTCAGCCGTCGGGTGATAGGGAGGCGTTCCAGCCTTGCCAGCAGCACGTCTGGTGTTGACGTCGTTCCGCTGGCAACGGCGTAATCTGAAGCAATGGCCTGAGTTGACATAGTATTACCCTGTTAAACGTTGTCTGGGGCATACACGTAAGGTTCTGAATAACCACAGGGCAACGAACCCTTATTCATAGACGTGCTGCATATAATGCTGTCTTGATTAGTATGTGGTAACGTTACTGCAATCGATTTCACACTCGGCTAATCCTTTGCTGGATTTGGCGCTAAGTCAATTACGCTCGTTGTATAAATGTCGAACAGTTCACAATCTAAATAAACTAACGCGCAAAAAAGCGAAGTGACGAATACAGGTTAAAACGAATAAGAAATGTGAATTAACGGCCCGTCGAATGAACCCGGCAAAGTTAAGTACCATTCCTTTTGTCCGGGCGAGGTTTGACGTAAGATCCTTTCACCCCACGGTTTGCACGATGGTATCCCTTGCACGGGCAACACGGATTTTTACCCGCATTGATGAGTTGGAGCAGCAGATGGATCAAGAAAGTGAACTGAACGATTTTCCGGAAAAAAAGCTGGTGACAATGCGGGACGTTGCTCGCGCTGCGGGCGTGAGCGTCTCGACCGTTTCGCGCGTACTCGATGAAAGATTACCCACCTCGCGCAGCGCCTCGGCAGATAAAATTCGCCAGGTGGCCCGAGAGCTGGGCTACCGTCGGGACTATGTTGCTTCCAGCCTGCGCCGTGGCGATACCGGAACGCTTGGCGTCCTGGTTCCGAGGCTGACCGATGCCGTCACGGCGATGCTTTTCGAAGAGATAGCCAGGGCTGCGGCGAGGAGAGGGTATTTCGCGATCGTGGCGACCTGCGGAGATAGCAAGGAGCAGGAGAAGAACGCCGTTGAATCGCTGCTGGATCGTCGTGTGGATGGATTGATTATGTCAACCTGCCGGCTGGACGATCCTTTGCCGCAAGCCCTGCGTGAACGGGATGTGCCCCATGTTCTGGCGCTGCGTACCGATGGGTTTAGTCCTTCATCGGTCGGGGACGATGAGCTTGGCGGCTATCTGGCAACCCGACACCTGATAGATTTAGGCCACCGTGATATTGGTCTGATCGGCGGTCCCGATTTTGCCTCCAATGCGCTTAACCGGCGTAAGGGCTTTGAGCGGGCAATGCAGGAGGCCGGGCTCAGGATCGAAGCGGAATGGTGCTGCCATTCTGATTTTAATATCGCCTCTGGAGAGCAGCAGGGAATGAAAATTCTCAGCCAGCCCCATCGCCCGAGCGCGCTGTTTGCCGTCAATGACGAGTTGGCGATTGGCGTGCTCGCGGCCGCGCATCAGCAAGGGCTGGTGATTGGCGAGGATCTGTCTCTGGTGGGATACAATGATATTCCTCTGGTGAGCAGGCTGCCCGTAGCCCTGACTTCGGTTAGAACGCCACTGGAGCATATCGCCAGTAATGCGGTTGATATGCTATTGAATCCAGAAGTAAATAATAATATGCGGATTACCACGCCTTCCCTTATTCCTCGTAAGTCTACCTCGTCCCCACGTCACTAATCCGTCGGCGATCCTCCTGGCTTTCCTGGTGAAAGCGGGGAGGAATGAATTTTGTATAACGGATCTCATCCCGGATGCGGAATGCTGTTTAGTTTGTGATCTGCGTTGCATTTTTAACCAATTCGGCGTTGACGGTTTTATTTTTGCGGTTCAATGTCAACTGCGTGAAAACGATTGCAGAAACGATTTCATATCCGTTTCAAACGATTGCTAACCTGAAAATATACGCTTACTCATCAAGGGGATACTTATGATTAACATCGATCTCAGAGGTTTGACTCCGGCTCCGGTTACACCCTTCACTCGCGAGGGGCGCGTAGATTATGATGCCATCCAGCGCCTCGGTAG
This sequence comes from Klebsiella sp. CN_Kp073, assembly GCF_040065495.2. Lineage (NCBI taxonomy): Bacteria > Pseudomonadati > Pseudomonadota > Gammaproteobacteria > Enterobacterales > Enterobacteriaceae > Klebsiella > Klebsiella sp. CN_Kp073. The sequence continues at coordinate 687,035 of NZ_CM198051.1, forward strand.
CTGGCTGGGCAGCATTGACGGCGTAAAAGGTCTGGTGGTTCTGGGACACGCAGGGGAAGGGACTTTTCTAACTCAGGAAGAGCAGGCGAATGTGATCCGCGCATTTGTGAAGTCGGTAGATGGCAAGCTTCCAATTATTGCCGGTATCACCGGAGAAGGGACGGAAGTCGCTGCGCTGGAGGCCAAGCGTGCTGTTGCCGCCGGCGCATCCGCTGGTTTGCTGTATCCTTCTCACGGCTGGTTGCGTTTTGGCTATCAGGACGGCGCGCCTCAGGATCGTTACCGCGTGGTTTATGAAGAAAGCGGCCTGCCGCTGATTCTTTTCCAGTATCCGGATGTCACTAAAGCCACTTACAATCTGCAAACGTTATTGGATATTTCCGCACAGCCTGGCGTATTCGCCATGAAGAATGGCGTGCGTAATATGCGCCGCTGGGATACTGAAATTCCGGTTATTCGCCGCGAGCGTCCGGATCTGCAAATTTTAAGCTGCCACGATGAATATCTGCTGCACACCGCGTTTGATGTCGATGGCTTCCTGGTTGGCTACGGTAATATCGCGCCTGAACCATTAATTGAAATGATTAAGGCGGGTAAAGCGGGTGATTATGTGAAAGCGCGTGAGCTGCACGATCGACTGCTGCCGGTGACCAAAAGCGTATACCACCGCGGTTCTCATATGGAAGGTACCGTGGCGCTGAAACATGCGTTAGTCGCGCGTGGGATCCTTGAGCATGCCACCGTCCGCTCTCCGCTTTTGCCGCTCGAAAAAGGGGCTGAAAAAGAGATCCACGACGCCATGCGCGCTGCTGAGCTGGGCCTCGTTCGTTAATTTATGCTGAGTCTGTTGTTAATCCGCAATGCAGAAAGATGTCTTGCTGTATTGCGGATATCGGCGCGTTCAGCGCGAGCTCTCCGGGAGATGTCATCCTGATCGACACACCCGGCTACCAGAACTAGCAGGTCATTTCAGTATGTAAAGGGTTAATGCCGGACAGGGAGCCGTGGAGGCAAATTATGGTATTAGTTCAGTTTCTGGTCGTGCTGTTGTTTCTTTATATCGGCATGCGGGTTGGCGGTATCGGCGTAGGTTTTGCCGGCGGCGCTGGCGTGATTGTCCTCAGCGCGCTCGGCGCCACGCCGGGGGATATGCCGATGCTGGTTATCGTGTTTATCATGGTGGTGATTGTGGCGATTGCGGCCATGCAGGAGGCCGGCGGTATCGAATATCTGGTTGACCTCACCGAGCGCCTGCTGCGCCGCTATCCGCGATTGTTAGTCATCACCGCTCCGCTTTCCACCTGGCTATTAACCATGATGGCCAGCACCGGACAGGTCTCTTTTGCCTGTATGCCGGTGATTGTCGGCGTGGCGAAAGAGAACAATATAAAACCTACCCGGGCGCTCGCTCTCTCCGTCAGCGCCTCTTTGCTTGGCATTGTGGCATCGCCCATTTCCGCGGCGGTGATTTTCTTTTCGGGGATTCTGGAAAAGAGCCATTCTGGCTGGGGCTATATTGAGCTTATTGCGGTATCCATCCCTTCCACCTTTCTTGCGTTACTGGTCACCTCCGTGTTTTACCTGTGCTGGGACAGAATTCGCCGGCAGGATAGGCTCTATGACAATCCGGTGCAGGTGAAGGCTCGGACTGAGCGGGAGATCCCGCCTTATGCCGCTCGTTCGGTGCTGATCTTTATCGTCGGGCTGGTGGTGGTGCTGTGCTATGCGATTGTCACCAGCCCCAAATTAGGGCTGATTACCGATCCGGTCATGAGCAGCGGGCAGGCGCGGGTAGGGGTGATGTTGGGCGTTGCGCTGCTGATTCTGGTGAGTTGCCGGGTTAACGTACAAAAGGTCCCGTCCGGCTCGGTATTTAAAACCGGGATGACCTCCTGTATCTGTATACTCGGCGTCGCCTGGCTGGGGTCAACCTTTATGGACAGCAATCAGCAGTGGTTGCAAAGTACGCTCTCGTCACACTTCCTGGAGTCACCCATTATGCTGGCCATTATTATTATGGCGGCGTCATGTTTCCTGTATTCTCAGGCGGCTTCAACAAAAATTTTATTTCCCGCCGCGCTGAGTATGGGCGTTGCCCCCGGTATTCTGGTGGCCTGCTTCCCGGCTACCGCTTCGCTTTTTATTTTACCAAACTATCCGACGTTACTGGCGGCGGTGGAACTGGATGTTACCGGCTCAACTAAACTGGGGCGGCATATTATCGATCATCCTTTTCTGCTGCCTGGCCTGGCATCGGTGCTGCTTTCTATTCTTTTCGCAGCCGGGCTGGCTTTTTTGATTCAGTGAATGATATGAGCAGTGGCAAAGTGATACAGGCAGACGACTGAGCAAAAAGGATGTCGGGTTTATGGCGCTGGCTTACGTAGTAGCCTCAGAAGGGCATCGCCAGCAATGTATATCCAGAATCACGCTTTGCATAATGTTAACTACCGTGCTGATTGCCCGGCAGAAAAATATAGCCATTTGTACATAGCTCACATTTGAACAATTAAATGGATAAACCTTTTGATATTTAAGCAAAATATAGTCCATATTAAAGCCTTGTACCGAACGTGGATATTTTAAGGATAAGAATATGTCAGCAGTAATTGATAAAGCACTGGATTTTATTAATGGCATGAACACGTCATCTTCAGCACCGCACACCATGGATGAAAGTACGGCTAAAGGCATTTTCAAGTATCTTAATGAGTTAGGCTCTCCGGCCAGCGCGGCTGATGTGTATGCCCGGGGCACTCAAGAGGGCTGGGATCCCGAATTTACTAAAACGTTAGCTGGATGGGCGGAACGAATTGAGTCCGGCGAGCGTATAGTTATTAAGAATCCTGAGTACTTTTCTTCATACATGCGCGAGGAGCTGCGGGCTCTGGTATAGGCAGTTCTGCTCAATTTGAGCATCAGCTTTACAGGCGCGTTTGTACTCCGCAGTACTTGCCTGCCGTTTCCTGTCGGTATCCTGGAAAAAACTAAGGGCTTACGAGTAATCGTAAGCCCTTGATATTTGGTGGCCCCTGTTGGGTTTGAACCAACGACCAAGCGATTATGAGTCGCCTGCTCTAACCACTGAGCTAAGGGGCCGTGGCGAGGGATTATAATGTAACTGCACGCGGCAATCCAGCGTAAAGCGCGCGCCTGCTGTTTTTATAAACAATGCATTTTCAATCCTTTATAATCAGCTTTTTAGTCATTCAGCCGGAGAAATTATGATTAGCGATATCCTGGCGCCGGAGCTGCGGGTGGTTTTTTGCGGCATCAATCCGGGGAAGTCCTCCGCGCATACGGGGTTTCATTTTGCCCATCCCGGCAATCGATTCTGGAAGGTTATTCACCAGGCGGGGTTCACCGAGCGGCAGCTGAAGCCGGAAGAGGAGCAGCATCTGCTGGATACCGGCTGCGGTATCACCATGCTGGTTGAGCGGCCGACGGTACAGGCCAGCGAAGTCGCTCTGCTGGAGCTGCGTAATGGCGCGCAGGAGCTAATAAGCAAAATTCAGGACTATCAGCCGCAGGCGCTGGCGGTGCTAGGCAAGCAGGCCTTTGAGCAGGCGTTCAGGGTGCGTGGTGCGAAGTGGGGACGCCAGGAAGCGACCATCGGTGAAACCGAAATCTGGGTGCTGCCCAATCCCAGCGGTTTAAACCGGGCGTCGCTGGACAAGCTGGTTGAAGCCTATCGCGAACTGGATGAGGCGCTGGCGGGGCGAGGGCGGTGATGGCGCCCGAATAGCTGGCATAAAAAAAGCTCCCCGCGGGGAGCTTTTTACTCTCTTTGCAGCGCGACGATTAATCGTCGAGGAAGCTACGCAGCACTTCAGAGCGGCTTGGGTGGCGCAGTTTACGCAGCGCCTTCGCTTCGATCTGACGAATACGTTCGCGGGTAACGTCGAACTGTTTACCCACTTCTTCCAGCGTGTGGTCGGTGTTCATGTCGATACCGAAACGCATACGCAGCACTTTCGCTTCACGAGCGGTGAGGCCCGCCAGCACGTCATGCGTTGCCGCACGCAGGCTCTCGGTGGTCGCAGAATCCAGCGGCAGCTCGAGGGTGGTATCCTCGATGAAGTCACCCAGATGCGAATCTTCATCGTCGCCGATCGGCGTTTCCATGGAGATTGGCTCTTTGGCGATTTTCAGCACCTTACGGATTTTGTCTTCCGGCATCAGCATGCGCTCAGCCAGTTCTTCCGGCGTCGGCTCGCGACCCATTTCCTGCAGCATCTGGCGGGAGATACGGTTGAGCTTGTTGATAGTCTCAATCATATGCACCGGAATACGGATGGTGCGCGCCTGATCCGCGATGGAACGGGTGATCGCCTGACGGATCCACCAGGTGGCGTAGGTGGAGAACTTGTAACCACGACGGTATTCAAACTTATCTACCGCTTTCATCAGGCCGATGTTGCCTTCCTGAATCAGGTCGAGGAACTGCAGACCGCGGTTGGTGTATTTCTTGGCGATAGAAATAACCAGACGTAAGTTCGCTTCAACCATCTCTTTCTTCGCACGACGGGCTTTCGCTTCGCCGATGGACATGCGACGGTTGATATCTTTAACCTGCTCGATGGTCAGGCCGGTTTCTTCTTCAATCTGCTGCAGTTTCTGCAGGCCGCGCTGAACGTCTTCTTTAACGTCATGCAGCTTCTCGGACCACGGCTTGTTCATCGCCACGGCGGCGTTGAACCAGGTTTCGCTGGTTTCGTTGCCGGTGAACAGGGTGATGAAGTTTTTCTTCGGCATTTTGCACTGTTCAACGCACAGCTTCATGATGATACGTTCTTGAGTACGAACGCGATCCATCATGCTGCGCATGCTGTTGACCAGGTAATCGAACTGTTTCGGCACCAGGCGGAACTGTTTGAAAACCTCGGACAGCTTGAGGATCTCTTCCTGCGCGGCGGCGTGGCTGCGGCCTTTCGCTTTGATGGTGTCGCGAGTCAGCTCGTACTGGGTGCGCAGCTCGGCGAATTTCTCGCGGGCCAGCTCCGGATCGATGCTGTTATCGTCATCGCTGTTGTCGTCGTCGTCATCTTCTTCTTCATCTTCGTCGTCGTCCATCTCTTCCTGAGACAGCTCTGAACCGACGTGAGTGGCGGTCGGCGCCATATCTTCTTCAGCGTTCGGATCGACGAAGCCGGTGATCAGGTCAGACAGGCGAGCTTCTTCAGCTTCAACGCGGTCGTACTGCTCCAGCAGATAGGTGATGGCTTCCGGATATTCCGCAACGGAGCACTGGACCTGGTTGATCCCGTCTTCGATGCGTTTAGCGATGTCGATTTCGCCTTCGCGGGTCAGCAGTTCAACGGTACCCATTTCGCGCATGTACATGCGCACCGGGTCGGTCGTACGGCCAATTTCAGATTCAACGCTCGACAGCACCTGGGCCGCCGCTTCTTCTGCGTCTTCATCGGTATTATTGGAGGTTTCAGCAAGCAGCAGATCATCGGCATCCGGTGCTTCTTCCATCACCTGAATACCCATGTCGTTGATCATTTGGATGATGTCTTCGATCTGATCGGAGTCGACGATATCTTCCGGCAGATGGTCATTGACCTCGGCATAGGTCAGATAGCCTTGCTCCTTACCACGTTGGACAAGAAGCTTCAGCTGTGACTGCGGGTTTTGCTCCATAAGACGGTATCCACACTTAATTCGTTTGATTGGTGCAGGCAGACGAACTGCCAACATTTAAAGCGAGGGCGTACTTATATTATTGCCGCTGCGCCTCAGCGCGGCTGTCGGGGGCTTCCCGATCGATATTCGGCACTTAAGCCGTTAAATTCATTTTTTGGCCAGTTCCTGGCTGATAGTCCAGAGTTCCCGGCGCTCCTCACTGCTTAAACCATGTGTGCGATCGCGAGCTATCAACTCTTCTTGTCGCAGTTCCAGCAGTGAGTCAAACATATGGTTGAGCGAGTCGGTGAAGGTTTGTTCAGCGATATCCTTATCTGCTATATCGTCCCACATCGACAGTTTTTCAAGGGTTGCCGCTTCATTTGTCCCGCGATACTGCTCTAAAAGTTGCCCGGTGGTCAGACCTGGCTGCGCCAGACACGTATTGACCAGTTCGCTGAATAAACCAAGCCCTGGCATCTTCTGCTGATCCAGACCGGCTAAGGGCGGAACCAGCGGCGCCAGATCGGGGTTCTGCACCAGTAACCCTATAAGTATACGCATGGTCGTGCGTTTTAGCTGCGGCGCCGGGCGCGGAGCGCTATTTTCCGCCTGTTTCGGCATTAAACGTTCAAGCTGGGCGTCATCCAGAATGCCCAGTTTGTTGCCCAGCTCCTGACGCAAATAGATGCGCAGCGTTTCGCCCGGCACTTGGGTAATCAGCGGCAGCGCCAGCGTGCTCAGCTGCGCGCGCCCATCCGGGGTGCTCAGGTCGACCTGCGGCATCAGACTATTGAATAAAAACGTGGAGAGCGGCTGTGCCTGCTCCATCCGCGCTTCAAACGCCTCTTTGCCCTCTTTACGCACCAGCGTATCCGGGTCTTCGCCGTCAGGTAAAAACATAAAACGCAGCTGGCGGCCATCGGTCATATACGGCAGCGCCGTTTCCAGCGCGCGCCATGCCGCGTCGCGGCCTGCCCGGTCGCCGTCGTAACAGCAGATGACCTGATTGGTCGCCCGGAACAACAGCTGAATATGGTCGGCGGTCGTCGAGGTGCCCAGCGAGGCCACGGCATAATTAATGCCGTACTGCGCCAGCGCGACGACGTCCATATAGCCTTCGACCACCAGCAGACGCTGAGGTTCGGCGTTATCCTGCTGCGCTTCATACAGGCCGTACAGCTGGCGGCCTTTATGGAAAATATCGGTCTCCGGGGAGTTCAGGTATTTTGGCAACGCATCGCCCAGCACGCGCCCGCCAAAACCAATCACCCGGCCTCGCTTATCGCGGATCGGGAACATCACCCGTTCGCGGAAGCGGTCGTAACTGCGCCCCTGATCGTTGGTGACCAGCATGCCCGCATCAATAAGCGACTGGCGGTTTTCCTGATTGCCGCCAAAACGTTTTAAAACGTTATCCCAGCCTGGGGGAGCGAAGCCTATTGCGAAGCGGGTAATCACCTCGCTGCTTAAGCCGCGTTTTGCCAGATACTGGCGCGCGGGTTCGGCGGCGGGTTGGTTCAGAGACTGTTGGTAAAACGTGTTCAGACCGTCCAGCAGTTGATAAAGATTCTGCCGCTGATGCCGTTCTATCTGGCTCGGTCCATTACCTGCTTCATAGGGCACTTCAAGGTTGTGCATGGCGGCCAGCTCTTCGACGGTTTCGACGAACTCGAGCTTGTCGTAGTTCATCAGGAAGTCGATGGCGTTGCCGTGCGCACCGCAGCCGAAGCAATGGTAAAACTGCTTTTCACCGTTGACGGTGAAGGAGGGGGTTTTTTCGTTATGGAACGGACAACACGCGTGATAATTCTTGCCCTGCTTTTTCAGCTTCACCCGAGCGTCGATCAGATCGATGATGTCGGTGCGCGCCAGCAGGTCATTGATAAATACGCGTGGGATTCGTCCAGCCATATGCCCCGTAATCTATACACTGCATCCTGCAAACGGCCTCGATATGTCGCCTGAAGACAGTTTGAACGATCTCGTGTATCTGCTAATGCATAAACGAAAATAAGCCGCGCATTCCTTTCGGAAGCACGGCCTTACAACTACAACTCGGTCTGAATTGAGAGCTTCGCTCTCAACAGATTAGTACAGACGAGTGCGGCGTGCGTTTTCGCGAGCCAGTTTCTTCGCGTGACGTTTCACTGCAGAAGCTTTAGCGCGCTTACGTTCGGTAGTCGGTTTTTCATAGAACTCACGACGACGAACTTCCGCCAGAACACCTGCTTTTTCGCAGGAACGCTTGAAGCGACGCAGAGCTACGTCGAACGGCTCGTTTTCACGTACTTTAATTACCGGCATGTGCCTCTCACCTTTGATTAATTCGGTTTGCCGCTGGCCGCAATGCCAGCTTATTTCAAAATGGTGCGGAATTTTACTGCAACTACTGCTGCTTTGTAAAGCACCGGCGCCTTTTTTGAAAGGGGACTTTTATAAGGGTGAGGAGTATACACGAAGAGAACACCAGGGGTGAGCAAAGTTTTACATCGCCGGTCATTGGTCCTACACTGCGCGGTATTGAAACGAGGTAAAACAACTCATGCGTGTACTGGGAATTGAAACATCCTGCGATGAAACCGGCATCGCTATTTACGACGATAAACAAGGCCTGTTAGCCAACCAGCTGTATAGTCAGGTGAAATTGCATGCTGACTACGGCGGCGTGGTGCCTGAACTGGCGTCGCGCGACCACGTGCGTAAAACCGTTCCGCTGATCCAGGCGGCGCTCAAAGAAGCGGGCCTGACGGCGAAAGATATTGATGCCGTCGCTTATACGGCAGGCCCTGGCCTGGTGGGCGCGCTGCTGGTCGGCGCGACCGTTGGCCGCTCGCTGGCGTTCGCCTGGAACGTGCCGGCGATCCCGGTACACCATATGGAAGGACACCTGCTGGCGCCGATGCTGGAAGATAATCCGCCGGCGTTCCCGTTCGTCGCTCTGCTGGTTTCCGGCGGTCACACCCAGCTGATTAGCGTCACCGGCATTGGTCAGTATGAACTGCTGGGCGAGTCAATCGACGATGCCGCTGGCGAAGCCTTTGATAAGACAGCGAAACTGTTGGGGCTGGATTATCCCGGCGGGCCGATGCTATCGAAAATGGCGTCTCAGGGCACCGAAGGCCGCTTCGTTTTCCCGCGGCCGATGACCGATCGTCCGGGGCTCGATTTCAGCTTCTCCGGTCTGAAAACCTTCGCCGCTAATACCATTCGTAACAACGGCGACGATGAGCAAACCCGTGCCGATATCGCCCGCGCATTTGAAGACGCGGTTGTCGATACGCTGATGATTAAATGCCGCCGCGCGCTGGAGCAAACCGGCTTTAAGCGTCTGGTGATGGCGGGGGGCGTAAGCGCTAACCGTACGCTGCGCGCGAAGCTGGCGGAAATGATGAGCAAACGCGGCGGCGAAGTGTTTTATGCCCGTCCTGAGTTCTGTACCGATAACGGCGCGATGATCGCTTACGCCGGGATGGTCCGCCTGCAGGGCGGCGCCAATGCCGGACTCGGCGTTACCGTGCGGCCGCGCTGGCCGTTGGCGGAACTGCCGGCCGCCTGATAACCACAAAGAAGGAAAAACCACGCTTTTTCCTTCTTGGTCAGCAGTCTGAAGCCGCCCATTGAGGCGGCTTTTTTACGCGTGGATTAAGGCTGCTGATAATCCTCGGCGTCGATGTCGTAGCCCGACGGCTCCCAGCGTATCGCCAGCAGCGACAATAGCCCAATCAGCGGCGCCGCGGCGATGATCCAGAAAACGCGGGTATCCAGCGCGGCGACCAGCAGCGGGAAGAGGAATAAAGAAAGCGTCGAGCTGCCGCGCATAAGCGTCTGGTTGAGCCCGACGCCAACGCCGCGCAGCGATGTCGGATAGCTTAACGAGGCGAAGGTCATAGTGTGCGCGCCGGGGCCGAATCCCTGGCCGAAAAGGAACAGCGCCAGCATCGCCACGGCAGCGACGCCTTCGCCTGCGCCATCAGGGCGGCCAATCAGCGCCAGGCCGAGCAGCGCCGTCAACTGGCAGCCATAACCCGCCAGCGACATCCGCCAGGCCCCGAAGCGCGGTACCAGCCGTACCGCCAGCATTCCTCCCACGAAAGCGAACAGCAAATTCAGCGCCAGCGAAATCAAAATCGTCGTCAGCATCGACTGTACGAAGAAGCTGGAGATGATCACCGGCAGACCAAACGCGACGGCGTTATAGGCAAACGAGGAAACCACCGACAGCAGAGTGGAGAGCGTCGTGCGGCGCAGGTAGACGCCGCGGAACAGGCGCAGATAGTTACTCCATTGGGCGCTACGAACTTTGGGCGCCGGTTTTTCCAGCGCGTCCTGGGCAACGTGTGCATTGATGTTGTACGCCTGGCGTAGAATGGAGGCCGCTTCACGCAGGTTGCCCTGGTTGGCGGCCCACACCGGCGATTCGCTCATGTAGCGGCTGCGGATAGCGATAATCACCAGCGCCGGGATCGCGCCAAAACCAAGAATAATCCGCCATAGCCAGTCGCTGTGGCTCTCCGGTAAGACGGCATAAAAAAAGAGTACCAGCAGATAGGAAATGCTGATCGCCGCGTACCACGTTGGGCACCACATCGCCACGCTGGCCGCCTTGTTGCCGGGGCCTTTGAGCCTCGCGAATTCGCTAAGGAACGCCATCGCCACCGGCAGGTCGATCCCGACGCCGAGGCCCATCACGAAGCGCGCGCCGGTAAGGACGTATTCATTCGGCGCCAGCGCGCAGGCGATTGCCGCTACCACGAAGAACAGCATATCCGCCATAAACACGCGATAGCGGCCAATTTTGTCCGTCAAGTAACCGCCGAGCAGCGCGCCAACGATAGCGCCGAAGGTGATGGCTGAGGCGACCATCCCGGTACCGGCAGGCGTCAGGTTGAATTCCCGGGTGATATCTTTCAGCCCGAAGGCCAACGAGCCAAGATCGTAGGCATCAAGGAAAATACCGCCGAGGGCGATACCCATGACGATACGCGCGTTATTGCGCCCGCTGCTGCCTTCATTAATGAGGCGCGAGACGTCCGCCGCGCTGCCGATCCATTTTACTTCCCCGCCGGGCGACGCAGAGTTTGCCGCGGGCGTCGCGTTAATTACATCAGTCATGGTGTTGTGCTTTTTTCTCTTATAAAGAGCTTCAGAGTAAACAGCGACGCGGGGACGAAAAAATCACTTTTGGTTATAACTCATAACTAAGTCATTGTAGTGAAAGGATTATCTTTGGTTTTCTCTTTTGCCGCTATGATTGGCTAAAAAAGTGGGAAATAGAATGTGTTTGTGGGGGCAAAGAAGCCCGGCACAGGCGGCCGGGCGCGGAGATTATTTCTGCTCTGGCGTTTTTTTCTTCTTTTTGAATCGTGACCAGATTTTCGTTTCCTGACGGCGCCACAGGCGCTGGATGTTGTCGTGATGGCGCAGCAGGATCAGGCAGGAGAGCATCGAGACCGGAAAGGTGTACTGCGGCTTGAACCACCAGACGTAGAAAGGGGCTACCAGCGCGCTGACGATAGCGCCCAGCGATGAATACCCGCTGAGCAGAATAGTCAGCAGCCAGGTGCCGGCCATCACGCCGGTGAGATCCCAGCCGATGGGAGCGATAGCGCCAAATGCGGTTGCCACGCCTTTGCCGCCGCGGAAATTAAAGAACACCGGCCAGATATGGCCTACGCAGGCGGCGATCGCCACTAGCCCGAGCCAGAACGGCGTCAGACCGAGAGCCCAGGCGCCCCATACCGGCAGCATCCCTTTCAGGACATCAAAAATTAATACCGTTACGGCTGCTCCCTTGCCGCCAATTCGGAGTACGTTCGTCGCCCCTGGGTTGCCGGAACCGCTATCGCGAGGGTCGGGCAAACCAGCAAGACGGCATACCAGAATGGCGCTGGAAATTGAGCCGCAGAGGTAGGCGAGGATAACCAGTCCAGGCGCGATTGCACTCATCAGCTGTTCCATTTTGAAAACGTCGTTAGGACCCCACCCATTTTCGTGTTAACAGCTTGTTGGCTTTCTTTGCGCGATAGGTTACATAGTGATGCTGCTATGTTCCCGAAATCTTGCTGCGTCGCCGCTGTCAGGGCACGTGAATTCTTTAGGGGATGTCTTTGCATCTGTGGATAATACGCATAATTCGCCGGAAGTGGTATCCGGTTTAGCCAAAAAGCAGGCAGGTCGTGATGGATATTGTATTTATAGAGCAACTTTCGGTAATCACCACTATCGGTGTTTACGACTGGGAACAGACCATCGAACAGAAGTTAGTGTTCGATATCGAAATGGCGTGGGATAACCGCAAAGCGGCAGCCAGCGACGATGTCAGCGATTGTCTGAGCTATGCTGATATCAGCGAACTGGTTATTAACCACGTCGAGGGCGGGCGTTTTGCGCTGGTCGAAAGGGTGGCCGAAGAGATAGCCGAGCTGCTGCTGCAAAAATTCAATTCTCCGTGGGTGCGGATTAAAGTCAGCAAGCCTGGCGCGGTGGCCCGTGCGGCCAACGTCGGCGTAATCATTGAACGTGGCAGTAATCTGAAACAAAACGTTTCTCGTCATAATGTTTAAACAAATTTGTTTTATACCGGTCTTAGTGCCTGGATTTTAATTTTACTTTTTATTTTAAGGGTTTATTGAATGGGCGATTTACACTCGCTGCTGATAGCGGCAATTTTGGGTGTGGTTGAAGGGTTGACGGAGTTTTTACCGGTTTCCAGTACGGGACATATGATTATCGTTGGCCATCTCCTTGGTTTTGAAGGGGATACTGCCAATACTTTTGAAGTCGTGATTCAACTGGGATCTATTCTCGCCGTCGTCGTGGTGTTCTGGCGTCGACTGTTTGGCCTGATCGGCATTCATTTTGGCCGTCCTCTGCAGCATGAGGGCGTAAGCCAGGGGCGCTTGTCGCTGATTCATATCCTGTTAGGCATGATCCCGGCGGTGGCGCTGGGGCTGGTGTTTCATGACCTGATTAAATCGCTGTTTAACCCGGTTAACGTGATGTACGCGCTGATTGTCGGCGGCTTCCTGCTGATCGCGGCGGAGCTATTCAAACCGAAAGAGCCGCGCGCGTTGGGTCTTGACGACATGACCTATGGTCAGGCGTTTGCCATCGGTTGCTTCCAGTGTCTGGCGCTGTGGCCTGGCTTCTCACGCTCCGGGGCGACTATTTCCGGCGGCATGCTGATGGGCGTTAGCCGCTATGCGGCATCCGAGTTCTCATTCCTGCTGGCGGTACCGATGATGATGGGCGCCACCGTGCTGGACGTTTACAAGAGCATCGGCTTTCTCAACTCCAGCGATATCCCGATGTTTGCCGTTGGTTTTATCATGGCGTTCATCGTGGCGCTGATTGCGATTAAAACCTTCCTGCAGCTGATTAAACGTATTTCGTTTATCCCATTTGCAATCTACCGCTTTATCGTCGCGGCAGCCGTCTACGTGGTCTTCTTCTGAGGTCATGGCCCTCAGCCTTGCGGCTGGGGGCACCGTTGTTCTTTCCACCGCGTCACGGCAATAATTCTGCGCCGCGTCAGCTCTTCGCGAATCTCCGGTCCTTTGAAACCTTCCGCTACCACTTCTTTAGTGGAAACCGCCTGCGCCACTTCCCAGGCCTCAAGCAGCAGGCGCCCCTGCGGATAATCGCAGGATTCAAAACCGGTGCGTCCGCGCACGTCTGCCTCGCTGGTGAGGGCGATTTGCTGCACGCGCTGCGGCTTGCGCCAGGCATCGATGCTATCAAACAGCTTCACGATAGTTTTTGGCTGCAGGATCGGCAGGGTGTGGATCAGATCGTGGAATTCGGCGACCAGTCTGGCCAGATCGCGGATATCGTTCGGTACCCGCAGGCGCTGGCAAATCTGTTCCACCAGCTTCACCCCCGCCGGGCCGTGGCCGTGGTGGCGCGGCCAGAACTCTTTGGGCGTTAAGCCTTTGCCAAGATCGTGGCACAGGGTGGCGAAGCGGACGTCGATGGCCGGCGATAGCATCGCCGCCATGGTGAGCGTCATCAGGGTGTGAACACCGGTATCGATTTCCGGATGCCATTTGGCGGGCGCGGGGACGCCATACAGGGCGTCGATTTCCGGGAACAGCACCTTCAGCGCGTGGCAGTCGCGCAGGGTCTGGAAAAAGACCTGTGGATTACGCGTGCCAAGCGCGTTTTCCGTCTCTTTCCATACCCGCTCCGCCGTCAGATGCGCCAGTTCGCCGGCGTCGGCCATCGTACGCATCAGCGCCATGGTTTCATCGGCAATGCGAAAACCGAGATGGGCATAGCGCGCGGCAAAACGCGCGACGCGCAGTACGCGTAGCGGATCTTCGCTAAAAGCCGGGGAGACGTGGCGCAGCAGGCGCTGACGCAAATCGGCCAGGCCGCCGTAGGGGTCGTAAATCTGACCGTCAGAGTCCTGAGCCAGCGCGTTGATGGTGAGATCGCGGCGCAGTAGATCTTGCTCAAGGGTGACGTCAGCGGCGGCATAACAGGTGAAACCGGTATAGCCGGAGCCGGATTTACGTTCGGTACGCGCGAGCGCATACTCTTCACGGCTTTGCGGGTGAAGGAACACGGGAAAATCGCGGCCTACCTGCTGGTAGCCCGCGTCGAGCAACTGCTGGGGCGTGGCGCCAACCACCACCCAGTCTCTGTCTTTGACCGGTAGTCCTAATAACGCATCTCGTACTGCACCACCGACCAAATAAATCTTCACGCCTCTTTCTCCCGCATCGACTTTTCGCAAGATGATACGTAAGTCTGGCAGAGAAGACGAATTAGTTCATCCACCGGTCTTTACGTTTGCGGCTCGGTACCAGATGCGGCAGCACCAGACCAAGGATCAGACCGACGCCAAGCACGCCGCCGCCGTACATAAACCACTGCATGATAATGGTGCGCTGTTTATCATCAAGCTGCAGATTCGCCGCGTTCACCTTCTTCTGAGCGACAACCAGCTCGTTTTTCAACTTTTGGTTCTCTTCTTTCAGGGCGTTGATCGCGCCATCGCTGCCGGCGACTTTTTTCTGCATGTCGGCGGTACGCTGATTCCAGGTGGCGTCAATGTTGTTCAGCTTGTCGGTCAGGGTTTTGACCTGATTTTCCAGATCCGGCACGCGAATGCGCAGGCTGGGCTCGTTGCTCAGCTCTTTCAGCGGGATCCAGGCGGTACGGCCGTTGCTATCGCGTACCTGTGCGTAATTCGTGCTGTCGTTGGTTTGCAGAACGTCGACGGCCTCGCCGGCGTTAATGGTGCCGACCAGACGATAGTTATCGCCAGGACCGCTGCGAACCCAGGTGCTCAGCTCATCGGAAACGTAGCGCTTTTCTTCTGCGTGAACCGCCGTAGCGGCGCTAAGCGCTAGCAATGTAAAGGTAATAAGGCGTAATTTTGGCATCAGGTCATCGTTTGGTCATAAAAAGTTGAACGATAGTAGTGGCATCGCCAGAGCGACGCAAAGTTTTCCGCCACAATCGGAATCATCCAAATGCAGCTGGCAAATGCGCATTGCATGGCGATTCGCCGCAAAATACTATTTACTGACAAAAAATATCGTCATTAGTTCGCCGCATTTTCCCGGCGACGCTTATCAGGTGGAAGAATTCAGCCATGGCTCAAGAAATCGAACTGAAGTTTATCGTTGCCCACGACGGCGTTGAGGCGCTGCGCCAGCATCTCAATTCGCTGGATGCGCAGTACACGCCGGCAGGCCAACTGCTGAATATTTACTACGAAACCGCCGATAACTGGCTGCGCCGGCACGACATGGGGCTGCGGATCCGCGGCGATCGGGAGCGCTATGAAATGACGCTGAAAATTGCCGGTCGGGTGGTGGGCGGCCTGCATCAGCGTCCGGAATACAATATCCCGCTGGAAAAAGCAGAGCTGGCGCTGGATAAACTGCCGGCTGAAATCTGGCCGCAGGGGCAGTTGCCGGCAGAACTGGCGCAAAATGTGCAGCCGCTGTTCAGCACTGATTTCCTCCGTGAAAAATGGGTGGTGAAAGAGGGCGACAGTCAGATTGAGATAGCCCTCGACCTTGGCGACGTCAAAGCCGGTGAGCATCAGGAAGCCATTTGCGAACTGGAGCTTGAGCTGTTGAGCGGCGATACCGCGGACATTCTGGCGCTGGCGCATCGTTTACTGGCAACCGGCGTGCTGCGCCAGGGCAGCCTGAGCAAAGCGGCGCGCGGCTATCAGCTGGCGCAGGGCAACGAAGCGCGCCCGGTTAAACCGTTAACGGTCGTGCGCGTGGCGGCGAAAGCCAGCGTCGAGCAGGGGCTGGAAGCGGCGCTGGAAAGCGCGCTGGCGCACTGGCTCTATCATGATGAAGTCTGGAACCGGGGCAACGCGGCCGCTAAAGGTGAAATCCAGCGGGCGATGGCCCGCGTGCGCCATGCGCTGGTGCTGTTTGGCGGCATTGTGCCGCGAAAAGCCACCGTGCAGTTACGTGAATTGCTCACTGAGGCCGAAGCGGCGCTGGACGGAGCGGAAAAAGCCGAAGCGGCGTTATTCAACCGCGCCACGGTTGGCGCCAAACTGCTGCTGACCGAGTGGCTGGTTACCCGCGGTTGGCGTTCGTTCCTCAACGACGCGGGGCAAAAGAAAATCGCTGGTTCGTTCAAACGCTTTGCCGATATCCAGCTGTCGCGAGCGGCGGCGGAGCTGAAAAGCAACTTCCAGCAGACGCAGGACGACTATAGCGATCGGCTCACGCGTCTGGCGCGCGAGATCGACACCATTCAATTGCTATCCAGCGCCTATGCCGAGGTCGCCGAGAGCTGGCTGGAAAACTGGCAAGAGGTGCGCCGCGCTATCGAGAACAATGACCGCAGCGTCATCGAATATTTCCGTCGTCAGGCGCTGGCCGCGGAACCATTCTGGCTGCATAGTGGAAAACGATAATTTCAGGCCAGGGAGACCCCTATAATGGCGCTTTCTTCGCAGTTACAGCAGCACTGGCAGACGGTTGCAGACCGGCTTCCGGCAGATTTTCCCCTGCAAACGTTAAGTTCGCAGGCGCAGTCGATGATGACATTCAGCGAGTTCGTTGAACAGAGTCTGGTCGCTCAGCCGCAGTGGCTGGCTGAACTGGAAAGCGCGCCGCCGCAGGCCGACGAATGGCGCCATTACGACGACTGGCTGGCGGAACAGTTACAAGAGGTGACTGACGAGGCCGCGCTGATGCGCGAGCTACGCCAGTTCCGCCGCCGGATAATGGTGCGTATCGCCTGGGCGCAGGCGCTGCTGCTGGTGAGCGAAGAGAGCAGTTTGCAGCAGCTCAGCGCCCTGGCGGAGACCTTAATCGTCGCCGCCCGCGACTGGCTGTACGCCGCCTGCTGCCGGGAGTGGGGGACGCCGTGCAATGCGCAGGGCGAAGCGCAGCCGCTATTGATTCTGGGCATGGGGAAACTGGGCGGCGGCGAGCTTAACTTCTCTTCCGATATCGATCTCATTTTCGCCTGGCCGGAACACGGCGCCACCCAGGGCGGACGCCGCGAGCTGGATAACGGTCAGTTCTTTACCCGTCTGGGCCAGCGGTTAATCAAAGTACTCGATCAGCCGACGCAGGATGGTTTCGTCTATCGCGTGGATATGCGTCTGCGTCCGTTTGGCGACAGCGGCCCGCTGGTGTTGAGCTTTGCGGCGCTGGAAGACTATTACCAGGAGCAGGGGCGCGACTGGGAGCGCTACGCGATGGTGAAAGCGAGGATCATGGGCGATAACGACGGCGTGTACGCCAACGAACTGCGCGCCATGCTGCGCCCGTTCGTCTTCCGCCGCTACATCGATTTCAGCGTCATTCAGTCCCTGCGTAACATGAAAGGGATGATCGCCCGTGAAGTGCGCCGCCGCGGCCTGACAGACAATATCAAGCTTGGCGCGGGCGGCATTCGCGAAATAGAGTTTATCGTTCAGGTTTTCCAACTGATCCGCGGCGGTCGCGAACCGGCCTTGCAGCAGCGTGCGCTGTTGCCGACGCTGGCGGCGATTGACGAGCTGCATTTGTTGCCGGAAGGCGATGCCGCCCAGCTGCGTGAAGCCTACCTGTTCCTGCGTCGTCTCGAAAACCTGCTGCAGAGCATTAACGACGAGCAAACCCAAACCCTGCCGCAGGATGAGCTCAACCGCGCGCGTCTGGCGTGGGGGATGCGCGTCGCCGACTGGCAGACGCTCGGCGCACAGCTGGAAGAGCAGATGCGCCGCGTGCGTCGCGTCTTTAACGAACTGATTGGCGACGATGAAGCGCAATCGCCGGATGAACAGCTGGAAGAGTACTGGCGCGAACTGTGGCAGGACGCGCTGGAAGAAGACGACACAACGCCGGCGCTGGCGCACCTCGACGACAACGACCGGCGCAGCGTGCTGGCGCTGATCGCCGATTTTCGCAAAGAGCTCGACCGGCGCACCATCGGCCCGCGCGGGCGGCAGGTGCTCGACCAGTTGATGCCGCATTTGCTTAGCGAGGTTTGCTCGCGAGCGGATGCGCCGCTACCGCTGGCGCGGATCACCCCGCTGCTGACCGGTATCGTCACCCGTACCACCTATCTGGAGCTGCTCAGCGAATTCCCCGGCGCGCTAAAACACCTGATTAGCCTGTGCGCCGCTTCGCCGATGGTCGCCAGTCAGCTGGCGCGCCACCCGCTGCTGCTGGACGAACTGCTGGATCCGAACACGCTTTATCAACCGACGGCGACCGATGCGTACCGCGACGAGCTGCGCCAGTATTTGCTGCGCGTGCCGGAAGAAGACGAAGAACAGCAGCTGGAAGCGCTACGCCAGTTTAAACAGGCGCAATTGCTGCACATCGCCGCCGCCGATATTGCCGGTACGCTACCGGTGATGAAAGTGAGCGATCACTTAACCTGGCTGGCGGAGGCGATGATCGACGCGGTGGTACAGCAGGCGTGGCTACAGATGGTCGCCCGCTACGGCCAGCCGACTCATCTGCGCGACCGTCAGGGACGCGGTTTTGCGGTAGTGGGTTACGGTAAACTTGGCGGTTGGGAGCTGGGTTATAGTTCCGATCTCGATCTGGTCTTCCTCCACGACTGTCCGATGGAGGTGATGACCGACGGCGAACGGGAAATCGATGGTCGCCAGTTTTATCTGCGCCTTGCACAGCGGATCATGCATCTTTTCAGCACCCGCACCTCGTCGGGCATCTTGTATGAAGTGGACGCTCGCTTACGTCCATCCGGCGCGGCGGGCATGCTGGTGACTACCGCCGACGCCTTCGCCGATTATCAGCGCAATGAAGCCTGGACCTGGGAGCATCAGGCGCTGGTTCGCGCCCGGGTGGTGTATGGCGACCCGGCGCTGCAGGCGCGCTTCGATGCGATCCGCCGCGATATCCTGACCACTCCGCGTGAAGGCGCGACGCTGCAAACCGAAGTACGTGAGATGCGGGAAAAGATGCGCGCCCATCTCGGCAATAAGCAGCGCGATCGCTTTGATATCAAAGCCGATGCCGGCGGTATCACCGATATTGAATTTATTACCCAATATCTGGTGCTGCGCTATGCGCATGAAAAGCCAAAGCTGACGCGCTGGTCCGATAATGTGCGTATTCTGGAACTGCTGGCGCAGAACGACATCATGGATGAAGAAGAGGCGCGGGCGCTTACCCATGCTTACACCACGCTACGCGATGCGTTGCACCACCTGGCGCTGCAGGAGCAGCCGGGCAACGTTGCGCTGGATGCTTTCGACGGCGAACGCCAGCAGGTGAGCGCCAGCTGGCAGAAGTGGTTGATGGCTTAACTAACAAAGCGGGTGTGCTATTATCGCGCGCAAAGTTTGCATCTCGCAGGAGAGAGTAATGAAAGTAACGCTGCCAGAGTTTGAACGTGCAGGAGTGTTGGTGGTAGGCGATGTGATGCTGGACCGCTACTGGTATGGCCCTACCAGCCGTATTTCCCCGGAAGCCCCGGTGCCGGTGGTGAAGGTGGAAAATATCGAAGAACGTCCTGGCGGCGCGGCTAACGTGGCGATGAACATTGCTTCGCTCGGCGCGACTTCTCGTCTGGTCGGCCTGACCGGTATCGACGATGCCGCACGCGCGCTGAGCAAAGCGTTGGCTGACGTAAAAGTGAAATGTGATTTCGTGTCGGTACCGACGCATCCGACCATCACCAAGCTGCGCGTACTGTCACGCAACCAGCAGCTGATCCGCCTCGATTTTGAAGAGGGCTTCTCCGGGGTCGATCCGCAGCCGATGCATGAACGTATTCAGCAGGCGCTGGGTTCGATCGGCGCGCTGGTGCTGTCTGACTACGCGAAAGGCGCGCTGGCCAGCGTGCAGACCATGATTAAGCTGGCGCGTGATGCTGGTGTTCCGGTGCTGATTGATCCGAAAGGCACCGATTTTGAACGCTACCGCGGGGCGACGTTGCTGACGCCGAACCTGTCTGAATTCGAAGCCGTCGCCGGAAAGTGTAAGGATGAAGCGGAAATCGTCGAACGCGGGATGAAAATCATCGCTGACTTCGAACTTTCCGCACTGCTGGTGACGCGCTCCGAGCAGGGGATGACGCTGCTGCAGCCGGGTCGTCCGCCGCTGCATATGCCGACCCAGGCGCAGGAAGTGTATGACGTCACCGGCGCAGGCGATACGGTTATTGGCGTGCTGGCGGCGACGCTGGCGGCGGGCAACACGCTGGAAGAGGCCTGCTATTTCGCTAACGCCGCGGCCGGTGTCGTGGTTGGCAAGCTGGGGACGTCCACCGTTTCGCCAATCGAGCTGGAAAACGCGGTGCGCGGGCGTGCCGATACCGGTTTTGGCGTGATGAACGAAGAAGAGCTGAAACAGGCGGTTGCCGCGGCGCGTAAGCGCGGCGAAAAAGTGGTGATGACCAACGGCGTCTTCGATATTCTGCACGCGGGTCACGTCTCGTATCTGGCTAATGCGCGCAAGCTGGGCGATCGTCTGATCGTCGCCGTCAACAGCGATGCCTCAACCAAACGTCTGAAAGGCGAAACCCGCCCGGTGAACCCGCTGGAACAGCGGATGATCGTGCTGGGCGCGCTGGAAGCCGTCGACTGGGTGGTGTCGTTTGAAGAAGATACTCCGCAGCGGCTGATTGCCGGGATCCTGCCGGATCTGCTGGTGAAAGGCGGCGATTATAAGCCGGAGCAGATCGCCGGCAGCGAAGAGGTATGGGCCAACGGCGGCGAAGTGCTGGTGCTCAACTTTGAAGATGGCTGCTCGACTACCAATATTATCAAGAAAATTCAGAAAGATAGCGATAAGTAATCAATACGCTTTACCGCTCTGAACGGGGTAGTCTACAACGGTCTGCGGGGATACCTTCGCGGGCCGTTTTTATTTAATCATGCGGAAAATGATTTAGCGCAATAAATAACCCGGTTAAGCGCATTTTTCGTACAAAGTACGTTAAGGTAAGCGTAAATACTGAAGTGAGTAAAAGGCATATGACCAATCAGAACGCCAACGGCTGAAGGAGTATGCGGATGAACCATAACGATATGTATTCTATGAAGAACTTCGATTTTCTGGCACGTAGTTTCGCCAGGATGCACGCGCAAGGCCATTCGGTTGATCTTCAGGCTATTGTCGGCAATATGGATGAGGAACATCGTGAATGGTTTTGCCAACGCTATGAGCTTTATTGTCGTCAGGTGAATAGCCCGGCCGAGTTAGAGCATTAAGCCAAATGAAAACGGGCCATTCAGGCCCGTCAGACTACTGACAAAGAAGGAAAAAGCGTGGTTTTTCCTTCTTTGTGGTTATCAGCCGAAAATCAATAAATTGATTTTCCATATTTTTTATCGGTGCAATCTGTAAGTGCAAAGATTGCATGAGGTTTATCATCAATCTCAAACGGGCCATTCAGGCCCGTTTTTTTATTGCTGTTCTTCGCTCTTCGGCGCAGCTGAACGGCTTTCCAGATCGCTAATACGCTGCTCCAGTAAAGCCAGCTTTTCGCGGGTGCGCAGTAAAACCTGAGTTTGCACGTCGAACTCTTCGCGGCTAACCAGATCCAGGCGAGTTAACTGCGATTGCAGCACCTGGCGGATTTTCTTTTCTACGTCATCTCCAAGATCGCGAAGGCCTTTCGGCATCGATTCATGGACCTGGCGGGCGATTTGTTCAATTTTTTTCGGGTCAATCATGGTGGATTCCTGCACTGATCTAGTTACCGTTCATTGTAGTGCGAACGGGAGCGCCTATAAACCACAAATGTAAGATGTATAGCGAGTAGCCATTGATGAAGATAGTTAATGGCGTTATAGTTATCTCGCTTATTCTCAGGGCGGGGCGAAATTCCCCACCGGCGGTAAATCAACCTACGCGTTGAAAGCCCGCGAGCGCTTCCTGTGAAAACGGGAAGGTCAGCAGATCCGGTGTAATTCCGGGGCCGACGGTTAAAGTCCGGATGGGAGAGAGTAACGGCTCAGTCGGATTACGTTCCGCTTGCGTTGACTTTTGCCGCTAAACCGGCACTCCTAAGACTGCCCTGATTCTGGTAACCATAATTTTAATGAGGTTTTTTTACCATGAATCAGACGCTCCTTTCTTCTTTTGGTACCGCTTTTGAACGTGTGGAACACGCTTTAGACGCACTGCGCGAAGGCCGCGGTGTGATGGTGCTTGATGATGAAGACCGTGAAAACGAAGGCGATATGATTTTCGCCGCCGAAACCATGACCGTTGAGCAAATGGCGCTGACCATTCGTCACGGCAGCGGTATTGTCTGCCTGTGCCTGACCGAAGATCGCCGCAAGCAGCTTGACCTGCCAATGATGGTTGAGAACAACACCAGCGCCTACGGCACCGGCTTTACCGTCACCATTGAAGCGGCAGAAGGCGTGACCACCGGCGTATCCGCCGCTGACCGCATCACGACCGTGCGCGCCGCCATTGCCGATGGCGCGAAACCCTCCGATCTCAATCGTCCGGGCCACGTCTTCCCGCTGCGCGCGCAGCCTGGCGGCGTAATGACCCGCGGCGGTCACACAGAAGCGACCATTGACCTGGTGACCCTTGCGGGCTTCAAACCGGCAGGCGTGCTCTGTGAACTGACTAACGACGATGGCACTATGGCGCGCGCGCCGGAGTGCATCAAGTTCGCTCAGCAGCACAACATGGCCGTGGTTACCATTGAAGATCTGGTGGCTTACCGCCGCGAGCACGATCGCAAAGCCAGCTAAGATGCCGCTGTTCTGATGACAAGCCCACTTTACGGTGGGCTTTGTTGTTTCTGGGCCGAGCCAATAGGTTTTCTCCGCAGGTAAAAAGGGAGAGAGTTTTCACATTCAAATTTTCTGATGATGATCATCACGCTTATCTGAGTTTATCCGCGGGTAAAAGCGCGTAATGTGAAGGAATCAAATACTCCCTACTGAAGGATACCATCATGTCCCGTACCCGTATGCCAGCGTTGTTTTTAGGCCATGGTAGCCCGATGAACGTGCTGGAAGATAATATCTATACCCGCGCCTGGCGCCATCTCGGTGAAACACTGCCGCGCCCGAAAGCTATCGTGGTTATCTCCGCGCACTGGTTTACCCGCGGCACGGGCGTGACGGCGATGGAAGCGCCGAAAACCATTCATGACTTCGGCGGTTTTCCGCAAGCTTTGTACGATACGCACTACCCGGCGCCGGGATCGCCGGAGCTGGCGCAGCATCTGGTTGAGCTACTGGCGCCGGTGCCCGTCGCCCTCGATAAAGAGGCGTGGGGGTTTGACCACGGTTCGTGGGGGGTGCTGATCAAAATGTATCCTGATGCCGATATTCCCATGGTTCAGTTAAGTATCGATAGCACAAAGCCCGCGGCGTGGCATCTGGAGATGGGGCGTAAGCTGGCGTCGCTGCGTGATGAAGGTATTATGCTGGTGGCGAGCGGCAACGTGGTGCATAACCTGCGTACCGCGCGCTGGCATGGCGAAAGTACGCCGTATCCGTGGGCCGAGTCGTTCAACGACTATGTGAAAGCGAATTTAACCTGGAAAGGGCCGGTCGACGAGCATCCGCTGGTGAACTACCTGAGCCATGAAGGCGGATCGCTCTCTAACCCGACGGCTGAGCACTTCCTGCCGCTGCTCTATATTCTGGGGGCGTGGGATGGCGAAGAGCCGATAACAATCCCGGTCGAAGGGATGGAGATGGGATCGCTGAGTATGCTGTCGGTGGTAGTGGGCGCCGCGTAACGGCAGCTATCGCACATGAAAAAACCCCGGCCACGCAGGTTGCCGGGGTTGGCCGTTATTCGACGAAAATGTGCGGATAGAAACGCGAAAGATCCTGGGTGATCAGCGCCCGATCTTCACGAATGCCGATCCCGGCAGGCTGGTCGTTAATAAGCCAGCTGCCAATCAGCGTATAGCTATCGCCAAATTTCGGCAGCGGATAAAACTCCTGCACGATGGTGCCTTCTTCCCCGTATGGGCCTTCCACTGCTTCCACCACTTTGCCATTTTCAACGATTGACACGTTAGCGCCTTCGCGGGAGAAAATCGGCTTAATGACGTACTTCTCAAGCTGCGGATGGTTATCTTCGCTAAAGTAAGCCGCCAACAGGTTAGGGTGGTTGGGGAACATTTCCCACAGCATCGGCAGCAGCGCCTTGTTGGAGATAATGCTCTTCCACGCTGGCTCCAGCCAGCGTACGCCGGCGTCTTCCAGCTTGGTGGAGAACATCTCGCGCAGCATAAATTCCCACGGATAAAGCTTGAACAGATTGCCGATGACCTGATCCTGCAAATCGGTGAACTGGCCTTTCTCACCAAGACCGATATCTTCGATATACAGGAACTCGGTGGCGACGCCCGCTTCTGCCGCGCAGTCCTGCAGGTACTGCACGGTGCCGCGGTCTTCAACGGTATCGCGGCAGCAGGCCATATGCAGCAGCTGGAAGCCAAACTGTTCACGCAGCTCGCCGAAGCGTTCAATCAGCTTTTCCTGCAGGCTGTTGAACTGATCGCTGTCGGCAGGCAGATTACCGGCGTTAAGCTGATCTTCCAGCCAGATCCACTGAAAGAACGCTGCTTCATATAGTGAGGTTGGCGTATCCGCGTTGTTCTCCAGCAGCTTCGGTTCGCCCACGCCATCCCAGGCCAGATCCAGACGCGAGTACAGCGACGGCTGGTTGGTTTTCCACGACTGACGCACAAAGCCCCAGGTGTGTTTAGGGATGCGGAATTTGGTCATCAGTTCGTCGCTGGCGATCACTTTCTCAACGACCTGTAGACACATTTGATGCAGCTCGGCGGTGACCGCTTCGAGCTTTTCAACCTGCGCCAGCGTCAGCTTGTAGTAGGCCTCTTCACTCCAGTACGGCTCGCCGTACATGGTGTGAAAATTGAAGCCATACTCGGTCGCTTTCTCGCGCCAGTCCGGGCGCTCGGTAATGCTGATTCTTTCCATGCCGCTTAACCGCCCATCGAGCGTGAAGAGGAGCTGGAGCCCGCGGCGCTACGCTGCATCGTCGATTGCTTAGCAACAGATTCGCCAAAACCGCCGCGGGTGACAGTCGTGGTGGTTGCCGGTTTCGGCGCCATCGCGGTTTTCGGTACGTTCATGGTACGGCCCGGTTGCGCCGCGCCATAGCTCTTACCGCTGGCATCGGTGTACTGGCCGTAGGCCGGGCTAGCCGGGTTTTTCGAGCTAAACAGCGGCTGCTGCGCGGCCATGCCGCCGCCCATCAGGCGGCCCATCATGTAACCGGCCATCAGCGGCATCCAGAAGCTGCCGCTGCTTTGCGCCTGCGCCTGGTTTTCCGGGGCGACGCCCGCCTGAGCCGGTGCCTGCTGGCATTGGCCTTCGCCGAACTCGGCGACGCAGTCTTCGCGGGTGGCGTATTTCGGCGCGGTGCGCGCTGCTTCTTTCACCGCGTTGTTGTAGGCGGTGGTGCACTCTGCGGCTTTGCTTGGGTTAGCCGCGGAGCAGTCATCGGCGTTCTGATACAGAGAAACCGTCTCGTCAGTTTTTTCGCAACCGGCGAGCATAAAGACGGCGGTGACGGCAAGGGCGACCGGCGTCAGGTGGCGAGCGCTCCAGCTTTTGCGGAACGACGCATGATTAATATTTTTTGTCCGTTTCATATTTGTCTTCCAGGACCCAGTGGTAGTGCGTTTGTCAACGCTCAGGATAGAGTATGAGTGGTGGAAATTGAAGCGAAAGAGGGGAAAAGCGGGGGTCTTTACGTTGTCTTACGTTTTACGCCCGCCTGACCCGAAGGCCAGACGAGACGTAATCGCATTCAACGATTAGTGACTAAACGGATTGGAACCGCTGGTCTTCGTCGTACGGGCGGCAGCCGGCTGTGCGGAGGCGGTGTTCGCATAACCGTCAGCGGCGGCGTCCTGCTGCGGGTTTTCCGGCGCGACGCTGTCTGGTGAAGTCGGGATCGCTTTACCCAGCGTGTTGTTCAGCGCAATCAGATCCTGCTCGTTTAGCGTGCCGAGAGCGGACTTGATGTTCAGCTCGTTGATCAGGTAGTTATAACGGGCGTTGGAGAGCTGCTGCTTGGCGTTGTACAGCGTGGTGGTCGCATCCAACACGTCAACGATGGTACGTGTACCCACCGAATAACCCGCTTCCATCGCATCCAGGGAGCTCTGCGCAGAGACCACCGCCTGTTTGTAAGCGTTGATGCTGCTGATGGAGGCATTCACGTTGTTAAACGACGAACGCACGGTCTGCACCACGCTGCGGTGCGCGCTTTCCAGCTGCTCGCTGGCGCCGACGAAGTTGTACTGCGCCTGTTTCACCTGCGAGTTAACCATCCCGCCCTGATACAGCGGCAGGGAGAAGCTCAGGCCGACTTTGTTTTGCCCGACATCGGCGTCCTGGGTAATGTTTTTGGAACCGCTGTAACGGTTATTAGAGACACCGGTAGAAGCATTCAAATCAAGGGTAGGCAAATGACCATCCTGCGCCTGGCGAATCTGCTCACGAGCCAGATCCTGGTTCAGACGCGCCTGCAGCAGCGACAGGTTACGGTTTTCCGCTTCCTTCAGCAGCGCGTTCACCGCCTGCGGCTTGTTGGTTTTGAAACCGTTAACGTTCAGCGACGCCAGCTCCGGATAGTAGTTGCCGGTGACCTGACGCAGCTCTTCCACGGCGTTGTCGAGGTCGTTACGCGCGGTCACTTCATTTGCCAGCACGGCGTCGTATTGTGAACGGGCGTTCTGCACGTCGGTGATGGCAACCAGGCCCACGTTAAAGCGCTGGGTGGTTTGGTCCAACTGGCGGTAGATGGCCTGTTTCTGCGCTTCGGTATAGGAGAGCGTATCGATTGCGGCCAGAACTTTAAAGTAAGCCGTCGCGGTATTCAGGATCAGCGTTTGCTGGTCAGTCTGATAGGTGACATCCTGAATGCCCGCCGCTTTTTCCTGCAGGGTCAGCGCGCGCCATTTCGACATATCGAACAGGGTTTGCGTTAACTGCAGTGAACCGCTGGTGACGTTGGAGTTCTGGTTTTTGTAATCACGGAACCCGCTGGTATAGGTGTAATCCGCGCCCAGACCGAGTTGCGGCAGTAATGGGCTACGCGCTTCGTTGATTTTTTCGAATGCAGCATCGCGATCGGCTGCCGATTTACGCAGATCAGGGTTGCTAATACGCGCCTGCTGATAAACCTGCAACAGGTTCTCTGCCTGGCTCATGGCGCTGAAGCCAGTCAGGCCCAGGCCGATAAGGATGGGAAAAAGTTTCTTCATTTGCATTCCTTGTTGTGAAGCATTTAGCGCTACTCAAATTCTAAAAATAATCGCTGATTGTATCGACTCTGTCGCCGTAAAAAGTTGGCGTTACGTGCCATAGGGCGGTAATTTGCACCAATCTAACATACAGGCTGTAAAACGGTAGCCAAACGGCCTATAAATCCCTACTTTCGGATGAGCAGGACACAGACAATGAGCAAACCCAATCAGCAGGGAATTACCTTCTCTAAAAACGATGTAGAAATTATTGCACGCGAAACGCTTTATCGCGGTTTTTTTTCGCTCGATTTGTATCGTTTTCGCCATCGCCTGTTTAACGGCGGGATGAGCGGCGAGGTGACCCGCGAAATTTTTGAGCGCGGGCACGCCGCGGTCTTGCTACCCTTTGACCCGGTACGTGATGAAGTTGTGCTGGTCGAGCAGATCCGCATTGCCGCCTATGATACCAGCGAGAGCCCGTGGCTGCTGGAAATGGTCGCCGGGATGATAGAAGAAGGCGAAACGGTAGAGGATGTCGCCCGCCGCGAAGCGCTGGAAGAGGCCGGGCTTGAAGTTGGGCGTACCAAACCAATATTAAGCTATCTGGCAAGCCCAGGCGGCACCAGCGAACGATTATCGATCCTGGTGGGCGAAGTTGATGCATCGACGGCAAAAGGCATTCACGGCCTGGCCGAAGAAAACGAGGATATTCGGGTGCATGTGGTGAGCCGGGAACAGGCTTACCAGTGGGTAGAAGAGGGGAAAATCGACAACGCGGCTTCTGTCATCGCCCTGCAATGGCTGCAGCTGCATTATCATAGCTTACGAAACGAGTGGAAATAATATGAAGCGTTATACACCTGACTTCCCGGAAATGATGCGCCTGTGCGAAACCAATTTCGCCCAGCTGCGCCGCCTGTTGCCTCGCACTGAGGCGGTCGGCGATATGGCGAACTATCAGGTGGGTGCGGCGCAATACCGATTAACGGTGGTCGAATCGACCCGCTACACTACATTGGTGACAATAGAACAGACCCAGCCTGCGGTAAGCTACTGGAGCCTGCCGTCAATGACGGTGCGCCTGTACCACGACGCGATGGTGGCTGAAGTGTGTTCAAGTCAGCAGATTTTTCGCTTCAAAGCGAGATATGATTATCCTAATAAAAAGTTGCATCAACGCGACGAAAAGCATCAAATTAATCAGTTTCTGGCCGACTGGCTGCGTTACTGTTTAGCACATGGAGCGATGGCGATTCCGGTTTGTTAGCGTCGTGAAACCTAAGGACACCATTTGGAAAGCCTGTTAAACCTACCTCTGGCTGGTGAGGCCAGAGTCAGGATATTACAAATTACTGATACTCACCTGTTTGCTGAAAAACATGAAACGCTGTTGGGTATCAATACCTGGGAAAGTTATCAGGCTGTATTGGATGCGATACATGCCTCACAGCGTGAATGCGACCTGATTGTAGCAACAGGCGATCTGGCGCAAGACCACTCCGCCGCGGCCTATCAGCATTTCGCTGAAGGCATCGCGAGCTTTGCCGCACCCTGCGTCTGGCTGCCGGGAAACCATGACTTCCAACCGGCGATGTACAGCACGCTGCACGATGCCGGCATCTCCCCCGCCAAACGCGTCCTGTTGGGCGACCATTGGCAAATCCTGCTGCTCGACAGCCAGGTCTTCGGGGTGCCCCACGGCGAGCTGAGCGATTTCCAACTGGAGTGGCTTGAGCATCAATTGAATGCTGAACCTGAGCGCTACACGCTGCTGTTACTCCATCATCATCCGCTGCCGGCGGGTTGCAGTTGGCTCGATCAGCATAGCCTGCGCAATGCCGGGGCGTTAGACCAAATCCTGAGCAACTATCCGCGGGTTAAGCACCTGCTATGCGGCCATATTCACCAGGAGCTGGATCTCGACTGGAACGGGCGGCGGATGATGGCGACGCCATCGACCTGCGTGCAGTTTAAGCCGCACTGCGCTAATTTCACCCTCGATACCGTCTCTCCAGGCTGGCGCTGGCTGGAGCTGCATCCCGATGGCGCGTTGACGACTGAAGTCTGTCGTCTCAGCGGCGCCGAGTTTCACCCGGATATCGCTTCAGAAGGATACTGATGTCTACTCTTCTTTATCTGCACGGATTTAACAGCTCGCCGCGCTCGGCAAAAGCGACGGCGCTGAAAACGTGGCTGGCGCAGCACCACCCGGAAATTAACATGGTGGTGCCGGAACTGCCTGCTTTCCCGGCGCAGGCGGCAGAGATGCTGGAAGCTATCGTGCTGGAGCACGGCGGCGAGCCGTTAGGCGTGGTGGGGTCGTCGCTGGGTGGCTACTACGCCACCTGGCTGTCGCAATGTTTTATGCTGCCGGCGGTGGTGGTTAACCCGGCGGTGCGGCCATTTGAACTGCTGAACAATTTTCTTGGCCCCAATGAGAATCCGTACACCGGGCAGCAATATGTGCTAGAGTCTCGCCATATTTACGATCTTAAAGTCATGCATATCGACCCGCTGGAAGCGCCTGACCTTATCTGGTTATTGCAGCAAACGGGCGATGAAGTGCTTGATTACCGCCAGGCTGTTGACTACTTCGCCTCCTGCCGTCAAACGGTCGAGGAGGGCGGTAATCACGCATTTGTTGGCTTTGAAGATCATTTCACCCAGATTATCGATTTTCTGGGCCTGCGCTAAGCGGTTCAGAACGACCTACGAATACACACCATGACGCAATCTTCATATAACGCTGATGCCATTGAGGTACTCACCGGGCTTGAGCCGGTTCGCCGCCGCCCGGGAATGTACACCGACACAACCCGTCCTAACCATCTTGGTCAGGAAGTTATTGATAACAGTGTGGATGAAGCACTGGCCGGTCACGCCAAACGCGTGGAGGTCATCCTTCATGCCGATCAATCGTTGGAAGTCATTGACGACGGACGCGGGATGCCGGTTGATATCCACCCGGAAGAAGGGGTTCCGGCGGTTGAGCTGATCCTTTGTCGGCTGCACGCGGGCGGGAAGTTTTCTAACAAAAACTACCAGTTCTCCGGCGGCCTCCATGGGGTAGGGATCTCGGTCGTCAACGCCTTGTCTAAACGCGTGGAAGTCAACGTGCGCCGCGATGGCCAGGTCTACAGCATCGCCTTTGAGAACGGGGAAAAAGTTGAAGACCTGCGCGTCACCGGCACCTGCGGTAAACGCAACACCGGGACCAGCGTCCATTTCTGGCCGGATGAAAGCTTCTTCGATAGCCCGCGTTTCTCCGTCTCGCGGCTAACTCACCTGCTAAAAGCGAAAGCGGTGCTGTGCCCGGGGGTGGAAATTGTTTTCCGCGACCAGGTGAACAACAGCGAACAGCGCTGGTGTTATGCGGACGGCCTTAATGATTATTTGTGCGAGGCGGTCAACGGCCTGCCGCTGCTGCCGGAAAAACCGTTTGTCGGTAACTTCTCCGGCGAAACGGAAGCGGTGGATTGGGCGCTGCTGTGGCTGCCGGAAGGCGGCGAACTGCTGACCGAAAGCTACGTCAACCTGATCCCGACCATGCAGGGCGGTACCCACGTTAACGGTCTGCGTCAGGGTCTGCTCGACGCGATGCGCGAGTTCTGCGAATACCGCAATATCCTGCCGCGCGGCGTGAAGCTGTCGGCGGAAGATATCTGGGATCGCTGCGCGTACGTACTGTCGGTGAAGATGCAGGATCCGCAGTTCGCCGGGCAGACGAAAGAACGTCTGTCGTCGCGTCAGTGCGCGGCATTCGTCTCCGGGGTGGTTAAAGACGCCTTCAGCCTGTGGCTGAATCAGAACGTACAGGCGGCGGAGCTGCTGGCGGAAATGGCCATTTCCAGCGCCCAGCGCCGCCTGCGCGCCGCCAAGAAAGTAGTGCGCAAAAAGCTCACCAGCGGCCCGGCGCTGCCGGGTAAGCTGGCGGACTGCACCGCGCAGGACCTGAACCGCACCGAACTGTTCCTCGTCGAAGGGGACTCGGCGGGCGGTTCGGCGAAACAGGCGCGCGACCGTGAATATCAGGCGATCATGCCGCTTAAAGGCAAGATCCTGAATACCTGGGAAGTCTCTTCCGATGAAGTGCTCGCTTCGCAAGAGGTGCACGACATTTCGGTGGCGATTGGTATCGACCCGGATAGCGATGATTTAAGCCAGCTGCGTTACGGTAAAATCTGTATTCTCGCCGATGCCGACTCGGATGGTCTGCACATCGCTACCCTGCTGTGCGCGCTGTTCGTGAAGCATTTCCGTACCCTGGTGAAAGAGGGGCACGTGTACGTCGCGCTGCCGCCGCTGTATCGTATCGACCTGGGTAAAGAGGTTTACTACGCGCTGACGGAAGAAGAAAAAGCCGGCGTGCTGGAGCAGTTGAAGCGTAAGAAAGGCAAGCCGAACGTACAGCGCTTTAAAGGGCTGGGCGAGATGAACCCGATGCAGCTACGTGAAACCACGCTCGACCCGAATACCCGCCGCCTGGTGCAGCTCATCATCACCGATGAAGACGAGCAGCAAACGACCGCGGTGATGGATATGCTGTTGGCCAAGAAGCGTTCGGAAGACCGCCGCAACTGGCTGCAGGAAAAAGGCGATATGGCGGATCTCGAAGCCTAAGCCGACGTCAGCCGCCAGATACGAAAAAGGGAGCCCCAGGCTCCCTTTTTTGCTTTTGCCGGGCTTATACGCCAGCCTGCAGAATGCGGATGCTGGTTTCCAGCACGTCGCCTTTTACCGCTTCGGCGTAAGCCTTCATGTGCGGCGTTTGCAGATGCGCTTCGAGATGCGCGACGCTTTCCCACTGCTCGACCATGACGATCGAATCCGGGGCGGAGGTCTGGAAACTCACGCCGGCGGCGTGGTCAACCAGCGGCGCGTAGCCGTGGCAACCCTCTTCCTGCAGTACCACAGGGACAATTTTAGCGAACTGATCCAGTACCGCCTGACGGTGGTGCTGGCCCGGACGGGTACGAATTTCGGCAATCACTGTTAACATGGTTAACTCAACTCCTTCTGTGTGTAAACTCGCCATACTTCAAGGTTAGTGACTTGAATAACAGCGAGTGTAGACATCTAGTTAACCAAAAATCTCGGCCAGATGCTTGCGATATTCTGCGATGACGTGTGGAACGTCAGGCATTTTAATCACGTCGTTGGCGATAAAGGTCGGCATCGCGCTCATGCCAAGGAACTGATTGGCTTTGTGGAACGGCAGGTAAACGCCATCAACGCCGACGCCGTGGAAGAACTGATCTTTATCGGTGAAAGCTTCCATCGGCGCGTTCCAGGTCAACGACAGCATATACTGTTTGCCCTGAATCAACCCGCCGGAGCCATATTTTTTGCTGTCATCAGAGCGGGTACGGCCATCGCTGGCGTACAGAGAACCATGGCCTTCGGTGAAGACGTCATCCATGTACTTTTTCACGGTCCACGGCGCGCCCATCCACCAGCCCGGCATCTGCCAGATAACCACATCGGCCCACAGGAAATTCTGCACTTCTTCTTTTACATCGTACTCGCTTTCCGCGCGGACGATTTTAACATCATGCCCGACGTCGCGCAGATAACCATCCGCGACCTCGGTCAGGGTGTCGTTTAATTGGCCATTAGAGTGAGCGAATTTTTTCGCCCCGTTGATAATCAGGATGTTGCTCATTTTTTGCCCTCAATCTATTAAATTTGTCAGCAATTTTACCCCGCGAAGCGGGGCAGTAAAATGAGCAAAATGTGCAAAGTCTTTTGCATGTTTGGCAATAATGAGGCTACCAGTAAACGCGTGCCTCGAAGCCGCCGTCCGGCGCGTTAGCAAAATCAACCCGCATTCCGTGCAGCGAGGCGATGCGGCGAACGATCGATAAGCCTAATCCGCTGCCGGGGGCGTCCTGGCCCGGCGGGCGATAAAAACGCTCGCCAATGCGCGCCAGGGCTTGCGGACTAATGCCTGGACCATTGTCGCGAACCCGGAACTCGCGGGAGGAAAGCGTGATATCCACCCGGCTACCGCGCGGGCTATAGCGCACGGCATTATCCAGCAGATTGCGTACCAGCAGGCTGAGCAGCAGCGGCTGGCCGGTACGGACGATATTGCTGGCATTCAGATGCAGGCGTAGCTCAATGGCGGACTGCTGGGCGTGGTGATACATCTCCATCACCGCCGACTGCAGCAGGTCGTCGATGGCGACCGGCTGCACGTCATCCAGTTGCGCGAGGGAATCCAGACGCGACAGCGTAAGTAATTGATCGACCAGCCGAGTGGCGCGGTCGATGCCCTGATGTAATTGCGCCAACGCTTTATCGCGGCCTTCGGGATCGTCCATCGAAAGCTGGGCGACTTCGGTTTGCACCTTCAGCGCCGCCAGCGGACTGCGCAACTCGTGGGCGGCATCAGAGGTAAAACGGCGCTCGCGCAGCATGGTTTCGTGGGTACGGCTGAATAGCTGATTCAGGGCATCGACCAGCGGGCGAACTTCCGAAGGGATTTTGTCGTCCGACAGACGTTCCGCCGAGTCCGGCGCGCGCTGGCGCAGGGTTCGAGCCAGTTTCTTCAACGGCGCCAGCTCGCGGCTTAATAGCACAATGAGTAACAGGAACATCAGCGGCAGCGCGACCAGCCACGGCGTGAGCTGCGAGGTGACGATATCCACCGCCATCTCCCGGCGATAATCCCACTCCTGACCGACGGCGATACGATGTCGGCCATCGGCGGTGGTCAACCACAAGAAGCGCCATTCGTCGTCATCGCCGCGCAGATAGCCGTCACTGAAGCCTTCGCGTTGCGATCCCCATTGAATATCTTCGCCGTTTTCACCATCGTTGAGCACCATTTTCCCGTCGCGGGTGAAGATAGCGAAGGCCAGCGCGTCATCATCAAGATGGCCGTGTTTTACTTTTTTCTTTTCGCGGATTTGCGTCGGTCGCGCCTGTAGCTCATCGACATTCATCGCGCTCAGGCGGCGGGCGAAGAGCAGTTGTTGGGTATCAAACAGCTTATCCAGCTTTTCGCTGGTCTGCTGCCAGGCGATCACGCAGGCGATCCCCCAGGCGGCGCTGGTCAGCAGGACAAACAGCAGCGTCAGTCGCAGGCGCAGGCTTAAACGGGCGAGTCGTTTCATGCGTCACCCAGGGTATAGCCGATGCCGTGCACGGTGCGGATAAAACCGCTGCCGAGTTTGCGGCGCAGATGATGAACGTGTACTTCCACCGCGTTGCTGGAGACCTCGTCGTCCCAGTTATAGAGCTTTTCCTCGATAAGCTTACGCGGCAATACGCGCCCGGCGTTGCGCATAAGCAGTTCCAGCAGGGCGAACTCCTTCGGCTTCAGCACCAGGCTTTCGCCGTCGAGGCTGGCGGTTAAGCGGTTTGGATCGAGGCTCACCTTGCCGTGGCGTAGCTCGCTGCTGCTCTGGCCGTGAGCGCGGCGGATCAGCGCTTCGAGACGCGCCGCCACCTCAATCAGGGCGAAGGGTTTACACAGATAGTCATCGGCGCCGAGCTGTAGCCCTTCAACCCGCTGGCTCAGCGCGTCACGGGCGGTGAGGATCAGCACGGGTTCATTACGGCCTTTATCGCGCCATTCGCGCAGAATATCGAGGCCGTCAATGCCGGGGAGGGTAAGGTCAAGTATCGCGGCGTCGTAAGGGGCGCTATATAAGGCATTTTTACCCTCCTGGCCTGCGGTAAACCAGTCGATGCTGAAGCCCATTTTGCTCAGCCCGGCTTTGATGCCGTCGCCGATCAGTTTGTCATCTTCTACCAATAATATGCGCATGTTTCCCTCCGCCGATCCCGTTTCTTTGCGCAGTAAACCGCGTTGAAGCAGGGGATGTACAGCATTAAAATTTCTTTTTTCCGCTTAAGAAGTCGTTAAGTTTTGTCAGGCGTAATAGGAGCCATACCAACACAAAAGGGAGAATATAAGATGAAAAAAATTGCTGCGATGACCGCGATTATTGCTTTGGTTTCCATGCCGGTACTGGCCGCCGGGCAGGGTGGCTTCACCGGGCCGTCGACTACCACCACCACGCAGGCCGGCGGCTTCACCGGGCCGAGCGGCGCGGTGACCACCGTGGCGAACGCCAAGTCGCTGCGTGATGACACCTGGGTGACCCTGCGCGGTAAAATCGTCGAGCGCATCTCTGATGACCTGTATAAATTCCAGGATGCCTCCGGCGTGGTGAACGTCGATATCGACCACAAGCGCTGGAACGGCGTGACCGTCGGCCCGCAGGATACGGTAGAAATTCAGGGTGAAGTCGATAAAGACTGGAACTCGGTCGAGATCGACGTGAAGCAGATCCGTAAAATCACGCCATAACGCCCGCGCCAGAATGCGCAAGATCGGTCAGGAATCGCTATCCTCGCTCTGGCAGAGTGTGTCGCGTGGAGGAGACGATGAACGATATTAAGGCCAGCCCGGCGTACGTCGGGCGTTTTCAGCGAGTCTGTTTGTACATTGAGAACCATCTTGATGAGCCGCTAACGCTGGAGGCGCTGAGCGCGATTGCGTATAGCTCGCCTTACCATTTTCACCGGCAATTTAGCGCGTATACCGGCGTTCCGCTGTACCGGTATATTCAGTGGTTACGCCTGCGGCGCGCCTGTTGGCGCCTGGCCTTCAACCCGCAGGATAAAATCATCGATATTGCCTTTGATGCCGGATTTCAAAATTCGGAGTCGTTCAGTCGCGCCTTCCGTACCGCGTTTGATCAAAGCCCGACTCAGTTCCGTCAGCGACCGGATTGGGGCGAGTGGCATCGGCGCGTACCGAAACATACGCTACAGGAGCAAACTTCGATGGACGTCAACATTATTCAATTTCCAGCCACAAGGATCGCCGTATTGCAACATCGCGGGAGCCCGGACCTGGTCAACGCCACCGCCGCGCGTTTTATCGCATGGCGCAAAACGAGCGGGCTGTCGCCAGTCGCCACCAGCGAAACCTGGGGCATTGCCTGGGACGATCCGCAAACAACGCCAGGCGACGCGTTTCGTTTTGATATCTGCGGCACCGTTGAGCGACCGATTAGCGAAAACGCGTTTGGCGTGATTAACGGCGAGATCCCGGCAGGCCGTTGCGCAGTGGCCCGCCATCACGGTTCGCTGGACACGCTGGCGCAAAGCGTCTGGTTTCTCTATCGCGACTGGCTGCCCGCCTCCGGGGAGACGCTAAGGGATTTTCCGGTGTACTTCCGCTACCTCAATTTTGTGCATGAAGTTGGCGAGCATGAACTCCGCACCGATATTTATTTACCGTTAGCCTGATTGATATCCTCATCCTCTTTAACCGATCTCACTTCCTGTGACTCAGGGCGTGAGATCGGGTATTATCGCGGGTAGTTTTGCCGCCGCAATGGCCGCGTCCCAGATTGAGGATCCACGATTAATGAGCGATATGGCAGAGCGCCTCGCGCTACATGAATTCACGGAAAATGCCTACCTGAACTACTCCATGTACGTCATCATGGACAGGGCATTGCCGTTTATTGGCGATGGCTTAAAGCCGGTTCAGCGCCGCATTGTCTATGCAATGTCCGAGCTGGGCCTGAACGCCAGCGCCAAGTTCAAAAAATCCGCCCGCACCGTCGGCGACGTACTGGGTAAATACCACCCGCACGGCGACAGCGCCTGCTATGAAGCGATGGTGCTGATGGCGCAACCTTTCTCTTACCGCTATCCGCTGGTGGACGGGCAGGGGAACTGGGGGGCGCCGGACGATCCGAAATCCTTCGCGGCGATGCGTTACACCGAATCCCGTCTGTCGAAATACGCCGAGCTGCTGCTCAGCGAGCTCGGCCAGGGCACCGTCGATTGGGTACCGAACTTTGACGGTACGCTGCAGGAGCCGAAAATGCTGCCTGCGCGTCTGCCGAACATTCTGCTGAACGGCACCACCGGCATCGCCGTTGGTATGGCGACCGATATCCCGCCGCACAACCTGCGTGAAGTGGCGCAGGCGGCGATTACGCTGCTGGAAAAACCGAAAACCACCCTCGATGAGCTGCTGGATATCGTGCAGGGGCCGGACTACCCGACCGAAGCGGAAATCATTACCCCGCGCGCGGAAATTCGCAAAATCTACCAGAACGGCCGCGGTTCGGTGCGCATGCGCGCCGTGTGGGCGAAAGAAGACGGCGCGGTGGTGATTAGCGCGCTGCCGCATCAGGTGTCCGGCGCGCGCGTGCTGGAGCAGATCGCCGCGCAGATGCGTAACAAAAAGCTGCCGATGGTTGATGACCTGCGTGATGAGTCGGATCATGAAAACCCGACCCGTCTGGTGATCGTGCCGCGTTCCAACCGAGTGGATATGGAGCAGGTGATGAACCACCTGTTCGCCACCACCGATCTGGAAAAGAGCTACCGCATCAACCTCAACATGATCGGCCTGGACAACCGTCCGGCGGTGAAAAACCTGCTTGAAATCCTGACGGAGTGGTTGACCTTCCGTCGTGATACCGTGCGTAACCGCCTGAACTACCGTCTGGAAAAAGTCCTCAAGCGCCTGCACATCCTCGAAGGTTTGCTGGTCGCGTTCCTCAACATTGATGAAGTGATTGAGATAATCCGCCACGAAGATGAACCGAAGCCGGCGCTGATTGCCCGCTTCGGCATCAGCGAAACCCAGGCGGAAGCGATTCTGGAATTAAAACTGCGTCATCTCGCCAGGCTGGAAGAGATGAAGATCCGCGGCGAGCAGAGCGAGCTGGAAAAAGAGCGCGATCAGCTGCAGGCGATTCTGGCGTCTGAGCGCAAGATGAATAACCTGCTGA
The DNA here is from genome assembly GCF_040065495.2 of Klebsiella sp. CN_Kp073. Classification (NCBI taxonomy): domain Bacteria; kingdom Pseudomonadati; phylum Pseudomonadota; class Gammaproteobacteria; order Enterobacterales; family Enterobacteriaceae; genus Klebsiella; species Klebsiella sp. CN_Kp073. The sequence continues at coordinate 725,101 of NZ_CM198051.1, forward strand.
AGAAAGAGCTGCAGGCCGATGCCGATACCTTCGGCGACGATCGCCGTTCGCCGCTGCGCGAGCGCGAAGAAGCGAAGGCGATGAGCGAGCACGATATGCTGCCGTCCGAGCCGGTCACTATCGTTCTGTCGCAGATGGGCTGGGTGCGTAGCGCCAAAGGTCACGATATCGATGCGCAGGGGCTGAGCTACAAAGCCGGCGATGGCTGGAAAGCGTCGGTGAAAGGCAAGAGCAACCAGCCGGTGGTATTCATTGATACCACCGGGCGCAGCTATGCCATTGACCCGATTACGCTGCCTTCCGCCCGCGGCCAGGGCGAACCGGTCACCGGTAAAGTGACGCTGCCGCCGGGCGCGAGCGTAGAACATATGCTGATGGAGGCAGACGATCAGAAGCTGCTGATGGCTTCCGATGCCGGCTACGGTTTCGTCTGTACCTTCAACGACCTGGTGGCGCGCAACCGCGCCGGTAAAGCGCTGATTACGCTGCCGGAGAACGCGCATGTCATGCCGCCGCTGGTCATTGAAGACGATGCCGATATGCTGTTGGCGATCACCAACGCCGGGCGCATGCTGATGTTCCCGGTGAGCGACCTGCCGCAGCTGTCGAAAGGCAAAGGCAACAAGATTATCAACATTCCATCTGCGGAAGCTGCCTCCGGCCAGGATGGTCTGGCGCATCTGTTTGTCCTGCCGCCGCAGAGCACGCTGACTATCCACGTCGGCAAGCGTAAGATCAAACTGCGTCCGGAAGAGCTGCAAAAAGTCACCGGCGAGCGCGGTCGTCGCGGTTCGCTGATGCGCGGCCTGCAAAAAATCGACCGCGTGGAGATCGACTCCCCGCGCCGCGCCTCGGCTGGCGACAGCGAAGAGTAAGACCCGCATCCTTCACCTGGCTGGAGGATGCGAAAATTTGCCGCAAAATCGTTGTTTATTCAGGCATTGCGATTAACATGTCCTCCAGGGGCGGAGATTTTCCGCCCCGCGTTGAGAGGGCTGCGGTGTCCTGAACCTGTTATTCTACAGGGATAACGCTAAGCGGTTTGGGTTTCAGAGGAAGCTATGTTATTTATTTTTCGACTAATTTTTGTTGTCATTTATTGCATCGTGGTGTGCATATTTGGCAGTCTTTACTGCTTGTTCAGCCCGCGCAACCCTAAGCACGTCGCGACGTTTGGTCATCTGTTTGGCCGTCTGTCCCCGGTATTCGGCCTGAAAGTCGAGCTGCGTAAGCCTGCGGACGCGGAAAGCTACGGCAATGCGATCTACATCGCTAACCACCAGAACAACTATGATATGGTGACAGCGTCGAACATCGTGCAGCCGCCGACGGTTACCGTGGGTAAAAAAAGCCTGTTGTGGATCCCGTTCTTTGGCCAGCTTTACTGGCTGACGGGCAACCTGCTGATTGATCGCAATAACCGAACCAAAGCGCACGGCACTATTGCTGAAGTGGTGAATGCGTTTAAAAAGCGTAAAATTTCGTTCTGGATGTTCCCGGAAGGAACCCGCAGCCGCGGCCGCGGTCTGCTGCCCTTTAAAACCGGCGCGTTCCACGCGGCCATCGCCGCTGGCGTGCCGATTATTCCAGTATGCGTGTCGAATACATCGAACAAAATTAAACTCAATCGCTGGAACAACGGTCTGGTGATTGTCGAGATGCTGCCGCCGGTCGATACCAGCCAGTTTGGTAAAGATAACGTGCGCGCGCTGGCGACACACTGCCGCGAGCTGATGTCCGCTAAAATCGCCGAGCTGGATAAAGAAGTGGCCGAGCGCGAAGCGGCTGGAAAGAAATAATACAGGAAACGCCGCGAACGCGAGCGTATTGCTGGCGGGAAACGAATTCCCTTTTTGCATTGTCAGTATTTCATGGAGTTAATATGTCACTCAGTCGGCGTCAGTTTATTAAGGCTTCAGGTGTAGCGCTGTGCGCGGGCGCCGCGCCGCTGAAGGCTCATGCCGCCGGCCAGCAGCCGGCGCTCCCCATACCGCCTCTGCTGGAATCCCGTCGCGGTCAGCCGCTGTTTCTGACCCTGCAACGTTCCCACTGGTCATTCACCCAGGGCACGCGCGCGCCGGTATGGGGCATCAATGGCCGCTACCTGGGGCCGACCATTCGCGTCTGGAATGGCGATGACGTCAAACTTATCTACAGTAACCGCCTGACCGAAAACGTCGCCATGACGATTCGCGGCCTGCAGGTGCCGGGGCCGCTGATTGGCGGCGCGGCGCGCATGATGTCGCCGAATGCGGATTGGGCGCCGGTGCTGCCGATCCGCCAGGGCGCGGCCACGCTGTGGTATCAGGCGAATACCCCGAACCGGATGGCGAAACAGGTTTACAACGGTCTGGCGGGAATGTGGCTGGTGGAAGACGAGGTCAGCAAAAACCTGCCGATCCCAAACCACTACGGCGTTGATGACTTCCCGGTGATTATTCAGGATAAGCGGCTGGATAACTTCGGCACCCCGGAATATAGCGAACCGGGCAGCGGCGGCTTCGTTGGCGATACCCTGTTGGTCAACGGCGCGCAGGGGCCGTATGTCGAAGTCTCTCGCGGCTGGGTACGACTGCGTTTGCTGAATGCGTCTAACTCGCGCCGCTATCAGTTGCAGATGAGCGATGGTCGTCTGCTGCACGTTATCTCAGGCGATCAGGGCTTCCTGCCGGCGCCGGTCTCACTTAAGCAATTGTCGCTGGCCCCCGGCGAGCGGCGAGAAATTCTGGTGGATATGACCAACGGCGATGAAGTGTCGATTACCTGCGGCGAAGCGGCGAGCATCGTCGACCGTATCCGCGGTTTCTTCGAGCCGTCGAGCATTTTGATCTCCACGCTGGTGCTGACGCTGCGTCCGACCGGCCTGCTGCCGCTGGTTACCGATAGCCTGCCGGTGCGGCTGCTGCCGACCGAGCTGCTCTCCGGCACGCCGCTGCGCAGCCGCGATATTACGCTCGGCGACGACCCCGGCATCAATGGCCAACTGTGGGATCCGCAGCGTATTGATATCACCGCCCAGCAGGGAACGTGGGAGCGCTGGACCGTTCGCGCCGACCGCCCGCAGTCGTTCCATATTGAAGGCGTGATGTTCCAGATCCGTAACGTTAATGGAACGATGCCGTTCCCGGAAGACCGAGGCTGGAAAGATACCGTATGGATCGACGGGCAGGTAGAACTGCTGGTGTATTACAATCAGCCTTCCTGGCCGCACTTCCCGTTCCAGTACCTGAGCCAGACGCTGGAACTCGCCGACCGCGGCTCGATTGGCCAGATTCTGGTGAATCCGGCGCCGTAATATCCGCAACCCTGGCCGCAACACGGTCAGGGTTTGAGAAAATCCTCCTTCATTTCCACTATCATTCCGGCTTATAATCCACGCCCTTTTGGTTATTTTTTTATCATTTTCCCCGGAAGCAATATGAGCGCAATATCCCTGATCCAGCCGGATCGTGACCTATTTTCCTGGCCGCAATACTGGGCTGCCTGTTTTGGCCCTGCGCCATTTTTACCAATGTCGCGTGAAGAGATGGATCAACTTGGTTGGGATAGCTGCGACATTATTCTGGTGACCGGCGACGCCTACGTCGACCATCCAAGCTTCGGCATGGCTATCTGCGGCCGTATGCTGGAAGCGCAGGGCTTCCGCGTAGGGATCATCTCCCAGCCGGACTGGAACAGCAAAGAAGACTTCATGCGCCTGGGTAAGCCGAATCTGTTCTTCGGCGTGACCGCGGGCAATATGGACTCAATGATCAACCGCTATACCGCCGACCGTAAGCTGCGCCATGACGACGCCTATACCGCCGGCAACGTCGCGGGTAAGCGCCCGGACCGCGCGACGCTGGTTTATACCCAGCGCTGTAAAGAGGCATGGAAAGACGTGCCGGTGATCCTCGGCGGTATTGAGGCCAGCCTGCGCCGTACCGCGCACTACGATTATTGGTCCGATACCGTGCGCCGCTCGGTGCTGGTGGATTCGAAAGCCGATATGCTGATGTTCGGCAACGGCGAGCGCCCGCTGGTTGAAGTGGCGCATCGTCTGGCGATGGGCGAGGACATCGGCGATATTCGCGATGTGCGTAATACCGCGATCATGGTAAAAGAGGCGCTGCCGGGCTGGAGCGGCGTTGACTCCACGCGTCTGGATACGCCGGGCAAAATCGACCCGATTCCGCATCCGTACGGTGAAGACCTGCCGTGCGCAGACAACAAACCGGTGGCGCCGAAAAAAGCCGAGGCCAAAGCCGTTGTCGTGCAGCCGCCGCGGCCAAAACCGTGGGAAAAAACCTACGTATTACTGCCATCCTTTGAGAAGGTCAAAGGCGACAAAGTGCTGTACGCTCACGCGTCGCGCATTCTGCACCATGAAACCAACCCAGGCTGCGCCCGCGCGCTGATGCAAAAGCACGGCGAGCGTTATATCTGGGTTAACCCGCCGGCGATCCCGCTGTCGACTGAAGAGATGGACAGCGTCTTTGCGCTGCCGTACAAGCGTGTGCCGCATCCTTCTTATGGTGATGCGCGTATCCCGGCCTACGAGATGATTCGCTTCTCTATCAACATCATGCGCGGTTGCTTCGGGGGCTGTTCTTTCTGCTCGATCACCGAGCATGAAGGGCGCATCATCCAGAGCCGCTCCGAGGATTCGATCATTAATGAAATCGAAGCGATTCGCGACACGGTTCCCGGCTTTACCGGCATTATTTCCGATCTTGGCGGCCCAACCGCCAATATGTATATGCTGCGCTGTAAATCGCCGCGCGCCGAGCAGACCTGCCGTCGTCTGTCGTGCGTCTATCCGGATATCTGCCCGCACATGGACACCAACCATGAGCCGACGATCAATCTGTACCGTCGCGCCCGCGACCTGAAAGGCATCAAGAAAATCCTTATCGCATCGGGTGTGCGTTACGACATCGCCGTAGAGGATCCGCGCTATATCAAAGAACTGGCGACCCACCACGTCGGCGGCTACCTGAAGATCGCTCCGGAGCATACCGAAGAGGGGCCGCTGTCGAAGATGATGAAGCCGGGCATGGGCAGCTATGACCGCTTTAAAGAATTGTTTGATACCTATTCGAAGCAGGCGGGTAAAGAACAGTACCTTATCCCGTACTTTATTTCCGCCCACCCCGGGACGCGCGATGAAGATATGGTGAACCTGGCGCTGTGGCTGAAGCGTCATCGCTTCCGTCTCGACCAGGTACAGAACTTCTATCCGTCGCCGCTGGCGAACTCAACCACCATGTATTACACCGGCAAGAACCCGCTGGGTAAAATCGGCTATAAGAGCGAGGACGTGGTGGTGCCGAAGGGCGATAAACAGCGCCGTCTGCATAAAGCGCTGCTGCGCTATCACGATCCGGCAAACTGGCCGCTGATCCGTCAGGCGCTGGAGGCGATGGGTAAAAAGCATCTGATTGGTTCACGCCGTGACTGCCTGGTACCGGCGCCGACGCTGGACGAGATGCGTGAAGCGCGTCGCCAGAACCGTCATACCCGCCCGGCGCTGACCAAGCATACGCCGGTTGCGCATCAGCGCCAGACGCCGGCCGCTCCGGGGGCGAAAAAGCGTATTAAGCCGAAGACAGCGTCCCGCTAAGACGCTTCCCCGGCGGTTGCGATCGCCGGGGGAAAACCTGTCATATAAGGAGAGAGAACGATAATGACGCCGGTAATCCTGTCGCGACAACAATTGGAAATGTTGTGGGAGATAGATCGCAGTGAAATTATCGACACCCTTTATAAGCTCGATAATGGCCGGCTTCAGGCGTACCCGCAATATTATGATGTGCGAGGTTGGGATCCTCACGATCGCCAGATTTATACGCCTATTCACGAGGCCTGCTACGATCGCGGCGGTATTTTTTTCGCCTTTTTCGAGCAGGATAAAATCATTGCCGCGGCGGCGATTGATACCTTGCCACGGGGTAAAAATGGCGATCTACGCCAACTGCTATTCTTTTATGTGGGCGCGGCGCAGCGCGGTCAGGGATGGGGGCGACGTCTGTTTGATTATGCGCTGCAACAGCTTCCTGCCCTTGACGCGTCCGGCCTGTATATTTCGTCCATCCCTAACAAAAGTACCGTTGATTTTTATCTTTCCCAGGGCTGTCGTTTAATTGATGAGCCCGACCCGGAGCTATTTGCGCTGGAGCCTGAGGATATCCATTTAATTTGCGAAAGCCTTTAGCGCCGCGCGGCGCTAAAGGCAAAAGTGAAGGGGATTACCCGCCGAACTGATCCGGGTCGGGGCCGAGACGTTTGCCCTGGTCCAGCTTAGCGATTTCACTGAGTTCGTCTTTGTCGAGACGGAAGTCCCAGACGTCAAAGTTTTCCGCAATACGCGATGGCGTGACGGATTTCGGGATCACCACCAGTCCGCTGTCGAGATGCCAGCGAATGACGATTTGCGCCGGCGTTTTGCCATATTTATCCGCCAGATGGTGAATAATCTTCTGATCGAAAACTCCCTTGCCGCCCTGCGCTAATGGGCTCCAGGATTCGGTCTGGATTTTGTGGGTGGCGTTCCAGGCGTGCAGCTGGCGCTGCTGCATTAACGGGTGCAGCTCAATCTGGTTGATCACCGGAGCGACGCCGGTTTCATCGATCAGCTTTTGCAGATGCGGCACCTGGAAATTACACACCCCGATGCTTTTTGCCAGCCCCTGCTGCTGCAGTTCGATCAGCGCCTGCCAGGCTTCGACGTAATGGCCTATCGCTGGCACCGGCCAGTGGATTAAATAGAGATCCACATAGTCCAGTTTCAGCTTGCTGAGGCTCTCTTTTAGCGCTTCATGCGGCCGTTTTTGATCGTCATTCCACAGTTTGGTGGTGATGAAGAGCTCATCGCGATTGACGCCCGCGCTGCTTAACGCGTTGCCGACGCCAGCCTCATTTTGGTACGCGGCGGCGGTGTCAAAAGAACGATAACCGACTTCCAGCGCCTTATGAATGGCGGAGACGACTTCCTCGTTGCCTGCTTTCCACACGCCGAGACCCAGCTGCGGCATCAGGTTGCCGTCGTGTAGTTTAATAACGGTTGGATGTGTCATGCCTTCCTCCTGTTAATGAACTCAGCGTTAAAAATCCGCCGAGGGGTAGCATTAAGTCTGGACGAAATAGCTAAAAACGGTAGTAAAAACACCTCTCCCGGACGTTTGTTTAACGTAAGGAGAGGTGAATCAGGCGGGGATAACTTAGCGGGCAGCCTCGTAAATACGGCGGCTGACGTCCAGAGTGATATCCTGATTTTCGCCAAGCTTAGTCATGCCGTGTTCTTCCAGTTTCGCCAGCAGCGCCGGGATGGAGCTACCGTCAAGACCGTAATCGGAAAGGCGAGTCGGCACGCCCATCTGCTCGAAGAAACGACGGGTTGCGGCGATAGCGGCATCGATACGTTGTTCTTCGGAACCTTCGGTAATATTCCACACGCGCTCGGCGTACTGCAGCAGCTTAGCGCGCTTGGTATCGCGTTTCTCATTCCACAGCGCCGGCAGCACGATAGCCAGCGTCTGAGCGTGATCCAGGCCGTGCATCGCCGTCAGTTCATGGCCGAGCATGTGGGTCGCCCAGTCCTGAGGGACGCCTGCGCCGATGAGACCGTTCAATGCCTGCGTCGCCGCCCACATAATGTTGGCGCGCACGTCGTAGTTCTCCGGCTCCTGCAGCGCTTTCGGGCCATCTTCCACCAGCGTCAGCAGAATGCCTTCGGCGAAACGGTCCTGAATTTTGCCGTTTACCGGATAGGTCACGTACTGCTCAACGGTATGGACGAAAGCGTCAACGACGCCGTTAGCGACCTGGCGCGGCGGCAGGGTGTAGGTGTAAACCGGATCGAGGATTGCGAAGACCGGCTGAACGTGTTCGGACATAAACGCGCGTTTATCGCCGGTGGTTTTACGCGAGATAACCGCGCCTTTGTTTGATTCGGAACCGGTCGCCGGCAGGGTCAATACCGAGCCCATCGGAATGGCGCGAGTAATCTTGCTGCCGTAGGTTTCCAGAATTTCCCACGGATCGATATTCGCGTCATAGTGCGCGGCCGCGGCGATAAACTTGGTGCCATCAAGCACCGAACCGCCGCCAACCGCCAGCAGGAAGGTCACTTTCTCTTCGCGGGCGAGTTTTACCGCGTTCATCAGCGTTTCGTAAGACGGGTTTGGCTCAATCCCGCCGAATTCCAGCACGTCAAAGCCAGCCAGCGCGCTCAGTACCTGATCCAGTACGCCGGTTTTCTTCACGCTACCGCCGCCGTAAGTCACCAGCACGCGAGCGCCGGCTGGGATTTGTTCGCGCAGGTCGGCGATGGCGCCTTTGCCGAACAGAATGCGGGTTGGGGTATGTAAATTGAAGTTATTCATGGCTGGTGCCCTCATAAAGATGAAACTCCCGGCAGAAAGGACGACTCTCTGCCCGATGGCGGCTATTGTGTTCCTGCGCCCGTTTCCTCTCAATGCACATTCCTGCCATTGTCTTGCCCATTTCTCCATTGGACTGGAGAAAAGGAAGGAAACTACGCACAATAAGGACGTAGAAAAATCGTCGGAGAAGCAGCGAAAATGAACCGTGCCGAGATATGCCAGCTATTAACAGACAAGGTTAATAAGCTGAAAGATAAGCAAGAAATGCTAAGTGACCTGCTGCCGGATATCCGTCTGCTGTACGGGACACAGCCGGGCACCCGTACGCCGGTGATGTACCAGCCGGGGATCGTTTTTCTCTTTTCCGGCCATAAAATTGGCTATATCAATGAACGAACCTTCCGTTATGACACCAACGAATACTTACTGTTAACCGTCCCGCTACCGTTCGAATGCGAAACCTTCGCGACTCCGGAAGTGCCGCTGGCGGGAATGCGGTTGAATGTCGATATTTTGCAGTTGCAGGAGCTGCTGATGGATATCGGCGAAGATGAGCTTTTTCAGCCGTCGGTCGCTTCCAGCGGGATCAACTCGGCGGTGCTATCAGAAGAGATCCTCTGTGCGGCGGAACGCCTGTTAGACGTGATGGAGCGACCGCTGGACGCGCGCATTCTCGGCAAACAGATTATCCGCGAGATCCTTTATCACGTCCTGATTGGCCCCTGCGGCGGGGCGCTGCTGGCGCTGGTGAGCCGGCAGACGCACTTTAGCCTGATTAGCCGCGTCCTGAAGCGCATTGAAAGCCAGTACACCGAAAACCTCAGCGTCGACCAGCTGGCGGCGGAAGCGAATATGAGCGTCTCGGCGTTTCACCATAACTTTAAATCGGTTACCAGCACCTCGCCGCTGCAGTATTTGAAGACCTATCGCCTGCATAAGGCCAGAATGCTGATGATTCATGACGGCATGAAAGCCAGCGCGGCGGCGATGCGCGTCGGCTATGAAAGCGCCTCGCAGTTTAGCCGTGAGTTTAAACGCTATTTTGGTATTACACCGGGTGAAGATGCCGCGCGTATTCGCACGATGCAGGGGATTTGATAAGGATGCGGCGCCTGTAGCCCCGGTAAGCGCCAGCGCTACCGGGGATTTTGAGACCATCCGGCGCGAGTGAATCAGGCGCTGCAGTATTTCTTCTTGATAACGACGATAACCGTACCAACGAGGCCGGTTACCAGCAGGGCGATCGGTAAAATCATCAGGCAGGTCATGACCTGGTCTTCGTGGTTTTTCACGAACGGGATCATGCTCAGCGCATAGCCGAGACCGGTGACGACGCCAACCCACAGCAGACCGCTGAGCCAGTTAAAGAACTGGAAACGACGATTCGGCAGGCCGGAAATACCCGCCATGGTTGGCAGCAGGGTGCGGACAAACGCCAGAAAGCGTCCGGCCAGCAGCGCCAGCAGGCCGTGTTTATCAAACATGTTGGTGGCGCGCTGATGATATTTGTGCGGCAAATGCGACAGCCAGCCTTTAACCACAGTGGTATTACCCAGCCACCGCCCCTGTAAATAGCTCAGCCAGCAGCCGAGGCTGGCGGCGGCGGTCAGAATGGCGAGAGTGGGGACAAAATCCATGACGCCTTTGGCGATTAACGCGCCAGCGAGCAGCAACAGGCTATCGCCCGGTAAAAATGAAGCCGGCAGCAGCCCGTTTTCCAGAAACAGGGTCGCGAACATGACCAGATATACAAAACCCACAACGTGAGGGTTTGCCAATGCGGCAAAATCATGTTGCCACAGCGCGGCGACAATCTCTTGAATGACAACCATGGACTTTCCTAAGTGGTACCGTTTTTCGACTAGTGTACTCCTGAAGCGGCCCGAGCACCTTGATCCCGGGCGCAACAAAAGCGGCCGCTTTTCTGAAAGCGTCCGCTTTTGTTGCCACTTCCTGTCACTTTACACGATACGCGCGAAACCTGCCGCTAAATCCGCCAGCAGATCGTCAACATTTTCTAAACCTATGTGCAGTCGAATAAGAGTGCCGCTGAAATCCACTTCCGCCCCGGGGCGGATGGCCGCGATATGTTCCGGCTGGTTGGCGAGGATCAGTGATTCGAACCCGCCCCACGAGTAGGCCATGCTGAACAGGCTGAAGTTGTCCAGATAGGCTGACAGTTCGGCGTCGGTCAGACGTTTATTAAGGACGAAAGAGAACAGACCACTGCTGCCACTGAAGTCGCGCTTCCAGAACTCGTGGCCCTTGCTGCCCGGCAGCGCCGGATGATTGACTCGCGCCACCTGCGGGTGCTGCGCCAGCCATTCGGCGACGCGTAGACTGCTTTCATGATGCTGACGCAGGCGGACGCCAAGCGTACGCAAGCCGCGGCTGGTCATGTAGGCGGTGTCGGCATCGACCATCTGGCCCATCAGATAGGCATTTTCACATAATTGCTCCCAGCAGCGGGCGTTGGCCACCGCGGTGCCGATCATCCCGTCGGAGTGGCCAATTAAATATTTCGTTGCCGCCTGAATAGAGATATCGATACCAAAATCGAGCGCTTTAAACAGTACCCCTGCCGCCCACGTGTTATCGATCATGATAATGGCTTCCGGCGCGACGCGGCGCACGGCGGCGACGATGGCCGGCACATCATGCACTTCCATGGTGATCGAACCGGGGGATTCAAGAAACACGACTTTAGTATTGGGTTGAATCAGGTTGGCGATATCCGCGCCGATGAGCGGATCGAACCAGCCGGTCGTCACCCCGAGCTTCGCAAGGATCTTCGTGCAGAAGTCCTGGCTGGGTTCATAGGCGGTATTGGTCATTAACACGTGGTCGCCCTGTTCGACGAAGGCCAGAATCGTGTTGGCGACCGCGGCCGCGCCGCAGGGGAAGAGGGCGCAGCCAGCGCCGCCTTCCAGTTCGCACATGGCTTCCTGCAGCGAAAAGTGGGTCAGCGTGCCGCGGCGGCCATAAAACAGCTCGCCTTTGGCGCGGTTACGGGTGGCGTGTTTTTTAGCCTCGACGGTATCAAACACCAGCGATGAGGCGCGTTGGATAACGCTATTCACCGAACCCTGAGTATATTTTTTGCGGCGCCCGGCGTTGACCAGCGCGGTATCAAGATGTTTATCAGCCATGTTATAGAAACCTGTTTTTATACGTCTGGACGTCTAAACTACCATGAATACCGGTTTGTGTACCGGGCCGGAAACGATACAGGCAAAAATTTTCCCGAAACCGGCGTCAGCCGCTTTTTTACTGCGTAAGCGCAAAGAAAATAAACGTGATTTGCTGCACAGTGTAAATACTAATGAGAACCACTATCAATTCGATGTCGTTTTGATATTATTATGCTCAGTTTTTGTGATTGACTCCTGGAGAAACAGTGTGGGTAATAATTTGATGCAGGCGGATCTCTCCGTTTGGGGTATGTATCATCACGCCGATATTGTCGTTAAGGTTGTGATGATTGGCTTGATTCTGGCTTCGGTAGTCACCTGGGCTATCTTCTTCGGCAAGGGCGCCGAAATGTTGTCCAGCAAGCGTCGCCTCAAGCGTGAGCAGCAGCAGCTCAGCGAAGCGCGTTCTCTCGATCAGGCTAACACTATCGCGAATGGATTCCATGCTAAAAGCCTGACCACTCAGCTGATTAACGAAGCCAATAATGAGCTGGAACTGTCGGCAGGCGTGGATGACAACGAAGGCATTAAAGAACGTACCGGTTTCCGCCTTGAGCGCCGCGTGGCGCAGGTTGGCCGCTATATGGGCCGCGGCAACGGTTATCTGGCGACTATCGGCGCCATCTCTCCGTTCGTCGGCCTGTTCGGTACCGTCTGGGGCATCATGAACAGCTTTATCGGTATCGCGCAAACGCAGACCACTAACCTCGCGGTTGTCGCGCCGGGTATCGCTGAAGCGCTGCTGGCAACGGCGATTGGTCTGTTTGCCGCGATCCCGGCGGTGGTTATCTACAACGTTTTCGCCCGCATGATTGCCAGCTACAAAGCCTCTCTCGGCGATGTGGCCGCGCAGATTATGCTGCTGCAAAGCCGTGACCTTGACCTGAACGCCAGTGGTTCTCAGCCGCTGCGTCCGGCGCAGAAATTACGGGTAGGTTGATCCGCTATGGCGATGCATTTTAACGAAAACCTCGATGATAACGGCGAAATGCACGACATTAACGTGACGCCGTTTATCGACGTCATGTTGGTGCTGTTGATTATCTTCATGGTGGCGGCGCCGCTGGCCACCGTGGACGTCAAAGTCAATCTGCCTGCCTCATCCAGCCAGCCGCAGCCGCGTCCGGAAAAACCGATTTACCTGTCGGTGAAAGCCGACAAATCGATGTTCCTCGGCAACGATCCGGTGACCGAAGAGAGCGTGATTGCCTCGCTGGACGCGCTGACTCAGGGTAAGAAAGACACCACCGTGTTCTTCCGCGCCGACAAAACCGTCGACTACGAGACGATGATGAAAGTGATGGATACGCTGCATCAGGCCGGTTACCTGAAAATTGGTCTGGTGGGCGAAGAGACCGTCAAAGCGAAGTAATTTCCCCCAGGATATCTCCCGAAAGGCCAACACTGCGTTGGCCTTTTTTATTTCCCCGCCGCCTGCACACCGTTTTGATATGGACCAGCTGCGATATAATGGCCGCCATTTTTACAAACTGACAGGACCTTATGGAACGCTTTCTGGAAAACGCTATTTATGCTTCGCGCTGGCTGCTGGCGCCGGTTTATTTCGGCCTCTCGCTGGGGCTTATCGCGCTATCGATAAAATTTTTTCAGGAGATATTCCACATCCTGCCGCATATCTTCAGCGTCGGCGAGTCGGATCTGATTCTGACGCTGCTTTCGCTGGTCGATATGACGCTGGTGGGCGGGCTGCTGGTGATGGTGATGTTTTCCGGTTATGAAAACTTCGTCTCGACGCTGGATATTAACGAAGGTAAAGAGAAGCTCAACTGGCTTGGCAAAATGGATGCGACATCGCTGAAAAACAAGGTGGCGGCGTCGATTGTGGCTATCTCTTCCATTCACCTGCTGCGGGTGTTTATGGATGCGAAGAACGTGCCGGATAACAAGCTGATGTGGTACGTCATTATCCATCTCACATTTGTGCTGTCAGCCTTTGTGATGGGCTATCTCGATCGCCTGACCAAGGTAAAACACTGATGTGACAACTTACCCGGCAGCTCCGCGCCGCCGGGTAAGGGCATCACGCCTGGCGCTTGTCTTCGGTCTGCGTGTCGAAATCGCGGGCGTCGTGGCGCTCGTGCAACTGCTCGTCGAGCGGGCCATTGGTGCGGTTAACCATCCGTCCGCGCTTCACCGCCGGGCGATTGCCCACATCCTGCGCCCAGCGCAGCACGTTAACGTAACTGCCGGCATCGAGGAATTCCGCGGCGTTATAGACGTTGCCCAGCACCACGTTGCCGTACCACGGCCAGATCGCCATATCGGCGATGGTGTACTCTTCCCCCGCCACAAAGCGGCCGCGCGCCAGCTGCTTATCCAGCACGTCGAGCTGACGTTTCGCTTCCATGGTAAAGCGGTCGATGGCGTACTCAATTTTCACCGGCGCATAGTTATAGAAGTGGCCAAAGCCGCCGCCGAGGAACGGCGCTGCGCCCTGTAGCCAGAACAGCCAGTTTAGCGTTTCGGTGCGCCCGGCCGGGTCTTTCGGCAGGAAGAAACCAAATTTTTCCGCCAGATAGAGCAGGATGCTGCCGGATTCAAATACCCGGGTCGGCGGAGTGGTGGAGTGGTCGCTCAGCGCCGGGATCTTCGAGTTTGGGTTCACTTCGACAAAGCCGCTGGAAAACTGATCGCCTTCGCCGATACGAATCAGCCAGGCGTCATACTCAGCGCCAGCCACGCCCAGCGCCAGCAGCTCTTCCAGCATGATAGTCACTTTCTGCCCGTTCGGCGTGCCCAGCGAATAGAGCTGTAGCGGGTGATTGCCAACGGGCAGCACTTTTTCATGCGTCGCGCCGGAAACCGGACGGTTGATATTGGCGAACGCGCCGCCGTTATTCTGTTTCCATTCCCATACTTTCGGTGGTTGGTATTGATTGTCGGACATACTGACCTGCCTCTTTAGTAAGGTGTACAAAAAAGTCTAGCAGCTAATCTCAGGCCATAATCCGCGCGGCCCACACGCTGACGTCATCGCCGCTGCCGAGATCGGGCTGCACCAGGCCGTTGACCATAAACGTCGGCGACACATGGATGCCGTTCTGGCGGGCGTATTTACTGTGCCATTTGATTTCGTTTTGCAGCTCAGGGCGGGCAAATGCCGCCGCCAGCGACACGTGGCTATAGCGCTCAAGGCGCTCGATAATTTGCTGCGGAGTGGTATTCATATTCGGCCCGCTGCAGTGGTCGGTGAATTCAAACTCTTCACGATGATCGGCGACCGCCTGCAGGACTTTGTGCGCCTGCTCTCTGCCGTGCGGCAGGGTGGAGGCGGCCAGCACGCAGCGCACGATTACCCCGGAAAACAGATGCCACGGCTGGGACTGCAGGCGAATCTTAATCGTGACGTTCTCGGCGCCGACTTCATCCAGCAATTCATCGAGTTTGTTGAAGGCGCGAACGGAAAACGGACAGGTTGGTTCGAGGAATACTTCAAAAGTCCGTGGGCCATGTCCCCAGACCAGCGGCTGGGCATTGAGATGCGAAGGTGCGCTCATTGTCGACTCCTGATGTAGTGATGTTTTTTTGTTATGTGTTGGCTAACAATATCACTTTTGCCAATGGACGCCGGGTTATTTTCTATAAGGGCACGTTTAGCGAATCGAATGAGTGGTATCATCATTTCACCTCTGTCTGGTAAGTGCCTGCGGCAGGATAAGAAGAGGGAGTTTTGTTCCGCCAACTGCCCGGGCTGCATTAATTTGAGGTCAGGCTAAATGAGTAAAGGATCGACCAGTATTGACGCCCCTTTCGGCACGCTTTTGGGCTACGCGCCGGGCGGCGTGGCAATTTATTCTTCGAATTACAGTAGTTTAAACCCACAAGATTATCCGGATGACGCCGCTTTCCGCAGCTATATCGGCAACGAGTATATGGGGCATAAATGGCAGTGCGTGGAGTTCGCGCGGCGCTTTTTATTCCTCACCTACGGCTTTGTCTTTACCGACGTCGGTATGGCTTATGAAATCTTCTCGCTGCGCTTTCTGCGCGAAGTGGTCAATGACAACATTCTTCCCCTGCAGGCCTTCGCCAACGGCTCGCGCCGTCCGCCGATCGCCGGTTCGCTGCTAATCTGGCAGAAAGGCGGCGAGTTTAAACATACCGGACACGTGGCGGTGATTACGCAACTGGTAGGGAATAAGGTCCGTATCGCCGAGCAGAACGTCATCCACGCGCCGCTGCCGCAGGGCCAGCAGTGGACCCGCGAGCTGACGCTGGAAGTGAAAGACGGCGTCTACACCATCAAAGATACCTTTGCCGATACCGAAATTTTAGGCTGGATGATCCAGACCGCCGATACCGAGCATAGCCTGCCGCAGCCGGTGCTGCCGGGCGAGGAGATGAAAATCAGCGGCGCGCGGCTGCCGAATAAAGGCCAGTTCCGCGGTAACTGGCTCAATGAGAAAGACGCGCTGCAAAAGGCCTATGTTGAAGCCAACGGTCATTTCATCAATCAGGATCCCTACCAGTACTTCACCATCAGCGAGAGCGCCGAACAGGAACTGATTAAAGCGACCAATGAACTGCATCTGATGTATCTGCACGCCACTGATAAGGTGATGAAGGATGACAACCTGCTGGCGCTGTTCGATATTCCGAAAATTCTCTGGCCTCGTCTGCGCCTCTCGTGGCAGCGCCGCCGTCATCATATGATTACCGGGCGCATGGATTTCTGCATGGATGAGCGCGGGCTGAAGGTGTACGAATACAACGCCGACTCTGCCTCTTGCCATACGGAAGGCGGATTGATTCTCGAACAGTGGCTGAAACAGGGCTATCGCGGTACCGGCCATAATCCGGCGGAAAATCTGCTTGAGGAGCTGGCGGGGGCGTGGAAGCACAGCCGCGCGCGGCCGTTCGTGCATATCATGCAGGATAAGGATCTCGAAGAGAACTACCATGCCCAGTTTATTCAGCGTTCGCTAACCGAGGCGGGCTTTGAGAGCAAAATTCTCTTTGGCCTTGATGAACTGCGCTGGGATGCTGCCGGGCAGCTTATCGACGGCGATGGCCGCTTGGTTAACTGCGTGTGGAAGACCTGGGCGTGGGAAACCGCCATCGAGCAGGTGCGCGAAGTCAGCGCCGATGAGTATGCGGCAGTGCCGATTCGTACCGGTCATCCGCAAAATGAGGTGCGCCTGATTGACGTCCTGCTGCGCCCTGAAGTATTGGTATTCGAACCGTTGTGGACGGTTATCCCCGGCAACAAGGCGATTCTGCCGGTGCTGTGGTCGCTGTTCCCACATCATCGCTATCTGCTGGATACCGATTTTGTGGTCAATGACGAGCTGGCGAAAACCGGTTATGCGGTCAAACCGATCTCCGGGCGCTGCGGTAATAACATCGATCTGATAAGCCCGCACGATGAGGTATTGGATCAGACCAGCGGGCAATTTGTCGATCGCAAAAATATTTACCAGCAGCTGTGGTGTCTGCCGAAGGTTGACGGCAAGTACATTCAGGTGTGCACCTTCACGGTGGGCGGTAACTATGGCGGTACCTGCCTGCGCGGCGATGATTCGCTGGTGGTGAAAAAAGAGAGCGATATTGAGCCATTAGTCGTGCTGAAAGACGACGAGTAACGGCCGCAAACCGGGCAGCGGCTAGTATCGCTGCCCGGCACCTGCAAAGCTACAACGAACAACTAACACAACAACAAGATAGAAAAGGAAAAGCATATGCACGATCGGCGCCTCGCCGCCCGCGCGGGTGAACTTAAGCCCTCCGCCGTCCGCGAACTTCTCAAACACAGTAAACTGCCTGGCGTCATTTCGCTTGGCGGCGGTATTCCGGCTCCGGAACTGTTTGATACCGAAGGTCTCAACCTCGCGGTGCAAAAGGTGATGAGTGAACGTTTTAATGATGCGTTCCAGTACGGCCTTACCGAAGGATATCCGCCGCTGCGCCAGGCGGTGAGCGAAATCTGCCAGTCACGCGGCGTGGCCTGCTCGGCAAGCCAGGTGTATATCACCTCCGGTTCGCAGCAATCGCTGGATATCGTCGCCCGCACGCTGCTCGATCCGGGCGATGCGGTCGTCGTTGAACGTCCGACCTACCTTGCCGCGCTGCAGGTATTCCAGCTGGCGCAGGCGAATATCCTGAGCGTTGATACCGACGATAACGGCATGCTGGTTGAACAACTGGCCGATCTGCTGGAAACCACTAAGGTTAAAGCGGTCTATCTGGTGCCGACATTTGGCAACCCCGGCGGTAAAACCCTCAGCGACGATCGTCGCCAGCGGCTGGTGGCGCTAGCGAAGCAACATGATTTTGTGATCATCGAAGACGATCCCTACGGCGAAATCAGCTTCACCGATAAAGTACGTCGTCCGCTGTATCAACATGCGATCGAACAAGGCTGTGAAGAACGGGTGGTGTACACCTCCACGTTCTCCAAGATCCTTGCGCCGGGAATGCGTATCGGCTGGATCGTGATGCCGGAATGGCTGGCGCACCAGGCGGTGATCGTGAAGCAGGCGGCGGATCTGCATACTAATATGCTCTCTCAGGTTATCACTGCTGAGTATCTGGAAATGAATCGCCTGAACGATCAGATCGCTCTGATCCGCGAAGACTACCGCAAGAAGTGCGTGGCGCTGGCTGATGCGCTGGAAAGTCGTCTTGGCGAGCATCTTGAGTTTAGCCGCCCGGAAGGGGGAATGTTCCTCTGGGCCCGTTTCCGCTATCCGTTCGATACCATGGCGTGGCTGGAGAAGACGTTGGAAAACGGCGTGGTTTACGTACCTGGTGAAGCGTTCTACAACGATAATCCGGATACCCGCACGCTGCGTCTTTCCTACTCGACGGTTTCTGAAGCCGGTCTGCTGACCGCCGTCGAACGTCTGGCGAAATCGCTGTAATCTTTTGTCTCCGCACCGATGACCGGTGCGGAGAGCTTTAAATCGGGGGAGGGTTTACTCTTGCTCGGCGATGCGATCGTCAAGCCAGATGAGCATCAGGGAAGAGAGAAAAGCGACAGCAATAGTGCCAATAAACAACAACATAAAGATTTCCTCAGGGGTTTTATTATTTTTCTAATGTAACCGGTGAGTGGCTATTTTTGTTTGCAATGGTGATTTTGGTGTCATGCTGCGCTGTTGCAAGGGTGAAAAAATCATCAGCGTCAACATCGAAATTCAGTACTATTTCCCGGTACTTTCTGGCGGTAACTAATTCTTTAGCTTCTTTCATACTACTGGCGATAATAGTAGGCATCAGTTTCATCTCAGTTTGAAAACTAGCAGCAAAATAAAAGCTTGTTCGTATCAGATCAACATTTTTTTGCCGACGCTCTAAAAGCGCATCTCATGACGGTCTGCTGATACCCGGAATCCTGCTAAGTGGAATGCAGGTAAAAACGGAGGCCGAAGGCCTCCGCTAAAAGATAATCAAAAGCAGTAAGTAATTGACTTATAGCAGGCCAATCTCTTTAGCGGTGCGGTCAACGGCGCGCTTGGTTTTTTCAACCAGTTCATCGAGTTCGTTATGCCCGGCAATCAGCGCCGGCGCCATGATCATGCGCCCCAGCGTCGAGCGGATGATCACGCCTTCTTCAAAGCCGATGGTGCGACAGCGCCAGGCCAGTTCGTTCTCGTTGGCAAAGCGTTTGCGGGTCGCTTTATCTTCGGCAAACTGCAGGGCGGCCACCAGTCCGGCGCCCTGTACCTCGCCAATGAGTGGATGGTTTTCAAACACCTCGCGCAGCGTTTTTTGCAGATAGGGGCCGCTATCGGTGCGGACCCGGGTGACATGATTTTCATCGCGTAAGGCTTTCAGGTTGGCAATCGCCACCGCGGCCGCTACCGGGTGGCCGGAATAGGTCAGGCCGTGTGGGAAAACGCCGCCTTTTTCTACCAGCACGTCGGCCATGCGTTTGCTCAGCACCAGACCGCCCATCGGTACGTAACCAGAGGTCAGCCCCTTGGCAATCGACAGCGTATCCGGTTCAAAGCCAAAGTACTGATGCGCAAACCATTCACCGGTACGGCCAAAGCCGCCAATCACCTCATCGGCGCACAGCAGCACGTCATATTGCCGACAGATACGCTGGATCTCAGGCCAGTAGCTTTCCGGCGGGAAGATCATGCCGCCCGCCCCCTGGAACGGCTCGGCGATAAAGCCGGCGACGTTTTCCGCCCCCAGTTCCAGGATCTTCTCTTCCAGCTGGCGGGCGCAGCGCAGTCCGAACTCCTGCGGCGTCAGGTCGCCGCCGTGCATAAACCAGTAGGGTTCATCGATATGAGCCACGTCCGGGATCACGCCGCCCATTTCATGCATGAACTTCATGCCGCCGAGCCCGCTTGCCGCCAGCGTGGAGCCGTGATAGCCGTTCCAGCGGCCAATCATCACCTTTTTCTCCGGCTTGCCGAGGATCTGCCAGTAGCGGCGAACGGTGCGAATCAGCACTTCATTCGATTCCGAACCGGAGTTGGTGTAGATAGCGTGGCTGTAGTGCGGCGGAAGCAGGCTAAACAGCAGCTCGGAAAGCTCGATAACCGCCGGGTGGGTCGTGTGGAAGAACATGTTGTAATAGGGCAGTTTGGCAAACTGCGCCGCGGCGGCGTCCGCCAGATCCTGGCGACTGTAGCCCAACTGGGTACACCACAGGCCGGACATCCCATCGAGGTATTTATTCCCGTCATTGTCCCACAGGTATAACCCTTCGCCGCGTACCATCACGCGCGCCCCTTCGGCGTTCAGCGCTTTTTGATCCAGGAAGGCGTGAATATGGTGAGCCGCATCTGAATGTTGGTAATCGGACGTCGAACGGTTCTGATTGCTTGGATTAGTCATTTCGTCTCTCCTGTCTGCTGAAACTGAAAAAGTGATGCAGGCTGCGGCCTACTCGCGAAATTGAAACCAGGTGGTTTTGAGGCTGGTGAATTTATCAAAGGCATGTAGAGACAGATCGCGGCCAAAGCCCGACTGCTTGTTTCCGCCAAAGGGAACGGTGACGTCCAGCGCGTCGACGGTATTTACCGAGATTGTTCCGGCGGTCAGCTGCGCGGCGACGCGATGGGCGCGGTGCAGATTGTCGGTCCACAGCGAGGCGGCCAGCGCATAGATATGGTTATTCGCCAGATGAACCGCCTCCTTCTCGCTATCGAAGGCGCAAACCGCCAGCACCGGACCAAAAATCTCCTCTTTCCACAGCGCCATCTCTTCGTTTACGTCGGCCAGAAGCGTCGGCTGAACGTAGTTGGCGACGCCGTCTATTTCCACCGTACGGCCGCCGGTAAGCAGCGTTGCGCCCTCGTCTTGTGCACGGCGGATAGCCGCCATCACTTTTTCGGCATGGGCGGCGCTGACCATGGCCCCCATGCGGGCATCCGCATCGAACGGATGCGCCGGGGCCCAGGCCTGCATTTTTTCTTGCAGTTTGGCGATGAATGCCGCGTAAATCGGGCGCTCAACCAGCAGGCGGGAGTTTGCCGAGCAGACTTCGCCCTGGTTAAAACAGATGCCGAAGGCTGCTTTTTCAGCGGCCAGATCGAGATCCTGGCTGTCGGCGAAAATGATATTGGCGCTCTTGCCGCCGCACTCCAGCCATACCTGTTTCAGATTGGACTGGGCCGAATAGGCCATAAAGGCTTTGCCGACGGCGGTTGAGCCGGTGAAGGCGATGACATCGATATCGTGATGCAGTCCCAGCGCGCTCCCGGTTTCGGTGCCCAGCCCGGTCACCACGTTAAGCACGCCTGGCGGAATACCGGCCTCCAGCGCCAGCTCGCCCAGACGCAGGGCGCTAAACGGCGAGTTTTCCGAGGGCTTGAGGATCACGCTATTGCCGGCGGCCAGCGCCGGACCCAACTTCCAGGAGGCGAGGTCCAGCGGGAAATTCCACGGTACAATGGCGGCGACCACGCCGACGGGATGTCGGGTGATGGTCGCCAGCGCACCGGGCCTGGCGGGAGCCACTTCATCGTAGAGTTTATCTACGCTTTCGGCATACCAGCTGAGGATGTGCGCGGCGCCGGGGACATCAATATTCAGCGCATCGTTGACCGGTTTCCCCATGCTGACGCTCTCCAGCAGCGCCAGCTCTTCGCGATGCTGAAGGATCAGCGCCGACAGGCGCAGCAACGCGCGTTTACGTTCCTGTGGCGCCAGACCTGACCAAACGCCGGAGGTAAAAGCGCGACGCGCGGAGGCGACGGCGATATCGATATCTTCCGTCTGCAGCGAGGTGACTTCCGCCAGCAGCGTATTGCTGGCTGGGTTAATGGCGGGACAGGTTTTACGGCTTTTCGCGACGTACGGTCGACCATCGATAATGGCGTGGCTGATAAAGCGCTGCTCCTGCAGCCTGCGCTGCCAAAAGTTTCTATCAGACATGAACCTTCTCCTTCGCATGTTGCGTAATTGTTATTTATTTGTTTCTTTGAGTTCATGATGCAGGAGGGCAATGCGGCGAGAAAGGACTAAAAATCTAGGCAACCTCTATAAAAATCGTTGTTAGCCAGGATTGGCGATTTTCTGTGATCCAGGGCGGGAGGTCGTACGCTGTGATGGCGCTCAAATAACGGGGACGTGCGATTTTTCAATAAGCTGTAATTCAAAGAGTTTTTGTTTTCCGCTAATTTTCGGCGTCGGCGAGCTGAACATGTCGTTAGCAACATTTAATATTCTTAGATTTAATTATTGAGAATAAAAACAATACTCATGACAAAATGAATCACGGTGAGACGGGCAAGCCCGTTAGCGCGTTTCTGTGAATTAAAGCGAGATTAATGTCTTGTAATATAAGGTAGTTATATGCCTTGTTTTTTCTCATCCTGCTTATACTGGCCGAAGTATTATCCTCCGGCGTTCGCAATTTTCTCGCCAGGTATCTGTTAATTTTCTGTAAAAATCTGATCGCTGTCGGATTGTTGATCTTTTTCACGGCAGAGGGTTGCAGGCCAGGGTGTTCATCGTTTAAAGCTAACCAGCCTGCCTCCTTGATGATAAAAAATAAGGTATCACATGCCCCATTTCACCCTGAAACAGCTCAAATACTTTGTTGCCGTCGTCGAGGCGGAAAGTATTGCTGAAGCCTCACGCCAGCTGCATATCGCGCAGCCGTCGATTTCCATCGCCGTGAAGACGCTGGAAGATATGTTTGAACAGCAGTTTTTTATTCGCCACCACGCCCAGGGGGTATCAATGACCCCGAGCGGGCAGCGTTTTTATGAAAAAGCCAAAGAACTGCTGCGGCTCTCTTATCAATTTGAACAAAACTCGAAGGCCGATAATGAGCTGGTCTCCGGGATTATTTCCATCGGCTGTTTCGAGACCGCCGCGCCGCTGTATATGCCGTCGTTGATGGCCGGGTTTAAGAAAATTTATCCGGAAATCACCATTAAAATTTACGACGGCGAGCAGCACGAGATTGCTCACGGTCTGCACCGCGGGCGTTTTGACCTGGCTTTTCTCTATGATCTCGAACTGGATACCTCGATTTATACCGAGAGCCTCAACGCGCCGCAGAAGCCCTATGCGCTGTTACCGGCGGATCATCCCCTGGCCCAGCGGCACGCCGTGCGGCTGTCCGAGCTGAGCAATCTGCCAATGATCCTGTTGGATGTGGTGCCGAGCAAAAACTACTTCATCAGCATTTTCAAAGATAAGGGCTACAACCCGCAGGTGGCCTACAGTTCGCCGTCGATTGAGATGGTGCGCTGCATGGTCGGCCAGGGGCTGGGCTTCTCGGTGCTGGTGACGCGTCCGGTGAACGACATGACCTATGACGGCCAGCAGGTACGCTGTGTGGAGATTCAGGATGAAATGGCGAATTCCGCGCTGGTGATGGCCCATCTGCGCAGTAGCGAACCGACCAAACCGACCAAACTGTTTATGGAGTATTGCCGCAACGCGGTATTAAGCCCGCCGCAGCAAGAAGTGAAAGTCGCCTGAATGAGCAAATTTACCCGCCATTAGCGCGGGTAAATATATTCATGTGGTATTTTCTGCGTTTTATTGCCTATAAAAAAACGAAGCTCTGACGATATTTTTATGAGCCTTGAAAGTCATGGTTGTTTTTCCTTTCAAAATCTCATGCCTGAAAAATAAATACTGCGTATTAGCGTGGCGGAAATGGCCTGGCGGCGGGGCGAATTCGCTGCATCATTATTTTATTCTCAGGTGCTAAATTTATAATAATTTACCTGTGCATAACGGTTTATTAACCTCGGTCATGAGCAGAACATCACCGAAGGACATATTTATGACCGTAGAAAAAATACAAATCGAGACGCTGGTTGTTGGTGGGGGGCAGGCCGGTATCGCCATGAGCGAGCACCTGAGCAAACAGGGTATTTCGCATCTGGTCGTGGAAAAGAATCGCATTGCCGAAGCCTGGCGTACCGGCCGCTGGGATTCGCTGGTGGCGAACGGCCCGGCGTGGCATGACCGTTTTCCGGGCATGGAGTTTAAAGGCGGCGACCCCGATGCCTTTATTGCCAAGGATGATGTTGCGCAATACTTTGTCGATTATGTGCGCGAGTTTAATCTTCCGGTCCGTACCGGCGTGGAAGTCAAAAGTGCGGTGCGTAACCACGGGCGTCCGGGCTTTACCATTGAAACCACCGACGGCGTGATTGAAGCGCTGAATATTGTCGCGGCGACCGGGCCGTTCCAGAAGCCGGTTATCCCGCCGATCGCTCCGCGCGACAGCGCCATCCATCAAATTCATTCGGCGAAATATTACAACCCGCAGCAACTGCCGGAAGGCGCGGTGCTGGTGGTGGGCGCGGGCTCGTCCGGCGTGCAAATCGCCGATGAACTGCAGCGCGCGGGCCGCAAGGTTTATCTGTCGGTCGGCGCCCATGATCGCCCGCCGCGTGCCTATCGTAACCGGGATTTCTGCTGGTGGCTGGGGGTATTAGGCCTGTGGGATGCCCCGGCCAGCGAACCCGGTAAAGAGCACGTCACCATCGCGGTTAGCGGCGCGCACGGCGGCCACACGGTTGATTTCCGCGAGCTGGCGCATCGTGGTATCACGCTGGTTGGTCTCACCGAATCCTTCGCCGGGGGAACCGTCTCCTTTAAAAATAATCTCGTCGAAAACATTCGCCTCGGCGATGAAAACTATCTGGCGCTGCTGGATGCCGCCGATGCTTACATCGCCGCCAATGGCCTGGATTTACCGGAAGAGCCCGCCGCACGGCAATTCTTAGCGGACCCGGACTGCATGACGTCGCCGCTCCTCTCGCTCGATCTGGCGCAGGCGGGGATTAACACCATTATCTGGGCTACCGGCTATGCGGTGGACTACAGCTGGCTCAACGTCAACGCTTTCAACGAACAGGGCCGTCCTCAGCATCAGCGCGGCGTCTCCAGCGAACCGGGCGTCTACTTCCTCGGCCTGCCGTGGTTATCGCGCCGGGGATCAACCTTTATCTGGGGCGTCTGGCACGACGCGAAGCATATCGCTGACCATATCGCCACCCGCCGTAAATACACCCAGTACAAAGACGCCAGCCAGCGTTAATCATGACTTACTGAACAGGATAACCCTTATGCCTACCCATACTCGTATTCGGATGTTCAATACCAAAGAGACATACCCTAATCAGACGCTGGACAATGACTTATGTCAGGCGGTACGCGCCGGTAATACCGTCTACGTTCGCGGCCAGGTAGGGACGGATTTTGAAGGCAATCTGGTGGGCCTTGGCGACCCGCGGGCGCAGGCGGAACAGGCGATGAAAAACGTCAAACAGCTGCTGGAAGAGGCGGGGAGCGACCTGTCGCATATCGTGAAAACGACCACCTATATTATCGACCCGCGCTATCGCGAACCGGTCTATCAAGAGGTAGGCAAGTGGTTAAAAGGCGTGTTCCCGATCTCCACCGGACTGGTCATTTCCGCGCTGGCGCAGCCGCAGTGGCTAATGGAGATCGATGTTATTGCCGTCATCCCTGATGACGCGGCGAAATAAGGAGGCAGGATGACATTTTCGATTGCCGCACGCTGCCCGGAAAGCGGGCAGTTTGGTATCGCGATTAGTTCTTCAAGCATTGCCGTCGGCGCCCGCTGTCCGTGGCTACAGGCGGGGGTAGGGGCGGTATCGAGCCAGAACATTACCTTACCGGCGCTGGGGCAACTCACTCTGGCGCAGATGGAGCAGGGGCTGACGGCGGAGAAAGCGATGCGTCGGGCGCTGGCGGAAGACGACTTTAGCCGCTATCGGCAGATTATCGCCATCGACGCCAGCGGCCAGACCGCGTGGTTCAGCGGCGATAAAACGCTGGGGACCTGGCATGTTGTGCAGGGCGATAACTGTATTGCCGGCGGTAATATGCTGGCGTCGGAAGAGGTGATTGCCGCGATGGCGGCGGCGTTTTCGCAAACCGAAGGCGAGCTGGCGACGCGGCTGGTTGCCGCGCTGCAGGCTGGCGTCGCACAGGGCGGCGAGGCCGGGCCGGTCCATTCGGCGGCGGTGAAAGTGGTGGATGATTACTCCTGGCCGCTGGTGGATCTGCGCGTAGACTGGAGTGAAACGGACCCGATTGGCGAGCTGGCGGCGCTGTGGCAGGCCTATGAACCGCAAATGCAGGCCTATGTCACGCGCGCCCTCGACCCGCGGGAGGCTCCCAGTTACGGAGTACCCGGTGATGAATAGTCGATTACAGGATATTCTGGCGCGGCTGCTGGCGTTTGACACCACCAGCCGCGAATCGAACCTGGCGATGATCGACGATATTGCCGATTATCTCCACGGCTTCGCAATCGAAACGCAGCGCTTTTATGATGCGCAAGGGAGAAAAGCTAATCTTTATGCACGACTGGGCCCTGCGGGGCCCGGCGGCGTTATGCTCTCCGGCCATACCGATGTGGTGCCGGTTGACGGCCAGCCATGGACGGTTCCCCCTTTTGCCCTCACGCAACGCGATGGCCGCTGCTACGGCCGCGGTAGTGCCGATATGAAAGGCTTTCTCGCCTGCGTACTGGCCGCCATTCCTGATTTTCTCGCCCAACCGTTACGCATGCCGCTGCACCTGGCTTTTTCCTACGATGAAGAGGTGGGATGTCTTGGCGTACGCAGCCTGGTCGCCCATCTGCAGGCGTCGACAGAGAAACCGGCGATGTGCATTATCGGCGAGCCGACGGAGATGCGCCCGGTCTATGGTCACAAGGGGAAGCTGGCGATGCGCTGCGATGTTCACGGCCACGCTTGCCACTCCGCTTACGCGCCCGATGGCGTGAATGCGATTGCCTGGGCGGCAAAGCTGATTGGCCGCCTGGATGAGCTGGGCGAGCAGCTTGCGCTTCGCCAGGATACGCGTTTCGATCCGCCTTTCAGCACCCTGCAGGTGGGGGTAATTAAGGGCGGCGCGGCGTTGAATATTGTACCGCAGCACTGTCAGTTCGATTTTGAAATTCGCCATTTACCGGATGTGTCGGTCGATGATGCGCTGGCCTCGCTGCAGGCGTATGCCGAAGGCGAGCTGTTGCCAAAAATGCGCGCGACGGCGGCGGAATCGGCTATTACCTTTCAACCGCTCAGCCAGTATCCCGGCCTGCTGAGCGACCCGCAGTCGGCGTTCGCCGGCTGGCTGGCGCAGTGGGCCGAATGCGAGGATTTTTCAACGGTCGCTTTTGGCACCGAAGGCGGATTGTTTGATGAGGCCGGCGTGGCCACGCTTGTTTGTGGCCCGGGGAGCATGGAGCAGGGGCATAAGGCGGATGAGTTTGTTAGCGAGGCGCAGTTGGAAAAGTGCGAGCAGATGTTGAAAAATCTCTGCCGCTGGATGTCAGCTTAAACGCCGGCGCGCCGCGAAGGCGGCGCGCTTTCTTGTAGGCCTTAAACCTTCTCTTTTGCAAAAGCCATGCTTTTAACACTCTTCGCTTTCGAGAAATAATAATAGACCGGCGAGACCACCAATAAACCCACAATCCAGGAGAGATCCGCGCCGCCAAAGGAGAGGGCGATTGGCCCGGTATAAATTGAGGTCGACATAAACGGTACTTCGACCAGAATACCGAGGATATAGCAGGATATCGCCGTTGCATTAAAGTAACCGTAAATACCGCCGTCGCGTTTAAAGAACGATTCAACGTGATATTCGCCGTGGGCCACTAAATAATAATCGACCAGATTAATCGCCGTCCACGGCACCAGC
This sequence comes from Klebsiella sp. CN_Kp073, assembly GCF_040065495.2. Classification (NCBI taxonomy): domain Bacteria; kingdom Pseudomonadati; phylum Pseudomonadota; class Gammaproteobacteria; order Enterobacterales; family Enterobacteriaceae; genus Klebsiella; species Klebsiella sp. CN_Kp073. The sequence goes on from NZ_CM198051.1 coordinate 752,783, forward strand.
ACATACAGCAGCACGGTAATAAAATTGGTGTAGATTAGCAGGAAATTTTCCTGGCCATAGATAGCGAGGAATATCTCCAGCAGCATGGTCAAAATAGCGGTGATAATGCGTGCCCGCGCCATCGGCGACCAGCCGTCGATAAAAGTCTGGCCGAGGGTCAGGGTACAGAGTACGCCGCAGTACAGCATCATCGAGTTGGTGGCGGCGATCCCCAGCGCCAGTACGATAATCACTATCGCCCCCATGCTGCCGGTCAGATCCATAATCCCTTGAATGATATCGTCATTACCGATACAAATCGCCACCAGCACCCCGAGCACCATCGGCAGATAGGAGCCGAGAATGCAGCCAAAATAGCTGGCGTAAAAGACGCTTTTATCGTTGGTGCTGTAGGGCATATAGCGGGAATAGTCAGAGACATACGGCGCATAGGCCAGCTGCCAGAGCGCGGCGATAGAGACGGCGCCGAGAAAGCCGACGATGTTGAAGCCGCCGCGGTCGACAAAGTCGCCCGGCAGGCCATGGATGAAGACAATCCACACGAAGGTTGCCGCCAGTACAATGCCGGAAATCCACGACATGATCCGCGCGTAGGAGTGGATGATCTTATAGCCAAAGATGGTGGCGAACAGGCTTAGCGCGCCGACCACGATAATCCCGATGTCCGAGTTCATCGGCTGATAAATCGCGTGTATCGACTGCCCGCCGAGCACCAGACTGGAGGCGGTAAAGCCGATATACATCAGTACGACGATGGAGACCACCAGTACCGAACCATAGGAGCCAAATTGCCCCTTGGTCTGGACCATTTGCGGTACCCCGAGTTTTGGCCCCTGCGCCGAATGCAGCGCCATAAAGAGCCCGCCGACCAGGCTGCCGATAAATAGCGCAATCACTGACCATAAAAAGGAAAGGTGGAAAATCGTCACCGACATCGCGCCGGTGATGACCGTTAACAGCATAATGTTGGAGCCAAACCAAATGGTAAAAAGATCGCCTGGTTTGCCGTGGCGCATATTTAAGGGGATAGGTCTGATGGTATTACTTTCAAGATTCTCGACATTAACAGATTGATGTTTTGTCATGGTGCTCTCTCATTATTTTGGTCTTCATCAGCGTAAGAGTGATATTTCAATGAGGAGTACAGCTAATCTACTCATCACAACATTTCATTCACCATTTTTACAACTCTGTATCATTTGCGAAATGACAAAAAATATCGGTGCTGGATATAAAAAAAATGCTTTACCCGGCGCTGGAAAAACGCTGCATCTGTGCGTTGCGCTATTTTTAGAGTTTTATGCTTTGTGCTTAATTTTTTACTGGCAAACCCGCTGATGGTTTTTTATCGGGCAGATAAAACTCTGCCATATTGCGAGGAGATTAGAATGATGAACCGTAGAGAGAAATAACAATTCCCTGCTTTTATTATGGTCTAATGAGATAGATGATTGGCCCGATAAAATAATGGAGAAATAAAATAATTAGCTGATACATCATGACATTAGTATTATCGTGTAGTGTATCCTAAAGGCGCACAAATAACAGGGTGAAGTGCGTTATGCGAGGCGCTTCACAATAACCAACAGATATTCAATATAAGGGCAGGAATACGACATCCTGCCCGAAAATAATTAATAACCGACTTTATAAACCCGCCCGCTTTGGATCCCTTCGACGCTGCGGCGATAGGCCTGCGCCACCGCTGCGGCCGGTACGCTGGCGAAACCGGGGAAGAAACCATCATAGGTCTCGACAGACTCACTGAGCACGGTGGGGCTTATCAGGTTAATGCGGATCCCGCGCGGTAATTCGCAGGCGGCGGCGCGAACGAAACCCGCCAGTCCGGCATTGACGGTGGTGGCATTCACCCCTTGAGCGATCGGTTCATCGGCGACGATGCCGCTGATAAGGGTTATGGAACCACCATCGTTAAGATAATGCTGGCCGGTGAGGGCGAGGCGAATCTGCCCCAACAGTTTATCCTGCAGTCCCTGGTCAAAATCGCGGTCGGTCATCGTGCTTAGCGGGCCAAAGTATAAGCTGCCGGCTGCTGAGACAATGGCATCGACCGGGCCAATTTTCTCGAACAGCGCCTGCACGCTGTGCTGCGAGGTGATATCAACCTGCTCGTCGCCGTGGGTGCGGCCAACGCGGATAACTTCATGCTGGCGGCTCAGTTCTTCCGCAACCGCGCGGCCAACGGTACCGCTGGCGCCAATAACGATAATTTTCATCGCAAACTCCTCAGTGAAGTGAGCCTCTATTCTTTAATTAATCGATTGTCGGATAAACTGGCTAAAAGTTAGATGATTACTAACCAGAGGTTTGCAATATGGACAAGCTGCGTGGAATGGAAACGTTTGTCGCGGTGGTAGAGTGCGGCAGTTTTACCGGCGCGGCGACGCGCCTTGAGATGTCGGCGGTGATGGTCGGCAAATATATCGCCTTAATTGAAGGCCAGCTCGGCACCCGCCTGCTGGAGCGAAATACCCGTCGGCAAAGCCTGACCGATGCCGGGCGAGTCTATTTTGACGAGGCGCGGCGGGTACTGGAGCAGGTGGCGAATGCCGAGCGTTCGGTTGAACGGTTACGGCTGGCCCCTGCCGGTACGCTACGGGTGAGCGCGCCGGTTTCTTTCGGCGCCAGCATTATCGCGCCGCTGACCGCCTCCTTTCTGCAGGCCTGGCCGGAGGTACGCGTCGAGCTTGATTTGACGAACCGCATGGTGGACCTGGTGGATGAGGGAATCGATCTGGCGATTCGTATCGGTGACATCCAGCGTACCGATCTGGTGGCGAAGTATCTCGCTCCCTATCGTATGGCGATCTGCGCGGCGCCGGATTATCTGGCGCGCCACGGCACGCCGCAGACGCCCGCTGATTTAGCCGGACATCAGTGTCTTTCGCATACGGTGTGGACCGCGCGCAACGAGTGGCGGCTGCCGGGCGCTGCGGAAGAGGTACGCTGGAAGCGCGATGCGGTGCTGCGCTGCAACGATGGCTACGCGCTGCGTATGGCGGCGGTGGCCGGCGCCGGGCTGTTATTGCAGCCGGAAGTGCTGCTGGCGGAAGATTTAGCCAATGGCCGACTGGTGCGTATTTTGCAAAATTACACGCCGGAACCGAGGCCGATACACCTGCTGTGGCGCCAGGATCTGCGCCCCTTACCGAAACTTACCCGTTTCGTCGAGCATTTGTTAAAGGAAGTGAACGGTATTTATAAGCTATGATTATCGTGTCTGATGAAAGCATTCATCGTGAAACAGTAATGGAGGTATGGATAGATGGGATTATTAAGTTTTGTGAAAGAAGCGGGCGAGAAGATCTGGGATGCCGTGTCCGGCTCCAGCAAGGAAGATCAGGCCGACAAGCTGAAAAAACATATTGATAGTCTTAACCTGCCTGGTGCCGAAAAGGTCAATATTGCCGTAGCGGACGATGGTACCGCGACGGTAACGGGCGATGTCGGTTCACAGGAAGATAAGGAAAAAATTCTGGTCGCGGTAGGTAACGTAACCGGGATTGGCCAGGTCAACGATAGCGTTACTGTGACGCAGAGCGGAGCGGAAAGTCGTTACTATACGGTTAAATCCGGTGATACCCTCAGCGCCATCTCGAAAGCGATGTATGGCTCCGCCAATGACTATCAGCGTATTTTTGAAGCCAATAAACCGATGCTGAAGCATCCCGATAAGATCTATCCGGGGCAGGTGCTGATTATCCCGGCGAAGTAAGCCGTGAATCAGGGATTAATAGCAACGTTTTGATGGAGATTGTAATGGGATTATTAGATCAAATCGGCGGCGTGCTTGGCGGGCAGGCTGGCAAAGCTGAACAACTTCAGGCGATCATGACCTGGATTGAACAGCAGGGCGGTATTCAGGGAATCCTGGAAAAATTCCGCAACGGCGGCTTAGGTGAAATCGTCGAGTCGTGGCTTAGTCAGCAGAGTAATATGTCGGTGAACAGCGATCAGATTACCTCGGTGTTCGGCTCGCCTGCGCTGCAGGATCTCGGCGCCAAACTGGGCGTTGATTCGCAAACCGCCTCATCGCTGATTGCGGAATACCTGCCAAAAATCGTCGATGGCCTGTCGCCGCAGGGCGAAGCGCCGGCCCAGGGCGACCTGGTCTCCGCAGGGCTTAATCTACTGAAAGGTAAGTTTTTTAGTTAAGCGCTAGCCGTTTGAGTTTTAACTTATCACATAATACGGGCCTGAATAGCGGCCCGTATTTTATTATCAGCCATAAATTCATCTCATCACGATTATTTATTCTGTATTCCTAATTGACAATTTACCGCTGCGTTGAAAATATCATTATTTTATCTTACCGGAACGGTTATGATAAAATTTTATGATATTTATCGGCTTTCTGCCTGGCTAATTAGTTTTTTTATTTCCTGTAGCCATAAACAAAGTAATTTACCCTTTCGCTAAATAATGCGCATTATCTCCAAAACATAAAAACACCTGCACATCACAACCATTATTAATGGTTCCTGACTTTGGAGAATGCTATGCCGACCAAAGAATCATCGCCGCCGCTTATTGAGAAGCACACCATTGGCTATATTCCGCCAGAAGATCGCCACGGTAAAACCCGCGATCTCTTTACCCTGTGGTTTGGCGGCAACATCGCGCCGCTGCCGATCGTTACAGGCGCCCTGGGAGTACAGATCTTTCATCTGAATCTGCTGTGGGGGATCGCTGCGATTTTAGTCGGCCATCTGGTCGGCGGGGCGCTGATGGCGCTGCACTCGGCGCAGGGGCCGCAGATGGGGATCCCGCAGATGATCCAGAGCCGCGCGCAGTTTGGATCTTTTGGTTCGCTGCTGGTGGTGGCGATCGCCGGGGTGATGTACGTCGGTTTCTTTGCCTCGAACATCGTGCTGGCCGGGCAGTCGCTGCATGGCATCGCTCCCGCGGTTCCGCTACCGGTGGGGATTGCGATCGGCGCGGTGGGATCCTGCGTGATTGGCATCATCGGCTACCGATGTATTCACATTCTCAACCGGATCGGCACCTGGGTGCTGGGCATCGGCATTATGGTCGGCTTTGGCTACATCTTCACTCATCTGCATACCGCCGATTTCTTAACTCGCGGCGGTTTTTCCTTCTCGGGCTGGCTGGCCACCGTGTCGCTGGCGGCGCTGTGGCAGATTGCCTTCGCCCCGTATGTTTCTGATTATTCGCGCTACCTGCCGGCGGATGTTCCCGTCGCCGCGACGTTCTGGACCACATACCTTGGCTCGACGCTCGGTTCCAGCCTGTCGTTTATTTTTGGCGCGGTAGCGGTGCTGGCAACGCCGGTGGGGCTGGAAACCATGGATGCGGTAAAGCTGGCGACCGGCGCGATAGGCCCGTTGATGCTGGTGCTGTTCCTGCTGAGCGTCATCAGCCATAACGCGCTTAATCTGTATGGCGCGGTGATGTCGGTGATAACCCTGGTGCAAACCTTCCTGTGGCGCTGGATCCCCGGCAGTCGTAGCCGTGCGCTGCTGTCGGTCATCGTGCTTATTTGTTGCGTGGCGGCGGCGATCTTCGCCTCGGCGGACTTTATCAGCCACTTTATCGATCTGGTTCTGGCCCTGCTGGTGGTGCTGGTGCCGTGGACCGCGATAAACCTGATCGACTTCTACGCCATTCACAAGGGCAACTACGATATTAACTCGATATTTCAGGTGGATGGCGGTATCTATGGCCGTTACAACCCGCACGCGCTGCTGGCCTACGCCATTGGCATCCTGGTGCAGATCCCGTTTATGAATACCCCGCTGTACGTTGGCCCGGTCTCGGCGTGGTTTAACGGCGCCGATCTCTCCTGGCTGGTCGGCCTGCTGGTGACCTCGCCGTTGTACTACTGGCTGGCGAGCCGCGATAGCGCCTGGCGTCGCCGTCAGGTTGGCCTCAAGCAGGCGATGGATTAAGTTATAAAGCGGAGCGCCGCTGGCTGGCCTTACGGTACTGCAGCGGCGTCTGGCGCATCATCTTTTTAAAACAGGTAATGAAGTAGGTCACCTCGCCAAATCCCACCGCCACTGCGATGGCATCAACGCTCTCATCGCTATTACGTAGCAGATCGCAACTGCGTTTTATTCGCCGGGTGAGCAAATATTCATGGATATTGCCGCCGGTCTGCTGACGAAAAACCCGCGAGGTGTAGCTGCGCGAAAGTCCGAGGTCGCAAGCCAGCTGGTCAAGGGAAAACTTGCTGGCATAGTGGGCTTCGATCCAGTTCATAATCCGCGAGGCGACGGTCTGCTGGCGCGGCGGGTAGCGTTGCGGCTGCTCGGGTAGAAACGTCATTAGCTGCATCATCAAAAACGCCACCTCGCAGGCGGTGGTCTGCTCGTTATCCTCCAGACGCTGAAACTGTTCAAGGATCCTTTCGATAAATGCCGCGTGCTCGCTGAGGTCGTAAATTTGCGCCGGCAGATTGCTGGCGGCCAGCGCCGCGAACTGGGCCTGATGGCGCGGGAAAGCGCTGAGCGCGCTCTCGACGACCGACTGCTCAATGTGCATGGTGGTGCGGTGATAAGGATTTTTATCGCTATGATCGACCTGCACTTTGTGCAAACGGAAGGGCGGGAAGATAAATAATCGCCCCGGACGGGCGGTGTAGTGCTGGTTATCCACCACCACGATGCCATAGCCGCTGGAAATATAAAGCAATTCAACGCATTGATGCCAGTGGTAGTAAAGCACGCTGGTGGTGTACATGCGATTAAACGAAATGGCCTGCCGATCGAGCGTAATACGTTCCAGCAGTTGTGCTTCGCCCATTTTGCCTCCAGGACAACAGATTTAAATTTTTACGCCATCATTTGCAATTTATCCTCCGCGCGGTCGACAAAATCCAGCAAAAATGAAATGGCGGTTTAATTTTGTGAGTCCGCTCACTCAGCGCCGGGAATAAAAGCGGTTACTCTTCATCCAGACGTCGCACACGTGGCTTGATAAAAGCCTAATAACAATAACTTACCTCTACCCTCGTGTTATACGGGAGGACCCTGTGCAACCTGAAAATATTCATCTGGATAACCCACTGACAAGCCGGGAAGAGGTGCTACGGCTGGTCAATGAAATGCTGAATGCGGTAGCGCCTTATTTTAAAAACGACGCCAGCCGCATTGATTTAGCGAACTTCACTGCTCACTACGGCCAGCAGGTTGCGAGCATGGAAACCTTTTCCCGTCTGCTGTGGGGCGTGACGCCGCTGTTGGCTGGCGGCAGCGAGCCGCAGCATTTCTCCTTCTATTTACAGGCGATAAAAAACGGCACCAATCCGCAGCATGCCGATTACTGGGGCGAAGTCGCCCCTTACGATCAACGCATTGTCGAGATGGCGGCTTACGGACTATTGCTGGCGCTGGCGGGCGAAACCGTACTGGCGCACTTCACTGCTGCGGAAAAAGAGAACTTATGGCGCTGGTTAAAGCAGTGCGAGACCCAGGATATCCCGGATAATAACTGGCACTTCTTTCCGATTCTGGTGCAGGTTGGCTTTCATTATTGCGGAATGCCGACCAATCCGCAGGCGCGGGAAGATCATTTTGCCGCCATGGAACGTTATTACCTCGGCGATGGCTGGTACTCGGATGGTCCGGGCCGCCCGCGCGACTATTACATCTCGATGGGCTTCCATTTCTATGGCCTGATTTACGCGAAGCTGATGGCCGATGTCGATCCGCAGCGCTGTGCGGAACTGCGTCAGCGGGCCGCGCGTTTCTCCTCTGACTTCATCCATTTCTTTGCCGATGACGGCGCGGCGATCCCGTTCGGCCGTAGTCTGACCTATCGCTTTGCTGAAGCGGCGTTCTGGAGCGCGGCGGCCTTCGCCGGGCTGGAGGTATTTTCGCCGGGCGTGATTAAAGGCATCGTATTGCGCCACCTGCGCTGGTGGCTGAAGCAGCCGATGTTCGATCGCGACGGCGTACTGAGCGTCGGCTACAGCTACCCGAACCTGGCGATGGCGGAAGATTACAACGCGCCGGGTTCACCGTACTGGGGGCTGAAAACCATGCTGGTGCTGGCGTTAGGCGAGGGCGACGCCTTCTGGCAGGCGGCTGAACTGCCGCTGCCGCCGCTGCCCGCGCAGCACACGATAGCCCATGCGGATCAGGTGCTGGTACATCAGGCCGATCACCTGTGGATGCTGACTTCCGGCCAGCTGGAGCTGAACAACTTCGTTAATACCGAAGCGAAATACTGCAAATTTGCCTACTCCACCCGCTTTGGTTTCACCATTGAACGGGGGCGCTACGGGTTGAACCATGCCGCTCCCGATTCGATGTTGCTGCTGGCCGAAAAGGATAATTACTGGCGCGGCCGCCGCGAATGCCAGCAGGTGGTCACCGCTGATGGCACTATTTACAGCCGCTGGCTGCCGTGGCGCGACGTGGTGATTGATAGCTGGCTACTGGCGCTGGGCGACTGGCAGCTGCGCGTCCATCGCATTACTACCCAGCGCGCGCTGGATTGCGCGGAAGGCGGTTTTAGCCTGGCGAATCGTCCGCTGCCGCAGACGCAAGAGAGTGACGGCGCCTGCTGCTTACGCAGCGCCCGCGATATCTCGGCGATTTTCTGTTTACATCCGCACGCCCGCCGCGGCGAGACGGTGCTGACGCCACCGAACAGCAATCTGTTGTTCGCCGAACGCGCGGCGGTGCCGGTGCTGCGCGGCGAGCTCGATGCGGGGACGCATTGCCTGGTAAGCGCGGTATGGGCGGGGAATGCCGCCGACTTCGAACCGCAACACTGCCCACAGGCCTTCATTAGCGATGACGCGGTACGCTTCGTGACGGCACGACAAGAAACGACGCTCGTTCTGGCCCTGGAGGCATCGCTATGAGCACATCATCATCCGTACGCGCCGCGCAGTACAAAATGAGTACCTTTATTTTTCTCTACTTCTTCACCTGGTCATCCAGTTTTGGCCTGTACGCGCTGTGGCTGAGCCAGAAGGTAGGCCTCGATAGCATTACCATCGGCAGCGTGTTCGCCATTAATGGCGTTTTCGCGGTGGTCCTGAAACCGGTGTACGGCTACATCATGGACAAAATCGGCATGAGCAAGTGGCTGCTCTATTTTGTCTGCGCCATTTCCGCGCTGATGGCGCCGTTCTTCGCGCTGGTGTACCAGCCGCTGCTGCAAAGCCACGCGACGCTGGGGATTATCATCGGCGCGCTGTATTTGAGCCTCGGCTGGTACGCCGGGGTGGCGGCTTCCGAATCTTACGCCGACCGCTTTAGCCGCCTGTACGGGCTGGAGTTCGGCCGCATCAGAATGTGGGGTTCGCTGGGCTGGGCGATGGCGGCTTCGGTCTCTGGACTGCTGTTTAACTTCACGCCGCTGGCTAACTTTTTGCTCAGCAGCGGCACCTCGGTACTGATGCTGCTGGTGCTGATTAGCCTCAAAATCGGTGATGAACAACTGCGCAATAACAACGTCATTTCCGCGAATAAGATAGTCTTTGCCGATGTGCTGATGCTGCTGAAAAATCGCAAATTCTGGATGTTCAGCCTCTACGTCGCCGGAGTGGCGTGGATGATGTTCATCGCCGAGCAGCAGTTCCCGCGCTATTTCGTCTCGTTCTTTGCCACCAAAGAGCAGGGCAACGCCTGGTACGGCTATCTGAGTACCGTCCAGTCGGGGATGGAGTTCGTAATGATGATGTTTATCCCATGGCTGGTGAACCATTATGGCGCCAAGCGCGGCCTGCTGTTCTGCGGCTGCGTAGTGGGGGCGCGGCTGATTGCCTCCGGCCTGACCAACGACCCGATTGTCATCTCCATCATCAAACCGTTTTACGGCGTTGAGATCGCGCTGCTGCTGATTTCGGTCTTCAAATACATCGCCGAACACTTCCATCGTCGGGTTAACGCCACGATGTACCTGCTGGGTTACCAGGCGATGATTTATGTCGGATCGATTGTGGTCGCGCCGCCGGCGGGTTACCTGTACGACAAAATCGGCTTTGAGCATACCTATCTGTTGATGGGCTGCTGCGCCCTGACGTTTACGCTGATTTCCGCTTTTACGCTATCGCGCTGCCAGTCGAAGCGCGATGCCTCACGACCCTTTACTCCGGCTTTAGATACCGCCTCGGTTGAACCGGCCAAACATTAATTCAGGAGTTGTTATGACCAAATCTGTTATCACCGAAGCGCTGCGGCCGATAGAACTGCATCAGGTCGACCGCCTGGCGTTGAGCCAGAAGCTGGAAGACGCGCTGGCTCGCGTAACGCGCAAGCTCGACAAAAATATCGTTGCCTTCGGCGATAAGTTCCCCGGCGAAGCCTGTGAAAACGGCATCTGGCCGCGTACCGATAACGTAGAGTGGACCACCAGTTTTTGGCCGGGCCAACTGTGGCTGGCGTGGGAGATGACCGGCAAAGCGCGCTACCGCGAAGCCGCTGAGCGCTATTTGCCGTCGTTCGCCCGGCGTATTGAGCAGCGTATCGACACCGCGACCCACGACCTCGGCTTCCTTTATTCGCTCTCCTGCATCAGCGCCTGGCGGCTCACCGGCAATGAAGCCGCTCGCCAGTCGGCGCTGCTGGCTGCCGAGCGCCTGATGGAGCGTTTTAACCCGACGGCCAAAATTATCCAGGCGTGGGGCGATTTAAACGATCCGGAACAGCAGGGGCGAATGATCATCGACTGCAATATGAACCTGCCGCTGCTGTACTGGGCCAGCGAGCAGACCGGCGACCCGCGCTACGCGCAGGCGGCAACGGCGCATGCCGGACAGGCGGCGAATTATATCGTGCGTGAAGATGCCTCGACTTATCACACCTACTATATGGATGTGCAGACCGGCGAACCGCGCTTTGGCAACACCCATCAGGGCTACAGCGATACCTCATGCTGGTCGCGCGGCCAGGCGTGGGGCATTTACGGTTTCCTGCTGAGCTATCAGCACACCGGCGATAAGCAGATGGTTGAGCTGTCGCGCAGCCTGGCGCACTACTTCCTCAACCGCCTGCCGGAAGATGATGTTTGCCATTGGGATCTGGCGCTGCTCGGCACCGATGCCGTGCGCGACAGTTCGGCGGCGGCGATTGCCGCCTGCGGCCTGCTGGAGCTGGTCAAAGCGCTGCCTACGCTCGACGCCAACCGCGCGTATTACGAAGAGATGGCGCTACGCATTGCGCTATCGCTGACCGATAACTACCTGGCCCACGACGATGACCCTACCGAAGGGCTGCTGCAGCACTCGGTTTATCATATGGGCAGCGGAAAGGGCGTCGATCAGTGCTGTAGCTGGGGTGACTATTTCTATCTTGAGCTGCTGGCGCGGCTGCGACAGATTTGGTACCCGTACTGGTAATCCTCAAGGAATGGAGAACGAGATGAAAAACGTAGCCGTGTTATTAGCCCCCGGGTTTGAAGAGGGGGAAGCGATAGTCACTATCGATATCCTGCGCCGTCTGAATATTGCGGTGCAGACGATTGCCTGCGGCGAGAGTCGCGAAGTGGTGAGCTACCACGCTATCCCAACGATCGCGGATAGCACCCTGAAGGCCAGCTTCGATCAAACCTTTGATGCCGTGGTGTTGCCGGGCGGCCCGGAAGGCAGTGTTAATCTGGCGAAAAGCGCGGAGGTTATTGCCTTCGTTCGCCGCCACGATGAAGCGGGTAAATATATCTGCCCGATTTGCTCCGCCGCCGCCCGCGTGCTGGGCGGCAATGGGCTGCTGAAGGGGCGTCGCTATGTCTGTTCCGGCGATCTTTGGCAGCAGGTGAGCGATGGCGTGTACGTGGATGCCGACGTCGTGGAAGACGGCAATCTGCTCAGCGGCCGGGGGTTGGGCAAGGTATTTGATTTCGCTTTTACCCTGGCGGCGCGATTACAGGGCGATGAAGCGCCGGCGAGCGAACAGGCGGAACATATTTATTATCCGTGGCCCTAGCCGCACGGCATGCTGTTGAAGGTTTCACTGCCCGTGTCATGCGGGCAGTGGCTGGATTAGTGGCAGTCTGGTACGCGTTCAGCTTTTTCACGGCTGATATCTAGCAGCGCGCTGCGGAAAGAGGCATTAAACATCGGTCCATGGCCCAGGCCCGGGAAATCCCAAACAGCGGCATCTACCTCTTTCTCTTTCAGCGTAGTCATCGCGGTATTCACTTTTGTTAGCACGTGATCAGCGTTCGAATCCCGCTTATCGCCCGGCGTCGCTGACCCTTCCATAATGACCAGACTTTTGCCGCAGTACGACGCAGGTTCGGCCGTCGTGATACGGCTAAGTAGCGCAAAGTTATCCCGGCTAAGCGATGGACTGGCGCTGTAATAAGCGTGGAAGTACGAGGACGACAGCCAGGAGTCGAGTACGAACAGGCCGCCGTAGGAGTGGCCCCACAGGCCGCGGCGCTGCGGGTTGATATGCAGACCTTGCTCCGCTTTGGCGGCGATACGTGTTTCCAGCAACTGACGGAAGTCATGACTCCCCCCGTTTTTACGACCAGTCGGCGTTGCGCCCTTGCTGTTGTCAACAGGCGTATAGTCAAAGGACCGGCCCTTCAGATCGAAAGGTAGGTTGGTCTGATAGCCGACCGCAACGATCACCGGCGGCGATTGCGCCGTGAGCTGTTTGAGCAGCTCGTCAGAAAGTCGGTCCATTACCGCATTACCGTCAAGCATGTATAACACCGGGTAGCCGGTGGGCGGCGCGGCTTTGTTCGGCACTGCCGCCCACACCCGATAGTGGCGTGCGCCGTCGGCGGAATCGAACTGATGGACGCTGAAGTGGTAAAAGGCCGAACCCTTTTCGGCGATATTGGGCCCCAGCGGCTGCATATCGGGTTTTGCTAAGACAGGAGCGCTGTAACTGAGCGTAAGGCAAGAGAAAATGGCAAAAAGCGTCCTGCGCGGGGGCGTGGAGCGAGACTCGCGGGCATACATCTGATGATTTTTCCTTTTCCGCCGGTGAATTTTAATTTTAGCCTGCACATACCGTTGGGGGTACCGTGCCAGACAGGGTGTTAACAAAAACAATAATAAGAATAATTACCAATTTCATTTAAGGATTGCAATGATTAATAGGAATCGAATGAAAGCGGAAAGGCGTATAGGGCAAATCTCAGTTGTAGGGAATGGAGGGAATATCAGATCGGAGCAGTAAGCGCTCGGAAAGTAAGGATAAAAAGGAATGAGCGGGGACACGGTAGGTGATAGATATGGACTGATGTCTGCAATCAGTCACGCCATGCGACGTGTTTTGATGTTTATTATTATTAAAGGTTGGTATGTAAATAGAGAGATGTAAACGTTCGTGGTTAATATTGTGGTGGTAGGGATGTTTATTATGATGGTTTTTTATAAAGATGGATTTCTATTTTATCCAAATGGCGGGTTTCTTATTTCACCATAATTTCCCGGTACATTGTTCTTGGTAAATATAGTTGTATGGAGCATTTTTATAAAGTGTATTAACGCGGCAGGGGCCTTGCAAGCGGGAGAGAATATTATAAGGAGGGAAATATTATATCCCTCCACCGGAAATTGAGGGAATGCCATAGGATAATGTGGCCACGGAACGTCCCGCATTTTTCTGGAAAGATGATAAGAAGCGCTTACGCTTTCCATTGATTTCAATTGTTTTTCTTTTTTGCAATCATGGAATCATACCCTCGCCATAATGACGCTATCAACATTCCAGGCGCCGGACGTCGTTCGTCCGAAGGAACCCCCTCAGCGGCGTCCAGTCGCATTAGAGAATCGCCGTAACCCTATCATACTACAGGTATAACCGGAGCCACTTCTGGTTATCGTTTTTCTTGCGGCTCTCTCCGGCCAGCGAGCCTGTTGATGGGCAGAGCATCGTCAAAAAAACGCCGTTTTTTTTATATCTTAAGTACGTGATAATTTGTTTTTTATCAATAAGTTATTGTGTTTTGCTAAGGTAAGTAAAGATAACTTTAGGGGTTGGGTAGATGTTGATAAGAATAATGAAGCTAACTTCATTTTAAATTAAGCGCAAAGCTTACTATCTTGGCATTTAATTCAATCTATTACTTTCTTTACCCTCAGCAGGAAAGAGGTTGTAGACGCTGGTGGTTTATTCATCGGCGCTGTGATAGCGCGTTTGAGTTGGCCGTAACCATCCCCGGTAATCAGGGGAAGCACATTGATTTTTCGGGGGGAGAGAGGGCGGTCTTCTCCTGAAACACTATTCATCCCGCCAGAGAAAACATTATGGAAACTAAAGAGTTTGTTCTGAACGACAAAAAATTCATGTTGGTAAAATTACAAGCGTGGAATCGCCTGATGTTTGTTGCGGATTTACAGAAAGATATTCTTACGCCGCTTCTGGATAACCTGGGCGAAAAATCTCTGGAAGGTGTTTTTTCAGCTGTATCCGAGCAGGGCGCTAAGCCAGATGTAATGAAGTTATTAAAATCACTGTCTGGTGTAATCGATAGTCGTAATTTAGAGAAATGGGTAAAAAGAGTACTCTCTGAGGGAATGATTGTTTCTATCAAAGAGGATGAACAAAAAGTAAAACTATCTTTCCACGAGCTTACAAAACTATTCTCGGCTCCGCAAGATATTATCATGCTGATGAAAGAAGCCATTGTATTTAATCTCGATGGCATTCTTGACATTATTAAGGGTATGGGAGGGAAAAAGGCTGATACACCGCAAATAAGCTAAAGAGGAGCTCAGGAGAATAGCTCTTCAAACTATAAGAAAATACATTGAATCAGAAATGGAATAGGGATGTTCCTGGGTGGTTTTGAGCTTATCACCGTGTGTTTTCTTTTTTATTAATAAATATGGACTGAATTTATATGAATGGAACAATAGATTTTTTCTCGCCAACAGGCGAAAAACTCGCAAGCACGGCAGAAATGACAGGGGCTGCCCCGGTCGAAAGCGGAGCGATCCGTTTACCTGTATCTGCGAGGGATGTCACGGGCGTACAAAAGGATAAGAACGCCCTTAATATCTTAATGAAAGATAATCAAAAAATCGTCATCGAAGACTTTTTTGGCGACACAAAAAAGAAGCTGGTTTTTGACGATGGTAAGGATATTTTTGAGGCTGATTATCTCGACAAAGAACAATTCAACGGTCTGCAATTTAAACCATTACAGAGCTTTGAAGAGGTGTTTACCGCGGCTGAACCAGCCGCGAACGATAGCGATGTTTATGTATGGGTCGTGCCATTAATCGCCGCGCTTGCGATCGGTGGTCTCGCCATTGCCGCCGTTAATGATAACGATGACGGCGGTGATACTAGCCAGGATAAGGCCAAAGCCAAACTCAAGGAAGCGAAAGACGGCGCCAATCAGGCGATCGACACTATGGCGTACCTGAGCAGCGAACAGAAAGAAGCCGCTCACCAGGCCGTTGAAAATGCGACCACCGTAGATGAGGTGCAGAAAGCGCTGTCCGACGCCACGGCGAAAAATCTTGAAGAAGCCAAAGCCGATGCCAATCAGGCGATCGACGGCATGACGCATCTGAGCGATGAGCAGAGAGGGGCGGCTCAACAGGCGGTGAACGTTGCGACCGGCGTTGTGGGCGTAGAGGAAGCGCTTGCTGACGCGGTGGCGAAAAACCTTGAGGAAGGCAAAGCCGACGCCAGTGAGGCAATCAACGCCATGGCGTACCTGAGCGACGAACAGAAGGCTGAAGCTCAGAAAGCCGTTGATAATGCGACCAGCGTCGACGAGGTGCAGAAAGCGCTGGCCGATGCCGTGGCGAAAAACCTTGAGGAAGGTAAAGCCGACGCTAATGAAGCGATCGACAATATGGCGTACCTGAGCAACGAGCAGAAGGCCGAGGCACACCAGGCGATCAATGGCGCGACTGACATTGCGCAGGTGGAAAAAACCGAGGCCGATGCCGCGGCGACAAACCTTGAGGCAGGCAAAGCCGACGCCAACAAGGCGATCGACGATATGGCGTACCTGAGCAACGAGCAGAAAGCCGAGGCGCAGCAAGCGGTGAACGACGCGACCGACATTGCGGGCGTGGAAAAAGCGGTGGCCGATACCGCGGCGAAAAACCTTGAGGAAGGTAAAGCCGACGCCTATCAGGCGATCGACGATATGGCCTATCTGAGCGATGAGCAGAAAGAAGCGGCCCGCCAGGCGGTGAAAGACGCGACGGACCCGGCGGGCGTAGAGAAAGCGCTGACTGATGCCGTGGCGACAAACCTTGAGGAAGGCAAAGCCGATGCCAATAAGGCGATCGACGACATGACCTACCTGAGCGACGAGCAGAAAGAAGCGGCTCACCAGGCAGTGAACGACGCCACCGATATTGCGGGCGTGGAGAAAGCAGAGACTGCTGCCGCGGCGACAAACCTTGAGGAAGGCAAAGCCGACGCCAATAAGGCGATCGACGACATGACCTATCTCAGCGACGAGCAGAAAGAAGCGGCTCACCAGGCAGTGAACGACGCCACCGACATTGCGGGCCTGGAGAAAGCCGAAGCCGCCGCTGCCGCGAAAAACCTTGAGGAAGGCAAAGCCGACGCCAATAAGGCGATCGACGACATGACCTATCTCAGCGACGAGCAGAAAGAAGCGGCTCACCAGGCAGTGAACGACGCCACCGACATTGCGGGCCTGGAGAAAGCCGAAGCCGCCGCTGCCGCGAAAAACCTTGAGGAAGGCAAAGCCGACGCCAATAAGGCGATCGACGACATGACCTATCTCAGCGACGAGCAGAAAGAAGCGGCTCATCAGGCGGTGAACGACGCCACCGACATTGCGGGCCTGGAGAAAGCCGAAGCCGCCGCTGCCGCGAAAAACCTTGAGGAAGGTAAAGCCGACGCCAATAAGGCGATCGACGACATGACCTACCTGAGCGACGAGCAGAAAGAAGCGGCTCATCAGGCGGTGAACGACGCCACCGACATTGCGGGCCTGGAGAAAGCCGAAGCCGCCGCTGCCGAGAAAAACCTTGAGGAAGGCAAAGCCGACGCCAACAAGGCGATCGACGACATGACCTATCTCAGCGACGAGCAGAAAGAAGCGGCTCACCAGGCGGTGAACGACGCGACAGGCGTGGCGGGCCTGGAGCAAGCACTGGCCGATGCCACCAGCAATAACCTTGATGGCGCGAAAGATAGCGCCAACAAGGCGATCGACGCTATGGATAACCTGAGCAAGGATGAAAAGGACGCAGCCCATCAGGCGGTAAACGACGCCACTGATATTGCGGGAGTGGAGAAAGCTCAATCCGACGCCGCCACCCTCAATGCTGAAAACGAACCGTCATTCCTGGAAGATATTCTCAGCGGCATCTGGAATGCGATTATTGCCATTCCGAAAGGATTGTTAGAAGCACTTAAATCGGTTATTCCGATGTTAAGTGATTACCACTTTTTGCTCGAATCCGCGCCTGCGGCACTGACCGGCGTCGCCCTGGTCGCCTGGGAAGCACTCGTTGAAGTTATTCACGTGCCATTAAGCTTTATTTCCAATATGGTTCAGTGGGTTACAGGATTTATCACCGGTATTCTGGGAGGGATATGGGGACCATTAGGAACCATTCCACATATCTTTAATGGTATACTGATTCTCGTAGATGGCCTGGGTAACGGCTTAAAAATTATTGTAGAGAGTATCGGTGTTGGTCTTATTAGCCTGCCTGCGATCGTTACCGGCGCCATCGGCTGGGTGATAACCCTGGTTAAAGGATTTACCGCCTTACTAAACGGTGATTCCTCCGCGATGGAGGATTTCGTCGCTGATTTCTCGCAATCGCTATTGCAAAACCCACTGATTCCATTAGTACTGGGCGATTTGTTCGTCGCAGTTATGGCTATTCCTAAGCTAGGCGTTGAAGTTATAAGCGTCATTGCCGAATGGATTCTGGGAATTATTACAGGATTCCTGCAGTTTATACCGGGATTAATACCTATTGCCAGTGTGGTTTCAGATTTCACGCTGGCTATTGACGGCGTTCTTATTGCTATTCATTATGGCTTAAGTAATGTTGTCAACCTGGTCACGAAACTGGGCATGGCGCTGATCATGGGTCTCCCGATCGCCATGAGTGCTGGGACATCGGCGGTAACCATAATCGAAGCCTTTATAAAAGGGATGCTGGGTTTAAACTCGGATTCCGATACTCCAGATACGCCGATCAATAATTTCATTGACTCCATTATTGACTTTATTTCTTCGCCGATCGAAGGCCTCAAAAATATTTTCTCCTCTATTTCCAATAGCATTCAGGATTTCTTTAAAGATCCACTAGGTTTTATTGGGAATATGATCCAGAGTGCTATTGATGTTATTCTTGCGCCATGCAAGTTTATTATTGATACAGTAGGTTCTATTATTGATTTTATTGCCGCGCCGTTTGAGGCTATCGGCAAAGTTATTGGTAATCTCATAGAATGCATTGGTAACTTCCTCAGCGATCCGTTTGGCGCTATTGGTAACATATTCCAGGATATCATAGATATTATTCTTGCGCCGTGTAAGTTCTTTATTGATACGGCTAGCTCCATCTTTAACTTTATTACTAATCCGATTGATTCGATATTAAAACTGCTTGGCGATCCTCTTACATTGATGGTCAAATTTATTAGCGACCCAGTCGGAACGGTTACAGATATTATTAACTCGGTCATTGATGCCATCTTGAGTCCATTTAAGGGAATCATTGATTTTGTCTCCGAAGTTATTTATGGCATCACTCATCCGCTGGAAACGATCTCTAATATCATTAACGATATTGTCGCGAAAATTTTTGGCGGTTCCTCCAATGACAATGTGGCCGCCAATGCGCTCAATACTTTAGCTGATTCCGTTGAAACTGCTGCCGAGGCGGCGAAACCAGCGGCTGAAACCCTTGATAAACTGCTCGTTAGCGCAGAAAAAACGGTTGATAATCTTCTGGAAAAATCTGTGGGTGAAGGCAGCGAGAAAAGTTTGTCTACTGATGATTTGGCCACCATGACCAATACGCTTAATGAGTTAGCCACTTACTCTGATAGCAACGTAACTTCGCTTAACGAAATGGTTGATTCGCAGACTTCTCAGGCTTCACAGGCTTCTAAGGAAGCAGTAAACGAAGAGTTGACTGATGAACAGCTCGCTTCGCTGACGGAGGAAAATAATGCCAACGATATCAATTTGGATTCTCTGGTAGGTGAAGAAAACAATTCCGTCGTGGCAGAAAACAAAGTTACTGAACAGCAACAAGGTGCTGAAGATTCTGGAGAATATAACGCACTGAATCAAATCGTCAATCAGCTACAGTTAAATGAAGAAAGTTATCAGTATGCTGCTGCTTAATTCTAAGTAATACCTTTCCCGGCTGCTACATCGGTTAGCCGCCGGGATTGGTCAGCCACATAGCTTTACAGTATGTGGTTCTCAACGGTGTCATGAGATGTGCCTTCATGCACGATACCAGATATACATCATCATGGAATGATAACGCGTTGTATTTATAATTCAGGGAGCTATCCAGTGGGACTTACTCATAAAGCACGACTCTATTTATCCGTTGCCATAGGAAATCTGTTAATGATTGCTAGTGCTTCCTGTGAGCTTATCACTTTTCCCGTTTCATTTGTTAATGAGGATAAATCATCAACGTCACCAGAAACTCCACAACCAAATAAGCCACTATCCAATGATGCCCCAGTTGTATATGCTAAACCGGTTGAAAAAACTCAACTTGCAAAACAACTGCCGCCTGCTGCACCTGCAGATACGGTTATAAAAAATATTATTTCTTCAAAAGAAAAATATAATCTGCACAGCGCAATGCTGATGGCCGTTAGCTGGCACCCGGAAATTAAACGGGCAATAGCTGAATCGGAAAGACTAAAATCGATGATAGATGAGGTTAAATCTGCATATTATCCTAATGTGCAAATGGGCCTTAATTCCGGTATCGCCAAAGATGATTATAGTGATGATAATAATAAAACCAATCAACTCAACTTATCAGTTGAGCAGATGATTTATGATTTTGGTAGCACCAGTGACCGGGTTGAGCTCTCTCAACTGAATGTCGCCAGCGCCAGCTACGAAATAGAAAAAGAGATTAATGATATTCTTTATCAGACGATTGGCGCCTATTTGCAAATAGTCCGCTATCATCAACTCAGCGCTGCGGCAAAGGAACGTATTGACGGTTTTTCTAAGATCAAAGATTTAACGAAAAAACGCGTTGCGCTGGGGGCCAGCGCTGAATCTGATTACTCTCAGGCAAACCTCAGAGTAGCCGAAGCACTCTCAAACTATAATGATTATATATCACAATATAAAAAATGGCTGGCAACGCTGGATCATCTATTAAATAAAAAAATATCAGCCAGTATTATCATGGAGTTCCCTAATGAAATCGAAGAACTCTATAATAATATCTTACGTGATAATCCAGTTAATACTGACTCACCGGCTATCAGGATTGCCAGAGCTAAAATTGATATCGCCAAAAAACAAATCGATGTCCAAAAGAATGAATATTATCCGACAATAACGTTGGCGCCTTACTATGAACATGATTTGACTGAACAATCGACTAACAATGGCACCACCAAAAACCGCGACCGTTATGGCGCATTTATTAATGTAAAAGTCCCGCTTTATCAGGGCGGATCTGTATCTTCTAAGGTACAGCAAGCACAAGAAGCGCTCAATACTGCGCAATTTAACTTAGATGCTGAAAAGAATAATGCCGATCAGAGGATAATGGAATATTCGAGCCAAATGCGAAACACCAAAATTAGCCTGGAAAACAAACGCGAAAGGGAGCAGAGCGCTATAAGAACGCGTAATCTTTATATGTCACAGTATCTGGAGTTGGGGGCTCGTTCGGTTTCCGATTTAACCAGCGCTGAAGCCGAGATCCATCAGACCAAAGCCGACATCATTAATAGTCATTATACCGTGTCGAACCTTGCCATGGAAAGTCTGTACTATGCTGGCAAATTAATTAATTTAATGAAAAATAAAGGATGATATAGTGCAAGATATGGATTTCTTTTCCTCTATGGAAAATGACAGTGGCGCCAAAGAGTACTATCTGGAGCAGTGGAAAAGCGCGTTAGTGACTATCGCGCACCATTATCGTCTCAATGTTTCAGAACAGAATATCCTGATAACATCTTTATGGCATGATAAAGATTCAAGCAGTAAAGTTGTAGAGATTATGAGTCGCCGGGCAGGGCTTTCTTTTAAGGAAGACGCTGTTGCGGGTTATCGTTTTAATTCGTGGTTGTTTCCGCAAGTGCTGGAAATGAAAGATGGCCGTCTGGCCATTATCAAGAGTATTGATGAAGATAAAAATTTTGTTGTCTCGTTTATTGAAGATAATGAGCTGATCTCACTATTACAAGAAGATGAGGTCCGCGCTGAAGGTCGTAGAATTATCACGCTGCGCCCGGCCAAAAATGTCTCCGACCCTCGCATTGATGATTACATCAAGCCGGCTGAAAAGTACTGGGTCTGGAAAATTATTTTTGCCGACATGAAACCATACTATCTGGTCATACTGGGGTCTCTGTTTGTCAATGTGCTTGGTCTGGCCGGTATTACTTACTCTATGCAGACCTACGACCGTGTCATTCCAGCACAGTCACATCCTACAATGTGGGTGCTTTTCATTGGTGTGATCCTGGCGCTTATTTTTGATTTCACCTTGCGCTTAATTCGCTATAGCGTAACTGATATCCTCGGCAAGCGTGCAGACTTGATTATTTCAGACAGGGTCTTTGGTCGTGCCTTGAGGATTAAAAACCCTTATCGCCCGAAATCAACAGGGTCGTTTATTTCTCAGCTAAAGGAACTGGAACAGGTTCGTGAAATGATGACTTCGTCAACCGTCGTTGCCATCACGGATTTACCGTTCTTCTTTATGTTCCTGGTAATTATCTATTTTTTGGGGGGAATTGTCTTCCTCGTACCTTTAGCTGGGGCCATTCTTATGGTGCTTCCTGGTCTATTAAGTCAAAAGAAACTGTTCAGGTTAGCCAACACGGCTACGCGAGAATCCAGTCTGCGTAACGCCATGCTGGTCGAAACGGTTCAAGGGCTGGACGACATCAAATTTTTGCAAGCCGAGCATCGCTTTCAACAGCAATGGCTGCACTACATTAAGACGACGGCAGAAAACAGTCTGGAATTAAAGCATCTGACGCATACCTTAACAACCTGGTCATATTTCGTCCAGAGTTCGGTGTTTGTATGCCTGGTACTGGTAGGAACTCCCTTTGTTATGTCCGGCGATCTGTCAACCGGGGCATTAGTGGCCTCATCCATTCTGAGCTCAAGAATGATGGCGCCTATTGCGCAAATAGCGAGCATCATAACTCGTTGGCAACAAACCAAAGTCGCGATGACTGGTCTCGACTCGATAATGCAATTACCCATCGATCAACCGGAACATCAGCGGTTGATTCACAAGAAATTTATCGAAGGCCAGTATTCGATTACCAACGCGGCTTTTACGCATCAGGTAGACGGTCAGAAAATCGCGGTGAGTATTGATTCGCTGGAGATCAAAGCGGGTGAGCGTATTGCCATTCTTGGGCGCAATGGTTCGGGTAAGTCATCGCTGTTAAACGCGCTTTCAGGGATGATGCATCAGAAGTCCGGCGAAGTAATTCTGGATGGTATCAATATTAATGATATCGATCCCGCCGATCTGCGTCGTGATGTTGGATACCTGAGTCAAAACTCTCGACTATTTTTCGGTTCGCTTCGTGAAAATATTACACTGGGATCCCCCTTGGCCCAGGATGAAGATATTATTGAAGCCATTAAGATAACCGGTGCCATTAATTTCATCAACCAGCTACCATCGGGTTTAGATTATATTATCCAGGAGGGTGGGCACGGTCTTTCTGACGGACAGCAGCAGACTATTCTGTTGGCTCGACTGGTATTGCGTAATCCTAATATTGTTATTATGGATGAACCCACTTCCTCACTGGATGATGTGACAGAAGATGAGTTCGTCAAAAAAATGAGCAACTGGATTTCCGATAAAACAGTTATTATTGCTACCCATCGTAAGAAAATATTGGATCTTGTTAATCGAACTATCGTGGTGTCTGGCGGTAGGGTGGTGTTAGATAAACGCAAAGATGAAATTATTGATGATATGTAATTAATATATTGCCACTAATTATATCATTATATTTTGCCCAGCTATTTTAAATGATGGTTTTTAATGAAAAATATACCAGGAAAAGTAAAAAAGAATTTTATACTTACAAAGGACTTTTGTAAGAATGTTTTTTTTACAACGGATAAGGATGCGACTCATAGGGTACGAGAGACTGACGAGTTTACGCTTGCCGACACGCATGGCGGCGTTAAGACTAGCCGGGCATTGTATATATTGCTCAGCGTTATATTTTTTCTCAGCGTATTTTTGCTGTGGGCTTCTATGTTTAGTATTGATGAAGTCTCGAAAGGCGATGGGAGGGTTATCCCCAGCTCGAAAGAGAAGATCATTCAATCTCTTGATGGTGGGATTCTCGATAGAATCAACGTTACTGAAGGACAGATAGTTCAGGTGGGGGATATTATTGCTAATCTGGATACGATAAGAACCCAGGCTGCAGTGATGGAATCTGAATCCAAATATCGGGCGCTATTGGCCAGCAAAGTTAGACTTTTGGCGGAGATTAGCAATCGTCCTTTAGTTTTTCCTGATGAATTACATGATTTTGCAGAAATCACCGATAGAGAAATGGTGCTTTATACTTCGCGGAAAAATAATTATATCGCGTCGATGAAAGATATTCAGGCGTCAAGAGTATTATTGAATAACGAACTCGCGATTAACACTCGACTTATGGCCCAAGGGGCGTCAAGTAAAGTTGATGTTATCAGACTCAGGAAGCAGCTCGTCGATCTGAATATGAAAGAATCAGAGCTAAACTACAACTATCAGGTAAAATCTGGAGAGGAACTATCGAGAATTTCCGGAGAAGTTGATTCGTTATATCAGAAGATCATCGGTCAGCGCGATCTACTGAAAAAATCGACCATCACTTCTCCAGTCAGGGGCATTGTGAAAAATATTGAAGTTAACACTATTGGTGGCGTCATTCCCCCAAATGGAACTATCATGAACATCGTTCCCCTTGATGACCGATTACTTATCGAGGCTAAAATATTGCCACGTGATATCGCTTTTATTCATCCAGGACAGCGTGCGATCGTCAAAATCACCGCCTATGACTACTCAATCTATGGGGGACTGGATGGTGAGGTGGTAACAATTTCACCTGACACGATTTCCGATCCTCAAAAACCGGAAGTTGTTTTTTATCGTGTTTATATCAGAACCACGAAGGACCATTTGCAAACTAAAGATAATAAACAGCACTTTATTTCTCCTGGGATGGTGGCGAGTGTAGATATCAAGACCGGCAAAAAGACAATCCTTCAGTACCTGATTAAACCATTTAACAAGGTTGGTGAAGCGCTTAGGGAAAGATAGCCAGATGGGGCTTATGCTGGCGAATCACCGTATGTCAAAACTAAAACGGGTTTCTGTCACCAGGGGGGCGTCATACCAGATGCGTCCCCCTGGACCGGGAGAGGAAAAGCAACCGGAGGTAATAGAAGGCGTCCGGTTTATTATCATTAATATCCGCGTGGCGTCTCAACGATCTCACGACGACGTCGCGGAATCGACTCCCACAATTGCTGACTGGTGACCAGTAAAATATATCTTGTTGATAATACATTAACCTGATTGATTACAATAAAAAACAGGCATGCGATGCACGAAAATTATCGGGATATTGAAGCCATCCCGCTTGAGTTGTATGGTAAGGTCTTTTCCTGTCTGATAAAAAAATTCGGGGAGATGAATATTTACATTTCCTTTTTCACTGTTATCTCCGTAAAACTTCTCTACTCTTTTACTGTGAAAAGTATAAATATCATCCATTCTTGTATAGGTAAAACTAATCACTCTCCTGATATTTATCCGAACACCATTGTCTACCGCATAACCATACATTGTTAACTCGCCTTTATTACCGCCAAAAATAAAACCATAACTTGCATCTAATTTAAAATCATTGTTAATGAGAGTATGGCGGCTATGGCATGAAATAGCACTGTCGGTATTAAATGGAGAAGGTAAATAAAAATATACCCCTGCAAAAGCGCCTAAACATGCAAGTGAGCATAAAATGGATTTATATCTCATGGTGTTTCCTCTAATTCTCTCGCTATGGTAACGGAGCGACAGTCTTGTTGTTTTTTATTATATGTAGCGCAGTTGATTATGTTTATTTTTGATTGCATCGGAGATACGGTAAAAAAACGTTCTCTTTATTAAAGCAGGGTAACCCGACACTTTTCATTATGTTTTTAATTTCATTTTCAGAATATTGATCACCTATAGTGTAGATGAAGCAGTTCGTGGATGAGAGTTGGTTATAAGATTTGAATATATTATCGTTAGTGAAGGTTATGTACATGAATCCCAATACGGTTATCAGTATTAATAATATAGCTCCGGTGAATAAAACGTAGCGGGTTTTTATTTGTAATCTATTCTTTTTCGCAACCTGAATCGTTGACGTGAGGACCATATCAGAACCAAATTCGGGAGGAAGCGATACAGGTATCTCCTCGGTGAAGTGTTTTTTGCCGATTTCAACGGACGGCACTGGTTCTATATCCTTTTCCGCTGTGCCTTCTGGTGTTTGATTACTCTCATTGAGTTGAAACGCCGGGGGGGTATCCTGCGTAATTAATACACTGACACTATTGTTAAAAATAATACCATGACGTGGGACGGTTTCAATAACATCACATAATTCCAGCTGTGCCAGTTTTCTGCGTAGATGTAGTATGCACTGATAAAAAGTATTAGAACTCACCGTGGACTCTCGCTTCAAGCCCCAGGCGTACAGGATTAGCTCATCCTGAGATACAAGACGTCCTTGGTTTTTTAATAACCTATCCAGACAAAGGCTTGCTGGAACATGAAGTTTAAGTTTTGTTCCAGTATTCATGTCCTCTATTGTTCTGCGAAATGGAATAAATTTAACACGACCATTAATTATAAAGTAATGATTATTTTTTGAGCCGCTTTCTTTTTCTTTGATCATTAAAAAATCCTTTTATATTAATGGTTTATTTCTTCCGCGCTAAGACGAGTAGGATAACTTAATATGAAATAAAATCTCTAAATTAAGGCATAACTAAAGTGAATAAGAATAAGAAATGACTTTTCAGTGTAAACCAATCAGAAAACTATCTATTCTTCACAATAGAAAGCGAAGCGCTTTATTAGTTTGCTTTGTAATAAAAAAAGAATCAACAACAACAATGAATTTCAGAATGATTAAAATTGATGATGACTTATCTGTTATACATTGTGCTTTGACGATGGAATATCATTTTTATGTCAAGAATCAATATGTAAAATTGGGTCTTGATACGATGTATGATGAGCTTAGACTGGGTGAAAAAAATAAAATATATATACTTGAGGAGCTTGGTTTCCTTAGTGTCTATACTTTATTATATATGATTCATTTGATTTATGAACGCAGGGATGCCTCAATCATCATACTGAGCGATAGAATCGTTCAGGGAGATGCGTCTTTGTTCTTTGTATCAAAACGTTCATCAATAGATGAGTGGCGTAAAATATTACTGGTTGATAATTCAAAACAAATTAAAGTATTAATTTCGTATTACTATTCAATTTGCAATGGGGAAGGGTTAACCCAACAGGCGCATGCTGTTTTACTGATGACCCGGGGAATTAAAACCATTGGCTCTATATGCAATACGTTGAATCTTAACCGGAAACAAGTTTCATATTATCACTCAAAACTCAAAGAGAAACTTGGTTTGAATGACCCGATGTTATTTTATAACTATCTCAACTGGTTATAACAGCGCGCTGGCCCCGAAGGGGTGAGCCGCGTTGCGGCGAATAATCGAACGCAGTTCGATGGAGAGTCCGGTTGCAGAAAAGCAAAAACCCAGCCATAGGCTGGGTTCTCTGAATAAGTGGTGCCCGGACTCGGACTAACGCCGCAGGCGTTGAACAGCACGCTTGTCGCGCTGGCCCCGAAGGGGTGAGCCGCGTTGCGGCGAATAATCGAACGCAGTTCGATGAAGAGTCCGGCCGCAGAAAAGCAAAAACCCGCCTTTTGGGCGGGTTCTTTAAATAGTGGTGCCCGGACTCGGACTAACGCCGCAGGCGTTGAACAGCGCGCTTGTCGCGCTGGCCCCGAAGGGGTGAGCCGCGTTGCGGCGAATAATCGAACGTAGTTCGATGAAGAGTCCGGCCGTAGAAAAGCAAAAACCCGCCTTTTGGGCGGGTTCTTTAAATAGTGGTGCCCGGACTCGGACTAACGCCGCAGGCGTTGAACAGCGCGCTTGTCGCGCTGGCCCCAAAGGGGTGAGCCGCGTTGCGGCGAATAATCGAACGCAGTTCGATGGAGAGTCCGGCCGCAGAAAAGCAAAAACCCGCCTTTTGGGCGGGTTCTTTAAATAGTGGTGCCCGGACTCGGAATCGAACCAAGGACACGGGGATTTTCAATCCCCTGCTCTACCGACTGAGCTATCCGGGCAACGGGGCGCATTAAACCTGATTCACCGCGCCTCGTCAACGAAATTTATAAATTTCGCAGCAGACTGCACAATCTATCACCACTTTGCCGTAAAAGCACGCGTCGTCAGGCAAAAAAGGCCGTCCACGCGACCGAAATCGGCATTGCCAGCAGCAGGGCGGGGAGCATATTGACCACTGCGAACATCTTAATCCCGCAGATACGCAGGCCGGTCGCCACCAGCAGCATTCCGCCGACGGCGCTGAAGTCTGCCATCATCATCGGCGTGGTCAGCGGCATGATAAGCGAGGCGCAGGCCGCCAGACTGAGCTGAATCAGCAGCATCGGCACACAGATTGCCGACACCGCCAGCCCCAGAGTACAGGCGAAAATCGTGGCGGTGAAAAAGTCGAGAAACGCTTTGGCGATAAGGATGCTGGCGTCGCCGGTCATTCCTTCGCGCATGGCGCCAAAAACGCCGGTACCGCTGGCGCAAAACAACACGATGATCGCCACGTAGCTCTGAATATAAGACTCGTGGGCCGAGGCCTTTTTCCTGCCCTTTGGCGACAATAGTTGCTGGAGTTTGCTCACCAGGGTATTGATGCCTTTCTCCATATTACACACTTCGCCGAGTAGCGCGCCGACCAGCGTCGCCAGCACCATCACCGGCAGGTTGGCGCACTTGATGACCAGTAAAATACCAATCCCTAGTGATGCCAGCCCGAAAATCGAGGTCATCGAGGCGCGGATCCGTTCCGGCAATCGTTGGCTCAGTAGCGCGCCCAATACGCCGCCGGCAAGCACCGCGCTGGCGTTAATAAATGGCCCTATAACCAAAGTAAACTCCTGTTAATTATTCCTGATGTCCGCATTATTATGACTATGTTTTGCCGCGAAGGCTTGCGGATACGTGGGGAGAATGCATATGGATTTCATCTTGCGCCACTTTCGGAAAGGTGCCATGATTGCGCGGATTTTCACCTCTTTACCCTGAGGCCGCCGGGATGACGACATCGCCATTACATCGCCGTTGCCGCTGCGTACTGCTGCGTGGTTTGCCTCGTTCCTCACTCTCCCTGTTCACCATGCGGTGAAGGCCACGTATGCTCACTGTAGGACAACAGTAAGATCGGACGCGTCTGCTTTTACTGATGTCCGGCGGTCGGAGCTGAATTCCGTCAGACCCGGACACATCGTTGGGCAAGGCTCCACCTTTGCCTGAGATTTTTACACTCCCGATACGGGCATTTGCGCTTATGAAATCTATGCACATTGCCGCCAGCTGCGAGCTGGTCTCCCGTCTGTCCACCCATCGTCAGGTTGTGGCGCTGGACAGCACTGATTTTACCGATGCGGCAGCGGTCGTCATCACCGCGGCGGATAGCCGCAGCGGTATCCTGGCCCTGCTCAAGCGCAGCGGATTCAATCTGCCGGTCTATCTGTTTAGCGAAACGCAAACGGATAAGCCGGAAGGAGTCGTCGCGGTGATTAGCGGCAAAGAGCAGGAGTGGCTGGAGCTGGAAGCGGCCGCCTGCGGCTATGAAGAGAAACTGCTGCCGCCGTTTTTCAACACGCTTAGCCAGTACGTTGAGATGGACAACAGCACCTTCGCCTGTCCCGGCCATCAGCATGGCGCGTTCTTTAAAAAGCATCCGGCGGGCCGCCAGTTCTACGAGTTTTTCGGCGAGAACGTTTTTCGCGCCGACATGTGCAACGCCGACGTCAAGCTCGGCGATCTGTTGATCCATGAAGGTTCTGCGAAGCACGCGCAGAAATTTGCGGCAAAAGTCTTCAATGCCGATAAAACCTACTTCGTGCTTAACGGCACTTCCGCGGCGAACAAGGTCGTGACCAATGCGCTGCTGACCCGCGGCGATCTGGTACTGTTCGATCGCAACAACCATAAATCAAATCATCATGGCGCGCTGATCCAGGCCGGGGCGACGCCGGTCTATCTGGAAGCCGCGCGCAACCCGTTCGGCTTTATCGGCGGCATCGACGACCACTGCTTTGATGAAACCTACCTGCGCGAGCTGATCCGCGAGGCGGCGCCGGAAAAAGCCGACGCGCCGCGCCCGTTCCGCCTGGCGGTGATCCAGCTGGGCACCTATGACGGCACGGTGTATAACGCGCGCCAGGTGGTGGATAAAATCGGCCATCTCTGCGATTACATCCTGTTTGACTCGGCGTGGGTCGGTTACGAGCAGTTTATCCCGATGATGGCTGACTGCTCGCCGCTGCTGTTGGATCTCAATGAAAACGATCCGGGCATTTTTGTGACGCAATCGGTGCATAAGCAGCAGGCCGGTTTTTCGCAGACCTCGCAAATTCACAAGAAAGATAACCATCTGCGCGGCCAGGCGCGTTTCTGCCCGCATAAGCGGCTGAATAATGCCTTTATGTTGCATGCTTCCACCAGTCCGTTTTATCCGCTGTTCGCCTCGCTCGATGTGAATGCCAAAATCCACGAAGGAGAGAGCGGTCGGCGGCTGTGGGCGGAGTGCGTTGAGCTGGGTATCGAAGCGCGTAAAGCGATACTGGCGCAGTGTAAATTATTGCGGCCGTTTGTGCCGCCGCTGGTCGGCGGGAAACCGTGGCAGGAGCATTCGACGGCGACTATCGCCAGCGAACGGCGCTTCTTTAGCTTCGAACCGGGCGCGAGCTGGCACGGCTTTAGCGGTTATGCTGACAATCAATACTTTGTCGATCCGTGTAAGCTGCTGCTGACCACGCCGGGTATCGATGCCGATAGCGGCGACTATACCGAGTTTGGCATCCCGGCGACCATCCTGGCGCACTACCTGCGCGAAAACGGCATCGTGCCGGAGAAGTGCGATCTCAACTCGATTTTGTTCCTGCTGACGCCGGCGGAAAGCGCGGAGAAACTGGCACGGCTGGTGGCGATGCTGGCCCAGTTCGAACAGCATATCGAAGCGGATTCGCCGCTTGCTGAGGTATTGCCGACTATTTACAACAAATACCCGGTTCGCTACCGCGATTACACCATTCGTCAGCTGTGTCAGGAAATGCACGATCTGTACGTCAGTTTTGATGTTAAAGACCTGCAAAAGGCGATGTTCCGCAAGCAGAGTTTCCCGCAGGTGGTGATGAACCCGCAGGACGCCAACCGTGAATTTATCCGCGGTAACGTTGAGCTGGTGCGCCTGAGCGAGGCCGAAGGCCGCATCGCGGCGGAAGGGGCGCTACCGTATCCGCCGGGCGTGCTGTGCGTGGTGCCGGGCGAGATCTGGGGAGGCGCGGTGCTGCGCTACTTCCTCGCGCTGGAAGAGGGGGTCAATATGCTGCCGGGCTTTTCGCCGGAGCTGCAGGGGGTTTATAGCGAAACGGATGCCGATGGTATTAAGCGGTTGTATGGGTATGTGTTGAAAGCCTAAGCCGGGACCAGGCATTGTGCGCGTATTTTGCCGGATGACGGCTGGCGCCTTATCCGGCCTACGGTCCGTGCGGCCTGCCTTTAATTTAATCATCGTGCTGGCTGAAACTGCCGGTACCAATGGCCTCAAAACCCCCGGTGGCGCTGCCGCTTACCGGGGCTACAGCGCTGTGCGATTTGGTAGCCCGGAGAAGGCGCAACGCGCCGCCTCCGGGAAAACCCCTGTGCGACAAAACCGTTGCCAACCGATAACAGTATCTACAAATTCTGTAGGCCCGGTAAGGCGTCAGCCGTCACCGGGCAAAGACAATCAGGCGTTCTGGCGCGCGGCGGCAGGCTGTCTGACGTGTTGATACTTGAACAGCGCCACGAAAGCGAAGGCCAGCACCAGCGAGTAGGCGGCGAAAATCAGCCACACGCTTTGCCAGTTAGTGATCCCCTCAACGGTAAAGTGCTCGACAACTTTGCCGCTCACCATCCCACCAAGGATGCAGCCGAAGCCGTTGGTCATCATCAGGAACATACCCTGGGCGCTGGCGCGGATTTCCGGACGCACCTCTTTCTCAACGAACACTGAACCGGAGATGTTGAAGAAGTCGAAGGCGCAGCCGTAGACGATCATCGACAGCACCAGCAGGACAGTACCGAACGGCGTCGGGTCGCCGAAGGCGAACAGGCCGAAGCGCAGCATCCACGCCACGATACTAATCAGCATCACGTTCTTAATGCCGTAGCGGCTAAGGAAGAACGGGATAGTCAGAATAAACAGCGTTTCGGAGATCTGCGAAATCGACATCAATACCGATGCGTGCTCGACGATAAAGCTACCGGAGAACAGCGGGTCTTTATCGAAGCTGTGCAGGAAGGTGTTGCCAAACATATTGGTGATCTGCAGTTCGGCGCCGAGCATCATGGAGAAGATAAAGAAGATTGCCATACGCTTGTTTTTAAACAGCGCAAAGGCGTTCAGGCCGAGCATCTCGGTCCAGCTCTGGTTGCGCTGGGCGTTGGCGACCGGAATATGCGGCAGCGTCAGGGTGAACAGCGCCAGCAAGACCGACAGCGTCGCGCCGATATAAAGCTGCATATGGCTAAGTTCGAAGCCAGAGAAGCTGACGCCCCACATGGCGAGGATAAAGCCGATGGTGCCCCAGATACGAATTGGCGGGAAATCGGTCACGATATCCAGCCCCGCCGACTGCAGGCGGTAGTAGGAGATGGTGTTGATCAAGCCAAGCGTCGGCATATAGGCCAGCGAGTTAAGCAAGATCACGAGGAACATCTCGCCTGGCGTAGTGACCTGCGCCGCGAGGTACAGCGTTAACGCGCCGACCAGGTGGCAGATGGCATACACCCATTTGGCGCTGATCCATTTATCGGCGACGATCCCGAGCAGCGTTGGCATCAGAACGGCGGCGATACCGAGCGAGCTATACACCGCGCCGATGGCCGCGCCGTCAAACTTCAGGGTGACGAACATGTACGAGCCGAGCGTGGTTAGCCAACTCCCCCAAAGGCAGAACTGCAGGAACGACAGTATTTTTAACTGCAGCTTAAGATTCATGTATTTATCCTCACGAATGTGGGCTTGTTATGTGTTTTAAATAACATAACCAACGTTATTTTGATGTAATTCTATCATTCAGCGATTGCAAGCTTCTGTTAACTGCCGCAGAAAATCGAAAGATATTACCAAGTATGTCATAAAAAAAGAGAGGCCCGGTGCGATGCCCGGGCCTGTGGGGGAGAAGCGTTACTTACGGCGATAACTTTTTTGCGCGGTGTTAACTTTATACAGATAACGGCGCGATTCGGCAGATGGATGGCGGGTGGTGAGCGTCTGGTAGACGTCGCCTGGCGCCATACTGTTAATGATGTTCGCCGCCTGGACTTTATCGCTGGAGAAGACGCGCAGTACGCTGCCGGCGCCGCCGTTATAGGCGGTGATCACCGCGTAGCGACGCGAGGTGGGGTTATCGATGCCGGCGAGATAAACGTTGTTCAGCATCGCCAGATAGGCGGTACCGGTATCGATGTTATTCGCCGGGTCAAACAGATAGCTGCGGCTCGGCAGGCCGGATTTGCCCTGCGAACGGAAGACGTCTTTCCCCGCGCTGTGCTGAACGACCTGCATCAGCCCCATGGCATCCGCGTGGCTCACCGCATAGGGGTTAAACGACGACTCTGTCTGCATTATCGCAAGGATCAGCGACTCATCTACGCCGTATTTACGCGAGGCCTGGCGCACCATACCGAGATATTTATGCGCACGTTTATCGAGGTGGTTAGGCACCAGATTAATGGTGATGCTATAAATCATGCGCAGGCCGTTGTTACGGCTCTTCAGGCGGGTTTGCAGCAGATAATCGGCATAGCGCGCGGCGCGCCACTCCCAGCGGATGGATTCACCGGTGTTATCGACGACCTGGCCGTAGAGGAACGGTTCTTTGGAAATCTGAATATCATCGACGTCGGAATAGAGGTCGATAGAGTTGGGGTCATCGCCCATCAACAGGGTTTTGATAATCGCCTGGCGTAACCTTCCTTGCGGATCGGTTCCGGCGATGGTCTCGACGGTAATCGTACCGGCATCAAAGTTGATGTGGCTACGGGTTTGATATTGATCGGTATATTTTACGTAGTCCTTCGGCCCGGCGAGCAGAACTTCGTTATACCCCCAAATGTTCTCGATGTTATGGGCAAACTGGCCCATCAGGATATCGAATCCGTTAGTGTCCTTGACCCAGGCCTCGTTATATTCGGCGCCTTTTTTATTGGAACTG
Source organism: Klebsiella sp. CN_Kp073 (assembly GCF_040065495.2). Lineage (NCBI taxonomy): Bacteria > Pseudomonadati > Pseudomonadota > Gammaproteobacteria > Enterobacterales > Enterobacteriaceae > Klebsiella > Klebsiella sp. CN_Kp073. The sequence continues at coordinate 786,493 of NZ_CM198051.1, forward strand.
GAACAGGACACGAGCAGTGGCGCAATCAGCGCGAGCGCTAAGTATTTTTTCATCATTCCGGGAGTGCGTGTTGTGTTTGTTTGGTAAAGGCCGTGAGGCCCTTACTGTTGTTCCGGCGGCGTGTAGCCTTCGATGTGAACGTCTTTCCCTTCAAACAGGAACTGCACCATCTCCTGTTCCAGCAGCTTGCGGTGCTCCGGGTTCATCATGCTGAGTTTTTTCTCGTTGATCAGCATGGTCTGCTTATGCTGCCACTGCGCCCAGGCCTCTTTGGAAATTTCGTTGTAAATGCGCTTACCGAGCTCGCCCGGATACAGCTGGAAATCCTGGCCGTCCGCTTCACGCTGCAGGAAAGTACAAAAAATCGTTCTGCTCATAATCAATCCTCTTTTATAGCCGAAAAAACTAGACCGGCGTTCCGGCTTTCAACTGTTGCAACAAGCGCTCCACGGGGGCCGCCAGTCCGACCGATGGCGGCTGCGCTAAGTTATACCAGAGTGCGTTACCTTCATCCATGCATGCGCCAGATGAGTGCACTGTAAGCCACATCGGCACAATATCCAGGTGGAAATGGCTGAAAGTGTGGCGGAAGGCGGTTAATTGCGTCAGATTATCGGCCTTTATCTGACGCTGCGCTAGCCACTCGCGTAGCCCGGCTTCATCCTCAAACTGCGGAAAACAGAACAATCCGCCCCATAAACCTACCGGCGGACGTTGGGAGAGATACACCTCGTCGCCGTGCTGCATCAGCAGGAAGTAGCCGGTGCGCTCCGGGATGGTCTGCTTCGGTTTTTTCCCCGGATATTCCGCCCATGAATGGTTAGCGTAGGCCACGCAGCCGTTACTCAGCGGGCACAGTTCGCACTTCGGCTTCGAGCGGGTGCAAACCATCGCGCCGAGATCCATCATCGCCTGGTTGAAGCGCTCTACGCCCTGCGCCGGCGTCACCTCTTCGCTTATTTCCCACAGCCGTTTTTCCACCTCTTTTTTCCCCGGCCAGCCGCTCACAGCATAGCAGCGGGCGAGTACCCGCTTCACGTTGCCGTCGAGAATCGGATAATGCTGACCGAGCGAAAGGGATAAAATCGCCCCCGCCGTCGAGCGCCCGACGCCGGGAAGCGCGGCCACCTCTTCAAAGGTTTGCGGGAACTCGCCGCCGTGCAGCGTGGCGACCTGCTGCGCGGCTTTATGTAAATTGCGCGCTCGCGCGTAGTAGCCAAGGCCGGTCCACAGATGCAGCACTTCATCGAGCGGCGCGTTGGCTAAATCAACAACCGTTGGGAAACGCGCCATAAAGCGTTCAAAATAGGGAATAACCGTGGTGACCTGGGTTTGTTGCAACATCACTTCGGAGAGCCATACTTTGTAAGGCGTCTTGGCGATTTGCCAGGGCAGGGTTTTACGGCCGTATTTGTCGTACCAGTCCAGGACCTGGGCTGAAAATTGCGCGGCGAGAAAAGTCAAAGCTACGGCTCCGGAATCGCGATTACAGGGTGGCAGATTGCAGCACAAGGGCGAGTGGCTGTAAACCCTTGCATCCGCCGGGTAACTTTGGATAATGCCCGTTTTCCGAACACATTCACAAGCAGACTTAACTTTTATGAAAAACGACGTCATTTCTCCGGAATTCGATGAAAACGGTCGCCCGCTGCGCCGTATTCGTAGCTTCGTCCGTCGCCAGGGCCGCCTGACGAAAGGGCAGCAGCATGCGCTGGATAACATTTGGCCGGTGATGGGCGTTGAATTCAACGATGCGCCGCTCGATTTCGCCGCCCTGTTTGGCCGCGAAGCGCCGGTCACCTTAGAAATTGGTTTCGGCATGGGTGCCTCGCTGGTGGCGATGGCGAAAGCTAAACCGGAGCAAAACTTCCTCGGTATTGAAGTGCACTCGCCGGGCGTCGGCGCATGCCTGGCGTCCGCGGAAGAAGAAGGCGTACAAAATCTGCGCGTAATGTGTCACGATGCGGTCGAAGTGCTGCACACGATGATCCCGGATAACTCGCTGAATATGGTTCAGCTGTTTTTCCCTGACCCGTGGCATAAAGCGCGTCATAATAAACGTCGTATCGTGCAGCCGCCTTTCGCCGAGCTGGTAAAAAGCAAGCTGAAGCTGGGCGGCGTCTTCCATATGGCGACCGACTGGGAAGCCTATGCCGAGCATATGCTGGAAGTGATGTCTTCGCTGGAAGGCTATCGTAACCTGTCGGAAAGTAACGATTACGTACCGCGCCCGGAATCGCGCCCGGTAACCAAATTTGAACAACGTGGCCATCGTCTTGGCCACGGCGTATGGGACTTAATGTTCGAGAGGGTGAAATAATGGCCAAGAATCGTAGCCGTCGTCTGCGTAAAAAAATGCATATCGACGAGTTTCAGGAGTTAGGTTTCTCCGTAGCCTGGCGTTTCCCGGAAGGGACCAGCGAAGAGCAGATCGACCAGACGGTCAACGATCTGATCGAAGAGGTCATTGAGCCAAACAAACTGGCCTTTGACGGCAGCGGCTATCTCTCGTGGGAAGGGCTCATCTGCATGCAGGAAATCGGTAAATGCACCGAAGAGCATCAGGCCATCGTTCGTAAGTGGCTGGAAGATCGTAAATTAGCGGATGTGCGCACCAGCGAACTTTTTGACGTCTGGTGGGACTAAGTTTGACAAGGGTCGGCAATTGCCGGCCCGATTTGTCTTAAGGGAGTAAAAAGATGCGCAAAACGCTGCTGGCGGTGGCGCTTTCCGTCACCGCTTTGTCTGCCCACGCGGACTACCAGTGTAGCGTCACGCCGCGTGACGATGTGATCCTCAGCCCGCAGCAGGTGCAGGTGAAGGGGGAAAACGGCGATCTGGTGATTAAGCCGGACGGCAATCTGACTTTTAACGGTAAAGCCTATGCCCTTAGCGCCGCCCAGCGCGAACAGGCGCAAGATTATCAGGCCGGTCTGCGCAGCAGCCTGCCGTGGATTGACGACGGCGCGCGCTCGCGCGTCGAGAAGGGCCGCAAGGCGCTGGATAAAATCATCACCGAGCAGGTCGGCGCCAGCAGCAGTATGCATAGCCGCCTGACCAAGCTGGACGCGCAGCTGAAAGAACAGATGAACCGCATTATCGAACGTCGCAGCGATGGCCTGACTTTCCACTATAAAGCTATCGACCAGGTTCGCGCCGATGGCCAACAGCTGGTGAATCAGGCGATGGGCGGCATTCTGCAGGACAGCATTAACGAGATGGGCGCCAAAGCGGTGCTCAAAGGCGGCGGCAACCCGCTGCAGGGCATTCTCGGCAGTCTTGGCGGCCTGCAAACCGCAATCCAGGATGAGTGGAAAAACCAGGAAGCGGATTTCCAGCAGTTTGGCAAAGATGTCTGCAGCCGGGTGGTCTCGCTGGAAGAGAGCCGCAAAGCGCTGGTTGGCTCGTTAAAATAATCAAGATTTCGCGGCCCGCATAGCTTTGGGCCGCGCTCTTCTCCACTCAGGCCCGGCCGTGCGACACGCGTGAACGGCGAGCCAGAGAATCAATGATAACCGCAATCGCCAGTACCGCGCCGGTAATGATATAGCGCAGCGATGACGGCAGGTTCAACAGCGTCAGCCCATTTGAAATCGACTGAATCACGATGATCCCCAATAGCGCGGACCAGGCGCTGCCGCGTCCGCCGAACAGGCTGGTGCCGCCGATCACCGCTGCGGCGATGGCGTTGAGGTTGACGTCGCCGGTGCCGGCCTGCTGGCTGGCGGAGGCCAGTCGTGACGCCGCGAGAATGCCGCCGAAGGTCGCAAGCGTGGTACACAGGACGAAAGCGCTCACATAAATCGCCCGTACGTTAATGCCCGAACGGCGCGCTGCTTCACGGTTGCCGCCGACCGCGAACATCGAGCGGCCCCATTTTGTCCGTTTCAGCGCGTAGTTGAGGATCATCACGCAGGCGACGAAAAGACCGAAAATCCACGGAATACCGCGCCCCTGATTGAGGTAAAGCACCGCGGCCTCGAAGATAATCGTCAGCGCGATCGCGCGCGCCAGTAGCGAGCTGACCCCCTCGGCGGAAAGATTGGCCGCCAGGCGCCGCGAGCGTTTTTTCAGGCCAAAGACAATAATCGCCAGCCCCGGCAGCAGCGCCATCAGGTGTGAGAACCAGCCGGGCATCACCAGCAGTTGGCCAAAGCGTACCAGCGGCGACGTGTAGGGTAGGTTAATGCTGCCGCTCGGCCCGAGGATATACAGCTGCATGCCCAGCAGCGCCAGCAGGCCGGCGAGGGTGGCGACGAAACTCGGCATCCCGACGCGGTTATACAGCAGCGCGTAGACCAGCCCGACGGCCACACCGCAGACCAGCGCCACGGCGATGGCTCCCGCCAGCGGCCATCCTGCGTTCACCCACAGCACGCCGACGATAGCCGATGCCAGGCCGCTCATGGAGCCGACCGACAGGTCTATCTCGCCAAGCATCAAAACGCAGACGATGCCGAGCGAGATAAAACCGACCGTCGCGCAATCAAACAGCAGGTTCACCAGGTTATTCGGCGCGATATAGACCGGATTGAGGAAGGTGAAGACCAGGGAAATCACAATCAGCCCGGCGATCACCGGCGCGGTGCCGAGATCGCCGGTTTTGATGCGGGTTATCTGCGCGCGCAGGGCGCCGAACAGGCCCTCGTCGTGACGAACGCGCTCATCGCTGCGGTCCAGCGCGGTGTGGGATGCGGTCTTACTGTTCATAAAATTACATCGCTCCGGAAGTCGTGGGCTGTGATTTACGTTCAACCCGGCGTGAGACGGCGTTTTCCGTCGCGCCGGTGATCGCGGCGACCAGATCCTGATTAGAAGCATCGGGCGTGAAGATCCCCTTGTTGCGCCCGAGACGCAGCACCACGATACGGTCGGCGACGGCGCGAACGTCTTCCATGTTGTGACTGATGATGATGACGCCAAGCCCGCGCTCGCGAACGCGCTCAATCAGGTTGAGCACTTCCGCGGTCTGCGCGACGCCCAGCGCCGCGGTAGGCTCATCGAGCATGATGATTTTAGGATTCAGCAGCAGCGAACGGGCGATGGCGACGGTCTGCCGCTGGCCGCCGGAAAGCGATGCCACCGGTTCGCGTACTGATGGAATTCGTGCCGCCAGCTCCTGCAGTAGCGTCCAGGCTTTCACTTCCATCGCTACTTCATCAAGCTGGAACGGCGAAATTTCATGGCCCAGAAACAGGTTTGCCACCACATCAAGGTTTTCGCACAGCGCCAGATCCTGAAACACCGTGGCAATACCGTATTCCAGCGCTTTGCCGGGGCTATCGAGGGTGACAGGGTTGCCGTCAAACTCAATGGTGCCGGAGGTCGGCTGGTGGACGCCGGCGAGGATCTTCACCAGCGTGGATTTGCCCGCGCCGTTGTCGCCGACCAGCGCGACCACCTCGCCGGCGTGGACTTCTAATTCGATATCCGTCAGCGCCGACACCGCGCCAAAATGTTTAGAGACGTTGCGCAGTTGCAGTATTGGCCGCCCGGCGGCGGAGTTGTGTTGTTGTTGCGGCATACAAAACGACCTCAATAATGGCGAAATCACGCCCGCCGCGGCGGGCGCAGGGTCACAGGTTACTTGCTGATGCCTAACTTCTGGCAGGCGGCGGCGTATTCGCCGCTACACACCTGATCCCAGGTCTGGATTTTTTTATCGAAGATTTCCGCTTTGATGTTTTTGGCGGTCACCACTTCCGGGGTAAATAGCTGGGAAGGGGTGTTGTACAGGGTGGTGCTGGCCTGCGGTTTTTTGCCCTGAATAAAATCAACCGCCACTTTGGCCGCCGCTGCGGCAACGATCTCCGATGGCTTGGAGATGGTGTTGTACTGGTCGCCGGCGATGATCAGCTGCAGCGCGGCGATAGTGGCGTCATTGCCGGTGACCGGCGGCAGCGGCTGGACGCCGGCAGCTTTAAAGGCGGCAATCGCCCCGCCGCCGGTACCGTCGTTCGCCGCGACCACGCCCTTAATTTTGTCGCCAAAGCGGGTAACCTGCCCGGCGGTCCACTCCTGGGCTTTCGGCGGCGCCCACTCCGGGGTGTCGAATTCGGCCAGCGTTTTGTAACCGGACTCTTTCAATCCGCGATGGATACCGTCGCGGATCAGCCCTGCGGCGGCATCGGTTGGCGAACCGTTAATTTGCAGCACCCCGGCGTCCTGCGGCACGCCGCTCGCTTTCAAATGGTCGGTGAGAGATTTCGCGATGGCGTAGCCAATGCCCTCGTTATCAAATGAGACGTAGAAATCGGCCGGTTTGTTTGGCACCGGGCGGTCATAGGCAATGACCTTGACCCCCTGCGCCTGGGCGTTTTCGACCAGCGCGGCGGCGGCGGAAGAGTCAACCGGATCCAGGACGATCACTTTCGCCCCCTGGGCGATTACCGAGTTGAACTGCTGCTGCTGGAGCGACGCGTTGGCGTTGGCATTCTGATAGATGACCTTACATTCCGCGCAAAGCTTGCTCATTTCCGCCTTAAAACCGGGGAAGTCGTGCTGCTCATAGCGGGTAGAGGCCTGATCGGGCATTAAAAAGGCCACGGTGGCGGACTCTGCAGACCAGGCTGAAGCCGTGACGGTGCCGGTTAGTGCGGCGAGTGTGATAAATATATTACGGTAATTCATTGTGTTACCCTCTTTTTTATAGGCTTAAGCCCGCCGGGTTGCGCCGACGTTACAGAGACTTTTTTAATCAGAGTTACCAATAATTCACATGTAGGATACGTCGGTTTTACATTTGCTCAACCGATGAAGCAGGATTACCATTGCGCAAAAAATGAGTCAAGAAAAGGAAAAAAGTCGATCGGATTTTGTGATTCGCAGCAAATAAGCGAACAAAAAAACGCCAGTCGATTTGACCGTAGCGGGAGAGGATGTAGGGGGAAGATACGGGCGACGATGCGCCGCCCGCAGGGATTATTCTTCGCTGAGGAACAGCTCCAGCAGCGAATTTAAAAACAGCTTACCGTGCTCGGTAATCTGCCAGTTTTGCGCATCTTCCAGCAGATAGCCTTCGGCGATGGCGGCATCGATTTGCGGACGGATAACCTGCTCATCAAGTCCGGTATACAAGCTGAACTCCGCGCGCGGCGCGGCCTCCAGCAGGCGGAAGCGGTTCATAAAGAACTCGAACGGTTTATCCGCCGCCTCCACGTCGTGCTGACGCTCCAGGTAACGGCCTTCCATGTAGCCGCGCGGGTGACGGGTTTTCGCCGTACGCAGAATGCGGCCATCGGGGAAGGTCACTTTGCCGTGCGCGCCGCAGCCGATACCGAGGTAGTCGCCAAAGCGCCAGTAGTTGAGATTGTGCTGGCACTGATAGCCTGGTTTGGCGTAAGCGGAGGTCTCGTACTGCTGATAACCTGCGGCGCGCAGCAATTGATGTCCCTGTTCGAAAATATCCCACAGCGCATCGTCATCCGGTAACACCGGCGGACGCGAACCAAACAGCGTGTTCGGTTCAATAGTCAACTGATACCACGACAGATGCGGCGGATTCAGCGCGATCGCCTGGCGTAAGTCATCCAGCGCTTCTTCCAGCGACTGGTCCGGCAGGCCATGCATTAAATCGAGGTTAAAGCTACGCAGCCCGAGGCCGCTCGCCAGCCGCGCCGCGCGTTTTGCCTCTTCCGGGCCGTGAATACGTCCCAGACGCTGCAATTTGGGCTCGCTAAAGCTCTGCACGCCGATGGAGATACGGTTGACGCCGGCACGCTGATAGTCAACGAAGCGATCGGCCTCCACGGTCCCCGGATTGGCTTCCATGGTGATCTCCGCATCCGCCGCCAGCGGCAGGCAGGCGCGCACGCCATCAAGCAGGGTTTTCATCGCCGGGCCGGAAAGCAGGCTCGGCGTACCGCCGCCGATAAAAATAGTCTTAATTTCACGTCCCTGTGCGTATGGCGCATCGTGGCGCAGATCGGCAAGCAGGTGCTGGACGTAGTCGTCGTGCGGCACTTCGCCCTTTAACGCATGCGAATTGAAATCGCAGTACGGGCACTTCTGCACGCACCACGGGATATGAATATAAAGACTCAGAGGCGGCAAATTAGCCATTACGTAATGCTTCCAGTAACAGTTTCAGCGCCTGCCCGCGGTGGGAAATGGCGCTTTTCTCTTCACGGCTCAGCTCCGCCGCGGTTTTACCCTCGGACGGTACAAAGAAAATTGGGTCATAGCCAAAGCCGCCGTTACCTGCCGCCTGACGAGTAATCACGCCCGGCCAGCTGCCATGGCATACCAGCGGCGTCGGGTCTTCGGCATGACGCAGATACACCAGCACGCAGTGGAACTGGGCCTGACGTTGCTCATCGGGCACATCCTGCAGAGCATCCAGCAGCTTTTCCAGATTCTGCTGGTCGCTGGCGTTTTCGCCCGAGTAGCGGGCGGAGTAAATTCCCGGCGCGCCGCTCAGCGCATCCACCGCCAGGCCCGAATCGTCGGCGATGGCCGGCAGGCCGGTGACCTGCGCGGCGTGACGCGCTTTGAGGATCGCGTTTTCGATAAAGGTCAGGCCGGTTTCTTCGGCGGAATCGACCCCAAGCTCGGTCTGGGCGACGACGTCGAGACCAAAATCTTCCAGCAGCGAGGCCAGCTCGCGAACTTTACCGGCGTTGCCGGTAGCGAGTACAACTTTTTGCATATTCAATCCTGTTTAGTCAGTCAGCGCCGCGACGGCGGGCGGGATCTGCTGCGGGTGAATGATTTTTACCTGTTTATGACGGCCCAGTTCGCCTTTTTCGATAAGCACCTGGCTTTTCGCGACGCGGAACTGTTTAGCGAGATATTTTACCAGATGGGCATTTGCCTGGCCGTCGACGGGTGGGGCGGTGATGGCGACTTTGAGCTCGTCGCCATGCAGACCAACAAGGCTATCGCGGCTGGCCTTTGGCTGAATATACAGCCTGAGCACCAGCCCGTCAGCACAGACTTCAACGGCACTCATAGCGCCATCCACAGACCCGGAAGCAGGACATTGCCGGTAGCTTGCAGCAGCTCGGCGATCCCCATATTAATCACGTACAGCAGCAGCACCAGCACCATCGGCGAAAAGTCGATGCCGCCCATGGATGGCAGAAGGTTGCGAATCGGGCGCAGCAGCGGGTCGGCCAACTGCATCAGCACGTATTCCACCGGGCTGCGACCCTGACTTACCCAGCTCATAATAGCCATCAGCAGCAGCACCCAGAAAATCAGCGAACCGATGGTTTTCAGCAGGATCAGCACCGCGGCAATCCAGATAATCGGCTGGAAGGTGACTACCATAAACAGCACGATCGCCTTGATAACGCAGAGCACGAAGGCGACCAGCAGGGAGGCGCTATCCAGCGGCCCCATTGCCGGGATAATCCGGCGCAGTGGCCCGACGATAGGCTGGGTGGCTTTCACCACGAACTGCGAAAACGGATTGTAAAAGTCGCAGCGCGCCCACTGCATCCAGACGCGTAACAACATGACCATTGTGTAGAGTTCAATGACCGTGGAGAGCAGGAAGGTCAACGTCTTCATGGCGTTCCTCAGATTCCTTATTTTTTGCTGTAGTCGCGCGCGCCGAAGATTGCGGTCCCGATGCGCACCATAGTGCTTCCCGCCGCGATAGCGGCTTCCATGTCATCCGACATGCCCAGAGAGAGCGTATCAACCGAAGGGTAGAGCGTTTTCAGTTGCGCGAATGCTACCGCCATTTGTTGGGCGACGGCAAACTGCCTTTCATACTCTGACTCTGGCGCCGGAATGGCCATTAACCCGCGAAGCTGGAGGTTCGGTAAGGCGGCGACACCGGCGGCTAAAGCGTCAAGCTCCGCCAGCGGGATCCCGGATTTACTCTGTTCATCGCTGATGTTGATTTGAATCAGCACGTTCAGCGGCGCTAGATCCGCCGGACGTTGCTCGCTCAGGCGGCTGGCGATTTTCAACCGGTCGACGGTGTGGCACCAGTCAAAATGTTCGGCCACCAGCCGGCTTTTGTTGGACTGCAACGGGCCGATGAAGTGCCATTGCAGCCCGCTGACGCCCGCCTGCTGGAAATAGCGGATTTTATCCACCCCTTCCTGGACGTAGTTTTCGCCGAATGCCCGCTGTCCTGCGGCCATTGCTTCTTCGATAGCGCTCGCAGGTTTGGTTTTACTCACTGCAAGCAACGTAACTTCTTCTGGAGCGCGGCCGCAGCGGGCGGCAGCGCCTGAGATTTTATCCCGGACCTGTGCCAGGTTATGCGCAATATCGTTCATATTCCGAGGATCAGTTATGGAGCTGGAAGAAATCGTGGCCCTTAGTGTAAAGCATAACGTCTCCGATCTACACCTGTGCAGCGCGTATCCGCCGCGCTGGCGTCGTTTGGGAAAGCTTGAGCCTGCGCCCTTTACTTCGCCGGATGTTGAGAAAATCCTCGCTCGCTGGCTTAACGACCCACAGCTGGCGAAGTGGCGTACCGATGGTCAGGTTGACTTCGCTTTGGTCCTCCCGAACGGGCCTCGGCTGCGCGCCAGCGCTTTTGCCCACACGCGCGGCCTGTCGCTGGCTTTGCGTCTGTTGCCGCAGCAATGCCCGCAGTTGGTTGATTTGTGCGCGCCCGCCGCGCTTAGCGAACTGCTAAATGAAGAGAGTGGTTTGATCCTGGTTACCGGCGCTACCGGTAGCGGCAAATCGACCACCCTGGCGGCGATGGTGGACTACCTCAATCAACATCGCCATGGTCATATTTTAACCCTTGAGGATCCCGTGGAGTTTATTCACGCCAGCAAAAACTGCCTGATCCAGCAGCGCGAAATCGGCCGCCATTGCTCCTCCTTCGCGGCGGCGCTACGCGTGGCGCTGCGCCAGGACCCTGACGTCATCTTATTAGGCGAGCTGCGCGATAGCGAAACCATTCGCCTGGCGCTGACCGCAGCCGAAACCGGGCACCTGGTGATGGCGACGCTGCATACCCGCAGCGCGGCGCAGGCCATCGAGCGGCTGGTGGATGTCTTTCCAGCGGAAGAAAAAGAGCCGGTTCGTAGCCAGCTGGCAGGGAGTTTATGCGCCGTGGCGGCGCAAAAATTGTTGCCAAATGCTTCTGGCGGCCGGGTTGCGCTATACGAACTTTTAGTGAACACGCCGGCGGTGGCAAATTTGATCCGCGAAGGGAAAACGCATCAACTACCCGGCGTGATGCAAACCAGCCAGCAGGCTGGGATGCAAACCTTTGCGCAGAGTTTTCAACAACGTGCAGCGGCAGGTGAGTTATCCCCCTCGTAGTGATGAAACTAAGATGGTATTCATTAAATTGTTAATTCAGTGTTCAATTAATGTTTTGATAAATGTTTTTATAATACAAATAAGTGGTACGACCTAAGACTAAATAATGAATGTTATGACAGCGGGCTTACATTTACCCCGCTTAACCAGGAAAAAAGTGGGATTACCTTTTGACACTTTTGCGGGGTTCGATTTATGCTGTTTGCGGGAATAGGAAGATTCTCATGAAATGATGTTTCAATAACCAAAATGTATTTGAAAATATAAATACATTATTGAACGTTTAATTTTCAGTTAATTTAACCGCTAAGATGGCGGGGTACTGCTAAGGAGAGTTTCAAGTGATTAATTTATCGGAGAATTTACTGCATTCGCGTCAGGTGACTTTCATTACTCATCCGTCCATTCAGAGTAATGCATTTGCGACGTGGTTGACTGAGAAGCTATCCGTAAACGTAACTCTGCATAATATCAACAAACCGCTAACTCAACGCCTGGCAAAAGATTCCGTAATATTGTTTGATATTGCTGTTTCCAATAAGAAATTGAATAGCGTGTGGCGAGATATTATTCGCGTACAGGCAGATAATCCGCGTTTATTGATTATCAATAGCGCGCAAAAGTATGAGTTGTACGAAATGGCGCAATGGCCTGCGTTATATGGCGTATTCCGTCATGACGATGACCAATCGCGCTTAATTGAGGGCGTCAAAGCCGTATTGAATGGTGAACAGACGGCTGAATTGAGCGTGATGCACCCGGCGCTGTATTCTGCGGATCAGGTCACGGCGCCGACGGAGAACTCACCGTTGACCGAGCGTGAATGTGAGATCCTCAACGAGCTGCGCTGTGGCGCAACAAATATGGATATCGCTCGCGCGCTGTTTATCAGCGAAAACACCGTACGTACTCATCTGTACAATGTGTTCCGTAAGCTGAGCGTGAAGAACCGTACCCAGGCGGTGAGCTGGGCGAATGAACATCTGCGTCACTGATTGCCCGGCGGCGCTACGCTTGCGCGGGCCTACGGGTGATGCCAGCGAGGGGTTGTAGGCCGGGTAAGGCGAAGCCGCCACCCGGCGCGAAAGCGGCTCCGCGTCCGTTGCCATGATTGCCCGGCGGGGCTACGCTTGCGGGGGCCTACGGGTGATGCCAGCGAAGGGGTTGTAGGCCGGGTAAGGCGAAGCCGCCACCCGGCGCGAAAGCGGCTCCGCGTCCGCTGCCATGATTGCCCGGCGGCGCTACGCTTGCGCGGGCCTACGGGTGATGCCAGCGGAAGTTTTGTAGGCCGGGTAAGGCGAAGCCGCCACCCGGCGCAAAAGCGAATCTATGCTTCGCTTTCATCCCAGAGCTACCGATCAGTATCCTTGTTCGAAATAGCTTTCGAGGATAACCACGGCAGAGGCGGAATCAACGCTGCCTTTATTGAGCGCGCGAAAACCTCCGTGTTCGAACAGCCCGGCGCGGGCTTCGACGGTGCTTAAACGCTCGTCGTGGAGAGTGATTTTTACGCCGAAGCGGCCATGAATTTTATTGGCGAAGTTACGTGCTCGCGCGGTTAGCGGTTGTTCAGTGCCGTCCATGTTCAGCGGCAGGCCGACAATCACCGCTTCCGGCTGCCACTCTTTCAGCAGCTTTTCGATGATGTTCCAGTCCGGTTTGCCGTCCTGCGCCTTCAGCGCCGGGAGCGGACGCGCCGTGCCGGTAATGCGCTGCCCAACGGCGACGCCGATGCTTTTGGTGCCAAAATCAAAACTCAGAAAGGTACCGCTCATTATGCATGCCCCGCGTCGGCAGGCATCGTCACGATATCGATACCGATAAGTTTGGCCGCTTCGCGCCAGCGATCGGCAATCGGCGTTTTAAACAAAATATTCTGATCGGCCGGTGCGGTAAGCCAGGCGTTATCGAGAATTTCCTGCTCCAGTTGCCCTTTTTCCCACGACGCGTAGCCCAACGCGACCAGCACGTTGCTCGGTTGTTTATCGGTACCGAGAGTTTCCAGCACGTCGCGTGAGGTGGTAATCACCGTGTTGTCGGAGATACGGATGCTGGAGGAAAAATCAGACGGCGGCGTATGCAGGATAAAACCGCGATCCTCCGCCAGCGGGCCGCCGACCATCACCGGTTTATCCAGGCGAATTTCCGGGTTGCGCGCCACCGGCGCGATTTTCAGTTTTTCCAGGATCCCTTCCACCTGCAAATTTTCCAGCGGCTTATTGATGATAATGCCCATGGCGCCATCGTCGTTGTACTCGCAGATATAGACGACGGAGCGACGGAAAAGAGGGTCCTGTAGCGCAGGCATGGCAATCAGAAAGTGATGCTGTAAATTCATTGTCAGAGGTTCTGTTCCTGGTTTAAAAAAACAACACCCAGTATGCGGGTAAAGTAGAAACGTGTCGATGCACTTTATTTTACCGGCGCCGGAAGACGCCTGGCGGGCGGGCGTTTGCCCGCCCCAGTACTTATTTATTGATACGTTTTTCGATAGCGTCCATTAGCATGCCGGTAATCGACACGTCCGGGAAAGCGGCTTCGATTTCGCGCACACAGGTCGGGCTGGTGACGTTAATCTCGGTCAGGCGATCGCCGATGATATCCAGGCCGACGAAGATAAGGCCTTTGGCTTTTAGCGTCGGGCCGACGCGGCGGGCAATTTCCCAATCGCTTTCGGTCAGCGGACGCGCTTCGCCACGGCCGCCGGCGGCCAGGTTGCCGCGCGTTTCACCGCCCTGCGGGATACGCGCCAGGCAGTATGGCACTGGTTCGCCGTCCACAACCAGCACACGTTTGTCGCCGTCTTTGATGGCAGGCAGGTAATTCTGCGCCATGCAGTAGCGGCTACCCAGTTCGGTCAGGGTTTCGGAAATGACGCCGAGGTTCGGATCGCCCGCTTTTACGCGGAAGATTGAGGCGCCGCCCATACCGTCCAGCGGTTTGAGAATGATATCGCCGTGTTTCTCCCAGAACGCTTTCAACTGGGCTTTATTACGGGTCACCAGCGTTTCCGGGGTGAGTTCGGAGAACCAGGCGGTAAACAGCTTTTCGTTACAGTCGCGCAGGCTCTGCGGCTTGTTGACGATAAGCGTACCTTTTTCTTCGGCGCGCTCGAGAATGTAGGTGGCGTAGATAAACTCGGTATCGAACGGCGGGTCTTTACGCATCAGGATAACGTCGAGATCCGCCAGCGGAAGATCCTGTTCGCCGGTGAACGCGTACCATTTGTCGTAATTCTGCTCGACGCTCAGCGTGCGCGTACGGGCGCGGGATTCGCCGTTGATGAGGTACAGGTCGTTCATCTCCATATAATGGAGTTCATAGCCGCGACGCTGCGCTTCCAGCAACATCGCGAAGCTGGTGTCTTTTTTAATGTTGATGGATGCGATAGGGTCCATCACGATGCCGAGCTTGATCATTGTTCTCTCCATTAGCGCTGTCGTGTTTGCGGATCGTTGCGCCAGATTTTAGCCCAGATCGCCAAAACGCACCTGCAGCGCGGTGATGGCGGTGAGCGCGGTAGTCTCAGTACGCAGAACGCGCGGTCCCAACAGGATATCAGTAAACTGGTAGCGAGCGGTCATCGCTATCTCTTCCGCCGACAGGCCGCCTTCCGGGCCAATCAGCAGGCGAACACGTTCAACCGGCAGCGGCAGCGTATTGATACTGGCGCTGGCGCGCGGGTGCAGGTTGAGCTTGAGGCCGTTTTCTTCCTCGGCGCACCAGGCTTCCAGCTGCATCGCCGGGCGTATTTCCGGCACGATGTTACGGCCGCTCTGTTCGCAGGCGGCAATAGCGATTTTCTGCCATTGCTGAATCTTCTTCTGCAAGCGTTCGGCATCCAGTTTAACGCCGCAGCGCTCGGAAAACAGTGGCGTTATGAGGCTTACGCCAAGTTCGATCGATTTCTGGATGGTGAATTCCATTTTTTCGCCACGTGACATCACCTGGCCGAGATGGATATGCAGCGGAGATTCACGATCGTCGATCTGGCCGCGGATAACCTCGACCATGACGTTTTTCTTGCCCGCTTCGGTGATGACCGCGTCGAAAACCTGATTGCTGCCATCAAATAGCTGTATTTCCTGGCCTTTGCTCATGCGCAGGACGCGGCCAACGTGGTTGGCTGCATCTTCGCTGAGGGCGATGTGGCTGCCGGGGGTAATGCGTTCCGGGTGGTGGATGCGGGGGATGCGCATGCTTGATATTCCGTTCTTCGCGCAGATTGCGCCTTCCCCTCGGCGGAGAAGGCGGCGGCTGCAAATTAACAATTGCCGCTAGTGTAGGTTAGCTCTTTTGCGCCTGGCAAGCCTGCTGGACGTAAGGATTATGGTTGCCCTGAACTTTGGCGATTCGCTCATCGCGCTCGCATTCCCAGGAGGTCACCGGATACTGCTTATCCCAGGCGGTAAATAGCTGGGTTTGCTGGCGGGAAAGATTTAGCTGATAGCGGTCGCGCATATAGAAGTAGGTGCGGGCGATCGAGCCGCGGGCGCGTACTGGCGGTTCGGCGACTTTATCTTTGAAATCGACCTTCATGGCGCATTGACCATACTGTCCATCGCCGCCGTTCCACTGGCTGTACATAAAGTTGCCGCGATCGCCATTGACCTCGCCGACCGCAGGCTGCAGGTTATGCATATCGCTTTCCATTTTGCGGTATTCCGGATCTTTGGCGCAGTTTTTACGCCCGCCATCCTGCCAGCACTGGCGCTGGTGGCCGAACTGCCATGCCGGGACCACATGTTCCCATTCGACCCGGCTGGCGCGGTTCTCATTTTTACGCACTTTGTAGCCGCAAGATTCCAGATCGATAACGCCTTTTTTACCCTGCCAGTCGATTTTACAGCCGCAATAAAAGTCGCCGGGGACGTCGGCATTCACTTTTACGCCAGCGGCTTTCGCTTGGGAAAAACTATTAATACCAGCGGCCGCAAGCTGGCCGCTGGCTGCCACGCTGAATAACGCGACGGCGAAAACATACATACGGGACATCGTAAACTCCGTGTCAAAACGAGCCCGCAACGTAGCGAATGAGGGTGTCAGATGCAATCAGTCAGATCAGAAAGTTTCTAATTAATTCCAGTGGTTACTTTTCGGCCACCAGCAGATCGCCGCAGCGAACGCAGCGGTAAGTGGCTTCACCGCGCACCACGCGGTTATGGCGACGGACGGTGAGCTGATGCTGCTGGCACTGGCAGCGATAGGAGAAGGTGTTCTGGCGGACTGAATCGAGCTCAAAGCGATGGGTGCGGCGGGCGGGGACGCCCAGCACGGCCTCCATCATCCATTTCCACTCTTTGCCGTGCGGCGCGACGCGGCCAAAGTGCTTCCACACCAGTAGATGCGCCAGTTCGTGCGGCACCACTTCATCGATAAACGCCTGCTGATTTTCCAGCAATAGCACTGGATTGAGGCGGATCTCGTTTTTCTCCAGCCACGCGGTGCCGGCGGAGGTGCCGCGCTGCTGATAAACCAGCGTCGGTTCCGCATAGCGGCGTTCCAGCTTGAGATTGGCGGTGGCGAGATGCTCCCGTAGGCTACGCATGACGGCCTGCTGGATAGCGATGGGAATTCGGGGTGTTTTCATAGCGCCAGAGGATAGTGCGCCGCGCGGGGGAGAGCAAGAAGAAGCTTCCTCCCGGATGGGGAGGAAGCACAGAGGGGATTAATCGCGGGCGCCGATTTCGCGCAGCGGACGTCCCTGCATCAGGTTGCGTTCGATATGTTCCAACGAGACGTTTTTGGTTTCCGGAATCAGCCAGATAGTCAGCAGGATAAACAGCACGTTCAGACCGCCGTAGACCCAGAAGGTATTGGCGCTGCCGAGAGAGTTCAGCATGGTCAGGAAGGTGGCGCCGACGATCATATTGGCAATCCAGTTGGTCGCGGTGGAGCAGGTGATGCCGAAATCACGGCCTTTCAACGGCTGGATTTCAGAACACAGTACCCAAATCAGCGGGCCGGCGCTCATCGCGAAGCCGACGATAAACATCAGCAGCATCAGTACCGCGAAGTACTGCGCGGTAGCAGAATGAATACCGATATGCATCATGCTGCCCAGCACGCCCATACCGGCGGCCATCACGATAAAGCCGAGGATCAGCGTCGGTTTACGGCCCCAGCGATCGACCAGGCCGATGGCGATAAAGGTGGCCAGTACGTTGGTCAGGCCGACGATCACCGTGCCCCACATTTGCTCAGTGGTATTGGCATAGCCCGCCAGTTCAAAAATCTTCGGCGCATAGTACATGATGACGTTCATCCCGGTGAACTGTTGCATGATCTGCAGCAGTACGCCGAGGAACACCGCGCGGCGGAAGTTGCTGTTCTCTTTGAACAGCGCCCAGCCGGACTGTTTGACTTTCAGGCTTTCGCGGATTTCATCGAGCTCGCGTTTGGCTTCCGCGCTGGTATCGCGCAGGCGCAGCAGGACGCGCTCGGCATCGACGAAACGGCGTTTAGCGGCAAACCAGCGCGGGCTATCCGGCAGGAAGATTACGCCGATCAGCAGCAGGATTGCCGGGATGATAATCACGCCGAGCATCCAGCGCCACGCGCCGCTGTAGCTGAAGGCGGTGTCAGAGAGGTAGGCGCCGAGGATGCCGATGGTGATCATCAACTGGTACATCGAAATCATACTGCCGCGGATTTTCTCCGGTGCGATTTCCGACAAGTACAGCGGCGCGGTGTAAGAGGCGACGCCAACCGCCAGCCCCAGCAATACGCGGGAAATCAGCAGAATTTCGACGTTCGGCGCGGCGGCGGAAAAGAGTGAACCGGCCACAAACAGGATCGCGCCGATCATCAGGCTTTTTTTACGCCCAAGTTTGAAAGAGAGCCAGCCGCTGCCCACTGCGCCGACGGCGGCGCCGAACATCATGGAGCTGACCACCCACTCCTGGGTGTGTGCGCTGATCTGGAATTCATTAGCAATGAACGGTAAGGCGCCGGCAATAACGCCGATATCAAGGCCGAACAATAAGCCGGCCAGCGCGGCGAGGAAACAGACAAAGAACGTCATCGTCTTGTTTGAACGCCCTTGTTTTTTGTTGTCAGGCATAACGCCCTCCAGTTGAGTGATTGATTCTGTCGCTGCTAAGAGTAGGGCAGTGCCGGACAAAAAAACGTGATTACAATCACGACTGTGTAATCGGTTACACTAAGGTAAAGATATGTAATCAGTAAAAATATATTCAAATCATAGATATAAAAATCAAACCTCGCCAATAAGATTGCGCTGAAACGGCAATATTCGACATGTTATGTAACATTGTGAAAAGAGTTCGTGCCTACTGGCAGCTAAAACAATCCCGCCCTTGCGGTATATATGTAATCGCTTTCATCACGTGGAGGAGGGAAATGGATCAACGATGGTCAAACGTCGGGGAGAGAGATTCAGGGCAACAAAAAGGCCAGCGCGGGGCTGGCCTTAAGCAGTCAAGCGGGGTGGCTTATTTCAGGCCAGCCGCTTCGCGCAGCAGGGCTGCTTTGTCGGTTTTTTCCCATGGGAAATGTTCGCGACCAAAGTGACCGTAAGCCGCGGTCTCTTTGTAGATTGGGTGCAGCAGATCCAGCATCTGAATCAGGCCGTACGGACGCAGGTCGAAGAACTCGCGTACCAGCAGGGTTAGCTGTTCAGAAGGCACTTTTTCGGTGCCGAAGGTTTCGACCATGATTGAAGTCGGTTCAGCGACGCCGATAGCGTAGGAAACCTGAATCTCACAACGGTCAGCAAGGCCTGCGGCAACGATGTTTTTCGCCACATAGCGCGCCGCGTAGGCTGCGGAACGGTCAACTTTAGATGGATCTTTACCGGAGAACGCGCCGCCGCCGTGACGAGCCATGCCGCCGTAGGTATCAACGATGATCTTACGACCGGTCAGACCGCAGTCGCCCATCGGGCCGCCGATGACGAAACGTCCGGTCGGGTTGATGAAGAACTTGGTGGAAGCGTTCAGCCATTCGGTCGGCAGAATCGGCTTGATGATCTCTTCCATCACTGCTTCCTGCAGGGATTTCTGATCGATATCTTCAGCGTGCTGAGTGGAAAGCACAACCGCATCGATGCCGACGATTTTGCCGTCGTCATACTGGAAAGTGACCTGGCTTTTCGCATCCGGACGCAGCCACGGCAGGGTACCGTTTTTGCGAACTTCAGCCTGGCGCTGTACCAGACGGTGCGCGTAAGTCACCGGCGCCGGCATCAGCACGTCAGTTTCGTTAGTGGCATAGCCAAACATCAGGCCCTGGTCGCCCGCGCCCTGTTCCAGCGGGTCGGCACGGTCAACGCCCTGGTTGATATCCGGGGACTGTTTACCAATGGCGCTCAGGACGGCGCAAGAGTTGGCGTCAAAGCCCATATCGGAATGCACGTAGCCAATTTCACGCACCGTGTTACGGGTGATCTCTTCGATATCAACCCATGCGCTGGTGGTGATTTCACCGCCAACCAGAACCATGCCGGTTTTGACATAGGTTTCGCACGCTACGCGCGCTTTCGGATCCTGCTCGAGGATCGCGTCCAGCACGGCATCGGAGATTTGGTCAGCAATTTTGTCTGGATGCCCTTCTGATACAGACTCGGACGTAAAGAGGTGTTTTGCCATGTTTTATTTTACCTGTGAGTATTCGTGTAGCTCATACTGTTGTGTAGAGAGGCTTTGTTAGATGACCCTACCAAAGCTTGCAGGTAGTGACACGAGCAGTCTGAGTGTTAATCAGTATAGATGGATTAACTTCTGGATGGCTATTTTAGGTCAGAACTTCATCGCATTTCCACATTTTTTTGACATCGCCCGCATTAATGGAAAAAGCGTGGTGGAAATTTTTCCTGACAACCCCGGCAAGGCGCGTATTTTTATTTTGCATTTTACCCCGCTTCTCGGTATAAAACGCCGCGCGCGGCTCATTAAAAAAGCGCACGAAGCTCCATCTCGTGACGCCACTTCCAGCCGGGTTAAGCACTCTGTTACACAGCGGCGGTTTCGCCAGCTGTTCGATATGTATAGCTTTGGCTTGTCGCTGGCCTTTTTCGGGGCAGTGTGGAGGTGATACCAGATAATGAACCAACGTTTTTCGCCTGATTCGTCGCGTCGTTCTGTCGCGCAATTCTATCCCGCAATCTGCATCTCTTTCGTGCAAACCTGCCGATGTTCTACCCATCTCGGCGCTTCTCAGGATTCCAGGGCCTCCAGGCTTTTTGAAAACTGAACAAGGGCGCTCTTGCGTGAGCAAGGGTTTTCTCGTGGTTTCTCCGGGCTGTCATACCAGCTTCGGGTACGTGTTTTACTATATATGAATAAGAAACCGGTCGCGCAGCTGCAGTGCCAGCACTATCTGCTGGGATTAAAGGCTGTTCATGGGTTGTTATCGCGTCTGTCGACTGCGATAGTAGTTAATATTACAAGTTGAGGTTCGCTATGTCTGACGACATGTCTTTGGGTTCGCTTTCGTCAGCAGGCGAACACGGTGTACTACGTTCCATGCAGGAGGTTGCGATGAGCTCCCAGGAAGCCAGCAAAATGCTACGTACCTACAATATTGCCTGGTGGGGTAATAACTATTACGACGTTAACGAACTGGGCCATATCAGCGTTTGCCCCGATCCTGACGTCCCGGAAGCGCGCGTCGATCTGGCCGAGCTGGTCAAAGCGCGCGAAGCCCAGGGACAACGCCTGCCGGCGCTGTTCTGCTTCCCGCAGATCCTGCAACACCGTCTGCGCTCGATTAACGCCGCCTTCAAGCGCGCGCGTGAATCCTACGGTTACAACGGCGACTATTTCCTTGTCTACCCGATCAAGGTCAACCAGCACCGTCGCGTGATTGAATCCTTGATCCACTCCGGCGAACCGCTGGGGCTGGAGGCCGGTTCGAAGGCTGAACTGATGGCGGTGCTGGCGCACGCGGGCATGACCCGTAGCGTGATCGTCTGCAACGGTTATAAAGATCGCGAATACATCCGTCTGGCGCTGGTGGGCGAGAAGATGGGCCATAAGGTCTATCTGGTCATCGAGAAGATGTCGGAAATCGCCATCGTGCTGGAAGAGGCCGCCCGTCTGAACGTGGTGCCGCGCCTTGGCGTGCGTGCGCGTCTGGCTTCGCAGGGATCCGGTAAATGGCAGTCCTCCGGCGGCGAGAAATCTAAATTTGGCCTCGCGGCGACGCAGGTGCTGCAACTGGTCGAGATTCTGCGCGAGGCAGGCCATCTTGAGAGCCTGCAACTGCTGCACTTCCACCTCGGCTCGCAGATGGCCAACATTCGCGATATCGCCACCGGCGTGCGCGAATCGGCGCGTTTCTACGTCGAGCTGCATAAGCTGGGCGTCAATATTCAGTGCTTCGACGTCGGCGGCGGTCTGGGTGTCGATTACGAAGGGACCCGCTCGCAGTCCGACTGCTCGGTGAACTACGGCCTGAATGAGTACGCCAACAATATCATCTGGGCTATCGGCGATGCCTGTGAAGAGAACGGCCTGCCGCACCCGACGGTGATTACGGAGTCCGGCCGCGCGGTGACCGCGCACCACACCGTATTGGTTTCCAATATCATCGGCGTTGAACGCAACGAATACACCGAGGCGACCCCGCCGGCGGAAGACGCCGCGCGTCCGCTGCAGAGCATGTGGGAAACCTGGCTGGAGATGCACGAAACCGGCAACCGCCGCTCGCTGCGTGAATGGCTGCATGACAGCCAAATGGATCTGCACGATATCCATATCGGCTACTCCTCCGGCACCTTCAATCTGCAGGAGCGCGCGTGGGCGGAACAGCTGTATCTGAACATGTGCCATGAGGTGCAAAAACAGCTTGATCCGAGCAACCGCGCCCATCGCCCGATCATCGATGAGCTGCAGGAACGTATGGCGGATAAAATCTACGTCAACTTCTCGCTGTTCCAGTCGATGCCGGATGCCTGGGGTATCGATCAGCTGTTCCCGGTAATGCCGCTGGAAGGGCTGAACAAGTCTCCGGAACGCCGCGCGGTGCTGCTGGATATTACCTGTGACTCCGATGGCGCCATCGATCATTACGTTGACGGCGACGGGATCGCCACCACCATGCCGATGCCGGAATACGACCCGGAGAACCCGCCGATGCTGGGCTTCTTCATGGTTGGCGCCTATCAGGAGATCCTCGGCAACATGCACAACCTGTTTGGTGATACCGAAGCGGTAGACGTTTTCGTTTTCCCTGATGGTAGCGTTGAGGTTGAGCTCTCCGATGAGGGCGATACGGTGGCTGATATGCTGCAGTACGTCCAGCTGGATCCGAATACGTTGCTGACCCAGTTCCGCGATCAGGTGAAAAATACTGGTCTCGACGCCGAGCTGCAGCAGCAGTTCCTTGAAGAGTTCGAAGCGGGGCTATACGGATATACTTATCTTGAAGATGAGTAATTAAGAGCCCTCTGCGGAAAGGCCGGTTTAGATTCATAAACCGGCCTTTTTTATAAATGAAATCTGAAACATCATATTGCATGCTTTTTAAAACCGTAAAGGCCCGTACACTGCCGCAAGGAAATTACAGCAGTGGGACAGGGATGGTATATGAAAAGCATGCCGTATTACGGTTTTATTATCGGTGTATTACTATTAAGCGGCTGTTCGCGCCCAATAGCAAACAATAGTTGCGCGGCGCGCCCCTCTGTGGCCGGCCCTCATGAAGAGAACGACCTGCGCTCAACGATTAAACACAGGTCCGCGGAACGCATGGGTCGTTACCCTGACGAAATGGTATCGATTGATTATTCCGGCCCGTATCAAACTGGTTTTGATCAACAGTATAATATTCATCAAGGTGACCTGGAATATACGGTACGTGATGCTAATTATAATTTTCTTCCTATCACTCGTAGTTATAATCATGATACGGGCGAATGGCAATATGCCATTGAGGCGCATAATGGTACGCAGTATCAATTATACGTCCGCAATTATAGCCGCAGCATGGATTATGAAATTGTCGCCACGGTAGATGGTCTTGATGTGCTGAGCGGTAAGGCCGCTTCGCTCAATAATAGCGGCTATATTGTGCCGGCTGGCGGCTCGCTGGCGATCAAAGGTTTTCGTAAAAACAGCCGCGTTGAAACGGCATTTGAGTTTTCAAACGTCTCAGCGTCTTACGCTGTCCAATCTGCCCAGGAGATTGGTCGCAACGTCGGGGCAATCGGTTTTGCCGCTTTTGCCTTACGCGGAAAAGCCCCAGCGCCTTGTCAAAAATAAACGTCCCGCTTGCCGCCGGGCGGTTTTCAGGCGATAATTTGTCCTTATAAGCAGTAACCCAATTCAAACCCTTCCTCGTCGGGCCTAACGACGCGGAGGGGTTTTTTTATACTTATTTTTTACGTTCCACGACTGTGAAAAGAGGTCATATCCATGAGCACTTTAGGTCATCAATACGATAACTCCCTGGTATCCAACGCTTTTGGTTTCCTGCGTCTGCCGATGAACTTTATGCCGTATGAAAGCGATGCGGATTGGGTCATCACCGGCGTGCCGTTTGATATGGCGACCTCCGGGCGCGCGGGTGGCCGCCATGGCCCGGCGGCGATCCGTCAGGTGTCAACCAACCTCGCCTGGGAGCACAACCGTTTCCCATGGAACTTCGACATGCGCGAACGCCTGAACGTCGTGGACTGCGGCGATCTGGTCTACGCCTTCGGCGACGCCCGCGAAATGAGCGAGAAACTGCAGGCGCACGCGGAGAAACTGCTGGCGGCCGGTAAACGCATGCTCTCCTTCGGCGGCGACCATTTCGTCACCCTGCCGCTGCTGCGCGCCCACGCCAAGCATTTCGGTAAAATGGCGCTGGTACACTTCGATGCCCACACCGATACCTACGCCAACGGCTGTGAATTCGACCACGGTACCATGTTCTACACCGCGCCGAATGAAGGGCTTATCGATCCGAACCACTCCGTGCAGATCGGTATTCGTACCGAATTTGATAAAGATAACGGTTTCACCGTGCTTGATGCGGGCCAGGTTAACGACCGCAGCGTCGATGACATCATCGCTCAGGTGAAGCAGATCGTCGGTGATATGCCGGTGTACCTGACCTTCGATATCGACTGTCTGGATCCGGCATTTGCGCCAGGTACCGGTACGCCGGTGATCGGTGGACTCACCTCCGACCGTGCGATCAAACTGGTGCGCGGCCTGAAGGATCTGAACATCGTCGGGATGGACGTGGTTGAAGTCGCCCCGGCCTATGACCAGTCCGAAATCACCGCCCTGGCGGCGGCGACTCTGGCGCTGGAGATGCTTTATATTCAGGCGGCGAAGAAAGGCGACTAATTTTTAAGCGTTTACTGCTGCTGCTGCGCGACGCATGCGCAGCAGCAGTACGCCGCCGGCGCACAGCGTGATCAGCTGGGAGGCCACCAGAACGGAAAAACCAGAACTGACCGATCCCACCGATTTCATCACCACTCCCATTAGCAGCGGAATAAACGCCGCGCAGATGTTGCCAATGCCGTTAATGATCCCATAGGCGCTGCCCACCGCTTCGCGCGGGGCATGATGCTGCACCACCGCCGGGATCGCCGCCCCCTGTAATCCCCAGAAAACGTTCGCCGCCAGCATAAATAGCGCCAGCATCGCCGGCTGCTGGCTGAGCATCAGCGCCAACACGGAACCGGCGGTGAGTAGGCCGCCGATAATAAACAGCAGCGGCGCCTGCTCCGGGCGCATTTTGTCGAGGAGCACGCCGCCAAGAAACTTTGAGCCCAGGCTTAACAGAAAGGGGACTGCCGCCAGCAGCCCGGTGGCCTGTAGTGAGAAGTGGTGCTCATCGCGCAGCCAGGCGGGCAACCAGGCGCTGCTCCCCCATAGATAGCTGAGCGTGGCGATTTCCACCAGCAGGATCCAGCCAAGTAGCGGCGTACGCCAGGCGAGGGCAAAAGTTTGGCTGAAGCCCGGCTTCGCGCGCTGTGCGGTCACTTGCGGCGCGGGGAGAAACCGCCAGATTAATCCACCGCCGAGCAGCAAATTCAGCAGCGCCAGCGCGTAGAACGTGCCGATCCAGCCAACGTGCGCCATCAGCCAGGTGACCAGCGGGAAGCCTACCGCCAGCCCCAACGATACGCCGAGGGCGGTCACCGCATTCGGTTTACCTATTTCATCGGCGGCGAAGTTGTCGTTGATAAAGCGCGTTTTCAGTGAGAATAGCGGCCCCTCCGCCACGCCAAGAACGATGCGCGCGATTAACATTCCCATTAGTGAACCGAGTAACGGGGAAATGGCGCACACCAGCGCCCATATCGCAATGCTGCTTAACAGTCCCTGACGATAATGCCATCTACTTTCTATAACTGGTGTTAATAATAATGCCGAAAAACCATAACCCAGAAGAAAGCATGTCATTAGCATTCCTTGTAACATTCTGTTTTCATTTAACTGAAAATGGGCAGCGAATTCCGGGTTAAGGATCATCACCGAGATATTTACCCGATCGACGTAGGAAATAATTATTAACAAAAGTAGTGCTATTACCCCTTGCCATCTTGCCGCCATTCGTTATCTCCACGCTTAATTTAATGATTGCCGGTTATTATTTTTTAACGCCAGAAATAGTCACATGAGTAAAATGATTCACCTGTGAAACTCATTGTTTTTAAACAATTAAATAAATGGTTGTTTCATAGGTGAAACACCATGGTTTCCGCTATTGCACATTTTTAATGATCGTCTTGAAAAGAAGTCAATAGCGGCATGTGAAATTTAAATCGGCATTTTTATTTATAATGGATCACCGCTTTAAATATCATCATTTCATCTGAATGCAGTTTTTCGTGATCAATTGCACACTTAGCTAATTTAAAAGCCTTTCATTAACAACTTCGTCACATTAACGCTTGACGAAACATTCACCGCTTTTATATTGACCGTATTAAATAAGAAACAGAGTTTCATATATGAAACAAAAGCCTGGAGGATTGCGATGAGCTGGATAGGCGTATGTGACGCGGAGCAAGTACAGGAAGATTTCCCATATAGCGGCAATATCGACGGTAAGGAAATCGGTATTTATCTGATTGATGGCGAATATTACGCGCTGGAAGACGTTTGCCCTCATGCCTATGCGCTCCTGAGCCAGGGCTTTGTCGAAGATGGCAAGGTGGAATGCCCGCTGCATGAGGCGGTATTCGACGTCAAAACCGGCCAGTGCCTGCATGGCCCCGGCGGCCGCAACCTTAATCGTTACCCGGTGCGGGTATACGACAATCAGATCCAGATTACTTTTATCGAGGAGAACGTGGCATGAGCGAATCCCTGGACTTCAACCCGGCGCTACCGGAAAGCCGCCAGTTTACGCCACCGGCGGAAGGTGGAAACGGCAATATCCATAAGCCTGGCGACTATCACAATCTGATTTGGCAAACCCGCAGCCGGGTGCCGGAAAACTGGGAGCTTCAGCTTATCGCGACCCTGGAAACGCTGTTCGAACAGGGCGCGGAAAGCCTCGGTGAGCTGGTGAACGGTCTCAATGGCGTCAGGATGCATGACCAGCAGGGCGAACCGTGGAGTGAAAGCAGCTTCCAGGCATTTTTACAGGTCAACGGCTACTGAGGACACAGTAATGACGACAACGGTACAAAACTATCTTGATAAAGGGTTGCGCGGCCTGTGGTATCCGGTGCTGGCGAGCTGGGAGGTGCAGTCTGCGCCGGTGGGCATTACCCGTCTCGGTGAGCAGATCGTGGTCTGGCGGAATAAAGACGGTCAGGTGCAGGCGCTGGAAGACCGCTGCCCGCATCGCGGCGCGCGTCTGTCAATGGGCTGGAACTTAGGCGATCGTATCGCCTGCTGGTATCACGGCGTGGAAGTCGCCGGTAACGGCGAAGTCAAAGACGTCCCGGCGGTTGACCGCTGCCCGCTGGTCGGCCAGCAGTGCGTGCGCAGCTACAGCGTGAAGGAAGCGCATGGGGCAATCTTCCTGTGGTTCGGCGTCACCGCCGACCAGCAGCCTGATGAACTGAGCTTCCCGGAGGAACTGGCCGACCACGAAACATACAGTAACTTCCTGTGCACCGCGGCGTGGAAATGCAACTACCAGTACGCGCTGGAAAACGTGATGGACCCGATGCACGGTACCTATCTGCACTCGTCATCGCACTCGATGGCGGAGGGCGATCGCAAAGCCGATATGGTGCTGCAGCCGACGAAAACCGGCTTTATCTTCGAGAAAAAAGGGCAGAGCGGCGTCAACTTTGACTGGGTTGAACTGGGCAACAGCGGCGCCTACTGGATGCGCCTGTCTATTCCGTACAAAAAGCGTTTCGGGCCGGGTGGCCACTTCTGGATCGTCGGCATGGTGGTTCCGGAAGATAACGACAACTGCCGCGTCTTCTTCTGGCGCATCCGCGGCGTTCAAGGCTGGCAGCGCGATCTGTGGCGCTTTATGTACCGCAACCGTCTGGAAAAACTGCACTGGGAAGTACTGGAACAGGATCGCGTGGTGCTGGAGAGCCTGGCGCCGAACGCCCGCGATCATGAATATCTCTATCAACATGACGTCGGTTTGTCCCGCCTGCGCCGCATGATGCAGAAAGCGGCGAAAGAGCAGTTAGCGCTTCGCGAAGCGCAGCAGGGTGCCGCCTGATGAACGGCCTGCTGAACGGTAAACGCATTGTCGTCACCGGCGCGGCGCGCGGCCTGGGTTACCACTTTGCCGAAGCCTGCGCCGCGCAGGGCGCGACGGTGGTGATGTGCGACATCCTGCAGGGGGAGCTGGCGGAAAGCGCTCATCGCCTGCAGCAGAAGGGCTATCAGGTCGAATCCCACGCCATCGATCTTGCCAGTCAAACGTCGATCGAGCAGGTCTTTAGCGCCATCGGCGCGCAGGGGCCGATTGATGGCTTAGTCAATAACGCAGCGATGGCGACCGGCGTCGGCGGTAAAAACATGATCGATTACGATCCGGATCTGTGGGATCGGGTGATGACGGTCAACGTCAAAGGCACCTGGCTGGTGACCCGCGAGGCGGTACCGCTGTTGCGGGAAGGAGCGGCGATCGTTAACGTCGCTTCGGACACCGCGCTGTGGGGCGCGCCGCGGCTGATGGCCTATGTCGCCAGCAAGGGCGCGGTAATTGCGATGACCCGCTCCATGGCCCGCGAGCTGGGTGAAAAGCGGATCCGTATCAACGCCATTGCGCCGGGGCTGACTCGCGTCGAGGCCACGGAATATGTTCCCGCCGAGCGTCATCAGCTGTATGAGAACGGCCGCGCGCTCAGCGGCGCGCAGCAGCCGGAAGATGTCACCGGCAGCGTGGTCTGGCTACTGAGCGATCTTTCGCGCTTTATCACCGGTCAGCTGATCCCGGTCAACGGCGGTTTTGTTTTTAACTAACAAGTGAGGCGGTATGGCGAACGATCAGGAAGTGAAGTACCTGGTACCGGGGCTTGAGCGCGGTTTACAACTGCTGCTGGCGTTTGGCGAGCAGCATCGCGATCTGACCTTTGCCGAGCTGCATCGGCTGGTGGATATGCCGAAAGCGACCGCCTATCGCGTGGTGCAGACGCTGGAATATATGGGCTTTCTCGAGCGTAACGCCCGCACCAATACCTTTTCGCTGGGCATGAACGTACTGCGTCTGGGCTTTGAATATATCGCTTCACTGGATGTCGCCCAGGTGGGTCAGCCGGTCATCGAGCAACTGCGCGATATCAGCCAGTGCAGCAGCCATCTGGCGATCCGCGATGGCCGCGACATCATTTACATCGCCCGCGTCAGTGCCGCCGGTTCGCGTATCAACCAGGTCAGCGTCGGAACGCGGCTACCGGTGCACTGCACCTCGCTTGGCCGCATGCTGCTGACCGATGTTTCCCGCAGCGAGTTTGAGCAATTGTTCCCGGATGAACGTCTGCCGGGCAATACGCCGGGCCAGCTATACGACCGCGAAGCGCTGTGGCAGATGGTGCAGCAGGATAAAGCCCGCGGCTATGTGATTGGCGAATCGTTCTATCGCCACGGTATCTCATCGATTGTCTATCCAGTCTTTGACCGCAGCGGCCGGGTGGCGGCGGTCGTTAGCATTCTGGTGCCGTCGGACGAGATCCCGCAAAGCGATCGCGAGCGGTTACAGAACGAAGTCAGTATGGCGGCGGACAAAATTTCCGGTTTCCTCGGATATTTGTCACAGGCAAGTTAAATCAACAACTTAACGGCAGGCGCTTGATTGCGTCGGGCATGTTTTACGCCCAATTCGGGCGACTGAACGGTAAAGAGGCGACGAAGAATGAGTATTACCGGAATTGAAAAGCTGGAATTTGGCGTAGACGACCTGAACCACAGCGCGAAATTCATGCGCGATTTTGGCCTGACCGGCGACGCCAGCGGCCGCGCATTTACCACCCTCAGCGGCGCGCGGGTCGAACTTAACCCGACCGATAGCGCCGACCTGCCGCCAGCCTTTGAGGCGGGCAACACCCTGCGTCGCATGACCTGGGGCGTGGCGGATCGGGCGGCGCTGGATGCGCTGCGCCCGAAGCTGGAACGTCAGCCCGCTTTCCGTGAAATCGACGGCGCGCTGGAGTGCCGCGACCCTAACGGTATGACGCTGCGGGTGCAGGTAAGCCAGCAAACGGCGGTGGAACTGAACGTCGAGCCGATCAACCAGTGGGGCGATGTACGTCGCATCGACACCCCGAGCCCGGTGTACGACCGCGCGCAGCCGATTAACGTCGGCCACGTGGTGTTCTTCGTGGAAGAACTGGCGGCGGTGGAAAGTTTCTATCGCGAAGTGCTCGGCTTCCAGGTGTCAGACCGCTATATCAATCGCGCGGTGTTCCTGCGCTGCGGCGTGCGCGGCGGCCACCATAACCTCTTCTTATTGCAGTTGCCCAACCGCAAACGTGGACTTAACCACGTCGCATTTACCGTACGTGATATTCACGAAGTGATCGGCGGCGGCATTGCGATGAATAAAAACGCCTGGAGCACGTTTATCGGCCCCGGCCGCCATCCGGTCTCCTCGGCCTACTTCTGGTATGTCAACAGCCCGACCGGCGGCGCTTTTGAGTACTACACCAACGATGACTATCTGACGGAAAACTGGCAGCCGCGCGAGCTGGAGCATTCACTCGTGTCCTTTACCGAATGGGCGGTGGAAGGCGGTATCGATCACGATACCCGTCGCCAGCAGAAAAAACCGGAGGCGGTATGACGGCGCGGATAGTCATTATCGGCGGCGGTCAGGCTGGCGGCTGGGCGGCGAAAACGCTGCGTGATGAAGGGTTTAGCGGCGAGATTTGCGTGGTTGCCGAAGAGCAATGGGATTTTTACGAGCGCCCGCCGCTGTCGAAAGCGGCATTGCTGGAGGCCGAACCGGCGCTGCCGCGATTATTCAGCGCCGAGGCGCAACAGGCGCTGGATCTGCGCTGGTACCGCCCGCTGCGCGCGGAATCGATCGACCGGCAAAATAAAACCCTGGCGCTGAGCAACGGCGAAACGCTGGCGTACGACCAACTGCTGATCGCCACCGGCGGCCGCGCGCGCCTGCCGTCCGAGGCCTGGGCGCAGCATCCGCAGGTCTATACCCTGCGCCACTGGCAGGACGCGCAGCGTCTGAAGCAGCGGCTGGCATCGGCAACGCGGCTGGCGATCGTCGGCGGCGGCTGGATTGGCCTCGAAATCGCCGCCTCGGCGCGCAAAAGCGGCGTAGCCGTGACCCTTTATGAACAGCAGCCGGCGCTGTGCATGCGCTCGGTCAGTATGGAGGTCTCGCAGGCGCTGGATGAGTTGCATCGCCGGCAGGGCGTTGATATTCGCCGCGGCTGCGGCGCGCTGGAGCTGGAAGATGATAACGGCCTGCCGACGCTGCACTGCGACGGCCAGCGGGAAACCTTCGATGCGGTGGTGGTGGGGATCGGCGTCGATCTCAATCTGGAACTGGCGCGCGATGCCGGGCTCGCTGTCGAGCGCGGGATTGTCGTCGATGCCCAGGGACGCAGCAGCGATCCGGCGATTTTCGCCGCCGGCGATGTCGCTCAGCATCATCAGTATGGCCTGTGCATTCAGTCGTGGGCCTTTGCGCAAAATCAGGCCATCGCGACGGCGAAAGCGATGCTCGATCCGCAGGCCAGCGGCTACGACGAGGCGCCATGGCTGTGGTCGGATCAATACGATCGCAATATCCAGATCCTGGGGATCCCGCAGGCGGGCAGCCGTACCATCGTGCGTGACGAGCCGCAGGGCGCGCTCTATTTCTCGCTCAATGCCGATGGACGTTTAACGCAGCTGGTGGCCTTCAATAATGCACGTACCGTGAAGCTGGCGAAGCGCTGGATGGCGGCGGGGAGGGATCTCTCTGACGTCCCGCTCGCTGACCCGACTTTCTCGCTGATGTCATTGCGATAATTAACGCGAACCCTTAAGGGGGAGAAATGACCACATTAGAGACTAACGCCGCGCCTGCTGAGGCGCGCGGCGAGGGCGTCCGCACGCCTGAAAAGGCGGTGCGTTGGGCCATTCCGCTGTCGCTGCTGGCCTGCGTACTGCTGGCGTTTTTCGACAAAATCAGTATCGCCGCGCTGTTTTCCGATAGCCACTTCCAGCAGGCGATGGGGATCGATTTCGATACCACCCGACTGGGTATTTTGATGAGCGCCTTTCTGCTGAGCTACGGCTTCTCGTCAGTGTTATTAAGCGGTCTTGGCGACCGGATTGCGCCGCTGCGCTTGCTAACTGGAATGATGGTGGTGTGGTGCATCCTGATGGTGATCATGGGCTTCACCCACAACTACGCGCTGATGGTGACGCTGCGCATCCTGTTGGGCATCGCCGAAGGGCCGCTGTTCCCGCTGGCGTTCGCCGTGGTGCGCCACACCTTCCCGCAGCGGCTGCAGGCTCGCGCCACCATGCTGTGGCTGCTCGGCACGCCGGTTGGCGCGGCGCTAGGTTTCCCGCTGTCAATTTGGCTACTCAATACCTTCGGCTGGCAGAGCACCTTTTTCGTGATGGCGATGCTGACGGTGCCGGTGCTGATTTTTGTGCGTATCGGGCTGCGCGGCGTGCAGCTGGAGGCGAAAGTCGGCAGCGATAAAACGTCGCAGGAAGCGCGCCGCAGCGCGCGGCGCGAGCTCTTCGTTAGCCCGCATTTCTGGATGATCTGCATCTTCAATATCGCCTTTCTCGCCTATCTGTGGGGGATCAACGGCTGGCTGCCGGGCTACCTGATTAAAGGCAAAGGCATTCATCTGGAACACGCCGGCTGGCTGTCGTCGATGCCGTTTATCGCCATGCTGCTGGGCGAAATTATCGGCGCCTGGCTGTCCGACCGCGTCGATAAGCGCGCCGCCGCCTGCTTTATTTCCCTGGCGGGCGCCGGAATCGGTTTGGCGGCGGTGATGCATTTTAGCGCGCCATTACCGGTGATTGCGGCGATGAGCTTTAGCACCTTTATGTGGGGCACCGGCGCGCCAAACATTTTCGCGCTGCTGGCTAAAGCGACCCATCCACGGGTCAGCGCCACGGCGGGCGGGATTTTCAACGGGCTGGGAAACTTTGCCGGGGCCTTATCGCCGGCGGTGATGGGCGCGCTTATCGCCTTCACCCATAGCATGGATTCCGGGCTGATTTTTCTGGCGGTGATGGCGGCGGTGGGCTGCGCCCTGTTACTGCCGCTGCTGAGACGTTACTGAGGATAAAACGATGACTGATTCAACCGTAACTGCAAAACAGAGTCTGAAACCTGAACATTTGACGATGGAAGAGTGGGTGGAGTCGCGTATCGCGCGCTTCGAAGGCCGTAAATACGACTGGAATGCGCTGAAATTCCAGGCCGATTTCGACCCGAAATATCGCCGCGCGCAGATGCGCTACATCGGCACCGGCGCCACCGGCGTCGCCAGCGATACCAACACCGTTCCGGCAGAGCACTTCACCTTCTCCACCATGGTGTTGCCGTCCAAATGTGAAGGCCCGCTGCACCTGCATGATGACGTAGAAGAGGTGTTCTTCATGCTCAAAGGGCAGATCACCCTGATGATTCAGGACGGCGACAACTATACCGAAACCGTACTGCGCGAACGCGATCTGATCTCGGTACCGCCCGGAATCTACCGCGGTTTGTTCAACCACGGCGAAGAAGAGGCGCTGATGTGCGTGATGCTCGGCACCCATAAGCCACATATTCCGACCTACCCGGAAGATCATCCGCTGGCAAAAGTAAAACGTAACTAAGGGGCGATGATGACGGGTTTTCGTGAACAAGGAAGCGGCATTCCGCTGACGCTGCTGCACGGCATCAGTTCCGGCGCGTCCTCCTGGCATAAACAGATGGCGTTGCCCGGCTACCGCGTGCTGGCCTGGGATATGCCCGGTTATGGCGAGAGCCCGATGCTGTCGGCAACGCCGGCGGATGCCGGTGATTACGCCGACGCGCTGGCGCGAATGCTGGACCGCGCTGGAGTAGAGCAAACCATACTGGTCGGCCATTCGCTGGGTGCGCTGGTGGCGGCCGCCTTCGCCGCGAAATACCCGCAGCGGGTGCTTTATCTGGTACTCGCCGACGTCGCGCAGGGCTACGGTCAGGCGGAAGCCGCGCAGCGGGAAAAAGTCTGGCAGGGACGTCAACAGCAGATGGCGCTGGGCGGCGAGGCGATGGCGCAGGGGCGGGCGGCAAAACTGCTGCGCCCCGGCGCGCGCGAAGCCGATGTGGCGACGGTGGCGGCAGGCATGCGCAGGCTGCGTAGCGAAGGCTACCTCGCCGCTGCCTGGATGCTGGCGCATGACGACATCCACCGCTGGCTCGCCGACTATCGCGGCCGTCTCACGGTGTGGTGTGGCGAGCAGGATGCCATTACCCAACCGGAGCTGGTGCAGGGAGTGGCGCTGCGTTACGGCGCCCCTTACATCGCCATCCCGCAGGCTGGACATGCCAGCTATCTCGATAACGAAACCT
Organism: Klebsiella sp. CN_Kp073; assembly: GCF_040065495.2. Taxonomy (NCBI): domain Bacteria; kingdom Pseudomonadati; phylum Pseudomonadota; class Gammaproteobacteria; order Enterobacterales; family Enterobacteriaceae; genus Klebsiella; species Klebsiella sp. CN_Kp073. The sequence continues at coordinate 820,642 of NZ_CM198051.1, forward strand.
TTTTTAATCAACAGCTTTTACGCATAGGGGAAGAGGTGCGCGATGAATGCACAAATTGAAGGACGCGTCGCGGTAGTCACCGGCGGCTCGTCAGGGATCGGCTTTGAAACGCTGCGCCTGCTGCTGGGCGAAGGGGCGAAGGTCGCCTTTTGCGGCCGCAACCCGGATCGGCTGGCCAGCGCCCATGCGGCGTTGCAAAACGAATATCCAGAAGGCGAGGTGTTCTCCTGGCGCTGCGACGTACTGAACGAAGCGGAAGTTCAGGCCTTCGCTGACGCGGTCGCCGCGCGTTTCGGCGGCGCCGACATGCTGATTAATAACGCCGGGCAGGGCTATGTCGCCCACTTCGCCGATACGCCGCGCGAGGCCTGGCTGCACGAAGCCGAACTGAAACTGTTCGGCGTGATTAACCCGGTAAAGGCCTTCCAGCCGCAGCTTGAACAGTCGGATATCGCCTCAATTACCTGTGTGAACTCGCTGCTGGCTCTGCAGCCGGAAGAGCACATGATTGCCACCTCTGCTGCCCGTGCCGCGCTGCTCAATATGACGCTGACCCTGTCGAAAGAGCTGGTGGAGAAAGGCATCCGCGTGAATTCCATCCTGCTGGGAATGGTCGAATCCGGGCAGTGGCAGCGCCGTTTCGAAAACCGCAGCGATAGGAGCCAGAGCTGGCCGCAGTGGACCGCCGAAATCGCCCGCAAGCGTGGGATCCCGATGGCGCGCCTCGGCAAACCGCAGGAACCGGCACAGGCGCTGCTATTCCTCGCTTCGCCGCTGGCCTCCTTTACCACCGGCGCGGCGCTGGACGTTTCCGGCGGTTTCTGCCGCCATCTGTAAGGAAAGATGATGAAAAAGGTCATGTTAATCGGCTATGGCGCGATGGCGCAGGCGGTGATTGAACGCCTGCCGCCGCAGGTGACGTTGGGTTGGATCGTCGCCCGCGAATCGCATCATGCGGCGATCCGCCAGCAGTTCGGCCACGCGGTGACGCCGCTTACCGATCCGCTGCAGTGCGAAGAGACACCGGACCTGGTGCTGGAATGCGCCAGCCAGCAGGCGGTCGCGCAGTACGGCGAAGCGGTGCTGGCGCGCGGCTGGCATCTGGCGGTGATCTCAACCGGCGCGCTGGCGGACAGCGAACTGGAACAGCGTTTACGCCAGGCGGGCGGCAGGCTGACGCTGCTGGCTGGCGCAGTCGCCGGGATTGACGGCCTGGCGGCGGCGAAAGAGGGCGGTCTTGAACGAGTGACCTATCAGTCGCGTAAAAGCCCGGCCAGCTGGCGCGGCAGCTATGCCGAACAGCTTATCGACCTCAGCGCGATCAATGAAGCGCAAATTTTCTTTGAAGGCAGCGCCCGCGAGGCGGCGCGACTATTCCCGGCAAATGCCAACGTGGCGGCAACCATCGCGCTGGGCGGTATCGGCCTTGACGCGACTCGGGTGCAATTGATGGTCGATCCGGCGACGCAACGCAACACCCATACGCTACACGCCGAAGGACTGTTCGGCGAGTTTCACCTGGAGCTGAGCGGCCTGCCGCTCGCCAGCAATCCGAAAACATCGACCCTCGCGGCACTGAGCGCGGTACGCGCCTGCCGTGAACTGGCATAACGCAGAGAGGCTGAGATGGACGAATTAGACATTTTTATCGGCGGCCAGTGGCGTCGCGGCGGCGGCAATTTAATGCACAGCCTGTTTCCGGCAGAGGGCGCTATTAACGCGGCGCTGCATGCGGCAAGCCTCGATGATTTGCAGGAGGCGATCGACTGCGCCGACCGCGCCTGGCGGGAGCCAACGTGGCGGGCGATGCTGCCGCATCAGCGGGCGAAGATCCTGCATAAGGTTGCCGATCTGATTGAAGCACAGGTTGATGAGCTCACCCAAAAACAGAGCCGCGATAACGGTAAACCGCTGGCGGAAGCGCGAGGGCTGGTGATGAGCGCCGCCGGTACCGCACGCTATTTTGCCGCCGCCTGCGAGTTGCTGGAGGGCGAGCTGCCGACGCCGCGGCAGGCGGATCTATTGACCCTGAGCCGCTATGAGCCGTTGGGCGTGGTGGCGGCGATCACGCCGTGGAACTCGCCGATCGCCAGTGAAATGCAGAAGGTGGCCCCGGCGATCGCCGCCGGGAACGCGGTGATCCTCAAACCGGCGGAAGCCACGCCGCTCATGGCGCTGGAGCTGGCGAAGATCTTCGAGCAGGCCGGTTTACCCGCTGGACTGCTGAGCGTGCTGCCGGGTAAAGGATCGATTATCGGCGATGCGCTGGCCCGCCATCCTAAGGTACGCAAAATTTCCTTTACCGGCGGCACCAGCACCGGGCGTCACCTGGCGCACGTAGCGGCGGAAAAGCTGATCCCGGCGTCGCTAGAGCTGGGCGGTAAATCGCCGACCATCGTGCTGGAAGATGCCGATATCGAACAGGCGGCGCGGGGCATCTGCTACGGCATTTTCAGCTCCGGCGGCCAGGCCTGTATTGCCGGCTCGCGGCTGTTTGTCCATGAAAAAGTGTATCCGCAATTAATGGCCCGCCTGCTGGAGTTAACCCAAGGGCTGCGGGTTGGTCATCCGTTCAGCGCTGGCACCCACGTCGGGCCGCTGATCAACGATAAACATCGCCAGAGCGTGCTGGAGTACGTCGAGCTGGCGAAACGCGAAGGCGGCAGCGTGCTATGCGGCGGCGAGATCCCGGCGGATCCGGCGCTGGCGGCGGGGAGCTATTTCCTGCCGACCATCATTGAAGGGCTGAACAATCAGGCCCGCGTTTGTCAGGAAGAGATCTTCGGGCCGGTGCTGGTGGCGATGCGTTTTCGCGATGAAGCGGCGCTGATCCGCGAGGCCAATGATTCGGTCTTCGGTCTGGCGGCGGGGATCTGGACGCGCGATACCGGCCGCGCGCTGCGTCTGAGCGAACAACTGGAAGCCGGTACGGTGTGGATCAACACCTACAAAGTTTTCTCCATTTCGACCCCGTTCGGGGGCTTTAAAGAGAGCGGTCTGGGCCGCGAAAAAGGGATCCAGGGGCTGAAAGCCTGGATGCAACAAAAGAGCATTTATCTGGCGACGGGTAATAGCGTCAACCACTGGTGCGACTGAGAAAGGGTGAGCAATGAGCGAAATGATAACCGTCGGCGATGCCATCGCCAGAACGCTGGAGCAGTATCACGTTGAAGCCATTTATGGCGTCATTTCTATCCATAACCTGCCGATCGCCGACGCCGTCGGCCAGCGGGACAAAATCCGCTTTGTTCCGGCGCGCGGCGAAGCGGGCTCGGTGACCATGGCCGACGCCCATGGCCGTTTTTCCGGGCTCGGCGTGGCGCTGACCAGCACCGGCGCGGGCGCGGGTAATGCGGTCGGCGCGCTGGTTGAGGCGATGAACGCCGGTACGCCGCTGCTGCACCTGACCGGACAGGTCGAAAAAGCCTGGCTGGACGCCGATACCGGTTTTATTCATGAAACCCGCGATCAGTTGACCTTCCTGAAAGCCAGTTCGAAGCGCGCTTACCGCATTAGCAACGCCAACCAGGCGGTGGCAATACTGCATAAGGCGATTCAGGAGGCGCAGACGCCGCCGTGCGGCCCGGTCTCGGTGGAGATCCCAATCGACATTCAGAGCGCCAAAATTCCGCTTTCGCTGCTGACCGCGCCGTTGAAACGCGCTCCGGCGATTGAGCCGGAGGCGTCGATGGTCGATGCGCTGTGGGCGCAGCTTAAGCAGGCGAAGCAGCCGCTGCTGTGGCTTGGCGGCGGCGCGTTAGAGAGCGTTGAGGCGGTGAAGACGCTGGCGGATGCCGGAGTGACGGTGATTTCCAGTACCCACGGCCGCGGCATTCTGGCGGATAGCCATCGCGCCAGCCTGCGCGCGTTTCATAATTCTCCCTCGGTTGAAGCGCTGATTTCACAATGTGATTTCACACTTGTGGCCGGTTCCCGGCTGCGCAGCAACGAAACGCGTTCCTGGACGCTGGAGCTGCCCGCGCCGCGGGTGCAGATTGATATCGACCCGGCGGCGGCCAGCCGTAACTACCTGATGGACAACACGCTGGTGGCGGACTGCCGGGCGCTATTAGCGGCGCTGGCAGCGCGGGTACAGGGCCGGATGTGGGGCGATGCGCGTTGGGATAGCCAGCTTAAAGCGGCGGTAGAGGCGGCGGAGCAGGGGCTGCGCGACCAGTGCGGCGCTTACGCTAAATTGAATGACGCGATTGCGCAGGCGCTGCCCGATGACGGCATTCTGGTGCGCGATATTACCGTTTCCGGCAGCCTGTGGGGCAGCCGTCTGTTCCGCGCTCACGGTCCGCTGATGAATATCCATTCTCTGGCCGGAGCCATCGGTATGGGGCTACCGATGGCGGTGGGCACCGCGATTGCCAATCCGCAACGGAAAGTGGTCGGCCTGGTCGGCGACGGCGGCCTGAGCCTCAACCTTGGCGAGCTGGCGACCCTGGCGCAGGAGAAGGCCAACGTGATGCTATTGATTATGAACGATGGCGGCTACGGCGTGATGCGCGGTATTCAGGATAAATACTTTGGCGGCCGCCAGTATTACAACGAGCTGCACACGCCGGACTTTACCCTGCTGGCGCAGGCGATTGGTCTGCAGGCGTGGAGCGTGGAAAGCGCTGAGGATTTCCAGGCGGTGATGACCGAAGCGCTGGCGATGCCTGGGCCATCGGTGGTGGAAGTGAAAATGGGCCAGATTGGCGCGCTGCGCTTTGCCGGCCCGCCGCAGAAAACGCTGTATTAATGATAACCCAGTGACCCCAACCCTCTCCCTTCCGGGGAGAGGGTACCGCACGGCACAGGGGGTTAATCAAGGCGCCGGACGGTTGCTCCTGCGCGCCGGGAGAGGGCCGGCCCGCAGGAGAGGGTTCATTACACGGTTAAAACACGTTAAACGGATATTCGACGTAGAACCGCACTTCATTACCGCTGACGTTATAGTCGCTGGCGTTGCTGGAAACGCGCAGCACCGAATAGCGGAGTCTCAATTTCAAATCTTTCGCCATGCCGTTTTGCACCTGGTACTGCACCTGGTTGAACCATTCGTGTTCTTTACCGTTGCTGGTCTCGGCGGTTTTAATGTTATCGCCGCGAACGTAGGCGGTAGTCCAGCTCAAGCCCGGTACGCCCAGTCCGGCAAAATCCAGGCCATAGGAGGCCTGCCAGGAACGCTCATCCTCGCCGTTAAAATCTGACCAGTAGGAGTTAGCCAGCCAGATGGTGTTACCGCCATCGCCGACGCCGCCCTGATTCTGATACCCGCCGTAGTGGTAGCCGGTGCTGCCGCTGCTTTGCTGGTACGCGACTTTAAAGGTATGAATATCCCAGATATAGCTGGCGGCCAGGCTCCAGATGCTGTTGCTGCGCCCGGTGTCATTGGCGTCGGCATATTCTTGATCTAAGCGCGAGTTATAGCCGTTGAAGTCAACAATCAGCTGCTGGTCGGCGGCGAACGGCTGCTTGTAGTTCAGGCCGAGATACTGCTTATTCAGCACGTCCTCGACGTGAGAAGCGTATAGCGCGCCGCTGAGCTGGTCGTTGAATTGATAGCTGGCGCCGCCAAAGGTCAGGCTCTTCAGGCCGCTGTTGTGGCTGTCGTCGCTTTTGCGCTGCTGATCGGTGAGATAACCGGCGTTAATTTCCAGACCGTCGATTTCTCTTGAGGTCAGCATGGTACCGGTATAGCTCTCGTACAGCAGCCGCGAGTCATCGGCGTAGACGATAGGCAGCATCGGGCGCTGGCTGCCGTAGCTGAGTACGGTATTCGAGAAGCGCATTTTGGCGGTAGCGCCGAATTTGGCTAAATCGGACTTCGCGCGGCCATCATCATCCTGGGCGAAAAAGTCGATACCGCCCGCGCCGCTGCGGCCGCGACCGCCGTCGAGGCGCACGGCGTACTGCGCAATGCCGTCAACGCCGAAGCCGACCGGTCCCTGGGTGAAGCCGGATTCGAAGGTAGCGATAATACCCTGACCCCATTCGGCTTTATCCGGCAATCCATCGCGATAATCGCGTTTGATATAAGCGTTACGTAAAAAGAGATCCAGGTGGCTGTCTTCAATAAAGCCCTGACTGGTAGATTGTTGGCTGGCGAAAGCCGGCGCGGCGGCAATAATGCCAAGTGCGATTAATGGTAATTCTTTTTTCACTGAGGGCACTTCTCTGTCTGTCGATATATTCATGGGAATCACTGCCAGTCAGATATTCTCCTGAAATAATGTCGAAAGCAATCATTGTGTGAGCAGTTATTGCAGCCGGAAACAGGCTGTATGGCGCGTGAGCCGTGCGCCAGGCAGTAAGGGGTGGACTATTTATTATTCGGGTAAAGACGATTCTGAAAGCCAGATAATGTGCGACCTTTTTAATTTACCAAATAATATATTTCTGAATCGCCGGGTATAAAATAATTGGCTGTGATGCGCTGTGATAATAATTAACGGTTTGTGCGCTTAAATTATCAATTGATGCGGCTAAATATTTTTACGGGTATATAAAAAAGGGAGGCGATAATGCCTCCCGCTGTCGCTTATTTAATGCCGTCGGCCTTCATGCGATCGCGAATATGCTGCGCGCGGGCTTCCGACGCCGGGTGATCGTCAAACATGGAGCTCTGACGGCCGGCTTCCAGCTTGGCCAGTTTTTCGAAGCTGGTGGCCAGCCCCGATGGATTGATGCCGCGTTTACGCAGCAGGTCGTAAGAGTAGTCGTCCGCTTCCGACTCCTGGCGCTGGGAGAACTGCGAGTTCACCAGTTTTTCGCCGAGATCGCCCAGCTGCGACTGCGACAGGCTGCCGACGATGCCGCCAGCGGAGGCCGCCGCCGCGCGCACGGCGTTAGTGCCCAGCGCGACCTGCATGCCTTTCTTCACGTGACCCAACGCAACGTGGCCCATTTCGTGGCCGATAACCGCTTCTACTTCGTTATCGTTCATCAGGTCCATCAGGCCGCTGTAAACGCGGATGCAGCCGTTGGCCATCGCGAAGGCGTTGACGTCTTTCGTTTCATAGACCTTGTAGTTGACCGGCTGGCCGTTGATGTTATCGCCCAGCGCGGCGGCAATCTTGCTCAGGCGTTTGCTGTACTCGCTGCTGGCCGGGGAAATAGTGGCTTTGGCGTCCATCTCTTTACACGCCTGGTCGCTTAAGGTTTTTACCTGTTCGTCGCTAAGAGAGTAGGCCTGGAATGCTTCCGCGCCGGAGCTCAGTAGGGCGTTGGAATCCATGTTCTGACATCCGGTTAATGTTGCTGCGATCCCGAAGGCAAGAAGGGTTGAGCGAATTTTCATTTTTATCTTCCACAATCTTATGGTTTTTTATCTGAATAATGGGCGACGACGGACCCGCCTCGTCCTGTGCAAAGTATAAATAGTATCTCATGATCCGGGCGAGTGGATTCCGCGGCAGCACAACGTGTTCCAGAGATTTCTTAATGGGCAAAAGGATGCTCCATGTACATGCTTTGTCGCTTGGGTTACATTGTTCACACTTTTTTCCGGCGTAGCCCAAAACGCGCTCTCGTCAAGTCGTTAAGGGCATGGCCTTATAACATCCGAACTGGAGTCAAAATGTCCTCACGTAAAGAGCTTGCCAACGCTATTCGTGCGCTGAGCATGGACGCTGTACAGAAAGCCAAATCCGGCCACCCTGGCGCCCCGATGGGCATGGCTGACATTGCCGAAGTCCTGTGGCGTGATTTCCTGAACCATAACCCGCAGAACCCGTCCTGGGCCGATCGCGACCGCTTCGTGCTGTCCAACGGTCACGGTTCCATGCTGATTTACAGCCTGCTGCACCTCACCGGTTATGATCTGCCGATTGAAGAACTGAAAAACTTCCGTCAGCTGCACTCTAAGACTCCGGGCCACCCGGAAGTCGGCTACACCGCAGGCGTGGAAACCACCACCGGCCCGCTGGGTCAGGGTATCGCTAACGCAGTCGGTATGGCTATCGCGGAAAAAACGCTGGCGGCGCAGTTTAACCGTCCAGGGCACGACATCGTCGATCACTTCACCTACGCCTTCATGGGCGACGGCTGCATGATGGAAGGTATTTCTCACGAAGTGTGCTCCCTGGCCGGTACCCTGAAACTGGGTAAACTGGTGGCGTTCTATGATGACAACGGCATCTCCATTGATGGTCACGTTGAAGGCTGGTTCACCGACGATACCGCGAAACGCTTTGAAGCCTACGGCTGGCACGTGGTGCGCGGCGTTGACGGTCACGACGCTGACGCCATCAAACGCGCGGTAGAAGAAGCGCGCGCGGTCACCGACAAACCGTCCCTGCTGATGTGCAAAACCATCATCGGCTTCGGTTCGCCGAACAAAGCAGGCACCCATGATTCCCACGGCGCGCCGCTGGGCGACGCTGAAATCGCGCTGACCCGCGAAGCGCTGGGCTGGAAATACGCTCCGTTTGAAATCCCGTCTGACATCTATGCGCAGTGGGATGCGAAAGAAGCCGGCCAGGCGAAAGAAGCCGCGTGGAACGAGAAGTTTGCCGCCTACGCCAAAGCCTTCCCGCAGGAAGCAGCCGAATTCACCCGCCGTATGAAAGGCGAAATGCCGTCTGACTTCGACGCGAAAGCTAACGAGTTCATCGCTAAGCTGCAGGCGAATCCGGCGAAGATCGCCAGCCGTAAAGCATCGCAGAACGCCATCGAAGCGTTTGGCCCGCTGCTGCCGGAATTCCTCGGCGGTTCTGCCGACCTGGCGCCGTCCAACCTGACCCTGTGGTCCGGTTCTAAGCCGATCAACGAAGACACCGCCGGTAACTACATCCATTACGGCGTACGTGAATTCGGTATGACCGCGATTGCCAACGGTATCGCGCTGCACGGCGGTTTCCTGCCGTACACCTCCACCTTCCTGATGTTCGTCGAGTATGCGCGTAACGCGGTACGTATGGCGGCGCTGATGAAACAGCGTCAGGTGATGGTCTACACCCACGACTCCATCGGTCTGGGCGAAGATGGCCCGACTCACCAGCCGGTAGAGCAGGTCGCTTCCCTGCGCGTCACGCCGAACATGTCCACCTGGCGTCCGTGTGACCAGGTTGAATCCGCAATTGCGTGGAAATATGGCGTAGAGCGTCAGGACGGCCCGACCGCGCTGATCCTCTCCCGTCAGAACCTGGCGCAGCAGGAGCGTACCGCAGAGCAGCTGGCAAACGTGGCCCGCGGCGGTTATGTGCTGAAAGATTGCGCCGGCCAGCCGGAACTGATCTTCATCGCTACCGGTTCAGAAGTGGAACTGGCGGTTGCCGCGTGGGACAAACTGACCGCCGAAGGCGTGAAGGCGCGCGTGGTCTCCATGCCGTCCACCGACGCATTCGACAAGCAGGATGCGGCCTATCGTGAATCCGTACTGCCGAAAGCCGTTTCTGCCCGCGTAGCGGTAGAAGCCGGTATCGCGGACTACTGGTTCAAATACGTGGGCCTGAACGGCGCCATCGTTGGCATGACCACCTTCGGTGAGTCTGCGCCGGCTGAGCAGCTGTTCGAAGAGTTCGGCTTCACCGTTGACAACGTTGTCGCTAAAGCGAAAGCGCTGCTGTAATCGCTGGTACGGTGCGGGCTGATGCCCTCACCCCAACCCTCTCCCACAGGAGAGGGTGCGAACACCAAAAACGGTAACCCCTGGGTTACCGTTTTGCTTTTATCTCGCCACCCGGTTTTTTTGTAGGCACTATTCCTCGAACATGTAACTACCCTGTAAATTATTCCAAAGAAAATGTGACGCAAGTCATATAGCTGGTTTATTGCTCTGGACAAACATTCCTTTTATTCCGACTTTGGCTTATTCTAGCTGAAGCGTTTCAGTCGTATAAATGTTCGACAATTAATCAATCAGTCGCAGTTTGCGACAGGTAAGGTTCCCCTAAAGGCGTTGCTGGATTACTCTGTCAGCCACCTCAAATCAGGGATAACCTTGCAGGAGACCTATGACCATACGCATCGCGATTAATGGCTTCGGTCGCATAGGACGCAACGTGGTTCGCGCTTTGTATGAATCCGGGCGTCGTGCGGAAATCACCGTGGTGGCGATCAATGAACTGGCGGATGCCGCAGGCATCGCGCATTTATTGAAGTACGACACCAGCCATGGCCGTTTTTCCTGGGATGTTCGCCAGGAGCGGGAACAGCTGTATGTCGGCGATGACGTCATTCGTCTACTGCATGAGCCTTCTATCGCCGCGCTGCCCTGGCAGGAGCTGGCGGTGGATGTGGTGCTGGACTGTACCGGCGTATACGGTAGCCGTGAACATGGCGAAGCCCATCTTCAGGCTGGCGCGAAGAAAGTGCTCTTTTCACATCCTGGCGGCAACGATCTCGACGCAACGGTAGTCTTCGGCGTCAACCATGATGAACTGCGCGCGGAGCACCGCATTGTCTCCAACGCCTCCTGCACTACCAACTGCATTATTCCGGTCATTAAACTGCTAGATGATGCCTACGGCATTGAGTCAGGAACGGTCACGACAATCCACTCCGCGATGCACGACCAGCAGGTGATCGATGCCTATCATCCGGATCTGCGGCGCACCCGTGCGGCCAGCCAGTCAATTATTCCGGTTGATACTAAACTTGCGGCGGGGATCACCCGTATTTTCCCGCAGTTTAACGACCGTTTTGAGGCGATCGCGGTACGCGTACCGACGATTAACGTCACCGCAATAGACCTGAGCGTGACGGTGAAAAAACCGGTAAAGGCCTGTGAAGTCAACCAGTTGCTGCAAAAAGCAGCACAGGGAGCATTTCATGGTATAGTTGACTATACGGAATTACCGTTGGTCTCGACAGATTTTAACCACGACCCGCACAGCGCCATCGTCGATGGCACGCAAACCCGGGTCAGTGGCGCGCATCTGATCAAAACGTTGGTCTGGTGCGATAACGAATGGGGCTTTGCTAACCGAATGCTCGACACGACGTTAGCGATGGCCGCGCAAGGTTTCAGGTAAGGCGCTGCGGCGCTTGCAAAACTTTATCAAGAATCAACGAGAGGATTCACCATGTCTGTAATTAAGATGACCGATTTGGATCTGGCTGGTAAACGCGTTTTCATCCGTGCTGATCTGAACGTACCGGTTAAAGATGGCAAAGTGACCAGCGACGCGCGTATCCGCGCCTCCCTGCCGACCATCGAACTGGCGCTGAAACAGGGTGCTAAAGTAATGGTTACTTCTCACCTGGGTCGTCCGACCGAAGGCGAGTACAACGAAGAATTCTCTCTGTTGCCGGTTGTTAATTACCTGAAAGACAAACTGTCTAACCCGGTTCGTCTGGTTAAAGATTACCTGGATGGCGTTGACGTTGCTGCCGGTGAACTGGTGGTTCTGGAAAACGTTCGCTTCAACAAAGGCGAGAAAAAAGACGACGAAGAGCTGTCTAAGAAATACGCTGCGCTGTGCGACGTATTCGTCATGGACGCTTTCGGTACCGCGCACCGCGCGCAGGCTTCCACCCACGGTATCGGTAAATTCGCCGATGTCGCTTGTGCAGGCCCGCTGCTGGCCGCTGAACTCGACGCGCTGGGTAAAGCGCTGAAAGAGCCGGCTCGTCCGATGGTTGCTATCGTTGGCGGTTCTAAAGTTTCCACCAAACTGACCGTTCTCGACTCTCTGTCCAAAATCGCTGACCAGCTGATCGTAGGCGGCGGTATCGCTAACACCTTCGTTGCCGCTCAAGGCCACAACGTCGGTAAATCCCTGTACGAAGCGGACCTGGTTGACGAAGCTAAGCGCCTGCTGAGCACCTGCGATATCCCGGTTCCGACTGACGTTCGCGTCGCTACCGAGTTCTCTGAAACCGCCACCGCGACCCTGAAATCCGTTAACGACATCAAAGATGACGAGCAGATTCTGGACCTCGGCGACGTTTCCGCACAGAAACTGGCTGAAATCCTGAAAAACGCCAAAACCATCCTGTGGAATGGCCCGGTTGGCGTATTCGAATTCCCGAACTTCCGTAAAGGTACTGAAATCGTCGCTAATGCTATCGCAGACAGCGAAGGTTTCTCTATCGCAGGCGGCGGTGACACCCTGGCGGCGATTGACCTGTTCGGCATCGCTGACAAAATCTCCTACATCTCCACTGGCGGCGGCGCATTCCTCGAATTCGTGGAAGGCAAAGTTCTGCCGGCAGTAGCAATGCTCGAAGAGCGCGCTAAGCAGTAATTTAGTTCAGGCGGGGAAACCCGCCTGTTTTTCAGCGCGCTAACGTACAATTTTGTACAGCTCGCGAACCTTCTTCAACGGTCGAAGATACAGATACAGGACTAAGTAACATGTCTAAAATTTTTGATTTCGTAAAACCGGGCGTCATCACTGGCGACGACGTTCAGAAAGTGTTCCAGGTAGCTAAAGAAAACAACTTTGCTCTGCCAGCGGTAAACTGCGTGGGTACTGACTCCATCAACGCCGTTCTGGAAGCTGCTGCGAAAGTTCGTTCTCCGGTTATCGTTCAGTTCTCTAACGGCGGCGCTGCGTTCATCGCGGGCAAAGGCGTGAAAACTGACGTTCCGCAGGGCGCTGCTATCCTCGGCGCTATCTCTGGCGCGCATCACGTGCACCAGATGGCTGAACACTACGGCGTGCCGGTTATCCTGCACACTGACCACTGCGCGAAGAAACTGCTGCCGTGGATCGACGGCCTGCTGGACGCGGGTGAAAAACACTTCGCTGCCACCGGCAAACCGCTGTTCTCTTCCCACATGATCGACCTGTCTGAAGAGTCCCTGCACGAAAACATCGAGATCTGCTCTAAGTACCTGGCTCGCATGGCCAAAATGGGCATGACTCTGGAAATCGAACTGGGCTGCACCGGCGGTGAAGAAGACGGCGTGGACAACAGCCACATGGACGCTTCCGCACTGTACACTCAGCCGGAAGACGTTGATTACGCGTACACCGAGCTGAGCAAAATCAGCCCGCGCTTCACCATCGCCGCTTCCTTCGGTAACGTACACGGCGTTTACAAGCCGGGTAACGTGGTTCTGACTCCGACTATCCTGCGCGACTCTCAGGAATATGTTTCTAAGAAACACAACCTGCCGCACAACAGCCTGAACTTCGTCTTCCACGGCGGTTCCGGTTCTTCCGCTCAGGAAATCAAAGACTCCGTCAGCTACGGCGTTGTCAAAATGAACATCGATACCGACACCCAATGGGCGACCTGGGACGGTATCCTGCAGTACTACAAAGCGAACGAAGCTTACCTGCAGGGCCAGCTGGGCAACCCGAAAGGCGAAGACCAGCCGAACAAGAAATACTACGATCCGCGCGTATGGCTGCGTGCCGCTCAGACCTCTATGGTGACTCGTCTGGAGCAGGCATTCAAAGAGCTGAACGCGATCGACGTTCTGTAATTTCGCTTGCTGCGAGCGTAACGAAGGGAAACGGCGTTTCCTTTCATTACCGGCATAAAAAAGGCTTCCTGCGGGAAGCCTTTTTTTTAGCGACTTACGCAGGTGCCTTTTTCCCCGGCTAATATCTGTGGCGCATCCTTTAACGCGCCGATGAAGGCGTTATTTCCGGTCTGTTTGACAAACTGAATAACCGCTTCCGCCTTCGGCCCCATTGCGCCGTCCGGCGCGGCAAACGGCGCGAGCGTAGCAATGGTGGCCTGACGCAACGGGCGAGCCTGCGGCGTCCCCCAATCAACATAGACCGCATCGGCATCCGTCAGTATCAGCAAGTGGTCGGCATGAATGGCGCCGGCAAGCGCCGCCGCCGTCAAATCTTTATCGATAACCGCTTCGACTCCCCGGTAACCGTGCGTATCGGCAACCACCGGGATCCCGCCGCCGCCGCAGCAAATCACCAGATGACCGGCATCCATCAGCGTCTGAATGGCCGCGCTATCAACAATATTTAGCGGCTTGGGGGAAGGGACCACCCGACGGATATAGTCGCCATCCGCTTTCATCTGCCAACCATAGCGTTTTTCCAGCTCCGCCTGCTGCTGCGGCGGATAGACCGGGCCAATATATTTCCCCGGCACCGCGAAAGCGTCATCATTTGCCGCCACCTCTACGCGCGTCATCAGGGTACTGACCGGTGCACTGGCGTATTGCATCAGTTCCTGAGCGATAGCAAAGCCTATCATCCCCTGACTTTCCGCGACCAGAATATCCAGCGGCCAGGCGGGAGATTCCTGATAGGCGGCGTTTTGCAGCGCCAGCAATCCGACCTGCGGGCCATTACCGTGCACGATCACCAGCTGATAATCACGGGCTAATTCCGCCGCCATCCGGGCAAAAAGTTGAATGCTGCGCTGCTGATTTTCCGCGCTGAGCACTTCTCCGCGCTGAAGCAGTGCATTACCACCCAGCGCAATAACGATTTTCTTTTTCATGATGACCTCATTGAATTATAGAAGTGCGCTAAAAATATCGTTTTAGCGGCCAGGTAATGTGATGAGGTCGCCACTTTATCGAGAGTAAAAAATATCTCGCTAATAAATATTATATTCGCTGGTTTTATTTAAATGTTTTTAAAGATGATTATTAGATTTTTTTTAATAATTTCGTCAGCAGTCTTTAGGAATTTAAAAAAATGGATTTTGTGTGACTTTGTTCAAATGAAATACATGGTTACCCCGATATGGTTAGCGGAGTTAAAACATCAATCCTTCACGCATCCTCTGGGATGGCCTGAGGTGAATATTGCCGGGAGATAGCTTATGTCAGGAACGTATGAGGTAACCGAGGTGACCAAAAGAAAAGGAATACCCGCCTGGTGGGTCACGGTATTTCTTTTCTGGTTAGGTTGGGTATTTATGTATGCCGATCGCACGGTATTAAATCCGGTGATGGGTGAGCTGGAAAAAGAGTTTGGTTTAAGCGGAACGCAATTAGGAGTGCTCAACTCCGTATTTTATTTTTCTTATGCATTGCTACAGGTGCCGGCGGGGATCCTCGGGGACAAAATCGGTAAGAAAAAAGTGCTAGTGCCTGGGTTTATTCTGTTTGGCGTTTTTACCGCGGTCACCGGCTGGGTAAAAAGCTGGTATATGCTGCTATTTGCCCGCGTGGTCACCGGCGCAGGCGAGGGGACATATTATGGCCCGCAGTATGGCTTGTCTTCCGAGCAGATCCCGAAAAAATTCCGCTCGCTGGGCAGCGCGATTATCAATAGCGGAATGGCCTTTGGCATTGCGCTGGGTCTGATGACCTCCAGCTGGCTGGTCTATGACCAGGGTTACTCGTGGCGGATGCCGTTTTATGCCATGGCGATACCTTCGGTGCTGGTAGGGATTGCTATCTGGCTATTCGTGAAAGAGAAAAAACGCACCGCCGACGCTGAGGGCAAACCGGTACAAAAAGGTAAATTTAGCGATCTGTTGAAGAATCGTAATTTAATTCTGACCTATATTATGGTGTTCTGCAGCCTGTTTGGTTTCTTCGTTATTCTGACCTGGCTTCCTTATTATCTGCAAAACGAGCGCGGTATTGCCGGTAGCGAAACTGGGTTTATTTCGTCGCTGGTCGCGTGGATCTCTATTCCCGGCGCGCTGTTGTTCTCGGGGCTGTCGGATAAATTAGGCCGCCGCAAGCCGTTAATTTTATTCCTCGTGCCGGTGGCGATTGCCAGCATGCTTTCCATTATTTGGATGCCGAGTATGACCGGCGTCATCGTGGCGCTGTGCGTGTACGGCCTGGTTGGCAAACTGGCGCTGGATCCGGTGCTGGTGGCACTGGTCGCCGATAGCGTCGATGAAACCAATTACAGTACCGCGTTTGGTTTATTTAATTTTATCGGCATGAGCTCATCGATTCTGGCGCCGATTATTGCAGGGGCGGCGCGTGATATTACCGGCAGTCTGGCTTCGAGCTTTTATGTTTCCGCTGCGCTGCTGGTCATTGGTCTGGTCGCCATGCTGTTTTTAAAAGAAAAACGCACATAAAGAGGTAGCGGTAATGATTTACGCTTTTATTAAAAAGGGAAGCTTCCAGGATTCCGTAAGCCTGATGATTATTTCCCGCAAATTAAGTGAACGCCCGGAAGTGGATCAGGTTTCGGTCATGATGGGTACCCCGGCGAATAAATCGATGCTGGAGTCGACCGGATTCTGGCATCCGGATTTCGCCGAGGCGACGCCCAACGATATTTGTGTCGCAGTCCGCACGCACGAAGCGCAGCCGGAAATTCTCGATTTAATCCGTGAACAATTAGAGAAAGAGCTAAGCGCTATCGCTAATGCATCGGGCAGCTCAACGCAGCTGGTCAAGGCGCGGCGCTGGGAGAGCGCCTGCCAGAAATTACCGGACGCGAATCTGTTGCTGGTTTCGGTGGCAGGGGAGTACGCCGCCGGGGTGGCGAAAGAGGGATTGTTAGCCAATAAGAGCGTGATGCTGTTTTCCGATAACGTCCCGCTGGAGCAAGAAGTTGAACTGAAAACGCTGGCTCGCGAGAAGGGGCTCATTGTGATGGGGCCGGATTGCGGAACGGCAATGATTGCCGGTAGTCCGCTGGCCTTTGCCAACGTTTTACCGCAGGGCGGAATTGGCGTCATCGGCGCATCGGGGACCGGGATCCAGGAAATCACCTCCCAGGTGGCGCTGCATCAACAGGGAATTAGCCACGCCATCGGCCTTGGCGGGCGCGATCTCAGCGCCGAAGTCGGCGGTATCAGTGCCCTGACCGCGCTGGAGATGCTGGCGGCCGATAGCGCGACGCAGGTTATCGCTTTTGTCTCCAAACCGCCTTCGCCACAGGTGCGTACCCGCATTATTGCCGCGATGCAAAAACAGAATAAACCGGTGGTGGCGCTGTTCCTTGGTAGTCGTGCCGAGCAGCGCCGCGAGGGCAACGTCTGGCTGGCGAACTCGCTGGCGGACGCCGCGCAGCTGGCGGTACTGCTGATGCGGGTCGCGCAACAGCGGCAGAGCCAGCCGCAGGTTGCAGGCAAGGGGATTTATGGCCTGTACGCTGGCGGTACCCTTGCCGCCGAGGCCGCGATGCTGCTTTCCGCTCATCTGGAAGTGCCGGTCAGCGACAGCCACGCCGACGGCGTGATGCTGGAAGCCGGCGGGCATCGCATTGTCGACCTTGGCGACGATAGTTACACCCTCGGCAGACCGCACCCGATGATCGACCCCACCACCCGCAGCATTGAAATTGAGAAGCTGTCGACCATGCCGGAAGTTGGCGTGCTGTTGCTGGATGTGGTGCTGGGCTACGGCGCCTGCGCCGATCCGGCCGGGGCGGTGGTTGAGGCCATCGAGCAGATCCGCCGTAAACGTGTCGCGCCGTTGGTGGTTATCGCCACCATGACCGGTACCGATGCTGACCCGCAGGGCCGTAGCGAGCAGATAGCCATCCTGTGCGATGCCGGGGTTGCGGTGGTTGAAACCCTCGAAGAGGCGACGCTACTGGCGGTTAGCCTGACGCAGCATCAGCCGCAGAGCGAATCGGCAGCGCATAACCCGCTGCTCGACGGCGTGCAGGTCATTAATGTCGGGTTGCGCAGCTTCGCGCTGGATCTACAAAGCAGCGGTACGCCAGTGGTGCATTATCAGTGGGCGCCTGTTGCCGGCGGTAACGCTCGTCTCGCCAGTTTACTCAAGCAGTTACATTAAGTTCAGAGGTATGGATATGTACTCATCAATTGCACAGGCTAACGAAGCCATTATCGAACGAATTAAAGCCGCGCGCCCGCATTGGGTTGCCGTCCGTCCTGCGAAAGAGGCGGTGGCTGAATTATCTTCTGGACGTAAATTACTGCACGCCGGGCCGCCAATCGCCTGGCAAGAGATGACCGGGCCGATGCGCGGAGCCTGTATCGGCGCATCGTTGTTTGAAGGCTGGGCGACGAGCGAAGAAGAAGCCGTGCGGATGCTGGAGCAGGGAGAGGTGGAATTCATCCCTTGCCACCACGTGGGCGCGGTGGGGCCGATGGGCGGGATCACCTCGGCGAACATGCCGGTGCTGGTGGTGCGCGATGTGGTTCATGGTAACCAATCCTGCTGCAACCTGAATGAAGGGATCGGCAAAGTGATGCGCTTCGGCGCCTACGGCGAGGATGTGCAAACGCGTCTGCGCTGGATGCGCGACACGCTCGCGCCGGTGCTGCAAGAAGCGCTGTCGCGAATGGAAAACGGCGTTGACCTGACGGCGATGATGGCGCAGGCGATTACCATGGGCGATGAGTTCCACCAGCGTAATATCGCCGCCTCGTCGCTGCTGCTGCGCACGCTGTCGCCGGTCATTGCTGGCCTGGATCGGCCAAAGGCGGAAATTGTCGCCGTGCTGCAGTTCCTCAGCGTTACCGATCAGTTCTTCCTCAACCTGGCGATGGCTTACAGCAAAGCGGTGATGGATGCGGCGGCGGAAATTAAAGCCGGCTCGGTGGTGACCGCCATGACCCGCAACGGCCGCGAGTTCGGCATTCGCGTTAGCGGTACCGGCGATCGCTGGTTTACCGCACCGGTGAATACGCCGCAGGGGCTGTTCTTCACCGGCTACAGTCAGGCGGATGCCAACCCGGACATCGGCGATAGCGCGATTACCGAAACGCTGGGCATCGGCGGCGCGGCGATGATTGCCGCACCGGGCGTGACGCGCTTCGTCGGCGCTGGCGGAATGGGCGCGGCGCTGGAAACATCGGAAGAGATGTCTGAAATCTATCTTGCCAACAACCCGCTGTTCCAGATCCCATCATGGGACTTCAAAGGCGCCTGCCTGGGGCTGGATGTTCGGCGGGTCGTGGAAACCGGTATCACGCCGCTTATCAATACCGGTATTGCCCATCGCGAGGCGGGGATAGGTCAGGTGGGAGCGGGAACCGTTCGCGCGCCGCTGCTGTGCTTTGAGAAGGCGCTGGAAGCGTTGGCGGAACTGCACCACATCACTGCCTGAGTCGAGAGAGGGGCGGCGCTGCCGCCCCGGAGAGACGCCGATGAAAACCCTCAATGCGCTGGCCTGTACCGGCCTTGAACAGTTAGCCGACGGCGTGTGGCAGCACCATAGTCAATTTTCACAGGCGGTTAATTTCGTCCACGCCGATGGGACTTTACTGACGCTATTTCGCTACGGCAAAGGTATTGGCCCGACGGGTATTCTGCTTAGCAGCACCCAGTTTGCGCAGTTGGCTAATCTTCCGCGGCTGGTTAAGCAGGGGCGCATATTGTGGGGGGCGGGAGTTGTGATTCGCCCGCGTCGGATGCTCAAACTTCGCATTCCCGTCGGCCGCTCGCTTCTTCTCGATCTTACGTCTTATTCATGCCAGAGCGGACTATGCGCCGCGCTCAATCAGCCGTTGGCGGATATGTCGTTTTATTCATCTATTATGGGCGAACTGGAGCGCTGGCGACGCGGCGAGTTCCCGGACTGGGGATGGCTGATTGGCAAGGGACCCGGATTAACCCCCAGCGGCGATGATATGCTCGCCGGGATGTTGGCGATGCTGTACGGCGCCGGTTTTTCTGACCGCCTGCACGCGTTTATCCCCCCGGCGGATCAACTTACATCGCTGACAACTTCGGTAAGCTGTAGCTATCTGAATAGCGCCAGGCGCGGCGAGTTTTCGCTGCCGGTGGTTAAGGTAATGCGCGGGCTGCGGTCGACAGGCGATCCCAGGCGAGCAATTCAGCGTTTGCTGGCGGTAGGTCATACTTCTGGGGCTGATACGCTGCTGGGGATGGCATTCGCGCAGCATTGGTTACAGAGAGTGGATTCAAGGAGAACGCATGCTCGATCAGGAAACCATCCGTACGTTTATACAGGTCGCCGAGACCGGGAGTTTC
Source organism: Klebsiella sp. CN_Kp073 (assembly GCF_040065495.2). NCBI lineage: Bacteria > Pseudomonadati > Pseudomonadota > Gammaproteobacteria > Enterobacterales > Enterobacteriaceae > Klebsiella > Klebsiella sp. CN_Kp073. Next base: position 840,395 of record NZ_CM198051.1, read on the forward strand.
TCCCGCGCGGCCAGCCTGCTGCACAAAACGCCGGCGGCGATTAGCTATCGTATCAAAACGCTGGAAGAGCAGGTGGCAACGCAGCTCTTTTTACGCACGACTCGCTCGGTAAGCCTGACGCTGGCCGGGCAACATCTGCTTGAGCACTGTCGGCAGTGGCTGAACTGGCTTGACGTGATGCCCGATGAACTCCAGCAGATTAATGCCGGCGTCGAAAGACAGGTTAATATCGTTATCAATAATCTTCTGTATCAGCCGCAAAGCGCCGCGGATCTCCTGACCTGGCTACATCAGCAGTTTCCTTTTACCCGTTTTCAGCTTTCCCGCCAGGTCTATATGGGGGTCTGGGACTCTTTGCTATACGACGATTTCCAGCTGGCGATTGGCGTAACCGGCTCGGAATCCCTGTCCAACAATATCTCTTTATTGCCGCTCGGCGATATTCGCTGGCAGTTTGTGGTGGCGCAGAATCATCCCCTTGCCAGTCACCCCGCGGCGGTACTCTCCGACGACGCGCTACGCCGCTATCCGGCAATTAACATTGAGGATACGTCGCGGACTCTGACGCGTCGTGTCGCCTGGCTGCTCAACGGGCAAAAAGAAATCAAGGTGCCGGATCTCAGCACCAAGCTGGCCTGCCATCTTAGCGGTCTGGGGGTCGGCTTTTTGCCGGAACGAATGTGTCGCGCTTACCTGGAATCCGGCGCGCTGGTGGCCCGTGCGGTCGCCAACCCCCGCCAGCCTTCGCCGCTCTCCGTTGCCTGGAAGAATGCCGGCAGCGGTAAAGTCGTCAGTGAAATCGCCAGGGCGTTCGAGCGCAAAGAGGCATTAGTCAGCGGTTTTTTGCGGATGGTGGATCGTCCTGCGCAAGCGTAATGCGGCGTTAGTTTCATCTGGATCAGATTGAGAAATGGCATCTTCGGTGGTTTTTGTTTACCTTTAAAAGGTCATTTTCGTGAGAATGATCTCATTTGCTTTTTTTTGATATGACCCAAGGATTACTAAATGGAAGATTTGAACGTTGTCGATAGCATCAACCATGCCGGGACCTGGCTGGCGCGCAACCAGGAGTTGCTGCTGAGCTATGCCGTCAACATCGTTGCCGCTATCGTTATCCTGATCATCGGGATGATCGTGGCGCGCATCGTTTCTAACACCGTCAACCGCCTGATGCTGGCGCGTAAGATCGACGCGACTGTCGCCGATTTTCTCTCCGCGCTGGTACGCTATGCGATTATCGCCTTTACGCTGATTGCCGCCCTGGGCCGCGTTGGCGTGCAGACCGCCTCAGTGATTGCCGTGCTGGGCGCCGCCGGTTTGGCCGTGGGTCTGGCGCTGCAGGGGTCGTTGTCGAACCTTGCCGCAGGCGTGCTGCTGGTGATGTTCCGCCCGTTCCGCGCCGGTGAATATGTCGATCTCGGCGGTATCGCGGGCACGGTGCAGAACGTGCAGATTTTCTCCACTACTCTGCGTACCGTCGATGGCAAAATCGTGGTGGTGCCGAACGGCAAAATCATCGCTGGCAATATCATTAACTTCTCCCGTGAGCCGGCGCGTCGCAATGAGTTTATTATCGGCGTCTCCTACGATGCCGATATCGATAAGGTGAAACAACTGCTGACCGCGATTATCGAATCCGACGACCGCATTCTGCGCGATCGCGAAATGACCGTTCGTCTTAACGAACTGGGCGCCTCTTCGGTAAACTTCGTGGTTCGCGTATGGAGCAAAAGCAGCGACCTGCAAAACGTCTACTGGGACGTGCTGGAGCGCATTAAGCGCGATTTCGACGCCAATGGCATCAGCTTCCCGTATCCGCAGATGGACGTACATATGGTGAATCAGCAGGAAAAAGCGCAGTAATTTTTTCCAGCAATGGCACAAGACCGGCATCGCCGGTCTTTTTTTAGCCTGTAGCTATTAGCTTCACTTATTAATGATTAAAATTATCAATTTCCGCTAATGTTGACGGCGCGCTATATTCTCCGGCATTAACGATGAAACCGGAAAATTAAACGATGCTATCTTATTACTTTCAAGGGCTTGCGCTGGGCGCGGCGATGATCCTGCCGCTCGGGCCGCAAAACGCTTTCGTGATGAATCAGGGTATCCGCCGCCAGTATCATTTAATGATTGCGCTGTTGTGCGCGCTTAGCGATCTGGCGTTGATCTGCGCCGGAATTTTCGGCGGTAGCGCGCTGCTGATGCAGTCGCCGTGGCTGCTGGCGCTGGTCACCTGGGGCGGCGTCGCTTTCCTGTTATGGTATGGCTTCGGCGCGCTGAAGACGGCGATGAGCAATAATCTCGAGCTGGCCAGCGCCGAGGTCATGAAGCAGGGGCGCTGGAAAATCATTGTTACCATGCTGGCGGTGACCTGGCTTAACCCTCATGTGTATCTCGATACCTTTGTGGTGCTCGGAAGCCTCGGCGGACAGCTGGCGGTTGAGCCCAAACGCTGGTTCGCGCTGGGAACGATTAGCGCGTCATTCTTATGGTTCTTCGGCCTGGCGCTGCTGGCCGCGTGGCTGGCGCCGCGTTTACGCACCGCGCGGGCGCAGCGAATCATCAACGTGCTTGTCGGGCTGGTGATGTGGTTTATCGCCCTGCAGTTGGCAAAAGATGGCCTGCAACATATACAGATGCTCATCAACCAGGCTTAGTCCGATGGACTTTCCGCGCGTAAGCGCTAAGCTAGCTGGCATGCGTCCTTAAAATGGGCGACCTAAGCAAGATGGAGAAACGACAGTGAAGTTAAAAGTCTTAGCCCTGGCGGCAGCACTCGGATTCAGTACTATGGCGGCGCAGGCAAGTGAATTGCCGGATGGCCCGCATATTGTGACTTCAGGCACAGCAAGCGTTGCAGCGGTTCCGGATATCGCCACTCTGGCGATTGAAGTTAACGTCGCGGCAAAAGATGCGGCATCGGCAAAAAAACAGGCTGACGATCGCGTTGCGCAATATCTCTCTTTCCTTGAAAAGAGCGGCATTGCCAAAAAGGATATCAGCTCGGCGAACCTGCGTACCCAACCTGATTACGACTATCAGAACGGGAAAAGCATCCTTAAAGGCTATCGCGCGGTGCGTACCGTCGAAGTTACCCTGCGTCAGCTCGATAAGCTGAATGGCCTGCTGGACGGCGCGCTGAAAGCGGGGCTGAACGAAATTCGTTCCGTATCGCTGGGCGTTGCGCAACCGGATGCCTACAAAGATAAAGCGCGTAAAGCGGCTATCGATGATGCGGTACATCAGGCGCAGGAGCTGGCTGCTGGCTTCCACAGCAAGCTGGGTCCGGTCTATAGCGTGCGTTACCATGTTTCCAACTATCAGCCGAGCCCGATGGTTCGCATGATGAAGGCGGCTGACGCCGCGCCGGTCTCCGCGCAGGAAACCTACGAGCAGGCGACCATCCAGTTTGATGATCAGGTTGACGTGGTCTTCGAACTGCAGCCAGCACAGGCCGCCGCGCCTGCCGCGCCGGCGAAACCAGCTGAAGCGCCGAAACCGGCTCAGTAAGCCGCAGCGACAAAAAAGCCACTTCAGTGAAGTGGCTTTTTTTATGCCCGCCGTTTAATCCTGGCGCAGCACCTTGTGGCCGTAATCAATAAGCGCATCGGTCACCCGGCGCATCATGCGGCTTTCCGGTGCAAAGCGGTGCCAGTAGAGCATCCGGCGCTGGAAAAGCCCTGGCGTCAGGTCGATAAGCTCGCCGCTCTTCAGCTCTTTCTCGATCTGCAGATGCGGGATCATACAGCAGGTGGTGCCCTGACGCGCCAGCTGCACGAAGGCCTCCGACGAGTTGACGATATGGCAGGGCACGCTGCCCGGCGGCAGGTCGAAGTTTTGCTGCAGGAACGCCTGGTGCATATCGTCGAGATGATCGAAGGCGACCACCGGCGCTTTCAGCAGCGCAGAACGCGTTACCCCGTTAGGGAAGTAGCGTTGCGCAAACTCCTTCGAGGCGACGAACAGGTAATCGAGCGCGCCGAGTTGATCGACCAGGCAGCTTGGCAGCGCCTGCGGCTGAATACTCACCGCGCCGACCACTTCCCCACGGCGCAGGCGCTCCTGGGTGCGGGTTTCATCTTCAACCTGCAGATTGAGGCGAATAGGGGAGTCGGATAGCACGTTGGCCAGCGCCGGCAGCAGCCAGGTCGCCAGACTGTCGGCGTTGACCGCCAACGACAGCAGCAGCGGCGTGGAGCCGGTCTGCTCATCGCCAAGCCACTCTTCTTCCAGCAGCTCAACCTGGCGCAGCAGAGCCAACAGTTTTTGCCCCTGCTCGGTCGGGCGCGGCGGTACGGTACGCACCAGCAGCGGTTGGCCAAACATGTTTTCCAGCTGTTTGATACGCTGTGAGACGGCGGACTGTGTAATGCATAGCTTCTGCGCGGCGCGCTCAAACCCACGTTCCCTAATCACCGCATCCAGCGCTTGTAATGTTCTGTAGTCCGGTCGTTTCATTATTCTGGCGTACCCCCATAACTTTTCGTTAACCCGCACTATGACATAAATTTGTTTTTGATAAAGACGAAAATGGTCTGCTCAGATGTGTGATCGCCATCGCAGGGACATTTCATCCGTCGATGTTCTATAATGCGCGGTAAGTATTCACATCTCGGACGATAATCATGACGCAGGATGAACTGAAAAAAGCAGTCGGCTGGGCAGCGCTGCAATATGTACAACCGGGCACCATTGTCGGTGTCGGCACCGGCTCCACGGCGGCGCATTTTATTGATGCGCTGGGGACCATGAAAGGGCAGATTGAAGGCGCGGTATCCAGCTCCGACGCCTCTACCGAAAAGCTGAAAAGCCTCGGTATCCCGGTATTCGACCTTAACTCCGTCGACCGCCTGGGCATCTACGTTGACGGCGCGGATGAAATTAACGGCCACATGCAGATGATCAAAGGCGGCGGCGCGGCGCTGACCCGCGAAAAGATCATCGCCTCGGTTGCCGATAAGTTTATCTGCATCGCCGACGCCTCCAAGCAGGTTGATATCCTCGGCAACTTCCCGCTGCCGGTGGAAGTGATCCCGATGGCGCGCAGCGCCGTCGCGCGTCAGCTGGTGAAGCTGGGCGGCCGCCCGGAATATCGTCAGGGCGTGGTGACGGATAACGGCAACGTGATCCTCGATGTACACGGCCTCGAAATCCTGGACGCTATCGCGCTGGAAAACGCCATTAACGGTATCCCGGGCGTGGTGACCGTCGGCTTGTTCGCCAACCGCGGCGCCGACGTGGCGCTGATCGGTACCGCCGACGGCGTGAAGACCATCGTCAGTAAATAAGACGATCGGGGGGAAGTTTCGCGCTTCCCCCTAAATTTTTTTCTATGGCCTTAATTTGGTGACTTGTGTCACATTTACGTAACCTTTCTGAGTAACAATCTGCCATCTATTCTCTTTCTGGTGTTTTGTCCTGTCTTTTGCTTCAACGTGATATTTCTTCAGGTCGGCGAGGCAAACGTTCATATTGCCGCGATAGTTTTTTTTGATATGTTGCTGGAAGAGTTTTTGTTCAGCACGACATCAGTACCAATAAAAACAGGACGGGGAAATGGCTAAGGTATCACTGGAAAAAGACAAGATTAAATTTCTGCTAGTTGAAGGCGTGCATCAGAAAGCAATCGATAACCTTCGTGCGGCAGGTTACACCAACATCGAATTTCACAAAGGCGCGCTGGATACTGAAGAGCTGAAAGCGTCGATCCGTGATGCCCATTTTATCGGCCTGCGTTCCCGTACTCATCTGACTGAAGAGATCTTCGCCGCGGCGGAAAAACTGGTGGCGGTGGGCTGCTTCTGTATCGGCACCAACCAGGTCGATCTGGATGCGGCGGCGAAGCGCGGTATCCCGGTATTTAACGCCCCGTTCTCGAACACCCGTTCGGTGGCTGAGCTGGTCATCGGCGAGCTACTGCTGATGCTGCGCGGCGTGCCGGAAGCTAACGCCAAGGCGCATCGCGGCGTGTGGAATAAGCAGGCGGTAGGCAGCTTTGAAGCGCGCGGCAAAAAACTGGGGATTATCGGTTACGGCCATATCGGCACCCAGCTCGGCATTCTGGCGGAATCGCTGGGGATGCACGTCTATTTTTATGATATCGAAAACAAACTGCCGCTGGGCAACGCCACGCAGGTTCAGCACCTCTCCGACCTGCTGAACATGAGCGATGTCGTTAGTCTGCACGTGCCGGAAAACGCCTCCACCAAAAACATGATGGGGCCGGAAGAGCTGGCGCTGATGAAGCCGGGCGCGCTGCTGATCAACGCCTCTCGCGGCACGGTGGTGGATATCCCGGCGCTGTGCGATGCGCTGTCGCGTAAGCACCTGGCCGGCGCGGCCATTGACGTCTTCCCGACGGAGCCGGCGACCAACAGCGATCCGTTTAACTCTCCGCTATGCGAATTCGATAACGTGATCCTGACGCCGCATATCGGCGGCTCAACTCAGGAAGCGCAGGAAAACATTGGTCTGGAAGTGGCTGGCAAGCTGGCGAAGTATTCCGACAACGGTTCTACGCTGTCGGCGGTGAACTTCCCGGAGGTTTCTCTGCCGCTGCACGGCGGACGCCGTCTGCTGCATATTCATGAAAACCGCCCTGGCATCCTGACGGCGCTTAACCAGATTTTCGCCGCGCAGAACATCAACATCGCCGCCCAGTATCTGCAGACCACCCCGCAGATGGGTTACGTGGTGATTGATATCGAAGCCGACGGCGACGTCGCGCAGCAGGCGCTGCTGGCGATGAAAGCGATCCCGGGCACCATCCGCGCCCGTCTGCTGTACTAATTTGTTGTTGCCTCACGGGCAGGTCGCATACCTGCCCGTATTTTTTTAACGCCTTCCTGGCGTAATTCTCGAACCCGCACAACACTCTACCAGCGCCAGGTTTTGCCTGGCGTAATCACCGCCGGCAGCGGGACATCCCACTGTTCGCTCGGCAGGGTATCCACCTGCTGGCAGTCGTGGGCGTAGCCTACCGGCTGCAGGTGATACTGCCGCCAGTTCTGTAAGGTACGATCGTAGAAGCCGCCGCCCATCCCCAGACGTTGACCGCTGGCATCGAAGGCGACCAGCGGGGTAATCAGCACATCGAGCTCGGCAAGCGGCAGGACGTCGCGCACGTCGAGCTTTGGTTCATAAATCTTCAGGCGATTGAAAATCAGCTGGCTTTGCGGATGATAATGCAAAAACAGCAGATTACTGGGGCTAAACGGATGCAGTACCGGCAGATAAACCCGCTTGCCCGCCCGCCACAATTGCTCGATCAGCGGTTGGGTATCCAGCTCGCCGTCGAAGGAGAGGAACAGCGCCACGGTATGAGCGAGTACGACGGGCGGATACGCCATCATTCGCTCAGCGGCCTGCAGGGCGAAGCGCTGCTGCTGTTCAGCGCTAAGCGCGCGTCTACGCTCGCGGATCTGTTGGCGAATTTGCTGTCTGGAGAGCGGGATATCGGGCTGTATAGTCATGCTGGTCTCATTACGAGCAGGCGAAACGATACGGGAAAGTGTAATACAGGGCGGCACAGGCCGAAAACAACGTTGAGGGGATAATACGAACTTAAGAAGGGAATCTCCGAGATGCCGCCGCAGGCTGTAACCCTTGAACCCTTGGTTCAAGGTGAATGCGTCGTCACAGTTTTAAGGCTTCTCGGGCGAACCGAGCATGCTCACCAACCGTGGAGCGCCACATTCTTGTGGTATGAAATATCGGCTCAGGGGACTGGCCCGCTTGCAAACATCTCAGAGAAATTTTGTTCTTGCGATTACTCTAACACAGTTAACGACAAAGTGTTATTCAAACTTCGACCCCGGTCTTTCGCTTATGCGACCTTGCTCAAGCAATGCCTGTTCGATGGTCTGCTGAAGCATGCGAATGCGCTGTTCCATACTGGAGGCGTAGTCGCGGGTCTTCGCTTTTTCCTGAGTCAACTCATAGCTGATGTTCAACGCGGCGATGAAGACCAGCTGCTCAGTATTTGTGACTCTAGTGCGTTCTTTTAAATCTTGCAACCGCTGATTAAGGTCTTCAGCTGCCTGATTCAGGGCATCCCTTTGTTCAGGCGGGCAATTCACTCGCAGTGAACGGCCAAAAATTTGGAGATCTACGGGTTGTGCAGACATGCCACCTTCCTGCTGATTGACTGCGCTGCCTTCACATCCGAGCCCGGTTCTGCGAAGGGGCGACACTATAGCTACCCTGGTGCGGGGACACAAGCCCTTTTCTGGTTCACCAGGGTCCAAAGTGGTAGCATATCATGAATATTCCTCCCAACGATGACGAATGCGCATGTCTATACAGAACGAAATGCCTGGTTACAACGATGTAGACCAGTTACTGAACCAACAAGGGGTGGGATTAACCCCGGCCGAAATGCACGGTTTGATAAGCGGCATCCTCTGCGGCGGCAACACCGACAGCAGCTGGCAGCCGCTGGTGCATGACCTGACCAACGAAGGCCTTGCCTTTGGTCATGAACTGGCCCAGGCGCTGCGTAGCATGCATTCCGCCACCAGCGACTCGCTGGAAGATGACGGTTTTCTGTTCCAGCTGTATATGCCGGAAGGCGACAACGTCAGCGTTTTCGACCGCGCCGACGCGCTGGCGGGCTGGGTTAACCATTTCCTGCTCGGCCTTGGCGTGACCCAGCCGAAGCTGGATAAAGTGAAGGATGAGACCGGCGAAGCCATCGATGATCTGCGTAACATTGCGCAACTCGGCTACGACGAAGATGAAGACCAGGAAGAGCTGGAGATGTCTCTCGAAGAGATTATCGAGTACGTACGCGTCGCCGCGTTACTGTGCCACGATACCTTCGCGCGCCAACAGCCAACCGCACCGGAAGTACGCAAGCCAACGTTACACTAAATAAAAACGACATTCAGGGGGCGTCATGACACAGCAGGAGTTTCTTTCTCGTCGCCAGGCATTATTGGCGCAGATGCAGCCGGGCAGCGCGGCGCTGATTTTTGCCGCGCCGGAAGCGGTACGCAGCGCAGATTCGGAATATCCCTACCGGCAGAACAGCGATTTTTGGTACTTCACCGGCTTCAATGAACCGGAAGCGCTGCTGGTGCTGATCAAAAGCGATGAAACGCACAACCATAGCGTGCTGTTTAACCGCGTTCGCGATCTGACGGCGGAAATCTGGTTTGGCCGCCGTCTGGGGCAGGATGCCGCGCCGGGCAAACTCGGCGTCGATCGCGCGCTGGCGTTTAGCGAAATCAACCAGCAGCTGTATCAACTGCTCAACGGCCTGGACGCTATCTATTTTGCCCAGGGCGAATATGCCTATGCCGATGAAATTGTGTTTAACGCCCTCGAAAAACTGCGTAAAGGTTCACGTCAGAACCTGCAGGCACCGAACTCCGTCATCGACTGGCGGCCTGTGGTGCATGAAATGCGCCTGTTTAAATCCGCGGAAGAGCTGGAAGTAATGCGCCGGGCCGGCGAAATTTCCGCCCTTGCCCATACCCGGGCGATGGAAAAATGCCGCCCGGGGATGTTCGAATATCAGCTGGAAGGCGAAATTCTCCACGAATTCAACCGCCACGGCGCGCGTTTCCCGTCTTATAACACCATCGTTGGCGGCGGCGAAAACGCCTGCATCCTGCACTACACCGAAAACGAATCCGAACTGCGTGATGGCGATTTAGTGCTGATTGACGCCGGCTGTGAATACCGCGGCTATGCGGGCGATATCACCCGTACCTTCCCGGTTAACGGTAAATTCAGCAAACCGCAGCGTGAAATCTACGACATTGTGCTGGAATCGCTGGAAACCGCGCTAGAGCTGTATCGTCCGGGTACCTCCATTTATGAGGTTAATCAGGAAGTGGTGCGCATTATGATTACCGGCCTGGTGCGGCTGGGGATCCTGAAAGGCGAGATTGACGAGCTTATCGCCAACAACGCCCACCGCCCGTACTTTATGCATGGCCTGAGCCACTGGTTGGGTCTGGATGTGCACGATGTCGGTAATTACGACACCGACCGTTCGCGCGTGCTGGAACCGGGAATGGTGCTGACCGTCGAGCCGGGGCTGTATATCGCCGCCGACGCCGACGTACCGGCGCAGTATCGCGGCATCGGCATTCGTATTGAAGATGACATCGTGATTACCGAAGATGGCAACGAAAATCTCACCGCCAGCGTGGTGAAGAAGGCCGATGAGATCGAGGCGCTGATGGCGGCGGCGCGCCAGTCATGAGCGTGCTGATTGTCGGCGGCGGGATGACCGGTGCGACGCTCGCGCTGGCCATCTCCCGTTTGACCGGCGGTGCGCTGCCGGTTCATCTGATTGAAGCGCAGGATCCGGCGTCGTCACGCCACCCAGGTTTTGACGATCGGGCGATTGCCCTGGCTGCTGGCACCTGCCAGCAGCTGGCGCGCATCGGTATCTGGCAGAACCTTGCTAAACGAGCGACGCCTATCCAGCGAGTACACGTCAGCGACCGCGGCCATGCCGGTTTTGTAAACCTGGCGGCGGCCGATTACGGTCTGTCGGCGCTGGGGCAGGTGGTTGAACTCCACGATGTCGGCCAGCGGCTGTTTAGCCTGCTGCGCGAGGCGCCGGGCGTCACCCTGCACTGTCCGGCGAAAGTGGAAGCGGTCAACCGCAGCCAGGACAGCGTCAGCCTCACCCTTGATAGCGGCGAAATCATCAACGGTAAGCTGCTGGTGGCGGCAGATGGTTCGCGTTCGTCGCTGGGCGCGCGCTGCGGCATTAGCTGGCAGCAGCAGCCCTATGAGCAACTGGCGATTATCGCCAACGTTAGCACCGCGTTGCCGCACGAAGGCCGCGCCTTCGAGCGCTTTACCGAGCATGGTCCGCTGGCGATGCTGCCGATGTCGCAAGGGCGCTGTTTGCTGGTGTGGTGCCATCCGCAGTCGCGGCGCGACGAGGTGCTGAGCTGGTCTGACGAACGTTTTTGCCAGCAATTACAGCAGGCGTTCGGCTGGCGGCTGGGGCGCATTACCCATGCCGGTAAGCGTAGCGTCTATCCGCTGGCGTTAACTACCGCTATCCGTTCGGTGTCGCACCGCCTGGCGCTGGTCGGCAATGCGGCGCAGACATTGCACCCGATCGCCGGGCAGGGCTTTAATCTCGGCCTGCGCGACGTGATGAGCCTGGCTGAACTGCTTGCCGACGCCCACGCGGTCGGCGAGGATGTGGGCAATTATTCTCTGCTGTGTCGCTACCAGGCGCGGCGAGCGGATGATAAAGCCGCCACCATCGGCGTGACCGATGGGCTGGTGCATCTCTTTGCCAACCGTTGGGCGCCGCTGGTGGCGGGGCGCAACGTTGGGCTGATGGCGATGGAATTATTTACCCCGGCGCGCGATGCGCTGGCGCAGCGTACCCTCGGTTGGGTTCCCCGTTAAGGAGTAGAACGTGCAAAGTGTTGATGTTGCCATTGTTGGCGGCGGAATGGTGGGACTGGCGGTGGCCTGTGGTTTACAGGGCAGCGGCCTGCGCGTCGCGGTGCTGGAACAAGCGGCTCCGCAGCCTCTTGACGCCGATGCGCCGCCGGCGCTGCGCGTTTCGGCAATCAATGCCGCCAGCGAAAAGCTGCTGACTAAACTGGATGTCTGGAGTGAGATCATCTCCCAGCGCGCCAGTTGCTATCACGGCATGGAAGTGTGGGACAAAGATAGCTTTGGCCGCATTAGCTTCGATGACCAGAGCATGGGCTTTAGCCATCTGGGCCATATTATTGAAAATGCCGTGGTGCATCACGCGCTGTGGCAAAAAGCGCAGCGCTGCGCTGACGTCACCCTGCTGGCGCCTGCGCAGCTGCAGCAGGTGGCGTGGGGCGAAAACGAAGCCTTCCTGAGCCTGCAGGACGGCAGCATGTTGACCGCGCGGCTGGTGGTCGGCGCCGATGGCGCCAATTCGTGGCTGCGCAATAAAGCCGATATTCCGCTGACCTTCTGGGACTATCGCCATCATGCGCTGGTGGCGACGATACGTACCTCCGAGCCGCATCAGGCGGTGGCGCGTCAGGCGTTCCACGGTGAAGGCATTCTGGCCTTCCTGCCGCTTAGCGATCCGCATCTGTGCTCGATCGTCTGGTCGCTGTCGCCGGAAGAGGCGCTGCGGATGCAGCATGCCGATGCAGCCGCGTTTAATCAGGCGCTGAACATCGCTTTTGATAATCGCCTTGGCCTTTGCCAGCTTGAAAGCGAACGGCAGGTTTTCCCGCTGACCGGACGCTACGCGCGTCAGTTCGCCGCCCATCGTCTGGCGCTGGTTGGCGATGCCGCCCACACTATTCATCCGCTGGCCGGGCAGGGGGTGAACCTTGGCTTTATGGACGCCGCCGAGCTTATCGACGAGCTGAAGCGCCTGCACGCGCAGGGTAAAGATATCGGTCAGCATTTGTACCTGCGCCGCTATGAGCGCAGCCGCAAGCATAGCGCCGCGCTGATGCTGGCGGGTATGCAGGGATTCCGCGAAATGTTCTCCGGCAGCCATCCGGCGAAGAAATTCCTCCGCGACATGGGGCTCAAACTGGCCGATTCGCTGCCTGGCGTAAAACCGCAGCTGATTCGTCAGGCGATGGGCCTCAACGATCTCCCCGCCTGGTTACGTTAACCCCGTCACACTTCTTTTACCCGGCCTGCGCGCCGGGTTTTCTCCCTCATTTGAAATATTCTAATTTCACCTCTTTTTTCGCATTAGTTTTATTAATGCGCTCTTTTTTTTGTTAAAGAAATTAGGCCCATAAAATCGCATAAAACACCATCATCACCTGACTGGTTTGCTCATTATGTTAATTTTATGTGGCATAAATCGCTTTTTTCCAGTCAATAACTCTGTAGGCTTTTCGGCGCGCTTTGGTCATAAGCTAATGTGATGTCCTGATTTACCTTATGGTTTAGCACCGGGTTCGGTGGTAAGTTCAGGCAAAAGAGAACGTTTGCGTCGGCGTCCGTAAGCGGTGCCGTCGCCGGATTTCGTGGCGCAAAATCGCCGACAATATCGTGGCTGGTTCCGTTTTATTCGATGAGGAAAAGATGGCTCAACAGACTCCGTTGTATGAACAACACACGCTGTGCGGCGCTCGCATGGTGGATTTCCATGGCTGGATGATGCCGCTGCATTACGGGTCCCAGATTGATGAGCACCACGCGGTGCGCGGCGATGCAGGGATGTTCGATGTGTCGCATATGACCATCGTCGATTTCCACGGCAGCCGGATCAGAGAGTTCTTGCGCTATTTGCTGGCAAACGATGTGGCGAAGCTTACCACCCCAGGCAAAGCGCTCTACACCGGCATGCTAACCGCTTCCGCTGGCGTCATCGATGACCTGATTGTTTATTTCCTTTCTGAAGATTATTTCCGCCTCGTTGTTAACTCCGCCACTCGTGAAAAAGACCTCGCCTGGATTTCCGAACAAGCCGAACCTTACGGTCTTGAAATGACCGTTCGCGACGATCTGTCGCTGATCGCGGTGCAGGGTCCGCAGGCGAAAGCGAAGGCGGCGACGCTGTTCACCGACGCTCAGCGCCAGGCCGTGGAAGGCATGAAGCCGTTCTTCGGCGTACAGGCCGGCGACCTGTTTATCGCCACCACCGGTTATACCGGCGAAGCGGGTTATGAAATCGCTATGCCGAACGAGCAGGCGGCGGATTTCTGGCGCGGTCTGCTGGACGCCGGCGTTAAGCCGTGTGGTCTTGGCGCGCGCGACACCCTGCGCCTGGAAGCCGGGATGAACCTGTACGGCCAGGAGATGGACGAAGGCGTCTCGCCGCTGGCGGCGAACATGGGCTGGACTATCGCCTGGGAGCCCGCCGATCGTAACTTCATCGGCCGCGAAGCGCTGGAAATGCAGCGCGAAAAAGGCACCGAGCAGTTGGTTGGCCTGGTGATGACCGAGAAAGGCGTCCTGCGCGGCGGCCTGCCGGTACGTTTTACCGATAGCGACGGTAATCAAAAAGAAGGCATTATCACCAGCGGCACCTTCTCGCCGACGCTGGGCTACAGCATCGCGCTGGCTCGCGTGCCGGCCGGGATTGGCGACACCGCGGTGGTGCAAATTCGTAACCGTGAAATGCCGGTAAAAGTGACTAAACCTGGTTTTGTACGCAATGGCAAAGCCATTGTGTGATTTCCCTTTTTTGGAGATGAATTGATGAGCAACGTACCAGCAGAACTGAAATACAGCAAAGAACACGAGTGGCTGCGTAAAGAAGCGGACGGCACCTATACCGTTGGGATCACCGAGCACGCGCAGGAGCTGCTTGGCGACATGGTTTTCGTTGACCTGCCGGAAGTGGGCGCCACCGTTGAAGCGGGCGCCGATTGCGCCGTTGCCGAATCCGTGAAAGCGGCTTCCGATATCTACGCGCCGATTAGCGGTGAAATCGTTGCCGTCAACGAAGAGCTGAACGACTCTCCGGAACTGGTCAACAGCGACCCGTATACCGACGGCTGGATCTTCAAAATCAAAGCCAGCGACGAAGCGCAGGTTGCCGCGCTGCTGGATGCGACCGCCTATGAAGCTCTGTTAGAAGACGAGTAAGCCTTTACCCTCTCCCCTGTGGGGAGAGGGAAGGGTGAGGGGAACCGATAATACCCTCACCCCAGCCCTCTCCCTAGGGGAGAGGGAGAAAACACATTCACCGCACGTTTCAGGAACCATCGCTCATGACTCAGACTTTAAGTCAGCTTGAAAACCGCGACGCCTTTATTAAACGTCACATTGGCTCGGACGCTCAGCAGCAGCAAGAGATGCTGAAGACCGTCGGCGCGGATTCGCTTAACGCCCTGATTGGCCAGATTGTGCCGCAGGATATCCAGCTGGCGACCCCACCGCAGGTGGGAGACGCGACTACCGAATTTGCCGCGCTGGCGGAGCTGAAGGCGATCGCCGGTCGCAACAAGCGCTTCAAGTCTTACATCGGCATGGGCTACACCGCCGTGCAGCTGCCGCCGGTCATTCAGCGCAACATGCTGGAAAACCCGGGTTGGTATACCGCCTACACCCCTTACCAGCCGGAAGTATCCCAGGGCCGTCTGGAATCGCTGCTCAACTTCCAGCAGGTCACTCTGGATCTGACCGGGTTGGATATCGCTTCCGCTTCGCTGCTTGATGAAGCCACCGCCGCCGCCGAAGCAATGGCGATGGCCAAACGCGTGAGCAAACTGAAGAACGCCAACCGCTTCTTCGTTGCCGCCGACGTCCATCCGCAAACCCTGGACGTGGTTCGCACCCGCGCGGAAACTTTCGGCTTCGACGTGATTGTCGATGACGCCGACAAAGTGCTCGATCACCAGGATGTCTTTGGCGTGCTGCTGCAGCAGGTCGGCACCACCGGTGAAATCCACGATTACAGTAAACTTATCGCCGAGCTGAAAGCGCGCAAAGTGATTGTCAGCGTCGCCGCTGACTTTATGGCGCTGGTGCTGCTGACGGCGCCGGGCAAGCAGGGCGCCGATATTGTCTTCGGTTCCGCCCAACGTTTCGGCGTGCCGATGGGCTATGGCGGCCCGCACGCGGCCTTCTTCGCGGCGAAAGATGAATTCAAACGCTCCATGCCGGGCCGTATTATCGGCGTATCGAAAGATGCGGCGGGTAATACCGCGCTGCGCATGGCGATGCAGACTCGCGAGCAGCACATCCGCCGCGAGAAAGCGAACTCCAACATTTGTACCTCGCAGGTCCTGCTGGCCAACATCGCCAGCCTGTACGCGGTTTTCCACGGCCCGGCGGGCCTGAAACGTATCGCTGGCCGCATTCATCGCCTGACCGACATTCTGGCCGACGGCCTGCAGAAGAAAGGGCTGAAGCTGCGCCATGCGCACTACTTCGACACCCTTTGCGTCGAAGTGGCGGATAAAGCCGCGGTGCTGGCGCGTGCCGAAGCGCTGCAGATTAACCTGCGTAGCGATATTCACGGCGCGGTTGGCATTACGCTCGATGAAGCGACCACCCGCGAAGATGTGCTGAATCTGTTCCGCGCCATCGTTGGCGACGATCACGGTCTGGATATCGATACCCTGGATAAAGACGTGGCGCTGGATAGCCGTTCGATCCCGGCGGCGATGCTACGCGATGATGCGATCCTCACCCATCCGGTGTTTAACCGCTACCATAGCGAAACCGAGATGATGCGCTACATGCACGCGCTGGAGCGTAAAGATCTGGCGCTGAACCAGGCAATGATCCCTCTGGGATCCTGCACCATGAAACTGAACGCCGCGGCGGAAATGATCCCGATCACCTGGCCGGAATTTGCCGAGCTGCACCCGTTCTGCCCGGTCGAGCAGGCGGAAGGTTATCATCAGATGATCGCCCAGCTTTCTGACTGGCTGGTTAAACTGACCGGCTATGACGCCGTCTGTATGCAGCCGAATTCCGGCGCGCAGGGCGAGTATGCTGGCCTGCTGGCGATTCGCCACTATCACGAGAGCCGCAACGAAGGCCATCGCGATATCTGCCTGATCCCAAGCTCCGCGCACGGCACCAACCCGGCTTCCGCGCAGATGGCGGGTATGCAGGTAGTGGTGGTTGCCTGCGATAAAAACGGCAACATCGATCTTGCCGATCTGCGTGAAAAAGCAGAGCAGGCAGGGGCGAATCTCTCCTGCATCATGGTCACCTATCCGTCGACCCACGGCGTGTATGAAGAGACCATCCGTGAAGTGTGCGAGATAGTGCATCAGTTCGGCGGCCAGGTTTACCTCGACGGCGCCAACATGAACGCCCAGGTCGGGATCACTTCTCCGGGCTTTATCGGCGCTGACGTTTCGCACCTCAACCTGCATAAAACCTTCTGCATTCCGCACGGCGGCGGCGGTCCGGGTATGGGCCCTATCGGCGTGAAAGCGCACCTGGCGCCGTTTGTACCGGGCCACAGCGTGGTACAGATTGAAGGCATGCTGACCCGTCAGGGCGCGGTTTCCGCCGCGCCGTTCGGCAGCGCCTCTATCCTACCGATCAGCTGGATGTATATCCGCATGATGGGCGCGGAAGGGCTGAAGCAGGCGAGCCAGAACGCGATTCTCAACGCCAACTATATCGCTACTCGTCTGAAAGATGCTTATCCGGTGCTGTATACCGGCCGCGACGGTCGCGTGGCCCACGAATGTATTCTCGATATTCGTCCGCTGAAAGAAGAGACCGGCATTAGCGAGCTGGATATTGCTAAGCGCCTGATCGACTTTGGTTTCCATGCGCCGACCATGTCCTTCCCGGTTGCCGGGACGCTGATGGTTGAGCCGACGGAATCGGAAAGCAAGGTAGAGCTGGACCGCTTTATTGACGCCATGCTGGCGATTCGCGGGGAAATCGATCGCGTTAAAGCCGGTGAATGGCCGCTGGAAGATAACCCGCTGGTGAACGCGCCGCACACCCAGGGCGAGCTGGTAAGCGAGTGGAACCATCCGTACAGCCGCGAGCTGGCGGTATTCCCGGCTGGGTTGCACAACAAGTACTGGCCAACGGTGAAACGCCTGGATGACGTGTACGGCGACCGTAACCTGTTCTGCTCCTGCGTCCCGATGAGCGAATACCAGTAAGTGGTGAATTAGCTAAACTTTTAAAGGCGCTGCGGCGCCTTTATTTTTTGGAGGGAAGGCATGGCGATAGCTCTGATTAGCGGCGCGAGCCGCGGCATAGGCCGGGCGACGGCGCTGCTGCTGGCGCAGGAAGGGTATACCGTCGCGGTTAATTATCATCACAACATTAAAGCCGCCACCGAAGTGGTCAATACCATTGTTGAATCTGGCGGCAAAGCCACGGCGCTGCGGGCCGATATCAGCGATGAAGCGCAGGTGATGGCGATGTTTGAGGCGGTTGACCGCATGGGCGAACCGCTGGCGGCGTTGGTCAACAACGCCGGGATCCTGTTTACCCAATGTACGGTAGAGAGCCTGAGCGCCGAGCGTATTAACCGCGTGCTGGCCACCAACGTCACCGGATACTTTCTTTGCTGTCGCGAGGCGGTAAAGCGCATGTCGCATCGGCATGGCGGCAAGGGCGGGGCGATAGTTAACGTTTCGTCGGCGGCGTCGCGCCTTGGCGCGCCGGGCGAGTACGTTGACTATGCCGCGTCGAAAGGGGCGGTAGATACCCTGACCACCGGGCTGGCGCTGGAGGTGGCGGCGCAGGGGATTCGGGTAAACGGCGTGCGTCCGGGGCTGATTTATACCGAGATGCACGCCTCCGGCGGCGAACCGGGACGCGTGGACAGGGTGAAAAGTTCGCTACCGATGCAGCGCGGCGGCCAGCCGGAAGAGGTCGCTCAGGCCATTGCCTGGCTGCTGAGCGACAAAGCGTCGTATGTGACGGGCAGTTTCCTCGAACTGGCGGGCGGTAAATAACCCGTAGATGTCTATTGCCCGGCGGCGCTTCGCTTGTCGGGGAAACCTTCCCGGATGGCGGCTACGCCTTATCCGGGCTACCCAACGATGCGTACCCGTAGCCCGGCGGCGCAGCGCGAGCTGGGGAAACCTTCCCGGATGGCGGCTACGCCTTATCCGGGCTACCCAACGATGCGTACCCGTAGCCCGGCTGAGCGCAGCGCTTGCCGGGGAAACCTTCCCGGATGGCGGCTACGCCTTATCCGGGCTACCCAACGATACGTACCCGTAGCCCGATTGAGCGCAGCGCTTGCCGGGGAAACCTTCCCGGATGGCGGCTACGCCTTATCCGGGCTACCTAACGATGCGTACCCGTAGCCCGGCTGAGCGCTGCGCTTGCCGGGGAAACCTTCCCGGATGGCGGCTACGCCTTATCCGGGCTACCCAACGATGCGTACCCGTAGCCCGGCTGAGCGCTGCGCTTGCCGGGGAAACCTTCCCGGATGGCGGCTACGCCTTATCCGGGCTACCCAACGATGCGTACCCGTAGCCCGGCTGAGCGCAGCGCGAGCCGGGGAAACCTTCCCGGATAGCAGCTACGCCTTATCCGGGTTACCCAACAACGCGAGCCGGGAACCCGACGGTCTACCAGGAGGCCAGCCACAGCCGCAGGCGCATTCCCCAACTGCTGGTCCAGCCGGTGGTGACCGACTTCACCTCGCCTTGAGAAATGAACACCAGCGTTGGCGTCACCTGCACGTCCCACTGCCGCGCCAGCTGGCCGCTCGGATCATTCACCGTCGGCAGCGCCATTTTCTTCCTGGTCAGCCACTTCTCCAGCGTGGCGTTATCGCCGGAACGCAGGGCTACCGTCAGCACATTGCCGCCGTCGGCGGCAAGCGAGGCCACCGACGGCGTGGTATAGCGACAAACTCCGCACCAGGTCGCCCAGACGTACAGCAGCAGCGGCTTTTGCTGGCTCATAGCGTTCAGATCCAGCGTCCTGCCGTCGAGTGTCTGCAGCGATGTGGCGCTGAAGTTTTGCGGTAGCGCGGGCTGGCGAAAATAATCCACCGCCAGGCTCACCGCCGCGCCAATCAGCAGCCACACCGCCAGCTCGCGCAGCCAGCGCCTGATTTTACTGGCCATGGGCTTTCGCCAGCTGTTCTTTCACCAGCCCCTCCAGCTCATCAGCAGGGATTGCGCCGGCCACCATCTGATCGCCGATGATGGTCGCCGGGGTGCCCTGAATATTCAGCACCTGCGACAAAATCAGGTTCATTTTCAGCGAATCCATGGTCTTGTCATCAATATTCACGCTATCGGTGGCGGTTTTCTTCTGCGCGGCGGCGATGCTGGCGTCATCGTGATAGCCTTTTTTCGCCATCAGCCGCTGATGCAGCGCCCAGAACTTATCGGGCTGTTGACGCCAGGTGGAGAGCGCGGCTTTAGCGGCATTCACCGAACTCTGCCCTTTAAACGGCAGCAGCTTAACGATGAGCTGGATGTCCGGATTATCGTGGACGATTTTTTCCAGCATCGGATCAAACTGTTTGCAGTAAGGGCAGTTGTAATCGGTAAACGAGACGATCGTGAGCTTCGGCGCTTTCGCGCCGGTGCGCGGGCTGTTCGGATCGTTAAACAGCAGTTGGGCTAACTGGTCATTACCATTTGATTGCGGTTCTTGCTCCGGGGCGGCGAAGCTGAAGGCCGATACGCACAGCAGTAATAAGGCGGTGATAGCTCTCATGTTATTTTCCTTTAGCGGCGGACAGGGTGGCGAGAAGTTGTTCGCGATCTAACAGCGCAGGCAGAATTTGTCCCTGCGGCAATCCCGGTCCGTAAATCTGGTTAAACGGCACCGCGGCGCTGCCGCGAGCGGTTAAAAACTGACTAATGTCGGCGGAGGGGCGGCTCCAGTCGCCGCGTAAGGCGACCACATCTGGCGCTGATAGCGCCTGCTGGACGTCATCGCGCAGCAGCACGTTGTATTTATTGGCTTTACAGGTCACGCACCAGTCGGCGGTGACATCAATAAACACCCGCTTATGCTCCGCAAGGGCGCTGGTGATAGCCTGCTCGCTGAGCGGCTGCCAGTTAACCCGGTCGCGGCGCGGGCCCTGGCCGTCCTGTTGGGCGACAAAGACGACGGCGCCCGCCGCTACGATGGCCAGAGCGCCCGCGCGCAGCGCCGTACGCCAGCGGTAGCGCCAGGCGGTGGCCAGGAGCAGGACGATGGCCAGAATCACCAGCAGGGTAAGCACCGGCGTACGGCCGATGTGGATCGTCAGCAGGCTGACCAGCCATAGCGCTGAGCCAAGCATCATCAATCCCAGCACCACCCGCAGATGATTCATCCAGCGACCCGGGCGAGGTAGACGTTGCGCCAGACCCGGCCAGGCGACGATAAGCAGCCACGGCAGGCTCATGCCGATCCCCATGGCGAAGAAAATACCCCACAGCAGCGGCAGCGGCGCCACCAGCGCCACTGAAACGGCGGTACCGAGGAACGGCGCGGTACAGGGCGTCGCCAGCAGAGTGGCGAAGGCGCCCTGCCAGAAATGGCCCATTAAGCCGTTGCCGCCCCGGGTGGCGAGGAAGGTACTGGCGCTGGAGGAGAGACGGATTTCGAACAGCCCTAATAAACTGGCGCTGAACAGCAGCATCACCAGCGCCATCGCGCCGATAAACCACGGGTTCTGGAACTGGATCCCCCAGCCGAGCGCCTGATTACCTAAGCGTAGCGCGGTCATCATCAGCGCCAGCGCCAGGAAGGAGACGACGATCCCGCATACCGAGGCGAGGAACTGCCGCCGCACCGCGCCGCGTTCGCGACGTTCGGTTTGCACCAGCGAGCCGAGTTTCATGGCCAGCACCGGCAGCACGCACGGCATGACGTTGAGGATTAGCCCGCCGGCCAGCGCCATCAGCAGCACCCAGCCTAACGCCAGCCCCGGCGCGGCGCTGCCGGCGGCGATGGCGATATGGCTTTCCTGCGCCTGGCCGCTATCGGCCAGCACCAGCGACAGCGTTTTGCCGCTCAGGTCCGGCGCCGTTTCGCCCCAGCTATCGGTGACCGGTACGGTGGCGGTCAACGTATCGCCGCGGCTGGTAAAACTCGGCTTGCCGAAATCGACATCCTCCATGCTGTCGATAAACAGCGCTGGCTGCTGCCAGCCGGCATCGCGGCGAGCGGTTACCGTCAGCTTACCGCTGACGTAGCTGGCGCTAAGCGCCGAGGTGAGACCGTCGCGCAGGGGCAGCGTGCCCATCGCGCGGGTGAAATCGTAATTAAAACGCTCCCCCGCCGGAGCCGTCATATCCAGCGAAAAGGGGTAGTCAGTGAGAATGCAGACATTGCTGCAGGTAGAGAGCGTCAGTACGCCGCTAAGCGTCGGCGGTATTTTGCCGCGCAGGGTCATCGGGAAGCTGACGTCGCCGTGATACCCCTGAGTGGAAATACCCGCGACGTCGAAGCGTTGTGGCGTCGGCCAACGCCAGTTAACCTCCAGCGGCGTGTGCCAGGCGATAGCCGGCGCGATGCCGCCTTCGCCCGGCGAACGCCAGTAGGTTTTCCAGCCCTTTTCCAGCGCTACGTCTAAAAGCAGGCGGGTGTCGCCATTGCTTTCGCTTTGCGCCCGCAGGCGCACGCTGGCGTGTTGATTGTCGGCGACGCGGAGCCAGCCGCTATCGGCGGCCTGGCTGACGGGCAGCCATAGCCAAAGCAGGCAGACCAGCAGTCGCCTGAATACCATAAACATAAATTTTCTCCGTAAGTAATAAATTAACCTGAGCTGTCAGGAGAATTAATCACTCACGGAAGACGCATAATCGTAGATGCACCCGCAATCGGGGGGGAGAAATGACGCGGGGAGGCCAGATACGCTCGATACGCGGCGGGATCGCCGCCAGCACCGCCAGCAGCAGGGCGATAGCGAGTAGCGCCCCTTCAAACAGCATCGGCGGAACGGCCATCAGCGACTTGGCGCTGAGTTCGCAGGGGGAGACTGGCGCCTCGGCATTATCCGGGCCAGGTTGGGCGGATTGGCTGGCGGCCGTGACGTTCATCACCAACGCATGCATCCCCGCCATTCTCTGGGCGGTGCAGATCAGCACCACCAGGCAGGCAAGGAGTACAAGAAGAATGGCTTTGCGTTGTCGCTTAATCATGGTCGCCTCAAATATTCACGAGGCCTATCTTATCGGGCGAACGCGTTTTAGCAATGGTAAAGCTGTAAAGAAGTGTCTGGCGGATAAGTGATTTGCCCCCTCCCGGCCGGGAGAGGGCGGTCAATTACAGATTCTCGCCGTTGCTGGCGATGACTTCTTTGTACCAGTTAAAGCTTTTCTTGCGCGAGCGGGACATATCGCCGGTGCCGTCATCGTGTTTATTGACGTAGATGAAGCCGTAGCGTTTGCTGTACTGGCCGGTAGTGAAGGAGACGCAGTCGATGCAGCCCCAGGGGGTATAGCCCATCAGATCGACGCCGTCATAAGTCACCGCTTTAATCATCTCTTCGACGTGGGCGCGGAGATAATCGATGCGGTAGTCATCGTTGATGCTGCCGTCGGCTTCTACTTTATCGTAGGCGCCAAAGCCGTTTTCCACGATAAACAGCGGCTTCTGGTAGCGCTCATACAGTTCGCACAGGGCGTAACGCAGGCCAACCGGGTCAATCTGCCAGCCCCAGTCGGAGGCTTTCACGTGCGGGTTCGGCACGCTGCCTTCGAAGCCGGAAATGGCATCGCCGGTGCCGCCTTCGGCTTTCACCGCGTTGGTCATGTAGTAGCTGAAGCCGAGATAGGCGCAGGTTCCTTCACGCAGGATCTGCGCGTCGCCGTCTTCCATCTTGATGTTGAAGCCGCGGCGCTCCCATTCATTCAACACATAGCTCGGGTAGTAACCGCGTAGCTGGACATCGGTAAAAACATAGCGTTCGCGCATCGATTCCTGGGCGAACATGACATCTTCCGGTTTGCAGGAGTAAGGGTAGAGGGCGACCATCGCCAGCATGCAGCCGACCTGCATTTCCGGGTTGATACGACGCGCCGCTTTCACCGCCAGCGCGCTGGCGACGAACTGGTGATGCAGCACCTGGTACATGGTCTCTTCCGGGTTTTCATGCTCGGTATAGACCACGCCGGAGCAACAGTAGCCGAACAGCGGCGCGCGCCAGTTACGCTGGTTATTGATCTCGTTAAAGGTCATCCAGTATTTCACTTTGTGCTTATAGCGCTCAAAGACCACTTCGGCGAAGCGCACAAAGAAATCGACCACTTTGCGGTTGGTCCAACCGCCGTACTGCTGGACCAGATGCAGCGGCATTTCAAAGTGGGAAAGGGTGATTACCGGCTCGATGTTGTACTTCAGCAGTTCATCAAACATGTCATCGTAGAATTTCAGCCCTTCTTCATTTGGCTGAGTTTCGTCGCCCTGCGGGAAGATGCGGGTCCAGGCAATAGAGGTGCGGAAGCATTTGAAACCCATCTCGGCGAACAGCTTGATGTCTTCTTTGTAGTGGCCGTAAAAATCAACCGCTTCATGGTTAGGGTAGTATTTACCCGCTTCGACCTGTTGGGTGATTTCGCGCGGCACGCCGTGCGCCCCGCCGGTCAACACATCGCAGATGCTGGGGCCTTTGCCGCCTTTATTCCAGCCGCCTTCAACCTGATGCGCGGCGACCGCGCCGCCCCACAAAAAGTCTTTGGGAAGAGTCAATTTTTTCATCTTTGCTAATCTCTATGAATCACTATTGCGATTGAGTCTAGCAAAGCGAAATTGAATGTCACGATATAACAAATCCCGCTAAAGGTAATATGTTACATCAAAAAAACAGGCTGTTACTTTTAGCCGATTTTGCGCGCTAATTTACGCCCCAGTGATTCGAGTATATATATCACCGGTATCTGCGTTGTAATATCGTAAACGCCGCCGATGCGCGTTTGCGGCACGTGCCAGGAGAGATTGAAATCAGCCAGTTTCGCCAGCCGCGAATGCTCATGGCTGGTAATCGACATCACCTTGCAGTGATGCAGGCTGAACTGGCTGGCAAAGCGAAGAATTTCTTCGGTTTCGCCGGAGACGGAAAGCACAATCGCCAGCGCGTTGCGGGCCATATCATTGGTGACCGGGAAATAAGGATCGTCAATATGGTTGCTGAATTTGCCGACGTTGGAAAAGAAACGTGCGCCATATTTCGCTAGCGCGCCGGAAGTACCGGCGCCGACGAAAATAATACGTTCGGAGGAGAGAATAATATCGACGGCCTGTTCGAGCAATTCATCAAATTCGTCATTATTGACGCTTTTAAAAAAGCTCATTATTTCGCTGGCACCGATATTTGCCTGTTGAGGCTCATTCTGCTCAAGATATAATTTAAAGCGTACGCGAAATTCAGAGTAGCCCTCGCACTGCAGTTTGCGGCAGAAGCGCAACACGGTAGTGGTGGAGACCCCGGCGGCCTCGGCCAGTTCGCGAATAGTCATGTACATCACTTTGTCACGATTCTTAATGACGTAGTGGTAGACCATCATCTCAAGATTATTGAGACTGGCGACAGCGGCGTGGGAGAACATACTCACAGTGGCGAACTCACAATTCATAAAGACCAGGACGGAATTATACCATGCAGGCTAATGACATTACCTTTTTTCAGCGTTTTCAGGACGACATCCTCGCCGGGCGCAAAACGATCACCATTCGCGATGCGGCGGAGTCGCACTTTAAGGTCGGTGATGTGCTGCGCGTCGGACGTTATGAAGATGACGGCTACTTTTGCACTATCGCCGTTACCGCGACCTCGACGGTGACGCTCGACACGCTAACTGAACAGCATGCTCAACAAGAGAATATGACCCTCGAACAGCTGCGGCAGGTCATCAGGGAAATCTATCCTGCGGAAGATCGGTTTTATGTTATTGAATTCAAACGCCTTTAAATAAAACCAGCACAGCTGTTAGTTGAAATATTCTTGTAACATTATGATTTTAATGTGTTTACAAATATACATTGTTTTATTTTAGCTAACAGGTGTTCACTGGAATCATTCTCAGTTAACCTAAGTGGGTAATGAAAGCGTTCTTGTTTTCACGGAGTCAAAATATGGTTCGCAAACCATTAATCACTCAGGGATATTCTCTGGCAGAGGAAGTTGCCAACAGCATCAGTCACGGGATCGGGCTGGTGTTCGGTATTGTCGGCCTCGTGTTGCTGCTGGTGCAGGCGGTAGACACGAACGCCAGCGCGACGGCGATCACCAGCTACAGCCTGTACGGCGGCAGCATGATTATGCTGTTCCTCGCTTCCACGCTCTATCACGCTATCCCGCATCAGCGGGCGAAACAGTGGCTGAAGAAATTCGACCACTGCGCCATCTACTTGCTGATTGCCGGAACCTACACGCCATTTTTGCTGGTGGGATTGAATTCGCCGCTGGCAAAGGGGCTGATGATTGTCATCTGGAGCCTGGCGTTACTGGGGATCCTGTTTAAACTGACAATCGCGCACCGTTTTAAAATTTTGTCGCTGGTGACCTATCTGACGATGGGCTGGCTGTCGCTTATCGTGGTCTATCAACTGGCGGTGAAGCTAGCGGTGGGCGGGGTAACGCTGCTGGCGGTTGGCGGGGTGGTGTACTCGCTGGGGGTCATCTTCTACGTCTGCAAACGTATTCCTTATAACCATGCTATCTGGCACGGCTTCGTGCTCGGCGGCAGCGTGTGTCACTTCCTGGCGATTTATCTTTACGTCGGCCAGTCCTGATTTAACTTCCACGGTGGCGCTGCGCTTGCCGTGGCTACGATACTCTACGGTCTGGAAATTCCACGGTGGCGCTGCGCTTGCCGCGGTCACGATATTCTACGGCCTGGAAATTCCACGGTGGCGCTGCGCTTACCGTGGCGACGATATTCTGCGGTCTGGAAATTCCACGGTGGCGCTGCGCTTACCGTGGTCACGATATTCTGCAGGCTGGAAATTCCACGGTGGCGCTGCGCTTACCGTGGCTACGATATTCTGCAGGCTGGTAGCCCGGCTAAGGCGCAAGCGCCGCAAGCCGGGAACTGTTCTTAATCTTCTTCCAGCGAATACGGCAATGGTTTGATGCTCAGGCTGCCGGCATCGTCACGTACGCGGAACACGCTGTCCGGTTCCATATCGTTATTCATCACCACCTGGACCATCAGGCTTCCGTCATCCAACTGTACGGCTGCCAGCACCGTACCGGTGCGGCGCCAGTTGTCGCCCATTTTCAGCTCCAGATCTTCCCCGGCTTCCGGCACCCGGCTGGCAGTACCCGCCAGCGTCCACAGCGCGCGTTTATTGGCGCCGCGGAATTTCGCCCGGGCGACCATTTCCTGGCCGGTGTAGCAGCCTTTCTTAAAGCTGATTCCGCCCAGCGCCTGCAGGTTGGTCGCCTGCGGAATGAACTGCGCGCTGTTTACGCTGTCGATAACCGGCAGACCGGCCTCGATGTTCAGCGCCAGCCACTGCTGGCTGTTGTTAAGCTGCGCTTCGCCGCGCAGCGCGTCTGTCACCCGGTTGGCGGTGTCGGCATCGGTCACCAGTAGGAAGCGTTCGGCAGGATGTTCAAACCACAGCAGGCTGGTCACGCCTTCGGTGACCACCGGTTTACCAGCGTCCGGCAGCGCGGCGAACAATGGAGCCAGCGCGGCGCGCGCCTGGAAACCGGCCACGCCCAGCAGGACCAGATCGTCGTTTGCGGCGATGGTGACTTTGGAGAAGACGGCATATTTTTTCAGTTCGGTCAGCTGCGCTTCGCGCAGGCTGCGGCGCTCAATCCACGCGAAACCGCCGTCGCGGTGGAAGACGCGCAGGTTGCTCCACATTTTGCCTTTGGCATCACAGTGCGCGGCAAGCAGATGCTGATCGGCGGTTAAATGGCTGACATCGGCGGTGATCTGCCCCTGCAGATACTTCTCGCCATCCGGACCGGTAATCGTCGCCAGCGCCCAATCATCCAGCGTCATCAGCGTTAACGGCAGACGAGCGGAAGAAGAGGGCTGACGCGGAGGAAAAGGTGTAAAAGCCATAGTCATATCCTGAATAGCTTAACGCAGAGTGAATGACTAATGGTAAAAGAGCTATGGTGCAATGCAAGCGCTTTCGGCAAGCCATTTGTGCCCTCAGGAGGCGGTGAATAGCCAACCGGATTTTGGGCTTTTATGGAATGCTGCTCGCACAAGGCGATATTACTGTAAAGTAAGTGCCTAAAAAGGGTTAAACTAAGCTATATCTTGATGCTGGAAGGACAACATGGACATTAACAACAAAGCTCGCATCCACTGGGCATGCCGCCGCGGTATGCGCGAACTCGATATCTCCATCATGCCGTTTTTCGAGTATGAGTACGACACGCTCAGCGATGACGACAAGCGCCTGTTCATCCGTTTGCTGGAGAACGATGATCCGGATCTGTTTAACTGGCTGATGAATCACGGCAAGCCGGCAGATGCGCAACTTCAACGGATGATTAATTTAATCCAGACTCGGAATCGGGAACGTGGTCCTGTGGCAATCTGATTTACGTATTTCCTGGCGTTCGCAGTGGTTCTCGCTGCTGCTGCACGGGGTGGTGGCGGCGATAGTGCTGCTCATGCCCTGGCCGTTAAGCTACACCCCGATTTGGCTCCTGTTGCTATCGCTGGTGGTGTTTGACTGCGTGCGCAGCCAGCGGCGGATCCACGCCTGCCAGGGAGAAATTAAGCTGTTAATCGACTCCCGTTTACGGTGGCAAAAAACGGAATGGGATATCGTCGGGACGCCATGGGTTATCAGCAGCGGGATGCTGCTGCGCCTGAAGCATGCGGAAACCGGCCGTAGCCAGCATTTATGGGTGGCGGCGGATAGCATGGATGCGGGGGAATGGCGGGATTTGCGCCGGCTGGTGCTGCAAAAGCCGGCGCACGACTAACTCAGGATCAGGCGAAGTGCTCCGCCATTTCGCCGAGGATCTGCTCGCACCAGTTCTGGATGCGCTCATCGCTCAGGTCGTATTGATTGGTTTCATCCAGCGCCAGGCCGACGAACAATTGGCCATCGGCGATAACCGGTTTCGGGCTGGTGAACTCATAGCCCTCGGTTGGCCAGTAGCCGACAAACTTCACGCCTTTGGTCGCCAGCTTATCGTGCAGCATCCCCAGCGCGTCAAGGAACCATTCGCCGTAACCAAGCTGATCGCCCATGCCGTACAGCGCGACGATTTTGCCATTCAGATCTAAGGCGTCGAGCTGTTCCCAGACCGCTTCCCAGTCTTCCTGAATTTCGCCGAAATCCCAGGTCGGGATGCCGAGGATCAGCACGTCGTACTGGCTCATCAGCGCGGGGGAGTCATCTTTCAGATTATGCAGCGTCACCAGCTCGGGGCCGATGATATCGCGGATTTTTTCCGCGGCCATTTCGGTGTAGCAGGTACTGGAGCCGTAAAAAAGACCTATATTCATCGCGTAAACGTCTCAATTCTTGCCGTGAATTGCGCCCAGTGTACCAGAAAGGCGGCCTCTTAAGGCATAATGAGGGCGTATAACGAACAAAGAGGCCGATGTGAAACAGGATCTGGCACAAATTGAACAGTTTCTCGATGCCCTTTGGCTGGAGCGTAATCTGGCGGAGAACACGCTCAGCGCCTATCGTCGCGATTTGACGATGCTAGTGGAGTGGCTGCATCATCGCGGGCTGACTCTGGCAAGCGTCGGCAGCGACGATTTACAGGCGCTGCTGGCCGAGCGGCAAACCGGCGGCTACAAAGCGACCAGTACCGCACGGCTGCTTAGCGCCGTGCGCCGCTTCTTCCAGCATTTGTACCGGGAGAAAGTCCGCCCGGACGATCCCAGCGCGCTGCTGGCTTCGCCGAAGCTGCCGCAGCGGCTGCCGAAAGATCTCAGCGAGGCGCAGGTTGAGCGTCTGCTGCAGGCGCCGCTGGTGGAACAGCCGCTGGAGTTGCGCGATAAGGCGATGCTGGAAGTGCTGTATGCCACCGGCCTACGCGTATCCGAACTGGTTGGCCTGACGATGAGCGATATCAGCCTGCGACAGGGCGTACTGCGGGTTATTGGTAAAGGCAACAAAGAGCGGCTGGTGCCGCTGGGCGAAGAGGCGGTGTCATGGGTTGAAAATTACCTTGAATACGGCCGCCCGTGGCTGCTGAACGGCGTGGCTTCGGACGTGCTTTTCCCCAGCCAGCGCGCGCAGCAGATGACGCGACAGACCTTCTGGCACCGCATTAAACACTATGCCGTACTGGCGGGGATCGACAGCGCGAAGCTCTCCCCGCACGTGTTGCGTCATGCGTTCGCCACGCATTTGCTCAATCACGGCGCCGATTTACGCGTGGTACAGATGCTGTTAGGACACAGCGATCTTTCCACCACGCAGATCTACACCCACGTGGCGACCGAACGTTTACGACAACTTCATCAACAGCATCACCCGCGGGCGTGAGTGCTGAATAAAAGGACTGAGTATGAAAAAAGGTTTATTGATGTTCACCCTGCTGGCGGCCTCGCTCTCCGGCGCGGCGCATGCCGATAGCGCGGCGATCAAACAGTCGCTGGCGAAACTGGGTGTGCAGAGCACCGATATCCAACCGTCGCCGGTTTCCGGGATGAGCACGGTGCTTACCGACAGCGGCGTGCTGTACGTCACTGACGATGGTAAACACATTATTCAAGGACCGATGTACGACGTCAGCGGCGCGCAGCCGGTTAACGTCACCAACCAGTTGCTGGTCGGCAAGCTGAACGCCTTATCCAAAGAGATGATTGTCTATAAAGCGCCGAAGGAGCAGCATGTCATTACCGTCTTTACCGACATCACCTGCGGCTACTGCCACAAGCTGCACGAGCAGATGAGCGACTATAACGCGCTGGGGATCACCGTGCGCTATCTGGCCTTCCCGCGTCAGGGGCTGCAAAGCCAGGCCGAGCAGGACATGAAAGCGATCTGGTGTGCGAAAGATCGCAACAAAGCGCTGGATGACGCCATGAACGGTAAGGGCGTACAGCCGGCGAGCTGCAATGTGGATATCGCTAAACATTACACGCTTGGCGTACAGATGGGCGTCAACGGTACCCCGGCGATGGTCCTTAGCAATGGTATGGTGCTGCCAGGCTATCAGGGGCCGAAAGAGCTTAAAGCTTTCCTCGACGAGCATCAAAAACAGACAAGCGGTAACTGATTCGCGTGAAACAACAGACACAACTACGCCGCCGCGAGGCGGTTGACGGCGTCGACCTTCCCGCCGACCTGCCGCCGCTGCTGCAGCGGCTGTATGCCAGCCGCGGCGTGCGCAGCGCGCAGGAGCTGGAGCGCGGCGTCAAAGGCATGTTGCCATGGACGCAACTCACCGGCGTTGAAAAAGCCGTTGAGATGCTGCATGACGCTTTCCAGAAAGGGTTACATATTGTGGTGGTCGGCGATTTTGACGCCGATGGCGCCACCAGTACCGCCCTTAGCGTGCTGGCGCTGCGCGCGCTGGGCTACGGCAACGTCTCTTATCTGGTGCCGAACCGTTTTGAAGACGGCTATGGTTTAAGCCCGGAAGTGGTCGATCAGGCGCACGCGCGCGGCGCGCAGATGATCATGACCGTCGATAACGGTATTTCATCGCATAGCGGCGTCGATCATGCCCATGCGCTGGGTATCCCGGTGCTGGTGACCGATCACCACCTGCCGGGCGATACGCTGCCGGCGGCGGAAGCTATCGTTAACCCTAACCTGCGCGATTGCGACTTCCCGTCAAAATCGCTGGCCGGGGTTGGGGTGGCGTTTTATCTGATGCTGGCGCTGCGCACTTTCCTGCGAGATAACGGCTGGTTCGAGGCCCGCGGTATCGCCGCGCCAAACCTTGCCGAACTGCTGGATTTAGTGGCGCTGGGCACCGTTGCGGACGTCGTGCCGCTGGATGCCAACAACCGCATCCTGACTTGGCAGGGGTTAAGCCGCATTCGCGCCGGAAAATGTCGGCCAGGCATTAAAGCGCTGCTGGAAATTTCTAACCGCGATCCGCAAAAGCTTGCCGCCAGCGACCTCGGTTTCGCCCTCGGGCCGCGCCTGAACGCTGCGGGGCGGCTGGATGATATGTCCGTCGGCGTCGCGCTGCTGCTGTGCGATAACATCGGCGAAGCGCGGGTGCTGGCCAGTGAGCTCGATGCGCTTAACCAGACGCGCAAAGAGATCGAACAGGGGATGCAGGCCGAAGCGCTGACCCTGTGTCAGCAACTGGAACGCAGTAGCGAAACCCTGCCCGGCGGGCTGGCGATGTACCATCCGCAATGGCATCAGGGGGTGGTCGGCATTCTGGCATCCCGGATTAAAGAGCGCTTCCATCGCCCGGTTATCGCTTTTGCGCCTACCGGCGACGGCACGCTCAAAGGTTCTGGCCGCTCTATTCAGGGGCTGCATATGCGCGATGCGCTGGAGCGCCTTGATACGCTTTATCCTGGGCTAATCCTGAAGTTCGGCGGCCACGCGATGGCGGCGGGCTTATCGCTGGAAGAGGCGCGTTTTGAGGAGTTTCAACAGCGCTTCGGCGAGCTGGTGACCGAGTGGCTGGATCCCGCATTATTGCAGGGCGAGGTGGTTTCCGACGGCCCGCTGGCGGCGGCGGAGATGAGCATGGAAGTGGCGCAGATGCTGCGCGATGCCGGGCCATGGGGGCAGATGTTCCCGGAACCGCTGTTTGATGGCCGTTTCCGCCTGCTGCAGCAGCGGCTGGTGGGCGAGCGTCACCTGAAGGTGATGGTCGAACCGGTTGACGGCGGGCCGCTGCTGGACGGTATTGCCTTCAACATCGATACTTCCATTTGGCCGGATAACGGCGTGCGTGAAGTACAGTTAGCCTACAAGCTCGACATCAACGAGTTCCGCGGCAACCGTAGCCTGCAGCTGATCATCGATCACCTCTGGCCAAATTGACAACAGTGTATTAATAAGGGCGCGAATCCGGTAGAATTCCGCTCTTATCACCGCATTTTGACAAATCCATTAAAAGAAACCGACCATGTTTGAAATAAATCCGGTAAAAAACCGCATTCAGGACCTCACGGAGCGCTCCGACGTTCTTAGGGGGTATCTTTGACTACGATGCGAAGAAAGAGCGTCTCGAAGAAGTAAACGCCGAGCTGGAACAGCCGGACGTCTGGAACGAACCTGAGCGCGCACAGGCGCTGGGTAAAGAACGTTCTTCTCTGGAAGCTATCGTCGAAACGCTGGATCAGATGACCCAGGGTCTGGAAGATGTCGCCGGACTGCTGGAGCTGGCGGTAGAAGCCGAAGACGAAGAGACCTTCAACGAAGCGGTTGCCGAGCTGGACGGGCTGGAAGAGAAGCTGGCGCAGCTTGAGTTCCGCCGCATGTTCTCCGGCGAGTATGACAGCGCCGATTGCTATCTTGATATTCAGGCCGGTTCCGGCGGCACCGAAGCCCAGGACTGGGCCAGCATGCTGATGCGCATGTACCTGCGTTGGGCGGAAGCGCGCGGCTTTAAGACCGAAATCATCGAAGAATCCGAAGGTGAAGTCGCGGGCATTAAATCCGTGACCATCAAAATCATGGGCGATTACGCCTACGGCTGGCTGCGTACTGAAACCGGCGTTCACCGTCTGGTACGTAAAAGCCCGTTCGACTCCGGCGGCCGCCGTCATACCTCCTTTAGCTCGGCGTTCGTTTACCCGGAAGTTGATGACGATATCGATATCGAAATTAACCCAGCCGACCTGCGTATCGACGTATACCGCGCGTCCGGCGCCGGTGGTCAGCACGTTAACCGTACGGAATCCGCGGTGCGTATTACCCACATCCCGACTGGGTTGGTGACGCAGTGTCAGAACGACCGTTCGCAGCACAAGAACAAAGACCAGGCCATGAAGCAGATGAAAGCGAAGCTTTATGAGCTGGAAATGCAGAAGAAAAATGCCGAGAAGCAGGTGATGGAAGATAACAAATCCGACATCGGCTGGGGCAGCCAGATCCGCTCTTACGTGCTGGACGACTCGCGTATTAAAGATCTGCGCACCGGGGTGGAAACCCGCAACACTCAGGCGGTGCTCGATGGCAGCCTGGACCAATTTATCGAAGCAAGTTTGAAAGCAGGGTTATGAGGAACCAACATGTCTGAACAACAAGCACAGGGCGCTGACGCGGCAATTGACCTTAATAATGAACTGAAAACCCGTCGTGAGAAGCTGGCTGCGCTGCGTGAGCAGGGCGTCGCATTCCCGAACGATTTCCGTCGTGACCATACCTCTGACCAACTGCACGCTGACTTCGATGCCAAAGAAAACGAAGAGCTGGAAGCGCTGAATGTCGAAGTGGCCGTTGCTGGCCGCATGATGACCCGTCGTATCATGGGTAAAGCGTCTTTCGTTACCCTGCAGGATGTCGGCGGCCGCATTCAGCTGTACGTCGCGCGCGATGACCTGGCAGAAGGCGTCTACAACGATCAGTTCAAAAAATGGGATCTCGGCGACATTATCGCCGCCCGCGGTAAGCTATTCAAAACCAAGACCGGCGAGCTGTCGATCCACTGCACCGAGCTGCGTCTGCTGACCAAAGCCCTGCGCCCGCTGCCGGATAAATTCCACGGCCTGCAGGATCAGGAAGCGCGTTACCGTCAGCGTTACCTCGATCTGATCTCCAACGACGAATCCCGTAACACCTTCAAAGTACGTTCGCAGATCCTGGCTGGCATCCGTCAGTTCATGGTTGGCCGCGGCTTTATGGAAGTGGAAACCCCGATGATGCAGGTGATCCCAGGCGGCGCTTCCGCGCGTCCGTTCATCACCCATCATAACGCGCTGGATCTGGACATGTACCTGCGTATCGCGCCGGAACTGTACCTCAAGCGTCTGGTGGTTGGCGGCTTCGAACGCGTCTTCGAAATCAACCGTAACTTCCGTAACGAAGGGATCTCCGTTCGCCACAACCCAGAGTTCACCATGATGGAACTCTATATGGCCTATGCGGATTATAAAGATCTGATTGAGCTGACCGAATCCCTGTTCCGCACCCTGGCGCAGGACATCCTCGGTAATACCGCGGTGCCTTATGGCGATCAGACTTTCGATTTCGGCAAGCCGTTTGAAAAACTGACCATGCGTGAAGCCATCAAGAAATACCGTCCGGAAACCGAGATGGCGGATCTGGATAACTTCGATTCCGCGAAAGCGATCGCTGAGTCTATCGGCATCAAAGTTGAAAAGAGCTGGGGTCTGGGCCGTATCGTGACCGAGATCTTCGAAGAAGTGGCGGAAGCGCATCTGATCCAGCCAACCTTCATCACCGAATACCCGGCAGAAGTCTCTCCGCTGGCCCGTCGTAACGACGTGAACCCGGAAATCACCGACCGCTTTGAATTCTTCATCGGCGGCCGCGAAATCGGTAACGGCTTTAGCGAGCTGAACGATGCGGAAGACCAGGCGCAGCGCTTCCAGGATCAGGTTGATGCGAAAGCCGCCGGCGACGACGAAGCGATGTTCTACGACGAAGACTACGTCACCGCGCTGGAACACGGCCTGCCGCCGACCGCCGGTCTGGGCATCGGTATCGACCGTATGGTGATGCTGTTCACTAACAGCCACACCATCCGCGACGTTATT
This sequence comes from Klebsiella sp. CN_Kp073, assembly GCF_040065495.2. Lineage (NCBI taxonomy): Bacteria > Pseudomonadati > Pseudomonadota > Gammaproteobacteria > Enterobacterales > Enterobacteriaceae > Klebsiella > Klebsiella sp. CN_Kp073. Next base: position 875,326 of record NZ_CM198051.1, read on the forward strand.
CTGTTCCCGGCGATGCGTCCGCAGAAATAATCGCTTTTCGCGAAAAGCAAAAAACCCGGCTTGCCGGGTTTTTTTATGTCTGATGTCAAGGTTCGTCTCTGGCGTAGCCTGGGTCTTTAATGCTCGTCACTCGCGGTTACGCGCGTACACACGCGACAAAGTCTATCAATGCCTGACGCGCATTTTTGTTTTTGGCTTCCAGCACCATCCACGGGCTAAAGGCCCACGGGGTAGCAGCCAGCGCGCTTAACATTTCCGGTAGCTCAACCCACTGATAATCCATGACTTCATCATCATTCGGTTGTAGTTCGCTGACCACGCGTGCGGCAAAAACCGGGCACACTTCGTTTTCGACGATGCCATTCGGGGCGACGGCGCGGTAGCGGAAAGCCGGGTGGACGGGGGCAATATCAGCGATCTCGACGCCCAGTTCGAAGCGGCAGCGCCGGGTGACGGCCTGTTCGAAGGTCTCGCCCTGTTGCGGATGTCCGCACACCGAGTTAGTCCACACGCCGGGCCAGGCTTTTTTGCTAAGCGAACGGCGCGTGACCAGGAACTGGCCTTGCTCATTGAACAACCAGCAGGAAAACGCGAGATGCAAAGGGGTATCGAGCGTGTGGGCGGCATACTTCTCCAGCATACCTGTGGGTTTATCTTGCTCATCCAGCAAAATGACGTGTTCCCCGGCCATGACGACTCCTGAAAAAAATAAATGACCCGGCACAAACCCGCCGGGTCATGTACTCAGGCCACTAGGGTAGCCCATAAATGGGAGAAAGGCATTACCAAAACAAGCCCTGGTAGCATGTTGGCGACAGGGAAAAGCTTGATGTTACAGATACGCAACCCGGTCGCTACCATCAGCAATCCACCGGCGCAGGAGAAATCCGCCATTATTGACGGGGTGATCATCGGCAGAATAAACACCGCCAGCATCGCCAGCGCCACCTGAATAACGATCTGCGGGATAGCGATGGTCATCACCGCGTAGCCCAGCAGGGTTGCGAATATCCCGGCGGTGAACAGATCGAGGATCGTTTTAATGTACAGGATTGACGGATCGCCGCTCATACCTTCGGTCATGGCGCCGAAAATACCGGTACCGCTGGCGCAAAACAGCACCAGGATAGCGACGAATTTTTCGGTGAACTCTTCATGGCCTAACCCCTGAACGGGCGGCAAAACTTTATTAATCAAGCCGCGCGTTGAACCCGCCGCGCTGCCGATGCGTTTTTCCAGATGCAGCAGTTCGCCGAGGAAAGCGCCGAGTACCATCGCCAGCACTACCGCCGGCATATATTTCACCTTCAGCACCAGGGTGATGCCCAGGCCGACGGAACAGAGACCAAAGGTCATCGGTAGCGCGGTTTTGACGCGTTCCGGAAGTTTGCCTCCGGCCATTGCGCCGATCAATCCACCGATAATCACGGCGGAACCATTTACATATGGACCAATTAACATTGCGAGTTCCTGTTACGCGTAATGCAGCGCGCCTTCACCCCAGCGCGGGATGTTATTGACCTCAAGATCAAAGAGGTCGAGCGCGCGGTTCACGCTATGGGTAATAATGTCATCTGCGCTTTGCGGGCGTTGATAGAGCGCCGGAACCGGTGGAAAGATGATGCCGCCCATCTCGGTAACCGCCGCCATATTGCGTATATGGCCGAGATTGAGCGGGGTCTCGCGTGCTAACAACACCAGCCGGCGGCGTTCCTTCAGCACCACGTCCGCCGCGCGGGTGAGCAGATTATCGGTGAGACAGTGAGCGATAGCGCCCAATGACCGCATCGAGCAGGGGGCGACTAACATCCCCAGCGTTTTAAACGATCCGCTGGAGATAGATGCGCCCAGGTGGTTAATCGGGTGTACCACGTCAGCCAGCGCCATCACTTCGTCTAAGCGGTAGTCCGTTTCCAGCTCGCAGGTCTTTTCCGCGCCTTTGGAGACCACAAGGTGCACTTCTACCGCCAGCGGCTGCAGAAGCTCCAGCGCTTTGACGCCGTACTGGAATCCGGACGCGCCGCTAATGCCAATGATGATGCGTGGTGTCATGGTCTTTGCCCTTATTCGAAATCCGGCAGGAAACGTTTTACATCAACCGCTTTGAACTTAGAGCGCTCAAAGTTGTGCTTCAGATGGAACGGTACGGTGCAGTCGAAAATGGTTTTACACGACATTCCCTGCTGCAGAATGCTGGGGCTGTATTCCGGCACCTGCGACGGGTCGAGCGGATGGCAGCGTACGCCAGGGATCACCACGGTATCGACATCGCCCTGGTAACGGGTTTGCATCGCCCATAGCACGTCGTCGCTATCGAAAATATCAACATCTTCATCTACCAGAATAACGTGTTTGAGTTCCGGGAAGGCGGAGAATGCCAGTAGCGCAGCCTGGCGCTGGCGGCCTTCATCGGCTGGAGACGATTTTTTGAATTGCAGCACCGCGAGCAGCTTGCCACCGCCCGCCGAGTGGGCGAAGACGTTGAGCAATTTGCCCGGCATGGCGCGTTCTACCATATCGAGAATACTGGCTTCGGTCGGGATCCCGGCCATGTTGACATGTTCTTCGCCTGGCCCGACGGTGGTGCGCCAGATGGGGTTGATACGATGGGTAACCGCTTTAACTTTAATGACCGGAATCGCCTCTTTGGCTTCGCCGGTATAGCCAGGGAACTCCGGCATGGCGCGGCCGGTATTGGTGTTTTGATCTTCACGCACGCGTACGTTCGGCAGCAGTTCGCCTTCGATAACGATTTCGGCGTGGGCGATGGCTTTTTCATTAATGGTTTTACACTGCGCCATCTCCACCGGATGGCCGCGCAGCGCGCCGGCGATACTTAGCTCATCAAAGCCCAGCGGGGTGGTCGGCGGTTCAAAGCAGGCGGCGATTTCGATAGCCGGGTCCACGCCGATACTAATCGAGATCGGCAACGGCTGTCCCGCCGCTTCCGCCTTCATGCGGAAGGCATCGATATGGCGGCCCGGCGTCAGCCACATTGAGAGCTCATCGCGGCTCTGTACGCACAGACGATGAATGGTGATATCGGATTCACCGGTTTGCGGGTCGGAGGCATAGCACAGGCCCATGGTGATATACGGGCCAGCGTCTTCTTCGGTGTTGGTTGGCGCAGGCAGCAGCTTGCGCAGATCGAAATCATCATCGCTGGCGAGGTGCACCACTTCCTGGCATACCGCCGCGCCCTGCACCATGGTCGGGGCAATGACATTTTCAACGGAGTCCTTTAACAGGTGGCCCAGTTTCGCCGGTTCACACTGCAGGAACTGGCTGACGCGCTGGCGTGAACCGTTCAGACCGATGGCTACGCTGATGTCGTTGAAGCCCTTGATGTTGTTGAATACCATCACCGGGCCGTTCTTACGCGTCGGACGCTGGCAGGTACCACCGGCGCCCACGTAGCGATAAACGCCGGAGAGTTCGGCGTGGGGATCGACTTCGGTATCGGTTTCAACATATTCGCCCGGTAGCGTTTTTAATAGCGCCAGGGCAGAGCGTAAATCATGCACCGATGACGGCGCTTTTTTATCTGAGTGTGCCATGAGTGTTCCTTTGGGAAAGCAATTTCGCTAACCGCACAATATTTTTGTTCGACTAATTAAACAAATACCGTTTACCGGATGCTCAGTAGATCAAAAAGGTTTAATTTAAAAAGCTGTTAAGAAATGATTAATTAAAATAGAGGAATTTTCCGCGGCTTTTTCTTTGATACCATTAGTGCAATACTGACCTGCAGATAAAGAGGGGTTAGATAATGGATCTGAAACGCTTACGCTATTTTTGCCGGGTGGTCGAACATGGCTCGGTTAGCCAGGCGGCGAAATCGCTCAACATGGCGCAGCCGCCGCTCAGTAAGCGGATACAAGAGCTGGAAGAAGAGCTGCAGGTGTCGCTTTTTGAACGCCGCGGCAACCGTATTGAACCAACGGAAGCAGGCTATTTTCTTTATCGTAAGGGGTGTGAAATATTACGCCAGGTGGAAGATACCGCCAGGGAAACGGCCGATATTGCGCAAAAGACCCGTGCGGAAGTGCGCGTTGGCTTAACGCATCTTTATCAAAACTATTTTCAGCCTTTATTAATGGAGCTCTATCGGCGAAATCCAGAGACGGCAATAAATATCTCGGTGACCGATTCAAGTCATCTGGAAACGTTATTAAATGAAGGCGCTATCGACCTGGCCTTAATACAGCGTCCCTACCGTAGTGAGGGGTTCGATTATGTCTCCTTCGACCCGATAAAATTGGTAGCCGTCATTAATAAAAAATGTTTGCCGCATTCGCCGTCTAACCCCTTCGATTATAACGCGCTGGCGACGATGCCGTTGGTGCTGCTTCACCGGGCGAAAGATTCCGGCACCTATGAGATGCTGATGGACCTGTTTCGTAAATCCGGCGTCAGCGCGAAAGTGATTATGCATATTACCCAACCAGGGGTGATCCTCGACTGGCTGGAGGGCGGGTTGGAAGCGGCGACATTGTTGCCATCCTCGGAAGTGAATGCTGAAAAACTGCCTCATTGCTATGTGGTTGATGTCTTCCCCTCGCCGCAGATATTTTATCCGGCGCTGGTGAAATTACCGTCGATGTCGTATCTCCCGGCGCTGATGGATATTATTGCCGGAGGCTATCCATTTAGCGCGCCGAAGGGAGTAGAGGTCGTAGAAAAACCGTAGGACATTGGGGATTGTCCCTCGGGCTGGTATGATATTCGTCCATGACGCCGAGATGAGAAACCGTTGAGTGCAGGACGCCTGATGAAAACACGCTTTTATATCGCGATGATGCTGCTTGGTAGCCTGGTGTTAGCCGGCTGTTCCAGCACATCGGATTCTGGTTCCACCTATACCGTGAAGCGCGGCGATACGCTGTATGCGATCTCCCGTAGCACCGGCACCAGCGTACGCGATCTGGCGCGCCTGAATAACATCTCTCCGCCATACACTATTGAAGTCGGGCAGAAACTGAAACTTAACGGCGGTTCGAAAGCAAAAAGCAGCACCGCCGGGAAAAAATCCTCCAGTACCCGCACAGCCGCAGTAACGCCATCATCGGCGGTGCCGCAGTCCTCATGGCCGCCGGTGGGGCAGCGCTGCTGGCGCTGGCCGACCAGCGGTAAGGTGGTGATGCCGTACTCCACCCGCGATGGCGGCAATAAAGGTATTGATATCGCCGGTACCCGCGGCCAGCCGGTTTACGCCGCCGGCGCCGGTAAGGTGGTCTACGTCGGCAACCAGCTGCGCGGCTACGGCAACCTGATCATGATTAAGCATAACGAGGATTACATCACCGCGTATGCGCATAACGATAAGATGATGGTTAATAACGGCCAGAGCGTGAAGATTGGCCAGCAGATTGCGACCATGGGCAGTACGGACGCCGATTCCGTACGGCTGCATTTCCAGATTCGCTATCGCGCCACGGCCATCGACCCGCTGCGTTATCTGCCGCCGCAAGGCAGTAAGCCTAAGTGCTAAAAGGTTATTTTATCAGCAGTTAGCCCAATCCGGGCTTGCCACAGGGTGCGTAAGGTCTATAATGCTTTTCGCACCTCTTCGCGGGCGTAGTTCAATGGTAGAACGAGAGCTTCCCAAGCTCTATACGAGGGTTCGATTCCCTTCGCCCGCTCCAAACTCAAGTCTCCTGAAGTCTACCAAACTCAATTTTCCCCTGATAAATCAGCAGTTATAGCATTCTATTAGTCTATTGAACTCAATTGTACTCCCCCAGGGTCAAGCTCAATGTGGGGGTATGGATGGGGGTATAATTGTACCCCCTGCTGAGAGGTACCCCCAATGAAGCTGACAGCTCGTCAGGTTGAAACTGCAAAACCTAAAGATAAGCCCTACAAACTCGCTGATGGTGGTGGTCTTTACCTGCTGGTTAATCCCAACGGTAAAAGATACTGGCGTCTCAAATACCGTTCGCTAGGTAAAGAGAAGCTGCTCGCTATTGGCGTTTACCCCGATGTTTCTTTAGCTGAAGCCAGAAATAAGCGTGAGGATGCAAAAAGGACATTAGCGGCTGGCAACGATCCTTCTCTTGAACGGAAAATTGAGAAACTTAGTCGTCAACAAGATGCAGAAAACTCTTTTGAGGCTATCACGCGGGAGTGGTATCAGCGTCGCTATGACCGCTGGTCTGTCTCCTACCGCGAAGAAATGTTGAGAACCTTTGAAAAGGATGTGTTCCCTTATATCGGTCACCGGCCAATCAAAGATATCAAGCCGATGGAGTTGCTTGCTGTTCTTTCAAAAATAGAAGCACGAGGAGCAACTGAGAAGGTCCGTAAGGTTCGCCAGCGTTGTGGAGAAGTCTGGAAGTATGCCGTTGTGACTGGCAGGGCCGAGTACAATCCAGCACCTGATCTAGCCAGCGCCGTGATTCCTCATGAGAAAGAGCACTATGCTTTTTTAACCCAAGATGAATTGCCAGAGTTTCTTCGGACTCTGAACACCTATGTCGGTAGTGTACTTGTTAAGATTGCGATGCAATTACTTATTTTGACTGGAGTAAGACCTGGGGAGTTGAGGCAAGCGGAGTGGCAGGAATTTGATTTTGAGAAAAAGGTGTGGAATGTACCAGCGGAACGCATGAAAATGCGCCGCCCTCATCTGGTTCCGTTATCAAGCCAGGCAATTGACCTACTTAATCAGCTTAAACCCATAACGGGAGCAGGAGCGTTGCTGTTCCCAGGACGTAATAATCCTAAGAAACCGATGAGTGATATGGCATTGACTGTGTTGGTCAGGCGTATCGGCTATGCAGGACGCGTTACAGGGCACGGATTCCGCCACACGATGAGTACCATTTTGCATGAGCAGGGATTTAATTCGGCCTGGATCGAGCTACAGCTGGCTCATGTCGACAAGAACTCAATTCGTGGAACGTATAACCATGCTCAATATTTGGAAGGTCGGCGGGAGATGATGCAGTGGTATGGTGATTTCATCGGTCAAGCAGGAAAATCCGGATCACCGCTAGCTTATGCAGCTATTAGCTTTACTGCTGAATTAGAGTGAGAAGGGGCAAGTTGAGCCTCTTCTCAGCGAAGAGGCTCAACGTGAACCTATTTTTTGAGTTAATACTTTTTGCAAATTTTTTTGTGCCGTTGGATGTAAAGATCTGCGGGGGTTAGGGATGAAAATCATGCTATGTTAGTCTTTGAGGAGTGAGTCAAAATGTTATAACTTTTTCAAAGAGGCGTTACATCGTGAAAGTCGTTTTTAATGTTAATGGTAAAAAAGTTCCGCTCAAATCTCTGCAATATATAAGTAAAGCAAATCAACTCGAAGTTATGCGGAATTGGTTTTTTGAGAATTTTGAAGATCCCGCGAACTCTTGCCCGTATGAATCCCGTGAAGGCGGGTATGCTTACATTTATGGGGGCCCATACGAAGCAAGTGAAGAGTTGCAAGCGATGTTTGAAGGATACGTGAAATTTGATTATATCCAAGAATTAGTCAATGAATTACAAGAACAGTGCTATGAATGGTCTGGTAATTCAAATAACATTAATGATTGGTACGATGAAGACTTGTATGATGCTGTTACATCTTCTGAACATCCTTTTTCTAAGTTCGTTGAAAGCATTGATGGAATAAAATTGCTGTCTAAAGGCGAATTTAAAGACAAACAAAAAGATCATCTGCTTAGTATCCTATATATTAATGTCATTACAGCCCTGGAAACACTTTATGTTGAGCTATTTATTAACTCTATAGATAAAAACGACTCATATCTTGCTGACTTTATAGAAAAAGGCAAGACGGAATTTAAGGTAAATAAAGAAATATTGGCTTTGCCATTCAAAGGTGAAACTATTGAAAACATGAGGGCAGAATTAATTAAGGTAATTAAAGAGCATTTGATTAGTGCAAGTTGGCATAGCACAAACAAAGTTGTAGGACGTTATAAAGCTACATTTGATATAAAAGTACATAAAGAGTGGCCAATAGATGCGATCGAAATAGCAACTCAAAAGCGTAATCATTTAGTCCATCGTGGCGGAAAAGATAAAGAAGGTAATTCTGTAGTGATTACTGAAAAAGATTTAGAAATGTTGCTGGATCATGCACAATCTCTTGGGGAAAAATTGTTTGATAGCCTTGAGGTGGCATTACAGAAAAAAGATGAGAGTGAATTTTGAGTCTCGGGGTAGGTTGATAGTGCTACCGATAACGAGCAAGCAAATGATACTCGGCAGGCTGTGCCTGCCGGAGGATTACTTTTTACTTCCAAATTGAATGCCGAGAAGTTTATTCTCTGCTTTATCGCCACGTAGAGTAAGAACAATTTTTGATTTCAGTTCTAACATTTCGATTTCAGATAAAGTTGTTTCCATAGCATTAAAGTTTTCAGTGTTTAAAGATGCTATATATTGCTTTCCGCTTCGTTTTAATGACTGATTGACAAATGAGAACCATCTTGCGCGAACACCTGGATCTATATCAGCAAAAAGACGGTTATCATGCCATAGCATATCCATGGCATGGTTTTCACCACATGTAAATACTAACCAGTCAAAGCATAATATCCTAGCATCATTGATCCCATCCGAATCATCACCCTCGATTTGGATGCTTAGATCATAACGAATTTTGTTGTCACCAGTATTAACATCCAAAACTATTCCTGCTGGTACCCTTGGGTACATTATTTCTGCGAGCTCAGCAAAAATTTTATCGTATTCTGAAAGAGGATTTGTAGAAGCATAGTTTACCGCTAATCTGTCTTGTTCAACTTTTCGTTCTCTTAGATTTTGAGCTTTCTGTTGAAGGTTAATAGCAAAATTTAAATAATCATGTAACCTTTCTTTTTCTTCTTTAAATTCAGCTAGTTGTCTAGCTATGACTGCGTATTCGTCAAATGCTTTCTTGCCTTGCAGGGATTCCAAATATGAATCACGCAATGCTGAAATATCCTTAATGTCAATTTTAAGAGATTCAATTTCTAACAAAAGTTTTATTTTATCATTTTCAAGTCTTTTCTTTCTGTTAAAAGATAATGATTTGTGAAAATTTTCAACTGACTCAAAATGGGCCAATGTTTCTGGCTTGAAAATCTCTTGTAAGCCATTGTACAGTTCAAGAAGGTCTTCTCTTGAAATGTCAGGATGTGCTAATAAAGTTTTTTCTATATTATTTACTTTAAATTCAGCTATATTTTTGTTTTTTTTAACTTCTCGTAATTTTATAGTTAAACTGTTTGTTTCATTCTCAATAGCTCTGTATTGCTCGTGAACTTGAAATGCATTCAGTTCATCCTGCAGTCTTGGGATCTCTCTTTCTAGCCACTCATAGCGTACTTTAGGTTGAGAGCCTGCTCTAAACATGTCTTTTAGAATATCATCGTCTTGCCAATTTTTTAGCGATTGACTTACTTTATCCAGCTCCTGCTTATTATTTCTTTTAGATAATATTAAATTATGATCTATACCGAGAAGAAATGCGGTGCGAAGCAATGCTTCAAAGTCCTGCTCCTTTTTTGTCCTAGTTGGACTGATGCAGTCATCTCTGGTATATCGCGAAAAACGCTTAAATAAAGATCTGAATGATAAATACGGAATGTTATTCTCAAGATTAAATATCCCTATTTTATCTAATAAATCTTTAAATGCTTTTAAAGATATTGTTTTGTCATTTAATAATAATTTTTTCCCATTGCCCGTTCTAGATATTAAGTATTCAACTCCATTATGAGAAAAAAGTAAAGAGAACCACCAATCTGGAACTGCTGAAGTTAATTTTTTATCAGCATTAGCTCCTAAACAATGTTGAATGAGACCGAGAATAAGTGTCTTACCGACTCCGTTACTACTGCCTTCTTTTTCTTTAGAGCTATCACCAATGATCAACGTTAGTCCTGTATCATTGAAATACACTGGATGAAAAGTTGGCTGATCGCAAGTTAAGCGAATTAACTTCATTTAACTTTCCTTATTTTGTAATTTGTCATCATTGCAACAGATTGGCATTATTCTGTTTTCATTATCTAGCGTTATTTGTTTGATGCAAAAAAGAATGTCTACGGCAAGCATAAATTGTGTAAAAGAGGGCGTGATTATCGTTGATTTATTTTTCCGCTCTATTTTTGTCCATAATTCTTCTATGGATACCGGTCCATCAATTAACGAACGGATGTATCCTGCAATCGCAATTAGGGAGTTACTAAACCTAACATGCTTATGTGGCAGAAGCATTGCTTGGATGTTCATAAGCATCACATGTCTCAAAATATTTAGCTAAAATTAACTCTGCTGCAAATCGATAACTCGCGACCGCACTTGTGGGAACTTGCGGGGGAAGGAGTTTATCTATCATCCAAGTATATCTTAAATCTGCATAATTGTGGTTATCTTCAGTTATCGCCAATTTACTTTTTGCATAAGTATCTTTAACTTCTTGAGCTATAGTTTGTTCAAAACCGCTATCAACAGAATCTAAAAATTCATTTATCAAATATAGTTGATAGCTAAAAGATTCCAGCCTGCTTTTTATTGGTTTTGTAATACCATTTATTTTTATTTTATCTTCGAAGTCCGGGGCTGTTTCACTTAAAAAATTCATGGGTGAAGAAGATTTTTGTGCTAAAAAAGTCAATACTTCGCCAACAGCTCGAGTATCTGTAAAGTCTAAATCAACCTCAGGAATGAAACCTACAATATCTTGCTTTTCACCCTCGGATAATGACATAAACTTTTGAAGGAGCTCCATCCCGCCCATTGCACCTGCGTGATTAAGACTTTTACTGATTGCAAGTGTATTTAATGAAAGTCCAACAGGTGCTGGAATACCCTTAAAATAATCATTCATTACAAAAGTATATTTTGATACTTTCCCCCATTTGGCGACTAATTTATCAAAGTCGCCAATCGATTTATTAACAGCTTCTAGCTCTTTGGTTTGATTTGAAGGTTTAGGTCCATAAACTTGGAAGTAATGAGCCTCATGAGCAATCCACCCATCATTCCCGCCATCTCCCCAGTTTCCCCAAGGGGAAACAGCTTGAAAGCCAGGAGTCGCGTATTGCATAACCTTCGAAAAAAGCGCCTGAAAACTGTCTCCCATACATTCATGTACTTTTAACCGAAAGAACTGTCTGTAGAGGTAATCTTGCTGTGTCGAACTCATTTTCGTCTCATCCATGATGAACACTTTTGATGATAATATCCTCTCATTCATTGTTGTAAACCTATGATTAGCAAAATTGGAGATGCTTTCACTTTAGAGTAGGTATCTAAAGGTAATAAATTATCAAAACAGGTTGTATAGATATCAAATTGAATACGATTTTACATATATGTTAATCTGATTAGTATCAGAGAAAAACAGGAGTCCTTAATGTCGCTTATCCCCCTACAACTCTTCAAAAACCTCTCCGATGAAACCCGTTTGGGTATCGTGTTGCTGCTCAGGGAGATGGGAGAGCTGTGCGTGTGTGATCTCTGCACGGCGCTGGATCAGTCACAGCCCAAGATCTCCCGTCATCTGGCAATGCTCCGGGAAAGTGGACTATTGCTGGATCGCAAGCAGGGCAAGTGGGTTCACTACCGCTTATCTCCGCATATTCCTTCATGGGCTGCTCAGGTAATTGAGCAGGCTTGGTTAAGCCAACAGGACGACGTACAGGCCATCGCCCGTAAGCTGGCATCGGCAAACTGCTCTGGTAGCGGTAAGGCTGTTTGCATCTAAAAAATTAGCCTGAACATATATGCTTTTTCGAATGTGAGGTATTCAGAATGAAGACGTTAACGGTGTTTGACCCGGCAATGTGCTGCAGTACCGGCGTATGTGGCTCAGATGTCGATCAGGTTCTGGTTGATTTCTCTGCTGATGTGCAGTGGCTGAAAGGACGTGGCGTACAGGTTGAACGTTACAACCTGGCGCAGCAGCCCATGAGCTTTGTTCATAATGAGAAAGCGAAAGTATTCCTCGAAGCATCTGGAGCAGAAGGGCTTCCGCTACTGCTGTTGGACGGTGAAACGGTGATGGCAGGGCGGTACCCAAAACGTGCTGAGATAGCTCGCTGGTTTGGTATACCGCTGGAGAGGGTAGGGTTAGCTCCCACCAGCTGCTGTGGTGGTAATACTTCCTGTTGCTGATATGTCAGGAGGACATATGAAATTCTTACAGAACATCCCGCCTTATCTGTTTTTTACCGGTAAGGGAGGCGTAGGAAAAACTTCCATTTCCTGCGCGACGGCTATCCGCCTTGCCGAACAGGGTAAGCGGGTTTTGCTGGTCAGTACCGATCCTGCCTCGAATGTCGGCCAGGTATTCGACCAGGCTATCGGTAACACCATTCGCCCTGTGACGGCAGTTCCTGGGCTTTCTGCTCTGGAGATTGACCCGCAGGAAGCCGCCCAACAATACCGCTCCAGAATCGTTGATCCTATCAAAGGTCTTCTGCCTGATGACGTTGTTAACAGTATCAGCGAACAGCTTTCAGGAGCCTGTACGACTGAGATTGCGGCGTTCGATGAGTTTACTGGCTTACTGACCGACGCTTCTCTGCTGACCCGCTTTGATCACATCATTTTTGATACAGCGCCGACGGGCCACACGATTCGCCTTCTCCAGCTTCCCGGTGCCTGGAGTAGCTTCATTGAAAGTAATCCAGATGGTGCTTCCTGTCTTGGCCCAATGGCCGGGCTGGAAAAGCAGCGTGAGCAGTATGCTCATGCAGTAGAGGCGCTATCCGATCCTGAACGTACCCGCCTGGTTCTGGTTGCACGACTGCAAAAATCTACGCTGCAGGAAGTCGCCCGCACTCATGAAGAACTGGCTGCAATTGGCCTGAAAAACCAGTACCTGGTTATTAATGGTGTGCTGCCTAAAGCAGAAGCTGAACATGACGCCCTTGCCGCTGCGATATGGCAACGGGAACAGGAAGCACTGGCAAATCTTCCTGCCGGTTTATCTGAGCTATCGACAGATACCTTATTACTCCAGCCAGTCAACATGGTTGGCGTGTCTGCATTGAAGGGACTACTGGACACCAGTGCAAGAGCATTACCGCTGCCTGCAACGAACGTCCTGTACACGCCTGAAAACTTATCGCTCTCTGTCCTGGTTGATGATATCGCTCGCAGTGAACACGGTTTGATTATGCTGATGGGCAAAGGTGGCGTAGGTAAAACCACGATGGCTGCTGCCATCGCCGTCAGGCTGGCGGATATGGGATTTGATGTCCATCTCACCACCTCAGATCCCGCTGCACATCTCAGTGCAACGCTCAATGGAAGTCTCAAAAATCTGCAGGTCAGCCGAATCAACCCTCACGATGAAACTGAACGCTATCGGCAGCATGTTCTTGAGACGAAAGGCAGGAATCTGGATGAGGCAGGGAAACGGCTGCTCGAAGAGGATTTACGTTCTCCTTGCACGGAAGAGATTGCGGTGTTCCAGGCGTTCTCACGCGTAATCCGTGAAGCAGGCAAACGGTTTGTGGTCATGGATACGGCACCTACCGGGCATACGCTATTACTGCTTGATGCTACCGGGGCTTATCACCGTGAGATTGCCAAGAAGATGGGGGATAAAGGTCATTTTTCCACTCCGATGATGCAGCTTCAGGACCCGGAACGCACCAAAGTCCTGCTGGTCACTTTGCCTGAAACCACACCGGTACTGGAAGCGGCTAACCTGCAGACTGACCTTGAAAGAGCGGGGATTCATCCGTGGGGCTGGATTATCAATAACAGCCTTTCCATTGCGGATACGTGTTCTCCGTTGCTTTGCCAGCGTGCCCGGCAGGAAGTGCCTCAGATTGAGGCTGTTAAGAATCAGCACGCTGACCGTATAGCGCTTGTTCCGGTGCTGGCGTCAGAGCCCGCCGGTATTGAAAAGCTCAGAGAGTTGATGAGTTAATTTTTTGGCATATACAGGGCGACAAAGTCGCCCTGTCAGGAGGTTTTATGTTACTGGCAGGCGCTATTTTTGTCCTGACCATCGTGTTGGTTATCTGGCAACCGAAGGGATTAGGGATTGGCTGGAGTGCGATGCTGGGTGCGGGGCTGGCTCTGATATCTGGTGTTGTGCATGTAAGCGATATTCCGGTGGTGTGGAATATCGTCTGGAACGCGACAGCGACCTTTATTGCCGTGATTATCATCAGCCTGCTGCTTGATGAATCAGGTTTTTTCGAATGGGCAGCGCTGCACGTATCTCGTTGGGGGAATGGTCGTGGTCGTTTGCTCTTTACCTGGATCGTCCTGCTCGGCGCAGCGGTAGCGGCACTGTTTGCCAACGATGGTGCGGCACTTATTCTGACGCCGATAGTCATCGCCATGCTGCTGGCATTAGGGTTCAGTAAAGGTACTACGCTGGCATTTGTCATGGCCGCCGGGTTTATTGCCGATACAGCCAGTCTGCCGCTTATCGTGTCGAACCTGGTGAATATCGTCTCGGTGGACTTCTTTGGTCTGGGATTCACCAAATATGCGTCGGTAATGGTGCCGGTTGATATTGCAGCCATTTTTGCCACGCTGGTTATGCTGCATCTGTTCTTCCGCAAAGATATTCCGCCTACTTACGACCTGGCTCTCCTGAAAGCACCGGCAAAAGCGATTAAAGATCTGGCAACCTTCAGAACCGGCTGGATCGTGTTGATCCTTCTTCTGGTTGGCTTTTTCGTTCTTGAGCCGCTCGGTATTCCCGTTAGCGCGATTGCGGCTATTGGCGCTGTAATCCTGTTTGCGGTGGCGAAACGAGGCCATGCCATTAACACTGGCAAAGTGCTGCGTGGTGCGCCATGGCAGATCGTCATATTCTCGCTGGGGATGTATCTGGTGGTCTATGGTCTGCGTAATGCCGGACTAACAGAATACCTCTCCGGTGTGCTGAACGTGCTGGCAGATAAAGGACTTTGGGCCGCGACGTTTGGTACCGGCTTCCTGACGGCTTTCCTGTCTTCCATCATGAACAATATGCCTACCGTGCTGGTTGGCGCTCTCTCTATTGATGGCAGCACCGCAACAGGCGTTATCAAAGAGGCGATGATTTATGCCAACGTGATTGGCTGCGATCTGGGACCGAAAATTACACCGATTGGTAGCCTGGCAACGCTGCTCTGGCTGCATGTCCTTTCACAGAAGAACATGACCATCACCTGGGGATACTATTTCCGCACCGGGATCGTCATGACTCTGCCTGTGCTGTTTGTAACGCTGGCCGCGCTGGCGCTACGTCTCTCTTTCACTTTGTAATGAGATACTGATATGAGCAACATCACCATTTATCACAATCCAGCCTGCGGCACGTCGCGTAATACGTTGGAGATGATCCGAAACAGCGGTACTGAACCGACCGTTATTCTTTACCTCGAAAACCCACCTTCACGCGATGAGCTGGTCAAACTCATTGCGGATATGGGCATTTCCGTCCGTGCTTTGCTGCGTAAGAACGTCGAGCCGTATGAGGTACTGGGTCTTGTAGAAGATAAATTTACTGACGACCAGCTAATCGACTTTATGCTGCAACATACGATTCTGATTAACCGTCCGATTGTGGTGACGCCACTGGGAACTAAACTGTGTCGCCCTTCCGAAGAGGTACTGGATATTCTTCCGGAACGTCAGAAAGGAGCGTTTACCAAAGAGGATGGCGAGAAGGTCATTGGCGAAACGGGGAAGCGTGTTAAGTAATCTGCCCACTTCAAAATATCGGACGCCTGTTAACGCTATGCGGGCGTCCACCTTTCGCTCATAGCAGACCTCGCAACGCTTCAGGCGGTCCGCTTTGGGCCAGGAGCGGAAGTAGTAAAAGCTATATTGTAGTTATAGCTGGCTAGTCTGGTGAAAGATTGGCATTCTTGCCGGATTTGAGCAATATTCAGGTGCTGAAATATGCTGCCGGCGCTCAAAAAGCATTCTGATATCACCGGAGCTAATGGGTAAGGTCTTTCTCGCATCAGCTTTGGTATCACATATGATAGCCGAATAATATTCTTTTGGTACCAGAAATGAATATTAAAAATACTATCCGACAAGAAAAATACTACTCAACAACCTTTGTTTTTAATGGTATTATTAGTTGTGAAAAGTTAAATTTCTCTATGCTTTGATAATATGAAATGGCGACATATCTATAATACAGGTAAGTTATATAAACACAGAGGATTCTATGACTGAAAGAATAATTCTAAATCTTGATGCGCCTGAATATCATGATGCATTTAATCCAAGTGCAACAAAAAATAATGAGAGTGAATTATGGCAAATCCAGGCAAATAACAAGCTGATTGAAAACCTGATCAGAATGGGATGCGAATCACGGAAATACAAAGAGCATCTCAAACAAAATAATTACGCACGCCTCACCAGTTACCATCATGCTATCTTTATCAGTGGCGCACGTGGGGCTGGAAAAACTGTTTTTCTGCGTAACGCACAAGCAGTATGGAATGACTATCGGGGAAAATTCCCGAGCAATCCAAAATTGCATTTTATTGAAGTTATCGATCCGACACTTTTAAATGTCGATGATCGCTTTTCTGAAGTCATTATTGCCTCTGTCTATGCTGCAGTTGAATATAATTTAAAACACCCCAATGTCAGGCAAAATGTAAAAGATGCTTTTTTTCAATCACTTAAAACATTGTCAGGTGCACTGGGAAAACAACAGGAAATTGATGAACTACGCGGTATCGATCGTATTCAGAAGTACCGCTCTGGTATTCATTTAGAACGCTATTTTCACATGTTTTTAGTTGCCAGCGTTAATCTTTTAGATTGCGATGCCCTAGTTTTACCGATTGACGACGTTGATATGAAAATCGACAACGCCTTTGCTGTGCTTGATGATATTCGCTGCTTATTGTCTTGCCCACTGATCCTGCCTCTTGTTAGCGGAGATGAAGATCTTTATCGTCATGTCACCAAAGAGGCTTTTTCTCAAGGTTATGGCAAAGGTTACGGCGCTGGCATTATTTCCGAACAGTTATCAAAATCGTATTTAACGAAAATATTTCCCAGCCATTCCCGGTTACCACTGCAGCCTATTAATGAATTGCTTAATAAGCTCGTGATCCGCTATCAGGATGAAAATAATGAGGTTAGGCAAGAAAAAAAAATCTCATTTGCACAGTATGAAACGCAGCTAAAAGAGAAATTTTATGCATTGTGCAACGGCCAGGAACGCAGCACACAGTGGCCACAGCCGATCAGTGCGCGTGAAGCCACTCAACTGATTCGCACACTCCCGCCTAAATTATTATCAGAAGCGACATTCAATGGGGTTGATGTTTGGCGGAAATATTTAAGCTGGGCAGAGGAACATGAAGATGGTATGTCTGTCACCAACATCGAAAGTTATTTGGCAATTCTAGACGTCCAATCAGTCACACAATTCGATTTTACAAAACTTATTGCCTTCAATCCTAAACTGCAAGCTGTCAGCTATAGTTGGGCGGAAAAAGATTTCTTCAGTCAGCAATACGATATGCTCTTGAAAATGAAAGCTCATGAGACTAATCAAGACATTCTTCACTCACTGAATCTCGGTAATATATTACGCAGTATGCCTCCACTTGAGTTTATAATGGAGCCGATGTATATCCGTACACCGGTTGCAAATGATGCTCAAGATAGCGCTATACTGCTGGCGCTATACACACATCATGACTACTACAGCCGTCAACTTAACCGACGCTATCATATCTTTTTTAGCCGCGCCTTTGAATTTTTATCTTGGTCATTGATTGCAGTTACCGGCAACCTTCCTGAGACATTTTACGAAAAAGAGAAATTCAAAGACCTTTTTAGAAATCTGTTTTACCGAGCCCCCTTCTACTCTATTTTTTCGATGAACCATACTAAAGAGATCAATGAAGAAGAAGGTGACACGAACTATCAGGATAATCCTGTCGATTATACCGCTGAGATTGATAATCTCATCAACAAAACATACCTGTGGGTGAATGAACATCAAATTGTGGAGCTTAAGGGTAAAAATTTTATTCCATTGCTTAGCGTAGTCTTTAATAAGGTTTTTTCGCAGTTAACCGTTTTACGTATAAATTTGACGGACAGAAAAATGGCCAGAGATGAGTTTCTGTCTGATTTATCACGCCGTTTTGAATATATATTCATTAATGCCCTTCTCACATTTACTAAAGATGGATTGGTTGTAAATACCAACGTTGCTACCGGTGCTCGTTCGTCCCTCGTACGTAATTTTAGCCATTTTTCTAAATATGACCGGACGTTATCACGAAATATTGCTGGTGTTATGAGCGTTGAGATGACGGAGGGAGAACTGAATATTATCCAATTAGGCAATAGTCCGTTTTCGAAACTGGCTGTTGAGATGTGGCGCCATCCCATCTTTAATATAAAGGCAGAGAAAACGTATCCGATTGGAGATGCATCCAACAATTTAGTAACTGACGATAATATTTTTCTCCAGATGGATTTTGAGGAACTGAGAGATTTTTATTATAAAAACTCCGGCAAAAGCACGATAAAAATTATCGAGGTACGGGAGTGGGCCACTGCAAATCGGCAAATGGCCATTGCCATGCAACGCCAGATGCTTGCCAATCCCAACATCAGCCCTCTGGTTGGTGGCTCTTCACAAATTGCCTGGCTGTATCGTGGGCTAGAACAAGGCATCAACCAACAGGCGGATAACTAAACCATGTACAATCAAGATCCGCATTGGTTGATACCCACTGTCTACATGGCATCTGATCGATTGTTTTATCACCATATTATGCATCATATTGATGGCGGAAAGGGTGATGTTGAGGCGTCAACGGATTATGAAGACAGCATTGCTCAGGCCGCATTGGATTATCAATTCTATTTCGGCGGGCGTTTGCGCAAAGAAGATATTGTCAACAGCCTGCAATGCTGGCGCGAGGGAGTTAGTGAAGAAACCCATTGTTTTATTATCAGGAAATTAGTACAGCGTTTTTTGGTCTGGCGGGGCAATGGCTTCGAAGTAAAGCGTGAACAGTTAGAATCTTGGCAGATGCTCTGCTCCGTATTCGATCCCGCATGGATCATTGCAGCAGGCTACTCTGAATTATACCACAGTAATGTGCTGTCTGAACGCGACGTGACGGTCTTGCTAACCGGCAATCAATGTCCCTTTGCGTTTCCAGTTGAAAATAACCATGTCCATTATGCAGATAACCACGTGCACTTTAATGGGCATGGTTATACTTCGTTATCCATGTTGAGTTTTATCGAACGTTCTCACGTTGTACGCGATGGGTTTAAATGGCCTTATCGTCAGGAATATACCCATTTCGAAAGCCAGCGCCTACAGAAAGAAAACCTTCCACACTGGCTGTGTGCTTATACCTCATCGTTGTTAAACCTGATATTTAACCATCAAGCTTCTATTGACCACGATCAGTTATCCTTAGATTTAAGCAGCCATCTAACCGGTGCGCAGTTATTAACGTTGGGCGATATAAAAAGCTTGTACCAACCCGCTACGACTCAGCAACGAATATTGTACTTGTCGACGGATAATGACCTGACAGGCCATACTAAATGGCTGCTTTTTTGCTTCGGCTTAATGGTGGGAAAAGAACAACCTAGCTATCAGTTGGTTCTGAATAATTTGATACGCGGCTGCAATATTTTACGTAACTATATGGTCGTTTCATCGTTAGGATTAGGGCAATTTATGGATTTCTTCGGTGCTGCACGAATGGGCGCGCAGCGCGAGAAAAAATTTAACGACACGGTGAATTTTGATAACCAGTCGTCCGTTTATCGTGAGTATCGCGTTGGCTCTGACTTTTTAGTTGGTCGGAAGAAAACACCTAATATTTACCATCATCAACTTACGAATTTTTTTACACAGCATGATGCAATCAATAAAACCGAACACGCACACATTGTGGTGCACTTCAGCAGAGGTTTGGCTGGTGCCAAACCTACCGATAAACGCGTCGAATCGACGCGGGGGAAATTATTCCGACTAGTCAGAACATTTGAAAAATTCTCTACCTCGTTAAGCATGCAACAAACGGTGTATCAACCTGACATAACCGCACAGAGTACCAATATTGATGTGCGTAAACTGGTGAGAGGTTACGATGTTGCAGGTAATGAAAACGATTTGCCCATTGAAGTGTTCGCACCCGCGCTCAGGGTTTTGCGTGCGGCGAAATATTCAGCCGGTGAGCATTGGTCGATCAGGCTGCCAAGGCCCTTTATTACCGTCCATGCCGGAGAAGATTATAGTCATTTACTGTGTGGTTTGAGGGCGATCGATGAAGCAGTAGAGTTTTGCCAACTGGGCGAAGGCGACCGCATTGGTCACGGCTTAGCTTTAGGTGTCGATGCCATAAAATGGGCGAATGAACAAAAACGCGTCTACATCACAGCCGGACAGCATATTGACAACCTCGTCTGGGCCTATCATCAAGCGGTAAAACTGTCACAACATACGGCGGCACATATCCCCGTAATGCATGAATTGCGGGATAAGATTCATCAATGGTCGCAGCGTATATTTAAAGAAATCTATACGCCCAACCTGCTTTATCAGGCGTGGTTGCTGCGACGCAATTGGCCGGATTATGCTAATTTGGAGTTCGTTAGTGCGAATAAGCTTGAATGGATGCCTGACTGGGATGTGTTACAAGAAGGTAATATGGCGTCAGCGAAAAATGTCACCGCTTATCGTTTATGGCAACGCTATCTCAACAGTGGTTTGCATGAAACGGATCCTACTAGTAGGATTATTTCTATTAACTGTCGTCCTAACGATACCGAGAGCTATTTGTCTAACCTATCTGAAGATGAGGATTTTATTTCGCAGGGTGAGCTTACGCTATATGAAGCCATTCAGGATTACCTGACCGAAAAATACAGCCGTCTCGGGTTAGTGTTTGAAGCCTGTCCAACTTCAAATATTTATATTGGCCGGTTTGAGAAATATCACGAACATCCGCTCTTTCGCTGGAATCCACCTAATCCAGAGTGGCTGGCGACCGGAGGTAAATTTAACCTATACGGCTTACGCAGCGGGCCGCTAGCTGTGTGTTTAAATACGGATGACAGCGCATTGATGCCAACAACCATTGTGAACGAACACCGACTGATACGTGAATGTTGTATCCAACATTATGGCATCGGCTCGTGGATGGCAGATTTGTGGATTGATGCTATTCGACAAAAAGGGCTGGAGGTCTTTCGAGCTAACCATCTCATGCAAGATGATGACAATCGCACCACCTAATGTGACCTCTTTCTCGCAGTAGAGTTTTGCCAAGCGGTCCGTTTAGGACCGCCACAAAGCCACTTTTCTTCCGCAAAATAATGCTGAACTAGTGGAGATGGCGCGAAAGGAAATATCTTCGAAGTTTTTATTCACCGGATCAATTCTTCTCAGAAATGTAGTAATGACCATGTAAAGGAGTAAATTATTATATTGCTTTTTTTATCTTTCCACTGCGACTACGTTGTTGGAGCGCAGGTCATGCTTGATGGGTAGTGTACCGTAACTTTTTTGAACAATCAGGTGTATGTCTATTCAAAGTCATCTCTTAGTAAATATCTCGGTAAAATAGGCAATCCATTTATGAATATCTTCTTGCCACCTCATGGAGACAAACGTCCGCTCCTCGCTCACAGCGGACCTTTAGCTCAATTATCTTGTCCGCTCCGTACCTAGAGCGGACATCAAAGAAAAGCGACAGAGAGTTTATAAAACCGCGTAGCTCACTGTTTTAAAGGCCTTTTTTATTGAGCCATGTGGATAAAAGTTGGGCTAATTCATCCGGTTTTTCCAGAGGAATAAGATGCCCACAACCGTCAACATAATCTGCACAGGTGCCGGTTAGTCTGGCCAACTCTTCTGCCTCATCTTTTGAACGCAGCCGGTCATGTTTAGCAGCAATAACATATGCAGGACATGAAACTGGTTTTAACGTTATTCGCTCACGGTTTAGCCCTGACTGGACTCTGAATGCATTTGCTCCCAGCCTTTTTCCCATGTTCCGGATTTTCTCAATGATGGTCATATTATCGGCGAGATCAGCATGAATCGATTTCCTAATTGCTATTGTGCTCAGTCCACGGAATTCTCTGGAGGAATGAGTACTCGCAGCCACTACGCGTGTTTTTTTTTGTTCTGCCGAATCTTCTCTGAGAGAAGTGGCAATGAGGATCATAGCCGCTGTCCGTTCAGGAAAAGCTTCATAAATAGCTCTGGCTACGTAGCCACCTAGTGAAAAACCGGCCAGGACAAAACGCTCAGGTAGTTTCTGGGCTATGTTGGCGGCTATATCTTGGATTGTTGTTCCCTCATTCAAGCTCGCAGGAATAAAGAGCCTGCTGTCGGGAAATGCAGCGATAAAATCGTCCCACAACGTTTCATCAAGCATAAATCCTGGAATAAGTACAACAGGAAGGTTCTCTGCGTTCTTCGACAAGCTCATTTCCTGACTGTGGCTCCATTGCTATGGTTTCTGAATAGATAAACATAGCCTATTACGGATCATGAATAAATTATCATCTCGCCAAAGTCCGCTCCTCGCTCAAAGCGGACTTGTAAGCACAGGGGGGAGGATAGGGATTATGAATGGCATTCATTAATTTCTGGAATTGCCTACGAAGCAATTCCCCTCTTCCATAGATGCCTCAAGAGGTATTAACACTGACTACAGCCAAAAGAACGCTCTTGACGGCTGTAGGATTTGGTTCTCTCTTTAGCGAAGTAACTCAAGCGAAACGTCAGTTGATCATATACCTCGCTGTAACCGTGGGAGTTAATATCCAGGTAATAAAGTGGGTTATCGGGAAAGCGGGCTAGCGTCCAGTGCTCTGGGCGGTGACTAAGCTGCAAAGCACTCAACCAGGCCTCTCGTATCAGAGACGCCAGGCCCGTCCCGCCTTCTTTGTAACTTCCCAGTCCATTGAACGTATCGTTATTCACGAACAACACCATGTGGTAATGCGATTTCTGATTAATCTCACCCACCTCCCGAACCCAGGCATCGCGAAGGTGGCATGGATATGTTCGTGTGCCCTGTTTCAACTTACTTCTGTAGCGTGCAGCAATCTTCGCATCGAGGGATTCAATGAAGCGAGATATCAGGCCCTGTCGGTTAATGAGCATATTGTCAGGAAGACGCAGGTCTACCCGTACCGCCATTGTGCGTGCGTGTTCTGCAGTCGCGTTATCGATAACGCGTAGAATACGTTGCAGGTAAGTGGTGTTGAATGGTGCGTGTCGTCTATCGAGACAGATATTGTCAAACATATAATTTCCTTGGGTAATGAATTACGGGCAGGGCAAAGCCTTACCCGTAATAGGCAGTTAAAGGGATTAAGGATTTAAAGGGGGGTAAGACCAGCCATTAAGGCTATCGTGTATGAGTAGCCGTATACGGGTGTGGCATTGATATGATATTGTTTATATATCAGTTGGTTAATTAATATTACCAACCCGTCGTGGACTACTAATGACCAATCCACCAGCACCAAGGGCCGGATGATGGAAAGTGATTGATTTTTACTCCGAAGTTATATGCCCCCATATAATAACTTTCTGGTGTACCAATCAATCCCATGATTGCCTGGTACGTATCACTAAATTCGTATCTCCCGACTGTATATCCCTTTTCTGCATTGAGGGCAGCGTTTCTCACCGCCGTATGACAGGCCGCACATCGTGCACTGCCATTGGGTTGTTGTAATGACTGGAGGCAGTTGTGCCACGAGTTGCTGAAGTTTCTCTATGGTGGAAGACTTCCCACTTCCTGGTGCCAACCAGGGGCACTGCAAAAGGACTTCCGGTTGTC
This sequence comes from Klebsiella sp. CN_Kp073, assembly GCF_040065495.2. Taxonomy (NCBI): domain Bacteria; kingdom Pseudomonadati; phylum Pseudomonadota; class Gammaproteobacteria; order Enterobacterales; family Enterobacteriaceae; genus Klebsiella; species Klebsiella sp. CN_Kp073. The sequence continues at coordinate 899,109 of NZ_CM198051.1, forward strand.
CCCGTGGAATATCATGTTCAAACCATGACGGTGAAGTTCTGGTGGGGAGGTGGAATATCAATGGGCACTGACAATGGTGGCAGCGCCACTCTTCACTTTCTGCCATATTCACCTGGCGGGCAGGCACAATTTCGCCGGTTCTACGCTGTGCGATATAACATTTTTGTACTCGCATTTTCCAGACCTCACATTGGCCTGGTGGCACGAATATAATTCTCAGTCAACGTTTTCAGTCCCCGATATGATTCTTGTTTTTCTGACATCCATTGCTTCAACGTGTCAGGAAGCGGTAAGTGCAGCGTATACCATTCATCTAGATCCCGGCCTGAGACCAGTTCACACCAGCACAGCAGCGTAAGCGCCTGTCGAGAACCCGGTTGTGTATGCAGCCGGAACAGCATTTGTAATTGTTCCGCCAGTCTGCTTTTCCCAAGACGGTAACATTCACTGAGCAACACGCCAGGCAACAGAGAATAATCAGTTTGTTTGTTCAGACGGGGAATAACGGCACACTCTTCCTCGTGGGATGTTTGAGTGACCTGTAACAGATACTGTGGGACGACAATTACGCCACCCGGCGACCGGCACGATGTAACCGCCAGCTTGTGCCAGTGCTCTATTTCCTGCTGACACAAACCATGACACAAATTGATGCGAGTAAAGTCATTTAGCCAGGCCTGGTAATGGTTAAGCAATGGGATGTTTTTCATAGGTGATTTTCCTTGATTCTTAAATTTCAGGCAGCCGTAAGCCTCCGCAGAGTGCGGATAGTGCAAGCACGGCCTGGATGAATGTTATTTGGTGAAGTGAGGCTTACTACTGTTTGCGGGATTCTTCAATACGGGCCTGAAGCCAGGCTTCCACTTCGCTTTGCAACCAGCGAGAGCTGCGTCCCAGCTTTATCTGTTTAGGGAAAAGCCCTTCCTTGATGAGTCGGTATATCCATTTATCACTAACCCCAAGTAGGCGGGTGATAAACACCATATCGACAAACTGATCTTCGAGCAGGGAAGGTTTGATGGTCATTGTTGGATTCTCCGGTAGCTAAATGGATATCGGAGTCGGGTTATGAATTTCTGTTGCCCGCTCCGGCATAGATACCGGTGGTGCTGTAAAAAATGTTGGCTTTAGCGGATACCCCGAGGCCTGCCCAGTCCACTCAATGGGAACACTTCGCTGGCACCGTAGTAGTACTGACCGTGTTTTAACTTCTCTTTAGCCAGATATCCATAAGCGACCAAAGCATTACCGTAAACAAAAAGAGAAGACGCTGTCCCTGAGAAGCCGTATGCGATAGCAGACCTGAAGTGCAGTAACTCTGGCAATATCACCAGGAACAGAGGTGCAGCTGGTAATTTATGATAAGAACCCCTACTCAAAACCGTGATTACAGGCCTATACAGCAAAATTATCAACAATAATAATTACCTTTACATTGCGTTTTTATTATCTTTTTATACTACTAATATTTAGTTATTATCACATTATTTTGTATTAAAAATAGGCAGCAGAGGATTGTATGAAACACCGGATTTTGACAAAAGAAGACGAAAATGAAAGGGTAAATAATTATTATTTACATTTTTTGAATGAACGGAAGTTAGATTTACCTCCTCCTTCTCCGGGGTGTGCCCCCGAAGATTACATCCGACATATACGTAAGCACTGGAGTGATTTACCCACGACTTTTACAGATACTGAAATGTTTCGCCTGCTGGAGGATATGCGGCGAAATTGCAGGCAATCTCTTCTTCCACTTGAGAGTTTTTCATGGCTGGAAAGCAGTGAACGGGCTTGTTTTTTCGGCTGGCATACACTTATGGATCATTTGTCCCGAGATCCCTCTGGTGTTTTAAAGGAACTATCTCGTCACAGTCACGTTAGTATTGTCATTGCCGATTATCTGTCAAAAAACAAGTATCCTTCGAATGCCAGAGGGCAACTTATCCAGATTATTCGAATTCTCGATTTGATGTCTGATCAACGAGCAAGAAACGAACTGCTGGAAAGAATTAAACAATCATGGATACAAGTCTTTAAGATAAAGACCCCGTTCAGGGAAGTCTCACCAGAAGATAATGATGAATGTCAGTAGACATGGGATCAGCTTAAAAAAGCAAACATTGCACTGGATAAATATTCAGTATTCTCCGGAACAAGAGAAATTTTTAACTGTATCCAACTTTCGTTTGATATCTGGTGCGCAAATCACTTTACTGACAGTAATTCCATAAAGCTTTTCAGGTTGGCCTTCAATAGTGCCAAAGCTCAGAGAAAATATAAAAACAGTAAATCAGATAAGATTTCTCTTCAGGTTTTCATCGACTTTAAAACCCGGGAGAAGCTGAAAATTATCTCCCGCAACAGACATCTCAGTACAGCAGATGCTCTTCAGGAAATGATTGAAGAGGAGTTCAAGCGCATTAGCGGTAACAATCTAAAATAAATCAGATATATATCATCCTCTTGAGCATACCTCAATTAATGGCAGAACCGTAAGGTTCTGCCATTTTTGTTTTCTTTTTCAGAGGAATAGAAATGAATAATCCTGAAGGTACGGAGCCGCTGCAGCACTCGCTGTCCGGTCTGCCGCACTGGGTATCTGAGCGCATTCTGCAGCAACTGAACCAGTTAACCAGTTACGAACCAGTGATTGGCATTATGGGCAAAACCGGGGCCGGTAAATCGTCGCTGTGTAATGCCCTGTTTGCCGGAGACGTGTCCCCGGTCAGTGATGTATCTGCCTGTACCCGTGCACCCCAGCGCTGTCGGCTGCGAGTTGGACGGCACAGCATGGTGCTGGTGGACCTGCCGGGTGTCGGTGAAAGCGAGGTCCGTGACCGGGAATATCAGGCACTGTACCGGCGCCAGTTGCCACAACTGGACCTGGTGCTGTGGGTGATTAAAGCCGATGACAGGGCGTTGTCGGTGGATGAGCGTTTTTATCGCGAAGTGATTGGTTCTCACCGTCACAAGGTGCTGTTTGTGGTCAACCAGGTCGACAAGCTGGAGCCCTGCCATGAATGGGATGCCACCTGCGGCTCTCCGTCATCCCGCCAGAAAATCAATCTCAGCCGCAAGCTCAGTGATATCCGACAGTTGTTTACACCATCAAATCCAATGTGCGCGGTGTCAGCACGAACGGGATGGGGGCTCGGGTCACTGGTGGAAACGATGATGCGCAGCCTGCCAGCCCGTGCCAGCAGTCCGCTCAGTGCACAACTGCACGAAACATTACGGAGCGAGCCCGTAAAATCGCAGGCCCGGGACCGTTTTGGTGAAGCTGCAGGTGAGGTTGTTGATGCCGTTGCTTCGCTGCCTTTTGTGCCGGAGCCGGTGAAATCGCTCATTCGCAGTGTGCGGGATATGGTGGTGAGCACGGTTCGCGCCGTTTGGGATTTCTTCTTCTGAGAGCTTAACCCTTTCTGTTCCAGTATTTCTAGAGCCCTGTCGCCACTGTGCGACAGGGCTTTCTTTTATCTGTTTTCTGAATCAACAAGGAGTCTGCTTATGACCCGTCTGGCTTCGCGCTTTGGCGCAGCAAACCTTATTCGTCGTGACCGTCCGTTAACCCGTGAGGAGCTGTTCCGCACAGTTCCCAGTGTGTTCAGCGAAGACAAACATGCGTCCCGCAGCGAGCGGTACACGTATATACCTACAATTTCCCTGCTGGACAGCCTGCAACGCGAGGGTTTTCAGCCGTTCTTTGCCTGTCAGACCCGGGTGCGTGACCCAGGTCGCCGCGAGCACACAAAGCACATGCTGCGCCTGCGTCGGGAGGGGCAAATTACCGGCAAGCAAGTCCCGGAAATCATTCTGCTCAACTCTCATGACGGCACCAGCTCGTATCAGATGCTGCCGGGATTATTCCGCGCGGTATGCCAGAACGGGCTTGTCTGCGGTGAGTCGTTTGGCGAGGTGCGTGTGCCGCACAAAGGAGATGTCGTGAGTCAGGTGATTGAGGGGGCGTATGAAGTACTTGGTATTTTTGACCGTGTAGAAGAGAAGCGGGATGCCATGCAGTCGCTGATGCTGCCGCCACCTGCACAATAGGCTCTGGCACAGGCTGCACTGACGTACCGTTTCGGTGAGGACCACCAGCCGGTGACAGCACCTCAGATACTCTCCCCACGCCGCTGGCAGGATGAGAGCAATGATCTGTGGACCACATATCAGCGTATTCAGGAGAACCTGATTAAGGGCGGGCTCAGTGGTCGGAGTGCGAAAGGCGGGCGAACGCATACCCGCGCCGTGCGTGGTATCGACGGAGATGTGAAGCTCAACCGGGCTCTCTGGGTGATGGCTGAAGCGATGCTGAGTGGGTTTCAGTCCTGAGCTTGTTATCAGCATGTTAGGAAAGGACACTCCCTGTCCGCTTTACCTCCATTGGGTTGGGTGTTTTATCACCGCATTTCACGGTGTGCCGCGTCGGGCCTGCTTCCGGTGGCAGATAAAAAATAGTTCATTCCATGTCCATACCCTGTCCGCCCCCCTCTTTAGAATCATTTCATATTCAGTCAGTTAACTATTACGGAGATTTAAGATGACACAGGCAGAGCGCCGTCATGACCGGCTGGCTGTCAGGCTGTCACTGATAATCAGCCGCCTGGTTGCCGGTGAAACGCTGAACATGGCGCGGCTGGCTGCAGAGTTTGGTGTGTCAGTCCGTACCCTGCGACGGGATTTTCGCGAACGGCTGATGTACCTCGACCTTGAGTATCGACGGGGGCAATGCCGCCTGCGCAGTACCGGTGGAGGCGTACAGGGCGAGTTGGATGCGCTGACCTTTGCTCACCGGGCAGGACTGGCCGATATTTTTCCGGGGCTGGACCGGCGTCTGGCGGGCATGCTGCTCACCGCAGGAGGGATGCCCTGCCTGGTGTGGCAACCCCCACAGTCAGTGTCACCGGCCAGCTCGCTGGTGTTTTACCGCCTCGTCAGTGCCATAACCGCCTGTCAGCGGGTGCTGCTGCTGGCTGAGGGTGAGCGCTGTGACGGGCTGGCCCCGTACCGCCTGATATCACTCGACGGCTGCTGGTATCTCACTGGTGAACTTAACGGGCATATCACCGTGCATCCTCTGGCGACTATCCATGCGGTGACGGTTCTGAACACCACTTTTACCCCGCGAAAACGTCTCAGCCATTTAACCACCCAGGCGGGCTTTATCCGGGCCCTTCCGCACTTCAGCTGTATCCGCGAAGTCCTGTCTCCCGGTCCCTCTGAGGAGAAGCCGGACAACACACTAATTTAATAACCTCTGTTAAGAAGGAAAAACAATGACCTGGCATTACGAGAAAAATGGCATACGTCATGACAATGTGACTGAAGACGACATCACCGGCCTGATTGTGCGCGGTGAACTGACGGCAACTACGCTGGTATGGCGGCAGGGCATGACGGAATGGCAACCGGTCTCCGCCACCCCGCTTGCAGCAGTACTGCAGCAAAGCACCATCCCGCCCGCACTGCCGGGGCACCGTATTCCGGGCGGTGTGGTGTGGACGCTGGCATTTGCTCCCTTCATTGGTTATGCGCTCGAGCTTTGGACGGCAGGGCTGAACGGGATGGCGTTTGAGGAAGCGTATGAGGCCGTCTCGGGTGGGCAGTACTGGTTTATCACGCTGTTGCTCAATATCGCTCTGGGATATCTCGATGAACGCCGTCTGCGTAAGGCCGGAGTGGATACCACCACGTTCGGCAAACTGGCCTGGCTGGTACCGTTCTATCTGTGGCGGCGGGCGAAAACCCTCGGTCAGAAACCGGCTTACTTCTGGGTATGGCTGGTGATGTTAATTCTGACGGTGATGGCCTGAGCCATCACCTGCGGATATCTACCCCTTTGAGGAATAACATAATGAAAACACTGCTTAAGATACTGAGCATTACCGGCAGCCTGCTGCTCTGTACAGGCGTTCAGGCGCAGCCTTACAACCGGACGCTGCCTGCGGTCGTCAATGACAACAGCGGGAATATTTTCTGGTGTGATGCCCATCGTCAGGTCATGGGGAAGTGTGAAGCCATGTTCGCTGACCGTAAGGGCGGTATGGTCACGGTGCGTTCCGCACCTTTTAAAGACTGCGAAGGCGGCCTGTGGGGCTGGATAACTATCATGCGCAACGATGTGTCGAAGGGATTCACCATTACTCCGGACAAGAAATTCGGTCTCACCGTAAAAGACCTGTGCCGTCCGGGCACGGTAGTGACTTTTAAGCCCAACCAGAAAAAGCCGGAATATGACGACCTGGTGGCACTTTACCAGGGCAAAGAGCTGTTTCGCTACCGGCGCTTCTGATAACACCCGATATCAACCTCCTTCATTTTGCCCGACAGCGGGCTGGATTAATTCAGGAAGAAAACCATGCTGAAAATAATGACCTCTGCTGTACCCGCCCTCATTCTGTCATTTGCCGCATTCAGTGCCGGTGCCGCACAGCTTCCGGCAAGTCTGATGGATAAAGACAATCCCGGCCAGGAGTACTGGTGCAAGGGAAACGACATCAACACCTCCATGTGCTCACTGACCGGTGTCAGCGACGACCATAAATTTGCCCTGATTCAGGACCTGCCGGGCCCGGCCTGTGAAGACTTAAGCTTCGGGGTTATCGACCTGGTGCACCAGACCGGTGTCAACATTCCTTACGACGGTGGTGACTGCAAGGGCGATGTGCAGGCCGGGTTTGTGCGCGGCACGAAAGATAATGCCCTGTATGTGAAGATTGTCCGGGGTAGCAAAACCTTACGGCTGTATAAGGTGCAAACCGGTTACTGACAATCCCCCTACACATGCAAACTCCCACAGCCCCTGACGCATCTGCGTCAGGGGCTTTTGTTTTTAAGGTACATCGAATGCCTGAATCTCACATGCTGCCACCGGGACCTTTTACCCGACAGCAGGCCGAAGCAGTTACCCGCCGGTATCGCAACATCGGCATTGAAGACGACCAGGGTAGTCACTTCCGCCTGGTGGTTCGCGACGCCGAAGGCCGGATGGTCTGGCGGGCATGGAACTTTGAACCGGATGCCGGTGAAGGGCTTAACCGTTATATCCGCAGGTCAGGTATCCGCACTGACATTTTCACCCGCTGACCCCGAATCATTTACCACCAATATTTAACCTTCCTGAACCCACTTTATTACCCCATGTGCCAGCCATCGTCGCTGGCATTTTTTATTAATGGAGATATACCCATGATTACAGCGACACAAAACAACCTCGCATCTGCTAACGAATCCGAATTTGAACTGACCGTAACGCAGCTACCTGACGAACAGCGTATCTGCTTCTGGCCGCAGCACTTTGGCACCATTCCACAATGGACAACGCTGGAACCGCATATTTTCGCCTGGATGGGCCGCTTCTGTGCGGATTACAGCGGTGGTATCTGGTCCTTTTACACCCTCAGCAATGGCGGCGCGTTTATGGCTCCTGATGCTGACAGTGACGATAAATGGCATCTGTTCAACAGCATGAACGGCAATGGTGCAGATATGAGTGCAGACGCTGCCGGTATCGCGGTCTGCCTGATTGAATACAGCCACCATGCCTGCCGTACAGAGTGTGACGCAATGACCGCGCACTATTACCGCCTGCGGGACTACGCCCTGCAGCATCCAGAAGCCCACGCCATTCTGCGCATCATTGACTGACCGGAGGAACAACGAATGAAACAGCTTTCCTTTTTACCCGGCGAGATGACGCCACAGGACCGGCATCTCATTCAGCGGGCGCTGAGGATTCTTGACCGGCATCTGCATGAGCCCCGGGTGGCCTTCACCTCCACTCACGCCGTCCGGGAGTGGCTGCGACTGCATATGGCCGCGCTTGAGCGGGAAGAGTTCCGGGTATTGTATCTGGACAACCAGAATCAACTGATTGCCCATGAGACGCTCTTTACCGGCACGATTAACCGCACCGAGGTGCATCCCCGGGAAGTAGTCAAACGTGCACTGCACTTCAATGCGGCGGCGGTGATACTGGCGCATAACCATCCTTCCGGCGAGACGACGCCCAGCCTGGCCGACAAAACCCTCACGCAGCGGCTGGTGCAGGTACTTCAGCTGGTGGATATCCGTGTCCCTGACCACCTGATTGTCGGCGGCAGGCAAATTTATTCGTTCGCTGAACACGGTCTGCTGTGAGGTAAGACATGAAAATTATCAGTAAACGCCGGGCAATGACGATATACCGCCAGCATCCGGCCTCACGCATTTTTCGATACTGCAGTGGAAAATATCAGTGGCACGGTAGCGTCTGCCATTACACCGGCAGGGACGTGCCGGATATCTCAGGTGTCCTGGCGGTATACGCCGAACGTCGCCAGGACCGCAACGGGCCGTATGCCTGCCTGATGAGTATTACCCTGAACTGACAATAACGGAGGTTATCAATGAGCAACATCACATGGGGCCTGCAGCGGGATATCACGCCACGCCTGGGAGCCCGTCTGGTACAGGAGGGGAACCGGCTGCATTATTTAGCTGACCGGGCCAGCATCACCGGCCAGTTCAGTGACGCACAATGCCGGAAGCTGGATGTGGCATTTCCGTACTTTATCCGCCAGATGGAATCCATGCTGACTACCGGTGAACTGAATCCTCGCCACACCCACTGCGTCACTCTGTACCGCAACGGTTTCACCTGCGAAGCCGATACCCTTGGCAGTTGCGGCTACGTATATATCGCCATTTATCCCACTCAGCGCTAATAACTTCCGCGAGAGCAAACATGAAATCTCAACCTGCAACAAGTCAGCGGGCGGCGAAGCCCTGCCTGTCACCCGTGGATGTCTGGCAAATGTTACTGACATGTCTGCTGGAACAGCACTATGGTCTCACCCTCAACGACACACCATTCAGTGAGGAACGTGTTATACAGGAACATATCGATGCCGGTATCACGCTGGCTGATGCCATTAACTTTCTAGTGGAAAAGTACGAACTGGTTCGTATCGATCGCAGAGGGTTTAGCTGGCAAGAACAAACGCCATATCTCACGATTATTGATATCATGAGGGCCCGCCGGGATCTGGGTTTATTAAATCGTAATTAGTCTGATACTAACGGTGTCGCTGCTTTCGAGTATGCCTGCCATTTGCTATCATCTCGCTTCCTGCTGATTTATCGACAAAGGTAATTACTTGAATTCAAAGCCTCTGTGCTTTGGGGGTATCTTTGGGGGTATAAGTTAAGATATAACTTGAAAACTCTATGTTTTTCAAGTTATTGGTTGGCTTGTTCTAATCCCTTCGCCCGCTCCAGAATTTCTCTTGTAGTCACACATGTTTGTAACTTGCTGTTTTTGAAACAGGTTACTGACCCCGTATATATAAGCAATCTCTCGTAGTACCACTCAAAAATACACTGTTAGTTTTCACGTGAAGTTAACGGTTAGATGAAAGTTAAACTTAACGTTGGCTGCAGTTCCAGAGTCATACCGCGATAGTACAACGTGAACAAAAGCCTAACTGGGTTTAGCTGATTACTGGTTACTGCTGGTTTATGGGATAAGTAAGTGGTCCTACTATCAGAGATCGGGGCGCATGGGGATGTACAGGGGCGTAGATATGTTGCAGGATGTCCCTTCGCTTTACCAGAAAATCGTAACAGGGAAGGGGCGTTAAACATGAAAAACAAAATGTTGCTGGGTGTTGTATTCCTCTTAACGGGATGCCCTGGGCCTGGTGATCGAATGGTAGATCGTGAATCTACAACGGCATTAATCAAAGATAATCAAGTTTGTGTGGTGTCACCACTGGAGCCGCAGGATCGGATCACTGCTATTCAAATCAATAGTGATAATAGCGACTCTCTTCACAAGATTTTGGATGACAAGCCTGTTTATATACCGAAGGGTGACTGTCTTCCTGTATTCGGATTTAAGTTTACATCTGGAAAGAGGTATAACTTCGCGTATGACGTCCAATCTGATAAATCAGGGGCACATTTAGTCACTGCTGAATTTTCTTATCCCAAAGAATAAGGGGGCAAACCGCCCCCCTCTGTTTCACTTCAACGCACGTATGTAATCAAGCAAGGCTTTCAGTTGGCTACCTTTCATCGCCGGAACACGAATACGTATATCAGCCTTTCCTGTACTGGCGTACCTGCTTTCCCCTTCAGTAATCGAAGGCTCATTGTTATAATCTGATGGTCTGGCATTCCTAACACTCCGTGGTGGTTTGTTGTTTGTCGGATCGCTGTGTGGGATGTTCTCAGCATCCTGCACAGCACTATTAACCGCATTACGTAAAATCCGGGGTAACAAGTGGTGCTGTATTGTCGTCCCTGCAAACTTCACTAACGGGGCGTTATGGCTTCTATTGTCTGAAATCTGATACATTGCATAAACATCATGTGGATTGCTGGAAAGTTCATCACTATGATTATGTGTGCCATTGCCAGTTAAGAAATGCGGAGAGGACAATATGGATGTTACTGATGAGGCTTTGTTGCGTTCTGGCTTTACACCATCGGATTTGAAGAAGATAAAGAACAACGTTGAAAGCTATGGTGGAACGTTGGGGAATGCAATCAGGGACCTGGCCAGGCGATTTATTCTTGCCGTGTGGGTTGTATCCGGTTGCCTTGCTGTATTCATTTTTCTTGTGATGTTCGCATCTGAGCAGAGTGTTTTCTCTGGTGCTATTGGCCTTTCTTGTGGCGCAGCGGTTGCAATTTTTATACAACCGCCTGTACTTGCTTATAAATCTTGGCGATTCTGTAGAGTGAACAAATCTTAATTAGTACTGTTATCAGTAGCCAGAAGATCAAAAATGACTTTCGCTTTGACACCATATCCAGCGATTTTCATCGTTAGCTTAGGCTTGCTCATTGTGTCAACTTTTCGGTAGTAATCACGCGGCAGCCAACGGAATAATCGCCAAGCTCCGGGTTTCCTTGCTAAGCCGAAGATACTATAGACACTCGCCCCTAGAGTCACCGTATTATAAAGAGCTAATCCACTTTTTGGGCTAAACCCCATAAATTGTGCGGTCTCCATTGCGCCATCAGCAAAAATTCCTTCCGATTTTGATTGTTCACCATAGCGAAGATGGCTTGCTTCTTTTGTTATACCGTTAATACCATCAACAAATAAAACTGCTCCTGCAAGAACTCCAATAGGGGTCATAGTGGACATCATAACCATCCCACCAAATAATGCTGCTCCAGATACCACTATATGGATTGCCGAAATCACGTATCCGACGATTTTATTGTTTTCCCTGACAAACTCGACCTTTGCATAAAGTTGGGCGGCTCTGGTTCTTAACAGGCGTTCTTGTTCTTGCAAATTATCTGTTTCAGCACGAAGATTTTTGATGCATACAATACATTCTTCATCGGTTTTAGCTCGTCGTGCTGTTTCAAATTCTTTATCTACAACCTGTTTTATCTCTTCGACAAACTTGATTCGTGTAAGACCATCTTGCAAATAGAATGCTGACAGCCGGTTTGCTGTTTCGACGAGTTTCCGGGCTTCAAGATTCACCATGGTATCTGACCATGTTCTGTTCCAGCCCCTGTTGAGCAGCGCAATATCCATTAAAGACTCCTTCCCAAAATGTGTCTGGTCATATTACGTGCAGTAAGGTCGAAGACAACAGGAAATGCTTTCCTAACGTCTGATTTTAGCGGAACGAACACATAATCAAACTCGGAGACTCCACATGGTAATTCTCTATTTTTCATTGTCCGACGTTTCAAACGTCCTGGAGTACGGGCAGGACTGCGAGCGCGTCCCAGCGTAATAAGCAATGTCCCATCAAGCGGAAGCTAGTACAGGCTGCGTTTAATACGCAGACCGAAGAGTTTTACTTTAACGCTGACGATTCTGTTATGTCGTTCCGTGAAGGGAAAGAGGCGAACGGAATTGGCCGTAAGACCCACACCTGCCGCGAGTTCCTGATTTGTGATGATTCCACCCTGAAAAGAATCTGCCGGGGCATGGGCCAACTGGAAGCGATGCGCCATGCTGGCTTTGCCAGACTGGGTGACAGCCCGGAATTTCGCCAGTTGTGGTGCGGGGAGCCTAAGTCTGTTGATGACAATTTCAACACGAAGAATCTGCTAAAGCTTGGTGCTGGCTCTATGACCGATCATCCGTGGCGATTCAGAGAGATACATCAGGTCATCCTTAACCCGACGCATATCCAGAAGGTGATTAATCCGCGAAGTGATTCATTACGCAGGCAAAGCGGGGTGAAAAGTTATCGCCAATAAGAACCGTTTCCTCATTTAGCCGCTTTAACATATACAGCTTGTCGGCACGTTCGTAAGCGTCGAAGAAGAGATAATCGACAGCGTCCGTTGCTTCATCATCGGGGGATTTTTCGCGTCCCTCGGGAGTGAGCATGAAAACGCCGGCAGTATGTCCAAGCGGACGAGCATACCGAAAGAACAATTTTCGGTTTACAGCAAACTCGCCGTCATCGCTTTTGAGCTTTCCTTGCACTGATAATGAAAGGTGCCCGGAGTTGTAGCTGGTAATCAGCATGATTCCGTGGAGTTCCTTTTTGGTATTCTGGATGTCGAGTATCGACGTGAATTCCGAGGAGCAGGAAAAACTGATTTCTTGTTTTTTAGCATTCCCAGTGATAATCAAATAAGCGATAGCGGCCAGCCCAATAATGACAATTACGACTGACCAGAGTAAAAAAGAGTGATCGCTTTCCTGCTTCATATCATTCCTCATGATGGCGATACTGGCTGATGCAATGGTAATAGCCGAGGTTGAGGCCGCATTCAGCGGCAAACGACCAATCAACCAGGTTATGGTTGCTCGCCCAGGTATTAAGATACAGGTCTTTAGGGTGCGAGCAGTTGGGGCTAATCCCCACGGACTTGAAAATATCCAGCGCCTTCTTTTCGGTTATCGTGTCTGTGAGGGCATTTCCTAATATATGTACACGGCATTGCTCGTAGTCGATGGTTCGCAAGATAGCCGCGTCCGTCATGGCTATATGATTGGGTATCCATGTTAACCACGCTGTTGCCAGCACGGCGATGCTGGTAATTAACGCTGTGATAGCGACAGGCCACCGGTTTGGTTTCTTTCTCCTCGGCGTCGATGCAACATAGGCAACTCTGGCGGCCGTTTGCGCTTCTTCCATTTGCTGAATATTGATATTGACGTCGCCCATCCGAAATCCAATACGAGGAATGGTAACGATGAGTTCTGCAGGATGACCTGTTGACGTAATGGCTTTGCGCAAAAATGAAATGTGCTGGTTAAGATTCGCATCCGTCGCTCTGGCGCCATTCTGCTGAAAAACATTCAGCAGAATTTCATCGCGCGAAGATATCTCTTTACCATTTTGCAACAAATAGAGCAGTAATTGTGTGGCCACATTATTCAATGTGGCTATTTCACCAGATGCCACGTCTTTTAGGGTATTTTTAAGTGGTCTGAAAACTAAACCATCACCAATAATTACGGATTTAATTTTGTTTATTGGTATATGAGAAATCACTGATGTCTCCTTTAAAGCAGGATATCTCGCATTCGAGTGGGGGAAGCAACAGCATAACATAATTCATTTATAAAAAGAGGTTGTGCCATAGATCGCTTTATTATCATTTACATAACATTATTTTAATATTCTTTATGTAATCATTCATTCTCCTTCCTTTCTTTCACTATCTTATTGTCAGCACTCACTTTTGGTATCCCTTTCAATTTTTAAAAATATTTTATAAATATATTTTGCCAGTTATCTGTTCTAAATTAAAAAATAGTTGATAGTTAAAAACTCTATAAAAACTATAAATAATAGATATTAAAACTGTTGAGTGCGTGTTTTTTGGCTGATTTTTAGGTAAAAGATCGATCTGCAGACGGGAAAGCAACACGATTTCCTGAGTTTGATTGATTCCGTATTTTGGCATTGTGTCAATTTTTCGTCGACTTAATATAAGCCCCGAAACAGCGTAAACGACTGTGGACGGTATTTCTGATGGAATACCAATGAACTTCAAAATACGGTGCGGTTTAAGATGGATTGTTTGCAAGGATATGCACTGCCGCTACCGCGAGATCGGGTTTTCCCGGGCAGGAATTGTCTGCGGAAATAGATCGTCGGAATAACCAAAAACAGATATAAGGTTAAGTAGTAATATGAAAATGAAAAACGTGGCTGTGGCCTGTGCGCTGATGGCGGGAATGACTTTTACTGCATCTTCTGCTTTCGCTGCAAAAAATGTTGAACCGACTAACGGTAAAATCCACTTCACCGGCTCTCTCGTTAATTCCGCATGTGGTCTGGCGCCAGAATCCAGCCCGGTGCAGGTGAATTTTGGCGAGATCCCAACTTCTCAGTTAAAAGACAACCAACGTGCTGGCGTTAAACATGCCAAAATTGTTCTGCAGGGTTGCGATACGACTGTCGCAAAAACCGCTACTGTGACTTATACCCCGGCAACGATTGATGCCGACAACAACGCGCTAGCCGCCTTCACCTCTGGTACCGCCAAGGGCGCAGGCATCGGTATGGTTGACAGCGGCAACCAGGATGTTGAGTGGGGTAAAGCTGCCTCTCAGGTCAACATTACCGATGGCGAAACCGACATTGATTTCGTCGCTTACCTGCAGGCAAACAACGCATCTGCAGCGGTAACTCCGGGTGATTTTGAATCTACCGTTAATTTCCAGATCGATTATCAGTAACGATCTGCAGCGGGCGCATTAACGCGCCTGCTTAACCCTTCCTGCGAATAACTGAAAGGAAATGCGGTTATGCCTGGATGGCGTATTTTACTGCTTTTTATCTTTATATCGCCTGCATGGGTTTTGGCTGACACCAACCGTCTTGTCAGTACGCCCGGAAAAATGCGTATGCGGGGAAATATTATTGAAGCTGCTTGTTATGTCGATCCGCGCGACCGGTCGCTACTGGTTGAATTTGATGACCTCTCAGCCAGAGATATTTCCGGAAAACCTGAAAAAGTATCTGCGCATGATTTCAGCATTCATTTGCTGGGATGCTCACTAGGGGATTCTCAACATCCCGGTAATGTGTTTCAACGCGCCAATATTACCTTTTCCGGCGCAGCCGATAGCGACAATCCAGATTATCTGAGCGTGCAATCGGAAACTGAAAATTTAGCGATAGAAATATACGACAGCAAAGGACAGCAAATTCACCTGGGCGAACCATCACCGGACTATGTACTTAACCCAGGAAAAAATACGCTCAAATTTACGGCTTATTTGATCTCCCGCGATGGAAGAATGACATCTGGCGAATTTACTGCGGTCACGCATTTTGTTGTGAATTATCTCTGAGCTGCACTGCAATTCGGGTATCTGAAGGTTGCGAACGAAAATGATCACGCTGAAAACAGATAAAAAACGTCTGGCGCTTTTTATTGCTCTGGTCTGCGCCGCTTCATGGGCTGAAGCGGATGAGGCCATTGAATTTAATACCGACGTACTGGATGCCAGCGACAGGCACAATGTCGATTTACAGCGTTTTTCCGAAGGCAACTTTGTGGCTCCCGGAGAATATCTGCTGGATGTTCGTATTAACAGCCAGGAGATTCCTCAACAGTCAATCCGTTATATCGCCGATCCGGCCAATTCACATAAATCTATGGCGTGTCTGACGCCGCAACAACTCGAATTACTGGCGCTCAAAGAAGAGGCGCTGACCCATATTCATCCGCTTAACGCAAACTGCTATGACATTTCCCGCCTGCCGGGTGTGGCGCTGAATAATAGCGCAGGCGTACTGGACATTACCGTGCCTCAGGCATGGATGAAATATACCGACCCAGACTGGACGCCGCCGGAGCGCTGGGATAACGGCGTCGCCGGGCTGATTTTTGACTACAGCATCTCAGGGCAGGCCACGCATTACGAACAGGGCGGCGATCATTATCGCTCGCTGTCCGGCTATGGGCAGACAGGTTTTAACCTCGGCGCATGGCGTTTTCGTGGCCAGTATCAGGCCAATTACGCTTCAGATGGTAATCATGGGCGTATCGACTGGGATCAGATCTATGCTTATCGCCCGTTACCGATGCAGGCTGCAAAACTGACGGTCGGCGAAATCTATCTGAATTCTCAGGTGTTTGATTCGGTGCGCTTCACCGGGGTCAACCTTGCCAGCGACGAGCGTATGCTGCCGCCAAATTTGCAGGGCTACGCGCCTGAAGTGCACGGCATCGCCCGTAGTAATGCGAAGGTTACCGTCAGTCAGCAGGGCCGTGTTATCTATCAAACCACCGTTCCTGCGGGGCCGTTTAATATTCAGGATCTGCACGGCTCGGTACGCGGTACGTTGGATGTGCGGGTCGAAGAGCAGGATGGCAGCGTACAAACTTTTCAGGTCAATACGGCTGATATTCCTTACCTGACGCGCCCGGGCTATGTTCGCTACAACGCCGCGGTCGGCAAGCCATCGCGTTATAACCACGACGTTCAGGGCCCTGCGTTTTATAGCGGCGATTTTTCCTGGGGGGTGAGCAATGCATGGTCACTGTACGGCGGCGCGTTGCTCACCGGCGAGCGCTACAACGCCTGGTCGATGGGGATTGGACGGGATTTAAGCTGGCTGGGAGCGCTGTCGGCCGATGCGACGCAATCCGTGAGTCGGGTGAAGCATCAGGCTGAACAAAAAGGCATGTCCTTTAAGCTCAGCTATGCCAAAACCTTTGATGAGTACAACAGCGCGATTACCTTTGCCGGGTACCGCTTTTCACAGCGTAACTTCCGCACCTTCTCGCAGTTTCTCGACGAGCAGTATGAAAGTAACAACAGCGCCGGCAACGAAAAAGAGATGTACACCGTTACCGGCAACAAAACCTTTTTTGCTGACGATCCGCATTTAGCGACCACGCTCTACCTCACCTATACCCACCAGAACTATTGGGATCGCGGTTCCCAGGATCGTTACGGGTTATCGATGGGACACAGTTTTTCCTTCGCGGGTATCCAGGGGATCAGCGCCAACCTTGCGGCTTATCGCTCTGAGTATCAGGGCAAACGCGACGACAGTCTCTCGCTTTCAATTTCAGTGCCATGGGGCGATGGCCGCTCTATGGATTATGAATTACAGAACAGCGGTAACCAGACCAGCCAAATGGTTTCGTATTCCGATAACCGCGATCGTAACAATCCGTGGCGCTTGCGCGCAGGGGTTTCCGGGGAAGGTCATACGGCATTTGATGGCTATTACCAGCACCGCAGCATGATGGCGGAACTGGAATCCAACGTCAGCTGGCAGCAATCACGCTATTTCTCCGTTGGCGGCACGGTACGCGGCGGCTTTACGGCGACGCGTCACGGCGCGGCGCTACATAACAGCCAGGCGTCAATGAATACCGCCAGAGTGATGGTTGATACCGATGGCGTTGCCAATGTGCCGCTTAACGGCGAACAGGCGCACTCAAATCGCTTCGGTATTGCCGTCGTACCGGATGTCGTCAGCTATCACAGCTTTGATACGCGTATCGATGTGGACGCCATGGACGAGGACATTTCCGCGACCAAAGCGATCGTGACTAACACCCTGACGGAAGGCGCCATTGGCTACCAGCGCTTTGCCGTCGCGCAGGGGCAAAAAATGATGGCGCTGCTGCGCCTGAAGGATGGCTCGATGCCGCCGTTTGGCGCCGAAGTGTTTAACGCCAACGGCGTCAGCGTCGCCATGGTGATGGAAAACGGCATGGCATGGATTGCTGGGGTGAATCCTTCCGAGCGTCTTTCCGTTGCCTGGGCTGGCCGCGCGCAGTGTCATCTGCAGGTGCCGCAACAAATCAACCCGGAAGGCAACGTACTGTTGCCTTGTGAATAATTTCAATAACCTGAATGAATTTTGTCATGAATAATCAAGCTCTTAATTTCGCCCAGCGTTGGCTTAAACCCGTGGCCTGTGGCCTGTTTTTTATTGCCCAGATCAATGCTTCATGGGCGGGTATTGCGCTCGACCGTACCCGCATGATCATCACCGGCGATGCGCGCTCGGTAAGTGCGAACTTAACCAACACCAGCCCGAGCATTCCCTTTCTGGCTCAGTCGTGGGTAGAAGATGCCCACGGCACAAAAATTACCTCGCCATTAATGGTCTTACCGCCGCTGCAACGGATTAACGGTGGGCAGAAGGGAATCGCCCGCGTGACGAAAACCAGCGGAATTAACGCGTTGCCGCAGGATCGCGAGAGTCTCTTCTATCTGAACGTGCGTGAAATTCCGCCAAAACCGGATAAGCCGAACGTGCTGCAGCTGGCGATGCAGTCGCGAATCAAATTGTTCTATCGGCCGACAGCTATCGTGCCGGAAACGCCGGGGGCCGTGTGGCAAAACCAACTGATCTTTCACAAGCAGGGTCAGCGCTGGACCGTGGATAACCCAACGCCATACTTCGTGACCTTAATCGGTTTAAGCCGCAAACCTGAAGCCCAGGGCGGCGGCAGACTGACTGATTTCCCGGGGATTATGATCTCGCCGAAATCCTCTCTCGATTTCAAGGTTTCGGACGCCAGCGTCAGCCAGTTCAGCATGATGTATGTGAACGATTTTGGCGGTCACCCTGAATTGAAATTCAGCTGCACAGGCAATGTGTGTAAAGCATTGCCGATGGAGCAACAGCCCCGGTAAAGGACTCGTAAATGAAAAAGATGCTTTGCGCTCTGCTGATGGCAGGCATGGCCTGCACGGTTCAGGCCACAAGCGGCCGCCATGATATGAGCAACGTTTCCGGCGAGTATGGCAACGTCCGCTTTCATGGCCGGGTTTTCGTTTCGCCGTGCGTGCTGGATATGGCTTCACGCGATCAGACCATCGATCTCGGCGATATTTCCGCCAGCCGCTTTCGCCAGAGCGGCGATCGCAGCGATCCGGTATTGGTGACGCTGCACCTGAATGGCTGCTTAAAAGGCTCCGGGCACACGTTAAAGGACTTCCCTGGGCAGACCAGCGAGCTCCCTGAGTTGTCACACAGTACGGTGGAGCGTGGCGTTTCAATGACGCTGATGGCCGAAGGCGCGCCGGAAAACAGCGATCTTGGGCGGATTCGCGGCGATGTGCGCGGCGCGGGCATTCGGCTACTGACCGAACGCAACCAGTTGATCCACCTGAATCAACCGCAACGCATGTGGATCCTCAAACCGGGCGATAACGCGATTCACTTTCTTGCCGCGCTGGAATCTTTTGGGCAGGAGGTGACCGCTGGCGAATTTAACGGTCTGGTCAGACTTAAGCTGGAGTATCTATGAGCGTATTGCACAAAGCACTGCTGTGGGTCGCCCTGGCGGGCTGTCCGCTGGCCGGGCAGGCATTTACCCTCGGTGAGGGAGAACCACAGGGCGGTTCGCCGCATCAGTACGATATTGAACTGAGCTCGCTGGATGTCAGCAAAAACCACGAGGGCGGCAGAACGGATCCGTTCACCTGGAATTTGGGCAGTTGGTATGTCGTGGATTTTCATTGTGAGCAGGCCGACATCTCGCGACAGCCGATTTACTACACCACCACGACCACCATGCCGCCTTCTAATCAGGGAGCGAACCGTTTTCGTCTGAATGAGTACCTGGATGTGGAAGTCCAGGTATGGGTCGCCGGGCGGTATAACAACTATGTTCAGGCGCCGTTCACCAACTTTTCGAATCGCTACAACGACCACAGCTGCAAAAAGCGCAAGGGCTACGAGCGAGCCACTAACATTGAAAGTGGCTCTAAAGGAAAAGTGACGTTTATTGTCACTAAACCCATTATTAACGGCATCAATATCACCTCTCAGTCGCTGGTGGAGGTTGCTGGACGTCTGGGTAGCGCTGGCCCTACGCCGACAACGCCAATTTCCCGTGTGGTCATTAAATCCGGGCTCATTACTGTGCCGGATAAATGCACCTTCAATCGCGGGGACAAAATCAGCATTGAATTTGGCGATTTGCCAGGCTCCGCCGCCCGGCTCAACGGCACCAACTACAGCAAGTCGATCCCCATTCATGTGGTCTGCGAGGGGGGAAGCTTCGATCAGGGCGCGTTGAACATTAATCTTGGCGTACAAACTACCACGGCGTCAGGCACGGCGGGGTTTAACGATCATCTCCTCGGCACGCTGAGCGGCGGCCAAAAGCGCGACGACCTTGGCATCGTGATTAAAGACGCGAGCGGCGGCACCGTCGTGCCCAATCAATTCTACAACGTGAAGGGGTTTTACCAGAACCAGGGCGACTGGAATCTTACCGCCGCGCCGGTGGCAAAACCGGGTGTGGGCAGCGTGAAAGAAGGTGAGTTTGAAGCCTCTGCCACCGTTGTCGCGCAGTTTCAGTAGGGGGATGCCATGAGATTTACGGCGTTAATCGCGACCAGCGCGCTACTGCTTGGCGGCATGGCGCAGGCCGATACTAAGCTGGTCGGCGGCGATATGTACTTTCACGGCACCATTCGAGCGCTGGCCTGCAGTCTTGCGCCAGGAGGCGATAAAATCGAGGTCGATTTCGGGCAAATCGCGACGCAGGATCTCTATCTCTCGGGGCGCAGTAAGCCTAAAAAATTCAGCATTGAGTTACGCGACTGCAACCCGGAGGTTTTTCGCGGGATCTCGGTCACTTTCAGCGGCAGTGAAGATGCGGAGCTGGCGGATCATCTGGCGCTGGATAGCAGTGAACAAGGCGCCTCCGGAATCGGCATTGGAATGAGCGAAGAGGATGGTACGGCAATCCGCCTTGATGAAAGCACGTCAGTCAAAGAGATTACTGAAGGCTCGATGACGCTGAACTTTTTGGCATGGGTCGCGGCGGAACCGTCGGCGATAAAAAATCAGACTCTCGAATACGGCCCCTTCAGCGCCAGCGGGACCTGGACGCTGAACTACCAGTAGCATGATGAACGTATTGCATCGTATTGCGCCGCTGCCGGCGCAGAGAGTATTGCTCGTTGTCAGTCTGCTGTTCTGGGGCGGGGCAATGCATCTCTACTGGCCGAATAACGGCGGCAGCGGTTTGTCGTTGCCGCTAAATATTACGGCCTGGATTTATGCCGTTGTGCTGGCAGCTAGCGCATCGATGCTGGTACCTCGTCAACGCTGGCGGATAACTATACCCGCAGCGGGGTTTACGATGGGTGCGCTCATTCTAACGCTGCTTTGTCTACTGACGCCTGAGGTTTGGCAGTCCGAGGCGCTACTGGTGGCGGGGGCGTTGCTGGGAGGCGTGCTTGTTTATTTGGCGACGTTGCAAATTCCGCTTACGACAAACACGCTGACAGTACTGCTGGCTCTGCTCTGGGGCGCGTGCGTCCTCGAATGTCTGGCGTTTACCTATCAATACTGGCATTGGCCGGGAGTGAATTACTGGGAGTTTGCCTGGCGGCGCGGTACGCGCCCCTACGGTATTTTTCAGCAGGTTAATCTGATGGCCAGCTTCACGGCGTGTGGCGTGCTGCTGTCAGCATTGCTCTATTTACGGCTACGTGGCGGATATCGAATTATCATCGCGATTGCTCTGGTGATAATGGGATTTGTTCTGCATGAGTCTCAGTCGCAAACCGGTTACCTGTCTGTGGCGGTAGGCGAGGCCTTGCTGCTGGCTGTTTTTCCTGCGCAGCGCCGTACGCTGCTGTTACTCCTGCTGCCGCTGGCGATAGGCATGATTGCGGGCGCGCTTGCCCGCCATTTCTTGTCGGTGGTGACGGTTAATCACCTGACGACCTCTCAGGTGCGCTGGACGGTGTTGAAAGCATCGCTGGCATTATTTGCCGAACGTCCGTGGACAGGATGGGGCGTGGGCAGTTTCGCCGCCGTGTTTCTTGAACGCGCGGGGCCGTTGGGGCTGAGCAGCATCTCGCATCCGCATAACGAACTGGCGCTGTGGCTGGTGGAAGGCGGGCTGGTTGGGCTGGTAGGAGCGCTTTGTTTTATGGCATGTGGTTTATGGCTCTGGCTATACGGCAATCGCTGGCATCGCGCCTGCCTGGTGGCGGCGCTACCCGTGGTTATCCATATGTTGACGGAATACCCCGTCAGGCAGTCAACGCCACACTGGTTACTGCTGATTTTGTTGCTTCGTTGCGCAGACTGCCGGCGAAAAGGGGCCCGGCTGCCGTTCACCCTGGCGTCGCTGTTGCGTGCCGTGGCATCGATCGCGGTTGCTGTCATCACTCCATTGTTGTTTCTCACGCTGCAGACACAACAGCAACTGACGCTGGCGGAGCGACAATCGACGCAGTGGCGTCTGGCCGAATCTCTCCCTGTGGGAGGCTGGCTGCTTGCCACCCGCTACCGGTTTGATGTCCAGATGGGGTATCTACAACGATATCAACATACCCGTGATGAGCGTTGGCTGGCAGCCGTTCGCCGCTGGGCGCCTGACTATGTGCGTGTTCAACCGGACCCGAATGTCTCCTTCACGCAGATCTTGCTGGCGTTGCAGCAGAGGGACCTGGCCGAGGCGCATCGTCTGGCGACGCGCTTTTGTCTGTTATACCCGAACGATAGGCGTATTCCATGGCTGCAGGATGCGCGACGTCC
Organism: Klebsiella sp. CN_Kp073; assembly: GCF_040065495.2. NCBI lineage: Bacteria > Pseudomonadati > Pseudomonadota > Gammaproteobacteria > Enterobacterales > Enterobacteriaceae > Klebsiella > Klebsiella sp. CN_Kp073. The sequence continues at coordinate 921,581 of NZ_CM198051.1, forward strand.
TTTTAATCAAATAATAGAGTGAGATAAGCAAATCCTCTTATCGACCTGCGCCCATCACTGAGACAGAACGACCTGCGCGAGCCGATCGGTGATGTTATCAAGCGTGCAAATCTTAAAACGATGGTCCCGTGAATCAGAGAGGATGATCGTTTCTCCGTCGCCTTCGATTTCAAGGATAAATCTTGCCCCCAGACGTCTGGAATTTTTATAGCGAGTGCTGATTCGTTGGGGGGAGCAGTCGTTGATGATGCTTAAATAGGGAAATTGCTGACGCAGGCTACGTCCGAGCAGCATTGCCTTAGCAGCCACACGGGGCTGGCCTGCAATAATCACAATGTCGGTCGGCGGATGTGCTCTGGCGGGTTGGGGACGATAACCGAGCAGAGTGACAATCGGCTCCATCATGAATGCAAAACCGCAGGCGGAAACCGGTTTTTCAGCAATACGGCTGGCGCAGGCGTCGTATCGGCCGCCGCGGCTGATGATTAACTCGCGCTCCATGGCGATGCTGCGCCATTCAAAGACCAGCTGACAATAGTCATTGGCGGGAAACAGCGCAGGATCGTACTGCCAGGCAATACCGGCTTGGGTCAGGGCATGCTGAAGGCGCTGGAACCGATGACGGGAGTCGACGGTAATAAAATCCGCCAGACAGGGCGCCGCAGGAGCAAGACGCTGAAGAAGGATATCCTCATGATGGATCAACCACTCCGGATGTTTCTCCAGCCACTGCTGCTGCTCCGGGTTCAGCAAACGCGCGATGGGCTGATAGTAATCGCGCAATGCCCGGCGGAAAGCCGCCAGCGAGGCCTCGTCACCCAGCATATTAATATGCAGTTCCGCCATTTCACCGAGGCCAATACGCCTGAAGAAAACCGCCTGCATGACCAGATGCTCAAGTTCGATATCAACGCCGGGCATGCCGAATGCTTCGACGCCAATTTGATGATTTTGCCGGATATCTCCATCCAGGGAGCGTTGACGGAACATGGCGCCTGAATACCAAATCCGGCTCATTACCGTGGTATGAGGATTGTCTGCCATCAGGCGTAGACATCCGGTTGTCCCATCGCCACGTAATTTTCCCTTGTCGGCCATCACCGGGCCGCCTGGCGCAAATAGCGATGTATGTTCAAGTAAGGGTAACCTGATTTGTTGATAGCCATGCTGGCGCAGAAACTGTTCAGCCTGAAGCTCCAGCCAGGTCCACTGTTCTGACGGGGAGGATTCATATTTGCGCGGACGGCCGCAATGTCGTGCCCGTAGCGGCCTTTCCATCTGGGCTTCAAGTTGCTGGCTCAACGCTTGCGAGGCGAGCAGGCAATTTTGCGTCAGTGCATGACGGATCCTGGTCACCAGCGCCCGATTTACCGGTTGCCGGCAGAACTCCTGGAAGTGGGCCTGTCGCTGTGGCTCATTCTCACCGAGCTTGAGCCAGGCAGGATGGGGGACTATCAAACCTGAAGGCAAATTACCGTGACTATGGCATCCCGGGCTCCCGTCCTCGTCACATTCAATAAAGCGTTTCACGGCCAGGAAATAGGTTTCTGGTTCCAGGGGGCTGCATAAGTAGCGGCTGTCCCACAATGCGCCATGCCGCTGGTAACGACGATTGTAATAAGGCACATAGCTGCGTCCAATATGCTGAATAAAACGGCTTAGCGCCTGTTTATCCGGAGCGCTGACCAGCAGCAGGATACGTGGGACGGCAAGTGACCAACTATGAATAGACACGGCGTAACGTTGCGCCGCGTCTTGCATACACCGTTCGAAGGCAGAGTAATCCTCCTCGTGGCGGAATAACGCTTCGCCATTATGCCCGCGAAGCTGCGCCAGATGCGGCATCCCCGGAATAAATAATCTGTTTTTTCTCGGCATGTCCACGATTCTCTGGTTAAGGCTCTATTTGTTTGTCAGGGTGAAATGCTGAAGGCGGGATAAGCGCCGCGACGAGTACCGTCCTGCCGCACGGTACCCAATCTGGACGTGTTTACTGGCAGTGCTGTTGCAGCCAGTCAATGAGCGCTTTCTCTTCGAGCGACATTTGACGGGAGCTGGCGAGGTCCCACAGCCGTATCTCATTGTCGGTATTCAGCGTGATAATCGCGCGACACTGACTTTGCAGGGCGGTCTGATGCTGGCGTTTAAGTTTGTTGCCGCTGCAATCCACCATCACGCTTAACTTTTCAATACGTTGGCGCAGAAGCTCCGCCAGCATCTGGGCCCGCAGGCCATCATCCTGACATTCACTGGTAATGACCACGTCAGGGTGAAAATGCCACAACGGATTATCTTTCTGGCTGACGGTCTGAATCAGTAACAGCAGGCGTTCGATACCGATGGCAAAACCGCAGGCTGGCAACGCCTTCGGATTAAATAACTCCGCCAGGCCGTCGTAGCGGCCGCCGCCGCAGACGGTGCCCTGCGAGCCCAGTTCATCAGTCACCCACTCAAACACGGTGCGGGTGTAGTAATCCAGCCCACGCACCAGACGCGGATTGATGGTATAGGGGATGTCGGCCTTATCGAGCAGTTCGCAGAGCAGCGAAAAATGGTGACGGGAGTCTTCGAACAGGTAATCCAGCAATCGCGGCGCCTGTTCCAGCATGGGCTGCATGGTCGGGTTTTTGCTGTCGAGAATACGTAATGGATTGGTTTCCAGCCGTTTCAGGCTATCTTCATCCAGTTGCTCACGATGAGCATTAAACCAGTCAACAAGGGCGGCCTTATGGGCCCGCCGCTCATCCGGCGTGCCCAGGGAGTTAATTTCCAGCCTGACATGCGGGGTCAGGCCCAGCTCCTGGAACAAATCCCGGACCATAAAAATCATTTCAGCATCGACGTCCGGCCCGGCCATGCCGAAGGCTTCAGCACCAAACTGCGTGAACTGACGCAGCCGTCCCTTCTGCGGGCGTTCATAGCGAAACATCGGGCCCTGATACCACAGGCGCTGGGTTTTGTTGTAACACAGATTATTTTCCAGCACCGCACGCATACAGCCGCTGGTCCCCTCGGGACGCAGCGTAATCTGTTCACCGCTTTTATCCGTAAAGTTGTACATTTCTTTGGCAACGATATCTGTGGCTTCGCCAACAGCACGTTCGAATAAGGCGACCGGTTCCAGCAGGGGTAAGCGGATCTCCTGGTAGCCATAACGGTAGGTCAGACGGCGGAATTTATTTTCAAGCCATTGCCAGATTGGCGTTTCGGCGGGCAGTACGTCGCGCATACCACGTATGGCTTTTAACTTTGCACTCATCGTTTATGACTCCTGATGCGAAATTCCCATATACTGTGCAGGTCTGGCGGGTTCCGGTTGGCGCTGCAACCCACCAGATTGTCCAGCGAGCAGCGGCAGGTTGCCGCTGCTCACTCTTATGCCGCCCGTTGCGCCAGGTCGGCGATTACGTCATCGATCAGCGCATCAATCCGGGAACTGTCCAGGTGGTGAGCGGTGGTGATCAGATGGGCCACGTTGCCGGACGTTGCCAGGCAGTGTTTCTTCCATACCCATTCAGAAGGCTTCGGAAAGACCACCGTGATGGAATTTTTGTGGCACAGCGCGTCAATACCTGCTGCTTTAAAGCGATCCACGGCATATTTCGCCATGTTGAGGCTGTGACCAATGCGGCGATGCCATTCGGCATCGGTATGGCTGCGAACGGCGGCCCACATCATCAAAGGGGTATGACCGTTGCGTGACCCTGAAATCGTTTTATCGTGGGCGGAGATGTAGTCGATCTCTACGCTGATACGGTCGACGTTGGCTTTCTTGGCTACCACAATGCCGCATGGAATCGGGGAGCCGATCATTTTGTGTCCGGAAACGCCAATCGAATCGATACCATCGGCGAAGGTAAACGGCTGTGGGTCCTCCACGAAAGGCAAGATCATGCCGCTTAGCGCGGCATCCGCGTGCAGATAATAATCTTCACGTGGGATCCCCAGCGCAGCGATACGCTTCTGGATCTCAGCGATATTATCAACAGCCCCGCGTACCGTTGTGCCAATATTGGCGAAAATGATGGGATGGCGTTCGCCTGAGGTCCTGATTTTATTGATTAAATCGTCATAATCCATTTCTCCGTCTGGTTGGGATTCCACCAGTTGCGATTTGATACGCAGCAGTTTGACGATTTTGGCCACGGAATAGTGGGTATCTTTTGAATAGTAGAGCGTGCCTTCCGGGAACAGCTCTCTTCCCAGATAGCAACCAAACATATTACTTTCTGTGCCGCCGTTGGTGACATAACCCCAGCTTTCCGCAAAGGGAATTTTGAATATGCCGGAGAAATACTCCATGACTTCTTTTTCAAAGTCGAAAGAGTTGAGTAAATAGTTACAGTACTCCCCCCAGTCACCACAGTTATTAATTGAGAAACGCAGAAAACGCTCCAGCATGGTGTAATCAAAATCAGCAGATTCAGGGTAGCCAATATTAAAGTAGCGATTTTTTACACAGTATGACCAAAATGCATCAAGTTTATTTTGATCGGCAATAGATAAAGACATATGAATCTCCATATTTATGTTGGTGAATAAAATATTATTTTTGAAGGTAAAGGATATCCTGGCCTTTTTTATTACGTCCGGCCGCGACAAACGAAAATAGAGGAATGGTTACCATCATCATAATTGTGCCCCAGAAAATGGAATCAGTACCCGAACCGAGTAGGGCAAATATACTGTAAATCATACCGATGACAGTCAGGACGCAATAAAACATAAAGCCACGTCCACGGTTGAGCTTTTTAGAAACCATGATGATAGGTAGCGCGATAATGGCATACATATAAGGCAGCAGGGAGGCAAATACCGACATCAGAATCACCACCTGGAACTGTTTGGCGAGATCGGGGGAAGCCGTCAGTAACAGCACCAGACTCATCAGCACGCCAGAAATAATCAGACCTTTCATCGGGACATCATTTTTATTGGTCTCGGCGAAAATCTGCGGAAATAACCCCTGTTTCGCCCCTGCGCGCGGGCCTTCTGACTGCAGGATCAACCAGCCGGAAATGGAGCCAAAACAGGCGATAATACTTAGCGCGGAGGCGATGTTGCCGGCCATATCGCCAAACATATAGCGTGCCGCATCGGCGAATGGGGCGGCAGATTTGACCAGTTCAGCGTGGGGAACCAGGCCCATGATAACGGTACAGCTACCGACGTAACATACGGAGGCAATCAGCAGACCATATACGGTCGCGCGAGGCACCGTGCGTTCAGGGTTTTCCACCTGTCCGCTGGAGACCACGGCGGATTCCACCCCTAAGAAACCCCACAGCGCAATGGAGGCCGCGGAGACGATGGCTGAGCTGTCGCTGTTGCCCGTGCCGTTGTAGACTTCAGAGAACATTTTCGGGTCAAACCAGAACCAGCCGACAATGCCCACACCCAGCACGACGACCAGCATGCAGCTGGCGGTGAAGGACTGCGCGCGCCCAGCCGTTTTAGCCCCCAGGCTGCCTAAGGCAATAAATGCCCACAGAATAGCGATAGCGGTGATACAACCGTAAACCGGATTATGCAGCGCCGGGAAGAAGTAACTCAGATAGCCGACCCCGGCGACGAGGAGCGCGACGTTGCCAATCCAGGCACTGATCCAGTAGCAAACCGTCGTCTGAAAACCGATGAAAGGGCCAAACGCATCGCTGGCATAGGCCACGATCCCTCCCGCGCGAGGGGTAATAAGACTGGTTTTAGCGAAAACCAACGCCAGCGCAATTACGCCAATAATAGTAAACAACCATCCCCATAGTGAAATATATCCCACTCCGGCGAGATTGGTCGGCAACATAAAAACACCGGAACCCATCATATTTGATGCGGTCACAAGGGTTAGTGCCGTTAACCCCATTTTTTGCGCAGTACCCGCGCTGACGCTTCCCATATATATCCCCTCTGTATTAAGTAAATGCTTACTTGGTTATTAAACGCATTTTTTCACAGGGCAGGTGCGGGAATATGATCTACATCATTTTTTGAAAATGATATGCGCGAATATATATTAATTTCTGTATGTTTTTTAAACAGTGATTGGGTAATTCACTCCGTCCCCTTTTTTATTTAATCATCAACGCTATTGGTGATTGCGCAATAAATAACGGACGGGCTAATTTTTATAGGTGAGCGCCATAGTGAGTGGCTGCAGAGTTTTCGAATGCAAAAAATAAGGGGCCGAAGCCCCTTATTTTTACTTCAACGAACCTTGTTATTAAATTTCACCGCTTTACAGGTGGTTCACTGGACCGGCTAGCGCTTTTTGCCATGCTGGCAAACACGCCGTCGCGGAATATCCATGCGTGCACTAATGCCGCCGAGAGATGTAGCAACACCACCGCAAAGAGCAGTTTAGCTAACAGGCGATGGGCGTCGTGAAACCAGGCAAAAAGCGCCGGGCTGGTCGGGGTAATGGCCGGAAGGTTAAGTCCTTCAAACATAACAATCGGAACGCCCGCAGCCGACAGTTGCGCCCAGCCAAGCAAAGGCATTGCCAGCATCAGCGCGTACAGCGCCCAGTGTGACGCTTTTGCCGCCAGTACCTGCCAGCGTGAGAGCTCCGCAGGAAGAGGTGGCTGCCGGCTATAAAACCGGTTGGCCAGGCGGATGAGCGCCAGCAGCAAAATAGCGATCCCCAATGGCCGATGTACATCCACCAACCAAATGCGGTGGTGTAATGAAGTCATCATGGCGGCGCCGATGAACAGCATGGCCAGGATCATGATTGCCATCAGCCAATGTAGATATCTCGCCAGAGGGTTGAAATGCTGCGGCGCGCGCTCTTGGTCAGGTTTATTCGAAATCATTTAACCTCCTGTTTTTGCACGGCTTCGGTTGCTTTGCCGTAGCCAATTTCCCGTTCGCGACGGCTCCAGGAATGCGAATAGGCGCCAGAGCGCGCATTTAAGATGGGGTCGTTAGAGACCTCTACTCCAGCAGGCACGATGGAGGGATCAAAGTTAACGTCACGGCAGGCCCCTTCGGCTTGGGCGACGAGTTGGGTGACTTTGAGCGTACCGGCGACGACCTGCTGACGATCGTTTGGCCATGGCTGAGAAGGGTCATCCACCGCGTCGCCAGGTTGGGCGAGTTGCAATACCAAATCCCAGTAAATGGGATGCTGAGAAAGCCGCTGCTGTAATTGTTCGAACAGGAAGTTATGGTCGGCTCTCTGTCGTTGTTCATCAGGGATAGAGACAAATGGATCGTGCGGCCGCATCATCCAGCGTACGGGCTGGCGCTGACGGTCGGCGTTCACGAGATAGAAAGCGTTAATACTATAAAATGTCGCCCCGGCAAAGCCGCCTGGCGCTGGCTTTTGCGCCGCCCACTGCAAATATTTACCGGCTTCCGGGTAGTCCTGTAAAAATGCGGCGAGGCGCTGCGGATCGGGCTTACCGGTGGTCGGGTCGACGGCGGTGGCCTTTTTCATGGCAAGAAAGCCCTCCGGGTTTCGCGTGGCGAAGTAGGGCTCGTTGTTCATTGCCATGCGCCATTGCTGTTTATCGTCCGTTTTCAGTAGCAGCGCCATGCTCAGGGTTTTCGTTGAATTATCAGCCGCGTGCGGATTACCTGCGCCAATGGAGAATCGCCCTACAACGGGGGTCTCCGACTGTGAAAAGAGCCGCGCGGTGGAATAAGCAACGGCTGGACCGGCTGGCTCGAACGTCCCGGTAAAACAGATCCCTTTACCGTGCGCCCGGCGGAACCCGGCAGGAAACGGCTTGTCTGGATCGGGGACTAATGACTGGCTGGTGGTTCGCGAGCCCAGCCAGCCTGAGGTCCAGGCGAATGCCGCCGCCGTTGCCCCGACGATGACCGCGATGGACGCCAGCGCGCGCCAGGTATTTTTGGAGCGGAAATCCAGTTTTGACATAGACGTTTCCATCGTTAAGTTTTATTTCACGTCACGCGCAATATATCGCGCGGAACACGTTTAATATCGTGAAGATATAGGGTTGTTATTAATATCTAACCGTTAACGTTATTATGTTTAAGTTTTTATAACATAATGTTTATGAAATAAATTTCATAATAAAATTATTATAATTTAGTTGGTTACGTTTTTTCTTTAACCGCGCTTTTATTTCTTTATGAAGAATCATGATAATTATTATAATTGGTGCGCGAACGAAAGAAACAATATCACGAAAAGTTTATACTTCTGTTCAGTTAACGTGATAATAAAAAATGTCATTATCTGCGCCGGTTGACCGGCATCACCGACCCGATTCAGGGTATAGTGAAAGCCAAAGTGTTCTCGGGACACATAGCCTTCAGCGTGACGAGGGTAATGTGTTGAGCGATACATCTATGCCTGATGGATTTCACTGAAAAATCAAAGTGATGAACGATAAAAAATGGATTAAAGCAGAAGACGTGGCGAAGCTTGCCGGCGTTTCCCGTTCAGCCGTCTCCCGCGCTTTCACGCCCGGGGCCTCGGTGTCGCCGAAAACCCGCGCCAAAGTGCAGGCCGCCGCGGAAGCTCTGGGCTACCAGGTCAATATCATCGCCCGTACGATGAACACCGGCAGCAGCAACTTTATCGGCATCATCACTTCAGGGTTCGATAACCCTTTTCGCAGTAAGCTGCTGGCGCCGCTGATCCACCAGCTGGCGCTGCATGGATTTATGCCATTGTTGATGAACGCCGATGATCCGCAGCAGTTAGCTCCTTCGCTAAAACATCTTCTCAGCTATCACGTCGCTGGCGTCATTATCACCTCCGGCGCGCCGCCGCTGGAGCTGGCTGAGGAGTATCTTGCGCGAAAAATCCCCGTTACGCTTATCAACCGTCACGCTGAACTTCCCGGCTGCGACCGCGTCAGCAGCGATAACGCGCTCGGCGGGAAACTGGCCGCTGAGCTGTTGCACGCAGGCCAGTGCCGGGACGTCGGTTTTATTGGCGAAAATCGCGACAATTTCAGCACCCGGCAGCGCTACGAGGGATTTATCCGCCATGCCAGCGGGCTGGCTGTTACGCCGCATTTCTGCGAAACGGGCGGTTATCAGTCCGGTTTTGCGGCCGCTCGCCGGCTCGCCGCGGAAAGGCCAGGATTGCAGGCGCTGTTTTGCGCCACGGATATGCTGGCGATTGGGGCGATGGATGGGCTACGAGCGGATAATCCAGCAGCCGTCCTGCCGGCAATTATTGGCTTCGACGATATTCCCCAGGCGGAGTGGCAGCCTTATCAACTTACCACTATCCAGCAGGATACCACGCAGTTGGCTTATCACGCGGTGGAGATGCTGGTCAGCCGGATCGCCAAATTCAATCAACCTTCACGTCACCGTGAAGTTGCTGTGAAATTAATAATTCGTAATAGCGCTAAATGAAAAATTCATTTTATGATGAATCGATCACAGAATTATCGCTAAAATCCATCCACACTCACTGCGCTCTTCGGGGCTTTTTTAAATAAAATTGCACACGTGTGCAAAAGGAGTAAATGATGACATCACTGGATTCCTCTGCGCTACAGGCCCGCTATCGCCTGGCCTGCGAGCTGGCGAAAGCGGGTGCCGAGCTGGCTTTCGAATACTATCAGCAGCGCGAGGCGCTGGCGGTAGAGCATAAGGGCAATGATCTACAGGACGTGGTGAGCGTGGCCGATAAACGCGTAGAAGCCTTTGTTAAGCAGCGCATTACTGACGCGTTTGCGGAGGATGGTTTTCTCGGCGAAGAGAGCGGTACGCAGATGCCGGACGCCAGGGTTCTGTGGGTGGTTGATCCCATTGATGGCACCAGCTGTTTTTTAAATGGGCTGCATACCTGGTGCTTGTCGCTGGCGATCGTCGTTGACGGCGAGCCGATGGTTGGCGTCGTCTACGATCCCAACCATCGTGAACTGTTCCACGCGCTACGGGGCCATGGCGCCTGGCTCAATGAGACGCCAATCCGCCCACATCCCGCAGCAACGGTCAAAGAAGGGGTGATGGGCGTCGGAACGTCTCATCGGGTGACGCCGGCGGAATTCCTGCCTTTTCTTGACGCGCTGCTCAGCGATGGCGGCATGTTCATCCGCAATGGCTCCGGCGCGTTGATGAGCGCATGGGCGGCCGCCGGGCGACTGATTGGCTACTATGAACCGCACATGAATCCGTGGGATGCCTTACCCGGTCTGGTTTTGATGCGCGAAGCCGGGGGCGTCGCCAACGACTTTCTGGCGCAAGAGGGGATTCGTCACGGCAACCCTCTGCTGCTGGCGAGCCAAACGCTGTATCCCCAACTACAAAAGATGATCCTTCAACCATTACATTAACCCTTACAGGTTCGGGCTGTTTCTGATTATGTACCCTACACAGTAACGATAACGACCCTCACGGACGAAGCACATCAATCAGTCAAGCCTCCGACCGTCGGAGAAACTATATGTCTGGAATTATTCATTTTTTCCGGGCGTCGCCGCCGCAAGCGGGCGCCGCGTTTGATGAAAAACGTTTTCGCCGGGTACGTTGGCAAACGTTTATTGCCATGACCCTGGCCTACGTGACGTTCTACGTCTGCCGCTTATCGTTCACCGTGGCGAAAAGCGCGCTGGTGGAATTAGGCATTACCCCAACGGAGTTGGGGATGATTGGCTCGACGCTATTCTTTAGCTACGCCATCGGCAAACTGGTCAACGGTTTTATCGCCGATCATGCCAACGTGGTGCGCTACATGAGCCTTGGGCTATTGCTCAGCGCCGGGATGAACCTGCTGATGGGCATGACCACCAACGCCATGCTGCTGGCTATCTTTTGGGGGATCAACGGCTGGGCGCAGTCGATGGGCGTTGGCCCTTGTGCGGTTTCGCTGGCGCGCTGGTACGGCTTTAAAGAGCGGGGAACGTTTTACGCCATCTGGTCCACGGCGCATAACATCGGCGAGGCTATGACCTACATGGTGATCGCCGCGGTGATCGCGGGTTTTGGCTGGCAAATGGGCTACCTCTCCACGGCTGCGCTCGGCGCCGCTGGCGTGGTGCTGTTGCTGCTGTTTATGCGCGATTCGCCACAGAGCTGCGGCTTTCCCTCCATTAACGTGATTCGCGATGAACCGCAGGAAGAGACTGAAGCGCGGGGATCGGTGTTCAAAAACCAACTGCTGGCGTTGCGTAACCCGGCGCTGTGGACGCTGGCGCTGGCATCGGCATTTATGTATATCGACCGTTATGCGGTGAACTCGTGGGGGATCTTCTTTCTGGAGCAGGATAAAGCCTATTCCACCCTTGAGGCTTCAGGCATCATCGGCGTTAACGCGATCGCCGGTATCGCCGGGACCATCATCGCCGGCATGCTCTCTGACCGCTTTTTCCCGCGCAATCGCAGCGTCATGGCCGGATTTATCAGCCTGCTGAACACCGCGGGTTTCGCCTTAATGCTCTGGTCGCCGCATAATTACTACACCGACATCCTGGCGATGATCGTCTTCGGCGCGACCATCGGCGCGTTAACCTGTTTCCTCGGAGGGTTGATCGCCGTCGATATCTCTTCACGCAAAGCGGCGGGGGCGGCGCTGGGAACCATTGGCATCGCCAGCTATGCCGGAGCGGGGTTGGGTGAATTTCTGACCGGGATCATTATCGATAAAACCGCGATCCTCGAAAACGGGAAAACGATTTATGATTTCAGCACGCTGGCGTTGTTCTGGATAGGCACCGGATTGGGTTCCGCGTTACTCTGTTTTACCACCGCCGCCATCGTCGCCCGACGCCATGCCGTCGAACGGCAGACTTCATTCTCCTCATAACCTATTAATCGATAAGGAAGATTTTATGATGCCTGCAAGACATCAGGGCTTTTTACGCCTGTTTATCGCCTGTGCGCTGCCGCTGCTGGTGATGCAATCCGCCGTCGCGGCGAACTGGCAACTGGAAAAAGTGGTGGAGTTAAGCCGCCACGGCATTCGTCCGCCAACGCCCGGCAATCGTGAAGCTATTGAAGCCGCGACCCAGCGTCCATGGACCGAATGGACCACCCACGATGGGGAGCTGACCGGACATGGCTATGCGGCGGTCGCCAATAAAGGGCGCGCGGAAGGGCAGTATTATCGCCAGCTTGGCCTGCTGCAGGGGCAGTGTCCGAGCGCGGAGGATATTTATGTTCGCGCCAGCCCGCTACAGCGTACCCGGGCAACCGCACAGGCGCTGGTAGATGGGGCATTCCCCGGCTGCGGCGTGGCGATTCATTATGTCAGCGGTGATGCCGACCCACTGTTCCAGACCGATAAATTTACGGCTACGCAAACCGATCCCGCCCGCCAGCTGGCGGAAGTGAAGGCGAAAGCCGGCGATCTGGCGAAGCGTCGGCAGGCGCTGGCGCCGACGATCCAGTTATTAAAAGCCGCGGTTTGCCAACAGGATAAACCGTGCCCCATTTTTGATAAGCCCTGGCAGGTGGAGCAAAACCAAAGCGGTAAAACCACCATTAGCGGGCTGAGCGTGATGGCCAATATGGTTGAAACGCTGCGTCTGGGCTGGAGTGAAAACCTGCCCTTAAGCCAGTTGGCGTGGGGGAAGATTACCCGCGCCAGCCAGATCACAGCCATTCTGCCGCTGTTAACGGAAAACTACGATCTCAGTAATGACGTGCTGTACACCGCGCAAAAGCGCGGCTCGGTGCTGCTCAACGCGATGCTGGACGGCGTAAAAGCGGACGCCACGCCGAACGTACGCTGGCTGCTGCTGGTGGCTCATGACACCAATATCGCGATGGTGCGCACGCTGATGAATTTTAGCTGGCAGCTGCCCGGTTACAGCCGGGGCAATATTCCGCCGGGTAGCAGTCTGGTGATAGAGCGCTGGCGCAACAGCAAAAACGGCGAACGTTATCTGCGCGTCTATTTCCAGGCGCAAAGCCTGGACGACCTGCGACGCCTGCAGATGCCGGATCGTCAGCACCCGATGCTGCAACAGGAGTGGCGTCAGCCTGATTGCCAGCAAACCAGCGTGGGCACGTTATGCCCATATCAATCCGCGCTGGAGGCCTTAGGTAAACAGATCGATAAAAGCGCGGTACCGCCGGTGAATATGGTTCTTTAATCAGCGCAAACTCGTTAGCTATCTGAAGGCGCAATTTGCCATGGGTTTATGTCGGGCCGGCAGGACGTTATCGCTGAGCAGGACGGTGTATTTTTATCAGCCCGATACCCGGCGTAATGAATCGGTGATCCATGCCCTGACAGGACTGACAGAACGCTACCCGCGCTACGGTTTTAAGAAGCTGTTCCAACTGCTGTGCAGGCAGGGTAATACCCGGAGCCATAAACATGTTCACCGGGTTTACTGCCTGCTGAAACTTATCTGTGCAGAACGCTGAATGAAGCGCGGGAAATTACAGAGCGCAGGCTGATGGAATATAACAACGAGCAGTCTCATGAATCCCTGAACAACCCGACGCCGGAAGAGTATCGGTGATGGCTGAAAAAACTGGACTCTAAAAAAATGTGTGGAGCTAAAATGGGTGCGCTTACAATGTCACATGTCCGAATAATGAGAAACCCACGCTGCCGCTTACGTTGTGAGCTAACAAATGTCAGTGGTTGCGGTAATGATCAATTGAGACATTTTAATTTGCATGGAGTATGAGTCACCTCACTTAGTAGCTAAGGATACGCCTTGCAGTATAATAATGTGCCCGCCAGTAACAATTTCGTAGATCCGAGATAGTCACACCTTTACTTTTAGCTGAATTAACAAACTTGTTATGGCCGATGTAAACCCCAACATGCCGAACATTTTTCTTGATATTGAAAAAGATAAGGTCGCCGGGCTTCAGGCGACGTTTTTGTATCCTGTGGCCATAGTTTATCTGACCTAATGTTGTTCTGGGGAGTGTGAATAAATGTGTTTCCCGAAAGAATCTTTGCATTAATGCTGAACAGTCGATTCCATTTTTACTATTACCACCCCAACGATATTTTACACCCTTCCATTTGTAATATTCTCGCATAATATCTTTCTTAATGACATTAACCGTAATATGCCGATAAGTTGTTTTATGGTGATTTCTTCGATACCAGAGATGGTGGACATTGTGTCCAGCATATGCATAGAAGGAAATAAGATAAACGAACAACAGGAAAATGAGATTAAGTAACTTCTTCATCATGTGCTTAACTGTGATAATTAGGTTGATGACGATCAAACATCATCGCTTAGTCTTTCTATTCATGTCCTGTTTAGTTAAAACATTGATGGCAGTGATATGAACCTGTTTTGGCAGCTTTTCCCATATCCTGGCATACTGAAGTTTTAGTATCCCTTCGCCGGGGGAAATGGCTTTGAGATACAATATTGTGGAGCCTGAGCATCCAGGCAGGCATAATCCAGGTTTTGGTGGGCTGTAAGCCATTCCTGTTAATGCGACCTGAGGTGGAAGAGAACGCACGATCCACGAATATCCGGTTGAAAGCGACACCGGAAGGCGAATACTGAAAATTTCACCCAGACTAACTACCTTTGCCGGTGATACTTCACGGTAAAAACTGTTACTTACCTTTTCCGTGGCATTTGCGATAAAAGATAAACAAAAAATTAATGGCAGTAAATAGATTCGCATCTAATCATAATCTCCGAAACTAAAGCAGCAAGTTCACCATCACTCTATGACATTTACCCGTGAATTTCTTGTGGGTATTTATGAATAAAAAAGAAAAAGCGTTAGTGTTTCTTAATTTTGCAAGTTTATGTCAGTTTGAGTATGTTCTAACAATGTGTGAGATAAATTAAGAGCTAGGTTTTAAACCTCAGAGAAAATTATGGCCTGCCGGGACTGAAATAACTTAGGAGTTCAGATTTGATTATGCTATCCTCATTAAGGATTGAGCTTTCAGGTTACATACCCATATGCCTTAACCCAAGGCAAGAGAGAATACTACTATGTATATGTTCTTACCATTTTTGATGGCATTGATTGTCATGGTCGGTGTGATATTTAATAAAGCGCGGCTTAGTTATATATGTTACTTTTTGTTATTTGTTGTTGCAATTCTTTCGTTTGTGCATCACGTCAGTGACCCGCTTAATTTACTCTTCTGATATTGTGGAGTGCCTGTATGAAGTATGAAAATTTAAAATCAGACTGGATTCTGAATCTTGCTGGGCTTACTGGTGTTTCAGTTATGCTGCTAACAGCATTTTACTATCAATTTTTCAAAGATGAACTTCCCTGTCCTCTATGTCTTCTTCAGCGCGTAGGGATAATTATTATCGGTTTTGGATTTTTGTTTAATCTTCGATTCGGTATTAAAGGACTTCACTACTGTTTTTCTCTTCTGGGGTGTGTACTTACTGGCATTATTGCTGGTAGACAGGTTTTATTACACATTACGCCAGGTACACCTGGTTATGGTTCGGCGCTGTTTGGATTGCATTTTTATACCTGGGCACTGGTAGCATCTGTGGGTATGGTTATTGCTATATCTGTCATGATCGCCGTAGGTGGCAGAGCGTTGTGTTTAAGGAACTCCTTAATTCTTGCATTTGTAAATAAATATAAGCAAATTCTTTATATTGTATTCGCTTTGCTGATTGTCGGAAATTTGCTGTCCACATTGCTGGAGTGCGGCACTGGGCAGTGTGCTGATAATCCTGTCAGCTATGAACTCCTTCACTGGAAATAATCTAATAATGGCGACTTGATTCGATTGCAGGTATGGGTTTTCCTTTTATGAAGGCAGGTGAGGGTATCTTTCCGCGAAGGTATTTGTCCTGGGGGCATGCCGAAAAAAACACCTTTCGGTGAGTAAATTTGTAGGTCAGGGATGTGGAATAATGAAGATGCCACATTAAACAACCCGCGAAATTGTTAACTTCGGAGAATACCCAGGATACCCGACATGCTGCCCAATGAGGCGAAAATTCACCTAAGGCAAACTCTTGTTTGTATTTGGTACAGGTGCTGTAAAATTATCCGTTTTTTAGGTGTGATGGGGTAATCCTAAAGGATTAAAAAAATACTTACAAAGTATAACAGTATTTACTGATTTGATTTTTGTATTCAGCGTAATAAACCAATACAGTTAACTCCGGATTTATCATACAAAACAAAGTCTGGAAATTTAATATGAAAAAGACACTCATTGCATCGTCTCTCGCAATGCTGTTTATCGGTCAAGCAAGCGCATGTACCACTATTCTGGTTGGGAATCAGGCGAGTAAAGATGGCTCATTTATTATTGCCCGCAATGAGGATTACTCAGCGACAAATGCCAAGCATATGCTGATCCATCCTGCTGTGCATAATCAGACAGGGGTGTTCAAGGGGCATACTAACGATTTCACTTGGCCGCTGCCAAAAGACGCTTTGCGCTATACCGCTATTCATGACTTTGATACCAATGATAAGTCGACCGGAGAAGCAGGTTTTAACTCTGTAGGTGTGGGGATAACGGCAACAGAAACCATTTACAACGGCCAGCAGGCATTAAAGGTTGACCCTTATTTGGAAAAGACCGGCATCACTGAGGATGCTATTCAGACCGTTTTACTGCCGCGTATTCACAGCGCTCGCGAAGGGGCGGAGTTGCTGGGGAAAATTATTGAGGAGAAAGGGGCCGGTGAGGGTTTTGGTGTTGCCTTTGTCGATCAGCATGATATCTGGTACCTGGAAACCGGTAGTGGTCACCAGTGGATGGCCGTTCGTTTACCGAATGACAGCTATTTTGTCAGCGCAAATCAGGGCCGTCTCCAGAATTACAACGCGAAAGATAGTGCCAACTATATGGCTTCACCGACACTGGTAGATTTTGCAAAACAGCATGGGCTGTATAATCCGAAAGATGGCGCCTTTGATTTTCACAAAACTTATTCTCAGGATTTAGCTAATGATGTTGTGTATAACTACCCACGGGTTTGGACGTTACAACATTTGTTCAACCCACAGTTGAAAACGACGATTGATGATGGAAAACATTTCCCTGAGTTTCTCAAACCTGCAGAAAAGATCACGCTGGATCAGGTGAAAGAAGCTTTACGCAACCATTATCAAGGAACCTCGCACGATCCTTATGCCAATAATAATCCGAAGGAGCCATACCGCCCAGTCTCAGTCTTCCGTACTCAGGAGTCCCACATTTTACAGGTTCGCCCTGATATGCCTAAAGAAATAGGTGAAGTGGAATATGTGGCTTATGGTATGTCCGCCTTGAGCGTCTATGTACCTTATTATCAGGGAATTTCGCATTATCTTCCGGGGTATGACAAAGGCACTGACCATGCAAGTGATGATTCTGTTAACTGGAAGTATCGTAAGCTGCAAACGTTGGTGATGCAGAACTACAATGAGTATGCGCCCGATGTTCAGCGAGCCTACCATGCTTTTGAAGAACAGACAGCCGTGCGCCAACATGAGATGGAGCAGGACTATCTTAAACTGTATAAAACCCAGCCTAAACAGGCACAAGCGCTTTTACAGGGTTTTGAGGATAAAACTATGAAAGATGCGCTGGCGCTGACGGATTCACTGACCAACCAGGTTTTCAGCAAGCTGACACATGACACAGACATGAAATACCACTTTGAAGGTGCTTGAATCTGTAGTGGACAAATAATATTGACCACAGTTTTACTGTAAAACGGTATCTGTTGTCTGATCCTTCCAGCGTCAGCCCACCATCATGACGGTGAGGTCTGACGCTATTGTTATAGCTCTATGTATAGCTACTGATTTGTCGCCCAACCTCGTCCTGCCATATCACCATATACAGGTACCCATTCATCGTTTCACGGGCTTGCAGTTATAAGGGCGCTATCAACAACCATCTGCGCATATTCCTGTCCGGACTCAGGACTGACAGTTCGTTTAGTTTTCTTGTTCATTAAGTTATCTGCGTAGCGACAAATTGAGTTCGCCAGTGAGGTTAACGTGTCGCATACGATTCGGGATAAAAAGAAGCTGCAGGCCAGAGCCAGCAAGATTGAAGGGCAGGTGAGCGCGCTGAAAAAGATGCTGGATGAGCCGCACGAATGCGCCGCCGTGCTGCAGCAAATTGCCGCTATTCGCGGAGCGGTAAACGGACTAATGCGTGAAGTGATCAAGGGCCATCTGACGGAACATATCGTTCATGAAGGCGATGAAGTGAAACGTGAAGAAGATTTGGACGTGGTGCTGAAGGTGCTGGATTCCTATATCAAATAGCGGCCACGAAAAGTACCGGCGGCGACAGACGCGCCGCCGGCTTCAGCATTAGCTGTGTTTGTTTTTCATCTCAAAACGCGGTGATACCAGGCCGTACAGCGTCCAGCCCATAAAGGTCACGATCGCGCCGTAGAGCATCGCCTCTTCGCCGGAGGAGTACAGGGCATAGAAGCTGTACACCGCGCCGATAAAGGCTATCACGTTGGTGGAACGCGCTTTGCCGGGATCGACCTTGGCCATTTTCTGGATAATCGCCAGCGCGGCCATCGACAGAATGTACGGGATGATGTTAGTCACCACCGCCAGGTTAACCAGCACGTTGAACTGATTGCTCAACGACGGGCTAATGGTCATCAGCGACAAGCCGGTTTGCAGGATAACGATGGTTAACATCCCCTGAATCGGCGCGCCGGAAGCCGAGACGCGGGAGAAGATTTTCGGGAAGTAGCCTTCGTCAGACGATGATTTAAAGACCTGCGCGATGGTGAACTGCCAGCCGAGCAGCGAACCGCAGCAGGACATCACCATCAGCCCCATAATCACTTTCCCTACGCCAGGCGTGAACATCTGGGCAAACGCCAGGCCAAACGGCGCCGTGGAGTTAGCCAGATCCATGTTCGGCACGATCCCGGCGATGACGTTGGTCGAAACGATATAGATAACCGCCGCGCCGAGGGTACCGCCGAGTACGGCGATCGGCACGTTACGTTCCGGGTTTTCGACCACATCGGTGTTGGCGCAAGCGGATTCCAGACCGAGGAAGGCCCACAGCGTCATGGCGATTGACGAACCAACGGCGCCGAAGAACGGTACGTGGTGCGGGTTCCAGGACTCGACGTACATCGTCGGGCTAAACCAGAACCAGCCGATAACGCACAGGCCGACAACCGGAATGATGACCCCCCATACGGTGATGCTACTGATCTGGCCGGTAATGCGTGCGCCGCCGAAGTTGGCTACGGTACAGATCCACAGCACCCCGATAGTCGCCAGGCCAATCTGCACCGGCGACAGGGTGGCGC
This sequence comes from Klebsiella sp. CN_Kp073, assembly GCF_040065495.2. NCBI lineage: Bacteria > Pseudomonadati > Pseudomonadota > Gammaproteobacteria > Enterobacterales > Enterobacteriaceae > Klebsiella > Klebsiella sp. CN_Kp073. The sequence goes on from NZ_CM198051.1 coordinate 940,726, forward strand.
CGAACAGCTCGGTGCCGTAACCCACCGCGGAGATAGCGATGGCGACGTTGGCGATCAGCAGCGAGACGCCATAGGTATAGTTGGCCATAAAGTTGCCAGACTTGCCGAACGCGTACTCGGCGTAACCGCCCATCCCGCCTGATTTACGGCTAAACATCCCGCATTTGGCGAAGGCCCACGCCAGCGCCATCGATCCTACCGCCGTCACCAGCCAGGAGATGATGGAGATAGTCCCCACCTCCGCCAGCTTGGTGGGCAGCATGATGATACCGGAGCCCATCATGTTGACCATGGTTAAGATGGTGAGCTGTACCACTCCCATCTTGTTACTGGATTTGCTCATACAGTTTCCCCTTTCAGCAGCGCGCTTTGTTTCTCGCTTTCCGCGATGACATAGCACCAGACCTGTTTACGGCCATCGTGCTCCTGGATATAAACCCCCTGCAGTTCCGGCGCGAAGCCCGGCAGCAGGTTGATCCCTTCTTCCAGAGCGGTGAAGTACTGCAGCACCGCGCCGCCCCAGACTTCTCCCGGGACTACGCACAGCACTCCCGGCGGGTAAGGCAGGGCGCCTTCCGCGGCCACGCGGCCTTCGGCTTGCGGCAACGGCACCAGATCGACCTGGCCGCGCAGATAGGCGTAGTTAGCCTCTTGCGGGTTCATCACCACGCGCGGGAAGTGATCTTTACGGAACATCTCTTTTTGCAGCTGTTTGACGTTGTGGCGGGCATACAGGTCATGCATTTCCTGGCACAGCTGGCGCAGGGTATAACCGGCATAACGCTCTTTGTGCTGGCTGTAGATAGACGGCAGAACCTCCTGTAGCGGCGCATCGGCGTCGAGCAGCTTATCGAAGCGCGCCAGCAGGGCGACCAGCTGCTGCAGTTTGGCCATATCTTCCGCCGGGGTCAGCAGGAACAGAATGGAGTTAAGGTCGCATTTTTCCGGTACCACGCCGTTTTCACGCAGGAAGTTGGCGAGAATGGTGGCCGGTACGCCGAAGGCGTCATATTCGCCGCTGGCGGTATTGATACCCGGCGTGGTCAGCAGGAGTTTGCACGGATCGACGAAGTACTGATGCTCGGCATAACCGTCAAAGGCATGCCAGCGTTCGCCTGGACCAAACTCGAAGAAGCGCAGGTCAACGGCGATTTGCGCGGTTTCATATGACTGCCACGGTTTGCCATCGACCATTTTGGGTACGAACGGACGGATGTGTTTGCAGCTTTCAAGGATCAGCTTACGCGCCTTGATACCGTTCATGACGCAGTCCATCCACATGTTGCGGCCGCTCTCGCCTTCATGCATTTTGGCGTTGATATCCAGCGCGGCAAACAGCGGATAGAACGGGCTGGTGGAGGCGTGCATCATAAAGGCGTTATTCAGACGCTTGTGCGGAACATAGCGCTGTTGACCTTTGATATGGCTGTCTTTTTTATGGATTTGCGAGGTCTGGGAGAAACCGGCCTGCTGTTTGTGCACCGACTGGGTCACCAGAATGCCCGGATCATTTTCATTCAGCTCCAGCAGCAGCGGCGAACAATCAGCCATCATCGGAATGAACTGTTCATAGCCGACCCACGCGGAGTCAAACAGGATGTAATCGCACAGATGACCAATTTTATCGACTACCTGACGAGCGTTATAAATGGTGCCGTCGTAGGTACCTAACTGGATCACCGCCAGGCGGAACGGACGGGCATCCTGTTTCCGATTCGGCGCCACTTCCCCAACCAGCTCGCGCAGATAGCGTTCTTCGAAACAGTGGGCGTCGATACCGCCGATAAAACCGTACGGGTTACGCGCGGTTTCCAGATAGACCGGTGTCGCCCCGGCCTGCAGCAGCGCGCCGTGGTGGTTGGATTTATGGTTGTTACGGTCGAACAGTACCAGGTCGCCCGGGGTCAGCAGCGCGTTGAGCACCACTTTGTTAGAAGAGGAGGTGCCGTTGAGCACGAAGTAGGTCTTATCGGCATTAAAGACTTTTGCCGCATGCTGCTGGGCAATGCATGGCGCCCCTTCGTGGATCAGCAGGTCGCCCATGGCGACGTCGGCGTTGCACAGGTCGGAGCGGAACAGCGTCTCGCCAAAATACTCGACGAACTGATTACCGGCCGGGTGACGACGGAAGAATTCGCCGCCCTGATGCCCCGGGCAGTCAAAAGCGCTGTTGCCCTGTTTGACGTAATCGACCAGCGCGCTAAAAAATGGCGGACGCAGCTCGGTTTCATATTTATGCGCAGCGGCTTCCAGCTGGCGGCCGTAGAAGTCGTTGCGGGTTTCGTCGTGTTCAAATACCCCCTGCACCGAAGCCATATATTCGGCCGGGACAACCTCTTCTTTATTAATAGCGATAAATACCGGGATGTTATAGCCAGTGGCCTTTAACTCATCGAGTTTACCGCATTCGATATCTTCCAGGGTTAATACTACCGCGGCCACATCAATAAAGTTGGTTTCGCTAGTATTGACAATATTACGCTGGGTAGAAAAACAGTTTGGACATGTACGGCTAACGGCAATTTTTAAATCAGTCATTGTTATCTCTTTATTTTCAGATAATAGCAGGCCCTCAATTTCTCAAATGAGAAATTGATTACGCCGGACAAAAGGTAATAGTCTGCCGCTGATATAATAAATATCAGTAGAGTACCTTTTGAGATGCAATAAACCCTACCAGTCCGGTGGCTGGTAAATAGCAGGATTTATTAGGGCGAGCGCGGTTAGCTACAGGCGAGTGCCTGTATTAACAACAAAAGATGCAGGAAGACCTGTATGCTGAAGCGCCCGTAGTCGGAAGACTACCGGGCATTAAAGAAATGAAAATCGAAGCTGTTACGGTGAGCAAACATCATAATATGCGTTGTCCGCCTTATGTGTGGCATCATCCTGTTATTGTTTTCCATGATATACACCTTTCAAATGATTGACTGAAGGTATGGCATATTCTATATCCGGCTTAGACTTAATCTGTGACGCCGATCACTAATAGCCTCTCATTATGATATCAATGGCTGGTATTTTGATCTTATCCAACATTATTCACTGGTTTGTTGTCTGTATGTAAATACATTGTGTTGCAATGTGGTTAAAAAGAATAATGACCGGTTAATCATTGCGTTATTTCAGCCATATGACGGAATTATGTCGTATACTCGGGACTTTCTGACTTCTATCCTCTTAACATTATGTTTATTAAGGATTAAGAGGTTCCTGTAGTACGAAAAAATGCTGTCAATCATTATCCCTTTGTTGCCAACATAAAATCTGGGAAAAGAGAGCCTGGTCGAGTTTTCATCTAAAAGATATCGCCCAGGGGCTAGACAAAACCACCATCTGGTTATCAAATGGTTAAATAAAATTAACGCCTGTGTGAACTATAGGCAGGTAGAAAAAATGGTCAATACGCTTTTCAGCATGACTAAGCGCTAAGATCGCCTTATTGGGAGAAGTTATGCATTCCTCTGTTAACAAAAATGAAAGCCGGACCTTCTTTGGTCACCCTTACCCTCTGGGTTCATTGTTCTTCACCGAAATGTGGGAGCGATTCTCGTTTTATGGCATTCGTCCGTTACTGATCCTGTTCATGGCGGCCACCGTCTATGACGGCGGTATGGGCTTAGCCCGTGAGAACGCGTCGGCCATCGTCGGCATCTTCGCCGGCGCCATGTACCTGGCGGCGCTGCCGGGCGGCTGGTTGGCGGACAACTGGCTCGGCCAGCAGAAAGCGGTGTGGTACGGCTCGATTCTGATCGCGCTGGGCCATCTGTCGATTGCGCTGTCAGCGTTTATGGGCAACAACCTGTTCTTTATCGGGCTGATGTTTATCGTGCTCGGTTCCGGCCTGTTTAAAACCTGTATCTCGGTGATGGTCGGTACGCTGTATAAGAAAGGCGATAGCCGTCGCGATGGCGGTTTCTCGCTGTTCTATATGGGTATCAATATGGGATCGTTTATCGCGCCGCTGATTTCCGGCTGGCTGATTAAATCCCACGGCTGGCACTGGGGCTTCGGCATCGGTGGTATCGGTATGCTGGTGGCGCTGGTGATTTTCCGCCTTTTCGCGGTCCCGGCGATGAAACGCTACGACAGCGAAGTGGGTCTCGACTCTACCTGGAATAGTCCTGTGGCGAAGAAAAACGGCGTTGGCGCTTGGCTGCTGGCGCTGGCGGTCGGCGTGGCGGTGGTGATTACGCTGATTGCTCAAGGGGTGATAGTCATTAACCCGGTGGCGGTGGCTAGCATGCTGGTGTACGTGATTGCCGCGTCGGTGGTTCTCTATTTCATCTATCTGTTTGTTTTTGCGGGTCTCAACCGTAAAGAGCGCGCGCGTCTGCTGGTCTGCTTTATTCTGCTGGTTTCCGCCGCCTTCTTCTGGTCAGCCTTCGAGCAGAAACCGACTTCGTTTAACCTGTTTGCTAACGACTACACTAACCGCATGATCGGCGATTTCGAAATCCCGGCGGTGTGGTTCCAGTCGATTAACGCCCTGTTTATCATCCTGCTGGCGCCGGTATTTAGCTGGGCGTGGCCGGCAATGGCGCGTAAAAACGTGCGTCCGAGCAGCATCACCAAGTTTGTTATCGGGATTCTGTGCGCGGCGGCGGGCTTCGGCCTGATGATGCTGGCGGCGCAGAACGTGCTGAGCAACGGCGGCGCCGGCGTATCGCCGCTGTGGCTGGTGGGCAGCATTCTGATGCTGACGCTGGGCGAACTGTGTCTGAGCCCAATCGGCCTGGCGACCATGACTCTGCTGGCGCCGGAAAGAATGCGCGGCCAGATGATGGGGCTGTGGTTCTGTGCCAGCGCGCTGGGTAACCTGGCGGCGGGCCTGATTGGCGGCCACGTGAAGGCCGACCAACTGGATATGCTGCCGGATCTGTTTGCCCGCTGCTCGACGGCGCTGCTGATCTGCGCCGCGGTATTGTGCGTGCTGATTGTGCCGGTGCGCCGTATGCTGGAGAACAGCAAATCCGCAGAGCAAAAACCGGCGACCAATGCCTGATTGCGCAAGCGGTCAATGAAAAGCCGGCGCTGAGCGCCGGCTTTTTTATTGGCCAATCCCCAGGTAAGCCGAGGATGAAAACGGTAGATAATGTTATCGGTTTACAACTTTTTCGCTTGAGAAAAATGTTTATCGCGTGTCGCTTCAGAGGACATTGCGCTCCCGGTTGATTCTTTATGTAATATGTTTTCCGTGGCGCAGGGAGCGCACAAAGGGCGGCCAGTCGCCGCCGCCCTCTGTACTCCCGGGCTTTGGCCGCCAAAATCGCCACTTCGTGGTTCCTTCGACTTATCCCGGCAGGCTTCGGGTCGGGCCGAGGCAGCGTCCCTGCAAATCACGGCCCTCAGCCCGCATCCATGCGGGCTGCCCCGGCCTTCCGGGAACGTCTCAGCGATTTTGAGGCCACCAACACCGGCAGTTTCAGCCAGCGTGGTGAATAAATTAAAGGCAGACCGCACAGACCGTAGGCCGGATAAGGCGCAGCCGCCATCCGGCGCAAAAGCGGCACCTAATCCGTGGATATTGCCCGGCGGCGCTGCGCTTGCGTGGGCCTATGGACCGGGTCCGTTGGCAAATTTATTGTCGCATGTAGCCCCGGTAAGCGGTAGCGCCACCGGGGATTTCCCTGCTCGCGCTGCGCTTAGCAGGGCTACGGTTCTACGGAATCCACCGCCGGGCCGCGGTAATCGCCGCCGAGGGCTTTAATCAACGTGATATCGGTGCTAAGACGCTGGGCCTGGATATCCAGCAATAACAGCTGCTGGGCGATGGCCGGTCGCCGCGCTTCTTGTGCGGCATAGCGGCTTAACAGGCCGCGCTGGTGATGGGCGCTGGCGCTGCGGGTGGTGGCCATCGCCGCCGTCACCTTCAGCTCCTGCAGCGCCACCTGCTGGTTGAGATCGTTAAGCTGACTGGAGCTTATCGCCACATCCCGCACCGCATCCAGCACCGCCTGGTTGTACTGCTTAATCAGGATATTGCTCGCCGTACGTACCGACTTCAGATTGGCGTTCAGGCGTCCGCCATCGAATATCGGCAGATACAGCCCCGGCAGCAGGTTAATCTGCTGGAAGGACGACTTAAACAGATCGCCGACGCTCAGCGCGTTATATCCCCAGAAGGCTTTAATATCAAAATGCGGATAAAAGGCCGCTTTCGCCGCATCTACCTGGCTCATTGAGGCGGTCACATAACCGCGCAGGGCCTGCAGATCCGGGCGACGCGCCAGCAATTCGAAGGAGAGTGAATCCGGCAGCGTTTCCTGCAACGCCGGCAGGGCGACCGGGTGGATCTCCGGCATACTCTGCGCGTCGGCGCCAATCAGCGCCCGCAACGTTTCGCGGTACTGGGTTAGCGTGCCGCGGGCGGTAATCACCTGCTGCTGCGCGCCCAGCAGTTCCGCCTGCGCATTGGCGATATCGACGCTATCCTCCACGCCGCGCTGGGTGCGGTGTTCATGCGCCTGCACCGACAACCGGGCAATTTCTTCTAGCTGCTGCAGCAGAACTATCTTCTGGAAGGTGGCCTGCATGGCGAAGTACAGCTGCGCCACGCTGCTGGCGAGATCCAGTTCGATACCGGCGGTTTCCGCCTGGCGAGCGTTCTTTTCGCCAATAGCTGCCGCGACGCGGGCCCGGTCGGCGCCCCATAAATCGATATTCAGCGTCGCGCCGACGCCCACGGTATTGAGCGTGTACCACGGGCCGTTTTTATCCACCGGCAGAGAATAGGAGTAGGGCCAGCTAAAGGATTTATCGGTTATACGCATCCGGTTCTGCGCCGCCACGGCGGTCGCCTGCACGCCCATTGCCGACTGCGCCAGCTCGACGGTGGATTGTGACTGTGAGATGCGCAGCCGCGCCGCCTGCATGGTCGGCGAATTTTGCAGCGCGCGGTTTACCAGCATGTTGAGCTGGGGATCGTGATACCCCTCCCACCAGCGGGCCGCCGGCCAGCCGCTATTCGCCAGGTGGATCACCTGTGCCAGCTGCGCCTGTTGCGGATTAACGATCGGCACTTCGCCAGGATCGTCCTGAATCAGCGCGCATCCCGTTAACAGGCTGATGGCGAAGGCCAGCGGTGAGTAGCGCAGAAAACGTGCTGCGGCGTCCATTTTTATCATGACGGTTCTGCCTGTCGCGTAAATTCAGAAGGTTTGTCTGACCAGTCCGGCAGGGTGGTCAGTAAAGCCGCCAGCGGTTCGCCGAACGGATTAGCCGGATCGACAACCAGCGGCGCAACGGGTGTCGTCGGCTGTTGACGTTCAATATCATCGGCATACGTCTGTAACTGTTCGGCGCAGCGGCTTAAGAAGGGGTCTCCCGGCGCGGCATACAGCCGGTAGCCCTCGCTCAGGCGTACTATCTCCTGCGCCTGCTGCCAGGTGGCTTTGCTCGGCCAGTATTTCGCCTGCGGCCACGGATGCGCAAAAGTGCCCAGCGGCTCGGCGGCGACCCGATGCATCAGCGTTTCGCTGGTGGTCAGCGCCTGGAACAGCGGCACCATCTGCGGCTTATCATTTTTCGCGCGCAGGAAGTCGGCTATCTGGCGATAAAGTTGCGCCAGCCGCGATTTCAACTGCGGCGCTTCGCTATCCGGCCACAGGTAAAGATGGACGATCGATGAGACCAGTACGCCGAGCAAAATACCGATGACCCGGTCGCGCAGTTCGGTCAGGTTGGTCAGTGGCCCAAACCAGCTGAGGAAGGCCAGCGAGAAGGTAAAGCCGATTTGGATGCCGGCGTAGGCAATACGCTCTGACCCGGCGGCAATCCACGCCGAGAGCGCCATTACCGGCAGAACCATCGCCAGCAGGCCGACGATAGACTCGGTCCACGGTTGTACAAAGACGATCAACAATAGCGCCAGCAGCGTAGCGAGCAGCGCGCCGCCGATACGCAGCCAGGTTTTTTGCATCGTCGCCCCCAGCCCCGGCTGGGCGACAATCACGCAGCTCAGCATGATGGTGTGGATCCCTTGCCAGTCCGCGGCAGTATAGAAGACGTAGCACAGCAGCGTCGCCAGCAGGGTTTTCAGGGCGAAATGCAAATAAGCGGGATTGCGCCAGGCGTCCGGCAGCAGCAGCGGCGACTTCTCGGCTTCGCCCTGCGGCAGGTCGATGCTTTCACCGCGCGCCAGCTTCGCCAGCACATCGGCCATCTCTTGTAAAATCAGCGTATTGGTGCCGCGATCATCAATGACCGGCGCGGAGAATGAAAACGGCGTACCCTCGTTCATCGACGGCGCCAGCGCCTGTAGCGCGGCGGCGATCTGCTGGCGCGCCGCGGCGTGGTCATCGCCCGGTTGCAGCAGCGCCGCGAGGTGATAGCAGCGCAGGGTGGCCGCCATCAGCGCCTGCCAGCGCGGCGGAGCGGCGGCAATTTCCGGCGCCGCAAAGCGCGCCTGCTTAAACAATCCTTGCAACTGATTAAAACGCCCGGCGATCTCTTTGAAGGTCGGCGGCGCGGCGTTCTGCGTCAGTACGTCGGCGACCTGCCGCTGCATCACCACCAGCTGAGCGCGGAATTGATAGCCGGGAAAGGCCTGGCGAAAGCAGGCGTTGACCAGGAGCGTGACCAGCGTTGCGGTATTGATCGCCACCCAAAGCCACAGCAGCAGGCGCACCAGAACTTCACTTTGGCTGGTCATCGACGGGAAGGTCTGGGCATAAATCACCGCCAGCGCCACCACGAAAAACGCCAGCCCGAGTTTGCCCAGCACGCGCATCAGATACATCGCGCCAAAGAACAGGCATACCGAAGCGACCAGGCGAATCAGCGGGAAATCATAGGTCCACTTGATGATCAGCAGCACCAGACCCAGCGCCACGCTGATGGTGACAAAAAACAGGACGCTGCCCAGCTTAATCATCAGGATGTTCGGCTGACTGACGTAAAACACCACGATCAGCGCCACGGCGAGAAACGGGATCTGCAGGGTCATAAACAGGGTGATCAGCACCGCGCAGCTCAGCGTCAGGCGCAGGGTATAGTTGGCCCGCCCCGGCGCGTCGGCGAGCTCCCGTTGCAGAAACAACCAGAAATTATGCATGCCGGACCCTTATTTCGCCTGCAGCACGGCGCTGGCGGAGGCGCCCATCCGGAACAGTTCCGGGTCGGGATTTTTCACCGCGATTTTGACCGGGAAGCGCTGCGACACATGTACCCAGTTGATGCTCTTCTGAATTACCGGCAGCCCGCCAATGACGCTACCGCCCTCCGGCAGTACGCCTGAACCAACGGAATCGACGACGCCGTCAAAGGGGCGGCTGTGGTTAGTCATCACCGTCACGGTTGCCGGCACGCCCGGCCGAACGTTTTGCAGATCGGTTTCGCGGAAGTTCGCAATCACATACCAGTGGTCGTTATCCAGCAGCGTGAAGACCGGTTTCAGAGCGGAAGCATATTGTCCGACGGTGGTTTTCAGGGCGATGACTACGCCGTTAAACGGCGCACGGACTTCGGTGAACTCCAGGTGCAGTTCCGCCAGGGCGATTTGCGCGACGATCCCGGCGCGCTGCGCGACCATCGCATCGACGCCGGTGACCGCGGCATCAGCCTGTTTGGCCTGCAGCAGCGTGGCTTCCAGTTCGGCGCGGGCGGCTTTTTCCGCGGTGCGCGCCTGATCGAGATCCTCCTGCGCGGCGAATCCCTGCGGCACCAGCGGTTCCAGGCGGATACGGGTCGAGGTGGTCTGTTTCACCAGCGCCTTCGCCCGCTCTACCGCGGCGCTCACCGACTGAGCGTTATACTGCTGGGCTTTAATGGTGCGCTGGGTCAGCATAATCTGCGCATCAAGCGCCGCCAGCCGTGATTTTGCATCCTCCAGCATCGCCTGATAGGGGCGCGGATCGATGCGGAACAGCAGATCGCCTTTCTGCACCCGCTGATTATCACGGATCGGCATCTCAACGATTCGCCCGCTGACTTCCGGCACTACGTCGATGGTGTCGGCGTAGACGTAGGCGTCGTTGGTTTCCGGCGAAGTCTGTAACTGCCAGATAACTACGATCAGCGCCACAATGGCGGCGAGGACGAGAGCCAACAAGGGCCATTTTTTCCGTAAAACGCTTGGGCTGGATTGAGTCATAGGTATTTAATGTGCGAAAAGAAGAAACCACAGAATAGTGGCAAATAGAAACATTAACGCCAGGTAACTTAATACCAGCGGGGAAAAGCGCGCCTGCCAGCCTTTACGGGCAATCAGGATATGGCAAGGGATCAGCAGTAATGCGCCGCCTAAAAAGCAGAAGAACCAGCCGGGGAATGCTGCGCCTAATACCGGTATGGCGGGGGATAAAGAGCAACCGGAGACCGCCAAAAGAAGTAATAACAATGCCGGGCGCGCCCGTTTTACAATTTGCTTCAAAGGAAGATACCTGAATGTTCATGCCATTGAACAATTGAGTTTATTCGTTGCAAATCAAATAAACCCTCAATACACCGCCTAAATTATAGCGCTGATGGTTTGCTTAGCCGAGTTATGGTTATCCTCTGATAATAGTTTAATTTCGCGTAGGTATTAAAAAGTCGCTTTATCATTAGCGAAATAATTGAAATAGGGTGTTTCTCATTTCTCCATAGTCAGCGGCTATGCCGCGAGCTATTCTTAGGTAAGTACAATAAAAATACTGAGGCAATGTCATGGATAAGGAACTACTGGAAGCGGGCTACCGGGCCTATACCGGCGAGAAGATAGATGTCTATTTCAATACCGATATCTGTCAGCACTCGGGTAACTGCGTGCGCGGCAGCGCGAAGCTGTTCAATCTGAAACGTAAACCGTGGATCATCCCCGATCAGGTGGATGTGGCGACGGTGGTAAAAGTGATCGATACCTGTCCCAGCGGCGCATTGAAGTATCGCCACAAATAAGCGAGGAAATGATGGAAATTCTGGAAGGTCACAACAAGTTCTACGTTAATGACGCCGAGGGAAACCAGGTGGCGGAAATTGTCTTTGTTCCAACCGGTGAACATCTGAGCATTATTGAGCATACCGATGTCGATCCCAGCCTGAAAGGCCAGGGCGTCGGTAAACAGCTGGTCGCGAAAGTGGTCGAGAAAATGCGCCAGGAACAGCGCAAAATCATTCCGCTGTGCCCGTTTGCCAAACACGAATTCGATAACACCCGCGAGTACGACGATATTCGCGCCTGAAATACGGCGCCAGCTGTGGCTGGCGCTGCTCCGCGATTTACCCGGCTAACCGGCAGGTGGCATGATCCGGTAAAAATCGCTGAATGATCTCTCCCAGATGTTCGCGAGTGACCGGCGGTGAGAACAGATACCCCTGGAAACGATCGACCCCCAGCGCTTTTAGCTGATTAAATTTCTCCAGACTATCCACTCCCTCGGCGATACAGCGGCTCTGCGTCAGCTGGCAGTAGTAGACCAGGCTTTTAATCAGCACCAGCGCGTGCGGGTCGCGCTGAAAATCATTGACGATACTCATATCCAGCTTATAGCCGCTAAAACGCGCCGTGCGCACAGGGAACATGACGCTGCTGTGCGAGAAGCAGTCGTCGAGAAAGATGCGAAAGCCCTGCTGCTGAATATTGCTCATATTCGCCACCGCTTTTCCTTGCTGCTGTAAATCAACGGTTTCAGCAAATTCCAGCACCAGTCGGTCGGCCCACAGTGGGTTCTGTAGCTGTTGCCAGGCGGTTTCCATCATGCGGGCAAGATTATCGTGATGGGCAATGCAGGGAGGGATATTGACCGAAAAATAGAACTCGCCCTGATAGCGATTGATATTCTGCACCGCTTCCTGCAGGACAAAGGCGGTCAGTAATAGCCAGGCGTATTCGGAGCGGATATGCGGGAGAAACTCGCCCGGCGGCAATACCACGCCATCTTTGCGCCAGCGCGATAATATCTCGATGCCCTGCAGGCGTAAGCGGTCATCAACAATCGGCTGAAAGACCGGAAAGATCTGCCGGCTGTGAATGGCGTGGATAAACTCACGTTCGAAGGGGGTCAGCGCGGTCATGCCCTGACCAGCTACGCGTTTGCTTCGGCTGCCCGGAAACCGGCTCGCCAGATGCGGATGATACTCCACCATCTTGTTTAGTCCTGAGGTTCTTTGGTTGTAGAGCGTTTTCTGACTGACGCCGCGGATCTGCGCCTGACTGGTGATGCTGTGGCCATACAGCAGGGCGAGGGTGGCGTTAAGTTCGATTTTGCTTAAGCCCGACGGCGGTTTGCCGCGCGCCAGCGCCTCGATGGCCGAAAGCTGTTGCAGGCCGGGGTAGCCGACCAGGCCGCCTTTCAACAATGCCGCCAGACGGCGGCACGGTAGATCGGAGGAGATTGCCTGCACGGCGGCCAGCAGGCGGCGGTCGCCAACCTGGTGCAGTAAGGTTTGCCACAGCCACGGCGCCGGACTGCGGCTTAAGATCACCATGGGCAAAGGTCGTTTGGCCTGGGTGAGTAACCAGGCGGCTTCGCGCAGGACGAACAGTAGCCACCAGGGATCGTCGGGCAGAAAAACCACAATTTGCCGGACGTCGGCTGGCGCAGATATCGACAGCATGCTCTGCACCCGCGGCTGTAGCCACACCGGATGGCGGCAACCGTCGTCGACCATTCGGGCTAATCCCGCCGCCGCCATGGCGCAGGGCGACAGGATGTAATCCGTTGTCGCCTGCGGGGTATCGGCTTTACTGGTAGACAAACGTCACCCCAATAATCGACTGGACGTTACCCGCCGTCACCTGGCCGCTGGTACGCGCATAGGTAGCGGTCAGACCGAGATTAACCGGTGAAGTGCCGACCGTTCCCAATGAAACATTGCTGTTGGCCGGAACGACGCTACCGTTGCGCGTCATCTGGACGCCAATACCCTGCGCTGGCGAAGCGGAAGCGGTATTGGTGAAAATGGAGTTGGCGCTATCGGCGGTGGTGCCGGAAAGGTAATAGCCAAGATTCTGGTTCTGCGCGCAGTGGACGGTGACCGGCACCGCCATCGAGCCCGGATAATCGGGTAACGTCACGGTCACATCGCGGGCGGAGACATCGCAACCGCCGGTCGGCACAACGACGTCGTTATTGGCGTAAATATTCCACACGAACTGGAAGGAGTCGCTGTTGTAGTTGTTGGTTTGATGCAGGATCAACACGGCAATCAGCGATCCGGCGGTAATCGCCACCCCGCCCGCAGTGCTGACCGGAGTCAGATAGAGTACGGTCGGCCAGGGTTTATCGGTAGTCGAATCGTAGATCACCCGCGAAGTTTCCGTGGTGGTCGGGAACGGATAAGAGGTACCGTTATATTTTACGGTACCGGAAAAGCTCGACAGCACGCCGCCGTAAGCAGAACCGCGCTGTAGCGTCACATAGTCGGTAATGGTTTGCGGATAGTCGTTATGGCAGAAAATTTGCGTCGACAGGTCAACCACCAAGTTTTGCCCTACGTTAACGGCCGGGGTCAGATTGACGTATACGTTGGCCGAGCCGCCGCCGATGGGGATAGTTGCGCCGGTGGCGGTTTTACAGGCGAAGGACCAGGCGTTAATCGACCAGCCCATCAGCAGCAGGGTGGTAAACAGAGCGATGACTTTTTTCATAAACAAACTCTCCTGACTCAGGCGTAGGTATAGGTGACGCTAATCACCGCCTGAATGGTTCCCTGGGTGGCGCCGCCGTTAACCGACAGGGCCCGGACCTGCAGCGGAAAACGCGCCGACTGTGAGCTATCGTCGACCTGAACCGACTTTTGCGCCCCGTTATTGAGCGTGGTGCCGCTGTCGTCCTGTAGTTCGAGCTGGATGTTGCCCGCGGTACCCTGATTCTTGTAATAACCGGTGCTGTCCGCGGTGCCGCTAAAGGTGGCGACGACGCGCGATGTACCGACCGGACAATTGCTTAAATCCAGCGCGGTGCTGTGCCACGCTGAAGCGGAACCTGCCGACACCAGGCTGAAGGTATATAGATCGCCGAGGTCAACATTGGCGTTGGTGGTGGAGACCGTACACGGCTTGGCCACCACTTTGCCGTTCACCGTGATGGTGATGTCGGCGGCCTGTAGCGGGGTAATGTTTAACGCCAGCGCGCCTGCCAGAAGCCATCCTGCGTAGTGTGCTTTCATCTCAGCCTCCGGTTACTGGAATTCAAGGGTAAAGGTGGCGGTGGCATAGACGTGGCCGGCGGTCACCGGTACGCGGGTTGCCATCAGCCGGGCGTAAAAACCGAGGGTGTTGGTCTGCCCCGGCGTTAAGGTGGTCCAGGCGAGCGACGAAGAGGGCGCGTTGACCGGCAGCATCGTCTGCTGGCCGTTGAGGATCTGCACCGCCATGCCCGCCGCCGCGGAGGCGCCGCCGTCGATTTTTAACAGGTCGTTATTGTCGCTATCCGGGGTGCCGTTAAAGCCGACTTTTACCGCCGTCACCGAACTGCCGCAGGGCGACAGCACGATGCGAAACGGCACCAGCGGCGTGGTTGCGCCGACGGCGTTAAACTGCTTCGCGGCGTTATCCATCAGATCGACGGTAAACTCTTTCGATTCGGTGGCGACCGCGCAGGCGTTGTCGCGCACGTAGCCGCTGATGGTGATGGTGCTATCGGCCGCAAAGGCGTTGGCGCAGACCAGCGTCAGGACGGCGCCGAACAGGTTAAGTGGTTTTTTCATCATCATGCGTTCCTTAACGGCACTCTGCCGATAGCTGGCTCAGCGCCTGCCGCTGACTCTCTTCCGGCAGGCGATAGTTGGCCACGCAGCTGGCGTTCGCGCCTTCGCCCCATTTCACCTGCACGCTGCCGGCGAGCGGCATCCCGCTCAGGTAGACCTGGCCGTTATCGGCCACGATACTGCCGCTCTGATTGCTGCCCGAGGTGACCATCGCGCCAAACGGCACCGGTTTGCCGTTATGGGTCAGCGTCATCAGTAACTTGACCCCGACGTGGGCTTTGAAGTCCGCCCGCACGATAGCGCCGTGAGTAGGGACGACGCTGACCACCGCGTCATCGAGATCGACGTTATCGGCAAGCGTATTGGTATCCAGCGCGACACGATTTTCGCGATATTCGGTGGCGTAAGGCAGTACCGCATAGCCGCGCCAGTCGGTACGCACCCCGGTCTGGTTTTCCACTTTTACGTTGTCGGCGCCCGGCGCTTTCACCAGCACCACCGTGTCATTCAGCGGCTGGCTCAGGGTCACGCCGTTGGCATGGGCCAATACGCCGCCGCTGACGCCGTAGTACAGCTGTTTAAAGCCGTCGCTGCGGCTGTAGCCGACGTTGGCGTTGCCGTAGCCGCCGCGGTAGTTCAGCGCCGCGTAGCCGGTACCGCTGCTATCGCCTTCGCCGCCGCTGGCATAGCCGGTCTGCACGCTATAGCTCAGGTTATTGTCTTCCAGCAGGGTGCCGTAAAGTCCCGCCAGATTGGTCATCCGGCCATTAAGATCGTGCGACATGCTGTAGCTGGCGCTGGCGTGCCGCCATACCGATTTGCTGTCGGAACGCAGCCAGTGGCTGAACGGAATATTGACGTTGACCGCCAGCATCTGGTCGCGGCCCTGCTGCCAGGCGTTTTTGGTCAGGCTGTAGCTCAGCGTCCAGTTGATGTCGTCCACCGCCGCGTTGAGCCCGGCCTGCAGTTGCTGGTCCGCCTTGCCGGTCGACCAGTAGGTCTGATGGCTGCCGCTCAGATAGAGCGTGGCGGTACGCCCCAACTGTTGGGTCACGCTCAGTTGCACTTTGCCGCGCTTGTTATAGGCGAGGTTGTAGTAATCGGTGAATTTCGGCTTCACCTGGATCACGCCATCCTGGGTCTGTACGTCGTAACCGCTCATCCGGCGGTAGGTAGTATCGGCAAAGCTGTAATAACCTTTAGTGGAGTAGCGATAGCCCACCAGTTGGATATTGGTGCCGACATCGCTCAGCGACTTGTTATAGAGGAAGCGAATCGACTGCCCCTGGTGATCGCTGTCGTCGGGCAGGGTGGCGTTAGCCTGGGTGACATCCAGCGAGACGGCGCCGAAATCGCCCATGTTTTTCCCCACGCCGAGATTAAAGGCGCGGTAGCGGTCGGCGAGCTGAGTGCCGCCATATAGGGTCCAGCCCGCAGGCAGGCCGTGTAACACGGTGCTCTGAAAGAACTTCGGCTCTTCCTGCTGATCGTTGCCGCTGCGGTATTCGCCGGCGGTCAGCGCGTACCGGGTATGCCCTTCGCGCTGCAGTACCGGCACCGTTGACCACGGCACGCTAAAGACCTGGCTGGTGCCGTCGTTTTCTTTAATCGTCACCTGCAGATCGCCGCCGTTGCCTGCGGCATACAGATCGTTAATGGTGAACGGGCCCGGCGGTACTGTGCTCTGGTAAATCTCATAACCGTTTTGTTTGATCGACACCTGCGCGGTGCCGCGGGCGATACCGTGGATCACCGGCGCAAAGCCCTTCTGGCTATCCGGCAGCATGTTGTCATCGCTCGCCAGCTGGGCGCCGCGGAAGTTAATGCCGTCGAAAACATCGCCGTTGGTGTAGCTGTCGCCGAGGGTCAGGCGCGAGCGCAGCGGCGTGATGTCGCGCTCAAGCCAGGTATTAACATGCTGCCATTTATTCTCATTGCTGGAACTGCTGCCGCCGCTGCTGTAGCTCCACGTGGTGTTATCACGTAGTCGCCAGGCGCCGAGATTAAGGCCGCTTTGCAGGTTTAAATAGGCGTAATTGCTGCTGCCGCCGGTATCGTTATGGACGTTGTTGCCGGTGAAGTTATAGTTCAGCAGCCCGGCGTTGATGCCGTCATCCCACATTTCAGGCGGAATGTAGCCGCGCGCGCGGTTGCCCATAAAGGCCTGCGGCACGGTGAGGTACAGGCGCTGCTGGCCGACATCGAAGCGCGTCGTGGCATCGGTGATAAGTTCGGTCAGCGGCACGCAGGCGTCGGCGGCGAGGGCGTTCATCCCGGTCACCGCCGCGGTGTTGACCCCCATGCCCGCCAGCTGGCCGCGGGTCAGGCACGGGCTTAACCCATGGCCTTTTTCGCCGCGGTTAAATGTGACATCGCGAGTGGTCATAAAGCCGTCATTAAGGTAAATATCGACGCGGTAGGTGCCGGGCGGCACCTCCTGCCCGTTTTCAAAACCGGAAAGATCGGCCACCGCCGCAGGATCATCAGCCAAAAAACGCGGGTTAAAATAGAGTTCAGCCTGCGCGTGACCCGCCTGCAGGACAAAACAGAGCGCCACGGGAAATTTCGCCATGGTCAAAATAGCGCGCGGGCGGAGCCAGGCGCTGCGGGAACCAAAACGGTCCTGTCCATATTTGAGATGTGACATAGTCCCTCCGGTCTGAATTCGCCCGGCTGTCAGTTCTTATTGTTATGCGCGGCATGGCCCGCCCGGCGGGCCAAACCTGTATTAGCGCAGCACGCCGTTCATTTTTGGGGTCAGCGCGCCGTAATCATTAATCGTGCGATAAGTAATGTTGCTACCGGCATCCGGCGGCAGCTTGACGGAGGTTTTGCCCATTGGCGGCACCAGCGCGTTTTCCAGCACCCGGGTGCCGGCGTTAAGTTCGGTGACGGTCAGGTAATAAGGAGTGGGGTTAGTCAGTGTTAACGACGAACCGCTGCGGCTAAAGCTCAGCTTTTCCGCCGCCTGATCCGGCGGCAGCGCCAGTTTCGCCGGGCGATAGTAGAGCTTGATGCGGCTGATAATCGCCAGCTGCAGGGTATTTTCGCTCAGTTTGGATTTATCCATCGATGGGATGGCTTTCACGTTAATCCAGAACAGACTTTCGCGATCCTGCGGCAGTTGTTTATTAGTGGCGTCAATGATGCGTAGGGTATTCTCTTTTTTACCCTGCATGGCGAACAGCGGCGGCGTAATCACGAAACGGCCGTCTTTGCCGCCGTCGGCGTTTTCCACCCACGACTGAATCAGATAGGTGCTGCTGTCGTCATTATTGGTCACCCCTAACTGAACCTGTTTTTGCCCGGCCGGATAGATAACCCGCGTGGCGCCGAGCGCAACGCCGGCCTGAGCCCAGGCGGAGTAACCGCTTGCGGCTATCATCAATAATCCCGCCAGTAGTCCGCGCGTCATCCCCAGTCTCTTTTTCACGTTTACCCCTTTTGTACTCACCGTTGTTTCCTGTTTCCGGATGTCTGCTGGTTAATTACTGATAGGTCAGAGAGAACCAAACTTGCGCGTTTGCCGCTCCCCCGGTGACCTGATTGCCGGTCGCCCGATATTTGGCTACGAAATGTAGCGTGGTGGGGCCGGTATACAGCCGCCGCCAGGCGCCCGGCGGGCTATTCAGCGGAATCAATTGATCTTCTTTATCAAATAACGCGATGCCTACGCCGGTGGCGATACCCGGTCCTTCGCCAACCGAGAGCACATCTGGATTTTTGCCATCAGCCACGCCGCGAAACGACACGCCGACATGCTGGCTGACCGCGGTGCTGCAATCCTGAAGGTGAATATCGAATGGCACGGGGTTGGCATCTTCCCCGGCTGAATGAAAGCGATTACTGCTGATCTGCCCCATATTGACGGTCATCTGCTGGTCGCCGGCTTCAACGCGGCAGGACTCGGCGATGATGACGCCCTGAAAACGCATGTTTCCCCCGGCGACCGTGACGTTCCAGTGGTTGCCGGCCAGCGCCAGCGGCGAAAGCAGAAACATCAGCAGACCTGTCTTCACTCCTTGCATCGTTATCACCCCAATCCCGTAGTGGATAACGGGCCATCCTGGCCCGGAATGCTTCCCTGTCTGATGTTTGAATTACTCGTATTGCACTTTGAAGGTGGCGTCTGCGTTAGCAGTACCGGCAGTAGCCGCGCCAGTGGCGTAGTAACGCGCCTGGAAAGGAATGATGTTGGTGCCGTCGTTCAGCGTGGTGGCCGCGCTGAAGGTTGCGCCATCCAGGCCCAGCGGAGTGCCGGTTTTGTCGAGGATCTGTACGCCGACGTTGGTCGCGCCACCAGCAGCGGAGCTCTGCAGAGCCAGAACGCTGGTGTTGGTGCTATCAACCGCGGTACCAGAGAAAGCCACAGAGGCTTTAGTGGCAACAGTGGTATCACAGTCGTCTAACTGAATGTTGAAGCCTACAGCGGAGCTGGTGCTGCCCGCGGTAGCCAGTTTTGCTGAACGAACCTGGCCTAACTGAACGGTCTGATCGATAGAACCGGCATCGACTGCACAGGCTGCGTTGACGATTTCTCCTTTAAAATGCACTGTACCGCCATTTACCGTGGTGGTATCGGCCAAGGCCGCCGCGGAGCTCAGGGACAGAGCTGACAGAACAACGATTGCCAGTGTTTTGATTTTCATGCTGTTTTCCTTTAAACAAAATCGATATTACGAACCAAAATTGGCAGCCGTTTTGCCTTCCAGGCATTCCATAAATCAGCCGAATGGTGCGACTGCCGGTTCTGCACAGTTTTCGCCCCACTGATGAGTCAATTGGGGCCATTTTGACTCATCGGGATTTATGGCTTTTATTTTGTTAATGCTGATATATTTTTGGATTTATATACTGATAACTATTTATTTTATGGATTTAATAACTGCTTATCTGCCGAGCATGGAAAAACGGCTTGTTTGAGTTCAATGTTGAGAAGCGGGCGTATGGGAGAGAATCTGACGAGGATAAGTAAAGAAAGGTCGTTGGAGAATTTAATGAAAATCAATTAGATAAAATTTTTTTTGATGAAATATGCACTTGTCAGTTGCAAAAGATTACAAAACATTTTTATGATATAGACAGTTTGGCCCCAATTGACTTGTTCAATATTAAAAATTTTCCCTTTTATCAATTGGTTATCTTATTTCTTCCGCGCTTGTAAATTTTCCTCCAAAAGGTTGTTTCTTTCCCAAATCCCGGCAAAACGTGCTGCATTACTTGCGGTGTAACGGACAGTGTGGCGAATATTACGATGTCCGAGATAATCTTGTATCAAACGGGTATCAGCCCCTCTTTCAGCTAGCTCATAGCCGCAGGCGTGACGCAGCATATGCGGATGCGTATGGGTGACGGTACCGGCTTCTTCTCCGGCAGCGCGGATAATGCGATAGGCCTGTTGCCGAGAAAGCGGCGTACCGCGGCGCGAGATAAATAGCGCGTCGCTTTTGCCTGCGGCCTTCCAACTGGCCCGTTGTTGCGTCCAGCGCTCTATCGCTTCGCGCTCATCAAAACGCAGCGGGTGCACGGTAGAGAAACCGTTCTTTAAACGCCGTACATTGATGCGCCCTTCGTTGAGATCGAGATCGCGATAGTGCAGATCGAGTAGTTCACTGATACGCATCCCGTGGCGAAACGCCAACAGGATCAGACAGTAATCCCGTTCACCGGTTGGGCCGTGCTGGGCCGCCTGCATCATTGCCTGTACTTCTTTGGCGGTGAGAAAACGACGTCGGTTCACAATTTTGAGCTCCTGAATTTACGTTAACTTATAAGGGATATCCTGAGAAAAAGATCCCAGGATGGATAAAAAATAATCTGAATGCAAAGGCCGTATTATTTGAAGGGGCTAATGACAAAACAGGTATCACATTACATTTACACATGCATATCCGTCATACTTCAAGCTGCAGGTGTGTTGGCTGCGTGCGTTCACCCCAGTCACATAGTTATCTATGCTCCTGGGGATTCACGCTCTTGCCGCCTTCCTGCAACTTGAATTATTTAGGATATATAAATTCTCGCCACGCGATAATTCTTATTTTTATCTATTTTATTCTTTACCACAATAGAGCCGCGCCAGGTCGCTGGCAGGTGCATAAAATAGCAAGGAAAAAAGTTAATGCCAGCTATTTATTGAACGGAAAACATGTGCTGAAAGGATTAATTTAACAATAAATAACGAACTTATATCCTGATAAATTACAGGTGCATAGAAACGTTTTTTTTCATGTTCTAAATAAGAACTTTTAAGAACAATAAACATATTTAACGTATGGTTAATTTTTATTAATGTTTTGCAAGAAAAAATCTATATATGAGGTAAGCTGCTTTTTATCGCAGCCTAAACAGAGCAAATTTGCAACAGTCTTGCCGGGGATAGCGGGCAGGGGCTGGCAGTAGTAGGGGGAACCGATAACGAAACGCCATCCGTGGCGTAAGGTTACCTTACTGGAAAAGCGACGTTCTCTGCTTCTCACGGGATTTATCCCAAATCCCGTAAAAGCGTCCGGCGTTGCTGGCCGTGTACCAGACGGTATGGCGAATGTTACGGTGACCGAGGTAATCCTGGATAAGGCGCGTATCGATACCCATATTGGCCAGCGCAAAGCCGCAGGAGTGACGCAACATGTGCGGATGAATTTCCAGCGGTAATCCTGCCTGATCGCCGGAGGCGGAAATAATCTGGTAAAACTGTTGGCGTGAAAGTGGATTACCTTTGCGTGATAAAAATAACCACTCGCTGGTGGATTGCGGATATTCATCACGAATATCCAGCCAGCGCTTTAGCGCCTGGATCTCTTTATTAAGCAACGGATGAGTGGTTGAGAACCCTTTTTTTAAACGGTGGATATAAATACATTTTGAGCGTAAATCAATATCTGAAATTCGCAGTCGGCAAATTTCACTGGCACGAAATCCATGAATAAAACAAAGCAATGTCAGGCAATAATTACGAGCAGCATGTGGTCCACTATTGGCAGCGTTAAGTAGTGACTCGATTTCATTCTGAGTCAGGAAGTTCCTTTTTTTTATTTCGCTATTATTCTTCATTATGTTCCCTTTCTATTGCAGGCGTACATTACTATCCCATAGGCTCTGGTTGGCCTATTACAGGATCCGAAGATAGGTTTCGCATTTTATGAGTAAGCATGATGCGGATCGTTTTTAATATCCCTCAAGTTACAAGGACTGTATCGCGGCAACGCTGCGCGAAATCCAGTGGGTATAATGAAGTCTCCCCGCCGCCGGGGTGAAGTGCGCTGGCGAATTTTTGATGCGATGCGCTCAGGCATTTGATGTATATCGCTTTTCCTGGGGGTTTACACGTCCTGTTCATCCTTTCTCCTCTTGAGTATGCGCGCTTACAGCAAGGTCATTGACTACCAGCTGATAAACTGAGTCCTGGCTGGATAACGTTGTGACCGTTATCCATGAGGATAATTGCCTCAATAAACAGGTTGGTATTGCGTAAATGTTTTACCGTAGGCAAACAGCGTCAGGCACTTGCTAGCATTCACTGCAACACGACAACAGCGATTAAACCATACTGCAAAAATCGTAGAGAGAATAGCGTTAATAAATGTGCAGACGTTTCAAAGAGAGATTTTACTTATTATCGAGCAGTCGGAATTTTCCGCTCGAGTAATCAGTTAATGGATGACTAAATCGGAGTTTTTCAGCAGTTTTAGGAAGTTATCGATGTTGGCCATTCAGCCGTAACCACTTATGATACATAGATAATTCATCTTCAGGAGCTCAGGGAAATAGATGAGCCAGCTTCCGTGGTTTAGCAACTTAATAGCTACCTGTGACCTACGATTATATTTGTTGGTAAGGCCATGCGGCGCTAAAGAAGTTACCCTATGAGCGCCGCTGCTTACGAATTATCTTAACTGCTGGTAGAACAGGATAATAGCGATGGCAATCATAATCACCCCAGAAACCATGCTTACTCCCTTAGCCGCCTGCGGGCGGGCTGCCAGTACCGCGCGCGAACCGTAGCCGACCAACAGATAAATTAGCGTACAGGTCATCAGGTGCATCGCGCCCAGCGCCGACATCTGCAGCGCCAGCGGCCAACTGCCGTGCGGATCGGTAAACTGCGGTAGCAGGGCGAGGAACAACAGAAAGACTTTTGGATTAAGGCCGCTAATACATAATCCTTTCATCGCCCACGCATTCCAGCTGCCAGCCGATTGTTGCGCCGCGCCTGGCACCGCCGGATGGCGTAATATCGTAACCCCGAGCCACAGTAAATAGGCCGCGCCCGCCAGCGTGATCGCCGATAGCGCTAGCGGATGACCGGCGATTAACACCCCGACGCCAGCGACGACGATAATGGTCGCCAGTAAATGGCCTGACATCAGTCCCATCACCGCCGGAACGACGCGACGACCGTTGATACCAGCGCTAATGGCATAGGCCCAGTCGGCGCCAGGGGTAATAATCAATAGAAACGAAACTATCCAGAAGCTGGCGATCAGGCTCATTTCCATCAGCAACGCTCCGCAACGATATTAGACATCACACACTCGCAAAATTAGGTTATCGTGTGAGAAAGAATATCGACATAGAAGCGAAATGAGCTTTCAATGTTATGTTGAAAACCGACGATTAAAGAGAAAATCTTCCAAATGGATAGCATAGATCGAAAAATTCTTGCTGAGCTGCAGGCGGATGGGCGTCTGTCGATAACCGAACTGGCGGAGCGGGTGAATTTGAGCCTTTCTCCTTGCCACCGACGTCTACGCGCACTGGAGCAAGAGGGGGTAATCACCGGCTATCGCGCCAATCTCGATCCGGGAAAAATGGGGTTCAATTTTCTGGCTATCGTTTTCGCCACGTTAAAAGAGGGCGATAAGAAAGCGGTCAGCGCTTTTGAGGAGGCGGTGGCGGAGATCCCGCAGGTTGTGCTGGTGCAACGCTTGTTTGGCGATCCGGACTACCTGATGCACGTCGTCACCCGGGATCTTCCAGCCTTTCAGAAACTCTATGATGACAAACTATCGGCGATGCCGGGCGTGCAGCATTTACGCTCAACGTTGGTGATGAAGACGGTGGTGCAGGATCGTCCTTTCCCACTGGAGACGTTAAACGCTTCCCGCTAATGCCCTGTGGCAGGGCATTAGCGCTCGTATGGCGAATCACCATTTCTCATCACGCGCGTTCTGACGACCCTCACGGCGGTTGTCGCGTTTATCTACGCGACAGCTCATGTTGCTCTGTTGATCGTTTCTCACACAGTCGTGTTTTTCTTCGCGTCCACTCTGGCGCGCATCCTGACGGATATCACGGGCATCCTGGCGTTTTTCCGCGCGGTAGGTGGCGTGCGCGGTGAGCGTCGGCAGCAGCAGGACGGCGGTAAGCAGAGGCAGGATCATTTTTTTCATTGTCGGAACCTTAAATATAAAAATAAATCACGGAAGGTTATAATTGTGGTTCGTAATCTTATGTAAATCGACACAAAATGTGCTGAACTCTCCTTTTTTTAGTTTATTATTAAACAAGCTTGGTAAATTCTCATTTTATTATTCTCGTTGCTACGTATTTTAGCTTATTACGCTAAAGAGATTACGAATATGGCATCAGGGCTCATTCGCTTTAAGTATTTGCATTGATTTTTATCAACGATCCTTATTCATCCTATTGTGGCGGATATTTAGCCATGCGATGCTCGCGGCATGAGATTTTTCTCGGTCCACGCAAAGTTAAATGGAATTGTTAATAAAAGGAATATTATATGAAACGTTCAGTGATTGCTGCTGCAGTATTTTCAACCGTGCTGATGAGTGTTAATGCTTTTGCCGCGGTACCAAATGAAGAGCAGGGTGAGTTAGTTATTATTGGTAATGTTATTAATTCTTCTTGTCGTTTTGAAACCGATTATAGCAGTACAATTCAATTGGCTGATGTTGATGCCACCCGTTTTGCCGGCATGTCGGCCGGTCAAGTCTTATCCGGTAATTTCGCCACCAGTAGCGATCCATTAACTATTGTTTGCCCGGAAGGCACAGTATTGAAATCGATTGATATTAGTGGCGGGACCTATACTGCCGGCGGCATACTTAATCCTATCGCGACTACAACTTCTGCTAACGGGGTCGGTTTTAAATTAAAACTGGGTGAATCGGAGATTAATGAAAATACCATGTATGACGTCAATAATTTGCCGGGGGCGGTGACTTCTATGGGCAATGGCGTCTATCAAATGAACTTCTCTGCGCAATACGCCCGAATTAATGCCGCCACTCCGGTGACCGCCGGTGAAGTCCGCTCGGTGTTAACGATTGCCGTCTCTGCGGAGTAAGGACCTGTGCCGGCGCTTCGCCGGCAATTATTGTGCTAAGGGTGTGGTGCTATGAAACGGATTTTATTAGCAGGTTTATTTATCGCTATGCAGCCCGCGCATGCCGGAGTGGTGATTTTCGGTACCCGGGTGGTTTATCCGGCTGAGAAACAAGAAGTGGTCGTACAGTTGATGAATCATGGCGCCCGCTCTTCACTGGTGCAGTCGTGGATTGACGATGGCAATACCTCGTTGCCGCCGGAAAAAATCAACGTGCCGTTCCTGCTGTCGCCGCCGGTGGCGCGCATAGCGGGTAACTCCGGACAGCAGCTGCGAATAAAAAAATTAGCCAACAAACTTCCGCCAAACAAGGAGTCGCTGTTTTATCTCAACGTACTCGATATTCCTCCGAATACGCCAGGAAGTGAGGGGGCGAATACGCTACGGTTTGCCATGCAAAACCGTATTAAGCTTTTTTATCGTCCTAAAGGCATTGCGGCGGTAAATAAAGATACCTTTAAAAATATTTCGCTGTCTTCCCGAAAAAACGCTCTGCATATCGCCAATGGTACCGCAAATTGGCTGACGATTACTGAAGTTAAAGTCAGTAATGTTAAAGTTAATGAGCGCAGCGTGATGATTGCGCCGTTATCCAGTCAGGATGTCATTTTAAAAAATAATCTCGCCCGCCAGTATTCGCTAACGATGATTGATGATAATGGAAACTTTATTAGCGACAGGCTCAATGTAAAATAATAAATAATGGAGTTGGCCATGTTAAGGATGACGCCGCTTTCCTCAATGATATTGTTGGTTTTATTATCCGGTCAGTTGCAGGCCGCCGAAGAGACTTTTGATACCAATTTCATGATCGGCGGAATGAAAGGTGAAAAATCATCAAGCTTTCGCTTTGCGGATAATCAACCACTTCCCGGTGAATATGAATTGGATATTTACGTCAATAAGCAATGGCGTGGTAAATATCCAATCGTAGTCGCCAGTAATCCGGATGATACCTGCCTGTCATCAGCATTATTAAATCAGTTGGGAATCAAAGCGGATAGCGCGCAGATGGCAAAGGATAACCAGTGCATGACGCTAAAATCCGCGGTGCGCAGCGGTAGTTATACCTTTAATATCAATATTTTTCAGCTTGATTTAGAAATTCCGCAGGCCTACGTGGAGGATCTTGAGCGCGGCTACGTCGCGCCGGAAAGTTGGGACCGCGGCGTTAACGCGCTGTATACCTCTTATTATTTGAGCCAGTATTACAGTGACTATAAAAATAACGGCAATAACAAAAGCACCTACGCCCGCTTCAATAGCGGGCTGAACCTGTTGAGCTGGCAGTTGCACTCTGATGCCACTTACAGCAAAGTCGATAGCGGCAGCGGCGACTGGAAAAGCAATACCCTGTATCTGGAACGCGGCTTTGCGTCGATTTTAGGGACCTTGCGCGCAGGCGACATGTATACCTCTGCGGATATGTTCGATGCGGTACGCTTTCGTGGGGTTCGTCTGTTCCGCGACATGCAAATGTTGCCAAACTCAAAACAGAACTTCACGCCGATCGTGCAGGGGATTGCCCAGAGCAACGCGCTGGTAACCATTGAGCAGAACGGCTTCACCGTCTATCAGAAAGAGGTCCCGCCAGGGCCTTTCGCGATTGCTGATTTACAACTCGCCGGCGGCGGGGCGGATCTTGATGTCACTATCCGTGAAGCCGACGGCTCGGTAACCACCTACCTGGTGCCTTATTCCTCGGTACCCAATATGTTGCAGCAGGGGGTATCTAAATATGACATTGCCGCCGGGCGCAGCCATATCGAAGGCGCCAGCAATCAGGAAGACTTTATGCAGGCCAGCTATCAATATGGCCTGAACAACCTGCTGACCCTGTATGGCGGTACCATGCTAGGCACCGATTATCAGGCTTTCACTATGGGAACCGGATGGAATACCCATCTCGGCGCGATATCCGTTGACGGCACCTGGGCGCGTAGCGATCAGGATAACGGTACTTTTGAAGGACAAAGCTATCAGATTGCCTACAACAAATACCTCACCCAGACTAAAACGCGTTTCGGAATGGCGGCTTATCGCTATTCAACCAGCGACTATCGTACTTTTAACGATCATGTTTGGGCGAAGAACCGTAATAGTTATCACCATGATGATAATGATGTTTACAACATTGATGACTATTATCGCTATGATTTTGGACGTAAAAATAGTTTCTCCGCCAACATCAGCCAGTCGTTGCCGGAAGGGTTGGGGTCTTTTTCACTGAGTGCCTTATGGCGTGACTACTGGGGAAAAAGCGGCAGCAATAAAGATTATCAGCTGAGCTACTCTAATAACTGGCAGCGGGTTTCCTGGACCATTTCGGCCAGCCAGACCTATGATGAAGATCATCATGAAGATAAGCGCTTTAACCTCTTCATTTCGATTCCGCTTATCTGGGGAGAGAGCGACAGCGTACTGGCGCGTCGTTTGACGCTGTCGAATTCGACGACCTTCGATAATGACGGTTTTGCCTCCAATAACACCGGCATCAGCGGCACAGGCGGCCAGCGCGACCAGTTTGACTATGGCGTGAACTTTAGCCGTCAGCAGCAAAACCATGAAACCACCGCCGGCGGCAACCTTACCTGGAACGCGCCGCTGGCGACGCTGAGCGGCAGCTACAGTCAGTCGTCGAAATATACCCAGGCCAGCGGCAGCCTGTCAGGCGGGGTGGTGGCCTGGTCCGGCGGCGTCAATTTCGCTAACCAGCTTTCGGAAACCTTCGCCATCATTCAGGCGCCGGGCCTGGAAAATGCTTACGTCAATGGTCAGAAATATCGCACTACCAACGGTCAGGGAACGGTCATTTTCGATCACGTATTGCCTTTCCGTGAAAGTTCGCTGCTGCTGAATACCGCCAATACGCAGAGCAAAACCGAGTTGATTGGCAACCGTAAAGCGGTCGCTCCGTACCGCGGGGCGGTGGTGCTGGCGCGGTTTGATACCGATCAGCGTCAACCCTGGCTTATTCACGCCGAACGCCCGGACGGTACGCCGCTTAAATTTGGCTATGAAATTGAAGATAACGATGGACAGAATGTCGGCGTCGTCGGCCAGGGCAGCATGCTGTATATCCGCACTGATAACGTTCCGCCGTCGATTACCATCGCGGTCGATAAGCAGCAGGGCCATTACTGCACCATTACATTTAAACATACCATTGATGAAGGTAAGACCTATGTCTGCCGCTAAAAGGACGATTTTCATGAAATGGATAATTTTGCTGGTATTAAGCTTATGCTCTTTTTTAGCGCGGGCGGGGAACTGCGATGTCACCCCGGATGTTAAATCGCTGACGGTGGATGCTAGCGGTAATTACACATTTAAACCGCTGGCGGCCAGCGGCGAATTGAATGTCCAAAACAGTGATATTCAGGCCGACGGATTTCACTTTATCTGCCAAAGTCCACAAAACGTCAGCGTCTCGGTAACCTCGACGCCCCCTGAAAATAAAGACTTCTACGTGGTGGTTGGCAGTAAAACCTATGTGATGGAGTTTTCTCTCGATCCTGCAAAACTCAACGCGCTTGCGAGTGGCAACATCCGCAAAAATCAGAGTTATAACTTAGCGGATATCTTCAACAGCGTGATCGGTATTCGCTATGCGATTAAAGAAGGTACCCCTACCGGGACGCAGGTCAGGCCAGGAGAATCATTTCCGCTGCTTTACTCGATGCGTTTTGAATACTGTAAAGGCGATAAAGAATGCCATGTGATAACCATCAATTACACCTTTAACGTCACTCTGCAGATTAATATTATGACCTGCGGTTTTAATGTCCCGAACCGTCTCATCAATATGGGCGATTACAGCTACTTCGACATTAAAGAAGACAAAGCGCAATATCGCATGGAAAGCGTCGATATCGACTGTAGCCAGGACGAGTCGGCGGTATTCGAACTGACGCCGGGCAAAATTGATTATTACTTTGTCGCCGCCTCCGGCTTTGCCGGCACCAGCAAAATATTGAAGAATGACGATCAGGATGCCGCCACCGGCGCCGGCGAAGTCGGTTTTCATCTGCGCGACAGCCAGGGCGGGGAACTCCAGTACGGCAGCGGTTTCCTTTATCACTCCGACGAGGAGGCCCGGCATGGCAGCAACAACCCGATCTATCTGCAAATCAAGCCGATGAAATATGGCGAGAATATCCGCGGCGGTACGATTAAAAGCCGGGTCATTATCGTGGTGAACAATAACTAGCCCTCTGTACCGCGCGCCTTCCTTTGCGCGCGGTGTACGCGGTTTACGTGGTCGCGACCGGTTCAGGTCGCAACTGCTGCTGGCGAATACTCATTAGCGCCACCAGCGCCAGTAGCGCGAAGGCCAGCAGCATCAGCGCAATGGGGATATAGCTATCCCACATCATCAGAAAAGCCACCGCCAGCATCGGACTAATACCGCCGGAAATCACCGCCCCAATCTCATGTCCCAGCGCTAGCCCGGTGTAGCGTACCTCCACCGGAAACAGATCCACCATCAGACACGGCTGCGCGGCAATCATCGCGCCATGGCACAATGGCAACGCCAACAGCATGGCGAGCAGCATCGCCGGGAAGGTGTGCATATTCAGCAGCCAGAAGAAGGGGAAGGCGACCAGCGCCATACCTATCACGCCGATATAGTAAAGCCGCTTACGGCCAATGCGATCGGAAAGCCATCCCCAGCCGAGAATCGTGGCGATCTCCACCGTCATGGCGATGGTGACCGCCGCGATCAGGTCGCGGGTGTCGATGCCAATATGTTTGCAATAGACCACTGAAAACGTGAAGAAGATATACACCGCGCCGTTTTCCGCCAGCCGCAGGCCGATAGCCTGTAATATCGCTCGTGGATGATTTTTAAAGGCGCTGAGCACCGGTAAATGATGGGCCTCATTTTTGCTGTCGTTTTCTGCTTTGCGCGCCACGAATTCCGCGTTCTCCTGGATATTACGGCGGATATAGACGCCCACCAGAAAGATAAACAGGCTGAGCAAAAACGGAATACGCCACGCCCAGGACATCACCTCTTCCTGCGGTAGCAGCTGCACCAGATAGAATGCCAGCGAAGAAAGAACAAACCCGCCGCAGACGCCCACCTGGCTCCAGGCGGTGTAGTACCCTTTTTGGCTTTCCGGCGCGTTTTCGCTCAGCATTAATACGCCGCCGCCCCATTCACCGCCGGAAGCCACGCCCTGTACAAAGCGCAGCGTAATCAAGGCGATTGGCGCCAACACGCCGATGTGAGCGTAGGTTGGCAGCAGGCCAATTAAGAACGTACTGGCGCCCATCAGCGTCAGGGTGATGATCAGCGTCATTTTACGGCTGTAGCGATCGCCGAGATGGCCGAATATCACGCCGCCGAGCGGACGGGCGATAAAGCCGATGGCGAAACCGGAAAAGGCTAAAAATGATCCGAGCAGCGGGTCATTACTGGCGGGGAAAAACAGCGGCCCGAAGACCAGCGCCGCCGCGGTGCCATACAGGAAAAAATCGTACCATTCCAGCGAGTTGCCGAGAAAAGATCCGATGATTAATTTGCGCATAGGTTGCGCCGGGGGGACCGTTGTACCGCTCACAGCTCCAGACATAAGGTTAACTCCAGTGCAGGTGAATCAGGCGGCGCCTGCTGGCGCCGGGCGATGGGTCGGCAGGGTTTTTATGGTTATGATGAAACTTAACGGCACGACGCCATGCTAAGGGTGTGGAACTGGCGATTAAACCAGACCAGCCCGTCGCTGGGGTTGCCGAAGCGGATCTGTTTGACCTCGCAGTAAAATACGCTGTGGCTGCCCACTTCGTGGCTGTCGGCAATGACGCAGTCGCAGTTCGCCACGGCGGAAGCCAGCGCCGGTGAACCGGTCTCCAGCGCCAGCCATTCGTCGTGCAGGAAGCGTTCTTCAGAGCGGATTTGGCCATTGGCGAAAATCCCGGACAATTGCTGATGCTGACCGGAGAGCACGTTAACGCACAGCACGCCGTTGTGCTGGAATTTGCCGTGCGCGAAGGACGAGCGGTTCATACATACCAGCAGCGTCGGCGGCGAATCCGTCACGCTACACACCGCCGAAGCGGTAAAGCCGAAGCGGCCCGCCGGGCCATCGGTGGTAATGATGGTGATCGCGCTGCCCAGCTGCGCCATGGCATTACGAAAATCAGATGTCAGGTTCATAGTAATACCCGTTATTTCAGTTTGACGTATTCGAAGCCTTCAATAACCAGCCGCGGGGTTTTAGCCCGCGAACAGCACAGCAGGATCTGGTCGTTATCTTCGCGTTCTTCTTCGGTTAAATACTCGTCGCGGTGGTCAGGTACGCCGCTACAAACGTTGGCGAGGCAGGTGCCGCAGACGCCCTGTTGGCAGGAGACTTTCACTTTGATGCCGGCTTTTTGCAGCGCGGCGACGATGGTCTCGTTTTCGCCGACGGTAACGCTAAGGTTGAGTTCCGGAACCTCAACCTCAAAACTGCCGCCGCTGGTTTCTACCTCGCGGTTGAAATACTCCTGATGCAGCCGCTCCGCGCTGAAACCGCACCCCTGAGCCGTTTCATTAATCCACGCCATAAAACCCTCCGGACCGCAAACGTACAGGTGACCGGCGGCGGCGTGAGGCGTCAGGAGTTCCTGAGGGCGGATCCTGCCGTTTTCATCGCTGATATGTAGCTGAACCTGGGCGCTAAAGTGGCAATCCGCCAGCTCGGCCAGAAACGCCATTCCCTCACGGCTGTGGCCGCAGTAATGCACTTCGAAGGATTTCCCGGCGCGAAATAGCGTATCGGCCATCGCCAGCATCGGCGTGATGCCAATGCCGCCGCCGATCAGAATGGTATGAGGCGCCGACATCTCCAGCGCGAACAGGTTGCGCGGGGGGCTAATTTGCACCTCGTCGCCGGGCTGTAAAGCGTGCGCCGCCAGCGAACCGCCGCGCGAGGCGCGATCTTTGAGGATCCCCAACCGATAGCGCTGCGGGTGATGGGCGCTGCCGCACAGCGAATACTGGCGCACGATGCCATCGCCAAGATGCAGATCGATATGCGCCCCGGCGCTAAACGAGGGCAGGGGAGCGCCGTCCGGCGAGGCCAGCGTCAGGACTACCACCTCGGCTCCCTGAATTTCGCGTTCTGTGACGCGTACAGTCAATGTTTCAGCCATAGTTTTTCTCCACCCGCGAAGGGCTTAACGCATATAAATGCCGCCGTTGATGTCCCAGGTCGCGCCGGTGATAAAGGTGGCGGAGGGCGCCGCCAGCAGTTCTACCGCGCGGGCGACCAGCAGCGGATCGCCAAGCCGCTTCATCGGGATCATCTCCAGCAGCGCCGGCATTTTCTCTTCCGGCACCGCGGCGCGAACGGAAGGAAGATCCAGCGGCCCCGGCGCAATCGCGTTGACGCTCACCCCGTCGTTGCTCAGGGCGCGGGCGAAGACTTTGGTCAGCGTAATAATGCCGCCCTTGGAGGCTGCATAGTGGGCGCCGGAGGCGGTGCCGCCGTTTTGCCCGGCCAGCGACGCGAGGTTAATAATGCTGCCCCGCTGGCGCTGGCTGAAATAGCGGCCGATGGTCTGGCAGCCGACAAAGGTACCGCGCAGATTGGTGCTGGTGACGCGATCGAACTCCTCCACGTCGATCTCCATGATCGGTGTGGTCAGGGTTAAGGCGGCGTTGTTGACCAGCACGTCGAGTTCGCCGAAGCGTGCGCGGATCTGCGCCAGCGCGTCGCTGAACTGTTGCGGCTGGCGAATATCCAGCGCCAGCGGCAGCAGCCGCTGCTGGCTGGGATCGATCTCCTGGGCGCTACGGGTGACCGCATCGAGGTTGAGATCCGCCATCGCCACCTGATAGCCCTGTTGCCAGAGATGGCGGCTAATAACCAGCCCGAGGCCGTTGGCCGCGCCGGTAATAAGTACGCTACGTGTCATAAAGTCCTCACAGGATGTAGCCAATGCTATGCAGGTAATCGTCGCCGTTAATCAGGCGCACGACCTTTTGCAGGATGCGGAAACTGTCGCCCTCCGGCGCCAGCGTCCAGGTGACGTCAGCGGCGTAGTGCTGTTCATTGCCCTTGCGGTACTCGTAAAGGAATTGGGCGCAGCGTACTTCGACGACCTCATCGCTGGCGCTGAGCAGGCGATAACGGCCGCTCATGCGGATAGTGCGCGCGCGCGGGGTGGTGGAGATCGATTCGCCGCTGTATAAACGCTGCACGCGTTTTTCCCGCATCTCGTGGTTGTCGTAGGCGTAGTTGAGCACGTTGGCGAAATCGGTGGTCTGCTGGTCGATGGGAATGATGTACATTCCCTCGGTGCGCCACAGCGCCAGCCATTCACGAAATTCGCCTTGATCGAGCAGGTCCGCTTCCAGGTTAATAAACTGAATGGCGGCGTTGAGGATAGGTGATGTGTTCATTATTGCCCCCGATTGTCAGCGGTCATGTACTTTTTCCATTGTTGATAAGCGGCGCGCATGCCGGTTTCGGCGCTGACGTCGCTGCGCAGGCCGTCTGCGGTGCGGACTTCGCCGGGCAGGCCGCGATTGAGCATGATCCACAGATCGTCGCCCGCGCCGCCGCCGCGCTGAACGCGTTCCCAGGCCTCTGAATCATCGGGGGTGCCAAAGCCCATCGGCCCCTGGAAGTGTTCGTGCAGCCGCAGGCGCGCCTGGTTGGCGATCGTCGGGCCATCCTTCATGGTCAGCACCATGTGATGAATTTCCGTCTCTTTTACCGACACGGGTTGCAGCACGCGGAAGAAGGCCATTGAACAGGCGACATTGGGGAACAGGTTAAGGTTAAAACCGCTGCCGCCCACCGCGCGTACGATGCGCCGCACCTGCTGCTCGTCGTGGCCTTCCTCGCGCAGGGCCTGGGCCAGCTCGCTAAAGCGCTCCGGGATTGGCGCATCGAGATTGGCTTCCAGATCGATAAGCTCGGGGATCATCACCATCACGCTGTGGCCGTTGCCGAGATCTTCCACGAAACCTTTGCCGTCGACGAAGTTGAGCATCTCTTCGGTCTGTTTATCGACCGAGCTTAAAAACGACTTATGGACGATAGGGAAGTGATAGCCGTCGGTGGTATTTTCCAGCTGGATTTTCCAGTTGCCGGGAAAGCGAAAACGGTGCGCGGTGGTAGCCTGCAGCGCGTAGCCAGCCCCCTGTTTCATGAACAGATCCATCCATTTCATCGCCGGGCCGAGGAAGTCGGTCAGCGGTTCAATGTCGTGGTTGAAGCTGGCGAAAATCATTCCGGCGTAGCTTTCAACGCGCAGGCGCACCATGCCGAGCTCAGATTTGTTCAGCGTATCGCCGTAGCTCTCCGGATGTGGTACCCCGCGCAGCGCGCCGTCGAGGCCATAGCCCCAGCCGTGATACGGGCAGGTAAAACCGTTCGTTTTCCCGCTGCGATGTTCGCAAACGGTGGCGGCGCGGTGGCGGCAGCGGTTGAGCAGCACGTTGATATTGCCTTTGCGATCGCGTACGACGATCACCGGCTGGGTACCCACCATCGAGGATTTATAGCTGCCGGCGTCAGGGATTTCGCTCTCGTGGGCGACCCACACCCAGGTACGGTTAAAAATGTTGTCGATCTCGAGGTCGAAAATTTCCTCGGAAGTATAGAGACAGGTATGGACCCGGTCGCTTTGCACCAGTGCCGCCAGCGTTTCGGCGGTATGGCGGGTATCGATATTTTTTACCGGAATACATTCAGACATTGTCACTCTCCACATATCTCTTTTAATGACCATCAGGCACCGGTAAATCGGCGAGCGAATGCCAGTCAGCTACCGGGCGGCTAAATAAATTACGGGTGGTAAAATGATGAATTAACCACTGTTGATCTTGTTTAATAAATTCAATAACGAGCTCCGCGCTATTTAAATGCGAGCCGCCACGGCGAAATGTCGAAGCCTGCAGCATTTTCCAGCGACCAACCGCGTGGTTATTTTCGCCAACGCAAATATGCTCGGCCGTTAAATAATGTACGTTAATGGCGAAGTGTGACGGTTCGCTAATATAAGCGTTCATCATCCCGACGATCGCCGCTCTGCCGCAATGGCGCCCGAGCTTTTGTTGATATAATTCGCCGATACCTTCCCAAATAGCCGTTTCGCTAAATAGCGCGCCAATTTGCCGGGCGGTATCCGGATGCGTCAGGTCATCACAGAGATGCATATACTGGCTGATGGCGTTTCGGATCTGCACTACGGCTTCCAGCTTCTCCAGGCGTTGCAGCATTTCTTCATTCATTGCCGGCTCCGTGTTGACTTATAAATAGCCGGGCTGCGGCGAGTGGCCGAAGAACATATTGCCGGCGTTGATGTAGGTCAGCTCGCCCATAAAGGCGTGCTGGGTGATGACCATGGAGTCGCGGGCATAGCGCTGCAGCGGGCTACGCATTGAAATGCCCGGCATCCCGGCCAGTTTCAGCGCGCGGGTGGTAACCGACGCAGAAACTCGGGTAATGTGGGTGGAAGAGAGGCGCATGGCGTTAATCCGCTCTTCTCCCGGTTCATCGCCGCGCAGAATCGCCTGCCAGACGTCGTCGATGGCGTCATAGAACCAGCAGCGCGCCGAACGCAGTTCCGCTTCGCAGTGGGCGATTTCCATCTGCGCGAATTGACGATCCGCCAGGCACGGCGCGCCGGTGACCGAGCTCTGGCGTTCGGCAATGGCGTAAATTTCCGATAACGCCGCGCGGGCGATACCCAGCGCCACCACCGACAGTACCTGAGTGGCCAGCGACAGTACCGGGTAGCGATACAAAGGGCCTTCGAGGTTAAGTTCGCCGCCGCGAATAAAGGTCCACTCCTGCGGCACGAAGGCATTATTCAGCACTACGTCATGGCTGCCGGTACCGGAGAGGCCGACCGTATTCCAGACCGGATCGATGGTGAACTCCCCGGCGGGTAGCACCGCGATGCGCGGCAGCGGACGATCGCTGCCGTCATCGGTCAGAATGCCCACGCCGATAAGTTCGGCGCCGCTGCAGCCGCTGGCGAAGCTCCAGCGTCCGCTGACGCGGTAGCCGCCATCCTGAGTCGTCGCCTTTTGCGGCGGGAAGATCCCACCGGCAAAGACGATATCCGGTCCGTGGCGGTAAAGCTCATCGAGACTGCTCGGCGGCAGGCCGCCAAGATAAAATGGATTCATGCCGAAACTCGCCACCCAGCCGGCGGATCCGTCCGCCGTTGAGAGCGTTTCAATTAACTGGCAAAATTCCGCCGGCGAGATTTCATCGCCGCCGTAGCGTTTTGGCACCAGCGCGCGATAAACACCAATCTTTTTAAAGCGGGAAATAATATCCGCCGGGATATATTTCTGCTGCTCGAATTCCTCGCTGCGCTTTTTAATATCCTCGAGTAATTCGGCAAACTCTATTGTCGTGGCGTGCAGGGTCTTTTCCGCACGCGAAGTTGCAGAGGGGTTTAACATGCGATTTAGCCTCTTCCAGTTAATGAAAGTACGGTTTTATTATTTTAATTTTTCCAGCAAATACTCAGCGTAATTAAGTAAATCGAACTCTTTATTTTTATTGGCGATTAATTGCAGCGCCACCGGGCGATGATTAATTTCGCCAAGCGGCAGACTCAGGGCCGGATGGCCGCTTAAATTAAATGGGCGCACCAGACGAGTCAGGTTGACCACCTTGAGCGAATCCGCCGCTTCTTCCAGCGTTGGCGGACATTCCGGCAGGGTCGGCAGCAGAATCAGCGGTGTTTTCGCCAGTTGAGCATCCACCGCGGCGCTAAATTGTTGACGCACGCTTTCCGCAGCCTGCCGCTGCTGAGGGCCGATTTCCGCGCCGGCGCGGATCCGCTGGGCGACGTCCGGCGCCAGATTCGGCGCGTTGATAATGCTGTGAAACGCCAGCCAGTTTTCCTGGCTTATCACCGTAAGCCCGGCCTGATGCGCTTCGTTGAATCCCGGCAGTTCAGCGCGAGTCCATGCCAGGCCCGCTTGCTGCAGACGTGAGACGATCAGTTGCTCAATTTCCGGCGTTGCCGTGCCCGCCAGATAGCTTATCGCGGGTGCTTCCCGGCGCGCAGGAGGAGCCGGTTCCCTCAGCGCTTTTGCCAGCGCCTGACGCAATGTGGCGATATCGCGGGCGAACAGGCCGACGCAGTCTAGTGAACTTTCCGTCGGCATGACGCCTGCGCGGCTCAGACGGCCAAAGCTCGGCTTCAGGCCAGCCACGCCGCAGCAGGCCGCGGGCATCCGCACCGAGCCGCCGGTATCGGTGCCGACGGCGAAGTCGACTTCACCGGCCGCGACCACGGCGGCAGAGCCGCTGGACGAACCGCCGGGGATTAACTGCGGATAATGCGGATTGCGTGGCGTACCGCTATGCGGGTTGATGCCGGTGACGCCAAAGGCCAGCTCGTGCAGGGTGGTTTTTCCGCGCAGCTGACAGCCGTTATCCAGCAGCGCCTCGACTACGGCGGCATGGCGGACGGCGGGCGGCGCATCCTGCAATACCGGGCTGCCGGCGCGGGTCGGAAAACCGGCAATATCGAGACTGTCTTTAACTGCGAACGTCAGCTCGCCGTCGCCAAGGGTAAAGCGCGAGATAAACCCGGATTGTGCGTTTTCTGTCTCTGTACGATGTTCAGTAACCATGTTTCACATCTCCGTGAGGGTGATAATTACCGCGCGAAATGACTAAAAAACGACCCGCTGGCGTTTGAGGTAATCTTGTCAGTAAAACTTGAAATTTCAAGTAAATTGTTGCCCGTTTTTTACATCGTAATTGAGGATAAGATGATGCTATGAAGGAGGGGGTGTTTTTTAACTGATTGATTTAAATCATTAAAATGTGATGTATAAATTTTAATCTCTTGAAGGGCGTCACAAAAATAAATGAAAAATATAAGTTAAAAAAATGATAAAAAAGTGTGCGAAAAACGCAGGGAGGGCAAAACAAAAGCAATAACCATTTATGGAAAATGGTTATTGGTGCAGGGGATTAGTCATCGAGGTTGTGCAGAATGAGCGCCAGCACCTGGTTCATCTTTTTTTCTTGCGCCGGGGTGATGCCCTTGAAGGCTTTAGTAAACACGGTTTCCGCTAACGCCCGGGCTTCGGCTACCTTGGCTTCACCGGCGGCGGTGAGTTCTGCTTCGGTGACCCGGCCATCGCTGACGCTAACGTGGGTCGTCAGCAGGCCGTCATCGCGCAGGCGGCCAACAATTTTGGTCACCGTCGGCATCTTGCTAACAGCATATTCGGTGATCCGCGAAATACTGGCGCGGTGGTATTGGTGCACCAGCATCAGTACGCGGAAACGGGAAAGGTCGATGTCGATTTTTTTGAGCTCGATTTCCATTAATTGGGTATAACGGGCGTAAACGTTAACCACCCAAAAAAAGGGGAACTCTTCTTTATGAAAGCGGCTTTCGTGGCTCTCTGGCGGGGTCGAAGAGTGAGTCTTATCCACAAGCATCTCCTTGCCTGACGACGATAGAATGTGCAGATGGTATGCGTATTTGCCGGTTATTGCAAAACGCAATACGCCAGCAACATAGCCTTGCGATTCAGTAGCGACGACTCTCAGTGAGTCGCAGGTAAGTCATCGTAATAAGACCTAATCGTCGGCTAGTGCTCATCCTCAAGCAGGCGCATAAACACCCGCAGCGCTTCGTCTAACTGCTGAAGTTGGGTCTCTGAAAGCCCTGCCAGCAGTTGTCGCTCATTCGCCACGTGGGTGGCAACCGCCTCATCGATCAGCGCTCGTCCCGCTGGCGTCAACGCCACCAGCATGCTGCGGGCATCCTGAGGATTCGCTAAACGAGCGATCAACCCCCGTTTTTCCAGCGCCTTAAGGCGATGGGTCATCGTGCCGGAAGTAATCATCAGCGTCGAAAAGAGCTGGGTCGGCGACAGCACGAATGGCTCGCCGGCGCGGCGCAGCGTCGCCAGCATGTCGAACTCCCAACGTACCAGCCCATGTTTAACAAACGCCGCCTCCACCCGCGGCTCCAGCAGCATGGCGCAGCGCTTGAGGCGGCCAATTGGCCCCATTGGGCTGCAATCCAGATCCGGGCGCTCGCGCTGCCATTGGGCGAGAATGCGGTCAACGGCATCCGTTGGCGGTAATTTGTCCATGTGTGCTCACTTATCTTGATATCAAGATATTTATCGATACATACTTGCTACACAATTTAACTTGATATGAAGATAAAATCATGGCCTTTTTTACTCGTCATCTGGCGGTCGATCTGCTGCTGACCGCACTGGCTCCCGCTATCTGGGGGACCACCTATATCGTTACTTCGCAGTTCCTACCGCCGGACCGTCCTTTTATCGCCGCGCTGCTGCGGGTGTTGCCCGCCGGGATTGCGTTGTTACTGTGGAGCCGTCAGTTTCCGCAGCGCGGTGAGTGGTGGAAGCTGGTCATTACCGGAATATTAAATATCGGCGCCTTTCAGGCGCTGCTGTTTATCGCCGCCTACCGGCTGCCCGGCGGGCTGGCGGCGGTGATCGGCGCGATTCAGCCGCTGCTGGTGATGCTGCTTGCCTGGTGCGTGGATCGTCAGCGTTCGCCGTGGCTGGCGGTGGTATCCGCCTGCGCCGGGATCATCGGTATGGCGATGTTGCTGCTTTCTCCGCGCACGGTGCTGGATTCGTTAGGTATTGGCGCCGCTTTTCTTGGCGCCGTCAGTATGGCGCTGGGCACCTGGCTGTCGCGGCGCTGGGCGTTATCGCTGCCGGTCGTGGCGATGACCGGCTGGCAATTGTTGATTGGCGGGATCGTGTTACTGCCCATCGCGCTGCTGGTGGATCCGCCGTTGTACAACATCACTCTATTACAGGCGGCAGGTTATGTCTGGCTGTGTGTGGCCGGGGCGATGCTGGCCTATGGTTTATGGTTTCGCGGTATCAGCAGATTGTCGCCGGTGGCGGTATCGGCAATGAGCCTGCTTAGCCCGGTGACGGCGGTGCTGTTGGGGTGGATATTTCTCGGGCAGAAAATTGAGGGGATGGCGCTGGCAGGGCTGATTGTGGTGCTGGCGAGTGTGCTCTCTATTCAGCGCGCGCTGGCGAAACGTTGACGTAAAAAAGCCCCATAAAGGGGCTCGACATTGCCGTGTTTTGTTACGTGGCGGGAGCCAGACCAGCCGTCCTGAGACGACCTGTCCGGCAGCTCCCTCTGCGACCATTCGGTTATTTAGACAGTTCCGCCGTCATGTGTACCTGATTACCGGTATAGGCTTCGGTAATGTGGTAAGAGGCGCCCTGATCTTTAGCGATAGCAGCGATTTTTGCTTCTGCGTTGTCCAGGGTATCAGAGGTCACGCTCACCGGGTGAGCCGCGAAGCTTGCGAAAGAAACCAGAGACAGCATACCAGCAGCAGCAAGTAATTTTACGTTTTTCATGGTGTTTATCCTTTTAACTTTTATGGTGGAAAGCGTTGTGCTTTCGATGGGTTTATAATAAGCCTGCTAACTATAACGTACGTTGCAAAAAGTGCGATTTAGATCACATTTTTATGACGGCTGGATGACCAATGATTGACGTTTTATTAAAAATATAATTAAAAACAATTAGTTATAATTCATCGCTGATACTAATGGTTTCCTTCGCTTCGCGTTTTATCCTCGCCAAATTTGGGTTTGATATTGATTGCGTGAATGGTTTGGTCGTTTTCTGGCTTGTCACGCCGGCGATACTTCGCCCGCTGGCGAAGCATTGATTGCGAACGACGCGCTACAGTGCGGCTTTATTCGTTACTGGAGGAAAAAACCATGATTGCGGTACTCTTTGAAGCACAGGTCACGCCAGCGCAGCAGGAACGATATCTCGCGCTGGCGGCGCAATTGAAACCGCTGCTGGAGACCATCGACGGCTTTATCGCCATCGAGCGTTTTCAAAGCCTCAGTGCGCCGGGAAAGATATTGTCGCTGTCGTGGTGGCGGGACGAACAGGCGGTGACGGCCTGGAAGCGCAATATTTGTCATCAGGCGGCGCAGCGGGAAGGGCGGGAGTCTATCTTTGCTGATTATCAGATTCGCGTGGCGCAGGTACTGCGTGAATACCAGATGCAGAGTTCACGTTCTGCGTAACCAATATTAAGCGGAGGCACTATGTTGCACCCTGCGGTTGTCATTGATGATGACGAAGCGCTGGCCGTCGCGATGGCGGCGGTTGCCTCGGCGATGGCTGATCCTTCACGAGTGAAAATACTCTGCGCGCTAATGGATGGCCGGGCATGGACGGCGACTGAGCTCTCCGTCGCGGCGGATATTTCGCCGTCGACTGCCAGCGCGCATCTTAGCCGGTTAGTCAGCAGTCGCTTACTGATCTGCCTGGCGCAAGGGCGGCATCGCTACTATCGCCTGGCGGGCGGCGATGTCGCCGGATTGCTGGAAAATATGATGACCATGGCCGGAAAAAGCGCTGTGCCGTTGACTACGCGTACGCCGGGAACGCTGCGTATGGCGCGTACCTGCTACGATCATCTGGCGGGCGAGGTAGCCGTCGCCATCTATGATTTTCTGCAACAGCAAGCCTGGCTTACGGCAAATGGCGCAGCGCTTACTGCGGCGGGGAAGGCGAATTTCGCCCGCTTAGGCATAGCGTGTGATAACGGATCCCGCCGCAAAGCCTGCTGCGCCTGCCTCGACTGGAGCGAGCGCCGTTTTCATCTGGGTGGTGCCGCGGGCGCTGCCTTGTTGCAGTGGGGCGTGCAAAAAGGTTGGTTCACGCTGGTGCCCGGCTACCGCGAAGTGACAATTAGCGAACCCGGTAAGCGAGCGCTGCGTCAACATTTTGCTCTGGCGTTGTAGGCCCGGCGACGGTATGCCCGTTCAGCAGTGATTCATATTGACGATTTGCTTATGCATCACCTGCGAGCTATTAATTCCCAACTTTTTCATGATGTGAATGCGATGGCTGTGCACCGTCTTATGGTCGATATTGAGCAGCGAGGCAATTCGCTTATTGTTATTGCAGGCGATAATAAGTTCCAGTACCTGCAGCTCTCTGGCCGTCAGCTTTCGCTGCGTGCGCAAATACCGGGACTGCGGGTTTTCATCCTGCGTTCTGGTAATTGCCGAAAATGCGTCTAAGGAAGATTTTTCCGTCAGGATTAACAGGTTTTCCAGATCTATTAATTCCCGGCACAGATTGGCGATATCGCTTTTTACCATCAATACCAACAATGTACAGCGCGAGAAATGAAAGCGCAGTTTGTTGAGTAATACGACCGTATCGGCAGCGGATATATCCTTGTGGATCATATTGAGGATCACCGTCTCAGCCAGGGGCGCGACGCCCCCTTGTACGATGTCCTGATAACTGGCCTGGGTGATATCCTGGTGAATATCGCTCAGATAATCGTGAATAGATTGGCCAATGATATTGTCGTCGGTGTACAGCAAGATATTGTTCAAGGGCATTAAACTCTCTTCTTCCGCTTGGCTTCCAGAATCAAATCGATCAGCGTTTTTTCTATTTTCTTCCTGTCGTCGCTGCGGCGGAACTTAAACTGACAGGAAATCTGATAGTAGTTTTCCTGATTCTTCTCTTCGCTATCCAGCGTGACCATCGCCACGTTCTTGATAACCAGATCAACGGTGATTTCGCCATATTCCGCCAGAGACAGAATGGCGTTTTTCAACGTTGAGTTGTTGGCCAGGAATTTCAGGTTTGGACTTTGCGCAATCAGCGCGCAGCCGCCATCAGAAATATCTTTGATATCAAAAGCATAGTTTTCGCCATTTTTATGGCGGCCATGACAAAAGAAATCATTCTCATCGCGCAAACGAAATCTGGGATCTCGTCGTCTTTGTACAACCTGGATGCATTCTGGTAACGCAAATGCCACCTTATTGCTATTCTCCGCGCCGCCAGCGGAATTCTTCTGCCGCTGGGAGGTGAACTCGATCTTTCCTGAATCGCTATGCAGAATAAATTTGAATTTATTCCCCGCCGGGATTTTGCTCTCGCTGCGGATATGGAATTCAGCAAAATCGACACGCGCAATCTGAGTACTGATGCTTTTGTTATTAAAGAAAATTTCTATCTCTGTTTGCTTTCTCTGTTCCTCTCTGAAAATAGCAATGATTTCATACTTACTGGTTTTTATCGTTCCCTCTATCATGGGTAATCCTTGTTGAATCGTTACTGTGCATAGTTAATTTTTTTTACAGCAATAGCGACATACTGATTATGTTAACCAGATGTTTTTGTGAACGTTCGATGATATTGACTATCTTTGTGGCCAAATTGATTTGTATAAACGTCGAAGCCGATATTGTTTTTTCCTGTAATCAAGAGTGTTAACAAAAACCATAGAACAATACAAACGACAACAGCCTCCCAATTAGGAGGCCTAAGAAATAACGTAACTCAATGCAATTTATAAGGTTATTGCCCGGATAAGGAATCAGCAAAACCCGATTTGTAGGATATATAGTGCCAGCAGAGATGGCCTAATTCCAGCTTAATATTAAGGGGATAACCCTTTACGACAAACGCCGTAAAGGGGGGAGTTGACGCCATCAGCCGGTGATGTTATCCAGCGTCGCCAGCGCCTCGACGGGCAGAGAAAGCGTCGCGGCGGCGAGATTTTCCCGTAAATGCGCCACCGATGAGGTGCCCGGAATCAGCAAAATATTCGGTGAGCGCTGTAGTAGCCACGCCAGCGCCACCTGCATCGGCGTGGCGTTGAGCCCGGCGGCAACCTCGTTAAGTTCCCGCGCCTGTAGCGGCGTAAAACCACCCAGCGGGAAGAACGGCACGTAGGCGATGTTTTGCTGCGCCAGCGCGTCGATTAACGCGTCGTCACCGCGGTTAGCGATGTTGTATTGGTTTTGCACGCAGACGATGGGGGTCAGCTTCTGCGCATCGGCGACCTGTCTGGCGGTGACGTTACTCAGACCGATGTGGCGAATCAGACCGCGGGCTTTTAGTTCCAGTAAGGTCGTTAGCGGTTCTTCCAGCGAGCCTTCCACCGGGCCGTGGGTGCCGAGCATACTGCGTAAATTCACTACCTCCAGCCTCTCCAGGCCGAGGTTACGCAGGTTATCTTCGACGGCCTGGGTGAGTTCCGCCGGCGACATCGCCGGTAGCCAGTTGCCTTTCTCATCGCGGCGGGCGCTGACTTTGGTAACGATACACAGATCATCGCCATAGGGATGCAGCGCCTGACGAATCAGCTGATTGGTGATGTGCGGGCCGTAGAAATCGGAGGTATCGATATGATTCACCCCGGCGGCGACGGCTTCTTGCAGAACGCGAATGGCGGCGTCAGGATCTTTTGGCGGGCCAAATACGCCGGGGCCGGCGAGCTGCATGGCGCCGTATCCAAGCCGGTAAACCTGACGGTCGCCTAAGGTCGCGACCCCGGATAATGTTACGTTGGACATAATGACTCCCTCCGATGATAGGCAAGGAGTAAGTGTAATCCCGTCAGGGAGAGGTAATGGGCGAGAATGTTGGCAGAACGTGCGGCGACGCTGAGGGCGTCGCCGCAGGAGAGATTTAACTGAAGAACATCACCGAGACGCAGAGCAGGCCGACGATCAAGGTAATGAGATTACCCAGTGAACGATAGGGCTTGAGCGCCGGGATAATGTAGGTCGACAGC
Source organism: Klebsiella sp. CN_Kp073 (assembly GCF_040065495.2). Lineage (NCBI taxonomy): Bacteria > Pseudomonadati > Pseudomonadota > Gammaproteobacteria > Enterobacterales > Enterobacteriaceae > Klebsiella > Klebsiella sp. CN_Kp073. Next base: position 985,277 of record NZ_CM198051.1, read on the forward strand.
GTCGGCATGATGAACAGAATCATGGCGATAAGCGGGCCGCTGATGGCGTAAATCATCGAGATGGCGTTCGGATTGATAAAGCAGACGATGAAAGTCAGCGCCGAGACCAGCATAATCGACATGGCGCGGTTAAAGGCGCGGCTCTTGCGAATACCGAGCTGGCCGAGAGACGTTTTAACGATCTCGCTGGCGCCTTCGATCACCCCAAAATAGGTGCCGAGGAACGATTTCGACATCGCGACCACCGCGACGATAATGCCGGTCACCGCCAGCCAGCCCGGCGCGCCCGGCGCCATGGAGAGCGCAGAGAGAATCGTCACCCCTTCATTACGCGCGGCTTCGATGTACGGTAGCGGAATGGACAGCAGGCAACTGAAGACAAAAAACAGCACGCTGGCGCAGATGATGGTGTAGGCCACCTTCATGATTTTTTTGCATTTACCCATGGCCAGCTCACCATATTTCTCCTGCTGATCGATAGCGAAGGTCGAAATAATCGGCGTATGGCTAAAAGCGAAAACCATCACGGGAATTGAGATCCAGATTTGGTGCCAGGTCTTTGCGTTCAGCTGCATCTGGCTGGTGAGATGTTCCGGTTGCCAACTGCCAATCAGGTAGATGGAGAGGAACAGGAAACAGCCAATCAGCGGGAAGACGAGGAATCCCATCACTTTGATGGTCATATGGCGCCCCATCAGGAAGATCAGATTCAGTACCAGCACCACGGCAAGGCTCAGCAGGGCGCGTACCCCAGGGGTCATCGCCACGTGTCTCGCCAGTTGTTCCGCCAGCGAATTAGTGATCGCCACGGCGTAGATCAGGATCACCACGAAGAAGGCGAGAAAGTACAGGCTGGTGATCAGATTGCCGACTTTTTTGCCGTAGTAATGATTGACCGCGCCGGTGATCCCTTCACCGGCAGCCACTTTGGCCGACAGGATGAATTGACACAGTGCTTTGTGCGGCCAGTAGGTTAACGGCCAGGCAACCAGAGCGGTGAGGAACAGCACGATGGCGCCGGCCGAACCGAGTTGAATCGGCAGGAATAGGGTGCCGGCGCCTACGGCAGTGCCATATAGAGCAAAACTCCATAGAGTTTCTTCTTTAGACCAAATTTTAGACATTATGCGAATTTATCAACCGTATAACCCAAAAAAAGGAGTGCAATTTACCACATTTATGAATCGTTTGCGGTGATAGTTTTCGGTGATAAATAAACCCGCGGATCGCCAAAGGGTTAGACGATCCGCGCGATCGAGAACGTTAATTATTCGGCAGACTCTGCGGCTGGCGATACTTCAGGACGCGCACGCGCAGCGTATCCCACGCCCAGTTAAAGAACATGGTGTAGGGCAGGAAGAACAGCATAAAGCCGATTTCCAGCATAAATGCCTGCACCAGCGACACGCCGAGTACCAGCGCGACAACGGTGACGCCGATGATGATAAAGCCGCACTCAAAGCCGATGGCATGCAGCGCGCGCACCCGCAACGTACGCGCCAGGCGTGAAACCGGCCACAGACGGTCGAAGGCGGCGTTATAGATCAGGTTCCAGACCATCGCCATGGTGGCGAGCAAAATGGCCAAGCCGCCCATTTCGACCACCGATCGCTGCATTAACCAGGCCGCGGTCGGGGCCAGAATTAACGTGGCGAGGCCTTCAAAGCTCACCGCGTGGAGTACGCGTTCCAGTAGCGTCTTATGTTGCAGGTTATTGGTTTTCATTTTGGGATACCTCTTGTTAGTTCTGTCATCCAGATTTACCCGGCATTTTATGGAAAAATGTGATAAACAAAAGATAGATTCCATCGATAAAGTAGATAGGTTATGCACTATTCTCCCGAAGCTCTTACCGCCTTTGTAGAAGCCGCCGCCAGCGGTTCGTTCTCCGCCGCCGCCCGGCGGATGCGTAAAAGCCAATCCACCATCAGTACCGCGATTTCGAATCTTGAAACCGACCTGGGGTTAACTCTGTTCGATCGTTCCACTCGCCAGCCGACGCTAACCGCGCAGGGCGAGCAGGTGCTGGGCTATGTGAAAGCAATACTGGCCGCCAGTTCGCGGCTGGATGAGCTCGCCAGTTCGTTATCGGGTAATACCGAACCGCGGTTGACCTTCGTCTTGTCGGATACCCTGCACCCGGATGTACTGGAGGATTTGCTGGAACAGTTCGATCGGCGTTTTCCGCATACCGAGTTTGAATGCCTGATTGGCGAAGACGAAGATGTGGTGGATCTACTGCAAAAGGAGCGTGCGCAGGTGGGGCTTATCGAAGCCAGGGACAGTTATCCGATGGAGATCGGCAGCATGCGCTTACCGTTGCAAACGGCGATGGGGATTTATGTTGCGCCGGGGCATCCGCTGGCCGGTCAGGGGCGGGTTTTCTGGGATGATCTGCACGGCTGGCGTGAACTGCGGCTTAGCACTTATCTTGAGAGCGCGCCGGATCCCTCGCGCGGCCAGGTATGGTCGGCGCCCAACTATTTGCTGCTGCTGAGTATGGCGGTTCAGGGCTTTGGCTGGTGTATTTTGCCCTGCGCGCTGGTGGAAGAGTTCGCCGGTAGCGGCAAGCTTAAAGCGTTGAATATCGCCGGCTGGCCGCGGTCGATCTCGGTGGATCTGTTATGGAACAAGCGTACGCCGCTGGGGGAAGCGGGCAGCTGGCTGCGCCAACATCTTGAAGGGCAAGGCCGCGAGTCGTGACGGCGAACTTTGTGAACCGCCTCACTTTTTTTAAACAATTGCGAAATTTTTTGATAACAATTCTCTACTATAACGGCATCTATTGATGGTTCTTTGCGCAGAAGGTAAAGGATGAAAGATGTCGTGATCGTCGGCGCGTTGCGTACGCCCATCGGCTGTTTTCAGGGAACGCTGGCGCGTCACTCGGCGGTGGAATTGGGCAGCGTGGTGGTGAAGGCGTTAGTCGAGCGGAGCGGAATCGATCCGCAGTGCATTGATGAAGTGATCCTCGGTCAGGTGCTGACCGCGGGTACCGGGCAGAATCCGGCGCGCCAGTCGGCGATCCGCGGCGGGTTGCCGAATACCGTCTCGGCGATCACCATCAACGACGTTTGCGGTTCCGGGCTGAAAGCGCTGCACCTGGCGACCCAGGCCATCCAGTGCGGCGAAGCGGATGTAGTGATCGCCGGCGGCCAGGAAAACATGAGCCGTGCGCCGCATGTGCTTACCGACAGCCGAACCGGCGCGCAGCTGGGCAATAGCCAGCTTATCGACAGCCTGGTGCATGATGGTCTGTGGGACGCTTTCAATGATTACCATATGGGCGTAACGGCGGAAAATCTGGCGCGGGAGTATGGGATCAGCCGTGAACTACAGGACGCCTGGGCGCTTAGCTCGCAGCAAAAAGCGCGGCGGGCGATAGACTCCGGGCGGTTCCGCGATGAGATCGTGCCGGTCGCCACCGAGCATAACGGCAGTAAACGGCTGGTGGATACCGACGAGCAGCCGCGGATGGACGCCAGCGCTGAGGGATTAGCCAGCCTGATGCCCACCTTCGACCAGTTAGGGTCGGTGACAGCGGGTAATGCATCGAGTATTAACGATGGCGCGGCGGCGGTGATGATGATGAGCGAGTCAAAGGCCCAGGAGCTGGGGCTGCCGATTCTGGCGCGCATTCGCGCCTTCGCCAGCGTCGGCGTCGATCCGGCGCTAATGGGTATCGCGCCGGTACATGCTACCCGGCGCTGCCTTGAGCGCGCGGGCTGGCGGCTGGATGAGGTTGACTTAATCGAAGCCAATGAAGCTTTTGCCGCCCAGGCGATTTCCGTTGGCAGAGTGCTGGAATGGGATGAACGCCGGGTGAACGTTAACGGCGGGGCTATCGCCCTTGGCCATCCAATTGGCGCGTCCGGCTGCCGGATTCTGGTGTCGCTGGTACATGAAATGATTAAGCGCGATGCGCGTAAAGGGCTCGCGACGCTGTGTATCGGCGGCGGGCAGGGCGTTGCGCTGGCGGTGGAGCGCGCATAATAGGGTTTCGCGCCGTCCCCGGCGCGAGGCCCATCATCCCCGTCGATCTTCCATTCTTCATTTTTTTACCTGATTTTCTTTCTTCGCGGTTATTTTTTAAAGATAACCTAACTCACTGTATTTATAGCTTTTGTATAGGTCACCAGCTTCTGGCTATGTGATCCGTTTTGCGTTTTTATCATTTTTAATCACAAAAAATGAAACGTTGTTTTAATTGTCGTTGAAAATGATTTTTCAGCGGTCTACTATGTGACCATTAGCAAAACGGAACTCTGTTTTATTTTTATGATGGGGACGCCCCAGGAGTTCTTCTTAGCCTCAGAACCTTGCCTGTGGTGAGCAGGCCGTGAAAGAAAGGAACCAGATATGATTCTTGATGCATTCTCTCTTCAGGGGAAAGTCGCGGTAGTGACCGGCTGCGACACCGGTTTAGGCCAGGGCATGGCGGTTGGGCTGGCGGAAGCGGGCTGTGATATCGTCGGTATTAACATCGTTGAACCGACGGAAACCATTGAGCGCGTTACCGCGCTGGGGCGTCGTTTTTTGAGCCTCACCGCCGACCTGCGACAGATTGATGGTATTCCGCAGTTGCTTGAGCGTGCGGTGGCGGAATTTGGCCACATCGATATTCTGGTCAATAACGCGGGGCTTATCCGCCGTCAGGATGCTATCGAATTCAGCGAGAAAGACTGGGATGACGTCATGAATCTGAACATCAAAAGCGTCTTTTTCATGTCCCAGGCCGCGGCGAAGCACTTCATCGCCCAGGGTAACGGTGGCAAGATCATCAATATTGCCTCCATGCTGTCGTTCCAGGGCGGGATCCGCGTGCCGTCCTACACCGCCTCGAAAAGCGGCGTCATGGGCGTAACTCGCCTGCTGGCCAATGAATGGGCAAAGCATAATATCAATGTTAACGCCATTGCCCCCGGCTACATGGCAACCAACAATACCCAGCAGCTGCGCGCCGATGAACAGCGCAGCGCGGAAATTCTCGACCGTATCCCGGCCGGCCGCTGGGGCCTGCCGAGCGATTTAATGGGGCCGGTGGTGTTTCTCGCCTCCAGCGCATCCGATTACATCAACGGCTACACCGTGGCGGTAGATGGCGGTTGGCTGGCGCGCTAACAGACATAAGTCGAACAACCCGCCAACCGGCGGGTTGTTTTCTGAACAATAATCGTCCATATCATGAGGTTTAAATAATCCATACTCGTTAGTAATGGAAAATAAAATACTCGCCATACATCAGGGTTGTTTTGACGATCGGACAGCATTTTTTGCATAAGATAAAGTTTAATGTCCATCACAAAAACAATGCTACCAGCCGTTTTATCCATATCTTCGCCATCTCCCGCCTGACACCTTAGCCCTGCGATCCCGTACTTTCACTGCACGCATACTCTGTTGAGGCAGGAAAAAAATGACTTCATTGACCACCGATCCGGGTTTACTCCCCAATGCGCAGCGCAACACCCGGCGCATGAACCAGTTTGTCTCCATTGCCGCCGCGGTGGCGGGTTTGTTATTCGGCCTTGATATTGGCGTGATTGCCGGGGCGCTCCCCTTCATTACCGATCATTTCGTGTTATCCAGCCGTCTGCAGGAGTGGGTAGTCAGCAGTATGATGCTGGGCGCGGCGATTGGCGCGCTGTTCAACGGCTGGCTCTCTTTCCGTCTTGGCCGTAAATACAGCCTGATGGTCGGCGCAGTGCTATTTGTGGCGGGCTCTATCGGCTCGGCATTCGCCACCAGCGTCGAGATGCTGCTGGCGGCGCGCATTGTCCTTGGCGTCGCCGTCGGTATCGCCTCCTATACCGCGCCGCTCTATCTTTCTGAAATGGCGAGTGAAAACGTTCGCGGCAAGATGATCAGCATGTATCAGTTGATGGTCACGCTTGGCATCGTGCTGGCGTTCTTATCCGATACCGCTTTCAGCTACAGCGGCAACTGGCGAGCGATGCTTGGCGTGCTGGCGCTGCCGGCGGTATTGCTGATTATCCTGGTGGTGTTCCTGCCTAACAGCCCGCGCTGGCTGGCGGAAAAAGGCCGCCATATCGAGGCCGAAGAAGTGCTGCGCATGCTGCGCGATACCTCGGAAAAGGCGCGCGATGAGCTGAATGAAATCCGCGAAAGCCTGAAGCTCAAGCAGGGGGGATGGGCGCTGTTCAAAGTGAACCGCAACGTGCGTCGGGCGGTGTTCCTCGGCATGTTATTGCAGGCGATGCAGCAGTTTACCGGCATGAATATCATCATGTATTACGCGCCGCGGATCTTCAAAATGGCCGGTTTTACCACCACCGAGCAGCAGATGATCGCCACTCTGGTGGTCGGCCTGACCTTTATGTTCGCGACCTTTATCGCGGTGTTTACCGTCGATAAGGCCGGACGTAAACCGGCGTTGAAAATCGGCTTTAGCGTGATGGCGTTGGGCACCCTGGTGCTGGGCTATTGTCTGATGCAGTTTGATAACGGTACCGCCGGTAGCGGCCTCTCCTGGCTGTCGGTGGGGATGACCATGATGTGTATTGCCGGATACGCGATGAGCGCCGCGCCGGTAGTGTGGATCCTCTGCTCTGAGATCCAGCCGCTGAAATGCCGCGACTTCGGTATCACCTGTTCGACCACCACCAACTGGGTATCGAACATGATTATTGGCGCGACCTTCCTGACGCTGCTGGACGCGATTGGCGCGGCAGGCACGTTCTGGCTCTATACCGCGCTGAACGTGGCCTTTATCGGCGTGACCTTCTGGCTGATCCCGGAAACTAAAAACGTGACGCTGGAGCATATCGAACGCAAGCTGATGTCCGGCGAAAAGCTGCGTAACATCGGCAACTGATCACATTGATTCGCGCGGCAGCCACGGGCTGGGAACCTTAACGGTATCCCGATGGCTGTCGCCGTTAATGATATGCAGGGCGCTCAGGCGGCCAATTTCATAATGCGGTAACTGCACCGTCGACAGCGGCGGCAGGAACAGATCGCCAATCCCCACCATGTTGTCATAACCCACCACCGCCACATCTTCAGGAATTCGCAGGCCCTGCGCCAGCAGCGTCTGGTAGACCATAAAAGCGATGCGATCGTTGCCGCACACCACGGAATCAAACCGCGGTTTACCTTGCTCAATATGGGCCAGCAGCTGGCCGGGAATATCGCGATAGTGTTCGTCACCGTAGGTCATATAGCCGTGATCGAGCGTATCCGGATCAACCTGCGCCTCACGGCAGGCGCGTTCCAGCCCCTGTCGGCGGCGTATCGTCGCCAGATGCCTGGCCGGAAGATGCAAACAGAGCGGGCGGCGATAGCCGGCGGCCAGTAGCGCTTTCACCGCGTCGTACTGGCCCTGCTCATCATCCGGAATATAGCTGGCGACGTTCTCGTTCAGGCTTTCGCAGTTGGCCAGCACGCAGGGCAGCGTCAACAATTTGCTCGGCAGCGGGACCTGGCGCAGCCCCATGGTGGTGTAGATAATGCCGTCCGGGCGATGGGAAAGCAGCAGGTCGAGTATGGCATCAGGGTTGTCGTCCGAGAACATGTTGACCACAAAGCTGTTCCAGCCGTGGGCCCGCGCCGTCTCTTCGATAGAGAGCGTTATCTCTACCGAGAATGGGGTGGTCACCGTGTCCAGCGCCAGCACGCCGATGGTGCTTGGGGTTGCCCGGGCGCCGCGAATTTTCTTTGCCGACAGATCGGGCACGTAATTGGTCTGTTCAATCGCCGCCTGTACGCGGGCGAGCGTATCCGCCTTCAGGCGCTCCGGGCTGTTCAGCGCGCGGGATACCGTCATCAGTGAGACATTGGCTAGCTTCGCTACATCTTTCAGAGATGCCATGGTGATTACTCCGGTATACAACTAAGTCGCTGATGTAAAAGGATCATACGATAGTCTATCCCAGCCCGATGGTGAAGCATGGCGATGAATAGTTGATCGCGATCGCATCTCCATTATGTTAACGTTAACTTTTGTGATTAACATCATGAATCGTCACAAAACCAGATGAGAGTTGTTTTTTGTTAACGTTACCATTCGCGCATTACTCCAACACGAGAATGTCATGATGAAGACGCATCACTCTCACAGCTACCCCTTACTCAGTGCCTTACTGTTTTTCTTTTTTGTTACCTGGTCTTCTTCCGGCTCGCTGCTTTCCATCTGGCTACATCAGGAAGTGGGGCTGAAAGCCGGGGATACCGGCATTATCTACGCGGTGCTGTCGGTCTCGGCGCTATTCGCCCAGATTTGCTACGGTTTTATCCAGGATAAACTGGGGCTGCGCAAAAATTTACTCTGGTATATCACGGTCTTACTGATCCTTTCCGGGCCGGCCTATCTGCTGTTTGGCTATCTGCTCAAAATCAACGTGCTACTCGGCAGTATTTTTGGCGGCATCTACATCGGCCTGACCTTTAACGGCGGCATTGGCGTGCTGGAGTCCTATACCGAGCGCGTGGCGCGGCAAAGCCAGTTTGAATTCGGCAAAGCGCGGATGTGGGGATCGCTGGGCTGGGCGGTGGCGACCTTTTTCGCCGGGCTGCTGTTTAACATAAACCCACAGCTGAACTTCGCCGTCGCCAGCTGTTCCGGTCTGGTTTTCTTCATGCTGCTGGCGCGGCTTAAGGTCTCTTCAGCGCCGCATGCCATGCAGGAGGCGGTCAGTGGCGGTAAAGTCACGCTGGAAGACGCGCTGCGCCTGCTGACGCTGCCGCGTTTCTGGGCGCTGGTATTTTTCGTCGTCGGCACCTGTATTTACGGCGTTTACGACCAGCAGTTCCCGGTCTACTTCTCTTCGCAGTTCGCCACGCTGCATGAAGGGAACGCCATGTATGGCTATCTCAACTCCTTCCAGGTGTTCCTCGAAGCGGCGGGGATGTTCTGCGCCCCGTGGCTGGTCAACCGCATCGGCGCGAAAAACGGTCTGATCTTCGCCGGCATGGTGATGGCGATGCGCATGGTGGCCTCCGGGCTGGTGGAAGGTCCGGTTCTGATCTCGATTACGAAACTGCTGCACGCCGTGGAATTGCCGGTGCTGCTGGTTTCTATCTTCAAATACAACAGCCTGAACTTTGATAAACGCCTTTCATCCACCCTGTATCTGGTGGGTTTCGCCTGCACCAGTTCGGTTATCGCCACCGTCCTGTCGCCGCTGGCGGGCTATAGCTATGAAAAATACGGCTTCGCCGACTCCTATCTGATCATGGGACTGCTGGTGTTCTGCACCACCTTCATCTCCATCTTCCTGCTGCGATCCAATAAGGCCTCTTCGGATTCGCTCATGTCGCAGCCATCCACTATCTGACTGAAAAGAGAAATGAATATGATGTATTCCATTAGTAACGCGGAGCGGGAACTGCAGGCGAAAAGCGTGGATCTCAACCCGCGCTGGTATCCGCGTTATCACCTGGCTGCCCGTGCCGGCTGGATCAACGACCCCAACGGGCTGGTATGGTTCGACGGCTGGTACCACGCGTTTTATCAGCACCACCCGTATTCAAACCAGTGGGGGCCGATGCACTGGGGCCACGCGCGCAGCAAGGACCTTGTGCATTGGGAACACCTGCCGGTGGCGCTGGCGCCGGAAGGGCCGGAAGATAAAGACGGCTGTTTCTCCGGCTCGGCGGTGGTTGATGGCGATACGCTGGCGCTCATCTACACCGGCCATAAATTTCATGGCGATCCCGCTGATGAAAATAATCTGTACCAGGTGCAGTGTCTGGCGACCAGCCGCGACGGCATCCATTTTGAGCGCCAGGGGATGGTCATTGATACCCCGCCGGGGATGCACCATTTTCGCGACCCGAAAGTATGGCGTGAAGGTGAAAGCTGGTACATGGTGGTCGGCGCGCGGGTAGACGACGTCGGTCAGGTGCGGTTGTACCGTTCTGACGACCTGCGCCACTGGCAGGATGCCGGTATTCTTGCCCAGGCCGAAGCGGGGATGGGCTACATGTGGGAGTGCCCGGATTTCTTTGAACTCGATGGCAAGCGGGTGCTGATGTTCTCGCCGCAGGGGATGGCCGCGGACGGTTTTGCCCGGCGCAATTTATTCCAGAGCGGCTATCTGCTGGGGGACTGGCTGCCGGGGCAACCTTTCGTCCGCGAAGAGGCGTTTGTCGAACTCGACAGCGGCCACGATTTCTATGCGCCGCAAAGCTTCCTCACCCCTGATGGCCGACGGATTGTTATCGGCTGGCTGGACATGTGGGAGTCGCCGCTGCCGGAGCAGCAGGACGGTTGGGCCGGTATGCTCTCGCTGCCGCGCGAGTTAAGCCTCGGCGCGAATAATCGGTTACTGATGCGTCCGGCAAAAGAGGTGGAAGGCCTGCGCCGCGACTGGTTCCCGTGGCCTGTCAGTTCGTTGAAGAATCAGCAACTGACGATGGTAGAGCACTGCGAAACCATGGAGGTCAACCTGCATTGGGATACGGCCAATAGCTGCGCCGAGCAGTACGGTTTGAGCTTTGGCGAAGGGCTGAAGGTATATGTCGACAATCAGATGCAGCGACTGGTACTGGAGCGCCGCTATCCGCAATATGGTTTGTGCGGCACCCGCAGCGTTCCGTTACCCACCGGTTCGGCGCTGAAGCTGCGGTTATTTTTCGATAGCTCATCCGTTGAGGTTTTCGTCAATGACGGCGAAGCCTGCCTCAGCAGCCGTATTTATCCTGACGCGCAGCACAGAGAATTAGTTTTATTTTCCTGGAGCGGTAGCGCGGCATTAATTGATGGCGGAGCATGGGAGCTCTAATTAAATAGTAATTAACCCGAATAACCCGTTAGCAATCGCCGGCGGGTTTTCAATATTTACCGAAAAAATAAAACAATACCTTTAATATATAATAAGCAGGGTCTAACGATGAATAAAATCTGGGTTGGATGTCTTATCTCGTCTTTATTTATTCCCGCCGCCGGCGCGCAGCCAACGCTTTCGCTTGAGGAGCGCCTGGCGCAGATGGAGCAGCGCTTAAAAGCCACCGAGCAGCGGGCGCAAAACGCCGAGGCGGAAATCCGCGAATTGAAGCAGCAGGAGCGCACGACGGCTAAAAGCAGCGCGCCAGCGCCCGCGACGGTTGCCGCGCCGGCGCTGGCGGTGAATAAAGATGTCGATTTAAAATTTTACGGTGATGTTGAATTTAATATGGATGGCGCCAGCCGAACCGGCAGCCTGACCTCGGTAAAAACCAGCGCGAATAAGAACTGGGCGCCGGGGGATAAAGAGCGCTGGGATATTAATGGGCGTATTTTGTTAGGATTTGATGGCTTACGTAAAGGCGCGAATGGTAAATATTCCGGCTTTAGCGTACAGCCGCTGGCGGATATGACCGGGAAAATGAATCTTGATGATGCCGTATTTTTCTTTGGTCAGGAAAATGACTGGAAAATAAAAGTGGGGCGCTTTGAAGCCTACGATATGTTCCCGCTAAATCAGGATACGTTTATTGAATATTCTGGTAATACCGCCAACGATCTCTATAGCGACGGTTACGGTTATATCTACATGATGAAAGAGGGGCGCGGGCGTAGCAGCAGCGGCGGTAATTTCCTGCTGAGCAAATATCTCGATAACTGGTACTTTGAGCTCAACACGCTGGTGGAAGACGGCAGCTCGTTATTCGTCGATCAAAACTATCACGGCAACGCGCTCGAAAATCATAAAAACGTGGTCTACGTGCGGCCGGTGGCGGCCTGGCAATCCGGCCCGTGGTCAGTGGCGGCGGCGGTTGAGAGCAACCTGGTGAACAATGCCTATGGCTATCAAAACCAGCATGGACGCTGGGTCGATCAGTCCAACCGTACCGGCTACGGACTGACCATGAGCTGGAATACGCTGAAAACCGATGCCGAGGATGGCATGGTGGTGAACCTCAGCACCGCTTATCTGGATGCGGCGGATGAAGAGGATTTCAGCGCCGGTATCAACGCGCTGTGGCATCGCGTCGAGCTGGGATATATCTACGCGCACAACAAAATCGACCAGTTTAATATGGCGGGCGTCAGCGGCGAGTGCGATGGCGACTGCGCGATTCTGACGCCGGGCCGCTATGACATCCACACGATCCATGCCTCCTGGCAACTGCCGAATATCATGGATATGCCGAACTTTAATATTTATCTCGGCGCCTATGCCTCATGGCTGGATTCGTCGGCCCAGCAGAGCGGGAACGACGACGAACGCTACGGCGCGCGCGTGCGCTTTAAATATTTCTTCTGATGTGGTCGCCGCCCAACAGCAACAGTGGAAAGTTATCGGCAGGTTTGCTTCACTGGAGCAAACCATAAAGGAGCAGATAATGAAAACCATCGGCCTGCTGGGCGGCATGAGCTGGGAATCCACCATTCCCTATTACCGGTTAATTAATGAAGGCATTAAAGCGCGGCTCGGCGGCCTGCATTCCGCCAGCCTGTTGCTACATAGCGTTGATTTTCATGAGATTGAGGCCTGCCAGTCGGCAGGTGAGTGGGAGCGCGCCGGCGAGATCCTCGCCGCGGCGGCGCTGGGGCTACAGCAGGCCGGCGCCGAGGGCATCGTGCTGTGCACCAACACCATGCATAAAGTGGCTGAGGCGATTGAAGCCCGCTGCGAAGTGCCGTTCCTGCATATCGCCGACGCCACCGGGCGGGCGATCAGCGCTAAAGGTCAGCGTCGGGTCGCGTTATTGGGCACCCGCTACACCATGGAGCAGGATTTTTATCGCGGCCGTCTGCAGCAGCAGTTTGCCATTGAGACGCTGATCCCGCAGGCCGACGATCGGGCGCGCATCAATCAAATTATTTTTGATGAGCTGTGCCTCGGCACCTTTAGCGACGCCTCGCGCGACTATTATCTGCAGGTCATCGCGGCGCTGGCGGCGCAGGGGGCGGAAGGCGTTATCTTCGGCTGCACCGAAATCGGCCTGTTGGTACCGGAAACGAGTAGCCCGCTGCCGGTATTTGATACCGCGGCGATCCATGCCGCCGACGCGGTGGAATTTATGCTCTCTTAAGTACCGCCGCCAGCGGCTGTTCGATACGCGGCAGGCTGGTTTGCAGATGCTGAACAAAGGCGTCGACCAGCGCGGAACCGGGGCGATGTAGCGGGCGGATTAGGCTGACGGTAAAGGGCACATCGACGCTGAAGCGCCGCACCACCACGCCGCTCTCAGCGTAGTCGAGGGCGGTGAGCGGGTTGACCACCGAAATGCCCGCTCCGGCGCGCACCAGCGCGCAGATCGACGCCGCGCTGTGGGTTTCAACCACCATCCGTCGTTTCACCTGGTGCTCCATAAACAGCGCATCAAGCAGCTGGCGGTAGCTGTCGGTGCGCGACAGGCTGATATAGTTTTCGCCGTGGAAGTCGGCGGGGGTGAGTTCGGTTTTCGCGGCCAGCGGGTGATCCAGCGGCAGGACGCAGACCTCATTTAAGGTCAGCAGCGGCGTGCGCTCGGTGCCGGTCGGCGTATGCAGCGTTTCCGTTAACCCTAAATCGTGGCGCTGGGCGGACAGCCACTCCTCCAGCAGCGGCGACTCCTGCGGCACGATCTGCAGGCTGACGTCCGGATAGCGCGCGAGGAACGGCTGCAGCAGCAGCGGCAGAAATGACTGCGAAAAGACCGGCAGACAGGCTACCGACAGCTCCCCCTGGCGGAATTCGCGCAGGCTTTCCGCGGCGCTAACGATGCGATCCAGCCCGTACCATGAACGCTGTACTTCTTCAAACAGTCGCAGCCCTTGCACCGTCGGCTGCAGACGGCCGCGGGCGCGCTCAAACAGCTTTAAGCCGAGTACTTTCTCAAAACGCGCCAGCTCACGGCTGACCGTCGGCTGCGAGGTGTGCAGCATCCGCGCCGCTTCGGTCAGGTTGCCGGTGGTCATCACCGCGTGGAAAATCTCGATATGGCGTAAGTTGACGGCTGGCATGGGCGGCTCCCGGTTAGCATCAGATAGCCATATCATTTTTGCATAGACTCGCGATAAAACGATATTTTTTATTCTCTTCACGCTGTGGCGTAATCGAAAAAAACATCGACAAACACACGTACGCACCGGAGTCCTTATGCCACGCTCGCTGAACGCCACCGATACCGATCTGACCGCCGACAATCTACTGCGCCTGCCCGCTGAGTTTGGCTGCCCGGTATGGGTCTATGACGCGCAGATTATCCGCCGCCAGATTGCCCAACTTAGCCAGTTTGACGTGGTGCGTTTTGCGCAGAAGGCCTGCTCCAATATTCATATTCTGCGTCTGATGCGCGAGCAGGGCGTGAAGGTGGATTCGGTGTCGCTTGGCGAGATCGAACGCGCGCTGGCGGCAGGTTACGATCCCGTGCAGCATCCGGACGATATCGTCTTTACCGCCGATCTGATCGATCGCGCGACCCTTGAACGAGTAAAAGCGTTACAGATCCCGGTAAATGCCGGATCCGTGGATATGCTTAGCCAGCTGGGCGAAGTCTCGCCGGGCCACCGCGTCTGGCTGCGCGTCAACCCGGGATTTGGTCATGGCCACAGCCAGAAGACCAATACCGGCGGCGAAAACAGCAAACACGGTATCTGGTACAGCCAACTGCCGCAAGCGCTGGAGGTGATTCGCCGCCATTCGCTGCAGCTGGTCGGCATCCATATGCATATTGGCTCCGGCGTTGATTACGGCCATCTTGAGCAAGTATGCGGCGCGATGGTGCGCCAGGTGGTGGAGTTTGGCCAGGATCTACAGGCGATCTCCGCCGGCGGCGGTTTATCGATCCCCTATCACGAAGGCGAAGAGGCGATCGATACCGATCACTACTTTGGCCTGTGGAATGCCGCGCGCGAGCAGATCGCCAAACATCTGGGGCATCCGGTAAAGCTGGAGATCGAACCGGGGCGTTTCCTGGTGGCGGAGTCCGGCGTGCTGGTATCGCAGGTGCGTAGCGTGAAAGAGATGGGTAGCCGCCACTTCGTGCTGATCGATGCCGGCTTTAACGATCTGATGCGCCCGGCCATGTACGGCAGCTATCATCATATTACCGCGCTGGCGGCGGACGGGCGCGACCTGAGCGGCGAACCACAGCTGGAAACCGTGGTCGCGGGGCCGCTGTGCGAATCCGGCGACGTCTTTACCCAGCAGGAGGGCGGTAAAGTGGAAACTCGTCTGCTGCCGGCGGTCGCGCCGGGGGATTACCTGGTGCTGCACGACACCGGCGCCTACGGCGCATCGATGTCTTCAAACTACAACAGCCGCCCGTTGCTGCCGGAAGTGCTGTTTGATAACGGCAGCGCGCGCCTGATTCGCCGCCGCCAGACCATTGAAGAACTGCTGGCGCTGGAGCTTATTTAAAGAACGGCCCCGTCGTCACCGATTCACGCAGCACCAGCGTGCCGGTGAACGGCGGGATGGTTTCGATCGGCTGTTCGTTGGCAAGCTTAATCGCCTGGTCGATGGCGGTGGTGATCATATTGTCGATCGGCAGGTAGACCGTCGATAATCCCGGCTCCAGCCATTTTGCGCTGGGTGCGTCGTCAAAGCCGAAGAGCGACACGTCCTGCGGAATGCGTAACCCCGCCTGATGCAGCGCTTTCGAGGCCCCCAACGCCATATCATCGTTACAGGAGAACAGCGCGCTAAACGGCGTTTTCTCTTCTAATAATTCCCGACATAGCTCATAACCGCGAGTCATCGTCGAATCGCCGTACTTTACCCGCGCCGGTTCCCACGCAATTCCGTGCTTTTCCAGCGCGCTGCGGTAGCCCGCCAGGCGCGCTTTACCCGTTGGGGTGTGCATCGGCACGGTCAGGCAGGCGATATCGCGGTGCCCCTGGGAGATCAGATAGTCGACGGCCTGAAACGCCGCTTCTTGCTGTTCGAAGAACACGCAGCGTTCCCGCGCCTGGCTGACATCGCGGTTAATCACCACCAGCGGCGTTTCGATGGACTCGATAAGCGACATGATTTTCTGTTCGCTCATATGGCGGGTGTAGAGCACGATGGCGTCGCACTGGCGGTCGGCCAACATTTGCACCGCTTCTTCTTCCCGCTCGGGCGCATCGTGGCCATCGGTGACGATAAGCTGCTTGCCCCAGGCTTCCGTTTGACGCGACGCCTGTTGCAGCAAGCGGCCAAAATAGAAACCGTCGAATGTCGATACCACCAGGCCAATGCTATTGCTGGTGCGATTCGCCAGCGAGCGGGCGAGAAAATTGGGCCGGTAGCCCAACTCTTCCATCGCTTTGAAGACCTGTTGGCGGGTACTCTCTTTTACCTGACCTGTGCCGTTCAACACGCGGGAAACCGTCGCTTTCGAGACGCCTGCGCGTATTGAGACATCCAGCATTGTTGCCATTCGTCGATTCCTGATAACCCGTGATAGGGCGCAGTTTACCACAGTCATTCAGAGGGATATGAGCCTGACGACGGCAAAGACTATCGCGATCACGCTTTTTGCGGAAATCCTGTTGAAGGCATTTTCCGACCCATGATGCGCAGGCGGGCTCGGCGCGCTAGAATTCATCGATTCACAGGGGGTAAAAATGCAGATTCAACCATTGTACGCCGCGCCGCAGCATGCGCCACAGGTGGCGGAGTGGCTATGGCAGGCTTTTGCCGACGATGCCTTACCGCAGGCGTTTTTTAGCAGTATTGTTGAACATAGCCAAACGCCGGGGGCGCTGCCGCTGACCTTTATCGCCACCGAAGGCGAGGTGCTGCTGGGGACCGTAGGGCTGTGGCGTTGCGATTTAATAAGCCGTCAGGATCTGTTCCCCTGGATGGCGGCGCTGTTTGTCGCCGAAACGGCGCGCGGGCAGGGGGTGGCCGGTAAGCTGCAGCAGCACGTTATCGACTATGCCCGCCAGTGCGGTTATCCGCAGCTTTATCTCTATTCCGCCTGCCGCGACTTTTACGAACGCTTTGGCTGGCGCTATATCGGCGAGGGGCTGGATTACCCGGCCTCCGCCGTGAACCTGTACCGCTACGATTTATCGCCTTCCGCGGGCGTTATTACCGAGTGACGGCGCACCAGCGTCGGGCTGAAGAGGTGGGTGATTTCCGGCGCCGGGCGCTGTTCCGCCAATGCCAGGGCCAGCTCCGCCGCCTGGGTCGCCATGGTGACGATCGGATAACGCACGGTGGTCAGGCGGGGGCGCACGTAGCGCGAGATCAGTACGTCATCGAAGCCAATCAGCGAAATTTCCTGCGGCACCTCGATACCATTGTCGTTGAGCACCCCCATTGCGCCGGCGGCCATTGAATCGTTGTAACAGGCGACGGCGGTAAAGTTTCTGCCGCGGCCTAATAGCTCGGTCATCGCCAGCTCGCCGCCGCTTTCGTCAGGCTCGGCGAAGGTGACCAGCCGGTCATTGACGGGCAGGCCGCTCTCTTTCAGGGCATCGTAATAACCTTGCAGCCGGTCTTCGGCATCGGAAATCGCGTGGTTGGAGCAAATATAGCCAATGCGGCTGTGGCCCTGCTGAATCAGATGGCGGGTCGCCAGCCAGGCGCCGTAGCGGTCGTCAAGCGCCACGCTGCGCTGCTCGAAACCGGGAACGATGCGGTTGATCAACACCATGCCGGGGATTTGTTTCATCAGCCCTGCCAGCTCGTCGTCGGGGATCATTTTAGCGTGTACCACCAGCGCCGCGCAGCGGTGGCGAATGAGTTGTTCAATCGCCTGACGTTCCTTTTGCACGTTGTGGTAGCCGTTGCCGATAAGCAGAAAATTACCGGTGCCGTAGGCCACCTGTTCGACGGCTTTGACCATCGCGCCGAAGAAGGGATCGGAAACGTCGCCCACCACCAGGCCGATGGTTTCCGTCGACTGCTGCGCCAGCGCGCGGGCGTTGGCGTTGGGGTGGTAGTTCAGCGTTTCCATCGCCGCCGTTACCGACTGACGAGAGGCTTCACTCGCTTTTGGCGAGTTGTTGATAACGCGTGAGACGGTAGCGACGGACACTCCAGCGAGTCGGGCTACATCCTTAATTGTCGCCATACCGGACCTTTTTTAGGGTAAGCGTTTACATAATAGTTATGTTACGGGAAAGCGCAGCAGATTCAAGGCTACAGCTATTCTGGTTGATACAAATGTGACGCAGACAGAGATTAGCGGTGACAAAGTTACACAGCACAATGCGTGGGATGCAACGGTGAAAAGAGAATTCTCATCTTTGCTTACACTTTGCGATTAGCTGTTGCGAATGTTCGCTGGTTTCGTTGAGTGATGCATTGATACTCTGGCTATCCCAGAGGTATTGATAGGTGGAGTCAACTTCAGGTTGACCACTTAATTACACCAACCTGCGCAGATGCGCAGGTTTTTTTTTGCCTGTCATTCAGCCTGTTACAGACAGCGAAAATCGCAATACCTGGTTGCACTTAGGCTCATTCCCTTGCGTTTTCGCGCTGGCGCGGTCGTGGGTAAAAACGCGACAATCAGGGTCCCAGAGGTATTGATTGGTGAGTTTCTTAAGTACGCACTTCGTACTGATTATCTTGCACCGACCTGCGCGGATGCGCAGGTTTTTTTTATTCTGAATTTTCTTCCCCCACACTGCTTTTCCCCGCCTTCTCATGTAACCTGCTCGGAATACTAAATCAGCCACGCGGAGTCGTTATGCTGTTGGGATTTTTTCGATTACTGTTCAAAGGATTGTACCGGGTACGATTGACCGGAGACACTCAGGCGCTTTATCAGGAAAAAGTATTAATTACGCCAAATCATGTCTCATTTCTCGACGGTATTTTACTGGCGCTCTTTCTGCCCGTTCGGCCGGTGTTTGCGGTCTATACCTCGATTAGCCAGCGCTGGTTTATGCGGGCGCTGACGCCGCTTATCGACTTTGTGCCGCTGGACCCCACCAAACCGATGTCAATTAAGCATCTGGTGCGCCTGATTGAGCAGGGGCGTCCGGTCGTTATCTTCCCGGAAGGGCGTATTTCGGTGAGCGGTTCGCTGATGAAAATCTATGACGGCGCGGCGTTTGTGGCGGCGAAGTCGAAAGCGACTATTGTGCCGCTGCGAATTGAAGGCGCCGAACTTACGCCGTTCAGCCGCCTGAAGGGGCTGGTAAAACGCCGCCTGTTCCCGCGTATTCAGCTCCATTTACTGCCGCCGACGCATCTGCCGATGCCGGAAGCGCCGCGCGCCCGCGATCGGCGAAAAATCGCCGGCGAAATGCTGCACCAGATTATGATGGAAGCGCGCATGGCCGTGCGTCCGCGTGAAACGTTGTATGAGTCGCTACTGGCGGCGCAGGACCGCTTTGGCGCGCGCAAAAACTGCGTGGAAGATATTAATTTCCAGCCGGATACCTACCGTAAACTGTTGACCAAAACGCTGTTCGTCGCGCGTATTCTGGAAAAATACAGCGCGCAGGGCGAGAAAATCGGCCTGATGCTGCCTAACGCCGGTATTAGCGCGGCGGTGATTTTCGGCGCGATTGCCCGCGGGCGTATCCCGGCAATGATGAACTATACCGCCGGCGTCAAAGGGCTCACTAGCGCGATTACCGCCGCGGAAATCAAAACCATTTTTACTTCCCGTACCTTCCTCGATAAGGGCAAGCTCTGGCACCTGCCGGAGCAGCTGACTCAGGTGCGCTGGGTGTTTCTGGAAGATCTGAAAGGCGATGTCACTACCGCCGACAAGCTGTGGATTTTTAGCCATCTGCTGGCGCCGCGTCTGGCGCAGGTCAAGCAGCAGCCGGAAGATGCGGCGATGATCCTCTTTACCTCCGGCTCGGAGGGGAATCCAAAAGGGGTGGTGCATAGCCATAAAAGCCTGCTGGCTAACGTGGAACAGATTAAAACCATCGCCGACTTTACCGCCAACGATCGCTTTATGTCGGCACTGCCGCTGTTCCACTCCTTCGGCCTGACGGTCGGCCTGCTGACGCCGCTGTTTACCGGCGCGGAAGTGTTTCTCTATCCAAGCCCGCTGCACTATCGGGTGGTGCCGGAGCTGGTCTACGATCGTAACTGTACCGTGTTGTTCGGCACCTCAACCTTCCTCGCCAACTATGCCCGCTTTGCCAACCCGTATGATTTTTATCGTCTGCGCTATGTGGTGGCAGGGGCGGAAAAACTGCAGGACAGTACCAAACAGCTGTGGCAGGACAAATTCGGCCTGCGCATCCTTGAAGGCTACGGCGTGACCGAATGCGCGCCGGTGGTCTCCATCAACGTTCCGATGGCGGCGAAAGTCGGCACCGTCGGACGCATTCTTCCGGGGATGGATGCCCGATTGCTGGCGATGCCCGGCATCGAACAGGGAGGCCGACTGCAGTTAAAAGGGCCTAACATCATGAAAGGCTATTTGCGGGTAGAAAACCCCGGCGTGCTGGAAGCGCCGACGGCGGAAAACCAGTACGGTGAAGTGGAGAGCGGCTGGTACGACACCGGCGATATCGTCGTCTTTGACGAGCAGGGATACGTGCGTATCCAGGGCCGCGCCAAACGCTTCGCCAAAATCGCCGGCGAAATGGTCTCGCTGGAGATGGTCGAGCAGGTCGCTTTGGCGGTCTCGCCGGACAAAATGCACGCCACGGCCATTAAGCAGGACGCCAGCAAAGGCGAGGCGCTGGTGCTGTTTACCACCGATAATGAACTCAATCGCGAAAAGCTGCTGCGCTACGCACGTGAACATGGCGTACCGGAACTGGCGGTGCCGCGCGATATTCGTTGGCTGAAACAGCTGCCGGTACTGGGCAGCGGCAAGCCAGACTTTGTCACCCTGAAAGGTATGGTAGAAGAGGCGGAACATTCAAATGAGTGAGTCAGTGCACACTAACGCTTCACTGTACTCGAAAGGGATGATGGCGGTGATCTGCGCCCAGTTCCTGTCGGCCTTCGGCGATAACGCGCTGCTGTTCGCCACCCTGGCGCTGATGAAGCAGCTCTACTATCCGGAGTGGAGCCAGCCGGTATTGCAGATGTTGTTTGTGGGCGCTTACATTCTCTTTGCGCCGTTTGTCGGGCAGTTTGCCGACAGCTTCGCCAAAGGCCGGGTGATGATGGTCGCTAACGGCCTGAAGCTGCTCGGCGCCGGATGTATTTGCTTTGGCGTCAATCCGTTTATCGGCTATACGCTGGTGGGTGTTGGCGCGGCGGCCTATTCGCCGGCGAAATACGGTATTCTCGGCGAACTGACCACCGGCGATAAGTTAGTGAAGGCTAACGGGCTGATGGAGTCGTCGACCATCGCGGCGATCCTGCTGGGGTCAATGGCGGGCGGCATTCTTGCTGACTGGCACGTGCTGGCGGCGCTTATCGTTTGTGCGCTGGTTTATGGCGGCGCGGTGGTCGCTAACCTGTGGATCCCGAAACTACCGGCGGCTCGTCCTGGACAGTCGTGGCGTTTCCGGCCGATGACCCATAGCTTCTTCAGCGCCTGTAAAACGCTGTGGCGTAATAGCGAAACGCGTTTCTCGTTGATGGGCACCAGCTTGTTCTGGGGGGCGGGGGTGACGCTGCGCTTCCTGCTGGTGATTTGGGTGCCGGTGGCGCTTGGGATCACCAGCAACGCAATGCCGACCTACCTCAATGCGATGGTCGCCGTCGGGATTGTAGTTGGCGCAGG
Source organism: Klebsiella sp. CN_Kp073 (assembly GCF_040065495.2). Lineage (NCBI taxonomy): Bacteria > Pseudomonadati > Pseudomonadota > Gammaproteobacteria > Enterobacterales > Enterobacteriaceae > Klebsiella > Klebsiella sp. CN_Kp073. The sequence continues at coordinate 1,006,802 of NZ_CM198051.1, forward strand.
CGCAGCGGCGAAGCTGGTAACGCTGGAAACCGTCTCGCGCTGTATGCCCGCCGGGATATTGATTGGCGTCGCGGTGATAGTCTTCGCGGTGCAGCAGTCGCTACTGCCAGCATTTGGCCTACTGCTGCTGCTCGGTGTATGCGGCGGCTTCTTTATCGTGCCGCTGAACGCGCTGCTGCAGGAGCGAGGGAAACATACCGTTGGCGCAGGCAACGCCATTGCGGTGCAGAACCTCGGTGAAAACGTGGCGATGCTGCTAATGCTGGGGCTGTACTCGCTGGCGGTCAGCGTTGGGATCCCGCCGGTTGGCGTGGGGATAGGGTTTGGCGCGGTCTTTGCGCTAGCCATTGCCGCGTTGTGGTGGTGGGGACGGCGTAAATAATCCCCGGCTTGCGCTACGCTTAGCCGGGCTGCCGAACTACCGAATGTCGCTGGTGGTGTAGCCCGGATAAGGCGCCAGCCGCTATCCGGGACTCCCCCCGGCTTGCGCTACGCTTAGCCGGGCTACCGAACTACCGAATATCGCGGGCTGTGTAGCCCGGATAAGGCGCCAGCCGCTATCCGGGACACCCCGCGGCTTGCGCTACGCTTAGCCGGGCTGCCGAACTACCGAGGGTCGCTGGTGGTGTAGCCCGGATAAGGCGCCAGCCGCTATCCGGGACTCCCCCCGGCTTGCGCTACGCTTAGCCGGGCTACCGAACTACCGAATATCGCGGGTTGTGTAGCCCGGATAAGGCGCCAGCCGCTATCCGGGACACCCCGCGGCTTGCGCTACGCTTAGCCGGGCTGCCGAACTACCGAATGTCGCTGGTGGTGTAGCCCGGATAAGGCGCCAGCCGCTATCCGGGGCTTTACTCCCTTACGGCGCCGGGTAGGTATACACCTTATGCGCCGCTTCAATCTCCGCTAACACCTCTTCGCTCAGCTCAAGATGCAAACTCTCGACGTTGGTCTTGAGCTGCTCCATGGTCGTGGCTCCGAGCAGGGTGCTGGCGACAAACGGCTGACGACGCACAAAGGCCAGCGCCATTTGCGCCGGATCGAGATTGTGGCGTTTGGCAATGTCCACATAAGCGGCCACCGCTTTCTGCGCCTGCTCGCCGCTGTAGCGGGTAAAGCGGCTAAATAGCGTATTGCGTGCGCCGGCCGGCTGCGCGCCGTTGAGGTACTTACCGGTGAGCGTACCGAACGCCAGGCATGAATACGCCAGCAGCTCAACGCCCTCATACTGGCTCACTTCCGCCAGCCCCACTTCGTAGCTGCGGTTAAGCAGGCTGTACGGGTTTTGAATCGTGACGATGCGTGGCAGGTCGTGCTTATCGGCCAGATGCAGATAGCGCATGACGCCAAAGGCGGTTTCGTTAGAGACGCCGATATAGCGAATTTTACCGGCGCGCTGGAATTCGGTGAGCGCTTCCAGCGTATCGAGCAGGGTGACCACCGGCGCGGAGTCGCTCCAGGTATAGCCCAGCTTGCCGAAACAGTTGGTCTGGCGCTGCGGCCAGTGGACCTGATAGAGGTCGAGATAATCGGTTTGCAGACGCTTCAGGCTGTCGTGCAGCGCGTCGCGAATATTTTTGCGATCCAGCGCGTGGTTCGGGCGAATGCTGCTGTCGTTATTGCGCGCCGGGCCGCTGACTTTAGAGGCGATAACCAGCTTTTCGCGGTTGCCGCGTTTCGCCAGCCAGTTGCCGACGTAGGTTTCGGTCAGCCCCTGGGTTTCCGGGCGCGGCGGGACAGGATACATTTCGGCGACATCAATCAGGTTGATTCCCTGACTTACGGCGTAGTCGAGCTGTTCATGAGCGTCGGCCTCGCTATTTTGCTCACCAAAGGTCATTGTGCCCAGCCCCAGCGTGCTGATTTCAAGAGAACTGTGTGGGATACGGTGATACTGCATAGCCGGCTTCCTTATTTTTATCAACAAGGTCAGGAGTTTCCCGACAAAACTATCTCCCCACAAACTTCAAAGCGCTTGCAGGCTGATGGGAATAACAACATGGCAGAGGGAGAGAAAAAGAGAAAGGGAAAATATCAAAAAAGCCGGGTCTGGAGATCCTGAAGGGGGCTGCCCTGGGGATATAGCAGGGGGATCCCGACTCTTTTCTGTGGCTGTGGTTGTCGGTAATTATGCTGTTAACCGACGAAAAAGCTTAACGCTTAATAATTTGTGACACGTCGTCGCGGTTGATCTGCATTTTATTGCCTTGCTGATCTTCGTAGCTTATCAAACCGGTGTCATCGTCAACCGCCGGTTTACCGTCGGTAAGAATCATACGTCCGTCTTTTGTCGCCATGACATAATCGCTGCTGCAACCGGAAACCGAGAACGCCAGTCCTACGGCGGAAATCAATACTGCCCATTTTTTCATCGTCATTACCTCTCTTATGGCCGCACCTCGTACCAGTATATTAATAGCCTGATTTGTGAGACATAAAAAGCAGTAAAGTCTTAAAAAGGATTGCAGCCCGCTTCCGGACTGCAATTTTGTGGCTTACAGCGGGTTTTTCTTATTGCGCATCAGGTTGAGGGTTTCGACCGCAATAGAGAAGAACATCGCGAAGTAGATGTAGCCTTTCGGGACATGCACATCGAAGCTCTCCAGCATCAGCGTGAAGCCGACGAGGATCAGAAACGACAACGCCAACATTTTGACCGACGGATGACGGTCAACGAAGTCGCCGATCGGACGTGCGGCAAACATCATCACTCCAACCGCAATCACCACCGCGGCCATCATAATAAACAGATGATCGGAGAGGCCGACGGCGGTAATGACTGAATCAAGGCTGAAGATGATATCCAACAGCATGATCTGCACGATAGCGCCAAAGAAGGAGTGGACGTTGGTTTTAAGACCTTCTTCCTCGCCTTCAATCGATTCGTGGATCTCTTTACTCGCTTTCCAGATCAGGAACAGGCCGCCGAGCAGCAGGATCAGGTCGCGAAACGAGATCTCCTGACCAAATACGGTGAAGAGCGGGTTGGTGAGTTTAACGACCCAGGCGATAGACGCCAGCAGGCCGAGACGCATCAGCATGGCTCCCATTAACCCGATGCGCCGCGCATGGGCGCGTTGGGCGGTGGGAAGCTTAGCAACAACCAGAGAGAGAAAAATAATATTATCGATCCCGAGAACGATCTCCAGCAGCGTCAGCGTGCCGAGCGCCAGCCAGGCGTTAGGATCGGTTATCCATGCAAATAACATTGTTCAAAGTCCTGCAAAAAATAAAGTGGTAATTATATGCAGGCGTTATGGCAGAACAAAAAATTATTCATGACCTAATAGAAAATGTCGCGCCAGCAGCGCGGCGGTGAAGTTCTTTTTCAGATAAAAGCCGCGCGGCAGGGTGAGGATCGGCTCGCCGTGGGCGCCGATCGCTTCCGTTAGCGCCTTGCTATTGGCCGCCTTTGGGCGTAGTTGCAGCACCTCGCCGTGGCGGGCGGTGATTCGTTCAACCTGGCCAAGCACGATAAGATCCATTAATTCTTCCCAATCCATGCGTAGCTGGCGATCTTCTTCCTCGTCTGGCGTCCACAATAGCGGCGCGCCGACGCGGCGTTCCGCGAGCGGGATCTCGCGTTCGCCTTCTACCGGGATCCACAGCACGCGCTGTAGCTTATGCCGCACGTGGCTGCTTTCCCAGGTCACGCCGCTATTGCCGGTTAGCGGCGCCACGCAAACAAACGTGGTCTCCAGCGGACGCCCCTGGCGGTCGATGGGGATAGTTTTCAGCTCCACGCCTAAGGCGGCGAAATCCTGCTCGGGTTTGCTTCCGGCGCTGGCGCCCAGCCAAATCTCCAGCAGGATGCCAATCCAGCCTTTGTCGCGTTTCAAATCGCGGGGAATGGGGATCCCCGCCAGCGCCGCCAGTTCACCCAGTGAATAACCCGCCAGCCGCTGGGCCTGAGCAAGAAGTTGCTCCTGACTTTGCGGCGGAGCGGTAAGCGGAGCGATGGCTGACATGATGGAAAACCTCTGGTTAAAAAGTGAGCGCTATTTTTGTGCGTTGTGGATAGAGTTTACCTTTTTATGGGTAACTATACCAATGTGATGATTTATATATGTTTTTTGTCCCATTTTTCCGCTTGTGAAAACAGTGAAAACGGGTTTTCCAGAACTGGTCACTGACAATGAACAGGATCTTACACCATGTTATCCACAGAAAAATGGGATAACTGGGGAAAAGCCTCACTACTGGTTCGATTTACAGCCTTGACGTGCGACGAAAATCGAATTTTTAGACAAAATGTGCCCGACGAGTGTGCTTTATCTGTGGATAAAAGCGGCATTGTTCGATCTTTCATCAGTTGCCGGATCGCATATGTGATGATCATCACGTTATGCTGTAATTTGTCGGTATGAACTATGATAACTTAATGAATAGTATGTCATTATTAAGAAGCCCTATCTCTACGTCGTTCGGACTACTCTGGGTTTTCCCTGGTTAATTCCGTACTTCTTCACAACTCTATCCACAGAAAAAGTGAATAAAATGGCCCGGGGATGGCGTTCACTGTTTATAACTCGGGTGATTACTGTGAGTTATTCAAATGTTATTCGTTATCACGCCACACAGAGAGTGGTTTACCGTTTCCAACGAGTGTGAAACAATCATTCACATTGAAGCTTATTTTGAGGTAGTCCGGTGATTGATGACGATGGCTACCGCCCAAATGTCGGCATTGTAATCTGTAACCGCCAGGGCCAGGTGATGTGGGCCCGGCGCTATGGTCAGCACTCGTGGCAGTTCCCGCAAGGGGGCATTAATCCAGGCGAGTCCGCCGAGCAGGCAATGTATCGGGAATTGTTCGAAGAGGTTGGGTTAAGCCGCAAAGATGTGCGGATCCTGGCCTCAACCCGTAACTGGCTGCGTTACAAGCTGCCTAAACGTTTGGTGCGTTGGGACACAAAGCCGGTTTGTATCGGTCAGAAGCAGAAGTGGTTTCTTCTACAACTGGTCGGCAGCGATACGGCTATTAATATGCAAACCAGCAGTACACCTGAGTTTGATGGCTGGCGATGGGTAAGTTACTGGTACCCGGTTCGTCAGGTGGTGTCGTTTAAGCGCGACGTTTACCGCCGGGTGATGAAAGAGTTCGCGGGCGTCACCATGTCGCTTGCTGAAACCACACCAAAGCCGCAAAGCGCGCCTGCTTATCGACGTAAAAGAGGTTAAGCCACGCACATTATGCTCACTCGGTTGCGAGAAATAGTCGAGAAGGTCGCCAGCGCGCCGCGTTTAAACGAGGCGCTGGATATCCTGGTTACGGATGTCTGTAAAGCGATGGAAACGGAAGTTTGTTCGGTTTATCTGGCTGACAACGATCGACGCTGCTATTACCTGATGGCCACGCGCGGGCTGAAAAAACCTCGCGGACGTACGGTCGCACTCGCATTTGATGAAGGTCTCGTGGGTCTGGTGGGGCGACTGGCCGAGCCGATCAACCTGGCCGATGCGCAAAAGCATCCCAGCTTTAAATACATCCCGGCGGTGAAGGAGGAGCGTTTCCGCGCCTTCCTTGGCGTGCCGATCATCCAGCGGCGTCAGCTGCTGGGTGTGCTGGTAGTCCAGCAGCGTGAGCTGCGCCAGTTCGATGAAAGCGAAGAGTCCTTCCTTGTCACCCTCGCCACCCAGATGGCGGCGATTCTCTCCCAATCGCAGCTGAATGCGCTGTTTGGGCAGTATCGACAGACCCGCATCCGCGCGCTGCCGGCATCATCCGGGGTAGCGATTGCCGAAGGCTGGATGGATGCCAGCCTGCCATTGATGGAGCAGGTCTACGAGGCCTCGACGCTGGATACCGCTTCCGAGCGCGAACGTCTCACCGGCGCGCTGGAAGAAGCGGCGAATGAGTTTCGTCGCTACAGCAAACGCTACGCCGCCGGGGCGCAAAAAGAGACGGCGGCTATTTTTGACCTCTATTCGCACCTGCTATCCGATGCGCGCCTGCGCCGTGAGCTATTCGATGAAGTCGACAAAGGCTCCGTCGCCGAATGGGCGGTGAAAAAGGTCATTGAAAAATTTGCCGAGCAGTTTGCCGCGCTCAGCGATGGCTATCTGAAAGAGCGGGCGGGGGATTTACGTACTCTCGGACAGCGGCTGTTGTTTCATCTCGACGACACCACCCAGGGGCCGAATACCTGGCCTGAGCGCATTATCCTGGTGGCCGACGAACTGTCGGCTACCACGCTTGCGGAAGTGCCACAGGACCGCTTAGTCGGGGTGGTGGTGCGCGACGGCGCGGCCAACTCCCACGCGGCGATCATGGTTCGCGCGCTGGGCATTCCGACGGTGATGGGCGCCGATATTCAGCCGTCGCTGCTGCATGGCCATATGCTGATCGTTGATGGCTATCGCGGCGATCTATTGGTCGATCCCGAACCGGTGCTGCTACAGGAGTATCAGCGGTTAATCAGCGAAGAGAACGAGCTGAGCCGGCTGGCGGAAGACGATCTCGAACGCGCTTCCGAGCTGAAAAGCGGCGAGCGGGTAAAAGTGATGCTCAACGCCGGTCTGAGCCCGGAGCATGAAGAGAAGCTCGGCAGCTTTATCGATGGTATCGGGCTTTACCGCACCGAAATTCCGTTTATGTTACAGAGCGGCTTCCCCTCCGAAGAGGAGCAGGTCGCCCAGTATCAGGGCATGCTGCAGATGTTTAACAGCAAGCCCGTGACCCTGCGTACGCTGGATATCGGCGCCGATAAGCAACTGCCGTATATGCCGATTAGCGAAGAGAACCCGTGCCTTGGCTGGCGCGGGATCCGTATTACGCTCGATCAGCCGGAGATCTTCTTGATCCAGGTGCGCGCCATGCTGCGCGCCAATGCCGCCACCGGCAACCTCAGCATACTGCTGCCGATGGTCACCAGCCTCGAAGAAGTTGATGAAGCCCGCCGCCTGATTGAGCGCGCCAGCCGTGAAGTCGAAGAGATGATTGGCTATGCAATTCCCCGCCCGCGCCTTGGGGTGATGCTGGAAGTGCCGTCTATGGTCTTTATGCTGCCGCAGTTGGCGAACCGCATCGACTTCATCTCGGTCGGCACCAACGACCTGACGCAATACATCCTCGCGGTCGACCGCAACAATACCCGCGTCGCCAATATGTACGACTGCCTGCATCCTGCTGTATTGCGGGCGCTGGCGATGATCGCCCATGATGCCGAGCGTTTTGGCATCGATCTGCGCCTGTGCGGTGAAATGGCCGGCGACCCGATGTGCGTCACCATCCTGGTGGGCCTCGGTTATCGCCATTTGTCGATGAACGGCCGTTCGGTCGCGCGCGTGAAATATCTGCTACGCCGTATCGATATCGAAGAAGCGCAGGAGCTGTCGCGGCGCAGTCTGGAAGCGCAGATGACCACCGAAGTGCGCCACCAGGTGGCGGCGTTTATGGAGCGCCGCGGTCTCGGCGGCCTGATCCGCGGCGGACGGTAACGTACATACTGTTATCGGTTTGCAACTTTTTAAGTGTTTTTCCCGGACGCGGCGCGTTGCGCCTTCTCCGGGCTACCAAATCGCATCGTGCTGTAGCCCCGGTAAGCGGCAGCGCCACCGGGGGATTTTGAGGCCACCAACACCGGCAGTTTCAGTAGCCATGGGGACAAGGTAGAGATCTTAAGCTCGCAATGGCACGGACCGTAGGTCGGGTAAGGCGTTAGCCGCCACCCGACAAAAAAAACGGCACCGCGAGTAGCGAGCCCGGGTAAGGCGTAAGCGGCAGCCCTGGAAAAACCGCACTCTGTTAGCATCCGTATACATATCTTTTACACGTTCGGCGCGGATCGCACTACATGCTTATGCTATCATTCGCCTCCTTCGGAGTGCCCGTTTTATGCGGGCACGGATCATCACCGCTGTCCACTTTCGGCGGAATAACAAGTCTTTATGGTGACAGATGAATAGTGGCTACCTGCATTTTCCGGAGTTCGATCCGGTAATATTTTCCATTGGACCGGTCTCCCTCCACTGGTACGGCTTAATGTACCTGGTTGGTTTCGTCTTTGCGATGTGGCTGGCCACCCGTCGGGCTAATCGTCCGGGCAGCGGCTGGACGAAAAATGAAGTGGAAAACCTGCTCTACGCGGGCTTCCTCGGCGTATTCCTCGGCGGCCGTATCGGCTATGTGATGTTCTACAACCTGCCGGTCTTCCTTAGCGACCCGCTATATCTGTTCCGCGTCTGGGATGGCGGCATGTCGTTCCACGGCGGCCTGATCGGCGTGATTCTGGTGATGATTATCTTCGCCAAACGCACCAAGCGCACCTTCTTCCAGGTTTCCGACTTCATCGCGCCGCTGATCCCGTTTGGCCTCGGCGCCGGGCGTCTGGGCAACTTTATCAACGGCGAGCTGTGGGGCCGCGTTGACCCGAACTTCCACTACGCGATGATTTTCCCGGGCTCGCGCGCTGAGGACCTGGCGCTGCTGCCGTCGCATCCGGAATGGCAATCATTATTCGATACCTACGGCGCGCTGCCGCGTCATGCCTCGCAGCTTTATGAGCTGGCGCTGGAAGGCGTGGTGCTGTTCCTGATCCTGAATCTGTTTATCCGTAAACCGCGCCCGACCGGTTCCGTTTCCGGCCTGTTCCTGATTGGCTACGGCCTGTTCCGCATTATTGTGGAATTCTTCCGCCAGCCGGACGCGCAGTTTACCGGCGGCTGGGTGCAGTACATCAGCATGGGGCAGATTCTTTCGATCCCGATGGTGCTTGCGGGTATCATTATGATGGTTTGGGCTTATCGTCACCGTCCGCAGCAACAAAACTCTTGAGGAACCATGAAACAGTATCTTGATTTGATGCAGAAAGTGCTCGCCGAGGGCACGCCAAAAAATGACCGCACCGGTACTGGCACGATCTCTATCTTCGGCCATCAGATGCGTTTTAACCTGCAGGAAGGCTTCCCGCTGGTGACCACCAAGCGCTGTCATTTACGCTCCATCATCCATGAACTGCTGTGGTTCCTGCAGGGCGACACCAACATTGCCTATCTGCACGAAAATAACGTCACCATCTGGGACGAGTGGGCGGATGAGAATGGCGATCTGGGGCCGGTCTACGGCAAACAGTGGCGTTCCTGGCCTGCGCCGGACGGCCGCCATATCGACCAGATCGGCACGGTCATGGAACAGCTGAAAAATGACCCGGATTCCCGCCGCATCATCGTGTCGGCGTGGAACGTCGGCGAGCTGGATAAAATGGCGCTGGCGCCGTGCCACGCGTTCTTCCAGTTCTACGTCGCCGACGGCAAGCTCTCCTGCCAGCTGTATCAGCGCTCCTGCGACGTGTTCCTCGGTCTGCCGTTCAACATCGCCAGCTATGCGCTGCTGGTGCATATGGTGGCGCAGCAGTGCGATCTGCAAGTGGGCGATTTTGTCTGGACCGGCGGCGACACTCACCTGTACAGCAATCACCTGGAGCAGACTAACCTGCAGCTGAGCCGCGAACCGCGTCCGCTGCCGAAGCTGGTCATAAAACGCAAACCGGCGTCGATTTTCGACTACCGTTTTGAAGACTTCGAAATTGAAGGTTATGACCCGCATCCGGGAATTAAAGCGCCTGTGGCGATTTAATGTCTCTGTAGTGATGACAAACCGGCGCCACCAGCGCCGGTTTTTTTTGCCCTCCGCAAAATTTTGCGAGCCGGATTCCTGCCGTCGTTCAACATCCTGCAACCGCCAAATATTTTCCCGAGCCGCGACGCGAACCGTAGATTTACCATTCGAATTGACACTCAGAGCAACGCATACTCGGCGCCATGAACAGACAGCATGGCTACACCCTAATTGAAATGCTGGTCACCATGATGCTGGTGGTCATCCTCAGCGCCAGCGGTATGTACGGCTGGCAGCGCTGGCAACAGCAACAGCGCCTGTGGCAGGTCGCCTGCCAGGTGCGCGATTATCTCGTGCTGCTACGCGATGACGCTAATTGGCACAACCGCGATCGCGTCATTAACGTCGGACATTCGCCCGCAGGCTGGTGTCTGGGCGTAAGCGGCGTGGAAGCTGACTGTCACGCGAAAACGCCTTTTACCCTGCAGCCGCTGTGGCCGGGAATTACGCTGCAACATTTGACGGCAGGCATCGGTTTTTACGGCCTGCGCAACAGCGCCTGGGCCGAGCATATCCTGCTGCAAAGCGAGGTCGGGTCGTGGCGGATCGTTGTCTCTAACTGGGGGCGCATACGCCTGTGCCGGGAAGGAGAGGAATTATGCCAGTAGCAGTGCGCGGCTTTTCGCTCATTGAAACGCTAATCGCTATGGCGATAGGCTCTGTGTTACTGCTGGGGGCCGCTCGTTTCCTTCCGGCGCTACAGCGCCAGATTCTTCGCCAAACGCAGCAGCAGGCGCTGGAAAACGAACTATGGCAGCGGGTCTATGCGTTAGCCAAACACCTGCAGCGAGCCGGATATTGCGCGGGTCACTGTAATGGTCAGGCGCTGGCGATAGCCGACGGCGGACAGTGCGTCATCGTTCGCTGGGATGGTAACAGTAACGGCACTTGGGATTTGGCGCCGGAGGCCGATGCCGATTCTACCGGTTTTCGCCTGCGCGACGGAGCTCTGGAAACGCGGCGCGGCGTTACTGACTGCGGCGGAAAAAATTGGGAGAAAATGACTAATCCCGCCGCTATCACGGTCACGCGCTTTCACGTTGAGCGGCAGGCGGTAAGCGGGTTTTCTCCTGAACTTATCGTTACCCTGGGGGCGCAGGCGCAATCGGACTCGCGTATTTCCGCCGAGGCGCAATATCAGGTAACGGGGTTCAACCTGTGAAACGCCAGCGCGGAGTTTCATCACTGCTGATGGTGCTGCTGCTACTGGCGCTGGGCAGCCTGTTATTGCAGGGGATGAATCAGCAGCAGCGATCGCTGCTGGCGCAGGTGAGCGCCGAAACCCAGGCAATTCGCGATACGGCCGCCGCGCAGTCGGCGCTGCAATGGGGCAAAGGGGTGAACTGGCCGCTGCAGAGCGCAGTTGCGTGTCAACAGGAAAACAGCCAACGCTGGCGCGCGTGTCTGCGGCTTTTTAATGATGGCCGCGCGCTGCTTATCGCCGGCAGCGGCACGATACAGCTGTGGCAGTCAGCGTCGATTGAGCAGGGCAAGCTGCGGTATTTAGCGCATGGCTGGAGCGACTTTTGCCCGTTGAAGGAGAGTGCGTTATGCCTGATGCCGTAGCGCGCCAGCGCGGTTTTAGTCTGGCGGAGACATTATTAGCGATGGCGCTGTTAATCATGACCATCACGGCGCTTGGCGGCTATCATCGCGGGCTGGCCAGCGGCGCCGCTCAATTGAACGCCTATCGCCAGCAGTGGCGCGACGCGTGGCGCTTGAGCCTGCTTGTTCCTTCGGCGCAGCCCTATAAAGGACAAATAAGCCGCGTGCAGACATCGAGGCAAAGTTGTGTCAGCATCACGGTAACGATCACCATGCCCGCCGCTAAGCGGGTGCAGATGACCCGGCTACATTGCCCGGTAAATCAGTAGTCAGGAGCGAATATGTTAAGGGTGTACCACTCAAACCGTCTGGATGTGCTTGAAGCGCTGATGGAGTTTATCGTCGAGCGCCAGCGGCTGGATGACCCTTTCATGCCGGAAATGGTGCTGGTGCAAAGTACCGGTATGGCGCAATGGTTGCAGATGACGCTGGCGAAGCGCTTCGGCATTGCGGCGAATATCGAGTTTCCGCTGCCTGCCAGCTTTATCTGGGACATGTTCGTTCGCGTGCTTGACGATATTCCCGGCGAGAGCGCCTTCAGTAAACAGAGCATGAGCTGGAAGCTGATGACCCTGCTGCCGCAGTATCTCGACGATGAAGCCTTCGCGCTGTTGCGCCACTATCTGAGCGATGATAGCGACAAACGTAAGCTGTTCCAGCTGGCCGCGCGGGTAGCCGATCTGTATGACCAGTATCTGGTCTATCGCCCGGAGTGGCTGATGCGCTGGGAGGCCGATGAACGGGTTGACGGGCTGGGCGACGCCCAGCAGTGGCAGGCGCCGCTGTGGAAAGCGTTAGTCGAATACACCGCGGAGCTGGGGCAACCGCTGTGGCACCGCGCCAATCTGTACCAGCGCTTTATCAGCGCGCTGGAAAACGCTGACCAACCGCCAGCCGGGCTGCCGTCGCGGGTCTTTATCTGCGGCATTTCGGCGCTGCCGCCGGTGTATTTGCAGGCCCTGCAGGCGCTGGGCAAGCATGTCGATGTCTATGTACTCTTCACTAACCCTTGTCGCTACTACTGGGGCGATATTAAAGATCCGGCGTTTCTTGCCAAACTGATGTCGCGCCAGCGCCGCCACCACCGCGAGGCGCGCGAGCTGCCGCTGTTCCGCGACACCGAACAGGCGCCGGGATTGTTTAATGATGATGGCGAGCAGGATGTTGGCAATCCGCTGCTGGCCTCGTGGGGCAAGCTCGGGCGCGATTATATCTATCTGCTAGCCGGGCTGGAGCGTTATGAAGAGCTGGACGCCTTTGTCGATATCGCCCCCGATAACCTGCTGCATAACCTCCAGGCCGATATTCTTGAGCTGCGCAACGCCGCGGTGGCGGGGCGTACCGCGAAAGAGTTCGCCAGCAGTAAGAGCAAGCGCCCGCTGGCGATTGAAGACCGCAGCCTGGCTATCCACGTCTGCCATAGCCCGCAACGTGAAGTGGAAGTGCTGCACGACCGACTGCTGGGGATGCTGGAAGAAGACCCGGCGCTGACGCCGCGCGATATTATCGTGATGGTCGCCGATATCGACAGCTACAGTCCCTATATTCAGGCGGTCTTCGGCGCAGCGCGCGGCGAACGCTGGCTGCCGTGGGCGATTTCCGACCGTCGGGCGCGGGAATCGCACCCGGCGCTACAGGCGTTTATCACGTTGCTTTCTCTGTCGGACAGCCGCTTCGCCAGCGAAGATGTGCTGGCGCTGCTGGATGTGCCGGTACTGGCGGCGCGCTTCAATATTAATGAAGAGGGGTTGCGCTACCTGCGCCAGTGGGTCAATGAATCCGGCGTACGTTGGGGCATGGATGACGACAACGTGCGCGAAATGGATCTTCCGGCGACCGGCCAGCACACCTGGCGTTTTGGGTTAACGCGTATGCTGCTGGGGTATGCGATGGACAGCAGCCAGGGCGAGTGGCAGTCGGTGCTGCCCTATGATGAATCCAGCGGGCTGATTGCCGAACTGGTAGGGAATCTCGCGTCGTTACTGATGCAACTTAATCTGTGGCGCCGGGGTCTGGCGCAGGATCGCCCACTGGCAGAGTGGCTGCCGGTGTGCCGCGATTTGCTCACGGATTTCTTCCTGCCGGATAGCGACACCGAAGCGGCGCTGGCGCTGATTGAACAGCAATGGCAAGCCATCATCGATGGCGGTCTGGATGCGCAGTACGGGGCTGCCGTGCCGCTATCGCTGCTGCGCGATGAGCTGGCGCAGCGCCTCGATCAGCAGCGGATCAGCCAGCGTTTCCTGGCCGGGCCGGTGAATATCTGCACCCTGATGCCGATGCGCTCTATCCCTTTCAAGGTCGTCTGCCTGCTGGGGATGAACGATGGCGTCTACCCGCGTACACTCGCGCCGCTGGGCTTCGATTTAATGAGCCAAAAACCGCAGCGCGGCGACCGTAGCCGTCGCGATGATGACCGTTATCTGTTCCTGGAAGCGCTGATGTCGGCCGAACAGAAGCTATACATCAGCTACATCGGGCGCTCAATCCAGGATAACAGCGAGCGCTATCCTTCGGTGCTGGTACAGGAACTGGCGGACTATATCGGTCAGAGCCACTGCCTTGAAGGCGATGAAGCGCTGGACTGCGATGCCAGCGAACGCCGCGTTAAGGAGCACATTACCCATCTGCATACGCGTATGCCATTCGATGCCGCCAATTATCTGCCGGATGAAGATCAGAGCTATGCAAAAGAGTGGCTGGCCGCCGCCAGCCAGCAGGGAGAGGCGCATAGTGAATTTATCCAGCCGCTTGCGCCGCTTGCTATCGACACGCTGCCGTTCGAACAGCTGTTACGCTTTTGGCAGCATCCGGTGCGCGCTTTCTTCCAGCAGCGTCTGCGGGTGAATTTCCGCTCTGAAGAGAGCGAGATCCCCGAAGATGAGCCTTTCGTGCTTGAAGGGCTAAGCCGTTACCAGTTGAACCAACAGTTGCTGAATACGCTGATCGAACAACAGGATGCGTCAGCGATGTATCGTCGTTTCCGTGCGGCGGGTGAGCTGCCCTTTGGCGCGTTTGGCGAACTGGCGTGGGAGGCGCAGCGTCAGGAAATGCAGAACCTGGCTGAGCGGGTTATCGCCAGTCGTCAACCCGCGCAAAGTATGGAGATCGACCTACAGTGCAACGGTATCAATCTCACTGGCTGGCTACAGCAGGTACAGCCGGATGGGCTATTACGCTGGCGACCGTCGCTGCTGAGCGTCTCTCAGGGCGTGCAACTTTGGCTGGAACATCTTGTCTACTGTGCTAGCGGCGGTCTCGGCGAAAGTCGGTTGTTCGTGCGCAAGGAAGGCGAATGGCGTTTCCCGCCGCTGGCGGCGGAGCAGGCGCAGACGTATCTGAATGAGCTGGTAGAAGGCTACCTGCAGGGGATGTCAAAACCGCTACTGCTGTTGCCGGAAAGCGGCGGCGCGTGGCTAAAAGCCTGTTACGACGCGGAAAAGGATGTCATGTTAATGGATGACGATACGCAACAAAAAGCGCGTAGCAAGTTCCTTCAGGCCTACGAAGGTAATATGGTGGTGAGCGGCGAAGGTGCCGATATCTGGTACCAGCGCCTTTGGCGCACTCTGGAGCCTGCGTACTATGAAGAGATTATCGCGCAGGCGCAGCGTTATCTGTTGCCGATATTTCGTTTCCATCAGTCCGAATAAAATTGTAATAGTATAAAAATTGCGCAGAAGAAGGTTGTTCATTTATTATGCGCATCGAATCACGGACTGATGTTGTAAATACCTTGAAGATGGCGTTTTGCCTGATGATGGGTATCCACGCTGATGCTATGCAGCGCGAAGTTTGTTAATGATGAGGTCCGTGAATGCCCCGCAGTTTATGGTTCAAAGTTCTTGTTGTAGTGGTCGCCCTTTGGGCGCCGTTAAGTCAGGCAGACACCGGATGGCAACCGATTCAGGAAACCATTCGTAAAAGCGAAAAAGATCCCCGTCAATATCAGGCCATTCGCCTGCAAAACGGCATGGTCGTGCTGCTGGTATCCGATCCGCAGGCGGTGAAATCGCTGTCGGCGCTGGTGGTGCCGGTGGGTTCATTACAGGATCCGGCCGATCATCAAGGGCTGGCGCACTATCTCGAGCATATGACCTTAATGGGCTCGCAGAAGTACCCGCAGCCTGACAGCCTTGCTGAATTTCTCAAAATGCACGGCGGCAGCCATAATGCCAGCACCGCGCCGTATCGCACCGCGTTCTACCTTGAAGTGGAAAATGACGCGCTCAACGGCGCCGTCGATCGGCTGGCTGATGCCATTGCCGCGCCGCTGCTGGATAAAAAATATGCCGAACGCGAACGTAACGCGGTCAACGCCGAATTGACCATGGCGCGCACCCGGGACGGGATGCGCATGGCGCAGGTGAGCGCTGAAACCATCAACCCTGCGCACCCGGCTTCACAATTTTCCGGCGGTAACCTCGATACGCTAAGCGATAAGCCTGGTAGCCCGGTGCTTGATGCGCTGCACGCTTTCCGCGACCGCTGGTACTCGGCAAACCTGATGAAGGCGGTCATCTACAGTAATAAGCCACTGCCTGAGTTGGCAAGCATTGCCGCCGCGACCTACGGGCGGGTGCCAAACCACGACATCAGCAAGCCGGAAATTACCGTACCGGTTGTGACCGATGCGCAGAAGGGCATTGTGATTCACTACGTGCCGGCGATGCCGCGCAAAGTTCTGCGCGTTGAGTTCCGCATTGATAACAACAGCGCTCAGTTCCGCAGCAAGACCGATGAGCTGGTGACCTATATGATCGGCAACCGCAGCCCCGGCACCTTATCCGACTGGCTGCAGAAGCAGGGGCTAGCGGAAGGGATTCGCGCGGATTCCGATCCGGCCGTCAACGGCAATAGCGGCGTGCTGGCCATCTCCGCTACCCTCACCGATAAAGGTCTGGCGCACCGCGATGAAGTTACCGCAGCAATCTTCAGCTACCTGAATTTGTTGCGTACTCAGGGTATTGATAAGCGCTACTTTGATGAGTTAGCCCACGTGCTGGAGCTCGATTTCCGCTATCCGTCGATTAACCGCGATATGGATTATGTGGAGTGGCTGGCCGATACCATGATTCGCGTGCCGGTAGAGCACGTACTGGACGTGGTTAATATCGCCGACCGCTATGATGCCCAGGCGATTAAAGACCGTCTGGCGATGATGACCCCGCAAAATGCGCGTATCTGGTACATCAGCCCGAATGAGCCGCACAACAAAACCGCTTATTTCGTCAATGCGCCTTACCAGGTTGATAAAATTAGCCCCCAGACCTTCGCCGACTGGCAGCAAAAATCTGCGGCCATCAAGCTGCAGCTGCCGGCGCTGAACCCGTATATTCCGGATGATTTCACGCTGATTAAGAGCGATAAGGCGTACCCGCATCCGGAGCTTATCGTCGATGAGCCGACGCTGCGCGTGGTGTATGCCCCCAGCCAGTACTTTGCCAGCGAACCGAAGGCCGACGTCTCTCTGGTGCTGCGTAACCCGCAGGCGATGGACAGCGCGCGCCGGCAGGTGATGTTCGCGCTGAATGATTATCTGGCCGGCATTGCGCTTGACCAGCTCAGCAACCAGGCCGCGGTAGGTGGAATCAGCTTCTCGACCGGCGCCAACAACGGTCTGATGGTTAACGCCAACGGCTATACCCAGCGTCTGCCGCAGCTCTTTACCGCGCTGCTGGACGGCTACTTTAGCTATACGCCGACCGAAGAGCAGCTTGAGCAGGCGAAGTCCTGGTATGCCCAGATGATGGATTCGGCGGACAAAGGCAAAGCCTATGACCAGGCGATTATGCCGATTCAGATGCTGTCGCAGGTACCCTATTTTGAGCGCAAAACGCGCCGCGCGCTGCTGCCGTCCATCACTCTGAAAGAGGTGATTAACTATCGCGATAACCTGAAAGCCAGGGGGCGGCCGGAGCTGCTGGTTATCGGTAACATGAGCGCCCGGCAGTCCACCGATCTGGCCCGCCAGATCCAAAAACAGCTTGGCGCCGATGGTAACGAGTGGTGTCGCAACAAAGACGTGCTGATCGACAGCAAACAGCTGGCGATGTTTGAAAAAGCAGGCAGCAGCACCGACTCCGCGCTGGCGGCGGTTTTCGCGCCTCCAAACGTCGATGAATACAGCAGCATGGCCGCCAGTTCACTGTTGGGGCAGATTATTCAGCCCTGGTTCTACAACCAGTTACGTACTGAAGAACAACTCGGCTATGCGGTATTTGCCTTCTCAATGAATGTTGGCCGCCAGTGGGGGATGGGCTTCCTGCTACAGAGTAGCGATAAACAGCCTGCTTTCCTCTGGCAGCGCTTCCAGGCTTTCTTCCCGACGGCGGAAGCCAAACTGCGGGCGATGAAGCCGGAAGAGTTTGCCCAGATCCAGCAGGCGGCGATTAGCCAGATGCTGCAGGCGCCGCAAACGTTGAGCGAAGAAGCATCAAAGCTGAGCAAAGATTTCGATCGCGGTAATATGCGCTTCGATTCACGTGATAAAGTAGTGGCTCAGATTAAACTGCTGACGCCGCAAAAACTTGCCGACTTCTTCCATCAGACGGTGGTGGATCCGCAAGGCATGGCACTGTTATCCCAGGTTTCCGGCAGCCAGAACGGCAAGGCGGAATACGCCGCCCCTGAAGGCGGCAAGGTATGGGAAAGCGTCAGCGCATTGCAGAAATCCTTACCCCTGATGCGAGAGAATGAATGACCGAAACCGCTGAGTCTCTTGACCCACTCCGCTTGCCCCTGACGGGCGAGCGGCTGATAGAAGCCTCCGCGGGCACCGGAAAAACTTTTACCATCGCCGCGCTATATCTCCGGCTGCTGCTGGGGTTGGGGGGCGAATCCGCTTTCCCCCGGCCGGTCAGCGTGGAAGAGCTGCTGGTGGTGACCTTTACCGAAGCGGCGACGGAAGAGCTGCGCGGGCGTATCCGTAGTAATATCCACGAGCTGCGGATTGCCTGCCTGCGCGAAAGCGCCAGCGATCCGCTCTACGTTTCTCTGCTTGCGGAAATTGCCGATAAAAACCAGGCGGCGCAAACGTTGTTGCTGGCGGAACGGCAAATGGACGAGGCCGCGGTCTTTACCATCCATGGTTTCTGTCAGCGAATGCTGAGCCTCAACGCCTTCGAGTCCGGCATGCTGTTTGAACAGCAACTGATCGAAGACGAATCCCGCCTGCGTTATCAGGCCTGCGCCGACTTCTGGCGTCGCCACTGCTATCCGCTGCCGCGCGATATCGCCGCCGTGATCCATGAACAATGGAAAGGGCCGCGCGATCTGCTCAAGGCTATAGACCGCTGGCTGCAGGGCGAAGCGCCGCAGCTAAAATCGCCGCCGCCCGCGGAAGAGACGCTGGCAAGCCGCCATCAGCAAATCCTGGAACGTATCAATGCGCTGAAGCAGCAGTGGCGGGAGCAGGTGGGTGAAATTGAAAACGTGCTGGAAAGCTCAGGGCTCGATCGCCGCAAGTTCAACCGCGGTAACCAGGGCAAGTGGATCGAAAAGGTAAGCGCCTGGGCGCAGGAAGAAACGCTAAGTTATCAGCTGCCTGATGCGCTGGAAAAATTCTCGCAACCGTTCCTCATTGAGCGCACCAAAGACGGCGGCGAACCGCCGCTGCATCCGCTATTCAGCGCGGTAGAGGCGCTGCTTGCCTCACCGCTGACCTTAAACGATCTGGTTATCGCCAGGGCGATGGTCGAGATCCGCGAAGCGGTCGCCCGCGAAAAGCGGCGTCGAGGCGAACTGGGCTTTGACGACATGCTAAGCCGTCTTGACGACGCGCTACGCGGCGACAGCGGCGAAGCGTTGGCCAGCGCCATCCGCCAGCGTTTCCCGGTGGCGATGATCGATGAGTTCCAGGATACCGATCCGCAGCAGTATCGTATCTTCCGCCGCATCTGGCGTCGCCAGCCGGATACGGCTTTGCTGTTAATTGGCGACCCGAAACAGGCGATTTACGCCTTCCGCGGCGCCGATATTTTTACCTATATGAAAGCGCGCGGCGACGTTGCCGCCCACTATACGCTGGATACCAACTGGCGTTCGGCGCCGGGCATGGTACAGAGCGTTAATCGTCTGTTCGGCCTGAGTGATAACCCCTTCATGTTCCGCGAGATCCCTTTCTTGCCGGTGAAGCCTGCCGCTAAAAATCAGACGTTGCGCTTTACCATTGATGGGAAGCCGATCCCGGCGATGAACATGTGGTTAATGCCTGGCGAAGCCGTCGGTTCTGGCGATTATCAGTCCTTTATGGCGCAATTATGCGCGACGCAGATCCGCGACTGGCTCAGCGCCGGCCAGCAGGGACGCGCGCTGCTGTGGCGTGGCGAAAACGCTGAGCCGGTGCGCGCCTCCGATATCACCGTGCTGGTGCGTAACCGTCTCGAAGCGGCGCTTATTCGCGATGCGCTGCAGCTCTTGTCAATCCCGTCGGTCTATCTCTCAAACCGCGACAGCGTTTTTGAAACCCCGGAAGCGCAGGAATTACTGTGGGTTCTACAGGCGGTACTGGCGCCAGAGCGTGAAAACACGCTACGCAGCGCGCTGGCAACGTCGATGTTTGGCCTTAACGCGCAGGATATCGAAAACCTCAATCAGGATGAACGTGCCTGGGATGCGCTGGTAGAGGAGTTCAGTGAATACCGGCAGATCTGGCGCCAGCGCGGCGTAATGCCGATGCTGCGCGCGCTGATGGGGGCGCGTCATATTGCCGAAAACCTGCTGGCGACCCACGGCGGCGAACGCCGTTTGACCGATATTTTGCATATCAGCGAATTATTGCAAGAAGCAGCGAATCAGCTGGAGAGCGAGCACGCGCTGGTGCGCTGGCTGACGCAACATATCGCCGAACCGGACAGCAATGCTTCCAGCCAGCAGATGCGTCTGGAGAGCGATAAGCATCTGGTGCAAATCGTCACCATCCACAAATCAAAAGGACTGGAATATTCGCTGGTCTGGCTGCCATTTATCGCGCGCTTTCGTAAACAGGATCAGGCGTTTTATCACGACCGCGATTCCTTTGCCGCGGTCCTCGACCTTGGAGAAGGGGAGAATAGCCTTGAGCTGGCGGAAGCCGAGCGCCTGGCGGAGGATTTACGCCTGTTGTACGTCGCCCTGACCCGCGCGGTGTGGCACTGCAGTCTCGGGGTTGCGCCGTTAAGTACCCGCCGTAGCGATAAACCTGGCAACAGCGATTTTCATCACAGCGCCCTCGGCCGTCTGCTGCAGGACGGCGAGCCGATGGACGCGGCGGGATTAACCGCGCGGCTACAGGCATTGTGCAGCGATGATATTGCGCTATGTATTCCCGATAGCATGGACCAGACGCCGTGGCAGGCGCCGGAAAACGCGCTTCCGCCGCTTTCGGCGCGGACCCTTGAACGCCAGGTTATGGACGACTGGCGGGTGACCAGTTATTCCGGTCTGCAGCAGCATGGTTCCAGCGCAGGTCAGGACCTGCTGCCGCGTCTTGATATCGATGCCGCGGGCGTGGGCGAGGTGGCGGAAGAGCCGCAGCTCACGCCTCATCAGTTCCCGCGCGGCGCGTCGCCGGGGACATTTCTGCATAGCCTGTTTGAGGATCTCGATTTTAGCCAGCCGGTACCGGTTGACTGGATGGCGCAAAAACTACAGTTGCACGGTTTTGGCGAAGAGTGGGCGCCGGTGTTGAGCGAATGGCTGGACGGCGTGCTGCGAACACGCCTGCCAGGGGCTGAAATCGCCCTGAATCAGCTGGGCGCGCGGGATAAACAGGTGGAAATGGCCTTCTATCTACCGATTGAACAACCGCTGGATCCGTTGCAGTTGGACGCGCTGATCCGCCGCTATGATCCGCTCTCGGCTGATACCCCGGCGCTCGATTTCCGCCAGGTCCGCGGCATGTTGAAAGGGTTTATCGATCTGGTATTTCGTCACGATGGCCGCTATTACCTGCTGGATTACAAATCTAACTGGCTGGGAGAAGACCGCGAAGCTTACACCCAACAGGCGATGACCCAGGCGATGCGCCTGCATCGTTATGACCTGCAGTACCAGCTGTATAGCCTGGCGCTGCATCGCTATCTGCGCCACCGTATTGCCGATTATCACTACGAACGGCACTTTGGCGGCGTCATTTATCTCTTTTTACGCGGCATGGACGGGCAGGAAGGCGGGCAGGGGATCTTCACCACCCGCCCGGCGCAGCCGCTGATTGACGGCCTCGATGCGTTATTTGCCGGTGTTACTCAGGAGGTGGGCTTATGACCATGGATGAACTGCTGTTGGCCGCCGCCGAGCAGCGTCTGCTGCGGCCGCTGGACGTACAGTTTGCGCTGATGGTGGCGCAGGATGCCCCTCCGGCAGTGAAGCTGGCCGCCGCGCTGCTGAGCCGGGATGCCGGCGAGGGGCATGTCTGTCTGCCGCTGTCGCGCCTCAACGCTGAAGAAGCGCTAAGCGGCAAGGCCGGCGAGATCCGCGACCAGTTGCTGGCGATGGCCGGCGCGCCGCAGGACTGGCCTCAATTGTTGCTTTCTTCGTCAGCGGTGAGCCGCGGCGACGAACCGACGCCGATGATTTTATGCGGCGACAGGTTGTACCTGAACCGCATGTGGCGTAATGAACTCACCGTCGCCCGCTTCTTTAATGAGACGAACCGGGTGCTGGAGGTCGATGAAGGGCGGCTAACGGCAACCCTGAATGAACTCTTTCCGGCAACCGACGATATCGACTGGCAAAAAGTTGCCGCGGCGGTGGCGCTGACCCGGCGCATTTCGGTGATTTCCGGCGGCCCCGGCACCGGCAAGACCACCACCGTCGCGAAGCTGCTGGCGGCGCTGATTCAGATTAACGACACGCCGCGCTGTCGAATTCGGCTGGCGGCACCGACCGGTAAAGCGGCAGCGCGCCTGACAGAATCTCTGGGATCGGCGTTAAGAAAACTTCCGCTTAGCGAGGAGCAAAAAGCGCTGATTCCCGCCGATGCCAGTACCCTGCATCGCCTGCTGGGGGCGCAGCCCGGTAGTCAGCGCATGCGCTACCACGCTGGTAATCCGCTGCATCTGGATGTGCTGGTGGTCGATGAAGCGTCCATGATCGACCTACCGATGATGTCGCGCCTGATTGATGCTTTGCCGGAGCACGGGCGAGTGATCTTTCTTGGCGATCGCGATCAGCTTGCCTCCGTGGAAGCCGGGGCGGTGCTTGGCGATATCTGTGCCTGGGCGACATCCGGCTATACCGCGGCGCGAGCGCAAGAGCTGTCGCGGCTGACTGGCGCAACGGTGCCGGCGGGCGAGGGGCAGATGGCCGGAGCGCTGCGCGATAGTCTATGTCTGCTGCAAAAAAGCTACCGCTTTGGCAGTCACTCCGGCATTGGCAGCCTGGCGCGGGCGGTCAACGCCGGTGCGCGTGCGGACGTGAAAGCGACGTTACGCCAGCCGTTTGACGATATCGTTCTGCGGCCGCTCAGCACTACCGAGGAGTATGAAGCGATGCTGATGGCGGCACAGGAGGGCTACGGCCGTTATCTGCAACTGCGCCGCGAGCAGGCCGCGCCGGAACAGATGATTGCCGCCTTCGGCGAGTTTCAGCTGCTGTGCGCGCTGCGTGAAGGGCCTTACGGGGTAAGCGGCGTGAATGAACAGCTGGAGCAGATGCTCCACCGTAAGCGGGCGATTACGCTACCGCGCCATTCACGCTGGTACGATGGCCGTCCGGTGATGATTTCCCGTAACGATAGCGCGCTGGGGCTGTTTAACGGCGATATCGGCATTGCGCTGGAAAGAGAAGGCGAGCTGCGCGTGTGGTTCCCGATGCCCGATGGCACCATTAAATCGGTGCAGCCAAGCCGCCTGCCGGAACACGATACCGCCTGGGCAATGACGGTGCATAAGTCGCAAGGGTCGGAGTTCGATCATGCGGCGCTGATCTTACCTTCTCGCAGCGTACCGCTAGTAACCCGCGAGCTGGTTTACACCGCGATAACTCGCGCCAAACGGCGCCTGTCGCTTTATGCCGACGAGCAGGTACTGGCGCAAGCCATCGTGACGCGGACCGAACGGCGCAGCGGCCTGGCGGAAATTTTCGCCGGACACGGGTAGGGGTGAAGGGCGTGAATACGCTCTTCACCTCTGATTAGTAAGCAAATAAAAGTAACAGCCAGAGAAAAGAGACTGAGTTCATGGCAAAAAAATAGGCTACATAGCTTATGGGAGTCTGTGATGTTGATATGTCAGCAATAACAATAATTACCACTGAAATAATAAGATTAACTATGGATAAAACAATAAATAAAAGAAAAAGCATAGCGCCAGCTGCAAGGGCTGCATAGGACGGTCCACTGTTCATCATTGCTAAAAGTAATAAAATCCAAGGGTAAGTAGAAATTACGGCAGTAATTTTCTTGATGTTTCTGGTAATTATGTTAGTTTTCTTTTTCATTGTTAAACCTTATCTTTTGGAGTGGCTTGATAATATAAATAATTAACGGGTTTATTCTGTTTGGATTTTTTAAGATATAATTAACATTAATATCATCCAGACTGGAGCTATTGAATTCATGTAAAAGAAATATGATATTGCACTACTTCTTATCCGTTGTTTGGAGTTTTTTGCACTAATAATGATGATTGTTGAAATGATTAAGTTGGCTATGGATGATAAAAAGCTAACCTTCAAATAGCCGAAAAATGCTGCAAGGCCATTATTCGTTAAGTGCACCAGTAGTAAGCCAAACCAGGGATACAATGTAATAGATATTGAAATGAATCTTATGTTTCTGACAAGCCAATTAGGTTTCTTATCCATGATACCTGTCCTTGATGGTTTTTGTTTTGAAATTCCCTTGCCAAAATATATCGTAATTTACTGTTAAATATAAAGGTATAGCCAGAGTGGCGACATGGTATTCATTGCGCAGAAATAGATTTTTAGCTTTCTCGGTTTTAGCAATGTGAAAACGCTCATGCATCCAATAGTGATAAGCGAAAGCGCCAGGTTAATAATAGATAATACGGTGATGGGAACCAGTAGATGTAATCCATCTTCCGTAAAATTGTAGGGCGCGAGGCTGTATTTAATATGTGTAATCAATATTATTAACCATGGGTATATAGCAATGATGGAAATAACCGTCTGAGATCTATTAATAATCCAACTATCAGAGTTATGCATCATTCATCATGTTTATCAATAATGTGTTGTTTTTTATTCTTTAGGAAGGAGCATAGCGTTGATGCAGTGATAAAGATATACCCCGGCATTAAACCAGGAATAAAGCCCGGATGCTGAAGATTTGTCACTGATGCGGCGGTGATAGAACAAAATTACTATCCTGAAGGCGTGGGATATGCCTATTTGCAATCGGATAGCCCGGATAAGGCGCAAGCCGCTATCCGGGAATCCTCCCCCGGTGGCGCTTACGCTTACCGGGGCTACCAACCGACTACCGAACCGTAGTCCGGATAAGGCGCAAGCCGCTATCCGGGGGGATCTCTGCTGGCGCTACGCTTAGCATGGCGACGTTGCGGTGCCGTCGGGTAGACCGGATAAGGTGCAAGCCGCTATCCGGGAATCCTCCCCCGGTGGCGCTTACGCTTACCGGGGCTACCAACCGACTACCGAACCGTAGCCCGGATAAGGCGCAAGCCGCCATCCGGGGGGATCCGTCAGCCCAGGTCTGCCATCAATACCTTCGAACGGCGCTGATAGTTGTACATCTGTTTTTTACTCTCCGGCAGCAAATCAATATCCACCGGGGTGAAGCCGCGTTCCTGGAACCAGTGGATACTGCGAGTGGTCAACACGAATAGCTTGCTGAGCCCCATCTGCTTCGCCTGGGCGGCGATACGGCTCAGCAGTACCTCGCCGCGTGACGAACTACGGTAATCCGGATGCACCGCCACGCAGGCCATTTCGCCGATTTTCTCCTCCGGGAACGGATAGAGCGCGGCGCAGGCGATGGTGGTGTTATCGCGCTGGATGATGGTGAATTTATCTATCTCCATTTCCAGCTGTTCGCGCGAGCGGCGCACCAGAATGCCTTGCTGCTCCAGCGGACTGATAAGATCGAGGATGCCGCCGATATCGTTAATGGTTGCCCGGCGGATCTGCTCGGCGCTTTCCATGACGATCTGCGTACCGATACCGTCACGTGAAAACAGCTCCTGCAGCAGCGCGCCATCTTCCTGATAGCTAATTAAATGGCAGCGACGCACGCCGCTGCGGCAGGCTTTCACCGCGCCTCGCAGGAAGCGTACGGTGCCGGAATTATAGTCTTCTTCCGCTTCCAGCTCCTCTACCCGCGCCTGCGCCTCGTTAGGGAACAGTTCGGAAACGATCTCGCCATGCTGGTCGTAGACCCCCTGCGACGAGCAGAAGCCGATCATCTTTTCAGCTTTCAGCTTTACCGCCAGCTGGGTGGCTATCTCTTCAGAAGTGAGGTTGAAGCTCTCGCCGGTGACGGATACCGCGACCGGGCCCATGAGCACGATTGCGCCGCTGTCCAGTTGGCGATGAATGGCTTCTTCGTCGATGCGGCGAATACGGCCGCTGTGGCAGTAATCCACGCCATCATCGACCCCAAGAGGTTGAGCGATAATAAAATTGCCGCTCACCACGTTGATATGCGCCCCCTGCAGGGGCGTATTGCCGAGGCTCATCGACAGGCGGGCGGTAATTTCTAACTGCAGCATACCGGCGGCCTGCTTCACCAGCTCAAGGGTTTTGGCGTCGGTGACGCGGGTTTGCTTGTGGTAAACCGGCTCGTGGTGGTGTTCCGCGAGATTAGCGTCAATCTGCGGGCGCGCGCCATAAACCACTACCAGGCGAATACCGAGGCTATGCAATAAGCCAATGTCATTGACTATGCTGGAAAAGTTATCATGCTCGATGGCTTCTCCGCCCAGCATGATGACAAACGTTTTTCCCCGGTGCGCGTTTATATAGGGAACAGAATGGCGGAATCCCTCGACCAGTTCAGTGCGACGCTCCTTCACCATGACAAACCCTCAATGCATGATTATTCGTAATAAGTGTATTTTTATTCTGTTTTGCTTCGTGGCGCAACCCCTAATTTGTCACTAATTTGCGAAAACATTGTGATAAAACCTTGGGTGTCAAAGTTTGTTTACCCTTTTATAGATGACAGGTTATGCGGCTTTGGTTAAAGTTTCCGGTCAATCTGTTCATTTTGGCTTCAAACGCGTTTTTTTGCTTGGGAGTGGCATGTCGGGATACAAGTCGGGATTAAGCCGCCGTCGTTTTTTACAAGGGGCGGGCGCCATGTGGTTAATGAGTGTGAGTCCGGTCGGTTTGGCCGCCGCCGCGCAGGTTGTCGCGGTGCGTATCTGGCCGTCGTCGACCTACACCCGCGTCACGGTGGAATCCAATCATGTACTGAAATATCGGCAGTTTGCGTTAAGCAATCCTGAGCGAGTGGTGGTTGATATTGAAGGCGTTAACCTGAACTCGGTCCTGAAAGGGATGGGCGGGCAGATCCGCGACGACGACCCGTATATTAAATCCGCGCGCGTGGGCCAGTTCGACCCGCAAACCGTGCGGATGGTGTTTGAACTGAAACAAAACGTCAAGCCGCAGCTGTTTGCGCTGGCGCCGGTTGCCGGTTTTAAAGAGCGTCTGGTGATGGATCTTTATCCCTCTACGGCCACCGATGTGCAGGATCCGCTGCTGGCGCTGCTGGAAGATTACAACAAAGGCGATCTGGAACGTCAGGTACCGCCGGCAGAGAGCGGGCCGCAGCCGGGGAAAGCCGGGCGCGATCGTCCTATCGTTATCATGCTCGATCCCGGCCATGGCGGTGAAGACTCCGGCGCGATTGGTAAATACCGTACCCGTGAGAAAGACGTGGTGCTGCAGATTGCCCGTCGATTGCGCGCGCTCATTGAGCGTGAAGGCAATATGAAGGTCTTTATGACCCGTAACGAAGACGTGTTTATTCCCTTGAAGGTGCGCGTCGCCAAGGCGCAGAAGCAGCGTGCCGACCTGTTCGTTTCGATTCACGCCGACGCCTTTACCAGCCGGCAGCCGAGCGGCTCTTCGGTGTTCGCGCTCTCGACCAAGGGCGCTACCAGTACCGCCGCAAAATACCTCGCGCAAACACAGAACGCCTCGGACTTAATCGGCGGGGTCAGCAAGAGCGGCGATCGCTACGTCGACCACACCATGTTCGATATGGTGCAGTCCCTGACCATCGCCGACAGCCTGAAATTTGGTAAGGCGGTGCTGCAAAAAATGGGCAATATTAATAAGCTGCATAAAAATCAGGTGGAGCAGGCGGGCTTTGCGGTATTGAAAGCGCCGGATATCCCTTCGATTCTGGTCGAAACGGCCTTTATCAGTAACGTTGAAGAAGAGCGTAAACTGAAGACCGCGAAATTCCAGCAGGAAGTGGCGGAGTCGATTCTGGCGGGGATTAAAGCCTACTTTGCCGATGGGGCGACGTTGGCCAGACGCGGATAAAAAAATAGCGCCTTCGGGCGCTTTTTTTGTAGCGGTATCTACGGACGACAGAAACAAAAAAACACCCTTGAGGGTGTTCATTGTGTTGGTTGCGGGGGCCGGATTTGAACCGACGACCTTCGGGTTATGAGCCCGACGAGCTACCAGGCTGCTCCACCCCGCGTCCGTGTTTACTCTTCCATCGAGTAAATTTGCTTCTGATTGTAATTGGTTGCGGGGGCCGGATTTGAACCGACGACCTTCGGGTTATGAGCCCGACGAGCTACCAGGCTGCTCCACCCCGCGTCCGCGTCTACTCTTCCATCAAGTAGATTTACTTCAGATTTTAATTGGTTGCGGGGGCCGGATTTGAACCGACGACCTTCGGGTTATGAGCCCGACGAGCTACCAGGCTGCTCCACCCCGCGTCCGTGGATGCGCACTATACTCCGCTAGCGTTCTGATGCAACCTTTTTTCGTAGAAATCGTCAATTTTGTAAAAAATGGCGACTAAGTAGCCAGCGATGGGCGGATTTTTACACAATTTGGGCTGCAGCTCGTTTTCGCGCATTTCATTAGCCGCATGGGTTTGTTATCTTCATCACGCACTAAGGCTTAGCAGCAATAAAGAAGAGATACCATGAAAGGACGTTGGGCAAAATATGTAGCGACAGGGGCGATGTTGGCGATGCTCGCCGCCTGTTCCTCGAAACCGACCGATCGCGGTCAGCAATATAGTGATGGCAAGTTTACCCAGCCGTTTTCATTGGTAAACCAACCTGATGCGGTAGGCGCGCCGATTAACGCCGGCGACTTCTCCCAGCAGGTTGGTCAGATTCGTAGCGCCTCTCCGCGTCTCTATAACAGCCAGAGCAGCGTTTATAACGCGATTCAGGAGTGGCTGCGTTCCGGCGGCGATACCCGCACGTTACGCCAGTTTGGTATTGATGCCTGGCAGATGCAGGGTGCCGATAACTACGGCAACGTGCAGTTTACCGGCTACTAC
Source organism: Klebsiella sp. CN_Kp073 (assembly GCF_040065495.2). Classification (NCBI taxonomy): domain Bacteria; kingdom Pseudomonadati; phylum Pseudomonadota; class Gammaproteobacteria; order Enterobacterales; family Enterobacteriaceae; genus Klebsiella; species Klebsiella sp. CN_Kp073. The sequence goes on from NZ_CM198051.1 coordinate 1,035,469, forward strand.
ACCCCGGTCGTACAGGCCCGCCACACTCGCCAGGGCGAGTTCCAGTATCCTATTTACCGTATGCCGCCGAAAAACGGCAAGCTGCCTTCCCGCGCCAGCATCTATGCCGGAGCGCTCAGCGATAACTACGTGCTGGCGTACAGCAACTCGCTGATGGATAACTTCATCATGGACGTTCAGGGCAGCGGCTATATCGATTTCGGCGACGGTTCGCCGCTTAACTTCTTCAGCTACGCCGGGAAAAACGGCTGGCCTTACCGTAGTATCGGTAAAGTGCTTATCGACCGCGGCGAAGTGAAGCGGGAAGATATGTCGATGCAGGCGATCCGTGAATGGGGCGAAAAGCATAGCGAAGCGGAAGTCCGCGAGCTGCTGGAACAGAACCCATCTTTCGTCTTCTTTAAACCGCAGTCCTACGCGCCGGTGAAAGGGGCCAGCGCGGTACCGTTGATTGGCCGCGCGTCGGTCGCCTCTGACCGTTCGATTATTCCGCCGGGAACCACCTTGCTGGCCGAGGTGCCTCTGCTGGATAATAACGGTAAGTTTAACGGTCAGTACGAGCTACGCCTGATGGTGGCGCTGGATGTCGGCGGGGCGATTAAAGGCCAGCACTTCGATATCTACCAGGGCATTGGCCCGGATGCCGGTCATCGCGCCGGTTGGTATAACCACTATGGCCGCGTGTGGGTACTGAAAAACGCGCCAGGCGCCGGTAGCGTCTTTAGCGGTTAACGTTTAAACGTCTGTATGTTTCTAACCCGGATCCGCGTAACGCGCCGGATCCGGGGTCTCTACTTTATTCTGAGGTTTTATGTCTGTAGTAATCAGCGATGCCTGGCGCCAGCGGTTTGGCGGCACGGCGCGTTTATATGGCGAAAAGGCGCTGCAGTGTTTTGCCGATGCGCATGTCTGCGTGGTCGGCATCGGCGGCGTCGGTTCATGGGCGGCGGAAGCGCTGGCGCGAACCGGGATTGGCGCGATTACGCTGATTGATATGGATGATGTTTGCGTCACCAATACCAATCGCCAAATCCACGCCCTTGGCGGTAACGTTGGGCTGGCGAAAGCGGAAGTGATGGCCGAGCGTATACGTCTGATTAACCCGGAGTGCCGGGTTACGGTGATCGATGATTTCATCACGCCGGAGAACGTAGCGGAATACCTGGGAGCGGGCTTTAGCTATGTTATCGACGCTATCGATAGCGTCAGGCCAAAAGCGGCGCTGATCGCCTGGTGCCGTCGTTATAAAGTGCCGTTGGTGACGACCGGCGGAGCCGGCGGTCAAATCGATCCGACGCAGATCCAGGTGGCTGATTTGGCGAAAACTATTCAGGATCCGCTGGCGGCAAAACTGCGTGAGCGGCTGAAAAGCCAGTTCGGCGTAGTGAAGAATAGTAAAGGAAAGCTGGGCGTCGATTGTGTCTTCTCGACCGAAGCGTTGGTTTACCCGCAGGCGGATGGCAGCGTCTGCGCAATGAAAAGCACGGCGGAAGGGCCGAAGCGGATGGATTGCGCCTCCGGCTTTGGCGCGGCGACCATGGTGACGGCGACTTTTGGTTTTGTCGCCGTATCCCATGCGTTGAAGAAGATGTTGGCGAAAGCGCAGCGTCAGGGGGGATAGCCTGAGGGACTTTTTCCGGACGGCGCAGAAACGTAGCCCGGCTCAGCGTAGCGCAAGCCGGGAAGACGGCGTTTGAATTAGCCCTCGCGGGCGGCGGAGAGCACCGCGTCGCTTAGCGCCTGCAGCCCCTGGGTGCGCGAGGCGCTAAGCTGCCCGCGCAAACCCAGCTCATCGAATAGCGCCAACGGATCTTTCGCTAAAATCTCAGCGGCGCTTTTTCCTTCGCAGGCGGCTAACAGCACCGCCAGCAGGCCGCGCACAATACGCCCTTCGCTATCGCCAAAGAAGTGCATCTTGCACTCGGCATCAACCTGATACCCGAGCCAGACGCGGTTTTCGCAGCCGGCGATCTCTTTCGCCTGCGTCCGCTGGGCGTCCGTTAATGGCGGCAGTTTCTTACCCACTAAAATCAACTGGCGGTACTTATCTTCCCACTGAGTCAGCGGGGCGAAGGTCTGGCGCAGCGTCGCTTCGTTGAGCGCGGCGCTTAAAGGTTGCGAGGTCATCATTAATCCACCAGTATTTCCAGCGCGCGGTCGATAGCGTGCACCAGCGCATAAACATCATCTTGCGTATTGTACGGCGCGAATGAGGCGCGCAGCGTACCGCTGACGCCTAATGCCGCCAGCAGCGGTTGCGCGCAATGCTGCCCGGCGCGCAGCGCAATGCCGGACTCCGCCAGCAGCGTAACCATATCGCTATGGTGTACGCCCTTGAAATCAAAGGCCAGCAGGCTCGAATCTTGACAGCGGAACGAACGAAAACCGGGCCGCTTTGCCAGCTCGTCTTCCGCAAGCGTCGCCAGGCTACGGCTCCAGTTTTCCGCCTGTGCAAGATCGATTTCCTGCAGCCATTCCAGCGCGGCGCTGAGGCCGATAACGCCGGCGACGTTGGGCGTCCCGGCCTCAAGCCGCCAGGGGGCGGGCTGGGTTTTAAAACCATCGAATGAGACTTCAGTAATCATTTTGCCGCCGCCGAGCCATGGCGACATTTCCGCCAGCAGGTCGCTTTTGCCGTATAGCGCGCCAATACCCGTTGGTCCATACAGCTTGTGGGCGGAGAAGGCATAAAAATCGATATCCAGCGCCTGCACGTCGGCCGGGAAGTGCACCGCGCCCTGCGCGCCGTCAACCATCACTATCATTCCCGCCTGATGGGCGAGAGCAATGGCACGCTGCAGGTCGGGGCAGCCGCCGGTGACGTTAGACATCTGGCCAATCGCCAGCACCCGGCTGCGTGAAGAGATAAGCGAAGGGAGTTGCGCGATATCCGGCAGACGATCGGCGCCCAGCGGCAACTTGACCACCCGCGCGCCGGTTTGTTCGGCAACCATCAGCCACGGTACCAGGTTGGCGTGGTGTTCGGCTTCGCTGACGATTATTTCATCACCAGGATGCAGGCGCGGGCGCACGTAGCTCTGCGCGACCATATTGATAGCTTCGGTGGTGCCGCGGGTCCAGACGATATCTTTGCCGGAAGGGGCGTTAAGCCAGCCTGCGACGCGTTCGCGCGCCGCCTCGTAGCGCTCGGTAAGACGCTGGGCGGCGGCAAACTGGCTGCGGTGGACGTTGCCGGCGCTCAGGCGATAAAACTGGTCGCTGGCATCGATTACGGCCAGCGGTTTTAGCGCCGTCGCCGCGCTATCCAGATAGACGCCGGCATCCGCCAGGGCTGGAAACTGGGCGCGGAAGTGGGCGGGATTGAATGCGTTCATGGAATTCCTCATATCGATATCACGATCGTCGCGCAAATTCCCCATTAGGGCAAGGCTGGTGATAGCGAGGAGGCGGGGAGAACGGTGATTTTTCGGCAAAAAAAAGCACCGCGCATTGCGGTGCTACATTAAATCACTATGGACAGACAGGGTAAATGTACAGGAAGTGAAAAGGTAGCCTTGCTACCATGGTCTGCAAACCCAGACCAATTGCAAACACAACAACACAACATCACAACCGTAAGCCAAAAGCTTGTTGGAACACGCATTCCAAAAAAAGCTTTTCGTTCCGGCTCAGGAAGTGCCGCCACTATAGGTATTTGCTGGTAGAACCTCAACGGACAATTTATAATGGCTCAGATAAAAAAAACTAATAGGTTAACTGTTGTTTCCTATTTGTTAAAACTCGTTAACATCTCAGTCAGAATAACCATGTCGAAGCGATTACCACCTCTGAATGCATTACGTGTTTTTGATGCAGCCGCACGTCATCTGAGCTTCACTCGCGCAGCCGATGAGCTTTTTGTGACGCAGGCCGCAGTAAGTCACCAAATCAAGTCACTAGAGGACTTTCTGGGCCTGAAGCTGTTTCGTCGACGCAATCGCTCGCTGCTGTTAACGGAAGAGGGGCAAAGCTATTTTCAGGATATTAAAGAGATTTTTTCGCAGCTCACCGAAGCGACGCGTAAACTGCAGGCGCGCAGCGCGAAAGGGGCGCTAACTGTTAGTTTATTGCCCAGTTTCGCCATTCAGTGGCTGGTGCCGCGACTCTCAAGCTTTAACTCAGCTTATCCGGGGATCGACGTGCGGATCCAGGCGGTGGACCGTCAGGAAGATAAACTGGCCGACGACGTCGACGTGGCGATTTTCTATGGCCGCGGCAATTGGCCGGGGTTGCGTGTTGAAAAACTGTACGCCGAATATTTACTGCCGGTTTGTTCGCCATTGCTGTTAACCGGCGACAAAGCGTTGAAAACGCCTGCCGATCTGGCGCAACATACGCTGTTACATGATGCCTCTCGCCGCGACTGGCAAACTTATACCCGGCAACTGGGTCTAAATCATATCAATGTGCAACAGGGACCGATATTCAGCCACAGCGCGATGGTGCTGCAGGCGGCAATCCATGGACAAGGCGTCGCACTGGCCAATAACGTTATGGCCCAGTCCGAAATTGAAGCAGGCCGTTTGGTCTGCCCGTTTAATGATGTTCTGGTCAGTAAGAACGCGTTTTACCTTGTTTGTCATGACAGTCAGGCTGAACTGGGTAAAATAGCCGCTTTCCGCCAGTGGATTTTAGCGAAGGCGGCGAGCGAACAAGAAAAATTCCGCTTTCGTTACGAACAATAACGGCCTGATGACCAGGCGTTAACTGACTTTGTAGGGTATCAACATGACCAGCCGTTTTATGCTGATTTTTGCCGCCATCAGCGGCTTTATCTTTGTGGCTCTGGGCGCCTTTGGCGCACACGTATTAAGTAAATCGCTGGGTGCGGCCGAAATGGCCTGGATCCACACCGGCCTTGAGTATCAGGCGTTTCATACGCTGGCGATTTTAGGCCTGTCTGTCGCCATGCAGCGGCGGATAAGCATCTGGTTTTACTGGAGCAGCGTGTTTTTGGCGCTGGGAACCGTGTTGTTCAGCGGCAGCTTATATTGCCTGGCGCTGTCGCATTTACGCCTGTGGGCGTTCGTTACCCCGGTAGGCGGCGTCTGCTTCCTTGCCGGTTGGGTATTAATGTTAATTGGTGCAATTCGTCTGAAACGTAAGGGCGTTGTTCATGAATAAGGTTGTCCTCTATTGTCGCCCCGGGTTTGAGAAAGAGTGCGCAGCAGAAATTACCGATAAGGCAGCCCGCCTTGAGGTATTTGGTTTTGCCAGGGTCAAAGACGACTCCGGCTATGTGATTTTTGAGTGCTATCAACAGGGCGACGACGAGAAGCTGGTGCGCGATCTGCCGTTTAGCTCGCTGATTTTCGCGCGTCAGATGTTCGTCGTTGGCGAACTGCTGCGCGACCTGCCGCCGGAAGACCGCATCACGCCGATCGTCGGCATGCTGCAGGGCGTGGTGGAAAAGGGCGGCGATCTGCGCGTTGAGGTCGCGGATACCAATGAAAGCAAAGAGCTGATGAAGTTCTGCCGCAAGTTCACGGTGCCGCTGCGCGCGGCGCTGCGTGAAGCTGGCGTGCTGACTAACTATGAAACGCCTAAGCGTCCGGTGGTGCACGTGTTCTTTATCGCACCCGGCTGTTGCTATACCGGCTACTCCTTTAGCAATAACAACTCGCCGTTTTATATGGGGATCCCGCGCCTGAAGTTCCCTTCCGATGCGCCGAGCCGTTCGACGCTGAAGCTGGAAGAGGCATTTCACGTCTTCATTCCGGCGGATGAGTGGGACGAGCGTCTGGCGAATGGCATGTACGCGGTGGATCTCGGCGCCTGCCCGGGCGGCTGGACCTATCAGCTGGTGAAGCGCAACATGTGGGTCTCTTCGGTCGATAACGGCCCGATGGCGCAGAGCCTGATGGATACCGGACAGGTGACCTGGCTACGTGAAGATGGCTTCCGCTATCGTCCGAACCGCAACAACATCTCGTGGATGGTGTGCGACATGGTTGAGAAACCGGCGAAAGTGGCGGCGTTAATGGCTCAGTGGTTGGTGAACGGCTGGTGCCGCGAGACTATTTTTAACCTCAAGCTGCCGATGAAAAAGCGCTATGAAGAGGTGTCGCAAAACCTGGCCTATATCCAGGCGCAGCTTGATGAGCACGGTATTAACGCGCAGATTCAGGCCCGTCAGCTGTATCACGATCGTGAAGAAGTGACCGTGCACGTGCGTCGCCTGTGGGCGGCGGTCGGCGGCCGCCGCGACGAGCGCTAATCAGCGCTCAGCAGCCCCGGTCACGCATCAGCACGGCCGGGGATCACGCGGATGGCAACCGCAGCTGCTGCAGGTTGCCATCGAGCTGTAAGTCCGTTTGCAGGCGGGCGATTTCCCGGCAGGTAAACGCCATCTCTTTATGCTCTTCAAGCTTCTTACGCCACTTCTCCGGCACATCCGCAAGCCGCGCGTAGATGCCTTCTAAATCCTGATAATCCGTTAACAGCTGCGCCGCGCTTTTCGGCCCAATCCCGGCAACGCCCGGTACTTTCGAACTGCTAATCCCCGCCAGACCCCAGTAGTCCGGGAGCTGTTCCGGCGTCACGCCGAATTCATTGGCGATAAACGGCGCATCCAGCCAGCGTTTCTGGAAATAATCGCGGATGCGAATGGTCGGCGACAGCAGCTGACAGTAGCCTTTATCGGTCGAGACAATGGTAGCCTGATGCCCGGCCTGGGCAACTTTAACGGCGAGCGTGGCCGCCAGATCGTCCGCTTCGCTGCCGGGCAGCGCCCAGCAGCGTATTCCGCGCTGTTCAAAAGCCGCCCGCAGCGCCGGCATTTCCGCTTCCAGCGTTTCCGGCATCGGCGCGCGCCCAGCTTTATATTCCGGCAGCCGCTGGTGGCGCCAGCCGTGAGCGCGGTCTTCATCGTCGAACACCGCCACGGCATGCGTCGGCTGGCTGTGGACGATAAGCTGTTCGAGGGCGTGCAGGCAGGTATCCGCGCAGGGGGAACCCTGCACCGCATGAATACGGCGGATCAGGTTGAGCGCGTCGACAATTAACAGATGAACAGCCACAAGATATCTCCCTTTGCTCTCAGGCTATAAGGGTAACATCGGTGGCAATACGAGGCTATTGGTAGAGCGAAGTTCGGGAAGCAGGCTCGCAGAATGAGCCAGGGCTGGAGGAGAGTTGGCCCGACATGCCGAAGCGTGCCGGGCCAGAGGCGTTAATCGCAGGCGACGATTTTCATCGCCAGGCCGCCGCGAGAGGTTTCGCGGTACTTGGCGTTCATATCTTTGCCCGTTTCATACATGGTCTCGATAACCTTATCGAGGCACACGCGCGGTTCGCTGGTACGGCGCAGGGCCATACGCGCGGCGTTAACCGCTTTGACCGCCGCGATAGCGTTACGCTCGATGCACGGTACCTGCACCTGGCCGGCAACCGGGTCGCAGGTCAGGCCGAGGTTATGTTCCATACCGATTTCCGCGGCGATGCACACCTGGGCCGGGCTAGCGCCCAGCAGCTCCGCCAGACCGGCCGCCGCCATCGAGCAGGCCACGCCGACTTCGCCCTGGCAGCCAACTTCGGCGCCGGAGATAGAGGCGTTCATCTTATACAGCGAACCAATGGCGCTGGCGACCAGCATATAGCGGGCCAGAGAGTTAGCGTTCACCTTGCGGATAAACTTGTCGTAGTAGGCCAGTACCGCCGGAACGATACCGCACGCGCCGTTAGTCGGCGCGGTGACGACACGCCCGCCGGCGGCGTTCTCTTCGTTTACCGCCAGCGCGAACATGTTGATCCAGTCCACTACCGCCATTGGGTCGCTGTTGGTATTGTCCTGGCTCACCAGCATACGGCGCAGGGCGGCGGCGCGGCGCGGAACGCGGAGTTTGCCCGGGAGCACGCCTTCAGTGGTGATACCGCGCTCGATACCGGCGCTCATCACTTCCCACACCGCGGCGAAGTGCTGTTCCAGCTCTTCTTTGCTGTGCAGCGCCAGCTCGTTCTGCATCATCAGCCCGGAGAGCGACAGGCCGGTTTCATTGCAGTGTTTCTGCAGATCGGCGGCGTTTTTGTATGGATAAGGTACGGCAACCGGCGCTTCGGTGGTCAGGCCGAAGTGCTCTTCATCGACGATAAAGCCGCCGCCGATGGAGTAGTAGGTCTGGCTGTAGAGCACCTTGTCGCCGCCCAGCGCGGTAATGCGCATGCCGTTCTCATGCAGAGATAGGTTGTCGGCATGGAAATTCATGCACTGGTCGACAGGGAACTCGACTTCGTGCTGGCCGTTCGCCAGCAGCAGACGGCCGTGGGTATTAACGTCCTGGATAAAGCCCGGGATCGCGTCGATGTCGACGGTATCCGGCAGATTGCCGGCCAGCCCCATGATAATGGCGATATCGGTATGGTGGCCTTTACCGGTCAGGGAGAGAGAACCGTATACGTCAACGACGACTTTGCTGACGTCAGCCAGCAGGCCGCGCGCAATCAGGTCGTCGGTGAATTGTTTGCCCGCTTTCATCGGTCCAACGGTATGGGAGCTGGATGGGCCAATGCCGATTTTGAAAATATCGAATACGCTGATCATGATGTATTCCAGTACTGTCGGAAAGCGCGCCGCCGTTAAGCGGCGCGAGGGGAGGTCTTAAAAGAATTAGCTGAACAGAGAGTAGAAAATCGCGGAGATGGCAATCAGGCCCATAATCACAACGAAGACGTTGCTGATGTGGCCGCTGTATTTGCGCATGGCCGGAACTTTCTGGATTGCGTACATCGGCATCAGGAACAGGATCATCGCGATAATCGGACCGCCCAGGGTCTCAATCATGCCGAGGATGCTCGGGTTCAGCGTGGCCACAATCCAGGTGGTGACCAGCATAAACAGCGCGGTCAGCTTGTTCAGTTTGTTGATTTCGATGGTTTTGCCTTTGCCGCGCAGAGACTTAATCACCATGCCGTTGAAACCTTCACGAGCGCCCAGGTAGTGGCCGAGGAAGGATTTGGTGATAGCGATCATCGCGATGATCGGCGCCATCCAGGCGATAACCGGTGCGTTAAAGTGGTTCGCCAGGTAAGACAGAATCGAGATGTTCTGCTCTTTCGCCGCCGCCAGGTCTGCCGGAGACAGGCTCAGTACGCAGCTGAAGACGAAGAACATAACGGTCAGCACCATCATGATGTGAGCGCGCGCCAGGATGCTGGAGCATTTCTTCTCTGCGCCTTCGCCGTATTCTTCACGCTTCGCTACCGCGAAGGAGGAGATGATCGGCGAGTGGTTAAAGGAGAAGACCATCACTGGGATCGCCAGCCACAGGGTCATCAGCAGACCGTTACCGGTTGTTGACGCGCTGCTCAGCGACAGGGTTTCCAGCGCCGCGCCGTTCCATTGCGGGATCAGGTACAGAGCCAGGATCATCAGCGCGATAACGAACGGGAATACCAGGATGCTCATTGCCTTAACGATCATCTGCTCGCCGAAACGAACGATGGTCATCATGCCGACAATCAGGATCAGCGACAGAATGGCGCGCGGCGGCGGCGTCATGTGCAGCTGGTGCGCCATGAAGCTTTCGACGGTGTTGGTGATCGCCACGCTATAAACCAGCAGGATCGGGTAGATTGCGAAGAAGTAGAGCAGAGTAATCAGTTTACCTGCGCCCACGCCAAAGTGTTCTTCAACGACTTCAGTGATGTCTTCGCCCGGGTTTTTACCGGAAAGCACGAAGCGGGTCATACCGCGGTGTGCGAAGAAGGTCATCGGGAAGGCCAGAATCGCCATGATAATCAGTGGGATCATACCGCCGACGCCGGCGTTGATTGGCAGGAACAAAACGCCCGCGCCGATCGCCGTGCCGTACAGGCCCAGCATCCACATGGTATCCGTTTTGCGCCATCCGCTGCGGGTTTCACCCGAAACGATAGTGCTGGTTTGTGTGGTTTCCATCTGTATCTCCTGGAGGAATCAACAAAATCTAGTAAATAAAAACGATTAAATAATATGAAATTCGCTGCTTTACGGTTTTTTAGAAATTTTCTCCGTAACAATTGGGCGGCAAGATACATTTATATGGAAAATACATCAGTGATCGGGATCCCAAATGCAATAATCCACTTTAAACCTGAACGTTTTTAGCCCAACAGTCTGTTTATGGTGATCAGCCAGATAAATGTGGCGCGAAGGCTATCATTTGCAGCACATGAGATAAAAGCTCTGTTACCAAATAACGAGGTTTTTGCTGCAAAAAAGTGATGTAAACGACGTTTTTTCGCCATAATGTTATTTTTATGGTGAATTTTATTGCTCTTTTTGGAAACGCAAACGATTGGCTATGTGGAAACTCTACGAATCATTAATGAGAAAAATTAATTAACTGGAAATTACGGGCGGGAGTGCCCGGGCAGGGGATCGACCGCCGCCCGGGAGAGGTATTACATTATCAGGAGCAGATTTCGTAGCACGGAATGTAGGAGCTGCCGCCCGGAAGCTTCATGCGGTGCTGGGCAACGAAGCCCTGCAGCAGATCGTCCATGCGGCGCATCATTTCCGGATCGCCATGCAGCTTGTAAGGGCCATATTTCTCGATAGCCTGAATACCGACTTCTTTCACGTTGCCGGCGACAATACCGGAGAAGGCGCGGCGCAGGTCGGCGGCCAGTACTTCCACCGGTTGGTCCGGATAAAGTTTGAGATTGGCCATATTGTCGTGCGTTGGCTCAAACGGCATCTGCAGGTCCGGCGAGATACGAATCGACCAGTTGAAGCTATAGGCGTCGTCGGTTTCGCGGCGGCTCTCTTTGACCAATGGCATCGCTTTTTTCATCTGGCGCGCCACTTCAGCGGCATCGTCGATAATAATGCGGTAGTGGCGGCGAGCCGATTCGCCGAGGGTATGAACGATGAACTCGTCCAGCACGCGGAAGTAGTCGGCGCTCTCTTTCGGCCCGGTGAGGATAAGCGGCAGCACCTGCGACTTGTTATCCGGATGCATCAGGATGCCCAGCAGATAAAGCAGCTCTTCCGCAGTACCCACGCCGCCCGGGAAGATGATAATACCGTGGGCGATGCGTACGAACGCTTCGAGACGCTTTTCGATATCCGGCATGATGATCAGTTCGTTGACCAGCGGGTTTGGCGGCTCAGCGGCGATAATGGAAGGTTCGGTCATGCCGATAAAGCGGCTGTCTTTATAGCGCTGCTGGGCGTGGCCGACGGCGGCGCCTTTCATTGGCGCTTCCATGGCGCCTGGCCCGCAGCCGGTGCAGATATTCAGTTCGCGCAGGCCAAGCTGGGTTCCGACGCGGCGCGCGTACAGGTACTCATTTTCATTAATAGAGTGGCCGCCCCAGCAGACAATCATATTCGGCGCTTCGCCGACGTGAAGCGCGCGGGCGTTACGCAGAATCGAGAACACCAGGTTGGTGATGTGAATTGAGCTTTCGAGATCGAGGTTCGGGAAGCGGACGGTGTTGTGGATCTGCCCGTAGACGAACAGGATATCGCGCAGCACGGCAAACAGGTTGGCCTGCAGGGAACGGATAATACGGCCATCGACGAAAGCGTCTTCCGGCGGGTTGATCAGTTCCAGCTTCACGCCGCGTTCGCGGCGCAGCACGTTAATATCGAAGTTTTCAAAACGAGACAGTAGCTCCTTGCTGTTATCGGTCAGGCTCCCCGAGTTGAGCACAGCAAGCGAGCAGTTGCGAAAGAGTTGATACAGGTCACTACTGGCGGTGCGTTTAAGCATATCCACTTCCAGCTGTGACAGCATATCCATTGAACCAAGCGGGCTAACGTGTGTAATCAAGTGAACTCCTTACAGGACGATTATCGTCTTCCTGTGATTACAATAGCCCTGGCCGTAGTCTTTCCACAACCTTGCGTACGCGTTAACGCACGCAAAGTGTGAAAAATTTCGCTTATTGCCGCGCCAGACGGCCGGTTGCCGGCACGAATTCACCGTTGCTGCGCCACGGATTGATATCCAGGCCGCCGCGGCGGGTGTAGCGAGCGTACACAGAAAGCGATTCCGGCCGGCAGAAACGCAGCACATCATTAAAGATGCGTTCGACACACTGTTCGTGGAACTCATTGTGATGGCGGAACGACACCAGATAGCGCAGCAGTTTTTCGCGATCGATTTTCGGCCCGCGATACTGAATCTGTACCGAGCCCCAGTCCGGCTGGTGGGTGATCAGACAATTTGATTTCAGCAGATGGCTGACCAGCGTCTCTTCGACGACTTTGCCGCTGGCAGCGTCCTGCAGGTAGTCGGCGTTGAACTGATAGTTATCAATCTCGATATCCTGATCGTCGATGCAGGCGCCGTGCAGATGAGCGATCGGTTGCCCTTCCAGCTCATCCAGGCGGTACAGCGAAACCTTGACCTCGCCCTGGGCGCAGGCGCTGAGATCGCGCGTCAGCGTCGCCTGGACTTCCTGCCAGTCGGCGAAGCGGGTCTGGTTGAAGCTGTTCAGGTACAGTTTGAAGCTTTTCGATTCCACCAGATTGACGGTGGTGTCGCTCAGCTCCACGTAGCCGACGGCGACCTGCGGCAGGCCTTTGCCATTCAGCCACGACAGCTCATACAGCGTCCAGATATCGGCGCCGTGGAATGGCAGATTATCGGCGTGCAGGCCAAGCGGGTCGCGGTTCAGGCTGCGCGGCACGCCCTGCAGCAACGAAGCGTCATAGGTATCACGGTAATCCGTTGATTTACCGAGCGTCAGGCCGGCCAGCGCCTGATGATTATCGTAAGAAGACATGTTTCACCATAGTAAAGCGGGTACACTATATGCCAAGTGTATCCTGTCTAACGTGAAGAGAGAAACCGGTGGATCATCAGACCATAGAAGCGCTGCAATCATTTACCCAACGTTACTGCGATGCGTGGCAGCAGCGTTATGCCAGCCTGCCGCGTAGCGAAGACCTTTACGGCATCCCATCTCCCTGTATCAGCGCCAGTGAAAACGATGCCGTTTTCTGGCAGCCGCAGCCGTTTACGTTAGCACGCCATCTCGATGGAGTTGAACGAGCGCTGGAGATTGTGGTACAACAGCCAATTCATAGTTATTATACCACTCAGTTCGCTGGCGATATGCACGCCCGCTTTGCGGCGCAGGACCTTACTTTATTGCAGGCCTGGAGCCCGGATGACTTCCAGCGAGTGCAGGAAAACCTTATTGGTCACCTGGTGGTGCAAAAACGCCTCAAGCTATCGCCGACGCTGTTTATCGCCACGCTGGATAGCGAACTGGAGGTTATTTCGGTCTGCAACCTGAGCGGCGAAGTCATTAAAGAGACGCTCGGAACCCGAAAAAGAGAGACCCTTTCTCACTCACTTGCGAGTTTCCTGAATCAGCTTGAGCCCCTTCTGTAATCCATTTACCCTGGTTGTTTGTGAGAGATCTCTTACAAGACCTGTAAGAGATCGTCATCATTTTCAGCAATTTTAAACGTAAGGATTACATCTAACTTATTGTTATAAAATGATTTGATAATTATATGGTCTTTTAGTCTGGCCACTAATCTTAAGAGATTGTCGTAGTAAGTCTTGTAAGAAGAGGCGGAATCAGTGATCCTATGTACGTCGACAGGGAGTCGCGAAATGAAGAGAACATCAGGATGATGGCTCTTCTGCAGGACCCGCCGGGATGGCGTTGCAAGGACAGGCTTCAGGATGAAGCAAGGATAACGCAGGATTGCGTAATGGACACCTCCAGGATGGAGAACGAGAGCCGCTCAGGATGAACGGTGGATCAGGAAGATCTGGACACACTTAGGGATAAGTTATTTCACATCGGGGTGGTGTGAAAGCAGGATGCGCTAGTTTAAGGATGAACTTGGTCAGGAGACCTCAGGAAAAGTTTTCAAGGACGAGCAGGGAGCACCAATGTAGCTGGAATGCTGCAAAACGAACCGGGAGCACTGTTTATACAGTGCTCCCTTTTTTTATTTCTCTCGCGGATTTGCTATCCTGCGCCCGGTTTACAATTCATCGAGGTTTCCCCATGACCCTTCACGCTAGCGTGCGCGATCGCCTGCACGCCATTGAAGCGCTGCTGCGCGAAACAAACCACTGGCAGGAACAGGCGCCGGATAGCAGCGCTTTCGCCAGCGAACAGCCGTTTTGCCTGGACACGCTCGAACCGCTGGAATGGCTGCAGTGGGTGCTGATCCCGCGTCTGCATCAACTGATCGCCAGCGGTATGCCGCTGCCGCAGAACTTTGCCGTCGCGCCTTATTACGAGATGGCGCTGGATAAAGCTCATCCGGCGCGCGAAGCTATCGTAGCTGAACTACTGCTGCTGGATGCATTATTCGCGGACGACGACGCTTGATGCTGGAGATCATTTATCAGGACGAGTGGCTGGTGGCGGTGAATAAGCCTTCCGGCTGGCTGGTGCACCGCAGCTGGCTGGACCGCGATGAGAAAGTGGTGGTGATGCAGACCGTGCGCGATCAAATCGGCCAGCACGTCTTCACCGCTCATCGTCTGGACCGGCCGACTTCCGGCGTGCTGCTGATGGGATTATCGAGCGAGGCGGGCAGGCTGCTGGCGCAGCAGTTTGAGCAACACCAGATGCAAAAACGTTATCACGCGATCGTTCGCGGCTGGCTGACTGAAGAGGATGTGCTGGATTACCCGCTGGTGGAAGAGCTGGACAAAATCGCCGATAAGTTCGCTCGTGAGGATAAAGGCCCGCAGCCGGCGGTGACCCACTATCGCGGCCTGGCAACGGTAGAAATGCCGGTCGCCACCGGCCGTTACCCGACCACCCGCTACGGGCTGGTGGAGCTGGAGCCGAAAACCGGACGTAAACATCAGCTGCGTCGTCATTTGGCCCATCTGCGCCATCCGATCCTCGGCGACAGCAAACATGGCGATCTACGGCAAAACCGCAGCGCCGCTGAACATTTCGGCTGCAATCGTCTGATGCTGCACGCCAGCCAGCTGTCATTAACGCATCCCTTTACCGGCGAGCCGCTAACGATTCGCGCGGGTCTGGATGACGTCTGGATGCGCGCGCTGTCGCAGTTTGGCTGGCGCGGGCTTCTCCCGTTAAATGAAAGGGTTGAGTTTGCCGACGACAGCGGTCAGGATGAGAGTATCGCGGATAATCCAGGGAGATAATCACTATGGCAGAAGTCGGAATTTTTGTCGGCACAATGTACGGAAACTCGCTGTTGGTCGCCGAGGAGGCGGAAGCCATTCTGAGCGGGCTGGGGCATAAAGCGACGGTATTTGAGGACCCGGAAGTGAAAGACTGGGAATCCTATACCGGCAAGTACGTGCTGGTCGTGACGTCGACCACCGGGCAGGGCGATCTGCCGGACAGTATCGTTCCGCTGTACGAAGGCATTAAAGATATGTATCAGCCGCATCTGCGCTACGGCATTATCGCGCTTGGCGATAGCACCTACGCCAATTTCTGCGGCGGCGGTAAAACCTTTGATGCGCTGCTGCAGGAACAGGGAGCGCGACGTATCGGCGAGATGCTCACCATCGACGCCAGCGAAGACCCGGAACCGGAAAGCGTTTCCAATCCTTGGGTAGAAGCGTGGGCGAAACTGCTCGACTAATCCTATTAAGAACGCCCTCTCCCTACGTAGAGGGCGCGCTTAAGCTGCCAGTGGCCGGATAAACGGTCAGGCTTATCTTAACGTTCTCCATTCCTCCCGGCTTCGGGCATGTGCCTGATAACCATGCCATCGCTATGGCTTTTTTCTTTGCGTTTCCCCGGCGTCAAGAGAGGCGATTCACACTCTGAAGGTTATATTGCCCATCTTCCTCTAAGCAGGCGACGGTTTTCCATTTCCGTGAACTACTCCCCACAACCTTAGGCATGCGCCACAAACTAACGCAGTTCCGCCCGCTAAAGCTGTGTATATGCACGGTGAGCCCGTCGAGGCCTCTTTTTATACTTTTCCTGCCAGTGACAAAAGCAGTACGCCAGATATAACGAAAAAAAACACTAACACGTCATTCTGATTACCCTACAGGTTGTGCTGTTCAGAATGAACGTAGCTAAACGCTATGATTCAGGAGTACAACAATGAGTTCATTAAGTCAGGCTGCGAGCGCCGCTGAAAAGCGCACCAATGCTCGCTATTGGATAGTGGTGATGCTGTTTATCGTCACATCCTTTAACTATGGCGACCGTGCGACGCTGTCGATCGCCGGTTCTGAAATGGCCAGGGATATCGGCCTCGATCCTGTTGGCATGGGTTACGTTTTCTCCGCGTTTTCATGGGCCTATGTGATCGGACAGATCCCCGGTGGCTGGCTGCTTGACCGCTTTGGTTCTAAACGCGTCTATTTCTGGTCCATCTTTATCTGGTCCGTGTTTACCCTGCTGCAGGGCTTCGTGGATATCTTTAGCGGTTTTGGCATTATCATCGCGCTGTTTACCCTGCGCTTCCTCGTCGGCCTTGCCGAATCGCCCTCGTTCCCGGGCAATAGCCGTATTGTGGCCGCCTGGTTCCCGGCGCAGGAGAGAGGGACGGCGGTATCGATTTTTAACTCCGCGCAGTATTTTGCTACCGTTATTTTCGCGCCGATTATGGGGTGGTTGACCCATGAAGTGGGCTGGTCGCACGTATTCTTCTTTATGGGCGGACTGGGTATTGTCATCAGCTTCGTGTGGCTGAAAGTGATCCACGATCCGAATAACCATCCAGGCGTGAACCAGAAAGAACTGGACTACATCGCCGAAGGCGGCGCGTTGATCAACATGGATCAAAAGAGCAGTGCGCAGAAGGTGCCTTTTAGCGTAAAAATGGGCCAAATCAAGCAGCTGATTGGCTCGCGAATGATGGTCGGGATCTATATCGGTCAGTACTGCATCAACGCCTTAACCTACTTCTTTATCACCTGGTTCCCGGTTTATCTGGTGCAGGCGCGCGGCATGTCGATCCTTAAAGCGGGCTTTGTCGCCTCGATTCCGGCGGTGTGCGGCTTTGTCGGCGGGGTGTTGGGCGGGATTATTTCCGACTGGTTGATGCGCCGTACCGGCTCGCTGAATATTGCGCGCAAAACGCCGATCGTTCTGGGCATGCTGTTGTCCATGACCATGCTGATGTGTAATTACGTGAATGTGGAATGGATGATCATCGGCTTTATGGCGATGGCCTTCTTTGGTAAAGGCATCGGCGCGCTGGGCTGGGCGGTAATGGCGGACACCGCGCCGAAAGAGATTAGCGGCCTGTCCGGCGGTCTGTTCAACATGTTCGGCAATATTTCCGGCATCGTAACCCCTATCGCTATCGGCTATATCGTCGGCACCACCGGCTCTTTCAACGGCGCGCTGATTTACGTCGGTATCCATGCGCTGGTGGCGGTTCTCAGCTACCTGGTGCTGGTGGGCGATATCAAACGTATCGAACTTAAACCGGTTGCGGGGCGTTAATCATGAATACCCAATCCAGCCCAATCGTTACCGAAATGAAGGTGATTCCGGTCGCCGGGCGCGACAGCATGCTGATGAATATCGGCGGCGCGCATAACGCCTGGTTTACCCGCAACATCGTGGTGTTAACCGATAACGCTGGCCATACCGGCGTCGGCGAAGCGCCCGGCGGCGAAGTCATCTATCAGACGCTGGTGGAGGCGATTCCGCAGGTAGTTGGGCAGGAAGTCGCTCGCCTCAACCGCGTGGTGCAGCAGGTACATAAAGGCAACCAGGCGGCGGATTTCGACACCTTCGGCAAAGGCGCATGGACCTTCGAATTGAAAGTCAATGCGGTGGCGGCGCTGGAAGCTGCGCTGCTCGACCTGCTTGGCAAGGTGTTGAATGTCCCGGTCTGCGAACTGCTTGGGCCGGGCAAACAGCGTGATGCGGTGACCGTGCTGGGCTACCTGTTCTATATCGGCGACCGCGAAAAAACCGATCTCGGATACCTTGAGCGGACGCCAGGCAACCACGAATGGTATCGCCTGCGTCATCAGCAGGCGTTGAATAGCGACGCGGTGGTGCGACTGGCGGAGGCGGCTCAGGATCGCTACGGTTTTAAAGACTTTAAGCTAAAAGGCGGCGTATTACCTGGCGAGCAGGAGATCGACACCGCTCGCGCGCTGAAAAAACGCTTCCCTGACGCGCGCATTACCGTCGATCCGAACGGCGCCTGGCTGTTGGATGAAGCTATTATGCTGTGCAAAGGGCTGCAGGATGTCCTGACCTATGCCGAAGATCCGTGCGGCGCGGAACAGGGCTTTTCCGGCCGGGAAGTGATGGCCGAGTTCCGTCGCGCAACCGGGTTACCGGTGGCGACCAACATGATAGCCACCAACTGGCGCGAGATGGGGCATACGGTGATGCTCAACGCCGTCGATATTCCGCTGGCTGACCCGCACTTCTGGACGCTCTCTGGCGCGGTGCGGGTGGCGCAGCTGTGCGATGACTGGGGGCTGACCTGGGGCTGCCACTCGAACAACCATTTTGATATCTCGCTGGCGATGTTTACCCACGTCGGCGCCGCGGCGCCGGGCAAGCCGACCGCTATCGATACCCATTGGATTTGGCAGGAGGGCGATTCGCGCCTGACGCAAAATCCGCTGCAAATTATCAACGGCAAAATCGCCGTGCCAGACGCGCCGGGACTCGGCGTGGAGCTGGACTGGGAACAGGTGCATAAAGCTCATGAGGCCTATAAGGCGCTGCCTGGCGGCGCGCGTAATGATGCGGGCCCGATGCAGTACCTGATTCCCGGTTGGACATTCGACCGTAAACGCCCCGTTTTCGGCCGTCATTAATTAAAAAGGATTACGTCATGACTACATCATCTTCAACGCCAATTGTGACCGCTATGCAGGTTATCCCGGTCGCCGGGCATGACAGCATGCTGATGAACCTGAGCGGCGCGCACGCGCCGTACTTCACCCGTAATATCGTTATCATCAAAGATAACTCCGGGCACACCGGCGTCGGCGAAATTCCCGGCGGCGAAAAGATCCGCCAGACGCTGGAAGACGCCGCGCCGCTGGTAGTGGGGAAAACGCTGGGTGAGTACAAAAATGTGCTGAATGCCGTGCGTAACCAGTTTGCCGACCGCGATGCCGGCGGTCGCGGCCTGCAAACCTTCGATCTGCGCACCACTATTCACGTGGTGACCGGGATTGAAGCGGCGCTGCTGGATCTGCTGGGCCAGCATCTGGGCGTGAACGTTGCTTCTCTGCTTGGCGACGGCCAACAGCGGAGTGAAGTCGAAATGCTGGGCTATCTGTTCTTCGTCGGCAACCGCCACGCGACGCCGCTGGCTTATCAAAGCCAACCGGATGAGCAGTGCGACTGGTACCGTATTCGTCATGAAGAGGCGATGACGCCGGATGCGGTAGTTCGCCTGGCGGAGGCCGCTTACGAAAAATATGGCTTCAATGACTTTAAACTGAAGGGTGGGGTACTGGCCGGTTTTGAAGAAGCCGAAGCCATTAGCGCGCTGGCGAAGCGTTTCCCTGGCGCGCGCGTGACCCTCGACCCGAACGGCGCCTGGCTGCTGGATGAAGCCATCCAGATAGGCAAGCAACTGAAAGGCGTACTGGCCTATGCGGAAGACCCATGCGGCGCTGAGCAAGGTTTCTCCGGCCGCGAAGTGATGGCCGAATTCCGTCGGGCGACCGGGCTGCCGACCGCAACCAACATGATTGCCACCGACTGGCGGCAGATGGGCCATACGCTGTCGTTACAATCGGTGGATATTCCACTGGCTGACCCGCACTTCTGGACCATGCAGGGATCGGTGCGCGTGGCGCAAATGTGTCATGAATTTGGCCTGACCTGGGGGTCGCACTCTAATAACCACTTCGATGTGTCGTTGGCGATGTTTACCCATGTGGCCGCGGCGGCGCCGGGTAAAATTACCGCTATCGATACCCACTGGATCTGGCAGGAGGGCAACCAGCGTTTGACCAAACAGCCGTTTGAAATCAAAGGCGGTATGGTGCAGGTGCCGACGACGCCAGGTTTGGGGGTTGAGCTGGATATGGACCGCGTGATGCAGGCTAATGAGCTATATAAGAAACATGGCCTGGGCGCTCGTGATGACGCCATGGCGATGCAATATTTAATCCCGAACTGGACCTTTGATAACAAACGTCCTTGCATGGTTCGCTAAGATAACGCCGACCCTGTTGGGGTCGGCAACTGCCGGTCGCCGGGGTTATTCATATTAAGGACACTTATGAAGATAGTGATCGCGCCGGATTCTTACAAAGAGAGCCTGAGTGCGCTGGATGTCGCTACCGCGATAGAAACGGGGTTCCGCGAGATTTATCCCCATGCGGAGTACGTTAAAGTCCCGGTTGCCGACGGCGGAGAGGGTACCGTTGAGGCGATGGTGGCCGCGACGCAGGGACATATCGTACAGGTCAGCGTTACCGGGCCGTTAGGCGAACCGGTCGAAGCCTTTTACGGTCTGTCCGGCGATATGCGCTGCGCCTATATTGAAATGGCGGCAGCCAGCGGACTGGAAAGCGTGCCGCCGACGCGACGTAATCCGCTACTGACCACCTCCTGGGGAACCGGCGAGCTGATTCGTTACGCGTTAGATGCGGGAGTCTCGCAGATTATTATTGGGATCGGCGGCAGCGCGACCAATGACGGCGGCGCCGGCATGGCGCAGGCGCTGGGGGCGAAATTGTTGACCGCGGAGCAACAGCAAATTGCGCCGGGCGGCGGCGCGCTGGAGACGCTGGCGCGAATCGATCTCAGCGAGCTGGATCCAAGATTGGCGGATTGCCGGATTGATGTCGCCTGCGACGTCACCAACCCGTTAACCGGCCCGCAGGGGGCAAGCGCGGTGTTCGGCCCGCAAAAAGGGGCGACGACGGCGATGATTGAACGTCTTGATAGCGGCCTGCAACACTTTGCGCAGATTATCGCCCGCGATTTGGATATCGACGTGCTGAGCCTGGAAGGGGGCGGCGCGGCGGGCGGTATGGGGGCGGCGTTGTATGCGTTTTGCGGCGCCAAATTGCGACCGGGGATCGAGATAGTGACCGATGCGCTGCGGCTGGCGGATTTAGTGGCTGATGCTGATTTGGTGATTACCGGTGAAGGGCGCATCGACAGCCAGACCATTCACGGTAAGGTACCGGTGGGGGTGGCGAAGGTCGCGAAACGCTTCAACGTGCCGGTGATTGGGATTGCCGGCAGCCTGACCGCCGATGTTGGCGTCGTGCATCAGCATGGTTTGGATGCGGTCTTTAGCGTGCTGTATACCGTCTGTACCCTGGACGAAGCGCTGGCGAACGCCGCCGCCAACGTGAGGATGACGGCGCGTAACGTGGCCGCGGTATTGCAGATGGGCGGTAAGCGGTAACCCGGGCAGCGCAGTGGGATTTGTAGCCCGGTTAAGGCGCGTAGCACCGCGATCCGGGAACCGTCCCCGGTGGCGTTTACGCTTACCGGGGCTACCAACCGAGTACCGGACCGTAGGGCGTAGCCCGGATAAGGCGCGCAGCGCCGCTATCCGGGGTTTACACTCCCATCTTGCACGCTTCGCGGGCGACGTTATCCATCTCGTCTAGCAGTTCCAGCAGTTCCGGCTCCAGCTCTTCCGGCGCGGTACCCGCGCGCAACTGACTTTCAAGGGTATGGCACAGTTTTTTCAGCCGCGGTACGCCGCTATAGCTGCAGCTACCGTGCAGCTTGTGGATTAAATCCAGCAATCCTTCCGGCGTCTCGCCAACCAGCTGCTCTTCAACTTTATTGCGCACCTCCGGCATAAAGGCGAGCAACATTTGCAGCATTTCCCGCGCGAGGTCTGGCTTCATGGCTGCCTGACGCAGCGCCAGCTGCCAGTTGAGCGTGACGTTATGGTCGATAACCGGCTCAACCGGTTCGGCGATTTGCGGCGTGACGACGTGCATGCCGGGCTGATAACGCAATAGCAGGGTGCTGAGTTTATCTTCTTCAATTGGCTTCGCCAGATAATCGTTCATCCCGGCAGCCAGCAGTTTCTCGCGCTGACCCTCAAGGGCGTGAGCGGTCACGGCGATCACCGGTGTCTGCTGCTGATGAGGGAGTTGGCGGATCAATTCACAGGCGCGAATACCGTCCATATCCGGCATCTGAATATCCATCAGAATGAGATCCAACTGCGATTGTTTTGCCTGCTCTACGGCATCCTGGCCGCTATCGCACAGAATGACATGCTGCACCAGATCGTCCAGCAATGCGCCGATAAGCTTGAGGTTGGCCGGGTTGTCGTCTACCGCCATGACCGTCATCGCCAGTTTATCGCTATCGATATAGGGCTGCGGCACCGGCGGCTGCGCGCGGCAAGAGGCCATCAGCACCGGGAAAAGCCGCGTGGAGGTCAACGGTTTGAGCAGGCAGGCGGCGACGCCGTTTCTTTTCAGCTCTTCGGCGCTGACCTGCGCGTGACAAGGCAATCCCAGTACCAGGGTATCGGAAAGCGAGCAGGCGCGGACCAGCTTCTCCCGCTGATTGCTGAGATCGCGCATCGACACCGGAATACCGGCCAGTAAAATATCGTAGTGGGCATCCGGCAGCGCTGACAGCGTCGGGCTGTAGACCACCTCCAATGGCGTGGTTGCCAGCAGTTCCATCGTGCTTTGCGCAGCGGTGGCATTGGCTTCAATGTAGGCCAGCTTCTTGCCCGCCAGGCAATGGGTATCGAAACCGTCCGTAACGGCGTTCGGGTTCAGGTCAAGGCTGATATGGAACCAGAAGGTGGAGCCACGGTTCGGCTGACTATGGAATGAGATATCACCGCCCATCTCTTTGACCAGGCGCTGGGTGATGACCAGACCCAGGCCGGTGCCGCCGTGGCGGCGCGAGATACTGGCGTCGGCCTGGCGGAATGCCTGGAACAGCCGCGACTGATCGCGCTCCGGAATACCGATGCCGGTATCGTGGATCTGTACTTCAATTTGCACGCGGGAATTGCTCATCGCCCGCTGCTCCACCAGCACATCAATGTTGCCGTGCTCGGTGAATTTAATGGCGTTACCCACCAGGTTGGTGATGACCTGCTGCAGACGTAGCGGATCGCCAATCACATTATCCGGGACATCGCTTTTAATGTTGAGGGTGAGTTCGAGCCCTTTATCGTGCGCCGAATGGGCCAGCAGGGTCACCACTTCATCCAGGGTATTGCGCAGCAGGAAAGGAATGCTTTCCAGTATCAGCTTGCCCGCTTCCAGCTTGGAGAAATCCAGCACGTCATTAATGATGGCCAACAGATTGTTGGCAGAACGCTCAATGGTGGTGAGGTGGTCGCGCTGAGTGGCGTTCAGATCGGTTTTTAGCGTCAGGCGGGTAAAGCCAATCACGCCGTTAAGCGGGGTTCGTAGCTCATGCGACATATTGGCCAGGAACTCGGATTTGATGCGCGCGGCCTCCTGGGCGCGCTTTTTCGCCAGATCCAGCTCGACGTTCTGAATCTCCATCTGCTCCAGCGTTTCGCGCAGATCCGAGGTGGCCTGATCGACATTGTGCTGCATCTCCTCGTGGTATGCCGCAAGCGACATCGCCATCGAGTTAATGCCGTTTTTCAGCATATCCAGCTCGCCGAGCATAAAACCTTCAACGCGGCTATCCAACTGGCCGCGACGGATGCGGTCAACGGTGTTGACCATATTGCGAATCGGCCCGGTCACGTCGCGCATCAATCGCCAGCCGAAAATCAGCGCAATGCCGATACAAAACAGCATCATGACGCTTGAGATAAATATCTCTTTGTACTGCTGTAAGCGAACGGATTTGAGGTCGAGCTCCAGCGCCACATAGCCAAGCATGTTGCCCGGCATTTTAGCATCGCTCTCCGGCGACTCATCGGGCAGATAGCTTTCTGACACAATAGGCGTGCGCAGCACCATAATATCGCCGTGGCGGGTGACGCTTAGACGGCGAGGGAAGGGGGCGCCGCGCGGGAGCTGTATTTCTCGCGGATCGAGCTGGAAGTTAGAGGTAACGAAAAGCCGGTTTTTTGCATCATAGATTGAAATGGCCCGCACGATATCGGAATGGCGGCGGTGAAGCACGCTGATAAGTTGGCCGATCGCCTCGCGATTTTGCAAATTCATGCCGTATTCACTGGATACCGCCAGCGGTTCGATAATACTGGCGCCGGCATCCTCCAACTGCCTCTGCAGGTCGTTATAGCGGTGGGCGACGAAGAAAATACTGAGCAGCAAACCAATCAAAACGGTCGGCGCCAGAATAAGAATCATCATGCGAGCACGTAGGCTGTAGTTGGTCATGCGGTTCCATTATGGGAGAATATACATATCAACCTTCAGACGGCTTCTGAATCGATAGCCCGAATGATTTCATGTATAGAGTCAGTATATTTTTGAGATAATCCTCTACAATGGCGCAATTCTACTCTGCAAAACGGCGTGTGACGACGCGCCAGATCATAACCGTGACGGTAAATGACCTTGATCCCTTTGGCCAGGGCGTAGCCCGTCATCAGGGTAAGGCGCTGTTTGTCCCCGGCCTGTTGCCGCAAGAGCAGGCGGAAGTCGTGCTGGTAGAGGATAAAAAACAGTATGCCCGCGCTCAGGTTAAACGCCGCCTCAACGACAGCCCACAGCGCGTTGCGCCGCGCTGTGGGCATTTCGGCGTCTGCGGCGGATGCCAGCAGCAGCATGCTAGCATTGAACTACAGCAGCAAAGCAAGCGCGCCGCGCTCTCCCGCCTGATGAAACGTGACGTTGACGACATTATAGCCGCTGAACCCTGGGGCTATCGTCGTCGGGCGCGTTTGAGCTTGAATTATCAGCCGAAGACCCAACAACTGCAGATGGGTTTTCGTAAGGCCAACTCCAGCGAAATCATCGATGTGGTGCAGTGCCCTGTTTTGGCGCCCCAACTTGAGGCGTTGTTGCCTGCGGTGCGCGAGTGTTTAACCAGCCTGCAGTCACAGCGTCATCTAGGCCACGTTGAACTGGTGCAGGCGGACAACGGCCCGCTGATGGTTTTACGCCATACTGCCGCGCTGACGGCGGCGGATAAAGAAAAACTGGAACGTTTTTCGCAAACTCACGGTCTATCCCTGTACCTCGCGCCGCAAAGCGAGATACTTGAACATATTCGCGGCGATGAGCCATGGTACACGTCAGACGGACTACGCTTAGTGTTCAGTCCGCGCGATTTTATCCAGGTCAACGATGGCGTAAACCAGAAGATGGTAGGTACGGCGCTGGCCTGGTTAGATATTCAGCCGCAGGACCGCGTTCTGGATCTGTTTTGCGGTATGGGTAATTTCACCCTGCCGCTGGCCAAAGCGGCGGCGAGCGTGGTGGGCGTCGAAGGCGTGCCCGCGCTGGTGGCAAAGGGGCGGGAAAATGCCGCTCTCAATGGGTTGCAAAACGTGACTTTCTTTCATGAAAACCTGGAGGAAGATGTCACCCGGCAAGCCTGGGCGAAGCACGGCTTTGATAAAATTCTACTCGATCCGGCTAGGGCCGGGGCGCCGGGCGTGATGGCGCATATTATCAAGCTGGCTCCGCGGCGAGTGGTCTATGTTTCATGTAACCCGGCGACGCTGGCGCGCGATAGCGAGGCGTTGCTTCAGGCGGGATATCGCATTCAACGTCTGGCGATGCTGGACATGTTCCCGCACACCGGGCACCTGGAATCGATAGTATTGTTTGAGCGCGAGCTTACATAAAATTGTTCAGCCCGCATCGAGGCGACAGTGAAGATGCCTGGTGGCGGTGTGGACTGAAGGATGAAGTAGATACCCTCAATAACTCGAGTTGCAGGAAAGCTAACGCACCTGCAACTTGAAGAATGACGGGTATAAATATGGCTTGCTGACTTCGGTAGGCTGAGTCCCTTAAGGAGAGGACAATGGTTGCGGTAAGAAGTGCACATCTAAATAAAGCTGGTGAGTTTGACCCGAAGAAATGGATCGCGAGTCTGGGGATTTCCAGCCAGCAGTCGTGTGAGCGCTTAGCCGAGACCTGGGATTATTGTCGCGCAACAACGCAGGGGCACCCGCAGGCGGATCTCCTGTTATGGCGCGGCGTGGAGATGGTTGAAATTCTCTCCATGCTGAATATGGATATCGATACCTTGCGGGCCGCTTTGCTGTTTCCGCTGGCGGACGGCAACGTCGTCAGCGAAGAAGTCCTGCAAGAGAGCGTCGGCAAATCCGTCGTTACCCTGATTCACGGCGTGCGTGATATGGCGGCGATTCGCCAGCTCAAAGCCACGCACACCGATACCGTCTCCTCAGAACAGGTCGACAATATTCGCCGCATGCTGCTGGCGATGGTCGATGATTTCCGCTGCGTGGTTATCAAGCTTGCGGAACGTATCGCTCACCTGCGCGAGGTAAAAGATGAACCCGAAGATGAGCGCGTACTGGCCGCAAAAGAGTGTACCAATATCTATGCGCCGCTGGCGAACCGCTTAGGGATCGGTCAACTGAAGTGGGAACTGGAAGACTACTGCTTCCGTTATCTGCATCCAGCCGAATACAAGCGTATTGCCAAACTGCTGCACGAACGCCGTATCGATCGCGAACATTACATCGATGAGTTCGTCGGCCATCTGCGCTCAGAAATGAAAACCGAAGGCGTGAAGGCTGAGGTGTACGGGCGTCCGAAGCATATCTACAGCATCTGGCGCAAAATGCAGAAGAAGCATCTCGCTTTTGATGAGCTGTTTGACGTGCGCGCGGTTCGTATCGTCGCCGAACGTTTACAGGATTGCTACGCGGCGCTGGGGATCGTGCATACCCACTATCGTCATCTGCCTGACGAATTTGATGATTACGTCGCTAACCCGAAACCGAACGGCTACCAGTCTATTCATACCGTAGTGCTTGGGCCGGGCGGGAAAACGGTCGAGATCCAAATTCGCACCAAACAGATGCATGAAGACGCCGAGCTCGGCGTGGCGGCGCACTGGAAGTATAAAGAGGGCGCCAGCGCCGGGGCGAGCGGCGGCCGCGGCCATGAAGACCGTATCGCCTGGCTGCGTAAGCTGATCGCCTGGCAGGAAGAGATGGCCGACTCCGGCGAAATGCTCGATGAAGTGCGCAGCCAGGTCTTTGACGACCGGGTCTACGTGTTTACGCCGAAGGGCGACGTGGTTGACCTGCCGGCGGGCTCCACTCCGCTCGACTTTGCCTACCATATCCATAGCGATGTCGGGCACCGCTGCATCGGCGCGAAAATTGGCGGGCGCATTGTGCCGTTCACCTATCAGCTGCAGATGGGCGACCAGATTGAGATAATTACTCAGAAGCAGCCCAACCCAAGCCGCGACTGGCTGAACCCGAACCTCGGCTACGTGACCACCAGCCGCGGGCGCTCCAAAATTCACGCCTGGTTCCGTAAACAGGATCGCGACAAGAACATTCTCGCCGGGCGGCAGATCCTTGACGATGAGCTCGAGCATCTGGGGATCAGCCTGAAGGATGCCGAGAAACATCTGCTGCCGCGCTACAACTTTAATGAACTGGATGAACTGCTGGCGGCTATCGGCGGCGGCGATATTCGCCTTAACCAGATGGTCAACTTCCTGCAGGCGCAGTTCAACAAACCGAGCGCTGCGGAACAGGATGCCGCCGCGCTGAAGCAGCTGCAGCAGAAAACCTATACCCCGCAGAACCGCAGTAAAGACAATGGCCGGGTGGTGGTTGAGGGCGTCGGCAACCTGATGCATCACATCGCCCGCTGCTGCCAGCCGATTCCCGGCGACGAAATCGTCGGCTTCATCACCCAGGGGCGCGGGATCTCGGTGCACCGCGCCGACTGCGATCAGCTGGCTGAGCTGCAGTCTCACGCGCCGGAACGCATCGTTGATGCGGTATGGGGCGAGAGCTACTCGGCGGGATATTCGCTGGTGGTGCGCGTGGTTGCCAACGACCGCAGCGGCCTGCTGCGCGACATTACCACTATTCTTGCCAACGAGAAGGTGAACGTGTTGGGCGTGGCCAGCCGCAGCGATACTAAACAGCAGCTGGCGACCATCGATATGACCATTGAAATCTATAACCTGCAGGTGTTGGGCCGGGTGCTCGGCAAGCTGAACCAGGTGCCGGATGTGATCGACGCGCGTCGTCTGCACGGCGGTTAATTTCGTCGCGCCGGATGGCGGCATAAATGCCTTATCCGGCCTACGGTCCGCGGCTTTGTCTTAAAAGCGCCCGCGCGACAACCGCTGCACGGCGGTTAATTCGTCTGTAGGCCGGATAAGGCGAAGCCGCCATCCGGCAATTTCGTAACGTCGGATAAGGTGTCAATGCCTTATCCGGCCGACTATTTTTTAAATTTCCAGGATTGTCACATGACTCAAATTGACCGCCTGCTCGGCATCATGCGCCGCCTGCGCGACCCGGAAAACGGCTGCCCGTGGGATAAAGAACAGACCTTTGCCACTATCGCCCCTTACACCCTTGAAGAGACCTATGAAGTGCTGGACGCCATTGCGCGCGAAGATTTTGACGATCTGCGCGGCGAGCTTGGCGACCTGCTATTCCAGGTGGTGTTCTATGCGCAGATGGCGCAAGAAGAGGGGCGTTTTGATTTCAACGATATCTGCGCCGCCATCAGCGACAAACTGGAACGTCGCCATCCGCATATTTTCGGCGATGCTTCAGCCGGGAACAGTGCGGAAGTGCTGGCGCGCTGGGAGCAGATCAAGAGCGCGGAGCGAGCGGAAAAGGCGCAACACTCGGCGCTGGATGATATTCCGCATAGCCTGCCGGCGCTGATGCGCGCGCATAAAATTCAGCGTCGCTGCTCGGCGGTGGGCTTCGACTGGACCTCGCTTGGGCCGGTGCTCGATAAGGTGCATGAAGAGATAGATGAAGTCATGCATGAAGCGCAGCAGGCGGTGGTTGATGAAGCTAAACTGGAAGAGGAAGTGGGCGATCTGCTGTTCGCCACGGTGAATTTATCCCGCCATTTAGGAGTCAAAGCCGAGGTCGCGTTGCAGAAAGCGAACCTCAAATTTGAGCGCCGCTTCCGCGAAGTTGAGCGTATTGTTGCCGCCAGAGGTCTGGAAATGACCGGCGTTGACCTCGAAACCATGGAAGAAGTGTGGCAGGAAGTAAAACGCCAGGAAACTGATCTCTAACGAGTTTTCGTGATCAAGCGCTATTTGTGTGATTTTATAAATAACAAGCGCTTGATTTACGTCAAAAACATTTCGCCAAAAGCGGCTATTTTCTCATTCCGTTATGTTGTTGAAACACCATGTAGCCTGCCTCTTCGAGTTGTTCGAGTCGCAACGCAGGTGCGGCTGGTAGAAAGAAGAGGAGGGGAGAATGAAAGTTTGTGGCGTCACGCATGTTCGGGTATACTACTTTCCCGTCCTGGTTATTCCATCGTTTTACCCTAACTTCTCAGGTTCAGCATGACAACGAACTATATTTTTGTGACCGGCGGGGTCGTATCCTCTCTGGGTAAAGGCATTGCCGCAGCTTCCCTGGCAGCCATTCTTGAAGCCCGTGGGCTCAATGTAACTATCATGAAACTGGATCCGTACATCAACGTCGATCCGGGCACCATGAGCCCAATCCAGCACGGGGAAGTGTTCGTTACTGAAGACGGCGCTGAAACCGATCTGGACCTGGGCCACTACGAGCGTTTCATCCGCACCAAGATGACTCGCCGCAACAACTTCACCACTGGTCGTATCTACTCCGACGTTCTGCGTAAAGAGCGCCGTGGCGACTATCTGGGCGCAACCGTACAGGTTATCCCGCACATCACCAACGCCATCAAAGAGCGTGTA
This sequence comes from Klebsiella sp. CN_Kp073, assembly GCF_040065495.2. NCBI lineage: Bacteria > Pseudomonadati > Pseudomonadota > Gammaproteobacteria > Enterobacterales > Enterobacteriaceae > Klebsiella > Klebsiella sp. CN_Kp073. The sequence goes on from NZ_CM198051.1 coordinate 1,065,139, forward strand.
TTGGCTGGCGGCGAAGGCCATGACGTGGTGCTGGTTGAAATCGGCGGTACCGTAGGCGATATCGAATCCCTGCCGTTCCTCGAAGCTATTCGCCAGATGGCGGTAGAAATCGGCCGTGAGCATACCCTGTTCATGCACTTGACCCTGGTGCCATACATGGCGGCGGCGGGTGAAGTCAAAACTAAACCGACTCAGCACTCTGTGAAAGAGCTGCTCTCCATCGGTATCCAGCCTGATATTCTGATTTGCCGCTCCGATCGCGCGGTTCCGGCCAACGAGCGTGCAAAAATTGCATTGTTCTGTAACGTCCCGGAAAAGGCTGTGATTTCTCTGAAAGACGTCGATTCCATTTATAAAATTCCAGGCCTGTTGAAATCTCAGGGGCTGGACGATTATATTTGTAAACGATTCAGCTTAACTTGTCCGGAAGCAAACCTGGCCGAATGGGAACAGGTAATCTATGAAGAAGCTAATCCGGCAGGCGAAGTCACCATTGGTATGGTCGGTAAGTACATTGAACTGCCGGATGCCTACAAATCGGTGATTGAAGCGCTGAAACACGGTGGTCTGAAAAACCGCGTGACCGTCAACATCAAGCTTATCGATTCGCAGGATGTTGAAACGCGCGGCGTCGAAATCCTCAAAGATTTGGACGCGATCCTCATCCCGGGCGGCTTCGGCTACCGCGGCGTTGAAGGCAAGATCGCCACCGCGCGCTATGCGCGTGAGAACAATATTCCATATCTGGGCATCTGCCTGGGTATGCAGGTTGCGCTGATTGAGTTCGCGCGCAACGTAGCGGGCATGGAAAACGCCAACTCTACGGAATTTGTGCCAGACTGTAAGTACCCGGTGGTGGCGCTGATTACCGAATGGCGTGACGAAGAAGGCAACGTTGAGGTTCGTTCCGAGAAGAGCGACCTCGGCGGCACCATGCGCCTTGGCGCGCAGCAGTGCCAGCTGGGTGATGATTCTCTGGTTCGTCAGCTGTACGGCGAGCCGACAATCACCGAGCGCCATCGTCACCGCTACGAAGTCAACAACATGTTGTTGAAACCGATTGAAGCTGCCGGCCTGCGCGTTGCGGGCCGTTCCGGGGATGATCAGTTGGTCGAGATCATCGAAGTGCCTAACCATCCGTGGTTTGTGGCCTGCCAGTTCCACCCGGAGTTTACTTCGACGCCGCGTGACGGCCACCCGCTGTTTGCCGGCTTTGTGAAAGCCGCGAGCGAGTACCAGAAACGTCAGGCGAAGTAAAAGAGTTAGAACGGCAATGCACCCAATTGGGTGCATTGTTTGTCTGGAGTTTTAGTTTAACTTGTACTGAGGAAAACCTAATGTCCAAAATCGTTAAAGTCATCGGTCGTGAAATCATCGACTCCCGTGGTAACCCGACTGTTGAAGCCGAAGTACACCTGGAAGGTGGTTTCGTCGGTATGGCAGCTGCTCCGTCAGGTGCTTCTACTGGTTCCCGCGAAGCGCTGGAACTGCGCGATGGCGACAAATCCCGTTTCCTGGGTAAAGGCGTAACCAAAGCTGTTGCTGCGGTAAACGGCCCGATCGCTCAGGCAGTCCTGGGTAAAGATGCTAAAGATCAAGCTGGCATCGATAAGATCATGATCGACCTGGACGGTACTGAAAACAAATCCAACTTCGGTGCGAACGCAATCCTGGCGGTATCCCTGGCGAACGCCAAAGCAGCTGCTGCTTCTAAAGGCCAGCCGCTGTTCGAACACATTGCTGAACTGAACGGCACTCCGGGCAAATACTCTATGCCGGTTCCGATGATGAACATCATCAACGGCGGTGAGCACGCTGACAACAACGTCGACATCCAGGAATTCATGATTCAGCCGGTTGGCGCGCCGACTCTGAAAGAAGCCGTACGTATGGGTTCTGAAGTGTTCCATCACCTGGCGAAAGTTCTGAAATCCAAAGGCATGAACACTGCAGTTGGTGACGAAGGCGGCTACGCGCCGAACCTGGGTTCCAACGCTGAAGCGCTGGCTGTCATCGCTGAAGCGGTTAAAGCAGCAGGCTACGAACTGGGCAAAGACATCACTCTGGCGATGGACTGCGCAGCTTCTGAATTCTACAAAGACGGTAAATACGTTCTGGCTGGCGAAGGCAACAAAGCGTTCACCTCTGAAGAATTCACCCACTTCCTGGAAGAACTGACCAAACAGTACCCGATCGTGTCCATCGAAGATGGTCTGGACGAGTCTGACTGGGACGGTTTCGCATACCAGACCAAAGTACTGGGCGACAAAATCCAGCTGGTTGGTGACGATCTGTTCGTAACCAACACCAAGATCCTGAAAGAAGGCATCGAGAAAGGCATCGCTAACTCCATCCTGATCAAATTCAACCAGATCGGTTCTCTGACCGAAACTCTGGCTGCAATCAAGATGGCGAAAGACGCTGGCTACACCGCTGTCATCTCTCACCGTTCTGGCGAAACTGAAGACGCTACCATCGCTGACCTGGCTGTTGGTACCGCTGCAGGCCAGATCAAAACTGGTTCTATGAGCCGTTCTGACCGCGTTGCTAAATACAACCAGCTGATTCGTATCGAAGAAGCGCTGGGTGAAAAAGCGCCGTACAACGGTCGTAAAGAGATCAAAGGCCAGGCGTAATCCTGACTTTTTGTGAAATAAAAATGCCAGTCTGCGGACTGGCATTTTTTTTATCCGCTATTTGCACTTACTTGAAATCGACGGCCATTTGCTGGGGGATCGAAAGCCCGCGGGTGGTTTGTACGCAGCGGTCGATATAATCGGTGAAACGCGGCGGTTTGGGCATGCCCATGCTCAGCAGCTTATCATTGCTGAAGCGGACGTTCAGCGTCGCGAAGGCGCCATACAGGCGCATCGCTTTGAGCATCAGGCGCTCGTTGCACGGGCCAAAAATATCCTTCAACTCACGGCGCATTTTAACCAGCGTCTCATAGCTGACCTGCGCGTATCGATCGCCTACCGGAGCCTGCTCCAGCGCTGAGGCCATCGCGCGATCGATTTCCGCAAATTTCACGCTGTTTTCTTCTCCGGCGGAGATATGCACCACTTCGCCGCGCGCCAGCGGGCGCTGTAATAACATCAGCAGCGCGTCGGCGCAGTAGTCGGCCGGGATAACATCAACGCGGTCTTCCAGGGAGCAGAGGAATTTTTGCAACATCAGCCCCATGCTGAACACCCAAAAAATGCTGCTGGAGGGCTGGCAACCGTGATGAGTATGACCAACGACGATAGAAGGGCGGGCGATGGCTAACGGTAACGTCGGGCACTGCTCCTGCATCAGGCGCTCAATCGTCGATTTGGAATGGGTATACTCCACCAGATGCTCGGCGTGCTCGCGGAATTCAGCGCTTTCAGCGACCAGCGAATCGGGCTCCGGGGTACAGGACATCGCGGTCCCGACGTGGAGAAAACGTTGTAGTCCAGCTACGCGGGACATCCGTTGGGCAAATTTGAACGTCCCTTCGACGTTCACTTTCCAGATGAGGGGGTTATTGCCAAATGAGGCGACGGCGGCGCTGTTGATAACGTGAGTGACCTGCTCCAGACGCGGGTCGCTCAGGAACGCCTCCGGGGATGACAAATCGCCGAGCAGGATCTGCCGGGTAGTTAATGCGGCCAGCTTCTCCTCTGCAATATTGAATTTACGCAGGTTTTCCTTCACCCGGGCCAGAGCCGCTTCATCGTTATTGGCTCGCACCAGGAGCAATAGATTAATCCCATTTTCGTTATTAAGGATATTTTCTAATACCGCTCCACCCAGAAATCCGGTAACGCCTGTAATTAATAATGTATTCATGAATGCAGTCTCTCATGGTTGGTCGACTGGATTCTAGGCGCGGAAAATTAAACGGAGATTAAATAAAAAATGCTGTAACCGTCGGTTTCTTAAGCTTATTTTAAGCTATGGAAATTAAGTGAATTGAATTGGACAGTATGCATAGATAAAAGATTCATTGTTTCATGTATCGGTTTGTACATCTTTGATTAATTGTGATTTTTTATCGATTTGGATAATCGTAAATAATGCTATTACGATCATGAAAAACATTATTTGTTACATCTTTATCCGCACGCAGATACTTCTGAAGAGAGTAATCAATGAACGGGTTAATGAGTGAGTGTGGCACATGCTAAAATAATACTTAATATATCGTAAATACATTTTGTGCTTATTTCATAGTTCGCTAACTAATATAAAAGAGGGTTTACGCCCCGCTGACCATGGGCTCAGGTAAGCGCAGCTGAGGACAAGACCTGAGCGCCTGAATCTGCGATAATACCTTTTTACCACCTGAACAGAGATGACTATGCAGTACCCGATTAACGAGATGTTCCAGACCTTGCAAGGCGAGGGTTACTTTACCGGCGTGCCTGCCATTTTTATTCGTTTGCAGGGATGCCCGGTTGGTTGCGCCTGGTGCGATACCAAACATACCTGGGATAAGCTGGCCGATCGGGAAGTGTCTCTATTTAGTATCCTCGCTAAAACCAAAGAGAGCGATAAGTGGGGCCCGGCGACCAGCGACGATCTGCTGGCAATCATTGGCCGTCAGGGGTGGACCGCCCGTCACGTAGTGATTACCGGCGGCGAACCTTGTATTCACGATCTTACGCCGTTGACCGACCTGCTTGAGCAAAACGGTTTCAGCTGCCAGATTGAAACCAGCGGCACCCATGAAGTGCGCTGCAGCCACAATACCTGGGTTACGGTCTCGCCGAAGGTGAACATGCGCGGCGGCTACGATGTGCTCTCTCAGGCGTTGCAACGTGCAGATGAAATCAAGCATCCGGTTGGCCGCGTGCGCGATATCGAAGCGCTGGATGAACTGCTGGAAACGCTGGCAGATGAAAAGCCGCGGATTATTGCATTACAGCCGATTAGCCAAAAAGAAGACGCGACGCGTCTGTGCATCGAGACCTGTATCGCCCGGAACTGGCGGTTATCCATGCAGACGCACAAATACCTTAACATCGCCTGATCCCCACTCTATTTGCCGGGTAGGTGGCTCACCGCCCGGCAGCTCTCTTCTTCATATATGAATTCATCTTCGCATTTGGCTCCAGCGCTGGGGTTGAGATACGCCGTCATGACAGCAATGCTATCATTGGCGCGTTAATTCAGCCGCTCAGGCGGGCTATTGATACGTTGACTTAAGGAATGAGTTAACCATGCAGCCAATTGATCGACCTACTGCCTTCTCTATGGACTTCTTCTCGCTCAAGGGGAAAACCGCTATCGTTACCGGCGGCAATAGCGGCCTTGGTCAGGCTTTTGCCGTCGCCCTGACGACAGCCGGCGCGAATCTGTTTATTCCCGCCCTGCGCGAAGAACATACTCAAACCCGCGAACTTATCGAACGGCAGGGCGTTGAGATGGAATTCATGCTGGCGGATATCACCGATGTCGGCATGCCGCAGCGGATTATCGCCACCTGCTGCGAGCGTTTTGGTACCGTTGATATTCTGGTGAACAATGCTGGTGTTTGTCAGTTGAATAAGGTGCTGCGCTTTGGTCGCACAGACTGGGATCCGATGATCGAAACTAACCTGACGGCGGCATTTGAGCTCAGCCACGAAGCCGCTAAAATTATGGTCCCGCGGCGAAGCGGTAAGATTATTAACATCTGCTCGGTGTTTTCTTATCTCGGCGGCAGCTGGTCGCCGGCCTATGCCGCCACCAAACATGCGCTGGCTGGATTAACCAAAGCCTACTGCGATGAGCTGGGCCCATATAATATCCAGGTCAACGGCATCGCGCCCGGCTATTACGAAACCGAAATGACCGCTATTACCCGCAGCATCCCAAAAGAGAACCGACGCGTGCTGGCGCATATACCCGCTGGCCGTTGGGGAGAAGCAGAGGATTTAATGGGCGCTGTTGTTTTCCTCGCCAGCCGGGCCTCGGACTACGTCAACGGTCATATTCTGGCGGTGGATGGCGGCTATCTGGTGCGCTGATTCACACGGCGTTGGATGAAATAGAAAACCGCCAGGGCAGCAGCCCGATGGCGGATAGGCAGGGAATTACTCGCCGCGATAGACGCAGCCTGCGGTGCAGGTCTCTTTCACCATTACCGCGCTCAGCAGAGGAACCTGCGGTTTCATTTGATCCCAAATCCATTTGGCCAGCACTTCGCTGGTGGGATTCTCCAGTCCTGGAATATCGTTCAGGTAATAGTGGTCTAAACGATCGTAAGTCGGTTTAAACGCGGCTTTCAGCTCGGCGAAATCCATGATCCACCCGGTATGGGGATCGACTTCACCGGTAATCTCCAGACGCACCATAAAAGAGTGACCATGCAGGCGACCGCATTTGTGGCCTTTCGGTACGTGCGGCAGGTGGTGGGCGGCTTCGAAGGTGAAATCTTTAAACAGCGTGGTGGACATCATTAACTCTCAACAGGACGAAAAAAACCGCCGTAGGGTACCGGAAAGTACATTTTTTAGCATTAACTAAAACGGCCCTGAACGCAAAATCACCATTTTTGCGCTTTTTTGTTGATTCAATTTCTTTCTTTTCAATGGATTAACTAATCGGTTTTGTTGTTAATAACTATAACTAAAACAGGTTAGTCCATTTGGTTATTTGTTATTTCCATCCCTTCTTTAATTGTTAGTATGCCCGCCGTTAACCTTACAATCTCTTCTGTTTTTGTCGCGCTGACAGGGCGTGAATAACAGCTTTGCTTACTGGAACATAACGACGCATGACGACACAGGCCCCACCTTCCAATCTGCTGCCGCTTAACCCGGAGCAACTGGCGCGCCTACAGGCGGCCACGACCGACTTTACGCCAACCCAACTGGCTTGGGTATCCGGCTACTTCTGGGGCATGCTGAACCAGCAGCCCGGCGCCGCGGTAAGCGCGCCCGCTCAGGCGGTAGAAGCGCCGGCCATCACCCTGATTTCCGCTTCGCAAACCGGCAACGCGCGTCGGGTTGCTGAAGCGCTGCGCGACGATCTGCAGGCCGCGCAGCTGAATGTGAAACTGGTGAACGCTGGCGACTATAAATTCAAACAAATCGCCGGTGAAAAACTGTTGGTCGTGGTGACGTCGACCCAGGGCGAAGGTGAGCCGCCGGAAGAAGCCGTCGCATTGCATAAATTCCTGTTTTCAAAGAAAGCGCCGAAGCTTGATGGCACCGCCTTCGCGGTGTTTGGTCTCGGCGATACCTCCTATGAGTTTTTCTGCCAGTCCGGCAAAGATTTCGACAGCAAACTGGCCGAGCTGGGTGGCGAACGCCTGCTCGATCGCGTTGATGCCGACGTTGAATATCAAGCCGCGGCGGCGGAATGGCGCGCTCGCGTAGTGGATGTGCTGAAGGCGCGCGCGCCGACGGCTGCGCCGGCCCAGCTTGCTACCAGCGGCGCGGTCAATGAAATTCACACCAGCCCATATACTAAAGAAGCGCCGTTGACGGCGACGCTTGCAGTGAATCAGAAAATAACCGGTCGCGACTCGGAAAAAGACGTCCGTCATATCGAGATCGATCTGGGTGATTCCGGCCTGCGTTATCAGCCGGGAGATGCTCTTGGCGTCTGGTACCAGAACGATCCGGCGCTGGTCAAAGAGCTGGTGGAGCTGCTGTGGCTGAAGGGTGATGAACCGGTCACGGTAGAAGGCAAAACGCTGCCGCTGGCGCAAGCGCTTGAGTGGCATTTTGAGCTGACGGTCAATACCGCCAATATTGTTGAGAACTATGCCACCCTGACCCGCAGTGAAACGCTGCTGCCGCTGGTCGGCGATAAAGCGCAGTTGCAGCACTACGCTGCCACGACGCCTATCGTCGATATGGTGCGCTTCTCGCCGGCACAGCTGGACGCAGAAGCCTTAATCGGCCTGCTGCGCCCGCTGACGCCGCGCCTCTACTCTATTGCTTCCTCACAGGCAGAAGCGGAAAACGAAGTTCACGTTACCGTTGGCGTCGTGCGTTATGACATCGAAGGCCGCGCCCGCGCTGGCGGCGCGTCCAGCTTCCTCGCCGACCGCGTGGAAGAAGATGGCGAAGTGCGTATCTTTATCGAACACAATGACAATTTCCGTCTGCCTGCTAACCCGCAAACCCCGGTTATCATGATTGGCCCTGGAACCGGGATCGCGCCGTTCCGCGCCTTTATGCAGCAGCGCGCGGCGGAAGGGGCGGAAGGGAAGAACTGGTTGTTCTTCGGCAATCCGCACTTCACGGAAGATTTCCTCTATCAGGTGGAATGGCAGAGCTACGTCAAAGAGGGCGTGCTGAGCCGTATCGACCTGGCCTGGTCCCGCGATCAACAACAAAAAATCTATGTACAGGACAAACTGCGCGAGCAGGGGGCTGAAGTGTGGCGTTGGATTAACGACGGCGCCCATATTTATGTCTGCGGCGATGCCAATCGTATGGCGAAAGACGTCGAGCAGGCGTTACTGGAAGTGATTGCCGAATACGGCGCGATGGACGCCGAAGCGGCGGACGAATTTTTAAGTGAGCTGCGCGTTGAGCGCCGTTATCAGCGAGATGTCTACTAATGAGCGAAAAACATCCTGGCCCGCTGGTGGTCGAAGGTAAACTCTCTGACGCCGAGCGTATGAAGATCGAGAGTAACTACCTGCGCGGCACCATTGCGGAAGATTTAAATGACGGCCTGACCGGCGGTTTTAAAGGCGACAACTTCCTGCTCATCCGCTTCCACGGCATGTACCAGCAGGACGACCGCGATATTCGCGCGGAACGCGCGGCGCAGAAACTGGAGCCGCGCCACGCGATGCTGCTGCGCTGCCGTCTGCCGGGCGGCGTTATCACCACCAAACAGTGGCAGGCGATCGATAAGTTCGCCGCGGATAACACCATCTACGGCAGTATTCGTCTGACCAACCGTCAGACTTTCCAGTTCCACGGTATTCTGAAGAAGAACGTGAAGCCGGTACATCAGATGCTGCACTCCGTTGGCCTGGACGCGCTGGCGACCGCCAACGACATGAACCGCAACGTGCTGTGCACCTCGAACCCGTTTGAGTCGCAGCTGCATGCCGAAGCCTACGAGTGGGCGAAGAAGATCTCCGAGCATCTGTTACCGCGTACTCGCGCCTATGCTGAGATCTGGCTGGATCAGGAAAAGGTCGCCACCACCGATGAGGAACCGATCCTCGGCCAGACCTATCTGCCGCGTAAATTCAAAACGACGGTGGTGATCCCGCCGCAGAACGATATCGATCTGCACGCCAATGATATGAACTTCGTGGCGATTGCGGAAAACGGCAAGCTGGTTGGTTTTAACCTGCTGGTGGGCGGCGGTTTGTCTATTGAGCATGGGAATAAGAAAACCTATGCGCGAACCGCTAGCGAATTTGGCTATCTGCCGCTGGAGCACACTCTGGCGGTGGCGGAAGCGGTCGTGACCACCCAGCGTGACTGGGGTAATCGTACCGATCGTAAAAACGCGAAAACCAAATATACCCTCGAGCGCGTCGGCGTGGAGACCTTCAAGGCGGAAGTTGAGCGCCGTGCAGGGATCAAATTCGAGCCGATTCGCCCTTACGAGTTTACCGGCCGCGGCGATCGCATCGGCTGGGTTAAAGGCATCGATAATAACTGGCACCTGACGCTGTTTATTGAGAATGGCCGTATTCTGGATTATCCGGGCCGCCCGCTGAAAACTGGCCTGCTGGAGATCGCGAAGATTCACAAAGGTGAATTCCGCATCACCGCTAACCAGAACCTGATCATCGCCAGCGTACCGGAAGATCAGAAAGCGCGGATCGAGAAACTGGCGCGCGATCATGGCCTGATGAATGCCGTCACGGCGCAGCGTGAGAACTCGATGGCCTGCGTGTCGTTCCCGACCTGTCCGTTAGCGATGGCTGAAGCCGAGCGTTTCCTGCCATCGTTTATCGACAAAGTGGAAGAGGTGATGAGCAAGCACGGCGTCGGTGATGAGCATATCGTAACCCGCGTCACGGGTTGCCCGAACGGCTGCGGCCGCGCGATGCTGGCGGAAGTTGGCCTGGTAGGGAAAGCGCCTGGCCGCTATAACCTGCATATCGGCGGCAACCGTAGCGGGACGCGCATCCCACGGATGTATCGTGAAAATATCACCGAGCCGGAGATCCTTGCTTCGCTCGACGAGCTGGTAGGGCGCTGGGCGAAAGAGCGCGAAGCGGGTGAAGGCTTCGGCGACTTTACGGTGCGTGCGGGCATCATTCGCCCGGTGCTCGATCCAGCGCGTGATTTCTGGGAATAACCTGAATTGCCGGATAGCGGCATGAATGCCTTATCCGGCCTACCATTCGCGTAGGCCTGATAAGCGAAGCGCCATCAGGCAAGGCACACAGTGAGGAATCTATGTCCAAACTCGATCTAAACGCGCTGAACGATCTGCCTAAAGTAGAACGCGTAATGGCGCTGGCGGAAGTTAACACTCAGCTGGAAAAACTCAGTGCCGAAGAACGCGTGGCATGGGCGCTGGAAAACCTGCCCGGCGACTATGCGCTCTCTTCAAGCTTTGGTATTCAGGCAGCGGTCAGCCTGCATCTGGTGAATCAGCTGCGCCCGGACATTCCGGTGATCCTGACCGATACCGGCTATCTGTTCCCGGAAACTTATCAGTTCATTGATGAATTAACCGAGAAGCTCAACCTGAACCTCAAAGTCTACCGGGCGACGGAAAGCGCCGCCTGGCAGGAAGCGCGTTATGGCAAACTGTGGGAGCAGGGCGTTGAAGGCATTGAGAAGTACAATGAAATCAACAAAGTTGAGCCGATGAACCGGGCGCTGAAGGAGCTTAATACCCGAACCTGGTTCGCTGGCCTGCGCCGCGAGCAGTCCGGCAGCCGGGCGCATTTGCCGGTGCTGGCTATCCAGCGCGGCGTCTTTAAGCTGCTGCCGATTATCGACTGGGATAACCGGACGGTTTATCAGTATCTGCAAAAGCACGGCCTGAAATACCACCCGCTATGGGAGCAGGGGTATTTGTCCGTCGGCGACACTCACACCACCCGTAAATGGGAACCCGGTATGGCGGAAGAAGAGACCCGCTTCTTTGGCCTCAAGCGCGAGTGCGGATTGCACGAAGGCTAATTATCCGCGCTGAGGCATGATAAATGTTTGGCGGCGAGGGGCGCCAAACATTTAATCAATATCGCGCCACGTGGCCTGGACGTGAATCTCTCCTGAGGCGCTGACGTCGCCATACCACTCGTTGTTATCCAGCGTTTTCTGCGAAATATCATCATTCATGGGAATCGAAAACTTCACCGTGGCTTTATCCATAACGCCGGGTTCGCCGGAGATATCGGTCCATGCCGAGGTGAGCCACAGCGCATCGGTCATATCGCGCCAGCTGCCGTCGCAGCCGACATCGTAGGTGTTGATGCTGCCATCCTGTTTGGTGAAGGAAAGCGTGGCCGGGAAGGGGACCTTAATGCTGCTGTCGTCGGCGCTGAAGATACAGTAGGCGCGGCCGTTAATTTGCTGCGTCGGTCCGGTGGCTTTAATCAGCACTTCGTCGGCGGCGGTTTTGCCGCTGGAGGTGACAATGTAGTTAAAGTCCAGCGAGGGTTCATCACGGCCAACGTAGCCTTCGCGCGACGGGGCGTCGCTGTAGTCTTCAGAGGAGATATTGATGCTGAATTCGCGGGGCTTGATTTCCAGCGAATTGGAGGTGTTGAAGTCGTAAACGGCGCCAGCTGATTTTGAACCAGGCATACCGCTCCCGGAAAAATTGTATAGGCGGAAAAATAGCAGGTTTCGGCTGTCAATATCGCTCATGCCCAAGGCGACCATCCGTTTAAAAAAGTTATCTGCAAAAAATAAATAAATTGAACTGGAGGAGCCCATTTCATTGAGATCATAGTAGTAATGATTATTGTATAAAGCATCATTTGTTGAACTGGTATCGCCTATTATTTTCCAGTTATTTCCATCGAGACTAAACTGGATATCCCCCTCCGTTATTGCCGACGATAGAGAACTATTGTTTAAGACGGGAGTAAAGCGAATTCTGTCATTATTTTCACCATTAGCCTGCAGTGAGTAGCTGACCATTTTGCAGGCCAAACCAGAGCGATTGCCCACGGTCTGCACCCGGCAGTTGGTATTACCTTCCCCCGGTGTTGGAGTTCCGTCGCTGTTGATAAAAACTTCATCCACGGCGTTGGTATTAATTAATCGCAAGTGTGCGCTTTTGGTAAAGGTAGCCTCCGATGCATACCAGTTTGTTCTATCATCATTCTGGTCTTTACAGCGTTCGCCTGAGCTTGGATCGTAATTTGCTCTGGTGCGGCATTCATTAATAATGAAGGATAGAGTGCTGCCGGTACCCATTTGAAGCAAATACTGATAAAACGAGTTTGATAACATCCCATTAATCACAGGATTAGGATCGTCTTGTGAAGCGGGAGCACCGTAGTATCCTTGACTATCGGTTACCGAGCTTGAAATGACATAGGATGAGCAACCAGATTGCGAGCGGCTGCACGGTTTACCCAGTAAAGGGTATGAAATCGGCGAATTTTCCAGCCACATATCTACGAACATCCCGGAGTAAACGCCCAGGGTATCAGTGGCAATATATCCCAGAGAATACTGGTAAAAAGCGCCCCCTCCGCTATCGGTATCCAGCGTTTGTACCCAATTGTTACTCCCTCCCATTTCTGGAAAACCGTACATATAACTAGTGATGAAGTAGTTCCCATCAATTTGGTCATCAACGAAGACAAACGATGTCGACATATTGGAACCAATATTTTTTGTCGCCGCCCCGGCAATTGGCGCGTACAGCGCCGCGCTCAGCGCCATTAACCCTACTAGTCCTTTAAGTTTCATACTGGCCTCCTGCCATTGCGCGCCGCTGTGCTGGGGTATTTCACTTCAGCGGGCAGTCGTCGGTTATTTTGATAAATTTTTCGTTATAGACGATATAGTGGTTGCCCGGCTGGCGTAGCCCCGGCTGGCGGACGACATCGCCGGGGCGCAGGTACCAGGCGTCGCCTTCTTCTTCCGTGGTGCTGCATCCCGGTTTAATCAGCAGTTTGAACCAGGTATTGCCGGTATTGCTGAGGGCGCCGCTCGCCCGGTCGAGGGTCCATTTAAAGTGCGCGTCGCGCGGACGCACTACCAGGATGGTGTCCATTACCACTACCGGCTCCATGCTAACGCCGGCTCCCGATGCCTTACGCGCCACGTGGTTAAAGGAGGGAACTTCGCGAAACATGACGCGGTAATAACGTTCGCGGTTATCCTTCGGGCCGTGGTAGTAAAATTTGAAATATTCGCCTTCCCCGGCCTGCAGGGTCATCTGCCGCGGAGCGAACAGCAGTTCGCCGTCCGCCGGGCGGGATCGCACCTCTTTGCCGCCGGGGCGTTCGATGGCGCTCACCGCTACCTGATACAGGCGCGAGCTTTTGTTGTTGTTCAGCACCCGTTTGGCGACAAACGCCGCCTCCGGGGAGAGGGAGAAGGTCAGATTGCCGACCGACATCGCCTGCGCGGCCAGCGGCAGCAGGCAAAGCGCCGTCGCCAGCGCTGCGAGCCGTAGTAATCCCTTAACTTTCATTCTGGTCTTCCTCCCCCTGCACGCCCGCATAGCTCTGCAAACCGCTGCACACGACGTCGCCGACCCATACTGCGCCGCGCGCCTGGTTCAGGTCCAGCGCCACTTCGCAGCTCTGTCCTTTGCCGTAGTTAAAGTCGATGACCGGGAATTTCTTATCAATATCCATTACAAACTCGCCGTTATCGTCGGTGCGGGTACGTCCGATATGGTTGCTGATGTAGGCGTTCGTCAGCAGGCTGCCGTCCTCGGCGCGGATGCGCCCGGACACCGTCACCATCTGCTTTACTTCCGGCTCCAGCACCGCCACGTTACCTGGATAGAGCGTCAGGCGGCTTTTACGCCCGCTGACGATGTCGTAGCTGTCCAGCGAGTTTTTGCTGTTCTGCAGTTCCACTTCATAACGGTTGTACGGCGACAGCGGCAGATAGTTACGATTGCCGGAGAGCTGCACGATGCGGCCGTTAACTTTGGCGCTCAGCTGACCATCGTCCTCAAGCCCGGTATGGAAAATCACCCCGGCGTTGCCGTCGGTGCGGCCGCTGGCGGCGATATGTTTACCCTGCCAGCCGAGGCTACCGCTGGCGCTCAGGTTGGTGTTGACATAGCCGTCGGCGCCGCTATTGACGTTCAGCGTACCGTTGGCATAGCGGGTCTCGAACTGCGCATAGGCGCCGCCGCTGAGAGTTTTGTCATCGCCGGTATTGTTGGAAATCGCCCGTGACAAATTGGCGCCGATGGTACGAATTGGGCCTTCTTTAAAGCGCTTACGCGCCGAGAGGTTCGCGGTTGAATAGCCGTTCTGGTGCGACATACCGGCGCTTAGCCAGTTGCCCAGCGGCAGCGATAGGTCGAGGGCGATATATTTCCCGGTATCGCTGCCGCTATTGCTGCTGCTTCCTGAGTTATTAAAGCGCTGGATCCCGGCGCGCAGACCCAGAGAGCCGAACGAGCCGCTATAGATAGTCTGATAGTAATCGGCGGTATAGTAGTGGCTGTTGTTTTCTCGGTCGTCGTTGTAGCTGATGCTGAAAGTACCCAGTTTCGACCACAGCGAACCAAGGTTTAACGAGCCGCCAATGGCCCGGTTATCGGCATCGCTACGGCGCAGCGTGTCGCCAATTGAGGTTTTCTCCTGGTTGACCCATATGGAGCTGAAACCGCCCGGCAGCGTAGCGCTCACGCTGCTGATGGCGCTCCATGAGCCGTCGCTGGCCGCCATATTTTGCAAATTGACATTAATGGAGTTGGTTAGCGGCAGGGTAAAGCGCGCTTCAGCTACCGCGCTGGTGTCGTAACCGTAGCCTGTTGCCGCCCAGCTTAAGGTGCTGATGGCGCCCGAGGAGGACACGCCGGCCAGCCAGGTGTCTTTCGGCTCTTGTGTTTTTCTACCGCTTTGCGACCAGCGATCCATATGGAAGCTGCCGCCCCACACCTGCCAGGCCAGCGGCGCTCCCGCGCCGCGCCCGCGGCTGAACAGCTTGTTTACTCGCTGCGTGCGTTTGCTGACCGAGCGGCCGTTAATAATGACTTCAACTTCAATATCGTAGATCCCGTAGGGCAGCCCGCGGGTATCGACTTCGTGGTTACCCATCGCGAAGTTCTGCACGCTGAGCAGTCGTCCATCGCGCTTCAGGTGTACTTCACCGGCGGCGGATAAAAAGGCGACTATTGGGGTGACCGACTGGCTGTTATCAAATACCGTAGAGCTGGCCTGGTTCCCCCAGGAGACGCCATAGATTTTACCCGCGGAAATGGCGGTCATTGGGCCGAGCGACTGTAAATTCCAGGTGTCGAGCATACCGCCGGCAAAACGATGGCCAGCGAAATCGCGTTCGTACATTGCTTTATACAACTGCTGATTCTGATTGCTGGTCCCGGCGCCGTATATCGAACCGTCCAGCACGAGATGGTGTTCGCGGAATGCGGTAACGTTATTCAACGATAGATAGCTGGAGGTGCTGTCGCCGCCGCCGTTCATCTGGTTATTGTAGACTCCGAGGTTGTAGGTCAGGCTACTGCTCAGGCTATCCATGCTGGATTGGCCGATATCCTCGCTGCGCGAGCGCAGCACGGTGCCAAGCGCCTCTTTTTTCACCACCAACTGCAGCAGCAGCCGGCGCAGGTCGAACTGAATTTTCGCGTCGGCCGACAGCGGGATGCTCAGTGATTTGTTAAAAGGTTCATCCGCCATTTGCGTCAGCGCTTGCCTAATCTGATCGCTGACGGTGGCGTTTTGCTCTTTATCTTCCAGGCGAATTTGTCGCAGGCGCACCTTGCCGTTATCCAGCCAGATAAAAGCGCTACCGATGCGCTGGTCGTCCTGCGTGCCAGTATTGCTTTCGAGATGAATAAACAGCGGCAAGCTCATGCCGTCTTGCAACGCTACGCGAAACGTTTGGGGAATAATAACGCCGCCAATTTGCGAAATTTTTTCAGCGTCAGCCATAACGAAACAGGGAGACGAAAACACGACAATTCCAGACGTGATTAATACACGACGTCCATGACGATTCCATATTGAGGACATATCCCTATCCCGTGGTTATTAATCTATTTTACCGGTACAAACTGCTCACCCTGCCACAGCGCGACTCGCCCTTTGTTATCTGCGACATTCACGCGGGTGAAGCGGCGTTCTTTGCCCGGCATCAGAAAATAGCTCTCTTTGCATTCCTTACCGTCAGCGGCTTTCAGGCAGGGGCCATAGGCCAGGATGCGCAACGTGGCGTTACCGGTATTGGTCATTAAGCCGTTGTTATACTGATAGCGGAAGTTCACCTTGCGTGGCGCGACGACCAGAATGGTACCGATGCGGGCGGAAGCCGTGGCTACCGCATTGCGCCTGGCGCCGGTTTTTTGCGCGTCGCCCAGGGCCTGATCGAACCAGACGATGCGGTAATAACGCTCCTGGTCATCGGCAGGGCCTTTATAGAAAAAGCGGATTTGTTCGCTGCTCTTTGCCGGCATCAGCAGGCTGGCGGGAGTTTGTAGTACTTCATCTCGCGATGACATAGGGATCACGCGGCCATCTTCCAGCGGGGAAGAGAGGCGTTCAAGCTGGATCGTAATCAGGCGACCGCTATCGGTTGTATTCTTAACTTCTTTACTTAATGTACTGCTGCCGCTGTTCATAAAAGAGGAAATATCCCCCACGTCCAGCGCACTGGCGGGGGCGATCCCGCTTAAAAACAGACAGACTGCCAGAAGACGACATTTCATATGAATTCATCCATGAAAAAGCAGGGGAGCGACCCCTGCTTATGCAATACAAAAAATCAGCTGGTCCAGGTTGCGTCGAACTGCACGCTAACGTCGCCGCTCCAGATACCTTCCGGCAGAGTGCTGTAATCAGTTACAGCAGTTTTACCGTCGGAGGTACCGCCATTGATGGAGAAGGTGAAGCTGTCCTGGGCGCTGGTACGGCCCGCGGTGTTATAACCGTTGGACAGGGCGCTCAGGTTACCGCCCAGAATATTGTTCGCGGTATCGATCATCACGGTATCGGAAGCCTTATCAATGGCGGTGCCGTTGTAATCGATACCCACGCTCAGGGTGGAACCGGAAGTATCCAGCTGAGTCAGGGTGTTGGTCAGCAGACGAGAAGTTAGTTTGAAGCCAGTTGCAGTGGTGTCGCCTTCAACGGTGACGTCATACAGACCTTTCTGAGTGTTAAAGCCTTTGATGCCGTCAGCATACTGGAAAGTCAGGCTTCCCAGCGGAGTGACAACCAGTTTGCTGGTGGTATCTTTTTTCGCGGTTGCGGACCAGGTGGCAACGGACTGCGCGGTGACGCTTGTTGCCGCCTGAGCCACACCCATACCTGCAAATGCAGCGACCAGAGCTATAGCAAGAACCTTTTTATTCATAACAATTCATCCTGATTTAAAATTAAGGGCCGGAGCCTTAGATTACGCATTAGTCATTAATGCGCGGTAATACAAATGGCTAAGTTATCTATCTAGAGAGTACTAAAAGGCCGGGCTATCTAATGTTGTATAGCCCTTTATCCCAGAGCTTGAGATATATGGTTATGTTTAATTCAATGAACAATGTTAATTAAGTTTTATGTATTGCTAATATCGTTTTACATGAATTTTATATTTCATCTTATACATTTAAATAATTGGTTTTATTTTCTATGATTGGTTTTTATGCTTATTCTTTAAATGTTTCTCAAATTGAACATGGGGTTGGTTACGAAAATTAACATTTGTCTCGATGAGATAAAATGTATTCGCTTAACATGAACAAGTCAATGTGATGCCTTCATCAATATTGTGATGCAATCACGCATGTTTATGATTAGGGATAGAGGTATATGAATTTTTATTTATTAACTTCCATTTTATTTTTGTCACGTGCTGTTAAATGTCTTTTATTTCAAAAGGATGTATGTGATTATTTGTTCGTTAGTTTTACGGGTTGTTCGTTTTTCTTAAATTCACTTTAGTACGTTGAATTGTTTTCCTTGCTTTGCTTTTATTTTTTCGTGAAATGTATTTAAATTAAATTAGTTATCAGGAGTATATTGACGACGAAGGATGGTGGGTGATTTCTATTGCCAGTAATAATCTGAGTGAATGTTTTTGTAAATGATATTGCTATGCGTTAATTTATAATCCTGAAATTTGAATGGTTGAGTTTTGTGAATTTGGAGGCAAAATTTGGCTATCACTTCATCTTTATATTAATGACGTTGCGCTGTTGGATATTTAGGCTGATTCATATCATTTTTAATGAGAGTGTCTATTTGCCTGGCCACAATATTTGTGTTGGTACGGTTGTTTGATTGGTTTTATGAATGTTATATGGCTGTTTATGTGTGTGAATAATAAGTAATTATATTGAGGGAGGTCATCTTTTTAATGGTTTAAAAGAGTAAATTGCATATTCGATTTTTATTATATCACTGGATATGCCGTGTCAATTTATAAGTACTGGGGGAAAACCCGACGGGGAGATGCCGGCGGCGGCGACGATTATCACCTGCTATGCTGGCATTCTCTGGATGTAGCCGCGATGGGCTACTGGATGGTAAAGAATAACATTTATGGCCTCGCGGATTATTTTCGCCGTCTGGGCCTCACCGATATTGAGGCTGCCGCTCAATTCTTTGCCTGGTTATTATGCTGGCATGACTGTGGAAAGTTTGCCCGTTCCTTCCAGCAACTCTATACCAATGACCATCTTGCCGCGGCTGTCGAAAGCCGTCGGGACTATGAAACAATACCGCATTCAACGCTGGGTTACTGGTTATGGAACACTCGTTTAAGCGAATGCCCTGAACTATTCCCTAACTCCCGGCTCCCAACGCGTAAGCTTAAACGCGTAATTGCTATGTGGATGCCGTTAACCACCGGGCACCATGGGCGTCCACCGGTGGGGATGCGCGATCTGGATAATTTTCTTCCCGCTGATATTGAAGCGGCGCACGACTTTCTGTTGGCCATTAAGACGCTGTTTCCGCAAGTTAATATTCCGCCGTGCTGGGATGACGATGAAGGTATTGAACAGTTCAACCAGCTGTCGTGGTTTATTTCCGCTGCGGTCGTGCTGGCCGACTGGACGGGCTCATCGACCCGCTTTTTCCCGCGAGTTTCCCAACCCATGCCGCTGGAGATTTACTGGCGGAAGGCATACTCGCAGGCGGAACAGGCGATGAACGTTTTTCCGCCTGCAGCGGCGGTTGCGCCATTTACGGGAATAGACGCGTTATTTCCTTTTATTCAGCATCCCACACCGCTGCAACAGGCGGTACTTGAACTGGACATCAGCCAGCCGGGGCCGCAGTTGTTTATCCTTGAGGATGTTACCGGCGCAGGTAAAACGGAGGCGGCGTTAATTCTGACCCACCGTCTGATGTCTGCCGGAAAGGCGCAGGGTCTGTTTTTCGGTTTGCCGACCATGGCTACGGCCAATGCCATGTTTGAGCGTTTGGCTCAATCGTGGCTGGCGCTCTATCAACCCGGTGCGCTTCCAAGCCTGATGCTGGCGCACAGCGCACGCGGCTTGATGGATAGCTTTAATCAGACCATCTGGTCCGGCGATTTCTCCGGTTCGGAAGAGCCTGATGATGCTCAACCTTTTAGCCAGGGCTGCGCCGCATGGTTTGCCGATAGCAATAAAAAAGCGCTGCTGGCGGAGGTCGGCGTCGGCACGCTCGACCAGGCCATGATGGCGGTAATGCCTTTTAAACATAATAATCTGCGGTTGCTGGGGCTTGATAATAAAGTGCTGCTGGCCGACGAGATTCACGCCTACGATGCTTATATGTCGCGGATTCTGGAAAGCCTGATTGAACAACAGGCGCGCAGCGGCAATTGCGTCATTCTGCTTTCCGCTACGCTATCGCAACAGCAGCGCGATAAGCTTGTGACCGCCTTTAGTCGCGGCAGCGGCTATACCGCTGATGCGCCGTTATTGGGTTATGAAGACTACCCCTGGCTGACGCAAGTCGCAGGTCAGGAGATTATTTCCCGCCATGTTGCGACCCGCAAAGAGGTCGAGCGCAGCGTAGATATCGGCTGGCTGGATAACGAAGAGGTCTGCCTTGCCCGTATCGAGCAATCCGCCAGCGAAGGGCGCTGTATCGCCTGGATACGCAATTCAATCGACGACGCCGTGCGTATCTATCGTCAACTGCTGGCGAGAGGCGTGATTCCCGCCGAAAAAATCTCTTTATTTCATAGCCGATTCGCCTTTTATGACCGCCAACGAATTGAGACGGAAACGCTATCGCAATTTGGTAAGCGCGGTTGCTCGCTGCGGGCGGGAAGGGTGCTCATTGCCACCCAGGTCATAGAGCAGAGCCTGGATATCGATATGGACGAAATGATCTCTGATATCGCGCCTATCGATTTACTGATTCAGCGCGCCGGCCGCCTACAGCGCCACATTCGCGATCGTCACGGTCGACTGAAAGACGGCGGAGAGGATGAACGTGCGGCGCCGCAGTTAATGATCCTCGCCCCGGAATGGGATGATGCGCCGCAGGAAGAGTGGCTGACCAGCACGATGCGCAACAGCGCTTATATCTATCCCGATCATGGCCGTCTGTGGCTGACGCAGCGTGTTTTGCGACAGCAGGGGGCCATTCGGATGCCGCAATCTGCCCGATTGTTGATTGAATCCGTTTACGGGGAAGATATCGCCATTCCGGACGGATTAGCGAAAGCAGAGCAAACGCAAGAGGCGAAATATTACTGCGATCGCGCGTTTGCCCATCAAATGCTCCTGAACTTTAAGCCGGGATATAGCCCCGATAGCAGTGATTTCCTGGCTGACAAACTCTCGACCCGCCTGGCGGAAGAATCAGTCACGCTGTGGCTGGCGAAAAGCGAAGGTGGACAATTGCTGCCATACGCCTGCGGCGCGCATCCGTGGGAAATGAGCATGTTGCGGGTACGCGAAAGCTGGTGGCGTAAACATAAGTCAGAATTCGCGCTTCTGGACGGCGAACCGCTACAGCGGTGGTGCGTAGAGCAGCACCAGAACCCGGATTTCGCCATCGTGATTATGGTAACGGATTCGGCGGAATGCGGTTATTCGGGAAATGAGGGGATGATTGGTTTAGCTGAATAAATGGCCCGGAACCTTACGGCTCCGGGCTATCCTCACGCTAGTGAGGAACGTTTTATAACGCAAGCTTGCCAATAACTTGGTTTATCCCCTTTAGAGGAACGATACCAGTTTATCAAACGGTTTTATTTAAAAACAAATTAATCGAACTAAAAATTATTTTGCAATGTGCGGTTGGTATCTAAATAAATCCCTGAGGCCATGAACGTATTAGTGTTATGTAGTCATTGATTTTATTTATGGGTGGTTTTCTATGAATAATTAAGGTGAATCAATTACTTCGTAATACTTAGTTTCTGTTTTTTATTATGAGTTAATGGCACGCTAAAGTCATTGAGGTTTGTGGAAATAGGTATATGCTTTTTCCCATTGAGTGCATTAAAAAGGGATTTTAATTATGTGTTTTTATTTTTTATAAAACTTGTTTCTTGTATCACTCTGTTGAATGAATTTCTGGAAAACTCCGAAAGGCTAAATATTTTTTTAAAAGTGCCGTTCGTATATCAGGAAAAATAAAAATTCTGATCCAGATAAATATGAAAGTATCGTAAGGGATGACTGACCATAGATATAGATGGTTATCGTTGCGAGAGGATAAGTATGGTTTCGCTATCACTTTTAACAACCCCCTGGCTTCCGGTCCGTTATCGCGATGGCACCACGGGTAAGCTGGCGCCGGTCGGGTTGGCGGATGAAAACGTGGTGGATATCGCCGCCACGCGAGCGGATTTACAAGGCGCTGCCTGGCAATTTCTGTTAGGGCTGTTGCAGAGCGCGATGGCGCCCAAAAACCGCAATGGTTGGGAAGATATCTGGGAAGATGGGTTATGCGCGGAGACGCTCGCCGCGGCATTAGCGCCGCTGGAGGCTGCCTTCCAGTTTGGCCCGGATGCGCCCGCGTTTATGCAGGATTTCGATTCGTTAGTGGGGGGCGAGATACCGATTGCCTCTCTGTTGCCGGATGTTCCTGGCGCGCAGACCACCAAATTCAATAAAGATCATTTTATCAAACGTGGTGTGACCACATCCTTTTGCCCGCACTGCGCGGCGCTGGCGTTATTCTCACTGCAGCTTAATGCGCCCGCTGGCGGCAAAGGCTACCGCACCGGGCTGCGCGGCGGCGGGCCGCTGACCACGCTGATTGAACTGCAGGAGTATGAAGGTGAGCGTCTCACCCCACTGTGGCGCAAGTTGTGGCTCAACGTGCTACCGCAGGATGCCGCGGATATGCCGTTACCTGCCTCCTGGGATGAGTCCATTTTCCCATGGCTTGCCCCGACGCGCACCAGTGAGCAGGCCAGCGCCATCACCACCCCTGCGCAGGTTAATAAGTTGCAGGCGTACTGGGGAATGCCGCGCCGTATCCGTCTGGATTTCGTCGCCACCCGGCGAGGGACCTGTGATATCTGCGCCAGCGAAAGCGATACGCTACTCAGTCAGATGGCGGTCAAAAACTACGGCGTAAACTATGATGGCTGGCGCCACCCGCTCACGCCGTATCGCCTGGCGCTGAAAGGCGACGGCGGATTCTTTTCCGTCAAACCACAGCCCGGCGGGCTTATCTGGCGCGACTGGCTGGGGCTAAGCCAGGACAATCAAACGGAAAACAACAGCGAATTCCCGGCCCTGGTCGTCAAGGCGTTCAACGCGCGTGGCCTCAACAATATAAAAGCCGGCCTGTGGGGATTCGGCGCCGACTTCGACAACATGAAGATTCGCTGCTGGTACGAACACCATTTCCCGCTGTTGATGGACGAAAGCACGATCCCGCATTTACGCAAAGCCACGCAAACCGCCATACGCCTGCTAAGCCTGCTGCGCAGCGCGCTCAAAGAGGCGTGGTTTGACGACCCCAAAGGCGCGCGCGGCGACTTCAGCTTTATCGATATCGATTTCTGGAACCAGACCCAGCCGCGCTTTTTGAATCTCATCAACGAACTGGAGGATGGCCAATCCGTACAGGAGCGGCTGGATAGATGGCAAAGCGAGTTGTGGTTATTCGTTCGTCGCTGCTTTGACGATCGCGTCTTTACCAATCCCTATGAAAACAACGATCTGGCGCGCTGCATGACCGCGCGAAAAAAATATTTCGCTACTTCGGACGAAAAGAAGAGTGCAAAAGCCGCCAGGCCTAAAAAGCAGGAGGCTGCGCAATGAATGTTGTAAGTGATGAACATAAGGCCACGCTGCGTCAATGGCATGAAGAGCTGCAGGAGAAGCGTGGGCTGCGGGCCAGCCTGCGGCGTAGCGCGACGCTGAACGATGTTTGCCTGTCGGAAGGATTCCGCTCCCTGATGATGCAAACGCATTCTCTGTGGAATACCGAGGGGAAGGAGTGGCGCTTTACCGCGTTGGCGCTGGTGGCGGCGCTGGCGGCGCAGGTGAAAACAATTGATGAACGCCAGACGTTCGCCGCTCAACTGGGACAGAAAACGGGTGATAACCCGGTGATGTCGAGGCTGCGGTTCGCTCGGCTGTCGGCGGTCAAAACCCCGGACGAACTACTTCGCCAACTGCGCCGCGCGGTAAGTCTGCTGCACGGCTCAGTCAATTTGTTGTCGCTGGCAGATGATGTCTTTCGCTGGTGCCGGGAACAAAACGATTTACTGAATCACCGCCGCCGTCAGCAGCGGCCAATCGAATTTATCCGTATCCGCTGGGCGCTGGACTATTACCAGGCCGGCGATGCCGAATGATTTTAAAAGGAACTTCAAATGACGACTTTTATTCAGCTTCACTTACTGACCGCTTATCCTGCCGCTAACTTGAACCGCGACGACACCGGTGCGCCGAAAACGGTTGTGCTTGGCGGCGCGACCCGCTTACGCATCTCATCGCAGAGCCTGAAACGCGCATGGCGTACTTCCGAGCTTTTTGAGCAAGCGCTGGCGGGTCATATTGGCATCCGTAGCGGCCGCATTGCCCGTGAAGCCGCGGAAATTCTGGTAAAAAGCGGGATTGAGCCAAAGAAAGCGGTGGATTACGTCAAAGCTATCGCTGAATGCTTTGGCAAAGTGAAAACTAAAGCGGATCAAAACGATCCGCTGAAGTGTTCTGAAACTGAACAGCTGGCGCATATCAGCCCCGCAGAGTTTGACGCAGTGAAAGCGCTGGCGCATCGCCTGGCGGAAGAAAAACGTGCAGCAACCAAAGAGGAAGCGGCGCTGCTGCGCCACGACCGCATGGCGGTGGATATTGCTATGTTTGGCCGCATGTTGGCGGATCAACCAACCTATAACGTTGAGGCTGCCTGCCAGGTGGCGCACGCTTTTGGCGTTAGCGAAACCATTGTTGAGGACGATTTCTTTACCGCGGTGGATGATTTACGCGCGGCCTCTGAAGATGCTGGCGCAGGCCACTTAGGCGAAACGGGTTTTGGCTCGGCGCTGTTTTATACCTATATCTGCATTGATAAAGATCTGCTGGTAAAAAACCTCAATGGTAATGAAGAACTGGCGAACAAAACGCTACGCGCTTTCACCGAAGCGGCGCTAAAAGTCTCTCCAACTGGCAAACAGAATAGCTTCGCCAGCCGCGCCTACGCGTCCTGGGCGCTGGCGGAAAAAGGCACCGATCAACCGCGCTCACTGGCGGCGGCATTTTATCAGCCCATTAATGGCGGCGATCAGCTGGATGTCGCGGTGCAGCGCATTACGACCCTGCAGGAAAATATGAATACGGTCTACGGGCAGCAGACGGCATTTCAGCGCTTCGATGTAATGAATAAGCAGGGAAGCATGAACGACGTGCTTGATTTCATCTGCGCGTAAGGGGCGGCTTATGAGCCAATATCTGGTTTTTCAGCTTCATGGGCCGATGGCGTCGTGGGGCGTGGACGCCCCCGGCGAAGTCCGTCACAGCCATGAGCTGCCATCCCGGTCTGCGCTGCTGGGGCTGTTGGCGGCGTCGTTAGGGATCCGCCGTGAAGAAGAGCAGCGGTTAAGGGCCTTTAACCAGCACTATACCTTTTTGCTCTGCGCCAGCAGCGAACCGCGCTGGGCGCGAGACTATCACACCGTACAGGTGCCGAAAGAGGTGCGTAATGCGCGCTATTTCAGTCGCCGTGAAGAGTTGCAGGATCCTGAACTGCTCAGCGCGCTGATCTCCCGGCGCGATTATTATACCGATGCCTGGTGGATGGTTGCCGTTGCGGTTACGCCGGATGCGCCTTACACGCTGGAGCAGTTGCATGAGGCGCTGCGCCATCCGGTATTTCCGCTATACCTGGGGCGCAAAAGCCATCCGTTGGCGCTGCCGTTAATGCCGCTGTTGCTTGCGGGCCACGCTGCGGATGTACTTCGCCAGGCTTATCGCCAGTATCAGGAGAAATTTAGCCTATTGAGGCTTTCTCTGAGGCAGTTGCAGGATCAATGCTGGTGGGAGGGCGAGCACGCCGGTTTAGTCGCGAACAAAATACTGCGGCGTCGCGATTGTCCGCTGAACCGCCAGCAGTGGCTGTTTGGCGAGCGTACCGTTAATCAGGGATCCTGGCTTAGCAAGGAGGAAACGTGTACCTCTCAAGAATAACGTTGCATACCGCGCAGCTATCGCCATTACGTCTCTTGCACCTGGTGGACCGCGGTGAATATGTCATGCATCAGTGGTTGTGGCAGCTTTTTCCCGCAGAACAACAGCGGCAGTTTTTATATCGGCGCGAAGAGCTACAGGGGGCGTTTCGTTTCTTTGTACTGTCAGCGCAGCTGCCTGCAGAGAGCGAAATTTTTGAGATCCAAAGCCGCGCGTTCAACCCGCAACTCCGTGTCGGGCAGAAATTGCGGTTTAGCCTGCGGGCAAACCCAACGATTTGCAAATCAGGCAAACGCCACGATTTGCTAATGGATGCCAAACGGCAGGTTAAAGGGCTCGTTGAGTCTAAGGATATCTGGGCGTATCAACGGCAGGCCGCGCAGGACTGGTTAACCCGGCAGGGCGAGCAAAGCGGATTCGCTTTAGCGGAGGCCGACGTGGATGCTTATCGTCAGCAGCTGATACGCCGCGAAAAATCACGCCAGGCGATCCAGTTCAGCAGCGTGGACTATACCGGCACGCTGGTGATTAGCGATCCTGCGTTATTTTTGCAGCGGCAGGCGTCGGGATACGGTAAAAGCCGGGCTTTTGGCTGTGGGATGATGATGATCAAACCCGGAGATGACGAGTGACCTTTGTGCCGCTAAATCCTATCCCGCTAAAAGATCGCACGTCGATGATCTTTCTCCAGTATGGGCAGATCGATGTGCTGGATGGCGCATTTGTGTTGATCGACAAAACCGGGATCCGTACCCATATCCCGGTAGGGTCGGTAGCCTGCATTATGCTGGAGCCGGGAACGCGGGTTTCGCATGCGGCGGTGCGTCTGGCCTCGACCGTCGGGACGCTGCTGGTATGGGTAGGAGAGGCGGGGGTACGGGTATACTCCTCCGGGCAACCCGGCGGTGCGCGGGCCGACAAACTGTTGTACCAGGCTAAGCTGGCGCTGGATGACGATTTGCGGCTGAAGGTGGTGCGTAAAATGTATGAACTGCGTTTTCGCGAGGCGCCGCCCGCGCGCCGCTCCGTTGAACAGCTGCGCGGCATTGAAGGATCCCGCGTTCGCCAAACCTATGCGCTGTTAGCGAAACGTTACGGCGTGAAATGGCACGGGCGTAATTATGATCCGAAAGATTGGGCCAAAGGGGATATCGTCAATCAGTGCATCAGCGCGGCGACATCGTGTCTGTATGGCATTTCAGAGGCGGCGATACTGGCGGCTGGCTATGCGCCAGCCATCGGTTTTATCCACAGCGGTAAGCCGCTTTCGTTCGTTTATGATATTGCTGACATTATTAAATTCGATGCCGTGGTGCCCAAGGCATTTGAGATCGCCGCTCGTCATCCTGCTGAACCGGATAAAGAAGTAAGGCTGGCCTGTCGCGATATTTTCCGCAGCACAAAACTGACAGGAAAATTGATTCCGTTGATTGAAGAGGTGTTGTCGGCAGGCGAAATCGAACCGCCTCAACCACCGCCGGATATGCTGCCGCCAGCGATACCTGAGCCTGAATCAATGGGGGATAGCGGGCATCGAGGGCATGGCTGATGAGTATGCTTATGGTGGTGACGGAAAATGTCCCTCCTCGTCTGCGGGGGCGGCTTGCCATCTGGCTGCTGGAGGTTCGGGCGGGAGTCTACGTTGGCGATACCTCAAAGCGGATCCGGGAAATGATTTGGCAGCAGGTGATACAGCTTAGCGATTGCGGAAATGTGGTGATGGCCTGGGCAACGAACAGCGAATCTGGTTTTGAGTTTCAAACCTGGGGAGAGAACCGCCGCATGCCGGTAGATTTGGATGGCTTACGACTGGTGTCATTTCTTCCCATTGAAAATCAATGAGTTGAATGTTCTTTAATAATATGAAATTGTTGGAATAAAGTTGGTAGATTGTTGGTGCCTTAAAAAGGCATTAAAAAACAGTAATATATGTTTAGAGTGTTCCCCGCGCCAGCGGGGATAAACCGTCT
Source organism: Klebsiella sp. CN_Kp073 (assembly GCF_040065495.2). Taxonomy (NCBI): domain Bacteria; kingdom Pseudomonadati; phylum Pseudomonadota; class Gammaproteobacteria; order Enterobacterales; family Enterobacteriaceae; genus Klebsiella; species Klebsiella sp. CN_Kp073. Next base: position 1,092,762 of record NZ_CM198051.1, read on the forward strand.
GGGTGGTTGGCAGACATCAGCCGTTCCACGTGTTCCCCGCGCCAGCGGGGATAAACCGCCCACACAGGGCGCCGTAGGCATAGACCCTGCGTGTTCCCCGCGCCAGCGGGGATAAACCGCATCTTCATTTTTACCCTTAAGGCCGGGTCGGGTGTTCCCCGCGCCAGCGGGGATAAACCGTTTAGCCAGGTATTTCAGACCGTTAGTGAACGGTGTTCCCCGCGCCAGCGGGGATAAACCGGAAGGGAGGGTTACCATTCTTTATAACTACACGTGTTCCCCGCGCCAGCGGGGATAAACCGGGTCGCCGCGTATAAATCATCGTAGTCCCGATGTGTTCCCCGCGCCAGCGGGGATAAACCGGCGTAGGGAGGGATTCAAGTGAGCATTCAATGGTGTTCCCCGCGCCAGCGGGGATAAACCGCTGCATTTCGCTTGAAGAAGCCCCGCCCCCAAGTGTTCCCCGCGCCAGCGGGGATAAACCGATTGATTTGAAATTTTTGCTAAATACCAGCGCGTGTTCCCCGCGGCAGCGGGGATAAACCGGCGCAGATCTGAGGATGGGCGCGGGCGGGGAGGTGTTCCCCGCGGCAGCGGGGATAAACCGCCACGTCGCCGAAAGTGACGAAGTTGACCGCCGTGTTCCCCGCGGCAGCGGGGATAAACCGCGATTCGGGCGCGGCGCTGCTCACCACCACGGGTGTTCCCCGCGGCAGCGGGGATAAACCGCAAATCGACGTCTGTCGGGGTGACGTGGGAATGTGTTCCCCGCGCCAGCGGGGATAAACCGCGGATCCACTCCGGCATTCGCCAGTTCGGGCGGTGTTCCCCGCGTCAGCGGGGATAAACCGACGCTGGACGTTATCCCGCTGACCGTAGTGGAGTGTTCCCCGCGCCAGCGGGGATAAACCGCCCTTCATGAGGACGACGCTGATTTCAGCATTGTGTTCCCCGCGCCAGCGGGGATAAACCGTGCTTCCCAGGTCGAAACCTTACGTAGTTCGCGTGTTCCCCGCACCAGCGGGGACAAACCGTAGATTTGTTTTAGGTTACGATTGCCACTTCTCATTCCCATTTCATTCTCGACTCTTTAGCTTTCTCCACTAACCTTTCGCTCAGAAAAATCCGGAGATGGGCACTGTCGGCCAAATTTCTCAGCCCAGGGGAATGGCGCCCCGTTTTTCACGTAAAGCTGGTACAGCCGCTTAACCGATTGTTGGTCGCTCGAGACCCAATTGCTGGCATTGCAAAGTATAGCGGCATAAGCCTGAGATTTTCGCGGTAGCAAACTGGCTGCTTTTTCAGCAAGTTTTGCCGCCCTCCAGCGATAATGCTCAACATTATTGAATGGTTTGGGTCGTGATTGCTGTATGCGATATTGCTCCTCGCTACCAACCCAGGAGTGTACTCCAGAGATATTGTTTGTGGCGTCTGCGCAAAACAAGTACGTGCTAGTGTCAGCAAAAGATGTGAGGTCTGGATCCCATAAATAGCTCATCAGGTTGTTGCCATGCTCGCGTAGAATGACCGCTGCCTGCCACCAGCCCTCGGCCTGGGTTATTTTAGAGACGCTTTCGGGAAGCAAATCAACAAATGACTGTGCAAGCTGGCGGTCCTGCTGATTATCAAAATAGGGTAAGGCTTTTTGATACTGGCCATCGCGCATCAGACGACGGGCGAGGAGAGTACGAAATTTGATATCGTTTATATCTTCTTTACCGGGCTGTGGATTTTGCGCTTGTGACGAGTCTGATGGCGGAAAATGTTTGTCTACAAATGCCGTTAGCTCTTTTACGCTGAGCAGCCGCTCGCCGATCCAGATCTGATCTCGCCAGGAGTAACCAGAGCGATACATCAGCTCCATTGCTTGAGCATAATTATTATTTTTCAACGCCACTAATGCCCGCTCTGCGCTAATTCGCTCACTCGGAACCTGATAGAAGTACCCTTCGATTTCCTGACTGAGTAATGGATTTACCCATCTCTCGCCTTCCACAGGAAGTGAACTGGCCGTTTTTTCGTACCAGACGGTCGCCTTTTTTAGATCACCTTCCCGCAATGCCATTTTAGCCCTCAGCCATGAGGTCAGCATATTCTCTTCCGCATGTTGTAATAGCTGCGTAACCGTAGAATATCGCCCGTAACGGTAGGCCAGGGCGATAAGATGAACATCCGAAGGCAAATCATCATTGGCCGTTTTTAACAGCGCGGCCACCACTTTAGGGTAGTAAGCGCCAATCTGAAAGGTGCCGTCATTGGCTGAAGCATCAACGGGGGTGGCGTTCAGATGGGCAATAAGCAACCGCCGGACAAGCGGGTCAGCAATATGCTTTTGCAGGAAAACATCATTTTCCGGATGATTGATATTCTCGGCCACTTGATACAAACGTACGCTGCTGGGGAGCGAGCCCTGTGCCGCCAGCCGGGCATTAAAATGGGCTTCTGCAACAAAGCCGTCCGTTTCATTTTGCCTGGCGATACGCGCCTGTTGTACTAAACCTGCCAGTGAAAGTAACTGCGGATCGTCCTGGCCGTTACGTACAGCATCGATAATTTGCTGAAAGAGAGCAAAGGCCTCTGCTGATTCATGACGGCTACCCTCAATATCTCTAGTGTCGGGCAAGGCTTCCAGATCGCTTAAGCTGGCTAGCGGATTCTCCTGGATTAAATCCTGCCCCAGCGCAAAAAGCGCTTTTAATCCCCATTCGCCTTGCCGGTCCGCCGGTAGCGCAAGCAGCTGGCGGAAATATTCACGTGCTAGTTCACGATCGCTGTCGTACGCAACGGCGCCGAGCGCGTACAGGCGCTTGGCGGTTGGAAGACTAGTAGTCATCTTCTCGGCGGCCTCTACTGAGCCGCTCTCGAGGATCGCTTTCAACTGGGCGCCCTGAGCGGAAGTGGCGAGCTTATCTTTGGCGGTGTCGCGCCATTGCGGCAGGAGCGGGTCGGGCGGTAACAGGTGGCTGCTGACAAATGCAAAGTTGCCCTGCGGCAATTCGAGCAGGTGGGCCTCGCGGTTAGTCAGAAAAAAATAGTCCGGGCATTCCGACAATGGAGATTCGCAGGCGTGGCCGCTGGCTGCTCCAGGCGCGGCAATCAGAAATACAGCCAGGGACAATTTGCGTAAAGACATATTGCATTCCTTGCGAAGATGCCTGGCATCCTGCCAGGCCGGCGCTTAATGTTGGCTAAAACGATATAACGTCTTAAGTAGAGACATTATTGTTCATGGGCGACGCTATTCTCGCAATCCGAAAAATAGAGAGACTACTTTCCTGAATGAGCCGTTCCTGCCTTCGCCAGCTCTTTCACCAGCGGCAGCATCACTTTGACGACATCGCGCCCGCGATGCTCGATCCTTCCCGGCAGCGCTTTGTCGATATACTGTTGGTTATCCAGTTGCACGTCATGCCAGCTGGTACCCTGCGGGAAGCTGCGGGTTTTACTGCGCTGCTGATATCCATCCTTTTTACCCAATGACCAGTTAGTCGCTTCCACGGAGAGTACCGGGATCCCGGCGCTGTCAAAAACGCTGGCGTCGTTACAGCAGCCAGTACCTTTCGGGAACTCCGGATTCAGCCCTGGATTGGTGAACGCGGCGATGCCGTGGCTCCGGGCAATCGCCAACGCGCGATCGCGGGTCAGCTTACGTACCGATGCCGGCGTGCTGCGCCCGCTGTTGAAATAGAGCTTATCGCCGACCACCAGGTTATCGAGATTTATCACCAGCAGCGTGTTTTTCTTTTCCGCCTCGCTCATGCGTTTCAGCAAATTTTGCGCGCCCAGGCGGCCTTCTTCCTCGCCGCTGGTGGCGATAAAGCGAATGCCGTAACGGGTGGGGACGTTCTTTAAATGTTCCGCGAGCTCCAGCAATACGCCGAGCCCCATCGCATTGTCGTCGATCCCCTGCAGGGTCAGGCCGCCGAGGTTGTTCTCTACGTCTTTATCGCTCTGCGGGGCATAGGTATCGAGGTGCGCCATAATGATAATTTGCTGGCGAGACTGGCCCTCATGCGCGGCGATTACCGTACTGCCGGTGGCGTTGTGCCAGTTCTTACGTTGGTTGCTGTCGGTATAGATGTAGCGGGTATTGAAACTGCGCACGTCGCTCTGATAACCCATCTGGGCAAATTGTTGACGAAGATAATCGGCTGACAGCATCTCGGCCGGCGTACCGGTCATTCTTCCAGGAAAGACGGTAGCAATATGGCGGGCCTGCGTATTTGCGGTGTCGCCCAGGGCGCTGAATGCCGGAGCGGCGGAGAAGACAAAACCTGTGCCAAGCGCCAGCGGAAGCAGACGGCGGCACATCGCGGAAAACATAGTGGGTCCTTACACGAGCAAAACATTTCGACGGCGTTAGTATGAAACTGTGACGCCGCTTAAACAATTTCATTTGCTCTTAAATAGCGGAAAATGCGCGCGTTAAGCACTTTTTGATATTTAGATTTCCAGCTCGTTATTCTTTTGCGTCACAACTCATTCCATTTCGTAATTTCATTTGCTCAAAGCAGCCCCCTATAGTCCCTCTATTGCTGAATGTAAGAGAGTTGTTGCGCCGTGGATTACTTGCCCCTGTTTGCCGAGTTGAAAGAAAGACCCGTGCTGGTTATCGGCGGCGGTGAAATTGCCGTCCGCAAGATTAAATTCTTGCTGCGGGCGCAGGCGAAGGTACAGGTGGTCGCCGCCGTTCTGTCGCCGGAGCTCGCTGAACAGGTGGAACGTCAGCAAATTAGCTGGCGAGCGACCGCCTTTGATGAACAGCAGGTAGACGACGTATTTCTGGTGATTGCCGCAACCGACGATCGTGAGCTCAACCAGCGGGTGTTTGCCGCGGCTAACGCCCGCTACCGTCTGGTGAACGTGGTGGATGACCAGCCGCTGTGCTCATTCGTCTTTCCTTCTATTGTTGACAGGTCGCCATTGCTGGTGGCGATCTCCTCCAGCGGCAAGGCGCCGGTGCTGTCGCGCATTCTGCGAGAAAAAATCGAAGCGCTACTGCCCACCAATCTGGGGCGGCTGGCCGAAACGGCGAGCTACTGGCGCCATCATCTGAAAACCCGTCTGACCACCACCGAAGCGCGTCGTCGCTTCTGGGAGCGCGTATTCACCGGGCGTTTTGCCAGCCTGATGGTGGCCGGTAACCACGCGGCTGCGGAACGGGCGCTGCAGGATGAACTCGACAGACCGGAACGCAGCGTGGGTGAAATTATTCTGGTTGGCGCCGGGCCGGGAGATGCCGGGCTGCTGACGCTACGCGGACTGCAGGCGATTCAACAGGCGGACGTGGTGTTTTATGACCACCTGGTGACCGAGAGCGTGCGCGAGCTGGTGCGCCGTGATGCCGAAATGATCTGCGTAGGTAAGCGCGCGGGCGAGCACTCCGTACCGCAGCACGAAACGAATCAAATGCTGGTGGATGCCGCCAAAGCCGGGAAAACGGTGGTGCGCCTGAAGGGCGGCGATCCGTTTATTTTCGGGCGCGGCGCGGAAGAGCTGCAGGCGGCGGCGGCCGCCGGGATCCCCTTCCAGGTGGTGCCCGGCGTCACCGCCGCGGCGGGCGCGACGGCCTATGCCGGCATTCCGCTGACCCATCGCGATTATGCGCAGAGCGCTGTCTTTGTCACCGGTCACTATAAATCTGACAGCGCGCCGTTTGACTGGGCGCTGCTGGCGAAGAGCCAACAAACGCTGGCGATTTACATGGGCACCATGAAAGCGGCGGACATCAGCGCTCAGCTGATCGCCCATGGCCGCGACGCGAATACCCCGGTGGCGGTGATTTCCCGCGGCACCCGCGAGGATCAGCAGACGCTGACCGGCACGTTACAACAGCTCGAACATCTGGCGAAAGATGCCCCAATGCCCGCGCTACTGGTGGTGGGCGAAGTGGTACAGCTGCATCAGCAGCTCGCCTGGTTTCAACACACAACATCTAGCGAGGGGTTTAACTCTTCGGTGGTAAATCTGGCTTAAGGAACGGTTATGGACCAAAAACGACTCACTCACCTGCGGCAACTGGAGGCGGAAAGCATCCATATCATTCGTGAGGTGGCCGCCGAATTCTCTAACCCGGTGATGATGTACTCCATCGGTAAAGATTCCAGCGTAATGCTGCATCTGGCGCGCAAAGCGTTTTATCCGGGAACCCTGCCGTTCCCGCTGCTGCACGTCGATACCGGCTGGAAATTCCGTGAGATGTACGAGTTCCGTGACCGTACCGCCAAAGCCTACGGCTGTGAACTGCTCGTGCATAAAAACCCGGAAGGGGTGGCGATGGGCATCAACCCGTTCGTTCACGGCAGCGCTAAGCACACCGATATCATGAAAACCGAAGGCCTGAAGCAGGCGCTGAACAAATATGGCTTTGATGCCGCATTCGGCGGCGCGCGTCGCGATGAAGAGAAATCCCGCGCTAAAGAGCGAATTTACTCCTTCCGCGATCGTTTCCACCGCTGGGACCCGAAAAATCAGCGTCCGGAGCTGTGGCACAACTACAACGGTCAGATTAACAAAGGCGAAAGCATTCGCGTCTTCCCGCTCTCTAACTGGACCGAGTTGGATATCTGGCAGTACATCTACCTGGAAAATATTGAAATCGTCCCGCTGTACCTGGCGGCAGAACGCCCGGTACTGGAGCGCGACGGCATGCTGATGATGATCGATGACGACCGTATCGATCTGCAGCCGGGCGAGATGATCAAAAAGCAGATGGTACGCTTCCGTACCCTCGGCTGCTGGCCGCTGACCGGCGCGGTAGAGTCCAACGCGCAAACGCTGCCGGAAATTATTGAAGAGATGCTGGTATCCACCACCAGCGAACGTCAGGGGCGCGTCATTGACCGCGACCAGGCAGGCTCCATGGAGCTGAAAAAACGTCAGGGTTATTTCTAAGGAGCCGCCATGAACACTACGATTGCACAACAAATTGCTAATGAAGGCGGCGTAGAAGCTTACCTGCACGCGCAACAGCACAAAAGCCTGCTGCGTTTTCTGACCTGCGGCAGCGTCGATGACGGCAAAAGCACCTTGATCGGCCGTCTGCTGCACGATACGCGCCAGATTTATGAAGATCAGCTCTCTTCTCTGCACAATGACAGCAAGCGTCACGGTACTCAGGGCGAGAAACTGGATCTGGCGCTGCTGGTGGATGGTCTGCAGGCTGAGCGCGAGCAGGGCATCACCATTGATGTCGCCTATCGCTACTTCTCGACCGAAAAACGCAAATTTATCATTGCCGACACCCCGGGCCACGAGCAGTACACCCGTAATATGGCGACCGGCGCGTCCACCTGCGATCTGGCGATCCTGCTGATCGACGCCCGCAAAGGCGTGCTCGACCAGACTCGCCGCCACAGCTTTATCTCCACGTTATTAGGGATTAAGCACCTGGTGGTCGCGGTGAACAAAATGGATCTCGTCGAGTTCAGCGAAGCGCGCTTCAATGAAATTCGTGAAGATTATCTGACCTTCGCCGAACAGCTGCCGGGCAAGCTTGATATCCGTTTCGTACCGCTGTCGGCGCTGGAAGGGGATAACGTCGCCACACAGAGCGACAAAATGCCGTGGTACAGCGGCCCGACGCTGCTGGAAGTGCTGGAAACCGTTGACATCCAGCGCGATGTTGAAAGCCAGCCGCTGCGCTTCCCGGTGCAATACGTGAACCGTCCGAACCTGGATTTCCGCGGCTTCTCCGGTACCGTCGCTTCCGGTACGGTCACCGTTGGCCAGCGTCTGAAGGTGCTGCCGTCGGGCGTGGAGTCGAACGTGGCGCGTATTGTCACCTTTGACGGCGACCTGCCGCAGGCCGGGGCGGGGGAAGCGATCACTATCGTCCTGAAAGATGAAATCGACATCAGCCGCGGCGATTTGCTGGTTGACGCCGAAGCCTCGCTGCCTGCGGTACAAAGTGCCAGCATCGACGTCGTGTGGATGGCGGAACAGGCGCTGTCGCCGGGTCAGAGCTATGACATTAAAGTGGCTGGCAAGAAAACCCGCGCCCGCGTTGACGCTATCCGCTATCAGGTCGACATCAATAATCTGACCCAGCGTGAAGTCGAAGCGCTGCCGCTGAACGGCATCGGGCTGGTGGAGCTGACCTTTGACGAGCCGCTGGTGCTCGATCCGTATCAGGACAACCCGGTGACCGGCGGCCTTATCTTTATCGACCGCCTGAGCAATGTGACGGTTGGCGCGGGAATGGTCAACGAACCGCACCTGCAGGCGCAGGCGCCGACGTCGCAGTACAGCGCGTTTGAGCTGGAGCTGAATCAGCTGATTCGTAAACACTTCCCGCACTGGGACGCGCGCGATCTGCTGGGAGGCAAGTAATGGCCCGGCATGACGAAAACGTCGTCTGGCATGCGCATCCGGTGACCCGCGAGCAGCGCGAGCAGCATCACGGCCATCGCGGCGTGGTGCTGTGGTTTACCGGCCTCTCGGGGTCGGGTAAATCCACCGTCGCCGGGGCGTTGGAGGAGGCGCTGCACGAGCTTGGCGTTAGCACCTACTTGCTTGACGGCGATAATGTGCGTCACGGGCTGTGTAGCGATCTGGGATTCAGTGACGACGATCGCAAAGAGAACATTCGCCGCGTCGGTGAAGTAGCTAAGCTGATGGTCGATGCCGGGCTGGTTGTATTGACCGCGTTTATATCTCCGCATCGTGCGGAACGGCAGATGGTGCGCGAGCGTTTGGGGGAAGGACGCTTTATCGAAGTGTTTGTCGATACCCCGCTGGCCACTTGTGAGACGCGGGATCCGAAAGGATTGTACAAGAAGGCGCGGGCAGGGGAGTTGCGTAATTTTACCGGTATCGATTCGGTCTATGAATCCCCGGAGAATGCTGAAATTCATCTGGATGGTGAACAATTGGTAACAAATTTGGTGCACCAACTATTAGACCTGCTTCGACAGAGCGATATTATCAGATCCTGAAAAGGCAACGGCATCGAGGGATGCCGGTCGCCCGGTCAACAGGATTCAATATGCGCAATACCCAGAACCTCAGTATTATTCGTTCAGAACCGCCTCCGGCGGCCGGCGACGAGACCACCTGGTCTTTGTCAGGCGCCGCCGTGGGCTTTATTTCATGGCTGCTGGCGCTGGGTATTCCCTTCCTCATGTATGGCGGTAATACGCTCTTTTTCTTCCTCTATACCTGGCCTTTCTTTCTTGCCATTATGCCGGTCGCCGTGGTGGTCGGTATTGCGCTACATTCATTACTGGACGGCAAACTGATCTACAGCGTTTGCGCGACGATTTTAACCGTCGGGCTAATGTTTGGTCTGCTGTTCCTCTGGCTGTTGGGATAGCCTTTTTGGGATGAATCAAGCCTGGGTATCCATCGCAAAAATGTGGTACAGTCCCCGCGTTACGCGGCATCGTCCGCGCGCCAGGGTAGAGTACTCCGGCGAGTTATGGGATGATGATGCCGTTTTTCAGGGGGCAGGATGGGTAAATTAACGCTGCTATTATTAGCTTTGCTGGTCTGGCTACAGTACTCGCTGTGGTTTGGCAAAAATGGTTTGCACGACTATAGCCGGGTTAATGACGATGTCTCCGCTCAGCAGGCCACTAACGCCAAATTAAAAGCGCGCAACGATCAGCTTTTCGCCGAAATTGACGATCTCAACGGCGGTCAGGAAGCGATCGAAGAACGCGCGCGCAATGAACTCAGCATGACCCGCCCGGGCGAAACGTTCTATCGTCTGGTGCCGGATGCCTCAAAACGCAATCAGGGTTCTGCGCAGAATAATCGATAAACAAGCCCAGGATGACAATATGGCAGCCACTTTTCCGGGCGTTTGCGCCGTGGTGCCGGCAGCCGGTTTTGGCCGCCGTATGCAAACGGAGTGCCCGAAACAATATCTCTCAATCGGTAACAAAACGATTCTCGAACATTCGGTCGCCGCGCTGCTGGCGAACGAACGCGTTCAGCGGGTGGTGATCGCCGTCAGCCCTGGCGACATCCGCTTTAGTCAACTTCCCTTAGCCCACCATCCGCAGGTCACCGTCGTTGACGGCGGCGCTGAGCGCGCCGATTCGGTTCTGGCGGGGCTGAAAGCCTTAGCGGATGCGCAATGGGTGCTGGTTCATGATGCCGCGCGTCCGTGCCTGCATCAGGATGATCTCTCGCGGCTGCTGGCGCTAAGCGCGACCAGCCGCGTCGGCGGCATACTGGCGGCGCCGGTGCGCGATACCATGAAGCGTGCCGAACCGGGCAAAACCGCGATCGCCCATACCGTCGAACGCAATGATTTATGGCATGCGCTGACGCCGCAATTTTTCCCTCGAGAACTGCTATTTGACTGCCTGACGCGCGCGCTGGATGAAGGCGCGACCATCACCGATGAAGCGTCGGCGCTGGAGTACTGTGGCTTCCATCCCGAGTTGGTCGCCGGACGAGCTGATAATATTAAAGTAACGCGCCCGGAAGATCTGGCGCTGGCCGAATTTTACCTTACCCGTTCCCGACACCAGGAGAAGGCTTAATGCGAATTGGACACGGTTTTGACGTACACGCTTTTGGCGGTGAAGGGCCAATTATTATTGGCGGGGTACGTATTCCTTATGAGAAAGGGCTGCTCGCCCATTCCGATGGCGACGTCGCGCTGCATGCGCTGACCGACGCGCTGCTGGGCGCCGCGGCGCTGGGCGATATCGGCAAACTGTTCCCGGATACCGATCCGGCCTTTAAAGGCGCGGATAGCCGCGAGCTGCTGCGTGAAGCGTGGCGGCGGATTCAGGCGAAGGGATATACCCTTGGCAACGTTGACGTCACCATCATTGCCCAGGCGCCAAAAATGCTGCCGCATATCCCGCAGATGCGCGTATTTATCGCCGAAGATCTCGGTTGCCATATGGACGACGTCAATGTGAAAGCGACCACCACCGAGAAGCTTGGCTTCACCGGCCGTGGCGAAGGCATCGCCTGTGAAGCGGTGGCGCTGCTGCGTAAGGTTACGCAATGATCGCCTTTGATGACTTAACATACCTGCACGGCAAGCCGCTCAGCCAGGGGCGGCTGAAGGCCAATCCGGAAGACTTTCTGGTGGTCGAAGACCTCGGTTTCGCCCCCGATGGCGAAGGCGAACATGTGCTGGTGCGGATTCTGAAAAATGGCTGCAACACCCGTTTCGTTGCCGACGCGCTGGCGAAATTCCTTAAAATCCATGCGCGCGAAGTGAGCTTTGCCGGGCAAAAGGATAAGCACGCTGTCACCGAACAGTGGCTGTGCGCCCGCGTGCCGGGCAAAGAGATGCCGGATCTGAGCAAATTTCAGCTCGAAGGCTGCCAGGTGCTGGAGTATGCCCGCCATAAGCGTAAGCTGCGTTTAGGCGCGCTGAAGGGCAACCAGTTCACGCTGATCCTGCGGGAAATCAGCGATCGCGACGATGTCGAAAAGCGTTTGCAGGCGATTGCCGCCGGCGGCGTGCCGAACTACTTCGGCGCGCAGCGCTTTGGTATCGGCGGTAGCAACCTGCAGGGCGCATTGCGCTGGGCCGAGAGCGGCGAGCCGGTGCGCGATCGCAATAAACGCAGTTTTTGGTTGTCGGCGGCACGCAGCGCGTTGTTTAATCAGCAAGTTGCAATTAGATTAAAAAAAACGGAATTTAATCAGGTTGTTGATGGCGATGCGCTACAATTAGCGGGGCGCGGAAGCTGGTTTGTGGCAACCACCGAAGAGTTGGCGGAATTACAGGCGCGGGTCGATAACCGCGAGCTGATGATTACCGCTGCGCTGCCGGGCAGCGGCGACTGGGGCAGCCAACGCGACGCGCTGGCCGCCGAGCAAGCCGCGATAGCCGAAGAAACGTCGCTACAGGCGCTGCTGGCGCGCGAAAAAGTTGAAGCCGCGCGCCGGGCGATGCTGCTGTATCCGCAGCAATTGTGCTGGAACTGGTGGGATGATGTCACTGTTGAACTGCGCTTCTGGCTGCCAGCGGGAAGTTTTGCCACCAGCGTGGTAAGGGAACTTATCAATACAACGGGTGACTATGCGAATATTGCTGAGTAACGATGACGGTATCCACGCGCCGGGGATCCAAACCCTGGCGAAGGCCTTACGCGAATTTGCCGAGGTCCAGGTTGTTGCACCCGATCGTAATCGCAGCGGCGCCTCAAACTCGCTCACGCTGGAATCTTCTCTACGCACGTTCACCTTTGAAAATGGCGATATCGCCGTCCAGATGGGCACGCCGACCGACTGCGTGTATCTCAGCGTTAACGCGCTGATGCGTCCGCGTCCGGATATCGTGGTCTCAGGAATCAACGCGGGCCCTAATCTTGGCGATGATGTCATTTATTCCGGCACCGTCGCGGCCGCGATGGAAGGCCGCCATCTTGGTTTTCCCGCCCTTGCCGTTTCGCTGAACGGCTATCAACATTACGACACCGCGGCGGCAGTGACGTGCACCATTCTGCGCGCGTTAAGCCGCGAGCCGCTGCGTACCGGGCGGATCCTCAACATCAACGTGCCGGATCTTCCCCTCGAGCAAATCAAAGGTATTCGCGTTACCCGTTGCGGCAACCGCCATCCGGCCGACCAGGTCATTCCGCAAAAAGATCCGCGCGGTAATACGCTGTACTGGATCGGCCCGCCGGGTGATAAGCGCGATGCCGGGCCGGGGACCGATTTTGCGGCGGTGGATGAAGGCTATGTTTCCGTAACGCCATTGCATGTCGATTTAACCGCTCATCAGGCACATGAGGTGGTGACCGATTGGTTAGAACGCGTCGGGGTTGATACGCAATGGTAAGTAAACGTGTTGAAAGTTTGTTGAATCAGCTACGCACTCAGGGCATCGTCGATGAGCGAGTCCTCGAGGCAATCGCGCAGGTTCCGCGCGAAAAATTCGTTGATGAAGCTTTTGAACATAAGGCGTGGGAAAACACCGCGCTGCCGATTGGCCAGGGGCAAACTATCTCGCAGCCCTATATGGTGGCGCGGATGACGGAGCTTCTGGAATTGACGCCGGACTCAAGGGTGCTGGAAATCGGCACCGGCTCCGGCTATCAGACGGCGATCCTGGCGCACCTCGTGCACCACGTCTGCTCGGTCGAGCGGATTAAGAGCCTGCAGTGGCAGGCGCGTCGGCGTCTTAAACAACTTGATTTACATAATGTTTCAACCCGTCATGGCGATGGATGGCAGGGTTGGCAGGCTCGCGCGCCTTTTGACGCGATTATCGTCACCGCCGCGCCGCCGGAAATTCCGGCCGCGCTGATGGCGCAGCTTGATGAAGGCGGCGTGCTGGTTTTGCCGGTCGGTGAAGAACATCAGTATCTGAAGCGGATCCGTCGCCGCGGCGGCGAGTTTTTCATCGATACCGTTGAAGCCGTTCGCTTTGTTCCGCTCGTCAGAGGGGAGCTGGCCTGAACCCGGATTATTCCAGGTTTTTTTTGCCTAAGTTTAGGCGTAGGGTGGACACATTTTTCAGTGTCCTGGCCGGGCGCTGCCCGGTAAGCAAGATATTGGCAGTTAACATATTCCTGGGGGATAAATGAGCGCGGGAAGCCCAAAATTTACCGTAAGCCGTATTGCGGCGTTGTCACTGGTTTCACTCTGGCTGGCCGGGTGTACAAATACCAATAATCCGCCTGCGCCGGTGAATTCGGCAAGCGGCGCTGCGTCCTCCAGCACCAATTCCGGGATGCTGATTACACCGCCATCTTCCGGCGGGCAGCAAGTTCCTCCGGCTCAGCCGATTCAACCGATGCAGACCCAGCCAATTCAGACTCAGCCGACCCAGGTTCAGCCGATGGCACAGCAGCCGGTGCAGACGGTGAACGGTAAGATTGTTTACAACCGTAAATATGGCGATATTCCGAAAGGTAGCTATACCGGCGGTAGTACCTATACCGTTAAGCGCGGCGATACCCTGTTCTATATCGCGTGGGTCACCGGCAACGATTTCCGCGACCTTGCGGAACGCAACAATGTCCCGGCGCCGTACGCGCTGAACGTGGGTCAGGTGCTGCAGGTCGGCAACTCCGCAGGCCAGCCGATCACCGGCGAAAATCCGGTATCTCAGGCTAGCGCGCAGGCAAGCGGCGGTGCGACGGCCACCACAACTTCTGCACAAAAATCCACCGCAGTGGTTGCGTCACAACCGACTATTACGTATTCTGAATCTTCAGGTGAACAGAGTGCTACTAAGATGTTGCCGAATAATAAACCAGCAACGACCACGACGACGGTCGCTCCGGTTACGGCGCCATCAACCGTTAGCACAACCCAACCGACTGCAAGCAGTACGTCTACCAGTTCGCCGATCTCATCATGGCGCTGGCCGACTGATGGCAAGGTTATCGAGAACTTTAGCGGCGCGGAAGGCGGCAATAAAGGTATCGACATTGCAGGCAGTAAAGGACAGGCTATTGTCGCGACCGCCGATGGGCGCGTCGTCTATGCCGGTAACGCACTGCGCGGTTACGGTAATCTTATTATCATCAAACACAACGATGATTACCTGAGTGCCTACGCTCATAACGATACCATGCTGGTTCGGGAGCAACAGGAAGTCAAAGCGGGGCAGAAAATCGCTACCATGGGTAGCACCGGAACCAGCTCAACAAGATTACATTTTGAAATTCGTTACAAGGGGAAATCCGTCAACCCGCTGCAGTACTTACCGCAGCGATAATTTGGCAAAGTACGGATAAGCGTAACACCATGAAAGGCGCCAGGGCGGTCGCGATATGCCTCCTTCAGTGGAGGCATAAAGAGGATAACTCCGGCGTCGTTTAGTGATGGGTCGCGGAAGGTGCTTTGCTCAGGGATCACGGGTAGGAGCCACCTTTATGAGTCAGAATACGCTGAAAGTTCATGATTTAAATGAAGACGCGGAATTTGATGAGAACGGAATGGAGGTTTTCGACGAGAAAGCCTTAGTAGAAGAGGAACCCAGTGATAGCGATCTGGCTGAGGAAGAGCTGCTGTCGCAAGGCGCCACCCAGCGCGTTCTCGATGCGACACAGTTGTATCTTGGTGAGATTGGTTATTCCCCGCTGCTGACGGCCGAAGAAGAAGTCTATTTCGCCCGTCGCGCACTACGTGGAGATGTTGCTTCACGCCGTCGCATGATTGAAAGTAACCTGCGTCTGGTGGTGAAGATCGCTCGTCGTTACAGCAATCGTGGTCTGGCGCTGCTGGATCTGATTGAAGAAGGTAACCTCGGCCTGATCCGCGCAGTTGAGAAGTTTGACCCGGAACGTGGGTTCCGTTTTTCAACCTACGCTACCTGGTGGATCCGTCAAACGATTGAACGGGCGATTATGAACCAAACCCGTACCATTCGTTTGCCTATCCATATTGTGAAAGAGCTGAACGTTTATCTGCGTACCGCGCGCGAGTTGTCGCATAAGCTGGACCACGAGCCAAGCGCTGAAGAGATAGCCGAACAGCTGGATAAACCGGTTGATGACGTTAGTCGTATGCTGCGTCTGAACGAGCGCATTACCTCAGTGGATACCCCGCTGGGCGGTGACTCAGAAAAAGCGCTGCTGGATATTCTGGCCGATGAAAAAGACAACGGCCCGGAAGACACCACGCAGGACGATGATATGAAACAAAGCATCGTCAAATGGTTGTTCGAACTGAACGCCAAACAGCGCGAAGTACTGGCTCGTCGTTTTGGGCTGCTGGGTTATGAATCTGCAACGCTTGAAGATGTGGGTCGTGAAATCGGCCTGACCCGCGAACGCGTGCGTCAGATTCAGGTTGAAGGCCTGCGCCGCCTGCGGGAGATCCTGCAGGGACAGGGGCTAAACATCGAAGCGCTATTCCGCGAATAAATCGTTTTCTCTCAAAAAGGCCCAATCCTGCGATTGGGCCTTTTCCTTTGTATTAACCGATGCGGGTTTCCTGCAGGTGACGCCAGAAGATTTTCCCCTCAATGCGCTGAAATATCGCCGTGGACCAGCGCACGATCTCGCCTTGTTCCGGCAGGGTCTGGCTTTCGCGGTACAGCACCGCGCCGCCGTCTTGCCATTCGCTCAATACCTGCGCATTATCAACCACGATGCTTAATCCCGGGCGGCTGCCGCCCGCGCTATGGAAAAAACCGCTTACCGTCGGGTAATCCATCTTAGCGCCGCTGATAGGAACCATTGTAAATTCTTGCGCAAAGCGGCTCATCAGCGCTTGCGCGCTACCTTCTTTCCGGCCCAGCCATTGTTCAATGATTACGTGGGCGTCGATAACTTCTTGGATCCATGGGTTCATGTTTTCTCCGGGTTAAGCAGCAGGCGATTGCAGATGAGTACTGTAAACCGCGCGTCAGGGGCGGATAAATGCGCTTTTCAGGGATATACTGTCTAAAATTTTTTGACAATAAGCGTCATTCAAATGCTAAACCTGCAGCGCGTTACCATGTTTGTCGCCGTTGTTGATGCCGGGAGCTTTACCGCGGCGGCGGCGGCGCTTGGGCAAACCAAAGCGGTGGTCAGTTTTAACGTTCGTCAGCTAGAGAGTGAACTGGGAGTGACGTTGCTTCTGCGTTCGACGCGCCGGTTAACGCTCACCGAAGCCGGGGCGGTGTTTTACCAGCGCGGCGTCGGACTGCTGAAAGCCGCGGAGAATTTACAGGACGAGGTGCGCGCCAGCCACGCCGGGTTAAGCGGCGAACTGCGGATCACCACCACCCCGGAATATGGCGCGCAGGTGATCATCCCGGCGCTGGCGGAATTCGCTCGTCGACATCCGGCGTTGCGGGTGCGCCACGT
Source organism: Klebsiella sp. CN_Kp073 (assembly GCF_040065495.2). NCBI lineage: Bacteria > Pseudomonadati > Pseudomonadota > Gammaproteobacteria > Enterobacterales > Enterobacteriaceae > Klebsiella > Klebsiella sp. CN_Kp073. Next base: position 1,109,489 of record NZ_CM198051.1, read on the forward strand.
CTCATCGTCGTATCATGCGGATTTGATCTCGGAACGGTTTGATGTCGCGATACGTCTCGGAACCCTGGCCGATTCGCGCTATCACGCGGCTCGTATTTCGCGTTTCGCCATCGTGCCCGTGGCCTCACTGGGATGGCTGGATAAACATCCGCTGCGCACGCTTGCCGACCTGGCGCAGGCGGCGTGGATTGTTAACGAGCGCCTGGCGACGCCGCTACGCTGGCAGCTCCTGACCGCCGAAGGGCAATCGATCGCTTTTGAAATTACGCAACCGCCGCGGATCTCAGCCGATAGCGCACAAGCGTTAATGGGCTTTGCGCTGGCGGGAAGCGGGGTGGCGCTACTCCCGGAGTGGCTGGTGGCCGAAGCCATCGCGCGGCAGGAGCTGGTGCGGGTATTGCCGGAGTATATTTTTCCCTCCCAGGGTGTATTCGCCGTCTACCCGGACGCGCAGCATGTGCCAACCAAGGTCCGGGCATTTATCGATTTTCTGCGTGAACGAACCGCTTAATCCGCGTTTTTATTTTCCATCATTTTCAGGACCAGCCTGGAAAACTGCGCGCGCTCCTCTTCGTTAAGGCGGCTCAAAAACTCTTCATCGACACGGTTGCCCTGCGGCATGGAATTTGCGAGCAGCGCCTGCCCCTCATCCGTCAGATAGACAAAACGGCGACGTTTATCGGTCGGATCGTGTTCGCGGCGCACCAGCCCGCGTTTTTCCATCCGGCTTAGCATCTCCGCCAGCGTCGCTTTCGTGCTGACGGCCGCTTCGATAAGCGTCACCTGCTCGATTCCAGGATGTTCGGCTACCGAGCGCATCACTGCATATTGCGGCTTGGTCAGTTCCGGTAATTCATGTTGCCAGCGCGCGGTATGCTGTTGAAAAAGCTGGCGCAGAAGGTGGAACGCTTCGTTACGTAACTCCATGAACACTCCGTCACAAAAATATCACCTTTATGATAGCCGCATTTACGGCTTCTTTTCACATCTCATTTTTTTGATTATTGATGCGGATCGTATGCGAACGATATTGAGATCCCGTAAAAATGAGCGTAGTTTTAATACAAAGGTTCGTATACGAACAATGTGTGAGGTAGTGAATGAAACTGATTATTGGGATGACCGGGGCGACCGGCGCGCCGTTGGGCGTCGCGCTGTTGCAAGCGCTGAACGAAATGCCGGATGTGGAAACGCACCTGGTGATGTCGAAATGGGCAAAAACCACCATTGAGCTGGAAACGCCCTATAGCGCTCGTGAAGTCGCCGCGCTGGCGGATTTCTGCCATAGCCCGGCGGATCAGGCCGCGACCATCTCATCAGGATCGTTTCGTACCGACGGCATGATTGTTATCCCCTGCAGCATGAAAACGCTGGCGGGTATCCGCGCTGGCTATGCGGAAGGGTTAGTCGGCCGCGCGGCGGACGTCGTGCTGAAAGAGGGGCGCAAGCTGGTTCTGGTGCCGCGAGAAATGCCGCTGAGCACCATTCATCTGGAGAACATGCTGGCGCTGTCGCGCATGGGCGTGGCGATGGTGCCGCCGATGCCTGCCTACTACAACCATCCGGAAACGGTCGAGGATATCACCAACCATATCGTGACCCGGGTGCTGGATCAGTTTGGTCTCGAATATCACAAAGCGCGCCGCTGGAACGGCCTGCGCGCGGTCGAGAATTTATCACAGGAGAATTAATCATGGCTTTTGATGATTTACGCAGCTTTTTGCAGGCGCTTGATGAGCAGGGGCAACTGCTAAAAATTAGCGAAGAGGTGAATGCCGAGCCGGATCTCGCCGCTGCCGCTAACGCCACAGGGCGCATCGGTGACGGCGCGCCAGCGCTATGGTTCGATAACATTCGCGGCTTTACCGATGCCCGTGTCGCCATGAACACCATCGGTTCCTGGCAAAACCACGCGATTTCGCTGGGGCTGCCGCCAAACACGCCGGTGAAAAAACAGATTGATGAATTTATTCGCCGCTGGGATAAATTCCCGATAACACCGGAGCGTCGCGCTAATCCAGCGTGGGCGGAAAACACCGTTGATGGCGACGATATCAACCTGTTCGATATTCTGCCGCTGTTCCGCCTGAACGATGGCGACGGTGGTTTCTATCTCGACAAAGCCTGTGTGGTTTCTCGCGATCCGCTTGACCCGGACAACTTCGGTAAACAGAACGTCGGTATTTACCGGATGGAAGTGAAAGGCAAGCGCAAGCTGGGCCTGCAGCCGGTACCGATGCACGATATTGCGCTGCATCTGCATAAAGCGGAAGAGCGCGGTGAGGATCTGCCCATTGCCATCACCCTGGGTAACGACCCGATTATCACCCTGATGGGCGCGACGCCGCTGAAATATGACCAGTCAGAATATGAGATGGCGGGCGCGCTGCGCGAAAGCCCGTATCCGATCGCCACCGCGCCGTTGACCGGCTTTGACGTACCGTGGGGCTCGGAAGTGATCCTTGAAGGGGTGATTGAAGGGCGCAAGCGTGAAATCGAAGGGCCGTTCGGCGAGTTCACTGGCCACTACTCAGGCGGCCGCAATATGACGGTGGTGCGTATCGATAAAGTCTCTTATCGCACAAAACCGATTTTTGAATCGTTGTATCTCGGTATGCCGTGGACCGAAATCGACTATCTGATGGGCCCGGCGACCTGCGTGCCGCTGTACCAGCAGCTGAAGGCGGAGTTCCCGGAGGTGCAGGCGGTCAACGCCATGTACACCCATGGCCTGCTGGCGATTATCTCCACCAAAAAACGCTACGGTGGTTTTGCCCGCGCGGTGGGATTACGCGCGATGACTACCCCGCACGGACTCGGCTACGTGAAAATGGTCATTATGGTCGATGAAGATGTCGATCCGTTCAACCTGCCGCAGGTGATGTGGGCGCTCTCCTCGAAGGTCAACCCGGCGGGCGACCTGGTGCAGTTGCCGAACATGTCGGTACTGGAGCTCGATCCTGGTTCAAGCCCGGCGGGGATCACCGACAAATTGATTATCGACGCCACCACTCCGGTTGCGCCGGACCTTCGCGGTCACTACAGCCAGCCGGTGCAGGATTTACCGGAAACCAAAGCCTGGGCTGAAAAACTGACCGCCATGTTGGCCAACCGTAAATAAGGAGAAAAAGATGATTTGTCCACGTTGCGCTGATGAAAAGATTGAAGTGATGGCGACGTCGCCGGTAAAAGGGGTATGGATTGTTTATCAGTGCCAGCACTGCCTCTATACCTGGCGTAATACCGAACCGCTGCGTCGTACCAGCCGCGAACATTATCCGGAAGCGTTCCGCATGACGCAGAAAGATATTGATGAGGCGCCGCAGGTACCGCACGTACCGCCGCTATTACCGGAAGATAAACGTTAATAAAACGGGCCCGCTAAGACGGGCCTTTTTTATATTTAGCACAATTATGGAAGCTTAAATCAAGAATTCACATTAATGGAGCTACACCAGGCTTTTCAGGCGGTAAATCCACTCCAGCGCCTGACGCGGGCTCAGTGAATCCGGGTCAAGATTCTCCAGCGCTTCCAGCGCCGGTGAGGTCTCTTCCGGCGCGGAGAGCAGCGACATCTGCGTACCATCAACCTGCGTGGCGGCGGCATTTGGCGAAATGCTCTCCAGCTCGCGCAGTTTCTGCCGCGCGCGCTTGATCACCTCTTTCGGCACTCCCGCCAGCGCGGCGACCGCCAGGCCATAGCTCTTGCTGGCCGCGCCGTCCTGCACGCTGTGCATAAAGGCGATGGTATCGCCGTGCTCCAGGGCATCGAGGTGCACGTTAGCCACGCCTTCCATTTTCTCCGGCAACTGGGTGAGCTCGAAGTAGTGGGTGGCGAACAGGGTCAACGCTTTGATCTTATTCGCCAGATTCTCCGCGCAGGCCCACGCCAGCGACAGACCATCGTAGGTGGACGTGCCGCGACCAATCTCGTCCATCAGCACCAGGCTGTGTTCGGTGGCGTTGTGCAGAATATTGGCGGTTTCGGTCATCTCCACCATGAAGGTGGAACGGCCGCTCGCCAGGTCATCCGCCGCGCCGACGCGGGTAAAGATGCGGTCGATCGGGCCAATTTCTACCTTCTGCGCCGGCACGTAGCTGCCGATATAGGCCAGCAGCGCAATCAGCGCGGTCTGGCGCATATAGGTACTTTTACCGCCCATGTTGGGCCCGGTGATGATCAGCATGCGGCGCTGCGGCGCCAGCTGCAGCGGGTTGGCGATAAATGGCTCTTTCAGTACCTGCTCCACCACCGGGTGACGGCCTTCGGTAATGCGAATACCAGGTTTATCGATAAAGGTCGGGCAGCAGTAGTTCAGGGTTTCCGCACGTTCCGCGAGGTTCACCAGTACGTCCAGCTCGGCCAGCGCGCTGGCGCTGGTTTGTAAGTCGGCCAGATGCGGCAGCAGTTTTTCGAACAGGTCGTCATAGAGCTGTTTTTCCAGCGCCAGCGCCTTGCCTTTTGAAGTCAGGACCTTATCTTCGTATTCCTTGAGTTCCGGAATAATGTAGCGCTCGGCGTTTTTCAGCGTCTGGCGGCGCACGTAGTGGATCGGCGCATGCTGGCTCTGGCCGCGGCTGATCTGGATGTAGTAACCGTGAACGGCATTGTAGCCGACCTTCAGGGTATCAAGGCCAAGCCGCTCGCGTTCGCGGATTTCCAGTCTGTCGAGATAATCGGTCGCGCCATCGGCCAGCGCCCGCCACTCATCCAGCTCTTCATTATAACCCGGAGCGATAACGCCGCCGTCACGCACCAGTACCGGCGGCGCGTCGATGATCGCGCGTTCCAGCAATTCGCGTAGCTCGGCGAACTCGCCCATTTTCTCGCGCAGCTGTTGCACTGGCTGACAGTCAACGTCGGCCAGCAGCTCGCGCAGCAGCGGCAGCTGCTGGAAGGCATGGCGCATACGGGCTAAATCGCGCGGGCGGGCGGTACGCAGCGCCAGACGCGCCAGAATACGCTCAAGGTCGCCGACCTGACGCAGCACCGGCTGCAGCTCGGTATAGCGTTCCTGTAAGGCGCCAATCGTTTGTTGGCGTTCAACCAGCACCGCGGTATCGCGTACCGGCATATGCAGCCAGCGTTTGAGCATGCGGCTGCCCATCGGCGTGACCGTGCAGTCGAGTACCGAGGCAAGGGTGTTATCAACGCCGCCGGCGAGATTCTGGGTGATCTCCAGATTGCGACGGGTGGCGGCATCCATAATGATGCTGTCCTGCTGGCGTTCCATGGTGATGGAACGAATGTGCGGCAGCGAGGTGCGCTGGGTATCTTTGACGTACTGCAACAGGCAGCCGGCGGCGCACAGCCCGCGCGGGGCGTTTTCGACGCCGAAGCCCACCAGATCGCGGGTGCCGAACTGCAGGTTGAGCTGCTGGCGTGCGGTGTCGATTTCGAACTCCCATAGCGGGCGACGGCGCAGGCCGCGGCGGCCTTCAATCAGGGAAGATTCGGCAAAATCTTCCGCATACAGCAGTTCCGCCGGATTGGTACGTTGTAATTCCGCCGCCATGGTCTCGCGGTCGGCCGGTTCGCTCAGGCGAAAGCGACCGGAGCTGATATCCAGCGTCGCGTAGCCGAAGCCTTTACTGTCCTGCCAGATGGCGGCCAGCAGGTTATCCTGGCGCTCCTGCAGCAGCGCTTCATCGCTGATGGTGCCCGGCGTAACGATGCGTACCACTTTGCGTTCTACCGGCCCTTTGGTGGTGGCCGGATCGCCAATCTGTTCGCAAATCGCAACCGACTCGCCCTGATTCACCAGTTTAGCAAGATAGTTTTCCACCGCGTGATGGGGGATGCCGGCCATGGGAATCGGTTCGCCCGCGGAAGCGCCGCGTTTGGTCAGCGAGATATCGAGCAGCTGCGAGGCGCGTTTGGCGTCGTCATAAAACAGCTCGTAAAAGTCGCCCATCCGGTAAAACAGCAGGATCTCCGGATGCTGAGCCTTCAGCTTCAGGTACTGCTGCATCATGGGGGTATGGGCGTCTAAATTGTCGATTGTGCTCATAGGGTGTTATCCAGGTCCCTGATTTTTAATGGAGTGCGATTTTATTATTGTCGTCGTTATCGCATGAGGAAGACATGATAACGGAGATAGGCATTTGAGGGAAAGTGACGAAGTGGACGCAGCGATCCTGATTCCACTTCTCAGACGCGCGGCCATCGCTAAGCTGGCCGCGCGTGATGTTCAGGGCGCCAGATAAACCTGCGGAATCGCTTTTTCCGGGTGCTGGCCGAGGCGCACGTCCGCGCCGTACCAGCGGCTAATGATTTCCTGCTGGATAACCTGATGCGGCGTGCCCTGCGACCTTCGTATCAGTGCCTAATTAATCTTTTATGAGTATATAGATTGTTTTTTTCAATTTATATACTTAAACACAACCGCTCCACAATGCACGATTAAACAATTTTTGGGCGATGCTTCGAAATACAGTAGACTCTCATTGTTTCATTTTAATATATATGGTTAGGTGTGGAAAGCAATATTCATTGTAATTCAATTTTCCCATCATCTTTCTGGATATATGTTTTACCGTCAATGTTTATGAACTGTTTTCCTTTAAGTTGACCTCTGACAATTATAGCTATATTGTTATAAACACATTTTTCATGCTTTCCATTAGTATCATCAAAGCAGGTATAATCATCGATAGAACCGTCCATTGTTCCTTTAGGTAATTCGTCATAACCATCAAAGCTCATGATGGTAACCGTGAAGTTATACGGTTTATTAATGATGTGATATTTTTCCTGCAATAGCTCTTTGTTTTTCAACCACCATTTTAGTTTTCCTTCTGTTGTCATTGGTAAGTGTTCTACAAAAACAGCACTATTATCGACTCTGACAATTTTTGTTGGTCTGACAGCCAGCCATATGCAATATGCAACGATTAAAACAATTACAGTCGTTACGGTTTTTTTATATTTGAACATTGGTTTCTCCTGTCAGTGTTATTGTGGCTTCAAAATTAGTGAAGAATGGCTTTTGAGCCAAATGCTTTGCACGCTGCAGAACAAACCATATCCTAAAAAAGGCAATCGAATTGAATTTAGCTTTCATTATATCTTCTCTGTCTAATCCAAAATGATCCTGTGCCCTGTATTTAACAACCGCAGTGTATTTTTTTCCTTCGAGAGTGAGGCTCTCAATGGAAATCTCTGTACTGTTTACATCATGAACGGTAATACCCATTCCATTAACCCAGTCTTTCCATCTTGTGTATTTGGGTAAATGACTTTTATATAGATCATTGGTGAAATTTTCTTTGGTCAGTTTCGATTTGCTAAAATCAAACTGTTCGATGCCTCTTTTTATTATGGCTCTGGCGCTGTTCGGGAAGTTATCAGCCAGGATTAAATTTCTGTACGCAGTATTCATTGCTGGATTTTGATAATCTCTTCCATTATTTCGTTGCATATGATTGAAAAGATCTTTGATTAAACCCTGGTATGGTCCCTGAAAAGAAAATACATACGACTGCGATCTTAACTCATCATATAGCATTGCAATGGCTTTTTCTCTGCTTACGGGCTGTATTGAATTCAGATAGGGGTGTTTATAGGAAGGACCAAAAGTTGTCCAGTCGATGAAATTTGATACTTGCCCAAGATGATAATGCTTTTTTAGTGTGTCAACATCAATATCGCCGCTTTGCATATCATCGGCATTTCTGTCATTGAATTTTTTTTGGGTTGAGAAGATTATAAGTCTACTGTCGATTACGTTCATTTGAAATAAATCCCTTACAGTCAAATGCGCAACCACTATACAATTATACTCAATAAACCTCAAGGCGCAGATTTAAGCACCTGAAAGTGATCGTTAATTCGATATGTAAGAGATCCTGCTATATCCGGTAGTATCTGTTTGAAGAATACCGATATCGCATCTCTGAACTCCCGTGAATTATTGAAATAACGGTATAGCAAAAGCGCTCCCGGTAATCCTCCCAACAAACGTCCGCCTGCAGATGCTGATGTTTCTATTTGAATACAATGGGATCTTGATGCTGGGCCAACATTAATTCACCAGATAGGGTATGGATAGAACTCTTGTTTCATAAAAGCTGGTTAAAAGTGGAGTACTATTTCACACAGCTATTTAGCCAGAACTCTAGTCTGTTTACTCTTGTGTTCAATACCAGCCCCCTCTACCCATTTTGGAAGATTGGTTCGTTTGCCGGGATACTTACAATATTAGCGGCTGCCATCGAAGCGTGCAGGTGCAGGGTGAGCGCAGATTTTAATATAATGTTTTAACATCAGAGGACGTGAAACGCCGCGCGGGTCGCCGGTGAATGGGAGCTGAATGAAGGGCCTTAAGGGTATTTCAACCCGCCATGTCGTATCGCCAATAAAGCTGAACTCGACTGAATTTGAATGTATTTTCAGGTCAGTGAACGAATCTGTCAGGTACGCGCCACCCAGCGTCAATATTTCTTTCACGCCATCATTTACATCGAGTAGTACGATTTTGAGTGCTTCTTCATAGGGAACGTCATCAGTAAGAAATAAAAGCATAACTTCCAGCGAGTAACTTAACAATATTGCTAATATCAGTTGGTTAATCAAATGCAAACGCGCGGCCATCGCTAAGCTGGCCGCGCGTGACGTTCAGGGCGCCAGATAAACCTGTGGAATCGCTTTTTCCGGGTGCTGGCCGAGGCGCACGTCCGCGCCGTACCAGCGGCTAATGATTTCCTGCTGGATAACCTGACGCGGCGTGCCCTGCGCGACCACCTGTCCCTGGTGCAGCAGCAGAATCTGGTCGGCCCACAGGGCGGCGAGGTTGAGATCGTGTAGCACCACGCAGACATGTAGCTGGCCGGAAGCGGTCAGCCGCTTGAGCAGGCGTAACAGATGCTGCTGGTAATAGAGATCCAGCGCCGAGGTGGGTTCATCCAGAAACAGCCATCCCTGCGGCGCGCCGTTTTGCCACAGCTGAGCGAGACAGCGGGCCAGCTGTACCCGCTGCTGCTCGCCGCCGGAAAGCGACGGATAGCGCCTGCCGCGCAAATGATCGCAGCCGGTTTCCGCCATAACATCGCGCAGAGTCTGCGGACTGGCGGTCGCTTCCCACGGCGAGCGCCCCATGGCGATAACCGTTTCCACCGTCCAGTCGGCCTGGAGTGGAGTGCGCTGCAACATCACCGCCCGGCGGCGCGAGAGCGCCTGCGGCGACCAGCGCTCCAGCGTTTTGCCGTCCATTATGCGCTCGCCGCTGTCCGGGGTAAGGAAGCCGGTTAGCAGCCGCAGCAGGGTGGATTTGCCCGCGCCGTTCGGGCCGATCAGCGCGGTCATCTCGCCGCCGCGCAGCGTCAGCGAAACCTGGTCAATCACCTGTCGTTGGCCGAGCCGCAGCGACAGACCTTGCGCCCGATAGTCTTTATCCATGGATTGGTTTCTCCCGACGAAATATCAGCCACAGGAACCACGGCGCGCCCAACAGGCTGGTTAGCAGCCCCACTGGCATCTCCGCCGGCGCGGCGACGGTGCGTGCCAGGGTATCGGCAATCAGCAGCAGAATCGCGCCCGCCAGCAGCGAGCCGGGGATGAGACCCCGGTGGTCCGCCCCCAGCCACAGTCGCATCAGATGCGGCACCACCAGGCCGATAAAGCCGATGACGCCGCTTATCGCTACCGCCGCGGCGACCAGTACCGCGCTGCATAGCAACAGCAGCCGCTGCAGCGCCCGCACGTTAACGCCGAGATAGTGCGCCTCTTCATCGCCGAGTTGCAGCAGATTAAGTCGTGTTGCCATCCGCCACACCGCTATTGACGCCGGAATAATCAAGCTGGCCGCCACCAACAGCGTCGGCCATTCGGCCTGGCCCAGGCTACCCATCCCCCACAGCGACAGCTGGCGTAGCTGAGCATCGTTGCTTAGCCACGCCAGCACGCCGACCAGCGCCCCGCATAAGGCGTTGATGGCGATCCCCACCAGCAGCAGCCGCGACAGCGAACCGTCGCCTGCGCGGCTGAGGATAAAAATCACCACCATCACCGCCAGGCTGCCGATAAACGCCGCCAGCATCGGCATATACAGGGCTAACAGCACCGGCACGCTGAGCGGCAGCACCAGCCAGCAGGCCACCGCCAGCGCCGCGCCGCTGCTGATACCCAGCAGACCTGGATCGGCGAGCGGGTTGCGAAACAGCCCCTGCATCACGCAGCCGGACAGGGCCAGCGCGGCGCCGACCAGCAGCGCCAGCAGCACTCGCGGCAGACGGATCGTCAGCCAGATATGGCGCAGGATTTCATCGCCGGAGGGTAGCAGGTTGATCAATGGCAATTGCATTGCGCCGAGGGTGGTCGCGTAGAGCGTCAATACGACCAGCAGCAGCGTCATCAACAGCAGATGGCGAACGAGGGCAGGGCGCATCAGGGTGACTGCTCCGCTTTTTGCCGCAGTTCGAGGATCGCCTGCGGCGTACGCGGGCCGAAGCCGAGCAGGGCCATATCGTCGATCGCCAGTAGCTGTTTATGGCGGCCTGCCGGCGTTTGCGCCAGACCGGGCAATTTCCATAGCCCGCTTTCGCCGCCCATCCCTTTGAGGCCATCGGCGGAAATCACCACCAGATCCGCCTGGCTTGCGGCCACCCCTTCCTGCGACATCGCGCGATAATGGTCGAAACCCTGCATCGCATTTTGCAGCCCGGCGGCGCGAATCGCGCCATCGGCGGCGGTGTGCTGCCCGGCCACCATGGTGTTCATCCCGCCGTGGCTGAGGATAAACAGTACCCGTTTGGCGATAGGGCGCGTGGGAAGGGCGGCTATCTGCTGCCGGACCTGCTGGCGCAGCACGTCGCCTGCCGGAGTTTTACCTAACGCTTCGGCGATAACGGCGATTTTGTTATCGATAGCGGCAAGGTTATCGCCGCCCGGCACGTTGACGACCTTAACCTGGTTTTCCTGCACTTTCTGCAGCACCAGCGACGGCTGCGCCTGCGCGCTGGCCAGTACCAGCTGCGGGCGTAAGGAGAGGATCCCCTCGGCGCTTAATTGCCGTAGATAGCCGACGTCCGGTAGCTTTTGCGCGGCGGCAGGCCAGGTGCTGGTGCTGTCCTTCGCCACCAGCTGCTGCCCGGCGTTCAGCGCGTAGACGATTTCGGTAACGTCGCCGCCGAGGGAAATCACCCGTTCGGCGGCCGCGCTGGCGAACAGCGGCAGTGCGGCAAGCAGTATTCCCCAACGTTTCATGCCGGCTGCCCTTCCGCACACAGACGCGCCACCTGCGCGCGCCACTGTTCTTGCTCCGGGTGGCCTTCGCTGCGCTGGCCGTACAGTTGGGCGATTTGCGTACCGTCTTTGGCAAACAGTTCGACGCTGGTCACGTGGCCATCGGAGGTCGGTTTACGGGTGACCCAGATTTCATCCACGCTGTCTTCGCGCAGATGTAGGGTGAAGGCGCTGTTGAAGATGTTGATCCAGCCGCGCATCGGCGCCAGCTTTTCCAGCGCGCCGGTGAAGATCTGCACGCAGCCGCGGTTGCCGACGAAGATCATGATTTCATTGCCGTCCTGGCGCACCGTTTCCAGCAGTCCCGGCAGCGCATTATTGTCGATGCGGCAGGCCAGATCGTCGCTCACCAGGCGGAAGGCCTGCTGACGGGAAAGATTGTGTTTACGCAGCAAACCGAAGAACTGGTGCACATCGGTCATCGCGCGCCACTCGTTTTCCAGCGCCGCGGCGTCGGCGGAGTCGGCGTACTTTACGCGGTCGGCCGGGCGAATCGTCAGCGCGCCGGGCGCCGTCTCGCTGAATTTGGCTACCAGCGTTTGCCATGCCGCCATATCGGTTTGCCCGGTGGCGTAAACCTTTAGCAGCGCATCGCCGTGCGGGTCAAAGAACTGGATGCTCTGGCGGCCGTTATCGTTGAGGTGGAACACGCTCGACCACTGGCTGAGGAACAGGCGCAGGTCGAGCGCCCGCGGGTTGAGCACCAGCCCGGCGTGGCCGCTCAGGTGTTGATGGGTAAATTCGCCGACCTGTTCGTGCACCGCGTATTCGTTGCGGCAGATGCATTTGGTTTCGCCGACGCTCTCCAGGGCGGCGATAATCGCCCGTACGTCGTCGTGTAGACGCACGGCATCGTGACCAACGCGCGCGGCGGTTAATTCGGCTTCGCTAATTCCCATCTCTGCGGCGATGTCGCGGGCATATTTGGCGGTGGAGCGGGCTTTGGTGGCCTGGTAGCGCTGCCACAGATCGTCGTGTGCGTTTTGCATAATCCACATCCTTCTCTACGATGAATATCCCCGGCCCGCGGGCCGGGGTGCAGGTTTGTTATTATTCGGGCGATCAGAAATCGATATTCACGCCCAGTTGCCAGGTCCTTCCGGGCATCACCGCCAGCGCTTTATCGTTGGCATCCTGATTAGTACTGGTCTCGATGTTGCGGCTGCTCAGGTAATCCCAGTATTTACGGTCGGTAATGTTGTAAACCCCGCCGTTGAGACGAACGTTCTTCGCCACCTGCCAGTAAGCGGTCCAGTCCAGCATGCCGTAGCCCGGCACGCGCATATATTCGGTGCTGGAATCGGCGATGGCGGAGCCGGTATTGTTATAGCTCTCGCGGCTGGTGGCGGTGGCCTGTTTGCCCTTAACAAAGGTGGCGGTCAGCGCCGTACCGTAGCGCTTAGCCGGATCGTCCCACGCCACGCCGACGATCGCTTTCATCGGCGCGACGCTGTCGAGGTCGACGTATTTATCGCCGTAGTAGCTGGATTTCGATTTCCCTTCGCTATAGCCCCAGGCGAGGGTGGCGCTCAGGCCATCCACCTGCTCAAACCAGGTGCCGAAGTTAAATTTAGTGCTGATCTCGCCGCCGTAGATATAGGCTTTATCGCGGTTTTCCGCTTGATAAATGGTGTAAATATTCGACGGGACGTTAGTGAATTTGCCCGGATTGTTGGCGCGCGAATAACGCGTATAGGCGATAAAGTTCTTATAGCTGTTGTAGAACAGCGCGGTACGCACGGTGATGCCTTCGGTGACTTCGCCCTTGATACCCCATTCGATATTGTCGCTGGTCTCGGTTTTCAGATCGTTGTTGCCAATTAACGCGTACTGCTGGCTGCCGGCATAGCTGGAGCCCAGGTTCCACGAACCATACAGCTGGCTGGCATTCGGGAATTGTGCGCCGCGCTGGTACTGTAGATAGGTCATCAGCCGCGGCGTGATGTCGTACTGGAACGCCAGTGACGGCAGCACCTGGGTATCGCTGTTTTTACCATACAGATTCGCCACCGACGATTCGGTGAGCACGCTGCTGTTGGCGCTAAGATCGGACAGATCTTCCGGTTTAGTCGACTGATGCGTCACGCGTACGCCGGGAATAATCGCGAAATTGTGGCTATTGAGATCGAAGTTGATCTTATCCTGCAAGTAGCCGCCGAGGGTGTAGCTGCGGCTGTCTGCTTCCGGCTGCATAATTTCGCTGTAGACGCTGGGGATCGGCGACTGGCTAAACGGCCGCTGGGTTTTGGTCGTGCTGGCGTTAAAACCGGCGCTCAGGTCGTGACGGCCGATGCTTTTCGCGAGCGCGGTCTGCAGGCCCCAGGTATCGGTATCGTAGTCGGAATTGACCGTCTGCATTTTGCGGGTGACGCTATCCGGCATCCAGGTCCAGTCGTGAGCCTCGGTATGCTGGTAGTAAACCTTGGTCGAGACGCTGTCGATGTAATCGTTCATCGGCGTCCAGTCGTCTTTCAGGCTCAACCCCCAGCGCCGCGTCTGGTTGGTTTGGTTGGCGGTACCGATCACGCTGTTACCGCTGGAGTCCCATGAGTCGAAGTGGCTGTGGTTGGTCTTGTGATAGTAGTCGAAGGTGCTGGTGAACTTATGTTCATCGTTCGGCTGCCAGATGCCGGAGGCCATAAACGCGTCAGAGTGCCAGTTTGCCGGGTAAGCGTCGACGCTGCCGCTGTTGTTCTCGGTTTCCTGGCCATCGCGGCGGCTGTAGACGAAAATGCCGCGCAGCGTTTCATCGCCGCCGGCGACGGTGACGCCGTTATGCCAGCTGCGGTCGGAAGAGTCGTAGCCGCTCTGGTAGCCAAAGGCGCTGGTTTTGCCCGGGCGCAGATAGTCATCCGCTGATTTCGGGCGGAAGGAGACGTTGCCGCCGATTGAGCTGTTAGCGGTCTCGGTTGAGGTGGCGCCCGACTGAATATCCACGCTGCCGTACATATAGGGGTCGATATAATCGCGGCCAATGCCAAAGGTGTTGAGGCCGGAACGGCCAACGTAGCCGCGGCCGGTGGCGTTTGGCTGGGCAATGCCGTCAACATCGATGCCGACGCGGTTGCTTTCGAGGCCGCGGATGTTGTAGCCGGTATAGCCGCCGCGATCGAAACCGCTTTTACCGTTGCCGGAACCGCCGCTGGCGCCGGTGGCGCTGATGAGGGGTTCATAACGCATGATTGAGCCGAAGTCGTTGGCGCCTTTGTCCTGCAGTTCCTGCGCGCTCACCGAGTGCTCGTTGCCGGCTTTCAGCTGTGGGGCCGGGGCGGTCACCACCATCTGTTCCGCGCTATCCGTCGTGTTATCTTGGGTCACGGCCGCGATAGCGGCATTCTGCGCGATTGCTGCGAGCAGAGAAGTCGCCAGCAGGCTTTTCTTACGCCATGCTGCTGATTGAGTCGATTTGTACATTTGTAGCCACGCCTTGATAATTATTAGTATCGGCTCACGCGTTACTTCCAGAGTGCAGGTTGGTCCGTGTTTTCCCTGGCGGACAGTGGTATTCCTGATTTAGTAATTGCGAATGGTAATGATAGGTATTATCGTTTGCAACAAAATATTTACCTATACCCTAAATAATTCGAGTTGCAGGCAGGCGGCGACGCAGAGAATCCCCTGGAGCTTACTCAAATAAGTGACTGGGGTGAGCGAGGAAGCCAACGCACATGCAACTTGCAGTCTGACGGGTATATTCTGCATTTTGTTTACATTCCTTCGGACGGGAGCAACACAACATGACTCATAAAGCGGCGGTTACCATAACCTACTGTTCCCAATGCAACTGGATGCTGCGCGCCAGCTGGATGGCCCAGGAGCTGCTGCATACCTTTAGTACCGATATCGCTTCGGTCACGCTGGTGCCCGGTACCGGCGGCATTTTTACGGTGAGCGTCGATGAGGCGCTTATCTGGGAGCGCAAACGGGACGGCGGTTTCCCGGACGCTGCCGAGCTGAAACGGCGGGTGAGGGACGTCTGCTTCCCGGAAAAAGCGCTGGGGCACGTGGATAATGCCGGGAAGCAGGTCTAAAACGGCTGGCTGTGATTAACGTCCTAGCTCAACGTTGACCAGCACGCTTTGTCGGCGGGTGCGGATAATGGATACCGCCTCTTCCAGTACGTCGGGGAGATCTTCCGCCAACGAAACCGTCAGCGCAGCCGCGCGGCTGGAGGCGGCGAGGGCGGCGAAATCTGGCGACGACGAGAACGCGGTGGCCGGAATAGCTTCCATTTTGGCGGCATAGCCGTCGGGATAGAGCGCTTTGGTGCCGCCCGCCACCGCTCCCCAGCCGCCATTGTTGCCGACCACCACCAGTACGGGGAGCTTCATCACTTCCGCGATGTGGTGGCATACCGCCGGATTGGCAAAGAGATAGGAGCCGTCGCCTACGGCGGCGATGATAAGCTCATCCCGTCGGGCGAGCTGCAGCCCTAAGGCGATGGGCAACGCTTCACCCAGACCGCCCGCCAGCGCTTCCTGGTAATAACTGTCCGCCTGAATCAGGCCGGCAAACTGCGGCATTGTTGTCAGTTCGGAGACGATCTTCCCCTGATGTTGGTTGGCAAGCTGACCCAGACAGTAGCTCAGCCAGGGTTTGCCAATCGCTCCTTTTTGGCCGGCGTGGAGGAGGGCTTCACGTTGGTCCTTCGCGTGTTGTATCAGGCTAAGCACATGCTTTTCACGTTCAGCCACCTGCTGTTGCTTCGCCGCCACAAGCGGCTGGAGCGCCTCTTGTAAAAGTTCGAATACCTCGTCGGTTTCTCCGGCCAGATTGATATCGGCGCGATAGCCGCGGACGGGGTAGCGGGAAAAAAGCGGGTCGGGGCCGATCTGGATCACCTTACAGCTTTCGTTGCAGCGGCTTTCTTCGATGATCCACGGGGCCTGTGAGTCGATAATGATGATGACGTCGGCGGCGGAAAGCCAGCCTTTGGGATCGCTGCCGGCCAGCATAGGATTGTCGCTGCTAAGGGTGACTTCAGTACCCCAGTATTCCACCACCGGAATAGCCCACTCCTTAACCAGGGTATTGAGCCGCGCAAAGCCTCCAGCCGTTCTTGCGCCGCGCTGGGCGAAGATGACCGGCTGTCTGGCATTGGCTATCGCATCGGCGGCGCTGGCAATATCCGCCTGCGTTGGCGCATAGCGGACCGGCTGCTGGGTGGGGGAGGCATAAAGCGCTTGTTCATCGATGGTGAAGGTTTCGCATAGCGGCTCGCGGGGCAGGCTCAAATACACCGGCCCCTTTGGCAATGAACGGGCTATCGCCCATGCTCTGTCAACATGCTCGCCGACCTGATCGGCAATGCGTAATTCGAAGTCCCATTTCACCGACTCACGAATGAGCGCCGCCTGATCGCGCATCTCCTGGCCGTAGCCAATCGGCGTGTTGCGACAACCAAAGTGTGAATGCTCGCTAATCGGCGTGCGTCCGCCAAAAATCAGCACCGGAATATTGCTGTTGGCCAGATTGATGACGCCGCAGGCGGCATTGGCCAGGCCTACGTTGGTGTGAACCATGACGGCCTGCACTTTCCCGCTCCCGAGATAATAGCCGTGGGCCATGCCGATGGCGGCGTTCTCGTGGGGACATATCACCAGCTCCGGTACCTGTTGTCCCGTGGCGCGCATTTTGGCCCACGCTTCAATAACCGAGGGATAATCGGTACCCGAATTAATAAAAATATAGGCCACGTCGAGGGCCTGAAGCCGGTGCAGTAATAATTCAGCGGCCGATACAGTGATAGAAGTCATATTCTCTCCGGATTAACGCGATGTTATCGCCGTGATTAAAAGGTCAGGAAAATAAATGCGCCCATCGTAATGATGGAAGTAATAATACTTAGCGCCATGGTCGAGGCCATTTCTTGCTCGCCGGACTTATATTGCATGGCGATAATAATGGCGATCGAACCCACAGGAATCGCCATCGTTAATACCACTTGTTTTATTTGCTCCATGCTGAAACCCATTTTTAACAAAATGAGATAGCAGGCGCCGGGCACCAGAATATTACGAGCGATGACGGTAATAATGGTGGCTGAGGTGATGACAATGCTGCGAGTATAAAGCACGATGCCTGCGGCAAACAGCGCCAGTCCGCCGGAGGCCTTACCCAGCAGGCCTAGCGACATTGATACGGTTTCAGGAATATGAATATCCATTAATACTAATATCAGCGCGACAACCGGCGACCATACCACCGGCTGCTTGATGGCGTTGATGACCCGCGTGGTAAAAGAGATATTCTGGCTTTTATCCCCCGTTGCAACGGACATCAGAATCATCACCAGCGGAAGCTGGAAGACATTTTGCGTAATACTGGAAACAGTAATTAATGAGGCGCTGACGGTGCCGAATAAAAAAGCCAGTACCGAGGTGCCAATGAAGGGAACGGCCGGCGAGCCGATGGCCAGAGCCTGTAAAGTACTGAGCGCCAGGGAGCGTTTGCCGATATAACGGGCAATAACTAAAGGAATAACAAAACTCAGAATTAGCGCAAGGATAATGGCGATGGCGACAGGGCCCATGCTCATCACGATATGCCGCGGCGTCATGACCATATTACTGAAAATACTCAGTGGTAAAGCATACAGCATTACAATTTTATTAATATCACCAGCCTGTTGCCAATTGAAGTCTTTACGTTTACCGCTGATATAGCCAATGAGAACGGTAATGATAACGGGTAATATAGCGCCAAGAATTAATAGAATGTTGTTCTGTGTCATAGTGATGTATTCTCATTATAAATTATTGTTAGAGACAGAGTGTTGAACTATAAATATTGAGAATGATTCCCCCCTGGAAATTCGCCGCTGTTGCAATATTGATTTTCCTTGATTACTGCATTTTTGACGCAAAAAGAAGCGAGGGGGAAATGTAAAAACAATCCGTTCAATGAGTAATTGTCATGGCTATGAAAATTAAACAGATACAAGCCTTTCTGACCGTCGCCAGAGAAGGGAATATGACCCTGGCAGCGGAGAAAATGGGGATTACGCAATCCGGACTCAGCCGATTGTTGCTGTCCCTGGAAGAGGATCTGAATGCCACCTTATTTGAACGGCACAAGCATGGAATGGCGTTAAGCGAGTATGGCAGCGCGTTTTTACCCTATGCCATGACAATGTTGAACACGGAGAACAAGGCCAGAGAGGAGATGGCGCTGATCCGCGGAGCGGGCAAGGGGATTTTGAGAATCGGCTGCGTATCCAGCCTGTTAACCAGCCACTTTATTGATAAATTAGCCGCCTTTCATAAAAGCCATCCCCGGATACATATCAAAATCTTCGACCGCATTGACTCAGAGTTATTTAAACTGCTGCTGATGCATGAAATAGATATCGCCCTTTGCGGGCCCTTGCCCCACGACGATAAAATCGTGGTTCGCGGAAAAATTAACTGGCAGGACCGTATTTGTATCATTTCAAGGCCAGACCATCCGTTGCAAAAAGACAAGCGCCTGTCGCTTGCAGCGATGCTGGATTATCCGTGGATCATGCCGCCGCCGTTAAGCACGCCGATGCTTATCCTCGAAGATATTTTTCGCTCGCATCAGCTGCCCTGTCCGGTTCCGATTATCGAGTGCGCTTCATCCGCGGCGATAAAATCCTTTATCGCTGAGAGCGATCTTTTAACGTCAATGCCCGCCCCCGTCTATCGACTGGAAGAGAAGCTTGGATTGTTGCGCCCGCTGGAAGCGGAAGGCAGCGTGTTTGTCAGAGATTTCTATGCCTGGAGCCATTTTGGCGTGTTATCCGGAGCCGCGCTGCAGCTAATTCAGCATCTGAAGCAGTGAGATGCCCTGATAGATACAAAGGTGTATAATGAATGCGTCTTATTAACTTGAGGCTGTGGCATGGGTAAGCGCATCGAACGTGAAAAAAAGACTATCAGCTGTATGATTCGGCTGTATCAACGCCGCTGCCCGGACGCCCTTGACGAGGATGAACATTACCAGGCGCTCAATACCTACGCCGATAAGCGCCTGGATAAGTGCGTATTTGGCGAAGAGAAGCCGGCCTGTAAACAGTGTCCGGTACACTGCTATCAACCGGCGAAGCGGGAAGAGATGAAGCAGATCATGCGCTGGGCCGGGCCGCGGATGCTCTGGCGGCATCCGATTCTGACCATTCGTCACCTGATTGACGACAGGCGGCCGGTGCCGGAGCTGCCGGAAAAATACCGGCCGAAAAAATAGCGGCCTTTCCCCGGCTTGCGCTGCGCTTCGCCGCTACCGGGGATCGCGGTTGAAGGAGCGTAGATACTGTTATCGGTTGGCAACTTTTTTAAGGGGTTTTCCCGGACGCGGCGCGTTGCGCCTTCTCCGGGCTACCAAATCGCACAGCGCTGTAGCCCCGGTAAGCGGCAGCGCCACCGGGGGTTTTGAGATCGCCAACACCGGCAGTTTCGGTCAGCATGGTGAATAAATTAAAGGCAAGCCGCACGGACTGTAGGCCGGATAAGCGTAGCGCCATCCGACAATTCTCCCTGCTCGCGCTGCGTTTAGCAGGGCTACAGCTCCTGGCATTCATGCTGGCGTTAGCCGCTACCGGAGAGCGTTGCTGACGCCTTCTGTTTCTGACCGTCACGGATCGTGCTGGCGACAAAGGCCAGCACGAACAGCGCGGTAAACAGCACCACGATGGTTGGCGCCGGCGCGCTATCGAGATAAAACGACAGCCAGACGCCCGCCAGCGAACAGCCCACGGCGATTACCGTTGCCAGCAATAATGCGCTGACAAAGCGCCGCGTCAGCAGCAGAGCGATAGCGCCGGGCGCTATCAGCAGCGAAATCGACAGAATAATCCCCACCGACTTTAACGTCGCGACGATAGTCAGGGCGATCATGCACAGCAGGCCATAATGCAGCAGCCCGCAGCGCAGGCCGCTGGCTTTGGCCTGATTCGGATCAAAAGCGTGCAGTAAAAAATCGCGCCACTTTAGCCCGATAATCAGCGCAATCGCCAGCGCAATCACCGCCGTTTGCCCGATATCGCTGGCGGATATTCCCAGCATATCGCCAAACAGAATATGGTCGAGATGGACCTCGGATTGAATCGCCACGTACAGCACCAGCCCGGCGCCGAACATCCCCGAGAAGACGATCCCCATAATGGTATCGCGCTTGATGCGGCTGTTATCGTCGAGAAAACCGGTGGCGACGGCGCAAAATAAGCCGGCAATAAACGCGCCGATGGCGAAGGGGATGCCGATAATGTAGGCCACCACCACGCCGGGGAACACCGCGTGGCTCATGGCATCACCCATCAGCGCCCAGCCTTTTAACACCAGAAATACCGACAGCAGTGCGCAGGGGACGGCGACGATCGTCGCCACCAGCATCGCGTTGACCATAAACGGAAACTGTAATGGTTCAAGGAGCATCGTTAGCATGAGGCCTCCCTGGCGCGGCGGCGGTTGGCCAGCAGGCCGTGCTTCGGCGCGAAGACAAAGGTGGCTAAGAACAGCAGCGTCTGCGCCACCACGATGATGCCGCCGGTGGCACCATCAAGATAGTAGCTCAGCCACGCGCCGAAGAAGCTGGTCAGGCTGCCGATAGCGACGGCAATGGCCAGCAGACGCGGGAAGCGGTCGGTTAACAGCCAGGCGGTGGCGCCGGGCGTCACGACCAGACAGATGACCAGAAACGCGCCGACGGTTTGCAGCGCCGCCACGGTGCAGGCAGCCAACAGAGTGAAGAACAGCAGCTTCAGGCCGCTGGTGTTAAGGCCAATTGAGCGGGCATGGTTCTCATCGAAGAAGGTGACCATCAGGTCTTTCCACTTCAGCAACAGGATCGCCATCGAAATAAAGCCAATCGCCGCCAGCTGGATAATATCTTCCGGAGCGATGGCGAGAATGTTGCCGAGAATAATGGTTTGAATGTTCACCGAGGTCGGATTCAGCGACACCATAAACAGGCCGATGCCGAAAAACGATGAGAAAATCAGCCCGATGATGGCGTCCTCTTTAAGCCGCGAACGCTGGTTAAGAAACAGCATGCTGCCTGCCGCCAGGCCGCCGGAGAGAAACGCGCCGAGCGCAAAGGGCAGGCCGAGCATATAAGCGCCGGCGACGCCGGGAACGATCGAGTGGGAGAGGGCGTCGCCAATCAGCGACCAGCCTTTGAGCATCAGGTAGCAGGAGAGAAAGGCGCAGACGCCGCCGACTAATGCCGAGACCCACATCGCGTTGAGCATGTATTGATAGCCAAACGGCTCCAGCAGCCAGCTCATCGTTGGCCCCCCGCCGCGCGATGGCTGATAAACGGCCGCTCATCGTCGGTAATAATGCGTTCTTCCGCACCGGTGAGTGTGACGTGACGCAACACGCCGCTGAAGGCCAGCTCCAGGTTCTCGGCGGTGAAGGTGGTCTCCGTCGGACCGCTGGCCAGTACGGTGCCTTTCACCATCACCGTGTAATCGCAAAATTCGCTGACTGAACCGAGGTTATGGGTAGAGACCAGCATGGTACAGCCTTCGTCGCGCAGTTCTCGCAGCAGGGTGATGATCCGCGCTTCAGTCTGCACATCGACGCCGGTAAACGGCTCATCGAGCAGGATCACTTTGCCTTCCTGAGCAATGGCGCGGGCGAGAAACACGCGCTTTTTCTGCCCGCCGGAGAGCTCACCAATTTGTCTTTTGCGGTATTCGCTCATCCCTACGCGGGCCAGCGCGGCATCGACAATCTGCCGGTCGCGGGGCTTCGCCCGCCGCAGCCAGCCCATATGACCATAGCGGCCCATCATTACTACATCTTCCACCAGCACAGGAAAGGACCAGTCCACCTCTTCCGATTGTGGTACGTAGGCGACAAGGTTTTGCCGGAGCGCGCGGTTGACCGGCTGGCCGAGAATGGCGATATCGCCGTGGCCGACGCGCACGAAGCCCATCAGCGCTTTGAACAACGTCGATTTACCGGAACCGTTGACCCCCACCAGCGCGGCAATCGATCCGCGCGGTACGCTGAACGTTGCATCGCGAAGGGCGGTGTGGCCGTTGCGATAGGTCACCGTGACCTGGTCGACGATAAGTCCCGCTTGTGGCGCAATCATGACTGTTTCCTCAGGCCATCGTTGATCCCTTTGACGATGGTTTCGGTGGTGACGCGCAGCAGGTCAAGATAGGTCGGCACCGGGCCGTCGGCGGCGCTCAGCGAGTCAACATACAGTACGCCGCCATAGTGGGCGCCGGCTTCACGGGCGACCTGTCGCGCCGGTTTGTCGGAGATGGTGCTTTCACTGAAGATGGTCGGGATATGCTCCTTCTTCATGGTGTCGATGGTTTTGCGCACCTGCTGCGGCGTGCCCTGCTGGTCGGCGTTAATCGGCCACAGATAACGCTCCTGCAGGCCGTTATCGCGCGCCAGATAGGAGAATGCGCCTTCGCTGGTGACCAGCCAGCGTTTGTCCGCCGGCAGTTTCGCCAGTTCGGCCTTCAGCGGCGCCATGGTCTGGCGGATTTTATCTTTGTAGGCCTCGGCGTTACGGCGATAGGTGTCGGCATTGACGGGATCGTATTTCACCAGCGCATCGCGAATATTATCGACGTAGATCAGCGCATTATCCGCCGACATCCAGGCGTGCGGGTTGGGCTTGCCGTTGTAGGGGCCATCGCTGATGCCCATCGGCTGAATACCGTTGCTGACCACGACTTCCGGTACGCCGTTCAGGTGCTGATAAAAACGGGCGAACCACAGTTCGAGGTTGAGACCGTTGGCGAGAATAAGCTTCGCCCCCTGCGCGCGTTTGATGTCGCCCGGCGTCGGCTGATATTCGTGAATTTCCGCGCCCGGTTTGGTGATTGAGCTGACGTCAGCGGCGTCGCCGGCGACGTTCTGCGCCATATCGGCGATCACGGTGAAGGTGGTAATGACTTTGAATTTTTCTTGCGCCTGAGCGGGGGCGATAGCAAGCAGCGCTAATGCGGCGGAGAACAACAGGTGCTTGAATGGCGGCAGATGCGGCATAGGATCCCTCACGGTATTGCGATTAATTAATCATCGTTTATAGCCTTTGCTATGTTATATAGCACAAGCTATTTATAAATGAAAATAATTCTTATTTAGATGTTGGGGTAATGATTAGGTTGAGAAGGATTTGGCTGGGAGGGGTAATCCGGGTTCGGTCCGGTATTCGATGGGTCGCTGCGTTATTTTGTCGGATGGCGCTACGCTTATCCGACCTACGGTCCATGCGCGATTTGGTAGCCCCGGTAAGCGTAAGCGCCACCGGGGAGAGCGCAAGCGGTTGTGCCGTTATTTTGTCGGATGGCGCTACGCTTATCCGACCGACGGTCCTGTGCGATTTGGTAGCCCGGAGAAGGCGCAATGCGCCGCCTCCGGGAAAATCCCTCCGCCATGAGAGACATATCGCCGGGCTAGACTAATCGATCCTTATTAATGCCTAAACGCTTCATGCGCGACAGCAGCGTCGTGCGCTTGAGCCCCAGGCGCTGGGCGGCGCCTTTTGGCCCGGCCACCACGCCGTTACTCTCTTTCAATACCCGGACGATCAGCTGATATTCATCTTCGCCTTCCTCCGGCAGCACTTCCGGCGCCAGCGTCTCCTGTTCAATATGCATTTCCGGCAGCGACAGTTGCAGTACGTTGCCGCGGGTTAACAACACCGCGCGCTCGACGACGTTTTCCAGCTCGCGCACGTTGCCTGGCCACTCCATGCGCGAAAGCGTGCGCAGGGTCTCCGCCGGAATACTGTCGATGTTGCGCCCCAGACGGCGGGCGATTTTGAAGGTGAACGCTTTCACCAGCAGCGGAATATCGTCCGGCCGTTCGCGCAGCGGCGGCAGGTGGATCGGGAACACATTGAGCCGATAGTAAAGATCGCTGCGGAATTCACGATCGATAACCATCTGTTTGAGATCGCGGTTGGTGGCGGCGATCAGCCGTACATCGGTCTGAATCAGTTTATTACTGCCCAGGCGTTCGAATTCCTGCTCCTGAAGAACGCGCAGCAGCTTCGGCTGCAGCTCCAGCGGCATATCGCCGACTTCATCGAGGAACAGCGAGCTTTTGTCCGCCAGTTCGAAGCGGCCGATGCGCTGGGCGCTGGCGCCGGTAAAAGCGCCGCGCTCGTGGCCGAAAAGATCGCTTTCCAGCAGGCCCGCGGGCATCGCCGCGCAGTTCATTTTCACCATCCGTCGGCCGTTGCGTCCGCTCAGGTTATGAATAGCGCGGGCAATCAACTCCTTACCGGTGCCGGTTTCACCGAGGATCAGCACCGTACTGTCGCTCTGCGCCACCATCTCCACCTGCTTGAGCACGCTGTGCATCGCTTCGCTGCGACCGATGATTTCGCCAAACTCGCTTTCGACGTTGTTGAGCTGTTCGGTGAGCGCCAGGTTTTCATCCACCAGCCGTTCTTTCAGCCGCTGGATTTCGCGATAGGCGAGGGCATTATCGATAGCTATCGATACGCGCTCGGCGATTTGCCGCAGCAGTTTAAGGTTAGTAGTGGTAAACACCTGCTCATCGCACTGCGCCAGCTTCAGCACCCCGAGCAGCGTATTACCGGACATGAGCGGCAACAGGCATAGGGTCTGGATCTGGTTATCCCACATCTCGAAGAGCATTTTCTCATACGGCGCCAGCGAGTCGTGCTCATGCAGATTGAGCAACAGCATCTCTTTGCTCTTAAACACCCGCTCGGTTAGCGTGCCGGCTTCATCGACTTCGCTTTGGTCGTGGACCGGATGGCTGGCGTCGAGATAGTGGGTGGAGTAGATATTGAGCTTGCCTTTGCGGTTGCTGCGCAGCACCACGCTGATCGCGTCGATGCGGAAATAGCGGTGGATCTCTTTCGCCACCTCGCTGACCAGCTCGTCAATATCGAGGCGCGACAGGACGGCGTTGGTGATGGCCACCAGGATGCGGAAGTTATCGCGCTCGTGGCACAGCAGGTCGTAATCGACGTTGTTGCTGACCCGGTTTTGGATCTGCTCGGTGACGACGGCGACAATCTGCGCGAAAGTATGCAGGCGCTGGGACTCTTTTTCGCTCCATGGCCGGTTGTCGTCGCGGATGAACTCACAACCGCCGAAGATGCGGCCTTCTGCCGCCAGCGGCAGCAGGCAGTAGTAGCCGAATTCCGGGTAAATGCCGCTGGCGGCCAGCTGCGGCCAGGTTTCGGCGAAGGTCGCGTTGTCGCAATGTAGCGCGTCGGGGCGCGACAGCAGGCGGCGTACCGGGCCGTGCGCCAGTACGGTTTCATCTTCGTAGCTTGCCGGCTGCCCGGCGTCGTCGCAGGCGTACCTGGCGGCGCGATGGTTGCCGTGGTTCCACAAGATAATCGCCGCCCGGTCGGCAAGCGCGGATTGCTGCACCAGACGGGTTAGCGTTTCGCTCAGCGCGGCCAGATCGGGCTGCTGTAATAAAATACGGGTGATATCAAACAGACCCTGCTGCCCGAGATCGCCCATTGGTGTATACGACATTGCTTAAGTCCAAAAAGCGCCGCAGCGCGGCGCAGAATAAAGAGATGAATCAAATAATAGTCTGTTAATAAAACAATTGTTGCCGCTTTGAAGTCGCCAGGATAAGGCGGCTGCCGCCCTCCGGGCCGGTTCAGTGGTTAGCAAATTCTTGGCAGCGGCTCGGCGTGGGGAAGATCGAGCGTACGTTTAACGCCATATAACCCGACAGAGCGCACGCCGGCGCGCTCGACAACGTCACCAATTATCGCGGCATTCTGCCCGAGCGGGTGAGACCGTAAATGCTCAAGTACGCGCGGCGCGGCTTCTCTGGCGACGGCAATCACCAGTTTACCTTCGTTGGCGAAATTCAGGGCGTCGAGCCCCAGCAGTTCGCAGACGCCGCGCACCGTATCGTTGACCGGCAGCTTCGCTTCATGCAGTTCGATACCGCAGCCGCTGGCGGCGGCAAACTCGTGCGCCACCGCATTGACGCCGCCGCGGGTGGCGTCGCGCAGCGCTTTGATGCCCGGAATCTCGCGCAGGGTCTGGATAAGCGGCGTCAGCACCGCGCAGTCGCTGGATAATGCGCCGTCCAGCCCCAGCTGTTCGCGCAGGTTAAGAATGGTGGCGCCGTGATCGCCGAGCGTGCCGCTGACCAGCAGCACATCGCCGGCGCTAATCTGCTGCGCTCCCCAGTGAATATCGCCGGGGATGGCGCCAATACCGGCGGTATTGATGAATATTTTATCTGCCGCGCCGCGCGGCACCACTTTGGTATCGCCGGTCACAATGGCAATCCCTGCTTGCTGAGCGGTAGTTGCCATGCTGCGCACCACCGCTTCCAGCGTCGCCATCTCCAGCCCCTCTTCGAGAATAAACCCGCAGGAGAGATAGCGTGGCACGGCGCCGCTGACCGCCACGTCGTTGGCGGTGCCGCAAATTGCCAGTTTGCCGATATCGCCGCCGGGGAAAAATAACGGATCAATGACGTAGCTGTCCGTTGAGAAGGCCAGCCGATCGCCCTGGGCGGCAAGCCCGGCGAGATCTAAACGCGCCTGATCTTCCTGTTCGGCCAGCCAGGGGTTGGCGAAGGCCTGCATAAACAGCTCGCCAATGAGTTGCTGCATCGCCTGACCGCCGCTACCGTGAGCTAACTGAATGCTTTTCATGCTTTATTTTCCTGACTGCGATATTGATACCAGGCGGCGCAGGCGCCCTCTGAGGAGACCATCAGCGCGCCAAAGGCGCTCTGCGGGTTGCAGACGCGACCAAACAGCGGGCACTGGTGTGGTTTACAACGCCCGGTCAGCACTTCACCGCAGCGGGCGCGCGGGTCGTCGCAAACGCGCTGCGGCGCCGGGCGGAAATGGGCCTCGGCGTCAAAGCGTTGATAATCTGGCGTCAGGCAAACGCCGGAATCGTTGATCGTCCCCAGGCCGCGCCATTCGCTATCGCCGCTCAGGCAAAAGACCTCGGCGATTGCCGCCTGCGCCAGCGCGTTACCGGCATCCGGCACCACGCGACGGTACTGATTCTCTACCTGACTGCGCTGCGCTATTTTCTGCTCAACCAGCATGATCACGCCTTGCAGTAGATCAAGTGGTTCAAATCCAGCAACGACTAATGGCCGATGATAGTCGCTGGCGATGAAACCGTAGGCGTCGGTGCCAATCACCATACTGACGTGGCCGGGGGCGAGAAACGCATCGATACCGTTGTCCGGCTGGTCCAGCAGGCTGCGCAGCGTCGGCAGCAAGGTGATGTGCTGACAGAAAAAGTAGAAGTTGTCGACGTTGCGCTCGCGGGCCTGACGCAGCGTCAGTGCGGTGGCGGGCATGGTGGTTTCGAAACCGAGACCAAAAAAAACCACCTCGCGCTGCGGATTCTGCTGCGCCAGCCGCAGGGCGTCCATCGGCGAGTAAACGATTCGCACATCGGCGCCGCGACTCTTCGCCTGCAGCAGCGACCCGTTTTTTCCCGGCACGCGCATCGCATCGCCAAAGGTGCAGAAAATCACCTCTGGGCGGCTGGCTATCTCGATACACGCGTCAATGCGGCCCATCGGCAGGACGCACACCGGGCAGCCGGGGCCGTGAATAAATTCAATATTCTTCGGTAATAGCTGGTCGAGGCCGAATTTAAAGATGGCGTGAGTATGACCGCCGCAGACCTCCATCATCCGTAGCGGGCGGGCTTCACTATAGTCCAGCAGCCGGGCGCGCTGCTGCAGATGTTCGACCAGCTGCAGCACCTGCTCCGGCGCGCGGTATTCATCAACAAAACGCATTATCGCTCCTCGCCGTACAGCAGCGCGCCGACGTCCGGTTCAACCTCGAACATGTTTTGCAGCGCCTCGAGGGTATCGCGCGCTTCGGCTTCGTTAATCACGCTCATGGCGAACCCGACGTGTACCAGCACCCACTGGCCGATGCGCGGCTGGCCCTGTTCGTCGACGGCGCCGACCAGCGTCAGATCGACTTCGCGCTGAATGCCACACACTTCAACCTTCGCCATCACGCCGTCAATCGTGCGAATTTGCCCCGGAATGCCTATGCACATCGCTGCGTCTCCAGCCAGTTGAGCCACTGGTCCATGCCTTCGCCACTGGTGGCGGAGAGCAAAATAATCTCGATATGCGGATTCACTTCCCGCGCGCAGGCGAGGCACTTCTCGACGTCAAAGTTGAGGTACGGCAGCAGGTCGACTTTGTTGAGCAGCATCAGGCTGGCGGCGGCAAACATATGCGGATACTTCAGCGGTTTATCTTCCCCTTCGGTGACCGACAGCACCGCCACTTTATGACGTTCGCCAAGGTCGAAGCTGGCCGGGCAGACCAGGTTGCCGACGTTTTCGATAAACAGAATGCCGTTATCGCCAGCCGGCAGACGCGCAGAGGCGTCGGCAATCATTTGCGCATCGAGATGGCAGCCCTTGCCGGTATTGACCTGAATCGCCGGCGTGCCGGTGGCGCGGATACGCGCGGCATCGTTGACCGTCTGCTGATCGCCTTCAATGACCGCGCAGTCGACGATGCCTTTCAGGCGCGTCAGGGTTTCGGTGAGCAGGGTGGTTTTACCGGAGCCGGGGCTGGAGACCAGATTCAGCACCAGTTGATTGTTCGCCGCGAAGCGCGCGCGGTTGCGCGCCGCCAGGCGATTGTTTTTATCCAGCACGTCGATTTCGACTTCCAGCATCCGCCGCTGGCTTTGCCCCGGCGCGTGGGTACCCGCTTCGCCGTGGCCGTAATGCAGATCGCCTTGCGCGCTGCGGGTCGGGGCAAAGTTATCGATTTTCACGCCGGTGATGGTCATGGTCTGGCGCGGGGCGGGGGCGAAGGGGGCGCTGCGAAACGCCGAGTGCGGGTTATGTTCATCGCCTTCGATATAAAGGTTGCCTTCTCCGCAGCCGCATGTCGTACACATAATCTTTTACTCCAATTCTAAACGCTGAATCTGTAAGCCATCATCCGCCACGATCTGCAACTGGCCGTTATCGCAGTGCGGGCAGCGGCGGACGTGCTGAGAGACAAGATGCACATACTGCTGACAGCGTTCACACCAGCATTCGGCCTGTTGTTCGGCAATGTGCAACGCGCAGCCTTCCGCCAGCGTGCCGCGGCACACCAGTTCAAAACAGAAGGTGAGGGCGCTGGCCTCCACGCAGGAAAACGCGCCGACCTTCAGCCACACGCCGGTGACCCGGCGCGCGCCGTTTTGCCGCGCCTGTTGCTCAATAATTTCCAGCGCCCGCTGGCTTAGCGTGATTTCGTGCATGTTGGCCTCCGTTAATACTATGGCGGCTATATGCAATAACGATGCCAGGAGACCATAAACGGTGGGGGAACTGTCGATGACGACGACGTGCGGCTGTCATCGACATGTCGTGATGGCGCGCGAGTTTTTAATAATTCATTTAAATTCAAATAAATAAATATTGGCATGGAAAATGCTTAACCGGTGCATCTCATGTAACGGGAGGATCCGGGATGACAATTTGGGAATTAAGTGAAAAGGCGGACTACATCGCCGATCGTCACCGCCAGCATCAGGAGCAGTGGCACACCTACTGCAACTCGCTGGTTCAGGGCATCACCCTGTCGAAAGCGCGTCTGCATCACGCGATGAGCTGCGCGCCGGACAAAGAGCTGTGCTTCGTGCTGTTCGGCCACTTTCAGGTATATGTCGCGCTGGCGGAAGGCTTTAACAGCCACACCATCGAATACTACGTAGAAAGCAAAAATGGCGATGACAAACGGCTGATCGCCCAGGCGACGCTGGATGCGGAAGGCGTAATTGACGGTCGCATCAGTAACCGTTCCCGCGAAGCGGTGCTGGAACACTACCTGGCGATCATCGCCACCGTCTATGACCGTCTGTATGAGGCCATGGAGCGCGACCAGCCGGTGGATTTAAGCCATCTGGCGCAGGTCCATTAATTGTGAAGTGTCGACAAGTGTCGAAACCGACACCTGCGCGGCCTGATTTCGTCAAAAGTGACTTTCACCCGAGGATGACCCGGTGAACCGTTTTGTAATTGCTGATTCCAGCGTCTGTATTGGCTGCCGCACCTGCGAAGCCGCCTGTTCCGAGACGCACCGCCAGTATGGCCTGCAAAGTATGCCGCGCCTGCAGGTCATGCGTAATGAAAAAGAGTCTGCGCCGCAGATGTGCCACCACTGTGAAGACGCGCCCTGCGCCGCGGTGTGCCCGGTCAACGCCATTACTCGCGTTGACGGCGCGGTACAGCTCAATGAAAGCCTGTGCGTGAGCTGCAAACTGTGCGGCATCGCCTGCCCGTTCGGCGCGATTGAATTCTCCGGCAGCCGCCCGTTGGATATTCCCGCCAACGCTAACACGCCGATGGCGCCCGCCGCGCCGCCGGCTCCGGCCCGCGTCAGCTCGCTGCTCGACTGGGTGCCTGGCGTTCGCGCTATCGCCGTGAAATGCGACCTCTGCCACTTTGATGAGCAGGGCCCGGCCTGCGTGCGGACCTGCCCGACCAAAGCCTTACTGCTGGTGGATATTCGCGATATTGCTAAGTCCAGCAAGCGTAAGCGCGAACTGACCTTTAATACCGACCTCGGCGATTTGTCGCTGTTTCAGGCGCAACAAGGGGGCGTGAAATGAGCGTGGTTGCATTAGTGAATCAGGCGGTTGCCTGGTATGCCGCCAGCGCGGTGCTGGCGTTTTTGTTTAGTCTGCGTAAACCGCTGAGCGGCGCGATTGCCGGGATCGGCGGCGCGGTCGCCAGCGCGATGTTAATCGTCGCCGGTTTCTCGGCGCTGATCGCGCCGGAGCGGATCAACGGCGGCATGCTGCAGTATCTGCATCTGGCGATGCGGGTGGGCGGGATTAACGCTCTGTGGCTGTTGGCCATCGGCCTGTCGGCGCTGCCGATTTCGCTGTTTAACATTTCCTGGCATCGTCATCCGCAGGTCAAATCGAATGGCCTGCTGGTTAACCTGCTGCTGGCTGCCGCCACCTGCGCGGTGGTGGTGACTAACTTCGGCAGCCTGGTGGTGATGGCGGAAATCATGGCGCTGTGCGCCGCGTTTCTCACCGGTTGCGCGCAGTCCGGCAAACTGTGGTTTGCGCTGGGGCGTCTCGGTACCCTACTGCTGGCGTGGACCTGCTGGCTGGTGTGGTCGTTCTACGGCACTCTCGATCTGGCGGCGATTAGCCAGCTGGCCGCCGGCGCGCCGCAGAACATGGCGCTGTGGCTGCCGGGTCTGCTCGGTTTTGCCCTGCTCGCCGGGGTGATCCCGCTGCACGGCTGGGCGCCGCAGGCGCATGCGGGCGCCAGCGCCCCGGCCGCCGCGCTGTTTTCAACGGTGGTGATGAAGGTCGGTCTGTACGGCATCCTGACCGTGTCGCTGGCAGGTAGCGTGCCGCCGCTGTGGTGGGGCGTGCTGCTGCTGGTGTTGGGGATGATTACCGCCTTTATTGGCGGGCTGTACGCGCTGATGGAACATAACATCCAGCGCCTGCTGGCTTACCACACTCTGGAAAACATCGGCATTATTCTGCTTGGCCTCGGCGCCTTCGTCACCGGTATTGCCACCGGCAACAATGCGCTGATGGTGCTGGGCTTTATCGGCGGCATGTACCACCTGATCAACCACAGCCTGTTCAAAACCACGCTGTTCCTTGGCGCGGGGGCGGTGTGGTTCCGTACCGGGCATCGCGATATCGAGAAGCTGGGCGGCATCGGTAAAAAAATGCCGCTGATTTCACTCGCCATGCTGGTGGGGCTGATGGCGATGGCCGCGCTGCCGCCGCTGAACGGCTTTGCCGGCGAATGGGTTATCTATCAATCCTTCTTCAAGCTGAGCACCGGCGAGGTGTTTATCGGCCGTCTGCTGGGGCCGCTACTGGCGGTTGGCCTGGCGATTACCGGGGCGCTGGCGGTGATGTGTATGGCCAAAGTCTACGGTGTCACCTTCCTTGGCGCGCCGCGCAGTCAAGAGGCGGAAAACGCCACCTGCGCGCCCTGGCTGATGACCTTAAGCGTGGTGCTGGCCGCCGCGTGCTGCGTCATCGGCGGCGTGGCGGCGCCGTGGCTGTTGCCGCTGGTCGGCCACGTCATTCCGGTTCCGGCGCAGGCCACTAGCGTCGTATCGCAGCCGCTGATCGCCATTCTGCTGATTGCCTGTCCGCTGCTGCCGTTCCTGCTGATGATCTTCTTCAAAGGCGACCGCCTGCCGGCGCGCTCACGCGGCGCGGCGTGGGTCTGCGGCTACGATCATGAACAATCGATGGTGGTCACCGCCCACGGCTTCGCCATGCCGGTGAAAGAAGCCTTTGCGCCGCTGCTGAAGCTGCGTCACTGGTTGAATCCGGTACGGCTGGTGCCCGGCTGGCAGAACGCCGCTGCGCCCGCCTTGCTGCGCGGCGTGGCGCTGATCGAGCTGGCGGTACTGGTGGTGATTGTGATTTCGCGAGGAGCCTGAGAGTGAACCTATTCGTTGCATTAATACAGGCGCTGGTACTGTTTGCCGTCGCGCCGCTGCTGTCCGGCCTGACCCGCGTTGCCCGCGCGCGCCTGCATAACCGCCGCGGGCCGGGCGTACTGCAGGAGTATCGGGATATCCTGAAACTGCTGGGTCGCCAGAGCGTGGGCCCGGACGCTTCCGGCTGGGTATTCCGCCTGACGCCGTTTGTGATGGTCGGCGTGATGCTGACCATCGCCGCCGCGCTGCCGGTAGTGACCGTAGATTCACCGCTGCCGGGGCTGGGCGACCTGATTACGCTTATCTACCTGTTCGCCATCGCCCGTTTCTTCTTCGCCATTTCCGGCCTGGATACCGGTAGTCCGTTCACCGCTATCGGCAGCAGCCGTGAAGCGATGCTCGGCGTGCTGGTCGAACCGATCCTGCTGCTTGGGCTGTGGGTCGCGGCGCAGGTATCCGGCTCCACCCATATTAGCGCGATTACCGACACCATTTACCACTGGCCCGCCGCGCGCAGCATCCCGCTGATCCTTGCGCTGTGCGCCTGCGCTTTCGCCACCTTTATCGAAATGGGCAAACTGCCGTTCGATTTAGCCGAGGCCGAACAGGAGCTGCAGGAAGGGCCGCTTTCCGAGTACAGCGGCAGCGGTTTTGCGGTGCTGAAGTGGGGCATCAGCCTGAAACAGCTGGTGGTGCTGCAGATGTTCGTCGGCGTATTTATCCCGTGGGGACAGATGACCAGCTTTAGCGCGCCAGGCCTGCTGCTGGCGCTGGTGGTCGCCATCGTCAAGCTGGTAGCGGGAGTGCTGATTATCGCGCTCTTCGAAAACAGCATGGCGCGTCTACGCTTCTGCGCCACTTCCCGCGTCACCTGGGCCGGGTTTGGTTTCGCCTTTTTAGCTTTCGTCTCCTTGCTGGTGGCGTGATTAAGAGAATTTGAGCATGTCTGAAGAAAAAATCGGTCAACACTATCTTGCGGCGCTGCACCAGGCCTTTCCTGGCGTGGTGCTGGACGAAGCCTGGCAGACCAAAGATCAGCTAACCGTCACCGTGAAGGTTAACTACCTGCCGGAAGTGGTCGAGTTCCTGTACTACAAACAGGGCGGCTGGCTGTCGGTACTGTTCGGCAACGACGAACGTAAGTTGAACGGCCACTATGCGGTTTACTACGTGCTGTCGATGGAGCAGGGCACTAAATGCTGGATCACCGTGCGCGTGGAAGTCGATGCCAACAAACCGGAATATCCGTCGGTGACCCCGCGCGTGCCGGCGGCGGTATGGGGCGAGCGCGAAGTGCGCGATATGTACGGTCTGGTGCCGGTGGGCCTGCCGGACGAGCGCCGCCTGGTGCTGCCGGACGACTGGCCGGATGAACTCTATCCGCTGCGTAAAGACAGCATGGACTACCGCCAGCGCCCGGCGCCGACCACCGACGCGGAGACCTACGAGTTCATTAACGAGCTCGGCAGTAAGAAAAACAACGTGGTGCCGATTGGCCCGCTGCACGTCACCTCCGATGAGCCTGGACACTTCCGTCTGTTTGTCGACGGCGAGAACATTATCGACGCCGATTACCGCCTGTTCTATGTCCATCGCGGCATGGAAAAGCTGGCGGAAACCCGCATGGGTTACAACGAAGTAACGTTCCTGTCGGACCGGGTATGCGGCATCTGCGGCTTTGCCCACAGCACCGCCTATACCACCTCGGTGGAGAACGCGATGGGCATCGTGGTGCCGGAGCGCGCGCAGATGATCCGCGCCATTCTGCTGGAAGTGGAACGCCTGCACTCGCACCTGCTGAACCTTGGCCTGGCCTGCCACTTCACCGGCTTTGACTCCGGTTTTATGCAGTTCTTCCGCGTGCGCGAAACCTCAATGAAGATGGCGGAGATCCTCACCGGCGCGCGTAAAACCTACGGCATGAACCTGATCGGCGGGATTCGCCGCGATCTGCTGAAAGAGGACATGATCCAGACCCGCCAGCTGGCGCAGCAGATGCGTCGCGATGTGCAGGAACTGGTGGATATGCTGCTCAGCACGCCGAACATGGAACAGCGCACCGTCGGTATTGGCCGTCTGGATCCAGAAATCGCCCGCGACTTCAGTAACGTCGGCCCGATGGTCCGCGCCAGCGGCCACGCCCGCGATACCCGCGCCGATCACCCGTTCGTCGGTTACGGTCTGCTGCCGATGGAAGTCCATAGTGAGCAGGGCTGCGACGTGATTTCTCGCCTCAAGGTGCGTATCAACGAAGTTTATACCGCGCTGAATATGATTGATTTCGGTCTCGACAATCTGCCCGGCGGCCCGCTGATGGTGGATGGCTTCACCTATATTCCGCACCGCTTCGCGCTGGGCTTCTCGGAAGCGCCGCGCGGCGACGATATCCACTGGAGCATGACCGGCGACAACCAAAAACTGTACCGCTGGCGCTGCCGTGCGGCCACCTACGCCAACTGGCCGACCCTGCGCTATATGCTGCGCGGCAACACCGTCTCCGACGCGCCGCTGATTATCGGCAGCCTCGATCCCTGCTACTCCTGTACCGACCGCATGACGGTGGTCGATGTGCGTAAGAAGAAAAGCAAAGTGGTGCCGTACAAAGAGCTGGAGCGCTACAGCATCGAGCGTAAAAACTCGCCGCTGAAATAATTGAGCCATTGCGTGGGGCCCCTCACCCCGACCCTCTCCCCACAGGGGAGAGGGGGAAGGGCAGAGCTGTCCCCTCTCCCTTTCAGGGAGAGGGCTAGGGTGAGGGAAAAAGGCCGCACACAACCTGGGAGCAACAATGTTTACCTTTATTAAAAAAGTCATCAAGACCGGCACCGTGACCCACTCCTATCCGCTGGAGCCGATGCCGGTGGATAAAAACTTCCGCGGCAAACCGGAGCACAATCCGCAGCAGTGCATCGGCTGCGCGGCCTGCGTGAATGCCTGTCCGTCTAACGCCCTGACGGTAGAGACCGATCTGGCGACTAACCAGCTGGCGTGGCAGTTCAACCTCGGGCGCTGTATTTTCTGCGGCCGCTGTGAAGAGGTCTGCCCGACGGCGGCGATTAAGCTGTCGCAGGAGTATGAACTGGCGGTGTGGAAAAAAGAGGATTTCCTCCAGCAATCGCGCTTTGCCATTTGCCACTGTCGGGTCTGCGCGCGGCCTTTCGCGGTACAAAAAGAGATCGACTACGCCATTGCGCTGCTTAAGCACAACGGCGATACCCGCGCCGAATTGCACCGCGAAAGTTTTGAGACCTGCCCGGAATGCAAACGCCAGAAATGCCTGGTGCCGTCCGATCGTATTGAACTGACTCGCCACATGAGGGAGGCCAGCTGATGAGCAATTTATTAGGCCCGCGCGATGAAAACGGCATTCCGCTGCCGATGACGGTGGATGAATCCATCGCCAGCATGAAGGCCTCGCTGCTGAAAAAAATCAAACGTTCCGCCTATGTTTACCGCGTCGACTGCGGCGGCTGTAACGGCTGTGAAATCGAGATTTTCGCCACCCTTTCGCCGCTATTCGACGCCGAACGCTTCGGAATTAAAGTAGTTCCGTCGCCGCGCCATGCCGATATTCTGCTGTTTACCGGCGCGGTGACCCGCGCGATGCGTTCGCCGGCGCTGCGCGCCTGGCAATCGGCGCCGGATCCGAAAATCTGCATCTCTTACGGCGCCTGCGGCAACAGCGGTGGTATCTTCCACGATTTGTACTGCGTATGGGGCGGCACCGACAAAATTGTGCCGGTCGATGTCTATATTCCGGGCTGTCCGCCGACGCCTGCCGCCACGCTGTACGGTTTTGCGATGGCGCTCGGTCTGCTGGAGCAAAAAATCCACGCCCGTCAGCCGGGCGAGCTTGACGACCAGCCAACCGAATTGCTGCATCCCAACATGGTTCAGCCGCTGCGGGTACGTATCGATCGCGAAGCGCGCCGTCTGGCCGGCTATCGCTATGGCCGCCAGATCGCCGACGACTATATGCGTCTTCTGGGGCAGGGAGATAATCAGGTACTGCGCTGGCTGGAGGCGGAGAAAGATCCGCGTCTGACCGAGATCGTTACGCACCTGAATCAGGTGGTCGAGGGGGCGCGTATCCGATGAGCGAGACGGTGGTGTTCAGTCAGCTGAGCCGTAAATTTATTGATGAGAACGACGCGACGCCGGATCAGGCGCAGCAGGTGGTCTATTACAGCCTGGCGATTGGCCACCACCTCGGCGTCATCGACTGCCTGGAAGCGGCGTTAAGCTGCCCGTGGGAGGACTATCTGGCGTGGATCGGTACGCTGGAGGCGGGCAGCGCCGCGCGGCGCAAAATGGAAGGCGTACCGAAGTATGGCGAGATCGTTATCGACAGTAATCACGTGGCGATGCTGGCTAATGCCTTTGATAAAGCGCAGTCCGCGCAGACCCCGGAGCAGCAGGCGTGGAGTAAAACCCTGCTCAGCATGCTGCACGATATTCACCAGGAAAGCGCCATCTATCTGATGGTGAGGAGACTACGTGACTGACGTTTTACTGTGTGTCGGCAACAGCATGATGGGCGATGACGGCGCAGGCCCGCTGCTGGCGGAAATGTGCGCGGCCAATCCGGTCGGCGGCTGGGTGGTGATTGACGGCGGCAGCGCGCCGGAAAACGATATCGTCGCCATCCGCGAGCTGCGCCCGACCCGGCTACTGATCGTCGACGCGACCGATATGGGGCTTAATCCCGGCGAAATCCGTATTGTCGACCCGGACGATATCGCCGACATGTTTATGATGACCACCCACAACATGCCGCTTAACTATCTTATCGATCAGTTAAAAGAGGATGTTGGCGAGGTGATTTTTGTGGGCATTCAGCCCGATATAGTCGGTTTCTATTACCCGATGACTCAGCCTGTTAAGGATGCCGTCGCGACGGTATACGCGCGGCTTGATGGCTGGCAGGAGCAGGGCGGTTTTGCCGCGCTGGAAGCGGCCGAGGAAGAGGCGTTCCCCGGCCTTCCGGGAACGTCTCAGCGATTTTGAGGCCACCAACACCGGCAGTTTCAGCCAGCGTGGTGAATAAAATAACGGCAGGCCGTACGGACCGTAGGCCGGGTAAGGCGTAAGCCGCCACCCGGCAATACCGACTACTCCAGATCCGCCCCGTTGCTGGCGATGACCTTCTTATACCACCAGAACGATTTCTTGCGCTTGCGCGCAAGCGTGCCGTTTCCGGCATCGTCGCGATCGACATACACGAAACCGTAGCGCTTGCTCATCTCGCCGGTGGAGGCGGAGACCAAATCGATACAGCCCCAGCTGGTATAGCCGATGACCGGAATGCCATCATCGATGGCGTCGCGCATCGCCTTGATGTGTTCACGCAGATAGCTAATGCGGTAGTCGTCGTTGATTTCGCCGTTGGCGTCGATCTCATCGCGCGCGCCGAGCCCGTTTTCCACGAGGAATAGCGGTTTCTGATAGCGGTCATACATCATGTTCATGGTGATGCGCAGGCCGAGCGGATCGATGCCCCAGCCCCATTCGCTGGCGGCAATATACGGATTCTTCAGCGACTTGACGATATTGGCGGCGTTGGTGTTGCTGGCGTTCATCTCCGCTGACGCGCAGCGCGAGGCGTAATAGCTAAAGGAGACGAAATCGACGGTGTTTTTAAGGATTTCGTCGTCGCCCGGCTGTTTGGCAATAGTGACGCCTTTCTCGCGGAATACCCGCGCGGCCCACACCGGATAGGCGCCGCGTGCCTGTACATCGATAAAGAACAGGTTTTCACGATCTTTTTCCAGCGCCATCCAGACATCTTCCGGCTTACAGGAATACGGGTAGAAGTTACCGCCCGCCAGCATGCAGCCGACCTGGTTTTGCGGGTTGACCTGATGGGCGATTTTTGTCGCCAGCGCGCTAGCCACCAGCTCGTGATGCGCGGCCTGGTATTTCACCTGCTCCTGATTTTCTCCCTCCTCAAACACCAGACCGGCGCCGGAGTAGGGACTATGCAGCATGATGTTGATTTCATTGAAGGTAAGCCAGTATTTCACCAGACCGTCAAATACTTCAAAGCAGGTGCGCGCATAGTGGCTGAAGAAATCGACCATCTTCCGATTACGCCAGGAGCCATATTCCGTCACCAGATGCATCGGTACATCAAAGTGGCACAGGGTGACCAGCGGTTCGATCCCGTACTTTCTGCACTCCTCGAACATCGCACGGTAGAAAGCGATACCTTCCGGGTTTGGCTGTTGTTCATCACCGCGCGGGAACAGGCGGCTCCAGGCGATAGAGGTACGAAAGACGCTAAACCCCATCTCCGCCATCAGGGCGATATCCTCTTTATAGCGATGGTAAAAATCGATCGCCACGTGGCTTGGGTAGAATTCATCTTCGCGAAGCGTAAAGCGCTTCTCCTGGCCCAGCTTCACCGCCAGGCGATGGGCGCCGTGCGGAATAGTATCAACGGTCGTCAGCCCTTTGCCGCCTTCAAGACAAGCGCCTTCAGACTGGTTGGCGGCCAGAGCGCCGCCCCATAAAAATCCGTGTGGAAAACTCGACATGCGTTACCTCGCGTTCAAAAAAGTGTTCAGGCGTGAGTGGCCGCGCCCTGGCGCTGTCTGGCGTCGGCGGCGGCATTTTCTACCGGGATATCTTCAAAACCGAGCAGCAGCGTCAGCACAAAGGAGAGCACCACCGACAGCGCCATCACGCCAAAGACCCAAACGATAGTCATCGGATTGGCCGGATCGAAAAACTGGACGCTGGTGAACAGCCCCGGCGCCGCCATCGAATGGCTGGCCAGCCCGGCAATCCCCGCCACCGCGCCGCAAATAAAGCCGCTGATTAAGCTGGCGACCAGCGGGCGTTTCAGACGTACCGCCACGCCGTACAGCGCCGGTTCGGAAATCCCGGCCAGAATCGCCGATGCCGCTGCCGCTAATGCGGTCTGGCGCAGCTCCGGGTTTTTGGTTTTCCACGCCACCGCCAGCGACGATCCGCCCAGCGACAGGTTGGCGCCGATTTCCGATGGCATCACCATGCCTTCTTTGCCGGTTTCGGCGATGGTTTGAATGATGGTTGGCGTAAAGACGCGGTGCATCCCGGTCATCACCAGCAGCGGCCAGAGTCCACCCATGATCGCCACCGACAGCCAGCCGAGATAGCTATGGATCGTGTACACCAGCGCGGAGATTGCGCTGCCGATCCAGATGCCGAGCGGGCCAATCAGCAGGATCGCCAGCGGCGCGGCAATCAGCACGATCAGCATCGGTTTAAGGAAGTTTTTCGTCACCGCCGGGGTGATGCGATCGACCCAACGTTCGATATAAGAGAGACACCAGGTCATCACCAGCGCCGGGATCACCGTGTAGGTGTATTTCACCGCGGTAACCGGAATGAAGGCGAATTCAACGTGCTCGCCCTGCGCGGCTTTAGCCATTAATTCGATGAACCCCGGATGCACCAGCACCCCGGCGATGGCGATAGCCAGCGACATATTGGTTTTGAATTTTACCGCCGCGGAAGCGGCAACCATCAGCGGCAGGAAGAAGAACGCGCCGTCGCCGATAAGCGTCAGAATGGTCAGCGTCGGCGAGCCTTTTGGCAACGCGCCGCTCATCTCCAGGATCATCGCCAGCAGTTTGACCATCGATCCGCCGATAATCGCCGGGATCAGCGGAGACATGGTGCCGATCAGCGCATCAAGGATCCCGGCGCCGATGCGTTTTAAGGTCAGCGGCGGTTTCCCTTGCGGCTCCGCCGGGCGCAACTCGCCGGGCAGCAAATTCAGCACCTCGCGATACGCCTGCGAGACGGTATTGCCGATGATCACCTGGCACTGGTTATCGCTACGCACGACGCCAAGTACCCCTTGCAGCGCTTTCAGCGCAGGGGCGTCCACGCGTTGATTATCTTTCACCACGAAGCGCAGGCGGGTCATGCAGTGGGTCACGGCAACGACGTTATCTGCGCCGCCGATCGCCGTCAGGATCTGGTTCGCCAGGGCTGCATAATTTTTAGACATCGGATTTTATCCTGTTTTATCAATAGGGTACTGATTACACGCCAGCGCCTGACGGCGGCTATGCGCGGTATATGCATAGGAAACCGGTTCCACAAAATCATGATGAGTTTCATTGAGTCATACAAGAACTAAAAAACTCACTTTGCAAATTTGTGATTTTGATCGCTTTATAAGCAGGGGCAGAGCAACATCAGGGCGATGCCGACTGCTGAAAAACGGCGAGACGTGCAGTACACTGCAGGCAACTTAAGTTACAGGAAGAACCCCATGGCAACGATGCTGGAGGTTGCGAAGCGCGCGGGAGTATCAAAGGCGACCGTTTCGCGGGTGCTGTCGGGCAACGGCTATGTCAGCCAGGAAACCAAAGACCGGGTGTTTCAGGCAATTGCCGAAAGCGGCTATCGGCCGAATCTGCTGGCGCGCAATCTGGCGACCAAAAAAAGCCAGACCATCGGGCTGGTGGTAACCAACACCCTTTATCACGGCGTTTATTTCAGCGAACTGCTGTTTCACGTGGCGCGGCTGACGGAAGATCAGGGGCGGCAGCTGATCCTTGCCGACGGCAAACACAGCGCGCAAGAAGAGCGCGAGGCGATTCAGTATCTGCTCGACCTGCGCTGCGACGCGATCATCATCTATCCGCGCTTTCTAAGCGTCGATGAAATGGATGAGATCATCGACAATCATGAGCAGCCGATCGTGGTGCTGAACCGTCGCCTGCGCCGCCACGCCAGCCACTGCGTATGGTCCGATCACAAAGCCTCGGCGCGGATGGCGGTTGAAAAGTTAATTACCAGCGGTCATCGCGACATTGCGTTTATCACCGGTTCGCTGGATTCGCCTACCGGGGTTGAGCGTCTCTCTGGTTATAAAGACGCGCTGGCAGGCCAGGGGCTTCCCGTGCGGCAAGAACTGATCGTTGAAGGGCGCTGGACGCCGCACACCGGCGCCGCCGCTGTCGAAGCGCTCAGCCAACGCGGCGTCAGTTTCAGCGCGCTGGTCGCCAGTAATGACGACATGGCGATCGGTGCGATTAAGCAACTGCACCAGCAGGGGATCGCGGTGCCGCAGCAGGTATCGGTGATCGGTTTCGATGACATCGCGCTGGCGCCGTATGTGATCCCCTCGCTCTCCAGCGTTAAAATTCCGGTCACCGAAATGATGAAAGAGAGCATCAACAGGCTGATCTTTATGCTCGACGGCGGCGAATTTAAATATCAGCAAACTTTCCCCGGCGAGCTGATTGAACGCGAGTCGTTGGCGCGCGGCCCGCATGCCTGATGTCGTCATTTGTCATCGTCAGTTGTGACGATGACAGCGGCTGTTAATTTAATCCCCTTAAATTTCAATGAAATAAAAGTTGGAACGTATTATGCATAATCCGGCGCGTTAACTTCTTTCCGCTGGAGAAATGGATGAACCGTTTCATTATCGCCGATGCGAGCAAATGCATCGGCTGCCGCACCTGTGAAGTGGCCTGCGTGGTCTCTCATCAGGAAAATCAGGATTGCGCCGCGCTGACGCCGCAGTCGTTCCTGCCGCGTATTCATGTGATCAAAGGCGTCAATGTGTCGACGGCGACGGCCTGTCGTCAATGTGAAGACGCGCCATGCGCCAACGTCTGCCCGAACGGCGCCATCAGCCGCGATAAAGGCTTTGTCCACGTGATGCAGGAGCGCTGCATCGGCTGTAAAACCTGCGTTGTCGCCTGCCCGTATGGGGCGATGGAAGTGGTGGTGCGCCCGGTCGTTCGCCACAGCGGTGCCGGGTTGAACGTCATGGCGGAAAAAGCCGAAGCCAACAAGTGCGACCTGTGCCACCAGCGCGATAGCGGCCCGGCCTGCATTGAAGCCTGTCCGACGCACGCGCTGGTTTGCGTTGACCGCAACAAGCTTGAGCAGATGAACCTCGAAAAACGTCGCCGTACGGCGCTGGCCTGGTAATACGCCGCATGAACGGGGTGCAAATCCGCATTCGCGGTAAAGTGCAGGGGGTGGGTTTCCGCCCCTTCGTCTGGCAACTGGCGCGACAAATGGCGCGCGGCGGCGATGTCTGTAACGACGGCGACGGCGTGCTGGTCAGGCTGATCGGCAACGACGGTGGTTTTACCGCCGCGTTGGCCCGTCACTGTCCGCCGCTGGCGCGTATTGACAGCACCGACTGCACCCCGTTTCACTGGCATAAGCTTCCTCAGGATTTCACCATACGCCACAGCGGCGGCGGCAGTATGCGCACGCAGATTGTTCCCGATGCCGCAACCTGCCCGGCGTGCCTGGCGGAGATGAACGATCCGCAAGAACGCCGCTACCGCTACCCCTTTATCAACTGTACCCACTGCGGGCCGCGCTTCACCATTATTCGCGCCATGCCATACGATCGCCCCTTTACCGCGATGGCGCCGTTCCCGCTGTGTCCGCGCTGCGCTGCCGAGTATCGGGAGCCTGCCGATCGCCGTTTTCACGCCCAGCCGGTGGCCTGTGCCGATTGCGGCCCGCAGCTGGAGTGGCGGGCGGGAACGCTAACGCTATTCGCTGAAGCGGCGCTGCAGGCGGCCATCGCGCGGCTGGCGGCGGGCGATATTGTGGCGATAAAAGGGATTGGCGGTTTTCATCTGGCCTGCGATGCCGGCAATAGCGTGGCGGTGGCAGCGCTGCGCGCGCGAAAACGGCGCCCGGCAAAACCGCTGGCGGTAATGCTGCCGACGGCAGCGGAGTTACCCGCGGCGGCGGCGGCGCTGCTGCGCTCGCCCGCCGCGCCGATTGTATTGCTGGCTAA
Organism: Klebsiella sp. CN_Kp073; assembly: GCF_040065495.2. Lineage (NCBI taxonomy): Bacteria > Pseudomonadati > Pseudomonadota > Gammaproteobacteria > Enterobacterales > Enterobacteriaceae > Klebsiella > Klebsiella sp. CN_Kp073. The sequence goes on from NZ_CM198051.1 coordinate 1,152,891, forward strand.
AGCGCAGGTTCCCGGCCTGTGTGACGAGATTGCGCCAGGGCTTGCGGAAGTCGGGGTGATGCTGCCGTCTAATCCGCTGCAGCATTTACTTCTGCAGGCGCTGGCGCGCCCGATAGTGATGACCTCCGGCAACCTCAGCGGCCGCCCTCCGGCGTTGAGTAATCAAGAAGCGCTCACCGACTTAGCCGATATAGCCGACGGTTTTCTGCTACATAATCGCGATATCGTGCAACGTATGGACGATTCGCTGGTGCGCTCAAGCGGTGAGATGCTGCGCCGCGCCCGTGGCTATGTGCCGGATGCGCTGCCGCTGCCGCCGGGCCTGGATAATATTCCGCCGCTGCTGGCGCTGGGGGCGGATATGAAAAATACCTTCTGCCTGGCGCGCGGCGGCGAAGCGGTGCTGAGCCAGCATTTTGGCGATCTCGGCGAGGAGGGCGTCGAGCAACAGTGGCGCAGTGCACTGCGGTTAATGCAGAGCATTTATGCGTTTGCGCCGCAGCGGGTGGCGGTTGACGCCCATCCCGGCTATCGCTCGACGCAGTGGGCGGCGTCAATGTCGTTACCGGTCGAGCCGGTACTGCATCACCATGCCCACGCGGCGGCTTGCCTGGCGGAACACCGCTGGCCGCTCGACGGCGGCGATGTGATCGCCCTGACCCTTGATGGCATCGGGATGGGGGAAAACGGCGCGCTGTGGGGCGGCGAATGCCTGCGGGTGAACTACCGCGAATGTGAACATCTTGGCGGCCTCCCGGCCGTTGCGCTGCCGGGCGGCGATCTGGCGGCACGCCAGCCGTGGCGAAATTTGTTGGCCCAGTGCCTGACATTTATTCCCGACTGGCAGTCATACCCGCCAACCGCCGCGCTGGGGCAGCGAAACTGGCCGCTGTTGGCGCAGGCCATCGAACGCGGCATTAATTCGCCGCGCGCCTCTTCCTGCGGACGGCTGTTTGATGCCGTCGCCTGCGCGCTGGATTGCGCGCCGGAGAGCCTGAGCTACGAAGGCGAGGCGGCCTGTCGGCTGGAGGCGCTGGCCGCCAGCTGTCCGGGCGTCAGCCATCCGGTCACGCTGCCCTGGCGCGGCGGCGAGCTGGACTTATCCACCTTCTGGCGACAGTGGTTGCGCTGGCAGGCGACGCCCGCGCAGAAAGCCTGGGCCTTTCATGATGCGCTGGCCTGCGGGCTGGCGGCGATGGCGCGTGACTGCGCCGCTTCCCGCGGGATCGCGACAATCGTTTGTAGCGGCGGCGTACTGCATAATCAGCTGCTCGCCGCCCGCCTCAGCGATTACCTTTCTGATTTTACTTTGCTTTTGCCGCAGCAGCTTCCCGCTGGCGATGGCGCGATCGCCTACGGTCAGGCGGTGGTGGCCGCCGCCCGCTGGCAGTCTCAAAGGATTTAAGATGATAACGATGATTTTACGCCAACAGCCGCGTGCGGCGGCGCTGGTTCTGGGACTTATCGCCGCGAACGCCCTGGCCTGGCTATGGGCGTTTCAGGCGTTTGGCGATAGCGGGGCATTGATGGCCGCCAGTCTGCTGGCCTGGGGTTACGGTCTGCGCCATGCGGTCGACGCCGACCATATTGCGGCGATTGATAGCGTCACCCGCAAGATGATGCAGCAGGGGCGGCGGCCGTTTGGCGTCGGGGCGTGGTTTTCGCTAGGGCATTCGTCGATCGTAGTGCTGGCGTCGGCGGCGATTGCCGCGACGGCCACCGCCTTCAGCCAGCAGATGAGCTGGCTACACGATACCGGCAGCGTGATTGGCACCGCGGTATCGGCGCTGTTCCTGCTGGCGATGGCGCTGGTCAATCTGGTGATTTTGCGCAGCGTGTGGCGCAGCTTCCAGGCGTGGAAGCGCGGTGAAAAGGTCAGCGATGAGATAGTTAGCGGCGGCGGCATGATGAGCTGGCTGTTTGGCAAAACCTTCCGGCTGATAAGCCGCAGCTGGCAGATGTATCTGGTGGGCTTTTTGTTTGGTCTCGGCTTTGATACCGCCACCGAAATCGGCGTGCTGGGTATTTCCGCCGCCGGCGCGTCGAGCGGCATTTCGATTTGGTCGATAATGGTCTTCCCGGCGCTGTTCGCCAGCGGTATGGCGCTGGTGGATACGCTTGATAATGTGCTGATGGTCGGCGCCTACGGCTGGGCGTTCAGTAAGCCGCAGCGCAAGCTCTATTACAATATGACCATCACCGGTACCTCGGTGGTGGTGGCGCTGTTTATCGGCGGCCTGGAGGCGCTGGGGCTGTTAATGGATAAGTTCGCCTTAAGCGGCGGGGTGTGGCGCTGGGTAGGGGCGTTAAACGATAACCTCGGCGATGCCGGGTTTGTGGTGGTGGGGCTGTTCGTCGTTTGTTGGGCGCTGTCGGTGCTAAATTATCGCTGGCGCGGCTACGATAATCTGGCGCGCTAGGCTGGTTATTTTCCCGGCTTGCGCTGCGCTTAGCCGGGCTACCAGGACAATACTGTAGCCCGACTGTAGCCCGGCTAAGGCGTTTACGCCGCGAGCCGGGAAAACCATCACCTCACCAGAACTGTAGATACTGTTATCGGTTTGCAACTTTTTCGCTTTAGAAAAACGTTTATCGCGTGTCGTTTCAGAGGATATTGCGCTCCCGGTTAATTTTTCTGCAATATGTTTTCCGTGGCGCAGGGAGCGCACAGGGGGCGGCCAGTCGCCGCCGCCCCCTGTACCCCCGGGCTCTGGCCGCCAAAATCGCCACTTCGTGGTGCCTTCGACTTATCCCGGCAGGCTTCGGGTCGGGCCGAGGCAGCCTCCTTGCAAAACACGGCCCTCAGCCCGCATCCATGCGGGCTGCCCCGGCCTGCCTGTAACGTCTCAGCGATTTTGTGGCCACCAACAGCGGCAGTTTCAGCCAGCATGGTGAATAAATTAAAGGCAGGCCGCATGGACCGTAGGCCGGGTAAGCGTAGCGCGCCACCCGGCATAACAGGGTCGCCTGGACGGTAATCACCTCACCAGTTGCTTGAGCAGCGCAAAGGCTTCCTTCATTTTATCTTCGCTCACCACAAAGGCCCGCAGCTGGTTTTCGGCATCCAGACCTTTCGCCACCAGCCCCTCTTTAGCGGCCACGATATTCCACGTCAGATCGTCGCGGCGGGTGTCGCCGGCCAGATGCAGCGGCAGATCCGGCGTTTTCACTTTCACCAGCATTGGCGGCAAGGTGAGCTCGCCCGCTTGCGCCAGTAGATTTTTACTCAGGCACATGGCGCTGAGTAAAATCGGCTGCAGGAACGGCAGTACCGTACCGTTGATTTCCGCACAGTCGCCGAGCGCATAGATCGCCGGATCGCTGGTTTGCAGTTGGCTATTGACTACCACGCCGCGGTTAATCCGCAATCCGGCATGACGCGCCAGCGACGTTTCCGGGCGCAGGCCGGCGGCGGCAACGACCGCATCGACGGTTATCGCGCGCTGGCGGTCGAGGCTGACGCGAACGCCGTCGGCGGTTTGCTCCAGCCCCTCAAGCTGCGTTTTGAGCATCAGATGTACGCCCATCTCGGTAAGCCGATGCTGCAGGCGGCTGCTGGCCTCCGGCGGCATCAGCGCCGCCAGCACGCTGGCTGAGTTATCGACGACCGTTACCGCTTTACCGGCGCGGCAGAAATCCATCGCCAGTTCGCAGCCAATCAGGCCGCCGCCGACGATCAGCACGCGCTTCGCGTCGTGCAGCTGGCTCTGCGCCGCGCCATATTCGCGCTGGCTGTTCAGCGTCAGCATCAGCTCGCGCCCCGGCACCGGCGGGATAAACGGCGTCGCACCGGTGGCCAGCACCAGTTTGTCGTAGCGCCACTGGTTATCCTGGCTCTTCACTAACCGGTTTTCGGCGTCGATATCGCTTACCCAGGTATGGGGAAACAAACGCAGATTGTACTGCTCGGCGAACTCGCCTGCGCTTTGCAGGGTCAGATCGTCGGCCTTCTGCCCGCGGCTGATGACATGGCTGAGATCCGGTTTGTTGTACTCATCCATGCTATCGGCGGCGATTAACGTCAGCGGAATTTGCGTATCCTGCTTACGAATATTTTTCACCAGCTGGCGGGCCGCGAAGCCCGAGCCGATGATGACGATGCCATCACTCATTTTGCCTCCGTCGCCAGTACGTCAAAGACGTCTTTGCCAAGAGAACACTCAGGGCAGAGGAAATTGTCCGGCACTTCACTCCACGGCGTACCCGGCTGTACATCCTGGTTAGGTTCGCCTTTCGCCGGGTCATAGACCCACTGGCACACGCTGCACTGCATCATGGGACCGAGATCGGCGGCCGCGGCGGCAGCACAGGCGCAGTCCTGTGGTTCCGGCGTTGTCGCTGCTTCAGCAACCGGCAGCGGAGAGAGGGCCCACTGGCGGGCGATGTCGCGTCCGTGTTGGCGGCACAGTTCCAGCGCGTCGATATCCGGACGCCATTTGGCTTTCAGGCTCAGCGACATCTCAAAACCGGCATCCTGCAGGCGGGTGGACAGGCGGTCTACCGCGCCGCCGCTCCAGCCGTGCGAGCCAAAGGCGCTGGCGCGTTTATTGCGAAAACGCAGCCCGGTCATCTCTTCCACCAGCCCGGCGATTTTCGGCATCATCACGTTGTTCATGGTGGAGGTGCCCACCAGTACGCCTTTCGAGCGGAAAACGTTGGTCAGAATGTCGTTTTTGTCGCTGCGGGCGACGTTGAAGATTTTTACCGCTACCCGCGGGTCGACTTCAGTGATCCCCTGAGCGATGGCGTCCGCCATCATGCGGGTGTTATTGGACATGGTGTCGTAGAAGAGGGTGATGCGATCTTCCTGATAATCCGCCGCCCACTCGAGGTATTTCTCGACGATTTGCGTCGGGTTATCGCGCCAGACCACGCCGTGGGAGGTGGCAATCATATCCACCGGCAGGTTGAAGCCGAGGATTTCAGTAATTTTCGGCGTCACCAGGCGGCTGAAGGGCGTCAGGATGTTGGCGTAGTAGCGCTGGCACTGTTCGTACAGTTCAATCTGGTCCACTTCATCGTTGAACAGGTGTTCGTCGCAGTAGTGCTGGCCGAAGGCGTCGTTGCTGAACAGCACCGCGTCGCCGGTCAGGTAGGTCATCATGCTGTCAGGCCAGTGCAGCATCGGCGTTTCCACGAAGATCAGCTGTTTACCATTACCGATATCGAGAGTATCGCCGGTTTTCACCACGTGGAAGTTCCACTCTGGATGATGATGGTGGCCGTTGATCGAGTCGATGGCGTTGGCGGTGCAGTAAATCGGCGTATCCGGGATCTGCATCATCAGTTCGGTCAGCGCGCCGGCATGGTCCTCTTCGGCGTGGTTAATGACGATGTAGTCGAGGTCAGCCAGATCGATTTCGCTGCGCAGGTTCTGCACGAACTCGCGGCTGAATTTATGATCGACGGTATCGATCAGCACGTTTTTCTCTTCGCGGATGAGATAGCTGTTGTAGCTGCTGCCGCGCAGCGTTTTATATTCGGTACCGTGGAAATCACGCACTTCCCAATCGCGTTGGCCAACCCAAAGAATGTTATTTTTAACCGCAATAGACATAGCAACCTCAATCAATACAGTGTGTTTAAATTCAGTTGATTGGCTTATATCAAGTTGCGTGCCAACTTTTTAATTCATTGATAATTATCTATTTTTAATTTTTGCTGATTTTGGTTGCTGTCAAAATGACTATTGTTAAAATAGTCGATATGACAATGTGTATTGTCAAAATGACAATGGAGCGGCAATGAGTTTTTCCGTCGACGCGCTGGCGAGAATCGCCATTGATTTACAAAGCGATATCGGTCACAGCGACCGTTTTTCGCGCCTGATTACTACCCTGCGGCAGATTCTCGGCTGCGATGCCTCGGCGCTGCTGCGCTATGAGGCGCATCAGTTTGTGCCGCTGGCGATTGATGGCCTGGCGCAGGATGTGCTAGGTCGGCGCTTTGCCCTGGAAGGGCACCCGCGGCTTGAGGCGATTGCGCGTGCCGGGGATGTGGTGCGCTTCCCGGCGGATAGCGACTTGCCCGACCCCTACGACGGGCTGATCCCCGGTCATGAGAGCCTGAAGGTTCACGCCTGCGTTGGCCTGCCGCTGTTTGCCGGGCAGACGCTGATTGGCGCGCTGACCCTGGACGGCATGGATGCCGACCGTTTCGATAGTTTCAGCGATGAAGAGCTGCGGCTGATTGCCGCGCTGGTGGCTGGCGCCTTGAATAACGCGCTGCTCATCGCCCGCCTTGAGGCGCAAAACGTGTTGCCGGCGCAGCCGGTGAATTACGCGCAGCCTGAGCGTCAGGAGATTATCGGCCTGTCGGCGCCCATGCTGCAGCTGAAAAAAGAGATCGATATCGTCGCCGCCTCGGATTTAAACGTGCTGATTAGCGGCGAAACCGGCACCGGTAAAGAACTGGTGGCGAAGGCGGTGCATCAGGGGTCGCCGCGAGCCGCTAATCCGCTGGTCTATCTCAACTGCGCGGCGCTGCCGGAAAGCGTGGCGGAGAGCGAGCTGTTCGGCCATGTGAAAGGGGCGTTTACCGGGGCTATCAGCAACCGCAGCGGTAAATTTGAGATGGCTGATAACGGCACCCTGTTCCTTGACGAAATCGGCGAACTGTCGCTGGCGCTGCAGGCGAAACTGCTGCGCGTGCTGCAGTATGGCGATATTCAGCGCGTCGGCGATGACCGCAGCCTGCGGGTCGATGTGCGGGTGCTGGCGGCGACTAACCGCGATCTGCGCCAGGAGGTGGTGGAAGGGCGCTTTCGCGCCGACCTGTACCATCGGCTGAGCGTCTTCCCGCTATCGGTTCCGGCGCTACGCGAGCGAGAAAACGATGTGGTGCTGCTGGCGGGCTATTTCTGTGAGCAGTGTCGCCTGCGGATGGGGCTGGCGCGGGTCATTTTGGCTGAGGCGGCGCGAAACAGGCTGCAGCAGTGGTCCTGGCCGGGCAACGTGCGCGAACTGGAGCATGCTATTCACCGGGCGGTGGTGCTGGCGCGGGCCACCCAGGCCGGCGATGAAGTGGTGCTGGAGCCGCAGCATTTCCAGTTTGCGGTGGCGGCGCCGATGTTGCCGACTGAGACGGCGGCAGCGGCGCCAGCGACGGGAAACGTCAATCTGCGCGAGGCGACCGAAGCTTTTCAGCGAGAAGCGATTAGCCGCGCGCTGGAGGCGAACCAGCGCAACTGGGCGGCGACCGCCCGTGCGCTGGAACTGGACGTCGCCAACCTGCATCGGCTGGCGAAACGTCTGGGGCTTAAAGGATCCCTGCCTGGTAAAAGTTCTGCAGGTTGATGGCGCCGACCAGTTGGCCGTTTTCATCCACTACCGGCGCGGCGCTGATTTTGTGTTTCATCAACCGCTCTTTGGCTTCCACCGCGCGGCTTTCCGCCTGCAGCGTCACGCCGTTGCGGGTCATCGCCTGAGTGACGCCATCGTTGAGCGTACCGCCAGCAACCAGCCAGCGGCGCAGGTCGCCGTCGGTGAAAACGCCCTGCACGCGGTTGGCTTCATCGCAGACCGCCACCAGGCCGAGTCCGGTTCGGCTTAGTTCAAGCATGGCGTCCATGACGTTAGCCTCGGTATTGACCCGCGGCACTTCTTCGTCGCGGCGCATCAGGTGATGCACTTTGTTCAGCAGACGCGCGCCGAGGGCGCCCGCCGGGTGGGAACGGGCGAAATCTTCTTCATTGAAACCGCGCGCCTGCATCACCGCCATCGCCAGCGCGTCGCCCAGCATCAGCGTGTTGACGGTGCTGGAGGTCGGGGCCAGATGCATCGGACAGGCTTCACGCTCCACGGCGATATCCAGCACCGCTTTCGCCGCCAGCGCCAGCGGCGAGGTGGATTTGCCGGTCATCGCCAGCAGCGGAATGGATTTCTCTTCCAGCCGCGGCACGATGAGATCCAGCTCTTTCGCGCTGCCGGAGTAGGAGATAAACAGCATCACGTCGCGGCTATCGAGCATGCCGAGATCGCCGTGCAGGGCTTCCGCCGGATGGACGAAAAAGGCCGGGGTGCCGGTGCTGGCGAAGGTTGCCGCCAGCTTTTTACCGATGTGGCCGGATTTACCGATACCGGAGACAATCAGTTTGCCCTCGCAGTGGATGATGGTTTCCGCCGCGCGGATGAAGTCGTCGCCCAGGCGCTCCGGCAGGCGGCTCGCCTCCTGTAGTTCAAGCATCAGGGTCTGGCGTCCGGCCTCTAACAAAAAGTTACTCATGATGTTCTCCAGTAATAATGACTTCAATACCTTTTGCTTCCAGCGCCCGCTGGAATTCAGGGTCAATATCGGCATCGGTAATCAATTTATCCACGCGCTCAAGGCCGCAGACAATATTGGGACTTTTACGGCCAAACTTTGATGAGTCGGCCATCAGGATCACTTCGCGGGCGGCGTTGCACATCGCCTTACTTACGGTATAGACCTCGTTAAAGGTGGTGACGCCCGCGACCAGATCAATGCCGTCGGTGCCCATAAACAGCTTGTCGAAGCTGAATTGTTCGAAGGCATTTTCCGCCAGTTGGCCGTGAAAAGAGGCCGATTTTTTACGGAAGGTGCCGCCCGGCATCAGGATGGTCTGCTCGTTATCGAGCTCGGAAAGCGCGTTGACGATATGCAGGCTGTTGGTCATCACCGTAATGTTATTGAAGCGGCTCAGCAACGGCACCATCTGCAGCACGGTGCTGCCGGCGTCGAGGATAATTGAATCGCCATCGTGGATGTATCGCACGGCGGCCTCGGCAATCTGCGCTTTCTTATGAGTGTTGATCAGCGTCTTGTGGTCGATAGGCGGGTCGGCCTCGTCTTTATTTAACACTACGCCGCCGTAGGTGCGGATGACGGTCCCGGCATTCTCCAGAATCACCAGATCCTTGCGGATAGTGGTGCCGGTGGTGTCGAAGTGTTGCGCCAGCTCTTCGACCGAGCATTTGCCCTGCGATTGCAGGTGCTCGAGAATGGCTGCCTGGCGCTGACGTGGTTTCATAGGCGTTGTATCCTGCGTTTAAGTTTCGAAGTGATAATTTCGCAAGATATTAACTTTCACAACGAAATTATGCATGTTTCGGATTAAGCGCTAATGATAGTGCATTCTGACAGAGCGGATCATTGGGAAAGATCACATCAGGCTGCAATTCCTCGAGATGTTTACCGGTAAGCGTGGGAATTTTTCGCGGGCTGGCGAAGACGGTGAGTCCCTTCATCAACAGCGTATCGCAAATACGATCGTTTTCATCGACGGCGATAGCGACAATTGCGCGCGGTTTAAAGCGCCCAGAGGAACGGCCGACGCCAACGCGGCCCTGCTGGCAAAGGCTATCAAAGGCGCGATTGAAGCGGCGGATCTGCCAGCCGCCGAACGCCAGTTGGCAAAGCCAGGCAATAGCGGCGACGGTAATGAGTGCGGTAACCATAATGTCTCCTGAAGGTGTGATGCCGGGTACAACCCGGGTACCGTTTTTTGTCGGGTGGCGGCTAACGCCTTACCCGACCTACAGTTTTGTTGCCCGGATAAGCGCAGCGCCATCCGGGAACCTTTTAAAACATCACCTGGCCGCCGGTGACGTTAATCGACTGCCCGGTGCAGTACGACGCCTGCGGGCTGGCGTAAAACATCAATACGTTCAGCACATCCTGGTAATCGCAGCCGCGTTTCAATGGCACCTTATCGATGTAGTACTGCTCGACTTCGCTCTCATTAATGCCGAGCTTGGTGGCGTACTGCGGCAGCAGCGACTGGAACATCGGTGATTTCAACAGATTGCCGAGCATTAGCGAATGCACGGTAATGCCGTATTCCGCCAGATCCAGCGCCAGCGACTGGGTCAGCCCGACGCCGCCGAACTTCGCCGCGCTATAGCCTGAGTTATGCTTACTGCCGACTTTGCCGGATTTCGAGTTAATCTGAATGATGCGACCTTTGATGCCATCGCGGATCATCAGCCGTGAGAACTCGCGGGCGCAGAGGAAATAGCCCACCAGGTTGACCTGCAGCGAGCGGTCAAAATCGCCCAGCGCGAAGTCGCTAATAAAGGCGGCCTTAGCGATACCGGCGCTGTAGACCAGGAGATCGACGCGCGTGAAAATCTCATCTACGCCGTGGGCCAGCGCCGTGACGCTGGCTTCGCTGGTGGCGTCGGCGCCGAAGCCGTATGCCGTACCTTCTCCATATTCAGCGTTGATCTCCTGGGCGACGCGGCTGGCTTTTTCACTTTGGATATCGACCACCGCCACGCGGTAGCCCTCGGCGGCCAGACCGCGGCACAGAAACTCTCCTAAGGTTTGTCCGCCACCAATGACAACAGCAACCTGATTCATCTTTCTCTCCTTCTATGCAACAAATTTCAGTACACAGCCGGTCGCGATGGCGTCCGGCACCGGGCCCGCGACGTGAACGGTTCCGGGAAACTCCGCCTGACGATGGCCGTCGAAGCGCAGGGTGATGTGGCCCAGCTCGCGCAGGTTTTGCTCGGCGACCTCGCCGACGGCGGTCACCGGGTAACGCCGATCGCCGAGCTGTAGCTCTGCGCCCGGGCGCAGCTCGCCGCACAGCTCGCCGTGGTTGTGAATAAAGCAGTACTCTTCGATATCGGCCGGGGCGCCTTCGCGGAAGGTAATGAGCATCTGTTCTTCCAGCGCCGTCGCCGCGCAGGCGCCGATACGGGTAATGGTGGTGTGGTAAATGACGGTCATCTTCAGGAACCTCTTACTGGTAAATAAATCCGGAAACGAACCACGCGATCAGCACGGTTGGCGCGCCGGTGAGGAAGCGGCTGACCAGCACCGACGGCACGCCGACGCGCACGGTATCCTGACGGGCTTCGGCCAGCGACAGACCTACCGGGATAAAATCGCAGGCGGCCTGGGCATTAATGGCAAACAGCGCGGGCAGGGCGAGGTGCGGTGGAATGTTGCCAAGGCCAATCTGGACGCCAATCAGCACGCCGATCACCTGGGCTATCACCGCGCCGGGGCCGAGAAACGGCGATAACAGCGGGAAGGAGCAGATCAGTGCCAGCGTCACCAGCCCCAGCGGATGACTGGCGAGCGGCGCCAGGCCGTGGGCAATCCAGTCGCCGATACCGGAGGCCATGATGATGCCGATCAGCGCCGAGACGAAGGCCATAAACGGCAGAATGGTTTTAAGCACCGTATCAATGGTGTCGCGCCCGGCCTGGAACAGTACCGCGACCACCGAACCCATCCCCATTCCGACCTTAGCCAGCAGGCCGTCGCTCTGTTCGGTAATCTTCTTGCTGGCATCGTAATCGCGGCCCGCGGCGGGGAGTGGTTGCGCTGCCGTCTCGCCGCTATCTTCCAGCAGTTTGATGTTCTCTTCTTTTACTCCGGAGACGTAAATATCTTCGACGATGTACTGCGCCAGCGGCCCGGATTTACCGGTGGCGTGGATGTTGATGGTCGGAATACGGCGCTTCGGATAGAGGCCGCAGCGTAGGGTACCGCCGCAGTCAATAATGGCGATGCCGATTTCGCTTTCCGCCGGTTCACCCTCTTTAAATCCATCAACCGCCTGCCAGCCGGTCAGGCTGGCGAGCGTATCGACGATCGCCGGGCGGGTGCCTGCGGTGATATAGACAATCTTTTTGCCCTCAACGACGTCGAGCTCAAGCGGGCCGCCCCAACCGCCGGTCCCTTTTTCAATACGAATACGGGTCATGATGTCGCTCCTGACAGACGCACTTTCTGGTCAAGTTGAATCGCCATTTTTCTCTCGAAAATAGAGGTGGTCAGGTCGGTGACCCAGCCGCGGAAGAAGTTGGTTACCAGGCCAACCAGCAGGTAGCTCACCGCCAGCGGGCCAAGCGGCAGGCCTAGCGTGGTGAGGCCGTTGGCGATGCCGAGATAAACAAACAGCTCGCCGGGGTTGATGTGCGGAAACAGTCCGTTCATCGAATGACAGCTATAGGAGGCCGCCGCGTAGTAGCTCGGTTTGTATTTCTCCGGCATAAAGCGGCCAAGGCTTAAGGTCATGGGATTGCAGAAGACAAAGGTGCCGATGCAGGGCAGCAGCAGGTAACGGGTAAGCGGGTTGCCGGCGCAGCGCTGCGCCAGCTTTTCGATCCGCTGCTGGCCGATAAAGTTGATCAGCGTGTTCATGATCACCAGCAGGCTTATCAGCAGCGGTAGGATCCCGGTCACCATACCGGTAAACACCTCGCCGCCTTTCTGAAACAGGCCGATGAACCACTCAGCGCCGTGGGTAACGATTTCAATCATTGTTCTCTCCTTCAGCGTGTTATTTTTCTTGCTAACTGGAGGCTGATTTTAATCACTTTGAAAGGTTTAAAAGTGTTAAATTGATCGCAAAATGAAAGATAAATATTTTATTTTGAAAGTTTATGCGCGATGAGTGAAAAAATTAACGTGCGGATCGAATGCGGAGAACGTGCAAAAAAAGAACTATTTTGTCTGCAAATGTATTGCCGCTTCCTTGTTGGCGGGCGCATGCTTTACCATAATTACCCTTTGCCGATTTTGTTAAATGGAATTCCCATGTTGAAGCGTCGCTATCTGGCTTTACTCCCTTTATGTGCACTTCTCGCTGCCTGCAGCAGCAAACCTAAGACCCCCGCGGAAGCGGAGATGGCGAGCGGAACCGGCGGCTTTTTGCTGGAACCGCAGCATAACGTGATGCAGATGGGCGGCGATTTCGCCAATAACCCAGCGGCGGCGCAGTTCATCGATAAGATGGTGGCGAAGCACGGCTTCGATAGACAGCAGCTCCAGGAGATCCTGTCGCAGGCCAAGCGCCTGGACTACGTGTTGCGACTGATGGATCGCCAGGCGCCAAGCGGGCTGCCGCCGACCGGGCCAAACGGCGCCTGGTTACGCTATAAGAAACAGTTTATTACGCCGGATAACGTGCAGAACGGCGTGGTGTTCTGGAACCAGTATCAGGACGCGCTGAACCGCGCGTATCAGGTCTACGGCGTACCGCCGGAAATCATCGTCGGCATTATCGGCGTGGAAACCCGTTGGGGCCGGGTGATGGGCAAAACGCGCATCCTCGATGCGCTGGCGACGCTGTCGTTCAACTACCCGCGCCGCGCGGAATACTTCTCCTCTGAGCTGGAAACCTTCCTGCTGATGGCGCGCAGCGAAAGCGATGACCCGCTGGATCTGAAAGGCTCCTTTGCCGGCGCGATGGGCTACGGCCAGTTTATGCCGTCGTCCTATAAGCAATACGCGGTGGACTTCAACGGCGATGGACATATCAACCTGTGGGATCCGGTTGATGCCATCGGCAGCGTGGCGAACTACTTTAAACAGCACGGCTGGGTGAGCGGCGATACCGTTGCGGTGCAGGCGCTGGGCCAGGCGCCGGGTCTGGATAACGGCTTTAAAACCAAATACAGCATTTCACAGCTGTCGGCGGCGGGGTTAACCCCAACGCAGCCGCTGGGCAACCATCAGCAGGCCAGCCTGCTGCGGCTGGATATCGGTACCGGGTACCAGTACTGGTATGGCCTGCCGAACTTCTACACTATCACCCGATATAACCACAGCACCCACTACGCGATGGCTGTCTGGCAGCTGGGGTTGGCGGTTTCGCAGGCCCGCGGCGGGTATTGATCCTTTCATCCAGCCGACATATTTCGAGTTCCCCGGATAGCGGCGCGTAGCGCCTTATCCGGGCTACGGTCTGGTATCCGTTTGGTAGCCCCGGTAAGCGCAGCGCGACCGGGGACATCTTCCCCGTGACGCCGCGCTTATCCTCCGGTTTTTCCCGTCTGCATGCCTGTTGTTGACCTTTGTTACATTTCCTCTCGCTGACGCAGATTTACATTCTTTTCTGAATCTCATATTGTTATGTTATAACATTTTAATGGGGCAGGAATATGTTCACATCGGTTTTTATGGCATCCGGCGCGGCGCGCGTGGCAATTGCCTGCGTACTGCTGGCGGCGCTATGGCTGGCCACATGGTGGGCGGTGGCGCTGCCATGATTGAGCTGGATCATCTGGTTGCCGGGTATGAAGGCATGGCAATCACTCCGGCGATGAGCGGCGTGATTGCGGCCGGAAGCCTGACGGCGATAGTCGGCCTTAATGGCTGCGGTAAATCGACGCTGTTGAAAACGCTGGCTGGATTTATTCCGCCGGTTAGCGGCCGGCTGAACTGGTGCAAAGGGCGGCCCGTGGTCGGCTGGCTGGCGCAGCGCCATGCCCTGGAATCACAGTTTCCGCTGCTGGTGCACGATGTCGTCAGCCAGGGGGCCTGGCCGCGGGTCTCGCTGCTGCGCGGTCTGGGCGGCGGCGAGCGCCGGCGCATCGCGGCGGCGCTGGAGCGGGTGGGGCTCAGCGCGATGGCCAATACGCCGATTGAAGAACTCTCGGGCGGCCAGTTCCAGCGCATGCTCTTTGCCAGGGTGATGGTGCAACAGGCGCCGCTGGTGATGTTGGACGAGCCGTTTACCGGCATCGATGAGGCCACCAGCCGCGAGCTGATGGCGCTTATCGTCGATATGCATCGCCAGGGGCAAACGATTCTGGCGGTGCTGCACGACAACCAGTGCGTGGCCGATTTCTTCCCAGAGACGCTGCTACTTGAACCCCAGCACGCGCGCTGGGGCGAGACGTCAAGCGTGCTTCCCGCCTTCAACACCGCGAGGCAGGCATGATCTGGCATACCTTTTTTCAACCTTTTATTGAATTTGGCTTTATGCGCCGGGCGCTGGTGGTGTGCTTCGCGCTGTCGCTGAGCACCACCATGCTGGGCGTGCTATTGCTGCTGCGGCGGATGAGCCTGATGGGCGATGCGCTGTCGCACGCCATTCTGCCGGGGGTGGCGGCGGGTTATCTCCTTAACGGTATGTCGCTGCTGGCGATGAGCGTCGGCGGATTTATCGCCGGGATCGCGGTGGCGCTGGTGGCAGGCTGGGTCAGCCGGCGAACGCCGCTCAAAGAGGACGCCAGTTTTGCCGGGTTTTACCTCGGCTCGCTGGCCCTTGGCGTCACGCTGGTCTCGCTGCGCGGCTCCAGCGTCGATCTGCTGCATCTGCTGTTTGGTTCGATTCTGGCGGTGGATAGCGACGCGGCGTTCTTTGTCACCGGCGTGGCGAGCCTGACGCTGCTGTGCATTGCGCTGTTTTATCGCGGGCTGGTCAGCGAGGCGTTCGATAGCGCCTGGCTACAGGTCAACGCGCGGCGGCTACCGGCGCTGCTGCACGGCCTGTTTCTTGCGCTCTTGGTACTGAACCTGGTGGCGGGGTTTCAGGTGCTCGGCACGCTAATGGCGGTAGGGCTGATGATGTTGCCCGCGGTAGCGGCGCGCTGCTGGGCGCGGACGCTGCCGGGCATTTTGTTGCTGGCGGCGGCGATCGGCGCGTTTTGCGCCTGGATGGGATTGAGCCTTTCGTGGGCAGTGAATTTACCCGCCGGGCCCGCCATCGTGCTGACCGCCAGCGTACTGTTTTTTATTTCAGTGTTTTTTGGCACGCGCAGCCGGCTGGTCGTTGGCTGGCGCAAATTAATGGGGTAAGGAAATGATGAAACGAAGTGCAGTGGTGATGGTGTTAGCCGTGGGGCTGATGGCGCAGGGGGCGATGGCAAAAACGCTGAACGTGGTAAGCAGCTTTTCGGTGCTGGGCGATATGGCGCAGCAGATAGGCGGCGAGCATGTTCATGTCGATACGCTGGTAGGGCCGGATGGCGATCCGCACACCTTTGAACCCTCACCGAAGGATAGCGCGCTGCTCAGCAAAGCCGACGTGGTGGTGGTCAACGGGCTTGGTCTGGAAGGGTGGCTGGATCGGCTGGTGAAAGCATCCGGTTTTAAGGGCGAATTAGTGGTGGCGTCAAAAGGGGTTAAGACGCATACCCTCGATGAAGACGGGAAAACGGTGACCGATCCCCACGCCTGGAATAGCGCCGCCAATGGCGCGCTGTACGCGCAGAATATCCTTGATGGCCTGGTGAAAGCCGACCCGCAGGATAAAGCGGCGCTCCAGAGCAGCGGTAAGCGTTATATCGAGCAGCTGACGGCAATTGACGGCTGGGCGAAGGCGCAGTTTAGCGCTATTCCGCTGGCGAAGCGTAAAGTGCTGACCAGCCATGACGCTTTCGGCTATTTTGGCCGCGCTTACCACGTGACGTTCCTCGCGCCGCAGGGGCTCTCATCCGAGAGCGAAGCCAGCGCGGCGCAGGTGGCGGCGTTGATTAAGCAAATCAAAGCCGATGGCGTGCATACCTGGTTTATGGAAAACCAGCTGGACCCGCGTCTGGTGCAGCAAATCGCTGGCGCAACGGGGGCGCAACCGGGCGGCGAACTCTATCCGGAAGCGCTGTCTAAGCCGGGGGGTGTAGCCGATAGCTACGTTAAAATGCTGCGCCATAACGTCGAACTCATCGCCAACAGTATGAAGTAACTGGTTGTCTGGTCGTCCCGGTTGCAGCGGGACGGCCCATTTTTGGATCCCCCCTCGTAAAATCACCACCTCGTCCCCATATCTCTGCCGAAAGTGCTATCTTTGATGGCCTCTTTATCTGGCTTAAGCGGGGCAAAAATGACCGATTCAGAATTAATGCAGCTAAGCGAACAGGTTGGGCTGGCGCTGAAAGCGCAGGGCGCGACGGTGACCACCGCGGAGTCCTGCACCGGCGGCTGGATAGCCAAAGCGCTGACCGATATTGCCGGTAGCTCAGCGTGGTTTGAGCGCGGTTTCGTAACCTATAGCAACGAAGCCAAATCGCAGATGATTGGCGTGAGTGAAGTGACGTTACTGGATAACGGCGCGGTGAGCGAACCGGTGGTTGTCGAGATGGCGATTGGCGCGCTACGCGCGGCTCGCGCCACCTATGCGGTCTCGGTCAGCGGTATCGCCGGCCCGGACGGCGGCAGCGCGGAGAAGCCCGTCGGCACCGTGTGGTTCGGCGTCGCCTGTGCGAACGGGCAGGGCGTGACCCGCCGCGAATGCTTTGCCGGAGACCGCGAAGCGGTGCGTCGTCAGGCGACGGCCTATGCGTTAAATCTGCTCTGGCAACAATTTCTACAAAATACTTGATACTGTATGACCATACAGTATAATTGCCTCAACTGAACAAATATTAACGGCGAAGCGAACGCGCTTCACCTCGCATGACAGGAGTAACAATGGCGATCGACGAAAACAAACAGAAAGCGTTGGCGGCAGCACTGGGCCAGATCGAAAAGCAATTCGGTAAAGGCTCCATCATGCGCCTGGGTGAAGACCGTTCCATGGACGTGGAAACCATCTCCACCGGTTCGCTTTCTCTGGATATCGCGCTCGGCGCAGGCGGTCTGCCAATGGGCCGTATCGTTGAGATTTACGGGCCGGAATCATCGGGTAAAACTACCCTGACGCTGCAGGTTATCGCCGCAGCGCAGCGTGAAGGCAAAACCTGTGCGTTCATCGATGCCGAACACGCGCTGGATCCGGTATATGCCCGCAAGCTGGGCGTTGATATCGACAACCTGCTGTGCTCCCAGCCGGATACCGGCGAGCAGGCTCTGGAAATCTGTGACGCGCTGGCGCGTTCCGGCGCGGTAGACGTTATCGTCGTCGACTCCGTGGCGGCGCTGACGCCGAAGGCGGAAATCGAAGGCGAAATCGGCGACTCTCACATGGGCCTCGCGGCGCGTATGATGAGCCAGGCGATGCGTAAACTGGCTGGTAACCTGAAGCAGTCCAACACGCTGCTGATCTTCATCAACCAGATCCGTATGAAAATCGGCGTGATGTTCGGTAACCCGGAAACCACCACCGGCGGTAACGCGCTGAAGTTCTATGCCTCCGTGCGTCTGGACATTCGCCGCATCGGCGCGGTGAAAGAGGGCGACAACGTCGTCGGCAGCGAAACCCGCGTGAAAGTGGTGAAAAACAAAATCGCCGCGCCGTTCAAACAGGCTGAATTCCAGATCCTCTACGGTGAAGGTATCAACTTCTTCGGCGAGCTGGTTGACCTCGGCGTGAAAGAGAAGCTGATTGAAAAAGCGGGCGCCTGGTATAGCTACAACGGCGACAAAATCGGCCAGGGTAAAGCGAACGCTATCTCCTGGCTGAAAGATAACCCGGCGGCGGCGAAAGAAATTGAGAAGAAAGTTCGCGAACTGCTGCTCAACAACCAGGATTCCACGCCGGACTTCGCGGTTGACGGCAACGATGCAGAAGAAACCGAACAAGATTTCTGATATCGTCTAAAAGAGTGACAAAGGGCTGCTGATGCGGCCCTTTTGCTTTTCTAAGATTATCGAGGTGCCTGTGACTGAGACTTCACCACGCCGCTCCGGCTACGCGCGTCTGTTGGATCGCGCAATTCGTATTCTGGCGATGCGCGATCATAGCGAACAGGAACTGCGGCGTAAGCTGGCGGCGCCGGTAATGAGTAAAAACGGCCCTGAAAAGCTGGACATCACGCCGGAAGAGCTCGAGCAGGTGGTCGGCTGGTGCCTGGAAAACCGCTATCTTGATGACCAACGTTTTGTACGCCAGTTTATCGTCAGCCGGAGCCGCAAGGGCTACGGCCCGGCGCGTATCCGCCAGGAGTTGAATCAAAAGGGCATTGGCCGCAGCGACATCGAAAGCGTGATGCGCGAGTGTGAAATCGACTGGGCGGCGCTGGCCAAAGAGCAGGCGCAGCGTAAATACGGCGAACCGTTACCTTCCGCCTTTACTGAAAAAGTTAAAATCCAGCGCTTTTTGCTCTACCGCGGCTATCTGATGGAAGATATCCAGGAAATCTGGCGAAATTTTGCAGATTGACCCATCGGGGATTTTACTTCCCTCTAAAGAAAACTTATCTTATTCCCACTTTATTCCGTCGGGCCGCTGCTTGTGATTGCATAATCAGCGTCCAGGGCGATTATTCCTTATACACAAAATCATTCAAGCTGCATCACGGCGGCAAGAGAGAACAGCTTCTGGGGCGTACGTGAGTTCACTACCGGGAGAGGACGTTCCGCCAGGTCAGAGGCGACTTGAAGGATGAAGTGTAGCTTGATTTCAGGATAATTATGAGCAAGAGCACCGCTGAGATCCGTCAGGCGTTTCTCGACTTTTTCCATAGTAAGGGACATCAGGTAGTTGCCAGCAGCTCCCTGGTGCCGCACAACGATCCGACCCTGCTGTTTACCAACGCCGGGATGAACCAGTTCAAGGATGTCTTCCTTGGTCTCGACAAACGTAATTATTCGCGCGCGACCACCGCGCAGCGTTGCGTGCGTGCGGGCGGTAAACACAACGATCTGGAAAACGTCGGTTACACTGCGCGCCACCACACCTTCTTCGAAATGCTGGGCAACTTCAGCTTCGGCGATTACTTCAAGCAGGATGCCATCAAATATGCATGGGAACTGCTGACCGGTGAGAACTGGTTCGCCCTGCCGAAAGAAAAACTGTGGGTTACCGTTTACGAGACCGATGACGAAGCTTTCGACATCTGGGCCAATGAAGTGGGCGTTCCGCGCGAGCGTATTATCCGCATCGGCGACAACAAAGGCGCGCCGTTTGCTTCTGATAACTTCTGGCAGATGGGCGATACCGGTCCGTGCGGCCCGTGCACCGAAATCTTCTTTGACCATGGCGATCACATCTGGGGCGGCCCTCCGGGAAGCCCGGAAGAAGATGGCGACCGTTACATTGAGATCTGGAACATCGTCTTCATGCAGTTCAACCGTCAGGCTGACGGTACCATGGAGCCGCTGCCGAAGCCGTCCGTTGATACCGGTATGGGGCTGGAGCGTATTGCCGCTGTTCTGCAGCACGTTAACTCCAACTATGACATCGACCTGTTCCGCAATCTGATTGCGAGCGTGGCGAAAGTCACCGGCGCGACCGATCTGACTAACAAGTCGCTGCGTGTTATCGCCGACCACATTCGTTCCTGCGCATTCCTGATTGCTGATGGCGTGATCCCGTCGAATGAAAACCGCGGCTACGTGCTGCGTCGTATCATTCGCCGCGCGATTCGTCACGGCAACATGCTGGGCGCGAAGGACACCTTCTTCTGGAAACTGGTTGCTCCGCTTATCGACGTGATGGGCGCCGCCGGTGAAGAGCTGAAACAGCAGCAGGCTCTGGTAGAGCAGGTGCTGAAAACCGAAGAAGAGCAGTTTGCGCGCACACTGGAGCGCGGACTGGCGCTGCTGGACGAGGAACTGTCGAAGCTTAAAGGCGACACGCTGGACGGCGAAACCGCCTTCCGTCTGTATGACACCTATGGCTTCCCGGTTGATCTGACGGCGGACGTCTGCCGCGAGCGCAACATCAAGGTTGACGAAGCAGGCTTTGAAGCCGCGATGGAAGAGCAGCGCCGCCGCGCGCGCGAGTCCAGCGGTTTCGGCGCTGACTATAACGCGATGATTCGCGTTGACGGCGCATCGGAATTTAAAGGCTACGATCATCTGGAACTGAACGGCAAAGTTACTGCGCTGTTCATCGACGGCAAAGCGGTTGATAGCGTCAGCGCGGGTCAGGATGCGGTTGTAGTCCTCGACCAGACGCCATTCTATGCGGAATCCGGCGGTCAGGTAGGCGATAAAGGCGAACTGAAAGGCGCTGGCTTCTCCTTCACGGTCAGCGATACGCAGAAGTACGGCCAGGCTATTGGTCATATCGGTAAAGTCGCCAGCGGTTCCCTGAAAGTGGGTGACGCGGTGCAGGCCGATGTCGATCAGGCTCGCCGTCAGCGTATTCGTCTCAACCACTCCGCGACGCACCTGATGCACGCGGCGCTGCGCCAGGTTCTCGGTACCCACGTGGCGCAGAAAGGCTCGCTGGTTAACGATAAAGCGCTGCGTTTTGACTTCTCGCATTTTGAAGCGATGAAGCCGGAAGAAATTAGAGCGGTGGAAGATCTGGTGAACGCCCAGATCCGCCGTAACCTGGCTATCGAAACCAATATCATGGATATCGATGCCGCGCGTGAATCCGGCGCTATGGCGCTGTTCGGCGAGAAATACGACGATCGCGTTCGCGTACTGCGGATGGGCGATTTCTCCACCGAGCTGTGCGGCGGTACTCACGCGGCGCGTACCGGTGATATCGGCCTGTTCCGTATTACCTCTGAATCCGGTACCGCCGCAGGCGTGCGCCGTATTGAAGCGGTGACCGGCGAAGGGGCGATTGCCAGCCTGCATGCGCAGAGCGATCAGCTCAGCGATATCGCCCAGCTGCTGAAGGGCGATAGCCACAGCATCGGCGATAAAGTTCGCGCGGCGCTTGAGCGTACCCGTCAGTTGGAAAAAGAGCTGCAGCAGCTGAAAGAGCAGGCTGCGGCGCAGGAGAGCGCTAATCTCTCCAGTAAGGCGGAAGAAATTAACGGTGTTAAGCTGCTGGTTAGCGAGCTGGCTGGCGTTGAGCCGAAAATGCTGCGTACCATGGTTGATGATCTGAAAAACCAGCTCGGTTCGACGGTCGTTGTATTAGCTACGGTAGCGGATGGTAAGGTTTCTCTGATTGCAGGTGTGTCTAAGGATGTGACAGACCGCGTGAAAGCAGGGGAGCTGGTTGGTATGGTCGCCCAGCAGGTGGGCGGTAAAGGGGGCGGTCGTCCGGATATGGCGCAAGCCGGCGGTACCGATGCGTCTGCTCTCCCTGCTGCGTTAGCCAGTGTGAAAGGCTGGGTCAGCGCAAAACTGTAATAACTATAAACGCATTTACCCTAAATAATTCGAGTTGCAGGAAGGCGGCGACGCAGCGAATCCCCAGGAGCTTACTCAAGTAAGTGACTGGGGTGAGTGAGGAAAGCCAACATACATGCAACTTGAAGTATGACGGGTATAGGTGCTGTAACCTGATGGGAGCGGCATCTTGCGTCATAAGTACTGATAACGATAAAGTCGGGTTGAAGTTGTGTAGATCGGCTAAACTTAGGTTTAACAGAATGTGATGCCGTGACTGCTTACACCGCGAGGTGTTTGTCATCGCTTACTTTTTGGCGTTATATGATGGATAATGCCGGGATGCGAGAGACCCGACTCTTTTAATCTTTCAAGGAGCAAAGAATGCTGATTCTGACTCGTCGAGTTGGTGAGACCCTCATGATTGGAGATGAGGTCACTGTGACAGTTTTAGGGGTTAAGGGTAACCAGGTACGTATTGGTGTCAACGCCCCTAAAGAAGTCTCTGTACATCGTGAAGAAATCTACCAGCGTATCCAGGCTGAAAAATCCCAGCAGTCCAGTTACTAAGCTTTCCGCGCCTCGCTTTATTGTGAGGCGCATCCCTCCGGCGGTCGTTTTTCTCTTTTCTTCTCCTTTTTCTTCTCTCGCGACATCCTCTCTTTTGTTTTTATTCGCCGTGCGTCATTTTTCGTTGTCGCTTTTGAGTGGCCGTAAAGGGCTATTTCCTGTTGATAAAATACTCTTTTTGCCGTTTTTGCAGGCTAATTGCGCGTGAAGTGTGCAAACGGAAAAAGCTCTCGAAAAATTGTTTGACTTATAAGTCTCAGAAAGTAATATGTGCGCCATCGCAGCGACGAAGAGCAGAAACAAGTTCTTCGAAGCACTCGCAAGAGGCGTGTTGTGTGGTGAGGTGGCCGAGAGGCTGAAGGCGCTCCCCTGCTAAGGGAGTATGCGGTCAAAAGCTGCATCCGGGGTTCGAATCCCCGCCTCACCGCCATTTTGCATCCGTAGCTCAGCTGGATAGAGTACTCGGCTACGAACCGAGCGGTCGGAGGTTCGAATCCTCCCGGATGCACCATCTTCTCTCTGTAAACAGAAAGAAGAACGCTGTGAAAGCAGCGGCCCGCAGTGCGAGGCGTAATCGAGTCACTCTACCGATTACTCCATCATACTCAGTGTGGCATGTGTTAGTTGTGACACTGACGCGTAGTAAAGCAAGTTTCCCGATGCATCCGTAGCTCAGCTGGATAGAGTACTCGGCTACGAACCGAGCGGTCGGAGGTTCGAATCCTCCCGGATGCACCATATTCTCCTTAGTAACAGCAATATCGTTGTTACATGGTCTGCGAAATTTTCGTCAGCACCAGGGAGGATAACGTTGCGTAAGCAACGGCCCGTAGGGCGAGGCGTAGACGAGTCATCCTCCCGGATGCACCATTCTTGCCTGATTCTGAATTATTCAGATGAATTCTGTAGTAAACTAGTTATTCCGATGCATCCGTAGCTCAGCTGGATAGAGTACTCGGCTACGAACCGAGCGGTCGGAGGTTCGAATCCTCCCGGATGCACCATTCTTGCCTGATTCTGAATTATTCAGATGAACTCTGTAGTAAACTAGTTATTCCGATGCATCCGTAGCTCAGCTGGATAGAGTACTCGGCTACGAACCGAGCGGTCGGAGGTTCGAATCCTCCCGGATGCACCATCTTCTCTTCAATAAAACTCTCCAATTTTCATCTCCTCAGTACGACGCATTTTATCTCCTCGATAATCAACACATTTCTTATTGGCAAGTCGCTCTTTCCACTATAATTTATCCCTGTAGATCTACCTGAACCGGGTGTGATGAATGCAAGGAGAGAAATCAATGAAATGGTTCAAAGCAATACCTGCCTTTTGCGCAACGCTTCTGGTCGCCGTATCTCTGGCAGGCTGTGCCGGATCGTCCACCAAAGAAAGCACCGGCGGTTATATTGACGATACCGTGGTAACCACCAAGGTTAAAAGCGCGCTGTTTAACGAAAAAGATATCAAATCCTCAGAAATTAGCGTGCAGACCTTTAAAGGCCGCGTACAGCTGAGCGGTTTTGTATCGTCGGCTGAGAGCGCTAAACGTGCGGTAGAGGTCACCCGTCGCGTACAGGGCGTGCGCGTGGTTGAGAACGACCTGCGAATCAAATAAAGCGATTTTTGCACTCCCTAATTACTTAAGGCGCCTGCGGGCGCCTTTGCGGTCTCTGGCCCCCCGCGACAAAACCCGCCTTTTGCGATACAGTAACGTTTCCTTATCCTGTTTGTGAGAACACGATGTACCAACGTTACGCAGGACTGATTTTCGATATGGATGGCACCATCCTCGATACCGAGCCGACGCATCGTAAGGCATGGCGTGAAGTATTGGGCCGTTACGGTATGCGTTTCGATGAACAGGCCGTGGTCGCGCTCAACGGTTCTCCAACCTGGCGTATTGCCCAGGCGATCATTGAGCTGAATCAGGCTGATTTAGATCCGCATCGTCTGGCGCAGGAAAAAACTGTGGCCGTTAAAGCGATGCTGCTGGATAGCGTGCGCCCGTTACCGCTCATTGACGTGGTAAAGGAGTGGCATGGCCGTCGCCCGATGTCGGTCGGCACCGGTAGCGAAAGCGCCGTCGCCGAAGCGCTACTGGCGCATCTCGGCCTGCGCCACTACTTCTCCGCGGTGGTGGCTGCCGATCACGTGACGCAACATAAACCTGCGCCAGATACCTTCCTGCTATGCGCGGAGCGCATGGGCGTCGCGCCGGAAACCTGCGTGGTCTTTGAAGATGCCGACTTCGGTCTGGAAGCGGCGAAGCGCGCGGGTATGGATGCTGTGGATGTGCGTCTGTTGTGAGCGACGCGCTGTCGCTCCTGTCGCTTTTTGCCAGCAGCTTTTTAAGCGCCACTTTACTGCCCGGCAACTCGGAAGTGTTGCTGGTTGCTATGCTTCTTACGGGGGCAAGTCAACCGTGGCTGCTGGTATTAATAGCAACAATCGGCAATAGCCTTGGAGGGGTAACTAACGTTATTCTGGGGCGCCTGTTTCCGCTGCGCAAGCAGTCGCGCTGGCAGGAGAGGGCAACCGGCTGGCTTAAACGCTATGGCGCGGTGACATTATTATTGAGCTGGGCGCCTGTTATAGGCGATTTGCTGTGTTTACTGGCGGGATGGATGCGCATTTCCTGGGGACCAGTGCTCTTTTTTTTATGCCTTGGTAAGGCGTTGCGTTATATCGTCATTGCGGCGGCAACCCTTCAGGGCATGACGTGGTGGCACTAATTGGACTGATTGTTCAACCATTACAATTATGCTAATTCAAACGATTTCGACAGGCGGGAGGTCAAATTGATCCCGGATGTATCACAGGCGCTGGCCTGGCTGGAAAAAAATCCGCAGGCGCTGCAAGGCATTAAACGTGGGCTTGAGCGCGAAACGCTGCGCGTTAACGCCGACGGCACGCTGGCCACTACCGGCCATCCTTTAGCTTTAGGTTCGGCGCTGACCCATAAATGGATTACCACTGATTTTGCCGAAGCCCTGCTGGAGTTTATTACCCCAGTGGATGGCGATGTCGATCATATGCTGACTTTCCTGCGCGATGTGCATCGCTTCACCGCCCGCCAGCTCGGAGACGAGCGGATGTGGCCGCTGAGCATGCCGTGCTATATCGCGCCGGGTCAGGAAATTGAACTGGCGCAGTACGGTACCTCTAACGTTGGCCGTCTGAAGACGTTGTATCGCGAAGGGCTGAAAAACCGCTACGGCGCGCTGATGCAAACCATTTCTGGCGTGCACTATAACTTCTCGCTGCCGATGGCGTTCTGGCAGGCCAAGTGCGGCGTGGAAGACGCGGAAAGCGGCAAAGAGGCGATCTCGGCCGGTTATTTCCGCTCGATTCGTAACTACTACCGTTTCGGTTGGGTAATTCCGTACCTGTTCGGCGCGTCGCCGGCGATTTGCTCCTCGTTCCTGCAAGGCAAACCGACGACTCTGCCGTTTGAGAAGGCCGGAAACGGCATGTACTACCTGCCATACGCCACTTCTCTGCGTCTTAGCGACCTCGGTTATACCAATAAGTCGCAAAGCAATCTCGGAATTACGTTTAACGATCTGCATGAGTATGTGGCAGGATTGAAGCGGGCGATTAAAACGCCATCGGAAGAGTACGCTAAAATCGGGCTTGAGAAAGACGGTAAGCATCTGCAGATCAACAGCAATATTCTGCAGATTGAAAACGAGCTGTACGCGCCGATTCGCCCGAAACGGGTGACCCGTAGCGGTGAAACGCCGTCGGATGCGCTGCTGCGCGGCGGCATTGAGTATATCGAAGTGCGTTCGCTGGATATCAACCCATTCTCGCCAATCGGCGTCGATGAGCAGCAGGTGCGCTTCCTCGATCTGTTTATGGTCTGGTGCGTACTGGCCGATGCGCCGGAGATGAGCAGCAGCGAACTGCTGTGTACTCGTACTAACTGGAACCGGGTGATTCTTGAAGGCCGCAAACCGGGCCTGACGCTGGGAATTGGCTGCGAAAGCGCGCAGTTCCCGCTGGCGCAGGTGGGTAAAGATCTGTTCCGTGATTTACGTCGCGTGGCGCAAACGCTGGACAGCATCCACGGCGGCGAGGCCTATCAACAAGTGTGCGATGAGCTGCTGGCGTGCTTCGACGATCCGGAATTAACGTTCTCAGCGCGCATTCTGCGTTCTATGATTGAAGAAGGGATTGGCGGTACCGGGCGTAAGCTGGCTGATGAGTATCGTACGATGCTGCGCGATGAACCGCTGGAAATTTTAAGCGAAGATGATTTTATCGCCGAACGGGATGCGTCGGTCGCGCGACAGAAGAAAGTGGAAGCGGAAGATAGCGAGCCGTTCGAGGCGCTTTTAGCACGACACGCGTAGTAAAAAGCGCTACAAAAGAAAAAGGCCACATCACTGTGGCCAAACTTTCATCTCTGATTCAGGGATGATGATGATAATAAATGCGCGTCTTTCATATACTCAGACTCGCTGTTGAACGAAGAGTTCATTTTATTTTAAAAAAAATCACTATCGGAGGTGAAGAATGCCGTTGTTAGATAGTTTCACAGTCGACCATACCCGAATGGAAGCGCCTGCGGTGCGCGTCGCGAAGAAAATGAACACGCCGCACGGCGATCAAATCACCGTTTTCGATCTGCGATTCTGCGTACCGAACCAGGAAGTGATGCCGGAGCGCGGCATTCATACTCTGGAGCACCTGTTTGCTGGTTTCATGCGCGATCACCTGAACGGTAATGGCGTGGAAATTATCGACATCTCTCCGATGGGCTGCCGTACCGGTTTCTACATGAGCCTGATTGGCACGCCGGAAGAGCAACGCGTGGCAGATGCCTGGAAAGCGGCGATGGCTGACGTGCTGAAAGTCAAAGATCAGAATCAGATCCCTGAGCTGAACGTCTACCAGTGCGGAACCTACACCATGCACTCGCTGGAAGAAGCGCAGGATATCGCCCGCCACATCATTGAGCGTGATGTTCGCATCAACAGCAACGATGAGCTGGCGCTGCCGAAAGAAAAACTGCAAGAACTGCACATCTAGTGCGCCTGCGTCGGCCCGGCTATCGCGTCGGGCCGCTCTTCGCCTATCATGTCGACAACGCTCTCCTTTTCCTTCCAGCACCGCGCGCTGGTGCCATTTGCCCATGATTACGCCCACGGCGATAGCGAACCGATGCATTGCCACGACTGCGCTCAGTTATTGCATATTCTCAGCGGCGTGGTTCGGGTGGAAACGCCGGTCGGGTTCTGGGTCGTACCGCCGGGGCGCGGCGTCTGGCTACCGGCACATACGCCGCACGCGTTGCGCATAACCGGCAATGTGGCCGCGCGGACGCTATTTATCGATCCGCTAGCCCGTGCCGATCTGCCCTCTACCTGCCAGATCGTGCAGATCTCACCGCTGCTGCGTGAGCTTATCGTCGCGTCGCTGGCGCTGGAAGAGCGCTATTTCCCCGGCACCCGCGATGAACGTATCTATGAGCTGATGCTGGATGAAATTCGCGGGATGTCAGTATTACCTTTCGGTTTGCCGGAACCGCATAGCGATAGCCTGCGTCGGTTATGCCAGCGGGTGCGCGAAGCGCCCGGTGAACCGTGGGGCAGCCGTGAGGCGGCGCAAGCAGGCGGAATGAGCGAGCGTACGCTGAACCGCCATTTTCAACAGCAGACCAGCCTGACGTGGAGCGAATGGGTGCGCCGGGCGAAGCTGATGGAGGCGCTGGTTCGCCTGGCGCAGGGGCAGTCGGTGCTACGGGTAGCGCTGGATCTGGGTTACGGCAGCCACAGCGCTTTTAGCGCCATGTTCCGCCGGGTCATGGGGACCGCGCCCAGCGACTATTTTCGCCCGTTGGATTAATCCCTGGCGTGAACGGCATTACACAACGCCTGTAACGAGGCGCGGGCAACGTCATTATCAATGCCGACGCCCCATCGACTTTCGCCATTGGCAAAGACGCAGCGAATATAGGCAACGGAGCGGCTGTCGCTGCGCGCCCCGAGGGTATGCTCGTGGTAGTCCTTGATAACGAAATGACGTTTTAACAGCGCGCTCAGGCCGTTAGCGGCGGCGGATAACAAACCGTTACCACGTCCGTTCAGGCGGCGGGTTTCGCCATTCATCCGCAGCGCAGCCTGTAACGTCAGTTCGCCATCCTGCTGGCCGTCGCTCTGATAGTCGAGTAACGCCAGCGTCGGCTGCGCCAGCAGGCCGTAACGGCTGCGAAACAGCTGCCATAATGCGTTATGGGTCATTTCTTTACCATGGCTATCCGTTTCTTGCTGAACGTACTGGCTGAAGTCCTGCTGCAACGCCCGCGGCAGCTTAAGACCGTGGTTCTGCTCAATCAGCCATGCGCTGCCGCTTTTACCTGACTGGCTGTTAACACGGATCACCGCTTCATAGCTGCAGCCGATATCCTGTGGATCGATAGGTAAATACGGCATTTGCCAGCGATCTCCCGGCTTACGGGCATCAAACCCTTTTTTAATGGCATCCTGATGCGAACCGGAAAAGGCGGTGTAGGCCAGACTGCCTGCCCAGGGATGCCGTGGATGTACCGGGAGCTGGTTGCAGTTCTCGACGATCTCCACTACCCGATTCATCTGCGTAAAGCGCAACTGCGGATCCACGCCCTGGCTATAGAGATTCATCGCCAGCGTGACCAGACAGACGTTGCCGGTGCGCTCGCCATTGCCGAACAGACAGCCTTCCACGCGATCGGCGCCGGCCATCACCGCCAGTTCGGCGCTGGCGACGCCGGTACCGCGATCGTTATGCGGATGCACGCTGATACACACATCCTGGCGGCGCGAGAAGTGGCGGCAAAAATATTCAATCCGATCGGCGTAGACGTTCGGCGTGTTGACTTCGACCGTTGCCGGAAGATTAATAATCATTGGCCGTTCGCCGCAGGGCTGCCAGATTTCCGCCACCGCTTCGCAGATTTCAAGGGCGAATTCCGGCTCGGTAAAACAGAAGGTTTCCGGTGAATATTCATATTGCCAACGGGTGTCCGGCTGATGTTCGCAATGCTGACGAATAAGCCGGGTGGCGCGAGTGGCGAGCTCGATCACTTCGGCCTTTTCCATGCCGAAAACCAGCTCGCGAAACAGCGGCGCGGTGGCATTGTAGAGATGGATGGTTGCCTGTCGGGCGCCGCGCAGCGCTTCAAAGGTTCGCGCTATGAGTTCTTCCCGCGCCTGAGTCAGTACCTGAATGGTGACATCTTCAGGGATGCGCTGCTCGTCAATCAGCTGGCGCACAAAGTTGAAGTCGGTTTGCGAGGCGGAGGGGAAGGCGACCTCTATTTCTTTAAAACCGCACTCAAGCAACAGATCCCAGAACTGCAGCTTGCGTGCGGCATCCATCGGTTCGGCCAGCGCCTGGTTGCCGTCGCGCAAATCGGTGGAAAGCCAGCGCGGCGCGGTAGTGATTTGCCGCTCGGGCCACTGGCGATCGGGCAGGGCGATAGGCGGATAAGGGCTGTATTTTTCGCAAGGATTGGTCAGCATGATGTTCTCCTGTAGTCGGAGCTTTATCCTGCATGACATAACGCATCGGCGGCTTTAGCGAAATGGACAGAAGCTAGCGCGAAATGGACAAGGTCGCGGCAATAAAAAAGGGACCCGTAGGTCCCTTTTGTTGATACTTAGTGCGCGCCTCCGCCACCGCCGCCGGCGCTGAACGGCGGCCTGGCGAACCACACCAGGCTTAGCAGCAGGATAAAGATCCCCGCTGAGACCCAGAAGATTTCGTTGGCGGAGATAATCAACCCCTGGTTGGTTATCTGCTGGGCAATCCAGCCGGAAGCCTGCTGCTGGGTCATTCCCATGCCCTGTAGTTGATCGTACATCTGCTGGGCGTTGGGGTTGAACGGCGTCACCGACTCGGTGAGCTGCGCATGGTGCAGCGCCTCGCGGTTGGTCCACATGGTGGTGGTAATTGAGGTACCGATGGAGCCGGCAAGGGTTCGGGTAAAGTTCGACAAGCTCGATGCCGCCGCCAGCCGCTCCGGCGGGAGGCCAGAGAGAGTGATGGTGGTCAGCGGCATGAAGAAACAGGCCACCGCAAAGCCCTGGATAAACTGCGGCCAGGCCGATGCGCCAAAGTCCATTCCCGGTTCGAAGGTCCACGCGCGCCAGTAGAAGCACACCGCATACATAATAAAGCTGAAGGTCACCAGCCGCCGCATATCGAGCTTATGGGCAAAGCGGCCGATAATCGGCGACAGAATGACCGGGATCACCCCGACCGGCGCCGAAGCCAAACCGGCCCAGGTGGCGGTGTAGCCGTATACCTCCTGTAGAAGCTGCGGCAGCAATACAATGGCGCCGAAGTAGAGCATATAGGCCAGACTGATACACAAGCAGCCGATGGTAAAGTTACGCGACTTAAACAGCGACAGGTCGACTATCGGGTTATCGTCGGTCAACTCCCAGACGATGAGGAAACTTATCGCCACCACCGCCACGATGGTCAGGATGATAATCTCGTTGGAAGCGAACCAGTCGAGCTCTTTACCGCGGTCGAGCATAACCTGCAGGCTGCCGATCCCGATAATCAGCAGCGCCAGCCCGACGCCGTCGATACGCCGCTGTTCGGTGCGGGTTTCGCGGCCGCGCAGGGTTTGCAGCGTCATGAGAACCACCGCCACGCCAATCGGCACGTTGATGAAGAAGATCCAGCCCCAGTGGTAGTTATCGCTGATATAGCCGCCGAGAATCGGGCCGCAAATCGGCGCGACGATGACCGTCATCGACCACAGCGCCAGCGCGATTGAGCGCTTCGCTGGCGGGTAGTTGCTGAGCAGCAGACTCTGCGATAGCGGGATCAGCGGACCGGCGACGATCCCCTGAATCACGCGGAAGAAAATCAGCATCGTCAGGCTATTTGACACCCCGCAGGCCCAGGAGGCGATGGCGAATGCCACCGTCGACCAGACGAAGAGTTTCACTTCGCCGACGCGCTTAGCCAGCCAGCCGGTAATTGGGATGGAGATAGCGTTCGCCACCCCAAACGAGGTGATGACCCAGGTCCCCTGACTTAGCGACGAGCCAAGGTTACCGGCAATGGTCGGAATAGCCACGTTGGCGATAGTGGAGTCCAGCACCTGCATGAAAGTCGCCAGCGACAGCGCAATGGTCATGATGACCAGTTGCGCGCCTTCGAGCGGTTTTTGCTGTTGCATTACGCTCACCCCGAATTATCCGGCGTTGGCCTGGATGATACCGTCGATCAGTTTATTTACCGGCTCAAGGCCGATTTCACGGGCATTACTTTCATAGACCGGCGAGCTACGTACCTGGCTTGCCAGCATCTCGCCTTCGCGATTGCTGGTGTCTACTTCAACCAGCGTCGACAGGCCGATGCGCAGCGGATGTTGCGCCAGCTGTTTAGCATCTATTTCGATACGAACCGGCAGACGCTGGACGACTTTGATCCAGTTGCCGGTGGCGTTTTGCGCCGGCAGCAGGGAGAAGGCGCTGCCGGTACCCATATCCAGGCCGACCACTTTACCGGTGTACTTCACGTCATCGCCGTAGATATCGCTGACGATGGTCGCCGGCTGGCCGATACGCATATGGGCAAGCTGGGTCTCTTTAAAGTTGGCGTCAACCCACAGGTTGGTAGCCGGAACCACCGCCATCAGCGGGGTAGTGGTGCCAATCTGCGCGCCAGGCTGCACCGAGCGGCGGGAAACGTAGCCGCTAATCGGGCTGACGATTTGCGTACGCTGCAGCGCCAGCCAGGCGTTGCGGACTTCGGTCGCCGCCTGCAGCACCGCAGGCTGCTGTTCCAGTTTGGTGCCCAGTACGATCGCCTGATTGGCGTTGTACTGTTGAATAGCGACGTCGAGTTCGGCCTGGGCGCTGGCGACGGTGTCACGAGCGTGCTGCAGTTCTTCGCGGCCAATCAGGTTCGCGGCGCCCAGCGGGATACGGCGATTAAGGTCTGCCTGCGCCTGGGCGAGGGCGGTTTTTTTGACGTCAATATTCGCCTGCAGCTGCTTGCTGTTGATCATCTGCTGGCGAGTCTGGCGCACGCTTGCCGCCAGCTGGGTTTTGGCTTTTTCAAACGCCTGCTGGGCGTCGGTCTGGTCGAGGGTGACCAGCGGATCGCCTTGTTGCACAAAGTCGGTGTTGTCGGCCCAGACCTTGGTGACGCTACCGGAAACCTGCGCCATGATCTGTACCTGGTTCCCTGCCACATAAGCGTCATCGGTCTCTTCATAATGACGCAGGACTAAAAACCAATAAATGCCGTAGGCTACGGCCACAATAACAAAGAGCAAGGTCAGGAGCAGAAGGGCGCCTTTGCGTTTCCCTTTCTTGCTGCCTGATTGCTGCGGAGTTTGGCTCGCCGCATTTTCGCTCATCTGATTCTCCACAATTTTACATTCTTATTATTTCACATCGGCTGAGCCGACCTGTTTACCAGAAAGGCCAGCAGAAAATCTGCTGGCCTGACCGTGTTCCTTGCAACTCAAAATGTTGTGCGGCTCCGTGCTTAGCGCAGGGATCCCGCCAGCGCGCCGTCTTCTTCCATTTGGTCGAGGCGGCCAAGCAGTTTGCGGGTGATGTGCTCCAGCTGGTCTTTTTCCGCAGTACTCAAAGAGGACCACAGCTGGTGCAGGCAGTTGTGCTGCGGAGGTAATACCTCGCGCAAGAATTGATGACCTTTGTCGGTTAGCTGCAGATGCAGGCAGCGACGATCGTTGTCGCTTTCACGACGCTCGATCCAGCCGCGTTTTTCCAGTTCGTCGGCGATACGGGTGGCATTAGTGCGTGACGAACCCAGCGCGCAGCTCAGCTCGGAAGGTTGAATGCTGTGATTTTCCTGAGACTCAAGCGTTATCAGCGCCATAAATAATGTCTCGTTAATCCCTTGCGCTTTCAGCATTTTGTTACGGTTTTCCAGCAGCTTACCCTGCATGTGCATACAGAGACGGGTGAGGAGAATCTCCTGGAAAGGGAAATCTTCATGGCGGCTGGCGCGGAATTTGAGCATCTGCTCAATGGGAGTAAACGAACTATCCATTTGGGTATAACCTCATTAATTACAGCCGATATAATAACTATTGTGACAAATAAAGCAAATGAATTATCGGTCACTATTAATACTTAAAATCTCCGGCGAGACGCCGATTTTCCATGCCAAACCATAGGCTAAAGCGCTGAGTTGCGTAGGGATAATAATGCTGTTCGTCGCCTGTAAGCTCAACCTGAACGCGGCGCAACCTACCCGTGTTGGTAGCCAATGGCGCTGACGTCGGGGAGCAGGCGTTTCCATATCGGTGACTTATTGATAACGCTGGTGAAAATTACGCCTGGAAAGATTTGCTCACCTTAGCAGACGGCGTGATGGCTTCACAATCGCGAAAATGGGAAATCAGAATATCCGCTTTTTTAGGCATATTCGTTTCATGCTGCTATGGGGGAAAGGGCAGCCCCACGACGGCAAACCGCCGTGGGGAGAGGGGAGAAATTACTTCTGCGCCGCCAGCGCTTCTTTTACCCAGCCGTCGAACAACTGCTGGTGGGCTTTAATCCAACCATCAACGTGGCCGTTGATGTCGGCTTCTGAAGCATGACCGGCATGCATCATCGCGTTTTCGGCGTTGATATCGGCAATTGGCAGCTTCATCAGGCTAAACAGCTTCGCCGCCGCCGGGTTCTTCTCGGTCCAGGCTTTGTTGGCGACGATGTGCATGGTGTTCACCGGGAAGCCATAGTTGACGCCGTTCGGCAGCTTGGTGTCGATATCTTTCTGTTCTCCCGGCAGGGAGGAGAACGGCACCTGCAGCCAGACCACATCTTTACCCGGTTTCAGCACGTCGCTGACCCAGTACGGCGTCCAGGTATAATAAAGAATCGGTTTGCCTTCTTTATAACGGGCGATGGTATCGGCCATCATCGCCGCGTAGTTGCCCTGGTTATGGACCACTTTATTGTTCAGCCCGTAGGCATCAATCTGATGGTTGATGACCGCCTCGCAGCCCCAGCCTGGGGTACAACCGGTGAGGTCGGCTTTGCCATCGCCGTTGGTATCGAACAGTTTGGCGATCTTCGGATCTTTCAACTGGTCGATGGACTTAATATGGTACTGCTCGGCGGTTTTCTTATCGATCAGGTAGCCCTGTGCCGCGCCGGTAACGAAGGTTCCTTCACGGTAGAATTTTTTATCGCCGCCCGCCGCCGCGTACATATCATCGTGCAGCGGTTGCCAGTTGGTGGCGATAAAGGTGGCATCGCCAGAGGCGATGGAGGTGTAGGCGACGTTATAGTCGACTTCGCTCGGCTTTTCGACGGTATAGCCCAGTTTTTCCAGCGCGCGGCTGACCAGCAGCGTCTGGAAGGTTTCTTCCGAAATGGTGCTCTGCGCCGGTTTCACGGTGATGCCTTTACCCGGCAGCTCGGCAGCAAACGCGCTGGTCGTGACGAGGGCGGTAAACGCTGTGGCAAGGAGTGTAGTATGTCGCATCGTTATTCCTTCTCTTATTTACAGAAAGGGCGGGTAATCAGCCCCAGAGGTCCGGTGGCGTACCAGCGGCGATTACCGCGGCTGCGGGAATCACGGCCGACGGCTTGGGTCAGGCGGTCGAGGATAATCGCGAGGATAACGATCCCGACCCCGCCGACGCTCGCCAGCCCCATATCCAGGCGGCCAATACCGCGCAGCACCATTTGACCGAGGCCGCCGACGGCGATCATCGAGGCAATAACGACCATCGACAGGGCCAGCATCAGCGTCTGGTTGACGCCGGCCATGATGGTCGGCATCGCCAGCGGCAGCTGGACTTTAAACAGCAGCTGGCGCGGGCTGGCGCCGAAGGAGCGTGAAGCTTCAATGAGGTCTGCCGGTACCTGGTTAATCCCGAGGATGGTCAGGCGGACAATTGGCGGCAGGGCGAAGATAATGGTCACCACCACGCCCGGAACGTTGCCGATACCGAACAGCATGACGATCGGTACCAGGTAGACGAACGCCGGTGTGGTCTGCATCGCGTCAAGTAGCGGGCGGATGATTTTCGCCGCTCGCGGGCTACGCGCCAGCCAGATCCCCAGCGGCAGGCCGATTATCATGCAGAACAGCAGCGCGGTAAGCACCAGCGCCAGAGTGACCATCGCCTGCGACCATGCGCCAATAGCGCCGATGGCTACCAGCGAGACCAGAGTGGCGATACCCATGCCGACGCTGGAGATCTGCCAGGCGATCAGGGCGAAGAGAATAATCGCCACCGGCGCCGGCATCCCCAGCAACAGCTGCTGGAAAGCGCTGAGAATATAATCCACCGGCACGCGGATCCCCTGGAACAGCGGACGGAAGTGCAGCACGATCCAGTCGATGGCGTGGGTGACCCAACTATCAAGCGGGATCAGCGTTTTATGGAACGGATCCATAATATTAAAATGTTCTGGCTGCGGCGCAGGCGCGCTATTAAGCCAGTCGGCGCCGCCGCCGTCAGCGGGCGCGGGTGTTGGGTTGCCCCAGGCGTCGGCGGACTGCGCCGCGTTATCCGCTGGCGCAGCGGTATCCCATGGATTCGATTGATCAGCCATTGTTTGCCCCCTCGCGATCTAAAGCCTGTAGCAGCATGCGTTTTGAAATAATGCCGAGATACTGGTGCCCTTCATCCACCACCGGGACGGCGCAGGGCGCCTGGCCGACGTGGGAGAGCAGGTCGCTGAGCGGCGTTTGTGCTTCCACCGGCTGCGGGGAGTCAATTAACGCCGCATCAAGCCCCTGATTTTCGCTCAGCGCGCTTTTCAGAGAGTCGATGGAGACAATGCCGACAAACTTATTACCGCGTTCAATGACGTAACCATATTCGCGGTCTTCATCCTGCAATAATTTCAGCGCCGAACGCGGGCCGAAACCGGGGGTTTTACGAATCAGGCCAACCGGGCTACGGCGGGCAATATCCTTAGCGCTAAATACCTGGCTAATATCCACGCCGCGGAAGAAAGTACGAACGTAATCATTCGCCGGGTTATTCAGAATTTCGTCAGGGGTGCCAATTTGCACCACTTCGCCATTTTGCATAATGGCAATACGATCGCCAATACGCATAGCTTCATCAAGATCGTGGGAAATAAAGACGATGGTACGTTGATGCTTCGCCTGTAATTTGGTGAGCTCATCCTGCATTTCAGTACGAATTAAAGGATCAAGCGCTGAGAAGGCCTCATCCATGAGCAGAATATCGGGGTTGATCGCTAATGCGCGCGCTAAGCCGACGCGCTGGCGCATCCCGCCGGAAAGCTCGTCGGGATAGGCGTGAGCGTAATTTTCCAGCCCCACCTGGCGTAGCGCATCCAGCGCTTTCTGCTGGCGCTCTTCGGCGGAAACGCCGGCCAGCTCCATACCGAAGGCGGTGTTATCCAACACGTTCATATGCGGCATCAGGGCGAATGACTGGAAAACCATCGCAATCTTTTTCCTGCGCACCTCGCGAAGCTCGGCATCTGAGATTTTGGCGATATCCACGCCGTCAATCAGCACCTGTCCGCGGGTGGGTTCAATCAGGCGATTGAGAAGGCGAACCATGGTGGATTTTCCTGAGCCGGAAAGTCCCATGATGACGAATATCTCGCCTTCTTCAATGGCCAGACTGGCGTCTTTAACGCCAAGCGATAGCCCCGTTTTTTCCAGTATTTGCTCTTTGCTAAGTCCTTTTTCAATATATTTGAACGCGCGTTGCGGGTGCTCGCCAAATATCTTATAGAGATTCTTAATTTCTAATTTAATTGCCATGCAATAAATGATTTCCTGTCTTTAATTATATCGATATCGTACCTGGTGAAGTTTATTACCTGTTTACACCCTAACATACTGAGATTCTGTGACAACCCTCGATGTGAATAGCTAGCCAAAATCTGAAAGGAGAACTCTGGCTGAATTGCCCATGATATAAGGGCTGAGCCATCATATACGGCTGATGATATTTTTTGATTATGCATGAATAATGAATGGGAAAATTGGCTTAAATGAAGGAAATATGACGAGGGAATAGTCAGTAGATTATTTGTGTGATAATAAAGAATAATGTGAAATAGATCACTGGAGAATATGTTGATATATCCCCCAGCGATCGCGCGGTTAAAAGTCCCAATCGTCGTCGGCGGTTGCTTCGGTTTTACCCATAACATAAGAAGAACCGGAGCCGGAGAAAAAGTCGTGATTTTCATCGGCGTTTGGCGACAGCGCCGCGAGGATGGCTGGGTTTACGGCGGCCATTTCCGCCGGGAATAACGCCTCATAGCCAAGGTTCATCAATGCTTTATTGGCGTTGTAACAGAGGAACGCGTTGACGTCGTCGAACCACGGGCTGTCGGCATACAATTCGCGGGTATAGGCCAGTTCGTTATCGTACAGATCCATCAGCAGATCAAAGGCGAAATTTTTCAACTCTTCGCGCTTCGCGGCGCTGACGATTTCCAACCCTTTTTGATATTTATAGCCAATATAGTAACCATGCACCGCTTCGTCGCGAATAATCAGACGGATTAAATCGGCGGTATTGGTCAGCTTGCCGCGGCTGGAAAAATGCATCGGCAGCCAGAACCCTGAATAGAAAAGAAAAGATTCGAGGAACACGCTGGCGATTTTTTTCTTCAGCGGCTCATCGGCCTGGTAGTAATTGAGCATCAACTGCGCTTTGCGCTGTAGGGGAGCGTTCTCCTCGCTCCAGGCGTAGGCGGCATCGACATCCTTGCTCTGACACAGGGTCGAGAATATCGAACTATAGGAGCGAGCATGCACCGCTTCCATAAAGCTGATGTTCGACAGCACCGCCTCTTCATGTGGAGTGAGGGCGTCGGTCATCAACGCCGGGGCGCCGACGGTATTCTGGATGGTGTCGAGCAGCGTCAGTCCGGTAAAGACGCGGATGGTCAACTGCTGCTCCTGAGCCGTCAGAGTCTGCCAGTGTGGAATGTCGTTGGACAGCGGTACCTTCTCCGGCAACCAGAAGTTGCTGGTCAGGCGGTTCCACACCTCGAGGTCTTTGTCATCCTCGATTTTGTTCCAGTTGATGGCGCTGATGCGCGATAAGTGGGTCATCCTGTTCTCCTTACAGCGCGCAGGACACGCAGCCTTCGATTTCGGTACCTTCCAGCGCCAGCTGGCGCAGGCGAATGTAATACAGCGTCTTGATACCTTTCTTCCACGCGTAGATTTGCGCTTTGTTGATATCGCGGGTGGTGGCGGTATCCGGGAAGAACAGCGTCAGCGACAGCCCCTGATCGACATGTCGCGTGGCTTCGGCATAGGTATCGATAATTTTTTGCGGGCCAATTTCCCAGGCATCCTGATACAGCGCCAGATTGTCGTTAGTCATAAACGGCGCCGGATAGTACACGCGGCCGGTTTTACCTTCTTTACGGATCTCGATTTTCGCCACAATCGGATGAATGCTGGAGGTGGCATGATTGATATAAGAGATCGAACCGGTCGGCGGGATCGCCTGCAAATTGCGGTTATAAATGCCGTAGCGCATCACGTCGTCGCGTAGCTGTCGCCACATCTCACGGTCGGGCAGGGTTATCCCCGCACGGGCGAACAGTTCGCGTACCCTGGCGGTTTTCGGCTGCCATTCACCCTGCAAATACTGCTGGAAATAGTCGCCGCTGGCGTAACGCGACTGCTCAAACCCGGCAAAACGTACTCCGCGCTCGCGCGCCATCGCCATAGAAGTGCGCAGGGCGTGCCAGGTGACGGTGTAGAAATAGAGATTAGTGAAGTCCAGCCCCTCCGGGCTGCCGTAGGCGATCCCTTCGCGGGCCAGATAGCCGTGCAGGTTCATCTGCCCAAGGCCAATGGCGTGCGATGCGGCATTACCCGCCGCCACCGATGGCACCGAGCAGATATCGCTCATATCGGAGACCGCCGTCAGGCCGCGGACCGCCACTTCGACGGTGCGGGCGAAGTCCGGCGAATCCATGGCGTGGGCGATATTCAGCGAGCCGAGATTGCAGGAAATGTCCTCGCCAACGGTGGCGTAATCGAGATTTTCGTCAAAGGTGGAGGCGCTGTTGACCTGCAGGATCTCCGAACACAGATTGCTCATATTAATGCGACCGGCAATCGGATTGGCGCGGTTCACCGTATCCTCGAACATGATGTACGGATAGCCGGATTCAAACTGAATTTCCGCCAGCCGCTGGAACAGATCGCGGGCGCGGATCCAGCGTTTGCGAACGCGGTCGTCGGCCACCAGTTGTGCATACATCTCGCTGACCGCGATATCGCCAAAGGCTTTGCCATACAGCCGCTCAACGTCATAGGGCGAGAACAGCGCCATCTGCGCGTCTTCTTTCGCCAGCTGGAAGGTGATATCCGGAATGACTACTCCCAGCGACAGGGTTTTGATGCGGATCTTCTCATCCGCGTTTTCCCGCTTGGTATCGAGGAAACGTAAAATATCGGGGTGATGAGCATGCAGGTAAACCGCGCCGGCCCCCTGACGCGCTCCCAACTGATTGGCGTAAGAGAAGGCGTCTTCCAGCATTTTCATCACCGGCACCACCCCGGAGGATTGGTTTTCGATACGTTTAATCGGCGCGCCCGCTTCGCGCAAGTTGGAGAGCAGAAATGCCACGCCGCCGCCGCGTTTTGACAGCTGCAGGGCGGAGTTCACCGCCCGGCCAATCGACTCCATATTATCTTCGATACGCAGCAGGAAGCAGGAGACCAGCTCGCCGCGCTGCTGTTTACCGGCGTTGAGGAAGGTCGGCGTCGCTGGCTGAAAGCGCCCGGAGAGGATCTCATCGGCCAGCTGTCGCGCCAGGGTTTCATCACCCTGGGCCAGGGTTAGCGCCACCATGCAGGCGCGGTCGGCGAAATGTTCCAGGTAGCGTTTGCCGTCGAAAGTGCGTAAGGCATAGCTGGTGTAGAACTTCCACGCGCCGAGGAAAGTACGGAAGCGAAAACCGTGTTGATGCGCGTGGGCGAAGAGGGCCAGCACGAAACGACGTTCATAGCGGGCCAGCACTGCCGGATCGTAATAACCTTCGTCGCTCAGCCATTGCAGTTTCTCCTCCAGACCGGCGAACGGTACGCTGTTGGGGCGCACGTGGCTATGGATAAATGCTTCGACCGCCTGTTGGTCCTTTTCCAGGGGAATGCGGCCATTGCTGTCGTATAAGTTCAGCATCGCATTGAGGGCGTGGAAATCAGACGCCCCGGCGGTTACGCGTTCTGCGGTTGTCGTTGCCAAAATTCGCTTACTCCTTTACGCACGTTGTCGACATCTTGCTGGGTACCCATCAGCTCAAAACGATACAGATACGGCACGCCGCATTTCTGCGCGATGACCTCTCCCGCCCGGCCATAGGCCTCGCCGAAGTTACGGTTACCGGCGGCGATGACGCCGCGAATCAGCCGGCGATTATGCGGGTCGTTTAAAAAGCGGATCGCCTGGCGCGGCACGGCGCCTGCCGTTCCGCCGCCGCCGTAGCTGGGGACGATGAGAATATAGGGTTCGTCTACCTGAATTCGCTCGCGCTCGTTGAGCGGGATGCGCACGGCAGGCAGCGCCAGACGCCGCACAAAGCGATGCGTATTTTCAGAGCTGCTGGAGAAGTAGACGATGAGGCTCATAGGCTGGCCGTAGCCGCGGCGGGACGCAGGCGATTAATCATATCGGGGCGGAAGCCAGACCAGCGGGTTTCCCCGGCTATCACCACCGGTAATTGCTGGAATCCCTGCTCGCGCAGCATGTCGATGGCTTCCGGGTGTTGGTCGATGTTGACCATATCGAAGGCGAAACCGCGGCTCTCCATCGCGCGTTTGGTGGCATGGCATTGCACGCAGTCATTTCGAGTGTAAATAATAATGCGCATGATTCGTATTTCCATTTAAGATAACAAGACGGCGTAAAACATCGCGCCGAACGTTATGGGCTTACCGTTCAGGAAATACTAGATGTAGTTATTTAAAACTTCAACCACGCAATATATAGAGTTTTTCGATAAGTTATCCCCCACCAACTAGCCCGGCGGGGGAGGGAAGTCGATACGCGAAAATTACATCCGCATCGCGACCGCCAGACGGTTAAAGGCGTTCATAAGGCTGATGGCGAAGGTTAAATCGCTAATCTGGCGTGGGGTAAAATGCTCTTCTAAAGGCAGGTACACCTCATCTTCGGCGTGGCTGGCTGCGATATCGGTTACCGATTCCGCCCATGCGAGGGCCGCGCGTTCCGCAGCGCTGAAGTGGGCGCTTACGCGCCAGCCTGCCAGCGCATCCAGTTTGCTCTGGTCAACGCCGGCTTTGCGTAGCGCTTTGCTGTGCATCTCAAGGCAAAAAGCGCAGCCGTTAATTTGCGACACCCGCAAATAGACCAGCTCCACCATCGTGCTGCCCAATTCGCTTTTTTCCAGCGCTATGCTGGCCTGAACCAACCCCTTATAGATTTCCGGGCTCAGTTCGCTATACGGCTGACGTAATGTGGTCATCTTGCAGTTCTCCTCTCTAAGACCCGGGCAAAATAGCACTATAATGGACTGCATAAGATAGCCATATTGTGATGAAAAAAGCAGACCATAATGGAAGCCAAAAAAGTGCCGCACTACCAGCGTATCGCCCGCCAGCTGAAATCAGCGATTGAGAATGGCGAGCTGGCGCCGGGAAGCCGTCTGCCCGCGAGCAGAGTTTATGCGCAGGAGCTTGGCGTATCGCGGGCGACGATTGAAAATGCCTGGGGCGAGCTGGTGGCCCAGGGCTGGCTGGAGCGCCGCGGCCAGGCGGGCACCTTTGTCAGCGAGCGGCTGAGCCCGCGGCAGGTCACGGCTCAGCGACCGGCGACGGGCCGGGGATCCTCCGCGCCGCTGCCTTTTCAAATGGGGTTGCCGGCACTGGATCTTTTCCCGCGCGGGCTGTGGGCGCGGGTGATGGGGCGGCGGCTACGGACGCAATCGCGCTTCGACCTCGCGCCCGGCGATCCCTGCGGCGAACCGGTTCTCCGTCAGGCGATTGTCGACTATTTGCGCCTGTCGCGCAGCATCGAGTGCCAGCCGGAGCAGGTTGTGATTAGCGGCAACTATGCGGCCTCGATGGCGTTGATTTTGCGTACCCTTGCGCAGCCGGGGCAGCATATGTGGATGGAGGATCCGGGATATCCGTTCATTCGCCCGGTGGTTAGCGCGGCGGGGGTCAATATCGATCCGGTACCGGTTGACCAACAGGGAATGAATATCGACTGGGCGCAGGCACACTATCCTCAGGCGCGCTTTGCGCTGTTAACTCCAGCGCATCAAAGCCCGCTCGGCGTGGCCCTATCGCTGGAGAGACGTCGACAGATATTACAGTGGGCGGCGCAGCGCGATTGCTGGATTATTGAAGATGACTACGACAGTGAATTTCGCTATCAGGGGAAGCCGCTACCGCCGCTGAAAAGCCTTGATGCGCCGCAGCGGGTACTGTACGCCGGGTCATTTAGTAAATCGATGTTTCCCGCGCTGCGCGTCGCGTGGCTGGTGGTACCGCAGCCGTTGGCGGCGCGGTTTCGTCGTCAGGCCGAATTGAGCCACTGTAATGTGCCGACCTTATGGCAGCAGACGTTAGCTGACTTCATCATTGACGGGCATTTCTGGCGTCATCTAAAAAAAATGCGCGCCAGCTACGCGTTGCGCAGGCAGTGGCTGGAGTCGGCGCTGCAGGCGCAGGGTTTTCAGGTGGTACCGCAGTCCGGCGGGATCCAACTGGTGATGGCGGTGAAGGGGGACGATCGCGAGCAGGCCCGTCGCTGCCAACGTGCCGGGCTGGCGGTGCAGGCGTTGAGCGACTGGCGCATGCTTAGCCGTGGTGAGGGCGGGCTATTGATGAGTTTTACCAATATCACGTCGGCGGTGATGGCACGTGAAGTGGTAGGCGAACTTAAGCAAGCGCTGGCCAGCGTGGAATAATAAAAAACCCTGCGCACCATTGGGACGCAGGGTCAGACGCGTATTTGTTATCTTCACATGTAGTCTATCGATACTATTATCGACGCAAATTAAGCAAAACGCCAATAAACACCCCAACGGCGGCGGCGGCGCCAACGCTCTGCCAGGGTTTATCACGCACGTAGCTGTCGGCGCAGCCGGCGGCATCGCGGGCGCGTTCAACGGTATCATAGGCCGCCTGGCGCAGGCGGGTATTGCCGTTCAGGCGGGCGCGCGTCTCTTTCAGCAGCG
Source organism: Klebsiella sp. CN_Kp073 (assembly GCF_040065495.2). Classification (NCBI taxonomy): domain Bacteria; kingdom Pseudomonadati; phylum Pseudomonadota; class Gammaproteobacteria; order Enterobacterales; family Enterobacteriaceae; genus Klebsiella; species Klebsiella sp. CN_Kp073. The sequence continues at coordinate 1,196,234 of NZ_CM198051.1, forward strand.
ACTGCGCTTTTTTACGCGCGTTCTCTGCTTCATCTTTCGCATCGCTACCCCATGATTTCAGCACTTCTTCCAGCGTATCCGCTAATTGGCTGACTTCGTTATGAATATCCTCGGCGCTTTCATCAATGTCGTTGCGGTTCACACGGTTAGCCATTGGTTTCTCCCTCTTTTCCATTCGAGTTATTAAGTGTAGGACATGATTTTGCATTATGCTTTTGCGGGAGTTTATGGAATTTTCTGAAAGCGCTGCTATTCGTGAATAAGGTAAGGTAAATGTGCGGTAAAAGATAACGAGGAATCAGTATGTATTTAAGACCCGATGAGGTGGCGCGTGTTCTTGAAAAAGCCGGCTTCACCATGGATGTTGTGACGCAAAAAGCGTATGGATATCGCCGTGGCGATAATTATGTTTATGTGAACCGCGAAGCGCGCATGGGGCGTACCGCTTTAGTTATTCATCCGGCGCTTAAAGAGCGCAGTAATTCACTGGCGGAACCCGCCAGCGAGATTAAAACTTGCGACCATTATGAACAGTTCCCGCTCTATTTGGCGGGTGATGCGCAGCAGCATTACGGTATTCCACATGGTTTTAGTTCGCGGATGGCGCTTGAGCGTTTTCTGAACGGTCTGTTTGGCGAGGCGCAGCCGCAGATGTCTCACGGCTGAATAATCTAATGCGGGCTGCTTTGAAGCAGGCGACTGGCAGCGGCCAGTCGCCGAAAGATGAGGATCAGGCTTTAGCTTGCTGATAAGGGCTGACGCGGAACAGGCGGCGGCAGAAGTCGAGAAAGTAGCCGTATACTGCACCCATCATCATTGATACCAGAATGTTTGAACTGACCGCGGCGGCAATTTGATGCCAGTCTGCGCCTACCGACAGCAGAATTAATACATACACCGGCGACTGGAAAGTCACATACGCGACGACATCAGCAATGTTCTTCATCCATCCCGAGGTGCTGATTCGGCGCGCCTGGCGCATAGCGAAGTCGCGATAGAAGCCATAAGGCACCGCAATAATAATGTTGACCGGGATCGCGACCAGTCGTGAAGATAACGACTGCTCAAAAGTCATTCCGGAGAGGAAAATTTCGATCATCATATTGACAACGGTGCAGTAGACCACCATTGCAAAGGTGTCTGCTACCGCATGACGCAAGCGGGATTGAGCAGAGAACATCGGTATGCTCCTCGAAAAATGAAGTCAATAACGCCGAAAAGTGCGCACGGTGTAGCGGTTTTGGGCTGCCTGTTTTGATGTGTGTAGAGTATATCTCTGCATAGTAAGTGACAACTAGCTATAAATTTTTATTTATCGCCTTTTTGTCGATAAAACACTCTGCGAGCTGGCATTTTGTTTAACTTGCGCTACTTTTGTTCCTTTGTTTTATTATTTCGTTTTATATCAAATAGATATGATTTCGCTTTGTCAGATGGCGATCGGGCGTGGCAGGAGAAGTGTGGTGGATAAAGCGGGTATCTGAATGCATTATGTGATGGCTGTCGCTTTTGGCGTTATTTACCGTATAAATACCGGTTCATTAGCATTTACTGCTGTATGTAAAAAATGGTTTTTATTCGGATTATGTGAATTTTCATTCATCACCGCAAAGCCATTGGCGTTCCTGTTTTACCGGCGATGATTTTATAACTCACTGACGTGGCTATAAATATAATATTATGAATATTATTATGTCGCGCTATGCATTATTCATCCGCGCCAGTCAGAGTTTGTGTTCTATTTCGATATTGCCCACCAATAAATTTCAGCGCGTTCATAGGCGTAATCCTGTACATATTTATTTGAATAAGCTAAGGCTGGAAATAAATATACATATCTATTAAACTGACCAGGTAATTCTTGTTTTATTTTTTCGATTTGGGATTTTTGATCTTTATGTCTTTTACGTTACAAAAACTGAATAATATTCGCTCACTGCGTGCTATGGCGCGTGAATTCTCCACTGACGTGCTTGAAGAGATGCTGGAAAAACTCAGGATCGTCACTGAAGAAAAACGTGAAGAGCAGCAGAAGACGCAACAGCAGCAGGCGGAATATCAGGAAAAAATTAATACCTGGCTGGAATTAATGGTTGCTGACGGTATTTCACCTGATGAATTAGCGCTGCATGAAATGGCCCCGGCGAAAAGCAGTAAAAAACGTCAGCCGCGCCCGGCTAAATATCGTTACACCGATCATACCGGCGCAGAAAAAACCTGGACTGGCCAGGGCCGTATGCCCAAGCCGATCGCTTTGGCCGTCGCGCAGGGGCAATCACTTGAGAGCTTCCTGATCTAAACAGAGATTGTTTAAACGGTGGGGAAACCCACCGTTTTGCTTAGCAAACGCCGAAATCGCCTTCTTCGGTATAAGGCGTAACATCAACCGCTTTCAGAGTAAATTTCTCACCCTGCTCGTTACTCGCCTGAACAACGATCAGGCTATCGCCATTCACTTCCACTACCTTCAATTTTGGCCCGCCGACGCGCGGTTGTACCAGATCGCCTGTTGTAAACATGGTGTCTCTCCTGAGCATTGGTAACAACTAAGAACCTAAACGATAGCTCAATGATGCTGACGGATTCAACGATCGTGCTGCTTTTTGTTAAAACAATTTATGGGTAGATGTATTATCTTTGTTAATGGTTTTTGTGGCGCTGCGGTGAGTGAAACTGAGACTGCTGGCGCAGAATGATTCAAAACAGAACATGGTCAGATAAGCGAATATGAAGTATATCATTTTACTTATTATTATAATTGCTGTGCTCTACGTCCATTATCGCGGAAAAGTTCGCTATCGTTTCTGGCGTCAGCTTTCCGACCATTCAACTTTTACCGCTCCTCTTAACGGGTTTATGTACCTCTTTTCGCGTGTGCCGAATACCCCGTTTCTGCGTCCGGAGACGTTTCCGGAACTTGCGATATTACAAAAGAACTGGCTGGTTATTCGTGAAGAGGGGATTAATCTGCAGCGTCTGGAGCAAATAAAAGCGGCGGAAAAATATAATGATGCCGGATTTAACTCATTTTTTAAAACCGGTTGGAAACGGTTTTACCTGAAATGGTATGAAGACGCGCATCCCTCCGCAAGCCAGCTATGTCCAAAAACGACTGAACTGCTGCGCGGCATTCCTTCGGTTAAAGCGGCAATGTTCGCCACGTTACCTGATGGTAGCCGTTTGCCTCGCCACCGTGACCCTTATGCCGGGTCGCTGCGTTTTCATCTTGGGCTGGCGACGCCGAATGACGATCGCTGTTTTATTGAAGTGGACGGCGAACGCTATAGCTGGCGCGATGGCGAAGGCGTGCTATTTGACGAAACCTATATTCACTATGCGGAAAATACCAGCGGTGAGAACCGGCTGATTCTGTTTTGCGATATCGAACGGCCCATGCGTTACCGCTGGGCGCAGAAGGTGAACCACTGGCTGGGGCGAAATTTAATGAGCGCCGCCGCCGCGCCGAACGATATCGGCGACCGTACCGGCGGGATTAACCGCAGCTTCCGCTACATTTATCAAATCCGCATTGTCGGCAAGCGTTTGAAAAAATGGAATAAAACGGTTTACTACATCGTCAAATGGCTACTTTTCGGCGGCATTGCGCTACTCATCTGGCAGGCGTTTTAACGTCGGTTCCACGGCATGACCGCCAGCAGGCGCGCCATGCCGCAGAAACCGGTGAGGCCAGCGAAAGTGAGCCCCGCGCCAACGAAACCGCTCAGCAAGAAAAAGCCGCTGTTGACGGCGTATCCCAGCACTACTCCCAGCAAAATCAGCGCGCCGGCGGCGATTTGCACCTGGCGCATTAGCGGCAGCGGCTGGGATTTATCTTCGACTATCGGCAAACCCGCCGCTCGCCATGCCTGAATACCGCCAGCCAGTAGCTTAACCTGCGCGGGCGCGGCGGCGGTGGCCAGAAGGCTGGCGTTATTTTGCGTGCGCGAGCCGGCCTGGCAGTGAAAAATGATTGTTTCTCCCGGCTGCGCATTGAGCGCCGCGCCGTGAGTCAGTTGCTCTAATGGCAGCAGCGTCGCCGCCGGAATATGCTCACGAGCGTATTCGTCGGCAGCGCGGATATCAATCAGCCGTGCGCCCTGGGCGATAAGCGCCTGGGCTTCGTTGGCTGTAACGGTGGCGATAGTCATAAGGACTCCTTACGGGCAGTAAATGGTTTTCAGCGTGGCGATAACCTGCTGAACGGCGGGATGGGTAATGAAATAGCGCAGGCGCTGGGCGTCGCGTTCGCTGTCGATAAGCCCCTCATCGCGCATCCGCGCGAGATGCTGAGAGGTGGCGGAAGGGCTCAGGCCGGTGATTTGCGCCAGGTCTCCCGCGGTTGTACGCGGGGCTTCGCAAAGCATGCACAGAATCAGTAGCCGGTGGGGATTACTCATCGCTTTCAGCAGGACAGCGGCTTCCCCGGCGCTGGCCTGCAGTTGTTGTGCTGTGGTCATTTTATTTTAGTCTTTTCTAAATTTAGATTATTCTAAAATAAAAACTGACCCTTTACCAGCCCGCAGAAGCAGCGGATCTCACGCCAGCTGAGCGGCCCTGGCAATATGCTGGCGGGCGTGGGCGATACCTGCATCACGGCCGTGCGGGCGAATATCCATCCCTTCGGCATAGATAAATTCAACGTCACTAATCCCCATCAATCCCAGCACCGCGCGCAGGTAAGGGGTGACCGCATCGCTGGGTTGCCCGTCATGGACGCCGCCGCGCGAACTAATGACTACTGCACGCACGCCTTCAACCAACCCCTGCGGCCAGGCCTCGGTATAGCGGAAGGTTTCCCGCGCTCGCGCCACCAGATCGAACCAGTTTTTGAGATCGGTTGGCACGTTGAGGTTATACATCGGCGCGCCGATCACCAGCAGATCGCTGGCCTTTAACTCGGCGATGAGTGAATCAGAGAGGGCAACCCCTTGCTGAATCGCCGGACGCGAGTCTTGCGCGCCGCGCAGCGCGGCAAACAGCGCGCCGTCGAGTTTCGGCAAGGCGAGGGTGGTCAGATCGTGTTCGACGACCGAATCCTGATGACCGGCCTCGCGGCGGGTCTGCATATATTCATCTATTAGCTGGTTGGTTAGCGACGCCGGACCGTTGATGCTGGATTTTAAAATCAATACGTTACTCATGACGGACTCCTTATAAAGTTGATGGTCCGCAGGGTAACACTGTCTTTTTTTCTCCAGTAGTGACATTGTTTTTAATCATTGTATCCACTCAGGAACCAATCAATGCGCAGTGATTTAAATGCGATCCCGGTATTTGTCGCCGTCGTCGAGTGCGGCAACTTTGCGCAAGCCGCTGAGAAGCTGAGCGTGACGCGCTCCGCCGTCGGCAAGACCATTTCCCGGCTGGAGCAGCGGCTCGGCGTCGCGCTGTTTCAGCGCACCACGCGTCGGCAGGCGTTGACCGAAGAAGGCGAGGTCTTTTATCTGCAATCCCGCCGGGCGCTGGATAACCTGCGGGATGCGGAAAATGAAATTCAGCGCGGGAAAACCCAGGTGCAAGGGCGGCTGCGAATCAGCCTGCCGGTGCTGTTTGGCCAGCGCTGCGTGGCGCCGATATTGTTTCCTCTTAGCCAACGTTATCCTGAGCTTAAGCTCGAGCTGTCGTTTAGCGACCGCCAGGTCAATCTGTTTGAAGAAGGGTTCGATATGGCGATACGTATCGGCGCGTTGAGCGACTCCAGCTTTCTTAAGGCCCGGCGTTTAGGCCAGCACGGCATGATTCTTTGCGCATCGCCGTTATATCTACGACATCGGCCAGCGCCGCAGACGCCGGAAGAACTGCACGAGCATCTTACTATTGGCTATCTCTACGCCGGGCAGATGCAGAAATGGCATTTGCGCGATGCGCAGGGAGCGGCGCTCGCGTTTCGCCCTCAGCCCGGACTGGCAATGGATGATTTCGCCGCCATCGCCGCGGCGGCAAAAAGCGGGCTGGGAATCGCCTGGCTGCCGGATTGGCTGGTGGCCGACGAACTAGTGCGGGGAGAACTCCAGCAAATATTGCCGTCGTCGGTCAGCGGCAGCTTTGCGATCAGCGCCGTCTGGCCGGAAGCGGCATGGGTGCCGCAGAAAATTCGCGTAGTGGTAGATGAACTGCTGGCGCGGCTGCCGCAGCAGTTAGCCGGTGGTAAAAACCAGGAGGATTCTTCAGCGTCAGGTTAATCCGGGCTTAAGGTATTCTGGCGATAATGACAGCATGATGACTGTGACGAGAACTCGCCATGAACCTGTTAGAAACGTTTAACCAGAGCGCCTTCCTCGCGCTGAATGCCGGGCCTGGTACGCCGGACAGCCTATTGCTGCTGGCGCGATTCTCCGCCAGCTGGATTATCCTTTTAGTCCCGGCGATATTGCTGGGATTATGGTTCCTTGGCGGTCGGCAGGGGCATCGACAGGCGCTGTTTTGCGCCATGACGATTTTGATAGCGTTAGGGCTGGGGTTTGCCTGTGGAACGCTGTGGTTCCATCCGCGGCCGTTTATGATGCCGCTGGGCCATACCTGGATAAGCCACCCGGCGGATAACTCTTTCCCAAGCGATCACGGCACCGTAATGTTCAGCGCCGCCTTCGCGCTGCTGTCATTACGCCTGCGCGGCATGGGGCTGCTGGTGCTGGCGGCGGCGCTACCGGTAGCGTGGGCGCGTATTTTTCTCGGCGTCCATTTCCCGCTGGATATGCTGGGCGCGGCGCTGATTTCAGCACTGGGCCTCTGCGTGGCAAAAGTGATCTGGCAACGGCTGGGGCAGACGCTGGTGGCGCTGTGCGAAGCGCTGAGTCGCCGTCTCTTTTCCTGGCTGCCGGCGCGCTTTACGCCGTAGTCACTTCCTTTGTACGCGCGCGGCCCGTCGATACAGCGTGCTGCGCGCGACGCCTAACGCCTGCGCCGCTTTACTCACATTGCCGTTAAAGCGGGCCAGCGTATCGGCAATCAGCTTTGCATCATGTTGTTGAAGCCCGCCTGGAGCGCTGGTTTGCTGCGCGCTTTGATACTCCTCGGGCAGCGCCGCGACGCCCAGGCATTCGCCATCGTCCGCCAGCGCCAACAGGACTTTGAGCAGGCTTTGCAACTGACGCACGTTACCCGGCCAACGACATAATGTCAGTTGATGAATCAGCGCATCGGAGAGCGTGATATGGCGTTCTGCCGCGCCAAGCGAGCGCCACAGCGCAGGAATAAAATGTTTGAGTTCAGGCCATTGGCGTAGCGGCGGGATGGTAAAAGCGTATTCGCGCAGGCGGTAGAGCAGGTCCTCGCGAAACGCGCCTTCGGCGACGCGCTGCGCGAGATGACGGTGGGTGGCGCAAATTAAGGCGAAGTTCACCGGCGCGCTGCGATTCCCGCCCAGCGGCATGACCTCTTTTTCCTGCAATACCCGCAGCAGTCGGGTTTGCAGAGCCAGCGGCATATCGCCGATTTCATCGAGGAACAGCACTCCGCCATCGGCTTCGCGAATTTTGCCGATATAGCCGTTTTTATTCGCGCCGGTAAAGGCCCCCGCCTGATAACCGAAAAGCTCCGATTCAATCAGCGATTCGGGGATGGCCGCGCAGTTGATGGCGACGAATTTACCGCTGCGCCAGCGGCTATGCGCATGCAGCTCACGGCTGAGGAACTCTTTACCGCAGCCGGTTTCCCCTTCGATACACAATGCGATACCGGCGTTGAGTAAGCGGACCATTTTCTCGCCTTCGCCGGACGCGCAAAACGGCAGGTTGAGCGCTGGTTGCGCGGGGACGGCGACGCTGGCGCGGGTTGGCGCGCGCAGACGGTAGTAGTAGCCACGTTGCTGGAAGGTCATCGGCAGCGGCACGCTAACCGCCGTTTGCGTCAGGCGGGGGAACAACTGCTGGAAGGTCATTTGCCCTATCTGTCCAGCCTGCAGGCCCAGTTCGCGGATGGCCAGCCGATTGGCCGCGGTCAGCAGGTTATCGGAGAAGACCAGCAGCAGTTCTTCGGCGCTATCGAGCTTCTGCACCCGCGAGTGCAGGCTCATTAACCACTGCTGCGGATGCAGGCTCTGTTTCACCCACAGATATTCAATCTGTTTGGCGGCCTCTTTAATCCACGCCAGAGAGTGGGGATGCGGGATATGCGCCGGGCCGGAAATATCCAGCGCCCCGGCAATCTGGCCATCGGGGCTTTGTAGGGGTACCGCCGCGCAGTACAAATCCTGATTACGGGTTAAATAGTGTTGACGGCCTTCGACTTCGCAGCTGTCGTCAATCGCCAGCGCGGTACCGATAGCGTTGGTGCCGCGACCGCTTTCGCTCCAGATATTGCCAGGCTCCAGCGCGAAGCTTTGCGCTTTTTTCATTGCCGCGCTATTGCCGAAGGTTTGGAGCACCAGCCCGCTGGCATCGGAAAGAATCACTACCGATTGCAGCCCGGCGGCACGTTGCGCCAGCGGCGTCGCCACCGGTTGCGCCAGCCGCTGTAGGCTGCGGTTGCTTTCCAGCACGTCGGCCAGTTCGCCGCCGCGCAGGCGCGGAAACTCGTCGCTCGTTGGCTGCAGGCCGTAGCGCTGGCTGCGTTGCCAGGAGTCGCTCAGCAGCGCGCTGGACTGCGCCTCGGGGGTGATAGTGAACGGATTTCCTTGCACGGCGCACCTCGTGGTCGGCTGGGTTGTGTTGCAATATTGTAGCTATTTGGTTTTATTGGTGTTGCGATTCGCAACACAGAAGCGGGATCCTGTGCGACAAAGAGGACGCGAATTGGCAAGGGGATATATTTAATTATTTGAAAATTATTAAGTTTATTAGGAGTGCATAAAGTTGGCATAACCCCTGCTACAGGAGAAAGCGTGCAGCGGACAATAGCAAAAAACACCACGCCGCTGCGCCTTAACCCTACAGAAGGAGATTGCTATGCGTTATGTTCATCCTGGCAAACCGGGCGCTTTGGTTTCATTCAAATCGGCCTACGGCAACTTCATAGATGGTAAATTCGTCGAGCCGTTAAGCGGCGAATATTTCATGAATACTTCTCCCGTCGATGGGAGCAACATTGCGCAGTTTCCCCGCTCCGACGCCAAAGATATTGATTTTGCCCTTGATGCGGCACACCGGGCGGCGGACGCCTGGGGGCGAACCTCGGTACAGCAGCGTTCCCATCTTCTGCTGCAGGTTGCCGACCGCATTCAGGAGAATCTGGAGTATCTGGCGGTTGCGGAGAGCTGGGATAACGGCAAACCGATCCGCGAAACCCTGAACGCCGACCTGCCGCTGGCGGTCGATCATTTCCGCTATTTCGCCGGTTGTCTACGCGCGCAGGAAGGCAGTACCGCCGAAATTGATGACACCACCGTGGCTTATCATTTCCACGAACCGTTGGGCGTGGTCGGGCAAATTATTCCGTGGAACTTCCCGCTGCTGATGGCGGCATGGAAACTGGCGCCCGCGCTGGCGGCAGGTAACTGCGTGGTCTTAAAACCGGCGGAGCAGACGCCGCTAAGTATTACTTTGCTGATGGAAATCATCGGCGATCTGTTCCCGGCTGGGGTCTTGAACGTGGTACAGGGCTTTGGCAAAGAGGCCGGCGAAGCGCTAGCCACCAGCAAGCGGATCGCCAAAATTGCCTTTACCGGTTCGACGCCGGTGGGCCGTCATATTATGGCCTGCGCGGCGGAGAATATTATTCCCTGTACCGTTGAGCTGGGCGGCAAATCGCCGAATATCTATTTCGCCGACGTAATGGATGGTGAGGAGGAGTTTATCGAGAAGGCGGTGGAAGGGCTGGTACTGGGCTTCTTCAATCAGGGGGAAGTTTGTACCTGTCCATCGCGCGCGTTGATCCACGAATCGATCTACGAGCCGTTTATGGAGCGGGTAATGGCGAAAGTGATGCAGATCCGTCGCGGCGATCCGTTTGATACCGAAACGATGATCGGCGCTCAGGCATCACGCCAGCAGTTCGATAAGATCCTGTCGTATATCAAGATTGCTCGTGATGAAGGCGGGCAGATCCTCACCGGCGGCGATCGCGCGAGCATTACCGCCGAGCTGGATAGCGGCTTCTATATTCAGCCGACGCTGATTAAAGGGCACAACGAGATGCGCAGCTTCCAGGAGGAGATCTTTGGCCCGGTCATCGGCGTGACCACCTTTAAGGACGAGGCTGAGGCGCTGGCGATTGCTAACCAGACGCAGTTTGGTTTAGGGGCCGGGGTATGGACGCGGGATACCAACCTGGCGTACCGCATGGGGCGTGGCATCAAGGCCGGTCGAGTGTGGACCAACTGCTATCACGTTTATCCGGCGCATGCCGCGTTTGGCGGCTATAAGCAGTCCGGCGTCGGGCGAGAAACCCACAAGATGGCGCTGGAAGCCTATCAACAGACCAAAAACCTGCTGGTGAGCTACGGCACTGCGCCGTTGGGGCTGTTCTGATTCATTTATAACGGCTGACCCGGGGGCGGCGTAAGCTCCTTCCCCGGGCTACCTATGGCACTGGGCCACTCATTGCACTGGATCTGTAGGCCCGCGCAAGCGCAGCGCCGCCGGGCAATATCCGCGGATAAGGCGCCGCTTTTGCGCCGGATGGCGGCTTCGCCTTATCCGGCCTACGGTCTGTGCGGCCTGCCTTTAATTTATTCACCATGCTGGCTGAAACTGCCGGTGTTGGTGGCCTCAAAATCGCTGAGACGTTCCCGGAAGGCCGGGGCAGCCCGCATGGATGCGGGCTGAGGGCCGTGACTTGCAGGGACGCAGCCTCGGCCCGACCCGGAGCCTGCAGGGATAAGTCGAAGGTACCACGAAGTGGCGATTTTGGCGGCCAGAGCCCGGGAGTACAGAGGGCGGCGGCGACTGGCCGCCCTCTGTGCGCTCCCTGCACCATGAGAGCCATAACGCAGAAGAAATATCGGGAGCGCAATGTGCTCTGAATTAACACAAAGCACATGTTTTCCGTACACAAAACCGTTGCAAACCGATAACAGTAGCACCGGGCGGCGCCCGGTCTCATCTTATTGTTTGCGCTTTCCAGCAGCGGACCTGCGCGCCATTCGCTTGCGCCTCCAGCGGCTGAGGCCGTTCGCAGCCCTGGCTGGCGTGAGGACAGCGTTCCCGAAAGTAGCAGCCCGTCGGCAGCCGGCGGTTGCCCGGTAGTTCGGTATTGCGCACGCCTTCGCCTAACGGTGAGCCGATGCGCGGTACCGACTCCATCAAAAGCCGGGTATAAGGATGCGCAGGATTATCCAGCACCTGCCGCGCCTCGCCCATTTCAACGATTTGCCCGAGATACATCACCGCCACCCGATCGCTCATATGACGTATCACCGAGACGTTGTGCGAAATCAGCACGTAGGTGAGATTCTGCCGCTGCTGCAGTTCGACCAGCAGATTAAGGATCTGCGCCTGCACCGAGATGTCCAGCGCCGAAGTCGGCTCATCGAGCACGATAATCTCCGGCTGCGACGAGAGCGCGCGGGCGATGGCGATACGCTGGCGCTGGCCGCCGGAAAAAGCGTGCGGCAGCCGATCGAGATATTCGCTACGGATCCCCACCTGTAGCGCCAGCTGCTCGGCGAGATCGCGACGCGCCTTTTCAGGCATGCGCGACTGGATCCACACCGGTTCGGTGATGGTGCGCCAGACCGGTAGCCGCGGATCCAGCGACGAGAGCGGATCCTGAAACACCATCTGCATGCGTCCACTCTGGTTTTCGCCGCGCGCCGGCGCGCGGGTGAAGTGGCCGGAAGAGGGCTTTAGCATGCCCATCAGCAGCTTCGCCAGGGTGCTTTTCCCACAGCCGGATTCGCCCACGATCCCTAAGGTTTCGCCGCGTCTGGCCGTCATATCCAGCCCATTTAGCGCATAGACGCGTTCGATGACTTTCCCGCGCCAGTTTTTCTGCGCGGCGAACGTCAGGTGCACATCATTGAGGGTTAATAGCGTCTCAGACATGGGCATTCTCCCGTTGCGGATACCAGCAGGCAGCCTGTCTGTCGGCGGCGTTATCATGAGCCTGCAGCGTAGGGGTAATACCGCAGGCTTCACCCGCGGCGAAGCAGCGTTCGCGGAAGGCGCAGCCGGCGGGAAGACGCGCCAGATTCGGCACGGTGCCGGGGATAGAACGTAGCGGCGCGCGCGGTTCGCCATTATCGGGGGCGCTGTTTAACAGACCGATAGAGTAGGGATGCTGGGGATGTTGCAGCACCTCTGCGGTTTTGCCGCTTTCAATGACCGCGCCGGCGTACATGACGTACAGCCGATCGCACACCTGAGAAACCACCGCCATATCGTGGCTGATAAACAGCACCGCCGTGCCGGTCGCCTGGGCCTTTTGCTTCAGCAGGCGCAACACCTGACGCTGCACGGTGACGTCCAGCGCGGTGGTCGGTTCGTCGGCAATCAGCAGGTCGGGCTCGCAAGAAAAGGCGATAGCGATCATCACCCGCTGGCGCATGCCGCCGGAGAGTTCGAAAGGATAGCGCTTGAGCACGCTTTGCGGGTCGGCGATTTGCATATCCGCCAGCAGCTCGACGGCGCGGGCGCGCGCCTCACGCAGCGACATGGGACGGTGCTGGCGGATGACGTCTACCATCTGCTTACCGATGCGTCGGGTGGGGTTAAGCGCGGTCATCGGCTCCTGAAAAATCATCGCGACCTTGCTGCCGCGAATATCGCGTAGCGTTTTTTCCGTCAGGGTGAGCATATCGTGGCCCATCAGGGTGATAGCGCCGCTATGAATATGATAGCTGCCGGCGGAGAGCAGACGCATCGCCAGCATCGCGGTCACCGATTTACCGGAACCCGACTCGCCCACCACGCCGACGATTTCGCCGCGATCGATGTGCAGCGAGATATTATTCAGCACGTTGACCTGGCCCTGATAGACCGGGAAACTCAGGCGAACGTTATCGATAGTTAAGACCCTATTTTCCATTAGTTGCGTCCTCCGGCCTTGGGATCCAGCAGATCCTGGATGCCATCGCCAAACAGGTTAAAGCCGACGGCGGTGATCAGGATCGCCGCCCCGGGGAAGGCGCAGTACCACCACTGATCGAGCACGTAGTTGCGACCGTTAGCGACCATCGCGCCCCATTCCGCGGTAGGCTGCTGGGCGCCGAGGCCAATAAAACCGAGCGTGGCGGCCATCAGGATCGCGCTGCCGATATCCAGCGAGGCCTGCACCACCAGCGGCGGCAGGGCGTTACGCAGAATATGCCAGCTGATCAGATGCCAGCGCGAGGCGCCAAACGTCACCGAGGCCTCGACGAAAGTATGCTGACGCACGACCAGCGTCTGGCCGCGGGCCAGTCGCACGTAAAATGGAATACGCACGATGGCGATCGCCAGCATCGCGTTGAACAGGCTCGGGCCTAACGCCGCCGCCAGCGCCATGGTCAGCACCAGCGACGGAATCGACAGCATAATGTCCATCAAGCGCATAATTAGCGCGTCGCTGCGCCCGCCCAATACCCCGGATAGGCAGCCCAGCAGCGAACCGCTGATCCCGGCGATCAATACCACCGCCAGCCCGGCGGCCACCGACTGCTGGCTGCCGATCAGCACGCGGCTGAACAGATCGCGGCCGACCTCGTCGGTACCAAACCAGTGAGCGAACGACGGCGCCTGCAGACGCGCGGCAAGATTAATGGCGTTAGGATCGTGCGGCGTCAGCCACGGCGAGAAGATCATTAAAAACAGCATAACCAGCATGATCGCCGCGCCAATCAGCGTTAGCGGGCTCTGGCGGATCAACCACCAACGACGCTTCCAGTGGCCGCTTTTTTCAGCCTTTGGCCGTGGAAGCGGTTGTTCCTGAGTCATCATCACTTAGCTTTCTCCCCGACCCATGCGCGGGTCGATCCATAAATAGAGCAGGTCGACTACCAGGTTGACCAGTACGTAAGCAAAGGAGACCACGATGGCGAAGCCCATCACGGCGGGGAAATCGAGCGCCTGAATCGAAGACACCACGTAGGCGCCCATCCCCGGCCAGGCGAACACCGTCTCCGTGAGCACCGCGCCGTACAGCAGATCGCCCAGCGCCAGCCCGAGCACGGTGATAGAGGGGATCAGCGCGTTGGGTAGCGCATAGCGCACCACAATGGTGAATTTCGGCAGGCCGCTGGCCAGCGCGGTACGAATGTAGTCCTCATTGAGCTGCTCGAGCATCGCCGAGCGGATCTGCCGGGCGACGATGCCAAGATGAACGAAGGCAAGGGTGGCCGCCGGTAAAATGAGGTGCTGCAGGGCATTGAAGAAGACCTCGACATTGCCTTCCAGCAGTGAATCCAGCAGATAAAAACCGCTGACGCGGGTGGGCGGATCGAACCAGTCATCGAGCCTGCCGCTGCCGGGCAGCCAGTCGAGCTTGCCGTAAAACAAGACGATTACTCCGAGACCGAGCCAGAATGCCGGAGTCGAGATGCCGGTCAGCGCCATCAGGCGCACCAGGTGATCGGTCCAGCGATTGCGGTATACCGCCGACAGCACGCCGAGCGGGATGCCGACCAGCAGGGCAATCAGCAGCGCGCAAAAGGCCAGCTCCAGCGTCGCCGGGAAGAAGGTTTTTAAATCTTCCAGTACCGGGCGGCCGGTGCGAATCGAGGTGCCGAGATCGCCGTGGAGCAGGGCGTCAACGTAGCGGGCAAATTGCTGCCAGAGCGGTAAATCCAGCCCCAGCTGCTGGCGAATATGGCGGACGATTTCATCGCTGGCGCGATCGCCCGCCAGCAGTCGCGCCGGGTCGCCGGGAATCAGGTGCGAAATAATAAACGTAATCACGCAGACGCCGGCGACGACTAATATCAGCCCCCAACAGCGCTGTCGTATTAAACCCCAGAAACTCATGATGACGCTCCTCGGCCGGGCCTGTGACGGCCCGACCAGACAAGATGGAGAGACGGCCCGCTACTTGTGCATGTCGGCGATATTGTAAATCTGCTCAAGCATCGGGTTGAAAACGAAGCCTTTCACCTCTTTGTTCATGGCGACCTGATAGTTTTTCTGGAACAGATAGACGTAGGCGGCGTCATCAATGACGGTCTTTTGCGCCTGCTGATAATCTTTGGTTCGCGCCGCCTGATCGGTGGTGGCGACCGCCTGTTTCAACAACGCATCAACCTGCGGGTTGTCGTAGAACGCACGGTTTCCCGGCAGCCCTTTTTTGTCCGACTCGAACCAGTAGTTCATAAACATATAGGGGTCGGCGAAGTCCGGGCTCCAGTTACCGATAGCGATGTCGTAATCACCTTTACCCACGCGCTCGCGCATGGTGGCGTTGGCCAGTTTCTCCAGCTTGACCTGGATACCCAGCGCCTGCAGATTGGCCTGGGTGGAGAGCGCAATCGGCTCCCAGTTCGGATCGTTATCGGAGTAGAGGAACGTCAGCGTTTTCGGCTTATCCGCCACCTTATCCAGCGCCGCTTTGGCTTTGTCGAGATCTAATGAATACTGCATGGCGCTGGCGTCGTAGCCCCACATGCCATCGGGGATCGGCCCGCGCATCTGCTTACCGTTACCGCCGAGAATGCCGTCGACCATGCCTTTATAGTCCGTTGCCCACGACACCGCGCGGCGCAGATCCGCCTGGTTCATCGGCGCTTTGCTGTTGTTGAGATACAGGTAGGTGACGCGCAGTGCCGGGTAGTCGTAGACCGCCACCTTGTCCTCTTTCTTCAACGCCGCAAACTGATCGACCGGCAGGGCGTCGGCGATATCCAGGTCGCCTTTAGTCAACTGCAGACGACGGGCGGCGCTTTCGCCGATGATTTTCACCGTGACGCGCTTAAAGGCCGGCTTATTGCCGCTGAAGTGCGGGTTGGGCACCAGCACCAACTGTTGGCCTTTCTGCCAGCGCTGCAGGCTATACGCGCCGGAGCCCGCGGTGTGCTCGGCCAGATAGGCGCGGGCGTCATCGGCGGCGTTGGCTTTCAGCACCGCCGGGTTAATGATGGAGGCGCCGTCATTGGCGAGGGTATGCAGGAACGGCGCGAAAGATTCCGGCAGCGTGAAACGAACGGTGGCCGGATCGACGACATCTACCTTCAGCCCGCTGGGAAACGCCTCCGATGGCCCCTGTTTAATACGCATCAGGCGTTCAAAAGAGAGTTTGACCGCCTCTGCCGTCACCGGCGAGCCGTCGTCAAACTGCGCGCCTTTGCGCAGGGCGAAGGTCCAGGTTTTGCCGTCGTCGGAGGCCTGCCAGTTTTCGGCGAGATCCCCTTCGACATCGGTGGAACCTTTACCATTATCGGTTTTGTATTTGACCAGCCGCTGATAGGCCGGGTAGGTCACCGTCCAGTCATTGTTATCGATGGTGACGGCCGGGTCGAGCGTTTGCGGGTCAGCGGCTTTGCCGATCACCAGCATATCTTTCGGCACCGCGGCAAAGGCGGAAGGGATGGCGGCGCAGAGCGCGGCGGCTAACAGTAACGGGCGAAAACCTAAGGATGCTGGGCGAGTCATGTTCATGGTGAAACTCCGTCAATCTGAGCGGGGGAGAAACAGGCGAAAACATCGTCGAGTAGCGGATAACCGGCCGCGCCCGGTAGTTCGAAGTGCCACCATTCCGTGGTAATGCCTTTAAAGCCGCCGCCGAACATAATGGCGTTCAGCAACAGGCGATTACGCTGCGCCTCCTGCGCCACCGCCGGGTGGTAGGGATGCGAGCGATCGTCCATTTCGTCAAAGGCGGTACCCATGTCGAGTAGGTTGTTGTGGTCATCGAGTAGCGTTACGTCGATGGCGGTGCCGCGGCTGTGGTTGGAACCGATATCGGCCGGCACGACGTAATCCTGGTTCGGGCAGGCATTCCACAGCAGCTGCTGGGCGCGCTGTGGACGATAGGCGTCAAGCACCAGCAGGCGATAGCCCGCAAGCGCAGCGATGGCGATGGATTTCTCCAGCGCGACGGCCGCATCGGGGTGCAGCAGGCAGCGGGCTTCGCGATAAATCGGTTGGCCGGTAATGTTATCGGCGGTGGCGTATTTCAGGTCGACAGGCAGCGTGGGAAAACGCGCGGCGATATCCACCAGGGAAAGATGGCTCATCGAAAATTTCCTTAACGTTCAAACTGACCAAATTCCTGCTGCAGCGCGCGGTTCGCGGCAAGGCGGCTGGAGAGGCTCGGCCCCAGCCGTTCCACCACCGCGGAGAGCAGCAGATTAAAAAGACAACCGATCGGCGCCAGCGAATCCCAGAAGTGGCCGGTATCGGTTTTCACCTGTAGTAAATCAACCGGATAGTCGCGCGCCCACGGGCACCAGATATCGGTGACCAGCGCGGTGGCAACTCCGCGTTCGCAGGCGACCCGGCAAAACTGGCGCGCGGCGACGGAGTAAGCGCGGGTATCGGTCAGCACCACATAGGGGTGCTGGTATTCAGAATTCAATGATTCCAGCCAGCTACCGGAGCTGCCGTCGGCGTAGGTCACGCGCGGGCGCAGGTATTCCAGATGGCTGAAGAACGTGTTGGCGATGCCGCGAGTCGACTGAATGCCAATGATGATAACCGCGTCGGCCTCGGCGATGCGTTGACTGACGCGGGCGAAGGTCGGTTCCTGCGCCAGTTGGTAGACATAGCGAATGGCATCCAGCTCCATCTGCAACGACAGGCTGGCGCGATCCGGCTGCGTCTGCTGCTGTGACCAGGAGTCAAGCCGGTCAATCACTCCCCACTGGCGATAGGGCGTTGATGCGGGCTCTTTCAGGCTGTGCTTTACGTCATCGAGATTGCGATAGCCCAGCTTGCGCAGATAGCGGCCTACGGTTATCCCGCTGGTGCCGGTGGCCTGCGCAATGCTGTCGGCGGTCTCAAACGGGATATGCTCCCGATGGCTTAACAGCCAACTGCCAATACGCTTTTCGCTCGGCGTGAGCTGGCTGAAAGTGGATTCAATAATGTGAAACAAGCCGTTGCTATCGTTCATCTCTGCCCTTAATGATAGTTTGCTCTCATTTAACAGAATTCTGATACTCAATTAACAAAGCACGATGTGTGCCAGCTATTGCGGGAAATAGTATTTCCAGCAATATCGCTAATCTATTGGGAGGTGAGCGGATCCTGAGCGTAGGATTTGGTTATTCATTGCACAAATCAGGTGCAATGAATCCTGGTTGTGCATCACAAAAATAAAACATATCGTTAACAATGTGGTTGTGGGCCGGAGCGGTAGAGAGATAATTTTGCTTGCCGTCAGCGACAGACAGAGTGATAACCAAAAAACTGATGATTAAAAAAGGATCATAAAATGAAAGTGAAGGCGGTGCTTGCCCTGACGCTATCCCTGGCCGCACTGGCGGGCCATGCGCGCGATATGCAGTCGATTCAACAAAGCGGCGAGTTAAAAGTCGGCGTACCGGGGGACTACGCGCCGTTGGCGTTTCATAACGGCGCTGGCGAACTTATCGGCTACGACGTCGATATGGCGCACGATCTGGGTAAAACGCTGGGGGTGAAGGTGACGTTTATTATCACCAGTTGGCCAACGTTATCGACTGATTTAAAAGCCGATAAGTTTGATATCGCCATGGGCGGCGTAACGGAGACGGCGGCACGGGCGAAAGATTTCTCCCTGAGCCATCCGGTGGTGGCCAATGGCAAAATCGCCCTCGCTAACTGCAGCGCCGCGCCAGCGCTCGGCAGCCTTGAAAAAATCGACCAGCCGAATGTGAAGGTGATTGTGAACCCCGGCGGCACTAACCAAAGTTTCGTTGATGAGCACATCAAGCATGCGCAGATCATTCGCGTGCAGAACAATGTCGATAATCTGCAGGCGTTACGGCAAAAAACGGCCGATATGATGGTGACCGACCTGATTGAAGGGGAGTATTACCAGAGCAAGGAGCCCGGCGTGTTCTGCGTAGCGAATGAGACGCCGTTTCCCGGTACCGCCAGCTATAAGGTCTATATGATGAATAAGGATAATCCGGCGCTGCTTGAGAAAGTGAACCACTGGCTGGACAGCCAGGACAAAAATGTGCTCAAGCGGAAGTGGAAAATTCAGGGGTAATTCATGATTCGCGCTGCCGCCAGAGCATCAGATTCTGGCGGCGCAGTGGATTAGCTTTTCTGTCGCGCCTGATAGCGGAAGTAGCAGTAGTAGCCAATCGAGGCGGTCAGGCAAAGCATGTAGCCGAACGACTCGCTACCCTCTTCAACGGTGTTTTTCACCACCCGCGCGTAGTTCTCATCAAGTACGGCGTACCATAAGCCATGCATTCCGAACAGCCGTGAGAAGACCAGAATCGCCAGCAGGCCGCTTATCATCATGCCGTAGTAAGGCGTGCGGGTGTATTGCGCCAGTTGCGACAGCGTTTGACGAGAGTGGCGCAGTGGAACGATTAGCGCGGCTATTGTCGTTGCCAGCGCGAACCATACCCAGCTACCGTGAGAAATAAGGTCAAAAAGCGCGTCCAGTTCGCGGATCAGCATCGCCAGGAAGAAGCCGCCAACGAGGATATTACAGTAGCGCAGGAGCTCATATTTTTTCGCCAGCAGGAAGTGAATCAGCACGATTATCGCCAGCACGCCCTCCTGCACCACCTCGGTAAGCGAAATCTCCGGAATATCGTTGCCAAACACCCGGATATCCACCCACAGACAAAGTACCGCGATGGCGGAAGCCGCCGCCGCGCCGAGAAAGAAAAGTAAGCTTCTGATGACAGACATTAACACCACTATTTATGTTCAAAACAGCAATGATAAGTATCATGAATGTTGCTTCCTGTTCACTTTGTGCGACATCGCGGCGTGTTTTAAACCTTTTGAGCTATTTAGCGCTAAATAGCGCAACTGCAGGTGAGAAAGGGGAGCTTTGCTCCCCCCAGACTGCTGACAAAGAAGGAAAAAGCGTGGTTTTTCCTTCTTTGTGGTTATCAGCCGAAAACCAATAAATTGATTTTCCTTGTTATTTGTCTCTTGCAATCTGTAAGTCCAACGGTTGCATGAGGTTTGTCATCAATCTCAGGGGGGCTTTGCTCACCCTGCTTAGCGGGTAATTCAGACAATATCATCGACCACGCCGCCATCGACCCGCAGCGCGGCGCCGGAGGTGGCAGAAGCCTGCGGCGAACAGACATAGACCACCATATTGGCCACCTCGTCCACCGAGGCCGCACGCTGAATAACGGAAGCGGGGCGCTGCGCCATAACAAACTCTTTCGCCAGTTGTTCCAGCGGCTTACCGGTGCGGGCGACTTCCTCTTTCATCATTTCGGCAAAACCGTCTGAGAGGGTCGGGCCGGGCAGCACGCTGTTTACGGTGACGCCGCTGCCGGCGACGTATTTCGCCAGCCCGCGGGCCAGCGACAGCTGCGCGGTTTTGGTCACGCCGTAGTGGATCATATCGGCGGGAATATTGCGTGCCGATTCGGAGGAGATAAAGACCACCCGTCCCCAGCCTTTACGCACCATGGCGGGCAACAGCGCGCGTGACAGGCGAACGCCTGACATCACGTTGGTTTGCCAGTAGTTTTCCCAGGTGGCGTCATCGGTGGCGTAAAAATCCTGCGGGCCGTAAATACCGGCGTTATTCACCAGGATATCGACTTCATTCACCGCCTGCAGCAGTTGACTCACCCCGGCGGCGTCACTGAGATCGGCCACTGCGGGATAGGGCCTGAATCCCGGCACCTCCTGTTGCAGCCGCGCCATCGCCGCATTAACGCTATGTTCGCTGCGGCCGTTGATAATCACTTCCGCGCCGCTGGCCGCCAGCCCCTTCGCAATGGCGTAACCAATACCGGCCGTGGACGCCGTCACCAGCGCGACTTTCCCCGATAAATCAATATTCATGGTTGAGCCTTTTTTATGG
The DNA here is from genome assembly GCF_040065495.2 of Klebsiella sp. CN_Kp073. Lineage (NCBI taxonomy): Bacteria > Pseudomonadati > Pseudomonadota > Gammaproteobacteria > Enterobacterales > Enterobacteriaceae > Klebsiella > Klebsiella sp. CN_Kp073. The sequence goes on from NZ_CM198051.1 coordinate 1,217,015, forward strand.
AATGGAGTAGTAAGCGTAGCAGGTGGGAATTGGGGGGCTTTACCACATCAAGAAATTCGATAGCGATATCGAAATTATCCGTTAGAGCACAGGATTAAATTACTCTAATAATACTAGCAGTACTAACAAGATAAGAACATTTATCCGATGTTAATGCGGGAAATAACCTCACGTTTTTCCTGATGAGTGCGCTTGCGGGATAGCTTAAACAGATAAACATTACTTTGGTATAACCGTGCGTCTGAGCCTGTGTACCGGCATCCGGAGTCAATGATAAAAGTAAAAATAAGCATACGGAGATTTTAAATGTTTATCCGACCACTGAAATTAACTCAGCACGTCGATGTACAGGGCCCAGAAAATGCGACGACAGTGATTCTTCTTCACTCTTTAGGAACGGATATGCATCTTTGGGATCTGCAAATGCCGCGATTAACCGAGCGTTATCGAGTAGTTCGCCTGGATATTCGCGGACATGGACTCAGTGCCGTCGACGCGTTGCCTTTTTCAATGGAAGATCTTGCCGATGATGTTATTGCTGTCGTCGATCATCTGAACATCAATAAGTTCTATGTCGTCGGTGTTTCAATTGGCGGCACGATAGCACAATGGATTGGCTTCAAATTACCGCAACGCGTACAGGGAATGGTGATTATTGATACTTCGCTGGTGAATGCCGCTCCGCCCTCGCTATGGCGCGCAAGGGCGGAGGATGTTTTCCAGCATGGTCTTGAGCACCTTGAGAGAGGAATTATCAGTAATTGGGTCACGCCGCAATTTATCGACTCGCCTGAGGCTGACGGTCTGAGGAAAATGCTGCGCAATACAACGGTCGAAGCTTTCTCCGGGTGTTCTTTAGCTATTGCCGATACTGATTTGACTAATATGAATATCCATGGCGTTAGTGCGGTTATAGTCAGGGGAGCGGAAGATAAGCTGACTCCGCAAGACTACGCGCAACGTCTGGCGAAAAAGCGTAATGCCGAATTACATGTTATCCCCGGCGCTTCACATTTACCTAATTTAGAAAAACCGGATGCGCTTACCGATGAGATCATTACATTTATTGAGAAAGCGCAAACACATTAATAGATCAATGCCGCGATAAGGGGCCAATCAGCGCGGCTAATGAGCAAATGCAGCGACAGGCGGTAATTTCTGTCGCCAGAATGGAGTAAATGATATGAATCGTCGGTTATTTATTGGCGGCTGCCTGGGATTATGTGCGGGAGCCGTCGCGTTGCCTGCCGCGTTAAAATGGCTAGGTTCTGCAGATGATACTATTGAGATGGAGTTGGATAGTGGCATCGTCACGATAAAGTTATTTTCTGATATTGCCCCTAATCATGTGGCGCGGATTAAGACACTCGTACAGTCTAAATTTTATGATGGTATGCCTTTTTCCAGGGTTATTGATGGGTTTATGGCGCAAACTGGTGAGCCGCTACAAAATACACGGTTTGATCCCAGCGTAATGCCAAAACTGGCTGCGGAGATTAATCATTTGCCGTTTGAACGCGGCACTATTGGCATGGCCAGATCGCGAAATCCGCACAGTGCTTGCCATCAATTTTTTATCACCTCAACCCGCGCTCGATATTTAGATCAAAATTATACCGTCTTTGGTCAGGTTACCAAAGGAATGGAATGGGTGGATAAACTCCGCCGTGGTGATGCCGAGTTGGGCACGGTGGTTAATCCGGATGTGATTAAACGCATGCGTCTGGTGACTACCCATACCGTGTAGTTCCACGTTGCTAAAATACCTGTTGCAGGAGTAGTTTCTAAATGCCCAGTATTACTGTATCTACATCAGCAAGATATCGGTTGGATTCCGCCGCCTTTGCTGAATTTTCGATTGCCCTGGCAAATTTAGCCAAAGAGATACTGCAAGCTAAAGACAATAATATCCACATTACTTATCTCACTGCTGAAATCGGCTATGGTACGCCAGTTTATGTCGAGGCAAAACTCAGACAAGAAATATTTCGTAGCGAGCCGGTGATGAATGAATTTTTACATCAGGTAGATTTGTTAATTAAAGAGAGGATCGGCGTTGTGGCGAGAATTCGCTGTTTCCTTTATCAAGCCAATAATATTTTCGCTAAAAATTAAAGGATAAAATATGAATGAAAAATTGCCAATGAAGGACCTTGGGGATGTCTTAGTGACTGCGGTTAGCGATGGCTACTTGCAGGTTGACTTCGGGCTACTGGCAAATGTAGATGAAACGGAGTGCAGGGCCATTCAGCAAAAATCCTGTCCTGAGGAACCAAATTCAGTTCATATCAATACCTTTTTAGTGCAACAGCAGGGGAAGAATATCCTCATTGATAGCGGTGCTGGTGGCATTAAAGGTTGGGGGGGCGGTTTAGTTAAGAATTTAGCTAAACTGGGCTTGCAACCAGATGATATTGATGCCGTTCTACTCACTCATGCTCATCCCGATCATATTGGTGGCCTGGTTAATGCTCAGGGAGAAGCTATATTTCCTCGCGCGGAGCTATTCATCAGTCGTGATGAATATGATTATCTGCAAGACGATAACCAGTTTGCGACGGTCAGCGATCGCGTTAAAGGTAATTTCCTGTTGGCGCGCAGCGTTTTTAAACAGTATCAAGATCGGCTTCAGTTAATTGATGATGGTGAAGTGCTTGCCGGCATACATGCTATTCCCTTGAAAGGCCATACACCTGGACATACCGGCTATAGCATTGTCGGGAGTCATAACAGCCTATTGATTTGGGGGGATATTGTGCATTTCCCACATATTCAGCTATTAAAGCCGGATGTCACTATCGCCTTTGATTATGATCCACAGTTGGCAGCGGAGACGCGTGCGCGCATCCTTGAGATGGCCAGCTCCGATCAAGTTCTTATTGGCGGTATGCATTTTGGTCAGCAGGGTTTTGGTTATATTAAAAAGCTTAACACAGGATATTGCATTATTACCGATGAGTAATAGACATTAATCTGAGTCGATACTGCTTTGCCGTTATTAATTTTTATACCAGTAATCATCTTTCTATTTCAGAATAACTTGGTGATATAAAAATACCATCTGTGGAGGAGTGTAATGAGTTCTGTAATAACAAAAGAAATGAGTAGTGATAAGCTTTACGGTGAAGCACATATCACGCCAGGGATGCAATCAATAGCGGCAGGAGCATTTTCAGTGCGGCCTAAGCTTCCTTCCATCACCGGAAGCAGGTTTTGGGCTGCTTTTTTAGTTTTTTTATTTCATGCATCACTGCCCAGCGATCTCGCCCCATTCGCCAATCCGACGATTCAACATATCTATACCGTTATTGTCGGTAAAGCTGGTTGGCTGGGAGTGTCATACTTCTTTATTTTGAGCGGGTTTATCATGGTATGGTCCGCGAAAGATACGGATACCGTTGGTGATTTTTATCTGCGGCGTTTTGCTAAAATTTATCCAACACATTTCCTGACATGGTTGGTTGCATTTTTAATTGGTGCAGTCAGTATTTATCAATATAAATTATGGTCGACCAATCTGCTGTTGGTGAATACCTGGTTTAACGATGTACATTACTTTTTCGTTGGTAACCGGCCGAGTTGGTCTTTATGCATCGAAGCTATGTTTTATCTCTCTTTTCCATTCCTTTACCGGATTATGAAGACGATCCCGACAAAGCATGATTTATTTGCTCTGTTGTTGGTCACAATGGCATCGTTAGCAGTCCAGGTTGCGATCTATCTGTGGGCTGAACCGAATAAAATGATGGGAGCATTCCCTATTTCTCAACATCATTTCTGGATTTCGTATATTTTCCCTCCGGCACGTATTTTTGAGTTTCTGGCCGGTATGTTTGCTGCACGACTACTCATCAATGGCCGGGCAATTATGTTGTCGAAAACGGTATCACTTGCCTTACTGGTGGCAACGTATATTGCTTCTATGTATATTCCATACCAATTTAGTATGAGTGTCGTATTTATCATTCCTGTTTGCTTGTTAATTACCTCTTTTGCCGGCGATGACTTGAAAACCAGGAAAACTGCATTGAATTCGCCAACCTCGGTTTGGTTAGGAGAGATCTCTTATGCATTCTATATGGTTCATTTCTTAGTACTGTTTTATTTTTTGAATTTAACGGCAGGGAGAAAGTTTGATTTAGCTGAAGGGATTGGGCTTATCGCTGTTGCTCTGGTTCTGTCAATTGCTTTCGCCGCTTTTTTATACAAATACTTCGAAGTACCGATGATGAAAACGATTCTGGCAAAGTTTCGGGAAAGAAGGTTGGTCAGCCTGCGCGAACCCTCATGATGACAGATTGAATATTCAGCATTTCTGGTGGGAGGCATGCGTCAATGAGATGCACTCCCACGCTTTACTGCTTAATCAGTATGAAAGCCGCAGCTTTCTACAAGATTTTCCTTGAATGACAACATATCCCCGCTAATCACCTTTACCGATCGTCTTCAATAGGTAGGTGTATTTTATAATGTGGTGCGAGCATAATTTATGCAGTTCATATGAGTTAGTTAATAACCGATATCGCGCAGCCGAGGATCCTGGAACACAGAGGTCATCATACCGGTGAATTTGGCGATATCCAGATAGGCACAGTCTGTTCGGTACACCAACTCTATTTTGAAGTCATTGAACTGCCCGGAGAGCTGATGAATCTTAATCTTGCTCTTAACTTCACTACTAATAGAACAGCGCAACACCAACGATACCCCTTTACCCGCGGCAATGCTTGAGAACAGCACTGGATAAGATCCGCATTCAACGACACGTTTTGGCGTGATATTGCCTTCATTGAACAGCACATTGAAGTTGCGCGTAGACGTTGCACATTTTTTACTACTGAGCAAAAAGACTTCGCCATCCAGACTGGAGATATCAGTAATGGGAGGTTGATTTTTGTCGGTGATAATTACCAACTCGCTTGAGAGCAATATGGAACGTGCATGTTGTGTATTGGAAAATCCGGCGCCAATAATTACCGCATCAAATTCGTTTTTATCAAAGGCGCTGAGCAAACTAATTGTGTTGCCGATTGATATGTCGATGTTCCAGCCCAGCTCCTGGCCTAAATCAATCAAGGAACTAATAATATAGGGGGGTAAACATTCAATTATTCCAACTCTTATCGTCAACTGACTGCTTTTAGAGTAGGAAATGTTGTTTTTGCAATCGTCCGCCAGGTTCAGAATTTTGAGTGCATACTCATAAAGTATCTGGCCTTGCGCTGTGGGAGTGCATCCTTCGGTTTTCCTGTCTAACAGGGTGACATCCAGGTTGTCCTCGAGACTTCGTATTCGGTGGGAAATGCTTGATTGCACTCGATTCAGGCGCTCTGCGGCTTGGGTTATATTCCCTGTCTCCACCACCGTCACGAACGCAAGAAGTTCACTTAGCTTCATTTGAGACCTCATGCTAAAAGTTAGTTTAATGTTGCAATTGTATTTATAATTTGTGACGTTTGTTTTGTCATCATGTTTCTAATTGCCAGTGTTGGTAGTGCTGGCCAGAGAGCGTCACAGCGAAGACGTTCGACATCAATAAGCTTATTCGTATATCAATTCGTATGCCCTGAATCTCCATTGCAATGAGCCATGCTCTGTTGAATATCATTAAGGTATCAATCTTTTCGATGAATACCTCGATTTTATTCGCTGGTTTTTTATTGCTGCGCCAATTACGATTTAATCAGTAAGGCCAATTATTCATTTTATAATCAAGTGGTTACGCATCCTCTTGTATTCAGTCATCTCGCTTTTCTGGCCTTTATTACTCGTATTGATGAAACCTTCATTTCGTTTATGGGATAAAACATGGCGCACGCTGAGTTTGATAAAATAATGATCGATCTGGTTGATTATGCCTACGAGCAAACAGCCTTTAATAATGAGACGCTCCGGATGGCGCGTTTTTGTCTGCTGGATTCAATAGGCTGCGCGATAGCCGCCTCTACAGATGCCGACTGTTCCAGACTCATGCGCAGCGCGCAATTCAGTCGCAACCCTCAGGGGGTCCCGGTCATGGGGACGTCATTGCGGTTAGGGCCAATCGAAGCGGCTTTTCAAATTGGTTCGATGATCCGCTGGCTTGAGTTTAACGATACCTGGCTGGCGCAAGAGTGGGGACATCCGTCCGATAACCTTGGGGCAATCCTGGCCGCTGCCGCGTGGCGGAGCCTCTCCGATAGCGCCCAGCCAGAGGTAAGTATGGCGGCGGTTCTGAACACCATGGTCAGGGCGTATGAAATTCATGGCGTACTGTGCCTGTCGAACTGTTTTAATGCGCTAGGTATTGATCATGTCGTGCTGGTCAAGGTTGCTTCGGCGATTGCAGCTGCACAGATCATGGGATTATCGAAGGATCAGGCGCTGAGTGCGCTTTCCAACGTGATAATTGATGGCCATGCGCTCAGAACTTACCGACATGCACCTAATGCAGGCACCCGTAAATCATGGGCCGCCGGCGATGCCACAGCTCGCGGACTGCAATTGGCGCTGTTTGCCCAGGCAGATGAGATGGGGTATCCGACGGCGTTAACGGCTAAACGCTGGGGATTTGATGATGCGGTGCTACGCGGTCAGTCGTTCAACCTGACGCGAGATCTCTCAGACTTCGTCATCAATAATATATTGTTTAAAGTTCCCAATCCTGCTGAATATCATGCTCAGACCGCGGTCGAGGCGGCAATTAACCTGCGTGAAAAAATACTTGCTGCCGGTTATTCACCTGAATCAATCGAATATGTTCGCGTAGAAACGACGCGTCCGGCGATTCAAATTATTGATAAATCAGGTATGCTGAATAACTCAGCCGATCGCGACCACTGCCTGCAATATATGGTAGCGGTAGGGCTACAAACTGGAAATCTGACGATTAGGGATTTCCATGAGCCATTGGCCTGCGATCCGCAACTGGAAGCCTTACGCCACAAAATTACCTGCACTGAACGTCCTTCTTTTACCGAAAGCTACTACGACCCAGAAAAACGCGCGATCCCGAATGCGCTGTACATTAAATGTCGTGGAATGACGGAGGAGATTGCCGAGCTTATTGAATATCCGCTTGGTCACGTCCGCCGTCGTGAGGAGTGTTTTGACGCACTGTTAACCAAATTCCATCTGAATCTTTCAGACAGCCCGCTACGCGATCGGGCGGACAGACTGGCCGATATCCTGACCACTGGCCCGGCGCTTGAGACTATGTCTGTTAATGAGTTCCTGAAACTTTTTTCCTGGCATTAATCCATTTCTGAATCATTGACATAAATTTATAACGCTAAAGGTGAATGAAGTGAAAAAGGCAATACTGGTTGGCTGTGGTGCAGAGATTGGCGCAAATCTGTTGATTCAAAACGATCCGCAGAATGATGGTTTCGTGGTGCAGACCGTAGTAACGAATCCGCCTGCTACTGATAAACACTATCCGGAGTTACGTCCGATTGATGGCATTGTGGCGCGTCTGGCGATGGCGCAACCTGGCATTCAATCCCGGGTCGAGATAATCAATGACGATACGCTGCAAATTGACGGTCGTGAAATTCATTTCTTCTTTGGCGATTTAGCCAAAGTGTGCCCACCCGTTAACGGGCGCTTTGATATCGGTTTTATTGCCACCAGCAAACAGGATATGGATCAGCACAGTCCTGTGGCTCGCAACATGCAGGAGCTGGCCAATGTAGTGCTGGGTGTCGCTGAGGCTGATAGCCTAAAAAGTATTTATGGCTGCCTTGGCGATCTGACGAGTGACGATATCAGTACGATTCAGCGTAAGGTAGTAAGTTCTGGTATGTACTGTCTGGGTTCCTGCCAGACCAATGGGATGCATGCTTCATTACGTGTTGTGGTTGAGGCACTAAATGCTATCCATGGCAACGCTTCGCAAATTGTGTCGGTTGAAACCGATATTGTGCATCCAGATACGCCGAATGGCGTACTTGGCACTCGCTCCTTTGAAGGCCGTATGCAGGATGCTCGCGACAATCTGCGTCCCAGCTTCTCGCAAATTGCCATGAGCCAGAAAAAAGTTATGCCGTGGGCGCCGTTGGTGAATACGGTGTCGCTTCGCGCGCCAGTTCATGCCCCTGGCTATCAGATTAACCGCTTTATCGTCGAAGATAACGGTGCTTTAACGACTGGTTTAATTGAAGCCGCTATTGAGCGCGTGAACAAGCTGCATCCTCATGTAGTGATGGCCTCGCGGTCGCCTCTTGGGGGACGCGCTTATGCTTATGAGCGCCGCTGTTCGACAATTCTCTCTGACGCTAACCATTTACTCATTCTTCGACCCGCATATCTGGCGAAGCAGAATCTGAGCGAAGTGATTATCCAGTCCTTTGTTAACAATTCGGTAGGGTATACCGCAGTTGTTCGCGCCGTTGCGCGCAATATTGCCCAAGGTCTACCGGTGGCAACCTTTCAGGAGATTGAAAAATGACACGTTCCCATACCGTTGATTTTTTAAATTCTGGTTTTGTGGTGAAAACCGCCATGTCTCCTGATTTTAATAGCAAGCTAAAGGCTGAGGTTGAGCAAATCCGCGCGTTACATGCTCTTTATCCGGAACTGATGGTGCCGGTGTTACACGAGGGAGTTGCCGCCGGACGTCAGTTTTATGTTCTGGAAAAGAAAGCCTCACTTCCGCTATCGGCTATCGTGCTTGATGAACAAAGGACGCTCGCGGCGCGGCGCAAAATAGTTCTGAATGCCCTGGAGAACATCCAAACCGCGATTGGACTGGAGATAGAAAACCAACCTGCACGGGTCAGCGATATGCCTGCCAGGTTGCAGGAGGAGTGGGAAGCTACGCGATTTGCGCACGATCTGTTTGATAAACCGGTTTTACTGAATGGCGTCCGTTTTAGCATTACCGCCAGAGAGGTTATCGAAAAAGCGATCGAGATGGCGCGTGGTGAAGAATTTCGATCGGTAGAAAAGGCTCATTTCAATTTTCACTTTGGCAACGTGCTTTATGACGAAGAACGTTCATTGACTCATTTCATCGATCCTGATTTTTCCGTCAGTGGCCTCGATCCCCTTTTCGGCTTTTCGCGCTTTGCTTTTTCGTTCTGGCATGAGCTGGCAGCCGAGGTTGAAGACGCAGTGAAAATGGTACCGATGTCTGACGCTCTCATGTTTGTTCTGGCGAAACAGGATTACGGCAATATTCTCAGCGAAATTCCGGAAATTGGCGGTATTTCCGGGCTGCTGCCGATAATGGGCGAGAATATGCGCCATCGCTTTTATGTCCTCACCGCTTACTGCTTCCTCAGGAGCATCCGTATTAATGGCAGCAAGCAGCCGTGGAAAACGCCGCGCTCTCCGGTTATCGCCCGGCCTGAGGAGGTACTTATGCTTGGGATGCTGACCTATCTCGAAGGGGCGAGCGTCGCGAGCGAAAGTCTGTGCGCGTAATTTCATTCTAATAAAGGACCTGCGGATATGTCGTTGGTAAGTAGTAGTACACTTGATCAAGGTTTTGAGGCGCCGAGGCGCTATTTAGCCGCCGCGGCCATATTAATTGGCGTGCTGATGGCGGCGCTGGATAGCTCTATTGTCAATATCGCATTGCCCACCATTGCCAGTGCGTTACAGGTCGATTCGGCGTCCAGTATCTGGATCACCAACGGCTATCAGGTAGCCAGCGCGGCGACGATGCTGATTTGCGCGTCGCTGGGCAGCAGAATCGGTGAGAAGCGTTTTTACACGGCGGGAATGGTGTTATTTACGCTCTCTTCGCTGGGCTGTAGCCTTGCGCCGACCTTTGGCGTACTGGTTACCATGCGGATACTACAAGGGGTAAGTTATGCGGTCATGATAAGCGTGGGGCTGGGATTATATCGGGTTATTTTTCCACCTCGCGCGCTAGGAACGATATTCGGGCTGAATGCGCTGGCCTTTGCGGTTGGCACGGCAATCGGTCCGGCGTTGGGCGGACTTATCATTTCGTATCTTTCCTGGCCGTGGCTTTTCTATATCAATATCCCGCTTGGCGGCGCTGCGATTATTTTCTCCCTGATTTCATTAGGGGCGGATAACGAAAAGGAGAAGGGCTTTGATTGGGCAGGGGCTCTGAGTTCGGCAGCAGCATTGGGCTTGATGGTGGTGGCAGTCGATCAAATTGGCCGCTGGGAGAGCCTGACGCTTATCTATTGCGCGGCGGCGTCAGTGGCGTTATTTGCTTTCTTTATTATCGTCCAGACACGAGCAAAGCACCCCTTATTGCCGCTTGATATATTTCGTTCACGGCAATATAGCTTTGCGGTGCTTTCATCCGTCTCTATGTTCGTGGCTCAGGGAATGGCGCTGGTCGGCTTACCGTTTGTGTTGCAACATAGCTATCACTATTCAGTGCTTGAATCGGCGTTTATCTTTACGCCGTGGCCGGTGGCTGTCGCCTTCTGCGCCCCGGTAGCGGGAAGACTGTCAAACCGTTTTAATCCGACGCAAATTTCTACCGTCGGGGTGGTTATCTTTTGTCTTGGCTTAGGGTCGTTGGCGCTATTGCCGCACGCCGCGACGGTGAATGATTTCTTGTGGCGCGTTGCCGTTTGCGGGGTGGGGTATGGCTTATTCCTGCCGCCAAACAACAAGGAGATGTTTGCCAATGTTTCAGCAAATCGCACGGTAACGGCCTCCGGCGTGCTATCAACAGCCAGGACGACAGGGCAGTCCATCGGGGCGGCGCTGGTGGCGATGGTCATTGCGCTGTTGAACGGCTTAACCGGCCCAGACGGCGCACAGTTTGCCGTTTATGTGTTTGGCTTCGCCTGCGCTATTGCGGCAATATCCTCTATTGCCAGCACCTTACGCTTGCATCGCTAAAGAAGGGAATGCCGGTAGTGGTGAAAATGCAACCGCTACTGGCATGTTCGATTATGTGTTTTTAGCATTTTTACCCGCTTAGCTCCGGTATAAAATTTTTAATACATTCAGCAAAACAGATTGTTTTCTTTCGTTATAATAAGGCACTTGAATGCGCTGACGCCCGGACTGGACCTGCTTTCTGATGCTGGACATACAAAATATCGCCTGCCTGCGGGATGAACGAACCCTTTTTACCCACTTATCGTTTTCGGTACAGCCAGGCGAGATTATTCAAATTTCAGGCCCCAACGGCGCGGGAAAAACCTCGTTATTACATCTCTTAACCGGGTTATCGACGCCAGAAGAAGGGGAAATTCTCTGGCAGGGCAAACCGCTGCGGCGTACTCGCGATAGCTGGCACGCGCAGCTCTTATGGCTCGGTCATCAGGTTGGTGTGAAAGGGGCGCTCACGGCGGACGAAAATCTGCGCTTTTACCATCCCGAGGCGACCATTGAGGCGCGCTGGCAGGCGCTGGCGCAGGTTGAGCTGGTGGGCTTTGAAGATGTTCCCGTAGCGCAACTCTCCGCAGGGCAACAGCGGCGCGTCGCGCTGGCGAGACTATGGCTCAGCCGGGCGACGTTCTGGATTTTAGATGAACCCTTCACCGCGCTCGATGCGGCTGGCGTACAAACGCTGACCACCCGGCTGGAGCAGCACGTCGGCCAGGGCGGTGCGGTCATCCTGACCACCCATCAACCCCTGCGCCCGCTCTGCGTTCCCTTACGCACGATTATGCTGAATGACGATGAGGCGGCTGCGGCATGATCAAGCAGATCTTCTGGCGCGACCTGCGCCTTGCCTTTCGCAATTACGCCGAAATTATCAACCCGCTGTGGTTTTTCCTGATTATTATCACCCTGTTCCCCCTCAGTATCGGCCCTGAACCGCAGCTGCTCCGGCAGATTGCGCCGGGCATTGTGTGGGTGGCGGCGCTGCTCTCTTCGCTGCTGGCAATGGACCGGCTGTTTCGCGATGACTGGCTGGATGGCTCGCTGCAGCAAATGATGCTGATGCCGGTACCGCTGTCGCTGGTGGTGCTGGCAAAGATTGCGGCGCATTGGGTGGTCTCCGGGCTGCCGCTGCTGATAATCTCTCCGCTGATCGCCATGTTATTCGGACTTTCGACGGCGGAGTGGCAGGTGCTGGCCCTGACGCTATTGATGGGCACGCCAACGCTGAGCTTTATTGGTGCCATCGGCGTGGGGCTGACCGTCGGCCTTCGGCGCGGCGGCGTATTGCTGAGCCTGCTGGTGCTGCCGCTGATGATTCCGTTACTGATTTTCGCCACCGCCGCCGTGGGCGCGGCGCAGATGCAGTTACCGGTTGACGGCTATATGGCCATCCTTGGCGCCTTTCTGGCAGGAAGCGCCACTTTAAGTCCGTTTGCTACCGCGGCGGCACTCAGAATTAGCGTGCAATAATTCCCGTTCCCTCGGGGCAATGAGGCAAAAAAAATGTGGAAAGTGTTACATCAACTCGCCATTCCAGAGCGCCTGTATAGCGTATGCGGACGATGCATTCCGCTGATGGCTATCCTCAGCGCGCTGTTTCTGGTGGTGGGCTGCGTCTGGGGATTTGTCTACGCCCCGGCAGATTATCAACAGGGTGAAAGCTATCGCATCATGTATCTGCACGTCCCGGCGGCGATGTGGTCGATGGGGATTTACGGCTCAATGGCCGTGACCGCTTTTGTCGGCCTGGTCTGGCAGATGAAAATGGCGGATAAAGCGGTGATGGCGATGGCGCTGCCAGGCGCGGTTTATACCTTTATTGCGCTGGTGACCGGTTCCGCGTGGGGAAAACCGATGTGGGGAACCTGGTGGGTGTGGGATGCGCGTCTGACATCCGAACTGGTCCTGCTGTTTTTATACGTCGGGGTGATTGGCCTGTATCACGCTTTTGACGATCGCCGGCTGGCCGGGCGCGCCGCCGGGATACTGGTGCTGGTCGGGGTGGTCAACCTGCCGATTATTCATTATTCCGTGGAGTGGTGGAACACCCTGCATCAGGGCTCGACCAATATGCAGAAAACCATCGACCCGTCGATGCGCATGCCGTTGCGTTTAACCATTTTCGGTTTCTTATTCCTCTTTATTACTCTGACATTAATGCGTATGCGTAATTTAATTCTGTTGCAGGAGCGCCGCCGCCCGTGGGTCGTGGCGCTGGCTGGCGCAAGTAAGCGTGAGGAGAACTCATGACCAGCGCTTTTCACTCCTGGAGCGATTTCTGGCAGATGGGCGGCTACGCCTTTTATGTCTGGCTGGCGGTTGCAGTGACGGTCATCGCGCTGCTGATTTTGTTCATCCACACCCGCTGGCAGCGCCGGGCGCTACTGGCGGATATACGCCGGCAGATGGCGCGCGAGCGCCGGGTATCGGCGGCGCGTAAGCAAAGGTCAATGAAGGGAGATGCGTTGTGAATCCTCGGCGTAAAGTACGTCTCTGGCTCGCCTGCGGAGTGATTGGGGGGCTGGCGCTGACCGTTGGTCTGGTGATGTATGCATTAAGCTCCAATATCGATCTCTTCTATACACCGGGCGAAGTGATATACGGCAAACGGGAAAATGGCCAGAAGCCAGAGCCGGGGCAGCGTCTACGTATCGGCGGCATGGTGATGCCCGGCAGCGTGAAGCGTGACGATAAAACCCTCGATGTGACCTTCAAACTCTATGATGCCCGCGGCGTCGTCGAGGTGAGCTATACCGGGATCCTGCCGGCGTTGTTCCGCGAAGGGCAGGGGGTCGTAGCCCAGGGGACGCTGCAGGACGGGACGCATATCCGCGCGAAAGAAGTGCTGGCGAAACACGATGAAAATTACACCCCTCCGGAAGTGAAAGAAGCGATGGAAGAGAATCATCATCCGGCTGAGAAGCCGCAGGGAGCCGCGCAATGATCCCTGAAATCGGCCTCTTCCTACTGTGCCTGGCGTTGGGCATTTCCTGCCTGCTGGCGCTATTTCCCAGCTGGGGCGCGATGCGGCAGGATGCGCGGATGATGGCGCTGGCGAAGCCGCTGTCGGTAGCGATGTTTGCCGCCATCCTCGGGGCGTTTCTCATTCTGGTGTACGCCTTTGTGGTGAATGACTTCACCGTTCTGTATGTCGTCAGTAACTCGAATACGCTGCTGCCGGTGTGGTATCGCGTCGCGGCGACCTGGGGGGCGCACGAGGGATCGTTGTTGCTGTGGGTATTGCTGATGAGCGGCTGGACCTGCGCGGTCGCGGCCCTGAGCCGTAATATTCCGCTGGAAGCCTCTTCGCGCGTGCTGGCGGTGATGGGGATGATCTCCTTCTGCTTCCTGGCGTTTATCCTGCTGACCTCAAATCCGTTCGTGCGCACGCTACCTGATTTCCCCATCGAAGGGCGCGATCTGAACCCGATGTTGCAGGATATCGGGCTGATCTTCCACCCGCCTATGCTGTACATGGGCTACGTGGGCTTCTCCGTGGCTTTCGCTTTCGCCATTGCGTCGCTGATGACCGGGCGCCTTGATAGCGCGTGGGCGCGCTGGTCGCGGCCGTGGACGCTGGCGGCGTGGAGCTTTCTGACGGTCGGTATCGTGCTGGGGTCGGCGTGGGCCTATTATGAGCTCGGCTGGGGCGGCTGGTGGTTCTGGGATCCGGTAGAAAACGCCTCCCTGATGCCGTGGCTGGCGGGAACCGCGCTGATTCACTCGCTTTCAGTAACCGAAAAGCGCGGCAGCTTTAAATCCTGGACCGTGCTGCTGGCGATTCTGGCGTTCTCGCTGTGCCTGCTGGGCACCTTCCTGGTGCGTTCCGGGGTACTGATTTCCGTACACTCCTTCGCTTCCGATCCTACGCGCGGCATGTTTATTCTGGCGCTGTTGGTGATCACTATCGGCGGTTCGCTGCTGTTATTCGCCATCAAAGGCGGCAAGGTACGTTCCCGGGTGCGTCACGAACTGTGGTCGCGCGAGTCGCTGTTGCTGGGCAACAATGTGCTGCTGATTGCCGCCATGCTGGTGGTACTGCTGGGGACGCTGCTGCCGCTGATACACAAGCTACTGGGGCTAGGCAGCATTTCTATCGGCGAGCCGTTCTTTAATTCCCTCTTTATTGCGCTGATGATCCCGTTCTCGTTGCTGCTTGGGATCGGGCCGCTGGTGCGCTGGCGTCGCGATGAATTCCACAAGCTGCGTAAGCGGCTGCTGATTGCCGCGGTGGTTGCCGTCGTACTGGCCATCGCACTGCCGTGGCTGATGCAGGATCGTATTAAAGCCATGACCGTAGTTGGCCTGCTGATGTCGCTGTGGGCATTCGTGCTTACCGTGATGGAAGTGGTGGAGCGCGCCACCGACCGCCACCCCTTCTGGCGCGGGCTGACCCGCCTCGGACGCAGCCACTGGGGAATGGTCGCCGGCCATGTGGGGCTGGTGGTCACCGTCATTGGCATCGCCTTCAGTCAGAATTACAGCATCGAACGCGACGTGCGAATGAAGCCGGGCGATAGCGTCGATATCCACCAGTATCACTTTGTGTTCCGTGACGTGCGGGATATCACCGGGCCGAACTACTTTGGCGGTGAAGGGGTGATCGAAGTTTCGCAGAATGGCCATCACGTGAGTACGCTGCGGGCGGAGAAACGCATTTACAGCAGCAGCCGGATGGAGATGACCGAAGCCGCCATCGACGGCGGGCTGGCGCGCGACCTGTACGCTGCGCTGGGTGAAGAGCTGGCCGACGGTAGCTGGGCGGTGCGCTTGTACTATAAACCTTTTGTTCGCTGGATCTGGTTCGGCGGGATGTTAATGGCGTTTGGCGGCGTGCTGTGCATCCTGGACCCACGTTACCGCTTACGTAAATCACTGCCGGAGAACGCGTGATGAACCGCAAAGTCTTATATTTACCGCTGGCTATCTTCCTGATTCTGGCGGCGGCGCTGATGTGGCAACTGATGCGCAATAGCGACGGCGACGATCCTACCGTGCTTGAATCTGCGCTGGTGGGTAAACCTCTGCCGGATTTCCGCCTGGCGTCACTGGAAAAACCGGATGTCATGCTGGATCCCTCTAACATTATCAATGTTAAACCGGTGCTGATTAACGTCTGGGCCACCTGGTGCCCCACCTGTCGGGCGGAGCATCAGTATTTGCGCTCTCTGGCGGCGCAGGGCATTCGCATCGTTGGCATCAACTATAAAGACGATCGCCAGAAAGCGGTGAACTGGCTGCACGAATTGGGCAACCCGTATGCGCTGGGAGTGTTTGACGGCGACGGTATGCTGGGGCTGGATCTTGGGGTGTATGGCGCGCCGGAAACTTTCCTCATCGACGGCAAAGGCATTATCCGCTATCGCCATGCCGGCGATGTGAACGAGCGGGTCTGGCAGCAGGAGATTCTGCCGCTGTGGAATAAATACAGCCAGCAGGGGGGCGCGTGAAATATCCGCTCATCACTTTACTGACGGCGCTGCTCTCGTTTCAGGCGCTGGCGGCGATTGATACCTATCCATTTAAAGATGAGGCCCAGGAGCAGCAGTTCCGCCAGTTGACCGAACAGCTGCGCTGCCCGAAATGCCAGAACAACAGTATTGCCGATTCGAACTCGATGATTGCCGCCGACATGCGCAAAAAGGTCTGGCAATTGATGGAGCAGGGACAAAGCAATCAGCAAATCACCGATTATATGGTGGCGCGCTACGGCAACTTCGTGACCTACGAACCGCCGGTGACTCCCGCGACGATTATCCTCTGGCTGCTGCCGGCTTGTTTTGTACTGGGCGGCGCGCTGGTGATTTTTCGTTTAAGCCGTCGCTCGCGGGCTGAACGCGTCAGCGAACTGAGCGCGCAGGAACAGGAACGCCTAAAGGCGCTGCTTGATGACAATAAAAGGACCCTGAAATGATTGTCGCTTTGCTCATCATGTTGGTTTTACTGCTGGGAACCGCGGCGCTGCTGTTTATTCCGTGGAGCGGCAGGCAGCGCGTTGACCGCAATACCATGAACCATATGATTTATCGGGCGCGCCTGCAGGAGCTTGATGAGGATCTTTCAGCGGTGAACGCGGCGCAGCAACAGCAGCTGGTTGACGATTTACGCTTGAATTTATTGGAAGATTTGCCTGAATCTGCCGAAACGAATCACAAAAATAGTAGTTATTGGGTGTATATTCTTGGGGTTATTATACTAACCTCTTTATGCGTAGGGGTTTTTATCCGAACGAGTTACATGACCCGCGTGGTTGAGTGGCAGCAAGTTGTCCAGCAAACGCCGCAGCTGATGCAGCGGGTGATGGATCCGCAGGGCAAACCGTTGTCGGAAGAAGAGCTGTTTCGACTGGCGCTGGGGTTACGTACCCGCCTGCAGCAATACCCGGCCGACCAGCTGAGCTGGACGATGCTCGGCAGGCTGCAACTGGTGCTCAATAATCCAGGCGCCGCGTTACAGGCGTTTGATAAGGCACGACAGCTGGCGCCAGGCAACGCCGATGCGCAGCTGGGATATACCGAAGCGTTACTTCACTCTACGGATCCCAACGATAGCCGTGAAGCCCAGCAACTGCTCGATACGTTGCTGAAGAATAATCATAACGATGTGCGGGTGCTTAGCCTCGCGGCGTTTAACGCCTTTGAACATCAGCAGTATGACAAAGCGATCGCGGCGTGGCAGCTGATGCTGCAACTGTTACCGGCGGATGATACTCAACGTGAAATTATCATTCGTAGTATTGACCGGGCGAAAAAAGAACAAGCCGCTACACTGAAATAATTAAAATAACGTGAGTATTGCTCGAAGGCATATTGGATTTGCAATGGGTTATCGCTCTGAAATCACAGGATAATCATCCCCGGCTGATTATCCTGGCTCCGAAAATCTCCAAAAACACAGTTGGATTAGAAGGTGAGTGTAATCGTTATAAATTTATTTATATAACGATTGCCATCTGGCAGGGACTTTTGCGTCTTTCATTTAGGAAAAGGGTTAAATAATAAGATGAGTAAACTTTCACTGGAACGCTCTGGTAGGCGAAAAATTATATTTATCGCCTTGCTGGTTGGGATCATTATTGGCGTGGTGTTGCTGGCCGGCACTGCGACTATTATGCATAAAACCAGCGATACCGAATTTTGTGTGTCGTGTCATACCATGCAGCAGCCTCTGGCGGAATATCAGGGCAGCGTGCATTTCCAGAACGATAAAGGTATTCGCGCCGAGTGCGCCGATTGCCACGTTCCTCATCAGCCGATCGATTATATGCTGACCAAAATTGGCGCCCTGAAAGATGTCTGGGGTGAAATGACCGGCAAAATTGACACCCCGGAAAAATACGAGGCGCATAAACTGGCGATGGCCCAGAGCGTCTGGGATGGGTTGAAGAAGAGCGATTCGGCGACCTGCCGTTCCTGCCACGACTATAAAGCGATGGATATTCTGGCACAGACTCCTGAAGCCCGTAAGCAGCATCCGGTCGCGATCAAAGAGGGCGAAACCTGCATCGACTGCCATAAAGGCGTGGCGCATATTCTGCCGAACATGAGCGGCCTGGCGGCGGCAGGGGCGAGCGAGCTCGCTAACGCGGCGGCGAAAACCCCGGCGACCGCGACCACCCTTTACACCATTCAGACCCAGCCGTTCTGGCTGAGCGAGAAAGCGGGCGACCATAACGACGGTAACCTGATGGCCTCCACTGAAGTGAAAGTGGTGAAACGTGAAGGCGACATGGTGCTGGCGGATGTTCATGGCTGGCAACAGGATGGCGTTACCGAAGCCTTCTACGCCGCGCGCGGTAAACGCATCATGAGCGCGCTGCTGGGCGAAGAAGCTCGCAAAGCGTTAAAAGTGTCTGGCTCCGTTACCGATGAAGAGACTAAACAGGTCTGGCATGAAGTCGATCTGCAGGTCTGGCTGCCTGCGAAAAATCTGATTGGCGATCAGCAAAAAATCTGGAGTTACGCTTCTGAATTAATGGCTAACAACTGTACCGGCTGTCATGGCCTGACCGAGTTGAATCGCTTTAACGCCAACCAGTGGATTGGGGTGGTTAAAGGTATGTCCGGCCGTACTTCACTGACTCAGGAACAGGTTCGTCTCCTGACCCAGTACGTACAAAAACATGCGAGCGACATGCCAGCAGCGGCCAATCAGGACAAACAATAAGGAGCCATGATGAAAAAGAATAACGATTATGACATGGCGGATCAGAGCCAGGAATCCGGTATGAATCTGACGCGTCGCCGTTTTCTGGCTGGCGCCAGCGCCCTGATGGCGGCGCCGCTGCTGGCGGGGCTGTGGCCGCGTTCGGCGCTGGCGGAGGCCATCAGCCAGGCGATGCCGCAGTTTATTGCATTGCGCCAGGCGGAAAGTGGGATTCTCACCGGCGCTCACTGGGGCGCGTTTGAAGCCATCGTCCGCGACGGCAAAATGGTTGACGTTCGCCCGATCAAAGACGATCCGTATCCCAACGAACTGATTACCATGGCGCCGTATCAGGTTCACGCCGAAAACCGGATTAAATATCCGATGGTGCGTAAAAGCTGGTTAGAAGGCGGAGCGAAAAACAGTAAGCCAGAGCTGCGCGGCCGCGATGAGTGGGTCCGCGTCAGCTGGGATAAAGCCCTGCATCTGGTGGCGGGAGAAATCAGCCGTCTGCAAAAAGAGCATGGCCCATCATCTATTTATGCCGGTTCTTACGGCTGGAAAAGCGTCGGGATGTTCCACAACCCGAGAACGCTGCTGCAGCGCATGATGAACCTGGCGGGCGGCTTTGTCGGCTATTCCGGTGACTACTCCACCGGCGCGGCGCAGGTGATTATGCCGCACGTGGTCGGCTCTGTTGAAGTTTACGAACAGCAGACCGCGTGGCCAAACGTGATTGATAACAGCGAGCTGGTGGTGATGATCGGTTGTAACCCAATGATCACGCTGAAAAACAGCTGGAACCTGCCGGATCACGTCGGCCAGACGGGTTTTGAAGCGCTGAAGAAAAAGGGCACCCGGATGATCTGTATCGACCCGGTGCGCAGCGACAGCGCGCGTGAGTTAGGCGCCGAGTGGATCGCCCCGCGCAGCTATACCGACTGCGCGCTGATGGCGGGGGTAGCCCATACGCTGCTGGCAGAAAATCTACATAACCCAGATTTCCTGAAAACCTACACCGTAGGGTTCGATAAATTTGAAGCCTACCTGAACGGTAAAGAAGATGGCGTCGTCAAAGATGCCAACTGGGCTGCGGATATCAGCGGCGTTGATGCTGAGACCATCAAGCAGCTGGCGCGAGATATGGCGAAGCATCGCACCATGATCATGGGCGGATGGGGCATTCAGCGTCAGCATCATGGCGAACAGGCCCACTGGATGATGGTGACGCTGGCGGCGATGCTGGGGCAGATTGGCCTGCCCGGCGGCGGTTTCGGCTTTAGTTATCACTACTCTTCCGGCGGTAGCCCAACCGCGCGCGGCGGCATTCTGGCGGGGATCTCCGCTGGTAGCCCAACGTCGCCGGCGGCGAAAGATATTACGCCGTTCCCGGTGGCGCGCATCGCCGATGCGCTGGCGAATCCAGGCAAGACCATCGACTATAACGGCACGAAAGTCACCTATCCGGATATTAAAATGGTGTACGTGGCGGGCGGTAATACCTTCCACCAGCATCAGGATACCAACAACCTGGTGAAAGCCTGGCAGCATCCGGAAACCGTGGTGGTGAACGAACCGTACTGGACGGCGACGGCGAAACACGCCGACATCGTACTGCCGGTGACCACCACCTACGAGCGCAACGACATGGACATGGGCGGCGACTATTCGCAGCTTTATGTCTTCCCGCTGCGCCAGTGCGTACCGCCGCAGAACGAAGCGAAAAACGACTTTGATGTCTTTGCGGGGATTGCCGAGATCCTTGGGGTGCATGAGGCCTTTACCGAAGGCAAAGATGAGATGCTGTGGTTGAAGGGCATGTATGACGAGATGAAAGCCCAGGCGCGCAACGCCCGCGTGGCGCTGCCGCCGTTTGATATGTTCTGGGCTTCCAACAATTACATTCGCTTCCCGATCCCGCAAGAGAACACCCAATGGGTGCGTTTCGCCGATTTCCGCGAGAACCCGCTGCTCAACCCGCTGGGAACGCCGTCAGGGAAAATCGAGATCTACTCTGACGCCATCGCCAAAATGGGCTACGAGGACTGTAAAGCGATTCCAACCTGGATGCCGCCGCACGAGTGGTATCGCGGGCCGGAAGCCGAGAAATATCCGCTGTCGCTCAATACCGGTCACCCGATTAACCGTCTGCACTCTCAGCTCGATAATACGCCGCTGCGCAAGAAATATGCGGTGGCCGATCGTGAAGCTATCTGGATCCATCCGAAAGATGCGAGCGCACGCGGCATCAGCGAAGGCGATCTGGTTCGCGCCTTTAACGATCGCGGGCAGATCCTGGTCGGAGCGGTGATTACCGATAACGTTCGCGAAGGCGTGGTGCGCATCAGTGAAGGGGCATGGTTTGATCCGGCCGATCCGTCGCAGCCGGGATCGCTGTGTAAAAACGGTAACGTCAACTGTCTGACCTTTGACGTCGGCTCCTCCAGCCTGGCGCAGGGGAACTGTGGCCAGATGTCGCAGCTGCAGATCGAGAAGTACACCGGACCGGCGTTGAAAAACACCGCGCACGATGTGCCGGTAGGCGCGTAACCCGCAGCTGACGTTTGAAAGACAAAACGGACACTTCCGTAAGGGAGTGTCCGTTTTATCAGGTGAAAGTGAATATATTCACGGCATCTCTAATTCCACAACGTCTTATTTCCTGTACTGCTTGAACCTGGCTTTTGGGTGTATACCTAAACGTATGCCAATCGCTTCGCTTAAAACCCTTTTAGAAGCATTTATCCAGCTCATCGAAAAGCTTGGTGAGTTCATCCTGAATATGTTTACGTCGCTGTTTCAGCAGTAAGCGGGTTGGAATAATGCGCTCGATAATTGTCGGCTTCTTATATACATACTCTGTAACGAGCTGTTTAATATCTTCCTCTGACCAACCGTCCATCACCGGCGTTGGGTTGTAGAGAAGATTTGACCGGAGGGCAGGGGCAACCTCCTCATCCAGAATCACAAAGATCTCTTCCCGACTTAAACCAGACTCCTTTAACTTCTGCGCCATCCATCGGTAGTCGTAGTCCTGGAGTTCGCGCCCGGTAAACAGCTCCGATAATGCGTGCCAGACAGGAACTCGGGTCATCAGTTGAGCTTCTGTTAGTTGCATATTAGTTTCTCCCCTGTGGCCGGCAATACCCAATGGCCCGATGCTACAGTGTATGTCAGATATCTGGATAAACGATAGTCAGAAATAGCACCGGACTTACAAGGCAAAAATATCTGGCCTGAATATAAATAACTCGATACTCTGAAATAATATTAACAGTAAGCGATCTTCTTAATGCAGATTAGAACTTACTGAATAAGATCTTTTTGATGCTAATGTTTTAATAAAAAAAGGATTTTTTCCAGGAAGCTACGCCATGTTTCACCCCACGGTTCGGGATGGAACCTGTCATTCGCAATTTTCTTCATAATGGAGCTAAGCGCTTCTTCATCTTCGATTTCTAATAAAGAGGAAATTTCTAATTTAGCATCTTCAATTGATGAAATACTATAGTCACGATATCTGTCGATAATCTCATTAATCGAATTGCCAAAATCATCGTGCTCGTTACTAAAATAAATAGTGAGCATATCCTGTATGGCAGGGTACTTACGACCCGGTTTTTTATCCCATATATGGGTAAGACGTGAGAACATAGTACGGTTTCCCCTGATAAACTTGTTTCAGTAACACTACACGGACAGTATAACTGGTTTCTTTGACATTTAGTCCTTGCCGGAACCCGTATCCAATTGCACTACCGGTTTTATAGGTCAATTCAAGTGGACGAGAACCTGCGCCTGAATTTGCCCAATATACTACTTTGAGTTTATTGGCTTTTAATGCGTTACTGATAGCCTTTTCCGCATGTTGTACAGAATAAAATGATGATACAGACCTCATCTGAGGGCTTCGCGCCAGACGTTCCAGTAACTCTTTTTCTGAAATCGATACGTGTTTGGATAGCGTGTGACCGCCAATTTTTACTGGGCGTACGGCTTCATGATCTATGATTCTAAAATTTCCTGCGCGGACATAAGCAACACGAGCAGCGCCTAAAGCGAGGCCAAATGCAGCCGGGACAGCAATATCTACGGTCAGGCCAATGCTCATTGCTGTCTTTTCGTCGGCGCCTAACTGACGTGCAGTTTCAACAGCTAACTGGTAAGCCGCTGTACGGGTATCGCGGCCTGTGATGATTTGGTCAATTGATGCATGAAGGCTATCGAGTCCATGGGCGCCAACGACGACACAGGCCGCTTTGGTCAACATAGTTGGGTCAGGAGCCGCGCATAAAATCGTAGCTCCGGCTAATTCAACAGTACTCATTGCTACATCGAGCCCACCTAGCAATCTGTTTTGTAGTGTCTCCGCTTCTGTCACTGAAGGTGAATGCGCGATAAAAAAAGAATATGTCGAAAATGCCTGGTTGCTGTGTGAATGGTACATGCAACAGGCAATAAAGGTCTTTGGGGCTCAGGAGAGTTACTATGAAGTGCTGCTATTATCATGGATTCGTCGTGAGTACTATAAAACAGAGATGGATCATGTCAGATTTAATACAATACGAAATGCCGGGCCTAATGTATTACGTAAAGGCAAGTTACTGGAAAGAGTCATTGAGAGACTTGAAAAGGAAGGCGCGATAAACATCGTTCGCTCAAGACGCAAGGCACGAATGGTTTATGCAGGCCGTTATTTTCGCAACAATCCGGTTACAAAAAATGCAGCGTATAAGCACTACTGGCCGCGATAGTTGCGACTGATCGCAACTAATCGCGAGGTTTGCCTGTGGAAATACCCAAAATTGTTGAAAAATAATATCAGAGTAAAATGATTATCTAACTTACCATTTTCCGTAAGATTTACTCAGGTGGAGGGGCTTATTGTTATATTTCCACTGATGGATTTATTGTCGGTATAGTAATATATGTTTATTAGTAATATACACTACGAATATTTAGTGGTGTCTGTGGGTAATATATACCTGTTACTGGTGGGTGTTTATTAGTAATACATCTACTCTTTATCCAGATTAATTGTTGTTAATATACTAATACACTATACCCCATGCAGTCAGCTAGTTATATTAAGTATTTGACATCATACGGTTAATGACTATCACCCGATAATGTTCATATGCATATCTGCATGTAACATTACCATGATTGTTAATCGTATGGTTACTTACTCTTACTGTTCTCAATTTTACATATTGAGTGAACTATTTATTCAGGTGTTTATATGCCAAGTAATTCCTTGAGTGCTGATTACCAGCAGGCATTTTACGATGTTCTTCGTAATGCAACAAATGAGTTTCCTCGTACCGTAGCGTTACGTGTTGATTTACGTTTTCCTCGTCGTTATCAGTATGGTGATTCGAACCGAGAGGTTACTCGTTTTATTGAATCTCTGAAGGCTAAGTTGCTGGTGGATTGTCAGCGTAAGAACAAACGCTGGAAACGTAACTGGGCTAACCGGTTACGGTACGTATGGGTACGTGAAGTCGGTGAGCGTAACCGTCGTAAGCATTACCATGTTCTGCTATTGCTGAATAAAGACTTCTACCATGGTGCCGGGAGATATGATGCAGATGACAGTCTGGCTGCTTTAATCCAACAAGCATGGTGCAGTGCGTTAGGACTTAATCCGGTACAATATTTGGCTTTAGCGAATATGACTCTAAATGGATGTTATTATTTAAACAGGAATTCACCTAACTATATGCAACACGTTATCGAATTACTGGACCGTATGGAGTACTTGGCTAAAGAACATACCAAATGTTATGACGATGGGTATCGTTCCATTGGGATGAGCCGCGGGTAGAACGTTGAGGTACTGTTGATCATGTCAGCTACTCTACTGCATGCCTTATACATTTGCAGTTAAGTGGTTTGTGACTCCTGTAGCGACTACAATTATTGAGCTCTATCACACCTAACCGATTGTTTTTTATGCTAGTGTTTGCTATTCGATTTAGAGCGACTTAGAAGAAGTTAAGTAATACTCTGTTTTATAAGGACTTACTATATGGATGATTTGCAGCAAGATGTAATAACGTGGTTACATGGACAGCAGGACTGGCTGCAAGAAGCTGCTGAAATTCTTCTAAGGAAGGGGGCTGCTGCTGAAGAAGATCTTATAAGATTAACTGAACAGATTAAAACTTCGGACGGGCAAGCAATAACATCACATAGGCAATTTGTGGAGCTAATTTCAACAGCATCCATTCCTATTGAGTTGAGACTTACCAGGATCGAGAATATTCAAGGTATTGAGAATCTAGCTCCCAGAAAGCCATTGATTTTTGGAACTGGTAACTTGACTGTGATTTATGGCAATAATGGTTCTGGTAAATCTAGTTACACAAAGATTTTAAAAAATATAACGGGTAAGTCAAGGGCTGAATCTATTAGGCATAATGTATTTCAGCCTATTCCAAAGCATCAAAAATGTGATGTGTCGTATATGGTTTCATCACAAGAGAGTACCCAAGAATGGTTTGTAAACGATGGGGCCATCAATAATCTTAAAGGGATTGATATCTTTGATAGCGATGAGGCTACGTATTACCTCAGTAAGGAAAGTCCTGCAACATATACTCCTCCACTCATAGGTATGTTTGAAGAGTTAGCTAAGATTTGTGATGTGGTAAAAAGCAGGCTTCAACAAGAGCAAGGAAAGCTTACTACCGCTCTTCCTATGCTTCCTGCTAATTATTCTAATACAGACCTTGCTGTATTTTACAATTCATTAAAACCCAATATCACGACAGAATCTGTTTGTAGCAAATTATCGTGGTTAGAAGATGATGAAAAAAATATTACGTTACTAACTAATCGATTAAAAGAGACAGATCCAGAGGCAAAAGCAAAGCAGTTAAGAGCTACAAAACTGCAGGTTGAGTTGTTCATTAAGAAATTACAGCAAGCTACTTTAAAATATAAAAAAGATAATCTGAATAATATTGATACACTACGCGAACAGGCAGAAAAAGCAAGAAGAATGGCAAGCGAAGCGGCATCAGTAAGTGCCGGCATCTTTGAAGGGATCGGTTCAGAAACATGGCGAGCAATGTGGGAAGCTGCCAGAGCGTACTCTCAAGCCTCAGCCTATCCTACACAAGATTTTCCTGTAATAGAGAATGCTCATTGTGTTTTATGTCACCAAGAGCTTTCTATTGAAGCACAATTGCGCCTTCGTGAATTTGAGACATTTATTCAAGGAAAGTTAGAAGCAGAAGCAAAGCAGTCTGAAGTTTTGTACTCTAATATGTTAAGTAGTTTGCCTCTTATACCAACATCTGAACAAATAGAAACTCAATGCGAAGCCGCAGGTCTTGGTGAGGATTGGAAACAATTCGCTAAAAGTTTCTGGGAGTCAGCAGGAAAAATCAGGCTCGGCTTACTGGATAAACAACCATCACATCAATTAGAGGAATTAGTAGATTTCTCTCAAAATGAAGGCATACTTCAAAAATACTGTATTCAGATTGAGGCAGAGGCGCTTCAATTTGAGAAAGATTCACAACAATTCAATAGAGCTCAAGCGGAAAAAGAAAAACTTAACCTTGAAGCTAAATACTTTATATCTCAGCAAATAGAACAAGTTCAACAAGAGATACTTAGATTAAATAGTTTAAAACAGTATGATAAGTGGATTACATCCGCAAGCTCACGTTCAATATCAACAAAAGCAAGTGTAATCGCTGATGCAATAATTACTGACGCATATGTAAAAAGATTTAACCAAGAATTGACTTCTCTTGGGGCTACTCGTTTGAGAGTGGAGCTTGTCAAAACAAAGGCACAAAAAGGTAAATCTCTTCATAGGTTACAATTAAAATCAGCTGAACATAATGTAAGTGTTGAATCGATCCTTAGTGAGGGTGAGCGTCGAATTATTTCTCTTGCAGCATTTCTTGCTGATGTAATTGATAAACCGTATATAGCTCCATTTATCTTTGATGACCCGATATCATCGTTAGATCAAACATGGGAAGAAAAAACTATTGAGAGGCTAGTTGCATTGAGCCAAACTCGCCAAGTTATAATTTTCACTCATCGTTTAAGTATGTTAGGTATGCTGTCAGAGAAAGCTGATGAAATTCATACTATCCATATACGTCAGGAACCATGGGGAGCAGGTGAATCGGGAGAGGTACCTTTATATGGTAAAAAGCCTGAATCAGCTCTTAAGAATTTGCAAGGAGAAAGAGTTTCTCAAGCTCGCAAAATCTATGACGAGTTGGGCCAGGAAGCATACTATCCACTTGCAAAAGCAATATGCAGTGATTTAAGAATATTAACGGAGCGGATAGTAGAGTGCGTATTTTTAGCTGACGTGATACAAAGACACCGACGTGCCGTAAACACTCAAGGAAAAATTCATCAGCTAGCTAAAATCAGCGTTGCTGACTGTGATTTAATAGAGGAGATAATGACTAAATACTCATGCTATGAACATAGCCAATCACCCGAAGCTCCTGTTGAATTACCAACTCCAGATGAATTGAATGCAGATATAACAAAAATTCTTGTCTGGCATAATGAGTTCAGCAAAAGGGCTGCTTAAATAACGCATGGTTTTAAAAGTATAGCTAGGAATTTTCTCGATATCCGCCATGACATACCGGAGGCGCTCCCTCCGGTAATGTCAAGGCAACATGCGGTTAGATAGATGTCGGTGGTATTTCACGTTGAAGCAGCCATTGATCCAGTTCTGTCTCCAACCAACCCACAGATTGTTGCCCTAAGCGCCGCTGCTGCGGAAAAGTTGCATCGTAGCGTGGTGATTTCGGATTGAGCCAGTCGTAAATGGTGGAGCGGGCGATGCCGAGTTTGACCGTAACTGCTCGCATGCGTAGGATTTTTACAGTAGATGATTGCATAGTGTTGTTTCCTCTAATTTAGTTTGCTTTGGATGAGAGGAAGGTTATTCATTAACGCGGGTATAAGGTATACGGCTGCGTTACCTCATTTTTTACACGAGTTAGGTTATTGATTTATGGATGATTTTAATCTCTGTTTTTTTGTCGATGCGATAAAGGAATCATTCAACTTAAAGAAAAGTAGACTGGTGCTCGCTCTACGTGCGGTTGGATGGAAAAGCTGTATAACCTGTTTAAATGATGGCGATACTCATATTAACAAAATAGTCAATGATATTATGCTGGACACAGCGAAGCGTCGTGAATTGGAAAATCAGTCGTACCATATATTGTATGAAGAGGTTGACACTATCCAGGAATCAATAGATGAGTGGATCTTTCTGGCTGCAATATACTGGTGCCTAGGGATACATCTCGTGGCTTCAGATTGGCGTGATGGTCTCACGTTGTTGCTCAAATCGACAGAACTTCTCGACATGTGCCATGGAATTGTTCACCATGAAATATGGCAAAACACTGAGGCGAAAAAAAAAGAACAGGCCACTAATGGGGGTAAAGCAAAAGCATCGCTTTACGCTCCTCTAAAAGCTGAAATTATCCGTTTGTTGTATTGCAACAAGCCTGCGGATGGCTGGAGAAACAGGAGAGAGGCTATAGAGTTGATTGATGAGGATGTAAGCATATTTATTCAAGAGCATGGCTATCCCGGTTCCCCTGAAGAAAAACAGGAAGACTTAGCTGTATTATTTGCAAGAATTCCCCGGTTGATTGAAGATTGGTCTAGAAATGACGCCGTAGTTAAGGCTGCCTTTAACGCAACGCTAAAGAAAAAAAGCGCCAATAAAGGCGCAGAACAGAAACCTTGGACATCAGACATCTAAGTACATAATTAGATCATCTAGAAATTTTGAGTAATTCACCCAATTTCTTTTTTCTATCATGGCTACTCCCAAGCCCCATTGGGGCAAAAATAATACCAGCACCACTTACGATTGATTTTTTATTCAAACTATCTATTATTTTTTTAAGATAACTTTTGTTTATGTAAGTACTATAACCTGATTCTATTTTTGCCAACATTCTACTGGCATTCAATCTGTCATCTGGACTTTCTGAATCAATTACTCGCATATTCATTTTTAGTAATAAACTGCTTATTAAATTAGAAGAGTGTTCAGGTATTTCTCTTACTAATATATTTTTTTCTTTATGATAAGTATCATTAGACTGAAACTCATCTAGGAATGCATTTAAAACGAATTCTTTCTCGTTAAGATCAAACTCGCAAATACTTCCTTCATGCTTCTGCGATACGGTAATTTGATGTAAATATCCCTTGTCCTCATATCTGGCCTGAGATACTAAAGGGTGCTCGCTAAAATTAATTGTCACTGTTAAAACATTAATTGAGGAAATAAACCAATCATCCAAAAGAATACATCCACTATTATTTGTTATGTTACTCACATCTACTTTTCGACCAGAGTTTATAAACTCGCTCTCGCTTTGCAATATCCAGAAAAGAAGATTGTTTTGATGTATGCGTGATGCAATAAATAAAGGGTGTCGGAATTTATGACAAAACTCACTGTACTTATTTAAGAAAGAGCCTGATATTTTTTTAGTTTCTAGAGCATTGCTCGTCTTTACCTCAATAAAACATTTTAATTCCTTCCCTTTTGGCATGTTAAAACTAGCCAGATAATCTGGCACCTTAATGCCAGTGTTATTTACTGGTGATTGACCTAAAGAGGTTAGACTTGTACATACTTCCATGAAAAAGCACAGCAAAGCGAATTCATCCTCTAAAAACAAACCGTTAATTCGCCTTTTTATTTCATTTTTATTTTCATCATTCCCTACAGAGGTAAGGAAAGCATCAAATTCTTCTTCTGAACTCATTCCAATTCGAATGTTTTTGAAAAGCTTTAATTTTTCAATTTCTGAAAGGTAATTTAAACCTTGCATATTATTTCCTCGTCCATTAATGTTTTAATATTACGAATTGCAATTTATTCTATACCATCAGAATAGTTGTGCCGATCATAGCAGTTATATTTAATCAAGAAAAATACGTGAGTGATATACTAGGGGGCGGACCGATATGCCATGAGCTGGAATCGTCCCCATAGACTTAGTACCTGTGTCATCGGAACAAGCACATAGGAGCAGTCTTCGTGGGCTGGCGGAGGTTCCATCGTCTATGGAGGCAACGTTCATACCAGATGTTCGATAGTAGGTTGAGCGGTCCCGTGGCTGAGTTTACAGGTTCAACATTCTCCCGGAAACTTGGAGCGGTTCAAAGCAACCTCGGAGGCGTCAGTCCGGAGGCTTAAGAACCGGTTTCGTCGTGAGGACAGAATATGTCTACTGAGGTAGGGTTAGTCCAGTTAAGGACAGTCAGATCCAGTAAGTATTTGATTCAAAGATTAAGTTTTAACCTATCTATGGGGAAAATCTGAGCTGGACTTAACCCATTCTTATCATCCCACTAACCGCATCCCTTTTATCCCATCTGCAATCACGCTTCCGCGATCCGCTGCCATCACGAAATCAGCCCACCATTGCATCATAGGGCGACGTTGCTCAAGGTAATCACTGCGGTTATAAGCGCGACGTACCTCATTTTTGTCTACATGAGCCAGTGCTGCTTCAATGACATCAGGCGGAAATCCTTCCTCATTGAGTGCCGTACTAGCGATAGAACGTAAACCGTGTGATACGAGTAAGCCCCCTAAGCCAGCACGCTTGAGTGCTGCATTCACTGTTTGGCTGTTCATTGGCTTGGTAGGTTTGATGCGACTGGGAAAGATAAATTCTCGGCCACCATTGAATGACTTCATTATTTCCAGAATAGCGAGAGCTCCATCAGATAATGGAACTGTATGCTCCCGGTTCATCTTCATTCGAGCTGCCGGAATTTTCCATTCGTTAGCATCAAAATCGATCTCATCCCATCGAGCCTCAGCAGCTTCGGCAGGGCGGGTGATGGTGAGAAGCTGCCACATGAACAGGCATCGTGTGGACAGGCTGATACTTGCCGTACGCATAGTTTGCATTAGCTGTGGAAGTTGATCTGGGTGGATGCTTGGCATGTTTTTCTTTTGCGGTTTCTCGAATGCTTTCCCGATATTTACGCTGGGAACCGCATCAATCAGGCCTGTATTCTGCGCATAAATCATGACTTCGTTAATACGCTGACAAAGGCGGCGGACTGTCTCTAATGCACCTCTGGCCTGAACCGGCTGAACTGCTTTAACCAAAGTATGAGCCTTAATCTCAGTGACACTGATATCACCGATTGCTGGGAAAACATCTCTCTCAAGTGAGCGCCATATATCGTCGGCATAGTCCTCTGTTACGCTGGCTTTCTTCACATTCCACCAACGCTCGGCAACTAACCGGAAAGTGTTGGTTTTGGCCTCTTGAGAATTTCTCACCAGTTCTTTCTGATGTTCCTGAGGATCAATGTCTTTCGCCAATAAAACTCGAGATTCAGCTCTGAGTTTACGCGCATCAGAAAGTGAGACGGCAGGGTAGGCACCGAAGCTCTGCTTGGTTCGTTGCTTTGTCAGAGGTCGATAGTAACGGAACTGCCAGAGCTTACTACCACTGGACTTGATTAACAGAGTAAGCCCGTCACCATCATACAGCTGGTAATCGGCATCTTTAGGTTTGGCGGCTTTGATTTCCGTATCGGTTAACGGCTTGGTTTTTCTTGCCATGGGGAGTCTCCATGCGTTTAGGCCCAACGAAAACAATAGAGCTTTTCGTTGGGCCTATCAATGGGCCTAAAAGGTTCGGATTTAATTAGTTCTCTTCGGACTTCACGGGACAAATTGAGGGCACAAAAAAGCCCGCAGGGCTTGCGCCGTGCGGGCTCTTAGGACTTCATCGGATGACTCTGGTAATCACCGATGGAGAATTTTGGTGGAGCTGGCGGGAGTTGAACCCGCGTCCGAAATTCCTACATTCTTTTGTTAGTCTTTTAAAAACATATATTTATCAATAAAATCAAAAGAATGAATGACAACGGTTAACACTGGTAGACAGTCGTTTACACCTTGGATGGACAAAATATGGATCAGGTCTTAACTATTTGTGGGATGGTTGCGTTGACAAGACGGTTGCCGCCCCATATAGAAAATCGAGGTTCTTGTTCAAGGGTGTAATCAACTACGGGTTTAACTTTTATTTTAAAATCATCAGTAAGTTTATGTTCAAGTAATTCCATAATTGAAAGATGAGCGTGCCAATATGCACCTAAGCTATGTCTAAAGTCTTTTTCTGAATTGAAACGGGTTCTAAATTCGTAGATGTCATCATTTTCTATGAAGTTATATGTAAATACCTGGTCATTATCAATATCTTTAAACATGTATGCAATGTGAATTTCTCTCAGGCATTCTTCTAATTTATTAATATGGATAAAATACTGTGCTGTTCCTAATATATAAGGTTTGATGATTAATTCTGCCATACGTGCCCAAAGACGTTCTGATTTTGTAATAAATGATATGGAAGTGTTAAAGTTTAAACTTGATGCATTGGCATATGGATAGAATACTTTATAACAAGAGTAGCTATTTCTGAATTCTAATGGTTTCTTACTCGCAAGATAATATGTATAGGTGAACTCAATATTTTGTATAATCTCCATAGTGTTTTTTCTATGGGAATAAAATCCATCCATAGTGTTTTTTTTCTGAGCTTCTTTTATTTGTTTGTCTGTTTGAATGGTTCTGTGTATGTTATTAACAATTACGCCAAAAGGTATTGACAGCGAAAGAACTGCTAAAGGTAGTTTACTTATTGTCAGGAAGTTATTAAATCCATCAGCATCAATTTGAAAACTATGCCCTTTCCATACGATGCCACCTAATAGTAAAAAGCTAACAATCGGAATGAGAAGCGCGGCTTTGAAAAGTGGTTGGCGTGTCAATGGTTCAGCATTCATATCGAAAGAGTTATTTTTAAACAAATAGAAAATATAACTTATTATGAATATTATGTTAATTATAATAATGCACTGATTAATTGCTGTGAACATTTTGATATCTCTAATCAAGCATGGTTAATGGATTTTTTGTTATTGCATCTTCTAAATGCGTAGGTGCGAAATGAGCGTAAATCATTGTCATTTTAATATCTGAGTGACCTAAAATTTCCTTAAGTACCAGTATGTTGCCACCATTCATCATGAAGTGACTGGCGAATGTATGGCGAAGCACATGTGTGCATTGTCCTTCGGGTAGTTCAATGCCTGCTTTGGCAACAACACGCTCAAAAGTTTTTCTGCATGGCGTGAATAACCGCCCACGTTTTTTAGGAATTTCTTCATAAAGTTGTTTGGAAATAGGAATTGAGCGCACTTTGCCATTTTTGGTGTTTTTATATGTGATTCGATAAGGAGTAACCTGTGCCCCTTCTAAATTCTCTGCTTCACTCCACCTGGCACCAGTGGCCAAACAAATTTTTGCTATGATTAGCACATGAGGACTATTGGAGTCTGATAAATATTCCAACAATGTTCTGATCTCCTGTGGATAAAGAAAAGAGACCATTTTTTCATCTACTTTGAATGTTGGAATCCCCGCTAAAGGGTTTGCTAAAGACCAATGTCCTAGTTTTTTCAATGTCCCAAATACAGCAGATAAATTTCGCTGCTCATGATTGACAGTTTGTGGTTGTATGGGCATACACCGCCCGTTAATATCGGGTATTTCACCTTTAAGTCTACCTTCTCGGTAGGCGCTAAAATCAGCGGCGGTAATCTGTGATGCAATTGGATCTCCCATGCCAGCACAAATACCTTTCAATTTTGACATCATACGGTCTGCATCAGAAAGAGTACGACCATATAAGGCATGCCACTGCTCAATTAATTCAGAAAGTCGCCGGTTGTCCTGTTTCTCTCCAAGCCAAGGTTTTTCTTCTAGTTCATTTGAAATGAACTTTTCATAAGCCAATGCTTCTCCTTTTGTGGCGAATTTTTTGCGTATGCGTTTTCCTTTTACGCCATTAGGACGTAAATCGCATAACCATTCCCCTTCTGGTGTTTTTCTTACAGTCATTTTTCATTAATCAGGTAGGTGGCAACTACCTTCCCCAAAAGAGTCACATCAGAAACGTTGCAGTCCAGGGGGTATTTACCCCAATCAATTCGTAGCTTATCGCCAGGTAAAACAACTAAATCTTTGATGCTTTTGGTTCCTGAGTATTCGATAAGGAATTTTCCATCAGTGTTTGAATGGGCTGCAATATCAACAAAATATCGTGTGTTGCCGTCTGTAATTATTTGTAGTTCACCTTTGTAGTTAGGCAACATTGCCTTGTCAAAAAGGAAGGATGATTGTCTGACTAGGTCAGCACCATCAATTTTGAATGCTGGGATTCGGCTTGTATCGCTAGCCACTGGATCGAATGTAACCCCTTCACCAGTAGTCAGCCATTCAATGGAAGCTCCTGTTTCTAAAGCACAAAGTAAGACAAGGTCAGCAGGGAAATTATCTCGCATAATCCTTGTACTAAGTGCGCTAGCTGACATGCCTAGGTAGTTGGATAACTGCAGTCGTGAAGTAAAACCATATGCCTCGCAGATGCGTTCGACTGCTTCTCTGGCACCAGTTTTAATGTTGTAGTTTTTCATGTTTGTAGTTCGCAATGGTTGACAAACGACAAATTAATAAATACTCTTCGCATTGTT
This sequence comes from Klebsiella sp. CN_Kp073, assembly GCF_040065495.2. NCBI lineage: Bacteria > Pseudomonadati > Pseudomonadota > Gammaproteobacteria > Enterobacterales > Enterobacteriaceae > Klebsiella > Klebsiella sp. CN_Kp073. Next base: position 1,251,566 of record NZ_CM198051.1, read on the forward strand.
TCGTTTGTAGTTTATTTGCTTGTCGAATGTAGTTTGTTAACGATGGTTGTCAGTAGTGACCGCTAGTGACAATCGGATAGGAGATTTTGCCTTATGAAAACTGTAGCTGCAACACATCAAGAAAGTCGTTACGTACCCCTTAAAACATTTTGTGAACGTGTAGGTATAAAAGTCCGCACTGGTCGTTATTGGGTGTCGATTGGACGGATAAGAATCCTTCCTAAGTCAAAACCGAAAGAGCATGTATATGTCGACTGGTTTGACTGGCTACAGGCCAAATAATTGTCACATATAGCGAATTGATTTGTTCATTTTGAATTAAGTTAGAGGCGAAGCATATGTTTGATTATCAAACTTCTAAACATGCGCATTTTGATGCTGCTTGCCGAGCGTTTGCGATGGTACATAACCTGGAAGAAGTTGCAGCGGCTGTAGGGATGCGCCCACAAATGCTGCGCAATAAACTGAATCCGGTGCAACCGCACCGCCTGACGTGCGATGAATTGCTGGCAATTACTGACCACACAGAAGATGCCCGCCTGCTGGATGGGCTTCTGAGCCAGATTAATTGCCTGCCGTCAGTTCCAGTGAACAATGCCACGCCGGGGAATATGCAGTTTTGTGCCCTGACCGCCACCGCCAGTGTCGGTGCGATCGCTGGGGAAGCCGTATCAACGGAGTGCATGACCTCCGCCCGCCGAACTCAAATCCTTGATCGCGCCCGCGATGCCATCCGCAGCCTTTCCGTGCTGGCTTATACCGTTGAAAGCCGTATTCAGTCCGCGCCGGTGCTGGCTGCTGCTGTCGATATCGTGACAACTAACGTCACAGGAATGATGTGAGGGAAAACAATGAAAGCCTTTGTTACCTATTTGAAGCACCAGTCACCACCTATGCAGCTAGCCTGCGGTTCAACTGGCTGGATTGAGCTGCCAGATGGTCAGCGCTGGAATCCCAGCCACGTATATAAATTTACGGCGCATCAACCGCGCCGCCGTTGGTGGCATCGCCTGATGGGATTAGTCCGGGGGCAGTATGGCCATTAATCAGGAACAGCAAAAGCTGGGGCTTGCGCAGCTGCGCAACATACGCCGCAAATATTTCAGTAACAGCAGTGAAGCCGCTGATTGGTGGGACAAGTTAACGCCGGAGTGGCGCGGGGTTGTCCTTCATGCTGCGGGCGTCTCTTCCGGATCCGGGGAGTTTAAAGCCAGTCTTAGCAAGTGTTGCTGGCGTGAACTTTTCGAACGTCTGGACTATCGCGCCATGATCCACTTGCGCCAGGGCATATCCAGGGCGCGTCTGACTTTTGAGGGATTCGGATCGTTGCGGGACTCTGATTTTTCAGCCCGTACAGCACATGACAGACCGATTAAAAAAGCGCATCCGATTAATAGCCGCAACGGGGTGCAGATGATTATTGCGCCTCATATCGTAAGCAAAATGCAGCAGGAGAATCACTAATGTCCATTATTTCAGTAGACGCTAAAGAGCTGGGGCGCGAGCTGGCCGCATGGGGCGTACCACACAATTACGCCATTCTCTTTGTGGAAAAAAGCACTGTAAAAAATAATCGTGTTGCCCTGCATCCGTTTTTCTTTAATGACACTGAGCATATGACCAGCAAGCGCCACTGGCTGGCAGTCAATGCAGCTTACTGGTGCTGTGTATACCGTGAGGCAGAAAGCCAGTTACAGCAGGTGGAAGCGCTGGCCAGCATCCGTTCCATGTATTACGTCGCAGGATCGTTGGGCGCTGGTGAAATCAAGGCGCTGATACAGGAGTGGTGGCGCAATACTTATGAGCTGCATAAGGTTCCTGCGCCTAGTTATACCGCCGTACCTATTACCTTTTCTTTCCACTAATTAATCGCCTGATTTTTTGGCCATCCCTGTGGTGGCCGGGGATTCTTTTGCCTTAAGGAAACCAAAATGAATATGACACGTAACCATTTGCCCGTAATTAATTCCGGTACCGATCTGCTTGCCATGCTGGCCAAAGCAACTGCCGAAGGTAAAGCCGTTGCCGCCGATTTGTGTTCCACCCGTCTGGATAAGCTGGCCACCCATGCCGCAAATAAAGGTTTAAGCGCGGCTGAGATTGTCGAATTAATCCGCCAGGAGGCTGAGGCTATTTGCAGTAAAGGTGGTGCAGCATGGCAGTAAAAATTCACAGTATAAAAATTGCACCGCAATATCTGGACGCAGTGGTGGCTGGTCAGAAAAGGGCTGAGGTACGACGCCATGACAGGGATTATAGGGTTGGTGATCTGCTGACTCTCTGTGAGTGGAAGCACGGTAAATACACCGGCAGAGAATGGGCAGCTGTCATTACTCACATTTTGCCCGCTGGTGACGTGATCGCGGCAGCAGAGGGATGGTCAATCCTGTCAGTACAGGCATTGTCACCGTCCGAGGCGTTGTTTTATATCTTTGATAATGGGGTGGATCATGACCGTTAAAACCCCATTGAAATGGGTGGGCAGTAAAGCCCGCCTTATGCCGCAGCTGCTTCCGCATTTACCTGAAGGTAAACGCCTGATTGAGCCGTTTGCCGGTTCCTGCGCCGTAATGATGAATACGGATTATGACGAGTACCTGATTGGTGACATTAATCCTGATCTGGTCAATCTGTATAAGGCCATGGCCTATCATACCGATGCGTTCCTTGTTGAGCTGGAAACGCTATTTTCTGCCGGTTCGCAGGGTGAAGAAGAAAGCCGTGCTGTTTTCTATTATGCAGTCCGGGATTTGTTCAATCAGTCAGAGAAGGGGGGCGCAAATTGCGTGGAATCGGCCGCGCGTTTCATGTACCTGAACCGTCACGGTTTTAATGGTCTGTGCCGCTATAACCGGCGCGGGCAGTTCAATGTACCGTTTGGTAAGTACAAGAAACCTTATTTTCCGTTAGATGAAATTCATGCATTTAAGGAAAAGGCAAAGCGGGCAACGTTTATCACCGCTCACTATTCGGAAACGCTTGAATTAGTCCGGGATGGTTATGACGTTATTTATTGTGATCCGCCATACCTGACGGAAAGCGATAATTTTACCGCTTACCATGGAAGCGGTTTTACGCATATGGATCAGGGGAGGCTGGCGCGGAAGTTGCGCCGCCTGGCACGTAAAGGGATTAGTGTTGTTGCCTCAAACAGTAATCTGGAGATGGTGCATTACCTGTATGCCGGTTTTGAGGCGGTGCAGGTGAATGCGCCCCGTAGCGTTGGGGCATCGGCTGTTAGTCAGAAGATGGCCAGTGAGCTGATCCTGAAATCCCCACTTGATTCAATTGCAAAGGCCATCGCATGACGTTGGCCTTAGACAAACATTGCGCCGCCGATTCAGCGCGGCGTGATGCTAATCAGTCTGAAGATGCACACGCCATCACACACTGGGCGTATTCCTGGAATGCACCCCGCAAGGCCATTGCAAGCCCGATACCCACATACGAAGAACTACAGCGCCGAGATCGAGAGAATGCGGCGCTGGCTTGCGCCCAGGATTTGCTACAAAAGCAATCTGTAATTGTTCGTATGTCGGTAAATGCGACAGCCAGCAAGCTGGAAAAAGAACAGGGTATAAAGCGCGCAAATGCTTACCTGGCTAAAACCTTCCTTGAACGCATTCTGCCGCGTATCAATATTGTTTCAGAGCGTTATCACATCGGCAAAATGACCGCCGATACCGTGCGCCTTATGTACCGCTTCAACCACCTGCCTGATATGTCGAAAGAGGATATTGACCTGCTGGCGCAGGATGTTTCGACGTTCATCACAATGGAACTCAGTAGCATAAACGATGAAATGCCGGATGCCGGTGCGCTTAAGTTGCTGCATGCACTTTATGTCCGTGCTGCTGCCATTACTCATGCATTCCGCCAGTCTGCGCCGGATTATGAAAAGTTAATGCGTCGTTGCTTCGAGGAGCCAAAAGCCGCCGCTTCTCTTGCCAAAATGATGTCTGATCAGTGGTGGGCGCTTCGCCTGCGCCGCCATGCGTCAGAGTGGCGCGAGCATTTACATATCGCCCTGAATCACGTCAGCAAAAAGGTCAGCACTTACGCCAGCAAACAGCTTATTCGTGACTGGAAGGAGCAGAAGCGCCGCACGCGGGAATTCCTGAAGTCGATGGAGCTTGAGGATGAATTCGGCAACCGGATTAGCCTGATTGATAAGTACTGGGGGAGCGTGGCCAATCCCGCGATCCGCCGTACAGAAATGATGGTGCGTATTCGTGGATTTGAAAACGTTTGTAATGAGCTGGGGTATGTGGGGGAGTTTTACACCATCACTGCGCCGTCTAAATATCACGCGACTACTATTCATGGCCACCGCAACCGTAAATGGAATGGCAGCAGTCCGGCTGATACCCAGGGATATCTGCGTAAAATCTGGGGACGGATCAGGGCAAAGCTTCACCGGGAAGACTTGCGCGTGTTCGGAATCAGGGTTGCGGAGCCGCATCACGATGGCACGCCACACTGGCACATGTTGCTGTTTATGCGTCCTGAAGAGGTTGAACAGGTGCGCGGCATTCTGCGTGATTATGCGATGGATGAAGACCATGGCGAGCTGATCACCGATAAAGCCAGAAAGGCACGCTTTCATGCTGAAAGTATCGATCCGGAAAAAGGGTCAGCAACCGGTTATGTAGCCAAATACATATCAAAAAATATTGATGGTTATGCGCTGGATGATGAACTGGACGACGAAAGCGGCAAGCCAATGAAAGAAGCCGCCGCCGCAGCTGCTGCATGGGCATCATGCTGGCGTATCCGCCAGTTTCAGTTTGTAGGTGGTGCGCCGGTAACGGTATGGCGCGAATTGCGCAGGATGGCTGATCACGATACCGCGATGGGGTTAAGCGTTGAATTTGCTGCGGTACATGATGCTGCTGACAGCGGAGACTGGGCGAAATATATCAATGAGCAGGGCGGACCATTCGTAAGGCGGGATGAGCTGATCGCACGCACATGGTATGAAACCAGCCCGGAATTTAACGCATATGGTGAGGAAATTGTGCGGGTTAAGGGGGTTTTCTCTCCTGCCGTTGGCATGGGTGTGCCCATTTTAACCCGGATTACAAAGTGGAAGATTGTTCCGAAGTTAGCCGCCGAACAGGCGGCAGCTGTTAGCGGCGCGAATGCGCCGCCTAGGAGTTCTGTCAATAACTGTACGGAGGGAGGAACCCGGAGAAGGTTAAAAAATGAATTAACTGGCCGGGGGCTTGCCGGCACGGATGAAGAAATAGCCATTCTGATGCGCGGCGGCGGTTTGAGTTTTGGCAATAGTTCGCTGATTTACCGTAATGACAGGTTGCAGGAAAACCGTATGAAACCGGAAGACGAAATCTGGCCAGGCTGGAGGTGATGCTGTGTAAGTGTGTGATATGCATACCGTAAATTATTGATCATATGAATTTTCATTTCACATATTGTGCGTTTAGGTGTACTGTATGTTTATACAGTTGTTTTGCGTGGGAGGATGCTGTGCAGGATTTGTTTTTTGAAACCGTTGCTTTTCAACGGATCGCTTTGGTTGCAAAACTTATGGCAACTGCGGATTGCTCAGAAGAAGAGAAAGATTTAGCGTTAGCCTGGTTAAGTGAAATGACAATGGCGCTGGGTAAAAGACTGGATGAGTATGAAAAAAAATACCCCCGTAACGGGGGCGATTCACGCAGCCGGTGCCGCTTTCAGTAAGTCCAGCGCCATCTGCTTTTGATCGGGTGACAGATTTTTTAGCAATGTTTGTACTAAAGCATCACCCGTTTTCGCGCTGGGGCTAAGAGTGTGGGAAAACGTCAAATTCATTACAAAAGTGTGCCCACACTCCACATCTGCGCAGGCGCAATAAATATCAGCAATCTGCCGGTGTTTCCGGTTCGTCTTTCGAATTACAGCCTTTGAGCCGCATTCCGGGCATTCAATCTTCAGGACTCTCATATTCCACTCTCCGGCTGTCAAAATATGCCTGGATTTTAACCCTTTTCGCCTCATGCTGCATCCTTATCCGTTGATTCATCTGCGAATTTAAGATGCAGATACGCCGGAATTTCCGGATCATTGTTCACTGCTTTGGCCATGCGTCGCTGAATGGGGCGAATTTCATTCTTTTTGTAGGTGCGTTCCACTTTTTCAGGGTCGCCCAGTCCTGCGGTATTCTGCGGCACAATACCTGCCAGCCCGGCCGGGAAGCGGTGAGCGTTCAGAATGTCCTGCGCACTGATATTTTTCACACTGGCAAATTCATCCTTTGCAGAAATATCCCCCATTTCGATAAATTTAATGGCGTCACCATCGCCGCCAGGGATATTCACCAGAATGGTGGAGAAGTTCCCGATCCCTTTGCTGTCACGCAGCTGCTGTTCAATCTCTTCTTCCATTTCATCCGTCATGCTGGGGTCTCGGGTATACAGGATGCCGCCAGTATGTGCCCCATTGTGGTAGTAGCGGCGGCGAAAAATCACCGCTTCACTGTTCAGCAGGGCGGAATGAATGCCGCCGATATAGTCCGGCAGGCCGTAAATGTGCTGCTGTGGGTCATACATCTTGATAAAAATGATGTCTTCTTCAGGGAATACCAGCGGTTCCCCTTCCTGCAGTACCACGTAATCACCAGGCACATTACGATCATCATCCCGGACTTTGCGACGGCGCAGATAAAGGCCGGGAAGAGGTTCCAGGCCGATAACGTCACCCCAGCCGTTGCGTATTTTCACAATGGCCACATCACCAAACGTCAGATAATCAAATGCGGCCGCTTCCAGTTCATCATCCGTGAGACCACCGCCCAGATAATCTGCCGTCACCATATTTTTACGGGCATGAATAATGCCACCGTGCTGGCCGTTCAGGTTAATCAGCTGTGCCAGCGCCAGCCGATCAATAGGCTGGGTAAAATGGTCGGCGGCATTGTCGTACCAGATATCCCGGTAATCCGTGCCGGTAGTCAGTACAGGTTCCGGTTTGCCGAAAGAAATGATGCTCATTTTTTTTGCTTTGTCGCCGCGCTTATTCCGGGCGTTATATCGTTTTTTCGTCATGCTGCCTTCTTCATTCTCCAGCGGGATTTTGGTTTGTTTTCATAGTTAAGCGGTTCGTTATGCAGGGCGTGCGTGATCGCCCAGAACGATTCTGCATGGCCAGTTTCGGGGCTGCGGTCTGCGACAAAGGTCATGGCATTCCCGCTTTGCGTGGTTGTGCGTCGGATGGCCATGAAGCTGGCCGGGATCTCTTTCAGGTTTTTATCCCACTCGATACGCTGGCTTTCGACCACATCCGCGGCTTTCAGTACCAGCTGGTTTTTGGTGTTCAGGTCGTAGCGGATAGGCACGGCCACGCGCATGGCAAAGTGCTGGATATTGTCAAAAACGCCCTGGCCTATGCCGGTGACATCAACACCCAGATAAGTGAAGTTATATTTTTTAAACAGGCTTTCTATCTGCTTTGCCTGCCAGCGGAAGTTCATGCCTTTCCAGTTAAACACCGCCAGTACGCGGAATTTTTCTGCGGCCAGTTCAGGCGGGGCAATAATGACAAAGCAGGACAAATCGCCGCTGCGTGCCGGGTCAAAACCACCCCATACCGGGCGATTGCCAAATGGCCGGGCGGCGTTGGGGTCGTGATCCTGCCACGTCTCAATTTCCACGCCGCAGGCTTCCAGATCGGAGAAACTGAAAACGGAGTCTTTGCTATCAACAAAAACGCACATATACAGCATATTGAATGCAGTGTCGTTATAACGTCGGCGTAGCTTCTCGATGCTGGCCAGGTTAAAGCCACCGGCGATTGCATCTTCAAGTGTGATGATGTAACGCCATTGGTCATCCGGGCAGAGCCGGCCACCGTTGCGCATTTCGTCAAATGACGGGAATTTGATAGCCGCGCGTTTTTTACTGCCCTGTTTCCATTCCTCGCCAGTCCAGAACGGGTAAGCCTGGTGCGTTTTGGCGGATGGAGTGGAAAAATAGGTGGTACGCCATTTATCGTGTGTGGCCATCGCGCTGGCCACTTCATTCAGCCTGGCAAAGTTCGGTACCCAAAAATATTCGTCACAGTACAGGTGGCCGCTGTAGGACTGGGCGGTGTTTTTGTTGGTGGAAAGGAAGCGTAATTCCGCGCCGTTGCTTAAACGGATCGGATTGCCGGTTAGTGTGATGCCAAAATACTGCTCGGCGATATTGACGATATACGAGCGAAAAACCTCTGCCTGGGCTTTGGACGCTGACAGGAAAATTTGCGGATCGCCGGTCATGACCGCGTTTTCAAATGCCTCATAAGCAAAGTACCAGGTTGCCCCGATCTGGCGGCTTTTCAGGATATTGCGCACCGCCTGACCAATATTCTGGCGCAGGTGTTTCTGGTAGCCGAAAAGATGTTCCTCCGCCCAGGTGTCAAAATCCTCCTGTGTTAGCGATGAAATATCGTTTTTCTTGTACCTGCGTTTGCTGCGGGGTTCGCCATCGTCGCTGTCTTGTGCCGCAGCTGCTTGCCCGTTCCCCCGGTTTGCCAGCATCTTTTCTTTATGTTTATTACTTTGCGCTCGCAGCTTAGTGGCATGAGCAATAAGTAAATCCATCTCTTTCAGGTCGAGATCGGTTTTATTATCGCGCCCGGCCAGCAACTGGTAACGGCGTTCAATCGCCTCTTCAGTACTTTCATGGCTGAGTAAATCGGCCCAGCTGTATTTCTCCGCCCAGTAGTAAACGATCCGCGCATTCGGCAGATTTAATTCAGATGCAATTTCTTTTGGCGTATAGCGACGCAAATACAGCGCCCGTACTACGCCTTTTAATTCTTCAGAGTATTTAGCCATAGATTTAATTATGCCGCGGCTATGACGAAAAAACGGTGGTGTTAATTCGTACCTGTTCGGCAAAGGGCGGTTATCCGAATTAAGCAGAATTAAGTCGAGTGCGTGCTTTCTGCAATCCGGCAATAATTGGAATCACAGCAGGAAATCAGTTAATCGGCAGGGGAGGGAATATGTGTCGCATTTAAAAACTGACTGGCTGTGTGTTGCTACCGAAGGGGATACCGTAGACGGCAGGAAGATTAAAAGACAGTGGATTATCGATATGGGGGAAACCTACAACTATAACCACTATGTCGCTTTAATCTGGCCAGAACATGAAGATGATTGCGGTAATTTTGGTGAAGTACTGGAGGCCACCTGGCACGATGGCGACGATGGGTTAGCGCGGCTGTTTGTCAGCCTGTGCCCGAATATGCGCCTTATCTTTGCCAACCATGAAGACCAGCTTTTGTTCTTTTCAATTGAGCCGAAAGAGAACTGGCGCGGCAGTGGGCGTACTTACCTGAAAGGGCTGGCGGTGACAGATACCCCGGCCAGCGTTGGCACCACACGGCTGCGCTTTAGTAGTCGGCGCAATAAATTAACGAAACAGGGTTATTACAGTTGCGTAATTTCCCGCGACGGTAAAATTAAACAGGAAGAAAGAATGAAGAACTGGCAGAAATTATTTGGTATTAAACCGAAATTTGAAGAAGAGAATCCAGGCGATAATCCGTCACCGGATGATGATAAATTGCAGGCGCTGGCCAGTGCTCTTAATGATCTGGAAGGTCGTGTGGCGACGATTGAAAACCAGCTTAATTCAGTTACAGAAGATGTGGATACTATTTCTGAAGTGGTGGATACGGAAGAGTTTGCGGCTATTCGTGATAATGCTTCCGAGATTGTTAAGCGATTTAGCGATTTGGGGAAAAAGAATTCACGTCAGCCGGGGCGCACGGTTCCGGGAAAAGCCGGGAAATTTAAATTTCTTTAATTCACCCCGCTAAACAAATTAACGATTAACTTTTTATCGCGTTATAGCGAGGGAGCTTTATGTTTTTAAATAAACGAGCAAAAAGCCTGATGGCGCAATATTGCGCTGGTCTGGCTGACAATTATGGGCAGGAATCCGCGAATCTATATTTTTCACTGACTGATCCGCAGGAAACGACTTTGCGCCAGGCGTTGCTTGAGTCCGTCGAATTCCTGGACATGCTGACCTGCGCAGATGTGGATCAGCTGTCCGGCCAGGTTGTTTCTGTGGGTTCATCCGCCCTGCATACCGGACGCCATGAAACCAGTCGTTTCATTCGCCGCGTGGGTGTGGATGGGAATGATTACAAGCTGGTAGAAACTGACAGCTGTGCTGCGCTGCGCTGGGATTTGCTGTCCGTATGGGCTAATGCCGGTAAGGATGAGAACGAGTTTTTCAATCTTGTTCAAACCTTCTCGAATCAGGCTTTTGCGCTCGATATGTTGCGGATCGGGTTCAATGGTACCAGTGTGGCCAAAACCACTAATCCGGACGAAAACCCGAACGGCGAAGATGTGAATATAGGCTGGCATGAACGTATGAAGTCATACGGAGGTGGCAAGCAAATTATTACCGATCCGGTTGTACTGGATGACAAAGGTGATTATCGCGGTCTGGATGCAATGGCCTCTGATTTGATTAACACCAAAATTCCGGCGCAGTACCGAAATGATCCGCGTCTTGTCGTGCTGGTTGGCGCTGACCTGGTGGCGGCGGAACAGTACCGGCTTTATCAGGCAGCTGACCGCCCGTCTGAAAAGATTGCAGCGCAAATGCTGGGCAGCACCATTGCCGGACGTCCGGCAGTTATTCCGCCGTTTATGCCGGGTAAGCGCATGGTGGTGACGCCGCTTAAGAACCTGCACATCTATACCCAGCGCAATACTCGCCAGCGCAAAGCGGAATTTGTTGAAGACCGTAAGCAGTATGAAAACAAATATTTGCGCAATGAAGGTTATGCGGTTGAAGAGCCAGAACTGTATGCCGCTTTTGATGAGTCTGCTGTGACCATCGGTGAAGTGACCGAACCAGTGGAGGGTTAAGCATGGCACTTTCTCCCGCACAGCGGCACAGCCAGCGTATTGCTACGGAACAGCGCCTGAAACAGAGCCAGGCGGTGGACAGCAGCGAAAGCATGCACATCCTGATTGCTGCGCTGGAAAAGGACGTGGCGCAGGCCAGAAGCATTCAGTTTATTCCAGATCGTGTTGCGTTTAAGCGCGATGTGTTGCTGCCGCGCTGGATGCCAACCGTTGAAGCCTATCTGGCCAGCGGGCAGGTCTATGCAAACCCGGTACTGGCATGGTGCGTAATCTGGCTTTTTGACGTGGGCGAACTGGATAAGGCGCTGGACTGGGCAGATATCGCAATCAGCCAGCAGCAGGTCACACCAGACCGTCTGCGCAGCAACTTCCCCACATTTGTGGCGGATACCATGCTGGCCTGGGCGGAAGAGTCAGCCGGGCGTGGGGAAAGTATTGAGCCGTATTTTTCCCGCACGTTTGACCGTGTGGCTAACACCTGGCGCTTACATGAGCAGGTGACGGCCAAATGGTTCAAGTTTGCCGGGCTGGAGCTGTTGCGCGGGGAGGATGGCCAGAAAACGGCGGCGGGCGTGGATGACGTGGCCACACTGGAAAAGGCCGATCAACTGCTGGCTATTGCAGAGCGGCATTATTTCAGGGTTGGTGTGAAAACTGCCCGGCAGACCATCGCCGCACGTCTGCGCAAATTAACGCAGGTTTAAAGACTACCGACAGCCAGGCGGACGCGGTGGAGGGCAGCGTACAGACCGTACAACTGCGCCGTGGAAACCGGACAGTCCGCCTTTTTCGGGGGATATATGTTTAGTGGCAAGCCGCTGGATTATCAGGATGAACCGCTGACCAATAACGGCTTCTGGCCTGATTTGAATCTGAAAGATTTTCAGGCGCAGCGGTCACTGCCTGCTGATATCGATGCGGATACCATCGCGCAGGCGCTGATCGCAGCCGTCGCAGAGGTCAATGCTGAGCTGGAGCGGGTTGAATCTGGCTGGCAGGCAAAGGGATATGCCCAGGCCACGGAAGTGCCGGGGGTAAGCATGGGCGGGCTGAACAGCCTGTGCGCCCAGTATACAAAGGCTGTTTTTGCCAGGGCAAAGGCCGATTTACTGGGGGAGTTTGCCACCATCGGACGGCGTGAAACGCATCCGGGGCAGGAAAGCCTGGAAACGCGTGCGGGGCTATTGGCGGAAGCATCGGTGGTGATCCGCCGTATGAAAGGACTTAAACGGGCAACGGTGAAAAAAGTATGAGCCAGACACAACTGGAAAACCTGACCGCTTTCTTTCAGGCGAATGTCCCGCCACGGGCGATGCAGTCATTTGATAGCGTGCTTGATGAAATGGAATTCATTCCCGCAGCCAGGGATTTGGGGCTGGGGCAATACCGGCAGGCCGTTATCCGTTATGACGCGGTACTGAGCTGGGCGCGTTTCCCGTACCGACTTTGCCCGCCGCAACTGCTGATGTCACTGCTGGCAGCATGGCTGGACGAGGCGGATCGGGAACTGCTTGACGAAATCGGGGTAACGGAAGCCGATCCGCAGTGGGATGTATCTGTGGAGGATGAAGAAACCGCCACCGTAGTGCTGAGCGTACCAATGGCGGAAGAACTGGTGATTAAGCAGGATGAAAACGGCGCTATTCCGTGGCGTGGTGAGCGCTGGTCACTGGTTAATCCTGAAGTCTGGACGGCGATCCACGCCAGCGTTTATGGCGTGGATGAAACCGGTGCGCCTATCGGGGTGGAAGAGTGATCGCGGGCGGCGAGCTGAACAAAGCGCAACTGGCTGCGCTGCGCAAGGCACTGGCAGCAATGGAGCTGCCGCCGAAGAAGCGCCAGCGGTTGTTGTGGCGTATGGCCAAATACGGCGTTATCGCCGCCGCAAAACGCCATGTGCGCAATCAGGAATCACCGGAGGGAAGCGCCTGGCCGGGAAGGAAAACGCGCCGTAAAGGGAAGATGCTGCGCAATATGCCAAAACTGCTGCATATCCGGGAAATGCCCGAAATGCAGGCTGTGCGGATTTATCTGCAGGGTGGAGGCTACCGGAACGGGGATACACCGGTACCCGCAGGCACCGTGGGTTACTCGCAGCAAAATGGGATGCGTGTTCGTGTCAGTCGTGCCAGCCAGCCACGGCAGGACGGGGGCGCAAAGATGGCCACCGCGGCGCAGGCAAAGAAATTACGCGCCCTGGGGTACCGGATGCGCCGGGGGAAGCGCTGGAAAAAGCCAACCCTGGGCGAAATCACCACATCCATGCCTTACAGCCAGGCGGGGTTGCTGATACGAAAACTCAGCGGCAAGGCGGTGAAAACGAGCTGGACAATTGATCTGCCTGCCCGTGTGTTTCTGGGTATGGGGGAGGATGAATTTAACAAGGCGCTGGCACGGCAGCTGCAGGCCATTGGCTTTGGCTGGGATGTAAATGCGCAGGATATCAGGGGGAGAACATGACCTGGCCAAATGTAGGAGTTAACCAGCTGAATCAGCTGCAGGGGGAAACCAGTGAGGTGGAACGCTGCGTGCTGTTTGTCGGCAAGGGCGCGGTAAATATGGGTAAGACGCTGGCGGTTAATACCCAGAGTGATTTTGACAAATTGCTGGGTGAAGGTGACAGCCCGCTGAAAAGTGACGTGCTGGCCGCGATGAAAAACGCCGGGCAGAACTGGTGGGGGTTCGTGCATGTGCTGCCGTCCGATGCGGAGGCGGATGCATGGGTGAAAGCCGTTAAGGCTGCGCAGGTATCGTGTTCCGTGGAAGGGGTGGTGCTGTCAGACGATATTTCCACTAAAGAGGCAATTAATCAGGCGGTTGCACTGCGGGCGGATCTGATCGCGAAGTTTGGCCGCTGGGTGTGGTTCCTGCTTGCGGTACAGGGCATGCAGGACAAGGAAAGCCAGGCTGATTACCTGGCACGCGCTTCCACGCTGCAGGATGGCATTGCGGAAAAAGCGGTGCAGCTGGTACCGCGCCTGTTTGGCCATGAGCCGGGCGTGCTTGCTGGCCGGTTATGTAATCGTGCAGTGACCATTGCTGACAGCCCGGCGCGAGTCCAGACCGGCGCACTGCTTGATCTGGGGGGTGATGAATTGCCGGTGGACGGCACCGGTGAAGTTCTGGAGCTGGCCACGCTGCAGGCACTGGAAATGCAGCGCTACAGCGTGCCGATGTGGTACCCGGACTATGACGGCTTTTACTGGGCAGATGGGCGTACCCTGGACGTGGAAGGGGGGGATTATCAGTCCATTGAAACGCTGCGCATTGCTGATAAGGCCGCGCGTCGTATCCGTCTCCTGGCTATCGGCAAGATCGGTGATCGTTCTCTGAACAGCACGCCGGGCAGTATCGAGGCGCACCAGTCACTTTTCATGAAGCCACTGCGCGAGATGTCCACCGCCGCCAGCATCAATGGCGTGGCGTTTCCGGGCGAAGTGAAGCCGCCGCAGGATGGTGATGTGGCCATTGTGTGGAAGAGTAAGAAAGCGGTGGATATTTACATTGTGGTGCGCACGTATGAAGTGCCGCTGCAGATTACGATCAATCTGATGCTGGATGCCAGCCTGGAGACTGCCGCATGAGTAAGCGTATTTCGGGGATGTCGTTTGATGTCTATCTGGATGGTGATCTGATCCATATCGAGAAAATTTCACTGGATATCACCGATAACAGCGCCGCCGCGCAGACGCGTGGTGTGCCGGATGGCCATGTGGACGGTGATGTGTCGGCTGAGGGTGAAATTGAAGTCAGTTCCAAAGTGATGAAGGTACTGACCGCAAAAGCCCGCGCAGCGGGTTCATGGCGGGGCATCCCGGCTGTGGATTTCCTTTTCTACGCGAAAGCCGGCAGCGAGGAAATGAAGGTGGAAACGTTCGGCAATAAGCTGCAGGTCAGCAATCTGCTGGATATTGATCCAAAGGGTGGCACGGTGGCCACGCACAAAATCAAGTACTTCGTGACCAGTCCGAAGTTTATCAACATCAACGGTGTTCCGTATCTGGAGCCGGAAGCCACGGAAAACCTGATCGGATAAGGGGCAGGGATGCAGGACTATGAAAAGGGGTTTATCGCCCTGGCGGTGATGGGGGCGCTGATTGCGCTGGGCAAGATGCTTAACAGCGGGGAACCAATAACCCTGCGCCTGGTTGCGGGGCGTGTCATTGTCGGCAGCGCCCTGTCAGTGGCTGCAGGGGTGGCGTTGTACTTTGTTCCGGATATCCACCCCCTGGCACTGGCCGGGTTTGGTTCCGCACTGGGGATTCTCGGCCTGAATGGCGTTGAAGCCTGGCTGCGTCGCAAGGGGATTGATTTTTTAGGTAAGGGGGGCAGGAAGTGACACTAAGCGAAAAGCAACAACGATTTACGTCGATGATTGCATTGTTAATCCAGTATGCAAATGCAAACGGTATGCAGTTGACCTTTGGTGAAGCGTATCGCACGCCTGAGCAGGCGGCGCTGAACGCAAAGAAAGGCAGCGGTATTTCCAATAGCCTCCATACCCAGCGGCTGGCTGTTGATTTTAATCTGTTTGTGAAGGGCGAGTATAAAACCCGCACGGAAGATTACCTGCCGCTGGGTGAATACTGGGAAAAACTGGGCGGTAGCTGGGGCGGACGCTTCAGGTCTAACCCGGACGGAAACCACTTCAGCCTGGAACATAACGGGGTGCGCTGATGGATAAGCTGACGGTGGGTGTGGTGATGCTGGCCATGATGGCGTTTGCCTGTGGCTGGAAGGTTGCCAGCTGGCAGCGTGACAGTGTTGATCTGGCTATCCGTAAAACAGCCACTGCCACCGGCACGCAGCTGGCCAGTGTGGCCAGCGCATCCGGGCGAAAACTGGAAGAAAAGCTTGAGGCTTTAAAGAATGCGCCACCGCGTGAAATTCGCACGGAAGTGGTTAAGCCGGTGTTTACTAACGTGTGCCTGTCTGCTGATTTTGTCAGCATGTACAACGACGCCACCGCCAGCACAGAACGTGCGTTATCAGGAAAACCTGAAAACTAAATGCGCCGTGCAGCTGCCGCGCCTGAAGGGCATGCAGGGAAAAGACGCAGCAGAACTGTTAACCCTTTATCTGGAAATGTACGGCCAGTGTGCGGCACGTCATAACCAGTTAATTGATGAAATTAATTTACGAGAGAATATATTAAATGGAACAAATTAAATTAGTGGTCTGTGGTACGCCTGTTATTTTTGAACCCAACCAAACGGCATACAACAAATTCATTAACGAAGTGGCAATGGATAATAAAGTTGCGCCCGCACATAACTACCTGACCCGTATTGTGGCGGCAGAAAGTAAAGATGCGCTGGAGGATATTCTGAAACGTCCGGGGGCAGCAATCCAGTTAGCCGGAAAGGTGAATGAAATTTATGCGCCTGAGCTGGAAATTGAAGTAAAAAACTGAGTAAGCGAGTTCGTTCTATTGAAAATAACGGACTCGACCAGTATTTAATTTTACGTCGCCACTATTTACCGCAGGGTAATGATTCCATAGATGATATTGCAGCCGCGATATGGCTGGATAATCGTCATTGGGAAAATATGCATATTGCCATTGCTAACGGAATCAGTACCGCATTTAAAGGCACAGAATGAAACAGTTAGATTTTACATTAAGCCTGATTGATAAATTATCGCGCCCGTTAAAACAGGTGCAGAATAATGTCACCGGCTTTGCTGAAAAATCAAAAGCGGCTTTTATACAAATTGGCGGCGGCGCACTGGCGCTGGCAGGTACCGGAATGGCAATCAAAGGCGCATTATCACCGGCGATTGAAATGTATGACGCGCTGAATGAAGCCGCGGCAAAAGGCATTGGTAATTCTGTCCTGAAAACCGTGCAACGGGATGCGCTGGCATTCAGTACGACCTATGGCGCCAGCGCGGTGGAGTTTGTGCAATCCACCGAAAGCATAAACGCATCCATTGCCGGGCTGACCGGCAATGAGCTGCCGAAGGTGACAAAAGTCGCCAATACACTGGCGTTTGCCCTGAAATCCACTGCTGCAGACACGGCAGAATTTATGGGGCAAATGTATGGCAACTTCTCAGCAGAGGCGGAGCGCCTGGGCAAAGTCCAGTTTGCCGAGCAGCTGGCAGGGAAAATGGTGTACATGCGCAAAACCTTTGGCACGGAAATGGCCACTATCAAGGATTTGATGGAAGGGGCGCGCGGCGTGGGTACCAACTATGGCGTGGGACTGGATGAACAGCTGGCCGTACTGGGGCAGTTAAACCGTACGCTGGGCACAGAAGCCAGCAGCGCTTATGAAGGTTTTATGACGGGTGCCATTGATGGCGCTAAAAAGCTGGGGCTGTCGTTCACTGATGCCACCGGCAAAATGTTGTCCATGCCGGAAATGCTGATCAAGCTGCAGGGCAAATACGGTAAAAGCCTTGAAGGGAACCTGAAAGCGCAGGCGGAACTGGATGCCGCCTTTGGTGACAGTTCCGCCGTGGTGAAGCATCTTTATGGCAATGTGGCACTTCTACAGCGGAATATTACAGAGCTGGGTGGTTCCGATGGGTTGAAGCGTACCCAGGAACAGGCAAACAAACTGGTGAAGCCGTGGGATCGCTTTGTGGCCATCCTGCAGGCAATCAAAACGGTCATTGGTCTGACGCTGATCCCGGTACTGTATCCACTACTTAACCGCCTGGCGGATATGGGGCAGACCTTTGCCCGCTGGATGCAGATGTTTCCCAATATCGCCCGCGTGATTGGTTATGCTGCCATGGCACTGCTGGGATTTGCCGCCGCTGGAGCAATAGCCAATATTGTGTTGGGAGTGTCAAAGCTAATTAAGCTGGGTGCCATCGCTATCTGGAAAACCCTGACTGCGGTGACAAAAATTAATACCGCCTGGACTTGGATTAATACCAAAGCAAATCTGGCATGGGCTAAAACCATGAAAATGGTTCGTGGGGTGATGCTTGCCCTGCGTATGACTGCTGTGATGACTGGCGCGGCGATTAATTTCATGAGCTGGCCGATCCTGCTTGTCATTGGTGCCATTGCCCTGCTGGCCGCAGGCTGTTATCTGCTGATTAAGCACTGGGATACGGTAAAAGCGGCCGTGATGAATACCGAAGCCTTTAAGGTTGTAGCCGGGGTGGTTACATGGCTGGCGGGTGTCTTTGCCAGCGCCTGGCAATTTATTAAAGATGGCTGGAATAGTTTTATTGCACTTCTGACCGGCTTTTCACCGACGCAGGCGCTTGGCGGTATGGCCAGCGGTATTATCTCAATGTTTGATAATGTCTGGCAGGTTATCAAAGGCGGTTTTCTTAAATCATGGAACTGGATTATAGGGAAGTTAAATAAAATTCCCGGCGTGGATATTTCTATGGCCGCAGAAAACCCGCCACCGTTAACGTCGAATACGTTATCTACTGGTGGCGAGTTAAAAGGTATTGAACGCGGCGGTATCAGTAAATCCATTAACAGTAATGCCAAATCGGTAACAGATAACAGTAAGAAAATTGACACGGTAAATATTTATCCGAAAGAAACGCTTTCGCCGGGTAAATTAATGGAATGGCAGGAGCTTAACGGATGAGTGAAAACCTTTATATCGACTTACTGATCCAGAATGGTGATTTTGTTCTGAATGTAGGTAATGAACCTGAATTATGTAATAACCGCCAAAGTATTGGGCAGGATGTTGTCCATTCCATTCTGGAAAGTGGGCTGGCAACCCGATTAATTGCAGAGCGAAGTCCGACAATGCGAGCCGATATTTTTACCCAGCTTGAATTACTGGTGGAAGAAGATGAACGCATTGTGCCTGGTACCGTGGAAATCAGTGAAGAAAGCCCGAAGCGATTATGGGTGACAGCCAGCACATATGATTTTGGCCGTATTGCTTATCAGGTGGATGTATGACGGAAAAGCCGCAGGTTGATTTTGAAGAAGTACTGAAAGACAGCGGAATGCCGGTCACGGAAGACGATGTGCAGGCGCGTTTTAACGCCATCGTGGCTGGCGAAGGGCTGATCACTAACACATCCCGTATGTCACCTTTCTGGCGGTTGGTCACAGCGATAGTGACCGCGCCGGTCATGTGGCTGAAAGATGCGCTTATTGGGGTCGTGCTTACCAATATGTACGTGGCGACGGCAGGCGGCAAGATGCTGCGTTTGCTGGCATGGGCGGTAAATGTGACCGCAAAACCAGCCACCGCTGCCGAGGGGGTGATCCGCTTCTTCAAAACCGATGCAAAGGCTACCACCACCGTAAAGGCAGGCACGCTGGTACAGACTGAGCGTATTAATGGCCGTGTATATGTGTTGGCCACGGTGGCCGATGTGGTGATCCCCTCCGGTGTGGCCAGCGCCCTGGTGGCAGTCAAAGCAACCGGAACAGGCGGTGCGTATAACCTGGCACCGGGGTATTACCGGATTTTGCCTGTAGCCGTGGATGGTATCAGCCAGGTGGCCAGTGAGGAAGACTGGCTGACGAAGCCGGGAGCCGATGAAGAAAGTGATGATGAACTGCGCGAGCGCTGCCGCAACCAGTTCAATCTGGTGGGTAATTATCACACTGATGCGGTTTACCGTTCGATGATTGCCCAGGTTGCCGGGCTGAGTATTGACCGCATTTTTTTTGAGCATGAAGCGCCACGGGGAGCAGGTACGGCAAACAGCTATCTGTTGCTGGATACCGGTGTGGCCTCCGCGCCGTTTATTGATGCTGTGAATGACTACATCAACACACAAGGCCACCACGGCCACGGCGACGATATGCAGTGTTTTGCCATGCCAGAGACACGCCACGATCTGGCGGTAAGCGTATACGTGCCGAGCGTCAGCAATATGACTGACGACGAAGTGAACGCGCTGAAATCGGGCGTGGAAAATCTGATCCGCTGTGCGTTCCGTGAAAACGCGGATTTTGATGTGAAAAAAACGTGGCCATATTCCCGCTTCTCTTTTTCCCAGTTGGGGAGGGAGTTACACAGGGCTTTCCCGCAGACAGATTCTATCGAGTTTTCGTTACGGGACATTACCAGCGGGCTTGATGTTCCGCGCCTGAATTCGCTGACAGTGAGTCTGCATGATGACTGATTTTATGAAGAAACTGGCCGCGCTGGCGCTGCCTTTCTGGATGAATAAAGGGGAACCGGCAAAGCTGCTGAATGCATTGCGCCGTTTCTGGGCAGAGGTATACAGCTGGATAACCTGGCCGCTGGCGCAGTTTGATCCGCTGACCTGCAGTGAACCGATGTTAAACCTGATGGCGTATGACCGTGATATTCCGCGCCTGAATGGCGAGCCGTTGAACCTGTTCCGTAAGCGCGTGGCGTATGCGTTTGTGAATGCCGCGGATGCCGGTTCAGTGGAGGGATTCATCAACATCTTTGATCGGCTGGGTATCGGATACGTCGAGCTACTGGAGCGCCAGCCGGGTATCGACTGGGATGTGATTCTGGTGCGCGTTTCAGACAGCCAGATAGCCGACAACACGCAGCTGATGATCCAGATTATCCGCCAGTACGGGCGAACCTGCCGCCGTTATCAGTTTGAAGTGATTACATCGGAAAGCCTGTTAATCCGGGCGGGATGGGATCAGGGGGAATATGTGGTTTACCCGGCGAGGATTGCCGGAACGCTAACCAGTAATACTTTTTTCAGCGCGAGCATATAAGGAGTTAAATATGTCGCAAACCGTTATCACGCAGGCGTTTGAACAGTGGAAAGCGCAGCAGGGAAGTACCGGTGAACCTGTCATGCTGGATGAGTTCATTTTTGCCAACGTGCCAGGCCTTGATCCGACACGGCCGATTGACCGCAACGAAAAGCTGCCACCGGCTGGCCAGATTGTTTACCGCGAGGCAGTCACGCGTAAAGGTGTGGTGAATGAAAACGCCGTAGTGCATTCCGTTGTGCTGGGCGCAGACGTAGGCGATTTTTCGTTTAACTGGATCGGTCTGATTAACAAGGCAAGCGGTACGCTGGCCATGATTGTACATGCGCCACTACAGCAGAAACTGAAAACGAAAGAAGGGCAGCAGGGTAACGTATTAACCCGTTCATTTCTGATGGAGTACAACGGCGCACAGGCTGAAACGTCAATCAATACGCCAGCAGAAACCTGGCAGATAGACTTCACCGCCAGAATGGCCGGAATGGATGAGCGGCAGCGCCTGGAAAATACTGATATTTATGGCGCTGCCGCATTCTTTGGCGATGGCTGGCTGGTTGGTAAATCCGGCAATCAGTATTTTGTGACGAAAGGCGCGGGGTATGTTGCCGGGCTGCGTGCGGAGCTTGCCGCAAATCAAAATATTACGGTTGCTGCAAAGCCCGTTAAAGTCTGGCTGGATGTGTGCTGGACAGGTGGGTTTACCAGTGCCTGGGAAGTGCAGACTAAAGTCACGGTAGCGGCGAGCCTGGCGGACTATGAGCAAAACGGTGTTAAACATCATGTGTTTGCGCTGGCCAGTATTGATGCCAACGGAAACATCACGGATTTACGTCCGAAAGGTTCGCAGGTTGAACGCGTAGCCGTGAAATCGGTTGATAATATCAGGCCGGACGCGAAAGGAAATGTGGATACGAAGCGGGGCGATGCTATCCAGCCTGTTATCGCCTTGCCCGTTATTACAAATGGCAATAGTTCATTTATTAAAATTGCCACTATTAAAGACTGTGGTTCGACATCCGGTTATTTTCAGATAAGTGTGTTTGGTAGCGGCAATTATGGCAGGCCAGTACAGAACGTTGAGCAAATAGCAGTAAGCTGTCGGGGTGTCGCCAACATGACCGCCGCGAATATTGATACCTATATTCGGCATAGTGCTATTGATAACGGTGCAGATTCTCCACTGCGCGTTGTTGCCGCGCCTGCAGCTGCTGCTGGTATGTTTGATATCTATCTGAATGCTTCCGGTGGTTGGTGGAGCGGTGTTGCCATGCGGGTGGAATCAATTTCAGGCGATGGCGTTTTTATAAGTGGCCCTGTCGTAGACCGTAAAATGGGGGCAAATGCATGGACATCTAATAAACCAGCAAATAGTTTCACGGCCAGCCGGAAAACCCTTCTGACGGATGCTGATACCGGAACCAGCGGTGGAAAAATTCCGCTTTTGAACAGGGCAAATACCTGGACAGCGAAGCAGGTTTTTAATAATCCCAGCGCTGTAACCACTGAACAGTCTGTGGCCATAACGGGGGTGCAGCATACACCACTGGTTTTAAGCCGGCCGACATCCACCGCAAACTTATCAATCGGCTTTCAGCTTCAGGGCATGAACATGAAACGCCTGGGGGTAAATCTTGAAGGGGATCTTTGTTACGGTGAGCAGGAAAATCAGGGGGCTAATCCAAAAGTTATCACCCAGGCGGTACTGGATAATAAAGGTCTGACGGTTAACGGTGCTACGACGCTAAAAGATACGACGATTAATAGCACCGGTTTTATTAATAAGAAAGGCATCTATTCATATAGCGATGCAGGAAATAATTATAACGAAACAAAAGGCATCGCCCTTAAGGGGAACGGCGATTTAATTTCAGAAATTTATTTTCTGGAGAATATCTCAAAATATGCGGCCACCTGTATTCATACACGGAGCGCAGGACGTGATAGCTGGGTTGAGTTTCGCCATGATGGCCGCTTTTACGTTAATGGTTCTGATATGTCCCCAGCCGGTGCGATTGTGGCGTGGCTGAGTGAAACGCCCCCGGCTGGCTGGTTACTTTGTAATGGTGCCGGATTTAATAAAACGCTTTTCCCCTGGCTGGCACTGGTATTTCCAAAAGGTGTTTTGCCCGATTTGCGCGGGGTATTTCTGCGCGGCAAAGATGCGGGGCGGGGTATTGATCCTAATCGTAATCTTGGCGATCTCCAGTGGGGACAAGCGCCAGCCTCAGCAATCGGGCGTGGTGACTGGGGTAATTATGCCGGACGTGATACAGGGCGTCCGGGCAGAGTAGGTACTGATTCAGATGGTAACTATAACGTAAAACAGGAAACCGAAGCGCAGCGTGAAACCCGCCCGGTAAACGTATCCGTAAATTACATTGTGAGAGCAGCATAATGGCTACATCAAAATATTCACTATCAATACCTAAAGCCGTTATTGGTGAGGATGGTTTTTCTATTCATGCCGGTTGGATAACAACCTATAACATGGACATTCATACGCGTGAATATACCGGCGCTCGTTCAGATTACCTTCAGGAAGGTGTAAGCCTGGCTGCAGGCGCATATGTCGATGCACCAAAGCTGCCAGCAACTGATAAGCAGGCTGTGCGCCGCACCGCTGACAATGCGGCGTGGGAAATCGTGCCAGATTACCGTGGGCATGTAGCCTACAGCACTGTAACCGGCCAGCCGGAAGTTATCACGGAAATGGGAGAGCTACCCGATACGTTGTCATTTTCCGCCCCGCAAACCCCATTTGATTACTGGAATGGCACGCAATGGGTAACAGATAAAGACGCTGAACGGGCTGCAAAAGTTGAAGAAATCCGCGCGCAACTGGCGCAACTGGCGCTGGAGGCAGACAGCGTGATTACTCAGCTTGAGCGGGCAATTAAATACGATCTGGCCACTGACGAAGAAAAAGCACTACTGGAAGCCTGGGAAAAATACAGCGTACAGCTGAGCCGGGTTAAACCAGAAGACTGGCCGGACATCTCACTACCGGAAAGGCCTGAATATGTGGCGTGAAGCAAGGTTGGCATTTACTGATGCCGTTGGGGCAATAAACTGTTCCATCGTGCCAGCGCATCCATGGGTATATGGCTTGGGACAGCAGACCGATAACGGCGCTTATCTCAGCCCGGTTAATGCCATTTCGTACCTGGCAGAAAAGCTGGCCGGAACGGGCGGTGAAGCGGATGTGGTCATTATGATGGTGACTGGCCAGGCACATGACAGTTTCATGAGTAGCCTGAATCAGCTGGTTGACGTGTTCCCTTCACCGGCATTTACGCAGGTTAAACGGCTGGCGCAGTCGGCCGCGCAACTGGCCACGGAGAAAATGCAGATCCCTGCCGGTATTGGTAACGGTCTGCCGGTGGCGGTGCCATTGTCGGTGCCAACCAGCCGGGCGGCTATGGCGGCAGCGGCGGTTAAAAAAGCCCAGGAAGCGGCAGGACAGGCACTGGATATGGATTCAATGCAAAAGCAACTGGAATCCTTCACACAGCTGCGCGATGAAATAATTGGAGATATCGCCAGCGGGCTGAATGAACTGCAGGGGAAAAGCGCCAGAGCGTGGGTATTTACGGCCAGTGGCAATCTGGGCGCAACACTCCTGGAAATGGTGAAAGATATCCCGCAACCGTCAGCCGTACATACGGCAGCAATGATGCTGGTTGGCAATAATCTGGACGGTATAAAAGGAATGATACATGACATCGATCCCGACACTGGCGCTTAACGGGGAAGCCATCCCGCTGAAAAATATGCGCGTCACCCTGACTCAGCAATTTCAGGATAAAGACCAGAGCGGCCAGACCAGTGCCACGACCAAATCAGAGCAGGGGATTAAAGGTAAGGAACTGCGCGTATCGGGCGAAATTCCGTTTAAAAGTCCTGAAGTACTGAAACGCATCTTTGATCTGGCCAGCGCCACCGGCAGCGACGGACAGCGGCAAAAGTACCGCGTTGCACATGAAATGGCGCGGGCGGTGAATTTTCGTGAAGCGACGTTTACCGGCACGCTGGATGCACCGCAGCAGGACGGGAAAATGTCATGGCTGGTCACGTTTACCCTGACGGAACATGTCAGCGTACAGGAAAAGCGGGAAGCCAGGGCAACCAGCAAAACCACGGCCAAAAAACAGACGGCCGGTAATACCGGGAAGGGCGGCGGCCAGGACGCCGCTGAGGATGAAGCAAAAATGACGTGGTTTGAGCGCAAAGTGCTGAAGCCGGTTAATGATGCATTGGGGTAAGCATGAAACCAGTAAAACGCCTTTACCTTTCCGGGGATGAAGTTCATCTGGCGGATGCCAGCCTGGTGCTGGAGCTTAACAGTTGCGGCCGCGGATTTATTACGGCAGAGACGACACAGGATTACACCGGGAAACTGGTGCGCCTTGATGTGGGATACAGCGATTTAATTCTGCGGTGGTTTACTGGTTATGTGGAGCGCTCGCAACCCTCGGAAAATGGCTTTCAGCGTCTGTTTGTCCGGGAGCTGGTCGGCGTCTTTGATAAATTATGGCCGTGTTCATTTCAACATCCAACTTTGCGCAGCGTGGCCACCTGGCTGGAAGAAAACAGCGGGATCGCCGTAAGCGTGCCGGATGCCGGTTATTCCGATAAGCCGATCCCTCACTTTACGCACAGCGGCAGCGGTTATCAGTTGCTGAACAATCTGGGCAAAGCGTTTGGTATCACGGATTACATCTGGTACCAGTTGCCGGATGGTGGTCTTTATGTCGGAGGGGCGGAACTGGCATTGTTTGCGGGTAAGCCCGTGACAATCCCGGCTGAATTCAGCCAGGGCGCTGCCGGTGGTAATTCCATGACATTGCCGGTCATCCAGAGCCTGCGGCCTGGTGTGGAAATGAACGGGGAGCGCATAACCCGCGTGCATCTGGAAAATGACACAATGGCCGTCACCTGGACACCGCGCAACAAAGCCACCGGCGAACCCTTGCAGAAAACGCCATTACAGCGTCAGATTGAAAGCCAGTACCCGGAACTGGCTGCAGGTCTTCATTTGCCAAAATTCGCCAGGGTGCTTGCCCCCACGGAAGAAGTCAGCAGCGGGAATTTTGCCGATCCGTTCCGCCCGCGATATGCCGTTAACGTGCAGTTGCTTGATGCTGAGGGCAACCCGGATAAACAAACACCGGTTTATTCAGCCGTGCCGCTGCCGGTACCGATGGCCGGAAATGATGCTGGTATGTATCAGTTTCCGCCTGAAGGTACCCTGGTGGAAGTGGGATTCACAGGTGGCAGACCTGATAAGCCATTTATCCGCCAGACTGTGCCGGAGGGTAACAGCCTGCCGGATATTAAACCGGGCGAGCAGCTGCAGCAGCAGCGTGCGGAAGTATCACAGCGGGTTACGCAGGCCGGTGACTGGGTGAGACAGACCGATCAGGCCATTGATGAATCGTCAATGACCAGGGTTATCAAGGCCGATACGGAAAGGCGTGAGCTGGTCAGCCGTGACACAACAATCAAAGCCACGGATAACACTCGCGTGCTGGGTACCGCCACGCTGATGGCCGGTGCCATTCAGCAGGTGAGCGCCGGAGATTACAGCCAGGCGGTGAAAGGGAACTGGCTGGCCAGTGTCAGCGGTAATGCTGAAAGCAGAATTGCCGGTAATCATACAGTGCATGCTGGCGGGGATCTGACTGAACAGATCGGGAAAATTCGCAAAAGCGTGGCGGCGATTCAGCAGCAGATAATTGCGCCGGTGGTGTGGATTGGTTCCGGCAGTATCAACGTGGCACAGCTGATGCTGGATACCCTTGACGTATTAAAGGAGCTGGCGGAACAGACGGCCAGCCATACCCACAGTAATACGGGTGCCCCCACGAATGCGGGCGCTATCCGTGGCGCTGGCCAGAAAGCCGATCAGCTTAACGGTAAGTACTCGCCGGTGATTGGCCAGTAACCATTCTACCCCAGCCAGAATTAAAGCCCGCGTAATGCGGGTTTTTTTATACCCCCCCATAAAACGCTGCGTAACGCCCGCAGCGGTCTTTTCGCGTCTAAACAATCCACCGCAACACGCAAAACAGATCGTGCGCACAGCAGGGCGCTGGCAGCGTGTGAGCCTGACAAAATAAATCTTTCCGTGACGAAAACGGCGCTACACCGCACCCGCCTGCGGTTTCTGGATCATAAAAATTTTTCAGTTTTATTTTTCTACAAACCAGAGCGCCACACCGCGCCAGTGCTGGCGGCTTACAAGAAATCCAAAACTGAAAAGATTGAAAAGAATTTCAGTGTTTTTCACTTTTACGGATCTGTTGTGGATCGTTTTGAAATGATAACCATCAGATAAATATAGTAATTATTGGTTTTTTGTGAGTTAACAGGATCGTTTTGTTTAGCCAGCGGTGTGTAATACAGAATAGCTGAAGCCAGAGAGGACGCGGCGCAAAGGCAAAATGCAATGTTATGGAAAACTGAAAAAACCTCGCATTATAATACTGTCTTTATGTACAGTATTTTGTGGTGTGGAGGATGAGGCTATGGGAAAAATTTCAATTAACGGAGCGGTATTTATCTTTGTGGCCAAAGGCGAAAAACTCAATGATTGCGACGTTTTTCCTAGAAGCGGAATGCCTGATCAAAAATACGTCATTTGGTCACGCGTTGAAGGATGGGATGTGCGTTATCTGAAGTTTGGATCGAGCAAGATTGAATGGTTACCAATAGCAGAGCATCTTTTTGCTGATGAGTCGGAGGCATGGCAATCAGCCTATGGTCATTGGATGGAAAGGTGCAAGGTTGGCTTAACTGAAGGACAAATCATTTTTGAATGGACGTAAAGTGGACATGGACAAAAAAAAAGGGTTACGTTTTCACGTAACCCCTTGTTTTATTTGGTGGAGCTGGCGGGAGTTGAACCCGCGTCCGAAATTCCTACATCCTCGGCACTACATGCTTAGTTTGTCTTTACATTCGCACGCCAGCTGCGGACAGACACGCCACTAACGAACTAGCCTGATTAGTTTTAGCACTTCAACCCCAGGCAGGGCATCCGCGCGATCTCTTTTGGGTTTGACCTCTCTTGATCCCCGTCCTAAGAGCGGAGGCTAGGGAGAGAGGGCTCTAAGCAGGTTATTAAGCTGCTAAAGCGTAGTTTTCGTCGTTTGCGACTATTTTTTTGCGGCTTTTTACGAGGCCAACCGCCCCTCGGCATGCACCTTGGGTTTCGCGAATCCCGTCGAATCCAGAATCAGCCCCAATGTGTACTTGAAGTATAACAGATTTGTGAAGGTGGTTACCAGCCCCTGAAGCGAGGATTCTGGCGGCATATCGAGTGAAAAAGCAGCTACAACAGCAATATAGCGTGGGGCCAGGGAAAGCTGGCCCGCAGATAGGGGGGGAGATTATCGCCCGGCGTTCTTCATGATGCGCGCTTTATCTACAGCCCATTCACGATCTTTCACGTCGGTGCGCTTATCGTGCTGTTTCTTACCTTTCGCCACGCCGATTTTCACTTTGCACCAGGCGTTCTTCCAGTACAACGACAGGGCGACGACGGTATAACCTTCGCGGTTGATGCGGCCATATAGCGCATCGAGCTCGCGCTGATTGAGCAGCAGCTTGCGGGTACGGGTCGGATCGCAAACGTAATGCGTGGAGGCGACCGCCATTGGCGTAAAGTTGGCGCCGAAAAGATAGGCTTCGCCATCTCTCAGAATGACATAGCTATCGCCGATGTTGGCTTTGCCGGCACGCAGAGATTTCACTTCCCAACCCTGCAGCGCGAGGCCTGCCTCGTATTCATCTTCGATAAAGTATTCGTGACGGGCGCGTTTATTCAGCGCAATGGTGGCTGATCCAGGTTTGTGGGCTTTTTTCTTAGTCATAATGTCCTGAAGTCATCGCTAGTTCTAAACATTGTTACCTCAATCCTTCCTGCGAGGCGTAATGGGCTATCTTAGCACGAGTTATGGTACAGCGTTTTTTTTAGCAGCAGATAAATGATATTATTTGTCCCGTGTTTAAATGTGGAACCTGCTATGCCTCAGATTAGCCGTACTGCGCTGGTGCCTTTCAGCGTGGAACAGATGTATCAACTCGTAAATGATGTGAAGTCCTATCCCGATTTCCTGCCTGGCTGCACCGGTAGCCGAGTGCTGGAGGCCGGGCCGACGCAAATGACGGCGGCGGTTGATGTGTCCAAGGCCGGCATCAGCAAGACTTTCACGACGCGTAATACGCTGACCGATAACCAGAGTATCCTGATGAGCCTGGTCGATGGGCCGTTCAAAAAGCTGATTGGCGGCTGGAAGTTTATTCCGCTCAGCCCGGATGCGTGCAAAATTGAGTTTCATCTCGATTTTGAGTTCACCAACAAGCTGATTGAAATGGCTTTTGGTCGCATCTTTAAAGAGCTGGCCGCCAATATGGTGCAGGCGTTCACCACGCGCGCCAAAGAGGTGTATCGTGTCGGCTAATATTGTGGTTGAAGTCGCCTATGCGTTGCCGGAAAAACAGTACCTGCAACGCGTGAAGCTGCAGGCTGGGGCAACGGTCGAGCAGGCGATTATCTCCAGCGGTATTCTGGCGCTGCGTGAAGATATCGATCTGGCGAAGAATAAAGTCGGCATCTACAGCCGTCCGGTCAAGCTGCATGACGAAGTCCATGATGGCGACCGCGTAGAGATTTATCGCCCGCTGATTGCTGACCCGAAAGAGCTGCGCCGGCAGCGGGCTGAAAAGCACGCTGAAAAATAAGCGGGAATGCACAATTAAAAAAAGCGCTCATTGAGCGCTTTTTGCATTTCTACTGGCCTGAGATTACTTGGTCAGCGCCGGTTTGTTATCAATGTTGGTTAACACACCGCTGCTGTCGAAGGTCAGCGTCAGGGTCTGCTGGGTCACTTTCTCATGGCCCGGCTGCTGGCGGAAAACGTAGAACCAGGTGTTGCTACCAAATGGATCTGACATCATCGGCGTACCCAGCGCATAAGCAACCTGCTGTTGTGTCATGCCGACACGAATTTTTGCGACATCGGTTGGTGCCAGATAGTTACCCTGGTTGATATCAGGACGGTAAACCACTCGTTCCAGAGTGGAACAGCCTGCGGTCAACATAAGGAGAACCGCTGCGGCAGCAGTCAGCGTTTTACAGCGCATAGTGATTTGATTCCTTTTTGGGCCCGAGCAATACGTGGCTCATCTGTAATATGCCGATAATAATAGACCTTTGCCCGGTTGGGAACCTTCGACTGCAGGTCTATTGGCAATTTGCTGTTCACTATGACTCTGTGAAAATCAAAAAGTTTACGCCGCAAGCAACTCTTTCGCGTTCGCCAGGGTGTTGCGGGTCACCTCGCTACCGCCCAGCAGACGGGCCAGTTCCTGCAGTCTGGCGCGTTTATCCAGCGCATGCATGTGCGTCTCGGTCATCTCGCCATCGGTCTCTTTGCAGACAAAGAAATGATGGTGACCACAGCCAGCAACCTGCGGCAGGTGAGTCACGCACATGACCTGCGTGGACTCTCCCAACTGGCGGAGCAGTTTGCCGACCACCGCCGCCGTCGGGCCGCTGATGCCGACATCGACCTCATCGAAAATCAGCGCCGGGGTTTCCATTTTACGGGCGGTAATAACCTGAATAGCCAGTGCGATACGCGACAGCTCGCCGCCGGAGGCCACTTTAGCGATCGGCTGCAGCGGTTGCCCCGGGTTGGTGGTGACGCGGAACTCAATATGGTCGGCGCCTTCGGCGGTCAGATGGCGTTCATCAAAGGCGACATCAATGGCAAACACCCCGTGTGGCATAGAAAGTGAGTGCATACTTTCGGTTATCAACTGGGTGAGTTCATCGGCGCTGCGCTGACGCAGGGCGTGCAGTTCCTGCGCCGTTTCCAGCGCCAGGCGGTGATGCTCAATGACCAGTTGGCTCAGCGACTCCAGCGAACCGGCGCTGTCGTCCAGCAGGCGCTGCTCATCCAGCATGGCCTGATAGAACGCCGGCAGCTCTTCCGGAGCAATCTGATGCTTACGCGCCAGCGCAATCTGCCGGGAAATGCGCTGTTCCAGCTCGAACAGACGGTTAGGGTCGAGATCGAGACGGTCATTGTAGTGGCGCAGCTCATCGGTCGCCTCGCTGAGCTGAATAGAGGCTTCTTCCAGCATATCGAGCACGCTGGAGAGTTTGCTATCCATACCGACCAGCTCGCTAACCAGCTGTTTAGCGGTATAAAGCTGGCTTTGCAAATTGGCCTCTTCGCCGTCGGCCAGTACCGTTAACGCATGCTGACAGGTACTGAGCAGCTGGCCGCTGTTGGCCAAACGTTTGTACTCTTCGTCTATCTGTTCGAACTCGCCCGGCAGAGGATTAAATTCGTTCAGTTCTTTGAGCTGGTATTGCAGCAGGTCTGCGCGGGCGGCGCGCTCCTGGCTCTGCTGCTGATGCTGAGCCAGCTCCCGGCAGCTCTGGTGCCACTGGCGGTAGCGTTCCGCCATGCGCTGAGTAAGCGCATACTCACCGGTATAACCATCGAGCAGGGTTTTCTGATGTTCGGCTTTGGTGAGTAACTGATGGGCATGCTGGCCATGGATCTGGATAAGCAACTGGCCCAGCTCGCGAAGTTGAGAAAGGGGCACGGCGGTACCGTTGATAAAACCGCGGGAGCGACCGTCAGCGCTGATCACGCGGCGAAGTAAACACTCACGCCCGCTTTCCAGTTGGTTCTCTTCCAGCCAGCGCTGGGCGGCAGGGGTATCTTTCAGCGCGAAGCGCGCGCACAGGTCGGCACGGCTGGCTCCGCGGCGCACCATGTCAGCTTCGGCTCGGCCGCCGAGGCACAGCCCCAGCGCGTCGATGGCAATGGATTTCCCGGCGCCGGTTTCCCCGGTGATGGCGGTCATGCCACTGTGAAAATCAATTTCCAGTTCACGAACGATAGCGAAATTGCTGATGGTGAGTTGCGCCAACATAGCTGCCTTCCTGTATGAAAAACCATTACTGTGTTTTCGTACAGTATAGACTGGTTTTTTATCCAGTAAAGAGGCAGCTTGTAAAATCAGAACAATTTTTTCGACCAGCCCAACTTAGTGCTTAATGTATTGAAATAACTGTAGTCTTTCGGATGAATCAGATTGAGGTGATAATCACAGCGGCGGATGAGCACATCTTCGCCGTCCTGAATGGGGAGCGCAATCTGGCTGTCGCAGCTGATTTCCAGATCGTTGCAGCGCTGCGAGAAGCGCAGGCGAATGGTGCTATCGCCGTTAATCACCAGCGGTCGCGCTGATAGCGTATGCGGGAACATCGGCACCAGGGTGATGGCGTCCAGAGAAGGCGTGAGAATAGGGCCGCCCGCAGAGAGCGAATAGGCCGTCGAACCGGTAGGCGTGGAGATGATCAGGCCGTCGGAGCGCTGG
This sequence comes from Klebsiella sp. CN_Kp073, assembly GCF_040065495.2. Taxonomy (NCBI): domain Bacteria; kingdom Pseudomonadati; phylum Pseudomonadota; class Gammaproteobacteria; order Enterobacterales; family Enterobacteriaceae; genus Klebsiella; species Klebsiella sp. CN_Kp073. The sequence goes on from NZ_CM198051.1 coordinate 1,283,497, forward strand.
GAGAAGGCGAACACTTCATCGATATAGACCTCGAACTCAATCATGTGCGCGACTTTACCCGGATGCAGCACCACTTCATTAATAGCCGTGCTGATGCGCTTCTGGCAGTCATGCTGGCATACCTGGGCTTCCAGCAGAAAACGTTTTTCTGCGATATAGTGGCCTTCGAGCACGTCGGCCAATTGCTGAAGCGCGTTATCCGGGTCAAGGTCGGTAAGAAAACCAAGATTGCCGCGGTTAATGCCGATGACGTTGATGTCATAGCGCGCCAGGGTACGCGCCGCGCCGAGCATATTGCCGTCGCCGCCGACCACCACCGCCAGATCCGCCTGCTGGCCGATTTCCGCCAGCGTGCCGGTTTTTACATTGCTAAGCTGGAGTTCATGGGCGATTTGCTGCTCGACCAATACTTCATAGCCTTTGCCGCATAGCCAGCGCCAGAGCATTTCATGTGTGGTCAGGGCGGTTGGGTGACGAGGGTGTCCCACAATGCCGATACACTTGAAATGGTTCTTCATGATCTGGATGTCCTTGGGTTAAATGAATGATGACAATCTGTCTGCTTCCCTTGAATCCCGGAAACTGATCCCCATAATAAGCGAAGTTAGCGAGATGAATGCGAAAAAAACGCGGAGAAATTCATGAGTAGTAAAGAACAGAAAACGCCTGAGGGGCAAGCCCCGGAAGAAATTATCACGGAGCAGCACGACAACGTAGAGGCTGTAGAGCCTGAGGTTTCTGCTGAGCAGGTGGATCCGCGCGATGAAAAAATTGCGAATCTGGAAGCACAGCTGGCCGAAGCGCAAAAGCGTGAACGTGATGTGATGCTGCGCGCAAAAGCGGAAGAAGACAACCTGCGTCGTCGCACCGAACAGGATATCGAGAAAGCGCATAAATTTGCGCTGGAGAAGTTCGTCAACGAACTGCTGCCGGTTATCGATAGCCTGGATCGCGCGCTGGAAGTGGCTGATAAAGCTAACCCGGATATGGCGCCAATGGTTGAAGGGATCGAACTGACCCTGAAATCGATGCTGGACGTCGTGCGTAAGTTTGGTGTGGAAGTGGTTGCCGATACCAACGTACCGCTGGATCCAAACGTGCACCAGGCCATCGCGATGGTCGAGTCTGACGATGTGGCTGCCGGTAACGTACTGGGCGTGATGCAGAAGGGATATACCCTGAACGGTCGTACTATTCGCGCCGCAATGGTAACCGTCGCGAAAGCGAAGTAATTCGCTAGTTCGCCAGTAACGGCTGCCTGCGGGTGGCCGTTTTTATTGGCTTTAAATAAAAAAACGGCGAACCGAAGTTCGCCGTTGTTCTTTGCTGGCTGCGCTATTCGGACACGCTTTCGCGTAATGATTTCACCGGCATCACCTTCACCTGCTTAATCATATTGTCCTGTACGTCGAGAATATCGATATCATACTGTTCGATACGTACGCGGGTTCCAGGGACCGGGATCTCCTCCAGCGCTTCCAGAATGATGCCGTTAACGGTACGCGCGTCGTCTTCCGGCAGGTGCCAGTTGAACGCTTTGTTGATTTCCCGCACGTTGGCGCCGCCGTCAATAATCACCGAGCCGTCATTAAGCGGCGTCACTTCTTCGGCAAGGGTCGGCGACATCGAGGTAGTGAAGTCTCCCACGATCTCTTCAAGAATATCTTCAACGGTGACCAGTCCTTGAATATCACCATATTCATCGACCACCAGACCGACTTTCTTTTTATTACGTTGGAATTTCACCAATTGCGTGCTGAGTGGCGTACCTTCTGGCACAAAGTAAATCTCATCTGCCGCTCGTAACATGATCTCTTTTGTGAACTCTTTCTTTTCCGTCATCAGACGATAGGCTTCACGGACGCGCAGCATGCTGATGGCATCGTCCAGCGAATCACGATAAAGCACGATACGGCCATGCGGCGAGTGGGTTAGCTGGCGGACGATAGATTTCCAGTCATCGTTGATATCGATACCGACGATCTCATTGCGCGGCACCATGATGTCATTAACGCTGACCTTTTCCAGATCCAGGACCGACAGCAGCATGTCCTGATTCCGCCGTGAGATTTGTGAACGGGATTCATTCACAATCGTTCGCAGTTCATCTTTGCTTAATGCGCCGCTAATGACGTGATCGGTCTTAATACCCATCATGCGCATCAGTACGCGGGTAATGGTGTTCAACAGCCACACCAGCGGCATCATCAGTACCTGTAGCGGCGCCAACAGGAAACTGCTGGGGTAGGCGACCTTTTCCGGATACAGGGCGGCAATGGTTTTAGGTAAGACTTCGGCAAACACCAGCACGACAAAGGTGAGCACGCCGGTGGCGATAGCCACGCCAGCGTCGCCGTACAGACGCATGCCGACGATGGTCCCCAGCGCTGAGGCCAGGATATTGACGAGGTTGTTGCCGATGAGCACCAGGCTAATGAGGCGGTCCGGCTTACGCAGCAGCTTTTCCACACGCTTAGCCGGGCGGTTGCCTTGTTTCGCCATATGGCGCAGCCGATAGCGGTTCAGCGTCATCATGCCGGTTTCGGAACCGGAGAAATAGGCGGAGATAATCACCATGATGATCAGCGTGACGATCAGCGTGGTGGTAGAAATGTGTTCCAGGAGAGACTCCTTAGTCTTTAACTAACAAACTGCTGAAGGACGCGGCTGCCAAAATAAGCCAGGGTCAGCAACCCGGCTCCGGCGACGTTAAACCAGACCACCCGGCGGCCGCGCCAGCCTTCGTGGTAGTGCCCCCACAGCAGTACGATATAGACAAACCAGGCCACGATAGATAGCACCGCTTTATCAATATTTTCGGTATTGAACAGGTTGTGCATATAGAACAACCCGGTGCATAGCGTCAGGGTCAGCAGCACTACGCCAACCTGGGTGATATGAAACATTTTACGCTCAATACTCATCAGCGGCGGCATTTCGCTGCTGAAAGCCAGCTTTTTATTTTTCAGCTGGTAGTCAATCCACGCCAGCTGCAGCGCGTACAGCGCGGCGATGATAAGCGTGGCGTAGGCAAAGAGCGACAGGCCGATATGCACCAACATCCCAGGAGTGGTTTCGAGGTGGGTGATGTACTCGTTAGGCACGAAGGTGGCGAAGGCGAGGTTGATCAGCGCGAAGGCGTATACGATAGGTAGCAATAGCCAGCCGCGATTACGCGAGGCGACGATGGTCATCACCGTACAGATCATCAGGCTGACCAGCGAGCCGACGTTAAGTAAGCTGAGATTTTGCCCACCTTCGCCGCCGGGGAAAATACGTGACTCCAGCGCGAAGGCGTGGCAAATCAGCGCTATCGTCGCGGAGAGAATCGCCATCCGCCGCCAGCTGCTGTTTTTTTGCAGCAAGCCAGGGATGATCAGCGCAAGGCTGATGGAGTAGGCGACAAGGGCAAGTAGAGCAAACACAGGCATAGGAGCGTCGACTGTTGACTAAATAAGAAAGAGAAGCAGTATAGCGTCACGCGACGTCTGCTCCAACCGTTGCAGCACATTCAGGTTTATGTCGTGTTATACTGCGCCAAATTCGTATTTTTGTGTCGCTGCGGCGACCGACCGTTTCCACCTCAGGCGAGAGACAATGTTTGATAATTTAACCGATCGTTTGTCGCGTACGCTGCGCAACATTAGCGGCCGCGGACGCCTTACCGAAGACAACATTAAAGACACCCTGCGCGAAGTGCGCATGGCGCTGCTGGAGGCCGACGTCGCGCTTCCGGTGGTGCGTGATTTCATCAGCCGCGTCAAAGAGAGCGCGGTAGGCCATGAAGTCAATAAAAGCCTGACGCCAGGTCAGGAGTTCGTCAAAATTGTTCGCAACGAGCTGGTTGCGGCGATGGGCGAAGAAAACCAGACGCTGGATTTAGCCGCGCAGCCGCCGGCCGTCGTCCTGATGGCGGGCCTGCAGGGTGCGGGTAAAACGACCAGCGTCGGTAAGCTGGGTAAATTCCTGCGCGAGAAGCACAAGAAAAAAGTGCTGGTCGTTTCCGCGGACGTATACCGCCCAGCGGCGATTAAACAGCTGGAAACGCTGGCAGAGCAGGTCGGCGTGGATTTCTTCCCGTCCGACGTGGGCCAGAAGCCGGTTGATATCGTCAACGCGGCGCTGAAAGAAGCGAAGCTTAAATTCTACGACGTGCTGCTGGTGGATACCGCCGGTCGTCTGCACGTCGATGAAGCGATGATGGACGAAATCAAACAGGTCCACGCCGCGATTAATCCGGTTGAGACGCTGTTCGTCGTCGATGCGATGACCGGTCAGGATGCGGCGAATACCGCGAAGGCTTTTAACGAAGCGCTGCCTTTGACCGGCGTGGTGCTGACCAAAGTAGACGGCGACGCCCGCGGCGGTGCGGCGCTGTCGATTCGTCATATCACCGGCAAGCCGATTAAATTCCTCGGCGTCGGCGAGAAAACCGAAGCGCTGGAGCCGTTCCACCCGGACCGTATCGCTTCTCGTATTCTCGGCATGGGCGACGTGCTGTCGCTTATCGAAGATATCGAGAGCAAAGTTGACCGCGCGCAGGCCGAGAAGCTGGCATCCAAGCTGAAGAAAGGCGACGGTTTCGACCTGACCGACTTCCTTGAGCAACTGCGCCAGATGAAAAACATGGGCGGCATGGCCAGCCTGATGGGCAAACTGCCGGGCATGGGGCAAATTCCCGATAACGTGAAAGCGCAGATGGACGACAAAGTGCTGGTGCGTATGGAAGCGATCATCAACTCGATGACGATGAAAGAGCGCGCCAAGCCGGAAATCATTAAAGGTTCGCGTAAACGCCGTATCGCCGCCGGTTGCGGAATGCAGGTGCAGGACGTGAACCGACTGCTGAAGCAGTTCGACGACATGCAGCGCATGATGAAGAAGATGAAGTCGAAAGGCGGCATGATGAAGATGATGCGTGGGATGAAAGGGATGATGCCGCCAGGATTCCCTGGCCGCTAATACGCGTCATAATTCAAGCCGCAGATGCGTTGGCTGCGTTCGTTCACCCCGGTCACGTACTTGTGTACGCTCCCGGGGATTTACTCACTTGCCGCCTTCCTGCAACTCGAATTATTTAGCGTATGTAGTTTTGAATTGATTTTTGCACAGAAATCAGTAAAATTTTCGGGCTTTTAATATGACACCGGGCTCCGTTCCTCGATGGGGCCCGGTTGTTTTATTCACACAAGAGGATGTTATGGTAACTATTCGTTTAGCACGTCACGGCGCTAAAAAGCGTCCGTTCTACCAGGTTGTTGTCACCGACAGCCGTAATGCACGCAACGGTCGCTTCATCGAGCGCGTTGGCTTCTTCAACCCGATCGCTACCGAGAAAGAAGAAGGCACCCGCCTGGATCTGGATCGTATCGCTCACTGGGTTGGCCAGGGCGCTACTGTTTCCGATCGCGTTGCCGCGCTGATCAAAGCCGCTAACAAAGCAGCTTAATCTGTCACGGTGGTCATGATGAGCAAGCAACACACCGCACAAGCACCTGTTGATCCGATTGTATTGGGGAAAATGGGTTCTTCCTACGGTATCCGTGGTTGGCTCAGAGTGTTTTCCTCCACCGAAGACGCTGAAAGCATTTTTGACTATCAGCCCTGGTTAATCCAGAAGGCGGGTCAGTGGCAGGTTGTTGAGCTGGAAAGCTGGCGCCACCACAATCAGGACATCATCATCAAGCTGAAAGGCATTGACGATCGTGATGCGGCGAATCTCCTGACTAATTGCGAAATTATCGTGGATTCATCGCAGCTGCCGGCGCTGGAAGAGGGCGACTATTACTGGAAAGACCTGATGGGCTGCCAGGTAGTTACCACCGAAGGCTATAGCCTGGGTAAAGTCATTGATATGATGGAAACCGGGTCGAATGACGTTCTCGTCATCAAGGCAAACCTGAAAGATGCATTTGGCATCAAGGAGCGGTTGGTTCCGTTCCTCGATGGGCAGGTTATCAAGAAAGTCGATCTCGCTACTCGTACTATCGAAGTAGATTGGGATCCTGGTTTTTAAATTCTCCGGATAAACGGTAAAAGACGGCGCTATGTGGATTGGCATAATTAGCCTGTTTCCTGAAATGTTCCGCGCAATTACCGATTACGGGGTAACTGGCCGGGCAGTAAAAAATGGCCTGCTGAGCATCGAAAGCTGGAGTCCTCGCGACTTCGCTCATGACCGGCACCGTACCGTGGACGATCGTCCTTACGGCGGCGGACCGGGGATGCTAATGATGGTTCAACCCTTACGGGATGCCATTCATGCAGCAAAAGCCGCGGCAGGTGAAGGCGCAAAGGTGATTTATCTGTCACCTCAGGGACGCAAGCTTGATCAAGCGGGCGTCAGCGAACTGGCAACGAATCAGAAACTGATTCTGGTGTGTGGTCGCTACGAAGGGATAGACGAGCGCGTAATCCAAACCGAAATTGACGAAGAATGGTCAATCGGCGATTACGTTCTCAGCGGTGGTGAGTTACCGGCAATGACGCTGATTGACTCCGTTTCCCGGTTCATTCCGGGAGTACTGGGACATGAAGCATCGGCAACGGAAGATTCCTTTGCTGATGGGTTGCTGGATTGCCCGCACTATACCCGTCCTGAAGTGTTAGAAGAGATGGAAGTACCGCCAGTATTGCTGTCGGGAAACCATGCTGAGATACGTCGCTGGCGTCTGAAGCAGTCGCTGGGCCGCACCTGGCTTAGAAGACCTGAACTTCTGGAAAACCTGGCTCTGACTGAAGAGCAAGCAAAGTTGCTGGCGCAGTTCAAAAGCGAACACGCGCAACAGCAGCATAAACATGATGGGCAGGCGTGAGCCCCCAATATCAGTTTACCCAGGATAAGAGATTAAATTATGAGCAACATTATTAAGCAACTTGAACAAGAACAGATGAAGCAGGACGTACCTTCCTTCCGTCCGGGTGATACCGTGGAAGTGAAAGTATGGGTTGTTGAAGGTTCCAAAAAACGTCTGCAGGCATTCGAGGGCGTGGTTATCGCTATTCGTAACCGCGGTCTGCACTCTGCATTCACTGTTCGTAAAATTTCCAACGGCGAAGGCGTTGAGCGTGTCTTCCAGACTCACTCTCCGGTAGTTGACAGCATTGCTGTTAAACGTCGTGGTGCTGTACGTAAAGCTAAACTGTACTACCTGCGTGAGCGTACCGGTAAGTCTGCTCGTATCAAAGAGCGTCTTAACTAAGATTCGCTTTCGCGACATCCTGATAGAAAGGGCTGGCCAGATGGCTGGCCCTTTTTTTATCTAAATTTTAACTATTTTGATGTAAATCAATTACAATATCGCCCGGATTTCGGAGGGGCGGTGAACGGCACTATTTTCTCACAATCAGCATTTCAACGGCGGGCCGCCTGGCTGGCGCTGTTTGCGATCCTGCTGATCGTGGTGGCGCCGCTGATCTCCATTTCGCTACAGAAAGACCCCATGAGTGCGATGCCGGGCATGCATCATGCTATGCCGATGGGCGAGTCTCATGATGGGATGTCCGGGCATGAGATGGTAATGATGCACGGCGCTGACAGCGCGTCACAGCCGGCGCATAGCATGCCGGTTGATCACGCCGAAGCCTGCGGCTATTGCGTGCTATTAGCGCACGTACCGGGGCTGCTGTTCGCGCTGGCGCTGTTCTTCGCCATGATCCTGCGGCGCATTCGCCTGCCGGTTTCTCGCCCGGTATTAAAACACTGGCACTACTTCCCCTGGCTCTACCCTGAAACCCGCGCGCCGCCGCGGCTGTCTGCTTTTTCCCTTTAATAAAAATGAATCTGCGTACTGCGCAACGACCTCTTTTGCTTTAAAAAAGGAAGAGTATGACAACCTGCACCTCGCGCGCGGCATGGTTAAACCTGCTGCGGCGCCTCCATTTCTATATTGGTCTGTTTATCGGACCATTTATCTTTGTCGCGGCCTTGACCGGCACGCTGTATGTCGCCACGCCGCAGCTGGAAAACTGGCTGTACCATGATGCCTTACAGGGCTCGCTCAACGGCGAAAGACAGCCGCTTAGCGCGCAAATTGCCGTCGCCAAAGAGGCCACGCAAAACAACCTCCGCCTGCAGGCCGTGCGCCCGGGTATTACCGCTGGCGAAACGACGCGGGTGATGTTTGCCGACCCGCGGCTGGGGGAATCAGAAAACCGGGCTATTTTTGTTGACCCGGTGACGCTACGGGTCAAAGGCGATCTGACGGTTTACGGTACCAGCGGTATTTTACCGCTGCGCCAGTGGATTGATTACGCGCATAAATCCTTGCTATTGGGTGACAGTGGCAGGCTGTACAGCGAACTGGCGGCCTCCTGGATGTGGGTTGCGGCGTTGGGCGGTATTGCGCTATGGGCGATGACCCGTCCGAAGCGGCGTATAAACAATCGGCTGCAAAATACCCGCCGTCTGCACGTGACGCTGGGCTGGATGTTGCTGGTTGGCATGTTGCTGTTTTCCGCCACCGGCTTAACCTGGTCGCAGTGGGCGGGCGGTAACGTCGATAAGATGCGCGCCGCGTTTGGCTGGCTAACGCCGCAGGTCAATACGCAACTTCATGGCGGGGAGGCGATGCCGCCCGATCCGCACGCCGGGCACCACATGGCGCATATGGCAATGGATGAGCCACAGGTGAAAGTGACTGCGGATCGGTTCGATAGCGTATTGCAGGTGGCGCAGGCCGCAGGGCTGACGGCCAGCAAGCTGGAGATCCGGCCGCCCAAAAGCGCGGGGATGGCGTGGACGGTGAATGAAATTGACCGTAGCTGGCCGACACGGGTCGATGCGGTGGCCATTGATGGCGAGACGTTACAAGTCGTGGATCGTACCCGCTTTAGCGATTTCCCGCTGATGGCTAAGCTGACCCGATGGGGCGTCGATTTTCATATGGGTTTACTGTTCGGGTTGGCGAACCAGTTGCTGTTGGTGGCGTTCGGGGTGGCTCTGTGCATCATGATCATCGTCGGCTACCGCCTGTGGTGGATCCGCCGTCCGACGCAGAGTGCGTTTAATCCAGCACAGACGTTGGTGCAAGCGTGGCTGGGGTTAAGTGTCGCCGCCCGGGCGCTTGCGCTGCTAATCGCGCTCCTGCTCGGGCTGGCGGTGCCGCTGATGGGCGTCAGCCTCGCGGCGTGCCTCGTGGTTGATTACCTGCGCTGGCGCGCGGCTTCAGCGATGAGGCTGGCTAAGTCGGTAGACTAACCTGCTTAAGGCGTGCTGATCACCACGGTAACGCGGCGGTTTTCAGCACGGCCTGCAGCGGTATCGTTGCTGGCGATGGGGTACTTTTTACCTAATCCGCGGGTGGTTAGATTACTGCGCGGGATTTTCGCGCCTTCAGCCCAGGCATCCGCCACGCTGTTGGCGCGCTTTAATGACAGCGCTTCGTTGTAGCTGTCTTCGCCGTAGTTATCTGTATGACCTTCAAGACGGCTATGGGTAATACCGGTCTCAGCTAACCGTGCGGCCATACTGTGGATTTGCTGCTGGCTTTCGGGACGCAGGCGATAGTCGTTTTTGTCAAACAGAATGCTGTCAGACAAACCTAAAGACCAATCACCAGCGGCTTCGGTAAAGCCGTAAGACTTCATTGCTGCGACCTGTTCTTTAGAGAACTTACCTGGCGCCTGGCACCCGGTGAGGAGAAATGCAGCCAGAAGAGTGGGTGCAATAAATTGCCTGAGCATAGTAATTCCTTCTTATTTTTGTGTGTGATGAAAACGCTGGTTTTTCATCCGATACATATTCTGATCGGCCAGTTCCTGCAGCTCCTCCACCGAGGTGTGCTCCCAGGTCAAAGCATAGCCAATACTCAGAGAGAGCGTTGCCGTGTGGCCATTGTGAAGGTTGAATGGCTGGAGAAACTGTTCGGACAGCGTTGCGCAAAGCGCCTGGACTTCGGTTTCTGTATGCACATCGTGCAATAAAATGGCGAATTCATCGCCGCCCAGACGCCATGCCTGGTGTTGGTCGCCAACGAATGCCATCAGGCGGCTGGCGACCTCAATAAGGACTTTATCGCCGGCGGCGTGTCCCCAGTTATCGTTAATGAGTTTGAAATTATCGCCGTCAAGAAACAGCAGCGCCGAGCTATGGCGTGCCGCGTCATCGTCCATCAGTTTACCGATGACGTTGCGAAACGCCGCGCGATTCGCCAATCCCGTTAGTGGGTCATGTAACGAGCTGCGCAGCAGTTGCGCATTTTTTGCCTGCAGCTGACGCTGCCAATCCTCCATTTCTCCGAGCAGGCTATTGAAGTCCTGGGCGAAGAGATGGAATTCCTCAATACGTTCTTCCGGTACACGGCGCGAGAAATGGCGGTTTTCGCGGATATCATGTACCACTTCGGTAATACTTTGCAGCGCGGTGACAATACCGCGGTGCAGAGAATGGGTGAGCATCAGGGCGATAACGGACGCCAGCAGAATACTACCGGTCAATACGATCAGCGAAACACCGAGAAAATGACTGATTAACCGATCGAGCGCCTTCAGACGAAGCTCACCGATTATTTTTCCCTGATGCCAGATTGGCTGGACAGTCGGTTCAGGAAACAGCCATTTACTAATATAACCACTGAATTTTTCGTTTTTAACTAAGGCGTCATTACGCCAGTCGGCGAAATGACGCTGACGGCTGTCCAGAAGCGTGGCTTCGGAAAATTGCCCCTGTCTTCCAAGCGTCGCCAGCGTATCTTCTGCGGCGGTGGCATCGCCAAAAACCAGTGCCGCTTCGAGGCTGCGGCCCATGGTTGCCGCGGTGAGCTCAAGATTTTTTTGCGCGTACTGTTTTAACGTGATGACAGAGGCGGCGCTGAGCAAAAGCCAGACCAGCGTCATCGAAATCACTACGCTTATCATGCTGATTCGGCGTAACGCGTTTTTGAAAGTGGGGCGCGGGGCCTGAGAAAAATCCTTATTCATGTGATTTCTTCCGGGCAAGCATCAGTACGTCCGGATTGACCCGTACACCGCTATGCGTCAGGACATCCAGATTAACGGAAAACCTCACCCTATCGTCATTTATGAGCAAGCAAAAAGCGCTGCCAAAAGAGCAATCGGTATTTTGTTCCGCTATGAGTAATAGGGGACGGGAGCCATATTTTTTTGTTAATGCAGACTGCTGATCCGGGGTTTCACTGCCGAAATACAAACCGTCGCAGCTGGCCTTTAGGGCTTCCTGTGAATTTCGAACTATCACCGGTTGATAAGGTAAATTTTCCGGCGCTTCCTGAGCCAAACTGCGGATATATCGGGAGGTGGAAAAAACGCATAACTTCGGCGGGCCGGATAAATTTGGCCAGCGCGTATAAGTCACAATCCCCGAAACTATGGCGCGAACGTTCTCAGATGTCTCAGCGGCAAAAGTGGGAACTCCCGCGATGAGCAAAAAGAAAAGCAAAAATAGACGGTAAAACTCTTTCATTAACGGGTCCGTCAAATCGTTATTGCACGGGAAACGCAGTTCGCAGTTGCCTGAGCGGAGAATAGCATTATTGGCAAAAAGCGTCATTAGCTGCCCCGGCCGCTTTGAGATAATCCTTACCAGGAATTTTAGTAAAGGAATGAGTAAAGCGCGGCGGCAAAAAGAGTCTTTCGTCATGTGTACATTTATATGAACAGTTTGCGGGCAATCCGATGCCAATTATTTTGCTAGTGTAAATTAAAGTTTACGTAATATGGATTGATATCTTTACTTTATATGGTATGGTTACGTCATGCCCGCTGAGGCAACAACTATCGCAAACGAGCTATACAGGATCGCCATCATGCAAAAAGACGCGCTGAATAACGTACATATTACCGATGAACAAGTTCTGATTACCCCGGATCAGCTGAAAGCCGAATTCCCGTTAACCGTGGAGCAGGAAGCGCAGATCGCCCACTCCCGGCAGACTATTTCCAACATTATTGCCGGCCGCGATCCGCGTCTGCTGGTGGTCTGCGGTCCTTGCTCAATTCACGATCCGGAAGCTGCTATCGAATATGCTCGTCGATTTAAAGCCCTTGCCGCAGAGGTCAGCGATAGCCTCTACCTGGTGATGCGCGTCTATTTTGAAAAGCCCCGTACTACCGTTGGCTGGAAAGGGCTGATTAACGATCCGCACATGGATGGCTCGTTTGATGTTGAAGGCGGTCTCAAGATCGCGCGTCGCCTGCTGGTTGATTTGGTCAATATGGGCCTGCCGCTGGCAACAGAAGCGCTCGATCCTAATAGCCCGCAATACCTTGGCGATCTGTTCAGCTGGTCCGCTATCGGCGCGCGTACCACCGAATCGCAGACCCACCGTGAAATGGCATCCGGTCTGTCGATGCCGGTTGGTTTTAAAAACGGTACCGATGGCAGCCTGGCGACGGCGATCAACGCCATGCGCGCCGCCGCCATGCCGCACCGTTTTGTCGGCATCAACCAGGCCGGCCAGGTTTGCCTGCTGCAGACCCAGGGGAATCCGGATGGTCACGTCATTCTGCGCGGCGGCAAAGCGCCTAACTACGGCCCGGAAGATGTTGAGAAGTGCGAAAAAGAGATGGCGCAGGCGGGACTGAAACCGTCGCTGATGATAGATTGCAGTCATGGTAATTCCAATAAAGACTTCCGTCGTCAGCCGGCGGTTGCGGAATCCGTCGTCGCGCAGATCAAAGATGGCAACCGTTCCATCATTGGCCTGATGATTGAGAGCAATATCCACGAAGGCAATCAGTCTTCTGAGCAGCCCCGTTGCGATATGAAGTATGGCGTATCCGTCACCGATGCCTGCATCAGCTGGGAAACTACCGATGCACTGCTGCGCGAGCTCGATAGCGATCTGCGCGGACATCTGGCGGCACGTCTGGCTTAAGAGGATTGTATGGTTGCTGAACTGACCGCATTGCGCGATCAAATTGATGAAGTTGATAAGGCGCTGCTTGATTTGCTGGCAAAGCGCCTGGAGCTGGTGGCGGAGGTTGGCGAGGTTAAGAGTAAATATGGCCTGCCGATTTACGTACCGGAACGGGAAGCCGCGATGCTGGCTTCCCGCCGGGAAGAGGCGGCGGCGCTCGGCGTGCCGCCGGATCTTATCGAGGATGTTCTGCGTCGGGTGATGCGCGAATCGTATTCAAGTGAAAACGACAAAGGCTTCAAAACGCTGCATCCGAATCTGCGCCCGGTGGTCATTGTTGGCGGCGGCGGGCAGATGGGACGTCTGTTTGAGAAGATGCTGACGCTGTCTGGCTATCAGGTGCGGGTACTGGAAAAAGAAGACTGGCCGCGGGCGACAGAGATTGTCGCCGATGCCGGGATGGTTATCGTCAGCGTTCCGATCCATACCACAGCCGAGACGATTTCACGTCTGCCGCCGCTGCCGGCAGATTGCATTCTGGTCGATCTGGCTTCCATCAAAGCCGAGCCGCTGCAGGCGATGCTGGCGGCGCATAACGGCCCGGTATTGGGATTGCACCCGATGTTTGGCCCGGACAGCGGCAGCCTGGCGAAACAGGTAGTGGTTTACTGCGATGGGCGTCAGCCGGAAGCGTACCAGTGGTTCCTTGAACAGATTCAGGTCTGGGGGGCGCGACTGCACCGCATCAGCGCCGTTGAGCACGATCAGAACATGGCGTTTATTCAGGCGTTGCGTCACTTTGCCACTTTCGCCTATGGCCTGCATCTGGCCGAAGAGAACGTTCGTCTTGAGCAACTATTGGCGCTCTCTTCGCCGATTTATCGGCTGGAGCTGGCGATGGTGGGGCGTCTGTTTGCCCAGGATCCGCAGCTGTATGCCGACATCATTATGTCGTCAGAAAATAATCTGGCGTTGATTAAGCGCTACTACCAGCGTTTCGGCGAAGCGATTGGCCTGCTGGAGCAGGGCGATAAACAGGCGTTTATCGACAGCTTCCGTAAAGTCGAACACTGGTTTGGCGATTACGCCCAGCGCTTCCAGAGCGAAAGCCGCACGCTGCTGCGTCAGGCGAATGATAATCGACAGTAAGTCCGCTAAACGTGTATACAATAAAGCCAGAGGGGTAACCCGCTGGCTTTTTTTATAGGGATGAAAAGATGGCTCAACCGCAACCGCTGTTTGATTACGTCGGGCACCTGCCGGAATGCCCAACCTGGAGCGATGCCGAACAGGTACTGTACTGGGCGGATATTCTGGAGTGCGAAATTCACCGCTACGATACACGCAGTAAAGAACACCAGGTTCTGCAATTTCCCGAAGAAGTGGGATGCTTTGCTCTGCGCGAGAAGGGCGGTTTTATCGTTGCCTTACGTAGCGGTATCTGGCTTTGTGATGCCCGTGGTCTGCTGCAACGCAAAATTTGTGATAACCCAAGTAACCCGGATCTGGCGCGTTTTAACGACGGCGGCACCGACCGGGATGGCCGTTTTTACGCAGGGACCTTCTGGGGGCCGGGGGATTACAATGGCGCGCTGCTGGTACGGATTGATAATGACCTGACGCCAAAGGTGGTGCAGTGCGATATTCATGGTGCTAATGGTCTGGCATTTAGCGACGATAAGCGCTGGATGTATACCTCCGATACGCCAAACGCGGTGATTTACCGCACGCCGCTGGATGAGCAGGGCGAGCCGGGCATACGGGAAGTGTTTCGTCGTTTCCATCCGGGAGAGGGGATCCCTGACGGTGCGGCGGTTGATGAAGAAGGCTGTTACTGGAGCGCGATGTTTGACGGCTGGCGGATTGCCCGCTTTTCGCCGAACGGAGAACAACTGGAAGAGTATCGCGTGCCGGTGCGTTGCCCCACGATGGCGTGTTTCGGCGGCGCGGACATGAAAACGCTCTATATCACTACCACCCGGGAAAATATGGACGCCGACGAAGTGGCGCAATATCCGCTTTCCGGCGCCATCTTCACCCTGCCGGTTGCGGTGGCAGGGATGAAGAAACGGCAATTTATTGAACGTTAAGCCGGGTCGACCGGCACGACGTTTTCGCTCGGGTAACAGCCCAGTACTTTCATCGAACGGGTAATTTCGGCCAGCTCTTTTAAGGCTTTACGTAGAGGAAGGGATTCCAGGTTGGCCTGAATATCCAGATAAAACATCTCTTCCCACGGGTTACCGTGGATTGGGCGCGATTCCAGCTTGCTCATGATCAGGTTGTGGTTACGCAGCACCAGAAGCGCTTCAACCAGCGCGCCCGCCTGTTGGCCGGTGGCGATTAACAACGTCGTTTTCGCCGGCACCTGATCGGATACGTTCACCGCTTTACGCGCCAGCACCAGGAAACGAGTGATGTTTTGCGTCTGGTTAGCCTGGCAGTGCTCCAGCACCTGCAGCCCGTACAGCGCGCCGCCGGCTTCGCTACCCAGCGCGGCAACGGTGGGAGATTTTGCCTGCGCGACTTTTTCCATCGCCGCCGAGGTGCTCTCGGTGTACTCGATTTTCCAGTGCGGATAGCGGCTTAAATACTGGCTGCACTGCTGGAACGGCTGCGGATGACTATAGACGGTCTCGATCTTATCGGCGTCCGTTGAGGACGAAACGAGCACACAGTGATCGATTGGCAGCGTCAGTTCGCCAACGATCGACAGACTGGTGTGCTGCAGCAGATCGTACACATCGTTGATCCCGCCGGAGCTGGTGTTTTCGATCGGCACGACGGCGTAATCGGCCTGACCGGTTTCGACCTGCTCAAAGATATCGGCGAATTTCGCGCAGCCGCTTTCGATAAATTGCTCAAAATGACGCGCGGCGTACTGGCGCGCGGCAAGATGTGAGTACGAACCTTTAGGCCCCAGGAAGGCGATACGCGCGGAGTGGGGGTTAATCTTATTGAGATGCTGCTGCAGTAGCGCCTGTTGGGTAAGAACGGAGTCTTCAATAATCAGCTGGAACAGGCGGGTAATGTAGTGGGCGTCCAGATGATGCTTTTTGCCAAGCGTCATTAAACGCTCCAGCAGGTCGCGTTCGCGGTCGATATCGCGTACCGGACGGTGCGATTCCAGCTTCGCTTTCCCGACTTCCACCGCCAGGCCGCGGCGTTCGGCCAGCAGCGCGAGCAGTTTTTCATCCAGGGCGCTTATTTTGTCGCGCAGGGCCAGTAATGGGTTTTCCTCGGTCATAATTGTGTTGCCTTTCTTGTTATCAATAAAAAAGGCCTCCCGCGTGGGAGGCCTTGTTATTCGTCTTCGCATTCTTTCTTATACGACGAACCGCCTCCCAGTCAGGGGAAGGTAAAAAAGAATGCGAAGAAGAACGGGAGTCGTTTCACGATGAATTCCTTAGGTTAGTGTGGATTACAGTACCTGTACTGTTTTCATCCTGTCAATAAAAAACGAAAAACGCGCCCGAAGGCGCGTGGCATGACACAACTTAAGTTAAGGATTACTCTTCTTCTTCCACAAAGCCTGCCTCTTTCACCGATGTGGCGGCGCGGCGGGCTTCCCCTTTGTGTTGCACTTTATTCAGCTGCCGTTCCAGCTTGTTGATCAATTCGTTAATGGCGGCGTACATGTCTTCATGACGCGCGCTGGCAACCAGATGACCGTTCGGCGTATTGATGGTTGCGTCAGCAATAAAACCCTGCGGCTCCTTAGAGAGAATGATGTGCGGGTTGATTAAATGAGTTTGCCACTTATCCAGTTTGGCGAGACGGTCTGCGACATGCTGGCGGATTGCCGGAGTAATTTCCATTTGTTTACTGGTAATGTTCATTGTCATAAATTTTACCTCTTGTCTTTCCCGTCTTGGTGAACCCAGCATACCTCGCCCAATGTCAAAATGTGTGATCTAAATCACATTTAAATGTCACTTTTTGTCAACGAATTCATTTTGTGAGACAGGACAGGAACGGATGAGATTTTACTTGTCGAAATGAAGAAAGGGCGCCATATTTGATGAGTTAACTCGGCGCTAAACCGCTTCAGCGCTGGTGTTCATTGAATAAAAAAACGGCAGCCGCGTGGCTGCCGTTTTGCTTTCTGCTATCACCCTCAGGTGTTTTTGCCGTTGGCGGCGATGATTTTGGCGACTTTGTCAGCCTGCGCGTTCATTTGCATCTGACGATAGGCGTTTTCCATCTTCGGCAGCGCATCGCGAGTGGCCTGTGTATCCGGGTAGTTACGCAGCATACCGTCAACGCGGTTCACAACGGCAACCCAGGCGCCGCGGTCGGTGTAATAATCCACCACCGATAGCTCATACTTCGCCAGACGATCTTTCAGGAACACCAGACGCTTGTAGGCGTCAGTGGCGTACTGGCTGTTCGGATAACCGCGAACCAGCTTCGAGAAATCATTGAATGCGTCGCGAGCGTGCTGCGGGTCGCGGTCGGAACGATCGACGCCGAAGAAGCCCTGCAGAGCGCTGTCATCGAGGGCCATGTTAGTCAGGCCGCGCATATAGATGACGTAGTCAATGTTTGGATGCGTAGGATTCAGACGAGCGAAACGATCGATTGCGGCCTGAGCCAGCGGCAAATCGGCATTTTTGTAATACGCATAAATCAGGTCCAGCTGTACCTGTTGGGAGTAAGGACCAAATGGATAGCGATTATCCAACGCTTCCAGTTGCGTTATTGCCTGTTTCCAGTTACCGTCCTGCAACTTTTGCTGGGCGGTCGCGTAAATTTCATTCGGCGGATTATCAGGCACCTCCTCCTTTGAGCCAGAGCAACCCACCAAAGCCAGGCTCAGTGTGGCTGCTGCCACCAGGTATTTCATGCGCGTCATGACGTTTTGACTTCCTCAAAATGTTTATGCGGGAGAATCTCTGTTCCTGCTCCCGATTAAGACCAGCTACAATAGCACACTATATTAAACGGCAAAGCCGTAAAACCCAACGTTAAACGAAGAAGCTGTATATGGCACAACGAGTACAACTCACCGCAACGGTGTCCGAAAATCAACTCGGTCAACGCTTAGATCAGGCTTTGGCCGAATTGTTCCCGGATTATTCACGTTCGCGGATAAAAGAATGGATCCTTGACCAGCGCGTGCTGGTAAACGGCAACGTCATCGACAAGCCGAAAGAAAAAGTTTTTGGCGGCGAGGCCGTCTCTATCGATGTTGAGATCGAGGAAGACGTGCGTTTTGAACCGCAGGATATTCCGCTCAATATCGTCTATGAAGATGACGACATCCTGGTCATCAACAAACCACGTGATTTGGTTGTGCACCCCGGTGCGGGCAACCCTGACGGTACTGTGCTGAATGCGCTGCTGCATTACTATCCGCCCATTGCCGATGTACCGCGCGCGGGAATTGTCCACCGTCTGGATAAAGACACCACCGGCCTGATGGTCGTGGCGAAGACTATTCCGGCGCAAACGCGTCTGGTCGAGTCGCTGCAGCTGCGCGAAATTACCCGCGAGTATGAAGCGGTGGCCATCGGCCACATGACCGCTGGCGGTACGGTTGAAGAACCGATCAGCCGTCACCCAACCAAGCGCACGCATATGGCGGTTCACCCGATGGGGAAACCGGCGGTGACCCATTACCGCATTATGGAACATTTCCGTATCCACACCCGTTTGCGCCTGCGTCTGGAAACCGGCCGTACCCACCAGATTCGCGTCCATATGGCGCATATCACCCATCCGCTGGTGGGCGATCAGGTTTACGGCGGCCGCCCGCGTCCGCCGAAAGGGGCATCGGACGAGTTCATCAGCGCGCTACGCAAATTCGATCGCCAGGCATTGCACGCGACGATGCTGCGTCTGTATCACCCAATTACCGGTATTGAGATGGAATGGCATGCGCCGATCCCGCAGGATATGGTGGATCTGATCGACGCCATGCGCGCCGATTTTGAAGCCCATAAGGACGATATTGACTGGTTATGACAAAGCTGATTGTTCCGCAGTGGCCAATGCCGAAAGGCGTGGCGGCCTGTAGTTCTACTCGTGTGGGCGGCGTGAGCCTGCCTCCGTATGACTCGTTGAACCTTGGCGCCCATTGCGGCGACGATCTCCCGCATGTCGAAGAAAACCGCCGGCGGATGTTTGCCGCTGGCGGATTACCCTCTTATCCGGTGTGGCTGGAGCAGGTGCATGGTACCACGGTACTAAAGTTGGATGGCGGGCCGTACGTGTCAAAACGCGCCGATGCGTCATACTGTAATACGCCGGGTACCGTTTGTGCGGTGATGACCGCGGACTGCCTGCCGGTGCTGTTCTGTAACCGCGACGGAACCGAGGTGGCGGCAGCGCACGCCGGATGGCGCGGCTTATGTGAAGGCGTACTGGAAGAAACGGTCGCCTGCTTTAATGATAAACCGGAAAATATCCTGGCCTGGCTTGGTCCGGCAATTGGCCCTGAGGCGTTTGAAGTCGGTGCGGAAGTGCGCGAGGCTTTCATCGCCAAAGATGCCCAGGCGGAGAGCGCCTTCCGTCCTGCCGGTGAAAAATATTTTGCTAATATCTATCAATTGGCTCGTCAGCGCCTGGCAAACGTCGGCGTGGAGCAGATTTTCGGCGGCGATCGTTGCACTCTAAGTGAAAAGGATGATTTTTTCTCTTATCGTCGCGACAAGACCACAGGTCGTATGGCAAGTTTCATTTGGCTGATATAACCTAGAGAATCAAGACGATCCAGAAGGCAAACTTATTTTTCACATAGTTCAGGTCTTTAACCTTGAATAATTGAGGGATGACCTCATTTAATCTCCAGTAGCAAATTTGACCTGTTTATGGGAGGAGTTATGCGTCTGGATCGTCTTACTAATAAATTCCAGCTTGCTCTTGCCGATGCCCAGTCGCTAGCACTCGGGCACGACAACCAATTCATCGAACCACTTCATCTAATGAGCGCCTTGCTGAATCAGGAAGGGGGATCGGTACATCCTTTATTAACCTCGGCGGGTGTTAACGCCGTGGCGTTACGCAGCCAAATCGAACAGGCGCTGAGCCGTTTACCGCAGGTAGAAGGTACCGGCGGCGACGTGCAGCCGTCTCAGGATCTGGTGCGTATTCTCAATCTTTGCGACAAGCTGGCGCAAAAGAGAAAGGATAACTTTATTTCGTCAGAACTGTTCGTTCTGGCGGCGCTTGAATCACGCGGTACGCTGACCGACCTGCTGAAATCTGCCGGAGCAACAACCGCCAATGTGACTCAGGCGATTGAACAAATGCGCGGAGGTGAAAGCGTGAACGATCAGGGTGCCGAAGACCAACGTCAGGCATTGAAAAAATTTACCGTCGATCTGACCGAACGGGCCGAACAAGGCAAGCTGGACCCGGTGATCGGCCGTGATGAAGAGATCCGTCGTACCATCCAGGTACTTCAGCGCCGTACTAAAAACAACCCGGTACTGATTGGTGAGCCCGGGGTGGGTAAAACGGCAATCGTCGAAGGACTGGCGCAGCGTATCGTCAACGGCGAAGTACCAGAAGGGCTGAAAGGCCGTCGGGTATTAGCGCTGGATATGGGCGCGCTGGTGGCCGGGGCGAAATATCGCGGCGAGTTCGAAGAACGTCTGAAAGGCGTGCTGAACGATCTGGCGAAACAGGAAGGCAACGTTATCCTGTTTATCGATGAGCTGCACACCATGGTCGGCGCGGGTAAAGCCGACGGCGCGATGGATGCCGGCAACATGCTGAAACCGGCCCTGGCACGCGGTGAACTGCACTGCGTCGGCGCCACCACCCTTGATGAATACCGCCAGTACATTGAAAAAGACGCTGCGCTGGAACGTCGTTTCCAGAAAGTGTTTGTTGCCGAGCCGACGGTAGAAGATACCATCGCGATTTTGCGCGGTCTGAAAGAACGTTATGAACTGCACCACCACGTGCAGATCACTGACCCGGCCATCGTGGCGGCGGCGACCCTGTCGCATCGCTATATTGCCGACCGTCAGTTGCCGGATAAAGCTATCGACCTTATCGATGAAGCGGCATCCAGCATCCGTATGCAGATCGACTCGAAGCCGGAAGAGCTGGACCGTCTCGATCGCCGTATCATCCAGTTGAAGCTGGAACAGCAGGCGCTGAAGAAAGAGGCCGATGAAGCGAGCCTGAAACGTCTCGATATGCTTAATGAAGAGCTGGCGGACAAAGAAAGCCAGTATTCGGTGCTGGAAGAAGAGTGGAAAGCGGAAAAAGCATCACTCTCCGGTACGCAGACTATTAAAGCCGAGCTGGAACAAGCCAAAATTGCCATCGAACAAGCACGACGTCTTGGCGACCTCGCGCGGATGTCCGAGCTGCAATACGGTAAAATTCCGGAGCTGGAAAAACAGCTGGCGGCAGCCACCCAGTCTGAAGGCAAAACGATGCGCCTGTTACGTAACAAAGTAACCGATGCCGAGATTGCCGAAGTGCTGGCGCGTTGGACCGGCATTCCGGTGGCGCGGATGATGGAAAGCGAGCGCGAAAAACTGCTGCGTATGGAGCAGGATCTGCATCACCGCGTCATTGGCCAGGATGAAGCGGTTGAAGCGGTATCCAACGCCATTCGCCGTAGCCGCGCCGGATTGTCTGACCCGAACCGGCCTATTGGTTCGTTCCTGTTCCTCGGCCCGACCGGGGTGGGTAAAACTGAGCTTTGCAAAACGCTGGCTAACTTCATGTTCGACAGCGACGACGCGATGGTGCGTATCGATATGTCCGAATTTATGGAGAAACACTCCGTCTCGCGTCTGGTCGGTGCGCCTCCGGGATATGTGGGTTACGAAGAGGGCGGGTATCTGACCGAAGCGGTTCGTCGTCGTCCTTATTCCGTCATCCTGCTGGATGAAGTGGAAAAAGCGCATCCGGATGTATTTAACATTCTGCTGCAGGTGCTTGACGATGGTCGCCTGACCGACGGGCAGGGGAGAACGGTCGACTTCCGTAATACGGTTGTCATCATGACCTCTAACCTCGGTTCCGATCTGATTCAGGAACGTTTCGGCGAGCTGGACTACGGTCATATGAAGGATCTGGTGCTTGGCGTGGTTAGTCAGCGCTTCCGTCCGGAGTTTATCAACCGTATCGATGAAGTGGTGGTCTTCCATCCGTTGGGTGAAAAACACATTGCTTCTATTGCGCAGATCCAACTGCAGCGTTTGTATAAACGTCTGGAAGAGCGCGGCTATGAAGTGCATATGTCCGATGAGGCGCTGAAGCTGCTGAGCGAAAATGGCTACGACCCGGTATACGGTGCGCGTCCATTGAAACGTGCCATCCAGCAACAGATAGAGAACCCGTTAGCCCAGCAAATCTTGTCTGGCGAGCTGGTTCCGGGTAAAACCGTCGAGCTGGTGGTGAAAGACGACCGTATCGTGGCAGTGCAGTAAGTCACAAAACGACAAAAACGGGCCCTCTGGGCTCGTTTTTGTTTAAAAACCAGGCAAGAATTAAAGTCCAAACGATGATTTGGTTGAAAAGTGAGCGCTTGAATTGTTTTTTTGAATTTATGCTTGTCACTTCAGAATTACTCCCTATAATGCGCCTCCACTGACACGGAACAACGGCAAACAAGCCGCCGGGTCAGCAGGGTTTCAGCAGTGAAATACGACGCTGAAAACCGACAGAGAAAAGCGAAATAAGCGCTTGACTCTGAATGAGGAAAACGTAATATACGGGACCTCGCAACGGTGAGCTGAAAGCCGCGTTGCAACTGCTCTTTAACAATTTATCAGACAATCTGTGTGGGCACTCAAAGTGACATGGATTCTTAACGTCCTCGGACGAAAAATGAATACCAAGTCTCTGAGTGAACATGCGTAATTCATTACGAAGTTTAATTCACGAGCATCAAACTTAAATTGAAGAGTTTGATCATGGCTCAGATTGAACGCTGGCGGCAGGCCTAACACATGCAAGTCGAGCGGTAGCACAGAGAGCTTGCTCTCGGGTGACGAGCGGCGGACGGGTGAGTAATGTCTGGGAAACTGCCTGATGGAGGGGGATAACTACTGGAAACGGTAGCTAATACCGCATAACGTCGCAAGACCAAAGTGGGGGACCTTCGGGCCTCATGCCATCAGATGTGCCCAGATGGGATTAGCTAGTAGGTGGGGTAATGGCTCACCTAGGCGACGATCCCTAGCTGGTCTGAGAGGATGACCAGCCACACTGGAACTGAGACACGGTCCAGACTCCTACGGGAGGCAGCAGTGGGGAATATTGCACAATGGGCGCAAGCCTGATGCAGCCATGCCGCGTGTATGAAGAAGGCCTTCGGGTTGTAAAGTACTTTCAGCGAGGAGGAAGGCATTAAGGTTAATAACCTTAGTGATTGACGTTACTCGCAGAAGAAGCACCGGCTAACTCCGTGCCAGCAGCCGCGGTAATACGGAGGGTGCAAGCGTTAATCGGAATTACTGGGCGTAAAGCGCACGCAGGCGGTCTGTCAAGTCGGATGTGAAATCCCCGGGCTCAACCTGGGAACTGCATTCGAAACTGGCAGGCTAGAGTCTTGTAGAGGGGGGTAGAATTCCAGGTGTAGCGGTGAAATGCGTAGAGATCTGGAGGAATACCGGTGGCGAAGGCGGCCCCCTGGACAAAGACTGACGCTCAGGTGCGAAAGCGTGGGGAGCAAACAGGATTAGATACCCTGGTAGTCCACGCCGTAAACGATGTCGACTTGGAGGTTGTGCCCTTGAGGCGTGGCTTCCGGAGCTAACGCGTTAAGTCGACCGCCTGGGGAGTACGGCCGCAAGGTTAAAACTCAAATGAATTGACGGGGGCCCGCACAAGCGGTGGAGCATGTGGTTTAATTCGATGCAACGCGAAGAACCTTACCTACTCTTGACATCCAGAGAACTTAGCAGAGATGCTTTGGTGCCTTCGGGAACTCTGAGACAGGTGCTGCATGGCTGTCGTCAGCTCGTGTTGTGAAATGTTGGGTTAAGTCCCGCAACGAGCGCAACCCTTATCCTTTGTTGCCAGCGGTCCGGCCGGGAACTCAAAGGAGACTGCCAGTGATAAACTGGAGGAAGGTGGGGATGACGTCAAGTCATCATGGCCCTTACGAGTAGGGCTACACACGTGCTACAATGGCATATACAAAGAGAAGCGACCTCGCGAGAGCAAGCGGACCTCATAAAGTATGTCGTAGTCCGGATTGGAGTCTGCAACTCGACTCCATGAAGTCGGAATCGCTAGTAATCGTAGATCAGAATGCTACGGTGAATACGTTCCCGGGCCTTGTACACACCGCCCGTCACACCATGGGAGTGGGTTGCAAAAGAAGTAGGTAGCTTAACCTTCGGGAGGGCGCTTACCACTTTGTGATTCATGACTGGGGTGAAGTCGTAACAAGGTAACCGTAGGGGAACCTGCGGTTGGATCACCTCCTTACCTTAAAGAACCTGCCTTTGTAGTGCTCACACAGATTGTCTGATGAAAGTAGAGAAGCAAGGCGTCTTGCGATTGAGACTTCAGTGTCCCCTTCGTCTAGAGGCCCAGGACACCGCCCTTTCACGGCGGTAACAGGGGTTCGAATCCCCTAGGGGACGCCACTTGCTGGTTCGTGAGTGAAAGACGCGCGCCGACATATCTCAAAACTCATCTTCGGGTGACGTTTGAGATATTTGCTCTTTAAAAATCTGGATCAAGCTGAAAATTGAAACGACACACAGTCAATGTGTGTTCGAGTCTCTCAAATTTTCGCAATCAGAAGTGAAACATCTTCGGGTTGTGAGGTTAAGCGACTAAGCGTACACGGTGGATGCCCTGGCAGTCAGAGGCGATGAAGGACGTGCTAATCTGCGAAAAGCGTCGGTAAGGTGATATGAACCGTTATAGCCGGCGATGTCCGAATGGGGAAACCCAGTGTGATTCGTCACACTATCGTTAACTGAATACATAGGTTAACGAGGCGAACCGGGGGAACTGAAACATCTAAGTACCCCGAGGAAAAGAAATCAACCGAGATTCCCCCAGTAGCGGCGAGCGAACGGGGAGCAGCCCAGAGTCTGAATCAGCTTGTGTGTTAGTGGAACGGTCTGGAAAGTCCGACGGTACAGGGTGATAGTCCCGTACACCAAAATGCACAGGCTGTGAACTCGAAGAGTAGGGCGGGACACGTGGTATCCTGTCTGAATATGGGGGGACCATCCTCCAAGGCTAAATACTCCTGACTGACCGATAGTGAACCAGTACCGTGAGGGAAAGGCGAAAAGAACCCCGGCGAGGGGAGTGAAAAAGAACCTGAAACCGTGTACGTACAAGCAGTGGGAGCACCTTTATGGTGTGACTGCGTACCTTTTGTATAATGGGTCAGCGACTTATATTCTGTAGCAAGGTTAACCGTATAGGGGAGCCGCAGGGAAACCGAGTCTTAACTGGGCGTTAAGTTGCAGGGTATAGACCCGAAACCCGGTGATCTAGCCATGGGCAGGTTGAAGGTTGGGTAACACTAACTGGAGGACCGAACCGACTAATGTTGAAAAATTAGCGGATGACTTGTGGCTGGGGGTGAAAGGCCAATCAAACCGGGAGATAGCTGGTTCTCCCCGAAAGCTATTTAGGTAGCGCCTCGTGAATTCATCTTCGGGGGTAGAGCACTGTTTCGGCTAGGGGGTCATCCCGACTTACCAACCCGATGCAAACTACGAATACCGAAGAATGTTATCACGGGAGACACACGGCGGGTGCTAACGTCCGTCGTGAAGAGGGAAACAACCCAGACCGCCAGCTAAGGTCCCAAAGTCACAGTTAAGTGGGAAACGATGTGGGAAGGCACAGACAGCCAGGATGTTGGCTTAGAAGCAGCCATCATTTAAAGAAAGCGTAATAGCTCACTGGTCGAGTCGGCCTGCGCGGAAGATGTAACGGGGCTAAACTGTGCACCGAAGCTGCGGCAGCGACACTATGTGTTGTTGGGTAGGGGAGCGTTCTGTAAGCCTGCGAAGGTGACCTGTGAGGGTTGCTGGAGGTATCAGAAGTGCGAATGCTGACATAAGTAACGATAATGCGGGTGAAAAGCCCGCACGCCGGAAGACCAAGGGTTCCTGTCCAACGTTAATCGGGGCAGGGTGAGTCGACCCCTAAGGCGAGGCCGAAAGGCGTAGTCGATGGGAAACAGGTTAATATTCCTGTACTTGGTGTTACTGCGAAGGGGGGACGGAGAAGGCTATGTTAGCCGGGCGACGGTTGTCCCGGTTTAAGCATGTAGGCGGAGGTTCCAGGTAAATCCGGTACCTTTTAACGCTGAGGTGTGATGACGAGGCACTACGGTGCTGAAGTAACAAATGCCCTGCTTCCAGGAAAAGCCTCTAAGCATCAGGTAACATCAAATCGTACCCCAAACCGACACAGGTGGTCAGGTAGAGAATACCAAGGCGCTTGAGAGAACTCGGGTGAAGGAACTAGGCAAAATGGTGCCGTAACTTCGGGAGAAGGCACGCTGATATGTAGGTGAAGCCCCTGCGGGTGGAGCTGAAATCAGTCGAAGATACCAGCTGGCTGCAACTGTTTATTAAAAACACAGCACTGTGCAAACACGAAAGTGGACGTATACGGTGTGACGCCTGCCCGGTGCCGGAAGGTTAATTGATGGGGTTATCCGTAAGGAGAAGCTCTTGATCGAAGCCCCGGTAAACGGCGGCCGTAACTATAACGGTCCTAAGGTAGCGAAATTCCTTGTCGGGTAAGTTCCGACCTGCACGAATGGCGTAATGATGGCCAGGCTGTCTCCACCCGAGACTCAGTGAAATTGAACTCGCTGTGAAGATGCAGTGTACCCGCGGCAAGACGGAAAGACCCCGTGAACCTTTACTATAGCTTGACACTGAACATTGAGCCTTGATGTGTAGGATAGGTGGGAGGCTTTGAAGCGTGGACGCCAGTCTGCGTGGAGCCAACCTTGAAATACCACCCTTTAATGTTTGATGTTCTAACGTTGGCCCCTAATCGGGGTTGCGGACAGTGTCTGGTGGGTAGTTTGACTGGGGCGGTCTCCTCCCAAAGAGTAACGGAGGAGCACGAAGGTTAGCTAATCCTGGTCGGACATCAGGAGGTTAGTGCAATGGCATAAGCTAGCTTGACTGCGAGCGTGACGGCGCGAGCAGGTGCGAAAGCAGGTCATAGTGATCCGGTGGTTCTGAATGGAAGGGCCATCGCTCAACGGATAAAAGGTACTCCGGGGATAACAGGCTGATACCGCCCAAGAGTTCATATCGACGGCGGTGTTTGGCACCTCGATGTCGGCTCATCACATCCTGGGGCTGAAGTAGGTCCCAAGGGTATGGCTGTTCGCCATTTAAAGTGGTACGCGAGCTGGGTTTAGAACGTCGTGAGACAGTTCGGTCCCTATCTGCCGTGGGCGCTGGAGAATTGAGGGGGGCTGCTCCTAGTACGAGAGGACCGGAGTGGACGCATCACTGGTGTTCGGGTTGTCATGCCAATGGCATTGCCCGGTAGCTAAATGCGGAAGAGATAAGTGCTGAAAGCATCTAAGCACGAAACTTGCCCCGAGATGAGTTCTCCCTGAGACTTTAAGTCTCCTGAAGGAACGTTAAAGACGATGACGTTGATAGGTCGGGTGTGTAAGCGTAGCGATACGTTGAGCTAACCGATACTAATGAACCGTGAGGCTTAACCTTACAACGCCGAAGCTGTTTTGGCGGATTTGAGATGATTTTCAGCCTGATACAGATTAATCAGTGCGTCGTAATGACGGGCTGATAAAACAGAATTTGCCTGGCGGCGATAGCGCGGTGGTCCCACCTGACCCCATGCCGAACTCAGAAGTGAAACGCCGTAGCGCCGATGGTAGTGTGGGGTCTCCCCATGTGAGAGTAGGGAACTGCCAGGCATCAAATAGAACGAAAGGCTCAGTCGGAAGAATGGGCCTTTTGTTTTATCTGTTGTTTGTCGGTGAGCGCTCTCCGGAGTAGGACAAATCCGCCGGGAGCGGATTTGAACGTTGCGCAGCAACGGCCCGGAGGGTGGCGGGCAGGACGCCCGCCATAAACTGCCAGGCATCAAATAAGAAAAACCCCGTACCGGAAGGTGCGGGGTTTTTTGCTGTGTGGCGTATAGCTCCCCGGTGGCGCTGCGCTTACCGGGGCTACAGACCGGCGTAGCAACCCGTAGCCCGGAAAAGGTGCGCAGCACCGCCTCCGGGAAAAGCCGCTGCCATAGCAACGTAAACGAAAGGCTCAGTCGGAAGACCTGGCTTTCTGCTTTTGTCTTTTGCGGCCAGACGCGCCGCCATCTCCCCGGTGGCGCTGCGCTTACCGGGGCTACAGATCCGCACTTCCTGCGGGGAAGATCGCGCCATATCCACACGCTCACCTTCATTCAAAGCCATATAAAACCCCGTCGTTGTACCCACTTCGCCATAATTCTCTTTTTCATTGCGCATGTACTGACGTTAATCGCGAAAAGCGGTGTTACGAAAAAAAATGTGAATACAATCACATATAAATAAATAACAATTATATAACATTTGGTTCACTAATTAATTTGTCGAAGTGACGTGTCACGCCCGATGAGACAGATTACGGTCTTTGCTGGAGCAAAATTACAATGACAGAAAGCAGTATTAACGAGCAGGGGGCCCTGGAACAGGGAGATACCCGGCGCCGAGTATGGGCAATTGTGGGCGCATCTTCAGGGAACCTGGTGGAATGGTTTGATTTTTATGTCTATTCATTTTGCTCACTCTATTTTGCGCACATCTTTTTCCCTTCAGGAAATACCACTACTCAATTGTTACAAACCGCCGGAGTTTTTGCCGCTGGCTTCCTGATGCGCCCCATCGGCGGCTGGCTGTTTGGCCGCATTGCTGACCGTCGCGGACGTAAAGCCTCAATGCTTATTTCGGTATGCATGATGTGCTTCGGCTCGCTGGTAATTGCTTGTCTACCGGGATACGCCACTATCGGCACCTGGGCACCGGCTTTGCTCCTGCTGGCACGTCTGTTCCAGGGCCTGTCCGTTGGCGGGGAATATGGCACCAGCGCGACCTACATGAGTGAAGTGGCAGTAGAAGGAAAGAAAGGATTCTACGCCTCCTTCCAGTACGTTACGTTAATTGGCGGTCAACTGCTGGCGGTACTGGTCGTTGTCGCGCTACAGCAAATCCTCAGTGATGAAGACTTGCATGCCTGGGGATGGCGTATACCTTTTGCTCTGGGCGCCGTACTGGCCATCGTCGCGCTGTGGCTGCGCCGTCAGTTGGATGAAACCTCGAAACAGGAAACCCGAGCGCTGAAAGAGGCCGGTTCCTTTAAAGGTTTGTGGCGTAATCGCCGGGCTTTTGTCATGGTGCTGGGCTTTACCGCCGCCGGCTCGCTGACTTTTTACACCTTCACCACCTACATGCAAAAATATCTGGTGAATACCGCCGGCATGTCGGCCAGCACCGCCAGCATGATTATGACGGCGGCGCTTTTCGTGTATATGCTGGTACAGCCGCTGTTTGGCGCATTCTCGGATAAAGTGGGTCGCCGCACTTCAATGCTGTGTTTCGGCGTGCTGGCGACGCTGTTTACCGTGCCTATCCTTAGCGCGCTGCAAAATGTCAGCTCTCCATATGCCGCATTTGCCCTGGTGATTTGTGCGTTGCTGATTGTCAGCTTCTACACTTCCATCAGCGGGATCCTGAAGGCGGAAATGTTTCCGGCACAGGTTCGCGCGCTGGGCGTGGGCTTGTCCTATGCGGTAGCAAACGCGTTGTTCGGTGGTTCAGCGGAATACGTCGCGCTGTCGCTTAAATCTGCGGGAATGGAGAATGCCTTCTACTGGTACGTGACGGCGATGGCGGCGATTGCCTTCCTGGTGTCTCTGATGCTGCACGGTAAAGGGAAGGGTCTGCGTTTGTAACCTTATTGATGCGCCAGTTGCCACACCGCATAGCCGGTAGTGGCGCCGGCGACATCCCAGGCGAAATCTTTCCAGCTCCAGCCGCTCCCTGCCGGGCGGCTGTCCCATAACTCTTTTGATGCCCCCAGACTAACGGAAAACATCAGACCGATGGCGGCGCTGCGATCGCGGCTGTATCCCTGATGCTGCGCATATTCATTGCCGGCCGCGGAGAGCATTGCCGACGCGAGAAAGTGTTGGGCTTTGTCCTGACCGCTCCAGGCATCATTGGCCATATGGCTGCAGCCGCCAAGCAGTAAAGGGGCAAAAATAACAAGATGACGCATAGTGCTTCCTGAAAAAAAGCCCCGTAAACGGGGCATTGATTTAAAGAATGCGGCTAATAAGACGGTCGATGCGGATACGTCGCAGACGGCGAATGAGCTTTTTCACCTTCACCGGATAGTCGGCGATGCTTTGCAGATCGCGATAATGCTTCACTACCGTCGTATGCGTACGGATGAGCTGAAGCTCCTTTTCCCGCATTTCGCGCAGTTGATGTTTAGGATCGTGGATAAGCACGGCATTTTCCAAGTCCAGCCGCCAGGCGCGCGGATTGAGGTTATTGCCGGTTAACAGCATCCATTCGTTATCAACCCACATACCCTTTAGATGGTAGCTGTTATCGTCATCTTTCCATAAACGCACGATGAGCTGATCGGTATTCACATAATACTGCAGGCGGCTCAGGAAGCGTCGCAGGTTAATTTCGTACAAATAAGGCAGTGCGCCGATGATTTTAAACGGCTGATCTTCCGGGATATAGAAGTCGTTCGCGGTCTTATCGCCGACGATGATTTCCACTTTTTTGCCGCTGCGTAGCAGAGAAATAATATTTCTGACCAGTACGGCGGGCAGGTTGAAATACGGGGTGCAGATTGTCAGCTTGTGTTCCGCACACGGCATCAGGTGGAAGATAGTCTTGTTGAGCAAGCTCGATTTACCGAGCCCGACCAGCGGTGTGACTGATAATTGTTCTTCATCGGCATTGCCGGTGAAGTGATAGCCGCTTTCGCGCAGATCCTGGCGATACAGGCGAATATCATTTTTGATTTCCGGGCTTTTCGGCCGATCCGGGCGATCGAGACGATTCACGCCGCGACCCTGTACCAGGTTGTGCTCGACCCAGTCGAACATGACATCGGCCATCTTGCCGTTGCGGATGCACTGATAGCGATCGTAGCGATATTTATCATGCTGATGCAGGTACACATCGTTCAGGCTGGCGCCGCTATAGATGACGCTATCGTCGATGATGAAGCCTTTAAAATGGAGCACGCCGAGCGCTTCACGGGTATTGACCGGGACGCCATAGACCGGGATATCAATCCCAGGATTTTCCTGGGCCATACGACAGTACCAGTCGGCATTGGTATTGGAGGCTGCAGCGCCGATGCGGCCGCGCTGGGCGCGATGCCAGTCAACCAGCACGCGCACGTCCAGTTCCGGACGTTGACGTTTGGCGTCGTACAGGGCTTGCAGTATTCCTTTTCCGCCATCATCTTGCTCAAGGTAGAGCGCAATAATGCAAATACGCTGGGTGGCGTGGGCTATCTTTGCCAGTAGCGCCTGGCGGAAATCAGCCGGCGCGTAAAAGAACTCGATATCATCAACTGACTGAGAGAGCTTAGGGAGTTGGGCAAGGTGTTGTTGATGTTTATTACGCTTAAATTTTGACAACATCACAGTGCGTTTCTTCTCTGTTTATTGAAGGGTCTTCTGTACCATGCAGACGACGTAAGCGGGCAATAATAACATCACTACCCGCGAATGTGGTCATTAATTGCTGTCGCTTGTCACCGAATGTAACGTATTCAGCGCAAGAGACAGGCTCACAATTCCGTCTTCTAGCTGGATATCTACGGCAAAGCCAAGTTTTCTGGCAAGGCTTATCATGCCGCGGTTATTTGGCATGGTGATGCCATTTAAGCGCTGTAATCCGTGTCCATGCGTATAGGCGATAAGCTTTTCAAGGAGCTGTCGCCCCAGACCTAAACCTTTCAGATCCGAGCGTACCAGTACGGCAAACTCGGCATCAATGTTATCAGGATCGGAAATCGCTCTGGTCACGCCAAGGATCTCGCTTCCTTGCTCCGTAGCGCGTACCGCAACAAAGGCCATTTCACGATCGTAGTCGATCTGGGTCATATTGGCTAAGTCGTCATGGGTGAATTCGTTGATCTCGCTGAAGTAGCGGTAATAGAGATCTTCTTTAGTGACCTGTTCGATAAAAGCCAATAGCAGAGGTTCATCCTCAGGCAGGATCGGCCGGAACAGGCAGCGTTCACCGTTTTTCATCACCACCCATTCTTCTAACTGTTGCGGATAGGGTCTGACTGCCAGCCGGCTTTCGCTGTCGCCGCTAAATGGCGCCAGGCTGAGGGTGACGTCGAGGGCGGTAAACTCGTTGCCGGAAGCAAGCAAGGGGTGAATATCCAACCGCTGGATCTCGGGGCAATCGACGATCAGATTAGAGACCTGCACCAGCAACTGGCTAAGACCGGGAATATCTAACGGGCGCAGCGCGCTGCGTCCGCGGATTTTTTTGCTCTTAATGGCCTGGATCACCAGATAACGCGCCAGGTTCATATTCAGCGGCGGCAGGGCGACCGCGGCCTGATTTTCCGCTCGCCACTCGACACCGCCTTCGCCAAGCATGATCAACGGGCCAAAAAGCGGGTCATGCTCGACGACGACCCGAAGTTCCTGCGCCCCGGCGCGGTTGGCCATGCTTTGGACTAGCAGGCCATGAATACGCGCCTGCGGCCAGGCCATTTTTACCCTGTCGATAATCGCGTCCGCCGCCTGCTGGACTTCAGCAGGGGTTCGTAAATAGAGCATAACGCCCTGAACTTCAGATTTATGTGGAATATCCGGCGAACGTAACTTCAACGCCACCGGGTAGCCAATCTGCTCGGCGATATGTACCGCTTCGGCGCTGTCGGCGGCAATCCAGGTGGGCAGAGTATGGATGCCGTAGGCGCGTAGCACCGGGCTGACTTCATGGGTGTCCAGTGAGGTCGCGCCTTCGCTCAGCGCGCGCTGCAATAGCGTGTGGGCCTCGGCGGTATTGGCGGTCAACGTATCGGACAATACCGGCGTTTCCCGTAGCTGTTTCTGGTTGCGACGGTATTCCACCATATGCATAAAGGCGGTAATGGTACCCTCAGGCGTGCGATAGGTTGGAATGCCGGCTTCGCTAAATAGCCGTCGCGCCTCCTGGGAGGAGAACTCTCCGCACCAGTTCGTCAGCACCGTAACGTATTTCCCGCGCGGATGACGCTTAAGGGCATCAATCAACGCCAGCGCGCTTTCGGTACCCGGCGCCGCGGCGCTGGGGGAGTGGATCACCAGCAGCGCATCATAATCCTGGCTATCCAGCAACACATTCAGCGCCTTGAGATAATGCTCGCTGCTGGCGTCATCGCGCAGATCCAGAGGATTAGCAACCTCGACGCCTGTCGGTAACGTCTGTTTGAGCTGGTTGCTGGTTGCCTCGCTAGGCGTGGCGAGCTTACCGTTACGCAGCCACAGTTCGTCCAACGCCAGCGCCGCCGGCGCCGCGCCATTACTGATGATCATCAGTTTTTCGCCGCGCAATGGGCGCATATGGCTCAGGGTTTCAACGGCGGAAAAGAGCTCGTGGGTGTCCTGCACGCGCAGTAGCCCCGCCCGCTGAATAGCGGCGTCCCAGGCGGGATCCATTCCTGAGTTTACATGCAGCAATTTCTGCGCCGCCGGGCTGCGGCCGCTTTTGATGACCAGAATGGGTTTATTACGCGAGGCGCTACGGGCGGCGGAGACAAAACGCCGCGCATCGCTGAGATGCTCCAGATAGAGCAGAATGGCGCTGGTCTTGCTATCACGGGCGAGAAAATCGAGCAGGTCGTCGACGTCGATATCAAGACTATCGCCCAGCGCAATAAAGTACGAGAAGCCCATTTCACGCTGCTGCGCCCAGTCCAGAATGGTGTTGGAGACGGCGGCGGATTGCGAGATAAACGCCAGCTTGCCGCGCTGGATAGGCACCGGCGAGAAGCTGGCGTTGAGGCCCTGCCACGGCGCCAGGAGCCCCAGGCTGTTGGGGCCGAGTAGACGCATTTGATAACGGGCGGCGCATTCGAGCAGCGCCGGGTACTGGTCCGGCTGTGAAGAGAGGATAATGCAGGTTTTACACCCTTTCCGCCCTAAGGCCTCGAGCAACTCGAGGTTGCGACGGGCATTAGTACAGAGCACCGCCAGATCCGGAGTAAAAGGCAGGCTGTCGATAGTCGGCCACGCCAGTACGCCAAGCACCGCTTTCCAGGCGGGCGTCACCGGCAGGACCGGGCCATTAAAACCGCCGGCCAACAGGTTGCGCATCATTAAATAGCCAGCGCGCTGCGGTTTCATCGATGCGCCAATGACGGCGATCGATTTTGGCCGCAGCAGTGCTTCCAGGCCTCGTTGGCTCATTCCGGTCTCCTTTAATCCCCAGTGACCGAATGATTTTAAACGCTTTCAGCCTGTTGTGCTGTGATACTGCCCTTATGCTGCGTTTTTCCCGCCAGATAGCGGCTTCTGAACAGACTAAAGTGATCGCCAAGCGCGGCAGCCGCCTGTGCGTCGCCGGCTAAATCCAGCAGAGCAATGGCGACTTCCGCCGTACAGTACTGACCGTCGGCGTGGGCCTCGCGCAGGTGATAGGCTGAGATGCGCGACAGGTCGACTGAGATTACCGGCAGCGCATCGAGATACGGGCTTTTGCGAAACATTTTCCGTGCTTCCGTCCAGGTGCCGTCGAGCATAATGAACAACGGCGGCTTACCCTCCGGCGGGGCGCTCAGTACCTGACGATCCGCTCCGGCATAAGAGGCCGGAAAGACGACCATGGGCTGATAATCAGGGTTGGCGACCAGATCGAGCAACGCCTGCGGCGGCTCGGTACGCGACCACTGAAACGCTTCGGTATTGGGCAGAATATCGGCGATAAGACGTCCGGTATTGCTGGGCTTCATCGGCTCGGTGTCGAACATTACCAGGCAAAAGCGGCTGTCGGCGGGCACTGGCGCCAGCGTTGCGCACAGACACTGTTTTAGGGGGAGCAGGCAGCGCTGACAGCGGCGGATACGGTTGCCGCGAGCAAGAAAAGGCCGGGTTGCGCGCGCGAGGCGTTCTGCGCGCAGGCGAAGGACAGCGTTATCAATCATGGGAGTCGCTAATGAAAAACGCTATTGTCGCAGAGGAGAAAACGGGGCACAAGCGGTGCCCCGGCGGCTTTACTGTTGGTTGGCTTCGTTCAACCAGCTATCGAACGGCGCTTTGGGGACGGCGCCATTCAGCATGTCGACCATTTCACCATTTTTGAACATCATAATGGTTGGAATGCTACGGATGCGGAAGCGAGCGCTCAGTTCGCGTTCGGCTTCGGTGTTCACTTTCACAAAACGCATTTCGCCGCTGCGCTCTTCAGCCACATCTTCAAAGATCGGCGCGAAGCTACGGCATGGACCGCACCACGGGGCCCAGAAATCAATCACGACTGGCAGATCGTCCTTTAATAGTTTATCCAGCGTTGCCCCGGTCGCGTTGATGACATCGCCGTCAAAGAGATCGTGGCCGCAGCGCCCGCACTTGGCGCCATCGGCGCTACGGTCTTCGGGGATGCGGTTAAGAGCCTGACAACTGGCACAAACGGTATTCATAACTAACCTCTGGTTATGGGGTTGCAGCGCGGCACGTGGCCGATTTGTTTCTGTAATGTTACATATTATCGATTAGGCGCGAATAAAGGACAATGTCTTTTGTTCGATGGTTACAATAGACCAAGGCTTTTAAATGAAATAATGGCTAAGTGAAGATACATCGGGTAATCTTCGCGCTTCGCGCAGCGCAGGTGGAGAAAATAGATGAGCGACGAACTGAAAAATAAAAGCGGCAAGGTCAAAGTGATGTATGTCCGCAGTGATGATGATTCTGACAAACGTACCCATAACCCGCGTACCGGGAAAGGGGGAGGGCGTCCAGGAAAATCACGTGTTGACGGCCGCAGCCGCCCTGCGCGCGATGAACGTAACAGCCGCGGCGACGATCGCAAACGCGACGATCGCAAGCGTAATGATTTTAATCGCGATGATGCGTCCCCGTGGCGCACCGTTTCCCGCGCTCCTGGCGATGAGACGCCGGTAAAAGAAGATCACGGCGGCATCAGCGGTAAGAGCTTTATCGATCCGGAAGTGCTGCGTCGTCAGCGCGCGGAAGAGACCCGAGTCTACGGCGAGAACGCCTGTCAGGCGCTGTTCCAGAG
This sequence comes from Klebsiella sp. CN_Kp073, assembly GCF_040065495.2. Taxonomy (NCBI): domain Bacteria; kingdom Pseudomonadati; phylum Pseudomonadota; class Gammaproteobacteria; order Enterobacterales; family Enterobacteriaceae; genus Klebsiella; species Klebsiella sp. CN_Kp073. The sequence goes on from NZ_CM198051.1 coordinate 1,319,521, forward strand.
CCGTCCGGAAGCCATCGTACGCGCCTGGTTTATCCAGAGCGTCACCCCGCGCTTTAAAGAGGCGCTGCGCTGGATGGCGGCCAACCGTAAGGCCTACCACGTAGTGGACGAAGCCGAGCTGGCGAAAGCGTCTGGTACCGAACACCACGGCGGCGTCTGCTTCCTGATCAAAAAACGTCATGGTACTTCCGTGGCCCAGTGGGTGGCGAAAGCAGAAGCCGAAGATTGCGTACTGGCGCTGGAAGATGTTGGCAACCCGCACAACCTCGGCGCGATTATGCGTAGCTGCGCGCATTTTGGCGTGAAAGGTGTGGTAGTGCAGGATGCCGGCGTGCTGGAGTCTGGCGCGGCGATCCGCACTGCAGAAGGCGGCGCGGAACATGTTGAGCCGATCACCGGCGACAGCTTTATCGATACCCTGACGCAGTTCCGTCAGGCTGGCTACGCTATCGTCTCGACCTCCAGCCATAACGGTACGCCGCTGTTTAAGGCCGAGCTGCCGAAAAAAATGGTGCTGGTATTAGGCCAGGAGCGTGACGGTCTGTCCGATGCGGCGATCTCCAGCTCTGACCTCAACGTCGCCATCGACGGCACCGGCAATGTCGAAAGTCTTAACGTCTCCGTGGCGACCGGCGTGCTGCTGGCGGAATGGTGGCGTCAGAATAAGGCCTGATATCGGTCTCTGAATGCAAAAAGCCAGCTGATGCTGGCTTTTTTATTGTCGTCGCTCACTCGCTTTCAGCGGGCAGCACCGGCATCCAGTCAATGGGCGCCTCGCCGCGTTCGGCCAGCCACTGGTTGGTTTGCACAAAGTGGTTGCAGCCGAAGAAACCGCGGTGCGCCGACAGCGGCGATGGGTGCGGCGCCTTCAGGACGCAATGGCGCTGGCGATCGATAATGGCGCCTTTCTTCTGCGCGTGCGCGCCCCACAGCAGAAATACCACTCCTTCACAATGCTGGTTAATCAGCGCTATCACTTTATCGGTAAAGGTTTCCCAGCCGAGACTGGCGTGTGAATGCGCCTGACCGGCGCGTACCGTTAACACGGTATTAAGCAGGAGCACGCCCTGGCGCGCCCAGCTTTCCAGATAACCATGCGCCGGGCGCTGAAAGCCGGGGATGGTGCCTTCCAGCTCTTTATACATGTTCAGCAGCGACGGCGGTATCTGTACTCCCGGTAAAACAGAAAAGGCCAGACCGTGCGCCTGTCCCGGGCCGTGATAGGGATCCTGACCTAAGATGACCACTTTGACCTCGCCCAGTTCGGTATAGCGAAAGGCGTTAAAGACATCTTTCTGCGGCGGATAGATAGTCATGCCGGACTGACGCTCTTCGGCGACGGTCTTGAGGGTGTTGAGAAAATAGGGCTGCTGCTTCTCTTCCGCCAGCACGTCGTGCCAGGTTAATGGGGTGGTCATCTCGCTCTCCTGCAAAGTGTCATGCCCATAGCTTAACTGCTTCTTTCTGCATAACAAAATCGCGACGTCATTCCTGACTGGTTGCGCATAAAAAAAATTGAAAATTTACAAAATTTTTTATGACACCTACTGGCGTAACTTGATGTAAAACAATACTATCCTCATATACCCACTTTGAGTGAGTGGTTTTTGTTGATTTAAATCAATGAATGCCGGGTGTGTGGCTGATATATATACACTCATACAACAATGGTTTTACCAATTGGCCGCAAAGAGGCCAAAATCGAATAAACACTGCCTGGGAGGCATCAAATGATTACTGGTATCCAAATTACTAAAGCGGCAAACGACGACCTGCTGAACTCTTTCTGGCTGCTGGATAGCGAAAAAGGCGAAGCGCGCTGCCTGTGCGCCAAAGGTGGTTTTGCGGAAGATGACGTGGTTGCGGTGAGCAAACTGGGTGAAATCGAATACCGTGAAATCCCGGTAGACGTGAAACCGGAAGTCCGCGTGGAAGGCGGTCAGCACCTGAACGTGAACGTGCTGCGTCGCGAAACCCTGCTGGATGCCGTTGAGCACCCGGAAAAATACCCGCAGCTGACCATTCGTGTTTCCGGCTACGCGGTACGTTTTAACTCTCTGACTCCGGAACAGCAGCGCGACGTTATCGCTCGTACCTTTACCGAAAGCCTGTAAGGCTAAAGCCAGATGTGAAAACGCCGGGATATCCCGGCGTTTTTTTTACTCTTCGTTAGACGTTGACGGCGTCCCGGCAGCGCTTGGCTTACGACGCTTACCGATGTTTTTGGTATCGCGGTGGCGTTTCTTGACCCGCGGCTTCTCTTTTTCTTTCTCTTTTTTCTCGGCGCGTTTCGCCAGCACTTTCTTCGATGGCTTACCGGTTAACTTCTCGCTCGGCGCGCGGGTTTTCGGTCGCAATTCATCAATCACGCGAGCTTTCAGCGGTTCTTCAACGTAGCGGCCGATTTTGCCCAGCAGCAGATGATCGTGCGCTTCAACCAGCGAAATAGCGGTGCCTTTCTTACCAGCACGGCCGGTACGGCCAATACGGTGCAGATAGATATCGGCGGTGCGCGGCATATCGAAGTTAAACACGTGGCTGACATCCGGAATATCAATACCGCGCGCGGCGACGTCGGTGGCAATCAGCACGTTCACGCGACCATCGGTCAGGCGTTTAATCGCTTCGTTACGTTTGATCTGCACCATTTCGCCTTCCAGCCAGCAGGTGGTGATGCCTGATTCGTGCAGCTTGGCCGCCAGTTCATGAACGCGCTCGCGTTTACGCACGAACACGATAGAGCGGGTTGCTTCCGGCTGCTTCAGCAGATTAACCAGCAGCGCGGTTTTATGCTCGATATCATCGGCGCGATAGTACCACTGGTGGATTTTTTTACGTTCGCGGGTCGACGGATTTGCGGAAACTTCAACCGGCTCTTCCAGCAGGCGTTCGGCAAAGTCTTTAATTGCATCGCCTTCCAGCGTGGCGGAAAACAGCATGGTCTGCTTGCGCCAGCGGGTTTCACCGGCGATGGTTTCGATATCCTGGGCAAAGCCCATGTCCAGCATGCGGTCCGCTTCATCAAGGATCAGCGTTTCTACCGCGCGGCAGTCGAAGTTCTCTTCTTTAATATACTGCAGCAGGCGACCGGTGGTGGCGACCACGATATCCTGGTTTTCGCTGAACACTTCCGCGTGGTTCATGTACGCAACGCCGCCGGTAATGGTGGCAATATCCAGATGGGTATGCTTCGCCAGTTCGCGGGCGTGATCGGCAACCTGCATCGCCAGCTCGCGGGTCGGCGTCAGGATAAGGATCCGCGGCGGCCCCGATTTCTTACGCGGGAAATCAAGCAGATGCTGCAACGCTGGCAGCAAATATGCCGCAGTTTTACCGGTGCCTGTCGGCGCAGAACCGAGAATATCACGGCCATCAAGCGCAGGCGGAATAGCGGCGGCCTGAATGGCTGTCGGGCGTGTGAAACCTTTATCCTGGAGCGCTTCCAGCAGGTTTTCGTCGAGTTCAAGTTCGGAAAAAGTCGTTACAGTCATGTTCTACCTCTGAGTGGGCCGCCGATTATAGACGTTACTGACGTAATGTTCATCTGTTTGTAAGGCTATCTGTTCTCCGGTATTGTGCATAGCCTTAAGCACAGCCGTTTTCGCCAGCAAGGTTTTTGAGGATGTCTCAGTCGAAGTTTGCGCTGCCGCGCAATGGTTTTACCTTTAAACAATTTTTCGTCGCCCACGATCGCTGCGCCATGAAAGTCGGTACCGACGGTATTCTGCTGGGCGCTTGGGCGCCGATTGCTCAGGTGAAGCACGTGCTGGATATCGGCGCCGGTAGCGGTTTACTGGCATTAATGTTAGCCCAGCGTACCGCGGAGTCGGTACAACTGGATGCGGTGGAGTTGGATGAAGAGGCCGCGGCGCAGGCGCGGGATAACGTGGCGGCCAGCAGCTGGTCTGGACGTATCGCGGTATTTCAGGCGCCGATTCAGCAGTGGCAGCCGCAGCCGCCGCGGCGCTATGAGCTCATTGTCAGCAATCCGCCGTTTTTTGCCGAAGGCGTCCCTTGCGCGACGTCGCAGCGCGAACAGGCGCGTTACACCACCTCGCTCGATCATACGACGCTGCTCGCCTGCGCTGCGGATCTGATTACCGAGGAGGGCTTTTTCTGCGTAGTGCTGCCGGTGGATATTGGTAATGCGTTTGTCGAACGGGCAAAAGCGATGGGATGGCATTTGCGCTTACGCACCGACGTGGCGGAAACAGAAATGCGTCCGCCGCATCGCGTCCTGCTGGCATTCTCTCCCAGCGCCGGCGAGTGTTTCAGCGATCGGCTGGTGGTGCGTGGGCCAGAGCAGCAGTACTCTGAAGGCTTTACCGCGCTGACCCGCGACTTCTATCTTTTTATGTGAGTGAGCGGCGAGAGGATTGACGGGCCGCTCTCGGCCAGCGTGTCCGGGTAGTCGAGCGTATAGTGCAGGCCGCGGCTCTCTTTACGCTGCATGGCGCAACGCACGATAAGCTCGGCCACCTGCACCAGATTGCGCAGTTCCAGTAAATTATTGGAGACGCGAAAACGCGCGTAATACTCATCCAGCTCCTGCTGCAGCATAGTAATGCGCCGCAGGGCCCTTTCCAGCCGGCGGGTGGTACGCACGATTCCGACATAATCCCACATCAGCAGGCGCAGTTCGTGCCAGTTATGTTGAATCACCACCAGTTCATCCGGGATCTCAACCTGGCTTTCATCCCACGGCGGCAGCTGTTCCGCCGCTTGCGCCAGCGGCAGGCGTTTCGCAATATCCTCGGCGGCCGACCAGCCGTACACCAGACACTCCAGTAATGAGTTCGAGGCCATGCGGTTGGCGCCGTGCAGCCCGGTGTAGCTCACCTCGCCGATGGCGTACAGGCCGTCAACGTCGGTACGTCCGTTATCATCCACCATCACGCCGCCGCAGGTGTAGTGGGCGGCAGGCACGATCGGTACCGGCTCTTTGGTTAAATCGATGCCAAGGCCGAGTAGCTTTTCATAAATCATCGGGAAATGCTGGCGAATAAACGCTTCGGGCTTATGGCTAATATCCAGATACATGCAGTCGACGCCGAGGCGTTTCATCTCATGGTCGATGGCGCGGGCGACGATATCGCGCGGAGCCAGTTCGCCACGCTCGTCGAAGTCCGGCATAAAGCGGCTACCGTCGGGCCGTTTTAGCAGCGCGCCTTCACCGCGTAGGGCTTCCGTTAAGAGGAAGTTTCGCGCCTGTGGATGAAACAGCGCGGTAGGGTGGAACTGGTTAAATTCGAGATTGGCCACACGGCACCCCGCGCGCCAGGCCATGGCGATGCCGTCGCCGGAGGAGACATCAGGGTTGGTGGTGTATTGATAGACTTTCGCGGCGCCGCCGGTCGCCAGCACCACGGCTTTTGCGCTGCAGGTTTCTACCTTTTCCTTATTACGATTCCAGATCCATGCGCCGACGACCCGCCGGGTACCCGGCAGACCAATCTTATCGGAGATAATCAGGTCAACCGCGTTGCTACGCTCCAGAATGGTGATATTCGGATGCGCCAGCGCTTTGCCGACCAGCGTCGTCTCTACCTCTTTACCGGTGGCATCGGCGGCATGCAGGATCCGCCGATGGCTATGGCCGCCTTCACGCGTCAGATGGTAGCTCTCTTCACCGTTGGCCTGAACCTGGGTATCAAACAGTACCCCTTGATCGATAAGCCACTGTACGCAGGGTTTGGCGTTGCTGGCGACAAAGGAGACGGCATGGCGGTCACAAAGACCGGCCCCGGCGATGAGCGTATCTTCGACGTGGGATTCAATGCTATCGGTTTCATCGAAAACGGCGGCAATCCCACCCTGGGCGTAGAACGTCGAGCCTTCGCTAACCGGCCCTTTGCTTAGTATGGTGACCGCGTGGCGTTCCGCCAGGCGCAGCGCCAGAGACAATCCGGCAGCGCCGCTGCCGATAATCAACACATCACAGGAAAAGTCAGGAGTCGTCTTCATAGCTTCTGTTTAATTTACTAAACACAATGGCGTCACCATAGCACCTGATGGGGCCAAATCGTACAATTATTTTCGTGAATAGTTGTGCGGGCTAAACAAAGCTGGCGGAAAAGAAAATATGTAAACGAAAGAAAATATTTGCGAAGCAGGCCGTTACCTTCAGATTTTATAGTGAAAAATAAGTTGGGTTACGTTACCCTTCAGGCGGGCCTTGCGCTTTTTCTTCATTAGCTTACCTGGCGTTGAACAACGGGACTTATAATGAGAGATAACAATCAGTCCACCGTTGTCAGACAAAAATCAAAAGCGTAACGGAACTTTATTGTGTTCAGACACTCCAAACGACTGCTTGCTCATAATGCAGTGCTTGGGTGGTGTTCTGAATACGCATGGGAATTGGGTTTGGGGAGACATTACCTCGGATGAGCGAGCAGTTAACGGATCAGGTCCTTGTTGAACGGGTCCAGAAAGGAGATCAGAAAGCCTTTAACCTACTGGTAGTACGCTATCAGCACAAGGTGGCAAGCCTGGTCTCCCGCTATGTACCGCCGGGCGATATCGCTGACGTTGTTCAGGAATCGTTCGTGAAGGCGTGGCGTGCGCTGGATTCTTTCCGGGGGGATAGCGCTTTTTATACCTGGTTGTATCGTATCGCCGTAAACACGGCAAAGAATTATCTGGTTGCTCAGGGACGCCGTCCGCCATCAAGCGATGTAGACGCCAACGAGGCGGAAAACTTCGAAAGCGGCGGGGCATTGAAAGAAATTTCGAACCCTGAGAACTTAATGTTGTCAGAAGAGCTGAGACAAATAGTTTTTCGTACCATTGAATCGCTCCCGGAAGATTTACGCATGGCAATTACGTTACGGGAGCTGGATGGCCTGAGCTATGAAGAAATAGCCGCCATCATGGATTGTCCGGTTGGCACGGTACGTTCGCGTATCTTCCGGGCACGTGAAGCTATTGATAATAAAGTTCAACCGCTAATCAGGCGTTGACGATAGCGGAATACTGGAAAAGGGTATCAGGCATGCAGAAAGAAAAACTTTCGGCCTTAATGGATGGTGAAACGCTGGATAACGAGCTGCTCAATGAGCTGAGTCGTTCTTCTGAAATGCAAAAAACCTGGGAGAGCTACCATCTCATCCGCGACACGCTGCGAGGCGATACCGCCGAGATGCTCCAATTCGATATCTCAGCTCGCGTAATGGCCGCCATCGAGAACGAACCTGCTCGTCAGGTTGCGCCGCTTATTCCTGAATCTCAACCCGCTCCACACCAGTGGCGTCAGATGCCTTTCTGGCAGAAAGTGCGCCCGTGGGCCAGCTCGCTTACCCAAATGGGCGTGGCAGCGTGCGTGTCTCTGGCTGTGATCGTCGGTGTCCAGCAGTATAACGGACACTCCGATGCCTCCCAGCAGCCGGAAGCGCCAGTCTTCAACACCATGCCGATGATGGGCAAAGCCAGCCCGGTTAGCCTGGGCGTTCCGGCCGATGCCTCCGCCGGTAGCGGTCAGCAGGCGCAGGTTCAGGAGCAACGTCGTCGTATTAATGCTATGCTGCAGGACTATGAATTGCAGCGTCGCCTGCACGCTGAGCAGCTTCAGTTTGGCCAGGCCCAGACTCAGCAAGCCGCTGTTCAGGTGCCGGGTTATCAAACTTTAGGAACGCAATCGCAGTAATGAAGCAACTTTGGTGTGCCATGTCGCTCATGGCAGGCAGCCTGTTCTTCTCCACCAACGCCTCGGCTGATACATCGTCCGGGGCGTTGTTGCAGCAGATGAACCTGGCCAGCCAGTCCCTCAATTACGAGCTGTCTTTTGTCAGTATCAACAAACAGGGCGTTGAGTCGCTGCGCTATCGTCACGTGCGGTTGAACAACCAGCCCCTTGCTCAGTTGCTACAGCTCGACGGTCCGCGTCGGGAAGTGGTGCTGCGCGGTACTGAAATCAGCTATTTTGAACCCGGTCTCGATCCCTTCACCCTGAACGGCGACTATATCGTCGATTCCTTGCCGTCTCTGGTGTACACCGATTTCAAAAAGCTGGCCTCGTATTATGATTTCATCTCCGTTGGCCGGACGCGTATCGCCGATCGCCTGTGCGATGTAGTGCGCGTGGTGGCCCGCGACGGCACGCGCTACAGCTACATTGCGTGGCTGGATGCCGAGACCAAGCTGCCGCTGCGCGTCGACTTGCTCGACCGCGACGGTGAAACCCTGGAGCAGTTTCGGGTGGTCTCATTCAATATCGGTGATAACGTAAGCTCGAGTATGGAAGCGCTGTCGAAAGCCAGCCTGCCGCCGCAGCTGTCGGTTCCGGAAAGCGGCAATAAAGCCAACTTTAACTGGGCGCCAACCTGGCTGCCGCAGGGCGTGACGGAAGTTTCCAGCAGCCAGCGTCGTTTACCGACCTTCGACGGTCCGGTCGAGTCTCGTCTCTATTCCGACGGTCTGTTTAGCTTCTCCGTTAACGTTAATCGCGCGACGGCTAACAGCAGCGATCAGCTGCTGCGCACCGGTCGCCGTACCGTCAGCACTTCGGTACGCGATAACGCCGAAATCTCGGTGGTTGGCGAATTACCGCCGCAAACGGCAAAACGTATCTCAGACAGCATTAAGTTCAGGGCCGCGCAATGATCAAAGAGTGGGCGACTGTCGTCTCCTGGCACAACGGCGTGGCGCAGGTTCACTGCGATGTTAAAGCCTCTTGCAGCAGCTGCGCCTCGCGCGCTGGCTGCGGTAGCCGGGTGCTCAATAAACTGGGGCCGCAAACCAGCCATACCATAAGCGTTCCCTGCGACCAGCCGCTGACGGCCGGGCAAAAAGTGGAACTGGGCATTGCTGAAAGCAGCCTGCTGGGTTCGGCGCTGCTGGTATACATGGCGCCGCTGTTCGGGCTGTTTGTGATGGCGTCGATTTTCCAGGTGCTGTTTGCCAGCGATATTGCTTCGCTGTGCGGCGCGTTGCTTGGCGGCGTCGGCGGGTTCCTGGTGGCGCGCGGGCTGTCGCCGAAGCTGGCTGCTCGCCAGTCGTGGCAGCCGGTGATTTTAAGCGTCGGTTTACCGCCGGATCTGCTGCGCGTTGATACGCCTTCCTCTGAAATGGGGCAGTGATTTCACTGTCCCTCATCTTTATTTACGCTTCCTGATACAACGCCACAATTCTGCCGTTATGCTGGATCTAACAGCATTTCCTGGTTTCGCGGATGTAGTGTAGAATGCGGCGTTTTCGGATTAAAAAACGTCAGGCACAGAACAGCGGCCTCATGAGACTCGTAAGGCATAATTAACTCTAAATATGAAGAATATACGTAACTTTTCGATCATCGCTCACATCGACCACGGTAAGTCGACGCTGTCTGACCGTATCATCCAGATTTGCGGTGGCCTTTCTGATCGCGAAATGGCGGCCCAGGTTCTGGACTCCATGGACCTTGAACGTGAGCGTGGCATTACCATCAAGGCGCAGAGCGTCACCCTGGATTACAAAGCCAGCGATGGTGAAACCTATCAGCTCAACTTTATCGACACTCCGGGCCACGTTGACTTCTCCTATGAAGTATCGCGCTCCCTGGCGGCGTGCGAAGGCGCGCTGCTGGTGGTTGACGCCGGGCAGGGCGTAGAAGCCCAGACTCTGGCGAACTGCTATACCGCGATGGAAATGGACCTCGAAGTCGTCCCGGTTCTTAACAAGATCGACCTGCCTGCCGCCGACCCTGAGCGCGTAGCGGACGAGATTGAAGATATCGTCGGTATCGACGCTCACGACGCGGTTCGCTGCTCGGCGAAAACCGGTGTTGGCGTGCCGGATGTGCTGGAACGTCTGGTACGCGATATTCCGCCGCCGGAAGGCGATCCGGACGCGCCGCTGCAGGCGCTGATTATCGACTCCTGGTTCGATAACTATTTAGGCGTCGTGTCGCTGGTGCGTATTAAAAACGGCACCATGCGCAAAGGCGACAAAATTAAGGTGATGAGCACCGGTCAGGTCTATAACGCCGACCGTCTTGGCATCTTCACCCCGAAACAGGTTGACCGTACCGAACTGAAATGCGGCGAGGTGGGTTGGCTGGTTTGCGCCATTAAAGACATCCTCGGCGCGCCGGTGGGCGATACCCTGACCGCGGCGCGTAATCCAGCGGATAAAGCGCTGCCGGGCTTCAAAAAAGTGAAGCCGCAGGTCTACGCCGGTCTGTTCCCGGTGAGCTCTGATGACTATGAGAACTTCCGCGATGCGCTGGGTAAACTGAGTCTGAACGATGCTTCCTTGTTCTACGAGCCGGAAAGCTCAACGGCGCTGGGCTTCGGCTTCCGCTGCGGCTTCCTCGGTCTGCTGCACATGGAAATCATTCAGGAGCGTCTGGAGCGTGAATACGATCTGGATCTGATTACCACCGCGCCGACGGTAGTCTATGAAGTAGAAACCACCTCTAAAGAGGTTATCTACGTCGATAGTCCATCGAAGCTGCCGCCGCTGAATAATATTCAGGAACTGCGTGAGCCGATCGCCGAATGTCACATGCTGCTGCCGCAAGAGTTCCTCGGCAACGTGATTACCTTGTGTATCGAGAAACGCGGCGTGCAAACCAACATGGTTTACCACGGCAAACAGGTTGCGCTGACCTATGAAATCCCGATGGCGGAAGTGGTCCTCGATTTCTTCGACCGTCTAAAGTCGACCTCCCGCGGCTATGCATCGCTGGATTACAACTTCAAGCGCTTCCAGGCTTCCAACATGGTGCGCGTCGACGTGCTGATCAACGGCGAGCGCGTCGATGCGCTGGCGCTCATCACGCACAACGACAACGCGCCGTATCGTGGCCGCGAGCTGGTCGAGAAGATGAAAGAGCTGATCCCGCGTCAGCAGTTTGATATCGCGATTCAGGCGGCCATCGGTAACCACATCATCGCGCGCTCTACCGTGAAACAGCTGCGTAAAAACGTCCTGGCGAAATGCTACGGCGGCGACGTCAGCCGTAAGAAAAAGCTGCTGCAGAAGCAGAAAGAAGGTAAGAAGCGTATGAAACAGGTTGGTAACGTTGAACTGCCGCAGGAAGCGTTCCTCGCCATTCTGCACGTTGGTAAAGACGGCAAATAATCTAAGGAGTTGGCATGGCGAACATGTTTGCCCTGATTCTGGTCATTGCGACCCTTGTGACAGGGCTGTTGTGGTGTCTGGATAAGTTCATATTCGCACCAAAACGTCGTGAACGTCAGGCCGCTGCTCAGGCAGCGACTGGCGATCAGCTGGACAAGAAAACGCTGAAGAAGGTTGGCCCAAAACCGGGCTGGCTGGAAACCGGCGCCTCGATCTTCCCGGTGCTGGCGATTGTGCTGATTGTGCGTTCGTTTATCTATGAGCCGTTCCAGATCCCGTCAGGTTCGATGATGCCGACTCTGCTGATTGGCGATTTTATCCTGGTGGAGAAATTCGCCTACGGCATTAAAGATCCGATCTACCAGAAAACGCTGATCGAAACCGGCCATCCGAAGCGTGGCGACATCGTGGTGTTTAAATATCCGGAAGATCCGCGCCTTGACTACATCAAGCGTGCGGTTGGTCTGCCGGGGGATAAAGTCACTTACGATCCGGTGGCTAAACAGGTGACGATTGAGCCTGGCTGCGCGTCGGGCCAGGCATGCGGGAGCGCCTTGCCGATCACCTACTCAAACGTTGAGCCGAGCGATTTCGTTCAGACCTTCTCCCGTCGCAACGGCGGTGAAGCCACCAGCGGTTTCTGGCAGCTGCCAAAAGGCGAAACCAAAGCCGACGGTATTCGTCTGACCGAGCGCAAAGAGACGCTGGGCGAAGTGACCCACCGTATTCTGACGGTACCTATCGCTCAGGATCAGGTGGGGATGTACTATCGTCAGTCCGGTCAGCCGCTGGCGACATGGGTCGTTCCGCCGGGTGAATACTTCATGATGGGTGACAACCGCGACAACAGCGCCGACAGCCGTTACTGGGGCTTCGTGCCGGAAGCGAACCTGGTGGGTAAAGCCACCGCCATCTGGATGAGCTTCGAAAAACAGGAAGGTGAGTGGCCAACCGGCGTACGTTTATCGCGCATCGGCGGCATCCACTAATTCCTCGTCTTAATTCGCGCTGCCGGTGCAATAATGGCAGCGCGAATTATTTAGTATTTAAATCCATCCAAACTAACGACATCCCTTGTCGTTGCGTATAGAATATCCCCCCGAAGTTTTTGGTTGTCTCTCGAAAGAGTGACACTGCACACGAAACCGCGTTGGTTAGTTTCTGCCCTTATATATCAAGGGTATGTATGCTCAGGTCGGTTTCGTGTGCTGCATCTTTGACGCATTCATTTATTGGTAACGCATGAACCCCATCGTAATTAATCGGCTTCAACGAAAGCTGGGCTACACTTTTGTTCATCAGGAGCTGTTGCAACAGGCATTAACTCACCGCAGTGCCAGCAGCAAACACAACGAGCGTCTCGAGTTTTTAGGCGACTCTATTTTAAGTTTCGTGATCGCCAATGCGCTCTATCATCGTTTCCCGCGGGTAGACGAAGGGGATATGAGCCGTATGCGCGCGACGCTGGTGCGAGGCAATACGCTGGCGGAAATCGCCCGCGAATTTGAACTGGGCGAGTGCCTGCGCCTTGGGCCTGGCGAGCTGAAGAGCGGCGGTTTTCGTCGCGAATCGATTCTGGCTGACACCGTAGAAGCCTTAATCGGCGGGGTTTTCCTCGACAGCGATATTCAAAATGTTGAACGCTTAATCCTCTCCTGGTACCAGACTCGTCTGGATGAAATCAGCCCGGGCGATAAGCAAAAGGATCCGAAGACTCGTCTGCAGGAGTATCTGCAGGGGCGTCATCTGCCGCTGCCGTCCTACCTGGTCGTCCAGGTTCGCGGCGAAGCGCACGATCAGGAATTTACTATCCACTGCCAGGTCAGTGGCCTGAGTGAACCGGTGGTTGGCACAGGTTCCAGCCGTCGCAAGGCGGAGCAGGCTGCCGCCGAACAGGCGCTGAAAAAACTGGAGCTGGAATGAGCGAAGAAAAAAGTTATTGCGGATTTGTCGCCATCGTTGGTCGTCCAAACGTTGGCAAATCCACGCTGTTGAACAAGCTGCTTGGGCAGAAGATTTCGATCACTTCCCGTAAAGCGCAGACTACCCGTCACCGCATCGTCGGTATCCATACCGAAGGGCCGTATCAGGCGATTTATGTTGATACCCCGGGCCTGCATATGGAAGAGAAGCGCGCGATTAACCGCTTAATGAACAAAGCGGCCAGCAGCTCGATTGGCGACGTGGAACTGGTTATCTTTGTCGTTGAAGGTACCCGCTGGACGCAAGATGACGAGATGGTGCTGAACAAGCTGCGCGATGCGCGCGCGCCGGTGATTCTGGCCGTCAACAAAGTTGATAACGTGCAGGAAAAAGCGGATCTGCTGCCGCATCTGCAGTTCCTTGCCAGCCAGATGAACTTCCTCGACATCGTGCCGATTTCTGCGGAAACCGGCACCAACGTTGATACTATCGCGTCGATCGTACGTAAACATCTGCCGGAAGCGATTCATCACTTCCCGGAAGATTACATTACCGACCGTTCCCAGCGTTTCATGGCTTCCGAGATCATCCGCGAAAAGCTGATGCGTTTCCTCGGCGCTGAACTGCCGTACTCCGTGACCGTCGAAATTGAACGTTTCGTGAGCAATGAACGCGGCGGCTACGACATCAACGGCCTGATCCTCGTCGAGCGTGAAGGGCAGAAGAAGATGGTAATTGGCAACAAAGGCGCCAAAATCAAAACCATCGGCATCGAAGCGCGTAAAGACATGCAAGAGATGTTTGAAGCGCCGGTGCACCTCGAACTGTGGGTCAAAGTGAAATCCGGCTGGGCCGATGACGAGCGCGCGCTGCGCAGTCTCGGTTACGTTGACGACCTCTGAGTTAACGCAACGTGGATGGATGGCAGCGCGCCTTTGTCCTGCATAGCCGACCGTGGAGCGAAACCAGTCTGATGCTGGACGTCTTCACGGAAGAGTCCGGTCGCGTGCGCCTGGTTGCCAAAGGCGCACGCTCCAAACGTTCTAATCTCAAGGGCGCTTTACAGCCCTTCACCCCCTTACTGGTTCGCTTCGGCGGCCGCGGCGAAGTCAAAACCCTTCGCAGTGCGGAAGCCGTCTCGCTGGCGCTGCCGCTTAGCGGCATCACGCTCTACAGCGGTCTTTACGTAAACGAGCTCATCTCCCGCGTGCTTGAGCACGAAACGCGCTTCTCCGAACTCTTTTTCGACTACCTGCACTGCATCCAGGCGCTTGCCGGGGCCAGCGGTTCGCCGGAGCCCGCGCTGCGGCGCTTTGAGCTGGCGCTGCTCGGGCACCTGGGCTATGGCGTGGATTTCCTCCACTGTGCCGGCAGCGGCGACCCGGTGGATGACACCATGACCTACCGCTATCGCGAAGAAAAAGGCTTTATCGCCAGCCTGGTGATTGATAACAGCACGTTTACCGGGCACCATTTGAAAGCGTTGGCTAGCCGCGAGTTTCCGGATGTAGATACGCTGCGCGCCGCGAAGCGCTTTACCCGCATCGCCCTGAAGCCGTATCTTGGAGGGAAACCGCTCAAGAGCCGGGAATTGTTTCGCCAGTTTATGCCCGCGCGAAAGGCGCGAGCCGATAATACGAATAATGATTAACGAGGATTGTCATGGCTGAATTACTGTTAGGGGTCAATATTGACCACATTGCGACATTGCGTAACGCGCGCGGTACCGCTTATCCGGATCCGGTGCAGGCGGCTTTTATTGCAGAACAGGCCGGCGCCGATGGTATTACCGTGCACCTGCGCGAAGACCGCCGCCATATCACCGATCGTGACGTGCGCATTCTGCGCCAGACGTTGCACACCCGAATGAATCTCGAAATGGCGGTCACCGAAGAGATGCTGGCGATTGCCTGCGAGACAAAACCGCACTTTTGCTGTCTGGTGCCGGAGAAGCGTCAGGAAGTGACCACCGAGGGTGGACTGGATGTTGCCGGGCAGCGCGATAAGATGCGCGATGCCTGTAAGCGCCTGGCGGATGCCGGTATTCTGGTCTCCCTGTTTATTGACGCCGATGATGAGCAGATCAAAGCGGCTGCCGACGTGGGCGCGCCGTATATTGAAATCCATACCGGCTGCTATGCCGATGCCAAAACCGATGCCGAACAGGCTAAAGAGCTTGAGCGTATCGCCAAAGCGGCGACCTATGCCGCCACCCTTGGACTGAAGGTGAACGCCGGTCACGGTCTGACCTATCACAACGTGAAAGCCATTGCCGCCTTGCCGGAAATGCACGAACTGAATATCGGCCATGCCATTATTGGTCGCGCAGTGATGAGCGGTCTGAAAGAGGCTGTCGCGGAAATGAAACGCCTGATGCTGGAAGCGCGCGGCTAATGGCGATTCTCGGGCTGGGTACCGACATCGTCGAAATCGCCCGCATCGAAGCGGTGATCGCCCGTAGCGGCGATCGCCTGGCGCGCCGGGTGCTGAGCGATCACGAATGGAGCATTTGGGAGCAGCATCAGCAGCCGGTGCGTTTTCTGGCAAAACGCTTTGCGGTCAAAGAAGCGGCGGCGAAAGCGCTCGGAACCGGTATTCGCAACGGCCTGGCGTTTAATCAGTTCGAAGTTTTCAACGATGAATTAGGCAAGCCGAAACTGCGGCTATGGGGCGAAGCAAAGCTATTGGCTGAACGGATGGGGGTAAGCGTTATTCACGTCACTCTCGCCGATGAACGCCACTATGCCTGCGCCACGGTGATCGTCGAAAGCTAAACCCGCGGTTAAAGCTTATCCGCGTGATGCATGAGCACGAATTTATCCCACAACTGTTCTTCATTCTCGACGTGCGCCGGATCTTTGAGAATAGTATTCGGGATCGGGCACACTTTCTGGCAGGTTGGCGTGTCGTAGTGACCCACGCACTCGGTGCAGCGGTCGCTGTTAATCTCATAAATGCTATCGCCCATCGAAATGGCCTCATTCGGGCACTCCGGCTCGCACATATCGCAATTGATGCATTTTTTGGTGATTAACAGCGCCATCAGGAAAATCTCAGAAACAACACAAACAGGGCGGGCATTATACGCCCATTTTCTACTCAGACCAGCTTTTTCACCAGCGCTTCGCTAGCGTCTATATTTATAACCCCGTTGAGCCTGAATATGTACCTGGTACATTTATTAACTTGCTTGTTGTACCCCGTACACTTATGATGATTTTATAATCATGATACGCAGGATGCGGTATGTACACTTTTATTGAGCTGCAGGGTTTCAGTAAACGGCGTCAGGCGCTTCTACCGGATGACGAGTTTCGCGTTTTTCAGGAGGTGTTGATTGAGGATCCTGAGGCTGGCGATACCATCGCAGGGACAGGGGGATTTCGAAAAATTCGCTGGAGCTGACCGGGGATGGGCAAGCGTGGCGGGGTGAGAATTATTTATTACAATGTGACGCGTAAAGGGCGAATTTACCTGGCATTGGTCTATCCCAAAAATGAGCTGGATGATTTAACGGAAGAACAAAAGAAGATGCTGAAACAGTTATCCGCTATGCTGGAATAACGCTGAGTTTCTATCACTCCACGGGACCACGTTGTCAGTGGTGCCCACGAGGGCGATGAGGTACAGATGAAAGACGAATTATTTGCCGATCTGCTGGCCAGTGCAGAAGAAATGGTGAGAATTGAAAAAGGTGAGCAAACCCCTGAGCCGCAGCATGTTCACACTTTTAGCCCGATCGATGTGAAAGCGATTCGCGAAGCGACGGGGTTAAAACAGCAGGATTTTGCTCTCGCCGTAGGCGTTAGCTATGACTTAGTTAAAAGCTGGGAAACTAAACGGCGTCAGCCAACCGGGGCGCCGCGAAAATTGCTGCTTTTATTACAGCTCAATCCTTTTATTATCAATCAGCTCAAAACAATCTAATGTTTGTGGGCATCGCCAGATGCCCATTTTCTACTCAGACCAGCTTTTTCACCAGCGCTTCGCTATGTCGTATCCGTTCCGGCGCGTGTTCGAGATCTTGCTGCACCAGCGCCATAAAGAGGAGATCGGTGAGCATCATTTGCGCGCTGGTGGAGGAGATCGCCGCGCTGCGCGTCGCCTGCTCTTCAGCAATAGTGTAGAGACACTGCGAGGCCTGCTGCTGTAAGGCATTGGGAGTAAACCCGGTGATCGCGAGGATCTTGCTGCCGACGCGTAGCGCTTCAGCGGCCGCCATATTGATCTCGCGGCGTTCGCCGGAGTAGGAGATAGCCAGCAGCAGATCGTCCGCCGACATCGCTTGCACCGTTGCCAGCAGCGCATGCATATCTTGCTCGGCGACGGCGTTGATGCCAATTTTCATCAACTTCCAGCTAAAATTGCGCGCCACCAGTCCGGAGGCGCCGATACCGGTAATGATTATCCGGCGAGCATCGCGCAGCAGAGTCACCGCCTCCAGGAGTTTCTCTTCGCTGTTGACGTCCAGCGAGGCGTGCATCGCCGCGATGTTATCTTTGATCAACTTTTCGCCCACCAGACGCAGCGGATCGTCGCCGCGGATTTGGTTGTGTACCGGCACCGAGTGCGGGTCCGGGCTGCTGGCCAGCGCTTCGCTGAGCGCCAGTTTTAATGCCGGAAAGCCTTTGAACCCCATTTTTTGCGCGAACTTCACCACGCTGGACTGGCTGACTCCCGCTTCGCCCGCCAGCTGCTGCGAGCTGAGATGGCGGGTTTGGTCCGGCTGAGCCAGAATAAAGTCAGCAAGTTTTTTGTCGCTCGCCGCCAGCGACGGGTAACGCTGGCGGATGCGGATTAAACAGTTCATGGCTTCTCCGAAGGAGGGCGTTAGCGGCTGAAAGAATTTTGTATTCGATTATAAGTGGAATAATACGAATTAAAAATTCTGCTGTGAAGAATTATGCGAACGGGTCAGATTCTGAATCTTACCTCAACCACGGCAGACAATTTCGCGCTCGTCGCGGCAAGCCTGTTAAGCTATCGACATCGCCAGGAAAATCCGTACCAGAAAGGAGTTCGGTTTGAACAGTAACGCGCGACGAGTCGTGTTTTTCGATCTTGATGGCACCTTGCACCAGCAGGATATGTTTGGCAGCTTTATTCGTTATCTTTTACGTCGTCAGCCGCTCAACGTGCTGGCAGTGGCGGCCTTGTCGCCAGTAGTACTGCTGGGGCTGTTGGTTAACGGTCGCGCGGCGCGCTGGCCGATGAGCCTGCTGCTGTGGGCTGCTACCTGCGGGCGGCGTGAAAGCCATCTTAAGCGTCTGGAGGCGGCGTTCGTTAGCTGGTTTCGCCAGCACGTGACCGCCTTTCCGGTGGTGCAGGGCCGGCTAAACGACTATTTAACCAGTACTGATGCCGACGTCTGGCTGATTACCGGCTCACCGCAGTCGCTGGTGGAACAGGTCTATGCCGATACGCTTTGGCTGCCGCGCGTAAAACTTATCGCCAGCCGTATGAGCCGCCGTCGCGGCGGCTGGGTGCTGACGCTGCGTTGCCTGGGCCATGAGAAAGTAGCGCAGCTGGAACAGCGGATCGGCGCGCCGCTACGTTTATACAGCGGCTATAGCGATAGCGAGCAGGATAACCCGCTACTCTGTTTTTGCCAGCACCGCTGGCGGGTCACGCCGCAGGGCGATCTCCAGCAGCTCGAATAATTCTGCTGCAGGCGAATTATTTGGGCGATATATAGCGCCCATGTATAATGCGCCCCGCTTTTTCTGCAGGAGTGCCGCTGTGTCTGACCACGAATTTAACGATGAATACTGGATGCGCCATGCGCTGACGCTGGCGAAACGCGCCTGGGAAGAGGGCGAGGTGCCGGTGGGCGCCGTGCTGGTACATAACAATCAGGTCATCGGCGAGGGATGGAACCGGCCGATTGGCCGTCACGACCCCACAGCCCATGGCGAAATAATGGCGCTGCGTCAGGGTGGACTGGTTCTGCAGAACTATCGTTTAATTGATGCCACGCTGTACGTCACGCTGGAGCCCTGTGTGATGTGCGCCGGGGCGATGGTGCATAGCCGCATCTCGCGGCTGGTGTTCGGCGCCCGCGATGCTAAAACCGGCGCGGCCGGGTCGTTAATCGATGTGCTGCATCATCCGGGGATGAACCACCGCGTTGAAATTACCGAGGGAATTCTGGCTGAATCTTGCTCCACGATGCTGAGCGATTTCTTCCGCTGGCGGCGGGAAGAGAAAAAAGCGTTGAAAAGAGCGCGGCAGGAGGAGGGCTAACGTCCTGCTGTCGGCAACTTTAGTTTAACGTTGTCGACAAGCTTTTCGCCGCGGAATCTAAAGAAGGGCATCGCATACTCTTTATGCTCGCCATCGAGTTCTTCCGGCGTGACGGCTGGATAATCTTCAGCAATCGCCATCTCCTGCGCCGCTTTCCTTTCCTGTTCAGACAAATATCCAACCAGGCTGATATGGTACTTACGAATATTTTCCACGTAGGCGTAGGCCTCATGGCCGCGGGCGTAGCCATATTTTAAGCGGCTGTAGTAGGGCTTCTGGCTCAGCAATGGCAGACGCTGCTTAACGTCGGACCAGCTGTTCGGGTTGCCTTTTTGTTTTTTAGTCAGCGCCATCGCGTCAAGCATATGCGCGTAGCCCATGTTATAAGCCGCCAGCGCAAACCAGATCCGCTCCTCTTTCGGGATCGAGTCCGGCACTTTGGCCATCATATCCTGCAGATAGCGCATACCGCCGTCTAGGCTCTGTTCGGCATCGGTACGGTCGGTAAGACCTAAACTCTGGGCGGTATTGCGGGTTAGCATCATCATGCCGCGCACCCCGGTCGGCGAGGTGGCCTGCGGGTCCCAGTGCGACTCCTGCCAGGCAATCGCCGCCAGCAGTCGCCAGTCGATCTGCCGGGCGTATTTCTCAAACAGCGGCTTCAGATCCGGCAGCGTATTTTGCACCGCGCGCAGGAAGGTGCGGGTATCAACATAGTCGAAGTCGTTACCGTGGCCGAGATACTTTTCTTCCAGGCGGGCGAGAGTGCCGTCTTCGTTCATACTATTAAAGAAATCGAGCATGGCTGCCGATAGTGAATTGTCTTCGCTTTTTTCGCTAAACCAGGTGACCGGCTGTTCATCGCTGATATCGAGCGCCACAGCCAGCTCCGGATGCACGCGCTGGAACAGGCTGACGGCGACGGAATCGGCGACGGTATATTCCAGCGTACCGTCGATGACCGCCTGCATCAGGGCGGTGGTGCCGCGTTTTTCATCGACGCGCCAGTTGAGGTCCGGGTATTTGCTCTCCTTCAGCGCCTGCAGGTCGTTGAGGGCGACGTGGCCTGGGGCGATGGCGAGCTGTTCGGCGTTAATCCCGGCCAGCGTGCGCGGGCGATTACCGCCAACGCGATAGACCAGCTGCTGCGAAACGGAATAATAGGTAGGGCCTGCCTGATAGTTCTTCACCCGCTCGGTGTTATAGACCAGCCCGGCGGCCAGCATATCGGTTTTACCGGCATCGAGATCGTCGAACAACTGGCTGATATTCTGCCGCACGGTGACTTTCAGCTTCACCCCAAGGTAATCGGCGAAGCGTTTCGCCAGCTCGTAATCGAGACCGTAGTCTTTGTTGTTGATGGCAGCATAGGTCAGCGGCGAGTTAATGGTACTCACGCGCAGTTCGCCGCGGGCAATGATCCCGGCCACGCGGTTCTCCGGTTTTCCCATCCACGGCAAAGACGGCCACAGCGCCGCCGCCAACAAAAGGGTGACGACGCCGATCAGCAGATAATTAATCTTTAATTTTTTCAAATAGTTAATTTTCTGCAGCGTGGAGTTCCTCAGCTGGGTATATCCGGAAAAAGTAAAAGGTTGCCGTAAGTTGAGCGGCATTTTGCTTAAGAATGCGCCAGTTGGCAACTTATTCGCGATTCATGTCACATTTATTGATAAAACTGATGAATCATTTTATTTCTACGCAAACGGTTTCGTCGGGGCTCAGGATTCTCTATAATGGCGCCCGTTTCCCCCTGGCTCACCTTGAAAGCTTCGAAGACGAGAGACTTATGATGGATATTTTGCGTGGTTCACCTGCACTGTCGGCATTCCGTATCAACAAACTGCTGGCACGTTTTCAGGCGGCCAACCTGCCGGTTAGCACCTTATACGCGGAGTATGTTCACTTTGCCGACCTGAGCGCCCCGCTAAGCGATGAGGAGCGCGAAAGACTGGTCAGACTGCTCAAATATGGCCCAAGCCTCAGCAGCCATACGCCAACCGGTAAATTACTGCTCGTCACCCCTCGCCCCGGCACTATCTCTCCCTGGTCCTCCAAAGCTACCGACATCGCCCATAACTGCGGTTTATCGCAGGTCGTGCGTTTGGAACGCGGCGTGGCGTACTACGTTGAAGCACAGGGTCTGAGCGATGCGCAGTGGGACGCCGTTGCGGCGGAACTGCACGATCGCATGATGGAGAGCGTTTTCACTGAGCTGGAAGAGGGAGAGAAGCTGTTTGTTCACCATCAGCCGACGCCAGTGACCAGCGTTGACCTGCTGGGCCAGGGACGTCAGGCGCTGATTGACGCCAACCTCCGTCTGGGGCTGGCGCTGGCCGATGACGAAATCGACTACCTGCAGGACGCATTCGTTAAACTTGGCCGCAATCCGAACGACATTGAGCTGTATATGTTCGCGCAGGCCAACTCGGAACATTGCCGTCACAAAATTTTTAACGCCGACTGGATTATCGACGGCCAAAAACAGCCGAAGTCGCTGTTTAAAATGATCAAAAACACCTTCGAGAAAAACCCGGAATATGTGCTGTCTGCCTATAAAGACAACGCTGCAGTAATGGAAGGTTCCGAAGTCGGCCGCTATTTCGCCGACTATCAGACCGGGCGCTATGACTTCCATCAGGAGCCGGCGCACATTCTGATGAAAGTTGAAACCCACAACCACCCGACGGCAATTTCGCCGTGGCCAGGGGCCGCGACCGGTTCCGGCGGCGAGATCCGCGACGAAGGCGCAACCGGACGCGGCGCAAAGCCGAAAGCGGGCCTGGTCGGCTTCTCGGTTTCTAACCTGCGTATTCCGGGCTTTGAGCAGCCGTGGGAAGAGGATTTCGGTAAACCTGAGCGTATCGTGACCGCGCTGGATATCATGACCGAAGGCCCGCTGGGCGGCGCGGCGTTTAACAACGAATTTGGTCGTCCGGCGCTGAATGGCTATTTCCGTACCTATGAAGAGAAAGTGACCAGCCACAATGGCGAAGAGCTGCGCGGCTATCACAAACCGATCATGCTGGCGGGCGGTATTGGCAACATCCGCGGCGAGCACGTCCAGAAGGGCGAAATCACCGTTGGCGCCAAGCTTATCGTGCTGGGTGGCCCGGCGATGAATATCGGTCTCGGCGGCGGCGCGGCGTCATCCATGGCTTCCGGCCAGTCTGATGCCGATCTGGATTTTGCCTCCGTACAGCGCGACAACCCGGAAATGGAGCGCCGCTGTCAGGAAGTGATCGACCGCTGCTGGCAGCTGGGCGATGCGAACCCGATTCTGTTTATCCACGACGTTGGCGCGGGCGGTCTCTCTAACGCCATGCCGGAGCTGGTGAGCGATGGCGGCCGCGGCGGGAATTTCCAGCTGCGCGATATCCTCAGCGATGAGCCGGGAATGAGTCCGCTGGAGATCTGGTGTAACGAATCCCAGGAACGTTATGTTCTGGCGGTCGCGCCGGAACAGCTGCCGCTGTTTGAAGAGCTGTGCCGCCGCGAGCGCGCGCCTTACGCGGTGATTGGCGAAGCCACGGCGGAGCAACACCTTAGCCTGAGCGACAGCCACTTTAACGATCGGCCGATCGACCTGCCGCTGGACGTCCTGCTCGGCAAAACGCCGAAAATGACGCGTGACGTGCAAACGCTGAA
Source organism: Klebsiella sp. CN_Kp073 (assembly GCF_040065495.2). NCBI lineage: Bacteria > Pseudomonadati > Pseudomonadota > Gammaproteobacteria > Enterobacterales > Enterobacteriaceae > Klebsiella > Klebsiella sp. CN_Kp073. The sequence goes on from NZ_CM198051.1 coordinate 1,342,396, forward strand.
AGCGCAGGGCAGTGAGCTGGATCGTCAACCAATGACGATTGCCGATGCGGTTAACCGCGTTCTGCATCTGCCGACGGTGGCCGAGAAAACCTTCCTCGTGACCATCGGCGACCGCACCGTGACCGGTATGGTAGCGCGCGATCAGATGGTAGGACCGTGGCAGATCCCGGTCGCTAACTGCGCGGTGACCACTGCCAGCCTCGATAGCTACTACGGCGAAGCGATGGCGATGGGCGAACGCGCGCCGGTTGCGCTGCTCGACTTTGCCGCCTCAGCCCGTCTGGCGGTCGGCGAGGCGTTGACAAATATCGCCGCTACGCAGATTGGCGAACTCAACCGCGTTAAACTGTCGGCAAACTGGATGGCGGCAGCCGGTCACCCGGGTGAAGACGCCGGTCTGTATGAAGCAGTAAAAGCGGTCGGTGAAGAACTCTGTCCGGCGCTGGGCCTGACTATCCCGGTGGGCAAAGACTCAATGTCGATGAAAACCCGCTGGCAGGAAGGCAGCGAGCAGCGCGAAATGACCTCGCCGCTGTCGCTGGTTATCTCCGCGTTTGCCCGCGTTGAAGACGTGCGCGGCACCGTGACCCCGCAGCTCTCTACGGAAGATAACGCCCTGCTGCTGATCGATCTCGGCAAAGGGCGTAACGCGCTGGGCGCCACCGCGCTGGCGCAGGTCTATCGTCAGCTAGGCGACCAGCCGGCCGACGTGCGTGATGTCGCGCAGCTGAAAGGCTTCTGGGACGCGATGCAGGCGCTGGTGGCGCAGCGTAAGCTGCTGGCTTACCACGACCGCTCCGATGGCGGCTTGTTAGTGACGCTGGCGGAAATGGCTTTTGCCGGTCACTGCGGCGTAACTGCCGATATCGCCGCGCTGGGCGACGACCGTCTGGCTGCGTTGTTCAACGAAGAATTGGGCGCGGTGATTCAGGTTCGCGCCGCGGATCGCGAAGCGGTAGAAGCGCTGCTGGCGATGAATGGTCTGGCAGATTGCGTGCACTACTTAGGCCAGGCGACGGCGGGGGATCGTTTTGTTATCACCGTCGACAGTCAGCCGCTGTTCAGCGAAAGCCGCACCACGCTGCGTATGTGGTGGGCGGAAACCACCTGGCAGATGCAGCGTCTGCGCGATAATCCGGAGTGCGCCGATCAGGAGCACCAGGCGAAGTCTAACGATAGCGACCCGGGTCTTAACGTTAAGCTGTCGTTTGATATCAATGAAGATGTTGCCGCGCCGTATATTGCGACCGGCGCGCGCCCGAAAGTGGCCGTGCTGCGCGAGCAGGGGGTTAACTCCCATGTTGAAATGGCCGCCGCTTTCCATCGCGCCGGCTTCGACGCCATTGACGTGCATATGAGCGATCTACTGGCGGGTCGTACCGGTCTTGGCGACTTCCATGCGCTGGTGGCCTGCGGCGGCTTCTCCTACGGTGACGTACTGGGGGCAGGTGAAGGTTGGGCAAAATCGATTCTGTTCAACGAACGCGTACGCGATGAGTTCGCCACTTTCTTCCACCGCCCGCAGACGCTGGCGCTGGGCGTGTGTAACGGTTGTCAGATGATGTCCAATCTGCGTGAACTGATCCCTGGCAGCGACCTGTGGCCGCGCTTCGTACGCAACCACTCTGACCGCTTTGAAGCGCGTTTCAGCCTGGTTGAAGTTACCCAAAGCCCATCGCTGCTGTTGCAGGGGATGGCCGGTTCGATGATGCCGATTGCCGTTTCGCACGGCGAAGGGCAGGTGGAAGTTCGTGATAGCGCGCATCTGGCTCAGCTTGAAAGCAAAGGCCTGGTGGCGCTGCGCTTCGTCGATAACTTCGGCGAAGTGACGCAAACCTATCCGGCGAACCCGAACGGCTCGGTGAACGGCATTACCGCAGTGACCAGCGAAAGCGGTCGCGCGACGATCATGATGCCGCACCCGGAACGCGTCTTCCGTACTGTCAGCAACTCCTGGCACCCGGAAAACTGGGGTGAAGACAGCCCATGGATGCGCATCTTCCGCAACGCGCGTAAGCAACTGGGTTAATACCGTTTACGTAACGCGTTGTTGATAATGAGCCCCCTGGTCATCAGGGGGCTTTTTTATTTGTGATCGGGGCCGCGTGACGGTGTCGGGAATTACCGACAAACGCGGCTTTGGGGTGTCTCCAAAAGGCGACACTTAACGCACTGATTTTAAAAGATTCTATATATATGCTTATTTGGTGTTGCTAATTAGCGACACAAAGGCCGAATGTTGTGCGATAGGCTTTTGAAGCGGAATTACATGTAATTCTTTATATATCATGCTGTTAATAATTTGTTTTGAAAGGTGGCACACTTCATGCATAATAATTGGCAGTGGCTCATTCACCTTCTTATGTCAGCCCCTTCGGGAAGCGCTACATAAACTTCGAATGACGCACAAACAGGTGCCTGCCGTCCAACTCCTGATAACAGCTCTGCTTTATCAGTCATCGGGCGAAACGTCGAGTAAGGCACCGCCTCATTCCTTAATAAAGGCAGGCTTTAGAGCCTGCCTTTATTGTTTCTGCCGTGGATGTTTCCGCCATCCTCAGTTAGCATCTTCAGGAGCTAATGGTTGAGGCTATATCTTTGAAGCGATTCTCTCTTTTCCCCCGTTCCTTGCGCCAACTGGTGACGCTTTCCTTTGTGCTGATCATGTTGCCGCTGCTTGTCCTGGCATGGCAGGCCTGGCAAAGCCTGAACGCGCTCAGCGCCCAGGCCGCGCATATTAACCGCACCACCTTGACGGATGCGCGGCGTAGCGAAGCGATGGTCAACGCCTCGCTGGAAATGGAGCGTAGCTATCTCCAGTATTGCGTGCTGGACGATCCTACCCTTGAGCGGGTCTATCAAAATCAACGTAAGCGTTATAGCGAAATGCTTGAGGCGCTCTCTGACGTGTTGCCGGATGCTGACATCTGGCAGACCCTGCGGCAAAACCTCGCCGATCTGGCCCAACTACGTTGCCATAATAGCGCGCCGGACGCCAAAGCTGCGGCGAGCCTCGAAGCCTTTGCCGATGCTAACAATGAAATGGTACAGGCGACCCGAACGGTAATCTTCTCCCGCGGCCAGCAGCTACAGCAGGAGATTGCCGAGCGCGGGCAGTTTTTCGGATGGCAGGCGCTGGTTCTGTTTCTGCTGAGCCTGACGCTGGTTTTGCTGTTTACCCGCATGATCATCGGCCCGGTGAAGGGCATCGAGAAGATGATTAACCGCCTGGGGGAGGGGAAGTCGCTGGATGATGCGGCGCTGTTCACCGGCCCGCGCGAACTGCGATCGGTCGGTAAACGGATTATCTGGTTGAGCGAACGTCTGGCGTGGCTGGAGTCCCAACGCCACCAGTTTCTTCGTCATCTGTCACATGAACTGAAAACACCGCTCGCCAGCATGCGTGAAGGAACGGAACTGCTGGCGGACCGGGTAGCGGGGCCGCTGACGACGGAGCAGCAAGAAATCGTTGAGATCCTCGATAACAGCAGCCGTAATCTGCAAAAGCTAATCGAACAACTGCTCGACTATAACCGTAAACTGGCCGATGGCCCGGTCGAGCGGCAGAAGGTGGATATTGCCGAACTGGCGCAGACCGTCGTTTCCGCGCATAGTTTACCGGCAAGGGCCAAGATGATGTCTACCGAGCTGGCGCTGGATGAACGCTTCTGCCTGGCGGAGCCGACGTTGCTGACCAGCGTGCTTGATAATCTGTACTCCAATGCGGTGCACTATGGCGCTGAATCCGGTAACATTCGTATTCATAGTTACCGCCACGGCGAGCAGGTTCGTATCGATGTCGCCAATAGCGGCGAGCCGATCCCCGCCGCCGAAAGAAACATGATTTTCGAGCCTTTTTATCAGGGAAGCCACCTGCGTAAAGGGGCAGTAAAAGGCAGCGGTCTGGGGCTGAGTATCGCCCGCGACTGCGTACGGCAAATGCAGGGAGAGCTGAGCCTGGTCGATGACAATCCCGGGTTCATCTGTTTTCGCATCTCGCTCCCCGCCGCTGAGCCGGGAAAAACCAACACATGAATCAACATTGGGTGAATATGTCCCACTTTTTCGCATTGCGCCGTCCTTTACGGGGATGGCTGCTGTCGGGCCTATGCTGCCTGACGCTGGCGGGCTGTTCCGCCGCTATGTCGCCGCGCGCCGCTGACGGCAATGCGCCGCCCGAGCTGCCGGAACATCAGGTGGCGGATTTTCTCTCCGTAGATTGCGCCAATATCTGGTCGCTGGAAAACGATGCCAGTGATAAAAACCCGCTGTACTGGCTGCGCGGCATTGACTGCGCGGATCGCCTGGCGCCGGTACAGGCCCGTGCCGAAGCCAAATTGCATAATGATGATAACTGGCAGGATGCTTTCAAACGCGGCATTCTGCTGGCCGACGCCAAAATCACCCCCGACGAGCGTCGCGAAATGGTTGCCCGCATCGACAGCTTTAGCCCGCAAATCGCCGCGCAGGTTCGCCCTCTATACCGGCTGTGGCGCGACGGTCAAGCCCGGCAACTGCAGTTATTCGAGGAGCGCTCCCGCTACGGCAAACTCCAGCAATCAAGCGATGCTGAACTGGAAACCTTGCGCCAGCAGGAGCAGCAGCTGCGTAGCCAACTGGAGCTGACCACCCGCAAGCTGGAAAACCTTACCGATATTGAGCGCCAGCTCTCCAGCCGTAAGCCCGGCGGCAATTTTAATAGCGGTAGCGATAAGGTACCGGAGGTGATCCATGACGATCCGTAAACCCGCCCACCTGCTGCTGGTGGACGACGATCCGGGGCTGTTAAAGCTGCTGGGGATGCGTCTGGTCAGCGAAGGGTACAGCGTGGTCACGGCGGAAAGCGGGCCCGAGGCGCTGCGCGTGCTGACGCGCGAACGGGTGGACCTGGTGGTGAGCGATTTACGCATGGATGAAATGGACGGCCTGCAGCTGTTTGCTGAAATCCAGAAGGCGCAGCCCGGCATGCCGGTCATCATCCTGACTGCCCACGGCTCCATTCCAGACGCCGTTGCCGCTACCCAACAAGGGGTCTTTAGTTTTCTGACTAAACCGGTCGATAAAGACGCGCTGTATAAAGCGATTGATGATGCTCTCGAGCAGAGCTCGCCGGCCACCGACGAGCGCTGGCGACAGGCGATCGTCACCCGTAGCCCACAGATGCTGCGGCTGCTGGAGCAGGCCGGTATGGTGGCGCAGTCGGACGTTAGCGTGCTGATTATCGGCCAGAGCGGTACCGGGAAAGAGATTGTCGCCCAGGCGATCCACAACGCCAGTCCGCGCCACGAAAAACCGTTTATTGCGATTAACTGCGGCGCGTTGCCGGAGCAATTGCTGGAGTCCGAACTGTTCGGCCACGCGCGCGGCGCCTTTACCGGCGCGGTCAGCAACCGCGAAGGGCTTTTTCAGGCCGCCGAGGGCGGTACGCTGTTCCTTGATGAAATCGGCGATATGCCCGTCGCGTTGCAGGTAAAGCTACTGCGCGTCCTACAGGAGCGTAAGGTGCGCCCGCTGGGCAGCAACCGCGATATCGACATCGACGTGCGCATTATCTCGGCGACCCACCGCGATCTACCGAAGGCGATGGCGCGCGGTGAGTTTCGTGAAGATCTGTTCTATCGGCTCAATGTGGTTAACCTGAAGATCCCACCGCTTTCCGAGCGCGCGGAGGATATTCCGCTACTGGCTAATCATCTATTGCGCCAGTCCGCCGACCGTCACAAACCCTTCGTGCGCGCCTTCTCCACCGATGCGATGAAGCGGCTGATGGCCGCCAAATGGCCGGGCAACGTGCGCCAGCTGGTTAACGTGATTGAACAGTGCGTGGCGCTGACCTCATCGCCGGTGATCAGCGATGCGCTGGTGGAGCAGGCGCTGGAGGGGGAGAATACCGCGTTGCCGACCTTCGTTGAGGCGCGTAATCAGTTTGAGCTCAACTACCTGCGTAAGCTTTTACAGATAACCAAAGGTAACGTGACTCATGCCGCGCGGATGGCCGGGCGCAACCGCACCGAATTTTACAAACTGCTGTCGCGCCACGAGCTCGACGCCAACGACTTTAAAGAGTAGCCCCGCGGCATAGCGCAAGCTATGATACGGTAAGCAACCGGTTACGCGACAAAGACAGGAAAACCATGAAAAAGATTGATGCGATTATTAAACCGTTCAAATTGGATGACGTGCGTGAAGCGCTGGCGGAAGTCGGTATCACCGGCATGACGGTGACGGAAGTCAAAGGGTTTGGTCGTCAGAAAGGGCATACCGAGCTGTACCGCGGCGCGGAATATATGGTGGATTTTCTGCCGAAGGTGAAAATTGAAATCGTGGTGACTGACGATATCGTTGATACCTGCGTCGATACCATCATTCGTACCGCCCAGACCGGTAAAATCGGTGACGGTAAAATCTTTGTCTTCGACGTGGCGCGGGTGATTCGTATCCGTACCGGTGAAGAAGACGATGCGGCGATTTAATCCTCGCCGCTCGCTGCAGTATTGCCGGGTGGCGCTGCGCTTACCCGGCCTACGGTCCGTGCGGCCTGCCGTTAATTTATTCACCACGCTTGCTGAAACTGCCGGTGTTGGTGGCCTTCTACAAATCCCCGCGTCGTTGGGCTTACAGAACCTTATGCGGGCCGAAACATTCGTAATGAATGTTGTCTTTATTGACCCCTAATTCTACCAGCTGCTTCGCTGCAAATTGCATAAACGCTACCGGGCCGCAGAGATAGAATTGCATCTGCGGGTCGCGAATATTTTCCGCCAGCGGCTCTAAATCCATCAAACCTTCGCTATCAAAACGTCCTGCCTGACGGTCGGCTTCGCTCGGGCTGCGGTACCAGACGTGTGAGGTAAATTTCGGTAGCGTCGCGCCAAGCGCCTTCACTTCGTCCGCAAAAGCGTGAACGTCACCGTTTTCCGCCGCGTGGAACCAGTTCACCTGGCCCTGATGATGGCTTTTCGCCAGCGTATCCAGCATCGCCAGCATTGGCGTTTGGCCGACGCCGCCGGAGAGCAGGGTCACCGGCGTCTGCGCTTCCACGTTAAGGAAGAAGTCGCCTGCAGGTGCGGCTAAATAGACCACGTCGCCTTCGCTGGCGTGGTTATGCAGCCAGTTAGACACCTGGCCGCCATTCTCGCGTTTCACCGCGATGCGATAGCCCTTACCGTCCGCTTTGCGGGTCAGAGAGTATTGACGAATTTCCTGATATTCGAAGGCTTCCGGCTTCAGCCAGATAGCCAGATACTGTCCCGGCTGGTAATCGGCGACCGGCTGACCGTCGACAGGCTCCAGTTCAAAGCTGGTAATAAGCTGGCTGCGCGGGGTCTTCTTAACAATGCGAAACGCACGGGTACCTTCCCAACCGCCATTTTTACTGGCGTTATCCTGATAGATTTCCGCTTCGCGATTGATGAAGACGTTCGCCAGCACGCCATAGGCTTTGCCCCAGGCGTCGAGTACTTCCTGGCCCGGGCTAAACATTTCGTCGAGGGTCGCCAGCAGATGGCTGCCGACAATATTGTACTGCTCCGGTTTAATCTGGAAGCTGGTATGTTTCTGGGCGATTTTTTCGACCGCCGGCAGCAGGGCCGGCAGGTTGTCGATATTGCTGGCGTAGGCGGCGATAGCGTTGAACAGCGCTTCGCGCTGATCGCCGTTACGCTGGTTACTCATATTGAAGATCTCTTTGAGCTCCGGATTATGAGTAAACATACGATCATAAAAATGCGCGGTTAACTTTGGGCCGGTCTCTACAAGCAGGGGAATGGTGGCTTTGACCGTGGCGATGGTTTGAGCGTCGAGCATAGCAGCTTCCTTAAATATTATCCTATTGATGCATTTCAAATGCATCTTATATAAATAACCCTGCTATGTAAATGGTTCTTTATCACTTTGCCGCAAAGCCGTTACAACATGAAGAATTTGCATCACAAACCTGAAAAGAAATCCGTTGATAATGTTTGATGCGTTATTGCTCAAAGCCTTGTGTGCTGTGGAGCCAATCGTTTGCGTAAAATCCTTTGTCAAGACCTGTTATCACAGAATGATTCGGTTATACTGTGGGCCGTTGTCCATCAGGACCGCCTTTTTAGGCCAAAAATTTTATCGTTAGCTGAGTCAGGAGATGCGGATGTTAAAGCGTGAAATGAACATTGCCGATTATGATGCCGAACTGTGGCAGGCTATGGAGCAGGAAAAAGTACGTCAGGAAGAGCACATCGAACTGATCGCCTCCGAGAACTACACCAGTCCGCGCGTGATGCAGGCTCAGGGTTCCCAGCTGACTAACAAATATGCCGAAGGTTATCCGGGCAAGCGCTACTACGGTGGCTGCGAGTACGTGGATATCGTTGAGCAACTGGCTATCGACCGCGCGAAAGAACTGTTCGGCGCCGACTACGCTAACGTGCAGCCGCACTCCGGCTCGCAGGCTAACTTTGCCGTCTACACCGCGCTGCTGCAGCCAGGCGATACCGTGCTGGGTATGAACCTGGCGCAAGGCGGCCACCTGACCCACGGCTCCCCGGTTAACTTCTCCGGTAAACTGTACAACATCATTCCTTACGGCATCGATGAGTCCGGTAAAATTGACTACGAAGACATGGCGAAGCAGGCCCAGGAGCACAAACCGAAGATGATCATCGGTGGCTTCTCCGCTTACTCCGGTATCGTTGACTGGGCGAAAATGCGTGAAATCGCTGACAGTATCGGCGCATACCTGTTCGTCGATATGGCGCACGTAGCGGGCCTGATTGCCGCCGGCGTTTATCCGAACCCGGTTCCGCACGCCCACGTTGTTACTACTACCACCCACAAAACCCTGGCGGGTCCGCGCGGCGGCCTGATCCTGGCGAAAGGCGGTAGCGAAGAGCTGTACAAGAAACTGAACTCCGCCGTGTTCCCAAGCGCGCAGGGCGGCCCGCTGATGCACGTTATCGCCGCGAAAGCGGTGGCGCTGAAAGAAGCGATGGAGCCAGAGTTCAAAGTTTACCAGCAGCAGGTTGCTAAAAACGCCAAAGCGATGGTGGAAGTGTTCCTGAACCGCGGTTACAAAGTGGTTTCTGGCGGTACTGAAAACCACCTATTCCTGCTGGATCTGGTTGATAAAAACCTGACCGGTAAAGAAGCTGACGCCGCCCTGGGCCGCGCCAACATCACCGTTAACAAAAACAGCGTGCCGAACGATCCGAAGAGCCCGTTCGTGACTTCCGGTATCCGTATCGGTTCTCCGGCTGTGACTCGCCGCGGCTTTAAAGAAGCGGAAGTGAAGGAGCTGGCTGGCTGGATGTGCGACGTTCTCGACAATATCAACGACGAAGCTGTTATTGAGCGCGTCAAAGGTAAAGTGCTGGATATCTGCGCACGTTTCCCGGTTTACGCATAATCTTGCCGCGTTAAGATAAAAAAGGCCGCGATTGCGGCCTTTTTTGTGTCTGATGATTAGCGGCGGTCAAGCGAAATTGAACCCGGTCCGGTTATTGCCAGCAGCAGGAAGGCCCCGGCGATACTGACGTTCTTATAGAAGTTAATCATATTCGGCAATACCGCATCGCCGGTCATATCCCAGTAATGGTGGCCGATAACCGCGGTACCCAGGGTGTAAAAAATAAAGATCACCGCCAGCGGGCGGGTAAAGAAACCTAAAATAATCAGAATAGCGGCGGGAACCTCCATGATGACCGCGATAATCGCCGCCAGCGTCGGCAGCGGCGCGCCGGAAGAAGCCATATATTGTACCGTTCCGCTAAATCCCATCAGTTTCGGATAGCCAAAAATAATGAACAGCAGCACGATCGCAATACGTGCGATTAACAGCAGAACAGGGCGGGAAGAGCCAAAGTCAAAATAGCGTAGCGTGTTCATAATCAGTCCTTTATCACAGGCGTGTGATCTAAACGTAATACACATTTTTACTCCCCGCCACGCTGGGAAACTAATATTGTTGCGCTTCGTTTAGCGGCGATTGAGTCGATATGCAGAAAGCGCTTTGATGCCCGGTTATCGGATTTTTTTTCATACTGCCCGCCATTTCGTAAAACCTTTGCGTGACGATGCTCACGATTTTAAGAGAAATGTAGTTAATGACCATGCAGATAGTGAGACATGGGTTTGCTCAGTATGCGCTTTATCGCCAGACTAGAGCTTCCATTCGGGAGGGAATCATGGTCTTGCACTCCACGCGCTGGCTGGCGCTAAGTTACTTCACCTATTTTTTTAGCTACGGTATTTTTCTACCATTCTGGAGCGTCTGGCTGGCAGGCGTTGGCCTGACGCCGGAAACCATCGGCGTGCTGCTCGGCGCCGGGCTGGTGGCGCGTTTTCTGGGCAGTCTGCTGATTGCGCCGCGGGTTAGCGATCCTTCTCGTTTGATTAGCGCCTTGCGAATCCTCGCGTTGCTGACGCTGCTGTTTGCTCTCGCCTTCTGGGTCGGCGGGCAGGTGGCCTGGCTGATGGTAGTCATCGTCGGATTCAACCTCTTTTTCTCCCCGCTGGTGCCGCTAACCGATGCGCTGGCCAACACCTGGCAAAAGCAGATCACCATGGATTACGGCCGGGTGCGATTGTGGGGATCGATTGCTTTCGTCATCGGTTCTGCGCTGACCGGCAAACTGGTGAGTTTGTATGATTACCGGGCGATCCTGCTGTTGTTAAGCCTGGGCACCGCTTCGATGCTGTTGGGCATGTTACTGAAACCTTCAGTGATGCCGCAGGGGGAGAGCCGACATCAGGAGGCGGCCGGACTATCGGCGTGGCTTAGCCTGGTGCGGCAAAGCTGGCGTTTTCTTGCCTGCGTCTGTCTGTTGCAGGGGGCGCACGCCGCCTACTACGGTTTCAGCGCGCTGTACTGGCAGCAGGCCGGTTATTCAGCTTCCGCCGTCGGCTATTTGTGGTCGCTTGGCGTCGTCGCCGAAGTGGTGATTTTCGCCCTGAGTAAAAAGGTCTTCCGCCGCTTTAGCGCCCGCGACCTGCTGCTGCTTTCGGCGGTGTGCGGCGTGGCGCGCTGGACGATTATGGGCTGGACGACCGCGTTGCCATGGTTACTGGTCGCGCAGATCTTGCATTGTGGAACGTTTACCGTCTGCCATCTGGCGGCCATGCGCTATATCGCCGCGCGGCAGGGAAGTGAGGTCATCCGCCTGCAGGCCGTTTACTCGGCGGTGGCGATGGGCGGCAGCATTGCGGTGATGACGGTATTTGCCGGCTTCCTCTATCAGCACCTGCATCAGGGCGTCTTCTGGGTGATGGCGCTGGTAGCGCTTCCGGCGCTGATCGTGCGGCCGAAGGTGGTAACCGCCTAGCTCTCAAGCATTTTGCAAATCTGCTGCCGCTGGTGATCGCTGAAATTCTCTTCAGCATGAAACAGCGGCGGCGAAAACAGCGGTAGCGCGGTGGTGTAAGGCGTGACTACTAAGGTCACATCTTTCGGCGCGCCTTGTTGCTGAAACTGCGTCACGCTTAAGTATTTAATATTCAGCGGCAGCAGCGTCAATTCCCGCAATTGCATTTCCAGCGCCTGTTCCAGCTCGCTGTTTTCCCGCGTCAGCAACACCACCTGCTTTTCATGCAGGTCGGCTTTTTGCATCAACCATGCGCCGAAAATCACCGCAATTAAACTGACCTCTTCCTGATTAAATTGAATATGATAGGCCGTTTCGAAATCGCGCAATGCGTCCTGAGTAGTACGCATCAGGCGCGGATACAGGCGTCCGATCTCCTCAGGTAAGGCGTTATCGATACCGATAGCGAATACGCTGCGGTTCAACGCCTGCGAAAGATGAATATAGAGCTGGTCGCTTAACCCCTGTTCATCGCTAAACGGCCGTCCCGCCAGATCCTGGAAACGATGGATCAAGCGGGAGATCGCCAGATGCAGGCGTCTGTCCTGTTGATGGCCGTCATGAATCGGATCCGGCGTTTTCAGCAACATAAAAAGCAGGGTCAGGAAATGTTGTTCGCCGGCGTGGGGCGTGGCGCTGACCCGACGCTGCCAGTGGCGAACGATTTCGGCGGCGAGGTCAAATTCCGCCGCCGCCTGGGCCCAGCTGCGCTGCTGGTGGGTGAAATCCGGCGACTGGCCCAGATGATGTTGTAGCAGGCAGTACTGAAGATACAGGCGCAGGAACTGCCCGTCCCGACAGTCAAACTGCCGATTGAGCGCGCGCGCGCAGCGATTCACCAGCGCCTGAAGATTGGTATCATCATATAAGGTTCGCGCGATACCCTGCTGTTTAAGCTGCGTTTTTAACGCCGGGGTAAAATGGTGGTGAACGAAATGCGGGCACAGGCGCAGCCCGCGCCGGAGAGCGTGCAGCAGGCACAGGCGTTGATCGAGCGCGGCGCCTTCAATCCGATAGCTGCCGTCCATCTGCGACGCGAGAGTCAGTCGATGATAACGCTGAATTTCGCGCCCCGTCTCCGCGATATCCTGTTGGGCCGTCGCCTCATCCACCTGGTTGAGCCTGACCAGCTGTTGCGGCGTGACGGATTGTCCCGGAAGATAGAACATCAGGAGCACCTGGCTACGGCGCTGTGGACTGGAAAGCGCAGATGGTGGTTCAATCACTGTCATCATCTGGTAAGTTCCAGTTAGGGTTTCAGCTAAGAATAGCCAAAGGATGCGGGTTGAGCAGGACGGGCCGCGGCCTTTAGATCAGGATTGCTGGCGAGGTTCACAGAATTTTTCACGCGAGGAACAGATGAAGAGAGTGAAACACTGCGTCAGTGCGGCATTTTTCATGGTTTTATCATTGTCAGCCGTTGCGCATCCGCACAGCTTCATTAATTTGCAGAGTGAGGCCGTGGTGAAAGACGGTCAGTTGACCGGTTTCAATATGCGCTGGACGATGGACGAAATAACCTCAGCGGATCTGCTCTATGATGCCGGAAATGCCAAGCCGGGCAGCGAAGTATGGAAAAAACTGGCAGCGGAGGTGATGGCCAATGTGCTCGGCCAGCACTACTTCAGCGAGCTGTGGCATAACGGCCAGCGGGTGAAGTTTGCTAACCGCCCGGATGGTTACGGCCTTGCGCGTAGCGGGATGCAGGCGGTACTTACCTTCACCTTGCCGCTGGCGACGCCGCAGCCCATTGCCGGACAAACCTTCACTTTATCCACCTTCGATCCGACCTACTATGTCGATATGTTTTATGAGCAGGATAGCGATTTTTCACTGCCTACCGCGCTGCGGGCCTCCTGTAAGACCACGGTAATGACGCCGAAACCCAACGACAAAATGCTGTCTTATGCGAAGTCGCTCGATAAAGAGGACGCGCCGCCGGAAGACATGGAACTGGGTAACTACTTCGCCCAGAAGGTGACCTTGACATGTCAGTAGTCTTTACGCCGCGAGCGCGGGCGCCGCGCTGGAAATCACTCTGGCCGCTGGCGCTGTTTCTGACGCTGACCGTCGTGGGCGGTATCTGGTTGTGGCTCGCCTGGCCGCAGGTACTGTTGCAAAGCGCGGTCTGGCAGCGTTCACTGAATCTTGAGCTCAGCCAACTGCTGCAGGCGGTGGCGGATAACCCTTCAGCGGCGGGGCTATCGCTGCTCGGGTTCAGCTTTGTCTACGGTGTGCTACATGCCTTAGGCCCTGGCCACGGTAAAATCGTGATTACCACCTGGCTTGCCACCCATCCCTCAAAGCTGAAATCGAGTATTACGCTGACGCTGGCAGCATCGCTGTTGCAGGGAATGGTGGCGATAGCGCTGGTGGTGGTGGTATTGACGCTGCTGCAGCTCCCGGCGCGTCAATTGCATCTCAGCAGCTTCTGGCTGGAGAAGGGCAGTTATCTGCTGGTCGGCGCATTGGGGCTTTTACTGTGCTGGCGGGCATTGAAAAAACTGCGAGTCTTGCTACGGCGGCCAACGTTTACCGCTTTTACCCTGCAGCACGTCCATGATGAACATTGCGGCTGCGGCCATCAGCACCTTCCGGCGCCGGATCAACTACAGAGTGGCGACGACTGGCGCGCCAGGCTGGCGATTGTGCTGTCGATGGGCATGCGTCCCTGCTCGGGAGCGATTATGGTGCTGCTGTTCAGTAAGGTGATCGGCGTCTTTGGCTGGGGCATGGCAGCCGCGCTGGTGATGGCGGCGGGAACGTCGCTGACCATAAGCGGGCTGGCGCTGTTGGTGCATGGATTCCGCCAGTTGGCTATCCGCCTGAGTCGCCATCAGGCACCAGCGATGTGGAAACAGGTTGGCTGGGCGACGCTGGCGCTGGCCGGCGGCGTGGCGCTGTTGACGGCGGCCGTCGTGATGTGGAGTAGCGCGATCCCGCCGGGCGGCGGCTTGCGGCCGTTTTAGGGGATAAAAAAAGGAAGCCGCGGCTTCCTTTTTACATTCAGTGAGAAATTAACGCTTCAGCGCTTCGCTCAGCTGCTCGCGCATGTTCGCCAGCATCGCTTTCACGACGCGCGGGTTACCGGCTACGATGTTGCCGGTCAGCATATAGTTATGACCACCGGTGAAGTCGCAAACGATGGCGCCTGCTTCACGAGCGATCAGCTCGCCTGCGGCGAAATCCCACGGTTTGAGGGCGATTTCAAAGTAACCATCAACGCGGCCAGCGGCAACGTAGGCCAGATCCAGTGCGGCGGAACCGGTGCGACGGAAGTCAGCGCACTCGGTGAACATATTGCCGAGGATGTTCATGTAAGCGGTAGCGTGCTGCTTGGCTTTGAACGGGAAACCGGTGGCGATGATGGTGCCGTCGAGATCGCGAGCGTTGCTGCCGCGCAGACGGTAGCCGTTCAGCTGCGCGCCCTGACCGCGGGTGGCGGTGAACAGTTCATTACGCATCGGATCGTAAACCACCGCGACTTCAGTACGGCCTTTAATGCGTACGGCGATGGAAACGGAGAAGTGTGGCAGACGTTTAACGAAGTTGGTGGTGCCATCCAGTGGATCGATAACCCATTGAATATCCTGATCTTCACCAGCGTGCTCGCCGCTTTCTTCGGTGATGATGGTGTGCTGTGGGTAAGACTTGCGAATGGTTTCGATAATAATCGCTTCTGCGGCTTTATCGACGTTAGTCACAAAGTCATTGCTGCCTTTCTGGCTGGTTTCTACGGAATCTGGCGTTTCGTAGTGCTTGGCAATTAAATTACCCGCCTTGCGCGCTGCGCGCACGGCAATGTTCAGCATCGGATGCATCGGTATCTCTCACTGGATGTTAAAGAACGGGAAAAAACGGCGCATATAGTAACAGCGAATTCTGCTTATGTCTCCGTTTTATGTTAGCATGCACGAATAATCTTTAGCCGAAGAACCATAATGCTGCAAAATATTCGAATCGTACTGGTAGAAACCTCACACACCGGCAATATGGGCTCCGTTGCCCGCGCGATGAAAACCATGGGCTTAACTAACCTGTGGCTGGTCAACCCGCTGGTGAAACCTGATTCCCAGGCCATCGCGCTGGCCGCTGGCGCCAGCGATGTGATTGGCAACGCGCAGATCGTCGATACCCTTGATGAAGCGCTGGCGGGCTGTAGCCTGGTGGTTGGCACCAGCGCGCGCTCCCGCACGCTGCCGTGGCCGATGCTGGATCCGCGCGAATGCGGTCTGAAAAGCGTCGCCGAAGGACAGCATGCGCCGGTCGCGCTGGTCTTTGGCCGCGAGCGCGTTGGCCTGACCAACGACGAACTGCAGAAGTGCCACTATCACGTGGCGATCGCCGCCAACCCGGAGTACAGCTCGCTGAACCTGGCAATGGCGGTGCAGGTTATCGCCTATGAAGTGCGAATGGCCTGGCTGGCGACGCAGGAGCAGGCGCAGCCGGCGGTTGAACATGAAGAGACGCCGTATCCGCTGGTCGATGATTTAGAACGTTTTTACGGCCACCTTGAGCAGACGCTGCTGGCGACCGGTTTTATCCGTCCGAATCATCCGGGGCAGGTGATGAACAAGCTGCGTCGTCTGTTCACCCGCGCGCGTCCGGAAAGCCAGGAGCTGAACATTCTGCGCGGGATGCTGGCGTCTATTGAGCAGCAGAATAAAGGTAAGTAACCGCGTTCCCGCCGGATGGCGCTTCGCTTATCCGGCCTACGAAGCTACATCTCTGTTGTAGCCCGGGCGAGGCCTTTGGCCGACCCCGGGAGCGGCTCGAAATCAATAACGGCACGGAAAGCCAAATACCTGACTAAAACAGTCAAGTAAATAGTTGACCAATTTACTCGGGAATGTCAGACTTGGCCCTGCTATGCAATACCCATATTAATAAAAAGCCCGGGCAGGGGCGAGTTTGAGGTTAAGTAAGACATGAGACTGACATCTAAAGGGCGTTATGCCGTGACCGCAATGCTTGACGTTGCGCTCAACTCTGAAACGGGTCCGGTTCCGTTGGCAGATATTTCAGAGCGTCAGGGAATTTCGCTTTCCTATCTGGAACAGCTGTTCTCTCGCCTGCGTAAAAATGGTCTGGTATCCAGCGTTCGTGGACCAGGCGGCGGTTACCTGTTAGGTAAAGAAGCTGGCAGCATCGCCGTAGGCGAAGTGATCAGCGCCGTAGACGAATCCGTTGACGCCACCCGTTGTCAGGGTAAAGGCGGCTGCCAGGGTGGCGATAAGTGTCTGACTCACGCGCTGTGGCGCGATCTGAGCGAACGTTTGACCGGTTTCCTGAACAACATCACCCTGGGCGAACTGGTGAATAACCAGGAAATCCTCGATGTTTCCGGTCGTCAGCACAATCATGAATCTCAGCGTACTACGCGTTCTCAGGACGCCATTGACGTAAAACTGCGCGCCTAGCACGAGGCTTAGTTTCAGCTTGCGGCTTACGGGCTGCAAGGTGAAACGGCAGGGTAGATAGCAATAATAAAGATTTTCAGAATCAGGCCGGGATGTTAAGACATCTCGTGTACTCGGTCGTACATCAAGCCGGTTGCCTGGTTCCTTGCATTGAGTGATGTACGGAGTTTAAGAGCAATGAAATTACCGATTTACCTCGATTACTCCGCAACAACGCCGGTGGACCCGCGTGTTGCCGAGAAAATGATGCAGTTCCTGACCCTGGACGGGACCTTTGGTAACCCGGCCTCACGTTCTCACCGTTTCGGTTGGCAGGCTGAAGAGGCGGTAGATATCGCCCGTAATCAGATTGCCGAACTGGTCGGCGCCGATCCGCGCGAAATCGTCTTTACCTCCGGCGCAACGGAATCCGATAACCTGGCGATTAAAGGTGCAGCCAACTTTTATCAGAAAAAAGGCAAGCACATCATCACCAGCAAAACCGAGCATAAAGCGGTACTGGATACCTGCCGTCAGCTCGAACGCGAAGGTTTTGAAGTGACCTACCTTGCTCCGCAGAGCAACGGTATTATCGATCTGAAAGAACTGGAAGCGGCGATGCGTGACGACACCATCCTGGTTTCCATCATGCACGTAAACAACGAAATCGGCGTGGTGCAGGATATCGCTACCATCGGCGAGATGTGCCGCGCCCGCGGTATCATTTACCACGTTGACGCCACCCAGAGCGTGGGCAAGCTGCCTATCGATCTGAGCCAGCTGAAAGTTGACCTGATGTCCTTCTCCGGTCACAAAATTTACGGCCCGAAAGGTATCGGCGCGCTGTATGTACGCCGTAAGCCGCGTATTCGCATCGAAGCGCAGATGCACGGCGGCGGTCACGAGCGCGGCATGCGTTCTGGTACCCTGCCTGTCCACCAGATCGTCGGTATGGGCGAAGCTTACCGTATCGCCAAAGAAGAGATGGAAAGCGAAATGGCGCGCCTGCGCGGCCTGCGTGACCGTCTGTGGAACGGCGTGAAAGATATGGAAGAAGTCTATTTGAATGGCGACCTCGAGCAGGGCGCGCCGAACATTCTCAACGTCAGCTTCAACTATGTTGAAGGCGAGTCGCTGATTATGGCGCTGAAAGACCTGGCGGTTTCCTCCGGTTCAGCCTGTACTTCCGCGAGCCTTGAGCCATCCTACGTGCTGCGCGCATTAGGCATGACTGATGAACTGGCGCACAGTTCTATTCGTTTCTCTTTAGGTCGTTTCACTACCGAAGAAGAGATTGACTACACCATCAAGCTGGTTCGTAACTCCATCGGCCGTCTGCGCGACCTTTCTCCGCTGTGGGAAATGTTCAAGCAGGGCGTGGATCTGAACAGCATTGAATGGTCACATCACTAATTCGGCACCGATAAGGAGAATTCATCATGGCATACAGCGAAAAAGTCATCGATCATTACGAAAACCCGCGCAACGTCGGCTCTTTCGACAACAGCGACGACAGCGTCGGTAGCGGTATGGTTGGCGCGCCGGCGTGCGGCGACGTCATGAAGTTGCAGATTAAAGTCAACAATGAAGGTATCATTGAAGACGCGCGCTTCAAGACCTATGGCTGCGGTTCCGCTATCGCTTCCAGCTCCCTGGTCACCGAGTGGGTGAAAGGTAAATCGCTGGACGAAGCGCAGGCTATCAAGAACACCGATATCGCCGATGAACTGGAACTGCCGCCGGTGAAAATTCACTGTTCTATCCTGGCGGAAGACGCGATTAAAGCCGCGATTGCGGATTACAAAAGCAAACGTGAAGCAAAATAATTAAGAGTTGAGGTTTGTTATGTCGATTACCTTAAGCGACAGTGCAGCAGCGCGAGTCAATTCCTTCCTGGCGAACCGCGGTAAAGGCTTTGGCCTGCGTCTGGGGGTAAGAACCTCCGGCTGTTCAGGCATGGCTTATGTACTGGAATTTGTTGACGAGCCGGCGGCAGAAGACACCGTGTTTGAAGACAAAGGCGTGAAAGTCGTGATCGACGGCAAGAGCCTGCAATTCCTCGACGGCACTCAACTGGACTTCGTCAAAGAAGGTCTCAACGAAGGGTTCAAATTTACCAACCCGAACGTGAAAGATGAGTGCGGTTGCGGCGAAAGCTTTAACGTATAATCGGTAATCCCCAACCCCACCGCGGTCACGCCGCGCGTGGGGTTTTAGTTTAGATGCATGACCCTGAGGTTACTATGGACTATTTCACCCTCTTCGGGTTACCAGCCAGCTATACCCTCTCGCTCGAACAACTGGCTGTCCGGTATCAGGATCTGCAGCGCCAGTACCATCCGGATAAATTCGCCAGCGCGCCCGCTGCGGAACAGCTGGCTGCGGTTCAGCACTCCGCCACCATTAACCAGGCATGGCAGACTCTGCGCCATCCGCTGACCCGTGCGGAATATATCCTTTCGCTGCACGGCTTTGACCTCGCCAGCGAGCAGCACACCGTACGCGACACCGCGTTCCTGATGGAACAGCTGGAACTGCGCGAAGAGCTCGATGAAATCGGCCAGGCGAAAGACGAAGCGCGGCTGGAAACCTTTATCAAACGGGTAAAAGCGCTGTTTGATACCCGCCATCAACTGATGGTTGAACAATTGCAAAACGAGACCTGGGATGCGGCGGCTGATACTGTACGCAAGCTCCGTTTTCTCGATAAACTGCGCAGCAGTGCTGAAGAACTCGAAGAAAAACTGCTCGACTTTTAATTTTCGGAAGCAATTATGGCCCTATTACAAATTAGTGAGCCTGGTCTGAGCGCCGCGCCGCATCAGCGTCGATTGGCGGCAGGTATCGACCTTGGCACCACCAATTCTCTGGTTGCTACCGTGCGTAGCGGCCAGGCCGAAACTCTGCCCGACCATCAAGGCCGCTACCTGCTGCCGTCGGTCGTGAACTACCACGCCTCGGGGCTGACCGTCGGCTATGAAGCCCGGCTCAATGCCGCTCAGGATCCGGTGAACACCATCAGCTCGGTGAAGCGGATGATGGGGCGTTCCCTCGCCGATATTCAAACCCGCTATCCGCATCTACCGTACCAGCTGCAGGCCAGTGAAAATGGACTGCCGATGATTCAAACCGCCGGCGGCCTGCTGAACCCGGTACGGGTCTCCGCCGATATCCTGAAAGCCCTTGCCGCCCGCGCCACTGAAGCGCTGGCAGGCGATCTCGACGGCGTGGTCATTACCGTTCCGGCCTATTTCGATGACGCTCAACGTCAGGGAACCAAAGACGCGGCGCGTCTGGCGGGCCTGCACGTGCTGCGTTTGCTCAATGAGCCGACCGCGGCGGCTATCGCCTACGGCCTCGATTCCGGTCAGGAAGGGGTGATTGCGGTCTACGATCTCGGCGGCGGCACCTTTGATATCTCCATTCTGCGCTTAAGCCGCGGGGTGTTTGAAGTGCTGGCGACCGGCGGTGATTCCGCTCTCGGCGGCGATGATTTCGACCATCTGTTGGCCGACTATCTGCGTGAGCAGGCGGGCCTTAGCGACCGTAGCGATAACCGTCTGCAGCGTGAGCTGCTGGATGCCGCCATTGCGGCGAAAATCGCCCTGAGCGATGCCGATGTGGCGCACGTTGAGGTAGGCGGCTGGCAGGGCGATATCAGCCGTAGCCAGTTTAACGATCTGATTGCCCCACTGGTAAAACGTACCCTGATGGCCTGCCGTCGCGCGCTGAAAGACGCCGGCGTTGAAGCGCAAGAGGTGCTGGAAGTGGTAATGGTCGGCGGCTCCACCCGCGTGCCGCTGGTGCGTGAGCGCGTTGGCGAATTTTTTGGCCGTACCCCGCTGACCTCTATTGACCCGGACAAAGTCGTCGCCATTGGCGCGGCGATTCAGGCGGATATTCTGGTCGGCAACAAACCGGACAGCGAACTGCTGCTGCTTGATGTTATCCCGCTGTCGCTTGGGCTGGAAACCATGGGCGGTCTGGTAGAGAAAGTGATCCCGCGTAATACCACCATTCCGGTGGCCCGCGCGCAGGAGTTTACCACTTTCAAAGATGGTCAAACGGCGATGTCTATTCACGTGATGCAGGGTGAGCGTGAGCTGGTGCAGGATTGCCGCTCGCTGGCGCGTTTTGCGCTGCGCGGTATCCCGGCGCTGCCGGCGGGCGGGGCGCATATTCGCGTGACCTTCCAGGTTGATGCCGACGGTCTGCTGAGCGTCACGGCGATGGAAAAATCGACCGGCGTGGAAGCCTCAATCCAGGTGAAACCGTCTTATGGCCTGACGGACGGCGAAATCGCCAACATGATTAAAGATTCGATGAGCTACGCCGAACAGGATATCCAGGCGCGTATGCTGGCTGAACAGAAAGTCGAAGCCGCTCGCGTACTGGAGAGCCTGGAAAGCGCGCTGGCCGCCGACGCCGCGCTGTTAAGCGCCGCAGAGCGTCAGGCTATCGATGCCGCCGCGGAGCAAGTTCGCGCCGCCGCGGCAGGCGAAGATGCAGACGCGATTAAAGAAGCCATTAAAAATATCGACACACAAACCCAGGAATTCGCCGCACGCCGCATGGACCAGTCGGTCCGCGCTGCGCTGAAAGGCCAATCCGTGGACGAGGTTTAAAATGCCAAAAATTGTTTTTCTGCCCCACCAGGACCTGTGTCCGGATGGCGTAGTTGTGGAAGCTGAGAGCGGTGAAACCATTCTGGATGCGGCGCTGCGTAGCGGTATCGAGATTGAACACGCCTGTGAAAAATCCTGTGCCTGCACCACCTGCCACTGCATCGTGCGTGAAGGTTTTGACTCGCTGGCGGAAAGTAGCGAAGATGAAGACGACATGCTGGACAAAGCCTGGGGGCTGGAACCTGACAGCCGTCTGAGCTGCCAGGCGCGCGTCACCGACGAAGATCTGGTCGTTGAGATCCCGCGTTATACCATCAACCACGCACGCGAGCACTAATATGGCACTGAAATGGACCGACAGTCGCGAAATCGGCGAAGCCTTGTATGACGCTTACCCGGATCTCGACCCGAAAACCGTTCGCTTTACCGATATGCATCAGTGGATTTGCGATCTGGAAGAGTTCGATGACGACCCAAACGCATCCAATGAAAAAATTCTGGAGGCGATTCTGCTAGTCTGGTTAGACGAAGCAGAATAATTTTCGCCTCAAGCGGAAAAATTTTAACGGGCTGCCATAGGGTGGCCCGTTTGTTAATAAGGATAAAGATAATGACCGAAGCCATGAAGATTACGCTTTCTACTCTGCCTGCCGATGCGCGCTGGGGAGAAAAAGCGACCTGGAGTATCAATAACGACGGTATCGCCTTACATCTCAATGGTAAAGACGACCTGGGGTTAATCCAGTGCGCGGCGCGCAAAATTGACGGCATGGGTATCAAGCACGTCGCCCTGAGCGGCGAAGGCTGGAATACCGATCGCGCCTGGGCCTTTTGGGCCGGCTATAAAGGGCCGAAAGGTCAGCGCCAGGTCGAATGGCCAACCCTTGACGATGCGCAGCGCAGCGAGCTGGATAACCGCCTGACGATTATCGATTGGGTTCGCGACACCATCAACGCGCCGGCAGAAGAGCTGGGGCCAGAACAGCTGGCCCAGCGCGCCGTCGATCTGCTGTGCGGCGTGGCGGGCGAAAAGGTCAGCTATCGCATCACCAAAGGCGAAGATCTGCGTGAGCAGAACTATCTTGGCCTGCATACCGTTGGCCGCGGCTCCGAGCGCCCGCCGGTCCTGCTGGCGCTGGACTATAACCCGACCGGCGATAAAGACGCGCCGGTATACGCCTGTCTGGTTGGCAAGGGCATCACCTTCGACTCCGGCGGCTACAGCATCAAGCAAAGCGCCTTTATGGACTCGATGAAATCCGACATGGGCGGCGCGGCCACCGTGACCGGCGCGCTGGCTTTCGCTATTACCCGCGGTCTGAACAAACGTGTGAAGCTGTATCTGTGCTGCGCGGATAACCTGATTAGCGGCAACGCCTTCAAGCTTGGCGATATCATTCATTACCGCAACGGTAAAACCGTTGAAATCATGAATACCGACGCCGAAGGCCGCCTGGTGCTGGCGGATGGCCTGATCGATGCCTCGGCGCAGAAGCCGCAGCTGATCATCGATGCCGCCACCCTGACCGGCGCGGCGAAAACCGCGTTGGGTAACGACTACCACGCGCTGTTCAGTTTTGACGACGCGTTGGCGAATCGCCTGCTGGCGAGCGCGCAGGCGGAAAATGAAGCCTTCTGGCGTCTGCCGCTGGCCGAATTCCACCGCAACCAGCTGCCGTCTAACTTCGCGGAACTGAACAACACCGGTAGCGCGGCGTATCCGGCCGGCGCCAGCACTGCGGCGGGCTTCCTGTCCCACTTCGTGGAAAACTACCACCAGGGCTGGCTGCACATCGACTGCTCCGCGACGTACCGCAAAGCCGCGGTAGAGCAGTGGTCGGCGGGCGCGACGGGTCTTGGCGTGCGTACTATCGCTAATTTGCTGACGGCTGAGTGATGGCCTTGCCGGGTAGCGTTACGCTTACCCGGCCTGGAAAACCGTAGGCCCGCGCGGACGTAGCGCCGCCGGGCGATTTTGAAGTAGCGAATCTATGTCTGATACTAAAAATGAATTAGAAACATTGCTGGAGAAGGCGGCGACCGAGCCTGCTCATCGTCCGGCATTTTTCACCGCACTGCTTGAGGCAACCGTGTGGGTGCCGGGTAGCGCGGCGGACGGTGAGCAGGTTGTCGAAGATAGCGCCCTCGATCTCCAGCATTGGGAAAAAGATGACGGCACGTCGGTCATACCGTTCTTCACCTCGCTGGAGGCGCTACAGCAGGCGGTAGAAGAGGAACAGGCCTTCGTGATGATGCCAGCGCGCACGCTGATGGCGATGACGCTGGGCGAATCGCTGTTCCTCAACCCGAAGTTGCCGAGCGGCAAAGAGTTCACCCCGCGAGAAATCAGCCATTTGCTGGGCGAAGAGGGCAGTCCGCTCAGTACCCAGACGGTTCTGGAAGGCGGCGAAGCGCTGCTGCTGTCTGAGGTCGCCGAACCACCGGCGCAGATGGTGGATTCGCTGACCACGCTGTTCAAAACGCTGAAGACCGTCAAGCGGGCGTTTCTGTGCTCGATTAAAGAGAGCGCCGACGCGCCGGCCAACTTGTTGATCGGTATTGAAGCGGAAGGGGATATTGAATCCGTTATCCAGACCACCGGCAGCGTGGCCACCGATACCCTGCCTGGCGATGAACCTATCGATATTTGTCAGGTGGTAGAAGGCGAGAAGGGCATCAGCCACTTTATGATTGCCCATATCACGCCGTTCTATGAAAAGCGCTGGGGCAGCTTCCTGCGCGATTTCAAGCAGAACCGGATTATCTGAAAGCGGGGGCGTTAGCCCCCGCTGTGTTTTTTTATGTCTTCTGCGCGAGGCCGAAAATCGGGTTTGCAAAGGTCAATGCAGGGCGGCAAAGATCCGCGGATAGGCTGACACCATGTTATAGATAAGGAATCCCGTCACGCACAGCGTAACAATGCCGTTGAAGAGCGCCATATCACCGCGCCAGGCCCGACACCTCTTTTCGCCCAACAGAGAACGTATCGCTGCCACCAGCCCGCCGACCAGTATTAACGCCAGTAACACGCCTGCCATCTGCGCGATAACAATGTACCAGCCTAACGGTGTGTTCACGCCGCGGGCGCTCATTAGCGCGATCTGTGCAGGCAAAATCGTCTGGCACCCCAGCGTGAGTATCATGAGAAGGTGCAGGTCCGCCAGCTGAGCATGAGACGTGTGGGTCAGGCGTCGGGCATCACGCAGCAGCAGTACGCCTGACGCCACCGCAGCGGCAACGCTAACGTGCTGGAGAAAAAAGATATATAACGCCAGAGTCCCGGAGCTGACCCTGGACAAAAAGAAAAGATTGCAAAAGACAATGACCAGCAGGCCAAATTTCATGCTCCAGGCGCGTAATATCTCGCCCGGCCAGCGGCGGTATGGCGATGGGCTATGCAGCATCCATGCGGCAAGGGTCGATTTACCGTATCCGGGAGCAAGCAGCACCATCAGAAAACCCAGCAGCGCCTGATGGAAATAGGTTATCAACGGAACTTGTTCCAGAGTGACTCCGAGAAAGCGGGTATAAACGGAAACCGGCGCAGGAACCAGGCTTAACCATGCCCGGTTCCATTCCGGCCAAAAATAAAGAATGATGCCGCCCGCCAGCAGGCCGGTTATGCCTCCCAGCCAGGGCAGGCGAGATGAATCAGCAGAATGTGGGGTGGAGACTAATGCCATTTTCACTCCTTGTGGTGACATCAGGTTACGGAAAAGGCGCTCTCCTGGAGTAGCCCCGGCGGCGCGCGTTAACCTCGCCATCCGAGGCGAGACCGTGAATTAGTCAGGGCAGCCTTCAAGCCTGGCGTAAAGATCCTCATGAATATATTCCAGCTCCAGCAAGGCGCCATCGCGTGCCTCGTTGAGGGCTTGCTGGCGCTGCCATTCGTCATGGCTCTCTTCCTCATCGGTAAAGACCCCTTGCAGATATTCAATCAGTGACGATTCCGCCAGCCAGAGGTCATTCTCTTTACCTTCGAAGCGGACGACAGGATATTCACCCTGTTCATCACGCTCGGTGACATAGATAAATACCTGCTGATCGCCGGAATGGCTGATGCGAATCAGGGCAGGAAGACGCGGATCGTCGTTCCAGATTGGCGTCAGCTCTTCAAAGTCCAGCCCGGCCATATCAAGACCATTCATGTAATAAGCATCTTCATCCAGCGAGTCGGAAAGCAGGACGCCATGTTCATCAATTGAGTCCACAACCGATTCCAGCACCAACTGACCGTGGTGGCTTTTCAGTTGACAATCGTAGGCCAACAGCGCTTTCAAACTGTCCGGAAGCGCCACGGTTTCGCTATTTTGCGGATCGCGGTATTTCCTGACCCGCAGGCGCTCCACCTCATCTTCCGGCATAGGTTTAGGAGAGGGATTGCGATTGTGCTTTTTTACGACATCCATGAGGTTCTGTAATGAAAAGGCCATTATTCAATTTCCTTATAAATTGGGTGGCGGTAGAGCAAATTCGGCAGGTACAAATCCTGCGGCAGGGTAGAGTAACCGGTTTATCGAGAAGCAGAAGAAAGGGGCGGGGAAAATCAGAAATTATTTAGGGACTGCGGGAGGGGGGACCCGCAGTCACGACGCGTTTACTCAGCGGCAGGGGTCGGCTCGATCGGCAAATCCGTTCTCGCGCCCCATTCGCTCCATGAACCATCGTACAGGCACACGCCGTTGACGCCGAGGGTGGTCAACGCCAGTACCACCACTGCTGCCGTAACCCCGGAACCGCAGCTGGCGATAATCGGTCGCGCAAAATCAACGCCCTGACGCGCAAAAATATCGTTCATCTCATCGACGGTTTTCAGTTCGCCATTAATCACCAGCTCGGTCCACGGGACGTTAAGCGCGCCGGGGATATGCCCGCGGCGTAAGCCTGGACGCGGTTCATCCGCCAGGCCGTTAAAACGCGCCGCCGGGCGGGCGTCTACGATCTGCGCCGATCCTTCATGGCTGACCAGCAGCACATCGGTTAAGCGTTTGATCACCTCAGGATCGAAGTTCACCTCAAATTCGCCTTCCGGCAGGTCCGGTTCGCCTTTTTCCAGCGGCAATTCGTCGCGACGCCAGCCTTCGAGGCCGCCGGCGACAATCGATACCTTTTCGACGCCGAAGGTGCGTAACATCCACCAGGCGCGCGGCGCTGAGAAGAGATTGCCTTCGTCATACACCACCAGATGCTTATCGCTGCTGACGCCAAGCTCGCGCATTGCTACGGCGAAAGTTTCCGCCCGCGGCATCATATGCGGCAGCGGGCTGGTGTGGTCAGACAGCGCTTCGATATCAAAAAAAACCGCGCCGGGGATATGCCCGTCGCGGTATTCCGCCGCCATATCGCGCAGCGCTTCCTGACCTGCCGGCGCCATCCGCGCATCCAGAATTTGAATCTGCGGGTCATCAATATGTTCCGCCAGCCAGTCGGCGGCGACAAAGAATGAGGTGGACATGAGTGCCTCCGTTTTATTATCGATCAATGAATTGTCGGCGTTTTATAAAGGGCTGACAAGTTAAGGACGCGGGAGTGGGGAGGCGGTCACGGAGTTTCCCGATTCATAGGCGGTTTCTATGCTGGTAGCTGTTGAGAATCGCCGCGATGACGCATAATAGAACGTTATTGATTGCATCAGGCTCTGGGCCTAGGGGTTAGAAGGATGAAACCATTTCGTTTAGCGGCGCTATCGTTGGCGCTCCTTACCGCACTATCATTAAGCGGCTGCGATAACAGCGGTGAACCGCAGGCCGTATCGGCGGCCGACAAAGGCGCTGCCGATAGCGCGAAAAAACCGGATAGCGCCCAGCTGGCGACGTTAAAAGAAAAAAGCCAGGGCAAGGCGCTGACGGTGCTCGACGCTTCTGAAGTGCAGCTCGACGGCGCGGCGACGCTGGTGCTGACTTTCTCCATTCCGCTCAAGCCGGATCAGGATTTCTCCCGCAGCGTCCATCTGGTCGATAAGAAAAGCGGCAAGGTTGACGGCGCATGGGAGCTGGCGCCGAATCTCAAAGAGCTGCGTCTGCGCCATCTCGAGCCAAAGCGTGAATTGATCGTCACCGTTGATCCAACGCTCATTGCCCTCAATGACGCCACCCTCGGCAGCCCTTTTGAAAAAACCATCGCCACCCGCGATATCGCGCCGAGCGTCGGTTTCGCCAGTCGCGGCTCGCTGCTGCCGGGGAAAGTGGTCGCCGGGCTGCCGGTGATGGCGCTGAACGTCGACAATGTCGACGTCAATTTCTTCCGGATTAAGCCGGAATCACTTTCAGCCTTCGTCAGTCAGTGGGAATACCGTAACTCGTTAAGCAATTGGGAATCTGATGAACTGTTGAAGATGGCCGATCTGGTTTATAGCGGACGCTTCGATCTCAACCCGGCGCGGAATACCCGTGAAAAGCTGCTGCTGCCGCTTACCGACATCAAGCCGCTCCAGCAGCCGGGCGTCTATGTGGCGGTGATGAACCCGGCGGGTCATTATAGCTACAGTAACGCGGCAACGCTGTTCACCCTCAGCGATATTGGCGTCTCGGCGCATCGCTACCACAACCGGCTCGATGTCTTCACCCAGAGCCTCGAAAATGGCGCCGCGCAGTCGGGAATTGAAGTGCAACTGCTAAACGCCAAAGGGCAGACGCTGGCGCAGGCGAAAAGCGATAGCCTGGGCCATGTTACTCTGCAAACCGACAAAGAAGCGGCGCTGCTGCTGGCGCGTAAAGACGGGCAGACTACGCTGCTTGACCTTAAACTGCCGGCGCTGGATCTGGCGGAATTCTCCATCGCTGGCGCTCCTGGCTTCAGTAAACAGTTCTTTATGTTTGGCCCGCGCGATCTCTATCGCCCGGGGGAAACGGTTATTCTTAACGCGCTGTTGCGCGACGGCGATGGTAAACCGCTGGCGGAGCAGCCGGTGAAGCTGGAAGTGGTGCAGCCGGATGGCCAGGTGATTCGCTCTGTGATGAGCAAACCGGTCAATGGCCTGTATCAGTTTACTTATCCGCTCGACAGCGGCGCGGCCACCGGTATGTGGCACATTCGCGCCAGCACCGGCGATAATCAACCCCGCGAGTGGGATTTCCACGTCGAAGACTTTATGCCCGAACGCATGGCGCTGAATCTGACACCGCAGTCCGCGCCTATAGCCCCGGATGCCGACGTCGCCTTTAGCGTCAGCGGCGCCTATCTCTACGGCGCGCCGGCCAGCGGCAACCAACTGCAGGGCAAACTGTTCCTGCGCCCGCTGCGCGACGCCGTCGCGGCGCTGCCGGGCTTCCAGTTCGGCGATATCGCGGAAGAAAACCTCTCCCGCAGCCTGGACGAAGTTCAGCTGACGCTGGATGAAAAAGGCCATGGGGAAGTGACGACTTCGAGCCAGTGGCAGGATAGCCACTCGCCGCTGCAGGTGGTGTTGCAGGCCAGCCTGCTGGAATCAGGCGGCCGTCCGGTGACCCGCACCGTACAGCAGCCGATCTGGCCTGCCGAGGCGCTGCCGGGGATCCGCCCGCAATTTACGCTGAAGGACGTCTACGACTACCGCACCGATACCACGGTGAAACAGCCGGTGGTGGATGAAAACAGTAACGCCGCTTTTGACATCGTCTATGCCGACGCGAAAGGCGAGAAAAAAGCGGTCTCCGGTCTGCAGGTGCGGCTGATCCGCGAGCGGCGCGACTACTACTGGAACTGGTCCGATAGTGAGGGCTGGCAGTCGCAGTTTGATCAAAAAGATCTGCAGGAGGGCGAAACGTCGCTGGATCTGCAGGCCGGGCAGACCGGCAAAGTAAGTTTCCCGGTGGAGTGGGGCTCGTATCGTCTTGAGGTGAAGGGGCCGGACGACGTCGTCAGCAGCGTGCGCTTCTGGGCAGGCTATAGCTGGCAGGATAACAGCGAAGGCGCCGGCGCGGCGCGTCCTGACCGCGTGACGATGAAGCTCGACAAACCAGGCTACAAACCGGGCGACACCATCAAGCTGCATATTGCCGCTCCGGCGGCGGGTAAAGGCTACGCGATGGTGGAATCCAGCGAAGGGCCGCTGTGGTGGCAGGAGATTGACGTCCCGGCGGAGGGCATGGAACTGTCGATTCCGGTCGATAAAGCCTGGAATCGCCACGACCTCTACCTCAGCACGCTGGTGGTTCGCCCCGGCGATAAATCGCGCTCGGCGACGCCGAAACGCGCGGTCGGCTTGCTGCATCTGCCGCTGGGCGATGAAAACCGCCGTCTGACGCTGGCGCTGGAGGCACCGGACAAAATGCGCCCGAATCAGCCGCTGACGGTGAAAGTGAAGGCCAGCGTCAAGGAGGGCGAGGTGCCGAAACAGGTTAACGTTCTGCTCTCGGCGGTGGATAGCGGGGTGCTGAATATTACCGATTACGCCACGCCGGATCCGTGGAACGCCTTCTTCGGCCAGAAGCGCTACGGCGCGGATATTTATGACATCTATGGTCAGGTAATCGAAGGGCAGGGGCGTTTAGCCAGCCTGCGCTTCGGCGGCGATGGCGACGAGTTGAAACGCGGCGGTAAACCGCCGGTTAATCACGTGACGATCGTCGCCCAGCAGGCGCAGCCGGTGGTGTTGAATGACCAGGGCGAAGGCACGGTGACGTTGCCCATCGGTGATTTTAACGGCGAGCTGCGGGTGATGGCTCAGGCGTGGACGGCAGATGACTTCGGCAGCAGCGAAGATAAAGTGGTGGTTGCCGCCCCGGTTATCGCGGAACTGAATACCCCGCGCTTCCTTGCCAGCGGCGACGCCACGCGTCTGGCGCTGGATCTCAGTAATCTGACCGACAAACCGCAAACCCTGCAGGTGCATCTTACCGCCAGCGGGTTGGTCACGTTGACCGATGGCCAACTGCCGCCAGTACAACTGGCGCCGGGCGCCCGCAGCACGCTGTTTATACCGGTGACCGCGTTAGCGGGATTCGGCGATGGTCAGGTCAATGCCACCATCAGCGGCCTGAATCTGCCGGGCGAAACCTTCGCGCCGCTGCAAAAGCAGTGGAAAATCGGCGTGCGTCCGGCATTCCCGGCCCAGACCGTCAATAGCGGCGCGGTGCTACAACCTGGTGAAAGCTGGCAGGCGCCGGCGGCGCAGAGTCAGGGGTTCGCCCCGCAAACGCTGCAGGGCCAACTGCTGCTCAGCGGTAAACCGCCGTTGAATCTCGCCCGCTATATTCGCGAGCTGAAAGCCTATCCTTACGGCTGCCTTGAGCAGACCGCCAGCGGCCTGTTCCCTTCTCTGTACACCAGCGCGGCGCAGCTAAAAGCGCTGGGGATCAGCGGCGATAGCGATGAGAAACGCCGCGCGGCGGTCGATGTTGGTATCTCGCGCCTGCTGCAGATGCAGCTGGAAAACGGCGGCTTTGCGCTATGGGATAAAGAGGGCCCGGAAGAGTACTGGTTAACCGCCTACGCCATGGACTTCCTCGTCCGCGCGGGCGAGCAGGGCTATAGCGTGCCGGTCAACGCCCTTAATAAGGGCAACGAGCGCCTGCTGCGCTATCTGCAGGAGCCGGGTTTGATGACCGTGCGCTACAGCGACGATGCGCAGGCCAGCCGCTTTGCCGCTCAGGCCTACGCCGCGCTGGTGCTGGCGCGCCAGCAAAAAGCGCCGCTCGGCGCCTTGCGTGAAATCTGGAGCCGTCACGAACAGGCGCGATCCGGACTACCGCTGCTGCAACTCGGTATTGCGCTGAAAACCATGGGCGATGCGCCGCGCGGCGATGAGGCCATGAAGCTGGCGGTTGCCACGCCGCGCCAGGATGAGAATCGTTGGCTGGGCGATTACGGCAGCCAACTTCGCGATGATGCGCTGAAACTGGCGCTGCTGGAAGAGAACAAGCTGCTGCCGGAGGTACAAAATCAGCTGTTGGGCAGCTTGTCGGAAGAGGCCTTCGGTCAGCGCTGGCTGTCGACCCAGGAAACCAACGCGCTGTTCCTTGCCGGGCGTACCCTCGCCGACCTGCCGGGCAACTGGCAGGCGCAAACCTCGCTGCAGGCGCAGCCGCTTGCCAGCGACAAAGCGCAAACCCGCAATCTCGACGGCGATCGGCTGGCGGCGCTACAGGTGACGAATACCGGCAATCAGCCGCTGTGGCTGCGTCTCGATAGCAGCGGTTATCCGCAAAGCGCGCCGCAGCCGGGCGGCAACGTGTTGGGGATTGAACGCGCCATTTTCGATACTCACGGACAGCAGAAATCGCTGACCTCGCTGCGTAGCGGCGAACTGGTGCTGGTCAAGCTGGAGGTGACCGCCAAACGTAACGTTCCTGACGCGCTGGTGGTCGATCTGCTGCCGGCGGGCCTTGAGCTGGAAAACCAGAACCTGGCCAATAGCAGCGCCAGCCTGCAGGAGAATGGCGAAGCGGTACAAAATCTGCTTAACCAGATGCAGCAGGCGGATATTCAGCATATCGAGTTCCGCGACGACCGCTTTGTCGCCGCAGTCGCCATTAATGAAGGTCAGCCGGTGACGCTGGTCTATCTGGCGCGGGCGGTGACGCCTGGCACCTATCAGGTTCCGCAGCCGCAGGTGGAATCGATGTATGTACCGCAGTGGCGGGCAACAGGGGCGGCCAGCGGCCCGCTTACCGTTACGCCGTAAATGCGTGCATTACCTCGCATAAAACGCCGCTGGCGCTGGCTGGCGGCGTTTATTTTTCTGTCGTGGCTGGCGCTATTGGCGGCCGACCGTCTGTGGCCGCTGCCGCTGCATGAAGTCACTCCTGCCCGCGTGGTGGTGGCGGAAGACGGCACGCCGCTGTGGCGCTTTGCTGACGCGCAGGGCGTCTGGCGTTACCCGGTGGCTATCGCTGACGTTTCGCCGCGCTATCTGCAGGCGCTCATTCAGTATGAAGACCGTTGGTTCTGGAAACATCCGGGGGTCAACCCCTTCGCGGTGCTGCGCGCCGCCTGGCAGGATCTTACTTCCGGGCGGCTGATATCTGGCGGCAGCACCCTCACCATGCAGGTGGCGCGTCTGCTCGACCCTCATCCGCGCACCTTTGGCGGCAAGCTACGCCAGCTATGGCGGGCGCTGCAGCTGGAGTGGCATCTGTCAAAAAGCGAAATTCTTACCCTGTATCTGAACCGCGCGCCGTTTGGCGGCACCCTACAGGGGATCGGCGCGGCCAGCTGGGCTTATCTCGGCAAACCGCCCGCCCAGCTCAGCTACGGCGAGGCGGCGCTACTGGCCGTGCTGCCGCAGGCGCCGAGCCGTTTACGCCCGGACCGCTGGCCGCAGCGGGCCCAGGCCGCTCGCGATAAGGTGCTGGAGCGGATGCTCAGCCAGGGCGTCTGGCCGCAACGGGCGGTACAGGAAGCGATGGAAGAGCCGGTGTGGCTTTTCCCGCGGCAGATGCCGCAGCTGGCGCCGCTGTTTGCGCGCCGGGCGCTGGCGACAAGTCGTGATGAAAAGGTGACGACAACGCTCGATGCCGGGCTCCAGCGGCAGCTTGAAGATCTGGCGATGAACTGGAAATCACGTCTGCCGCCGCGCAGCTCACTGGCGATTGTCGTCGTCGATCACACTGACATGAAAGTCCGCGGCTGGGTGGGTTCGGCGGATATCCGCGACGATAGCCGCTTCGGCCACATTGATATGGTCTCGGCGGTGCGCTCGCCGGGTTCGGTGCTGAAACCCTTTATCTACGCGATGGCGATGGATGACGGGCTGATTCACCCGGCATCGCTATTACAGGATGTGCCGCGGCGCTTTAGCGATTATCGCCCCGGTAATTTCGACAGCGGGTTTCATGGCCCGGTGAGCGCCAGCGAGGCTCTGGTGCGTTCGTTGAATCTGCCGGCGGTGCAGGTGCTCGAGGCCTATGGACCCAAACGCTTTGCGGCTAATTTACGCAATGCCGGCCTTCCCTTGATGTTGCCCGCCGGCGCTGAACCGAATCTGTCGCTGATCCTCGGCGGCGCTGGAGCGCGGCTGGAAGATATTGTCGCGGCGTACGGCGCTTTCGCCCGTCATGGCAAAGCGGCGCGGTTGCGCATGAAACCCGACGACCCGCTGGTGGAAAGGGCGCTAATGTCGCCAGGCGCGGCGTGGATCACCCGGCGGATATTGGCAGGCGAAGCCCAGCCGTTACCCGATGCGTCGCTGCCGCAAGCGGTGCCGCTGGCGTGGAAAACCGGCACCAGCTACGGTTATCGCGATGCGTGGGCGGTAGGCCTCAACGCGCGTTACTTGATTGGCATCTGGACCGGACGGCCAGACGGTACGCCGGTGGTGGGGCAGTTTGGTTTTGCCAGCGCCGTGCCGCTGTTAAACCAGGTCAATAATATGCTGCTGGCGCGTCCGTTAATGAGCCGCGGCGGGCTGCCGGTCGACCCGCGTCCGCCGTCGGTCAGCCGCGGCACTATCTGCTGGCCCGGCGGGCAGGATCTGCCGGTTGGCGATAGCAACTGCCGCCGGCGCTTAGCCAGCTGGCTTCTGGATGCCAGCCAGCCGCCGACGCTGCTGTTGCCGGGTCAGGAGGGTGTGCGCGGTATCCGCTTCCCGGTGTGGCGTAACGCAGCAGGAGAAAGGGTCGCCGCGGATTGTCCGGGCGCGACAGAAACTTCTGTTGATGTCTGGCCGCTACCGTTAGAACCCTGGCTGCCGGTTAGCGAGCGCCGCCGGGCGCGGCTGGGCACGGCATCGAAGGCGTGTCCGCCGCTGCAGACTCAGGATGCCGCGCCGCTGGTGCTTTCCGGCATTCGCGAAGGGGCGGTAATAAAACGGCTCCCGGGCGAGGCGCGGGTGATGTTACCCGTGCAAACGAGCGGTGGAGAAGGGCGGCGCTGGTGGTTTATTAACGGTGAACCGTTAGAGGCAGCAGGCGCAAGAACGATAATTACGCTCGATAGGCCCGGCGAGTGGCAACTGGTGGTAATGGATGAGGCGGGGCAAACGGCGGCCGCCAATTTCACCCTACAATAAACAGGGTAAATCTGTTGTTGGCGGTTTGTGTTGCTAATACTCATCTTATTTTAACAAAATGTTACCTTCGTCCGTAGGCATCGCCGACGTTGCTCATTATAATGCGCGCCAGGCCATACGATCGTATGTGCAACAACAGAACATTTAATTAGAGGTAATCATGGCTATTGAACGTACTTTTTCCATCATCAAACCAAACGCGGTGGCAAAAAACGTTATTGGCAGCATCTTTTCTCGCTTTGAAGCTGCAGGGTTCAAAATCGTCGGCACCAAAATGCTGCATCTGACCGTTGAGCAGGCTCGCGGCTTCTATGCTGAGCACGAAGGCCGTCCGTTCTTCGACGGTCTGGTTGAGTTCATGACCTCCGGCCCGATCGTGGTTTCCGTACTGGAAGGCGAAAACGCGGTTCAGCGTCACCGTGACCTGCTGGGCGCGACCAACCCGGACAACGCCCTGGCCGGTACCCTGCGCGCTGACTACGCTGACAGCTTCACCGAGAACGGCACCCACGGTTCCGACTCTGTAGAGTCTGCTGCTCGCGAAATCGCGTTCTTCTTTGCTGAAGGCGAGGTTTGCCCGCGTACTCGCTAATCTCCTGCGTCTTTCACGCCACAGCTTTGTTGGCTTCATTCGCGCACCCCGGTCACATAGTTATCTATGCTCCCGGGGATTTGCGAACTCGCCGCCTCGCTGTGACCTGAAATACTTTGGAGATACGACCCTCGTCTTTTCGACCGTCGCGGCGTGGCCTGACAATCGAAAAGCCTTAGAGGATTGAGCAGTCAGTTACAGATTTTTTTATCATTGCTTTGTGCAAACGTGGCAATGATGCGCCAGAATTTGTAGAATATAGCGCCCCCGGACGAGCAGTCGCTCTCCGGGGCGTTTCTTTTTCAACCCACCTGGGGCCATAACGTGTAATAACGAGGCCGGAAAAATTATGTCTGAACAAATTGTCACACCTGATACCGCCGCTCTGACGGTGCCGAATAAAGATGCCAAAATCAACCTGCTGGATTTAAACCGTCAGCAGATGCGCGAGTTTTTCAAAAACATGGGCGAGAAGCCTTTCCGCGCCGATCAGGTGATGAAATGGATGTATCACTACTGCTGCGATGACTTTGATGAAATGACCGACATCAACAAAGTCCTGCGCGGCAAACTGAAGGAAGTCGCCGAGATCCGCGCGCCGGAAGTCGTTGAAGAGCAGCGCTCCAGCGACGGCACCATTAAGTGGGCGATTGCCGTTGGCGATCAGCGCGTTGAAACGGTCTACATCCCGGAAGAAGACCGCGCCACGCTGTGCGTTTCTTCACAGGTTGGCTGTGCGCTGGAATGTAAATTCTGCTCCACCGCTCAGCAAGGCTTCAACCGTAACCTGCGCGTTTCCGAAATTATCGGCCAGGTCTGGCGCGCGGCGAAAATCGTCGGCGCGGTGAAGACTACCGGCGTACGTCCAATTACCAACGTGGTAATGATGGGTATGGGCGAGCCGCTGCTGAACCTCAATAACGTCGTTCCGGCGATGGAAATCATGCTGGATGATTTCGGTTTTGGTCTCTCCAAACGTCGCGTGACCTTGTCCACTTCCGGCGTGGTGCCGGCGCTGGATAAACTCGGCGACATGATCGACGTTGCGCTGGCGATTTCTCTGCACGCGCCGAACGACACCATCCGCGACGAAATTGTACCGATTAACAAAAAGTACAATGTTGAGACCTTCCTGAACTCGGTGCGCGGCTATATTTCGAAGTCCAACGCCAACCAGGGCCGCGTGACTATCGAGTACGTCATGCTGGATCACGTCAACGACGGTACCGAGCACGCCCACGAACTGGCGGCGCTGCTGAAAGATACGCCGTGCAAGATCAACCTGATCCCATGGAACCCGTTCCCGGGCGCGCCGTATGGCCGTAGTTCTAACAGCCGTATCGATCGTTTCTCCAAAGTGCTGATGGAATATGGTTTCACCACCATCGTGCGTAAAACCCGCGGCGACGATATCGATGCTGCCTGTGGCCAGCTGGCGGGCGACGTAATTGACCGTACTAAACGTACGCTGCGTAAGCGTATGCAGGGCGAAGCGATCGACGTGAAAGCCGTCTGATAAGTTATGCAGCGCACAGCTTTCGCTGCGCGCTGCATAAATATGTCGAATTGCCAGGCGAAATACGCTGATTCGGTTAATAATTACGGTGCGTTTTTGTCGACTTTGAGGCAGTATGTAGCGGTACAACAACCGCTTAGCATTCAATATTGATAAGTCTCTGTGATAGTCGCCCGGACAGCCTTATACTGTCGGTTGACGTTGAGCAGTGTCTCGCGGCGCAGGCTCTTTCCCGCGCTGAACTTTAAATTTCACGTACCAGTAGTTGTAGCGAATGAATACTGAAGCCACTCAAGACCATCAAGAAGCAAACTCTACGGGCGCGCGCCTGCGTAATGCCCGCGAACAACTCGGACTCAGCCAGCAAGCGGTGGCTGAACGCTTATGCCTGAAGGTTTCCACGGTTCGTGATATTGAAGAAGATAAGGCGCCAGCCGATCTCGCTTCGACCTTCCTGCGCGGCTATATCCGTTCCTACGCTCGCCTCGTACATATCCCGGAAGAAGAACTGCTGCCGATGATGGCGAAGCAAGCGCCAATTCGCGCCGCCAAAGTGGCGCCGATGCAGAGCTTCTCGCTGGGTAAACGTCGTAAAAAACGCGACGGTTGGCTGATGAGCTTTACCTGGCTGATTTTGTTTGTGGTTATCGGCCTGAGCGGCGCATGGTGGTGGCAAGACCACAAAGCGCAGCAGGAAGAGATCACCAGCATGGCCGATCAATCCTCCAGCGATCTGAACAGTAGCGATAGCGGCAGCCAGTCAATTCCGCTGGACACCGGTTCGGCGAATAACGCGCCGGATACGACGGCAGCCAATACCAATAGCGCGCCGGTCGATAACTCGACTGCGCCAGCCGCGAGCGCGCCAGCGGCTACCTCCGCGCCGGCGGATAACAACGCCGTGGTCGCCCCTTCGCAGGCGAACGTCGATACCGCCGCCACCGCGCCGGCTGCGCCAGCCCCGACCTCCGCATTGCCTACCGATCAGGCCAATGCCGCAGCGGCGGCTTCCGCTCAGGATCTGGTAATGAACTTTAGCGCCGATTGCTGGCTGGAAGTGAGCGATGCGACCGGTAAAAAACTGTTCAGCGGTCTGCAGCGTAAAGGCGGGAACCTGAACCTGAGCGGTCAGGCGCCGTATAAGCTGAAAATCGGCGCCCCGGCTGCGGTACAAATCCAGTATCTGGGCAAACCAGTCGATTTGAGTCGTTTTATCAGAACTAACCAGGTTGCGCGTCTGACCCTTAATGCCGAACAATCACCGGCGCAGTAACAGACGGGTAACGCGGGAGATTTTTCATGCATAACCAGGCTCCGATTCAACGTAGAAAGTCCAAACGCATTTACGTTGGTAATGTGCCGATTGGCGATGGGGCTCCCATCGCCGTACAGTCGATGACCAATACTCGCACCACCGATGTGGCCGCGACGGTAAATCAAATTAAAGCGCTGGAGCGCGTGGGCGCGGACATCGTCCGCGTTTCCGTCCCGACGATGGACGCAGCGGAAGCTTTCAAGCTCATCAAACAGCAGGTCAACGTCCCGCTGGTCGCCGATATCCACTTTGACTACCGTATCGCGCTGAAAGTCGCGGAATATGGCGTTGATTGCCTGCGCATCAACCCAGGCAACATAGGTAACGAAGAGCGTATCCGCATGGTCGTGGACTGCGCGCGCGACAAAAACATTCCTATCCGCATCGGCGTCAACGCCGGTTCGCTGGAAAAAGATCTGCAGGAAAAATACGGCGAGCCGACGCCGCAGGCGCTGTTAGAGTCCGCCATGCGTCACGTCGATCATCTCGATCGTTTGAACTTCGATCAGTTCAAAGTTAGCGTAAAAGCTTCTGATGTCTTCCTCGCCGTTGAATCCTATCGCCTGTTGGCGAAGCAGATCGATCAGCCGCTGCATCTCGGGATCACCGAAGCCGGCGGCGCGCGTAGCGGCGCGGTAAAATCCGCGATCGGTTTAGGTTTGCTGCTGTCTGAAGGGATCGGCGATACCCTGCGCGTGTCGCTGGCAGCCGATCCGGTGGAAGAGATCAAAGTCGGCTTCGATATCCTGAAGTCGCTGCGCATCCGTTCCCGCGGTATTAACTTTATCGCTTGCCCAACCTGCTCGCGTCAGGAGTTTGACGTCATCGGTACGGTGAACGCGCTGGAGCAGCGTCTGGAAGATATCATCACTCCGATGGATGTTTCGATCATCGGCTGCGTGGTTAACGGCCCAGGCGAAGCGCTGGTTTCTACCCTCGGCGTCACCGGCGGCAACAAGAAAAGCGGCCTGTATGAAGACGGCGTGCGCAAAGACCGACTGGACAATAATGACATGATCGACCAGCTGGAAGCGCGTATCCGCGCGAAAGCCACCATGCTGGATGAAGCGCGTCGTATTGAAGTTCAGCAGGTTGAAGCAAAATAACGTGTTGGGAAGCAATACGCTTCCCGTGTATGATTGAACCTGCGGGCGCAAGGCGCCGGGGTTCATTTTTATATATAAAGAGAATAAACGTGGCAAAGAACATTCAAGCCATCCGTGGCATGAACGATTATCTGCCGGGCGAAACCGCTCTCTGGCAGCGCATTGAAGGCTCACTGAAGCAGGTGCTTGGTAGCTACGGTTACAGCGAAATTCGTTTGCCGATTGTAGAGCAGACCCCGTTATTCAAACGCGCGATCGGCGAAGTGACCGACGTGGTTGAAAAAGAGATGTATACCTTCGAAGACCGCAATGGCGATAGCCTGACGCTGCGTCCGGAAGGAACGGCGGGCTGCGTACGTGCCGGCATCGAACATGGTCTGCTGTACAATCAAGAACAGCGTCTGTGGTACGTGGGGCCGATGTTCCGCCACGAACGTCCGCAGAAAGGACGCTACCGTCAGTTCCATCAGATTGGCGCGGAAGTCTTTGGCCTGCAGGGCCCGGACATCGACGCCGAGCTTATCATGTTGACCGCGCGCTGGTGGCGCGAGCTGGGCATTTCCGATCACGTCAGCCTTGAGCTGAACTCCATCGGTTCGCTGGAGGCGCGTGCCGCCTATCGCGACGCGCTGGTTGCCTATCTGGAACAATTTAAAGATAAGCTTGATGAAGACTGCAAACGCCGCATGTATACCAACCCGCTGCGCGTGCTGGACTCTAAAAATCCGGAAGTACAGGCGCTGCTGAACGATGCGCCGGCGCTGGGCGATTATCTGGACGACGAGTCCAAAGAACACTTCGCCGGTCTGTGCGCGCTGCTCGACGCGGC
This sequence comes from Klebsiella sp. CN_Kp073, assembly GCF_040065495.2. Taxonomy (NCBI): domain Bacteria; kingdom Pseudomonadati; phylum Pseudomonadota; class Gammaproteobacteria; order Enterobacterales; family Enterobacteriaceae; genus Klebsiella; species Klebsiella sp. CN_Kp073. Next base: position 1,382,045 of record NZ_CM198051.1, read on the forward strand.
CGGAATTCGCTATACCGTCAACCAGCGTCTGGTGCGCGGGCTTGACTATTACAATCGCACCGTATTTGAGTGGGTCACCACCAGCCTCGGTTCGCAGGGCACCGTCTGCGCCGGCGGCCGTTACGACGGTCTGGTTGAGCAGCTTGGCGGTCGCGCGACGCCGGGCGTTGGCTTTGCGATGGGCCTGGAACGTCTTGTTTTGCTGGTTCAGGCAGTCAATCCGGAATTTAAAGCCGATCCTGTTGTCGATATATACCTGGTAGCCTCCGGTACCGATACTCAGTCCGCAGCAATGCGTCTGGCTGAGCAGGTTCGCGATGCGCTGCCCGGCGTTAAGCTGATGACTAACCACGGCGGCGGTAACTTTAAAAAGCAGTTCGCTCGCGCTGACAAGTGGGGCGCGCGCGTCGCGCTGGTGGTTGGTGAGTCAGAAATTGCTGACGGAAACGTGGTAGTGAAGGATTTACGCTCAGGTGAGCAAACTACCGTAACGCAGGATAGCGTTGCCGCGCATTTGCGCACACTTCTGGGTTAATTTCCCGGAAACCATTAGTCAGGAGAAGGACTGCGTGGAAACTTTCAACAACGAAAACGAGCAGGTCGACGCCCTCAAGCGTTTCTTTGCCGAGAACGGTAAAGCGCTGGCCGTCGGGGTGATTTTAGGGATCGGCGCGCTGGTTGGCTGGCGCTACTGGACTTCCCATCAGCTGGATTCGGCCCGGGATTCCTCTCTGGCCTACGAAAATGCCATTTCCGCGCTGAAATCGGGTACGCCTGAAACGCTGACCGCGGCGGAGAAATTCGCCGCCGACAGTAAAAACACCTATGGCGCGTTCGCATCGCTGGAGCTCGCGCAGCGTCTGGTCGACAAAAACGATCTGCAGGGCGCGGAGAAGCAGCTGCAACAAGGGCTGACTGCCGCCTCCGATGATAACCTGAAATCGGTTATCAATATGCGTCTGGCCCGCGTACAGCTGCAGCTCAAGCAGCCGGATGCGGCGCTGAAAACCCTGGAAGGCATTAAAGGCGAAGGCTGGACCGCTATCGTCGCCGATTTGCGAGGTGAAATTCTGCTGAGCAAAGGCGACAAGCAGGGCGCCCGCGCGGCCTGGGAAGCAGGCGTGAAAAGCGATGCATCGCCAGCGCTCAGCGAAATGATGCGTATGAAAATAAATAATTTGTCCATCTGAGAGGGACTCGATGCAATTGCGTAAATTACTTTTGCCAGGGCTGCTTTCCGTCACCTTACTGAGCGGTTGCTCGCTGTTTAACAGCGAAGAAGACGTGGTGAAAATGTCACCGCTGCCGACGGTGGAAAACCAGTTTACGCCGTCCACGTCCTGGAGCACTTCAGTTGGCGATGGTATCGGTGATTTCTATTCCAACCTGCACCCGGCGTTTGCTGACGGCGTTGTGTATGCGGCTGACCGTAAAGGCACCGTGAAAGCGCTGCACGCTGAAGACGGAAAAGAAGTCTGGTCGGTGAACCTGGCGGAAAAAGACGGCTGGTTCTCGCGCGCCCCGGCGCTGCTCTCCGGCGGGCTGACCGTTTCCGGCGGCCACGTTTATGTTGGTACTGAAAAGGCGCAGCTGTTCGCGCTGAATACCAGCGACGGTACCGTTGCGTGGCAGAGCCGTGTTGCGGGTGAAGCGATTTCTCGTCCGGTCGTTAGCGATGGCATGGTACTGGTGCATACCAGTAACGGTCAGCTGCAGGCGCTGAACGAAACTGACGGCGCGGTAAAATGGACCGTGAACCTGGACATGCCGGCGCTCTCCCTGCGCGGTGAATCCGCTCCGGCCACCGCTTATGGCGCGGCAATTGTCGGCGGCGATAACGGCCGCGTCAGCGCCGTGCTGATGCAGCAGGGGCAGATGATTTGGCAGCAGCGTATTTCTACGGCTACCGGCCCGACTGAGATCGACCGTCTGAACGACGTTGACACCACGCCGGTTATCGTTAATGGCGTTGTTTATACGTTGGCTTATAATGGCAACCTGACCGCGCTTGATCTGCGCAGCGGCCAGATTATCTGGAAACGCGAACTGGGTTCAGTGAACGATTTCATCGTTGACGGCAATCGTATCTATCTGGTCGATCAGAATGACCGCCTGCTGGCGCTGACCACCGATGGCGGCGTAACGCTGTGGACCCAGAGCGATCTGCTGCACCGTCTGCTGACCGCTCCGGCGCTGTATAACGGCAGCCTGGTGGTAGGCGACAGCGAAGGCTACATGCACTGGATCAATCCGGAAGACGGCCACTTTGTGGCGCAGCAGAAAGTCGATAGTTCCGGCTTCCTGACCGACCCGGTTATCGCCGACGGTCGCCTGCTTATCCAGGCCAAAGACGGTACGCTGTATTCAATCACGCGTTAACTCGCGCGGTAGTATCGCTTTAATAAACGGCTCCTGACAGACAGGGGCCGTTTTGACTTTTTAAAAAACCTCGTAAAATGAGGTTGTATTGCAATTTGTATGAGGCATTTAACATGATACCTGTGGTCGCGCTTGTCGGGCGCCCTAACGTTGGAAAATCCACGCTCTTCAACCGCTTAACGCGCACTCGTGACGCGTTGGTCGCGGATTTCCCGGGGCTGACTCGCGACCGTAAGTACGGTCGTGCTGAAGTGGAAGGCCGCGAATTCATCTGTATCGATACCGGCGGTATCGACGGTACGGAAGAAGGCGTGGAAACCCGGATGGCGGAACAGTCGCTGCTGGCGATTGAAGAGGCCGACGTGGTGCTGTTTATGGTTGATGCGCGCGCGGGCCTGATGCCGGCGGATTCCGCAATCGCCAAACATCTGCGTTCTCGCGAAAAACCGACCTTCCTGGTGGCGAACAAAACCGACGGCATCGACGTCGATCAGGCGATGGCCGACTTCTGGTCGCTGGGGCTGGGCGATATTTATCCGATCGCCGCTTCGCACGGTCGCGGCGTTACCAGCCTGCTGGAACATGTGCTGCTGCCGTGGGTGGATGAGGTTAATCCGCAGGAAGAAGTGGATGAAGACGCCGCCTACTGGGCGCAGTTTGAAGCCGAGCAAAACGGCGAAGAAGTTGAAGAACCGGAAGACGACTTCAACCCGCAAGATCTCCCGATTAAGCTGGCGATCGTCGGTCGTCCAAATGTCGGTAAGTCAACGCTGACTAACCGTATTCTCGGCGAAGATCGCGTGGTGGTTTACGATATGCCGGGCACAACCCGCGACAGCATCTACATTCCGATGCAGCGCGATGAACGCGAATATGTGCTTATCGATACCGCTGGTGTGCGTAAGCGCGGCAAAATTACCGACGTCGTGGAGAAATTCTCGGTCATCAAGACGCTGCAGGCGATTGAAGACGCCAACGTGGTGATGCTGGTCATTGATGCCCGTGAAGGCATCTCCGATCAGGACCTGTCGCTGCTGGGCTTTATCCTTAACAGCGGTCGTTCCCTGGTTATCGTGGTCAACAAATGGGATGGCCTGAGCCAGGAAGTGAGAGAGCAGGTGAAAGAAACCCTCGACTTCCGTCTGGGCTTCATCGACTTCGCCCGCGTGCACTTTATCTCCGCTCTGCACGGCAGCGGCGTCGGCAACCTGTTCGAATCGGTGCGTGAAGCATACGACAGCGCCACCCGTCGCGTGGGTACCGCCATGCTGACGCGTATTATGACCATGGCGGCAGAAGACCATCAGCCGCCGCTGGTACGCGGTCGCCGCGTGAAGCTGAAGTATGCGCACGCTGGCGGTTATAACCCGCCGATCGTGGTGATTCACGGCAACCAGGTGAAAGACCTGCCGGATTCCTACAAGCGTTACCTGATGAACTACTTCCGTAAATCGCTGGATGTCATGGGTACGCCGATTCGCATTCAGTTCAAGGAAGGGGAAAACCCGTTTGCCAATAAACGCAATACCCTGACGCCGAACCAGATGCGTAAGCGTAAGCGCTTGATTAAACATATCAAGAAAAGCAAATAATGCAGAAACCCGCCGCTGGCGGGTTTTTTTATCTACCCTATTCAACGCTTCGCCGGGTCAGCAACGCTGACGTATGACGTGATAAACTCATGCTATTCATTATGAGAAGGAGACACCATGGAACTCAATTGCCCCATTTGTCATGCCCGGTTGGAAGCACAAGGCAACAGCGCGCATTGCGCGCACTGTGAGAAAGATTTTGCTTTAGAGGCGCGCTGCCCGGACTGCCATCAGCCGCTGGAAGTGTTGAAGGCGTGCGGTGCGGTGGATTATTTCTGCCAGCACGGCCACGGACTGATTTCGAAAAAACGCGTCGAATTTGTGCTCGGTTAATCGCTAACGCAGCCTTCACCATTTCGCCAGAGTTCAACCAGCGCCTCCGGTGCGCGCTCTTCCGGGATGAGAATGATCAGGCTGTGATAGTGCTGGGCGCTGATTATTTGGATACGAAAGAAACGCTGGTCGCCGCTACCCGGGGAATCCGGCTGCCCCGGCGGCTTGCCGAGCGGCAACGACTGCTGCAGTATTGCGGCGATGCGCTGTTTTTGTTGCTCGTTAAGTTGCGCTACGACAATCTTACGCATGCCGCTAAGCGTCGGGAACCAGGCGACACCGCCTTCACGCGCCAGTTCAATAATCGCGTCATCGCTAAGATCGGCCTCGTTCATGATGTGACTCCAACGCCCTCCCAGGCCTGGCGAATCGTATCGGCGACCGCTTTACCAAAACGTTTTTCGCCATGTTGAATCGTCAGTCTGGCAAAGGCTGAAAAATCGGCGTCTTTGGCCAGTGACTTATCACAAACCGCGTCGTACCAGGCGTATCCCGCTTTTTCCCATGCAAAACCACCCAGCGCGCTGGCGGCGAGATAGAAAGCATGATTAGGAATGCCGGAGTTAATATGCACGCCGCCGTTATCCTGCTGGGTATGCACAAAATCTTTCATATGGGCGGGTTGCGGGTCTTTGCCAAGAATGGGGTCATCATAGGCGGTCCCCGGATGCGACATCGATCGCAGTCCTTGGCCGTGAATCCCTTTCGCGAGGAGCCCCTCGCCAATTATCCAGTCTGCTTTATCTGCCGTTTGCTGGCGTTGATATTGCTTGACCAGCGAGCCAAAAACATCGGAAAGCGATTCATTGAGCGCGCCGGATTGTTCGAAATAGATAAGCCCGGCTTCGCTCTCCGTAACGCCATGGCTTAACTCGTGCGCCACCACATCAATCGCAATTGTAAAACGATTAAAGATCTCGCCATCGCCATCGCCAAACACCATTTGCTGCCCGTTCCAGAAGGCGTTTTGATATTCGTGACCATAGTGGACGCTGCCGGTCAGCTTCAATCCGCGGTTGTCCAGCGAATCGCGATGATAGCTCTTCCAGAAAAACTCATGGGTGATGCCGAGATAGTCGTAGGCCTCATCGACGGCGACATCGCCGTTGGAAGGTTGTCCTTCAAAGCGCACCTGGAATCCTGGAAGTTCCTGAGTCTGCCTGGCATCGTAAATGTCGCGCTCAAGCTGGCCTGGCGTGGCGACATGGGCGGCGGTGGGGCGGCCCGGCACGTGCGCCATCAGGGTTTGTACATGGCTCAGCGTTTGCTGCGCGCAGCGCTGCTGCTGAACGGAACCATGGTCGACAATACGGCGTAAAATGTAGGGTGGAATCACGAAACGAGGACAAGTATCTGGCATATCACGCTCCCTGGCCGGATGAACGGTGTTAAAAGGGCATGACAGCAGTATAGTTATCCCCGCTTGAAACGGGGGGATAATCAGACTTTTTTGCGGGCGCGCGTTTTCTTCACCGGGGTAATGGTTGTCACTTCGCTTTCGACCCAACCATCTTCCAGCCGGGTAGTGACAACATCGCCAGCCTGCACCTGTTTGATTTTTTTCAGTACCTTGCCGTCACCGGCTGAGGTGACGCTATAGCCACGAGCCAGCGTCGCCAGCGGGCTGACGGCTTCCAGATGCGTCACGGTATTGCCGAAACGCTCGCGCTGCTCGCTCAGTCGGGCGCGAATATTTTCCGCCAGACGATACTCCAGTTGCTGAATACGCGACTGCGCGCGATGGATGCGCGGCTGCGGGTTTTGCTGATTCAACCGCTGCGCGGCGCGCTGCTGGCGCTGGTCGGCACGTTTGAGCTGGCTTTCCAGCGCAAAGCGCATCCGCTGACGCAGGCGTTCCAGTTCGGCCTGCTGACGCGCTAAACGCAGTTGCGGATGCTGCTGCTGTAAGCGGTGAAACAACTGCGTAAAGCGGCGCTGGCGGTTGGCGAGGAAGTAATCCATCGCCATCTCCAGGCGCTGCTGGCCTGACTGTAGCTGACGCAGAAGCTCCTGCTGATTGCGGCTGACGATCTCTGCCGCCGCAGAGGGCGTCGGCGCCCGCAGGTCGGCGACGAAATCGGCGATGGTGACGTCGGTTTCATGGCCGACGGCACTCACTACCGGAATGCGGCTGGCGAAGATCGCCCGCGCGACCCGTTCGTCGTTAAAGCTCCATAAATCTTCCAGCGAACCGCCGCCGCGCCCGACGATCAGCACGTCGCATTCCTGGCGCTGGTTGGCTACTGCTATCGCGCGCACGATTTGCCCCGGCGCATCATCGCCTTGCACCGCCGTGGGATAGATGATCACCGGCAGCGAGGGATCGCGGCGTTTCAACACATGTAAAATATCATGCAGCGCGGCGCCGGTTTTGGAGGTGATAACGCCGACGCAGTGCGCGGGTGAGGGGAGCGCCTGCTTGTGACTTTGATCGAATAACCCTTCCGCCGTCAGGAGCGCTTTGAGCTGCTCATATTTCTGCTGCAGCAGGCCTTCACCGGCGGGTTGCATGCTTTCGACGATGATCTGGTAGTCGCCGCGCGGCTCGTAAAGCGTAATGTTGGCGCGAACCAGCACCTGCTGGCCATGCTGCGGGCGAAACGTGACGCGGCGGTTGCTGTTGCGAAACATCGCGCAGCGCACCTGGGCGTTATCGTCTTTTAAGGTGAAGTACCAGTGGCCGGAAGAGGGCTGGCTGAAGTTAGAGATCTCGCCGCTTATCCAGACCTGGCCCATTTCGCGTTCCAGCAGTAAGCGAACCGTCTGATTCAGGCGGCTGACCGTAAATATTGCAGGGGATTGAGATGGCAACATGTGAGCAAGATCAAATTCTAAATCAGCAGGTTATTCAGTCGATAGTAACGCGCTGAGAGGGGATCGCAAGTATTATTTGCAAAAAAGGGTGGATGCAATCGGTTACGCTCTGTATAATGCCACGGCAATATTTATCCACCCTGGTCGAGATATTGCCCATGCTACGTATCGCTAAAGAAGCCCTGACGTTTGACGACGTCCTCCTTGTTCCCGCTCATTCTACCGTTCTGCCGAATACCGCCGATCTCAGCACGCAGCTGACGAAAACGATTCGTCTGAATATTCCTATGCTCTCCGCGGCGATGGATACCGTAACTGAAGCGCGCCTGGCAATTGCCCTGGCCCAGGAAGGCGGCATCGGCTTTATTCATAAAAACATGTCAATCGAGCGCCAGGCTGAAGAAGTCCGCCGCGTGAAGAAACATGAATCCGGCGTGGTAAGCGATCCACAGACCGTTCTGCCGACTACCACCCTGCGCGAAGTGAAAGAACTGACCGAACGTAACGGTTTCGCCGGTTATCCGGTAGTGACCGAAGACAACGAACTGGTCGGTATTATCACCGGCCGCGACGTGCGTTTTGTTACCGACCTGAATCAGCCGGTCAGCGTTTATATGACGCCGAAAGAGCGCCTGGTCACCGTGCGTGAAGGCGAAAGCCGTGAAGTAGTCTTCGCGAAAATGCACGAAAAACGCGTAGAAAAAGCGCTGGTAGTGGATGATAGCTTCCATCTGCGCGGCATGATCACCGTAAAAGATTTCCAGAAAGCGGAACGTAAACCGAATGCGTGTAAAGACGAGCACGGTCGTCTGCGCGTTGGCGCCGCCGTTGGTGCTGGCGCCGGTAACGAAGAGCGCGTTGACGCGCTGGTCGCCGCAGGCGTTGACGTTCTGCTGATCGACTCCTCTCACGGTCACTCCGAAGGCGTTCTGCAGCGTATTCGCGAAACGCGCGCTAAATATCCTGACCTGCAAATCATCGGCGGCAACGTGGCGACCGGCGCGGGCGCTCGTGCCCTGGCGGAAGCGGGCGTCAGCGCGGTGAAAGTGGGTATTGGCCCTGGCTCCATCTGTACTACCCGTATCGTTACCGGCGTAGGCGTTCCGCAGATCACCGCTGTTTCTGACGCGGTTGAAGCGCTGGAAGGCACCGGTATTCCGGTTATCGCCGATGGCGGTATCCGCTTCTCCGGCGATATCGCAAAAGCGATTGCCGCAGGCGCCGCCGCGGTGATGGTAGGCTCCATGCTGGCCGGTACCGAAGAATCCCCGGGTGAAATCGAGCTCTATCAGGGCCGTTCTTATAAATCCTACCGCGGTATGGGTTCCCTGGGCGCGATGTCCAAAGGTTCCTCCGACCGTTACTTCCAGAGCGATAACGCCGCTGACAAACTGGTACCGGAAGGTATCGAAGGCCGCGTTGCCTATAAAGGCCGCCTGAAAGAGATCATTCACCAGCAGATGGGCGGCCTGCGCTCCTGTATGGGTCTGACCGGTTGTGGTACTATTGACGCACTGCGTACCAAAGCAGAGTTCGTGCGCATCAGCGGCGCGGGCATCCAGGAGAGCCACGTTCACGACGTGACGATCACCAAGGAATCCCCGAACTACCGCATGGGCTCCTGATTTTCATCGCCCGGCTACGCGCCGGGCGATTTTTATTCAATCATCGCTACTTCTCTGGAATTAACGTCAATGACGGATAACATTCATAAACATCGCATTCTTATCCTGGACTTCGGTTCTCAGTACACCCAGCTGGTTGCGCGTCGCGTACGTGAGTTAGGGGTCTATTGCGAACTCTGGGCTTGGGACGTGACCGAAGCTCAAATCCGTGAGTTCAACCCGAACGGCATCATTCTTTCCGGCGGCCCGGAAAGCACTACCGAAGACAACAGCCCGCGCGCGCCGCAGTACGTCTTCGAGGCCGGCGTACCGGTATTCGGCGTATGCTACGGCATGCAGACCATGGCCATGCAGCTGGGCGGCCACGTTGAAGCTTCCAACGAGCGCGAGTTCGGTTACGCGCAGGTGGAAGTGCAGACCGACAGCGCGCTGATCAAGGGCATCGAAGATGCGCTGAGCGCTGACGGTAAGCCGCTGCTGGACGTGTGGATGAGCCATGGTGATAAAGTCACCGCTATCCCTTCCGACTTTGTGACCGTCGCCAGCACTGAGAGTTGCCCGTTCGCCATCATGGCGAATGAAGAAAAACGCTTCTACGGCGTACAGTTCCACCCGGAAGTCACCCACACCCGTCAGGGGCTGCGTATGCTGGAGCGCTTCGTGCGCGACATCTGCCAGTGTGAAGCGCTGTGGACGCCGGCGAAGATCATCGACGACGCGGTTGAGCGTATTCGTCAGCAGGTGGGTGAAGATAAAGTCATCCTCGGCCTGTCCGGCGGCGTTGACTCTTCCGTTACCGCGATGCTGCTGCACCGCGCCATCGGTAAAAACCTGACCTGCGTATTCGTGGATAACGGCCTGCTGCGCCTGAACGAAGCTGAGCAGGTTATGGATATGTTCGGCGACCGTTTCGGCCTGAACATCGTACACGTTGCGGCGGAAGATCGCTTCCTGACCGCGCTGAAGGGCGAAAACGATCCGGAAGCGAAGCGTAAAATCATTGGCCGCGTCTTCGTTGAAGTGTTTGACGAAGAAGCGCTGAAGCTGGAAGACGTGAAATGGCTGGCGCAGGGCACTATCTACCCTGACGTGATCGAATCCGCCGCTTCCGCGACCGGTAAAGCGCACGTCATCAAGTCTCACCACAACGTTGGCGGCCTGCCGAAAGAAATGAAGATGGGCCTCGTTGAGCCGCTGAAAGAGCTGTTCAAAGACGAAGTGCGTAAGATTGGTCTGGAGCTGGGCCTGCCGTACGACATGCTGTTCCGCCACCCGTTCCCGGGGCCGGGCCTCGGCGTTCGCGTACTTGGCGAAGTGAAGAAAGAGTACTGCGACCTGCTGCGTCGCGCGGACGCTATCTTCATTGAAGAACTGCGCAAAGCCGACCTGTATGACAAAGTAAGCCAGGCATTCACCGTGTTCCTGCCGGTTCGCTCCGTCGGCGTGATGGGCGATGGTCGTAAGTACGACTGGGTCGTCTCCCTGCGTGCGGTAGAAACCATCGACTTTATGACCGCGCACTGGGCGCACCTGCCGTATGATTTCCTCGGCCGCGTCTCCAACCGCATCATCAACGAAGTTAACGGTATTTCCCGTGTGGTGTACGACATCAGTGGCAAGCCGCCAGCGACTATTGAGTGGGAATAATTCCTGCTGATAGTTGAACGAAACCCTCTGTTTACAGAGGGTTTTTTTATGTCCGTAATGATGTTTGATGTCGGTTGGGCATATGGTCTGGATTAAAAACGATGCCTGACGATTAGCGAACACGCCATGAAGTCGAGTCAATCAGCAACGTTAAAAGAACGCCGCGACGGGTGAATGTCAATTTTTGCTGCAGTTGCTTACCCTGTCACAGAAAGATAAAGCGGAAGGGCGCGGGTTCTCGAAAGAGCCGTTACATTGGCCGTAGGCGTTATTCCTGGGCTGGAGTGGTTGGCGTCGCGGGAGCATCAATGGTGATGGTCGATTGCTGCGACTCTTGCTTGCCCTGATGATGGTACCAGGCGCCGATAGAAGAGTAGACAAAGCGTCCAAAGAAGAAGAGAAAACTGATAAGTAGTACGATACGGGTCATGCGACGGTTAAATCGATGTCGTTTACGCATACTGGGTGCCTGACTCACAAAAGGTTCCTTGAAGTATACCCGAAGACGGGCAATGGGGCTATTAAGTCATAGTATAGCGGTGGGGTCAATTGTCGGCGGTGTAAAAATCGTAGAGCTAAAACATTACTTAATGTTATATAAGATGAACATCGTATTTACACGGATTTTGGTTGTTGCACAAGGTCGCAAAAAAATAAGTTTTATTAATATTAGCTAAATAGTTTATTGATTTGCGTCAATTGCTTGATTCTGTTGCTCACTAAAATCGACCATCTGTTCCGCATCGTTATTACTTTCGCGGTTAGCCTGGTCGGGTTGGATGCCTGTCTGAATATACTCCGCAGGAGTTGGGGTAATCTGTCGAGCATCTATGAGTATTATTAAACTATACAAACGATATCAGGATAAATGGTGGGCACTACCGCTCGTCTTACCTACGTTGTTGTTGCCATTAGCGCGCGCTGCAAATACATTCGCGAATCTTAACGGTCATACCGTCTTCCTGTATTACCTTCCGCTGGCGCTAGTATTAAGCCTGATGCTATTTTTTGGCTGGGCGGCATTGCCTGGCATTGTTATCGGCTTGCTGCTGACCATTACGCGCGGCATGACCTTTGAGCAGGCCATCGGCGTGTTATTTCATTTTTTGATCCCCGCGGTGCTGTGCTGGGGCGGATATCGTATTTTCGTTCCGCGCCGCCAGCAGATTTCCCACGGCAATGTTGCCCTGATGCCGCATCGATTGTTCTGGCAAATGCTGCTGCCTTCGGTGATTTTTCTCATTATCTCGCAACTTGCGGAGTATCTGGGTCTGCATCCGCGCGCGGCGGAGCTGGTTGGGACGACGCCATTTAGTTTACGATCGTTAATCACTTTTCAGGCGCTGATGGTCGGTTGTCTGACCGGCGTGCCGCTGTGCTATTTTTTGCTGCGCGTTATTCGTAATCCTTTGCATTTACGCGGCTTTATATCCCAGGTGCGTTTACAAATCGACCAAAAAATAAAACCGCTGGAAATTATTGTCTGGGCAATAGCATTGTTAATAATACTGGCTTTATTATTCATGCCGTTAAATGTCAACAGCACGATATTTAGCACAAATTATACATTGTCATTACTTATGCCGGTCATGTTATGGGGAGCGATGCGCTTTGGTTATCGTTTTATTTCCCTGGTGTGGCCGCCGATATTAATTCTGGTCATCCATTTTCATTACAGCTACTTGCCATTTTCCCCCATCTACAATAACCAGCTGGCGATTACCTCCTCCAGCTACCTGGTTTTCTCTTTTATTATCGCTTATATGGCAATGCTGGCGACGCAGCAGCGGATGATCCACCGTCGGGTTCGAAGAATGGCCTTTCTCGACCCGGTCGTTCATATGCCAAATTTGCGCGCCCTGAGCCGGGCGCTAAACCACTCGACCTGGTCGGTACTGTGCTTTTTACGCATGCCAGAGTTGGAGCTGCTCGGGCGGCACTACGGCGTGATGCTGCGAATTCAGTATAAGCAGCAGCTGTCGGAGTATTTGAGTCACCTACTGCAGCCAAACGAAATGGTCTGTCATCTTTCGGGCCATGACCTTGTGGTACGCCTGAATAGCGACGATCATCAAAAACGCATTGTGATGCTGGATGAGCGGATTAAGCAGTTCCGTTTCATTTGGGATGGTATTCCGCTGCAGCCGCCCGTCGGGATCAGCTATTGCAACGTGCGCTCTCCGGTCAAGCATCTGTATTTACTGCTCGGTGAACTGAATAATATTGCCGACATGTCGTTAACCAGCGGACAGCCGGAAAACGTGCAGCGCCGCGGCGCCGTTCACGTTCAACAGGGGCTAAAAGAACGCGTGTCCATGATGAACCAGATCCTGCAGGCGCTGGAGCAGAATCGCTTTCGGCTGATGGCGCAGCCAATTGTCGGCATGCGCGGCGATAGCTATCATGAAGTCCTGTTACGCATGGTTGGCGAGCAGGGCGAGCTGGTTGCGCCGGATAATTTTTTGTCCGCGGCGCACGAATTTGGCCTGGCTTCGCGCATCGACAGCTGGGTTATCGACAATACGCTGGCTTTTATGAACGATAATCGCCATACGTTGCCAGGCATGCGTCTGGCCATCAATCTGTCGCCAGTCTCGGTCAGTCGCAGCCGTTTCCCGGATGAAGTCGAGGAAATGCTGCATCATTATAATATCGAGCCGTGGCAGCTTATTTTTGAACTGACGGAAAACCACTCGCTCAGTAATCCGGAGCAGGCGCAACAAACGCTCGCGCGGTTGCAGGAATTGGGATGCCGGGTGGCGATTGATGATTTTGGCACCGGCTATGCCAGCTATGCGCGGCTGAAAACGCTTAACGTCGACATGCTGAAAATTGACGGTAGCTTTATCCGTAATCTGGTCACCAGTAGCCTGGATTATCAGGTCGTAGCGTCGATTTGCCGGTTAGCGCAAATCAAAAACATGCAGGTAGTGGCGGAATATGTGGAATCGCCGGAGATCCGCCAGGCGGTGATTTCACTGGGGATTAATTATATGCAGGGCTATGACATTGGTATGCCGGTTCCGATAGAACAGCTGGCGTGTGCGGCTGACGTCGCATAAAAAACGGCCGGGCGTATGACCCGGCCGTTTTAGTGAAAGATGTCAGCTTTACGCTTCTTCTTCAGTAATTTTCAGCAGCCATTCCGGCACGCCTTCCCAGTATTCTTGCTCTTTCTCCAGATCCAGTAGCACTAACGCGTTCTGGCTAAACCAGTCGTGGGGGAAAATTAATGTCCAGTGATTGGCTTCCGTCTTCAATGTCAGTTTTGGCGGCGTAGTCGTCGCCTGACGCTGATTGTTCAGCAATACGCCCAGACGCAGCAGTTGGATCAGCGGCAAGAATTGTTTTTTCTTAAACAAGGTAAAACGCGGCAGATCATCAAGCTTGATAGCTTTGCGGTGATAGCGCACCAGCGTAGCCATCAGCATCTGCTGCTCCTGATTAAAGCCCGGTAGATCGCTATTTTGCAGGATATAGGCGGAGTGGCGATGCATGCCGCTGTGGTTAATGTTCAGCCCCACTTCATGTAGCATTACCGCCCACTTCAGCAGGGCGGACAGATGCGGATTCGCCAGTTTCGGGTTTTGCTCCTGCCACTGCTCGAGCATCTGAGTGGTGGTCTCCAGTACCCGGCGCGCCTGCTCGCGATCGATATTGTACTGGTTTGCGAGGCTCTGGGCCGTACGGCTGCGAATATCCTGGTGGCGGAAGCGACCTTCCATCTCGTACAGCACGCCTTCGCGCAGCGCGCCGTCGGACAGGCGCAGCTCTTTGATCGCCAGCGCGTCGAATACCCCGCACAAAATGGCCAGACCGGGCGCGAATACCGCTTTACGGTCTTCCGACAATCCCGGCAGGCTTAATGAATCGAAGTTTTTATTCTTCAGCAGTTCACTGACCAGCATTTCAAGGCGTTCTGGGGTAATGAATCCGTCCTTTTCACCCATCGCGACCAGCACTTCGTGCGCTGCTTTGATGGTGCCAGAGGCGCCCAGCGCCACGTTCCACCCCTGAATACGGAATTGCCAGGCCAGGGTTTCCAGTTTCTGCACCGCCGCCAGGCGCGCGCGCTGGAAGTTTTCTTTATTGATAACGCCGCCGGCGAAATAGGCCTGCGAGAAGCTTACGCAGCCCATACGTCGGCTTTCCACCAGGCGGGGCTCGAAATCTTCGCCGATAACGAGCTCAGTCGAACCGCCGCCGATGTCGATAACCAGCTTACGTCCGCGTTCCGGTTGCGTGTGTTCAACGCCCATAAAAATCAGACGCGCTTCTTCGTTACCGGAGATTATCTCGATGGGATAAGGAATGACTTTTTCCGCTCGTTTGAGAAAATCCGCCGCGTTAGCCGCCTGGCGCAGGGTGTGCGTCCCGACGATACAAACGCTGGAAGGGGAGAACCCCTGCAGACGTTCAGCAAACAACGACAGGCAGTTCAGTCCGCGAGTAATCGCTTCTTCGCTCAACACCGAGTTTTCATCCAGGCCATCGGCCAGGTGGACGCGCTGCTTCAGGCGACCGATGATCTGCATTGCCCCGTCGACGACACGGGCGATCACCATATGAAAACTGTTCGAACCAAGGTCGACCGCAGCGAACTCCTGCGGCCGAGGTGTTTTTTCGTTTATTGGCATAGGTTAATCGGGTTGTTCGAGTGATTTGAGATAATCGTAAATCGCCATCTGTGCGCGTACTTTGCGACGATTGCCGCGCGGCACGTAGCGATTACTCAGTTCTTTATCAAGATAGCGCGCTTTTACGGTATCGTTGAACAGGATATCGAGAATATCCAGTACGCGTTGCTTCAGACGCGGGTCCAGCAGCGGTACGGCCACTTCGATACGATAGTCGATATTGCGCGTCATCCAGTCGGCGGAGGATAACCACACCTGTTTATCACCGCCGTTTTCAAAACAATAGACCCTGTCGTGCTCAAGGAAACGGTCAACGATACTAATAACGCGAATATTTTCGCTAATCCCCTCAAGACCCGGGATCAGCGAGCACATGCCGCGGATGAGCAGGTTCACCGGTACGCCGGTGCTGGAGGCGGCGTAGAGTCTGTCCACCAGCCCTTTATCGACCAGATTATTTAATTTAAGCGTAATTCCGGACGGTTGCCCATTCTGCGCATTGGCGATTTCGCGATCGATCATTTCATACAGCAGACGACGCGAGTTCTGCGGCGATACGAGCAGGTAGTCGAAGCTGACGGGTCGGTAAGGGTTTTCGATAAAGTTAAATACGCGACGGACTTCATTGGTGATGCGCGCGTCGGCAGTGAGTAATGAATAGTCGGTGTAGATACGAGCGGTTTTCTCGTTGAAGTTGCCGGTGCCGATATGTGCATAACGTACTACCTCATCGCCTTCTTTACGTGAAATGAGGAATAATTTGGCGTGGATCTTCAGCCCCGGCGCCGAGAAGATAACGTGTACGCCGGCTTCAGTCAGACGTTTAGCCCAATGAATATTGGCCTCTTCATCGAAGCGCGCCTGCAGTTCAACCACCACGGTCACTTTTTTACCATTGTGGGCGGCGTGGATCATCGAATCGATAATCCGTGAATCCTTAGCGACGCGGTAAATATTGATTTTGATTGCCAACACGCTTGGATCGAACGAGGCCTGACGCAGCAGTTCAAGCACGTGCTCGAAGGTATGATACGGATAGTAGAGCAGTACGTCGCGTTCGCGGATGGCGTCAAAGCCGTTGCGGAATTTATCGAACCACAGGTGGCGCAGGCGCGGCATCGGTTTGTTGACCAGGTTGGCCTTGCCAACATTCGGGAAACCGATAAAGTCTTTAAAGTTGTGATAACGCCCGCCCGGCAGCATTGAATCGTAGTTGGAGATGGAGAGCTTATCGCGCAGCATTTCAACCATCGCGTCCGGCATATCGCGCTGGTAGACAAAACGTACCGGCTCGGCGGTTAAGCGCTGCTTCAGGCTCGAGGACATCAGCTCCATCAGGCTCGATTCCATTTCGTGTACCAGATCGTACTCGGCATCACGGGTCATTTTCATCGAGTATGCATTAAGGGCATCGTAGTCAAAGAAACCCTTGAAGATATCATCCAGGCAGTAACGCAGAATGTTATCCAGCAGAATCATTGGCTTGCGGCGTCGCGGCGTTTCCGGCGGCAGGTTCACAAAGCGCGGCACCTTATCGGATGGAATTTCCAGCAGCGCGTAGTTAATGGTATCGCCGCGGATAATCTCCACCGCCAGATAGGTGTAATCATCTTTCAGGAATTGAACCAGATCCGTTTCGCGATTGATCAGAATCGGCGAAATATGCTGGCGAAGATACTGTTTGAAGTAGTTGCGCAGCCAGGACTGCTGATTAACGGACAGCTGGCGTTCGTTAATCAGGAAGATCTGATTACGCGCCATTTCCAGCAGCAGTTCATTATAAAGACCATCAAATTCCTGATCGGCCTTGAGCACGCGGGCCTGGATTTTACCTAACAGATGACGTGAATGGGCGGTACTACCTTGTTCTTCACTGATAAGAATGCGTCGCTTAAGTTCAGCGAAGCGCACTTTGTAAAACTCATCAAGGTTATTGGAGTAAATTCCTAAGAAGCGCATGCGCTCGATAAGCGGGTTACTCTTGTCCGCCGCTTCCTGAAGTACGCGCTCGTTAAAGGACAACCAGCTGAGTTCTTTTTCGATGTATAGCTTTTCCTGGCCCATTACAACTCACACTCCGGATCATTGACGTCGCTTTTTCATTATGGCGAGCTTTGCCATTGAATGTCCAACTATGTCAAAGCAATATGACAGTTTTCTTTCAATCGGATGTCAGGAAAAAGCGGACGCGTTTGTTTGCTTACGTTATGTTCAGTCAGGGGCGAAATGGAGGGCGAAACGATGTGGGAAACGCGGGCGCTGGAGCTTAACAATCAGGATATCTGGCACTGGCCGTCGGCCTGCCGGTTGATTGAATACGCAATTGAGCATGATTTTAATACCGTGGTGGTGGGGCAGGCCGAGCTATTTGGCAAGCTGGTTTCGCCACAGGGGTATACGCCTTTTGACTATAACGACCGCTTGTCGAGCCAACAACGAGCGCGCTGTATCTATCTCAATCGCCTGGCGTTGCGCTGTCGTGAACAGGGGTTGCGATTTTATCTGCAGGCGAAAGAACTTAGCTTTCCCACCGAACTGTTATTAGCGCATCCGGAACTGCTGGATACCCCGCGCGGGGTGCGTTTTGATGTCGATTTCTGGAGCCGCTGGTTAACTGACAAAGTGCGCGCCGTGTGCCAAAGCGTGCCGGCGCTCACCGGTTTGATTATCGCGCTCTCCAGTACCGACGGTTTACTGCCGATCTCTCGCCCGCAGTGGGTCAGGCAAAGCGACGGTCTTCGCCAGCCGGCGCAAAGCTTGATGCTCTATCGCCGCTGCTTTAATGCCCTGAGCCAGGCGGTAGCCGCGCAAAATAAGCATCTGGTACTGCGTGTCTTCCCTGCCAGCAATGACGATCTCAGCGCCGTGCTGGATGCGATTGAACCGCTGCCGCCTGCGGTTTCGGTATCGATAAAACTCACGCCGGAACGTTTCTGGCCTGCTTTCCCTAACAATCCGGCGCTGTTGGCGGTGCAGACGCGAGATGTATGGATCGATATCGATCTTGCCGGCGAAGAAGTGGGATGGGGCGTCATGCCGTTTTTACGTATTGATGAGCTGCAGGGGCGACTGTTGTGGTGTCAGAGTCGCAACCCGCGCATTACCGGCGCTATCTGTAAAACCAGTTGGGAAAGTATCGATAATCACTGGATCCCTGCGACGCTAAGCGAATGCAACCTCTTCGCCTGTAGTCAGTTGCTGGGTGAAGGGGCGGTAAAAAATCAGCAGCAGTTACTGGTGCAATGGCTGGCGCAACGTTACGGCTGGTGTCCATCAGCCGATGTCGCGCAGCAGTTCCAGTTGCTGCTTGAACAGGCGACGCAGACGCTCTACCAGTCAATATATGTGCGTGACCATGTTTTCCATCGCCATAGCCAATTGCCTGAAAGCTACGGCCAGGCGGTGTGGAGCCTTTACGGACAACTGGCGCGTAGCCACTGGTTACCCGGTTCGGCGCAGGATATCCACTTCACCCGCGATGACCCGCAGAAGTCGATGGCTAATCTCACGCAAATCGCGCAAGAAAAAGATGAAGTCGCAGCCAGCGCGCAGCAGTTGGGGATAGCGGCGCAAGCGTTCGCTCTCACCGCGGATTTTCCCGCCGCGCTGGCGCTTCGGTGGCGTGAAGAGTGGCAGGGACTGCCGCTCTATTGCCAGTTATTTACCCATGCGCAAAAGGCCTTCTTTACCCTGCACTACGCCCGAGAGGTGGAAAACAGCTGGAGCATGCGGGAAATTTGCCATATCAACGTGCAGGCGTTATATCGCTGCGCATCGGAAATGGAAACGCTTTGTCAGCAGATTGGCGAGGCCTCGCCGGCGTTTTACGTGATGTTCGATCCTGTACGAGCACGTAATCTGGCGGATAGCCTGAGCACCGAGCTGGCGGCGCTCAGGTAACTGCATTAAAGGGTGCGACGTAGGGCTTCAACCAGGCACAGTATCGCCATTGCCTGGCCGTAGGGCATGGCGGTCAGGGGGATATTACGATAGTGGTCGAGGTCGTTGCCCATCGCTGTGCCAAACGACACCTGCGTTAACTCTCCTTGCGGCGAGATATGTTCGATTATACCCCGGCAGGCCCGCTCGGCGACCGGCAGAAACGCGTCGTCGAGGTAGCCGAGGCGCACCGCCTTGAAAATACCCGCGGCAAACCCCGCCGTCGCAGAGGCTTCCAGATAACTATCCGGCTCGTTGAGCAGCGTCGGCCATAGGCCGTTTTCGGCCTGGCAGCGGGCAAGGGCGCTGACCTGAATCTGCAGAGTATTTTGCAACTGGCGGTAAAAGGCGTCGTGCTCGTCGAGATCGAGCATCTCCAGTAGCTCCGGTATCGCCAGCGTTATCCAGCTATTGCCGCGAGCCCACAGCGCGCCGGCGAAATGGTGTCTGCCGTTGAAATGCCAGCCGTGAAACCACAGGCCGCTTTGGCGGTCGCTTAAATAGTGCAGGTGCTGCAAAAACTGAAATTTCGCCTCTTCTAGCCAGCGCGATTTACCAAACATTTTGCCGAGCATCGCCAGCGGCAGCACCGCCATCATTAGCGTATCGTCCCAGATTTGTTGATGATGGGGAGCCTCATAGGTGACGTGCTGCAGGCAGCCTTCATCGGTACGCGGCATCTGGCGATATATAGCGTCTCCCCAGCTTTCCAGGTAGGCGCGCCAGTCGCTGCGAGGCGTCTGTTGATAGCGCAGCGCCAGGGTTAAAAACGGGCAAGCGGTATTGATGTTTTTTTCCGGCGTGCCCTCGGCGAAGCGGGCGCTAAACCAGCCGTCAATAAGTTCACGAGCCCGAAGCGATCCTGTCAGTTGCTGGTAGCGAAACAGGCCAAACAGGGCGATGCCATGCGTCCACTCCCAGCCGTCCCAACCTTTGGTGTCAACCACCCGGCCATCCGCCAGCCGTTGCAAATACTGGCCGCTATCGTCGGTAATCGCGGTTAAGTTGCCGATTAGCGCTTCGATGAGTGACTGTAATTCAGGACGGTTGTTTTTCTGCGACATAGTGATTTCCTTGAGAAGAAACGGCGGCGTGTTGCCAGCGATCGTTGCGATGTGAATGGCCGGTCAATAGCTCGATGGTTTCGCGTGCCAGCGGGCTGGCATCCTGTGGATGACCACCGGCGCGCAGTCGCTCCAGTTCGCTAATCAGGATTTGATGTCGCGGCTGGCTCAAGCGGAAACGAAACGCGCCATACATCGCCAGTAGGGCCAGCAGACCGGGGCCAACGAGGAATACCCACCAGATGCCATTCAGCGCGGCGGTATTCTGCGTTTCGGCGCCTTTGGTGAATCCAAAGGCTTCCAGCGCCAGGCCGACGATAAACAGCGCCAGCGCCTGGGAGAATTTGCGCGTCAGCATCATCACCCCTGCGTAGATCCCTTCACGCCGCACGCCGGTGTAGGCTTCATCGATATCGGGCAGGAAATTGTAGACATTCCATGGGATGAGATAGGTGCCGCCGCGGGCGATCCCCATCACGATTGCGCCGCCGAGCAGCAGCCAGGAAAGATGGCTGAAAGAAGCGGTCAATTGGCTGAACCACAGTAGCGCGCAGAGGATCAGCGCGATAGCCACCTTATAGGCGTTGCCGTTGCCGACGCGGATGCAAAGCCAGGTAAATAAAGGGATCGCGAAGAACTGAAACAGCGTCATCAGACTCATGGCCTGCGAAGCCAGCGAGGTGCCGACACGTAGCACGTAGGTCATATAGTGCATAAACAGCGAGCCGAAAATATCCAGCGCCACCGCGCCGCCGACGTACATCATGATATGAATACGGAAGGTCCGCAGACGGAAGGTCGAGGCCATTTCCCGATACAGCGAACGCAGCGTTTTGCCTAAACCTTGCTGCGTCTGCGGAGGCGGGAGGTTGTCGCGCTCCCAGGTACCGCGCCAGACGAAGATCCACGGCAAGGCAAAAAGCAGGGCGAAGATAATGCCGATATAGAGAAACGCCTGCGATTTATCGGCGACGTGGGCCATGATTTGCCCGGGGATCAGCGCCGCGAGAAAGGCTGTCGCCTGAGCGAATAACATTCGCGCGCCGGACATTTTCGAGCGCAAATCATAGCGGGTGGTCATCTCTGCAGGCAGCGTATCGTAAGGCACCATCAGCAGGGTGAAGACGGTGCTGAATAGTAGATAGGTACCAAGGTACCAGGCGTAGCCAAAACCACTTATCCACATCAGAGCGAAACAGAGCGATAGCGGCGCGCCGAGAATGAAGAAGATCCGTCGCCGTCCCCAACGGGTGCGAATGTTGTCGGTAATGTAGCCCATCACCGGATCCGTGATGCCGTCCCAAATCTTGGCGATGGCGAAAATAGAGGCCGCGGCGGCGGGTGAGAGCCCGGCGACTTCGATATAAAAGTAGAGCAGCCACAGGCCGGTGATGGTCATCGCGCCGCTGCCGAAAATATCGCCCATCCCCCAGCAGAGGATGTTGCGGGTTTTGACTTCTCGTTGCGGGGTCACTGTCCTCGTCATGAGCGTATCTCTTTGGTAAGGAATGCGAGGTTGCACAGTAAAAGAGGGGGAGGGGGGCGAGAATCCCGACAGTCGGTTTTTCGTACCGTTCTGCGAGCAGCATGCCAAATGGCGACAAAATGAAATAAATCCCGTGATGCTGCTCACATATGCTGCGGTTTAAGAGGGCAATAACTGTGATAACGGCCCTGTTTTCATTTTTTTCGCCGGTAAATTATGCGCGTTATCTCACGTTTTTCCTCTGAGCGTGACGGGGAATGTGAAAGGGTACGCAGATATTTCCGCGGTAGTGATTTCGACCCTACGCTGAGGGCGAGAGAGATGGTGAGATAGCCAATACGTTGATTTCCAGGACATGCTATGAACATTTATCTTTCGCAGCGCCATCCCCATGCGGATGGCGTGACGCCGGATACCGAACTTTTTCAACAGGCGCTGGACGAACTGGCGCAGGCGGGCGGCGGCCAGTTGGTAGTTGATTGCGGCAGGTACGCGCTTGGCGGTTTGCGGATAGGGTCGAACACCTGTCTGTGGCTGTCGCCGGGGGCCGAGCTTATCGTTAGCGAAAACTATGATGA
The DNA here is from genome assembly GCF_040065495.2 of Klebsiella sp. CN_Kp073. NCBI lineage: Bacteria > Pseudomonadati > Pseudomonadota > Gammaproteobacteria > Enterobacterales > Enterobacteriaceae > Klebsiella > Klebsiella sp. CN_Kp073. The sequence continues at coordinate 1,404,139 of NZ_CM198051.1, forward strand.
CTTTGCTCAGGCGACGGCGCTGAGCCGGGCGGAATCTTCAGATCGGGCCTTTCTGTATGCTGTGGATGCACAGAATATTACCATCTGCGGCGGCGGCGAGATTTACGGCAGCGCTGACGGCTGGTTCTCCCGTGGCGTTGATGCCATGGGCTACCGCACGCCAGCCAGGGCGCGCCCGCGGATCATTTTGCTGGAGAATTGCCGTCGCGTCCGGCTGGAAAATATCACCGTACGACATGCCCCGATGTGGACAATCCATCTGGTCTCCTGCACGGGCGTGGTGGTTGACGGCGTTACCGTCGACAATGATTTGACGATGGCTAATACCGATGCGCTGGATATCGACAGCTGCCAGCAGGTCCATATCGCCAATAGCTATTTCAGCGCGGCGGATGATGCCATCTGTTTGAAAACCACCGATAAACCTGAGCGCATCCAGCGACCGTTGCGTCAGGTAACCATCGTTAACTGCACGCTGCGTTCGAAAAGCTGCGCCTTTAAAATTGGTACTGAAACCTGGCGGGATATTGAAGATGTGCTGGTGAGTAACTGCACTATCTTTGACTCCAATCGCGGCATTGGCCTGATATCCCGTGACGGCGGGCGGCTACGGCGGATGATATTTAGCAGCATTGCTTTTGATTGCGTGAGCGCGCCGGCCTGTCATTGGGGCGAGGCGGACCCTGTTTTCCTTTCCGCGCGCCGTCGCGATCCGGCGATTGAACCCGGCGAAATCTCACAGATCCAGTTCCGCGGGCTGGTTGGCGAGTGCGAAGGCGCGATAAACCTGCATAGTGAAACGCCAGGTCAGATCCGGCGCATTCTGTTTGACGGCGTGCAGCTAACCCAGAAGCTGAACCTGGCAGCGGAGCAGGGGCTTTATGATATCCGCCCGCCGTGCAATCCGATGTCGCCGACCGGGATGGGGATTGATAACGCCTGGTGTATGAATCCGCAAAGCGGCCGCGTTTGGGGTGTCGAGCCTTATCCCGGCGGTTTGCCGGTACTGTATGCTAACGGCGTAGCGGGTCTGACACTGCGCGAATTTGATTATCAGCGCCCGACCCCATTACCGGCAGCCTGGAACCCTAACGCGCTATGTCTGGAAAACGGAGATAATTAGCGAGGAAACAAGAGAGGAAGTTGCCCCGGCGATTGCTCCGGGGCCAGAACAAGTTATTCTTCAGCTGCATAGCCCTGCGGCGGCAGCTTGCGATTATCCAGCCACGCAGAGTTAGCTTCCATACGCAGGCGACCATCAACAAACCAGCTCACCACCAGCGGGTAGATATCGTGCTCCTGCGCCTGAACGCGGGCGGTAACGTCATCTTCGCTGTCTTCCGGAAATACCGGTACCCGAGCCTGTAAGATCACCGGCCCGCCGTCGAGCTCGTCGGTGACGAAATGCACCGAGGTGCCATGTTCCTCATCACCGTTTTCCAGCGCCTGGCGATGAGTATGCAGCCCTGGATATTTCGGCAGCAGAGAAGGATGGATATTCAGCAAGCGCCCCTGATAGTGGTCAACAAACGCTGGGCTAAGGATGCGCATATAGCCTGCCAGCACCACCAAATCCGGTTGAAAGGCGTCGATTTGCTGCATCAGCTCGCGGTCGAAGGCCTCGCGGCTATCAAACGCTTTCGGCGAGAGCGCAAAGGCCGGAATACCGGCCTCGCGGGCGCGCTCAAGGCCGAATGCTTCGGCCTTATTGCTGAATACCGCACGCAGGGTGCCGTTGATTTGCTTCCGGGCGCAGGCATCAATAATCGCCTGTAGATTACTGCCGTTACCGGAAATCAGCACCACAATGTTTTTCATTCAATGACCACACGTTGTTCGGCATCGGATGCCTTGATATAACCGATTTTCCACGCGTTTTCACCCTGCTCGTTCAGCAGGGCGATAGCTTTATCCGCCTCGGCTGCCGGGAGCGCGACCAGCATGCCGACGCCGCAGTTAAAGGTGCGGTACATTTCGTGGCTGCTGACATTACCGGCGGTTTGCAGCCAGTTGAAGATTTCCGGCCACTGCCAGGATGACTCGTCGATCACTGCCTGGGTGTTGTCCGGCAGTACGCGCGGGATATTTTCCCAGAAGCCGCCGCCGGTCAGGTGGGCGATAGCGTGGACGTCGACATTGGCAATCAGATTCAGAATCGATTTGACATAAATACGGGTCGGCGCCAGCAGGTGGTCGGCCAGCGGTTTGCCGTTGAGGTCGGTGGTCTGCGGGTCAACGCCGCTGACTTCGATAATCTTACGTACCAGCGAGTAGCCGTTAGAGTGCGGGCCGCTGGAGGCAAGCGCGACCAGTACGTCGCCGTCAGCCACTTTGCTGCCGTCGATGATTTCTGATTTTTCTACCACGCCGACGCAGAAACCGGCCACGTCATAATCTTCACCATGGTACATACCCGGCATCTCTGCCGTTTCGCCGCCAACCAGCGCGCAGCCGGACTGTAAGCAGCCTTCGGCGATGCCGTTGATGACGCTTGCCGCGGTGTCTACGTCCAGTTTACCGGTCGCGTAGTAGTCAAGGAAAAATAGCGGCTCGGCGCCCTGAACCACCAGGTCATTAACGCACATGGCGACCAGATCGATACCGATAGTGTCGTGACGTTTAAGGTCCATCGCCAGACGCAGCTTGGTGCCGACGCCGTCGGTGCCGGAGACCAGTACCGGTTCGCGGTATTTCTGCGGCAGAGCGCACAGCGCGCCGAATCCGCCCAGTCCGCCCATCACTTCCGGGCGACGGGTTTTCTTCACCACGCCCTTAATACGGTCGACGAGAGCGTTGCCTGCATCAATATCCACGCCGGCATCTTTATAGCTGAGAGAGGTTTTATCGGTCACTGCGAAGTCTCCACGCGTTTGCGGTAGCAAGAAAAATCGGCGCAATTCTAACAGGGAAAGCAAACGTTTGCGAGCCTGCTTTACACTCGATTTAAAACGGCTTACAGATGAGCAAATTTGATACTGTTCACGAAAATGAAACCGGGTACAGTCTTCTGCTTGCCTCGCCTTTGTTGAATGATCATTATGCCAATGAAACCGGTTTCTGTTTGGTGAAAAGCGAATAACGATCGTCTAAAGGGAGAGCATATGTCCGGATTCAAAGAAGGTTTTCTGTGGGGCGGCGCGGTAGCGGCGCATCAGCTTGAGGGCGGCTGGCAAGAAGGAGGGAAGGGGGTTAGCGTTGCTGACGTGATGACCGCAGGCGCCCACGGGGTGCCGCGTACGATCACCGACGGCGTACTGCCTGGTCATAACTATCCCAACCATGAGGCAATTGATTTTTATCATCGTTATAAAGAAGACGTAGCGCTGTTTGCCGAACTGGGATTTAAGTGTTTCCGTACTTCAATTGCCTGGACGCGCATTTTTCCGCTGGGTGATGAACTGGAGCCCAATGAAGCGGGCCTGCAATTCTATGACGAGCTGTTCGACGAGTGCCTGAAATATGGTATCGAACCGGTGATCACGCTCTCCCATTTTGAGATGCCTTACCACCTGGTGACTGAATACGGCGGCTGGCGCAACCGTAAACTCATTGATTTCTTTGTCCGCTTCGCGAAGGTAGTGTTTACCCGCTATCAGCACAAAGTGAAGTACTGGATGACCTTTAACGAGATCAACAACCAGGCCAACTTCCATGAAGATTTCGCCCCTTTTACCAACTCGGGCCTGAAGTATCAGCCCGGCGAAGACCGTGAACCGGTGATGTTCCAGGCCGCCCATTATGAACTAGTCGCCAGCGCGCTGGCGGTAAAGGCGGCACGCGAGATTAATCCGGGGCTGCAGATTGGCTGTATGATCGCGATGTGTCCTATCTATCCGCTCACCTGCGCGCCGGACGACATGATGATGGCGATGAACGCCATGCATCGTCGTTACTGGTTTACCGATGTGCATGTACGCGGTCGCTATCCGCAACATCTGCTCAACTACTTCGCGCGCCGCGGTTTTACGCTGGATATTACCGACGCCGACCGCCGGGCGTTACAAGAGGGCTGTGTCGACTATATTGGTTTTAGCTACTATATGTCCTTCGCCACCAAAGCGACTGACGATAATCCGCACCTGGATTACGACGAAAGCACCAGCCTGGTCTCCAACCCGTACGTGAAGAAATCGGATTGGGGCTGGCAGATTGACCCGGTTGGCCTGCGCTACTCGCTCAATTGGTTCTGGGATCATTATCAACTGCCGCTGTTTATCGTTGAAAACGGCTTTGGCGCCATTGACGTGCGTGAAGCGGACGGCAGCGTGGACGACCAGTATCGTATCGATTATCTCAGCGCCCATATTGCCGAAATGAAAAAAGCGGTGGTGGAAGATGGCGTCGACCTGATGGGGTATACCCCGTGGGGCTGCATCGACCTGGTCTCCGCCGGTACCGGGGAGATGAAAAAGCGCTATGGATTTATCTTTGTTGATAAAGATAACGAAGGTCGCGGTACGTTGGCCCGCAGCCGGAAAAAATCTTTTGCCTGGTATCAGCAGGTTATTGCCAGTAACGGCGAAAACCTGTAGTCGCCAACAAGCGTAGCGTTGCCAGATATAAAAGCCGAAGGGGAACCTCCGGCTTTTTTTGTTTGTTTTATAATGTGTAACAATCCATAAATCACTTTGTTTGATATACGTCAAGCAAGATGGGTATGGCGCAATCCGCAAAAAGCGGTATAATCCCGCGATTTTTTTTGTGGCTGCCCCTCAGAGGAGAAAGAGAATGAAGATCGTGGAAGTGAAACATCCACTCGTCAAACACAAGCTGGGCCTGATGCGTGAGCATGACATCAGTACTAAACGCTTCCGTGAACTCGCCTCAGAGGTTGGTAGCTTACTGACCTACGAAGCAACCGCCGATCTCGCTACCGAGCGTGTCACCATCGAAGGCTGGAACGGTCCGGTCGAAGTTGAGCAGATCAAAGGTAAGAAAATTACCGTAGTGCCCATTCTGCGTGCCGGTCTGGGGATGATGGAAGGCGTGCTGGAGCACGTGCCGAGCGCGCGTATCAGCGTCGTGGGTATCTACCGTGATGAAGAAACGCTGGAGCCGGTTCCTTATTTCCAGAAGCTGGTTTCTAACATTGACGAGCGTATGGCGCTGGTGGTTGACCCGATGCTGGCAACCGGCGGTTCGATGATCGCGACTATCGACCTGCTGAAAAAAGCGGGCTGCTCGAGCATTAAGGTGCTGGTGCTGGTGGCGGCGCCGGAAGGCATTGCCGCGCTGGAGAAAGCGCATCCTGACGTCGAGCTGTACACCGCGTCCGTCGACCAGGGCCTTAACGAGCACGGATACATTATTCCGGGCCTCGGCGATGCCGGCGATAAGATTTTCGGTACCAAATAAATGATGAAGTGATAAAAAGCCGACTTTGAGAGTCGGCTTTTTTTTGAATAAATCACGCCCACAACAAATAACAAACGACTCTCAGAGGATAATATTATGACGCGCCGTGCAATCGGGGTGAGTGAAAGACCGCCGCTTTTACAGACAATCCCGCTTAGTTTGCAACATCTGTTCGCCATGTTTGGCGCAACGGTTCTGGTGCCAATCCTGTTCCACATTAACCCGGCTACCGTACTGCTGTTTAACGGCATCGGTACGCTGTTGTACCTCTTTATCTGTAAAGGCAAAATTCCGGCCTATCTGGGGTCGAGCTTCGCCTTTATCTCCCCGGTGTTACTGTTGTTGCCGCTGGGTTATGAAGTGGCGCTCGGCGGCTTCATTATGTGCGGCGTCCTGTTCTGCATCGTCTCCTTTATTGTCAAAAAAGCCGGTACCGGCTGGCTGGATGTGATGTTCCCGCCGGCGGCGATGGGCGCCATCGTGGCGGTTATCGGCCTGGAACTGGCGGGCGTGGCGGCGAATATGGCCGGGCTGCTGCCGGCTGACGGTCAAGCTCCCGACAGCAAAACCATTATTATTTCGATGGTAACGCTGGCGGTGACGGTTTTTGGTTCCGTACTGTTCCGCGGTTTCCTGGCGATTATCCCGATTCTTATCGGCGTGCTGGTGGGCTATGCGCTCTCCTTCGTGATGGGCGTAGTCGATACGACGCCTATCGCCGAAGCGCACTGGTTCGCATTGCCGACCTTCTACACCCCGCGCTTTGAGTGGTTTGCCATTTTCACCATTCTGCCTGCCGCGCTGGTGGTCATTGCCGAGCACGTGGGGCACCTGGTGGTGACCGCCAATATTGTTAAGCGCGACCTGATCCGCGATCCGGGTCTGCACCGCTCGATGTTCGCCAACGGGCTGTCGACGATTGTCTCCGGTTTCTTTGGCTCGACGCCAAACACCACCTACGGTGAAAATATCGGCGTGATGGCGATTACCCGCGTATACAGTACCTGGGTTATTGGCGGCGCGGCGATTATCGCGATTCTGCTCTCCTGCGTCGGCAAGCTGGCGGCGGCGATCCAGATTATCCCGGTTCCGGTGATGGGCGGCGTTTCTCTGCTGCTGTACGGGGTGATCGGCGCATCCGGTATCCGCGTGCTGATCGAATCAAAGGTCGATTACAGCAAAGCGCAGAACCTGATTCTGACCTCAGTCATTCTGATCATCGGCGTGAGCGGCGCGAAGGTGCATATTGGCGCGGCGGAGCTGAAAGGCATGGCGCTGGCGACGATCGTCGGTATCTGCCTGAGCCTGATCTTTAAACTGATCAGCGTCCTGCGTCCGGAAGAAGTGGTGCTGGACGCCGCGGATAGCGAAGAAGCGAAATAACGATCCTGATACCGGGCAGCGATCCTGCCCGGTTCTCTCCGGACCTAAAACTGTGTTAAACTCTTCGCGTTTTTCTGTAAGCCTATGTTGAGGTCCATCTGAACGCTCCGGCACAGCTCTCTTTGCCACTGTATCTTCCTGACGACGAAACGTTCGCGAGTTTCTGGCCGGGTGATAATCCTTCCCTACTTGCCGCTCTGCAGAACGTACTGCGGCAGGAACACAGCGGATACATCTATATCTGGTCACGCGAAGGCGCGGGGCGTAGCCACCTTTTGCATGCCGCCTGCGCTGAGCTATCCCAGCGTGGCGATGCCGTCGGCTACGTGCCGTTGGATAAGCGCACGTGGTTCGTGCCGGAAGTGCTGGACGGCATGGAGCAACTGGCGCTGGTGTGTATCGATAACATCGAGTGCGTGGCCGGGGACGAGCCCTGGGAGATGGCTATCTTTAATCTCTATAACCGTATTCTCGAATCAGGTAAAACTCGCCTGCTGATCACCGGCGATTGCCCGCCGCGGCAGCTGCATCTCGGCCTGCCGGATCTCGCCTCGCGCCTTGACTGGGGCCAAATCTACAAGCTGCAACCGCTGTCGGATGAAGATAAGCTGCAGGCGCTGCAGCTGCGCGCCAGATTACGCGGTTTCGAGATGCCGGAAGACGTCTGCCGTTTCCTGCTCAAGCGGCTGGATAGAGAAATGCGCTCGCTGTTTATGACGCTCGATCAGCTGGATCACGCGTCGATTACCGCCCAACGAAAACTGACGATCCCATTCGTTAAAGAGATCCTGAAGCTTTAGGCCGAAAGCGACGCCAACTCCTGCTCTGCCAGGCCGGTTAGCTGCGCCACCAGCGCGGGGGCGAGACCGCTACGTAACATCGCGGCGGCGATACGTTTTGCTTCTTCTTGCCGACCTTCTTGCCGGCCCTGAAGCAGACCGCGCTCCAGGCCTTGCTGCTCGAGATATTCTGCAATAGTCATCAGCGTCTCCTTATGTTGCGGCGTCCGGCGTGGCAAATTCATCCAGCCAGCGTATAAGATGAAAAAAATCGCGCCGCGGGCAACACCGGCGGCGCGTAGGGGTTAGCTGACGATTTCCAGTACCTGTTCCGGCGGGCGGCCGATACGCGCCTGGCCGTGGCTGACCACGATGGGCCGTTCGATGAGTTTCGGGTTCTCGACCATGGCCTTAATCAACGCCTCTTCGCTGAGCTGTGGGTCGGCGAGATTGAGCGACTTATACAGATCTTCTTTCTGGCGCATCAGTTCACGGGCGCTGCTCATATTGAGCATTTTCAACAGCTGGCGCAGCGTCGCGGCATCCGGCGGTGTCTCCAGATACAGCACCACTTCAGGGTTGATGCCGTTGGCTTTCAGCAGGCTGAGCGTGTCGCGGCTCTTCGAGCAGCGCGGGTTGTGGTAAATTTTTACCGCGTCAGACATGTGGTCTCCTTACATTTTCTGATAGGGGCGGAATCTTTCCTGCAGCTGGCGCAGCTGGTCGATGCGAGCGTCGTAGCGCGCCTGCTGCAAACTGCCCAATTTCACTTGCGAACTGGCGCTGCTCAGCAGCGAGATGGCCTGGTCAAGCCTGCCGGCCAGCGCCATGCCTTCGGCCCGCGCCGCCAGCTCCTGGTCGCGATGACCCAGGGCGCCTTCCGCCTGCGCCAGCAGATCCCAACCGTTGCCGTCATCTTTATTATTAAAGGTGTAGCGATTGAGTATGGTAGCGGCTTCCGCCGGCTGCCCGCCCTGAAGATAGGCGTTGGCCAGGTTCAGCTGCAGGACCGGATCGGTGCGGATCTCTTTGGCGTTTTTCAGACGGTTAATCGCGTCAGTGGTCTTTTTCTGTCCAAGATCGATATCGGTGGCAAGGTCAAGATACCAGGGATTTTGCGGATCGGCGCTGAGTAGCGGCTGTAGCGTTTTGCGCGCCTGATCGTAGTTATTGCTCTCCATGGCCAATAGCGCGCGGCCATACAGCGCGGCGTGCTGCTCGCGGATATTGCCTTTCGACCAGGCGTCAAGCAGATCGCTGCCGAGCTTATTTTCCCCGGAATTGTACATCCCGAGCGTACGGGCCTTGGCGAGATAGAAATCCGCCGACGACTGGACCACCACCGGACGCATCTGATTGGCGCGGTTACGGGCGTCGGCCAGACGGCTTTCCGGCAGCGGGTGAGTAAGCAGCATTTCCGGCGGGCGGCTGGAATAACGGGATTCGTCGAGTAATTTACCCATAAACGCCGGCATTGCCTGCGGATCGAAACCGGAACGCTGCAATACCTGAATACCGATGCGGTCAGCTTCTTCTTCATTCTGACGGGTGAAACTAATCATCCCCTGCTGGGTGCCGGCAAGGGTGCCGGTTAATGCCGCCATCCCCGCCTGCGGGCTGGCCATCGCCAGCAGAATTGAGCCCAGCGCGCCCACCCAGGTTAGCGGCGCGCTACGTTTTTGGTCTTCCATCGCGCGCGCCAGATGGCGCTGGGTAACGTGGGAGATTTCGTGCGCCATCACCGAGGCGAGCTCGCTTTCGTTATCGGAATAACGGAACAGCGCCGAGTGCAACACCACGTTGCCGCCGAAGAAGGCGAAGGCGTTAATCTGATCGTTATTAATCAGATAAAAGTGGAACGGCGTACGCACGGAGTTAGCATGGGCGACCAGGCGCATGCCCAGCCCGTTAATGTATTGCACCAGCAGCGGGTCGTTAATCAGCGGCGCGCTGCCGCGCAGCTGGCGCACGTAGTAATCCCCCATCTGCATTTCCTGACCGATGGAAAGCGTGCTTCCTGCCGAGGTGCCCATATCCGGCAGCGTATCCGCCGAGTCAGCGGCGGCAGGTAATATCGTCCCCAGCGTCAGCGACGCGACGGCGGCGGCCACCAGCGTTTTCTTTAACTGCCTGAACATAACCTCTGTCCTGTAATGTGGGTGTGCCAGTTTGACCGGTTGCGCGGCCCAATGTTCCCGTGCCGCAGATTCTGCGAGTTTAGCTGTGGTTGATGGCGTTGAAAATATGATATTCGCACAGTTGTGCAGGTTTGTGTCATAGCCAATAAAAAGCGAAGTCTTTTTTGTGACACTTAGATACAATTCCCCGGATTGTGGCGATTTGCGCTTCAGGGAAGGGTTTATGCTTGAGATGTTAATGCAGTGGTATCGTCGTCGTTTCAGCGACCCGGAAGCGATAGCGCTGCTGGTTATTCTGCTGGCCGGCTTCGGCATTATGTTCTTTTTCAGCGGCCTGCTGGCGCCGCTTCTGGTCGCCATCGTGTTGGCCTATCTGCTGGAGTGGCCGACCGTTCGCCTGGAGCGTATCGGCCTGTCGCGAACCTGGGCCACCTCGCTGGTGCTGGTGCTATTTGTCGGTATCTTGCTGCTGATGGCCTTTGTGGTGATGCCGGTGGCCTGGCAACAGGGCATTTATCTCATCCGCGATATGCCTGGCATGCTTAATAAGCTTTCCGATTTCGCCGCCACGCTGCCGCGTCGCTATCCGGCATTGGTGGATGCCGGCATCATCGATGCGATGGCGGAAAACGTGCGCACTCGCATGTTGACCGTGGGGGATTCGGTGGTGAAGTATTCGCTCGCCTCGCTGGTGGGCCTGCTGACCCTGGCGGTTTATCTGGTCCTGGTTCCGCTGATGGTTTTTTTCCTGCTGAAAGACAAACAGCAGATGCTGAATGCCGTACGCCGGGTATTGCCGCGTAATCGCGGTCTGGCGGGGCAGGTGTGGAAGGAGATGAACCAGCAGATTACCAACTATATCCGCGGTAAAGTGCTGGAGATGATTGTCGTCGGCGTCGCTACCTGGATAGGCTTCATTCTCTTCGGTCTTAACTACTCGCTGCTGCTGGCCGTACTGGTGGGATTCTCGGTGTTAATCCCCTATATCGGCGCTTTTGTGGTCACTATTCCGGTGATCGGCGTGGCGTTGTTCCAGTTCGGCGCGGGTACTGAGTTCTGGAGCCTGTTTGCCGTATACCTGATTATTCAGGGGCTGGACGGCAACCTGCTGGTGCCGGTGCTGTTCTCGGAGGCGGTGAATTTACATCCGCTGGTGATCATTCTGTCGGTGGTGATTTTTGGCGGGCTGTGGGGCTTCTGGGGCGTTTTCTTCGCGATTCCGCTGGCGACGCTTATCAAGGCGGTAATGCATGCCTGGCCAGATGGAATGGCTATCGAAGACGAGTGACGCGCTGATTGAACCAAAAAAAACGCCGGGCGATTTTTTATCCCCCGGCGTTTTTCATTTAGAGGTTATGCGTTTTCTTTCAGCCAGTTCAGCACGACATCGTGGTGATTGCTGGTTTTGAAGTTATCAAACACATGTTCAATCTTGCCGTCAGCATCAATGAGGAAGCTAATACGGTGAATGCCGTCGTAGGTTTTCCCCATAAATGATTTTTCGCCCCAGACGCCGAACTGTTCGCAGACCTGATGATCTTCATCAGACAGCAGCGTAAAGTTCAGCAGCTCTTTTTCGGCAAAACGAGACAGCTTTTCTGGTTTATCAGTGCTGATACCCAGTACTTCGACGCCCGCTTTTTTCAGGTCGTCCATATTATCGCGTAAACCGCACGCTTGTACGGTGCAGCCTGGGGTCATGGCTTTCGGGTAAAAATAAACCAGAACACGCTGTCCCTGGAAGTCGGTTAAATTTACTTCCTCGCCGTCCTGGTCCGGTAAGCTAAATTTCGGTGCGATATCACCGGCTTTCAGTGGGGTCATTGGTTAAACTCCATCCTGTTCATCATGCTGTGAATAATTAACGATGTTAATACTGCCTTGTGCGCTCAGTTCTGTACATAGTGCTTTGAACGCTTGCTCGATATTTGTCGTGTTTTGCGAGGCAGGACTGTGCGCGGTGATTTGAATAAATAGCTGAGCGGCGTCTTTATCTTCTCCCGGTTGAGTTCGGGAGACCAGTTCGGCGATATTCATATTCCACGTGTCGCACAGCGCGGTAAAGCGCTCAATAATATGCGGCGAGTCCGGCACCTCTACCTGGATCCAAACCGTATTCGGCATCGCCTGCGGCGGCCGGGCGGAGGTGCGCTTCATTACGATCAGCAAATCCAGCTCGGCTCCTTTTAACGGCAGCGTTGATTCGATCAGGTTAATCGCGTTCCACGAGCCGGAAAGCAGCATTATAAACGTGAACTCGTCGCCGAGCATGGCCAACCGGCTGTCTTCAATGTTGCAGCCGCAGCTGCTGACGTGGCGAGTGATTGTGTTTACGATGCCGGGGCGGTCTGCGCCCAGAGCGGTAATCACCAGATAGTGTTGTAATGAGGCTGTCAAACCTGTTCTTCCTTTAAAAAGGTGAGGTAACATTAGGAAAGCATAAAAAAAACCGGCGTACAACATCCCAGATGGCGTTGGGTCTCTTGCTTTTATTGCGGCACCAAACGTAACATTGAGAATCTTGTCCCACTTCTGCTCTGAGGATGGCCCATGTTCACGGGAAGTATTGTAGCGCTTGTCACGCCGATGGATGATAACGGTAATGTCTGCCGGTCAAGCCTGAAAAAACTGATTGATTACCATGTCGCCAACGGAACCTCGGCGATTGTTTCTGTAGGGACTACCGGCGAATCCGCCACGTTAAGCCATGAAGAGCATGGCGACGTCGTAATGATGACCCTCGAGCTGGCCGATGGCCGCATTCCGGTCATTGCAGGTACCGGTGCAAATGCAACCGCAGAGGCGATTAGCCTGACCAAGCGTTTTAACGATAGCGGCGTTGTCGGCTGCCTGACGGTCACTCCTTATTATAACCGTCCGACCCAGGAAGGCCTGTTCCAACACTTTAAAGCTATCGCTGAACATACTGACCTGCCGCAAATTCTGTATAATGTGCCGTCCCGTACCGGTTGCGATATGCTGCCGGAAACCGTCGGTCGCCTGGCGGAAATTAAAAATATTGTTGGTATTAAGGAAGCAACAGGGAACTTAAGTCGTGTTCACCAGATCAAAGAGCTGGTTTCAGACGACTTTATTCTGCTGAGCGGCGATGACGCGACCGGCATGGACTTTATCCAGCTCGGCGGCGTCGGCGTCATTTCCGTCACGGCGAACGTTGCTGCGCGTGAAATGGCGGACATGTGCCGACTGGCGATGGCGGGGCAATTCGCGGAAGCTCGCGCGATTAACCAGCGTCTGATGCCGCTGCATACAAAATTATTTGTCGAACCCAACCCGATCCCAGTCAAATGGGCTTGTAAGGCGTTGGGACTTGTAGCGACCGACACGCTGCGCCTGCCGATGACGCCGATTACCGAAGCGGGTACGAAAGCGGTTACCGCAGCGCTGAAGCATGCCGGTTTGCTGTAGAGTTTAGGGAGATTTGATGGCTTACTCAGTACAGAAGTCGCGCCTGGCGAAGGTTGCGGGTGTTTCGCTGGTTTTACTCCTCGCGGCCTGTAGTTCTGACTCGCGCTATAAGCGTCAGGTTAGCGGCGACGAGGCTTATTTAGATGCCGCGCCGCTCAGTGAACTTCACGCCCCGGCGGGGATGATCCTGCCGCTGCAGACTGGCGACTACAACATTCCGGTTGCCGCGAGCACCGGCGCGGTAGGTAAGGCGCTGGACATTCGTCCACCGGCTCAGGCGTTAGCCCTGGTCAGCGGCGCGCGTACCCAGTTTAACGGCGACACCTCCACCTTGATGGTTGAAAATAGCCGCAGCGGTTCTTTATGGGCGCAGGTTGTCAGCATCATCCAGGCGAAAAACTACACCATCACCAAGCGTGACGATGCAGGCCAGACGCTGAATACCGATTGGGTAGAGTGGAACCGCCTTGATGAAGACCAGCAGTACCGTGGCCGTTATCAAATCTCCGTTAAGCCGCAGGGCTATCAGCAGGCGGTGGTAGTGAAGTTGGTGAACCTGGAGCAGGCGGGCAAGCCCGTGTCTGACCCGGCTTCTCTGCAGCGCTACAGCACCTCGATGCTGAACGTTATCTCTTCCGGTCTTGATTCTAACGCCACCAATGCGCAGAACGCGGCGCAGAGAAGCGCTGGCGCGACCTTCGACGTGCAGAGCGCGGCGGATGACACCGGCTTGCCGATGCTGGTGGTGCGCGCGCCATTCAACATGGTATGGCAGAAACTGCCGGCCACGCTTGAAAAAGTGGGCATGAAGGTGACCGACAGCACTCGCTCCCAGGGCAGCATGGCGGTAACTTACAAGCCGCTGTCTGACAGCAGCTGGCAGGAACTGGGCGCCAGTGACCCACAGCTGGTCTCTGGCGACTATAAACTGCAGGTCGGCGATCTCGATAACCGCAGTAGTCTGCAGTTCATCGACCCGAAAGGCCATACTCTGACGCAGTCGCAAAATGACGCCCTGGTAGCCGTATTCCAGGCCGCATTTAACAAGTAATAAAAAGGGCTGGAGCAATCCGGCCCTTTTTAATGTATAGTGACGCAAACGTGTGCGTGGCCGCAAAGTCCGGTAAATTGCCTGATTTTGCCTACGGGCGGAAACGTAATTTTTTGGCTTAATATCACTGGAGTGGTGAAAGATGAAAAAGCAAGCTGAGTTGTATCGTGGCAAAGCGAAAACGGTATACAGCACCGAAAACCCGGATCTGCTGGTACTTGAATTCCGTAACGATACGTCAGCAGGGGATGGCGCCCGCATCGAACAGTTCGATCGTAAAGGTATGGTGAATAACAAATTCAACCATTTCATTATGAGCAAGCTGGAAGAAGCCGGTATCCCGACCCAAATGGAAGCGCTGCTTTCCGATACTGAATGCCTGGTGAAGAAGCTGGATATGGTGCCGGTTGAATGCGTGATTCGTAACCGCGCGGCGGGCTCGCTGGTGAAACGCCTGGGAATTGAAGAAGGTATCGAACTGACTCCGCCGTTGTTCGATCTGTTCCTGAAAAACGACGCCATGCACGACCCGATGGTCAACGAATCCTACTGCGAGACGTTCGGCTGGGTGAATAAAGAAAACCTGGCGCGCATGAAAGAGCTCAGCTACAAAGCGAATGACGTACTCAGCAAGCTGTTTGATGATGCCGGTCTGATTCTGGTCGACTTCAAGCTGGAGTTCGGCCTGTTCAAAGGCGAAGTGGTGCTTGGCGATGAATTTTCTCCGGACGGTAGCCGTCTGTGGGATAAAAACACCCTCGATAAAATGGACAAAGATCGCTTCCGCCAGAGTCTCGGCGGCCTGATCGAAGCTTACGAAGAAGTGGCCCACCGTCTGGGCGTCAAGCTCGACTAATCTCCTCCGCGCCGGAAGAAATCGTCTCTTCCGGCGCTCTTATTCGTTGTTTCCTGTGGTAATCCTCCGCTGAACCGCCTACGATCTCTCATATTCGTAACATGATGGAATAGAGGTGCTTATGCGCTGGCAAGGGCGTCGTGAAAGCGACAATGTGGAAGACAGACGTAGTGATTCAGGTTCGCCGCTGGGCGGCGGCGGTGGCGGTTTCCGCATTCCAAGCGGTAAAGGCGGCATCGTCCTGCTGATTATCGTTCTGGTGGCGGGTTATTATGGCGTGGATTTAACCGGCATGCTGACTGGCGAACCGATGCCGCAGCAGCAGACTTCTACCCAACGTTCCATCAGCCCGAAGGATGACGAAGCGGCGAAGTTCACCTCCGTTATTCTGGCAACCACCGAAGACACCTGGGGGCCTATTTTCGAAAAGATGGGGCGGCAATACGTTCAGCCGAAGCTGGTGATGTATCGCGGCGCGACCCGTACCGGTTGCGGCACCGGCCAATCGGTGATGGGGCCGTTCTACTGTCCGGCGGACAGCACGGTCTATATCGACCTGTCATTCTATGACGAGATGAAAAACAAACTCGGCGCTGACGGCGACTTTGCGCAGGGCTACGTGATTGCGCACGAAGTCGGCCATCATGTGCAGAAACTGCTCGGCATCGAACCTAAGGTCCGTCAGATGCAGCAGCAGGCTTCGCAGACCGAAGTGAACCGCCTGTCGGTGAAAATGGAGCTGCAGGCAGACTGCTTTGCGGGCGTCTGGGGCAATAACATGCAGAAGCAGGATGTGATGGAAACCGGCGATCTGCAGGAAGCGCTCAATGCCGCTGAGGCCATCGGCGACGATCGTCTGCAGGAACAAAGCCAGGGCCGCGTAGTGCCGGACAGCTTCACCCATGGGACTTCCCAGCAGCGCTATACCTGGTTCAAACGCGGTTTTGATAGCGGCGATCCTGCGCAGTGTAATACCTTTGGCAGTTCACTTCGTTAACGCTTGCTCATGGAACCGCTTGTTCACCTGACCGCGCGGATGGCGCGCGAGGGCATTCGTCGCCTGCTGGTGCTTAGCGGCGACGAAGACTGGTGCCTGACGCAAGCCCTGGATTTGCGAGCGCGGCTGGAGGGCGATGGACTGTGGGTCGGCCCGTCGTCACAGCTGGCGCCCTGCGCGGCGCCGGGCGCGCTGAAAACGCTGCTCGGGCGCGAATTTCAGCATGCCTTTTTCGACGCTCGCCACGGTTTTGACGTGGCGGCTTTTGCCGCGCTTGCCGGCACGCTGCGCGCCGGCAGCTGGTTAGTGCTGCTGGCGCCGGATTTTGCCCGCTGGCCTGAGCAGGCGGATGGCGATTCGCTGCGCTGGAGCGATACGTCTGAACCAATCGCCACCCCTAACTTTGTCCACCGTTGTCTCCAGCTCTTCACCGCGGATCCTGAGGTCGCACTGTGGCGACAGGGCTACGGCTTACGGTTGCCGGAGGTCGCTCCGCGCAGAGACTGGCACGCTGCCGATGGCTACCCGCAGGCCGAACAGGCCGCCATTCTTTCGTCACTACTGTCATCGCCCCCGGAAATTGCCGCCATCACCGCCGGGCGCGGGCGCGGTAAATCTGCGCTGGCGGGAATGTTGATTCATCAGCTCACCGGCTCCACCATCGTCACTGCGCCGACGCGCGACGCGACGGAAGTCATCGCCGTTTTTGCGGGACAAAAGATATGCTTTATGGCGCCCGATGCGCTGCTGGCAAGCGATGCGAAAGCCGACTGGCTGGTGGTCGATGAGGCCGCCGCTATCCCGGCACCGACGCTGCGCCAGCTGACGGCGCGTTTTCCCCATACGCTGTTAACGACGACGGTTCAGGGCTATGAGGGAACCGGCCGCGGCTTCTTATTGAAGTTCTGCGCCGGTTTCCCAACGCTACGGCGGTATAACCTGTCGTCGCCGATTCGCTGGGCGCCGGGTTGCCCGCTGGAGTCGGTTATCGACCGGTTATTGTTATTTAACGATGAGGCATTTCTGCTGGCGCCGCATGGGGAACCGCAGCTGGAGACGTTAAGCCAGGATGCCTGGCGCGAACAACCCACGCGCCCATCAGAGGCTTATCAACTGCTTTCCGGCGCGCATTACCGCACTTCGCCGCTGGATTTGCGCAGGATGATGGATGCGCCAGGCCAGCACTTCACCGTGGCTCGCTGCGCGGATGGCGTCGCTGGCGCGGTGTGGCTGGTGGAAGAGGGCGGTCTCGAACCTGAGCTTAGCCGCGCCGTCTGGGCCGGATATCGCCGCCCGCGCGGCAATCTTGTCGCCCAATCATTGGCCGCGCACGGCGGTAGCCCGCTGGCGGCGACGCTGACCGGCAGGCGCGTCAGTCGTATTGCCGTCCATCCAGCGCGCCAGCGCGAAGGGTTGGGGCAGCGTTTAATCGCCCATGCCGTCAAGCAGACGCACGGCTGTGACTATCTCTCCGTCAGCTTTGGTTTTACCCCTGAACTATGGCGCTTCTGGCAGCGCTGCGGGTTTCTGCTGGTGCGCATGGGCACGCATCGCGAGGCGAGCAGCGGCTGCTATACGGCGATGGCGCTCTATCCGCTCAGCGAAGAGGGGCGGCAACTGGCCTGGCGCGAACATCAACGGCTGGCGCGGGATGAACGCTGGCTGAGTCAGTGGCGTGATGAACGCGCTCCGGTGACGATGGATGAAACAGCTATGCTTACTGAGGAGGACTGGCTGGAGGTCGCCGGTTTTGCCTTTGCGCATCGTCCGCTGTTGGCGGCGGTCGGGAGTCTGAACCGGCTTCTGCAGGCGACGCCGCTGCCGTTAGTGGCGCTACGCGCGCGCTTAGCGCAGCAGGATGAAGCAGCGCTATGCGTGGACCTCGGCTTATCCGGTCGCAAGGCGCTGCTGGCGCGACTGCGGGAAGAGGCGGCTTCGGCCATGGCGGGACTCGATCCTGCCCGCGCGCAGCGGCTGGAAGAGTGGGTCAGGAAGCTGCAATTTTTTTAACTAACTCATTCAGTTAAATGGCATGGTCATATTCTCTGCGCGGCGTAAACTGCCTTGCATCAATCAGGAGCCCGATTCCTGTTTATCTGAGACATCAGGAGATAACCATGAAACACGATCACTTTATTGTTCAGAGCCCGGCGACGCCTGCGCAACAGTTGCTGCTGCTGTTTCATGGCGTGGGCGATAATCCGGTTTCGATGGGGCAAATAGGTAGCTGGTTTGCGCCGCTGTTTCCCAACGCGCTCATTGTCAGTATCGGTGGTGCGGAGCCCTGCGGTCCGGCGCCGGCGCGCCAGTGGTTTTCGGTACAAGGCGTGACGGAAGAGAATCGTCAGCAGCGCATTGATGCCATTATGCCGACCTTTATTGAAACGGTACGCTACTGGCAAAAACAGAGCGGTTTGGGCCCGCAGGCGACGGCGCTGATCGGTTTTTCGCAGGGTGCGATTATGTCCCTCGAGAGTATTAAAGCCGAGCCAGGACTGGCGTCGCGGGTAATTGCCTTTAACGGCCGTTACGCGACGCTGCCGCAAACGGCGACCACGCAAACCACCGTGCATCTGATCCACGGCGGCGAGGATCGGGTGATCGATCTGGCGTGGGCGGTCTCCGCGCAGGAGCGGCTGCAGGAGCTGGGTGGAGATGTCACGCTGGATATCGTTGAAGATCTCGGACATGCCATTGATGACCGGAGCATGCAGTTTGCCCTCGACCGTCTGCGTTATACCGTACCGAAGCACTATTTTGATGAAGCGTTGAGCGGCGGTACGCCGAAAGATGACGATATAATCGAAATGCTGTAATGGCCCCGCGGTACAACGTCGCTGGTATAGGTAGATACTGTTATCGGTTTACAACTTTTTAAGGGTTTTCCCGGACGCGGCGCGTTGCGCCTTCTCCGGGCTACCAAATCGCACAGCGCTGTAGCCCCGGTAAGCGGCAGCGCCACCGGGGAATTTTGAGGCCACCAACACCGGCAGTTTCAGTAGCCACGGGTACAGAGGTAAAATTGAGAACTTCAGCTCGCAATGGTACGGGCCATAGCCCGGGTAAGGCGTCGGCCGCTACCCGGGAATGCACCCAGCCCGCGTGATGACGGGGAGCGCAGGTTTACTTCTTCGGCTGGTCTTTGTTCGGCCAGTCGTCGTCGTCATCCCACTTGCTATTGAAGTCGCGATGCGGCGGCAGATCCGGTTTGTTATCGAGATATTTTTTCGGGTCGACGCGATTAAGATCTTTAATCACGTTGATCATCACGCCGACTAAAAATACCAACACCAGAATCCACCAGTGGTTGATAAGCCATTCCATGCTGTGTCCTCTTTTTACCCCGCAGCGGCGCTGCAGGGTAATCGTTATTGTCGTCAGGCGACCAGTTGTTCCATGATGCGTTGATACATCCGCGCCAGCAGCTGCAGGTCGGCGGCATTGACGCATTCATTAATTTTGTGAATGGTCGCGTTCACCGGGCCCAGTTCCACCACCTGCGCGCCCATGCGGGCGATAAAGCGTCCGTCAGAGGTACCGCCGGTGGTTAGCAACTGCGGTTTTACTTCATTATAGTGCTCAATGGCGTTCACGACCGCATCGACAAGATTGCCGCGACCGGTCAGGAACGGCTGGCCGGAAAGCCACCATTCGACGGTATAGCGCAGCTGATATTTTTCCAGCAGCGCGATGATGCGTGCTTTGATCATCTCGTCGGTCAGCTCGGTGCTGAAACGGAAGTTGAACTGAACGAACATATCGCCAGGGATGACGTTGTTACTGCCGGTGCCAGCCTGCACGTTGGCGATTTGCATGCTGGTCGGCGGGAAGTATTCGTTGCCTTTATCCCATTCGATAGCCACCAGCTCCGCCAGCATCGGCGCGGCGCGGTGCACCGGGTTATCGGCGAGGTGCGGATAAGCGACGTGGCCCTGGACACCATGAATCGTCAGGTTACAGGTGAGTGAACCGCGGCGGCCGTTTTTCACGACATCGCCGACCACTTCGGTACTTGAAGGTTCGCCGACCAGGCAGTAATCAAGGCGCTCGTTACGCGCCATCAGCGTTTCGACCACTTTTACCGTGCCATGGGTGGCGCTGGCTTCTTCATCAGAGGTGATGAGAAACGCCAGGCGTCCTTTATGATCCGGATACTGCGCGACAAAGCGCTCGGCGGCGACAACCATTGCCGCCAGCGATCCTTTCATATCCGCCGCGCCGCGGCCAAACAGCATGCCATCGCGAATAGTTGGTTCAAACGGCGGGTTGATCCAGCGGTCGGCGTCGCCGGCCGGCACCACATCGGTATGGCCGGCAAAGGCCAGCGTTTCACCCTGTCCGCGCCAGGCCCAGAAATTTTGCGTATCGCCGAAGTCCATCGCTTCAACGGTAAAGCCGATCGCCCGCAGGCGTTCAATCATTAACGCCTGGCATCCCGCATCATTGGGGCTAAGGGAAGGGCGGCGAATAAGCTGCTGAGCCAGCTCAATGACCGGGCAAGACATAGACTACACCTCGTTAATAAATTTTTCGTAGTTTGCTTCGCTAAAGCCCAGCAGCATAGGCTGACCGGGCGCGCAGAGCAATGGGCGTTTGATAATTGCCGGCATTTCCAGCATCAACGCCGCCGCCGCATCGGCATTATCGATCCCAGTGCGGACCGATTCATCGAGTTTGCGCCAGGTGGTGCCGCGGGTGTTAAGCAGCGCTTCCCAGCCTAATTCGGCAATAAAGGTATTCAGCAATTCGCGGTCCAGTCCGTCAACACGATAATCATGGAAGCGATAGTCTATCTGATGGGCTTCCAGCCAGCGGCGGGCCTTTTTAATGGTGTCGCAGTTTTTGATGCCGTACATGGTCAACATAATTAAACCTTCACGTTAAAAGAATATGTTTCTCAGTTTTTTCCGAATATATAAGCTTTGTTAAATAATACGTGAATCGGCTGGATAAATATAACTTTTCAGCCTTGTCTGATTAAAATTTGTTCTTTTTCGCGACAGACTAAGATAATGAATTACAGGAATTCTGATATTAACAAAATGTTGCGTAATGTTGCTCTATGTCACATTAAATTTACATGAACCGGCTTATGGTAGCCGCAAGCCAGAGTATTCAAGGCTTGCGGTGACAAGAAAAGCGATTAGAGCGATAGATCGGACGAACTTCTCCTGAGCGGGGAATTTATCTAAAATCGCCATAATAATAAGAGAGGCTATTATGATTGAACATGAACTGGGGAACTGGAAAGATTTTATCGAAGATATGCTGCGTAAATAAAATCTGGCTTTGTCGGTACTGAAGACAATGTTTAACCCATGAAAAAGGCGACTGTGACAGTCGCCTTTTCTGTTATTTGACGGTTTATTCCGGCCTCTCTTTCAGCGGGAAGCGGCGGCGTACCAACACGAAGAACAGCGGTACAAAGAAGATGGCCAACACGGTGGCGGAGATCATTCCGCCCATGACGCCGGTACCAACAGCGTGCTGGCTGCCGGAGCCCGCGCCGGTACTGGTGGCCATTGGCAGCACGCCGAAGATAAACGCCAGTGAGGTCATCAGTATCGGGCGTAGACGCTGGCGACAGGCCGATAGGGTGGCGGTCAGCAGATCTTCGCCTTTCTGGTTCAGCTCGTTGGCGAACTCAACAATCAGGATGGCGTTCTTTGCCGACAGGCCGATGACCGTCAACAGACCTACCTGGAAGTAGACATCGTTTTCCAGGCCGCGCATCCAGGTCGCCAGCAGCGCGCCGATAACCCCCAGCGGCACCACCAGCATCACCGAGAACGGTACCGACCAGCTTTCATATAGCGCCGCCAGACACAGGAAGACCACCAGCAGAGAAATGGCGTACAGGGCAGGCGCCTGAGCGCCAGACAAACGCTCCTGATAGGACATCGCCGTCCATTCCAGGCCGAAACCGTTCGGGAGCTGTTTGGCTAACTCTTCCATAATGGTCATGGCGGTACCGGTGCTGACGCCAGGCGCGGCTTCGCCAACGATCTCGACCGCTGAGTAGCCATTGTAACGTTCGAGGCGCGGCGAACCCGTTTCCCAACGCGAGGTGGCGAAGGCGGAGAACGGTACCATGGTGCCGCTACTGTTACGCACATACCACAAATTGATATCGTCCGGCAGCATGCGATATTTCGCCGCCGCCTGGACGTAGACCTTCTTCACGCGTCCGCGATCCATAAAGTCGTTCACGTAGCTCGAACCCCAGGCGGTCTGCAGCGTATCGTTAATATCATCAATGGAGACCCCCAGCGCCTGGGCTTTACGCTGGTCGATATCAACCTGTAGTTGCGGACTGTCGTCCAGGCCGTTGTGGCGTACGCGGGTGAGCTGGTCGTTGTTCGCCGCCAGCTCCAGCAGTTTGTCGCGCGCCGACATCAGCGCCTCGTGGCCGTTGCCGGCGTGATCTTCCAGCTCCATATCGAAGCCCGCGGAGCTGCCAAGGCCGCTGATGGCCGGTGGGCTGCTGGCAAACACGCGCGCTTCTTTAATTTTATTGAAGGCTTTGGTCGCGCGCTCAATGATAGCGAACGAGGAGCCGGTTTTTGGGTCGCGCTGATCCCAGTCTTTCAGGCGGACAAACATACGTGCGACGTTCTGGCCGTTGCCGCCGGGGCCGGAGCCGACGGTAGCAAACACCGACTCGACGTTACTCTTCTCGTTATTGAGGAAATAATCTTCCGCTTTTTGCACCACTTTCAGCGTCTGCTGTTGGGTGGAGCCGCTCGGGAGCTGTATCGAGGTGGTGAACATACCGCGGTCTTCCAGCGGCAGGAACGAAGTCGGCAGATGCAGGAACAGCAGCACCATGCCGCCGAGCAGTAGGACGTAAATCAAAATCCAGCGCAGCGAACGATGGAGAATTTTGCCCACGAAAGTTTCATAGCGGCTGGCGCTGCGGTTGAAGGTGCGGTTAAACCAGCCGAAGAACCCTTTTTGACCATGCTCCTCGCCTTTTTGAATCGGTTTTAACAGCGTGGCGCAGAGCGCCGGGGTGAGGATCATCGCCACCAGCACCGACAGCACCATTGCTGAAACGATGGTGATGGAGAACTGGCGGTAAATGGCGCCGGTGGTGCCGCCGAAGAAGGCCATAGGGACGAATACCGCCGAAAGGACCATGGCGATACCGACCAGCGCCCCCTGGATCTGCTTCATCGATTTTCGCGTCGCTTCGCGCGGCGAAAGACCTTCTTCGCTCATAATGCGCTCGACGTTTTCGACGACGACGATGGCGTCATCGACCAGCAGGCCGATAGCCAGCACCGTCGCGAACATCGTCAGGGTGTTAATACTGTAGCCGCAGGCGTAGAGCACGGCGAAGGTGCCCATCAATACCACCGGCACGGCGATGGTCGGGATCAGGGTCGCGCGGAAGTTCTGCAAGAACAAATACATGACCAGGAACACCAGCAGAATCGCCTCCAGCAGCGTTTTCACCACATCGGTAATCGAGGCTTTTACAAAAGAGGTGGTCTCGTAGGCGACTTTATACTGCAGTCCGTGCGGGAAATATTGCGACAGTTCATTAAGACGGGCGATAACGCGCTCGGCGGTGGCCATTTCGTTGGCACCCGAGGCGAGCTTAATCCCCAGCCCCGAAGCGGCCTGACGATTATAGCGGCTCAGATAATCATATTTTTCTGCGCCCATTTCGACGCTGGCGACGTCGCCCAGCGTGACTTCCGAACCATCCTTATTAACGCGCAGGGTAATATCGCGGAACTGCTGCGGCGTTTGTAGCAGCGATTGTGAGTTGATGGTGGCGTTCAGCGCCTGGTTATCAACCGATGGCGTACCGCCCAACTGGCCGACGGCAATTTGCGCGTTCTGCGATTCGATGGCGTCAGTTACATCTTTCGCCGTCATCTGATAGCTGTTGAGTTTCGCCGGATCGAGCCAGATACGCATTGAGTACTGCGAACCATAGGCGTCGATATCGCCGACGCCGTTGACGCGGCTTAGAGGATCCTGCACGTTACTGGCGACGTAGTCGGCAATATCCTGCTTATCCATGCTGCCGTCGGTAGAGACAAACGCGAGAGTGAGAATGTTGGTGTCGCCGGTTTTGCGCACCGTGACCCCCTGATTCTGTACCGCCTGCGGCAGTTTACGCATCGCCGATTGCAGCTGGTTTTGTACCTGCTGTACGGCTTCATCCGGGTCGGTACCGGCGGTAAAGCTCAGGGTAACCGTTGCCTGACCGGTGGCGCTACTCTGCGATGACATGTACATGAGGTTATCAAGGCCGGTCATATTCTGTTCGATAACCTGGGTGACGGTATTCTCCAGCGTTTGCGCCGAAGCGCCGGGATAATTGGCCGTCACTCGGACGTTAGGCGGCGCCAAATCCGGATATTGTTCTACGGGGAGCGACAAAATTGCCAGCGTGCCGGTCAGGACTAATAAAATAGCCAAAACCCAGGCAAAGATGGGGCGATCGATAAAGAAATTCGCCATCGGAATCAGGACCTCATTGTGTACATTTTTTGTTATTTCGCAGCCTGTGATACTTTATAGATAACCCTGCAGGCAATCGTGGAGAAATTAAGGAGATAGTGTAATTTATCATGTGTCTTTTATGAGAGCGTAAAGAAACGTCTGTCGCTCCTCTCTGAATTTATATGCGCTTATCACGTCTTTTCTGTCATTCCGTCAAAGCCGCTTATTATTGCTCAGCTAAATGAAACAAAATTTCATTCAGGTCAATATTTTTGATCTAAACCGGATTCTGGTGAGAAAAGCCGATTTCTGGGCAAACGACCATTGTCCCACGGTCATGATGTCAGGTAATAAACAGTCATACTAAATGAGGGGTTATTAGCGATAAGCCGGAAGGATGTATGAACCACTTTATTATGAGCGATAGTCGCAAATGCATCGGATGCAGGGGCTGCGAAGTGGCCTGCGTGATGGCGCATAATGGCGAACAACATGTCTTGACCCCACAGCGCTTTTTGCCGCGCATTACCGTGATTAAAAACCAGAAACAGCGTAACGCGGTAACCTGTCGTCACTGTGAAGGCGCGCCCTGCGCGCGTAGCTGTCCTAACGGCGCCATTAGCCGGCAGGAAGACAGCGTATTGGTGCAGGAAGAAAAATGTATCGGCTGTAAATCCTGCGTGGTGGCCTGTCCCTTTGGCGTGATGCAAATCGTCGTCACGCCAAACGGCAGAGCGACGGCGCACAAATGCGACTTATGTCATGGTCGCGAAGCCGGGCCAGCCTGCGTGCAGAATTGTCCGGCGCAGGCGTTACAGTTGGCGACCGATTCCGCGTTAAGCGAGATGGCGAAAGCGCGGCGGCTGCGGGCGGCGCGTGCGGATGCGGCGTCCTGGCAACATCGGACTTTGACCGCTTTAGCGTCAACCGCCGGCGATAAGGCTAGCCAGATGGCGGCCACGCCCACCCGCGGCGAGGCGGATAAACTGGCGGCTGACGCGCGTAAACAGCACTTTGGCGAAATCTATTTGCCGTTCAGCGCGGCGCAGGCGCAGCGGGAAACGCAGCGCTGTCTGAAATGCGGCGATCGCAGCATCTGCGAGTGGACCTGTCCGCTGCATAACCATATTCCGCAGTGGATCGAGCGGGTAAAAGCCGGCGACATCGCCAGCGCCGTTGAGCTTTCCCATCAAACCAACTGCCTGCCGGAAATCACCGGTCGCGTCTGCCCGCAGGATCGTCTGTGCGAGGGGACCTGCACGCTGCGCGATGAGAGCGGCTCGGTGACGATCGGCAATATCGAACGCTATATCTCCGACCAGGCGCTGGCTGGCGGCTGGCGCCCGGACCTTTCGGCGGTAAAAGCCAGCGGTAGGAAGGTTGCCATCATCGGCGCCGGGCCTGCGGGCCTGGCCTGCGCCGACCTTCTGGCGCGTAGCGGCGTGGCGCCGGTGGTGTTCGATCGCCACCCGGAAATCGGCGGCCTGCTGACGTTCGGCATCCCGCCTTTCAAGCTGGATAAATCATTGCTGGCCCGTCGGCGCGAGATTTTCAGCCAGATGGGCATCCGCTTTGAACTGAACTGCGAGGTGGGTAAAGATATCAAACTCGTACAGCTGCTTGCAGACTATGACGCGGTTTTCGTCGGCGCCGGTACCTATCGCTCAATGAAAGCCGATCTGCCTAACGAGGAGGCGCCGGGCGTGTATGAGGCGCTGCCGTTCCTTATCGCCAACACCAAACAGGTGATGGGGCTGGAGGCGCTGGCCGATGAACCTTATATCGATACCGCCGGGCTGAAGGTGGTCGTGCTGGGGGGCGGCGATACGGCGATGGACTGCGTGCGTACCGCGCTGCGCCACGGCGCGCAGCAGGTCACCTGCGCCTATCGTCGTGATGAAGCCAATATGCCGGGGTCGAAAAAAGAGGTCAAAAATGCCCGGGAAGAGGGGGCGAGTTTTGAATTCAATGTTCAGCCGATCACCCTTGAGCTCGGTGAGGATGGCCGGGTCAGCGGCGTGCGTTTTCTGCGCACCCAGCTTGGCGAACCGGACGCTCAGGGCCGCCGCAGCCCGTCGCCGATCCCCGGCAGCGAATTTGTGATGCCTGCCGACGCGGTCATTATGGCGTTTGGTTTCCACCCGCATTCAATGCCGTGGCTGGAAGCCGCGGGGGTACAGCTGGATAGCCGCGGGCGGATCAAGGCGAACGTGGAGAGCCGCTATCGATACCAGACCAGTAATCAGAAGATCTTCGCCGGCGGCGACGCGGTGCGCGGCGCGGATTTGGTGGTGACGGCGATGGCGGAAGGGCGGCATGCCGCGCAGGGGATCATGGACTACCTGGGCGTCGCTTCCGCACTGACGCACTAACGACAAAGCAGGCTCCGCGGCGTAGTATGACTGGGTTATTTCACGCTGCGGAGTTTGCATGTCACTTAATATCCACGTCATTAAAGATAAAATCCTCTCCGAAAACTACTTCGTACTGCGCAACATGACCTATGAGTTGACGCGCCGCGACGGCAGCGTCGTGCGTCACAAACGCGAAGTGTACGATCGCGGCAATGGCGCCACGGTTCTGCTCTACAACCCCGGCAAACAGAGTGTGGTTCTGGTGCGCCAGTTCCGTGTCGCCACTTGGGTGAATGGCAACCAGGATGGCATGCTGATTGAAACCTGCGCCGGACTGCTGGATAACGACGCGCCAGAGGTGTGTATCCGCAAGGAAGCGATCGAGGAGACCGGTTATCAGGTCGGCGAGGCGCGCAAGGTCTTCGAACTCTATATGTCGCCCGGCGGCGTGACCGAACTGATTCACTTTTTTATCGCCGAATACAGCGAGGCGCAGCGCGCTAACCGGGGCGGCGGCGTAGATGATGAAGATATTGAGGTGCTGGAACTGCCGTTCGTCCGGGCGCTGGAAATGGTCGCCAGCGGTGAAATCCAGGATGGCAAAGCGGTGATCCTGCTGCAATACCTACAAAATTCCGGCCTCATGTCGCGGGATCTCTGATAAATCTGATTGAGCAAAACCCCGCCAGTGCTGATGATAATGATGAATTAGAAATCACTCTGTCAGTCATACTTCGGGATTGTGCCGCTCATGCTTTATCGGGTTTTAATACTGCTTTTTTTCGGTTTTCTGCCGACGTCGTTGGCGTGGGCGGCGCCAGCCCAGCAGTTGTTTGGAGATTGGCTTGTCACCTGCAACAATCAAAATTATTGCGTCACGCGTAATGTCGGGCTGCATCATGGATTGGTGATGACGCTAAGCCGCAGCGCGGGAGCGGCCACCGATGCCGCTTTGCGCATTGAACTTGGCGGCGTCGGTAATCCGGTTGCCGCGCTGGCGGCCATCGGCCCGCGGCTGCAGCTAGATGGAAAATCGCTGCATTTTGACGGTAAACACTGGCAGATTGCCGATAAGCTGATTAAAACCGGCGATAGCGTCAGTATCGACGCTTTCCTGCAGCAGGCCCAGGAGGGGAAAGAGATTACCCTGCAAAACGGTCTGCAAAGCATTTCATTAAAGGGCCTGAAGGCCGCGCTGCTATTTATTGATAATCGGCAAAAGCGGGTCGGCAGCGAAACCGCGTGGGTCGGCAAAGGTGAAGAACCGCCGCTCAGCGTACCGCCGGCACCAGCGTTGCGAACCGTAGGTAAAGCGGAAGTAGCGCAGTCGCCGCTCAGCCGCGACGAACTTAATGAGCTTATCGATTACGGCAATGAGCGGATGAACGCCAGCCCCTGTTCGCTCGATCCTTTCCGCCGGGAAATCCGCGTCACCGCGCTAACCGATGAGAAAGTTCTGTTGATGACCAGTTGCGAAGCGGGCGCGTATAACACCGTCTGGCTGGCGTGGCTGGTGTCGCGCAAAACGCCGCATCTTGCCCGTCAGGTGCGGCTGGCGCTGCCATTCCAGCCGCCCGGCAATGCGCCGCGCGATATTGAGTTGATTAACGCCAGCTTCGATGAGCAGCGTCATGAACTGGTGACCTTCGATAAAGGCCGCGCGCCGGGCGATTGCGGGATCCAAACCCGCTGGCGCTATGACGGCCAGCGGTTTAATTTGACCCGCTACGCTCAGCAACCGCAGTGCGATAACTGGCAGGGGCCAGACGCCTGGCCCACATTATGGATCACCCGTTAAGCACTTTGCGGCTGACTTCGACAATATGTTCAGCGGTAAAGCCGAAGAACGGGAACAGCTTGTCGGCTGGCGCCGATTCCCCGTAGCGGGTCATACCAACAATTGCGCCTTTCAGGCCGACATATTTATACCAGTAGTCGGCGATACCGGCTTCGATAGCGACGCGGGCGCTAACATCGGAAGGCAGCACCGACTCGCGCCAGGCCTCATCCTGAGCATCGAAAACGTCGGTGGAGGGCAGCGACACCACCCGCACGTTTACGCCGCTGGCCAGCAGCGTCTCCGCCGCCTGAACAGTAATCTCGACTTCCGAACCGGTGGCGATAAGGATGAGATCCGGCTTGCCGCCCGCATCCTTCAGAACGTAACCGCCGCGCGCAATTTCCTGCACCTGTTCCGGCGTACGGGCCATTTGCGCCAGATTCTGTCGCGAAAGGATTAACGCGGTAGGGCCGTCATTGCGCTCGATGGCCGCCTGCCAGGCGACGGCGGTTTCCACCTGATCGCACGGCCGC
The DNA here is from genome assembly GCF_040065495.2 of Klebsiella sp. CN_Kp073. NCBI lineage: Bacteria > Pseudomonadati > Pseudomonadota > Gammaproteobacteria > Enterobacterales > Enterobacteriaceae > Klebsiella > Klebsiella sp. CN_Kp073. The sequence goes on from NZ_CM198051.1 coordinate 1,433,254, forward strand.
CAGGTACTAAAATTGGGCGTCAGGCGCAGGCTTGCCAGCTGCTCTACCGCCTGGTGCGTTGGACCGTCTTCGCCAAGGCCGATTGAATCATGGGTATAGACCATAATCTGATGCGCCTTCATCAGCGCCGCCATGCGTGCGGCGTTACGCGCGTATTCGACGAACATCAGGAAGGTCGAGGTATAGGGAATAAAACCGCCGTGCAGGGCGATGCCGTTAGCTACCGCGGTCATACCGAATTCGCGTACGCCGTAGTGGATATAATTACCCGCCTGATCCTCTTTGATCGACTTCGAGCCGGACCAGATCGTCAGGTTACTGGGCGCCAGGTCGGCGGAACCGCCGAGCAGCTCAGGCAGATCCGGGCCGTAGGCGTTAAGCGCATTTTGCGAAGCCTTACGGCTGGCTATTTTCGCCGGTTCCGACTGTAGCTTCGCCACATAGTCATGGGCCGTTTTTTGCCAGTCAGCCGGGAGCTCACCTTCCATGCGCCGTTTGAGCTCAGCCGCCAGTTCTGGATACTGCTGCTGATAAGCGGCGAATTTTTCATTCCACGCATGTTCTGCTTTCTCGCCGCGCGGCCGCGCATCCCAGCCCTGATAAATTTCTTTTGGGATTTCAAACGGCGGATATTTCCAGCCCAGCTGTTCGCGGGCCAGCGCGACCTCCTTTTCCCCCAAGGCCGCGCCGTGCGACTCTTCGGAACCGGCTTTATTCGGTGAACCAAAACCGATTATGGTGCGGCAAATAATCAGCGAAGGTTTGTCTGTTACCGCCTGCGCTTGCTGGATTGCCTGCTTCACCGCCTGCGGATCGTGACCGTCGATATCGCCAATCACGTGCCAGTGGTAGGCGCGAAAGCGCTCGGCGGTATCGTCGGTGAACCAGCCTTCAACGTGGCCGTCAATAGAGATACCGTTGTGATCGTAGAACCCAATCAGCTTGCCTAATCCCAGGGTGCCCGCCAGCGAACTGGCCTCGTGTGAAATCCCCTCCATCAGACAGCCATCGCCCATAAACACCCAGGTGTAGTGATCGACGATGTCGTGGCCGGGACGGTTAAACTGCGCCGCCAGCGTACGTTCGGCTATAGCCATCCCGACGGCGTTAGCCAGCCCCTGGCCGAGCGGCCCGGTGGTGGTTTCCACGCCGGGGGTATAACCATGTTCCGGGTGACCCGGCGTTTTCGAATGCAGCTGGCGGAAGTTTTTCAGCTCATTCATCGGCAGATCGTAGCCGGTCAAATGCAGCAGGCTATACAGCAGCATCGAAGCATGGCCGTTAGACAAAATGAAACGATCGCGATCGTACCAGTGCGGATTTGTCGGGTTGTGCTTGAGAAAATCGTTCCACAGCACTTCGGCAATATCCGCCATCCCCATCGGAGCGCCGGGGTGGCCGGAGTTGGCTTTCTGGACGGCGTCCATGCTCAGGGCGCGAATGGCGTTAGCAAGCTCTCTTCGGGACATAGTCGTTTACTCCGTGACAAAGGATGACAGTTTGGCTGCTAGCAGATCTTCCAGTTTGCGTTGATCGACGGCGAACTGGCGAATACCTTCCGCCAGCTTTTCTACCGCCATCGGATCCTGGTTATGCTCCCAGCGGAATTCCGCTTCGCTTAGCGGAACCGGGCGCGGAAGTATCTGATGAGCGGGGATGAGTTTACGTATTACCGGCGCGTCGCTGGCCTGCAGCTCTTGTAACAAGGCCGGGGAGATGGTGAGGCGGTCGCAGCCGACCAGCGCGAGGATTTGTTCGGTACGGCGGAAGCTGGCGCCCATCACGATGGTGTTGTACTTATGGAGTTTGAAATAGTCGTAGATATTGCGCACCGATTTCACCCCCGGGTCTTCATCAACCACGTAAGGCTCTAACGGCTGACGCGCCTGATACCAGTCGTAAATACGCCCGACGAAGGGCGAAATCAGAAACACGCCGGCTTCGGCGCAGGCGCGAGCCTGGGCGAATGAGAACAACAGCGTCAGGTTGCAGTGGATCCCTTCTTTTTCCAGCACCTCCGCGGCGCGGATCCCCTCCCATGTGGAGGCCAGTTTGATCAGGATCCGCGACTTATCGATCCCCATTTCCTGATAGAGAGCGACCAGGTGGCGCGCTTTCTCAATACTTTTTTCACGATTGAAGGAGAGACGGGCATCGACTTCGGTAGAGACGCGCCCTGGAATGCTTTTGAGTATTTCCGCGCCGAAATTGACCGCCAGCTTATCGCAGGCATTAGCGACCTGCGCCTCGCGGTTGCCGCCCTGTTTCGCGGCCCAGGCGAGGGCATCATCGATAAGCCCGGCGTAGTTATCCAATCCGGCAGCCTTTAATAGCAGCGAAGGGTTGGTGGTGGCATCTTCCGGCTGATAGTGGCGGATAGATTCAATGTCGCCGCTGTCGGCGACCACGGTGGTGAATTGTTTGATACTGTCTAGCTGATTCATTAAAAAGTACTCCTGGAACAATAAGTTGCATTAGTTCTTGTCGTTATGCGGTAGAGATGGTGATGAGGTACATAACTAAAAAGCATAGCAGACGGGGCTATCATTGACCGTGAAACTAGGTTACATAAATATTATAAATTGATAACAACCAGACCTTTGTGATGGCAAGAGTATGGCGGCCTTCAAAGTTTAAACCGCCGTCAGGCGCGATACTAAGCATCGCCTTAAGGCGGGCCGACGGCTCGCCATCACGCTTCACCCCCTACGATTCGATACGTGAAAGGAACCATAAAATGGATGAGCAGTTGAAACAAAGCGCCCTCGATTTCCACGAGTTCCCGGTGCCCGGGAAAATTCAGGTGTCGCCGACCAAACCCCTGGCGACCCAACGCGATCTGGCGCTGGCATATTCGCCGGGCGTTGCCGCGCCGTGCCTGGAAATTGAGAAGGATCCTTTGGCCGCTTACAAATACACCGCTCGCGGCAACCTTGTTGCGGTGGTCTCTAACGGTACCGCCGTCCTCGGTTTAGGCAATATCGGCGCGCTGGCCGGAAAACCGGTAATGGAAGGAAAGGGCGTTCTGTTTAAGAAATTCGCCGGCATTGATGTGTTTGATATTGAAGTCGATGAGCTGGATCCTGACAAATTCATTAATGTCGTCGCCGCCCTGGAGCCGACGTTTGGCGGCATCAACCTCGAAGATATTAAAGCGCCGGAATGTTTCTATATTGAGCAGAAACTGCGTGAACGCATGAATATTCCGGTGTTCCACGACGATCAGCACGGCACGGCGATTATCAGCACCGCGGCAATTCTCAACGGTCTGCGGGTGGTTGAGAAGAATCTCTCCGATGTGCGGATGGTGGTCTCCGGCGCGGGAGCGGCGGCAATCGCCTGTATGAACCTGCTGGTGGCGCTGGGAATGCAGAAACACAATATCGTGGTCTGCGACTCGAAAGGCGTTATCTATAAAGATCGCGAAGCCAATATGGCGGAAACCAAAGCGGCCTACGCGGTGGAAGACGACGGGAAACGTACCCTCGACGATGTCATCGATGGCGCGGACATTTTCCTCGGCTGCTCCGGGCCGAAAGTTCTGACTCCGGAGATGGTCAAGAAAATGGCGCGCTCGCCGCTGATCCTCGCGCTGGCGAACCCGGAGCCGGAAATCCTGCCGCCGTTGGCGAAGGAAGTGCGCGACGATGTGATTATTTGTACCGGCCGTTCCGACTATCCAAACCAGGTCAACAACGTGCTGTGCTTCCCGTTCATTTTCCGCGGCGCGCTGGATGTTGGCGCGACGGCGATTAACGAAGAGATGAAGCTGGCGGCGGTTCACGCTATCGCCGAGCTGGCGCATGCCGAACAGAGCGAAGTCGTGGCTTCCGCCTATGGCGACCAGGATCTCAGCTTTGGCCCGGAGTACATTATTCCGAAACCGTTCGATCCGCGCCTGATCGTCAAGATCGCGCCAGCGGTTGCCAAAGCGGCGATGGAATCCGGCGTGGCGACGCGGCCGATTGCCGACTTCGATGCCTACATCGAGAAGCTGAGCGAGTTCGTTTATAAAACCAACCTGTTTATGAAGCCGATCTTCTCCCAGGCGCGCAAAGAGCCGAAGCGCGTGGTGCTGGCGGAAGGTGAGGAGACCCGCGTGCTGCACGCCACGCAGGAGCTGGTATCGCTGGGGCTGGCGAAGCCAATCCTCATCGGTCGTCCGAGCGTGATTGAAATGCGCATCCAGAAACTGGGTCTGCAGATCAAACCGGGCGTGGACTTTGAAATCGTCAATAATGAATCCGATCCGCGCTTTAAAGAGTACTGGAGCGAGTACTATCAGCTGATGAAGCGCCGCGGCATTACCCAGGAGCAGGCGCAACGGGCAGTAATTAGCAACACCTCGGTCATTGGCGCGATCATGGTTCATCGCGGTGAGGCGGACGCGATGATCTGCGGAACCATCGGCGATTATCATGAGCACTATCGCGTGGTACAGCCGCTGTTTGGCTTCCGCGACGGCGTCAGCACCGCCGGGGCGATGAACGCGCTGCTGCTGCCAAGCGGTAACACCTTTATCGCCGACACCTACGTCAATCACGATCCATCGCCGGAAGAGCTGGCGGAGATCACCCTGATGGCGGCGGAAAGCGTGCGTCGTTTTGGTATCGAACCGCGCGTGGCGCTGCTGTCGCACTCCAACTTCGGTTCCGCCGATTGCCCGTCGGCCAGCAAAATGCGTAAAACGCTGGAATTGGTGAAAGCGAGCGCGCCGGATCTGATGATTGACGGCGAAATGCACGGCGACGCCGCGCTGGTCGAAAGCATCCGTAATGACCGTATGCCGGATAGCCCGCTGAAAGGGGCGGCCAATATTCTGGTGATGCCGAATATGGAAGCCGCGCGTATCAGCTACAACCTGCTGCGCGTCTCCAGTTCGGAAGGGGTCACCGTCGGGCCGGTACTGATGGGTATCGCTAAGCCGGTGCATATTCTGACGCCTATCGCCTCCGTGCGGCGTATCGTCAACATGGTGGCGCTGGCGGTCGTGGAAGCGCAGACCCAGCCGCTGTAAACGCATAAAATTAAGCCCCGGTATTCCGGGGCTTTTTTGTCTCAGATGGCTAAATTCAGATCCACTCTTTCACTTTGATGAACTCGCTCAGTGCGGCTTCCGGGCTGCCTTCCTGCGGGTGGAAGTTGTATTCCCAGCGCACCAGCGGCGGCATCGACATCAGAATAGACTCCGTACGCCCGCCGGTCTGCAGGCCGAACAGCGTGCCGCGGTCCCACACCAGATTGAATTCCACATAGCGCCCGCGGCGATAAAGCTGGAAATCGCGTTCGCGTTCGCCGTAAGGCGTGGTTTTTCGACGCTCAACGATCGGCAGATAGGCGTCAGTAAAGCCGTTGCCCACCGCCTGCATAAAGGCGAAGCAGTGGTCAAAGTCCGGGGTATTTAAATCATCGAAGAACAGGCCGCCAATGCCGCGCTGTTCGTTACGGTGCTTGAGGTAGAAGTAGTCATCGCACCACTTTTTATAGCGCGGATAGACCTCGTCGCCGAACGGCAGGCACAAATCGCGGGCGGTACGATGCCAGTGGATGGCGTCTTCTTCAAATCCGTAATAAGGCGTTAAATCAAACCCGCCGCCGAACCACCACACCGGGTCGGCGCCGGGCTTCTCGGCAATGAAAAAGCGGACGTTGGCGTGGCTGGTCGGCACATAGGGGTTGCGCGGATGCACCACCAGCGAAACGCCCATCGCTTCAAAGCTGCGCCCGGCGAGCTCCGGGCGGTGGGCGGTTGCCGATGCAGGCATCGCATCGCCGTGGACGTGAGAGAAGTTAACCCCGGCCTGCTCAAAGACGCCGCCGTCGCGTAAAACCCGGCTGCGTCCGCCGCCGCCGCCTTCGCGCTGCCAGCTATCTTCGACAAAATCCTTGCCGTCAACGGCGGAGAGGTTGGCGCAAATGGCATCCTGCAGCTGAAGAAGGAAGGCTTTGACCTGCTGTACATCGGGTTTCATTAACGTCTCTTCGAATGCGCTTTCTGGTTATCGAACCAGTGGAAATAACTAATAATACCGGAAGCAATAGCGTTGGCGATCTTCTGGCGGAAAGCGGTTGTGCCGAGTAGCTTCTCTTCATTTGGGTTGGTAATGAACGATGTCTCGACCAGCACCGAGGGAATGGAAGGTGACTTCAGCACCACAAAGGCCGCCTGTTCTGTATTACGGCTGTGCAGCTTATGCACCGGCTTAATCTTTTTCAGAATATGCGAGCCGAGCGTCAGGCTGTTCTTAATAGTGTCGGTTTGCACCAGATCGAACAATACCTGCTGCAGCAGATGGTCCTTATCCGTCGCTTTTTTACCGGCGACCTCATCGGCGCGGTTTTCGCGCTCGGAGAGATATTTCGCCATGGCGCTACTGGCGCCGCGGTTGGAGAGCGCAAAGACGGAGGCGCCGGCCGCACTCGGGTTGGTAAAGCCGTCGGCGTGAATCGACATAAACAGATCGGCGCCGTGCTGGTGGGCGATTTCAACGCGATCGTATAGCGGAATAAAGGTATCGCCGCTACGCGTCAGGCGGGCATCGATGCCGTTGCTGCGTAAAATACTGCGCACATTTTTGGCAATGGCCAGCACGACGTGTTTTTCTTTCGAACCGTTGTGGCCAATTGCCCCCGTATCGATGCCGCCATGACCGGGGTCAAGCATCACCAGGCGCTTGCTGCCTGCTTTCTTTGCGACGGGTTTGCTGTGTCCATTGGAAGTTTTTAGCGGCTGTTCTTTGGCATTGGCCTGGGAAGCGACGCCGGTTAGCGTCATCGCAGCCAGTCCTGCTTTCAGCACCTGACGGCGCGAAGCAAGTATTTTTAATGGTTTAAAAGTGCTCATTCGGCCTGAATTGTAAACAAGTGATGTCCAATGTTATATCGTATCGCGTTTCCCGTTACGACCACTCAAAATAAGAATTGTTTTACTTTTCATTTCAATACATGACAAAGATATATTATGCCATTTTTTGCCGATGATTTCGCCTGATATTGGCTATCAGTCATATTCGCGCCATAATCACTGTTTTTAACCGTAAATGGTGGGGAATACCATGGAGATTCGCGTTTTTCGCCAGCAGGATTTCGAAGAAGTGATCACCCTTTGGGAGCGCTGCGATCTTCTGCGCCCATGGAACGATCCGGAAATGGATATCGAGCGTAAGCTCAACCACGACGTGAGCTTGTTTCTGGTCGCTGAAGTGAACGGTGAAGTGGTAGGGACGGTAATGGGCGGTTACGACGGTCACCGCGGTTCCGCTTACTATCTTGGCGTACATCCGGAATACCGAGGCCGCGGAATAGCCAATGCGCTGCTCAATCGGCTGGAAAAGAAGCTGATCGCCCGCGGCTGCCCGAAAATTTCAATTATGGTGCGTGACGATAACGAAGTGGTGCAGGGGATGTATGAGCGTCTCGGTTACGAGCACTCGGATGTACTCACCCTGGGTAAACGCCTGATTGAAGATGAAGAATACTGAATTTATTCCTGCCGATTACGATGCCCAGGGCCGTTTGCGGCTGCCGCTGTTGTTTTGGGGCGTGCTGTTGCTGCAGGCGCGCACCTGGGTACTGTTCGTCATGGCCGGCGCCTCCCGCCAGCAGGGCGATGCGCTGCTGAGCCTGTTCTATCCCGATCACGATAACTTCTGGCTGGGGTTACTGCCCGGCGTACCGGCGGTCGCGGCATTTTTGTTGAGCGGTCAGCGTCAGCGTTTCCCGCGTCTCTGGCCGCTGATGCGCTGGCTGCTGATTGCCTCGCAGGCGCTGTTGCTGGCCTGGCAGCCGTGGCTGTGGTTTACCGGCGAGGCGCCTTCCGCGCTGACCATCGCCCTGCTGGCGGCCGATATTTATGCGCTATGGTGGCTGATAACCAGCCGCAGGTTGCACGCCTGTTTTCGCCTCGAAGCGCTTTAATGGCACTTTTTGCCGATCGCGTACTCCAACATGCGTTGAATTAATCAGAAGGATTGAGATATGAAATCGCTACGTCTAATGCTCTGCGCGCTTCCGCTGGCGCTAACCGGCTGCTCAACGATGAGCGCGGTGAACTGGTCGGCTGCCTATCCGTGGAACTGGTTTGGTTCCTCCAACGAGGTCACCGAGCAGGGCGTGGGTAAACTGACAGCATCGACGCCGCTGAATGAGCAGGCGATTAGCGATGCCCTCGGCGGCAGCTACCGTCTGCGCAGCGGAATGAAAACCACGGATGGCAAAATCGTTCACTATTTTGAAGCGCTGAAGGATGACAAGCTGGCGCTGACCATCAACGGCGATGGCGGTACGGTGAGCCGCATTGACGTGCGCGATAGCGCAATTCCTGCCGCCAGCGGCGTGAAAATCGGTACCCCGTTTAGCGAGCTGTACAGCAAAGCGTTCGGCAACTGCGAGAAAGGCGCTCCCGATAACGGCGCGGTGGTGGAATGTAAAGCCGCAGGTAGCCAGCACATCAGCTACGCCTTTACCGGCCACTGGAGCGGCCCGGACGAGCTGATGCCGTCCGACGATACCCTGAAAAACTGGAAAGTCAGCAAAATTATCTGGCGTCGCTAATTTGATCTGAAGAGACACGTGGGCGGATAAAAACGGTTACAATGGCGCGTTAGCAACGTCATAGCGTTGTGGTTGCATCATTTCAGGAGGAGCGATGTCTCAGGTTCAGAGCGGCATTTTGCCGGAACATTGCCGCGCGGCGATTTGGATTGAAGCCAATGTCAAAGGGGATGTTAACGCCCTGCGCGAAGCGAGCAAAATTTTTGTCGATAAAGTAGCCACCTTCCAGGCTAAATTCCCCGATGCCAAACTCGGCGCGGTGGTGGCTTTCGGCAATACCGTCTGGCGTCAGCTGAGCGGTGGTGAAGGCGCGGAAGAGTTAAAAGATTTTCCGGTTTACGGCAAAGGGCTGGCGCCATCCACGCAGTATGACGTGTTAATTCATATTTTATCCGCCCGCCATGAAGTGAACTTTTCCGTCGCCCAGGCGGCGATGGCCGCGTTCGGCGACGCCATCGAAGTGAAAGAAGAAATTCACGGTTTCCGCTGGGTGGAAGAACGCGATCTGAGTGGCTTCGTTGACGGCACCGAAAACCCGGCAGGCGAAGAAACTCGCCGTGAAGTCGCGGTGATTAAAGACGGCGTTGACGCGGGCGGCAGCTACGTATTTGTGCAACGCTGGGAGCACAATCTTAAGCAACTGAACCGCATGAGCGTGCCGGATCAGGAGATGATGATTGGCCGTACCAAAGAAGCCAATGAAGAGATCGACGGCGACGAGCGCCCGGTCACTTCGCACCTGAGCCGCGTGGACTTAAAAGAAGATGGCAAAGGGCTGAAAATCGTCCGCCAGAGCCTGCCGTACGGTACCGCCAGCGGCACTAACGGCCTGTACTTCTGCGCCTACTGCGCGCGCCTGTACAACATTGAACAGCAGCTGCTGAGCATGTTCGGCGATACCGACGGTAAGCGTGATGCCATGCTGCGCTTCACTAAACCGGTGACCGGCGGTTATTACTTCGCGCCGTCGCTGGAGCGTATTCAGGCGCTGTAATTTTTCCCCTCACCCTAACCCTCTCCCCAAGGGGGAGAGGGGACGGCACGGTGGACTCTCTTTCTCCCTCTCCCTCAGGGAGAGGGGACGTACGGTGCGGCTATGGATTCCGCGTGCGAACTCTCTTTCTCCCTCTCCCTCAGGGAAAGGGGAGGTACGGTGCAGCTATGGATTCTGCGTGCGGACTCTCTTTCTCCCTCTCCCTCAGTGAGAGGGGCGGGGTGAGGGCATCGGCGACTCAAGCGCTTCAAGTATTCTCTCCATCACCGCATCTTCATACTCTTCAAACTCATTATTCCAGAAGCGTAAAACCCGCCATCCCTGGCTCTGTAGCCAGCGGGTGCGGCGAACATCGTAGACGCGCCTCTCATCGTGCTGACCGCCGTCCAGTTCAATCGCCAGCCGTGTTGCGCAGCAGGCAAAATCGAGAATGTAGGGACCAACGGGATGTTGGCGGCGAAACTTATAGCAAGCAAAACGGCGGTTGCGCAGTAAGTACCATAGTCGACGTTCTGTTGGCGTTAAGCTACGTCTGAGCTGACGTGCAAATATCTGTGTGTTTTTCATATAAACACAGTGCACCCCTGGCTGCCGTTTGTCACAATGACACGTCGAATCTGCGAGCCGCTTTCAGCAAAGCTTTGCCAGTTGCTTATTCTCTTTTCTACTTCTAAATCGCCAAACGGTATATAAAACCGTTACTCCTTTCGTACTCGTTATAAATATGATGATCATCAGTAAATGATCATTTTTGATAAGGGTGCGCAATGGCCGTTAAATCACTGAAAAAAGGATATCTGGCGCTGGCGGCTTCCATGCTGCTGGTGGCGCAGGCGCAGGCGACTGAACTGCTGAACAGTTCCTATGATGTTTCCCGCGAGCTGTTCGCCGCCCTTAATCCGCCTTTTGAACAGCAGTGGGCAAAAGAAAACGGCGGCGACAAGCTGACCATTAAGCAGTCACATGCGGGCTCCTCCAAGCAGGCATTGGCGATTCTGCAAGGTCTGAAGGCTGACGTCGTGACCTATAACCAGGTGACGGACGTCCAGATTCTGCATGATAAAGGCAACCTGATCCCGGCGGACTGGCAGAGCCGTCTGCCGAATAACAGCTCGCCGTTTTATTCGACCATGGCGTTCCTGGTGCGTAAGGGCAACCCCAAAAATATTCACGACTGGAACGATCTGGTGCGTTCTGACGTGAAGCTGATCTTCCCGAATCCTAAAACTTCAGGCAACGCGCGCTATACCTATCTTGCGGCCTGGGGGGCGGCAGACAAAGCCGATGGCGGTGATAAAGCCAAAACCGAACAGTTCATGACCCAGTTCCTGAAGAACGTCGAGGTATTCGATACCGGCGGTCGCGGCGCGACGACCACCTTCGTCGAGCGCGGGTTGGGCGATGTGCTGATTACTTTTGAATCGGAAGTTAACAACATCCGTAAACAGTATGAAGCGCAGGGGTTCGAAGTAGTGGTGCCGAAGGTCAATATCCTCGCCGAATTCCCGGTCGCGTGGGTAGACAAAAACGTTAAGGCCAACGGTACTGAAAAAGCGGCGAAAGCCTACCTGAACTATCTCTATAGTCCGCAGGCGCAGACCATCATCACCGATTACTACTATCGCGTGAACGACCCGAAAGTCATGGCGTCGCTGAAAGATAAATTCCCGCAGACCGAACTGTTCCGCGTGGAAGACCAGTTTGGCAGCTGGCCTGAAGTGATGAAAACCCACTTCGTCAGCGGCGGCGAGCTGGACAAACTGCTGGCAGCGGGGCGTCAGTAATGTTGGCTGTGTCGTCCAAGCGCGTGCTGCCGGGCTTTACCCTGAGCCTTGGCACCAGCCTGCTATTTGTGTGCCTGATTTTACTGTTGCCGCTCAGCGCGCTGGTAATGCAGCTGGCGCAGATGAGCTGGGCGCAGTACTGGGAGGTGATTACCAACCCGCAGGTGGTCGCTGCCTATAAAGTCACGCTGCTGTCTGCTTTTGTGGCGTCAATTTTTAACGGTGTGTTTGGCCTGCTGATGGCGTGGATCCTTACCCGCTATCGTTTCCCGGGCCGTACCCTGCTGGATGCCCTGATGGACCTGCCGTTCGCGCTGCCGACGGCGGTGGCCGGCCTGACGCTGGCCTCGCTGTTCTCGGTCAATGGCTTGTACGGCGAATGGCTGGCGAAGTTTGATATCAAAGTGACTTATACCTGGCTTGGCATCGCGGTGGCGATGGCCTTTACCAGTATTCCGTTTGTGGTGCGTACCGTGCAGCCGGTGCTGGAAGAGTTAGGGCCGGAATATGAAGAAGCGGCGGAAACCCTCGGCGCGACGCGCTTACAGAGTTTCCGCAAAGTGGTGCTGCCGGAGCTGTCGCCGGCTCTGCTGGCGGGGATTGCGCTGTCGTTTACCCGCAGCCTTGGCGAGTTCGGCGCGGTGATTTTTATCGCCGGCAACATCGCGTGGAAAACGGAAGTGACTTCGCTGATGATTTTCATTCGTTTGCAAGAGTTTGATTACCCGGCGGCGAGCGCGATTGCCTCGGTGATCCTCGCGGCTTCGCTGCTGCTGCTGTTCTCCATCAACACTCTGCAGAGTCGCTTTGGTCGACGCGTGGTAGGTCACTAATGGCGGAAGTTACTCAATTGAAGCGCTATGACGCGCCCCGGATCAACTGGGGCAAATGGTTTCTGATCGGCATCGGGATGCTGGTATCCGCCTTCATCCTCGTGGTGCCGATGATTTATATTTTTGTCCAGGCTTTCAGTAAAGGGTTAATGCCGGTGCTGGAAAATCTGGCCAATCCGGACATGCTGCACGCCATCTGGCTGACGGTGATGATTGCGTTGATTACCGTGCCGGTGAATCTGGTGTTCGGTACGCTGCTGGCCTGGCTGGTGACGCGCTTTACCTTCCCAGGCCGCCAGCTGCTGCTGACGATGCTGGATATCCCGTTCGCCGTCTCGCCGGTGGTGGCAGGTCTGGTTTATTTACTGTTTTACGGCTCCAACGGCCCACTCGGCGGCTGGCTTGATGAGCACAACCTGCAGATCATGTTCGCCTGGCCGGGCATGGTGCTGGCGACTATCTTCGTCACCTGTCCGTTTGTGGTCCGCGAGCTGGTGCCGGTCATGATGAGTCAGGGGAGCAATGAAGATGAAGCGGCGATCCTGCTCGGCGCTTCCGGTTGGCAGATGTTCCGCCGGGTGACGCTACCCAATATTCGCTGGGCGCTGCTGTACGGCGTGGTGTTGACCAACGCCCGCGCGATTGGCGAATTCGGCGCGGTGTCGGTCGTTTCCGGCTCGATCCGCGGCGAAACGTTATCTCTGCCGCTGCAAATTGAATTACTACAGCAGGACTACAACACCGTCGGTTCGTTTACCGCCGCGGCCCTGCTGACGTTAATGGCTATTTTGACCCTGTTTTTAAAGAGTATGTTGCAATGGCGTCTGGCCAATCAGGAAAAACGCGCGCAACAGGAGGGAAATCATGAGCATTGAGATTGCCAATATTAAGAAATCGTTTGGTCGCACCCAGGTGCTGAATGATATCTCGCTGGATATCCCTTCCGGGCAAATGGTTGCGCTGCTGGGGCCGTCCGGCTCCGGTAAAACCACCTTATTGCGGATTATCGCCGGGCTGGAGCATCAATCCAGCGGCCATATTCGTTTTCACGGCACCGACGTGAGCCGGATGCACGCCCGCGATCGTAAAGTGGGCTTTGTTTTCCAGCACTATGCGCTGTTCCGTCATATGACGGTGTTCGATAACATCGCCTTTGGCCTGACCGTCCTGCCGCGTCGTGAGCGTCCCAATGCGGCGGCGATTAAAGCCAAAGTGACCAAACTGCTGGAGATGGTGCAACTGGCCCATCTTGCCGACCGTTATCCGGCGCAGCTTTCCGGCGGCCAGAAGCAGCGCGTAGCGTTAGCGCGCGCGCTGGCGGTCGAGCCGCAAATTCTGCTGCTGGATGAACCCTTTGGCGCGCTGGATGCGCAGGTGCGTAAAGAACTGCGCCGCTGGCTGCGCCAGCTGCACGAAGAATTAAAATTCACCAGCGTGTTTGTTACCCACGATCAGGAAGAGGCGATGGAAGTCGCCGATCGGGTGGTGGTAATGAGCCAGGGCAATATCGAACAGGCCGATGCGCCTGAACGCGTGTGGCGGGAACCTTCGACCCGTTTTGTGCTCGAGTTTATGGGCGAAGTTAACCGCCTGCAGGGCACCATTCGCGGCGGCCAGTTCCACGTCGGCGCCCACCGCTGGCCTTTAGGCTATACCCCGGCATATCAGGGGCCGGTCGATCTGTTCCTGCGACCGTGGGAAGTAGATATCAGCCGCCGTACCAGCCTGGATTCGCCATTGCCGGTGCAGGTGCTGGAAGCCAGTCCGAAGGGGCACTACACCCAATTAGTTGTCCAGCCTCTGGGGTGGTATGACGAACCGCTGAGCGTGGTGCTGGCGGGCGATGAGGCCCCGTCCCGCGGCGAACGCCTGTTTGTCGGCTTGCAGAATGCGCGCCTGTATAATGGAACCGAACGCATCGAACCGCGCGGCGAACTTGCTCTGGCAGAGACGGCCTGATAGCTTAAATCCACGTGCTTTTGCCGGGCGGCGCTGCGCTGACCCGGCCGACAGCCCGGAGCGCATGACGCGGCCGGGCTTTTTATTGGACAGCTGAAGTGAACACATTAGAACAAACAATCGGCAACACGCCGCTGGTGAAATTACAACGTCTGGGGCCGGACAACGGCAGCGAAATCTGGCTTAAGCTTGAGGGCAATAACCCGGCGGGCTCGGTAAAAGATCGCGCCGCGCTGTCGATGATTGTCGAAGCGGAAAAGCGCGGCGAAATTAAACCAGGCGACGTGCTTATCGAGGCGACCAGCGGTAATACCGGTATCGCGCTGGCGATGATTGCAGCGTTAAAAGGCTATCAGATGAAACTGCTGATGCCGGACAACATGAGCCAGGAGCGCCGTGCCGCGATGCGCGCCTACGGCGCTGAACTCATCCTGGTCACCAAAGAGCAGGGGATGGAAGGCGCTCGCGATCTGGCCGCCGCGATGGCCGAGCGTGGCGAGGGTAAACTATTGGATCAGTTTAACAATCCGGATAACCCTTACGCCCATTACACCACCACCGGCCCGGAGATCTGGCGCCAGACGGACGGGCGTATCACCCACTTTGTTTCAAGCATGGGCACCACCGGTACCATTACCGGCGTATCGCGTTTTCTGCGCGAACAGGCGAAACCGGTGAGCATCATTGGGCTGCAGCCGGAAGAGGGCAGCAGCATTCCGGGGATCCGCCGCTGGCCGCAGGAATATATGCCGGGCATTTTTAATGCCTCGTTGGTGGATGAGGTGCTGGATATCCACCAGCAGGATGCGGAAAACACGATGCGCCAGTTGGCCGTACAGGAAGGGATCTTCTGTGGCGTCAGTTCCGGCGGCGCGGTTGCCGGGGCGCTGCGTATTGCTCGCGCCAATCCGGGCGCGGTGGTGGTGGCGATCATCTGCGATCGCGGCGATCGCTATCTCTCAACCGGCGTGTTCGGCGAAGAACACTTCAGCCAGGGGGCGGGTATCTAAACGCGCTATCACGGCCTCCCATGCCTGGCATGGGGGGCGGTTAACCTAAAGTGCGTATTTCGCTACCAGCTTATCCAGAAACGCCCATAGCTTTTGATTCATCTCGCGATAATCCCATTGCCTCATTTCATCTTCGCTGCGAATAAAGCGCCTGCCTTTTGCGGCGGTAAGTTCAGGTTGCGAGTGCGTAATTAATAACTCGATGACCTCCGTGTCAAACTCCATATGGCACTGAAAACCGTAGACCCGATCGCTATATTTGACGATTTGCCGCGGGCACCCTTCGCTGGAGGCCAGGACTTCCGCCGCAGGCGTCAGGCCCGGCATATCGTTGTGCCAGTGGCCGACTACCACCGATGGGCCGAAATGGGCGATGTTGTCATCCTGCAGTCCGGCGGTGGTCAGGATGATAGGATAGTGGCCAATCTCTTTTTCCGGGCTTTGCATCACCGGCGCCCCCAGCGCTTCGCCGATAAGCTGCGACCCGAGGCAAATCCCGACCACGATACGCCCGGCGGCAATCGCCTGGGCAATCAGGTTTTTCTCGGCATGGGCATCAAACCATGGGCACTCGGCAAGCGTAGTGCGTGGTGATTGCGGGCCGCCAAGTACCACCAACATATCAAAACCTTCGGCATTCGCCGGCAGCGGATCCCCGACATAAACTCGCGACCAGCTGGCCTGATAGCCGCGCGCGTTAACCCAGCGCAGATAGGCGCCAGGCGCTTCAAAAACTTCATGGACGATAAAGTGGATCCGCATAACAACTCCCGTGTTTAACAAGGTAAGACCAGCGATAAATCGTGTGCAAGTTGTTCAATTTGCGCCTCGGTTAAAGCGCCCAGCGACAGGCGCAGGCCGTGCGACGGTGTTTTCACGCCAAAGGCTTCACCTTCACGCACCAGCCAACCGGCCCGCGCCAGACGCAGCGCCAGCGACTGGCTGACGGCTGATAGCGGCAGCCAGAAATTAAGACCATCGCCAGGCGGAAAATCGCCAACGCCCTGGCGGGCCAACGCGGCGGCGAGCCGCTGATTTTGCTGCTGATAATGGCGCTGGCTCGCAGTCAGAGAAGCGGTAAAAGCGTTATCATTCAGGCAGGAGAACGCCAGCTCTTGTAGTAAATGGCTGACCCACTGGCTACCGGCGTTCAGGCGCAGGCGCAGCGCCGCTGAGGTGGTGACATCGCTGGCGACTATCGCCAGGCGCAAATCCGGGCCCAGGGTTTTGGACATTGAGCGCACCAGCGCCCAACGCTGAATGCCTTCAGGTAGAGGATTGTGCCAGCGTGTCGCTGAGAGCAGGGCGAAGTGATCGTCAACGATCGCCAGCGTCTGCGGATAGCGGGCGAGCACGGTGCGAATCGCTTGTGCGCGCTCGGGCGTCAAACTGCAGCCGGTCGGGTTGTGGGCGCGTGGAGTCAGTATTACCGCACGGGCGCCGTTGCGCAGCGCTTCTTCAAGCCGCTCTGGGTTCATGCCTTCACCGTCGACGGCGACAGGGCTGGGCTGGAAACCGGCGTAACGCAGCATATTGATGCTGCTCAGAAAGCAGGGGTCTTCTACCGCGACGCTGTCGCCGGGTAGCAGCAGTGCGCAGAGCAGGCGTTCAAGGGCGTCAATTGCGCCGCTGGTCAAGTTGATGTCAAATTCGTGGCCAATATCGCGACTGACCCACTCCCGCGCCCAGTTAGCCAGACGCGGCTCAACGGCGGCATCGCCATATAAGTGCGGGGTCCGCGACAGCTTGGGAAGAAAACGGCCAATATCCGGTAGACGTCGCGGATCCGGATTGCCGCCGGAAATATCAATCAGCGATGTCGTCGGATCGCCGCCCTCGACCGCATTAAGCGTATTAAGCGCCTTAATGGCCGTGCCGTTGCGCCCCTGGCTGACGGCGAGCCCTGAGGTCACCAGCCGCTTGTAGGCCGCCGCCACCGTATTGCGGTTGACTGCCAGTTCGCCTGCCAGCTCGCGCACCGGCGGCAGCGCCTCTCCGGGTTGCAACGCGCCGCTCTGCACCAGATGACGGATGTTATCGAAAATCTCGTTTGCGGTTTTTCCGGTGAACATTATTGACCTATGACAAAATGAATTTTAGCATAGGACGAATGATAATCAGAGTATGACCCGCTGTCCAGCGGGGGGAGAAAGGATGAGTCAGCAAGACGAAATACAGTCCGTGCTCTTTAACGACCACAGCCGGGCGCTGGAGGTTGATATCGTGGCGGTGCAATCGCAGGTGGTCTATGGCAGCGTCGGTAACAGTATCGCGGTACCGGCAATCAAGCAGCATGAATTGCGGGTGATGGCGGTGCCCACGGTGTTATTCAGCAATACCCCACATTACGATACTTTCTACGGTGGGGTGATCCCGGAAGAGTGGTTTAGCGGCTATCTGCGGGCGCTGGAGGAGCGTGATGCGCTTCGCGAGCTGCGGGCGGTAACCACCGGGTATATGGGCAGCGCCGGGCAAATTGCGCTGCTGGCGCAGTGGCTGCAGCGGATCCGTGTGCACCATCCCGACCTCTGTATTCTGGTTGACCCGGTGATTGGCGATGTAGATAGCGGCATCTACGTAAAAGCGGAGATCCCCGAGGCTTATCGCCGCCACCTGTTGCCGCTGGCGCGGGGGATCACGCCAAATCTTTTCGAGCTCGAAACCCTCAGCGGCATGCCGTGCCACAACCAGCAGGAAGCGGTGATCGCCGCGCGTAGTCTGCTTTCCGATACCCTAAAGTGGGTGGTGATTACCAGCGCGCCTGGGCTGGATGCTTCGACTATTAACGTGCTGGTGGTCACCGACGATGCAGTCGAAGTGGTCGTCCATCCTCGCGTCGAAACCGACCTCAAAGGTACCGGCGACCTGTTCTGCGCCGAGCTCATCAGCAACCTGGTGTGCGACATGCCGTTGGGCGACGCTACGCGCGCCGCCGCTCAGCGCGTACTGGCGGTAATGACCTGGACCGAGAGTCAGGGCTGCGATGAACTCATTTTACCGCCGTCGGGAGCGCAATAACGATGCATAGCTATCGGTTAGTGGTACGCAGGGAGGGGAGAACCGTTGGCCATTTTGAGACGACGGGGATGAACGCGCTGGAAGATGCCTGTAGGGCGAGAACGATGTTTGAAAACGAGAGCGGCTGCCAGTGCGAGCTATGGGTCGCGGATAGCGAACGGCGGATTCTGGAAAGTAGCCCGCAGGGGATGAAAATCCTGGCGAGTGAAAAGTGCTACCGGCCGGCATAAAAAAATGGCGCCTGAAGGCGCCATTTTCTCGGCAAGCAAGAATTACTTCTTGATGCGGATAACCGGAGTTTCACCAACGGTGACGCTACCGGACAGTTTGATCAGCTCTTTGATCTCGTCCATGTTGGAGATAACAACCGGAGTCAGGGTAGACTTGGCTTTTTCTTCCAGCAGCGGCAGATCGAATTCGATAACCGGGTCGCCGACTTTCACGCGCTGACCTTCTTCAGCGATGCGCTTGAAGCCTTCGCCTTTCAGTTCAACGGTATCGATACCGAAGTGAACAAACAGCTCAATGCCGCTATCGGATTCAATAGAGAAAGCATGGTTGGTTTCAAAAATTTTACCGATGGTACCCTCTACCGGCGCAACCATTTTGTTGCCAGTAGGTTTGATGGCAATGCCATCACCCACAATTTTCTCCGCAAAAACCACATCCGGCACGTCTTCGATGTTGACGATCTCGCCAGAGAGCGGAGCAACAATCTCAATAGTTCCGGTGTCTTTTTTGTCATCAGAAACCAGAGATTTCAGTTTATCGAACAAACCCATGATCTTCTCCTAAGCAGTAATTTGGGCCGCGCATCTCGTGGATTAGCAGATTGTTTTTTCTTCAATGAACTTGTTAACCAGCGTCATTAACTCGTCCGTCGTCGGTTGAGCAAGAGCCTGCTCTGCTAATACTTTTGCATCTTCGAAGTTCGTGTTACGAATAATCTTCTTGATGCGCGGGATGGAAATGGCGCTCATAGAGAATTCGTCCAGCCCCATACCCAGCAACAGAAGTGTAGCACGTTCATCGCCTGCAAGCTCACCACACATACCCGTCCATTTGCCTTCTGCATGAGAAGCATCAATAACTTGCTTGATCAGAGTCAGCACAGACGGTGACATCGGCTGGTAAAGATGCGAGATCATATCATTACCACGGTCAACTGCCAGAGTATATTGCGTTAAATCATTGGTTCCGATACTAAAGAAATCAACTTCTTTGGCTAAATGACGAGCAATGGTCGCGGCTGCAGGGGTTTCCACCATCACGCCGATTTCAATCGATTCGTCAAAAGCTTTACCTTCGTCACGCAGTTCCTGTTTGTAGATCTCAATCTCTTTCTTCAGTGCGCGCACTTCTTCAACAGAGATGATCATCGGGAACATGATGCGCAGCTTACCGAAAGCGGAGGCACGCAGGATAGCGCGAACCTGGTCGCGGAGGATCTCTTTACGATCCATCGCGATACGCACGGCGCGCCAGCCGAGGAACGGGTTCTCTTCTTTCGGGAAGTTCATGTACGGCAGCTCTTTATCGCCGCCGATGTCCATGGTGCGAACGATAACGGCCTGTGAGCCGCACGCTTCAGCCACCGCTTTATAAGCTGCAAACTGCTCTTCTTCAGTCGGCAGAGAATCGCGGTCCATGAACAGGAATTCAGTACGGTACAGGCCTACGCCTTCCGCGCCGTTGCGCTCAGCGCCATCGACGTCGCGAACGGTACCGATGTTGGCGCAAACTTCAACCTGATGACCGTCGAGAGTGATGGCCGGCAGATCTTTCAGTTTCGCCAGTTCTGCTTTTTCTTCAGCAACCTGCGCCTGCAGCGCACGCAGCTCTTCGATTTTTTCGTTGCTTGGGTTAACCAGAACCTGGTTGTTAACCGCATCGAGAATCAGATAGTCGCCGTTTTTCACCTGGGAGGTGACGCTTCCGGTACCGACGATTGCCGGCAGCTCAAGGGAGCGCGCCATGATAGAGGTGTGGGAAGTACGGCCGCCCGCGTCGGTGATGAAACCCAGCACCTTGTTCAGGTTCAGCTGTGCGGTTTCCGACGGGGTGAGATCGGCGGCAACGAGGATAACTTCATCCGCGATAGCGCTCAGATCGATGATTGCCAGGCCCAGAATGTTGCGCAGCAGACGTTTACCGATGTCGCGTACGTCAGCGGCACGCTCTTTCAGGTATTCGTCATCCAGCTCTTCCAGTGCAGTTGCCTGACCTTCGATAACTTCATTGGCTGCCGCATCGGCAGTCATGTGCTTATCTTTAATCAGGGCTATGATTTCCTGCTCAAGCTCCTCATCTTCCAGCAGCATAATATGCCCTTCGAAGATGGCTTCTTTTTCTTCACCGAAAGTTTCACCAGCTTTGGTTTTGATGACCTCCAGCTGGGCGGAGGCCTTGGTGCGGCCGTTCAGGAAACGTTCAACTTCCTGATCAACCTTATCGGCAGAAATTTTCTTCCGGTCGATGACAATTTCGTCTTCTTTCAGCAGGAGAGCCTTGCCGAAAGCGATACCCGGGGATGCTAAAATGCCTGAAATCATAACCCTACCTTACTTGTGACTGATATTAAAAAGAACCCGTGAACTTACTCGAGTTCAGCCATCAGTTTAACCAGATGCTCAACTGCTTTTTGCTCATCTTCGCCTTCAGCGGAGATGGTCACAACGGTACCCTGAGTCAGGCCCAGAGTTTGCAGTTTGAACAGGCTTTTTGCGCTGGCGCTTTTGCCGTTGGAGGTTACAGTGATCTCAGAAGTGAAGCCTTTCGCTTCTTTAACAAACTGAGCAGCAGGGCGGGTGTGCAGACCGTTCGGAGCGGTAATGGTAACTTCTTGCTGGAACATTATATTTCCCCAACTTATAGGTTTAGTGTTGTGGACCTAAAGTCTAGCCTAACGACCAAACTTTAGCCTGTATTGTTAGCGCCGGCGTTACGTGTGTGGCTAAGGCGTCAGCAGCGGAACCGCTGAGAGGACCTTAAGTCCGTTGACGTCTAGCACTTCATTAAACATTATGCCGCGAAAGGAAGACTTGAACCAAATCATAAAATCGATTCAGCCTGCGGAAATCCAAATCTGAATAATTTCGCGCTTCAAAATAAATGTGCTGGTTAAATACCAGACCCTACGAGGTGAATCAATGCCAGGAGGGGTAAAACTTTGACGTATGCCACAAAAAAGCACCCGAAAAGGTGCTTTTTTACACGGTTTTTACAAACTGGCACTACTGTTGCAATTCTTTCTCGGTGAAGAGATCTGCGAACAGCGCCGTGCTTAAATAACGCTCACCGGAAGACGGTAGGATAACCACAATATTCTTATTGGTAAAGGCCTCATCTTCCTGCAGCTTTAACGCCGCGGCGACAGCCGCGCCGGAAGAGATACCGGCCAGAATACCTTCTTCTTCCATCAGGCGACGAGCGGTGGAGATGGCTTCTTCGTTGGTGATGGCGACCACTTTATCGACCAGTTTCAGGTCGAGGTTGCCCGGGATAAAGCCGGCGCCGATGCCCTGAATTTTGTGCGGGCCAGGTTTCAGCTCTTCGCCAGCCAGCGCCTGGGTGATAACCGGCGAGTCGGTTGGCTCAACGGCGACGGTGATCAGATCTTTTTTGCCTTTCGTGCCTTTAATATAACGAGAGACACCGGTCAGGGTACCGCCGGTACCGACGCCCGAGATAAAGACGTCAACCTGGCCGTCGGTGTCTTCCCAGATTTCCGGGCCGGTGGTCTTTTCGTGAATTTCCGGGTTCGCCGGGTTACTGAACTGCTGCAGCAGTAGATATTTTTCCGGGTCGCTGGCGACAATCTCTTCCGCCTTCTGGATGGCGCCTTTCATGCCTTTCGCGCCTTCGGTCAGCACCAGGTTAGCGCCCAGCGCTTTCAGCAATTTGCGGCGTTCCACGCTCATGGTTTCCGGCATGGTCAGCGTCAGTTTGTAGCCGCGAGCGGCGGCGACGTAGGCGAGGGCGATACCGGTGTTGCCGCTGGTTGGTTCAACCAGTTCCACACCCGGTTTCAGTACGCCGCGCTTTTCAGCATCCCAAATCATATTGGCGCCGATACGGCATTTAACGCTAAAGCTCGGGTTACGAGATTCTACCTTGGCCAGGATTCGGCCATTACCGATGCGGTTCAGTCGTACCAGCGGCGTATGACCGATAGTCAGGGAGTTGTCTTCAAAAATCTTACTCATGGCCCGTCCTTAACTGTATGAAATTTGGGGGTACGGCTTCAGCATACCCGCTTAAACAATATCCGGAAGTAAGGATTTAGCATATCTATATGCTGAAGGGAAATAATGATGAGCAAGAAGGAATAAGACGGAAATAAGGGGCGGCGTGAACCGCCCTGAAAGAGACAGCTCAGCTCGCTATTTCCACATGGCGTGCTTATCGCGGTAGCAATCCACCCACATCGCCGTCGCGCCGCAGATAGCGACTGGCAGAATGACCAGGTTGAGAACCGGGATCATGGTGAACAGGCTGGTCAGCGCGCCAAACTGCATGTTAATGACCTTCCGCGAGCGCAGCGCCTCGCGCATGGTTTTAAACGGCACTTTATGGTTATCGAACGGATAGTCGCAGTACTGAATGGCCAGCATCCAGGCGCTAAACAGGAACCACAGTACCGGCGCGACGGTTTGGCCAATGCCGGGGATAAAGTACAGCAGCAACAGAACGATGGCGCGCGGCAGGTACCAGGCAAACTTTTGCCATTCGCGTTTCATAATGCGCGGGACATCTTTCATGATGCCGAATACGCCAACATCCGGCGGCGTAGCGCCGGTCAGTCGCGCTTCGAGCTGTTCCGCCAGCAGACCGCTAAACGGCGCGGCAATCCAGTTGGCGATGGTCGAAAAGAAGTAACCAAATACCAACAAAATAGAGATAACCGCCACCGGCCATAGCAGGTAGTTTAACCACTGAAGCCATTCAGGCACATGGCTCATTAATGAAGGGATCCAGCTATCGAGGCGGGTAAACAGCCACCAGAACGCGCCGCCCATCAGAATGACGTTAACTAATAAAGGCAGGAACACGAAACGTCGGATCCCTGGCAGCCTGATGAGTTTCCAGCCTTGTAAAAAATAGTAGACGCCGCTACGTGGGGTAGTTGCGGATGATGAAACCATAGTCAGGCGATGCTCCTTTTTTAACATTCAGTGTGAATGCCCGCTTATTTTATCGGGTTGCCAGACAATAACCAGTTAGGAAATGTTCGAAAAAACAGCAAAAAGCACGATTTAGTTCATCTTTATGGGGTGAAAGGGGCAGACGCACTTGCACTTGATGTAATCGGCAAATACTCTTAGTGAGTAAATGTTTGCCGTGGTGGCAAGGTGTTAGAACAACAGAGAATATAATGATGCAGGATTTGCGTCTGATATTAATCATTGTTGGCGCGATCGCCATAATCGCTTTACTGGTACATGGTTTCTGGACCAGCCGTAAAGAGCGTTCCTCGATGTTCCGCGATCGCCCACTGAAACGTATGAAGTCTCGCGACGATGAAACATCGGAAGGCGATGACTTTGATGACGATGTTGAAGGCGTAGGTGAAGTTCGTGTTCACCGGGTTAATCACGCCCCGAACGGCGCATATGGGGAGCAAGAAGCACCTCGTCAGGCGCCGCAACACCAGTATCAGCCTCCGTACGAGCGTCAGGTGCAGCAGCCTGTGCGTCAGGACGAGCCGGTGCATCAGGCGCCGCCGCACGCGCCGCGCCCGCAGCAGCCTGTTGCTCCGCAGCCGCACGTTCAGCCGCCGCAGCACGTTGCCCCTGCGCAGCCGGTCCATCAGCCGCAGCCGACCCAGCCTCAGCCGGTACCGCCGCAATATCAGCAGCCGGTGCAGCCTGCGCCGCAGCAGCCTGTAGCGCAACAGCCGGCGCCAGTCCAACAACCTGTTGCTCAACAACCTGCGCCGGTTCAACAGCCTGCCGCGCCGCAGCCGCAACAGGCGCCTGAAGCGCCAGCCGCTGAACCTCAGCAGCCCGCCGCCGCGCCGCAGCCGAAAGAGCGCAAAGAGACGGTCATCGTGATGAACGTCGCCGCGCATCACGGTTCGCAGCTTAACGGTGAACTGCTGATCAACAGCATCCAGCAGGCCGGCTTTAAGTTTGGCGATATGAATATTTTCCACCGTCATTTAAGCCCGGACGGTAGCGGACAGGTGTTGTTCAGCCTGGCGAATATGGTTAAACCTGGCACCTTTAATCCGGATGCGATGGTGGATATGACCACGCCGGGCGTGACTATCTTTATGCAGGTGCCGTCGTTTGGCGACGAGCTGCAAAACTTTAAACTGATGCTGCAGTCGGCGCAGTACATCGCCGATGAAGTTGGCGGCGTGGTGCTTGACGATCAGCGTCGGATGATGACGCCGCAGAAACTGCGCGAGTACCAGGATCGTATTCGCGAAGTAAAAGAGGCTAACGCCTGATTTACGCGCTAGCGTGTCGTCTGCTTAATCTGAACCCCCGCCCGTCGGGGGTTTTTTATCATTGATGGTGCGATATGGAACCAATCGAACAAAAACTGACTGAACTGCGAACCACCCTTCGCCATCATGAATATCTGTATCATGTTATGGACACTCCGGAGATTCCCGATGCGGAATATGACCGGCTGATGCGTGAACTGCGCGAACTCGAAGCGCAACATCCTGAACTGATAACCCCCGACTCGCCGACCCAGCGCGTGGGCGCGGCGCCATTGGCCTCTTTCAGCCAGATTCGCCATGAAGTGCCAATGCTGTCGCTGGATAACGTCTTTGATGAAGAGAGTTTCCTCGCCTTTAACAAACGCGTGCAGGACCGTTTAAGCGATACCGCGGACCTGACCTGGTGCTGTGAGCTCAAGCTCGATGGCCTCGCGGTCAGTATCCTGTATGAAAACGGCGTGCTGATGCAGGCGGCGACCCGTGGCGATGGCACTACCGGCGAGGATATCACCTCCAACGTGCGAACCATTCGCGCTATTCCGCTGAAGCTACGCGGCGACAATATTCCGGCGCGTCTGGAAGTACGCGGGGAAGTGTTCCTGCCGCAGGCCGGATTTGAAAAAATTAATGAAGAAGCGCGCCGCACCGGCGGCAAAGTGTTTGCTAACCCGCGCAATGCCGCCGCGGGCTCGTTGCGCCAGTTGGATCCGCGTATTACCGCGAAGCGACCGCTTACTTTCTTCTGCTACGGCGTTGGCGTGCTGGAAGGCGGCGAACTGCCGGCCAGCCACTCTGCGCGTTTGCAGCAGTTTAAGCAGTGGGGATTGCCGGTGAGCGACCGCGTGAAGCTGTGTCATTCTCCAGAGGAAGTGCTTACTTACTATCGCCAGGTTGAAGAAGACCGTCCGCATCTTGGTTTTGATATTGACGGCGTGGTGATAAAAGTTGATTCGCTGGCGTTGCAGGAGCAGCTCGGTTTCGTTGCCCGCGCCCCGCGCTGGGCGGTGGCCTTTAAATTCCCGGCCCAGGAGCAGATGACTTTCGTCAACGATGTGGAATTCCAGGTTGGCCGTACCGGAGCGATTACGCCGGTTGCGCGCCTGGAACCGGTGCACGTGGCCGGGGTGCTGGTCAGTAACGCCACGCTGCATAACGCCGACGAAATCGAGCGTTTAGGCTTGCGCATTGGCGATAAAGTGGTGATTCGCCGTGCCGGGGACGTGATCCCGCAGGTCGTCAACGTAGTGCTTTCCGAACGCCCGGAACATACGCGTGAAATCATCTTCCCAACCCATTGCCCGGTCTGTCATTCCGATGTTGAACGCGTAGAAGGAGAAGCGGTGGCGCGCTGTACCGGCGGGCTTATCTGCGGCGCGCAGCGTAAAGAAGCGCTGAAGCACTTTGTCTCCCGACGGGCGCTGGATGTCGACGGTATGGGCGATAAAATCATCGATCAGCTGGTTGAGAAAGAGTACGTGCATACGCCAGCCGATCTGTTCCGCCTCAGCGCCGGTAAGCTAACCGGGCTGGATCGCATGGGGCCGAAGTCGGCGCAAAACGTGGTCAACGCGCTGGAAAAAGCAAAAGAGACGACCTTCGCCCGCTTCCTGTATGCGTTAGGTATTCGCGAAGTCGGTGAGGCGACAGCAGCGGGACTGGCAGCGCATTTTGGCACGATTGAAGCGCTGGAACAGGCTTCGATTGAGGAGCTGCAGAAGGTGCCTGACGTCGGGATTGTCGTCGCCACACATACTTTTAACTTCTTCGCCGAAGAGAGCAACCGCGAGGTCATCGCGCAACTGCGCGCTGAAGGCGTCCGCTGGCCGGCGCCGGTGGTGGTGAAGGCGGAAGAAATTGACAGTCCGTTTGCTGGTAAAACCGTGGTATTAACCGGTAGCCTGAGCCAGCTGTCGCGCGATGATGCCAAAGCGCGGCTGGTCGCGCTGGGGGCGAAAGTCGCCGGCAGCGTGTCGAAGAAAACCGATCTGGTGATTGCCGGTGAAGCGGCGGGTTCTAAGCTTGCGAAGGCGCAGGAGTTAGGCATCGAGGTTATCGATGAAGCCGAAATGATGCGCCTGCTGGGAGAATAACGTGGATAAAGCGCAGCTCATCGAGATTGCTAATACCGAGATGCCGTTTGGCAAATATAAGGGGCGCCGCTTGATCGACGTCCCGGAAGAATATTTGCTGTGGTTTGCCCGTAAGGATCAATTCCCTGCCGGGCATCTCGGCGAGCTGATGGCGTTGACCTTATTGATCAAGACCGAGGGGCTGACGCAATTGGTTCAGCCCCTGAAACAACCGCGTTAACCTGCCGTGGCGCGGGATTTCTCCTGCGCCAGTTGGGCGTCTGTCTGCGCTTTATAGCGACGAGCCAGTACGGCGCAGACCATCAGTTGGATCTGATGGAAGATCATTAGCGGCAGCACCATTATTCCCAGAATCGACGCCGGGAACAGGATATTCGCCATCGGTATCCCGTTCGCCAGGCTCTTTTTCGAGCCGCAGAAGACGATGGTAATTTCATCCGGCTTGCTAAAGCCGCAGCGGCGGGCGACAAAGATATTGATCGCGATGACAATAGCCAAGAGTACCAGGCTGACAACGACGATAAACAGCAGCGATCCCACGCCCACTTTATGCCAGATTCCATTGACGACGGCTTCGCTAAAGGCGGAGTAGACCACCAGCAGGATTGAGGTCTGGTCGGTTTTGCCAATCCATTTTTTATGTTTCGCCACCCAACTACCGATCCACGGGCGCGACAGGTGGCCGAGTACAAACGGCAGCAGCAGCTGCAGCATAATCTTACCGACCTGTTCCAGATCGCCGCCAGCGCCATGCAAATGCATCAGCAGTCCTACCAGCAATGGCGAGACAAAAATACCGAGCAGACTTGACGCTGAAGCGGAACAGACCGCCGCGGCGACGTTACCGCCGGCGAGCGAAGTAAAGGCAATTGCTGACTGTACGGTCGCCGGTAAGATACAAAGGTAAATAAAACCGCTATAAAGCATCGGGTCGACCTTAATCGGCGCCCACCACGCAAACAGAACCCCCAGAACCGGAAAAACAATAAAGGTGCTGCACATCACCCACAGGTGTAAACGCCAGTGGCTGCCGCCGGCGATAATCGCTTCACGCGACAGCTTGGCGCCATGCATAAAGAATAATAGCGCGATAGCGGCGGTGGTGAGGTGCTCGACGAAAGGGACGAATTCGCCGCGCGCCGGAAAGAACGAGGCCAGCAGAACCACGGTAATCAATGTCAGTGTAAATGGATCAAGAATGCGGAAAAGTTTCATAAACGCTCCTGAAATTCGATGCCGCTATTGTGCTTTCTTTGTTTTGAGAAATAAAATTGATTTATTGCATCTATTCATGAATAAAAAAGATGAATTACTCGCTACGTCAGTTAAGGGTCTTTATCACCGTTGCCAGGGCGCGCAGTTTTAGCCGTGCCGGGGAGATTATTGGTCTCAGCCAGTCGGCAGTGAGCCATAGCGTTAAGGAACTGGAACACCAAACCGGCGTGCGTTTGCTCGACAGAACGACGCGTGAAGTGGTGCTCACCGAAGCAGGCCATCAGCTGGCGGGCAGGCTTGAGCGTTTGCTTGATGAACTCCATGTGACCCTACGTGAAGCGGGGCGGGTAGGGCAGCAGTTGACGGGGACCGTGCGCGTCGCCGCCAGCCAGACCATCTCGGCGCATCTGATCCCGCAATGCATCGCACATAGCAATCGCCGCTATCCGGATATTGATTTCGTACTGCATGACAGGCCGCAGCAGTGGGTGCTGGAAAGTATCCGTCAGGGCGAGGTTGATTTTGGTATCGTTATCGATCCGGGGACGGCGGCAGATCTGCAGTGCGAGTCCGTGTTGGCGGAACCTTTTCTGTTGTTATGCCGTGAGGATCACCGCTTTTCCCGGCAGTCATCGGTCAACTGGCAGGAGCTGCAGGGGGAGAGGCTGGTATTACAGGACTATGCTTCCGGCAGTCGGCCGCTGATTGATGCCGCGCTGGCGCGTTTCGCCATCAAAGCCGATATCGTGCAGGAGATTGGTCATCCGGCGACGCTGTTCCCGATGGTGGAATCGGGGATTGGTATTAGCGTACTACCGGCGCTGGCTTTACCCTTGCCGCAGGGCAGCCGTTTGCAGGTAAAAAGATTAACCCCGGTTGTGGAGCGCCAATTGATGCTGGCGCAGCGAAAAAATCGCTCGCTGTCGACTGCGGCGCAGGCGCTATGGGAGATCGTGCGTGAAGAGGGGGCAAACCTGACATCAGCCAGGGTCGAGGACCCGCTGTATCAGCGCTAAGCGTCATTCTTAACGCTGGTGGGGAACGCTACTTTTTATACTGCACAATCGTAGACATTTCCTTTTCTCATGCCTGGTGAAAACCCTACTTTAGTCTGTTCAGAAATCAACAGCCCCAATTTGAATCATTGTTTAAATACACTACGTTCGATCAACTTGTTTACACTATACAGAGAATAGAGCGGAGCGTGTCATTGTCGGGCGGCCGAGCTGTTGAATTTTCCAGACGCTATTTGAGAATGGTAAAAATGGAATTATCAGTCCCTTTTATGCTCGTTATTATTTCCATTGCTTCGCTGCTTGCTCAGTGGTTGGCGTGGCGATTACGTATACCTTCTATCCTGCCGCTGCTGCTCATCGGCGTACTACTTGGCCCCGGGGTGCATTTATTGCAACCGGATATATTATTTGGTCCTCTACTTTTCCCACTGGTATCGCTGTCGGTGGCCATCATTCTGTTTGAAGGGGCCCTAACGCTACGCTTTGACGAGATTCGCGGCTTGGGTGGTATTGTGCGCAATTTGGTCACAATTGGAATGTTGATTACCTTCGCCGTTATCTCACTAACCTGCTGGGGGATTTTAGGCCTCACGCCTCAGATTTCAGCGCTGATCGGGGCGGTCACGGTGGTTACAGGGCCGACAGTGATTTCTCCACTCATGCGAGTGGTTCGCCCAACAGCCTCTATTAATCAGGTACTGCGCTGGGAAGGGATCGTCATTGATCCGGTGGGAGCGATTTTTACACTATTAGTATTTGAGTTTATTACTTTGCAGGAGCAAACGGGCACATGGCTTCATTTGCTGATCATGCTTACAAAAACGGTCGTTATAGGGCTGGTGAGCGGGGCGGTATTTGGCGTGTTCTTAGGGAATGCGCTCAGGCGTGGTTGGATCCCGGGTTATCTGCAAAACTTCGCTGTTTTATCCTTCGTTCTATTGACGTTTGGCGTGTCCAATACGCTGGCGGATGAATCTGGTCTGCTTGCGGTAACGGTTCTGGGGATCTGGCTGGCTAATATGCGAGAGGTTGAGACCTCGGATATCGTTGAATTTAAAGAAGAGCTATCCGCCATCTTACTTTCAGCGCTATTTATCATCCTGGCGGCCCGTCTGGATATCCATGCACTCTGGGATATGGGCTGGCCGCTGCTGATATTGATGCTGATCGTCCAGTTTGTGGCCCGTCCACTATGCATTCTTGTCTCGACATGGCGTTCCAGCTTGCATTGGCGTGACAGGCTGATGTTATGTTGGATCGCCCCGCGCGGAATCGTTGCTGCCGCCGTCAGTTCCCTGTTTGCTTTGACGCTGCAAAAAAAAGGCTATGAGAACGCGGATCAGCTGGTAACCGTCGTTTTCGCAATCATTATAGGTACGGTAGTTTTGCAAAGCCTTACCAGCAGTCAATTGGCGCGCTGGCTTGGCGTGCAGCAACGTAGGCCTCGAGGAGTGCTGATTGTCGGGGCGAATACGGTCGCCAGAACCCTGGCCCAGGCGCTCAGAAAACTCGATATTCCGGTTCAGCTGAGCGATAACAGCTGGGAATACTACCGGCTGGCAAGAATGGAAGGGTTACCAACATATTATGGCAATGTCTGGTCTGAACATGCGGAAAACTACCTGAATCTGAGTGAGATTCGTCAGGTGATCGCCTTGTCGCCTAATCGTCACCAGAATGCGCTGACCGCCCTGCATTTTCAGCATATATTTGGTAATAATCGCGTCTTCTCAATCCGTACGGGGCCTGTGACCAAAGGACGTAGTGAGAAAGAAACGCGTCACGAACAGCTTTTCGATACTGAAATGACCTGGGCACGGCTTAGTAGCTTGATAGCGAAAGGCGCAGTCATGAAAGTCACTCGCCTGAATAACAATTTTGGCTGGCCGGAGTATCTCAGCACCAACCCCGGTGCAACACCGCTGTTTGCGCAAAGAGAGGATGGCAATCTGATAGCGATTAATAATGGAATCATGCCGCCGCCACCCTGTACCGTCGTGGCGATTATCGAACCTGGAGTGGAAAGTGAAAAAACTCCGTCAGAAGCGTATTGATAGCCTGTTCTTCATTGTTGGCTGTCGTTGCAGGCCGTTCCGCTATCTGGCGTTCTGCGCATAGCAAAAAGGCGCCTTTAGGGCGCCTTTTTACATTGGTGGGTCGTGCAGGATTCGAACCTGCGACCAATTGATTAAAAGTCAACTGCTCTACCAACTGAGCTAACGACCCGAAGTGGTGGGTGATGACGGGATCGAACCGCCGACCCCCTCCTTGTAAGGGAGGTGCTCTCCCAGCTGAGCTAATCACCCACTTCGGTACTTCACATTTTGACAGAAAATCCAGCTGGCGAGAAAGTGGTGGGTGATGACGGGATCGAACCGCCGACCCCCTCCTTGTAAGGGAGGTGCTCTCCCAGCTGAGCTAATCACCCACTTCTCAATTTTCTGTTCTACACGGCGGAGACTACGTAAAGTAGTTGGTGGGTGATGACGGGATCGAACCGCCGACCCCCTCCTTGTAAGGGAGGTGCTCTCCCAGCTGAGCTAATCACCCCCGCTGTGTGGAGTCGCATTATAGGGAGAGTTGAAATTGAGTCAACGCCTTTTCTAAATAATTTGTTTGTTCGTCGTAAAATTAAACAAAGCGATCGCAAAATCAGCTTCGGCGTATGATTTATAAACAAAAATGGTAAAGCGTGATGTTGAGGCGGGATCTACATTGAGGAATCAGCCTGTGGTGTTAGAATATTCCCCTATCAATTCCAAGAACACTGCCGGCTATCGGCATCTTTATTAAACGTAAGGCCATTTCATGAAAATCAAAACTCGCTTCGCGCCAAGCCCAACAGGCTATCTGCACGTTGGCGGTGCGCGTACTGCTCTCTATTCCTGGCTTTTTGCACGTAACCACGGCGGTGAGTTTGTGCTGCGTATTGAAGACACCGATCTCGAACGCTCCACCCCGGAAGCAATTGAAGCCATCATGGATGGGATGAACTGGCTGAATCTGGAATGGGACGAAGGCCCGTATTTCCAGACTAAACGTTTCGATCGCTATAATGCGGTTATTGATGAAATGCTGGAAGCAGGCACAGCTTATAAATGCTACTGCTCGAAAGAACGTCTGGACGCGCTGCGCGAAGAACAGATGGCGAACGGCGAAAAGCCGCGCTACGACGGTCGCTGCCGCCATGATCATCAGCATCACGCCGCCGATGAGCCTTGCGTCGTGCGTTTTGCTAATCCGCAGGAAGGTTCGGTTATCTTTGACGATCAAATCCGCGGGCCGATCGAATTCAGCAATCAGGAGCTGGACGATCTGATCATTCGCCGTACCGACGGCTCTCCGACCTACAACTTCTGCGTCGTGGTGGATGACTGGGATATGGCGATCACCCACGTGATCCGCGGCGAAGACCACATCAACAATACCCCGCGCCAGATCAATATTCTTAAAGCGCTGAATGCGCCGGTACCGGTGTATGCGCACGTATCGATGATCAACGGCGATGACGGTAAAAAACTCTCCAAGCGCCACGGCGCGGTGAGCGTGATGCAGTACCGCGACGACGGCTACCTGCCGGAAGCGCTGCTGAACTATCTGGTGCGCCTGGGCTGGTCCCATGGCGATCAGGAGATCTTCACTCGCGAAGAGATGATCGAGTTCTTCTCGCTGGGCGCGGTGAGCAAGTCCGCCAGTGCGTTCAACACCGATAAACTGCTGTGGTTAAACCATCACTACATCAACACGCTGCCGGCGGAATATGTGGCGACGCATCTGCAGTGGCACATTGAGCAGGAAAATATCGATACCCGTAACGGCCCTCAGTTGTCCGAGCTGGTTAAGCTGCTGGGCGAGCGTTGCAAAACGCTGAAAGAGATTGCCCAGAGCTGCCGCTACTTCTATGAAGAGTTCGCCGAGTTCGACGCCGATGCGGCGAAGAAACACCTGCGTCCGGTGGCACGTCAGCCGCTGGAAGTGGTTCGCGATAAGCTGGCGGCCATTAGCGACTGGACGGCGGAAAATGTCCACCATGCGATTCAGGCGACCGCCGATGAGCTGGAAGTGGGCATGGGGAAAGTAGGCATGCCGCTGCGCGTGGCCGTGACCGGCGCGGGTCAATCTCCGGCGCTGGACGTCACCGTTCATGCTATCGGTAAATCCCGTAGCGTTGAACGTATCAACAAAGCGCTGGCGTTTATCGCCGAACGCGAAAGCCAGCAGTCCTGAGGCCGAGCGTAAGCTAAAGCAAGCGGCAGGTTAATCCTGCCGTTTTTTTTCGCCGCTATTTTGTCGCAGTGTTGATACCTAACCGCGCCAGGAAGCCACTAATGCCATCGCGGGCAAGAAGATCGCGCAGGTGAGTTTGTTCCGCGGCGGTCATCAGCTGCAGCGTATCGGCGATTTGCCGCCATACCGCATCCGCTTCATTGATAAAGTAGCCGCCGGGCTGTTCGGCGAGCTGGTACTCTTCATTCAGATGGCGAAATGCCGGAATATTGGTCAGAAAATCAATCACTGTCCTATCGATGACAATCAAACGCGCACGCCCGCCTTTGACGCCGGGAATCGCTTCGGTTCGCCACTTTTGTTCTCGCGCCCAACGGTTGACCGTTTGTCTGGCCAGACCCAGAACTTCGGCAAGCTCTGCAGGCGTCATTTTTTCTTTTAGTTTCATCATTCTTATTTTACTGGCCGCGTATTCCAAGACGGTTTAACAACCCGGTAATGCCTTCGCGCAGCAGCAGCGACATTAGCTGCTTCTGTTCGCGATGAGTCATCTCTTTGCAGAGCGTAAGCAATAAGGGTTCGAGATCGGTCTCGGCGACCGAATAGGGAGAGGGCGTTTCCGCTACGCGCTGGGCATTGCGGATAAACTCCCGTACCTGCTCGTTAACGTGTACGAGACGCGCTTTGCCTCCCTGTACGCCAGGCCGCGGAGAAGTTTGCCACCCCTCTTTACGAACCCATTTATTTATCGTCTGTCGGCTGAAGCCAGTTAGATGCGCAATTTCTTCCGGAGTCATTCGTTCCTTGAGCATACTATTTCCTGAGTAAATATGTGGGAATTAGTGCTTCATGTTATAGCATCCTTTTACAGGAAATAGTGACATGTTTAACGCCTGCCTGCGATAAGGCTCGCATTGTCAGCTATTTGCCTGCTTTTTCAGCGATTGAATCAGGAGGGGTAATTTTGCCGTTGACACCTGGCGAAGGAATTCATATTATGCCGCCCGTCAACACGACACGCTTTACGTTACGGGGCTATAGCTCAGCTGGGAGAGCGCTTGCATGGCATGCAAGAGGTCAGCGGTTCGATCCCGCTTAGCTCCACCAAATTCTGCACCCAGCGGATTTGGTTCGTAAAGAGGTCCTGTGGGGCTATAGCTCAGCTGGGAGAGCGCTTGCATGGCATGCAAGAGGTCAGCGGTTCGATCCCGCTTAGCTCCACCAAAATTCGAACCCTCGCTACGGCGGGGGTTTTTGCTTTAGCGTCCTCAATGTAAATGATTTTCAGCTTACGTCAGCGTGTATCGAGCAAATAAAAACCAACGTAATTTAGGAATTTTTCTCGGTTTATTTTCTTGCCTGCCATTATTAACCAACATACTATTTTCTGATTGCTTATAATTTTTTAGCCGCAGAGGTGTTGATTAACAATAATGACTGACATATTTAACATCAAAGTTAAAAAAACTCTGCTGGCGTTAATTGTTTGTTTGATTTTTATTCCGCTTTCTCGATTAATTTCTCCGCAAACCCTTATCGACGGAAAACAAATTTATCTGGCATGGCTACCATTAAGCGTCATGTACGCAACCATTTGTATTTTCGGTCGTTACGCCGTTGCTCCCTTGATTGTTGCGTTTGCAATTACTAATACATTTGTAATAGATCTAACCTATGCGCAGGCCGCTATCCTATTATTCTGTCAATTATTTTCCGTCTTTTTCACCTTCGCAATCATGCGCTCGTTGTCGGGGAAAAAATGGCGTAGCGGAAGGCCGGCGAAGCGCCATATTGGTCGCCGTATCTTCTGGGGCGGCTTCTTTGCCCCCATCCTGCTTAAGCTGACGATGTATCTGGCCGGGCGCTTCTTCGCCTTCCCGCTTGCCGTCTCCAGCTACTTCAGTACTGCGTCAATCATCTATTCCGTTATTGATATCCAGGCGTTGATATGCGCCGCCTTAATCTTTACTACCGCTTTCTATTATCCGATGAGAATGATAGTTAGCCCACGTTATCGGCGGGTGTTTTGGCTGCGTCATTGTCAACCGTGGCTGGTGAAAGAAAAAAGAACCTTTACCTTGTACTGGTTTATGGCATTAATCACAATCATGCTGGTGCTTTGTGCGCCTTTTGATTCCGATTTAATTGCCGGATATCTGGTGCCAATTATTTTTATTCTCTACTTCGTTGGTATTGGGCGTCTGGGGCATGAGTTAATTCGCATTACGTGGGCTATTTCGGCATTCTTTTTAGTCGCCTATAACAAAAATTTTCTGCAGGGTGTTCAGTCGGGGTACTCCTTGTCATTTGTCCTGTCGGTGTTAATTTCATTCACGATTTGTTTGTTTTACATGACAGATATTTATTCGCGTAGTGACAGAATTAAACAACGCTGGCGCGATCGAGCTGAAGAAGATCCGTTAACCGGGTTACCCAATTTGCGGGCGCTGGAAGGACATTTGCGCCAGTCGCCGCGGGTTGTTATTAGCAGTCTGCGCATCGAAAACCTGGACTTCCTTAGCCGCCATTACGGCATGATGATGCGGGTAGAGTGCAAGCGGCAAATAGCCCGCCGTCTGCAGCCGCTACTGGACCACCGCGATAAAATTTATCAGCTCCCGGGTAGCGAGTTGTTGCTGGTGATTGAGGGGCCGGAACCGGCTGCGCGGCTAAATCACATCGTCGCGATGCTTAACCACGCTAAATTTAACTGGCATAACCAGGTTCTGGATTTAGAGTTTGGCGCGGCGTGGGGGAGTTACAGCGGCATTGAGACCGAATTACACCCTATGCTCGGCCAGCTTAGTTGGTTATCGGAGCAGGCTGGCGCCGTGCAGCGGGTGCTGGCGTTAGATACCGCGCAGGAGGAGGTTTCTGACCAAACAACCGAACAGGTGCGGATGCTGACGAAAATAAAACAAGCGCTGAACGAGCGTAATCTCCTGCTGTACGCGCAGCCGATTCAAAATGCGGAGGGGGAGGGCTATTACGAAATCCTCACCCGTATGCGCTGCGGCGAGACGATTATCACGCCTGATCGGTTTATTCCACTTATTGCACAGTTTAACCTCAGCCAGCGCTTCGATATGCTGGTGCTGGAAACGCTGTTCAGCCAGCTTGATCAACATCCCGGCCGACGCTTCTCCGTCAATTTGCTGCCGTATACGCTGATGCAAAAGGATAGCGCCGCGCAGATTATCGCGCTGTTTAAGCGTTATCGCGTTTCGCCTGCTTATATCACGATTGAAATAACTGAAGAGCAGGCGTTCTCGAATGCGGATACCAGCATGCATAATATTCAGCTGCTGAGTGAGTTCGGTTGCGCTATCGCCATTGATGACTTCGGCACCGGTTACGCTAACTATGAGCGTCTGAAAAGCCTGCAGGCGGATATCGTAAAAATTGACGGCTGCTTCGTGCACGAAATCGAGAGCGACCAGCTTGATGCGATTATCGTGAAATCCATTATCGAAATCGCGCGGGCGAAACAGTTAACGGTCGTCGCAGAGTACGTAGAGACTCAGGCGCAAAAGGCGATGCTGTTGGCGCTGGGCGTCGATTATTTGCAGGGCTACCTGATTGGCAAACCGCAGCCGTTAAGTGAATTGAAGGCGTAAAAAAGCCGGGCGATACTGCAGCCCGGCTTGTTATTTTATTAACGTCTGTTTGTGATTACAGTACCAGCGCAGCGATAGAGGCTGACAACACGCTGACCAGCGTGGAACCGTAAACCAGTTTCAGACCAAAGCGAGAAACCACGTTACCTTGCTCTTCATTCAGGCCTTTAATCGCCCCGGCGATGATGCCGATAGAAGAGAAGTTGGCGAAGGAGACCAGGAAGATGGAGATGATACCTTCCGCACGCGGGGAGAGCGTCGCTGCCACTTTCTGCAGATCCATCATCG
The DNA here is from genome assembly GCF_040065495.2 of Klebsiella sp. CN_Kp073. Classification (NCBI taxonomy): domain Bacteria; kingdom Pseudomonadati; phylum Pseudomonadota; class Gammaproteobacteria; order Enterobacterales; family Enterobacteriaceae; genus Klebsiella; species Klebsiella sp. CN_Kp073. Next base: position 1,470,312 of record NZ_CM198051.1, read on the forward strand.
CCACGAATTCGTTAGACACCAGTTTGGTCGCCATAATACTGCCTACCTGCAGCGCTTCGCTCGCCGGCACACCCATCACCCACGCAACCGGGTAGAAGATGTAGCCGAGGATCCCCTGGAAGGAGATGCTGTAGCCAAACCAGCCGGTGACGGTGGCGAACAGGGCATTGAGCGCGGAAATCAGCGCGATAAAGCCGATCAGCATCGCCGCAACGATAATCGCTACTTTAAAGCCTGCCAGAATGTATTCGCCCAGCATTTCGAAGAAGCTCTGACCTTCGTGCAGATTGGACATCTGCAGGTTTTCTTCGCTCTGCTCAACGCGATACGGGTTAATCAGCGACAGAACAATAAAGGTGCTGAACATGTTGAGCACCAGCGCGGCAACCACATACTTCGGCTGCAGCATAGTCATATAGGCGCCGACGATGGACATCGAAACGGTAGACATCGCGGTTGCCGCCATGGTGTACATACGGTTGCGCGACATTTTGCCGAGAATATCTTTATAGGCGATGAAGTTTTCCGACTGACCCAGGATCAGCGAGCTGACGGCGTTGAAAGATTCCAGTTTACCCATGCCGTTAACTTTCGACAGCACGGTACCGATCGCGCGGATGACAATCGGCAGAATGCGAATATGCTGTAAAATACCAATCAGCGCGGAAATAAAGACGATTGGGCACAAAACCTTCAGGAAGAAGAAGGCCAGACCTTTATCGTTCATGTTACCGAATACGAAGTTGGTGCCTTCGTTGGCGAAACCGAGAAGTTTCTCGAACATCTCAGAAAAGCCTTTCACGAAACCCAGACCGACATCGGAGTTCAGGAAGAACCAGGCCAGCAAAACTTCAATAACAAGTAATTGAATAACATAACGAATGCGGATCTGCTTACGGTTGTGACTGACCAGCAAGGCCAGTATAGCCACCACAACGATCGCGAGGACAAAATGCAAGACGCGGTCCATATTTGCTCCAAATATGAGGCAGGTTAAATTTCCGTGCACATTCTATGCAACAAGCCTAAATAAAACGAGATCGAATCCACACTATTGCAAGGATATGTGACCAATAACAAAAATAGTGATCAATCGTACATTTTTGTTATGTTATGCAAAGGTATTAAAAGTTGCATTAATGTACTAATCTGATGAAAGGCGCGTTGTCGACAGCTTCACGCCCGTTTCGTTATTTGGCCTGCTATCGTTCCCTCCTATCAAAGCAATCATTATCACCTTTCTAAATGAACTTGATAATCATTCGCATTTTGATAGCATTAAACATAGCAAAGGCTATATTTCCAGGGGCAGAAAATGACTAGCAGTCGCGTTGAGAATAGCAGCGGTCGCGCAGCGCGCAAGATGAGGCTCGCACTGATGGGGCCCGCATTCATTGCTGCCATCGGCTACATCGATCCGGGTAACTTCGCCACGAATATCCAGGCAGGCGCCAGCTTTGGCTATCAATTGTTATGGGTAGTGGTATGGGCGAACCTGATGGCGATGCTGATTCAGGTGTTATCGGCCAAGCTCGGTATCGCCACCGGTAAAAACCTCGCGGAACAGATCCGCGACCATTACCCGCGCCCGGTGGTGTGGTTTTACTGGATACAGGCGGAAATTATCGCCATGGCGACCGATCTGGCTGAATTCATCGGCGCGGCCATCGGCTTTAAGCTGCTGCTCGGCGTTTCCTTATTACAGGGGGCGGTGCTGACCGGCGTCGCCACCTTCCTGATCCTGATGTTGCAGCGTCGCGGGCAGAAACCGCTGGAAAAAGTCATCGGCGGGCTGCTGCTGTTTGTGGCGGTGGCTTATGTGGTCGAGCTTATCTTCTCGCAGCCGGCGTTAGCGCCGCTGGCCAAAGGCATGATTATTCCGAGCCTGCCGAATGGCGAAGCGGTATTCCTTGCCGCCGGGGTTCTCGGGGCGACGATTATGCCGCACGTTATCTATCTGCACTCATCGCTGACGCAAAACCTGCACGACGGCTCGCGCAAAGAACGCTATAACGCCACGCGTTGGGACGTGGCGATTGCAATGACCATTGCCGGCTTCGTTAACCTGGCGATGATGGCGACCGCCGCCGCCGCGTTTCACTTCAACGGCCACACCGGCGTGGCCGATCTCGACCAGGCTTATTTAACTCTCGAACCGCTGCTTAGCCATGCCGCCGCGACGATTTTTGGTCTCAGTCTGGTTGCCGCCGGTCTCTCGTCGACGGTAGTCGGAACGCTTGCCGGGCAGGTCGTGATGCAGGGGTTTATCCGCTTCCATATTCCGCTGTGGTTTCGCCGGACTATCACCATGCTGCCGTCGTTTATCGTGATTATGATGGGGCTGGATCCAACGCGTATCCTGGTGATGAGCCAGGTATTGCTGAGCTTCGGGATTGCGCTGGCGCTGGTGCCGCTGCTGATTTTTACCAGCGATGCGCGGTTAATGGGCGATCTGGTAAACAGTCGCTGGGTAAAACGCATCGGTTGGCTGATTGTGGCGATTGTGGTGGCGCTGAACGGCTGGCTGATAATTGGTTCCGCATTAGATTAATACGGCAACAAAAAAGGGAGCTTTCGCTCCCTTTATCAATTAGTGGTGCCCGTGACCATGTCCGCGCCCGCCGCCAGGGCCTCGGCCCCAGCCGCCACGGCGATCGTTCCAGCCTTCGCGATAGCCGCGCTCGTAAGCACGACCGCGATCCCAGCCGCGTTTATCCCAACCGCGATGCCAGCCGTTATCATGGCGATGCCAGCGGTGATCGCGCCATTCATAATGACGACGCCAGTAATCACGGTCGCGCCAGCCGCCACCGTCCCAGTAGTTACCGTAACCGTCACGATCGCCAATTTGTAATTTTACCGATGGCAGCAGGGTGATTTCACCAGCATTGGCGATAACCGGCGCGCACGCCAGCAGTACCGCAGCCAGAATCAGTGACCTGAACATACTCTTCTCCTCACGATCGGGTCTTAATGACCTGTTAACCAGATATTACGAGCCGGTAAAGAGGCGTAGCATCAGGGAACTCTTAAATCGCAAGAAATAGCACTTTTTGCCAAAGTAAAAATGAGTTTACACCGCAAGGATCGCGTCAATGGCGGCGCACTCTTCAGCGCTGAACTGACGATTGCTTAACATACCTACGGCATCGTCCAGTTGCGCCGTTTTACTGGCGCCGATCAGCACTGACGTCACTTTATCTTCACGCAGCACCCAGGCCAGGGCCATCTGTGATAGCTTCTGTCCGCGGCGCCCGGCAATGGCGTCAAGCTGGCGGACTTTTTCCAGCCGCTCGGCGGTGAGCTGTTCCGGCTGTAAAAAACGGCTATTGCTGGCTGCGCGCGAGTCTGGTGGAATACCGTTTAGATAGCGGTTGGTCAACTGCCCGCCAGCCAGCGGTGAAAACGCTATACTTCCCACGCCTTCGGCCTGCAGCATCGCTAATAATCCTTCTTCCACCCAGCGTTCAAACATCGAATATTTGGGTTGGTGAATCAGGCACGGCGTGCCGAGATCGTTGAGGATAGCGATAGCCTGACGCGCCAGCTCAAGCGGGTAGTTCGATAAACCAACGTAGAGCGCTTTTCCCTGGCGAACCAGATGATCCAACGCGCGCATAGTCTCTTCCAGCGGCGTTTCCGGGTCCGGGCGGTGGTGATAGAAGATATCGACGTACTCAAGACCCATCCGCTTCAGGCTCTGGTCGAGACTGGCGACCAGATACTTGCGCGATCCCCAGTCGCCATAAGGACCGTCCCACATGGTATAGCCGGCTTTACTGGAGATGATGAGTTCGTCGCGGTAGGGCAGAAAATCTTCTTTCAGGATCCGCCCGAAGTTGCTCTCCGCCGATCCCGGCGGTGGGCCGTAATTGTTCGCCAGGTCGAAGTGGGTAATCCCGAGGTCGAAGGCGTGACGCAGCAACTGGCGGCTGACCTCGACCTGTGTCTCATCGCCAAAGTTATGCCACAGACCGAGAGATATCGCCGGTAGCTTCAGGCCGCTGCGCCCGCATCGGCGGTATTCCATGGTCTGATAACGCGTGTCGCTTGCCTGGTAAACCATACTTCCTCCGCATCAAAACAGGGTGTGTATACGTTTACACTAATCAATGTTGCATGCGGAGTATATGGGGATAACGCGTAAATTTTGCTTTCCACCCTCATTATTGCTCACAATCTGGACAGGTAAAACGCATATCTAATACTCAGATTACCTGCACAACAACAAGGATTATGGATATGCAACCGACTTACACCATTGGCGATTATCTGCTGGATCGTCTCGTAGATTGTGGTATCGATCGCCTGTTCGGCGTACCTGGTGATTACAACTTACAGTTTCTCGATCACGTGATAGCCCATCAAAATTTGGGATGGGTCGGCTGTGCTAACGAACTGAACGCGGCCTACGCCGCAGACGGCTATGCGCGTATAAAAGGCGCCGGCGCGCTGCTAACCACCTATGGCGTAGGTGAGTTAAGCGCGTTAAACGGAGTGGCCGGTAGCTATGCGGAACATATCCCGGTGCTGCACATTGTGGGCGCGCCATCTACCGGCGCGCAGCAGCGCGGCGAACTGCTGCACCATACCCTCGGCGATGGCGATTTCACCCATTTCTCGCGAATGAGCGAACATATTACCTGTACTCAGGCGACGTTAACGGCGGGCAACGCCTGTCATGAAATTGACCGGGTATTAAGCGACATGCTGACCCACCACCGCCCAGGGTATCTGATGCTGCCTGCCGACGTGGCGAAAGCCCGCGCGGTGCCGCCGGCCCGCGCGCTGGTCATTAAGGGCCCGGCGGCCGATGAAAACCAGCTTGCCGGCTTTCGCGAGCACGCGGCCAAATTGTTGCGCAGCAGTCGCCGCGTGTCGCTGCTGGCGGATTTTCTCGCTCAGCGTTACGGTCTGCAAAACACACTACAGCAGTGGGTTAAGTCCGCGCCGATTACCCACGCCACCATGCTAATGGGGAAAGGGCTATTTGACGAACAGGGAATGGGGTTCGCCGGGACCTATAGCGGGATCGCCAGCGCGCCGCAAACCCGCGAAGCGATGGAAAGCGCCGATGCCATCATCTGCGTGGGTACACGCTTTACCGATACTATTACCGCCGGCTTTACCCATCATTTGCCAACGGAGAAAACCATCGAAATCCAGCCGTTTGCCGCGCGGGTTGGCGATCATTGGTTCAGCCGAATCCCGATGGATCAGGCGCTGGCGGCCCTCATTGATGTTTCTGGCAAGCTGTCCGCGGAATGGCGCGCGCCAGATATCATCGCGCCCGACGCTTCCGGCGCGCCGCAGGGTAATCTGACGCAGAAAAACTTCTGGAGTACGGTCGAGAAACAGCTGCGGCCGGGCGATATTATTCTTGCCGATCAGGGGACCTCGGCATTCGGTATCGCCTCATTAAAACTACCCTCGCAGGCCACGCTGCTGGTGCAACCGCTATGGGGCTCAATCGGGTTCACGCTACCTGCCGCTTACGGCGCGCAGACCGCCGCCGCGGACAGAAGGGTGGTATTAATCATTGGCGATGGCGCCGCGCAGCTCACTATCCAGGAGATGAGCTCAATGCTGCGCGATAAGCAAAAACTGTTAATTTTGCTGTTGAATAACGAGGGCTACACCGTCGAGCGCGCCATTCACGGACCAGAACAGCGCTACAACGATATTGCGTTGTGGGACTGGAGCCGCTTCCCCGATGCTTTTGCGCCGGATACGCCTTCCCGCTGTTGGCGGGTATCGCAAACCGGTGAGCTGGCTGAGGCGATGGCCGATAGCGTTAACTCCGATAAGCTAACGATGGTCGAAGTGATGCTGCCGAAAATGGATATCCCTGACTTCTTACGCGCGGTTACCCAGGCGCTGGAAGATCGCAACAACCGCAGCTAATCGCCGCGGCGTTTGGCAATCATCAGCGGCTTCCCGGCCAGCAGTAGCCAGGCCGGGAGCATCACGATACATAGCAGCGGCAGCAAGGTGGTATCCGGCACCACCACCGCCGCCATAAACAGGCTCAGCCAGCCGTCGCGGGTGACGACCAGCACCAGGCCGAGGATCGCGCAGGAGATGGTAATGGCGGCCGGTACCGCTTCAACGTGGGCATGCAGCATTAGCCCCAACGAGACGCCGACAAACACCGCCGGGAAAATACGCCCGCCGCGGAAGCCACAGGCGGCCGCCAGCACCAGCGCCGCCAGTTTCACCACGGCAATGAGTAGAAAATCGCCGGCGCCAAGGGTCTGGCTGGAGGCCAGTTGCTGCATTTCGTCCAGCCCTTTAAACAGCGTAATATGCCCGCCAATAACGCCCAGGATCCCCAGTAAAAACCCCCCGATACCTAGCATTAACACCGGATTTTTCAGGCGGTGGATCAGCGCGTGCAGACGTGGTAGACACCACACGGCGACCATGCCGACGGCGATGGCGATAAGCGTGACGATTGCGCCGCTGATAATATCGACGATACGCAGGTGTGGATAGTGCGGGATCGGCAGGGTGAAATTGGGATGGAAAAAGATACCGGTCGTCAATGCGCCTGCCGCCGCTGCCAGCAGCGGGGCGAATAGCCGGTCCCATAACGGAACGTCGCTGCTGCTATTGAGCGTTTGCGAAAAAATAAGCGCCGCGGCAACCGGCGTACCGAACAGCGCGCCGATGGTTCCCGATGCGGCGAGGATTGTCCAGTCCAGCGAGCTTACTCGTGGGAACAGACGCGAGCCAAGGGCGACGGCAAGCGCGATATTGACGACCATGATCGGATGTTCCGGCCCGAGACTCACGCCGCCCGCGAGGCCGAGAATCAACGCCGCCAGTAACCCCGGTAGCGCGCTGGTGGCGATGGGCGCGCCGATTAAGGATTCTGTTGCCGGATCTGGCCCACCATGTCCAGGACTGAAACGGACCACCAGCCCCACGGCTATCCCGGTGAGAGTGAGGATGGCAATTATCCATAGCGGACTATCGGCGGCAATGCCGACATGTACCGGCAGGTCGCTCCACAAGATGCTCTGTAGGACTGCGGCTATCTTCATCGCCACAATCAATACCAGGCTGGATGCGATACCAATAAGAATGGCGGGTATCGATAACAACAGCATCGTTCTGGCGCGCGGGTGCAGCATGAAGGGTTCCTTTTAAATGTCCTGAAGCGCTACTTTGCCTGTCTCTGTAAAGAGCTTCGGCGCAAATGGTGCTGAAACGATAAACTTAAGGCCAAACCTGACGTTGCGTGTATGACATAAACTGGCATGTTACATAGATTACAGTCTAAATGTGACCAATGTCGCTAAACTACCGGCGGCTGTACGTTGGTCGTTGTTGTTATGTCGCCATGAATTTACAGTGTGCGAAAAGAATTATTTTGACTTTAGCGGAGCCGTAACGGAATGACAAAATTTGCTTTAGTAGGAGACGTCGGCGGAACTAACGCCCGTCTGGCGTTATGTGATATCGCAAGCGGGGAGATTTCCCGCGCTAAAACTTATTCCGGGCTCGATTACCCAAGCCTTGAGGCCGTTGTACGCGTCTATCTCGACGAACAAACCGTGAAGGTCGAGGATGGCTGCATCGCCATTGCTTGCCCCATCACCGGCGACTGGGTGGCGATGACCAACCATACCTGGGCTTTTTCTATTGCCGAGATGAAAAAGAACCTCGGATTTGCGCATCTGGAAATCATTAATGATTTCACCGCGGTGTCGATGGCGATCCCAATGCTCAAAACTGAGCATCTGATCCAGTTCGGCGGCGCGCAACCGGCGGAAGGTAAACCGATCGCCGTCTACGGCGCTGGTACTGGTCTTGGCGTAGCGCACCTGGTACATGTTGATAAACGCTGGGTGAGCCTGCCGGGCGAGGGCGGCCACGTCGATTTCGCGCCGAATAGCGAAGAAGAGGGCATTATTCTTGAGGAGTTACGCAACGAGTTGGGCCACGTGTCCGCCGAACGCGTTTTGTCCGGCCCTGGATTAGTTAATCTGTATCGGGCTATCGTTAAATCCGATGGCCGTTTGCCGGAAAACCTACAGCCGAAGGACGTCACTGAACGTGCGCTGGCGGATACCTGCATTGATTGTCGCCGCGCGCTGTCGCTGTTCTGCGTCATTATGGGGCGCTTTGGCGGTAACCTGGCGCTAACCCTTGGCACATTCGGCGGCGTGTACATCGCGGGCGGCATTGTCCCGCGTTTCCTTGAGTTCTTTAAGGCGTCGGGTTTCCGCGGCGGGTTTGAAGATAAAGGGCGCTTTAAAGCCTACGTGCAGGATATTCCGGTCTATCTCATCGTTCATGATAACCCTGGCCTGCTCGGCTCCGGCGCGCATCTGCGCCAGACGCTTGGGTATATACTCTAAGCCACTCTCAGTCGGGCGGCGTTTGGCGCCGCCCATCTCATTACAGATTCATCAACTGGCGAAACTCTTTTACCTTACTGCGGCTGACCGGCACCTGAAACTCAAGGTCGCGCAATCGTAGGACGTAGGTGTTGTTGAACCATGGTTCAATTTCGCGGATTTTATTCAGATTGACGCAGTACGAGCGGTGACAGCGAAAGAAGTGCGCAGCCGGCAGCTTGCTGCAGAATTCGGTGATGTTCATCGGCATGACGAATGATTCACGGCGCGTATAGACGAAGGTCATTTTCTCATGCGCTTCCGCGTAATAAATATCGTGAATGCTGGTGACGATGATCCGCTCGTCTTTAATCAGATTAATGGTGTCGTTTTCGCGGGTTGGGTTGTGCGCGGGCGTGCCGCTTACCGCCACTTGCTGCTGTTGCTGCCAGGCGCTGGACAGCTTCTGCAACATATTAATAATCCGTGATTCCTGATAAGGCTTGAGGATGTAGTCAAACGCTTCCAGTTCAAAGGCTTCCACCGCATGTTCTTTCCACGCGGTGATAAAGACGATGAACGGCTTATGCGCGAACTGGCTAATATTTTGCGCCAGCAGCACGCCATCCAGCGAGGGGATATTGATGTCGAGAAAGATGGCATCGACTTTATTGTGCTGCAGGAATTTCAGCACGTCGAGACCGTCGTCGAAGGTGCCGACGATCTCCATCTGGCTGTGGGTGTTAATCAACCAGGTGAGTTCCTGCTGCGCCGGGAACTCATCCTCAACAATAATGACTTTCATGTTTTCTCCGCTCATGGCAACAGCGATACCGGTTCAGTCGCCGGGGCGTGCTGGTTGGGGACGTAGAACGCAATCTCCGTCCCCGGCGTCAAGCGGCGGATATGCAGCCCTTCGCCGTAGAGCAGTTTCACCCGATGATGAACATTCAGCAGGCCAATTTTATTACCCGGCATCTCGTCGGCTTCGACGCGGGCCACCACCGCCGGGTCAATACCGTTCCCGGTATCCCGTACGCTGATGCGCACCCGGTTTCCGCATTCGTTGATGGCGATAGTCACCACGCCCTTGCCCCGACAGGGTTGAATACCGTGGACGATGGCATTTTCTACCAGAGGCTGAATGAGCAGGCTGGGGATGACGCAGCTGACGTCCTCATCAATATCATAAATCACCGTCAGCTTGTCGCCGAATCGCGCCTGCTCGATCGCAATATAATCCTTAATTTGGTATAGCTCGCGCTTGATGTCGATCTGCTCGTCATCTTTTAACTCAATGTTATAGCGTAAATAACGCGACAAATTGAAAATCAACTGCCGGGCGGTATCCGGATTCATACGGATGGAAGAGGAGATGGCGTTAAGCGCATTAAACAGAAAATGGGGATTTATTTTACTCTGCAGGGCGCGCAGTTCCGCTTTATTGGCCATTTCACGCAGCTGTTCGGCCCGGGAGACCTCAAGCTGGGTGGAGATTATTTGCGACAGGCCGATCGCCATCTCCTGCAGCGAGGAGGTAATACGATGCGCGTGGCAGTAGTAAATTTTCAGCGTGCCGGTCACCACACCTTTCTCGCGTAGCGGAATCACCAGCATGGAGTGGATCTCCGGCGTTCTGTAGGCTTCATCGTTGTTTTTAATGATGATGGTGTCGCTTTCAATAGCTTTACGAGTCGTTGGGCTGATATCGTTGTTGCGATCGTTATAGTTATTTTCCCCATAGCCAACGTAGGCCAGCACCCGGTCAGTGGTGGTAATCGCGACCGCATCGGCATTGATGTCCCGGCGAATAATATCGCAAACCTGACGCAGCGATTCGCTGTTCACGTGACGGAACAGCGGCAGCGTTTTGTTGGCGATATCCAACGCCAGTTTTGCCTGGCGCGCCGCGCTGGCCTCTTTCTCGCCTTCCACGCTCTGGACCAGCAGTACAATAAAACCGATGCAGATGCTGCCAAGGATCATCGGGATACCGATTTTGGAGACAATATCGATCCCCAACGCCAGCGTCGGCGCCCACAGCACCACGAGGATCATGGTTAGCGTTTCACACAGCATCCCGGCCAGAATCCCCACCTTCCAGCGCTGGGCTTTCGGGATTTTGCGGTTGATAAGCCCGGAAAGCAGCCCGGCGACAATACTGGTGATAAAGCAGGGGATGGCGGTCACACCGTCAATATCAATGAGATAGCGGTGTACCCCGGCAATTACGCCGACAATCGCGCCGACCCACGGGCCAAACAGGATCCCGCCGGATATCACCGCGATAATACGTACGTTGACCAGCGAACCTTCTACCGGAACGCCGGACCAGGTGCTGAACAGCGCGAACATGGAGAAGATGGCGGTGACCGCCAGCAGCTCGCGAGGCGTATGCGCCGATTTATGCAGCAGTTCGCGAAACAGGCGTAAGCGGATAAGAAAAAAGAGGCAAATGAGCATTAATGCCGCGCGGTCAAAAACCGCCAGCAGCATATTAAAAATATCGTGCATGGGTGCGCCCAGGATTCGCAGGAAAGCAATATGATAGAAAACCTCGCGCCAGAAGGCTAGCCGCAGAAATCAATGAGGAACAAGCACAAAAATAAAAGGGGATAAGTGGATATCTCCAGCTATCAGGGCGTTGATGGGGAGTGATGATAAATTCCAGTATTATAAATGATATCAATATGTTAATGTTTTATTTAATATATGCACGTTTTAGGGAGGCGTTCTGCCGCATACTAATAAGTAATGCCTAATTTTTGCGCCAACGATTATTTTTTATCAACCCTCTAGACAGCGTGTTTTTTTTCAGGTTATTTTCTAAGCGAGCCACATCGGTGGCCGCGTCGCTCGGACGGTCCGGGCGCTAACGTTAATCTGAGGAATCTATGGCTGAATTCAGTCCTGAACGCCGTTTTACGCGTATCGATCGTCTCCCTCCGTATGTTTTTAACATTACTGCCGAACTGAAAATGGCTGCGCGTCGGCGCGGCGAAGATATTATCGATTTCAGTATGGGTAACCCGGATGGCGCCACGCCGCCGCATATCGTCGAAAAACTCTGTACCGTTGCCCAGCGCCCGGATACCCACGGTTACTCTACCTCTCGCGGTATTCCGCGTCTGCGCCGCGCGATTTCGCGCTGGTACCAGGAGCGTTATGACGTCGATATCGACCCGGAATCAGAAGCCATCGTGACGATTGGTTCGAAAGAGGGGCTGGCGCATCTGATGCTGGCGACGCTCGATCATGGCGATACGGTGCTGGTGCCAAACCCCAGTTATCCGATTCATATTTACGGCGCGGTTATTGCCGGGGCGCAGGTCCGTTCCGTCCCGCTGGTGGAAGGCGTTGATTTCTTCAATGAACTGGAACGCGCGATCCGTGAAAGTTATCCGAAGCCAAAAATGATGATTCTGGGCTTCCCGTCTAACCCTACCGCCCAGTGCGTTGAACTCGATTTCTTCGAAAAAGTCGTCGCGCTGGCGAAACGTTATGACGTGCTGGTGGTGCACGATCTGGCCTACGCCGACATCGTCTATGATGGCTGGAAAGCGCCGTCGATTATGCAGGTGCCCGGTGCGCGCGATGTGGCTGTCGAATTCTTCACCCTGTCAAAAAGCTACAACATGGCCGGCTGGCGTATTGGTTTTATGGTAGGGAACAAAACGCTGGTTAATGCGCTGGCCCGCATCAAAAGCTACCATGACTACGGTACCTTCACGCCGTTGCAGGTAGCGGCGATTGCCGCGCTGGAAGGCGATCAGCAGTGCGTGCGTGATATTGCGGAACAATATAAACGTCGCCGTGATGTGCTGGTGAAAGGGCTGCATGAAGCCGGCTGGATGGTTGAATACCCGAAAGCGTCAATGTACGTGTGGGCGAAAATTCCGGAGCCATATGCGGCGATGGGCTCGCTGGAGTTCGCTAAAAAGTTGCTGCAGGAGGCCAAAGTGTGCGTCTCGCCGGGAATCGGCTTTGGCGACTATGGCGATACTCATGTGCGTTTCGCATTAATCGAAAACCGCGATCGTATCCGTCAGGCCATCCGCGGTATCAAATCCATGTTCCGTGCAGATGGGCTGCTACCGGCAGCTGGTAAAACGGTAGCTGAACACCACGAATAAAAAATGGGAGCCGTCTGGCTCCCATCTCTTTACTGCATAGCAGGTTAAATCATCAGGGCGAAGGTACCGGCCCAAACGATGACCATAAAAGAAATTCCCATCAAAAAGTATTTCACGACATGTCACTCCGCATTTTGGCGAAACGCCTAAATGAATTTAACTTTAACCATTGCAGGATTGTCGCAGATAAAACCAGACTATTCTGGCAGCTGCGGCAACCCGAAATTCTGTGCGTTAACTGCTCCAGATGGCGCTAATGTACGCTTAAAAAATGGTGGAAACAAGATCCATTTTTTTATTAATTTTTAGTTACTTACGACTGTCGTGAATAGGCGACACATTAATTTCATTCGGTAATAAATTCAATTACGGCGACGATGATTTTAAGCAATACCCTGACACTCTGTAGTTATTTGATTTTGGGATTTTTTCTATAGGCGGGAAGGTGCAGAAATCACTTTCTGCACCCTATCGCGATGAGGTTAGTGGCCGGTCGTCGGCGCGCGCCATTGATGTGGATAACGTGCGGGAACAAAGCGCAAGGTAAGCGCCATTAAGAGGAAAACGCAGATGGCGTGGAATTCCCAGTCTAGCTGGTAGTTTCCGCTCAGGCTGCGCAGCAGCCCTGAAAGCCACGGCGATAAACCGGCGATAATAAAACCGATGCCCTGCATAAACGCCACCAGCCGACCGGCGACGGCAGGTTGCGGTGAATGGTCTAGCGCCAGTACCAGGCACAGCGGGAAGGCGCCGCCCAGTCCTATGCCGCAGCTCACCGCCCACAGCAGCGGCCACTGTTGTGGCCACCAGATGAAACCGCAGAACCCGAGCAACTGCAGCGCCAGCGCCAACATCAGCAGCTTACGGCGATCTTCGTGGCGAGCGAGCATCGGTAGTAACAGCGCGCCGGCGGTTTGGCCGACGGTCATCAATGCCAGAAGCGTGCCGCTAAACTGAGCGCTGTGGCCAAGCTGCATATAATAGGGCGGTAACCAGGCAATCAGGCTGGCGTAGCCGCCATTGATCAGCCCGAAATAAAGGCCAAGCGTCCAGGCCCGATGGTGACGAAAGACCGACGGCGCGGCTTGCGCCGATGCGGCAACCGGCGCGGCGGGCAGCATTTTGCTGATCGGCAACCAGCCAATGAGCGCAGCCAGGGCCGGTAGCGTCCACCATGCCAGCGCGTGGTGCCAGAGCGCGCTTTGCTGCGCAAGCCAGGGGGTGAGCGCGGCGCCAAGGCCGCCTCCGCCCATCAACGCCGCTGACCACAATCCCATCACCTGCGGCGTGCGGCGATGAAAAAGACGCTTGATGACGCTGGGAATAATCGCCTGAATCACGCCGATGCCAATCCCGCCGAGCAGCGCGCTACTAAGCAGCAGGCCGCTTTGCGGCGCCAGCTCGCGCAGGAGCGCGCCAATGCCAATCGCCAGCAGACTTAACGCAATACTGCGGTTTTCGCTAACGTGGCGGTTAATCCATCCGCCAGCGAGCGCCAGCCCCCCCATCGCGATGACCGGAAGCGCGGTCAACAGTGACACCAGGGTAAAGCTCATACCGGTTGCCTGTTGCAGTTGCGGCAGCAATGGACCTATCGAGGTCAGTAGCGGGCGCATATTAATGCCGATCAGTACCAGCACAAATAACGTCAGCGTATTGCGTTGCGTCTGGCTCATTACGCTTTACCCGCCCAGCGCTGATACAGGGCCAGCCCTTCGGGTTGTGGGCAGTGGTGAATGGGGAGTGATTGGTTGTCTAACGGCTGCTGCAATTGTTGGTAGATAGCGGCGGTAGAGAGATTGAAGCGCTCGCCATCCTGATTGCTGTTGGCAAAATAGACTTCGCGCACGCCGGTTAAATACATCGCGCTCAGACACATCGGGCAGGGTTGTCCGCTGGCGTAAACCACGCATTCGCGCAATACCTGATTGCCCAGACGTAGAGAAACGTCGCGGATGGCGTTGAGTTCAGCGTGCGCGGTAGGATCGCCGCTCTGGTGCAAGGTATTCACCGCTTCGGCAATGACTTCACCCTGGCGCACGATGACGGCGCCGAATGGGCGGCCGCCGTTTTCAACATTTTTGGCAGCAAGCGTAATAGCGCGCTGAAGATAGTTATCATGAGTAGGCATGAGCGGCTCCTGTAGATACTGTTATCGGTTTGCAACTGTTTTGGTCCGGGAAAAACATGTGGTGTTAATTCAGAGCACATTGCGCTCCCCTCCTGCCGGGAACGTCTCAGCGATTTTGAAGCCACCAACACCGGCAGTTTCAGTAACCATGGGGACAGCGGTAGAAATCTTCAGCTCGCCATGGCACGGACCGTAGGCCGGATAAGGCGCAGCCGCCATCCGGCGCGAAAGTGGCTCTTTACCCGCGGTTATTGCCAGGCGGCCCTACGCTTGCGCGGGCCTACAGATCACATGCCGGCGTAGAGGCCGGGTAAAAGAGCGCAATCGGCGGCAGGCTGGAGATTGAACCCTGCTTCAGGGTAGCGAGCTTATGCCATAAGCTAAAAGACTTATTTGTGATTGAGTCAATAAGATTTGCTTATGGGTTGCCGAAATACTACTGAGTTCTCTCACGCGAGGATGATTTTTGCCAGACATGCGGTTTATCTACCAGGTATATCCAACGCCAAGGATGCCATACAGTTCTCCGCTGTGCTGGACAATGGGGCTATCGGCAATATCGTCATCATAGCGTTCGTAGTTTGCCGCTACCATAGCGACCCAATGCGGGCTAAAGCGGTAGCTGGTAATGATGGCGACCATTGGCGATACCGTCGTACCGGTATCCCACTGCGGGCGCTCGGGCGTCGCCTCGCCTGCTGAGACGCCGCCAAAATAGTAGTTCGCCATGTTATGGCTACGCACCATCAGCCCCATACCGGGCATCACCAGCAGATTGTCTTTAACAATCGGAAAATCGGCCCATAACAGCAGCTCCTGGCCGTTGCTGCGACCGCTGATATCGGAACTGATGCGCGCGCTTATCAGCGCGTATGGCGTGATCCAGGTAGCGCCAATACCGCCTTCCAGTTCCCCTTTACGTTCGTCCATTCCCTTGAATGCCGCATCGTCGCTGGGATCTAAATTACCGAAACGCCAGCGCCCATAGCCGTAAAGCGCGATATTGTCATCAAGGTGAAAGTAGTAGCGGGCGCGATCGCCGAGATACATTAACTGGTCGCCAAAATACAATCCTCCGGGAATAAAGTGGGTTTCGTTGTCCTGCTTTTGGTAGCGTGCGGTACCGCTAATGGCGGCGCCGCCGAGAACCCATCCTTTAGGCACCGGGCTATTCGGGTTATCGGCGGAAAAAATGTCGATTGAGCCGAGGTCGACCTCAGCGCTAGCGGAACCGCAATACAAAGCAAGCGTACCGAGAATGGCTATGGGGCATCGGGATAGTTTGAGCATGAGCTTATAGTTGGCGTGAGATGATGAAGTCGATGTGAATCGACCGTGATAAACAATAGAAGATATATAGACGATAGCGAACGCGGTAGGGGGATATTTTTTGTCTTTTATCGTACTTTTTCTGTTTTGCTTTTACTCGGGAAAGCAAAGTGCGCCGGTATCAGCACTATCACTGTAACAGTAGCGGATTATTCGTGTGAATAATCCGCACAAAAATGAGTATCATGAATTGAGAATCAGTTCAGAGAGTGAAGCCATCGAATGATTTTCGTTGGTGACGATGCCTTCTTTTTTTAGTTTTTCCATGATGGATTTAAAAGCGAGCTGTTTACTGCTTTCTGTCGCATTAAGTAGATCGCGGTTAAAGGCGGGATTAGATTGAATGATATAATTAATGAATTCGAGCAGCAGCTTATTTTGTGGCGGCGTGGATGGCTCATTAATGGTTTTTTCATTATATGAATTCATCGCGGCTTCAGAATGTTCCAGCGGACGACTACTGATGGTGTGCTCGTAAATTTTCTCAATTTCTTTACAGGTAATGTACAGCTTGCTTAGCTCAATCGTCGGCTTATCATCATTATCAGGAATGAAATTGCAGTAGATGACGTTTTTAGCCGGAGAGATAATGCTCAGTGAATCTTCTTGTTGAATGTTGTCCGGATTCTCCAGTACATCCATTAGATTTCTTGAATGAGTGTGCCATAAACCAGAAACTGAAACGTTGAGTTTAATTTTGGCGATGGCGCTGTCGTGATTGGCATCAATGACCGACACATTTTCATTCAGGGTGATGATATTGTTTATTTTAGAGTGCTGAGACCAGGGTTTATTGGCTTTGGTAATGTCATCAAAACCACCGTAGCCGTATGACGAGTCGCCAACCCCTTGATTCCTGGTTAAGGCGCTATTGAGAGTGCCGCGATTTTTTTTCAGTTTCAGGCACAGGCTGATAGCGCCGATATCGTGCCAGTGAAGTAAATCTTCCAGTTCGCACTGCAAGAGTTTTTGCGCACGAGCGATAGAGCAATACTCCAGCGGTGGGAGATTGTTCAACTTCCAAATGTTTCTTTCTATCTTATTCATGGCGTTAATTTAATGTAAATGTTTTAAATGGTTTGCGTGTTCTGATTAACAGAACGCGAGCGTTTTTATTCGACTACACAATCCTTTTCATGAAAAACTATTCATCAGCGGAATGTGAGTTTATAGTTCATAATATTTATACGGCGGAGGATGGTTAAAATACCCTCTGTAGATAATTATAATCCCTGTTTTATAAATAAGGAATAGAACAATGCTTAATTAACGGTAAGCCGGGTTTGAACTATAATAAATTACTCTAAAACTGAATGCGTTAGATGTTAATGATTGTATCGATAAATAAAAAAGACGCCGCAGCGCCTTTTTATAGTAACCATCGCAGGCATAAATTAGCGGGCGCTCTTCTGGAGAGTAAAACCGCCATCCCCCACCTGCGCCGTGGCATACCACGCCATTAATTCCTCGGTACCCGGCGCGCCTTCGGCTGGTGCCCATGGCGCGGAATCCTGCTCGGCTACCGGCTGATAGCCTCCGTGCTTGACTTCAAAAATGATACCGCCGCGATCGAGCGACAGTACCGCATGCCAGGTACCGGCCGCCATTTCCAGCGCCGTGCATTCTTCTCCTAATACCACGCGGTGGGTCACGGTGCCTTGTTCATCGAAGTTCAGTACTACAAAACGGCCGCTTAACGGCAGCAGCAGCTCAAAAGTATGAGGATGACGGTGAGGACGAATGTAAGTTCCCGGCTCCATGGCAATGGCCAGACGCTGTACCGGATCGCTGAGTTCCGGATGGAAGTTACGATGCGCCCGTAGGCGGGGCGAGACCGCGGCGGCCGCGCTCTGTTGTTGCATATCACTGATAGTGATTTGTTTCATGTATACCGCCTGCAAAAAAAGATGACTCAGGGCTTACGCCGGTTTGCATGACTAAGGTGGAGTTGAGCAATCTGCGCTACGAAGCGCAGATTGCTCTCCCGGTTGCCTGATTATGCACATTTAACGCCATTAGCATAGGGTGATTTATCTATTTCATATTGATGAATATATTTAAGTGATTTTTTATTTTTTTAGTGGCGTCGCTTAATTTTATCTCATCTCAATCATTATTCTTTTATTGTTGGCGAAGGTGTGTAGCATAAAAATAGGGGGGAAATAGCAACATACCTGAGCGTTTCTTACAGAGGGAAACATAGTTGAGTATGCAATCTATAAGTGACTGGGTAAGCAAGCTTGAGCCGCTTTGTGCCGAAATAGAAACGGCGTATCTTGATTTTATTATTGACCAGAGCGGTCTCGATTATTCCATTATCCCGGCACTTGAGGAGTTTTCTCCCCCTCTTCAATGGCAGTCCCTTTACCTTGGTCTGCCGGAGGAATCTCTGCCCGAAATGGCGCCGCTCCTGATTCGTATCGCACTTAATGCCCCGCTACAGCGGCAGTGGTTTATCGAACTGGCGTATAAAACGCAAACCAGAACGCCATTACTGGCAATAGGGTCGCAGTGGGCTTTCTCCACGCTAGCCGAATGGCTAACTGACTGCGTTGATGCAACGCATGAGGGGCGATCAGGCCTTTTTCGCTACTTTGACGCTCGTCTATTTCCGTGGCTATTTTCCGATATTCTGCAACCCGAGCAGCAAGCGCAGCTACGTCGTCCCGCACTCTTCTGGAGCTGGCTGGATCTTGATGCCAGGCCGGCACTATTGATCGGTCACGGCGCTCCGCTTGGGCGTGGTGAAAAATGCCAGAAAATCGCTTTCAGTGATGAGCAATTCGAAGTGATGATGTGTCTTTGCGACGTTAGGTTATTTCTTCGCCATCGAAGTCTGCCGGACAGCTTGTTCAGCTCCCAAGAAGAACGCTTTTCAGCCTGCTTTCGGGCGATGTTGGATGCGACAAAAAATGGAATTTTGCTGGACAACGATCGCGAGGAATGGGTGATGAATACCCTGGTGGAACGGCACTCTCCTGCAGAATGAAAACCAAATCATGACTCACATGCCTCGTTATTGATAAAGGAATATTCCATGAACCTAACATTTCCGCGCGTGATACTGGTGGCATTGCTGCTGACTGTCGCCAGCCAGGGGGCGCTGGCGGGAACCATTAAAGCCATCAATCATACCCGTTGGGCGATTAACGCTTTCAGCGTCGATGGCCAGTCGGGAATAGACATTATCGGGCCGTATCAGGGGGGCGGCGGTGGATGCTGTTACCAGGTACCTGCGAAATGGAGACCAGGGATGACGGTAAAGGTGAACTGGGAAACGGGGGTGGCTTTTGCCAGCGATGTTCCTGATATCCCAGAGCCAGAACGGCCTGATACCTCTAGAATGAGTGAAAAAGAATATTATCAGGCGTGGCAAAGTTATTCAGATGAAATACAAGAGTGGTATAAAAAAATCAATGCATTAGGTGGACATCATTCATTTTTAGTTTCGGTACCGGACTATACGGGACAGGAAACCTGCGGGATCACCGTGCATTTTTTGCCTTGCGATCGGGCCAAAGTGACCACCAGTTGTGCCAACTACGGCAGTCCGGGATACCCCATTAAGGAACCTATAAAGATGATGGAGCCGAAATTATGTCCGCGATAATTAGCGAGCGGGCATGGTACCCGCCTGCGTTTCCGGCGCAAGGACGTTTACCGACGCAAGCCGCGCTGGTAGGGCAGAATAGCCTCCGCCAGGAGAGCCTTGAAACGGCCTACCGACAGCAATTATCGCTGGCCGTCGGGCGGCGCGTGGAGCCCCCCTGTTGCAAAACACTGCATATCAGCCTGTTTTTTGATGGCACCGGTAATAACCTTAATCACGATCTTTTTGTCGCCAATCCGAAGCATCCAACTAATATTGCCCGCCTGTTCCGCGCCACTATTGGCCAGGGTTATGCTGGTGGGTTGGCGGATAAAGGGCCTGAGCTGCTGGATGCCAGCAACAGTGGCGGCAATAAATACTACAAATATTATATTCCCGGCGTCGGTACTCCTTTCCCGGAGGTGATGGATCTGGATTTCAGCATAATGGGACTCGCCGCGGCAACACACGGCGAAGACCGGATAAACTGGGGGCTGCTACGGCTGGTCGATGCTCTCAAACGGACCATGGATAAGGATGCGCTCTCGGATGGCGATAGCTGGAAGGCGGTCAAAAAGATGGCAACATCGATGGTTTCCTTTGGCCTGACCGGCAGCGCTAACCGCTATGAAACCATCCATAATCTGTTGAATGCAATGTCCGCAGATCTGCGCAAAGCGCTGCTGCCCGCTACGCCCGGCAAACAGAAGCTATTAGGCATTAAGCTGTATGTGTATGGTTTTTCTCGTGGAGCGGCAGCGGCCAGGACCTTTGTTAACTGGCTGAGCGAACTGCTGCCAAAGCCAGGGGAGGGAGAAACAAAGCCCGAACAGTGTCTGGCGGTGGGAGAGCTGAAGATCCCATTAAGCGTGGAGTTTCTGGGCCTGTTAGATACCGTTGCTTCAGTGGGGGTCGCGCATATTGCCCCCGTAGCGGAAGGACATATGGGGTGGGCGGACGGAAGCCAGGAGCTGCCGGATGAAGAGTTCTACGGCGGATTTATCAAACGCTGTGTACATCTGGTTTCGGCACATGAACAGCGGCTGTGTTTCCCGCTGGATTCCATTCGCCGCCCGGACGGCAAATACCCGGCGAATAGCGTGGAGGTTATTTATCCGGGGGTGCACTCGGATATAGGGGGAGGATATCCGCCGGGGGATCAGGGAAAAGGTGATTCTGATTTAGAATTAATATCCCAAATTGCGCTGAATGATATATACGCTGCAGCCTATAATATAGGTGCGCCATTAAAGGTGAAGCTGCAAAGTTTACCTGTTGATTTGAAAAAGGATCTTTGGCGCGTTATGCCCGTCCAATTAGTTCGTGACTTTGATATTTCTCCAGAAGTGGTTCTGCGTTTTAACAGTTGGAGGACTTTAACTTTAAGTGTTGAAAGTTACGCCAAAGATATTAGTAAAGAACTGGCCGCCAAATATGACCCCCAACGTGCTCCCCTCTGCCTGGAACGAGCCCTGGAAGAACAGATCGCTTGGATCACCGCATGGCGCATTAATCGCTATGCCGGCGGTAGCTACAAGACCCAGCGCTTTTACATCGATTCTGCGGCAAATGGACTGGATAAAGATAGCGATCCGCAGGTCAGAAAAAAATCTGAAGCTGAGAGAGAGGAGGCCCAACAGGCGGTAGAAAAAGCACGGCGTAAACGTATTGTTGAGCAAGATCAGGAGTCCGCGTTTCTGATGCTGCCGCAAGGGCCAAAAGATTTTGATGCCGCCCTTGGGCAGACGCAATTGCGTCAGGCGGCAGATGAGTTTCGGGAGGATTATCATCGACTATCGCGTACGGATAACGGCAATTGGTTGTTTAAGGCCGTCGACGCAATGAGTAATGGGATTTTCCTGCTAAATGGTGATGATGAATACGGTGAGTGGCTAAAAATAAAAACCACAGGCGCCGAGCGAGAAAAAATACTTTTTCCGCCGCAGGGTGAGAGCAGTAATGCCCATCTGCCAGCAGGACTGGTACGGGCGTTGTTCGACGAGCAAATACATGATTCCCGCGCATGGTTTATGCACAGCGCTCTAGGAGCCCGCGAGCCGTGGGGGAGTTATTTTCTGCAGCGGATGATCTACTTTGGCAGCCGAAGTAGTAAACCGCTAACTCCACTGATGATTGCTGGTGCGGTAGTTGGGGCAGCGACGGTCGCAGGCGGTGTCGCCGTTATCATTAAACAGAAGCGGGTAATGGGTGAGCTTATTGGGGTAATTGGCGCTGCGGGGGCTATTTATCTGGAAACTCAGGCAATCGATCTGCTTTCTGGTAAGCCATTATCGATGCTGAAAAACGCCGCGCAGTTACAGTTGCCCACCATGGAGCCTGGCCTGGTCGTTGCCGGTCAAACCCAGATGATTAGTGAGCAGCGGCTGGCGCTGAAGAAATCACAAATAGAAAAGCGTTGGACGGAATCAATAGCCTCAGCGCTGCTGGTATAGTTGGAGCAGGAGCGAACAATGTTACAGGAAAGACGCCAGAACCTTACTCTGCACCTATTGTGCGGATATGGAAGATGAGGCCATTACCTGAATATCCGCCTTACCAGGTTGCCAGCCCGCCTTATGGTGTGCTCTGGTTGTCGATAAGCTTGATAGTGGTGGTGTTCTCGGGAATCGGGGCGCTAATACTTCAGCCTGTTGGAAACGTTGTCGGCATAGTGTCATGCGGCAGTGCGATAGTGATGGTGATACTGTGGATGCTTCGTCTCCTCTATTACCGGCTGTCGGTTCATTACGCTCAATACTATTACCGGCTGGTCAGTCAGTATCAGCAGGAGTGGTGGACAGAGCATCAGCTGCATTTTACGTTAAGTGACGTAGTGTTGCTCGGGCCGTCTGGATCAACGAATACGCATTGGTGGCGCCTGCTCAAACATGAACAGCGTCCCGCAGAGGTAAAAAACGAGGCGAGCGGCAAGGCATTACGAGTTGCCCGTACCTTGGTTGAGCCTGCGCATGAACGCGAGGTACAGCTCGTGAAAATGCTGGTGCTGCAATGGAAGGAACAACGCCTCCACGCTGGGTTACCCGATTTACGGTGCTGTTACTGGCAGGGTTCGCGCCGCGCCTGGCAGGCATTTTGCGCTCAGATGCAGGCGACATTTCCTACAGTCGGGTTGCCTGCTGAGCCACGGTTGTGGCGAGGCGAACAGAGCCTTGCGGAATTTGCTGCGATAAGCGACACCTTAGCGAGCAATGAAGCGATTCTGGTGGCCGGGTGCCACTCGCTAATGGCTTCCTTTTACTCGGTACTGCCAGCCGGCGAGTCGGCGGCATTATGGCTGGTTGGTAAGGGCGGCTCCGTCTGCCTCACTCGCGGTGAAGTGTACGATGTTACAGATAAAGAAACATTATCAGAGACTTGCTCTCGAGCGGAGCGGCAAATCGGGCTCGAAGAGGCGCCTGACGCCTGCATACTGTTTGCGCAGCCTACGCTATCTGGCTGCGGCTGGAATATTACCCGCCATCGGCAGGATGTTTATTGGGGCAACTGTGGCGAGATGGAAATGTTAATAGTCATCGCGCTTGCCGCGATAAGTGCTGAGTATTTTCGCCGACCTTGTAGTTGGATAGCCCGCGATCCGCAACATACGCTGGCACTTGGGATCGTTAAACCGGGTGGGGAAGAGAATTGAAATAGCCGTAAGATGAGGTAAACATGGTGTCCCCTGCAGGAATCGAACCTGCAACTAGCCCTTAGGAGGGGCTCGTTATATCCATTTAACTAAGGGGACAAGGCGGCGGGATTATAGCGTTTTTTCCGCCGCCCGTTAAGCGCATTGCGATTAATTGCTTAATTTGCAGCCGTTTAGCCCTTTTTATCTGCTTCGGCCTTCGCTTTGGCTTTCTGTTCCTGGGTCATGTCGTTGCGAATCTGGGCGTGGCTTAGCAGGGCGAAGATAAAGGTGCCGCCGCAGATGTTGCCGGCGAGCGTCGGCAGCGCGAAGGGCCAGATGAACTCTTGCCAGGGCAGGGCGCCGCTGAAAATCAGATAGAAAATTTCCACACTGCCGACGACGATATGCGTGGTGTCCGCCAGTGCAATGAGCCAGGTCATCAGGATGATGACGATGACTTTCGCCGAACCAGCGGCCGGGAACATCCAGACCATTGTCGCCACCAGCCAGCCGGAAATAATCGCATTGGCGAACATCTCGCCAGGCGTATTCTCCATGACTTTCTGGCTGATGCTGTGAAACGCCTCACGAGTGGCGTCATCGAAAATCGGCATGATATTAAACGCCCAGGCGGCGATAGCGCCACCCAATAAATTACCTAATAACACCACGCCCCACAGGCGTAGCAATAGCGCAATATTACCGGCGCTGGGTTTATGCATAATCGGCAGCACGGCGGTAACGGTATTTTCCGTAAACAGCTGCTGACGGGCGAGAATGACGATAATAAAGCCGAAGGTGTAACCCAAATTCTCCAGCAGATAACCGCCGGGCAGGGCGCTGAGGTGAACATGAAAAATTCCCTTGGCCACCAGCGAAGCGCTAATTGATAAGCCGGCGGCAATCGCTGACCACAGTAGCGCCATGGCATCGCGCTCGAGCTCCTTTTCTCCCTCCTGGCGAATCACCTCATGGGTGGCCATTGCCTGCGAAGGCAGACGCTCCTCATCCACTTCTATTTTCTCGCCATGTTGCTTCTCTTCGCTTTCAACTTCGCGTTCATCGCTATCATGTGTGCCGGTGGCGCTATTTTGTCGGGTCATGGCTGCTCTCCCTTTGTATTTGTTACTAAGCGTAGAGAGAAATCAGCGCGGCGGCACAGGATATGCTCCTAAATTCAGCGCAATGGCAAGAATAGCAATACGAATATTGCAAAATATGTATAGAATCGGGAAGCTACATTGATGCCAAAGAAGGCTATGCTGAAAGCAGCTACCCAACGATAAAATGCTAATGGGGGCGCCGTCCCGGATGCCTCCAGCGATAGCCAGAATTAACAGGGAGAAACCTATGAATTATCGCCTGTCGGCGCTTGCGCTTGGCGCCACATTGCTGGTGGGATGCGCCAGTTCCAGCACTGACGATCGGTCGCAGGGGCGTTCAGATCCGCTTGAAGGGTTTAACCGTACCATGTTCAACTTCAACTTTAATGTGGTTGATCCTTATGTACTGCGCCCCGTTGCCGTCGCCTGGCGTGATTATGTGCCGCAACCGGCGCGTAATGGTTTAAGCAACTTCACCAGCAACCTTGAAGAACCGGCGGTAATGGTCAACTCCTTCCTGCAGGGCGATCCCTATAAAGGCATGGTGCATTTCACTCGCTTCTTCCTTAACACTATTCTTGGGATGGGCGGCTTGATCGACGTGGCCGGTATGGCGAACCCGCAGCTGCAGCGCGTTGAACCGCATCGTTTCGGTAGCACGCTGGGCCACTACGGCGTGGGCTACGGCCCGTACGTACAGTTACCGTTCTATGGCAGTTTCACCCTGCGTGATGAGGGCGGCGACATGGCCGATGGCCTGTATCCGGTACTCTCCTGGCTGACCTGGCCGATGTCTATCGGTAAATGGGCGGTAGAAGGGATTGAAACTCGCGCTCAGCTGCTGGATTCCGATGGCCTGCTGCGCCAGTCTTCCGATCCGTACATCCTGATGCGTGAAGCCTACTTCCAGCGGCACGATTTTATCGCTAACGGCGGTAAGCTGACGCCGGCAGACAACCCGAACGCGCAGGCGATTCAGGATGAGCTGAAAGATATCGATTCGCAGTAATCCACGCGATTCATAAAAGAAAAAGGGTGAACATGATGTTCACCCTTTTTTTATATCGTTTGCTTATCAGAAGCGGTAGTTGAAGTTCGCGCCGTACAGCCAGGCGGTACCTTCAGAACGGAAGGTGTAAGGACCTTCTTTAATTTCTACGTGCTGACCGTGCATGTAAGAGACGCCGACATCCACTGAAGCATCTTTATTGAACGCGTAGGTGGTACCGGCGCTCAGCCACAGGCGATCCTGATCCGGGATAGAGATGGAGCGGGTGCCAGCCGGAATCGGGCTATCATCGAAGGCGATACCGGTACGGAAGGTCCAGTTATCGTCATAGTAATAGGTGGTACCCAGCGCGATGCGATAAGCATCTTTAAAGCCTTCATCTTTATAGAACAGCGTCTGACCATTGCTGCCGGTGGCCTTCAGCTCCTGGAACTGGCTCCAGCTGGTGTAGGTCAGGCTATAGTGCACTGCCCACTGCGGCGCGACGCGGTTATAACCCGACAGCTCCCACATTTCTGGCAGATTGAGAGTCAGCGCGCCGTTAGTGGTACGGCCATCGGTACCGGCCGGTAGACCGAAGTTGCCGAGGATCTGGTTATACGCGGACGGCAGATCGCTCTTATAGTTGCCATCAAAGTCGATTTTAACTTCAGAGCGGTAGGTGAAACCGTAGCGGTTGTTTTTGTCCAGCTCATACAGGATACCGGCGTTCCAGCCGAAGCCCCATTCGTTGCCGTTCAAATGCGCAATCTGAGTGTCTGCAGGGATCTGGGAGACCCGGCCCGCTAGCGCTGGCGGCAGCTTGCCGGAACCGGCAACGATTTGTCCTAAATCACCTGCGTAGCGTTCGATTTTCGCTTTCGCATACACCGCATCAAACCCTAAGCCAAAGCTCCAGTTGCTGTTCAGGCGATAGGCGCCGCTTAAATTGAGGTTAACGGTGGTGAGATCGGTTTTGCCACCCATACTGCCGGCAGCATAGTCATCAGCAAACTCAGTCGCGAGACCATAGTTAGAGGTAATAGATGCACCCCAACCAAACTGCTCGTTTATTGGCGAAACAAAGTGGAAGTTTGGTACCCATGCCGTTGGGGCAATATTGTCTGCATTCAGACTTTTACCGGTAGGCGAGGTACCAGAAACATTAACGTCCGGGTCGACGAAGACGGCGCCTGCCGACATCGTCGGGCGGTCAAACATCATGATTAACGCGGGGTTACGGCTGGCGTTGCCCGCATCGTCAGCGATTGCCCCTTCACCGGAATAGGCACGACCAAGACCTGAAGAGGAGAATTCATTTAACTGGAATCCTGCGGACCAGGCTTGGGTTGAAACAAGTGCTACAGCCACTGCAAGGGCAGATTGGGTAAAGCGGGTTTTCTGGCTCATGCCCATAACCTCATTGAGTTATTTTTATTTAAACTATGTTACATGCCGTAACAGAAGCGCGAAGTGTAGGGTCTGCTTTACGACAGAGAAATCAGACCAGTGGCCTGAGTATAGGTCTGACCAGATGAGTTGTTGCAAGTTTGTTTATGAGATTTTTCAATTGTGATAACAGAAACGCGATCCAGCTGGCAAAATTGCCCCGGTGCGTCATGCCCAAAGTGGGGCATTTTTGTTTTGGATCATTTTTAAGTGTGATTTCTGTCACTTAACCGTTTTCTTGCTATTAACAACTGGAGGGCGGCCGGGGGCGGGCGTAAAATAGGCGCATTATTTGTCTGGCACCAAAGGTGCATATACAGAGGAAATCTACGATGAGTAAATGTAGCGCTGATGAAACCCCAGTTTGCTGCTGTATGGATGTTGGCACCATTGTGGACAACACCGACTGCACCGCCTCCTACAGCCGCGTGTTTGCCAACCGCGCAGAAGCGGAAGCGACGCTCGCCGCGCTGAGCGAAAAAGCCCGCAATGTTGAGTCTGAACCGTGCAAAATTAACTCGACGTTCACCGATGTTGACGGCGGCGTGCAGCTGAATATCGATTTTGTTTTTAGCTGCGAAGCGGAATCGCTGATCTTCCAGCTGGGGTTACGTTAATCCTCTCTCTTAACGCCTCTTTCCTGAGGCGTTATCTTTTCTATTCAATGTGTTTTGGCTCCCACTTTTTCTCTTCCCCGATTGGCTTAATGTAAAAAATTAGTTAAGACTAGTTATCAGGTCAGACCACTTGGTTTTATCGGTTAACAGGGGAGTGTTATGAGTCAGGCATTACCGCTTATCACCCGTCAGGGCGATCGCATTGCCATTGTCAGCGGTTTACGTACCCCATTTGCCCGTCAGGCGACGGCGTATCACGGCGTTCCGGCCGTTGATCTGGGTAAAATGGTCGTCGGCGAAATGCTGGCGCGCAGTGAAGTTCCCCCGGAAGTGATTGAACAGCTGGTCTTTGGCCAGGTTGTGCAGATGCCGGAAGCGCCTAATATTGCTCGTGAAATCGTGCTCGGTACCGGCATGAATGTGCATACCGACGCCTATAGTGTTAGTCGCGCCTGCGCCACCAGTTTTCAGGCGGTAGCCAATATTGCCGAAAGCCTGATGGCCGGCACGATCCGCGCGGGCATTGCCGGCGGCGCGGATTCCTCCTCCGTTCTCCCCATCGGCGTGAGTAAAAAACTGGCCCGCACCCTGGTGGATGCCAATAAAGCGCGTACCCTTGGTCAACGGCTAAAACTCTTTTCCCGCCTGCGCCTGCGCGATCTTTTACCGGTGCCGCCTGCTGTCGCGGAATACTCAACCGGCCTGCGGATGGGCGACACCGCTGAGCAGATGGCGAAAACCTGGGGCATCAGCCGTGAAGATCAGGACGCGCTGGCGCTGCGTTCGCATCAGCTTGCCGCCCGCGCCTGGGAAGAGGGCAAATTGGCCAGTGAAGTGATGACGGCCTATGTGCCGCCTTATCGCGAGCCGCTGGAACAGGACAACAATATTCGTAAAAATTCAACCCTCGCGGATTACCAGAAGTTACGTCCGGCGTTCGATCGCAAACACGGTAGCGTCACGGCGGCAAACAGTACGCCGCTCACCGACGGCGCCGCCGCGGTGATCATGATGACCGAATCCCGAGCCAAAGAGTTGGGGTTAACGCCGCTGGGCTATCTGCGTAGCTACGCTTTCACCGCTATTGATGTCTGGCAGGATATGCTGCTGGGCCCTGCGTGGGCGACTCCCCTGGCGCTCGACAGGGCCGGCATTACCCTTGCAGACCTCACGCTGATTGATATGCATGAGGCTTTCGCGGCGCAGACGTTGGCGAATTTACAATGTTTAGCCAGCAATCGTTTCGCCCGGGAAGTTCTGGGCCGCGCGCAGGCGACCGGGGAAGTCGATGCCAGCAAGTTCAATGTGCTGGGCGGCTCTATCGCCTACGGACACCCCTTTGCGGCGACCGGCGCGCGCATGATTACGCAGACCTTGCATGAACTCCGGCGCCGCGGCGGCGGATTTGGTTTGGTCACTGCCTGCGCGGCAGGGGGTTTAGGTTCCGCTATGGTTCTGGAGGCCGAATAATGGAAGCGGCAACAGCTTTTACGCTTGAAATTCGCCCGGATAATATCGCCGTTATCACCATCGACGCGCCCGGCGAAAAGATGAACACACTGAAAGCCGAGTTCGGCGGCGAGGTACGGGCGATTATCCGTCAGCTCCGCGAGAATAAAGCGCTGCGCGGCGCCGTATTTATCTCCGCTAAACCCGATAACTTTATCGCCGGCGCCGATATCAACATGATTGCTCGTTGTACCAGCGCCGCAGAAGCCGAAGCGCTGGCGCGTCAGGGTCAGCAGATCATGGCCGAGATCAACGCGCTTTCTATCCCGGTGATTGCCGCCATTCACGGCGCCTGCCTTGGGGGCGGCCTGGAGCTGGCGCTGGCCTGTCATGGGCGAGTCTGTAGCGATGATGATAAAACGCGGTTGGGATTGCCGGAAGTACAGCTGGGGTTGTTACCGGGATCGGGCGGCACTCAACGCCTGCCGCGGCTGATTGGCGTCAGTACGGCGCTCGAAATGATCCTCACCGGTAAACAATTGCGTCCGCGTCAGGCGCTGAAAGCCGGTCTGGTGGACGATGTTGTCCCGCAATCGATATTGCTACAGACCGCGGTTGAGTTGGCGCTACAGGGCCGGCCGGCGAGCCGCACAGTACCGGCGCGCGAACGGGGGCTTGCCGGGCCTCTGGGCCGTCAGCTGCTGTTCCGCATGGCGGCAAAAAAGACCCGGCAAAAAACGCAGGGTAATTACCCGGCGGCAGAGCGTATTTTACAGGTGATAGAAAACGGACTGGCGTACGGCTGCAGCAGCGGTTATGCAGAAGAGGCGCGGGCGTTTGGCGAACTGGCGATGACGCCGCAATCGCAAGCGTTACGCTCTATTTTCTTTGCCAGTACCGATCTGAAAAAAGATCGTGGCGCCGAGGCTGACCCTGCTGCGCTTAAAAGCATCGGCGTGCTAGGCGGTGGTTTAATGGGAGGCGGTATTGCTTACGTCACCGCTTGTAAAGGCGGTCTGCCGGTACGCATAAAAGACATTCAGGCGAAAGGCATCAATCATGCGCTGAAGTACAGCTGGGATCTGCTGGATAAGCAGGTGCGTCGCCGCTATCTGCGCGCCAGTGAACGCGATCGTCAGCTGGCGCTGATTTCCGGGGCCACAGATTATCATGGCTTTGCCCATCGCGATGTGGTGATCGAAGCGGTGTTTGAGGATCTGGCGCTCAAGCAGCGGATGGTGGGCGAGATCGAACAATGCTGCGGGCCGCAAACGATCTTTGCCTCTAACACCTCATCGTTACCGATCGGCGAGATCGCCGCTCAGGCCGCCCGGCCGGAGAAGGTCATCGGTCTGCATTTTTTCAGCCCGGTCGAAAAAATGCCGCTGGTTGAGGTTATCCCGCACGCAACGACCGATGAGCAAACTATCGCCACGGTGGTCAAGCTCGCGAAGCTGCAGGGGAAAACGCCAATCGTGGTCGCGGATCGCGCCGGTTTTTATGTTAACCGTATTCTGGCGCCCTATATCAATGAATCCATGCGCCTGCTGCTGGAAGGCGAGCCGGTCGAACATATTGATAATGCATTGGTTAAATTTGGTTTCCCGGTCGGACCTATTCAGTTGCTGGATGAAGTCGGCATTGATACCGGCACTAAGATTATCCCGGTACTGGAGACCGCTTTTGGTGAACGTTTTAGCCCGCCTGCAAACATCATTGACGCGATTTTGAAGGACGATCGCAAAGGGAGAAAAAATAATCGCGGTTTCTATCTTTATGAGACAAAAAGGCGTAAAAGCAAAAAACGGGCTGACCCCGCTATTTACCCATTATTGGCAGTAGCCAGTCCGCAGGCGCGTTTGTCTGCTCAGCAGGTTGCTGAACGCTGCGTGATGATGATGCTCAACGAAGCGGCGCGCTGTTTTGATGAACAGATCGTGCGCAGCGCGCGCGATGGCGACATCGGCGCCGTCTTTGGTATAGGTTTTCCGCCGTTTCTCGGCGGCCCGTTCCGCTATATGGATAGCCTCGGCGCGGGTGAAGTCGCCGCAATCTTGCAGCGTCTGGCCGCACAGTACGGCCCTCGTTTTTCTCCGTGCGACACCTTATTGCGCATGGCCGAGCAGGGGGCGACCTTTTGGCCCACTGGTGAACGGACGACCTAAGTTGTGGTCAAAAGAAGGTAAATCCAACGTTGGCTGGCGCTGTTGATTGGCTGTTTTGTAAACAAACATTGACTATACTTACGCCATTGAGGTAAAAAACAGCGTTTCATTCGTTGGATGGATCAGGCACAATGCCCGGCCACCGGGTCGCCTGCGTATTGTTTACGCAGAGCGAGTTGCGGTGATTCTGGTTAACAAAAGCGGTGCAATATGCAAGTTTTTATCATGCGTCACGGCGACGCTGCCCTCGATGCAGCCAGTGACTCCGTTCGTCCCTTAACCGTTTGCGGTTGTGACGAATCTCGTCAGATGGCAACCTGGCTGAAAGGTCAAAAAGTGGATATTGAGCGGGTGCTTGTCAGCCCTTACCTGCGTGCAGAGCAAACTCTGGACATAGTAGGGGAGTGCATGAACCTGCCGAAAGATGTCGACGTGATGCCGGAACTCACGCCATGCGGCGATGTAGGGATGGTCAGCGCTTATCTTCAGGCGCTGGCAAATGAAGGCGTGAAAACGGCGCTGGTCGTTTCACACCTGCCGCTGGTGGGGTACCTCGTCTCAGAGCTGTGCCCGGGGGAAACGCCCCCGATGTTTACGACCTCAGCCATTGCCTGCGTCACCCTCGACGCCGACGGCAAGGGCGAATTCACCTGGCAGATGAGCCCCTGCAATTTGAGAATGGCGAAAGCAATCTAAGGCTTTCCCCCCGGAGCTTCCGTTTACGGAAGCTCCGGCGGCAACCACTCTTCAACTTCAATCAGTACCAATAGCGCGGCATCGCCGCCGTACTCTTTTGGTGCCTGATGGAACGCCATAATATGCGGATGTTGCGCCAGCCACAGCGGCGTTTGCTGCTTGAGGATATGTTTGCCGTGCCCGTGCATCACGCAGGCGCAGAAGACGTGTTCGCGGCGGCAGGCGGCAATCAGCGCGCCGAGTTCTTGTTTCGCCTGCTGTTGGGTTAAACCGTGCAGATCGAGAAACAGCTCCGGCGAATAGTCGCCGCGGCGCAGTTTTTTCAGCTCAAAATGGCTAACATCCGCGCGCACGTACTTCATCGCGCCTTCCGTATTGAGCAACGGCTGAAATTCGTCGGAAAAATAGTGGCTGTTATCCACCTGTTCCTGCAGCAATCGCTTGGGCGGTACCTCGCTGAGTTTCTTGCGCTGCGGGCGGTGTACGATGGTGTCCTGTTTAATTTGCCGGGTGCCGGTCATTAGCTGGCGGAACAGCGCCTGATCCTCCGCGCTTAGCGGTGTTTTCTTTTTCATTGCCCAATCTCACTATTTCTTTTCGGTAGTTTACCCGACTCGCCCGCGCTTCAGGCAAGGAAAACCTATTTTTCCCCACTCCGGCTGCGCAAGAATGCTGATTTATCGCCGCCGTCGTGGCAAACTAGCCGCCGAATTTATAGCAGAGCGTGCCCTGGAGGATTGCGTGGATAAAATTTTTGTTGATGAAGCGGTCAATGAGCTGCAGACCATTCAGGACATGCTGCGTTGGGCGGTAAGTCGTTTTAGCGCCGCCAACATCTGGTACGGTCATGGTACCGATAACCCGTGGGATGAGGCCGTACAGCTGGTATTACCCTCACTGTACCTGCCGTTAGATATACCGGAAGATATGCGCGCCGCGCGCCTGACCTCCAGCGAAAAACATCGTATCGTTGAGCGCGTGATTCGCCGCGTCAACGAACGTATTCCCGTCGCTTACCTGACCAACAAAGCGTGGTTCTGCGGCCATGAATTCTATGTCGATGAGCGCGTGCTGGTACCGCGTTCGCCGATTGGCGAACTGATCAATAACCAGTTCGCCGGGCTGATAAACCATAAACCGCAACATATTCTCGATATGTGTACCGGTAGCGCCTGCATTGCCATCGCCTGCGCCTATGCCTTCCCGGAAGCCGAAGTCGACGCTGTCGATATCTCCCCGGACGCGCTGGCCGTTGCCGAACATAACGTTGAAGAGCATGGCCTGATTAACCAGGTTACCCCGATCCGCTCCGATCTGTTCCGCGATCTGCCGAAGCTGCAGTACGATCTGATCGTGACCAATCCGCCGTACGTTGATGAAGAAGATATGGCTGACCTGCCGGACGAGTATGAGCATGAGCCGGTGCTGGGTCTGGCTTCCGGCAGCGATGGTCTGAAGCTGACGCGCCGCATTCTTGGCTGCGCGCCGGATTACCTCAACGACGACGGTATTCTGATTTGTGAAGTCGGTAACAGCATGGTACATCTGATGGAGCAGTACCCGGACGTGCCGTTCACCTGGCTTGAGTTTGATAACGGCGGTGATGGCGTCTTTATGCTGACTAAACAGCAGCTCATTGACGCGCGCGCGCATTTCGGCATTTATAAAGACTAAAAAAACAACACGCAAACATAACGAAAAGAACGGAGCCGTGATGGCAGGAAATACAATTGGACAACTCTTTCGCGTCACCACCTTCGGCGAATCGCACGGCCTGGCGCTGGGCTGCATCGTCGACGGGGTGCCGCCAGGCATTCCGCTGACCGAAGCCGACCTGCAGCACGACCTGGATCGCCGTCGCCCTGGGACATCGCGTTACACCACCCAGCGCCGCGAACCGGACCAGGTGAAAATCCTCTCTGGCGTCTTCGAAGGCGTGACCACCGGCACCAGCATTGGCCTGCTGATTGAAAACACCGATCAGCGTTCTCAGGACTACGGCGCTATCAAAGATGTGTTCCGTCCGGGACATGCGGATTACACCTACGAGCAGAAATATGGCCTGCGCGACTATCGCGGCGGCGGGCGTTCGTCCGCGCGTGAAACCGCGATGCGCGTGGCGGCCGGGGCGATTGCCAAAAAATTCCTCGCGGCCAAATTCGGTATTGTTATCCGCGGCTGCCTGACGCAGATGGGCGATATTCCGCTGGCTATCAAAGACTGGGATCAGGTTGAGCAGAACCCATTCTTCTGCCCGGATCCGGATAAAATCGAGGCGCTGGATGAACTGATGCGCGGCCTGAAAAAAGAGGGCGACTCGATCGGCGCGAAAGTGACCGTCGTGGCGGATGGCGTTCCTCCGGGCCTCGGCGAGCCGGTCTTCGACCGTCTGGATGCCGATATCGCCCACGCGCTGATGAGCATCAACGCGGTGAAAGGGGTAGAAATCGGCGATGGTTTTGAGGTGGTCAAACTGCGCGGCAGTGAAAACCGCGACGAAATCACCAAAGACGGCTTCCAGAGTAACCACGCCGGCGGCATTCTTGGCGGTATCAGCAGCGGCCAGCAAATTGTTGCTAACATCGCGCTGAAGCCAACCTCCAGTATTACCGTTCCCGGTCATACGATTAACCGCTTCGGCGAAGAAGTCGAAATGATCACCAAAGGGCGTCACGATCCGTGCGTCGGCATTCGCGCGGTTCCAATCGCCGAGGCCATGCTGGCTATCGTGTTAATGGATCACTTTATGCGTCAGCGCGCGCAGAATGGCGACGTGACGACATCAATTCCACGCTGGTAACCGATGAAAAATACCGTTATCGCGGTGCTGGCGCTGTTGGCCAGCACCGCCAGCCTGGCGGCGACGCCGTGGCAGAAAATATACCAGCCGATTAGCGGCAGCGCTCAGTCTATTGGCGCGTTTGCCAATGGCTGCATCGTCGGCGCCCAGCCGTTACCGTTGAACTCCCCTGATTACCAGGTGATGCGTACCGATCAGCGGCGCTACTTCGGCCACCCGGATCTCGTGCAGTTTATTCAGCGACTGAGCCTGCAGGCGCACAATAAAGGTATGGGGACGGTGCTGATTGGCGATATGGGCATGCCTGCCGGCGGGCGCTTTAACGGCGGCCACGCCAGCCATCAGTCGGGTCTGGATGTTGATATTTTCCTGCAACTGCCGCAGACCCGTTGGACCTCCGCACAGCTGCTGAAACCGCAGGCTCTGGACTTAGTCGCCCGCGATGGTAAGCGGGTGGTGCCGTCGCTGTGGAGCCCGCAAATCAGCAACCTGATTAAAATGGCGGCGGAAGATAACGATGTAACACGTATTTTCGTCAACCCGGCTATCAAACAGCAATTGTGCCTCGATGCCGGTAACGATCGCCAATGGCTACGCAAAGTCCGCCCGTGGTTCCAGCATCGCGCTCATATGCACGTGCGCCTGCGTTGCCCGGCGGGCAGCCTTGAGTGCGAAGATCAAGCACCGCCGCCGGCTGGCGATGGCTGCGGAGCCGAGCTGCAAAGCTGGTTTGAACCGCCTAAACCTGGGTCAACCCCACCTGTGAAGAAGACGCCGCCTCCGCTGCCGCCTTCCTGCCAGGCGCTACTGGATGAGCATCTTCTCTAATGGATAGTTTTGCCGAGCTGTTTATGGTGTCGCCAATGGTTCTGGTGGCGCTCTTTTTTGTCGCGATTCTGGCCGGATTTATTGATTCCTTAGCCGGCGGCGGCGGGTTGTTGACCGTCCCGGCGCTGATGGCGGCGGGTATGCCGCCCGCTCAGGCGTTGGCGACCAACAAGCTACAGGCCTGCGGCGGTTCCATTTCCGCGACGCTCTATTTTATCCGTCGCAAGGTAGTGAATCTCGCCGATCAGAAACTCAATATTCTGATGACTTTTATCGGCTCGACGGCGGGCGCGCTGCTGGTGCAGCACGTGCAGTCCGATATTTTAAAGCAAATCCTGCCGCTGCTGGTGATTGGCATCGGGCTGTACTTTTTGCTGATGCCGAAGCTCGGGGAATCCGATCGTCAGCGTCGCCTGTATGGCTTGCCGTTCGCGCTGGTCGCTGGCGGCAGCGTTGGTTTCTACGATGGTTTTTTTGGCCCCGGCGCCGGTTCTTTTTATGCGCTGGCCTTTGTGACGCTCGCCGGGTTTAATCTGGCGAAATCCACCGCTCACGCCAAACTGCTAAACGCCACCTCCAATATTGGCGGCCTGCTGCTGTTTATTATCGGCGGCAAAGTGATTTGGGCTACCGGTTTTGTGATGATGGCCGGGCAGTTTATCGGCGCTCGCGCCGGTTCGCGGCTGGTGCTGAGTAAAGGACAGTCGCTGATTCGGCCAATGATCGTCATCGTCTCCGCGGTGATGAGCGCTAAACTTCTTTACGACAGCCACGGGGCTGAGATTTTGCAGTGGTTGGGAATTCACTAATGCAACAGCAACACCATTATCAGCAGTTGGTCGAGATCTTTGACGGCTGCTTTGCCGATGATTTTAATACCCGTCTGATTAAAGGCGACGACGAACCGATCTATCTTCCTGCAGATAGCGAAGTGCCCTATAACCGGATCGTGTTTGCCCACGGCTTTTACGCCAGCGCGCTGCACGAAATTTCCCACTGGTGTATCGCCGGCAAGGCGCGGCGCGAGCTGGTGGATTTTGGTTACTGGTACTGCCCGGACGGCCGCGATGCAATGACGCAAAGCAAGTTCGAAGACGTCGAGGTTAAGCCACAGGCTTTTGACTGGTTGTTCTGTACGGCGGCGGGATTTCCATTTAACGTCAGCTGCGACAACCTGGAAGGCGACTTTGAACCCGACCGTATTGCGTTTCAGCGGCGCGTGCATGCCCAGGTGATGACTTATCTGGAGCAGGGGATCCCTGAGCGCCCGGCGCGCTTTATTCGCGCGCTGCAACAGTATTACCAAACGCCGCCGCTGACGGCAGAACAATTTCCGTGGCCGGAAGACCTGCACTAAAGCCACGAATTACAAATGAAAGAGGAAAGACGATGATCGCGGAGTTTGAATCACGCATTCTGGCGTTAATTGACGATATGGTAGACCACGCCAGTGATGACGAACTGTTTGCTGGCGGTTATCTGCGCGGCCACCTGACGCTGGCGGTGGCCGAGCTGGAAGGGGAAGGGGAGCACTCGGCGCAGGCGATTAATGATAAAGTCGCCAGCAGCCTGGAAAAGGCCATCAGCGCGGGTGAACTGTCGCCGCCGGATCAGATTCTGGTGCAGGGAATGTGGAATAACCTGTACCAGCAGGCGAAAAATCAGGCCTGATAACTGATGTCATCCGGATGAGGCGTTAGCCGACATCCGGAGACTCTCCCCGGTCGCGCTGCGCTTACCGGGGCTACCAGGCTGTAGATACTGTTATCGGTTTGCAATTTTTATCTTGAGAAAGCATTTATCTCGTTTCGCTCCAGAGTATCTTGCGCTCCCGGTTAATTCTTCTGCAAGATGTTTTCCGTGGCGCAGAGAGCGCACAGGGCCTTCCGGGCTACCAAATCGCACAGCGCGGTAGCCCCGGTAAGCGGCAGCGCCACCGGGGGTTTTTAGGCCACCAGCGCCGGCAGTTTTAGCCTGCGTAGTGAATAAATTAACGGCAGACCGCACGGACCGTAGGCCGGATAAGGCGCAAGTCGCCGTTATTTTACCGCTTTTCCCTTCAGCAGTTTTCTCACCCACAACCGATTCGGATTCAGCGCCGCCAGCGTGTCGCTATCCAGCGGCAGCGGTTCTTCACTCATCTGCGCGGCCAGCAGTTCGGCGCTCAATGGCGCGGTGCACAGCCCACGAGATCCCAATGCCGCGAGCATAAACAGATTGTGATAAACCGGCGCGCTGTCGACATTTTCCTGCTGTTCGTGAAGCGTGGCGTACTGCGTCAACGTTTTCTCATAATCCGGAACATTGCCCACCATCGGCAGGTGGTCGCGGGTGGCGCAGCGTACGCCACAGCGGGCGTCGTTGCCGCTAACATCCACCTCTTTTGCCCATGCCGCCTGCGGGAAACAATCAATCAGGCGCTGGCGATTTTGCCACTGATCTTCGGCGCTGAAATCGGTATCCGTCTTGCCGCGATGATAGCTGGCGCCGATACAGTGTTGCTGATTCGCGGGATTCTGCGGTGTCATATAGCCGTCATAGCATAACACCTGGCGCAGGGCGGAAAGCCCCTGCGTGGTGGGGATATGGCTAACCTGGCCGCCGACCGGATAAGCCGGCAACTGCGCGGTCTGGGCAAAATCAGTCAGGCGATGTCCGTTCGCCAGTACCACCGCCTGATGATGATGCTGCTGATTGAGCAACCAGCCGTCGCCCTCCGCGCTGAGCGTTTCAACGGGATAACCGAAGTGGCTGCGTAGCCCCTGCGTTGCCGCCAGCGACAGCAATTCTGCCGTCAACTGCTGCGGGCACAGCCAGCCGCCGGCAGGATAGGTAATGCCGCCGCAGCCGGTATCAACGCCGGTAAGTTCAGCGACCCGATCCGCCGTCACCGCGCGGGCGATCTCCGCCGGTAAATCTGACGCCAGCATTTGGGCGATTTTCTGCGCGCTTTTTTCATCCCAGGCGAGTTGGGTTACGCCGCACCATTGATGATCGAATTCCACTGGCAACGCGTCGTAGAGGCGGCGCGCGAAAGTAAACGCCGCCGGGAAGAAGCGCGCCAGCGCTGGATCGTGCTGGCTTAATAGCGGATACAGCGCGCCCTGGCGATTGCCGGATGCGCCGCTGGCGGGCGCATCGTCAGCGCAGTACAACGTCACCTGCCAGCCGCGACGCAGCAGCGCCAGCGAGAGCAGGGCGCTGGCGATACCGCCGCCGATCACCGCCGCTTCGCGCGATTGACTGCCGCTGCGGGCAAACCATGGCGTCCGCGCCAGCGTCGGCGCGTCGGCGGTCAATTCGCCGATTAGCATTTCGCGCTTGCGGCCAAAGCCTTTGCGTTTTTGCATGCTAAAACCGGCCTCCTGCAGCCCGCGGCGCACGAAACCGGCTGAGGTAAAGGTCGCCAGCGTGCCGCCGGGGCGGGCCAGGCGCGCCATGGCGGAAAACAGCCCCGGCGTCCACATATCCGGATTTTTCGCCGGCGCGAAGCCGTCGAGGAACCAGGCGTCGACCTGGCGGTTAAGGGAATCATCAAGCTGGTCGGTAAGCGCGTTGATATCTCCAAACCATAAATCCAACGTGACGCGGCCATCGTCGAGCAGCAGGCGGTGGCAGCCCGCGATTGGTAGCGGCCACTGCGCCTGTAGCTGTTCAGCCCATGGCGCCAGTTCCGGCCAGTGCTGGTGCGCCAGACGCAGGTCGTCGGCCTTCAGCGGAAATTTTTCAAAACTGATGAAATGTAATCTTTGCAGCGTAGCCTGCGGATTATCGCGACGAAAAACAGCAAACGCCTGCCACAGCGTCAGGAAATTGAGCCCGGTGCCGAAGCCGCTCTCCGCGACGATAAACAGCGAGCGCGGGTGGGTTGGGAAACGGCTATCAAGCCGGTTGCCGTTGAGAAAAACGTAGCGCGTCTCTTCCAGACCGTTGTCATTAGAAAAATAAACGTCGTCAAAATCTCGGGAAACAGGTGTACCCTCAGCGTTGAATTCCAGGTTGGCGGGTTGTATGGCGTTTTGTTTCACGTAAGTTACTCGAATCACAAGGCGTAGCGCGATCTTAACGATGTGTGCCAGAAGGCGCAAATTTATACACAAAATGGCTGATCGGACTTGTTCGGCGTACAAGTGTACGCTATTGTGCGACTCGAAACTTAAAATAGTGCGACTTACAGAGGTATTGAATGAAACGTGCAGTGATTACTGGCTTGGGCATCGTTTCCAGCATCGGTAATAACCAGCAGGAAGTCCTGGCATCTCTGCGTGAAGGACGTTCAGGGATCACTTTCTCTCAGGAGCTGAAGGATTCAGGAATGCGTAGCCACGTATGGGGCAACGTCAAACTGGATACCACGGGCCTCATTGACCGCAAAGTAGTGCGCTTTATGAGCGACGCATCCATTTATGCTTATCTGTCCATGGAGCAGGCGGTAGCCGACGCCGGTCTGGCGCCGGAAGCATACCAGAATAACCCGCGTGTCGGCCTGATTGCAGGTTCCGGCGGCGGCTCCCCGAAATTCCAGGTCTTCGGCGCCGATGCCATGCGTAGCCCGCGTGGTCTGAAAGCCGTGGGCCCATATGTTGTCACCAAAGCGATGGCTTCCGGCGTATCCGCCTGCCTCGCCACGCCGTTTAAAATCCACGGCGTCAACTACTCTATCAGCTCCGCTTGCGCCACTTCCGCACACTGCATCGGTAACGCGGTAGAACAGATTCAGCTGGGCAAACAGGACATCGTCTTTGCCGGCGGCGGCGAAGAGCTGTGCTGGGAAATGGCTTGCGAGTTCGACGCCATGGGCGCGCTGTCCACCAAATACAACGATTCTCCGGACAAAGCGTCCCGTACCTATGATGCGAACCGCGACGGTTTCGTTATCGCGGGCGGCGGCGGCATGGTCGTGGTTGAAGAGCTGGAACACGCGCTGGCGCGCGGCGCGCATATCTATGCGGAAATCGTCGGTTACGGCGCGACTTCCGATGGCGCGGACATGGTTGCGCCATCTGGCGAAGGCGCAGTGCGCTGCATGCAGATGGCGATGCACGGCGTTGATACCCCGATTGACTACCTCAACTCCCACGGCACTTCTACTCCGGTAGGCGACGTGAAAGAGCTGGGCGCTATCCGCGAAGTCTTCGGCGACAACAGCCCGGCTATCTCCGCCACCAAAGCGATGACCGGCCACTCTCTGGGCGCCGCAGGCGTACAGGAAGCCATCTACTCTCTGCTGATGCTGGAGCACGGATTTATCGCGCCAAGCATTAACATCGAAGAGATGGACGAGCAGGCTGCCGGCCTTAACATCGTCACCAAACCGACCGATGCTCAGCTGACCACCGTGATGTCCAACAGCTTCGGCTTCGGCGGCACCAACGCTACTCTGGTTATGCGTAAATACAACGCCTAATTGGTACGAAACAGAACCAGGGGAGCCTCAGGCTCCCCTTTTTTTGACGTCTTGACAGCGCCCGGCGAGAGAAGGCAAATTGCTCGCCATTATTCTCATTCCATCTTCTCGCCTTGCTCTGCAAAACTGGGGTAACGCATGTCCGCAGCGACAAAAACGATAAACAACGCTTCAGAGAATCTCTCGCTATTTCGCATTACCTTTGCGGTTTTTCTGACCTATATGACCGTGGGGTTGCCGCTACCGGTTATCCCACTATTTGTGCATCACGATCTCGGTTTTGGCAACACTCTCGTCGGCGTGGCCGTCGGCATCCAGTTTCTCGCCACGGTCTTAACCCGCGGCTATGCCGGGAGACTGGCCGATCAGTACGGCGCGAAACGCTCGGTGCTGCAAGGAATGTTGGCCTGTGCTCTGGCCGGCGGCGCCTGGCTGGCGGCGGCGCTGCTGCCGGTGCCGGTAATGGCCAAATTTGGCCTGCTGGTGCTGGGCCGTTTGATTCTCGGTTTTGGTGAAAGCCAACTGCTGACCGGCAACTTAAGCTGGGGATTAGGGCTGGTTGGCCCGCGTCGTTCCGGTAAAGTGATGTCGTGGAACGGCATGGCGATGTATGGGGCGCTGGCGGTGGGCGCGCCGCTGGGGCTGCTGATTTACAGCCGTTTCGGCGTGGCGACGCTGGCCTGCGTCACGATGGCGCTGCCGTTGCTGGCGTGGGCGATTAACGGCACGGTCCGTAAAGTTCCCGCTCACGGCGGCGAGCGTCCTTCGCTATGGAGCGTCATCGGCATGATCTGGCGGCCGGGAATTGGTCTCGGCCTGCAGGGCGTCGGCTTTGCGGTAATCGGCACCTTTGTTTCGCTCTATTTCGCCAGCCACGGCTGGGCGATGGCCGGCTTCACGTTGACCGCGTTTGGCGGCGCTTTTGTCCTGATGCGTATTCTGTTCGGCTGGATGCCGGATCGCTTCGGCGGCATTAAGGTGGCGATGGTGTCACTACTGATTGAAGCTATTGGCCTGACGCTGCTGTGGCAAGCGCCGGGCGCCTGGGTCGCGCTGGCGGGCGCCGCTTTGACCGGCTGCGGTTGCTCGCTTATCTTCCCGGCGCTGGGCGTTGAGGTAGTCAAACGGGTTCCGGCTCAGGTTCGCGGCACCGCGCTTGGCGGCTATGCCGCGTTTCAGGATATCTCTTACGGCGTCACCGGCCCGCTGACTGGCCTGCTTGCCACCTCGTTGGGCTATGCATCCGTTTTTCTTGCCGGGGCGATTTGCGCGGTATTAGGGATTGTGGTCACTCTGTTGACGCTACGTAAATAAAGGCATAACGGCGGCTATCAGGCCGCCGTTATTGTTTTAGGCTTACAGCACCAACCACAGCAGAATAATCACCACCAGCAGCGCAATTGCCACCGTCCACGCTTTTTTACTATACACCGCATGGGGGGCGGGCAGCGGCTCGACCGGGGTAATTGCCATTGTCGCCTGGGCGCGGGCCACGCGTAGCGCAAAGACTTTATTTAATAGCGTTAGCACTTGCGGGCTGGTTAAGGTCGTCGTTGGCGTTACCTGCCAACTGCTTTGCGCGAAATCGGCGATTTTCTGCCACTCCTGCGCCTCCAGCGGTTGCTTAAGCGCTGCCTGCAGCGAATTCATCGTCGGTGCGGTTTGCGCGCTCAGCGTTTGTCGCGCCTGCAGCCAGTATGAGAGCGGGGTGAAGTGGGTGGCGGGGATCAGCTC
This sequence comes from Klebsiella sp. CN_Kp073, assembly GCF_040065495.2. NCBI lineage: Bacteria > Pseudomonadati > Pseudomonadota > Gammaproteobacteria > Enterobacterales > Enterobacteriaceae > Klebsiella > Klebsiella sp. CN_Kp073. The sequence continues at coordinate 1,512,706 of NZ_CM198051.1, forward strand.
GCCGGATTTCACGCCGCACAGCTCAAGCATTGATTGCCAGATAAGCTTACTCGATTCGCCGGTTGCGGCGGCCAGTTTGGTCACTAACTGGTTCAGGGTGTTATGTTCCGCCGGCAGCAAAGGACGCAGCGTCGGCGTACGCTGCTGCGGCTGCGGGATCGCCAACTGGCCGTTTTGCAGCAGATGCAGCACGTTCTCCAGCTGCGCCTGGGTCAGCGCATGCAGCACGGTTTGACCATAATTCTGGCGGATATAATCGCTCACCGCCTGACGGTTATTCCCCTGGGTCAGCAGTTCGCTGAGTTGGGCGAGAATTTGCCGGTGGTGATGGTTTTGCTGAGCGATACTTAAGCGCTGATTCAGGTTGCTCTCAGCCGCGCTGAAATGGCTCGCCAGTAGCGGCGTATCGCCTTTCAGACCCAGATCGTGCTTCACGCAGGCCCACACTTCGGCGTTTTGCTGCGATGTCAGCGTCACCAGACGCGTTATCAGCCGCTCCAGAACGGTGCGTTGCTGCATGGTGAGCGCATTTGGACCCACGGCGGATGCGCCGGATGGGCCAGTCCCCGGAGGGCGATCGGACATACCTGAAACGGGTGGTGTCATGATGAATCCTTACCGTAGTGCTGTACTTAAGCCGGGTGATGATGTTCCTGGCGGCCAGATTATGGCACACTTCCCCGGTTTACTCTCGTTCTCAGACAGGTACTGAACCGTGAAAATCCTCGTTGATGAAAATATGCCCTATGCGCGTGAGCTTTTTAGCCGTTTGGGAGACGTGCAGGCCGTTCCCGGTCGTCCCATTCCGCAGGAAGCGTTAACCGACGCCGACGCGCTGATGGTGCGTTCCGTTACTAAGGTGAACGAAGCGCTGCTCTCCGGTAAGACGATTAAGTTTGTCGGCACCGCCACCGCAGGCACCGATCATGTCGATCAAGCGTGGCTGCAGCAGGCGGGGATTGGCTTTTCCGCCGCGCCGGGCTGTAATGCGATCGCGGTGGTGGAGTATGTTTTCTCGGCGCTGCTGATGCTCGCCGAGCGCGATGGATTCGCGCTGGCTGACCGCACCGTCGGTATCGTCGGCGTCGGCAACGTTGGCGGGCGTTTGCAAAAACGTCTGGAAGCGCTGGGAATTAAAACGTTACTCTGCGATCCGCCGCGCGCCGATCGCGGCGATGAAGGCGATTTCCGCAGCCTGGACGAGTTAGTGCAGCAGGCGGATATCCTGACGTTCCACACGCCGTTGTTTAAAGACGGACAGTATAAAACGCTGCATCTGGCCAATGAAGCGCTGATTAGCCGCCTGCAGCCGGGAGCTATTCTGATTAACGCCTGCCGTGGCCCGGTGGTGGATAACGCGGCGCTGCTCAAGCGCTTGCAGGCCGGGCAGCAACTGAGCGTGGTGCTCGACGTCTGGGAACCCGAACCGGATCTGAATACCGAGTTGTTGACGCGTGTCGATATCGGTACCTCGCATATCGCCGGTTATACCCTTGAAGGCAAAGCGCGCGGCACCACTCAGGTGTTTGAAGCCTATAGCGCGTTCATTGGCCATCCGCAGCAGGTGGCGCTGGATACGCTACTCCCGGCGCCGGAATTTGGCCGCATCACTCTGCACGGCCCGCTCGATCAGGCGACGCTGAAAAGGCTGGTCCATTTGGTGTATGATGTGCGCCGCGATGATGCGCCGCTGCGTAAAGTGGCAGGCATTGCCGGCGAATTCGACAAGCTGCGTAAAAATTATCAGGAACGCCGCGAATGGTCGTCCCTGTACGTACAGTGCAGCGATGAAAAAGCAGCGACGCTGCTGCGTCAGCTCGGTTTTAATGCCGTACATCATCCTGTTCGTTAATATCTTCTTAATGCCCCTGTCGGATAATCCGGCAGGGTCGCTATTTTCTGGAGTACACCACCATGTCTGAAGGCTGGAATATTGCCGTACTGGGCGCAACCGGCGCCGTAGGCGAAGCCCTGCTTGAAACCCTTGCTGAACGCCAGTTTCCGGTAGGCGAAATTTATGCGCTGGCGCGCAATGAAAGCGCGGGCGAACATCTGCGTTATGGTGGCAAATCGGTCATCGTGCAGGACGCCGCCGAATTTGACTGGACCCAGGCCCAGTTGGCTTTCTTCGCCGCAGGTGTCGAAGCCAGCGCGGCGTATGTCGAAGAAGCCACCAACGCCGGTTGTCTGGTTATCGATCTCAGCGGCCTGTTCGCGCTGGAGCCGGACGTGCCGCTGGTGGTGCCGGACGTTAACCCGTTCGTGCTCGGCGACTACCGCAACCGTAACGTGATTGCGGTACCAAACAGCCTGACCAGCCAGCTGCTGACGGCGCTGAAACCGCTGATCGATGATGGCGGCCTGTCGCGTATTACCGTTACCAATCTGCTTTCTGCCTCGGCGCAGGGGAAAAAAGCGGTCGATGCGCTGGCGGGGCAGAGCGCGAAGCTGCTGAACGGTATTCCGATTGATGAAGACGATTTCTTTGGTCGCCAGCTGGCATTCAACATGCTGCCGATTCTGCCGGATCGCGAAGGTAGCGTGCGCGAAGAACGACGTATCGTCGATGAAGCGCGCAAAATTCTCCAGGATGACGGCCTGATGATTTCCGCGAGCGTCGTGCAATCGCCGGTCTTCTATGGTCATGCGCAGATGGTGAATTTTGAAGCGCTGCGTCCGCTAGCGGCGGAGGAGGCGCGCGACGCCTTTACCCGCGGCGAGGATATCGAGCTTTCTGAAGAGGGCGAGTTCCCGACGCAGGTCGGCGATGCTTCCGGTAACGCGCGTCTGTCCATCGGTTGCGTGCATAACGATTACGGCATGCCCGAGCAGATTCAGTTCTGGTCGGTTGCCGATAACGTGCGCTTTGGCGGCGCGCTGATGGCGGTGAAAATCGCCGAGAAGCTGGTTCAGGAGTATTTGTACTGATGTCTGAAGCACAGCAGCAGCCGGTGTATAAAATCGCGCTGGGCATCGAGTACGACGGCAGCAAATACTACGGCTGGCAGCGGCAAAACGAAGTGCGCAGCGTGCAGGAAAAGCTGGAAAAGGCGCTGTCGCAGGTGGCGGCCGAACCGGTACACGTATTCTGCGCCGGGCGTACCGACGCCGGCGTACACGGTACCGGCCAGGTGGTGCACTTTGAAACCCGCGCTCAGCGTAAAGACGCCGCGTGGACGCTGGGCGTAAATGCGAATTTACCTGGTGACATCGCCGTGCGTTGGGTGAAGCATGTTGCGGACGATTTTCACGCCCGCTTCAGCGCGACGGCCCGTCGTTACCGTTACGTCATCTATAATCACCGCCTGCGTCCGGCGGTGTTAAGCCAGGGGGTGACGCATTATTACCACCCTCTGGATGCCGGGCGGATGCATCGCGCCGCGCAGTGTTTAATTGGCGAGAATGACTTCACCTCGTTTCGCGCGGTGCAATGTCAGTCGCGCACGCCGTGGCGTAACGTGATGCATATCAACGTGACCCGTCACGGGGCTTATGTGGTGGTGGATATCAAGGCGAACGCTTTTGTTCATCATATGGTAAGGAACATCGTCGGTAGCCTGATGGAAGTAGGCGCCGGAAACCAGCCAGAGAGCTGGATTGCAGAACTGCTGGCGGCGAAGGACCGGACTCTGGCTGCCGCGACGGCGAAAGCGGAAGGATTGTATCTGGTGTCGGTGGATTATCCGGCCCATTTCGATCTGCCGGTAATGCCGATGGGCCCGCTATTTTTGGCGGACTAATATCAGCGCCCCCGTAACAGGGGGCGGTTGTCACTAAAGGCTAAGACAAATATGGACCTGATTCATTTTTTGATTGATTTCATCCTGCATATTGATGTGCACCTTGCGGAGCTGGTCGCACAGTATGGCGTCTGGGTTTACGCCATCCTGTTTTTGATTCTGTTCTGCGAAACCGGCCTGGTGGTGACGCCGTTCCTGCCCGGAGATTCTCTGCTGTTCGTCGCCGGCGCGCTCTCCGCGCTGCCAACTAACGATCTCAACGTACACCTGATGGTCACGCTGATGGTCATTGCCGCCGTTGTTGGCGATGCCCTGAACTACACCATCGGTAGATTGTTCGGCGAAAAGCTATTCAGCAATCCGAACTCGAAGATTTTCCGTCGCAGCTATCTCGACAAAACCCATACCTTCTATGAACGCCACGGCGGCAAAACCATCATCCTCGCGCGTTTTGTGCCGATCGTCAGAACCTTTGCGCCGTTTGTGGCGGGAATGGGCCACATGTCCTATCGTCATTTTGCGGCGTATAACGTGGTAGGCGCGCTGCTGTGGGTACTGCTGTTCACCTATGCCGGGTACCTGTTTGGTGATTTGCCGATCGTGCAGGAAAATCTGAAGCTGCTGATCGTGGCGATTATCGTCCTGTCGGTACTGCCAGGTGTTATCGAAGTGATTCGCCATCGCCGGGCGGCGGCAAAGCAGGCTAAATAAGCCCTTAGCGGCATTTTCGCCGGGCGTTGCTATGACGTTCGGCGCGCAAAGTGTGAGCGGTTCGACCACTTTTTTATCCCATGTTACGGGATGTTATGATTTAATGTGCAACATTCATGGTCTGTGAGGGGCAAAAGTGGCATTATGCGCCCCTTGCGACAAAACTGGCATCGACCAGGTTCAGGTAGAAAGGTTATCAATGAGCTGGATTGAACGAATTAAAAGCAATATAACCCCCACCCGTAAGGCAAGTATTCCTGAAGGTGTATGGACCAAGTGTGACAGCTGCGGTCAGGTACTGTACCGCGCAGAGCTGGAGCGCAACCTGGAGGTTTGCCCTAAGTGCGATCACCACATGCGTATGTCGGCGCGCAATCGCCTGCATAGCCTGCTGGACGAAGGTTCTCTCGTGGAGCTGGGTAGCGAGCTCGAGCCAAAGGATGTGCTGAAGTTCCGCGATTCGAAAAAGTATAAAGACCGTCTGGCCTCTGCACAGAAAGAGACCGGCGAGAAAGACGCGCTGGTGGTGATGAAAGGCACCCTGCACGGCATGCCTGTCGTGGCGGCGGCGTTTGAATTCGCCTTTATGGGCGGTTCGATGGGTTCCGTTGTCGGCGCGCGTTTCGTCCGTGCGGTTGAGCAGGCGCTGGAAGACAACTGCCCGCTAATCTGCTTCTCCGCTTCCGGCGGCGCCCGTATGCAGGAAGCGCTGATGTCGCTGATGCAGATGGCGAAGACCTCTGCGGCGCTGGCGAAAATGCAGGAACGCGGTTTACCGTACATCTCCGTGCTGACCGACCCGACCATGGGCGGCGTCTCCGCGAGCTTCGCGATGCTGGGCGATCTTAATATCGCCGAGCCGAAAGCGCTGATCGGCTTCGCCGGTCCTCGCGTTATCGAGCAGACCGTGCGTGAGAAGCTGCCGCCGGGATTCCAGCGCAGTGAGTTCCTGATTGAGAAAGGGGCGATCGACATGATTATCCGTCGTCCTGAAATGCGTCTGAAATTAGCCAGCATCCTGGCGAAACTGATGAATCTTCCTTCGCCGCAGGCCGATGCGCCTCACGAAGGCGAGGTGGTGCCACCGGTACCGGATCAGGAACCAGAGGCCTGATAATGCAGAGGGCAGGGCCGACAGGCGCTGCCCTTTTTTTTACCGTTAACTCTCGCGGACATCATGGAAAAAGATCCTATTCCTCAGGCCACGTCGCCCCTGGCTACGTGGCTTTCTTATCTGGAGCATCTGCACAGTAAAGCCATCGATCTGGGGCTTTCGCGGGTGAGCGAAGTCGCCGGACGGATGGCGATACTAAAACCGGCGCCGTTTGTCTTTACCGTGGCGGGTACCAACGGCAAAGGCACCACCTGCCGGACGCTGGAATCCGTGCTGATGGCGGCGGGTTATAAAGTTGGCGTGTATAGTTCGCCGCATCTGGTGCGCTATACCGAGCGCGTGCGCATTCAGGGCGCAGAGCTGCCGGAAGCGGCGCATACCGCCTCATTTGCCGAAATCGAAGCGGCACGCGGCGATATTTCGCTGAGCTATTTTGAATTTGGCACGCTGTCCGCGCTATGGCTGTTTAAGCAGGCGCAGCTCGATGTGGTTATCCTCGAAGTGGGCCTCGGCGGGCGCCTGGACGCCACGAATATCGTCGATGCCGACGTGGCGGTGGTCACCAGCATCGCGCTGGATCATACCGACTGGCTGGGGCCGGATCGTGAAAGCATTGGCCGTGAAAAAGCCGGTATTTTCCGCGCCGGCAAACCGGCGGTGGTGGGCGAACCCGATATGCCGCAGACGATTGCCGACGTGGCGGATGAAAAGGGCGCGACGCTGCTGCGCCGCGACCACGACTGGCGTTATAGCGTGACTGGCCAGTCATGGAACTTTAGCGATGGTCAGGGCGAGTTGGCAGGGCTGCCGCTGCCGCAGGTTCCATTGCCGAACGCCGCGACGGCGCTGGCGGCGCTACGCGCCAGCGGGCTTAACGTCGCTGAACAGGCGCTGCGCGACGGCATCCATCACGCCATGCTGCCGGGGCGTTTTCAGATTATCAGCGATGCGCCGCGGGTGATCCTCGATGTCGCGCATAACCCGCATGCGGCGGCTTATCTCGCCGGGCGTCTCAAAACCTTAGCGAAAACGGGGCGCGTACTGGCGGTTATTGGTATGCTGCATGATAAAGATATCGCCGGAACCCTGGCGAATCTGGCGCCTGAAGTAGACGCGTGGTACTGCGCGCCGCTGGAAGGGCCGCGCGGCGCCACGGCGGATCAGCTCATTGCGCATCTGCGCGCAGGGCAAAGTTATGACAGCGTAGCCCAGGCGTGGCATGCCGCCATGGCGGATGCCAAAGCCGAAGATACGGTGCTGGTGTGTGGTTCCTTCCACACGGTAGCGCATGTAATGGAAGAGATAGACGCGGGGAGAATCGGTGGCGAGTAAGTTTCAGAACCGTTTAGTCGGGACGATTGTACTGGTAGCGCTGGGGGTAATTATTCTCCCGGGTCTGCTCGACGGTCAGAAAAAACATTATCAGGATGAATTTGCGGCGATCCCGTTGGTGCCGAAGCCGGGCGATCGCGATGAGCCGGATATGCTGCCGGCGGCTACCCAGGCGCTGCCTTCGCAGCCGCCGGAAGGCGCCGCGGAAGAGGTGAGAGCGGGAGACGCCGCAGCGCCATCGCTGGATCCGTCGCGCATCCCGGTAAACAACAATAGCTTCGATGAAGTTCAGGAGCCGGTGGTGGCCGCCAAGCCGCAACCGAAACCACAGCCGAAGCCGGTTGAGAAACCGCAGCAGCAGGTCGCGCAGACGCCGCCTCCGGCGAAACCGCAGCCGCAACCACAGCCGCAACAGCAGCAGGCCGCTATTCCGGCGCCGACCGGAAAAGCCTATGTGGTGCAGTTAGGGGCGTTGAAGAATGCCGATAAGGTTAACGAAATCGTGGGTAAACTGCGTTCCTCGGGCTTTAAAGCCTGGACATCGCCATCCACCCCGGTTCAGGGTAAAATTACCCGTATTCTGGTGGGGCCGGATGCGTCGAAAGACAAGCTGAAGGGGCAACTCGGCGAGCTGCAGCAAATTTCTGGCCTGAGCGGCGTGGTCATGGGATATAGCCCGAATTAAAAAACCATATCCGCTCCGATTGGGTGAGCCAGCAAGCGGGTTAACCTGCTGAAACCCTTGCCGGATACGCCCTGAAGAGGCGTCAGGCAGTATGGCGTTGAATGTTTTTTCAGCGCCATTTTTATTTCTGTAGGGCACGGAAATCCCTACGCAAACGTTTTCTTTTTCTGTTAGAATGCGCCCCGAACTGGACGACAGGGCGTAAAATCGTGGGATGTATATGGTCTGGATTGATTACGCCATTATTGCGGTAATTGGTTTTTCCTGTTTGGTTAGCCTTATCCGCGGCTTTGTTCGTGAAGCGTTATCGCTGGTGACATGGGGATGTGCCTTCTTTGTCGCCAGTCATTACTACACTTACCTGGCTGTCTGGTTCACGGGCTTTGAAGACGAACTGGTCCGAAATGGGATTGCTATCGCGATATTGTTTATCGCAACGCTTATCGTCGGCGCTATCGTTAACTATGTGATAGGCGCTCTGGTAGAGAAAACCGGTCTGTCAGGAACAGACAGGGTGTTGGGGATCTGTTTTGGCGCCCTGCGCGGCGTGCTGATCGTCTCCGCTATTCTGTTCTTTCTCGACAGCTTCACCGGTATGGCAAAAAGTGAAGACTGGCAAAAGTCTGAGCTTATCCCGCAGTTCAGTTTCGTTATCAGATGGTTCTTTGACTATCTGCAGAGCTCGTCAAGTTTCTTGCCCAAAGCATAAGCGTTGGGATGTAGCTTAACGAGGAAAAGACGTATGTGCGGTATTGTCGGTATCGCCGGTGTTATGCCGGTAAACCAGTCGATTTATGACGCGTTAACGGTGCTTCAGCATCGTGGGCAGGATGCCGCGGGCATCATCACCATTGATGCAAATAACTGCTTCCGTTTGCGTAAAGCCAACGGACTGGTGAGCGATGTGTTCGAAGCGCGCCACATGCAGCGTATGCAGGGAAATATGGGGATTGGCCACGTCCGTTACCCAACGGCAGGCAGTTCCAGCGCTTCTGAAGCGCAGCCTTTTTACGTTAACTCGCCGTACGGCATTACGTTGGCCCATAATGGCAACCTGACCAATGCCCACGAGCTGCGTCAAAAGCTGTTTGAAGAAAAACGCCGCCACATCAACACCACCTCCGATTCCGAAATTCTGCTCAATATCTTCGCCAGCGAGCTGGATAATTTCCGTCATTACCCGCTGGAAGCCGATAACATTTTCGCCGCGATTGCCGCGACGAACCGCCAGATCCGCGGCGCGTACGCCTGCGTGGCGATGATTATCGGCCACGGCATGGTCGCCTTCCGCGACCCGAACGGTATTCGTCCGCTGGTGCTCGGCAAGCGCGATATCGGCGATGGCCGCACCGAGTATATGGTCGCCTCCGAAAGTGTGGCGCTGGATACTCTGGGCTTTGAATTTCTGCGCGACGTCGCGCCGGGCGAAGCGGTTTACATCACCGAGAAAGGCCAGCTTTTTACCCGTCAGTGCGCGGAAAACCCGGTCAGCAACCCATGCCTGTTCGAATACGTCTATTTCGCGCGTCCGGACTCCTTTATCGACAAGATTTCCGTCTATAGCGCCCGCGTGAACATGGGCACGAAGCTTGGCGAGAAAATTGCCCGTGAGTGGGAAGATCTGGATATCGATGTCGTTATTCCGATCCCGGAAACCTCCTGCGATATCGCCCTGGAGATTGCCCGTATCCTTGATAAACCGTATCGTCAGGGCTTCGTCAAAAACCGCTATGTTGGTCGTACCTTTATCATGCCGGGCCAGCAGCTGCGCCGTAAATCCGTGCGCCGGAAGCTGAATGCCAACCGCGCCGAATTCCGTGATAAGAACGTGCTGCTGGTGGATGACTCTATCGTTCGCGGCACCACCTCTGAACAGATTATCGAAATGGCGCGCGAAGCGGGGGCGAAAAAGGTGTATCTGGCCTCCGCGGCGCCGGAAATTCGCTTCCCGAACGTCTACGGTATTGATATGCCGACCGCCAACGAGCTTATCGCCCACGGTCGCGAAGTTGACGAGATCCGCCAGATCATCGGCGCCGATGGCCTGATTTTCCAGGATCTGGACGATCTGATCGAAGCGGTACGCGCCGAGAACCCGGACATTCAACAGTTCGAGTGTTCTGTCTTTAACGGCGTGTACGTCACCAAAGACGTTGACCAACAGTATCTCGATTATCTTGATTCTCTGCGTAACGACGATGCGAAAGCGGTGCAACTGCAAACCGAAGTTGAAAACTTAGAGATGCATAACGAAGGCTAATTGGTCCCTTGTTGCTGGCCCGCCGTCTTTCGAAGACCGCGGGCCTTTTTATTTTTACCCGCCAGGTTGCGTCGGAGACTATAATCCGGCAAAGTCTGCGGCACTATGCGCAAGGGGTATAACATCGTGAAACGACTCATTATCGGCATTTCCGGCGCCAGCGGCGCGATTTACGGCGTACGACTGCTACAGGTGCTGCGTGACGTCGCGGAGGTCGAGACCCATCTGATAATGAGCCAGGCGGCGCGTCAGACGCTGTCGCTGGAAACCGACTACTCGCTGCGCGAAGTGCAGGCGCTGGCCGATGTGGTACACGACGCGCGCGATATCGCCGCCAGCATCTCCTCCGGCTCGTTTAAAACCAGCGGGATGGTTATTCTACCGTGCTCGATGAAAACGCTCTCCGGCATCGTCAATAGCTATACCGACGGCCTGCTGACCCGCGCAGCGGACGTGGTGTTAAAAGAGCGCCGCCCGCTGGTGCTTTGCGTACGCGAGACGCCGTTCCACCTTGGGCATCTGCGTTTAATGGTGCAGGCGGCGGAAATGGGCGCGGTGATCATGCCGCCGGTGCCGGCCTTCTATCATCGTCCCCAGACGCTGGACGATGTGATTAATCAGACGGTTAACCGGGTTATCGATCAGTTTGATATTGACCTGCCGCAGGACCTGTTTACCCGCTGGCAGGGCGGGGCCTGATGCACCCGTTTGGTGCATTTTATTTACCTTTGCCTTCCACTGGTGCATTTTTGTTGTCCTGATCAAATCCTCGACATTTAATTTGTTTTTTTGCGTTTTGCCGCTGCGGTTTATCCGTTAATGCTGGTATCTTCCCTTCTAAGACAATCTTGCAACTTTATATTAACAAATTTAACGCTGTTACCGGCACGCACCGGGAAAATGGCATAAAACCTGCAAGAACCGTCGGCAACACACATAACCAGACAGCGCACAACATAACAACATCACGACACTTAAGGGCTTTCTATGAAGAAGACGATCCTGGCTCTCTCGTTAATCATGGGAATCAGTAGCGCCGCCAGCGTATCTGCGGCGCTGCCGCAAAGTATCCGCATCGGCACCGATACCACCTATGCGCCTTTCTCGTCGAAGGATTCGAAGGGCAACTTTATTGGCTTTGACATCGATCTGGGCAATGAACTGTGCTCGCGTATCAAGGTGAAGTGCACCTGGGTGGGCAGCGATTTTGACGCGCTGATCCCCTCGCTGAAAGCGAAGAAAATCGACGCGATTATCTCGTCGCTGTCGATTACCGAAAAACGCCAGCAGGAGATTGCGTTCTCTGACAAGCTGTACGCGGCAGACTCTCGTCTGATCGCGGCAAAAGGCTCGCCGATTCAGCCGACGCTGGAGTCGCTGAAAGGCAAGCATGTTGGCGTACTGCAGGGCTCTACTCAGGAGGCCTATGCCAACGAACGCTGGCGCAGCCAGGGCGTGGATGTTGTCGCCTATGCCAACCAGGATCTGATCTATTCCGACCTCGCCGCCGGGCGTCTCGATGCGGCGCTGCAGGATGAAGTCGCGGCCAGCGAAGGTTTCCTCAAACAACCTGCCGGTAAAGATTACGCCTTTACCGGCCCTTCCGTTAAAGACAAAAAATACTTCGGCGATGGTACCGGCATCGGCCTGCGCAAAGAAGATGGCGAGCTGAAAGCCGCTTTCGACAAAGCGCTGGGTGAGATGCGTAAAGACGGCACCTACGACAAAATGGCGAAGAAATACTTCAACTTTAACGTCTACGGCGATTAAGACTGTAGCGGTCTGGTTATGCCAGGCCGCTCCATTGCGACGCGGTTATTGTTGCCCTTGATAGGTGCAAGCGGTTAATGGCTTGCACCAGAATGGGGCGATAGCGGTTTTTCTTTGTTCAGAAAGTGCATAGTTAAGCGTTTCTGATGCAAAAAAATCTGCTTTCATGCGCATTTTGCTTTGCCTTGGCAGGGCGAATAATGGCACGATAACTGGCGTAAGTGCTTCTAATAAACCCGTTAGAATGACAGTCTGTTGAGGAGAATTATGAAAAAACTGGCGTTGTCTCTTTCTTTGGCGCTGGCCCTTTCCAGCGTTTCCACGGTATTCGCAGCCATTCCACAGAAAATCCGTATTGGTACCGATCCTACTTATGCGCCGTTCGAATCGAAGAATGCGCAGGGTCAATTGATTGGTTTTGACATCGATCTGGCGAAAGAGCTGTGTAAGCGTATCAATACCCAATGTACCTTCGTTGAAAACCCGCTGGATGCGCTGATCCCCTCGTTAAAAGCGAAGAAAATCGATGCGATTATGTCCTCGTTGTCGATCACCGAAAAGCGCCAGCAGGAAATTGCTTTCACCGACAAACTTTATGCCGCTGATTCCCGTCTGGTGGTGAAAAAGGGCAGCGATATTACGCCAGACCTGAGCAAGCTGAAAGGCAAGCGCATTGGCGTGCTGCAGGGCACCACTCAGGAAACCTACGGCAACGAGCACTGGGCGCCGAAAGGCATTGAAATTGTCTCCTATCAGGGCCAGGACAATATCTATTCCGACCTGACCGCGGGCCGTATTGACGCCGCGTTCCAGGATGAGGTCGCCGCCAGCGAAGGTTTCCTCAAACAACCGATTGGCAAAGATTATCAGTTTGGCGGCCCGTCCATTAAGGATGAGAAGTTGTTTGGCGTCGGTACCGGCATGGGTCTGCGGAAAGACGACACCGAGCTGCGTGAGGCGCTAAATAAAGCTTTCGCCGAGATGCGTAAAGACGGCACTTACGACAAGCTGGCGAAGAAATATTTCGATTTTAACGTGTACGGCGACTAATCATCGTTAGTACCTCGCCGCACGCGTTTTCACGTGCGGCGATCGATGACAGACAGGGCAGACAGCATGCTGTACGGGTTCTCACAGGTTATTTTTCAGGGCGCGCTGGTCACCCTTGAGCTGGCGCTTAGCTCGGTGGTGCTGGCGGTCCTTATCGGGCTGGTGGGCGCGGGGGCGAAACTATCCGCCAACCGGCCTATGGCGCTGGTGTTTGAAGGCTATACCACGCTGATCCGCGGGGTGCCGGATCTGGTGCTGATGCTGCTGATTTTCTATGGGCTACAAATCGCCCTTAACAGCATCACCGATGCATTCGGCATGGCGCAATTTGATATTGATCCGATGATTGCCGGTATTATTACCCTCGGCTTTATCTATGGAGCGTACTTCACTGAAACCTTCCGCGGCGCGTTTCTGGCGGTGCCGAAAGGCCATATTGAAGCGGCGACGGCATTTGGCTTCAGCGGCTGGCAGACGTTCCGTCGCATCCTGTTTCCGGCGATGATGCGCTATGCGCTGCCCGGCATCGGCAACAACTGGCAGGTGATTCTCAAAGCCACCGCGCTGGTGTCGCTGCTCGGTCTGGAAGACGTGGTTAAGGCAACGCAACTGGCGGGCAAAAGTACCTGGCAGCCGTTCTATTTCGCTATCGTCTGCGGGGCGATCTATCTGGTGTTTACCACGATTTCCAATGGTGTGCTGCTGCTGCTTGAACGCCGCTACTCCGTGGGTGTGAAGAGGGCTGACCTGTGATTGAAATTATTCAGGAGTACTGGAAATCCCTGCTGTGGACCGACGGTTACCGTTTTACCGGCGTGGCGATCACCCTGTGGCTGTTGATTGCTTCAGTGGTGATGGGCGGCATCCTCGCGGTGTTTCTCGCCATCGGGCGCGTATCGAGCAATAAATACATCCAGTTTCCGATCTGGCTGTTTACCTATATTTTCCGCGGCACGCCGCTGTACGTGCAGCTGCTGGTGTTTTACTCCGGGATGTATACGCTGGAAATCGTCAAAGGCAGCGATCTGTTGAATGCGTTTTTCCGCAGCGGCCTGAACTGTACGGTATTGGCATTGACCTTAAATACCTGCGCCTACACCACCGAGATTTTTGCCGGGGCGATTCGTTCGGTGGCGCCGGGCGAGATTGAGGCCGCGCGGGCTTACGGCTTTTCGTCAGTTAAGCTGTACCGCTGCATTATTTTGCCCTCAGCGCTACGTATTGCGCTGCCCGCGTACAGTAACGAAGTCATTCTGATGCTGCACTCGACGGCGCTGGCGTTTACCGCCACGGTGCCGGATTTGCTGAAAATCGCGCGCGATATTAACTCGGCGACCTATCAGCCGTTTACCGCTTTCGGTATCGCCGCGGTACTGTACTTAATTATTTCGTATGTGCTGATTAGCTTGTTCCGCAAGGCGGAAAAGCGCTGGCTGCAGCATATCAAACCTTCTTCGACGCACTGAGAAAGCCATGACCGACAATAAATTAAGCGTTATCGATCTGCATAAACGTTACGGCGAGCACGAGGTGCTGAAAGGCGTCTCGCTGAAAGCGAAGGCCGGAGACGTGATTAGTATTATCGGCTCATCGGGTTCCGGTAAAAGTACCTTCCTGCGCTGCATTAACTTTCTTGAGAAGCCAAGCGAAGGAACGATTATCGTCAACGGGCAGAATATTGGCCTGGTGCGCGATAAAGACGGCCAGTTGAAGGTAGCGGATAAAAACCAGCTGCGTCTGCTGCGCACGCGACTGACGATGGTGTTCCAGCACTTCAACCTGTGGAGCCACATGACGGTACTGGAAAACGTCATGGAGGCGCCGATTCAGGTGCTCGGCCTCAACAAACAGGAAGCGCGCGAGCGGGCGGTGAAGTATCTGGCGAAAGTCGGCATCGATGAACGCCAGCAGATCAAATATCCGGTACATCTTTCCGGCGGTCAGCAGCAGCGCGTGTCCATCGCGCGGGCGCTGGCGATGGAGCCGGACGTACTGTTGTTTGATGAGCCGACCTCGGCACTTGATCCGGAGCTGGTGGGCGAAGTATTGCGTATTATGCAAAAACTGGCGGAAGAGGGGAAAACCATGGTGGTCGTCACCCACGAAATGGGCTTTGCCCGCCACGTCTCTTCACACGTGATTTTCCTCCATCAGGGAAGAATCGAAGAAGAAGGGCATCCCGACGAGCTGTTCGGCAACCCGAAAAGCCAGCGCCTGCAGCAGTTCCTTAAAGGTTCACTGAAGTAATCGCCTCTATCCCGGCGGGTTTGCTCGCCGGGAATGACTTAACGCTCCAGTCGGTAGATCCAATCATCGTAATCCACGCCGTTGAGGTGGTAGGCCTGTTCCAGCACCTGAATGCGTACAAAACCCAGCTTTTCCAGCAGCCGCGACGACCCCAGGTTATCTCCCAGCACCCAGGCATTAATGGCGTGGATGCCAAGGGTGGTAAAGCCGTAATCACAAATCGCGCGCAGCGCTTCGCTGGCGTAGCCCTGGCCCTGCGCTTGCGGCAGTAGCGCGTAGCCGACGTCGGCCTCGTGCGGATTTTTCGTACTGATGCGCAGACCAATATCTCCCAGCGGCGTGCCGGCCGAATCGCGCAACACAAAGACGCCGGTATCTTCGCAGCGGCATTCAAACACGCTGCGTAGCGCCGTTTCGCTTAACACCTCACCCATGTAACGCATGACGTCAGGATCCTGACGCAGACGCAGAAAAAAGGGCCAATCGGCCGGAGTGAAGCGGGAAAGCAACAGGCGGGGCGTTGTTATCGTAGTCATAAAGCGATTAATCAGCTAAAACGAAAGCCTACTTTACCACTATGCTGCGCCGGGTAACATGCTCGTCCTCGCGAATCAGCCCGTGGGTGACGTGGCGCTCAGACTCTGCAGGTAGCGCTGCACGCGGTGATTTTCAGGTGAACGGCGAAGCTGTAGCGCCAGGTTGAGGCTATCCAGCAGTTGGGCGTTAGCCACCATCGGCGAATCGGCGGCGATGCGCTTTTCCGCGACTAACCATTCAACGACGGATTTCCAGCGCCAGAGAGGGGAAGTGCCTTTCACACGCTGTACGGGGCCGGGAAACCGCCCGCTGCCGCGAGCGCCCTCTTTTAATAGCGCGATCGCCTGGCGGGAGACGCCGATAAGTTCGGCGATATCGCTCAGCCCGACCAATGTCGAATCGATGGACTCCACGCGGATATCTGGCAGCGCGGCGGTTTCTACATCGCGGATGGCGGACAGCGCCGCCTGTTCCAGCGATTGGCCCTCGCGATCGAACTCGAGGTAGACCGCGGTACCGTAAAAGCAGACCAGAGCGTCGCTACAGCCTGCGGCAAAGAGCGCATCTTCCAGTCCGGGCGTTTGACTGGTGACGCCGGACAGCGTCAGCGTAAAATTAAATATCGGCATCGTTTAGCGTTCCTTATGCGTGATGCGCGCGGTAGCCGGGATGGGACACCGTTCGACCATTCTGATTATTTGCCGGGCGTGGTTTTCAGGGACGGCGGGCGTCGACCAAATGCTCATCATATGTTCACGGTGTTCAGCCACGCCGCAGACGAGACGTCCAAAGCAATGAGCGCTTTTACCTGCAGGCAGCAATATCCACCCCCGCGCCAGCGCCGTGGCAATCGCCATCCTGATATGTTTGACCGGATGTTCCTTCATCGTTAAATCCTGCTCAGAATAAAAAGAGTGTTGACGGGTGTCAACGTGTTTTGAGGGTATATTCCTCGTCAGGACGTTATGGCAGGAGTATATTTTTGCGGTTGGAATGCGCTTCACAAGAAGCGTAGCAAGGAGAACGAGGAATTAACGATTTGCGAGGCGGCTTCCGCCCCTGGGAAGAGAACGGGGAGCCGTTACTCCCCGTTTATCTACCTAGCCCAACACATCCTTCAGCGCCTCTTCCAGATCGTACCAGCGGAAGCTAAAGCCGGCGGCTTCCAGGCGTTTTGGCAGCGCGCGCTGGCCGCCGAGCACCAGTACCGAGGATTCCCCCATCAGCAGGCGAATGGCGGCGGCGGGAACGCGGAAAATCGCCGGGCGATTAAGCGCGTGGCCGAGCGCGTGGGCAAACTGTTCGTTACGCACGGGATAGGGCGAGACCATATTGAACGGGCCGCGCAGATCGTTATCCAGCAGCCACAGAATACCGTTCACCATATCATCGATATGGATCCACGCCAGATACTGGCGACCGTCGCCGATAGGTCCGCCCAGGCCGAGCTTAAACGCGGGCGTCATTTTGGCCAGGATCCCGCCCCGCGGCGCTAAGACGACGCCGGTGCGCAACAGGCACACGCGCGTGCGATCGCTTTGCGCCTCACAGGCGATTTGCTCCCAGCGGGCGCAAAGTTTATGGGTAAATTCATTGTGCGGCGGCTCTTCCTCGGTCACCACGACTTCACCGAGATCGCCGTAATAGCCGGTAGCGGAACCGCTAATCAGCACGGAGGGTGGTGTTTCGCTGGCTTTAAATAACGCGACCAGCTGGCGGGTGATGTCCCAGCGGCTGTGGCACAGGCGCTCTTTTTGCTCTGCCGTCCAGCGCTTATCGGCGATCGGTTCACCGGCAAGGTTAATGACGGCGTCAAAGCCATCGAGGTTGTTTTGCCCCTCGAAACCGCGCCACAGCGTGACGCGGGGATCGAGACGGGCTTTCGCGCGTTCAGGGTTGCGGGTGGAAACCGTGAGTTGGTGCCCAAGTTCCAGCAGCCTGGTAATAAGATGCCGACCAATGAGCCCGGTACCGCCAGTGAGCAGGATTTTCATACCGCCTCCCTTACAAACGTTTTAGCGCCGCCAGCTCATAGTCATCGATACTGAGTCGGCATAGCGCAGCGCGTGAAGTTTATCGATCTCTACTTCAGCATAAGTGACCCAGTGATGTTCGCATGCGATATTGAGCACATCCTGGGTTAATTTTTCCAGCAGCGAGAAGCGGTTATTCTCGATATGGCTGATGATGCGTTTAGTAATGGTGCGATAGTTCAGGGCATCATTGATGTCTTCGCTGTCGCGAGCCTTATCGGCCGGATAGTGAATCACCACATTCACCAACACATCCTGACGGTTGGCGATCTCTTCCTCTTTGATTCCAATAAAAGTACGCAGGCGCAGGTTCTTAATACGAATAATGGCGTCTGGCTGAGACATTGCAGGCTTCCTCCGTGTAGTAATTTCCGCAATCATACATCAAAGCACGCCCTGCGAGCAGGGGATTAATACTGTTGCGTTTTGAGTAGCGCTTGTTGCGTTGCCGGGCGCTGGCGGATGCGTTCAAACCAGTTATGCACCGCCGGGAACTGGCTAAGATCGATGCGTTGGCGCTGGTGGGCGTTAATCCATGGCCAGCAGGCGATATCGGCGATACTGTAGTGCTCGCCGCCCAACCATGGACTGGCTTCAAGACGCCGGTTCATTACGCCATACAGACGCTGGCTTTCGACCTGATAGCGTTCAATGGCGTAGGGGACAGCCTGAGGCGCGTGATGGTTAAAGTGGTGGTTTTGCCCAAGCATCGGCCCCAGACCGCCGACCTGCCAGAACAGCCATTGCAGGGTGGTATGCCGTTCGCGCAGCTCTCCGCTCAGTAATTTTCCCGATTTTTCCGCCAGATAGAGCAGGATCTCTCCGGACTCAAACAGGCTTAACGGCGCGCCGCCGTCGACCGGAACGTGGTCAACGATCGCCGGGATCTTATTATTTGGCGAGATAGCCAGAAACTGCGGGCGAAACTGTTCACCTTTGCCGATATCGACGCGTATCAGGCGATAGGCCAGCTGCGCCTCTTCGAGAAAAAGAGTGATTTTGTGGCCGTTGGGGGTGGGTGCGTAGTAAAGATCGATCATGAGGTCTCCCGCCATCGAAGGTCGCAAACGTTTCGAGTATAGGCGACCTGCGCAATCGCGGGGCAAAGATTATATTGCGAAATCCTCATGCGGCTGCCAGTGACATCTTATAGCAGACCAGCTATGTTGATTTATCTCCCCCTGGCTTCATTGAGGATGTTATGAATCAGCCTGTTATTACCCTGTGGTCCGATGCCGATTTTTTCTCCCCCTATGTGATGTCCGTGTATGTGGCGCTGCAGGAAAAAAGCCTGCCGTTCACTCTTAAGACCGTCAATCTCGACAGCGGCGAGCATCTGCAGCCAGGCTGGAAGGGCTACTCCGCGACACGGCGCGTGCCGCTGCTGGAAGTGGATAATTTTTCGCTGAGCGAATCCTCGGCCATTACCGAATACCTTGATGAACGCTTTGCGCCGCCGGAGTGGGAGCGCTTGTATCCGCACGACCTGCAAAAACGCGCGCGGGCGCGGCAGGTGCAGGCCTGGCTGCGCAGCGATCTGATGCCCATACGCGAAGAACGTTCCACCGATGTGGTGTTTGGCGGTGTGAAGAAGCCGGCGCTGAGCGCCGCGGGGCAAACCAGCGCGGCTAAACTCTTTGCTACCGCCGGCGCGCTTTTGGCGCATGGCGGGCAGAATCTGTTTGGCGAATGGTGTATCGCCGATGCCGATCTTGCACTGATGCTAAACCGTCTGGTGCTGAACGGCGACGAGGTGCCGGAAGCGCTGGCGGACTACGCAACCTTCCAGTGGCAGCGGGCATCTGTTCAGCGTTATGCCGCACTGTCGGCTAAACGTAGCGGCTGATAAGCGCAGGCAGTTCCGTTATCATAGACAGACCGTATTGTCTGGTAAGGGGTTGATATGAAACTGATGTTCGCATCCGATATTCACGGCTCGCTGCCTGCGACCGAACGCGTTCTGGAACGCTTCGCGCAGAGCGGGGCGCAGTGGCTGGTTATCCTCGGCGATGTGCTTAATCACGGGCCGCGCAACGCGCTGCCGGAAGGGTATGCGCCGGCGCAGGTCGCCGAGCGGCTGAACAGCGTCGCGCAGCGGATTATCGCCGTCCGCGGTAACTGCGATAGCGAAGTCGATCAAATGCTGCTGCATTTCCCCATTACCGCCCCCTGGCAGCAGGTGCTCAGCGAACGCTACCGCCTGTTTCTGACCCACGGTCATCTCTATAGTCCTGATAATTTGCCGCCGCTCGTCGCTGGCGATGTACTGGCTTATGGTCATACTCATATTCCGGTTGCCGAGAAACGCGGCGATATTTTCCTCTTCAATCCTGGTTCTGTGAGCATCCCGAAAGGCGGCTTTGCCGCCAGCTACGGCATGCTGGAAGATGATCGGCTGCAGGTTTTCGCACTCAAAGATAATCAGGTTATTGCAGAGGCCGCAATTTACCCGTAATTTACCCCTCAATCGTAAAGACGCGCCGCGAGAGCGCTTAAAAGTAAGGTTTCCTGATGGCGGAACAGAAGCATTTGGCAAGCACAGAATGGGTCGATATTGTTAATGAAAACAATGAGGTGATAGCACAGTCCAGCCGCGAGCAGATGCGCGCGCAGTGTCTGCGTCACCGCGCGACCTATATTGTGGTTCATGATGGGATGGGCAAGATTCTGGTGCAGCGCCGTACCGAGAGCAAAGATTTCATGCCGGGCATGCTGGATGCGACCGCCGGCGGCGTGGTGCAGGCGGATGAACAGCTGCTGGACTCCGCGCGCCGCGAAGCGGAAGAAGAGCTGGGGATTGCGGGCGTGCCTTTTGCCGATCACGGCCAATTCTACTACGAAGATAAACACTGCCGCGTCTGGGGAAGCCTGTTTAGCTGTGTTTCTCATGGCCCGTTCGCCCTGCAGGAAGAAGAGGTCAGCGAAGTATGCTGGCTGACGCCGGAAGAGATCACCGCGCGCTGCGATGAGTTCACCGCCGATTCACTGAAAGCGCTGGCGCTGTGGATGACCCGTAACGCGGGCAATACCGGCCACGATCGCGACGAGCCGGAAGAAGACGAAGCGTAATTTCCTTTACGTGTTAGCGTCATAAAAAAGGCAGCCATTTGGCTGCCTTTTTTGTCTCAGCGGGAGATTATTTCTGCTGCTGAGAAGACTGAATCGCCGTCAGTGCGATGGTGTAGACGATATCGTCTACCAGCGCGCCGCGGGACAGGTCGTTTACCGGCTTACGCATACCCTGCAGCATCGGCCCGATGGAGATCAGGTCAGCGGAACGCTGTACGGCTTTGTAAGTGGTGTTACCGGTGTTCAGATCCGGGAAGATGAACACGGTCGCGCGTCCAGCTACCGGAGAGTTCGGCGCTTTGGACTTCGCTACGTCAGCCATCACTGCGGCATCATACTGCAGCGGACCGTCGATCATCAGGTCAGGACGTTTTTCCTGCGCCAGACGAGTCGCTTCGCGTACTTTTTCTACATCGCTACCTGCGCCGGAGGTGCCGGTGGAGTAGGAGAGCATCGCCACGCGCGGTTCGATACCGAAGGCAATCGCGGAATCAGCGGACTGAATCGCGATTTCCGCCAGCTGTTCTGCAGTCGGATCCGGGTTGATCGCGCAGTCGCCGTAAACGTAAACCTGTTCCGGCAGCAGCATGAAGAATACGGAAGAGACCAGCGAGCTGCCCGGCGCCGTTTTGATAAGCTGCAGCGGCGGACGGATGGTATTGGCGGTGGTGTGAACCGCGCCGGATACCAGGCCGTCAACTTCGTCTTGTTCCAGCATCAGGGTGCCGAGAACCACGTTATCTTCCAGCTGCTCGCGCGCAACCGCTTCGGTCATGCCTTTGTTCTTACGCAGTTCGACCAGACGCGCCACGTAGCTTTCGCGAACCACTTCCGGATCGACGATTTCAATACCAGCGCCCAGCTCTACGCCCTGAGAGGCCGCAACGCGGTTGATCTCATCCGGGTTACCCAGCAGCACGCAGGTAGCAATACCGCGCTCGGCGCAGATGGCCGCCGCTTTAACGGTACGCGGTTCGTCGCCTTCCGGCAGAACGACGCGTTTGCCCGCTTTACGCGCCAGCTCGGTCAGCTGGTAGCGGAAGGCCGGCGGAGACAGACGACGGCTGCGCTCGGAGGTCGCGGTCAGCGATTCGATCCAGTCGGCGTTGATGTAGTTGGCAACGTATTCCTGAACTTTCTCTATGCGCTCGTGATCGTCAACCGGTACTTCCAGGTTGAAGCTCTGCAGGCTCAGAGAGGTCTGCCAGGTGTTGGTGTTAACCATGAACACCGGCAGGCCGGTGGCGAAAGCGCGTTCGCACAGTTTGCTGATGCGCGCGTCCATTTCATAGCCGCCGGTCAGCAGGATAGCGCCGATTTCTACGCCGTTCATCGCCGCCAGGCAGGCCGCGACCAGTACGTCAGGACGGTCTGCGGAAGTCACCAGCAGAGAACCCGGACGGAAGTGCTCCAGCATGTGCGGAATGCTGCGCGCGCAGAAGGTTACGGACTTCACGCGGCGAGTATTGATGTCACCTTCGTTGATCACGGTCGCGTTCAGGTGATGCGCCATGTCGATAGCGCGCGTGGCGATCAGATCGAAGCTCCATGGCACCGCGCCCAGCACCGGCAGCGGGCTGCCGTTCTGCAGCTGGGCCGGGTCGATCTTCACGACTTTCGCTTTAGATGAGTCGTCGAAGATTTCGGACAGGTCAGGGCGGGTACGGCCTTGTTCATCAACCGGAGCATTCAGTTTGTTAACGATAACGCCAGTGATGCTGGTGTTCTTCGCGCCGCCGAAGCTGTTGCGAGTCAGTTCAATACGCTCGTTCAGCTGTTCCGGGGTATCGGTGCCCTGGGACATCACGAAGACGATTTCCGCGTTAAGCGTTTTCGCGATTTCGTAGTTCAGAGACTGAGCGAACTGGTGTTTACGGGTCGGGACCAGGCCTTCAACCAGCACCACTTCAGCATCCTGAGTGTTGGCATGGTAGTTGGCGATGATTTCTTCCATCAGCACGTCTTTCTGGTTGCTGGACAGCAGCGACTCAACGTGGCTCATGTTCATCGGCTCAGCGGCAGTCGTCGTTGAAGAGCTGGCGCGAACGATGGTGGTAGTCTGGTCTGGAGTATCGCCACCGGAACGCGGCTGGGCGATAGGTTTAAAGACGCTCAGGCGAACGCCTTTGCGTTCCATAGCGCGGATAACACCGAGGCTGACGCTGGTCAGGCCTACGCTGGTTCCGGTAGGGATCAGCATGATAGTACGGGACACGATATATCCTCTTTCGTTACCGCCAGTTTTAGGCGGGATACAAAACAGCACCGCCAGCTTACCGTCATGCTTCAAGTGGTAACTCGAAGACGTCAGGGTTATCGCTGGCGGTGTGGAATTAAGCGGTCAGACGGTGTGCGTCTTGAGCGATAACCAGCTCTTCGTTGGTCGGGATAACCACGGCAGGGCGGGTGCCTTCTTTGTTGATGAAGCCAGACTTACCGAAACGGGCAGCCAGGTTACGCTCGTGATCAACTTCGAAGCCCAGAACGCCCAGTTTACCCAGGGACAGTTCACGAACCATCGCGGCGTTTTCACCGATACCACCGGTGAAGATAACCGCGTCCAGACGACCGTCCATCAGCGCGGTGTAAGAACCGATGTATTTCGCCAGGCGGTGGCAGTAAACGTCCATTGCGCGCTTAGCGTCAGCTTTATCCGCGTAGTTGTCTTCAACGTAGCGGCAGTCGCTGGTGACTTCGGTCAGACCCAGCAGGCCGGACTCTTTGGTCAGCATTTTGTTGATAGCATCTACGCTCATACCCAGCGCGTCGTGCAGGTGGAAAATGATCGCCGGGTCGATATCGCCAGAGCGAGTACCCATCACCAGACCTTCCAGCGGGGTCAGACCCATGGAGGTATCAACGCATTTACCGTTACGGATAGCGGAAACGGAACCACCGTTGCCGAGGTGGCAGGTGATGATGTTCAGTTCTTCAACCGGCTTGTTCAGTACCTTAGCGGCTTCCTGAGTCACATAGTAGTGGCTGGTGCCGTGCGCGCCGTAACGACGTACGCCGTGCTCTTTGTACAGGCTGTACGGCAGGGCGTACAGGTAGGACTCTTCCGGCATGGTCTGATGGAACGCGGTGTCGAACACGGCAACGTTCTTGTCTTTCAGGTGCGGGAAGGATTTCAGCGCTTCAGCGATACCGATCAGGTGCGCCGGGTTGTGCAGCGGTGCGAAGGAAGCGGAGTCTTTGATGCCCTGAATAACGGAATCGTCGATGACAACGGAACTGGTGTATTTTTCACCGCCGTGAACGATACGATGGCCAATTGCGGTCAGCTGTGCTGACAGTTCTGGTTTTTGTGCCAGAATAGTGTTAACGATAAAGTTCAGCGCTTCACTGTGAGCGGCGCCTGCGCCTAACTCAGCTTCGTGTTTGCCGCCGTCCATTTTCCATTTGATACGGGCTTCAGGAAGATGGAAACATTCGGCTAAACCGGAGAGATATTCGTCACCGTTAACGGCATCCAGGATAGCAAATTTCAGGGAA
Source organism: Klebsiella sp. CN_Kp073 (assembly GCF_040065495.2). NCBI lineage: Bacteria > Pseudomonadati > Pseudomonadota > Gammaproteobacteria > Enterobacterales > Enterobacteriaceae > Klebsiella > Klebsiella sp. CN_Kp073. The sequence goes on from NZ_CM198051.1 coordinate 1,536,749, forward strand.
GAGCTACCGCAGTTCAGAACCAGTACTAACTTACTCGACATGGAAGTACCTTTTATGATACGTGGCTAAAAAAACATCAGTGTGTCACAAAGCGTAGCGCAGGATGACATCGACATTTATGATTAACATCATGCCTTGTTCTGTTTTCTGGCACGATGAGGGAAGTACATATGATTTTATGTCATTTTGCATAATTTTCCGCCAGCAGCAGAATATGCGATAATTTGACTAACCTGGTAAAAGGGTCTAACCGCCCTCTCAGGTGGGCACAGGATACCTGATTGCCGCATCCATTGCCAAAATCTTTTGAACGTTGTCATGCACAGTTGGTGTTTTGCACGAAAATTTTAAGTTTTATATGTAAAGTTGAGGTATAGCCATGTCGACCCCTGAGAATCGCCCCGTTAGCTTTTTCAGCTTGTTTCGTCGCGGGCAGCACTATGCGAAGACCTGGCCCCTCGATAAGCGATTGGCGCCGGTGTTTGTCGAAAACCGCATTATTCGCGCTACCCGCTACGCGATTCGCATCATGCCGCCGGTTGCGGTCTTCACCTTATGCTGGCAGATAGCGCTCGGCGGCCAGCTTGGCCCGGCCGTCGCCACCGCGTTGTTTGCCTTAAGCCTGCCGATGCAGGGACTGTGGTGGTTGGGCAAGCGTTCCGTGACGCCATTACCGCCATCAATATTGAACTGGTTTTATGAAGTGCGCGGCAAATTACAAGAGGCCGGGCAGGCGTTAGCGCCGGTTGACGGCAAGCCGGATTACCAGGCGTTGGCTGACACGCTTAAGCGCGCCTTCAAACAACTGGATAAAACTTTCCTTGATGATTTGTAATTCCATACGGAAAACGCATATAAAAGAAGGCGCATGATTTATGCGCCTTCTTTATTTCACGCCGTAAGTGCTACAGGAGTCAAAAATGGAAATGACCAATGCGCAGCGTCTGATTTTGTCCAATCAGTACAAGATGATGACTATGCTCGACCCGGACAACGCCGAACGTTACCGCCGTCTACAGACCATCATCGAGCGTGGATATGGGCTGCAAATGCGCGAGCTGGACCGCGAATTTGGCCAACTGACGGAAGAAACCTGCCGGACCATTATCGATATCATGGAGATGTACCACGCGCTGCACGTTTCGTGGACCAACCTGAAGGACGCCTCCGCTATCGATGAACGTCGGGTGACCTTCCTTGGTTTTGACGTCGCCACCGAGGCCCGCTATCTCGGCTACGTGCGCTTTATGGTCAATGTAGAAGGGCGCTATAGCCACTTCGATGCCGGTACTCACGGCTTTAACTCGCAGACGCCGATGTGGGAAAAATACCAGCGTATGCTGGCCGCCTGGCACTCCTGCCCGCGCCAGTATCACTTGAGTAGTAACGAAATTAACCAAATTATCAATGCCTGATGGAGGTGCCCGTGCAGTGTAAAGGTTTCCTGTTCGATCTCGACGGGACGCTGGTGGATTCTTTGCCGGTGGTCGAGCGTTCATGGTGTAAATGGGGCGATCGTTTCGGCATTCCGCACGATGAGATTCTCGGTTTCATTCACGGTAAACAGGCCATCACTTCGATTCGTCATTTTATGCCGGGGCGCAGCGAAGAGGATATTCAGGCCGAGTTCCGCTTCCTTGAGCAGATTGAAGCCACCGATATCGACGGCATTGTCGCACTGCCGGGCGCGTTAAGCTTGCTGAATACGCTTAATGAAGCGGGGATCCCGTGGGCTATCGTGACTTCGGGTTCCATTCCGGTTGCTCACGCCCGCCACCGCGCGGCAGGTCTGCCGATGCCGAAAGTGTTCGTTACCGCCGAGCAGGTGAAGAAGGGGAAACCGGCGCCGGATGCCTATCTGCTCGGCGCCGAACTGCTGGGCATACCGGCACAACAGTGCGCGGTGGTGGAAGATGCGCCGGCGGGGCTGCTTTCCGGGCTGGCTGCCGGATGCCGCACCATCGCCGTCAACGTTCCGGCCGATGCGCCGCGCCTTGATGAGGCCGATCTGGTGCTGACGACCCTCGAAAGCTTGCGCATTGAGCGGCAGGCGGATGGCAATGTTCAGGTGAATCTTAAAGCATAATCTCATGACTTAGCCCCGCGTTGCCGGGGCTTTTTGTGCCACAATTTCGGCTCCCTCTTCAGACAAGGATAAGTTGTGAACGGTGAATTGATTTGGGTGTTATCGCTACTGGCCATCGCGGTTGTCTTGTTTGCGACCGGCAAGGTGCGCATGGATGCCATCGCGCTGATGGTGATAGTTGCGTTTGTGCTTAGCGGTACCTTAACCCTCAGCGAAGCCTTCTCCGGCTTTAGCGATCCGAACGTTATTCTCATTGCTGCTTTATTTATCATTGGCGACGGCCTGGTGCGCACCGGCGTGGCGACTAAAATGGGCTCCTGGCTGGTCAAGGTTGCCGGCAATAGCGAAACCAAAATGCTGGTCTACCTGATGCTCACCGTTGCCGGACTGGGGGCGTTTATGAGCTCAACCGGCGTAGTGGCGATATTTATTCCGGTAGTGCTCAGCGTCTCGCTGCGTATGAATACCTCGCCGTCGCGGCTGATGATGCCGCTAAGCTTCGCCGGGCTGATTAGCGGCATGATGACGCTGGTGGCGACGCCGCCGAACCTGGTGGTCAACAGTGAGCTGCTGCGCGAGGGGTTGCATGGCTTCAGCTTCTTCAGCGTGACCCCGATTGGCCTGGTGGTGCTGGTGTTGGGTATCGTCTATATGCTGGTGATGCGCTTTATGCTGAAGGGCGAAGATGACAGCGCCGCCCGCGATGGCCGCAAGAAAAGCACCTTCCGCGATTTAATCAAAGAGTACCACCTCACCGGTAGGGCGCGCCGGCTGGCGATTCGTCCGGGCTCGCCGATGATCGGCCAGCGGCTTGATGATTTAAAGCTGCGTGAACGCTACTGCGCCAACGTTATCGGCGTCGAACGCTGGCGGCGTTTTCGCCGGGTGATCGTCAACGTTAACGGGGTGTCGGAGTTTCGCGCCCGCGACGTGTTGCTGATCGATATGTCGGCATCCGACGTCGATCTGCGGCAGTTTTGCGGCGAGCAGATGCTTGAGCCGATGGTGCTGCGCGGCGAATACTTTTCCGACCAGGCGCTGGACGTCGGTATGGCGGAAGTTTCGTTAATCCCTGACTCAGAGCTTATCGGCAAAACGGTGCGCGAGATGGCCTTCCGTACCCGTTTTGGTCTGAATATCGTTGGCCTGAAGCGCGATGGTAAAGCGCTCGACGGCGCGGTAGTCGATGAACAACTCCAGTTAGGCGACATTATGCTGGTAGTTGGCAACTGGCGGCAGATAGCCATGCTGGCAAAACGCGGCCGCGATTTTGTGGTGCTGAATATGCCGGTAGAGGTCAACGATGCTTCGCCCGCGCACAGCCAGGCGCCGCACGCCATTTTCTGCCTGGTGTTAATGGTAGCGCTGATGCTTACCGATGAAATCCCCAACCCTATCGCCGCAATCATCGCCTGCCTGTTGATGGGCAAGTTTCGCTGTATTAACGCCGAGAGCGCCTATAAGGCGATCCACTGGCCGAGCATCATTTTGATCGTGGGTATGATGCCCTTCGCCCTGGCGTTGCAGAAAACCGGCGGCGTGGATTTAGTGGTGCAGGGATTAATGGACGTCGCCGGAAGTAAAGGCCCCTATTTGATGCTGGGTTGTTTGTTTGTGATGTGCGCGGCGATTGGTCTGTTTATCTCGAATACCGCGACGGCGGTGCTGATGGCGCCAATTGCTCTGGCGGCGGCGAAATCGATGGGAGTATCGCCATATCCTTTTGCCATGGTGGTGGCGATGGCGGCTTCGGCGGCGTTTATGACCCCGGTCTCTTCACCGGTTAATACGCTGGTGCTCGGACCCGGTAAATATTCGTTCAGTGATTTTGTCAAAATCGGTGTGCCCTTCACCGTACTGGTGATGGTGGTCTGCGTACTGCTGATCCCGGTACTCTTTCCGTTTTAATTCATTCAGGCCGGGCAGGGGCTGCCCGGCCTGAATATTAAAGCGGTGAATCCTGGCTGATTTCATCGAGCGACAGCTGGAAGCTCGGGACAAATACCTGCATAAAGTAATCCATCTCCGGGCTACGGCGCGACTCCAGCGTTTTTTCCAGCCGACCTTTCGCCAGCAGAAATTCGTTATTGCCGGCAGAAAGCTCTTCAAGACATTTCAGATAGGCGCACAGGGCGTCGGCCTGCTTCACAATCGACTGCTCTTCTTCGCTGTAATGGTGTTCATCAATCAGGGGCTCAAAGATATCGCGCAGCTCATCGGGAACCATATCGACCAGTTTTTGCTGAGCGATTTTTTCAATCGCCTTATATTCCTGGGCAATCTGCGAATTGAAATATTTCACCGGCGTGGGCAGATCGCCGGTGAGGACCTCGGAGGCATCGTGATACATCGCCAGCAGGGCAATGCGTTCGGCGTTGACCTGGCCGCCAAACTTGCGGTTCTTAATTGCCGCCAGCGCATGGGCGACCATCGCCACCTGCAAACTGTGCTCGGAGACGTTCTCGGTGCGCACATTGCGCATCAAAGGCCAGCGGTTAATTAGTTTCAGGCGGGAGAGGTGGGCAAAGAAATGACTCTGACTCATAGGAACCCTTAAGCAGTGACAACATCGGGTTCCATTGTGCGCAGGGATCGCCGCCGGATGCAAATACCGGCGGCGGCGCGATTAAAGCTGATGATAGCCGGAGAGGAAGCGCCCGAAGCGGGAAATCGCCATTTCCAGGTCATCTTCACGCGGCAGGGTGACGATACGTACGTGATCCGGCCACGGCCAGTTGAAGGCGGTACCCTGGACCAGCAGCACTTTCTCCTGCAGCAGGAAATCGAGCACCATTTTCTGGTCATCGTGGATATTAAAGCGTTTGGCGTCGATTTTCGGGAACATATACAGCGCGCCTTTTGGCTTGACGCAGGAGACGCCCGGGATCTCGTTGATTAACTCCCAGGCGCGGTTACGTTGCTCATACAAGCGCCCGCCCGGAATGATAAACTCGCTAATGCTCTGATAGCCGCCTAGCGCGGTTTGGATAGCGTGTTGCGCCGGGACGTTGGCGCACAGGCGCATCGAGGCCAGCATTTCCAGCCCTTCGATATAGCCTTTGGCGTGCTTTTTCGGCCCGTTCAGCACCATCCAGCCCTGGCGGAAACCAGCGACGCGATAGGTCTTCGACAGCCCGTTGAAGGTGACGGTTAACATATCCGGCGCCAGCGCGGCGATAGAGTGATGTTCGGCGTCGTCATACAGGATCTTGTCGTAGATTTCGTCGGCGAAAATAATCAGGTTGTGCTGACGGGCGATCTCGACGATCTCCTGCAGCAGCTCTTTGGAATAAACGGCGCCCGTTGGGTTATTCGGGTTAATGATGACGATCCCGCGGGTGCGTGGCGTAATTTTGGCGCGGATATCGTCGAGATCCGGGAACCAGTCTGAGGATTCGTCGCACAGATAGTGCACCGCTTTGCCGCTGGAAAGCGAGACCGCCGCGGTCCACAGCGGGTAGTCCGGGGCTGGAACCAGCATTTCGTCGCCGCTGTTGAGCAGCGCCTGCATGGCCTGGACTATCAGCTCAGAAACGCCGTTACCGATATAGATATCTTCCACGGTAACATCGCGCATTCCGCGCGCCTGGTAGTGCTGCATAATTGCTTTACGGGCGGAATAGAGACCTTTTGAGTCGCTGTAGCCCTGGGCGGTCGGCAGATTGCGGATAACGTCGACGAGGATTTCGTCAGGCGCATCAAAGCCGAACGGCGCCGGGTTGCCGATATTCAGCTTGAGTACTTTGTTGCCTTCTTCTTCAAGGCGTTTCGCTTCCTTCAGAACCGGACCGCGGATGTCATAACAGACATTCTCTAACTTGCTGGATTTTTCGATAGGGGACATGAACCTTTGACCTTTTAGCTGTTATCGCCACTCCCTGCCGTGGAAGTCAGCACGGAACAATGTACTCCGCATCCCCGCTGTTTTGAAGGGTTAACAGGAGAAGATTTTGCGAATGGTATTTTTTTAGAGTAATGAATTTATCTGTGTAATGGCGTTATTCTTTATATAATGTGCCTGATATGGGTTTTGGAATGGTTTTATGTTGCGCATATTGCGCAGATACATGGATATTTATCTGGTTTGTTGCTGATGGAAAAAGCGGGTTGCCTGAATTTTAACCGCTAAAAGACACTATGCTAATAAGAAAGAGGGTGCTGATAACTGTAGCAACTATGTTAATTTTTTTTAATAAAACATGCCAATTAATGAATCAGGTATATTTGATTGCATAGATTATTTCGGGTTTTGTTAATTTAATTATAGTGCTGCAAAAATGTTTAAAATTACCTTAGATAATACTGATTAGCGCTTATAAATATTGTGGTTTTCGGTTAGGATATGACGGTTAATATCGACGTATAAACCTCTGTTTAACGGCGTGATTTTATTAATATATTGTTATTGCAGGCTTTTTTGTTTGTGTTCCAGCAGGCGTTGTTATGCGTGTCGGGCTTCCGGGCGTAACGAGATTTGTTATTGCAGACTTTGTTTGAGATTCATCACATAACGTAAGTCTCAGTAATTAAAAATGCGTAGAGCTACGAACAAAATATTACTCAAATTTTTCGCACATTTGTCGCGAACGAGTGCTTTCACATGCAATGACGTTCTTCCAGTTGTCATCCGCGGCAATTGTCCGCTCGGCACGAGGCTCATGGAATAGCCGGAAACCTGGATACAGCATCAACAAGGCAGGCCAGCATCAGCGCCTGTAAGTGAAGAAATATGATAAATGCAAATCGTCCGATACTGAATCTCGATCTCGATCTGCTGCGGACCTTCGTCGCCGTCGCCGATCTGAGCACCTTTGCGGCGGCCGCTGCCGCGGTATGTCGTACCCAGTCCGCCGTCAGTCAGCAGATGCAGCGCCTGGAGCAACTGGTTGGCAAAGAGCTTTTCGCTCGCCATGGGCGTAATAAATTACTGACCGAGCAGGGGATCCAACTGCTCAGCTACGCGCGCAAAATACTGCGTTTTAATGATGAAGCCTGCATGTCGCTAATGTTTGGCAGCCTGCAGGGGACGCTGACTATCGGCGCTGCCGATGAAACGGCGGATACCATCCTGCCTTATCTGCTCAATCGAATCGGCAGCTTCTATCCCAAACTGACGCTGGAAATTAAGGTCCTGAATTACGCCGATATCGTCGCGAAGTTGGGCAGCGGCGAGATTGACCTGGCGTTAACTACCCATCAAACCGGCGAATTTGACGTCCTGACGCTGCGTACCTCGCCGACGCTGTGGTACTGCGCCGCGGATTACGTACTGGCGCACGGAGAATCCGTTCCGCTGGTGCTGCTCGAAGAGTCAGGGCCGTTCCGTGAAGATATCATTTCCGCGCTTAATGCCGCGCAGGTCCCCTGGCATCTGGCGCATGCCGCCAGTTCTCTGGCCGGGGTAAAAGCCGCGGTGAAGGCGGGGCTTGGCGTCACCGCGCGACCGGTTGAAATGATGAGCCCTGAGCTGCGCGTGCCGGGTAAAAGCGACGGTTTGCCCGGCCTGCCGGATACCCATTATGTGTTGAGCTGTAATCCACAGCGAGAAAACGAGCTGGCGCAGGCAATTTTTCAGTCGCTGAGCCAGGACCATAACCCGTGGAAAACAGAAACGCTCTATACCCCGGAAGGGGGAGACGGCTCCCTGGTTTCATAAAGCCAAATTATCATATATCGATCACAATAATCCGGTAACAAAATGTAAGTGTAAAAAAGAGCCGCCGATCGACAAAATGAGGTCAGTGGCTCTTTTTTTTTATATTTTACAAGGATTTTAAGCAGTTTAATAATTTATTGATATATGAATCAATAGGTTGGCCAGGAAGCGGCCATTGTTTCCCTGTTTTTAGCTGCAGTTTCAATACTTCCTGCTAATGTTAAAAAACCGGACGGATTGTTGCCGTTTTCCAGATGTAATTAACAAAAGCGTGTCACAGATCAAGAAAATACCCCTACTTGGGGGGAGGAATCGCGGCCAAATCCTGTCAAAATAGATTGGCGAAACTGATTTACGTCTAAAACGGACACGATTCAACAACACTAAATCCGAATGATATGCAAGGTTATTACGCAACAAAGGGCATTTAATGTTAATGAAAAGATTCCAATGTAAATTAATGTAGTTAAAACTTTTGTTAAAGTTGACAAAAGGTTAAAGAAAGGGGTAAAAAGCCACGGCATTTGGGCTTCCTCATCAACCAGGGACGCTTTTTTGCAAGGTCATTTTTTTATTCCTCCCGTGAAACGCTGTGGCGTTCATCTGCCATCAAGAGCAGAGGGTTTTGGCGCTACACTTTTTTGGTTAAGCAATGCGTATGTCAACATCCACTGAAGTCATCGCTCATCATTGGGCATTCGCTATATTTCTCATCATCGCTATCGGTCTGTGCTGCCTGATGCTCGTCGGCGGCTGGTACCTCGGCGGTCGCGCGCGCGCGCGTAGCAAAAACACGCCGTTTGAATCGGGGATCGACTCCGTTGGTTCGGCCCGCTTACGTCTTTCTGCGAAGTTTTATCTGGTCGCCATGTTCTTCGTTATCTTCGACGTGGAAGCCCTGTATCTCTACGCATGGTCAACCTCCATTCGCGAAAGCGGCTGGGTTGGCTTTGTGGAAGCCGCAATTTTCATTTTAGTGCTACTGGCTGGTCTGGTTTACCTCGTTCGCATCGGCGCACTGGACTGGACGCCTGCGCGTTCCCGTCGCACGCTGGTTAACCCGGAAACAGACAGTCCCACTAACCGTCATATGCAGTAAAAGCGAGGCAATAAGATGGATTATACGCTCACCCGCATAGATCCTAACGGTGAGAACGACCGTTACCCCCTGCAAAAACAGGAGATCGTAACCGACCCCCTGGAGCAAGAAGTCAATAAAAGCGTGTATATGGGGAAACTCGAACATGCGCTGCATGACATGGTGAACTGGGGCCGTAAGAACTCGATTTGGCCGTACAACTTCGGCCTGTCTTGCTGCTATGTAGAAATGGTGACGTCATTCACTGCGGTGCATGACGTTGCGCGTTTTGGCGCGGAAGTACTGCGTGCCTCTCCGCGTCAGGCCGACCTGATGGTGGTCGCCGGCACCTGCTTCACCAAAATGGCCCCGGTAATTCAGCGCCTGTACGATCAGATGCTGGAGCCGAAGTGGGTTATCTCTATGGGCGCATGTGCTAACTCCGGCGGGATGTACGATATCTACTCCGTCGTGCAGGGCGTGGACAAGTTTATTCCGGTTGATGTTTACATCCCGGGCTGTCCGCCGCGTCCGGAAGCTTATATGCAGGCGCTGATGCTGCTGCAGGAATCCATTGGTAAAGAGCGCCGTCCTCTCTCCTGGGTGGTTGGCGATCAGGGCGTCTATCGCGCCAACATGCAATCCGAGCGCGAGCGTAAACGCGGCGAACGAATTGCGGTGACCAATCTGCGGACTCCGGACGAGATTTAACTTGCGCCTGCGGGCGGGAACCAGACTTCGCAAATCAATCTACAAAAGCAGCGAAGCCTCGCCCGGCAGTCACCACGGACCTTTTGCAATGGTGAACAATATGACTGATTTAACCGCGCATGACGCCGCACCAGCCTGGCAAACCCGCGATCACCTTGATGACCCGGTGATCGGCGAACTGCGCAACCGTTTTGGGCCGGATGCCTTTACCGTTCAGCCTACCCGTACCGGCGTTCCGGTGGTATGGGTGAAGCGCGAACAGCTGCTTGAGGTGGGTGATTTCCTGAAGAGATTGCCAAAACCTTACGTGATGCTGTTTGACCTGCACGGCATGGACGAACGTTTACGTACGCACCGCGATGGCTTGCCAGCCGCGGATTTTTCCGTTTTCTACCACCTGATCTCAGTAGACCGCAACCGCGATATCATGCTCAAGGTGGCGTTGTCTGAAAACGATCTGCATCTGCCGACCTTCACCAAACTTTTCCCTAACGCCAACTGGTATGAGCGTGAAACCTGGGAAATGTTTGGCGTGACCTTTGACGGTCACCCGAATCTGCGCCGCATCATGATGCCGCCGACCTGGGAAGGCCACCCGCTGCGTAAAGACTATCCGGCGCGCGCCACCGAATTCGATCCGTTTGAGCTGACTAAAGCCAAGCAGGATCTGGAAATGGAAGCGTTAACCTTCAAGCCGGAAGAGTGGGGCATGAAGCGCGGCACCGAAAACGAGGACTTTATGTTCCTCAACCTCGGCCCGAACCACCCGTCCGCTCACGGCGCATTCCGTATCATTCTGCAGCTGGATGGCGAAGAGATCGTCGACTGCGTGCCGGATATCGGCTACCACCACCGTGGCGCGGAGAAGATGGGCGAACGCCAGTCCTGGCACAGCTACATCCCTTACACCGACCGTATTGAATACCTCGGCGGCTGCGTCAACGAGATGCCGTACGTACTGGCGGTGGAAAAACTGGCCGGGATCACCGTGCCGGATCGCGTGAACGTGATCCGCGTGATGCTGTCCGAACTGTTCCGCATCAACAGCCACCTGCTGTATATCTCGACCTTTATTCAGGACGTCGGCGCGATGACGCCGGTCTTCTTCGCCTTTACCGACCGTCAGAAAATCTACGATCTGGTCGAAGCGATCACCGGTTTCCGTATGCACCCGGCGTGGTTCCGCATCGGCGGCGTCGCCCACGACCTGCCGCGCGGCTGGGATCGCCTGCTGCGTGAATTCCTTGAGTGGATGCCGAAGCGCCTGGATTCCTATGAGAAAGCCGCGCTGCGCAACACCATTCTGATTGGCCGCTCGAAAGGCGTTGCCGCCTACACCGCGAAAGAAGCGCTGGAGTGGGGCACCACCGGCGCAGGTCTGCGCGCGACCGGTATCGGCTTCGACGTGCGTAAATGGCGTCCTTATTCTGGCTACGAAAACTTCGACTTTGAAATCCCGACCGGCGGCGGCGTTTCCGACTGCTACACCCGCGTGATGCTAAAAGTGGAAGAGCTGCGCCAGAGCCTGCGCATTCTCCAGCAGTGCCTCGATAATATGCCGGAAGGCCCGTTCAAAGCGGATCACCCGCTGACCACGCCGCCGCCGAAAGAGCGCACGCTGCAGCACATTGAGACCCTGATTACTCACTTCCTGCAGGTATCCTGGGGCCCGGTGATGCCGGCCAACGAATCCTTCCAGATGGTTGAAGCGACGAAGGGGATTAACAGTTACTACCTGACCAGCGACGGCAGCACCATGAGCTACCGTACCCGTATTCGTACCCCGAGCTATGCGCACCTGCAGCAGATCCCGGCGGCGATCCGCGGTAGCCTGGTATCCGACCTTATCGTCTATCTGGGTAGTATCGATTTTGTTATGTCAGACGTGGACCGCTAATTATGCACGAGAATCAACAACCACAAACCGAGGCTTTTGAGCTGAGTGCGGCAGAGCGTGAGGCTATTGAGCACGAGAAGCACCACTACGAAGACCCGCGTGCGGCGTCCATCGAAGCGCTGAAAATTGTTCAAAAACAGCGCGGCTGGGTGCCGGATGGCGCGATCTACGCGATCGCCGATGTGCTGGGGATCCCGGCAAGCGACGTCGAAGGCGTGGCGACATTCTATAGCCAGATCTTCCGCCAGCCGGTTGGCCGTCACGTGATCCGCTACTGCGATAGCGTGGTGTGCCATATCACCGGCTTCCAGGGGATCCAGTCGGCTATCGAGAAAAAGCTGGACATCAAACCGGGTCAAACCACCTTTGATGGCCGCTTCACGCTGCTGCCGACCTGTTGCCTTGGCAACTGCGACAAGGGGCCGACCATGATGATTGATGACGACACGCACAGTTATCTGACGCCGGAAGCGATTCCTGACCTCCTGGAGCGGTATAAATGAAAACCATTATTCGTACTGCCGAAACGCATCCATTAACCTGGCGTCTGCGCGATGACAAGCAGCCGGTGTGGCTGGACGAGTATCGCAGCAAAAACGGTTATGAAGGGGCGCGCAAGGCCTTAGGCGGCATGGCGCCGGATGAAATCGTCAATGCGGTAAAAGACGCCGGCCTGAAAGGGCGCGGCGGCGCGGGCTTTTCCACCGGTCTGAAGTGGAGCCTGATGCCGAAAGACGAGTCCATGAACATCCGTTACCTGCTGTGTAACGCCGATGAAATGGAACCGGGCACCTATAAAGACCGTCTGCTGATGGAACAGCTGCCGCACCTGCTGGTGGAAGGTATGCTGATCTCCGCCTTTGCGCTGAAGGCCTACCGCGGTTACATCTTCCTGCGCGGCGAATATATCGAAGCGGCGCAGCACCTGCGTCGCGCGATCGCCGAAGCCACCGAAGCGGGCCTGTTGGGGAAAAATATCCTCGGCACCGGTTTTGACTTCGAGCTGTTCGTGCATACCGGGGCAGGGCGCTATATCTGCGGTGAAGAGACGGCGCTTATCAACTCGCTGGAAGGCCGCCGCGCGAACCCGCGCTCCAAGCCGCCGTTCCCGGCGAGCTCGGGCGTATGGGGCAAACCGACCTGCGTCAACAACGTTGAAACCCTGTGCAACGTGCCAGCCATTCTCGCCAACGGCGTGGAGTGGTACCAGAATATTTCAACCAGCAAAGATGCCGGCACCAAGCTGATGGGCTTCTCCGGGCGCGTGAAGAATCCGGGCGTCTGGGAACTGCCGTTCGGCACCACCGCGCGCGAGATCCTCGAAGATTACGCTGGCGGCATGCGCGATGGCCTGAAGTTTAAAGCCTGGCAGCCGGGCGGCGCCGGTACCGACTTCCTGACCGAAGCGCACCTCGATTTGCCGATGGAGTTTGAAAGCATTGGTAAGGCAGGGAGCCGTCTGGGCACCGCGCTGGCGATGGCCGTCGACCACGAGATCGGCATGGTTCCGCTGGTGCGCAACCTCGAAGAATTTTTTGCCCGTGAATCCTGCGGCTGGTGTACGCCTTGCCGCGACGGTCTGCCGTGGAGCGTGAAGATCCTGCGCGCCCTGGAGCGCGGCGAAGGCCAGCCTGGCGACATCGAAACCCTTGAGCAACTGTGTCGATTCCTCGGGCCGGGTAAAACCTTCTGCGCGCACGCGCCGGGCGCGGTTGAACCGCTGCAGAGCGCTATCAAATATTTCCGCGAAGAATTCGAGGCTGGCATTAAGCAGCAGTTCAGCAATACCCATGCAATTAACGGTATTCAGCCGAACCTGCTTAAGACGCGCTGGTAATCTAAAGGTTTTTTATTTTTGGAAGCACGCAAATGGCTACGATTCATGTAGACGGCAAAGAATACGAGGTCAACGGAGCGGACAACCTGCTAGAGGCTTGTCTCTCTCTTGGTCTTGATATTCCATACTTTTGCTGGCACCCGGCGCTAGGGAGCGTCGGTGCTTGCCGCCAGTGTGCGGTGAAGCAATATCAGAACGCGGAAGACACGCGTGGTCGCCTGGTGATGTCCTGTATGACTCCGGTATCCGACGGCACCTTTATTTCTATTGACGACGGCGAAGCGAAGCAGTTCCGCGAAAGCGTGGTGGAGTGGCTGATGACTAACCACCCGCACGACTGCCCGGTCTGCGAAGAGGGCGGCAACTGCCACCTGCAGGATATGACGGTCATGACCGGTCATAGCTTCCGCCGCTATCGTTTCACCAAGCGTACCCACCGCAACCAGGATCTGGGGCCATTTATTTCTCACGAAATGAACCGCTGCATCGCCTGCTACCGCTGCGTTCGCTACTATAAAGATTATGCCGACGGCACCGATCTGGGCGTTTATGGCGCTCATGACAACGTCTACTTCGGCCGCCCGGAAGATGGCACGCTGGAAAGCGAGTTCTCCGGTAACCTGGTTGAAGTTTGCCCGACCGGCGTCTTCACCGATAAAACGCACTCCGAGCGTTACAACCGTAAGTGGGACATGCAGTTTGCGCCGAGCATCTGCCAGCAGTGTTCCATTGGCTGTAACATCAGCCCTGGCGAACGCTATGGCGAGCTGCGTCGTATCGAAAACCGCTATAACGGTACCGTTAACCGCTACTTCCTCTGCGACCGCGGTCGTTTCGGCTATGGCTACGTAAACCTCAAAGATCGTCCGCGTCAGCCGGTTCAGCGCCGCGGCGACGATCTGATCGCGCTCAACGCCGAACAGGCGATGCAGGGGGCGGCGGATATCCTGCGTCAGTCGAAGAAAGTCATTGGTATCGGTTCTCCGCGCGCCAGCATTGAAAGCAACTTCGCGCTGCGTGAGCTGGTCGGTAGCGAAAACTTCTATACCGGCATCGCTAAAGGCGAACAAGCGCGCCTGCAGATGATGCTTAAAGTGCTGCGTGAAGGCGGGATCCATACCCCGACGCTGCGCGATATCGAATCCTACGATGCGGTACTGGTGCTGGGCGAAGACATTACCCAGACCGGCGCGCGCGTTGCCCTGGCGGTACGCCAGGCGGTGAAAGGGAAAGCACGTGAAATGGCGGCGGCGCAGAAAGTGGCCGACTGGCAGATTGCGGCAATTCTCAACATCGGACAGCGCGCCAAGCATCCGCTATTTGTCACTAATATCGACGACACGCGCCTGGATGACATCGCGGCGTGGACCTACCGCGCGCCGGTGGAAGATCAGGCGCGTCTGGGCTTCGCTATCGCTCATGCGCTGGATGACAGCGCGCCGGCGGTTGATGGCCTGAGCCATGACCTGCAGGGTAAAGTCGATGTGATCGTTCAGGCGCTGGCCGGGGCGAAAAAACCGCTGATTATCTCCGGCACTAACGCCGGCAGCATGGAAATCATTCAGGCTGCCGCTAACGTGGCGAAAGCGTTGAAAGGCCGCGGCGCCGATGTTGGCATCACGATGGTTGCCCGCGCGGTGAACAGCGTCGGTCTGGGCATGATCGGCGGCGGCTCGCTTGAAGAGGCGCTGGACGAACTGGAAAGCGGCGCCGCAGACGCGGTTATCGTGCTGGAAAATGACCTGCACCGTCATGCTTCCGCCGCGCGCGTCGACGCAGCGCTTGCGAAAGCGCCGCTGGTGATGGTGGTTGACCATCAGCGCACCGCGATTATGGACAAAGCGCACCTGGTGCTCTCCGCGGCAAGCTTTGCGGAAAGCGACGGTACCGTGGTGAACAACGAAGGCCGCGCCCAGCGCTTCTTCCAGGTTTACGACCCGGCTTACTACGACGCGAAAACCGTGATGCTGGAAAGCTGGCGCTGGCTGCATTCGCTGCACAGTACCGTTAACAACCGTCAGGTTGACTGGACGCAGCTGGACCACGTCATCGATGCGGCGATTGCCGCCCTGCCGCAGCTGGCGGGCATTAAAGATGCCGCGCCGGATGCGACCTTCCGCATTCGCGGCCAGAAGCTGGCGCGTGAACCGCACCGTTACAGTGGCCGCACGGCGATGCGCGCTAACATCAGCGTGCACGAGCCGCGTCAGCCGCAGGATAAAGACACCATGTTCGCCTTCTCAATGGAAGGGAACAACCAGCCGTCCGCGCCGCGTTCGCAGATCCCGTTCGCCTGGGCGCCGGGCTGGAACTCCCCGCAGGCATGGAACAAATTCCAGGATGAAGTGGGCGGTAAACTGCGCCACGGCGATCCGGGCGTGCGTCTGATTGAAGCTTCCGCCAGCGGGCTGGAGTACTTCACGGCGGTTCCGGCCAGCTTCCACGCGGAAGAAGGCAAATGGCGTATCGCGCCGTACTATCACCTGTTTGGCAGCGATGAGCTGTCGCAGCGCTCTCCGGTGTTCCAGAGCCGGATGCCTGAGCCGTACATCAAGCTGAACCCGGCGGATGCCGCAAAGCTTGGCGTCAACGCCGGGGCGATGGTTTCCTTCAGCGTAGAAGGCCAGACGCTGAGTCTGCCGCTGGTTATCTCTGAAGGGCTGACCGCAGGACAGGTTGGCTTACCGATGGGCATGCCGGGCATCGCGCCGGTACTGGCCGGGGCGCGTATTGATTCACTGCAGGAGGCGCAAGCATGAGTTGGTTAACGCCGGATCTTATCGACATTCTGTTAAGCATCCTGAAGGCCGTGGTCATTCTGCTGGTGGTCGTCACCTGCGGCGCGTTCATGAGCTTCGGCGAGCGTCGTCTGCTCGGCCTGTTCCAGAACCGCTACGGACCTAACCGCGTGGGCTGGGGCGGTTCGCTGCAGCTGGTCGCCGACATGATCAAGATGTTCTTCAAAGAGGACTGGATCCCGCGCTTCTCCGATCGCGTGATCTTTACTCTGGCGCCGGTTATCGCCTTTACCTCGTTGCTGCTGGCCTTTGCTATCGTGCCGGTTAGCCCGTCGTGGGTGGTCGCCGACCTGAACATCGGTATTCTGTTCTTCCTGATGATGGCAGGCCTGGCGGTTTACGCGGTCCTGTTCGCCGGTTGGTCGAGCAACAACAAATACTCGCTGCTGGGGGCGATGCGTGCTTCCGCACAAACGTTGAGCTACGAAGTGTTCCTTGGTCTCTCCCTGATGGGCGTGGTGGCGCAGGCGGGGTCATTCAACATGACCGATATCGTCAACAACCAGGCGCATCTGTGGAACGTCATCCCGCAGTTCTTCGGCTTCGTGACTTTCGCCATCGCCGGCGTGGCGGTGTGTCACCGTCACCCGTTCGACCAGCCGGAAGCGGAGCAGGAACTGGCCGATGGTTACCACATTGAATATTCCGGTATGAAATTCGGTCTGTTCTTCGTCGGTGAATACATCGGTATCGTCACCGTATCAGCGCTGATCGTGACGCTGTTCTTCGGCGGCTGGAATGGCCCGTGGTTACCGCCTTTCATCTGGTTCGCGCTGAAAACCGCGTTCTTCATGATGATGTTCATTTTGATCCGCGCATCATTACCGCGTCCGCGTTATGACCAGGTAATGTCCTTTGGCTGGAAGGTATGCCTGCCGTTAACGCTGGTCAACTTGTTGGTAACGGCGGCTGTCATTCTCTGGCAGGCGCAATAAGGGGTGAATTGAACATGACCTTAAAAGAATTATTGGTAGGGTTCGGCACCCAGGTCCGCAGTATTTGCATGATCGGGATGCACGCCTTCGCCAAACGTGAAACTCAGATGTACCCGGAAGAGCCGGTATATCTGCCGCCGCGCTATCGTGGCCGTATCGTGCTGACGCGCGATCCGGACGGTGAAGAGCGCTGCGTTGCCTGTAACCTGTGTGCGGTAGCCTGCCCGGTTGGCTGTATTTCTCTGCAGAAAGCAGAGACCAAAGACGGCCGCTGGTACCCGGAGTTCTTCCGCATCAACTTCTCACGCTGCATTTTCTGCGGCCTGTGCGAAGAAGCGTGCCCGACCACGGCGATTCAGTTGACCCCGGACTTCGAACTGGGCGAATACAAACGTCAGGATCTGGTGTACGAAAAAGAGGATCTGCTGATTTCCGGTCCGGGCAAATACCCGGAATATAACTTCTACCGGATGGCGGGTATGGCAATCGACGGCAAAGATAAGGGCGAAGCGGAAAACGAAGCTAAGCCAATCGACGTCAAGAGCCTGTTACCGTAAGGAGAGGGGCAATGGAATTCGCTTTTTATATCTGTGGCCTGATAGCCATCCTCGCAACCTTGCGGGTCGTCACCCACACCAATCCGGTGCACGCGTTGTTGTACCTGATCATTTCGCTGTTAGCGATTGCCGGGGTGTTTTTCTCGCTGGGCGCTTACTTCGCCGGTGCGCTGGAAATCATCGTTTACGCCGGGGCCATTATGGTGCTGTTCGTGTTCGTGGTGATGATGCTCAACCTTGGCGGCACCGAGATCGAACAGGAACGCAAATGGCTGCAGCCGGGGATCTGGATTGGCCCGGCCATCCTTTCCGCGGTGCTGCTGGTGGTTATCGTTTACGCCATCCTGGGCATCAATGACCAGGGTATCGACGGCGCGGCGATCAACGCCAAAGAAGTGGGTATTGCGCTGTTTGGGCCGTACGTCCTGGCGGTGGAGCTGGCCTCCATGCTGCTGCTGGCGGGCCTGGTTGTCGCCTTCCACATTGGCCGCGAAGAGCGCGCCGGTGAGGTGCTGAGCAACCGCGTGAACGACAGCGACAAAAGAAAAACGGAGGAACACGCATGATCCCCTTAACACATGGACTGATCCTGGCCGCCATCCTGTTTGTGCTCGGCCTGACTGGTCTTGTGATCCGCCGCAATCTGCTATTTATGCTGATTAGCCTGGAAATCATGATTAACGCCGCCGCGCTGGCATTCGTGGTCGCGGGAAGCTACTGGGGCCAGACTGATGGTCAGATTATGTATATCCTCGCTATCAGCCTCGCGGCTGCGGAAGCGAGTATCGGTCTGGCGCTGCTGCTGCAGCTCCATCGTCGCCGCCAGAACCTGAACATCGATTCAGTAAGTGAGTTGCGTGGATGAACATGCTTGCCTTAACCATTCTTCTGCCATTGATTGGCTTTGTGCTGCTGGCCTTCTCCCGCGGACGCTGGTCGGAAAATCTTTCCGCCACCGTTGGGATGGGCTCGGTAGGCCTGGCGGCGCTGGTGACGGCGTACGTCGGCGTCGACTTTTTCGCTAACGGCAAACAGGCGGTCAGCGTACCGCTGTGGAACTGGATGTCGGTCGGTGATTTCAACATCGGCTTCAACCTGGTGCTGGATGGCCTGTCTCTGACCATGCTCTCCGTGGTTACCGGCGTCGGCTTCCTGATCCACATGTTCGCCTCCTGGTACATGCGCGGCGAAGAGGGCTACTCTCGCTTCTTCGCTTACACCAACCTGTTTATCGCCAGCATGGTCGTTCTGGTGCTGGCCGATAACCTGCTGTTGATGTACCTGGGTTGGGAAGGCGTGGGTCTCTGTTCTTACCTGCTGATCGGTTTCTACTACACCGATCCGAAGAACAACGCCGCGGCGATGAAAGCGTTCGTGGTCACCCGCGTCGGCGACGTGTTCCTCGCCTTCGCGCTGTTCATTCTTTATAACGAACTGGGCACCCTGAACTTCCGTGAAATGGTTGAGCTGGCGCCGCAGCACTTCGCTAACGGCAGCACCACGCTGCAGTGGGCGACGCTGATGCTGCTCGGCGGCGCGGTCGGTAAATCCGCTCAGCTTCCGCTGCAAACGTGGCTTGCCGATGCGATGGCGGGCCCGACGCCGGTCTCTGCGCTGATCCACGCCGCTACCATGGTGACCGCGGGCGTGTACCTGATTGCCCGTACCCACGGCCTGTTCCTGATGACGCCGGAAGTGCTGCATCTGGTCGGTATCGTTGGCGCAATCACGCTGGTGCTGGCGGGCTTCGCCGCGCTGGTGCAGACCGACATCAAACGCGTGCTGGCTTACTCGACCATGAGCCAGATTGGCTACATGTTCCTCGCGCTGGGCGTGCAGGCATGGGACGCGGCGATCTTCCACCTGATGACGCACGCGTTCTTTAAAGCGCTGCTGTTCCTGTCGTCCGGTTCGGTGATCCTCGCCTGCCATCACGAACAGAACATCTTCAAGATGGGCGGCCTGCGCAAATCCATTCCGCTGGTTTATGTCTGCTTCCTGGTGGGGGGCGCGGCGCTGTCCGCTCTGCCGCTTATCACCGCAGGCTTCTTCAGTAAGGATGAGATTCTGGCTGGCGCGATGGCCAACGGCCATATCAATCTGATGGTAGCGGGCCTGGTCGGCGCCTTTATGACCTCGCTGTATACTTTCCGTATGATTTTCATCGTGTTCCACGGTAAAGAGCAAATTCACGCGCACGCAGGGAAGGGGATTACCCACCATCTGCCGCTGATTGTGCTGCTGATTCTGTCCACCTTCGTTGGCGCGCTGATTGTGCCGCCGCTGGAAGGCGTTCTGCCGCAGACCACCGAGCTCGCTCACGGTAGCGTGATGACGCTGGAAATGACCTCCGGGATTATCGCTATCGCCGGCATCCTGATCGCCGCGTGGCTGTGGCTGGGCAAACGTACGCTGGTGACTTCCATCGCCAACAGCGCTCCTGGCCGCTTCTTCGGTACCTGGTGGTTCCATGCCTGGGGCTTCGACTGGTTATACGACAAAGTGTTCGTCAAACCATTCCTCGGTATTGCCTGGCTGCTGAAGAGCGATCCGCTGAACTCGTTGATGAATATCCCGGCGATTCTGTCCCGCTTCGCAGGCAAAGGTCTGCTGGTGAGCGAGAACGGCTATCTGCGCTGGTATGTGGCTTCAATGAGCATCGGCGCGGTGGTGGTGCTGGCTCTGCTGATGGTACTGCGTTGAGTTTGTTGGCTGGATGAACGATTGCCGGATAGCGCTGCGCTTATCCGGCCTACAAACCCAAAAATAATTTTTAGAATTCGTTGAAAATCTGTTCCTGATGTACAGGCGTCATCGGCGAAGTCAGACCGGAGACCGCCAGCGCAGAGCAACCGGAGCGTACTGAAGTACGTGAGGATTGCGAGCACTGCCGGGATTTGGGCTGACGAGTGAGATAGCCTGAGCAGGAGTAAATATAAGGGACATACTTAGCTATGTTATTACCCTGGTTGATATTAATCCCCTTTATTGGCGGCTTCCTGTGCTGGCAGACTGAACGCTTTGGCGTGAAACTGCCGCGCTGGATTGCGCTGATTACCATGGGACTGACGCTGGTGCTTGGCCTGCAGCTGTGGATGCAGGGCGGCTATTCTCTGACGCAATCCGCGGGGATTCCGCAGTGGCAGTCGGAATTCGTGCTGCCGTGGATCCCACGTTTCGGCATTAGCATCCATCTGGCGATTGACGGTTTGTCGCTGCTCATGGTGGTGCTGACCGGCCTGCTCGGCGTGTTGGCGGTGCTCTGTTCCTGGCGCGAAATCGAAAAGTACCAGGGCTTTTTCCACCTCAACCTGATGTGGATCCTGGGCGGCGTCATCGGCGTATTCCTCGCCATCGACATGTTCCTGTTCTTCTTCTTCTGGGAAATGATGTTGGTGCCGATGTACTTCCTGATCGCGCTGTGGGGTCACAAAGCCTCTGACGGTAAAACGCGTATCACGGCGGCCACCAAGTTCTTCATCTATACCCAGGCGAGCGGCCTGGTGATGCTGATCGCCATTCTGGCGCTGGCATTCGTTCACTTCAACGCCACCGGCGTGTGGACCTTCAACTATGAAGAGCTGCTGAAAACCCCGATGTCGCACGGCGTGGAATACATGCTGATGCTCGGCTTCTTCATCGCCTTCGCGGTGAAAATGCCGGTGGTGCCGCTGCACGGCTGGCTACCGGACGCCCACTCCCAGGCGCCGACTGCCGGTTCCGTCGACCTCGCGGGCATCTTGTTGAAAACCGCGGCCTACGGTCTGCTGCGCTTTGCGCTGCCGCTGTTCCCGAACGCCTCCGCCGAGTTTGCGCCAATCGCCATGTGGCTGGGCGTGATCGGTATCTTCTACGGCGCGTGGATGGCCTTCGCCCAGACCGATATCAAACGTCTGATTGCATACACCTCCGTTTCCCACATGGGCTTCGTGCTGATTGCTATCTACACCGGTAGCCAGCTGGCTTATCAAGGGGCGGTGATTCAGATGATTGCCCACGGTCTGTCCGCGGCGGGTCTGTTCATTCTGTGTGGTCAGCTGTACGAACGTCTGCACACCCGCGATATGCGCCAGATGGGCGGTTTGTGGAGCAAAATTAAATGGCTGCCGGCGATGTCGATGTTCTTCGCTGTCGCCACCCTGGGGATGCCGGGCACCGGTAACTTTGTCGGCGAATTTATGATTCTGTTCGGCAGCTATAAAGTGGTGCCGGTGATTACCGTTATCTCGACCTTTGGTCTGGTATTCGCTTCCGTTTACTCGCTGTCGATGCTGCATCGCGCCTACTTCGGTAAGGCGAAGAGCGAAATCGCGACGAAAGAGCTGCCGGGGATGTCCCTGCGTGAACTGTCTATCATCCTGCTGCTGGTGGTGCTGCTGGTGCTGTTGGGCTTCTTCCCGCAGCCGATTCTCGACACCTCGCATGCTGCGATGAGCAACATTCAGCAGTGGTTTGTTAATTCTGTTTCTACTACAAGGCCGTAATTCGCCATGACAATAACTCCACAACAACTGATCGCACTGCTACCGCTGCTGATCGTCGGCTTGACGGTGGTGGTTGTGATGCTCTCCATTGCGTGGCGACGCAATCATTTTCTCAATGCCACGTTGTCGGTTCTCGGACTAAACGCCGCGCTGGTCTCGCTCTGGTTTGTCGGTCAGAACGGGGCGATGGACGTCACCCCGCTGATCCGCGTTGACGGTTACTCGATGCTCTATACCGGGCTGGTGCTGTTGGCGAGCCTCGCGACCTGTACTTTCGCCTACCCATGGCTTGAGGGTTACAAGGACAATAAAGAAGAGTTCTACCTGCTGGTGCTGATCGCCGCGCTGGGTGGCATTCTGCTGGCCGGCGCCAATCACCTGGCCTCGCTGTTCCTCGGTATCGAATTAATTTCGCTGCCGTTGTTCGGCCTGGTCGGCTACGCCTTCCGCCAGAAACGTTCGCTGGAAGCGAGCATCAAATACACCATCCTCTCCGCGGCAGCCTCGTCTTTCCTGCTGTTCGGTATGGCGCTGGTGTATGCGAACTCCGGCAACCTGTCCTTCCTCGCGCTGGGCAAGAGCCTGGCTGACAACGCGCTGCACGAGCCGCTGCTGCTGGCGGGCCTCGGTCTGATGATCGTCGGTCTTGGCTTTAAACTGTCGCTGGTGCCGTTCCACCTGTGGACGCCAGATGTATACCAGGGCGCGCCTGCGCCGGTATCCACCTTCCTGGCGACCGCCAGCAAGATTGCCATCTTCGGCGTGGTGATGCGTCTGTTCCTGTACATGCCGGTGGGCGACAGCGAAGCGGTACGCGTGGTGCTGGGCCTGATCGCCTTCGCCTCTATCATCTTCGGTAACCTGATGGCGCTGAGCCAGACCAACATTAAGCGTCTGCTCGGTTACTCTTCCATTTCCCACCTCGGCTATCTGCTGGTGGCGTTAATCGCCCTGCAGAGCGGCGAAATGTCGATGGAAGCCGTGGGCGTCTACCTGGCCGGTTATCTGTTCAGCAGCCTCGGCGCGTTCGGCGTGGTCAGCCTGATGTCCAGCCCGTACCGCGGCCCGGATGCTGACTCGCTGTTCTCCTACCGCGGTCTGTTCTGGCACCGTCCGATCCTGTCGGCGGTAATGACGGTGATGATGCTGTCGCTGGCCGGTATTCCGATGACCCTCGGCTTTATCGGTAAGTTCTACGTGCTGGCCGTCGGTGTGCATGCGCACCTGTGGTGGCTGGTTGCCGCGGTAGTGATCGGCTCGGCGATTGGTCTCTACTACTACCTGCGCGTTGCCGTCAGCCTGTACCTGAGCGCCCCGGAGCAGCTGAACCGCGATGCGCCGTCAAACTGGCAGTACAGCGCCGGCGGTATCGTGGTGCTGATCTCCGCGCTGCTGGTGCTGGTGCTTGGCGTGTGGCCGCAGCCGCTGATTAGCATCGTGCAGCTGGCGACGCCGCTGATGTAATCTGCGCTATAAATAAAAAACCGCCGACTTGTCGGCGGTTTTTTTATGCCTGCGGTTTACGCCAGCCGATAGACCATAAAATCCTCCGCCAGTAGCGTATTAGCGAAAATCTCCCGGCATTCCGCCAGCATACGCAGGCAGCCTTCGGCATCGTAGCGCGAGCTAAAGTGGGTGGCGATTAGCGTGCCGACCCCCGCTTCTTTGGCAAGCGCCGCGGTCTGCTGACTGGAAGAGTGGCCACGGCTATTGGCTTTCTCCGCCATCGCCTGCTCAAGGGTGGTTTCGTGGACCATCACGTCCGCGCCGCGCGCCATCTCCAGCGCCTGCGGACAAGGGGCGGT
This sequence comes from Klebsiella sp. CN_Kp073, assembly GCF_040065495.2. Lineage (NCBI taxonomy): Bacteria > Pseudomonadati > Pseudomonadota > Gammaproteobacteria > Enterobacterales > Enterobacteriaceae > Klebsiella > Klebsiella sp. CN_Kp073. The sequence goes on from NZ_CM198051.1 coordinate 1,560,593, forward strand.
ATCGCCAAAAATGGCCAGCGTTTTACCCGGCGTCGATGGCCCCAGATAGCGGCTACCGTCAATGACCCGACCATCTTCCAGTTCAACGCGCTGGCCGAGCTTGAGTTGATGGAACAGCGGCCCCGGACGCACGCCATCGGCAATCAGTTGGGCGGCATCGAGCGTTCCGGGTTTGTCATGTTGTTCGATGCGGTAGCCGTAGCACTCCACCGGATGACTGAGCGGGTACGCGCTGACCCGATAGCCGTCTTCGTCGAAGACCAGACCGGGGCCGACTTCAATGATAGTGAGCGGATAATCGGTCCACGAGCCGCTCAGGCGCAGCGCGGTTTCAATGAATTCTTTAATCCCTTTTGGTCCGTAGACCGTCAGCGGCAGCGAATTTCCCTGCATCGAGCGGCTGCACAACAGGCCGGGCAGGCCGAACAGATGATCGCCGTGCAGGTGAGTGATGAAAATTTTATTCAGTTTGCCTGGGTGGTAAGGGGTGTGGAGAAACTGATGCTGGGTGCCTTCGCCGCAGTCAAACAACCACATTTCAGCGCTGGTGGGTTGTTGCAAATTCAGTATTATCGACGTCATATTACGCGTACGGGTCGGCACGCCGGCGGATGTCCCCAAAAATGTTAATTCCATCGTCCAGTGTCCTCAGGCGAGTGGTAAAGCATCAGTATATCAATAAGGAGTAACAAATGATGACCTGGCAGGATTTACATCACAGTGAGCTCACCGTTGCCCAACTGTACGCCTTGCTGAAGCTGCGCAGCGCGGTGTTTGTCGTCGAACAACACTGCGTCTATCAGGATATCGACGGCGATGATTTAGTCGGTGAGAACCGTCATCTGCTCGGCTGGCGCGACGGCGAGCTGGTGGCCTATGCGCGGATCCTCAAAAGCGAAGAGGAGTTCGAACCGGTGGTGATCGGCCGGGTTATCGTCAGCCCGACCGTGCGCGGCGAGAAACTGGGCTACCAGCTGATGGAGCAGGCGCTGGCCAGCTGCCGGCAGAACTGGCCGCAGAAGGCGATTTATCTGGGAGCGCAGGCGCATTTGCAGAAATTTTATGCCAGCTTTGGTTTTGTGCCGGTGACGGACGTATACGATGAAGACGGGATTGCCCATATCGGTATGGCGCGTGACATCACAACTCATTAAGAAGCTAAATAGTAATAGCGTATCGCTATCAATTATCTATACTTTTCCTCCTGTAGCGAATCCAGTGGCTGGCGTTCGCCGGGCCTGTTAAGGTTCGCTCCCTCATGATGGGTACTGCTATTTATCGCAGCTACCCTTTATAATGTGGGGTTTTTAATTTCGTGGAGGTTCGCGTGCTGTCTGTTTCCACTGCGCTGGAAAGCCTGTTGGGTTGCCTGGCTGAAGATTTCCCTCCGTCACCCGGCACGCGAATTTTTGATATCCCCTTCCCGTTAAACGACGCCTTCGACCCGTTACTGTGGTGCGCGCATCAGCCGTGCTGGCCGCAATTCTACTGGCAGCAGCGTAACGGTGATGAAGAGCTGGCGGCGCTGGGGGCGGTAACCACCTTTGCCTCTTTGTCCGCGGCGCATGATTTTTTATGCGCGCAGGGGCGGGAAGATCTGCGCATCAGCGGGCTGAACGCGTTCGACCCTCATCAGGGTAATCTGTTTCTGCCGCGGCTGGAGTGGCGCCGCCTGGGCGGTAAAGCGACTTTACGGCTGGTGGTACATAGCGCGACCTCGCTGCTTGACGACGCGGTGGCCGCGCGGGCGTTTCTTCAATCATTAAATAGCGAGCAGGCGACGGCGGCATCGATGCCGTCGCTGCGAAGCGAGCAGCATGCGCCGGAATACCCGCAGTGGCGCGAGCTGATTATGCAGGCGACGCAGGCAATCGGCGCCGGCGAAATGGATAAGGTTGTGCTGGCGCGGGTCACGGATTTACGCTTTAGCGCGCCGCTGCAGGCGTTTGCCATTATGGCGGCCAGTCGGCGCAGCAATCTTAACTGTTTCCACTTCCTGATGGCCTTTAGCCCGCAGCAGGCGTTTCTCGGCTCCACGCCGGAACGGCTATGGCGGCGACGCGGCGCGCTGCTGCGCACCGAAGCGCTGGCGGGCACCGTCGCTAACCATCACGATGACGCCCGGGCGCAGCAGTTGGCCGATTGGCTAATGAAAGACGATAAAAACCAGCGGGAGAATATGCTGGTGGTGGAGGATATCTGCCAGCGTTTGCAGGGCGAGTCGCCGACGCTTGACATTCTGCCGCCGCAGGTCGTACGCCTGCGCAAGGTGCAGCATCTGCGGCGCTGTATCTGGAGCGAACTGGCCGAGCCCGACGATAGCCGCTGCTTGCTGCAGCTGCAGCCTACCGCGGCGGTGGCGGGGCTACCGCGCCAGGCGGCGCTGGCTTTCATCCGCCGTCATGAGCCTTTCGCCCGCGAATGGTATGCCGGCTCCGCAGGTTATCTTTCACTGGCGCAAAGCGAGTTTTGCGTGGCGCTGCGCTCGGCAAAAGTCGAGAACAACACCCTGCGGCTGTATGCCGGGGCCGGTATCGTCAGCGGATCTGACCCGCAGCAGGAGTGGCAAGAAATAGAAAATAAAGCGGCGGGATTACGAACGTTATTACTTTCAGAAACGTAGAGAGACGACGTATATCAAAACGACGCAACTCTGCCTTATCTATACTTAGCATCAATATTTGATACCGGACAATTTCATGTCAGTAAGCGCATTTAACCGACGCTGGGCGGCGGTGATCCTTGAAGCTTTAACCCGCCACGGCGTGCAGCACATTTGCATTGCCCCAGGCTCGCGCTCGACGCCCTTAACCCTGGCGGCGGCGGAAAACCGCGCTTTTATTCATCACACTCATTTTGACGAACGTGGCCTTGGCCACCTGGCACTGGGACTGGCGAAGGCCAGCCGCCAGCCGGTGGCGGTGATTGTCACCTCCGGAACCGCAACCGCGAATCTCTATCCGGCGCTGATTGAAGCGGGCCTGACGGGTGAAAAACTGATCCTGCTGACCGCCGACCGCCCGCCGGAGCTTATCGACTGCGGTGCCAATCAGGCCATCCGCCAACCGGGAATGTTTGCTTCTCATCCTGCGCAGACCGTTTCTTTACCGCGTCCTTCGCAGGATATTTCCGCCCGCTGGTTGGTCTCGACCATCGATCAGGCGCTGGGCGAGCTGCATGCCGGCGGGGTGCATATCAACTGCCCGTTCGCTGAGCCGCTATATGGCGATATGGACGATAGCGGGCTGGAGTGGCAACAGCAGCTCGGCAACTGGTGGCAGAGCGATAAACCCTGGTTGCGTCAGGCGCTGCAGATGGAGAGTGAGAAACAGCGCGACTGGTTCTTCTGGCGGCAAAAGCGCGGCGTAGTGGTCGCGGGCAGGATGAGCGCCGCGGAAGGTAAAAAAGTGGCCGAATGGGCGCAAACCCTCGGCTGGCCGCTGATTGGCGATGTCCTGTCGCAGACCGGGCAGCCGTTGCCGTGCGCCGACCTGTGGCTGGGCAACGGTAAAGCGGTCAGCGAACTGGCGCAGGCGCAGATCGTCGTGCAACTCGGTAGCAGTCTGACCGGCAAACGCGTGCTCCAGTGGCAGGCGACCTGCGAGCCGGATGAATACTGGCTGGTGGATAATCTGCGCGGTCGCCTCGATCCGGCGCAGCACCGCGGTCGCCGTCTGCTCTCAAGCGTTGAGCGCTGGCTCGAACTGCATCCGGCGGAGAAACGCCAGCCGTGGGCGACGGTGATCCCGCAGCTTGCCGGGCAGGCGTGGCAGGCCGCGGTCGCCAGCAACGAGCCCTTTGGCGAAGCGCAGCTGGCGCAGCGCATTCGGTGCTATTTGCCGGATCAGGGACAGCTGTTTGTTGGCAACAGTTTAGTGGTACGCCTGATAGACGCGCTGGGGCAACTGCCGGCGGGTTATCCGGTCTATAGTAATCGCGGCGCCAGCGGCATCGATGGCCTACTGGCGACAGCCGCCGGCGTGCAGCGGGCGAGCGCCCGGCCTACGCTTGCGATCGTCGGCGATCTTTCGGCGTTATACGATCTCAACTCACTGGCCCTGCTGCGCCAGGCGTCGGCGCCGCTGGTGCTGATCGTGGTCAATAATAACGGCGGGCAGATTTTCTCTATGCTGCCGACGCCGCAGGACGAGAGGCGTCAGTTCTATTTAATGCCGCAGGACGTGGATTTCAGCCACGCGGCGGCGATGTTCGGTCTGGCTTATCACCGCCCTGATGACTGGCAGTCGCTGGATGAGGCGATGGCAGGCGCGTGGCGCCGCGCCGGGGCGACGGTGATTGAGCTGGCGGTTAACGAGACCGACGGTACGCAGACTCTCCAACAACTGCTGGCGCAGGTAAGCCGGCTGTGACGCTCAACGCGGCGGTTGAAAGCGGCCAACCGGGTTATCCCTGGCTGGTATTCCTGCACGGCTTTTCCGGAGACCGCGACGAGTGGCGTACGGTTGGCGAAGCGTTTCCGGCCTGGCCGCGGCTGTATCTCGATCTGCCGGGACACGGTGGCTCGGCGGATATCGCGGTCGATGGTTTTGCCGGGGTCAGCGAATTACTGCAATCTACGCTAAATAGTTACAACATCCTGGATTACTGGCTGGTTGGCTACTCCCTGGGCGGCCGGGTGGCGATGAACTTCGCCTGCCAGCCGCGCCTGGGCCTGCGCGGCCTGATCGTCGAGGGCGGACATCCGGGCCTGCAGGATGAAGCGTCGCGGCAGGCGCGGCGCGGCAATGATAGCGCCTGGGCGGAGCGCTTTCGCCGCGAGCCGTTAGCGCAGGTCTTCGCCGACTGGTATCAGCAGCCGGTCTTCGCTTCGCTGAATGCGGCGCAGCGCGCGTCGCTGGTCGCCCTACGTCGCCACAATAACGGCGCTACGCTGGCGGCGATGCTGGAGGCGACCTCCCTTGCCCGGCAGGCCGATTTGCGCCCGTCTCTGCAGGCTCGCGATTTTCCTTTTCACTACCTGTGCGGCGAACGCGACGCGAAGTTTCGCGCTATCGCGCAAGCGCTCGCCGCCGATACCCATATCATTCACCATGCCGGACACAACGCGCACCGGGACAACCCCGCGGCGGTGATTGCCTGTCTGGCGCAGATTCTGGCAAGTTAACTGAAGGACATTCTATGATCTCTCTTGATGAAGCAATGCTCTATGCCCCCGTTGAATGGCACGATTGCTCAGAAGGCTATACCGATATTCGTTATCAAAAATCGACTGACGGGATTGCTAAAATCACCATCAATCGTCCGCAGGTGCGCAACGCCTTCCGTCCGCTGACCGTTAAAGAGATGATTCAGGCGCTGGCGGATGCCCGCTATGACGACAATATCGGCGTCATCGTGCTGACCGGTGAAGGCGATAAAGCTTTCTGCGCCGGCGGCGACCAGAAAGTCCGCGGCGACTACGGCGGCTATCAGGACGACTCCGGCGTTCACCATCTCAACGTACTCGACTTCCAGCGCCAGATCCGCACCTGCCCGAAACCGGTAGTAGCGATGGTCGCCGGTTACTCTATCGGCGGCGGCCACGTACTGCACATGATGTGCGACCTGACCATCGCGGCGGATAATGCCATCTTCGGCCAGACCGGGCCTAAAGTCGGCTCCTTTGATGGCGGCTGGGGCGCTTCCTATATGGCGCGTATCGTCGGGCAGAAAAAAGCGCGCGAAATCTGGTTCCTGTGCCGTCAGTACGACGCCCAGCAGGCGCTGGATATGGGGCTGGTGAACACCGTGGTCCCGTTGGCGGATCTGGAAAAAGAGACCGTGCGCTGGTGCCGTGAAATGCTGCAAAACAGCCCGATGGCGCTGCGTTGCCTTAAAGCGGCGCTGAACGCCGACTGCGATGGCCAGGCCGGGCTGCAGGAGCTGGCGGGTAACGCCACCATGCTGTTCTACATGACGGAAGAAGGGCAAGAAGGACGTAACGCCTTTAACCAGAAACGTCAGCCGGACTTCAGCAAATTTAAACGGAATCCATAATGCGCGTTTCGCAGGTTTACCGCTGGCAGATACCGATGGACGCGGGCGTGGTTCTGCGCGAACGGCGGTTAAAAACCCGCGATGGGCTGTTCATCCGCCTGCAGGAGGGTGAACGCGAAGGCTGGGGGGAAATTTCTCCCCTGCCGGGATTCAGTGACGAAACGCTGGAAGAGGCGCAAATGGCGCTGCTGGCGTGGGCGCGGGCCTGGCGCGACGGCGCCGAGCCGCCGCTTCCCATGCAGCCCTCCGTCGCTTTTGGTATTAGCTGCGCGCAGGCGGAGCTTGGCGGCGAACTACCCCAGGCGGCGGATTATCGCGCGGCGCCGCTCTGTTCCGGCGACCCGGATGAACTGTTCGCCAAACTGGCGGCGATGCCCGGCGAGAAAGTCGCTAAGGTGAAAGTGGGGCTGTGGGAGGCGGTACGCGACGGCATGGTGGTGAATCTGCTGCTGGAAGCGATCCCCGACCTGCAGCTGCGGCTGGATGCCAACCGGGCGTGGACGCCGGTCAAAGCGCAGCAGTTCGCCAAATACGTTAATCCGGCGTATCGCCAACGCATTGCCTTTCTCGAAGAACCGTGCAAAAGCCGCGACGATTCGCGCGAATTCAGCCAGCAGAGCGGTATCGCTATCGCCTGGGATGAAAGCCTGCGCGAGGCGGATTTCCGCTTTGTCGCCGAGCCCGGCGTGCGTGCGGTGGTGATCAAACCGACGCTGACCGGCAGCTTGCAAAAGGTTCAGCAACAGGTCGCTGCGGCGCATGCGCTGGGGCTGAGCGCGGTGATTAGCTCGTCGATCGAGTCCAGCCTGGGGTTAACGCAGCTGGCGCGGATCGCCGCCTGGCTGACCCCGCAGACTATCCCCGGACTCGACACGCTGGCGCTGATGGGCGCGCAGCTGGTGCGGGCGTGGCCGGAGAGTACGCTGCCAATATTCAATGCTGATGAGCTGGAGCAACTGCTGTGATGTTTTCCGATTGGCCGTGGCGCCACTGGCGTCAGTTACGCGGCGAGTCGCAGGCGCTACGCCTGAATGACCAGGCGTTGACCTGGCGTGAGCTATGCGCGCGGATTGACGCGCTGGCGTCTGGTTTTGCCGCGCAGGGCGTAATGGAAGGTCAGGGCGTGGCGCTACGGGCCTACAACCAGCCGGAGACGCTACTCGCCTGGCTGGCGCTGCTGCAGTGCGGGGCGCGGGTGCTGCCGCTTAATCCGCAGCTGCCTATGGCATTGCTGCAGGAACTGCTGCCTGCGTTAACCGTACAGCATCAACTGGTGCTTAACGGTGATACGCTGCCGGGGAATTTACCGGCGTTAACTCTGCAGGCGGCAGAAGGCGCCCATGCCGTTTGCTGGCATGGCGAACGGCTGGTGTCGATGACGTTAACCTCCGGCTCGACCGGCCTGCCAAAGGCGGCGGTACATAGCGCCAGCGCCCATCTGGCCAGCGCCGCTGGCGTGCTGGCGCTGATGCCGTTTGCCGGGGAGGACGACTGGCTGCTGTCGCTACCATTGTTCCATGTCTCCGGGCAGGGGATCATCTGGCGTTGGCTGCTGGCTGGCGCGCGGCTGACGGTGCGCGATAGACAACCGCTGGAGCAAGCGCTGCTGGGCTGTACCCATGCTTCACTGGTACCGACTCAGCTATGGCGCCTGCTGAATGGCGATGCCGATGTTTCACTCAAGGCGGTGCTGCTTGGCGGCGCGGCGATCCCCGTCGAGCTGACCGAAAGGGCGCGAGCGCAGGGGATACGCAGCTTCTGCGGCTATGGCCTCACCGAATTCGCCTCCACGGTCTGCGCTAAAGAGGCCGACGGAGCGGCGGATGTGGGCGAGGTGCTGCCGGGAAGGGAGGTGAAAATTGTCGCCGGCGAGATCTGGCTACGGGCGGCGAGCATGGCCGCCGGCTACTGGCGGAATGGTCAACTGTTGTCATTAACCAATGATGAAGGCTGGTTTGCGACGCGCGATCGCGGGGAGTTACGTGCCGGTCGGCTGTCGGTTATTGGGCGACTGGATAATCTCTTTTTTAGCGGCGGCGAAGGCATTCAGCCGGAGGAGGTTGAGCGCGTGATACTCGCCCATCCGCAGGTTCAGCAGGTGTTTATTGTGCCGCAGGATGATGTCGAATATGGCCAGCGCCCGGTGGCGGTGGTTGAATGCGAGGATGGCTGCGAAATGGCCACGTTGGCGGCATGGAGTGCTGAACGGTTAGCGCGTTTCCAGCAGCCGATACAGTGGCTACGGCTGCCGGAAACGTTAAAGAACGGCGGGATTAAGATTTCGCGCCGGGCGCTGCGCGAATGGGTCAATTCGCCGGTTTAGCCGATATTGGCCTCGGCGCGGCGCTGGCGCTGTTTACGTCTCAGACGCAGCAGCGGCGGTACCACCAGGACAGCGACAGCCAGCATCAGCAGCGTTTTGGTTACGCCGCTTTCCCAGAGGATAGCCAGATTACCGTTGCTGATTGACAGCGCGCGGCGCAGGTTCTGCTCCAGCATCTCGCCCAATACAAAACCGAGGATCAGCGGCGACATCGGGAAGTGCATTTTACGCATGATGTAGCCGAGCACGCCGAGGCCAACCATCAGCAACAGGTCAAAGGTGGTGCTGTGAACAGCATAGACGCCAACGGCGGAAACGGCGGCGATGGCGGGTACCAGGAACCATAGCGGGATCGTCAGCATGCGGGTGAACAGGCCAATCAGCGGAATGTTCATAATAAGCAGCATCACGTTGGCGATAAGCAGCGCGGCGATGAGCCCCCAGACGATATCCGGCTGTTCGGTGAACATCGCCGGGCCGGGCGTAATGTTATACAGCGTCAATGCGCCCATCATGACCGCGGTGGTGCCGGAACCAGGCACGCCGAGCGTCAGCATTGGAATAAACGAACCGCAGGCGGAGGCGTTATTCGCGGCTTCCGGCGCCGCTACGCCGCGAATATCCCCCTTGCCGAAGTTATCGCTATTACCACTGATTTTTTTCTCCGTCATATAGGTGATGGCGCTGGCGATGGTCGCCCCGGCGCCGGGCAGAATACCGACGAAGAAACCCACCACGGAAGAGCGTAGGGTCGCGCCGACGCACTGCGCGGCCTCTTTGGTGTTAAACAGCATGCGCCCGGTTTTACGCACCAGCGTTTGCCCGCCGCTGGTGCTCTCCAGCATCAACAGGATCTCCGAAACGGAGAACAGACCGATAACCACCACAATAAATTGCACGCCATCGGAGAGATGGACGCTGTCGAAGGTGAAGCGGTAAACCCCGGTGTTGGCATCGACGCCGACCGTCGCCAGGCCCAAACCGATTAACGCCGCGAGGAACGATTTCAGCGGGTTTTGCGCCATCATGCTGCCGAGGCAGGCGATGGCAAACACCATCAGCGCGAAATATTCCGCCGGGCCGAACGCCAGCGACCACTGGGCGAGGAGCGGCGCGAACAGAATAATACCGCCGATCGCAATCAGCGAACCGAAGAAAGAGCTGACGGCGGAAATCGACAGCGCGACGCCGCCGCGCCCTTGCTGCGCCATGGGATAGCCATCAAGCGCCGTCATGATGGCGGCGGCATCGCCGGGCACGTTCAGCAGGATAGACGAAATACGCCCGCCATATTCGCAACCGATATAGACCGTCGCCAACAGGATCAGCGCCGATTCCGCGGGCAGGTGCAGGGCAAAGGCCAGCGGCAGCAGAATGGCGACGCCGTTAATCGGCCCGAGGCCGGGCAGCAGCCCGACGATGGTTCCGACAAAGCAGCCGATGAGGGCGATAAGCAGATTTTCCGGCGTCATGGCGACGGCGAAACCCTGCGACAGATAGATCCAGGTATCCATAAGCTTCTCCGTTAATTTAACCAGACGCCAAGCGGCAGAGTCACATCAAGTAAGGTATCGAAGGCGTACCATAACGAGACGCCCATCACCACGCCGGCAATACCTGCCGCCGGTAGCGTGGCGCCGAACAGCAGGCCGATCACCGCCGTCAGCAGCGCGGTGGCTAGCGGAAAGCCCAGCCATTCAAATCCCCAGGCATAGATCACCAGCACCACGACCATGGTTAACAGCCGTTGCAGGACATGTCGTCCCGGCCACTCGATGGCGTCCGGGCGACGCAGCAGCATCAGCGCCGAACACAGCAGCATCAGGCCGATAATACCCAATGGGAAAGGGCGTGGGCCGACGGGTTCATACGAGTATTCGCTGTGGATCTGCCAGGCGATAAACAGGCCGCCAATGCATAACAACAACCAGACTCCGGCAAAGATACGATCGCTCATTAGCGCCTCCGCGGATTATTTAGCCAGGCCAAAGGCTTTCGCCTGTTCGCGATAATCGCTGACCTGCTGTTTTACATAGGTATCGAGCTCCTTGCCGTTCATGTTGAATTCAAACAGGCCACGCAGTTCACGTTGCTTTTTGAACTCATCGGTTTGCTGCAGTTTAGTGAATTCATCAACCCACCACTGGTAGTCGGCATCGCTTACTTTCGGGCCCATAAAGAAGCCGCGAATAATCGGCCAGACCAGGTCATAGCCCTGCTCTTTAGCGGTAGGGACATCGGCCAGCGCGCCCGGCAGACGTTCGTTGGAGAAGACCGCCAATACGCGGATCTTATTTCCCTGCAGGTACGGCACCATTTCACTGAGATCGCCGGAGACCGCCTGCACATGGTTGCCGAGCAGCGCGGTTACCGGCTCGCCGCCGCCCTCAAAGGCGACGTAGCGCATCTTGTGCGGGTCAACGTTGGCTTTTTGCGCCAGCAGCGCCGCTTTCATCCAGTCCTGGCTGCCGATGGAGGCCCCGGCGCCAATGACGATAGTGGCGGGATTTTTCTCCATCGCGGTCATGAATGACTTCAGGTCTTTCCATGGCGAATCGGCGCGTACGGCAATCATGCCGTAGTCGGTACCGACGCTGGCCAGCCAGCGCACGTCATCAACGCCGTAGCGGCCGAATTTCCCCTGCGACAAATTCAGCAGCGAGCCGCCGGAAAAGGCGACCACGGTTCCGACTTCCGCCGGGCGCTGGGCGACGATGGCGTTATAGGCTACCGCGCCGACGCCGCCGGGCATATAGGTGACGCGCATCGGTTTCTCGATCGCGCCGGTTTCCATCAGGCTCACCTGAATCAGCTTACAGGTGAGGTCGAAGCCGCCGCCGGGCTTGGCGGGCGCGATACATTCGGTGCGGGACGGGGCCTGCGCCGCGAAAGCGGTGGTTGTACAGAGGCACAGCGCGATGGCGCTAAGATGGCGGAAAAATGGCGTTTTCATAGGCTTCCTCAGTTGGTACAGGGAATGTTTTTCTGATTATGTGAACCGACATGTGGCGATTCGGTTGCGTGATTGTTAAAACAGTTACCTTTCATTTCCCTTTCAATGCGGCAGCAACTTTACAGGATGTGATATGCGTCTCTTATTAGCCGAGGATAACCGTGAGCTGGCTCACTGGCTGGAAAAAGCGTTGGTGCAGGGCGGTTTTGCCGTGGATTGCGTTTTTGATGGCCGGGCGGCGGATCACCTGCTGCAAAGCGAAAAATATGCGCTGGCGGTGCTGGATATCGGTATGCCGGGCTTAGATGGCCTCGAGGTGGTACAGCGGTTACGTAAGCGCGGACAAACGCTGCCGGTGCTGCTGTTGACCGCGCGCAGCGCGGTAGCGGATCGGGTGAAAGGGCTGAACGTCGGCGCCGACGATTACCTGCCTAAACCTTTCGAGCTGGAGGAGCTCGACGCCCGGCTGCGGGCGCTGCTGCGACGTAGCGAAGGGCAGGTACATGAGGTGCAGCAGCTTGGCGATCTGGAATATCGCGATGAAGGCTATTTTCTGCTGCGCGGTGAGATGTTGCCCCTGACGCCGCGCGAGCTGGCGCTATTGAAAGTGCTGATGTTTCGCCGTACCCGTCCGGTTTCCCGCCAGCAGTTGTTTGAACAGGTGTTTAGCCTCAGCGACGACGTCAGTCCGGAAAGCATCGAACTTTACATTCACCGTCTGCGCAAGAAGCTCCAGCAGAGTAACGTGCGTATCACTACGCTACGCGGGCTGGGTTATCTGCTGGAGTGTGAGCCGCATGAGCTGGGGTAAACCGCAATCGCTGTATGCCCAACTGCTGCTGTTTCTCGGCCTGCCGCTGGCGCTGTTGTGGGGGTTATCGGCATTCAATAGCTACGTGAGCGCGCTGCAGGCGGCGACGCAGGCCTACGATCGTACGCTGCTCTCCTCGGCGCGCACCGTGGCGGAGCGGCTGGTAGTGCGCGGCGGTCATCTGGAGGTCAATGTGCCCTGGGTGGTGCTGGACAGCTTTGAACTCAACATGAACGACCGGCTGTATTACAAGGTGGTCGACCCGCAGGGGAAAGTGATTTCCGGCTTTGACGATCTGCCGGCGATGCCGCCGGCCACTTCACGAACTCAACTTTATCCGGCGCTGGCATGGTTTTATCATACCGAATACCGCGGTCAGGCCATCCGCGTGGCGCGCCTGCTGCAGCCGGTCAATGAAGGCGGTATCGTTGGTATGGCGGAGATTTATATTGCCGAAACGCTGCAGTCGCGGCGCTGGCTGGCCGGGCAACTGCTGTTTTCATCCTGGGTGTCACAGGGCTTATTAGTGCTGTTGACGTTGGTACTGGCTGGGTGGCTACTGCGCCGCGTTCTGCGGCCAATGCGTCAGCTCTCGGCGCTGATGGTGCGCCGTGAACCCGGCCTGCTGACGCCGCTACCGGAATTGTTGCCGTGGTCGGAAACGCGGCTGCTGATCGTGGCTTTTAACCGCTATATCGACCGCCTGCGGGTGATGATCTCCCGGCAGGAACGCTTCAGCGCCGATGCTTCACATCAGTTGAAAACGCCGCTGGCGGTCCTGAAAACCCAGGCTTCGGTGGCGCTGGCCAGCGACGATCCGCGGCTGTGGCGCGAGAGTTTGCAGGCCATGCGCGCGACGCTGGATGATACGATTTTACTCACCGAACGTTTGTTGCAACTGGCGACGGTGAAACGCCGGGAGCAGGGCGAGCAGGCTTTTGTCGCGGTCGATCTGCAGGAGGTCGTGCACCATAGCTGTTTTTCGCGTATTGCTCAGGCGCGCAGTAAAAACATCGATCTGGGTTATGAGGGCGAACAGTCGCCGGTGTACGTTTTGGGTGATGGCGTTTTGTTGGGCGAACTGTGCGCCAACCTGCTCGACAATGCGATTCGCTACGCCCCGGAACGCGGAACGGTGACGCTGAGCCTGCATCGCGATGGCGAAGCCGTCACGCTGAGCGTGGAGGATAGCGGCCCGGGTATCGAGGAAAACCTGATTAACCAGGCGCTGACGCCGTTTCGACGGCTGGAGAATGGCGGCGGTCTACCCGGCGCCGGGCTGGGCCTGGCGCTGGTAAACGATATCGCGCGTCTGCATCGTAGCCGGCCGCAGCTGTCGCGCAGCGAAAGCCTGGGAGGATTAAAGGTGACGCTGCGTCTGCTGACCGTGGCTTAAAGCAGCCCTTTCTGGCTGAGGGTGAGGCGGGTCGCGGCATTAAGATCGTAATGTTGCAGGTCTTCGCCCTTCACCCAGGCGTAATCGTCGAATTCCTCGTTGATCGTGACCTCGCGGTTGGCGCTTATGCAATCGAAAATCAAATAGATCATGTAGATTTCTTCCTGGCGACCATCGGCATAGGTTTTCACGCGGGTATCATCGCGGAAGCTCCATGGCGTGATGTGGGTCAACTGCAGTTTTTCGCCAAGCTCCTCGCGGACTTCGCGTCGCAGCGCCTCTTCAATACTTTCCCCCGGTTCCACGCCGCCGCCGGACAGCGCCCACTGTCCGGGAAAAACCCCGCGGTCGGCAGCCATCTTGCACAACAGATAATGGCCATCATTTTGGATGAGCGGGCAAACAATCGTCCTTTGACGCATGATTTTTCTCCTTCGCAGTGAGTCGGGCCGGGTATCGAGGAAACAGTTTGCGAGGCGCCTCGGCAAACCGCAAGGGAAATACGGCGCTGGCTCTACAGAGTGCTAAGTTAAGCGAAATTATCTTATGGAGAGCCACCATGGAAAGGACCACCCATTCCCCACATGACGCCGTGTTTAAACACCTGCTGTCGCATCGGGCGACGGCGCGGGATTTTCTGGACATTCACCTTCCTGAACATTTGCGAGAATTATGCGATCTGCAAACGCTGCAGTTGGAGTCCGGAAGTTTTATCGATGAAGACCTGCGCGCCAGCCATTCCGATATTCTTTACTCGCTGCAAACCCAGGCGGGAGACGGATATATCTATCTGCTTATCGAACATCAAAGCTCTGTGGACCGTCATATGGCATTTCGCCTGATGCGTTATGCGATAGCAGCGATGCAGCGGCATCTGGATAAAGGGCATACGCAACTGCCGTTGGTGATCCCGCTGCTTTTTTATCATGGGCAAGTCTCGCCCTGGCCGTATCCCATGTGCTGGCTGGAAGGATTTGCTCATCCACAAACCGCGCGGCAGGTATACAATCAGGATTTTCACTTAATCGATATCACGGTGCTTCCTGACGATACAATAATGCAGCACCGACGGGTCGCGATGCTTGAGTTGCTGCAAAAGCATATCCGGCAACGCGATATGATGGAACTGCAGGAGCAACTAGCCAGCCTGTTGGCGCTGGGATACACTAGCCGCAGACAGCTCAGGACGCTGCTTCACTATTTATTGCAGGCAGGAAATGCCGCCGATCCGGTCGCCTTTTTACGTAATCTTGCGCAAAATGTCCCCAGACGGCCGCATAAGGAGACGCTAATGAACATTGCCCAGTTTCTGGAACAACGCGGCCATCAGCAGGGCCTTGAGCAGGGCCTGCAGCAAGGTCTTGAACAGGGAGAACAATTGGCTGCGCAACGTATTGCCCAGGCGATGCTGGAAAACGGGCTTGACCTGGCGCTGGTGGCGAAGCTGACGGGGCTTGCGCCGGAGCGTCTGGCCCTGCTCGCCCATTAATTTTTCTGCATCCTTCAAATGGCCTGCGCGACGCTGATTGCGCAGGTTTATATAGATTTATTTAATCAATACGACCTAATTAAATATAATTACGCTGAATTTGAATTCGGTGGAATTTACTTTCTTTCGCAAATGCGCGTCGGTATTGATGTAAAAAGACGCAACTGGTTACACTCTTGTGAAAAATCATTTCGCCAGGTCATTGATTCCTGACGGGTGCGCAGTAGAATTTTCTGGTTTTTTCGGGACTTCTTTGATTCTTCTTTTCTGGATAGAGTAAATAATGAAAAAGAGCATTTTTATGGCCCTGGCCGGGGTAATGATGGTTTCCTCGGCGGCCCATGCTATTAGCGTTACCGGCGAAGCCGGCGAGCACTATACCAACCTCGGCGTTGGCTTTGGCACCGAATCCACCGGCCTGGCAATTTCCGGCAACTGGCTGCACAGCGATAACGACGGCGACGCCGCGGGCCTGGGTCTGGGTCTGAATATTCCGCTGGGACCATTCCTGGCGACCGTGGGTGGCAAAGGTATCTACACCAATCCGAAGCAGGGCGATGAAGGTTACGCGGCGGCGGTCGGCGGCGGCCTGCAGTGGAAAATCGGCGATAGCTTCCGTCTGTACGGCGACTATTACTACTCGCCTGATTCACTCTCCAGCGGCATCGATAGCTATGAAGAAGCTAACGTCGGCGCCAGCTGGACCATTATGCGTCCGCTTAGCATCCAGGCAGGCTATCGCTATCTGAACCTGGCGGGTAAAGACGGCAACCGTGATAACACTATCGCCGACGGTCCGTACATCGGCGCCAGCGCCAGCTTCTAATCCTCCGGCGCGGCCTGCCGCCGCGCCAAATTTCTTCGTCGCCAGCCCGCGCCTTTGCGCTATAGTAATTCGACTTATCAGGCTGGAGTTCATAATGCTACAAGTGGAAATGCTGTCCACCGGCGATGAAGTGCTGCATGGGCAGATTGTCGATACCAATGCCGCCTGGCTGGCGGATTACTTTTTTAATCAGGGTTTACCGTTAACGCGCCGCAATACCGTCGGCGATGACCTCGACGCGCTGGTGGCTATTCTGCGCGAACGCAGCGAACAGGCGGATGTGCTGATCGTGAATGGCGGTCTGGGGCCGACCAGCGACGATCTTAGCGCGCTGGCGGCGGCGACGGCGAAAGGCGAAGGTTTGGTCCTCAACGCTGAATGGCTGGAGACGATGACGCGATTCTTTGCCGAGCGCGGTCGGCCAATGGCGCAAAGCAATCGCAAGCAGGCGGAAATCCCCGCCAGCGCCGAAATGATCAATAATCCGGTGGGCACCGCCTGCGGGTTCGCCGTACAGCTCAACCGCTGCCTGATGTTTTTCACCCCCGGCGTGCCGTCTGAATTCAAAGTTATGGTCGAGCAGGAGATCGTACCGCGTTTACGTGCGCGCTTCACGCTTCCGTCGCCGCCGGTTTGTCTGCGTTTAACTACCTTCGGACGTTCGGAAAGCGAGTTGGCGCAGAGCCTCAACCATCTGCAGCTACCGCCGGGTGTGGTGATGGGCTATCGCTCGTCAATGCCGATTATCGAACTGAAGCTGACCGGTCCTGCCACGCAGCGCGATGCGATGCTGGCGTTGTGGCCAGAGGTGCGTAAAGTGGCCGGGGAGAGCGTTATCTTCGAGGGCACGGAAGGGTTACCGGCGCAGATCGCGCGCTGCCTGCAGGAGCGTCAGCTTAGCCTGACCTTGAGCGAACAGTTCACCAGCGGCCTGCTGGCGCTGCAGCTGAGGCGGGCGAACGCGCCGCTTCTCGCCAGCGAAGTGGTGCCGGCGCAGGAGGAGACGTTGGCGCAATCGGCGCGCTGGGCCGCCGAGCGGCGCGTAAACCATTTTGCCGGACTGGCATTGTCGGTCAGCGGTCAGGAGGCCGATTACCTGAACTTTGTGCTGGCGACGCCGGAAGGTACGCACGCGCTGCGGGTTAAGTTCAGCGTGAATCGCCACGGGCTGGCGGTGCGACAAGAAGTGTGCGCCATGATGGCGCTGAATATGCTGCGCCGCTGGCTCAACGGTAAGCCGGTCAGCGGCGAGCATGGCTGGATCAACGTCGTCGAGACGCTGTTTATCGACTGATTCAGGCAGGCGCCCCCAGCGCCTGCGCCAGCAGAGTAATGGGATGTTCGCAGCGCTTGCTGGTGGACATCTCTATCTGCCATTTGCAGGTTTCGCAATCGGTAATCACTAAGTCCGCGCCGCTCTCCTCAATCTGGCGAAATAATGGTGCGCCAATCGCCTGCGCCGACGAATAGTTTTCCGACTTAAAGCCGAAGGTGCCGGCGATACCGCAGCACTGCGAATCCAGTACTTCCAGCTGTAGGCCCGGGATTTGGCGCAAAAGCTCAAGGGTGTATAGCGACCAGCCCATTTTTTCCATGTGACATGGAGTGTGATAGACCACCTTCAGCGGCAGCGGGCGCAATGGAAGGGTTTTGCCGGCATCGAGCTGTTTCCAAATCCAGCGGGTTGCTAACTCCACCCGATCCCGCAGATCGCTGTTATCGATATCCAGGAGATGGGGATATTCATCGCGCAGGGTAAAAGTACAGGTTGAAGAGGTGGCGATGATCGGCAAGGTGTTTTCGCGCATGGCGGCGACGTTGCTGTGCGCTTGCTTGCGCGCTTTGTCAAAAAAGCCGTTGGCGATAAGCGGGACGCCGCAGCATTTTTCTTTTGATAAGAGCTGCACGCCGGTACCCAGCGCGTTGACGACGCGAATCAGATCCTTACCCAATTGCGGGTGGTTATAGTTGACGTAGCAGCCATGGAAGAAAGCCACCTGCTCGCTGTACTGCGCCTGTGCGGCGGCGAGCTGGCGGTAAGCGCGGCGAAAGGTGCCGAAGCCATATTTCGGCAGCGTGCGGCGATGGTCGATTTTCAGCGCCGCATCGAGCAGGCGGCGCACCGGTTTTAAACCGGTCGTGGCGTTGACCAGCGGCGCCAAAGGCGTGGAAAGGGTACCCATCAGGTCGGTATGGCTGAGGATAGCATCGCGCAGGGTCGGTGTTTGCTGGCTGTACTGCGCACGCGCGCGTTGAATGATATCGCCGATTTTCACATCAGATGGACAGGCCACCTCGCAGCGTTTGCAATTAATACAATATTTCAGCGCGTCGTCGTACAGCGCGCCATCTTTCAGACGCAGACGTTCGCCGTCCGGCCCCGCCTGTTTCGGGCCAGGATAGCGCGGATTCACCCGGCTCACCGGGCAGGCGGTGGTACAGACCGTACATTTTATGCAGCTTTCAAAGCGGGTATCATTCATGGCCGGCCTCCTGCAAGGTCGTGGATCTGTCTGGCGGCATGCAGCGCGGTGACGGCGCAAACGCCGCCGCCGCAGCCGAGTTGAATGGCATCGAAACCGCCGAGCAGCGAGCCGATAGCGAAAAGATTACTCAGCGGCTGGCCGAGCAGGTGTGGGCGTAGCATGGGGTCCGTCTTCAAACCAAAGCGTTGCCACGGTTGTGACGCGAAGAAATCACGCTGATACCAGCTATCGCGCGCCAGAGTTTGCTGCAGATCGAGGCCGAGAATCGGTTCGCGCACGCTATCACGCGTGGCGACGAGACCGTTACTGAAAAAGCTACCGCTCGCCAGCACGGTAAAGCGCGGGCGCAGCGCGATATCGCCGTGATTTCGCGTCCATACGGCCTCGACGGCGCCCTGCTGATGGCTGATTTTCACCACTTCGTCACCGGCAAGCCAGGTACCGCCGGTGCGGATGAACTGACGCTGAAGCTGGCTATGCAGGCGCATCCCCGGCACCGAAGGCGGTAGCGTCGGCAGCAGACGCAGCGGGCAGGGCAGATGTTCCTGTAGCCAATGCCAGAGGCGATTATCCGCGAGCCCAAAACAGGCGGGCATCATCAGCAGCTCGTACTCTTGCGCCAGCGGCAGCAGCGCGGACTGCAGGGCAGGCCACAGGTTTTCATCATCAAGCACGCGGGCGATGTTGGCGGCACGGAACTCCGTAGGGTTATCGCGCAGCACATCAAGCAGCGGTAAATCAATCTCCGCGGCGGTGGCATTCACTCCGCTCTGCCCGAGGGCGGCGGCTGCCAGGTGCGGCTGAAAATCGGCAAAACCGCTAATTCCTACCAGGCATACCCGTTGCTGCGCGAAGGGCGCCAGCGGAACCTCTTCCGGCGACAGCCACGCCGGGCGCAACGTCCCCAGCGGCGTCACCCGCAGATGAGGTTGGTGCGCTTCGCCTTGCATGTTCGCGCCGCAAGCGGCCAGCAGCGTTTCGGTCTGCCTGGCGTATTCGAGCACCGCGTCTGCGCCGAGGCGGGAGTAAGGGTGTTCAGGAAGCTGAACGGCCAGTTGCTGAAGACCTTGTGCGACGTCTGTGACGGTATCACCGTTCGGCAGCGCCGAGAGCAGGTCTAACGAAGCAGAGGAAAAGTGCAGCGCGCTTTGCCCGCGGCTGATTATCACGCAGCGTAGGCCGTATTGATTCAGCGCCAGCCCGCACAGTAGACCGGCTAGTCCGCCGCCGACGATGGCGCAATCAAATTTCATCCTGATGCTCCTTTTGCAGTCCGCATAAGCCGAGGTAGACCCAGCGGGTAAATTCACTTTCGCGCAGCGCGTCGCCCCAGGCGATGGGCTGAACGCCCTTCCAGCGTTCATTAAGAAATTCCGACAGCTGAGTTAACGACTGCGCCGGTGTGGCGACGTTGAAGCGCTGTAGCAGCCCGGCGGCGCGGCAGGCGCACAGTTTCCCCTGGCAGGTGCCCATACCGACTCGGGTACGGCGGCGCAGGTCGAGCAGATTCTTCACCGCCAGATTCTCTACCGCGTACTGCACTTCCCCGGCGGTGACCGCTTCACATTCGCAGACCAGGCTGCGGTGCTGGCGGCTGTCGCCGAGCCATGCCGGGGTGCGGTCGCCGTGGCGATAGACCGCCGACCCGCGCAGCGGCGTCGGTAGCGAGATAATCTTTTTCAGCGTGGTTTCTGTGGCTTCCTGCGAGCCCGGCAGCGGACGCTCCGCGGTACGGCACGGCTCAGTATTGCCGAGTTTGCGGCAGACGGCGTCGCTGGCCCATTCCGCCATCAGACGGTAGGTCATCAACTTACCGCCGGTGATGGTGATAAAGCCTTCCATACCGTCGCGCGCGGCGTGGTCGAGCAGCACAATACCGCGGCTGACGCTGCGCCCGCTGGGATCGTCATCGTTGGCGACCAGCGGCCGGACGCCGGAGTAAGCGCGTAGCACTCGGGTGCGCCCCATGATCGGCGCTAGTTTTTCACCTTCGCGCAGCAGCGTATCGACCTCTTCCGTCGTCACCCGGTTATCGTCAATTTCGTCATAAGGAATATGCGTCGAGGTGGTGCCAATCAGCGAGATGGTATCGCCGGGCACCAGAATATCGGCATCCGCCGGCTTGCGGCAGCGGTTAATCACCTGGTTATTAATGCGGTGATCGAGGATCAGCAGCGAGCCTTTTGCCGGGAACATGGAGATGCGCAGATCGGCGTATTCCGCGATGCGTTGGCCCCAGATCCCGGCGGCGTTGACGACGACCTGTGCACGCATACTGCGCGCTTCACGGCGTTGATGATCGTAGATCTGTACGCCGTACACACGATCGCCCTGACGTAGCAGGCCGGTAACCTCGCAGCCGGTTAGGATCTGCGCGCCGTGTTCGCGGGCGTCGAGCATATTAGCGGCCGTCAGGCGGAACGGATCGACGGTGCCGTCCGGTACCTGTACGGCGCCAAGCAGCGTCGGGTTGACCGCGGGTTCCAGACGCAAAGCTTCAGCGGGGGTAAGCGGTTTGGCATCGATACCGGCCTGCTGACAGGCGTTGATAAAGGTTTGCTGCCAGGCGATGTCATCTTCGGGTAGGGTGATAAACAGCCCGTTGGTGGGTTCAATGCAGTGGCGGGCGATGCGGCGTAAAATGCGATTCTCGCTGATGCATTCGCGCGCGGATTCGCCATCGGTGACGGCATAGCGTGCGCCGCTGTGCAACAGACCATGGTTACGGCCGGTGGCGCCGGTGGCGATATCGTGCCGCTCAATCAACGCTACGCGTAACCCGCGCAGGGCGCAGTCGCGGGCGATTCCCGCGCCGGTGGCGCCGCCGCCAATAATCAGCGCATCAAATTCTTGCGTCTCGGCCATCTTCCGGTCCTCTACTTTCGTTTTACACCATTTAGCCATATCAAAAGTGTGGAATGTTTGATTTCGAGCATATTTGCGCGCAATTCGAGCGTTTGCTGTGATTTTGTGCTCACATTGGAAAATTTTGTCATATATCTGTAACAAAATGTGCGATATTTCACAGTATTAGTTCTACGCTTTGCCTACCATCGCGACCTAATTAGAAGTGCGTGAATAAATTAGATTTTTTGCGTCGATGTCAGTAAAACAGCAATGGCCACGGAGGCTGATATGTTAAGTATTTTTAAACCCGCAGCGCATAAAGCGCGTTTGCCGGCGGCGGAAATCGACCCGTTGTATCGTCGATTACGTTGGCAGATCTTTATTGGCATCTTCTTCGGTTATGCCGCTTACTATCTGGTTCGTAAGAACTTTGCGCTGGCGATGCCTTATCTGATTGAGCAGGGGTTCTCTCGTGGCGACCTCGGTTTCGCGCTTTCCGGTATCTCCATCGCCTACGGATTTTCGAAATTCATCATGGGATCGGTCTCCGACCGCTCGAATCCGCGCATTTTCCTGCCCGCAGGGTTAATTCTGGCGGCGCTGGTGATGCTGGTGATGGGCTTCGTGCCGTGGGCGACTTCCAGCATCATGATCATGTTCGTATTGCTGTTTCTTTGCGGATGGTTCCAGGGGATGGGCTGGCCGCCGTGTGGTCGTACCATGGTGCATTGGTGGTCGCAGAAAGAGCGCGGCGGGATTGTCTCAGTGTGGAACTGCGCGCATAACGTCGGCGGCGGTATTCCGCCGCTGCTGTTCCTGCTGGGGATGGCGTGGTTTAACGACTGGCACGCGGCGCTGTATATGCCCGCCTTCGGCGCGATTCTGCTGGCCATTTTTGCCTTCGCGATGATGCGAGATACCCCGCAGTCCTGCGGTCTGCCGCCGATCGAAGAGTATAAAAACGACTATCCGGATGACTATAGCGAAAAGCACGAAGAAGAGCTGACGGCGAAGCAGATCTTTATGCAGTACATTCTGCCAAACAAGCTGCTGTGGTACATCGCTATCGCTAACGTCTTCGTTTATCTGCTGCGCTACGGCATTCTGGACTGGTCGCCGACCTACCTGAAAGAGGTCAAACACTTCGCGCTGGATAAGTCCTCCTGGGCCTACTTCCTCTATGAGTACGCGGGGATCCCCGGCACCCTGCTGTGCGGCTGGATGTCGGACAAAGTATTTAAAGGCAACCGCGGCGCAACCGGCGTGTTCTTTATGACCCTGGTGACGATTGCCACTATCGTTTACTGGCTGAACCCTCCGGGTAATCCGGGCGTCGATATGGCCTGTATGATCGTCATTGGCTTCCTGATTTACGGCCCGGTGATGCTGATCGGTCTGCATGCGCTGGAACTGGCGCCGAAAAAAGCTGCCGGCACCGCTGCGGGCTTCACCGGTCTGTTCGGTTATCTCGGCGGTTCCGTAGCCGCGAGCGCCATTGTTGGCTATACCGTCGATTTCTTCGGCTGGGACGGCGGCTTCATGGTAATGATTGGCGGTAGCGTACTGGCGGTTCTGCTGCTGATTATCGTTATGCTTGGCGAGCGTCGTCATCATCAACAACTGAAACAAGCCTAAGGAGCGGCGATGAAAATGAAACTTACCGCGCTAATGAGCGGAATGATTTTGGCCAGTGCGGCGCTGTGCTTCAGCGCCGTCGCGGCAGAGAAAATTGTCATCGCCCACCGCGGCGCCAGCGGGTATCTGCCGGAACATACCCTGCCGGCGAAAGCGATGGCTTACGCTCAGGGGGCGGATTATCTTGAGCAAGACCTGGTGATGACCAAAGACGACCGGCTGGTGGTGTTGCATGACCACTATCTTGATCGGGTGACTGACGTAGCGCAGCGTTTCCCGCAGCGGGCGCGTAAAGATGGTCGTTTTTACGCTATTGACTTTACCCTGGCCGAGATTAAGTCGCTGAAGTTCACCGAAGGTTTTGAGCCGAAAGATGGTAAAAACGTGCAAACCTATCCCGGGCGTTTCCCGATGGGTAAATCCGATTTCCGTATTCATACCTTTGAAGAAGAGATTGAGTTTGTGCAGGGGCTAAACCATTCGACGGGTAAAAATATCGGTATCTACCCGGAAATCAAAGCGCCGTGGTTCCACCATCAGGAAGGCAAAGATATTGCCGCCAGCACGCTGAAAGTGCTGAAGGAATATGGCTACACCAGCAAGCAGGATAAGGTTTATCTGCAGTGCTTTGACGCCAACGAGCTCAAACG
Source organism: Klebsiella sp. CN_Kp073 (assembly GCF_040065495.2). Classification (NCBI taxonomy): domain Bacteria; kingdom Pseudomonadati; phylum Pseudomonadota; class Gammaproteobacteria; order Enterobacterales; family Enterobacteriaceae; genus Klebsiella; species Klebsiella sp. CN_Kp073. Next base: position 1,584,006 of record NZ_CM198051.1, read on the forward strand.
CATTAAGAATGAGCTGGAGCCGAAGATGGGGATGGATCTCAATCTGGTGCAGCTCATCGCCTATACCGACTGGAATGAAACGCAGCAGAAACAGGCCGATGGTAAATGGGTGAACTACAGCTATGACTGGATGTTCAAGCCGGGGGCGATGGCGCAGATTGCGCAGTACGCCGACGGTATCGGCCCGGATTACCATATGCTGGTAGCGGAAGGCTCGAAGCCGGGCGCGGTGAAGCTGACGGCGATGGTAAAAGAGGCGCACGCCAGCCATCTGCAGGTACATCCGTACACCGTGCGCGCGGATCAGTTGCCGGAGTACGCCACTAACGTTAATCAGCTCTATGACGTGCTGTATAACCAGGCGGGCGTCGACGGCTTGTTTACCGATTTCCCGGATAAAGCGGCGCAGTTCCTGGACGCGAAATAAAACAAAAGGGCCGTAAGGCCCTTTTTTATGTTTTCCCCCTCTCCCTGTGGGAGAGGGCCGGGGTGAGGGCATCAGGCCGCACACATCGACAACACTACATCTCGATCTCAATATCGCCTTTCGCCCGGCAGCAGCAGGGCAAAATTTCTCCCGGCTGGATAAACGCCAGCGGTTCGGTCAGCCAGTCAACCTGGCCTGACACCAGACGCGTGCGGCAGGAACCGCAATAGCCTTCGCGGCACTGATACTCCACGTCGATGTTATGCGATTCAAGCGCGGCCAACAGGGAAGGATGTTCATCCTGACACTCAAGGCGAGTGTCAGAAATCCTCAAGAAAATCCGCTTCATTACAGCTGGAAGTTGCTCAGATCGTCAGCGTCGACTTCAGAATCGATCTGGCCGACGAGATAAGAGCTGACTTCCACTTCCTGCGGCGCGACCTGAACGTTGTCGGAAACCAGCCAGGTGTTGATCCATGGGATCGGGTTGGAGCGGGTCTGGAACGGTAGATCGAGGCCCACCGCCTGCATGCGGATATTGGTGATGTACTCGACGTACTGGCAGAGAATATCTTTGTTCAGGCCGATCATCGAGCCGTCGCGGAACAGATAGTCCGCCCACTCTTTTTCCTGCTGCGCCGCCAGCACGAACAGGTCATAGCACTCCTGTTTGCACTCTTCGGCGATTTCCGCCATTTCCGGATCGTCGCTGCCGGAGCGCAGCAGGTTCAGCATATGCTGAGTGCCGGTCAGGTGCAGCGCTTCATCACGGGCGATCAGGCGAATAATCTTGGCGTTGCCTTCCATCAGCTTGCGTTCGGCAAAGGCGAAGGAGCAGGCGAAGCTAACGTAGAAGCGGATCGCTTCCAGCGCGTTGACGCTCATCAGGCACAGATACAGTTTCTTTTTCAGCTCGCGCAGATTCACGGTCACGGTTTTGCCGTTGACGGTGTGGGTGCCTTCGCCCAGCAAATGCCAGTAGCTGGTCATTTCGATCAGCGAATCGTAATAGTGCGAGATGCCTTCCGCGCGTTTCTGGATCTGCTCATTGGTCACGATATCGTCGAACACCGTCGCCGGATCGTTGACGATGTTGCGAATAATATGGGTGTAAGAGCGCGAGTGGATCGTCTCGGAAAAGGCCCAGGTTTCCACCCAGGTTTCCAGTTCGGGGATGGAAATCAGCGGCAGCAGCGCGACGTTCGGGCTACGGCCCTGGATGGAGTCGAGCAACGTCTGATATTTCAGGTTGCTGATGAAAATATGCTTTTCATGTTCCGGCAGCGCCTGATAGTCGATGCGATCGCGCGAAACGTCGACTTCTTCCGGGCGCCAGAAGAAGGAAAGCTGCTTTTCAATCAGCTTTTCAAAGATGTCATATTTTTGCTGATCGTAGCGGGCCACGTTAACCGGCTGGCCAAAAAACATCGGCTCAAGCAGTTGATTGTTTTTCGTCTGTGAAAAAGTGGTGTATGCCATGAGTGGGTCCTGTTGAGATTGTATCGCCCGGCAACACTGCGTTTGCCGGGCCTACAAAACCGTAGGCCGGGTAGGCATCGCGCCACCCGGCAAAAATACCTTAGATCTTACATGCGCCGCTTTCGCAGCCGTCGTCCTGAATTGACGGCGCCAGGTCATCCTGGGCGTCTTCCGCGCCATCACGGGTGTTGTGATAGTACAGCGTTTTCACGCCGAATTTATAGGCGTTGAGCAGGTCTTTCAGCAACTGCTGCATCGGCACTTTTCCGGACGGGAAACGCGTCGGGTCGTAGTTGGTGTTGGCGGAAATCGACTGATCGATAAACTTCTGCATGATGCCGACCAGCTGCAGATAGCCGTCGTTATTCGGCATTTCCCACAGCAGTTCGTAGGCGTTCTGCAGATTTTCGTAATCCGGAACGACCTGGCGCAGGATCCCGTCTTTCGACGCTTTGATGCTCACGTGGCCGCGCGGCGGCTCAATGCCGTTGGTGGCGTTGGAGATCTGCGAAGAGGTCTCAGACGGCATCAATGCGGAGAGCGTGGAGTTACGCAGGCCGTGGGTTTTGATGGATTCCCGCAGCTGCTCCCAGTCGAAATGCAGGGATTCGCTCACGATCGCATCCAGGTCTTTCTTGTAGGTATCGATCGGCAGAATACCCTGCGCGTAGGTGGTTTCGTTGAACCACGGGCAGGCGCCTTGTTCGATAGCCAGTTCGTTGGAGGCCTTAAGCAGATAATACTGAATAGCTTCGAACGTTTTGTGCGTCAGATTGTTGGCGCTGCCGTCGGAGTAGCGTTTGCCATGTTTCGCCAGATAGTAAGCGAAGTTGATAACGCCGATGCCCAGCGTACGACGACCCATCGCGCCGCGTTTGGCCGCCGGGATTGGGTAATCCTGATAATCCAGCAACGCATCCAGCGCGCGCACCGCCAGCACCGCCAGATCTTCCAGCTCATCGAGGCTATCGATGGCGCCAAGGTTGAACGCCGACAGCGTGCACAGCGCGATTTCGCCGTTTTCGTCGTTCACATCGTCCAGCGGTTTGGTCGGCAGGGCGATTTCCAGGCACAGGTTAGACTGACGCACCGGCGCGACAACCGGGTCGAACGGGCTGTGGGTGTTGCAGTGGTCAACGTTCTGGATATAGATACGGCCGGTGGAGGCGCGTTCCTGCATCATCAGCGAGAACAGCTCAACGGCTTTAATACGCTGTTTGCGGATGCTGTCGTCTTTTTCGTATTTAGTGTACAGACGTTCGAACTCGTCCTGATCGGCGAAGAACGCATCGTACAGGCCAGGAACGTCGGACGGGCTGAACAGGGTGATGTCCTCGCCTTTCAGCAGGCGGGTGTACATCAGCTTGTTGATCTGCACGCCGTAGTCCATGTGGCGAACGCGGTTGGCGTCGGTGCCGCGGTTGTTTTTCAACACCAGCAGGCTTTCGACTTCCAGATGCCACATTGGATAGAAGAGGGTGGCCGCGCCGCCGCGAACGCCGCCCTGCGAGCAGGATTTCACCGCGGTCTGGAAGTGCTTATAGAACGGGATGCAGCCGGTGTGGAAAGCTTCGCCGCCGCGGATCGGGCTACCCAGCGCGCGAATGCGGCCGGCGTTGATACCGATACCGGCGCGCTGGGAAACGTATTTCACAATCGCGCTGGAGGTGGCGTTGATCGAATCCAGGCTATCGCCGCACTCGATCAGCACGCAGGAGCTGAACTGACGAGTTGGGGTACGCACGCCGGACATGATCGGCGTCGGCAGCGAGATTTTAAAGGTGGACACCGCGTCATAGAAACGCTTGATGTAGTCCAGACGAGTCTCACGCGGATAATTAGAGAACAGGCAAGCCGCGACCAGAATATAGAGGAACTGGGCGCTTTCATAGATTTCGCCGCTGACGCGGTTCTGCACCAGGTATTTACCTTCCAGCTGCTTAACGGCCGCATAGGAGAAGTTCATATCGCGCCAGTGGTCGATAAAACCGTCCATCTGCTGGAACTCTTCTTCCGTGTAGTCTTCCAGCAGATGATGATCGTATTTACCTTTTTCGACCATGTTCACCACATGGGTGTACAGCGCCGGCGGTTCAAACTGGCCAAACGCTTTTTTGCGCAGGTGGAAAATCGCCAGTCGCGCGGCGAGGTACTGGTAGTCCGGTGCATCGCGGGAGATCAGGTCCGCTGCGGCCTTAATAATGGTCTCGTGGATGTCGGCGGTTTTGATGCCGTCATAGAACTGAATATGCGAACGCAGTTCTACCTGAGAAATCGAAACGTTATTCAGTCCTTCTGCCGCCCAATCTAGTACGCGATGGATTTTGTCGAGATTGATACGCTCGGTGCTACCGTCGCGCTTTGTCACCAGCAGACTCTGATTCATGTGGTTTTTACCTGTCCGTGAGAAAAAATATCCCCCCATTTATCCACAGCAAGTCGTTGTGACTAACTCTGTGGATAAATACTATATGTAGGGGGTTGTCGATAAAAAGAACGCTATATGGTGAGTTATTTTAGTAAGGATTCTTTTGAGTACAAGGGTTGATTTTGACGTTAATTTGAGGTTGCGCAGGCGTAATAATCGCTAAGTCCACGCCGTATAAGGCCTGGAGAAGAAGTCAATAAAACAGAAAAAAAAATCAAAATTTGATCGAGTGCTGATTTCTTCGTCGGAAGGGAAAATTGCGCAGCTTGATGCCGCGCAATCATCATCATAAAAACGTATGACGTTATGCTTTTTTCGCCGTTGTATGCAACATATAGTTAACATCAACCCCCGGCGCCAGCTTGAAGGTATTAGTGAGCGGATTGTAATGCAGGCCGGTAATGTGCTGCTCTTTCAGAGAAGTCTGATCGATCCAGCCGATGAGCTCCGCCGGCTTGATGAACTTCTTAACGTCATGCGTACCTTTTGGCACCATTTTCATCACGTATTCTGCGCCGACCACGGCCATCAGCCAGGCTTTGCCGTTGCGGTTAATGGTCGAGAAGAAGACCTGGCCGCCGGGCTTCACCAGTCGCGCGCAGGCATGCACGACCGACTGTGGATCAGGGACGTGCTCGAGCATCTCCATACAGGTGACGACGTCGTACTGTTGGGCGTGCTTCGCCGCGTGCTCTTCGACGGTCTCCTGCACATACTCCACCTGAACGCCGCTCTCCAGCGCGTGCAGTTTTGCGACCTGCAGCGGCTCGAAGCCCATATCCAGACCGGTGACTGTCGCACCTTCGCGCGCCATGCTTTCGGCGAGGATGCCGCCGCCGCAGCCGACATCAAGCACTTTTTTGCCGAACAGGCCGCCGGAGCGTTCGGCAATATAGCCAAGGCGCAACGGGTTGATGCGATGCAGCGGTTTGAACTCGCCTTCTAGATCCCACCAGCGCGAGGCGACGGCTTCAAATTTGGCGATTTCATTGTGATCAACGTTGGGGGCCACCGACGGTTTTTCGGCATTCATGGGCGCTTTTACTCCTTTTCTGTTCTGACCTGCGAGTATATCAGCAGACTGCCACGAATAAACCGTATTGCTTTACCTCTATTACGACGGCTGTGTTATAATTTGCGACCTTTGAATCCGGGACACAGTAGAGGGATAGCGGTTAGATGAGCGACCTTGCGAGAGAAATTACACCGGTCAACATTGAGGAAGAGCTGAAAAGCTCGTATCTGGATTATGCGATGTCGGTCATTGTTGGCCGTGCGCTGCCGGATGTCCGAGATGGCCTGAAGCCGGTACACCGTCGCGTACTATACGCCATGAACGTATTGGGCAATGACTGGAACAAAGCCTATAAAAAATCAGCCCGTGTCGTTGGCGACGTAATCGGTAAATACCACCCGCATGGTGATACCGCCGTTTATGACACCATCGTACGTATGGCGCAGCCGTTCTCCTTGCGTTATATGCTGGTCGATGGCCAGGGTAACTTTGGTTCTGTCGATGGCGACTCCGCCGCAGCGATGCGTTATACGGAAATCCGTATGTCGAAGATCGCTCATGAGCTGATGGCCGATCTCGAAAAAGAGACGGTTGATTTCGTCGACAACTATGACGGCACGGAGAAAATCCCTGACGTCATGCCGACAAAAATCCCTAACCTGCTGGTGAACGGTTCTTCCGGTATCGCCGTAGGTATGGCGACCAACATTCCGCCGCATAACCTGACGGAAGTGATCAACGGCTGCCTGGCGTACGTTGATAACGAAGACATCAGCATTGAAGGGCTGATGGAACACATTCCGGGCCCGGACTTCCCGACCGCCGCTATCATTAACGGCCGTCGCGGTATTGAAGAGGCCTATCGTACCGGTCGCGGTAAAGTTTACATTCGCGCGCGCGCGGAAGTCGAAGCTGACGCGAAAACCGGTCGTGAAACCATCATCGTGCACGAAATTCCGTATCAGGTGAACAAAGCGCGCCTGATTGAGAAAATCGCCGAGCTGGTGAAAGAAAAACGCGTTGAAGGCATCAGCGCGCTGCGCGACGAGTCTGACAAAGACGGTATGCGTATCGTTATCGAAGTAAAACGCGACGCGGTGGGTGAAGTGGTTCTTAACAACCTCTACTCCCAGACCCAACTGCAGGTTTCTTTCGGTATCAACATGGTTGCGCTGCACCACGGTCAGCCGAAGATCATGAACCTGAAAGACATCATCGCGGCGTTTGTTCGTCACCGCCGCGAAGTTGTCACTCGTCGTACTATTTTCGAACTGCGCAAAGCGCGCGACCGTGCGCATATCCTTGAAGCGCTGGCGATTGCGCTGGCTAACATCGATCCGATTATCGAATTGATTCGCCGCGCGCCGACGCCGGCGGAAGCAAAAGCGGGTTTAATCGCGCGTTCATGGGATCTGGGCAATGTCTCCGCGATGCTGGAGCGCGCCGGCGATAACGCTGCGCGTCCGGAGTGGCTGGAGCCAGAGTTCGGCGTGCGTGACGGCCAGTACTATCTGACCGAACAGCAGGCCCAGGCGATTCTGGATCTGCGTCTGCAGAAACTGACCGGTCTGGAGCATGAAAAACTGCTCGACGAGTACAAAGAGCTGCTGGATCAGATTGCCGAGCTGCTGCACATTCTGGGTAGCGCCGATCGTCTGATGGAAGTTATTCGCGAAGAGCTGGAGCTGGTTAAAGAACAGTTTGGCGATGCGCGTCGTACCGAAATCACCGCCAACAGCGCCGATATCAATATCGAAGACCTGATCAACCAGGAAGATGTTGTCGTGACCCTGTCGCACCAGGGCTATGTGAAATATCAGCCATTAACCGACTACGAAGCGCAGCGTCGTGGCGGTAAAGGCAAATCGGCAGCGCGTATTAAAGAAGAAGACTTTATCGACCGCCTGCTGGTGGCCAACACCCATGACACGATCCTCTGCTTCTCCAGCCGTGGTCGTTTGTACTGGATGAAGGTTTATCAGCTGCCGGAAGCCAGCCGCGGCGCGCGTGGTCGGCCGATCGTCAACCTGCTGCCGCTGGAAGCTGACGAGCGTATCACCGCTATCCTGCCGGTTCGCGAGTACGAAGAGGGCGTTAACGTCTTTATGGCGACCGCCAGCGGTACCGTGAAGAAAACGGCATTGACCGAGTTCAGCCGTCCGCGTTCTGCCGGTATCATTGCCGTTAATCTGAACGAAGGCGACGAACTGATCGGCGTCGATCTGACTTCTGGCCAGGACGAAGTGATGCTGTTCTCCGCCGCTGGTAAAGTGGTGCGCTTTAAAGAAGACGCCGTTCGCGCGATGGGGCGTACCGCAACCGGCGTACGCGGCATCAAGCTGGCAGGCGAAGATAGCGTAGTGTCGCTGATCATTCCTCGCGGCGAAGGCGCTATCCTGACCGTGACGCAAAACGGTTACGGCAAGCGTACTGCGGCAGCAGAGTATCCGACCAAGTCACGTGCGACGCAGGGCGTTATCTCTATTAAGGTCACCGAACGTAACGGTTCCGTGGTCGGCGCCGTGCAGGTCGATGATTGCGACCAGATCATGATGATCACCGATGCGGGCACCCTGGTGCGTACTCGCGTTTCTGAAGTGAGCATCGTGGGTCGTAATACTCAGGGCGTGATTCTGATCCGTACCGCGGAAGATGAAAATGTTGTTGGCCTGCAGCGCGTGGCTGAACCGGTTGACGACGAAGAACTGGATGCCATCGACGGCAGCGTAGCGGAAGGCGATGATGATATCACGCCGGAAAACGATGCTGACGACGACATCGCCGAAGACGAAGAGTAATCGTCGCAGGTAAATGTTCTGAAAGGGCCGGGTATTATCCCGGCCCTTTTTGCATTAACATTGCGATAAAGCCCATTTACCGCTACTTTAACCCCATTCTGTTGAGCCCCTGACGACCGAGCATTGCCCCATTGAAATATCTTGCCTCGTTTCATACGACCTTAAAGGTTTCTCGTTATCTGTTCAGAGCGCTGGCGGTTCTGCTATGGATGCTGATTGCTTTTGTCTCCGTGTTTTATATCGTTAATGCGCTGCATGAACGGGAATCGGAAATTCGTCAGGAACTGAATCTTAACGCCGACCAGGCGCAGCGCTATATCCAGCGGACTGCGGATGTCATTAAAGAGCTGAAGTACGTCGCAGGCAATCGTGCGGCGACCGGGAGCGAGGGCAGCGCGGCGCTGGCCAACAGCGGCAATATCACTATCCCCAATTTTGAACCGCTGTATCCGGATTCCGACTGCAGCGCAATGAGCGGCGCCTGGCGCAATTCGCTGCAATCGCTGGCGTGGTTCATGCGCTACTGGCGCGATAATTTCTCCGCCGCCTACGACCTGAACCGTATCTTTTTAATTGGCAGCGACAACCTCTGTATGGCTAACTTCGGCCTGCGCGATATGCCGCTGGAGCGCGATCAGGCGCTGAAGGTGCTGCATCAACGTATCGAACAATATCGCGATGCGCCGCAAAACGAGCGGGGCAATAACCTGTTCTGGATTAGCCAGGGCGTGCGTCCCGGCGTCGGCTATTTCTATGCCCTGACGCCAATCTATATGGCTAACCGCCTGCAGGCGATGCTCGGCGTCGAGCAGACTATCCGCATGGAGAGCTTCTTTACGCCGGGCAGCCTGCCGATGAGCGTGACGATCCTCGATGATAACGGCCAGCAGCTCATTTCCCTTGCCGGGCCGGATAACAGTATTAAACCGGAAACCCGCTGGATGCAGGAGCGGATGTGGTTTGGCTACAGCTCTGGTTTCCGCGAACTGGTGCTGAAAAAGAGCCTGCTGCCGTCATCGCTGAGTATTGTCTATTCGGTTTCCGTCGATCAGGTGCTCGAGCGCATCAGGATGCTGATCCTCAACGCTATCGTGCTGAATATCCTGACGGGCGCGATCCTGTTCGCGCTGGCGCGCATGTATGAACGGCGGATATTTATTCCGGCGGAAAACGACGCCCAGCGTCTGGAAGAGCATGAGCAGTTCAACCGTAAAATCGTCGCCTCCGCGCCGGTAGGGATCTGTATTTTGCGTACCCAGGACGGCACTAACATACTGAGTAACGAACTGGCGCATAACTATCTGAATATGCTGACTCACGAAGACCGCCAGCGGCTCACGCAGATTATCTGCGGCCAGCAGGTCAACTTCGTCGACGTGTTAACCAGCAACAACACCAACCTGCAGATTAGCTTTGTACACTCGCGCTATCGTAATGAAAACGTAGCGATATGCGTGCTGGTGGATGTTTCCGCCCGTGTGAAAATGGAAGAGTCGCTGCAGGAGATGGCCCAGGCGGCGGAACAGGCCAGCCAGTCGAAATCGATGTTCCTCGCCACCGTTAGCCACGAGTTGCGTACGCCGCTGTACGGCATTATTGGCAACCTCGATCTGCTGCAGACCAAAGCGTTGCCGAAGGGAGTCGATCGGCTGGTGACGGCGATGAATAACTCCTCCAGCCTGCTATTGAAGATTATCAGCGATATTCTCGACTTCTCGAAGATTGAGTCAGAGCAGCTAAAAATCGAACCGCGAGAGTTCTCGCCACGCGAGGTCATGAATCATATTTCGGCGAACTATCTACCGCTGGTGGTGCGCAAACAGCTGGGGCTGTACTGTTTCATCGAGCCGGGTGTCCCGCAAACGATGATCGGCGACCCGATGCGTCTGCAGCAGGTTATTTCCAACCTGCTGAGTAACGCTATTAAATTTACCGATACCGGCTGTATCGTGTTGCACGTCCAGCGCGCCGGCGACTATCTGCAAATTAGCGTACGTGACACCGGCGAGGGGATCCCGGCGAAAGAGGTTGTGCGCCTGTTCGACCCGTTCTTCCAGGTCGGTACCGGAGTACAGCGTAATTTCCAGGGCACCGGCTTGGGGCTGGCTATCTGTGAAAAACTTATCAGCATGATGGATGGCGACATTGCCGTGGAAACTGAACCCGGCATGGGAAGCCGTTTCACTATTCGTATTCCGCTATACGGCATGCAGCCGATGCCGCCGCTGCTGGCCGATCGGCACAGCAACAGCACCTGTTGGCTGGCGATTCATAACACGTCACTGGCGCTTTTTGTCGAATCGCTGCTGCAATATCATGGCCTGACGGTACGTCAATTTGCTGGTCAGACGCCGGCTGCCGACGATATTTTATTAACCGATGATGAAGGCTATGAGGGTTGGCCGGGAAGCGCTGCGGTGATCTTCTGCCGCCGCCATATCGGCATTCCTGTTGAGCGCGCGCCGGGAGAGTGGCTACATAGCGTTACCACGCCGCATGAGCTCCTGCCATTACTGGGGCGTCTGCTGCATCTGGCGCTGGCGGCGGAAGAGAATGGTCCGGCGCTATCGGCCCATGACGCGCCAACGGCCAGCAATGACGACATGATGATTCTGGTGGTCGACGATCATCCGATTAACCGCCGCCTGTTGGCCGATCAGCTTGGCTCGCTGGGTTATCAATGCGTAACGGCCAATGATGGCATCGATGCGCTTAACGTCCTCAGTAAACAGCATATTGATATTGTTCTCAGCGATGTGAACATGCCCAATATGGATGGTTACCGTCTGACGCAGCGGATCCGTCAGCTGGAGATGACGTTGCCGGTTATTGGCGTGACGGCTAACGCGCTGGCGGAAGAAAAACAGCGTTGTCTGGAATCGGGAATGGATAGCTGCCTGTCAAAACCGGTGACGCTGGATATCCTTAAGCACACGCTGGCCACCTATGCCGCACAGGTACGTAAAGCCAGAAAAACAAGCTGAGGCCGCACGGAATGGTGCTGAGAGCTCCCCGGCGCGCGATGCTCTCCGGGGCGGGAATAAAGTTTCAGAATGGCCCGGAAACGGCGGCTGGCCGCCATCCGGGAAAAGTGAATTACTCTTTATCCGTTGAGGTAAGAGAAACGGAAGAGAGGTAGTTCAGCAGTGCGATATCATTTTCGACACCCAGCTTCATCATTGCCGATTTCTTCTGGCTACTGATGGTTTTAATGCTGCGGTTCAGCTTTTTGGCGATCTCGGTGACCAGGAAGCCTTCAGCGAACAAACGCAGAACTTCACTCTCTTTCGGCGACAGGCGTTTGTCGCCATAACCGCCGGCGCTGATTTTTTCCAGCAGGCGGGAGACGCTTTCCGGAGTAAACTTTTTGCCTTTCTGCAGCGCGGCCAGCGCTTTCGGCAGATCGGTCGGCGCACCCTGCTTCAGTACGATCCCTTCAATATCGAGATCCAGTACTGCGCTGAGGATAGCCGGGTTGTTGTTCATGGTCAGAACGATAATCGACAGTTCAGGAAAATGACGTTTGATGTATTTGATCAGGGTGATCCCATCGCCATATTTGTCGCCAGGCATCGACAAGTCGGTAATCAGGACGTGCGCGTCAAGTTTAGGAAGATTGTTAATCAGAGCTGTGGAATCTTCAAATTCGCCAACAACATTCACCCACTCGATCTGCTCAAGTGACTTACGAATGCCGAACAGTACGATCGGATGGTCATCGGCAATAATTACGTTCATATTGTTCATGTATTAGGCTACCTTGCTACAGCAAGCTCTTGACGTAACCGTCAATGTCGCTGATGTATTTTTCTATACCTTGAGCATCTCTTTCATGAATCAGATGCTCAAGCGCTTCACATAACTGCTTGCCGGGTATCAGATTAAGCATCGCAAACGCCCCTTTGAGGCGGTGAGCGGTCTGCGCCAGCGCAGCGAAATCGCTGATGGTTAATTCAGTATACAATCTCTGAACATCATCCGGAACAGTGTCGGCAAACAGCGCGTAATAACCGCTGGCATGGAGTTCAGCATTCCCTTCATTTCCAGTGGAGGTGGGCTGAATCTCTTCTTGCGCCAGCTGCTGCTCAATCAGCTGCAGGATAGCTTCCTGCATGGCAGTGCTGATATTAAAATTGACGCTCAACTGACCAGGGCCAATTTTGCGTATCCCAACCTCATCATCGCTTAAAAGCAAGCCTGAAGCAGTAAGATTAGACGGATTATCAGTTAAAAAGAGATCGTACTCTTGACTTGCGAGTCTTTCGTCCGGGGTGATGCAGCTTGCGCCCCAGCTCTCTAACTGGCGCGTCACGATGCGGCGTACTTCATTGGCGGTAATGTCAATCATCACGACTACATCGTCTAACAGGTGTTCGCCGGAGTCGCTCTCTTCCTCGCTTGCCGCCATTTTAAGGTGTAGCGAGTAGCGGGTGCCGAGCGATTCTCGCGCCTTAATATTAAGCTGCCCGCCAAGCTTGCGGGTTAAACGGTCGCATAACCAGAAGGTGAGGGCATTGGCCTTGCCGTACTGGTCGGCTTGCGTCTCGTTAAGGAACGGGAAGTGCATATTATCGATTTCATTAGCGCTTACGCCGTTGCCGGTATCAAGAATACGGAAAGTCAGCCGATCGTCGGCAGATTCATCTTTGCTCACCTCAAGGGTGATTTTACCGATAGAGGTAGTGGTGATCGCGTACTGAATCAGCAGTAATAGCGTGCGGCGCAGCGCGTCGCGATCGCCGTAGCGCTGCTCGTTGGCCGGCAGCGCGTTATTGATTAACAGCTGAAGTCCCTTGCGTTTTACCATCGGTAGGACTTCAGGAACCACTTCATCTATTAAGCCCTGAATGGAGAATAAACCGGGGGTAGTTTTCCAGGCGTCGCTTTCCAGTAAGTTCGCCAACTGAATCTCATCGACCAGATGAACCAGTTCATCCGCGCGCTGCGCCAGTTTACGGCTCTCATTAATGCCGATGGCCGCCGCTTCATGCGCCAGCGCCTGCGCCGGTTCTTTCAGCGCGGCGCCGATGTTCTGCATAAAGGCGATACGCCCCTGCTGATTTTTTTCATACAGACGCTGGGCCTGTTTGAGCTTTTTGTTCACCAGTACTTCTCTGTCCTGGTCGCGAATAATCAGGATCTGCGTGCGAGGAGCAACCTGGCTACGGTACTGGCGGATTTCATAAAGTTCATTATTGATCGTCGCCTGAATGACCCCTTGATGCTGATCGGCCATGTTGGTGATGTTCTGCAGGTTCAGATGAGGCAACAGATGATCGGCGATCGGGTTGCTGATAATAGTGCGATTGGCTTCCTGATCGTGCACCAACAGGCCCAGCGGCAGCAAAGAGACAATCTCTTCATTAATTGCGCGCTGAGCGCGAAGCTCGCTGTTGGCGGCGGTGGGTGCCGCGCTAACGCTGCCAGGATTACGGCGACCGCTATAGTGACGGAATGTGGTAAAGCCAAACAGGGTTAATGCCAGCAGACCAATGGTGAGCAGCAGCGGCAGTAAAATATTCTGCAGGGATTCCATCAGCAAAGTGCTGAACGGCACGACCCACACCAGCCGCATGCCGGTGGTATTGATGGCGGTAGTTATCTCAATACGCAGGCCATTGAAGCTGACGCTAACGTTATCAACGGCTTCTTTATCAGGGCTGTTGGCGGCATTCTGCGCCGGATCTGCCTCCAGACGGAAGCTGTCCAACGACATGCTCGGGGGGATGAGGTCGTTAATCGGTAAATCGAAGGCCACCACCGTTGCCAGGTGGCCCGGTTGGTTAAAGGTGGTACGCAGCGTGAAGTAGTGGCCATTTTGCCAGGTCAAATGGCGCAGCGAAGAAAAGGTTTCCCGTTCGTCCAGCGTATTTGCCTGCAGCAGCATTTCGGCGCGGCGGGATTCCACCACGCTGCTAATCGTCGATTCTTTAAAACTCGAAGACAGATCTTTCAGCGGCAGGGTAGAGACCAGAATCAAGCTGTTATCCAGCCCGTTCAGATAATACATCGACCAGGGGATGGTTTCCGCGCCCCATAGAATATCGAGGTAATTAGAAATTTTCTGCGTCATCTCAAGCGTCGAGCTGTCATGAGATCCGAAAATCAGCGCCTCGGTTTTGCGCCGAGGCTTTTCCAGATAGTAGACATCCTGCTTTAGCCGGGTTTCCTGCAGCCCATCGCTTGAAGTACTGGAACTGGTGGCTGCGATATTGTCGTAAATCTGCCAGGTGGCGTAACGCCAGGTATCGATGCGTTTGTGCAACGCGTGGCTGATATCAACCACCTGGTAACTTCTGTCTTTTAGCCACGTATTGACCGAGCTTTGGATCATCACGCCCATCGTCGCGAGCAAGACGATAACCATCAAAATGAAGAAGCGGGTGATGTTGCCTGGGATCAGGGAGAATTTTTTTTGGGTCATCGCGTAGCAGAGCTGCTCAGTAGTGTTTGTAAACAAGATGTTGCGCCATAGTGACGGGCAGCACAACGAATACTGGCTGGAAGTATAAAGGCTAAAACGGGAAATCCATACAACAGATTGACGCTGAGGGATCTTTTAATGCTGAGATTTGTCTCAAAACCATAGCGACGACGAATATGTACAGTGGAATTGATCTTGTACAATTAACTGGCATTTGTTGCAGGTAAATAGCACGAAAAAACAAGAAATTGGCGAAATAGGCTAACTTTCATTCGGAATTGATTGATTAATAGTCGTTATTTTTTTTATGCGATAGCACAGCATAATTAAAGATACGTAAAGAAGGGTAAAAAAAACCGGATGCGAGGCATCCGGTTGAAATAGGGGTAAACAGACATTCAGAACTGAATGACGGTAATAAATAAAGTTAATGATGATAGCGAGGATTATTTTAGTCTTCGGGGAAGATTTTGTTTTACCATTCAGTGCTATACATTTACATGCTTTCAATAATTTGATTTTAAAGATAAATATTATTTTTTTGATTTTTGATGCTTATTTTGGCGACCATTATCGTGCCTGAAAAGTTCCTTGATATTTACAAATTGAAACATCTTGTGCGCATTTTGAAACACCTTAGAAGTTTTCGTATCATATTCTTGTTGGATTATTCTGCATTTTGCAGCACAATGAATACAGCCGACTGATTAGAAGGGTAATCAGTAAGCAGTGGCAATAATAAAAGGCATATAACAAACAGAGGGTTAATAACATGAAAGTTAAAGTACTGTCCCTCCTGGTACCAGCACTGCTGGTAGCGGGCGCAGCAAATGCGGCTGAAATTTATAACAAAGACGGCAACAAATTAGATCTGTACGGTAAAATTGATGGTCTGCACTACTTCTCTGACGACAAGAGCGTAGACGGCGACCAGACCTACATGCGTATCGGCGTGAAAGGCGAAACCCAGATCAACGACCAGCTGACCGGTTACGGCCAGTGGGAATACAACGTTCAGGCTAACAACACCGAAGGTTCTGACAAGCAGTCCTGGACCCGTCTGGCATTCGCTGGTCTGAAATTCGGCGACGCGGGTTCTTTCGACTACGGTCGTAACTACGGCGTTGTATACGACGTGACTTCCTGGACCGACGTTCTGCCGGAATTCGGCGGCGACACCTACGGTTCCGACAACTTCCTGCAGTCCCGTGCTAACGGCGTTGCTACCTACCGTAACTCTGACTTCTTCGGTCTGGTTGACGGCCTGAACTTTGCTCTGCAGTACCAGGGTAAAAACGGCAGCACCAGCGGTGAAGACATGACCAACAACGGTCGCGGCTTCCAGAAACAGAACGGCGAAGGCTACGGCACCTCCGTTACTTATGATATCTGGGACGGCATCAGCGCTGGTTTCGCGTACTCCCACTCTAAACGTACTGACGATCAGAACGTTAATGGTGTTATGGGTCACGGCGACGACGCTGAAACCTATACCGGTGGCCTGAAATACGACGCTAACAACGTATACCTGGCGACTCAGTACACCCAGACTTACAACGCAACTCGCACTGGCGACATCGGTTTTGCTGACAAAGCGCAGAACTTCGAAGTGGTTGCTCAGTACCAGTTCGATTTCGGCCTGCGTCCGTCCATCGCTTACCTGCAGTCTAAAGGTAAGGACCTGTCCATTCGTGGCACCGGTATCAACTATGGCGACCAGGATATCCTGAAATACGTTGACCTGGGCGCGACCTACTACTTCAACAAAAACATGTCCACCTACGTTGATTACAAAATCAACCTGCTGGACGACAACGACTTCACCCGCGCTGCCGGTATCTCTACCGACAACGTCGTTGCTCTGGGCCTGGTTTACCAGTTCTAAGCAAGCTGAAGTGTTGAAAAAGGCGCCTGTGGGCGCCTTTTTTTATGCCCGGTTTAACCTCGCTGGTATACTCTGGCTGCCTTTGTAACAGGAGCCCGTTTTCATGGATACCACCTTTTTCCGCGCCGCCTTTATCGGCCTCTGCGTTCTGCTTACCGGCTGTGATTCCGCGACCTCCCCGGCCACGCCAAAATCCGCCGCCACCGTGCTCGATGGCAAAACGATGGGGACCTATTGGCGCGTTAGCGTCGTCGGGTTGGATCCGGCGAAAGCCGAAGATTTACGCCATAAAGTTCAGGCGCAGCTCGATGGTGACGATCTGCTGCTTTCGACCTGGAAAAACGACTCCGCGCTGATGCGCTTCAATCATGCCGCCACTACCGAACAGTGGCCGGTGAACGAAGCGATGGCGGATATCGTCACTCTGTCGCTGCGTATTGGCGCAAAAACCGCCGGAGCGATGGATGTTACCGTCGGGCCGCTGGTCAATCTATGGGGATTTGGCCCGGATAAGCAACCGGTAAAAACGCCGACGGAGCAGCAAATCGCGGCGGCAAAAGCGCGTACCGGGCTGCAGCATCTGACGGTGATTAACCGCGCCGATCAACAGTATCTGCAAAAAGATATTGCCGATTTATTTGTCGATCTTTCCACGGTCGGCGAGGGCTATGCCGCCGATCATCTGGCGCGGCTGATGGAGCAGGAAGGAATTGCCCGCTATCTGGTATCGGTTGGCGGCGCGCTGGTCAGCCGCGGGATGAACGGCGACGATAAACCCTGGCGAGTGGCGATTCAAAAACCAACCGACCGCGAAAACGCCGTCCAGGCGATAGTCGATATCAACGGCCACGGCATCAGCACCTCCGGCAGCTATCGCAACTACTACGAGCTGGACGGCAAACGTATTTCTCACGTTATCGATCCGCAAACCGGGCACCCCATCAACCATAAGCTGGTTTCGGTGACGGTGATTGCGCCGACGGCGCTGGAAGCCGACGGTTGGGATACCGGGCTGATGGTATTAGGGCCGGAAAAAGCCCAACAGGTGGCACACGAGCAGGGGCTGGCGGTCTATATGATTGTCAAAGAGGGCGACGGCTTTAAGACCTGGATGTCGCCGCAGTTCCGCACCTTCCTGGTCGGCGAGCAGAATTAAAAAGCAAGAAGCGCAGTTTTTTAGATCGGAGCAAGGCGCAAAGTAAGGATACACTTACAGCAGGAGCCCGCTATGAAACCGATGATTGCCGATATGACTAACGATGACCGCCGCTGGCAGGCGGTCTGCGAACGTGACGCCAGCGCCGACGGGCAGTTTGTCTTCGCCGTGTTGACCACCGGCGTCTGCTGCCGTCCCTCGTGCCGTTCACGGCGCGCGCTACGGGAGAATGTCCGCTTTTATTCTGATGTCGAAGCGGCAAAGGCCGCCGGATATCGCCCCTGTAAACGGTGTCGGCCGGATAATCTCGACCCCGACCAACAGCGGGTCGAGAAGGTGGCCGCCGCCTGTCGCCTGCTGGAACAAGAGGCGCCAATCACCCTTGAGGCGCTGGCGCAGCAGCTGGCGGTCAGCCCGTTTCACTTCCATCGTATTTTTAAATCGGTCACCGGGCTTACGCCCAAGGCCTGGCAGCAGGCGTGGCGCGCGCGGCGCCTACGCGAAGCATTAAGCCAGGGCGAGAATGTCACCCGCGCGGCATTAGCTGCAGGCTTCCCCGATTCCGCCAGCTATTATCGCCAGGCAAACGAGACGCTGGGCATGACCGCCCGCCAGTTTAAACGCGGCGGCGAAGATGTGGTGATTCGCTGGGTTTGCAGCGATAGCGCCTCTGGCCGGTGCCTGGTGGCGTTCAGCGAACGTGGCGTATGCGCCGTGTTGCTGGGCGATGACGATAAGGCGTTATATGCGCAGCTGGCGAGCTTGTTTCCCGGCGCCCAATTACAGCCGGGTGATGACACGTTTACCGAACGCGTGGCGCAGGTGGTTGCCCATCTGGATAATCCGCAGCAGGCGGTGAATTTGCCGCTGGATATTCGCGGTACCGCTTTCCAGCAACGGGTGTGGCAAGCCTTGCGCCAGATCCCGCCAGGCGAAACCCGCAGCTACCGCGAGGTGGCGCACAGCATTGGTCAACCGCGTGCGGTCAGAGCGGTTGCCGGGGCCTGTGCGGCTAATAAACTGGCGATAGTCATTCCTTGCCATCGGGTAGTGCGTGAGGGTGGGGCGCTTTCCGGCTATCGCTGGGGCAGCGAACGCAAAGCGCTGCTGCTGGCGCGCGAAGCAAAAATACGGGAGAAATAATGCTCGATCTGTTTGCCGATACGCCACCCTGGCAGGAGCCGCTGGCCCCCGGGGCGATGATATTACGCCGTTTCGCCGTTCAGCGCGCGCCGGCGCTGCTGCAGGCCATCGCCGGAGTGGCCAGCGCTTCTCCGTTCCGCCAGATGGTGACCCCCGGTGGTTATACCATGTCGGTGGCTATGACCAACTGTGGCCAACTCGGCTGGACGACCGATATGCACGGCTATCTCTATGCGCCGGGCGATCCGTTGACCGGCGAACATTGGCCGCCGATGCCATTGATTTTTCAGCAACTGGCGGCGGAGGCGGCGCAGGAGGCGGGCTATGCTCATTTCTCCCCGGACGCCTGTTTGATTAACCGCTACCAGCCTGGCGCGAAGCTGTCGCTGCATCAGGATAAAGACGAGCGGGATTTGCGCGCGCCTATCGTTTCCGTGTCGCTGGGACTGCCGGCAGTGTTTCAGTTTGGCGGGCTGAAACGTAACGATCCGCTGCGTCGGCTGCTGCTGGAGCATGGCGATGTGGTGGTGTGGGGCGGCGAATCACGGCTCTTTTACCACGGCATCCAGCCGCTTAAACCGGGGGAGCACCCGCTGACCGGCGCCTGTCGTTACAACCTCACTTTTCGCCTCGCGGGTCACCGGCAAAAACAAAAATAAGAATTATTCTTGCTGTCGTCGGCAAGCCGTTTAAACTGCTGGCTGTTTGCTTGTCCGGATCGTAGCTTATGGAATTACTTGTTCTTGTCTGGCGCCAGTACCGCTGGCCGTTCATTGCCGTCATGGCGCTCAGTTTGCTCAGCGCGGCGCTGGGTATCGGGCTTATCGCTTTTATAAACCTGCGCCTGATTTCCCTTGTGGATACCTCGCTCACCGTGCTGCCGGAGTTTCTCGGCCTGCTGCTGCTGTTGATGGCGGTCACGCTCGGCTCGCAGCTGGCGTTAACCACCCTTGGCCACCATTTCGTCTATCGCCTGCGCGGCGAATTTATAAAACGCATTCTCGACACCCAAATCGAAAAGATCGAAAAAATCGGCAGCGCTTCGCTGCTGGCGGGCTTAACCAGCGACGTGCGTAACATTACCATCGCCTTTGTGCGCCTGCCGGAGCTGGTGCAGGGGATTATCCTGACCTTCGGGTCCGCCGCCTACCTGGCTTTTCTGTCAGGTAAAATGATGCTGGTGACCGCGGTCTGGATGGCGGTCACCATCTGGGGCGGCTTTGTGTTGGTGGCGCGCGTCTATAAGCATATGGCGACGCTGCGCGAGACCGAAGATAAGCTGTATCATGATTATCAGACGGTGCTGGAAGGGCGCAAAGAGCTGACGCTGAACCGCGAACGCGCCGAATATGTTTTTAATCAGCTGTATCTGCCGGATGCCCGCGATTATCGCCACCACATCATTCGCGCCGATACGTTCCACCTGAGCGCGGTGAACTGGTCGAATATCATGATGCTTGGCGCCATCGGTCTGGTGTTCTGGATGGCTAATGGCCTCGGGTGGGCCAATACCGCGGTGGCGGCGACCTATTCCCTGACGCTGCTATTCCTGCGTACGCCGCTGCTGTCGGCAGTGGGGGCGCTGCCGACCTTGCTCAGCGCCCAGGTGGCATTCAATAAACTGCATCAGTTCGCGCTGGCGCCTTACCGCCCCGGTTTCCCCGAGCCGCAGGCGCATCCGCACTGGCAGACTCTGGAGCTGCGCGACGTCTCGTTCCGCTACCCGGATAACAGTTTTGCCGTCGGGCCGATTAATCTGACTCTCAAACGCGGCGAACTGGTGTTTCTGATTGGCGGCAATGGCAGCGGCAAGTCGACGCTGGCGATGCTGCTGACCGGGCTGTATCAACCGCTCTCCGGGCAGATCCTGCTCGATGGTCAACCTCTGGCGACGGAAAAACCAGAAGATTACCGCAAGCTATTCTCGGCGGTATTTACCGATGTCTGGCTATTTGATCGTCTGTTAGGGCCAAAAGGCGAACGCGCCGATCCGGCGCTGGTCGCGAAGTGGCTGGCGTATCTGAAGATGGACCACAAGCTGCAGCTGGAAGAGGGGAAAATCCTCGATCTGAAGCTGTCTAAAGGGCAGAAAAAGCGTGTGGCGCTGCTGCTGGCGCTGGCCGAAGAGCGCGATATAATTTTGCTCGATGAGTGGGCCGCGGATCAGGATCCGCATTTCCGCCGCGAGTTTTATCAGGTGCTATTGCCGCTGATGCAGCAAATGGGGAAAACCGTGTTTGCCATCAGCCACGATGATCACTATTTCCAGCATGCCGATCGCCTGCTGGAGATGCGCAGCGGCAAGCTGAGCGAGCTCACCGGCGTTGAGCGCGAACTGGCGACCCGCGACGCGGTAGCACGTACTGCTTAACGTTTTTGCTGGTTACCCGATCGGGCGTTTTCGTCCGATCGGGACATATTGCTGGTTTTTACAGCAGATAAATTGCTGGCGGTTATTATTTCCCCCTCCTCGCGCTATGCTTATGGCTGCGGCCATGCAGGTCGACTTCTATTCTCACAAGGATTGCCTGAGCGATGTCCGTTTTGCATAAAAAAAGCGCCCGATTACGCGATGAAGAACGCGCCCGCCTGATTTGGCTATTGAGCACTGATAAAGCCGTCACCTCCGCGCTGCTGGGGAAACTCACCCTCGCGGAGCGCTATGATGAAGGGACGCTGGCCGATGACCTGGCGGAAGTGGAAGTGCTGGTGTCGCATCTGCCGCCGCCGGATCTCGCCGATGCCCTGGAAGCGCTGCCTTATGACGCGCGTACCGCGCTGTGGGGGCTGGTTGCCGATGACAAGCGCGGCGAAGTGCTGCTGGAGGCGTCAGAGAGCGTATGGGGCGATCTCATCGACAAGATGAGCGACCACGACCTGATATTTGCCCTGCAATCGCTGGATATTGATGAACAGGTTTACCTGTTGCAGCACCTGCCGCGCGACTTAACCGGCCGCCTGCTGGCGACGCTGCCGCCGGATAAACGCGCGCGCATTCGCCAGATGATGCGCTACGCCGATAACACCGTCGGCGCGATCATGGAGTTTGAGGTGATTACCGTTCGCCCGGAAGCCACTCTGGCGGCGGTACAGCGCTATCTGCGCCGGTTGGGCAAAATGCCGGAAAACACCGATAAACTGTTCGTCACCACGCGCAATAAACTGCTGCTCGGCGAGCTGGAGCTGCAGACTATTCTGCTCAACGATGCGCAAAAGCGCGTTGGCGAGGTGATGGAAGGCGATCCGGTGACTTTCCAGCCGCAGGAAGAGGCGGAGAAAGTGGCGCGTACCTTCGAACGTGATGACTTACTGAGTGCTGCGGTGATTGATGCCGACGGCAAGCTGATGGGGCGTTTGACCATCGATGAAATCGTCGATGTGGTGTACGAAGAGACCGATAACGATCTGCGCCGGATGGGCGGACTGAGCGAAGATGATGATGTTTTTGCGCCGGTAAGCAAAGCGGTGAAAACCCGCTGGGCGTGGCTGGCGGTGAACCTCTGTACGGCGTTTATCGCTTCACGGGTGATCGATGGCTTTGAACATACCATTTCGCAGCTGGTGGCCCTGGCCTCGCTGATGCCGATCGTCGCCGGGATAGGCGGGAATACCGGCAATCAGACGATCACCATGATCGTCCGCGCGATGGCGCTGCAAAAGATCCAGCCGGGAAGTTTTACCTTCCTGATCCTGCGCGAGATGGGGGTGGCGCTGATTAATGGCCTCGTATGGGGCGGGATTATGGGGGCTATCACCTGGTGGTTATACGATGACCCGCAGCTTGGCGGGGTGATGACGTTGGCGATGATGCTCAATCTGCTGATGGCGGCGATGATGGGGGTTATCATCCCGATGGTGATGGTCAAGCTGGGGCGCGATCCGGCGGTCGGCTCCAGCGTGATGATCACCGCGATTACCGACACCGGCGGGTTCTTTATTTTCCTTGGTCTGGCGACGCTGTTTCTGATGTAAGCTGCGCTTTTACGCGCAGGCGGCGAGGGATGAGCGCCATTGCGATAAGCCCCGCCAGTACGCCGATCGCCAGATTACTGGTCGTGACCGTCACGACGACGGTTGCCGCCATGACCAGCGTTTCCGGCCACGGATTGCGCGCCAGCGCGGTTGGGCGAATACTCTGCCAGCTGAAGGTTTTCACCGCCACGATCACCATGACCCCGGCCAGCACCGCCATTGGAATTTTGGCCATCACCTGGCTAAGCGCCGTCACCAGAAGCAGCAGTACCAGACCGGCCACTATCGTCGATAGGCGGCTACGCGCCTTGCCCATTTCCACGTTAACGATAGTCTGGCCGATCATCGCGCACCCGGCGATGCCGCCATAGCAGCCCGCGAGGATATTGGCGACCCCCAGTCCTGCGCTCTCACGCGACTTATTTGACGGCGTATGGGTGAGATCGTCAACCAGCTTTGCCGTCAACAGCGATTCCATCAGGCCGACAAAGGCGATACTCAGGGCGCAGGGCCAGATAATTTTCAAGGTGCTTAAATCCAGCGGCACCGCCAGCGCGTTGAAGCCCGGCAGACCGCCGCCCATGGCGCCTTCATCACCCACGGTCGGCAGCAACTGTCCGCTGGTGACGGTATAAACGGTGAGAAGGACGATAGCAATAAGCGGCGCCGGCACGGCTTTGATAAAACGCGGCGCCCACAGCACGATGAGCAGCGTCAGAACGAACAGGCCGACGATGAGCGGCTGCCTGCTCCAGAAATGGGGAACCTGGGCGAAAAAAATAAGAATGCCGAGCGCATTAACAAAACCGGTCATCACCGCTGGCGGGATAAAGCGCATTAACCGCGCCATACCGCATACCCCAAACAAAATTTGAATAATACCAGCCAGAATGACAGCAGGCAGAATATACCCTACGCCATGCTGATGTACCATCGGGCCAATTACCAGGGCGACAGAACCTGCCGCCGCCGTCACCATCGCCGGACGCCCGCCGAGAACCGACATCGCCAGACAGAGCACCACTGAAGCAATCAGGCTGACCTGCGGGTCCACGCCGGCAATGACCGAAAATGAAATGACTTCAGGGATTAACGCCAGGGCAGTTAGCACGCCAGCGAGGGTCTCGCGTGTTATCAACGCCGGTGAGAGAGTGCGGGAAGTTGAGGGCATAAAAGTTCGCGGATGATTAAAAATTTGAAGGGAGAGAAGCCGCCGTTGGCGTGCGCTCCATCACAGAACGGGAGATGATAGCGCGGAAAGGGCTATCATACCAGTACAAAAAGTGATTTTGTGTACACATTTATTAAACATTTTTATAACAGATCTCAAAACTCAACTTAAAATTTAAACAATATTTAAATTTTTGAGTACAGGTGGTACCTTTGATCCCGAGAATCGTTTCACCTGCGCTAAATAAAAAAAGCGAGTAAAAGTAAGGCTCAAATCCGATGAAGAAAAAGATGGCCGTACCCAGCTCACAGGCGGTTGGTTCCAATACAAATCGGACCAACACCCGCCATGAGCAAGAGACGGATGTATTGTTGATTGGCGGCGGTATCATGAGCGCCACGTTGGGAACCTGGCTGCAGGAACTGGAGCCGGATTGGTCTATTACCATGGTCGAGCAGATGACCAGCGTTGCCGAGGAAAGCTCGAACGGCTGGAACAATGCGGGTACCGGCCATGCGGCGTTGATGGAGCTCAACTACACGCCGCAAACCGCCAATGGGATCAATATCGACAAAGCGGTCGATATCAATGAGTCCTTCCATATTTCTCGTCAGTTTTGGGCCCACCAGGTGACCCGCGGCATCCTGACTAAGCCGAAATCCTTTATTAACAGCGTGCCGCACATGAGCTTTGTGTGGGGCGAAGACAACGTTAACTTCCTGCGCGCGCGCTACGCGGCGCTGCAGCAGAGCGAACTATTCCGCGGTATTCGTTATTCTGAAGATCATCAGCAGATCAAAGAGTGGGCGCCGCTGGTGATGGAAGGGCGCGATCCGCAGCAAAAAGTCGCGGCGACGCGTACCGAAATGGGTACCGACGTTAACTACGGCGAGATCACTCGCCAGCTGATCGCCGGGCTACAGACGCATGATAACTTCTCTCTCCAGTTGGGTACCGTCGTTCGCCGCTTTAAGCGCAATGCGGACAACAGCTGGACGGTGACGCTGGCGGATGCCAACAATCGTCACCAGAAGCGGACGATCAAAACCAAATTCATCTTTATTGGCGCGGGCGGCGCTGCCCTGACGCTGCTGCAGGAAACCGGCATTCCGCAGGCGAAAGAGTATGCGGGCTTCCCGGTTGGCGGACAGTTCCTGGTGTGTGAGAACCCGGAAGTGGTTAATCATCACCTGGCGAAAGTCTATGGCCAGGCGGAAGTTGGCGCGCCGCCGATGTCGGTGCCGCATATCGACACCCGTATTATCGACGGCAAACGCGTGGTGCTGTTCGGGCCGTTCGCGACCTTCTCGACCCGCTTTCTGAAAAACGGCTCCCTTTGGGATCTGCTGGCGTCGACCAATACCTCGAATATTCTGCCGATGCTTAACGTCGGGATGGATAACTTTGACCTGGTGAAATATCTGATTAGCCAGGTATTGCAGAAAGATAAAGATCGTCATGCCGCGCTGTGCGAGTACTACCCGGAAGCGCGCAAAGAAGACTGGCGCCTGTGGCAGGCCGGCCAGCGTGTACAGATTATCAAGCGTGATAAGAAGATGGGCGGCGTGTTGCGTCTTGGCACCGAAGTGGTGTGCGATGATGAAGGCACCGTAGCCGCGCTGCTGGGCGCTTCTCCTGGCGCGTCGACGGCGGCGCCGATCATGGTGCAGCTGTTGGAGAAAGTCTTCAAAGACAAAGTACAGACGCCGGCCTGGCAGGCGAAGATGAAAGAGATCGTGCCGAGCTACGGCATGCGTCTGGATGGTAATCCGGCCGCTATTGAGCAGGCGCTGGCGTGGACCAGTGAAGTGCTGGGGCTACACTACGAGCCGACGACCGCGGCAGACGACGTGCCGCAGGCCGAACTCAAGCCGCTGACCGGCGGCAAACCGATGGCGGATATCGCGCTATAACAAAAACGGCAGCCCGAGGGCTGCCGTTTTGTATTACCGCTGGCGATTAACGCTCCACGGCATTACCGATAGTTTCTTCGGCTTTCCAGATGCGGTATTTCACTTCAACGTTGGCCGGAGTATAAACCACGATCGGCAGCTTGCTGTTGTAGCGCAGCATGGCTGCATCGCCGAGACCCGCGGTAACAAATTTCTTCTCTTTCTTACCGTCCGGGCAACCCATCATGGTTGATACCGGGCCGCTCAGCTTATCAAAGACATAATAATCATAGCCCCAGCCATGCAGGGTTTTGCTTTCCAGTTGTCCGCCGAGACGATGGTAGTTACAGTCGACTTCCAGCGTCTGGCCAATCATCAGTTCAACTTTTAACGCGGATTCATCCTGCTGCTGCGGCAGCTGAATCACCTGACGCTTCATCCCTTTTTCCGCTTTCGGATAGGGGGCGACTTTCTCCAACGGCTGCTCAGCGGCTAACGCGCTGGTGGAAACACAGGCAACGGCCAGCAGAGAAACAGCAAGCGTAGCGATTTTTTTTCACGGTTGATCATCCTTTATTATCGTTACTAACCAATACAGACTAACATCATTGGCCTGAATGGTAAGAGTTATTTACCATTATTTTCATTATGAATAGTGAAATGCACTAGTGAAGTGAAGTGAAGCGTGCGCCAGCTATTCATCGCGGCTGTTTTTGGCTTCTTCAATAAACTCTTCGTCCAGTAAGTCGGCGTTCCCGGCGTGTTCACGCCCCGATAACAGGTTCCAGCAGGCAATAAACAAGGCGGCAATCAGCGGGCCAATGACGAAACCGTTGATACCGTAGATTTCCATGCCGCCAAGAGTGGCAATCAGGATCAGGTAATCCGGCATTTTGGTATCTTTTCCCACCAGCAGCGGACGCAGAATGTTATCCACCAGGCCGATGACAATGACGAAGAAACCGACAATAAACGCCCCTTGCCACAATTGCCCGGTGGCGAACAGATAAATCGCCGCCGGCACCCAGATAATGGCGGAGCCCACCGCCGGGATGAGCGACAGAAAGGCCATTAAAGCGCCCCATAGAATGCTGCCATCAAGACCGACGATCCAGAATGCAAAGCCGCCGAGCGCCCCCTGTGCCAGCGCGACGGCGACGGTACCTTTAACCGTCGCCCGCGCGACGGCGGCGAATTTGGCAAACAGGTGCTGTTTGACATAATTGGATAGCGGCAAAGATTCAAGGATTAACAGCACCAGATAAGGGCCGTCTTTCAGCAGGAAGAACAGCAGGTATAACATAATGCCGAAGCTGACGGTAAAGCCGAACGTCCCTTTACCGATCAGGAAGGCGCTACCGGCCAGATATTGTCCACCTTTCAGGGCGGCATCGGATAGTTGCTGCTGAATCTGTTCCGCGCTGTCGAGATTGTGCTCTGAGAGGAAACTTCTGGCCCAGCTCGGGAGATGGGCAAACAGGTTCGCGACCACCGTCGGAAACTGGGTGTCATTATGCTGTAGCTTGGTGTAGACCACGTTCAGCTCGAAGGCTAGCGACGAAATGATAATCGCCAACGGGGTGAAAACAATAAGACAGATAATGACGACGGTCAGGAGCGCCGCGATGCCGTTGCGTTCACCGATGCGCGTACGGATATTGTTTTTTATCGGATTAAATATCACCGCCAGGATTGCGGCCCACAGGATAGCGGAATAGTAAGGGGAGAGTACGTCAAAAAAGGCCAGGGTAACGATCAGTAAAATAAGGATAAAAAATCCTTTGGGAAGTCCTTTAACTCTCATTGGGTCCGCTCCAGATGATAACGAATACAGTCGAATAATAGATGGAATTTAACAATTTGCCATCAGGATAATCGCAGTCTTAGCGGGAAGGGGAGTACAAACATTAAAAAGATGTGCTACAAGACGAC
The DNA here is from genome assembly GCF_040065495.2 of Klebsiella sp. CN_Kp073. Taxonomy (NCBI): domain Bacteria; kingdom Pseudomonadati; phylum Pseudomonadota; class Gammaproteobacteria; order Enterobacterales; family Enterobacteriaceae; genus Klebsiella; species Klebsiella sp. CN_Kp073. The sequence continues at coordinate 1,611,728 of NZ_CM198051.1, forward strand.
ATGATCATGTGTGGCGATCCGTCCGTGCAATTTAAATCATACATTTTTTCGTCAGGTGATAGGCTTGGGTTTATCTAACTATTTGAGGTATGGCCGAAAGTGAATATTTCCGAGATCTACGAGTGGCGCAAGAATAGCTACCTGGTCAGTACAGACAGAGAAAAACTGGATGTTAAGGCTATCCATCGGTATCTGACAAGGTCGACCTGGGCCAAGGGTATCAATCTTGACACTGTCGCTACATCAATTGAAAACAGCCTTAATTTTGGCATTTATCATCATGATACTCAGATAGGCTTCGCTCGCCTGATTACGGATTTTGCTACATTTGCCTATCTTTGTGATGTGTATGTGCTCGAAGAATATCAGGGAGAAGGGCTTGGAAGGTGGATGATGGAATGTTTGCATAATCATCCTTTATTTGAACAGCTTCGCAGAATTATGTTATTCACCACCACCGCGCCCTGGCTTTACGAAAAGTTCGGCTACCAGCCAGTAAACCAGGAAAACTACGCCTGGACTATTACCAGGCCTGATATTTATACCAAGGGATAAAATCTGTCTGGCAAACACTCATATTCAGGTACTTGTTGGCTTGTTTCCTGATGTATCTACTCTTGACGCGAAGCGGGCGTGCAGGAAATCACCATATCCAGTTGCGATATCCCACTCACGATTCCAATTCAGCAATCGCCAGTTCGGCAATTTTTATTGTTATTGAAGTCGTTTCGTTACTTGAGAGTGACCAGGCGGTTGAAAGACCGCACCACGCAATTATCCATTTGAGCAGGCGCTCTTTATCCATGTCTGCCATCCTGGTAACGATGCTTAGACGCTGTTTAAAGGTCTCTGGTACAGTCGCAACAGCAGGTACCGGATAACCAAGATCCGGATTAGTAAAAATATTAGCAAAGTCGAATCCCCGTTCACCTATCAGCCCTTTGGGGTCAATGGCTAACCAACCGGACGTTTCAAAATCAAGCACGTTACCGTGATGTAAGTCGCCATGTAATACAACCACATCTCGTGGAGAAGAAAGCAACTCTTCTGAAATTTCTGCGCAACGTGTCAGGATACCGCCATACTGCAAGGCGGCTGGTTTTAGAGGATAAAACCATTCACGCAGGGAGGTTAGCCGGGGGAACGGTCTTTTGGCGAATGAATGAAGCCGGTTCGCAGTCATACATAAAATACGACAAGCGATATCATCCCTATCTCCACGAGACATTGCTGATAAAGACGCGGAACCTGTGGCTCTTGAGAGAAGAATAGCTTCCTTTTCATGTGCAATCACATGGGCAGCGCCGTTCCCTTCCCACCATACCATGAGTGCATTACCGGCTTGTTCGTCAGTATCATCAGTGACTTTTAACATGGCTTTAATACCATGGGTTGCTGTTTTGACCGGATACAACTGTGACGTATGAGTGACAAATGGGGTGCCATCAGGAATGAGATTCCAGCAATTTAGCCAGGGTGTTAACTTGAACATATCCATAAAGCGGTCTTTAACATCCTTGCAATCAACGTTTAGACAACGTCCGTTTCGGGTAAATCAATGATAACCAGTATACCAAAGCTGCCCGTATCTACCGTATGAGGAATGCCAGCTTTTGCCACATAAAGCTGGCCAGACGATACAGTGATTTTTTCTCCCTTCACACTCAGCTCCAGTTGTCCATTAATGACCAGCAACCCCTCGTCATACTCATGTACTTCTTCAGCTACTGAGCGTTCATCCATTCGTACAACTTTAAGATTTGCAGTGCCAATGCGGCCTAATACATGAGAGTGCCAGGCTTCAGGTAATGCATGCGCTTCGGTTCTGAGGTCATAAAGCGACATAGCGCCATTCCTTTTGATGTGCGTTTATTGCTCTTATGCCATATAAGTTTCCTGCCGTCATATAACAAATATGGGAAAACAGGTTGAGTAAGAAGTATATATTTACTGAGTTGAATTTCCGCTGGGAGCGAGGGGCGGATGTCCTGCTTCATCATGATGGGCAGGGGGAGTTACAGCCGGCGGTTACGCGGTGAATGATCTATAGAGAAAGGCCGGGCAGGGAGACACGTTTCAGGTCTGGAGTGAAGGAAGGATCGAGTTTTTCGACGGGGTTTCACCCCCTGCAAAAAACAGGCACAAAAAAACCAGCCATAAGAGGCTGGTTTTTCGAAGGTTTTTGGTCGGCACGAGAGGATTTGAACCTCCGACCCCCGACACCCCATGACACCGCTTTCAAAACGCTGAAAGCCGCGCCATTACTGGTGGTGAGGGATGTTTGTATGTATAAACAGACAGTGCTTTTTTGGCAAAATCTGCTCTATATACATCAATGAGTTAGGGGATAGTTTCACCCCAGATATTTGAACATTTTAGTTCAGTGCTTACCTATCGTTTTCAACATTATGCAGTGAAATGGAGCAGATGAACTCTGGCAGGTGTAAATCGTGTACGCAGATCACATAAGTGAGACTAGATGAAATACGGCATTGCTTTCAATGCCTACTCCTATGGGAGTATCTAAAACTAAATACTCTATGCTGCATTCCGTTTCAATTGTGATGGTGAGTTATGCTGGGCTTTGTAACAAGGGTTGAAGGTCAATCGGGACTCAATGAACCCGCTCGACACGACATATTGTTCTGAAAATTACGTTAGTTAAGCAAAAATAAGAACAAATACACAATGTTATGCTTTTGATGACGGGGGGGATTGTTTAACACGATAAGAGCAAGCACACAATCTTCACATGTTTACTGCGAAGGTGTATTATTACTTTACAATTTTTTACTAACGTTGTGACATTCCATAGGCTGCAAAAATATTTTATTGCTTGCTATAGGGTAAAAATGGATAAGCTATGATGATACATAATCAAAGGGATGTTTTTTTTGGTGTCCTTAAAAATAAAGCAAAAACATTTGTATTTTTATTCTTTTATATATTGTCTCTATTTCTTATTTTGAGGAGTGGCGTTTTTTTTCAATATTTTACTGGTGCTTTTAATCCTGGTAATTGCTATGAATGTTCTATGAAAATTGATTATATAAAACAATTTTATTTTTCAAGCGATACCTTTTATTATTTCTTTCCTGCTATAATTATTTCGTTGGCAGCTTTATTTATCAAGAAAAGGCTTCAAAGTTATCTTTCACTATTAACTATTATTTGGGGTGCTTTAACTGTAACGGATTTGTTTTTGTCTTATATATATCAAAGATTAACTCTAAATGATTTTATACTTAATTTGATATATAACTTGGCTGGTGCCTTGATTTTGTCGTTTATTGTATGCGTATCAAACTCCATTGTTTTTTACTTGCATAAAAAAAAGGGTGTTTCTATATTTTTATCTTGTATAGTTCCTTTTATTATATCAATAATTTTAACGTTGTCGCTTACGGTACTTATTTATCTTGTATATGCAAGACAACCTGTTGAGGTAGAACTTGATGTTTCCGAAGGCGCTAATATTGGTTATTCTGGAAGCCCAGATAATGAAGATTCATTTGGATTCTTAAATGATAAACTGACAAGCACTCCGACTTATCTAGATGTTATGCGTAAAGGGGAGTTTGTTTATAATGATAAAAAGGGTTTGAGTGCCGCGAATATATTTATTATTTCAGGTTGTTTTTCTATGCCCACTCTACTCGAACATCCCCCGGTAGACAAAAACAAAACTATATTGAATGCAACATCTATAGTTTTGAAACAAGATTTTCCAATGATGGGTTATATTCAAGGTGATTCGGTACAAGTGACTCCACACGGTGCTTCTCAATTGATGTTAACCAAAGAAAGCAAAGAATACATGTTAGCATCAAGTATAAGTAAGTCGAAAATCGTATTTAATACAAATAATGCTAAAACAGTTTCAGCTTTTACTTTTTTGCCAATTAGCGATCACACCTATTTAGATAAGTATCACTATGATATCATAGTAAATGATAAAAAATATACAATAACAAATTTGATAGAGCCAAGATCAAGGTTAGATGCAAATAAGAAAATGAAATGTGAATATCAACAGTTATCAGCTGATAGCTACACCTATGAGGTTAAGGGGAAATATTTAACCGGAATTCTAATTTCAGTTATTCCTGATGATATAATTATCTTTAAAAACTCACCAACAATAACATTAAGCGCCGAATTTGCTTTTTATAAAAAAACCTATCCGAATATTGAAAAAATATATGATGATATTAGTAATGGAAAGTTAATTTCTTTGAGGGGGAAGGGGCTTAGTCAAATCATCATAAATGGTAAGAAACTTGAGATTAAACCAGAGTCTGACGTGATTATTTACAGTGGAAATTTGGTTGGGCTTGTTAATAAGAATAAAAAAATAAAAATATATGGAACTGCGGATTTGTTGTTTGTAGATGACAAAATGTTAAACATAAGAAAGATAACATATCTTAAGTCTAAGTTGGAAATATTTGGAACTTCATTTTCTGATGTTATTAAGTACTTATTTAGTGTAGGTTTCATAGTTCTAGTGGGGCGATTTATATATTCTTATTTTAGGGATGAATCAAATGAAAATTTATTTATTTAAGGGATTTTAATGTTCATGTTTAATGTGTTATTTAAAGTTGAGCTTGGTTAAAGCTTTTTATATAAAATCCGCTTGCGGCACAAAGCATTTTTATTATAATTAATTAGCTCTGTGCCGCAACATTTTTCATGAAAAGTCTAAGTCATTGTGCTTTTAACCAGCCTTTATTTCTCCATGTGGAACGACAACCCAATCGATATGGTTTTGCGTGTAAATCTTGGTCGACTTCGCATCACTGTGCGCCATTCGTCCTTGCGGATCGATACCTTGCTGATCAAAAAGATGGGCGGCCAGCGCTCGAATTTCGTGAAAGGTTGGTCTTTCGTCCATCGCCAGTTTGTCGCATAAGCCTAGTTTGTCGCGCACCGCTGAAAAGGCCCGGCTCAGATAGTCCGGCGCAACCTGTGTTGGGTGTGAAACTTCTTTACTACGCTTAACCTGCCTGTCTGGAATCCGGTGAACGATAAACGGGCTGGCTACATTATCGCGGCTTTCGTCAATAATCCGCTTCAACTCTTCCCCGATCGGGATTGCGACATGCGAGGCCTCTTTCTTCTGCACTTTCTGGCGGTGGATGTACAGCGTGCCATAAATCCCGTTTTCCGACTGTGCAAGCCATACGCACCCGCAGACGCCATCTTTTGGCTCACTGATTGAATATCGGATTCGTGACACCTCAAGGCGCGCATGCGTCGTCTGCAATGCTAAATCCATAGCAGTACGTAGCCATGGTTCGGCAGCGCGTCTGATGGCTTTAAAGTGTTCGAGTGACAGGCGCTGCCGTTTCTTCTCCTCAGTCCTGCGCATCTTTTTACGTGTGGCCGGGTTATCAAACATTAATGATTCATCGACCGCATAGGAGAAAAGTTTTTTAAGGAAGCTGACTTTCCTATTCTGTACGTTTGCTGAAGCTTCAGCATGATAATGGTTTATGTAGGCGTTTACATGCTCCAGTTCAATATCGCAAGCGGGAATATTGATAAAAAATTCTTTCACACGAATGGCATCATTATTCCAATCGTCGAGGGTATTTTGTGATGGCCGCTCATTCTCAATTGCTCGCTTCATAATATGGTCTACATATTCAGCAAATGGTTTGGCCTCACCAGCGATACCACCTGATTCCCTAATTAATATATCAACAGATGGCGCGTTTAATGGTCTCATTCTTAGGTTATATTCGCGAGCTACAGCAATCGCCATAGCTCGATCTTTACCAAGGTTTTTTTTCTTTCCTGTTATAAGCGTAAATTTATAAACACCGCGATCTTTATCAAATAAAAGATATTCAGGAAGGTGGCGATATTCTCTTTTTCTTGGTCTGGCTGCCATGGTCAACCTTCATTTATTAACTGTCGAACCGTATGATTAACCATTGAGTCGACTCCCCATTTTTCAGACTCGAAGACGAAAACAGAACCGTCAACGATCTTCCCAGTGAGTAGTCCATTTTCAACCCAACGTTTAATGGTTCGGTTATCCGGAATAGAGTCTTTGGCAAATTCGCGTTTGCCCCATTGACTCGCTTTCATTAGTTTTGCCATGACAAGATCTCCATACAGCCCGGCTGCACCCGGGCGTTAGATTAATTCTTCGGTGCTGGTGGAATGGCTACGAGCATATATTCAGTGGGTACCTTCGGCACCATCACGTAACCATCCGGCACTACAGGCACTTGCTGCGCGTGGCGATAGAGCGGAATATCTCGACCATGCGAGTTATCAGGGAAACCACGCAGGTATAACCCGGTTGCCTGCATATTGGTAATTTCGCATTTTTCAGTCCATGCTACCGGCTCGCTGTCCAGCGCCTCTCTCTCGATGCTCAGCATGACATAACCCGGCATTAACTCGCCAACATCAGCTATGTGAGTGATTTTAGCGTTGATGAATTCTCCTGTTGGAAAGCTACTACCGCGTGGCGTCTCAATTAGGTGAAGAGTGTCGCCAACACGATAATCACGGTCATTTTTACGCAGTTCCGCACGTTTAACGCCAGTACACACAACAGAGAAGAACTCCGGGTAAATTTTCAGGTAGTGAGTAATTGGCTCTCTGGTTATGTTTGATTTGGTCATTGGTTGGCTCCCGTCGTATTTACCTGGTTGCGGTTAGAGCGGCACACCAATGCCCAAAAATTCATATCGCAAATCAGCGCCACTCGCATTTCCGCAGTAAAGCGACAGCCAAGCTTATTTGACTTGCCAACTGACCGCCGACGCTTGCGCATTATCTTGCGTGTGTGAGCCGCCTGTACCTCAACCTGCCGATGCCTCGATGCATAGACACCCTTAACAGGGATTTTCCGCGCCTGTTTCTGGTAAGCCGTTAACAGGTCATGTACGTCTGATGATTTAGCCATTATTCTGCTCTCCTTCGATAACATTGACTCCAGCGACGCGCATTTCATGAATGGCGTTGTCATTACCGGCACACCAACCCTCGGCATAATCCCGGCTAAACCCGCTCATGTGCATAACTTCGCCAACGGAGCGCTTCGGCAGCTTCACGGTGCGGGGCTCCAGCTCGGCGATGCGCTGCTCAGCCGCCTTGCGCTTGCGGAACTGGGCTTTGCGACTTGCTTTGAGGTTATGCTTAGCCAGTTCAGCCATATATAGTTGATGCTCAGCGTTAGCCAAGCGCTGACGAACTTCATCGTTCTCCAGTTCATCAATTCGCTGCTGCGCCTTCTCCAGCGCCTCTACCAGCGCGTCGATGTCTTTCAGCTTTACAAACGTAATGCTATCCCCAAACTCTTTTGCGTGGGCTGAGCGGCGCTTGAGGCTGGTTAACAGTCGGGTGATATCAGTCATTGCTAACCTCGCGAAGCTTGGCAATATCGGCGGACAGCGCGGTATTAATATCCATCGATTCAGTCAGAGCGACATAAGTTACATCCAGACGGGTAGCGACATCACGCATCAGTTTTGCCTCTGCTGGTGGCAAACCCTGTGATGCGGCATAAGCTGCCGCAACGAGGTCTTTTACTTTTACGTGTGCCATTAGCGCTGCTCCATCAGCTGGTTAAAGCGGTTCATGAACATGCCGTAAGACTGCCCAGGGCGGACCGGGTTAATAACGAATTGGTCGGTAGGAATAATTCCATCGAGCATAGGCCAGTGCGTGCTGTCGTCGATCTCGAAATCACGGCGTTCGCTGGCCAGCATGACTAAGTCTGCATATTTAACGGTGGGGTGCTGCTCTGCCGGCAGACCAAACTTTCTGCGGATCGCCGCATCAACACGTTTTTCTATAACCTGGTAGTCGGGCAGTAATCGCTTAAGCGGCGCAGGGATGTCTTGCATATAAGCCTCTGCCGCGTCATGCAGTAAAGCCTCGAGTGCGAATTCCTGAGGTACCAGGTGGCTAACCAGAACGCTATGCTGGCCGACGCTGTAGAACTCCGGCAGATGGCCGGCAAAGCGGCAGATGTGCGAGAGGGCTGTTGCAATGTCCTCAATGACGATAGCGTCCTCTTGAATATCGTTATAGTTAAAGTGCTTGCCAGACAGTGTTTGAATAAAGCTCATCGTATTTCTCCGTTTAATAGCGCTCTGCACAGCGCTAAATTTTGGGTGTAGAAATCCCTCGCCACGTGGCGATTAATTGCAGGATTACGCTTTAATAAATCCCCGCGGCGCCGGGGATTTAATGGAGAGCAATCAGGCTTTGAAGTTGCCGATAAAGGTTTCCACTGGCTTGCCGTCGAACTTACCAGTCAGCAGATCGCGGAACTCATTAGCGATAGCTTCTTCCTGGGCTTCCAGCTGGACGATACGCAGGACGAATACCGGGTCAGAACTTTTCAGCAGACTATTGCGCAGGCTGAATGCTCGTTCGCCGAGTCCTTCATACGGCACACATTTGAACTCGAACGCTACCGGCATCACGTCTTTACTGCTGGCTTCGATACTCTGCATCAGCGATTTTTTGCCACTGAAATCACCATCCTCATGATCGGAGGCGTTAGTTTGCTGAATGGTGACGCGGCGAACTGCCTGTGCTGCCTGGGCGATTTTCATCGTGTTGCCGTCGGCATCGAAGGCAATAAGGTAATCGCTCCAGTCTTCTAGCCATTCGGCAATTTGCTTCTGATTGAGGTGATCGCCGTTGATCGACAGCAGCGCGCGGAACGGTGCGGTTTTCTTCAGTTTGATCGAAGCAACATTATCAGCGTGGCCTGGGTTATCCAGCGTACCGATGTTGAAGATAGAGCGCGCCAGCATGTTATCTGCATCGATGAAGCAACGGGCTTTTTCGTCTTCCTGGGCATAACCAACGGAATAGCGAACGAAATCGTCAATGCTGGTTGTGTCCATAGCGCCGCGGAAGCGGTAACGCTCCAGTGCGAAACGCTCAAGGCTCGCGACGGTGGTACCTTCCGGCAGAATAGTCGTCGGGCAGGCCAGACCGTGAATGTCGTTCAGGTGGTAGCCTGAAAGCACTAGGTCTTTAATTTGGTTAATTGCGCTGCTGTCTAATTGCTGGGACATAAAATTTCCTTAAAGATGAATACAGTTAAACTAAAAGCACGTTAATCGCGGCCTACTGAGCCGCTCGCAGCTTTGCATCCGGATCCCCGCCCAGAGTAAACAGGTTGCCCTGGTCTTCCTGCAGGATGGTCAGCTTGCCGCCGCGGTTCACGAACATCGGCGTTTCTGTCGTGTCTTCTTCGGAAACTTTGCCGCGTGGGGTGGGGGTGACGTACTGCAGCTTGTGTTTGATCATTACTCGCTTTTCTTCGATCGAATTACCCATGCGGTCGATGTCGAAAGTGAGCACAACTTTGCCTTTGCTACCGTTGTTCAGAACGCCCAGCGCGGCGGTATTGAGCGCCCCGGCGATTTTGTTCATGAACACGCCAGCATCCAATTCACCCAGGAAGTCCGGGACATTGGTCATGCGATCATTGCTCATAGCACTACCTCTTAGTTAGGGCGGCTGCCACCGCCGACAGTTTCTCCATACACAACAGGGAAGAGCACCAGTTCAGAGCCTGAAGGAGAGAGGGTCCACGCTGTGAACCCGGTTCCGGGTAGGGTTAGTTCCCGGCGCCGGTGGTGCTCTTTCCTGTTGTGTAAAAAAAGGGCCCATCGGGGAGACTGGGCAAAGACTACACACAACAATTTGAGTTGTGGCGGTGGTGCCTCCACCTGCCGGAACGGCCAGGCCCGGCGACGACACTTAACAAAACGATCATTCATTTCAAAAGTTGAATTAATGGCCACGCCGCGAGCGCTGAGCCGCATTACCACAACGGAAAGGGGCCGCGTAACCTGGCGCCGATCTGGCCGCTGCTCGGTTTGTACCGGATTCGTCCCCGGCCACTGGCGCAGACAACAAAGCTTCTATGCGCGTTCCAACCAGCCCCTTTCCTGTTGTGTCCCGGACTCTTCCCGGGCGTCACACCTTTTCGCCGCGCTGGTGGAGCGCACGTCGTGCCTGAAACACTTAGCTTGCACATTCCGGCTGTTCTGAGAGTTGATGGATAAAGGAACTCTCAGGCCGCTAACGCTGCATGTGCCATACAACGGTCGTGAATTTTGCCGTTCACAACTGGAAGCGCACTCCTTCAGTTACAAACCGATCCCCACCGGAAAGAAGGGGAATGCGCTTTCATGTTGTGTGCCTGTCTTTTAACCACATCAGGCTCAGTGGTGATATATTGGGAGTTCTCACACACCCAATAAGGCAAGTCCATGAATAACGAACTTATGGAGTTAAGGATTTCTGCCATTGAGGCTGCAGTTAAAACTATTTCAGCAGCCATATGTGCTAATGAAGGCCCGGTCTCCGAAGATTTGCAAAACCAAATCAAAATTCTACGCAACCAACTTGCTAGTCCAGGAAGGACTGTGGGTCAGGAGGCAATTACTTATCAGGTAATTAAGCTTCTTGATCCGCTTCATTGCGATCCTTGGGAACCGTTTTGAAAACGGTCTCATTTAGATGAGCCATCTTTGACTTTGCGCGCTCCCTCCGCTCTGAATAATGTGTTAACTGCATGCAGTAAAGAGCGTTAAAAACAGCTGCTTGAAATTTCAGAAATTCCGCCTCACTGTTGCATTCAGCAGTGGGGCTTCCGTCTACGATTAACTCAATTTTCATCTTTAACTTGCTGCTCCTTTGCTACCCGCTTCTAAGACACCTGTCAGCGAATCATCCGGTTATTCATACGCCACCGGCGGCTACTTCGTGGGCATCCTGCCTGTTCGCTGTTGATGTGATTAATGTAGGGTAACTTACATTGAAAGGTCAAGTGAAAATGTTGGATAACTTACATGGAGGGGCAAAAAAAAACCGGAGGACCCGGTTTCTTATAAATCCATTATTACCTGTCTTACTAGCCCTACCAATCGGCAGTTGCCATTAACCTCTAGCATCCTGTAATTAGGATTGAGAGGTACCAGATATTTCAGCGGACCATCCATGACGAACTTTTTAATGGTTGCTTCATCGCTACCAATGAGCTGAGCAATTACAATTTTGCCATTAGCTTGGTTAGCATCTCCAAAATCAGGTTCAACGACGACAATTGACCCCTCCGGAATGCTTGGGGCGCCGGAGGGGTTGGTCATCGAGTCACCACGAACAATTAGAGCGAATGCATTCTCAGAGACTGCTGCTGAGGTGTAGACCCAGTCCCGAATATCACGTTCTGTAATTGCACCACTATTAGCCGTCCATTCACCGGCCTGGACCCAGGTAAGCACTGGGACTGACCTAATTCCGAATCTTTGTTCGGGGTTTATAGTTGGATGCTGCTGGCTCTCATCATCCTTGCCTTCCAATAGCCACTGCGGGCTCTTTTCTAATGCAGCCGAAAGCGCCTGGAGGTTTTCACCACCGGGTTTGTAGTCACCTGACTCCCAGCCGGTGATGGTGACGCGATTAACCCCGACGAGCTTTGCCAGAACGGCTTGCGTCATCTTTAGCTCTTTGCGTCTGCTTCGGATTCGATCATTCATTTTCATGTAGGCAATCCTACCACTTTCTGATGTAGGAGTGCTTGACCATGATATGTAAGATATCCTACTATCATCACACTGCATTACCTAACTCCAGAGGGAAAAATGAAAAAAAGTGACGTTATTTCTTACTTCGGAGGCGTCGGGAAAACCGCTAAGGCGCTGAATATCTCACACGCTTCCGTATCAGGTTGGGATGAGGTTATCCCAAAAGGGCGGGCGTTTGAGATACAGGCGCTTACGAAAGGTGATTTGAAAGTTGACCAATCACTTTATGAGAAGCGTAGCCACTCAGTCGCATGATTAAAACCACAGAAGCGAGGGGTAAGCCGTGGGTAACGAGCCAATTTGGAAAGTAGTGCGTCAACCAGCTTGGCTGGTGGCCGCAATCAAGAAAACGATTACTGAACTGCCTGGAGGTTATGCCGAGGCGGCTGAATGGCTGGGTGTAACTGAAAACGCCTTATTCAACCGCCTGCGCGTCGATGGTGATCAGATCTTCCCGTTTGGATGGGTGATGGTGCTGCAGCGTGCTGGTGGTACAAGTCATATCGCTGACGCGGTAGCGCGCCAATCCGGTGGGGTTTTTGTTCCGCTTGCGGATATTGAAGAAGTGGATAACGCGGATATCAATCAGCGCCTGCTTGAGGTTATCGAACAGATAACAGCCTATTCGCAACAGATTCGCGCAGCGATCGAAGATGGTGTGATTGAGCCGCATGAACGGGCGGTGATCGATGGGGAGCTCTATAGCTCTATTCAAAAACTTCAGGAGCATTCGGCTCTTGTTTATCGCATTTTCTGCCAGCCAGAAAAGAATGACGCCCGCGAGTGTGCAGCTCCGGGCGTCGTGGCGAATAAATCAATGTGTATGGAGAAATCCGCATGAGCAATTTAACCGCAAATAATCAGCGTTCGCAACTTCGCGCATTGCCAGTTCGCGGTGGTAAAAGCGTTATTGCGTATTGCTATGCCGTAAGAATACCGGGTGGGTGGGCCCAGGTTAACCACAGCTTTACCGAATGGGCTGTGGGGGATTTTATTACAAAGGGAGGGAAGCAGAATGGCGCAGCAGGTAAATAACCAGCCGACTTCATCTTTAGTTCATGCCTCTCCTTACATCGCTGGCGCCGCTACCATGAGCAGCCGTGAGATATCTTCTCTCACTGGCAAGCAGCATAAGCATGTGGTGCGTGACATCGAAGCGATGATGCAGCAGTTGGGAGAGTCACTGGAGGGGTATGCCCATTATTGGACACACCCCCAAAACCACCAGCAATACCGGGAATACCGCCTAGACCGTGAGCATACAGAATGTTTAATCGCGGGGTACAGCGCGCCGCTACGCATGAAGATTATCCGTCGTTTGCGTGAGCTTGAGGGAAGCGCCAACGCTATACCGCAAACATTGCCAGAGGCACTTCGCCTGGCAGCCGACATGGCTGAAAGAAATGCGAAGCTCTCACTTAAGGTCCAGCAGGACGCGCCCAAGGTGGCGTTTGTGAATCAGTATGTCGAAGCCGGCGGTGCCAAAAGTCTGCGTGAAACCGCAAAAATCCTGAATATGCCGGAAAAGGCCATGATCGACACGCTTCTGCGTGACAAGGTGCTGTTCCGTCAGTCCGGCAATTTGCTACCTCATGCCCTGCGTCAGCGCGAAGGCCTGTTTACCGTCAAAACGGGTACATCTGATTATGGCCATGCCTACACCCAAACCCGAGTAACTCCCCGCGGCGTCCAGTGGATAGCACAGCGTTACGCCTCTGAACTGATGGGAGGTTGATTTGGAAGAGAATATTCAACCAATGGACCGCCTTTATCGCGATCAGCACGGCATTGTTGTGCATGTGACTGGCTATGACGCTGGACGCCAGCGTGTGATTTACCGCCGCCCGGGATATGAGTGGGAGTGTGTTGCTCCGATGATCATCTTCCGCGCCAGATTCAAGAGGATTGATCAGTGAGCACCCTCATTCAGTTACTTGATCGCCCAATCGCTTATAACCCGGCGTTTGCCAAGCTGCGTGTGGGGAAGGTAAAAGCTGGACCTGTTGCCGCTGTTTTCCTTTCTCAGATGGTTTACTGGCATAACCGTATGGACGGCGGCTGGATGTATAAAACCCAGGCTGACATTGCTTCCGAGACAGCGCTGACCCGGGACGAGCAGGAAACCGCTCGCAAGCGTCTTATTGCTCTGGGTGTATTGGAGGAAGACCGTCGTGGGGTTCCAGCAACAATGCACTATCGCATCAACGCTGAACGCCTGGAAGCTCTGCTAATTGAAATGGCGAAGCCAGCGAAGAAGGTCACTAAGGATAAATCCAGATTGCGGGATGTCCAGAATGTGGAAACGCCGCAATCTGGATTGGTGCAATCCCGCAAACTAGATTGCGGTGATGCCGCAAACAAGAATGTGGAAATGCCGCAAACAAGTATGGGTGATTCCCCCGAACAAGCATGTGGGGGTCCCGCAAACTTTCCTACAGGAGATTACACAGAGACTACTCAGGAGAATACACAGGGTAATTCAAAACCCTCTTGTCCGGTTGCTGCGCAACCCGACCCTGAAGTGGTTATCACTGACAATGCGATCGCTGTGCTCAAGCACCTGAACGCCGTCACCGGGAAACAATTCCGAACCGGGAAGACCTCACTGGAGAATATTAGAGCCCGCCTGCGTGATGATTACACGGTGCAGCAGCTGCTGCTGGTTGTTGACTACAAGCATGTGCATTGGGAGGACACCGAACATTACGAATACATGCAGCCCTCCACGCTGTTTCGACCGACAAAGTTTGAAGGATATTTGCAGAATGCTACCCGCTGGGAAAGCCGTGGTCGCCCAGCCCGTGAAAGTTGGGGGAAGGGGAAAAAACAGACCGAACTGCCAAACAGCTACAGCCAGGATGCTGGCGTCGATATTGCCGAACGTGACCTTGCTTGGCGCCGCTACCACGACCTTGAGGCTGACAACGAACCGAAGAGCGAGATTGAGGTACAAGTCCGAGCCAGGGCCGATCGCGATGGTTTGAAAGCAAAGGGGCATGACCACGGTTTGGCTCAATTTGGATGGAACAATATCTGGTCTGTAGTGGCCAAGAACGGAGGAGCAGCATGAATCTTAGTCCTTACAGCCAGGCACTGGCGCAACTGCGCGCCCAGGAAGCGCATTATTTAAAAGAAGTTGGCGATCAATGGCGGACTCCGGATCTGTTGTTCTGGGGGGTTAACGCTTTGTTTGGTCCGCTGGTCTTGGACCTGTTTGCCGACGACAGCAACGCAAAATGCCCGGCATGGTATACCGCTGAAGACAATGCGCTGACGCAGGACTGGTCTGGTCGTCTGGTAGATCTCGGCGGCGCAGCCTTCGGCAACCCGCCATATAGCCGCTCGCAATACCATGAAAAACAGGCTATCACCGGCATGAAGCACATCATGAGTTATGCATCTGAGCAGCGAGAAAACGGCGGCCGCTATGTTTTCCTGGTTAAGTCGGCAACGAGTGAGACATGGTGGCCTGAAGATGCTGATCACGTCTGTTTTATCCGCGGTCGCATTGGCTTCGATCTTCCGACCTGGTTTGTGCCAGCGGATGATAAACAGAAACCCACCAGCGCCTTCTTTGCTGGCGCAATAGTGATATTTGATAAGACCTGGCGCGGCGAGCGCTTTAGCTATATCGATCGCGTAGAGCTGGAAGCGAAAGGGCGCGCAAGTATGGCGCTGGCGCAGTTCGCCGTTAGTAAGCAGGCTCAGCCAGCAGAAACGAAAACTATCCCAAACGCCACGGTTGAAACCGAAATACCGCTGCAGCAGTCGGCAATCCTCGATCAGAGTGGTATTCAGGCATGGGCCTGTGTAGTAGCAGCCTTTGGCGATAAGCCAGAGTATACCTTTGCCGAATCTAAGTTTGGGCATACATGGGCGGCGGATTCCGTAGATAAACCAGAGATTACTCCGGTGCATCCTGATGTAATTGCAAAGGCTCAATCTTTAATTGCCTATAAAAATTCGCTAGAGGTGCTGGTGGGATGGCTGAACGATGAAGAATTCGAATCTGATGCTGCCCGGTCCGAAACTATCGAGCGCATGAGTTCTGTCTTTAGTGAGTTTGCGGATGAATGCAAGGTCACGGACTTTATTGTCATTGTAGCTAATCTGGAAAAGTCGAATTGGTTCAATAGTCGAGTGATCCGCAACCATGTTCGTAAAAATATCACTCCAGCCGTTGAGAATCAGGTAGAAGCTCGGATCTGGCCTTTGGAAGTTAATCTGGTTTTTGAACAGGTGGATGGTGCTTCAGAACTGGGTGAGCCTCAGCAAAATAAGGTAAAGGCCCAGATTAATCAGCTCTGGCTGGAGCGCATGGCAAAGGATGAAATTATTGCATTGGCAGCCGGTATGGTGAGTGAGCTATCAGGAGTAGCGGCATGAGAGCGCTGCTAACTCCTGAAGTGGTGCCACGCTTAGGCGTGGTACTGTTTAAGCCAGGTAAAGAACTGATGAGGCTTTTCCGCAACGGGAGAGTGCTAATCGAGTCTGAGCCAAAAAGTATGGCGGGGCTGGAGGCTGGTGCCGTTCCTGACGCGCGCCAGCCACTGGCTGAGGATAAGGAACTGGAGGGCTTTTTTACCAGTGAAAAGGTAATTAATGCGGCGGGCGGCCTGCCTGCCCTTGAATACTGGCTGGAACGCAATAAACGCGAATGTCAGTTTCGCCATTCTGATTATCACCACAATGAACTGGTGACCATGCGTCATCCTCCGGGAGCGATTCAACTCTGTTGGTATTGCGACACGCGCCTGCGGGAACAAACAACGAAAACCCTCAGCGATCTGGCTCGCCGTAATGTTGTCGACTGGATCATTGATACAGCAATTTTGGATCTGCAATTGGGCCTCGAAAGAGAGTTATCCCTCGCAGAGCTGTGCTGGTGGGCAGTATATGCTGGCGTCGCCGATGAGATAACCGAGACGATGGCCCAGCGCGGTCTTCGCTTACCAGAAGATAAATTCCAGTCCGTATATAAAGAAAGCGACATCCGGCCTTCAGTAGCTGCCACCAGCATTTTGCGGGAAAAGTTACCTACAGATGCACCAAAGAAAAACGGCCACAGCCAAAACGCCCTGGCGCTGCCAGAGCAGCCGAAGGTTCTGTCGCTGGCTGTCGATCCTGAGTCGCCTGAATCATTCATGCTTAAACCTAAGCGCCGCCGTTGGGTTAACCAGACATACACCGATTGGGTAAAGCGTCAGCCATGCGAATGCTGTCGTCGCCCCGCAGATGATCCGCATCATGTCATCGGGCATGGCATGGGCGGTACCGCAACCAAAGCCCACGATCTCTTCGTGTTTCCTCTGTGCAGAGAGTGTCACGACGAGCTACATGCCGACGTAAATGCGTTTGAAGAGAAGAACGGCTCACAGCTTCAGCTGTTGTTCCGTTTCCTTGATAGAGCCATAGCGATCGGCGTGATTGTAAAAGCATAAGTGTATGGAGCACTGAGCAGTATGGACCTACAAAATCTGGAATATACCCGTATTGAAGTTCGTCGAGCGTTGTTGGATTCATCCGGCGCAACAAAGGGACAACTCGAGGCATTCAGCGAGAACCCACCAGCAGATAAGAATAAAAATCCACGGCGCGCCAGCCACATGGTCGTTCTTGGTGGGGGGATTGGCTGCGGCCCGTCTGTAGTTAAAGCTCTGACCACTCCTGTTCATGTAATGGAGACCCGCAGCCGCCGCCGACCAATGCCACCCATCAATGATATCGAGTTTGGTTATTCACCGTGGCGCCGGGCTGTGAACCTGCTGGAAGAGCATCACCAGGCATGGGTGCGCTATTGTTATGGCTTCGACCTTAACTTTCGGTACCAGACGATAATGTGCCAACACGTCTGGACTGAATACCAGAACTATCAGGTAGGCAGGGCGATCCAATCGAGAGTTATCAAAAAGCTGGTGGGGCTGGTCTGGTTAGCTGCCCAGGAGGTTGCCGCGACACGGAATAATGAGACTTATAAAGCCTACGCTGGCGCAGCACTGGCGCGTATGGTTTCCGTTGATCGTTCTACATGGAAAAGAGTGTATGCAGGTCATTGGGAGCGGCTTAAAAAGGCTTTCGTTGAGATGGATAGCAACGCATTGCAACACATCTACAGCCATCATGAACTAATAGAAGAGGCCAGAACGGAAAAATGTGATTAAAGTTGGCTATCTTCGTCAAATGGGCTTGCAAAATGCAACAAAATGAGCGATATTTTAGGGTAATTTGATACGTTACCAAAAGTTTATAACCCGCCTCAATGGCGGGTTTTTTATTAAAGTAGGCCTATCGCACCACCAGCGAGAGCTGTGATTAAAGGGTGCTCAGCTAGTTTGCGTAGCAATCCTTTTGCCTCTTCTTTTTGTTCTGTAGTTGTTTCAGCGTTATTGATTAGATTGTTCAGCGTTTCGATGCTATTCGATATTTCTAGACGATTGTGATTACCTATTTGAACATTACCGCCATGAATGTTGATATGCTGAGAGGCAAATGACGGCATGTCTTTTTTGGGGCCAACTTTCAGTTGAAAGTGTGGACCAAAGCCACCGAGTTTAGTGTCGTAGAAATTTGCTTTGTAGATTTCTTTATGTTCTTCCTTACCATTCGGTAGGACTCTAACGACAAAATCTCCATCATCAATATCGGCCATCTTGTCATTTATAACAACAGTATCTCCTGCAAATTTAGCTTTGTATGGCCCCTTGCGTGAACCGTCTTTTTTGAGAATAAAAGCTTCTTCGTTTGCTGTAATCATCTGAGCTCCATTTGTAATTTTTTTACCAGTAAAAACTGGACATTGATCATATAGCTCTTCAATTCGTGAAACGTAAGAGATAGAGATCAATAAATTGAAAAATGTTTGCGTGCAGATGGGATGAGATGATGGGAAAAGGGGGCTTATATGCAGAATTTATTAACTTATATCATTAGTTCAAAGACAAGGCACCCGCAGGTGCCTTGTTATTTTTAGCCTCTTGCTATCTCTTTTCTTGCAATCTCAGAAAGAAAGGCAGAACGGTTTTTGTATCTACCGTGGCTTTCAATGTATCTGTCGATTGCAGTCAACAAGTTGCCAGGCATGGTGAGATTGAACTTGATAGCTTTTGTTTCGTACTTTGCTGGATCTATTTCTACAAGCGCTAGAAAGCCATTATCTGAGGTTAAGCGGTTATCCCCCAGATAATCAGCTGGATCGCGCGGCGCAGGCACATGCCCGCCTTGTTCGGTTAGCACTTCCATGTGCTGACCGAAAGCTGTCTCAGCATCCCTCAATGCCCTTTCGAGGTTGTTCCCGGCAAACATGCAACCTTCGACGTCAGGAAAGTAGCCATCAAAAGTGCCGTCATCGGCTTTGAAAATGAAGAGCGGATAAATCATAGGTACCTCACTAATTGCGTATTGATAACCCTTGCAGAGAGGGGCGGCTTTCGCCGCTCCCTTTTACATCAATTTAAGTCCTGATATCTGTTGAGCCTGTCTAACAATCCCCTTTGAAGAATCCTTTCTGGGGTGGGGAATGGTGATTATTTTCTCTATTCCCGGTTTTGTTAGCGTTACATGGCTTCCTGTCTGTCTTTGCTTAACCCAACCATCAGCTATCAGTTTTTTGATTAACTCTGCACTGCTCATCAATCCTCCGTTTCGTTAACATGTGGGTATTATACCCACCATCGACGAAGCGTGCAATAGTTTAGTGGTTATAGTACCCACCTTTTTTAATCTCACGGTTAACACCTCAGCAGGAGGTGACGGATGAACAAAATCATGCCTGACAAAATCTTTTCAGCGGCTACGTACTGCACGTCAGGCGGCCTGATTTGTACTGGCCTGGCGCGTGTTTATGACTGGTTCCATGGTCTTGACTGGAACTTCATTGCGCTTGTCAGTGGTGTAGTGATCGGCGTCGCCACTTATTTCACGAACCTATATTTCAAACGTCGGCAAACCAAAGCCTATGAGGATGCGCTCAGGCGGGGGTATGTGACGCAACCGCCGCAGGATAAATAAAATGGCATCCCTGAAAACGAAACTCAGCGCAGCCATGCTGGGATTAATAGCGGCTGGTGCATCCGCCCCAACCCTGATGGATCAGTTCCTGGATGAGAAAGAAGGTAACAGCCTTACCGCGTATCGCGATGGTAGCCAGGGTATCTGGACTATTTGCCGAGGTGCCACGCGTATTGATGGTAAACCTGTCACGCAGGGAATGAAGTTAACCCAGGCAAAATGCGACGAGGTGAATGCTATCGAACGTGATAAGGCGCTGGCGTGGGTTGACCGGAATATCCGCGTTCCGTTGACTCCTCCGCAGAAAGTCGGCATTGCTTCATTCTGTCCGTACAACATCGGCCCCGGTAAATGCTTCCCGTCTACATTCTACCAGCGCATCAACGCCGGCGACCGTAAAGGCGCATGTGAAGCGATTCGCTGGTGGATTAAGGACGGTGGGAAGGATTGCCGCATACGCTCTAATAACTGCTATGGGCAGGTAACTCGCCGGGATCAGGAAAGTGCGCTGACGTGCTGGGGGATTGACCAGTGAATGCAACTTACTTAAAGCCAGCTATCGCCGCGGTGATTATTGCTGGTGCCTTTGTTGCTGGTTTAGCCTGGAGCGATCGGGCATGGGAAAAGCGGTGGGCTGAACGTGATAGCACCGAATCGGCTCAGGAAGTTAACGCGCAAACCGCCGCCCGGATGATTGAACAAGGGCGTATGATCGCCCGTGATGAGGCCGTACAAGATGCTCAAGCCCAAACCGCTGCAGCGCGCGCTGCTGCCGCTACTCTCTCTGGCACTGTTAACCAGCTGCGCCAGCAGGCAAAAAACCTTGCCACCCGCCTGGACGCCGCAAAGCACACCGCAAGTCTTGCCGCTACCGTCAGAAGCAAAACAACCGGCGCCACCGCCGGAATGCTCGCCGACATGCTTGGAGACCTTGCAGAAGAGGCTCGACGATATGCTGCAATCGCTGACGAACGCTACACAGCAGGAATGACCTGCGAGCGGATTTACGAATCGGTGAGAACCTCTATCCCTGCGAGGGGTAAAGCTCATGATATCCCTTAGCAGGGTTTAAAATTAGGGAGTGTTATATGACTTCAGAACAAAGAATCGAAGTATTAGAGCAAAAAGTGGAAGCGCTGAAAAAGCAGCTCGAAGATGTTACTAAATCTACTAGCTGCTCAATTGAAGCGCTTCGCGCAGATGTTCATTCGGCTTTAAATCAGACGAGTCAGGAGCTGTTATGTCGGGGGGGGACTGAAAATACGGCCCAAAATAAGACCGTATTTAATAAAATAGAGAACGAAATGATGAACGCTACGTTCTCCGGGATCATTAGTCTTGCGTAAAAGCAAAAGTCTCGATCAACCCAGCTAAATCGTTCAATGCTTTCGCAACTTGAGGTGCTTTTTCCGTATTTGATTTTGCATCTAACTTTAAAGCCTCGACCACAGATGGCTTAATATCACTAAATTTTGCTGAAAGGTTTGTAATCGTATAAGCCAACGCGACTTCGGTCACGAGAGTTCTTGCTTTGAGTTGTTCAAATTCTTCTTTTGAAATAGTCATATTTATCCTTCATCAGAGGTAATCAGCCTTTCCCCCGGTTAAATAAGCGCCAGTGTCCCACCACTGACGGGCTGAGAGGCAACCTTACACGCTGAAGATTCATAGTAACACCCTGATATTTAACCAGTAGCCTCTCGTCCGTGGGGCTTTTCTATTCGTTAAGGTACACGATGCAAAATATCAAGATTGAATATGTTAATGGCGCGCTGGTGGCGCTGGAGCGTGACGGCGTGTCTTACGCGCATCTGCCTGTTTCAGCTATCCATTTCGACCATACCGCTAAGATTTTCCCGCACCTCAAGATTGAGATTGAAGCTGGTGGTGCACCATTCGTACCGGCAGCACCAGCGCAACCACAATCGGCAGAGCCAGAACAGACACCAACTGCTGTAGAAGAAGTGCAGCCTGCAAAAGAAGGTGAGCTCTTGCCGCCGGGTGATACTGCGCCACGACCAGCGCGCCGTCACCGTCATCGCAACCGTAACCGCAACCGGAGCCAGTAATGTTTAATCGTAATGATCTGACCCTTTCGCTTTTCTATGCTTCCAGCACGAATGAGGAAGGCGAAAAAGTCGCGACATTGACCGTTCAGGTGAACAATTCTGACATGGTGGCCATGCAGAGCAACAAGCTGCAGTGCATCACTGATAAGGCTGGTAAGAAGGCTTATTCCGTCGGCGAGCAGATGGTCTCCAATGGCTCTGATCCGCTGCTGGTTGCTCTGGAGAGCTACTGGCGCCAGAACACTGAGGCGGTCGTGACCGGGTTACTGGTCGATGTTGGCGACTTCATTGCTGGCAATATCAGCCAGTCCTCTACGTTCCTCGGCTTCAATGGGCTGAAGGTCTTCGAGAATGAACCTCTGCCGGCGCGCATCCCCGAGGATGTACTGCAGGCCGACGGTGGCGCGTCCGCAGGGTGAGCATTCACAGAGGTTGTTCAGTGAGCGACCTCGATGAATGACCATTAAAACGGTAATGATAACCGTTATCGTTGCGGGTCCTTTCCGGGAGTTCGAGCAGTTACGGGGCGGCGACCTCGCGGATTCTCGCTACATATGAAAATTTCTGAGTTTAAGGCGTTTCCGTTCTTCTTCTGTGTAACTCATTGTTTATTAATAGGTTGTTACATGAGAAGAAAGGAAGCCAGGAGTTAGTTTCCTGCCCGGATCACTCAAGATCGTTTCCGTACCCCGTTTTCACTCAAGGAGTGCGTAT
Organism: Klebsiella sp. CN_Kp073; assembly: GCF_040065495.2. Classification (NCBI taxonomy): domain Bacteria; kingdom Pseudomonadati; phylum Pseudomonadota; class Gammaproteobacteria; order Enterobacterales; family Enterobacteriaceae; genus Klebsiella; species Klebsiella sp. CN_Kp073. The sequence continues at coordinate 1,634,100 of NZ_CM198051.1, forward strand.
GGAGGTGAACAAAAAACAGCTCTCCGATATTTTTGGTGTCAGCGTTCGTACGATCCAGAACTGGCAGGATCAGGGTATGCCGGTTGTACGCGGCGGCGGCAAAGGTAATGAGGTGCTTTACGATTCCGCCGCTGCGATTAAGTGGTTTGCCGAGCGCGATGCTGATATCGAAAACGAAAAGTTGAGAAAGGAAGTAGAAGAGCTCCGTAAGGCTGGTGAATCAGAGCTACAGCCTGGAACGATTGATTATGAGCGCTACCGTCTGACCCGGTCGCAGGCTGATGCCCAGGAGCTAAAAAACGCCAAAAGTTCTGCTGAGGTGGTGGAGACCGCATTCTGCACGTTCGTGCTTTCACGCGTGGCCGGCGAAATAGCCAGTATCCTGGACGGGATCCCCCTGTCGGTGCAGCGGCGGTTTCCTGAGCTGGAGAATCGACACATTGATTTCCTTAAAAAGGACGTAATCAAAGCCATGAACAAGGCAGCTGCGCTGGATGAAATTATACCGGGGTTGCTGAGTGAATATATCGAACAGTCAGATTAAGGGGCTGCAGTCATCCGCACGCGCCGGGCTGCGCTCACTCTATCGCCCGGAGCCGCAAACGGCAGTGGAATGGGCAGACAAAAATTATTACCTGCCGAAAGAGTCGGCATACCAGGAAGGGCGCTGGGTCACGCTGCCTTTTCAGCGCGCGATAATGAATGCGATGGGAAATGACTACATACGGGAAGTGAACGTTGTTAAGTCTGCCCGTGTCGGTTACTCAAAGATGCTGCTGGGCGTCTATTCCTATTTTATTGAGCATAAGCAGCGAAATTCCCTCATCTGGCTGCCGACCGACGGCGATGCCGAAAACTTTATGAAGTCGCACGTTGAGCCGACGATCCGTGATATTCCAGCATTGCTGGCGCTGGCGCCGTGGTATGGGAAAAAACACCGCAATAACACGCTCAGCATGAAACGATTCTCTAACGGCCGCGGCTTCTGGTGTCTCGGCGGTAAGGCTGCCAAGAACTACCGTGAGAAATCGGTCGATGTTGCCGGTTATGATGAGCTGGCGGCATTCGATGAGGACATCGAGAAAGAAGGTTCGCCAACGTTTCTGGGTGATAAGCGAATTGAGGGCTCTGTCTGGCCCAAATCGATCCGCGGCTCTACCCCAAAAATTCGCGGTACCTGCCAGATTGAGCGAGCCGCCAGCGAATCGCAGCATTTTATGCGTTTCCATGTTGCGTGCCCGCATTGCGGGGAAGAGCAATACCTCAAGTTCGGCGATAAGGAAACGCCTTTTGGTTTTAAATGGTCTCCCGGTGAGCCTGCCAGCGTTTTTTACCTGTGCGAGCATAACGGGTGCGTCATTAAGCAACAGGAGCTGGATTTCACTCATGCACGCTATATCTGCGAGCGAACCGGTATCTGGACGGGGGACGGTCTTAACTGGTTCTCTTCCTCGGGTGGAGAAATAGACCCGCCTGACAGTGTGACCTTCCATATCTGGACGGCTTACAGCCCGTTCACCACATGGGTGCAGATTGTTAAAGAGTGGATTAAAACCAAGGGTGATACAGGCAAACGCAAAACTTTCACCAATACCACTCTCGGGGAAACCTGGGAGGCGAAAATTGGTGAACGGCCTGATGCCGATCTTATCGAAGAGCGAAAGGAACTCTTTGCTGCCGCAGTGCCGGATCGCGTTGTCTACCTTACTGCCGGAATTGATTCACAGCTTGATCGTTATGAAATGCGAGTCTGGGGTTGGGGACCTGGTGAAGAAAGCTGGCTGGTGGACCGACAGATAATCATGGGGCGTCATGATGACGAGCAGACCCTTCAACGCGTAGATGAGGCGATCAACAAGACCTATAAACGCCGAAATGGCGCGGAGATGAGTATTTCCCGCATCTGCTGGGATATCGGGGGGATTGACCCAACAATCGTTTATAGCCGTTCGAAAAAGCATGGTCTTTTTCGCGTAATTCCCATCAAAGGTGCTTCTGTATACGGTAAACCTGTAGCGAATATGCCCCGTAAACGAAATAAAAACGGGGTGTATCTGACGGAGGTTGGTACCGATACGGCGAAGGAGCAGATTTATAACCGATTAACGCTTATTCCGGTTGGTGATGAGCCAATGGCCGGCGCCGTTCATTTTCCTAACAACCCGGAAATCTTCGACCTGACCGAGGCTCAGCAGCTGACAGCAGAGGAGCAGGTTGAAAAATGGGTAAACGGCGAGCGGAAAATACTCTGGGACAGTAAAAAACGTCGTAATGAGGCGCTGGACTGTTTTGTCTACGCGCTGGCAGCTCTGCGGATAAGTGTTTCCCGCTGGCAGCTGAATCTTGAGTCTCTTCTGATCAGCATGCAGGAGGACGAACTTACCTCTAAACCGAAAAAGACCCTGGCGGATTATGCCCGGGCATTAGCCGGAGATGAATAATGGCAACACAGTCTGAACTGGACAGTGCCCGCGCCGCACTTCATGACCTGATGACAGGGAAACGCGTTGCGACGGTACAGAAAGATGGCCGCCGCGTTGAGTTTACTGCCACGTCAGTTGCTGATTTGAAAAAATATATTGCCGAACTTGAAGTTCAGATTGGCATCACCAGTCGCCGGCGCGGGCCAGCAGGATTTTACGCATGAAATTACCAGCACTTGTTGGACCCGACGGTAAAACGTCGCTCCGGGAATATGCCGGATACCATGGTGGGGCTGGTGGCTTTGGTGGCCAGCTGCGCGCGTGGAATCCACCCAGTGAAAGTGGTGATGCCGCACTACTGCCGAACTTCCAGCGTGGAAACGCCCGCGCCGACGATCTTGTTCGTAATAACGGCCTCGCGGCGAATGCGGTACAGCTTCACCAGGATCATATCGTTGGTTCATTTTTCCGTCTTAGCCACCGGCCTGCCTGGCGCTATCTTGGGATCAGCGAAGAGGATGCGCGTGCGTTTGCCCGTGAGTGCGAGGATGCCTGGAAAGAATACGCGGAGGACGACCACTGTTTTATTGATGCCGAACGTAAACGCACGTTCACCATGATGATCCGTGAAGGGGTGGCCATGCACACTTTTAACGGAGAGTTATTTACTCAGGCGACCTGGGATACCAGCGCGAACAGGCTATTTAGAACACAGTTTAAGATGGTCAGTCCTAAGCGGATCGGTAATCCAGGCAATCAGGGTGATACCCGAAATTGCCGGGCAGGGGTAAGAATTAATGATGCTGGTGCCGCCCAGGGTTACTACGTCAGCGAGGATAACTATCCCGGGTGGATGGCTCAGAAGTGGAATTATATTCCGCGTGAGCTACCTGGCGGGCGAACGGCCTTTATCCATGTGTTTGAGCCAATGGAAGATGGACAGACAAGGGGAGCGAATCAGTTTTATAGCGTTATGGAGCAGATGAAAATGCTCGATACGCTGCAAAACACCCAACTGCAAAGCGCCATCGTCAAGGCGATGTATGCCGCCACGATTGAAAGTGAGATGGATACCCAGACAGCGATGGATTTTATCCTCGGTGCGGACAATCCGGAGCAGACGAAAAAGCTGACCGGATGGCTTGGGGAAATCGCAACGTATTATGCGGCCGCCCCGGTCAGACTTGGAGGGGCGAAGGTGCCACACCTGATGCCCGGGGATTCACTGAATCTGCAATCTGCTCAGAATACCGATAATGGGTATTCCGTATTCGAGCAATCGCTCTTACGTTACATCGCCGCAGGGCTTGGCGTTTCTTACGAGCAGTTATCCCGTAACTACTCACAAATGAGTTATTCCACCGCACGCGCGAGCGCCAATGAGTCCTGGGCCTATTTCATGGGCCGGCGCAAATTTATCGCTGCCCGGCAGGCGAGCATGATGTTTTTGTGCTGGCTGGAAGAGGCGATCGTCCGTCGTGTCGTCAGCCTGCCATCCCGCGCCCGTTACAGTTTCCAGGAGGCCAGGACAAGCTGGGCGAACTGCGACTGGATCGGCTCCGGCAGGATGGCGATTGACGGCCTTAAGGAGGTGCAGGAGGCGGTTATGCTGATTGAAGCAGGCCTCAGTACCTATGAAAAAGAATGCGCGAAGCGCGGCGATGATTATCAGGAAATCTTTGCCCAGCAGGTGCGTGAAACGATGGAACGGCGACAGGCAGGGTTAAGACCGCCTTCGTGGGCAGCTGCGGCGTTCCAGTCTGGTCTGGAGAATTCCGGTAAGGAGGAACAAGATGACGCCCGAGCTGCGTAACCTTCCACATATTGCCAGCCTGGCATTTAACGAACCGCTGCTCCTTGAACCCGCCTATGCGCGGGTTTTCTTTTGCGCGCTGGCAGGCCAACTGGGCATTACCCGCCTGACTGATACCGTATCGGGGACAACCCTGGGCACCGAGCAAATGGCGGAACCACTAATGCTATTCGGTAACGAGGAGGCCGGGCCGCGTCCGGCTCGTAGCTATCAGGTAATGAATGGCATCGCGGTATTACCGGTTGCCGGGACCCTGGTCAATAAAACCCGTTCACTCCAGCCGTATTCCGGCATGACCGGGTACAACGGTGTTATTGCCCGCCTGCAGCAGGCTATCAGCGATCCTGATGTTGACGGAGTTTTGCTGGATATGGATACGCCGGGCGGGATGGTCGCCGGAGCTTTTGACTGCGCCGACATTATTGCCCGGGCCCGCGATATTAAACCCGTTTGGGCGCTGGCGAACGATATGAACTGCAGCGCCGGACAGCTTATCGCCAGTGCGGCATCACGTCGGCTTGTGACACAGACAGCAAGGACAGGGTCCATCGGTGTGATGATGGCCCACAGCAATTATGGTCAGGTGCTGAAATCGCAGGGGGTCGAGGTCACGTTGATTTACAGCGGCGACCACAAGGTTGATGGCAACCCTTACGAAAAATTGCCGAAAGATGTTCGTGAAGCTTTTCAGTCCCGTATCGATGCCACCCGGCAGATGTTTGCTGAAAAAGTGGCAGGTTATACGGGAATGTCGGTGAGGGCGGTTCTCGATACTGAGGCTGCGGTCTTCTCCGGGCAGGAGTCCATTGATCATGGGCTGGCGGACGAACTTGTTAACAGTACAGATGCGATCGGCGTAATGCGCAGCGCGCTGGATACCAAAAAGACCATCCATATCGGAGGAACGATGAAGACAACGACGACGAATGCAGCTGCAACCCAACCAGACGCCAATGCCGCGGCGGAAGCCAATGGCGCAATTGTAACTGCTCCGGCAGTGCCAGCGGCTGCTGCACCCACACCGGATGTAAATGCTCAGGTTGCCGCGGCGGTCTCTGCTGAGAATGCCCGAATTATGGGGATCCTGAACTGTGAGGCCGCAAGCGGTCGGGAGGAACAGGCCCGTGCGCTGGCAGAAACGCCGGGAATGACGGTTGAGCATGCACAACGCATTCTGGCGGCGGCGCCGCAAAGTTCACAGGCCCGAAGCGAAACCGCGTTGGATCGCCTGATGGAAACCGCACCAGAAACGCTGGCGTCCGGAGCACCGGCTGCCAGTGAAACCGATGATTTGATGAATACCCCTGTTTAAGAGGCTCACATGGCTAACACTGAAGAATTTACACACTACCAGCCGCTGGGTAATAGCGATCCAGCCCACACCGCTTATGGCGCTGGCGCACTGGCAGCGGCAACGCCCGTTATGACTCCGTTAATGCTGGAGGCGACGGCGGGAAAACTCGTTGCCTGGGACGGCGAGCATGCTGGCGCGGCATGCGGCATCCTGGCGGTAGCCGCCGACCAGAACAGCACAGAACTTACCTTTTATAAATCCGGCTCTTTCCGTGTTGAAGATATTCACTGGCCGGATGCAGTCACCGACGACAGCATTAAACGTAATGCCTTTGCTGGCACTGCTATCAGCATCGTTTAACCGACTCCTTTACCAATTTCATCATTCATAAAAGCCGCCTTAGCGGCTTTTTTTACGGGAAAAATCTATGTCAGTTTATACAACAGCCCAACTGCTGGCGGTCAATGAGAAGAAATTCAAATTCGATCCGCTTTTCCTGCGCATCTTCTTCCGTGAAAGTTATCCCTTCACGACTGAGAAGGTCTACCTGTCGCAAATTCCAGGCCTGGTCAACATGGCGCTGTATGTGTCGCCGATTGTCTCCGGGAAAGTGATTCGCTCTCGTGGCGGCAGCACGTCAGAATTTACCCCGGGCTATGTGAAGCCGAAACACGAAGTTAACCCACAAATGACTCTCCGTCGCCTGCCTGATGAAGATCCTCAGAAACTGGCAGATCCTGCTTATCGCCGTCGCCGCATCATTCTTCAGAATATGAAAGATGAGGAACTGGCGATTGCACAGGTCGAAGAGAAACAAGCAATTGAAGCTGTGCTCTATGGGAAATACACCATGAGTGGAGAAGCATTTGAGCCAGTTGAAGTTGATATGGGGCGCAGTGCCGGCAATAACATCATTCAGGCAGGGGCGGCAGCATGGTCTGGCCGCGATAAAAAAACCTATGATCCGACCGATGACATTGAAGCCTATGCTCTCAACGCCAGCGGTACGATCAACATTATCGTATTCGATCCGAAGGGCTGGGCACTGTTCCGCTCTTTCGATGCCGTTAAGGAGAAGCTGGATACTCGCCGTGGCTCGAACTCGGAACTGGAAACTGCCCTGAAAGACCTGGGTAAAGCCGTTTCTTATAAGGGCATGTACGGCGATGTCGCTATTGTGGTTTATGCCGGTCAGCTCGTTGAAAATGACGTCAAAAAAAATGCTCTGCCGGACCTGTCTATGGTACTGGGTAACACCCAGGCCCGCGGTCTGCGCACCTATGGTTGCATCCTTGATGCAGACGCCCAGCGCGAAGGTATTAACGCTTCAACTCGCTACCCAAAAAACTGGGTTCAGTCGGGAGACCCTGCACGCGAATTCACCATGATTCAGTCAGCACCGCTGATGCTACTGGCAGATCCGGATGAGTTCGTCTCCGTAAAACTGGCCTAACAAGTGGGACCACGGCCCTTCGGGGCCTTTCTTATTAAAGAGGAAAGAGTGATGACCAAAGAAGAGTTGATTGCCCGCCTGAAAGAGCTGGGCATCATGCTGAACCGTGAGGTCAGCCTGACCGGATCAAAAGAAGAGCTGGCGCTGCGTATTGCTGAGCTGGAAGAGGAGCTTGACGATGGCGGAGACAGCAATGAACCAGGCACTGAGAATTCGGCCCCCGGCGGGGAGGGCAACGATAGCAAAGCACAGAATAACGTATTAACTCCGTCGCCCCAGGAAAAAAAATCCGGATCTGGGGACCTGGTAGCAGTGAAAACTCGTGCGACGTTACACCTCGAAGCACTGCACGCTGTAAAGAATGAACAAGTGAGCCTTGTTTTGCCGGGTACTACCGTTCGTGTCAGCACTGGGGATGCGGAAGAGTTGATTGCACGGGGGCTGGCTGTCGAACCATAGCGGGGCGGGTATGACCGATTTCGATAATATTTTCGATGCTGCAATATCGCGGGCGGATGAAACGATACGCTCGACCATGGGCACGGTGGCGCTTATCTCTTCGGGCGAGCTTACCGGGCGGAGTATCTCCGGGGTATTTGATGATCCTGAAAATATTGACTATGCGGCTCCCGGCGTGAGGGTGGAGGGCACAAGCCCTTCATTTTTCATTAAGTCAGTGTATGCCAGCGCGTTACAGCGGCTGGATACCCTCACCATTAACGGCATCTCCTACTGGATTGACCGTATTGGCCCGGACGATTGTGGATCCTGCCATCTCTGGCTAGGCACCGGACATCCCCCCGTTGGAAACCGCCGCCGATAGGAGGTTTTATGGGTATTAAGGGGCTGGAGCAAGTCATTGCGAACCTGAACAGCCTTGATCGCAATATGGTGCCTAAGGCCAGCGCCTGGGCAATCAACCGCGTCGCCAGAACTGCCGTTACCGCAGCGACCCGAAAAGTGGCTAACGAAACGATAGCGGGCGATAACCGCGTGAAAGGTATCCCGGTCAAGCTGGTTAAACAGCGGGTCAGAGTCAGTAAAGCATCCTCTAATGGCCGGATGAACGCCAGGATAAAGGTCAACCGGGGAAACTTACCGGCAATCAAGCTTGGTGCCGCGCAAGTCCGCTTAACAAGAAAGAAAGGGGCGCTTCTACGGAGAGGGAGTGTCCTGAAAATCGGGAAATATCTTTTCAGGGACTCTTTCATTCAGCAATTAGCCAACGGTCGCTGGCATGTCATGAAGCGTATCGAAGGGAAAAATCGCTACCCCATCGATGTTGTGAAAATCCCACTGGCTGCGCCGCTTACAACTGCTTTCGAAGCGGAGAAAAAACGCATGCTTGATGAGGAGATGCCAAAGCAACTGGCCGCTGCGCTCAAGCAACAACTGAGGTTACACCTTAAACGATGAAACACACCGAAATACGTCAGGCCGTGATCGATGGCCTGGAAAGCATGATAGGGAATAGCGCCATTTTTTTTGATGGTCGTCCGGCTGTCATTGAGGAAGAAGATTTTCCTGCTGTGGCGGTTTATCTGACTGATGCCGAATACACCGGGGAGGATCTGGATGCTGATACCTGGCAGGCCACTTTACATATTGAAGTTTTCCTTCCTGCCCAGGTGCCTGACTCCGAACTTGATGAGTGGATGGAAACCCGGGTTTATCCGGCAATATCAGGTATCTCTGCGCTGAGTGGACTGATTACCGTGATGGTGCAGCAGGGTTATGAATACCAGAGGGATGACAGCCTCGGGCTATGGAGTTCCGCGGATATGAAATATTCAATTACTTATGATATGTGAGGATTTATGCCAACACCTAACCCACTTGCGCCGGTAAAAGGGGCAGGAACGACACTCTGGCTGTACACCGGGACCGGGGATGCTTATGCGAACCCTCTGTCAGATGCTGACTGGCAGCGCCTGGCAAAAATTAAGGAACTGACGCCGGGCGAAATGACGGCGGAGTCCTACGATGACACCTACCTTGATGATGAAGATGCAGACTGGACCGCTACCGCCCAGGGGGCAAAATCGGCAGGTGATACATCATTAACGCTGGCCTGGAAACCGGGAGAGGAGGGTCAAAAATCGCTGGTGGCCTGGTTCGTCGATGGCTCTGTACGGGCGTACAAAATTAAGTATCCGAATGGCACCGTGGATGTGTTCAAAGGCTGGTGCAGTAGCCTGGGTAAGGCCATCCCCGCGAAGGAAGTGATCACGCGTACCGCCAAAATCACCAATACCGGGAAACCGGAACTGGCGGAAGAAAGCGGCAACCCGCCGATCGCAGTGACCGGCATCAAACTCGACAAGGCAACGGCCAGCGTGGCCGTCGGCGCAACCACAACGCTAAACGTCACCTTCCTGCCTGCCAGTGCATCGGAACAGTCTTTCCGTGCGGCGACCTCGGATAGCGCGAAGGCGACTGTGGCCGTGAGTGGTAAATCTCTGATTGTCACCGGCGTGGCGGCTGGCGCGGTAGACATTATTGTCATGAGCAATGACGGTAATTTTGTGGCGACCTGCAAGACCACCGTGACTGCGTCCTGAGGATAAAGGCATGAGCATGTTTTTGAAGAAAGACGAATTTACCCATAACGGCGCTTCGGTGCCAATCACCGAATTGTCGGCATTGCAGCGCATTACTTATCTCGAATATCTGGCCGCAGAAGAAAAAGCCTTATCCGCCATTTCTGATGACGTGGATGACCAGACAATGTCCGCCGGGCTGGTCAGCATGAGTATTCGCGCAGGCGCGCGCCTGATTGCGCTCTCGCTCTGGCATAACGATCCGAAGGGGCCATCTGAAGAGGAACTCCACCAGCAGGTGATGAGTACCTGGCCGGCGGAAGCGATTGGCAAAGCGGAAATGCAGATCAAGCTGCTCTCCGGCATGCTGGCGCCGGTTGCCGAAGAAGATCAATCCACGGATGAAGATATTGATGCCACCGCGCTGGGTGATGAACCTGTTACTGCGGAAAAGCCCTAGCCAGCGAGCTTGATTTTGTCCTGAAACTGGCGCGTGAGTTCGGGCGGCCCGACTGGCGCGCCATGCTTGCTGGCATGACGTCCTCCGAGCTGGGCGACTGGCATCACTTTTACCGGGATCGTTATTTTCAGGATGCGCAACTCGATGCCCATTTCTCCGGGCTGCTTTACACCATTTCAACCTTCTTATACCGGGATCCGGATATCACCCCTGCACACTTCAGCCTGCTGTCCCCGTCTGCTGAGGCTACAGCGGATAATGTGCAGGACGATGACGCCATGATGCTGGCCGCAGAGGGAATAACAGGAGGCACCAGATATGGCCCAGCAGATTAGCGACCTTGTCATTAACCTGGATGTCGACAACGCCACATTCACCGAACAGATTGCCAGGATTAAGGGGCAACTGTCCGGTATGGCGAATGAATCGGACAAAGTGCAGACGCGCATGCGTAGTGCAGCAGAGGCACAAATTAGCGCGCTGAAAACCACCAGCGCCGCCAGCGCAGGCGCCGTGTCCGATATGCAGAAGCGACAGGCGGATGCCGCCGCCGGGCTTCAGAGCGAACTGCAACGGGTCTCCAAATCGGTCGATGAGACTTACCAGCGCGTCACCGGGCTAAACCAGCGTTATCGGGAGAACGATGCGCAGGCTGAGGCGCTGGCGCGGCGGCAGGATGCGCTGGCGGAATCGTTCTTTCGGCAGATAGATGGCGTTCGATCCCTCAGTGGTGAAACACGGTCGCTGGCCAGTGTCCAGGAACAATTCCGCAAGGCCCGCGCACAGGGGAACATCACTCAGGGTGATTATCTCTCCCTGATTTCCCGCACCACGGCGCGGCAGAAAGAACTCCAGCAGGTTGAGGAAAAAGCGAACCAGGCGCGCGAGAAATTTCTTCGCCAGCTGAAGGCGCAGGTTGTCGAGCAAAAGCTGTCTGGTACAGAGCTCCTGAGAATGAAAGCGGCGCAGGTGGGCGCCGGCGATGCTGCTGAAGTCTATATCCGCAAACTGGAAGCGGCAAAGGTCGCCACGCACAGCCTTGGTCTCGAGAGCGCTGGCGCACGTCGGGAACTTGGCGTGCTGGCGGGGGAATTATTGCGTGGTAATTTCGGCGCGCTGCGTGGCTCCGGGATAACCCTGGCGAACCAGGCCGGGTGGCTCGAAAAAATGATGACGCTACGCGGACTGGGGATCGCCGGCGTGGTCGGTGGCATAGCGGCATCCGTCGTTCTGCTGGGAAAGGCATGGTACGAGGGCGGGAAGGAAGCCGAAGAGTTTAACAAACAGCTCATTCTCACCGGGAACTATGCCGGGAAAACATCGGGACAACTGCAGGTGCTGGCGCGGAACATCTCAGGAAATGGAGTCACTCAGCACGCCGCGGCAGCTGTATTAGCGCAGGTTGTCGGAAGTGGGGCATTCGGTGGCGCCGACGTCGAACGCGTTGCCAACGTGGCTGCAAGGCTCCAGCAGGCGACCGGCCAGGCGGTGGATGAAACTATTAACCAGTTCAAACGGCTGAAAGAGGATCCGGTTAATGCGGTTGCAACGCTGAATGAGTCGTTACATTTTCTGACCGCAAGCCAGTTTGAACAGATTTCAGCTGCGCAGGCGATGGGGGATTCGCAGCGCGCTGCCGAGCTCGCGATGCGGGCCTATTCCGACAGCGTTATCCAGCGCGCAAATGCGGTGAAGGAAAATCTGGGGACACTGGAAACTGCGTGGAACTGGGTGAAAAATGCCGCCAGCGGCGCCTGGGATGCCATGATGGGCATTGGTCGGAATCCTGATACGGCCATGAAGCAGCAGGGGGCTTTTGCGGACTGGCAGACAGCCGAAAAGGAATATCGCGCGCTGTCTTCAAACCTTAAAGTCGATCCTGACTATGCGGGGAATAACCCGCTGGTGAAAGCTGATGCAGAGCGTCTTCGCAACGCCCGTGAGCAGTTATCTCTCAAAAAACAGGCCTATGACGAGGCTGATAAAGCATATGCTCAGGAGGGGTTAGCTGCGGCGCGCGAGAAGCTGCGCAATGACCAGCAGCAGCAGGCAATAAGGAATCAGCAGCAGTTTAACCAGCTTCTTGACGCTGGCCTGAAACCTGCCGAGCGGCGGGCCCGCGCTCAGGAAGAATTTAATAAGCTTGTTGCGAAAAATAAACAGGATGCCATCGATGGGATTGCTACCCGCTGGACGGACAGCGATATCGCGAAAATCCGCGCAGGTATCGATAGCAAATACAAAGATCCGAAAACGCCGAAAGGCAGGCAATATACTACGCCCGCTGGCAGTAAAGCTGAGGAAGGGGCGCAGGCGGATCTGCTGACGCTAAAGGCGCAGCTTAAAACCCTGCAGCAGCATACCGACGTTAACGATGTGATCAGTAAGCAGCGCCGTGACCTCTGGCAGACGGAAAACCAGTATGCCGTTTTACAGGAGGCCGCCGGCCGCCGCCAGTTGTCCACGCAGGAAAAATCCCTGCTGGCCCACAAAAACGAAACGCTGGAATACAAACGCCAGCTGGCCGATCTCGGTGATAAGGTCGCCCGGCAGCAGAAGCTGAATAATCTGGCTGATCAGGCCAATAAATTTGCGCAGCAGCAGAGTGCGATCCGGGCGGGGATCAAGGCTCAGGCCGAGGGGCTTTCTGGCAGGGAGTCGAACAGAAGGACCACGCTTGAAAAGCTGAGTGAAACGTACGCCTTCAATCCTGATGCGCAGCGGAAGGTGCTGGCGGAACAGCAAGCCACCTATGAAGCTGAGGATGCATTACGCGGTAACTGGCTGGCCGGCGCCAAACAGGGCTGGGCGGAGTATCAGGATTCCGCGACTAATGTATTTTCCTCTGTTCAACAAATATCCCAGGCCACCTTCGGGGGGCTGGCCAATCAGCTGACATTGCTCAATACCACCGGCAAAGCGAGTTTTAAGGAATTCACCACATCCATTTTGAAGATGATCGCTCAGGTCATTGATCAGCTTATTGTGGCCTACACCTTTCAGGCTGCGATGGGGTGGATCAGCGGAGGGAGCAGTTCTTCAAATTCTGGTCAGTCTTTTGCCGTTCCTTCCTATCGTCCCTCTGGCTTTGATGGTGGTGGTTATACCGGGCATGGTGGTAAGTACGAGCCCGCCGGGGTTGTTCACCGCGGTGAGTTTGTATTCACCAAAGAGGCGACCAGCCGCATCGGCGTGAGCAACCTTTACCGGATGATGCGCGGTTATGCCTCCGGCGGGTATGTCGGCAACGCTTCCAGTCCAGCAAGTGTGTCTCCTGGCAGTGTAATGGTCAACATGGGCGGCGTCTATATCAGTAGTGGCAACGAACAGCAGTCTACGCAGCGGTCAGCGATTGACAGTAACGGTATCCTCAAGCAACTGAAACCCGCCATCATTAGTGTCGTCAGTGAACAGGCCCAACGGCCCGGCACGCCACTCTGGAAGGCAATAAAAGAAGGGCGTTAATACCAGAAGCCGCTTTGCGGCTTTTTTACTGGCGGAGATAAAGGCTATTTATGACTATTGAAACATTTTCCTGGCGAATTCAGGCCGCCAGTCAGCCGGCGACAACGAGTAAGGATAATATTCGCAAGGCGCAATTTGGCGATGGATATGCGCAGGTTTCAGGGGAGGGAATAAACCCGGAAACCTTAAATTATGCATTTTCATTTACCGGAGATCTGCAAACCGGCCTGGATATTTATAAATTCCTGCGACGGCATAAAACTAAATCCTTTGCCTTTAAACCACCGTATGACGAGTTAGCGCTATGGCGGGTTCAGGCTGACAGCCTGCAAAAAACCATTCTGAATAGCAAAGTCATGACAGTCACCGCAACATTTGAACAGGCATTCGTACCATGAGTCTTCACGCTGATTATCAAAAACTGGAGCCGGGAGATGAAATCCGGCTTTTCGAAATTGACGGAAGTGCTTTTAATATGGGGGATATTTTATATTTCCACGGATATAACATTCCCCATACTGAAGCGGAAATTTTAGCCGCTGGTGGCGATGAATCAAAATTGCCCGCTAAAAGTATCTGGTGGCAGGGCACCGAATATAAAGCGTGGCCGTGTGAATTAGAGGGGATCGAATCCTCGACTTCAGGAAGCGACGCGCAGCCGACACTGAGGGTGGGCAACATTGATGGTTCGATTTCCGCGTTGTGTTTGCATTATGACGATTTGGCGATGGCTCGGGTCATTATCCATGAGACACAAAAGCAGTATCTGGATGCGCGAAATTTCCCTGCGGGTAATGCCACCGCGGATCCAACGCAGGAAAAACGGCACCTCTATTTTATCGACACCAAAAGTCTTGAAACCGATGAAACGGTGGAGTTCGCGCTCGATAGCCCGATGGGGTTGCAGGGGAAACTGATCCCTACTCGTCAGTATCATTCGGTTTGTACCTGGTGTATTCGCAATAAATACCGTAGTGGCGATGGTTGCGATTATGCCGGGACAAAGTATTTCGACAAGAATAACAAGCCGGTTGATGATCCATCGAAGGACGTCTGCAACGGAACACTCACTGCCTGCAAACTGCGTTTTGGTGAGCATAACGAACTGCCGTTTGGCGGGTTCCCCGGCACGTCGCTGATAAGGAGCTGATATGCGCCAAAAAACGATTGAGGCGATACAGGTTCATGCTGCAGCTGATTACCCCCGTGAGGCATGCGGCTTGATTGCCCAAAAGGGGCGAGTAGAGCGATACTTTCCCTGCAGAAACCTGGCCTGCGAGTCAAATGATAATTTTGTACTGGCGCCGGAGGATTACGCAGCAGTAGAGGACTGGGGAACGATTATCGGCATTGTTCACAGCCATCCTGATGCGACCACGCAACCCAGCGAACTGGATAAGGCGCAGTGCGATGCAACGCTGCTCCCCTGGCATATTATCAGCTGGCCGGAAGGCGATCTTCGTACCATCCACCCACGCGGAGAATTGCCCCTCCTTGAGCGTCCGTTCGTGCTTGGCCACTATGATTGCTGGGGGCTGGTGATGAGCTATTTCCGGCAGATCCACGGCATCGAGTTGCATGATTACCGTGTTGATTACCCCTGGTGGGAGAACGACTATCCCGAAAACTTCTACCACGATTGCTGGTATGAGTGCGGGTTTCGTGAATTTGAAGGTCCACCGCAGCCGGGTGATCTGGTGATCATGCAGGTGCAGTCGGACAAATGGAACCATGCCGGGGTTTTGCTGGAAGGTAACATGCTGCTGCACCACCTTTATGGCCATCTCAGCCAGCGCGTGCCTTATGGAGGTTACTGGATGGACAGGACGATGAAGGTCGTCAGATACAGTAAGTGTGATAGTATCTTTTCTGATTGACTAATGGAGTGATATAAGTGACTAAATACATCTTACTGATTGCATCTATTTTTGTGACAGCTGCGCATGCTGAGCAACCATCGATAACCGAAAAATTAAATAACACAGCAAGTAATATTTGTATCAATAGCCATAACCCTTCCTCATGTGAAAAATTATTTTTTTCAACTATGAGTTATCTTGTTGCAAATGAAAATGTTTACATTGAGTGCTCGAATATTGCAGCGGCGCAGCGTGATGATACATGTCGAGAAGCAAAAGAAATACATGACTTTGTAATGTCAAAATAAACATTGAACCAAATGCTTTTTGGACTAATTATTTTTTTTAATTGTTTTTAGAAAAGGCCATTTAGTGGCCTTTTCTTTTGGGGGATGGAATGAAAGAAGTAATGACCCGTATTGAACTTAGTGGTGTCTTGGCTAAAACATTCGGCCGTGTTCACCACCGAGTAATTAGAACGACTCAGGAAGCCGGCGTAGCATTAGCGGCGACGATCCCGGGTTTTGAGCGATTCATGATTGATAGCAAAGATAAAGGGCTGACCTTTGCTGTTTTCAGGGGAAAAACTAATATTGGCCCCGATGATTTGGGTTATCCGGTAACGGGTGATGCTATTCGCATTGTCCCGGTTATCGTGGGCAGTAAAAAAGCCGGTTTGCTTCAGACCATTCTGGGTGCTGTCATTATCGCCGCCAGTGCGGTGTATGGATATTTCACTCAGGATTGGGGGAACGCAGCGTATGGTATGATGTCCGGGGCATCCATGATGGCTGGTGGCGTTGTCCAGATGCTCTCCCCTCAGCCCGGAGGACTTGCCCGTAAAGAGTCCCCCGAGAATAAAGCCAGCTATGCCTTTGGCGGTGTAACCAATACCGCCTCACAGGGTTATCCCGTTGGTTTGCTTTATGGTAAGCGGCGAATTGGCGGCGCGATTATTTCCGCCGGTATCTATGTCGAAGACCAGCAATAAATATATTCAGTAAGTAATTCCCTCCAATTCAGGCCACCTTGCGGTGGCTTTTTTTATGGGCGCAATATGGCAAATAACATAATTAAAGGGCGCAAGGGTGGCAGCTCTAAACAGCGCACGCCGACGGAACAGCCGGACGATTTACAGTCTGTAGCAAAAGCCAAAATTCTTATCGCATTGGGTGAGGGGGAGTTTGCGGGTGGTCTAACCGGGAAAGATATTTATCTCGACGGTACCCCTCTTGAGAATGCCGATGGTTCGCAAAACTTCAGTGGTGTGGCCTGGGAATTCCGACCTGGGACGCAGGCACAAAGTTATATTCAGGGTATTCCCGGTACTGAAAATGAAATTTCCGTAGGGACGGAGGTTTCCAGTGAGACCGCATGGACCCACACATTTACCAATACCCAGCTTTCTGCCGTTCGTGTCCGCCTGAAATGGCCGTCCCTGATGAAACAGGAAGACGACGGCGATGTGGTGGGGAATACCGTTAAATACGCAATCGATTTACAAACGGATGGCGGTGCCTGGCAGACGGTACTGGAGACCGCCGTCTCCGGCAAAACCACTTCCGGGTATGAACGTAGCCACCGCATCGATTTACCGCAGGCAGGCAGCACCTGGACGCTGCGTCTTCGCAAGGTATCGCCGGACGCGAACAGCGTCAAAATCGGTGACGTCATGACGCTGCAGAGCTACACCGAGGTTATTGACGCGAAACTGCGTTACCCACACACCGCGCTGCTGTACATCGAATTCGACTCCAGCCAGTTCAATGGCTCTATCCCGCAAATATCCTGCGAGCCGCGCGGGCGTGTTATCCGTGTCCCTGATAACTACAACCCGGAAACACGCGAATACACCGGCACATGGACCGGAGGCTTTAAATGGGCATGGACTGATAACCCGGCATGGATTTATTACGACATTGTTGTCTCTGATCGTTTCGGTCTTGGCGATCGTCTGACCAGCGCGAATATCTCCAAATGGGCGCTTTACCCGATTGCGCAGTATTGCGATCAGCTGATACCCGATGGCAGGGGTGGCGATGGCATGGAGCCTCGCCATATCTGTAACGTTTATGTGCAGGAGCGCAACGACGCCTACACCGTACTGCGTGATTTCGCTGCTATTTTCCGGGGTATGACCTGCTGGAGTGGTGAGCAGATTATCGTGCAGGCCGATATGCCGCGTGATGTCGATTTCAACTATACGCGCGCGAATATTATCGGTAGTCCTCGTTATTCCAGCAGCACCAGTAAGGCTCGGTACACCAATGCCCTTGTTTCGTGGTCTGACCCGGATAACGCCTATGCCGATGCGATGGAACCCGCATTTATCCCGGAACTGGTTTCCCGTTACAGCTTTAATCAGGTGGAAGTCACGGCCATTGGATGTACGCGGCAGAGTGAAGCCCATCGTAAAGGGTTATGGGCCATTCTGACCAACAACAAGGACCGCATGGTCGAAATTGATGTTGGTCTGGACGGCAGGATCCCGCAGCCGGGTTACATCATTGGGCTGGGCGACGAACGGCTGGCCGGGCGGGTTAATGGTGGTCGTATCAGCGCGGTGAATGGGCGCGTCATCACGCTCGACCGTGATATTGATGCAAAAGAGGGCGACCGCCTGCATCTGAATCTGCCGTCGGGTATCTCGCAGGCCCGGACCATTCAGTCGGTGAACGGTCGTCGGCAGGTGACAGTCACAACGGCATACAGCGAGACGCCAGAGGCGGAGTGCGTCTGGATCGTCGAATATACAGACCTGGTGCCTCAGCAGTACCGCGTTATCGGTGTAAAGGACAACAATAACGGCACGCTCACCATCACCGGCGTGGCTCACGACCCGGATAAATTCCCGCGTATCGATAACGGCGCGATCATCGACCAACGCCCGATTAGTGTTATCCCGCCTGGCAACCAGGCTCCGCCAGATGGCATCCTCCTGACGTCCTTCTCCGTGGTGAATCAGGGTATCAGCGTCGAAACGCTGCAGGCCAATTGGGACGCGGTGCAAAATGCTATCGCCTATGAGGCGCAGTGGCGCCGAAATGATGGCAACTGGATTAACGTGCCGCGCAGCTCGACCACGTCATTTGAGGTCAGCGGCATTTATGCCGGCCGTTATCTGGTTCGCGTCCGTGCAATCAACGCGGCGGAAATTTCCAGTGGCTGGGCGTACTCGGAAGAGAAAACCCTGACCGGGAAAGTCGGCGAGCCGCTGCCGCCACTGTCGCTGACGACCGTTTCACTGACCGCAGGTATCGAAATTCGCTGGGAATTCCCTGAAGGTGCAGAGGATACCCAGCGAACCGAACTGCAGTACAGCCCGGACCAGAGCGGGAACGGCGCGATGCCGTTGACCGATTTAGCGTATCCGGGCAAACACTATCAGCAGATGGGCCTGCAGATTGCCACGCAGTTCTGGTACCGTGCGCGCCTGGTTGACCGCCTGGGCAATGCCTCGCCGTGGACCGACTGGGTGCATGGTATGTCCAGCGATAACGTTTCTGATTATTACCAGCAGCTCGATGATGCCCTTAAAGGCTCGGATACATACGAGGAACTGAACAAAGGTATTCAGGACAACAGCGCTGCCGCCGACGCTGCGCAACAGGCTGCGGACGCCGCCCAGGGAACCGCTGACCAGGCGGCGAAGGATGTCGCCGCGCAGGGGGCCATCGTCTCGCAGCAGGGCAAGGACCTGGCTGCCAACATCGCTAAAACCAATGACACGACCAACAAGCTGGCGCAGGAAGTGAAAGACCGCGCTGCAGGTGATGCTGCCACGGCGCAGAAAGCGGCCAGCGACACTGCGGCAGCGGTGGCGAAAGCCGAAACGGACGATGCCGCTGTGGCGAAGCAGGCCGCCGATAACCTGCTGAGTGCCAAACGCGAAGTTGAAGCAGCGATTGAGACGACGAACGTCACCATGCAGGACGGCTTTGACAGTCTGGCGCAGCAGATGGCGTCGATTTCAGCCGGTACCGGCGAGCAGTTCGACAGTCTCAAAATCTGGTATTTCGATAAGGACAACGAGGGGTGGAGTTCTGACGACGGCGGCACGAAACCGCTCCCGACGACCGACGACGGGTGGATCCTTCCTGCGGATTCCATTTCGACCATGCGCAGCCCGTCGGGCGCTGGCACGCTGATTGACGGCAGCGCCTATAAGTACCTCCGCCTGCGCATCAAGAAAGTCGGCAACCCGGCCTGGGGCGGTCGGCTGTACTGGATTGGTGCTGATGAAACCGGCTGGATCGAAAGACGCCGCCTGGTGCTGCCAGCACCGGATTTTGACCCGGCCACCGGCATCAGCACTATCGCGATCCCGGATATCCCGTGGCAGGCCTCCGGCACCATCCGCCGCCTGCGTCTCGACTTCTCACAGGGTGGAGCGGCTGACGCTGATAACTATTATGCCGTTGACTGGCTGGCCGTTGGGCGCCCGACTCCTGGCGCATCGCAGGCGCAGATTCAGGACCTGAAAACGGCGATGACCGCCGCTGATTCCGCCGAGGCGCTGGCGCGTAACCAGCTGGCGGTGCAGCTGCGCGGCAACGAAGAAGGCACCAACCCGGATAAACTGGTTTCTGGTCTGATTTTCGAAGAGCGGAAAATCCGCGTGACGGCGGAGAAGGCCATCGGCTCCCGCGTTGATACGTTGCGCGTCGATTATGATAAATCCACTGCAGCGGCGACCCAGCGCATGGATACGCTGGCGAGCGACCTGCAGTCGACAGCCTCGAAAACGGATCAGGTCGCCGCGGACCTTGTTTCAGCGAACGGCGTCATTGCTGGCCATACGCTGGCCATCCAGAAAATCGAGGGTGACGTCCAGACCATCGACGGCAAAGTTCAGGCTAACGCCAGCCAGATTGCCGGGGTGGAATCTAAGGTCGATAACATCCGAATCGGCGGCGTAAACCTGATACCCAACTCCGGGGAACTGACCGGCAAATCGCCATCAGCAACCGAACGCTACCGGGGGAACGCGGTTCGCATCCTGACGCGTGCCGCCGGAGCGACTGATTTCGCCGTCCTCGACTACACGCTGGCCGCGCCGGTTGACGGTACCGAGTATGTTCTGTCGTTCTATGCGAAAGCGAAGACGGACAAAACGCCGGTTCGTTGTTTCCTGAATACGCCGGATGCCACTATCCGCGCTGAAACCAGCCAGGGCGTTATTGTGGAGCGTCCAGCCGGGTATAACGGCGATGTGACCGTAACGCTCTCCACGTCCTGGAGACGCTATTGGGTTAAATACAAACGCAAACCTGGCTTGTCCGGGACGGCGTACCTCGTTGTGGCCAGACTCGACGGCGCAGCTGCAGCGCGCGAAGCGTGGATCAGCTCTCCGATGTTTGAATCCGGAAATATTGTGAGCGACTGGAGCCAGGCACCGGCAGACAGCGCCAGCTCGGATGCCGTCCAGCAACTGACGACCCGCGTCACGACTGCCGAGAATACGCTGGCCACCACGGCGCAGCAGACGACGGCGCTCAAGTCACAGATTACGACCGGCAACCTCCTGCTGAATGGCGACCTGATTAATAAAGCGGATAACTGGCAGCTGTCCGGCACCGGCGCGGGGGCTCCGGTCTATGACGCGGTGATGAAAGGTCTCACCACGACCGAGCCGGCGATGCGGATCGCCAACGGAACAAAAATCCCGGTTGAAGCCGGTCAGAAACTGACGCTCACCTTCGGATTCAAGACGGACGACGCGACGATCAGCATCGGGACCCAGAATTTTACGATGGGCCTGATTGAGAATTGGGGGAATCCGACTAACTGGCTTGTCCAGGACAATAACTGGTTTGCGGGTATCACCACCGGCTACCAGACCCGCACGCTGACGTTCACGATCCCGGATAACTTCAAAGGGAGGTGGTGTTACCTGCGCATGGCCTGCGGAGGATGGACGCCGTCGACCGCTCGCGTTTACCTGCAGGGCTTCATGCTGACCGCCTCAAACGGTATCGCTGGTAAAGCCGATGCATCAGCAGTGCAGGACCTGCAGTCGCAGGTCACGAAGAACGGTGACGACATTGCCACCAACGCCAGCGCGATCACCAGCCTGGGTGGGCGTATTGATGCCACCAATGCCGAGGTGGCGAAGAAAGCCACCACCGCCGCGCTGGATAGCCTGAAGGCCACCGTCACGCAGCAGGGTAAGGATATTACCGCACAGGCGGAGCGGACGACGGCGTTAACCAATACCGTTAACCAGAATAAGCAGAATGCTGATTCTGCGATTGCCGCGAACGGCCAGGCGATCTCTGGTTTATCGCAAACTGTTTCACAGCAGGGCGACCGCATCACCAGTCAGGGCCAGCAGATTACGCAGGTCAGCAATAAAGTCGATACGGTGAATACTGACCTCGGCAAGCGGATTGACCAGAAGGCCGATAACAAGACAGTACAGGACCTTAGCGCCACCGTGACCCAGCAGGGCAAGGATATTACGGCGGCGAACCAGGCCATCACCAGCCTGAAAGGGCGTGTTTCGACGGTTGAGGAAGGGCTGGCCAAAGCGGCCACCGCCGATGCCGTGAGTAAACTGGATACACGCGTTACAAACGCTGAGGGGAAAATTGAATCGCAGGGAACGGCGATCACCGGGATTAATGTTGCTCTGAATTCGCAGACGGCAGCGGGTGGCGACTACATCCTGAACCCGACATTTGACCCCGCATATCCGTCTATGGGCTTTACCCGCCGGGATACGGTAGACAGCAACGACGATGATGGTATTCCGTATGATGCTGACATCCCGGCTGGGGCTCCGCGTCGCTATGTAGCACGACTGGCCTCACGCGATCACCAGCTCAATACGCCACCGTGGCCGGTAAAAGCGGGACAGGTATTCGAGATTTCGGTCTGGGTAGCGGCAAAGGCAGGTTCCAACGCCGCATTTAACATGTACATCGGCTCGGCTACGGGACCGAATACGGGTGCCGTGGCGTACGCTGCGTTACCGGGTAGTGTTGTGCCCACTCAGACCTGGACGGAGAAAAAATACCGCTGGACGGTCCCGGCTAACTTCCCGCGCGGATATATGCGCCCGTTCCTGCAGGTGAACCAGAACGCGCCGTATGGCTCCGTATGGTATGCAACTGATTTCCACTGCCGGGAGATCACCGCCGCGCAGGGTGCGCAGACTGCTGCCGACGCTGCCGCCGGTGCTGTGACCCAGCTGGATGCGAAAGTGACGCAGCAGGGCAACACCATTACCAGCCAGGGCCAGGCGATTACGGCCATCACTGGTCGGGTGTCGAACCTTGAATCCGGGCAGAGCGCGAACAGCAGCGCAATTCAATCCCTGACGCAACGAACCACGGCAGCGGAAGGGAAAATTGAAACGAACAGCCAGGCGATCACCTCCGTCACCGGCTCGGTGAATGCGATGCTCAATCGCGGCGAGAACCTGGCAAACGATTTTAATTTTATGAGCGGATCGGCGCTGTGGGGTGTCCAGGGGAATACGCGTAACAAGGTGGAGTTTGGCGACTTTGGCGACGGTAAACCCGGCGTCCAGATGACGCAGCTCGACAGCACGTTGTATACCGGCCTCTTTGCTAACCAGAAAGCGCCGCTGCCACACAATACCCCACGCCGCTACCAGGTCATCGTTAAGGCGAAGGGCGTATCCGGCGCGATGAATTTCATGGTTCGCCGGTTTAACTACCTGGGGAATGTGGCCGGGACTTATGAAAACCGCCAGTTCTCCGCCACGGATACCTGGGCGACGTACGCCGCTGAGTTTAGCGCGCCATCGTCGGCGACAGTGGATGGTTCTGTTTTTGCGCTCTATTGCTACCCGAACGCGTCGGTCATTCAGATTGATTACATCGCCATCTATGACATCACCGATGCGGTGGCCATCGATGCGAATACGTCTGCGGTCACGCAGCTGCAGCAGACGGTCACACAGCAGGGCAAGGATATTGCTGCGAATGCCAGCGCCACGACCGCAGTTTCTGCAAACCTGAATGCAGCGATGGCTGACGTGGATAACAAAATCACGGGCAACCTGATTTTAAACGGGGGATTCGAGCGTGACTTCACCAACTGGACCGCGCCAGCACAGGCGACAGTGATGTCGGCGCAGAATCCACACAGCGGCAAAAAAATCGTGAAATATGTCGCTGCTACCAACGCGACTCTTTTGTCGAGCGACACTGTTATTACTGCCGTTAAGGGCAGGACGTACAAGTTTGGTGCGTGGTTGCGGGCTAAGGCCGGGTCGACTATGCAACCGAATACGCAGCCGAATAACAAGGTTCGATTTGCTTACCTCGATAGCTCTGTAATCGCTGAGGCGCGCTTCGACCCGGCCACAATGCCTACTGGCAGCGTATGGCAGGAGTACAGCAACACGTATACCGCCACTAAAGACGGCACCATGTCGGTCAGCATCAACGCGTTTTTGAATGCAGGCGAAATTTATATCGACGATGTGTACGTTATCGATATTACTGACCGGGTCGATCTCGATGCCACGGCTGGCGCTGTATCTAACCTGCAGTCGACCGTGACACAGCAGGGAAAAGATATTGCCTCTAATGCCAGCGCGATCACGTCGGTCAACGCCTCAATCGGTGCGCTGCAGAGTCAGGGATTAAACCCCTGGTGTGATGGCTCATTTGAGTCGTACACCGCAAACCAGCAGCTGGGCAGCAGCTCGCTGGCGCGCGTCTCGACCGATGTTTACCGCAATGGCCAGAAGTCGCTCAAAATCACGCGTAACAACGGCGAGAACGGCAACAGCGACAAGATGATTGGGAACTGGCTTGCTGTTCGTGGTGGCGGTAAGTATCGGTTTTCTCTCTGGGCTTACATGGCCAGTGATATGTCGACACCGAACGGATGGAACGTGTCTGTCGGCCTCTTTGCTCGCGGAGAGAATGGCGGCGCAAACCAGTGGCCGGAAGCCGTCCGTATCTCCGAGACAAACATCTCGCGCGGCAAATGGGTTCTCCTGACGGGAGTAGCGACCGTCGGTGCCGACCGGAGCATTGCGCAGATGTGGATTTCCACCAGGGGGTCGAACGGTGGAGCCGGTTATTCGCTGTATCTGGACGATATCAGCATTGTCGATGTGACCGACGCACAGGAGGCGCAGGATACTGCCACCGGCGCAGCGAACGCCGTTACCCAGCTTACTGCGACCGTTACCCAGCAAGGGAAGGATATCACCGCGCAGGCAGGGCAAATCACCAGCCTCGGCTCGCGTGTGGGCGATGCAGAGTCGCGTATCACGAAGCAGGACGAAACCATCGCCTCTAACGGCCTGGCAATGGCGACCGGCTTTAACCAGATGCGCAGCATGATTGGCGACAACAGCGCGGCAATCACCACGACGAACAAAACCGTTGCCGACCTGGAAAAATCAACCACGGAGCAAATCACCACGCTGACCTCGCAGGTCGGGGATATGTCTGCGACCGTTCAGCAGACGGCATCCACCGTGGCGGATTTAAACGGGAAATTGGGAGCGCAGTGGGGCGTGAAGGTCAACACGTCTTCCGGCGGTAAGAACTACGTAGCGGGTCTTCAGTTGGGGATTGACGGCAGCGGCCAGTCACAGTTCCTGGTGCAGGCTGACCAGTTCGGCATTTATGTGCCTAACGGCGATAAAAGCAATCTGGCCTTCGGTGTCGACGGGAACGGCGCTTATATGCAGCAGGCGATGGCCCGTAACCTGGTCATCGACTTCGCGCAAATCTCCGACAACATCCGCTCGACGAACTACCAGCCAGGCCAGGCGGGTAAAGGGTGGAGCATCTCGAAAGGCGGCGGCGCAGAGTTCAACGACGTAACGGTCCGCGGTAGGGTATTCGCGACGGACGGCGTATTTACCGGCACCGTACGTGCCAATGATGGTTACTTTAACGGCACCGTGTACGCGTCGCGGATCGAGGGTGACGTTGGCTCGTTCGCAATCAACTGTTACAAGGCCACGTACAACCGTGTGCCAAAAGCAACATGGCAGTGGTGGGATCTTCTGCGTATTCGTAAGCAGGGATTTGATCAAGTAGTCGATATCAAAGGCGCATTACGTCAGGCGGATAAGTACGGCGACCTTCGTGCTGGTATGTCATATCAGTCCGGCGCGGATGGCGGACTCAATCCGGGCTACGTAGGGTACGCAATACTTATGCGCCCAGGTGGCGATACTTCCGGCGGTGGGCCGATGACAACGGCGATATCTATTGACGGACAAATATTTTGGTCGTCAAAGGAAGGGTACGCGACGATAGAAAGTCTCCGCTTTATTGTACCGGCTGGAACTGGTGATGCGATTGTCCGCTTCGGATGTTATCTCGACCGTAACGGTTCAATGGAACTTCGTACTTTGATGCGCTTCGACGCTTTTGTCGCGCGCAACAGTAACGCGATAAGCCTACTTTAACAGGAGGGGGCCTTCGGGGCCCTTAACAATATGGCGATAATTAGTGACGAATTAGCGGCCAGCATCCAGAAATGTTTCGACCGCACTTATGTGGATTTAGCAAATCAACAGCAGTTTTTATTTGGAGCCGGGAACGTGACGATCACGAAGCCGGACGGTACAACGGGCACGGTAAAATCGTGGGCGCAATTTCTGAGAGAATACGCCACACGACAGCAGAACATCGACACGGCGCTGAAGGACGTAGCGAAGACGACGGCGGACAACACGTGGACGCAGGCGCAGACGTGGAATGTAAGCAGCACCTTTAAAAACAACCTGACGGTCGACAAGAACCTAACGGTTAACGGAAATTTAAACGGCGTACAGATTGCCGGGTCTCATATCGAGCTAACCGCACCAACGCCTTACATTGATTTTCACTATGGCAATAGTACGGCTGACTACACGCATCGCATCATCGCCGAAGACGGCGCGCTTGCCGTGTCACCTGGCTGGCGTGTATACGGTAATCAGCGGACGTTTGGGGCTAACACTGTCGAGGGCAATATTTGGTGGGGGTTCGTAGCTACGCGATTTGACGAACCTGGCGCACCGGCTAACGGTACTCTTATCAACTCCCCTAACATGACATGGCGGTTCAAACAGCGAGGCGCAGACAGTAAAGGCGCAGAGGCCGGAATGGCGGCGGCGTATTTTGAGGAACAGGTGGGAACAAACCACCGATTAGCGATCACCGTTCAGGGGTTCAACGCTAACCAGCAGTGGTGGCAGTTCCTGAGCGACGGCAGGATCTACAGCAGCCAGAACGGTAACGTCCAGTTCCAGGGAACGTCCGACGCGCGCATGAAGCATGACATTAATCCGACGGACGGACAGCTATCTGTCGACCGCATCCGGGCGCTTGAGCTGGTGACGTTCGTCTATAACGACGACGAGCAGGGAAGGACGCGCCGGGGAATTATCGCGCAGCAGGCGCGGGACGTTGATCCGCAGTATGTGAAACAGGTTAACACGGCATACATGCGCAACGGTGAACGGGTGGATGACGACCGCCTTCAGTTAGATAATAACGTGATAATGATGGACACACTGGCTGCGGTACAAGTATTGATTAAGCGAGTAGACGAACTGGAGGCGAGATTATCTGCATGTGAAAACTAGCAATAATGCCATCTGATACCATGTTAATACTGAGTAACAGTATGTAATAGTTACCTGGTGAGATGTGTGAAGGCTTTGGCTGGTTTGGCTATTTTAAAAATTTACGCCTGACTAGTTTGCACGGAGGTTAGGGCAATCAAATGATCAGCGCATCGAGAAAACCTGCCTTAATTGTAGCTTTGACAATTAAGACAAAAAATATCCATAAAAAGATAAACTTAAGCATCACTGACATTGCTGAGTGTTCCTATTCAGTAATGGGCTTTAATTAGCATCTGGTTGTAGTTAAAGCAAATAACTAGGGATCTCATTCATCCAGACTTTTTTTTGATATTAAACTCAGGGAATGCTCAATCAGAAGCCAGATGGAATAACCCAAGGCCGTAATGCCAAAGGTAAAAACAAGAATTAGAAGATCAATTTGTGACATATTTGCCCATCCAGCCATGGAAGACTAAAGGTAAAATAGTACACTACTTGCTTCGATGCAACACAATCACTAAACGTTATCAACTTTACAGAGAGGCTGAAACTGGAAGCCACCCTGTAACCGTATACAAAAGTTACCGGGTGGGGAATCGCAGGTGTTCATGCCCGGCGATCGACATTAAGTCGATCAAAACGAGGTGCATTTCCGCAGATTATCGCCATATTTTTTTCCCTTGTCTGACAGCAGCCATTATTGCTTTGCCTGAATGTTCGTATTCAGGTAGCGACCACACCATCCATGAATTTTGCAGAAAGCCAAGAAGACAACAACGAGAATCAGCTGTTCCCTGAATAGCAAAAGTAGGCATAGTATCTGGAGGAAGAGGTAGCTTTTCCCCTGGTTTTGGGAAGTAAATCCTGACACCTGAAATGATGATGTTGTCCATGCAGGATTACTCCTCAACCAGCCACATATCTGCTTCTTCAAACATTTCCTGAATAGCTGCACTAATCCTTTCCTTTTCGTGTTTGCTTGCATCAGTGTTGATAGCTGGTAATGACATCATTGGTTTTACCCTAATATCAGCATCAGGAAAGATACGATGTATTCGCTTGGTTAGTTCGCCATGGATGATCCCTTTCGCATCTTGCAGGCCTTCAAAGTTTCTTTTGTCGTAGACGAGTTCAACAAACATTTTTGTTTCCTTTTTTACTGGTTGGATATACAGTATTTATACTGTTTGTTTGTACAGTATTCAAGTGGTAGGAGCGAAATTATGGGGTTTCCCTCGCCGGCAAATGATTATGTAGAACGCAGATTAGACATCAACACATTGTGTAGATTGGGTGCTAATACACGAGCGATTGTTACGGATAGTGGTTATGCGGTTGTTGATTTAGCGAGAAAGGCTGAGCAGGGTAATACTGTCCTAATCAGGAGCGAAGGAAAGATCGAGTTTGCAAAGATCCTAGGCCGGGCTTTTATCACGGCAGATGGAGAGTCAATAGAAGGTGAGGCACTTGATGAAACTGAAGTGATTGGAGTCGTTACTTTCCTAATTACAGACGTACATTCAGAGATTTCAGAAGGTTGCCCAGTCATCTAGTTTTTGACGGGGTTTCACCCCAGTTTCACCCCAGTTTCACCCCAATAACTCCCCGTATGAAAAACAGGTACAAAAAAACCAGCCATAAGAGGCTGGTTTTTCGAAGGTTTTTGGTCGGCACGAGAGGATTTGAACCTCCGACCCCCGACACCCCATGACGGTGCGCTACCAGGCTGCGCTACGTGCCGACGCGTGGAGGATAATATTACCCGTTCCCCCATCGAATGCAAGCGACCGACAACTGATTGATTCAAAATTAATCAATCAGTTAGCGATAAAGCGTTTTTCATCCGTCAGTACCTGCAGCAGCAGGCTGAGCTGTGGTTTTTGGTCTTTCACCTTCTCGCCGTTACTGTTCCAGGTGTGATAGGTGCCGTTGTGGTCGAGCACCACGGTCATCGTTGGCGTGGTAATCGCCAGAGTATCGCTATTGGCCGCGGTGACCCAGCTGCGGCGGCGCGCCGGGCTAAACAGGTCTTCGCCCTGCGAATATTCATTCGCTGGCGTCGACACGTGCAGCAGACGCTGCATCAGCGTCGTCATCACGTCTTTGTTATCCGTGAGCGTGGCGATCTCCTGCGCTGGGGTTCCCGGCCAGTGAATAACCAGCGGCACCTGCAGATTGCCCCGTGACCAGTCGAATTTACCCTGCTTGTTATCCAGCGGCATACCGTGCCCGGCGGTAATAATCACCACCGTATTATCCAGTTTGCCCGCTTTGCGCAGCGCGTCGAGCACGCGGCCAATTTGCGTATCGACGTCGCCTGCGGCGCGGCCATAGGTGCGCGCAAAATTCTGCTGCTGGCTGTTATCAATATTAGTGCCGTTCAGCGATACCCACGAGAACCAGCGGTTCTCATCCTGGGCGTAGCGATCCAGCCAGCCGATCCATTGGTCTGCCGTTTGCTCGTCACTTTGCGTTTTGGCCGCCGGCAGCGAGAAGTCCGACAGCAGCGCCTGACGATAGAGCGGACTGCTGAAACCGTCAGATGAGAACAGGCCCAACTGGTAACCCTGTTGGTTGAGGGCGGTAATCAGCGCCGCCGGGATACGCGCCGAGAGCACGCCATCCATATAACCCGGCGATATGCCGTAGAACAGGCCGAACATTCCGCTATCGGTACTATTACCGGAGCTCATATGCTGACTAAAGTTGACGCTCTCTTTTGCAAAAGCAGCCAGCTGCGGCATGTTCTTCTCGAAGCGTGAATAGTTGAGATTATCCACGGTAATGAGCAGCACGTTGTAGCCCGTGCCGAGGTCGCGATAGCGCAGATCGCTCAGCGGATACTGCACCGAAACCGCTTCCGGCGCGCCTTGTTCAACCAGACGGCGCTGGTAATCCTGAGCGTCGAGCAGGCCATGCTTCTCAAGGAAGCGGCGAGCGGTCATCGGATAAGAGAGCGGCAAGTTGGCCCGCTGCATGGTGATCGGGCGATAGAAGTTAGCATCCGCCCAGATATAAATCAGGTGGCTGCTGATAAACGAAATAAAGAAAAACCAGGCGACGGGGCGCGCGTAGTGACGGCGGCGCGTCAGGCTGCGCAGCTTTTGCCAGCTCCAGGTGGCGAAGAGCATCTCAATCAGGAAGATGATCGGTACGCTGATAAACATCAGCTGCCAGTCGCGAGCCATCTCGTTCTGGTCGGGGTTAATCACCAGTTCCCAGACGACAGGGTTTAAGTGCAGGTGGAAGCGAGTGAAGACTTCGCTATCGATCAGCAGCAGCGTCATCCCTGCGGTGGCGAAGATGACCGACAGGAAGCGCATAAGCCGCTGCGAGCCGACGATAAAGGTCAGCGGGAAGAGAATCAGTACATAGCTGGTGAACACCAGAAAACTGAAATGACCAACGAGGCTGACATACGAGAAAACCCGCCCGGCAAGCGTCGTTGGCCAGTCGGCGACAAAAAGATAGCGGCTGCCGAGCGCCATGGCCAACAACATGTTGAACAGGGCAAACCAGTGTCCCCAACTGACCATCTGGGAGACTTTTTCTCGGTAGGGCTGACGTAGAGTCACCATATACTGTTGTTCGTTATCCTTAGTGCGCGGGATCGTCGTTAATGGACGATTGCAGCGCCTGGGCGAAAGAACGGGCGATTGCCTGACGCTGCGCCGGCGCGACGCTACTGTTAATCAGGTTGGTCACCATATTGCCCAGCACCATCAGTGACAGGTCAACCGGCGCTTTGTGTGTTTCCAGGACGTTCGTCAGCTCGCTGAGCAGCTGCTCGACCTGTTCATCGCTATAGCGGGATATTTGTGGCATAAACTCAAAATCTGTTTGTTCGTGAAAGGGCAACATATTACCGTAGCAGCAGCATTTTTTCCGCATTTTTTCGCCACGGCGTAAAAGCGCCCAGCAACGCGAGTCTCAAGCGTGAAACAGACATCTGCCGGTTGCGTCATCGTCCCGGTGGTGGTTGAATACCGCCCGGTCTAAAAGGAGAGTTTAACATGAGTCTGGATATCGACCAGATTGCCCTGCATCAGTTGATCAAACGTGATGAACAGAATCTGGAACTGGTGCTGCGCGAGTCGCTGCTGGAACCAAATGCCACTGTCGTGGAAATGATGGCTGAACTGCATCGTGTCTACAGCGCAAAAAGCAAAGCCTATGGCCTCTTTAATGAAGAGAGCGAGCTGGCGCAAGCGTTGCGTTTACAGCGTCAGGGTGAAGAAGAATTTCTTCCTTTCAGCCGTGCGGCAACCGGTCGCCTGCGCGATGAGCTGGCGAAGTATCCGTTTGCCGAAGGCGGCATTGTGCTGTTCTGTCAGTATCGTTATCTGGCGGTCGAGTATCTGCTGGTGGCGGTGCTCAATAATCTGAGCAGCATGCGCGTTAACGAAGAGCTGGATATTAGTTCCACGCATTACCTCGATATCAACCATGCCGACATCGTGGCGCGTATCGATCTGACCGAGTGGGAAACCAATCCCGAATCGACCCGTTACCTGACCTTCCTGAAAGGGCGGGTGGGGCGTAAAGTCGCTGATTTCTTCATGGACTTCCTCGGCGCCAGCGAAGGGCTCAACGCCAAAGCGCAGAACCGCGGTCTGCTGCAGGCGGTGGATGATTTCGCCGCTGACGCGCAGCTGGATAAATCCGAGCGCCAGAACGTGCGCCAGCAGGTGTACGCCTACTGTAACGAACAGCTGCAGGCGGGCGAAGAGATCGAGCTGGAGTCACTGTCTAAAGAGCTCTCCGGCGTCAGCGAAAAGAGTTTCCAGGAGTTTACCGCTGAACAGGGTTATGAGCTGGAAGAGAGCTTCCCGGCGGACCGCAGTACGCTGCGCCAGCTGACCAAATTTGCCGGTAGCGGCGGCGGTTTGACCATTAACTTTGATGCGATGCTGTTAGGCGAGCGCGTATTCTGGGATCCGGCAACGGATACGCTGACCATCAAAGGTACGCCGCCGAACCTGCGCGATCAGCTGCAGCGCCGTACTTCTGGCGGTAATTAATCCCTGCTGCTTATCCCGGCGGAACATGATGCCGCCGGGTTAACCTTCTACCTGAATAATCCCGACGCCGCTTTGTTTAAGCTTCTGGCGTAACGTGTCATCCAGTTCGCTGTCGATAACCACTGTGCTGGCAAGATTAAGCTCGCCGATGGCAAATGCGGAGGCGGAGTTGATTTTCTCGGCAGAGGCCATCACCACGGTTTCTGCGGCTCTGGCCGCCAGCGCGCGCTTGATGCCCGCCTCTTCATAATCACCGGTGGTAAAGCCCACCCGCGGGTGCACACCCGTGACTCCCATAAAGAACAGATCGGCATTAATCCGCGCCATCGCCGCCAGCGTCTCGGCGCCGACCGTGACTACCGAATGTTTAAACATTGTGCCGCCGAGCAGGATCACGTCGATCAGCGGATGCTCGACCAGCGCCACGGCGATCCCTGGACTGTGCGTCACCACGGTACAAGCAAGGTCGGCGGGTAGTGCGGCGATCATCGCCGTGGTGGTGGTGCCGCCGTCGACGATGACCACCTGTCCTGGCTGGATAAGCGCCGCCGCCCGGCGGGCTATTGCCTGTTTGGAAGCCATCTGCACGTTTTTTCTGCTTTCGATTGGCGCGATAGCGGCGGATACCGGCAGCGCGCCGCCGTGGACCCGTTGCAGTTTACCTTCCGCCGCCAGCTCGCGCAGATCGCGACGAATGGAGTCTTCGGAGACTTTAAAGCGCTGGCTTAACTCTCCCGACATCACCTGTTTTTCTGCGGCAAGGATCTGCAGGATGTGCTGTTTTCTCTGGCTGGCGAGCATGTTGTTCACTTCACGATTGATCTTGTTTGTGCACGATTATGCATGTTATGTTGCCCGCTGTCACCTTAGAAGGGGAAAAACATGCATGCAAACGCACCGCGCGTTCGCCACGTTCGCGAAACGCTCTTGTCAGATAACTGGTACACGCTGAAAAAATATACCTTCGAACTGCTGCGTCGTGATGGACGCTGGCAGGAGCAGAGCCGGGAAGCCTACGACCGCGGCAACGGCGCGGTTATTCTGCTCTACAATCGCCACAAGCAGAGCGTGGTGCTCATCCGCCAGTTTCGTTTTCCGGTGTGGATCAACGGTCACGACGGCTTTCTGATCGAGGCTGCCGCGGGGTTACTGGATAACGCCTCGCCGGAAGAGCGCATTATCGCCGAAGCGGAAGAGGAGACCGGTTTTCGCGTCACCCGTATTGAACCGGTATTCACCGCGTTTATGAGCCCGGGGTCGGTGACCGAGAAGCTGTACTTCTTTATTGCTGAATACTCCGCTGACGATCGCCGTGGCGATGGCGGCGGGCTGGCGGCGGAGGGAGAGGATATTGAAGTGCTGGAGTGGCCGCTGGCGCGGGCGTTACGGGCCATTCGCGAGGGCGAAATCGTGGATGCGAAAACCATTATGCTGCTGCAGCACCTGGCGTTAAATGCCGACACGCTCCTTGCCGGTTAAGCGGCAAGGAGCCGGCAAGATTAGCGCAATTCGCGGGCAATGGCGCTGTACATCAGCGCCGCTTCCAGCGGTTGCGCGTTAAAGGACGGTTCCGCCTGTGGCCAGGTTGACCACTGCACGATCACCAGATGTTCCGCACGGTTGACCATTATCACCTGGCCGTAAATCCCCAGCGCCCACAGCGAGCCTTTCAGCCCTTCCTGCGGCGTCGGCTGCACGTTTTGCGCATTGGCCGGAATGGCGTTATTCCACCATTGATAGCCGTAGATACCTTCCGGATGCGCTGCTGAAACCGAGTTCAGCGCTTTTGTCCAGCTTGCGGCTTGATCGAACCAGCCTGCGGGCACCAGCTGTTCACCGTTGCTCAGGCGGCCATCGCGGGCGACAAACTCGCCAAAGCGTCCCCAGTCTTCGAGGGTGGCGTTAAAGCCGTGGGCGCCGACATCATGTTGTCCTTTTTTGTAGGCGTGCCACACGCCATCGTGGGCCATGCCCGCAGGCTGCCACAGTGATTGTTCAAGCCAGGCGGCCAGCGACATACCGGTTGCGCGTTCCAGCACATCGCCCAGCAGCCAGGCGCCGCCGGAAGAGTAGGACCACTGCTCGCCTGCCGGGTGTTTGCGCGACAGCGTCGACACAATTTTACGCACGCAATCATAGGCGCCGGGCTGCGCTTCACACTGGGTCAGGCGGGCGAAGTGCGACTGTGGATTGGTGTAATCTTCATTCCATTCCACGCCGCTGGTATGTTGAATGAGCTGCTTGAGCGTCACGCCATCCCAGGCGGTGCCTTTCAGTTCGGGTTCATAAACGGTAATCAGGTCATCAAGGGAGTGGATTTTACCCTGTTGAATAGCGATACCGACCAGCGTCGAGACGACCGATTTACCCACCGAGCGCGAGGTCCACAGCGTGGTGTCGGTATTACCTTCGGCGAGATATTTCCAGGCGACTTTGCCATCTTTCAGCACCAGCATACCGCTGACGTTTTCGCGCTTCAGGTAATCTTGCAAATTCCAGGTGTGGCCGTTGAGCGTGTAGCGGGCATCGGTCAGCTGCTTTTTAGCGCGCTCCAGCGGGACCGAGTCGCCGTGACGGAAAACATCGCCAGCATAGTTGCGATAGTCATTACGAAAGCCAACGACGCGTGACGCCTGATCCCAGGTGAGCATGTCTTTGGCCGCGGGTAGCGTTTGATCGTAAGGCGTGGGGCAGACATCCAGCGTCAGGCCGCCGCAGTTTTGCGCCATTGCCGCCGCCGGCAGCGCCGCCAAAATTAACGCCAGAGCCAGTGGTTTTCTTATCATTTTAATTTCCTTGTTTGCCATAGATTCGCATCGCAGTATATAAACCGGCGCGCGGCGGCTAAAATCACTCTATGGGGGATTTTCCCCCGAAAGGGAGAGAAGGATGAAAACCCTGCAGTATTCATTTGCACAGATTGAAGCCTTCGCGACGATTGCTGAGACCGGCAGCCTGTCGCGGGCGGCGATCCGTTTAGGGAAAGACCGTACGACGCTTCGCGATCTGCTGGATTACCTGGAAGATGCGTTGGGCTACCGGCTATTCAGCCGTGAAGGGCGTAGCCTGACTTTAACGGCCGAGGGAGAGCAGCTTTTTCGCCAGGCGCACCTGTTGTTGCGACAGGCGCAGGCTTTCGAGTCTTTTGCGCAAACGCTGCCGCAAACGGCCTGGCAGGAGTTACGCCTGGTGTACGATCCGTTCGTGCCGCGTGAATTTCTCTGTTTGCTGGCCGATACGCTTGCCCGGCGGCAGATCCGTTTAAGCTGCTGGAGCGCTTCGCGTCGCGAAGCCGAGCAGGCGTTGAGCGATGACGTCGCGGATATGGCCATTTGCCAGGCTAACAATCGTACGCTGGGTAGCGAAATGGAGTGGCGGGCGCTGGGTACCGTTGATTTACGCTTTTACGCCGCGCAGCGGTTGTTCGCTGATGCCGCAAGGCCGCTGACGTTGCTGAATTTATCGCTCACCCCGCAGTTAGTCATGCACCGGCGCAGCGACGATCAAATCGCCCGCCGGTTGCAGATATCCGGCCATACGCTGTATATGAATGAAATCACCATGTTGCGCCACGCAATGGAGCAGGGGCAGGGCTGGGGTTTTTTACCCGACCATTTACGGCCCGACGAGTGGCAGGGGGTTGCTGAAATAGCCACCGAGGTCGGTAATCAGGGGCTTAACGTTACCATGGTGATGCTGTGGCTGCCGGGAATGAATAAACACCGCGCGCTGGGAGAGATTGTTGACGACGCGCCAGGGTTATGGCGGCGCAGATAACAAAACGCCCCGGGTCAGAAGACACCAGGGCGTTTGCCATACAACTTGCTATCGGCGATTAAGCGCGAACGAAGTCGATGTGGGTCAGTTTCGGCTTGAACGCGTGACGCTGAACAGCCTGAACTTTAACTTTCTCTTCTTTGCCATCGACAACCAGGGTCAGAACTTCGCCGTAGAACTCAGCTTTGTCCTGCATGTTCCACAGTTTGTCGTGGTCCAGTTCGATAGCAACCGGAGCAGCTTCGCCACCGTAGATGATTGCCGGGAACTTGTTAGCTGCGCGCAGGCGGCGGCTCGCACCCTTACCCTGCTCTTTACGTACTTCTGCGTTGATAGTAAACATTGATGTCTCTCTATATATAAAGCCTGCAACAGGCGACCCAGCAGCAGGCAGATTATCTGCTTTGCGAATGCAAAAGCGGGCGGCATTATAGCCGCCTATCGGCACAGCGGCAATCAAAACCTCAGTTTTTGGCGGATTAACGCAGCTCATTGGCGCGACGGAAACGGCCCTGATAATCGAACACTTTTTCCCGCACCTGCCAGTATTGCCCCTTCATCCGGGCGACGACAAAGTCCGGATGGCGCAGCAGCGCCTGCTGGGCAATGATGTCTGCCGGAGTTATCCAGCGTAGCGGCACGCCCGGAGTACGGGTATGCGGGCGGATAAACAACTGCTCAAAGGCGGTACGCTGCGCGGGTGTTTGTAAACGGAAGCGCTCACTCACATCGGCGCCGTCCTCATCGTAATAGGTGATTTTCAGCCACGGGCCTTTTTCATCGCTGCCATGCTGCAGCGCCATGCCGCTGCAGCGCAACACCAGCGCGTCTTTAAGCTTCAGCGCCGCCTTCAGCATGTCGTCCGGGTCGACCAGAATAGAATCGCACTCGCGACAGCGGCGGGCGGCAATGTCATTCTCGGCGTTGCACTGCGGACAGTTTTTAAAACGAAAGCGGAAGTCGCACTGTTCGCGATGGCCGTCATCATCTTCGAACCAGCCCTGGCAGCGACGGCCAAAATGCTCAATCAACGTGCCGTCGGCGGTGGTTTTCCCCCAAAAAGTATTGGCGAAACCGCAGGCCGGGCAGAAAACCTGTACCGGGACATTATCGCTTTTGCCTTTTGGCGTGCCGACTTCCGGCGCATACAGGTCGTGAGGGTTGCCGGCATAGTCGAGGATCAGGCAGTCGGTTTTGCCCGGCGCCAGACGCAGGCCGCGGCCAACAATTTGTTGGTAAAGGCTTACCGACTCTGTTGGCCGAAGAATCGCGATAAGATCGACGTGCGGCGCGTCAAAGCCGGTGGTCAGTACCGCGACGTTCACCAGATAGCGATACTGCTGCGCTTTAAAAGCTTCGATGATGCGATCGCGCTCCGGCCCCGGCGTTTCGCCGGTAATCAGCGCCGCCTGCGCGGGCGGCAGCAGGCCGGTAATTTCCCGCGCATGTTCGACGGTCGCAGCGAAAATCATCACGCCTTGACGGCTTTCGGCAAACTCAACGATTTGGCTGACGATATGCGGCGTGATGCGCTGCTGTTTTTTCAGCTCATGGTTAAGGTCGGTTTCGCTGAACAGGCCATTGCTCTGCGCCTGCAGGCGGCTGAAATCGTATTGTACCACCGGCATATCGAGGCGCTCAGGCGGCGTCAGGTAGCCGTGCTTAATCATATAACGCAGCGGCAGCTCGTAGATGCAGTCGCGGAACAGCGCTTTCTCGTCTCCGCGCACCATACCGTGATAGTGGAACTGATAGATCCACCCCTTGCCGAGACGGAAGGGGGTCGCGGTCAGGCCAAGCAGCCTGAGCTGTGGATTCACCTGCCGCAGGTGGCTGATGATTTGCTGATACTGGCTGTCGTCATCGTCGCTGATACGGTGGCACTCATCGACGATCAGTAAGGAGAATTCGCTCTGAAACTGCTCAAGATTGCGCGCCACCGACTGCACGCTGCCGAAGACCACTTTGCCCTGGCTCTCTTTACGCTGCAGACCGGCGGCGAAAATATCGGCTTCCAGGCCAAGCGCACAGTATTTACTGTGATTCTGCGCCACCAGTTCTTTAACGTGGGCCAGAACCAATACGCGTCCGCGCGCCAGCCGCGCAAGTTCGGCGATCACCAGGCTTTTGCCGGCGCCGGTCGGCAGCACGATGGCGGCCGGCTCATGGTGACGGCGGAACCAGGCGAGCGTGGCGTCGACCGCCTCTTTTTGGTAGGGACGTAGTGTAAAAGTCATCAATTCTCGGGGGTTAATTAACTCGCAAATAGTATGCCATGAATCTTTTCCCTTGAGTGGTGTTAAGACCCCGTTATACTAACCAATGGAATTCTTCTTTTTCGGGCGAGATGCCCGCTCCAGCATTATTACAGGCTAAAAAATCTCATGCGACTTGATAAGTTTATCGCTCAGCAGCTTGGCGTCAGCCGTGCTATTGCCGGGCGTGAAATCCGCGGCAGCCGCGTTACCGTGGACGGCGACATTGTGAAAGATGCCTCCTTTAAGCTCCAGCCGGAGCACGAGGTG
This sequence comes from Klebsiella sp. CN_Kp073, assembly GCF_040065495.2. Taxonomy (NCBI): domain Bacteria; kingdom Pseudomonadati; phylum Pseudomonadota; class Gammaproteobacteria; order Enterobacterales; family Enterobacteriaceae; genus Klebsiella; species Klebsiella sp. CN_Kp073. Next base: position 1,672,287 of record NZ_CM198051.1, read on the forward strand.
GAATATGACGGCAATACGCTGACCCAGCAGCACGGCCCCCGTTACTTTATGCTCAACAAGCCGCAGGGTTATGTCTGTTCAACAGACGATCCCGATCATCCAACGGTGCTTTATTTTCTCGATGAGCCGGTTGCCCATAAGCTGCACGCCGCCGGGCGTCTGGATATCGACACCACCGGTCTGGTACTGATGACCGATGATGGGCAGTGGTCGCACCGCATTACTTCGCCGCGCCATCACTGCGAAAAAACCTATCTGGTGGAGCTGGAAAATCCGCTGGAAGAGGGCGTCGCCGAGCAGTTTGCCAAAGGCGTGCAGCTGCATAATGAAAAAGATCTCACCAAACCTGCTGTCCTCGAAGTTATTACTCCGACAGAAGTGCGCCTGACCATCAGCGAAGGCCGCTACCACCAGGTAAAACGCATGTTCGCGGCGGTGGGTAACCACGTCGTGGGATTACATCGCGAACGTATCGGCGATATTACCCTTGATGCGTCGCTGGAGCCCGGCGAATACCGCCCGCTGACGGCTGACGAAATCGCCAGCGTTGGCGCCCCACAAGCACGGAGTAAAACGTGACGACAAAGCAGAATTCTTCATTGGGGATTGTGTTTATTCTTGGCCTGTTGGCCATGTTAATGCCGCTGTCGATTGATATGTATCTGCCGGCGCTACCGGTTATCTCGTCGCAGTTCAACGTGCCGGACGGCAGCGCGCAAATGACGCTCAGCACCTATATTCTGGGCTTTGCGCTGGGCCAGCTGCTGTACGGGCCGATGGCCGACAGCATTGGCCGTAAACCGGTGATCCTCGGCGGGACGCTGATTTTCGCCGCGGCGGCGGTGGCCTGCGCGTTATCGCAGACCATCGAGATGCTGATTACTATGCGTTTCTTCCACGGCCTGGCGGCCGCGGCGGCCAGCGTGGTGATCAACGCCCTGATGCGCGATATTTACCCGAAAGAAGAGTTCTCGCGCATGATGTCATTTGTCATGCTGGTCACCACCATTGCGCCGCTGGTGGCGCCGATGGTCGGCGGCGCGGTGCTGGTGTGGTTCAGCTGGCACGCGATTTTCTGGATCCTGGCGCTGGCGGCGCTGCTGGCGTCGGCGATGATCGCTTTCTTTATTAGCGAGACGCTGCCGGTTGAAAGACGGCAGAAATTTCATATTCGCACCACGCTTGGCAACTTCGCCACCTTGTTCCGCCACAAGCGGGTACTCAGCTATATGTTGGCCAGCGGCTTTAGTTTTGCCGGCATGTTTTCATTTCTCAGCGCGGGTCCATTCGTCTACATCAACATTAATCACGTGTCGCCGCAGCACTTTGGCTACTATTTTGCGCTGAATATCGTGTTCCTGTTCATCATGACCATCATTAATAGCCGCTTTGTTCGCCGGGTCGGCGCATTGAATATGTTCCGCGCCGGGCTGTGGATCCAGCTGGCGATGGCGGTGTGGATGGTGGTTTGCGCGCTGCTTGATGTTGGTTTCTGGTCGCTGGTGGTGGGCGTGGCGGCGTTCGTCGGCTGCGTATCAATGGTCTCCTCTAACGCCATGGCGGTGATCCTCGACGAGTTTCCGCATATGGCGGGAACCGCATCGTCGCTGGCCGGAACATTTCGTTTTGGGATTGGCGCGATTATCGGCGCGTTGCTGTCGATGGCCACCTTTACCACCGCCTGGCCGATGCTGATTTCTATCGCTTTTTGCGCCGCGAGCTCCATTCTCTTCTATCTGTACGCCAGCCGGCGACGAAAAGTCGCACATTAAGTCACATTTTCAGGGGCGATTTCCGCCCCTTTTTTGATACATATCAACCGAAATCGGCTTCCCTGTTTAGCTATTTGTTTCTTTTATGTAAAATCAATTAGTGTAAAAAGTCGCAATGTTGCGATAAAAAAGTTGTTTTGGATCACAGAAACGGGTACATATAGCCGCGAACTGTTTCCGCAAGGCAACTATAAAGTTCTGGATAATAAGCTGTTAGCCCTGGCCCGATGCGGGTGTAAGCGTTTTCTAAGCTGTTGCAGGGCTATTTGTCAACAATGTGTTAATATTGATGTAAATTTATTGTGAAGCCTTTTGCTTCCGGGGAAACCAAGTGAATACACAGCAACTCTCTATCGTACACCGACTGCCGCAGAGCTATCGCTGGCTGGCCGGTTTTGCGGGTTCAAGAGTTGAACCGATTCCGCAAAACGGCGCGCAGGGCGAAAATAGCCTGGTGGCATTAAAACTGCTCAGCCCGGACGGCGAGAAAGCGTGGCCGGTGATGCGTACGCTGAGCCAGGCGCTGAGCGACATTGAAGTGGATTGTTCCATTCTTGAGTGTGAAGGCGAGCCGTGCCTGTTCGTTAATATGCAGGATGAGTTTGCCGCTACCTGCCGACTGAAAAATTTCGGCGTGGCCATTGCCGAGCCTTTCTCTGGCAACAACCCCTTCTGACCGTCAGCTTAACGCCAGCAGCTGGCGGGTGTACTCCTGAAGCGGTGCCGTAAATACGCGCTCGCATTCACCCTGCTCGACGACTTCTCCCTGCCGCAGCACTATCACCTGATGACAGAGCGTCCGTACAACACGTAAATCGTGGCTGATAAACAGATAGGCCAGCTGATGCTTTTGCTGTAGCGTCTTCAGCAGCGCCAGGATCTGCGCCTGCACGGTTTTATCCAGTGATGAAGTCGGTTCATCTAACACAATCAGCTGCGGTTTGACGATCAGCGCCCGGGCAATGGCGATACGCTGGCGCTGGCCGCCGGAGAATTCCGCCGGATAGCGCTGTCGCGTCGCGGGGTCGAGCCCCACTTCCTGCATCACCTGAATCACCGCCTGTTCACGTTCCGCGGGCGTCAGCGTTGGCTGATGAACGCGTAATCCTTCCTCGATAATCTGCAGGACGCTCAGGCGCGGGTTGAGCGATGAATTCGGATCCTGAAAAACGACCTGAATGCGTCGGCGCAGCGGCAGCATCTGGCGGCGATTTCGCCCCTGGATCGACTCGCCGGCAAACTGCATTTCTCCGCTGGAGTTAATCAGCCGCAGCAGCGCCAGCCCGGTGGTGCTTTTGCCAGAGCCGGATTCTCCCACCAGCCCCAGCGTTTCTCCGGCCCGCAGGGTAAAAGTCAGATGGTTGACCACCCGATTGTGATCGACCACCCGGCGCAGGACCCCTTTGCGGATTGGGAAGGCGACGTTGAGATCGCGGGCCTGCAGCAGGATGGGCGCATCGGCGGATAGCGGCACCGGTTTGCCGGTCGGTTCGCTATCCAGCAGGCGGCGGGTATACGGATGCGCGGGCGCCTGAAACAGCTCCCGGCAGCCGTTTTCTTCGACGCAGCGGCCGTTTTGCATCACCGCCACCCGGTCGGCAAGCTGGCGGACAATGCTCAGATTGTGGGTGATGAACAACATCCCCATGTTGAGCTCATGCTTCAGTTCGCGCAGCAGTTGCAGAATTTGCGCCTGCACCGAGACGTCCAGCGCGGTGGTTGGTTCATCGGCGATGAGCAGCTCCGGGCGCGTCAGCAGCGCCATGGCGATCATCACCCGTTGGCGTTCGCCGCCGGAAAGCTGGTGCGGATAGTCGGCAAGCCGCCGTGAAGCGTTACGGATGCCAACCCGATCCAGACAGTCGAGGATTTCGCCGCGCGCCGCCTCTTTGCGCATGCCGCGGTGCAGCGAGAGCACCTCGTACAGCTGTTTCTCCAGCGTATGCAGCGGATTGAGCGAGACCATCGGCTCCTGGAAAATCATCGCGATGCGGTTGCCGCGGATCCCGCGCAGGGTACGCTCATCGGCGTGCAGCAGCGACTGCCCGTGAAAGCGGATATCGCCGCTGGGATAGCTAACCGGCGGCGAGGGCAGAAGGCGCAGTACCGACAGCGCGGAGACGCTCTTGCCGGAGCCGGATTCGCCGACCAACGCCAGCGTTTCACCCGCGGCAATCTGCAGCGTCAGGTTGCTGACTACCGTTTGGCTTGCCCCTTGCTGGCGGAAGGCGATAGAGAGGTCGTCAATGTCTAATAACGGCTGGCTCATGTTATACCGCCTTACTCGGATCGAAGGCGTCGCGGACCGCTTCGCCAATGAAAATCAGCAGCGTCAGCAGCACCGCCACCGACAAAAATGCCGCCATCCCCAGCCACGGCGCCTGCAGGTTATTTTTCCCCTGCAGTAGCAGTTCGCCCAGCGACGGCGAGCCTAGCGGCAGGCCAAAGCCGAGAAAATCGAGCGAGGTCAGGGTGGTTATCGAACTGCACAAAATAAACGGCAGGAAGGTGAGGGTGGCGACCATCGCATTCGGCAGCATATGGCGCAGGATAATATGGCGATCGCTGACCCCCAGCGCCTGTGCGGCGCGAATATAATCGTAGTTACGGGTGCGCAGGAATTCGGCGCGAACCACCCCGACCAGCGTCATCCAGCCAAATAAAACGGTGATTGCCAGCAGCCACCAGAAATCAGGTTGCACTACGCTTGAGAGCAGAATAATTAAAAATAGCGTCGGCATTCCGGACCATACTTCGATAAAACGCTGCCCCCACAGGTCGAGCTTACCGCCGTAGTAGCCCTGCAGCGCCCCGGCAAGCACGCCAAGCAGGCTGGAGAAGAACGTCAGCAGCAGACCGAATAATAATGAAATCCGCGCGCCATAGAGGATCCGTGCGAATACATCGCCGCCGTTAGCGTCGGTACCCAGCCAGTTGTGCCTGGACGGCGGCGAAGGGAAGGGGCTGTCGGTGGCGAAATTGATGCTGGTGGCGCCGAAACGCACCGGGGCCCACAGCACCCAACCGTTTTCCTCCAGCCGTTTTTGCAGCCAGGGATCCTGATAGTCGGCGGCGGTGGCAAAATCACCGCCGAAGGTCGTTTCGCTATAGGTTTTCAGCGCCGGTACGTACAAACTACCGCGATACTGCACCAGCAGTGGCTTATCGTTGGCGATAAGCTCGGCGCACAGGCTGCAAATAAACAGCGCCAGGAAGATCCATAGCGACCAGTAGCCGCGGCGGTTGTGGCGAAAACGCGCCCAGCGGGCCTGATTAACGGGGGAGAGAAATGACATTAGCGGCCCTCGAAATCGATACGCGGATCGACCAGCGTATAGCTGATGTCGCTGACAATGTTTAATAGCAGGCCGATTAACGTGAAGATATACAGAGTGCCGAACATCACCGGGTAATCGCGCGACACGGTGGCTTCGTAGCCGAGCAGCCCAAGACCATTGAGCGAGAACATCACCTCAATCAGCAGCGAACCGGTAAAGAACATGCTAATGAAGGTGGCGGGAAAACCGGCAATCACCAGCAGCATGGCGTTGCGAAAAACGTGTTTCCACAGGATCTGTTTTTCCCCGACGCCTTTGGCGCGGGCCGTCACCACATACTGTTTGCGGATCTCATCAAGGAAACTGTTTTTAGTCAGCATCGTCAGGGCGGCGAAACCGCCGATCACCGTCGCCAGCACCGGTAAGGTGATATGCCAGAGATAGTCGGCGATCTTCTGATACCACGGCAGGCTATCAAAATTAGCGGAGACCAGGCCGCGCAGCGGAAAAAGATCGAAATAGCTGCCGCCGGCGAAAATCACGATCAGTAATATCGCGAACAGAAATGCCGGGATGGCGTAACCGATGATGATAAATGTGCTGCTCCAGACGTCGAAATGGCTGCCGTTACTGACGGCTTTACGGATCCCCAGCGGTATCGACACCAGGTAGATAATCAGCGTGCTCCACAGGCCGAGGGTAATAGACACCGGCAGGCTGTCTTTAATCAACTGCAGCACCGAAGCGCTGCGAAACAGGCTATCGCCAAAATCAAAGCGCAGATAGTCGCCGAGCATCTTAAAGTAGCGTTCGTGAATCGGTTTATCGAAGCCGTAGCGGTGGGTGATTTCGGCAATCACTTCCGGATCGAGCCCACGCCCGCCGCGATAATGACCTTCACTGATATTGCCAACGCCGGTACGCGCATGACTGGCGCCCATACCGCTATCTCCTGCGCCGGGCAACCCGCTGCGGTCGCCGAACTCCACGGCGGCGATCGCCTGATCGACCGGACCGCCTGGCGCAATCTGCACGATAAAAAAATTGATGGTGATGATGGCCCAAAGCGTCGGGATCACCAGTAATAGTCGGCGGAGCAGGTAGGCGCCCATCTTTAATCCTTAACGTCGGTCTGCGGGAAGCCTGGCGGCTTTGTTAACATCGTACCACCAGCCATCAAAACCGGAGGAGTAGGCCGGGCGTGTTTGCGGGAAGGAAAATTTATTCCAGTAAGCCGTCCTGTCCTGCGCCATATACCACATCGGCAGCATGTAATAGTTCCAGGTCAGCACCCGGTCGAGCGCGCGGCCCAGCGGCAGGAGTTTCTGTTTGTTGCCCTGCCAGCGAACGATCTGCGCAATCAGCGCGTCGACTGCCGGGTTCTGCACTCCCGGCGCGTTATAGCTGGAGTTAATATAGTCCGAGGCCCACGAAACCTGTAAACCCGTATCTGGCCAGGCGGTGGTGCGCCACAGCGAAGGCATCATGTCGTAATCGCGGCTCCGCAGTCGGCTGGTGGCCTGGGAGTTATCCACCTGACGGATATCCATCGTCACGCCTAAACGCTGTAAATTATGCTGGAACGGTAGTACCCAACTGACGTTGCCGCCGGAAGCGAGCAGCAGCTCAAAGCGCAGCGGTTTGCCGGTTTTACGGTTTACCCGCTGACGGTTTTTTAGCACCCATCCCGCCTGGTTCAACAGGGCATCTGCTTTAAGTAAATTGGCGCGATCAAACCCATCGCCGTTGGAAACGGGCGGCTGATAAATCCGGGTAAAGACCTCTGGCGGCAAATCTTTTTTCAACGGCGCCAGCAAAGTGAGTTCATCGGCCTTCGGGTAATCACGAGCGGCATATTCTGTATTCTGAAAGTAACTGTTTGGCCGACTGTAGGCGCCGTAAAACAGCGCCTTATTCATCCATTCGAAATCAAATGCAAGGGTGATGGCTTCACGCACCTGGCGGTCGGCAAAGACCGGGCGCTGAGTATTAAAAGCCAGCCAGCGGGTATCCTTTGCCGAGGTAGTCGTGCGATCGTCTTTCACTATATAACCGTTGCTAAAGTTGCGCCCGATATAGCGCGTCGCCCAGTTTTTTGTCGAACTCTCCTCGCGCATATCTACCGCTCCGGCTTTGAAGGCTTCGAAAGCGACGTTATCGTCGAGATAGTAGTCGTAGCGAATCGTGTCGAAGTTCCAGCGCCCGCGGTTCACCGGCAGGTCGGCGGCCCAGTAGTTCTCGACTCGCGAATAGACAATATATTGCCCCATCCGCCAACTGCTGATGCGATAGGGGCCACTGGCGAGCGGCGGCGTTGAAAGGGGGTCGCTCAGCTTATGATGGCGCCAGAATGACGCGGGCATTATCGGCAGGGACAGCAGGCTGAGCATATTCTCTTTGCCCGGCTTGGCCAGTTCGATGCGCACCGTCAGCGGGGCGATAGCTTTGACGGTCGTCCCTTTATAAATAAGACGGAACTGCGGGACCCCTTCGGTCATAAATTTTTGAAAGGTGAAAGCAACGTCGCTGGCGGTAATCGGGCTACCGTCATGAAAGCGGGCCCGCGGGTTGATGGTAATTTCCATCCACGAGAAATCATCGGTAAAGCGCGCGCGATCGGCAATCAGCGGGTAGTAGCTGCCCGGTTCATCGTCCGAGGTGGTAAACAGAGTGTCATACAGCGCATCGGTGCGTACGCCGGGATTACCGCGCAGGGCGTAGCGATTGAAATTGTCGAAGGTGCCAATGGCGGCAAGCGTAATACCACCGCCTTTTGGCGCATCCGGATTGACGTAATCGAAGTGATGAAAGTCAACGGCATACTTTGGCTCGCCGATAATAGCGAACGCCTCGCTCTCTTTTATGGTTTGCGCCTGGCTACTAAGGCTAAATAAAGCCAGCAGCAGCAGGCCGATGCGCGCAAACATAGTTGGAATATCATCCTCTGACCATTAACCCCGATGGTTTCGCATCATAAGCGACCCTCAGCGGCTTGTGAAATAATTTGCCGGTTCATCATGAGCGGCAACCAGTTTCTCCAGCGGCAGCGGGCGGCTGAAGCAGTAACCTTGCAGATATTTCACGCCGTGAGCGCGCAGCCATTCCGCCTGCTCCGGTGTTTCTACGCCTTCTGCCACGGTTTTCAGCTGCAGGCGGCGGCTTAGCGTTAATACCGCATCCAGGACGGGAGAGGTGACGGTTTCGGTACCGATCGCCTGCACAAAACCACGATCGATCTTCAGATAATCAAAGTTATAGCGCTCAAGATAAATTAGCGCGCTATGGCCGGTACCAAAATCATCAATAGCAATTTCGAAGCCCTGTTGGTGCAGCCACTCAAAAATAGCCATCGACCGGTTTTTATCGATCATCGAGCGCTCGGTTATTTCCAGCACGACGTCGAAGTAGTTTGCGGGTAACGCGGCAGCAAAACGTCGCATATCTTGCTGAAATTCGGCGGCATGCAGGTGGGCAGGGGAGATATTCAGGCCAAGCTTGGTGCCGCGCGGCAAAATGCGCTGCAGAGTCGGCGCATCGCGGGCAATCAACATTAACAGGTGATGGGTGAGCGGCACGATCATCTGCTGCGTTTCCGCCAGATTAATAAAGACGTCTGGCGGGATTTCACCCACCACCGGATGCCGCCAGCGCATCAGCACTTCAACGCCGCTAATCTGCAGGGTATCGGCCTTTACCACCGGCTGGTAGACCACGTAGAACTGGTTGTTTTTGATCCCCAGTTGGATCGATTTCCGCGGATCGGATTTGATCGTCAGGATGTAGTAGCTGAGTAAGCCGGCAAGCATGCCGCATACCACGCCGAGCAGCAGGGCGAACTGGGTATTCTCGCCAAACCAGCTGTTGGAAAAGAGATACACTTTTAGCGGTAGCCCCGGAACCTGAATCTGGCGTATCGGCTCATTGGGCAATGATAGCGGATCGATAATTTTGCTGCTGAAGGTCGAAATCGCAGTATGGCCGATGGCCAGCGCAATACCGTTGAAGTCATTCTGCCGTGCGGTATAGAGGATGTAAGGCGTCAGATTAGCATTGATGGATACAAAAATGCCGCTATCTCGATCGCCGGGGTGTTGCACCCACATTGCCAACGCGGCGGTGTCCGGCATCATCGGTGTGCCCTGGAGGATGGCCATATCCAGGGGTTTATTGATATCAAGCTGCGGTATCAATTGTTTAAACGGTGTGTTCATTGCGCCGGTGGCGGATGAACAGAACGCTTTACCGTTTTTCACCAGCAGGAAGGCGCGTACGTTCGGACTGAAGGCGGCGCTGGCAGCCAGGCCGGAGTCAATATGCTCACAGGGCTGATCGAGCAGAGGTTGCAGGCCATCGATGGTTTCGCTTAAATCGGCGAAATAACTATTAAGGTAGTGACTGACGTTATTGATTATCTGATCGAAACGTTCAGAGCGGTTGTGGTAGATAACCATAAACTGGATGCTGCCGGCCAGTAGCGCGACGGCAACGCCAATGCAAATACTGGTGAGCCAGATTTTACGTCGGGGTGAAAAGTAGCGGGTTAGCATAGGCCAGAATCTGTCCGTATAATTGAATCATGCCAATGGGGTGCCAGAAGAGTATGGTTCCATTTCCTTTAAAAGGCATAGCTTGTAAAGACATAGCTTATTTTGCGGAGATCATCGGCGGAAAAGCAAAAAAACACTGCCGGGGCAGTGTTTTTTTCATTTCTTACCGTCAGCCAAGGGATAACCGATGGTAAGAAGAGGTATCAGGAACGACTCAGAACGCGACGCGCTTCGTTATAGCGCTTTTTCCAGTATGGCTCATCCAGGCTTGAGATGGTGACGCCGCTGCTGGTAGAGGCATGTACAAACTGGTTGTTGCCGATGTAGATACCGACATGACGGCCCGTAGAGCCCGCACGGAACAGTACTAAATCACCGGTACGCAGTTGAGTGCGCGAAATCGATTTGCCGGAATCCTGCTGCTCGGAAGTTGAGCGCGGCAGCTCCAGACCAAATTGTTCACGGAAAGTACGCTGCACGAACGCCGAGCAATCGATCCCTTTCCGGGTGCTGCCGCCAAGGCGGTAACGCACGCCTTTCCAGCTAGCATACTGGTCCATCAAGCGGGACTTAACGTCCAGGTTGCTGACCATTTTTTCAAATTCATCCTGAGAGGCTTGCAGTGATGATAAATCTCCACTACCCACAGCATGCGTCTCAGAATGCATATTCTTGGCGGTACTTGTTGAACTACACGCGGAAAGCAGAACCGCAACTGCAATCGCGGGGACGACCCGCAAGATATATCTCAAAATCGGCTGAGATTTGACCATTATGTTTATTTTCCCTTGTTGTCCTTAACGACAATGTCGTTATAAAAAATGCCAAACGTGGTAGAGCCTAGATTCCAGAAAGCAATGAGACAATTCCTTAAGCCTAAAAATGTGGAGTACCGCACAAATTTATTCAAATGATGAATTGTGTTGCCTGGAAGGGCAAAACGAGAAAGAGATTACCCTATCAAACGTGGGATGGCGAGCGGTTTTGCGCGATTTCTTATAAGTATTTTTGCGACAAAAAGTGAATCATCGGCAAAGGGAAAAATAGCGCCTTTTTTGGCTGAAAAATATGCAATATCTTCATTTCAATGATGATTAATGTGACAGGAAGATGATGTCGCGAATAAATCATCAGCAAATATAAAAAAAGGGGTCAGAACGACCCCTTATGGATAATATTAATAAAATGTAAAAATGATCTTATTTTTTTGCTATTCCACCCGGAAGCGAACGGTCAAACCAGGCGATCAACTTATCGGAAAGCGAGGTCATTAATACCCAAGGCGCGCCTATCAGCACCGCGCTGAGCGACCCTACGGCAATATCGGTGAACCAATGGGCGCCGATCATCACTCGCGGGAAAGCAAAAACCACAAAAATAACCAGCGCAATGATAAATGCCCGGCGGCCGAAATATCGCCACATAAACGAGGCGAAAATGAGCAACATCATGCCGTGGTCGCCCGGGAAGCTATCTTTTGAAGCGTCTTTGGTTGGCAGTGAGACCACGTCGCTGACTTTCGTAATATCCGTAAAGAACAACGAAGGGCTGGCGCGCTGTACCGGCATCAGATGCTGGGCAAGTTGATTGATAATCACCGCCGCGAGCAACATCACCAGCCCCATAAGGATAATGCGACGGCGTTCAGCGCTCTGCGCTTTGATCCAGAAACTGAGCATCAGACAGCCCATCGCCAGCAGCGAGCAGGCGTCGAACGCGCGATTGTTGATAATGGCTAACAGCCAGGCATACGCGCGGTTGGTGCTGACGCCCTGGTTAAAGAAGTGAAAAATAGCCGAGTCAAGCGGGAACCAGAAACCGTGATTTGCCGGTAGATACCAGGAACAAAATAAGGCTACGCCCGCGACGTTCAGCAGCAAGATAAAGGGGATACGGTTTTTAGTCATAACAGATGCGATTTTTTTAAACAGCGGCCAAACATAGCCGCATTAACTTAAACGAAGCTTCAACAGCGAGGACTGCAGGGCATTCCAGTCAACTTCTGACTCGGAAATCAGTTCGATGCGGCTATCCGGCGGCGGCGCGTTTTGGGTTTCGATGTGCAGATCGAGCCCCTGACGGTTGATCCGCACCAATCCTTCAGCAATACGCATCACGCCTTTCACCCGGCCAACCGGCGCCAGGCGCGCCCATTCCAGCAACCCAACGGTGTCAAATTGGGTATCAGCATCAAAAATCCAGCCGCAGGCATGGTATCCCTGGCCGCTGTTAACACTGCGACGCCAGCGTTGATGCGCCGGTAGATTCAACGCCGCCAGACCCTGCTTTTGCCCGTGACTATGCACGTGGTCCGGGCTTGCCGGCAGCGGGGCGGTGTTACGGCGCGGGAGATCCAGCAGCGCGAGCTCGATATTCCCCTGGGTGGCGTTTACCTGCAGGCGCTCCCCGGCGTACTGCCGCCACCAGTTGGCAAAAGCGGCATCGCTTTCCGGCGTCGCCCGATCGCTTTTATTGGCGACGATGATATCGGCTGCGGCCAGCTGATCGCGGAAATTATCATTGGCCACGATCTTTTCCTCCAACAGCTGGCGCGGATCGAGAATGCACAGCGTCGCGCGCAGATCGATCCACGGTTCATAGACGGCGGCGGTGAGGATATCGAGAATTTGCTTCGGATGGCCCAGCCCGGTAGGCTCAATCAACAGACGGTCAGGTTTTCCCTGGCGCAACAGCGTATTGAGCCCAACCTGCATCGGCAGACCGTTGACGCAGCACATGCAGCCGCCGGGGATCTCTTTTAGCAACGCGCCGCTTTCCGCCAGCAGGGCGCCGTCGATGCCGACTTCGCCAAACTCGTTGACCAGCACGGCCCATTTTTCATCCGCAGGTTTATTAGCCAGTAGATGAAGAATTGAGGTCGTCTTGCCGCTGCCGAGAAAGCCCGTGATCAGGTTAGTTTTGGTCACAATTTCTCCAGCACAGAAATGTAATGTTGTAACAGTTGCGACTATCCTGACGAAAAAAGGGGAAAAAGAGAAGGGATACTGCGGACAGAAATGCATTCTGTCCGCTAAACAGCAGAAATTGTTAACTGCGTAGCGCCTTAGCCACGGCTTCGCGGGCGCCTGATTCAACCAACTGATGCCAGGCTGCAGTGACGTCGGCAACAAACTGCGGATTGCCCGGCAGATCCTTGCCAAATATCTCTTCCAGACTGAGCAGGGCGCTGACGCGCTCTTCTTGCTGGCTGGCGCCAACCAACTGTTTGATTTTGTCGACCAGCGGGTCGCGCACATCAATGGCTTGCCCGGCGTCGTCGACGCCGCTTACATAACGCATCCAGCCAGCCACGCCCAGCGCCAGCAGCGGCCAGCGGCTGCCGTTTGCCAGGTGAACGCGAATACTATCGAGCATGCGCTGCGGCAGCTTTTGGCTGCCGTCCATGGCGATTTGCCAGGTACGATGCTTTAACGCCGGATTGGCGAAGCGCGTTATCAGGCTGTCAGCATAGGCAACTAAATCCACGCCGGTAATCGATAGCGTTGGCGCTTGTTCATCAAGCATCAGGCGGCGGGCGGCATGGCGGAAAACATCATCCTGCATACAGTCGCTCACATGCGCGTGCCCGGCCAGATAGCCCAGCCAGGCGAGGAAAGAGTGGCTACCGTTGAGCATCCGCAGTTTCATTTGTTCCCACGGCAGGACGTCGCGGGTCATCTGTACGCCCGCCGTTTCCCAGGTCGGGCGCCCGGCGACAAAGTTATCTTCCACCACCCATTGAATAAACGGTTCGCAGCTGATGGCGCAGGGATCTTCAACGCCCAGCACGGAGGCAATCTCCGCCAGAGATTCTTCGGTGGCGGCCGGTACGATGCGGTCAACCATAGTGCCGGGGAAGCTGACATGTTCAGCAATCCAGTCGGCCAGCTCCTGACTACGTTTCTCAGCCATGCCGAGAACGGCGTTTTTCACGATGTGACCATTGTCGGGAATATTGTCGCAGGAGAGTACGGTGAAGGGAGCGAGTCCGCGTTCGCGGCGACGATTGAGCGCTTCAACTAAAATACCGGGAGCCGACTGCGGCAGCGTCGGGTTTTCCAGATCGTGAACGATACGCGGCTGGGTTGGATCCAGTTTACCGGTCGCCGGATCGATACAGTAACCTTTCTCAGTGATCGTCAGCGAAACGATAGCCACCTGCGGTTCGCAGAATTTCTCGATAATCGCCGCCAGCGAATCCAGTCTGGCGTTCAGGCATTCATGCACTGCGCCAACCACGATCGACTGGTTACCCTCAGCGCCTTTTTCCAGCACCGTAAACAGGTGGTCCTGCGCACGCAGTTGGCTCATCAGCTTATCGCCGCTGAACAGGCTGATTTCACAAATTCCCCAGTCGCCACCGCCGGCGTTAAGCACCCGGTCGGTTAGCAGCGCCTGATGCGCGCGGTGAAACGCGCCAAAACCAAGGTGCACGATACGCGAGCGCAATTGGCGGCGATCGTACTGCGGAAGTTGCACGCCTGCTGGCAGCGCGGCGGTAGCGATAGTTGTCATTTTTATACACCTGATTAACCAATGATTAACATCACGCAGTGTAAAGTTATATGACAGCAATTTAAATTGGTAAGCCGAATTTATCCGCTTAGTGTGAGCTGGATCAATCAATGCTACGGGCGAAATTGACCATTCAGCAGAAGCATGTATGGTAGTCGTCATGATGTTTCACACTATTGGTATAACAACTTAAAGAGGGCATTGCGATGGAGCAAACCTGGCGTTGGTATGGACCGAACGATCCGGTATCGCTTGATGATGTGCGCCAGGCGGGCGCCACGGGTGTCGTGACGGCGTTGCATCATATTCCGAATGGTCAGGTCTGGCCGGTAGACGAGATTAAACAGCGTTTAGCGCTACTGGCGAAAAAAGGCCTGAGCTGGTCGGTGGTCGAAAGTATCCCGGTGCATGAGGATATCAAAACCCACAGCGGACAATATGATAAGTGGATTGCCAACTACCAGCAGAGCATCCGCAATCTGGCGGCCTGCGGTATCGATACCGTGTGCTATAACTTCATGCCGATTCTGGACTGGACGCGTACCGATCTGGAATATCAGCTGGCCGATGGCTCCAAAGCGCTGCGTTTTGACCAGATTGCTTTCGCCGCTTTTGAACTGCACATCCTTAAACGCCCGGGCGCCGAAGCTGACTACAGCGCTGAAGAGCAGCAGCAGGCTGAAGTTTACTTCAAAGCGATGAGCGCGGCGGATATCGACAAGCTGACCCGCAATATCATTGCCGGTCTGCCGGGAGCGGAAGAGGGCTATACCCTCGATCAGTTCCGCGCGCGGCTGGCGGAGTATGACCACATCGATAAAGCGCAGCTGCGTGAGAACATGGCCTACTTCCTGCGGGCGATTGTGCCGGTGTGCGAAGAAGTCGGCGTGCGCCTGGCGGTTCACCCGGACGATCCGCCGCGTCCGATCCTCGGCCTGCCGCGTATCGTGTCGACGATCGACGATATGCAGTGCTTGAAAGAGACGGTAGACAGCATTTATAACGGCTTTACCATGTGTACCGGATCCTACGGCGTGCGCGCCGATAACGATCTGGTGAAGATGGTGGAAACCTTCGGCGATCGTATCCACTTTACCCATTTGCGCTCTACCTGCCGTGAAGAAAATCCAAAAACCTTCCACGAGGCGGCGCACCTGAACGGCGACGTCAATATGGTGGCGGTGGTCAATGCTATCCTGAGCGAAGAGCTGCGTCGTAAGAAAGCCGGCGATCTGCGCCCGATCCCGTTCCGTCCGGATCACGGCCATCAGATGCTTGACGATCTGCGTAAGAAAACCAACCCCGGTTATTCGGCGATTGGCCGTCTGAAAGGCATGGCGGAAGTGCGCGGGGTTGAGCTGGCGCTGAAGATGACCAAATACCCTGAGCTGCTGTAATCATGGCGTGAGGGAAAGCAAAAGGACAGCCAACGGCTGTCCTTTTTTGTGCCTGATATCGGCAGCGAGTAGCCTGGATAAGGAGCGCAGCGCCGCCATCCGGGACATTCCCCGGCCTGTGCTACGCTTAGCCGGGCTACCGAACTGCCCCGGCCTTCCGGGAACGTCTCAGCGATTTTGAGGCCACCAACACCGGCAGTTTCAGTAACCATGGGTACAAAATAGAGATCTTAAGCTCACAATGGCACGAACTGTAGCCCGGATAAGGCGCGCAGCGCCGCCATCCGGGAACAGACCCGGCCTGCGCGACGCGGGGCCGGGCAACCGTCAGAGGAGGGGGGTTAGTCCGCGCGGCCCATATAGCGGCACTCTTCGATATGAATGCGGATTTTCTCACCGCTGGTCAGGTATTCCGGAACCTGAATGACCAGCCCGGTGCTCATAGTGGCCGGTTTGGTGCGCGAGCTGGCGGAAGCGCCTTTGATACCCGGTGCGGTTTCTACGATTTCCAGGTCAACGGTCTGCGGCAGCTCCAGCGCCAACAGCTGGCCATCCCAGGTCAGAACCTGCATATCCGGCATCCCGCCTTCCGGGATAAACTGTAGCTCTTCTTCGATCTGCTCTTTGGTGAAGGTATACGGGGTATAGTCTTCTTTATCCATGAATACATATTCGTTGCCATCGACGTAGGAGAAGTCAACGAAACGACGGGTCAGGGTGACGGTATCAACAATATCGTCGCCCTTAAAACGCTCTTCTACTTTCAGGCCGGTACGCACGTCGGAAAAACGCATTTTATACAGCGTTGCTGCGCCACGGGCGCTTGGCGACTGAATATCAATATTTTTAACAATCAGCAGTTTGCCGTTGTAATTCAGCACCATACCTTTTTTAATTTCATTCGCTCTTGGCATTGCAGTAATCCTGTCACTTAAAGGGTCAAAAATATCGCGTAAAACTACTCGCGCCGGGCCTTTCAGGCAAGCGGAATTCGCGACTTTTGCTATCTCCTGGCAAATCTTCGATCGGCGCTGCTGAAAAAGCCGTTTCGCCAGCTTCAGCTTTCCTGATAGCCGATATTTTGCTACTGTCCGCCTCCCACTCATTAAGGAGTCAGGTATGGAATGTCGCCCGGACTGCGGAGCCTGTTGCACCGCGCCGTCCATCTCAAGCCCCATTCCCGGAATGCCTGACGGCAAGCCGGCAAATACACCGTGCGTGCAGCTGGATGAACATCTGCGTTGCAAGATTTTTGCCTCGCCGCTGCGCCCTAAAGTCTGCGCGGGTTTACAACCGATGGCGGAAATGTGCGGCAGCACGCGTCAGCAGGCGATGGCTTATCTCATTCATCTCGAAGCGCTGACCGCGCCCTAAACGTCTTTAATACGCCACAGGCAGACCTGGGCGATAATTCCCATCACTAGCGCAATCCAGAACACCGCGTGATAGCTCCAGATTTCCGCAACGACGCCCGCTAGCGAGCCGGCGATGATCCAGCCGACGCGCGTGGTATTGGTATAGAGCGTCGTCGCCGCGCCCGCCTGGCCCGGCATCAGATCCTGAAAATAGAGCATACCGATACCGGCGAGGATCCCGATGTAAATCGCGTTCAGCGCCTGCATCCCCAGCAGCAGGGCCGGGGTATGGACGGTCAGCATACCGACATAAAACAGCAGCCCGGCAAGCGCGGCAATGCGCATCAGCAAGCGCTTTCCAAAACGTTTCGCGTAATAACCGGCAATCAGCATGGTGGGGATTTCCAGCCCGGCGGCGGTCCCCATCATCAGCCCGGCCAGTTTCTCCGGCAGATGTAGTTCATTAATGATAAACAGCGGCATATTAATGATATAGAGGCTGTTGGTGCCCCACATTAACGTACAGATGCTGAACAGCAGCAGCGCGTCGCGGCGGTTGGTGCGCGGCGCTTCAAGATGACCAACAGCGGTTTTGCTCTCTTTACGCATGCTGGGCAGGAAAAACCAGACCATCAGCGCGCAGATAATAAACGCCACGGCGGCGCTGAGATACATCACGGTAAAACCAAAACCCATCGCCAGCGCGTAGGCCAGCGGTGGGCCGATTACCCACGCCAGCGAGACCTGCGCGCGCAGAATGGAGCTGAACATCACCGCCTCGCGCCCGGTTTTGTCCGCGTGTTCGCGAGCGAGGGCGAACATTTGCGGGTTGGCGGTAGAGCCAAAACTACTGAGAAAGACGCCGACGAACAGCAGAATAAAGTAGTTGCGGTTCCAGGCGAACAGCACGCAGGCCAGCACCCCCAGCAGGCAGCAGGCGACAATCAGCTGCTTGCGATCGCCTTTACGATCGGAACGCCCGGCAAGAAACTGGCTTACCAGAATACCGATGACCGCGCTGCCGGTAAAAAAGGAGCCGACCATTGCCGGGCGCACGTGCACCTCATTGGTCAAAAACAGGCTCAGGGTCGGGGTTTGTAAGGCCCCGGCGATCCCCGTCAGAAAGGCGACGATAAGAAAAGCGGAGGAGGTTAAGTCGAACCCGCGGCGGGGAAGGGCGGCGCTACTGTTTTGCATGCTGGAATATCGTTGGTTTCAGAAGAGGCGAAGTTTACGCCGACACCCATAAAATAAATAGTGGTATGGCACGAAAAATTAAAAAGGCGTTTCAAATTATGTCGTTCAGCAAAATGCTGAAGCCAATGGCGGATTTCACCATTAGCTTCAGCAAAAATGTGCGGTATCTCTAAATTCTGTTATCAGCCTTCGGAGTTTACTTGCGCAGTGCACAATAAAGGTACAGACTCATTGAAACGTTTCAGCGTCATCAGAGTATTATCCAATCATCGGGTGGCGTATTTTTTCTCATGTTAGCTGAAACGATTCACTTCAGCGGAGAGGAGAACTATGTTCCAGTTATCTGTTCAGGATATTCATCCCGGCCAGCAGGCCGCGAATAAAGAAGAGGCAATACGTCAGATTGCTGGCGCGCTGGTTAGCGCGGGTAATGTGGCTGACGGCTACGTTAACGGTATGCTTGCCCGCGAGCAGCAGACCTCCACTTTCCTCGGCAATGGCATCGCCATCCCGCACGGCACCACCGATACCCGCGACCAGGTTCTGAAAACGGGTGTACAGGTGTATCAGTTCCCGCAGGGCGTGACCTGGGGAGAAGGACAAACCGCTTATGTGGCGATCGGCATTGCCGCCAGCTCCGACGAGCACCTTGGTCTGCTGCGTCAGTTGACGCACGTTCTGAGCGACGACTCGGTGGCTGAACAGCTGAGAACCGCCACTACGGCAGAAGAACTGCGCGCTCTGCTGATGGGCGAAAAGCAAAGCGAAGCGCTGAAGCTCGACAACGAAACCTTGAGCCTGGACGTGGTCGCCAACGATCTGCTGACGCTGCAGGCGCTGAACGCCGCGCGGCTGAAAGAGGCGGGCGCGGTAAACGCCGATTTCGTCAGCCGCACCATTAACGATGCGCCGCTCAACCTGGGTCAGGGGATCTGGTTGAACGACTGTGCGGAAGGCAACTTGCGTAGCGCTATCGCCGTGAGTCGCGCCGCCAACGTGTTTACCGCTGACGGGCAGCCGGTGGCGCTGCTGATCACCGTCGCGATGGCCGATGAGCAGCCGACCGCGGTGCTTAATCGCCTGAGCAATCTGCTCATTGATAAAAAAGCGGAGCATCTGCTGAAAGCCGACGCCGCCACGCTGCTGGCGCTGCTGACCAGCGACGACGCCATTGCTGAAGACGTGCTGAATGCTGAATTTGTAGTACGCAACGAGCACGGGCTGCACGCGCGTCCGGGCACGATGTTGGTCAATACGATTAAACAATTCTCCAGCGACATTACCGTCACCAACCTCGACGGTTCCGGCAAGCCGGCCAATGGCCGCAGCCTGATGAAGGTCGTGGCGCTGGGTGTGAAAAAAGGTCACCGTCTGCGTTTTACCGCGCAGGGTGAAGATGCGCAACAAGCGCTGGATGCGATTGGCGAAGCGATCGCCGCAGGCCTTGGGGAGGGCGCATAAATGAGCAGACGTGTAGCAACGATTACTTTAAATCCGGCATACGACCTGGTGGGCTTCACCCCGGAAATCGAACGTGGCGAAGTGAACCTCGTGCGCACCACCGGCCTGCATGCGGCAGGTAAAGGTATTAACGTGGCGAAAGTGCTGAAAGATCTCGGCATCGACGTCACCGTCGGCGGCTTCCTCGGAAAAGATAACCAGGATGGCTTCCAGCAGCTGTTCAGCGAGCTGGGCATCGCCAACCGCTTCCAGGTGGTGCAGGGGCGTACCCGTATTAACGTCAAGCTGACGGAAAAAGACGGCGAAGTGACCGATTTCAACTTCTCCGGTTTTGAAGTAACCCCGGCGGACTGGGAGCGTTTCGTTAATGATTCTCTGAGCTGGCTGGGGCAGTTCGATATGGTTTGCGTCAGCGGCAGCCTGCCGTCCGGCGTAAGTCCGGAGGCCTTCACCGACTGGATGACGCGCCTGCGCAGCCAGTGTCCGTGCATTATTTTCGATAGCAGCCGCGAAGCGCTGGTCGCCGGACTGAAAGCCGCGCCGTGGCTGGTAAAACCAAACCGCCGCGAGCTGGAAATCTGGGCTGGCCACAAGCTGCCGGAGATGAAAGATGTCATCGACGCCGCTCATGCGCTACGCGAGCAAGGTATCGCCCACGTGGTGATTTCGCTGGGCGAAGAGGGCGCGCTGTGGGTCAACGCCTCCGGCGAATGGATTGCTAAACCGCCTTCAGTCGAGGTCGTCAGCACCGTAGGCGCCGGTGATTCGATGGTCGGCGGCCTGATTTACGGCCTGCTGATGCGTGAATCCAGCGAGCATACCCTGCGTCTGGCGACCGCCGTCGCCGCCCTGGCCGTCAGCCAGAGCAACGTTGGCATTACCGATCGTACCCAGTTGGCCGCAATGATGGCGCGCGTCGACTTACAACCCTTTAATTGACAGCAGGAGAGGCATAATGAAAACGCTGCTGATTATTGATGCCGGGCTTGGACAGGCTCGCGCCTACATGGCGAAGACCCTGCTCAGCGCCGCGGCGCAGAAAGCGCACCTTGAGTTGATTGATAACCCGAACGATGCTGAACTGGCCATCGTGCTGGGAACCGCGCTGCCGGCTGACAGCGCGCTGAACGGTAAAAACGTCTATCTGGGCGATATTAACCGTGCAGTCGCTCATCCGGAATTGTTCCTCGGCGAAGCGAAAGACCACGCTAAGCCGTACGTTGCGCCAGCGGCGGTAGCCGTTCCGGCCGCCGCTCAGGGGCAGAAACGTATTGTCGCCGTTACCGCTTGTCCGACCGGCGTTGCTCATACCTTTATGGCGGCGGAAGCCATCGAAACCGAAGCCAAAAAACGCGGCTGGTGGGTGAAAGTGGAAACCCGTGGCTCCGTGGGGGCGGGTAATGCCATTACTCCGGAAGAGGTGGAGCAGGCGGATCTGGTCATCGTCGCCGCCGACATCGAAGTCGATTTGGCGAAGTTCGCCGGTAAACCGATGTATCGCACCACCACCGGCCTGGCGCTGAAGAAAACCGCGCAGGAGCTGGATAAAGCCGTTGCGGAAGCGAAGCCGTACCAGCCATCCGGCAAACCGCAGGCGTCCGGTGAAGGTAAAAAAGAGTCGGCTGGCGCCTATCGTCACCTGCTGACCGGCGTATCCTACATGCTGCCGATGGTGGTCGCGGGCGGGCTGTGTATCGCGCTGTCGTTCGCGTTTGGTATTAAAGCGTTTGAAGTGAAAGACACCATGGCGGCGGCGTTGATGCAAATCGGCGGCGGTTCAGCCTTTGCGCTGATGGTGCCGGTACTGGCGGGCTTTATCGCTTTCTCCATCGCTGACCGTCCGGGTCTGACGCCTGGTCTTATCGGCGGTATGCTGGCCGTCAGCGGCGGCTCCGGCTTTATCGGCGGTATTATCGCCGGTTTCCTTGCCGGTTATGTGGCGAAGTTAATCAGCACCAAGCTGAAGCTGCCGCAGAGTATGGAAGCGTTGAAGCCGATTCTGATCATTCCGCTGATTTCCAGCCTGATTGTCGGCCTGGCAATGATCTACCTGATTGGCAAACCGGTGGCGGGTATCCTGGCCTGGCTGACCCATTGGCTGCAAACCATGGGGACGGCGAACGCGGTGCTGCTGGGCGCGATCCTCGGCGGTATGATGTGTACCGATATGGGCGGGCCGGTGAACAAAGCGGCTTATGCTTTCGGTGTGGGTCTGTTGAGTACCCAAACCTATGCGCCGATGGCGGCGATCATGGCGGCCGGTATGGTGCCACCGCTGGCGCTTGGCCTGGCAACGCTGATTGCTCGTAACAAGTTCGATAAATCGCAGCGTGAAGGCGGTAAAGCGGCGCTGGTTCTGGGGCTGTGCTTTATCACCGAAGGGGCGATTCCATTCGCCGCACGTGACCCGATGCGCGTACTGCCTTGCTGTATCGTTGGCGGCGCGGTGACCGGCGCTATCTCGATGGCGGTAGGCGCGAAACTGATGGCGCCGCACGGCGGTCTGTTCGTCCTGCTGATCCCTGGCGCCATCACTCCGGTGCTGGGTTATCTGCTGGCGATTATTGCCGGTACGCTGGTCGCGGGTCTCTCTTACGCGGTGCTGAAGCGCCCGGAAGCGCCGGCAGCGGAAGTTGAAAAAGCGGCGTAATATCAGCGCAATAGAAAAGGGCCGATTCATCGGCCCTTTTTTTGTTCCTGAATTCAGGCCACTTCGGCGGTCTGCTGCGCCCGCAGCCAGGCAATTTCTTCCGCCCAGATATCCGGGTTAATGGTTTCCAGAATCAGCGGGATACCATCGAAACGGTTATCCTGCATGATCCAACGAAAAGCATCATGGCCGATATTGCCTTCACCGAGGCTATGGTGACGGTCGACGCGGCTGCCAAAAGTGCTTTTGGCATCATTGAGGTGCATGCCGCGCAGATACTGGAAGCCGACGATCCGTTCGAATTCGGCAAAGGTCTTTTCACACTCCTCCGCGCTGCGTAGGTCATAACCGGCGGCGAAAGCGTGGCAGGTATCAATGCAGACGCCAACGCGGGATTTGTCTTCAACGCCGTCAATGATGGCGGCCAGATGTTCAAATTTAAAACCAAGATTGCTGCCCTGACCGGCGGTATTTTCGATAACCGCGGTCACGCCTTCGGTTTTCGCCAGCGCGATGTTGATGGATTCAGCGATACGCGCCAGGCATTCATCTTCCGGGATCTGCTGCAGGTGGCTGCCCGGATGGAAGTTGAGCAGCGTTAATCCCAACTGCTGGCAGCGGGTTAATTCATCGATAAACGCCTCGCGGGATTTCTCCAGCGCTTCTTCGACCGGATGACCGAGGTTAATCAGGTAGCTGTCGTGCGGCAGGATCTGCCCCGGGCCGAAGTGATATTTTTCGCAGGCGGCTTTGAATTCGGCAATCGCGTCATTGGTGAGCGGCGCGGCGCGCCATTGACGCTGATTTTTGGTGAACAGGGCGAAGGCGGTCGCTTCGATTTCGGCGGCGCGGATGGCGGCATTGGCCAGCCCGCCGGAGGCGCTTACGTGCGCTCCAATGTATTTCATAAAAAAACTCCAGTTAAGCCGCTGGGGGGAGGGTAATGATAGCGGCTTAACCGGAGAGTTACAGCAATGAATGAATATCGACGAGAAACTTACTGCTTAGCCAATCAGGTGGTGGATAGCGAAGTTAATCGCGCCGCCGCCAACAATCAGCCAGACGAACAGCACCAGCGCCATCAGCAACGGCTTAGCGCCGGCTTTTTTCAGCGCGCTGACGTGGGTTGTTAAGCCCAGCGCGGCCATTGCCATTGCCAGCAGTACGGTATCAAGCGTGACCAGCATATCGACGACGGCTTTCGGCAGCAGGTGGAAGGAGTTAAACACCGCCACCAGAATAAACAGGATGGCAAACCACGGAATGGTGATTTTGCTCTTTTCGCCGTTACCGGCTGGCGCCAGCTGTTTCACACGAGCGGCGATGAACAGCAGGAACGGAGCCAGCATCATCACGCGCAGCATTTTGGCGATAACCGCGGCATTTTCGGCGTCCGGGCTAACCGCGTGACCGGCGGCAACCACCTGCGCGACTTCATGCATGGTGGAGCCCATATAGATGCCATAGGTTTCCGGAGTGAACCAGTGCGCCAGCAGCGGATACATCGCCGGGTAGAGGAAGATGGCGATGGTACCAAAGATAACCACTGTCGCCACGGCGACCGTCACTTTACTGGCTTCAGCTTTGACGACCGGTTCGGTGGCCAGAACCGCCGCGGCGCCGCAGATGCTGCTACCGGCGCCGATAAGCCAACTGGTGTGTTTATCGAGACCGAAGACCTTCTGCCCGAGGAAACAGGCGATAAAGAAGGTGCTGGAAAGCGTCAGTACGTCAATCAGGATCCCGCTGACGCCGACGTCAGCAATCTGGGCGAACGTCAAACGAAAACCGTACAGAATGATCCCCAGGCGCAGCAGATGCTGCTTGGCGAAAATCACCCCGCCATCGCAGGACTGCCAAATCTTTGGATAAACGGTGTTACCGACCACCATGCCGAACAAGATAGCCAGCGTCAGCGCGCTGAAGCCCGCGCCGGCGATAGCAGGAAAACTGCCTGCCCACAGGGCGGCGCCGGTCAACGCGGCGGTCAGCGCCAGGCCTGGGACGAAATGCCACAGGGTGCGATGTTTAGTGGGTAAAGTGAGTGCTGTCATAACCTTCTCCTTTGTCTGGGCAAAGAATACGACTGGCTGGTTTAAAAATAAAATTGATTATATATTTATAATCTATCGGAATAAGTGATAAACCCTTCATCCTTCAGGCCACAGCCCTGCTGATTTATGTCAACATAGCGTTGACGGTTATCCAGCTTGGGCTAATACAAAGGTGAGTTATGCATATCACGCTACGGCAACTGGAAGTTTTTGCTGAGGTTTTGAAAAGCGGGTCGACGACTCAGGCGTCACAGATGCTGGCGCTGTCGCAGTCGGCGGTGAGCGCGGCGCTGACCGACCTGGAGGGGCAACTCGGCGTTCAGCTTTTTGACCGCGTTGGCAAACGGCTGGTGGTCAACGAGCACGGCCGCTTGCTCTATCCGCGCGCGCTGGCCCTGCTGGAGCGCGCCGGAGAGATAGAACAGCTGTTTCGCGGCGATAATGGCGCTATCCGCGTTTATGCCAGTAGCACCATTGGCAACTATATTCTGCCGGAAATCATCGCCCGCTACCGCCGCGATTTCCCCGAACTACCGCTGGAGCTGAGCGTCGGCAACAGCCAGGACGTGATTAATGCGGTCAGCGATCTGCGCGTCGATATTGGTCTGATAGAAGGGCCGTGCCACGCGGCGGATATTATCGCCGAGCCGTGGATTGAAGATGAACTGGTGGTGTTCGCCGCCCCTGACTCGCCGTTCTTAGAGGGCGAATTGACGCTGCAACGGCTGGCGGAAGCGCAGTGGATCCTGCGCGAGCATGGCTCCGGCACGCGGGAAATCGTCGACTACGTGCTGTTGTCGCATCTGCCCGCATTTCAACTGGGCATGGAGCTTGGCAACTCGGAGGCGATTAAACATGCGGTCCGTCATGGGTTAGGCATCAGCTGCCTGTCACGGCGGGTGATTGCCGAACAGCTGGAAGCCGGAACGCTGGTGGAGCTCAAGCTGCCGTTACCGCGCCTGACGCGCACGTTGTGGCGTATTCGTCACCGGCAAAAGCACGTTTCCAAGGCGCTGCAGCGCTTTATCCGTTACTGCGAGGTATAGCGCTGGCGTAAGCCACGATTTTTTGTCTGTTTTTTTATGCGCCAATGCAGGATTACTGCTTTACTAATAATTTGTGTCAGATCATGAAGCTCTCTTATAACTTTGCATTTGTACCGGATGGACGGACGATCGTCTGCTACAATCGCGCCTCATTTTTTGGATGGATAGCATTTTCACATGGTTTCGGAAACTAAAACCACAGAAGCGCCCACGCTCCGCCGCGAGCTAAAAGCGCGCCACTTGACCATGATCGCTATTGGCGGTTCCATCGGTACAGGTCTTTTCGTTGCCTCTGGCGCAACAATTTCACAGGCAGGCCCCGGTGGCGCGCTGCTTTCCTACATTCTGATCGGTCTGATGGTGTATTTCCTGATGACCAGTCTCGGCGAGCTGGCGGCGTTTATGCCGGTTTCAGGCTCCTTTGCGACCTACGGTCAGAACTACGTAGAAGAAGGCTTTGGTTTCGCGCTGGGCTGGAACTACTGGTACAACTGGGCGGTGACTATCGCCGTTGACCTCGTTGCCTCGCAGCTGGTGATGAGCTACTGGTTCCCGGATACCCCCGGCTGGATCTGGAGCGCGCTGTTCCTTGGTATCATGTTCCTGTTGAACTGGATCTCGGTACGCGGCTTCGGCGAAGCGGAGTACTGGTTCTCGCTGATTAAAGTTGCCACCGTGATTATCTTTATCATCGTCGGCATCATGATGATTTTTGGCATTTTCGAAGGCACGACGCCGGCGGGCTGGAGCAACTGGGGCATTGATGACGCGCCGTTTGCCGGCGGCTTTGCGGCGATGATCGGCGTGGCGATGATTGTCGGTTTCTCCTTCCAGGGCACCGAGCTCATCGGTATTGCCGCGGGCGAATCGGAAAATCCGGAGAAGAACATTCCGCGCGCGGTGCGTCAGGTGTTCTGGCGTATCCTGCTGTTCTATGTCTTCGCGATTTTGATTATCAGCCTGATCATCCCGTATACCGATCCGAGCCTGCTGCGTAACGACGTTAAAGATATTTCCGTTAGCCCGTTCACCCTGGTGTTCGAGCACGCCGGTCTGCTCTCTGCGGCGGCTATCATGAACGCGGTTATCCTGACGGCGGTGCTGTCGGCGGGTAACTCCGGGATGTACGCCTCTACGCGTATGTTGTATACCCTGGCGTGCGACGGCAAAGCGCCGCGCATTTTCTCGAAGCTGTCGAGAGGCGGCGTACCGCGCAATGCGCTGTATGCGACGACCGTGATTGCGGCGCTGTGCTTCCTGACCTCGATGTTCGGCAACCAGACGGTCTACCTGTGGCTGCTGAACACCTCCGGGATGACCGGCTTTATCGCCTGGTTGGGGATTGCGATCAGCCACTACCGTTTCCGTCGTGGCTACGTGTTGCAGGGTAACGATATTAATAACCTGCCGTACCGTTCCGGGTTCTTCCCGCTGGGGCCGATCTTCGCTTTCGTACTGTGCCTTATCATCACGCTGGGCCAGAACTACGAAGCCTTCCTCAAGGACACCATTGATTGGGGCGGCGTGGCGGCGACCTACATCGGCATTCCGCTGTTCCTGGTTATCTGGTTTGGTTACAAGCTGGTGAAAGGTACCCGCTTCGTGCGCTACAGCGAGATGAAGTTCCCGGAACGCTTTAAAGGCTAACTTCATACACTGCCGCTTTCGATAAAGCCCTCTTTTAAAGAGGGCTTTTTTTATGCCTGCAAGACTTACAAACGGACACACTTCTTCATAATTGTATTGATAATTGTAATCATTATCCTTATCATTTCGGCAAATTCAGGATGAAGCCAATCTCCATATCTTGCCGCTCAACCATGAAAGGCAAGGGGCGACCAGCCACATCGACTGTAAAAATTTGCGCGCAGCCGCCAGAGCCGCGTGTCGACAGGATGTGCAAGCAGCACCCTTTGTTTGATTTGTAGTTGACCTCATGGAGATTTGGTATGTTCAGGTTAAACCCTTTTGCCCGGGCGGGACTGTGCGCGTCCGTCGTAGCATTGGCATTTCCGGCGCTGGCCGCAAATGATGACGAAACGCTGGTTGTCACCGCCGCGGCGACTGAACAGAGCGTCAAAGATGCCCCCGCCAGTATCAGCGTGATCACCCAACAGGACTTGCAGCGTAAGCCGGTGCAGAACCTGAAGGACGTGCTGCGCGATGTGCCTGGCGTTCAGCTCACCAACGAAGGGGATAACCGTAAGGGCGTGAGTATTCGCGGCCTGAGTAGCAGCTATACGCTGATCCTGATCGATGGCAAACGGGTGAACTCGCGTAATGCTGTCTTCCGCCATAACGATTTCGATCTTAACTGGATCCCGGTGGACTCCATCGAGCGGATTGAAGTAGTGCGCGGCCCGATGTCTTCCCTGTACGGTTCCGACGCGCTCGGCGGCGTGGTCAACATCATTACCAAAAAAATCGGCCAGAAATGGACCGGTACTCTCAGCAGCGATGCCACCATTCAGGAACACCGCGATCGCGGTGACACTTATAACGGTCAGTTCTTCACCAGCGGCCCGCTGATTGACGGCGTGCTGGGGATGAAAGCCTACGGTAGCCTGGCGAAACGCAGTAAAGACGATCAGCAATCTTCCAGCAACGCCGCGGGCGAAACGCCGCGCATTGAAGGTTTTACCAGCCGCGACGGCAACGTTGAGTTCGCCTGGACGCCAACGGAGAACCAGGACATTACCGCCGGCTACGGTTTCGATCGCCAGGATCGCGATTCAGACTCGCTCGACAAAAACCGCCTCGAACGTCAGAACTACTCTTTGACCCATAACGGGCGCTGGGATGTCGGCAATAGCGAAGTGAAATTCTACGGCGAGAAAGTGGATAACAAAAATCCAGGGCAGGCGGGCACTATTACTTCTGAGAGTAATGCGGTCGATGGTAAATATGTGATGCCGCTGGGTATGATCAACCAGATCGTGACCCTCGGCGGTGAATGGCGCCACGATAAACTCAAAGATCCGGTAAACCTGAGCAGCGGCGGCAAATCGACTTCCGCCAGCCAGTACGCGCTGTTCCTCGAAGATGAGTGGCGGATCTTTGAACCGCTGGCGCTGACCACCGGCATTCGTATGGACGATCACCAAACCTACGGCGATCACTGGAGCCCGCGTGCGTACCTGGTCTATAACGCCACCGATACCGTGACCGTGAAAGGCGGTTGGGCTACGGCCTTTAAAGCGCCGTCGCTGCTGCAATTGAACCCGGACTGGACCACCAACTCCTGTCGCGGTAGCTGCAGCATTATCGGTAACCCGAATCTGAAGCCGGAAACCAGCGAAAGCTTTGAGCTTGGTCTGTATTACAGCGGTGAAGAGGGCTGGCTGGAAGGTGTTGAAGGCAGCGTGACCGCCTTCCAGAACAACGTTGACGATATGATCGACATCCTGCGCACCTCCAGCGCCAGCGAGGCGCCGGGTTACCCGAACTTCGTCGGCTGGAAGACCGTGAACGGTAAGCGCGTGCCGGTATTCCGCTACTTCAACGTCAACAAAGCGCGGATTAAAGGCGTGGAGACCGAAGTGAAGGTTCCGTTCGGCGAAGAGTGGAAACTGACGGTCAACTATACCTATAACGATGGTCGCGATCTGAGCAACGGCGGCAATAAACCGCTGCAGACGCTGCCGTTCCATACCGCTAACGGTACCCTCGACTGGAAACCGCTGGAGGATTGGTCTTTCTACGTCACGGCCAACTATACCGGCGAGCAGCGTGCGGTAAGCGCGACGGGTAAAACCCCAGGCGGTTATACCATGTTCGATATCGGCGCCGCGTGGCAGGTCAGTAAAAACGTGAAACTGCGCTCCGGCGTGCTTAACGTTGGCGACAAAGATCTGAACCGCGACGATTACAGCTACACCGAAGATGGCCGTCGCTACTTTATGGCCGTCGATTACCGCTTCTGATAGCGATAAACTGTCTGCCGCCGCTGAAGTAACTTCAGTGGCGGCAGCCCCGATAAAACGTGTACGCCGCTATCCGCCAGGTATCAGCCGCTTGCCTCTTTCATCCACCACCTTTTCTCCATCCTCTTTGCTAAAAGCGCCTTGCTGCGGATCGGGCAGGATATCCAGTACCACTTCAGAAGGCCGACATAAGCGGGTTCCCCGTTCAGTGACCACAATAGGGCGATTAATCAGGATGGGATGAGCGAGCATAAATTCTATTAACTGTTCGTCGGTGAACTTGTCCTCCGCGAGTCCCAACTGGGCATAAGGTTCAACATTCTCGCGTAGCAGAGTACGCACCGCGATCCCCATCTCTGCGATAAGTTTAACCAGCTCATCGTGAGTTGGCGGGGTTTCAAGGTAGTGAATAACGGTGGGTTCATTACCGCTGTTACGGATCATCTCCAGCGTATTACGTGACGTGCCGCAGGCCGGGTTGTGATAGATGGTGATATTACTCATATAAGTGTCTCGTTATAGAGTGAGAGAGAGCCGCAGCGCCAGCGCGGCCAGAGTGACAAACAGCACGGGTAGCGTCATGATGATGCCGGTGCGGAAGTAATATCCCCAACTGATGGTCATGCTTTTCTGCGACAGTACGTGCAGCCACAGCAGGGTCGCCAGACTGCCTATTGGCGTGATTTTGGGGCCTAAATCGCACCCAATCACGTTGGCGTAGATCATCGCTTCTTTGATAACGCCAGAAGCGGTGCTTCCTTCAATCGACAGCGCGCCCACCAGGACCGTTGGCATATTGTTCATTACCGACGACAGGAAAGCGGTCAGGAAGCCCGTGCCAAACGTTGCCGCCAGCAGTCCCTTATCCGCCAGCATATTCAGAACACCCGACAGATATTCCGTTAAGCCCGCATTGCGCAGACCGTAGACCACCAGGTACATACCCAGCGAGAAAATAACGATCTGCCAGGGCGCGCCGCGCAATACTTTACCGGTATTGATGGCGTGACTTTTTTCGCAACGGCAAACAGAACAGCGGCTCCGACAGCGGCGATGGCGCTAACGGGCAGTCCCAGCGGTTCAAGAACAAAGAAACCAACCAGCAACAAAAGCAGAACAACCCAGCCAGCTTTGAAGGTTGCGGGATCTTTAATCGCGCTGGCAGGCGTTTTCAGCAAAGTGACGTTGTAGGTTGCCGGAATATCCCGGCGGAAAAACAGATGCAGCATGCCCAGCGTGGCCGCGATGGCAGCAATATCAACAGGAACCATTACAGAGGCGTATTGCGTAAAACCAAGCCGGAAGAAGTCAGCAGAGACAATGTTTACCAGATTAGAAACGATAAGCGGCAGGCTGGCGGTATCGGCAATAAACCCGGCTGCCATGACAAAGGCCAATGTTGTCCTTTTGCTGAACCCCAGAGCGAGCAGCATGGCAATGACGATGGGAGTCAGAATGAGCGCTGCGCCATCGTTAGCAAACAGCGCCGCAACGGTCGCGCCTAACAGGATAATCCAGCTAAACAGCAGACGACCGCGCCCGTTGCCCCAGCGGGAGACATGCAGCGCGGCCCATTCAAAAAAGCCCGATTCATCGAGCAGCAGGCTGATGATAATTACCGCGATAAAAGTCGCAGTTGCGTTCCAGACGATATTCCAGACCACAGGAATATCACTGGGATGAATAACGCCGCTGACCAGCGCCAGCACTGCGCCAATACTCGCGCTCCAGCCGATGCTGAGGCCCCGGGGCTGCCAGATTACCAACACCAGCGTGAATAAAAAGAGACTACCTGCCAACAACATTCACTACTCCAATATATGCGTTTATATATATGTATCAACAGGTGCTACACGCTGATTTCGTGCGCCATTCGTCAATATCTTCTCTCATGCTCTGCCAGGATGCGGCAATGATCTCCGCCGCCCAAGCCGGCATATGGGGCGAGAGGCGATAGTGGACCCATTTCCCTTGCCGACGGTCGAGCACCAGTCCGGACTCACGTAATATCGCCATATGACGCGATATTTTCGGCTGGGATTGCCCGGTGGCGGCACACAGATCGCAGACGCACAGTTCGCCGGACTCACGTAGCAACATGATGATGGCTAGACGGGTTTCATCCGCCAGAATTTTAAACAGCTGGATAGGTTTTATCATAGTTGACCAGATTATCATCGGAGTACATATATGCTAAATCATATGTATTGTGTTTTAAATAACAAATTATCGCCCGTAGCGACAAGGTAGTTCCTGACGATGATAAAAAACCGGGCAAGCGGAGGATGCCCGGCGAGGCGGGGAAGGGGGACTATTTAAACAGATGCTTCGCGTGGAAGCGCAGATGATCTTCTATAAAGGTGGCAATGAAATAGTAGCTGTGGTCGTAGCCGGGCTGGATACGCAGGCTCAGCGGCCACTGTTTCTGTCGCGCCACCTCTGCAAGGACCGCGGGCTGCAGCTGGGTACCGAGAAACTGGTCGGCGTCACCCTGATCAATTAAAGTCGGAATGGCATCCCCGGCCTGGCTTGCCTGCATCAGCGCGCAGCTGTCCCACTCCTGCCAGGTCGCCTCATCATCGCCGAGATAGGCGCTGAACGCTTTTTGTCCCCACGGAACTTTGCATGGGTTGACGATCGGCGCGAAGGCCGAGACGCTGGTAAAGCGCCCTGGGTTTTTCAGCGCCACGATGAGCGCGCCGTGGCCGCCCATCGAGTGGCCGCTGATGGCGCAACGGTCGGCGACCTGAAACTGGTTGTTAATTAACTGCGGCAGCTCATCGCGCAGGTAGTCGTACATGCGAAAATGCGCCGCCCACGGCGCCTGAGTGGCGTTGAGGTAAAAACCTGCGCCTTTACCGAGATCGTAACCGGCATCATCGGCGACGTCATCGCCGCGCGGGCTGGTGTCGGGCATCACCAGCGCAATGCCAAGTTCGGCGGCTATCCGCTGAGCGCCGGCCTTAGTGGTAAAGTTTTCGTCATTGCAGGTCAAACCGGATAGCCAGTACAGCACCGGCGGCGGGGCGGTTTCCGTCGCCGGCGGTAAAAAGATGCTAAACGTCATGGCGCAGTTCAGGGTACTGGAGTGATGACGCCAGCGTTGCTGTCGACCCTCGTAACAGCGATGCTCTTCAAGCAGTTCCATGCAGGGCTCCTCGGGTATCTATGTGTAATGCTTAATAATACAGATATTTCATTAACCGGTGAGCAACTTTCACTTTCCCGTCGCGCAAAGCTATTGCATCATTAATACGAGTTATAAAGAACATCTCAGAACATCTACAGTACTTATGATTGCGCGCGGTAGCGGCGGGGCTCGCTGGCGTGGCGCATCGACAACGTCCAACCGCAGCGGTAAAAATGAAAGGTTGCGCCAATTTCAATAATTATCGTGACGGCTACTGGATTATGTGCGCCACCTCACGCACAATGAGTGCAAACTTTGCCCTCAGAAGAGCAAAGAGCGCCACACCTGCAGGAGAACCTAAATGTCATCATTGAGTAAAGAAGCCATACTCGTTCATGAAGCGCTGGTCGCTCGTGGGCTGGAGACGCCGCTGCGTCCGCCAGTACAAGAAATTGATAATGAAACGCGCAAGCGTCTGATCGCCGGGCACATGACTGAGATTATGCAGCTGCTGAATCTTGATCTCAGTGACGACAGCCTGATGGAGACTCCGCATCGCATCGCAAAAATGTACGTTGATGAGATTTTCTCCGGTCTGGATTATGCCAGATTCCCGAAAATCACCGTTATTGAAAACAAAATGAAAGTTGACGAGATGGTGACGGTTCGCGATATCACGCTGACCAGTACCTGTGAACATCACTTTGTGACGATTGACGGCAAAGCGACCGTAGCTTATATCCCGAAAGATTCGGTAATCGGCCTGTCGAAAATTAACCGCATCGTGCAGTTCTTTGCCCAGCGTCCGCAGGTGCAGGAGCGCCTGACGCAGCAGATCCTCACTGCGTTGCAGACCCTGCTCGGTACCAGTAACGTCGCGGTATCCATTGACGCGGTGCATTACTGTGTGAAAGCGCGCGGCATCCGCGATGCGACCAGCGCCACGACCACCACTTCGCTTGGCGGTCTGTTTAAATCCAGCCAGAATACCCGCCAGGAGTTCCTGCGCGCCGTACGTCACCACAATTAATTCGGAGCAGGGTGCATGGAGAGAAACGTCACGCTGGACTTCGTTCGCGGCGTCGCCATCCTCGGCATTCTGCTACTGAATATCACCGCCTTCGGCTTGCCGAAGGCGGCCTATCTTAATCCGGCCTGGGCCGGGAGTATTTCGCTGAGCGACGCATGGAGCTGGGCAATCCTCGACCTGTTTGCGCAGGTGAAATTCCTCACCCTGTTTGCTCTGCTGTTCGGCGCCGGATTACAAATGCTGCTGGTACGCGGTAAACGCTGGATCCAGTCACGGCTA
This sequence comes from Klebsiella sp. CN_Kp073, assembly GCF_040065495.2. Classification (NCBI taxonomy): domain Bacteria; kingdom Pseudomonadati; phylum Pseudomonadota; class Gammaproteobacteria; order Enterobacterales; family Enterobacteriaceae; genus Klebsiella; species Klebsiella sp. CN_Kp073. Next base: position 1,705,921 of record NZ_CM198051.1, read on the forward strand.
ACGCTGCTTGCCCTACTTGGTTTTATTCACGGCCTCTTTTTCTGGGATGGCGATATTCTGCTGGCCTATGCGCTGGTGGGGCTGATTGCCTGGCGCATGGTACGCGATGCCCAACACGTTAAATCGCTATTTAATACCGGCGTAGTGCTATATCTCATCGGTATTGCGGTGCTGGTATTGCTGGGATTGATTTCCGCCAACGGCGCCAGCCGGTCATGGGTGCCCGATGCCGCGAATGTGCAGTATGAACAGTTCTGGAAGCTTAAAGGCGGTATGGAGGCGGTGAGCAATCGCGCGGATATGCTGTCCGATAACCTGGTGGCGCTGGGCGTGCAGTACGGCTGGCAGCTGGCGGGGATGATGCTAATGGGCGCGGCGCTAATGCGCTGCGGCTGGTTGAAAGGGCAGTTTAGCCTTAGTCACTACCGCCGCGTCGGGTTGGTGCTGATTATTGCCGGGATGGCGGTGAATGTGCCGGCCATCGCCGCGCAGTGGTACTTGCAATGGGACTACCGCTGGTGCGGTTTTCTGCTGCAGGCGCCGCGTGAACTTGGCGCGCCGCTTCAAACCATCGGCTATGCCGCGCTGGCGTGGGGATTCTGGCCGCAATTATGCCGCTTCCGTCTGGTCGGCGCGATTGCCTGCGTTGGGCGGATGGCGCTCAGTAACTATTTACTGCAAACCCTGATCTGCACCACGCTGTTCTATCATCTCGGCCTGTTTATGAAATTTGACCGTTTTCAGCTGTTGGCCTTTGTGCCGGCGGTGTGGGCCGTTAATCTCCTCTTCTCGCAGTTTTGGCTGCGTCATTTCCGCCAGGGGCCCGTTGAGTGGCTATGGCGTCAGTTAACCCTGAGAGCCTCAGGGACAACAACAAGAGATACATCCGTATAACGATCTCGATCACAATCATTAACAAAATGGATGTAACCGTTTCCAGCGGTGTGACCTCACTCACGTAGCGCGGCGCGCGTCACTGCCAGAATAGCCACCTTGCTGAACACAGGAGGTGGGTGTGACGTATTGTAATGCTATTAAGGTGGGTCTCCATGATCACCATTCGTGATGTCGCCCGTCAGGCGGGGGTCTCCGTAGCGACGGTCTCACGGGTGCTGAACAACAGCGCGCTGGTGAGCCCGGATACGCGGGAAGCGGTGATGAAGGCGGTCGCGCAGCTGGGCTATCGACCCAATGCCAATGCCCAGGCGCTGGCGACCCAGGTTAGCGATACCATCGGCGTGGTGGTGATGGATGTGTCGGACGCCTTTTTCGGCGCGCTGGTGAAAGCGGTGGATACCGTCGCGCAGCAGCACCAGAAATATGTCCTGATCGGCAACAGTTATCATGAAGCTGAAAAAGAGCGTAACGCCATTGAGGTGCTGATTCGCCAGCGCTGTTCGGCGCTTATTGTGCATTCGAAAGCGTTAAGCGATGCCGAACTCGGCGATTTTATGCAGCATATTCCGGGCATGGTGCTGATTAACCGCATTGTACCCGGCTTCGCGCACCGCTGTGTGGGTCTCGATAACGTCAGCGGCGCGCTCATGGCTACGCGGATGCTGCTCAATCACGGCCATCAGCGGATTGGCTATCTCTCTTCCAACCACGGCATTGAGGATGATGAACTGCGCCGCGAAGGGTGGGGTAAGGCGCTGCAGGAGCAGGGTATTATCGCCCCGGAAAGTTGGATTGGCTCGGGATCGCCGGATATGCAGGGCGGCGAAGCGGCGATGGTGGAACTGCTTGGGCGTAATTTAGGCCTGACGGCGGTGTTTGCCTATAACGACAGTATGGCCGCCGGCGCGCTCACCACCCTCAAGGATAACGGCATTGCTGTGCCGCAGCATCTTTCGCTGATTGGCTTTGATGACATTCCCATTTCCCGTTACACCGATCCGCAGCTGACCACGGTGCGCTATCCCATTATGTCGATGGCCAAATTGGCTACCGAACTGGCGCTACAAGGGGCGGCAGGAAAACTCGATAGTGAGGCCAGCCACTGTTTTATGCCCACGCTGGTGCGCCGCCATTCTGTGACGCAGAAGCAAAGTGTGGGGCCGATCACTAACTGAATCTATCCATCGATGTAACCGCTTTCAATCTGTGAGTAAATTCACAGTATATTAACATTACGCTGTTTATGATGGCAGCGTTGACCAGTCCGAACCAGGCTGTGCTAATGATGCGTTTAAACATCATCTTAAACAATAGGTTAGGCACTTGATGAAGCCGTTTTTCTGGAGCGTTACCCTACACGGAAGACAGAATTAACGTTGTGAATATCGTTGTGCGGTAACCCTAATGTAACAACTCCCGCCAGCTATCTTCACGCCAAAAAAAACGATGCAAAATAATAAAACCGGAGATTCCATGAATAAGAAGGTCTTAGCTCTGTCCGCCGTCATGGCTGGTATGCTTTTCGGCGCCGCAGCGCATGCCGCGGATACCCGTATCGGCGTTACGATCTACAAGTATGACGACAACTTTATGTCCGTCGTGCGTAAAGCTATCGAAAAAGACGGCAAATCTGCGCCGGACGTGAAACTGCTGATGAATGACTCGCAGAACGATCAGTCCAAACAGAACGATCAGATCGACGTGCTGCTGGCGAAAGGGGTGAAGGCGCTGGCGATCAACCTGGTTGACCCGGCGGCGGCGGGTACGGTTATCGACAAAGCGCGCGGGCAAAATGTGCCGGTGGTGTTCTTTAACAAAGAGCCATCGCGCAAGGCGCTGGATAGCTACGATAAAGCCTACTATGTAGGTACCGACTCTAAAGAATCCGGGATTATCCAGGGCGATCTTATCGCCAAACACTGGAAAGCGAACCCTAACTGGGATCTGAATAAAGATGGTCAGATTCAGTTTGTTCTGTTGAAAGGCGAGCCGGGCCACCCGGATGCCGAAGCGCGTACTTCCTACGTTATCAAAGAGCTGAATGAAAAAGGTCTTAAAACTCAGCAGCTGGCGTTAGATACCGCCATGTGGGATACCGCGCAAGCGAAAGATAAAATGGACGCCTGGCTCTCCGGCCCGAACGCCAACAAAATCGAAGTGGTGATCGCTAACAACGATGCGATGGCGATGGGCGCGGTAGAAGCGCTGAAAGCGCATAACAAGAGCAGCATTCCGGTGTTCGGCGTCGATGCTCTGCCTGAAGCGCTGGCGCTGGTGAAATCCGGCGCGATGGCCGGTACCGTGCTGAACGACGCCAACAACCAGGCGAAAGCGACTTTCGATCTGGCGAAGAACCTGGCTGACGGCAAAGAGCCTGCTGCTGGCACCAACTGGAAAATTGAGAATAAGATTGTCCGCGTACCATACGTAGGCGTCGATAAAGACAACCTCAGCCAGTTTATCGGTAAATAATTTTTACATGCATTGCGGGCGCGTTCAGCGCGCCCGATTATTCCTGATACCGAAGCCGATTTTGCTGCGATATAACTTATCGTCGCGGATCGGCACGAACGCAGCCAGGTATAACTATGGTCAGCAATAATAGCGTACAGTCGGGCGAATATTTGTTGGAAATGAGCGACATCAACAAATCTTTCCCCGGCGTGAAAGCTCTTGATAATGTCAACCTGAAGGTTCGTCCGCACTCAATCCATGCATTAATGGGGGAGAATGGCGCGGGTAAATCGACATTATTAAAATGCTTATTTGGGATCTATCAAAAAGATTCCGGCAGTATTCTTTTTCAGGGAAAAGAGATCGATTTCCATTCGGCGAAAGAAGCCCTGGAGAACGGTATTTCAATGGTGCACCAGGAGTTAAACCTGGTTCTACAACGTTCGGTCATGGACAACATGTGGCTGGGGCGTTACCCCACCAAAGGTATGTTTGTCGATCAGGATAAAATGTATCGCGATACCAAAGCGATATTTGATGAACTGGATATTGATATTGACCCGCGCGCTCGCGTGGGGACGTTATCGGTATCGCAGATGCAGATGATTGAAATTGCGAAGGCGTTCTCCTATGACGCCAAAATAGTCATTATGGATGAGCCTACCTCATCGCTGACCGAAAAAGAGGTCAATCACCTGTTTAAAATAATCCGCAAGCTGAAAGAGCGTGGCTGCGGCATTGTTTATATCTCCCATAAAATGGAGGAGATATTCCAGCTCTGCGATGAGATTACTATCCTGCGCGATGGTCAGTGGATTGCCACCCAGCCGCTGGAAGGGCTGGATATGGATAAGATCATTGCGATGATGGTTGGCCGTTCGCTGAACCAGCGTTTTCCGGATAAACAAAACAAACCGGGCGAAGTAATCCTTGAAGTTCGTAACCTGACCTCGCTGCGCCAGCCGTCGATTCGCGATGTCTCGTTCGATCTGCATAAGGGCGAAATTCTCGGTATTGCCGGGCTGGTAGGCGCGAAGCGTACCGATATCGTTGAAACGCTGTTTGGCATCCGCGAAAAGGCCAGCGGCACTATTACCCTGCATGGTAAAAAAATTAATAACCATAGCGCTAACGAAGCGATTAACCACGGCTTTGCGCTGGTAACCGAAGAGCGTCGTTCGACGGGGATTTATGCTTATCTCGATATTGGTTTTAACTCGCTGATATCAAATATCAAGAAGTATAAAAACAAGGTCGGCCTGTTGGACAATTCACGGATGAAAAGCGATACCCAATGGGTTATCGATTCCATGCGTGTAAAAACGCCAGGTCATCAAACGCAAATCGGTTCGCTTTCCGGCGGGAATCAGCAGAAGGTTATTATCGGCCGTTGGTTATTAACCCAACCGGAAATATTAATGCTTGATGAACCGACCCGCGGAATTGACGTCGGCGCGAAATTTGAAATTTACCAGCTGATTGCCGAACTGGCTAAAAAAGATAAGGGCATCATTATTATCTCTTCTGAAATGCCGGAGCTGCTGGGAATTACCGACCGTATTCTGGTTATGAGCAACGGGCTGGTTGCCGGAATTGTTGAGACCAAAACCACGACGCAAAATGAAATTCTGCGTCTTGCATCATTGCACCTTTGAGATCAGGGGCTTTCCATGAGTGCGTTAAATAAAAAGAGTTTCCTCACTTACCTGAAAGAGGGTGGGATTTACGTTGTACTTTTGGTCTTGCTGGCCATTATTATTTTCCAGGACCCGACCTTCTTAAGTCTGCTGAACTTAAGTAACATTCTGACGCAATCCTCGGTACGTATTATCATCGCGCTCGGCGTCGCCGGGCTGATTGTTACTCAGGGGACCGACCTTTCCGCCGGACGTCAGGTGGGGCTGGCGGCGGTGGTGGCGGCTACCATGCTGCAGGCGGTGGATAACGCCAACAAGGTGTTCCCGGAGATGGCGACCATGCCGATCCCGTTGGTTATTCTGCTGGTTTGCGCAATTGGCGCGGTGATTGGCTTGATTAACGGTATCGTCATTGCCTATCTCAACGTGACGCCGTTTATCACTACCCTGGGGACGATGATTATCGTTTACGGTATCAACTCCCTGTACTACGACTTCGTCGGCGCGTCGCCGATTTCCGGTTTCGACAGCCACTTCTCGCAGTTTGCCCAGGGCTTTGTCGCTTTAGGTTCATTCCGCCTGTCGTACATTACTTTCTACGCGCTGATCGCTATCTTCTTCGTGTGGATCCTGTGGAATAAAACCCGTTTCGGTAAAAACATCTTCGCTATCGGCGGCAACCCGGAAGCGGCGCGTGTCTCCGGCGTTAACGTGGCGCTGAACCTGCTGATGATTTATGCCCTATCCGGGGTGTTTTACGCCTTCGGCGGGCTGCTGGAAGCCGGACGTATCGGTTCGGCGACCAACAACCTCGGCTTTATGTACGAACTGGATGCGATTGCTGCCTGCGTGGTGGGGGGCGTTTCCTTCAGCGGCGGCGTGGGTACGGTTTTCGGCGTGGTGACCGGGGTTATTATCTTTACCGTCATCAACTACGGTCTGACCTACATCGGCGTCAATCCATACTGGCAGTATATTATTAAAGGGGCGATTATCATCTTCGCCGTGGCGCTGGATTCACTGAAATACGCGCGTAAGAAATAAGATTGAACCCATACAAAACCCGCGCCTGGCGCGGGTTTTTTTATATCTCAAATCGACGAAACGACGGCGGCTATTTTTCTTTCTGTAGTTCCAGTAACTGCTCAGGCGTGACCGCCGGGTAGGATTGCGCATCCTCCGGAACTTCATGCTGCTGCGCCGGGATGGGGATCAGCGGCCCGAGGAAACGCGGTTCGCGTTTGAAGATATAGAGATCCGCCAGTGCGCCAAACCGGGCGCCAAACTCGCGCAGACGCACGGTCCACATATCCTTCGGCGAAGGCACCGCATAGCACTGCGCCTGAATCCCCATATGCAAGGCGATAAACAGCGCGCGCTCGCAGTGGAAGCGCTGGGTGATAATAATAAAATCGTTGGTATCGAACACTTTGCGGGTGCGCACGATCGAATCGAGGGTGCGGAAACCAGCGTAGTCCAGCACGATATCCGCCGGATCGACGCCGGCTTTGATCAGATCCCGGCGCATGGTCATCGGTTCGTTATAGCTTTGCAGGGCGTTGTCACCGCTTAACAGCAGATAATTAACCTTACCGCTATTGTAAGCGTTGAGCGCGCCCTGGATTCGGTAACGATAATACTGATTGATCACGCCGGTGCGATAATATTTGGCAGTACCCAACACCACGCCAACCTGGCGGTAGGGGAGATCCTGCAGCTCATCGTAAATATAGGGCGCGGTTTTCCAGCTCATCCAGCGGTCAAGACCCAGCACGGTCAACAGCAGCAGGCCGAGCAGGACTAACAGGCTGTATAACACACGCTTTAACATGAACTTGACTCAATGGTGGACGAGGGAAGCTTCAGGCTACTTTACCCGCCGGGTAAGCGCAAGAAACCATCGTTTAATTGCGGGGATTTTCAGCAATATGGCAGATTACCGAATCCAGGCCGGATAAGCCAAAGGCGCATCCGGCAATCTGCTCAGGCTATCTGGCTAGTTAACCTAACAGCACGCGGTCGATATTCTGACAGCCCAACGCTTTCAGGGTTGCAACGGTCGCATCCCACTGGATAAGCGCGGCGTCGGCTTTCTCGGCTAACAGCGCGCGCTGGATATCCGGATAGTCGTAACCGTTAAGGCTCAGCAGGTTCAGCGCGCCCTGCAGCGGCGGTAGCGTCGGATTGAACGCCGCGTTTTCCGCGTAGCTGCCGCAGAAAATGGTGCCGTCTTTCAGCTCCAGCGCCACGCCGGAAGGGGAGTTGCTGTACGGCGTATGGCAGCGGTTCGCCGCCTGAATAGCCGCCTGCGTGAGCGCATCGCCGCTGAGGGGGAAGCCGTGATCCTGCTCATCCATCAGCAGAGTTTTAATCTCCAGATCTTTCGGACCAAAGGCGTCTGGCAGATAGTGCTGCAAGGAGTGCGCTTCGCGACCCGGCAGATGAATGCGCAGCGCCAGACCGCTGTTCAGTTCGTTCATAAACTGGCGACAGTGGCCGCAAGGCGTGTAGTTGACGGTAATGGCGCGCAGGGATTTTTCGCCGCGCAGCCAGGCGTGGCTGATGGCGCTCTGTTCCGCGTGGACGGTCTGCTGCATGGTGGCGCCGAGGAATTCCATGTTGCCGCCGAAATACCAGCGACCGCTCACGCCGCGGGCGATAGCGCCAACGTTAAAGTGAGAAAGATCGGCACGGGCGCAGGCGGCGGCAAGCGGCAGTAGCGCAAAGGCCAGCGCGTCTTCATCCAAACCTGTTGCTTGTTGTAGCGTCGCCACCTGATCGGCTTCGAGCAGCGCCGGGAAGTGCGGGTCTGCGAGCATCGGGGCGATGGCCGCCTGCAGGTCTGCCGCCAGATTAGTCAAAGCAGCTTGAAAACGAGAGTGCATAGCGTTGCCTCATAACAATGTAATGGGAAGCTAGTGTACGGGCCCGTACGGGCCCTATATGTGACATAAGTCTCATTGTTTGTGCAACGCTAATTTGTTGCATTTATAAGTGTGATGTACATCACATTTATCCAACAACAGCGACGATCACCGGGAACAGAAAAGGCGCGACCAGCGAGGTAATAATTCCGCACAGTACCAGCGCCAGCGAGCTAAATGCCCCTTCCTGGTAGTCCAGTTCGGCGCAACGGGCGGTGCCGAGGGCGTGCGAGGCGGTACCCATCGACAGGCCGCGGGATGCTTTAGTATGAATACGCATGGCGTTAAGCAGCGTATGGCCGAACACCGCGCCGAGGATGCCAACGAAAATGACGCACACGGCGCTAATCGCTGGAATACCGCCAATACTGCCGCTGACCGCCATGGCAATCGGCGTGGTGACGGATTTTGGCATGATGGAAGCGGCGATTTGCGGGGTGGCGCCCATCAGCAGCGCGACGGTGGTACCGGTGATCATTGCCACGCAGCTACCGATAAAGCAGATGGTGATGATGGATTTCCAACGCGCGCGGATCTGGTGCAGTTGTTCATACAGCGGAAAGGCCAGCGCGACCACCGCCGGCTGCAGTAGATCGTTAAGGATTTTGCTGCCGGCAAAATAGCGTTCATAAGAAATGCCGGTGACCAGCAGGAAAGGAATAATGACCACCATGGCGACCAGCAGCGGGTTGAGCAGCGGAAATTTAAACCGCGCCGCCAGCTTGCGGGCAAGGAAAAAGACAATCAGCGTTAACGGGAGCGACCACCACATTTCATGGATCATTTTTTACTTCCTTTTTGCCCGATGATTTTGCGTTCACCGTGGACCAGATGCGAGCTCCAGCTCACTACCAAAAAGACTAATAAGGTACTGACGGCGCAGGAGACCGCCACCGGCCCCAGCTGCGCGCGCAGCAAATCCCAGTACTGCATTACGCCGACGCCGATAGGCACGAACAGCAGCGCCATGTAGCGAATCAGGATGTTACAGCCGGGGTTGACCCACTGCGGCGGCATAATTTGCAGCGCCAGCAGCACGAACAAAATCAGCATGCCGATAATGCTGCCGGGAATTGTGATGGGCAGTAGCCCGGCGATAAAAATGCCCGCATACAAGCAGGCGTAAATCAGGACGAAAGCTCGCGCGTACTGCCAGATAATATTCAGCGACTTACTCATGGTAATAACCCTTGATGAACTGCCATTCATCATACAATTAAACCCTGAAATGTGCTACCGATCACATCATGAATTCTACGCATCGTCAGCATAGAAAATGGGAACAGCGGCCTTATTCTGCGAGGTAGTGCAGAAAACGAGTGAGCGCCAGCGATGGCACTTCGCTTTTGCGCCAGAACACCCCAACGCTACCTTTTTGTTCAATACGCGGCAAATTCAGAATCGCCAGTTGCCCATGTTCGGCGTAATGCTGCGCCAGCCGCAAAGAAAGAATAGAGATCATATCGCTGCTTTGCAGCAAATTGCTGGTGACATTCATCGAGGCCGACTCGATAGTATTCTCCGGCAGCATGACGCCGTTATCGACCAGCGCGTTATCAATACTCTGACGAATGGGCGTGCCGGTAGGCCAGACGATCCAGCGCCAGGCGGCAAGATCCGCCCAGCTCAGATGGGACCTGCTGGCCAGCGGATGATCGGGACGGGCGACGAAGCATACCGGTTCGGTATAGAGCACACGGTAGTTGAGCGGCAGTTCCAGCGCGCGCCCCCCAACACGTCCGACGACCACATCGACCACGCCGGAGAGCAGGTCGTGCAGCAGTGGCGTCATCACTTTTTCTTCGATATTCAGATGCAGGGTCGGCATCTCTTTAAGCAGGGCGAGGATCGCCTGCGCCACGCAGTCTGTCGCCACCGGCGAGCAGCCGATTATCAGGCTGCCGACCAGCCCGCCTTGTTTAAAGCGCTCGATCTCGTACTGCGAGCGCGACATGTCGTTGATTAGCCGCTGGGCGTGCTGAAGCAGCAGTTTGCCACCTTCCGAAGGGCGCAGGCCCTTACTGTGGCGCTCAAAGAGCGGCATGCCGACTTCTTCTTCAAATTGCGTCAGCCACTTAGAGAGTGCGGGCTGGGTAATATTCATCATTTTCGCGACCTGCGTGAGATTGCCTTGCTCACCCAGCGCCACCAGCATTTTCAAATGCTGCAGCTTCAACTTTTGCGTCCAGTTCGCCATCAGCCGATAACCTCCAGGTTATGTCTATGCCCGAAAAGCCATTGTACATTTCATCGCCATAGTTACAAAATCGCAACATAAAAGAAATAAATACAACATCTACCCTGACCTGCACTGAGGCATCATTATGGCTCAACGACGTGAACTACAGACGTTACTCAACGCAGCGCCGGTTGGCGCCCTGCAGTGGCGTGTGATTATTTGCTGTTTTCTGGTGGTGATGCTTGATGGTTTTGACACCGCCGCCATTGGTTTTATCGCCCCCGATATCCGCATTCACTGGCAACTGAGCGCCAGCGACCTCGCGCCGCTGTTTGGCGCCGGACTATTGGGATTGACCGCCGGGGCGCTGCTCTGCGGCCCGCTTTCTGACCGCTTTGGCCGAAAACGGGTGATTGAGTTCTGTGTCGCGTTGTTTGGCTTATTTAGCCTGCTCTCCGCGTTCTCGACGAATCTTGAAATGCTGGTGATCCTGCGTTTTCTCACCGGTCTGGGATTGGGCGGGGCGATGCCCAACACCATTACCATGACTTCGGAATATCTGCCGGCTCGCCGCCGCGGGGCGTTAGTAACCTTGATGTTCTGCGGCTTCACGCTGGGTTCGGCGCTGGGCGGCGTGGTGAGCGCCCAACTGGTGGCGCATATCGGCTGGCACGGCATTCTGGCCTTAGGCGGCATCCTGCCGCTGCTGCTGGCCGTCGCGCTGCTGTGGGCGCTGCCGGAATCGCCGCGCTGGCAGGTTCGCCGCGGACTGCCGCAGGCGACCATCGCCAAAACCGTTAGCGCCATCACCGGCGAGCGCTATTCCGAAACCCATTTCTGGCTGGATGAACCGGCGGCCGGGCCGAAAGGCAGCATTAGCCAGCTGTTTGTCGGCCGCCAGTTGACAATCACCTTGATGCTCTGGGTGGTGTTCTTTATGAGCCTGCTGATTATCTATTTGCTCTCCAGCTGGATGCCGACGCTGCTTAACCATCGTGGTATCGATTTGCAGCACGCTTCGTGGGTGACCGCCGCGTTTCAGGTGGGCGGCACGCTCGGCGCACTGTTGCTCGGTATCCTGATGGACCGTTTCAATCCCTTCCTTGTGCTGGCGCTGAGTTACTGCCTGGGCGCGTTGTGCATCGTGATGATCGGTTTAAGCGAAAACGGTTTGTGGCTGATGGCGCTGGCGATTTTCGGCACCGGAATCGGCGTGAGTGGTTCGCAGGTAGGCCTGAATGCGCTGACTGCCACGCTTTATCCTACTCAGAGCCGCGCGACCGGTGTCAGCTGGTCCAACGCCGTCGGCCGCTGCGGCGCCATCGTTGGTTCGCTCTCCGGCGGCATGATGATGGCGATGAATCTCTCTTTCGACACGCTGTTTTACGTTATAGCGGTACCGGCGGCGATCGGCGCGGTGATGCTCATCCTGCTGATGCTGGCGGTTCACCGCCCTGGAACTGTACCCGACGCGCTGCCCTCTGCCGGTATCGCGAATAAATGAGGAGAATAATAATGACGCCATCTACTCCGCAATCGAACCGCAATCGTCAGCAATTCTATCAGCATATCGCTGGACAGAATCTGACGCCGCTGTGGGAATCGTTGCACCATCTGGTGCCGCAAACGCCGAATGCCAACTGCGCCCCGGCGTACTGGAACTATCAGGAAATTCGCCCGCTGCTGCTGGAAAGCGGGCAGTTAATCGGCGCTAAAGAGGCGGTGCGTCGGGTACTGGTGCTGGAGAACCCGCAGCTGCGCGGCCAGTCGTCCATTACCGCGTCGCTGTATGCCGGCCTGCAGCTCATCATGCCGGGCGAGGTGGCGCCGAGCCACCGTCACAATCAGTCGGCGCTGCGCTTTATCGTGGAAGGCCACGGCGCGTTTACCGCCGTCGACGGCGAGCGCACGCCAATGCGCCCCGGCGATTTTATTCTGACTCCGCAGTGGCGCTGGCACGATCACGGCAATCCTGGCGATGAACCGGTGGTCTGGCTCGATGGTCTCGATTTACCGCTGGTCAACTATCTCGGCTGCGGTTTTGCTGAAGATTATCCGCAGGAGCAGCAGCCGGTGACGCGTAAAGAGGGCGACTACCTGCCGCGCTACGCTGCCAACATGCTGCCGCTGCGCCATCAGGTGGGAAATTCCTCGCCGATTTTTAACTACCGCTACGACCGTAGCCGCGAGGCGCTGCATGACCTGACCCATCTTGGCGAGGCCGACGAATGGGATGGCTACAAGATGCGCTACGTCAACCCGGTCACCGGCGGCTATCCGATGCCCTCGATGGGCGCTTTCCTGCAACTGTTGCCGAAAGGGTTCCGGTCGCGGGTGGCGAAAACCACCGACAGTACCATCTACCACGTAGTGGAAGGTAGCGGCCAGGTGACGATTGGCGAACAAACCTTCGCATTCCAGCCGAAAGACATCTTCGTGGCGCCAACCTGGCACGGCGTATCGTTCAACGCCTGCGAAGAGTGCGTGTTATTTAGCTTCTCGGACCGTCCGATACAGGAGGCCTTAGGCCTGTTCCGCGAAGCGCGTTATTAATAAGAAGGAAAACCATCATGACTCAATACGTTTTTGCTCCCCAGGCGCCGATTAGTCTCCCCGTTGTTGGCAGCGATGAGCAGTTCCCGGTGCGCCGCGTGTACTGTGTAGGCCGTAACTATGCCGCCCACGCCCGTGAAATGGGCTTCGATCCGGATCGCGAACCGCCGTTCTTCTTTTGCAAACCGGCGGATGCGGTTGTGCCGGTGGCGGCTGGCGAAACGCTGGATCTGCCGTATCCGGCGCAGACCGACAACTATCACTACGAGATTGAGCTGGTGGTCGCTATCGGCAAGGCGGGACGCGACATCCCGCTGGAGCAGGCGCAGGAATATATCTGGGGCTATGCCACCGGACTCGATATGACCCGCCGCGACCGCCAGATGGAGATGCGCCAGATGGGGCGCCCGTGGGAAATAGGTAAAGCATTCGATCTTTCCGCTCCTGTCGCGCCGCTGCATAAAGCCGCCGAGGCGCGCGAGGTGAATCAAGCCGGGATCTGGCTGCAGGTGAATGGTGAAGATCATCAGCGTAGCGATATACGCCACCTCATCTGGTCAGTAAATGAAACCATCAGCTATCTGTCGGGCTTTTTTGAACTGCAGCCCGGCGATCTGATTTTCACCGGCACGCCGGAAGGTGTCGGCGCGGTGGTGAAGGGCGATGTGATTACCGGCAACGTAGACGGACTGACGCCTATCGCCGTTCGCGTGGTGTGAGGTGAACAATGAAGCTGTACAGTTTTTTTAATAGCTCTGCCTCATACCGGGTGCGCATCGCGCTGGCCCTCAAGGGCATCGACTATCAGAGCGTGGGGGTGAATATCCGCATCGGGGCGCAGAATGCGTTGGAGTACCGGCGGCTCAATCCGGTGGGGCTGGTGCCGACGCTTATCACCGATGACGGTGAATCGCTGGGCCAGTCGCTGGCGATAGTTGACTGGCTTGACCGCCACTACCCACAAATGCCGCTGCTGCCGCAGGAGGATCCGGCGCGGATGCGGGTGCTGGAGATGGTCTACGCCATCGCCTGCGATATTCATCCGATTAATAACATGCGGGTTTTACGCTACCTTAGCGACGAGCTGAAGGTCAGCGAAGCGGACAAAAAACGCTGGTATGCCCACTGGATCCAGCAAGGGCTGAGTGCGCTGGAGCAACTGCTGCGACAATCGAAATCCGGCGCTTTCTGCGTCGGCGATAGACCAACGCTCGCCGACTGTTGCCTGGTGCCGCAGTGGGCCAACGCGCAGCGAATGGGGTGCGATCTGAGCCATTATCCGCGCTGCCAGGCGGTTTACGACGCCTGTACCCGGCTACCGGCGTTTATTGCCGCCGCGCCGGAAAATCAACAAGACAAAATTCCGGCCTAGGGAGGAAGGAACATGGCGAAAGTGACGCGAGCAATTATCGTCGGCGGCGGCATTGGCGGCGCGGCGACGGCGCTCTCTCTGGCGCGCCAGGGAATCAAAGTAATGCTGCTGGAAAAGGCGCATGAAATCGGTGAAATCGGCGCCGGTATTCAACTGGGGCCGAATGCGTTTTCAGCGCTGGATAGCCTCGGCGTCGGCGAAGTGGCGCGCCAGCGCGCGGTGTTTACCGACCATATCACGATGATGGATGCGGTGAATGGGGAAGAGGTGGTGCGTATCGAGACCGACCAGGCCTTCCGTGACCATTTCGACGGCCCGTATGCGGTGATCCATCGGGTGGACATTCACGCCACCGTCTGGGAAGCCGCGCTGACCCATCCCGGCGTGGAATACCGGACTTCAACTCAGGTGGTGGATATCCGCCAGACCGCCGATGACGTGACGGTCTTTGATGACAAAGGCAATAGCTGGACCGCCGATATTCTGCTGGGCTGCGACGGCGTGAAGTCAGTGGTGCGCCAGAGTCTGCTCGGCGATGCGCCGCGGGTCACCGGCCACGTGGTGTACCGCGCGGTGATCGAGGCGGCCGACATGCCGGAAGACCTGCGGATTAACGCGCCGGTGCTGTGGGCCGGGCCGCATTGTCATCTGGTGCATTATCCGCTGCGCGGCGGCAAACAGTACAACCTGGTGGTCACCTTCCATAGCCGCGAAAGCGAAGAGTGGGGCGTGCGCGACGGAAGCAAAGAAGAGGTGCTTTCTTACTTTAAAGGGATTCATCCCCGCCCGCGGCAAATGCTCGACAAACCAACGTCCTGGCGCCGCTGGTCTACCGCCGACCGCGAGCCGGTTGCAAAGTGGGGCAACGATCGCATTACCCTGGTCGGCGATGCCGCCCACCCGGTGGCGCAGTATATGGCGCAGGGCGCCTGCATGGCGCTGGAGGATGCGGTAACGATAGGTAAAGCGCTGCAGCAGTGCGACGGCGACGCCGCTCGCGCCTTCGCGCTGTACGAGTCGGTGCGTATTCCGCGTACCGCGCGAATTGTCTGGTCAACACGTGAAATGGGGCGGATTTATCACGCGGCGGGGGTCGAACGGCAGGTACGTAATCTTTTATGGAAGGGCAAAACGCAGGATGAATTTTACCGCGGTATCGAGTGGCTTTACGGCTGGAAAGAAGATAACTGCCTCGCACCACGCTAAGGTCTGATATTGAGATCTTTAAACCGACGCACAGAGGCGCTACCATAGCGCCTCTTTTTTTTCCGGGTAACGATATGCGTGTATTACTGGCGCCAATGGAAGGCGTGCTCGATTCGCTGGTGCGCGAGCTGCTGACCGAGGTTAATGATTACGATCTGTGCATCACCGAATTTCTGCGCGTGGTGGATCAACTGCTGCCGGTAAAATCGTTCTACAGACTGTGCCCGGAACTGCACCATCAAAGTCGCACTCCGTCCGGCACCCGCGTGCGCGTACAATTGTTGGGGCAATACCCGCAATGGCTGGCGGAAAACGCCGCCCGCGCGGTGGAGCTTGGCTCTTGGGGCGTGGATTTAAACTGCGGTTGTCCATCGAAGCTGGTGAACGGCAGCGGCGGCGGTGCGACGTTATTGAAAGATCCCGAACTTATCTATCGCGGGGCGAAAGCCATGCGCGAAGCGGTTCCCGATCACCTGCCGGTGACGGTGAAAGTTCGCCTCGGCTGGGACAGCGGCGAACGGCGCTTCGAAATCGCCGACGCGGTCCAGCAGGCGGGCGCCAGCGAGCTGGTGGTGCATGGCCGCACCAAAGAGGATGGTTACAAAGCTGAACGCATCAACTGGCAGGCCATCGGCGAAATCCGCCAGCGTCTGACTATTCCGGTGGTTGCTAACGGCGAAATCTGGGACTGGCAAAGCGCGCAGGAGTGCATGGCCGCTACCGGCTGTGATTCGGTGATGATTGGCCGCGGCGCGCTCAACGTGCCGAATCTCAGCCGGGTAATCAAATACAATGAACCGCGTATGCCGTGGCCACAGGTGGTTGAGTTACTCAAAAAATATACCCAACTGGAAAAGCAGGGGGATACCGGTTTATATCACGTAGCGCGCATTAAGCAGTGGCTGGGCTATTTACGCAAAGAATACACGGAAGCGCTTGGCCTCTTTAATGAAATTCGCACCTTGCAAACCTCAGCAGAGATAGCGAAAGCGATTGCACGTTATTAGATAAGGCGGTGTTATTCCGTACGCACTTTATTAATTAGCACTTATTCCTGCACGATACGACGCGAGCTGTATCACGTTTTTATTCCCTCGCGCTTGAGTCGTCACAAGAAGTTGATACAGTGCAATAGTTGGATTGCTACTGCTTCGGCAGGCGAAACCTGATTACCTGGCATTTGTCGGGGGTCAGGTTTTTTTGTTTCTGGGGTTCATATGCTAATCGCCAAAGTACTTAATAATAACGTGGTGGTAGTGGTCAACGAGCAGCAGCGCGAACAGGTGGTGATGGGGCGAGGGCTGGCCTTTCAAAAGCGCGTGGGCGACTCGTTGGACGAAAGTAAAATTGAAAAAGTCTTCGCCTTACAAAGCGATGAACTGGTTGGCCGCTTAGGCGAATTACTCAGTCAGATACCGTTAGAAGTAATGACCACCTGCGATCGTATCATCGAGCTGGCCCGCGGGCGGTTGGGAAAGTTACAGGAAAGTTTGTACATCACCTTAACTGACCACTGTCACTTTGCCATTGAGCGGCAGAAAAACGGCGTCGCGATTCGCAACGTGCTGTTGTGGGAGATTAAACGGTTGTATCCGAAGGAGTTTGAACTGGGTCAGGAGGCGAGGGCCATCATCGCCCGCCGGCTGGGCGTCGAGCTTGCCGAGGATGAAGCCGGGTTTATCGCTTTGCATCTGGTGACGGCGCAACTCAACAGCGAAATGCCGGAAGTGATGCACGTGACGCGGGTGATGCAGGAGATCCTGCAACTGGTGAAGTATCAGCTGCAGCTTAGCTACGATGAAGAGTCGCTCAGCTACCAGCGTTTTGTGACCCATCTGAAGTTTTTCGCCCAGCGCATGTTAACGCGAACGGTAGTGCAGGATGACGACGTTACGCTGCACAGTGCGGTGAAAGATAACTACGCCAAAGCGTGGAAGTGCGCGGAAACGGTGGCGAAGCACCTGCAAAAGAATTATCAACGGGCGCTGACCACCGAAGAGATTATGTTTCTTGCCATTCATATCGAGCGGGTAAGAAAAGAGGGGCGTTAATCCCCCAACAAAACTGGATTGTTACTGCATGATGCAGGCAAAACCTGAGCGCGACGCCAACCGGCGTGGTTCTCGGGTTTTTTTATTTTTACTACTCAGTCGCCGGTTGTCTGTGGGCAGCGGCAGTAAGGAAAAGAGCATGGAATATAAAGCACTCGCGCAGGATATTCTTCACCGCGTCGGCGGCAAAGAGAATATTGTGAGTCTGGTTCACTGCGCGACACGTCTGCGTTTCAAATTGAAAGATAACGCGAAGGCCGATGCCGAAGGGCTGAAGGCGAATCCTGGTGTGATCATGGTAGTCGAAAGCGGCGGCCAGTTTCAGGTGGTCATCGGTAACCATGTGCACGATGTCTGGCTGGCAGTGCGCCAGCAGGCGGGGTTAAGTGACGACAGCGAACCGGTGCCGCAGGAGAAAGCGGCGAAAAGCTCGGTATTAAGTCAGCTGATCGACATCATCTCCGGCATCTTTACCCCTTTTATTGGCGTGATGGCGGCGACGGGTCTGCTGAAAGGACTGCTGGCGCTGGCGCTAACCTGCGGATGGCTCACGCCGCAGCAGGGGACCTATAAAATCTGGTTTGCCGCCAGCGACGCGCTGTTCTTTTTCTTCCCGCTGTTTCTTGGCTACACCGCCGGCAAAAAGTTTGGCGGCAACCCGTTTATCTCAATGGTGATCGGCGGCGCGTTAACCCACCCGCTAATGATGCAGGCCTTTGAAGCCAGTCAGACGGGAGCGCCCGTGGAGCATTTTCTCGGTATACCGGTGACCTATATCAATTATAGCTCCTCGGTGATCCCGATTATTCTCGCCTCCTGGGTCTGCTGCTGGCTGGAACGGAAGAGTAACGCGGTGCTGCCGTCGGCGATGAAGAACTTTTTTACCCCGGCAATCTGTCTGGCGGTGGTTGTGCCGCTGACCTTTCTGGTAATAGGCCCGCTGGCGACCTGGCTGAGCCACATGATTGCCAATGGCTATCAGGTTATCTACGTTTTTGCCCCATGGCTGGCAGGCGCAGTGCTGGGCGCGCTATGGCAAGTATGCGTTATCTTCGGCCTGCACTGGGGGTTGATACCGCTGATGATCAATAACATGACCGTGTTGGGGCATGATTCTATGCTGCCGATCATTCTGCCGGCGGTGATAGCCCAGGTGGGCGCCGTGCTGGGGATACTGCTGGCCACGCGCGATTCGCGTCAGCGGATGCTGGCCGGTTCCGCGTTTTCCGCCGGGCTATTTGGCATCACTGAGCCTGCCATTTATGGCCTGACCCTTCCGTTACGTCGCCCGTTTATCTTCGGATGTATCGCCGGCGCGATTGGCGGCGCGATTACCGCCTTCAGTAATAGCTACGCCTACTCCTTTGGGGTGCCGAACATTTTCTTTCCGGCACAGATGATCCCGCCCGGCGGCATTGATTTTAGCGTGTGGGGCGGTCTCATTGGCACCGGCGTGGCTTTCATTCTCGCCTGCGTATTGACCTTCTTCGCCGGCTTGCCGCGCAGCCAGGCAGAACAGGCGGTCGTCATCGCGCCTGCGGCGGAAAACGATATTCTGGCGCCGATGTCCGGCAGCGTACTGGCCCTCGATCAGGTGCCGGATCGCACCTTCGCCAGCGGCCTGCTGGGCAAAGGCGTAGCCATTATTCCGGCGGTGGGCAAGGTCATTGCCCCGTTTTCTGGCGAGGTCGCCTCACTGTTTCAGACTAAACACGCTATCGGCCTGCTGAGCGACAGTGGCATTGAGCTACTGATCCACGTCGGCATTGATACCGTCAAACTCGACGGCGTACCGTTTACCGCCCATGTCAAAGAGGGGGACAAAGTTCAGGCCGGCGATCTGCTGCTGGAGTTCGATCGTCAGGCCATTCTGGACGCCGGTTACGACCTGGCGACCCCGATTATTATCAGCAACAGCGATGATTACCGTAGCGTTGAGATTGTGTCCGCGAGCGTCGTGGATGCCGGCCAGCCGCTGTTGTCCGTTAGCCATTAATCACAGGAGAGAGCGATGAAAACATTCCCGCAGGGCTTTTTATGGGGCGGCGCCACCGCGGCAAATCAGGTCGAAGGCGCATATCTGGAAGATGGCAAAGGTTTATCCACCTCCGACGTGCAGCCGCAGGGGGTATTCGGCGACGTCGTGGAGCGCGTCGCCGGCGACAGCGGTATTAAAGATGTGGCGATCGATTTTTACCATCGTTACCCGCAGGATATCGCGCTGTTTGCTGAGATGGGCTTCAACTGTCTGCGGGTCTCGATCGCCTGGACGCGTATCTTCCCGAACGGCGATGACGCCGAGCCGAACGAAGCCGGGCTGGCCTTCTACGACAAGCTGTTTGCCGAGATGGCCGCGCACAACATCACTCCGCTGGTGACGCTATCTCATTACGAAATGCCGTGGGCGCTGGTGAAAAACTATGGCGGCTGGGGCAGCCGCGAGGTGATTGGCTTTTTCGAGCGCTACGCCCGGACGGTATTCAGCCGCTATAAAAATCAGGTCAAGCTGTGGCTTACTTTTAACGAAATTAATATGTCGCTGCATGCGCCAATGACCGGCGTCGGCCTGCCGGCCGGTAGCAGTAAAGGCGAAGTCTATCAGGCTATCCACCACCAGCTGGTGGCCAGCGCGCTGGCGGTCAAAGCCTGTCATGAACTGGTACCGCAAGGGAAAATTGGCAATATGCTGCTCGGCGGGTTGATGTATCCGCTGAGCTGCAAGCCGGAAGATGTCTTTGAAACGCTGCAGCAAAACCGCAGCTGGCAGTTCTTCGGCGATGTGCAGTGCCGTGGCGCCTATCCGGGCTACATGCAGCGCTATTTCCGCGAAAACGATATTACGCTAACCATCACCGACGACGACCGGAAAGCGCTGAAAGAGACCGTCGATTTTATCTCCTTTAGCTACTATATGACCGGCTGCGTCACCGCCGATGAAGCGCTGAACCAGCAGGCGCGCGGCAACATTCTCAGCATGGTGCCGAACCCGCATCTGGCAAGCTCGGAGTGGGGCTGGCAGATAGACCCGCTGGGGCTGCGTACGCTGTTGAACGTACTGTGGGACCGCTATCAGAAGCCGTTGTTTATCGTTGAAAATGGTCTGGGGGCGAAGGATAAAATCGAAGCCGACGGCAGCATCAACGATGACTATCGCATCAGCTATCTCAACGATCATCTGGTGCAGGCGCGCGAAGCCATTGCTGACGGCGTCGAACTGATGGGCTTTACCAGCTGGGGGCCAATCGATCTGGTTAGCGCGTCAAAGGCAGAGATGTCCAAGCGCTACGGTTTTATCTATGTCGATCGTGACGATCGCGGGCAGGGGACGCTCGAACGGCGTAAGAAGAAAAGCTTCGCCTGGTATCAGGCGGTGATTGCCAGCAACGGCGGTAGTCTGCAGGAATAAGCTGTTCGGCGGCCCGGTTTTTTCCGGGCCGCATGCCGTTTAAGCCGGTTTACCGGCGCGCAGTAAAAAGATCATCGGACGCTCTTTCTCTTCCTCGAGCGCCGGTTGGGCGGCGATTTGCTCGGCGCTCGGGCCCCACTCATCAAGCTGCTCCAGCACAAAACCGGCGGCGATAAGCGCGTTAATCCAGCTTGAGAGTTTGCGATGCTGTTTAATCACCCCCTCGGCAAACCAGTTGCTGATACGTTCGCCTTCCTGCTGATAGTGGCTCACCGGCCAGCGTTTTTGCCCCTGTTCATCTACCTGCCAACCCTGCTGCAGCGGCGCGGTATAGATGGGGTGTTCGGCGGAAAAGACCAGCGTACCGCCGGGAACCAGCGCCTGATAGAGCATGGCGAACAGCGGCGCGACGTCCGGCAGATAATGCAGCGCCAGCGAACTGTAGACCAGATCGCAGCTATTCGCGGGCAGCGTCAGGGTTTGCAGGTCGGCGCAGCGATATTCGATAGTCTCGCCGGTGGTCATCTCCCGTGCCCGCTCCAGCATCCGGCTGGAGAGATCGAAACCGATTATCTGTTTTGCTCCCTGTTGCTGCGCCCAGCGGCAAAACCAGCCATATCCGCAGCCGAGATCGACCACCCGCAGGCCATCTAACGCTGGCAGCAGGCGCTGAATTGCCGGCCACTCCGGCGCGCCGTCAAGCCCCTTCACCGAGCGGTCAAGGGTGGCGTAACCGGCAAAGAAACCGGGATCGTCATAAATGTTCTGACTCATTGCAACTCCAATAATAACTTTGTTTATTTTTAGCTGACTCATTGTCAATGCACACGCTTTACTTAACGACCGTCATTCAATTAATTTATGATGACCAACCTTTATAAGTAACCCGACCCGAAGAATGAATCTTACACTGAGCAAAAGCGTGCTGGCGGCACTGCCACTGGCCATCGCGCTGGCTGGCTGCGCGCCATCGCATGACATTGGCGGCCCTTTAAAGCAGCAAACCCCGGCATCTCACGTTTCGATGGATCTGCCCGCCGCCGTAAAAAATGGCTGGCCGCAGACCGACTGGTGGAAAGATTACCACGATGCCCAACTGGATAATCTGATTCAGCGCGCGTTAGCCAATGCTCCGGATATGCAAATTGCCGCGCAGCGCATCAAGCTGGCCGAAGCGCAGGCGCGAATGTCTCAGGCGAATCTCGGTCCGGAGATGGATTTCTCCGCCGATATCGAACGACAGAAAATGTCCGCGGAAGGCCTGATGGGGCCATTCGCCACCGACACCGACGGCAATACCGGACCCTGGTATACCAACGGTACCTTTGGCCTGACCGCCGGTTGGGATCTGGACCTGTGGGGGAAAAACCGCGCGCTGGTGAAAGCGCGCATCGGCGAAGTGAAAGCCCAGCTCGCCGAGCAGGCGCAGACCCGCGAGCTGCTGGCCAGCAGCGTGGCGCGCCTGTACTGGCAGTGGCAGACCGAAGCGGCGGTAAAAACGGTGCTGCAGCAGGTTAAAAGCGAACAGAATAATATTGTTAGCGTCGATACCGCGCTCTATCAGCGTGGCATCACCAACTCCGCCGAAGGGGCGGAGAACGACATTAACGTCAGCAAAACCGATCAGCAGCTGGCCGACGTGGCGGGTAATATGAAAGAGATTGAAGCGCGGCTGATGGCGTTAACCAACAGCCAGAGCCAGTCGCTCAATCTGCGAGCGGCGCCGCTGCCCGCGGTCAGCGCGCAGATGCCGAGCGAACTGGGCTATGAACTGCTGGCCCGCCGTCCGGATCTGCAGGAAGCCCACTGGTATATCGAATCCTCGCTGAGCGAAATTGATGCGGCGAAAGCGGCGTTTTATCCGGATATCAACCTGATGGCGTTCCTGCAGCAGGATGCGCTGCATTTAAGCGATCTGTTCCGTCATTCGGCGCAGCAGATGGGCGTCACCGCCGGGCTGACGCTGCCTATCTTTGATAGCGGCAGGTTGAACGCCAATCTCGATATCGCCAGCGCGCAGAACGGCCTGTCGATCGCTAAATACAACAAAGCCGTAGTCGATGCGGTGAACCAGGTGGCGAAAACCGCAAGCCAGGTAGAGACGCTGATGGAGAAAAACCAGCAGCAGCAGCAGGTGGAGAAAGACGCGCAGCGGGTGGTCAATCTCGCCCAGGCGCGAATGAACGCCGGTATCTTACCCGGCTCCCGCGTGAGCATGGCGAAGCTACCTGCGCTACAGGAGCGAATTACCGCGCTGCGCCTGCACGGCCAGTGGCTGGACGCCAGCATTCAGCTGACTTCCGCACTGGGTGGCGGTTATCACCAGACGACGAAATAACGGCGTCAATAGCGGCGCGCGGCGCCGCTATTCATTATCATCCTCTGTATCTTGCGCTTTTCTTTTCGCTTCCCGGCGTTTCAGCCACAGATGAGCTCCGACTACCAGCGCCACCACCAGGATCAGCCAGACCCAGTGTTTGATGTGCTGATCGAGATGATGTAGCCACGGGCCTATCGCCTCGCCGCCAAGGTAGCCGAGGGTGGTAAAAATCAGCGCCCAAACGATGGCGCCGAAAATATTCAGCGGCAGAAAAATTTTCGGTGGCAAGCGGCTGGCGCCGATCAAGACCGGGCCGATAACCCGAAAGCCGTACATAAAGCGGGTGCCGATAACGAACAGATAGGGATGCCGCTGAATCAGGCGCTGCGCTTTTCGGATCCGCGCCTTCTGCCGCGAGAAGCGACGCAGTAGCTTGCCGCCGAACTGGCGCCCCAGAAAATAGAGTAGCTGATCGCCGATCATGCCGCCTAAGGCTACGGCAACGACCACCAAAGGAAACTTCAATAGACCCTGATGCGCCGCCACGCCGCCAAGGATGGTGATGGTTTCACCTTCTGCGATGCTGCCGATAACCAGCGCCGCGTAGCCGTATTGGGAAATCAGGTGATTGATATCCATATAAACATAAACTCCTACTATTACCAGTCCCTTAATCATACACCCTGATGATTAAAACGGTCTGAAGCGCATTTTTATCGCTGTACACAAAATAATCTACAGAGTGAATTATACTTGGATCAGTGCTGTACGAAGCCGTGACAAGGGGGACGCGATGAACCATGTCTGGGGACTCTTCTCTCATCCTAATCAAGAGATGAGCGTGATCAAGAGTGAAAATGAAACCATTTCGCACCATTATACCCACCATGTGCTGGTGATGGCGGCGGTTCCGGTTATCTGCGCCTTTATCGGTACGACGCAGCTCGGCTGGAACTTCGGCGACGGCACGGTGATTAAGCTTTCACTGATGACCGGGTTGGTATTAGCGGTACTGTTTTATGCCGTGATGCTGGCCGGGGTGGCGGTGATGGGGCGGGTGATCTGGTGGATGGCCAGAAGCTATCCGCAACAGCCGTCGCTGAAACGCTGTATGGTTTTTGCCGGTTACGTCGCGACGCCGCTGTTTTTAAGCGGGATCGTGGCGCTCTATCCGCTGGTATGGCTGTGCGCGTTAATAGGCACCATCGCGCTGTTTTACACCGGTTATCTGCTGTATCTGGGCATTCCGACCTTTCTGAGTATTAATAAGGAAGAGGGGCTCAGCTTCGCCAGCTCAACCCTGGCTATCGGGGTGCTGGTGCTGGAAGTGCTGCTGGCGA
The DNA here is from genome assembly GCF_040065495.2 of Klebsiella sp. CN_Kp073. Lineage (NCBI taxonomy): Bacteria > Pseudomonadati > Pseudomonadota > Gammaproteobacteria > Enterobacterales > Enterobacteriaceae > Klebsiella > Klebsiella sp. CN_Kp073. Next base: position 1,730,260 of record NZ_CM198051.1, read on the forward strand.
TCACCGTCGTGCTGTGGGGCTACGGGTACCGACTCTTCTAATCAGATGCATTGCCGGCAGAAATGAATAATTATGTCGGCAATGCAGCATTTACTCACGATTCTTATTGGCCTCAGGGCGTTATGACGCGGTATGATGGCGTTTGCCAGCGGCGTAGCCCACTTTACGCCGCGGCGTACGTTCAATAGCGTGCAAAAATACTTTTCAGAATGCCCATGATGCCGAATTTTCGAATTTCCTTGCTCAGCCTGACTTTGCTGCTGGCTGTGCCTTTTGCGCCCCAGGCGATAGCAAAAACCAGCGCGGTAACCGCCGCTTCCCAGCCGGATATCGCTTCCGGTAGCGCGATGATCGTCGATCTGGCGACCAAGAAAATCATCTACGCCAGCCAGCCCGATTTGGTGCGCCCGATGGCGTCGATCACCAAAGTAATGACCGCCATGGTGGTGCTGGATGCGCATTTACCGCTGGACGAGATGCTGACCGTTGATATCAGCCAGACGCCGGAGATGAAAGGTATCTATTCCCGCGTGCGTCTTAACAGCCAAATCAGCCGCCGCAATATGCTGCTGCTGGCGCTGATGTCCTCGGAAAACCGCGCCGCCGCCAGCCTGGCGCACCACTATCCTGGCGGTTATAACGCTTTTATCCGCGCGATGAACGCCAAAGCGCAGGCGCTGGGGATGACCCATACACGCTATGTTGAGCCGACCGGCCTGTCGGTGCATAACGTCTCCACGGCGCGCGATCTGACTAAGCTGCTGATCGCCAGCGAACAATATCCGCTGATCGGCCAGCTAAGCACCACCAAAGAAGATACCGCCACCTTTGCGCATCCGGCTTATACCTTGCCGTTCCGCAATACCAACCATCTGGTGTATCGCGATAACTGGAATATTCAGCTGACCAAAACCGGCTTTACTAACGCCGCCGGCCACTGCCTGATTATGCGTACGGTGATTAATCAACGCCCGGTGGCGCTGGTGGTAATGGACGCGTTTGGCAAATACACCCATTTTGCCGACGCCAGTCGTTTACGGACCTGGATTGAAACCGGCAAGGTGATGCCGGTTCCGGCCTCCGCATTGAGCTATAAAAAGCAGCGCGAAGCGCAGATGGCGGAAGCGATGCTGAAAGGCGGCACGCAGACCGCGCAGAACGATTAATTTGTCCTTCCCCGGATTGCGCCGCAATCCGGGAATTCTAATATCACTCCGGTAACGTCCAGTCGCCGTCGCCAAGCTGGCGCTGCATAATGAGGGTATCGCGCCAGTCGCCCATCTTATAGCCGACGCTGCGCAGCTGTCCGGCAACGGTAAAGCCAAATTTCTTATGAATGGCAATCGAGCCGGCGTTGTTGTGGCCGTCGCCGATAATCGCCAGCATTTGCCGCCACGGCCCCTGTTCACACTGCGCGATGAGGCGCGTCAGCAGCGCGCTGCCGATGCCGCGCCCGCCCATACCGGACTCGACGTAAATCGACTCTTCCAGCGTATAGCGATAGGCCGGGCGAGGGCGGTAAAAGGTGGCATAGCAGTAGCCGACAATGGTGCCGCGCCACAGCGCGACCAGCCACGGAAGCCCGTTATCGCGCACGGTTTTAATTCGCTTGCGCATTTCGTCGACGGTAGGCGGGATCTCTTCAAACGAGGCGCGGCCGTTAAGCACGTGCCAGACGTACAGCGCGGCAATCGCATGCGCGTCATCGGGCAGCGCTTCGCGGATCTCTAAGTCGGCGTCTTGTAACTTATCCTTGGCGGACATGGGGGCTCCTCAAGCTAATTGGCCGGAGAGTCTTTTTCTCCGGCATGCAGCGTAATACAGAAGCCCCGCGGCTGAACAGTCCTGGTTAACGATTATTGTGCTTCCGTTGGCTTCTGCGCCTCGCCCCAGTATTTTTGTTTGCTGGTTTTGCCGATACCCGGATTCATGCTGTTGGTGGGATCGTTCTGGCGATAGAAACGCTTTAAACTCTCCGCCGCTTCATACAGATGGCCGACGTTGTGCTCCGCCGGATACTGCGCGCCGCGCGCTTTCAACAGATCCAGCATTTTTTCTTTCAGTTCGTGCGCGTCGACCCCTTTCTTCACGATGTAATCCTGGTGGAAGACGTGACACATAAAGTGGCCATAGTAGAGCTTGTAGACCAGCTGGCTGTCGATTTCCGCCGGCAGATGTTCGAACCATTCGGTGTCATTGCGGCGCAGGGCGATGTCCAGCGCCAGAATATCTTCCACTTCGTCGGCATGTACCGCCTGATAGCGGATCGCCGCGCCGGCGGCGGCGAAGCGGTGCAGGAATGCCTTGCTGCCTTCTTCCGCGGTACAGACAAAGAAATCGCCTTCGGCCTGCTGGAAATAGTCCGTAAGCCACTTCTGCGCTTCTTCGATGCCGTCGCCGGCCATCTTCAGCAGCAGGTGATGTTCGTACTTATCGCGCCAGGTTTTCATACGCTCCGGCAGGTGCGCCGGGAAGGCGTGACCGAGTTTCTGCATAAAGCGGTCGGTGAAGTGCGGCTTGAACAGGGAGACCTTTTCCAGCATCGCGTCGGTGCGCCCCTTCATGGTGAAGAAGAACGGCATTTTATCGGTGCCGAGCTTATCGATCATCAGGAAGGTATCTTTGCCATATTTTTCGGCGATATCGTAAATATCGCGGTGCATATATTCGCCGGCCACCGGCAGATTATTGAATTCAGCGAGGATGTGGCGGCGGATCTCGGTGAGCACTTCCGGCTGGTTAGTGCCGATATAGAACACCTGCTGGCGTTTTTCCGCTGGAAAAGTATCGAGACGGACGGCGAAGACCGCCAGCTTGCCGGCGCAGCCGGAGGATTCGAACAGGCGGTCCGGGTCGGCGTTATAGCGAGCCGGAGTATCGGCGTTGACATCGCGCACGCGGGTGACGTAATCGTGATCGTGGGCGTGGCGGCCATCGTGTTGCACGTCGGCATCGGTGATACGATCGTCGTCGAGGCGGCTCAGGATTTGTTCCGGCGTCGCGCCTAAATCGATTCCCAGATGGTTGACTAATTTCAGTTTGCCGTCGGCGTCAATCTGCGCAAACAGCGACATTTCGGTATAGGCAGGTCCGCGCTGCACCAGCGATCCGCCGGAGTTGTTACAGATACCGCCGATAACCGATGCGCCGATGCAAGAAGAGCCGATCACCGAGTGCGGTTCGCGGCCCAGCGGCTTGAGCGCTTTTTCCAGTGAATAGAGGGTGGTACCAGGGTAGGCCAGCACCTGCTCGCCCTTATCCAGCAGGTGCAGCTTGTCCAGACGCAGCGTGCTGATAATGACGATTTCGCGATCGTAATCATTGCCGCTCGGGGTGGAGCCTTCGGTCAAGCCGGTATTCGCCGCCTGCATCAGGATAATTTTGTCAGCTTGTACGCAGGCGCTGAGCACCCGCCATAGTTCAAGCAGGGTACCGGGGAACACCACCGCCAGCGCATCGCCGTGGCCGGAGCGGAAACCTTTTCGGTAACGCTGGGTTTTCGCCGGATCGGTTAACAGATGCGAGGAGCCAACCAGCCGCGCCAGTTCCGCCAAAAAGGGAGGGTTATTTATTGTTGTTGCAGATGACATGATTCACTCCTTGTGGGCACAGGAAAGCTATATCGCTGTTAGCATACCGCTTTGTATGACAATTTGGTGCATGAATGTTTCTATAAATCAGATAAGAACCTTAGCATTCTACGGGCGCGTTGTTTATATATATGGCAAACTGCGGTTTTTGCTGCGTTTTCGCTGGGTTATTAGCACCGAATCAAAGAGGGATACATAATAATGAAATGGTTGTGTACTGTTGGCGTCGCCGTGAGCCTGGCGCTGCAACCCGCGCTGGCCGATGAACTGTTTGGTAACCATCCGCTGACGCCTGAGGCGCGAGATGCGTTTGTTAGCGAACTGCTGAAAAAAATGACGGTCGATGAAAAAATCGGTCAGCTGCGCTTAATCAGCGTTGGCCCGGATAACCCGAAAGAAGCGATCCGGGAAATGATCAAAAACGGTCAGGTTGGGGCGATTTTTAATACCGTGACCCGGCCTGATATCCGCGTGATGCAGGATCAGGTGATGCAGCTAAGCCGCCTGAAGATCCCGCTGTTTTTCGCCTACGATGTGCTGCACGGCCAGCGTACCGTCTTCCCGATAAGCCTCGGCCTGGCCTCCTCTTTTAATCTCGACGCGGTGAATACCGTCGGGCGTATCTCGGCCTACGAAGCGGCTGACGATGGTCTTAATATGACCTGGGCGCCGATGGTCGACGTTTCTCGCGACCCGCGCTGGGGCCGCGCCTCTGAAGGGTTTGGCGAAGACACTTACCTGACCACCGTGATGGGTAAAGCGATGGTGGAATCGATGCAGGGCAAGAGCCCGGCAGACCGCTATTCGGTGATGACCAGCGTTAAACACTTCGCCGCCTACGGCGCGGTTGAAGGCGGTAAAGAGTACAACACCGTCGATATGAGCCCGCAGCGCCTGTTCAATGACTACATGCCGCCGTATAAAGCCGGTCTCGATGCCGGCAGCGGCGCGGTGATGGTGGCGCTAAACTCGCTCAACGGTACCCCGGCCACTTCCGATTCCTGGCTGCTGAAAGACGTCCTGCGCGACCAGTGGGGCTTCAAAGGCATCACCGTTTCCGACCATGGCGCCATCAAGGAGTTGATTAAACACGGCGTCGCCTCCGACCCGGAAGACGCGGTGCGCGTCGCGCTGAAGTCCGGTATCAACATGAGCATGAGCGATGAGTACTACAGCAAATATCTGCCGGGGCTGGTGAAATCCGGCAAGGTGACGATGGCTGAACTGGATGACGCTACCCGCCACGTGCTCAACGTCAAGTATGACATGGGGCTGTTCAACGATCCGTACAGCCATCTGGGGCCGAAAGCGTCCGACCCGCAGGACACCAACGCCGAAAGCCGTCTGCATCGTAAAGAGGCGCGCGAAGTGGCGCGAGAAAGCCTGGTGCTGCTGAAAAATCGTCTCGATACGCTGCCGCTGAAAAAATCCGGCACCATCGCGGTGGTGGGCGCGCTGGCGGATAGCAAGCGCGACATGATGGGCAGCTGGTCGGCGGCGGGCGTGGCCGATCAGTCGGTCACCGTGCTGACCGGCATCAAAGAGGCGCTGGGCGATAAAGGCAAAGTGATTTATGCCAAAGGCGCTAACGTTACCGACGATAAAGGCATTGTCGATTTCCTTAACCTGTATGAGAAAGCGGTGCAGGTCGACCCACGTTCGCCGCAGGAGATGATCGATGAGGCCGTGGCGGCGGCGAAACAGTCCGACGTGGTCGTTGCGGTGGTGGGCGAAGCGCAGGGTATGGCGCATGAGGCTTCCAGCCGTACCGATATCACCCTGCCGCAAAGTCAGCGCGATCTGATTAGCGCGCTGAAAGCGACCGGTAAACCGCTGGTGCTGGTGCTGATGAACGGGCGTCCGCTGGCGCTGGTGAAAGAGGATCAGCAGGCGGATGCGCTGCTGGAGACCTGGTTTGCCGGTACTGAAGGCGGCCATGCGATCGCCGATGTGTTGTTTGGCGATTACAACCCGTCCGGTAAGCTGCCGATGTCCTTCCCGCGTTCGGTGGGGCAGATCCCGACCTACTACAGCCATCTGAATACCGGCCGTCCGTATAATCCGGAAAAACCGAATAAATACACTTCGCGTTATTTCGATCAAGCGAACGGCCCGCTGTATCCATTTGGCTATGGCCTGAGCTACACCACGTTTAGCGTTTCCGATGTCAAAATGTCGGCGCCAACGATGCCGCGCGACGGCAGCGTGACCGCCAGCGTGCAGGTGACCAACACCGGCAAACGCGAAGGGGCGACGGTGATCCAGCTTTATTTGCAGGACGTGACCGCGTCGATGAGCCGGCCGGTGAAAATGCTACGCGGCTTTAAGAAGGTGAATCTCAAGCCGGGCGAGACACAAACTGTCAGCTTCCCGATTGATGTTGAAGCGCTGAAGTTCTGGAACCAGCAGATGAAATACGTTGCCGAACCGGGCAAATTTAACGTCTTTATCGGCGTCGATTCCGCCCGCGTTAAGCAGAGCGAATTTGAGCTGCTGTAGTCGCGAGCCCAGTAAAAAGGGATAAACCGGGTGTTACACCTGAAAGGCCGATTAATCGGCCTTTTCTTTTTCGTTAAATGGCCAAATGGACTACGCTTTTCTCTTAAGCTTCTGTAAGCGAAGCGTATAAAAATGAGGGAAGCGGGATGATGATGGCAATGAAATGGTCAGGTGTAATGGCGCTTGCAGCCCTGCTTAGCCTGCCGCTGCAGGCGGCGGAACCGGTGAAGGTGGGCTCGAAAATCGATACGGAAGGGGCGCTGCTCGGCAACATCATTTTGCAGGTGCTGGAAAGCCACGGCGTGAAAACGGTCAATAAAGTCCAGCTTGGCACCACGCCGGTGGTTCGCGGAGCGATTACCGCCGGTGAGCTGGATATCTATCCGGAATACACCGGCAACGGGGCTTTCTTCTTTAAAGATGAAAATGACCCGGCGTGGAAAAACGCCAAACAGGGCTATGAAAAAGTTAAAAAGCTGGACGCGGAAAAAAACAAGCTGATCTGGCTGACCCCGGCTCCCGCCAATAATACCTGGACTATCGCGGTGCGACAGGAAGTGGCGGAGCAAAATCATCTTGCTTCATTGGCCGATCTTAGCGCCTATCTACAGAAGGGCGGCGATTTTAAACTGGCGGCTTCCGCGGAGTTTATCGAGCGGGCCGATGCTCTCCCGGCGTTCGAAAAAGCCTATGGCTTTAAGCTCAATCAGAATCAGCTGTTGTCGCTGGCGGGCGGCGATACCGCGGTGACCATTAAAGCGGCGGCGCAGCAAACCTCCGGCGTAAACGCGGCGATGGCCTATGGCACCGATGGCCCGGTAGCGGCTTTGGGGCTGCAAACCCTGAGCGATCCAAAAGGCGTACAGCCCATTTACGCCCCGACGCCGGTTGTGCGCGACGCGGTGCTGAAGGCGTATCCGCAGATGGCGCAGTGGCTGGAACCGGTGTTCGCCAGCCTCGATGAAAAAACGTTGCAGAAATTAAACGCCAGCATTGCCGTTGAAGGGCGTGACGCGAAGAGCGTCGCCGCCGATTACCTGCAACAAAAAGGGCTGCTGAAGTAAATACGAGTGACTATTCGTTGTTATAACCGCGTGGCGCTGCTGCTCACGCTACTGCTGTTGGCCGTGACGGCGCTGCCATTCGTCACTTATGCCCCTAATCGTCTGCTTTCCGGTGAAGCGCGCTGGCTATGGACGCAGATGCCGTGGCTGGCGGCGGCGCAGCTGGCGGGCGTGCTGCTGCTGTTGTTATTGTGCTGGATCCCAGGCCGTCTGGCGCTGCTCGGTAGCCTGCTTATTGCCGATTTGCTCCTGCCACTACTAATGTGGGGCGCCGGAGACATCGCGCTACAGCTGGTGCAACAGGGCTCCCCGCTGGCGCGTACCTCTCCCGGCAGCGGATTATGGCTTGCTCTCGCGCTATGCCTGCTGCTTGCCAGCGATACTATCCGCCGACTGACTCCGCACGCTTTATGGCGTTGGCTGCTGAATGCGCAGCTTTGGTTGCTACCGTGCCTGCTGCTGTGGCATGGGGCCCTCGATCAACTCTCTTTGCTGAAAGAATATGCTAACCGCGAGGATGTCTTTAATGACGCGCTGCGTCAGCATCTATGGTTGTTGTTCGGGACGTTGCTACCCGGATTATTATTGGGTTTATCGATAGGCTTCGCCCTCTGGCGGCGACCGCACTGGCAGGCGCCAGTATTTACCTTCCTTAATGTGATTCAAACTATTCCCTCGGTGGCGCTATTCGGTTTGTTGATCGCGCCGCTCGCCGGTTTGACCCGCCATTTTCCGTGGTTGGGGAATATAGGTATTTCTGGAACCGGGATGGCGCCGGCGCTGATCGCGCTGGTGCTGTACGCGTTATTGCCGCTGGTGCGCGGGGTGGTGACCGGACTACAGCAGGTGCCGCGGGAGGCGCTGGAAAGCGCGATGGCGATGGGAATGAGCGGCGGACAGCGTTTTCGCCAGGTCCAAATGCCGTTGGCGCTACCGATTCTGCTGCGTAGCCTGCGGGTTGTCAGCGTGCAGACCGTCGGTATGGCGGTGGTGGCGGCGCTGATAGGCGCGGGCGGCTTCGGCGCTTTGGTGTTTCAGGGGCTCCTCAGCAGCGCGCTGGATTTGGTGCTGCTGGGCGTCATTCCGACGATTGCGTTGGCGGTAGTCGTGGATGCCGTGTTTGCACTGTGGGGCGCGTTATTAAAAGGAGAGGCGCATGATTGAATTCGCCGGGGTGAACAAGGCCTTCGCCGGACAGCCGGCGGTGAAGGATCTTAATCTGCATCTGCGCGAAGGCGCGTTTTCCGTGCTGATTGGTACTTCCGGCTCCGGAAAATCGACCACTCTGAAGATGATTAATCAACTCGTGGAACAGGATAGTGGAGTGATACGCTTCGCCGGCGAGGATATCCGTCGACAGCCGCTGCTGGCGCTACGCCGTCGTATGGGGTACGCCATTCAGTCTATCGGCCTGTTTCCACACTGGACGGTGGCGCAGAATATCGCCACCGTGCCGCAGCTGCAAAAGTGGCCGCGCGGAAAAATTACCGAGCGGGTTGATGAACTCATGGCGTTACTTGGCCTGGAACCTCTGCTACGCGATCGCTACCCGCATCAGCTTTCCGGCGGCCAGCAGCAGCGCGTTGGCGTGGCACGGGCGCTGGCGGCCAACCCGGAGGTGCTGTTAATGGATGAGCCATTTGGCGCGCTGGATCCGGTCACCCGCCAAGCGCTGCAGCAGGAGATGCTGCGCATTCATCGTCTGTTTGGGCGCACGATCGTGCTCGTCACCCATGATATCGACGAAGCGCTACGCCTGGCGGATCACCTGGTACTGATGGACAGCGGCGAAGTGGTGCAGCAGGGGGAACCTATGCAGATGCTACTGCAGCCGAAAAACGCCTTTGTTGAAACCTTCTTTGGCCGTAGCGAACTGGGCGTTCGGCTGCTCTCGCTACGCGGCGTTGGGGATTACCTGCGGCGGGATGAACGGCTGGCAGGCGATGCGCTGAACGTCTCGATGACGTTGCGCGAGGCGCTGTCGCAGTTTGTCGCTCATCGCCGCGACGTTTTGCCGGTGGTCGATGAACAGGGTGAAGCGTGCGGTACGTTGCACTTTTCAGACCTGCTACACGATAGGGGCACGATGTGAAGGCGCTTCGCGATCCGCTACTGTGGCTGGTAGCGCTGTTTATCGCGCTGCTGCTGGTATTGCCCCACAGCGCGCCGCTGTTTACCTGGCTGTTTCCGGAGCTGCCGCGCCCGGTTTATCAGCAGGAGAGTTTTCTGGCGTTGACGCTGGCCCACTTTTGGCTGGTGGCGCTCTCAAGCATTGCCGCGACGGTTATCGGCGTGGGGGCAGGGATTATCGTCACTCGACCCGCCGGGCGAGAGTTTCGTCCACTGGTGGAAACCATTGCCGCCATGGGACAGACATTTCCGCCGGTAGCGGTACTGGCGATCGCGGTACCGGTGATGGGCTTCGGCTGGCAGCCGGCGCTTATCGCATTGGCGCTATACGGAATATTGCCCGTGCTGCAGGGGACGCTGGCTGGATTAAGTTCGATATCGCCTGGGGTATTGAATATTGCCGAGGGGATGGGGATGAGCGGCTGGCAGCGGTTGTGCAAGGTGGAGCTGCCGCTGGCGGCGCCGGTGATGCTGGCCGGGATCCGCACCTCGACCATCGTCAATATTGGTACGGCAACCATTGCCTCAACGGTGGGCGCCAACACCCTCGGCACGCCGATAATAATCGGTCTCAGCGGCTTTAATACCGCTTATGTGCTACAGGGGGCGCTGCTGGTGGCGCTCGCCGCGATCATAATCGACCGCTTTTTTGAACGGCTGAACCAGTGGATCAGCCGACACCGCCGCGAACAATAAACGAGTAACCTGCCAGCATGACGCCGCCGATCCCGCCGATGGCCATGCATAAGAAGAGGGTAATGACCGCGATTTTCGCAGGCTTCATGATAGGCTCCTTTTGTTAACGGAGGGATTATACGGTGAAGCGCAGGTGTTAATGAAACATTAATTGCTATTTAGCCAGATCAGATTTTCCCGCTGTTCCCATTCGCGGAGCTGCGCTGCCTGAGGGCTACCCGGCGGCGCGGGGCACCACACCAGCAGGGTGCTGTCAGGAAATAGCTGCGGGCGGATCTGATTAAGCGAGTGCGCGACGATATCCACCCGCCAGCCCTGCTCGCAGGCGATCCAACCTTCCAGCCATAATTGAGTGGTGTCATCGGTGTTCCAGCCCACCACCACCGCGTGATGGCCGGGGCGCTTCCAGGCATGGGCGAGACATTGGGCGATGTGGTTGATTAAGATACCATCGAGCAGGCTACGCAGCGCCAGTAAAGTCGGCTGAGGGCTTAGCAGGCGGTGGCGAAGCGGATTAAGCAGATGATGCACCAGCATCTGTGCGCTATAGCTGTGGCTACGCTCTTTGAGCCATAGCCGCACGCGTTGGTAATGACCTTCCTGCAGAAAACCGAGCAAGATTTCCTGCTGTTCGCGCCAGCCGTCTTCGACATCCGCTTCGCGATCGGGCAGCAGGTTTTTTACTTTGCTGACCTGAACGCCGGCATCAATCCAGCGCTTAATTTCGCGGATGCGATCGATTTCACTGTCATTGAATAAACGATGGCCGCCATCGGTGCGTTGCGGCTTGATGAGTTCATAACGTCGCTGCCAGGCTCGCAGCGTCACGGGATTGATATCACAAAGCTGAGCCACTTCGCCTATCGTATACAGCGCCATTTTCCCCTCCCGCCGTGTGCTCCTCATTTAACTGTAGAAGGGGTTTATCAATTGTTCATTTTTTGCGCTTTACGGCGCCGGCGAGACGGTGGAAAGTGTGATCGTCACCATGATTTATCATTTTCTTGTATCGCTTCAAAGAAAGTTATGGACGGGCAGTGTATGTTACGCGCTTTCAAAGGTTGTGTGGTTGGCGGGTATGTACGAGTTCGATCTGGTCTTGCTGCTGCTCCAGCAGATGTGCGTGTTTCTGGTTATCGCCTGGCTGATGAGTAAAACGCGGCTGTTCATTCCCCTGATGCAGGTCACCGTGCGTTTACCGCATAAGCTGCTGTGCTATGTCACCTTCTCGATTTTTTGCATTATGGGGACCTATTTCGGTCTGCATATCGAAGACTCTATTGCTAATACTCGCGCTATTGGCGCAGTGATGGGGGGCCTGCTCGGCGGCCCGGTGGTCGGCGGTCTGGTGGGGTTGACCGGCGGCTTGCATCGCTATTCGCTGGGCGGCATGACGGCGTTAAGCTGTATGGTGTCGACCATTGTCGAAGGGCTGCTCGGCGGCCTGGTACACAGCATACTGATTAAACGCGGACGACCGGATAAAGTGTTCAGCCCGCTTACCGCCGGGGCGATTACCTTTTTCGCTGAACTGGTACAGATGCTGATAATTCTGCTCATTGCGCGGCCATTCCAGGATGCGCTGCATCTGGTGCAGAGTATCGCCGCGCCGATGATGGTCACGAATACCGTCGGCGCCGCGCTGTTTATGCGCATTCTGCTGGATAAGCGGGCGATGTTTGAGAAATACACCTCGGCTTTTTCAGCCACCGCGTTAAAGGTGGCGGCCTCCACCGAGGGGATCCTGCGCCAGGGGTTCAACGAAGAGAACAGTATGAAGGTCGCTCAGGTGCTGATTCAGGAACTCGATATCGGCGCCGTGGCGATTACCGACCGCGAAAGGCTGCTGGCGTTTACCGGTATCGGCGACGATCATCATCTGCCAGGTAAACCTATCTCCTCATCCTATACACAAAAGGCGATTGATACCGGCGAAGTGGTTTATGCCGACGGCAACGAGGTGCCATACCGTTGTTCAATTCACCCTGGCTGTAAACTGGGCTCGACGCTGGTCATTCCGCTGCGCGGTGAGAATCAACGGGTTATTGGCACTATTAAGCTATATGAAGCGAAAAACCGCTTGTTCAGCTCGATTAACCGCACGTTGGGGGAGGGGATAGCGCAACTGCTGTCGGCGCAGATCCTTGCCGGCCAGTATGAACGACAGAAAGCGTTGCTGACCCAGTCGGAAATTAAACTGCTACACGCGCAGGTTAACCCGCACTTTCTGTTCAACGCCCTGAACACGCTGAAGGCAGTGATCCGCCGTGATAGCGATCAGGCTGGGCAACTGGTGCAGTATTTATCGACCTTCTTTCGCAAAAATCTGAAGCGACCAACGGAGATTGTCACCCTGGCGGACGAAATTGAACATGTGAATGCCTATCTGCAAATTGAGAAGGCGCGATTCCAGGATAATTTGCAGATACGCATGCAGGTGCCAGCGTCGCTTGAGCATCTCCAGCTACCGGCATTTACGTTACAGCCGATAGTCGAAAACGCGATCAAGCACGGCACCTCTCAGCATCTTGGCGTGGGCGAAATTACCATTCGCGCCAGTCAGCATGAGCGTTGGCTACAGCTGGATGTGGAAGACAATGCCGGGCTTTACCGTGATAACCCTAATGCCAGCGGGCTTGGGATGAGTCTGGTGGACAGACGACTGCGCACGCGCTTCGGCGCCGACTGCGGAATTAGCGTCGCTTGCGAAGCGGAACATTTTACCCGCATCACGCTGCGACTGCCTGTGGAGGAAAATGCATGCTAAAAGTTTTAATCGTCGATGATGAGCCGCTGGCGCGAGAAAACCTGCGCATCCTGCTGGAGGAGCAAAGCGATATAGAAATCGTTGGCGAATGCGGCAATGCCGTCGAAGCGATTGGCGCGGTGCATAAGCTGCGTCCCGACGTGCTGTTTCTGGACATTCAAATGCCGCGTATCAGTGGGCTGGAGATGGTTGGCATGCTCGATCCTGAACATCGCCCCTATATCGTCTTTTTAACCGCCTTCGATGAATATGCGGTGAAGGCGTTTGAAGAGCACGCTTTCGATTATCTCCTCAAGCCTATTGAGAACGTCCGGCTGGAGAAAACGCTGGGCCGCCTGCGCCAGGAGCGCAGTCTGCAGGATGTATCACTGTTGGAGGATGCCCAGCAGGCGCTGAAGTACATTCCCTGCACCGGTCACAGCCGCATCTGGCTACTGCAAATGGAGGATGTGGCTTTTGTGAGCAGCCGAATGAGCGGTATTTACGTCACCGATAGCGAAGGCAAAGAAGGTTTTACCGAGCTGACTTTGCGTACTCTGGAAAGCCGAACGCCGCTGCTGCGCTGCCACCGTCAGTATTTGGTTAACATGGCGCATTTGAAAGAGATCCGCCTTGAGGAGAACGGCCAGGCGGAGCTACTGATGCGCGCCGGGCAAACGGTGCCGGTCAGCCGTCGTTACCTGAAAAGCCTGAAAGAGGCGATTGGTCTGTAAAAACGCGGAATCATGGTAGACTTAGCGCCAGCATTTTTCATCATGAAGGCATTATGATCAGTAACGACATTTTACGTAGCCTGCGCTACACCCTGAAAACGAATAATAACGGTCTGGTACGTATCTTTGCGCTGGCGGATGCGCCGGTGAGTGCGGAACAACTGGTACCCTGGCTGAAAAAAGAAGACGAAGAAGGGTTTGCGCGCTGCCCGGATGTCGTACTGTCGAATTTCCTCAACGGTCTGATTTACGACAAGCGTGGTAAAGATGAGTCGGCGCCGCCGCTGGCGGTCGAGCGCCGGGTGAATAACAATATCGTACTGAAAAAATTGCGTATCGCCTTCTCGCTGAAGACCGACGACATTCTGGCGATCCTGACTCAGCAAAAATTCCGCGTGTCGATGCCGGAAATTACCGCCATGATGCGCGCGCCGGACCATAAAAACTACCGTGAATGCGGCGATCAGTTTTTGCGCTATTTCCTGCGCGGTCTTACCGAGCGCGAGCACGCCAAAGGCTAAGCGCCTGACTTGACCCGGGCCTGCGCCCGGGCCCTGTATCTCTTTACTTCTTCACTTCTTTAAAACCCTGCGATTCCAGCAGCTTAGTCGATACTGATAGCGAAACAAACTGCTGTGAGCAGTCGGTGAACATCGAGCCTGGCAGCTTGCACAGCTCGCTGATTTTCGCTTTGCTGAAATCCACGGTCAGATGTTCAAGCGCGTAGGAGTCTTTATAGTCGATGGTCTGCTCAACGCCCTGCAGATTACGATAGACGCTGCTGATCGGCTCGATAATCGCCCGCGCCTGTTCTTTATTTTCCGCGCCGATCGATTTATAGGGAATGGTATTGTCGGCATCCTGACGCAGCACTTTGTCGCCGTCATAGTGGTAGGTAAAGCTAAGTTCGACGCCGTTGGTATTCAGCGCAAAGGTTTTAGTCTCTTCTTTTTTATTATCGCAGCCGGCGAGGGCCGCCAGCAGAACGGATACGGCCAGCACGCCAGCCATCTTGCGGTTAAATTTCATCACGATTCCCTATGTTGAGTGGTATTGCGCGTCCAGAGAGGAGCAGACAGTAATGATTATTATGGCGATTACGCGTTGTCGCAACAGAAGGCGTGAAGGGAATAAAAAAAAGCGCTGCCGGAGCAGCGCTTTTGCGGAGGGTTATTTAACCTGCTGACCCGGCTGTGCGCCGCTGTCAGGGCTTAACAGGAAAATATCTTTCCCGCCAGGGCCGGCGGCCATCACCATCCCTTCGGAGATACCGAAGCGCATTTTACGCGGCGCCAGGTTGGCGACCATCACCGTCAGACGGCCAATCAGCGCCTGCGGATCCGGGTAGGCGGATCGGATGCCGGAGAAGACGTTGCGCTTCTCGCCGCCGAGATCGAGGGTCAGGCGCAACAGCTTATCGGAACCGTCGACGAACTCGGCGTTTTCAATCAGCGCGATGCGCATATCCACCTTGGCGAAATCGTCAAAGGAGATAGTTTCCTGGATCGGATCATCGGCCAGCGGGCCAGTCACCGGCGCGGCGGCGGCTTTAACTTCTTCTTTAGAGGCTTCCACCAGCGCTTCGACCTGTTTCATCTCAATGCGATTGTACAGCGCTTTGAAGGCGTTAACCTTGTGCGCCAGCAGCGGCTGCTGGATGGCGTCCCAGCTCAGCTCGGTGTTGAGGAACGCTTCAGCGCGCGCGCTCAGCCCCGGCAGAACCGGCTTCAGCCAGGTCATCAATACGCGGAACATGTTCAGCCCCATGGTGCAGATTGCCTGCAGGTCGGCGTCGCGGCCTTCCTGTTTGGCCACCACCCACGGCGCCTGCTCGTCGACATAGCGGTTAGCGACGTCGGCCAGCGCCATAATTTCGCGGATTGCTTTACCGAACTCGCGGCTTTCCCACGCTTCGCCGATAGCGGCAGCCGCATCGGTGAAGGTTTTATACAGCGCCGGGTCAGCCAGCTCAGCAGAGAGCATGCCGTCAAAGCGTTTATTGATAAAGCCGGCGTTACGTGAGGCCAGGTTGACCACTTTGTTAACGATATCGGCGTTAACGCGCTGGATAAAGTCTTCCAGGTTCAGGTCGATATCATCGATGCGCGAAGAGAGCTTAGCGGTGTAGTAGTAGCGCAGGCTATCGGCATCAAAATGGTTCAGCCAGGTGCTGGCTTTGATAAAGGTGCCGCGAGATTTGGACATCTTGGCGCCGTTTACCGTGACATAGCCGTGAACGAACAGGTTGGTCGGCTTACGGAAATTGCTGCCTTCAAGCATGGCCGGCCAGAACAGGCTGTGGAAGTAAACGATGTCTTTACCGATGAAGTGATATAGCTCGGCGCTGGAATCTTTCTTCCAGTATTCATCGAAGCTGGTCGTGTCGCCGCGTTTATCGCACAGATTCTTAAAGGAACCCATGTAACCGATCGGCGCATCCAGCCAGACGTAGAAGTATTTGCCCGGCGCATTCGGAATTTCAAAGCCAAAGTACGGCGCGTCACGGGAAATATCCCACTGCTGCAGGCCGGATTCGAACCACTCCTGCATTTTGTTCGCCACCTGCTCCTGCAGCGCGCCGCTGCGGGTCCACGCCTGCAGCATTTCGCTAAAGGACGGCAGGTCGAAGAAGAAGTGCTCAGATTCACGCATCACCGGCGTCGCGCCGGACACCACGGATTTCGGGTCGATGAGTTCAGTCGGGCTGTAGGTCGCGCCGCAGACTTCGCAGTTATCGCCGTACTGGTCCGGAGATTTACACTTCGGACAGGTACCTTTGACGAAACGGTCCGGCAGGAACATGCCCTTTTCCGGGTCGTAGAGCTGGGAGATAGTGCGGTTTTTAATAAAACCGTTTTCTTTCAGACGGGTATAGATAAGCTCCGACAGCTCGCGGTTCTCGTCGCTGTGCGTCGAGTGGTAGTTGTCGTAACTGATATCGAAACCGGCAAAATCGGTCTGATGCTCCTGACTCATCTCGCCAATCATCTGCTCCGGGGTGATGCCAAGCTGCTGCGCTTTCAGCATAATCGGGGTGCCGTGGGCGTCGTCGGCGCAGATGAAGTTGACTTCGTGGCCGCGCATTCGCTGGTAACGGACCCAGACATCAGCCTGGATGTGCTCCAGCATGTGGCCGAGGTGGATAGAGCCGTTGGCGTACGGCAGCGCGCACGTTACCAGAATTTTTTTCGCGACTTGAGTCATAGTGGGCATTACATCTTCTGTTGTAAAAAGGGCTTTTGATGTTACCTGAAAGGCAATAATTTGGTAAGCCCAAAGCTTATTGTGGGGGAATTATTCCCTTTCAGGTAAACTTAACGGACAAGAATCAACTCACAATAACAAAGGAGTCGGGATGAGTTCGCAATCCCAGGCCAAATCCCCCGAACGTCTACGTGCGATGGTCGCCGGGACTCTGGCTAATTTCCAGCACCCAACCCTGAAGCATAACCTCACCACGCTAAAGGCGCTGCACCATGTTGCCTGGCTTGACGATACCGTGCATATCGAGATCCAAATGCCGTTCGTCTGGACCCGCGCGTTTGAGGCGTTGAAGGAGCAATGCAGCGCCGAGCTGCTGCGCATTACCGGCGCGAAGGCCATCGACTGGAAGCTCTCTCACAGTATCGCCACCCTGAAGCGAGTGAAAAACCAGCCGGGCATTAATGGCGTGAAAAACATCATCGCCGTGAGTTCCGGTAAAGGCGGGGTGGGCAAATCTTCTACCGCCGTGAACCTCGCCCTGGCGCTGGCGGCGGAAGGGGCCAAAGTGGGTATTCTCGATGCCGATATCTATGGTCCGTCGATTCCGACCATGCTCGGCGCCGAAGACAGCCGCCCGACGTCGCCGGACGGCACCCATATGGCGCCGATCATGAAGTATGGCCTGGCGACTAACTCCATCGGATATCTGGTGACCGACGACAACGCCATGGTGTGGCGCGGCCCGATGGCCAGCAAGGCGCTGATGCAGATGCTTCAAGAGACGCTGTGGCCGGATCTGGATTACCTGGTACTGGATATGCCGCCGGGAACGGGCGACATCCAGCTGACCCTGGCGCAAAACATTCCGGTGACCGGCGCGGTAGTGGTGACGACGCCGCAGGACATCGCGCTGATCGACGCCAAAAAAGGCATCGTGATGTTTGAGAAGGTGGAAGTGCCGGTCGTGGGGATCGTGGAAAACATGAGCATGCATATCTGCAGCAACTGTGGCCACCACGAACCTATCTTTGGCACCGGCGGCGCCGAGAAGCTGGCGGCGAAGTATCACACCCAGTTGCTAGGCCAGTTGCCATTGCATATCACGCTGCGTGAAGACCTGGATAAAGGCACGCCGACGGTCATTGCGCGTCCGGAAAGCGAGTTTACCGATATCTACCGCCAGCTGGCGGGACGCGTGGCGGCGCAGATGTACTGGCAGGGCGAAGTTATCCCGAGCGAGATCGCCTTCCGCGCCGTTTAAGGCTGGGTGTAACGCATCAGCCAATAATCTCCGTCAGGAGACGCGCCCTGCGCTTCGACTTTCCAGCCGTGATGCTGGTAGAAGCGCAGGGCGTTTTCATTTCGCGACAGGCACTTCAGCGTGCCGCTGCGCTTAAATGAGCGCTGAACCTGTTCCAGCAGCAGGCTACCGACGCCTTTTCCCTGCCACTGCGGATCCACGAACAGGTTATGCAGGAAGTTGTCGATAACCCACACCGAGGCGAATCCTGCCAGCACATCGCCGCATTCGGCGACCCATAGCTGTTCGTCTTGCACTACGGCATCAAAATCTTCCAACCGCCATTGATCGCCGTTAAGCCATGTCCACGAGGCAAGACGCGCGTCAAGAAACAGCTGACGCAGGCGAGGGTAGTCGCTGTCGCGGCCAGGAAGAATACGCAACTGCGGCGATAGTGAGAGCTTAGCGATGATAGAAGATCTCGCCGTCATACACTTTCAGGATCTTGCCTTCGGTGTCGGTGATCAGAACATAGTTGCCGCCCATGTAGGTCCAGTGGCTGCCGGCATCCGGCGCGGGCAGGTTACGCAATTGCCACTGCTTGATGTTGTACTCAGGAGTGAGGTACATCGCCGGCACGGTATCGCCAATATGAAATTGGGTAAAATCAGCGGTGAATTCTTTCATCGCATACTGTTCAATCCCGGAGGCCGGCGCCGCCCAGCTTGCGCTGGCGCTGGCAAGAAGTACGCCCAGAAGCATCATTTTTGTTTTACGCATATTTTCCTCAATATTACCTGGACTCAAAATAGCAGCCTCGTATCATTCCTGAAGCGCTGCTGAAATGGCAAGCACTGGTTTTTTAAAAAGTGTAAGCAAAACACGGCTGAAGTCTTGTGCCGCTTGCGTTGTTACGCGGTAAATCGCTATTTTGGGAGCATTCTGAAGCTTTGGAGAATTGGCATGTTCAGGCTGGAAGATCTGACCTTATTTGTCCGCGCGGCGGCGTTAGGCAGTTTTAGCGAGGCGGCACGAGAAGCGGGGCAGCAGCCAGCGCAGGTAAGCGCGGCGATCAAACGCCTGGAAACGACGCTTAATATTCGCCTCTTTGCTCGTTCGACCCGTAGCCTGCGTCTGACTCCGGAGGGCGAAACCTGGTTGCCCTATGCCACTCAGATGCTCGATACCTTACAGGCCGGGTTACAGAAAATTCAGGCGCCGGGGGATGAAGTGCGCGGCACGCTGCAAATCTCTGTGCCATCCGACCTTGGGCGCAACCTGCTGCTCAAGGTATTTTGCGCTTTTCGCGAACGTCATCCGGCGCTGAGTCTGCGGCTGCACTTTTCCGATCATCTGACCGACGTGTTTAAAGATCCGGTGGATGTCGCTTTTCGCTACGGCTACCACGAAGACGCTTCGTTTATCTCGCTGCCGGTCGCGCCGGAGAATCGCCGGGTGTTAGTCGCTTCACCGCAGTGGATTGCCCGCCACGGTCAAATCAGTAGTCTGGAGGAGTTATCCCGGCACAGTGCGCTACTGTATGTATTACGCGGCCGGCCTTTTGACCGCTGGCCGCTGATTTCAGGTAATGAAGTACATACCGTGGAGATGAACGGCGCGATCATGAGTGATGATGCGGAGGTGATCCGTCGGCTGGCGGTAGCCGGGGAGGGGATCGCTTATAAATCGTTTCTCGATGTCAGCGACGATCTGCGGGAAGGAAGACTGGTGCGGCTGCTGCCGGACTATCAGGGCGATTTAACGCCGTTGAATATGATTTGTCCGCACCGCAAACAGCTCTCTGCCGCGGTGCGTTTGTTATATCAAGAGGTGAAATCACATTGTGAAGCGCTTAGTGCTTAACTAAGGTCGCGAAATAATAGATTAGCGGGATCGCCAGCACCCACAGGCCAATCGGAATTTCACGCCACTTGCCGGCGATCGCTTTGATGACAATGTAAAACAGCAGTCCGCCGGCAATACCGGTGCCGAAGCTGTTGGCGATGAGCGTAATCATCACCATCATGAGGACCGGCAGTCCATCGGTAAAGTTACCCAGATCGACTTTGCGCAGGCCGCTGAACATATTCAGGCCAATCAGAATTAACGCCGGCGCGGTGGCCTCTTTAGGGATCATGAGCGCCACCGGCGTAAACAGTAGCATCAACAGGAACATCACCGCCGCCGAGAGCGCCGTGAGGCCGGTCTTGCCGCCGGCTTCCGCCGCCGCGGATGATTCAATCAGCGCCGTAGCCGCCGGAATACCGACCCACGGGCCCAGCGCGGCGGCAATCGAATCGACCATAAACGGGCGATTAATCTGCGGCATGTTACCTTCTTCATCCAGTAAACCCGCTTCGCCACCGACCGCCAGGGTCGTGCCCATGGTCGAGAAAAACTCGGACGCGAAAAAGACGAACAGGAACGGCAGAAAGGCGATATTTAATGCCCCCAACAGATCGATTTGCCCGAACACCGGAGCCAGCGAGTGCGGAACATCAATAAAGCTGCCCGGCAGCTTTGTTACCCCGAACGGAATACCCACCAGGGTGGCGAACAGAATGGCCCACAGTATCGCGCCGGGCACTTTACGCGCCTGTAGCGCTATCGCCAGAAACAGGCCGCACAGCGCCACCAGCGCGCCGGGGGCAAGAAAATCGCCGAGCATCAGGGCGTTGGTTTTGGCATTCGCCAACACCAGCCCGGCATTGCGAAAGCCGAGAACCGCGACGAACAACCCGATCGAGGCCGTCAGCCCCAGTTTAATTGATTGCGGTACCGAGCGGGTGACCACTTCGCGCAGGCCAAATTGGGTCAGCAGGAAGAAGAGGATCCCCGACCAGCAGGCAATTCCGAGGCCAATCTGCCAGCCAATACCTTCGCTGCCCGCCAGCGTCACCCCTACCAGTACCGAGCCGCCAATGCCCGGACCGACGATAAACGGCAGGTTGGCGTAAAACGCCATTAATAGCGAACCGGCGACAAAAACCAGGATAGTGCCGGTGGTGGCGGCGCCTTTATCCATTCCGCCAATCGCCAGCAGCCCTGGAATGACCACCAGTAAATAGGCGGCGGCGAGAAAGCCGGTGATCCCGGCCAGGCATTCGGTGCGTAGCGAACCGCCCCGTGCGCGCAGCGCAAAGCGGCGCTCCAGCCAGTGGCTACGGGCAGAAGTATGAAGTGTGTTATCGGCCATGCTCAGGCTCCCTGAGGATTATTGTTGTGATGAGTTGGCGCCGGTGTCTCCCGGCAGGCTATCAACGGGTCAACTATCTGGCGGCTGCCGCCGTCGGTTAAACCCAAATCGGTTAAATGCGGCCCGGCGTTGCAGGCGAGGCAGGTGCCTTCAATCGCCTTAAATACCCGGTATGGCGGCTCCCAGTCGGCGACTTTACTGCTTAAATCTCGCAGCTCGCGGAACTGCCGCGCCAGCTCGGCGGCGGGAAGATCGGAGAGCATGCCGGCAATCGGCATCGCCACATGGGCCAGGATCTCGCCCTGTTGCGCCAGCGCCATTCCGCCGCCGGAAGCGATCAACTGATTTGCCGCTAGGGCCATATCCTGAGCATCGCGCCCGAGCACGACCAGGTTATGTGAATCATGCGAGTAGCTGGTGGCGATGGCGCCGCGCAGCTCGCCCCAGCCTTCGAGCAGGGCGATTTGCGGCGTTGCCTGATGGCGGCCGTGGCGGTGCTTAACCCATATCAGGCTAAAGCCCGCGGGCAGTTGTACTTCACCGTCGCGGATCTGTACTTCTACTTCACCCCATTTCGTGAAGCGCGCGCCGCTGATGTGGCGCAGACGGGCGACGCCATGGCGAATGCCCTTAATTCGCAGGATAAAGTCTTCCGCGGCGAGGGGCGCTAACTGCAGAGTATCACGCGGCGGCGTCACGCCGGGCGCGGCGGCAAGGGGGGTTAGCAGATGACCGCTGCGAGCGATAAGTTTGCCGCCGACATAGACCTCCTGAGCCTCGAGTTTCTCCAGCGAATCAAACACCACCAGATCCGCGCGCCGTCCTGCGGCAATCAGCCCAAGATCGTTACGCTGCAGGCGAATAGCCGCATTGAGGGTGGCGAAACGCAGCACATCGACCGTTGGCAAACCGTGTTCAATCAGCAGGTTGAGCAGGGCGATAATGCCACCTTTCTCCAGCAGCATATCCGGCGGGACGTCATCGGTGCAGACGGTGATTTGCGAAGAGAGATGCGGCAGCGTTTTTAACGCCGTAACGATATCGGGCAGCAGATAGGGGTGTGAGCCGCGAATTTCGATAGTCAGCCCGGCGCGCAGTTTTTCCAGCGCATCGGCCGCTGAAGTCAGCTCATGATCGGAGGTGACGCCGGCGGCGAGGTACGCTTGCAGGTCAGCACCGCTAAGCCCGCGGGCGTGTCCCTCAATCAGTTTGCCGCTGTTAAGCCCGGCCTGGACAATCTCCTGCATCCGTTCGCTACCGTTCAGCACACCGTGCATGTCCATCACTTCCGCCACGCCGCGTACTTCCGGCCAACCGAGCATAGTTTCCATTTCAGCGCCGGCGAAATCAGCGCCGGACATTTCGAGACCTGGCGTAGAGGGGACGCTGGACGGCGCGGCCACCATCACCTGTAGCGGCAGGTGGCGACTGGCGTCAACCGCGTAGCGCACGCCATCGACGCCGAGCACGTTGGCCAGCTCATGCGGATCCCAGAACACCGCGGTGGTACCCTGCGTCAGGACAATTTCGGCGTAGCGCTCGGGCGGTAAATGCGAACTTTCAAGATGAACGTGAGTGTCCATCAAACCCGGTGACAGATACCCGCCTTGCAGCGAGCGCACTTCATGGGCGTCGGCGCGGCTACCGCGCGGATGCACGCTGGCAATCATTTCACCCACAATGCCGACGTCAGCGTCGCGGACTTCGCCAGTGGCCATATCGACGATCTGCGCATCGATAAGCAACAGATCAAACGGGGACTCGCCGCGCGCGGCCTGTACGGCGCGACGACGGACTTCAGCATTGCTGGACATAACAACTCCGCCACAAGGATAATGCGGATACTCTAGGGGCACAGCAAACGTTTGCCCAGATGAATAAATTTATCGCCCGATAAGCTCGGGTTATCCTGTATGACCACCGGTAGCGAACCTGACAATGAACGAACCCTGGCAACGTCTGCCCGCGCTCTCACTAAAGCAACTGCAGTATTTTGTGACCCTGGCCCAGCTACGCCATTTTACCGATACCGCCAATAGGCTGGCGATTAGCCAACCGGCGCTCAGCAGCGCGCTGCGCCAGATAGAAGCGGTGCTTGGGGGCAAGTTGGTCAATCGTACCGCCTCGGCGGTCACCCTGACGGAACTGGGGGCGGCGATTTTACCTCATGCCCAGCGGATACTGAGCGTGGCCCAGGCATCTTTTTTTGATATGCAACAGATCGTGGAAGCGGGCGGCGATGGCACGGTGCGAATAGGCCTGGTTCCGTCGGTGAGCTCACTGCTGTTTCCGCTGCTGCCGCAGACCCTGGCGCAGGCCTTTCCGCGTCTGCGCATCGAATTTCATGACCAGACCAACGATGCGTTAATGCGGGCGCTGCAAAGCGGTGAGATTGATTTTGGTATCGGCGCCATCGACAGTTCGCTGCCGGCTGAGCTACTGGTTTATCCGCTACGCGAGGATCCGTTCGTGGCGGTACTGCACAGCGATGATCCGCTGGCTGCGCAGCCAAATTTACCGTGGAAGCAACTGGTAGGCCGTGATATTGCCGTTTTCTCCAAGGGGAATATCCAGCGGCTGGTGGCGGCGCTGGTGGAAAGCCAGCGTTTGACCTTAACGACGCGTTACCAGGTAGACTATATCGAAACCCTTTATGGGCTGGTGCGTTCGCGACTGGCGGTGGCCATTCTCCCGGCGCTGTATACGACCTATCTCCAGGACCCGGCGTTAAAGGTGGCGCAACTACAGCAGCCGGCACTGACGCGGACGGTGGCCCTGATGCGCGGGCCGCAGGCGCTACCGCCATTAATCGAAGAGTGTTTTTCTCTGTTACAGTCCGCATTGCGCTAGGACAGGTGTTTTATCAGTACGTCCACCGTCAAATGGTTGATGTACTCCAGCGAGTGCGAGGACAGCACCCCCAGCAGCCGGTTATGGTGTCCGGCGATAATTAAATCGATATGGCGTTGTTGTACGCACTCTTCGACATCAGCAAAACGGCGGGTCGTCACCAGCGATAGCGTCTGTACCGGCAGGGCGACGGTCACCGCCAGCTCGTTGAGCAGGGCTTTGGCCTGAATGACCTCTTGCGATACTTCATCATTCTGCAGGCTGTCGGACACGTAATTAAGTGCCCGGTAGTCGGTGCTGATGTGGGCGATGGTAATCCGCATCCCGTTTTCCTGCGCCATCCTGGCGGCGTGTTGTAGCAACGGAACACCATCAAGGCTGCTATTAATCAGTACCAGCGCATGGTGATAAACGGTCATATATACCTCCGCGCAATAAAACAGTCCTGAACTCATTTTGAGCCTGCGGCGAGGGGAACGCAAATCAGAACATGCGAGTCGAATGGATAAAAAAATCCCCCGCGGCCAGAAAGGGCGCGAGGGAGATTCAGCGATTATCGCTTACGGGGTGACAATGTTGAACCAGAATTCAAATTTGTCCATGTAGCTCAGCATTTCATCGAGCTTAGCGCCATTGCCGCTAATCTTGACGTCGCCCTTATCTTCAGCCTGCTTCAGCGTTTCCTGTTTCAAAATGATCTTGTTCAGGGTATCGCGGTTCAGAGTAATACTGGCGTCAGCGTTGTCTGCTACCGCATTAGCGGTGTGGTTAAGCACGCCATTTTCCAGCTCCAGCTTATACTTCCCGCCATCTGTACCCAGATCGATATTGAAGACCGCTTTCGCCGCGCCGGCTTTCTGGCCGTTGATATGTACGCCCAGATAGTCGAAGAACATCTCCGGGGTCATCGCGCGCACGGTATCCGGGCTGGCGGTATTTGGCGTCGGGAGTTTCTGTACGCCGTTACGCAGTTCCTGCGCGCCGGTCAGGTAGAAGTTGCGCCAGGTACCGGCTTCCGCCTGGTAACCTAACTGCTCCAGGGCATCCGCTTCGAGATTACGCGCATCGGTATTCTGCGGGTCGGCGAAGACGATTTTACTGGTCACCTGCGCCACCCAGCGGTAGTTCCCCTGCTGATAGTCGGCTTTGGCTTTCTGCATGATGGCATCGGCGCCGCCCATGTATTCAACGAACTTCTTCGCAGCCTGTTGCGGCGGCAGCTCGTCGAGGGTCGCCGGGTTGCCATCGAACCAGCCGAGGTAGTAAACATAGGTCGCTTTCACATCGTGGCTGACGGAGCCGTAATAACCGCGGCTCGACCACTGTTTCTCCAGCGATTCCGGCAGCTTGAAGTTAGCGGCGATTTCATCGCGGGTCAGGCCTTCGTTGGCCATGCGTAGGGTCTGGTCGTTGATGTAGCGATACATGTCGCGCTGACCTTTCATCAGCTTGATAATGTTGTCGTTACCCCAGGTTGGCCAGTGGTGCTGAGCGATAATGACTTCAGCATCGTTGCCCCAGCGGTCGATCGCGGCGTTGATGTATTTTGACCACGCCAGCGGGTCGCGGATCTTCGCGCCGCGCAGCGAGTAGGTATTGTGCAGGGTATGGGTAACATCCTCTGCCGCTTCAATCATTTTCTTCTCTTTGACATACCACAGCATTTCCGACGGCGCTTCGGAACCCGGCGCCATCATGAAGTCGTAGGTCAGACCATCTATCACTTCCTGCTGGCCGGTTTTGGTGATGTAGTTGGTCGGCTGGATAAGCGTCACGGTACCTGCGGAGGTGGTGGTGCCAAGACCGGCGCCGACCTGCCCTTTGGCGTCAGGCTTCAGCAGGTTGCCGTACATGTAGCTGGCGCGGCGGCTCATTGCGGTACCGGCCATGATGTTCTCGGAAACCGCTTCTTCCATAAATCCGGCAGGGGCGTAGATTTTCACCTTACCCGCTTTCACGTCGGCTTCATCAACCACGCCGCGGATACCGCCGTAGTGATCAACGTGGCTGTGGGTGAACAGCACGGCGACAACCGGCTTTTTACCACGGTTGGCGTAATAGAGATCCATCGCTTCTTTCGCCGGCTCGGCGCTCAGCAGCGGGTCGATAACGGTTATCCCTTTCTCACCTTCAATGATAGTCATGTTGGAGAGATCGAGATTACGGATCTGATAAACCCCGTCGGTGACTTTAAACAGGCCGCCGATATTAATCAGCTGCGACTGGCGCCACAGGCTTGGGTTAACGGTATCCGGGGCTTTTTCACCTTCTTTGACGAAGTCATACTTTGCCGGGTTCCAGATAACGTTGCCTTGCTCGCCTTTAATCATGGTTTGCGGCAGCGCGGCGATAAAGCCTTTATGCGCGTTATCGAAATCGGTTTTATCGGCAAACGGCAGTTTGTTGTACAGCGCGTTATTTGCCTGATGAGTTGCCGGAGTGGCGTCCTGTTGCTGGGCGGCAGCGAAGGCGGAAAGCGACAGTGAAGTTAAAACACCGGCCAGAGCCAGATGTTTAGCGATCTGATTTAATTTCATTGCATGGCCTCTTAGATTATTTGTTCCGCTATCAGTGTTTAATATCAGCGGGTAATTTAAATGCAGACTAATTACTGGCCATTTTAAAGCGAATACTTTGCGTTGATAGTCCCATATGGGACTGGTCATTCTCAAAGAAATAATCGCCCTCGAATCTGCTATCACTTCGCTGCTATACTCGATATCACAACAGACGGCGTAGCAAGGTGTATAGCGTGAATTTTCAGGATATCCATAGCTATTATCAGCAACTCAACATTGATGCCTTTTTTCCGCAAATAATGGCACAAGGGGAGCCCCTGACGGTTGCGGCAAATAAAAAATTAGCAATTCAGCCAGGGTATATTTATTTTTGCACTGAAGGTTCGCTTTCAATATTAATGCCGGAGAATGGCCTTCATATTGGTAATTCCATTGAGTATATGCCGATTGGACTTATGGAAAGGTACTGCCCGCTGGCGAAGTTTGAATACATCGGCAGCGCGGCGGTGAAGCTGGTCAAAGTCACTTATGATGTTTTTGACCAAATCTTTTTACGCGGCGGTCCTGAACGCGTGCAGGAGTTGGCGACCATTCTGACCTATATGTCGATTTTTACTATCGATCTTCACAACGAACGCCGGCAAATGACCAGCTACCAAACCATCAGGCCGATGCTGTTTCGTTATCTTTATCGCCAGAGTACCCATCAGGGGGAAAATGAAGGCCTGGCGCTGTTTATTATTAAGCGCACTAATCTGTCGCGCACGCATGTATTTCGCGTACTGGCGGATCTAAAAGCCGGGGGCTATATCACGATGAAGCGCGGCAAACTGGTTTCGATCGACCGACCGCTGCCGGAAGCTTACTAGTAGAAAGGAAACTCCCGCGACCGATGGTCGCGGGAGCAGGGCATTATGGCGTGACGATGTCGAACCAGAATTCGAAATTGTCCATATAACCCAGCATTTCATTGAGCTTATCGGCGTTACCGGTGATTTTCGCGTCGCCATTATCGACGGCCTGTTTAAGCGTCTCCTCTTTGAGGATGATCTTATTCAGGGTGGCGCGGTTGAGGGCGATAGTGGTATCGGCATCTTTCGCTTCCGCGTTGGCGGTATGGTTCAGTACGCCGTTTTCCAGCTCCAGCTTATACTTGCCGCCGTCGCTGCCGAGATCGATATTAAACACCGATTTCGCGTTACCCGCTTTCTCGCCATTGATATGTACCGCCAGATAGTCGAAGAACATTTCCGGGGTCATCGCGCGCACGGTATCCGGGCTGGCGGTGTTCGGGGTAGGACCTTTCACCACGCCGTTACGCAGTTCCTGCGCGCCGGTGAGGTAGAAGTTACGCCACGGGCCGGATTCCGCCTGGTAGCCTAACTGCTCCAGCGCATCCGCTTCCAGATTACGCGCATCCTGGTTTTTCGGATCGGCGAAGACGATTTTGCTGACGACCTGAGCAACCCAGCGGTAGTTACCCTGGTCAAAATCCTCTTTCGCTTTCTTCATGATGGCATCGGCGCCGCCCATGTAATCGACGAATTTTTTCGCCGCTTCTTCCGGCGGCAGCTCGTCGAGGGTCGCCGGGTTGCCGTCGAACCAGCCGAGATACAGCACGTAGGTGGCCTTCACGTCGTGGCTGACAGAGCCGTAATAACCCCGGTTAGCCCAGGTGTTGGCAAGGCTCTCCGGCAGTTTGAATTTAGCGGCGATTTCATCGCGGGTCAGCCCTTCGTTGGCCATGCGCAGGGTCTGATCGTTAATGTAACGATACAGGTCACGCTGGCTCTTCAGCAGGTTAACCACGTTTTCGTTGCCCCAGGTCGGCCAGTGGTGTTGAGCCATAATAATTTCGGCCTTGTCGCCCCAGCGCACAATTGCTTCGTTGATGTACTTCGACCACGGCAGCGGTTCGCGGATTTTCGCGCCGCGCAGCGAATAGGTGTTGTGCAGGGTGTGTGTCACGTCTTCCGCGGATTCAATCAGTTTTTTCTCTTCGATGAACCACAGCATTTCCGACGGCGCTTCCGAACCCGGCGCCAGCATGAAGTCATAGGTCAGACCGTCAATGACTTCTTTCTGCCCGTCTTTTTCGATGATATTGGTCGGCGCAATCAGGGTCACGGTACCCGCCGAGGTGGTGGTGCCAAGGCCGGCGCCGACCTGTCCGGTGGCCGATGGTTTCAGCAGGTTACCGTACATGTAGCTGGCGCGGCGGCTCATGACGTTACCGGCCATGATGTTTTCTGCGACCGCCGCTTCCATAAAGCCGGACGGTGCGTAAATTTTCACTTTGCCGGATTTTACATCCGCTTCATCAACTACGCCGCGCACGCCGCCGTAGTGGTCAACGTGGCTGTGGGTATAGATAACGGCGACGACCGGTTTCTTACCGCGGTTTTGGTAATACAGATCCATGCCCACTTTGGCGGTTTCTGCCGACACCAGCGGATCCACGACGGTAATGCCTTCTTTACCTTCGATGATGCTCATATTGGAGAGATCAAGATTGCGGATCTGGTAGACGCCATCGGTGACCTCAAACAGGCCGCTAATATTGATCAATTGAGACTGACGCCACAGGCTCGGGTTGACGGTGTCCGGGGCTTTTTCACCTTCTTTGATGAAGGAGTACTGCTGCGGATCCCATACTACGTTACCTTGTTCGCCTTTAATGATCTCTGTGGGCAGGGCGGCAATAAAACCTTTGTGGGCGTTGGTGAAATCGGTGTTATCTGAGAAGGGAAGTTGGTTATAGAGGGTGTCGTTGGCTTGTTTGGTGGCTGCGGTCGCTTCTTTTGCGGCGACTTCCGCCCATGCTGACAGGCTTAACGATGACAGCAAGCCGGCGATGGCTAAACCTTTCACTACGGGGGTCAATTTCATTGGAATCCTCTTACCATGATGGCAATTCACTCGTTAATTCCGATCTGACGTGGTGTTACAAATTGTAACGCTTATTTGAACTATAACCAGTTGTTTACATTGAGCAAGTTATGGTTACAAAAAAACTACATTAGTTAAAAAACTACTCACTCGTAGGTAAAATGAGATTTATCCAATGGGATTGATGTCTCTTGTTTAGCGCGGTGTCAGACGTGTCGGTTACTGCGGGGAAGGGGAGAAAAAAGCGGCTCTTAGGCCGCTTTTAAATTAACAAGGAAGCGGCGCTATTTGGCGTAGCCTAAAAATTTACCGTCCTGCATGACGGCGATTTTTCCTGATTGGTAGACTATAAAAACGTATAAACCCTGTGAATAGGTTTTCGCGTCAGCATTGCTTTCGTCTAAAGCCGCGGGTTTGCCATCAACGATCAGCCCGGTTGAGTTTATGACCAGCTTCATGCCATTGAAGATTTTCACTTTTTTGCTGGATTGCGCTTTCTGCACGGGATATAAAGCCTGCGCGTTTTCCAGCGCCTGCTTCTCTGCTGCGGCGTTCACCGCAGCCTGTTTGTTTTGTTCCGCAATATAACAGGCGTCTTTACTGAGCCCCTGGGCTTCACACTCGGCCATACGCTGCGCCGGCGAACTGCAACCAGCCGCGATGGCTGCGCTGAGTGCCAGCAGTATCGTCGAGACGTATTTCACTTTCATCATTAACGACCTTATCGTAGATATTATTTTATACATGCGACGAACATTCATGACAGCGGCGATCGTCCGCGGATCGTTAGCGTGCTTAATTCGTAACGCGTGGTAACTATGTCGTAGGGTGATTAAGCAAATTGTGATCTACATCAACCGCCGTACGGATAACTAAAAAATAGTGTAATCGTTTACAATGCGGTGAAAAGAGCGTCTCTGTGGCAAGCGTACGGGGATGATACAATGACGAGTAATGACGGTGTGCCAATCAGCCATTATGATGAAACTATGGACATACTTCTAATGAGCATTGAACAAGAAATTATTGATTATATATATACTCATCATAGCCATAAGAAATACTGTTTTTTTGGCGATCGTCCAGAAGTCACGTTAGATACTGAATTAACAAAGGGGGGGCTGAATATCATCTGGGAAGATGCAGAAGATACTTTAGATTACTATTTCAAACAATGGAATGTAAAAATGAATGGCTTCGAAATTATCTATTACTTTGAACCTGAGTTTTTAGGTTCCATGCCTCCAGAGAAGCCGCTTAAACCGCTAACAGTACAAATGTTGGTAGAGTCCGCAAAAGCGGGTGAATGGCTGTACGATTAAGGGACATATCGCCGGGAGACATACCGCTTTTACCGTTTACAAGACTTACCGCTGGCATTACTATCCTGAAGAGAGATTAACGGAACGTTAGTCGCCATTTTGTACCAAATGACTCGGGGTGCCCTTCTTTGTGAAGGCTGAGAAATACCCGTACCACCTGATCTGGATAATGCCAGCGTAGGGAAGTCAGAGACCGCATGGTCTGCGCTGCTTCCTCATCTGGCGGGAGCAAACCATGCATGAACCGCTAAATCCGGCGCATATCGCGCACCTGCAGCAGCTTTTCCGCACCTCTTCGCCGCTTGTTCACTGTATGACCAACGATGTGGTCCAGACTTTCACCGCTAACGTCCTGCTGGCTATTGGCGCCTCGCCGGCGATGGTGATTGATTCTACGGAAGCCGCGCAGTTTGCCGCCATTGCCGATGCGCTATTGATTAATGTCGGGACCTTAACCACTGAGCGCGCCAACGCGATGCGAGCGGCGGCGCAGAGCGCCCGCCAGGCGGGAAAACCCTGGACGCTGGATCCGGTTGCCGTCGGCGCGCTGACGCTACGCACTGATTTTTGTCGTGAGTTACTGGAACTGCGGCCTGCGGCGATTCGCGGCAACGCCTCGGAAATCATGGCGCTGGCGGGGAGCAGCGGCGGCGGGCGCGGCGTGGACACGACCGATAGCGCAGCCGCGGCGTTACCCGCCGCCCAGTCGTTGGCGCGCAAGCTCAATACCGTGGTCGCGGTGACGGGCGAGGTGGATTACATCAGCGACGGCGAGCGCACACTAGCCGTGAGCGGCGGGGATCCCCTGATGACGCGGGTGGTCGGGACCGGCTGTGCGTTATCCGCGGTGGTGGCGGCAAGCGCCGCGATGCCCGGCGATCGGCTGCAAAACGTGGCCGCCGCCTGCGGCCTGATGAAAATGGCGGGTGGGGAAGCGGCGAAGCATGGCGGCCCCGGTAGTTTTATTCCGGCATTCCTCGACTCGCTATACGCGGAGGTACATGCATGAAGCGGATTAACGCCTTAACCATCGCCGGCACCGACCCCAGCGGCGGCGCCGGGATCCAGGCCGACCTCAAAACATTCTCCGCACTCGGCGCTTACGGTTGCTCGGTCATCACCGCGCTAGTGGCGCAGAATACCCGCGGCGTGCAGTCGGTATACCGCATTGAGCCGGACTTCGTGGCGGCGCAGCTGGATTCGGTGTTTAGCGACGTGCGAATCGATACCACGAAAATCGGCATGCTGGCGGAAACCGATATCGTTGAAGCGGTGGCGGAGCGTCTTGCCCGCTATCAGATTGCCAACGTGGTGCTGGATACCGTGATGCTGGCGAAAAGCGGCGATCCGCTGTTATCCCACTCGGCAATTGCGACGCTGCGCCAGCGCCTGCTGCCGCACGTTTCACTGATCACCCCGAATTTGCCGGAGGCCGCGGCGCTGCTCGATGCGCCGCATGCGCAAAGCGAGCGCGAGATGCTGGAACAGGGCAGGGCGCTGTTGGCATTAGGCTGCGGGGCGGTATTAATGAAGGGCGGACATCTGGACGACGCCGAAAGCCCGGACTGGCTGTTCACCCGCGAAGGCGAACAGCGCTTTACCGCGCCGCGCGTGCAGACCAAAAATACCCACGGTACCGGCTGTACGTTATCTGCCGCGCTGGCGGCGCTGCGTCCTCGCTATGCCGATTGGGGACAAACCGTCGCCGAAGCGAAGGGTTGGCTATCGGCGGCGCTGGCGCAGGCCGATTCGCTGGAAGTGGGGCACGGTATCGGCCCGGTACATCATTTCCACGCCTGGTGGTAAATGGCAGTGAAACGAGACAGCAGAATCTACTGAAAAAATGCGCGCCCGGCTGGAAAATATGCTAACTCGGTACCAGGCTTAACCTGCCCAAAATTTTTGGGTTGGGATAAAACATGCTGGCTGCGGCCAGCACTTACGGGAGATAGCTATGACTGATATTACGCAGTTGCTTGGCAAAGATGCCGACAGCCTTTTACAGCACCGTTGTATGACTATTCCAGCCGATCAACTCTATTTACCGGGCGCGGATTACGTCGACCGGGTGATGGTGGATAACAACCGCCCGCCTGCGGTGCTGCGTAATATGCAGACCCTCTACAATACCGGGCGTCTGGCCGGAACGGGGTACCTTTCCATTCTGCCGGTCGACCAGGGCGTAGAGCATTCGGCGGGCGCGTCATTCGCCGCCAACCCGCTCTACTTCGATCCGAAGAATATTGTGGAACTCGCCATCGAAGCCGGCTGTAACTGCGTGGCTTCTACCTATGGCGTACTGGCCTCGGTATCGCGCCGCTACGCGCACCGCATTCCATTCCTCGTTAAGCTCAACCATAACGAAACCCTGAGCTACCCGACCGAGTATGACCAGACCCTGTACGCCAGCGTTGAGCAGGCGTTCAACATGGGCGCGGTTGCGGTTGGCGCGACGATCTATTTTGGCTCCGAGCAGTCGCGTCGGCAGATTGAAGAGATCTCCGCCGCCTTCGAGCGCGCGCACGAGCTCGGCCTGGTCACCGTGCTGTGGGCCTATCTGCGCAACCCGGCATTCAAAAAAGATGGCGTCGATTACCACGTTTCCGCTGACCTGACCGGCCAGGCCAACCATCTGGCCGCCACCATCGGCGCTGATATCGTGAAGCAGAAAATGGCCGAGAATAACGGCGGCTATAAGGCGGTGAACTTCGGTTATACCGACGATCGCGTCTACAGCAAGCTGACCAGCGATAACCCGATCGATCTGGTGCGCTATCAGCTGGCAAACTGCTATATGGGCCGTGCCGGGTTGATTAACTCCGGCGGCGCGGCGGGCGGCGAAACCGATCTCGCCGATGCGGTGCGCACGGCGGTGATCAATAAACGCGCCGGCGGCATGGGGCTGATCCTCGGTCGTAAAGCGTTTAAGAAATCGATGAGCGAAGGCGTGAAGCTGATCAATGCGGTGCAGGATGTCTATCTGGACGGCAAAGTCACTATCGCATAAGGCAAAAATCCGGGCGTGAGGCCCGGATTGACTCTTTTACTTACCCCGGTCTCCGGGGTTTTTTATGATTTTGCTGCGCTGACGGTCAGCGGTTTAGCCGCTTCGCTGGTAGCAAACCCTGGCTGTTCAACGCGAATAAACGGGCACAGGAAGAAGGCGAGAATATAGAGCGCGGTATAGGCCACCACCACGCCGATGGTGCTGAAGTGCGGCAGCAGCACCACCGCAATCGCCGGCGCGAGGAAATTCGACAGCCCGGCCGACAGGTTGTAGACCGAAATCGCCGCCCCTTTATGCTTTGGCTCCAGCGCCGGGAACACCGCCGCCATCGGCACGAACGCCGCGACAAAAATCCCCAGCGCAATCGCCGGCACCAGCGCCATGGCGAAGTTATGCCCGAAGTGCTGCGGCAGGTAGTAAAACGCCAGGCTCGACAGCGCCATGCCGATGCAGCCGAACCAGCGCACCACTTTCATCCAGCCCAGTTTCTCCGCCACGATACCCCAGAAGACGTTGGAGAAGATGGTGGTGAAGAAGAACGCCGCCCACACCTGCAGCCATTCGGAAGTAGTGAAACCGAGCTCATCGACGAACATCATCGGCATGACCACCGCGAAGCCGAACAGCGACAGGGTGTTGATAATGCGCACAATGCTGGAGAGCATAATGCTGCGGTTGGTGTAGATAAGGGTCACCGCGCGCCCCAGCTCGGAGAACTTCTCGCGGGTGGTGAGGTTCTGCATATGGCGCGGGGTTTCGGTGTTGCGCAGCGCCGCCAGGGCAATCAGCCCGCCGGTGACGCAGAACGCCAGCGCCAGCCACAGAGTGCCCATCTCGCCAATGTGCGGGATGGTGAAGCTCGGGATATAGCTGCCGAACACGCCGATGCCGACGGAGTAGACCGCCCAGAACCAGCCCAGCGCCGAGCTGGAGCTGTCGCTGCGGACGTTATGGATAATGGCGACGATGAACGAGTAGAGGAACAGCGGATAGGCCAGACCGCGGATACCGTAAAACAGCAGGATTAAGGCGTAGTTGGCGCGGCCGAGGCCGAAGACGAGGAACAGGACGTGGAACACGCACCACAGCACAAAACCGATAAACATGGTTTTACGCGGGGTGATGATTTCCGCGACCACGCCGGAGACCCAGGCCGAGAGGGCAGCGGCGAGGCCGTAGAGGGTGAAGGCGAAAGAGGCCTGTGCCGGGCTGAAGCCCAGCTCCTTGATGTAGTGCGAGAGGAAGGCGAGTTCAAAACCGTCGCCGGTCATAAACACGGCGATGGCGACGTATCCCCAGATAAGGTTCAGCGGCAGACCGAACCACTGTTTGTTATTAACGGACATGTTAACCTCGATTTCAGGATGCAGAGGAGCGGCTCCGCTGCACAAC
The DNA here is from genome assembly GCF_040065495.2 of Klebsiella sp. CN_Kp073. NCBI lineage: Bacteria > Pseudomonadati > Pseudomonadota > Gammaproteobacteria > Enterobacterales > Enterobacteriaceae > Klebsiella > Klebsiella sp. CN_Kp073. The sequence goes on from NZ_CM198051.1 coordinate 1,765,338, forward strand.
AGCGGAGCATTATTGTTATTAAATTAAAGAGGTACGTTATTCGCGGATTAGCCGACCGGCCTGTTGTAGCGCTTTGTAGGCCTCATACCTGCGTTGATGCAGCGGGCTAAACGCCGTTTCGCTGCGATAGGTTTTATCCACTCTGGTGAACCGCTTCATGGCGTCCGGCAGCGAGGCGGCGACGTTACCCGCGACGGCGCCGAGGATGGCGGAGCCCAGTAAGACTGGTTCGCTGCTGGCGGTGCTGACCACGGTTACGCCACAGGCATCGGCCAATAGCTGGCGTACCAGCGGGTGCTGCCCCGCGCCGCCGCTGATAACGATATTTTCGCTCTCAATACCACAGGCGCGTTGGGCATCAAGGATCTGCCGCAGGCCGTAGCCAATCCCGCATAATCCAGCGACATACAGCGCGGTCAGGTTATCAAGATCCCGCTCCATCCCCAGCCCGGCAATCAGCGCTTTCGCGTGGGGGTCGGCAAGCGGCGCGCGGTTGCCGAGAAACTCCGGCACGACGTGCAGTCCATCTGCCAGCTTCACCGCCTCCGACGGCGAGGCAACCTGCGCCAGCACGCGATCCGCCAGCCAGACCGGCAGTGGAACGGCGGCGGCTTTGGCCTGTTCGCGCGCTTCGGCCGCCGCCGGATGGAAGCTCAGTAACTGGTCGATAGCCGCGCCGGCGGCGCTTTGTCCACCTTCGTTCAGCCAGTAACCCGGCACCATCGCCGAATAGTAAGGCCCCCAGACCCCAGGGACGAACACCGCTTTCTCGGTGGTGGTCATGGTGCAGGAGGAGGTGCCGAAGACGTAGGCCATATTATTCACCGCGCCGTTGAGTACGCCAACGGTGCCAATGCCGCCGGCATGGGCGTCGATCATCCCGACCGCCACCGGCGTACCGACAGGCAGACCCATCTCTTCGGCCGCCGCCGCGGTTAACCCATCACCACATGGCGTTCCCGGATCGACGATACGCTGGCCGATACGGGCGAAGTCTTCTTCCGCCAGCTCTGCGAGGCCAATCTGGCGGAAGTAGTCGGCATCCCAGCGCTTTTCATGGGCCAGATAGGTCCATTTACAGGTGACGGTACAGACGGAGCGGGCCAGATCGCCAGTCGCGCGCCAGGTGAGGTAGTCGGCCAGGTCGAAGAAGTGACGCGCACGGGCATAAGTCTGCGGGCGATTTTCTTTCAGCCACAGCAGCTTCGGCGTTTCCATCTCCGGAGAGATAGTCCCGCCGACGTATTGCAGCACCGGATGGCGGGTGGCATTGATGCGTTCCGCCTGTTCGGTGGCGCGGTGATCCATCCAGACGATGATATTGCGGTCCGCCTCTTCGCTGGGGCCGACGGCCAGCGGCGCGTCATTCTCCCCGATTACCACCAGCGAGCAGGTGGCGTCGAAGCCGATACCGGCTACCGAGTGCGGAGAGACGGCGGCCTTTACGACCGCGCGTTTAATGCAGTCGCAAACCGCCTGCCAGATTTCGCGGCTGGATTGTTCCACCACGCTGCCGGCGCTACGGAAGAGGGTTATCTCCCGGGTGGCGTGGGCCAGCAGTTCGCCGCTGAGGTTAAATACCCCGGCGCGCACGCTGCCGGAGCCGACATCGACGCCGATGAGGGTTTGAGTCTCGCCATTCATAAAATCGTCCTTTTAGTCACCGATACCGGGGGTTATAAATCAACGCTGTTAGGCAGAATAACCAGGTCGCGCACGGTGACGTTTTTCGAACGGGTGACCATAAACAGCACCGATTCGGCAACTTCGATAGGCTGCATCAGGCTGCCGTTGGCCAGCGCTTCTTCCATTTTCTCTTTCGGCCAGTCATCGAGCAGGGCGGTGACCACCGGGCCCGGCAGTACCGCGCCGACGCGGACGCCGTGCTGGGAAACCTGGCGGCGGGTAGTATGAACAAATGCCTGTACGGCGAATTTTGAGGCGGTATAGATAGGTTCCCAGATAACCGGCACCACGCCGGCGATGGAGCTGGTGAAAATAATATCGCCGGATTTTTGCGCGATCATATGCGGCAGCACGCTACGCACGCAGCGGAAGGCGGCGTTAGTATTGAGGTGCAGCACGCGATCCCAGACGTCCGGGTCGCCCTCAGCGACCGGGCCGCCGATGTAAGCGCCGGCGTTGGCGTGGAAGATATCGAGACGGCCGGCAAGTTGCAGGATGCCGTCAATGATCTTATCCACCTGCTCGCCCTGCATCAGATCGACCTGTAAAGCAAAAGCGTTTTCGCCAAGCTCTGCCACAATCTTGTTGAGCTTTTCGCCTTCACGGTCGATCAGAACCACCTTCGCGCCCGCGCCAAGCAGGGTTTTCGCGCATTCAAGACCAATGCCGGAAGCGGCGCCGGTGACCGCGGCGACTTTGCCGCTAAGAGAAGTATTCATAGAGGATACAGAGTGGTTCATTTTATAATCCTTCATGTTGTCTGTTTTGCTCATCAAGCGGGACTCGACGAGCTTGAGGAGCGGTTACCTGCTACAACAATCTGGCCTGTCAGAGCAGGAGTAACTAAGTTAAGCTATTGAATATCAGCACCATTTATTTCAATTTGCTGATGTCTGAACGATTATTGAGTGTATACGCTAGCGAGCGTCATGGTTGCTCAATCGATGAAGCTAATGTTGCGCCAGCTTCATCGATTGAGCAAGTGGGGAAATTAACAGCGAAATGAATTTGTGACGCAAGTTGGGAAAATGAAAAAAATCACTATCTACGATCTGGCGGAATTATCCGGCGTTTCGGCAAGCGCGGTGAGCGCGATCCTCAATGGCAACTGGAAAAAACGCCGTATCAGCGCCAAACTTGCGGAAAAAGTGACGCGGATTGCGCAAGAACAGGGCTACGCGATTAATCGCCAGGCCAGCATGTTGCGCAGTAAAAAATCGCATGTCATCGGGATGATTGTCCCCAAATACGACAACCGTTATTTTGGTTCCGTGGCGGAAGGCTTTGAAGAGATGGCGCGTGAGCGCGGCCTGCTGCCGATTATTACCTGTACTCGCCGTCGACCGGAGCTGGAAATCGAAGCGGTGAAAGCGATGCTTTCCTGGCAGGTGGACTGGGTGGTGGCGACCGGGGCGACTAATCCGGATAAAATTACCGAGCTTTGTCAGCAGGCGGGGGTGCCGACGGTCAACCTTGACCTGCCGGGCTCCACCGCACCGTCGGTGATCTCCGATAACTACGCGGGCGCCCGCGCGTTGACCGATAAAATTCTTGATAACAGCCTCAATCGCCACGGCAAACTGGCGCCGCTGTTTTTTGTCGGCGGGCGCAGCAGCGACCACAACACCCTGGAGCGTTTGCGCGGATTTCGCGATGCCCATGCGGCGCGGGGCATGAGCGTGCCGGATGAAAATATTCTTTCTCCGGGCTATTCAAAAGGCAAAGTAGAAGCCTGCATGCAGGCGCGTTTCAAAAGCGCTGATGAACATCTTCAGGGGTTCTTCGTTAACTCGACCATCTCGCTGGAAGGGGTGGTGCGATGGCTGGCCCAGCTAGGGCTGACCGGCGCCGAACAGCCACCAATGGGCTGTTTTGACTGGGATCCGTTTGTTTATCTATTGGGTCACGACATTGACATGGTGCAGCAGAACGTACCGGCGATGCTGGAAGCGGTATTCAATATCATCGACGCTGGCGAGGCCAGCCAGCAGCGGGTAGAGATCCCGCCGCTGCTGATTAGCAGCCGCGAGCATCTGGCGTGAAAACCGCTGGCGCTAGCGCGTCAGCAGCCAGCGGGCGGTATGTTCATCGGTCACCAGGCCGTTAATCCAGCCGCCTTTTAACGCCGCGAGGATCGCCGGGCGCTTGTTCTCGCCACAGGCGACGGCTATGCGCGGGCACTGATTTTGGCGGATATCGTAGCTGGTGATCAGGCGATTAATTTCGCTGTCGACGACGCCGCCGTCGGCATCGATAAAGCGGCCGAGGATCTCGCCGATGCCGCCGCGCGCCGTCAGTTCATCCAGTTGGGCCTTATTAATAAATCCGTCTTTGAAGATCGGGCTTTGGGTCCCCAATGGGCCGATACCGACGAAAATAACGTCCGCCTGCTGTGCGGCGGCAGATACGTTGCTGAACAGGCGGCTGCCGCACCACATCTCATGTTCCTGACGGGTTTGCGCATAGCGCGGCGCGGGCCACTGGTAGTAGTTGGCCTGAATTTTCCGCGCCAGCAGCAACGGCACGTCGTCGTAGTAGTTGCATTTCCCTTCATCGTTCATTGCGCTAATCAGCGCCACGCAGCGGCTGTTGGGGCTATCGAAATCAATGCGCTGGATGGTTTTTTTCAGCGTTAATCCAGAACCAATGCCGATTATTTTGGCGTTATCGCTCTGCAGGTAGCGGGCCATCAGCTGATAACAACCGAAGGAAACGCTATCCAGCGTGCTCTCCTCGTTGTAGGTCGGCACGATATTGCACTCGATGAGTTGATACTTTTCCTGCAACAACTGCGCATAATCGAGGCAGTTCGCCACCGGATGATGCAAACCAATTGACACAATGCCTTCTTCCTTCGCCGCGGCGATCAGGCGCTGGACCACCGGCCTTGAGGTGCCGAGATGGCTGGCGATTTCGCTCTGATTCTGACCGGCAATGTAGTACATCCATGCGGCGCGGACCTTCTGATCCAGCCTGATGTCGTCTTCTTTACTCACGTTATCCTGCCTTAAATACGCGGGCGCAGTAGCGCAGATACCCGCATTTTGGCTGCGGTTTTCCAAACAGGCAAGCTTTTGCTCTGAATTGGTCATTTGTAATTTTATTGGGTAATTGTTCTTTTGTGATCTGTAGCTCTTATTTGATTCAAATGATCATCTACAGTGAGCCGCATCACCTCAAGGAGAGCAGAACATGAATACGCAATTCACATGGCTTCACATTGGTCTCGGGTCTTTTCATCGCGCCCATCAGGCGTGGTATCTGCATCGACTGCGGGTTTCCGGCGATTCGCGCTGGCATATCGCGGCGGGAAATATTCGTAATGACGCCGAGCATGTGGTGCAGGCGCTGGCGGAGCAGGGAGGGCGCTATGTCCTCGAGACGGTGAGCCCGGAAGGGGAGCGAGAATACGAAGAGATCGCCTCAATTCAAAAATTACTGCCGTGGCAGGCGGGGCTGCAGCCGCTGATTGATGAAGGCGCGAACCCGCAGACCAAAGTCATTGCTTTCACGGTGACGGAAGGGGGCTATTACCTCAATACGCAACATCGCCTGGAGACCAGCAACGCCGATCTGCAGGCCGATTTGCAGGGGGATTGCAAAACCATTTATGGCACCATCACCCGGATTCTTGAAAAACGCATCGCCGACGATGCTGGTCCGCTGACGCTGCTTAACTGCGACAACGTGCGCCACAACGGCGAGCGTTTCCATGATGGACTGGTGGAATTTCTGCAGCTGACCGGTAAACAGCAGGTTATTGACTGGCTGGCGGTGAACGCGACCTGTCCAAACACGATGGTCGATCGTATCACGCCGCGCCCGGCCGCCGATCTGGCGCCACGTATCAAAGCGCAAACCGGCATCGACGATAAAGCGCCGGTGATGGGCGAAACCTTTATTCAATGGGTTGTGGAAGATAATTTCCGCGCTGAGCGCCCGGCGCTTGAGACGGTGGGCGTCGAGATGGTGGTGTCGGTTATCCCCTATGAAGAGGCGAAGATCCGCATTCTTAACGCGTCACATAGCTGTATTGCGTGGGCGGGAACCCTGTTGGGCCAGCAATATATTCACGAGAGTACGCTTACCGATGCCATCTACGCCATCGCCGACCGTTACGTCAGTGAAGATGTGATTCCGTGTCTGGGCGATAACGGCATCGACCTGGCAACCTATCGCGACGTGGTACTCAAGCGTTTTACCAACCCCTATATCCAGGACACCAACCAGCGGGTGGCGGCAGACGGATTCTCAAAAATCCCGGCGATGATTGCCCCAACCCTGCAGGAGTGCTACCAGCGCGGCGTGCGCCCGCAGGCTACCGCTATGTTGCCGGCGCTGTTCTTTGTCTTTATGCAGCAGTGGCATAAAGGAGCTTTACCGTATCAGTACCAGGACGGAATTCTTGATGAGTCGGCGGTACACGCCATGTTTAATTCGCCTGACCCGATCGCCCGGTACGCCGGTGATAAAGCCCTGTTTGGCGAGCTGGCGGAATCGGCGGATTTCCACGCGCTGCTGCGTGAGCAAATCGCCGCCGTTTACGCGCTGACCCAGCAGGAGGCGCTATGTATTTAGGTATCGATCTCGGCACTTCGGAAGTTAAAGCGCTGGTGCTGGATGAAAATAATGCGGTCGTCGCCAGCCATAGCGCGCCGCTGACCATCCAACGGCCGCATCCGCAATGGTCTGAACAATCGCCGCAGGCGTGGTGGGAAGCGACGGAATACCTGATTGCCACTCTGCGCGAGAAGTGCGCGAGCCATTGGTCGGCGATTAAAGCCATCGGCCTTTCCGGACAGATGCACGGCGCCGTGCTACTGGATGCCAGCGGCGAAGTGATTCGCCCGGCGATTTTATGGAATGATACCCGCTGCGCGCAGGAGTGCGTCGAGCTTGAGGAGATGGCGCCGGAGCTGCATCAGGTGGCCGGTAATCTGGCGATGCCGGGATTTACCGCGCCGAAACTGCTGTGGGTGCGGCGTCACGAGCCGCAGCATTTTGCCCGTACCGCTTGCGTACTGCTGCCGAAAGATTTTCTGCGCTACAAGATGACCGGCAAAAAAGTCTCCGATATGTCGGATGCCGCCGGCACCCTGTGGCTGGATGTTGCGCGACGGGACTGGTCCGACGCGCTGCTGCAAAAGTGCGGCCTGACGCGGCAACAAATGCCGGAACTGGTTGAAGGATGCGACGTTTCCGCCACGCTGGCGGCAGACATTGCCGAACGCTGGGGGCTTAATCCTTCGGTGCTGGTGGCGGGGGGCGGCGGCGATAATGCGGTCAGCGCGATTGGCGTTGGCGCGGTGTCGCCGGGAGACGCTTTTATCTCGCTGGGTACCTCCGGCGTGCTGTTTGTCGTCACCGACCGCTATCGTCCGGCGCCGCAGTCGGCGGTGCATGCTTTCTGTCACGTGCTGCCGAACCTGTGGCACCAGATGAGCGTGATGCTCAGCGCCGCCAGCTGTCTGCAGTGGTTCTGTCGTCTGACCGGCACCACCGAAGTGGCGCTACTGGAGGAGATAGCCCAGTTAAGCGAAGACGAAAAAGCCAATGCGCCATACTTCCTGCCTTATCTTTCCGGCGAGCGTACGCCGCATAACGATCCGCTGGCGCGCGGTATGTTCTGGGGAATGACCCATGCCAGCCAGCGCGCTCAACTGGGATATGCGGTGCTAGAGGGAGTGAGCTTCGGCATTGCTGACGGCCTGCGCGCGTTGCAGGAGAGTGGAACCCGTATCGACCAGTGTTCACTGGTCGGCGGCGGTGCCCGCAGTCCATTCTGGGCGCAACTGCTGGCGGATATCCTGGCGATGCCGGTGGTGACGCATAAAGGCGGGGAAACCGGCGGCGCGCTGGGAGCGGCGCGGCTGGCCTGCCTGGCGGCGGGCAAACCGCTGGCCAGCGTTTGCCATAAGCCGGAAATCTGGCAAACCTGGCAGGCGGATCCGCAGCGTCATCAGACGCTGATGCCGCGTTACGCCCATTTCCAGTCTCTGTACCTCAACGACCGACATTTTCGACAGCAATAAGACATAAGACGCTCCGGCGAAGCTGCCGGAGTGATTCTCCTGCACCCTACAACAACGAGGTCACCATGTCCGTTAATCACAAACAGTGGATGGGTCTGCCGCTGAATCTTATCTGGGGATACGTCGCCATCGCCGTGTTTATGACCGGCGACGGTTTTGAACTCGCCTTCCTCTCGCACTACATCAAGGAGCTGGGCTTCAGCCCGGCGCAGGCCTCTTTCGCCTTCACTCTCTACGGCCTCGCCGCCGCCCTCTCGGCCTGGGTCTCCGGCGTGGTCGCGGAAATCATCACCCCGCGTAAAACCATGTTTATCGGTTTTGTGCTGTGGTGCGTGTTCCACGTCCTGTTCCTCGTCTTCGGCCTTGGCCGCGCCAACTACGCCTTAATCCTGCTGTTTTACGGTATCCGCGGCCTGGCCTATCCGCTGTTCCTCTATTCGTTCATCGTCGCCATTATCCATAATGTCCGCAGCGACAGCTCCAGCTCGGCGCTGGGCTGGTTCTGGGCGGTCTACTCCGTCGGCATCGGCGTGTTCGGCAGCTATATCCCGAGCTTCACCATCCCGCACATTGGCGAGATGGGCACCCTGTGGCTGGCGCTGGCGTTCTGCGTCACCGGCGGGCTGATTGCCCTGGCGGCGCTGCGCAACACCGAAACCCCGCGCCATATGCAGAACCTCACCACCCGCGAGAAGTTCTCCGAACTGGGGCGCGCGGTGACCCTTATCTACACCAACCGCAGCATTATGCTCTCCAGCATTGTGCGCATTATCAACACCCTGTCGCTGTTCGGCTTCGCGGTGGTCATGCCGATGATGTTCGTCGATGAGCTTGGCTTCACCACTTCCGAATGGCTGCAGGTGTGGGCGGCGTTCTTCTTCACCACCATTTTCTCCAACGTCTTCTGGGGTATCGTGGCGGAGAAACTGGGCTGGATGAAAGTGGTGCGCTGGTTCGGCTGCATCGGCATGGCGCTGTCGAGCCTGGCGTTTTACTACCTGCCGCAGCACTTCGGGCATAACTTCGCCATGGCGCTGGTGCCGGCGATTGCGCTGGGGATTTTCGTCGCGGCGTTCGTGCCGATGGCGGCGGTGTTCCCGGCGCTGGAGCCAAAGCATAAAGGGGCGGCGATTTCGGTCTATAACCTGTCGGCCGGGTTGTCGAACTTCCTCGCGCCGGCGATTGCGGTGGTGCTGCTGCCGCACTTCAGCACCATCGGCGTGGTGGTGGCCTATACCGCGCTCTATCTGCTGGCGTTTTGTCTGTGCCCGTTTATTCGTGTCGATCAGCCGGGCTTTGCCCGTAAGGCAAGCGGCGTCAGGGAAGGGGTAGAATATTCATAACGTTATCAGGGCGGGTATATCCCGCCCTGATGTTTTAACGCAGTAACATACAGTCCGGCGGCAGACGGCAGCGTAGCGCCTCGCCGAGGATTTCCATACGGAAGGATTTGCCGCTCAGCGGTTCGCCATCCAGGTTGAAGGTCATTTCATGGGCTGCGGTGACTTCAAACCACGGCGATACGCCGTCGATCAGATTTGGTGAATTATCGGGATTAGCGAGGGTGCTAAACAGCGCAGGCAGCAACTCTTCGCCGGTAAAAATACGCAGATGCAGTAGCCCGTCGTTAATTAATGCTTCAGGACACAGTTGCTGACCACCACCGGCCTGGCGGCCATTGCCGATGCCGATAACCAGCGCGTCGCCCTGCCAGTGAAAGTTCTCGCCGCGAATTTCGCAGCGGTCCGGCTTCAGGGTATCCATGCGCGTCAGGCCGTGAATCAGATAGGAGACGCCGCCGAGCGCGGCTTTCAGTTTTTCCGGCGTTTCGGTGGTGATACGGGTACCAAAGCCGCCGGTGGCCATATTGATAAATCCGGCCTCGTTATTCACGCGAACCACATCAATAGGGACGTCGCGCCCGGCTATCGCCAGCTTCAGCGCGCTGGCTAAGTCCTGCGGGATGCCGACGCTGGTGGCGAAATCATTGGCTGTGCCGAGGGGGAGTATTCCAAGCGCCATGTTGCTGCCGCGCTGGACCAGCGCGGTGGCGACTTCATTAATCGTGCCATCGCCGCCGCCGGCAATCACCGTCGCCACCTTGAGCGTTTCGGCTTCCTCGACAAAACGAATCGCATCGCCTTTTTCCCAGGTCACGCGGACGTGTATCTCGATACCTTCTTCGCGCAGGAGATTAACGGCTTCGCGCAGTTGTGGCTCATTCGCGCCTTTACCGTTGAGAATTAATAAGCTGGCTGGAAATTGGGTCATCCTTTATCGCCTCATTCTTAGTCGTCATCCTCAGTGTATCGCATGAATGGCGTCATGGAATAAGAAAGTCGGGAAAATAGGATGCATAAAAAATAAGCCCGCGTAAGGGAGATTACGCAGGCTAAGGAGGTGGTTCCTGGTACAGCTAGCATTTATGGGTTATGTTTTTCAGCGAAATGGATGATACCTGCTTCGAACGTAACGGTATGTGATCCGATTCTAATATCCATACATAGTGAAAAAATAACGCCAATAAACTAATTTTTATGCGGATTGCGCGTCGACTCGCCGTTGAAATTACGCATCAGCAAACCATACTCCAGCGCCATATCCTCCGGCAGCGGCAGCCAGACGATATAACCGTCTCCCGGCGCGACCGGCATTGCTTCGCCTTTGGCGTTCTCCATATGTTCGAGCGTAAAGTTGACGTTGCCTTGCGGAGTCATGACCTCCAGGCTGTCGCCGACCGAGAACTTATTTTTTACCGCCACTTCGGCCAGATTACCATTACGCTTGCCGGTGAATTCGCCGACAAACTGCTGGCGTTCGGAAACCGAGTAGCCGTACTCGTAATTCTGATAGTCGTCGTGGGTGTGGCGGCGCAGGAAGCCTTCGGTATAGCCGCGGTGAGCCAGACCTTCCAGCGTCTCCAGCAGACTGGTATCGAACGGTTTACCGGCGGCGGCGTCGTCAATCGCTTTACGGTACACCTGGGCGGTGCGGGCGCAGTAGTAGAAGGATTTGGTGCGGCCTTCAATCTTCAGAGAGTGCACGCCCATCTGGGTCAGGCGCTCCACGTGGGCGATTGCGCGCAGATCTTTGGAGTTCATGATGTAGGTGCCGTGCTCGTCTTCGAAGGCGGTCATATACTCGCCCGGACGTTTGGCTTCCTCAATCATAAATACCTGGTCGGTTGGCGCGCCGATACCGAGAGTGGGTTCAACGTTCTGCACCGGGATAGGCTCATGCTTGTGGACGATATTACCTACGTCATCTTCTTTGCCTTCCTGAACGTTGTACTCCCAGCGGCAGGCGTTGGTGCAGGTACCCTGGTTAGGGTCACGTTTGTTGATATAGCCGGAGAGCAGGCAGCGGCCGGAGTAGGCCATGCACAGCGCGCCATGGACGAAAATCTCGATTTCCATCTCCGGCACCTGGCTGCGAATTTCGGCGATCTCGTCCAGCGACAGCTCGCGGGAGAGGATCACGCGGGTTAGCCCCATTTGCTGCCAGAATTTCACCGTCGCCCAGTTGACGGCGTTGGCCTGTACCGACAGGTGAATTGGCATATCAGGGAAGTTTTCCCGCACCAGCATGATTAAACCAGGATCGGACATAATCAGCGCGTCCGGCCCCATTTCCACTACCGGTTTGAGATCGCGAATGAACGTTTTCAGCTTGGCGTTATGCGGCGCGATGTTAACCACCACGTAGAATTTTTTCCCTAGCTCGTGGGCTTCATTGATGCCGAGCTGCAGGTTTTCGTGGTTAAATTCATTGTTGCGCACGCGCAGTGAGTAACGCGGCTGGCCGGCGTAGACCGCATCGGCGCCATAAGCGAAAGCGTAACGCATATTTTTCAGCGTTCCCGCCGGGGAAAGGAGTTCCGGTTTAAACATGATTTTCTCGTTCTGATGACAGGTCAGACTCGCCGCACCAGGTGCGGCGATTCGGGGGAGTGTCCCCACATTAAGGGCGGGCATTGTAGCGCCGTGGAAAGAGGGAGTAAACCTTTGCGCCTCTCTGCTCTGAGAGGCGCAGAGGTTAGGCTATTCGACAGGCGTCCGCTTCCCAGCGATAGCCGACGCCGTAGACGGCGCGAATAAACGACTGCTCGGCATCCAGCGATTCAAGCTTACGGCGCAGGTTTTTAATATGGCTGTCGATAGTGCGGTCGGTGACCACGCGATAATCGTCGTACAGATGATTGAGCAGTTGTTCGCGGGAGAAGACTTTACCCGGCTCCTGAGACAGCGTTTTTAATAGCCGAAACTCGGCGGGAGTCAGGTCCAGTAATTTTTCGCGCCACGAGGCCTGGAAGCGGCTCTCATCAACGATGAGCGGGCTTTGCGCATCCAGCGCCTGCAGAGCCCGCTGTGGCTTGCAGCGACGCAGGATCGTCTTCACGCGAGCCACAACTTCACGCGGACTATATGGTTTGCAGATGTAGTCGTCGGCGCCGATCTCCAGCCCCAGCAGGCGATCGATCTCCTCGATTTTGGCGGTGACCATCACGATCGGTACATCGGAAAAACGGCGGATTTCACGGCACAATGTCAGGCCGTCGGTGCCGGGCAGCATTAAATCCAGCAGAATCAAATGCGGGGGCGTCTGGCGAACGTAGGGCAGTACCCGATCGCCATGCGCAATTAGCGTTGGCGCGTAGCTCGCGGCCTGCAAATAGTCGATCAACAACTGACCGAGCTTGGGCTCGTCTTCCACGATTAAAATACGCGGCGTGTTTTCATCAATGGGTAATTCGCTCATACGTCCCTCGATAAATCCTGTTCCAGAGGTAATTCTACTTTAATGCTAACCCCGCCAAAAGGCGAATGGCTGGCGTTCAGGCTGCCGCCGTGGGCCGCTACGATGTTCATACAGATTGCCAGCCCAAGGCCGGATCCGCCGCTGGCGCGGTTACGCGAACCTTCGGTGCGGTAAAAACGTTCACACAGCCGCGCCAGCTGCTCGTCGCTAACGCCGGGGCCGCTATCGGCAAAATCGAGCATTAACCTGCGGCCGTTTTGTTTGGCGCTAATCAGCAGCTGTCCGCCGCGGTCGGTATAGCGCAGGCTGTTTTCCAGCAGATTATTGAACAGCTGCATTAGCCGATCGCGATCGCCGAACACGATTGCGTTATCCGGCAGCGAGACGCCGATTGTCAACCCGCGGCTGGCGAAACGTTCGCGGAACGCCCCTGCGGCGACCTCCAGTAGCGCAATTAAATCGACCGATTCTTTCTGGTAGGCTAACGCGCCTTCATCGGACATCGATAGCTGATGCAGATCGTCTACCAGCTTAGTGAGCGTGCCGACTTCCGCCTGCAGCGAAGAAATTGAATCCGGGGTGAATTTACGCACGCCGTCCTGAATAGCTTCCAGCTCGCCGCGCAGCACCGCTAGCGGCGTGCGGAGTTCATGCGAAATATCGGCCATCAAATCGCGGCGCATTTGTTGGTTGCGCTCAAGCGTACTGGCAAGCTGGTTGAAATCCTGCGCCAGACGACCCAGTTCATCCCCGCCGGTGACCGTGACGCGGGTAGAGAAATCGCCCGCCGCCAGCTTATGGGTACCTTCCACCAGCCGTTTGACCGGCGCCAGCAGCCCGCGCGCCAGCGGGAAGGTGGCCAGAGCGGCGAGGAGGGTGGCGAGGGCGACGATAAGCCAGCTGGTGCGTTTTTGCTGGCGGTCGAAATTGATATCCGTGTTGCGCGTGAGCCGCTCGACCGGCGAGGCGATCACCGCCCCGACGGTCACGCCGTTGACGACAATGTTGCGCCGGGTGCCATCTTGCGGTACCGGCGCTCGCGGGCCTACCAGCACGCGCCCTTGTTGATCGACAACCCAAAATTGCGTGCGCCAACCGTGCGGCGGCATATCGGGACGCGGGCCAGGCCCGGGCATTGGCCCTGGCTCGCCGTGTGGGCCCGGACCACCCGGCGGGCGTTCGTCGTTATCCCGCTCGAAGGTGCGCAGTAACTGGAAGATAAAACGATCGTTATTGCGCAAAAACTTCCAGTCGCCGTGCTGCTCGTACTGTTCGCTCAGCGCGTCGCCGAGCATCGTTAATCGCTGTTCATTACCGCGTTTTATATAGTCGATAAAGCCGCGCTCAAAGCTGATACGCACCGCCCAGTGCATGCTAATCAGCAGCACGATACAGGTAGCGAAAATAGCCAGGAACAGCTTACCGGTGATACCCGGGCGCCAAAGTTTCACGATTCACTCCTTTTGCGTCGGCGGATGACGGTGTTGCTGCCGACATCGTTCGGTACGCGGGAAAAGATGAGCGCCGGGAGGGCGATAATCACCGCCATGCTCAGATAGGTGTAGAGGAAAACTTGATGAACGGCTGGGGCATCGGCGCTGATATGCTGCTGGCCGTACATGCCGAGCAGTAGCCCGGCGATGGTCACGCCGATACTCATCGAGAGCTGCATAACCATCGAGAGCAGGCTGTTACCGCTACTGGCCAACTCATCAGGCAGGTCTTTTAGCGTCAGAGTATTCATCGACGAGAAACGGCTGGAGTTAATCATGCCCTGCAGGAACAGCACTAGCGGCAGCAGCCAGTACCAGCCGGCCAGTGCGACGGCCATGAACAGCAAACTCACCAGCGCCAGGCCGAGGGTTGCGAAAACCAGCACGCGGCGATAGCCAAAGCGATTCACTACCTGCACCACGATGCGTTTCATCCCCATGCTGCCCAGCACCATCGGGATCATCATCAGCCCGGCGTGGAACGGCGAGAAGCCGAGGCCAATTTGCAGGAATACCGGGGTCATAAACGGCAACATCCCGCTGCCGATACGCCCGGCGAAGCTGCCGCCAAGACCGAGCGAGAAGGTTTTATTGCGAAACAGTTTGAGGCTAAACAATGCGTTAACGTTACCGCGGGCGTGCCACCAATAGAATCCCATCGCCATCAGGCCGCCGACGACCAGCACGGCGAGCAGCAGCGGCGAGATACCCAGCCCTTTTTTGCCGTCAAGCGCCAGCGTCAGGGCGGCCATTCCCACCGCCAGCAGAATAAAACCAAGAATATCAAAACGCCGGGTCTGCAGGGTGTAGTTTGGCATCAGGCATAACGTGGCGATAGCGCCGATGATACCTACCGGGATGTTAATTAAGAAAATCCAGTGCCAGGAAGCATATTCGACGAGCACGCCGCCAAGCGCCGGGCCGAGCAGCGGTCCAACCTGGCCGGGCAGGGTGACGAAGGTCATCGCCGCCATATACTGATCGCGTGGAACGATTTTCATCACCGTCAGACGCCCGACCGGTACCATCATCGCGCCGCCGACGCCTTGCAGCACGCGGGACATCACTAACTGATCGAGAGTGCTGGCCTGGGCGCAGAATAGCGAGCCGACGGTAAACAATACAATGGCGCTGAAGAAGATATTGCGCACGCCAACCCGGTCCGCCAGCCAGCCGCTGGCCGGCAGCATGACCGCCACCGTAAGCACATATGAGACCACCACCATATGCATGTGCAGCGGGCTCTCCCCAAGGCTTTTGGCCATCGAGGGGAGGGCGGTGTTAACGATGGTGGTATCCAGCGACTGCATAAAGAAGCCGAAGGCCACAATCCATAACTGCCAGCGTACGCTGGAGGGCAGATCTGTCATTTTATTCGCTTACCGGTTGAGCAGACTTGCGCGTAAAACGCAGCCGCAGACGATCAAAGAACAAATAGACCACCGGGGTGGTGTACAGCGTCAGCAGCTGGCTCATGACCAGACCGCCGACGATGGTGATCCCCAACGGCTGCCGCAGCTCTGAACCATCCCCGCCCGACAGCACCAGCGGCAGTGCGCCGAACAGCGCCGCCAGGGTGGTCATCATGATCGGGCGAAAACGTAGCAGGCAGGCCTCGAAGATGGCCTCTTCCGGCGGCAGATTACCGCTGCGCTGCGCTTCAAGGGCGAAATCGACCATCATGATGGCGTTTTTCTTTACGATGCCAATTAATAGCATGATCCCTATCAGGGCGATTAGGCTGAATGGGGCACCGAACAACTCCAGCGCCAGCAGCGCGCCCACCCCAGCCGATGGCAGGGTAGAGAGGATAGTTAACGGATGCACGTAGCTTTCGTAGAGGATCCCCAGCACGATATACACCGTGGCGATGGCGGCGATAATCAGGATCACCTGTGAGTTCATCGTCTGCTGGAATACCTGCGCGGTGCCGGCAAACGATCCGCGGACGCTCGACGGCACGCCGAGCTGGGTCATCGCCCGGTCAATGGCGTCGCTGGCTTCCGATAGCGATTTGCCGGTCGGCAGGTTGAAGGAGATGGTCGAGGCGGCCGATAGCCCCTGATGATTGACCGAAAGCGGCGCGTTCGCCGGTTGCCATTTGGCGAAATACGACAGCGGAATGGGTTTGCCGTCTTTACTGATGACAAACATTTGTTCCAGCGCGCTAACGTCCTGGGTATAAAGCGGATCGACTTCCATTACCACTTTGTACTGGTTCAGCGGCTGGTAGATGGTTGAGATTTGCCGCTGGCCGAAAGCGTTGTTTAACAGACTGTTGGCATCCTGTACGCTGACACCCAGTCGTGACATGGTGTTGCGGTCGTAGACCAGATCCATCTCCGCGCCGTTATCCTGTTGGTCTGAGTTCACATCGGCCAGTTCCGGCAGCGCCGCCAGTGCCTTGCGGATTTTTGGCTCCCATTCACGCAGCGCCGACAAATCGTCCGATAACAGAGTGTATTGATAGCTGGCATTCGACTGACGCCCGCCGACGCGGATATCCTGCACCGCCATCAGGAACAGATTAGCGCCGGGCTCTTTCGCCAGCTTTTTCCGCAGCCGGTCGATGATTTGCTGCGCGGTTTCATGGCGCTGGTCGCGCGGTTTCAGGGTGATAAACATCATACCGCTATTCACCCGCGAGCCGCCGGTAAAGCCGGTCACGTTATCGACCGCCGGATCCTCGCGGATGATCTTCATAAAGTCCTGCAGTTTGCCGCGCATCGCCTGGAAAGAAATGCTCTGATCCGCCTGAATGCCGCCCATCAGCACCCCGGTGTCCTGCTCCGGGAAGAAGGTTTTCGGAATGGCGATATACAGCCACACGCTGAGCGCTATCGTACCGAGCAGGACCAGGCCAGTCAGCCGACTATGCTTCAGCACCCATTTTAACGATTTGCCATAGCCGCCCTGAATAGCGACCAGCAGGCGGCCAAAGCCGCGATTGCGCGTTGGTTCATGAGGTTTACCGCTTTTCAGCAGCCAGCCGCACATCATCGGCGTTAGCGTGAGCGATACGGCGAGCGAAATGCCGATCGCTACCGATAGCGTGACGGCGAACTCGCGCAGCAGACGGCCCGGAAGGCCGCCCATCAGCAGCAGCGGTAAGAACACCGCCACCAGCGACAGGCTCATCGACAGCACGGTAAAGCCGACTTCACGGCTGCCCTGTAACGCGGCCTGCAGCGGTTTCATTCCCGACTCAAGATGGCGGGAAATGTTTTCCAGCACTACGATGGCGTCATCAACGACAAAACCGGTGGCGATGGTCAGCGCCATTAGCGACAGATTATTGAGGCTGAAGCCGCATAAATACATCGCGGCGAAGGTACCGATTAACGATACCGGTACGGCGACAGCCGGGATAAGCGTTGCGCGCCCGGAGCGCAAAAACAGAAAGACCACCAGAATCACCAGCGCGACCGAGATCACCAGCGTTTGTTCGACCTCTTCCAGCGATGCGCGGATAGTGGGGGAACGATCCTGGGCAATTTGTAAATCGATGGCTGCCGGGATAGTACGCTGTAGTTCCGGCAGGCGGGCGCGGATGCTGTCGACCGTTTGAATGATGTTGGCTTCCGGCAGCTTGCGTATCATCAGCAGGATCGCCGGTTTGGCGTTGGTCATCCCGGCGTTACGCACATCCTGGACTGAATCCGTCACTTTTGCCACGTCGCCAAGACGTACCGCTGCGCCGTTGTTGTAGTGGACGATTACCGGCAAATATTCCGCCGCGGTTTTCAGTTCATCGTTGGTCTGCACCTGCCAGCGATGGGTTCCATCTTCCAGCGCGCCCTGCGGGCGACGCACGTTGGCGTTATCGATGGCGCTGCGCACGGCATCCAGTGAGACGCCCTGGTTAAACAGCGCCTGCGGGTTGAGATCGACGCGCACCGCCGGCAGTGAGCTGCCGCCGACGTCGACATCGCCGACGCCGTCGATCTGCGCGATGGTTTGCGCCAGCTGGGTTGACGCGAAATCGTACAGCTCGCCCTGCGAATAGGTATCCGAGGTGAGCGTCAGGATCATGATCGGCGCATCGGACGGGTTAGCTTTGCGATATGTGGGGCGGCTGGGCATCCCGCTCGGCAGCAGGCTTTGCGCGGCATTAATCGCCGCCTGCACGTCGCGGGCGGCGCCGTTAATATCGCGATCGAAATTAAACTCCATGATGATACGGGTACTGCCAAGCGAGCTCGACGAGGTCATTTCATTGACCCCGGCAATGCGCCCCAGCGAGCGTTCCAGCGGTGTGGCCACCGACGAGGCCATGGTTTCCGGCGAGGCGCCGGGCAGCGAGGCGCTAATCATGATCACCGGGAAATCGACCTGCGGTAGCGGCGCGACCGGTAGCAGGCGGAAACCGAGGATCCCGTACAGGGTAATCGCCAGCGAGATAAGAATCGTCGCCACTGGGCGATATATAAAGAGAGCGAAAAACTTCACTTACGCCTCCTCTTCACGGCGCGGGAAGCGGCTCTTCATATACAGCGATAGCCGATCGAACAGCAGATAAATCACCGGCGTGGTGAATAACGTCAGTACCTGGCTGAGCATCAGGCCGCCAACCATACCAATGCCCAGCGGACGATGCAGCTCGGCGCCGACGCCGGTACTGAGCATCAATGGCAGCGCACCAAGCAGGGCGGCGAGGGTGGTCATCAGAATCGGACGGAAGCGCAGCAGGCAGGCCTGATAAATGGCTTCCCGCGGCGGCATCCCCTGTTCGCGCTCGGCGGCGAGGGCAAAGTCAATCATCATGATGGCGTTTTTCTTCACGATACCAATCAGCAGAATGATGCCGATGATGGCAATCACATCCAGCTCGCTACCGGCCAGCCATAGCGCCAGTAGCGCCCCGACGCCAGCGGTCGGCAGCGTAGAAAGAATGGTGATGGGATGAATGAAGCTTTCGTACAGCACGCCGAGCACGATATACATGGCGACGACCGCCGCGACCACCAGCCAGACGGTGCTACCGAGCGCCGACTGGAACGCGAGCGAACTGCCCTGGAACTGAGTGCGGATGTCGCTTGGGAAATCCAGCGACTGCTCGGTGGACAAAATAGCCTCTACCGCTTCGCCGAGGGAGTAGTTGTCCGGCACGTTGAATGAAATGGTGGTAACCGGGAACTGATCGAGATGGTTGACCGACAGCGGCGTAAAACGCTGCTCGACGCTGGCGATAGACTTCAGCGGCACAATGCCGCCATCGCTGCTGGTGAGGCGAATATTATTCAGCGCCGCCAGCCCCGGCGTCGCCTGGGTGTCGTGCTCCAGCACCACGCGATATTGGTTGGCCTGGGTATAAATTGTCGAGATCAGCCGTTGGCCAAAGGCGTTATACAGCGCGTTATCGACATCCGCCATGGAAATACCCAGCCGGCTGGCGCTATCGCGATCGACATTGATATAAGCCGCGAGCCCTTTATCCTGCCAGTCGCTGCTGACATCGGCAAGCTGGGGTAAGGATTGCAGGCGCGACAGCAATTGCGGCACCCAGTTGCTCAGCGCATCGAGCGAGTTAGCCTGCAGGGTAAACTGATACTGCGTTCGGCTGACGGTGGTATCGATGGTCAGATCCTGCGTTGGCTGCAGGTAGAGCTCAATGCCCGGTACGCTTGCCACCGCGTGTTGCAGGCGACTAATGACCGTTTGTACCCGATCGTCACGCTCATCCAGCGGCTTGAGGTTAATCTGCAGACGCGCGCTGTTCAGCGCCGGATTGGTGCCATCAACGCCGACAAACGACGTGAGGCTTTCAACCGCCGGATCTTTCAGAATCAGCTCGGATACCTGCTGCTGGCGTTGCGCCATACTGGCGAACGATACCGACTGCGGCGCTTGTAACGTGCCCTGAATAATGCCGTTATCCTGGATCGGGAAGAAGCCTTTCGGGATAAAGACCCATAGCAGAATCGATAACGCAAGGGTGCTTAACGCCACGCTCAATGTTAACCACGAGTGGTTCAGCACGCGGCTCAGCCAGCGACCATACACGGCAATCACCCGCTCGAAGAATCGCTCGCTGGCCCGCGAAAAGCGGTTTTGTTTGCGCAGCGATTCGTGGCTTAACATCCGCGCGCACATCATTGGCGTCAGGGTCAGCGAGACCACCGCCGAAATCAGAATCGCCACCGCGAGGGTAATGGCGAATTCGCGGAACAATCGCCCAACGATATCACCCATAAACAGCAGCGGGATCAGTACGGCAATCAGCGAGAAGGTTAATGAAATAATCGTGAAGCCGATTTCCCCCGCGCCTTTCAGCGCGGCGGCAAGCGGTTTCTCACCTTTTTCAATGTAGCGGGAGATGTTTTCGATGACTACGATGGCGTCATCGACCACGAAGCCGGTGGCGATGGTCAGCGCCATTAGCGTCAGGTTATTAATTGAAAAATCGAGGAACACCATAACCGCGAAGGTGCCGACCAGCGACAGCGGCACGGCGACACCGGGAATGATGGTTGCCGGGACATTGCGCAGGAAGAGATAAATGATCATCACCACCAGCGCGATGGCGAGCAGCAATTCGAACTGCGTATCGCTGACCGACGCGCGAATATTGGT
The DNA here is from genome assembly GCF_040065495.2 of Klebsiella sp. CN_Kp073. Classification (NCBI taxonomy): domain Bacteria; kingdom Pseudomonadati; phylum Pseudomonadota; class Gammaproteobacteria; order Enterobacterales; family Enterobacteriaceae; genus Klebsiella; species Klebsiella sp. CN_Kp073. The sequence continues at coordinate 1,785,880 of NZ_CM198051.1, forward strand.
GGTGCGGTCAGAAAGCACCTGTACCTTAACGGATTTAGGCAGGCTCTCTGTGAGCTGCGGCAACATCTGGCGGATGCTGTCGGCGGTGGCGATGATATTCGCTCCCGGCTGGCGCTGGACGTTCATTACGATCGCCCGCTGCTTATTGGCCCACGCACCGAGCCAGGCGTTCTCGGCGCCCTGTTCGATGGTCGCAACATCGCCAAGGCGGATCGGCGCGCCGTTCTGATAGGCGATAATCAGTCGACGGTAATCTTCCGCCGACTGCATCTGATCGTTGGCGGAAAGAGTGACCGCGCGGGCCGGACCGTCAAGGCTACCTTTCGCTGAATTCACGTTGGCGCTGGTAATGGCGGTGCGCACGGTTTCGCTGGTCAAACCTAACGCGGCGATCGCCTGGGCATTGAGCTTAACGCGCACAGCAGGGCGCTGGCCGCCGGCCAGCGTCACCAGACCGACGCCGGAAACCTGAGAAATCTTCTGCGCCACCCGAGTTTCCACCATATCTTCGACCTGCGTCATCGGCATTGCGCTGGAGGTGACGGCCAGGGTCATGATCGGCGGATCCGCCGGGTTCACTTTGCTATAAACCGGCGGGTTGGGTAAATCAGACGGCAGCAGGTTGGTGGCGGCGTTAATAGCCGCCTGCACTTCCTGTTCGGCAACATCCAGCGCCAGGGTCAGCTGGAACTGGAGGGTGATGACCGACGCGCCGCCCGAGCTTTGTGAGGACATCTGTTTAAGGCCGGACATCTGGCCAAACTGGCGCTCCAGCGGCGCGGTAATCGACGACGTCACCACATCCGGGCTGGCGCCGGGGTAAAGCGTCACCACCTGAATAGTGGGGTAGTCCACTTCCGGCAGCGCGGAGACCGGCAGGAAGCGATAGCCGATGATGCCGGCCAGCAGAATGGCGACCATCAAGAGCGTTGTCGCTACCGGACGCATAATAAACAGCCGGGACGGACCGCCCGTACTGCTTGGGGGTAAGACTTGCATCAGGCGCCCGCTCCGTTTTTACCACTCTGGCGGGCGGCGGGTTGTTCCTCCGCGGCGCTGTGAGCTTCGACGACTTCGACCTTGGCCCCTTCGGTCAGGCGGTCGATACCATCGGTCACCACCCGGTCGCCTGCTGACAGCCCGGCGTTAATCACCACTTTCTGGCTATCCTGAATACCCGGCGTGACCGTATGTTTACTGACTTTATTCTCACTGTTCAGCACCCACACGAAGTGCCCCTCGTTGCCCATTTGTAGCGCGGCGGTGGGGATCACGACCGCATCCTGCTCGGTATCCACTAGCATTCTGGCGTTGACGAACTGATTCGGGAACAGAGCATCATCGAGGTTATTAAAGCGCGCCTTAAGCTTAATAGTGCCGGTGGTGGCATCGATTTGGTTATCGAGGCTCAGCAGGTTGCCAGTGCTGATCTTCTGTTTATTGGTACGATCCCAGGCCTCAACGGTCAGCGTTTTCCCGGCCTTTTGCGCCTGTACCACGGTGGCGATATCGCTTTCCGGCAGGGTAAAGACCAAATCGATAGGGTGGGTTTGCGTGAGTACGACAATGCCGGTGGTGTCGCCACTGGAGATTTGGTTGCCGATGTCGACCTGTTTCAGGCCCACGCGTCCGTCAATCGGCGCGGTGATGCGGGTCCAGTCCAGCTGCAGTTGCGCACTGGCGACGGCGGCCTGATCGGCTTTAACCGTACCGGCGGATTCAACCACCAGCGACTGCTGCGTATCCAGCTCCTGACGGGAGATAAGGTTGGTTTTGACCAGTTGTTGATAGCGGGCGAGATCTCGGCGCGCGTTTGCGAGGGTAGCGTTATCTTTGGCAAGCTGGCCCTGCGCCTGGGCCAGCGCGACCTTGAACTGGCTGGGATCGATTTGCGCCAGCAGATCGCCGGCTTTTACCTGCTGACCTTCCTGGAAATGGATACTCAGCAACTGACCGTCAACCCGACTGCGCACGGTCACGGTGTTCGCCGCGGTGATAGTCCCCAGGCCAGTAAGATAGCGGGGGACGGATTCGCTGGTGGCGGTTGCCGCCTGCACCGGGGCCAGCGTCGCCCCAAAACGCCCATGACGCGCCCCGGCAGGCGGTTTTGCTCCTTGTTGACTTGCGCCAGCAGCGCCTGCGGTTGTTTCTTCAAAGCGATCGTGCCAGAACCAATAGGCGGCTCCCGCCGCCAAAATTACCGTCAGGACTATTCCCCAACGAAGTGTGTGACTACTTTTCATTATTTTGCTATCTCATCCTGAAGCTTTCGCTGAATGATACTAGTTTAGTAACGGAACGCCCCGCAAAAATGGAGGAATTATGAAAAGCGCGTATGGAAAGGTCTGAATTGGCGGGCTTTCACGAGGAGGCTCGCAAAGCCGAACGCTGAAAAGAAATGTGTCGGACGCGGCATGGTAACGTCAGCTTGATTTAGCGGAGGCTAAATACAGGAAAGCCCCTCCTGAGGAAGGGGCCTTAAATAAGGAAAGGGTTATGATGAACCTGGTCATCATACTGGAGATACTCTTAGTGATTAGCTTACCGGCTTACTAAGACGCCAGGGGGAGGAGAAATCCTCCCTTACCCTTCATCCTGCAAATTAGGACGAAAAAGCGGCAAAGTCAACTCAGGTTACCGAATGGCGCTCGCGTTTCAGGCGAAAACCACCTGCGCCCAGCGGGCAAGCCCGGCGGTCACGGAACCAAAATCATCGCCGCCGGCGATCGGTATCCCCGGCAGCTGTGCGGCCAGCGCCTTCTTAATTAATGGCGATCGCGCGCTACCGCCGGTGAGATAGATAACGTCCGGGGTTTCATGGCTGCTTTCCAGCGCTAACTTTACCTGCTCCATAATGCGGGCCAGCGGTTGATTGAGCGCCTCTTCCAGCCCCTGCTGGCTGATAGCGGTCGCCAGCTCATCGCTAATAAACGGTAGTTCGGCGTTGAAATACGGCTGAGCGGAGAGGGCGATTTTGCTCTCTTCCGCGCTGCGCACCAGGCGATAGCTCAGACGCTGACGCCAGACTTTAAGCAGCAGTGCGACCTTGTCAGCATCGCGGGCGTCGCGCAGCAGGTCATTGAGCATACGGCCGTTGGCGGCGCTGTAAAAATCGCTTTGCGCCGGGACGTCATTAATCGCCACCGCATTCCACCAGGGCAGTACCGGCAGCGCAATGCCTTTTTCCGTTTCACCGCCCATACCGAGTAACGGCATCAGGCATTTGAAGGCCAGGGCGATATCCAGATCGTTACCACCGATACGGCAGCCGCTGTGGCCGAGCAGGCTATTCTGACGGTCAGCTTTCTGCCGCCACTGTGGCCCCATCAACAGCAACGAGCAGTCGGTGGTGCCGCCGCCGATATCGACGACCAGTACGCGTTTTTCGTTATCGAGGGTGGCCTCAAAGTCTAACCCTGCTGCGACGGGTTCAAACTGAAACACGACATCGTTAAATCCAGCGCGTTTCGCCGCCCGCTCCAGAATTCCTTGTGCCTGAGCGTTGGCGTCATCGCCGCCAAGCCCCTGGAAGTTAATCGGTCGACCAATGACCGCCTGGGTAATTTGTTCACTCAGCTGAGACTGCGCCTGCTGCTTAATATGCAGCATCATCGCGCAGACCAGATCTTCAAATAACGCAACCTGCTGGGGTTTAAGGCCATTGGCGCCAAGAAACGATTTTGGCGACTTAACGAAGTAGACCTCTTCCGGATCGTCAACGTATTGATGCAGAGAGGCGAGTCCGAACTGAACGCTGTTGCCCAGGACTTCGATATCTTCATCACGGTTATAATTAATGGCGCGACGCAGCAGCGCCTGGTTTTCCGCACCGTCGGCCGGGACATTGTGGTGGCGGTATAGCCATTCGCTGACCGCTTCGCGCGTCGGAGCGCAAAGCATCGATGGCAACAGCGGGCTACCATTTTCCAGCGTTAAAAGCCGTGGGCTGTCACCCTGCATAACGGCGACCGAACAGTTAGCGGTACCATAGTCAAAACCAATAAACATAACCGGAAAAATCCCCATGCCAGTGAAGAAGGGGGGCGACTTTAGCGGATTGCCGCCATGCCGACAACTGGAATTTAAAAGCAAGGCGCATCTGTCTTAGAGCATCTATGCTTGTTGCGATTAATAAGGAGAGTGCATGACACTATTACCCTGGCGACCCCCCTATGACTGGCGATGGATGTTCGCGTTTCTCAGCGCGCGTGCGGTGGCGGGAATTGAAAGCTTCCATGAAGATGAATATACCCGCAGCTTTAGTATCGATGGGCACAGCGGATTGATTACCGTTAAAGCGGATGAATGCGGGCAGGGTTTCCGGGTGATGCTCTCTCGCGGACTATTACCGGTAGCAGACCAGTGCCTGGCGCGCGTAGCGCAACTGTTTGATTTAGCATGCGATCCGTTTGAGGTCACGCAAACCTTAGGCAAACTGGCGCAGCCGCGGCCTGGGTTACGCTTGCCGGGCGCGCTGGATGCGTTTGAACAGGCGGTGCGCGCGGTATTGGGGCAACTGGTGAGCGTAGCGATGGCGGCGAAGCTGACGGCCAAAGTGGCTGCGGCCTACGGGCAGCCGTTAAGCGAAGCGCCAGGCTATGTTCTCTTCCCTGACCCACAGAAACTGGCGCAAGCCGATCCATTGGCTCTCAAAGCGCTAGGTATGCCCCTTCGCCGCGCGGAAGCCTTGATTCACCTTGGCAAAGCGGCATTGAGCGGTGAATTGCCGTTGACGGCGCCTGCTGATATTGCAACCGGTATGAAGCAATTGCAGAGTCTGCCGGGCATTGGTCGCTGGACGGCGAATTACTATGCGCTGCGTGGTTGGCAGGCAAAAGATATTTTTCTGCCCGATGACTATCTGATTAAACAGCGTTTTCCTGGAATGACGCCCGCGCGTATCGCGCGCTATGCCAGCCGCTGGCAACCCTGGCGCTCCTATGCGTTGTTGCATATCTGGTATACCGAAGGCTGGACGCCGGACGAGGAATAGGCGTACAGGGCGCATATTACTGGTATCGCCGCCCTGAAATCCCTATAATTGCCGCGTTTGACGGTCAAACGTCACCCTCCATCTACATCCAGGTTAATCAGGTCGCAAAAATTTATGACTGATACGTCTCATCAGTGCGTCATTGTAGGCATCGCCGGCGCATCGGCTTCGGGCAAAAGCCTTATCGCCAGCACACTTTATCGTGAATTACGTGAACAAGTTGGCGATGAGCATATTGGCGTTATTCCAGAAGACAGCTATTACAAAGATCAAAGCCATCTGTCGATGGAAGAGCGTGTAAAAACCAACTATGACCATCCGAGCTCGATGGACCATAGCTTGTTGTTCCAGCATTTACAGACGCTGAAAAGCGGCCAGCCAATTGAATTACCCGTGTATAGCTACGTTGAACATACGCGTATGCCGGAAACGATTCATATTCAACCGAAGAAAGTGATCATTCTGGAAGGGATCCTGCTGTTGACGGATGCCAGACTCCGCAATGAATTAAACTTCTCTATTTTCGTCGATACGCCGCTGGATATCTGCCTGATGCGCCGCATCAAACGTGATGTTAACGAACGTGGTCGTTCCATGGACTCGGTGATGGCGCAGTATCAGAAGACGGTGCGGCCAATGTTCCTGCAATTTATTGAACCTTCCAAGCAATATGCCGACATTATTGTCCCGCGCGGCGGTAAAAACCGTATTGCCATCGATATTCTGAAGGCCAAAATCAGTCAGTTCTTTGAATAACACGTACTAATTGTGTAACGTGCAAAGAGAATCCCCAATTGCCCTTATTCCCGGAAAGCGTAAGGGCTAGATGCCTTAAAGGAGAAAGCTCATGCGTCTGTGTGACCGAGATATAGAAGCCTGGTTGGATGAAGGGCGCCTGGCAATCAGCCCACGTCCGCCGGTGGACCGAATTAACGGTGCGACCGTTGACGTTCGCTTAGGCAATAAATTCCGTACCTTCCGCGGTCATACGGCGCCATTTATTGACCTGAGCGGCCCTAAGGCGGAAGTGAGCGCGGCGCTGGACCGGGTCATGAGCGAAGAGATCGTATTGCCGGAAGGTGAGGCTTTCTATCTTCATCCTGGAGAGTTGGCGCTGGCGGTGACTTATGAGTCTGTAACGCTTCCGGCAGACCTCGTCGGCTGGCTTGATGGCCGCTCGTCACTGGCGCGTCTCGGACTTATGGTTCACGTCACTGCGCACCGTATTGACCCGGGCTGGTCTGGCTGCATCGTGCTGGAATTCTATAATTCCGGCAAGCTGCCGTTGGCGCTGCGCCCGGGAATGCCCATTGGCGCGTTGAGCTTCGAGCCGCTTTCTGGCCCGGCGGCACGGCCATACAACCGCCGTGAAGACGCCAAATATCGCGACCAGCAGGGCGCGGTGGCTAGTCGAATCGACAAGGATTGATAAAGTAAGCGGCTTATAGAGGATGTCATGAGACGAATTCTGACCACGCTGATGATCTTGTTGACCGTCATTGTCGCGGGACTCACTGCGCTGGTGTTGCTGGTCAACCCTAATGACTTCCGCAACTATATGGTGCAGGAAGTGGCGGAGCGTAGCGGCTATCAACTGAAGCTTGATGGTCCGCTGCGTTGGCATGTTTGGCCGCAGTTGAGTATTCTCTCCGGCCGTATGGCGCTAACGGCGCCAGGTGCTTCCGAACCGGTCGTGCGTGCTGATAATATGCGTTTGGATGTTGCGCTGATGCCGCTACTTTCTCATCAACTGCAGGTCAAGCAGGTGATGCTGAAAGGCGCGGTCATTCAGCTTACCGCGAAAACGGAAGCGGTGCGTGACCAGAACGCGCCGGTGGTGCCGCATGACAATACGTTGCCTCAGGCGCCGCAAGATCGCGGTTGGTCCTACGATGTCCGTAAGCTGCAGGTAGCCGATAGTGTCCTGTTCTTCCAGCATGAAAATGGCGAACAGATCACCGTGCGCGACATACGCTTACAAATGGAGCAGGATGACAACCATCTGGCGACGGTTGATTTCTCCGGCAGGGTCAATCGCGATCAACGTGACCTGGCGTTGTCCTTTACTGCACAGGTTCAGGGCGGTGATTACCCTCATTCTCTGAAAGCGGATTTTTCGCAGCTCAACTGGCAGGTACGCGGAGCGGAGCTGCCGCCGGATGGCCTCAACGGGCAAGGAAGTCTGCAAGCCAGCTGGATTGAAGAGGCGAAAAAACTCAATTTCGACAATCTCAATCTCACGGCTAATGGCAGCGCAATTACCGGTAGTGGTAGCGTTGTGTTGGGGGATAAACCTGACTGGGTGCTAAACCTGCAGGCGACCACCCTGAATCTGGACAGTTTGCTTGCGCAAAACGCGGCGGCTAATGAAGGCAATGCCGATCAGCGTGGGCAAAGCCAGCCGAGACAGCTGCGCCCCGTGATTGCCGATAGCGATATCCAGCAGGATTATCATAGTTTGCTTGGCTTTAACGGCCAGCTCGCGCTGTCGGCGGATCAGGTGCAGTGGCGTGGTATGCGATTCAGCCAGGTGAAGAGTGATATCACGAACCAGCAGGGGCTGCTGACGGTGAAACAACTGCAGGGCAGTCTGGGCGAGGGGCGTATCTCGTTACCTGGAGTGCTGGATGTTCGGGGCAATACGTCCCATGCCGCTTTCCAACCGCAGTTAGATAATGTGGAAATTGGTACCATTTTGCAGGCGTTCCACTACCCGATTAGCCTGACGGGAAAATTATCCCTGAATGGCGATTTCTCCGGCCCGCGCATTGATGCAGATGACTTCCGTCGTAACTGGCAGGGACAGGCACAGCTGCGAATGAAGGATACGCGTACCGAAGGACTCAACTTCCAGCAGCTCGTACAGCAGGCTGTAGCGAGGAGCACCAACGTACAGGCGCAAGAAAACTTCGATAATGCGACTCAGCTTGACGCGTTAAGCAGTGATTTAACCCTGAATAATGGCCAGATAACGCTTAACAGCTTGCAGGGACAGTCGGCAATGATGGCGTTGAACGGGCAAGGTAATTTGAATCTGCAAGCAGAGGATTGCGACATGCATTTCAACGTGCGGGTGTTAGGCGGCTGGAAAGGCGAAAGCAAGCTGATTGACCGCCTCAAGCAGACGGCAATCCCGCTGCGTATCTATGGTAAGTGGCAGTCGTTAAGCTATAGCCTACAGGTAGATCAGATCCTGCGTAAGCAGTTGCAGGACGAAGCCAGACAGCGTTTGAACGAGTGGGCTGAACGCAATAGTAATAGTCAGAACGGCAAAGATGTGAAGAAACTGCTCGATAAGCTGTAACCATCATCAGCCGCCGCAGGTGACCCGCGGCGGCTGAACCGCTTTATTCACACTTCATAATCTAATTCATCTTCTACTTCAACCGGCGGGATAATCTGTACTTTCTGCACTCGGTGGCTTTCAACTTCCAGAGTTCGCAGGGTATAACTGCCAATCTTCACTTCTTCACCTGCGGCTGGAATATGCTGCAAATATTCCATCAATAATCCGGCTATCGTGTGATATTCGCGTTTATCATCCAGCGGTAGCGGAACGTACTGAACCAGATCCTCCAGCGGCATATGGCCGTTAGCGGTCCAACTGCCATCGGCGTTTTTGTGAATATCATGACGAGCATCGATCTCTTCCACTTCATTAGGCAGATTACCCGCAATGGTTTCCATAACATCGCTGATAGTCACCAGCCCTTCAACGGAGCCAAATTCGTCGACCACAAAAGCAAAGTGCGTCCGCGCCTGGCGAAACTGCTCTAGCGCCGGGAGTAGCTGCAAGGTTTCCGGAAAAATAAGCGGTTGGCGTAGCAGAACGTGTAAATCAAGCGGCTCATTGCGCAACGACTGCTGTAGCAGGTCGATAACATGAACAACCCCTAACAGATCCTCGTTATCGTTGCCGCCGGTGACGACGATACGGGTATGCTGGTTTTTCTCCAGCAGCGCGCGGACTTCCTCTTCGGGCGCGCTTAAGTCGATGTGCTCGATATCATGACGTGAAGTCATGATGCTGCTGACGGTGCGTTGATTCAGATTCAGTACGCGCTCAATCATTAAGCGTTCCTGCGGATTAAACAGCGGGTTTTCCCCCTGATCGGCGACCATGGTTGCCGTCTCGGCATCAAGCTCAGCATTCTCCTTACGTCCGCTTAGTAGATTCATCACCGCCTCAGTCGTCCTCTGCCGCATAGTGAGATTGGCCGAGAGGAAGCGCCGGCGATTGAAGATGGCTAACTGATTGAACGATTCGATCATCACCGAGAAACCAATAGCGGCATACAGATAGCCTTTCGGGATTGGGAAGCCAAACCCTTCGGCGATCAGGCTAAAACCGATCATCAGCAGGAAACTAAGGCATAGGATGACAATCGTGGGGTGGCTGTTGACAAAGCGGGTCAGGGCTTTGCTGGCCATTAACATCAGCGTAATGGCGATAATAACTGCGGCCATCATTACCGCCAGATGATCAACCATACCAACCGCGGTAATGACTGAATCCAGCGAGAAGATAGCATCTAGCACGACTATTTGCGCCACCACGCCCCAGAACTTCGCCCCTTTACGCTGGGTGGGATTATTACTGTCTTTCCCTTCCAGCCGCTCATTAAGCTCAACGGTGGCTTTAAACAACAGGAACAGCCCGCCGAATAACATGATCAAATCGCGGGCGCTGAAGCTTAAGTCATGCCAGTTGAAGAGCGGCGTGGTGAGGGTGACTAACCAGGAAATTGACGCCAGCAGAACCAAACGCATCACCATTGCCAACAACAGACCGGTAACACGCGCGCGATCGCGCTGGGCAGGGGGAAGCTTTTCGGCAAGGATAGCAATGAATACCAGGTTATCTATCCCCAGAACCAGTTCGATAACCACGAGCGTAATGAGACCAGCCCAGATAGAGGGATCGGCAATCCATTCCATAATCAATAAGAACCTTTACAACATAATCGTATCATCTATCGATCATGGATAAGCGCCAGGTAAAATGCAACGACTTATGGTGGCGATGCGTAGCGGGTTAGCGTACAAACGAAAGTTATAACGTAATAAACGATGGTTAAATATCGGGCCTTTAAGATCTATTTGGGCTGATTTGGAATTAATTAGAAATCCATACAATTACTGTGCGGTAATAGCAAGGATAAGAAAAGATTATTAACCGTGGCCAACACCAAAATATTGGCGTATTTTTCACCAAGTTGTTATTTAGGGGAAAATTCCTACTGAATTCCGTAGCTTGTCAGGTCTCTCGTTTAATAAGACCCTTAAGATGGCTCATTGTTGCATAAAAGCAGCAGTATCAGCGATGGACAATGGGTTAATCTGCGGGTAAGAAGGTTAGTCAAGTTAGCCTTTTGTCCAAAATTTAGACGATTTTACTAATTACTATCGCCAAATTGCTATTTCACATGGTATTTGACTTTTTCTGAAGTGTCTTGCCATGGCGGTTTTTAAGAAAGAAGATGTTTAATCTGCAAAGGAAGTTGCTTATCGCCAGGAACGTTTTCCAATTATTATTGTTAAATAACAATGCATTAAGCGCTGCTTTTGCCCTGCTCCCATGAATGCCAATTGACCAGGACAAATGTGTGAGAATTTTCTTAAAGCTACCTGTCAGCTAGCATTTTTTGCGTGTATTCTTGGACTAAGAGAGTAATTTAGGATTTTGGTTAAAGTCGTGCACGGTACGATGCTGTACCATCACAAACAAATGCCAGTGACATCAACGTTCTGACAAAAATTCGAAAGTTTATAACCATATAGGTGGATGAAATAATGGTGAGTTTGAAAGCAATTATTCCGGTAGCAGGGTTAGGGATGCATATGTTGCCTGCAACCAAAGCGATACCGAAAGAGATGCTGCCGATCGTTGATAAGCCGATGGTTCAGTATATCGTCGATGAAATTGTCGCCGCCGGAATCAAAGAAATTGTGCTGGTCACCCATTCATCTAAGAATGCTGTAGAAAACCATTTCGATACCTCTTATGAGCTGGAAGCGCTGCTGGAGCAACGAGTTAAACGCCAACTGTTAGCAGAAGTGCAGGCGATTTGTCCGCCAGGCGTCACGATAATGAACGTTCGACAAGGTCAGCAACTGGGGTTGGGTCACTCTATCCTTTGTGCGCGTCCGGCCGTTGGCAATAATCCGTTTGTAGTGGTGTTGCCGGATATCATTCTTGATGGTGCGAGCGCGGATCCGCTGCGTTATAACCTTGCGGCAATGGTAGCGCGGTTTAATGAAACCGGGCGCAGTCAGGTTCTGGCCAAACGCATGCCAGGGGACCTTTCCGAGTATTCCGTCATTCAAACCAAAGATGGGTTGAAAGTGGAAGGGGAGATTGGCCGTATTGTTGAATTTATTGAAAAACCAGACGAACCGCAAACGCTCGATTCCGATTTGATGGCCGTTGGCCGTTATGTGCTGTCTGCTGATATCTGGGAAGAACTTGAGCGTACCGAACCTGGCGCATGGGGTCGTATCCAGCTGACTGACGCTATAGCCGCACTGGCGAAGAAACAGTCTGTTGATGCCATGTTGATGACCGGTGAGAGCTACGACTGCGGTAAAAAAATGGGCTACATGCAGGCGTTTGTAAGCTACGGCTTACGTAACCATAAAGAAGGAACTAAATTCCGCGAGAGCATCAAAAAGCTGCTGGCGTGAAACCAGGCGCTTAATACGAACGAAAGCTGGCGTGCAGATAACATCATATTGTTGAGTGGCACGCCAGCGTTAGAAGATCCAACTGAAATGAAGCCGAGATTCTTATTTATTCGGTTCATTAATTGCAATGAAGAGTTTTCATCTCAGTTGAATCTTATTGAGTACATAGATGCGATGGCTGATTGATGATTGTCGTGCGTGAAGCAGTCATTTGGTCAGATGAGTCAGAAAATTGCTTAACTGATAGTTGCTTAGTGCGCTCTTTCTTAAGCAAGCGCACTGTAGCACAGTTAGAGATGCGAAATAAAACTTGACTGAGATCATGTTTAGCCATTAAACAACGGTGATGTATGCATATAAACGTAACGTTAATGGATGAATATGCCCATAAGGAATTCATGGATAAGATACAGGGAAAAGGGATGTATCGTCAGAGGATGAAGCGTAAATGAACTGGCAATTTGTCTCGTTTTTTGGCGATAGTACCGTGTTGCTTCCTAGCGCAGTGGTGCTGTTCGCGGTGCTGGTGCTGCGTAAAACATCCCGGACTCTGGCCTGGCAATGGGCGCTGCTCTTTGGGATTACGGGGACTGTCGTGTGCATTTCAAAACTGGCCTTTATGGGCTGGGGAATTGGCATACGGGAAATCGATTTTACCGGTTTCAGCGGACATACCGCACTCTCAACCGCCTTTTGGCCAATACTCTTATGGCTGTTAACTTCTCGTGCTTCATCATCCCTGCGCTGGGGGGCCGTGCTTCTGGGCTTTATTCTGGCGGGTATTGTGGGTTATTCCCGATTGATGATTCATGCACATTCGGTATCTGAAGTGGTGAGTGGATTTATTCTGGGGGCTTGTGGAAGTTTGACTTTTCTGCTGTTGCAATGGCGTACGTCGGCTTTTCGTTCTGCGCAGATTTCATGGATGGGGGCGTTGAGCGTGGTAATTATCCCACTCATATTATTAAACACTGGGGTTAAAGCACCGACGCAGTCGTTGTTAGGCGAGGTTGCAACCATGATCGGACCATTTGAGAAGCCGTTTACCAGAGCCGATCTACATAAGCATATATATTAATCATACTATTTCGATAAGTTTACGGGTTAACAGTTGGCGTGATTAGTATGATAAATGGCGTATCCATAGTTAACTAAGGGATTTTAGAATCGTGGCTTTCATAATGGTGAAACATAATAATGTTAACAGGATCTTTGAAAGCGCGGTTCGGTATGTTATTACGGATAAGATGATTCTTAAATGAAAAGAGAATAACGGAAATCAGAGTTATCGTTCTGGAACCCAAAAAAGAAGTGGGTGATGATATCTATCATATTTTGTAGTTGACTACTGCATGGGTATTTTTTTACTTAAACATGGCATTTATTTTAATTGCTTTAAAATCATATGGTTACCATGGTTCATTCTTAGGGTGGTAATAAAGTGGTCAGCTGGTGAGGGATGTCATTAAATAATCTTATTAACAGATGAACCCTTGCCAGTAAAAATGAAAAATATCGTTTTATCCGCTTCGTGGGGGTGAATTTATACTCCCAATTAACAGAAGAATCTCGTAAACTCGAGGCGGTAAAAATAATTGCTGTGGTTAATTCACCAACAGTCGATGTAAAGAAAATTCCTGGGTAAGAGGTACAGTGCGTTGGTAGCTGTTAAGCCAAGGGCGGTAGCGTATCCTGACACTCACGGTACCCAATGTTTTGAATACTCACCATACGCATAGCGACGTTGTCAGACTTCTGATCATGTGCACATTATTGAGCCCATGAAAGTAGCCTTGGCAACCAATATCGCTTACATTATGAATGCATTAAGTTCACATCCGTTTGCAGCAAACCGCTCGTACCTGAGGATGTTGTCCATCGAGGCAATGGATCGCTGTTGTAAAAAATAGGCTTGTCGAACTCATAAGCTCCTGATTCTTAAAAATCCCCATTGCCGTACCCACCTGGTGGGAAGGGACTCGTAAATGGAACTTGAACAATGATAAAAATTGCTCGTATCGCACTTGCTTTGGGTCTGGTTGCATCAGTTAGCTCGCAGGTATATGCAGCAGGGTTGGTGCAAAATGATAATGAACTTCGCAACGACCTGGCGTGGTTATCCGATCGCGGAGTCATTCATCTAAGTCTCTCCACCTGGCCGCTCAGCCAGGAAGAAATTACCCGAGCACTGAAAAAAGCAAAACCTTCATATTCCTCTGAACAAGTTGTCCTGGCGCGCATCAATCAACGCCTTTCTAATTTGAAGGCGGATTTTCGCGTAAGCGGCTATACGTCAACTGACCAGCCTGGAACACCGCAGGGATTCGGCCAAAGCCAACCAGCAGATAATTCTCTCTCTCTTGCCTTCAATAACAGCGGTGAATGGTGGGATGTGCATCTGCAGGGGAATGTCGAAGGCGGCGAGCGTATTAGCAATGGATCACGTTTTAATGCCAACGGCGCATATGGCGCAGTCAAGTTCTGGAATCAATGGTTATCATTCGGCCAGGTGCCCCAGTGGTGGGGCCCTGGTTATGAAGGTAGCTTGATTCGTGGCGATGCGGCAAGACCGATGACCGGTTTTTTAATGCAACGCGCTGAACAAGCTGCTCCTGAGACATGGTGGTTGCGCTGGATTGGTCCGTGGCAGTATCAGATTTCCGCAAGCCAGATGAACCAATACACGGCCGTACCTCATACCAAAATTATCGGTGGCCGTTTTACCTTTACTCCGTTCCAGTCACTTGAGCTTGGCGCTTCACGCATAATGCAGTGGGGTGGGGAGGGACGTCCTCAATCGTTTAGCAACTTCTGGGATGGATTCACCGGCAAAGACAACACCTCAGCCAACGACCCAAATGAACCGGGCAACCAACTTGCCGGTTTTGATTTTAAGTTTAAGCTCGAACCTACTCTGGGCTGGCCGGTGAGTTTCTATGGCCAAATGATTGGCGAAGATGAGTCAGGATTCTTACCTTCCGCGAATATGTATCTTGGTGGTATTGAAGGTCACCACGGCTGGGGTAAAGATGCGATTAACTGGTATGTGGAAGCGCATGATACCCGTACCAATATGAGTCGCACTAATTACAGTTATACCCATCACATCTATAAAGATGGTTATTATCAGCAAGGCTATCCACTAGGTGATGCGATGGGGGGAGATGGCCAGTTGTTTGCAGGCAAAGTTGAGTTGGTGACTGAAGATAATCAGCGCTGGAGTACCCGTCTGGTGTACGCGAAAGTGAACCCGGAAAATCAGACTATCAATAAAGCGTTTCCTAATTCAGACACCTTAAAAGGGATACAGTTGGGCTGGAGTGGCGATGTCTATAAATCTGTTCGATTGAATACTAATCTTTGGTACACCAATGCCGATAATAGCGATAGCGACGATGTTGGTGCCAGTGCAGGGATAGAGATTCCATTTAGCTTATAGGCTGGATGCTGCGAAGAGGGTAAGGATTACTGATTGTGAATTGTTAATCGGTAAAAACTCAGACGGCAAATCAGTAATTGAAAAAATTTGGTTTATTGATGATGTGACATTATGAAGAAAAAAATTGTTAGGGTTTCAGCAGTGGCATTGGCAATTAGCTTTTTGACAGGGTGTACTATTGTTCCGGGTCAGGGGCTGAACAGCTTACGCAAAAATGTAGTTGAACTTCCGGATAGCGATTATGACCTGGATAAATTGGTGAACGTATATCCAATGACGCCGAGGTTAGTGGAGCAGCTTAGACCTGAGACTGTGCTGGCTCGCCCAAATCCGCAACTCGACCAGTTGCTTCATAGCTATGAATACCGAATTGGTGTTGGCGATGTACTGATGGTGACTGTCTGGGATCACCCTGAACTAACGACTCCTGCAGGTCAGTATCGTAGTGCTAGCGATACGGGTAACTGGGTAAACTCCGATGGAACAATCTTTTATCCTTATATAGGTAAGGTTCAGGTCGCAGGTAAAACGTTGAGCGAAGTACGTCACGACATAGCGAGTCGATTAACAACCTATATTGAAAGCCCGCAAGTAGACGTGAGTATTGCTGCATTTCGTTCACAAAAAGCCTATGTCACCGGAGAGGTTGTTAAATCTGGACAACAGCCGATCACAAATATACCGCTAACCGTAATGGATGCAATAAATAATGCTGGTGGATTAGCTCCTGATGCAGACTGGCGTAACGTTGTTTTAACTCACAACGGCAAAGACACAAAAATATCGCTGTTTGCATTAATGCAAAAAGGTGATTTGACAGAAAACCATTTACTCTACCCGGGCGATATATTGTTCGTACCAAGAAATGATGATCTGAAAGTGTTTGTCATGGGGGAAGTTGGTAAACAAAGTACCATGAAAATGGATCGAAGCGGCATGACATTAGCTGAGGCATTGGGTAATGCTGAAGGGATGTCACAGGCGTTTAGTGATGCCACAGGGGTCTTTGTCGTGCGGCAGTTAAAAGGCGATAAAGAGGGTAAAATCGCCAATATTTACCAGCTTAATGCACAGGATGCATCGGCCATGGTGTTAGGTACAGAATTCCAGCTACAGCCGTATGACATCGTATATGTCACAACAGCCCCATTGGTGCGATGGAATCGTGTGATATCTCAGCTAGTTCCGACAATTACTGGGGTACATGATATGACCGAAACTGTCCGATATATCAAAACGTGGCCATAATATGTTTGACTCAATATTAGTTATTTGTACCGGTAATATTTGCCGCTCTCCGATTGGAGAGCGATTATTACGTAAGGCATTACCGACTAAGAAAATAGACTCAGCGGGTGTTGGTGCCTTAATCGGTCATCCTGCAGATCCCTCAGCGATACGAATTGCTGAAAGTCATGGTCTTTCTTTGGAAGGACATGAAGGTAAGCAATTTAGCGCAAGTCTTGGGCGCCAATATGATTTGCTCTTAGTAATGGAGCAAGTTCATTTAGAACAAGTCAGTCGGATTGCTCCAGAAGTTAGGGGGAAAACAATGCTTCTTGGGCATTGGCTATCAGGTAAAGAGATACCAGACCCTTACAGGAAGAGCGATGAAGCATTCGAATCAGTTTATCAGTTGATTGACTTAAGTTGTCGTTCTTGGGCTGAGAAGTTAGGGCAATAATATCGGGAAAAACCGCATGACATCGGTAATTGATAAAAAAGTAACACCACAAGAAAATAATGAGATTGATTTTGGACGTTTGTTCGGTGAATTAATTGACCATCGCAAACTCATTATTTCTATAACCACTGGCTTTACAGTTATAGCAGTTTTATATGCTCTGTTTGCTACCCCAATTTATGAAGCTAATGCATTAATACAGGTTGAACAAAAGCAGGGTAACGCATTAATAGATAGCCTCAGCCAAATGTTGCCGGATAGTCAACCTCAATCTGCGCCAGAAATAGCATTACTGCAGTCACGTATGATTCTAGGAAAGACTGTTGATGATCTTAATCTTCAGGCTCTTGTTGAACAGAAACACTTTCCACTATTAGGAAAGGGGTTTGCTAGATTATTAGGTGAGAAAGAAGGTAATCTGGAGATTAATCGCCTTTATTTGCCGAAAGATGCTGGGGGAAAAGTACCTGAAATTTTGGTAACAGTAAAAGATGATAAACATTACACTGTCGATTTTGACGGTATCGTTTTACAGGGGACCGTTGGTGTACCACTGGATGAGAAAGGTATTGCTCTCGATATAAAATCGATTGATGCAAAACCTGGAACGCAATTTGAGGTTAAATATTATTCTCGACTGAAAGCAATCACGAATCTGCAGGAATCATTTAGCGCTTTAGATCAGGGCAAAGATACGGGAATGCTTAACTTAACTTTGACCGGTGAAGACCCTGATTTCATTTCACGAGTATTAAACAGTATCAGTCAAAATTATCTGGCTCAAAACGTTGCGCGTCAAGCCGCGCAGGATGCTAAAAGCCTGGAGTTCCTTAATAATCAATTACCCTTGGTACGTGGAGATTTAGATTCAGCTGAAAACAAGTTGAATCAATATCGACAACAAAAAGACTCTGTTGACCTTACCATGGAGGCAAAATCAGTTCTGGATCAGATTGTTAACGTTGATAATCAATTGAACGAATTAACATTTCGTGAAGCAGAAATTTCTCAACTTTATACAAAAGAACATCCTACTTACAAAGCACTGATGGAAAAAAGGAAAACGCTTCAAGATGAAAAAAATAAGCTAAATAAACGTGTCAGTGGAATGCCCTCGACTCAACAAGAAGTGTTGCGCCTTAGTAGGGATGTTGAATCTGGTCGGGCTGTATATATGCAACTACTCAACCGTCAGCAAGAGTTGAATATTGCTAAATCAAGCGCAATTGGTAACGTCAGAATCATTGATGACGCTGTAACCGATCCGAAACCAGTTAAACCTAAAAAAATAATTGTAATATTAGCTGGCATTGTACTTGGTTTTATCGTGTCAATAGCTATGGTCTTTGTACAAGTATTCCTGCGTCGTGGTATTGAATCTCCAGAACAGTTAGAGGAGCTGGGAGTAAGCGTGTATGCGAGCGTTCCAGTATCTGAATGGTTAACTAAACATTCTGCGAAGAACAATATACGAAACAAAAATCAATCGGATAGACTGCTGGCTGTAGAAAACCCTGCAGACCTTGCGGTAGAGGCGATTAGGAGTCTTCGGACGAGCTTACATTTTGCGATGATGGAAGCCGAAAATAATATACTGATGATTTCCGGAGCAAGCCCAAATGCTGGTAAGACATTCATAAGTACTAACTTGGCTGCGATCATTGCTCTGACTGGGAAGAAAGTTCTCTTTATAGATGCTGACCTCAGAAAAGGTTATGTGCATAAGATGCTTGGCCACAAACAGACAAAAGGATTATCAGATATACTTTCTGGCCAAAGTTCTGTAGAAAGTACAATAGAGAAGGTTACCAGTGGCGAATTTGACTATATTGGACGTGGTCAAGTTCCACCAAATCCTGCCGAGCTGCTAATGCATTCAAGATTCTCAGATTTGCTAAAGTGGGCTTCATCTAATTATGACTTGGTCGTTATAGATACTCCTCCTATTTTAGCAGTCACCGATGCTGCAATTATTGGTCGTTATGCAGGGACAACATTACTAGTAGCAAGATTTGAATCAAATACTGTCAAAGAAATTGCAGTTAGTGTAAGACGTTTTGAGCAAAGTGGCATTGATGTTAAGGGTGCTATTTTGAACGGAGTCGTTAAAAAAGCAAGTAGCTATTATGGCTATGGCTATAGTTATTACGGTTATTCGTATTCAGATAAAGAAAAAAGTTAAAAATTTGAAAGGTTAAAACAAAACGGGCTCTATTTATAGAGTCCGTATTCTATTCCATAGTAACTTTCTCCATGTTAAGCGTGGTATAAGCAGAGGGAATCATGACCCGTTTTGCTAGAAATGTTGGGTGCAGTGTATCCTTAGCGGTATCTGATTTTTTAAGCTTTGTAATATCTCTATATTTATCTCTCGGAATTCTTTCGCTTACAATGAGTCATTTTGACGAAAGAGTTCCTAATGAGCAGATTGAAGGGTGGGTTGCTTTACATTGGCTTTTAGGTATTTGTTGCATTAGTTGGTACGGAATTCGTCTGCGGCATTATTTTTATCGTAAAACTTTTTGGTTTGAGTTAAAAGAAATTCTCCGTACTTTGGTAATATTTGCTGTTATTGAAATTGCTGTAATAGCATTTGCAAAATGGTATTTTTCACGGTATGTATGGCTTTTAACATGGGTAATTGCAGCTATTTTGCTACCATTAACCAGGATGTTTACTAAATGGCTGTTGAATCGAATGGGCCTTTGGTTGCGAGATACGTGGATAGTGGGAAATGGTAAAAACGCTATCGATGCCTACAACGCAATAAATAGTGAACGAAATCTCGGTTTAGACGTCATTGGTTTTATTTCTTGCGATGGTGAAACTAGAACTGTTGAACATACTAATAAAACAGTAGTGCTAGATGCTAATAAAAATTGGTTAGCTAGCATTGATAAGCGTACGCAGTTCATTGTTGCAGTCGAATCAAATCAAAGTGAAATCCGAAATAACTGGCTTCGCGAGTTTATGATCAAAGGGTATCGTTTTGTCTCGGTAATCCCAACCCTACGGGGCGTACCATTAGATAGTACGGATATGTCATTCATATTTAGCCATGAAGTTATGATATTTAGAGTACAGCAGAATCTGGCTAAATTATCTTCACGAATTATTAAACGAGGGTTTGATATATTCGGCTCGATGGGTATTATTCTAATTTTATCTCCACTTTTACTTTATATATATAATAAAGTTAAAAAGGATGGCGGTCCTGCTATTTATGGTCATGAGCGCGTTGGGAAAGATGGTAAGCCTTTCAAATGCCTGAAGTTTAGATCAATGGTAGTTAACTCAAAAGAGGTCCTGGATAACTTACTGGCGAGCGATCCAGAAGCTCGAGCCGAATGGGATGCAACATTTAAATTGAAAAATGATCCCAGAATCACCAAAATTGGCCAATTTTTACGTAGTACAAGTCTTGATGAGCTCCCTCAATTGTTTAATGTTTTAAAAGGGGAGATGAGTCTGGTTGGCCCACGCCCTATTATTACCGCAGAGTTAGAAAGATATAACGAAGAAGTCGATTATTATTTACTTAGTAAACCTGGAATGACAGGACTATGGCAAGTGAGTGGCAGGAGTGACGTTGATTATGATACTCGTGTCTATTTGGATGCATGGTATGTTAAAAACTGGTCTATGTGGAACGACATAGCCATCCTTTTTAAAACTATAGGTGTTGTATTAAAAAAAGATGGCGCATATTAAATCATCTTAAAGGTGAAAAATAAAAAAGTTTCGCATATTACTTACAGATTAAATAGTGTTTTAATTATTAACAAATGGGTAGTATGCGAACTGCATTGTCCATGGACTATCTATGAATAAAAAAGAAGTAATCGCTGTCGTATTTACTGCAGCAATCGTCGGTGGTCATGAATTGATGACGATTGCTCATTTAAATAAATTTAGAAATAAAGGGTTTAGGTTTGCATGCTTTGTCCCTTCAGATAATATAGCGTTAAAAAAAATTCTCACTGATCATAATATTGCATATGAGAATCATGAAGTGTTACATAAAAAAATTGAAATACTTCATTCTACTTTTAATTATCCTTTTCGAAAAAAAGCTAAAGAACTACTAGTATCTCTGAAGGGGAAACATAAAACTATTATCATTGTGCAAGGTGATATTGAGTTAGGCTCTGTATTTGTTAATACTTCGAAGGCTGCGGGAGTCAAAAACTTAGTTAGTTATATACCTTATGCGCATAGTTTTCGTTTGATGGGTAGCAAGTTAGGGTGGTTAAAAGACATATTATCGAAATTTGTTTACAAGAAGTGCGAGAATTATATTACGATTAGTAAAGTTTTTGCCGAACAGATTTCCCTTAAAAACAAAAATGCCAAAGTTAGAGTATTACATAACTTTTCCTCTAAGTTACCAATAGAATACATTAGAGGTAAGGGATATATCTATAAGAAAGATGAGGATAAGTTTACTATCTTAATGGCAGGACGAGTTTCATTTAGACAAAAAGGACAAGATATTCTATTTCAGGCGTTAAATTCTATTTCGACCTCTAAAGAAATAGTGCTTAAGGTTATTGGAGATGGTCCTGATCTTGAGAAGCTGAAAACTATAACAGGATGTTCACATAATAATATTAGAGTAAATTATTATGGCTGGCAGCCAAATGTATGGGAGTATAGCAAGGATGTTGATCTTATTACCTTGCCATCTCGGTTTGAAGGGGTGCCGCTTCTGATGCTAGAAGCAAAGCAAGCCAATATCCCGATTATCGCCCCTGCACGTGATGGGATGATTGATTTTCTTCCTCCCACAAATTTATATGAGCCAGGAAGTCGTGACTCTGAAGCTGCGGCGCTGGCTAAAAAGATCCAGACTATAATAAATAACCACTGAAATGTATCAAGGAATATATGAAAAACATTCTAATTGATGACCGATGGTCAGGTTCAGGCGGAATCGGAACATTTGCTGAAGAAATTAATAAAATAACAAATTATAAGAGTGCGGGTTTCACCGGCAAACCATTCAGCCCTGTTGATTGCATAAAAACATCGTTAAAAATGCTGAAGATGCGTGATGGTATAGTTTTTTTTCCAGGCTATATTCCTCCATTATTTTCCAGAATACCATTTGTGTTTACAATCCATGATTTGAATCATTTGGAGCGTCCTGAAAATTCGAGTCTATTAAAAAAAATATTCTATAAGGTTGTTATAAAAAGAGGATGTCGAAAAGCTAAGTATATTTTTACTGTTTCCGAATTTTCTCGACAAAAAATCATCCAATGGTCCGGGGTTCCTGCTGAAAAAGTTGTAAATGTAGGGAATGGAGTATCCAACGATTTTCGACCAAATGGACAAAAGAAAGATTTTGGATATCCTTATTATTTATGTGTCAGTAACAGGAAAAGTCATAAGAATGAGGTTGGAACAATTCAGGCGTTTGCCAGAGCAGATATCCCTAAAAACGTAAAACTTGTTTTTACTGGCAAGAAAACCGATGAGTTAGCGACTCTCATTGAAATCAATGAGCTTACTGATAGGGTTGTATTTACTGGTTTTGTCAAAACCGAAGAATTACCTGAGCTTTATCGTGGTGCAGAAGGATTGATTTTCGTCTCCTTCTATGAAGGATTTGGTCTCCCTGTTATTGAGGCAATGGCAAGTGGTATACCTGTAATTACCTCCAAAACAACCTCCCTCGGTGAGGTTGCTGGCGACGCAGCACTTGTAGTTGACCCTGAGAATATACAGCAAATAGCAACTGCAATATCTAAATTACATTCTGATATTGAACTTAAAACCCAACTCATTAGTAAAGGCTCAAAACAGGTCGGTAAATATTCCTGGAGTGCTACCGCAGAACTTGTTAATAAGTATCTAACAAGTAGTTGAGAGTATAGAAATCGTAAAACAAGAATGAAATTTTTCTGTGTTGACGATAATGTTGGTAAAAATGAGTGAAAAATACGCTACAAATAAAAAAATAGTTGCAAAGAACACATTCATGCTTTATGGCAGGATGTTACTAATAATGTTTGCAACTTTTTATACCTCACGCTTAGTTTTAAATGCGCTTGGGGTTTATGACTTTGGGCTTTACAGTGTCATTGGCAGTATTATCGTTTTATTTTCGTTCATTCAAAACGTATCAGCTTTGGCAACTCAAAGGTTCCTGTCAGTTGGTTTAGGTAGAAGGGACTTTTCCTGGACTAAAAGAGTCTTTTCGACAAGTATATTGGTCCATTTCATAATATGTGGTGCCGTTTTATTCCTCGCTGAAACAATTGGGTTATGGTTCTTAATCTATAAATTAAGAGTTCCCGTTGAGCGTATGACAGAAATATTTTTGGTGTACCAGTTGTCTGTCATATCTCTGCTTATTCAGATCATGCAAACACCATTTATTGCAGCGTTAATTGCAACTGAAAAGATGGATTTGTTTGCTAAGATAGGGATATTTGATGCTATTCAGCGCTGGGGCATGGTGTATTTATTTACCTTGTTCGAATTCGACTCGAAATTAATATGGTATGCTGCATTCTTGCTTTTTGGATATATATCAGTGTTTTTTGTCTATTTTGTTAGTTGCATTAAGAAAATAGATATATGTACTGTAAAGGTAAGTTTCAAAGAAAATAAAGAACTGCTCAAGGAAATACTATCCTTCTCGAGTTGGTCAATGATGGGCTCATTGAGTTTAGTCGGACTTTCTCAAGGTATTGCTCTCCTGACATATTTCTTTGTCGGAGTTGTGGCAAATGGTTCTGTTTGGTTAGCGGAGCAGGTGCTGATTGCATTTAACCGTGTCATAGGTACTTTACAAACCGCATTCAATCCTCAACTGATAAAGCAGCATTCAACTGGAAATCACGAAGAGGTTTCGTCTCTTCTATCTTTATCCTGCAAGTTGACTGGCTTTATCGTACTGATTGCAGCAGTACCCGCCTTTGTAGATGCGCCTTTTGTTATTAACTTATGGTTGAAACAAGTTCCAGAACATTTGGTGGTGTTGGTAAGAATTGTCATACTGTATGTCATCATTGATTCTCTATCAGGACCTTTTGTTACCGTAGCATATGCAGTGGGAAAGTTGCGGAACTATCAGTTAATAGCATCATTAATAATGCTTTTAACTTTGGTATTAACATATGCTCTTTACTCTTTGGGTTTTGCATTGGTTGTGGCGGTGTCTAGTCGTATACTTTGTGCAGTTGCAATGCTTATGTTCAGAGTTTTGTATGTGGAAAAAGTAACTGGATTAAATAGTAAAATATTTTTCCTTAATATTTTCCCGCGCTTATTTTCTGTTTCTGTAATATCATTTGCAATTTCATTTTACATTAACACCGTACTTCCTGTAGGTTTTTTAGGATTACTGCTTCTAATCGCCTTAAACACAATCTCAGTGGCTATACTCTTTTTCTATTTGGTGCTAATTAGTTCAGAAAGAAAATATTTAACATCTTTAATAAAGAAAAAATTAGGTAGGAAATAACATGCAAGTAAACAATACTCAATATGGCGTCCTGACGTACGAAAGTGACATCTATGTCAAAAGAAACTGGATCAATCTGGGTGATTATGTACAAAGTACAGCAGCACGCCAGTTTTTACCTTGCGTGAATGAGTATATACCACGAGATCATATGAATACTTATAGTGGTAATAAAGTAAAAATGATCATGAATGCGTGGTATATGGATATACCAGAAAACTTTCCGCCATCTGAAGATATAACTCCTTTATATGTTTCAATCCATATTAACTCTACTATTGTAGATAAAATTTTCACACCTGCGAGTATTGAGCACTTTAAAAAACATGCGCCGATAGGTTGCCGTGATTTTTACACTCGTGATTTGCTGATCTCAAAAGGGATTGATGCATATTACTCAGGCTGTATGACACTTACGTTGGGGAATAAATATAAACGGGATAATGTTACTGATGATATTTATTTTATCGATGTGATGTATGACTCAATGTCATTACCAGAGTTAATGAGCCAACCATTACGTTTCGGAAAACGCTTGCTAAATGGTCGGGCATTTGAATTTAATCATAGAAGCAAAGTACTAAACCAATTTTTTGATAGTGAATTACTCAAGCATGCTAAACATGAAAAACAGATCATTCCGTACCTTTCCGCTGACGAAGGTTTTAAATTAGCCGATGATTTTCTGAGGAAATTGGCTAATGCAAAACTGGTAGTAACCTCCAGGATTCATACTGCTCTTCCATGCCTGGCTATGGGCACTCCAGTTATTTTTGTAAATGGTGGTTTTAAAAATAAAGTTGATAACTGCCGTTTCGATGGATTATTTGACTTCTTTAATAGAATTGACGTCGATATGAATGCCAATGCGACTGCTAACTTCGAATTTGATGGTAAGAAAATAGGTATGAATACTATTATTAAAAATAAAACATTGCATGAACAATATGCTAATGAATTAGCGGATAAATGCAGAAGTTTTGTTGTTTAATTTTATTCTAAATGTCTCTTTATCGAACTGTAAATATATTAAATGAGGTTAAGTCATGATTCTCCCAGTGATAATGGCTGGAGGTACTGGTAGTCGTTTATGGCCGATGTCGCGAGAGCTATATCCAAAACAGTTTTTACGTTTACACGGCGAGCAATCAATGCTTCAGGAGACAATTACTCGCCTTAATGGTTTAGAGACTAAAGAACCTATTGTGATATGTAACGAACAACATCGTTTTTTAGTCGCAGAACAACTACGTCAAATCGAAAAGCTATCTAATAACATTATCCTTGAACCAATTGGACGTAATACGGCTCCAGCAATTGCACTTGCTGCATTACACGCAGTAGCACATGATGATGATGATCCATTGCTACTTGTTTTGGCCGCGGACCACGTTATTGAGAATAACGATGCTTTTCAAGCTGCAATCAACAGCGCTGTAGTTTATGCAAATCAAGGGAAACTTGTAACGTTTGGTATTGTGCCTACTGGCCCTGAAACGGGATATGGTTATATCCAGCGTGGTAACGAAGAGCATTTCGATAATCATATAGCTTATGATGTAAAACGTTTCGTTGAAAAACCTAACTTGCATACAGCACAAGAATATTTGGACAGCGGTGAATATTACTGGAATAGCGGTATGTTCATGTTTCGAGCAAGACGCTTTCTGCAAGAGTTGGATGAGTTCCGTCCAGATATTCTTAGCTCATGTAAAAAGGCAATGCAGACTGTGCATACCGATTCTTTACGTGATTTTATTCGTGTTGATAAAGATGCTTTTATTGCTTGCCCTGATGAGTCAGTTGATTATGCTGTAATGGAAAAAACGCAATCTGCATCTGTAGTACCACTGGATGCAGGTTGGAATGATGTTGGTTCATGGTCAGCACTGTGGGAAGTCAACGATAAGGATGGTCAAGGTAATTCACTATCCGGGGATGTTTTTGTTCATGATTCTTCTAACTGTTATATAAATAGCGAAGAACAACTAGTAGCTGCCGTTGGGGTTAACAATCTGGTAGTAGTCAGCACCAAAGATGCTGTGCTCGTTATAGATAAATCACAGGTGCAAGACGTTAAACGTGTAGTTGAACATCTTAAAATGACTTCGCGTAGAGAGTATAGGATCCACCGTGAATCCTATAGCCCTTGGGGGCATAGTGATAAAGTGGTTAATACAACTAAATATCACATTAACAAAGTTACAGTTAAACCGGGCGGTAAGTTTTCTTTGCAAATGCACCACCACCGGGCCGAGCACTGGATTATATTATCAGGAACAGCGAAGATTACCTTAAACGAACGTGAGTTTTTGCTTACTGAAAACCAATCAACATTTATTCCTGCTGGTTCGACTCATATGCTGGAAAATCCAGGGAAAATAGATCTTGAAATCCTTGAGATTCAATCTGGTTCATATTTAGGTGAAGATGATATTGTTCGTCTAAAAGATCATTATGGAATTTGATTAAACGGGGAAAATGATGGAATTATTAACCTGCTTTAAAGCGTATGACATTCGCGGCAAGTTAGGCTCGGAACTTACAGAGGACATCGCATACCGTATTGGTCGTGCATATGGTGAGTATCTTAAGCCTAAAAAAATGGTTGTCGGAGGCGATGTTAGACTAACTAGTGAATCCCTTAAACTTGCCCTTGCCAAAGGATTGCAGGATGCTGGTACTGATGTTTTAGACATTGGTTTATCGGGTACTGAGGAGATTTATTTTGCTACATCTTACCTCGGTGTTGATGGCGGAGTGGAAGTAACAGCCAGTCATAACCCAATTGATTATAATGGAATGAAACTCGTCCGCGAGAACTCAAAGCCAATCAGTGGTGATACTGGGCTAAGGGAGATCCAGCGTCTTGCCGAAGAGAATAATTTTGCTATAAATTCATCGCAGCCTAAAGGTAGTTATCAATCCATTTCTATATTAGATGCATATATTGATAAGTTATTGAGCTATATCAATCTTCATAATATCAATAGAACGCTAAAATTAGTTGTTAACTCTGGTAATGGCGCCGCTGGTCATGTTATTGATGCCCTTGAGAAGCGCTTTATAAAACATAATGTTCCTGTTGAATTTATAAAGGTGCACCATGAACCCGATGGGACCTTCCCAAATGGTATACCAAATCCATTATTACCAGAGTGTAGAAAAGATACCACTGACGCTGTCATAAAAAATAATGCTGATATGGGTATTGCATTCGATGGTGATTTCGATCGATGCTTCCTGTTCGATAATATGGGTAACTTTATCGAAGGCTACTATATTGTTGGTCTTTTGGCTGACGCATTTCTTGAAAAGAATCCTGGTTCTCGTATTATTCATGACCCGCGTTTAAGCTGGAATACAATTGATATTGTAAAAAATGCTGGCGGTATTCCTGTGATGTCTAAAACAGGTCATGCTTTCATTAAAGAACGTATGCGTGCAGAAGATGCAATATACGGCGGCGAAATGAGCGCCCACCATTATTTCCGCGATTTTGCCTATTGCGATAGCGGAATGATCCCATGGCTCCTTGTCGCTGAATTGCTCTGTATCAAGGATAAAACGCTAAACCAATTAGTTAGTGCACGGATGCAAGCTTATCCTGCCTCTGGAGAAATCAACAGCTCCCTTAGCGATCCGCAATCCTCGATCAAACGGGTTCTTGAGCGATATCAGAATGAAGCTCTTGATATTAATTACACGGATGGTATAAGCCTTGAATTTGCGGACTGGCGCTTCAATCTACGTAGTTCTAACACTGAGCCTGTCGTTCGCTTAAATGTGGAATCCAGAAGTGATGTTACTTTAATGAAAGAAAAAACTGCAGAGATTTTAGCCTTGTTAAGGGCTTAAATTTAAATTACTAAAGGTGCTTTTCAAATCTGGAGCACCTTTATATTTTGCATGTTAAATTATAAATGTACGATGGATTTTTATGCGCGATTTAAATGTTGGTATTGTTGCTGATTGGTTTATTACTTATGCTGGTTCTGAAAAAGTAGTAGCGGAACTTATTAAATCATATCCAGAATCACACTTGTATTCTGTTGTGGATTTTCTTTCCTCTGAAAATAAAAAACACTTTCAGAATAAAGAAATAACCACAACATTCATTCAACGCCTCCCAAAAGCGAAGAAAAAATATCAAACATATCTTCCTTTAATGCCATTAGCGATTGAGCAACTTGATGTATCCAGCCATGATGTCATTCTTTCTAGCAGCCATGCTGTTGCTAAAGGGGTTTTGACGGGGCCTGATCAACTGCATATTAGTTATGTTCATTCCCCTATAAGATATGCATGGGATCTCCAGCATCAATATCTACGGGAAGCAGGTTTAGATCATGGAGTCAAAGGAATGATTGCAAAATTGATTTTGCATAAAATGCGCATGTGGGACTACCGTACTGCAAATGGCGTTGATCATTTTATTGCTAACTCGCAATTTATCGCGCGGCGGATTAAAAAAGTTTATGGGCGAGAGGCTGATGTCATTTATCCGCCTGTTGATGTCAATCGCTTTCTTCTGAATGAAGCTAAAGAAGATTATTACTTTACCGCATCACGCCTTGTTCCATATAAGCGTATTGATTTGATAGTTGAGGCTTTCAGTCACATGCCAAACCGTAAACTTGTTGTTGTTGGTGATGGGCCGGAAATGCAAAAGATAAAGTCTAAAGCCACGGCTAACATTGAAATCCTGGGTTATCAATCAAATGAAGTCATGCAAGAACATATGAGAAATGCTAAAGCATTTGTTTTTGCGGCAGAAGAAGATTTTGGAATTACTCCTGTTGAAGCGCAGTCTTGTGGGACGCCTGTTATTGCGTTTGGCAAAGGTGGTTCACTTGAAACAGTAAGACCATTTGGTGTAGATAATCCAACAGGTATCCTTTTTGACCAACAGGATATAGGTTCTGTCATTGATGCTGTCCAAAAGTTTGAAACTATGCAGGATCAAATTCTTCCTAATGATTGTCGTGCTCATGCGCTAAAATTTTCAACCGAGCGGTTTAATCAGGAAATTTCTGAATACGTCAATTCTAAATATTGTGAATTTGTGGAAAATAAAAAAATTATCTATTAATAAATGAATAAAAACTAAGCAATTTTGTGCCACTTGGCTTTTGTTGCGGTAATGGTATTAAAAGGCAGAATTAAAACCAATAATTTTCAATGGGTTATGACTGCCATTCTTAATTTGTGAACATTTTTACACTATACGTCATACAGGCTTTGAGCTAATATAAACATCACATTTAAACTGCGAACGTGTCGCAGTGACCACACCAGACAGGAGTAAGTAATGTCCAAGCAACAGATTGGGGTTGTTGGTATGGCGGTGATGGGCCGAAACCTTGCGCTCAACATCGAAAGTCGTGGCTATACCGTCTCTGTTTTCAATCGCTCCCGTGAAAAGACTGAAGAAGTTATTGCTGAGAATCCAGGCAAAAAATTAGTCCCTTATTTCACAGTGAAAGAGTTTGTTGAATCTCTGGAAACCCCTCGACGCATCCTGTTGATGGTTAAAGCCGGTGCCGGCACTGATAGTGCTATTGAATCTCTTAAGCCATACCTGGAAAAAGGCGACATCATTATTGATGGGGGTAATACTTTCTTCCAGGATACTATCCGTCGTAATCGTGAACTCTCTGCTGAAGGGTTCAATTTTATCGGGACAGGGGTATCCGGCGGAGAAGAAGGTGCGTTGAAAGGCCCTTCAATTATGCCGGGTGGTCAAAAAGAAGCTTATGAACTTGTTGCGCCAATTCTTAAACAAATTGCTGCTGTTGCGGAAGACGGTGAACCTTGCGTAACTTACATCGGAGCTGATGGGGCTGGCCATTATGTTAAGATGGTTCATAATGGTATCGAATACGGTGATATGCAACTTATCGCTGAAGCCTATGCATTGTTGAAAGGTGGTTTAAATCTTTCTAACGACGAATTGGCGGAAACTTTCACCAAATGGAATGAAGGTGAGCTAAGCAGTTATCTTATTGATATTACAAAAGATATCTTCACCAGGAAAGATGAAGAAGGTAACTATCTGGTAGATGTTATTCTTGATGAAGCCGCGAATAAAGGCACCGGTAAGTGGACAAGCCAAAGTTCTCTCGATTTAGGCGAACCTTTGTCCCTTATTACGGAATCAGTTTTCGCTCGTTATATCTCGTCCCTAAAAGAGCAGCGTGTTGCAGCGTCTAAAGTCTTGACGGGCCCACAGGCTAAACTTGCCGGTGATAAAACTGCATTTATCGAGAAAGTCCGTAGAGCATTATATTTAGGTAAGATTGTTTCTTACGCCCAAGGTTTTTCTCAGTTGCGAGCTGCCTCGAATGAGTATCATTGGGATCTCAACTACGGTGAAATTGCTAAAATTTTCCGTGCAGGGTGCATCATTCGTGCTCAGTTCCTTCAGAAGATCACCGATGCTTATAATCAGGATGATAAAATAGCCAATCTGTTATTAGCCCCATACTTTAAACAGATCGCTGATGATTACCAGCAGGCATTACGTGATGTCGTAGCTTATGCGGTGCAAAATGGGATCCCTGTTCCGACATTCTCAGCTGCTATTGCTTATTATGACAGCTATCGCTCTGCTGTTTTGCCAGCGAACCTAATTCAAGCTCAGCGCGATTACTTCGGCGCACATACTTATAAGCGCACTGACAAAGACGGTGTGTTCCATACTGAATGGATTAACTAAGTTAGTAAAGATTTGCTTTCTAAGCCCTGTTTTTACAGGGCTTTTTTTTATCTATATCTGTTTAGATATTATATTTTGTTCGAAAATGGTTTTTTTCAATTTATAATCCTGTCATAATGAGTGTCTTATAATAATAAACCTCAAGTAGGTCGCTAATGATTTATGTTAATGGTCGTTTTCTTACTCAAAAACTTACCGGTGTGCAGCGATTTGCTTATGAAATGACTCTTCGGTTATCGAAATTGAGACATAATGTTGTGGTCTTGGTACCCAATATCTCCGCCATTGATAAAAGCTATAACATTTCAGGTTTTAATATTAAAGAAATCTCAGGGGGTAGAGGCCATTTCTGGGAACAATTCACATTACCTCTTTTTTTAAAAAAACAGAAAGATTGCATGCTAATCAACTTATGCAACACTGGTCCTTTGCTTTTCAAAAGGCAGATTATTACGCAACACGATATTACTTATATTCGTTACCCAGAAAGCTTTTCATTTGGCTTCAGATGGTTATATTCATTATTAACCCCTATTTTACTAAAGAACTCTAAATTAATAGTGACGGTTAGTGATTTTTCTAAAAGTGAGCTAGTAAATTATTATAATTGTGATGCCAGTAAGATTCATATCATTCCGAATGCTGTGAGTAATAATTTTTTTAAACCACATGACAGTATGGTTAAGACTAATGAGATTCGTGGATGCGACTACTTCCTGACTGTATCTTCGGTTAATCATCATAAAAATATTCATGGTCTTATTGAAACTATACTATCTGCAGATTTAAATATAAATTTGAAGATAATAGGTGACAGGAACACAGTGTTTAATTGTGTAAATATAAAAACTAATGATCCAAGAATTGATTTTTTAGGGCGTGTATCTGATGATGAACTTATTTCATTATATAAAGGTGCAAAAGCTTTTATATTTCCATCCTTTTATGAAGGATTTGGTATACCCCCACTGGAAGCTCAATCATGCTCTTGCCCAGTTATTTCTTCAAATAGAGCTTCCCTTAAAGAGACCTTAGGTGATAGTGCATTGTACTTTGATCCAGACTCAAAATATGAGCTTATCAAAGCTATCATAAAATTAAACAACAGCGTTGAAGACCGTAACTTGTTGATTAGAAAAGGTAAAGAAAATGTGCAGAGATACTCCTGGGAACGTTCCGCTGAAACACTGAATATGCTTATTACTAAAGTTGAATAGCTTATTCACTATACACTCTCGAGTGTGTTACACGTTATTCATTGTCAACAAAGTTGCTTTATTAATAATGGTGTTAATTATTTCAGTTAATTAACATTTTACCCGCCTTGACTTGCTCTGACCTCAATTAGGCTACATCTGCTAAGCCTGCATTTACTACACCATCCTCTGGCCCTATCCTCAAAAAATTCCGCAATTCTGTTAACATGTAAAATACCCTTGCTATAAGTGGTGGTATTTGTCGTTTCTAATTTGAATTTATCCTTCTTGCGTTTTCCCCTACTGAATTTAGTGGGGGGAGGGAAGCTCTGGTTTTAATTTATAGCTGTATAACTTATGGAAACTATTCGTGATTTATTTTTTTATTCGGGCGTGTTGACGGTGTGATTTTTTTAGACTTTTCTTATTAAGGGGAAGGTGCATCTATGCTGATGCAAACGCTTCCAATGTACTCCCAATAACTCTGGGCCTGGATTGCTCCTGATACGAAATTTTGAGGATTCTTAAATGGTTACTCAAGTGCTACTCACACAAAAAGCAGTTGCAGCTATACAATTTGCAATTCTTGGGAAAAACACCTATACGACGGCTTCCACCTATGATGCCGTAGCAGGCCAGTTTCGTACGGGGGCGATTAGCCAAGAACAATATATTTCTAACCTGTTAGCATCCACAGCGGGTCAGACTTTGTATTCTGGCAAAACTGACCTTGAGATAGTTAAACTTGTCTATGCGTCCATTTGGGGAAGTACCCCAGCAGATAGTGTCGCCCAAACCTTTTTAACAGGCTCAAATTTAAATACTGCACTTAATAATGTAATTAATGGCGTTCTTAATTATACAGGATTCGATTCTGCGACGCTAACTGCACAAAATAGCTTTGATAATGCACTGAATAAAGTCATGTACAAAGACTATGGCTCAGCGAACTGGAATACATGGAGCGTCGCTTTAAGTAGCAAGGAGCAAGTCGAAGCTGCGTACATTTCTTTAGTTGGCCGTTCAGTTGATATGGGTGGGCTTGGCGACTGGACTAATTATCTCGCCACCGGTGGGAATACATATAGTTCATTACTGACAAAATTAATCGCATCTTCCGAGTTTCAAAGCAAGGGATCTAACTTAACTGGTGATGCCTTTATCACACATGTTTATCAAGGAATTTACGGCGTCGCGCCTAGCGCAGCGGTTTTAGCGCAATACAGCGCTCTTGGTACCAATAAGGCAACCATTACTCAGGCAATCATTAACGATTTACGCGGTTCTACGGCTACAGATGCGGCAACTGTAACCAATCAGCATGCTTTTGAATACCAGATTGGCACCGGGCTACTTTATAAAACCAGCGCAGTCCTCAGCGCCAGCGCCGCAGGCGGCAACGCGACAGGTACTGTTAACACTAATGCCAGCCATCAGCTCACCAATGCTGAAACTGCGGTTCTGACTAACGCGCAACTCAATGCTAACGTGGCGAGCACCGTTAACCTCAAATTCGCGGATCATTTGGCTAATCTCACCATTAATGGTTCAAGCGCAGCCACTGTTAACCTGTCCGATAATGGGGTAAACCCTGGAGTGGACATCGTTGTTAACAACGGCAGCGTGATCCTCAATGCCAGTTCCGGCGCTGATGATGTTCTTGTGAGTAACCTTGTTAATATGACCACCGCCACGGCTAAGTTTAACCTCGGAACGGGTAACGATACGCTGAAATGGGCCGGTAACTCTACTGGCGGGGCAAATACGGTGAGCACATCTGTCACCGCTGATGGTGGAGCTGGGATTGATACCATTTCGGCTAACTTTATTACGAAAAATGTCGTTATGGGTGGGACTATTCTAAACAGAACTGCGGTCATCACTTCTAACTCCGCGCAATTTAGTAACTTCGAAAAGCTGGATCTTGCTGGCTATGTAGGGCAGGCAACTGTTAGTTCTGGATCTACTGCGCAGGCCCATACATTTGACTTTGGCGTATTAACGGGTAATGCAACCACCGAATCGAGTTTGACTGGTACTCTTGGGACAAATATCACCCAGGCTGGAACTTCAACAGTCGGCTCACAAGGATTTGTGCTATCGGGTCTGGCAAGTAACGTCCATGTGATTAATGCTGCAGGTGGCAATTCCGCGCAACTTGAAGTCACAGGTAACGCGACTGCGGCAAGTAGTGTCGATATTACATTCCGACAGGATATCACGGATCACTTTAATGTTAATTTTACAGCAACCAGTAATAGCGATATTAATGCGGGAGCACTGGCCCTTAATAGCAGTAATTCGCTACTTGGTACCGCATTGACAACATTGAATATTGGTTCTGGTGGTACAGGCAGCTTTGCAAACAGCATTGCGCTGGCGGGAACCAATAGTCAAGTACAGACAATTAATGTTACTGGAGACCATTTGCTTAATCTGACGGTAGGCACAGGTTACGGCAACCTGGAGACTATCAATGCTTCAGCAAATTCTGCAGGATTGAATTTGGATTCTAATGTGGGGGGAACTGGTAAAGGGATCCTTTATCAACTCCTTACCATTCTTCCCGCAGCAGGCGTGACAACAACGATTATTAATCTGTTGGGGTTAGGTGGCGGGCATAACTTATCGGTTCAAGGAACTAGCGTTACGGACACCTTTAAGGTTCTCGGTAACACCATTGTTTCAGGTGGTGACGGCGCGAACCTTTACCAGTTGAAAGCGAGCACCGTCAACTCTGGTGTGACTATTTCAGATTTTAATAGTGGTAAAGATAGCATTTTTGACACCGCCTCAGGTCTGACTATTAACAATGATGTCACGCATACCCAGGTAGCTGATTATGGTGTACGTACGACTGATGTCGTTGACTCGTTATTAGGTACATTGGTTGGTGGTGTGGTTGGCGGCGTTGTCGGTCTGTTAGGTCAAATCCTTGGTATCGGTGGTAGTGGGGACCTCACTGCGAAAGTTGGTGTGGCGTCAGTCATCTGGACTGATAACTCTCATGAAGCCAGTAACTATTTGATCATTGATAACAACAACGACCATACCCTGGATGCGAACGATACAGTAGTGTATCTCAACGGGCAAACCCATCAGCAGTTGGTTGATACTTTGCACTACGCTTAAGTAGCGTGATGTGATGGATGTTTTATAAAGAAAGGGGGAGGTCACTCTTCCCCTTTTTATTGTGATCTCTGTCGTGCTTTTATTAACATTAATTTTCGTATGGATTTAAAAATATTTTTTTTGTAGCTTGATATTTTAGTACTTTCCTATCTATATATTATAAATATCTCCAGCCTGAGTTGTTGGGATCTGATTGCTCTACTGTCGGTAGAGGTGTGGCTGAAGGTACACAAAATTAAGGGAAAAAGCAGTGGAGCACTATTTACCGCGCAATGAAATTGCGGACGTAATACGCACTCGCAGTAAAATATTCTGGACAGTTGGTGTTTTCACCGCATTCATTAATATCTTAATGTTAGTACCTTCGATTTATATGCTCCAGGTTTATGACCGGGTGCTACCCTCTGGTAATGAAATTACTCTACTGATGCTAACCCTTATCATGCTTGCCATGTTTGGTATGATGGCATTGCTGGAGTACGTCCGTAGCATGGTGGTAATACGGATTGGCGCACAGCTAGATATGCGTTTAAATACACGTATTTATACCGCAGCATACGAAGATAATCTCAAAAACAAATCTGCTGATGCCGGGCAAATGCTTAACGATCTTACTAACATGCGTCAGTTTTTGACCGGCAGCGCGCTTTTTGCTTTTTTTGATGCACCCTGGTTCCCGATTTATTTGTTGGTCATTTTTCTGTTTAATCCCTGGTTGGGGGTGTTTGCATTAATTGGCTCACTAATATTGATAGCGTTGGCCGTGGTGAATGAAATAGTTTCAAAAGAACCATTGGCTGAAGCGAGTAAGCTTGCGTTGCAATCAGGAAGTCTTGCCAGCACCAACTTGCGTAATGCGGAAGTTATAGAAGCATTGGGAATGTTGCCAAATATCAAGGGACGATGGTTTAGTTTACATCAACGATTTCTGAACAGTCAGCGAGTCGCGAGCGAACGAGCTTCACGTATCAATTCTATTACAAAGTTTGTGCGTCTTTCCTTGCAATCTTTGGTGCTCGGTCTGGGGGGCTGGTTGGCCATTGATGGCCATATTACTCCGGGGATGATGATCGCAGGTTCTATTTTGATGGGAAGAACGCTTGCTCCGATAGAACAAGTGATTAACGTCTGGAAAAGCTGGAGTTCGGCAAAACTATCTTATGGCCGGTTGGTGAAGTTACTCGATAGTAATCCACCCCGTGGCACCGGGATGTCTCTACCGAAGCCTGAAGGAGTACTGAGCGTAGAAAATGTATCTGCGAAACCGCCGGGCGCGCAGGGTGAACCGGTACTACACGCTGTGTCATTTAATTTACAGGCGGGTGATGTGCTTGGCATTATTGGCCCTAGTGCATCCGGAAAATCGACCCTGGCACGATTATTAGTTGGGATTTGGCCGGTTAGTGAAGGAATTGTTCGTTTGGATGGCGCAGATATTTATCAGTGGAATAAAGATGAACTGGGCCCCCATATTGGCTATTTACCACAAGACATTGAATTGTTCGCCGGAACCATAGCGGAGAATATTGCGAGATTTAATGATGTCGATGCTGAGAAAGTGATTGCTGCCGCGAAACTGGCAGGGGTACACGAACTGATTTTACGTTTTCCACATGGCTATGACTCAGTTATTGGCAACGGAGGAAACGGACTTTCCGGAGGTCAAAAGCAACGAATTGGTCTTGCAAGGGCCTTATATGGCGATCCCTCGTTGATTGTTCTTGATGAACCTAATTCTAATCTGGATGACGCTGGCGAATTAGCTCTTAATAAGGCTATTGCCTTTCTTAGAGAGCGGAAAAAAACGGTGGTACTGATTACGCATCGAACTAACTTGCTTTCAATGACCAGTAAGTTGTTATTGTTAGTCACTGGTAAGGTTAACGCATTTGGTACCACCCAGCAGGTACTTCAGGCTTTGAATAATGCTCAGAGAACTCAGTCAGCACAGCAACAGGCAATGCATGCAGTTAATAATGAATCGCATGACGGCAACGGGGCACCCCCTAAAACACAAATAAACTAAAAAACGGCTTCTCAAATAATAGCTGCAACTATCTGTTGTTAAAGGGGGGAATATGTCTTCTTACATTAATCAGTCTCTTCGTGGCGATACCTCATCAGATTCTACTGATGAGCGGAAGTATACGCGTTTCGGTTGGTTGGTGATCGCCATTGGTTTATGCGGTTTCCTTTTATGGGCAGCTTTTGCCCCATTGGATAAAGGCGTTGCTTCTCAAGGGTCGGTAACAGTTTCAGGAAACCGTAAAACAATCCAGTCTCCAACTAGCGGTATTATTAGCAATATTGCGGTTAAAGAAGGGGATAAGGTTAAAGCCGGGCAGGTACTGGTTCAAATGAGCCAGGTTCAGGCGCAGGCGCAGGTGGATTCTCTGAAGATTCAATATTATACCACTCTGGCAACAGAAGGGCGTCTGTTGGCCGAAAGAGATAACCTGGATACCATAAAATTCTCTGACGTTTTCAATGCTATCAAAGACAAGCCTCGTGCAGCGGAAATCATTGCCTTGCAGCAACAACTTTTTATTTCGCGCCGACAGGCATTACGTAGTGAAGTTGATGGTTTTAAACAATCTATTGATGGCATCCGTTTCCAGCTTAAGGGATTACAGGATTCCCGGGCGAATAAACAGATTCAGCTAAACAGTATCCGTGAGCAGATGACCAGTATGAAACAGCTCTCTGCTGAAGGGTATTTGCCGAGGAATCGTTATCTGGAGGCTCAACGTCAGTTTGCAGAAATCAGTAGCAGCATTGATGAGACGATTGGCAGGATCGGACAGCTTCAAAAACAACTGCTAGAGTCGCAACAGCGAATAGACCAGCGTTATGCGGATTATCAGCGTGAAGTAAGAACACAGTTAGCGCAAACGCAAATGGATGTAAATGATTATAAAAACAAACTTGATATGGCTAATTTTGAACTAGGGAATACGGAAATTATTTCGCCAGTTGATGGAACAGTTGTTGGGCTGAATATATTTACCCAAGGGGGAGTAGTGGGTGCAGGCGACCATCTTATGGATGTGGTTCCCAGTGAAGCTGCGCTGGTTGTGGATGCTCAATTAAAAGTACAATTAATCGATAAAGTATATACCGGACTTCCCGTTGAGCTTATGTTTACTGCTTTTAACCAGAACAGGACCCCTAAAATACCTGGTACTGTAACGCTCGTTTCTGCAGACCGTTTAATCGATAAAGCAAATGGGGAAGCTTATTATCAGATGCAGGTAACCGTCACTCCGGAAGGCATTAAAATGCTCCAGGGCGAGGAAATAAAACCTGGGATGCCTGTCGAGGTGTTCGTAAGGACGGGGTCACGTTCGTTGTTAAGTTATCTCTTTAAACCTATTTTGGATCGTGCGCGTACTTCATTGACCGAGGAATAATCGTGATTTTCATGAAAAGGAAGATGATTAATCTAGCCCTTAGTTCGATAGTGTGGGTGATATCCTCACCGGTGCATGCATTGGGTATTCTGGATGCTTATTCGCTTGCATTGGAAAAAGACCCAACATTTCAGGCGGCGATTAAAGAAAAAGAAGCCGGTGATGAGGCAAGGAATATCGGACGAGCAGGGTTGCTACCAAAAGTCTCTCTCAATTATCAGAATGCACCTCGAAATTGGCAGACTCAAAAATATCAGACGAGTGATATTTTTGGCAATGTCAGCGATGTGACTAAACGACAGCAGTACCGCAGTTATGCTGGTTCCGTGACCTTAACGCAACCTCTATTTGATTATGAGGCTTATGCGAAATATAAAACGG
Source organism: Klebsiella sp. CN_Kp073 (assembly GCF_040065495.2). Classification (NCBI taxonomy): domain Bacteria; kingdom Pseudomonadati; phylum Pseudomonadota; class Gammaproteobacteria; order Enterobacterales; family Enterobacteriaceae; genus Klebsiella; species Klebsiella sp. CN_Kp073. The sequence continues at coordinate 1,824,991 of NZ_CM198051.1, forward strand.
GAGTCGCACAAAGTTTGATGGCCGACGAAAAATATCGCAGTAAATATCTCGATCTTGCAGTCCGGGTCATTTCGGCTTATGTCAGTGTTGCATATGCAAAAGATCAAATTGCACTCGCTGAGGCGCAGAAAGCTGCTTATAAAGAACAACTTGCTTTAAATGATCGCCTGATGTCCGCTGGCGAGGGTACTGTAACGGACGTTGCTGAGACTCAAGCAAGGTACAGTTTGGCCGAAGCTCAGGTTATCGAGGCTCGGGATGTGTTAGACTCAGCTCAGCGGGAACTTGAAGTCATCATCGGAATTCCACTTGATCAGTTAGATGCATTGCAGACGTTACGGCAAGGCAAATTTCAGGTCTCGCCGCTACGTTATACAGCATTCGATGATTGGCAAAAATTAGCCATGGAACGAAATCCCCAACTAGCTTCATCACGTCATGGCGTGGATGCAGCGCGTTATGATGTAGAACGCAACCGGGCTGGATTTATGCCTCAGGTACAGCTATACGCATCACATTCGGAAAATGATTCCAGCAGCGACAACACCGTAAATCAAAAATATCGAACAGATAGCGTTGGGGTTCAGGTATCAATGCCAATTTATTCTGGCGGGGGGGTTGCTGCCTCGACAAGGCAGGCCGCGGCACGTTATGGTCAGGCCAAGTATGAACTGGACGCCCAGGTCGGTTCGATAATGAACGATCTGCGTAAACAGTTTAATCAATGTATTAGTAGCCAGGCGAAGCTTAGGGCTTACGAACTGGCTGTAAAGTCTGCAACGACGCAGGTTGAGGCCACGCGGCAAAGTGTGCTTGCAGGGCAAAGGGTTAACGTTGATGTGCTTAATGCGGAGCAGCAGCTTTACGCTGCGCAGCGAGATTTAGCAGAGGCCAAATACACGTATATTAAGGCCTGGATTACGTTGCTTGGAGATTCAGGTACGCTGAGCGAAAAAGATATTATGCAAGTCGCGGGGTATTTCCATCGTTCTTGAGTTAAGCTATGAAGTCGGAAACAGAAAGAGTGTAAAATAGTTTGTTTTTTGCATCTCTGAAACCCGTATCGATACTACGCTTCAATCTGTATGCTCACATGAAGGGGACCCTTAAGACCCGTCCCCGTCTTGACTTCACTATTCGCAAAGAGTAAAACGCCAGCAGTATCCATGATTACTGTGGCGATTTGCCATCACCCGTTAACTGTAGAAGTGTTGCTCTATGAAAATTACTATTTCCGGTACAGGCTATGTTGGTTTATCGAATGGTGTTCTGATTGCCCAGAACCATGAAGTGGTTGCTTTGGATATCATTCAGGCCAAAGTAGATTTGCTTAACCAGAAAATTTCACCTATAGCAGATAATGAGATCCAACAATATTTAACGGAAAAAAAGCTTAATTTTCGTGCAACAACAGACAAACTCGATGCGTATCATGACGCTGATTACGTTATTATAGCTACGCCGACAGATTATGATCCCAAGACAAATTACTTCAATACGTCTTCTGTTGAGGCTGTCATCCGTGATGTGACTGCTATCAATCCGAAAGCTGTTATGGTTATAAAATCAACGGTCCCAGTTGGTTTCACTCGTGGCATAAAAGAACGCCTTGGCATTGAAAATATCATTTTCTCGCCGGAGTTTCTCCGCGAGGGGCGTGCTTTGTACGATAATTTATATCCATCACGGATTGTCATTGGTGAGCGTTCTGCTCGTGCTGAGCGATTCGCAGACCTATTGAAAGAAGGTGCGATAAAAAAAGACATTCCGACCCTTTTTACTGATTCAACTGAAGCTGAAGCTATTAAGCTCTTTGCTAATACTTATTTAGCACTACGTGTTGCCTATTTTAATGAGTTAGACAGCTACGCCGAAAGCCAGGGACTAAACAGTAAACAAATTATTGAGGGTGTATGTCTGGATCCGCGAATTGGTAATCATTACAACAATCCCTCTTTTGGCTATGGTGGGTACTGCTTACCGAAAGATACCAAACAGTTGCTGGCGAATTATGAGTCGGTGCCCAATAATATTATTTCGGCAATTGTTGATGCTAATCGCACCCGAAAAGATTTTATTGCAGACTCCATTCTGGCGAAAAACCCGAAAGTTGTTGGTGTGTATCGGTTAATTATGAAGAGCGGCTCTGATAATTTCCGTGCTTCCTCTATTCAAGGTATAATGAAAAGGATAAAAGCGAAAGGTATACCTGTAATTATTTACGAGCCAGTGATGAAGGAAGATGAGTTTTTTAACTCACGCGTTATTCGCGACCTTGATGCTTTCAAGCAGGAATCAGATGTTATTATCTCTAACCGCATGGCAGAAGAATTGGCGGATGTGAAAGATAAAGTATATACGCGTGACCTCTTTGGTAACGATTAACTTTCCATAATGACAGGTAGTTTGCAAAATTACCTGTCTTAATTTTTTATAAAGAAAAAACGCAGCATCATTATGTGCTGAAATAAAATACTAATGCTACCGTGGCATTTGCGAGACTATCTCTGTCTTCTACATCGAAAGATACGCCTGTCGAATTAGATATATATAGCGTAGGGATAATACTAGGCTGATTACACTATTGGCGGTTAATATACCGCAATCTTTTGATTGCGGTAAAATAGAAGATAAGAAACTATCAAATTGCGTAGTAGTCTTTATACCAATCCACGAAGTTCTTCACTCCTTGCTTAACTGTGGTTTGTGGCCGGAAACCAACAAGATCATATAGCGGTTGAGTTTCAGCGCTTGTCTCCAGAACATCGCCTGGTTGCATCGGCATCATGTTTTTCTTAGCTTCCATTCCCAGCGCCTCTTCAAGCGCAGTGATGTAGTCCATCAGTTCTACAGGCGAACTATTACCAATGTTATATACCCGATAGGGGGCGGAACTGGTCGCCGGAGACCCGCCTTCAACCGTCCAGTCTGGATTCGGTTGCGGAACAACATCCTGAACACGAACAACTGCTTCAACTATATCGTCAATGTAGGTGAAGTCCCGCTTCATTTTTCCGTAGTTGTAGACGTCTATACATTGCCCTTCGAGCATGGCTTTCGTGAATTTGAATAGTGCCATATCCGGGCGTCCCCAGGGTCCGTAGACGGTAAAAAACCGCAGCCCGGTTGTTGGAATTCCATACAGATGCGCATAAGTATGTGCCATCAATTCGTTGGCTTTTTTGGTTGCCGCGTATAGCGATACAGGATGATCTACCGAATCATCGGTTGAAAACGGCATCTTACGGTTTAAGCCATAGACGGAACTGGATGACGCGTAGACCAGGTGCTCAACTTTAGTATGGCGACAACCCTCAAGGATATTCAGGAAGCCCATCAGGTTAGCGTCAGCGTAAGCGTGTGGGTTTTCCAGCGAGTAACGCACGCCGGCCTGAGCGGCAAGGTTGATTACGCGGTTAAATTTCTCCGTAGCAAAAAGCTGCTCCATGCTGACCCGATCGGCGAGATCAATTTTGTGAAAACTGAACAAAGGTGCTTTCAGAAGATCCAGGCGGGCTTGTTTGAGGCTCACATCGTAGTAGTCATTCATATTGTCGATTCCGACAACCTCATGACCAGCTTCAAGCAGGCGTTTGCATACATGAAAGCCGATGAAGCCAGCAGCACCAGTGACTAAAAATTTCATTTATATCCTCCAGGATCATTATGTCCCACTGCCTATAAGGGCCTATTTTACACAGGGGGGAGGTATCGATCATCTTGTTTACTGATTGGTTCGGAAAGGTTGGAGAGAATAACATTTAAAGCTAAACCTACCGTAGCAAGGACGCCATCTCCAATATGAGAGTGAAAATCACTCTCATTGGTTAGCAAGTGTTTTTAGTTGTAGACAAATGTTTAAACGGCATTGTACTTACCTGGTATATATCTCTTCTTTGCCAGCCAATACTGCTTTTTCGCTTTTAATCTTATAGTCCGGGAGTATACTATGCTGCTGTTTCATTCATATGGTATTAACTTAAGATGCCCACATTGCAACTTTCTGATTTTATTACCATAATAGGCAGGTATGCCACTGACATTAATGACGCTGCAGAATAGGGCAGCTTGTATAAAGTTAAGTAACTCAGTTGTCAGGTCTGTTGCCTGAAATGAGACTAACCTGATGGCAAGTTGCCTCTAAAGCGGCGAGAGTGACCGCTCTCAGATTGAGCTCAACTTGAGGCTTGAGACAGAGCAAAATCATGGACTCTTGCGGTAGTAATGCTTTGAGGTTTATGACGATTTATCAAATGCTAAGCTTGTTTTGCGCGCTTTGGTTGCGATAGCCAATGGCGGTAGCGTGTCTCTGATTGATGTGATCGTTGGCTGTTGCGAGTCAACTAGACAAAGTTAATCGTTTGTAGTCGTATAGTCACCCCCGTAACATACTCCAAATGATGGTATAGAGTACGCTATTATATGGAACTGCTTATGGTTGCTAAGAAGGGTTTCTCTATACCGTGGATATAGAGGCAACGACTGCTTTTGGCTAATTTATTATAATTATGTTGATATTATAGCTGTGCACAATTTCCTCAAGGTGCCAGAGGAAAGAATGATTGCGTGGTCGATTTCAAAAAAATGAGTGCAAATAATGAAGTTTAAATTAGGATATTTATTTGATCTACTTGTTGTGATAACTAATAAAGATTTAAAAGTTCGCTATAAAAGTAGCATCTTTGGATATTTATGGTCTATCGCAAACCCTTTATTATTTGCGATGATTTACTATTTTATTTTTAAAATGGTAATGAGAGTACAAATTCCAAATTATACCGTTTTCCTGATTACTGGGTTGTTCCCGTGGCAATGGTTCGCAAGTTCGGCAACCAATTCATTGTACTCATTTATTTCTAATGCGCAGATCATTAAAAAAACAGTATTTCCGCGCTCGGTTATTCCTTTGAGTAATGTGATGATGGAAGGGCTGCACTTCTTGTGTACAATTCCTGTAATCGCTGTGTTTCTATATGTTTATGGTATGTCACCGTCGCTGAGTTGGTTCTGGGGCATTCCTCTACTGGCGATCGGACAGATTATTTTTACATTTGGATTTGCTCTAATTTTCTCAACGCTGAATTTGTTTTTCCGTGACCTGGAGCGATTTGTCGCCTTGGGCATTATGTTGATGTTCTACTGTACCCCGATACTCTATAATTCAGATATGATCCCGCAACAATTTACCTGGATCATTGATTATAACCCACTGGCTAGCATGATTATGGCCTGGCGAGATCTGCTTATGAATGGCAACCTGGATTATGTGCATATCACTTATCTATACTCATCAGGCATGGTTGTGTTGCTGTTAGGAGTGTGGGTCTTTAATAAATTAAAATATCGATTTGCAGAGATTTTGTGATGACCGCTGTTATTGAATTTTGCAATGTAACAAAAGAGTATCCTCTATATCATCATATTGGCTCTGGCATTAAAGACTTGTTTTTTCATCCGCGTCGGGCCTTTAATTTGCTAAAAGGCCGTAAGTATCTGGCTATCGAGAATGTGTCATTCACCGTCAATAAGGGTGAATCAGTTGCATTGATTGGCCGCAATGGCGCTGGCAAAAGTACGACCCTTGGTCTCGTTGCTGGTGTGCTAAAGCCAAGTAAGGGCGAGGTAAAAGTTGTCGGCCGCGTGGCTTCGATGTTGGAGCTGGGAGGCGGTTTTCATCCGGAACTTACCGGGCGTGAAAACATCAAACTTAATGCCACCTTACTGGGGTTACGCAGAGCAGAAGTTAATAAACGGCTTGATAAAATTATCGAGTTCTCAGAGCTAGGTGAGTTCATTGATGAGCCTATTCGCGTATACTCAAGTGGCATGCTGGCGAAGCTGGGCTTTTCCGTTATTAGCCAGGTTGATCCAGATGTATTGATTATCGACGAAGTTCTCGCGGTTGGGGATATCGCATTTCAACGGAAATGTATTGAAACAATCAATGAGTTCAGAAAACGTGGGGTAACAATCCTGTTTGTTAGCCACAGCATGAAAGATGTTATGCAGATTTGCGATAAAGTTGTGTGGGTTGAAAATCACCGGTTGAAAGCTATCGGTGAGGCAAGCTCTATTGTTGATGAATATGTAGCCTCAATGGCTTGATGGAAAAACTAATGCAGAAGAATGTACTTATTGTCGGCGCAGGATTTTCAGGCGCGGTTATTGGTCGCTTATTGGCTGAAGCAGGTCATCAGGTGACGATTATTGACAGCCGGCCGCATGTTGCTGGTAACTGCTATAGTGAGCGGGATAGTGAAACCAACGTTATGGTTCATACCTATGGCCCTCATATTTTCCATACTGACAATGCTGAGGTTTGGGAGTACATCAACCAATACACGGAAATGATGCCTTATGTGAACCGGGTGAAGACGACGGTCAATGGGCAAGTATTTTCCTTACCAATCAACTTACACACAATTAATCAGTTCTTCCATACCACGTGCTCCCCAACCGAAGCACGTAAATTAATTGATGAAAAGAGTGATAAAACGATAGAAGAACCTGCAACATTTGAAGAGCAGGCACTGCGTTTTGTCGGCAAAGAACTTTATGAAGCCTTTTTTAAAGGTTACACAATCAAACAGTGGGGGATGTCTCCGTCGGAGCTCCCGGCTTCAATTCTTAAGCGTCTGCCTGTACGATTTAATTATGATGATAACTACTTTAATCATAAATATCAGGGGATGCCAAAAGACGGCTACACGGTAATCGTAGATAAGATATTAGATCATAAAAATATTTCAGTGGCTTTAAACACCCTGTTTGATGAAACCACTCGTGGCGAATATGACCATGTATTTTATAGTGGCGCGCTGGATGGTTTTTATAAATATGATATGGGACGTCTGGGCTATCGCACCTTGGATTTCGATGCTTTCCGAACCGACGGTGATTATCAGGGATGTGCGGTAATGAATTATGGTGAGCAAAAAGTGCCTTATACTCGTATTACTGAGCATAAGTACTTTGCGCCATGGGAAAGTCATGAAAAATCAATCTGCTATCGCGAGTTTAGTCGCTCATGTGAGCCTGAGGATATTCCGTATTACCCAATTCGTCAGGTAGGGGAGATGGCTATGCTGCAAAACTATCTCGATCGCGCCGAAAAAGAAGCGAATATTACCTTTGTTGGTCGTCTGGGTACATACCGCTATCTTGATATGGATGTAACTATTGCTGAAGCTCTGGAAACTGGGCGAACTTATCTTAAGTCATTAGAACAGAATTCTGTGATGCCTGTGTTCACGGTCAAAGTCAGATGAATGTAGCTGCTCTAATCGTCACTTATAATCGGTTAGAAAAGTTAAAAACAACAATAGAGGCAACGCTGGCGTTGCCTTTTCAATATATAGTTGTGGTTAACAATGCATCAACCGACGACACTCAAGCCTATCTTAATTCTGTTTGCGATGAACGAGTTATAGTTTTACATCGGGAGATGAATGATGGTGGGGCTGGCGGTTTTAAATATGGAGCGCAATGGATAACGCAAAATTTGAACACTAATTGGGTTCTATTTTACGATGATGATGCGTATCCGAAGAAAGATTTTGGCGTAGCTTTTCAGTCACTTGATTTATCGAGTGAAAATGTCTATGTCTGCACGGTGGTGGATACATCAGACAAATGCTGCAAGATGAATATACCCTGGAAGAAAATTCCTAATGGTTTTTGGGGAAATATCGCTTACAGAGTTAATCCTGCACGTTTTATTCCTGACGGAAGCCAGCAAGAGACCGTGGTGAGCGTATCATTTGTAGGAATGTTGATAAGTCAGGAGACACTAAAGAAATCTATATCGTTTATATATGATGAGCTTTTTATCTATTTTGACGATGTTTATTTTGGTCATCATCTGGTCCTGCAGCGTACGCCTATTATTTACCTTCCTGAATTATGTATTGTCCATGATATTGATACTACTAATCAATTAATAGCCCCATGGAAACTATATTATTTAAGTAGAAACCTTATCTTGTCCCGTAAAATATTCCAGGACAATTCGCCTTTCACCTTATTTGATGTTTCATTAAGGTTGTTGAAGTATATATTTACAGCACTGAAGCATGAAAAGCGGAAAGAATGTATGATTAATGTCTATAATGGAATCAAGGATGGTTTCTGGAAGCCAAAAGGTAGAGGTGCATAATCCGCTATGAAAAAGAAATTATGCTATTTTGTTAACTCTGCCTGGTATTTTGAACTTCATTGGCTCGAAAGAGGAATTGCTGCATTAAATAATGGATATGATGTCTATGTTATTGCAAATTTTGTAGATGATGCAATTTCAAACAGACTCACCGCATTAGGATTTCACTGCGTTAATAGTCAAATTAATGAGAAAAGCATCAATCCTTTTGCTTTTATCAAAGGCTTTATTAATGCCTCGAGGATATTGAAAGGCGTTAATCCTGATATCCTTCATTGCATTACGATTAAACCTGGGATCATAAGTTGTCTGTGGGCCAAATATCACAAAACTAAACTTGTTTATAGTTTTGTAGGGCTAGGGCGAGTGTTTGAGAGTGAGCAACTCATTTTTAAAATATTACGTTGGCTTGTCCTCAGGTTATATCGATATTTGTTCTCAAATGTTGATTGTAAAATAATATTTGAACATCGAGAAGATAAAAGAAAAATACTTTCTCTGCTGGGAGTCAAAGAAGAGAAAGCAAAGGTCATTGATGGCGCCGGGGTTAATATCAGTTATTTTTCATACCAGCAAGAACCGAAATTGACTCATGGAATAATACTTTTTGCCAGTCGTATGCTACATAGTAAAGGATTACTTGATCTCATTAAGGCAAAAAGGATCCTGAAGTTAGAAGGGATAGATTGTACTATTCAGGTTGCAGGTATCATTGTTGAGAATGATGACGATGGGATTACCTTGGGGCAAATAGAAAAATGGCACGCAGCAGGCGATATCGTCTGGTTAGGTACTCGAGATGATATTAGAGAATTGATTGCTGGGGCAAATATTGTTGCTCTTCCTTCTGTATATCCCGAAGGTGTACCGCGAATTCTGCTTGAGGCTGGTGCCGTAGGTAGAGCTTGTGTTGTCTATGATAATGGTGGGTGTAACTCACTAATTAAAGACGGCTATAATGGTTATATAGTTGAACGCAAAAATGTCAAAGAACTGGCCGCGAGAATTAAAGCATTGATAAATGAAGATGATGACAGACAAAAAATGGGTATCAATGCCAGGGAAAATATTGTCAATCATTATACATCAGAAATTGTTATTGATAAAACATTACAAGTATATGAAGAGCTGTTTCAGCGCTGAAAAATACTTATGCGGTTAGGTTATGAATAATAATATTGCATTACAGTCATCAGTATTCCCTGATATACACCACCGTGAAATTAGCGCTCTGTATTTTTTATCTGATAATGTATCTACATGCTATAGTGATGCAGGGTACGTCAGAGTATCGAGGAATCATGACATTTGCTTTGATACTTTTTATAATTCATTTGATCTCCAGAAGTGGTCGAAACACACAACAGTTAAACAGATTGGGTTCAAAGTTGATGTTGTTGGCAGAGGTATCGCCACAATTTTCTTAAAAACGAAAGATATATTAAAAAAAGTATTTCAACGCGAAATTGAAGGGGCATTCACACTAGATAATTTAGAATTAACTGAATGTCGTGACGGTAGGCTTTATTTTTACTGGTCGTCGATTGATGATAGTGAAATCAGGAGTTTTTCTTTTACTACATATGGGGCAGTAGAGGATTTTGGTAAGTTAGCGATTGTCATCACGACTTATAATCGACAGGCAGCATTATTATCGACATTGTCGAGATTTGAGAAAAACTTATTTTCCGACAGTGTTGGTCAGTCAAAATTTCATGTATATGTTATTGATAATGGATGCAATTTAGGTTTAGAGCCAAGACCTAATGTTACTTATATAAAAAATAAAAACATGGGGGGGGCCGGTGGTTTCACTCGTGGTTTATTTGAGGTGAAAAAGAACAATAAAGAAACTTATTGTATCTTTATGGATGATGACGCATCCTGTGAAATCGAAAGTATTAAAAGAGCATATTGGTTCATGTGTTTTTCAAAAAAAGATGAACAGATGATAGCAGGCAGTATGCTATATGAGGATAAACCTCAAACGGTTTACGAGGCAGGTGCTATTTATCCTTATAAACAGATACGAATGCGGCCTTTAAAAAATGGTGTTGATGTCTCAACACCAAGTGGCCTGGATGTGTTTAATAAAGAGGACGGACAAGCCAATTACGCAGCATGGTGGTTCTGCGCTTTCAAAGTATCAGCGATAAAATACTATGCTTTTCCTTTCTTCGTCCGCGGCGATGACATTTTATTCGGGATAATGCATGCTTACCCGATCGTTACTCTCAATGGCATTGCGTCGTGGCAGATGAATTTTAATCAAAAATATAGCGCATTAGTTGAATATTTGAGCGTTAGAGGTCTGTTGGTTCCTGCATTTGTATACCCGTCATCACAGAAAAGAAGACAGATAGCTTTTTGGATATTAGCAAAAGTACTTTTGCTATGCTTTTCATACCGTTATTCTTCGGCTGAGGCTATCATTGAAGCTTATTCAGATGTAATGCAAGGCCCTGATTTCTGGATTGACGATGCGGATGCGCAAAAAGCGCGTAGACGGATTAGTGAGCTGTCGAAAGATGAATTGCCAGGTGAAGTTGAGCAGGGTAACGGCGTGAAAAAAACTGACCGTGATAGCCCCGAGTCCAAATGGGCGAAGATAATCAGGCTGTTTCTTCTCAATGGTCATCTGGTTCCTGGGTTTATTATGGCTGGAAATAGGGTACGAATCCCTAACACAGAAATTCATCCGACAAAACAGGTTTTTTTGAATGCTGAAGTTTACTATGAAACTACTGAGGGTAGTTTTATCGTACTGAAGCAGGATAAATTACGCTGTGCTAAGTTGATCATTAAAACATTGTGGGCCATTAGCAAAGGGTTCTTTACCTATAATGCTGTTGCAGAAGAGTATGGAAAGAAGATCTCGTACTTAACGTCTGAGAATTTTTGGAAGAAATATTTTATTTAAATGTTGATGATATTTTCTTTATTCGTAATGATTATATTGTCATAGTTAAATATTTCTTCTTGCTGATAGGGTTTGGGATATTTATTTATACGGAAGATACTCATTTTGATTTGGCTAGTTTCTACAATCTAGTCTGAAGTTAAATATATTTATACAAGAGACAGTAATGAGCGACATGATAGTTTGTGATACTCGACAATCAAAGGTTATACCAAAATTGTCTATTATAGTACCAGTCTATAATACTTCTGGTTTTGTGGAGAAGACTTTATCTTCATTTGATAAAAATGGTAATGATCAAATAGAACTTATCATTGTAAATGATGGCAGTACTGATAATAGTGTCGAAGTTGTTCAGCAATGGCTTGATACCTATAAAGGTAACGCAATTTTCGTATCACAGGAAAATAAAGGGCTATCAGAGGCCAGAAACACGGCCTTACGCTACGCGAATGGCCAATATATTTCTTTCTGTGATAGTGATGACTGGTTGAACGAAAAAGCTGTTCTTGATTCCCTGGAATTTGCCGAGTCTGACGATCTTGATATTGTATTATATCGTTCATACGTTTACGACAACCAAACAAAAGATTCGTATCCGTTCTATGATGCAGCGACTTGGGATCACATTTTAGGTGGTGAGCTGAAGAAGACAGTAAATATTGCAGCATATCCGCAAATCCTCAGTCTTGAACCTAACACCAACAACCGAATCCTTAAGAAAGAGTTTTTTGACAAGTATATAACTATCTTCCCGGTAGGGATTCATTTTGAAGACGTTACTCCTCATATTGTAAGTCTGGTTAACGCAACAAAAATTGGCATGATAGATACTGTCGGCTATTTTTACCGAGTTAATCGTGAAGGGAAGATTACGGATCAAAAAAGCGAAAAGCGATTTGATATAATTAAGACCGCGAAAGAGTTATTGCAGAAGCCTGAAGTTAAAGGTCTCAATGCATATCAGCAATATTGCGTAATGTCGCTAATATTTAAAATGATTTTCTGGTGTGGTAGATATACAACTCTGAATGATCGACGTCGTTACTTCCAGCAAGGTGTGGATCTGTTTTCTGTATCAAATCCGGGCGTGCGTTCGCGCTTAAAAACTTCCTTAGGTTTTGCGGAGCGTAACAGAGAGTTTATTCTTATGTTGGCATTTTTCAATGGCGCAACGGATTTTCTCACAGAGTACAGTACTGGTAAGCAAACGCTATCAACAAAATTTAAACTGTTGAAGGCTATTTCTACTGCAAACATTGATGTCAATAAATTGATCTTCAAAAAAGCTTTGCGATTTGCAAAAAATAAGTTCGGAAAACGGGTAGTAGGTTAATAAAATGATCAATAGAACACAATTGAATGCATATCTAAATAAACTACCTTCAGCAATTAGCCATGATGAGTTAGCACAACACAAGCATATCATCGAGCGAAGCTTTTTTGGCGTAGATTTGCTTTCTTGCGAAAGTGATGTTTTGGCTTTTGTCGGTACTTATACTGGTCTGGAGCTCCTGGTTGCATTTTATAACAGCAAGCCGCGCGCGATAATTGTTGTTGAATCTAATGCAAGCAAGTTTAAACGTATTCAGGAACTATTAAATAAAAACCCTGAATTGAAAGAACGTGTCTATCTGTTTGATAATTTCTCCAACCCTGAAATTAATGAGTTGATTGGTGAGCGTCACGTTAGTGTTCGTATTTCTCTTCCTGCATTTACCCGGGCAGCTCTGGAGTATGTTACTGCACAGTGGAAACTTGACCATATTTGTGGTGAATTCAATCAGTACGATGTTGATCCGTTAATTGTTTATCGTCAATGCGCGCGTGCGGCGGATACTTTTTACTGGCGCATTCAGGATCAACACCAACCTCTCGCGGGTAGTCGCCAGAAGTATGAGTATGAAGTTTCAGTGGTCGTACCCGCATATAATATCAGCGCCTATATCGACCAGTGCATTGAGTCCCTGGCAAATCAGTCTATTGAAAGTTTAGAGATTTTAGTCGTCGATGATGGTACACCGGATGATTCTGGTGAGAAAGCTGACGCCTGGGCTGCGAGATACCCAGGCAGAGTGAAAGTTATCCATAAAGCCAATGGTGGGTGCGCGACGGCAAGAAATGCCGGCGTTAGCCAGGCCAAAGGGCAATATATTGGTTTTGTTGACGGCGATGATTGGTGCGATCTTCAGATGTATGAAGATTTGTTCCGTGCCGCGGTGATGAAAAATGCTGACATTTCCCAGTGTGGCTATAAAGAAGCTTATGAGACCGGTGAAATAGTTAAATTCCCACTGGACATCAATCTCAGCCGTCTGGATTTACTACGCGAGCGCCCAACAATGTGGCGTCGTATTTACTCTGCTGACATGCTGAAAAACAAAGGAATTTCTTTCCCTGAGCATATTCGTCGGTTTGATGATTTACCTTTCCAGTTCGAGACTTTTTTAAACGCCAAGATTATTGCTAATATACCTTTTGATTATTACTATTATCGTCAAGGGCGCTTAGGTCAGGATATTTCTGTGCGAGATGACCGACTTTATGTTCATTTCCCTATTTTTGATTGGATCTACAGTCGTAACTCGGATACGTTCAACTATGATGAAGAACGTAAATTATTTGAGTTAGAACTTGATGTCCACTTCTGGGCCTGGAGTGTCATTGAAGCGAAATTCAAGGATGAATATTTTAAACAGGTTCTGGCACAAATTTTTGCATCTAAGAAGATTTTGTCTAAATTTGATATGCTGGTAATAGCCAAAAATAAAGGAAGAGAAAGATTTATGTTTTATTTAAAGCTGCTAAAAGCTAAAACATTCTAACTCTTCTACCTTATTAAAAGCCGCGAAAGATTTCTTTCGCGGCTTTTTTTTTATAATTGGCTGGCTCTCATATTCAGCTTGTCGCCTACTAAAGATGCAATTTTTGTAGATGGTTTATCAATGAATGTATAGCCAAACCATGAGATAAGCACACAAAATAATAAACTGACTAATGTGCTTATTATACTAGCAAATTGGTTAGTAATACCTGCATCATGTAAATAAACAAATAATGCCGTTCCAATACTCATGATAATAGGGATATGAAATACATATAAGGAAAATGAGATCTTACCCAGAAAAGTAAATACAGATCTGGACAGATAATTTGAAAGTTTTGATGATGTATTAGCTATTAATAATAAAACTACTGCTGCGATTGAGTGACAGAATGTGGCTAAACTTTCTTTACTAAAACCTGTGAGTTCATTTAAGAAGTTAATTTCAATTGTCCACGGATTTTCTGTTGCAAGAACAACTGTTAATATACTGGCTGGAAGAATAAACTTAGGTTCAAATTTTATGTTATATACCAAAATAGTACCGCCAATGATAAATAGTATCAAATAGCAGCCAAGTGTCGGTTCAATCAGATAGATAAGTATTGCTGATATTATGATGTGGGCACCGTTTTTTTTGACAAAAAATAATGCGGCATAGAGATACAGAAAAAGTGACCCCATTAACTCTATTTTAATCGTCCAGAGTGGGCCATTATAGGAGGTATCGCCTATGTAAGCAGAATACAGACCATTGTATATGGCTCCAGTTAGTGTGAGTTCTGATTGATAGTTAGATTTTAACCACTCGTGTCCACCGACGATCGCCGCCATTTCGGCATTATGGAAGCCTATCGTATTTTGTAAAACAACAGCCAGAATGACTGAAGCGAGTACCAGTGGGGTAAGTCTAAAGTATCTTTTTATAAAGCTTTCTTTAAGATAAGAAAGGTCGTTTTGCCGCTTATAAAAGCCAATGAGCAACACATAACCACTCATTACGAAAAATAGACAAACTGAGAAGTTCCCATCCAAAATTCTTCGATATATCTGCCACCATACTGAGTTTTGCGAATATAATCCATTTGGCGATACCAGCACCCCCATAAATACATCCATATGGTAAAGCACGACGACAAGCGACGCGACTCCGCGGAGTCCGTCGAGATGTTTATAATGTTGCAAGTGAGACCCCGTAGCCTGTTTGGCTTTATTTTTGTTGTGTTCCATAACCAACGCGTCAAGAAGCAGAACCTGACGGTATTTGTTTATATTACCACACTGATGTTAACTGGTGGTTATTTTTTTGTTGTTGTGATCGGTCTCACGATAGTTGATTTAACATTAAATTTTCTTAAGTATGTGAAATTAAGCCCGGAGTGCAGCACCCATCATGCCGAATAAATTATTTTTAAACGCTTTCATTATCCAGGATCAATGGAGTGATATTTGTCAGTGAGGTTCAGTGTGTTAAAATAGCAACATTACAATGCACAATAATAAGTTGCTTTATTTCGGAGTTTGCATGAGCGTTTTTTTTAGATGTTTAGAGTATTTAAAAACCAGACGTTTTTTATATTTTATACTGTTTTTTCTGTCCCTTGTGTTGTGTTGGTTTGAACCTACAAATATATTTTTTACCACTTTTTTCTCTGTTTTTATTTTCTTGCGTTTGATTTTTTGTATTCGTAATAAAATAATCAGAAATAGTCTGGTGGTTTTTGTTTCATTGATCACGTTTTTGACTTACTTTATCTATCAGAAATATGGTGGACTCTCAACTAGTATGGTTATGTCAACCTTCGGGGTTGGCCTTTCCGTTTCATTAGGTACCGTACAAACCTTTGGTCTAAAATTTCTGGTAGGTTTTCTTTTCATACTTTTTGCGCTTTCGTTGTTATCTATTAAAATACCAAAAGCACGCTATTCTGTTAAAGAACGTGTTATTTTGACTATTAGTCTTATCCTTATTCTTTCAAAGCCTGTGATAGATGGTGTTAGTTTTTGGGGGACTAAATTCTTTATCAATAATATCGAATATTCACCAACTTTTATTTCGCAGCCATACATCGATCAGTACAAGATTTTTTTTGGACCTCTTGTTTCCTCAGTGTCGATTATCGCTGAAAATATAGTTGATGATGTTAAATACAAAAAGATAGAGCATAAAGAATATCCTGATTATATTAAAAAAGAGACTGAAGGTAGCCAGAACATTATATATGTGATTGGCGAATCATCTAACCCTGGCCGCTATGGTATTTACGGCTATGGAAAAGATACTACGCCAAACTTATCGCAGATGGATAGAGATGGACAAATATGTGTCGTTAATAACGTTCACTCTCCGGCTGCGCAAACACGACTTGCTGTACCGATGCTGGTTTCTTTTGAAACGCCCTTGCAGCGTGGCAACTTGTTTAAATTTAAGAATCTTATCGAGATGGCACAATTGCAGGGCTACCATACGTACTGGTTCGACTCTCAGATGCAAAACAACATGTGGAACAAGCCTTTCGGTTATCTGGCAAAATATGCTGAAGTACTGCAAACTCCGGAAGATAATAATACCCGTTTCCCAGTTAACGAGGGGCAGGACGAAAAGTTATTACCGGCAATCAAGCATTATTTTAAGCAATCGCAAGAGAGAAATTTTTACGTCATTCATCTGATGGGTAACCATTTGCCTTATTCTGACCGTAGAGGGGAAGCGGACAACCCGATGGTTGATGATTATGATGCGTCTATTTATAACGTCGATGATACCTTAAAGAGTATTTTTACCCTTGCTGATACCTATCTTAAAGATTACAAGTTGGTTTATGTATCAGACCATGGGGAAGTTGTGGGGCAGGGACATGGTTTTCCATCCAGTGATAATGAAATGTATAAAATTCCATTGCTGATGAATGATGCGTCCTGGTGTGCGAAGGCTGAACAATTGCGCAACAACAACCACTACTTCTCATCTGATTTAACCAAATTCCTGGTGTTAGAAATGATGGGTTATGCTGTTTCTGATGAGCATATGAAAGACGCGGTAAAAAATTCTGATTTCGTGCTGAATGAAAAAGAAGATGCTATTCGTTTCTCTGAATTAAGGGATGTGCCCTTACCGCAACATCCTTAATCGGCGGTTAATACATAGACTCTGGTTTAAAGGATGATCATATTAAACCAGAGTCCCTTCAATGCATGTTTCGATTTACTTATGTCTGGACTTAAGATTATCGATAATATCCCCTAAATCCAGCCCCTGGTCCTGAAGTAGTACCAGCAGGTGATACATCAGGTCTGACGCTTCATTCTTCAGTTCAAACTTGTCATTTACCGTCGCGGCCAGGGCGGTCTCTACGCCTTCTTCCCCAACTTTTTGCGCAATACGTTTGGTGCCGCTGGCATACAGTTTCGCAGTGTATGAGCTCTCCGGGTCTGCATGTTTGCGCCCGGCCAGCAGTTGTTCCAGTTGATAGAGGAACAGCCACTGGTGTCCGGTTTCCCCAAAGCAGCTTGAAGTTCCTTTGTGGCAGGTCGGGCCTATCGGGTTGACCAACACTAACAAGGTATCGTTATCGCAATCCGGGGTGATGCTGACCACATTAAGAAAGTTGCCGGAGGTTTCACCCTTTGTCCACAGGCGCTGTTTGGTGCGCGAGTAGAAGGTTACTTTGCCGCTTTCTTGCGTTTTCGCCAGCGCGTCCTCATTCATATATCCCAGCATTAACACTTCGCCAGATTCAGCGTGCTGTATGATGGCCGGCATCATGCCGTCGGTTTTTTGCCAATCCAGCTGTTCACTCAACATACCCTGATCTCCACGCCCTGGGCTGACAGGAACGTTTTTAATTCGCCAATATTAATAATTTGTTTATGGAACACGGAAGCGGCGAGGGCGCCATCGACGTTGGCGTCGCGGAATGCCTCAAGGAAGTGCTCCATGGTACCGGCGCCGCCGGAGGCAATCAGCGGAACGTTACACACTTCACGGACCTTTCTGAGCTGATCCAGATCGTAACCGTTGCGCACGCCGTCCTGGTTCATCATGTTGAGAACAATTTCTCCCGCTCCGCGCTTTTGTACTTCCTGTACCCAATCCAGCGTCTCCCATTGGGTGACGCGAGTTCGGCTCTCATCGCCGGTGTACTGATTAACGTGATATTTTCCGGTCTGTTCATCAAACCAGGTATCAATCCCTACCACGATGCACTGCACGCCAAAGCGATCGGCGAGACGGGTGATTAACGTTGGATCCGCAAGCGCAGGCGAGTTAATTGAAATTTTGTCGGCGCCGAAGGAGAGGATCTGCGCCGCGTCTTCCAGCGACTTAATTCCACCGGCTACGCAGAACGGAATATCAATCACTTCCGCTACGCGCGATACCCAACTTTTATCGACTACCCGGCCATCGCTGGAGGCGGTAATATCGTAGAACACCAGTTCATCCGCGCCTTCATCGGCATAGCGTTTTGCCAGCGGAACGATATCACCGATAATTTCGTGGTTGCGAAACTGCACGCCTTTTACTACCTGACCGTCGCGGACGTCCAGGCAGGGGATTATCCGTTTTGCCAGCATTGAATGGCCTCCGTTACGTTGAATTTACCTTCCAGTAGCGCGCGGCCGACGATCACCCCGCGAACGCCGGTTCCGCGCAGCGCGGCGATATCGCTGAGACCGCCGATCCCGCCGGAAGACTGGAACGCCACCTGCGGATAACGCGCGCAGACCTCTTCATATAGAGAGACGTTGGAACCCGCCAGAGTACCGTCACGGGAGATATCGGTACACAGCACATGTTGCAAGCCGACCGGCAGATAGCTTTCCACCAGCTCTTCCAGAGTGACGCCAGAGTTTTCCTGCCAGCCGCTCACCGCCACCTGTTTATGACCCTCGGCATCAATGCGTACATCCAGCGCCAGCACCAGATGCTCGGGGCCAAAGCGTTTAAACCAGCCTTTGACCTCCTCCGGCGATTTCACTGCCGTTGAACCGACCACCACGCGCGCCACGCCGGCATCAAGCAGTGCGGCAACGTCTTCTTGCGTACGTACGCCGCCGCCGACCTGCACAGGTACCGTAACGCCGGCAACCAGGGTCTTAAGCAGCGGAATCTGGCGTTTTGCCGGATCTTTCGCCCCGGTCAGATCAACCAGATGCAATACTTCCGCGCCCTGATCCGCATAGGATTGCAGGCGCGGTAACGGATCGTTGCCATAGTCGCGCTGCTGACCATAGTCGCCCTGATGCAGGCGCACCACGGTACCGTCAATTAAATCTAAAGCTGGAATGATCATTACATCTCCAGGAAATTTTTCAGCAGTTGCGCACCGGCGCTACCTGAGCGCTCAGGGTGGAACTGTACGCCAAAGAAGTTATCTTTCTGTACCGCCGCGGTGAAGGCCTCGCCGTAGTTGCATTGGGCGATAGTGTACGGATTGACCTGCATGGCGTAGCTATGGACGAAATAGAAATAAGCGCCTTCTTCAATGCCGCGGAACAGGCGATCGCCGGCTTTGGCATAGACCCGGTTCCATCCCATATGCGGCAGCGGCAGTCCGTGGTCGGTCATTTTCGGCACTTCTTCATCAATAATGCCCAGTAGCTCAACACCGTTATTCTCTTCGCTGCGCGCACCGAGTAACTGCATGCCGAGACAAATCCCCAGCACCGGCTGGGTACAGGCTTTAATCAAGTCAATGAGCTCGCGTTCGCGCAGCTGATCCATCGCAGCCTGCGCGGTGCCGACGCCGGGCAGAAAAAGTTTATCGGCACGCAGAACAACATCCGGCTCGCGGCTGACCACTGGCTCATAGCCATGGCGGCTCACTGCAGATTTCACCGAGTTGAGGTTGGCGCACCCGGTATCGAGGATCACCACGTTCATCACAATACCCCTTTTGAAGATGGCAACGTGTCGCCCTGGACCCGAATGGCCTGGCGCAGCGTACGGCCAAAGGCCTTGAACAGGCTCTCGACGCGGTGGTGATCGTTCTTACCTTTGGTTTTCAGGTGCAGCGTCACCGCCATGGTATAGGAGAGCGAGCGGAAGAAGTGTTCGACCATCTCGGTGCTCAGGTCGCCGACGCGCTGATAGGTGAAGTCAGCTTTATATTCGAGGTGTGGGCGACCTGAGATATCCAGCGCACAGCGCGCCAGGCATTCATCCATCGGCAACACGAAGCCAAAGCGGTTAATGCCGCGCTTATCGCCCAGCGCCAGCTTCAGCGCTTCGCCTAACGCCAGGCCGGTATCTTCTACGGTGTGGTGATCGTCGATGTAAAGATCGCCGCCGACGTTAATCTCCAGGCGAAAGCCGCCGTGGGTGGCAATCTGATCGAGCATGTGGTCGAAGAAACCCACGCCGGTGTGGATCTTGCTGCCGCCTTCACGATCCAGCCAGACTTTAACGTCAACCTGGGTCTCTTTGGTGATGCGCTCAACGTGAGCGTAGCGGTCGCGACGGGTCAGCTGTTCGCAGATGGTCGGCCAGTTCAGCGTTTCACTGTTATAGCGCAGGCCGATGATGCCCATGTTATCCGCTAACTCTATATCGGTGGCGCGGTCGCCGATGACGTAACTGTGGGCTTTATCCATTACGCCCTCTTCCAGCCACGGCAATACCAGTTGGGTCTTCGGCTTACGACAGTCGCAGTTATCACCAGGCATGTGCGGGCAAATCAGCACGGATTCAAAGTTAACGCCCTGCGAGGAGAAGACCTGCATCATCAGGTTGTGCGGGCCGTCGAACTCCTCCTGCGGCAGGCTATCGGTACCAAGGCCATCCTGGTTGGTGATCATCACCAGCTTATAGCCTTCCTGCTGTAGCTTAAGCAGCGCCGGGATCACCTGCGGTTCGAAGGCCAGTTTTTCAAACCGGTCTACCTGAAAATCAACCGGCGGTTCAGAGATAAGCGTACCGTCACGGTCAATAAAGAGAAACTTCTGGGTCATACATTCTCCGCAGTCAAAGCGTCAATCACGCGCTGGCTCTCTGCACGGGTACCGATAGTGATACGCAAACAGCCGCTTAATGAGGGTTGTTTATTTTGGTCACGTAAGATAATGCCCTGATCCCACAAAGATTTAAACACCGCGCTGGAGGCGGTTATCCGCGCCAGCAGGTAGTTGGTCTCGGAATCGAAAACCTGCTCGACGCAGGCGATGCCGCGCAGCGCATTGACCAGGTATGCGCGTTCATCAATGATCTGCGCCACGCGCGCGCGCATAGCGGCAATGCCTGCCGGGCTTAATGCCTGGGCGGCGATATCGGCGACCGGCGTCGAGAGCGGATAAGGCGCGATGACTTTCAGCAGTACATTAATCACCTCTGCGTTAGCCAGCGTAAAACCGCAGCGCAGCCCGGCCAGCGCAAAGGCTTTCGATAAAGTGCGCAGGATAGCCAGGTGCGGGTACTCGCTCAGCCAGTTCGCCAGAGATGCCTGGGGGCAGAACTCAATATAGGCTTCATCCGCTACCACGATTGCTTTACCGCGCGTCATTTCCAGCAGGGCGCGGAAATCTTGCGGATTGATTATCTGCCCGGTCGGATTATTGGGGCTGCAGACAAACACAACTTTCACGCCGGTGAGATTCGCTTCGATACCCGGCAAATCGAGCTGCCAGTCGGCGAGCGTCGGCACCGTACGGCACTCAACGCCGATGGTTTCGGCGCTGACACTGTACATGCCGTAGGTTGGCGGGCAATAAAGGACAGCGTCCTCGCCCGGTTCGCAAAAGGCGCGGATCAGCAACTCGACGCCTTCGTCAGCACCGCGGCTCACCAGTACCTGTTCTGGTTTTACGCCGGCATATTGCGCGTAGTTTTCGATAACCGCCTTCGGCTGTGGTTCTGGATAGCGGTTTAACGTCTGTTCGGTCAACTGGAATTCCACGGCGGTGGGGAATTCGTTGGCGTTCAGCCACACGTCGCCTTTCCCCCCAAGACGGCGGGCGGATTGATACGGCGTCAGCGCGCGGATATTGGCGCGGGCTAAGTCTTCAATGCTCATGCTTGCTCCTTAAGGGCGGCTACGCGCAGCGTTACGGCGTTTTTGTGGGCGGTCAGCAGTTCGGCTGCGGCCAGGATCTCGATAGTCGGGGCGAGGGCGGCGAAGCCTTCACGCGTCAGTTCCTGTACGGTCATGCGCTTTTGAAAATCAGCCAGACCGAGGCTGGAACAGGTCGCGGTGTAGCCGTAGGTCGGCAGCACGTGGTTGGTACCAGAGGCGTAATCACCTGCCGATTCTGGCGACCAGTCGCCGAGGAATACCGAACCGGCGCTGGTGATACCGTCAAC
Organism: Klebsiella sp. CN_Kp073; assembly: GCF_040065495.2. Taxonomy (NCBI): domain Bacteria; kingdom Pseudomonadati; phylum Pseudomonadota; class Gammaproteobacteria; order Enterobacterales; family Enterobacteriaceae; genus Klebsiella; species Klebsiella sp. CN_Kp073. The sequence goes on from NZ_CM198051.1 coordinate 1,847,186, forward strand.
CAGTTCACGGGCGTTACGGGTCTGGATAATCAGGTGCTCCGGTCCGTACTGATTTGAGATCTCTACACATTGGGCGAGATCGCGGGCGACAATAATACGGCTGGCGGAAAGCGCTTCACGCGCGGTTTCGGCACGCGGCAGGGCCGCTAGCTGACGTTCAACCGCTGCGGCGACCCGGGAGCCTATGTCGGCGTCCGGGGTCAGCAAGATAACCTGGGAATCCGGGCCATGTTCCGCCTGCGAGAGCAGATCGGAGGCGACGAAATCCGGCGTCGCGCCGCTGTCGGCAATCACCAGAACTTCCGACGGGCCAGCGGGCATATCGATAGCCGCGCCGTCAAGGCGCTGGCTGACCTGGCGTTTGGCCTCGGTGACGAAGGCGTTGCCAGGGCCAAAGATTTTAGCGACTTTCGCCACCGATTCCGTGCCGAAGGCCATTGCCGCGATAGCCTGCGCGCCGCCGACGTTAAAGATATTACGCACGCCGCAAAGCTGCGCCGCATAAAGGATTTCATCGGCAATCGGCGGCGGCGAGCACAGTACCACTTCCTGACAGCCGGCAATGCGCGCCGGTGTGGCGAGCATCAGCACCGTTGAAAACAGCGGCGCCGAACCGCCCGGAATATATAAGCCGACGGAGGCGATAGGGCGGGTAAGCTGCTGGCAGCGAACGCCGGGTTGGGTTTCAACATCGACAACCTGCAACTGCTGCGCGTTGTGAAAGATCTCGATATTGTTGACCGCCACCGCCATCGCTTGTTTGAGCTCGTCGCTGAGGCGCGCGCCGGCGGCGGCAATCTCTTCGTCAGACACTTTGAGCGCTGTGACGGTGGTTTTATCGAATTTGGCGCTATATTCGCGTAAGGCGGCATCGCCATTCTCTTTTACGTTAGCGAGGATCCCGGCTACCGTTTTGCTGATGCTCTCGGAAGCTGAAATCGCCGGGCGCGTTAATAGTTGTTGCTGTTGTGCGGCGCTGCAGCTATTCCAGTCGATAATGGTATTGAAGCTCATGGTCATTTCCCCTGTTTGTCCCGTAAACGAATTGCTGGATTACTCCATCATTTTCTCTATCGGTAGCACCAGAATAGAACTGGCGCCCAGCGCTTTCAGTTTTTCCATGGTTTCCCAGAACAGGGTTTCGCTGCTGACCATGTGCATCGCTACCCGCTGTTTGTCTCCTGCCAGCGGCAGAATAGTTGGCCGCTCTGCGCCCGGCAGCAGCGCCACCACTTCTTCCAGCCGTTCGGTCGGCGCGTGCATCATGATGTATTTCGATTCGCGGGCCTGGATAACCCCCTGAATACGGGTCAGCAGACGGTCGATCAGCTGCTGTTTCGCATCGTCCATCTCACCGTCGCGCTGGATCAGGCAGGCTTTGGAACGATAAATCACTTCAACTTCGCGCAGGCCGTTGGCTTCGAGGGTTGCGCCGGTAGAAACGAGATCGCAGATGGCATCGGCAAGGCCAGCGCGTGGGGCGACTTCGACGGAGCCGTTCAGCAGACAGGATTTAAAGGAGATACCTTTCTGATCGAGATAGCGCTTTAACAGGTGCGGGTAAGAGGTGGCGATGCGTTTACCGTCCAGCGCCGCCGGGCCATTCCAGTTTTCATCCACCGGTGTCGCCAGCGACAGGCGGCATCCGCCAAAATCGAGACGGCGCAGGGTGAAATAGCGCGGGTCTTCGCCCTGCGCGCGGCGGCTCAGCAGCTCTTCTTCCAGCACGTTCTCGCCGATAATGCCAAGGTCGACAACGCCGTCCATCACCAGCCCCGGAATATCGTCATCGCGAACGCGCAGAATGTCGATCGGCATGTTTTCCGCAAGGGCGATCAGACGCTGGGTGTGCAGGTTGACTTTAATGCCGCAACGGCCGAGCAGTTCGCGTGAATCTTCACTCAAACGGCCTGATTTCTGAATAGCTATGCGTAAACGGGTGTTGTCTAACATTGTTGTTTTCCTCTGAATACCTGTCTGAATCTGTCCGAATTCGGTCCAAAAAAAAGCCCCCGGAAGTGAATCTTCCGGGGGCTCTCTTTGCGTTCATGCACCACTGGAAGATCCAAACGTCTTCCAGCACACATCGCCTGAAAGACTAGTCAGGATGATGGTGATGATGGTGGTTTTTAAATTGAACGCTGTTCATAAAATTCTCTTTGAATGACTATGCATTTGATGTCTTTTAACCTAAACCAGTTCCGGCGCATAAAGCAAGCCCTTTTTTCCATCATTAATTCATTTCATATTCGTCGAACAAATTGTCAGGTCTCGCAGGCTGGCGTAGCCTAGTATCAGCACAGCGAATGAGTCAGGAGCCAGGGTATGAAAAAGGTCGCGATTGTCGGATTAGGGTGGCTGGGCATGCCGCTTGCGTTGTCATTGCGCGCGCGTGGTTGGCATGTCACCGGCAGTAAAACGACGCAGGATGGCGTAGAGGCGGCGCGGATGTGCGGTATTGAAGGATATCCGCTGCGTCTTGACCCCCAGCTGATCTGTGATGCTGAGGATCTGGACGCGATGATGAACGTCGATGCGCTGGTCATCACGTTACCAGCGCGGCGCACGGGCCCCGGGGAAGATTTTTATCTACAGGCGGTGCAGGAGATTGTCGATACCGCGCTCTCGCGGCATATTCCACGCATTATTTTTACCAGTTCGACCTCGGTTTATGGCAATACTGAAGGGACGATGAAGGAAAATTCGCCGCGCGATCCGCAAACCGCCAGCGGCAGGGTTCTGAAAGAGCTGGAGGACTGGCTGCATGCGTTGCCGGGTACCTCGGTGGATATTCTGCGTCTCGCCGGGCTGGTGGGGCCTTCTCGCCACCCGGGGCGTTTCTTTGCCGGTAAATCGGCTCCGGATGGCCAGCACGGGGTCAATCTGGTGCATCTGCAGGATGTTATTGCCGCGATTGAGTTATTGCTTCAGGCTCCGAAAGGCGGACACATCTATAATATATGTGCGCCAATGCATCCGGCGCGAGGTGTCTTTTATCCGCAGATGGCCCGTGAACTTGGGCTGCCGTTACCGGTATTTACCGATAACCCGGAAGGCGGTAAAGGCAAAATCATTGATGGCAACCGGATCTGCTATGAGCTTGGCTTTGAATACCAGTACCCCGATCCGCTGGTGATGCCGATGGAGTAACCACCAGCAGGCATTCGCGTACCGTAAGGGGGGGCGATGAAACCACTGCTGGATGTCCTCGTTATTCTTGATGCCTTAGAAAAAGAGGGGAGCTTTGCCGCGGCCTCGGCAAAGCTCTATAAAACCCCCTCGGCGCTGAGCTACACCATCCATAAACTAGAAAGCGATCTGAATATCCAACTGCTGGATCGTAGCGGCCATCGGGCGCGCTTTACTTGCACCGGGCAGATGCTGTTGGAAAAGGGGCGTGAGCTACTTCATACCGCTCGTGAACTTGAGCTGCAGGCTATCAGGTTACATCAGGGCTGGGAAAATACCCTGACCATCAGCGTCGATATGACTTTTCCTTTCTCTCTTTTAACTTCACTCATGGAACAGTTTTATCAACAGCACAACGTGACCCGTTTGCAATTCACCAATGCTGGAGGTTGGGATGCTATGGCGGCAGGCGAGGTCGACATGGTGCTGGGCGCGCTTAACGAGCCGCCAACGCTGGTGGGTTATGGTTTTAGTCTGCTTGGCGAGCTGGATCTGTGTTTTGTGGTCGCGATTAATCATCCGCTGGCGCAGGCTAAGGAACCGCTGAATTTGCGGGTGTTACAGCGATATCGGGCGATTATCTGCGATGCCGGTTTGCTGCAAAGCGAAAAGCAGGAGAGTGTGACGGTTTTTGATATGAACGGCCTGTTGGAGCTGGTATGCGCCGGGCTGGGCTGGGCCTACTTGCCGCGTTATCTGGCTAAGGCCTGGCTGGAGAAGGGCAAATTGGTCGAGAAACGCATTACCACACCCGCGCGGCTGCATCGGGCATGGATTGGCTGGAATGAAGACGTTTTTGGCCTTGCCGCGCAATGGTGGTTACAAGCGATATTAGCAAATAGTGCTATTCGTCAGATCTACAATACTAAAATAGTATGAATATTAGGCGGTTAGAATTCTTAGCCTATTAATAAACCTTACAACATCTTGTCATTAAGCCAGAAGTTGTTGCAAAATACGCAGCCTGAAAACCAGAGACTAGCCGACGCTTTTTTTAAAGTGTCGGTTATTTTTTTGGTCGAAAGACACATCATTCAATACCAAGAGGCCGGGCTTCGTACCGGATAGATATTTACTAAAAACCGACAGTCGTTGTCGCTGAGGAATAGAAAGAAATGGGGCAATTTTTTGCTTACGCGCTGGCCTTCGCCGTAAAAGGGGATAACTATGTCGCATAACGCTACTCCAAATACCTCTCGCGTGGAATTACGTAAAACCCTTACGTTAGTTCCGGTTGTAATGATGGGCCTGGCCTATATGCAGCCGATGACGCTGTTCGATACGTTCGGTATCGTCTCTGGTATGACCGACGGCCACGTGCCGACGGCCTACGCCTTTGCGTTAATCGCTATTCTTTTTACTGCGCTGAGCTATGGGAAGCTGGTACGCCGCTATCCTTCCGCGGGTTCAGCGTATACCTACGCCCAGAAATCCATTAGCCCGACCGTTGGCTTCATGGTGGGTTGGTCCTCTCTGCTCGACTACCTGTTCGCGCCGATGATCAATATCCTGCTGGCGAAAATCTACTTTGAAGCGCTGGTGCCTTCGATTCCATCGTGGGTGTTTGTTATCGCGCTGGTCGCGTTTATGACCGCCTTTAACCTGCGCAGCATCAAGTCCGTCGCCAACTTCAATACCGTTATCGTGGTGTTGCAGGTGGTACTGATTGCCGTGATCCTCGGCATGGTGGTGTATGGCGTATTTGAAGGCGAGGGCGCCGGTACGCTGGCCAGCAGCCGTCCGTTCTGGTCCGGCGATGCGCACGTTATCCCGATGATTACCGGGGCGACGATACTCTGCTTCTCATTTACCGGCTTTGACGGCATCAGCAATCTGTCTGAAGAGACCAAAGATGCAGAACGCGTTATTCCGCGCGCTATCTTCCTGACTGCGCTGATTGGCGGCCTGATCTTCATTTTTGCTACCTACTTCCTGCAGCTGTACTTCCCGGATATCTCGCGCTTTAAGGATCCGGATGCCTCACAGCCTGAAATCATGCTGTATGTGGCAGGTAAAGCCTTCCAGGTGGGCGCGCTGATCTTCTCCACTATCACCGTGCTGGCTTCCGGTATGGCGGCGCACGCTGGCGTTGCGCGCCTGATGTACGTAATGGGCCGCGATGGCGTATTCCCGAAAAGCTTCTTCGGCTACGTGCATCCGACCTGGCGCACTCCGGCGATGAACATCATCCTGGTTGGCGCGATCGCGCTGCTGGCGATTAACTTTGACCTGGTAATGGCGACCGCGCTGATTAACTTCGGCGCGCTGGTGGCGTTCACCTTCGTTAACCTGTCGGTTATCTCGCAGTTCTGGATCCGCGAGAAACGCAACAAGACGCTGAAAGACCACTTCCAGTATCTGTTCCTGCCGATGTGCGGCGCTCTGACTGTCGGCGCGCTGTGGGTTAACCTGGAAGAGAGCTCGATGATCCTGGGTCTGATCTGGGCCGGTATCGGTCTGATTTACCTGGCGTGTGTAACCAAAAGCTTCCGCAACCCGGTACCGCAATACGAAGACGTTGCGTAATCACGCTTTATGCTAACAAAAGCCGGAGGGAAACCTCCGGCTTTTTTGTTTCTGGCGTCCGCTGAATATCCCCGGTGGCGGCCGGGGGGCAGGGGATGGAGCGCTTACTTCTCCTGTCGCATCACGTTAAGCAGCGTATCCAGCAGTCCTGGAAAGCGGGCATCCAAATCGTCGCGGCGTAGCGAAATTAAGTTTTCCCGCCCCTGAGGACGTTGCCAGATCACGCCGCTGTCGCGCAGTACCCGCCAGTGGTGAGTCATGGTGGATTTAGCGATATCTTCTTTGCGTAGCGCGTTACAACTCTGCTCGCTGCCGTCGGAGAGCGTGCGAATGATTTCCAGCCGCAAGGGGTTACCCAGGGCAAAAAGGACATTTTCCAGGCGAATTTGTTCACGTTCGGGGTGATTGGCGATCATAATATTCCTGTGTCGGCGGTTGTGCTGTTTACGCGAACAGCAGTCCGTATCGGCGGCTGGCGGCTAATATACCCAAACTCCTTTTCTTGCGCCACGCGCGCCGTCGCAACCTGACCGATAACAGTGATAGAGAAAACAGTTCGAATATACTCGTACAGTTGTACTATTATAGATGCCGTAAACCTAACCGCGGCGGATTTAGCCGCTCATTGACAGTCAAAATGACTAAGGACGCATCATGCCCCGACCCATCCCCCTCGAACGTTATCGCAACATCGGTATCTCCGCGCATATCGATGCCGGTAAAACCACCACCACTGAGCGCATTCTGTTTTACACCGGAATGAGCCATAAGCTGGGTGAAGTACACGATGGCGCGGCAACTACCGACTGGATGGCGCAGGAGCAGGAACGTGGGATTACCATTACTTCCGCAGCGGTAAGCTGTTTCTGGCCCGGGATGGACCGCAGCTTTGAGCCCCATCGTATTAATATCATTGATACTCCGGGGCACGTGGACTTCACTATCGAAGTAGAACGCTCGATGCGCGTGCTGGACGGCGCGGTGATGGTCTATGACTCGGTCGGCGGCGTGCAGCCGCAGTCGGAGACCGTCTGGCGGCAGGCCAACAAGTATCACGTCCCGCGGTTGGCTTTCGTTAACAAAATGGACCGCCCGGGCGCCGATTTCTTCCGCGTGGTGCAAATGATGATCGATCGCCTGAAGGCCAATCCGGTGCCGATTGTTATCCCCATTGGCGCCGAAGAGCATTTTACCGGCGTCGTCGACCTGATAAAGATGCGGGCCATTCAGTGGGATGATGCAACGCAGGGGATGACGTTCAGTTACGCGCCTGTACCCGATGACCTGCTGGCGACGGCCCGGCAGTGGCGGGAAAAAATGGTCTCGGCCGCGGCGGAAGCCAGTGATGAGCTGATGGATAAATATCTAGAGAGCGGTGAACTGAGCGAAGCGGAAATTGTGGCCGGACTACGCAAACGCACAGTCGGCGGCGAGATCCAGCCGGTGCTCTGCGGTAGCGCTTTTAAAAATAAAGGCGTACAGAGGATGCTCGACGCGGTCGTTGAATTCATGCCGTCGCCGCTGGATATTCCGGCTATTCAGGGTATTGATGACAAGGGGCAACCGGCGGAACGTCACCCGAGCGACGATGAGCCGCTGTCGGCGCTGGCGTTTAAACTCATGACCGATCCCTACGTCGGCCAGTTGACCTTCATTCGCGTCTATTCCGGGACGTTGAAAAAGGGCGATGCGGTTTTTAACCCGGTGAAGGGCAAGAAAGAGCGTATCGGGCGTATCGTGCTGATGCATGCCAACGATCGCCACGAAGTCGACGAGTTGCACGCCGGCGATATTGCCGCCTGTGTTGGTCTAAAAGATGTCACGACGGGCGATACGCTATGCGATCCGGATGCGGTCATCACTCTCGAGCGCATGGAGTTCCCGGAACCGGTCATTTCGCTGGCGATTGAACCGAAGACTAAGGCCGACCAGGAGAAAATGGGCATTGCGCTGCAGCGGTTGGCTTCCGAGGATCCGTCGTTCCGCCTGCACACCGATGAAGAGTCCGGACAGACGATTATCTCCGGGATGGGGGAGTTGCATCTGGAGATTATCGTCGACCGTATGAAACGCGAGTTTGGCGTTGAGGCGAATATTGGCCGTCCGCAGGTTACCTATCGGGAAACCATCCGTAAAACGGTGAAGGATGTGGAAGGTAAATTTGTGCGTCAGTCCGGCGGTAAGGGGCAGTATGGGCACGTCGTGCTGACACTGGAGCCATTGGCGGCGGGGAGCGGCTTTGTATTTGAAGATGCCACCAAAGGTGGGGTGGTACCGCGTGAATACATCCCTTCTGTGGAGAAAGGGCTGCGTGAAGCGATGGGCGCCGGCGTGCTGGCGGGCTATCCGGTCGTCGACGTTAAAGCGACTCTGACGTTTGGTTCGTATCATGACGTCGATTCGTCCGAGATGGCTTTCCGTATGGCGGCAATTTTCGGCTTCAAGGAAGGGGCGCGAAAAGCGGACCCGGTGATCCTGGAGCCGGTGATGCACGTCGAGGTGGAGACGCCGGAAGAGTACGCGGGGAATATTATGGGCGATCTCTCTTCCCGTCGCGGGATGGTGCAGGGGATGGAGGAGCGTTTCGGTAGCCAGATTATTCGTGCCGATGTGCCGCTGGCCGAAATGTTCGGTTATTCTACTACGCTGCGCTCGATGTCGCAGGGCCGCGCGACCTATAGCATGGAGTTCCATCATTACGCGGAAGCGCCGCGTAACGTGGCCGACGATATCATCGCCAGCCGCGCGAAAAGTTAAGTCAGTATTCCCGGGCTACGGTTACGGCCTGGCCCGGGTTAAACGATTTCCTGCGCATATTGCCACAGCGCTTTCAACAGGGCCTGTTTTTCACTATCGTCAGCGTACTGTTGATACAGCAACTGCAGTTCATCGGCATAGGCCTGCAAAAATTCCGGCGTAAAGACGTTACGGCGGTGCTCTAACCAACGCTGCTGTTCGTTTTCATCAAGCGTACCGGGGAAGTTACGCGCGCGGTAGTTAAACAGCAGGCGTTCAATGCGTTTATCAGCAAAGGTAATATCCAGCGCCGGCAGATTTCGGGGTTCGGTTTCCAGCACAATTTTCATCGCCGCGCGATCGGCATCGCTAAAGAATCCGTTGTAAAGTTGGGCGTCAACATTATCCAATGGCGTGAACGGTTCGGCTTCGGCATATAGCGCGACTACCTTTTCGCGTACCTGCGGATTTGCGCGCAGCAGTTGGGCATTCTCCAGGCAGCGCTGAATATTAATACCTAAACGGTCGGCATCCTGTGGGCGCAACGTATTGGCCTGCGCCAGCACCGGGCATTTATTTAAATGCACCAGCTTAATTGGCGCTGCCGGTGAATCACCGAGTTCATCTCGTGGAGTATACAGGCGTTCGCGCAGTGTATCGGCATCGAGCTCCAACAACGGCGACATATCACCCGCCAGGTCAACCATAATCACCGCATTGCGGTTATCCGGATGCCAGGCCAGCGGCGCGACCAGGCTGGTGTTGCCGCGGGCGGCGCCGAACATACCGGAAACGTGGACTAGTGGTTTTAACTGCGGCACGTCGATCAACGTCGCCAGCTTGCGTTTATTACGATGACTGTACAGATATTCAAACAGACGCGGCTGATGGGTCTTCACCAGTTTCGCCATCGCGATGGTGGCGTACACATCGGCCATCGCATCGTGGGCATTACTATGCTCAATACCGTTTGCGACGGTCAGATGCTCAAGGCGGAAGCTTGGCAATCCTTCTTCGTTTTCCGGCCAGTTGATACCTTCCGGACGCAGGGCATAGCAGGCGCGCATGACATCCAGCAGATCCCAGCGCGAATTATCATGCTGCCAGCTCCAGGCATAGGGATCGTAAAAGTTGCGATAAAAAATATTGCGGCTGACTTCGTCATCAAAGCGGACATTGTTATAGCCGACGATACAGGTTTTCGGCACCGTGAACAGATCGTTGATGCGGCGGGCGAAAGCGGCCTCGTTGTCACCTTTGGCCAGCGCTTCCTGTGGCGTAATACCGGTAATCATTACCGCCTGCGGCTGCGGCAGATAGTCGTCCGCAGGCTTGCAGTAGAAGACTTCCGGTTCGCCAATGACATTCAGATCGCTATCGGTGCGGATGGCGGCGAACTGCGCCGGTCGGTCGAGCGAAGGGCTGGTTCCGAAGGTTTCGTAGTCGTGGAAGAGGAAGGATTGTTGTTCTCTTTCTATCATAGTTACATAAAATCCATATAGTCTTCCGAAAGAAAAAATCTAAAATTAAATAGATAATATCAATTTAATGATTATAGCATTTTTGACGCATTTTTAAATGATGTTTTTACATAATACAAGTTCAAAAGGGAGTTTTGGGTAGACTCCCTAATGGCACTTCCTCTAAAATATTAATCTTTTTGTTTTAATAGCCACTGACCATTGTTTCCGGGAGAGTAATATTGAGAATGTCCATTTTGAACACTCATTATTTCAGATTTTACACCTAATGGCGCGATTAAATTCTTAGGAGGACTCCATGAAATAACATCCTCAATAATGCATTGATTGGTAATAAAGGCCGCTTCTCCAGAGAAAGTGAATTTTTTAATTTGCACATTATAGAATTGACCAACAAATCCACTTGCGATGTCTGCATCATTAATAAACCCCCCTTTAAAAATTGCTTGGGAGTTCTGCATTCCTTTAACCTTGCCAAGGAAAATACAATCATTAAAAGAAACAGGGATGTTTGCTGAAAGTGAAATTTGTGGTGTTGTATCACTTTGGCTGCCTGTTTCTAATAATTCCATCTCTGGCTGGAATAGGCAGGAACGAAATAGTATATTGCCGGTGATTTTTTTACTTATAGAAGCGTTGCTGATTTTACATTTATCAATAAGTATGTCATGAGCATTCTCTGGCATAGTGAGTGATGCCAGATTTGAGTTTTGTAATAATAAATTTCGAGTGATTACAAGCGTTTTACTAATGTTTGAGCAGTCGATTGAAGAATTATCTATTGACTGGATATCCTCAAAGAACCATGATTCGCAGAAAACAGAATTAAATTGAGATCTTATTGCCATTGAGGTTGATAGAACACATCCATTTAAATGAGCAGAATTAAGAATAGTATCAACTAAATTTAAGACAACGGATGATTTATCTGCAACAATCTTCTCTAATTTGCTAAGATCATTACTTTTTGCGGACGTGTCATGAATAACTTGATTTAGAACGCAATTACTCAATGTTATAGAAACATTGGTATATTTTAAGGAAGATGAAAGGCTTGAGCCATCATCTCTAGTTAAAATCGTAGTTCTCTCTGCATGTAGAGTGTTTAGTGTTGAACGGATCGCGTTTATATATAAACATTTATGAAATGCTCTTTCCGACTGTATCCTATCGATTGAAAGGCAATTTGAGGTATCTCCCCCGCTAATTATTGCTATTTGGTATTTATGGACATTGCCACAAAGCTCGCTTGACAGACTTTTAAAAGAACTATCCCATACTGAAGATAATACTATACCGGAACCATTAAATCCTATAACTCGAATAGAATCGAAGCTTAAAAGTGAGCCTTTTATAAACAATCCATTTAAAGGTATTTTTCGATCTTCAGCAATAATACACAAAAGGCCATTGACCGTTGTGTAATTTGCTCGATCACTTTTATAATCAGAGTCCGGGTTCCCGATAATTACAGCAAAATTACCATTATTAGTTGCTTGAAAATTATCGGTATTGATAATCAGCCGACCTGACCAGTCTGTGATAATAGATTTGACGCCTGTCAGATCTAAAGTTTTCGATATTTTCCACGGGCCTCCCCTAAGATCAAGATATTTATTGTTTTTAATACAATAGTTAATCGCAGTAAGAACGGCAGCCGTATCATCTGGCTGACTACTATATTGGGCCTTATAATGTAATGGGGAGGCCGAAAGGACTGCATTATTATCTAAATGAGTGTTATCGTTAGCAATAGCAACTGGAGAAGCTTCTGATTTGTTAAGGGTTGCATCCACGATAAAGGCGGATGGAAGTATATATCTTAGAAAATTCCTTCGCGAAAAAATCATCAGTTTCTCCAGTATTCTTAATTAGAGTTTGCCTGACTAGCCGTTAATGCACTATCGACAGTGGCTTTTTGATCAGCACTCAACTTTGGGTCGCCATAACGATATACAAAGTAGAATCCAAGAAATACCCAAGGATAGAACATATATAACTGCGCGCCAAAAATAAAAGGAATAATAAATAGCATCATAAAGCACATGCCTGGAAGATCTTTTTTGTAAGTCAATAAAATAATAATAATGAAACCCAACACGCCAAATATACCATTTTCAATCATTAAATTGAAAAATCCTCCAAGGCCAGTTAGATCCCATCCAGATACAACGGGGAAACCTTCCCTGTATTCTAAGTTATTTCTTACTAACGAATAACCACCGAGGCCCACGCCAAATATAGGATTGTCTTCGAAAATTTTCGGGCCAATGTGGGATGCAGCAATTCGACCCATAATCAAACTTGGATCACCTGCACGCCCTTTGATTAATGAATATACATTCTGATAATCATCAATATAGTTATATGCAATCTTAAAAATTGCGAATGCCGAAATAGAAATACTCAGTGCTATGAAGAAAGAAAATCTTATGAAGTTCCCTGGTTTAAGGAATCCACTTAAGTATTTGTTTTTCATCATGAAACTAACAAAGAGGAAAATCGCAATTGCACATATTCCTGCTTTCGACTGTGAAAACGCAAGTGCTATTGCAAATGTAAACATCATCAATTTTCTTTTCTTGTAAAGAAACTCAAGAAATATCAGAGACGCTAAATATAAACCATAAGGTCCACCTTCAACATAGAATCCCTTCAATCGATGGATCTGATAATAACTAACAATATGTGTCCCTGCGACTATATCTATCGTTAATAACCCAAGTACAAATAATGTCATATAGAAATTATAAGTAATGAATTTACTAATCAACTCGGGAAGTTCAACTTTATATTTTCGTGCAGCGTTGAGCATTACAATAGCGGTTGAGATACATAGCATAAGTTCAGCGAAACGAACTACTGATATTACATATTTTTGTTTTAGGCCGCCATAATTCCAGAAGAAAACATCTGTAAAAAGCTGTGTAGCTAATGATATCACTAATAGAGAAAAAAAGAACAATACGAAAGGTAATGTCTTTTTGTGTATTTTAGTCATGAAAAATGGGAAAATGATAATCGCCATCAACTCCCATAGCTTCAGCACCCCCACACTCACGTCAGTTAGCTGGCTTCCTAGTGCACAGATGAACATGATAAACGATGCATACTTTACTTTGAGCATCATACTTGCGCGTTCCCTGTAGTCTGTGATTTCATAGTAAAATTCACCTAAAGTAATAGTAGTTACAAGATAACCATATGATTTCTAAGTAATAAGTTAAGCTGTATGAATTCACAGCTAAAGAGGCATATGGCTATACTCAGTATCTCAAGAGTAAGCGCATTTTTCCACTGCAAAAATTTGTTGGGATAAAATTTAGGACAATTTGCTATCAAGATTTTATGAGAGAATTTAGATGTTAATAGTGCCAACTGTTTTTTAGATGAAATTCAATAGTTATACTTATGTTTTAAGTTTTTAAAGCTCTTGCTTGTATTATTATATAAAATAAGCGCGATTTTATTTTAAATAATAAACATCGCGCGAAAATCATGTGCTCGAAGTAATTACATTACTTCACTTGTTGTTATTTTTTTGGAATTAATGATTTTTCTTCCAAGCATAATTCCTTTTTTCTCAATGTATTGATAAAAACCTAATGAGATCATGTAAATAATTGGTAATGAAATAACGGCAACAAGTAGACTACGTAATGGGGCGGCCAAATCAAAAAATCCGTTATACTTGACAAGTTTCCCTATAACTGGAATAACAATCATCAAATGCAACAGATATACCGAATATGATACGTCACCGAGGAACTGACTGAAGCGGGCGGAAAGTAACTTTCTGCTAAAGAAGACAATACCTTTTAGTGGCGATTTATCACTATGAGGCATCAGAAGAATCGACATCCCAAGGATTATCATAACCTCAATGATCATACGGATAGGTGAAGTAAAGTAACCCATCAAAAATGCAGCGAGTGGAGAAAGTAATGCAACCATAACGTAGATCTTACGGCTCTCTGCTACGGCTTTATAGAGTAACATTCCTGATATAAATAAAGGTAGCTTGAATAAAATCATCGAGGGCATCGGGAATGCTGCGAAATATCCAGGGAAAATAAATGCAGCCATTACGCACATTACAATCAATGCCAGGCAAGTCCTAATGAAACCAATCCCCATGACCAGCATCATGATAAACGGGAAAAGGGCATAGTATTGCATTTCAAGCCCAATACTCCAGTCAGGAAGGACTGTCCTGAATGAATAATAAGGAAGGAAACCAAAGGTGAATGAGATGTGCGTTAACACGTTCGCCATTGATGAGTCGGTATATCTCGCGGTCTCAGTTTGCGTTTCAGGCCATGCCAGCGCGATAGCATCCCGGTAGTGACCAAAGGTTTCACCGAAAATAAATGCCACAATTAGAAGGACATAATAAAGCGGAGCGATTCGGAAAAAGCGCCTTGTCCAAAATGAAGTTACCGTTTTAACGGACATCCAGGGTTCGACGTGCTGCCTCTCTATGTAATTCTTGGCCATAAGGTAGCCGGACAGCAAAATGAAAAGATCGACGCCAAAATCCGGGTTGCTCAGGATAGGGATGTTGCATCGTGTCAAAATACAAATGTGACCGAGCAGGACCCACAAGGAAGCGTAGCCTCGTAAGCCATCAAGCTCAGGAGACCAGTTTTTAGTCTGGCTCATCGTTACACCAATGAATATGTTTGTGAATTAGATGTTAATAGATAATATATGATCAGTTGAAATGTCTACATAGGAATTGTTTATGGAAAGTATTTAAGAATAACCTCATGAAGGTTTTTCATATTAATTTTTTATGACATGCATTTTTAGGTTTTTTCTTAATTACTTTTTGTGTTTGAGTGTTTTTAAATCCCATGCTAATTATGGGTGTTAATAGCCTCGTTAAAATAAATGGCGTTATATTAGATAGGTTAGTTGTTATGCTTTTTATTCATTATGAGCATCGATAAATCTACCATGTCATATTTTCTTGCAATTTAACCCTGATCTCTCAGGCGAACTTCCGTAAAAAGGACGGCGAATCTGTAAATCTTGAGGATATGCCGTTGAAAGGCCGTTTTTTATTTGCTGTAACTTTGCTCGCTTCGAGCGTTTCCTGCGCATTTGCCGCTGCTGATTTGCCCGTCACCGTGACGCCGCCTTCGATCCAGGCCGGTTCCTGGGTGCTGATGGACTACACTACCGGTCAAATCCTGACCGCCGGTAACGAACACCAACAGCGTAACCCCGCCAGCCTCACCAAACTGATGACCGGCTACGTCGTCGACCGCGCCATCGACAGCCATCGTATTACCTTTGATGATATGGTTACCGTCGGCAAAGACGCCTGGGCCAAGGGCAATCCGGTGTTTAACGGTTCTTCGCTGATGTTCCTTAAAGCGGGCGATCGCGTTAGCGTCCGCGATCTTAGCCGCGGACTGATCGTCGATTCCGGTAACGATGCCTGCGTCGCGCTCGCTGACTATGTCGCCGGCGGCCAACCGCAATTTGTCGCGTTGATGAATAGCTACGTTGAAAAATTGCATCTGAAAGACACCCATTTTGAAACCGTCCACGGACTCGACGCGCCTGGCCAGCATAGCTCCGCCTATGATTTAGCGGTGTTGTCGCGGGCGATTATTCACGGCGAGCCGGATGTCTATCACATGTATAGCGAAAAAAGCCT
Source organism: Klebsiella sp. CN_Kp073 (assembly GCF_040065495.2). Lineage (NCBI taxonomy): Bacteria > Pseudomonadati > Pseudomonadota > Gammaproteobacteria > Enterobacterales > Enterobacteriaceae > Klebsiella > Klebsiella sp. CN_Kp073. The sequence goes on from NZ_CM198051.1 coordinate 1,862,786, forward strand.
GACGTGGAACGGTATCACCCAGCAGAACCGTAACGGTTTGCTGTGGGACAAAACCATGAATGTCGATGGCCTGAAAACCGGCCATACCTCAGGAGCGGGCTTCAATCTTATTGCCTCGGCGGTCGATGGCCAGCGTCGTTTGATTGCCGTGGTGATGGGGGCCGATAGTCCAAAAGGGCGAGAAGAGCAGGCGGCTAAGCTGTTGCACTGGGGCCAACAGAATTTTGACACCGTCCAGGTGCTACAAAAAGGTAAGCAGGTTGGCGTCGAACATATCTGGTATGGCGACAAAGAGCAGATCAAGCTCGGCACAGATCAGGACTTCTGGCTCGCGATCCCGAAATCTGAAGTTCCACGTATCAAAGCAAAATATGTACTGGATACTAAGGATCTGGAAGCGCCTATCGCCGCTAACCAACGCGTGGGCGAAATCTCGCTTTACGATGGCGACAAAGTGGTCGGTCATTGGCCACTGGTGACGCTTGAAAGCGTTGGCAAGGGCGGGGTGTTTTCCCGTCTGAGCGATTATCTGCATCACGGCATTTAATCTCTGTACCCATGGGCCCGCCGCGCTCTGCGGCGGGCTTCATTCATTTCGCGCTTGTGGCGACTCTGTGAATCCGCGCACATACTGTTGTTCATCCGGCTGCTAAATTTGATGTATATTTATACAGTATTCTATCAACACTGGAGGCGCTATGAACTACAGCATTCAATCTCTCGACGCCCGCAAGATTGCCGGGTTTCATATGGTTGGCCCGTGGGAGCAGACCGTAAAGCAGGGGTTTGAACAACTGGCGGCGTGGGTCAGTCACCACCAGGTGCCGGCGCAGGAGTGGGTGGCGGTTTATTACGATAATCCGCAGCAGGTGCCCGCGGAAAAACTGCGTTGTGACACCGTTGTTACCGTGGCGGATGATTACGTCATCCCGCCGAATAGCGAAGGAGTCATCCTCACCGCGATTGCCGGCGGCGACTACGCCTGCGCCAGCGCGCGGGTCATTAACCATGATTTCTCCACGCCGTGGCTGCAGTTCTTTGACAGCCTGCTGCAGAGCAGCGATCTTCAAATTGCTGATAAACCCTGTTTTGAAATCTACCTTAACGACGGCAACCAGGACGGTCACTGGGATATTGAGATGTACGTAGCGGTGAATCGCGTCGGCTAATAAACCTTTATCCCTGATTTTGACAAGGTTTCTTACACTAGCGCAGTGCGCTTGCGAAAAAAGCGGCTACAATTGGCTTTTTCTGTTTGCCGGAGCAGGCCGTGCGCGCTGATAAATCACTTAAGCCATTTGAGATCCGACTGTATCGTCATTACCGAATTGTGCACGGTATCCGCATCGCGCTGGCTTTTGTTCTGACCTTCTTGCTGGTGCGTCTGCTGAACGTGCCGGAGGGCACCTGGCCTTTGATCACCCTGGTGGTGGTGATGGGGCCTATCTCTTTCTGGGGCAATGTGGTGCCGCGGGCCTTCGAACGTATTGGCGGCACTATCCTTGGTTCGGTATTGGGGCTGGTAGCGCTCAAACTTGAGCTTATTTCACTGCCAATCATGGTGCTGTGGTGCGCGGTGGCGATGTTCCTTTGCGGCTGGCTGGCGCTCGGCAAGCGGCCCTATCAGGCGCTGCTTATCGGCATTACGCTGGCGGTGGTGGTGGGCGCGCCGCCGGGCGATATGAACACCGCGTTGTGGCGAAGCGGCGATGTTATCTTTGGTTCACTGTTGGCGATGCTGTTTACCGGTATCTGGCCGCAGCGGGCGTTTTTGCACTGGCGCATCCAGATGGCGAATTATGTCACAACGTTTAATCGGCTGTATCAGGCCGGTTTTTCGCCAAATCTGGTTGAGCGCCCGCGGCTGGAAAAACATCTTCAGAAAGCGCTCAATGACGTGGTGAAAATGCGCGGGTTGATAACCCCGGCTAGCAAAGAAACGCATATTCAGAAAGCAATCTTCGAAGCCATCCAGACCGTCAGCCGTAATCTGGTATGCATGCTGGAACTGCAAATCAACGCTTATTGGGCCTCTCGTCAGGGCCATTTTGTGATGCTTAACGCCCAGACTTTGCGCGAAACCCAACGGATGACCCAGCAAACGTTGCTGACTATCGCCCATGCCCTGTATGAGGGAAACCCGCAGCCTGTTCGCGCCAACACCGAGAAGCTCAACGAGATCGTGGTCGAGTTGCGACAGCTTATCAAAGAGCATCAGGACGATAATCTGTCGGAAACGCCGATTCACGGCTATGTTTGGCTGACCATTGAGCTGGCGCGCCAGCTTGAGCTGCTGTCGCACCTTATTTGCCGCGCGCTGCGCAAATAAAAGGCAGATACGTGCGCGAAGTGAACAGGTTGCTTCGATTCAGCAGCATTTAGGGTTATGATAAACGCAAAGGAAAAAACATTGTCATCAGCGACTGCTAGCAGTTATGTTAGCCCTATAGGGCAGTCGCTTTAGCGAATCCGAATCTCAAATATTAGGGGTGTAAAAATGGAAACAACTAAGCCTTCTTTCCAGGACGTTCTGGAGTTTGTTCGTCTGTTCCGTCGTAAGAACAAACTGCAGCGTGAAATTCAGGACGTTGAGAAAAAGATCCGTGATAACCAGAAGCGTGTCCTGCTGCTGGACAACCTCAGCGATTACATCAAGCCGGGTATGAGCGTTGAAGCCATTCAGGGTATCATCGCCAGCATGAAAACCGACTACGAAGACCGCGTTGACGATTACATCATCAAAAACGCCGAGCTGTCGAAAGAGCGTCGCGATATCTCCAAAAAACTCAAAGTGATGGGTGAAGCCAAAGTCGGCGAATAAAACACCCACTTCTTCCGGCGGCATAGCAGGCCGCCGGATTCCTCCATCTTCCCGCCTTAAACCTCCGTATAAGCATCGCCCTTTAAGCCGACAGTTTGTTATACTGCCGCCGTGAACTTATTGATACCGGAAGGGTTTATCACATGCAGTCCCAGCTTCAGGTACCGCCGCGATGATACTAATTACCGGCGGCGCGCGTAGCGGCAAAAGCCGTCACGCCGAATCATTACTCCAATCCTGCGCGTCGGTGCTCTATATCGCCACTTCAGCCGTTATTGACGATGAAATGGCCGCACGCATTCAACATCACCGTAATAGCCGTCCGGCGCACTGGCGTACTGCAGAGCGCAGCCGTGACCTGGCGCCACTCATTACCCCCGATAATGCACCCGATGAAGCCATTTTGCTGGAGTGCGTCACTACACTGGTCACCAATATTCTGTTCGCTGAAGGTGGGGAAACGGATCCTGATGAATGGGATTACGCTGCGCTGGAAAGGATAGTCACGCAAGAAATCACACAGCTGATTGCTGCCTGCCGCGCCTGCCCGGCGCCGGTGCTGTTGGTCACCAATGAAGTGGGGTTGGGAATAGTGCCGGATAACCGGCTGGCGCGGCATTTTCGCGATATTGCCGGGCGCGTGAATCAGATGCTGGCCGCGGCCGCCGATGAGGTGTGGCTGGTTGTTTCAGGGATAGGAGTCAAAATCAAATGATTAAATCGTTCTTCGCCACGCTTTCTTTTATGAGCCGCTTGCCGGTTCCGGCCCGCTGGTCACAGGGGCTGGAAATCGATCAATATGAGCGCGGGATCGTCACTTTCCCACTGGTGGGGTTACTACTTGGCGCGATTGCCGGGCTGGTGATGCTGGCGCTTCATGCCTGGTGCGGCCTGCCGTTGGCCGCGCTGTTTGCCGTACTGGCGCTGGCGCTGCTGACCGGCGGTTTTCATCTTGATGGCCTGGCGGATACCTGCGATGGGATCTTTTCCGCCCGCCGCCGCGAGCGGATGCTGGAGATCATGCGCGATAGCCGGTTGGGGACGCACGGCGGACTGGCGCTGATCTTTGTGCTGGTGGCGAAGGTCTTCGTCATTAGCGAACTGGCGCTGCGTGGCACCTCGATGCTGGCCGCGTTGGCTGCATCTTGTGCCGTGGCGCGAGGGATGTCGGTGCTGTTGATGTACCGCCAGCGCTATGCCCGGGAGCAGGGGCTTGGTAACGTATTTATTGGCAAGGTGACTTTCCGACAGACCGTCATTACCCTGGCGCTATCATTGGCGCTGGCAACGCTGCTGCTGGGCCTGCATGGCCTGCTGGCTGCGGTTATAACGCTGCTGGTGATATCGGCGCTTGGTCAGGCGCTGAAGCGCACGCTGGGCGGGCAAACCGGCGATACGCTTGGGGCGGCCATTGAACTGGGCGAAGTTATCTTTTTACTGGCGTTGCTATAGAGCATATACCGCGCTGACAGGAAGCATATGAATACATTAACTGAATGGTTAGCAGCCATCCCGCGACTGGACGAAAGCGCGATGTCGCGCGCAGGTGAGCATATTGACGGCTTGTTGAAACCGCCTGGTAGCCTGGGGCGTCTGGAATCGCTGGCGATTCAGTTGGCAGGCATGCCGGGTCTACAGGGCACGTTACGTTTTCCACGTAAAACTATTGTGGTTATGTGCGCCGACCACGGCGTCTGGCATGAAGGCGTTACCGTCTCGCCACAGGCGGTGACCGCGATTCAGGCGGTCAATATGACCCGTAAGAATACCGGTGTTTGCGTGCTGGCAGCGCAGGCGGGGGCTGATGTTCAGGTGATTGACGTCGGGATTGACGCCGAACCGATCCCGGGGTTGGTGAATATGAAAGTGGCGCGCGGTAGCGGCAATATTGCCTGCACCGCGGCGATGAGCCGGGAGCAGGCCGAAACGCTGCTGCTGGCGAGCATGCGCTACACCCGTCAGCTTGCGGAGCAGGGCGTGCGTCTGTTCGGCGTGGGCGAATTAGGAATGGCTAACACGACCCCCGCTGCGGCAGTAGTCAGCGTGCTGACCGATCATGATGCCGGCGATGTTGTGGGCATCGGCGCGAACCTTCCGGTATCGCAGCTGGCGCACAAGGCGGAAGTCGTACGCCGGGCGATAGCGGTCAACCAGCCTTCAGCGGGCGATGGTCTCGACGTGCTGGCAAAAGTGGGCGGTTTTGACTTGCTCGGGATGGCCGGGGTCATGCTGGGCGCCGCTTCCTGCGGATTGCCGGTGATACTTGATGGTTTCTTATCATACGCGTCGGCACTGGCGGCCTGCCGGATTGCTCCACAGTTGCATCCGTATCTGATTCCGTCGCATCTGTCGGCGGAGAAGGGGGCACATATTGCGCTGGAGCATCTGCAGTTGAAGCCTTATCTGGATATGGGGATGCGCTTAGGCGAAGGCAGCGGCGCGGCGTTAGCGATGCATCTGGTCGAGGCCGCAGGGGCAATGTTCAACGATATGGGGACGCTGGCGGAGAGCAATATCGTGCTGCCGGAAACCCGTTAACCGGCTTCGGGGCGCCGACCGGCCCCCCGAAATAGTGCTTACAGCGCCTGCTGCCACACGCTTTGCGGCAGCAGATAAACATCCGCTTCTGCTTGCATGCCGTCGGTGACGATATGACGAATGCCGCTGGCCATCACCGCAAGGGTGACATCAAACGCATTCAGGCTATCGCCAAAACCGGCGGTAAGGTTGAGCATTGAGCCATCGGCCATCAGATAGATTGTTTTCTCCGGCAGCCGATAAGCGTTGATATAGGGCATAACCTCTTCATGCGGGAACTGGCGCAGGTGTTCGCAGTCAATCTCTTCCGCCACGTGGCCGACGTTGAGAATAAACACGCCATCTTTAGCGCTGTCCAGCGCCAGGCTGTTGACCACTTTCTTGCCGCCGGTGGCGGTGGCTACGACGTCGGCTGATGCGATTGCATCCTGTAAATCCACGACATGCCAGCCGTCATAAGCGGCCTGTAAACGGCGCGCCGGATCGATTTCCGCCACCATGACCTGGCCGCCGAAGGCTTTTGCCGCCGCCGCGACGCCTTGCCCGACCAGGCCGTAGCCGATCACCAGCACTTTTTTCTCATGTAGGGTAAGGTGAGTGGTCTGGAAGAAGGTGTGCCAGGCCGTCAGGCCAACCATATGGCGGTTATGTAGCCCTTCTTTGACCGGCAGATCATCCCAGTTAAAAATTGGATAGCCGGGGCGGATATCACCGAGACGATTGACGCCGGAGCCGGTGGCTTCAAGGCCGGCGACGACATTGCCGAACTCGCCGCGCTGGTGGAGCAGGGTGGTGATATCTGCGCCCATCTCACAAAGGTGAGTTGGCCCCCAGGCGATGGCTTTTTCCCATGATTGCTGCCAGTCGGCATCGCTCATATTGCGCCAGGCGCAAGCTTCCGCGCCACGTTCTACTAGCCAGGCGATGACCTCATCCTGCACGGTGGTTGGGTTACAGGTGGTCAAAAAGACTTTCGCCCCTTTCTCCAGGAGCCCCTGCACCAGCGGGATCATTTTCATATCCAGATGCATACAGCAGGCCAGGCGTACATGGCTGAGGTCGGGAAGGGCCGCCACCTGGCGCAGGGTACGCGGCATATTCTGGCTGGCCCATGCCACTTCTTTCGTTAAATTTGTCTTATTATTCACCGTATTGTGACCTTTAATCCGTAGAGTGGGTTTAACCCCGGAGGGGAAGATGATTCTAACGCAGCATGTAAAAATCACATAACCCGCACTGCCCGATAAAGTTGCAAATAATAGGCATCATAAATACATGGTTGTTAATGAAGAGTTAAATAAAGACAATGAAATATAATTTCTTCCTATGATGTGAGCGATTCGTTCGATGTTACGCGTTTTACAGCGCCCGCTATTTTCCCGCGCGCGTATTTTCCTCGGCCGTTTAAAACCCCACGCTTTACCCGTTGCGAAAAAGCATATTTTATTGGGCTCAATCGGCGCCGGAACGAGTCTTGCCGTCACCAGCATGTTCAGCCACTGGCTGCTTGGCGAGGTGAATCTGTGGTTTATTGCGCCGATGGGCGCCTCGGCGGTATTGCTATTTGGCGCGCCCAGCAGCCCGCTTGCTCAGCCCTGGTCTATCGTTGGCGGCAACGTGCTTTCAGCGCTGATCGGCGTCACGGTGGGGCTGTTAGTGCCGGATACGGCGATCGCCTGCGGCCTGGCGGCGGCGCTGGCGATCGCCGGGATGTACTTTTTGCGTTGCCTGCATCCACCTGGCGGCGCGGTGGCGCTCACGGCTATTCTTGGCGGCGCCGGCGTACACAGTGAAGGCTACCAGTTTGTACTGACGCCGGTGCTCCTGAACTCCATGATGCTGGCGCTGCTGGCGATTGTCTTCAATAACCTGGTCGGTCGCCGCTACCCGCATCCGCTGGCTGCGGAAGAAGTGAAGCCGAATGCGGTACCGATGGGGATTACAGTCACTCGCGCAGATATTCACGCTGCGCTGCTGGAGGGGCAATTCCTAGATATCGATGAGGACGATGTTCAGGAGCTACTGGAGAATATCGAACAGCAGGCGCGGTTGCGTCTTGCCGCCGATCAAAAAGTGCGCCAGTGAGGCTGTTAACCCACTCTTTGCAGCGTCTTAGCGAGCGACAGCCTGAATCGCTCGATGAGGTCGGTTTCACCTGGCAATAATTCGGCGAGGGTAATCGTTTTGTCCGCGCCATAGACCTTGCCGCTACCGAGCTGCGCCTCAATACTGTTGGCCGCCTGATGCGCTGCCTGCAGGTCGGTATCCAGTAATATCACCGCATGGGCCAGAACGATGTGCCCCTGGCTTTCGGCTACGGGCCGCCAGTACTGAGCGGTACCGGCAATCTTGCGCGCGTTCTCTCCCTCGCCGCAGGCAAGGTTATAGCGCCCGTCGCAGAAGGAACCGCTGACGGCCTGAAATTGGCTTTCGACGCCAAAGGTCGCCAGCGTGCGTTGCAATATTCCACACAACAACAGATAAATAGGTTCGGCGGCTTCGCCTAACGGCTGGGTTACCGGCCAGGCAAGACTCAGGTTGAGGATCCCCGGCCCCTGCGGCACCAGCCCGCCGCCGGAGCGACGGATCCATACCGGCCAGCCGCGGGCGGCAAAGGCTTCGCTGACCGCGGGCAGATTGGCGAATTTACGGTAACTGCCGGGTACCACGAACCCCTGCGGCGCCTGCCAGAGCTGAGCGACGGCTTCACCGCGGCGTGCGCGCTCGAACAAAGGCTGTTCGGCGAGCGTTGGATCATTGCAGCGGACAATGGGCAATTCGTCGGCGTTGAACCCGTCAGGCCAGCAGTCCGTATTCTGTGGTGTTATCACGAAGCCCCCTTTTTATACGGGATGGCGATTTTTCATCAACATCGCCGTGACGGCAGAGATCAGGCAGCCGACCGTCAGATAAATCGCCACGCTGTGCCACGAGCCGCCAGAGAAAGTGACCAGCGCGGCGGCGATAAAGGGCGTGAAACCGCCGCCGACCACGCTGGCCACCTGGTATCCGACGCCTGCGCCGCTATAGCGATAGCTGGCGCCAAACATTTCGGTAAACATCGGTTGCTGCACGCAGACCACCATATCATGGGCGATGTTGGCCAGCATCAGGGCAAAAAACAGGATCCAGAACAGCGAGTGCTGCTCCAGCGCCATAAAGAAGGGGAAGCCGCTTAATGTCCCGATCAGCGCCCCGGTAATATAGATCCGACGGCGGCCAAACCTATCCGCCAGCCACGCAAAGCAGGGAATGGTAAAACAGCTAATACCGCCCACCAGCAACCCGATATTGAGGAACAGTTCACGCGGCAGGCCGAGGTTTTGCGTCGAGTAGTTGAGGGCGAATGCGGTCACGATATACATCGTTAACAGTTCACACAGGCGCAGGGCGATGATTAATAAGAAGGCACCCGGATGGCGTACCAACGCTTCCAGTACCGGCAGGCGTTTTTTCTCCACGGCGGGCGTTTTCTGCAACTGCTGTTCAAACTCCGCCGACTCGGCCATGCCGTTGCGGATCCACAGTGCCGCCAGTACCAGCACTACGCTAAACAGGAACGGCAGGCGCCAGCCCCAGCTCAGGAACTGCTCATCGGTGGTGAAACTGCTGACAAGCGATACCAGCCCAGTAGAGAGCAGCAGACCGACGCCGTAACCCACCTGCACGCCGCTGCTATAGAACGCTTTTTTGTTTTTCGGCGCGCTTTCAACCGACAGCAACGCCGCGCCGCCCCATTCGCCCCCGACGGCGAAGCCCTGCACCGCGCGCAAAATCACCAGCAAAACCGGCGCCCACCAGCCAATCTGGTTAAAGGAAGGCAGTAGGCCGATACAAGCGGTGGCGATCCCCATCATCCACACGGTCATCATTAGCATGCGCTTACGGCCTAAACGGTCGCCAAAATGGCCGAAGATAATGCCGCCGAGCGGGCGGAAGAGGAAGCCGACGCCGAAAGTCGCGAAGGCTGCCAGCGTGCCCATCGCCGGGCCAATTTGTGGGAAAAATTCGCGGTTGAACACCAGTGCGGCGGTGATGCCGTACAACAGAAAATCGTACCAGTCGACGACGGCGCCGGCAAAGCTGCCCCATGCCGCGCGACGAGCGCGATTAAGAGAACCAACCCCCTTGCCGGAGTCGGGTGAAATAAGCGTTGAGTCCATGTCTGTCCTGTTTGTTGCTAATTTGTTATTATTTGAATGAGACGTTTTCTTATCTTCGCGCCGTTAGGGAGATTACCGCGCACAAGCGCAACTGAAAAGTTTTTTACCTGCAGGAAAGACAATAAAGTAAAAAATGTCTAAATCGAACATTTAATTTCCACCGCTGGCGCGGGTTAACTGTTGACCATGACTGCTATTTTATTTTTGTCGCCCCACTGGGACAGCTTTTAAGAATTCACGTAAATGGTTTACAATTACTATCTCCAACGCTGGATATGGTGGGTGATATGCGTCTAATTTTTGCAGTTTTATTTTATGTTTTAGTTTTACCTAATGCTTTCGCAGAAAAACTGCCTGCGCCAACGGGCAAACCCGTTTTAACCATTTCAGGAAAGATTACCAATACAAACGAAGGCGATACCGCCGTATTTGATGTTGCCGCGTTAGAAAAATTGGGCAATGAGACAGTGATCACAACCACACCCTGGTATTCAGGAAAAGTGCGCTTTGACGGTATTTCACTTAGCAAACTTATGGACTTAGTGGGTGCGCAAGGTAAGACGGCGAAAGTGATGGCTCTGAATGATTATACAACCGAGGTGCCGGTGGAGGATTTTCATAAATTCCCGGTGATCCTCGCGCTGAAGATGAATGGCGAATATATGCGCATTCGTGACAAAGGGCCGCTTTTTATTGTTTATCCCTACGATAGTAGCGCGGAGTTACAGAACCAAATCTATTATTCCCGCTCGGCATGGCAGGTTTCAAAGATTATAATTGAGTAAGGCTCTGATCTTGAATCGAATACTCACTGCCATTATTTTGTCGCTTTTTATTGTCACCGGATACATTACCTATCTGGTGCATGAGCGGCAGAGTGAGCTGCAAAAATTAACACGTTACACCGACTCGTGGTCCGTATCCCAGATGGTCTCTGAATATATGCGTCTTGAGGCTCGTTTAAGCGCCCTGGCGCTGAACGTGAAGGGGACCGACCGCGATGAGGTACGCCTGCGCCTGGAAATAATGATGAGCCAGATCGAGCTGCTACAGCAGGGCGATCTTGGCCAGTTCATCAGAAAAAGCGAGCAGCGGCAGGCCACGGTTACCAGTCTGATTCAGATCCTCGATCAACTCGATCGGCAACTGGACACCATGACGCCTGAGCAGATGGTGACTCTGTTGCATACCATGAGTAAGTTGGATGGCCCGATGACCTCACTGGCCTCCATGACCCTGGCGCAGGACTTTGATGTCGTTAATCTTACGCACGATAAGATTCAGCATCTTTATTACATCTATTCGGTGATTTCAATCTTGCTGATTACGATGTGTATTTCTCTGGGTTTATTGATGCTTCGGCAAAATAATAACTTGCGTCGAGCGCATGTGCGCATGAAGTTGTTAGCTAACGATTTGCAGCTGTCGAAAGAGAAACTGCAGGTACAAAACCGCCGTTTGCAATATGACGCTTATCACGATTCGTTAACAGGCATGCCTAACCGCCTCTCTTTCTGGCAGAGGCTGCAGGAAGTGGTTAATCACGTAAAACCTTATAATGGTTGCGCTGTGGTTATGTTGTTCGACCTGGATAATTTTAAAGATGTTAACGATACCCTGGGACATGATGCGGGTGACAAACTGCTGCAGGAGCTCGCCAGCCGCCTGTCGTTCTTCCGTAAAACATCAGAGACGCTGTACCGGCTTGGCGGCGACGAATTTGCCCTGGTATCGCAGGATCTGAGCGAAGAAATGGCGCTGGAGCGGGCGGATGTGATCCGCGAGAAAATCAGCCAGCCCTACTATATCTACGATTCATTGATTAACATCGGCGCTTGCATCGGCATCGTTATCTCCGATGGTGAAAGTCGTACCGATTACTTATACAAATGTGCCGATCTGGCGCTGTATGAAGCGAAAAAGTCTGGCGCGGGCCACGTGGAGATTTTCCGTCCTGGCATGTTGCAACGTTTACAGGAAAACAAATCCTTTGAGGACGATCTGCTGCATGCGCTGGAAAATGACCAGTTCAAGGTTTACTACCAGCCAATCGCCGACACGGTGTCGCGTGAAATCTACGGCTACGAGGCGCTGGTACGCTGGTTCCATCCGCTACGCGGTATGGTACCGCCCGTTGAGTTTATTCCGGTGGCGGAGAAAACCGGCCTGATAAACCAACTTGGCGAGTGGGTGCTGAAAACTGCCTGTGAGGAGGCTGCCCGCTGGGAACAGCCGCTGAAGGTTTCGGTTAACGTCTCACCGATTCAACTTATTAATACTTCGCTTACCGAGACGGTGGCAGCGGTGCTAAAGAAGACCGGACTCGACCCGCGACGCCTTGATCTTGAGATTACGGAATCTGATGTGTTTAACGAAAATACACGCTCGCTGGAGATCCTCAGCCAGTTGCGCGAGCAGGGGATTCAGATCTCTATTGACGATTTTGGTACCGGCTATTCGTCATTGTCGCGGCTGAGTTATTTCCCTTTCGATAAGATCAAAATTGATCGCTCGTTTGTGGTCAATATACCTATGCAAAAAGACGACCTTGATATTGTGCGCCTGATCATCAGTATGGGGAAAAGCTTGCATATGCGCATCGTCGCCGAAGGCGTTGAAACCGAGGAACAGTTAACTTCGCTGCAACAATTAGGTTGCGATCTCGTCCAGGGTTATTTAATTGGGAAGCCGGGGCTGTTAAATAACAACTGAAAAAAGATCATCTTCGGTCTATAAACTGGCGCCTGTGAACTATCGCAGGCGCTTTTTTATATTTTAAATAAAGCTAATACGTAATGGGTATAAATAGGGGTAGAAGCAATAGATTCGAAAAAATAATACCCTTAGCAATTAAAAGGGGTATATGATATGCAATATATCGTTCCATTCGCGGCGTTATTTCACGGCGCGGAAAGAGAGGCAAATCATGCAGCGAATCATTATACCTACCCATTATGTTCAGACCCGTTCCACCCCTATGTGGACCAAAGAGACCGCACCCGCGTCTATCTGGAAACGCCATCTTGATGCCGGCACGCGACAGGGCGTCTATCCGCGTCTGTCGGTGATGCAGGGTGCAATACGCTATTATGGTTATGCCGATGAAACGAGCCCAGACCCTGTTGAAACGATGACTATCGAAGCGGGGCAGTTTGGTGTCTTCCCTGCGGAAAAGTGGCACTGCATTGAGGCATTATCTGACGATACCGTATTTAATGTCGATTTTTACGTTGACCCTAAAATTCTGATTGAGGGATAAGCTATGTCTATGAACAGTGAAAATAAAGGTTATTCATTAGCGATAGTCAATGGCAACAATCACGAAAAATATGAGAAAGTTTATTTAAAGCCGATGGCGCTCTATGTTCCTGATATCGCGGCTCAGGCCGTAGCAGAATTACTCTCTGGGATTTCGAGCGATAATTTACAGGGTAAAGGGGTTAGTCTGACGGTAACGAATAATAATAATGGCGTGTCGGTGGATAAAGACTTTGACTCGCTTGACTCCTTACAGGACCCGCAGATCGCCGCTGACGCGGTGAAAGAGCTCATCAATATTGTGCGCGGCTATGAGTCTGACGAAGAGACTAACGTCTGCGGCTGGTAATACGCCGTCTGGCAGATATCGCCCGATATCTGCCTTTTCACAGGCTTCAACTAAGCGCGATCTGCCGCAGTAGCCAGTTCCGCAACGCGCTGATATCGCCGCGCTGGGCTATCTCTGGTGTCGCCACCAGATAATAGTTCGCACCGGGTAAGGACATCTCAAATGGCGCTACTAGAACCCGGCGTTGCAGCAGATCGCGCGCCAGCAGTTCGCTGGCAATAACCACGCCTTGTCCCGCCACAGCCGCCTGGAGCGCATGCGTCTCGTCGCTGAAGGTTAACCCTGCGCCGGTATTCAGTTGTGATGGCCCGTAGCGGCGCAGCCAGTTCTCCCAGTCTGGCGAATCTGCCGGAACGTGACGATGTTCAACGTGGAACAGGGTAGCGTGACGCAAATCCTCCAGCCGTGTAATACCCAGCGCTGGGCTGGCGACGACGATAAAGCGGTCTTCATGTAGCAAGGTGCAGTGCAGTTCACGCTCCGGTTTTTCACGATAGCGAATCGCGACGTCGACGCTGCGCAAGTTGAGATCCACACGCTCGACGCTGGTATGGAGCCGCAGGTCGATGGCGGGAAATTCCGCTTTAAATGCTGCCAGCCGCGGTACCAGCCAGTGGGTCAAAAAGTTGGAGGTGGTGGTGACGGTGAGCGACGGCGGCTGGTGTGAGCGAACAATTTGCGTAGTCGCTTCTTCCAGCGCGCTAAAGGCGCGTTGCGTGCCTGCGTAGAGGATTTCGCCGCTGTCGGTCAGGCTGACGCCCATGGCATTGCGTTCACAGACCCGGCACTCCAGCACAGATTCCAGAAGTTTTATCTGATGACTCACCGCAGTAGCGCTCACTCCGAGCATATCGGCGGCGCGTTTAAAACTGCGGCAGCGGGCCACGGCATGAAAGGCGCGCAGCGCGCCCAGCGGAGGAAGGCGGGTTTTTCTCATGGCTGAGTTTTTCTCATCTATGGCTGAAATCTATGCGTTTGCTGTACTCATTATACAGGCGTTAGCCTACTGATATGTGAAATAGACGCTGAGTTTAATTCATCAGCGTTAGCCATTATCAGGAGTGAATAATGAGTATCTATTCTAATCAGCACGCCGGTGGGGCAACAATTTGCGTAGTCCCGTTCACGCAAGCTATCGCGCTAAGTGGCGTATTCGCGGCGGGGGCGCTGCTATTGAGCGTTTCCTCCATGATTGGCGCTATCGGTACTCTGGCGTCTCTGCTGACGCTGGTGGGCGCTTTTGCCGTTGGCTATGCAATCGCGCGTTGGCAGCCGTGGCCAGCACGTTTTAGCGTTAGGGTATCGTGCTACGCCTTTGTGCTGTCCGCTATGGGCTGGTTAATGTTACTGGTGCTGTGGAATAGCGGACACGGTTGGCTATCTCAAATGCCGGGGATCGCCTTTGGTGGATTAGGTCTGGGCATCGTCTGGCAAAACAATGCTACAGCAAGATATTCGTCGGGAATGATGGCGAACATCCCGATGATAGCAGGTATCGTTATTATTATCCTGGCGACTCTGCTAACCAATCACTATGCGGATTCGGGAAAGGGAGGTTTTGTCTACGCACTGGCGGTCCTGGTGGATCTGGCCTTGCTGGGAGCGGTGCTGGTGAAAATTAGGCAGCAGGAAATGTCGTAAATCGGCCAGTTATTGACCGTGGCAAATCCTACCTATCATCTACGCAAGCGTAACACCACGACGACTTTGGTTTTGGCGTGGTGCTCTTTATCCTCTGTTTGTCAGTGAATTCATTAAATATAAGTCGTGAACGCTTAGTCATTTTGTGACAGCAGAATTGAGAGAAAAATCGCTGTTTTATGTAACGTGACAACATGTGAAGTGGCTTACATTTTTGACTTTCATCACACTTTATAGTTACGTCATTCTTAGTCGACGCAGTTATTTACTATGGCATCCATTAAAGACGTAGCAATAAAAGCTGGAGTATCCACCGCTACGGTCTCACGCGTGCTGAATAATCATCCCAGCGTGGCTCCAGAAACTCGCAAGGCAGTTCGTGAGGCAATGGATTTCTTATGCTATGTGCCCAGCAAGAGTGCGTTTCAATTGAGTGGGAAATGTTCTGGGCTGATTGCTGTTGTTCTGCCAAACCTTGTCAACCCACATTTTTGTGAACTGCTGGCGACATTTGAAGAAGAGGCAAGATACATCGGTAAAACGGTTATCGTCAAAACTCATCAGAATCAACCGCAGCTAGATAAGCAAATAATATATACGCTTATTAGTATGGGTATTGACAGTTTGCTATGGGTACCAACAGAAGCCGAAAGCGAACTTGCAGAATGGCTCATCGCAACTAATATCCCCGTTGCCGTGGTTACGCTGGTATCGCGATTTTTCAATTCTGTTTCTATCGATCAAAGTAAAGGGGCGGAAGTTATAGCTGAGCATTTTATTCAGACCGGTCATACCACGTTTGGATTTGTAGCGCAGGAAGGCGCAGATAACCGAAAGGTTTTTTCATGGGCAAAACGAATTACCGGCCAGGGATTGTCTATAGATAAAGAAAATCAGTTTTGGATAGCGAAAGGTGAGGGTGAGAAAACGTCAGGGCATATTAGTATACTCGATGATATTATTGTCAGGCTAGCCGCGAGAATAAATCATTGCTCATCTCTCTGGGTTTATAACGATGTGGCTGCTAGTTATATTATTGATGGGTTAAAAGAAAAAGGAATATCTGTGCCTAAAGATATTGCCATCGCTAGTTTTGATAATACTTTACTGGCACAAACTAAAAAAATTACCAGTGTGGCGCAACCGATAAGTGAAATCGCCCATCTGGCATTTCAAATGATTAACAACGAAACGAAGCAAGGCAGTATTGAAATGCACGAAATTGTCTCTCGGTTAATTATTCGGGAGAGTAGTGTGAGTATTAATATTACTTTGTTTTAATCTATATACGCCATTATTAACTTATAAATATAAACTAACATTGGTTTACTAACCTCTGTTGAACACTTATGACTGTATACTTTAGAGGTTTTCTATGTCTGCAAACTCAATCGAAAGGCAAGGTGTTTACGGCAAACTGCATTTAAAAGAAAAAATTGGTTATGGAATGGGAGATGCTGGTTCTTGTATGATTTGGAGTGTACTGGCGTTATATCTAACATGGTTCTACACAGATGTTTATGGCTTAGCTCCCGGTGTTGTCGGTACCTTGTTTCTGGTCATTCGTATTTTTGATGCCTTTAGCGATCCGGTTATGGGGGCGATTTGCGATCGTACTCATAGCCGATGGGGTAAATTCCGACCATGGTTATTATGGATGGCATTGCCATTTGGTTTGGGAGCAGTACTGATGTTCACAACGCCCGATTTAAGTATGAATGGAAAAATTGTTTATGCCTGGGTGACATATCTTGTGATGTCATTGATTTATACTGCTATCAATATTCCATATTGCTCAGTAGCTGGTGTGATCACGCTAAACCAGAAAGAGCGTTTAGGCTGTTTGTCATGGCGATTTTTCCTCAATGGATTGGCGACGCTAATTGTCTCTTCTTCAATTTTACCCTTAACAGACTGGTTAGGTAACGGTAACAGAGCGGCTGGTTTTCAGTTGACTATGGTAATCATGGGAGGCGCTGCGACACTAATGTTCTTCTTTTGTTTTGCCAGTATCAAAGAACGTGTTACTGCAATTAAAGTTAATGACTCTTTAATAAATGATCTAAAAGATATCATCAAAAACGATCAATGGTTATTGATGATATGTATTACTTTCCTTAATGTTTTTCCGGCATTTATTCGTGGTGCAGTGACTATTTATTATGCTACCTATGTTATGCAAGCCTCCGTCAGATTTACTACGTTTTTTTTGGCTCTTGGTGTTGCATGTAACATGTTAGGTAGTGTTATAGCGAAACCACTCACCGATCGTTTTGATAAAATTAAGCTGTTCCGTTCGATTAATATCGTTCTTGGCTTCCTTTCTTTAGCTCTATGGTTTGTCGATCCCAGATCTTTGCTGCCACTACTTACACTCTTTATCATCATTAACATCCTGCATTTAATTCAATCAGGCCCAATATTATGGGCTATGATGTCCGACGTTGATGACTACGGTGACTGGAAATACGGTAAACGCCTTACCGGTATTTCATTTGCCGGTAATTTGTTTATGTTAAAAATGGGCCTGGCAGTTGCTGGTGCGATTGTTGCGTGGATATTATCATTAACGGGTTACATCGCTAATAAACCTCAACAAAACACAGAGACTATCGAAGGTATCATTATTATGTTTTCTTTACTGCCAATGATTACCTATTTTCTTAGTGCATTTGTAGTTAGATACTTTAAATTGAATAACCACTTTCTTGAGCAAATTAAAGTGGAACTCGCTAAGCGTGAACTTAATAACGGTTCTTCACCGCATCATGACATCGGGCGAGATACGACCACAGTGGTTAATCATTAGTTAAAATTCTTCTGAAAGAAATCAGGGGAGGTGTTACTTATTATAATGTTCAGAAGGTCACTAGAACCATAATATCTACCTATCCTAATAATGTAGAGGGAAATAACGCATGTCGAGTAATAATTATTATGATGTAACAGAGTGGAGTGAAGGTAACCCTTTTGAAGATATCGGTTTTGTGATTAATAGTATTATTGCTGATATT
The DNA here is from genome assembly GCF_040065495.2 of Klebsiella sp. CN_Kp073. Classification (NCBI taxonomy): domain Bacteria; kingdom Pseudomonadati; phylum Pseudomonadota; class Gammaproteobacteria; order Enterobacterales; family Enterobacteriaceae; genus Klebsiella; species Klebsiella sp. CN_Kp073. The sequence continues at coordinate 1,880,570 of NZ_CM198051.1, forward strand.
AAAAACCGGCAGACTGACACAGATGTTAATGATGGCGGGAAGCCGGGGGCCGTGATCTTTATTCCACCTGGAGACTATCATTTGCTCACTCAGGTAGTAATAGACGTCAGTTATTTGAAAATTAAAGGGGACGGACATGGGTTTACCTCTTCAAGTATCCGTTTTAATACCCCGGAAAATGAGTGGGCAAGCTGGCATGAATTGTGGCCAGGCGGTAGCCGTATACTTGTTGATATAACACCATCAGCTACGACTCCGGAAGCGGAAGGGGCGGCTTTTTATATTGAGCGTAGCGGTGACCCAAGAATAAGCTCAGTTGAGTTTGCTGATTTTTGCATTGATGGGTTACATTTTGTAGATGATGGTTCGGGAAATAACGACCCTGAAAACACCTACCTCAATGGTAAAACGGGTATTTATATTGCCAGTGCGCAGGACTCATTCCGTATTAGTGGAATGGGATTCGTATATCTTGAACACGGCATCACTATATATAATGCCGATGCATTGGCGATACATAATAACTTTATTGCCGAGTGCGGTAATTGTATAGAACTCCGCGGATCGGGACAGGCTTCAAAAGTAACTGATAATTTGATAGGTGCCGGTTATAGAGGATATTCTATTTATGCAGAGAACTTTGGTGGCCTTCTGGTTACAGCAAACAACATTTTTCCCCGCGGTAAAAGCAGTATTCATTTTTCTGGTGTCGTCCGTTCTGCAGTTAGCGGCAACAGGTTTCATTCATTCTATCCAGGGATGTTGGTTTTTGAGAAAAGCTGTTCAGAAAACCTGGTGACGGCAAACCACTTTTTCCGTGAACATGAACCTTGGGAACCTATGCAGGCGTATAGTAATGGTTTAGATGACTTGTATGGGTTGCTATATATAGAGGGTGAGAATAATTCGATCATTGCTAACCATATTTCTGAATCGATTGATAAACAGTATATCGTTCCCGTTGGCGCTACACCTGTGATAATACGGTTGGCATCAGGAGATAGTAACTATATTTCTGACAATCATATTGTTGCTACCACCGATACATCATCGTTAAAAGGTCATGCAGAATCTTGTTTCTCTACACAAGTTAGAGCGCTGCTGGCATTAGAGGGGTTGGAAGTTCTCGACGTGACGACCGTACAGGTCGACGCAGCATCTCAATGTAATACCATACTTGATTCCGGAAGTGACGATCAGGTTGTGCTTGATAAAGCGGTCAATGCGTTTAGAGCAACGCCGGTACCCGGCTTGTCATAATAGAAAAGCAAAAAGCCTGCTCGAAAGCAGGCTTTTCTGAATTTGGCTCCTCTGACTGGACTCGAACCAGTGACATACGGATTAACAGTCCGCCGTTCTACCGACTGAACTACAGAGGAATCGTGTGAACGAGGCGCATGTTAACGAGTGAGTGACGGGTTGTCAAAGGAGATTGCGTCATTTGCGATTGTTCGCTGGTAAAATCATCAATGGCAGCGATTTTTTCAGCACTTAAGCGAAGATTTAAGCAGTAAAAAGGCGGGAAGACTCACAAGTGGATCCGGAAAACACTCTATTCCGCAGTTGCATTAAAGAGTCATTTAGACGATGAGAGTACAATCGTCATTCGGATACACCTGCCTACAATACAGGTGTAACTTGAGACGTGAATGGATTATTTTTCATCGTGTTCTGCATTTAGCCGCCATGGCTGCAAATAACCATTTTTAATTCTGTTTAAATAATCTTCAATTAAACTCTTGGTTTGCGGGGCGAGGGTATAAAATTCATATAACGTACAAGCTATATTAGATTGTAAATCTATAGTGCTGGAGATGTTCTCAGGAATAATGTACATTTGGCGGTTTGTCATAGTTCTAATGTATAATCTTCTGCCAACAATAGGGTTTTCAGCGAATAAATTAACGCCAATCTCAATGACGCCTTCTACAGGAAAATATAAAACGTACCACTGTTTTTTATTATGGTTGTTAATTAAAGATTCAACCATTTCGGCAGGGGATAGAAGTTTCAAATTATCAACACAACGAAGAATGTATCGGTACATTACAAATTGTTTTAGTAGCGCCGTGAAGAATCCTAATAAAAATAAAAGGGTAACCGTTGATGCTATTACTACTAAAAACCATTCTCCTGTTGATAAAACCGAAAAAGAAGATGCGATAACTAAACTTATTATGAACGAAAAGATAAATGTTAAGCTTTGTAATTTATATTTTTCTTTTGCAAATTTAAATAAAAAGTAAGTCAGGAGAAACCCACACAGGCAATAAAAAAATAATAATGATCTATCCATGTATTTAATCCTGGTATGTGTGTGTTAAAAATATTTTCTCAAAGTATCTAAATATTTCAGACTAACTTGATTCTATGCTACCACGAAGACAGTAAACCTTGCTATTCCTGTTGGCGCGTAAACGCTGGAAGGAATAGTCATTTCGACGGTGCTCAGCAGGTTTAGTCGTTATGTTTGATGTCTGTGGATGAAGCGAACGAACAGAAGAGAGTGGAAAGCAAAAAAGCAGACGTCGCTGAACGTCTGCTTTTCTTAAAATTGGCTCCTCTGACTGGACTCGAACCAGTGACATACGGATTAACAGTCCGCCGTTCTACCGACTGAACTACAGAGGAATCGTGTGGAGTGGTATCTTAGCGGCGAAAAAAAATTTGTCAAATATCAATTCAGTGGTGGGGCTTCGCTTGCTGCATCTCTCAACAAATTGTCGTAATTGCCAACAAATTATCAGGAAAAATACTTTGCAGGATTAGCAGTTCTCAATCATCATTTGAAATGTTGTTTCAACTCTTCTCACTAAGGTCTCCCTTGAACGTCACTTCAGCAGTACGCCAGGCCGTAGCGCGCACGTCCTGGTTTAAAAAACGCAAGAGCTATCGGGTGCTCTACTGGCGTGAAATCAGTCCCCTTGCCGTACCGATCCTGTTGGAAAATGCCTGCGTGTTATTGATGGGCGTGCTGAGTACTTTCCTTGTTAGCTGGCTCGGCAAAGAAGCGATGGCCGGGGTGGGCTTAGCCGATAGCTTTAATATGGTGATTATGTCGTTCTTTGCCGCGATTGACCTTGGCACCACCGTGGTGGTGGCCTTCAGCCTCGGCAAGCGCGATAGAAAGCGGGCGAGGGCGGCTGCGCGGCAGTCGCTGGCGATCATGACCTTGTTCTCGATTGTGCTGGCGGCGGTTATTCACGCTTTTGGTCAGCAGATTATCGATATCGTTGCTGGAGACGCTACGGTTCAGGTTAAAGCGCTGGCCTTAACCTATCTCGAACTGACCGTGCTGAGCTATCCGGCGGCGGCCATTGCTTTAATCGGTAGCGGCGCGCTTCGCGGCGCGGGAACCACCAAAATACCGCTGCTAATTAACGGCGGGATGAATATTCTCAATATTATTATCAGCAGTATCCTGATTTACGGCCTCTTTTCCTGGCCGGGGCTCGGCTTTGTCGGCGCTGGGCTGGGGCTGACTATTGCCCGCTATATTGGTGCGTTGGCAACAATCTGGGTACTGATGACAGGTTTTAACCCGGCGCTGCGCATTTCGCTGAAGAGTTACTTTAAGCCGTTTAACTTTGCCATTATCTGGGAAGTGATGGGTATTGGTATCCCGGCGAGCATCGAATCGGTACTGTTTAACGGCGGCAAGCTGCTGACGCAAATGTTTGTTGCCGGTATGGGGACCAACGTCATCGCCGGAAACTTTATTGCCTTCTCGGTGGCTTCGTTAATTAACTTGCCGGGTAACGCGCTGGGATCTGCCTCCACCATTATTACCGGTAAACGTCTGGGGAAAGGGCAAGTCGGCCAGGCGGAACGTCAGGCCTGGTTCGTGTTCTGGCTGTCGACCATTATCCTGACGCTTATCGCCTGGGGCACCGCACCTTTCGCCGGCCTGATCGCTTCGTTCTATACCAGCGAAGAAGATGTAAAAGTAGTGGTTAAAGAATTATTGTGGCTCAATGCCCTGTTTATGCCAATTTGGTCGCTTTCGTGGACCTTGCCCTGTGCCTTTAAAGGCGCACGCGACGTGCGTTACACCATGTGGGTGTCGATGCTGGGTATGTGGGGCTGCCGGGTGGTTGCTGGCTATACGCTGGGGATCATGCTGGGTATGGGCGTTATCGGCGTCTGGCTGGGTATGGTGCTTGACTGGGCGGTGCGCGGCCTGTTGTTCTATCGTCGGATGATCACCGGGCGTTGGTTGTGGAAGTACCCGCGATTAAAGGCTCGGCTGGAAGAAAAGTCATGAATATACTGAAAAAGCGTTACTTTTTAGACGAAGTGAGGAATAAATAGGCAAACGATCGCCATTATAAAAAACATCTTTGACATGGCTGAGCGTGCTCGCTAATATTCGCCCCGTTCACACGATTCCTCTGTAGTTCAGTCGGTAGAACGGCGGACTGTTAATCCGTATGTCACTGGTTCGAGTCCAGTCAGAGGAGCCAAATTTAAAAAGCCTGCTTTCGAGCAGGCTTTTTGCTTTTCTGCATCCATACAATTTTTCCCTGCGCACATAGCGCGCAGGGCTCTCCTGGGATTAACGGAACGGCGGTTCGTTGAAGGTACGCAGCTTGCGGGAGTGCATGTGGTCGCCCTCGGCGCGCAGCAGATCGATGGCGCGGATCCCTATCTGCAGATGCTCGGAAATCGCCCCTTCGTAAAAGCGGTTCGCTTGTCCCGGCAGTTTGATTTCACCGTGCAGCGGTTTATCGGAGACGCACAGCAGCGTGCCGTAAGGAACGCGGAAACGGTAGCCCTGTGCGGCAATAGTGGCGCTTTCCATATCAATAGCCACCGCCCGACTGAGATTAAAGCGCAGCGCCGAGGCGGAATAACGTAACTCCCAGTTGCGGTCATCGGTCGTCACCACCGTACCGGTACGCAGACGCTGTTTGACCTCTTCGCCCGGCATGCCGCTAACCTGTTTAGTCGCGTCATACAGCGCGCGCTGCACTTCGGCGATGCTCGGGATGGGAATATCCGGCGGCAGCACCGCATCCAGCACGTGGTCATCACGTAAATAGGCGTGCGCGAGCACGTAGTCGCCTATCGACTGGCTCTCACGCAGGCCGCCACAGTGGCCAATCATCAGCCAGACGTCAGGACGCAGCACCGCGAGGTGATCGCAAATATTTTTTGCATTCGCCGGGCCGACGCCGATGTTGATCAACGTAATGCCCTGACCGTCGTTAGTGATCAGGTGCCAGGCCGGCATCTGGTGCTTTTTCCACGCCAGATCGGAAATCGCCTCTTCCGGGGCCTCCGTGTCGGCGGTGATCCAAATCCCGCCTGCGCAGGAGAGGGCAATGTACGGGCTATCCGGATCGAGGATCTGGCTACAGCCCCAGCTGACGAACTCATCGACGTAACGAGTGTAGTTGGTAAACAATACATACGGCTGGAAGTGCTCAACCGGCGTGCCGGTATAATGCTTCAGACGTGCCAGCGAAAAATCGACGCGGCGGGCGTCAAAATGCGACAGCGGATAATACTCGGTAGCGTGGAACAGACCATCGGCGGTTTCATCGCCAATCTGCGACAGTTCGGTGGTTGGAAAATAACGTGTTAATCCAGCGCTCATTGAGCGATCCAGCGTCAGGGCTGAGCCATCAATCACGTAAGGAAAGGGAATTTCGTGCTGCGAATGGCCAACGCTAATATGCGCGCCGTAATCCTGATACAGCAGAGTTAATTGTTCCAGCAGGTAAGCGCGAAAGAGTTTTGGGTTAGTAATGGTGGTGGTGTAGCAGCCCGAATGGGTGAATCGCCCCCAGGCACGGGTTTTTAAGGCTTTGTGCTCGGCGCCATCCCATGAAACAGACAGTTGAGGATAGACGAATAAGCCTTCAGCACGGGCTATTTCATCAGGAAGGATATTGTGGTGAATGTACTCGCCAATGGCCTTACGCAACGCGTTAACCGCTCTTTCATACTGCGCTTCCAGCTGGGAAAGCGCCTGCTCCGGGGTCAGACTGACGGCCTTCTGGTTCATCATTCGCTCCTTGTTTCAGGTCTGCTGATACTGTCGATAGTATGCTACAGCGTGAAAATGGCGAAGGAAAATTACTGTCCCGGGTAAATATTCAAACGCGTTGATAATAAAAGCTTAGCCGCGCAGGGTCAGGCAGTCTGTGCCCAGCGTTCGGCGCTAAAATTACTTGCGCTTATCACTCTTAATGTCGCCGCGCTGTTATTGTTGATGTAATAAAGCGCATTAGGACCAGGCGTTAACTTATCGCCTTCCTGCAGTTTGCATCGGCTTTCGATTTCAGCAATCACCACGATCTGACCGCTCTGTAGAACCACGCAAGTTCTTGCTGGAGATGAATTTTTCCGTACTTTTTTTACCCACCATTCCATTTTTTCACCCTGGCTTGATACACTCGGCATGATAATTGACGTGTTATCGCTTTAAAGACAACTGAAACTACCCATTGGTTTAATTTACGTTTAGCTCACGTTGTTAAATCTTAACTCTGCGATGCAGCGGGACAGGCAAATAACGCTTATGGCTTTGATGCGGCTTAACAAGTTTCTGAATCATTCTGGATTAAGAATAGTCTCGCTAGCAAAAAAAACGCTGGCAGCGGCGGTTATTGTAGTGGTGGTATTTTTCATCGGACGAATATATGAATCTGAACGTGGACCTGCATTGCAGCGCTGGCATACCTGGTCTGGCGATGAGATGACCGCTGATGAAATCGACCGCGCCAGTTTTGCCAGCTATCTCAAACGGGAAGATGAGATTTTCGCCGATTTGCGGCGTGAGGTCAGTGACCAACTGCCTGCCGCTGACAAAACGCCGATAAACCGCTTTTATCGCGACAGCCTGGTCTATCCACCACGCTTTAAGCCTGACTGGAATCGCTCCTTTATACTATTGCCATCCGGCAAACCGCGTGGTGCGGTGGTGCTACTGCATGGTTTAACCGACTCCCCCTACAGCGTGCGCTATCTGGCGGAAGAGTATCAACGGCAGGGGTTTATTGCAGTGGCGCCGCGCTTACCCGGCCACGGTACCGCCCCGGGCGCATTAACCCACGTTGATTGGCAACAGTGGCTGGCGACAACGCGCCTGGCGGTTCGGGAAGCGACGCGACTTGCCGGTGGGGATGTGCCGCTGCATCTGGTGGGATATTCTAACGGCGGCGCGTTGGCGCTGAAGTATGCGCTCGATGAACTGACCGATAAATCGCTGGTCAGGCCGCAGCAGATAATACTGTTATCGCCGATGATTGGCGTAACCGCTTTTGCCCGTTTCGCAGGACTTGCCGGGCTACCCTCGGTGTTTCCCGCCTTTGCGCGTGCGGCGTGGCTAAATGTCGTTCCGGAGTTTAACCCCTATAAGTACAATTCCTTTCCGGTTAAGGCGGCGCGCCAGTCGTGGTTGCTGACCCAGGCCTTGCAAAAACAGATTCTTGCGGCGGCGCAGAGCCAACGCTTAACCTCTCTCGCCCCGGTGTTAACCTTTCAATCGGTGATTGATTCTACAGTCAGCACCCGGGCGGTGGTTGATTCGTTGTACCGCTATTTGCCGGACAACGGCAGCGAACTGGTGATTTTCGATATTAATCAGGCGGCGAACCTGCGGGCGCTGTTTCGCCCGGCGACCTACTCAGCGGTGAATACCTTGTTACCTCCGGCGCCGCGTCCGTACTCTACGACTATCGTGACGAACGCGACTGAGCACACCCTCGATACCGTCGCGCGACTGACGCTGGCGGGGCAAACCGCAGAGAGAACGCAGGCGCTGCATCTGGCCTGGCCGCAGGATATGTACTCGCTTTCGCATATTGCGGTGCCATTCCCCATCACCGATTCGCTGTATGGCCGCGAGCCGACGGAGAAAAACCTTAGCGGTATTAGCCTTGGCACCATTTCGCTACGCGGCGAGACCGCGACGCTGAGCGTCGGCCTTGATACGTTAATGCGCGCTACTTCTAACCCGTTTTTCCCCTATCTGCTGCAGCGGATCAATCAGCGTCTGCCGTCGTTCTCAGAACCACAGGATGTGCAGTACCGTCCGCAGCGCAATACCGATGAGGGCGGCAGGGGCGACGAAGCGGAAAAGACGCACAAATCTTGAGCTGACGCCAAGGAAAATGCCGATGCCGGGTAGGTCGAAGGTCTGGATGAGGAGCCCTGCGGAGGCGTTAATCTGGCTGAGCGTCACTTTACCCTGCTGCGCCAGCTCGGAGATAACCCCAAAATAGGCGGTACCGCCCGCCACGCATTTCACCAGCGCGGGTAGGACGAAGTTTTCGGGGATATGTAGCCATAGCAGCAGCGGCATCAGTACGCGCTGCAGCATCTCGATGACGCCAGCCGCCTGCATCAGGCCGACGATGGTCAAAGATAAAATCAGCATCGGCACGGCGCCAAGCGCCAGGCGGATAGCGTCGGCGCCGGCGCTATTGATGACCGCAATCAGCCCGTGATTATTTTGTTCGCTTTCCGGGAGCACTTCTGCCCGGCTGCTCTCGACAATGGATAACTTACGCCCGGTGGCGTACCAGCAGACCGCTGCGGCGCAGAGTCCACCGACAATCGAAATGGTGATTGCGGCCAGCCAGTGCAGGCCGAACGGCGTTAAGGGGTAGAAAACGTTGCCCTGGCCCATGGCGAACACCATCGCCAGGGTGGCGGCTATTTGTCGGTCGGAAACACCACGTTTATCCATAATCGCCAGCGTGGCGAGCGGGGCGGCAAAACTCACAAAATTTATCTGAATCAGCGCGAAGGCGCTCATGCCGGTCAACCCAAAGGGCTTAAGCAGCGGCGCCAGCCAGCGCACGATGATGTCGAGAATTCCACGGACTTCGAGATATTTCATTATGATCAGCATGACGACCATAATGGGTAACAAGGTATAAAGCGCTACGTCGACGGAGGATTTTCCCGCTGACATAATGATGCCGATGACATCCATTTATCTATCACTGTATGCAGGTCAAATAGTTAGCGCCATCATAATCCTGAAGGGGCAAAATGAACATGCTTTCGTGTGTTAGCGTAGACAGGTAAGAACAGCGCCTTCACGGAAGTGGTATTCGCCGCTGAACTGGCTACCTGTGGGCAACTCGTCGCTGAGGGTTTTATTAAGGCGTAACGTGAAACGCTGATTTGCCGGGTCGAGTGCGACCATAGCGGCGGCATCGAAATCAAACATCTGCTGTACGCGCGGATAAAGCGCTTTGAACAGGCTTTCTTTGGCCGAGAAAGCCAGCAGCAGCGCCCACTCCTTATCCAGACCACAACAGGAAAGCAGCGTCTGTTCCGGTCTCGAGACAAACATATCGGCGCTTTCCAGCATGATCCCCGGTTGCAGATGCTCGATATCGACCCCGGGATACAAACCGTCGTCCTCGGCGCTAACCACCGCGATGGCAATATCTTCGCTGTGCGAGACGCTTCCTCGCCAGCCTGCCGGCCAAATTGGCGCACGATCCGTAGCGGTTAACACCGGTTCGAAACAACCTGATTGTTGCAGCAAATAGCGCGCGCAGTAGCGCCCGGCCAAATATTCGGCTTTCCGTTTTGCGACGGCGCCAGTAAGAGAAGGAGGGAGCGGGATGGCGTACTGGCTAAAAAGAGCGTCCTGTAGTTGCGATCTGGCGAAACGTACCCGACAAAATGTCAACGCCGGGTCAGCACGAAGATAGCCGCATTCGGCGTGCTGAATAAAGGGGAGATCGTGAAAGCTGTTGGTAACGATAAACATGCAGACTCATCAGGAAAAACCAGTATGGCGCTACCATAGCGCAGGTGATGAACGAAGCAGAAGAGTTGTGTGAAATATAAAACAAAAAGCCTGCTCGAAGGCAGGCTTTTCTAAATTTGGCTCCTCTGACTGGACTCGAACCAGTGACATACGGATTAACAGTCCGCCGTTCTACCGACTGAACTACAGAGGAATCGTGTGAACGGGGCGCATATTATCGATGACTGACGGTGTTGTCAAAGGCTGAATCGCCATAAAGCGTGCGACTGCTGACAATTTCAACAATCAAAAGCCTTTTATGATAAATCATGCCGCAATGCACCGTGATGGTGCATTTATACCCCTAATGGGGCATATCATGCGCTCATGGAAGCCACCAGTATTATCACAAACCCTTATTTTGCCGCACCAGCAGGGTGATGATGTCGCGACGTAAAACCTGGCAAGCATCTTGCAAAATACCTGTAACTTAATGGCCAGTAGTGGCATTCCCTTACAGGAGGCAAAATGAACTTAAGACGACTGAAGTATTTTGTGAAAATCGTCGATATCGGCAGTCTGACCCAGGCCGCTGAAGTCTTGCACATCGCACAACCGGCGCTGAGCCAGCAGGTAGCGACCCTGGAAGGTGAACTGGAGCAGAAACTGTTGATTCGCACCAAGCGAGGCGTCACGCCAACGGAAGCGGGGAAGATTCTCTATACCCATGCGCGGACCATTTTACGTCAGTGTGAACAGGCGCATCTGGCGGTACATAACGTTGGCCAGACGCTGAGCGGGCAGGTGGCTATTGGACTTGCGCCGGGCACTGCGGCTTCGGCGATCACCATGCCGCTGTTGCAAACGGTGCGTAATGAACTTCCCGAGGTGAACGTATATCTGCAGGAGTGCAGCGGCAGCGTATTGAATGACAAGCTGCTTGGCGGTCAGCTGGACATGGCGGTGCTGTATGAGCGTTCGCCGGTGGCGGGAGTGGTCAGCCAGCCGCTGCTGAAAGAGGATTTGTATCTGGTCGGTACGCAAAACTGTCCGGGGCAAAGCGTTGACCTTTCAGCCGTCGCGGAAATGAGCCTGTTTTTACCGCGCGACTATAGCGCCGTTTGCGCCCGGGTCACCGAAGCTTTCACTTTACGCCGCCTGTCGGCAAAAGTAATTGGCGAGATCGAATCCATCACCACATTAACTGCGGCAATCGCCAGTGGAATGGGCGTTACCGTATTGCCGGAATCGGCGGCGCGCGCGCTGTGTGCTACGGCTAATGGCTGGATGGCGCGCATCAGCACGCCGTCGATGAGTCTGTCGTTATCACTGAATACCTCGGCACGTGGCGGCTTATCTCCTCAAGCACAGGCCGTCAAAGATATCCTGCTGTCGCTGGTTAGTCGTCCGTCCCTGGAGAATCGTGAATTACAGCTGGTCAGTTAGGTTATATTCTTTTAAGGAATAAGTTGCTGGTTTTTATTATTTGTTTGCCGGGTAAACAGACTTTAACAATAGACATCATGTTATGTCTGAAGACCTGGGGGAAAAGGTGAATTTCCAGCAACTTAAAATTATTCGTGAGGCGGCCCGTCGGGATTACAACCTGACGGAGGTTGCTAACATGCTGTACACCTCGCAATCTGGCGTCAGCCGCCATATTCGTGAGCTGGAAGAAGAGTTGGGGATAGAAATCTTTATCCGCCGTGGTAAGCGTCTGCTGGGGATGACCGAACCTGGCAAAGCGCTGCTCTCTATTGCCGAAAGGATCCTCAACGAAGCCAGCAATGTCCGCCGGCTGGCCGACCTTTTTACCAACGACGCTTCAGGCGTATTAACCATTGCCACCACGCATACTCAGGCACGCTATAGCCTGCCTCCGGTGATTAAAGCTTTTCGCGAACTGTTCCCCGACGTGCGGCTGGAGTTAGTGCAAGGGACGCCGCAGGAAATCGAAGCGCTGCTGCACAACGGCGGGGCGGATATTGGTATCGCCAGCGAGCGCTTAAGTAACGATCCGACGCTGGTGGCATTCCCCTGGTTCCGCTGGCATCACAGTTTGTTAGTGCCAAAAGATCATCCGCTGATTGAGGTTACGCCGCTGACGCTTGAGGCTATTGCACGCTGGCCGTTAATTACCTATCGGCAGGGGATCACCGGACGTTCGCGTATTGATGAAGCCTTCACCCGTAAAGGGCTGATGCCGGATATCGTTCTCAGCGCTCAGGATTCCGATGTCATTAAAACATACGTGGAGCTGGGCTTGGGCGTGGGGCTGGTGGCGGAGCAATCCGGCGATGCTCGCGAAGCGGATACCTTTACCCGTCTGGAAACACGCCATCTCTTTGATGCTAATACCGTTTGGTTGGGGTTAAAACGCGGTCAGTTACAGCGTAACTATGTCTGGCGTTTCATTGAACTGTGCAATGCCGGGTTATCATTGGATGAGATTAAACGCCAGGCGATGGAACCGGAGGAAGTGGCTATCGATTATCAAATCTGAGTGCGGACAGCAGGTCAGCGGGAGGTGCCAAAGCAGCTATAATTCATTCACGTGAGTCGCGACTGAGGAAGGGAAAATGATGGTGCGGCGTATGAAGTTGCTTTGCTCTCTGGTGATGATGTTGGCCAGCTACAGCGCGTTGGCGGTAAGTTATCAGTTACCGCCGGAAGGGAGTCGTCTGGTTGGCAGCCCGATTAAAATTAGCGTGCCCGAGCGTAACACCCAGCCGCTGGAAACCTTTGCCGCGCAGTACGGGCAGGGGCTCAGCAACATGCTGGAGGCTAACCCCGGCGTCGATGTCTATTTGCCTAAATCCGGTAGTTCGTTGATTATCCCGCAGCAATTGATCCTGCCTGCCACCGTACGGAGCGGTATCGTAATCAACGTCGCCGAGATGCGGCTTTATTATTATCCGCCCGAGGGCACTACCGTCGAGGTGCTGCCGATCGGTATTGGCCAGGCGGGGCGTGAAACGCCGCGCAACTGGGTGACGACGGTGGAACGTAAACAGGAAGGACCTACCTGGGTACCGACGGCGAATACCCGTCGTGAGTACGCCAAAGAAGGTAAAACCCTGCCGGCGATGGTGCCCCCCGGGCCAGATAATCCGATGGGGCTATATGCTATCTATATCGGCAGGCTGTATGCCATTCATGGTACCAACGCCAATTTTGGCATTGGCCTGCGGGTGAGCCAGGGTTGTATTCGCCTGCGCAACGATGACATTAAATACCTGTTCGATAATGTGCCGGTCGGCACGCGAGTACAGATAATCGATCAGCCGGTGAAGTACACTACCGAGCCGGACGGCAGCCGCTGGCTGGAAGTTCATGAACCATTGTCGCGTAATCGTTCGGAATTTGAGTCAGACCGCAAAGTGCCGCTGCCGTATACCCCGGCAATACGCGAGTTTGTGCAGGGAGCGGGTGTAAACGTCGGTCGTGCGGATTATGCACTACAGCGGCGATCCGGGATGCCGGTGAATATTAGCAGTTCAGCGGGGGAAGCCAGTTTTTAAGCCATGAACGTTAAAAAGCAAAAAGCCTGCTCGAAAGCAGGCTTTTTAAATTTGGCTCCTCTGACTGGACTCGAACCAGTGACATACGGATTAACAGTCCGCTGTTCTACCGACTGAACTACAGAGGAATCGTGTGAACGAGGCGCATACTACTGGCCTCGCATTTTTGTGTCAACGCTAAATTTAAGCAACTGATTCGAATGGCTAAGTTTAATTCAAAGCGAGCTTTTAATGAACAATCCGCACGTCGTCTTCATCCAGCAGATCGTTTTCTCGTAAACGCTGTAGCGGATCCTGACGATAGAACTGACAGAACCGCTGCCATAGCGCCGGGAAACGGGGGGCGAAAAGCTCTGGGGCGCTAAAGAAATATTCAGATAGCACTGCAAAGCACTCAGCCGGATCGGTTGCCGCATAAGCATCAATGCTGGCGGCGCTTTCGCCGACCAAATCGATCTCATCCTGAATGTTGTTCATCGCCGCATGCAGATCGTGTTCCCAGCCAGCCACTTCTCGCAGAGGGATAAAAGGAACGCCGCTGGCGCGGTCGCCGTTGCGTGAATCCAGTTTGTGCGCGACCTCATGTACCACCAGATTAAAGCCGGAGGCGTCGAAAGAGTCCTGAATATCTAACCAGTTAAGGATAATGGGGCCCTGTTGCCAGCTTTGGCCGGATTGGACAACGCGTTGATTATGTACCAGGCCGATGTCATCTTCCCATTCGTCATCGACGACAAAGGGGGCAGGGTAGATCAAGACTTCATGGAAGCCATCTAACCATTCAAGGCCAAGTTCCAGTACAGGCAGGCAAAAGAGGAGTGCGATACGCGCGCTGTGCAGGGGGGTTAACTCAAATCCCTGTAACGGCACCAGACGTTTTTGCTGTAAAAAACGTGCCGCCATTTGGCACAGCTGCTGCTGTTCCTGTTGAGTGAGGTTCGCTAAAACCGGAATGGCAACCGCTTGTTCCCATGGGATTTCGCCATTGCCTGTCTGTTCTTCTGCTTTCCACGGCCATTTAAACATCATATCGCTCGCAAAGTCGTCACTTGAACTCAATTTAAGGGACTGGAGCTATTAAAATGCCAAAGAACCTGGCATTATAGCAACCTCAACAGCGGAGAGATGCCGGAGCGGCTGAACGGACCGGTCTCGAAAACCGGAGTAGGGGCAACTCTACCGGGGGTTCAAATCCCCCTCTCTCCGCCACTATTCAATCACTTACGCCAAATCCCTTCAACGACATCCATCACACTTGGTATACTGTTGGTATATTCCGTCGCTATATTTTTATCAATCATCATCTTCTGAATCCTCGAAAATCGGTTGCTCCAGTGTCGGCGAAACGGTCAATTTGCGGTCATAAACCCGTACCTGACGCTCTGTTTTATCACCGCAGAAAGTTGTTTAACTTCGCGTGAATTTCACACAAATAGCAGTTGTAAGAAGTATCGCGACCAGGCAACCCTAAAAGGCTTCAGAATAGGGAACTGGTTTGCCCACAGGCTCATAAAATGTCAGGGCCGGTAAGTTGTCAGCCACCCACCGGTAAAAACGTGGTCATGAACTCATCTTGTCACTACACGACTTGAGCGATAATTTACGTAACAGAGCCTCTTCATGTGTAGTGCGGTGATGATTATTCTGCATAAAATCGATTCACTGAATTTACCATCGTAAACATGCTAGCGTGTATAGTCAGCTTGACGGGGTGAATGGATTACATTAAAAAGTTGCAGTTTGTTGATACTTCAACTCCTGCAACTATAAAAAGATCTGATGCGTTGATAGCCAGTAAGAATAAAAACTCTTTTCTTACGGGATAGGATTCACTCGAATAAGAGGGTAAGAGTATTTATTGGCGAAGAAGTATCTTTCTCCAGAACCCTTCTGTTGTGAGCTTGCAAGTCACTTCTGAATATTTTTTTCGCTGTGCTTTTGATGTAATAATTATCTTTAAGGTATTAAAGAGTATCTTGATAAACCCTAAGGCCTGCTGTTTTTTTGATGCTTCAGCAATATAACCATTTTTAGTGCTTCGATCGTAATAAAAGATCTTCTTGTACCTAAAAATCTGTCTCAGCGACACGCCTGATGTTTTTTCCTGATAAATAATTTTGTTTTTTGAAGGCGCCAGAAATCCATTTAACGTAATAATTCTGAAAAATCGTCGTGATTTTTTTTCGAAATTACACTTAAACTCTACACTATTATCTGGAGGAGATATCGGTTTCATTTTTTCATTAAAAGTAATAGAGTTTAATTCTTCTCGAACATCCTTCATGTCTGCATTATTTTCCCAAAAATCGGGAGCGCCATAAACATGTTTGAAAGCCAGGTTGATGGCGGCTGCACTACCATATTGATGAGCAAGCAGGCTTTTTAGATGAAATGAAATATATGTACCAATTATGTCTTTAACTGGTCGGCCAAAATATAACATATTCACGAGATGATTTCGCGTATCAAGGTAGGCGGTCAACGGTGAGGTCTTAGAGGAGAAATCTTCCTCCGCGTAACAAGCAATGCCATTTGTTGTTAATATATCAAAATCGTTCATCATGCCGAATAAGATATCATCACCGCGAACAAAAAAAGGAAATGCAAAACTCTTGACGTGATTTATCGGGAATGCAAAGAACCACCACGCGCCATAATTAGGGAATTGTATTAGAGTTTCTGTTTTTACCAGGGATTCCACATCATTTAATCGCCACCCTGAGTAAATAGGATGACATACCCTATCAAAAAATGCTCCCTTCTCAACTAAAGAGTCGGGGCGCGCACCTGCGAATAACGAACCAGAAACTGCAGCATTGTCGTTTAACGCATAACTCAATATCGAGTATGTCTTTTTAATGCATTCAGCTTCACAACTTGCATCATCATCCATGAATAATGTATGGGTGAAATCACCTTCATCAATGTAATGAAGTAGGCCTCTCATAAATCCACCCGCACCTCCGGTATTTTTATTTGGAATGACCTTAATTCCATTAGCCTCATTAGCTGTTATATTATTGGAGTTATCAATAACAGTAAAATCAATTAGTCCGCGATAGTTATCATCTTCTAATATTTCTCGCTTTATTCTCATCATTGATGGGATAACGTATTTTTTTCTATCAAAATGTGTAATTGATATCCCAAGCTTAACCTCTCTGCGGGGAGACTGTTTGGTAAACCATTCCCCGCTATTAAGGGAGACAATTCCATCTATCGGAATTATTTCAATATATATAATGCCTCGATTGAGAGTGTTGCCCAAATCCAGGGTGAATATTTCTCGAGTGAGGTTATCCAGTGCCACGGTCGCCGATGCTAGCTCATATTTTGAATTTTCTTCTGTAATGAGCATCGCGCTGATTTTGGCTAACCCAGTGCCTGATGCATTGAACGCGAGATCGTGTATTCCGCATTTTTCTTTCCAGAGAATAGTGGAAAAACCATTGTAATAGGTATCAAAAGAAATTTTCCCTCCGGGAAATATGGTAATGATATTTCCCGAAAATGAAAAAAGGCTCCCTCTGATGTACATGCTTTCAGAAGCCCCAAACCTGGCGTTTGGCATAACCAACCGCTGTAAGCATTTTGCTGTTTCCATTATTCCTCTTTTTGATTATTTAAAGCGCGATAAAAAATTGAAATGGACGGTTAACAACTAACCGAGATGATTGTTTACAATACTAGTACCTGGCTATCGCAACCAAATGGCAAACCTGATCAATATTATTGACCATCCGTATTGGTCGCTATTGATGTCGCAATTGTAAGAGAAAACGAACCCCATTACTTTGTTCACGGGTCATGAGATTTTACATGTCATAAGACTTATCCATGCGAATTTGAGTCGTTTTCCTGCCTTGCGGTTGGAAACTTATTGTCTCTTGTCATACATGTATTTGCTTACTTTAGAACAACACTCATCGCAGAGATAATCTTTCTCAGCCATTAATCTTTCGAAGAACCCTAGCTTTTTACCGCAGCGCATGCAGTGTTTACATTTAAATAATTTCACTTTGCAATTATACCAATTTGTCGTTTTTTCAATCAATGCATATCAGACAGCTAAGCCTGCTGTAGTCATGCTCTTCATAACAGGTTTAACGTGTTGTGATGCGACACGACATAACTTCCACGCCGTAAACCAGCCCGGTTATTACCTGTTTAAGAGTCACAAAATGTTCTTCCCTGTGAAGGGGATATTTTAAAGGCGTATTTTTCGTGTGGATAATTGTTATGACAGATCGATTTTGTTAAATCGATCGGTCAAAACGATCATTTTTGTAGGGGTATTCCATCCCGGTGCAGAAATCGTGGGAGATGTAGGGGGCGAGAGGAGAGAGCCAGCCAGCAATCGAATAGAAGAGTTGCCGGATAATCATCAGTGCAGGGGCGAGAAAATACTGTCCGATCGTGCCAATCATTTTGCCAGATAGTTCATAAGAGCCGTATGCCAACCCAATATTGCTGGATGTAAAATCAATGTAATATAGTAAAATTATTAATTAGCTGATTTTTATGTCGTTAGAATAGGTTCTGAACAGCGGATTAGGGGCAACTTTATTGGGGGAGCAAATCTCCCGCTTTCCTGAACCGTGGGGGCTGGAGCCATTTCCAGGACGAAAGTTTAAATGACTTCAATGGCTGGATGTATGCCGATGCCGCGATCGGCTGACTGCTAAAAACGAAAAAAGCCTGCCCGTGGCAGGCTTTGGTCATGCGGGGCTCTTAGAACTGGTAGACCAGGCCCAGCGCGACTACGTCATCAGTCGCGATGCCGTTAGCGCGATAGAAGTAGTCGTCTTCGTCCAGCAGGTTGATTTTGTAATCAACGTAGGTGGACATGTTTTTGTTGAAGTAGTAAGTCATACCCACATCAACGTATTTAACCAGGTCTTTGTCGCCGCTGTTGTACAGGTCTTTACCTTTAGATTGCAGATAAGCGACGGATGGACGCAGCGGTAAACCGAAATCGTCGAACTGATACTGGGCAACAACTTCGAAGTTCTGCGTCTTGTTGGCAATACCGCCGCCAAGATTGCTGGTGGATTTACCGAAGGAAGTCATGTTGCGGGTTTCCGCGTACATTGCGGCCAGGTAGATGTTGTTAGCATCGTATTTCGCGCCCACGGTCCAGGCATCGGCTTTATCGCCGCCGGCGTAAGCGCTGTTGGCCGCTGCGGCCACCTGATTGTTGGTACGGTCAGAAGAAGCATACGCCGCGCCGAAGCTGATGCCCATGCCGAGATCGTAGGAAGAGGAGATACCGAAACCGTCTCCATTTTCACGGGCCAGTTTACGATCATCGCCGTTATTGGTGCCTTCGCCGGAGCCAGCGTTTTCGTTATTACCCTGATACTGCAGGGCAAAGCTTAAACCATCAACCAGGCCGAAGAAATCGCTGTTACGATAGGTCGCCACGCCGTTGGTACGGCCAAGCATGAAGACGTCAGTTTGGGTGTAGCTGTCGCCGCCGAATTCCGGCAGTACGTCGGTCCACGCTTCGACATCATAGATAACGCCGTAGTTACGGCCGTAGTCCAGAGAACCGTAGTCAGCAAATTTCAGACCCGCGAAGCCCAGACGGGTCCAGGAGTTAGCGCCTTCATCTTCAGTGGTGTTCGCCTGAATATTGTATTCCCACTGGCCGTAGCCGGTCAGCTGATCGTTGATCTGTGTTTCGCCTTTCACGCCTAAACGCGCGTAGGTTTGGTCGCCATCTTCAGAAGCATCGTCAGAGAAATAGTGCAGACCGTCAATTTTTCCGTAGAGGTCAAGCTTGTTGCCGTTTTTGTTATAAATTTCCGCAGAGTGCGCCGCGCCTGCTGCTAATAACGCCGGCAGCATAATAGCCAATACTTTTCTTTTCATTATGTATTCCCTTTAATCATAATTAATATGAATTGTCTAATTCCCTGTGGAATGACGAATTGATACTAGCCGCTTAAGTTCATTTTTAATTAAATAAAAAATGTAATAAAAAGATATTAAAATATTTCAAAATATTTATTTTATATTCAATATATGTATTTTTTATTCTTTAGTTGATTAATATTTCTGTGGTTTATTGGTGTTTTATTTTTCTTGTTGATATTAATGTTTTTTAAATTACCCATTGAAATGACATTTGCACTGTAAATAATATAAAACATGACAGGTTATATATTGATAAATTACATTTGGAATAATATTATTTTATAATTAATGGCGCTACATTTCATCAAATCGTCTTATTTAAAAACATGACTACATCCGTAGTATATAGGGAGCGACCCAATCCTGCGTTCGCGGGTGGCCGAAAGCGCTCAGCACCATACTCATGCTTCCAGATAAGCACGATAATTGTATAATGTGACGCGCATCACAATTGTGTGATTGGAGATCATGCGCAGTAGTTGAAGTATGGAGAAGGATTTAATGGACACTAAAGCGAAACGGAGCCCCGGTGGAAAGCTGGCGTTATGGGCTTTTTACGCCTTTTGCGGTTACTTTGTATGGGCGATGGTGCGGTACTGGTGGATAGTGGGGCGTATTCAAAGCATTCCCGGCGCCAGCATTGATGGTGAATTGGGTTCAACGGCAGGCAAATGGATTGGCGCGCTACTGGGTTTCTTGGTGCTGGGAGGTGTGGGTTCCATCCTTGGGGCGATAGCCTGGTACACGCGTCCCCAAATTCAGGGACATGAACAGCACGATTAAAGTTGCTATGCTCACAGCGGGTCCAGGCATCAGGAAAAGCTCATGTTATTAGCTGAATGGCAACAACGATTTGAAAACTGGTTAAATGCGCATCATGCGCAGGAAGATGCGGCTCATGATATATCTCACTTTCGCCGTGTCTGGAGTACCGCGCAGCAACTGGTCGGCGATAGCGACGCTGACCAGTTGGTTATCCTGACGGCCTGCTACTTTCACGATATTGTCAGCCTGGCTAAAAATCACCCTCAACGTCATCAGTCCTCACGGATGGCGGCAGAAAAAACGCGGTCTATCCTGCAAAGCGCTTTCCCCGACTTTCCCGCCGACCGTTATCCTGCGGTTATGCATGCTATTGAAGCGCATAGCTTTAGTGCGGCTATATTACCGCAAAGCGTAGAGGCGAAAATTGTGCAAGATGCAGATCGTCTGGAGGCTCTGGGCGCGATTGGCCTGGCTCGTGTCTTTGCCGTTTCCGGCGCGTTGAACACTATTTTGTTTGATGCTGACGACCCCTTTGCTGACCAGCGCGATCTTGATGACAAGAAATATGCCCTCGACCATTTTCAGAGTAAATTGCTACGCCTGCCTGAGACCATGCAAACGGAGCAGGGGAGAGCGCTGGCGGTGCATAATGCCCAATTTCTGGTGCAATTTATGGCGAAGCTGAGCGCCGAACTGCGCGGCAACCCTCTGTCGTTGGATGAGGCGGTTTTGCGCCGCTTTGCGCCTGCGGTTTAAATCCGTTGCGACTATTTGTGGTACTCTCTGCAAAAATTGTCCGTGCTGGTTGAGGTTATGCCGCAAAATTTACCAAAAGAAAAGCTCCTGTCTGAGCCGGCAGGGGAACACGCGCAGGCGTTATTGCGCCAGCTGATGACGATATATGATGTCAAAACCCTGGTTGCACAGCTGGTTGCTGTTGGCGATCAGCACTGGAGCCCGGCGATAGTCAAACGGGTGGCGACGGTGAGCCGTGCGGCAAGCCGGTTGACGAACGCGGAGTGTGCGCATCTGGCGAGCCTTTTACCGATTCCGCCGCGCCATCATCCCGACTATGCGTTTCGTTTTATCGATCTCTTCGCCGGCATCGGCGGCATTCGCCACGGCTTTGAAGCTATTGGCGGGCAGTGCGTATTTACCAGCGAGTGGAATAAACACGCTGTTCGTACCTATAAAGCTAACTGGTATTGCGATCCACAGGAGCACAGCTTTAACGCCGATATCCGCGAAATCACTCTCAGCCAGCGCAGCGATATCAGTGATGAAGAGGCGGCGAAGTCTATCCGCGAGGCGATCCCGCAACATGATGTGCTGCTGGCGGGCTTCCCTTGCCAGCCCTTTTCCCTCGCCGGGGTATCAAAGAAAAATGCCATGGGACGCGCCCATGGTTTTGCCTGTGAAACTCAGGGAACACTGTTTTTTGATGTCGTCAGAATTATTGCCGCCCGCCGTCCGCCGATCTTCGTGCTGGAAAACGTCAAGAATCTGAAGAGTCACGATCAAGGAAGAACCTTCCGCATTATCATGCAAACGCTGGATGAGCTTGGCTATGAGGTGGCGGATGCCGATCATGCGGGCGCCGAGGATCCCAAAGTTATCGATGGGCGTCATTTCCTGCCGCAGCACCGCGAGCGTATTGTGCTGGTGGGTTTCCGTCGTGACTTACAGTTGCATGAAGGATTTACGCTGCGCGATATCGCCAGTTTGTATCCGCCGCAGCGGCCAACCTTCGGTGAGTTATTGGATCCGACCGTCGATGCTAAATTCATCCTGACGCCGGTTCTGTGGAAGTATCTTTACCGGTACGCGCGTAAACATCAGGCGCGTGGCAACGGTTTTGGCTACGGTCTGGTCGACCCGACTCATCCTGGCAGCGTCGCGCGAACGCTCTCTGCTCGCTACTACAAAGATGGCGCTGAGATCCTGGTGGATCGCGGTTGGGATAAGGCATTAGGCGAAAAGCATTTTGACGATCCTCAGAATCAACTGCGTCGCCCGCGGCGCTTAACGCCGCGCGAATGCGCAAGGTTGATGGGATTCGAAGCGCCGGGAGAGCACCGTTTTCGTATTCCGGTTTCCGATACTCAGGCCTATCGCCAGTTTGGCAACTCGGTGATTGTTCCGGTGTTTGCCGCGGTGGCGAAGCTGCTGGCGCCGCGAATTGCCGTCGCGGTAAAGCAACGTGTTGCCGGAGAGAGCGATGGCGGACGTTCACGATAAGGCCACGCGTAGTAAAAATATGCGCGCTATCGCTACCCGCGATACGGCTATTGAGAAGCGGCTGGCGGCGCTACTGACGCAGGCCGGGTTCACTTTTAGCGTTCAGGCGGCATCGCTTCCTGGGCGGCCTGATTTTCTGCTGCCTGACTACCGCTGTGTTATCTTCACCCACGGCTGCTTTTGGCATCATCACCACTGCTATCTGTTTAAAGTACCGGCGACGCGCACCGATTTTTGGCTAAAAAAGATTGGTGCTAACGTGCAGCGCGATCGCCGCGACCTGGCGCTGTTGGTAGAACAAGGTTGGCGGGTGCTTATTGTCTGGGAGTGCGCGCTCCGCGGGAGGCTGAAATTAAGCGATGAAGCCCTAAACGAGCGTCTGGAGGAGTGGATCTGCGGCGGCGGGGATTGCGCGCAGATCGACACTCACGGCATCGGTATTATCGATCCGATTGACAAGGCGTAACGGTTGAACGGGCAGGGAAGAGATATTTACCCAGCGTCACCAACACGACCGCGAAAATAATCACCGCCAGCGCCAGCCATTCGATCAAGGAGAGACTTTCGCCGCCAAACCCGGTTCCCAGTAGCACGGCGACAACCGGGTTTACATAGGCATAGCTGGTAGCAACCGCCGGCGTTACGTTACGTATCAGATACATATAGGCGTTAATGGCAATAAGCGAGCCAAAAATGGCCAGATAAGCAACAGCAAAAATACCGGACCAGGACGGCATTTGAGTGAGTTTCTCCCCCGAGAGCCCCGATGCCGCAGACAGCACAATCCCTGCCGCCAGCATTTCGATCGCTCCAGCCATCATCCCGGTTGGTAATTCAATACGCGAACCGTAAACCGAGCCAAACGCCCAGCTCAGGGAACCAATCAGAATCAGCAATGCGCCCCAGGGGTTACCGCTGAGGTTGCCGCCGCTATTGAGCATCACAATTCCCGCCAGGCCGATCGCGATACCGAACCATTCCAGCTTGCGTGTGGCAATGCCAAAAAAACGGCTGAAACAGAGCGTAAACAGCGGTACGGTGGCGACCATTACCGCAGCGATACCTGATGGTACATGCTGATGTTCTGCAAGGGTGACGAACCCATTACCGACAGCGAGCAACAGGATGCCAATCAGTGCAGCATTAAGTAGCGGCCGGCGGGCCGGGAGTTTATGGCCGGTGGCCAACAAATAGATGAGCAACACGCCCCCAGCAGAGAGAAAGCGGATCCCGGCCATCATCAACGGCGGCCAACTGGCGACGCCAATCGCGATAGCAAAATAGGTTGAACCCCAAATGATATACAGCGCAAACAGCGCGCCGATTAGGGGTAACAGTTGACGGGTAGACATACTTCCTCACGACGAAAAAGATAGAAAGGGGACATATAGTTAACGTGAAAACTAACGTGCTGGCGAGCGCTTTCAATGTGATTTTTTTGTTATTTTTTTGTTGACTAGTGACATCTCTGGGCGAGAGGGCGCTTTTGCCTCATACTCTATGTTTCATAAACAGAAATTGAAGGAAGTACATTTTGGCAGGAAGTAGTCTTTTAACCTTATTGGACGATATTGCCACGCTGCTGGACGATATCTCCGTCATGGGAAAACTGGCGGCCAAGAAAACGGCTGGCGTACTGGGCGATGATCTTTCTCTCAATGCGCAGCAGGTCACTGGCGTAAGGGCCAACCGCGAGCTCCCGGTAGTATGGGGGGTAGCAAAAGGCTCGTTTCTGAATAAAGTGATTCTGGTGCCGCTGGCGTTACTCATCAGCGCATTTATTCCCTGGGCTATTACGCCGCTTTTGATGCTCGGCGGCGCTTTTCTCTGTTTTGAAGGCTTTGAAAAAGTGCTGCATAACCTGCATGCGCGTAAGAATAAGGAAGACCCGAAACTGCGTCAGCAGCGTCTGGAAACGCTCGCAGCCCAGGATCCGCAGGCCTTTGAACGCGATAAAGTAAAAGGAGCGATCCGTACCGATTTTATCTTATCAGCCGAAATCGTCGCGATAACCCTGGGTATTGTGGCTGATGCGCCATTGCTTAATCAGATCCTGATTTTATCCGGTATCGCCATCCTCGTGACCGTTGGGGTTTACGGCCTGGTGGGCGTCATCGTCAAGCTGGATGACATGGGCTATTGGCTGGTAGAGAAAAAAAGCGTACTGGCACAATGGATAGGAAAAGCTCTCCTGGCCATCGCGCCGCGGTTGATGAAAATTCTGACTTTCGTCGGTACCCTGGCGATGTTTCTGGTTGGCGGCGGTATCGTGGTTCACGGCGTAGCGCCGCTGCATCATTTCATCGAAAATCTTGCCCATGGGCTGAGCGGAATACTGGCATCCATAATGCCTGTGGTCGCTAATCTGGTGCTAGGATTTATCATTGGCGCTATCGTCTTTGGCGTCGTAAAAGCGATAACCGCATTGCGCGGTAACGCGAAATAAATCCCAGCGCCGGTTACGCAAGATGGGCCGGCGTCGTCTAAGGTGAAACTGTTTCTCCCTGATACCGGAGGCAAAAATGGTCTTGTTGGTCAGTGATGAAGTCAGACGGAAAAGCGGCGGGCCGCGAATGGTCGTCACCGGCATCGCCGGCGACATGGTGGAGTGCCGGTGGTATGACGGTCACGTCGTACAGCGTGAAGCCTTCCGTGAAGATGAGCTGGTCCGCGGCGAAGGGCAACGTTCGCAGCATAATTAGATGTGCAGCGCCCGCTGGTGCGGGCGCTTTTTATATTGATTACGTTCGGACAAGGAGCGTTGATGTCGTTGGTTTCTTTGACCGTACTGCGAGTAAATAATGGATAAGCCGCTGTGGCCAAAAAAGTTCCGTCGCCTCTTCAATCCGGGGCGTGTGGTTAATATCTGTTTCATCGTGGTGCTGTTCTTTTCTACGTTACTCATCTGGCGAGAAATCCGGGTACTGGAAGAGGCCTACGTCGCCAATCAACGTAATAATCTTGAGAACGTGGCCCATGAAATGGATGGGCTGTTGCAATTTAATCTTAATCGGCTGCTCTTTTTCCGCAACAGCATGCAATCGGCGCTGGAGAACCCGCTGGATTTCGCCATTCTGCGCCGGGCCGAGCAGGAGTACATCAGTAAACGTCACGATCCTATCTGGTCAGTCGAGCTAAACAACCGGCGTACCCTGACGGTATACGGAGTCTCCGATTCTTTTGTCGACGCAGATGACCTGTTGTCGCGTAACAATCCTCAGGCCAGCAATGAATTGATGGCTACCCTTGAGCTTGGCTATCTTCTGCGTTTGACCAACAATAACCGAATCTTCAGCGAGCGCATGTCCTACGTTTCTCGCAGCGGCTTTTACACCACCACCGATGCTCCGCGCAGTTCAAGCCAGGTGCTGGCGCAGTTTTCGCGAGATACGGGGTCAGCATGGTTTATGCGGCAAACCCAGCGTGATAATCCGGGGCGAGGGATCCTCTGGCAAACCACCCAGCAGGAAGATGGGTATACGCAACCGCAGGTGGTTACGGCCTCGATTCCTCTGGATTATGAGCACTACTGGCTGGGCGTGCTGGCGATGGATTTTTCCATCCGCGACCTGCAGAATTTTCTCGTCAGTGCGGTAAAAGGAGGCCAGATGGGCGAGTATCAGCTGTATGACAAGCAGCTCAACTTGCTGGCCTCTTCGGCGCCGGATGATGTGCTGACGCCGCTCTCGCCCGAGGAACAAGAAAAACTGCGCTATGCGTTGGCCAATGATAACCATGGTGGCATACGCCAGTTAACCCGTTATATCAGTTGGGAAAAGATCCGTAACTTTGACGGCCTACTATTGCATATTCATACCCTGAAGGAGGGCGTGCGTGGTGATTTCGGGACGATTTCCATCGCCCTGACCCTGATGTGGTTAATGTTTACCCTCATGCTGATCGTGTCCTGGTTGGTTATCCGCCGTATGGTTATCAATATGAGCGTGTTACAGGCGTCGCTTGAATGGCAGGCCTGGCATGATGCTTTAACACGGCTGTTAAATCGCGGCGCCCTGTTTGAGAGGGCGATTGCGGCGGCCCGAAACTGCCGGCGGAATAATCAGCCCATATCCGTCATTCAGCTGGATCTGGATTATTTTAAAGGTATTAATGATAAACACGGACACCAGGCCGGAGACCGCGTTTTAACGCTGGTGGGAAGCACCATTATGGGGCAGATCCGCGAGGAGGATATTGCCGGCCGCGTTGGCGGCGAAGAGTTCTGTATCGTTCTACCCAACACGCAACTGTCGCAAGCACGCGCGATTGCTGAGCGTATTCGTCTGCGTATCCATAGCCGGGAGATATTATTGCACAACAGCGTTAGTCTACGGATCAGCGCCTCGCTGGGGGTTAGTAGTAGCGAGATATCAGAGGAGTTTAACTTTGAGGAGCTGCAGTCGATTGCCGATCATCGCCTGTATCTGGCAAAGCAGAATGGACGTAACCGGGTTTGTTCGGCTGGATAGGACTCGATAATGTGAAATTGCTCACCTTTTCTGCCGCGTTGATATTCTTCGGTATAGGAAAATTCCTAAAAAACTCACCGCTTCGGCGCACCGTTCGTAACAGAACGATAAGGGGCAAGCCTTGTCACGCCTGGGTTATTAAATTGGATGTAAATATAAGCCGCATTTCTCAATAATTCTCATCATCAATACTTCTTGTCATGCAAAATAATTGAGGATAATGTCTTCCATGCATCGGATTTCCCGGTGTAACGAATTTTCAAGTGCTTCTTGCATTAGCAAGTTTGATCCCGACTCCTGCGAGTCGGGATTTTTTTCACCTGTGCTTAACGGTTGGCTTCAGTCACGCTAAAGTCATGAATATCAAGCTCAAAAGCTTCAGCCAGCTCGCGCCAGGTGTGTTCGTTGCGACCATCAATACTGACATGGTGCGGATCATCTTCACTACGATGTACTTCGCTTTCGCTTATCTCATTGATCGCCGCCAGCAGGGCATCGACATTAACGTCAATCCCGTCTGTATTCGTCACACCGCGGTCTTTAGCGGATTTCATCATCACTACCTCGCTCGGCTCTGACAGGGCCTCTTTAAGTATAGACGGTCTATAAAAACGCCAGTTGCGCTGGCTGAACGCTGCGTGAAGGCAGGTTTTGTTCTACACTGGCTCAAAACGAGAGGAGGCGAGTTATGCAGGTAAACGATCGTGTCACGGTAAAGACCGACGGTGGCCCACGTCGTTCGGGGGTAGTACTGGCAATTGAGTCGTTTAGTGAAGGAACCATGTATCTTGTGGCGCTGGAAGACTACCCGCTGGGGATCTGGTTTTTCAATGAAGTGGGGCACCCGGACGGCATTTTTGTTGAGAAAGCTGAGTAGGTCCGATTCAGAAACTGGCGGCGATACCCGCCAGTTTGCCATCAGCGCATATTGACGTAAATGCCGGAAGTAATGTTTTCAGCCAATCGAACAATATGATAAATCACCTGTTTATTATGCGTCTGGATCTTTTTCTTAATATTACCTTTATGTGACGAGACGGTTTTTGCTTTGATATTCATCTGTCTTGAAATATGTGAAGTCGCGTGCCCGGCCATCCACATCTGCAGCATATTCGATTCTGCCTGACTGAGCGATAAAGTAGGAATGCGGGTGCGTAATGGGTTTAGATTATTGGCGGTATCGGTTTGTAGATAATTACCCAGAATGTTATCAAGGTCTTTCGGCGTTAGCGATTTTGAACTGATAAGTAGATTCTTGCGCACAAGTAAATAGTGGTCAAAATGGATGTTTGCCAGGGACATAAAAATAACAAATAAGGTATCGGGGTTGGTGGTAATGATGTCGCGGATAAGTTGGTTGCTCTCTTCGTGATGTATAAAACAGTCCTCGTTGAGAAACACAACCGCCGGACGCAGTGATTCGCAGCGCTCCTTCAAACTTAGTGCACTACGCACCTCAATGATATCGCGCTTCTTTATTCCCCGGCTTGCCAGATATCCGGTTAAACCTAGCCGGGTATAGCTGCACAAATCCATGATAATCGTTGACATGACCCATCCTCAATCAACACGTAACGATAATTCATCTGGCGCCTGGCCGTGTGATGAAGTCCATTTTTATAACGCCTGACTTTATGCGGAAAGCATTAGCCAGACTAAACTATTTGCTAATAATACTCATAATTTGCCAGGAATATTCTTAAAGTAAAGCCATAGAAAAAGAATAATCAGTTCCTGACAGTAATAATGCCCGGCGCTGGGGCATGGCGTCGCGACTATTTCAATTTATTTTCGGATTATCCTTATGAGGCGGCAGTCAATTAAATGGATGTTATCGGTGTTGTATTCAAAAAATGCATTTTTCATTCATGTTTCATACAACTAATAATAATCGGTAAGAGTAAATGCCGGGATTGGCGGTGAGGTTAAGCAACGGGCACATCGTGCAGGGGTGGCGGCCTTAACGCTTTAATGCCACAATACTTTTTTATCGGTTTGTGGGATGGATGATGAAAAAGATTGTTATGGCTGGCGCGCTGCTTGCTTTGGCCGGATGCGTACAGGTTGATACCTATCAGGCAGTGGTTAAAGCGCCAGCGCCTGCAGGGTTGGAAGGGTTCTGGCAATCGAAGGGACCGCAAAGCGCGATGGTAAGCCCTGAGGCGATTGCGACGTTTATCGTCACTAAAGACGGGGATACCCTCGATTGCCGTCAGTGGCAGCGGGTGATTGCTGAGCCGGGTAAATTAATGAACCGCGATGACCAGGTCTACAATGTGACCAGCAGCCTTGATATTTATCCTATTGAACGTAATGGAAATACGCTGGAATATGACCGAATGACGTTAACCCGCGTCGAGCGCTTAACGCCGGAGTGCGAAGAGGCCTGGAAAAAGAACCAGGCGGCGAGTAAAACCGCGCCATAATCGATTTTTGGCGGGCCGGCTTAAGCCGGCCCGTGTGCTTTAAAGCACCTCTTCAATGACCCAGACGCTGACGCTACCAGCGTTACAGGTAAATACGGCATTGCCCTCGTCGTCGGTTTCAATCATCTCCTGGCGATTATTAAGAAAATCCTTCCAGCGTTTATTGGCGTAATTCTCGCCAAGCGGCAGCGTTTTCTCGCCATCATCGCCGTTAGAAAGTACCACCACGCAGCCCGGGTGCTCATCGGTACCGCTGCGGCTAAAGGCAATACAGTTAGGGTGATCGAACCACAGCGTTTGTACGCCGTGGGCGAAACGCTGACGGGCGTCGATGAGCTCATGAAGTTGCTCGATAACCGGCATCTCGATGGCGTAAGTCTGGCCATCTCCGCCGGTATCTTCATAGCTTGCGCCGAACAGGTCGGCGTAAAATACCGAGGGAACACCGTTTTCACGCAGTAAAATCAGCGCATAGGCTAGCGGCTTAAACCAGGCTTCGACCGGCGCTTCCAACGCCTGAAGCGGTTGAGTGTCATGATTCGTCACCAACGTAAC
This sequence comes from Klebsiella sp. CN_Kp073, assembly GCF_040065495.2. NCBI lineage: Bacteria > Pseudomonadati > Pseudomonadota > Gammaproteobacteria > Enterobacterales > Enterobacteriaceae > Klebsiella > Klebsiella sp. CN_Kp073. Next base: position 1,910,181 of record NZ_CM198051.1, read on the forward strand.
CGCATGGAAGGGATCGGCTTCAACCAGCGTGCCGGTAAAGATTTGACTCATGTCGTAATCGCGCCCCTGACGTGAGGCTTCATGGAATTTCATCTGCAGTGGTGCATCAAACAGCATGGTATTACCGTCTACAAGATCGATATACTGCTGTAGTTTATCCACCTCATGCGACCAGTATTCGGCAACAATAAAGAGTGGTTTTTCGCTGGAACTCTGTACGTGCTCAATCCACTCTTTATAAAACCATGCCGGAATATGTTTGACGGCATCAAGGCGAAAACCATCGCAGCCAGTCTGTTCAATGACCCAGCGGGCCCAGTATTTTATCTCCTCGGTGACGGCATGGTTGCGGAAATCGATATTTTCGCCCATGAGATAATCGAAGTTGCCCATTTCATCGTCGACCTGATCGTTCCAGCCGTCGCCGGTGTAGTCATTAACCACCTTGAATACGCCATCTTCATCGGGATTTTCGATATGGTCGATACCGCTAAAACATTTATAGTCCCAGATGAATTGTGAATATTGTCCACCACGGGCAGGGAAGGTATAGCGAGTCCAGGCTTCACATTCGATGATTTCTTCCGAAATTTGCGTGCGGTCCTGTTCATCAACGCGTTGTACGCGAATGCGTTCTTTCTCATCGGCGCCCATCTTATGATTAACGACGACATCAAGTAGGACGGCAATTTGATGCTCTTTTAGCGCCTTAATTGCCGCCAATAACTGGGCCTTATCGCCATATTTGGTGGCAACCGATCCTTTCTGATCGAATTCCCCGAGGTCGAAAAGATCGTAGCTATCATAGCCAACCGAATAACCGCCGGAGGCGCCCTTATAGGCGGGCGGCAACCAAATCATATTAATGCCAATTTCGTTAAGATTTGGCGCAAGGGCTTCTACTTCCCGCCATAGCTCGCCACCTTCCGGGTAATACCAATGAAAACATTGCAACAACGTGGGATTTTTCATCTTCCATGCTCCTGGCGTCATCAAGCTGACCTTTGCAGTATGGGAGATAACTGGCAAATATGAATAATTTCGTTGCTTTTTCGCTATACCCTAAATGGCTGCATATATAATAAATTGGCATAAGATGTAGCGGATAGATGTTGGTAGGCTACTGCTAAACGCCTTACACTACACGAAAATCTCATCATATTCGGGGTATCTATGAAACTAGCACTTCTGGGTCGTCAGGCGCTGATGGGCGCAATGGCCGTAGCATTGATGGCTGGTGTGAGCGTGAAAACTTTCGCCGCTGAAAATCTGCTTAATCAGGTCAAAGAGCGCGGCACGCTGCGCGTTGGCCTGGAGGGCACATACCCGCCATTTAGTTATCAAGGTGATGATGGCAAACTGACCGGTTTTGAAGTTGAGTTTGCCAATGAGCTGGCGAAACACATCGGTGTGAAAGCGGACCTCAAACCTACTAAATGGGACGGTATGCTGGCTTCACTTGATTCCAAACGAATTGATGTGGTGATTAACCAGGTCACTATTTCCGACCAGCGTAAGAAAAAATACGACTTCTCCACCCCGTATACTATTTCTGGTATTCAGGCGCTGGTGAAAAAGGGTAACGAAGGCGTGATTAAAACCGCAGCGGACCTGAAAGGCAAAAAAGTCGGCGTTGGCCTGGGCACCAATTATGAAGAGTGGCTGCGCCAGAATGTACAGGGCGTTGATATTCGTACCTACGATGATGACCCGACAAAATATCAGGACCTGCGCGTAGGCCGTATTGACGCTATTCTGGTCGATCGCCTGGCAGCGTTGGATTTAGTGAAGAAAACCAACAATACCCTGGCCGTAACCGGTGAAGCATTCTCCCGTCAGGAATCCGGCGTGGCGTTGCGTAAAGGTAATGAAGATCTGCTGAAAGCGGTGGACACCGCCATTGCCGATATGCAGAAAGATGGCAGCCTGAAGGCGCTTTCAGAAAAATGGTTTGGTGCTGACGTCACTAAGTAACGTCTGCAGATGAAAAAAGGCGCTGATAATGGCGCCTTTTTTTATTTCGCACGCAACTGCGTGCATAATAAGGATAACTGAGTCTGGAGGTGCCATGTCACTACAAAATTTAACGCGTTTTCCGCGCCTGGAATTTATTGGCGCGCCGACGCCGCTCGAATATCTACCGCGCCTGTCCGATCATCTCGGGCGGGATATATTTATTAAACGTGATGATGTTACCCCCATGGCGATGGGCGGAAATAAACTGCGCAAGCTGGAATTTCTTGCCGCTGATGCGCTGCGCGAGGGCGCTGATACGCTGATTACCGCTGGAGCCATTCAGTCCAACCATGTGCGTCAGACGGCGGCCGTCGCCGCGAAACTGGGTCTGCACTGCGTCGCGCTGTTGGAAAATCCGATAGGCACTCGTGCTGAAAATTATCTGACCAACGGTAACCGCCTGCTGCTGGATCTGTTCAATACTCAGGTCGAGATGTGCGATGCATTGACCGATCCTAACGCGCAGCTTGAGGAGCTGGCGACTCGTATTGAAGCGCAGGGATATCGCCCTTATGTCATTCCGGTTGGCGGTTCTAACGCCCTTGGCGCGTTGGGGTATGTCGAAAGCGCGCTGGAAATCGCCCAGCAGTGTGAAGGGGCGGTGGAGATCTCCTCGGTAGTGGTCGCCTCCGGTAGTGCGGGTACTCACGCAGGGCTAGCCGTTGGCCTGGAACAGCTAATGCCGAACGCAGAATTAATTGGGGTGACCGTGTCACGTAGCGTTGCCGACCAGTTGCCGAAAGTGGTTGCGCTGCAGCAAGCCGTTGCGAATAGCCTTGAATTACAGGCCAAAGCGGAAATTACCTTGTGGGATGATTATTTCGCTCCCGGATACGGTACGCCCAATGAAGAAGGCCTGGAAGCGGTGAAACTACTGGCGCAGCTGGAAGGTATCCTGCTGGATCCCGTCTACACCGGCAAGGCTATGGCCGGTCTGATTGACGGCATTAATCAGAATCGCTTTAAGGATGAGGGGCCGATTCTGTTTATCCATACTGGCGGCGCACCAGCGCTGTTTGCTTATCATCCGCACGTTTAATGCAGAATTAATAGAATGCACGAAAGTATCCAACTGGTCATTGATTCCGCACCATACCTGTTAAAGGGCGCGGTTTTTACGTTACAACTGAGCATCGGCGGCATGTTCTTTGGTCTGCTGCTGGGCTTTATCCTCGCACTGATGCGCATGTCGTCAATCTGGCCGATAAGATGGCTGGCGCGGATGTATATCTCCATTTTCCGCGGAACTCCGTTGATTGCTCAACTGTTTATGATCTATTACGGTCTGCCGCAGTTCGGCATTGAGTTGGATCCTATTCCGGCGGCGATGATTGGCCTGTCGTTGAATACCGCGGCCTATGCGGCGGAAACGTTGCGAGCGGCAATTGCCTCTATAGATAAAGGGCAGTGGGAAGCGGCAGCGAGTATCGGTATGACGCCGTGGCAGACCTTACGACGGGCTATTTTACCCCAGGCTGCCCGCGTGGCGCTGCCGCCGCTCTCTAACAGCTTTATCAGCCTCGTCAAAGATACTTCGCTGGCGGCGACGATTCAGGTACCCGAACTGTTCCGTCAGGCGCAGTTAATTACCTCGCGTACGCTGGAGGTCTTTACGATGTATCTGGCCGCCTCGCTGATCTATTGGGTGATGGCGACCGTACTCTCAACCTTGCAGAATTATTTTGAAAATCAGCTGAATCGCCAGGAGCGTGATCCAAAATGAGTGCGATTGAAGTCAAAAAACTGGTGAAGAAATTCCACGGGCAGACCGTGCTGCACGGTATCGATCTCGAGGTTCAGGAAGGGGAAGTGGTGGCAATTATCGGTCCTAGCGGCTCCGGTAAAACCACGCTGTTGCGCAGCATTAACCTGCTTGAGCACCCCGAAAGCGGTACCATTCGCGTGGGTGATGTGACTATCGATACGTCGCGTAGTATTAGCCAGCAAAAAGGGTTGATCCGCCGCCTGCGTCAGCATGTTGGCTTTGTGTTTCAGAACTTCAATCTGTTTCCGCATCGTACGGTGCTGGAAAATATTATTGAAGGGCCGGTTATCGTAAAAGGCGAAGATAAGAACGAGGCCATTTCTCTGGCGCGTGAGCTGCTGGCAAAGGTGGGGTTGTCGGGAAAAGAGAATAGCTATCCGCGTCGTTTATCCGGTGGGCAGCAGCAGCGTGTGGCAATTGCCCGCGCGTTAGCAATGCGCCCGGACGTTATCCTTTTTGATGAGCCGACTTCTGCATTGGATCCTGAGTTGGTGGGCGAGGTGCTCAACACCATACGCCAGCTGGCGCAGGAGAAACGTACCATGGTTATTGTGACCCATGAGATGAGCTTCGCTCGTGATGTCGCCGACCGCGCCATTTTCATGGATCAGGGACGTATCGTCGAACAAGGTAAGGCCAGAGAGCTATTTGCTAATCCTCAGCAGCCGCGGACGCGTCAGTTCCTTGAGAAATTTTTAATGCAGTAAATGTTACCATTCTGGCGCGGCCGACCCTAAACGGCAGGGCGGTCGTGACCAGATAATGGGCGTACCCGACAGGCGGATGGGAAATGTGAGCCGTTCAGCCAGACCAAATGTCGACCACTCCATCGCAGGTTGAAAATCACGACGTTGCAGCGGCGCGAAAGGCATCTCATGCCGTGCGCCTGGCCACTCCATCAGGGTGGCGGCGACGCGCGCCAATGACAGCCGCGCACGATAACCTTTGCCGCTCTCTATGCGTTGTCCTATCCCTTTTAATACCGCAGCAGCCATCAGATACCCCGTCGCGTGGTCTAAGGCTTGTACCGGAAGCGGGATTGGTTTATCCGCGTCGCGCCAGCGTTGACCGGCATGAGCGATACCACAGGCCATTTGCACCAGACTGTCGAAACCACGTCGGTTTCTCCATGGACCCTCCCATCCCCAGGCATTCAATGAAACATCAACAATTCCCGGCGATAAAGCGGCTCTGGTATGACAATCAAGGCCTAGCGCATCCAACGCGTCAGCGCGGTAACCGTGAACAATGACGTCGGCTTGCGAGAGTAACGTGATTAAATGTTGCTTATCGATTTGTTTTTTTATATTCAATCGGGCGCAGCGCTTACCCAGCGTAATCTCTTCTTCGAGCGTGGGTTCATGCCAGTCGACCGGATCGATACGTAATACATCAGCGCCTAATCCCGCGAGAAAACGTGTTGCGACTGGGCCAGCAATAATCCGGGTTAAATCCAGTATCCTGATTCCTGACAAAGGACGGGAGGAGGAGAGAGGCCAAACAACCGACGGTCCCGGCGGTAAATCTGCTTCTATCAGCAGCGGCTGCCGGCTGACGGCGATGCCTTGCGGATGGGCTCGCCACTCTTCCGCGCTGCGCATCGCCGCCGCGCAACCGCCATTTTCCACCACCGCTTGTTCCAACGCATGCGAGCGCCATTGACGAACTTGTTGAGCCAGCATTTGCCGCGTCGCATGTTGCCCCAGAATCTGCGCCACGGCGATTCTGTGATGGGCGGCATTCGTATGCAGTCGGATCCATCCATCTTCCGTTTGATAATCTCCCGCTAATGGATCCCAAAGCTGCTGTATTGGGCGATTGTGCGGCTTGGCGCTGGCTGAAAACCAATATGACGCGAGCCGACGATCCACTCTTGGCGTGGCGGATGATGAGCACAAGCGGGCAAGGTAAGCGGCGGCGATCCCCATTGAGGCGGCAGCAAAATCACTGACAGCAAAACAAGAAGATAAAGCCCCTGGGTGGCGGAACTCGATTGGCGGGACAGGGCTTGCGCTAAAGTCTTGCCACATCCGGGAAAAGAGCTGCATAGACGAGGACGGCGAGAGCATATTTTCCTCCAGAGTTCGATAAATAATCGTCAGCGAAAATCGAATAATGCGATGGCTACGTTATTTTATACATATAAATAAGATTTATGTGTTAGTTTTATGTATTTATAATAATGATTATCAATCAGGGGTTATTTGGTAGGTTATGAGGGACATTGATTTTTTCAGCTGGCGGCGGGAAATGCTGCAACAATTCCAGTCAACTCATGATGGGGATTCGGTTTATAACCTGCTCCAGCAACAAACAGAGGCGCTGGAATACGACTACTACGCACTTTGTGTGCGCCATCCGGTGCCTTTTACGCGTCCGAAACTCACGCTGCAATCAACTTATCCTCAGGCCTGGATGTCTCATTATCAGGCGGAGAATTATTTTGCTGTTGACCCGGTATTGCGCAGAGAAAATTTTCTCCGTGGACATTTGCCGTGGAATGACCAGCTCTTTTGCGATACGCCGGAATTATGGAATGGCGCGCGCGATCATGGTTTAAATAAAGGTGTGACGCAGTGTCTTACCTTGCCAAATCATGCGTTGGGCTTCTTATCGGTTTCCGCGAAAAATGCGCAACCGGGTTCTTATCAGGAGGACGAATTAGAATTGCGCCTGAGAACGCTCACCGAACTCAGCCTGCTGGCGCTGTTGCGGCTGGAGGATGAGATGGTAATGCCGCCGGAGATGAAGTTTAGCCGACGCGAACTGGAGATTCTCAAATGGACCGCAGAAGGGAAAACTTCCGCCGAGGTGGCGATGATATTGTCTATTTCAGAAAATACGGTCAATTTTCATCAGAAGAATATGCAGCGCAAATTTAACGCGCCCAACAAAACGCAAATCGCCTGTTATGCCGTCGCAACAGGATTAATTTGAGCGAATCGTTCGTTCTGCGTGTCAGACGTGAAACCGGCTGTCAGTGATAACTTTCAGCCGGTCCTTTCTTACTGACGGTAAGCTTGTTTAATTTGCTTAACGGTGCTGGAGAATACGGCAGCCTGAGCCTCATCTTCCATCTGCGCGATTTGTTTTTCCATTTTAATAATCACGCGGCCTGCGTCCGCCTGGCCCATAGCCTGAAGCATTAGCGTCAGTAGCGCTTTCAGGCAGGAGACCTCCTGCGCCAGTTGTTGATTATTTTCTGCAGTGGAAAAATCTGGTGTGCTCATCGATATCCTCGTTTGCTATCGGCGCTGTTGCGCAATACTAAATGTTAAGGCGGCGCAGTATACCACAAGCAGTAGAAAAAAAAGGAGCGCGTGATTTGTGTTCCAGGTTTCGGGCGCTGAGCGGTTAAATTTACTGAATAATATCTGTTCATCTTAACGGTCGTCGTTAATTTTTGCCGCTGTTTTTGGGAGAAGTTAATTATTGTTACATCCTTCGAACCGTATTTATCCGCGAGCTGTTCTGTTGCTTTTTTTGCTCCTTCTGTAGGGGGAATGTTAAAAAAGAAACATAATCCAACTATATGTTCTGTATAGGTTTCCACCTGGTGTGGAGACAAATTGCCATAAATGGGATAGAAATCTTCTCCAGGACACTTTTTGGGCTTTTAAAGTTACGATAAAACCCGGTAATATATGTGAGATAAACTATCAGTAGCGTTATCCCTAATTCTGGAGATTATTCCTTTGATCAACGTACTTCTTGTTGATGACCACGAACTAGTGCGCGCAGGGATACGACGCATTCTGGAAGATATAAAAGGGATTAAAGTTGTCGGTGAGGCCTGCTGCGGCGAGGATGCCGTGAAGTGGTGCCGTGCGAATCCTGTGGACGTCGTCCTGATGGATATGAACATGCCGGGTATCGGGGGGCTTGAAGCGACGCGTAAAATTGCGCGCTCTATTGTCGATACCAAAGTGATCATGTTGACCGTGCATACTGAGAATCCGCTGCCTGCGAAGGTTATGCAAGCTGGCGCCGCCGGTTACTTAAGCAAAGGCGCAGCCCCGCAGGAAGTGGTAAATGCGATTCGTTGCGTTGCTTCGGGTCAGCGTTATATCGCTTCCGATATTGCCCAACAGATGGCGCTCAGTCAGATTGAACCGGAAAAAACGGAATCGCCGTTTGCCAGTTTGTCTGAACGCGAATTGCAGATTATGCTGATGATCACCAAGGGCCAAAAGGTCAATGAGATCTCAGAACAGTTAAACCTGAGTCCCAAGACGGTGAATAGCTATCGTTACCGAATGTTCAGTAAACTAAACATTCATGGCGACGTGGAGCTTACTCACCTGGCAATTCGCCATGGCCTGTGCAATGCGGAGTCGTTAGCAAGTCAGTGAGTGATGTTTTTGACGCAAAAGCTTTCCTCAAGACGGTTACCAGCCAACCGGGCGTTTATCGTATGTATGATGCCGGCGGTACCGTCATTTATGTTGGTAAAGCCAAAGATCTGAAAAAGCGGCTTAGCAGCTATTTTCGCAGCAACCTGGCTTCGCGTAAAACCGAGGCTCTGGTGGCGTTGATCGCGCAAATTGACGTAACCGTTACTCATACCGAAACGGAAGCGCTACTGCTTGAGCATAACTATATTAAGCTGTACCAGCCACGTTACAACGTGCTGTTGCGCGACGATAAATCCTATCCTTTTATTTTTCTCAGCGGCGACACCCATCCACGACTGGCGATGCACCGCGGCGCTAAACACGCCAAAGGCGAATATTTTGGCCCGTTCCCTAACGGTTATGCCGTCCGCGAGACGCTCGCGCTGCTGCAAAAAATCTTCCCCATTCGCCAGTGTGAAAACAGCGTCTATCGCAACCGTTCGCGTCCCTGTCTGCAATATCAAATTGGTCGTTGTTTAGGGCCATGCGTCGCCGGGTTGGTGAGTGAAGAAGAGTACGAACAGCAGGTGGAATATGTGCGCCTGTTCCTTGCTGGCAAGGACGATCAGGTATTGACCCAGCTAATTGCCCGTATGGAAAAGGCCAGTCAGGCGCTTGAATTTGAAGAAGCCGCCCGTATCCGCGATCAGATTCAGGCGGTACGTCGGGTGACGGAGAAACAGTTTGTTTCCAATACTGGCGACGACCTGGATGTGATTGGCGTGGCGTTTGATGCCGGAATGGCCTGTGTGCATGTGCTTTTTATTCGTCAGGGTAAGGTACTCGGTAGCCGCAGTTATTTCCCGAAAGTTCCGGGTGGCACTGAGTTGGGGGAGGTAGTGGAAACCTTCGTAGGCCAGTTCTACCTGCAGGGTAGCCAGATGCGAACACTGCCGGGGGAAATATTGCTCGATTTCAACCTTGGCGATAAAACCCTGCTTGCCGATTCGCTTTCCGAGCTTGCCGGTCGTCGGGTGAATGTGCAGACCAAACCCCGCGGCGATCGCGCGCGCTATTTGAAGCTGGCGCGTACCAACGCCGCTGTCGCGCTTACCACCAGACTGTCGCAGCAATCAACGGTCAGCCAGCGTCTGCAGGCCCTGGCGACGTTACTGAAACTGCCTGCGGTGAAGCGGATGGAGTGTTTTGATATCAGCCATACCATGGGGGAGCAAACCGTCGCTTCCTGCGTGGTGTTTGATAGCAATGGTCCGCTGCGGGCGGAATACCGCCGCTACAATATTACCGGTATTACGCCTGGCGATGATTACGCGGCAATGAATCAGGTATTGCGTCGCCGCTATGGTAAAGCCATTGAAGAGAGCAAAATCCCGGACGTCATCCTGATCGACGGCGGTAAAGGCCAGCTTGGCCAGGCCAAAACCGTATTTGCCGAACTGGATGTACCGTGGGACAAAAATCATCCGCTGCTGCTGGGAGTAGCAAAGGGGAGCGATCGTAAAGCCGGACTGGAGACATTATTCTTTGAACCTGAAGGCGAGGGGTTTAGTCTGCCGCCGGATTCTCCTGCTTTACATGTTATCCAGCACATTCGCGATGAGTCGCACGATCATGCTATCTCTGGGCACCGTAAAAAACGGGCAAAAGTGAAAAGTACCAGTTCTCTTGAAACGATCGACGGCGTTGGTCCAAAACGCCGACAGATGTTGTTGAAATATATGGGTGGTCTGCAGGGTTTGCAGAAAGCCAGTGTAGAAGAAATTGCGCAAGTACCGGGGATATCTCACGGACTGGCAGAAAAGATCTTCTACTCGTTGAAACATTAGGGGCTCTGTAGCACCATAGGGCTAATTTACACTTACAACATATAGTTACCTGTTACCATGCAATTTAATATTCCTACGTTGCTCACTCTGTTTCGCGTTATTTTGATACCGTTTTTCGTGCTGGCGTTCTATCTGCCTTTTAGCTGGGCGCCTTTCGTCTGCGCGTTAATTTTCTTTGTTGCTGCCGTTACCGACTGGTTCGATGGTTATCTGGCGCGTCGCTGGAACCAAAGCACGCGTTTTGGCGCCTTCCTTGATCCAGTCGCGGATAAAGTGATGGTGGCGATTGCCATGGTGCTGGTCGCCGAGCACTATCATACCTGGTGGGTGACATTGCCGGCAGCGACGATGATCGCACGTGAAATTATTATTTCTGCACTTCGTGAGTGGATGGCAGAGCTGGGTAAACGCAGCAGCGTAGCCGTATCATGGATTGGTAAAGTGAAAACGACAGCCCAGATGGCGGCGCTGGTCTGGATGCTGTGGCGGCCGAATATGTGGGTGGAATGGGCTGGTATCGTTCTGTTCATGGTTGCTGCGGTGTTGACGCTGTGGTCAATGCTACAATATTTGAACGCTGCGCGCGGCGATTTGCTTGAACAGTGATCGTTTCGACGCAAATTTCAGCAAACGAGACGAAGTTGCGAAAAATACCGTTGACTCACCGCGTGAGATAAGTAGAATGCAACGCATCGAACGGCGGCACAGTCTTCCAGACGATAACAAAATCAAGTGATTAGCTAATCTACTTGATGATGCGGGAATAGCTCAGTTGGTAGAGCACGACCTTGCCAAGGTCGGGGTCGCGAGTTCGAGTCTCGTTTCCCGCTCCAAATTAAAAGCATCGGCAGTAGCGGGTGTTTAAGTATTAAAGGCGCGTTAGCAAAGCGGTTATGTAGCGGATTGCAAATCCGTCTAGTCCGGTTCGACTCCGGAACGCGCCTCCACTTTATATCCCGAGCCCGGATGGTGGAATCGGTAGACACAAGGGATTTAAAATCCCTCGGCGTTCGCGCTGTGTGGGTTCAAGTCCCACTCCGGGTACCATTGGGATAAAGTAGAATAATCAAAGCAATAAGCAGTGTCGTGAAACCACCTCCGGGTGGTTTTTTCATTTCTGAAGCGTCATTTCCTGACATCATTTCTGACATCCTCCCCCACCCGCTGAGATAGACTCACAGCGCTATAGCGTTATTTGTCCTATGACAAAACCTGCGGTGCTTGCTACGCTTAATGGGATTTTCGAACCAGGCAACAGGAGTAGGGGAAATATGTTTACCGGATTGTGTGCTTTTCCACTGACGCCGCTGCGCGACAATGAAGTAGATAGCCGCGCGCTGATAAAAATTATCGATCGTCTGGTTTCGGCGCGAGTTGATTCTCTGGGCATCCTGGGCTCGACCGGCAGCTATGCCTATTTGAACCGCGAGCAGCGCAAAACGGTTGTGTTGGCGGCAAAGCAGCATACGCAAGGGATCCCGATGATGGTCGGGATAGGTGCGATGGCGACGGATACTATTTTACGTCTTGCAGAGGATGCTCAGCAGGCGGGGGCGGACGCGTTGCTGCTACCAGTGTTGAATTACCAGCCTCTGGCGGATGACGAGGTGTTCACCCTGTTCCAGACGGTTGATCGCCATGTGTCGGTACCCATTTGCATTTATGATAACCCGCGTACCACCCACAGGATCTTTTCTGATGCGCTTGTTGAGCGTATTGCCTCGTTAGCTAATATTGCATCAATAAAGATCCCCGGTTTGCCGGATGATCAGGTTGGTGTCAGAGTCGCTACGCTTCGTCAGCTCGTGCCGCAGCGAGTCAGTATTGGCGTCAGCGGCGACGCATTTGCCGCTGCAGGGTTAAACGCCGGCTGTAACTTGTGGTATTCAGTTTGCGGTGGCCTGTTCCCGGAAATTGCCCAAAATATTACCGCGGCAGCGCTGAGCGGCGATCGGCAGCTGGCATCGGTATTAAGCGAGCGTCTGGAGCCATTATGGGCATTGTTTAGACTGCACGGCAGTCTGAAAGTGATTGCCGCCGCCGCCTCTATTCTCGAACTGACCGAAGTAGAGTGTTTACCACGACCTTTGGTCTCACTCTCCGCGGAGGCCATTAACGAAGTTAAATCGGTTATGGATAAGCTGGGTCTACGCTGAAGTTAACTGCGTTTCCCTTACCTATTTTTATCAGGAAATTCACAAACTATTTAAGGTAATATATCACTGGCGTTAATGTTAACGCTGTATTGATATCTTTTGGGTATGTGAAGCCTTAATGGCAATGATAATTATATATGAGGGATCTTATGGCCACGTTGCTTGAAAGCTACGGGAACTGTTTTCGAAAATACGCTACGTTCCGCGGCCGCTCCGCGCGCCAGGAATATGTGGTTTTTACCATTGCTAACTTTATTTTGTCCGCGATCCTGGGATTGATTCCTGTCGTTGGCGGTATCTTCGGGTTAATCATTATCATTCCGGGGATCGCGGTTGCGGTGCGCCGTCTGCACGATCTCAATAAGTCCGGTTGGTGGTTGCTGGCGCCGTACGGCATTATGCTAATCGGCCTGATTGGTATTGCCGCCACCGTCGAAGAGGGTAGAGCCGCAGTATGGGTATGGGTGATTGCGCTGGGCGGCCTGGCCGCATTGGTGATGTCGATTTGGATGATTTTCACCCGTGGCACCATTGGCAGCAACCGCTTTGGCGATGAACAGAACGACGACAATGTCGGTGGTAACACGATGGGTAAGAGTTCTGCCGCGGATGATGTTAGAGATCGGCTGGCGCAAGCTAAGAAAATGCTTGATGACGGCGTCATTAGCGCAAGTGAATACGAAGTGATGCGTGCTAATATCATTAAAGATATGTAACTGATTCTCCGCCGGGCCTGCCCGGCGTTAATAAATTCACCTGTGATAGTGAGAGCGGGTGGTTTTCTCCTCCCGTTTTCGCTACTGTAAGCGCCATTTTTCTACCATCATGAGCCTGTTAATGAAAACCGGACCCCTGAACGAAAGCGAACTCGAGTGGCTGGATGAGATCCTGTCGAAATATGCCACCGAAGGCGCCATCCTTGATGTCTCTGAACTTGATGGTCTGCTGACGGCTATCTTATCCGGACCGAGCGAAATTGAACCAGCGCAGTGGCTGCTGGCTATCTGGGGCGGAGCGGATAACGTACCGCGCTGGGCTAACGATCGCGAGCGCGACCGTTTCGTCAACCTGACCCTGCAGCATATGAGCGACATCGCCGAACGCCTGGCTGACTATCCGGAGCAGTTTGATCCCCTGTTCGGCACCCGTGAGTTTGAAGGGCAGGAGCTGACTATTGTTGAAGAGTGGTGCTTCGGCTACATGCGTGGCGTTGCTCTCAGTGATTGGTCGACGTTACCCGCTGAACTGCAGCCGCAGCTTGATGCCATTGCGCTACACGGAACGGAAGAACGCTTCGAAGCGCTCGATACGCTGACGGCTGACGAATTTGTCGAAAGCATTGATAGTATTAAGCCCGCGGCGCTGGCTTTATATAATTACTGGATGGAAAACGCTCAGCCGACGGCCGTGCAGCAACCGGTAAGAAATGAGACCAAGGTGGGGCGTAATGATCCTTGTCCCTGCGGTAGCGGCAAAAAGTATAAGCAGTGTTGCTTAGCTAAATAACAACAGGGGCCAAATGGCCCCTGTTGTTTATCCGACTGCGGGTAATAATCCCGCCACAATACAGAATTGAATGACCACAATCGCCACTCCACAGCTCAACACCAGCCACAGCGCTATCGAGCCGCCGGGTACACGCCATGTCGCCTTCGGGTGCAGTCTACGGCTCTTCATCACCAGCAATGATGGCAGCATCAGCGCCAGTACGGCGAGCGCCACGCCGGCGTATCCCAGCGCCATCACGAAACCTTGCGGATAAAACAGGGCGAACGCCAGCGGCGGCAGAAAAGTGATGATGCCGCTCTGAATACGTCCTGCAGGCGTGTTTTTACGCTGGAACAAATCTGCCAGGTAATCAAACAAACCCAATGCGACGCCGAGGAAAGACGTGGCCAACGCGAAGTCGGCAAACAGATGTACCGCCACTTCTACATGCGGCGAGGCGACAACATCGCGGATTGCTGCCAGCAGGCCGTTCAGGCCGGAATTCTTCGCCAGCACGGCGGTAAAGGCCGGAGAGTCGATGCTGCCAAGCGTGGCGAGTTGCCAGAAAATATAGGCGACCAGCGGAATAAAGCTACCGATGATAAAGACGCGGCGCAGCTTACGAATATCGCCATTCAGATAGCTAACGATGCTTGGAATACTGCCATGAAAACCAAACGAGGTGAAAATCACCGGTATAGCGGACAGCGCCAGGCCTTGCTGTAACGGCAGGGTCAGGAGATTTATCTGGTGAATATGCGGCAGCAGCAGCACCAGCATCACCGCAAGGAAGATAATTTTGGCGCTAAATAAAAAGCGGTTAAACAGATCGACCAGCGAGGTCCCGATGCACACCACCGCGCCGCCAATGCCGGTAAAGAGCAATACGCCAGCAGAAGGCGGCAGGCTCCAGTTTAGCCACTGATTCAGACTGGAGGCCAGTAGTTCCCCGGCGCCGCTGATGTAGGCCGCTGTTAGCGCATACATCAGAAATAGCATACAGAAACCGGTGACCCATTGGCCGTAGCGGCCGAGATAGCGCGCCGCCAGTGAGCCTAACCCCATATCCGCAGGGACATGTTGATAGACTTCCAGCAGCAGCAGGGCGGTATAGCACATCAGCGCCCACAGCGCGATCAGTAATACCAGGGTGACGCCAAAACCCACTCCCGCCGAAGCGAGCGGCATCGCCAACATACCGGCGCCAATTGTGGTGCCTGCAACGATTAAAATACTACCCAGAGTGCGGTTCTTCACGCTTTTCTCTATCTGTGAATGAATGGACAAATAATTATGCCGCGCAGAGTATGTGAAATGAGTGATTTCGTCAAATGAAGGTTACATTGTGTGTAATTAAAACTTTACACTTCTGGCGGGCAGAAAACACTGCGCTGGCGCAAAGCCGCCAGGCGCAGACTCATATATGCTGCACGTTTTTACAGGAGGAGCTATGTCATCTATTCACGGTCATGAAGTATTACAGATGATGATCGCATCGGGCGAATCGTACAGCGTTGCCAGTCTCGAAGCGGCAATTAAGACGCAATTTGGTATTGATGCGCGCTTTCACACCTGTTCGGCGCAGGGGCTGGATGCGGCGCAACTGGTGGCTTTTTTGCAGCGGAAAGGTAAATTTATTGCGGTGGAAGAGGGCTTCAATACCAGCGAAAGTAAAATCTGCCGTCATTGAACACGCGGCGGCCAGCAGCCGCCGCAGCGGGAATTAGTTTTGTGTATCGAGGGTTGCCAGTTCTTTATCGATAAAGTACAAGCCTTCACCGCTCTTACCGACAAGAGTCAGTTTATCAATAACAGATTTGAATAATTTCTCTTCTTCATGCTGCTCAGCAACATACCATTGCAGGAAATTAAAGGTCGGGTAATCCTGATTGGTCATCGCCGCATGCGCCAGTTCATTAATTTTTTGCGTAATTAACTGTTCATGTTCATAGGTCTGGCGGAAGAGTTCATCCAGTGAAGTATATTCGGCAAACGGCGAGCTAATGGCATTAATGCGCGGCAGGCTACCGGTATCGGTCAAATAGTCAAACAGGCGCTGCATGTGCGTCATTTCTTCCTGCGCGTGGCGGCGGAGAAACGCGGCGGCGCCTTCAAAGCTATGGTAGCTGCACCATGCGCTCATCTGCTGATAAAGCAAAGAAGAATAAAGCTCAAGATTCATTTGCTCATTAAGTTTTTCGATCATTTCTGCTTTCAGCATGGCGTCCACTCCGGAAATAAAGAATAAAACATAGTGTGGCGCCACTATAATTTGTTAGTTATTTATTTGCAAAAAGTAAATTAAAAAATTTAATTATTAAAAATGCAAATGGGAATAAAACGCATTGGCAATATATTAAAGGATGAGAATGCTTTTAATTTAATAATTATTCTGTCAGTGATAGCCCAACGACAACATACTCATCGTTAGGCGCAGAGGCAAAGGTGGCGGTACGTGGGCCTCGGATCTTAAAGTGTGAAGCGCTACGTAATTTATAAAACAGCTTTTCATAAAGTTTGAAAATGCATTTATGAAGTAGTAGAGTCCTGATAACGCTAATGAACTCGCGGGCCGCTCCCGCACAGCTTTCAGGAGAGTGAAGCATGAAAATCGCACTGATGATGGAAAACAGCCAGGCCAGCAAAAACGCCATCATTCTCAACGAGTTGAAAACCGTTGCTGATGAGAAAGGCTTTCCGGTTTACAACGTGGGAATGAGTGATGAACAGGACCATCATCTGACCTACATTCATCTGGGGATCATGGCCAGCATCCTGCTGAACGCTAAAGCGGTCGATTTCGTGGTGACCGGTTGCGGCACAGGTCAGGGCGCGTTGATGTCATTGAATATTCATCCAGGGGTGGTCTGTGGTTATTGTATTGACCCTGCGGATGCCTTCCTGTTTGCCCAAATCAACAACGGTAACGCGTTGTCGCTGCCTTTTGCTAAAGGCTTTGGCTGGGGGGCGGAGTTGAACGTGCGCTTTATCTTCGAGAAGGCCTTTACGGGCCGCAATGGCGAAGGTTATCCGCCTGAGCGCAAAGAACCGCAGGTACGCAACGCGGGCATCCTCAACACAGTGAAAGCGGCGGTGGTGAAAGAAAATTATCTTGATACCCTGCGGGCGATCGATCCGGAACTGGTAAAAACCGCCGTTTCCGGGCCGCGGTTCCAGCAATGCTTCTTCGAAAACTGCCAGGATAAAGAAATCGAAGCTTTTGTCCGCCAGATTATTGGTTGATAGGGCTTTTCAAACAGGCCTGCATCCATGTGCAGGTCTGTTTGCTATGGTTTTTCTTTGCTGGATACCGTGCTGCCAGCATCTCGCGTAAGGTGCAACGTATCAACCATCCCTACCAAACAAATCAGCGCAATAAAGACAAACGCCATACGGTAATCAATTCCCGGTAGAGTCGTCAGGTTAAACCACTCGCTCAACTGTTCACCGATGCGGATGCCGATGGCGCCGAGAGTGATACCTAGCCCAACCGCCAGCTGTGAAGCGGTGCTGAACAGCGTATTGGCATAACTCATCTGAGCGGAAGGAACGTCGGCAAAAGCGAGCGTACTGACGCCGGTAAATTGGATGGAACGGAACACCCCGCCAAGATAGAGGATCAACATTATCAGCCATGCCGGCGTTTGCGGCGTTAACAGCGCGCAGGCAAGTAGCGAGGCGACATTCAGCGCACCGTTAATCAGCAATAAGCGGCGAAAACCCAACCAGCGGATGAGCGGCGTGGTTGCGGGCTTGATAGTGAGATTGCCGACGAAAACGGCCAGCACCAGTAGCCCGGAATGAAAAGCATCCATACCGAACCCTACCTGGAATAATAGCGGAAGCAGAAACGGGACGGCGCTTATCGAGGCGCGAAACAGTGAACCGCCGTACATGGTTACCCGGAAAGTCGGAACCTGCAGAGCGTCCAACCGTACCATTGGCCAGGCGGCGCGGCGGAAATGACGTAGCGCAAAAGCCATACATCCCATACCCGTCGCCAGGAGCGCCGGCGTTTGCCAACTTTGTGGCTGCTGGTCGCCGAGCCGTTCCATAGCTGCCACCAGACTTATCATTGCCAATGACGTCGCCACAAAACCGGGGAGGTCGAAGGGGCGGCGTTCTTCTTCACGGATGCTGGGAATGATGCGTAGCGAGAGCGCCATCGCCAGTAGCCCAAGCGGCACGTTTATAAAAAAGATCCAGTGCCAGCTGGCGTAACTGGTAATAAAGCCCCCGAGCGGCGGGCCGATTATCGGTGCGACCAATGCCGGCCAGGTCAGCGTGGCTATTGCCTTGATGAGCTGATCTTTGGGCGTGGCGCGCAACACCGCCAGTCGCCCGACGGGGACCATTAGCGCGCCGCCGACGCCCTGTAGAATGCGCATTGTCACAAAGCTTTCGATGTTGCGCGATAAACCGCAGAAAACGGAGGCGAGGGTAAAAATGGCTAGTGCCAGCGTAAACACTTTTCGCGCGCCGAAGCGGTCGGCAATCCAGCCGCTGGCGGGGATCAGCACCGCGAGGGTGATCAGGTAGGCGCTGATGCCGATATTAAGCGCGACCGCCGCTACGCCAAAATCCTTCGCCATATCAGGCAGGGCGGTAGCGATGACCGTGCCATCGAGAAACTCCATAAAGAAAGCGCCAGCCACCAATAATGCCGGGGCGGAAAAAGCGCCTGCTTTCGGCGTAATTGTTGTTGTACCCATTGAGTCGTTGCCATAGCAAAGTGAATAAGTATCTTTGCGGTACGTTTTCTTTTCGCCGCTCCCGCACATGTTTTTTTATCTGGTGCGATTTAGGTTACTATTACGCTCCTGAAAATAGGAGTAAAAAATGTCTCAACCTTTCACTGAACAAGATGAGCTGGTATCTGATGTCGTTGCATGCCAGCTGGTCATCAAACAAATCCTCGATGTGATTGACGTTATCGCCCCGGTCGAAGTGCGCGAAAAAATGGCGGCCCAGTTAAAAGCGATTGATTTTGCGAGCAGCCCTGCTTCGGCGGATCCGGTTACGCTGCGCGCAGTACAAAAAGCAATTGCATTGATTGAGCTGAAGTTTACCCCGCAGGGTGAAGCGCACTAGATTTATCACTGCGCAGTTGATTGCCCGGCCGTTCCAGTCAGGAACGGCCGGATTCAATTAGTGGTGTTGAGGCGAGATGAGATTGAGAAGTCGACGGTCCGTTTGCTCCATACCGAGCCCGGCTTTATCTGCAGTCCGTATTTCATCAAGGACGGTTTGCAATAAAAGTCCATCTTGCTGCTGTTCTTTCTCCAGCAGCGTCAAAAAACGCCACGTTGTGTCATCGTGCTGCGCTTTTGCTTCCTGCGCCAGACCGGACAGCATGTTGCTACGTTGCTGATACTCTTCAAGGGTTTTGGCAAACACCTCTTCAAGCGTTGAGCATTGTGGGGGATAGCTTTCATCGGCTTTCACTATTGGCCAGGCCCCGGCCTTTTTCATATAGTCAAAAACCTGCATCATTAACGTCACGCTGGATTGCGCACGGGTACGTAAGAAGGTTGCGGTACCGTTCAGGCGCTGCTGCGCGCACCATTCGCCTAAATGTAGATAAACATTTGAGGCGTGAAACTCAAGATTAATCTGGGTATTTAATTTCTGAACCATTCCTGGAACTGCCATAACAATATCCTTATTTATCCGCAAGGGAAGTATGACGCGCTACCATCGCCTTGCACAGGCGAATACAGCAGGCGCAATGCAATGGGCAGGAAATAAATACGGTGCTTTCCATTTGCACTTAACCATTTATTTGTTTCTGCCGACACATTAAGAATACCCTTGTATATAGAATAAGGAAACTCTCAACACGGGTAATTTACGATTTGTTACAACATCAGCTTAGCGATTGTTTAAATTGGTTTTTTGTAATTATTGTATTGTAACCATCTGAATTTAAATGCTTATGTTTAATTATTCGTAGGGCTAGTTAATTTGTATTAATAAAGTTGATTTAACGATAATTTCATATATCGATCATAGCTTATTCATTATTCGAAAATAGCGAGATGAGAATGAATTTGTGATAGATCATTTTTGTAAGGGGGTAGAAGAATAACGTCTATGCTGGCTGAGAATAGAAGGCCAGAGTCGCCTGGGATAGCGTCGACGCAGCCACAAGGATAAGTCTGCTGATGATATGGATTATTATGTCACGCATGACGCTAATTGTCTGACAATTAGCGTTTTTTTTATGTCATTTTTTGCTGAATTTATGTACGCAATTACTGTAATTCTGCGGTGTGATGACGCTCTCGTATGGATAAATAATTTCCAGTTAAAACTATTTTAACAACGGCAATGTTGATTGCGTTTTTTCTAATGCCTTGTTTTAAGACCGATAAAAAATTTAAGTCCGATTTTTCCCTACAGAAAAGCGAAATAAAGCTGGAGTTTACCATGCACAAATTCACTAAAGCGCTGGCGGCCATTGGCCTCGCGGCGGTTATGTCACAATCAGCTATGGCTGAAAACCTCAAGCTCGGTTTTCTGGTGAAGCAACCAGAGGAACCCTGGTTCCAGACCGAGTGGAAATTTGCTGATAAAGCCGGCAAGGACCTGGGCTTTGATGTCATTAAAATCGCGGTACCGGATGGCGAAAAAACGCTTAATGCGATCGACAGCCTCGCCGCCAGCGGCGCGAAGGGATTTGTCATCTGCACGCCGGACCCAAAACTGGGGTCGGCGATTGTTGCCAAGGCACGCGGCTATGACATGAAAGTTATCACCGTCGACGATCAGTTTGTTAATGCCAAAGGTAAGCCGATGGAGAGCGTGCCGCTGGTCATGATGGCCGCCAGCGAAATCGGCGCTCGTCAGGGGCAGGAATTGTATAAAGAGATGCAAAAACGCGGCTGGGACGTGAAAGATACCGGCGTGATGGCGATTACCGCCGATGAACTGGATACCGCCCGCCGCCGTACTACCGGTTCGATCGACGCGCTGAAAGCGGCGGGTTTCCCGGAAAAACAGATCTATCGCGTGCCAACCAAATCTAATGATATCCCAGGGGCTTTCGATGCGGGCAACTCCATGTTGGTTCAGCACCCTCAGGTCAAACACTGGTTAATTGTTGGCATGAACGATAACACCGTGTTGGGTGGCGTACGTGCGACTGAAGGCCAGGGCTTTAAAGCGCCGGATGTTATCGGTATCGGCATTAACGGCGTTGACGCGGTGAACGAACTTTCGAAAGCCCAGCCGACGGGGTTCTATGGCTCTTTGCTGCCAAGCCCGGACATTCATGGCTATAAAACCAGTGAGATGCTCTACAACTGGGTGACCAAAGGGACCGAGCCGCCGAAATTTACCGCCGTGACCGACGTGGTGCTGATTACCCGCGATAACTTTAAGCAAGAATTGGCGAAGAAAGGGCTGTAAGGCCGGGTTCATTCCGCCTCCCGCCCTGGCGGGAGGTTATGCGTAGTAGAGCGGAGTCGTTATGCAACAATCTACCCCTTATCTCTCATTTCGCGGCATCACCATGACGTTCCCGGGCGTTAAAGCGCTGTCTGATATCAGCTTTGACTGCTATCGCGGGCAGATCCACGCGCTGATGGGTGAAAACGGCGCCGGGAAGTCCACCCTCTTAAAAATTCTCAGCGGTAACTACATTCCGACTGCCGGGTATCTGCAAATTGATGGCCAGCAGATGGCATTTAGTAATACCACCGCGGCGCTAAATGCCGGCGTGGCGATTATTTATCAGGAACTGCATCTTATCCCGGAAATGACCGTTGCCGAAAATATCTATCTTGGTCAGTTGCCGCATAAAGGCGGCATTGTGAACCGGTCTTTATTGAATTATGAAGCGCGGCTGCAGTTAGAACATCTGGGGTTGGATATCGACCCGGAGACGCCGCTGAAGTATTTGTCGATCGGCCAGTGGCAGATGGTGGAAATTGCCAAGGCGCTGGCGCGTAACGCGAAGATCATCGCGTTTGATGAGCCTACCAGTTCACTCTCCGCACGGGAAATCGACAACCTTTTTCGCGTCATTCGCGAGCTACGTGAAGAAGGGCGAGTGATTATTTATGTCTCACACCGTATGGAGGAAATTTTCGCTCTCAGCGATGCCATTACCGTGTTTAAAGATGGCCGCTACGTGCGTACCTTCGATGACATGCGGCTGGTGGACCACGACGTGCTCGTGCAAGCGATGGTGGGTCGTAATCTTGGCGATATCTACGGCTGGAAAGCGCGTGAATATGGCAGTGAGCGGCTGCGGCTCGAAGAGGTTAAAGCGCCGGGCGTCAGAATGCCAATCAGTTTATCGGTACGCAGCGGTGAAATTGTCGGCCTGTTTGGTCTGGTCGGCGCCGGACGCAGTGAATTAATGAAAGGGCTGTTTGGCGGCAGCAGAATTACCGGCGGTCAGGTCTATATCGATGGTCAGGCGATAAATATTCGCAAACCCGCGCAGGCGATTCAGGCGGGAATGATGCTGTGTCCGGAGGATCGCAAAGCCGAGGGCATCATTCCGGTACATTCGGTGCGCGACAACATCAATATCAGCGCCCGGCGTAAGCATATTCATGCCGGCTGCCTGATTAACAATGCCTGGGAAGCGAGTAATGCCGAACAACATATCAAATCGCTCAATATTAAAACCCCAGGAGCTGGGCAGTTAATTATGAATCTTTCCGGTGGTAATCAGCAGAAGGCTATTCTTGGTCGCTGGTTGTCGGAAGAGATGAAGGTCATCCTGCTTGATGAACCGACCCGCGGCATTGATGTTGGCGCAAAGCATGAAATCTACAACGTTATCTATGCGCTGGCGGCTTCTGGCGTGGCGGTCGTTTTTGCCTCCAGCGACCTGCCAGAAGTGCTCGGCGTCGCCGACCGCATCGTCGTCATGCGCGAAGGTGAAGTGGCCGGTGAATTGCTGCATGAAGACGCGAATGAACAGCAGGCGCTGAGCCTTGCAATGCCTAAAGTCAGCCAGGCCGTAGCCTGAGTAAGGAGTGAATGATGTCATCTGTAACTACACCCAGCGCTGCCCGATCCTCTTTCAGTTTCGGCCGAATCTGGGATCAGTTTGGAATGCTGGTGGTCTTCGCCGTGTTATTCATCGGCTGCGTGATCTTTGTTCCCAATTTTGCTTCTTTCGTCAACATGAAAGGATTAGGGCTGGCGATTTCCATGTCGGGAATGGTCGCCTGCGGAATGCTGTTCTGCCTGGCTTCAGGCGATTTTGATTTGTCAGTTGCTTCTGTGATTGCCTGCGCCGGTGTGACAACAGCGGTGGTGATTAATCTCACCGAAAGCCTGTGGATTGGTATTGCCGCAGGATTACTATTAGGGGCGGTCAGCGGGCTGGTGAATGGTTTTGTTATTGCGCGTTTGAAGATCAACGCGCTAATCACGACCCTGGCCACCATGCAAATTGTCCGCGGGCTAGCCTATATTATTTCCGATGGTAAAGCGGTTGGCATTGAGGATGAACGTTTCTTCACCCTGGGCTATGCCAACTGGTTAGGTTTGCCGGCGCCTATCTGGCTGACGGTTGCCTGCCTGATTGTCTTTGGACTGCTGCTGAATAAAACCACCTTTGGCCGCAATACTCTGGCAATAGGAGGCAATGAGGAGGCTGCGCGTCTGGCAGGGGTACCGGTGGTTCGTACCAAGATTATCATCTTCGTTCTTTCAGGTTTGGTATCGGCGGCGGCGGGGATCATTTTGGCTTCGCGCATGACCAGTGGTCAGCCTATGACCTCAATTGGTTATGAACTGATTGTGATCTCGGCATGCGTACTGGGTGGCGTATCGCTAAAAGGCGGGATCGGTAAGATCTCTTATGTGGTGGCCGGGATCCTGATTCTGGGTACCGTAGAGAATGCGATGAACCTGCTGAACATCTCGCCATTCTCGCAATATGTGGTCCGCGGGGTGATATTGTTGGCGGCGGTTATCTTCGACCGTTACAAGCAAAAAGCGAAACGTTCGCATTAATTGAGCGCAACTTTTAAGTCTACTCATAATGTCCCGCCAGCGCCCGCTGCGCTGGCGGTGACTATCAAAAATGGCGAGGCTGGTCACACTGTCTATACTTACATGGCTAACAATTAGTTAACAACCAGCGTAATGCTGGCCATGATAAGGAGGAATACAGGGTGGCTGACCAGATATCTGTACCGCCTGAGCTAACCGGAAACCACGCATTTTTTCTGGATCTTGACGGCACGCTTGCCGATATCAAACCTCATCCCGATCAGGTTGTTATCCCCGAAGACGTCCTTCAGATGTTGCGATTACTGGCACAGCAGCAACATGACGCTGTGGCATTGATTTCAGGGCGCTCACTCGCAGAGCTCGACGCACTTACCCGTCACTGGCGATTGCCGCTTGCCGGCGTCCACGGGGCTGAACGCCGCGATATCAATGGAAAAAGACATGATGTATCACTACCGCCGGCGCTGAGCCGTGAGGTCGGCGAAGCATTAACTTCGGCGCTACAGGCGCTGCCTGGCAGTGAACTGGAAGATAAAGGCATCGCTTTTGCGCTGCACTATCGCCAGGCGCCACAACACCAGAGCGCCATCCTGGCATTGGCGCAGGATATCGTGCAGCATTATCCGATTCTGGCCATTCAGCAAGGGAAGTGTGTCGTTGAGATCAAACCGCGCGGGATTAACAAAGGTGAAGCGATTGCCGCGTTTATGCGGGAAGCGCCTTTTGCGGGACGAAAGCCGGTATTTATCGGCGATGACCTGACTGATGAGGCGGGTTTTACTATGGTTAATCAATTAGGCGGAGTATCGATAAAAGTTGGACAAGGCGACACACAGGCGCGCTGGCGGCTGGCAAATGTTGCCGCCGTACATCAGTGGTTACGTCACGTCGTCGACAATACGCAATGCCTGGATGTATTCACTAACGGGAGGGATGACCATGGGTCGTTTAGTCGTAGTATCTAACCGTATTGCAACGCCGAATGATAAAAAGGCCAGCGCTGGCGGCCTGGCGGTGGGTATTTTAGGTGCGCTGAAGGCGAGCGGCGGCACGTGGTTTGGCTGGAGTGGGGAGATCGGCGATGATAGCCAGCCGTTGAAGAAGGTGAGTAAAGGGGATATTTCCTGGGCCTCATTCAACCTTAGCGAAGAAGATCACGAGCTCTACTACAATCAGTTTTCCAATGCGGTGCTATGGCCCGCGTTTCACTATCGTCTCGACTTAGTCAATTTTCAGCGTCCGGCGTGGGAGGGGTATCTGCGCGTTAACGCCGCTGTGGCGCAAAAGCTGCTGCCGCTGCTAGCCGACGACGATATGATTTGGGTTCATGATTATCACCTATTGCCATTTGCCAGTGAATTACGCAAAAACGGCGTCAAAAACCGCATCGGTTTCTTCCTGCATATTCCGTTTCCGACGCCTGAAATATTCAACGCTTTACCTCCACATGCGGAGCTTCTTGAACAGCTTTGTGATTATGATTTACTCGGCTTTCAGACCGAAAACGACCGGCAGGCATTTGTTGATTGCGTCGCCCAACAAACGACCTTGTGCGAAGTGGGTCACCAGCAATACCGTGCCTGGGGTAAGACGTTCCGTACTGCCGTCTATCCGATAAGCATCGAACCTCAGGAAGTCGCGCGCAGCGCCAGCGGGCCGCTGCCGCCGAAGTTGGCTCAATTGAAAGCTGAACTAAAAGGAGTTAAGAATATTTTTTCCGTTGAGCGCCTGGATTACTCCAAGGGGCTGCCGGAGCGTTTTCAGGCTTACGAGGCGCTGCTGGAAAACTACCCGCAGCATCGTGGAAAAATTCGCTATACCCAGATAGCGCCCACTTCGCGGGGCGATGTTCAGGCTTATCAGGATATCCGCCATCAACTGGAAACGGCCGCCGGGCGAATCAACGGCCACTATGGTCAACTGGGGTGGACGCCGCTGTATTATTTGAATCAGCACTTCGATCGCAAACTACTCATGAAGGTATTTCGTTATTCGGATGTGGGGCTGGTCACGCCGCTACGCGATGGCATGAACCTCGTGGCCAAGGAGTTTGTCGCCGCGCAGGACCCTGAAAACCCTGGGGTGTTGGTGCTATCGCAGTTCGCTGGCGCGGCGAATGAACTGACTTCCGCGCTCATCGTCAACCCTTACGATCGCGATGAAGTGGCGGCGGCGCTGGACCGCGCTCTGACTATGCCGCTTGCGGAGCGAATTATTCGCCATGGCAAAATGCTCAAGGCGATCGAGAATAATGATATTGATAACTGGCAGGCGCAGTTCGTTGCCGATCTAAAGCGTGTAAAGTCGCATGAAGATAGCTGCCAGCAGCCAACCGTAGTTACTCCCTCCGCGTAGTCAAAATGGCTGATGCTTCGGCATCAGCTTATTCCAGGGAAACCAACAGCACATCGACTCCGCTGCTGCCGACGATATTCTTCGCTGAACAGGTTGCGCGGGAAAACAGGCTCTGGTTATGGTTGCCGCAGATTACCAGGTCGACGTGATGCTGACGGCAAAAATCCTTCACGTGATGACAAAGTTCGCCGCTGGCGATGGTCATTTTACTGATGGGATAGTCCGCCTGGGCGGCGAGTTCATTAAGAAAGCTACGAGTCTCCTCCTGCATAATCTCACGCAAATTCTCCATCATCGGCGCGGCGAACTGATTATACATTTCCGGATCTGTCGCCAGCGTGATCAGGCTGACCTGCGCATTAAGCGGACGTGCGATAGACACCGCTTTATTGACCAACATGCGGCTTTCCGGCGTTGGGGCGACGGCGACTAACAGATGAGAGTAGGGCATCTAGCCTCCTTGAGATACGCAACGGGATCTTTCTACTTTCTTTACTCCTAATTCCATCTTTCCACAAGGGGTATTCGCGCGGTTAAAAACGCCTTTCTCCGGCCGTGTGATATCAGATTCTGGCAGCCGACTCGCAAAAATGATTCTCTCTTTTGCTTTAAAAGAAACGCTGTTTTATAAATCGGTGACGCATGTTGCCCGGCCCTTTGTTTTTTTGCCACTGAATGATTAGTACTGGCAAAAATGCAAAGGTAAGCCGGTTTTCATGATCTTACTGTAGCCATGTATCCGCAAAACTTCGGTATAGCCTGGTAAGGCCGAAGTTATCTAATAAAAAAGAGACAGGATTTACGGCGATGAAAACACGAAAAATCGGTTTGGCTAATTATCTCGCCTATGGTTCCGGCGATTTTCTCGGCGCGGGAACTACCGCGCTTACCGCAGCATGGCTACTCTATTTTTACACCACTTTCTGCGGGCTATCACCCATTGAGGCGACGCTCATTTTCGCCACCGCGCGCGTACTCGACGCGGTCGTTAGCCCCCTGATGGGCTTCTTAACCGATAACTTTGGCTCTACCTGGCTGGGTAAGCGATTCGGCAGACGCAAATTTTTTATTTTGCTCGGTATTCCCTGTGTCTTTAGCTACTCAATGATGTGGGTAGGCGATATGGGGTTCTGGTATTACCTCGCGACTTATCTGCTGTTTGATATTGTCTATACCATGATTCTGGTGCCCTACGAGACGCTGGTGCCGGAGATGACCGATGATTTCAAACAGAAGACCAAATTTTCAGGCGCGCGTATTTCCATGGCGCAGATGTCGGCGATATTAGCCTCGTTTTTACCGGGGATTCTGCTCACCCAACTGGGTAAAGACAACGCCAGCTCATTTTTTTATGCAAGCCTGGTCTTTTCGGTGCTGTGCGCCCTGATGCTGACCTTCGTCTGGTTTTTTACCTGGGAGCGCCCTCGGGAAGCGTGGTCTGAAGCGGCGCTGCGCGCAGAAGAAGAAAAACGCAATTTAACCCTCGCGCAGAGTCTTAACCGGCTGTTTATTGAGCTTAGCTCTACGCTGCGCATTAAAATCTTCCGCCAGCATCTTGGTATGTATCTGGGCGGTTACATCGCGCAGGACGTTTTCAATGCGGTGTTTACCTATTATGTGGTCTTTGTGCTGATGCAGGATGCCTCCGTCGCCTCTAACTTACTCGGCACGATGGCTATCTTCCAGTTTATCGCGGTCATCGCCATGATCCCGCTCTGCATCCGCTTTGGCCCGGCGCCTTCATACCGCATGGTAGTGGTGCTGTTCGGTTTGAGTTCACTCTCTTATGCCGTGCTTTATTACGCGGGGCTGAGCGATGTCTATTCATTATTGCTGCTCATTTCTGCTATCGCGGGCCTGGGGCGCGGCGGCATTAATTACGTGCCGTGGAATACCTACACCTATATTGCCGACGTCGACGAAGTCATTACCGGCCAGCGTCGGGAGGGTATTTTCGCCGGTATCATGACGCTGACCCGCAAAGCGTCGCAGGCGGGGGCGGTGATGCTGGTTGGCATCATCATGCAACTATCGGGCTTTGTCTCCGGGCAAAAAATTCAGCCGGAAGGCGTGAGTCATACCATTCTGTTGATCCTTAGCGTCGGTACGTTGGTGGTGCTGGCTTGCGGCTTCCTGGTCTCCCTGCGCTTTAAACTCAATCTGCATACGCATAGCGTGCTGCGCGCCGAGACGCTAATGATGCGCGATGTCGGTTACGCACAGCCCGAGCGGGCGACAGCGGAAAACCGCGCGGTGGTTGAGCAGCTGGCGGGGATGCCTTACGAATGCCTGTGGGGCAATAACAATATTGGTTACCTGAATCGCAATAAACCTGCCGCCCCGGCGCTGAATCAGGGCGGTGCTTTGAATTCGACATATACCAGAGGTTAAGAACATGAAAGTTTGGCCGGTCAAACATAGCCCATTATTGCGTCAGCCTGAGCGCTTTATCGCTCGCAGCGAGCTTCAGGCATTGATCCGTAATGTGACGCAAAACCTGGTGAATATTAAGGATGAAAGCGGGCAATTTTTACTGCGGCTGGACGACGGGCGAGTCATCGATACCAAAGGTTGGGCCGGTTGGGAATGGACCCACGGCGTTGGGCTGTACGGCATCTACCAGTATTATCAACAAACCGGCGATACCGCCATGCGCGATATCATTGACGGCTGGTTCGCCGACCGCTTCGCCGAAGGGGCAACCACCAAAAACGTTAATACCATGGCGCCGTTTTTGACGCTGGCTTATCGCTATGAAGAGACCGGGCGTCAGGAGTATCTCCCGTGGCTCGATAGCTGGGCCGAGTGGGCGATGCATGAGATGCCGCGCACCGAGCAGGGAGGCATGCAGCACATTACCCTGGCGGAAGAGAACCATCAGCAGATGTGGGATGACACGCTGATGATGACGGTGCTGCCGCTAGCCAAAATCGGTAAATTACTAAATCGTCCGCACTACATTGAAGAAGCAACCTATCAGTTCTTGCTGCATGTACAGAACCTGATGGACAAAGAGACTGGCCTGTGGTTCCACGGCTGGAATTACGACGGTCGGCACAACTTTGCGCGTGCGCGCTGGGCGCGGGGTAACAGCTGGCTCACCATCGTTATCCCGGACTTCCTTGAGCTGGTGGATTTGCCAGAGGGGAGTGCGGTGCGCCGCTATCTGCTACAGGTACTGAATGCGCAAATTGCCGCGTTAGCTGACTGTCAGGATGAGAGCGGCCTCTGGCATACCCTGCTCGACGATCCGCATTCCTACCTTGAAGCGTCAGCGACGGCGGGCTTTGCTTACGGCATCCTGAAAGCGATACGCAAGCGTTATGTCGGGGCGGAGTACACCGAGGTTGCCGAAAAGGCGATACGCGGGATTGTGCGAAATATTTCACCAGAGGGGGAACTGCTGCAAACCTCGTTTGGTACCGGGATGGGTTCCGATCTTGATTTTTATCGGCAAATTCCGCTGACGTCGATGCCGTACGGCCAGGCGATGGCGATTCTTTGTCTGACGGAATATCTGCGCAAGTATTTCTGATAGCGGCATAGACTCCCCGGCCGCGTTGCGCGTACCGGGGCGACTAATAAAACAAACCCGGCTTTCACCGGGTTTGTTTTTTACATCCGCTCTACGGTCTCAATGCCCAGAGTATCAAGACCCAGCTTCAGCGTCTTCGCCGTCAGCAGCGCCAGTTTCAGGCGGCTATTACGGGCCTCTTCGCTTTCGGCGCTGAGGATCGGGCAGTGTTCGTAGAAACCAGAGAACAGACCGGCCAGATCGTACAGGTAGGCGCACATTACGTGCGGAGTACCTTCACGGGCGACGACGGCCAGCGTTTCTTCGAACTGCAGCAGGCGGGCAGCCAACTGCGCTTCGCGATCTTCGCTAATAACCACCGGCGCGGCAGCCAGCGCGCTTTCGTCGATACCGGCTTTACGGAACACCGACAGCACGCGGGTATAGGCATACTGCATGTAAGGCGCGGTATTACCTTCGAACGCCAGCATGTTATCCCAGTCGAAAATGTAATCAGTAGTACGGTTTTTCGACAGGTCAGCATATTTCACCGCGCCGATACCCACCGCATTGGCCAGTTTTTCCAGCTCATCGGCAGGCATATCCGGGTTCTTCTCGGCCACCAGGCGGCGTGCGCGCTCCAGCGCTTCGTCCAGCAGATCGGCCAGTTTGACGGTACCGCCGGCGCGGGTTTTAAACGGTTTACCATCTTTCCCGAGCATCATGCCGAACATGTGGTGTTCCAGCGGTACGGATTCAGGCACATAGCCGGCTTTACGGACAATGGTCCATGCCTGCATCAGGTGCTGATGCTGACGAGAGTCGATGTAGTAGAGCACGCGGTCGGCATGCAGCGTTTCATAACGGTATTTTGCGCAGGCGATATCGGTAGTGGTGTAGAGGTAGCCGCCATCCTTTTTCTGGATGATGACGCCCATCGGTTCGCCTTCTTTGTTTTTGTATTCATCAAGGAAGACCACGGTCGCGCCTTCGCTCTCGACGGCCATACCTTTTGCTTTCAGATCGGCAACGATCCCCGGCAGCATCGGATTGTACAGGCTTTCACCCATCACATCATCGCGAGTCAGGGTGACATTCAGGCGATCGTAGGTGATCTGGTTTTGCGACATGGTGATGTCGACCAGTTTACGCCACATCTGCAGGAAGTACTCGTCGCCGCCCTGCAGCTTAACCACGTAGCTACGCGCGCGCTCGGCGAACGCTTCGTCTTCGTCATAGTGCTTTTTCGCTTCGCGGTAGAAACCTTCGAGGTCGGCCAGCGCCATTTCGCCGGCGTTTTCCTGCTGCTGCTTTTCCAGATAAGCGATCAGCATCCCGAACTGGGTACCCCAGTCACCGACGTGGTTGGCGCGGATAACGCGATGGCCGAGGAATTCCAGAGTACGTACCGAGGCATCGCCGATGATGGTTGAACGCAGATGGCCGACATGCATCTCTTTCGCCACGTTCGGCGCGGAGTAGTCAACAACGATGGTCTGCGGCTGTGGTTTCGCCACGCCCAGGCGCTCGGACTGCAGCGCGAGATTGACGTTTTCCGCCAGGAAGGCCGGATCGAGGAAAATATTGATAAAGCCCGGCCCGGCGATTTCGACTTTATTGGCAATGCCGTTCAGATCGAGATGAGACAGTACCTGCTCTGCAAGTTGTCGCGGCGCCATGCCCAGTTTTTTGGCCACTGCCATCACGCCATTGGCTTGATAGTCGCCGAACTGAACTTTTGCTGACTGGCGGACCTGAGGTTCGCAATCGGCAGGCGCGCCTGCCGCGATCAGGGCCTGGCTGACTTTTTCTGAGAGAAGAGCCTGAATATTCACCGGAATACCTTACTTTTAAGGCGCGAGAACCCCTGTGGGGCGGCGCCGGAACATGGACAAATTAAGGCGGGAGTATACTGCATTTGCGCCCAGCCGTCAGCACCGCGCGCAAGTTGTAAAGCGGCACGCTTAATGAATAACCATTCGTTGTTCAGGCGCGCGGATTGGCGGTTGGTCGGGGCGGCGAAACAGGATAAATTAGCCTTTTTAGCAATGACCGAGGCGCAAGATGGCGAACTGGCAGCAAATTGATGAACTGAAAGATATTTCGGCGGATTTACCGCGTTTTAGCGATGCGCTGCAAGCGCTGGCCGAACGGTTGGGGTTGGAGCTTGCGCCGCTGGACGCCGACCATATCTCGCTGCGCTGTCATCAAAATACTACGGCGGAACGCTGGCGGCAGGGGCTGGAGCGTTGCGGCGCGTTGTTATCGGAAAATATCATTAATGGCCGCCCCATTTGCTTATTTAAGCTTGCCGAACCTATTTGTGTCGCCCACTGGCGCTTTACGGTTGTGGAGTTGCCATGGCCGGGGGAAAAACGCTATCCGCACGAAGGCTGGGAACATATCGAAATCGTTCTGCCGGGCGAGCCGGAAACCCTCAACGCTCGCGCGCTGGCCTTGCTTTCCGATGACGGGCTCAGCCAGCCGGGAATTTTCGTAAAAACCAGCTCGCCGAAAGGGGAGCGTGAACGCTTGCCGAACCCGACGCTTGCGGTCACGGACGGCAAAGTGACCATCAAATTCCATCCCTGGTCGATCGAGCAAATCGTCGCCAGCGAGCGAACCGATACTTAACAGTGTGAAGCCGCGCGGCGTCTGCGGGGAAAAATCGTGACATGCTGTGCTGCCCGTGATGAAAATGGAGAAGGAATCGATGTTGCTGGAAGTTTGCTGCTATAGCATGGAATGCGCGCTTGAGGCGCAGCGCTGCGGCGCCGATCGCATTGAACTTTGCGCCGCGCCGCAGGAGGGCGGGTTAACGCCGTCGTTGGGCGTGCTGCGTTCGGTGCGAGACAATATCTCGATTCCGGTTCATCCGATTATCCGTCCGCGCGGCGGCGATTTTTGTTACACCGAGGGTGAATTTGCCGCCATGCTGGATGATGTGGCGACGGTCAGAGATCTGGGTTTTTCTGGTCTGGTGATTGGCGTGCTCGATGCTGACGGCCAGGTGGATATCCCCCGTATGCGAAAAATTATGGCGGCGGCGGGTCCGCTGGCGGTGACCTTCCATCGCGCCTTTGATATGTGCGCCGACCCGCGTCAGGCCTGGCATGCGCTTGCTGAACTGGGCGTTGCTCGCATCCTCACTTCCGGTCAACGGCCAACGGCGGAACAAGGTCTTGCAAAAATTATGGAACTAATTGCGCTGGGCGATACTCCAATCATTATGGCCGGAGCGGGAGTGCGGGCTGCCAATCTGCAAAAGTTTCTACAGGCAGGCCTCAAAGAGGTGCATAGCTCAGCGGGGCAGTGGTTGCCATCGCCGATGCGCTTTCGTAATCCGGGGTTATCGATGTCCACCGACGCAGATGCCGATGAATATTGCCGCTATGCCGTTAACGGCGAAGCGGTGGCGGAAATGAAACAGATTATTTCTGCCGCGCGGGATTAGCCCGCGAAGCTAACCGTTTTTTGCTGCACATCATGTCGCCCAATATGATGATTGCCCGTACCAGGCCCCTGCAATTTCAACAGGGGCCTTTTTTTATCCCACGAGGGCCAGTGGTCGGCTGAGGTGAATTACGCCCTGGCCGCGGCCGCTTTTTTCGCCAGCGACTGTTGCGTCTCTGGTTTAGTGGCGACGATCACCGCGCGCAGCGGCGCGGGGTAACCTTCCAGCGTTTTGCTGCTGTCATGCGGGTCGAGGAAGTCGGCGAGTGATTCCGTCGTCATCCATTCGGTGCGGCGCTGCTCTTCGCTGGTGGTGACGCAGGTATCAACAATGCGCACATCGATGAATCCGCACTTCTCCAGCCACTGTTTTAGCGCGGCGGCGGAAGGAATGAAATAAACGTTACGCATTTGCGCGTAGCGGTCGCCTGGCACCAGCACGGTGTTCTCATCACCTTCAACGACCAGCGTCTCCAGTACCAGTTCGCCGCCGGGGGCTAACTGATCTTTGAGCTGCCACAGATGATCCAGCGGGGAACGGCGGTGATACAGCACTCCCATCGAAAAGACGGTATCAAAAGCTTCCAGCGCCGGCAGTTGTTCGATGCCTAGCGGCAGTAGGTGCGCGCGCTGATCGTTGCCGATGAGTTTGCGTACCGCTTCAAACTGGCATAAGAACAGCTGGGTTGGATCGATACCGACCGCCAGATGCGCGCCGGCGCCAATCATTCGCCACATGTGATAACCACTGCCGCAGCCGACATCAAGAATAGTACGACCGGTGAGATCGGAAAGATGCGGCAGCACGCGTTCCCATTTCAGGTCGGAACGCCATTCGGTATCGATATTAATGCCATACAGCGAATAAGGGCCTTTACGCCACGGCATCAGGTTTCGCAGCAGATTTTCAATTCGCAGCTGGTGGCCTTCGCTGAGTGGCGTTTCGCTTTCCGCCGTGACGCTATGCAATAGATCGAGACGCCAGGGCGCCAGCTCGGGCAGAAACTCAACGGCGCGTTCCCATTCGCGAAACTTACCGTGCAGCGCTTCGCGTTGCCAGGCCGCGACCTGAGCGGGCAGGGTTTCCAGCCAGTGGGAGAGCGGCCCTTTCGCGATCAACTGATAAAAATTACTGAAGTCGATCATGCCCGTTCCTCGGATTTAACCGCCACCAACGAACCAAAATTAAAGCACTGGAACCACAGTTCGGCATGTTCAAATCCGGCCTGACGAAGGCGCGCTTTATGGGTTTCAACCGAATCGGTCAGCATCACGTTTTCCAGCATGCTGCGTTTCTGGCTGATTTCCAGTTCGCTATAGCCATTGGCGCGCTTGAAGTCATGGTGCATGTTGAACAGCAGTTCGCCGACGTTGGCATCTTCAAAGCTGAATTTTTCGGAAAGCACCAGCGCGCCGCCCGGATTTAGCCCTTGATAGACTTTATCAAGGATCGCCTGACGTTCGCTCGGTTCGAGGAACTGAATAGTGAAGTTCAGCACGACCATCGAGGCATTTTCAATGGCGATATGGCGAATATCGCCCTCGATAACCTCAACCGGCGTTGGCGCTTTATAGGCATCAATATGACGACGGCAACGTTCTACCATCGCCGGGGAGTTATCAATGGCGATAATTTTGCACCCCGGGTGCGCAATATTGCGGCGCACGGAAAGCGTCGCGGCGCCGAGCGAACAGCCAAGATCGTAAACCTGAGTGTTTGGCTGAACAAAACGCTCAGCCAGCATGCCGATCATCGAAATAATATTGGAATAACCAGGAACAGAGCGCTGGATCATATCCGGGAAGACTTCGGCTACCCGTTCATCAAAGGTCCAGTCGCCGAGACTGGCAATCGGCGCGGAAAAAAGCGTATCGCGGTGAGACATAACGTTAAACCCGAAAAAACGAAAACGGCGTATTGTGCGCTAACGCAGGGAGAAAACCAACTCCCAGGGCATATACCACAGGTTAGCCAGCACCATCAGCAACAGCGAGCACCAGGTGGCGCTCATTCCGGAACGCCGCCAGCGGAACAGGCGATGATGGAAACCGTACGAGTGCATCAGGCGCCCGGCAATCAGCAAAATACCGCAAACGTGCACCATCCAGGTTAGCGCGCCGTTCATTTCCATAAACAGCAGCAAGATAAGCCCAATGGGGACGTATTCCACGGCATTGCCATGAACGCGAATGGCGACCTGTAGTTCGCTAAAACCGCCGTCGCCATAGCCGACGCGATACTGCATGCGCAGACGTACCACGTCGAAGGAAAACTTGATTAACAATAACGCACCCAAAACCGCATACAGCGCGCTGACCATACCCAAAACTCCCTTTAATTATGTCAGGTGGCTCCGACTATCATAGCAGGATATCAGAAAAGCGAGGATTGCTGCGGAATTGACGGTGCGGCGCCGACTTGCGGCAGCACCGCGCGTAGGTCTTCCCATAAAGTATCTACCAGTTCAGGCGCCTGGGCGATATCCGGGGTATGCAAAAACAGCCACGGCGTGGCCGACTGATGCCATTTTGGCAGCGTCTGTAGCCAGACGCGAAACAATTCGCGATTCTGCGCCATATCATCGCTGCCGATAAAGCGCACCATCGGCTGCTCCGCGGTCATGACCGCGTGAACCGGGACTTTGGGTTTCTTTTTCTGCGCGTCGATCATCGCCGGATTACGCGCGACGGCGCTATGCACCGGGCGGCTATCGAGGATAACTCGATTGGCGTTGCGCTGGTGTAGCCCGCGATTAAGCTGCTGTTCGGCATCGCCTTTGGCGAAAAACTCGGGATGGCGAACTTCAACGCCGTAGGTGAAGTTTTTCGGTAGCGTATCGAGAAAATGCCACAGGGCAGGGAGGTCTCGTGGCCCGAAGGTGGCGGGCAACTGCAACCAGTACTGGCCGATGCGCGATTCCAGCGGCGCCAGACGAGTAAAAAATTCGTGGCTTAAATCGTCGCAGTCGCGCAGTGCCGCCTGATGTGAAATCGTGGCCGGGAATTTGAAACAGAACCGAAAATCATCGTGAGTTTGTTGATACCAGCGATCGACTATCTCGGCCTTTGGTAAGGCATACAGGGTGGTATTACCCTCCACGCAGTTAAAATGGCGGGCATACTCTTCAAGGCCGGTGATGCCAAGGCGCACCCATTTAGGGTGCGACCATTGCGGGAGCCCGATATAAATCATAAGGCGGCGAGAATGTCCTCAGTACTGCGCACGCGGGCGATGCGCGGGAAGATATGCGTCATACTGCCCTGATGCTGATCGGCGGAGGCGGCGCTGCACGCATCCTCAGCGATGATCAGATTGAAACCGAGTTCCCAGGCATTGCGAGCGGTGGATTCCACGCCGATATTCGTGGAGATACCGCAAAGGATAATGGTGTCGATACCGCGGCGGCGAAGTTGCAGTTCAAGATCGGTACCGTAGAACGCGCCCCACTGACGTTTCGTCACTTCAAGATCGCTATCCTGCTTGCCAAGCGCCGGCGGATAGACCCACCAGTTTTCAGGCAGCTTCGCGGCGCCAGCCTGGGCATCTACCGGCTGTTTTAACGCTTCAGCGAAATCGGCGGACCAGCCGACGCGAACCATGATGACGGGCGAACCCTGTTGACGACATTTTTCAGCCAGCTTTGCCGCGCGCGTCACCACCTCGTCGGCGCGATGCGGGCCGCCGGCAAAGGGTAAAATGCCTTCTTGCAGGTCAATAACGACCAGCGCGGTTTTTTTCGCATTGAGTTCTAACATGGTATCCCCGTATCTTGTTATCTTGTCAGGCCGCTACAATACCGTTGCTAATTCGGCTCAAGGGTAACAAATTTTGTTAATTTATGTGAGCACAAGCAATAAGCGCGCAGCAAAGCAGCGTACAAACTGCGTCGGGCTTATCGTCAGACAGAATTTCCAGTATAATAGCCGCCTTTTTTCATTCAGTAGTGACATTCAGCAAAGCTGCGACCTCGTCGCCTGCATGGCAGGCAACATCCGCCTGCGGCTAAGTTAAGGGATATCTCATGCGTACAGAATATTGCGGACAGCTACGTCAGTCCCACGTGGGGCAGCAAGTGACCCTGTGTGGTTGGGTCAACCGTCGTCGTGATCTCGGTAGCCTTATCTTCATCGATATGCGCGACCGTGAAGGCATCGTGCAGGTGTTTTTCGATCCGGATCGTGCGGATGCATTAAAACTGGCTTCCGAACTGCGTAATGAGTTCTGCATCCAAATCACCGGCACCGTGCGTGCGCGTGAAGAGCGCAACGTCAACCGCGAGATGGCCACCGGCGAAATCGAAGTGCTGGCGTCTGACCTGACCATCATCAACCGCGCGGAAGCGCTGCCGCTGGACTCCAACCACGTCAACACCGAAGAAGCGCGCCTGAAATACCGCTATCTGGACCTGCGTCGTCCGGAAATGGCTCAGCGCCTGAAAACCCGCGCCAAAATCACCAGCTTCGTGCGCCGCTTCATGGACGATCACGGGTTCCTCGATATCGAAACCCCGATGCTGACTAAAGCCACACCGGAAGGCGCGCGTGACTACCTCGTGCCGTCGCGCGTCCATAAAGGTAAATTCTACGCGCTGCCGCAATCTCCGCAGCTGTTCAAACAGCTACTAATGATGTCCGGTTTCGATCGTTACTATCAGATAGTCAAATGCTTCCGCGACGAAGACCTGCGTGCCGACCGTCAGCCTGAATTTACTCAGATTGATGTTGAAACCTCGTTCATGACCGCGCCGCAGGTGCGTGAAGTGATGGAAGATCTGGTTCGTAAGCTGTGGCAGGACGTGAAGGGCGTAGACCTCGGTCAATTCCCGGTGATGACCTTTGCCGAAGCGGAGCGTCGTTACGGTTCCGATAAACCGGACCTGCGTAACCCGATGGAACTGGTAGACGTAGCCGATCTGGTGAAAGCGGTCGAATTCGCCGTCTTCTCCGGCCCGGCTAACGACGCCAAAGGCCGCGTTGCTGCCTTACGCGTACCGGGCGGTGCGGCGCTGACCCGTAAACAGATTGATGAATACGGCAAATTCGTACAGATCTACGGTGCGAAAGGGTTGGCCTATATTAAAGTGACCGAGCGTGCGAAGGGCCTTGAAGGCATCAATAGCCCGGTGGCGAAATTCCTCAACGCTGAAATCGTCGAAGCTATCCTTGAGCGCACGGGCGCGCAGGACGGCGACATGATCTTCTTCGGCGCTGACAACAAGAAAGTGGTTGCCGATGCCCTCGGCGCGCTGCGTCTGAAGCTGGGCAAAGACCTGAATCTCACCGACGAGACCAAATGGGCGCCGCTGTGGGTTATCGACTTCCCGATGTTCGAAGACGACGGCGAAGGCGGCCTGACCGCGATGC
Organism: Klebsiella sp. CN_Kp073; assembly: GCF_040065495.2. Classification (NCBI taxonomy): domain Bacteria; kingdom Pseudomonadati; phylum Pseudomonadota; class Gammaproteobacteria; order Enterobacterales; family Enterobacteriaceae; genus Klebsiella; species Klebsiella sp. CN_Kp073. The sequence continues at coordinate 1,948,454 of NZ_CM198051.1, forward strand.
ACCATCCGTTCACCTCGCCGAAAGATATGACTGCCGCCGAGCTGAAAGCCGCTCCGGAAGACGCTGTGGCTAACGCCTACGATATGGTCATCAACGGCTACGAAGTCGGCGGTGGTTCGGTGCGTATCCACAGCGGTGAAATGCAGCAAACCGTGTTTGGCATTCTGGGCATTAACGAACAAGAACAGCGTGAAAAATTCGGCTTCCTGCTGGATGCGCTGAAGTACGGCACGCCGCCGCATGCCGGCCTGGCGTTTGGCCTCGATCGCCTGACCATGCTGCTGACCGGTACCGATAACATCCGTGACGTTATCGCCTTCCCGAAAACGACGGCTGCCGCGTGCCTGATGACCGAAGCGCCGAGCTTCGCGAATCCTGCCGCGTTAGGCGAACTGGGTATTCAGGTTGTGGCGAAAGAGGCAAAAGAGTCTCCGGAGAACAACTAAGATGTCATTCAAGCTGCCCGTCTCCGTTCTGGTGGTAATTTACGCCGAAGATACGAAGCGGGTGCTGATGTTGCAGCGACGCGACGATCCCGCTTTCTGGCAGTCGGTTACCGGCAGTCTGGAAGAGGGGGAAACCGCGTTGCAGGCCGCCGCGCGCGAAGTAAAGGAAGAGGTCGCCATTGACGTTGCTCGCGAGCAACTGGCCTTAATTGACTGTCAGCGTACGGTGGAGTTCGAGATATTTTCTCACTTACGTCATCGCTATGCGCCGGGCGTCGAGCGCAATACGGAATTCTGGTTCCGTCTTGCGCTGCCCCATGAGCGCCAGATTGTTTTCACTGAACATCTGGATTACCGCTGGGTTAGCGCGTCGGATGCCGCCGCGCTAACCAAATCGTGGAGCAACCGGCAGGCGATTGAAGAATTTGTAATTAACGCCGGATAACTTCCCGCGGCGTTTGTCGCGGGAAGACGGCTTTTTTGGAGAGTTTTTTATGGCAGGTCATAGTAAATGGGCCAACACCAAACACCGCAAAGCGGCGCAAGATGCCAAGCGCGGTAAAATCTTTACTAAAATCATCCGCGAGCTGGTCACCGCTGCGCGTCTGGGCGGCGGCGATCCGGCATCCAACCCGCGTCTGCGCGCGGCGGTAGATAAAGCGTTGTCCAATAACATGACTCGCGACACCTTGAACCGCGCCATTGCGCGCGGCGTCGGCGGTGATGAAGACGCGAACATGGAAACCATCATTTATGAAGGTTACGGCCCGGGCGGCACTGCGGTAATGGTTGAATGTCTGAGCGACAACCGTAACCGTACCGTCGCCGAAGTACGCCACGCCTTTACCAAAACCGGTGGTAACCTCGGAACCGACGGCTCCGTGGCCTATCTGTTCAGCAAAAAAGGCGTGATCTCCTTCGAGAAAGGCGACGAAGACACCATCATGGAAGCCGCGCTGGAAGCGGGTGCTGAAGACGTTGTTACCTATGACGACGGCGCCATTGACGTTTACACCGCCTGGGAAGAGATGGGCGCGGTGCGTGATGCGCTGGAAGCCGCTGGCCTGAAAGCCGATGCTGCTGAAGTCTCAATGATCCCGTCGACTAAAGCGGATATGGATGCGGAAACCGCGCCGAAGCTGCTGCGTCTTATTGATATGCTGGAAGACTGCGACGACGTGCAGGAAGTGTATCATAACGGCGAAATCTCTGATGAGGTTGCCGCAACGCTGTGATGCCGGTAGCCGGTATTGCGGGTGAGTTATTACTGGAGGCGCGTGATGGCCATTATTCTCGGCATTGACCCGGGGTCACGCGTGACCGGTTATGGCGTGATTCGCCAGGTCGGGCGGCAGTTGAGCTACCTTGGCAGCGGATGTATCCGCACCAAAGTAGACGATCTGCCGTCGCGGCTGAAGCTGATATACGCCGGCGTCACCGAAATTATTACCCAGTTCCAGCCCGACTATTTCGCTATCGAGCAGGTCTTTATGGCGAAAAATGCCGATTCGGCGTTGAAGCTTGGGCAGGCGCGCGGAGTGGCGATTGTCGCGGCGACGAACCAGGACCTGCCGGTCTTTGAGTACGCCGCCCGCCAGGTTAAGCAAACCGTCGTCGGCATCGGTAGCGCGGAAAAGAGCCAGGTACAGCATATGGTGCGTACCTTGCTGAAACTTCCGGCAAATCCGCAGGCGGATGCGGCGGATGCGCTGGCCATCGCCATCACCCATTGCCACCTCAGTCAGAACCTGGCTCAGATTAGCGAGACCCGGCTCAATCTGGCGCGAGGGCGGTTACGATAATCACAAATCAGGCTGGATATTCATCCAGCCTTTTTTTATGATAACGCATTAGACTTTCGGCCCTTTATTCAGGAGCGCTACGTGATAGGCAGACTCAGAGGCATCATTCTCGAAAAGCAACCCCCGCTGGTATTACTGGAAACCGGGGGCGTAGGTTATGAAGTCCATATGCCGATGACCTGCTTCTACGAGCTACCGGAAGCCGGGCAGGAAGCCATCGTCTTCACCCATTTTGTGGTGCGTGAAGACGCGCAGCTGCTGTACGGCTTTAACAACAAGCAGGAACGCACGCTGTTTAAAGAGCTTATCAAAACCAACGGCGTCGGGCCGAAGCTGGCGCTGGCTATCCTTTCCGGCATGTCGGCGCAGCAGTTTGTGAACGCCGTTGAGCGTGAAGAAGTTGCCTCGCTGGTGAAACTGCCTGGTATCGGCAAGAAAACCGCCGAACGTTTAATTGTCGAGATGAAAGATCGCTTTAAAGGCCTGCATGGCGACCTGTTTACTCCGGCCGCCGATCTGGTGCTGACCACGCCTGCCGGCCCAACTGCCGACGATGCGGAGCAAGAAGCGGTTGCCGCGCTGGTGGCGCTGGGCTATAAACCACAAGAGGCCAGCCGAATGGTGAGCAAAATCGCTCGCCCGGACGCCAACAGTGAAACGCTAATTCGCGAAGCGCTGCGCGCGGCGTTGTGAGGTAAGGGATGATTGAAGCAGATCGGCTGGTATCAGGCGACAGCATTGGCTTTGAAGAGGCCGCTGACCGCGCTATCCGCCCCAAATTACTGGCAGAATATGTCGGCCAGCCGCAGGTGCGTTCGCAGATGGAGATCTTTATCCAGGCGGCGAAACTGCGCGGCGATGCGCTCGATCACCTGTTGATTTTTGGCCCACCAGGGTTGGGGAAAACCACGCTTGCTAATATCGTCGCCAACGAAATGGGCGTGAATCTGCGTACCACCTCCGGCCCGGTGCTGGAAAAGGCCGGCGACCTGGCGGCAATGCTGACCAACCTTGAGCCGCATGATGTTCTGTTTATTGATGAGATCCACCGTCTTTCGCCGGTAGTGGAAGAGGTACTGTATCCGGCAATGGAAGATTATCAGCTGGATATCATGATTGGCGAAGGCCCGGCCGCACGCTCGATTAAAATCGACCTGCCGCCGTTTACCCTGATTGGCGCGACTACCCGCGCCGGTTCATTGACTTCGCCGCTGCGCGACCGCTTTGGTATCGTGCAGCGCCTCGAGTTTTATCAAGTGCCGGACCTGCAGCATATCGTAGGCCGCAGCGCCCGTCATATGGGTTTGGAGATGAGCGAGGAAGGGGCGCTGGAAGTGGCCCGTCGCGCGCGCGGTACACCGCGTATCGCCAACCGTCTGCTGCGCCGGGTACGCGACTTCGCCGAAGTGCGCCACGATGGCACTATCTCCGCTGAGATCGCCGCTCAGGCGCTGGATATGCTCAATGTGGATGCCGAAGGGTTTGACTATATGGATCGCAAGCTGCTATTGGCAGTGATCGATAAATTCTTTGGTGGTCCGGTCGGCCTCGATAACCTCGCGGCGGCTATCGGCGAGGAGCGGGAAACCATTGAAGACGTGCTGGAGCCGTACTTAATTCAGCAGGGGTTCCTGCAGCGCACGCCGCGTGGCCGAATGGCGACGGTGCGCGCCTGGAATCACTTCGGTATTACCCCGCCGGAAATGCCCTGATAAAACCCGGTAGCTTTCCGCTACCGGGTAGCCTCTCAATCAACTCGCCGCTTTCTTCGTCATACTCAGAACAAACAGCGCCGCTGCGCAGAGCACAACCGAAGGGCCTGCAGGGGTATCGTAGAACGCCGAGAAGGTTAAACCGCCGGTCACCGCCAGCATACCTACACCAACGGCTACCGCGGCCATCTGTTCCGGCGTGCGGGCAAAACGGCGGGCGGTAGCGGCCGGGATTATCAACAACGAAGTGATGATCAGCGCGCCTACGAACTTCATTGCCACGCCGATAGTCAATGCCGTCACCAGCATCAGCAGCAGCTTAACCCGCTGCAACTTCACCCCATCAACAAACGCTAAATCAGGGCTGATGGTCATCGCCAGCAGGTTGCGCCACTGCCAGAGCAGAATCGCAATGACGATCACCACGCCGATGGCGATGGAAATTAAATCCTCCGGCGTGACGGCTAACAGATCGCCAAACAGGTAGGCCATCAGGTCAACGCGAACGTTTGACATCAGGCTCACCACCACCAGACCGAGCGATAGCGCGCTGTGCGCCATAATACCGAGTAGGGTATCGACCGCCAGGTGCGGGCGTTTCTCCAGCCATACCAGCCCGCCTGCCAGCAGCAGCGTGACCACGATAACCGCATAAAACGGATTAACGTTGAGCAATAGACCAAACGCCACGCCAAGCAGCGAAGCATGCGCCAGCGTATCGCCAAAGTAGGACATTCTCCGCCAGACCACGAACGAACCCAGGGGGCCTGCCGCGCAGGCGAGCATCATGCCGGCTAACCAGCCGGGTAACAGTAATTCAATCATCAGCGGCCATTTCCTCGACGCAGTACAATCCGCCCCTGCAGGTCGTGGCGGTGATTATGTTGGTGACGATAAATGCCCAGCTGTTCCGCGCCGCGCGGGCCGAACATGGAGATAAACTCCGGATGCATCGAGACCACTTCCGGAGTTCCGGAGCAGCAAATATGCTGATTCAGGCACAGCACTTCATCGGTTTTGGCCATCACCAGGTGGAGATCGTGGGAAACCATTAAGACCGCGCAGTTCAGCTCCTGACGCAGTTGATTAATTAAATCATACAATGCCACCTGACCATTGACGTCGACGCCCTGGGTCGGTTCATCCAGCACCAGAAGTTGTGGTTGATTCAGCAGGGCGCGCGCCAGCAAAACGCGCTGGGTTTCGCCACCGGAGAGCTTTTGCATTGGCGCATCGATTAGATGCCCGGCCTGCACACGCTGCAGCGCCGGCATAATATCCTGCTTGCGGGTACCGGGACGCAGGCGCATAAAGCGGCTGACCGTCAGCGGCATGGTAGCATCAAGATGCAGTTTTTGCGGCACATAGCCGATACGCAGATTTTTCTCGCGCTGGATAGCACCTTCGGTCGGCGTCACCAGGCCTAGTACCACGCGCACCAGCGTCGATTTCCCGGCGCCGTTTGGGCCAAGAAGCGTTAAAATTTTGCCTGGTTTTAGCGTTAGCGAAATGTCAGACAACACGCGCCGCTGGCCGTAGACGACCGCGACTTTTTCCAGCGTTACAAGATTCGTCATGTCAAATTAGGGGTTGCACTAGCGATTGAATGTTATAATATCACATCACTTTCGCTCATTACGATGATTAGTCGCATTATGTTACATAAAAATACGCTTCTTTGCGCTGGACTTAGCGCCGCTTTTTTGTTCGCTCATGCTCCGGTTGCTCATGCAGCCGTCGTCGCTTCCATGAAACCCCTTGGCTTTATCGCTTCCGCCATCGCCGATGGCGTGACGGATACCCAGGTTTTACTGCCTGATGGTGCTTCCGAGCATGATTATTCCCTGCGTCCATCGGATGTAAAACGCTTACAGAACGCAGACTTAGTCGTATGGATTGGTCCAGAAATGGAAGCCTTTATGGACAAGTCAACGCAAAGCATTGCGGAGCAGAAAAAGGTCACCATCGCCCAGTTGGATGGGGTGAAACCGTTGCTCATGAAAGGGACGGATGATGACGATGACGAACATGGTCACGAACATGCTAATGGCGAAAAAAGTGACGGCGATCACCATCACGGCATTTACAATATGCATCTGTGGCTCTCCCCAGAGATAGCGCGGCTCTCAGCGGTTGCAATCCACGATAAATTATTGGAACTTATGCCGCAGAGTCGAGCCAAACTTGACGCCAACCTGAAGGAATTTGAGGCAAAATTAGCCGCAACCGACAAACAGGTGAGTAACGAGCTGGCGCCGGTGAAAGGTAAGGGGTATTTCGTTTTTCATGATGCCTATGGCTACTACGAAAAACATTACGGTTTGACCTCGTTGGGGCATTTTACCGTCAACCCTGAAATCCAGCCTGGTGCGCAGCGTTTACACGAAATAAGAACACAGTTGGTTGAGCAGAAAGCGACTTGCGTTTTTGCTGAGCCACAATTCAGGCCAGCGGTTATCGAAGCTGTTGCCAGGGGGACCTCCGTGCGCATGGGAACCCTGGATCCACTTGGAATCGGAATTAAGCTGGGTAAAGACAGTTACCCGCAGTTCCTGAGCCAGTTGGGGCATCAGTATTCAAGCTGCCTGAAAGGAGATTAACGAGGAAGTGAATACGTGCAACAGATAGCCCGCGCTGTCACTCAGGCATTCAACAACTTGCCGCGACCCCATCGCGTTATGCTGGGGTCGTTGAGCGTCCTGACTTTAGCGGTCGCCGTCTGGCGGCCCTACATCTACCACCCGGAATCAGCCCCGATCGTCAGAACGATTGAGCTGGAAAAAAGCGAAATCCGCTCTCTGCTGCCGGAAGCCTCTGAACCCATCGATCAGGCGCCGCAGGAAGAAGAAGCTATCCCGCAGGATGAGCTCGACGATAAATCCGATAGCGACTCCGGCGGCCATGAATATGTGGTTTCCACCGGCGATACGCTGAGCAGTATTCTTAATCAGTACGGTATTGATATGGGCGATATCGCTCAACTCTCCTCTGCTGATAAAGAACTGCGCAACCTTAAAATTGGTCAACAGCTCTCCTGGACGCTGACCGCCGATGGCGACCTGCAAAGCCTGACGTGGGAGATGTCGCGCCGCGAGACGCGTACCTATAACCGCGTCGCCAATGGCTTTAAAATGAGCAGCGAGCTGCAGAAAGGGGATTGGGTCAACAATGTCCTGAAAGGTACCGTTGGCGCCAGCTTCGTCTCCAGCGCCCGTGATGCTGGCCTTACCAGTACGGAAATCAGCGCGGTCATCAAAGCGATGCAGTGGCAGATGGACTTCCGTAAGCTGAAAAAAGGTGATGAATTCTCGGTGCTGATGTCGCGTGAAATGCTTGATGGCAAGCGCGAGCAGAGCCAGCTGTTGGGCGTGCGTTTACGTTCCGATGGCAAAGATTATTACGCGATCCGTGCCGAAGATGGCAAATTCTACGATCGCAACGGTACGGGTCTGGCGAAAGGCTTCCTGCGCTTCCCGACCTCGCGTCAGTTCCGCGTGTCGTCTAACTTCAACCCGCGTCGCCTGAATCCGGTGACCGGGCGCGTCGCGCCGCATCGCGGCGTTGACTTCGCTATGCCGCAGGGCACGCCGGTGCTTTCCGTCGGCGATGGTGAAGTGGTGGTGGCGAAACGCAGCGGCGCGGCAGGTTACTATGTCGCCGTGCGTCATGGCCGCACCTATACCACCCGCTATATGCACCTGCGTAAGCTGCTGGTGAAACCGGGGCAGAAAGTGAAACGCGGTGATCGTATCGCGCTGTCGGGCAACACCGGGCGTTCTACTGGCCCGCACCTGCACTATGAAGTCTGGATCAACCAGCAGGCGGTTAACCCGTTGACGGCGAAACTGCCGCGTACCGAAGGTTTAACCGGTTCCGACCGTACGGATTACCTGGCGCAGGCCAAAGAGGTTATCCCACAGCTGCGCTTTGATTAGTCTGAATTATCTTCACTGAAAGCCGGCGCCTGATATGCGCCGGCTTTTTCTTTTGTGCGATGAGTGACGTGTCGCTAAACTAAGCCATTATCTTTATTGATTAAGCAGAACTTCTGCGGACCGGGCATGGAAACGAAAAAAAATAACATTGAATTTATCCCCAAATTTGAGAAATCTTTTTTACTGCCGCGCTACTGGGGCGCGTGGCTGGGCGTTTTCGCCTTCGCCGGAATCGCGCTGACGCCTCCCTCTTTCCGCGACCCTATTCTCGGAAAACTGGGGCGTTTTGTCGGCCGTCTGGCAAAAAGCTCCCGCCGTCGGGCGCAGATTAACCTGCTGTACTGCTTCCCGGAAAAAAGCGAACAAGAGCGTGAAGCTATCATCGATGCGATGTATATGTCTGCTCCGCAGGCAATGGTGATGATGGCCGAACTCGGCATGCGCGATCCGCAGCGCGTGATGTCCCGCGTTGACTGGCAAGGGAAAGAGATCATTGACGAGATGCACCGTAATAATGAAAAGGTCATCTTTTTAGTGCCGCACGCTTGGGGCGTGGATATTCCGGCGATGCTGATGGCTTCAGGCGGGCAAAAAATGGCCGCGATGTTCCATAACCAGGGTAATCCGGTATTTGACTACGTCTGGAACACCGTACGCCGTCGTTTTGGCGGGCGGATGCACGCGCGTAACGATGGTATCAAGCCGTTTATTCAATCGGTGCGCCAGGGCTACTGGGGCTATTATCTGCCCGACCAGGATCACGGCGCCGAGCACAGCGAATTTGTTGATTTCTTCGCGACTTATAAAGCGACTCTTCCGGCGATTGGCCGTCTGATGAAAGTCTGCCGCGCGCGCGTAGTGCCGCTATTTCCGGTGTATGACGGTAAAACGCATCGCCTGACGGTACTGGTGCGCCCGCCGATGGACGATCTGCTGGAAGCCGATGACACGACGATTGCGCGCCGTATGAACGAAGAGGTTGAGATTTTCGTCAGGCCGCACACCGAACAGTATACCTGGATCCTGAAACTGCTGAAGACGCGTAAGCCGGGTGAAACTGAGCCTTATAAGCGCAAAGAACTGTTTCCGAAGAAGTAAGCTGTATGCTGCGCTGAGCAGGGCTACGGCGCCTGCATTTACCAGACCGTAGGCCGGATAAGGCGCAGCCGCCATCCGGCGCAAAAGCGGCTCCTTATCCGCGGATATTGCCCGTCGGCGCTGCGCTTGCGCGGGCCTACAAAACATTTCCGTATGCTACCATCGCCGGCATGTTGTGATGCCTGTATTTACCAGGATAACAAGCATAAAAAAGCCTCCGTAAGGAGGCTTTCCTGTCTCTGAAGATGATTACTCAACGGTCAGGATACGGGTGGTGTTGGTGCTACCGATGGTGCTCATCACGTCGCCCTGGGTGACGACCACCAGGTCGCCGGAGACCAGATAGCCTTTATCACGCAGCAGGTTAACCGCGTCGTGCGCGGCGGCAACGCCGTCGTTATGGCTGTCGAAATGTACCGGCGTCACGCCACGATAGAGCGCTGTCAGGTTCAGAGTACGCTCGTGACGGGAGAGGGCGAAAATCGGCAGGCCGGAACTGATACGCGAAGTCATCAGTGCGGTGCGGCCGGACTCGGTCATGGTGATAATCGCGGTAATGCCTTTCAGGTGGTTGGCCGCATACATCGCCGACATGGCAATCGCTTCTTCGACGTTGTCGAACTGGACGTCAAGACGGTGTTTAGAAACGTTGAGGCTTGGGATCTTCTCCGCGCCCAGGCACACGCGCGCCATCGCGGCAACGGTTTCTGACGGATACTGGCCGGCAGCGGTTTCTGCGGACAGCATTACGGCATCGGTACCGTCCAGCACGGCGTTCGCTACGTCCATAACTTCCGCGCGGGTCGGCATCGGATTGGTGATCATCGATTCCATCATCTGCGTGGCGGTGATGACCGAGCGGTTAAGCTGGCGAGCGCGGCGGATCAGCGCTTTCTGGATACCCACCAGTTCCGGATCGCCGATTTCCACACCGAGATCGCCGCGAGCAACCATCACCACATCGGAGGCGAGAATAACGTCGTCCATGGCATCCTGGTCGCAGACCGCTTCCGCACGCTCGACTTTAGCGACGATTTTCGCATCGCAGCCAGCGTCGCGGGCCAGACGGCGAGCGTAGTTCAGGTCTTCGCCGCAGCGCGGGAAGGAGACCGCCAGGTAATCAACGCCAATTTTTGCGGCGGTAATGATATCGGCTTTGTCTTTATCGGTTAGCGCTTCAGCAGACAGCCCGCCGCCGAGTTTGTTGATACCTTTATTGTTAGATAGCGGGCCACCAACGGTAACTTCGGTGAACACTTTCATCCCTTGTACTTCCAGGACCTTCAGCTGCACGCGACCATCGTCGAGCAGCAGGATATCGCCTGGAACGACGTCCGCCGGCAGGCCTTTATAGTCGATGCCGACTTTTTCTTTATCGCCTTCGCCTTTACCCAGGTTGGCGTCGAGCAGGAATTTGTCGCCAATGTTGAGGAAAATTTTGCCTTCTTTGAAGGTAGAGACGCGGATTTTCGGCCCTTGCAGGTCGCCGAGAATTGCTACGTGACGGCCCAGTTTTGCTGCAATTTCACGGACTTTGTCTGCGCGGAGCTGGTGATCTTCCGGGGTACCGTGAGAGAAGTTCATGCGTACGACGTTAGCGCCCGCGGCGATAACCTTTTCGAGGTTGTTATCGCGGTCAGTTGCCGGGCCTAAGGTCGTTACGATTTTGGTTCTGCGAAGCCTTCTGGACATGTAATACTCCGTTGACTGAAACAACTTTGGTGTTGCGTGAACATGGATTCGGTAGCGCCGAATCCGCTAATGGGCGGAACTGCTACGCTGCCGGGACATAATTGGTCTCTGACTTATAATGACTATTATTGTTTATCACTACTAATGAGTAGTTCTTTATCAAAGCGCGATTCCTTGAGCGCTTCCTTGACCCTCTTCAAGTTATCTCTGAATTTTGCTCCGCGGCGCAGGGTGAAGCCGGTCGCCAGCACATCAATTACCGTGAGCTGGGCCAGACGCGACACCATCGGCATATAAATATCGGTGTCTTCCGGGACGTCCAGAGTAATGGCCAGCGTCGACTCCCGCGCCAGCGGGGTGCCGGCTGAAGTAATGGCAATGACCATGGCATCGTTTTCACGCGCCAGTTGCGCCAGTTCAACCAGGCTTTTGGTGCGCCCGGTGTGTGAAATGATGACCACCACGTCATCATCGTTACAATTCATACAGCTCATGCGCTGCAGGACAATATCGTCGGAGTAGATGACCGGGACGTTAAAACGGAAAAATTTATTCATGGCGTCATGCGCGACGGCGGCTGAGGACCCCAGACCGAAGAAGGAGATTTTCTTCGCCTGGGTAAGCAGATCGACTGCCCGGTTGACCGCCGACATATCCAGCGCATGATGTACCTGATCGAGGCTGGCCATCGCCGATTCGAAAATTTTCGCCGTATAGGATTCGACGCTGTCGTCTTCATCGACATTACGGTTAACATAGAGGGTACCGTGTGCCAGACTTTGTGCCAGATGCAGTTTAAAATCGGGGAAACCCCGGGTTTCCAGACTGCGACAAAATCGGTTTACGGTCGGCTCGCTGACGCCGGCTTCCAGCGCCAGGGCCGCTATGCTTGAGTGAATGGCCTGCGCCGGGGTGGCAAGAATGACTTCCGCCACTTTGCGTTCAGATTTGCTAAGGTTTTCCAGTCGGGACTGGATTTTTTCCAGCATGTTCATTGTTAACAGGCGCTCATCAATGGAAACGATTTCATTAATGGGTGAAATCATCAGGCGTTTTAGCAAGAATATACCCCTCCGCAATCAGAAGCGGTGAGGAATGACGAGAAAAAATGTCGTTTTTTTTCATTACATGATCAGAGTCGTATTTTACTAACTGAAAACCAGACGAAACAACGAACATTCTTAGCCTGATGCCCAATTTGTCGGCGAACGCTTTTCCTCTATGTGCGGTAACGTCGGGAAAGCACCGCTAAGGGTTTCAGGAAATTCGTAAACACAGTACAGTGCAGCGTAAGAAAATTACAAATTTAGCCTGGCATAAGCACCAGACTATCAACTGAGGAGAATGACATGGCGGTAACGCAAACGGCCCAGGCATGCGATCTGGTCATTTTCGGCGCGAAAGGTGACCTCGCGCGCCGTAAACTGTTGCCTTCCCTGTATCAGCTTGAAAAGGCTGGCCAGATTAATCCTGAAACCCGCATCATCGGCGTTGGTCGCGCCGATTGGGATAAAGACGCTTATACCAAAGTAGTGCGTGAAGCGTTAGAAACCTTCATGAAAGAGAAAATCGACGAAGGTTTATGGGATACCCTGAGCGGTCGTCTGGACTTCTGTAATCTTGATGTCAACGATACCAGCGGCTTCACCCGTCTGGGCGAAATGCTGGATCAGGAAAACCGGGTCACCATTAACTACTTCGCGATGCCGCCAAGCACTTTCGGCGCCATCTGCAAAGGCCTGGGCGAAGCAAAGCTGAATGCCAAACCCGCGCGGGTGGTGATGGAAAAACCGCTCGGTACCTCGCTGGAAACCTCCCGGGAAATTAATGACCAGGTGGGCGAGTATTTCGAAGAGTGCCAGGTTTACCGTATCGACCATTATTTGGGTAAAGAGACGGTACTGAACCTGCTGGCACTGCGCTTTGCTAACTCCTTGTTTGTTAATAACTGGGACTGCCGCACCATTGACCACGTTGAAATCACCGTGGCGGAAGAAGTGGGTATTGAAGGCCGCTGGGGTTATTTCGATCAAGCCGGGCAGATGCGCGACATGATCCAGAACCATCTGCTGCAGATCCTGTGCATGATCGCCATGTCGCCGCCGTCGGATCTAACTGCCGACAGCATCCGCGATGAAAAAGTAAAAGTGCTGAAATCGCTACGCCGAATCGATCGCTCGAACGTGCGTGAGAAAACCGTCCGTGGTCAATACACCGCCGGGTTTGCGCAAGGCAAAAAAGTACCGGGCTATCTGGAAGAAGAGGGCGCTAACAAATCCAGTAATACGGAGACCTTTGTGGCCATCCGCGTGGATATCGATAACTGGCGCTGGGCTGGGGTTCCGTTCTACCTGCGTACCGGTAAACGTCTGCCGACCAAATGTTCCGAAGTGGTGGTTTACTTCAAAACTCCGGAACTGAACCTGTTCAAAGAGACCTGGCAGGAGCTGCCGCAGAACAAACTAACCATTCGTCTGCAGCCGGATGAAGGTGTTGATATTCAGGTGCTTAACAAAGTTCCAGGCCTCGATCACAAGCATAATCTGCAGATCACCAAACTGGATCTGAGCTACTCCGAGACCTTCAATCAAACTCACCTGGCGGATGCCTACGAACGCCTGCTGTTGGAAACCATGCGCGGTATCCAGGCGCTGTTCGTGCGTCGCGATGAAGTGGAAGAAGCGTGGAAGTGGGTTGACTCCATTACCGGCGCATGGGCGGCTGACGGCGACGCGCCGAAGCCTTATCAGGCAGGTACCTGGGGCCCGGTGGCGTCGGTGGCGATGATCACTCGCGATGGCCGTTCCTGGAACGAATTCGAGTAAGTGTATCGTTAATCCGGGAGAGTTATTTTACCGGTAACATGATCTGGCGCAGTCTGGCGCATAATTTTTAATCTTTTAAGCCCCGGGAGGATTCACCCCCGGGGCTTTTTTTATTACACTGCCTGTAGACATTTTGCCCCTGAGCCCCAGTGGTGGTGCCATTTACACTATTCTTCGACGTCATCGCGCGGTGGCCGGACAGATAAATTTTGAGGAGCCTCTATGAATTCGACAATGTTACGGGTAACAAATCGCATTATCGAACGGTCGCGCGAAACCCGCTCAGCCTACCTCGCACGGATTAATCAAGCCAAAAGCGATACCGTCCATCGCTCGCAGTTGGCCTGCGGTAACCTGGCGCACGGTTTTGCCGCCTGTCAGTCAGAAGATAAAGCGTCGCTGAAGAGCATGTTGCGCAACAACATCGCCATTATCACCTCCTACAACGATATGTTGTCCGCCCACCAGCCTTATGAACATTATCCGGATATCATTCGCAAAGCCTTGCACTCCGCCAATGCGGTAGGGCAAGTGGCCGGCGGCGTACCGGCAATGTGTGACGGCGTGACGCAGGGTCAGGATGGCATGGAGCTGTCGCTGCTGAGCCGCGAAGTGATTGCCATGTCCGCCGCCATCGGCCTGTCGCATAACATGTTCGACGGCGCATTGTATCTTGGCGTATGCGATAAAATTGTTCCCGGTCTGACCATGGCGGCGCTCTCCTTCGGTCATCTGCCGTCGGTGTTTATTCCCTCCGGCCCGATGGCCAGCGGTCTGCCGAATAAAGAGAAAGTGCGTATTCGTCAGCTGTATGCCGAAGGTAAGGTTGACCGTATGGCGCTGCTTGAATCCGAAGCTGCCTCTTATCATGCGCCGGGCACTTGTACCTTCTACGGTACCGCCAACACCAACCAGATGGTGGTTGAGTTCATGGGTATGCAGCTGCCAGGTTCCTCGTTTGTTCACCCGGACGCTCCGCTGCGTGAAGCGCTGACCAGCGCCGCCGCGCGTCAGGTGACGCGCATGACCGGCAACGGCAATGAGTGGATGCCGCTGGGTAAAATGATTGACGAAAAAGTGGTGGTCAACGGTATCGTTGCGCTGCTGGCGACCGGCGGCTCCACCAACCATACGATGCACCTGGTAGCGATGGCGCGCGCGGCGGGCATTATCATTAACTGGGATGATTTCTCCGATCTTTCTGATGTGGTGCCGCTGCTGGCGCGTCTGTATCCAAACGGTCCGGCGGACATTAACCACTTCCAGGCGGCAGGCGGCGTGCCGGTACTGGTGCGCGAGCTGCTAAAAGGCGGATTGCTGCATGAAGATGTCAACACGGTTGCCGGCTTCGGCCTGTCCCGTTACACCATGGAACCATGGCTGAATAACGGCGAACTGGACTGGCGTGAAGGGGCGACCGCGCCGCTTGACGATCAGGTCATTGCTACCTTCGAGAAACCGTTCTCCCGCCATGGCGGTACCAAAGTGCTGAGCGGTAACCTCGGTCGTGCGGTAATGAAGACCTCCGCGGTGCCGGTTGAGAACCAGATTATCGAAGCGCCAGCGGTCGTCTTTGAGAGCCAGCACGACGTACTGCCGGCGTTTGAAGCGGGACTGTTGGATAAAGATTGCGTAGTCGTTGTACGCCATCAGGGGCCGAAAGCGAACGGCATGCCAGAATTACATAAACTTATGCCGCCACTTGGTGTATTATTGGACCGCCGTTTCAAAATTGCGCTGGTCACCGATGGTCGACTTTCCGGCGCATCAGGCAAGGTACCGTCAGCCATCCATGTTACTCCTGAAGCCTACGATGGCGGCTTGCTGGCGAAAGTTCGCGATGGCGACATGATTCGCGTTAACGGGCAGACCGGCGAGTTGACCCTGCTGGTCGATGAAGCCGAACTGGCCGCCCGCCAGCCGCATATTCCTGACCTGAGCAGTTCGCGGGTCGGTACCGGCCGCGAGATGTTCGGCGCGCTGCGCGAGAAGCTCTCCGGAGCCGAGCAGGGCGCAACCTGCATCACTTTTTAAGACGATTCGATTTGTAGATCTGGCGAGAGAAAACTCTGATGAAAAACTGGAAAACAACTGCAGAAGCAATCCTGACTAACGGCCCGGTCGTACCGGTTATCGTGGTGAAAAAGCTGGAACACGCGGTGCCGATGGCGAAAGCGCTGGTTGCAGGCGGCGTACGCGTTCTGGAAGTCACGTTGCGCACCGAGTGCGCGCTGGAAGCTATCCGCGCTATCGCCAAAGAAGTGCCGGAGGCGATTGTCGGCGCCGGCACCGTGACCAACGTTGAGCAACTGAAAGCCGTAACTGAAGCAGGCGCGCAGTTCGCTATTAGCCCGGGCCTGACCGAGTCCCTACTGAAAGCGGCGACCGGCGAAGGTACTATCCCGCTGATCCCGGGGATCAGCACCGTTTCCGAACTGATGCTGGGCATGCAGTATGGTCTGAAAGAATTCAAATTCTTCCCGGCGGAAGCGAACGGCGGCGTGAAAGCGCTGCAGGCGATTGCGGGTCCGTTCGGTCACATTCGTTTCTGCCCGACTGGCGGTATCTCTCCGGCGAACTATCGCGATTACCTGGCGCTGAACAGCGTGCTGTGTATCGGCGGTTCCTGGCTGGTTCCGGCCGACGCGCTGGAGGTTGGCGATTACGAGCGTATCACTAAGCTGGCTCGTGAAGCGGTAGAAGGCGCGAAATAATTTCTGCGCCTTAAATGACAGAAGCCCGGCCCGCGTGAGCGACCGGGCTTTTTTTTATCCCTTCACGACAACCGCGGCGGCAGCGTTTTTGGCGCGGCTGATGGCTTCATCGACGTTGTCAGCAACCGCCAGCGTAACGCCCAGGCGACGCGCGCCGGCGATTTCCGGTTTGCCGAACAGCCGCAACTGCAGACCCGCGCCAACGGCGGCATGCAGATTGCCAAAGGTCACATTCTCACTGGTTAGCTGCGGTAAAATCACCGCCGATGCCGCTGGGCCATACTGGCGGATGGCGCCGATCGGCAGGCCAAGGAAGGCGCGAACGTGCAGGGCGAATTCCGATAGATCCTGCGAGATCAGAGTGACCATGCCGGTATCGTGTGGGCGAGGGGAGACTTCGCTGAAGATAACCTCATCGCCGCAAACGAACAATTCAACGCCGAAGAGCCCATATCCACCCAGCGCCAGCACCACTTTGCGGGCGATCTCCTGCGCGCGTTGCAGCGCGAGATCGCTCATCTGCTGCGGCTGCCAGGATTCACGGTAGTCGCCATCTTCCTGACGATGGCCTACCGGGGCGCAAAAGTGGACGCCGTCGACGGCGCTGACGGTGAGCAGCGTAATTTCAAAATCAAAATTTACCACCCCTTCGACGATGACGCGTCCGGCGCCTGCGCGCCCGCCCTGTTGGGCGTGTTGCCAGGCGGCGCTGAGCTGGTCAGCCGAGCGGATAAAGCTTTGGCCTTTACCCGAGGAACTCATTACCGGCTTAACGATACAAGGCAGACCAATTTCGGCGACGGCGGCGCGGAACCCTTCTTCACTGTCGGCAAAACGATAGGCAGAGGTGGGGATCTGCAGTTCTTCTGCCGCCAGCCGGCGAATGCCTTCGCGATTCATGGTGAGTTTCGCGGCCCGCGCGGTTGGCACCACTTTTTGCCCGGCTTGTTCAAGTTCAACCAGAGTGTCGGTGGCAATGGCTTCGATCTCCGGCACGATATAATCTGGCCTTTCTAAGGCGATCAGTTCACGCAGCGCGTCGCCGTGCAGCATGTTGATGACGTGCGAACGATGGGCCACCTGCATCGCCGGCGCATCGGGATAGCGGTCGACGGCGATGGTTTCAATACCCAGCCGCTGGCATTCAATGGCGACTTCTTTTCCGAGCTCGCCGGAACCTAACAACATTACCTTCGTGGCCGCGGGGCGCAGCGCGGTACCTAATAAAGTCATAACCTACTCTCAGCGTAAACAGAACATGCCGCGCATTATAAACGAAAACGTTTGCGTCTGTCTTTATACGCGTAAGTTGAGAACGGCGGCGAAATTTGATATACTGTATATAAATACAGTATAAAGAGGCTGCACAATGGCGGTTGAAATCAAATACGTCGTGATCCGTGAAGGTGAGGAAAAAATGTCTTTTGCCAGCAAAAAAGAGGCCGATGCTTACGACAAAATGCTCGATTTGGCTGAGGTGCTCAATGACTGGCTGGTCGCGTGCCCGCTGGAATTAGATGAAGCTCAGCGTGACAATATGTCGATGTGGCTGGCCGAGCGCAAAGACGCCTTACACCACATTCTGAAGTCAGGGAAATTGCCGGAAGCAGAAGATCATGCTGAGGCGGCGGCAGAAATGCCGGAGTCTGCGCCTACAGAGGACGAGGCTCAGCCTGGTGCCGCCGAAGAAGGCGCCGCGAAAAAGCCGCGCAAAGCAAAGGCCGCCTGATAACCGGGCGCAACGGAAATTTTCGCATCTTTAGCCAGCCATAACATTTCCTGACGTCTCGTCGTTTAGGCTGATGGCATCGCATCTCGCGCTATGAGGAATGTTATGGCTAACTGGCTTAATCAACTTCAGTCCCTGCTGGGTCAGCAGGGCGATTCCGTTTCCGCTGAAAAGTCTTCATCCGCTAAAAACCTGCTGCCCGGCGCATTGGGCGGCCTTGCGGGTTTGTTGGTCGCCAGCAAATCATCGCGCAAGCTGCTGGCGAAATATGGCACTGGCGCGCTGCTGGTTGGCGGCGGCGCGGTGGCAGGCAGCGTGCTGTGGAATAAATATCAGCAAAAAATGCGCGGTCAGCAGGCGGATATCGCAATGCGGACATCCACCGCGGTTGCCCAGGAACCGGTTGTGCTTGATGCGCGCAGCGAGCGGCTGATTACCGCGCTAGTCTTTGCCGCCAAAAGCGACGGTCATATTGACGAACGTGAACGTCAGCATATAGAAGAGCAGTTGCGCGCGGCGAACATCGACGTGCAGGGCCGAGTGTTGATCGACAGGGTTTTAACCCAGCCGCTCGACCCGCAGCGGCTGGCGCAAAGCGTGCGCGATGGGCAAGAAGCGCTGGAAATCTACTACCTCAGCTGCGCGGTAATTGATATCGACCATTTTATGGAGCGCAGCTATCTGGATGCGCTCGGCGATGCGCTCAAGCTGCCTGAGGACGTTCGTCAGGAGATAGAACGCGATGTTCAGGCGCAAAAGCAGGCGCTTGATTCTTAAAAGAGAGCGTTTCGCTTGCATCGCTGGCCACTTTTGCCACCCTTATAGACACGACATCGTTCAGGGCGCTCGGCGCCCTGAGTGATTTTGTGATTCCATAATAAGACGCAGAAGAATAACGCATGCTACCGAAAGCCAAACGGATCCCCCACGCCATGACGCTACATGGCGACACTCGCATCGATAACTACTACTGGCTACGCGATGACGAACGCGCGCGCCCGGAAGTGCTGGAGTATCTCCATCAGGAAAATGACTACGGCAAAAAGGTGATGGATACACAAAGCAGCCTGCAGGAGCGGGTGCTGAAGGAAATCATCGATCGCATTCCGCAGCGGGAGGTCTCCGCTCCTTATAGCAAAAATGGCTACCGCTATCGCCAGGTCTATGAACCAGGCTGTGAATACGCGATTTACCAACGTCAATCGGTGCTCAAAGAAGAGTGGGATGAATGGGAGATTTTGCTCGACGCCAACCAACGGGCGGCGAAGAGCGAATTCTATACTCTCGGCGGATTAGGCGTCGCGCCGAACAACCAACTGATGGCGGTGGCGGAAGATTATCTTTCCCGCCGTCAGTACGGCTTACGTTTTAAGGATCTGAGCAGCGGCGAATGGTCGGCTGAGATCCTGGAAAACGTCACGCCAGGATTTGCCTGGAGTAATGACTCTCGTTTTTTGTGGTATGTGCGTAAGCACCCGACCACGCTGCTGCCGTATCAGGTCTGGCGGCATGCCATTGGCACTAGCGCGGATAACGATGTGTTGGTCTACGAAGAGAAAGACGACACGTTTTACGTCAGCGTGCATAAAACCACCTCCCAGCAGTTTGTGGTTATTTATCTTGCCAGCGCCACCACCAGTGAAGTGTTACTCCTTAATCCGGAGCTTCCTGACGCCGAACCGGTGTGCTTTTTGCCGCGACGCAAGGATCATGAATATAGCCTCGACCATTATCAGCACGCGTTTTATCTGCGCTCTAATCGCGAGGGCAAAAACTTCGGGCTTTACCGCACCGTGCTCCGCGACGAAGACCAGTGGCAGACGCTGATCCCAGCACGTCCTGACGTGATGCTCGAAGGTTTTACCCTGTTTACCGACTGGCTGGTGGTCGAGGAACGCCTGCGGGGCTTAACCAGCCTGCGGCAGATCAACCGTAAAACGCGAGAAGTGGTTGGCATCGCTTTTGACGATCCCGCCTACGTCACGTGGCTTGCCTATAATCCGGAACCGGAAACGTCAAGGCTGCGCTATGGTTATTCATCGATGACGACCCCGGATACGCTATTTGAGCTGGATATGGATACCGGCGAGCGGCGGGTTATCAAACAACAGGAAGTGCAGGGCTTTGACGCTGCCTGTTATCGCAGCGAACATTTGTGGGTGACAGCGCGTGACGGCGTGGAGGTGCCGGTATCGCTGGTCTATCACCGCGAACACTTTCGTAAAGGGGCCAACCCGCTACTGGTGTACGGCTATGGCTCTTACGGCGCCAGCATGGACGCCGATTTTAGCGCCAGCCGTCTGAGCCTGCTGGATCGCGGTTTTGTCTTTGCAATAGCCCATATTCGCGGCGGCGGCGAACTTGGCCAGCAGTGGTATGAAGACGGCAAATTCCTCAACAAGAAGAATACCTTTAACGATTATCTGGACGTCTGCGATGCGCTGCTGGCGCAGGGATATGGCGACCCTAAATTATGCTATGGCATGGGCGGCAGCGCCGGCGGCATGCTGATGGGCGTGGCGATAAACCAACGACCGGAGTTGTTCCATGGCGTAGTGGCGCAGGTGCCGTTTGTTGACGTACTGACCACCATGCTCGACGAATCTATTCCGCTCACGACCGGTGAGTTTGAGGAGTGGGGAAACCCGCAGGACGAAACCTATTATCACTATATGAAGAGCTATAGCCCCTATGATGGCGTCTCAGCCCAGGCTTATCCGCATATGTTAGTGACCACCGGGCTGCATGATTCGCAGGTGCAATACTGGGAACCCGCAAAATGGGTGGCGAAGCTACGCGAGCTGAAAACCGACGACAATCTGCTGCTGTTATGTACCGACATGGATTCCGGGCATGGCGGTAAGTCGGGACGGTTTAAAAGCTACGAGGGCGTGGCGTTGGAGTACGCCTTTTTAATCGCCCTCGCGCAAGGCACCTTGCCCGGCAAGGTAGAAGTGTAGCGTTACTCGCCGAGGTAGTGTTTGAGGGTCAGCCGCAGTTCAGGGCTCATTCGGTCCAGGTTATTGAACAGCCAACGTAAATAGCCTGGATCGTTTTCCGCCACTTCCGACACCGCTTTGCCGCGATATTTGCCGAAGGTAAAGGTAGTCAGCAGCGCCGGTCGGCCGGTAATGTCGGCCATTTCATCCGGTGACCAGCCGGAAACCTGCATGATATCCAGCAGTAGGGCAGCGGTGATATAACAGTCGTACAGCGCGCGGTGGTGATGCAAACCCGGTGGGGTGGCTACGCTTAGCTTGCGCGACTTATACAACCCCATATTGCTGTACTTAATTCCCGGCCACAGGCGGCGCGCCAGCTTCATAGTACAAATCCACTCGCCGTTCATTTCCGGTAATACCCGGCGATCAAAGCTGGCGTTATGGGCGACATACCATGGACTGCCCTGGTATTGCGGTACGATTTCTTCAATCCAGGGCTTATCGGCCACCATTTCTTCAGTGATGCGGTGGATAGCCATCGCCTGCGGGCTGATAGGGCGGTCAGGTCTCACCAGATGACTCATGGGATTCGTTATGTGGCCGTCGATGATATCGACGGAGGCAATTTCGACAATGCCGCCCTGCAAACCGCAGGTTTCGGTATCGATTACGCGCAGCATGGCTTACTCCTCGCCAAAAACACCAGCGTAAAGGAATGCGCGGCGGATGCCAATGGGGGGATCCTCAAGGAATGAGCAATCATTTTGCTTTCGGTTCATACGGCAGGCGGGAAAGTGACACGGATGCCAGACGGTGCGCGATCAGACGTTCACGGAACCAGTCGCGCAGGTGAGCCGGTTGCTCTCGCTCGACGAGGTCGGCAACGACCGGCATATTGTAGCGTTCTTTAAATGCGACGCCGGCCGCCGCGAGATCAACGTTGACCTTGTCCATTTCATCTTGCGAAATTTTTGCCAGATTATTTGCCATCAGTACCTCCTTCATTACGGCGCAAAAGTTACTAAGCGTGACGCTGAAAGGCAAGTCCCGGATGCTTAGCTCGACTATGCCATTATACAGGGTTATTCTCTGTCCAACATACATAACAAAAAGGAATGACGTTTATGCGAAACATCGCCGGACGCGCGCTATACGCCGCCGTATTTTTCAGCGCTATGTTAACCACCGCCAGCGCTTTTGCTCATGCTCATCTGCAACAACAAATCCCGGCGGCCGATTCGACGGTCTCCGCGTCGCCGCAGTCGCTCACGTTAACGTTTAGTGAAGGCGTCGAGCTCTCCTTCAGTGGTGTGACCCTCAGCGGCCCGCAGAATAAACCTGTCGCTACCGGCAAGCTGGCCCGCAGCGACGGTAATAAGGCGCAATTAACGCTGCCGCTGACTGAACCGCTGGCGGCGGGCGAGTATACCGTAGCGTGGCATGTGGTCTCCGTTGACGGCCATAAGACCAAAGGGCAATACCACTTCAGCGTGAAGTAAACCATGCTGACGGGAGTGTATGTCGGCCTGCGGTTTGTCCACTTCATCTCATTGATGACGGCTTTCGGTTGCGCGCTGTACGGCGCATGGTGGGCGCCAGCCTCGCTGCGTCGTCTGCTGATGCAGCGTTTTTATCCTTTGCTGCGCTACCTGCTAATGATTAGCGCTATTTCAGCCACCTTGATGCTGATGGCACAAGGCGGGTTGATGGCCGATGGCTGGGGGGATGTCTGGCGACCTGCAATCTGGAGGGCTGTTATCGGGACGCAGTTCGGCGGCGTCTGGCTTTGGCAAATGGTGCTGGCGTGGATTGCGCTGGCGGTGGCGTGGCTCAAACCACGCCGCCCGGCGCGTCTTCTGTTACTGCTATTTTGCGCGCAGTTGTTGTTAATGGCCGGCGTGGGGCATGCGGCGATGAACGACGGTTGGCTCGGCGCGCTACAGCGCACCAATCACGCGCTACATCTGTTCTGCGTCGCTGCCTGGGCCGGCGGGCTGTTGCCATTTGTCTATTGCCTGCGGCTGGCGCGCGGGCGCTGGCGTCAGGTAGCGATAACCACCATGATGCGTTTTTCACGTTATGGGCATCTGGCCGTGGCTGGCGCGATTGCCAGCGGAATTGGCAATACGCTATTAATACAGGGGCGGCTGATTGGCGATTCACCGTGGGGAGCGATGTTGTTGCTCAAATGTGCGCTGGTCGCCGCGATGGTAGCAATTGCGCTGGTGAACAGGTATGTTCTGGTACCGCGAATGTCAGGCGAAGGCGCATGGGCGGAACGGACTATTTTACGCACTACACAGCTGGAAATGGCGCTTGCCGCGCTGGCGATCCTCGCCGTCAGCCTGTTCGCGACCTGGCAACCTAATTGAGTTAACTGGCTAAATGATGAAAAAAATCGTTCTGACAATGTTGTTACTGGCAAGCTCAGGCGCCGCGCTGGCGGCGCCACAGGTGATTACCGTGAGCCGTTTTGAAATGGGCAAGGACAACTGGGCCTTCACCCGCGAAGAGGTGATGTTAACCTGCCGCCCGGGTAATGCGCTTTATGTGATTAACCCGAGCACCCTGGTGCAGTATCCGCTGAATGATGTCGCCGAGCAGGAAGTGAAGGCCGGTAAGACTACCGCGCAGCCGATTTCAATCATCCTGGCTGACGATCCGCAGCATCCGGGGCAAAAAATGAGTCTGGCGCCGTTTATCGAACGAGCGCAAAAGCTCTGCTGATAATTACCTATATCACGTTGTTTTAAAGATAAAAAACCGCCTGCGTCTTGTGGAAAAACGCGGCGGTTTTTTGTTGGCGCAACGGATTTTGTCAGCAATTTTTCAACCGCTTTTGTCGCGGACTGGAAAAGCTGACACAGTCAACTATTCTTATAAGGCAAGGCGACTTAGCCTGCATTAATGCCAACTTTTAGCGCACGGCTCTCTCCCAAGAGCCATTTCCCTGGACCGAATACAGGAATCGTGTTCGGTCTCTTTTTATCTATTATTCAGCGAGTTATACACATCCATTGTTAATGCTCATACGGCTGAACGTTGAGCTTTCTCCCTTATATCACAACCAAAACCTGCTTAACATTATTTTTACATAAAAATTGCCGTCGCGTCGCAACGGCAACTCCGATACCCGAAATGTCACTTTAGTGAAAACGTGAATTTTTGATGAGTAAACTATTGTAGAGAGGGGCAGCCCTCTTTTATACGGCCAACTTGGTCTCACTCGCTTTAACAGAATGTCTTTTTATATAGTATTTAAACATCTTCATCGCGGGTAATTCTATGAGTCGATATGATAAATAAGAGAAGACGAAAGTCAGGCTGAGTATAGCCGCGACTTTTATGATCCCAGGGATATCACTCCAAATCCAGTTGGTATGAATTCTGATGTACTGATTTATTGCATAATGAATAAGATACATTGAATATGAAATATTGCCCAGAAAATGCAGGAACTTGTTTTTGAAAATGGCATTCCCGGCTTCAAAGTATAGGGCCGTGAAGAATATCAAAAATGCCCCATAAAAAATACCAGATTTGAATATTAAACCATGGCCGCCATTGACATATAACATTGTCAAATATATCGTTGACAATATTATTAAAGCCTGTTCAAAGAGTTTGCTCCTATATTTTACAAGCCAACCTCTCAGTTCGAAAAGTGCCATCCCAGCAATGAATTCCCAGGTGATTGTGGTGCTAATGATTTTGATTGGCACCTGATACCAATGTTGTACTAATATATTTGCTGACACATATCGGTTGAACTCAAAAGTACCATTATATGTAATTTGGGATATAACTGTTAATGCTATTAAGAACAGAGAGCATAGCACAGATCTGTATTTTTGTGATGCTTTCATAGCTACTGAAAATACAATGTAAAAATAAACTTCATAGGTTAATGTCCATGGGGTTCCCATCAGGTTAAAGTCATAAGCAGGAGCGGGAGTAGAGTAATCTTTATGAAACAAAAGTAAGGACTTAATCATGGTTGATAGATTAATGTCGCGAAACACTGTTAAACAATAGAATACCCAGACAATAAAAAGGCAAGGGTAAATTCGCACAATCCTTTTTCCCAGGAATAAAGCCGTATTTTCATTACCATTTTTTGTAGCATAGGCAATAATAAATCCACTGATTATAAAAAATATATCCACACCAATCCTTCCGGCATCGAATAGATGTCCCCATTCATCACCCATATACCAGGAGATGTGAAGTAATACGACTAATAATGCTGCTATACCTCGAAGGTAATGTATCGATACTATTTCTTGTTTGCTGTTCATTTAATCAATAATCTGAAGGGAAGAATTTCCGCAGATGTTATCACTTACAATGCAGTCTCTCAGCATAAATAAGAGGGGTTGGTAATCTACAAGTATTAGTAATTATTGCGATATGTTTTATTTTTCATTATTATCAAATGGTTATGGATTTATTGTTTTAGATGTTCATTTTTTTTGTTACTTTTTCAGAAAAAATTTAATATGGATTAATAGGTTTGTTTAGCTATTTATATATCACGCATGTATGTTTAATTTTATTAACATTCAGTGCGTGAATAATATATTGCTGAGGTTGAATTAAATTAACTAGATGCTCTTATTTGAGCAGTGGTTCATGAGATAATCCGGGAATAATGATAATCAGATATCCGATTCCCGATGTGGCTTTCAGAGCCTGTCCCCCCTCTATCCAGACTGAGCATTGTCTAAAATTAATGCTAAAAGTGTTTTACATCGTAGCTCTTCGTATGAGGACCGTTGAGAACGCAGCTATTCCGTAAGTTGCAATTCGCGATACGCTCATTTTGTTGTCGGTATAGGCTGTAAAACGGCGGGAAGAACGGGTTACGTTGAAGATCACGCCCGGAAAGAAGACACCTGCACACAACCAGACCCATAGTGCAGGTGAAGGATGGGTCTACATCGGAAGTCATTAGTATACATATTTGTATGATAAATAAAATGAGGCAATGATGGAATGTTATGCAATTAATGCGGTTCTTTGGGAAGTGAAGACCTTCTGCCGCCAATTGATACAGCCAGAATGAAGTCCTGGCAAAGTCAGCATGTTTGCATTTATTCTGGGGCGATTAATGATGGATAGAGTAAGGTTTCCAGATAGCTAACCAATACCCATATCTCGTCACTGAAAATAAACCACAGGGCACTGCCTAAAATAAGCAGGATAACCAGCAGCAGGAAAATCTCAGTTTTACTCATGGGTCAATGGCCAACTTAAACCGATTATCAACAGGCCACGATATTAACCAAAGAATGTACAAATGAAAACGCCGTTATTTAAAACGGCGAATTTTTTTCGTAATAAGACGTGAATATTTATTTTACACTTAGCAGATTAGCCACCTGTACGGCCATCTCATCCATTAGCTGGAAACGGCGGCGATATTCGGCGCGCTTCTTGCTCGCGATACTTTCCAGCGATTTTCTTTCCAGTTTCAGCGGCAAGCGCCAGCGGTAACTATCCTCACGCACACCTTCAATTGATTGCCAGAACTCATCATAGCTGGCATGGAAGTGCCGGCCTTTGCTTAAACGATAGCGCAGCGCGCGGAATACGTGGCCATTATCGCTAACGGCGTAAATAGCCTGAATATTGCTTTGGCCGGCCAACAGCCAGATGAATTCCAGCAGCAGACGTTTGGGAAACAGGCCGTAGCAGGCGCGGGTCGCGTGTTTAATCACCTCATGAGAAACATGGCGGCGGGGCCCCTGCAGGCCGCCGATGACCAGTTGCCACTGCCCTTGGTGGCGGATTACGCTAAACGTGACGCTGGCCAACAACTGGTGATGGCTATCGCGAAGCCAAAGGGTGGTTTCACCTTCCCGCTCTGCTTTCCCGGCTGACGAGGCAAAGAGCGTAAAGGCCGCATCATCTTTAGCGGACAGGGTCAGTAACGGTAGTTCTGACGGCGATATCATGGCCATCGCCAGCCGGTTTTCGCCCAACGAGTCGACGTACTGATAGTGGCTGATGATGGCCTGGGAACGCTGACGCGCGTTTAGATCGCGCACTAAATACTGACGATGTACTTTACCTGGAAGCGTAGCCTGCGCAGCCAACAGTTGGCGGAAATCACTACGTGCCGAAAGGGTGTCCAGCATTTCTCGGGTCGGCTGATAAAATAATGCCGTACGCAACAAGAATTTGAGCCGAAAGTTGCGTTTTTGCCAGATTGGCGCAGGCGTGATACGCCCCATTACGAGATCGGCAATCAAATTTGAGCGTTGCTGCAGTGTGCATGATGAATGCAGGCTATTGTCCGTCACGATGTCATACCTCGTCATTATTTTATTTTTATTTTACGGATCTCGCGGGAAAAGCTTAATGGTTCGCCAGACTATATTTACGCCTTGTTTAACGTTGATTGACGTATGAATTTTCAACCTCTTTTTCAGACATATTTTGTATAATTAACAGAGGGGGTGAAATATGTATCAGCGATTGGCAGGTAGCACCTGGCGTAATATTTGGCTGGTGGGCGATCTACATGGTTGTTTTGCTTTATTAATGTCCCAGCTGCGCCAGCTTAAATTTGATCCCTGGCAGGATCTTCTTATTTCTGTTGGCGATCTGATTGACCGTGGGCCGCAAAGCGTGGAATGTCTGGGGTTGCTGCGTTGCCGGTGGTTCAGAGCGGTGCGCGGTAACCATGAGCAAATGGCGCTGGATGCGCTGGCGAGCGGGGAAATGGCACTGTGGACGATGAACGGTGGCGAGTGGTATCCAACCGCCTCACAAGAACAGAAACGGTTGGCTGATTTGCTGTTTAACCGCTGCCGGGATGTGCCGTTAATCATTGAACTCCGCTGTCAGGATACCACCCACGTGATTGCCCATGCCGACTATCCCGCCAGCGTTTATCATTGGCAGTTGCCCGTGGACGAACATCAGGTGCTCTGGGGCCGCCAGCGTTTAACCGATCATCTGGCGGGGCGGCACGGTGAGATTGTCGGGGCGGATCACTTTTGGTTTGGCCATACGCCGCTTAAACGCCGTTACGATAGCGATAACCAACACTACATTGACACCGGCGCGGTGTTTGGCGGAGAGCTAACGCTGGTGCAGCTGCAGTGAGCCGCTTAAAAATCGCTGTATTCCGTCGCCGGTCGCCAGAAGCCGTCGATAAAATCTTCTACCGGGAAACAGCCTCCCTGGCGAATTCGTTGGTCGTCCATAGCGACGAGGCATTGTCGTTCGTTATCATAGACATCCACTACGATGTCTTCGCACCCGCCGTCCAGATAGCAAATGAATAATACTAAGGCAAACATCCTGCCCTCATTAGCGAATGAACATAAGGTAAGTGTAGGGGAAGTTAGCGCAGCGGGGGAGGGATATAAATAACCCGTCTCAGGCGACGGGTTCATTTGAGTCAGGCAAGGCGCATGACCCAGGCATCGGATTGGCGATCGTAATGTTTGCGGTAAAGCACAGAATGTTCGCCATTAAGAATGGCGGGAACGCTGGTTTCGGCATCCCAGGCGTCTAATTGCATGCATAAGTCAGGATCGGATTTGCAAGGAATGCTTAACGTTCGCTCACCCTGTGACTCGCCATGCAGCTCGGCGTCGTCGATCTCAAACGCGCCGATTCGTACGTTAGTTTTACTCATCATTCACCCCGTTTGTCTGCTGAGTTGTGGTACGACCAGTTAGGCCGTCATTTTTCAGCGTAGACAACGGGGAGTAAATCGCCAGTCAAAAAGTGCGCTTTTTGGCGCGCGGTCACGACTTTCCAGCGAAGAGTTTGCCGTCGCGCACCAGTTCGCGGGGGTAACTGTTTTTCAACCGCGATCCCACACGCTTGGCAAGTCCTAATGGCGTTCCCTGGAACGTGACAATCACTTCATCCTGCCGCGGCGGCGCCTCGGGATAGACATCGCGTCCACGATACCACTCTTCCGCTTCCGCTAAGGTGAGCTCAAACGGCTCCTCTGGCGCGGCAAGCGCGATCGCTGCTTCATGCTGCCAGCGGTAGCCTTTGTTATGCGTTTCAGCGAGGCGGATCCCGATGCGCGAAAAACGGACGTTGCCGATTAGCGCTTCCAGCGCCTGTGGGAACAGCCAGATTTCTTTATCACGCTGCCACAGATGAAGATGCTCTCCCCAATGCAGGCCAACGGCGTTGGCGGCTGCGGTGACAGCCGCTGCCTCACGTCCTTTCATCGGCGCGAAAGGGAACTTACCCACTTTATAGCCGGGCGCAGGCAGCGGATCGATAGAGGCGGTTTTACGCAGGCGGGCAACGAAAAAACCCTCACAATCAAAAATCTGCGGGAACACGTGCAGGAAGCCTTCGTCGGTGAGCGCCTCGCGGGCCTGTGGGAACAGTGAATCCAGCGTCAGGACTTCTACCGCCTGCGGGTAGGTCTGCAGGAGCCAGTTTATCACTTCCTCGTTTTCTTCACGGTTCAGTGTACAGGTGGAGTAAACGAGGGTGCCGCCAGGACGCAGAGCGTGAAAGGCGCTGTCAATGAGCTCACGTTGGGTGGCGGCAATCTCCTGATTACTTTCTGGCGACCAGTTTTTTAGCGCATCAGGATCTTTACGCACTACCCCTTCGCCCGAGCAGGGGGCGTCGAGCAAAATCGCATCGAAACACTCAGGCAGAGCGGCGCCGAAGACGCGCCCGTCGAAGTGGGTGAGGGCAACGTTCGTGATGCCACAGCGGCTGATATTGGCGTGCAGCACTTTCACCCGACTGGCGGAGAATTCGTTAGCCAGAATCCCGCCGCGATTGCCCATGCGAGCGGCGATTTGCGTCGTTTTGGAACCCGGCGCGGCGGCGACGTCCATCACTCGCTCAGGCATGTTCCCATCGGCGAACAGCGCCGCTACCGGCAGCATCGAGCTCGCTTCCTGAATATAAAATAGCCCGCTCAGATGCTCGGCGGTGCTGCCCAGCGGTAATACATCGTCGTCATCGCGCTCGATCCAGAAACCCTCGGCGCACCACGGAACCGGCGTTAACTGCCAGCCGTAAGGGGCGACCAGTTGCAGAAAATCAGCGACCGTAATCTTCAACGTATTGACGCGGATACTGCGACGCAGCGGACGCTGGCAGGCGGCGATAAAGTCATCGAAAGAGAGATGCGTTGGCATAGCCGCACGCATTTGAGCGAGGAAGGGTTCCGGAAGATAGACAGCGTTTTGAGCCACGAGCAGCGCACCACAAGAAAAAAGGGTGCGCAGTTTACCATAAACGCCCCGGAGCGGGACACCGGGGCGCTTATGGGACATTGGGAATTAATTAGGTAGCGCCGTTCCCCAGTCGCGCCACTCTTTCGGCTCGCTTTCCAGCAGCAGGAAGTGCTTGCCATCCTGCGCTTTCGGCGCCAGCGGCGTTCCCGGCGGCGTGGCAAAGGCGATACCGCCGCGAATAAACTGGTTGAAGGTTCCTGTTTTCACCACGCCGCCAATCAGGCCGAAGTCGAGGCTATAGCCGGAAGCCAACCAGAACACCGAGTTGTTGCGCACTAAGTACTGATAACGCTTACTGATACGCAGCTTAACCATTACGCGGTCGGACATTGAACCCAGGGTCAGCCCGGTCACGGTGCCCACTTCCAGGCCGCGGAACAGCACCGGCGTACCAATATCGAGCGAACCGGCTTCCGGCACTTCGACGATAATACTCAGGCCATCGATGTAACGTGAGTCGGTGATGGTGGTGTCCTGAATCTCAAAGTCGCGGCGCGGCGAACCACGGCCAGGTTCAACGTTGATATAAGACTGGAAAATCGTGTCCAGATGTTCAACGCCGGCGGCAGAGATCTGCGGCGTAATCACCGAGAAACGCGTCCCGGCACGGGCAAAGGTGCCAACATACTCCGGATAAAGTACCGCTTTGGCCTGAACTTCATTCTTTGCCGTGATCAGTTCCAGCGACTGGATCTGGCCGATGTCGATACCGAGGTAGCGAATCGGCATACCCGCCGCCATTTTACCGGCATCGAAAGCGTGCAGCGTGATCTGGCCGCCCACCGCGCGGGCAGCGG
The DNA here is from genome assembly GCF_040065495.2 of Klebsiella sp. CN_Kp073. Lineage (NCBI taxonomy): Bacteria > Pseudomonadati > Pseudomonadota > Gammaproteobacteria > Enterobacterales > Enterobacteriaceae > Klebsiella > Klebsiella sp. CN_Kp073. The sequence continues at coordinate 1,979,385 of NZ_CM198051.1, forward strand.
TTTCGGAGGCGTAGAGGATACGCTTATTGTTCAAGCGCGCGTTGGCGCTGCTGCCGCTGAGGTTATCGAAGCTGATGGCGCCTTTCAGCGCGCGCGCCAGCGGTGACGCCTGCACGGTTAGCCCATTACCGTCGAGTTTTACCTTTGCGCCGCCTTCGGCCCAGAAGACGCTGTTATTGGTCAACAAATGGCGATATTCCGGTTTGATATGCAGATCGATATCGAATGCGTTGCTGCGCGGCTTCACCGAGATGATCTCGCCGACGGCGAATTTGCGATACAACACTACCGAGCCTGCCTGCACATCGGGCAGCGTTTCCGCAGAAAGGCTTAGCGTGGTGGTTGGGATTTCACTAAGGCTATTTTCCTGCGCTTTTTCCAGGTTGGCATACAGCGGATAGCGGCTCTGCATTTCCCCTTTTTCGCCGGGGATGATGCGGATCCCGCCATCAACCCATTCGCTGGCGCTGGCGCCGAGTACCTGCACGCCATCCAGCCCAACTTTCACATCAAGGCGGCTGTTGACGACAAATTTGCTATCGCCGCGTACCAGATTGCGATACTCCGGCGCAATGGCGACCTGGAAAGTGACACCCTCTGCGGTTAGCTTGCGTTCCAGTACCTGGCCCACTTTCACGCCGTGCAGCATCAGCGGCTGGCCGGCGGAAACGCCATAGCTTTCCGGCGCCGATAACGTCACGGTGGCGACGTTAGGCTCATCCAGCAGCGCTTTATCGGCTGGCATAACCATAAAGTGATTGCGCGGTTCGCCGTCACCGGGTACCAGTTCGAAGGTGTTGCCGGTGAGTAGGGCGCTGACGCTTGGGTTATCCAGCGAGATTTTCGGCTTCTTCATTTGAATCAGCGTTTTATCCCGAAGCAGGGTGACCACGCTCGGGTCGACGGTCATCTCACCGCTAACTTTACCGCCGGGATTGAGATTGAGTTTGGTTAACTGACCCACTTCCAGCCCCTGGTACATCAGCGGCGTAGAGCCCGCCTTCAACCCATCGCCGTCGGGCAGCTCCAGCGTCACCAGCACGCCGCGCTGGCTGTGCGCCAGATCCTCATACAGGTTGTACTCGTCGTTTTGCGCCGCCGCTTTGGAGTCGTCTGGCGAGTCAAAGGCGATGGCGCCGTTAACTAACGCGGAGAGATTTTCCAGCTGGACTTTGGCGCCACTCAGGCTGACGTCGGCTTTAATCCCGGAGACGTTCCAGAACCGACTGCCTTTTTTAACAAGATTGGTGAAGCGACGCTCGATTAATACATCAATCGTCACCCCCTGATTGTTGGCGTTGAGCGTGTAGTCATACACCCGGCCAACCGGAATTTTACGGAAATAGACCAGCGAGCCGCTGTTCAGCGAGCCGAGATCCGGCGCCTGCAGATGAATCATTAGTTCGCCGTTGTTGATGCGGTATTTTGGCTGAGTATCCAGGGCGACGAAGTGATCTTCCGGTTCGCCTTTGCCCGGCATCATGCCGATATAGTTACCGCCGACCAGCGCATCCAGCCCGGAAACGCCGGCCAGTGAAGCTTTTGGCGTCACCAGCCAGAACTGGGTGTCTTTGCGCAGCGCGTCTTTCATATCGCTCTTCACGCTGGCGGAAACTTCGATCTTGCTGAGGTCCTTACTCAAAGAGATATCCTGTACCGTACCAACTTCTACCCCTTGATAGCGGATAGGTGTACGCCCCGGAACAATCCCGTTTGCGGACTGGAAATCGATGGTAATCGTCGTTCCCCGGCCTTCAAAGCTGGTCCAGATGAGCCATCCGGCAATCATCAGCGCGATGACCGGCAACAACCAGAATGGCGAGATACGACGTTTGGTTTTTATTTTGGCTTCAGTCGGCGAAGCGGGCGTTTCCTGACTCATGAGCGTCCCAAAGTAAGCGGCTGTCCAGCCATTCAACTGCAAGGATAGTTAAAATCACCGCGCCGCCGAAGTACACCGCCGCCGGCCCCATGGTAAAAGCCAGGAGCTGATCGCGGTTTATCAACGACATGGTTAATGAGATAACAAACAGATCCAACATCGACCAGCGGCCGATCCAGGTAATCAGCCGCAGCAGCAGGATACGCGTACGTAGCCCCTGTTCGCATTTGAATTGTATGCTGACCAGCAGGGTAAATAACACTATAACTTTGGTGAATGGTACCAAAATACTGGCGATGAACACTACGCCGGCGATAGCGATGTTGCTGTTGGCAAGTGAAATAATGCCCGAAAGAATCGTATCTTCCTGGCGCGAGCCATTGACGTAGATTATCGATATCGGCAGCAGGTTGGCCGGCAGCAGGAAAACCAGCGACGCAATCAGGGCCGCCCAGCTACGCTGCAGGCTTTGCGGCCGGCGATGATGCAGCGAAGTATGGCACCGGCGGCAGCGGCCGCGGGAGTCGCGATAACCGGTATAGTGACAGCCGGTGCAAACCTGAAGATTGGTGTCGTAGCGCATTGCCGGTCGTTCGGGATAAAAACGCTCCCACAACTCTTCAACGTTCATGTGGATGAGCGTCAGGATGCTGAGTAGGGTCAGCGCGATAAAGGCGATCAGGCCGATGCCGGGCTGCAGGAAGGCATAGTCCTGGACCTTAATGGAGGCGACGCCGATACCGACCAGATAAATGTCCAGCATCACCCACTCTTTCAGTTTGCCGAGCATCAGCAGCACCGGACGCAGGTTCATCCCCAGCACGTTGCCAAGCCAAAGGTAGGCGATGGATACCACCAGCAGGACGGGCGCAACCACGGCGCAGAAGAGCACCATCGCGGCGGTAATGGGGTCGCCCTGGTTGGTCATCTGCCAGATCCCCTGCAGGACGTTAGCGTCAATGCGCACGCCGAGCAGATGCAAACGCAGCAGCGGCTCGCTCCAGGCGAACGGCATCAGCAACATCATCGTAAACGCCATACTGGCAAGCCGGGAGAGGGACCAATCGCGGCCGTCGCGTACTTTCGCGTTGCACCGCGGACACCAGGCGCATTGATTTCTTTTCACAACCGGTATGCGGAACAGCATGTCGCACTGCGTACAGCGCTGATAGTGCGCATGCGGCGTTGGCGAACTGACCGAATGAACGGTAATCTTCTTCGTCGGCGTGATTGAGGGTGTTTTTATCAGCATTTATTACGTTCGGGAATGAATGTATCCCACTATATTAACCCAGGAATGAATTCATCTTGAGCCCGAAGGCATTTAATGCTTATTTTAGTAGGCATCTGCAGATGAGATAGTAAGACAACTAAGTGATTAAAAAATGAACAAAACAGAATTCTACGCGGATCTGAACCGCGATTTCCAGGCGCTTATGGCAGGCGAAACCAGTTTTTTGGCAATGATCTCCAATACCAGCGCGTTGTTGTTTGAACGCCTGGAAGAGGTCAACTGGGCCGGTTTTTACCTGCTGGAAGGCGACACGCTGGTGCTGGGGCCGTTCCAGGGTAAGCTGGCCTGTGTACGTATTCCTGTCGGCCGCGGCGTGTGCGGTTCCGCCGTGGCGCAGAACCGCGTCCAGCGCGTGGAAGATGTCCATGCCTTTGATGGCCATATCGCCTGTGACGCCGCCAGCAATTCGGAAATCGTCTTTCCGTTGCAGGTGAATAATCAGATTATCGGCGTACTGGATATCGATAGCACGGCGTATTCCCGCTTCACCGCAGAAGACGAACAGGGGCTTGCAGAGCTGGTCTCGCGCCTTGAAACGCTGATTGCGGCGACCGATTATCAAAAAATCTGTGCCCACGTCGCAGGATAATCAACGGATAACGTAGCATTTAGCGATGACGTCATTATAATGACGCCTGTTCATGCCTGCGGCTTGTTGGCTACGTCCGTTGTAATCAGGAAATTTCATGGAAAATCAACCTAAGTTGAATAGCAGTAAAGAAGTAATCGCGTTTCTGGCCGAACGTTTTCCTCAGTGTTTCAGCGCTGAAGGCGAAGCGCGCCCCCTGAAAATCGGTATTTTTCAGGATCTTGTAGAGCGAGTTGGCGGCGAGATGAATCTCAGCAAAACCCAACTGCGCGCTGCCTTACGTCTTTATACTTCGAGCTGGCGTTATCTGTACGGCGTGAAAGCGGGAGCGATTCGCGTCGATCTCGACGGCAACCCGTGCGGCGAACTGGAAGAGCAACACGTTGCTCACGCCCGTCAGCAGCTCGAAGAAGCCAAAGCCCGCGTTCAGGCGCAGCGCGCCAGCCAGCAGGCGAAGAAGCGCGAAGCCGCTGCCGCGGCAGGCCAGCAGGAAGAAGGGGCACGCCGCGAGCGTAAACCGCGTCCTCAGCCGCAGGCTCGCCGTAAAGAAGGTAGTGAACAGCGTAAGCCGCGTCCTGCAGCTGCCAAAGCACCGCGTGAAGAGCAACGCCTTACCCCGGTGTCTGACGTCTCTGTATTGAGCGTCGGTCAGGCTCTGAAGGTGAAAGCAGGCAACAACGCAATGGACGCCACCGTTGTGGAAATCACCAAAGATGGCGTTCGTGTACAGCTGACTTCTGGTATGTCAATGATTGTACGCGCAGAACACCTGGTGTTCTGAAACGGAGGCCGGGCCAGGCATGAACAAACTTTTTAAGCTCACCGCGCTTGCGGGCCTGCTAGCAATAGCAGGCCATGCCTTCGCCGTGGACGATATCACCCGAGTCGATCAAATTCCCGTGCTGAAAGAAGAGCCGCAGCACGCGACGGTGAGTGAGCGCGTTACCTCGCGCTTTACTCGTTCCCATTATCGGCAGTTTGATCTCGACAACGCCTTTTCGGCAAAAATTTTCGACCGCTATCTGAATCTGCTGGATTACAGCCATAACGTGCTGCTGGCCAGCGACGTTTCTCAGTTTGCGGCGCAAAAAAATAAAATCGGCGACGAACTGCGCAGCGGTAAACTGGACGTTTTCTACGACCTGTATAACCTCGCGCAGAAGCGTCGCTTTGAGCGTTACCAGTACGCCCTAAAGGTACTGGATCGTCCGATGAATTTTACCGGCAACGACAACTTCAATCTCGATCGCAGCAAGGCGCCGTGGCCGAAGGATGAAGCCGAGCTTAACGCGTTGTGGGACGCCAAGGTGAAGTTCGATGAACTAAGCCTGAAGCTGGCGGGTAAAGACGAGAAAGAAATTCGTGAAACCCTGACTCGTCGCTACAAGTTTGCGATTCGTCGCCTGGCCCAAACCAACAGCGAAGACGTCTTCTCGCTGGCAATGACCGCTTTTGCGCGCGAAATCGACCCGCATACCAACTATCTCTCCCCGCGTAACACCGAACAGTTCAATACTGAAATGAGCTTGTCTCTGGAAGGTATTGGCGCGGTGCTGCAAATGGACGACGACTATACGGTGATCAATTCACTGGTTGCCGGTGGTCCTGCGGCGAAGAGCAAAGCGATTAGCGTTGGCGACCGTATCGTCGGCGTCGGTCAGCCGGGTAAGAGCATGGTCGATGTCATCGGCTGGCGGCTGGACGATGTTGTCGCGCTGATCAAAGGGCCGAAGGGCAGCAAAGTTCGCCTGGAAGTTCTGCCGGCTGGCAAAGGGGCGAAAACCCGAATTGTTACTCTGACCCGCGAACGTATTCGTCTTGAAGACCGTGCGGTTAAGATGTCGGTCAAAACCGTCGGTAAAGAAAAAGTCGGCGTGCTGGATATCCCGGGCTTCTACGTTGGCCTGACCGATGACGTCAAAGTGCAACTGCAGAAGCTGGAAAAACAGAATGTCAGCAGCATCGTCATCGATCTGCGCAGTAACGGCGGTGGCGCGCTGACGGAGGCGGTTTCGCTCTCTGGTCTGTTTATCCCATCCGGCCCGGTGGTGCAGGTGCGTGATAACAACGGTAAGGTTCGCGAAGATAGCGATACCGACGGTGTCGTCTACTATAAAGGTCCGCTGGTGGTCCTGGTCGATCGCTTCAGCGCCTCGGCATCGGAAATTTTTGCCGCCGCGATGCAGGACTATGGCCGTGCGCTTATCGTCGGCGAGCAGACCTTTGGTAAAGGAACCGTTCAGCAGTATCGTTCGCTAAACCGTATCTACGATCAGATGCTGCGCCCGGAATGGCCGGCGTTAGGTTCCGTACAGTACACCATCCAGAAGTTCTACCGCATTAACGGCGGCAGCACTCAGCGTAAAGGGGTTACTCCGGACATCATGATGCCAACCGGTAAAGAAGATCGCGATACCGGCGAGCAGTATGAAGATAACGCGCTGCCGTGGGATAGTATCGATCCGGCGACCTATGTGAAGTCGGGCGATATGAAACCGTTCGAACCTGAACTGCTTAAGCGCCATGAAGACCGTATCGCGAAAGATCCGGAATTCCAGTACATCATGAAGGATATTGCGCGCTTTAACGCTATGAAAGACAAGCGCAATATTGTTTCTCTGAACTACGCGCAGCGTGAGAAAGAGAATGAAGAAGATGATGCAATTCGTCTGGCGCGAGTGAACGATCGCCTGAAACGCGAAGGCAAGCCGCTGCTCAAAAAGATTGACGATCTGCCGAAGGATTATCAGGAACCGGATCCGTATCTTGATGAGACCGTGCATATCGCCATTGACCTGGCGCAACAGGAAAAAGCTCAGCCTCCGGTAGAGCCGCCGGTTAGCAAATAACTCCTCAACGGGCACAAGTGATTGTGCCCGTTTCTTTTTCTGTCTTCATCTGCCCGTCGACTTTATTCAACAAAAATGTCAACACTCTCTCAGGGTGTCAGCGATATGCTACAAAATGTAAAGTTGTGTCTTTCTCGTGACTTAGCAGGGCCTGATAGTTGAAAATTAGCATCTGACCCATACGATATGGGTATCGCATAGTGCGTTTTGTTAAATCGAGGTAAAAAGAATATTATGATGCGAATCGCGCTTTTCCTGCTGACTAACCTGGCAGTCATGGTGGTATTTGGCCTGGTGCTTAGCCTGACGGGGATCCAGTCGAGCAGCATGACTGGCCTGTTGATCATGGCGCTGCTGTTTGGTTTTGGCGGCTCGATCGTTTCGCTGCTGATGTCGAAATGGATGGCGCTGAAGTCGGTTGGTGGGGAAGTTATCGAGCAGCCGCGTAACGAAACTGAGCGTTGGCTGATGAACACCGTCGCGCAGCAGGCGCAGCAGGCGGGCATCGGCATGCCGCAGGTGGCGATTTATCACGCCCCGGACATTAACGCCTTCGCTACCGGCGCGCGCCGCGACGCTTCTCTGGTCGCCGTGAGCACCGGCTTGCTGCAGAATATGAGCCGTGATGAAGCGGAAGCCGTTATCGCTCACGAAATCAGCCATATTGCCAATGGCGACATGGTCACCATGACGCTGATTCAGGGGGTAGTGAACACCTTCGTTATCTTTATCTCCCGCGTTATCGCGCAGATTGCGGCTGGTTTCCTCGGCGGTAATCGTGAAGATGAAGGCGAAAGCAGCAACGGTAACCCGCTTATCTACTTTGCGGTCGCTACCGTACTGGAGCTGGTGTTCGGTATTCTCGCCAGCATCATTACCATGTGGTTCTCGCGCTACCGTGAATTCCACGCCGATGCTGGTTCCGCCAAACTGGTCGGCCGTGAGAAGATGATTGCTGCGTTGCAGCGCTTGAAAACCAGCTATGAACCGCAGGAAGCGAGCAGCATGATGGCGTTCTGTATCAACGGTAAAGCGAAGTCGATGAGCGAACTGTTCATGACCCACCCGCCGTTGGATAAACGCATTGAAGCGCTGCGCAGCGGGGAATACCTGAAATAATCTGGCGTGCAGACGTTGAAAATAAAAATCCGCAGCTTTCGGGCTGCGGATTTTTTTTGGCTGTGCGTTATCAGGCGGCGCGCGGTTGAGTTACGCGTAGCCCGCTGATGGCGGCGGCAACCACCGCCAGGGCGCCTGCCAGCAGAAGCGCGGTATGGGTGCCGCTATCGCCCGCCAGGTTAAACAGCAGGGCGACCAGCGCGGCGCCGCTACTTTGTCCCAGTAAGCGTGCGGTACCTAACATGCCGCTGGCGCCTCCGCTGCGATGGCCTGGCGCGGAGGAGACAATAGTATGGTTGTTTGGCGACTGAAACAGCCCGAAGCCCGCGCCGCACAGCGCCATCCGCCAGATAATATCGAGGTCGGAAGGGGAAGAGGGTAATAGCGCAAGGCCAAACAGGCCGCAGGCCATGATCAGCAACCCCATTGCCCCCAGTAGCCCGGCATGAACTTTCTCTATCAGGTAACCCGCCAGAGGGGCCATCACCATGGTCGCCAATGGCCACGGCGTTAACAGCAGCCCGGTCTCTACTTCACTGCGTCCGATAACGGTTTGCAGGAAAAAGGGCAGGGATACCATCGCCAGCATCTGGGCGCAAAATGAACAGATCGAGGTGCAGATAGAGAGCGAAAAGATCGGAATTCGCAGTAAATCAACGGGTAGCAGTGGTACCGGCATGCGCAACTGCCGTCGCACAAAGAAGAAGCCGATAATCAGCATGGCGATGACTTCCGCGAGCACCAGATAACCGGATTGCCCCTGGGCAAAGCCGCCGAGCGCCGTGATGAGCAGCCCGAAGGTGAGAGCGTTCATGATCGCGCTCGGCAGATCGAAACGGGTAATTTTGCTGGCGGCGCTGTTGGGCGGCAAAAAACGCATAGCGAGGAAAATAGAAATAATCCCCAGCGGTACGTTGATTAAAAACAGCCATTGCCAGGAGGCGAGCGAAAGAATAGCGGCGGCAATGGTTGGCCCCGCGGCGGAGGATACGGCGACAACGAAAGAGTTGATGCCCATTCCGCGTCCTAGCTGCCTTTTAGGATAGATAAGGCGAATCAGCGCCGTGTTGACGCTCATCAGCGCCGCGCCGCCTAAACCTTGAGCCACTCGCGCCAGCGTCAACATCTCAAGGCTTCGGGAAAGTGCGCAAATCAACGAGGTGATAGTAAATACCACCAGACCGATTTTATAGATGCGCCGATAGCCAACCATATCGCCAAGAAACGATAGCGGTAGGAGGGCGATGACAATAGCGATTTGATAAGCGTTGACTATCCAGATTGACGATGCCGGCGAAGCATTGAGGTCGGTGGCAATCGTCGGCAGGGCGACGTTGGCGATAGCGCCATCAAGTACGGCCATCGTCAAGCCTAAAACAATCGTCAGAATGGCGCCGTAGCGCTGCGGCGCCGGCAGGCCATCCAAAAATTTGTTATCCATGTGAAGTTTAAGTCTTAGAGGAAACTATTTTCTGATTAATGATTTTAGCATTGATTATTCAACCATAAGTCGCAGATTTGTAACCAACTCGCAGAACAACGATTGCGACGGTCATAATGTGAATTTATAATAAAAAACAGTTCTGAATTTTATAAAACAGTTACGATGAGGTGAACAATGGCAGCTGCTGATATGGATAAACAGCCAGATTCTGTCTCTTCAGTATTAAAAGTTTTTGGCATCCTGCAGGCTTTGGGCGAAGAGCGTGAGATTGGTATCACCGAATTGTCACAGCGTGTGATGATGTCTAAAAGCACGGTGTATCGTTTTTTACAGACTATGAAGTCGCTGGGCTATGTCGCACAGGAAGGCGAGTCTGAGAAATATTCTTTAACGTTGAAGTTGTTCGAGCTTGGCGCGCGGGCATTGCAGAACGTTGATCTGATCCGCAGCGCGGATATCCAGATGCGCGAAATTTCGCGTCTGACTAAAGAGACGATTCACCTCGGCGCGCTGGATGAAGACAGCATCGTTTATATCCACAAAATTGATTCCATGTATAACCTGCGGATGTATTCGCGTATCGGTCGTCGTAATCCGCTGTATAGCACCGCCATTGGTAAAGTGCTGCTGGCGTGGCGCGAGCGGGCGGAAGTCGAGCAAATCATGGAGGGCGTGGAGTACAAACGTAGCACCGAGCGAACCATTACCGATACCAGCGAGCTGTTGAAAGTGCTGGACCAGGTGCGCGAGCAGGGCTATGGCGAAGACAATGAGGAGCAGGAAGAAGGATTACGCTGTATTGCGGTGCCGGTCTTCGATCGCTTTGGCGTGGTGATTGCCGGCTTGAGTATTTCCTTCCCGACGCTGCGCTTCTCTGAAGAACGTTTGCACGAGTATGTGGCGATGCTGCATGCCGCCGCGCGTAAGATTTCCGAGCAGATGGGTTATAACAATTATCCGTTCTGATAGTCAGCGGGAGCTACAGCGCGATGCTGTAGCTCCACTTGTATTAACCCTGATCGATAACCTTCACGCTTTTGCGCAGAATCGGGCAGTTGGTAATGCCGATAATACCGCTATCAGAGTGAACATATTGTGCGGTGGTGATGCCTTGCGCCGTCAGGTATTTGCACTGTAGTCCCAGCCCGCCAGCATTCTGATTGCTGCCAATTAATACGCCATAACCGCTTAATAATACGCCAATCCAGACGATCGCCAGTATGACAATAGAGCGAATGATCAATCGCATTGTTGCCTCGTTATTTGTATGATCCTGACGTTTATTCTGGCACGAACATTATTTGATACAAGTCTATGATTCCTAAACTCGCCTTTCGTATTACAGTTAGCCGCGGTTTAAGAAGGCCGTGTTATCCTGGCAACATCTGATTATGGTACGGAGAGTGGAGTGAAAAAATTACGCTGGGTTTTGCTGATTGTTGTCATAGCGGGCTGTTTACTGCTGTGGACTCAGATGCTTAACGTAATGTGCGATCAGGATGTGCAATTTTTCAGCGGTATTTGCGCTATTAACAAGTTCATCCCCTGGTAAGACATTTTTGTGCCGACGGATTTTCTTCTGCCGCGCGGGTGGTAGAATGAACGCCTTCTCTTTGAGGTGGTGAAATGAGTGAGTTATTGAATCCTGGGATTGTAAGTCTGGCGTCTCTGGCGCTTTCCGTTGTACTGCTGCTGGTGGGGTTGCTGCTGTGGTTCTTTGTGAATCGCGCCAGTTCACGTAGCAATGAGCAAATCGAACTGCTGCAGTCGCTGTTGGATCAACAAAAGCGGCAGAATGCGCTGCTGCGCCGTCTCTGTGAAGCCAATGAGCCGGAGAAAGAAGAGGTTGCTGAACCTTCAGCGACTGAGAAGGAGAAAAACGACGACGATTTCATTCGTCTCGTTGCCGAACGTTAAGTTGATGAACAGGTGTGCACATCATGTGCGCGCCTGTGAGTGTCATAAAATTTAGCTATAACTTATTCTTATATAATCCCTTATTCCGCCTCAAACTGTTTCCGTTTAATGGATTAAACATCCATGCTCTATTTCACATATTGAATAATCTTTTGAGCTAATCAAAAAAAGTAATAACGAAACGTTTCTATTGCTTGCTGGCAATACGTTGTCATTAATGTTTCATTATTAACGTCTATTTTAGCGAATATTTGTGTCGTAACGAGTTAGCGGTTTAATTAACTCTACTACTGGCATAGTTCAGGCGATTTCCTCTTGTTCTTCAGCGCCATTTTCGCATCATTATGCACAATACGCCGCTGCGCCCCCTTAAATATGGCAGTTCGTATACGTACGTACCTGGACGAACAGAAGTTGTTGAGCTATGGTAAAAAAGTTGCATTTATCAGGCATACGTTATTGTTTGTTTGGTAACAATGCAAAGATAAGCCAGGCGCGGCAAAGACGCATAAATGTGCAGGCGATCAAATGATTTCCTGATAATTTGTGCGAACGATCGTGACACGTTTAAAAATGGCTTGCCATTATTTACGTTGTGTGTGATAACACGTTTCGGGTTAAACGAGGTACAGTTCTGTTTATGTGTGGCATTTTCAGTAAAGAAGTCCTGAGTAAACACGTTGTCGTTGAATACCGCTTCTCTGCCGAACCTTATATTAGTGCCTCATGCAGTTATGTGTCAGTTTTATCTATGTAAGCACCTGCGGGTGAAGAAAACAGTTTAAGGAATTTTGCAAATGGCAAAGATTAAAGGTCAAGTTAAGTGGTTCAACGAGTCTAAAGGTTTTGGCTTCATTACTCCGGCTGATGGCAGCAAAGACGTGTTCGTACACTTCTCTGCAATCCAGGGTAACGGCTTCAAAACTCTGGCTGAAGGCCAGAACGTTGAGTTCGAAATTCAGGACGGCCAGAAAGGTCCGGCTGCAGTTAACGTAACTGCTATCTGATTCAAGACCACTCATCTTGTAAGAAAGCCTCGCTACTGCGGGGCTTTTTAGCATCTGTTGCAAAGTATTTCCAATATTTCCCCTCCGACGCGCTTTGTTGCAAAACATCACCCTTATTAGCACTGTTTAGCAGTCTGTTTTGCCAATTTTCTGTTAAATCAGGTGGTTGCAAAATAATGCTGGAGCTACGGTGCAAAAGAATAAAAGTAAGTCCGCCACAAATTTTCTCCCTATCCGTTTTGGGTTGCTGTGTGTGGCGATTTTGGGATGTCTTGGATTTCTGCTGGCGAGGGTAGGTTGGCTGCAAATCGTCTCTCCGGATAATCTGGTTAAACAAGAGGATATGCGTTCGCTGCGCGAAGAACCCATTGCCGTAATGCGCGGAACTATCAGCGATCGTGAAGGACGCCCGCTGGCGGTGAGCGTGCCGGTAAGCGCAATCTGGATAGATCCACAGACCATGCTGGAGAAGGGCGGCGTCGGCTATGGCCCGCGCTGGCAGGCTATGGCGGAAGCATTGCATCTCGATCTTATTGAGCTCTCTCATCGGGTGCAGTCGCATCCCCATGCCCGATTCCTCTATCTGGCGCGCCAGGTTAATCCGGAACAGGCCGACTGGATCGATAAATTGCATCTCCCGGGCGTTTATTTGCGCGATGAGTCCCGCCGTTTTTATCCGGCCGGACACGTCGCCGCCAACCTGCTGGGCTTTACCAACGTAGATAATCAGGGGATTGAGGGAGTTGAGAAAAGTTTTAACAAACAGCTCATGGGCACGCCTGGGCGTCGGCTGGTGCGCAAAGACCGCCACGGTCATGTGATAGAAAATATTACCGAGCAGGCCCCCGTTCCGGCACATAACCTGCAACTTAGTATCGACGAGCGGCTGCAAACGGTCACGGAGGATGCGCTGGATAATGCCGTGCGTTGGAATAAGGCGGAATCAGGCGCGGCGGTGTTGATCAAGATTGATACCGGCGAAATCCTGTCGATGGCCAGCTACCCGGATTTTAACCCTAATAACCGCGACAGCGCCCAGCTCGATGATTTTCGAAATCGCGCTATCAGCGATACCTTTGAGCCGGGTTCAACGGTCAAACCGCTGGTGATTATGACCGCGTTACAGCAGGGTATCGTGCAGCCGGATAGCGTCGTCGATACCCATCCCTTTACGCTTGATGGTCATCGCATCCGCGACGTGGGTTATTATCCCGAGCTGACGCTCACCGGTATCCTGCAAAAATCGAGCGATACAGGAGTTTCGCACCTCTCACTGGCAATGCCGGTGCAACACTTGATCGACACTTATAAGGCCTTTGGCTTTGGCGACCCGACCGGGCTTGGCTTGACCGGCGAAAGCTCCGGGTTAATGCCGCATCGCCGTTATTGGGGTGAGCTGGATCGCGCCACCTTCGCTTTTGGCTATGGACTGATGGTAACTCCGCTGCAGCTGGCGCATGTCTATGCAACGATCGGCGGTTACGGTATTGAGCGCCCGCTGTCGATAACCCGTATCGACCCGCCTGTCATCGGTACGCGAGTCATGCCGCAAGAGATCGTGCATGAAGTTGAACATATGATGGAGAGCGTGGCGCTGCCGGGCGGCGGCGGTACAAAAGCGGCGGTACGTGATTATCGGATAGCGGTGAAAACCGGCACGGCGAAGAAAATTGGCCCTGACGGAAAATATATCGATAAATATGTCGCCTACACCGCCGGCGTGGCGCCGGCCAGTCAGCCGAAGTTTGCGCTGGTGGTGGTGATAAACGACCCCAGCAACGGTAAATACTACGGTGGGGCGGTATCCGCGCCGGTGTTCAGCCAGATCATGGGCGATGTGTTACGTCTGGAAAACGTGATGCCAGACGGTATGCCGCAAGGCTCTGAGAATCTTATCGTCATGCATAACCGCGAGGATCTGGCTCCCGCGTTGTAACAGTGGTCTGCGAGGGCGAATAGCGCTACACTTTCGCCCTTTCAGCGCCACCGGAGTTATCATGTCTTATACCTGCCCACTATGCCACGCGCCGCTTAGCCGCAGCGCAAATAGCTATATTTGCCCGCAGCGGCACCAGTTCGATCTGGCAAAGGAAGGGTATGTCAATTTACTGCCGGTGCAGTTCAAACGTTCACGTGACCCGGGCGATAGCGCTGAGATGATGCAGGCGCGTCGCGCCTTCCTTGATGGCGGCTATTATCAACCGTTGCGTGAGGCGATTTGCGGCTATCTGCGGACTTTCGCGCCGGGCGAGCTGCTGGATATCGGCTGCGGCGAGGGATACTACACGCATGCTTTCGCCGCCATTGCCGCACGCAGTTTCGGCCTCGACGTCTCAAAGTCGGCGATCCGCGCCGCCGCTAAACGTTACCCGCAGGTCGAATTCTGCGTGGCTTCCAGCCAACGATTGCCGTTTGCCGATCGCTCTCTGGATGCCGTCGTGCGTATTTATGCGCCCTGTAACGCGGACGAATTAGCGCGTGTAGTAAAAGCCGGCGGTTGGGTGATTACCGCTACGCCGGGGCCGCGCCATTTGATGGAGCTGAAAGGGCTGATCTACGATGAAGTTCGTCTGCATGAACAGAACCGGGAGGCAATGCCGGGCTTTACGTTGCGTCATGAGCAGCAGTTAGCGTATCCGATGCAGTTGAGCGGCGCGCAGGCGGAAGCATTGCTGCAGATGACGCCGTTTGCCTGGCGAGCGAAACCGGAAGTTCGTGAGTCACTGCGCGAGCAGGAAACTTTTGGCTGCCAGACCGATTTCATGATCCACTGCTGGCAGCGCGAAGCGTAAGCGCTAAGGGGCGAAATGGCTCCACAGAATCTGTGCGCCGATACCGATTAGCACAATACCGCCGAGAATTTCGGCCCGTTTGCCGAGCAGCGGGCCGATAAAGCGGCCAACCATAATTCCCAGCGTCGACATGGTAAAGGTGGCGCAGCCGATAGCCAGCGCGGTGGCGATAATATTGACCTGCAGGAAAGCAAGACCCACGCCGACCGCCATTGCATCAAGACTGGTAGCGAATGCGGTGGTCACCAGCAGCCAAAAGCCGTGGCGGCGCGGCGCTTCACACTCCTCGTCATCACCGCCGCGAAAACCTTCAATGACCATTCGCCCGCCGAGAAACACCAGCAGCACGAACGCGATCCAGTGATTCCACTCCAGCACAAACTGGCTCGCCAACATGCCCAGGCCCCAGCCGACCAGCGGCGTCAGGGTTTCGATCGCGCCGAATATAAGACCGGTACGCAGCGCTTCGGAGAACTTAGGTTTATGCAGGGTGGCGCCTTTACCGATAGAAGCGGCAAACGCGTCCATCGACATGCCGAAGGCAAGAAGAATAGTGGCAGATATGTTCATGAGCGTGTCCTGACCGGGGAATATCCATATGACACATCGCTGCCCCCAGTAAACATACGCGGAGCTTGAGCATAACGTACAGCAGTGATGTATCTATGGTCTCGCCTGATTGAACGACCGCTCAACCCGTACGTGCCACGTTTTGCAACGAGTATGTTGACACGTACATTTTCCACCTGCGGAAAATCGGCTACTCCCCAACGACGGGCGCAACCTTAACATATTTTTAGAAGATAAAACAATCACAGAAAAATAATATTAGCAACAATAAATGATAACGATTTTCATTTAAAATATTAAGTGAAGGATTGGTTAAATAATATAACGAGGATAGGTGAGTAAATATAGCCATGGCTATATATTCCGACAGCAATAAATGACGAAAATATAGCGCAGGCTATATCTGTAACTTATTGACTGGTAACAAGTAGTTTGTATATTTTTTCCAGGTCGTCGATATTTCGTACGCGAATAAGCAGGCGCCGCTGCTCTAATTGCATCACCAGTACGCCGTCTTCCGACAAATTCATCGCTTTAATCCGCGGATATTCAATCCACACGTTGGCAAAGAAAAAGCCGCTCTTTTTGAACAAAATTCGCGGCGTACGGATCCAAAACAGATATAGCCCCATTAATGCCAGCGCAGATAATAACCAGGTGGTGATTATTTCACCGTGGCTGGCGATATTGTTGTAGATGAGAATTGCCGTCAGGCCGACGAAAATCATCCCATCGACCCGTCCACGACGCAGCAGGGGGATTGACAGCAGGGTGGGGCCATGGCGGCGCGGCATGATGAATTGGTCGTAGATAGCGAAAGCCACCAGGGCGACGATAAACAGAATGAGCACCAGCTCCGTGATTGCCATTGATCCTCCAGACTGCGTGGGCCTTCGCACAGGCGCACGTTTTAACGCTAAAAAAAAGCCGGGGACAAAGCTGTCCCCGGCCTACAACGTGACGATTATTGACCCAGCAGGCCGACCGCGTAGCCGGCGATACCGATGACGAAGAAGCCAACGATGATCCACAGCGGGTTGACTTTCTTACGCAGCAGCCACATACAGGCGAAGGTCAGCAGCAGCGGCACCAGTCCCGGCATCAGCTGGTCAAGGATGGTCTGCACGGTGGTCACACGAGTCTGACCATCCTGACCGGTGATAGTGGAAACCACCAGCGGGATATTAACGTGCGTCCATTTGTTGACCAGAGCTCCCATGACAAACAGGCCGAGGATTGACGCCCCCTCAGTCAGTTTCTGCAGGAAGCCGCCGCCCATATCCTTAACGATGTCCACGCCTTTACGATAGCCATATGCTACGCCGTAGTAGCGGGTCAGCAGACGCACGGCATTGAACAGGATAAAGAATAACAGCGGACCGAGCAGGCTACCGCTCATCGCGATACCGGCGCCGAGCGCGGCGAATACAGGGCGTACGGTACCCCAGAAGATCGGGTCGCCGACGCCTGCCAGCGGCCCCATCAGGCCAACTTTGATACCGTTGATTGCGCCATCGTCGATTTCCGCGCCGTTAGCACGCTGCTCTTCCATCGCCAGGGTTACGCCGAGTACCGGCGCCGCGACGTACGGATGGGTGTTGAAGAACTCAAGGTGACGCTTAATAGCCTGCTTACGCGCATCGTTGTTCTCAGGGTACAGACGACGGATTGCCGGAACCATAGAGAAGCAGAAGCCCAGCGCCTGCATACGTTCGAAGTTCCATGAACCCTGGAACAGGTTAGAACGAATGAACACGCCACGAATATCACTCTGAGTGAGTTTTTTCTCGGTGGTATTTTTAGTCATATCAACCATTTCGCTCACCTGTTAGTCCAGTTCGTTATCGAGATCGTTGTTACCAGCCGCCTGAGCCGGGGCACCCGCTACGCGGTTATATTTCGGGCTCAGCTGAATGTAGAGAATGGCCATGACGGCACCAATCACACCCAGCGCAACCAGGTTGAAATTGGTGAAGGCCGCGGTGACGAAACCGAGGTAGAAGAACGGCATCAGGTAGCCCGCGCGCATCATGTTGATGACCATCGCGTAACCGACGACGACGATCATACCGCCCGCGATGTTCAGACCACCAGTTACCACTTCCGGAATAGCGTTCAGCAGACCCTGAACTTCGCTGGTGCCGACAGAGATGGCTACGATAACCGCCGGGATGGCGATACGCATCGCCTGCAGGAACAGCGAGGAAACGTGCAGCCAGGAGATGGCCGTCAGGTTACCGTTTTCAGCGGCTTTATCCGCCGCGTGCTGGAAGGCAACGGTGATGGTACGCACGATAATGGTCAGAACCTGGCCTGCCGCCGCCAGCGGGATAGCCAGCGCGATACCGGCGCCGATGCTTTGGTGGCCGGCGATAACCAGTACGGTAGAAATAATGGACGCCAGCGCGGCATCAGGCGCAACCGCCGCGCCGATGTTCATCCAGCCCAGGGCGATCATTTCCAGCGTACCGCCGATGATGATACCGGTTTTCATGTCGCCGAGAACGGCGCCGATTAAGGTACAGGCGACCAGAGGACGGTGGAACTGAAATTCATCAAGTACCGACTCCATACCCGCAATACACGCGACGATGAACACCAGCACAATCTGAAGAAGGGTAATCTCCATTGTACTTCTCCTGTTGATTAAGTCTTAAAGTGAAAATTGGCTCGCGAGCGCCGGGTTATTTATCCACCTTGGCGATCAAATCCATCATTTTCAGTTTCTGGTCGGTGGAAACTTTGCGCGCTTCCAGTTCAATACCGCGGGCATTCAGTTTTTTGAATGCTTCGATATCGGTTTCATCGACCGAAATCGCGTTATTCACCTGCGTTTTACCTTGACGGAAAGCCATACCGCCGATGTTGACGCTGGTAATTTTCACGCCGCCTTCAACAATACGTTCAACGTCCGTTGGGTTGGTAAATAACAGCATGACGCGCTCGCCGGCGTATTTCGGGTTGTTGTAAACGCGGATCATCTTCGCGACATCAACAACGTGAGCGGTCACGCCCGGAGGAGCCACCTGGGTCAGCAGCGTTTTACGCACCGTATCGGCGGCGACTTCATCGCTGACCACGATAATGCGGGTGACGTTGGTCTCTTTGGTCCAGCGGGTCGCAACCTGGCCGTGGATAAGACGGTCATCGATACGCGCCAGGCCAATCACCATGTAATCATTTGGACCCATCGGTTTAGCGGGTGTCGCCGCTTTTGGCGCGGCCGCCTGCACCGGTGCCGCTTTTTCAACCGGTTTGGCTTTCAGCGCTTTCACGCCTTCGCTACCGGTTTCCACCGCCAGCGCCACCAGCTCACCAAACGACGGATCGTCATCGCGGGCCATGAAGGTTTCGACCAGCATCGGGACGTTGACGCCAGCGATCACTTCATAGTTTTCTTTATCAACAACAATGCGGCTTGCCGCGTTGAATGGACTACCGCCCCACGTATCGACGAGGAACAGCACGCCTTTTGTGGTATCCAGTTTTGCCAGCTGTGCATTGTACTTTTCGATCAGCGTTTCGGCGTTTTCACCGGGAACGAAATCGATCCAGCCAACGTTTTCCTGCTCGCCCAACAGCATTTCTGCGGTTTTCAGCAGTTGTTCTGCAGCCCAACCATGTGTGCCTATTACAATAGCAATCGTCACTTGCTACCTCCGTTATTATGGTGAATGCATCATCTGGTCTGATACATCCTGAATCACTCTTGTGGAAAAATCGATTCAGTAAGGGTGTAAGATCTAATTTAATTACTACCGCGAATTATTTTAGATAGTGAAAAAATAATTAATGTGATGGAGCTCCGTAAATTACGCTTCGATAATCAATAATTTCGCAGCGCAAAAAATAGCCTTAGCTATTGCAAAGACAGGTAAATTTTTGCCAATTCTGCGCTATATTTTGCTATGTTTAGCTTCCGTTTAATTACTCAGGAGTATAGGGCATAGCCCGCCGTATGGACCGTCATCGACGTCTTTTCACCCTCAGGCACTCGTCTGCCGCCTCTACCTCACACGCTTTTTTACCAGCAACTATTGTTTCGCCGGTGCATGACATCGCGATGACTACCGCTGTCGTTAACGGGAGCCGCTCATGGAATTCTTAATGGATCCCACCATTTGGGCTGGCCTGCTGACGCTGGTGGTCCTCGAAATTGTTCTGGGTATTGATAACCTGGTCTTTATCGCCATCCTTGCCGATAAACTGCCGCCAAAACAGCGTGATAAGGCACGTATCATCGGCCTGTCGCTGGCGCTGATAATGCGTCTGGGGCTGCTCTCGGTTATCTCGTGGATGGTCACCTTGACCAAGCCTTTGATAAGCATAGGCGATTTTTCGTTCTCCGGGCGCGATCTGATCATGCTGGTCGGCGGTATCTTCCTGCTATTCAAGGCGACGACAGAGTTGCATGAACGACTGGAGAACCGCCAGCATGATGCCGGCCACGGCAAAGGCTATGCCAGCTTCTGGGTGGTAGTGCTACAAATTGTGGTGCTGGATGCCGTCTTCTCGCTTGATGCGGTGATTACCGCCGTCGGCATGGTGAACCATTTGCCGGTGATGATGGCTGCGGTTGTCATCGCGATGATCCTGATGCTGTTGGCTTCGAAGCCGTTAACCCGCTTCGTGAACCAGCACCCGACGGTTGTCGTGCTGTGTCTGAGCTTCCTGCTGATGATTGGTCTGAGTCTGGTGGCAGAAGGCTTTGGCTTCCATATTCCTAAGGGCTATTTGTACGCGGCGATTGGCTTCTCGATAACCATTGAGTTCTTTAACCAGGTGGCGCGGCGTAACTTTATCCGCCACCAGTCGACGTTGCCGCTGCGCGCGCGTACCGCTGATGCGATTCTGCGCCTGATGGGCGGTCGCAAACAGGCGGCCGTCGCGCACGATAGTGATAGCCCGGCGGCAGTGCCGGTGCCGGAAGGCGCGTTTGCTGAAGAAGAACGCTATATGATTAACGGCGTGCTGACCCTGGCGCAGCGTTCATTGCGCAGCATCATGACCCCGCGAGGCGAAATTAGCTGGGTGGATGCTGAGCAGAGCGAAGAAGAAATTCGTCGCCAGCTGCTTTCATCTCCGCACAGCATGTTCCCGGTTTGCCGCGGCGAGCTTGATGAAATCATCGGTATTGTACGCGCCAAAGAGATGCTGGTGGCGCTGGAAGCGGGCGAGAACGTTGCCGCAATGGCTTCCGCTTCTCCGGCGATTGTGGTGCCGGAAACGCTGGACCCGATCAACCTGCTGGGCGTGCTGCGCCGGGCGCGCGGTAGCTTTGTCATCGTCACCAACGAATTTGGTGTGGTGCAGGGGCTGGTGACGCCGCTGGACGTCCTGGAAGCGATTGCCGGTGAGTTCCCGGATGCGGATGAAACGCCGGAAATTGTGCTGGATGGCGAGGGGTGGTTAATCAAAGGCTCAACCGACCTCCACGCGCTGCAGCAGGCGCTGGGGCTGGACGACCTGGTCAACGAAGACGATGATATCGCTACCGTTGCCGGGCTGGTTATCTCCGCGAACGGCCATATCCCGCGGGTAGGCGATGTTGTGGAACTGCCGCCGCTGCAGTTTACCATTGTTGAAGCGAACGATTACCGCGTCGATCTGGTACGGGTTATTAAAACCGTACACGATAACGACGAAGAAGAGTAATGTCGAACCCGCCGGGCTAAACTTGCCCGGCGGGTTGTTTTTTACCCCCGGTCGCCGCCAGACGGTGCTTCTCCTCCGCCAGCCAGCGCGGAAAATCCTCTACCGGTAACGGGCGGGCATAATAATATCCCTGTAGTAAATCCACGCCGTGGCTGCGCATGTAAATCTTCTGTTCCTGAGTTTCGACCCCTTCGGCAATGGTGACGATTTTGAGCCGGTGCGCCAGGGCGATAATCATATCGGTCACCGTCGCGTTGACGCCATCAATGCCAATGGCGCCGGTATAAGACTTATCAATCTTCAGTACATCCGGGCGGAGTTTTTCCAGCCAGGACAAAGAACTGTTGCCGGTGCCGAAGTCATCAATGGCCAGCTGGACGCCTTTAAAATGCAGGTGCTCCGCCATGTGGTGATCGCCCTCACGCAGGACATCGCGTTCAGTCAGCTCGACTACCAGCTGCTGTACCGGATTAGCGCTGAACCAATAGGTGTGCAGATCGCGCAGCAGTTCGCCATTACTGAAATGACGCGCCGCCACGTTAATACCAATATGAAAATTGGCATCCTGCGGGAAATAATGTAGCCGGCGGGCGGTTTCGGCGATGACGTAGCGGGTCAGGGGGACTATCAGGTTGTAGCCTTCAGCAATAGGAATAAAAACATCCGGTGAGATATTGCCGCGGCGCGGATTGTTCCAGCGCAGCAAAATTTCCACGCCGCAGCAC
This sequence comes from Klebsiella sp. CN_Kp073, assembly GCF_040065495.2. Taxonomy (NCBI): domain Bacteria; kingdom Pseudomonadati; phylum Pseudomonadota; class Gammaproteobacteria; order Enterobacterales; family Enterobacteriaceae; genus Klebsiella; species Klebsiella sp. CN_Kp073. Next base: position 2,001,228 of record NZ_CM198051.1, read on the forward strand.
TGCTGGGTGCGTAAATCCTGCAGCGGCTGGCACCATACCTCGAACTCGTGGGCGGCGATACCCAGGGTTATTTCGCGCGAGAAAGTCATTCGTCCTGCGGTCGTCAGCCAGGCGATACCGGTCATCAACAGGCTGAACATCAGCGCCAGCGGTAATTCAGCGGGCAGCTCTTCTAAGGCCACCGCGGAGGCTCCCGGGCCGCTGATGTTGATGGTAAAGGGGAACTGGCTGGAACTTTGCCGGTAAATTATCGGCAGACCCGGCAACTGATGACTTTCGACGACGCCGACATCGCTGAGAAAGCTCTTGTTGCCTACCGTGAGGCTGATGTCGCTTATGAGCGATGATTTTTCTTTGAGAATCAATTCGCCAAGCAGCTCGATATTAATAATTAACAACGCGCCGTCGGCGCCGCTCACGGAGGAGGGATACCACTGGATCAGTACCGGCGTGCCTTTGAGCAGTGAGTTGTCGGTTGAAAAGGCCAGCAGCGGCTTTACCGTCGGCAGTGTGGGCTGTAGCTGATGAATGGCCACATGGCGCGGGCCAAAAATGCTGGAGCAGTAGGCCATCCCGGACTGAACAAGGATGATTGAGCGCACGGTCTGTAGCGTGGCTGCGGTTTTACGCAGTTCAAGATGTACATCCTGACAGGGTTTGCCGACCATACTTAGCAGGGTAGCGTGTTTTGCCGCCAGCGGTTGCAGGATATTGTCCATCGCGATCACCATATTGCGGGTCACCGTCTGGATACGCTGCTGATTTTGGCTACGCTGTGAAATAAATCGGATTGTCAGGGTGACGGCAAGCGTCAGAAATGCAACGGCCAGGCACACCAGAATGCGCTTGCGGCGATATGTCGAAATGACCTTCTGTGCATTTTGCATGCGCGGCGCCCTGTCGGCTAAATAGAGGAATAAGAGTAACAGCCGGCTTAAAGCAAGTGTAGTGGGTAAGATAAGTTGGTGGGAGAAAAAGAAAAATGCGCCCGGAAAGGGCGCATTTCACAGATGAGTTTTAGTCACACTGCACTTTGATCGCCAGGCCGCCGCGAGAGGTTTCGCGATATTTGGCGTTCATGTCTTTACCCGTTTCGTACATGGTCTCGATAACTTTATCGAGAGAGACGCGCGGTTCGCTGGTGCGGCGCATCGCCATACGCGCGGCATTAATCGCCTTCACGGAGGCGATAGCGTTACGTTCGATGCACGGCACCTGAACCTGTCCGGCGACCGGGTCGCAGGTCAGGCCGAGGTTATGTTCCATGCCGATCTCCGCCGCCACGCAAACCTGCTCCGGGCTGGCGCCGAGCAGTTCAGCCAGGCCCGCCGCCGCCATTGAACAGGCGACGCCGACTTCGCCCTGACAGCCGACTTCAGCGCCTGAAATGGACGCGTTCATCTTATACAGCGCGCCAATCGCGCCGGACGCCATAAAGTAGCGAATATAGATATCCGGGCTGACGGACTCGATAAAGTGATCGTAATAGGCGAGCACCGCCGGAACGATACCACAGGCGCCGTTGGTCGGCGCGGTAACGACGCGGCCGCCGGCGGCGTTCTCTTCGTTGACCGCCAGCGCGAACATGTTCACCCAATCGACAACGTTCATCGGATCGTTAGACAGTTTATCGCTGGCGACCAGCAGGCGACGCAGAGCCGAAGCACGACGCGGCACGCGCAGCGGCCCCGGCAGCACGCCTTCGGTGTTCATGCCGCGATCGATACAGGCGCGCATGGTTTGCCAGACGTTTTCGAAATAGGCTTCGATCTCTTGCTTGCTGTGCAGCGCCAGTTCGTTTTGCATCACCATGCCGGAGAGCGACAGACCGGTTTCCTTGCAGTAGCCCAGCATTTCCTGCGCCGACTTAAACGGATACGGAACCTGCAGTTCGCTCGCGTCTTCTTTGCCGAAATGCTCTTCGTCGACGATAAAACCGCCGCCGATTGAATAGTAAGTTTTGCTGTAGATTTCTTTCTCGCCGGCCCAGGCATGGATGGTCATGCCGTTTTCGTGCAGCGGCAGGTTGTCGCTACGAAAACGCATGCCGTCATCCGCCGGGAAGTCGACTTCGTGTTGCCCGTTTGCCAGCAGCAGACGGCCGCGAGTTTCAACGTCGCGGATAAATGCCGGGATCGCGTCAATATCGACCGTTGCAGGCAGATTGCCCGCCAGCCCCATGATAATGGCGATGTCCGTGTGGTGGCCTTTGCCGGTTAATGAAAGCGACCCATAAACGTCAACGGCGACGCGCGTCACTTCATTAAGCAATCCCTTTTCGACCAGGTCATCGACGAACTGTTTACCGGCCTTCATCGGCCCTACAGTATGGGAAGATGAGGGACCAATCCCCACCTTGAACATGTCGAATATACTAATCACGATAACACTCCTGACAGGGTTACCGCGGTTGCGGTAACGATGTAATAACTGCGCATAGTGTAAGAGGGAACCGGGTTGTCAGCTTAACTATTCACATGAATTAAACTAATGGATAACCTTGGTTTTACTAATAGTGCGAGCGGCTTCGCATTACTTATTATAGCTAAGGGCGAGTGCCGATTTGCAGCGCCAGCTCGCGAATAATGCCGGCGGTCATTCCCCAGACAAAATAATGTTGGTACCACGATAGCCAGACGCGATGAGAATTACCGCGCCGATGGATGTCCAGCGGGTGGTAGCGACCCAGGCGCAGCGCCTCTTCCAGCGGCATTTCAAACACCGCAGACACCTCGTCCTGACTGGCATGATAGTGCAGGTCCGGGGGGATTATGCCGACCACCGGCGTCACCTGAAAGCCGGTGACGCTGTCGACCGGCGGCAGCACGCCGATCACTTCCACGGCTTCCGGCGGGATCGCCACTTCTTCCTGCGCCTCGCGCAGCGCGGCGGCAATCAATGTAGCGTCGGTGTTATCAACTGCGCCTCCGGGGAAGGCGACCTGGCCCGCGTGCTTGCGCAGCAGCGGCGAACGCTGGGTCAATAGCAGCCCCGGCTGCGGGCGCCGGACAATCGGCACCAGTACCGCCGCCTGGCGCTGGTTCAGCGACTGCGGCGAGGGCTGCGGGCGCAGCAGTTGAAAACGGGAAAGAAAGTCGTCCAGATCGAGGGCGTTAGCCGCCATGTTCTAGCTCTCCAGTTGATGCAGGATACGGTTAACTTTATCAAAAGTTTCCTGATATTCCGCGGCTTCTTCGCTGTCCGCCACGATACCGCCGCCCGCTGAGCAGTACAGTTGGCCCTGCCAGGCGGTGATCGTACGGATAGTAATGCTGGTATCCATATTGCCGCACAAGCTGAGATATCCAATGCTGCCGCACCATGCGTTGCGTCGCTGCGGTTCAAGTTCATCGATAATCTCCATGGCGCGAACTTTCGGGGCACCGGTAATGGAGCCGCCAGGGAAGGCCGCGCGCAGCAGATCGCTGGCATCAAGCGTAGCAGGCAATCGTGCGGTGATGGTGCTCACCAGGTGATGCACCGCCGGGAACGGTTCGACCACAAACAGTTCCGGTACGCGAACGCTGCCCGGCACAGCGACGCGGCCGATATCATTGCGCATCAGATCGACAATCATTAAATTCTCGGCGCGGTCTTTCGGCGAGTTGGCGAGCGTCGCCGCCTGGCGTGCGTCCTCCTGCGGGGAATCGAGTCGCGGCAGCGTGCCTTTAATGGGGCGCGTCTGGATGTCACCCTGATGCAATTGAATAAATCGCTCCGGAGACAGGCTTAAAATCGCCCCTTCCGGCAGGCGAATGAAGGCGCTGAACGGCGCACGGTTAGCGGCATTAAGCTTACAAAATGCCTGCCATTCGTCGCCGCGGTAGCGGGCCTGGAAACGCTGCGCCAGGTTGACCTGATAACAGTCGCCGCTGCGCAGATACGCCTGCACCTGGCGGAATTTTTCGCCGTACTGCTGGCGGCTCATATTCGATTGCCAGCAGGAGGTCAGGGCGAATGCTTCACCCGGCTCACATGTTTGCGACTCCAGCCACTGCAGGCGCTGTTGCGGATCGTCGTAACTGAGCAACGACACCTGCTGGCGTTGATGATCGACGATCAGCGCCCAGTCATAAATGCCGACCGCCATCTCCGGCAGGGCGATATCAGCCTGCGCTTGCGTCGGCAGACGTTCAAAGCGACGGCCAAGATCGTAGCCGAATAACCCCAGCGCGCCGCCGAGAAACGGCAGGTTTTCATCGGCCTGCGGCGTTAACTGACAGCGATCCAACTGCTGTTGCAGCAGCTGTAGCGGATCGTCCTGCGAGACAAATTCGCCTTCACCGTCGCAGACACAGGTTTGCTCGCCGCGGGTAACCAGCGTCGCGCGCGGTTCGGCGACGATAATATCGAAACGGCTATACGGATGGTCGGCGAAGCCGGAGTGCAGCAGCATCGCCCACGGCGTGGCGCTTAACGGCGCGAAATAGCGTTCGGCGGCATCCGGGCGCCAGGGCAGGGTAATAATAGCGGGGGACAACATTAACCTCGATCCTAATGTGCCGCCCACTGGCGAAATGGCGGACGGCGTGAAATAATTACGCCCCACAATGTAGCAGGAGTGAGTGATGTTTGCAGGTTTACCTTCGCTGAGCCATGAGCAACAGCAAAAAGCGGTCGAACGTATTCAGGAATTGATGGCGCAGGGGATGAGCAGCGGCCAGGCAATCGCCCTGGTGGCTGATGAACTGCGCGCCACGCATACCGGCGACCGGATCGTAGCGCGCTTCGAAGATGACGACGAAGACGAGTAATTACGCCGCGGCGATGATTTTGATCTCAACTTTATACTGCGGCTTCATCAGGGTTGCCTGTACGGTGCAGCGCACCGGCGCGTGACCGGCAACCACCCAGGCGTCCCAGGCTTTATTCATCGCCGCAAAATCATCTTTGTTGGCCAGGAAAATGGTGGCATCAAGAATACGTGACTTATTGCTGCCCTGTTTTTCCAGCACCGCGTCAATTTGCGCCAGGGTATTGGCGGTCTGCTCAAACGCGTCGGCGTCGAGGTTTTCCGGCACCCCGGTGTAGTAGATAGTCTGGTTGTGAATCACCACATCAGACCAGCGGGCTTCGGCATCAATACGCGTAATTGTCATTTATCTTTCCTCTTTGTTCTATCCATTTGGCTGCGGCAAGACTGCCACAATGTTCCGCCCGCGTCACTACCCGGGCTGGCGAAACGCCATCCTCCCTGACATAATCACTGTCCAAATAACCAGGGGGCAACGTGATCGACGATTTTGCAGCAGACGGCCAGCTGGCCATGGCGATACCGGGATTTAAGCCGCGTGAACCGCAGCGCCAGATGGCGATAGCGGTGAGTGAAGCTATTGAAGCCTCCCGGCCGCTGGTGGTGGAAGCAGGGACTGGCACCGGTAAAACCTACGCCTATCTGGCGCCCGCGCTGCGCGCGAAGAAAAAGGTGATCATCTCCACGGGTTCGAAAGCGCTGCAGGATCAGCTCTATAGCCGCGATCTGCCGACCGTCGCCAAAGCGCTGAAATTCACCGGTAAACTGGCGCTATTAAAGGGGCGCTCAAACTACCTGTGCCTTGAACGCCTTGAGCAGCAGGCGCTGGCGGGCGGCGATCTGCCGGTACAAACGTTAAGTGACGTTATTCTTCTGCGCTCCTGGTCTAATCAGACGCAGGATGGCGATATCAGCACCTGCGCCAGCGTCGCCGAAGATTCTCAGGCCTGGCCGCTGGTGACCAGCACTAACGATAACTGTCTCGGCAGCGACTGCCCGTTATACAAAGATTGTTTTGTGGTGAAAGCGCGTAAGAAGGCGATGGATGCGGATGTAGTGGTGGTCAACCATCACCTGTTCCTTGCCGATATGGTGGTGAAGGAGAGCGGCTTTGCCGAACTGATCCCCGAAGCGGAAGTAATGATATTCGATGAAGCCCATCAGTTGCCGGATATCGCCAGCCAGTATTTTGGCCAGTCGCTCTCCAGCCGCCAGCTACTGGATTTGGCCAAAGACATCACCATTGCCTACCGTACCGAACTAAAAGATACCCAACAGCTGCAAAAATGCGCCGATCGTCTGGCGCAAAGCGCGCAGGATTTCCGTTTGCAGTTGGGCGATCCGGGCTATCGCGGCAACCTGCGCGATCTGCTGGCGGATAGCCACATTCAGCGCGCGCTGCTGCTGCTCGATGACGCGCTTGAACTGTGTTACGACGTTGCCAAACTCTCCCTTGGCCGCTCGGCGCTGCTCGACGCCGCCTTCGAGCGCGCGACGCTCTACCGCGGGCGCCTGAAGCGGCTCAAAGAAATCAATCAGCCTGGCTATAGCTACTGGTATGAATGCACGTCGCGTCATTTTACCCTCGCCTTGACGCCGTTAACGGTGGCAGAGAAGTTTAAAGAGGTGATGGCGCAAAAGTCGGGGAGCTGGATCTTTACCTCGGCGACGCTGTCGGTGAACGACGATCTCCACCACTTTACCGCTCGTCTCGGCATTGATGACGCGCAGACGCTGCTGTTGCCCAGCCCATTTGATTATCAGCATCAGGCGCTGCTCTGCGTACCGCGTAACCTACCTCTGCCGAACCAGCCCGGTGCTGCCCGTCATCTGGCGGCCATGTTGAAACCCTTGATTGAGGCCAATGATGGACGCTGCTTCATGCTCTGCACCTCGCATGCCATGATGCGCGATCTGGCGGAGCAGTTTCGCGCCACCATGACGCTGCCGGTACTGCTACAAGGAGAGACCAGCAAAGGCCAGCTGCTGCAGCAGTTTGTTAGCGCCGGCAATGCGCTATTAGTGGCGACCAGTAGCTTCTGGGAAGGGGTTGACGTGCGCGGCGACGCGCTGTCGCTGGTGATTATCGATAAGCTGCCCTTTACCTCACCGGACGATCCGCTGCTCAAAGCGCGAATGGAAGACTGCCGACTGCGCGGCGGCGATCCGTTTGATGAAGTTCAGCTGCCGGATGCCGTCATTACCCTCAAACAGGGCGTGGGGCGCCTGATCCGCGATATTGACGATCGCGGCGTTCTGGTTATCTGCGACAACCGGCTGGTGATGCGCCCCTACGGCGCCGTGTTCCTGGCCAGCCTGCCACCCGCGCCGCGGACCCGCGATATCCGCCGGGCGGTGCGCTTCCTCGCCGTGCCGCCAGCAAGGTAATCCGCAGTAAAATGTGATAAGCTGCGCGCCATTTTGTTAATCAGCTATCCCCAATGGATTTAGGACGGTACGGCGGCGGTAAGTCCGCGCGCCGATAAATGTACCGCCCTAAAACCTGGAATATGTAACGAGAGCGTGACCACCCATGCGAATTTTGGCTATCGATACCGCCACGGAGGCGTGCTCCGCGGCGCTGTGGAATGATGGCGCCCTGAGCGCCCATTTTGAAATTTGTCCTCGCGAACACACCCAACGTATCCTGCCGCTGGTGCAGGAGGTCCTCACTGAAAGCGGCACTACGCTGAATGAACTTGACGCGTTGGCCTTTGGCCGCGGGCCGGGCAGCTTTACCGGCGTACGTATTGGTATCGGCATTGCCCAAGGACTGGCGCTGGGCGCGGAGCTGCCAATGATTGGCGTCTCTACGTTGGCGACGATGGCGCAGGGCGCGTGGCGCAAAACCGGCGCTACTCGCGTGCTGGCGGCCATTGACGCGCGTATGGGCGAAGTCTACTGGGCGGAGTATCAGCGCGACGAAGATGGCGTCTGGCACGGCGAAGAAACTGAAGCGGTCCTCAAACCGGCTGCGGTTGCCGAACGCCTGGCGCGGCTTTCCGGCGAATGGGCTACCGTCGGCACCGGCTGGCAGGCGTGGCCGGATCTGGCGAAAGAGAGCGGGCTGATTTTAAGCAGCGGCGAGATTGAACTGCCAGCGGCAGAAGATATGCTACCGCTGGCCATCCAACTGCTGGCGGCGGGAAAAACCGTGGCCGTTGAGCATGCGGAACCAGTTTATTTGCGAAACGAAGTGGCGTGGAAGAAACTTCCTGGCCGCGAGTGAATCTCAGTAGAGAGAAGACTGAGAGAAGGAGTCGCATCATGGCGGGTCAAAAACAGGGCGTTCGTTGGCTGTTAGCCGCGGCGGTTGCCGTTGCGCTAAGCGGTTGCGTGTCGGTGCCGGATGTTATTAAAGGCACCAGCCCTACGCCGCAGCAGGATTTAGTGCGGGTGATGAACGCGCCGCAGCTGTATATCGGCCAGGAAGCGCGTTTTGGCGGTAAGGTCGTCAACGTGCAGAATCAGCAGGGGAAAACCCGCTTAGAGATTGCCACCGTACCGCTGGATAGCGGCGCGCGGCCGGAACTGGGGGAACCTTCACGCGGGCGTATCCTCGCCGACGTGAGCGGTTTCCTCGACCCGGTCGATTTCCGCGGCCAGCTGGTGACCGTGGTTGGGCCGATTAGCGGCGTCGTCGACGGTAAAGTTGGCGCCACCCCCTATAAATTCATGTTGATGAACGCCACCGGCTATAAGCGCTGGAACGTGGTGCAGCAGGTGGTGATGCCGCCGCAGCCCATCGACCCGTGGATGCTCGGCCCACGCCCCTGGGGCTACGGATACGGCGGTTGGGGTTGGTATAACCCGGGACCGGCCGAGGTCAGAAATGTCGTAACGGAATGATTTTGTTGTTTTTATAATGGAATAGAAACAGCGGCTAGCCCGCTGTTTCGTGTTTTTTAGTCTCATAAGAAAAATAAATAGTGACGCGCTTCGCAACCTGAAAAACGCCTAATTAATAAACTGGTACGCTGAGTTAATATAATGTTAACAAAATGTTTGTTGATCAGGGGCTGTGATGACGACGAATAACTATTTCAGAGGTGAAGCAGTGAAAAAGGTTTGGCTAAACCGTTATCCCGCCGATGTCCCGGCGGAGATAAATCCTGACCGCTATCAATCCCTGGTTGAATTGTTTGAACACGCCACCACCCGTTATGCCGATCAGCCGGCATTTATCAACATGGGCGAGGTGATGACCTACCGTAAGCTGGAAGAGCGCAGCCGTGCTTTCGCCGCTTATCTCCAGCAAGGATTAGGGCTACAGAAGGGCGATCGCGTCGCGCTGATGATGCCTAACCTGCTGCAATACCCGGTGGCGCTGTTTGGGATCCTGCGTGCCGGAATGATTGCCGTCAACGTTAACCCGCTGTATACCCCGCGCGAACTGGAGCACCAGCTCAATGACAGCGGCGCGGCGGCGATTGTGATCGTTTCCAACTTCGCACATACCCTGGAGAAAGTAGTCGATAAAACCCAGGTAAAACACGTCATCCTGACGCGGATGGGCGATCAGCTCTCCACCGCTAAAGGAACGTTGGTCAACTTCGTGGTGAAGTACATTAAGCGGCTGGTGCCAAAATATCATCTGCCGGACGCCATCTCATTTCGTAGCGCCCTGCAGCATGGCTACCGTATGCAGTACGTGAAGCCGGAAATCGTCGCGGACGATCTGGCCTTCCTGCAGTACACCGGCGGTACCACCGGCGTGGCGAAAGGGGCGATGCTGACTCACCGCAATATGCTGGCTAACCTCGAACAGGTGAATGCGACCTACGGTCCGCTACTGCACCGTGGTAAAGAGCTGGTGGTGACCGCGCTGCCGCTGTACCACATCTTCGCCTTGACCATGAACTGCCTGCTGTTTATTGAACTCGGCGGGCAGAACCTGTTGATTACCAATCCGCGCGATATTCCGGGCCTGGTAAAAGAGCTGGCAAAATATCCGTTCACCGCGATGACCGGGGTGAATACCTTGTTTAACGCGCTATTGAACAATAAAGAGTTCCAGCAGCTTGATTTCTCTTCGTTGCATCTTTCCGCCGGCGGCGGCATGCCGGTGCAGCAGGTGGTGGCGGAGCGCTGGGTGAAACTGACCGGCCAGTATCTGCTGGAGGGCTATGGCCTGACGGAGTGCTCGCCGCTGGTGAGCGTCAACCCGCATGATATCGACTACCACAGCGGCAGCATCGGCCTGCCGGTGCCGTCGACCGAAGCCAAGCTGGTCGATGACGATGATAATGAAGTCGCGCCGGGCGAGCCGGGTGAGCTCTGCATCAAAGGGCCGCAGGTGATGCTGGGCTACTGGCAGCGTCCGGATGCCACCGATGAAATCATTAAAGATGGCTGGCTGCATACCGGCGATATTGCGGTGATGGACGATGAAGGCTTCCTGCGCATCGTCGATCGCAAAAAAGATATGATTCTGGTCTCCGGTTTTAACGTCTATCCGAATGAAATTGAGGATGTGGTCATGCAGCATTCCGGCGTGCAGGAAGTGGCCGCCGTCGGCGTACCGTCCGGCAGCAGCGGTGAAGCGGTGAAGATCTTCGTGGTGAAGAAAGATGCTGCGTTAACCGAAGAAGCGCTGATTACTTTCTGCCGTCGCCATTTGACCGGCTACAAGGTGCCGAAGCTGGTTGAGTTTCGTGATGAACTGCCGAAATCCAACGTCGGCAAAATTTTACGTCGAGAACTGCGTGACGAAGCCCGTGCTAAAGTAGACAATAAAGGCTAAGCAACGAGTGAGTCGCCAGGCGCCGGCTAGCCGGCGTCCAGATTACTGACAAAGAAGGAAAATGCGTGGTTTTTCCTTCTTTGTGGCGATCGGCCGAAAATCAATCAATTGATTTTCCTTGTTATTTGTCTGGTGCAATCTGCAAGCCCAACGATTGCATGAGGTTTGTGATTAATCTCGCGCCGGCTAAGCCGGCGTTTTTTATGGGCGCAAGTTAAGAGAGTATGATTTGAACTATCAGATGATCACCACCGACGATGGCCTGCGCGCTATCTGTGAAGCGGCAACTTCGGCACCCGCAGTTGCGCTGGATACCGAGTTTGTTCGCACCCGTACCTACTATCCGCAGCTTGGTTTGCTGCAGCTGTTCGACGGCAAACAGGTCTCTCTGATCGATCCGTTGACCATCAACGACTGGGCGCCGATGCGCGAGCTGCTGCTCAACCAGGATGTCACCAAATACCTGCATGCGGGTAGCGAAGATTTAGAAGTCTTCCTCAACGCGTTCAACCTGATGCCGCAGCCGCTGATCGACACCCAGATTCTGGCCGCCTTCTGCGGGCGCCCGATGTCGTGGGGCTTTGCTTCAATGGTGGAAGAGTATTCCGGCGTCGCGCTGGACAAAAGCGAATCACGCACCGACTGGCTGGCCCGCCCGCTGACCGAGCGTCAGTGCGAATATGCGGCCGCCGACGTCTGGTACCTGTTGCCGATCGCCAGCAAATTAATGGCGGAAACCGACCATGCGGGCTGGCTGCCGGCAGCGTTGAACGAGTGCCACCTGATGCAGCAGCGCCGTCAGGAAATCCTTGACCCGGCGGATGCGTGGCGGGAAATCGGCAATGCCTGGCAACTGCGAACGCGCCAGCTGGGCTGCCTGCAGTTGCTGGCGGAGTGGCGTCTGCGCAAAGCGCGCGAGCGTAACCTGGCGGTGAACTTTGTCGTACGCGAAGAGCATCTGTGGAGCGTGGCGCGCTATATGCCGACCAGCCTCGGCGAGCTCGATAGCCTCGGTTTATCCGGCAGCGAAATTCGCTTCCACGGCAAAACGCTGATTAGCCTGGTTGAAAAAGCGCAGGCCTTGCCGGAATCGGCGCTGCCGGAGCCGCTGCAAAACCTGATCGATATGCCGGGATACCGTAAAGCCTTTAAAGATATTAAAGCGCTGGTGCAGGAAGTGAGCGCGGAGAAGGGCGTGAGCGCCGAGCTGTTGGCGTCGCGCCGTCAGATAAACCAACTGCTGAACTGGCACTGGCAGCTTAAAAATAAAAATGGTGAGCCAGAACTGGTTTCCGGCTGGCGTGGCGAATTGATGGCCGATCGTCTTAAAGCGCTGCTCAACGACTATCCTCGCTAGCGCCGGGCGCTATTCAGGCCATAAAAAACCGGCCGCGCGTTGCGTGGCCGGTTTTTTTAAGGCTACGGCGAAATGCCGTTAACAAGACAACAGGGTCAGGGTTTCGACTCTTCAGCTTCTGGCAGGGTCACGTTCAGCTCGAGAATCGAAATATCACCATCGCGCTGTTCCAGCTGTACGCTGACCATCTCTGGGTCTATCTGCACGTATTTACAGATGACCTCCAGGATATCTTTGCGCAGCTGCGGCAGGTAATGCGGTTCCGCGTCGCCGCGGCGGCGCTCCGCGACGATGATTTGCAGGCGTTCTTTCGCAATGTTAGCCGTGTTCTTTTTTCGCGAGAGAAAAAAGTCGAGTAATGCCATAATTTATCCTCCGAACAGGCGTTTGAGGAAACCTTTCTTCTCTTCTTCGATGAAGCGGAAAGGACGTTCTTCTCCGAGCAGACGATCCACAGTATCCGCATAGGCTTTACCCGCATCTGAAACGGTATCCAGAATGACCGGCTCGCCCTGGTTCGATGCGCGCAGCACGGACTGATCTTCCGGAATCACGCCGACCAGATTGATGCGCAGAATTTCCAGCACGTCTTCCATGCTCAGCATGTCGCCTTTGTTCACGCGGCCCGGGTTGTAGCGCGTCAGCAGCAGGTGCTCTTTGATCGGCTCGTCGCCATTTTCCGCGCGGCGGGATTTGGAGGCCAGAATGCCAAGGATACGGTCGGAGTCGCGCACGGAGGAGACTTCCGGGTTAGTGGTGATGATGGCTTCGTCAGCGAAGTACAGCGCCATCAGCGCGCCGGTTTCGATGCCTGCCGGGGAGTCGCAGACAATAAAATCGAAGTCCATCTTTTTCAGTTCTTCAAGAACCTTATCTACACCTTCGCGGGTCAGCGCGTCTTTATCACGGGTCTGAGAAGCCGGAAGGATATAGAGATTTTCAGTACGCTTATCTTTGATTAGCGCCTGATTGAGAGTGGCATCGCCCTGGATAACGTTGACGAAGTCATAAACCACCCGACGCTCGCATCCCATAATCAGGTCGAGGTTACGCAGGCCGATATCGAAGTCGATAACGACAGTTTTCTTTCCCTTCTGGGCCAAACCAGTAGCGATGGCCGCGCTGGAGGTGGTCTTACCAACGCCCCCTTTACCCGAAGTCACAACAATAATGCGTGCCATAGAAATTCCTTGTTAAAAAGGGATTAATTGAACGGTTGAATTGTCAAAGCGCCGTCGCCTAAACGCAGGCGCGCCGCTTTGCCATAAAATTCAGCTGGGATGTTATCGCTCAGCCAATATTCCCCTGCGATGGACACCAGTTCCGCCGCGAGGTTAGTACAAAATATTTGGGCATCTCTGTCGCCGCTTGCGCCAGCCAGCGCACGTCCCCGCATCATGCCATACACATGGATGTTACCATCAGCGATAAGTTCCGCTCCGGCACTCACATGGTTTGTAACAATTAGATCACAGTGTGGCGCATAAATGCGCTGACCGGAACGTACCGGCAGATCAATCAAACGCGTTTTTGTGATCGGCGTAGCAACTGGTGGTGGTTCAACGGGTTCCGGCGGCGGCGCCTGACGAACGATTTTCTCTTTTCCTTCCGTCAGTAGCGGGATCCCGGCACGGTCGATTTCCGTTTTCAGGCGGGAAATTTTACAACCGCTCACCCCCATGATGCGCAATCCGGTGGCGACGATAGCTTCATGCATCGGGCGCCAGTCGACGCTCTCTTCAATACTGCTGATGTTGACCACGACCGGTGCATGACGTAAAAAAGCGGGAGCCTGGGCGATTTTGTCTTCTAACGCCTGACGAATAACCTCGGGATTTGCATCGTGCAAATGAACGACAGATAAAGTGAAGCTACTGCCCTTAAGTTCGATTGGCGTATTTGACATCCTGGCCTTACTCAATTTGCTGTTTATCATCCGCCGAAGTGCGGTGATATTCCGAAGACTAAAAGGCATGTTATAGTCACTCATATATTGAGGCAAGTGACCACGGGTCTAATTCCGAGTAAAACTATGTTTTGTGTGATCTATCGAAGTACTAAACGTGAACAAACCTATTTATATGTCGAAAAAAAGGACGATTTCTCGCGCGTCCCGCCGGAACTGATGGCAAGCTTCGGCACCCCGCAGATGACCATGCTGCTGCCGCTCGACGGGCGCAAGACGCTGGCTAACGCTGACCTCGAAAAAGTAAAACAAGCGCTCGTCGATCAGGGCTATTACCTTCAACTTCCTCCCCCTCCTGAGAATCTACTTAAGAAACACCTCGCGGAACAGGGGAATAAATCCGATTAACCCATTGAGGGAAAATAATGTACCAACATCATAACTGGCAGGGTGAGTTACTGGATTATCCAGTGAGCAAAGTGGTTTGCGTTGGCAGTAATTACGCAAAACATATTAAGGAGATGGGCAGCGCGATGCCGGAAGAACCGGTGCTGTTTATTAAACCTGAAACGGCGCTATGCGACATCCGCCAGCCGTTGGTACTGCCTGAAGGATTGGGCTCGGTGCATCATGAGGTTGAACTGGCGGTGCTGATTGGCAGTACCCTGCGCCAGGCCAGCGAAGACCACGTACGCAAGGCGATTGCCGGTTATGGCGTGGCGCTCGATCTCACCCTGCGTGATATTCAGGGCAAGATGAAAAAGGCCGGGCAACCGTGGGAGAAAGCTAAGGGGTTTGATAACGCCTGTCCGATCTCCGGTTTTATTCCTGCCGCCGAGTTCAACGGCGATCCGCAAAATACGCCGCTAAGCCTGAAGATTAATGGTGAAGTCCGCCAGCAGGGGACGACCGCGGATATGATTCATAAGATCGTACCGCTAATTGCCTATATGTCGCGCTTCTTTACGCTGAAAGCGGGCGATATCATCCTGACCGGGACGCCGGACGGTGTCGGGCCGCTGGCCAGCGGCGACGAGCTGGAAGTCGGCTTCAATGGTTTGACGTTGTCTACCCGCGTGCTGTAACGTCCGCTTGCCGCCTTTTGGGGCGGCAAAACTTGCATCGGCGTGCCAGACTGGTTATAAGGTGCACCCTGAATTGTAATGACGGACATCCCAATGAGCGAACAACCTTTCTGGCAACAAAAAACACTGGATGAAATGACCGACGCGGAGTGGGAATCACTGTGCGACGGCTGCGGACAGTGCTGCCTGCATAAGCTAATGGATGAAGATACCGACGAGATTTACTTTACTAACGTCGCCTGCCGTCAGCTCAACATTAAAACCTGCCAGTGCCGCAACTACGAGCGTCGCTTCGAGTACGAACCGGACTGCATCAAACTCACGCGTGAGAATCTGCCGACCTTCGAATGGCTGCCGCACACCTGCGCCTATCGCCTGCTGGCGGAAGGTAAACCGCTGCCACACTGGCATCCGCTGCTGACCGGCTCAAAAGTGGCGATTCACGGCGAACGTATTTCCGTGCGCCATATAGCGGTGAAAGAGTCCACCGTCGTCGACTGGCAGGACCATATCTTAAACAAACCAGACTGGGCGCAGTAAGCTCGTTGAAATATCAGAACCGGGCATTCCCTGCCTGCGCGGCCCGGTTCTTTGTACGCATCAATATCCCATCATTCTTAATGCCAGCCAGATAATTCCCGCCCACAATAAAGCGCATGGAAAAATAACAACACTAAGAGAACGCCAGCCGTTTCTACTCATCGGAAACCCCACATTTAAGTCATCATCACCAGGTGCGTTTGGCATTTCATCATCGGCGCGGGGGCGGGGAACTTTAGGAATATTTGTAAAGCAGATGTAGATAAAAATAGACCCGGCGCGGTGGCCGGGCTGAGAGGGAGTTGACGAGCTGCCAGGTCTCCCCGGCGCGATGACTGCTTGCGGCGATCAGATGGGCAGGAAACTCATCATCAAATACGCGACGACAATGCAGATTAGCGTCATATACCAGACTATGCTCATGGTGACTTATCCCATTTCAGACTCAAGAAAGACGAGCCTATCGGGTAACGACTTTAAACATCCGGATGTCGATTTTCAACCGCAAGCACGTGAGGGGCTTAGCTTTTCCTGGCGTGGAACAGGCCGTCTTCGCCGTGGCTTTCATCTTCAACCCAGAAGTTAATATTGAATTGGGCATCATCGCTGAGCTCGATACGATGCCAGTATTGCGGCGGGCTGGTGGCGAACTGCCCGGCATTAATGACGACTTTCATCTCCGGTTCGCTAGCCTGCTCATCATGAAAACCGTAATAAGTTACTGTGCCTTCCATTACGCACAGCTGACCGAAAACGTTAGCGGCAGTATTGTGATGGGTGAGCAGCGCTGGCGGAACATTTTCTTTAGTGAAGAACGGAGTGGAGCGTTTGACTTTCCAGTTAGCCGGGATACGCAGGTGGGACATAGTAAGCTCCTTAGTGGATGCAAATAAGATGTATTTAATATGCAACTTTAAAGGGGCGTCGTCAACTTACAGGCACAAAAAACGCCCCCGAAGGAGCGTTTACCATCTGGCAGGATAGCTTAACGGCCGAACAGATCGCGCTTTTTGGCTTTAAATGGCTGAGCGATCAGTACCAGCAGGCCGATGACCAGATAAGCGGCAAAGATGCCTACCAGCCACTGCGGCATTTCCAGAGTCAGGAATTCCCACTGGCGCACGGAACAGTCGCCGGTGGCAACGAATACCTGCGGTAGCCATTTATCCAGCGGCAGCCACGTCGGGAAACGAGCGGCGAAATCGCAGGTCTGGAACGGAGAAGGGTGTAGCTGAATCATGGTGTGCTCCCAGGCTAACTGCAGACCGCGCAGTGCGCTGTATAGCCAGATGAGCAACGCGACATAGCGCAGCGGGGTTTTCGGCGCGATAGCGCCCACCAGACCGGCGCCCATAATGCCAAACAGAGCGCAGCGTTCGTAAATACACAACACGCAGGGCTGCAGCAGCATCACGTGCTGGAACCACAGCGCCACTAATTCAAGTATAAAAGCGGTTAACGCCATCAAGAGCCAGGCGCCGCGTCCCCTTGAGCACTGGTTTAAGTATTGCAACATAATCATTTCCCTGGAACATGCTAAATCATGGCAGTGTAAACGAAAACTACCGCGACGCCATCCGCTAGTCGGAAAATATTACGTAAATGAATATTCGTTACCCGGGGGGAACCCGGGTAACGGGCTGCGCAATTAGGGCAGTACTGGGGTGGTCAACCAGCCATGGCTGAGCATCCACTGGGTGGCCGGCATCAACAGGGTTTCGACGCACAGCAGGCCGACCAGCGTGAGCACGATGGTATAGGGAAGCGCCATCCACACCATTCTGCCATAAGAGAGGCGGATCAGCGGCGCCAGCGCCGAGGTCAACAGGAACAGGAACGCGGCCTGGCCGTTGGGGGTCGCGACGGAAGGCAGGTTAGTGCCGGTATTAATGGCGACCGCCAGCATTTCAAACTGCTGCAGGCTGATAACGCCGTGTTCCAGCGCCGCTTTTGCTTCGTTGATATACACCGTACCGACAAAGACGTTATCGGAGATGGACGACAGCAGGCCATTAAACAAATAGAACAGCGATAGCTGAGCGTGCGGTGAAGCCTGCAGGACGAACTCAATCACCGGGGCAAACAGATGCTGATCGATAATCACCGCCACGATGGCGAAAAAGACCGTCAGCAGGGCGGTAAACGGCAGCGCTTCGGTAAAGGCTTTACCGATGGCGTGTTCGTCGGTCACGCCGGAAAAGGTGGTCGCCAGCACGATGACGGAGAGGCCAATCAGGCCAACTTCCGCCAGATGCAGGGCGAGGGCGGCAATCAGCCACACGCCGATGATCCCTTGAGCGATAAGGCGCATCCGATCCTGGCGGCTGCGGCTCTGGCGGCTACGGTCGTCGAAATCCTGTAGGACTTTGCGCACCGGGACTGGCAGCGGCTCGCCATAGCCAAACAGGCGGAATTTTTCCAGCAACAGACAGGTTATCAGGCCGCATACGATTACCGGCAGGGTTACCGGCGACATACGGATGAAGAATTCGCCGAAGTGCCAGCCGGCGGCTTTGGCGATAATCAGGTTCTGCGGTTCGCCGACCATGGTCATCACGCCGCCGAGCGCGGTACCGACGCCGGCGTGCATCATCAGGCTGCGTAAAAAGCTGCGGAACTGTTCGAGCACGTCGCGGTAGTGTTGATCGATATGGCTGTCATCAAGCATGTCGTTATCATCAGGCCGCGCGGAGGCGACGCGATGATAAATACCGTAAAAGCCGACCGCTACGCTAATGACCACCGCAACAACAGTTAGCGCGTCAAGGAAGGCGGAGAGAAAAGCCGCTGCCAGGCAGAAGGCCAGCGACAGCAGCATCTTGCTGCGGATCCCGAGGAGCAGCCGAGTAAAAATAAACAGCAATAGCTGCTTCATGAAGTAGATCCCGGCCACCATGAACATCAGCAGCAGCAGGACTTCGAGATTATTGGCTATTTCTTCGCGAATATGTTCGGGGCTGGTCATACCGATCAGCACCGCTTCTATCGCCAGCAGGCCGCCAGGCAGCAGCGGGTAGCATTTGAGCGCCATCGCCAGGGTGAAGATAAACTCCACCACTAACAGCCAACCGGCGACAAACGGTTGAAGATAAAACGCCAGCGGGTTAACCACCAGGAAGATAATCAGGAGAAGCTTGTACCAGTCTGGCGACTGGCCAAGAAAATTGCGCCACAGGGCGCGGCCATAAGACATTTCCACGACAGAGGTCCTTCCGTCAAACAACATGATTTTATGCGTAACTATTGCAAGATTACCAGTTGAGTAAAAAGGTAAGCAACTTTCTTCGCGGCGCATTACAGGTAATGGAAGGCGTTAAGCAAAAGCTGAAAATGAAACGGCGATCCCCTTTTAATTACTTTCAGATGCTATCTGGCGTATGGCTGCTCTGGTATGATGAGTGCAATTTGCAACGCTGTGTAATGGAAATCTTATTATGGTCATTAAGGCGCAAAGCCCTGCGGGTTTCGCGGAAGAGTACATCATTGAAAGTATCTGGAATAATCGTTTCCCGCCTGGATCCATTCTCCCTGCTGAACGTGAACTTTCTGAACTGATTGGTGTGACCCGAACCACTCTGCGCGAAGTGTTGCAACGTCTGGCCCGTGATGGCTGGTTGACTATCCAGCACGGTAAACCGACGAAAGTGAACAACTTCTGGGAAACCTCCGGACTGAATATCCTTGAAACGCTGGCGCGTCTCGACCACGATAGCGTGCCGCAGCTGATTGATAACTTGCTGTCGGTGCGAACCAATATCTCAACGATTTTTATTCGTACCGCTTTCCGCCAGCACCCGGACAAAGCGCTGGAGGTCCTGGCTACCGCGCGTGAAGTTGAAGATCATGCCGATGCTTTCGCCGAACTGGACTACAACATCTTCCGCGGTCTGGCGTTTGCCTCCGGCAACCCGATCTACGGTCTGATCCTCAACGGCATGAAGGGGCTGTATACCCGCATTGGTCGTCACTATTTTGCTAATCCGGAAGCGCGTAGCCTGGCGCTGGGTTTCTACCACCAGTTGGCGAAAGTGTGCGAAGAGAGTCAGCACGATAAAGTGTACGAAATCGTCCGCGCCTATGGCCACAACAGCGGCGAGATCTGGCATCGGATGCAAAAAACGCTGCCCGGCGATTTAGCCATCAATATGCGCTAAGTA
Organism: Klebsiella sp. CN_Kp073; assembly: GCF_040065495.2. Taxonomy (NCBI): domain Bacteria; kingdom Pseudomonadati; phylum Pseudomonadota; class Gammaproteobacteria; order Enterobacterales; family Enterobacteriaceae; genus Klebsiella; species Klebsiella sp. CN_Kp073. The sequence continues at coordinate 2,020,769 of NZ_CM198051.1, forward strand.
CGGACCACCCTATAAAAAATGCCCGGATAATCCGGGCATTTCGCTTTTTGGCACTTGATCCGATTTACAACGCGTTCTGCCGCGGCGGGGTGCGATCCAACAGCTCAACGCTGCCGTCGGCATTCTGCTGCTCAAGGATCACATCAAAGCCCCACAGGCGGTGAACGTGTTTAAGCACTTCGCGACGGCTCTTATCCAGCGGCACGCGGTTGTGCGGCACATAGCGCAGCGTCAGCGAACGGTCGCCGCGCAGGTCAACGTTCCAGACCTGAATATTCGGCTCAAGATTGCTGAGGTTATACTGCGCCGACAGCTTAGAACGAATTTCCCGATAGCCTTCCTCATTATGAATGGCGGAAATCTCCAGGTAATTATTATGGTCGTCATCGAGTACCGTGAATAAGCGGAAGTCACGCATCACCTTCGGCGACAGGAACTGGCTGATAAAGCTCTCATCTTTAAAATCGCGCATGGCGAAATGCAGCGTCTCCAGCCAATCGGAGCCGGCGATATCCGGGAACCAGTAGCGGTCTTCTTCCGTTGGCGACTGGCAGATACGTTTAATATCCTGGAACATAGCGAAACCCAGCGCGTAGGGGTTGATCCCGCTGTACCACGGGCTGTTGTAGGGCGGCTGGAACACCACGTTGGTGTGGCTGTGCAGAAACTCCAGCATGAAGCGTTCTGTCACTTTTCCCTCGTCATACAGATGATTGAGGATGGTGTAGTGCCAGAATGTCGCCCAGCCCTCGTTCATAACCTGAGTCTGCTTCTGCGGATAAAAATACTGGCTGACCTTACGAACGATACGCAGGATCTCGCGCTGCCAGGATTCAAGCAGCGGCGCGTTCTTCTCCATAAAGTACAGCAGATTCTCCTGCGGTTCGGAAGGATAGCGGCGGCTTGCCTCGATGGCTTTTTCCTCTTCCCGTTTTGGCAGAGTACGCCATAGCATGTTCACCTGGCTTTGCAGATACTCTTCGCGGCTTTTCTGGCGCGCCTTCTCCTCCTGCAGCGATATTTTCTGCGGGCGTTTGTAGCGGTCGACGCCGTAGTTCATCAGCGCATGGCAGGAGTCGAGCAATTTTTCAACTTCATCGACGCCGTAACGCTCTTCACATTCGGTAATGTATTTACGCGCAAAGATCAGATAGTCGATGATTGAGCTGGCATCGGTCCAACTGCGGAACAGATAGTTATTTTTAAAGAAGGAGTTGTGCCCATAGCAGGCGTGCGCCATTACCAGCGCCTGCATGGTAATCGTGTTCTCCTCCATTAAATAAGCGATACACGGGTTGGAGTTAATGACTATCTCATAGGCCAGACCTTGCTGGCCGTGTTTATACGCCTGTTCGGTTTCGATAAATTTTTTCCCGAACGACCAGTGCGGATAGTTGATCGGCATCCCGACGCTGGAGTAGGCGTCCATCATCTGTTCGGAGGTGATCACCTCGATTTGATGCGGATAGGTATCGAGACGATACAGCTTCGCCACCCGGTCGACCTCGGCAAGATAGGTTTCCAGCAGTTCAAAAGTCCAGTCGGGTCCATCGCTTAACCGGGTGGTGTCCCTGTTCATGGAATCAATCGTAGCCATTAGCGCGCCCTCGTTGTTGGTGGTTCTCTCTTTGTGGAGAACCTCTTATCAAGCATAGAACACGCCATAACAAACTGCGTCTGCGGGTAATTTCTTTTCTTCGCGATATCACAATCCCAAAGGCCTTAATTTAACATTTACTTAGCATTTTATGCTGAGGAAAAATAAAGCGCAGCACGAGATCGTAAATCTCTGGTGTCAGTGCTGGTGCGGTTTGGTGTGAGATAAGTCACCATAAATAAAGCGTATGTTGAATAATATTTTCATCTGGGTTATCAATTTGTAATTAGATGATTGTTCTTTAACTATTACGGAGTGGCTATGCGAGTCGTCATACTGGGAAGTGGGGTGGTTGGGGTAGCGAGCGCCTGGTATTTAAGCCAGGCGGGACATGAGGTGACGGTTATCGACCGTCAGCCAGGGCCCGCTGAAGAAACCAGCGCCGCCAACGCCGGGCAGATCTCTCCCGGCTACGCGGCGCCGTGGGCGGCGCCGGGCGTGCCGCTGAAGGCGATTAAATGGATGTTCCAGCGCCATGCGCCATTGGCGATTGGCCTTGACGGCACGCAGTTCCAGCTCAAGTGGATGTGGCAGATGCTACGTAACTGCGATACCCGCCACTATATGGAAAACAAAGGGCGTATGGTGCGCCTGGCGGAATATAGCCGTGATTGCCTGAAAGCGCTGCGTGAAACCACCGGTATCCAGTATGAAGGCCGCCAGGGCGGCACCCTGCAGCTCTTCCGCACCGAAAAACAGTATGAGAACGCCACTCGTGATATCGCCGTGCTGGAAGAGGCCGGCGTGCCGTATCAACTGCTGGAAGCCAACCGCCTGCTCGAAGTCGAACCGGCGCTGGCCGAAGTCAGCCATAAACTGACCGGCGGTCTGCGCCTGCCAAATGATGAAACCGGCGATTGCCAGCTCTTCACTACCCGTCTGGCGGCGATGGCCGAGTCGGCAGGGGTGACTTTCCGCTTTAATACCTCCGTCGATGCGCTGCTTTACGAAGGCGATCAAATCGCCGGTGTGAAATGCGGCGACGAAATTATTAAGGGCGACGCCTACGTGATGGCGTTTGGTTCTTACTCCACCGCGATGCTTAAAGGGCTGGTGGACATCCCGGTCTATCCTCTGAAAGGCTACTCGTTAACTATTCCGATTGCCGAAGAGAGCGGCGCACCGGTATCGACTATCCTTGATGAGACTTACAAAATCGCGATTACCCGTTTCGATCAGCGTATTCGCGTTGGCGGGATGGCGGAAATTGTCGGCTTTAATAAAGAGCTGCTGAAGCCGCGCCGCGAGACGCTGGAGATGGTGGTTCGCGATCTGTTCCCGCGCGGCGGCTACGTTGAGCAGGCGACCTTCTGGACAGGCCTGCGACCAATGACGCCGGACGGTACGCCGGTGGTTGGCCGCACGCCGTACAAAAATCTGTGGCTGAACACCGGGCACGGTACGCTGGGCTGGACCATGGCCTGCGGGTCCGGGCAGCTTCTGAGCGATCTGATCTCCGGGCGTACGCCGGCGATCCCTTATGATGATCTGGCCGTGGCGCGTTACAGCCCGGGCTTTACGCCGGCTCGCGCTCAGCATCTGCACGGCGTGCATAACTAAGGAGCCTCCATGTCTCGTCCGGTAAAAGCCAGCATTGACCTGTCGGCTTTACGTCAGAATTTACAGATTGTTCGCCGCGCCGCCCCTGGGGCGCGCGTTTGGGCGGTGGTGAAGGCTAATGCCTATGGCCATGGCCTGGCGCGGATGTGGCAGGCGCTGAACGCCGCAGATGGCTACGCATTGCTGAATCTCGAAGAGGCGATCCTACTGCGGGAAAAGGGCTGGAAAGGGCCGATTCTGCTGCTGGAAGGATTCTTTCACGCCGATGAACTGGCGCTGCTGGATAAGTATCGCCTGACCACCAGCGTACACAGCAACTGGCAAATTAAAGCGCTGCAGCAGGCTAAACTGCATGCGCCGCTGGATATCTATCTCAAAGTAAATAGTGGTATGAACCGGCTGGGCTTTATGCCAGAACGAGTGCATACCGTCTGGCAACAGCTGCGATCGCTCGCCAACGTCGGTGAAATGACGCTGATGTCGCATTTCGCTGATGCGGAAAACCCGGATGGCATCGTGGAGCCCTTGCGCCGTATCGAGCAGGCGGCGGAGGGGCTGGACTGCCCGCGTTCGTTGTCGAACTCAGCGGCCACGTTGTGGCATCCGGAAGCGCACTTTGATTGGGTGCGCCCGGGAATTGTGCTGTACGGCGCATCGCCGTCGGGTCAGTGGCGGGATATTGCCAATAGCGGCTTGAAACCGGCGATGACCCTCAGCAGTGAAGTGATTGCCGTACAGACGCTGAAAAGCGGCGAACGGGTGGGCTATGGTGGGCTGTATCAGGCATCCGGCGAGCAGCGCATCGGCATTGTCGCCTGCGGTTATGCCGACGGCTATCCACGCGTCGCCCCGAGCGGCACGCCGGTGCTGGTCGACGGCGTACGCACCACCACCGTCGGGCGTATTTCGATGGATATGTTGGCGGTAGATCTGACACCTTGTCCGCATGCGGGTATTGGCGCGCCGGTTGAGTTGTGGGGGCAGGAGATTAAGATTGACGATGTCGCTGCGGCCAGCGGCACCGTCGGTTATGAATTAATGTGCGCTCTGGCGCCGCGCGTACCGGTGGTGACAGTGTAACTTTGTGTGAGGCGGATCACTCCGCCTCATCTTCCGCAACCCGCACACCCACCTTCAGTACGTGGTCGTCCTCTTTTTCGGCGACCGTCCACACCATACCGGCAAACTCCACCTGATCGCCGACGACCGGCGCGGCGCCCAAGAGTTGCTGAATCACATCGCCCAGCGACTGCTGATGCTCGCGAAATTCTTCACCGCCGTCGAGACCATAAATCTGCGCCACATCGGCGAATTTAGCTTCCGCATCGAGGATAAAGTCGCCAAAGAACCGCTGATCGAGCGAGACCGGCGGCGACTGGCTGAACATTTTACCCAGCGCCGGCAGGTCGCGCTCGCGGCCGATAACGCAAAGAATATCACCATCCATCAGCCGCGTGCTGCCGGTAGGATGCAGCAGTACGTTGTCGCGGAAGAGTGCGGCGATACGCGTTTCCGGCGGCATGTGGAGGTCGCGCAACGCTGCGCCAACGCACCATTTATCATCACCCAGCTGGTAGACAAACTGTTCCCACGGATTTTCCGGATGGATATCCAGCCCGACGCGTGAGATAGGCCAGCCGACCGGCGGTACCACGACCTTCGCTTTTTTCGCCGCCCAGGAAAGTGAGGTGCCCTGAAGCAGCAGTGAAATCAGCACCACGAAAAAGGCGACGTTAAAGAACAGCCGCGCGTTCTCAAGCCCGGCCATCATCGGGAAAACGGCGAGGATAATCGGCACCGCGCCGCGCAAACCGACCCAACTGATAAACACCCGCTCGCGCAGATTAAAACCGCGGAACGGCAGCAGGCCAGCGAATACCGACAGCGGACGCGCGATGAAGATCATCCACATTGACAGCAGTAGCGCCGGAATCGCGATCGGCCACAGGTCAGACGGTGTGACCAGCAGGCCGAGGACGAGGAACATGGCGATTTGCGCCAGCCACGCCAGGCCGTCAAAGTTTTGCAGGATGCCGTGGCGGTTGCGAATGGGTTTATTACCGAGCAGGAAACCGCAGAGATAGACCGCGAGGATACCGCTCCCGTTCAGTGAGGTGGTGACGGCGAAAATCATGATCCCGCCGCTTAGCGCCAGCAGCGGATAGAGCCCGGTAGGCAGGACGATGCGGTTAATCATCTGCAGAAGCAGATAACCGCCGCCGAGTCCAATAGCGATGCCCAGGCCAAACTGTTGAATGATATGCACCACAAACATCCAGCTCAGTCCGGCTTCATGCTGCTGGATCATTTCAATCAGGGTAATGGTGAGGAACACCGCCATCGGGTCGTTGCTGCCGGATTCAATTTCGAGGGTCGAGCCGACGCGCTCGTTAAGCCCTTTACCGCCGAGCAGCGAGAACACCGCCGCCGCATCGGTGGAGCCGACGATGGCGCCAATTAGTAGCCCTTCGATTAAATCGAGCTTGAACAGCCATGCCGCCATCATCCCGGTGAGGGCGGAGGTTATCAGCACGCCGACCGTCGCCAGCGACAGCGCTGGCCAGAGCGCCACGCGAAACGAACTGGCTTGGGTGCGCATTCCGCCGTCCAGCAGGATCACCGCCAGCGCGAGGTTACTCACCATATAGGCGAAAGGATAGTTATCGAAAGGAATGCCGCCGATACCGTCTACGCCTGCCAGCATACCGATGGCGAGGAAGATAACCAGAATCGGGATGCCGAGGCGTGAGGAGAAAGAACTCAATAAAATACTGCAGGTTACTAAAACAGAACCCAGGATAAACAGACTAATGACCGCAGCGGCGTCCAATGTTCACGTACTCCTTGTCAGCGTGAAGGGGTGAAAATTACACCATTTTAACAATCCGCGCGTTTGCAGGATACTCGCGCAGAGGAATTTTTATTCCGCCAGCACCGGATGGCCGCTTATCGTTAAGGTTGCGGCTGAGGCGTTGTTAACCAGCCGCGCCCGCGCGCCGAGAGGCAGGGTAACGGTGCGCTGTTCATGACCGAACTCGAGGCCGGTCAGCAGCGGGATGGCGAGTTGCTGACGTAGCCAGGCGTAGACGGTGGGAAGATCATAACCGTCGTCGTAGTCGTTGGATTGCGCGCCGGTAAAACTGCCGAACACGATAGCCCGCTGGCGGGCAAGGATCCCGCTGTTGAGTAACTGCAGCAGCATTCGTTCAACGCGGAACGGATGCTCGTTGATATCCTCAAGCACCAGAATACCGTCGTCAATCTGCGGGAGCCACGGCGTGCCGATGAGCGACGTGACCATCGCCAGATTGCCGCCCCACAGGGTCCCTTCGACGCGGCAGGTTGGGCCGTCGCTTTGCCATTCGAGGGTAAATTCGGGTTCGCGTAGCGCCTGCCAGAAGTGATGTTCCGTAAACGCATTCAGGGTTTCGGCGCCGAAATTGCCCGCTAACATCGGCCCGCTGAAGCTGATAGCGTTGGCTTTAGCCAGCAGTCCCATCTGGATGGCGGTGAAATCGCTGTGGCCGCAGATAAGCAGCGGTTCCCGCTGTTGGCGTTTCGATAACGCCTGCCAGTCGATATGTGGTAGTAACCGGGTGGCGCCATAGCCGCCGCGCACCGCCAGCACGATGTGGTTTTTTCCCTCAAGGGATGCAAGTTGGTTAATATCGGCCAGACGTTCGCTGTCGCTGCCGGCGAAACGCTGCTGTCGACGGGGGATCGCCTGTTGGTTCAGTACCTGATGACCGGCCTCCTGAAGACGGGCCACGCCTAGGGCCGCAGCCTGTTGATTGATACAGTAACCGGAAGGGGCGACCAGATAAAACTGAGACATGGCAATTCCTTGCAAAGAATGAAAGGGTTATCATGCCGCCTGGAACGTTTATTGTCATCTCCGTGCGGCAAACTTCAGCCAATAAGGATAGATGTGTGAAATTGAGATGGTTTGTTTTTTTATTTGTATTGTTGGCCGGTTGTAGTTCGAAGCACGATTACACCAATCCGCCGTGGAACCCGGAAGTCCCGGTGAAGCGGTCGATGCAGTGGATGCCGATCAGTGAAAAAGCCGGTGCCGCGTGGGGGGTTGACCCGCAGCTGATAACCGCGATCATCGCGATTGAGTCCGGCGGTAATCCCTCGGTGGTCAGTAAATCCGGTGCGGTAGGACTGATGCAGTTGAAGCCGTCGACCTCCGGGCGCGATGTCTATCAACGGATGGGCTGGCGTGGCCAGCCTTCGGTCAGCGAGCTGAAAAACCCGGAACGCAATATTTCGATGGGCGCCGCTTATCTGAGCATTCTGGAAAACGGCCCGCTGGCGGGGATTAAGGACCCGCAGGTGATGCGCTATGCGGTGGTGGTCTCTTATGCCAACGGCGCAGGCGCGCTGCTGCGCACCTTCTCGTCGAATCGCCAGGACGCCATCGACGAGATTAACGATCTTGATGCCGATGAGTTCTTTGAACACGTGGCGAAAAAGCATCCTGCCCCGCAGGCCCCGCGCTATATCTGGAAACTGCAGAAAGCGCTGGACGCGATGTAGCGTCATCTCTCACCCCGTCAGGCAGGATTCGCCTTGCGGGGTGCCTTTCAGATAATCCTAACTTTCGTGGCTAATTGAACTGATGTAGCTGACGGGACCAATCAACTCTTTGTAATCCCGGTAACTTTCAGGAAGGGACTCGATTCCATTAACCGCCACCACCAGCATAGCCGTGGCCTCATCCATTTCATCGCTAGTCTGGGCTAATTTTTCGCGTAATAATCCGATAAGCGCCTGAGAATTATTATGTGAGACCCCATTCAAATCCAGACGATTATGATCCCAGACGTTGCAACCCCATGCTGTGAACCACAACAGGCTTCCTGTAACCATCAATATCCAACAAAAAGTGTTTTCAGCGACATCGACGTAGATAAATATTCGACAAGCTAATATTACGGCTAAGATGAGTGAGGGGATACTGAACAACAGAAAATTGCATCGGCGGCGTAGCATACTTAAGGCCAGCTCTGGGCTTTTTTGCTGATCCTGCCAGATGTTAAGGTTGGTGATATGCAGGCTAGTAGGCAGATCTTCATGACATGGTTTTCGTACCTCAAAATGGTCAAATAAAATTCTTTCAATGACGTTCATTTCATTGCTTGCATAACGTCCGTTAGCCAACATCTGCCCGGGCTCGGGGATCCACTGATATCCTTTATGTAACAACCTGAACATTGCTAACTGAATGACCCGCGTGCCGCCGCCGTCAATCCAGGCAAGAAGCCATGGGTCGATCCCGGTCGTTAACTGCTGGGCTTTAGCCGCAGGCCGCGTCAGGGCGATAATGATTCCGATAGAAAGATAAATAGCCGGGACGACAACGATAATACAGCCGAGAAACAGTAAAGGATGCATATGCATAATAAGAGTCCACATGATGTCGCCCTCAGCCTACTCAAGCCGTTCAACAGAAAATGCATAATTTATTGGCTTGATGACCGTTATAAATTCACGATATTTCTCGGGTAGCAGGGAAGTTTTACCGATGGCGACGTAATAATCAGCTGTTTCATCCGTTGTTGTCTTGGCCTCAGCCATGAGAGTATCCTTTAATCTATTTACATAATTATGAACAATGTTAATTGAGATCCCCTCACGGTCCATCCGGGTGGCATTTAAGGTAATGATGAGCCAAAGTAACAACCAAAGCCCGGTAACGATAAGCATCATGAGCCAGCTTAATACGCTGGAGTGGATAAGCGTGCTACTATCGAAAAACGTTTTCCACAGATATGTACCGATTAAAATTAATGAAGGAACGACGATCAGGATCATATTCCACGTATGTTGCGCCGGACTGAGCATCAGGCCCCTACACTGGGGATCGTCTGACCAATGGTTTTTATCGGCGACGTAAAGAGAAAGGGGGAAATTCTGGGCGCTGGGTTTTGGTGTAGAAAAATGGTCAAAGAGTATTTTTTCTACACGAGTCATCTTGCACTCTGCATACTGCTGGTTGGCGCAAAGTTCGATATTCTCAGCGCAATGAATAATGGTTACGTAGTTTTTTCTTAATAGCCTGAACATGGCTAATTGAATAACGACGGTGGCTCTGCCCCGTAGCCAGGCAAGAAACGACGGAGATATGGAGTAAGGTGGTGGTATCGGCGTGTTTTTCTCAGAAGGACGAGTCTTTGAGATAATAATCATCACTAGAATATATATCACTGTGGTTGATAATATATGGTAACCCATAAAGGACAATGGGGATAAATCAGAGATGAAATTGATTAAATTGTTCACTTCACACTCCTTGTGATAACCGCAACCCTGCGCGTGAATTTTTACCAGAATAGTAGCTAGTTTAATAGGGTGGTTCTGGTTAAACAATAAATTTAGTTTGTCTGGCGGCTTTCATTAAAAAGCACTGATCAGATATTTATGTGGTTTATGAAATTAAGCCTCCGACTTATTTCAGGAGGCTTATGTTTACGAGGTAAATTAAAAATCGTAGCCCACGGTTGCCGTGACGCTGCGCTCAGCCCCCCAGTAACAGTTGCCGGTGCCGTAGCAGCCGGAAATATACTCGCGATCGCCGATATTATTCGCATTAACCTGAATATAGGCGCCTTTCATCGCCGTTGACCATGCCCCGAGGTCGGCGCGCGCCATCGCATCTATCAGGGTGACTGACGGTAAACGCTCGGTATTGGCGTCATCGGCCCACTGCTTACCGATATAGCGAACACCCGCGCCAAGGGTGATACCCGCCGGCAATTGATAGCGCGCCCAGAATGAGGCCATCTGATCTGGCGTCAGCTGAGGGGTATTATTATCGGTGCCGTCTTTCGTGTCCTGAAAGCGCAGGCGATTCCAGGTATAAGAGGCAATCGTGCTCAATTGCGGCGTAATCTGGTTATGCGCTTCCAGCTCTACGCCCTGTGAATGCACTTTCCCGGCGGGAATATAGGTGGCGGTGGCGATGTTCGGATCGCGGGTGGCGACATCTTTTTGCATCAAATCGTAAATCGCGATGCTATACAAATCGCTGCTGCCCGGCGGCTGGAATTTCAAGCCGGCCTCCACCTGTTCGGCGGTGGTGGGTTTTAATAACGTACCATCGGCGCCCGGCAGCATCGCCGGGGTAATCGCCTGGCTGTAGCTTAAGTAGGGCGAAAGGCCATTATCGAGCGCGTACAGCAGCGAGGCGCGGCCGCTGATGTGATCGTCGGAGCGGCGGTTTGACGTGCCTGAAGTGTCGCTAATCTGTTGTGAAACGATGCGGTCGTAGCGTCCGGAAACGTCAAAGTGCCAACGATTCCACACCATTTCATCCTGCAGATAAAGCCCGGTCTGGTAATAACGGCGATTATTATTATCGCTGTAGGTGATGGTATGCCCGGTTTGCGGCGTATAGCCGGTAAAGGGGTTAAGCGGCGCCGCGCCGCCGGCGCCGGTCCATAAATCGTTGCGGAAGCGATGATACTCAGCGCCGAGGATTAACGTATGCGCCACTTCACCGGTCGCGAAATCGGCGCGCAGGCGGTTATCGGTTGACCAGCCGTCCAGCGACCCGCGGGAACCGCTGTAGCCGCGGGAAATCAGGTCGCTGTCGCCCACCCAGCCAACCTGATAAACCTGATCCAGCGAGACATTCGTATGGGTATAGCTGCCCGCGGAGTAAGCCGACCAGACATCGCTGAACTGGTGGTTGAATTCATAGCTGTAGATTTGCTCGCGGCGCTGGTAGCCATCGCCCGGATCGCCTTCATTGGTGCTGGGTGAGAGCTTACGACCGTTGTGCGCGTAACGGGTGCCATCCAGCGGCAGAGAGCCGTGGTAGCCGCCGGAGGGATCTTTTTGCAGGTAGGCGCGCAACAGCAGCGAAGTATCGCTATCCGGTTGCCACAGCAAGGAAGGCGAAATCGCATAGCGCTCTTCGCGGGTATGATCATACTGCGTATCGCTGCTGCGGGTCATGCCGATGAGCCGCCAGGCCCACTGGTCATTAATGGCATCCGTATAGTCGAAGGCTGCGCCCTTAGTATTTTGCGTGCCGCCGGTCAGGCGAAAGTGCCCCTGCTGGCTGAACTGCGGCCGTTTGGAGGTCAAATTGACCACCCCGCCCGGCACGCTTTGGCCATAAAGGGCGGAAGAGGGGCCGCGGATGACGTCGACGCGTTCAATAAACCATGGGTCGATCTGCAGTACGTTATGGCTGCCGCCGTCGCTCATCAGGCGCATGCCGTCAAGGAACAGGTTATCAACGTCGCCGCCGTGGTAGCCGCGCAGCGAGATGGTATCAAAGCGCGTCGCGCCGCCGCCAAAACTGGAATAAACCCCCGGCGTATACTGTAGGGCCTGGCTTACGGTATCGGCGCCCTGATCGGCGATCTGCTGGCGGGTGATCACCGATACCGACTGGGCGGTAGTAATCAACGGCTGGTCGGTTTTCGTGGCGCCGGTTGACGTTTTGGCGCTATAGCCTTGAGTTTGCGCGCTGGCGGAGTCGTCAGGTTGCGCGGTCACGATCAGGGTATCTTGCGCCTGAGCGGCGAGAGGGAAGGCGGCCGCGAGGGCGCACACCAGCGCGGAGCGCTTAAAATTAACAGAGGAGATCATGCCATAATCCTGAATAGCGCGGTCTGGCACTCCTGTGCGCCGCCGCGGAAATAAACGAAATGCTTTTTCGTTAAAAATAATGCGAATTATTATCGTTTGCTTTTGCATGATCAAGCAAAATAGTCCTCCTCAGAGCAAGTAGACATTTTGCTGGCTGTCGGCGGATGATGGGGTTACGTCGATGGAAAAAGCGCGGCGAAGATATCGCCGCGCGCAGGGGATTACTGGGCTTTTTTCTCCGCAGCCGCCACGGCATCGTTCGCGGCGGGCTGCTTGCCAGCGGTGATTTCTGCCTGCGCCGGGCGGGTTGCCGGCAGCGCATCGCACGGTTTATCTTGCGGGCAAACCAGGTCGAGCATCTTTAACGTCACGCCGTTGGTCCAGCCAAAGCCGTCCTGCAGAGGATACTCTCCGCCGCCGCCGCCGGTACCCGTCGAACTCACGTCATATTTCTCAACCAGCTTCTGCTTGCTGTCATAGGTGTGCTGGACGTTGCTGAGGAAGCGCCAGGTGACGTCCATGGCCACCTTTTTCTGACCATAGTTCTGCAGACCTTCCACCGCCACCCACTGCAGCGGCGCCCAGCCGTTTGGCGCATCCCACTGTTGGCCGCTATTGACCGTGGTGGTGGTAAGCCCGCCGGGCTTCAGCAGGCGGCTTTCGGCGGCGGCGGCTACCTTCGCGGCACGTTCGCTGGAGGCCGCTTTGACGTACAGCGGGAACAGCGCCGCGGCGGTCAGCTGATTGCGGACTTTATGGCTCTTCAGATCGTAATCGGCATACCAGCCCTCTTTATCGTTCCACAGATATTTTTCCAGCGCCTTCTGGCGGGCATTCGCCAGCGCGTCGTACTGTCCGGCTTTAGCGCTGTCGCCTGCGGCTTTACTGGCGCGGGCAATGGTTTTCTCCATGTGGAACATCAGCGCATTGAGGTCGACCGGAATGATGCTGGTGGTGCGGATAGTCCCCAGCTGCTGCGGATTATCCATCCAGCGAGAACTGAAGTCCCATCCGGAGGCCGCGGCGGAACGTAGGTCACGATAGATTTCGGTGGCCGGGCGGTTAGGATTGTTTTTGGCGGTTGTCACGTCGTCAAGCCAGGACTCCGGGCGAGGCGTATCGTTATCATCCCAGTAGCGGTTAAGCAGCGCGCCATCTTCCAGACGTACCACGCGTTTATTCGCGTTGCCGGGCGTCAGCGCATCGGCGCCTTCCATCCAGTAGCGATACTCTTTTTCCATCTGCGGCAGCCAGGTCTTTAGCGCCCGATCGCCATCGTGGCTGGCCAGCAGCTCAACCATAAAGGAAAAGAACGGCGGTTGCGAACGGCTCAGATAGTAACTGCGGTTGCCGTTTGGAATATGCCCCCAGCGGTCAATCTCGGCGGCAAAATTGGCCACCATGTCTTCCACTTTATCCCAGTGCCCGCTTTCGGCGAGGCCCAGCATGGTGAAATAGCTATCCCAATAATAGACTTCGCGGAAGCGTCCACCGGGCACCACATAAGGTTTCGGTAGCGGCAGCAGCGAATCCCACTTCTCGACCTCGACGGTGCTGCGGGTTAGCACCGGCCATAGCCCATCAATGTGTTGACGCAGGGTTTGCCCTTTCGGCGGCACATATTGATCGTTATCACGCGGCAGGGTGAAGTTGATCTCGACGAAATGGCGCAGATCGAAGCTGGCCTGACCTTTTTGCATCCGATAGTCGGCAAGGATCATTAGCGGATCGCTATTCGGGACCGCATCAGCGAAGGTTTTTTGGTCAGGGAAGAGTTTCGCGCTTTGCACGTCGTTAAATAGCGGACCTAAAAGTTCATCAGGCGATTGCGGCACCGGGGAGGTGTTGTCATCTGCCTGCGCGGCGAATGTCGCCAGGCTTAACATTGCGCCTCCCAGCGCCAGTTGAATAAGGTGGGTCAGGGTTTCCGGGCGACGTAGAACCGATCTCGTCATCGATAATTCTCCATTTTACGTTTTGCTGACTTCGCGCCACTGCGAACGGCCATCAGAAAACCTTAGCCGAATATCGGCCGCCTCGCGTGCTGGAGTTAACATTTTGGCCGAAAACAGAGTATTTACCTGGCGACATATTGTCCCGGCGTTTTGCCGGTCTGAGTACGGAAGAAGTAGATGAAGGCGCTATCGCTGGCAAACTCCAGCGCCTGGGCGACATCCGTGATGCGCTGGCCGCAGGACAGCAATTCTACGGCTTTCATCAGCCGCCACTGCTGGCGCCACTGCTGATATGACATGCCGGTTTCGCGCTGAAACAGGCGGCTGATGGTCTTTTCTCCGGCGCCGCATTGCGCCGCCAGTTGTTGAAGTAGCGGCGGTTGCTCATGGCCGTTGAGATGACGTAGACGTTTATCCTGCGGCAGCGTTAGCATCATCGGTTCATGTTTTGCCGCGCCGATTTCCGCCACGCAAAGCGCCGCCAGGTGCAGGGCCGGGCCCTGTCGCCAGTCGGTATCCCAGGGGCTGGCGCTGATGCGTTCCAGTAGCTCGCGCAGCAGCGGCGTAACGTTGAGGATCGCAGGCTGACGGGGCAACTGCGGGTATGAGTCATTGGCGAACCATACCGAACGGTAATCAACGATGTGCTGCATTTCGGCGCGGTGGGTGACGCCTGCGGGGATCCACGCCGCGCGGGTCGGCGGCAACATACACAATAGCGCGCCGTCGTTCAGCGTCAGCCGGATGCAGCCCTGACGGGTAAATAGCATCTGTCCCATTTGATGTTGATGCAGACCATCGTCATGATCGCCGTTTAGGGTCGCTTGCACGCCAATCAGCGGCGCATTGAATATATCAGGGTCAAAGGATGCATCCGCGCTGAGCCAGGCCATGATGTCTGATTCTCGATGTTAAGTGTCATTATATTTATAATCGCCGATTTTGCCGCTCCCTACAATGGCGCCTCTGATGAGGGAGATTGATATGTTAAGTCGTTCGGCGATGGCGCTGGTTACCGCATTACTCATGTTTCCGCAAATCGCGGAAACTATCTATAGCCCGGCGCTGACTGATATCAGCGCCCATTTTTCCGTTAGCGCCGCCGATGCGGCGCAGACGCTGGCGGTCTATTTCATTGGCTTTGCCATCGGCGTGCTGTTCTGGGGCTGGTTCAGCGACCGGCGTGGACGGCGGCCGGCGTTATTGCTCGGTCTGGCGGTGTATACCGCAGGCTGCATGCTGGCGCTGGCGGCGCCAAATTTTGGCGTATTGCTGGCGGCTCGCATCCTGGCGGCTTTCGGCGCGGCTATCGGGTCGGTGGTTGGGCAAACGGTGTTGCGCGATGCGTTTGAAGGTCGGCAGTTGGCGGCGATTTTTTCCTTCGTGGGCATGGCGCTGGCTATCAGCCCAGCAATTGGCGTCTATTCTGGCGGCGTGTTGGCGGGGTGGTGGGGGATGTATGGCGTGTTTAGCGCCCTGGCGTTGCTGGCGGCGACGCTATTGCTGCTGTGCGCGGCGGTAATGCCGGAAACCCGGCCGTCGCGAACGGCAAATCAGGCGCTCTGGCCGCTATTACTGCGCATGATGGTGGATACAAAAATCCGTTTAGCGGTGGCGCTGGTGGCGGCATTGAATATCGGTTTGTTCAGCTACTACAGCCAGGGGCCGTTCCTTTTTGCCCGCCTGGGGCTGGATGCGCGGGCTTTTGGCTACAGCGGTATGGCGCTGGCCGCGGGAGCGTTAGCCGGCGCGCAGGGGAATCGTCTGTTGCTACGACGTGGAGCGGGGCAGCAGCACATATTTATTTGTGCCGGTCTTCTGTTATTGCTCGCCAGCGCAGGCGTTGGCCTGTTAACACATTCATGGCTCTTTTTGCTACCGATGATGGGGGTAGCGACAGCCTATGCCATGGCGATCCCCGTGGTGCTGGGTACGGCGCTTAGCGATTACGGCGATTGCCGCGGTAGTGCCGGGGCGCTGCTTGGCCTGGCCTATTATTTGATTATCGGCTTGGGGCTGGCAATTGTGGGTTGGGGGGAATCCTTGGGTATCACGTTAGCGATCTGTGCGGCGGTGAGTGCGCTTACCGGTTGGCGTTATCTGCGGCACATGGATGATGAGTTTTCCTGATTTGTGATGATTAGCACAAATCACTGCTTGGCAGGTTTGTGACTGGATGAAAAATCGATATTGATTTTAATCAAGGAATTACCTGCTATAAAATAGCCAAAAAATGAGGTTAAAATAATGTTGATAATGATAATTAATTGTTTGTTTTTGTTTTCAGCTAAATTAATGAAATATATCTTTACATACAAATAACGTGAAAAATTGTGACCTCACCCCGTAATAAATCGAAATAAATACAGTTTTCTCATTTTATTTGATTGTTTACACCTGAGGTTTAAACAGAAATTAATGTGAAATACCTCCTTTTATTGCTTGAAAATTACCCTTTGCCCGCTCATTTTTAGCTTAAAAATTAACCTTTTTTATCCCCATAAATATTTTTTATCCCCTCATATTTCTTTGACTAAAATCATGATTAATTTCATGTTTTTTATTTTAACTTATTGATTTTAAATGTTTTAATTTGTTTTTTTGGATAAGGTTGATTATAGGTAAAAGGGCTTTGTGAGTGGTCTCACACAACCACCAGATCATCATTTGATACACTTCCCGCCGTCAACAAAGTCATTAACGTGGATAACCAATATGAACACTATTCCGCTCCCTAAAACTCAGCACCTGGTTGTATTCCAGGAGGTGATCAGAAGTGGTTCGATTGGTTCAGCAGCGAAAGAATTAGGATTAACTCAACCTGCAGTCAGTAAAACAATTAATGATATTGAAGACTATTTCGGTACCGAGCTCATCGTCCGTAAAAATACCGGTGTAACTTTGACTGAAGCCGGGCAGGTGCTGTTGACCTGGTCGGAGTCGATTACCCGTGAAATGAAAAATATGGTTAACGAAATGCACAGTATGACCTGCAGCACAGTCGTTGACGTCTCGTTTGGTTTCCCGTCGCTAATCGGCTTCACGTTTATGTCGGATATGATCCATAAATTCAAAAAATTATATCCAAAAGCACAGGTCTCGATGTATGAAGCGCAGCTTTCTTCGTTCCTGCCGGCGATCCGTGATGGTCGTCTCGATTTCGCCATCGGCACGCTGAGCGATGAAATGAAGCTGCACGATCTACATGTCGAACCGCTATTTGAATCGGAATTCGTCCTGGTGGCCAGCAAATCGCGAACGCGGAGCGGCAGTGCCACGCTGGCATCGTTACAGCACGAACAGTGGGTATTGCCGCAAACCAATATGGGTTACTACAGTGAACTCCTCGCCACGCTTCAACGCAGCGGCATCAACAATGAAAACATCGTTAAAACAGACTCTGTCGTTACTATTTATAATCTTGTTCTCAATGCTGATTTCCTGACGGTTATTCCGTGTGATATGACCGCACCATTTGGCTCTAATCAATTTATTACTATTCCTGTCGAGGACGCATTACCGGTAGCGCATTATGCTGCGGTATGGTCGAAGAATTATCGCATTAAAAGCGCGGCCTCGGCGTTAGTTGAATTAGCGAAAGAATATTCAGCCCATAGCGGTTGCCGACGACGACAATTAATCACCGTTGATTAACAGTCTTTTATATTGATTGAAACTTAAGCTGCGATTTATTTATCAGTCGCTGCCCATTAACGCTATTTGTTTAATTCCAGGTTAAGAGGTTCTCATGCATATTACATACGATCTTCCAGTTGCTATTGAAGATATCCTCGAAGCGAAAAAAAGATTGGCAGGTAAAATATATAAAACGGGGATGCCGCGTTCGAATTATTTCAGCGAACGATGCAAAGGCGAAATCTTCCTTAAGTTTGAAAATATGCAGCGCACCGGTTCTTTTAAAATTCGCGGCGCGTTTAATAAACTCAGTTCGCTGACTGATGCGGAAAAGCGCAAAGGCGTGGTGGCGTGTTCCGCCGGTAACCATGCGCAGGGTGTTTCGCTCTCCTGCGCTATGCTCGGCATCGATGGTAAAGTGGTGATGCCGAAAGGCGCGCCAAAATCAAAAGTGGCCGCCACCTGCGACTATTCGGCGGAAGTGGTGCTACATGGCGATAATTTTAACGACACCATCGCCAAAGTCAGCGAAATTGTTGAAATGGAAGGGCGGATATTTATTCCACCATACGACGATCCGAAAGTGATAGCCGGCCAGGGGACTATTGGTCTGGAAATCATGGAGGATTTATATGATGTCGATAACGTTATTGTACCGATTGGCGGCGGCGGTTTAATTGCCGGTATCGCGGTGGCGATTAAATCGATCAACCCGACCATTCGTATTATTGGCGTACAGTCTGAAAACGTTCACGGCATGGCGGCCTCGTATTACGCCGGAGAAATCACCAATCATCGCAATAATGCCACCCTGGCTGACGGTTGCGACGTTTCTCGCCCGGGAAATATTACTTATCAGATCGTTCGTGAATTAGTTGACGATATTGTGCTGGTCAGCGAAGACGAAATTCGCAACAGCATGGTCGCACTTATTCAACGCAATAAAGTGATTACCGAAGGGGCCGGGGCGTTAGCCTGTGCCGCATTATTAAGCGGTAAGCTGGACAGCTATATTCAGAACCGAAAAACCGTCAGCATTATTTCCGGCGGCAATATCGACCTGTCTCGCGTATCGCAAATTACTGGTTTAGTTGACGCTTAATCTTTTTGATGAGGATAGGATATGAGTACTACAGATAGCATTGTATCCAGCCAGACAAAAGAGTCGTCCTGGCGCAAATCGGACACCACCTGGACCCTGGGCTTATTCGGCACCGCCATTGGCGCCGGGGTATTATTCTTCCCGATCCGCGCCGGTTTCGGCGGCCTGATCCCCATCTTACTGATGTTAGTGCTGGCCTACCCGATCGCCTTCTATTGCCATCGGGCGCTGGCCCGGCTGTGCCTTTCCGGCTCAAATCCTTCCGGCAACATCACTGAAACGGTAGAGGAGCACTTTGGTAAAACCGGCGGGGTGGTGATTACTTTCCTTTATTTCTTCGCGATTTGCCCGCTGCTGTGGATTTACGGCGTGACGATCACCAATACCTTTATGACCTTCTGGGAAAATCAGCTGCAGCTGCCGGCGCTGAACCGCGGTTTTGTCGCGCTGTTCCTGCTGCTGCTGATGGCGTTTGTCATCTGGTTCGGTAAAGATCTGATGGTGAAGGTAATGAGCTATCTGGTATGGCCGTTTATCGCCAGCCTGGTGCTGATTTCTCTGTCGCTGATCCCTTACTGGAACTCCGCGGTTATCGATCAGGTGAATTTAAGCGAGATCTCGCTGACCGGTCACGATGGTATTCTGGTGACCGTCTGGCTGGGTATTTCGATTATGGTGTTCTCGTTTAACTTCTCGCCAATTGTCTCTTCATTCGTGGTTTCCAAGCGCGAAGAGTATGAGAAAGACTTTGGTCGCGAGTTCACCGAGCGCAAATGTTCACAGATTATCTCTCGCGCCAGCATGCTGATGGTGGCCGTGGTAATGTTCTTCGCCTTCAGCTGCCTGTTTACGCTGTCGCCGCAGAATATGGCGGATGCCAAAGCGCAGAATATCCCGGTGCTCTCGTACCTGGCGAACCACTTCGCCTCGCTGTCCGGCACCAAATCCACCTTTGCAACGGTGCTTGAATATGGCGCGTCAATCATCGCGCTGGTGGCGATTTTCAAATCCTTCTTCGGACACTACCTCGGCACGCTGGAAGGCCTGAACGGTCTGGTGCTGAAGTTTGGTTACAAAGGCGATAAAACCCGCGTTTCCAGCGGCAAGCTCAACACCATCAGCATGATTTTTATCATGGGCTCAACGTGGATTGTCGCCTACGCCAACCCGAACATTCTCGACCTGATTGAAGCGATGGGCGCGCCGATTATTGCCTCGCTGCTGTGCCTGCTGCCGATGTACGCCATCCGTAAAGCGCCATCGTTGGCGAAATATCGCGGCCGCCTGGACAACGTCTTCGTCACGGTAATCGGTCTGCTGACCATTCTGAACATCGTTTACAAACTGTTTTAATTAAGCTCAGGACGAGCGGAGTGATGACATGAATGAATATCCGGTAGTACTGGTCATTAACTGCGGCTCGTCTTCAATTAAATTTTCAGTACTTGATGCCGCCAGCTGTGAAGTATTAATGGCTGGTATTGCAGATGGCATTAATTCTGAAGATGCGTTCCTGTCAATAAATGGGGGAGAGCCGGCTAAGCTGGCTCACCGCAGCTATGAAGGCGCATTGAAGGCGATCGCATTTGAATTAGAAAAGCGTGATTTAATGGATAGCGTGGCGTTAATTGGCCACCGTATCGCGCACGGCGGCAGCATATTTACCGAATCGGCGATAATTACCGATGAAGTTATCGACAATATTCGCCAGGTGTCGCCGCTGGCGCCGCTGCATAATTACGCCAATCTCAGCGGTATTGAATCAGCTCAGCAGTTATTCCCGGGCGTACAGCAGGTAGCGGTCTTTGATACCAGCTTTCATCAGACGCTGGCGCCAGAAGCATTTCTTTACGGCCTGCCGTGGGACTATTACCAGCGACTGGGCGTGCGCCGCTATGGTTTCCACGGCACCTCGCACCGTTATGTGACTCAGCGCGCGCTGGCGTTGCTTGATTTACCCGAGCAGGATAGCGGGCTGGTCATTGCTCATCTTGGCAACGGGGCGTCGATTTGCGCGGTACGCAACGGCCGCAGCGTGGATACCTCGATGGGCATGACGCCGTTGGAAGGCCTGATGATGGGCACCCGCAGCGGGGATGTCGATTTTGGCGCGATGGCGTGGATCGCCGGCGAAACTAACCAGACGCTCAGCGATCTGGAGCGCGTGGTGAATAAGGAGTCCGGCCTGCTGGGGATATCCGGATTGTCATCCGACCTGCGGGTGCTGGAAAAAGCCTGGCATGAGGGGCATGAACGCGCGCGGTTGGCGATTAAAACCTTTGTGCATCGTATTGCCCGCCACATTGCCGGCCATGCCGCCTCGCTACGCCGCCTTGACGCGATTATTTTTACCGGCGGTATCGGCGAAAATTCGGTATTAATCCGTCAACTGGTGATTGAGCATTTAGCGGTATTCGGCGTCAGCCTGAATGAGGCGCTAAATAAACAACCCAACTCCGCCGGTGAACGCATTATTTCTTCCCGCGAGGCTCGAGTGATATCTGCAGTCATACCCACCAATGAAGAGAAGATGATTGCGCTCGATGCTATTCATTTAGGCAAAATTAATGCATCCCTGGAATTTGCTTAATTACGTTGTGGTCCTGTAGAGAGATTATTTTCATGAAGGTAAATATCGATACCAGCGATATGCTGTACGCCGAAGCATGGCACGGATTTAAAGGTACGGACTGGAAAGAAGAAATTAATGTCCGTGATTTTATTCAGCACAACTATACGCCGTATACCGGAGATGAATCATTCCTTGCTGAGGCGACGCCGGCGACGACCGCGCTGTGGGAAAAAGTCATGGCCGGCATTCGCGTAGAGAACGCCACCCACGCGCCGGTTGATTTTGATACTAATATCGCCACCACCATTACCGCTCACGATGCCGGCTATATTGAGCAATCGCTGGAAAAAATAGTCGGCTTGCAAACGGATAAACCGCTCAAGCGCGCGCTGCATCCGTTTGGCGGCATTAACATGATTAAAAGCTCGTTTGATGCCTATGGCCGGGAAATGGATAGCCAGTTTGAATATCTGTTCACCGAGCTGCGTAAAACCCACAATCAGGGGGTATTTGACGCTTATTCGCCGGATATGCTGCGCTGCCGTAAATCCGGCGTACTGACCGGTCTGCCGGATGGCTATGGCCGCGGGCGTATCATTGGCGACTACCGCCGCGTGGCGCTATACGGCATCCGCTATCTGGTGCGTGAACGTGAACTGCAGTTTGCCGATCTGCAGGCAACGCTGGAGCGCGGGCAGGATCTGGAAGCCACTATTCGTCTGCGTGAAGAGCTGGCGGAACACCGCCGCGCGTTGCTGCAAATGCAGGAGATGGCGGCGAAATACGGCTGCGATATCTCCCGCCCGGCGCGCAACGCTCAGGAAGCGGTACAGTGGTTGTACTTCGCCTATCTGGCGGCGGTGAAATCGCAAAACGGCGGCGCGATGTCGCTGGGGCGTACCGCCTCTTTCCTCGATATCTATATCGAGCGCGACTTCCACGCCGGGATCCTCAATGAACAACAGGCCCAGGAACTGATCGACCACTTCATTATGAAGATCCGCATGGTGCGTTTCCTGCGTACGCCGGAATTCGATACGCTATTCTCCGGCGATCCTATCTGGGCAACCGAAGTGATTGGCGGGATGGGGCTGGATGGCCGCACGCTGGTGACTAAAAACTCCTTCCGCTATCTGCATACGCTGCACACCATGGGCCCAGCGCCGGAACCCAACCTTACCGTATTGTGGTCGGAGGCGCTGCCGATTGCCTTTAAGAAATATGCCGCCCAGGTCTCGATCGTCACTTCCTCGCTGCAGTATGAAAACGATGACCTGATGCGCGCCGATTTCAACAGTGATGATTACGCTATTGCCTGCTGCGTCAGCCCGATGGTCATCGGCAAACAGATGCAGTTCTTCGGCGCGCGCGCCAACCTCGCCAAAACGCTGCTGTACGCAATCAATGGCGGGGTGGATGAGAAACTCAAAATCCAGGTCGGGCCGAAAACCGCGCCGCTGATGGATGAGGTGCTGGATTACGACAAAGTGATGGCCAGCCTCGATCATTTTATGGATTGGCTGGCGGTGCAGTACATCAGCGCGCTGAACATCATTCATTACATGCACGATAAATATAGTTATGAAGCCTCGCTGATGGCGCTGCACGACCGCGACGTATACCGCACTATGGCCTGCGGGATTGCCGGGCTGTCGGTGGCGGCGGATTCGCTTTCGGCTATTAAGCACGCGAAGGTGAAACCCATCCGCGACGACAGCGGCCTGGCGATCGATTTTGAGATTGAAGGCGATTATCCGCAGTACGGCAATAACGATCAGCGCGTCGATAGTATTGCCTGCGATCTCGTTGAACGCTTTATGAAGAAAATTAAGGTGTTGCCGACGTACCGTAACGCGGTGCCCACGCAGTCGATCCTGACGATTACCTCAAACGTGGTGTACGGCCAGAAAACCGGTAATACCCCGGATGGCCGCCGCGCCGGTACGCCGTTTGCGCCGGGGGCCAACCCGATGCATGGCCGCGATCGCAAAGGGGCGGTCGCTTCGTTGACTTCCGTGGCTAAGTTGCCGTTCACCTACGCGAAGGATGGAATCTCTTATACCTTCTCGATCGTCCCGGCGGCGTTAGGTAAAGAGGCGAGCGTCCGGCAAACCAACCTCGTCGGTCTGCTCGATGGCTACTTCCACCACGAAGAACGGATCGAGGGCGGCCAGCATCTGAACGTCAACGTGATGAACCGCGAGATGCTGCTGGACGCCATAGCTCATCCGGAAAATTATCCGAACCTGACCATCCGCGTCTCTGGCTATGCGGTGCGCTTTAATGCGCTAACCCACGAACAGCAGCAGGATGTCATTTCGCGAACCTTCACCCAGGCGCTGTAACGCAACGGGGCGACGATAATGGTCGCCCCATTTTTATCATGGGTGTGAAACCTGGTCTTCACTGCACGGTAAACCGAGGTGTAGATATGATTAGCGCTTTCGATATTTTCAAAATTGGTATTGGTCCTTCGAGCTCTCATACGGTGGGGCCGATGAATGCAGGAAAAAGTTTTATCACCGAGCTGGCGACCCGCGGCGACCTGACGCAGACTACGCGCATTGTCGTCGATCTGTACGGTTCGCTATCGCTGACCGGCAAAGGGCATGCGACCGATGTCGCCATTATCATGGGGCTGGCGGGAAATAGTCCGCAGGATGTCGATATTGACGCCATCCCGGCCTTCATTCAGCAGGTGACCGCGAGCGGCCGTCTGCCGGTGGCGAAGGGGAGTCGGCAGGTTGATTTCCCGCTGCCGGAGAGCATCGTATTTCATGATAGCGCGCTGGCCCGCCATGAGAACGGTATGCGCATCAGCGCCTGGGATCATCAGCAGCCGCTACTCAGCAAAACCTATTACTCAATTGGCGGCGGATTTATCGTTGAGGAATCGCGTTTTGGCCAGACTCACGATATCGCAACGCCCGTCCCCTTTGATTTCCGTTCCGCCCATCAACTGCTTCAGCTGTGCGAACACAATGGCCTTTCCATCTCTGGCCTGATGATGCAAAACGAGCGGGCGCTGCGCGATAAGGGGCAAATCGATGCTGGTTTCGCCGCCATTTACGCGGTGATGCGTAACGGTATTGAGCGGGGAATGAATACCGAGGGCGTGCTGCCGGGGCCGCTCAACGTGCCGCGGCGGGCGGCGGCGCTGCGCCGACAGCTGGTGGCCAGCGATAGTCTGTCCCGCGATCCGATGAACGTCATCGACTGGATCAATATGTTTGCGCTGGCGGTGAGCGAAGAAAATGCCGCCGGTGGCCGGGTTGTCACCGCGCCTACCAATGGCGCATGCGGGATTATTCCCGCGGTTCTGGCCTATTACGACAAGTTTCGCCGCCCGGTCAATGCCAACTCGATTGCCCGCTATCTGCTGGCTGCGGCGGCT
Organism: Klebsiella sp. CN_Kp073; assembly: GCF_040065495.2. Lineage (NCBI taxonomy): Bacteria > Pseudomonadati > Pseudomonadota > Gammaproteobacteria > Enterobacterales > Enterobacteriaceae > Klebsiella > Klebsiella sp. CN_Kp073. Next base: position 2,045,252 of record NZ_CM198051.1, read on the forward strand.
ATCGGTTCACTGTATAAGATGAATGCCTCTATATCTGGCGCAGAAGTTGGCTGTCAGGGCGAAATTGGCGTGGCCTGCTCTATGGCGGCGGCTGGGCTGACGGAGCTCCTTGGCGGCAGCCCGGCGCAGGTATGCAACGCCGCGGAAATCGCCATGGAACATAACCTCGGTCTGACCTGCGATCCGGTGGCCGGGCAGGTGCAAATCCCCTGCATCGAACGCAATGCCATCAATGCGGTGAAGGCGGTTAACGCCGCGCGGATGGCGCTCCGCCGAACCAGCGAGCCGCGGGTTTGTCTCGACAAGGTCATTGAGACAATGTATGAAACCGGTAAAGACATGAACGATAAATATCGCGAAACCTCACGCGGCGGGCTGGCGATAAAAGTGATTTGCGACTGACGAATCAGAAAGGGCTGGGCTGGCGCGCCGCTATCGCTTCACCGCTGACCGGATGGTGAAAATGCAGTTCGCTGGCGTGGAGCATCAGGCGTGAGGCCTGATGTGACGCCAGCCCTCCGTAGAGATCGCAGCCGAGAATCGGATAGCCGAGATGCTGGCAGTGGATGCGTAGCTGATGGGTGCGTCCGGTTTCCGGTAGCAATCGTACGCGAGTTACCGCCAGCGAACCATTGGCTGTTGACAACCATTCCCGTGATAGCACCTGAAAGCACGAGCGCGCCGGTTTACCGTTACGCACGCTAATCGCCATTCGTGGAAACAGCGCCGGATCTTTAGCAATCGGCGCGTCTATCACCCCTTCATCTTCCTCTGGATGCCCACACAACAGGGCGTGATAAACCTTGCTTACCGCCCGCTGGCTGAACTGCTGACACAGCGCGGCGTTTATCGCTTTGTTACGCGCCACCACCATAAGGCCGGAAGTCCCGAAATCGAGCCGATGAACCAGCGAGCACCCAGGAAAATTCTGCACCAGGCGGTGATGGACCGAATCCAGGTTCTGCGGGTTCTTACCCGATAGGCTGAGCAGACCGCTGGGTTTGTCGATCAATAACAAATGTTCGTCCTCGTAGAGGATCTTAATCTGCGCGGAACAAGGTGGGGCGATGAAGGTATCAATTACGGTAGACATGGGCAGGCGCTGCTTAAGGGTGAGGGCGGATGATAGCGAATCTCTGTCTGGAAGGCGACCCGGAATCTACGCTCCGGAACGGAAGACTTTTTAGCGAATAACGATAACAAAGTATGCAACCCCTTTGCAGAGACGAGTGGGGTGTGATACATAATTGTTATGTTATAACATACGAAATAAAGTAATATGTCCAAGGTCGATACTGAAATACTTCGCATCAATACGCTGCATCTGACAGCCAAAAGGGGGGCCGTGATACTCGACGGTATTCATTTCTCGCTCCGAGCCGGGGAAAAGCTGGCGGTTATTGGACCTAACGGCAGCGGTAAGTCGAGCCTATTAAGAGCCATTATTGGCGAACTCTGTCCGGATAAAGGGACGCTGTACTGGCAGGGGCGTCCACTACGGCAACTGTCGCCGGAAGCGCGCGCGCGGAATATTGCCTTCCTGTCGCAAAACGATATCCCCGATTTGCGTCTGACGGTGGAAGAGTATGTTCAATTGGGGCGTTTACCGTATCGCGAATCACCGTCCTCGGCGCAGGGACGTCGCATCGTGGAGAGCGTTATTAGTGATACGGATCTGAAACCTTTACGCCATCGCCAGTTGGGCGACCTCTCCGGCGGTCAGCGCCAGCGCGCCGCGCTCGCCCGCGCGCTGGCGCAATCGCCCACATTATTACTGCTGGATGAGCCGACTAATCACCTCGATCCGCTGGCGAGAACCGAGTTACTTGCCCTGGTAAAACGCGCAGAGGTTGCGGTGATTGCGGTGTTACACGACCTTGCCGCGGCTGAAGCCTTTGCCGACCGGATGCTGGTTCTCCACCATGGCAAGCAGATGATTTGCGACGTACCCGAGGCTGCGCTGCACCCCAGCGTGAGCTATCCGGTTTTTGGCATGACCAGTTTTCGCGTGGCGCATCCCGTTAGCGGTAAAGCGCTGCGCATTTTTGAAGTTCCTCATCGCGCTTAATGAACTCGAGTAAATATGAACAAACTTTTAACTACTTTATTGCTGCTGTTAAGTAGCCCGTTGGCGCTGGCTAATCAATTTCCCGTCACCGTGGATAGCTGCGGTAAGCCCATCACCTTTAATCAACCCCCGCAGCGCGCGGTGATTAACGATCTTAATATGGCGGAAATGGCCTTCGCGCTCGATCTCCAGCAGCGGATTGTGGGGCTAACCGGCATCACCGGCTGGTACAAACTTACGCCGGAGTTCAAAGCGGCAATGGGGGCCATCCCCGAGCTGGCGCCTAAATATCCGGCGCTGGAAACGCTGCTGGCGGTTCGGCCGGACTTTTTCTTCGCCGGCTGGAACTACGGCATGAAAATCGGCGGCGATGTGACGCCGCAGACGCTGGCGCCATATGGGATTAACACCCTGGTACTCAGTGAAAGCTGCGTCCAGGCCGGCGGGCGCGGGAAGAAAGCTGATATGAGTTTGCTGTACAACGATGAACTCAAGTTGGGCAAGATTTTTGGCAAGCAACAACAGGCAGAAGCGCTGGTGGAAGGATGGAAGCGTCGCCTGGCGCATCTGCCTGCCAGGGCAGCGAATACGCAGCCGCTGCGGGTCTTTGTCTATGACTCCGGCGAAGATAAACCTTTTACCAGCGGCAAGTACGGGATGCCGACGGCCATTATCGAGGCGGCCGGGGGACGCAACGTGATGGATACTCTGGACGCGAACTGGACAACGACGAGCTGGGAGGCGGTGGCGGCCAGAGAACCACAGGTGATTATTCTGCTCGATTACCAAACCGGCACGGGAACCGAGGCGCTGCAGCGCATACTGGAATCCCATCCCCTGATGAAACAGACCCCCGCTGTCCGGCAGCAGCGTTATCTAAAGTTGCAGTATGCTGAATTGACTCCGGGGCCGGCGAATATTGCGGCAGTTGAGAAGCTGGCGCATCTCTTATATGCCACGGACGTGAAATGAAGCCGTCAGTGCAACGTTTTGTTCTATGGACGGCGCTGGCATCCGTCGTTTTATGCGCCTTGATGATTTCGAGCCTGCGGTTGGGGAGTGTGGAACTCTCATGGCGACAGGTGATATCAGCGTTAGGGCTATCATCGGCTCCCATTCCCGAAATTTTGAAAACTATCATCATTGACTTACGCCTACCACGGAGCCTGCTGGCGGCGTTGACCGGCGCAGGACTGGCGATCGCCGGCTTGCTGTTACAGACTACGACACGTAACGAACTGGCCGATCCATTCTTGTTCGGTCTCTCTTCAGGCGCTTCCGCCGGCGCGGTGCTGGTGATCACCCGTTTCGGCGAGATACTGGGGGCGTTTACGCTGCCGGTCTCGGCCTTCATCGGCGGGATATTATCCGCGCTGGCGGTGATGATGTTGTTTCGCGTCAACCAGCTAAGGCGAGCGGAACAGTTAATTATCTGCGGCCTGGCGGTGTCGTTTCTTTTCAGCGCGCTGACCAGCTATCTGGTCTTTTCCGGCGATCAGCGAGCGGCCGGTTCGTTGCTATTCTGGTCATTGGGCGGTCTGGGACTGGCGCGATGGGACAACCTGTTCATTCCGTTATTGAGCCTGGCGTTGTTGAGCGGATTTACCCTGATTCGCTGGCGGGCGTTGGATGCGCTGCTGGCGGGGGAGCAGACGGCCTGCTCGCTGGGCGTCGACGTGGAGCGGCTGAGAAGCGAAACCTTTCTCTGCTGCGCGTTGGCTACCGCTTTGCTGGTCTCTTTAACCGGGGTCATTGGTTTTGTCGGCCTGATGGTGCCTTATCTGGCGCGTCGGGTCGTGGGCGTCAGGCACCGAATGGCCGTGCCAATGTGCGCTCTGCTGGGCGCGATATTGCTCATTGGCGGCGATATACTTAGCCGAAGCCTGATAGCGAATCAAGAATTACCGATTGGTATTATTACTGCCGGGCTTGGCGGCGCGTTTATTGTTAGTCTGCTGATGCGGGCAACACGATAAGCCGGGGCAAGGCTAATAAAACCCATTAATTGCGCGCAATTAATGGGTTTTATTATTTGAATGAATGTTATTCGCCGAATATAAAAATATTCTCCGCCGTTGAAGAGGTGACTTTTCTGGCTGGTGCGCATTTGGGGGAGATAGAATGTTTGTAAATAATTCGCCAGAAATATAATTGAGCCGAAAATTCTTTCAGGTCAATATTGTTGCGGCATAGCGGTAAGTGATGATTTATATCAATGGAATAGGCATCATTGGCGCATGCCCCGTTAGTCAGTGAGTTTTTGGTTTAATTCCCTACTAAAAACACATGAGCCCACGCGATATATTGCAATATTGCGATTGCTAGTTATTTTGTTTGTTATTTCTATAGTGAATATTCTTGATATCAATCTAAATATGGTTCATTAATCTGGGTGGCTGACGGTAACTAGTGATTCATTCTGATGTGGTTCGGATATATAAGGGATGTAATGAACAACGCCTTCCCAGGTGAGCGACTCAATACCCGTATTCATTCACAATTGTCACTGCATATCGAAATTGAACCGAGGGCCGTCGAGCTGACGCTTAAACTTCTGGCCGTTAGTCGTTTCGATAATATTAAAGCCCACCCAATATTCGTTCAAGAAAAAATAAATACCAATAACAATAATTCAATTTTTTCTCTTTCGGAGCGCCGTTCGCCCGTGAGTTAGCAAGGTGAAATGAAATCTGGGGTTTAAGAACGTCTTATTGAAGAAGCAAAAGTAACGCACAGGAGGTGCGATGAAAACATTACGACCACTGTGGGGCAGGGGTCAGATGATCTCCCCACAACATTTTCAACAACAGGTGAACCAGGCGGCCTGGCAAAGCGAATGTATTGCCCGTCTGGGAGTAATGAATCCCTGGGGCGTCATCCGCGTCGAATTTGACGCCGCCCTGCTAAAGCAAGGGACACTAAAAGCCAGTCACCTGTACGTGCGCTTTCCTGACGGCACGCTTATCGACAGCGATAACGCTGATGCGCTTCCTGCGGTAATGGTATTGCCGCAGGAGGACTGCCGTGAATTAACCGTGGTGCTGGCGCTGCCTCATGAGAATGAAAACGGCGGCAACTGCCTGCAGATGGAAGAGCGCGCAGAGCGGCCGGTACGTTGGCGTCTGGCCTGGCGAGAAGTGCGCAACAGATATGGCGAAGACAGTCGACAAATTGCGGTGCTGCTTGCGCAACTGACGCTGCGCGCTGCGGATGACGATAACGGCGATTATCAAACCGTCGCCCTCGCCAGACTACGTCGCGACAGTCAGAACTGTTGGTCGCTGGATGAGCACTTTATCCCGCCGCTGCTGAAAGTGTTGGCCAGCCACTGGCTTTACGAACAAACAGAACAGCTGACGAATCAGCTGCGCGCGCGCCTGCAGCGCCTGATGGCGATGCGCCGGGAGAGCAACGCCAGGATGGCGGATTTTGCGGTAGCGGATGTATCACTGTTCTGGCTACTGAACGCGCTCAACAGCGCGGAGCCGGTGTTGAGCCATTTTCTACGCCATCCACAGGTACATCCGGAACGGCTGTATGAAGCGCTGGCCGGCCTGGCGGGCAGTCTGCTGACCTTCTCCCTTGACCATACTACGGCGGATATTCCGCCTTATCGCCATCAGGCGCTGACAGAAGTCTTTCCACCGTTGTTCAAATTACTCGGCGTACTGCTCGAAGCCAGCCTGCCATCCAGGGTCGTGGCGATTGAAATGACGCACGATGACCGGCGTAAGCGCTGGCATGCCCGTCTGCACGATCCAAGGTTGCGCGAAGAGGCCGATTTTTATCTCTCGGTGCGTTCCGCGCTACCTGCGGCGCAGCTGCTGGAGCAATTTCCGCAACAGTGTAAAGCCGGTAGCCCCGATGAGGTTGACCGGGTGGTCAACGGTTCGCAGCCGGGTATTCCGCTAAAGGCCATGAGCCATGTTCCCGCCGCCATCCCGCTGCGCCTGGAAAATCAGTATTTCACCCTTGATATGACTCATCCGGCGGCGCAGGCGATGCTGGCGGAAGGGAGTTGCGTCTTTTATGTGCCCGGCCTGCTGGGCGACCCTGAACTCGAACTGTATGCGGTGCTGCGCTCATGACTCAGGATCTCAATATTGATGCTCTGCTGGCGGATAGCTGGCTTACGGTGACGGAACTGCGTCTCGGCGCCAAACTGGCCGAGGGGGAGGGGAAACTCCTCTGGCAGCGTTGTGTAAACAACATTGAACAGGTGATGGCGCAGCTTGTGGCCGCGGATGTCAGTGAGGCGAACCGCCAGCATATCCTTTATAGCTGGTGCGCGCTGCTGGATGAAACCGCCAAAGGCCGCAAAGAGGAAGATGACGCCAGTATCACCTGGTACGATCGACCGCTGGAGGTCAAATATTTTGGCGGCATGGAAGCCGGGGATGCGCTCTATGAGCGCATCCGCCAGGTGCTGCGCGAACCGGCGCCGGATCTAGCCGTACTGACCTGTTTTCATCGGGTGCTGGCGCTGGGGTTTAAGGGCCGGTATAGCCTTAATGACCCGGCGCGCGCAGCGCTTGTCAGCACGCTCGGCGAGCGTGTACCGCCGTTTGCGAGCGACCCGCATCAGCCGATACTGGCGGCGCTCTCCGGGCGCAACGGCATGGCTGACTGGCTGCGCCGTTGGCCTATCTGCATTGGATTGTCGCTGGCGGCGGTGGCCGCGCTGTGGCTGGGGTTGAACTACTGGCTGGATGGTCTGGTAGCGGCTTTGCAACTGGGGAGCGGGCAATGAACGCGCGCTATCAGCGCCTGTTATGGTTGTGGGCGGGGCTGCTGGTAGTGCTGCTGAGCCTGCTGTTTCTGCCGTTAACCACCGGCGGCCGGTTGCTGGCTGTTGGGTTGACGGTGGCGGGCGTAGCGGCCGGAGTGGTCTACGTCGAGCGGCAACGACGCGGGCGACCAGAGGATGCCGACTGGATGGTTGAGCTACCGCCGGCGCCTTACCGACTGCCGGTTGTGCTGGTCTGCGGCGACACCGCGGACTGGCCGGGAGAAAGCGCGGTTTATCCTACCTCACAAGGTTGCTGGCTGAGAGTCACCACCGCCGCGTTACAGCAGACGGTGCGTTATTTGCAGCGTGAGCGGCCGGCGCTCATCGCGCAACTGGCAGTGATGTTCTGCGTGCAGCCGCAACAACATGATGATGACGCGGCGCTGACGGCCCGGCTTCGCGAGTTGCGCTGGCAGCTTGCTCAGGTGCGGCGTGATACCCGCCGGGCGATACCGTTACTGCTGAACAGCACCCTGTCCGGCGCATCGCTGGAGCCGTTATGGCAGACTGCGCGTGCCGGAGAGATGACGCAGGTGTGGCCCTCTGACGGCGTGCCGTGCAGCAGCGCAAGCTGGCTGATGCAGGCTGATGGCGCTCATCGCCTGGCGGCGCTGGTGAGGATGAATGCGTTTGCCCGCTTTACGCAGCAGATGGCGTTGAGCGCGTTGACTGCGGCAACCGACGATGTTCCCCCGATTGCTCCGGCAGTCGTGCTGTATCATTTCACGCCTGCCGGGGCGCCTGTCGTGGCGGATAACCTATGGCAGCGCTGGCTGTCTGGTCATACCGCCCTCAACTCACTACCGGGCTGGTTGCCGGAAATGACTTCAGAAGCGCGGACATTGCCTGATTTCATTTTGCCAATACTACCGCTGGGCGGTGGCATCACGCCGAAAAACCGTGCTCTGCGGCGGGCATTCTGCCTGTTCTCCCTCGCGGCCATGATCGCGCTGTGCTGCAGCGCATGGAACAACCATCAACTCCTTCAGCGGATCGGCTTTGATGTTCAGCGCTATGAACGGACGGCGATGGACGACCATGCAGCAAAAGCCCGCGCCGTACAGATTTTACGTCAGGATGCGGCGCAACTGGACGCCTTCGCGCGTGATGGCGCGCCGCTGGCGCTGGGGCTCGGGCTATATCGCGGCGAGCGTCTGCGTCAGACGGTACTGGAAACGATTCGCTCCTACGTCCCCCCGCCACCGCCGAAAGCGGTAGAAAAAATCGTGCCGAAAATTATCCGCCTCGACAGCATGTCACTTTTCGATACCGGCAAGTGGACGCTGAAACCGGGCTCCACCAAGCTGCTGGTGAACTCGCTGCTGGGGATAAAGGCCAGGCCAGGTTGGCTTATCGTCATCGCCGGGCATACCGACAGCGTGGGTGATGATAAATCCAACCAGACACTCTCTCTGAAGCGTGCCGAATCGGTGCGCAACTGGATGCGCGACACCGGTGACGTGCCGGAAAGTTGTTTTGCGGTACAGGGTTATGGCGAAAGCCGACCTATCGCCAGCAACGAGGCGCAGCAAGGCCGGGCGCTGAACCGCCGGGTCGAAATTAGCCTGGTGCCGCAGGCCGATGCCTGCCGGGTGGCGACCAACTCCGCCTCATCCCCGGCGGATGGTGCTTTCTAAACCGACTATCTCATCAATCTCCGTGCGGGCAGGTTTTCCTGTCCGTCGTTTTTGTTGCCGGGGACCGGGGTCAACACAATCTGCCCAACCTTGTGCGCTTTTGGGCTCCTCATCAACAGGAAACAGCGACGGGCGGTAGCGTGGCTGAAAGTGATGGAAGGGAGATAAAGAAAATGGTGTTTGATAAGGGAAAATAAACCATGAGTGACATAAAGCCTTTGTTTTTCAACCACAGTCATCATCTTTTACAGGTGCATGGTTGTAACTCCTCGCTGGATGTTCTGTGCTTCGAAGGCGAGGAAAACTTAAGCGAGCCTTTCCGCTATACCATTGAATTTACCAGCAGCGATCGCGCCATCACCCCGCAGCAGATGTTGCTGCAAAACACCTCGCTGACCTTGCAGGCGCCGGTTGACCAGGGATTTGGCATTAAGATCCAGCAACCGGTGCGCGTGCTGCAGGGGACGATCACCACTTTTGAACGGATTTCCACCTCAAAGGAGGAAACGCGTTACGCCTTGACGTTACAGCCGCGTCTGGCGTTACTGTCGAAGAGCCATCAGAATCGAATTTACCAGGACATGTCGGTGCCGCAGATTGTGGAGCACATTCTCAGAACCCGTCACCACATGCGCGGGGAAGATTTTGTATTTCGACTGGCGCATGAATATCCGCGCCGTGAACAGGTGATGCAGTACGGCGAGGACGATCTGACTTTTATCTCCCGGCTGTTGGGCGAGGTGGGGATCTGGTTTCGCTTCACCGCAGATACCCGGCTAAATATTGATGTGGCGGGGTTCTTCGACGACCAGCAACACTACGAGGCGGGGCTGATGTTGCCCTCGGTCGCCCCGTCAGGGCAGCATGATGGCGGCAGCGAGTCGGTGTGGGATTTGCAGAGCCGACACCACGTGGTTGAGCGTTCGGTCTTCACCCGTGACTACAACTATCGTAACGCGCCCGAGGACATGAATCTCAACATCAATGTCAGCCGCGGCGATAGTACCACCTATGGTGAAGCCTATCACTGGGCGGACAACTATCTGGCGCCGGGTAATCGCTACCAGCATACGCCGGACCCGGAGAGCGGGGCCTTTTATGCCCGTATTCGCCATGAGCGCTACCTGAACCAGCAGACGCGGCTGAGCGGGGAAACAAACTGCGCGACATTGGCTCCCGGCCAACTGCTAAAAGTGAACGGCGGCGAGGAGGTGACGGAGGTCTGGCGCCGGGGCGTGGCGATCACCGCTATTCACTGTCGCGCCCGCCGCGATCGCAGCTTCGAAGTGACGTTTCAGGCCATTCCCAGTGTAGAAACCTATTGCTTTCGCCCGGCAATCATCAGCAAACCCAAGATGGCCGGGACGTTGCCAGCGCGCGTCACCAGCACCAAAATCAACGATCTCTACGGCCATATCGATCGCGACGGACGTTATCGGGTGAACTTATTATTCGACCGCGATCGCTGGCAGCCGGGTGAGGAAAGCCTGTGGGTGCGGCAGGCACGCCCTTACGCCGGTGAAACTTTTGGCCTGCATCTGCCGTTGTTAGCGGGAACCGAAGTGGCGATCGCTTTTGAGCAGGGGGATCCGGATCGGCCCTACATCGCCGGCGCGCTGCACGATTCCACGCACCAGGACCATGTGACGCTTTACAACTACAAGCGCAACGTGCTGCGCACGCCAGCGAACAACAAAATTCGCCTCGATGATACCCGAGGTAAAGAGCACGTTAAGGTCAGCACCGAATATGGCGGCAAGAGCCAACTGAACCTCGGCCATCTGGTGGATCATCAGAACACGCCGCGGGGAGAAGGGTTTGAGTTACGCACCGACAGCTACGGCGCGATCCGCGCAGGCAAAGGGATATTTATCACCGCTGACGAACAGCTGAAAGCGATGGGGGCGGTCGCGGAAATGGAGCCCGCCAGTAAATTGCTCAGCGCCGCCGCAGTTCAGCTCAACGACTGGCAGGAGATTGCCCGCACCCACTACAACATCCCACCGGATATCAGCACGTTAAAGCAGTTCGTCGGCAAAGCCGTCAATCTGGCGAGCCCCGTCCTGCTGATGAGCGCGCCGAAGGGCATCGGCATCGTGACGGCGGAAACGACGCTGTTGCAGAGTGGTAAAGGACTGTATCTGCAAAGCGCCAGCGATATTGCGCTGGCCAGCGGTAATCGTTTGTCGGTGAATACCAAAAACGCTATCTCACTGCTTTCCCACCGCGAAGGGATGCGTATGGTATCGGTGAAAGGCCCGCTGGAGATAGAGTCGCACGGCGATACTCTGGCGCTCACTTCACTGAAAGATATTACCGTTCAGTCAACGCAGGGTCATCTGCAGCTTACCGCGAAAAATGGTATCACCCTGGGCTGCGGCGGCGGCTACATTCGTCTGACTCCGCAGGGGGAAATCCACCTTCATAGCCCGAGCCTGCTCAGTTTTAAGGGCACACATAAGATGCAAGGGCCCGCCGGCGAGACATTTCCGCTTCCCGACCTTCCCACATCGATTTGTAAAGATTGCCTGATTCATGCGCAAGAACTGGCTCAGACCTTTGTTCCGCGTGCCGCCTGACAATCGCTTATTGATATAACTTACCCGGAGGAACAGACCTTGAAACCCATTATTCGGCAGGGTGATAGCTTGCGTGAGCATGGCGGTACGGTGATCGGCGGCCATTACCTCTGTTTTGGTAAAGGTATCGCCTGTAAAGGCGACCAAGTGAGCTGCAATAAACATGGCCTGACGGTCATAGCCGAAGGAAGCTCGCTGTATGAAGTGGATGGTGCTCCGGTGGCTCTTGAGGGGCATCGTTGCGCCTGCGCCTGCGCCTGCGGCTGTACGCTGGTGAGTTCACGCCCTGATTGCGAAGTCGCGCTATGAGACAGCTCACCGACTATCTGCCTTACAAAACCGCCACGCCACCCCACAACGGACGGTGGTTGTCCTTTGGCGCGGGGCTGACGTTTATCAGCGGAGGAGGCGCGGCGTTAATGCCTGCCGAAGCGCGTGGAGGGGCGTTAATTGCCGTCGCGATCGTTAGCGCCGTGCTTTTGGTCTTCATCATCTGGATGCTGCGTCTGCTTTATTACCGCCTGTCGGTCCACTACACCCAGTACTACCAGCGGTTGATCGATCTCGATCATCAAACGTGGTGGGCCCGGCATCAATATAGCGTAGGGCTGGGGGAAACGGTGCTGCTGGGGCCGGTGGGGTGTGAGCCCGAGCACTGGCAGACGCTGCTGAAGCGAGAACATCAGGCGCCAAAAGAGAAACTGGAGGCCGGTGCGCGGGCGCTGCGGCTGATCCACTCGGACATCGTTGATATCGACCTGCGCGAACAACAGCTGGCCCGGATGCTGGTGCGGCAATGGTTGGCGCAGCGAGGCGATCATCAATTTCCCTGCCTGAGCGGCTGTTACTGGCAGGGCAGCGAACCGGCATGGCGAGAATTTTGCGCCGAGCTGCGAAAGCGCTATCCCACCGCTCAGTTGCCGCATATGGCGGAACCCTGGCAAGGTGAGGCCAGCTTATCGGAGATTACCGCACGAATGAATGTGGCTGGCGACGCATGTTTCATTCTGGTGGCAGGGTGCCAGTCGGTAGCGGCGACGGCTGATACCGCAAGACCGGCGGGTGAATCCGCCGTGCTGTGGTTACTGGCCCGGGAGGGGGAGGCGCGACTGACCCGCGGCGAGGTTTATGAAGGCGCCGCGGTGGAAAATATCCAGCAGGTCTGTCAGCGGGCGATGCAGCAAAGCGGGGCCGAACGTCCGCCCGATCCCTGTATCGCATTTACACAGCCGCAAATCCCGGAACTGGCGCAAAGCGGCTGGAACAGCAACCAACTACTGCAGGATGAAAACTGGGGAGAGACAGGGCAGATGGAGCAGCTCATCACCATCGCGCTGGCGGCGATATTTGCCCGCCGCTTTCACCAGTCTTGCGGCTGGATCGCCCGCGATCCGCGTCATGCCCTCTCTCTGGGCATCGTCACCGCAGCCGTGCCGGCACCGCAACCTCAAGATAAGAAGGAATGAACATGTCGTTAATGAATCAGGAATGGACTAGCAAGCTGGAACAATTTGCCCGAAAGCTCGCGCTGCGCGACGTCTATCTCATTGCCGATCAAGGTGTTTTAAGCAATCCGTTGTTGGATGGCTTAAATAGACTTTCTCCTCCGGTGCAGTGGTTCTCGCTCTATCAGGGGCAACCGGAAGAGCCGCTGCTGGAGATGGCGCCTTTATTGATGCGGCTTGAGCTAGCTTGCTGGCAGCATCGTCAGTGGCTCGCCGATCTGATCGCCGCATTTTCCTACAAGCCGGGTCTGCTGATCTTTCTCTCACCGCTAAGTTTTTCAACGCTCGCCGCCCACTTGCGCAATCTGGCCGATGGCGCCTGGGAAGACCGTTCTGGCCTGGTGCGCTATTACGATACCCGCATGTTCCCCTTGCTGATGCAGCATGTGCTCACTGAAGAACAAAAAGCGTGGTTTTTAGAACCGGTTTATCTCTGGAGCTATCGCGATAGAGACAACAAGATCTGCTGGCTGGAAGGCGAGTGTTCGCCAGTTCAGGCAACGATCCCGGAGGCGATCAAGATTAATTTCAGCGATGAGCAAATAATGAAACTGGATGTCGCTATCGATGCCCAGCGATTTACGGTTTCTGAAAAATTCAGCACCTTTTTTACGACTCAGGAGGACAAATTTAATACCCTTTGGCAGCTCGGCTGGCAGGCGCATCAGCAGAATTTTATCGGTGATTTAGCTTCCTGGTTCGAAAGTCACTTTGAGGAATGAAACATCCTCCCTTTTGATAATCAATAGGCGATTATCAGTTCTGTATGGACACATCAATGATAAAGCATATTCGTATTTTGCCCGGCGGGCTGGCGGTGCTCGCCGCCGCTTTTCTCTGCCTGCTGACGGCCTGCCGTGATCATAGTCGTGACGGCATGAGCGCCGCCGATATAACAGTTTTAAATCATGGTCCGGACGCCATTGTTTCGATGCAGGTGAACGGCTACGGCGGGCCAGGCGCTAACTCCTACGGCGGTGGCGGCGGCTTCTGCTGCGTGATGGTGCCCAACGACTGGCGGCCGGGGCTGACGGCAAAAATCACATGGACCTCCGATCCTAACTCCTGGATGAGGCTAAGCGATATGCCTGACAACTACGCGCAATACTATCAGCACCATGGGCCGATTACCGTGCCGATTGAACGCTGGGAGAAGGGGCAGGCCTGCGGTTTTCATGTGCATATTTTCCCCTGCGATAAGGTGCGGATAGTGCGTTCCTGTGTGCTCCCGGGGGGGCCGGTTCAGCCAGGTCAACCTGAATATCCAGTCCCTCAGTCTCCACCTGACTGGAGGGAAAGGGCACACAAAATACTTATCGAACATATCAAGGAGGAAGTTGTATGTCCGACACCGCAGACTCCACGCTGAATGCCCTGAAGGCGCTTATTGCGGCCTTCCAGACCGGCGCCACTCCGGTCGCTGTTAAAACCTCCACCGCAGAAGCGGCCAGCTTACCACCGAAGTTTCCCGGGCCGGATGACAAAAAGCCCGTGGATAAATCCGCGCAGCAGAAAGCCGAATACAACGAGCGCGGCCGCCTGCCGGCGAGCAGAACGCAGACCGAAGGCAACTATGCCAGGCAGTACCTGGAGGGATATGTCGGGGAGTCCGATCATCAATCGGACAAAAAAACGGAACCGGGCTGCCCCGCCAGCCTGCATACACAATTCGCTGCTGACTAATATTGCCCGGCTCTGGTCTATGAGAAACCGGTATTGATATTTGCAGCGGCCCATTTTATTTGACCGCTACAAATATCATCATCAGTTATATATGGAGGTTCATCTATTAGCATAAATACAAGCATTTAATTACGCCATTTATTAATAAGTCATCACTTTATATTTGTAAGGACACATCAATGATAAAGCATATCCGTATTTTGCCCGGCGGACTGGCGGTGCTGGTCGCCGTTTTTCTCTGCCTGCTGACGGCCTGTCGTGACCACAGTCGCGACGGGATGAGCGGCGCAGATATAAACGTCTTAAACCACGGTCCGGACGCCATTGTCTCGTTGCAGGTGAACGGCTATGGGGGACCAAGGGCCAATTCCTACGGCGGCGGCGGCTTCTGCTGTGTGATGGTGCCTGATGTCTGGCGTCCGGGACTGACGGCAAAAATTACCTGGACTTCCGATCCTAATTCCTGGATGAAAATAAGCGGTATGCCTGACAACTATTCACAATACTATCAGCGCCATGGACCGATTACCGTGCCTATTGAACGCTGGGAGAAAGGGCAGGGTTGCGGCTTTGAAGTGCATGTCTTTCCCTGCGATAAGGTGCGGATAGTCCGTTCCTGCTACGGTCGTTCATCTCCGGAATATCCGATACAGCGTGCGCCCGATGAGGATAAAAAAGCAGATAACGTCATTTTTAAACATATCAAGGAGGAAGTCGTATGTCCGACACCGCAGACTCCACGCTGAATGCCCTGAAGGCGCTTATTGCGGCCTTCCAGACCGGTGCCACTCCGGTCACGGTTAAAACCTCCACTGCGGAAGCGGCCAGCTTACCGCCAAAGTTTCCCGGGCCGGATGACAAAAAGCCCGTGGATAAATCCGCGCAGCAGAAAGCCGAATACAACGAGCGCGGCCGTCTGCCGGCGAGCAGAACGCAGACCGAAGGCAACTACGCCAGGCAGTACCTGGAGGGGTATGTTAAAGAGTCCGATCATCAATCGGACAAAAAAACGGAGCCAGGCTGCCCGCCAGCCTGCATACACAATTCGCTGCTGACTAATATTGCCGGCTCTGGCCTATGAGAAACCGGTATTGATATTTGCAGCGGCCCATTTTATTTGACCGCTACAAATATCATTATCAGTTATATATGGAGGTTCATCTATTAGCATAAATACAATCATTTAATTATGTCATTTATTAATAAGTCACCACTTTATATTTGTAAGGACACATCAATGATAAAACATATCCGTATTTTGCCCGGCGGACTGATGGTGCTGGCCGCCGTTTTGCTCTGCCTGCTGACGGCCTGCCGCGACCACAGTCGCGACGGCATGAGCGCTGCTGATATAGCCGTTTTAAACCACGGCCCGGACGCCATCGTTTCGGTGCAGGTTAATGGCTACGGGGGGCCAAGGGCGAATTCCTACGGCGGCGGCGGCGGCTTCTGCTGCGTGATGGTGCCAGATGTCTGGCGACCGGGCCTGACGGCAAAAATCACATGGACCTCCGACCCTAACTCCTGGATGAAACTGAGCGATATGCCTGACAACTATTCGCAATATTATCAGCGCCATGGCCCTATCACCGTCCCCATTGAACGTTGGGAGAAGGGGCAGGCCTGCGGTTTTGACGTGCATATTTTCCCCTGCGATAAGGTGCGGATAGTCCGTTCCTGCTACGGTCGCGCAGATCCGAAATACCCTATACTTCCTCATCCTGATGAGGATAAAAAAGCAGATAATATTATTTTTAAACATATCAAGGAGGAAGTTGTATGTCCGACGCCGCAGACTCCACGTTAAGTGTCCTGAAGGCGCTTATTGCCGCCTTTCAGACCGGCGCCACTCCGGTCACGGTTAAAACCTCCACCGCAGAAGCGGCCAGCTTACCGCCAAAGTTTCCCGGGCCGGATGATAAAAAAGAGAAAACGCCGGCGGATCAACCCACTCAGCAGAAAACCGAATACAACGAGCGCGGCCGCCTGCCAGCGAGCAGAACGCAGACCGAAGGTAACTACGCCAGGCAGTACCTGGAAGGATATGTCGGGGAGTCCGATCATCAATCGGACAAAAAAACGGAGCCAGGCTGCCCGCCAGCCTGCATACACAATTCGCTGCTGACTAATATTGCCCGGCTCTGGCTTATGAGAAACCGGTATTGATATTTGCAGCGGCCCATTTTATTTGACCGCTACAAATATCATTATCAGTTATATATGGGGGGCATCTATTAGCATAAATAAAAGCATTTAATTACGTCATTTATTAACAAGTCATCACTTTATATTTGTAAGGACACATCAATGATAAAGCATATCCGTATTTTGCCCGGCGGGCTGGCGGTGCTGGCCGCCGTTTTTCTCTGCCTGCTGACGGCCTGCCGCGATCACAGTCGCGACGGGATGAGCAGCGCGGACATAACGTTGTTAAACCACGGCCCGGACGCTATCGTTTCGGTGGAGGTCAACGGTTATGGGGGGCCAAGGGCGAACTCCTACGGGGGGGGCGGCGGCTTCTGCTGTGTGATGGTGCCTGATGTCTGGCGGCCGGGCCTGACGGCAAAAATCACCTGGACCTCCGATCCTAACTCCTGGATGAAATCGAGTGAGATGCCCGATGATTATGAGACTCACTATCAGAAACATGGGCCGATTATCGTCCCTATCGAACGCTGGGAGGAGGATCAGGCTTGCGGTTTTCATGTGCATATTTTCCCCTGCGATAAGGTACGGATAGTCCGTTCCTGCATACCACCGGGGCAACCGGGATATCCGGTACCCCAATCGCCACCAGACTGGAAGGAAAGAGCCAAAAATATACTTTATAAACATATCAAGGAGGAGATCGTATGTCCGACAACGCAGACTCCACGCTGAATGCCCTGAAGGCGCTTATTGCCGCCTTTCAGACCGGCGCCACTCCGGTTACGGTTAAAGCCTCCACCGCGGAAGCCGCCAGTTTACCGCCGAAGTTTCCCGGGCCGGATGACAAAAAGCCCGCGGATAAAACCACGCGGCAGAAAACTAAATACAACGAGCGCGGCCGTCTGCCGGCGAGCAGAACGCAGACCGAAGGCAACTATGCCAGGCAGTACCTGGAGGGATATATCGGGGAGTCCGATCATCCATCGGACAAAAAAACGGAACCGGGCTGCCCGGCCAGCCTGCATATCAGCCTGTTCTTCGACGGTACCTGCTGTAATGAAGAAGATGGTGATGAAGTGTACGGCTCGCGAAACCCGCCGTTGACCAATATCGGTCGCCTCTACCATGCAGCAAACTGGAACGGACAGTCGCCGCCAGCGGAAGATGACGGCTACTTTTGTTACTACTTTCCCGGCTGTGGGGCGCGCTTTCCTGAGATTGACGAAGAGCACTACTCGCTGGACGGCGAGCTGTTTGCCAACGGCGGTGAGGATCGTATCAACCAGGCGCTGCTTAAAACCTACAGCAGCATTTGCTATGCGGTGAATAAAAAGGCAATTGAGGACAGCGAACTGACCAGATATCGGCAAAGTATGGCCACCGTCTGGCCCTTCTCGCGGCTGACCCAGAAGTTCAACCGTAAAAGCGCGCTTGACAAATTCTGCGACGACCATCTGGGGGGCGTGGTCAACCAGTGGCCGCGGCAGCCGACGCGGCTGTATATCCAGCGCTCGCAGCGGCGCATCGCCAAAATCAAGCTGTTCGTCTACGGCTACTGCCGGGGGGCCGCCACCGCCCGCGCCTTCGCCCGCGGGCTGGAGTCGTTGCTCGATGACGCTAAAATGCCGCTTGATGCGACAAATATGCTGCCGGCGGGGACGGTGGTTCCGGTCGGCCCGACCCTGCTGGGCATTCCCATCAGTATCGAGTTTATGGGGCTGCTGGATACGGTCTCCGCGGTTGGCGTGCCGCATATCCTGCCGTCGGCCACCGGGCATCTGGGCTGGGCGGCCAACAGCCTGCGGCTGCCGACCACCAAAGGCTTCTTAAAAAGCTGCTACCACTTTGTCGCCGGCCACGAGCAGCACGGCGACCTGCCGCTGGACTCTATCCGCGGTCCGGACGGCAAATACCCGGCGGGAGCGGTGGAGGTGGTCTATCCCGGGATGCATGCCGATGTCGGCGGCGACTGTAAGCCTGCGGAACTCGGCAAAGTGCAGACCGACTCCCGCAGCCTGCTGTCAAAGATTGTGCTGCACGATATGTATGCCGCCGCCTTCGATGCCGGGGCGCCGCTGAGCGTACCTGAAGAAGTATTACCCGGTGGGGCTCAGGACAAAAAATATCGGGTAATGCAAGGCTACGTTGCTGATTATTTCAAAATCTCCGAACAGGCCATCGCCCTGTTTAACGCCTGGCAGCAGGCCGGGGCGCAGCAGGCGGGGGCGAAGACCGAAACGCCGGCCGTCAACGAGGCGGAGGTGGTGGCCATCGCCGTGGCCCAGGGCCGGGATCCGGTTGCCGCGCTGAAGGCGGCTCACGACAAGGCGGATGGCGATAAGGCGAAAGCCGCGGCCGCCGCCGCGAAGCCGCCGGAGAACGGCCCGCTGGGCAAGCTGCCGGATCCGGTGTATGTGCCGCTGAAGGCCAAAGCGCTGGAGGTGATGCTGGCGGACCAGCTGAGCTGGATCACCGCGTGGCGCACCGAGCGCTTTGCCAGCCCGCAATACGCCGATAAGTATTATCAGCGTAAGCCTTTTTATCAGCAGGCGCTGAATGAATCGTCCGGCGCGCTGCCGTCGTCGACGGCGCCCGCGGAAAGCGAAGGGCCGCGAGAAGTGCCGTTTATCGATAAGGATCGTCTGGATCGCGCGGCGTGGGGCTATGACTTTGCCCATACCGGTATCGTGGCGCTGCTGGGCCAGGTGCTGCTGGATGTGATCCCCACCACGCAGACCGACCAGCTTGGCGGTCCGCTGGTGGCGGCGCAGGAGTCGGAATATATCCAGATCAAGAAAAGCGGCGATGCCCGGCGGGCGGCGCTGATGGGCTCGCCGACGATGCAGGATTTTTACGATAACTACGTGCATGACACGCTGGCCAAATATAATCACGACCCGCTGCATTCCTCGTTTTCCCACGGTTATTTTGCGTCGCGGACGATTTACGATAACGATGATGATACGTGGGATTCGGTGAAACAATTTGGCCAGCGGGTAAAATCGATTATAGATATTAATGTCGGCGATATATTAGTGCAGGCGCGAACGGATATGAAAATACAGCTGAAGATATTTATAGCGGCCAATTCTATTTGACCGCTACAAATATCATTATCAGTTATATATGGAGGTTCATCTATTAGCATAAATACAAGCATTTAATTACGCCATTTATTAATAAGTTATCACTTTATATTTGTAAGGACACATCAATGATAAAGCATATCCGTATTTTGCCCGGCGGACTGATGGTGCTGGCCGCCGTTTTGCTCTGCCTGCTGACGGCCTGTCGCGACCACAGTCGCGACGGCATGAGCGGCGCTGACATAAATGTCTATAACCACGGCCCGGATGACATTGTTTCGGTGCAGGTAAACGGTTACGGGGGCCCCAGGGCTAATCCCTACGGCGGCGGCGGCGGCTTCTGTTGCGTGATGGTGCCAGATGTCTGGCGGCCGGGACTGACGGCAAAAATCACCTGGACTTCCGATCCTAATGCCTGGATGAAATCGAGTGAGATGCCGGACGACTATGAAACTCACTATCAGAAACATGGGCCGATTACTGTCCCTATCGAACGTTGGGAGAAGGGGCAGGCCTGCGGATTTGATGTGCATATTTTCCCCTGCGATAAAGTGCGGATAGTCCGTTCCTGCATCCCGCCGGGACAGCCGGGATATCCGGTTCCCCAGTCGCCGCCAGACTGGAAGCAAAGAGCTCAGAAAATACTTATCAAACATATCAGGGAGGAAGTTGTATGTCCGACGCCGCAGACTCCACGTTAAGTGCCCTGAAGGCGCTTATTGCCGCCTTCCAGACCGGCGCCACCCCGGTCGCTGTCAAAACGTCCACCGCAGAAGCGGCCAGTTTACCGCCACACTTTCCCGGGCCGGATGATAAAAAGGGGAAAGCGCCAGCGGATAACTCCAAGCAGCAGAAAACCGAATACAACGAGCGCGGGCGCCTGCCGGCGAGCAGAACGCAGACCGAAGGCAACTACGCCAGGCAGTACCTGGAGGGGTATGTTAAAGAGTCCGATCATCAATCGGATAAAAAAACGGAACCGGGCTGCCCGGCCAGCCTGCATATTAGCCTGTTCTTCGACGGAACCTGCTGTAATAAAGAGGGGGCTGATGAAGTGTACGGCTCCCGCAATCCGCCGCTGACCAATATTGGCCGTCTTTACCATGCGGCAAACTGGAGTGGCCAGTCACCGCCAGCGGAAGATGACGGCTACTTCAGTTACTACTTTCCCGGCTGCGGGGCGCGCTTTCCGGAGATTGGCGAAGAGCACTACTCGCTGGACGGCGAGCTGTTTGCCAACGGCGGTGAGGACCGTATCAACCAGGCGCTGCTTAAAACCTACAGCAGCATCTGCTATGCGGTGAACAAAACCGCGATCAAAGACAGCGAACTGACCAGATACCGGAACAGTATGGCCACCGTCTGGCCCTTCTCGCGGCTGACCCAGAAGTTTAACCGTAAAAGCGCGCTTGACAAATTCTGCGACGACCACCTGGGGTGCGTGGTCAATCAGTGGCCGCGGCAGCCAACGCGGCTGCATATCCAGCGCTCGCAGCGGCGCATCGCCAAAATCAAGCTCTTTGTCTACGGCTACTGCCGGGGGGCCGCCACCGCCCGCGCCTTCGCCCGCGGGCTGGAGTCGCTGCTCGATGACGCTAAAATGCCGCTTGATGCGACAAATATGCTGCCGGCGGGAACGGTGGTGCCCGGCGGCCCGACCCTGCTGGGCATCCCCATCAGTATCGAGTTTATGGGGCTGCTGGATACGGTCTCCGCGGTTGGCGTGCCGCATATCCTGCCGTCGGCCACCGGGCATCTGGGCTGGGCGGCTAACAGTCTGCGCCTGCCGACCACCAAAGGTTTTTTAAAAAGCTGCTACCACTTTGTCGCCGGCCACGAACAGCATGGCGACCTGCCGCTGGACTCCATCCGCGGTCCGGACGGTAAATACCCGGCGGGAGCGGTGGAGGTGGTCTATCCCGGAATGCATGCCGATGTCGGCGGCGACTGTAAGCCTGCGGAGCTCGGCAAAGTGCAGACCGATGCCGCCAGCCTGCTGTCAAAGATTGTGCTGCACGATATGTATGCCGCCGCCTTTGACGCCGGGGCGCCGCTGAGCGTACCTGAGGAGGTATTGCCCGGCGGCGCCAAAGGCAAAAAGTATCGGGTAATGAGTAATGCCGTTATAAAACAATTCAAAATCTCCGCCCAGGCGATCGCCCTGTTTAACGCCTGGCAGCAGGCCGGGGCGCAGCAGGCGGGGGCGAAGACCGAAACGCCGGCCGTCAACGAGGCGGAGGTGGTGGCCATCGCCGTGGCTCAGGGCCGGGATCCGGTTGCCGCGCTGAAGGCGGCTCACGACAAGGCGGATAGCGATAAGGCGAAAGCCGCCGCCGCCGCGAAGCCGCCGGAGAACGGCCCGCTGGGTAAACTGCCGGATCCGGTGTATGTGCCGCTGAAGGCCAAAGCGCTGGAGGTGATGCTGGCGGACCAGCTGAGCTGGATCACCGCGTGGCGCACCGAGCGCTTTGCCAGCCCGCAATACGCCGATAAGTATTATCAGCGTAAGCCTTTTTATCAGCAGGCGCTGAATGAATCGTCCGGCGCGCTGCCGTCGGCGGCGGCGCCCGCGGAAAGCGAAGGGCCGCGTGAAGTGCCGTTTATCGATAAGGATCGTCTGGATCGCGCGGCGTGGGGCTATGACTTTGCCCATACCGGTATCGTGGCGCTGCTGGCTCAGGTGCTGCTGGATGTGATCCCCACCACGCAAACCGACCAGCTTGGCGGTCCGCTGGTGGCGGCGCAGGAGTCGGAATATATCCAGATCAAGAAAAGCGGCGATGCCCGGCGGGCGGCGCTGATGGGCTCGCCGACGATGCTGGATTTTTATGATAACTACGTGCATGACACGCTGGCCAAATATAATCATGATCCGCTGCACTCCTCGTTTTCCCACGGTTATTTTGCGTCGCGGACGATTTACGATAACGATGATGATACGTGGGATTCGGTGAAACAATTTGGCCAGCGGGTAAAAGCGATTATAGATATTAATGTCGGCGATATATTAGTGCAGGCGAGAACGGATATGAAAGATCTGAATACGGTATCGGGCGTGCTGGGTAAAATATATCGCGATATAAAAAGCGAGGCTTTTAAAATACTGCTGCCTTAATTCGTTATCGCCATATTCATTATATCCGCTAAGTATCCTTAATAACGCTATACGGGCGTGATGATGCACGCCCGTGGCTAAGGGAATCATCAATTTTATGTTCAAGGAAAAAAATGCCGCGGTAATGACCGTAGCGGCCACCGCGACCCTGTGTCTTGCCGTCTGGACAATTGTGGTCCTGCTGGGCGGTCTGGGATGGTGGAACTGGCACGCCAACCGCACGCTGCAGTGGACGGCGGTCCGCGAGATAGTGACCGTCTGCAGCCTGGTCTGGGCGTTTGGTCTCTGTCTTTGGGTACTGGGCTTTATTGCTTTCCACCTGTTTATCAGGCAAAAAGCCGATGGGCAACAGCGTCAGACGCGGACTTTTATTAGCCAGCAGACAAAACCGGCGCAGCCGTTTGCGTCCTTAAAGCACACTCTTCGTCGCCGCTACGGCCGATTGTGGCGCAATAAGGTCCGCCTGCTGTGGGTCGCTGGCGAGGCGGCGCAGATTGCCGCCATCGTTCCCGGCCTTGCGCAACAGCAATGGCTGGAGGGCCGCGGTACGGTGCTAATTCACGGCGGTAGCCTGTCGGCGAAGGTGGATAACGAGCGGCTCAGCGTCCTGCGTCGGCTGCGTGGCCGCCGGCCGCTGGATGGTATCGTGCTGGCGCTGGACAGCGCTCAGGCCACCGACGCGAACCTGGACGGGTATTTGCGTACGCTGGAGCAGGTTGCGCAGGTTCTGCGCTACCAGCCGCCGGTCTATCTGTGGCAACTCCACGACAGCGACTGGCCTCAGGATACGCGCATTACCCAGACGCTGGGGGCGTTGTTCCCGCCGCGGGCCGTCCCGCAGGATGTTGAACGGCAGCTTCGCGCCATTCTGCCCGCCATGCTGGCGCAGGGGACCCAGCAGTTGTGCGCTGATTCGTCCCACGATTACCTGCTGCGTGTCGCTAAATGGCTGAAGGAGGGCGGTATCAGCGGCTGGAAGACGCTACTGACGCCGTGGCTTACCGGGTATCTGCAACAGATCCCGCTCCGCGGTCTGCTGTTCAGCCCATCGTTAAAGGCGGAAGAGGAGGCGGACAATGGGCTCTATCCCCACCATTGGTCAGCCCCGGCCGTCTGGCAGGGGATCATCGCAGACTGTGGCCGCGCGCGCGGCGTGCCGGTGGGGGTGGCGTGGCGCCGCTCCCTCGGCGTCGGCCTGCTGGCGCTGTTTGGCTTGTGGGCGGCGGGAAGCCTGCTCTCTTTTATCGTCAACCGCCAGCAAATTGTCAGCGCCACCCAGCGGGTACAGCTGCTGCGGCAGCCCGTCGTTAACGACCAGCAGTTGATCGATTTGCAGGTGCTGCGCAACGATATCGGCCGTCTACAGAATCAGCTCGCCAACGGCGCGCCCTGGTATCAGCGCTTTGGTCTTAATCATAACGAGCCGCTTTCTACCGCGCTGCTGCCGTGGTATGGGCGGGCTAACCAGCGTCTGATCCGCGACGCGGCGGCAGAAGCGCTCACCCGGCAACTGACGGTGTTGGTCAACCTGCCGCCGCGCAGCCCGCAGCGGGCGCAGCTGGCGAAAGCGGGTTATGACCAGTTAAAGGCCTATCTGATGATGGCGCGTCCGGATAAAGCCGATGCGGCGTTTTACCGCCAGACAATGACCGCCGCGCAGCAGACGCGTCAGGGAGTCGCCCCGGCGCTATGGCAGAGTATCGCCCCCGATCTATGGGCCTTCTATATGGACAACTTGCCGTCGCAGCCGGCGTGGAAAATCACCCCGGACGCCGCGCTGGTGACGCAAGCGCGTCAGGTGCTGCTGGCGCAAATCGGGCGGCGCAACGCTGAAAGCACGCTTTACGAGAACATGTTGCTGCAGGTGCGCCGCAACTATGCCGACATGACGCTGGAAGATATGACGCCGCAGACCAATGCCAGTCGGTTGTTTACCACGGAAGAGGTGGTTCCGGGGATGTTCACCCGCCAGGCGTGGGAAGGCGGCGTGCGCGAGGCGATCGATAAGGCGGTGGCGGCCAGGCGCGATGAGATCGACTGGGTGCTGAGCGATAGCCGCCAGACCGTCAGCGGCGATGTCTCCCCGGAGGCGTTGAAACAGCGGCTGACCGAGCGCTATTTCACCGATTTCGCCGGGGCGTGGCTGGGTTTTCTCAATAGCATTCGCTTGAATCCGGCGCGCAATATTGCCGATGTGACCGATCAGCTGACGTTGGCGGGCGACGTTCGTCAGTCGCCGCTGATTGCGTTGATGAATACCCTTGCCTGGCAGGGGCAGACCGGGCAGCAGCGTGAGGGCGTGGCGGATTCGCTGGTGAAATCGGCTAAACATCTACTCGATAAGGATAAGCAGCCGTTTATCGATCAGCAGGCCGGCGGCGTGCGCGGCCCGCTGGAGAGTACCTTTGGGCCGCTGCTGGCGCTGATGGGCAAAAATCCCTCTCAGAGCGTGGTCGCCGCAGACAGCACCCTCAGTTTACAGACCTGGCTGACTCGCCTGACTCGCGTACGCCTGCGGCTCCAGCAGGTGGCAAACGCCCCCGACCCGCAGGCGATGATGCAGCAGCTGGCGCAGACCGTGTTCCAGGGCAAAAGCGTCGACCTGACCGACACCCAGGAGTACGGCAGCCTGGTGGCGGCCAGCCTCGGCGAAGAGTGGAGCGGTTTTGGCCAGACCATGTTCGTCCAGCCGCTGACGCAGGCCTGGGAGACGGTGCTGCAGCCATCGGCGGCCAGCCTCAACGAGGCGTGGCAGCGTTCTGTGGTCGCCAACTGGCATTCGGCTTTTGACGGCCGCTATCCGTTTGCCGCGGGTAAAAACGATGTCTCGCTACCGATGCTGGCGGCATTTATCCGCCGCGACAGCGGGCGGATCGACCGGTTTCTCACCAGCCAGTTGGGTGGCGTGCTCAACCGCGAGGGCAGCCGCTGGGTGGCCGATAGCACGCACAGTCAGGGGCTGACGTTTAACCCGGCCTTCCTGAAGGCGATTAATCAACTGAGTTCCTTGTCCGACATCCTGTTTACCGACGGCAGCCAGGGGATGGGGTTTGAACTACAGGGGGTGGCGACGCCGG
The DNA here is from genome assembly GCF_040065495.2 of Klebsiella sp. CN_Kp073. Taxonomy (NCBI): domain Bacteria; kingdom Pseudomonadati; phylum Pseudomonadota; class Gammaproteobacteria; order Enterobacterales; family Enterobacteriaceae; genus Klebsiella; species Klebsiella sp. CN_Kp073. The sequence continues at coordinate 2,070,939 of NZ_CM198051.1, forward strand.
GTATTGTTGAAACGCAGCTCACCCTCGACGGCCAGAATATGCACTACTTTAACCAGCTTGCCGAATGGAAAAGTTTCCGCTGGCCGGGGACGTTCAACAAACCCGGCGCGATGCTGACCTGGAGCTCAACGGCGGCGGGCGCCCGGCTATTGGCGAACGACAGCGGCCCGTGGGGCACGCTGCGTATGCTGGAGAGAATGAAGCGCCAGCAGATCGGCGATGGGCTGTTTCGCCTGACGGTCAATACGCCGGATAGCCGGCAACTGCAGTGGTTACTGCGTACGGAACTCGGCGATGGCCCGCTGGCGTTGCTGAAACTGCGAAACTTCACGTTGCCGACACAGATTTTCATCGTGGAGGCCCCACGAGCAGAACCGTTTGCCGACGGTGACGTAGAGGAATAAGGGCCGACATTCACTCTGCAAGCGCTGCTTTACAAGCAGCGAGTTTTCTAATTCTGACATCTGAGATATTCCATGGACGATTTAACTCTGCGTTATTTTGACGCTGAAATGCGCTATCTGCGCGAGGCTGGCGAGGAGTTTGCCCGCGCCCATCCCGATCGCGCCGCGGCGTTAAACCTCGATAAAGCCGGCGCCCGCGATCCCTATGTTGAGCGGCTGTTCGAGGGCTTTGCTTTCCTGATGGGGCGGCTGCGCGAAAAGCTCGACGACGACCTGCCGGAGCTGACCGGCGGGCTGGTGAGTATGATCTGGCCGCATTATCTACGTACCATTCCGTCGCTGGCGATGGTGGAGTTCAGCATCGACTGGCGGGAGATGAAAGAGCCACAGCGGCTGGAGAAGGGGACGGAGGTGATCTCCCGGCCTATCGGCGAGACGGGCACCCGCTGCCGTTACACCACGACCCAGCCGCTAACCTTACAGCCGCTCGCGCTCTCCCGCGCCAGTATCAGGACGCTGGCGGATGGCCGCCAGGCGATTTGTCTGCGTTTTGATTGTGGCGAGCTGGTTGACTGGAGCACGCTCGACCTGCGCCGTATCCCGCTATACCTGAATGCCGATGCGCCGCTGGCCTGCGCGCTGCATGAAGCGCTGACCCTGAACGTGGCGCACATCGGCATACGTCTGGCGGGGGAGACTGATAGTAGACCGCTGGCGGCCCATTTTGCCGTCTGCGGGTTTGCCAACGATGAGGCGCTGCTGCCTCAAAGCGGCGGGTTCAGCGGCTACCAGTTGCTGCTGGAGTATTTCAGCTTTCGTGAAAAATTTATGTCGGTCGCGCTGTGCGGGCTGGAGAATATGACGTTTCCTGATGCGCCGGGATGGTTTGAGATAGACGTGGTGCTGGATAAATCGTGGCCGCAGGAATACGCGTTGTCAGAGAAACATCTGCGCTTACACTGCACCCCGGTTATTAACCTGTTCCCGCTGGAGTCGGACCCGCTGCATCTGGACTCACTACAAAGTGAGTATCTGCTGCGCCCCATGCGCGTCCAGGGTGGACACACCGAAATCTATTCGGTGGAGTCCGTCACCTCTTCTCACCTTTCCGGCACTCAGGCGTATGTGCCGTTTACCAGTTTTCGCCACAAAGGCGGCATGTTGCGCCATGATGCGCCGGAATATTATTACCACACGCGCGTTAAACGTGGCCCGTCCGGGCTACATGATACCTGGCTGACGCTGGGCGGCGAGGCGTTTGACCAGCATCGCGTGCCGCAGAATGAAACCCTGTCATTGAGCCTGATCGGCACCAACGGCCAGCTGCCGCGCCGGGCGTTGCAAAGCACGCTGCTGGACACGGTGGTCAAATCCACGACGTCGCGCCTCCAGGTGCGTAATCTCAGCGCGCCGACGTTACCGTGTTATCCACCGGATCGCGACCGTTTTCACTGGCGGGTGCTGAGTCATCTCGGCAGTAGTTTCTTGTGGATGATGGATAACGCCGAGGTGTTGCGCGGCGCGCTGGCGTTGTATGACTGGACGGATAACGAAATGAACCGCCGTCGCCTGCAGGCGATCGTCGATGTGAGCCACTGTGAGGTGGAACGTTTTGCCGAGGGGCATTTTCTACGCGGCGTGCAGATAGAAGTGACGCTCGACGGTAACGGCTTCGCCGGGCACGGCGACATCTGTCTGTTTGGCGAGATGCTCAACCGCTTCTTTGCCCTGTATACCGACATCCACCTGTTTAATCGTCTGATTCTGATACTGCAACCTACCGGAGAGCGTCTCGAATGGCAGGAGAACCACAAACGCCGCATTCCCGGCTGAGCCCACGGCTTGAGCGGGATATTCAGCGCATCAACTTTTACCGCTTCTGTCAGCTACTGGAAAAATCGCGACCTGGCGCGCCGGCATTAGGCAGCACGCTGAACCCGGCGGATGATCCGATACGCTTTCGCCCGCATCCGGGGATGGGTTTTCCGGTCAGCGAACTCAAAGCGGTGGAGTATGATGAGGCGCATCCCGACGCGCCGCCGACGCTGCGCACCACCTTTATGGGGCTATACGGTGTCGATTCGCCGTTACCTACCGCCTGGCTGGATGATATTGCGCAGCAAAGAGAAGGGCATGAGGCGCAGGAAGCATTTCTCGATATTTTCAACCACCGCATTCTGAGCCAGTTTTATCGCATCTGGCGCAAATACTCGTATCCGGCAACCTTTGAAGACGGCGGTCGCGACCGTACTTCGCAGAGCCTGCTGGGGCTGATCGGGCTGGGCATTCCCGGCACCGCGCAGCATATTGCCGCGCCGGTATCTCGCTTTCTGGCATTACTCAGCGTGATGCGCCTGCCCGCGCGTACCGAAGAGGGAATTCAGGCGCTGGTACGCTTGTTGGCGCCCCATACGCGGGCGGAAGCGTCGCCGCACTGCCCACGGACGGTGTACCCGGCGCAGCCGCTGGGTTTTTACGGCGATAACGATTTCCTGCTTGATGGCTACACGGTGCTGGGCGATGAAACGACCGAGATTGCCAGCCAGTTGCTGATCGCGCTGTATACCGATGATATCGCCGAGGCCGCAGGCTGGATGCCGGAAGGGCAAATCTATGCGGACTTTCTGGTTCTGCTGCGGGTTTATCTCGGCTGGCGCTATAAGGCCAAAATCACCTTAACGCTTCCCACGCCGCTGTTACCCGCGCCGGTACTCGGCGAAACGCCGTTTATGCTCGGTATTACCGGCGTTCTGGGCATGGAGGGGGACGCGGTTCCGCCGGATTTACCGGCCACGTTTACCACGGAACTGGGCGGCTACCGCGGCATGCCGCTTGCACCATTATCACAAGGAAACCAACGTGTTGCATATCACTTCACTTAAACTATCCGCACTGATTATTCTGCCGTTCATGCTGGCGGGCTGCGGGCTAACACAGAAAATCAGCGACGGCGCCTCATCCGCCGTAAAGTCAGTATTTTATCGCCAGGTGAAAACGCTGCGTCTGGATTTTAGCGCGCGCAATGCGTTAAACACCGATAACCGCGAGGATAACAGCGCCTCCCAGCCGGTGATGGTGCGGGTCTATGTGCTGAAAGATCGCAAGACCTTCGATAAGACGGTTTACCAGCAGCTGGCGGCGGAAGGAGAGGACATTTTAAAAGACGACCAACTGGCCAGCCGCGGCCTGGTGCTCAAACCGGGAACGGCGATGAGTCTCACCATGCCGCTGGATGAACAGGCGCAGTATGTCGCCGTGGTGGCGCTGTTCCGGGCGCCGGATCTGACGAAAAACGACTGGAAGCTGGTGCTTGCCCGTGAGGATCTTGACCCGGACCGCGCGCGCGTCATTGAGGCCAGCCATCATCAACTTGTTCTGCAACCGCAGAAGGACAAGTGAGAAACGCGCTGCGCAATTTTATATTCAATTAATAACCTCACGGACGCCATGATGGCCAAACCTGATTTTATTTAAGGTTTGGCCTGTTGGGGAATCATTTAACCGTGGGCAGATCGCTATATCGGGTGGTGTATCGCGGGGAGAGCATTTCCCGCTTCATCTGCCACGGTTGCTGGATACCCTGGCCGGCGAAGTAAAGCGTCCCACGTCCGTCTTCTGCATTCAGGCGGTCCAGCACCTCCATCAATTTTTGGCTGTTTTTTCGCGGCGCATTTTCGTCAAACAGATTAAGTTGCGCGACGCCCTGGCTATAAAAATCGCCCAGCATTACCCCGGCCTTCTGATACCGGCAGCCACTTTGCCAGATGGCATCCAGACAACGCGTCGCGGCGGCGATAATATCCCTGCTGTCCTGCGTTGGGGTAAGCAGGGCCACCGAGGCATTATTGGCGTAATACCGTTCGTCAGGCGCGAAGGGTGAGGTTTTTACAAAGACGGAGATAAACCGGCAGTATTGATGTTCCTGACGAAGTTTCTCTGCTGCCCGGGAGGCGTAACTACAGATGGCCTGGCGCATTTCTTCGTACTCGGTGATGCGATGGCCGAACGAACGGGAGCAGACGATCTCTTGCTTTACCGGGGCAAACTCTTCCAGCTCGAGGCAGGGCTCGCCGCGTAATTCACGGACGGTTCTTTCCAGTACGACATTAAAGTGTTTTCTGATAAATCGGATATCCGTGTCAGCCAACTGCAATACTGTCCGGATCCCCATCGCTTCAAGCCTCTTCGCAATGCGTCGACCCACTCCCCAAACCTCTTCCACCGGTAGCGCCGCCATCAATTTTCTTTGCCGCTCCGCATTCGACAGGTCAACCACGCCTCCTGTCTGCTGTTGCCAGCGTTTTGCCGCATGATTCGCCAGTTTAGCCAGCGTTTTTGTCTGGGCTATACCGACGCCTACCGTCAGGTGCGTGCGTTGCCGTACCGTGGCTCTGAGCTCATGTCCAAACTCGGTAAGAACGCGGCAGTTACGCACGCCGGTAAGATCGCAAAAAACTTCATCAATGGAGTATTTTTCGCAGCGAGGCGACATCTCTTCAAGCGTCGTCATTACCCGGTTGGACATATCGGCGTAGAGTTCATAGTTGCTACTAAAGCAAACCACGCCATGATGTCTGAAGATATCTTTTTGTTTAAAGTACGGTTCACCCATTTTCACAAACGGTTTGGCTTCCGCAGAACGTGAAATCACACAACCGTCATTATTGGACAAAACGACCACCGGGCGGCCGCGTAAGTCCGGGCGAAAGACGGTTTCACAGGAAGCATAGAACGAGTTCACATCACACAGGGCAAACACGATCAGCCCGCCGATTTCACGATGTAGGTCACCACGCCAAAAATTTCCAGACACTCTTCACTGCCTGGCATAATCGGCTGGTAGGCGGGATTATCAGGTTTGAGCATGACAACAGGATGTAACTGGAGGCGCTTAACCGTGAATTCTCCATCCACTGCGGCAATAACGATGCTGCCATGGACGGCCTTGCGGGAGCTATCCACCACCAGTAAATCACCATCGCCAATGCCAGCGCCAATCATTGAGTCACCGCTTGATTTCACAAAGTAGGTGGCGCCTGGATGCTGAATCAGCAGTTCATTCAGGTCGATACGCCGCTCAACATAATCCTGCGCGGGGCTAGGAAAACCGCAGGGAACAAGGTCGCTGAACAGCGGTAATGCCACGATCTGGCGTAGTTCGGTTAGTGTGAAAAACTGCATGATGATCACCGATTATTTTTACTGTATGCATATACAGTATTGTAGATCGGTGGCAGAGATCAAGAGGGGCGTACCTTATCAAAACCTGCGCCAGCGCCCGGCTGGCGGGGGTTTTATGTCTGAAGCCGGTTGATAAACAATAGATTACCTCATCGCTAATATTAACGACTTCGCCGTTTAGCTGGCGAAAATAGCGCGACGATTTTATGTAAAAAGAATCTGAATATGACTGAGGTAAAGGATCTGATATTAACGAGACCGGGATGTCTGCGCGATTAACGCGCAGGGATTGCTCACCGGCCGACCGTATGCAAGAGCTGGCCGGTGAGCAAATGGCTGTGATGGCAGTTCGCAGCCGCGGTTATTTTAAAGCGTCCGCGCAGGTTTAAACATATTTCTTCGCGCCAGGAGGCTATTTTCAGACTTACCTCATTACCGTTGCTAATAAGTCAAACCACTAATTAACGCCTGTTAAGAAAGCTCCACTACTAATAATGACGATATAAAGATGAACAAAAGCACAGAGTTGAATAATTAAGAGTATTCCTGGGGGAATTATCGGGCAGAGAGATGACTTCTGATAAATATTCAGGATAATTTATCAATCTTAAGGAATTTGCCCCGCGGCTGCCTGTACCATAAAGGAATCCATATGGTTAATCGGATATCGATCCTGTCATCTGTCGACAGCTCCTCGTTATTATTCTGGAAATTCAGCGGGCAGGAGAAACTGTCCGAACCTTTCCACTTTCAGGTCGATTTACTCAGCCAGGATTTTGCTATCGACCGTCAGGCCATGCTTGGCAAAAACATGACGGTGGCGGTCCCCGGCCAATGGGGGCAGGAGCGTTATCTTTCCGGCAAAATCACCGCCGTTACCGTGCGCGCCGAAGATCTTGGCGAGACGCGCTACGCCGTCTATCAGACCACGCTGGAACCCGATTTTTGGCCGATGATGCGCGACCGCAACTTCCGTATTTTCCAGCAGCAGCGGGTGCCGGATATCGTGGCCAAACTGTTTAGCGAGCATAACGTTAAGTTTGAGGACAAACTTACGCGTAGCTACCGGCAGTGGGATTATTGCGTGCAGTACGCGGAAAGCAGCTTCCATTTCATCAGCCGTTTGCTGGAGCTGGAAGGTATTAGCTATCTGTTCCGCCACGATAAAGACGGCCATACCCTGGTGCTGATGGATGACTATCAGCAGGCTGAATCCTTCCCCGGTTATGAAACTATTCCCTGGCATGCGCAGCCGGGCGGCGGCGCGGTCGGCGAAGAGGGCATCAGCCAGCTGATGGCGAGCCACGTCGTCACGCCGGGGCTTTACAGCACCGATGACTATGATTTTCGCAAGCCCCACGCCTGGATGCTGCAAACGCTGCAGAACCCGGTCTCGCCGACGCCGGGCAAAATCGACGTTTACGACTGGCCGGGGCGCTTTATGGAGCACGGCGACGGCGAAGCCTACGCCCGCATTCGTCAGCAGTCCTGGCAGGCCGAACAGCAGCAAACGCAGGGTATCGCCACCGCGACCGGTATCGTCCCGGGACACACGTTTACGCTGACGCATGCGCCCAATATGGCTGATAACGCTAAATGGCTGGTGGTGGGCGCCCGCTATGATTTTGAAGAGAATCAGTATGCCTCCGGCGGTGGAAATACCGCGCAGCACCGCATCGCGTTCACCGTCATTCCCGCCGCAACGCCATTTGTCCCCGCTTCAAAAACCGACTGGCCGCGCACCTACGGGCCGCAAACCGCTCGCGTGGTAGGGCCGAAAGGAGAATCGATCTGGACCGATAAATATGGCCGGATTAAGGTGAAATTCCACTGGGACCGCGAAAGCCAGGGCGATGAAAATAGCTCCTGTTGGGTGCGCGTTTCCAGCGCCTGGGCCGGCCAGGGTTACGGCGGTGTGCAGATCCCACGCGTCGGTGATGAAGTGGTGGTGGACTTTATTAACGGCGAGCCGGACCGGCCGATTGTCATTGGCCGCGTCTATAACGAAGCCAGTATGCCGCCGTGGGCGCTACCGGCGGCAGCCACGCAAATGGGCTTTATGAGCCGCTCAAAGGATGGTTCGCCGGACAACGCCAACGCCCTGCGTTTTGAAGATAAACCCGGCGAAGAGCAGCTCTGGCTGCACGCCGAGCGCAACATGGATACTGAAGTCGAAAACGACGAGACCCATGATGTCGGCAATAACCGCACCAAAACCGTCGGCAAAGACGAAACCAGCCATATCAAACAGAATCGAACCCGCACGGTGGATGGCAATGAAAGCGTTACCGTCGGCAAAGATCGCAGCAAAACCATCAATGGTAATGAAACCACCACCGTTGAGCAGAACCGTACCGAGAGCGTGAAGGGGAATGAGACCCTAAGCGTTGAGCAGAACCGCGATGAAACTATTAGCGGCAACCATACCACCACGGTGAAAAGCAACCATACCGCGACCGTCGAAGGCAAGCAGTCTCTGACGGTCGTACAGGATCGCACCCGTCAGGTGCAGGGTAACGAAAGCGTCAGCGTCCAGCAGAACCGTAACGTGCAGGTCACCGGCAATCAGACGCTGGGAGTGACCGGCAATCACGATATTTCCGTGACCGGTAAGCAAACGCAGACCATTGCCAGCAAGCAAGAGGTGACGATCGGCGCCGGGCGTACCCTGAGCATCACCGGCGGTGATACCCGCTTTACGCAAGGGAGCGTAACCGACAGCGCTACCGATACCGTACATATCAACGTGGGTGAAAGCGGCATTCTGATAAGCAACGGCAGCGTGGAGATTACCGCTGGCGGGTCGACGATCACCATTAACGCTGCCGGCGTGATGGTGAATGGTAAGAAGATTGAGCTCAATGCCTGACAGGGAAAAGGAATGAACGCGGCGAAGAATCCGACCGAAAAAGTGATGAGCGAGCTTGAGCTTAGCTGGCTGGACGCCAGCGAGCAGGCGGAGCAGATCCGCTTATTTATCTGGCGGGTGCCTGCCGGCGGCGAGTCGCTGCTTGATGGTTTTATCGCGCTGCAGCAGCACCCCGAAGGGCGCTCGCTGCCGGATCTGCTGCTGGGGCTAACCACGCCGTTTGAGACCAGCTATGGCTACAGCGACGCGCTCGGGCGCGAGTTTGTGGAACATTACGAAGCGACGCCGGATGCCGCCATATGGGATGCCGAACGCTTTCTTCCGACCTATAGCCCGGCGCAGTTGCGGCAGCTGCTGCAGGATTTTGCGACGACATTTCATGACGATTTACGTTATCTGGTGTTGGTGCTGAAACCCTCCGCCGTCAGCGATGAAAAGGCGTTGAACCGCTGGTTGAACGGCTGGCTGGCGCAGGAGGCGTGCAACGCCAGACTGTTACTGATCGACACCCTTGAGCAACCGATCTGGCAGCCGCTGTATGAGGCGCATCCGCGCAGGGTACGGCTGCTGACCGATGATGTCGACAGTATGAAAGTGATGCACCAAACCGCGCGCGGGCAGAGCGATCCGAATCCCGATCGCCTGCTGTTTCGCCGCTATCTGGCTGACGCCATGCTGCTGCTGGAAAAAGGCAGCGCCGCGCAGGTGGCCGCGCGCGGCGGCATGGCGCTCGGCGTCGCCCAGCGCTGCGGTTGGGCCGACCAGCAGGCGATGATGCATAATCTGATCGCCGGCGGTTGGTTGAAAGGTAACGATCATCAACGGGCCGTCGAACACTACCGGCAGGCGCAAAACATCAGCGGCGAAATTGCCGATCCGGCGCTTAAAGGACAACTGCGTACCCAAAGCACTTTTGGCGAGGCCGGCGCCTGGTTCGCGCGCAAAGAGTATCTCCAGGCGGCGAAAGGCTATCGCCGGGCGGCGGGTGAAGCGCAAGCCATTCCACATCCGGTATTTGCCGTAGAAGGCTGGCGGATGTCCGGTTTTTGTCTCAACCTCGCCGGGCATCGGGCAAAAGCGATGGAGGAGTATGCCCACGCCATCCAGGCGGCGGAGCCGATCCCACGGCAAGAGCGCGCCCAGACCACGCTGCCGCTGGCATTTCAGGATCTGCTGCGCATCCATGATAAACGGCGAACCGAGGCGCTTGAAGCCTGCGCGACGCGCTGGCAAAGCGAAAAACAGCGCTTAATCCAGCAGGCGGAAGACCGCTTGCCGCGGGAACCCGTCGTCGAACAGGTAAAACGCGTGGACCGGCAGTTACAGCTACAGCTGGAAGCCGCGTTCGCGCTGATCCGCGAAGCGCGGGAAAAACTGATCCGCGGCGGCGATGACAGCTTTCGTCGCGTGATCCGCCTGGCGCGGGAGACGCTGCATCCGCACTGGAACGGCCTGCCGGAGATCGCCCACCCCTTTGATGCCCCGCCGGGTGAATGGCAAAGCCTGCCTGCCTGGGGAAATACCGATGCATCATCCACTGAAACTGCAGGGAGCAACCCGCTATGAAGACCCGGATTATTATTATTGTTGCTGTGACGCTACTGGCAATCCTGTTTTTAAGCCTCTCGGACGGCGGTTTCGCCACCGAAGTGCGCACCTTCCTGCGCGCGCTGCTGCGCGCCATGTTCTGAGGCGCGTCTGATGCACTCCGGCGCTCACTTCGACCCGCAGCTTGGCCTGGATATCCATACTTATCCCTGGCCGCTGCCGACGCCGCATATTGGCATCGTTTTCGACGTGTTTGATTATCTGCCGCTGCTGGGCACTACCGTACACGTCAACGGCATCAAACGCGCCAGCGCGGGGACCGGCGGTATTGCGGTGCATATTCCGGTCGGCGGCGTGTGGGTACCGCCGCTGCGCGCGCCCGGCGGCCCGCAGATGGAAGACGAGCTGTTTATGGGCAGTAAAACCGTCGCCGTCGACGGTGAGCCGTTTTCCCGAATCGGCATGCCGGTGCTGAGCTGTAACATCCTCGGGATGGTGCCGCCGTTCCGCCTGAAGCGGCTGAGCAAACCAAAGCCGCTCTCGCTAACGCTGCCGCTGACGTTTAACCTCGCGATTCCCAACAATGTGATTGTCGGCGGGCCGCCAACCATCAACCTGATGGCGCTGCTGATGCGCGCCGGGTTAAGCGGGTTGGGCAAGGGGTTGAAGAAAGTTAAAAAAACGCCGCAGTGGCGGCTGTTTATGCGGCGGTTTAAAAAGCTGCGCCAGAAGCTGTTTCGCAACATGGATCCCGGCGTCCTGAAATGCCGGGTGCTACGCGCCGAACCGGTTGATATCCGCGACGGTAGCGTGAGCCTGGAACATGAGGATTTTTTGTTACCCGGCCGCCTGCCGCTGGCGTGGACGCGAAGCTACTCGTCGGCGGATCTCGATGAAGAAGGGCTGTGCGGTTACGGCTGGTCAACCCCGGCGGACACCCGCCTTGAAATACTGGCCGATGAAGGCGTCGCGGTGTTGACCCAGCCTGAAGGGATGACGCTGTTTGCGGCGCTGCCACAGTCCAACGGCCGCGATCAGGGTATTGTCGGCCTGCCGGACGGTAGCCGCCTGTGGCGGGAAACCCGCAATGGCGAATGCTTCTGGCATGTTGAGCAGGAAGGGAGCGCGCGGCTGCAGTTTCGCGGTAAGCGCGGGCCGCTGGCGATTTACCGGCTGGCGGACCGTAACGGTAATGGCTGGCAGTTCGACTGGCAGGGGCGCGAGCTTGAGCGCATCCGCGAGTTCAGCACGCGCGGCATGAGCGGCAGAGAGATCCTCGTCACCTGGCAGGATGGCCGCCTGCGGGCGCTACGCCTGCGCAACGCGCTGGATGACGAGATCACGCCGTTGACCCGCTATGAATACGATAGCGATAATCAGTTGAGCGCGGAGATCGATGCGCTTTCGCATCCGCGGCGCTTCTACTATCAACAGCGTCATATGACCAGCCATGTCGACCGTAACGGCCAGGGCTTCCACTACCAGTTCAATGACGAGTGGCAGGTGGTCCACGCCTGGGGCGACGGCGGCGTATGGGATTACCATTTCGCCTGGCACGACTTGCTCAACGAAGTGGAAATCACCGATTCCAACGGCCATGTAACGTCTGTCAGCTTTGATGATAACGGCCTGCCGGTTTCGGAGGTCGATCCGATCGGCGGCAATACCGTCTTCCACTACGATGATTTTGGCCGTACCGTCGAACTCATTGAGCCGGACGGCAGCGCGCGTCGCTGGGAGTATGATGAACAGGGGCGAATGATCGCCGAACATCTGCCGGACGGTAGCCAGATTCAGGCGGCCTACAATGAAGACGGCGATCTGCTGACGCTGATTGATGAGAAAGGCGCGTGCTGGCGTTCGGACTATGACGAACGCGGCAACCTGCTGGCGGGAACGGACCCTACCGGCGTCACCACGCGCTATCAGTATGATGAGTACGGACAACTGAGCGCGGCGGACGTGCCGGGTTCCGGGCAGAGTCGTTATCGCTATGATCGGTTTGGTTTTTTGCAGGCGCTGAGCCAGGCCGGCGCGGGAACCACTCAACTGCGGCATTCCGCGCGCGGTACGCTGCTGGAGCGTATTGACGCTAGTGGTGGCAGCAGCCGTTTCCACTGGGACAGCAAGGATAGGCTGGTGGCGATGGTCAATCCGCAGGGTGGCGAAATTCGCGTCGCTTACGACCGGGAAGATTCACCGCTTCACTTCACCGATGAAGCCGGCCAGATAACCCGTTTTCGTTATAACCGCACAGGAATGCTGGCCGCCTGCGAGACGCCGGATGGCGCGACGCTTGGCTATCAGTACGACCTGGAAGATCGCCTGCTGGCGGTGATCAACCAGAACGGTCAGCGCTGGCAACTGGACCGCGACGCGCTGGGGCGCATCGCCGCGGAGACCGATTTCTGGGGACAGGTAACCCGTTATGGCTGGGATAAAGGCAACCGGCTGATCGGCCGTGAGGATCCGCTGGGGCGGCTGGTGCGTTACGGTTACGACCGCGGCGGGCGGCTAAGCGAGCGGCGCAGCGGCGATACCCTGCAGGCGAAGTATCATTACGATCCCTGCGGGCGGATGGTGCTGTGTGAGAATCCGTGGCGGCGGCTGGCGTGGCGCTATGATGACGCCGGGCGGGTGCTGCTGGAGGAGCAGGACGGTTTTCAGCTGCATTATGGCTATAACGAGCGCGGCCTGCTGGTCTCCCGGCGCAGCGACAGCGGTCATCAGGTGCGTTACGCCATGGATGAGTATGACCGGTTGAGCCAGATCCAGCTGAATGACGATGCGCCGATCGTGCTGGGTTACGATGAGGCCGGGCGGCGGGTCAGCGAGCAGCTGTCGGCTGAAGTGACGCGTCATTTCACCTACGACCGGCTCGGCCAGCTGACGTCGCAGCAGGTGTTGCAGAATGATTTACCGCTGTTCACCAGCGGCTTCAGCTGGGATAGGCTGGGTAACCTGACCCGGCGCGATGACAGCCTGTGGGGCAGCGATCGTTACGCTTACGATCCGGTGGGGCGCTTGACGGCCCATACCGCGCCGGACGGTACGCTGCGGCAGTTTGTGCAGGATGCGGCAGGCAGCCACCTGCAGACGCAGACCCGGGCGGTGAATGAGAGCGCCGGAGGCTGGTTCCGCGAGGGGCAGCAGCGCGGGGTGCGTTATGTATTCGATCGCGCGGGCGAGCTGCGACAGCGGCGCGATGTCCGGCATAACGGCGAGAAAGAGGATTTTAGCTGGGACGATAACCGCCAGCTGGTGGCGGTGCGCAAGGGCGAGCGGCTGGTGCGCTACGGTTACGACGGGCTGGGGCGCCGGGTGTTCAAGCAGACGGCGGAAGAGACGCGCTGGTTCTACTGGCAGGGCGACGCGCTGGCGGGGGAAACGGTCACTATCACCCGCGAACCGCTGGCGGCACAGAACATTTTTGATACCGGCAGCCGGCTGCAGCGGCAGAAAGCGCAGGCCGCGCTGTTCAGCAGTATGCGCGAGTACGTGTACTATCCGGGAAGTTTTCAGCCGCTGGCGCTGCTGACGCAGGAAGCGGGCAGGAAGGAGAGCTGGCACTATCATTGTGACCCGAACGGCGCGCCGGTCCGCCTGACGTCATTACAGGGCGAGATAGTGTGGTCAGAGAAGACGGGCGTATGGGGAGAAAAAGGGGAGATCTACGCCGATCGTATCAGCAACCCGCTGCGTTTCCAGGGACAGTATTTTGACGCTGAAACGGGGCTGCACTATAATCGACATCGTTACTATGATCCTGAAATTGCGGGATTTATTAGTCAGGATCCGATTGGATTAGCCGGTGGGCTGAATGTTTATCAGTATGCGCCGAACCCATTAAGCTGGATCGATCCGCTGGGACTAAAATGTGGCTTCGCGGAAAAGGACAATATAACCCAAAGGTGGGTAAATAAATTAACAGGTAAAACTCCGGCTGAAATAGACTCCCTTTTAACATCTAAAGGTTGGACGAAGATCTATCCACAAGCTGGTAGGCCTGAGGCTATTCAACATATACATTATGTGAAAACGACAAAATCTGGTACAACATATAAATTAGATTATCATCCTGGTGGTAACGCAAAACAACAAAATATTCATGGAAATGATTACTGGAAGGTTTATAGGACTAATAGTGAAGGTGAGGATATCGTATATGGACGTATAGGTCATGGTGGTTTTGAAAATTATGATCTAATAAAGGACTCTCCTGTTTATGTCGACGGTGTATTAGTAAATGGTGGGATGTAAAATGTTTGATTTTTCTGCAGAAATAAAATCATTTCATTCGTTAGGCGATGTGCTGTTAAATACAAATATATCTGTCTATCTTGCTGAAATGTATGCTGACCATTGTGTTGAGTACAAAGAGTATCTTCTACCTGATGCGAGTAAGAGATTTGCCTATGTATTGGATGATACTTTAACTATATCAACCGAACCTGATGGAAATATATTTTCTATTGGATGCAATCAAAATTACAAAGGGTTATACAAAAACTTATTATATGCCGGTCAAGAATTTGGTGAGATAAAAAAACTCACTTATCGGCAAAGAATATTTAATGGTTCCATTATTATAGACGAGGATTTTGGCATTCAATTTATATTACCCTCACCATTTGATGAGATAGCTGACAGTATAGATAACATTCCGTCCGACTTGAAATTGAATGAAATATATATAGGGGATTTTTCATTTTGGAATCCATGTAAATAACAAAGCAAAGCCGGGTAATAAATTAACTCTTCCCGGCCTTTATAGCAACGCTGCGCTTTGGGAACTCTATCTTAGAGCTTAGATTGGTGCGGGTTGACGGTACGATTGGCCCAGGGGATAGGATTGTTCGTCTGATCCGATTGGATTAGCCGGTGGGCTGAATGTTTATCAGTATGCGCCGAACCCGCTGGGATGGGTGGATCCGTGGGGGCTGACTGGAAAACCGTTAAACTCACCTGATATAAGCAAGTGGCTTAATAAAGGGGGAACGGTTTGGCAAGAAGTTGAAAGCAAAGTTTGGGTATACCAAGATAGTGCTGGCAATGTTGTTCGCTATCCAGAAGGGTTTCCAGATTTTACACCATATGAAAGGCAGAGTGTTAATGTTCCAGACTTAAGGGGAGATCATAGTAAGTCACCTGGAGGAGATTTTGGTAAAGCAGATGCATTAGCGCCAAAAGGCCAGGCGAATTATGATCTTAATACGTGGCATCATCATCAAAATGGCATCACAATGCAGGAAGTTCCCAAAAATATTCATCGCCGGTTCACCCATAGAGGCGGTGTATCTAAAATAAAAAGCAACTGTCAATAATATCAGGAGTTATAGAATGCCTATTTTGACTGGATTAAGTATTGATAAACAAGATATTAGTTATCTGGAGGGACATTTCTCTGTTGCTTTTCCTGATGATTACAAAGATTTTTTAAAAAAATACAATGGATATAGAATCGTGGCACCTGACTATTGCGATCTACCATTCGATAAAGTTGATAATGATTTTATTTCATTCGATGTGCTTCTTGGTTATAAGACTAGTAATAGTAATTTTGATATAGTTGAAATTAATGAAGAGTTACTAGATGAAATATCGTTTATTGATGGTGCACTAATAATTGGCATGGATCCAAGTGACAATGGCTATGTCCTGATAACTAAAAATGATTTGGCCGGAGTTTATTACTGGGACCGGACTTGCCTACATGCTGAGGATAATAAACAAAGCTATGATATTAGTGATGATGATGATGATTTAAATCATCTTTATCTTATAAATAAAACCTTTTCGGATTTTTTTGGAAGTATAATGAATCTAACAGCCAATAAAGGAATGAAGTTATCTACGGGATTGTAATGATACTCTTAATTTAAGGATATACTTCTTTAATACCCTGCATGGTTAATTATCATGCAGGGTTTAATAATAAATTGGATTGCACATCTATAATGTCAAGTATTAAAAAGTAATAAATTGGATCATAGGATTTAGGGAGTCTTGCTTCCTGATAGATATAAACATTCTGGAGATTTTATTGGCCCAGAAGAAAAATCTCAGTATTTCCAGTAAAGGAGTATTGCACTATGAAAGAACTCGAAAATCCAAGAATTGAATCCGAAGTTAACTCCTTTGTTGAAAAAGGAAATGCGTTGCGTAATGACAAAAAATATGCTCAGGCTTAAGAGCAATATGAAAAAGCCTGGAATATTTTGCCTGAACCAAAACCAGAATGGCAAGTTGCTAACTGGATTACCGCAAATATATTCAGCGCTTATTTTGACCTTGGTGATTACAATGAGGCAAAAAAAGGGGCGAAATGACGTTGCAAACGAGAGTAAGAAATATTTCTTTAAATGATAAAAATCCTCGCTACTGTGTGGGTTTTGCAATGCGAAAGCCCTTTGAGCAAATGGTATAATGCCGGGAAAAAGGATTCCAGCCGGCGGTACAGGCATTTTTTTGATTCCGGCAGCCGGCAGCATGCGCCGGTCCGCCTGACGTCATTGCAGGGCGAGATAGTGTGGTCTGAGAAGACGGGCGTATGGGGAGAAAAAGGGGAGGTCTACGCCGAACGTATCAGCAACCCGCTGCGTTTTCAGGGCCAGTATTTTGACGCTGAACGGCTGAATACCTTACTTACCTCTCTCGCGGCATCCCCTTCTTACTACTGTACATCGCTTTATCCGCACTGTTCAGCAATGTATCGGCATCCGCGGCATCGTGAGGGAAAAGCGCAATGCCGATGCTGCCGGAAATCGTAATAACATACTCGTGGATCAAAAATGACTGAGTCAGCGCATTGCTGATTTTTTCCGCCGTTTGTCGGGGGAGCGGATCGTTTACCTTTAATCCGGGGAGCAGGGCGATAAACTCGTCGCCGCCAAGGCGGGCTACCGTATCACCTTCTCGTAAAACGCTTTGTAGACGGAATGCTACCAGCCGCAGCAGTTCGTCACCCACGGCGTGGCCGTAAACATCATTCACCGGCTTAAAGCGGTCGAGATCGATAAAGAGCAGCGCCACCTCTGTCTCATTGGCGATAGCCTGAGTAATCGCCAGCTCCAGGCGATTAACCAACAGCCTGCGGTTTGGCAATCCGGTCAGCGCGTCGAAGTTGGCGTGCAGCCAGACCACCTGCTCCCGCTGTTTGCGGTCGGTGATATCGCGAATAAACGCGGAGAAAATCTGCTTGCCTGATTGTTGATGTGGCCAGATTGACAGCTCGATAGGAAACTTGCCTTTAGTGCGATGCAGGGCGGTAATTTCGATGGTGCGATTAAGGATATTCGACGGCTGAGCCGCCTGAAAGCGCATTAAACCTCGTGCGTGCTGCTCGCGAAACTCTTCCGGCACGATCATCTCGCCCAGGTTGTTGCCGATAGCTTCCCCTGCGGACCAGCCGAACATTCTTTCCGCGGCCTGATTCCAGTTAATCACTACGCCCGCATGATTGATGGTAATCACCGCATCCTGCGCGGTCTCAACCAGCTGTCGATGGTTCTCCTCGCTTTCTGCCAGCGCTCGCTGCATCGACTCAATCTCGCTGATACTCTCTTGCAGCTCACGATGCATTTCCGCAAGCGAAAGCGAGAAAAAGCGAATACGCTCTTCTACTGACATATTTTTCATTTCGGCGTAGAGATCGCTGGCGCTACGTGGTGGCATAAGGCGTTCCTGATGAATCGAAGAGAATATTCAACCAATATAACAATAAGTGTAGTTAAAAAAAGATCCGCTGCTGACATCTCCGCTATTTTATCTATTAAATAAAATCTATTGTAAATTTGTCCAGATTTAAATTTAACGCTTAGTTACAGATGGATCATATTCCGGAGGTAATAATCCGCACTCTTTATAAAGCGTATTAAGGACAATTTATCGTGAATACTTTCTTGCGTAACACCCTGGCCGCCGTGTTGATGACCGCGGGTCTTTCCGTTGCCGCTCAGGCCGCGACGACAACCGAAGTACCGCCGTTATCCCAGGACCCGGTGGTGCAACATCTCAAGCTGAGCAACGATCAGGTCAGCAAAATTCAGGCCCTGCGTCAGGAGCTCGAAACAAACCTCAAAAAAATCAAAATTGGTGGTTACCAGGATGGTGCGCTGGTTGATGTGATCCAATCCGGCAAATGGGATGATGCGAAAGTAAAACAGCAGTTAGCCGCTTTTGCGCAATTGGATCAGCAAACGCGTTATTACCGAGTGAAATATTACTTCGGTATTAATCAGGTACTGACGGCTGAACAGCGCGAGCAGGTAAAAAAAGATCTGCAGCAGGCACTAAACTAAACAATGTACGCATGTTGCGCCCTTTGGCGGAACATGCGTAATGACTTTCCGCAATGAAAAGACAAGGGTGTCATCATGAAGAAGTTTCTCTTTATTGCGCTGGGAATGACCGCGTTGTTTAGCCAGGCTGGGGTCGCCGGGACTAAAACGTTGGTTGATTATGGCGTCGTACAGGAAAGCCATATTATTAGCAACCCGCATCAGCGCCAGCCGCTTCGTACGCTGGCTGCGGGAACGCTGGGCGGCGTTGTCGGCCATCAATTCGGTAATGGTAAAGGGCAGACGGCGATGACCGCCGCAGGCGCCCTGGCCGGAGCTGGCGCTTCACGCTATCACCAGGATCGGCAGCAGGGCGCTCAGCAGGTTGAACTGCTAATCAAAACCAATAGTGGCCAGGTGATACAGGTGCTACAGGGTTACGACGGTCGGCTTATCTTCAACAAGGGAGATAAGGTGCGTATCCTGACGTCGGGAAATGATACCCGGGTGGATAAATCGGTGTAATACGCCAAGCGGGAGCCAATATACTCCCGGTTGGCGTGACACGTTATGCCGATTTCAGCATATCAAAGCGGATAATCCGCGAACGTCCCAGCTCTTTCGCCCGATACAGCGCGGCATCTGCAGCACGTAGCAGGCTGTCGCTTTGCGCGTGTTGCGGATAGCTGGCGATACCGATAGAGACATTCACCTGGCCTATGTCCGTCAGCCCGCAGCGTAAAGTCATATTTCTCACGTTGTTGTAGATTTCAGTCGCGCAGGCTTCCGCTCTGGCCTCATCGCTGCCGGAAAGCAGCACCAAAAACTCTTCGCCGCCATAGCGGAATGCCATGCCAATATCGCGAACCACGCGCTGGATGATCGCTGCGACGTTTTTAATCACCAGATCGCCCGCTTCATGGCCGTAATTATCGTTAACCGCCTTAAAGTGATCGATATCAATCATCAGGCAGCTCAGCGGACTGTTGTTGCGCACCGCCAGATTCATCTGCGTATGCAGCGCTTCCTCAAGATGGTGGCGGTTTCGCAACCCGGTCAGAGAATCAAACAACGCTTTTTCCAGCAGCGCGTTGCGCAGACGCTGATTGGACAGCGCCAGGCCCAGCGCTTCCGCCATGAGTTCGAGATAGGCGCGGGAAGGGGCTGTCTCACTGGTGACATTACGAAAAGAGAGCAGGCCAATGGCTTCACCCTGGGCGATCAGTGGGACGCACAATGATTGCTCGTTACATTCTTGCGGCAGATGATAGCAGGCGATGTCCGGCTCGCCGTTAACCGGCGGATGGCTCAGACCGCGGCGTACTGCCCAGCAGTTATCAGGATAAAAGACTGCGGGCTCGTCAGGTGGCGAAAGCCACTGCGCGACGCAGCGCATTTGCCAGGGATTGGTATCCAGAATATACAGTCGGCCAGGAACGTCCGGCGCGATGTTGGGCGCGAAAAGTTCAGCGACCTTCACCACATCCTCGAATGACTCACATCCCTGCAAGCGTTGAGTCATTCGCGCCAGCAGTTCACGAACCGCCCAGTCGGCATCGCGTTGTTGTTCAAGGCGCTGGCGGGCAAGGCCATTTTCGCGAAAGATGCGGATTGCCTGCGCCATATCGCCGATTTCATCGATCTGTTTGAAGTGCGGTGGTTCGACGGCATAATCCTGTGATGCCAGACGTTGTACCACATCGCTGAGTCGTACCACAGGGGTGAGTACCCGGCGTTTGAGAATAAAACCGAGAACAAATAAAAACATTAAGGCGGTCAGGCCGACCATCGCTTCCGAAAGCGTCCGCCAGAGGTGCGATTTTTCAGTAGCTTGCTGCATGGCGTTGTTCGTTCGGCCTTCCAGCAGCAGGCGGAAATGATCGATCTGCGTTTGCACCCGATCCAACTCCTGCTCATAAGGCTTGCCGTAAACCTGCAAAATCGCCTCTTTCTCTTCGCCGCGAGCGACGCGATCGATGGCGGCCTGCTGTTCATCTTGTAATTCATCGGCAATACGCAGGCCGTCGCGCAACAGCGCCAACTCCTGCTGGCTGGCGCCAATGTCTTTTAGTTTAAGCAACCGATCTTCAATTGATTTGAGAGTTTGGATCTGCTGACGATACTGTTGCAGGGTCTCTGGTTGTTTTTCGATGACGTACAGTCGCGTGAGGTCCGAAAGCTCCCACGCGTCGCTTTCTATCTCATCGGCAAGACGAACGAACGCATCCCGTTGTTGTACTGCCTGGCGTTCAGCGCGATCGGCGCCGGAAGCCATTAGCATCGCCATACCGGATGCAATGGTCAGGCCTACGGTGATCCCGTAGGCCCAGTTAGTCATGGTGGCGATTCTCACCGAATATTTCCTTGCAGGCAGATGAATGAGACATTCGTCTTTTTATTATAGAACCCCGCAGCCAACCGGAAGATTCAGAGGCGCGGTATGCGGGTGACGAGGTGGTGTAACTCCTCGGCATGCTGGCGCAAAACAAGATACACATCGTTATCCAGAGCGCCATTTATAACATCAGTTTCGATAAGATGTAACGCCTCTTGATACGGCATACCGAGCCGATAAGGGCGATCCTCTACGAGCGCGGTAAAGATATCCGCAACGGCGATAATTCTGTCTGGAAGGTGCAAATAACGATGATTCAAATGAAGTGGATAGCCGCTGCCATCGAGTTTTTCATGGTGATTAGCGGCCCAATCGATGATTTCCGCCAGATCGGTGAAATCTCGTAATATTTCACCGGTCATATAGCTGTGTTCGCGAATCAATTCGGCTTCGTCATCGCTAAGTTCAGCCTGTTTTTCGAGGATCGCCAGTGGAATATATATTTTGCCGATATCATGCAAATAGCCGGCAATTTCAATTTTACGGCACACCAGCGGCGGTAAATTCATATAGACGGCGAGGGCATAAGAAATTTCGCCAACCATGATGCTGTGGCTGGCGGTGAAACTACTGTAGGTATCGACAATTTTCGCGATCAGCAAACAAATATCTTTCAGACCATCGATGTCAATATATACGTCGTTAATCGGCCCCACAATTTCCAGCAACCGCTGAATATGCTCTGCTTGCATATGGCGCCAGAAGGTAGGGTGTTGCGCTAGTTCACGCAGAGTATCGCAAAGTGGTGGATCGATATCGCGATAGTCATCGACAAAGCGGGCGACGAGCGCCTTTTGTTGGTCTGGAGCAACGACGCCTTGCGTAGGAAGGAGACGCTCAAAGCAGTCCGCAAAATAGACGATATGCTGCTCCAGAGTGCCTTTGCGGGTTGGATCAAAGTGGTGATCGCCAATAATAGGGCGAATAAGGGTAAAAGTGTCCAGGCCGGCAAGCATCTGTACGCCGCGGATTTGGTGTGGGTCATAAAGGTTATCTATCGCATTCAGTGAGTCAATGCGCCGCTTATCACCCAGTACGCCGATATCATGCAGCAGCGCGGCCAGAAAGATGGTTTTTTGCTGGAGTGCTGGAAGCTCCAACGCCAGCGATAATTTGTAGCTTATCAGCGCCGTGCGCAGTAAATGCAGATCCAACCTTGGGTTGATGGCGTTAATGACGCGCGTGACCAGCATTAAAGCCGACTTTAAGGCAATACGCATTTTTCTCTCCGTCCATGTAAACCGCTGTTGCCGTTAATCCTGTGGCATCCGAAAGCATGCTCAAATGCCTCCCGGACGCTGCATGAGTGAAGAGATGTATATCTGAGGCTTCATCCACGCTCCGTAAACAATTCATTTTAGCTCACATAGTCGCTTTCATTCTGCTAATCACTTGATGAATCCTTTCACAGTTTGATTCATATCTAGTTGCGATGAGGAGTGATTGCTTTTACATCACCTTTCAGGAGGCGATAGGCGCGGACTGACAAACCCAAATCAGCGATAATGTGTTGTCAGTCTCAATTTTGCGAGATGGCATCGGCAATGCGGTTTAATTGCCAGGAGTGCAGCAAAGAGTAACAACCAGGGAATAGTTGAGAGTCCTGCGAACGCGACTATTAGTTAATTGCAATGTTATACTTTTGTCAGTATTTATCAGTAAGCATAAATAATCCTGTTCTTATTTATATTTATTAATAGCTAACATTTTTAATCGGCTAGCACGGTCGCAAATATTATTATCCACAGTGATTGTTTGCGCTGACTATATTTGATGTATGTATGTTTTTGCCCGTGCGCGTTCAGGGCCTAATGTGCCGGAAGGCGGCGTCAACAGCGGCCTGCGTGATGTCATGCCTGTAAAATCGCCAGATAGCAGTTTAAGTCCATTCCTATATCAGAAAAAATCATTAGCGCGAAAATGATTATCAGCGTGAATATGAATGAACGGACTTCATTTTCGCTTTACAATTTGTAACATCTGTGAATCTATTATGTATTTTGGCATTAAGTGTAATTTTTTCTTGCTGCCGTGAATTTACCAGGATTACTATTGTCTGACTTGCTGTATCGCCTAATGACGGATGAAGGGACTCGTTTTTTCCTTAAGCGTTACCCTATATTTTAATGTTTACAGGAAAAACCATGTCTTGCGCCTTTAAAAAACATCTATTGCTTCCCCGCTATTGGGTGACCTGGTTTGGCCTGGCCATTCTTTGGTTAATCGTCCAACTCCCTTATCCCGTGTTACATACGCTCGGTACTAGCGCAGGGCGGTTATCACGTCGTTTTCTGAAACGTCGGGAACACATTGCCCGGCGTAACATTGAGCTGTGCTTTCCGGAGATGTCATGCGCTGCCCGCGAAAAGCTGCTGGAAGAGAACTTTATGTCTCTCGGCATGGGGCTTATCGAAACGGGTATGGCGTGGTTCTGGAGCGATGAACGCGTTAAAAAATGGTTTGACGTCGAAGGCATCGCCAATCTGAACAACGCGCTCAGCGCCGATAAAGGCGTGATGGTTGTTGGCATTCACTTTATGTCACTGGAGCTGGGTGGCCGCGCAATGGGCTTGTGTCGTCCGATGATGGCGACGTATCGCCCGCACAATAGCCCGCTTATGGAGTGGGTGCAGACTCGCGCTCGTCTGCGCTCGAATAAAGCGATGATCGACCGTCGTAATCTCTCCGGTCTGGTACATGCGCTGAAATCCGGTGAGGCGGTGTGGTTTGCGCCGGATCAGGATTACGGCCCGAAGGGCAGCGTATTTGCGCCGTTCTTCTCGGTTCCACAGGCGGCGACGACTAATGGTACCTGGGTGCTGTCGCGCCTCTCCGGTTCAAAAATGCTGAGTATCAGTATGGTGCGCAAGCTGGATCGTAAAGGCTACAGCCTGCATATCAGTGAAGTCATGAATGATTATCCCGGCGAAGATAAACAGATTGCCGCCAGTTATATCAACAAGGTCATTGAACGCGAAATTCTGCGTGCGCCGGAGCAGTACCTGTGGGTGCATCGCCGGTTCAAAACCCGCCCGCTTGGCGAAACTTCGGTATATTAGTACCACAGTTGCGCTCCACGCTTTCAAAATGACCGCAGTTGCGTTAACGTGAGCCGGATCATACTTTTTGTTGAAAGCGAAGGAGTGCAGCGTGTTCGCTGAGTTTGGTGTTTTGAATTATCTGACCTACCTGGTCGGGGCTATTTTTATCATTCTCGTACCAGGTCCCAATACTTTTTTTGTACTGAAAACCGGTATCGCGCACGGCGTTAAGAAAGGATACCTTGCCGCCGCTGGCGTATTTATCGGCGATGCGGTTCTGATGTTCCTGGCTTTTGCTGGCGTTGCGACGCTTATCAAAACGACCCCGGTGCTGTTTAATATTGTGCGCTATCTCGGCGCGATTTATCTGCTTTGGTTGGGCGCCAAAATGCTCTACTCGGTATTTAAACAGCGCGAGGGGCATGATGCCGCCGATGCTGAGCCGGGGAGCGCGATCCTCAAACGCTCGTTAACCCTGAGCCTGACCAACCCAAAAGCGATCCTTTTTTATGTCTCTTTTTTCGTCCAGTTCATTGACGTTAATGCGACATCGCCGGGCGTCGCGTTCTTTATCCTGGCGCTAACGCTGGAGATCATTAGTTTTATCTACATGAGCTTCCTTATCCTGTCTGGTTCGTTTGTGACGCGCTATGTGAAAACCAAAAAGAAACTGGCGAAATTGGGCAACAGCTTGATCGGTCTGGTCTTTGTCGGCTTTGCCGCACGCCTGGCGACGCTGCAGTCCTGATCCCGGAAACTATCTGCCAGCGATAATCGCTGTGTTGTAACAAAAACCCTTCAATTTTTATTGCATTGGTGTTACATATACAGCCGATTATCGCTCACAGAGAAGGGAACCCGGATGATTCTGCAAAAAATCCTCAGTAATAAAAACGGCAAGAAGTTTCTGTTGTCGATGGCGACGGTATTTGCTATTGCGCTTGCCGTCGTGGGCCGCGCAACGTTCGGTGGCGTGGTGAGCGAGTACAACATGCCGTACTCGGAGTGGACAACTTCAATGTTCTTCCTGCAAGGCGCGATGGTGATGGTTTACAGTACCGTGTTCACCGTGTTATTTGCTATCCCGCTGGGCTTTCTGTTTTTAGGTTCTGATCGTCAGGACTAAATGTAACAAGGCGAACTCTTGTTCGCCTTGTTGAAAGATCCTATCTATCACCAGCCACGGTCATGATGATGGTGGTGGTGTCGATGATGATAACCATCATCTACGATACATCCCGATAACAGCGTGCACAGCGCAATAATCAACGGTAACACCATCGGTTTTTTCATTACTCACTTCTCCAGTTAATGCCCGCTTTAGCAAATAAATACAGCGAAGCGGCTGATGAAGTGAGTGTATCGTCTTAACTTATTGAGTAGATAAGACAACTCTGCAATGTCGGGCGGAGGGGAAAAATGAGATTACCACCAGCCCAATTCGGTACCGGCAACCACCACGATGGCGACGATAATCATAATAATGGTCGTCTTTTTCATGATGCCCCCCCTGGCGCCGCATAGCCGCCAACAAAAAACCAGCCCAGAAAGACCACGGCAACGATGAAAATCACCACCGGAAAAAGAATACCCAATTTCATGCTCAGTTCCTGTCTATTAACGTTATGTTATCTATCATACTGGAAAGTTATGCTTTCTGGTCAATATCGAACCGGGTCAGCATGCGGCGTGCGTTTTTGTCGCGGTACATAGCCTCATCCGCCGCGCGTAGCGCCTGCTCAACATCCATATTTCGCGGATCGACTTCGATCACACCAAAGCTGGCGCCAGGATATTCTATACCGTGTCCGGCCAAGCGGTAACGTCCGGTAAGCTGCTGGCGTAACTGGGCAATAAACGCCTCCTGCGCGGATGATTCAAGCGCCGGGCCGATGATTAAAAACTCATCGCCGCCGAGGCGGCCAACGGTATCTTCGTCACGCACGCTGGCACTTAATCGTTCGCCTATCTGGATGAGAAAACTGTCGCCGCAGGGGTGGCCCAGTTTATCGTTAATCGCTTTAAAATCATCGAGGTCGATGAAGATAAGCAGAAGTCGGCGTTGTTGGGCGCCAGCAGTGATAAACAGCGTCTTAAGATGTTTAAACAATGCGCGACGATTAGCTAAACCTGTCAACTCATCGGTATAGGAGTGCATCTCCAGCGCCGCATTCGCGCTGCGCAGTTGCTGAACCAGCGTCTCTTTCTCCACGTAATGAGAGATCAGGCTGGCGAACAGGATCATGACCTGCTCGCCTTCCAGGTTAAAGGGCTGCTTGACGCGGCTGGTGGCGCACAACGTGCCATATAAGGAACCATCGGCAAGATGGACCGGGATACTGAAGAACGTAGCGATACCGAGCTCCTGCGCGGCAATACAGGAGCGCCAACGTTGGCCAACGTCGTTGCAAAATATACAGTTATCATCGATCGCGCGTTTGCAAAGCGACTCGTCCCAGGGAACGGAGAACCCTTCGGGGATCTGCATTTCGCTACTGTTGTGGGCATACATGACGAGCTGGCGCTGGGCTTCGAAGTCAATGCGGGTGAGATAAGTTGACTCCATACGGGTCACCAGCTCCAGCATTTCCAGCAATTGTCGCACCAACGTTTCGAGCGTTCGTTCGGTAGCAAGCGTCTGTGAGACGCGGGCAAGAATGAAGTCTGACATGAATGAAACGGCCCCCGGACGTTAGCGCAGTACTGCGAGCTGGCGCAGCGAACAGCTAATAACAAACATATTTATAACGAATGTATCACATTTAGCAGGGGGATATCTGCTATCGCGACGGTAAAAAAAAGCCCCATCGGGGGCGATGGGGCAAAACTCATTGATTATGGAATGATCTGTTCTCTGGTCAATTCGAGAACGAGCGCTACTCTAAAGGGCAAAAGTGTAGTTAAAATGGAGAAACCGTGGAGATTCAGGGCGAAAGGTCGCTTTGAATAAAACAGGAGCAATTATGAAGTGGATAGTAATGATGTTGCCGCTGGCGTTAGCGGGCTGCGCTCAGTCACAACAGCCTGATGCGCCGCCGCCGCCAAACTCGATCGGGATGGCCAATCCGGCCGCCGTCTATTGCGACCAGAAGGGCGGTAAGCAGGTTCCGGTCCAGACACCTCAGGGCGTGCGCACCGACTGTAAACTTCCCAGTGGCGAAACGCTCGATGAATGGGAACTGTGGCGGCGCGATCATCCGGCGAAAAAATAATTCGCCGCCGCTAGATTAAGCTCTTTAGCCACTCCGCCAGCACCAGCGCATGGTTTTGTTGCGTATCTTTTGCCGCATAGAGCAGGGTTAATGGTTGCTGGTTGGCCAATTTGGCGAGCCGTAGCCCTTCATCGCGATGGTTTTCCAGTTCTTTGTGGTACTGCTGGCGGAAGTGAGGGAAGTCAATCGCTTCTCCATGCAGAGCCTTGCGTAAATCGCTGGAAGGCGTCAGGGTTTTACACCACTCGTCATAATGCAAATCCTCTTTTTTTATCCCCCGTGGCCACAGGCGATCGACCAGCACGCGGTAACCGTCGCTGGCCTCTGTAGGGTCATAAACGCGTTTACATTGAATCATCATTATTCTCCCGTCGTTATGTCAATCTGGCGGCAAGCCCTTGCAGCGCACCGATAAATAACCATTGTGTTCCGCGAATGATAACGCTAATCTGAGGTTCCTTGTGTTGCCCGATAATCCACAGACATAAGGATCCTGCTATGAATACCCCTTTGCGCATTGCCCTTGTTGGCGATTACAACCCTGACGTGATTGCCCATAAGGCGATTCCGCTGGCTATTGATGACGCTGCCGCGGTTCTGGAACAACCGGTGAGTTATGACTGGATAGCCACCAGCGAGATTACCAGCGCAGACCGGCTCACCGATTATGACGCTATCTGGGTGGTTCCCGCCAGCCCGTATAAAAACGCCGAAGGCGCATTTATCGCCATTCGTTACGCCCGTGAAAATGGTATTCCGTTCCTCGGCACCTGCGGCGGTTTCCAGCACGCGATTATCGAATACGCCCGTAATGTAATGGGATGGCAGGATGCGGCGCACGCCGAAACCGATAGCGAAGGGCGAATGGTCATTGCGCCGTTAAGCTGTTCGCTGGTGGAGAAATCAGACGCTATCGAGCTGCGCGCGAACACGCTGATTGCTCGCGCTTATGGCCGGGACAGCATTGAAGAGGGATATCATTGTAACTACGGCATTGCCGAAAGCTTTGCCCATGAGCTGGAGCAGGGCGCGCTGCGGGTGACCGGTTGGGATGAGAACGGCGAGATCCGCGCCGTGGAGTTAACCACCCATCCGTTCTTCGTCGCCACGTTGTTCCAGCACGAGCGCAACGCGCTGGAAGGGCGTCCGGCGCCGCTGGTACAGGCTTTCCTGCACGCAGCCCGACAATAAAAAATCGGCAGCCCCGGCTGCCGACCCTTGTTATTAATGAATTTCCCGCGCCCTGCCGGCAAGGGCGCCAAACAGCGCCATGATCACTGCGATGAGTGCGACGATAATTAACGGTATATGCCAATCGCCGTAAGCATCATGGATTTTACCGATGAGCGGCGGCCCGCAGGCGGCCAGCAGATAACCGATAGTCTGCGCCATGCCGGAGAGCGCCGCGGCCTGATGCGCTGAGCTGGCGCGCAGGCCAATAAACGTCAGGCCAAGGATCATGGTAGCGCCGGATCCGAAACCAAAAATCAATGTCCAGATCACCGCCTGACCGGGCAGTAACCACAGACCGAGCGTGCTGAACACGCACATTAAGGCTACCAGAACGGCGATGCCACGCTGATCTTTCAGGCGATGGAGTACAAGCGGGATGGCCAGGCCAGGCGCAGCGGTCGCCAGCTGCAACAGACCATGCAGAGAGCCAGCCTGCGCTTCGCTGTAGCCCATACTCTGCAGGATTGCGGGCAGCCAACCGACGATCACGTAATAGACCAGTGAATTAATGCCGAGGAACAGCGTTACCTGCCAGGCCAGCGCCGAACGCCAGATCCCCCGATTGTGCGCGGCGCCCGAACCGGTCATCGGCGTGGAAGCCTGGCGGCGGGCCTGCGGCAGCCAGAGAAAGAGCGCAAATAGGGGGAAAATCATCAGCAGCAGCAGCGCGCCGCGCCAGCCAAAACCCACTAGCGCCAGCGGCACCACCATTGCGGAACCT
Organism: Klebsiella sp. CN_Kp073; assembly: GCF_040065495.2. Classification (NCBI taxonomy): domain Bacteria; kingdom Pseudomonadati; phylum Pseudomonadota; class Gammaproteobacteria; order Enterobacterales; family Enterobacteriaceae; genus Klebsiella; species Klebsiella sp. CN_Kp073. The sequence continues at coordinate 2,099,822 of NZ_CM198051.1, forward strand.
GCCGCCGCCGCCGCGCCCATGGTAATGGAGTAGGCGCCGGTCATACGGGCGACATGGCCGGAAAAATCACGCTTAATTAACCCAGGCAGCAGCACGTTACCCAGCGCGATTCCGCAGCCAATGAGCGCTGTACCGAGATATAGCCAGGCTGTTGAGGGGAGGGAACGTAATCCGATCCCGAGGCAAATAATCACCATCGCCAGCAGCAGGCTACGCTCAATGCCGAAACGGCGGGCGACGCCGGCCGCCAGCGGAGAGACCAGTCCGAAGGCCAGCAAAGGTAGTGTAGTGAGCAGCCCGGTTTGCGCCGTCGTCAGTTGGTATTCAGCGCGTATCGCATCCAGCAGTGGGGCGATACCGGTGAAAGTTACCCGTAGCGTGGCGGCGATAAATAAAATGCCGACAATCAGCAGCAGCTTGCTGCCGTCGGCAGAGGAAGAAACAGGACTCATAACGTTCTCAGACTAATAAACAGGGTCGTAACAATAGCCTGTTTAACCGCTGTTTGAATCAAGCTAAAATGACAGATTATCGCTAATATCGGACAATTTGATGATTGGACTGGGTTTAGACGGCTATGAACCAGACAGCGGCCATGAAGCGGCGCTGGCGTTTCGCATCCAGGTGGTGGACGACGAGCAGTTTATTCCGCGCCATCAGCACCGCAAAGGTCAACTGATCCTCGCGCTGCACGGCGCTTTAACCTGCGAAGTGGATAACGCTATGTGGATGGTGCCGCCGCTGTATGCGGTGTGGGTACCGGGTCAGCTTCCACACAGCAATCGTGCAACGCCAGGGGCGCAGGTGTGCTTTTTGTTCATCGAACCGGGGGCGGCGCCGATGCCTGAGCATTGCTGCACGTTAAAAATCTCACCCCTGGTGCGAGAGTTGATTATGACCCTTGCCGAACGCGGCAGGGAGGCGCTTGACGCGCCGCCTACGCAGCGCCTGGTGCAGGTATTATTTGATGAGCTACCGCAACAACCGCAGGGGCACCTGCAGTTGCCGGTTTCAGGACATCCGAAGATCCGCCGGATGGCCGACACCATGGCCCGCGATCCGGCGCACTGGCAGACGCTGTCGCAGTGGGCGGCGGCGTTCGCCATGAGCGAACGCAACCTGGCGCGGCTGGTGGTGCGGGAGACCGGGCTTAGCTTTCGCCGCTGGCGGCATCAGCTGCAGTTGATTCTGGCGCTGCAGATGCTGGTGCGCGGACAGACGGTACAGCAAACCGCCCAGACGCTCGGTTATGATTCAACAACCGCCTTTATCACCATGTTTAAAAAAGGATTAGGGCAAACGCCTGGCCGCTACCACGCCAGTTTATCTAAGCCTTTCCGATAAAAAGTGAAATAATGCCGGCGGCGATAAGCGGCCCGACCGGGACGCCGCGAAACAGCGCCACGCCCAACACGGTACCCACCAGCAGCCCGGCGACCAGTTGAGGCTGCGAACCCATGAGAGCGACTCCGCGTCCGCCAAGCCACGAGACGAACACGCCCACGGCAATCGCCAGCAGTGATTTCCAGTTCACAAAAGAGTGGATAAGCGTCGAGGGCGGTAACGTTCCGCTGGCGATGGGAGCCATCACGCCGATGGTCAGAATGATGATACCAATGGTCAGCCCCTGCTTTTCAATCCAGGGGAAGAAAACATTAAGCGGCGTCACCCGCACGATGATGAGCACCAGTATTGAGATAGCGACAGTGGTGTTATGGCTGATGAAGCCGAGCGCCGCCAGCCCCAGCAAAATAAACAGGGTTGTATCGAACATGCCAGAGATCCTTGCCAAAATAAAAAAAGAAAACCTGCTTACTCTACGCATAATCGCGTGAATAAACAGGCTTTTAATTTATTTGCTGCAAATAAGGCTACCAGCGCCGCCCGTGAACCTTGTCGCATACCGGCGATGCGTTAAATGACGCGACGGAACGCTACCAGCTCAGGACGGGCGATACGCAGATAATCGTCGGTATTCATAATGATCGATTTTTCCAGCAGGCCGGCATTAAAGGCTATCTCTGTAAAACGTTCGAACAGCAACGGGTCGGCGACCAGTTTTAGCTTAGGGTTGAAGCTAAACGGCGGAATGGCGCCGAATACGCAGGCGGTAAGGGCATCGACTTCTGCCGGGCTGGCGAGTGACGCTTTACTGCCGCCAATATGCTGCGCCAGGCGGGATAAATCGGCCTGCTGATCGGCGGCAAGGATAGCCAGCACGTGCTGGTTTATCCCATTACCTTTCACTTTACAGACCAGCGCTTTGGCGCCCTGTCCCAGCGCGGTACCGCGGATTGCAGATACGGCTTCACATTTACCAACGGCTTCATGTTCCATAACCCGGTAGCGAGCCTGTTGCCGATCAAGGAGGCGACATAACCGCTGGTGTATGTCTGCGGTCTCTGGCGATTGCATGTTGCGATAGTTCCTCTACAGAAAAGGCAAAGCTTAACCCCGCGCGATGGCAATGAAAACTTATCTGCGAAGGTCGGGGCTTTTTTTCTGCTTTTTGTTCATATACAGGCGCGCATCGGCAGCTTTCATTGCGTCGCTGAGTGATTGTTCTGGCGCGAGATGTTCCCCGCCCCAGGAAAAATCGACGCGCTGTTGATGGTCATGAATCGCCAGATATTGCCGGATCTTCGCCGGGATATTTTCCGCTTCATCGTGCGGATAATCGATCAGAATTAGAAAGAACTCATCGCCTCCTAAGCGCACGCCATAATCGCTGCTACGAATGGAAGCGGAAATAGCCCGCGCCAGAAGAATAATCGCTTCGTCGCCGGCGTTATGCCCCCAGGTATCGTTGATCTTTTTCAGTCCATCGCAGTCAAGCGCTATCGTTACCACGTTAACCCCTTGCGCGGTAAGCCGTTGCAGGCGCGACTCCAGCATCGGGGTAAGGATCTTACGATTATAAAGGCCGGTCATGGTATCGCTGATATTCTCTTTCGATACCGAGTTATAAAGGCGGAAATGAACCCGCACCAGATGCAGTAACGCGGCGGTAGAGAGTAAATAAAACAGGAAGAGTTTCCACGAACTGAGCAGAAAATACATAATATCAAGAGATAAGCTTATCCGTAAGTTTTCTGCCACCTGATGGGTGTAATGGGCGTAATTCAACAGATGTGTTTTACTATGATGTACCTCAATGAGGGCGCCGGTATCGGAATCCTTCAAGGTAATATCCAGATAGCGCCACACTAAAGGCCGGTCGCTGGTATATAACAACGCCTCAATCTCTTGCGCGGTCACATCGACCATCACTACGCCTTTTAGCTTATCCTTGAAATACACCGGCGTTAAAAACGATAAAATATTCTTTCCCGTCATCGCATCAACATACACGGTTGAGATGAGCGAGCGACCCTGTTCTAAACCATCGAGGCTGGCCTGGCTAATACCCAGTTTACTGTCCTGAAGAAAATTCCAGTTCTGTATCGGATTGCTTTTAATTCTGACGGGTGCATAAAAATAGATATATTTATTTACCAGATCTATGTAATAGCGAAAGCGTTTTTCTGATTTGAGCGTCGCAGGAACCTCTGGCTGCCAGCTATCATTCCTGGCAACCGCGCGATCGAATGCCTGGAGCGCAGGAATATCGCCACGCCACTTGCCGCAGTCGGCATGCGCGGCGCTTAGCGTGCCATGCAGTTGGGGATAGGTATATCCGGCGATATTCAAACCACTGACATCCCCGTTGTGTTGTACGCTATTGCAGACCTGCTCTAGCTCCGTTTGATTTGGGGGAGTATCCAGTTTGCGCAGAAATTGAGAGATGATGAGTTGATTCTGATACTTATCATAGAGAAAGGTCGATTCTCCTTTTTCTATGATGTATCGCATATAGCCTGACATATCGCGATGGGTAGCGATTAATTCGTATACAAGAAATGAAGACGTCAACACCACAACGCCTGCGGAAATAACATGTCGCAGTAATTTATTCTGTAATTTCATGATGTTTGGATTCGTCTTACCCGTTTAGCTGATTTTATCATAGTGGATAAACAGGCTACCAGAGCGTGGGTGAACGAACGGCTGGTCAGATTAACTATGCTGACAGATAGTGTAGGTGTGGAGAACGAGGCAGGGCAGACTAACTAAAATGCGGCACTCTTCATGACGCGTGTCTGAAGAGTGCGCAGGACTGGCCAAAGGCCACTCATGAGGCGGCGGAGGCAAACATTTTGCTTCCGGCGACTTGTGACATGACAGGCTGATAAACATCGATAGATTCGATATTGTCAAAAGTCACCATGTCGGATTTGCAAAAAATGCATTTCGCGCCGAAGGGGTTTTTTTCGCTCACATCAAAATGTGAGGTTCTGTACTGTGACCCATGGCAGCACGGGCATCGGAAATGAATATTGTTAATCATAATTTTATCCTTTTATATTATTATGTTTTTTTTACATTTTGTCACTGACCCACAGATGAATATGTAAATTTCTGATGGGCTGAACTGCAAAACGGAAATATCGTTTGCGTTACTACTAAAAATAGCATGCCTGACAAATTATGTTATCAATTTATGCCATTTTGTGTTGATTTGAATGAGATGCTTCTTATTTATCTACTCAGGTCAAGGCCGTCATCGTTATCGTAAATCAGAAGTTCGCATCAAATTCAGCCAGCGTTTAACCGTCTTACTAAGCCATTACTCTTATTAGTCATCTTCTATCCAGTTTTTAATGTATCAAAGCATACAGGATTTGATTTGCAGAAGAATCTTAATACTATTGGAGAGACTCAGGAAAGGTGGTATCAGCGATAGCGCCTGGAGGTGTGAGTAACTGCTTGGGTAATATCTTTGTGTCTTTCAAATCGACGTAACCATTAACGCATAGTAGAAAAAATAGTGCAACCTTTATTTTAGCCGTCCGGAGACCCGATGCGTAAAGGATTAATTCGGCAATTATCAAAATGTAAATGTACGGAGCCAGAATCTGCCTGGCAATGTGTTTTCGTGACAGATAAATCAGCCAGAATGGGTATTTATCTGGCTGATTTATGAGACTAAGTATTACTGGTGGCGCCTTGTTTATGGAACAGCTCGCGGAAGACCGGGTAAATATCTTCCTGATCGCGAATATGCTGCATTGCAAAATTCTCAAACGTCGCCTGCAGATGCTCATACTCGCGCCACAGCGTCTGGTGGGCGCGGCGGGTGATTTCGATATAGCTGTAGTAACGAACCACCGGCAATATTTTCTTCGCCAGCAGTTCATGACACAGCGGCGAGTCGTCCGCCCAGTTATCGCCATCCGACGCCTGCGCGGCGTAAATATTCCACTGCGCCGGGTCATAGCGGGCTTTAACAACCTCATCCATCAGCTTTAAGGCGCTTGAAACGATCGTGCCGCCGGTCTCCTGGGAATAGAAAAACTCATGTTCATCCACCTCTTTCGCCTGGGTGTGGTGGCGAATATAGACCACCTCAACGTTTTTATAGGTCCGGCTGAGGAACAAATACAGCAGAATGTAAAAACGTTTCGCCATGTCTTTTGTGGACTGGTCCATTGAACCAGAAACATCCATCAGGCAGAACATCACCGCCTGACTTGAAGGCTCCGGTCGTTTCTCATAGTTTTTATAGCGTAAATCGAACGTGTCGATAAACGGCACGCGCTCAATTTTAGCCCGCAGTTCAGCAATCTCTTTACGTAGCCGCTCCTCTTCCAGCAACTGCGCTGGTTCGCTTTTGGCAATGGTATCGAGATCGTCTTCCAGCGCCCGCAGTTCGCGCCGTTTACCGGCGGTCATCGCGGTTCGCCGCGCCAGCGAATTCTGTAGCGAGCGCACCACGCTGATATTGGCCGGCACGCCGTTGGCGGTAAAACCCGCACGATGGGTTTTGAACTCGTTCAACTGGCGTTGCTGGTTTTTCTTCAGGTTGGGAAGGGCCAGATCTTCAAACAGCAGGTCAAGATATTCATCTTTGGAAATCTGAAAGACGAATTCATCCTGGCCCTCGCCATCGGCGCTGGCCTGCCCCTGACCACCGCCGCCTCCGCCGCCGCCGCCCTGAGGGCGTTCAATGCGGTCGTTCTGCACAAAGTGATCGTTGCCGGGATGGACGCGATTACGTAGCCCGCCGCGCCCCTGATGAAACATCGGCTCGTTAATATCGTCCGTCGGAATAGAGACGGACTCACCGCTGTCGATATCGGTCACCGAACGTTTATTGATGGCTTCGGAGATCGACTGCTTTATCTGCGCCTTGTAACGGCGCAGAAAGCGCTGACGATTGACAGCGCTTTTGTTCTTCCCGTTCAGGCGTCGGTCTATGAACCAGGTCATATGCCCTCCTGTACTGCATTTGCCAACTGTACCCAGATGTTGATTAGGGTAGATGTCTTTCGTTATACGAGCCGTGGTGCTGAAACCCGGCAGCCGCGGCTACCGGGTTTGTCGCTATCAGGACGATTTACGTACCCGCAGGTACCATTCGCACAGCAGGCGCACCTGTTTACGGGTATAGCCTTTTTCCATCATGCGATCGACAAAGTCGTCGTGTTTTTTCTGCTCGTCGGTAGACGTTTTGGCATTGAACGAAATGACCGGCAACAGCTCCTCGGTATTGGAGAACATTTTCTTCTCAATAACCGTGCGCAGTTTTTCATAGCTGGTCCAGTTCGGATTACGTCCGCTGTTATTCGCTCTGGCGCGCAGCACGAAGTTGACGATTTCATTACGGAAATCTTTCGGGTTGCTGATCCCCGCAGGCTTCTCGATTTTCTCCAGTTCCGAATTCAGCGATTCACGGTCGAACAATTGCCCGGTATCCGGATCGCGGTACTCCTGATCCTGAATCCAGAAATCCGCATAAGTGACATATCTGTCAAAAATGTTCTGTCCATATTCGGAATAAGACTCAAGATACGCCGTCTGGATCTCTTTGCCGATAAACTCGGCGTATTTCGGGATCAGATAGCCTTTAAGGAATTCCAGATAACGTTCGGCCTGCTCTTGCGGGAACTGTTCGCGTTCGATTTGCTGTTCCAGGACGTAGAACAGATGGACCGGGTTGGCCGCCACTTCGGCATGATCGAAGTTAAACACCCTTGAGAGAATTTTAAAGGCAAAACGGGTAGAGAGACCGTTCATCCCTTCGTCGACGCCGGCGTAATCGCGATACTCCTGGTAGGATTTCGCTTTCGGGTCGGTATCTTTCAGGCTTTCGCCGTCATAGACGCGCATCTTCGAGTAGATGCTCGAGTTTTCCGGCTCTTTCAGGCGCGACAGAATAGAGAAGCGCGACAGCGTTTCAAGCGTTCCTGGGGCGCATGGCGCATGGGTCAGTTCACTGTTATTCAACAGTTTTTCATAAATACGGATCTCTTCCGAGATGCGCAGGCAATAAGGCACTTTGACGATATAGACACGGTCAAGGAACGCCTCGTTGTTTTTGTTATTACGGAAGGTTACCCACTCGGATTCGTTGGAGTGCGCGAGGATAATGCCGTTGAACGGCAGGGCGGAGATCCCCTCGGTACCGTTATAGTTGCCTTCCTGGGTCGCCGTCAGCAGTGGGTGCAGTACCTTAATCGGCGCTTTAAACATCTCGACGAATTCCATGATCCCCTGGTTGGCGCGGCACAGCGCGCCGGAGTAACCATAGGCATCCGGGTCGTTTTGCGCATAGTGTTCCAGTTTGCGGATATCCACTTTCCCCACCAGCGCCGAAATGTCCTGGTTATTTTCATCACCGGGTTCCGTTTTGGCGATGGCAATCTGTTCGAGGATTGACGGCCACACTTTCACGACGCGGAATTTAGTGATATCGCCGCCGAACTCGTGCAGGCGTTTCGCCGCCCATGGCGACATAATTGTGCCGAGATAACGGTTAGGAATACCGTATTCTTTGTTGAGGATCTGCGCGTCCTCCTGCGGGTTAAACAGGCACAGCGGATGATCGTTGACCGGGCTGCGTTCGCCGTTGGCGCTCAGTACATAGATTGGCACTCGCTGCATCAGCGATTTCAGTCGTTCCGCCAGCGAGGACTTACCACCGCCGACCGGCCCCAGCAGATACAGAATCTGTTTTTTCTCTTCCAGACCCTGCGCAGCATGTTTCAGATAGGAAACAATCTGCTCGATGGCATCTTCCATACCATAAAACTCTTCAAACGCCGGATAGCGTGCAACAACCCGGTTTGAAAAGAGGCGGGACAGCCGCGGCTCCAGGGCCGTATCGACCATGACTGGTTCACCAATGGCCGTCAATAGCCGCTCAGCCGCGTTGGCATAAGCACTGCGATCTTGCCGGCAGATGGTAAGAAACTCCTGCAGTGTGAACTCTTCGTCCTTGGCAGCTTCATAGCGCTGGCGATAGTGATCGAATATATTCATGGCATGCCGTCCTTTCGTTTTTTAGCACAGGTTGAGAGCCGTTCATATGAATAGTAGGGGCCCCCGGAAGGAGCAGGCTGAACGACATCCTTCACTTCTCAGCAACCCTCGTGCCAGGTTACAGAAGCGATTTGGATAACGTGCTCTGCGACTACACCTTCTAAATTTAAGCGTAGATGCATTTAGAAAACTTGCATGCCGCTAAAACTCAATTTCAATGACATATCAATAACTCATCCGGAAACCAGGCAATTTTTCGCATATCTTGCCAAAGCCGTTCATCAATGCGTCATGAAGTTGCAAGAGGGCGGTCATCAAGCAGTGGGAAATTGTTCGGTTTAGTGTAAGAGCAAGTAAAGCATTTGAGGCATGACCTCTACGACGTTAAACTGCACGCGCTAATTATTTGACAACAGGAATATGGATCGTGACTAAAATCAAACTTCTGGCACTGGGTGTGTTCATCGCGACGTCAGCTAGCGCAGCGCACGCTGACGGGAAGTTAACGCTGGGGGCCGGCGTGGGCGTCGTCGAGCATCCTTATAAACAATATGATGCAGATGTTTATCCGGTACCTGTCATTAGTTATGAAAGTGATAATTTCTGGTTCCACGGTTTGGGTGGTGGTTACTACCTGTGGAATGATACCAACGACAAACTGTCCGTGACCGCTTACTGGTCGCCGATGTATTTCAAGCCGGGCGACAGCGACAATTCGCAGATGCGCAAGCTGGACCGCCGCAAATCCACCATGATGGCGGGTTTGAGCTACGTTCATAACACTCAGTACGGATTCCTGCGTACGACGCTTGCCGGTGATACGCTGGACAACAGCAACGGTATCACCTGGGATCTGGCCTGGCTGTACCGTTATACCAACGGCAACCTCACCCTGACGCCGGGTATTGGCGTGGAGTGGAACAGCGACAATCAAAACGAATACTACTACGGCGTCTCGAAGCATGAGTCTAATCGCAGCGGCATGCGCAGCTACGATCCTGACAGCAGCTGGAACCCGTATCTGGAGCTGGCGGCGAACTATCGTTTCCTCGGCGACTGGAGCGTTTACGGTATCGCCCGCTACACTCGTTTGTCTGACGAAATCACCGATAGCCCGATGGTGGACAAATCCTGGAGCGGCCTGATTTCGACCGGGATTACCTACTCCTTCTAACAGCGCACTACGACAGACTTTTTTGTGCATCAAAACAGGGCGTTATGCCCTGTTTTGCTATACGGTGGCGCGAAAGTGGCGAACTCCCACGACAATTCGCGTTTATGCCGGGTGGCGGCTACGCCTTATCCGGCCTACGGTCCGTGCCATTGTGAGCTTAAATCTCTATCTCGTACCTATGGTTACTGACACTGCCGGTGTTGGTGGCGACTGGCCGCCCCCTGTCGCCCCATTAAAGTAGGCCTGATAAGCGAAGCGCCATCAGGCGCACATAGGCTACCCGCTCACGCCCGACGGTTATCGGGCGTTTTCGTACAGGGTTTGCGCGTTGATTAACGCTTCACGACGCGAATGGTCTGCGCCAGGCGGGTGGGTTTCTCTTCGCTGGCTTTCTGCGGCACGGTCACGCAGCAGGTTTCGACGCAAACGAAAGTTTTGTAGCCATCATCCGGCATATCGCCCATGCTGACGGAAAGCGCCGGGCCCGGGTTCCAGGCAACGACGTTACCGTGGTGGCGATGGACCACATCGATGTTGCGCTTCAGGACATCATCATGAATCACGCTGCAGGCTTCGGCGTTCAGATAAACGCGGTCGGTACGGTCAGGGAAGGTCTGGATGCCGTCTTTCAGCACGCCTTCTTCGGCATTCAGCACTTTATCAACATAGCGATCGCCAAGGCCGCTAACTTTCACCGCCGCGATATCGCCAACGTTGAAGTAGGTGTGCAGGGCAGAAGTGGTTTCAAACTCGCCGTGGGCTTCCAGTTCGATCTCGCAGGTCTTACCCAGCTTGAAGCGCGCATACAGCGTGAAGTCGTGCGGCCAGTATTTGCGGGTTTCGTCACTGCTCTGCAGTTCGAAGGTCAGCATCACGCCGTTTTCATCTTCGTCCTGGCATTGTAGCGCCCACGGCAGGTTACGTGCGAAACCGTGCGACGGCAGCCCCTGTTGCGCTGATGGGCCGAACCACGGCCAGCAGATGGGTACGCCACCGCGCAGGGCGACGCCGCTTTTAAATGGGGTATTGTTGCTCAACCACAAAACTTCTTCTTCACCGGCCGGTTGCCAGGAGAGCAGGTGAGCGCCCTGTAGGGCGACGGAAGCTTTTACCTGCGGGTGGTCAACCACGATAAGTTCAAGATCGTCCAGCTGGCGGCGGGATAAAGCAGGAGAAAGTTGTTCAATCACCGGGAGAGCAAAAATTTTATTAATCATTACGCCATCCTCTTTCAGGCAAAAAAAAGAGCGACCGAAGCCGCTCTTATTAATTACTTGTTCATCTCAACTTATTTGGAGATGTGAGCAATCAGGTCCAGAACTTTGTTGGAGTAACCAGTTTCGTTGTCGTACCAGGAAACCAGTTTCACGAAGTTGTCGTTCAGTGCGATACCAGCTTTAGCATCGAACACGGAAGTGCAAACTTCGCCGTTGAAATCGGTAGATACAACGTCGTCTTCGGTGTAACCCAGAACGCCTTTCATTGCGCCTTCAGAAGCCGCTTTGATTGCTTTCTTGATTTCTTCGTAGGACGCTGCTTTTTCCAGACGAACGGTCAGGTCAACAACGGATACGTTCGGAGTCGGAACGCGGAACGCCATACCGGTCAGTTTGCCGTTCAGTTCTGGCAGTACTTTACCTACAGCTTTAGCAGCGCCGGTAGAGGACGGGATGATGTTCTGAGCTGCGCCGCGGCCGCCGCGCCAGTCTTTGTGAGACGGGCCATCAACGGTTTTCTGAGTTGCGGTGGTAGCGTGAACGGTGGTCATCAGGCCTTCAACGATACCGAAGTTGTCGTTGATAACTTTAGCCAGCGGAGCCAGGCAGTTAGTGGTGCAGGATGCGTTAGAAACGATGTCCTGGCCTGCGTAAGTGTCGAAGTTAGCGCCGCGAACGAACATCGGAGTGTTGTCTTTGGACGGGCCAGTCAGAACGACTTTTTTCGCGCCAGCGGTGATGTGTTTACGAGCGGTTTCGTCGGTCAGGAAGATACCGGTTGCTTCAGCAACAACGTCAACACCAACTTCGTCCCATTTCAGGTTAGCCGGGTCACGTTCAGCGGTAACACGGATTTTTTTACCGTTAACGACCAGATGACCGTCTTTCACTTCAACGGTGCCGTCGAAACGACCGTGAGTGGAGTCATACTTCAGCATGTAAGCCATGTACTCTGCGTCTAACAGGTCGTTGATTGCAACGATCTCGATGTCAGAACGTTTCTGAGCAGCACGGAAAACAATGCGACCGATACGGCCAAAACCGTTGATACCTACTTTGATAGTCATATATTCCACCAGCTATTTGTTAGTGAATAAAAGGTTGCCTGTAAAATTACAAAAACCTTACGCAGCGTCAAGCGGAATCGTGTCAATCATTGCGACAAATCAATCCTGAGCAGACCTTTGCGCGATTGATTTGCCTCACTCTCCCTTTGAGCCCAATTCCATATGGGGACTGCGTCCGGAATTTTAAAGGTCATATAAGATAAAAATGTGATTAGTATCACAATTATCTGGCTGCCTGATGGCATCGGATAAGTTTAGAACAAAAGTACAGGTTTCATTGTTAATGTTTTGTTAGAATCGACGGGTAAAGTTGCCCTTTCAAAGCGAGAAGTAATCACATGGCTAATAAACCATCTCCTGACGAGCTCAAACAAGAATTGAGCGAGATGCAGTTTTATGTGACGCAGAATCACGGTACCGAACCGCCGTTTACCGGTCGGTTGCTGCATAACAAAAAAGACGGCATCTACCACTGCCTGGTCTGCGATGCGCCGCTGTTTCACTCACAATCCAAGTATGACTCCGGCTGTGGCTGGCCGAGCTTCTATGAGCCGGTGAGCGACGACGCGATTCGTTATCTCAATGATTACTCCCACGGTATGCAGCGTACGGAAATTCGCTGTGGCAATTGCGATGCGCACCTGGGGCATGTCTTCCCGGATGGCCCGCAGCCGACCGGCGAGCGTTTTTGCGTCAATTCGGCCTCATTAAGCTTCACCGATGACCAAAACGGCGAGCGAACTAAAGGCTAAGAAACGATTCAGCAAATTATTCCAAGTCGGATGAGCAGAAGATGGATATCGAGCAAATTATTGCCAGTATGACGCCGGAACTGTACCAACGTTTAGCCACCGCGGTGGAGTTAGGAAAATGGCCGGACGGCGTTGCGCTGACCCCGGAACAAAAAGAAAACAGCATGCAGCTGGTGATGTTGTGGCAGGCGCGCAACAACACGGATGCGCAGCATATGACCATCGACACCAACGGTCAGATGGTGATGAAGAGCAAACAGCAATTGAAAGAGGATTTCGGAATCGTGCCGAAGCCGATTGCGACGTTCAAACCGCAGTAATCTGCTGCACTGAGCGCCCGGTTTAACCGGGCGGCTCTTTAAGTCACCCCGGTCGCGTCGTGCTTCCGGGGCTCGCGCTTTACTGCGTCTTGATACCTAGCGACTCGGCCAACTGTCGGGCAAGCTGGTTTTTATCATCTGCGCCATATTCCCAGAACATGCCGCCCGCTAACCCTTTGCTCTTGATGTAATCGGCTTTGATCGCCACCGAACGAGGGTTCTCGTAGGACAGGGCGAATAGCGCTTTGCCATCGGCTGATTTTACCGATAACCACGGCACCTTCGCTTCGTCATCCCAATGTTCAGTAAAGCGTTTCTGCGGATCGTTTAGTAGTTTGGCGACAATATCGTTGTATTTCACATAGGTATCTTTCCTCAGGTCATAACCCAGCGATTTAAACAACTCGATTTGCTGCGCCCCGAAGTAAGGTTGAGTGGCCGGGTTTTTCTGCGCATCCGGCTTACTCCAGTCGATGCCTGGCTCGACGGCACGTTTCGGTACCCGGCCATAGAAACCAATACCGAGATTCATTTGGCTGGGTTTGAGACCAGCAGCCAGATAGTTATTAACCACAAAATCGGCGCTGTATTTATCCGCTGCGGCCGCCGTCGGCCAGTGGCGGGAGTCATACAGATTGGAGTTGAAATATTGCGTGCCGTAGGCCATGTCGTAGGTCATCAGATTGATGTAATCCAGCTGCGGGGCGACCGCTTTCACGTCGACCCAGCTTTTTGGACTTTCAACATTAGCGCCCACGGCGATGGTCACCAGTTTCTTAGTGCCAACGGCGGCACGCAGTTCTTTAAGCAACGCGGTAAAGTTATCGCGATCCGCCGGTTGGCTAGCCACTAATCCCCAGGCGCCGTTAACCGGAAATTCCCAGTCAAGATCGATGCCATCAAGGCCATACTGGTTAATGACCTGCTGAACCGAACGAATAAACACCGCCCGGCTTTCCGGCGTGGCCGCCGCGCCGGAAAATCCACGCGCGCCCCAGCCGCCGACGGAGAGCAGGACTTTTAGATCCGGGTTTTGCTGACGTAGCGCCGGCAGTTTTTGTAAATCCGCCTGTACTTTCGGCGACAGCCAGATTTGATGGAGATGGTCAGGATCTTTCAGCGCGTCGTTGGTCTCGTCTTTTTCATCGTTGTAGATAAGGCCGAACGAGTAGTTAAGATGGGTTATTTGTCGGACATCAAGCGTGTCGATATCGCCGCCGGGGCCTGCGGTGACGTCGCCGCCGCCGTTAAAGTAGCCGACCGACATGTAAGATTGCGCGGAAACGACAGAGGCGCAGAGCAGGGGTAATGCTGCCAGCAAGGGCAAAAGTTTCATCGGAGTTCCTCTTTGACAATAATAAAAATGCACACGCCACGGAAATGGCGTGGCGAAAAAACAGCCTGCCCACAGTATCAGCCCTTATCCGGGGAAACTGCGAGACAGCTCAATTTATCGAGGTCAACGAGGCGGTAAATACCGCCCGGCGTGAGGCACGCCGGGCGAGACGTCAGGGCTGAGTTTCCAGCCAGTCATCGAGGGTGTAGAGCGTGGCTCCGGCGGCGGCCATGTCCATAAAGGCAACGGCGCTGTCCTGCGGCTGCAGGTTGACACCGCGACAGCCGTCGGTGATAACGTTAACGGTGTAGCCCAAATCCAGCGCATCGAGCACGGTAAATTTAACGCAGTAATCCGTCGCGAGGCCAAGAATGTTCAGCTCCGTCACGCCGTGCGCGCGTAGCCAGCCATCCAGTTCGGTTTTCTGCCGGTGACCGTTGTCGAAAAACGCGCTGTAGCTGTCGATTGCCGGGTTTTGCCCTTTATGAAACACGGCGTTGATGGCCTGCTGTTTCAGTAACGGGTGCAGCGCGGCGCCATCGCTATGCTGCACGCAGTGATCGGGCCAGAAAGTCTGCGGCAGGCCATCAAGCTCGCCCTGGGCATAGGGTTCTGCCTGATGCTGGCTGGCAAAGCTGCCGTGGTTGGCCGGATGCCAGTCCTGGCTTGCGATGATGGCGTCGCCGCGCGCCAGGCTCCAGTCGATCAGCTGATTTGCGATATCAATGGTGCTATCGCCTTCGGGGACGGCTAGCGCGCCGCCGGCGCAGAAATCGTTTTGCAGGTCGACCAATAGCAGTGCGCGGTGGCTCATAGCATGCTCCTTATTCATCGGGGGTCAGCTCGCCGCGCAGGTTTTGCTGCATGGCGTTTCGAATGGCCGCACCATCAAGGTTCTGACTGAGCAGATAGTGTAGCTTGGTCAGCGTCGCTTCCACGGTCATATCAAAACCGCTAATGACACCGGCCTGCGCCAGTGCGTTGCCGGTGGCGTAGCCGCCCATATTCACCTTACCCGACATGCATTGCGTCAGATTCACCACCACGATACCGCGCTGGCTGGCTTCCGCCAGGACCTGAATAAACTCGCCGTTCTGCGGCGCATTGCCTACGCCATAAGAGCGCAGGATCAGCGCTTTCACCGGCTGACGCAGGAAGTTACGCACCACATCGGCAGAAATCCCCGGATAGATGGTGACCACGCCGATCGGCTGCGGCGTAATCGGGTGAACGATCAGCTCGCCATTTCCGTGCGGCGCCGGCGGGGTACCGAGACGGCGGATATGGATGCCGGCCTCCAGCAGTGGCGCGAGGTTTGGCGAAGCAAAGGCATCAAAACCGTCTGCGTGGGCCTTAGTCGTGCGGTTGCCGCGATACAAACGATTATTGAAGAACAGCGAAACTTCGTTGATGGGATAGTTGGCGGCGACGTACAGCGCATTGAGCAAATTGATTTGCCCATCGGAACGCAGCTCGGCTAGCGGGATTTGTGACCCTGTCACAATCACCGGCTTACCTAAGTTCTCCAGCATGAACGACAGCGCCGAAGCGGTGAAGGCCATGGTATCGGTGCCGTGCAGGATAACAAAGCCATCGTATTGGTCGTAGTGGTCGCGAATATCGTCAGCGATATGCTGCCAGTCTTCCGGCGTCATATCAGACGAATCCATCAACGGCGCATATTCATGAATAGTGAAGTCCGGCATCTCCGGGCGGTGGAACTCGGGCATTAGCGCCAGCTGGCGCTGCAGGTGGCCGGAAACGGGGATATAACCGTGATCGGAGCGCTGCATACCGATGGTCCCACCGGTGTAGGCAACGTAAATCGATTTCTTTTGCATAGCATCGCTTAGGTTGGATGTGAACAGGCGCAGTATAAAGTGGCAGGCAAAAAAATAAAGCGCTAACCCTGGGAGTTGCAGAGAAGCGCTTGAATTTAATGTTGTTGAAACGCTGCCCCACGGAGGGGGCAGACGGGGGATTAACGAATATTGGCGCAGGTCAGACAGAAGGCATAGCGATTCTGCGGATCGTTAAATGCCGCCAGTTTATCGCTTTCCGTTTTCACAACGTCCGCGGCTGCCGCAACCGGCGCAGGCAGGTATGCCTGGATGGCGGCCGGCAGAGCCGCGCGCACTGAACCGGTCAGGCTATCCATCACCATCGCGAAGAACGTGGGTTCTTCCTGGTACCAGGTGATATGCCACTGTTTCAGTTTCGCCAGCTCCGCGGCTTTCGCCACCGCGTCGTCGAAATCGCCGAGGCTATCCACCAGACCGTTGGCCTTGGCGTCTTCACCGGTCCAGACGTGACCTTGCGCGATTTGGTCAATCTTCTCCGGCGTGCTCTTACGCGCGTTAGCCACCAGGGTGATAAAGCGCTTATAGCCGTTTTCGATGCTCAGCTGTATTAACTGCTGCACTTCCGGCGGCAGCGATTTGGTGGTTGAGACATCGGCCAACGGCGAGGTGGCGACGCCATCGGTATGGACGCCAATTGAACCGAGCGTATTTTCCACCGTGTTAATCACGCCAAAGATACCGATGGAGCCGGTAAGGGTGCTCGGGTTCGCCACGATGTAATCCGCAGGGGTGGAGATCCAGTAACCGCCGGATGCCGCCATGCCGCCCATTGAGACCACCACCGGTTTACCCGCCGCTTTCGCCGCCGCCAGTTCTTCGCGGATGACCTCCGAGGCGCTGACGCTGCCGCCAGGACTGTTGACGCGCAGAACGATCGCTTTGACTTTCGGATCCAGGCGCGCGTCGCGGATTTGCGCCGCGGTGGTGTCGCCGCCGACGTTACCCGGCGTTTCTTCACCATCCATGATGGCGCCGTTCGCAAAGATAACCGCTACCGCTGAACCCTGTTCAGCAGGCGCTTTGACGTTGTAATCGTAGTAGCTGATGGCGCGATAGTTGTTATCCGCTTTGCTCCAGCCAAACTGCTTAGTCAGCGCCTTTTCCACTTCCGTCGAGGTGGCCAGCTCGTCGACCAGCTTGTTATCCAGCGCGTATTTCGCGGTATCGCCATCGACTTTACGCAGGCCGTCGATCACGCCCTGAGCGCCGGGGAACAGCTGCTGCGCGGTGATCTGGCGGTTAGCGGCAATAGTGTTGAGATAGTTCTGCCACAGTTCGCCGATCCAACGGCTGTCCGCTTCACGCGCAGCCGGCGACATGTCGTCGCGAATAAACGGCTCGACGGCGGATTTGTAGGTACCGACGCGGAAAACGTGGGTCGAGACTTTCAGTTTATCCAGCAGCGATTTGTAGTACAGACCGTTGGTGGCAAAGCCGTGCAGGTCGACTTCACCCTGCGGCGAGAGCCAAATTTTATTGGCGAAGCTCGCCAGGTAGTATTGCCCCTGGGTGTAGCTGCTGCCGACGGCATATACCGGTTTACCGCTGTCGCGGAACTCGCGTAGCGCTTTACCGATGTACTGCATCGAAGGCTGATCGCCGCCGACGAAGTTTTTCAGATCCAGTACGATACCGGTGATATTACGGTCGTCTTTCGCCTGGCGAATCGTCTGTACGATATCGAACAGTGAGTTCTCCTGCAGACGATCGGAACTGGCGCCGAACAGCTGGCGACCGATGACTCCCAGTTTGCTGCTGGCGGAAGGCTTATCAACTACCACGCCGGTGATGTTCATCAGCAGCGCGCCGCGTGCGGTATGTTCCGCGGTGCTGCTGCTAAACTGCGCCCAGATGCCGACGCAAATCAGCACCAGTGCCAGGAACACCAGGTTCAGCGCGAATTGGCGAATGAAATTGAGTATTCGCCATGTCCATTTAAAAAATCCGGCAAGAAATCGCCAAAGGGTTCGCATGTATTCTCCCTAATATTTTGATGATGGGTCAGCCGCAGGGGCTGCCGCGTCTGGCTATCCTAAAGAGAGTGCCGACGCTTGTCAGCAGGAATCACCCATCGGGCTGTAACAAAATCCATGCGCATGTTAATTTTATGCAAAATGACATCACAGGAGTTACACAGATGGATGCTCTCGAACTACTGGTAAATCGCCGCAGCGCGTCGCGCCTGACCGACCCGGCTCCGGCTGGCGAACAGCTGGAAAATATCCTTCATGCGGGGATGCGCGCGCCGGATCACGGTACGTTACAGCCGTGGCGGTTCTTTATTATTGCCGATGATGGTCGCGAACGCTTTAGTCAACTGCTGGAAAAAGGGGCGATGGCCGCCGGGCAGGATGAAAAAGCCATTGAAAAAGCACGCAATGCGCCGTTTCGCGCACCGTTGATTATCGCGGTGGTCGCGCGCTGCGAAGAGCATCCGAAGGTGCCGCAGTGGGAACAGGAGATGTCCGCCGGATGCGCGGTGATGGCGATGCAAATGGCCGCAGTGGCGCAGGGCTTTAACGGTATCTGGCGTAGCGGCGCGTTAACCGAGAGTCCGGTTGTCCGCGAAGGCTTTGGCTGCCGCGAGCGGGACAAAATTGTCGGTTTCCTTTACCTCGGCACGCCGCAGTTAAAAGCAGCAACCACGTTTGCGCGACCGGATACCGCGCCGTTCGTCACGCGCTTCTGAGTCAACGCTTGTTACGCCGGGTGGCGGCTGGCGCCTTACCCGGCCTACGGGGCGTGCGGCCTGCCTTTAATTTATTCACCATGCTGGCTGAAACTACTGATGCTGGCTATCTCAAAATCCCCGGTGGCGTTGCCGCTTACCGGGGCTACAGCGCTTTGCGATTTGGTAGCCCGGAGAAGGCGCAGCGCGCCGCCTCCGGGAATGCAAAGGCGATGACGTTACTTCTGCGTTTTGGCGAATTCATCTTTGGCTTTCTGCAACTGCTGCTGGAAAGCCGGATTGGTATGCAGGGTCGCCACTACCGCCGAGCCGACAATACGCGCCGCATCGACGTCGCTCTGCCAATGATAGCCGCAGATAACCCGGCTTTCGCCCAGCTCATAGCCGCGCTTGAGAATTTCGTTTTGTCGTTGCGGGTTGATCTCCGCCAGTACCAGCGCGGTTGCCCAACCGATTGAGGTGTGACCGGAAGGATAAGAGCCGTTTTTCGACAGCTTGTCCTGCTCGGTGGTGTTACAGGTTGAGACGCCGTAGAACGCAAACGGGCGAATGCGCATATATTTTTCTTTCGCGCTGCGGGTGGCCAGATCGCCGGCATCCTCAATCATATTCGTCAGCAGCTTATGCAGCTGCGGCGCGTCTTTTTCGGTGATGGGCGAACCAAAGGCGCTGGAGAAGGCATTCGCCACGCCGCCGGCGCTAAGGTTGGCATCTTCAGCCGCCAGTTTACCGCGTTCGGTATTGCGCAGCAGTCGTCCTTTCTCATACATCGCCTGATCGTTTAAAAATGCGATACTGCCAACTTCCGGCGGCGGCGGCAGCAGCGCCAGGCTATCGATGGCCTGGGCATTTTTCAGATAATAGAGATCGGGTTTGGTTGTCGCATCGTTGCCGGCAGGGACCAGTGCGAAAGCGTTAACGGAAAACAGGCTGGCGAGGCAGAGGGCGAGAACGCGCTTTTTCATCTACATTTCCTTACGGTGTTATATGTCCAGAACAATGGTTTTGTTTTTAGTCACATTTTTGTCATCTGTAAGTAAAAGTTAAAATCACATTGAAAAAATTGTTCGGTATCGCAAAAACGCATATTTGTCTGCTTAATGAGCAACCACTCGCGATTTCGGACTGTCGCACTTATCACCTTGCCGTTTGGGCGCTACCATAGCGGGATTGCAATGACAGGAGATGTCCATGAGCGAGCAAGCTATTCGTTTAACGCAATACAGCCACGGAGCCGGTTGCGGTTGTAAAATTTCCCCCAAAGTGCTGGAAACCATTCTGCATAGCGAGCAGGCGAAGTTTGTCGACCCGAACCTGCTTGTCGGCAACGAAACCAGCGATGATGCGGCGGTCTACGATTTGGGTAACGGGACGTCGATCATCAGCACCACCGATTTTTTCATGCCGATCGTCGATAATCCTTTTGATTTTGGCCGTATCGCGGCGACTAACGCCATCAGCGACATTTTCGCCATGGGCGGCAAACCGATTATGGCGATTGCGATACTTGGCTGGCCAATCAACACGCTGGCGCCGGAGATTGCTCGCGAAGTGGTTGAAGGCGGGCGTTTTGCCTGCCAGCAGGCCGGAATTGCGCTGGCGGGCGGTCACTCCATCGATGCGCCGGAACCGATTTTCGGGCTCGCGGTGACCGGCGTGGTACCAACCGAACGTATCAAGAAAAATAGCACCGCGCAGGCGGGCTGTAAGCTGTATCTGACCAAACCACTGGGCATTGGCGTGCTGACTACCGCCGAGAAGAAATCGCTGCTGAAGCCGGAACATCAGGGGCTGGCGACGGAGACCATGTGCCAGATGAACCTTGCCGGCGCCGCATTTGCCAATATCGAAGGGGTAAAAGCGATGACGGACGTCACCGGTTTCGGTCTGCTGGGGCATCTCAGCGAAGTCTGCCGCGGCGCGGGCGTTCAGGCGCAGCTAAATTACGCCGATATCCCGAAACTGCCGGGCGTTGAAGCCTATATCGCCGCCGGAGCGGTGCCGGGCGGCACCGGGCGCAACTTTGCCAGCTACGGTCATTTGATGGGCGAGATGCCGGCGGAATGGCGCGATCTGCTGTGCGATCCGCAAACTTCCGGCGGCCTGCTGCTGGCGGTAACGCCGGAAGCTGAAGCCGAAGTCCAGGCCGCTGCCGCGGAATTTGGCATCAAGCTGGCCGCCATTGGCGAGCTGGTAACCGCCCGCGGCGGGCGTCCAATGATCGAGATCCGTTGATTAGATGCGGTTGTTTATTGCAGAAAAACCGAGTCTCGGTCGCGCTATCGCCGATGTGTTGCCAAAACCGCATCGCAAAGGCGATGGTTTTATTGAGTGCGGCAACGGGCAGGTGGTCACCTGGTGTATCGGCCACCTGCTGGAGCAGGCGCAGCCGGATGTTTACGACGGCCGCTATGCGCGCTGGAATCTGCTCGACCTGCCCATCGTTCCGGAAAAGTGGCAACTACAACCAAAACCGTCGGTCACAAAACAGCTGAACGTCATCAAGCGCTTGCTTGGCGAGGCGCAGGAAGTGGTTCATGCGGGTGACCCGGATAGAGAAGGGCAACTGCTGGTCGATGAAGTGCTGGACTACCTGCAGCTGGCGCCGGAAAAGCGCCAGCAGGTGCAGCGTTGCCTGATTAACGACCTTAACCCACAGGCGGTTGAACGGGCGATTAACCGCCTGCGCGCGAATAGCGAGTTTGTCCCGCTGTGCGTGTCGGCGCTGGCCCGCGCTCGCGCCGACTGGCTGTATGGCATCAACATGACCCGCGCCTACACCATTCTCGGGCGTAATGCCGGCTATCAGGGAGTGTTGTCGGTTGGCCGCGTACAGACGCCGGTATTGGGGCTGGTAGTCCGTCGCGATGAAGAGATTGAAAACTTCGTCGCCAAAGATTTCTTTGACGTCAAAGCGCATATTGTCACGCCGCAAGACGAGCGGTTTATCGCCACCTGGGTGCCAAGCGAAGCCTGCGAACCCTATCAGGATGAAGAGGGGCGTTTACTGCATCGTCCGCTGGCCGAGCATGTCGTTAAACGCATAGAAGGGCAGCCGGCAATCGTAACCGGCTATAACGATAAACGCGATTCCGAACCGGCGCCGCTGCCGTTTTCGCTGTCGGCGTTGCAGATTGAGGCGGCGAAACGCTTCGGCTTCAGCGCGCAGAACGTGCTGGATATCTGCCAGAAGCTGTATGAGACCCATAAGCTAATTACCTATCCGCGTTCGGATAGCCGCTATCTGCCGGAAGAACACTTTGCTGGCCGCCATGCGGTACTGAACGCGATTAGCGTCCATGCGCCGGATCTGCTACCGCAGCCGGTGATGGATCCGGAGATCCGCAACCGCTGCTGGGATGATAAAAAGGTCGATGCGCACCACGCGATTATCCCGACCGCGCGCAGCAGTCAGGTCAAACTCAACGATAACGAAGAGAAGGTGTACAACCTGATCGCTCGTCAGTATCTGATGCAGTTCTGCCCGGATGCGGTATTCCGCAAGTGTCAGATTGACCTTGATATTGCTAACGGCAAATTTGTCGCTAAGGCGCGCTTCCTCGCCGAAGCGGGCTGGCGCGCGCTGCTTGGCAACAAAGAGCGCGACGAAGAGAACGACGGTACGCCGCTGCCGGTGGTCGCCAAAGGCGATGAGCTATTGTGCGAAAAAGGTGAAGTGGTGGAGCGACAGACCCAGCCGCCGCGCCACTTTACCGACGCGACGCTACTGTCGGCGATGACCGGTATTGCCCGCTTTGTGCAGGATAAAGAACTGAAAAAAATCCTCCGCGCAACCGACGGTTTGGGGACGGAAGCGACCCGTGCAGGGATTATCGAGCTGCTGTTTAAGCGCGGTTTTCTGAATAAAAAGGGGCGCTATATCCACTCATCGGACGCCGGTCGGGCGCTAATCCATTCCCTGCCGGAAATGGCCGCGCGCCCGGATATGACCGCCCATTGGGAGTCGGTGTTGACGCAAATCAGCGAAAAACAGTGCCGCTATCAGGACTTTATGCAGCCGTTGGTAGGGACGCTTTTCCAGCTTATCGATCAGGCGCGGAGCACGCCGGTGCGCCAGTTCCGCGGGCTGGTTGCGCCAGGCGGAGCGAAAAAATCGTTTAGTAAAGGGAAGGGTAAGCCGAAAGGCAAAAAGCCGGCGGCGGATATCGCGCCGGAAAGTCCGCAATAATGTCTCCGCCCCTCGCCACGGAGGGGCTTAGCTAAAACGCCCTTCCGCCTGAGGGCGCTTAACCCGGTTGAGGGTTTTCCCGCATATCATTTCCGCCTCCCTGCTCTAAAATAGGGTCATTGATGTTAAAGAAGGGATGATGATGGCAAACGATCCAATGGACAGTATCCTCAAAATCAGATCGGTCAGCACCATGGCTGAACTGCAACGACACGTCAGAAACGTGATGTCCGCTTTTGGCTATGACCGGATCGTACTATTTTCTATTTCCCCACTACGTACTCCCTATATTGAACGCATTTACTGGATTGAAGGGCACTGGTTTGACGATGAGATAGATGAACAAACCTACCTGCAGCGCTGTCCGGTCAACCAGCATTTCATCCATACCTCCCGGCCATTTTTGTGGCGAAAAACTGGTAGTGACACGGCCAGCAGTGAGTATCAAATTGTCGACGTTCCCTTGAAAGGCGCGCTTCATGGCATGCAGATCCCCATTTTCGGCCGCACGGGGATTGAAGGGGCGCTGAGCCTTGGCGGCATGGCCATCGACGCTTCTCCACGAGCCGAAATGCTGCTGATGTTACTGGGCATAGAGGCATTTCATTGCGCGCGGAGATTGTTGAGCTCTGTTGAGGAAGGTAACGCAACCGTACTGACCCGGAGAGAAATCGAAGTACTCACTCTGGTAGCCAAAGGGCTTAGGCAGGGAGACATTGCCGCCGTGCTGGGGATCTCTGAACGTACGGTGGAGAATCATTTGCGCCATGCGCGCGGTCGCCTGAGAGTGGTGACCACGGCGCAGGCCGTCCAGGTGGCGATGCTGAACGGTGAAATATCGCCGCCTCACAGTGAATAATCGCTATATCCGCAGATGAAAAGGAAAAGATGATGAGCGAACAAATCAGTAAACAACCGCAAGTGGACCATGCTGAAGAGAATGCTTTTTTTCCTTCGGCCTATTCTCTCAGCCAGTTTACCAGCCCGGTGTCTGACCTCAGCGGCGCTGATTACACGCGGCGCTATAATGGACGGCGGAAAGTGCTGGTTATCGCCGCCGATGAACGTTATCTGCCTACCGATAACGGCGCGCTCTTTTCGACCGGTAATCATCCGGTAGAGACGCTGCTGCCGATGTACCATCTGCACGCCGCAGGTTTCGATTTTGATATTGCGACGCTCTCCGGGCAAATGGTCAAGTTTGAATACTGGGCGATGCCGCGCGAAGACCAAAAGATTATGCCGTTCTTCGAGCGTTATCTTCCGCAGTTCCGCCAGCCCCTGGCCCTTTCTGACGTCGTAGCGCAGCTGGATGCTGATAGCGATTATGCGGCGGTATTTATTCCCGGCGGCCACGGTGCGCTTATCGGCCTGCCGGAGAGCGAAGCCGTCGCCGAAACGCTGCGCTGGGCGCTACGACACGATCGGTTTGTGATTTCGCTCTGTCACGGCCCGGCGGCGTTCCTCGCGTTACGACAGGGGGAGAATCCGTTAAACGGTTATGCTATTTGCGCGTTTCCGGATGCCGCCGATAAACAAACGCCTGATATCGGCTATATGCCCGGTCACCTGACCTGGTATTTTGGCGAAGCGTTAAAAGCAATGGGGCTTGAGATCGTAAACAGCGATATTAAAGGTCGTGTACATCAGGACCGTAAATTGCTGACCGGGGACAGCCCTTTTGCGGCGAATGCGCTCGGTCAGTTGGCGGCAAAAGCGTTGCTCGACGAATATGCAAAGTAACATCAATCTGATGATGAGGGGGAGCAGTGAAGTATATCTCAATTAGTCAACCGGGCGGCCCGGAGGTTCTTCAGATTGGTGAAGGCGACATCCCCTCGGTCGGTGATAACGACGTCCTGATCCAGGTTAAAGCCGCTGGCGTCAATCGGCCGGATATCTTACAGCGACAGGGCGTTTATCCGATGCCGGAAGGGGTAACGCCGATACCCGGACTGGAAGTCGCTGGGGTGGTCGCGGCGGTAGGATCGCAGGTGACGGATTTTCATCCCGGCGATAAGGTTTGCGCCCTGACCAACGGCGGCGGCTATGCGGAGTATTGCGCGGTACCGGCGGGGCAAACGTTGCCAATACCGCCTGGGCTGAGTTTTAGCGAAGCGGCGGCGATACCTGAAACTTTCTTCACCGTGTGGGCGAACCTGTTTCAGATGGGCCGGGCGCAACCTCATGAAAGCGTCCTGATTCACGGCGGGGCCAGCGGCATCGGGACGACGGCGATCCTGTTGTGTCATGAGTTAGGTATGAAAGTCTATACCACCGTCGGGCAGGAAGAAAAAGTGGCGGCGCTGCGTCCTTATGCCACGGCCATCAATTATAAAACCGATGATTTCGCAGAGAAAATCACTCAGCTGACCGATGGTAAAGGCGTCGACGTTATTCTCGATATCGTGGGTGGACCCTATTTTAATCGTAACCTGGAACTGCTGAAACGAGACGGGCGGCTGGTTATTATCGGCTTTATGGGCGGGCGAATCGCCCATGATGTTGATATTCAAACCTTGATGCTCAAGCGCGCGACCGTGACCGGTTCAACGATGCGCGGCCGAAGCGCAGAAGAAAAAAGGCAGATCGCTCAGGCGTTGAAGGACCACGTCTGGCCGCTGCTGTCGCAGGGTAAATGTAAGCCGCTGATTTACGCCAGCTATCCGATGGCTGAAATCGCGCAGGCGCATGCCTGCCTCGATAGCGGTAATCATCTGGGGAAAGTGGTGATTACCATGGAGTAGAGTTGATATCCCCGACGCCGGGCGTCGGGGATAAAGACACAGATTAAATCACACCCTGCGCCAGCATGGCGTCAGCGACCTTGACGAAGCCGGCGATATTGGCGCCGCGGACGTAGTTGGTCTGTTTCTCTTCACCGCCGTACTCGACGCAGGCGTGGTGAATATCCAACATAATGTGATGCAGACGCGCATCCACTTTCTCCGCTTTCCAGCCCATACGCGCGGCGTTTTGCGCCATTTCAAGGCCGGATGTGGCAACGCCGCCGGCGTTGGCTGCTTTGCCCGGCGCGAACAGCACGCCAGCGTCGAGGAACAGATCGGTGGCGGCAATGGTGGTGGGCATGTTGGCGCCTTCGGCAACCGCTTTAACGCCATTGGCGATCAGCATTTGCGCGGCATCGACATCCAGTTCGTTCTGGGTCGCGCACGGCAGCGCGATATCTACCGGCACTGACCACGGCTGCTGGCCTTCGAGGTAGGTCAGACCGAATTCGCGCGCGTAGTCGGCGACGCGGCCGTGGCTACGCTCTTTAATATCGATCAGGCGGGCCAGTTTCTCTTTAGTGAAGCCGGCTTCGTCTACCACCGTACCGTTGGAGTCGGAGGCGGTAATGACGCGCGCGCCGAATTCCATCGCTTTCTCAATGGCGAACTGCGCCACGTTGCCAGAGCCGGATACTGCGACGCGCATCCCTTCGAAGCCCAGACCGTGGCGCTTAAGCATCGCTTCCGTAAAGTAAACCAGACCGTAACCGGTGGCCTCCGGGCGGATGAGACTGCCGCCGAAGGAGAGACCCTTGCCGGTGAAGACGCAGGCGCTATTGTTGGAAAGTTTGCGCATCATGCCGGCCATAAAGCCGACTTCGCGGCCGCCAACGCCGATATCGCCCGCCGGAACGTCGGTATCCGGGCCGAGGTGACGATACAGTTCCGTCATCAAAGCCTGGCAGAAGCGCATCACTTCGCCGTCGCTTTTACCTTTCGGGTCGAAATCGCTGCCGCCTTTACCGCCGCCCATCGGCAGCGTGGTGAGGGCGTTTTTGAAGGTCTGTTCGAAGCCCAGGAACTTAAGGATCGACAGGTTGACCGACGGATGGAAGCGCATACCACCTTTGTACGGGCCAATCGCGGAGTTGAACTGCACACGCCAGGCGCGGTTAACCTGAACCTGATTGCGATCGTCAACCCAGACGACGCGGAACTGGATGACGCGCTCCGGTTCGACCAGGCGTTCCAGCAAATTGAGCTGACGATAGCGCGGATTCTGTTCAAGGAACGGCCACAGAGTGGTCATCACTTCGCGGACGGCCTGAGCGAATTCAGTTTGATGCGGGTCGCGCTGTTGAACGCGGGCGAGAAAACTTTCCAGAGTACACGCCTGATCCATAGATGTAATTTCCCCTTACGGTTGTGGTTGCTTGTTATTTTTTATACCCGGCCTTGAAAAAGCCGATTTTCCGACTATAACACCGGAAATAGTTAGGCTGACAAGGAAAAATTGAGCGCGGAGAAAAATTTATAATCCGACGAGGGTCATAACTAAAAACGATTACCCAGGCCGGAGATGAGGGGGAAAGAAGCTAGCCTGCTTGTTGGTTTATAAAGGCATTCAGCAGAGGAATATCCGCTGGCGCCAGATCAAATTCTAATGCTTGCGACGGCGTACACCAGCGCAGTTCGCTATGGTAACGGGCGACCGGTTCACCGCTAAACTCGCCTACCCACCAGGCATGCAGGTGGATCAAACGTCCGGAAACTTCCCGCTGATGGCTGGCGATATAGCGGGTTGGCCTCGCGACGATAGCCAGCTCCTCTTCCAGCTCGCGCGCTAACGCCTGCGGCTGGCTTTCTCCGGGTTCGATTTTGCCGCCGGCGAACTCCCACAGCCCCGGCTGATCGGCATGCGGCGGGCGCTGCGCCAGGAGAATTTTGCCGTCGCGTTCGATAATCGCGGCGACAACATCAATGATTTTTTGCATAGTTGTCCTGAATCATTCAAATACCGGCCTTGCTTATAATGGCGTATTATCTCCGTCTTTCCCCTGTACCGACAACCTTTTAGCCTGATGGAGCGTCACCGTGCTTGATAGCCGCCTGCACCCCCGATTGAAGCCCGTACTGAATGCCATCGCCCGCGTGCTCGATCGCCCAGGGATCTCCCCTGACGGCCTGACGCTTTTCGGTTTTGCTATCGGCGTGCTGGCCCTGCCGTTTCTGGCGCTCGGCTGGTACGGCGCCGCGCTGGCGGCCATTTTGCTCAACCGGTTGCTGGATGGCCTGGATGGCGCGCTGGCGCGGCGGCGTGGCCTCAGCGATGCCGGCGGGTTTTTGGATATTTCGCTCGATTTTTTGTTTTACGCGCTGGTGCCGTTCGGTTTTATTGTCGCCGACCCGGCGCAAAATGCGCTGGCGGGCGGCTGGCTGCTGTTTGCGTTTATCGGCACCGGCAGCAGCTTCCTGGCGTTTGCGACCCTTGCGGCAAAGCATCAAATTGCCAATCCGGGCTATGCGCATAAATCATTTTATTATCTTGGCGGGTTGACGGAAGGAACGGAGACGATCCTGCTATTTGTACTGTGTTGCCTGTTTCCGGCGCACTTCACCTGGCTGGCGTGGTGCTTCGGCGCGCTATGCTGGCTGACGACCTTCACCCGTATCTGGAGCGGCTACCTGACGCTGAGGGAGGCGCAAAGCCAGAACCTCCCTCAGTAGCCGGATTATTTGCTGCTGTCCGGGCCGCGTTCGCCGGTGGCTACCGGATTTTGCGGATTACCGCTCCATTCGTACCAGCCGCCGTCGTAAACGGAGACGTTTTTCCAGCCCATCGCTCTGGCGTACATGAAGGTCTCTGAGGCGCGCCAGCCTGTGCCACAGTAAAACGAGACCTGCTGGTTGGGCAGAATGTTCCACTGTTTCCACATCGCCGCGATATCGTCGGCGCTGCGCATCGTGCCGTCCGGATTATGGAAGTCTTCCATATGGGTGGAATCGCTGCCGGCATGGCCCCAGCGCGCGCCGGCAATATCGCCCTTCGGCTTGATGTAGCTGTAGCCGCTGGTGGTGCCGATAAATTCCGGCCACGAGCGGACGCTGACCAGCGAAGCATCCTGGCGGTGTAGTAACCCGCGCGCCTGTTCGGTATTGAGCATTAACTGCGGCTGACCGGGGATCGGCGCGCCGAAATCCGCCGCCGCTTTTTCTGCGGCTGGCATACCGCGTTCGACCGGCAGATTCGCGTCGGACCAGCTTTTCCAACCGCCGTCGAGCAGGCGTACATCTTTCACCCCGGCATACAGCATGATCTGCGCGACGCGCGCGGCGGCGTAGACGTCGCGGCCGTACAGAATCACCGTGGTGTCATGGCGAATACCGTGTTTAGCCAGCATCGCTTTTAGCTGTTCATCGGACACTTTGTTCCACAGCGGCTCGCTTTCCACTTCATTGGTATCGATATAACCGGCGCCGGGAATGTGATTCAGCAGATAAAATTTCGGCGCGCCCCAGGCCACTTCAAACAGTTTCCAGTCGCCTTGCGGGGCGGCGGTAACGGTTTTACCTTGCTGTAAATCGTGGATCCACTGCGGATACACCAGCAGCTCAAAGTGCGGCAGCTTCTGCAGGCGCTCGCTCTGACTGAAGGCGTCGCTAAGCGTGCTGAGCTTCGTGAATCCGGCTTCTTTCAGCCGCGCCGCAACTCTGGCGTTATCCTCGGCGCCGCCATATAACGCGATTGGCGTATCGGCCTGCAGCTGGTGCTGAGTAGCCCATGCGCGCAGTTGTTCGTCGCTCATTGCGCCAAGCCAGGTAGCGGAGAGGTTTAGCGCCTTAGGTTCATGGCCCTGTGGCCCGTTGGCGCTTTGCGGCCAACCGTTATAGAAAGCGCTGAGGCGGGTGTCTATCGCCACGCCGTGCCGCTGTTGCAGCGTTGAAAAGTCCAGCGTTGGCATGGTATCAGCGGCGAAAGAAGAGGAAGCAGCAAGCCCCATGAGCAGGGCGAGTGCGGTCAATTGAGAAACACGTTTCATCGAAATGCCCGACGGTAGAAAGAGGAGGGCTCATTCTCTGCTCCTGATAAGGGAATTTCTTTGCGATAACGCAGGTTAGACGGAATTTGCCTGCCAGGCGGCGATATTAATATAGCGTCCGCCCGGCGGGAGATCCTGGCTGTCGTGAGTCACCAGCACCGCCGGGATTGCCAGCCGGTCAATTTCCGCAAATACCCACTGGCGAAAATCGGCGCGGCGTTCTGCGTCCAGGCGATTAAAAGGCTCATCCAGCAGCAGCGCTTGCGGCCTCGCCAGCAGGGCGCGCAGCAGGCTGACGCGCGCGCGCTGTCCGCCGGAGAGCGTGGCCGGATCGCGCGAGGCGAAGCCCGGCATACCGGCGCGCGCCAGCGCGTGCTCGACTTCGGCCCGCCGCGCCGCGCCGCGGATCTCCGCAGGCAGGGCGAGCTGTAAATTGTGCCCCACGCTGAAGTGGTCAAACAGTAGCGCATCCTGAAACAGGATGCCAATGCGCCGCGCTTCGGTGGCGAGCCCGTCGCAGCGGCGTTCGTTGAGCCATAATTCACCTTCAGCGCGAAAGGTGTCGGCAAGCGCGCCGATCATCCAGGCAAAAAGGGTTGATTTACCGCTGCCGGAAGGGCCCATCAGGGTCAACACTTCGCCGGGAGCGACAGAAAAATTGACTCCACACAACAGCGGTTGGCGGTGGAGGGTTAATGTCAGGTCGTTAACGGTTAGCATTAGCGTAATCCCCGGCGACGACGGCCCATAAACCAGGCCATCAGCGCAGTAACCATAAAGCAGATCGCCGGTAGCAGCAATTGCCACAGCGCTTGTGCGGCAAGCCGCGTGCTGTCGCCGCCGCTGCTCAGCGCTACCGCTTCGCTGGTCAACGTCGGCGTCCGTCCGCCGCCGAGCCACACGGTCGGCAGATACTGCGCGATACTCACCGAAAACCCGACCGCCAGCGCGGTGAGCAGCGGTCGCGCCATTGACGGCAGTTTGACCCACCAAAACAGGCGGCCGCGCCGCCAGCCAAGCGTACGGGCAATTAATAACAACCGTGGATCAAGATTGCGCCACGCCGGGGAGAGGATAAACAGCATCCATGGCACGACCCATAACAGATGCCCCCATAATACCGTCATCAATTGACCGTCGAGCCAGCCCACGAGTGCTAATTGATATTGACCATCGGCAAGCGGCAGCGTCGGGATGATTAATGGCAGCCAGAGTCCGTTATATCTGGCGGGACCGAACTCCAGCCACAGCAGACACAGCGCGGCTCCCAGTATCGCTGCGCCCAATGCCAGCCAGAGGCTGTTACCGATCGCCTCAGCCGTTGGCTGCGTCCATTGCGAAATGCCAGCCAATAACAATGCGCAAACCAGACCGCAGGCGGGTACCACCTGCGCCAGAATACGTCCGGTCGCAGCGTTGGCGGGGGCGGCGCGCTTGCCGCATAGTGCGGGAATAGTTTGCCGCCAACGGCGCCAGCCTATCGATGCTATGGCCGCGAAGATTAACGTGAACGCCAACAACAGCAGGCTGGCCAACGCGCCTTTCGCCTGTTGCAACGGATCGCCCTGATTAAGCCACTGCCACGCCAGTACCGCCAGCGTTGGCGGATTTCCCGGACCGATCACTAAAGCGACATCCACCGCCGACAGACTCCAGGCAACGGTGGCCAGCAGAACAAGGCTCATCGATGGCAGCAGCGCCGGCACAATAATCCACTGCAGACATTGCCAGCAGTTGTAGCCGAGGGTTTTCATGACTACGGTGTGGGCCGCCAGCTGTTTTTCACCCAGTACGCCATACGCCACCCACAGTAAAAAGGCGCTCTCTTTGACCGCCATCGTCAGGCCCAGACCGATACCGTAGCGATCGGCCGGTGGGCTCAACGCGGGAAACAGACGATACAGCCAGCCGCCTTCGGCAAATAGCAGCAGGGCGGCCGTGGCGAAAGCGACATGGGGTACCGCCAGCAGCAGCGGTAATCTTCTCGCAAGGCGCTGCCAGCCGGCGGCTGGCCATAACGCGCCAATCACCGTCAGGGTGATGAACAGCGCGCCGCCCACCGCCAGCAGCGTAGAAGCTAGCGTCGCCGCCAGCGCCTGCGGCAACTGCGGATCGCTTAATAGCGCCCGCCAGGCCGCGGCGTCGACGGCAGGTACCGCCATCAGCGCGGCGGCGGGAAGCAGAGGGAGATAGACAAGCGCTATCGCTCCCCACGTCAGCGCAATTAGTGGGTACCGTAGCGGCGCAACCATTCCTGCTCCAGCGCGTCAACCCAGGCGGCGTGCGGTTCAGCCAGCATCGGCGGCGTCGCTTTCGGTTGCACGGCGTACAATGCGGCGCGCTGGGCGTCGTTGAGTTTTTCGGGATCGAGTACGCTGGGATCGCCCCAGATTTGCGGATCGGCTTTGCGTAGCTGAGCCTGCGGCGATAGCAGGAAGTTGGCAACCACATGTGCGCCTGCCGTAGCGCGGGCGTTGGCGGGGATAGCGACAAAATGCACGTTGCCGAGCATCCCTTGTTTAAAACCGAAGCTATAACTGTCTTGCGGAAGTTCGCCGCTGGCGGCTTTTTGCTGCGCATGCAGCGGATTGAAAGTGAGTGATAGTTGTAGCGTGCCTTGCGACAGCATCGCGTCCATCCGCGCCGGTGACAGCGGAAAATCGCGACCCTGGCGCCAGAGCAGCGGGTGTAGCCTGGCGAGATAGTCCCATAGCGGCGCGGTCACCGCGGCGAAACTGGCCGCCTGCGGCGGCTGGCGCAGGGCATCCGGTCGATCGGTTAGCGAGATCAGCAACTGCTCAAGGAAAGCGGTGCCGGTAAAATCCGGCGGCCGCGGATAGGTGACGCTGCCTGGATGCGCTGTGGCGAACGCCAGTAGCGCCTGTGCGCTGTCCAGGGGGGCAGACAGCTGCGAGCGGCGAGCGATAAAGGTCAGCTGCGCGCCACCCCACGGGGACTCCGCGCCATCGGTGGCGAGGGAGAAATCTTCCCGAACCGGTTTTCGCGTATCGACGTAGCGCCAGTTAGGCAGCTTTTCAGCCCAGCCGCTGCGCAGTAAATTCGCCTGCTTCAACGTGCGGAAATTCTCGCCATTAACCCACAATAAATCGATTGAACCGCCGCGGGAACGACCGGCACGCGCCTCGGTCTGAATACGCTTAACCGCATCGGCGGCATCGGCGATATGTACAATACGCAGATCGACGGCGTAATCACGTTTAACCTCGGCGCTGACCCAGTCGAGGTAGCGGTTAACCGCCGGATCGCCGCCCCAGGCGTTGAACCACACCGTCTGGCCACGCGCCTGCTGGCTGATGCTCTGCCAGCTCTCGTCGGCGTTGGCGAGAGTCGGGGCCAGCAGCAGCGCGGCAAGCCAAATTAAACAATAACGCAGACTGCGCATATTGACTCCTTAGGGATGAGTGTCGGAAACATCGGGCTTCGGGATTTGGCACAGGCCCTGCGCCGGAATCGCCAGCGCGGAATTAAAGCGCGCGGATAAATTTTGCAGGCCGATCAGCGCGGTTAGCTCGGTTAACGCCTGAGCATCGAACTGCTGCGCCAGCCGGGCGCGCAGCGCGTCATCGACGGCGGGCGGCGTCATGCTCGCCGCTTCGGCATATTCCAGCGCCAACCGTTCGCTATCGCTGAATAATCCGCTATTGCGCCAGTCGTTAACCGCCAATAGTTTTTCGCTGCCGCCGGCGCGCTGCGCCAGTTTCATGCTGGTGATATCAATGCAAAATTCACAGTGACACAGTTGGGCGATACGGGCGCTCACCAACGAGCGTAGCAGCGGATCGAGCGGCGAGCGCCGGCGCTCCAGATATCCGACAAACATCGAAACCAGATAAAACGCCAGCGGGATGCGACCCCACCAGCGGATAGGGCTGAGCACCGCGCCATAATGGCGACGGTGTAGCCATGCCTGCGGGCGCAGGATCAATGGAATCGACGTTAACGGCGGTAGATTCATGGCGATTTCCTATTGTGATGCGCAACGTATTGCGCCCTGGCTATCGCGACTACGATAGCCAAAGCGAACAAAATAGATAAGCCGCTGAGCAGCCAGAACCGCCCCCCCGTCAGCAGGCTTCCGGCCCACGAGTAGACGATAGTCGCCGGTAATTGGCCGACGCCGGTGGCAAACATAAAATGGCGAAAGCGGATTGAGGTTAGCCCAGCGGCATAGCTCACCGGATCGAAAGGGACGAAGGGCAGCAGGCGGCAAACCAGGATGGTGTGCTTGCCGTAACGACTAAAAAAGCCATCTACGCTCTGTAATACCGCCTTGCCGGTCAGTTTTTCTACCACTTCACGGCCCAGTACGCGGGCAATAAAAAAGCACAGCGCCGCGCCAGCCATCGCGCTGACCCATGACAATACGCCGCCCCACAGTGCGCCGAACAGCGAAGCGTTGGCAAAAGTTATCAAAAACGCCGGCAGCGGCGCGACAATTGCCTGCAGGATCATCAGACCGAAAGAGACCAGGGCTGCCAGCGGACCATAAGCGTCAATAAAACGCTCCAGCGCCTGCTGATCGAGGGTGGCAAACGCGCTAAGGCTATGTTGCAGAAAGGAGCGTACGCCCGGTATTAACCACCAGCCGACGAGTGCTGCCAGCGCCAGCAGGACGATAGCGCCGCGTGAGAGCCACAGCCGTTTTCTGTTATCCATTTTCATCGCCTACCGCGGATGTTGCGACACTAATGCGTTTATAGCGGCCATAACGCCTGGCGGCCTGAGTTAATACAAATAGCGCCAGGCCGGCGATGCTGAGTTTGCCAATAAAGGCCGGGGTGATGCCATCGCGGGCCAGTTCGCTGGCCATAAAAGTATAAATAAACAATCCCGG
This sequence comes from Klebsiella sp. CN_Kp073, assembly GCF_040065495.2. Classification (NCBI taxonomy): domain Bacteria; kingdom Pseudomonadati; phylum Pseudomonadota; class Gammaproteobacteria; order Enterobacterales; family Enterobacteriaceae; genus Klebsiella; species Klebsiella sp. CN_Kp073. Next base: position 2,134,416 of record NZ_CM198051.1, read on the forward strand.
CAGGGTGGCGATGGTGGAGATAAACGTAAAGGACCAGAAGGGGATCGCCGTCAGTCCATAGGCATAGTTCTGCAGATTATAAGGGAACAGCGGCACCAGCCTGGTGAAAATCAGAAAATCGCAGCCGCTGCGGGCAATACCGCGCTCGAACGCCTGAAAAACGGCATGGTGACCACAATAGCGCTGCAGCGCTTCGCGCCCCAGCCAGCGGGCCAGCAGGAACGACAGCGATGAGGCGACAGTCGCGGCGATAAGCGACAGTAACGTGCCCAACCAGGGGCCGAATATCATACCGCCGACGATGACCAACGCGCTGCCGGGCATCAGGCACAAGGTGGCGATGATAAACAGCAGGATATAAAGCGCATAACCTGCGCTACCGCTGTGCAGAATAAGTAATTGAAGATCGTGAAGGTGGCTGAACAGTCTCGTCAGCCCGGCGTGATGAACAAGCCATGCCAGCAGGGCAAACAGGAGTACGGCAAACAGCAGTTTATAGCGTGCCTGGTAACGGCTTCTTTTGCATGAGGGGTCTCCTGTCTTCGTTTTGCCCGGCAGGAAACGCCGGGTGCGCGCGACAGTATAGTAAATTGCCGTTAGCGACAATGTATACCGTTCACTTTATTGATTTTGCTCAGGATAGCGGGGCTCCGCGCCGGAGCCCCGGAGAAGAATTATGATTTAAAGGTTGCCCATACCGGCGCATGATCGGAGGGTTTTTCCATGCCGCGGATGTCGTAATCGATGCCGGTTTCGACGCAGCGCTGGGCCAGCGGCGAGCTTGCCAGAAGAAGGTCGATACGCAGACCGCGGTTGTCATCAAAACCTTTAGAGCGGTAATCGAACCATGAGAAGCGCTCATTATTATCCGGGTTGGCGTGACGCCAGGTATCGACCAGGCCCCAGCCCAGCAGACGATCCATCCATTCACGCTCTTCTGGCAGGAACGAACATTTACCCGTGCGCAGCCAGCGCTTGCGGTTCTCTTCGCCGATGCCGATATCAAGGTCGGTAGGGCTAATATTCATATCGCCCATGATAAGCACCGGATTTTCTTTGTTCAGCTCGGTATCGAGGTAGTTCTGCAGATTCTGATAAAACGCCGCCTTTGCCGGGAACTTGGTCTCGTGGTCGCGGCTTTCACCCTGCGGGAAATAGCCGTTAATTACCGTGACATTGCCAAACGGTGAGGGGATTTCCGCCATGATGATGCGACGCTGCGCATCTTCGCCGTCGCCCGGGAAGCCGCGACGCACGGCTATCGGAGTCTCTTTGGTCAGCAGCGCCACGCCGTAATGGCCTTTTTGCCCATGGTAAAAGACGTTGTAGCCCAGCTTCGCCACCTCTTCGAGAGGAAACATATCGTCGTGAACTTTGGTTTCCTGGAGACCGATAACATCGGGCTGATGTTTATCGACGATGGCGGCCAGTTGATGGGGGCGGGCACGCAGGCCGTTGATATTAAAAGAGATGAATTTCATAGTCGCTGCCACTGTGCAAGGTGAATAGTGCAAGGATGTTAGCAGAATTTCATCATGGTGGCTGCCGGCAGGTGGTTAATTCTACCGATTACTGCGGTTGGCGAGCGAATCGCACAAATTATGCACCGTTTTGGCGCATGTCGCGCCAAAAAAGCGCAGATATCTACGATAAATTTCGTAGAGGATCACAATTACAGAATTATATCTTATCGCTGCATAACTTATCGTCTTTTTCCACTATCCAGCGCCGTATACCTGATAATTATTCACTAGATATGCATTTTTGTTGAATAATTAGTGCCTGTAACTCGTTGATATCACGTGATTGAGCTCAATTTATGCATTTTTGCCTCTGGCTGGCACGATGCGTGCAATCTACATTTACAGCGTAATAACTCATAAATTTTAACATTGTTCTTACTTTTAATTTACCGGAAGAGGTCGATATGTCTAAGTCAATTACGCGTAGCAATTTTGATCAATGGATGATGCCGGTATATGCGCCGGCGGCTTTTATTCCGGTACGCGGCGAAGGTTCACGGTTATGGGATCAGCAGGGGAAAGAGTATATCGATTTTGCCGGCGGTATCGCGGTGAATGCGCTGGGACACGCTAACCCACAGCTAGTAAAAGCGCTGACCGAGCAGGCGGGAAAATTCTGGCATACCGGTAACGGTTACACCAATGAACCGGCGCTGCGCCTTGCCAAACAGCTGATCGACGCCACCTTTGCCGACCGCGTTTTCTTCTGTAACTCCGGCGCCGAAGCCAACGAAGCGGCGCTGAAACTGGCGCGTAAATACGCCCACGATCATTACGGCAGCCACAAAAGCGGCATTGTCGCCTTCAAAAACGCTTTCCACGGGCGCACGTTGTTCACCGTCTCCGCCGGCGGTCAGCCTTCCTATTCGCAGGATTTTGCGCCGCTGCCGCCGCAGATCCAGCATGCTACCTATAACGACCTCGACTCGGCGCGCGCGCTGATTAATGACGACACCTGCGCGGTAATCGTCGAGCCGATGCAGGGCGAGGGCGGCGTGGTGCCGGCGAAAGCGGAATTTTTGCGCGGCCTGCGCGAATTGTGTGACCAGCACAACGCGCTGCTGATTTTTGATGAGGTACAAACCGGCGTCGGGCGTACCGGCGAATTGTATGCCTATATGCACTACGGGGTGACGCCGGATGTCCTGTCGACGGCGAAAGCGCTGGGCGGCGGCTTCCCGATCGGCGCGCTGTTGGCGACGGAGAAATGCGCCAGCGTGATGACCGTCGGCACTCATGGTACGACCTACGGCGGTAACCCACTCGCCACTGCTGTTGCCGGGGAACTGCTGTCTATCGTCAATACCCCGACGCTTTTGAACGGCGTTAAACAGCGTCATCAGTGGTTTAGCGAACGCCTGAGCGCGATTAACGCCAGATACGGCCTGTTCAAGGAAATTCGCGGACTGGGGCTGCTGATTGGCTGCGTACTGAACGACGAATATGCCGGAAAAGCAAAAGCCATTAGTACCCAGGCGGCGGAAGACGGGCTGATGGTATTGATAGCCGGGGCAAACGTCGTTCGCTTCGCCCCGGCCCTTAACGTGAGCGAGGAAGAGGTTAACACCGGTCTCGATCGCTTTGAGCTGGCCTGCCGTCACTTCCTTGCGGGAGTTTCATCATGATGGTGATCCGACCGGTTGAAAAAGCCGATTTGCCGGGGCTGATGGCCCTGGCGGGAGAAACCGGCGGCGGCCTGACGTCGCTGCCGGCGGACGAACCCACTCTGGCTGCCCGCATTGAACGCTCCCAGCGGACCTGGCGCGGCGAACTGCCGAAAAGCGAACAGGGCTATGTCTTTGTGCTGGAAGATAGCGTCAGCGGCGCGGTTGTTGGGATCTGCGCGATTGAAGTCGCCGTTGGCCTCAACGATCCCTGGTACAACTATCGGGTCGGCACCCAGGTACATGCTTCAAAAGAGCTCAATGTTTATCACGCGCTGCCGACGCTGTTCCTTAGCAACGATCACACCGGCTGTAGCGAACTCTGCACGCTGTTTCTCGATCCGGCATGGCGTAAAGAGGGCAACGGCTACCTGTTGTCGAAATCGCGACTGCTGTTTATGGCCGGTTTCCGCGACCACTTTAATGACAAAGTGGTCGCCGAGATGCGCGGCGTGATTGATGAGCATGGTTATTCGCCGTTCTGGGAAAGCCTTGGCAAGCGCTTCTTCGCGATAGAATTTTCCCGCGCCGACTATCTCTCCGGCACCGGTAAAAAAGCGTTTATCGCCGCATTAATGCCAAAACATCCGTTATATATCGACTTTCTCTCCGATGAAGCGCGGGCGGTCATCGGCCAGGTTCATCCGCAAACGGCGCCTGCGCGTGCGGTACTGGAAAAAGAAGGCTTCCGTTTTAACAACTACATCGACATTTTTGACGGCGGCCCGACGCTGGAGTGCGAAATTGACCGGGTGCGGGCGATACGCAAAAGCCGCCTGCTGACGGTGGAGGAAGGGCAACCTGCGCCGGGAGAGTGGCCGCAGTGTCTGGTCACCAACGAGCAGTATCAGCAGTTCCGCGCCATCCTGGTCCATGCCGACCCGGATAGCGAAACGTTGCTGCTGAGCGCGCGTGAGCTGGATACGCTGAAATGCCACCCAGGCGACCGCGTACGGATGGTCCGCCTGATCCCCGAGGAGAAAGCATCATGAGTTTATGGATTAACGGCGAATGGCAAAACGGGCGCGGCCCGCAGCGCAGTAAATATAACCCGGTCAACCAGGCGCTGCTGTGGCAGGGGAATGACGCCGACGCCGGGCAGGTCGCGCAGGCGGTTAGCGCCGCGCGTCAGGCTTTTCCCGCCTGGGCCCGCCTGCCATTTAGCGCGCGTCAGGCGATCGTCGAGAAGTTTGCGGCGCTGCTGGAAGCGAACAAAAGCCAGCTGACGGCGATTATTGCCGCCGAGACCGGTAAACCGCGCTGGGAGGCGGCCACGGAAATTACCGCCATGATAAATAAGGTGGCGATCTCGGTGCGCGCCTATCATAGCCGCACCGGCGAGAGCGAGACGGCGATGGCCGACGGCGCCGCCACCCTGCGCCACCGTCCCCACGGGGTACTGGCAGTGTTCGGGCCTTATAATTTCCCGGGCCATTTACCCAACGGACATATTGTACCGGCGCTACTCGCCGGTAATACCATCGTCTTTAAACCCAGTGAGCTTACGCCGCAAAGCGGCGAAGTGGTGGTTAAGCTGTGGGCGGAGGCGGGCTTACCCGCTGGAGTCGTGAATCTACTGCAGGGCGGCCGGGAGACCGGCGAGGCGCTGAGCGGGCAGGTGGATATCGACGGTCTCTTGTTCACCGGCAGTTCCGCGACCGGCTTCCAACTGCACCGTCAACTGGCCGGGCAGCCGCAAAAAATCCTCGCCCTCGAAATGGGCGGTAACAACCCGCTGATTGTTGACGAACCGCAGGATATTGACGCTGCGGTCCACCTGACAATCCAGTCGGCGTTTATCACCGCCGGGCAGCGCTGCACCTGCGCGCGCCGTCTGTTGGTGAAGCGCGGCGCGACGGGCGATGCGTTTTTACAGCGTTTAGTGACGGTGTCACAACGTCTTATTCCCGACGAGTGGGATGCGCAGCCGCAGCCGTTCCTGGGCGGACTGGTATCGCCGCAGGCCGCGCAAAAGGTGCATCAGGCCTGGCTTGGGCACGTGGCGAGCGGCGGACAGACGTTACTGGAGCCGCGCCTGCTGCGCGACGGTACCTCGCTGCTGACACCGGGGATCATCGACATGAGCAACGTGCAGCAGGTGGCGGATGAAGAAGTTTTTGGCCCGCTGTTGTGCGTGTGGCGCTATGACGATTTCGAGCAAGCGATCGCGATGGCTAACGCCACCCGGTTTGGTCTCTCCTGTGGGTTGATTTCCGCCGAGCGCGATAAGTTCGAGCGCCTGTTGCTGGAGGCCCGCGCCGGGATCGTCAACTGGAACAAGCCGCTCACCGGTGCTGCCAGTACCGCGCCGTTTGGCGGAACCGGCGCCTCGGGAAATCATCGTCCAGGCGCCTGGTACGCCGCCGATTATTGCGCCTGGCCGATGGCCAGCCTGGAATCCGCCGAACTGACGCTACCGGAGACGCTCAGTCCGGGGCTGGATTTTTCATCGCAGGCAAGTTGATGAAAGTTCGCGGGGCCGGGATTCTCGGCCCTGCGAGTTTTCCTCGATCCGTTTCAGTAATAAAGGAGGCGTCGTGGACGACTTTCTGGCACTAACTCTGGCGGGGCGCTGGCCGCATCATTTTCATGGCGAAACCGCCCATTTTCGTTGGCACTGGATCGATTGCGGCATCCTGCTGCTGACCCCGCATGCGCGCTGCGAACGTTCACTGGTGCTCTCCTGCGGTATTCACGGCAATGAAACCGCGCCGGTGGAGATAGTCAACGCTTTGCTTCAGCAGTTGTTTAGCGGCGAACTCCCGCTGCGCTGGCGTGTGTTGGTGATATTCGGCAACCCGCCGGCGCTGCGGCAAAATAAACGCTATCTCGATAGCGATATGAACCGCATGTTCGGCGAACGCTGGCGCAAGTTCGCGCCCAGTGGTGAAACGGTGCGGGCGCGGCAGTTGGAAAGCGCTGTGACGCGTTTTTTTAGCGATAGCCATGGCGTGCGCTGGCACCTGGATATGCATACCGCTATTCGCGGCTCGCTGCATCCGCGCTTTGGCGTGTTGCCGGCACGCGAGGAGCCGTGGGGCGAAGATTTTCTCAGCTGGCTTGGCGCGGCCGGGCTGGAGGCGCTGGTGTTCCATCAACAACCGGCGGGAACCTTTACCCACTTTAGCTGCGAACGTTTTGCCGCGCTGGCCTGTACGCTGGAGTTGGGCAAAGCGCTGCCTTTTGGCGACAACGATTTAACCCAGTTCTCAGCGACGCAGCGGGCGTTAAGCAGGCTGTTGGTGGGCGATTTGGCGGTGGAAGAAACGACTGCGCCGCTGCGCTACCGGGTGGTGCAGCAGATCACCCGCCACAGCGACCAGTTCCAGTTGCATATGTCGGGGGAGACGCTCAATTTTACACCGTTCAGCGCCGGGACGCTGTTGGCTGAGGATGGCGAAACGCGCTATGTCGTCGAAAAGGCGCAGGAGTACGTGCTGTTTCCCAACCCCGGCGTAGCGCCAGGGCTACGGGCTGGGCTGATGCTGGAACGGTTGTAATTTCCTTTCTTAACTATTCACAGCCGTTGTTGTTCGCGGTTGTGAATATCGAGTGAAATATGGCTGCGCACCGATCTTATTTATTTGTGCCATTGGCATGGTTTGCGGATTATTCCTGGTTAAATGCTTTTTTTTTAATCTCCACTGTTTTATAATCTTCATAGTTTCCTTATAAAACAGCCTGTTATTTATTTTTTGTTGCATATCCCTCCTCATTTTCCTTATTTTCTCCACAATTGGTGAGAAAATGTTTTTTACACTTTCATTGTTTTACGCTTGCACTGACTAATTGACGATAAAGCGCGTAAAGTTAATCTCGTCAACACGGCAATGCGCCGTCAGAATAACTGATAGTAAGGACATAACCATGAAGAAGATTACTGCTCTGTTTGTTGCCTCTACTCTGGCTCTGGGTGCTGCTAACCTGGCTCACGCGGCCGATACCACCGCTACCACCCAAACCGATAGCAAACCGATGATGCACCATAAAGGTATGCCGGGTCATCACGATATGATGTTCAAAGATCTGAACCTGACCGATGCGCAAAAACAGCAGGTTCGTGACATCATGAAAAGCCAACGCCAGAACATGAAACGTCCGTCCCTTGACGAACGTCGTGCCATGCACGATCTGATCGCCAGCGATACTTTCGACAAAGCGAAAGCCAGCGCGCAGATCGACAAAATGGAAGCGCAGCATAAAGAGATGATGCTTTCCCGCATGGAAACCCAGAACAAGATTTACAACATCCTGACGCCGGAACAGAAAAAACAGTTCAATGCGAATTTTGAGAAGCATCTGACAGAACGTAAAGCGCCGGAAGGTAAAATGCCTGTACCTGCTGAGTAACTCAGCGCGAAGAATGAAGACCGCCGGTCTTGCCCAATCATTGCCAGTAAGGCTTTGGGCAGGGCCGGCGGTTTTTTACGTTTAATCCCGTTGCGTTCAGCCTGCTCGTCTGTTTCTGCGAGTTGCTCGCCATTATCGGAATACATTTATAAAGATACGGTTTATCTCCCCTGTTGATGCACGCTAATATCCCCTCTCGAAGAATATTTATATTTAATATCAAATGTTTATATATATTTATGTAAGAATGGGGTTGCTGAATGGTATCTGCTGGGAGTCAACCGGTTTTAATTGAGTGGAATGTTTTGGCGCTAATCGCCATCATCTCTTTTTATTTTTATCGTTGGCAAAAGGGAACAGGGCGACGGCTTGCTATAGAGCCCAAAGAGCTTCGGGCGGTGGTACCAGGCTTGCTATTAGTCGTGCATCCGGAGTGATGTCATGACGAAATTACTCCTTAAGTTATCGCAACTACTTACTGTCCTATTGTTTTTAATGAATTATATGGCTTTCGCCGCCGATGGTATTGGGGATGTAAAAAAGCCGCGACAGTTCTCAACCACAGCAATACCTTCTTTTGAGCATATCCTTTCATTTGACGTTCTGGCCAGCTTTAATCCCGATGGGAGCATGGAAGTCCAGGAGAATATAAGCGTTTTAGCTATGCGTGGAAGGATCCGCCAGGGCATTTTCCGAACGTTGCCTGATATTTGGGAGCGACGTGATGGTAGAATATTCCGTGCCAACTATACGGTAATGTCAGTATTACTAAACGGCGTTCCAGAGCTTTTTCAGCTTGATCAACAACCGCAAGCAGTGATTGTGCGTATTGGCAGCGCTGGACATATCCTCAGGCCCGGTATCTATCATTATCAAATACGCTATAAAGTGAGTAATCATTTCAGCCGATCTCATGGCAAAGATGAGCTTTACTGGAATGTTACCGGGAGTAGCTGGCCCTGGCCTATCAGTAGGGCCAGTTTTCGTCTGCAGCTTCCGAACGCAAGTGAAAATCTGAACGCTCAAGCAAAAGATCGCCGGTTACACTCCATTGAAGCGTTTTCCGTAATGGTCGGGTCGAAGCGATCTGCAGCGACCATATTACCAGACGGCAGTGTCCGTACTATACGCTCTATGGCAAAAGGTGAGGGTCTAACGGTTGTCTATAGCTGGCCGCAAGCGGTACTGGCTAACGCTCCCCAGCCGAAGGCCGTTGCGCCATTAGTACATTTGTTGATACCTACACCCGAAACCCTGGTGATATGGCTGCCATTATTGCTAATGATTGGCTATTACTATTGCTGGTGGCAAAAAAATGTCATTCAAACCGGCTTAAAGATGCCGGCTATTTTCTCGCTTGATCATGTACCAAATGGTATGACTCCGGGCTATCTGCGTTTTCTTATCCGCCGTGACTATGATGATATTGCTTTCAGTAGCGATGTGCTTGGATTAGTGACCAAGAGGGCGGTCGCGTTAGTAAGTGGAAAACGGGATGCTCTGAGGAAGGCCGGTGTAATACTACGGCTCTCGCTATTAAACACCGCAGGAAACAGCCGTCTGGATCGTGCTGACAAAGCGCTTGTTAGTCAGATTTTTAGTGGAAAGCGAAAAAATCTTCCTCTTTGTACAGGGCATCAACCCTCACTACATAAGGCGCGTCGAAATCAGGAAAAATATTATGATGCGCAGCGTGAGAGGCTTTTTCGTAAGTGGGGGCCACCCCTCAGGCATTGTATTTACCTGTCGCTTTTGATGCCTGCAGTTTGCGCTATTTGGGTGGATTTTCGCATTGCGCTTATCACTATTCCGGTGCTTTTCTTATGGCTGGTAGGAGGGGCAATCTGGTTTTTCCTGGCGAGATTTTTATGTCATCGCCGTGACATGTGGCGTTTTTGGGGGCCAGTTCCTCTTGTTTTAGGATTAATTTTTGGTTCCTTGACGACGTGGGGAGGCTACGTTCTCATGTTTATGCAACCGGTTAATCAGCTCCCGGCTGGATACCTTGGTGGTATGGCGATGGCATTTGCATTTCTCGTATTTGTAAGTTGGCGAACGCCGCGCTATACCCAGCGCGGCTTGAATGAACTCGCCGTTGCTAAAGGGGTGAAACTGTATCTGGCGTCAGCACAAAAAGAAAATCTACACTATCGATACCCGCCTGCTCAAATCATGTCGCATTTCGAAACGCTGTTGCCCGTGGCGGTAGCGCTCGGCTTAGGTAAAGAATGGATGGAGACATTCGCAGACTACCTTAGAGACCACGATATGAACTCGCAATTATTCGCTGGTATTGAGTGGAACGACATAACTCAATTTTGCGAGTGCTGTCATGCTTGTTCAATGGCTGCTGCTAAACCTGACTCTGGAGCTGTTTCACAGGATTTGCCTGACAGTAGTTATGGCTCCAGCGATAGTGGTTTTTCCGATAGTAGCTCTGGGGGAGATGACGGTGGCGGCGGCGGCTGGTAGTAAAGCTATGATCTACGGCCGTTAGGTTTGCCGGAGTTACTTTGCGCCAGAACCCGGCGCAAATTAACGCTTTAAAATGAATGCAGCTGATACTCACCGCTAAGCAAAGGCTTACAAAGGATCTTGTAGCCATCGTGATCGAAACCGGCTGGCAGTGCGGTGAGTTCAGCAGCTTGCGTCAGCGAATCCACCGCGCCCAGCCACAGCCAGTTATGAATGATGTGGTACTGGACCATATCCGGACCGCGCTCCTCCAGCGCCACCGGACCCGCCCACGGCCAGCACACCAGCTGAAGCTTACTCATCTGCGCCAGCAGCCGCTGGTTATGATCTTCGACGCGCTCTCTACCGCAGCAGGCGCCGGCGCAGCGCCCCAGCGCGGAACGAAAACAGGCGCGCCCGCGACTCAGCGGTTCCAGCCCCAGAATGCCGTAACACAGACGGTGCTCATCGGCGATGGTTTGCAGCGCCTGTAATGCCGCGCGGCGGTTAGCGAACAGGCCGTACAGGTGCTGCTGATGGGAGAAATCGACTTCTCGCGCATACACAACTTGCGGTTTACCCGCCTCCAGCAGCCAGGAGCAGAGCTGCTTATTACGCCGCAGTCGTTTATTAAACAGCGGCTGCTGTTCTTTAATTAACCGCGCTTCAAGTAACAGCGCGCCTAATTCCCCGGCGGTCCGCTGCCAGCTGATGCGTCGCGACTGGCGCAGCATGGAGGCTTCATCAGCGGTACGCAAATGCGACAGCACCCGGCTGCGGATATTCACGCTCTTACCGATATAAAGCGGCAGCGTCTCGCTTTCCCCATGGAACTGATACACCCCTGGCAGCTTTGGCAAGGCCTCAAGCCATGGACGTAAGTGTTCGGGGTACTCATAGATTGCCGCCGCTTCAAATTCCAGACGCGGGGCAGATTGTTTTCTGGCCACAACAACTCCTGATACTGTTTATGTATCCAGTATAGCAGGCGAGTTTTACGGCGAAAAGAACAAAAAATAACCCCGGCGCTGGCCGGGGTGCAGGGGAGTAGTTACTTCTTCCAGAAATCGTCGAAGACGGTAATCGGCGGGCGGCGCTTATGCTCGGTTTTCAGATACCAGCCTTCGATGGTTTTGGCGATGTTCTCGTCCAGGGTTTTACCTTCCAGATAGTCATCAATGTTTTCGTAGGTCACGCCCAGCGCGACTTCATCCGGCAGAGAAGGGCGGTCATCTTCGAGGTCGGCGGTCGGCTGCTTCATATAAAGGTGCTCAGGACAGCCCAACTGCGCCAGTAGCTGTTTGCCCTGACGTTTATTGAGACGGAAGATAGGATTAATGTCGGTACCGCCATCGCCGTATTTGGTAAAGAAGCCGGTGATCGCTTCTGCGGCATGATCTGTTCCCACGACCACGCCTTTGGTCATGCCGGCGATACTGTATTGGGCTTTCATTCGCTCACGGGCTTTCTCGTTGCCGCGAACAAAATCGCTCAGCTCAATACCCGCTTCTCGCAACGCCTGCTCGCTGGCCAGCACCGCGCCTTTAATATTGACGGTCAGCACGCGGTCGGGCTGGATAAATTCGATGGCATCCTGGCAATCCTGCTCATCGGCCTGGACGCCATAAGGCAGGCGCACGGCGATAAATTGCAGGCTGCGATCGCCGTTTTCGGCACGCAGCTCATCGATCGCCATCTGGCATAGTTTGCCGGTAAGGGTCGAATCCTGGCCGCCGCTAATGCCGAGCACCAGTGATTTAATGAACGGGTAGGTCTGCAGATAGGATTTCAGGAAATCCACGCTGCGGCGAATTTCGCCTTCGACATCAATCTGCGGCTTCGCGCCCAGCGCCTGAATAATTTGTTGTTGAAGCGTCATTACGCCCTCCGGAAAGTGAGCCTGTATGGCAACCAGCATGGTCTAAAACTACCTCTTTGCTGCTGAAACGACAAGGCTGGTACCGCTGACTGACCGAAAAGAAGGCAACCAATGGCATAGCATTTAATTATGGTGCGGAAGGTAGTTGGAAGTAGAGTGCGCTGCGCCGCTGTTTTTTTGCACATATCTGGTTACCAGAAAAGTTCTGAATTTACATGAATTCGACGTTTGGCTTGAAAAATAACGCTTTTTATTCCAGGCTTAAAACACGCCGATTACATAATGAGGACGGAATATGAACAAAAAATTAGCAGGATTGATGGGCGCAGCGGCAGTATTAACCATGCTGGCGGGGTGTACGGCCTATGACCGCACCAAAGACCAGTTCACACAGCCAGTTGTTAAGGATGTCAAAAAAGGCATGACCCGCAGCCAGGTTATGCAGATTGCCGGTAAACCGTCATCTGAAGTCACCATGATCCACGCACGCGGAACTTGCCAGACTTATATCCTGGGTCAACGGGATGGTAAAATTGAAACCTACTTCGTCGCGCTGGACGAGACCGGTCACGTGATGAACTCCGGCTACCAGACCTGCGCCGAGTACGACACCGATCCGCGTAACAGCAAATAACTACGCGTCACAAGCTGAGAGCTACGAAAGCCCGACCATTGGTCGGGCTTTTTTATGGCGGCTAATGCTTATTTAATTGCGCGAATTATTTGGGGGAAATGTGAGGGTAGTCAAAACGCGAGGTCAATGAGAGACAATTCTGTTCAACAGGGAATTATCCTGCCGCCAAATGTTGCCGTATACTCAATGCATAAACAAAACTAACCGAAAGTTACCAGTCTTACCGGCTCTCAGTCATTGCTGAGGCCCAGGTCCTACAAATTGAGGAAGCGTTCATGGAAAAGAAACATATCTATCTGTTCTGCTCGGCTGGCATGTCCACTTCACTACTGGTCTCCAAAATGCGTGCCCAGGCAGAAAAATATGAAGTCCCGGTAATTATTGAAGCGTATCCTGAAACGCTGGCCGGTGAAAAAGGGCCGGAAGCTGATGTCGTATTATTAGGGCCACAAATTGCGTATATGCTGCCGGAAATCCAACGTTTGCTGCCGAACAAGCCGGTAGAGGTCATTGACTCCATTCTGTACGGTAAAGTTGATGGCTTAGGTGTATTGAAAGCGGCCGTCGCGGCCATTAAGAAAGCTGCTGCACAATAATTTTATTTTTTAAACTCGCGATATTCTGGCGTCTGGTAGTTAATTAATACTAGCCGCCACTATATTCAACAGTTTATTTTCCCGTCAAAGAGTAATTTCATACATCATCGCCGTAATATTTTATTGCGGCTTTTAAGGGTATTGACTATGAGTAAAGTGATCGATTCGCTTGAAAAGGTACTCCTTCCTTTTGCTGTTAAAATAGGAAAGCAACCGCACATTAATGCGATTAAAAACGGCTTTATTAAATTAATGCCGCTGACCCTCGCCGGGGCCATGTTCGTATTAATCAACAACGTTTTTCTGAGCTTTGGTGAAGGTTCTTTCTTTTATTCAATGGGGATTCGCCTGGATGCCTCCACCATTGAAACCTTAAACGGCTTTAAAGCCATCGGCGGTAATGTCTATAACGGTACGTTGGGCATTATGTCGCTGATGGCGCCGTTCTTTATCGGCGCCGCGCTGGCCGAAGAGCGTAAAGTCGACCCCATGGCTGCCGGTCTGCTGGCGGTCGCTGCCTTTATGACCGTCACGCCTTATAGCGTGGGTGAAGCCTACGCCGTTGGCGCCAACTGGCTCGGCGGGCAGAACATTATCTCCGGGATGATTATCGGCCTGGTGGTGGCGGAACTATTCACCTTTGTCATTCGTCGCAACTGGGTCATTAAACTGCCGGATAGCGTGCCGTCATCGGTATCGCGTTCCTTCTCGGCGCTGATCCCGGGCTTCCTGATTTTGTCGGTCTTCGGCATTATTTCGTGGATTCTGTCAAACTACGGCAGCAACTTCCATCAGATCATCATGGACTCCATCTCCACGCCGCTGGCGGCGATGGGCAGCGTCGTTGGCTGGGCGTACGTAATCTTTAACTCCCTGCTGTGGTTCTTCGGGGTGCACGGTTCGCTGGCGCTGACCGCGCTGGATAACGGCATTATGACGCCGTGGGCGCTGGAAAACATCGCGCTGTATAACCAGTATGGTTCTGTCGACGCGGCCATCGAAGCCGGCAAACAGTTCCATTTCTGGGCGAAGCCGATGCTCGACTCCTACATCCTGCTGGGTGGTTCCGGTGCGACGCTGGGTCTGATTATCGCCATCTTCATCGCTTCTCGCCGCGCCGATCATCGTCAGGTCGCTAAGCTGGCGCTGCCGTCAGGCATCTTCCAGATTAACGAACCGATTCTGTTCGGTCTGCCGATCATCATGAACCCGGTCATGTTCATCCCGTTCGTTCTGGTCCAACCGATTCTGGCCGCGATTACGCTGGCCGCTTATAGCCTGGGCATTATCCCACCGGTGACCAACCTGGCCCCGTGGACGATGCCAACCGGTTTGGGCGCTTTCTTTAACAGTAACGGTAGCGTTGCTGCCCTGCTGGTCGCGCTCTTCAACCTTTGTGTCGCTACTGCCGTGTACCTGCCGTTCGTCATCCTGTCGAACAAAGCGCAGAGCACCATCGAGCAGGAAGAAAGCGAAGAAGATATTGCTAACGCACTGAAATTCTGATGTCGAGCGGTACGGGCTCTTCCCGTACCGCCTGAGAAACGAGGGAAATATTATGTTTGATCTGGATAACATCGACGCGGTAGAAACCCCGGAAAATGACCTCGAAGAGGTGGTGATGGGGCTGATTATCAACTCCGGACAGGCGCGTAGCCTGGCCTATGCGGCGCTGAAGCAGGCGAAGCAGGGGGATTTTGCCGCCGCGAAATCGATGATGGAGCAATCGCGGATGGCGCTGAGCGAAGCGCATCGCGTCCAGACCCAGCTTATTGAAAGCGATGAAGGCGAGGGCAAGATGAAGGTGAGTCTGGTGCTGGTTCATGCGCAGGATCATCTGATGACCTCAATGCTGGCCCGTGAACTGGTGGCCGAATTGATCGAGCTGCACGAGAAGGTACAATAGGCTATCCGAACGATGAGGCAGCCGAAGATGATGACCACCGAGATCAGTACCGCCAGGGAACAACAGCTCTTCAACGGGAAAAACTTTCATGTGGTCATCTATAACAAAACGGAGAGTGTGAGCGGGCTTCACCAGCATGATTACTACGAGTTCACTATCGTTTTAACCGGGCGCTATTATCAGGAAATTAATGGCAAGCGGGTGTTGCTGGAGCGCGGGGACTTTGTCTTTATCCCAATGGGGTCGCACCATCAGAGCTTTTACGAGTTTGGTGCGACGCGCATTCTTAACGTTGGCATCAGCAGACGCTTCTTTGAGAAACATTATCTGCCGCTGCTGCCGTTCGGTCTGGTCGCCTCTCAGGTCTATGCGGTGCAAAGCGCCTTTCTCAGTTATATCGAGTCGGTTATTGCTTCACTGAATTTTCGCGAGACTGAATTTGACGAGTTTATTGAACTGGTCTCGTTTTACACCATTAACCGCTTACGTCATTATCGTGAAGAGCCCGTTGAAGATGTGATTCCTCACTGGCTGAAAAATACCGTAGAGGATATGCACGATAAAAACAAATTTGGCGAAAGCGCGCTGGAAAATATGGTGCAATTGTCCGGGAAAACGCAAGAATATTTAACCCGGGCGACCCAGCGCTATTATGGTAAGACGCCGATGCAGATCATTAATGATATCCGCATCAATTTCGCGAAAAAACAGCTGGAAATTACCAACTATTCGGTCACTGATATTGCGTATGAATCAGGATATAGCAGCCCAAGTCTGTTTATTAAAACATTCAAAAAGCTGACTTCCTTTACGCCAAGCAGTTATCGCAAACAGCTGACCAATATTAATTAACTCGCAGCGGAATTTACCGCGCGGTTTATTCATTCAAGTTAACTGTCCGCATTTATGCGGAGAGCGGTCTACGTCTACGCGTAGCGCCTAAGGGAGAAAGATATGAGCCAGAAATTAAAAGTCGTGACTATCGGCGGCGGCAGCAGCTATACCCCGGAATTACTGGAAGGTTTCCTCAAACGCTATCATGAGCTGCCGGTAACGGAACTGTGGCTGGTGGACGTGGAAGAAGGGCAGGAGAAGCTCGATATCATCCATGCGCTGTGCCAGCGGATGGTAGAAAAAGCCGGCGTGCCGATGAAAGTCTACAAAACGCTGGATCGCCGCGCGGCGCTGGAAGGGGCGGATTTCGTCACCACGCAGCTACGCGTTGGCCAGCTGAAAGCGCGTGAAAAAGATGAACGTATCCCGCTAAGCCATGGCTATCTTGGCCAGGAAACCAACGGTGCGGGCGGTCTGTTTAAAGGCCTGCGTACCATCCCGGTGATTTTCGATATTGTCAAAGATGTGCAGGAAATTTGCCCCGATGCGTGGATCATTAACTTTACCAACCCGGCGGGTATGGTCACCGAGGCGGTATATCGCCACACCAATTTCAAACGCTTTATCGGCGTGTGCAACATTCCAATCGGTATGAAGATGTTTATTACCGATGTGCTGCAGCTGAGCCCGAGCGATGAACTGAATATCGATCTGTTCGGCCTTAACCACCTGGTGTTCGTTCGCGATGTGCTGGTCAATGGCGTGTCGCGCTTCGATGAACTGCTGGACGGCGTGGCTTCTGGCCGCCTGACCGCGAACTCGGTGAAAAACATCTTCGACCTGCCGTTTAGCGAAGGGTTGATTCGCTCACTGCGCCTGATCCCCTGCTCGTATCTGCTTTATTACTTCAAGCCGAAAGAGATGCTGGCGATTGAGATGGGCGAGTACTACAAAGGCGGCGCGCGCGCTCAGGTCGTACAGAAGGTTGAAAAACAGCTGTTCGAACTGTACAAAAATCCGGATCTGAACATTAAGCCGAAGGAGCTTGAGCAGCGAGGCGGCGCTTACTACTCTGATGCCGCCTGCGAGGTGATTAACGCCATTTACAATGATAAGCAGGCCGAGCACTATGTGAATATTCCGCACCATGGCCACGTTGATAATATTCCGGCCGACTGGGCGGTAGAAATGACCTGTACGCTGGGCCGCGATGGCGCGAAACCCACGCCGCGAATCACGCATTTTGATGAAAAAGTGCTGGGGCTGATTTATACCATCAAAGGCTTTGAAGTGGCGGCCAGCCAGGCGGCAATAAGCGGCGAGCTCAATGATGTGCTGCTGGCGCTCAATTTAAGCCCGCTGATTCATTCGGATCGCGATGCCGAGCAGCTGGCGCGGGAGATGATCCTCGCCCATGAGAAGTGGCTGCCGAACTTTGCAGCCACTATCGAAAAACTGAAACAGTAACGGGAGCGGCCGATGGAACGCGTATTGATCGTTAACGCCGATGATTATGGCCTGAGCAAAGGGCAGAACTACGGTATTATCGAAGCCTGCAGGAACGGACTGGTGACGTCGACCACGGCGTTGGTCAACGGCGCGGCTATCGGCCACGCCGCCCAATTGAGTCGCAGCCTGCCCGAGCTGGCGGTGGGGATGCACTTTGTGTTGACGCTGGGCGAGCCATTATCGGCGATGCCGGGGTTAACCCGCGACGGGCGGTTGGGCAAATGGATTTGGCAGATGGCGGAAGAAGACAGCCTGCCGCTGGATGAGATCGCCCACGAACTGGAGTGTCAGTATCGGCGTTTTATCGAACTGTTTGGTTGCGAACCGACCCATATCGACAGCCACCACCACGTGCATATGATCGCGCAGATCTACCCCATCGTCGCCGCTTTTGCGCGCGAAAAGGGCGTTGCTTTGCGTATCGACCGCCAGGTGGCGGCGCTGAATGGCCTCGATCAGGATGCGGCTCGCAGTAGCGATGGCTTCAGCAGCGAATTTTACGGTGAAGCGGTTTCACAAGCGCTGTTCCTGCAGACGCTGGATGCCTCACTTGAACGGCAGGAAAACTCGCTGGAAGTGATGTGTCATCCGGCATTTGTCGATAACACCATTATGGGCAGCGCTTACTGCTATCCGCGGCTGACCGAACTGGACGTGCTGACGTCCGGCGAACTGAAGTACGCTATTGCGGAACGCGGCTACCGGCTCGGAAACTATCGCGACGTATAAAGAGAGGAAAGCCCGGCAGCCATGAACTGCCGGGCTTTTTGTTACGCGGGTATGGCCGCAACTTTACTGCTTCTTGACCAGACGCGATGCGCGGCCAGTAGCGTCAGCAGTTTATCGACGCTAAGCGTATTAATCGCGTCGCATTCGATAACCCCTTCTTCACCCGCAGCGGGCACCTGTAGCAGCGAACTAAACTGCCGCGCATCGCCCGCCAGTAAAATAGGCTTCAGATGCTTATAAGCTTCCAGCAGATAGTAGCGGGCATCTCCGTTATCGCTGATGCTGCTCAGATCGCCGCCGGGAACGATAACCGCATCAACCGTCAACGATGGCGAGCCGGCGAAGGTTCCGGCGATCGGTAGCTGCGATCCATCATCGGCGCTGACTTCGCCCATACGCGAATAGAGCAGTTTGCTGTGGACGCCTCTGGCCTGCAGCGCTTGCAACAGGTTGAGTACATCCTGCGCGCAGGTCTTCTCGTTGAGTAATACCGCGACAATTCGTCCTTTTACGTCGCCATCGCCATCAGCGTAAAGACTGAGGGTTGGATCTTTCTCCACGCCGTTAACCGGCGCTGGCGGGGCAATATTCCTCTGCTCATCGCTGAGTTCGATACCGAGATTGTTGGCTACCGCTTCCGCCAGCCCGATATCAATATGCGCCAGATGATCGACCACCCGCTCGCGGATCCAGACTCTGACCACTTTGCTCAGCTCAAAACTAAAGCCGCCGATAATGTGCTGCTGCTCAATCGGCGTCTGGCTGAGCCAGAACAGGCGAGGCTGGGCGTAGTACTCGCCGAAGGAGGGGCTACGGTTACGGATTTTCTCGCCATCAACGCGTTCCGCCAGTGATTCAAAGCCGCCGCGTTTCGGCGCCGGCGGCGTTTCGCGAGGCCAGTTATCGTTGATAGAGTTAGGCTCATAATTTGCTGGATTAGTATCAATCTCCATTCGGTGCATGCCGTCACGCTGGAAATTATGATACGGGCAGGTAGGGCGGTTAATCGGAATTTCGTGGAAATTTGGCCCGCCGAGGCGGCTAATTTGCGTATCGGTATAGGAGAAGAGTCGCCCTTGCAGCAGCGGGTCGTTACTAAAATCGATACCCGGCACGATATGACCCGGATGGAATGCCGCCTGTTCGTTCTCAGCGAAGAAGTTGTCGGGGTTACGGTTAAGCACCATTTTGCCGACTCGTTGCACGGGCACCAGCGCTTCCGGAATGAGTTTGGTCGGATCCAGCAGATCGAAGTCGAAATCGAACTCGTTTTCCTCTGGAATTAACTGCAGGCCGAGCTCAAACTCCGGATAATCGCCAGCCTCGATGGCTTCCCATAGGTCGCGGCGATGAAAATCCGGGTCGCGGCCGGTCAATTTCTGCGCCTCATCCCACACCAGGGATGCTTTACCGGCCACCGGCTTCCAGTGGAAGCGTACGAAGGTGGCTTTGCCTTCGGCGTTGATGAAACGGAAAGTATGTATGCCGAAACCTTCCATCGTGCGATAGCTGCGCGGCAAGCCGCGGTCGGACATGGCCCACATCACGTTATGCAATGTTTCCGGCTGCAGCGAAACATAGTCCCAGAAGGTGTCATGGGCGCTTTGTCCCTGCGGAATTGCCCAGTGCGGTTCGGGTTTCACCGCATGGACAAAGTCGGGAAATTTAATCGCATCCTGGATAAAGAAAATCGGCGTGTTGTTGCCCACCAGGTCGAAAATGCCCTCTTCGGTATAGAATTTGGTGGCAAAGCCGCGGATATCACGCACGGTATCGGCCGAGCCCGCGCCGCCCTGAACGGTGGAGAAGCGGACAAAAACAGGGGTGATTTTTTCCGGCGCGGACAGAAAATCGGCTTTGGTAATCTCTTTCAGGCTTTTGTAAGGCTGGAAATAGCCGTGCGCGGCGGAACCGCGAGCATGAACGATACGCTCGGGAATGCGTTCATGGTCAAAGTGGGTAATTTTCTCACGCAGGATAAAATCTTCCAGCAACGTTGGTCCGCGGTTGCCGGCGCGTAACGAGTTTTGATCGTCGGCGATGCGTACCCCCTGATTGGTGGTCAGCGGGAAGTTTTCGCCGCCTTTACGCTGCGGCTCAAGCGTATCTAATTTTATGCTGTGAGTATCCGGCGCTTTCAGGCTGCCGGGCGACGTCGGTTCCTCCCCGGGCGCGGTTGGCTGGGGAGTAGGGCGCCATTCGCGGTCTTCGGGCGCCAGCGAATCAAGGCCCGGTTTTGCTTCATCGCTATCGTGTACCGGTGCCTGTCGGCTGTGTGGGTCGTGGTGTTTTTCTGACATCTGCTCGTCTCCTGCTTTCATTGCTAAAAGTGGTCGTTGCTAAACCAAAACCCTTCTAACTATAGAACATTGTTCTGGGTTCGCCGGGCAGAAACGAATAGAGTTATCCTAAAATGCGCATTAGCGGAGGAGGGGCGACGAAAAGGGGGGCGATCGGCTATGATAGGGGTTTATGTTCCCGCTTTGCTTAGTGAATCCATCTGTTATGAAAACATTGCGCCAACAAAATCGCCCTGTCATTAGCTACGTGCCGCGCGTCGAGCCTGCGCCGCCGGATCATGCCGTTAAAATGGACCATTTTCGCGATGTCTGGATATTGCGGGGCAAATATGTCGCCTTTGTACTGATGGGCGAGCGTTTCCGCCGTTCACCGGCGTTCACCGTGCCGGAATCGGCGCAGCGTTGGGCTAATCAGATACGCCAGGAAGGTGAAATAGAGGCCTGACCTCGCGGGTAAAATAAAAAAGCCGCTGAAATTCAGCGGCTTTTTTGTGGCTGTTAACGTTAGCGATGCGCCAGTTCGGCGTCTTCTTCGCTATCGAGGATGGCTTTATCCGTCTGGCGCAGCCACTGGCTGGTCAGCGTGCCGGCGGTCATTGAACCGTTAACGTTAAGGGCGGTACGGCCCATATCAATCAGCGGCTCGACGGAAATCAGCAGTGCGACCAGCGTGACCGGCAGACCCATCGCCGGTAGCACGATCAAGGCTGCGAAGGTCGCGCCGCCGCCAACGCCGGCTACGCCCGCGGAGCTTACGGTGACGATACCCACGAGGGTGGCAATCCACATTGGATCCAGCGGGTTGATGCCAACGGTTGGCGCTACCATTACCGCCAGCATCGCCGGATAGATACCGGCGCAGCCGTTCTGACCAATCGTCGCGCCAAATGAGGCGGAGAAGCTGGCAATAGATTCCGGCACGCCCAGACGGCGCGTCTGCGCTTCCACGTTCAGCGGAATAGACGCCGCGCTGGAACGGCTGGTGAAAGCGAAGGTAATCACCGGCCAGACTTTACGGAAATACTTCAGCGGACTGACGCCATTGACGGCTAACAGCAGACCGTGTACCACAAACATGATCCCCAGCGCGA
Source organism: Klebsiella sp. CN_Kp073 (assembly GCF_040065495.2). NCBI lineage: Bacteria > Pseudomonadati > Pseudomonadota > Gammaproteobacteria > Enterobacterales > Enterobacteriaceae > Klebsiella > Klebsiella sp. CN_Kp073. The sequence goes on from NZ_CM198051.1 coordinate 2,155,885, forward strand.
TGTAAGAGGCCACCACGAAACCGCCGAGCTTGATGATGTCATGCAGGTTGGAACCGGCAACCACTTTGGTCATCAGTGCCAGTACGCCGTACGGGGTCAACTGCATTACCAGACGCACCAGCTTCATCACCCAGCCCTGCAGCGTGTCGATGGCGGTCAGGACGCGTTGGCCTTTCTCCACATCGTCTTTCAGCAGTTTCAGCGCCGCGACGCCAAGGAACGCCGAGAAGATAACGATGCTGATGATAGAAGTCGGGTTAGCGCCGGTCAGATCGGCAAACGGGTTTTTCGGCACAAACGACAGGATCAGCTGCGGAACGCTCAGATCTGATACTTTACCGACATAGTTGCTCTGGATGGCGTTCAGACGAGCGGTTTCCGCGCTGCCCTGCACCAGGCCTTCAGCGGTGAGGCCAAACAGGTTGGTCACCAGCACGCCGACCAGCGCAGCGATTAGGGTGGTGAACAGCAGCGTACCGATGCTCAGGAAACTGATTTTCCCCAGCTGTGATGCATTGTGCAGGCGCGCCACCGCGCTCAAAATGGAGGCGAAGACCAGCGGCATAACGATCATCTGCAGCAGTTGTACATAGCCGTTACCGACGATATTGAACCACTGAATAGAATCTTTCAGAACCTGGCTGTCGGAGCCGTAAACCAGCTGCAGGCCAAGACCAAAGATAACGCCGATAACGAGACCGACCAGTACTTTTTTAGCGAGGCTCCACTGTTTGTGGCGGGTTTGAGCCAGCGCAAACAGTAAAACCGCGAACACGACAACGTTCGCTATTAATGGAAAATTCATCCCCGTTCTCCTGATATCTTGTTACCTGGGTTGGTCTGAAACCAACTCTTATGGCGCCAAGAGTAGCAGAAGGCCTTATTGCTTTCTTATACTCAAATGGAATGGGTTATAACCAAAAAATCATTTAGCGTATTTATCGTTCAGCCTGATGGTTAATAAAACGATTAAAGGTTATTTGCAGCGAATTAATCATATTTGATGACCAGCGCACGGCGCTATTTTCGGCCATGCTTTGCGGCATCCAGACGGCGTAAATGAACAGCGCCATGCACAGCGCGCGCTCGAGCTGATTGCCTTTGCGCGGCGCGAGGATCGGCAGGCGGAACCGCCAGCGACAAGGCCACAGCAGCGGTACGCCGGCCGGGGTGAGCATATCGGCGAGTATATGGCTGAGGTAGCCAAGCACTAAACCCTGCAGCGCATCGGCCGGGATTATCCAGCTCTCCGGCACTTTTAGATAGAACAGCGCCAGCGCGCCGAATACCGCCAGCAGGCTGTGGGTAAAGCCCCGGTGGCCAAAGGCGCGGGCTACCGGTTTTGAGACCCAGCTTAAACGCTGCCCGAGGAAAGATTTAGGATGGTCGATATCGGGCAGCAGGCAGGTCAGCACGGCGGAAGGAACGATATGCCACCAGTCCCCCTGCGCCAGCACGGGGGTTAATTCTGCATTTTTTGCAAATACCGCACAGGCGATAGAAAAGAAGAGGTGGCCTTCCGCCGTCATGATAAAAACCCTAAACTGTCAATTCATACAGTATAGGGTTTTTATACAGTATACGGAAGAGGTGACGGTGTAACTCTTTGTCACAAGGTTGACATATTTTGACGACATTAATGCCAGCGCAAGTCGTTTAGCCGCGCAGGTCTGCTACCGTCAGCTGCTGCAGAGACGCCAGTTTCACATCGGCCAGTACGAAGCGCGGATCGCGGCTGTTTTCTGCTTCCGGAACCACAATCGAGCGCATCCGCGCCGCTTTGCTGGCAATCATGCCGTTAACAGAATCCTCCAGCGCCACGCAGGACATTGGCGCGACGCCAAGCTTTGCGGCGCAATCAAGATAGACCTGGGGATGCGGTTTGCTGTAAGGCAGATGTTCGGCTGAGGCCAGCGCGTCGAACTGGTCGCGAAGTTCAAACATTTCCAGCACTTTTTCCAGCATATGCAGCGGCGACGCGGAGGCGAGGCCGATTTTTAGTCCTTCGGCCTTACACAACGCCACGGCTTCACGCACGCCGGGCAGCAACGGCCGTGACTCCTCGACCAGCTGAATGGCCCGGCGGATAATACTGGCGGTTACCTCCGCGCGGTCCGGGCCGCGCCAGGGCTGTTGTGCAAACCATAAATCGACCACCAGGTCGATGCGCAGCCCCAGCAGGTCAGGTAATTCATCACGGCGGCTAATATCCACTCCGAGGCTTTCCAGTACCTCCAGCTCTGCGCGGTCCCATAGCGGCTCTGAATCGATAAGCAGGCCATCCATATCGAAAATAGCGGCAAGAATCTGACGCTTTGCTGACATAAGTTCCTCTCCATTGGCGTAAGTAGATAACGAAATTGTCCATATGGTATATCATACCGCGCTGAAGCAGGCGAAATTCGCTGCGGAAGATAGACTTATACCTGACTCTATGTCGGCATGGAGAGTCTGGCGTTTTAAACAAGGGGAACTCATGACGTATCAACAAGCTGGACGCATTGCGGTCATTAAACGCATTTTGGGATGGGTCATCTTCATTCCAGCCGTGCTGTCTACGCTGATTTCCGTACTGAAGTTTATGTACGAGCATAGCGAAAAGAAACCGGGTATTGATGCGGTGATGATGGATTTCGCCCACCTGATGATTGAGATGGTGCGTTTCAATACGCCGTTCCTGAATTTCTTCTGGTACAACTCGCCGCTGCCGGAGTTCAAACATGCGTTGAACATCGGTTTCTGGATTATCTACGCGCTGGTGTTTGTCGGTATGGCGTTGCAGGCTTCCGGCGCGCGGATGGCCCGCCAGGCGAAGTTTCTACGCGAAGGCGTGGAAGATCAGTTGATTCTGGAACAGGCTAAAGGCGCGGAAGGCCTGTCGCGCGAACAGCTTGCCGAACGTATTGTCGTTCCGCGTCATACTATTCTGAAGCAGTATTTCACGCTTTACGTGCTGCCGATTGTGGTGATTGTGATCGGTTATATTTTCTTCTCGCTGCTTGGCTTTCTTTAAGCAGAAGATCTGCCCGGCAAGCCGGGCAATGCCTTACTCGGCAGGCAGCGCTCGCGGCTTGCCTTCATTGTCTACCGCCACATAAATAAACAGGGCTTCCGTCGCCTTATAACGCTGGCCCAGAGGTTCCGTCGATACTTTTTTCACCCATACCTCAATATTAATAGTGATCGAGGTGTTGCCGCGCTTTACGCAGCGGGCATAGCAGCACACAACATCGCCAACGGCGACCGGGCGTAAAAAAGTCATACCATCAACACGGACAGTCACAACGCGGCCGCGGGCAATCTCTTTGGCCATAATCGCGCCGCCGATATCCATCTGCGACATCAGCCAGCCGCCAAAAATATCGCCGTTCGCGTTGGTATCCGCCGGCATGGCCAGGGTGCGTAAAACCAATTCGCCCTTCGGGGCGAGATCTGTTGTTGTCATTCTATACTCTGTACTAGTCAAAGGAGATCAGGCGCGATGCTACTATGAAAACGGCGCAGAGAGAATAGGGGAATACGCCCGTCGGTACGGGCGTCGGCAGATTAGAAACTTAGGGTAACGCCGGCGTAATAGGCGCGCCCCGGCTCGTTGTAAGTTGACGCACCGGCGTTCTCGCGATAAATCTGCTTATCAAACAGGTTGCTGATGCCGGCGTTCAGGCGAATATCTTTCATCAACTGATAGTTGCCGCCGATCCCGACTATCGAATAAGCGCCGACTTCATTGGTGGCGAGAACCCCGGTCTCGTTGCGAATTTCCGCGTACTGACGCGGCTTTTGACGGCCATACATTGTCCAGTTTATGTTAGCCGACAGTTTGCTGTTTACCTGCCAGTCAAGCATGGTATTGATAGTATATTTCGGGATCACCGACAGCGGATTGCCGGTATCTTTACTTTCCGATTTAATCATCCAGGTCGCGTTGGTGCGCCAGTTCAGGGTGTCGGCAATCAATGGGATCAGCACGGTCCCTTCCAGTCCTTCTACTACGGCTTTGCCGCCGTTCTGCCACTGTAGAATGTTGTTGCCGCTGGAAGTGTAGCCAAGCACCTCGGTGCCGGAGACGATTTTGTTTTTGTAATCATTACGGAACCAGGTGATCCCGGCGTTATAGCCTCCGGCGTTGAATTCCAGCCCAAGCTCTTTATTGATGCTGATTTCCGGATCCAGATCCGGGTTGCCGAGCAGATAGCAACTGCCTGTTGCAATGGCGTTCGGGCATCCGTTGCCGCGGGTGGAGAGCAGATAGCCTTCGCTGGATTGATATAAATTCGGTGCTTTAAATACCCGTGCAATACCGGCTTTGACTTTAAACCACTCACCTAATGCCTGCGCCAGGTTGAGGCTTGGGCTCCAGTTACTGCCGAACTGGTTGTGGTAATCGAAACGCAGGCCGGGAATAATGTTAGTTCCCGGCGTGGCCTCGATATTATCTTCCAGGTAGATCCCGGTTAACGTGGCGCTGTTTTTGCTACTACGATCGGCGGCATTGCCGCTGGTGCCGGCGATGGTTTCACCGCTCACGTCAGTGGCCTGCATCGACGCCGGATCGTTGAGTTCGTCGCGGTTCCACTCCATGCCAAGCGTCAACGTCTGATCCGCCAACCAGTAGAACGGAATGTTTAACTCGCCTGTGGAGCGCCATGATTCCAGACGGCTGGTGGCGTATTCATCGCTATTGATCATCCCCTCGACGCGGCCGGTTGATCCTTCCTGCAGGCGGGTATTATTGGTTTTTTCATAATAAACGCCGGCTTTTGACTGTCCCCAATCCCAAATTCCGTTATAGGTTAGCCCCCACGACTGGCGATACAGGCGGTTGGTCTCATGGCCGTAGAGTGAATCAACCAGGCCATTGGGGCTAAGGTTGCCGTTACTGTACTGGGTATCGCCGGCATAAATATTGCCCTGGCGGCTGTAGGCATAGTTGAAATCGAGGATCTGTTGTGGGGTCATTTTCCACGACAGCAGGGCGTTAATATCTTTATTACGCACGCCTTCGCGACCGGCGGCGTATGAGCCATTCTGCGCATGGTTGATATCCCAGGCGTCAGCATCGGTTTTATTGATGTTGCCGTACAAACGCATGGTGAGGGCATCGCCTGCCAGCGGCCCGCTGAGGTTAAAGTTGGCCCGGTTGGTGGCGCCTTCTTTGTTATTCTCCGGTTGATTGGTGAAGAACGACAGTGAGCCGTGCCAGTCGTTGGTTGGTCGTTTGGTAATGATATTCACCACGCCGCCGGCCGCGCCGGACCCATAGCGGGCCGCAGCGGGTCCGCGCAGGACTTCAATACGTTCAACCATTTCAGCGGGTACCCAATTACTATCACCGTGGGTATCGCGTTCACCGCGCCAGCTGTAACGTACCGAATTTCGTGAGGTAACCGGTACGCCATCGATCAAAATCAGCGTGTTTTCGGGGCCCATCCCGCGAATGTCGATTTGACGGTTGTTACCGCGGCTACCGCTGGCGCTGTTGCCGGTCAGATTCACGCCGGGCATTTTACGGATGATTTCTGACAGGTCATTAACCGGCGGCTCTTTGGCAATATCTTCGGCAGTGATAATCGAAACGCCGGGCTGTTGTTTTAACGCTTCTTCGGCGGTGCTGTAGACCACCATGGTTTCAGTATCCTGTTCGGCTTCTTCGGCCAAACTCTCCGCTGAAAAGAAGCTGGCGATAATGATGGTAAGGGGAGCGAGGGGGAATGCGGTGTTCGTTCTCATTGTAAATATCCGTATCAAAATAAAACAAGAACGTGAATATTAATAATAATCATTATCATTACAATGAGGCGAGACGAAACTTCATCAAATCCTCACAATTGGCGCAATTTTTCCAGTTTGATGAAGAAAGCGTGAAGGCGAGCCGTTGGGGAATGGCGTAATAAGAGGTGGCTTACCCACTCTTTCGGAAGTTAAATTTGAACTGAACGGGATAGGAGGTAGAGAAAAGAAATGAAAAGCACAAGGGAGGCGGTACGCGCCGGCTAGCGCGTACCGTTGAGAGGTATTAGTGCTTATCGTCCTGTGGCATGTGGCGGTAGATATAAACGCCGCTCAACAGGGTAAAGACCAGGGTCAATGCCGTTAAACCGAAGACTTTGAAGTTGACCCAGATATTCTGCGGCAGCCAGAACGCGATGTAGATATTAGCCAGCCCGCAGAGAATAAAGAACAGCGCCCAGGCCAGATTCAGCCGCGACCACACCTGCTGCGGCAGCGTCAGCTCTTTACCAAGCATGCGTTGGATCAGCGGCTTTTTCATTACCCACTGGCTGAACAGCAGGGCGCCGGCAAACAGGGCGTAGATGACGGTCACTTTCCACTTAATAAATTCATCGTTGTGGAAGAAGATTGTCAGCCCGCCGAATACGGCGACCAGCACAAAAGTGATCAGCGCCATCTTTTCAACTTTACGATAGCGCACCCAGCTATAAATGAGGACTACCGCGGTGGCGACGATCAGCGCGGTGGTTGCGGCGTAGATATCGTAAATCTTATAAAAAGCGAAGAAGACTACGAGCGGTAAAAAATCGAGAAACTGCTTCATACATCAATTCCGTCGTTCAGGAAGGGCCGGAATGCCCGGCCCTGATTAAAGTTAGTTGCGAATAAGCATATACAAGCGGAACAAATAGATCAGCAACAGCGCAGAGAACAGATTGCTGATGGTATTAATGACCACGGCGGCAACGTTGGGCGACAGCGTTGCAAAGCTTGAAGCAAGCAGCAGCAGCGCCGTTTTTGCCAGCAGCCAGCCGAGTACCGCAGGCGCCACCAGGCGCATATTCGTCCACGCCAGACGCATACTGCCGCGCATTGCGCTAAAGATGCCGATTTTATCCTGCACCAGCATCACCGGCGCGAACGCCAGAACAATCGCCAGCAGCACGCCCGGCACCAGCACCAGCATCATCCCCATCTGTACCACGAAGGTGGTGAACAGAATAAGCAGCAACAGCTTCGGCAGAACCGGCGCCGCCGCGCCGATCGCCCGCAGCGCGCTGACGCGATGCCCGGCGGAGATCAGCTGAATCAGCAACAGTACGCCGCCGACGAGAATGGCATTCCCCACCAGGCCCGAGAAGGTTGAGGCTGCCGACGCGCGCAGCAGGATCTGCTGCTGTTCCGGCGTCATGTTCTGCACCAGCTCAAACAAGCCGGCGCTGCCCACGAGGTTATCGCCCTCGCTGAGAATCGATAACTGCTCGTCGCTGGGCGAAAAGGCATGGCCAATGACTACCGTGATGAACGCGCATAACAACGCAATCAGCAGAATAGTAACGAACTGATTACGAAAAAAATTCCCCGTGTCACGGTAGACGGACTTCGCCGTGATAGACATGCATTCTCCTTGAGTCTTGCAGGTGTTTTAACTAGCCGGGGATTGTACCGCAAAACGTGGTTGGGTAGCAGTCTCTGCCGAGGTCACGGTAGGTATATCTTTGTAAAGAGTTCCCAGCGGCGGCAGGCCATAGCGGGCACGGGCGCGATCGCACGCTTCGTTGAGTTCGCCGCCTTCGCCTGACATGGCAAACTCGCGGCAGGGGGAAGGCCGCTGGTGATAGATGGAGCAGTGTACCGATTCGCCGATTTCACCGCTTAAGGCGGTACAGCGGCTTTGCCGCTGATTGGTACCGCTCATGCAGCGCAGAAAAGGGGTAAGGGGTTCGGTGAGCTGTGTGGGTACCACGCCGCCAGCGTCGTCGGCTTCAGCCCAGTAGAAGGAGACTCGAAAATACGCACAACAGGCACCGCACGTCATGCACGGGTTGATTTCACTCATAATTACACCTGAAAAAAACGCATCAACACAAATTGTCGGCAATTAAATTAGCTATCCGCGCGATCGGCGACAAGAGGGGCAAGCAAAAATTTTTCTCATGGGTAAAAATTGATGTAAAGACAAATCAGAACGTTACTAACTGCTGCAAAAATTAATCTGGATCAATAAATGTTAAATCTAATGGCCTGGTGTGATCTAAAACAGATCAAAGCTAACTCATTGTAGGTATATTTGCAGCCGCTGATAAAAACCATAATGGGGACATGGATATGAAGAAAATAGCAGCGGCGGCATTGATCTTAGGTACGCTTTCTGGTGGTAGCGCCTGGGCGCATGAAGCGGGGGAGTTTTTTATTCGCGCGGGCTCGGCGACGGTTCGCCCGACTGAGGGCTCTGACAACGTGCTGGGTAGTCTCGGCGGTTTTAACGTCAGTAATAACACCCAGTTGGGTTTAACCTTTACCTATATGGCGACCGACAATATCGGTATCGAACTGCTGGCGGCAACGCCGTTCCGCCATAAGGTCGGTACCGGGCCGACCGGCACTATCGCCACCGTACATCAGCTGCCGCCGACGCTGATGGCGCAGTGGTACTTTGGCGATGCGCAAAGTAAAGTGCGCCCGTATATCGGCGCCGGTATTAACTATACGACCTTCTTTAACAATGATTTCAACGATACCGGTAAGGACGCCGGGCTTTCCGACCTGAGTCTGAAAGATTCATGGGGCGCGGCAGGACAGGTTGGCCTGGATTATCTGATTGACCGCAACTGGCTGCTTAACATGTCGGTCTGGTACATGGATATCGACACCGATGTGAAATTTAAAGCTAACGGCGTTGACCAGAAAGTCAGTACCCGTCTGGATCCGTGGGTGTTTATGTTCTCTGCCGGTTATCGCTTCTAATGCTTTAAAAAAACTGGCCGCCTGCGGCCAGTTTTATCCTCTTCAGACCAGCCGATGGGCGTGCAGTTTGGCGCTTTCCATAATGCTATCCATTATCACCTGCACGCGATGCGGCAACACGCCTCGCTGACGATAAATCAACCACGCCTGCATATTCACGCCGCGTTCCCGTGGCAGACAGGGTTGTAACGTACCGGCCTCCAATTCCGCCGCGACGGAGTAAAAAGGGGCATAAACGATGCCCAGACCCTGCTTGGCAAGCTCGATGGCCGGCAAAATGTTATCGCATACGCTGGAACCGTTGACCTCCACCTGAATGCTTTCACCCGCTGCGTTATAGCAATGCCAGCTGTTGCGGATCCCGCCCAACGTACGCAAAGTGATGCAACGATGCTGCGCAAGCTCATCAACATCGTGCAGAGGCGACTGCGTAATATAATCCGCGCAGGCAAACAGCCCCATGCGAAAGCGGGTGAGAGGCCTTGCGATCAGGCTTTCGTCCTGGGGCTGGAAAAAGCTAATCAGCAGATCGCAATCGCTATCGAAAAGCGTCCCGTGTTTCTGTTCGCGCTCGTCGGGATTGCGGGTGAGAAGGTTTACGGTTAATTCCGGCGCTGAGCGCAGCACCGGCGGCAAAAGATATCGGGCAAGGAAAGCCTGAATGCCGATTGGCGCGCCGAGCGTCACCATACCGTTGAGGCTGCGTTTCCAGGTACCGGACATATCAAGCAGGTCATTATGCTTATCCAGCAGAATGTCCGCCCGGCGCAGGAACTGCTCGCCAAACTCGCTCAGGATTAATGCCCGTGGGTGGCGGATAAAGATTTCCAGCCCCAGGCGCCGTTCCAGCGCATTCAGCGCCCGCGACACGTTCGACTGCGGCATATCCAGTAGCTGGGCGGCTTTGCTAACGCTTGCCGTTTCGGCAATCACGCGGACGATGCGGAGTTCGTCTATGCGCAGGTCTTTTTCTTTCACGAGGTCGCTTCTTTTGGTTTTGCTATATCAAAAATGATATACATCTTTGCTGTCATTGTCATATGACTTCTGGTTGGGAGCTGGGTATCATTTGCGTGGATTATTTGTTACAGCCGAAAAATACAGAGAAATAATTCGATGAAAATAACAAGAATGGCTGCGTTATCTGCAATGTTGCTGCTGGCTGCGTGCGCTTCCAGCGTAACCGAAAAAGAAAAATATATTGAATATGACGATATTATCAAGGGACTATCGGTTTCGGGGGAAGAGATATTATACCGGAAAGATAAAAGTACTGATTTTTACCGTTACCAATATTTGGTCTATCAGTCGGAAAATGATTATTCTCGGCACAGCCCCACGATTGCAGTGAGTGGCATTGCTAATTATAAAACAGCGTAGTTAGTACGGTTTACCTTTTTTATTACCAGGTGTTATTATGTTCCTTAACTACTTCGCCTTAGGCGTGTTAATTGCCGTGTTTTTGATTTTATTTTACGGCATTATTATTATTCATGATATTCCCTATTTATTAGCCAAAAAACGTCAGCATCCTCATCAGGATGCGATCCATGTGGCCGGCTGGGTGAGCCTGTTTACCCTGCATGCGATTTGGCCGCTGTTATGGATCTGGGCAACGCTGTATCGCCCCGAGCGCGGGTGGGGAATGGCGCATAAAGTCGAAGATAGCGCCGAAATGCATCAGCGAATCAGGCAACTTGAAAGCGAGCTAAAGCGTCTGCAGGAGCAACAGATAACTGTAACGACAAACTCGTCAAATAACCGCTAAGGCTAATATATGGATTTACTCATTATTCTTTGCTATGTGGCGTTGGCCTATGGCGTATTTAAAATTTTCCGTATCCCGGTAAATAAATGGACGGTACCGACGGCGGTCCTTGGTGGAGTGTTTATTGTCGGCGCGCTAATTCTGACTATGAATTATAATCACCCGTACACCGACCGGGCGCAAAAAATAGCTCTGTCGATCCCGATTGTGCCGCAGGTGTCGGGGGCCATCGTAGAAGTTACCGATAAAACGAATGTGTTATTACGCAAAGGCAAGGTACTGTTTCGTCTTGATGATAGCCGCTATCGCGCGCGACTGAATAAACTGGAGGCGGATCTCAGTGCCGCCGAAGCGGATATCAGAACCCGGAAAGCGGCATTAAGTGAATCCGCCGCTAACGTCCAGCGGATGACGGCGGAATATGAACGTGCCCGTCAGGATTATCAACGCTATGCGAAAGGCGCGGCCATGCCGGTTAACCCTTTTTCTGAGCAGGACGTGAATCACGCCGAGCAGCAATATCAGGCGCAATCCGCGGCCCTGCGGGCGGCTAAGGCACAGTATCAACAGGAGTTAGAAAGACTTTCTGCGCGTTTCAATGGCGAGGATGCGCAAATCGCCAGCCTGAAATCGCAGATTGCCGAGGCGCGTTATGACCTTGAACAGACGGTATTCCGCGCGCCCAGCGATGGTTATGTTACCCAGGTGCTGGCGCGACCGGGAACCACGGCAGTTCGTCTGCCGTTCAAACCGGTGATGATTTTTATTCCGCAGCAGAAACGGCAGGTGGTGGCGGTATTTCGCCAGAACGCTATCCTGCGCCTGGAGCAGGGGGACGAGGCAGAGGTGGTATTCAATGGTCTACCGGGGCAGGTGTATGCCGGCAAGGTCACAAAAGTATTGCCAACTATTCCCGACGGCAGCTACCAGGCCAGCGGCGCGTTACAGGGTTTAAGCGCCACGCCCGGTCGGGAAGGGGTTTATGTGATGATTGACCTCGCGGCGAGCCGCGATCTCGCCCATCTCCCTGATGGCGTCAGTGCCCAGGCGGCGGTGTATACCGACCATTTTGCCCACGTGTCGGTGATGCGTAAGGTGCTGTTACGGATGACCAGCTGGTTGCATTATCTGTATCTCGACCACTAAAAGCTGAAGTTGAGCGAAAAAAAGCCCGCGATAAACGCGGGCAAAAATACTGGAAGCAATGTGAGCAATGTCGTACCGAATACCTGAGTTGTTCACTCAACTATTCGGTAATGAGAAAGATAATATTTCTCATTTGAGATATCAACCCCAGATTTTGTGCGGAGGCGAATTTTTTTAATCAAGGGTGAAAACCGTACGTTTCTGGCTGTTATCACGCGGCCAGGCCGCAGCGACATCGCGGAGCGGCAGCGGCGTGGTGGCGATGGTAAACTGACCGGGAACCGCAGCCTGCAGCATCTCCCCGGTTGCCGCCAGCAGTTGCGGCATGGTCAGGCTGCCGATGCCGCTGCCCATAAGCTGTAGCGGCGCGGCGCGCAGCACGGCGCCATTTAACGCGATATCCGCCCCGGCAAGGGAACCCACCTGCACATAACGCACCGGCTTATCGCCGGGGGTATATTTCGCCAGCATGGGCAGCAGCAACTCTGCGCTGCGTCCCCACAAATAATCCACGATCGCATCAACTTGCCCGGCGCTGGCGGCGGCGAATTGTGCGCTAAGCGTCTGCTCATCGGCGGTTAAATCAATACACTCATCGGCTGCGAGGGCGGCCAGCGCTTGCGCATTGCGCCCGGTGGCAATGATTTTTTTCGCACCGAGGTAGCGGGCAATCTGCACCGCCAGCTGCCCGGCGCTGCCGGTGGCGCCGTTAATCAGTACCGTTTCGCCGGCCTGAAACTGCGCCCGCTTTACAAGCGCAGCCCAGGCAGACATGCCCGGATTGGCCATGGCCGCGGCGCTGATATCGTCAAGTTCATCCGGCAGCGGCAGGCAATTCTGCATTGCGACCGGCGCGCGTTGCGCCATACTGCCGAACGGGGCGCTGGGGAAAGCAAAATAGACGCGCTGGCCGTCATGGGTCATACCGACGCCATCGATACCGACGACAAACGGCAGAGTGCCGTCAAAACTATAATGATGTCCTGATGCCCGGCCCTTTACCACGTGGCTAATGGCGGCGGCGCGAACGTCGATCAGCGTGTGTCCGACGGCGGGCTGCGGTTCGCTAAAATCGGCCCATACCGGGCCTTCGCTTAGATCAAATACCACGGCGGCTTTCATAACATTATCTCCTGATGATAATTATGTGTAATATGCACATATTCTTCAGGAGCAATATACGCGGTTAACTAATATATGCAAGATGCACATAATAATTACGACATCACCGACTTTCACGGCGCGCTGCTGGATATCATTAGCGTGATGAATCAACCTTTGCGCGATGAGCAGATATTGCAGGCGGCAAGGGTGCAGCTTGAACAGATACTATTTCCGCTACTGGTGGCGGTAGGGCGCTATGGCCCGGTGGGGGTAGTTGAGCTGGCGGATCATTTAGGCCGCGATTACACCACCGTCAGTCGTCAGGTGAAAAAGCTGGAGGCTCAGGGGCTTGCCTGCAAGCAGGCCAATGCCAAAGACCGGCGGATTAGCGAGGTGACGCTCAGCGAAAAGGGGCAGCGGATGATTGACGCTATTGCCGTTGCGCGGCGGCAGTTAATGAATCAGGTGCTGGCTGGATGGTCAGAAGACGAGGTGCTGGCGCTGTTTCGCTTAACGCGAAAATACGCCAACAGCCTGCAGCGGAAATAGCCGCCCGGCGTGAGGCCGGGCGACAAAGGGTCAGGCGGTTTTGGTTGCCGCTTTCAGGCTCTGCACGAAGGTTTTTAGCTCTTCGAGCATTTTTTGCGGCTGTTCAAGGTTGCGCTCGATAATCTTGACGATGGCCGAGCCGGATATTGCCCCGGCGGCACCGGCGTCAATAGCGGCCGAAACCTGCTCCGGCGCCGAGATACCAAAGCCCTGCAGCGGCGGCGCGGCGTTATATTCCGCCAATTTTTCAATCAGATGATGCAGCGGCAGCGCGGCGCGGTTTTCCGCGCCTGTCACGCCAGCGCGCGATAGCAGGTAGGTATAGCCGCGGCCATAGGAGGCAATCTGGCGCAGTAAATCGTCATCGGCATTTGGCGGGCAGATGAAAATCGGCGCAATGTTATGGCGCAGCGCTGCCTGACGGAACGGGGCGGACTCTTCGACCGGCACGTCGGCGACCAGCACGGAATCCACGCCGACACGCGCGCATTCGGCGTAGAACTCATCAATCCCCGGGCTGAACACCAGGTTCGCGTACATCAACAGGCCGATTGGAATGGTCGGATGCTTGTGGCGGATCGCCGCCAGCATCTCGAAGCACTGCGCCGGGGTAACACCGGCGGCAAAAGCGCGCAATGTGGCGCCCTGAATCGTCGGGCCGTCGGCCAGCGGGTCGGAGAAGGGGATCCCCAATTCCAGCGCATCGGCGCCGGCTTCAATCAGCGCATCGATGATTTTCAGCGACTGTTCCGGCCCCGGATCGCCGAGGGTGACGAAGGGAACAAAGGCGCCTTCCTGGCGGTTTTTTAACTGTGCAAATAGCGTCTCGTAACGTTCCATCAGATTTCCCCTCGCGCTTTCAAAATGTCGTGTACGGTGAAGATGTCTTTATCGCCGCGGCCGGACAGGTTAACCACCAGCAGCTGCTCTTTATCCGGATTCTCGCGCATCATCTTCAGCGCGTGCGCCAGAGCGTGCGACGACTCCAGCGCCGGAATAATGCCTTCATGCCGGGAGAGCGCTTTAAAGGCATCCAGCGCTTCGTTGTCGGTAATTGACACATACTCAGCGCGCCCGGTGCTATTAAGGAACGCATGCTGAGGCCCCACTGACGGGAAATCCAGCCCGGCGGAGATAGAATAAGATTCTTCAATCTGCCCGTCGGAGGTTTGCATCATCGGCGACTTCATGCCGAAATAAATGCCGACGCGACCATGCTTCAGCGGCGCGCCGTGCTCGCCGGTTTCGATACCGTGGCCGGCAGGCTCGACGCCAATCAGGCCAACTCGGGATTCATCAATGAAATCAGCGAACATGCCGATGGCGTTAGAACCACCGCCAACGCAGGCGATCACCGCGTCCGGCAGGCGTCCTTCTTTCTCGAGGATCTGTGCTTTGGTTTCTTCGCCGATCATGCGCTGGAATTCACGCACGATAGTCGGGAATGGGTGCGGGCCAGCGGCGGTGCCGAGCATGTAGTGCGCCTTCTCGTAGCTGCCGGACCAGTCGCGCAGCGCTTCGTTACAGGCATCTTTCAGGGTGGCGGAGCCGCTGTGCACTGGAATGACTTCCGCACCCATCAGGCGCATGCGGAACACGTTCGGCGACTGCCGCTCGACGTCTTTGGCGCCCATATAGATGCGGCATTTCAGACCGAGCAGGGCGCTGGCCAGCGCCGAGGCGACGCCGTGTTGGCCGGCGCCGGTTTCGGCGATAATTTCCGTTTTGCCCATACGTTTGGCCAGTAGCGCCTGGCCCAGCACCTGGTTGGTTTTGTGCGCGCCGCCGTGGAGCAGATCTTCACGCTTGAGGTATAGCGTGGTGCGGGTGCCTTCGGTCAGATTGCGGCATTTGGTCAGCGCCGTCGGGCGGCCCGCGTAGTTTTTCAGCAGGTCGGTGAATTCGGCCTGAAACTCAGGATCTTTTTGCGCGCTGACGAAAGCTTCTTCCAGCTGGCGCAGGGCGGGCATCAGGATCTGCGGAACGTACATACCGCCGAATTCGCCGAAATACGGGTTCAGTAAAGTGCTCATTATTGCATTGCTCCTTAATATGCGCGCAGCGTCTGGAAAACGGCAGCCACCAGGCTTGCCTCTTTTATTCCCGGCTGCGACTCTACGCCTGAGTTGAAATCGAGTCCGGCACAGCCGCTTTTCGCGGCTTCTACGCAGTTATCGGCGCTGAGGCCGCCTGCCAGCATCACGTTACGCAGGTCCTGGCCCTGCAGCAGCGACCAGTCGAAGCGTTGACCGCTACCGCCCTGACCGTTGTCAAAGACATATCTGTCCACATGATTGAGGTTACGCGGCGGCAGCGTTTCGCCGACGCTCAGCGCCTTCCAGATTTGGATCTGCTCCGGCAGCGCCGCGCGCAGGGCATCAATCCAGGCCTGGTCTTCGCTCCCATGAAGCTGGACCGCGGCGAGTTTCAAGTTGGTCGCACGGGTGACGACCTCTTCAATGGCTGCATCGCGGAATACGCCAACGTAGCTGAGCGGCGCGGCGGCCATTACCGCCTGTGCCTGCTGGTCGTCAACGGCGCGCGGCGAACTGGCGACGAAAATCAAGCCGCCGTAGATAGCGCCCGCCTCCCAGGTGACTTGCGCATCCTGCGGACGAGTCAGGCCGCAGACCTTGTTCTCACCTAACAGCACGCGCTTCACCGCAGCGCTGAGGTCCGGTTGCTCCATCAGCGCCGAGCCAATCAGGAAGCCGTTGGCGAAGTGGCTCAGTTCGCGGACTTCGCCGTAGGTATGGATTCCGGATTCGCTGATCACGGTGACATCCGGGCCGAGACGCGGCGCCAGTTGACGCGTGCGGTTCAGATCAATCGACATATCGCGCAGATCGCGGTTGTTAATGCCGACGACTTTGGCCTTCAGCGCAATCGCGCGCTCCAGCTCCTCTTCGTTGCTGACCTCGGTCAGAACGCCCATATTGAGGCTGTGGGCGACAGCGGCGAGCTGCCGATATTGGTCATCATCGAGCACCGAGAGCATCAGCAGGCAGGCATCGGCCTGGTAGTAACGCGCGAGGTAAATCTGGTAAGGATCGATGGTGAAGTCTTTACACAGAATCGGCTGCGGCGCGACCTTGTTGACGATCGGCAGAAAATCAAAGCTGCCCTGAAAATATTTCTCATCGCACAGTACTGAAATTGCCGAAGCGTAGTGCTTATAAACCCCGGCGATGGTCGCCGGGTCGAAATCTTCCCGAATCAGTCCCTTCGACGGCGACGCCTTTTTGCACTCAAGAATAAAGGCGGTACGGGCGCCGGCCAGCGCATCGTAAAAATGGCGTTCGGACGGCACGATATCATTCTGAAAACTGGCTAACGGTTGTTGTTGTTTGCGGGCTTCTACCCAAATCGCTTTGTCGGCAACGATTTTTGCTAAAACGGTCTGCATTATTTACCCTCTTGCCGCTAATGCGGTCACTCTGTCATAGGCCGCTCCGCTGTGCAGCACATCCAGTACCTGCCGGGCGTTGGCTTTCAGGTCTTCATGCCCGTGTAAACGCATCAACATGGCGACGTTGGCGGCGACGGCGGCTTCGTGAGCGGCTTCACCTTTACCTTGTAGCAAGCGCGTGAGAATGTCACGGTTTTCTTCCGGCGTGCCGCCGGCCAGTTGCTCTTGATGATAAGGCGTCAGGCCGAAGTCGGCGGCGGTCAGCTGATAGCTCTGAATTTCGCCGTTATTGAGTTCGGCGACCACGGTCGGCGCATGCAACGAGACTTCGTCCATACCGCCGCTGTGTACCACGGCGGCGCGTTGATAGCCGAGTACGCGTAAGGTTTCGGCAATCGGCAACACCAGTTCCGGGCTATAGACGCCAATCAACGCCAGCGGCGGGTGCGCAGGGTTAATAAGCGGCCCCAATACATTAAACAGGGTGCGCGTTTTCAACTGCTGGCGGACCGGCATCGCATGGCGGAAACCGGTGTGGTATTTCGGCGCGAACAGGAAGCAGACGCCCAGTTCATCCAGCGCGGCGCGCGATTTATCGGCATTCATATCCAGATTAATACCAAACGCGGCCAGCAGGTCGGACGAACCGGATTTACTGGAGACGCTGCGGTTGCCGTGTTTCGCCACCTTTAAACCGCAGGCGGCGGCGACAAAGGCGCTGGCGGTTGAGATATTGATGCTGTTGCTGCCATCGCCGCCGGTGCCGACAATATCGGCAAACTGATAATCCGGACGCGGGAAGGGCGCGGCGTTTTCCAGCAGCGCGGTGGCAGCGCCGGCAATTTCCTGCGGTTGCTCGCCGCGCACTTTCATGCTTACCAGCGCCGCGGCCAGCTGTTCCGGCTTCACTTCGCCGCGCACGACGGCGGAAAACAGCACGTGGCTCTCCTGCTGGCTCAGCGTCTGTGCCTGGTACAATTTTTCCAGAATCGGTTGTACGACATTGGTCTGTTCCAGTTTCTGCAGCGCCCATGCCAGCGTTTGCTCCAGCAGCAGCGCCCCCTGGGTAGTCAGAATCGACTCCGGATGGAACTGGAAGCCGCAGACGCGATCGGCGTCGTGGCGAACCGCCATCACCATACCGTTGAAATTGGCGTTAATGGTGAGCCCGGCCGGAATATTGCTGCCGACCAGTGAATGGTAGCGGGCCACCGGCAGCGGGTTGGCAAGACCGGCGAACATCGCCTGGCCGTCATGCTCAATGCTGGAGGCTTTGCCGTGAAGGATTTCTCCCGCCTGGCCGACATAGCCGCCGTAGGCTTCCACGATGGCCTGGTGGCCGAGGCAGATACCGATAATCGGTAACTTGCCGCGCAGGCGGGTCAGCAGCTCCGGCATGCAGCCGGCTTCGCTTGGGGTTCCCGGCCCCGGAGAGAGCATCAGCACCGGGTTATCCATGGTGCCGATACGTTCAATCAGCGATTGCGCCGGAACGGTATTGCGATAAATAACCACGTTGTGGCCGTTAGCCCGCAGCTGGTCGGCGAGGTTATAGGTAAAGGAGTCGATATTATCGAGCAGCAGGATGTCGGCCATTAGAAAGTCTCCTTCGCGTGATGGGCCTGAGCAATGGCGCGCAGCACGGCGCGAGCTTTATTACGGGTTTCATCCGCCTCGGATTGCGGAACGGAATCGAGCACGATACCGGCGCCCGCCTGCACGGTGGCGATACCATCTTCAACGTAGGCTGAGCGGATCACGATGCAGGTATCGAGGTCGCCATGGGCGGTAAAGTAGCCGACCGCGCCGCCATAACTACCGCGCCGCTTGCCTTCTGCGGCGGCGATTAGCTGCATGGCGCGAACTTTCGGCGCGCCGCTAAGAGTGCCCATATTCATGCAGGCGCGGTAGGCGTGCAGGACGTCCAGGTCGCGGCGCAGTTCACCAACCACGCGGGAAACCAGATGCATCACAAAGGAGTAGCGATCGACTTTAGTCAAATCCGCCACGTAGCGGCTACCCGGCGTACAGATGCGGGCCAGGTCGTTACGGGCCAGGTCAACCAGCATCAGATGTTCGGAAAGCTCTTTGTGGTCGGTACGCATCTCCAGCTCAATACGGCTATCGAGATCGCGATCCAGCGAACCGTCGGCGCGGCGGCCGCGCGGACGGGTGCCGGCAATGGGGTAGATCTCAATCTGGCGGCTGACGGCGTCGTATTTCAGCGAGCTTTCCGGCGAGGCGCCGAACAGGGTGAAATCGTTATCCTGCATAAAGAACATATACGGACTGGGATTGCTCTTTTTCAGCACATCGTAAGAGGCCAGCGGCGACGGGCAGGGGAGGGAGAAACGGCGCGACGGCACGACCTGGAAAATTTCGCCCGCGCGAATAGCGCGCTGCATTTTGCGCACCACGGCGCCGTACTCTTCATCGCTCTGATCGACGTCGCAACGCATCTCGGCGACGGTAGTGACCGGCAGCGGCGCAGGCGGTTCATTTAACTGCTGGCGAAGCTGGGCGATACGTTGCAGAAGACGCTGTTTCTCATTCTCCAGCGGCGTGAACAGGCTCGCCTGAATGCGGGTGTTTTTGGTCTGATGATCGATGACCAGCAGCGTTTCCGCCAGGTAGAAACAGTAATCCGGGCAGGCGGTATCGGCGTCGAGCGGCGGTAAATCCTCGAAACCGGCCACCAGGTCGTAAGCGAACAGGCCGCCGAAGAACATCGCTTCGCGCTCGGCCTGCGGGACGCTGACCAAATCTTGTAGCAGACGAAACGCATCGAACACCGATAACGAACACAGGCGAGCGTCTTCATCCAGCAGGGCGCTAACCGGTGGGAAGGTGAGTACCCGGCTGTTCGGCTGGCGCAGATTCTCAATGCCGGACGGCAATGCATTATCCAGCAGTTCAAGCAGCGCGGCGCCGTTCGCCGACAGCGCCTGGACAGTGACGGTATTGCCAAGCGCGGTAATGCGCAGGGCGCTATCGACCAGCAGCAGGCTTTTTAAGTCGTCTTTACTATCGATGTCGGCCGATTCCAGCAGCAGGGTTGCCGGGCGCGCGCCGCATAATTGATGGAATAACGCCGTCGGGTTTTCGCGATAGATGGCGTCGCTGGTGAGAAGCTCGAGCGCTGGTTTTGATGTTTGCATTATCATTCTCGCCTGTTCTGTTCATTATTTTGTTCAAAAAAAAGCCCGCTCAGTGGCGGGCCAGGTATCTGTTTGCTGAGTGCAAAACGCGATTACGCCGCCCGATTCCAGGAACGACGCCACCAGCTATGAAGAGTAATAATTTGCGTTTTCATCAGAGATACCCGTTTTGTGAACTTGCGTACTAGTTAACTGGTTCATGAAAATAAAGTCAACCCTTGTTTGCAGATTTTCTTTCTCAGTCGTTATCATAATGCGCTTATTTCAGTTCAGGTCCACCAGGAGCCATCTTGAGCGACACTAATTACGCGGTCATTTATGACCTGCACAGCCATACCGTCGCCTCCGATGGGCGATTGACTCCAGAAGAGTTGGTACACCGCGCGCATGAGATGCGGGTGGGTACGCTGGCTATCACCGATCACGATAGCGTGGCGGCCATACCGGCGGCACGTGCCGAAATTGCGCGGGCTGGACTGCCGCTCACGCTTATCACCGGGGTAGAAATTTCCACCCTATGGGAAAATCACGAAATTCATATCGTGGGACTGAATATTGATATCGACCATCCGGCGATGACGCAACTCCTTTGCGAACAGAAAGAGCGGCGCAACCAGCGCGGGCGGATGATTGCCGAACGGTTGGAGAAAGCGCGTATCCCCGGCGCCTGGGAAGGGGCGTTAAAGCTCGCCGATGGCGGCGCGGTCACCCGCGGCCATTTCGCGCGCTTTTTGGTTGAAGCGGGTTTCGCCGGCAATATCGCCGACGTATTCAAAAAATATCTCGCCCGCGGGAAAACCGGATACGTTCCGCCGCAGTGGTGTACAATAAAACAAGCGATTGATGTCATTCATCATTCTGGCGGCAAAGCGGTGATCGCCCACCCAGGGCGCTACGATCTTTCCGCCAAATGGTTGAAACGGCTGTTGGCCCATTTTAGCGAGCAGGGCGGCGACGCGATGGAGGTCGCCCAATGTCAGCAGGCGCCGCATGAGCGCGCGCAGCTGGCGAGCTACGCGAAACAGTTTGGTTTGATGGCGTCGCAGGGTTCAGATTTCCACCAGCCCTGCCCGTGGATTGAACTGGGGCGTAAACTTTGGCTACCCGCTGGCGTGGAAGGGATCTGGCGCAGTTGGGAAGTGGCCGCTGAACAAATTGAGAGGGAAGTATGAGCCAGTTTTTCTATATCCATCCCGATAATCCGCAGGCGCGGTTGATTAATCAGGCGGTGGAAATCGTGCGTAAGGGCGGGGTTATCGTTTATCCAACGGACTCTGGCTATGCCCTGGGTTGCAAAATCGAAGATAAAGGGGCGATGGAGCGGATCTGCCGTATCCGTCAGTTGCCGGATGGCCACAATTTCACCCTGATGTGCCGCGATCTCTCCGAGTTGTCGACCTACGCGTTTGTCGATAACGTGGCGTTTCGTCTAATCAAAAACAACACGCCGGGCAACTACACGTTCATTCTTAAGGGAACGAAAGAGGTGCCGCGACGCCTGTTGCAAGAAAAGCGTAAAACCATTGGTATGCGCGTGCCGGCGAACCCTATCGCCCAGATGCTGCTTGAAACGCTTGGCGAGCCGATGCTTTCGACATCATTAATGCTGCCAGGTAATGAATTCACGGAGTCCGATCCGGAAGAGATTAAAGACCGTCTGGAAAAGGTGGTCGATCTGATTATTCACGGCGGTTATCTCGGCCAGCAGCCGACGACGGTTATCGACCTGACCGAAGACGCTCCGGTGGTGCTGCGTGAAGGCGTCGGTGATATCAAACCCTTCCTGTGATGCTTCTCGCGGGCGGCGTTTCACCCGCCGCCCGCGGCTTAAATTTAATTTAAAACACCTTTCATATTGAGTCATTTCTTTCCTGGTATATTATTAGCCTGCTTACGATATTACTCATTGATATCGCTTCCAGAAAGAAACTCAACATCATGCATAAGCTGACTATTCAACCCTCTGATGTTATTAAGAGGGAGAAAGTGCTATTCAATTTTTTCATACTTTCAAGCATTACCGTTACTTTATATCTGGTGGGAAAAGCCATACGCCATAGCGATATTGCTTTGTTCTGGCCACTGAATGCAGTCATTGTCGGATTATTTATCAGGCATAAGGCGTTACGTTATAAAAAATACGCCGCAGTTGTTTTAGCCGCAATGCTATTATCAAGCTTTGCTACGGGCGAGCGAGGAGTCTATAGCATTCTGGTGGATTTCTCCGATGTGCTATTTATGTTAATAATGTACTGGCTGATAATCAGAGAAGAGAAGGCAGATGAAGATAATTTAAAAATAACCATCTTTCGAATTTACAGCTATTGTTTTATCTCCGCGTTATTATGTTCAGCCCTGGGGAGTTATATTTATTCCTGCGGTATTCACGCTGAATTCTGGCAAATCTATCCTGTTTGGTTTAGCGAGGAGTTTACCACTAGTGTGCTCATTCTACCTTTTACGCTGTTGTGTCAGAAAAAAGAGTTTTTTAGCGCATTGAATTTGCGGCGGTTAGTACCGGTTGGCATGTTAATGGCCTCGCTGCTGGTCTCTATTCTCAGCGGAGTGACGGGAAGTATGGGAACGCTGGCGATGATTCTTCCGGCGTTAATTTGGTGCGCGCTAAACTATTCATTATCAACAACCTGCTTGCTGACTTTGTGCTCCGGTATGGTGGAAATGATGCTGATCGATCGGCACGCTATTGAATCGAACATGACGTCGTTTCTGCCTATGATTATCTCCACGCGCCTTGGCATCGCATCTATTGCCATTAGTCCGGTTATCGTCGCGGTCAGCGTGGAGGCGGTCAACAAGATGGTGAAACAGCTATCGCGACAGGTTCGCTACGATTACCTGACCCGGGTTCATTCTCGTTTTGGTCTTTATGAACATCTGCGTGAACTGGAAGTAACGGACAATGAGACGTCGCTAAACGTGCTGGTGCTTGATATTGACCATTTTAAAAAAATTAACGACACCTGGGGCCATGATTGTGGCGATAATGTTTTGATGACTTTCGCCCGGCGGGTCAAAAACACTGTAGCCGATCGAGGGGTGATTGCCCGACTGGGCGGTGAAGAGTTTGCCGTGGTGATGACGGGCAAACCGGGTGAAGATGGCTATCGTTTAGCTGAAGATATTCGTCAGGCGATTGAAGAGATGAATATTGCCTGGCAAAGTGCGAATTTATCGCTAACCGTCAGTATTGGTCTTAGCTACGGGCAGGTGATGCGCTGGAATATTGTTGACAGCTTTGATCGGTTATTATCTGAGGCAGATAGCTATCTTTATCAGTCTAAAAAAACGGGGCGCAATCGTATCAGCGCCTCTCCTCTAATAAATAATATTGTTACCGGCTCATAGTCAAGATTAAAGCTGGTGGAACTCAATAATAATGACCTTTTGCTTGTGATTGAATACAGTTAATTTATGCTCAAACTGACCCCAAATACTTATCCCATCACCCTGGTAAAAAGCGTGTTGGTTGTTTCACTGCTGGCGTTAATGCTGATTATTGTCAGCCTGACCGGCCTGTTTAACTATCAGTCGCGTCAGGTCAGTACCGCCATTGATAAAAAAATCATCGGAACTCAGTATGCGTTGATTCAGCATAAACTTGAGGATGCCGTTGACCGCCCGCGACAAATAACGAATCTATTTTTACAATATATTCAGGGGGAAGGTAACAACATCGATAAGGATGCTTTGGTTCCTGAAATGGTGTATTTGACCGCGAGCGCGTTTAAAACCATGCCTGCCTTTCAAAGCCTGTCGTGGTTTGCAGAAAATGGCGCCTGTATTGCTGTCATTCGCGACAATCACAGTAATCAAATTTATTTGCAGCGAACCCAGCGCGATAATCATCACTCCCTGGTAAAATACAGCGGTTTAAGCCCGCAGACCAATATTGTCAAAGTTAATAACGCCTTTAATGTCGCTGATTTTCCGCAGTTTCGCCGCGCACGCCAGCAAACGAGCGGTTTCTGGCAACGCTCCCTCTCTACCGGCAGCATCATCATGAGCTGGAACCAGCCGGTGTACGACAAGCAAGGTCGCTTTGTCGGGGCGATCGCCAGTGGCGCCACACCCGCAGATATGACCGCTTATTTACAGAGTCTCCTGCCGGACAAAAGCTATGCTCTCCTGCTTATTGATGACAACAATCGTATTGTCGCGCGTACCGGTAGCCAACAGATCTGGCAGCAGGATCGCCAACTGATAGAAAAACTGACTTCCGCGCCACCGTCGCCAACGTCATTTTCCTTACGTGCTGGGGAGAAGACTTTGCTGGCGACCGCCTTTAGCGTGCAGGACAGCCAACATCTGTTGAACTGGAAGGCGGTTCTTATCGCCCCGCAGCATGCGGAAATGGCTGAAATGAATAAGCAGCGTCTACTTTTGACCTTCGCCACGACGCTGTTTATTTTTATTTTGATGTTGATTCTGCTGATGATTATTTCGCATTTTACCGGTGCCTTAAAGGATGTTGCAGATAAAGTGCGTCTCGGATTGATGCCGTGGAAGAAACAAACTAAACGAGTATTTCCGGAAATAGCGTCACTGGATACGGCCTTGAGCAATCTTTGTTCAATTATTCCTGATACGTTTGAATTAAAACGCCGGAAACTGGAAGAGGATAGCGAAACCGGTTTTTTAACCCGTAGTGGTCTACTGAATTGTGAATCTCTTTACTATCACCGCAATATGTTGGCGATGATTCACGTCAACAATTACAACTCGGTAAAGCATGTACTTGGTACCGCCCAGGCGCGGCAGTTTATTCATCAGTTTGCTTTACGCATTCGGAAAATGTTGCCTGCAGGGGCGCTATGTTGCCGCGATCGCGAAGACTTGTTCATCATTGCTTTTGACGGCATTTATGCCGAAAAAGATGTCGCCTGGTATAGTGCGCTAATTGCTTCCGTTTTTCGTATGTCTACTTCTGATATGCCGGGTGAATCGCATATATTTACAGGCCATATTGGCATGTTGATTGAGTCGCTCACGCCGGAGAATATCAGCGAATGTCTGATGAATGTTAGCCTGGCTTTACAGCATGCTCAAATGCAGCGTAGCGGCATGAGTAAACTTTTCACCGTCGCTATGCGTGAAGAGGAAGTCAATAATCTGCGTCTGCACCAGGCGTTATGCGATGATCTCCGTTCAGAAGGTTTTCATTTGGTTATGCAGCCGATCGTCGCATTTGAATCGCAGCGCCCTTGTAAAGAAGGTGAATGCCTGGTTCGCTGGCAATCCAATGTGCTTGGCTTCGTGCCGCCCGATAAATTCATTTCCCTCGCCGAGAACACCGGCATGATTGTGCCGTTAGGGAAATGGATAATTGAAACCGCCTGTCGTGAACTTGCCGCGTTTATCGCGCGCGGCGCGCCACGGGATTTTAAACTTCACGTCAATATCTCGCCAATTCAGCTTCAGCAACCTGATTTTGCTCAGCATCTGCTGGAATCAATTCACGCTTGCGATTTGATGAACAGTAATATTTGCCTTGAAATCACCGAAAGCGTCTTGCTACAAGACACGTGGCGAATTGTCGAGATACTGGCTTATTTACGCCGCCTTGGCGTTTGCGTCGCGATTGATGATTTTGGCTCCGGTTACTCCAGCCTTTCATATCTGCATTCACTGCCGTTTGATTGTTTGAAGATCGACCGTGGGTTTGTCAGCAATGTGCTTGACGACAAAAAAAATGAAGCGGTTATCGCCTCGGTGTTAATGCTGGCGCAGAGTTTTTCCGTGCCTCTGGTGGCCGAAGGCGTTGAAACGTGCGAAATGGCGGAAAAACTGCAGGAGATGGGCTGTGATTTGGCGCAGGGGTATTATTATTCCCGGCCGAAAACGTTTGATAGCTTTGAATTTACTAATGGTTTATTTGTTGTTGACCCCGAATGATGTGCCCGACAAACGGCGATAATAACGATGCAGATATTAAAAAAACAGCTTTCGGTCAACAGCTACCCGTTCACCTTAACGCAGGCCATCATATTTACCTTAGTTACGACAATTATCGTCGTGCTGCTGACGACATATGCTTTTCTCTACTACGAAGGTTATGCTTTTTTTGATGAGGTGAGTGCTGATATTCTGCGCGCGAAAAGAGTCAATATCGAGGAAGTTATCCACGATTATATTGATGTTCCCGTACAAGCGAATGCGATACTGGTCCATGCCATTGGGCGCCAATCCAGTGCGGCGATCCCGGTTCGTAGTTTGATTGGGGAAATGGTCAATACCACCAATAACGTATTCAGCAACAAACATTATCTCAATCTGGTTGAATTTGGCGCGGTGAATGGCGATTTCCTTCAGGCGGCACATGGTAAAGTCGCGTCGAATGATTATCTTGCGGTAAAAGATGCGCGAACAGCTCATCATCTGACGGTGTATAGTCATCTCACTGTGAATTCATTGGTAAAAGCGGTGCTACCGGATTATCAAATAACGCAGCGCGAATGGTATGCGGCGGTTGCTAAAGACCAGAGTTCTCACTGGACAAAACCCTTTCGCGATTATGAGTATGATAATGAAATTGGCGTCGCGTTTAGCTCGCCGGCATTCAATCGCACAGGGCAGTTTGTTGGCGTCGTCGCCAGCGAATTGCAGCTCAACGAACTAAATAAAAGTCTGGAAAAATTTAAACCCAATCCTGAAAGTATTCTGCTGATTGTTAATGAAAAAGATGAACTAATCTCTTCATCCGTTCCCTCATTAACGCGGAGTATGTTGGCGGGGGAAAAACACTCGCAACTGAATTTGCAAACGCTGGAAAATACTCCTTTACCGGTTGTTGTAGCCGCTAGTCGTACCTTAAAAGCGCATGACCACACGGGATTACAGTTTTTCAGTTCCGGCAATGAAGAATATTATGTTGATGCTTTTCCTGTTACCGACCGTGACGGCATACTGCACTGGACGGGGATTGTAATTAGCCCGGCGAGAATGATTACGCGCACCATAGTCAAATATATAGCCATTACCATGGGCGTGCTGTTTATCATTTTTGCTTTTGGCCTGTTGGTGGTTTTCTGCGGCCTGGCGAGGGTGGTCAAACCATTGCGGGATATTGTCCGTAAAGCGGATCAGCTTGCGACGCACCGCTGGACGCCGCCTGATAATAAGCGTCATTTCCCGGAAATCGCCTCTCTGGAAACCACTTTTATGGCGCTGTCACATAAACTGGCGGAAAGCTTCGACGTCCAACGGCGCGAGATAGAAGAGGACAAAACCACCGGCTTATTCACGCGGACAGGGTTACTGCGGCAGACATCGCTATATCAGCGAAGAAACTTACTTGCGCTATTGCATATCAGTAACATGAACGCGATTATCAATTCATTAAGTACTGAATATGGTGAGAGATTTATTAGCGATTTTATTTTTCGTCTGCGTAATTTACTGCCGACGAATACGCTAATCGCTCGTGATAAAGTGGATCAGCTTATCGTGGTTTTTCCGGGGCATCACCAGCCAAAGGAGCGGCAGCAATATAGTGAACTACTTTCCTCACTATTTATCGATGTCGAATACGACTCCCATCTTGCGGCAAGCAAATATGTTTACACCGGAAATATTGGTGTGGTTACGGCTGATATTAGCGTTGAGAATATTGAGCAAACGTTGCGTGAGGCGTGGATTGCCCTACGTCATGCGCAGAAACAGGGGAATGGCGTCGCGACGTTTTTCAGCGCTGAGATGCATGAAGCCGAGCTTTATAATATCCAACTTCATGAGCATCTTCATGATGCCATCCAGCATCATGAATTTCGTCTGGTACTGCAGCCAATTGTGGATTTGCAGGATCAAACCATTTTTCGTGAAGGAGAGTGTCTGCTTCGCTGGTCGTCCGCAGTGGGTGGGGAGATCTCGCCTGAGCGTTTCATCCCATTGGCGGAAGAGAGTGGGATGATTATTCCACTGGGGCGGTGGATTATTGAGGAGGCTTGTCGGGAACTCGCCGGGATGATAAATCGCGGGGCGTCACCGCATTTCCTCCTGCACATAAATGTATCGGCGATTCAGCTTCTGCAACAGGATTTTGCCTGGCATTTAATGGATGTTATCTATCGTCATGGTCTGGTCACGGGCAATATTTGTCTTGAGATAACCGAACGGTTACTGATGAATGATGCTGCCAGAATTAGTCGAATGATTGCTTATCTGCGCCGCCATGGTATTGCCGTAGCGCTGGATGATTTTGGCGTCAATTTATCCAGTTTGCCTTATTTACACACGCTGTCATTTGATAGCATCAAAATTGACCGCCGGCTGATTTGCCAATTTGCCGATGAGGATAAAGCAGAATCGATGATTGCATCGTTGATTGTGCTGGCTCAGGGTTTTAAGGTGCCCGTTGTTGCTGAGGGTATTGAAGATGAGGCGATAAAAAACCAGTTACGCGACCTCGGCTGCCAGAAAGCGCAAGGTTACCTGTTTGGTCATCCGGCGCCATTTACCATTTTTCCATCCCGGCAAGTTCCTTGACGGCGGGCGATAATCTTAAGGCGTAGAAATGTATCGCAGTGAAGCATTCATTTTGAAGTTAGTGTAGTATGTTCGCCCACGCAGGCGCGCGCGCTGTTTTACAGCGCTGACGAATGGCGCCTTAAATTGTGTAAAGTGTTTATATAACAACAGGTTGGTGTTTTTAATGACCTGTTGTCGCCAAAGCATATCAGACGCCTGGGAAGGCGACACCTAAAGGAAGCTCTATGAGCGAGAAATTACAGAAAGTGCTGGCTCGTGCTGGCCATGGCTCCCGCCGTGAAATTGAAACTATCATCGAAGCTGGCCGCGTCAGCGTGGATGGTAAGGTCGCAACCCTCGGCGATCGCGTAGAAATCGTACCTGGTTTGAAAATTCGTATCGACGGTCATCTTATTTCGGTAAAAGAATCTGCCGAGCAGATTTGCCGGGTATTGGCCTATTACAAACCAGAAGGCGAACTCTGCACCCGTAACGACCCGGAAGGGCGCCCGACGGTATTTGACCGTCTGCCGAAACTGCGCGGCGCGCGCTGGATCGCGGTAGGTCGCCTTGATGTGAACACCTGCGGCCTGCTGCTGTTTACCACCGATGGTGAACTGGCGAACCGTTTGATGCACCCAAGCCGCGAAGTCGAGCGTGAGTACGCCGTTCGCGTTTTCGGCCAGGTTGATGAAGACAAACTGCGCCAGCTGGCGCGTGGGGTACAGTTAGAAGATGGCCCTGCAGCATTTAAAACGATTAAGTTCACCGGCGGTGAAGGGATCAACCAATGGTATAACGTCACTCTGACCGAAGGCCGCAACCGCGAAGTGCGTCGCCTGTGGGAAGCGGTCGGCGTTCAGGTTAGCCGTCTTATCCGCGTACGCTACGGCGATATTCTGCTGCCGAAAGGCCTGCCGCGCGGCGGCTGGACGGAACTGGATTTGGCTCAGACCAACTATCTGCGTGAACTGGTGGAGCTGCCGGCTGAAACCGAAAGCAAAGTGGCGGTGGAGAAAGATCGCCGTCGCATGAAAGCGAATCAGATTCGCCGTGCCGTCAAGCGTCATAGCCAGACCAGCGGCAATCCGCGTCAGGGTAATAACGGTAACCGCCGTTCGAGCACCCGCAACAAGACTAACGGCTAATGCTGTCCGTTCCGGCGGTCTCCCGCCGGAACGCTCCTCCTTTATCCCTTCGCTTGTGACATTTTTCACACTTTTGCATAAAGACAAGAAACAGGAATTACGCAGACAAATAACGCAAAGTGATGTTATTAGCGTCGCCATATACTGTCGGCACTGATTACAAAACAGGTAGCCCGCAATGAGTACAACAACAAAGTTATCGGCAAGCTATGTGGTCATCGGCGTAAAAGAAAAGATAGGCTATGGCTTAGGTGATTTCGCCTCTAATTTATCGTTCGGTTTTGTCTCTTTATTCCTACTGTTTTTTTATACGAATATTTATGGCATCAGCGCGGTACAAGCGAGCCTGATCTTTGTGATTGCCCGGGTGATTGACGCAATATTTAATATCCTGATTGGCTTTGCAATTGATAAGACGCAGAGTAAATATGGCAAACTGCGTCCCTGGCTATTATATGGTGCGATACCGTTAGGTTTTTTAACCGTGCTGTGTTTTGTGCCGTTTGGCGGGGAGGCTAAATTTTATTTCGCGCTTGCTTCTTATACCATTTATTGTCTGGCCTATACGGCGGTTAACACGCCTTATTCGGCATTGACCAACCGCCTGACGCAGCATGAAGCCTCGCGCTCGTCGCTGTCGGTATACCGCTTTGTGTTGGCGATTGTCGGCTATCTGATTGTTTCCACGACCGCCGACTGGCTGATTTCGCCTTTTAACGACAAACAAATGGGCTATGTCTTTGCCGTTTCCTGTTTTGCGCTGTTAGCGACTTTTATGTTTCTTGCCTGTTTTGCCATGACCACGGAGCGAGTTGGCGAAGAGGATAAAATGAATGCGCCGACGCTTCGGGAAATGTTCCGTGCGGTATTAGGTAATGCGCCACTAATTCATCTGTCATTATTTACCGTGTTTTTCTATATCGCTTATACCGTATGGATGGCGATCGCCATT
The DNA here is from genome assembly GCF_040065495.2 of Klebsiella sp. CN_Kp073. Lineage (NCBI taxonomy): Bacteria > Pseudomonadati > Pseudomonadota > Gammaproteobacteria > Enterobacterales > Enterobacteriaceae > Klebsiella > Klebsiella sp. CN_Kp073. The sequence goes on from NZ_CM198051.1 coordinate 2,186,303, forward strand.
TACTTTATTAAATACATCATCGGCAGCGAAGGTTTCACCGCTACTTTCTTCATGGTTCAGTCAGGCGCTTATATCATTGGTACCATTGTTTCCGAGAAAGTGATTGCGCTAATGGGGAAAAAGAAAATGGCGCTACTGGCATTGTTAATTGGCGTGCTGGGAGTGCTGATGCAATATTTTATCGCCGGTAATAATCTGTGGCTGATAATGATTGGCGTGTGCCTTTACAGCATTACGCTAGGCATGGGCTTTGTCGCCATGTGGTCGATGATTGCCGACACCGTCGAATATGCTGAATGGCATCACGGCGTACGCTCTGAAGGCGCAATCTACGGTTTCTTTAACTTCATCACCAAAATTGCGATGGCGATTGGCGGCGGTTGCGCGGGCTGGATGCTGGATCTCTATCACTATGATGCGGGTAATGTGACCAGCGATGCAATTAATGGCATCAATATTCTGATGACGCTTTTCCCCGGCGCGATGTTCGCCATCAGCGCCATCTTCGTGGCCTGCTATTCGTTGGATGAAAAAACCTATCGCGATATTGTGCAAAAAATCAGCCTGCGTAAGCAAAACGCGCTTTAACCTCAAGGAGTCAGAGAGATGAATAACGATTTTAGTACCCTTATCGCCGCCATGACGGCAGAGGAAAAAGTGGCGCTGCTGACCGGCAGCGGCCTGTGGCGCACGGCTTCGTTGCCGCAGCATGGTATCCCCGATATCGTGATGACCGATGGGACCTACGGCGTGCGCTATAGCAGCGCGCAAATAGATGGTAATGAAAAGTGGAGCATGGATGACTTCATCTCGGTGATTACTCAAACTGCCGACCAGGCCAGCGCCGAAGAGCCTGTCGCGAAGGGCGGCAGCGAAGCGTTGTTCAGCGCCTCGCTGCCGGCCACCTGTTTTCCGAATGGCTCCAGTCTGGCCTGTAGCTGGGATGTTGAACTGGTACGGGAGATGGGGGAAGCGCTGGGTCGCGAATGCCAACAGATGGGGGTGGGTATTCTATTGGGGCCGGGAATTAACATTCGGCGCACCCCGCTGGCTGGACGCGGCTATGAATACTACTCTGAAGACCCGATCGTCAGCGGTGATATCGCCGCGGCGCTGATTAACGGCTTACAGGCCGAAGGCGTCGGCGCCAGCCTTAAACATTTTGCCGCCAATAACTCCGAGTATCGGCGTACCGAAATGGATTCGATTATTGAGGAGCGAGCGCTGCGTGAAATCTATCTCGCCGGATTTCAACGAGCGATAGCCAAATCCCGGCCGTGGACGGTGATGTCTTCTTATAACCGTCTTAATGGCGTCCAAACATCGCAGGATCCGTTCTTACTGACCCAGGTATTGCGTGATGAATGGGGATATGACGGTCTGGTGATGTCCGACTGGTACGGTATTAAAGACCGTCCGGCATCGCTGCTTGCCGGCAACGACCTGGCGATGCCGGAAACCCGCCGGGACAAACAAACCCTGCTGGCGGCCATCACCTGCGGCGAGGTACCGATGTCGGTGGTTGACCGGGCTTGTTTGCGGATGCTGGAGCTGGTCGATAAAGTACAACGACATCGCCGGCCGCGAATGCGCGCTGACTTTGCCGCACACCATGCGTTATCGCAGCGTTTAGCGGCAGAATCCATCGTATTGCTGAAAAATGAAGACAACCTGCTGCCGCTGAAACCACATAAAACCCCGCGCATCGCGGTGATCGGTAAGCCCGCACAGGAGCCGGTTATTCAGGGCTCAGGTTGTGCCACCACGGTTCCGTATTTGCTCGACCGTCCGCTGGATGAGATTTTCGATCTTGCCGGGGACGACTTTAAGGTTACGTGGTCGCCGGGCGCGCCAGACGACAACCAAAGCGACGAGCAGGCTCTGGCGCAGGCGCGCGATGTTGCCGGGGCCGCCGACGTGGCAGTGGTTTTTGTCAGCACGGCGGTTGGCGAAGATGGCGAAAATGGCGATCGCCAGGATCTGAATATTCTCCCCGCGCACGAACAGCTGATCCGCGAGGTCGCTGCGGTACAGCCGAACGTGGTGGTGGTGTTGGCCAACAGCGATGCGGTGGTGATGCCATGGCTTGGCGAATGCCGGGCGCTGCTGGAAACCTTCTTCGCCGGACAGGGGATGGGGCGCGCCGTTGCTGAAATTCTCTTCGGTAAGCGCAACCCCTGCGGTAAGCTGACCGTCACGGTGCCAAATACGCTCGAAGAGACGCCCGCCTGGCTGCAGTATCCTGGGGAAAACCTGCGCCATCATTATGGCGAAGGGCTATTTGTCGGCTATCGCTATTACGATAAGCGCAGTCTTACGCCTCTTTTCCCGTTTGGCTTTGGCCTGAGCTATACCCAATTCAGCTATGCCAATCTTTCGCTTTCCACAGCGCGGCTTGCCGAAGGCGACACCCTGTATGTAGCGTTTGATTTAACGAATACCGGCGATTATGAGGGCAAAGAGATTGTACAACTGTACGTTGCGGCCCCGAAGGGGGAGCTTATCCGCGAGGTTCGCGCGCTGAAAGCCTTTTGTAAAGTGTCGTTGCTGGCGGGAGAAACGCGTCGGGTCGAGCTCGCGCTGCCTGTCGCTGATTTAGCCTGCTATCATCCGGGGCTGGCGGATTGGCTGGTGACCCCTGGGCAGTGGCAAATCTACGTGGGCGCTTCGTCACGCGATCTTCCATTAACGGCAAGCGTTAAGATTGATTGCCCTGCGCGCTACGTACCGTTACGCGACGACAATTCTCTCCAGCAGCTTATTCAACAGCCGGAAGCCTTTGCCCGCGTGGTGACGCTGATATCGGCGAAAAGCGGTGTAGCGCCAGACCTGGTACGGGAAAAGCTTATCCGCCTGGCCCCGGATCTGTTCTGTGGTTTGCTGATTGCATTGACTGAATTCCTGGCGCTGGATATCGATCGCAATGAACTCAATGCCGTGCTGGCGGGTCATCAATAAACAAAAGTTCAGGAGGTAATCCGTGTTCCCGTTTTCAGTGACGCATCCTCGTTAGGTAACGCAAAGCGGGCAGCCGGCGACCAATAGCGGCTACGAGCTGATCGCCTTCGACGCCGAGAAACTCAACGTCTTTGCCGCCGAGGTACGCTACTGCGAACCTCACTGGCACCCGGCGCCGGAGCTAATCACCGTCCTTCATGGCGGTTTTACGCTGGCCGTCGGTCAGCGGGAGTGGCTATTGCGCGAGGGCGATATGCTGTATATCAACGCGGAGGAAGTGCATTCACTCAGCGCGGAGATGGCCGGTAGCCAGCTGGTCACCGTGCAATTTTCGCCAGGTCTGTTTGATGAAATGCATCCCTCTCCACGGCTGGAGTGGTGTACCGCCGGACGTATTGCGCAGAACGCGGATTGGCAGGTGCGACAGCGGCTAACGGCGCTGCTGCAACAGCTCGTCGATAACCGTACGCCATTCCAGCGCATCGCGGCGATTTATTTACTGCTTGATGCGCTGGTGACGGCAGGGGAGCCGCAGGAGCGCGAAGAGAGCTCGCTACGCGAAGAGTCGATGATTAAAAAAGGCATTGATTATATTAATCTGCATTACGATCGGCCACTGACGTTGAGCGAAGTGGCCGAGCACAGCGGCATGAGCTATTCGTGGTTTTCCCGGCTGTTTAAGCGGGTGAGTCGTTACAACTTTAAAGAGTATCTGACTCTGGTACGGCTGAATAAGGCCCGTAATCTGCTGAGGGATACGCGTACGCCGATCACCGAAATCAGCCATAGCTGCGGTTTTCAGGAGCACAAATACCTGATCGCCGCCTTTAACAAATACTGCGGATTGACGCCGACCGAGTACCGTAAACGCTTTGTTTCGCGGCAAAACGTCCTCGACCAGCAGCTGGCGCTCGGCGAGGACTGTGTATGCCTGCCATTAAACGGCCAACTGCTGGCGCGGCTGGCGGTTAGTAATCAATCCCCATCTGCGCTTTAACCCCCGCGTCAAAGGCATGCTTTATCGGGCGTAGCTCGCTGACGGTATCGGCCAACTCGATAATTTCGCGATGGCAGCCGCGCCCGGTAATCATCACCGTTTGATGCGCAGGGCGGTTTCTCAGCGCCGTCAGCACCTCTTCCAGCGGCAGATAGTCATAGGCCACCATGTAGGTAAGTTCATCCAGTAGTACCAGATCCAGGTTGTCGTCGGCCAGCATGCGCCGCCCGTGCTGCCAGACATCGAGGCAGGCTGCGGTATCGCTTTCGCGATTTTGCGTATCCCAGGTAAATCCAGTGGCCATTACCTGAAACTCGACGCCGTGCGGCTCCAGTAAATTACGCTCGCCGTTAGGCCAGGTTCCTTTGATGAATTGCACCACGCCGGCTTTTTTGCCGTGTCCAACCGCGCGGGTGACGGTACCGAAGGCGGCGGTAGTTTTGCCTTTACCGTTTCCGGTAAATACCATGATCAGCCCGCGTTCTTGCTGGGCGGCGGCGACCCGCGCATCGACTTTGTCTTTTACCCGCTGCTGGCGCTCGCGGTAACGTTGATCGCTCATTGGGATATCCCTGGTTTACGCCCTGGCTGGGCATCAAAGGTCATACCGGTTTTACGTCGGCTATCGTCGCCCATCAGCCATAAATAGACCGGCATGATATCGGCAGGGGTTTTCAGCTTTTGCGGATCTTCGGTCGGGAAAGCGCTGGCGCGCATTTTGGTGCGCGTCCCGCCAGGATTAATACAATTTACCCGCAGATGACGGCTTTGGTACTCTTCGGCCAGTACCTGCATCATCCCTTCGGTGGCGAATTTCGAGGCCGCGTAAGCGCCCCAGTTGGCGCGGCCCTGGCGGCCAACGCTGGAAGAGGTAAACACCAGCGAACCGGAATCAGACTTGAGTAATAAAGGAAGAAGCGCCTGGGTGAGCATAAAAGTGCCATTAACGTTCACCTGCATCACCTGCTGCCATACCTCAGGATCCTGCTGGTCCATCGGACATACGTCGCCAAGCAGGCCCGCGTTGTGCAATACGCCGTCGAGACGCGGGTAGTGAATGGCGATTTTCTGCGCCAGCTGCTGGCACTCCTGCGGCGTGCAGGTCAACAGGTCGAGGGTGAACCAGCGTGCCGCAATACCGCCAGCCTGTTCAATTTCTTGCGCGACGCCGCGCAGCTTTTCTTCATTGCGGCCGACCAGTACCACGCTTGCGCTGTAGCGCGCATAGGTAAGGGCGGCTTCACGGCCGATGCCGTCGCTGGCGCCGGTGACCAGAATGATACGGTCTTTAAGTAGGTGAAACTGCGGTTGATAGTGCACGGCGACTCCTCTGCTGGCCTGCTTATGGCCACATCTTATTCGGTATCTTACTTTTGCGCTTTATGCCTCAAACGATTGATGATTGCAATCAGTCAAAGGGAAACTCTTCGCAGAATTAATATCTTGCAACGATTTCATTGCGACAAAAAAAACGGGAATGCGCCTCGCAGCGCACGGAAAGCGCAGAGACTTGATGATAAAGGCTGATGTACACTGTGCGTCAACGTCAGTGCTTTACACAAGGTGAAAACGTGGAATTACTTGCTCAATACGGCTTATTTTTAGCCAAGGCTGCGACTATCGTCGTTGCCATTGCGGTTATCGCCGCCATTATCGTTAATCTGACTCAGCGTAAGAAGCAGCGCGGCGAGCTGCGGGTGACGAATCTTAGCGAGCAATATAAGGAGATGAAAGAAGAGCTGGCGGTGGCGCTGCTGGATGGCCCGCAGCAAAAACTCTGGCATAAAGCGCAGAAGAAAAAGCATAAGCAGGAAGCCAAGGAGGCCAAAGCGCGGGCAAAATTGGGCGCCGCGGAGCCCAGCGGCAAGGCGCGTATCTGGGTGCTGGATTTTAAAGGCAGCATGGATGCCCACGAGGTAAGCGGCCTGCGCGAAGAAATTACGGCGGTGCTGGCTTCGGCGAAGGCGCGCGACCAGGTGGTGGTGCGTCTGGAAAGCCCCGGCGGGGTGGTTCACGGCTATGGCCTGGCTGCATCGCAGCTGCAGCGCTTACGTGATAAACAGATCCCACTGACGGTTGCGGTCGATAAGGTCGCTGCCAGCGGCGGCTATATGATGGCCTGCGTGGCGAACAAAATCGTCTGCGCGCCGTTTGCTATCCTTGGCTCGATTGGCGTAGTGGCGCAGATCCCCAACATCAATCGCTTCCTGAAAAACAAAGACATCGATATTGAACTCCATACCGCCGGGCAATATAAACGCACGTTAACCATGTTGGGTGAAAACACCGAGGAAGGCCGGCAGAAATTCCGCGAAGATCTCAATGAAACCCATCAGCTTTTTAAAGATTTCGTACATCAGATGCGCCCGTCGCTGGATATCGAAAAGGTAGCGACCGGCGAGCACTGGTACGGCGTGCAGGCGCTGGAAAAAGGGCTGGCGGATGCGGTACAGACCAGCGATGAACTCCTGTTGAGCATGATGGATAACCATGAAGTCATTAGCGTGCGTTATCAGCAGCGTAAGAAGTTGCTCGATCGCGTTACCGGTAGCGCGGCAGAAAGCGCGGACCGTCTATTACTTCGCTGGTGGCAGCGTGGGCAAAAGCCCTTAATGTAAGATAAAACAACGCGAGGCTGATACCTCGCGTTGCTGTTTCTGGCTGGCTTAAGCCGAGAGCCGGCCCATCAATGACTGGCTATTAATCAACCAGGTGATACTTATCTGACAACTCATGAGCGAGATATTTGAACATGTTAAATACCGCGGTGCTCTTCGCTGTCGGCAAACCTTGCTCATCAAGATAAAACTCGCCGCTGAACACCAAAACCCCGTTACGCTGAACGACGTTGGTGGCTTCAATTCCGGCTAACGTATCTTCATGATCGCGAATGAGTTGATTGGCAATTTCAAGTAACGCCTGGCGTTCGATGGGTTGGATTGTACCTTGCATAACGGACTCCTGTAGTTCTTCGCCGGTAGTCTACGCCGCGAGAGGGCAACGGGCAAATTTTCCATTGATTGTGCAGGGGTAATTGCAACTGGCTAAGAAACATCACTTTACTGGCGGAGTTGGCTTTTGCATGCTAATAAAGTTGCGTAACGAATTTTATCAGGTACAGTGTGACGCTTTCAGCGATCTGGCAACAGATTTGCTTGACATTCGGCCAAAAATTCTTCGTGCTATGCAACCTGGCTCGCTAAAGCCAGCAAACTCAGCTATCTGGTTTTATGGATGTGAAACTGGGCGTGCAGAGGGTTGATATCCATCGACGTGGCCGCAACATATCAGGCACGTCGCTAGTGGATGGTGAATCAATGTGCGATGTATTCCTGGATGAATTAAATTAGGTAAAGGTGAATATGGGTAAAGCTCTCGTTATCGTTGAGTCCCCGGCAAAAGCCAAAACGATCAATAAGTATCTGGGTAATGACTACGTGGTGAAATCCAGCGTCGGTCATATCCGCGATTTGCCGACCAGTGGCTCAGCTTCCAAAAAGAGCGCCGACTCTACCTCCACCAAAGGGGCTAAAAAGCCTAAAAAGGATGAACGTGGCGCTCTGGTCAACCGCATGGGTGTAGACCCATGGCACGACTGGAATGCGCATTATGAAGTACTTCCGGGTAAAGAAAAGGTAGTTTCAGAACTCAAACAGTTGGCGGAAAAAGCCGACCACATCTATCTCGCAACCGACCTTGACCGCGAAGGGGAAGCCATTGCCTGGCACCTGCGGGAAGTTATCGGTGGTGATGAGCAACGGTACAGCCGCGTGGTGTTCAACGAAATCACCAAAAACGCGATTCGTCAGGCCTTTGAGAAGCCGGGCGAGCTGAATATCGATCGTGTTAATGCCCAGCAGGCGCGCCGCTTTATGGACCGCGTGGTGGGGTATATGGTTTCTCCACTGCTGTGGAAAAAAATTGCCCGCGGTCTGTCCGCTGGCCGCGTGCAGTCTGTCGCAGTCCGCCTGGTCGTTGAGCGCGAACGCGAAATTAAAGCCTTCGTTCCGGAAGAGTTCTGGGAGATCGACGCCAGTACTACCACGCCGGGCGGCGACGCGTTACCGTTGCAGGTGACTCACAAGAATGACAAGCCGTTCCGTCCGGTTAACCGTGACGAAACCATGGCGGCCGTCGCGCTGCTGGAAAAAGCGCGATATAGCGTGCTGGAGCGCGAAGATAAGCCGACCAGCAGCAAGCCGGGCGCGCCGTTTATCACCTCCACGCTGCAGCAGGCCGCCAGTACCCGTCTTGGCTTCGGCGTGAAGAAAACCATGATGATGGCCCAGCGTCTGTATGAGGCCGGCCATATTACCTACATGCGTACCGACTCTACCAATCTGAGTCAGGATGCGCTGAATATGGTACGCGGCTATATCGGCGATAACTTCGGCAAAAAATACCTGCCTGAAAGCGCGAATCAGTACGCCAGCAAAGAAAACTCGCAGGAAGCGCACGAAGCGATTCGTCCTTCTGACGTGAATGTGATGGCGGAATCGCTGAAAGACATGGAAGCCGATGCGCAGAAGTTATATCAACTGATTTGGCGTCAGTTCGTCGCCTGTCAGATGACGCCGGCAAAATACGACTCAACCACCCTGACGGTACAGGCCGGCGAGTTCAAACTAAAAGCCCGCGGTCGTACGCTGCGCTTTGACGGCTGGACGAAAGTGATGCCAGCGCTGCGTAAAGGCGATGAAGACAGGACGTTACCGGTGGTCAATCAGGGCGACAGCCTCAGCCTGGTGGAACTGACACCTGCGCAGCACTTCACCAAACCGCCTGCGCGTTTCAGCGAAGCCTCGCTGGTAAAAGAGCTGGAAAAACGCGGCATCGGTCGTCCGTCCACTTATGCGTCGATCATTTCGACCATCCAGGACCGCGGCTATGTACGCGCCGAGAACCGCCGCTTTTACGCTGAAAAAATGGGTGAAATCGTCACCGACCGTCTGGAAGAGAACTTCCGCGATCTGATGAACTACGATTTTACCGCACAGATGGAAGATCGCCTCGATCAGGTGGCCAGTCATCAGGCTGAGTGGAAACAGGTACTGGATAACTTCTTTGGCGATTTCACTTCCCAGCTACAAACGGCTGAGAAGGATCCTGAAGAAGGCGGTATGCAGCCGAACCCAATGGTGCTGACCAGCATCGACTGTCCGACCTGCGGGCGTAAAATGGGCATTCGTACCGCCAGTACCGGGGTATTCCTCGGTTGCTCTGGCTACGCTTTGTCGCCGAAAGAGCGTTGCAAAACCACCATTAACCTGGTACCGGAAAACGAAGTTCTCAACGTGCTGGAAGGCGATGATGCCGAAACCAACGCGCTGCGCGCTAAACGTCGCTGTCAGAAATGCGGCACCGCGATGGACAGCTATCTTATCGATCCGAAGCGTAAACTGCATGTCTGCGGTAACAACCCGACCTGCGACGGCTACGAGATTGAAGAGGGCGAGTTCCGTATCAAAGGCTATGACGGCCCTATCGTGGAGTGTGAGAAATGTGGTTCCGAAATGCACCTCAAAATGGGGCGTTTTGGTAAGTACATGGCTTGCACCAATGACGAATGTAAAAATACGCGTAAGATCCTGCGTAATGGCGAAGTGGCTCCGCCGAAGGAAGATCCGGTGCCTTTACCGGAACTGCCCTGCGAGAAGTCCGACGCTTATTTCGTCCTGCGCGATGGCGCGGCGGGCGTTTTCCTGGCGGCAAACACCTTCCCGAAATCACGTGAAACACGTGCGCCGTTAGTGGAAGAGTTGTACCGCTTCCGCGATCGTCTGCCTGAAAAGCTGCGTTATCTGGCCGATGCGCCGCAGCAGGATCCTGAGGGCAATAAAACGCTGGTACGCTTTAGTCGTAAGACCAAGCAACAGTACGTCTCCTCCGAGAAAGAGGGTAAAGCGACCGGCTGGTCCGCCTTCTTTATCGACGGTAAATGGACTGAAGCGAAAAAGTAACCTTCTGAATGGGCCGCGATGCGGCCCATTCTTTCTTCGATTTTCCTCGCACTACCGCCTCGTCATTGTCGCTTTATAACCGACTTATTATTTTTTGTTACCATCTATACACTGTAGATATAAATGATATAGTGGTTATAGCGAATCACTTTTTTATTATTAAATCGTCTTATACACCATCGGTCTCAGCACGCGTTGTGGCGCAGGTTCGGCGTGCCGCAGGGCATCTCTGGCATTTTGCCGCCGGCAGGCAGCAGTCTGAACGTAATGGGTATTAAGCGGATTCATTTGACGCGTTTACGGATATCAGCCATGAAACTACAGCAACTCCGCTACATCGTTGAGGTTGTTAACCATAACCTGAATGTCTCCTCTACCGCCGAAGGCTTGTATACTTCACAGCCAGGCATCAGCAAGCAGGTACGCATGCTGGAAGATGAGTTGGGAATTCAGATATTTGCCCGCAGCGGTAAGCATTTAACTCAGGTCACTCCAGCCGGTCAGGAAATTATTCGCATCGCGCGTGAAGTGTTATCTAAAGTTGAGGCCATTAAATCCGTGGCAGGCGAGCACACCTGGCCGGATAAGGGCTCGTTGTACGTTGCCACCACCCATACGCAGGCGCGTTACGCGCTCCCTGGAGTGATTAAAGGCTTTATTGAGCGTTATCCTCGGGTCTCTTTGCATATGCATCAGGGGTCGCCGACGCAGATTGCAGAAGCGGTTTCGAAGGGTAATGCCGACTTTGCCATTGCTACCGAAGCGCTGCATCTGTACGACGATTTGGTGATGCTGCCGTGCTATCACTGGAACCGTTCAATTGTGGTGACGCCGGACCACCCGCTCGCTTCGAAAGGTTCGGTGACCATTGAAGAGCTGGCGCAGTATCCGCTGGTAACTTATACCTTCGGCTTCACCGGACGTTCTGAGTTGGATACCGCGTTTAATCGCGCCGGGCTTACTCCACGTATCGTCTTCACGGCGACTGATGCCGATGTCATCAAAACCTATGTGCGCTTAGGGCTTGGCGTTGGAGTTATTGCCAGCATGGCGGTCGATCCCGTGTCCGATCCAGACCTGGTAAAACTCGATGCCAATGGTATTTTCAGCCACAGCACCACCAAGATAGGCTTCCGCCGAAGCACCTTCCTCAGAAGTTATATGTATGATTTTATTCAACGTTTTGCGCCGCATTTGACGCGAGATGTGGTCGATACGGCCGTGGCGCTACGTTCGAATGAGGATATAGAGGCCATGTTCAAAGATATTAAACTGCCGGAAAAATAATCGAATTGATAAATGGCATTTCCTCCGGGGAGTGCCATTTTCTATTATGGACCTTATCAGAACTTATAAACCTCGTTGTAATCACATTTCTACGGATTTTCACTTCGTTATTTCTCCAATATACCCGCTGCGATCAAAATAACGGTTAAAAGCCTTTTACCTGTTCCTGAATTAGCTGGATCTATTTTATATATCTTATTAAGATTTATCTGTACCTGATGATTTTAGCAATTGGTGGTGATGAAATGATAAACAATATCGATTATGCAAAGCTCGCGATGTCGTATGAACGTCACAAAGCGGAAATCGATCCAACGCTGCGCAGTCAGGTCTGGGGCTCAATACTGATGGGGCTTAGCGCTTTCTGGTGCATCGTTGCATTATTCATCTGGATTATTAGCTAAAGCAGTTTATCAGAGAAGGTTATATTTCACTTTTGTGACAAAAGGAGGTTGGTAAAATTAGCACCCGGAATTGTGGAACACGGTGGAAGAAATTATTTTCCGACTTATCAGCTTTAAATGTTAATCCATCCTGAGCTAATCATTGTCTATCCGTGATTAGCTCTTTTTCTTTTCCCGTTCAGAGAATAGGATCGGAACTTACTCAACCTCATCAAATATCTCCGCGCTGTAACACTGTTATCTTCAAAATTTCTGAACTGTATGGTTTTGTCAATTTTAGCAATTTGAGTTGTTATCAAAGTGTTATGTCAAGTTTGTGTTATCTTTAATAAAGACCCTGAGGAGTTCAGGGCATGCATCCCTGTGATAAAGGAGGAGCTATGTCGTCAACACTACGAGCAGCCAGTAAGGATACGCTACAGGTCAAAGACAAAACCTACCATTACTACAGCCTGGCGCTGGCCGCTAAACAACTGGGCGATCTCACCCGACTGCCCAAATCCCTCAAAGTTCTGCTTGAAAACCTCCTGCGCTGGCAGGATGGTGACTCGGTGACGGAACAAGATATTCAGGCGCTGGCCGGCTGGCTGCAGAAAGCGCATGCCGACCGCGAAATAGCCTATCGTCCGGCGCGCGTATTGATGCAGGATTTTACCGGCGTACCGGCGGTGGTCGATTTAGCCGCCATGCGTGAAGCGGTAAAACGGCTGGGCGGCGATACGGCAAAGGTGAATCCGCTCTCGCCGGTTGACCTGGTGATTGACCACTCGGTAACGGTGGACCGTTTTGGTAATGAAAACGCCTTTGAAGATAACGTGCGCCTTGAAATGGAGCGGAACCACGAACGTTATGCTTTCCTGCGCTGGGGACAGCAGGCCTTCAGCCGCTTTAGCGTTGTGCCGCCGGGAACCGGGATCTGCCACCAGGTGAACCTTGAATATCTCGGCCGTGCCGTGTGGAGCGAACTACAGGATGGCGAATGGGTGGCTTACCCGGATACGCTGGTGGGTACCGATTCGCACACCACCATGATTAACGGTCTGGGCGTATTAGGGTGGGGCGTCGGCGGGATTGAAGCGGAAGCAGCGATGCTTGGGCAGCCGGTATCCATGCTCATACCTGATGTCGTCGGTTTCAAGCTGACCGGTAAACTGCGTGAGGGGATCACCGCGACTGACCTGGTGCTGACAGTGACCCAGATGCTGCGCAAACATGGTGTGGTTGGCAAGTTCGTAGAATTCTACGGCGACGGTCTCGACTCGTTACCGCTGGCCGACCGGGCAACCATTGCGAATATGTCGCCAGAATATGGCGCGACCTGCGGCTTCTTCCCGATCGATGCGGTAACCCTCAGCTATATGCGCCTGAGCGGGCGCAGCGAAGAGCAGGTGGCATTGGTTGAAGCTTATGCCAAAGCGCAGGGGATGTGGCGCCAGACGGGCGATGAGCCGGTATTCACCAGCACCCTGGCGCTGGATATGGGTACGGTTGAGGCCAGCCTCGCCGGGCCGAAACGGCCGCAGGACCGCGTCGCGTTGGGCGATGTGCCGAAAGCGTTTGCCGCCAGCAACGAACTGGAAGTGAATCAAACGCAAAAATCGCGTCAGCCGGTTGATTATACTCTCAATGGGCAACGCTATTCGCTGCCGGAAGGCGCGGTGGCGATTGCGGCAATCACCTCATGTACCAATACTTCCAACCCGAGCGTGTTAATGGCCGCCGGCCTGCTGGCGAAGAACGCCGTTGAGCGCGGCCTGAAACCGCAGCCGTGGGTGAAAGCCTCGCTGGCGCCGGGTTCGAAAGTGGTTTCCGATTATCTGGCGCATGCCGGTTTGACGCCTTATCTCGATGAATTGGGCTTTAACCTCGTAGGGTATGGTTGTACAACCTGTATCGGTAACTCCGGGCCGCTGCCGGAACCTATCGAAGAGGCAATTAAAAAAGGTGACCTGACCGTGGGGGCGGTGCTCTCCGGTAACCGCAACTTCGAAGGTCGTATCCATCCGCTGGTGAAAACCAACTGGCTGGCGTCGCCACCGCTGGTCGTGGCCTATGCGCTGGCTGGCAATATGAACATTGACCTGACCCGTGAACCGCTTGGGGTTGGTAAAGACGGTAAGCCGGTGTTCCTGAAAGATATCTGGCCGAGCGGCGAGGAGATTGCTCGCGCGGTGCAGCAGGTTTCCACCGAGATGTTCCGTAAAGAATATGCCGAAGTCTTCGAAGGTACCGAGGAGTGGAAAGCTATTCAGGTAGACCGTTCCGATACCTATCGCTGGCAGGATGACTCTACCTATATTCGCCTGTCGCCATTCTTTGATGAGATGGGCGTTGAGCCGAAACCGGTAGAAGATATTCACGGCGCGCGGATCCTGGCGATGTTAGGCGATTCGGTGACTACCGACCATATCTCTCCGGCAGGAAGTATCAAGGCAGACAGCCCTGCAGGACGCTATTTGCAGGAGCACGGCGTGGCGCGCGCCGATTTCAACTCTTATGGTTCACGACGTGGCAACCATGAGGTGATGATGCGCGGTACCTTTGCCAATATTCGTATCCGTAACGAAATGGTGCCGGGCGTGGAAGGGGGGATGACGCGTCATTTACCAGACACGCAGCCTGTTGCTATCTACGATGCGGCTATGCTGTATAAAGCCGAGGGTACGCCTCTGGCGGTGATTGCCGGTAAAGAATATGGTTCAGGTTCCAGCCGCGACTGGGCGGCAAAAGGGCCGCGTCTGTTGGGCGTGCGGGTAGTGATTGCCGAGTCCTTCGAGCGTATTCACCGCTCCAACCTTATTGGCATGGGGATATTACCGTTGGAGTTTCCGCAAGGCGTGACGCGTAAAACGCTACAGCTGACCGGCGAAGAGCGGATCGATATCAGTAACCTGCAGGCGCTGCATCCTGCGGCAACGGTTCCAGTCACCATCACCCGCGCCGATGGACAGCAGGAGGTCATTCAGTGTCGCTGTCGTATCGATACCGCGACTGAACTTACCTACTATCAGAATGACGGCATTCTGCATTATGTGATTCGTAATATGCTGTAAAAGAAAGGGCCAGCGAATGCTGGCCCTGATTCATTCTGGAGCTGACTTATTTATTCAGCAGATGCCCCATCTTGGCCGCTTTGGTATCCAGGTAGTGTTCGTTTTTCGGGTTACGGCCGACGATGAGCGGAACGCGTTCGACGATATTGATTCCCGCCTCGGTCAGAATTTCGACTTTCTTCGGGTTGTTGGTCAACAGTCGAACCTGCTCAACGCCGAGCAGTTTGAACATATCGGCGCACAGCGTAAAATCGCGCTCATCGGCGGCAAAGCCTAGCTGGTGGTTGGCTTCGACGGTATCGTAACCTTGATCCTGAAGCGCGTAGGCGCGAATTTTATTCAGCAAACCGATATTTCGGCCTTCCTGACGATGATAAAGCAGGATCCCGCGCCCCTCTTCAGCGATGTGCGACAGCGCCGCTTCCAGCTGAAAACCGCAATCACAACGCAGACTAAAAAGGGCATCGCCCGTCAGACATTCTGAGTGTACGCGAGCCAGTACCGGGGCTTGCCCCGAAATATCGCCATACACCAGCGCGACATGATCCTGCCCGGTTGCCAGTTCTTCAAAGCCCACCATCAGGAAATCGCCCCAGGGGGTTGGCAGTTTGGCTTCTGCCACACGTTTAAGCTGCATGTGATTCTCCAGATTCTGACAGCACCTGAATGTGCTTTCTGTTTACTACTATTTTGCCACAACGCCGCGACGTTCTCCTAATTACCAACGACCGCCTGCGCGGAAAGCGCACAAACGATCTACTTTCCGTTATGATATTCAGAAGGAAAGAGAAGGAGATATGATGCTGTTGATTGCCAAAAGGACC
Organism: Klebsiella sp. CN_Kp073; assembly: GCF_040065495.2. Taxonomy (NCBI): domain Bacteria; kingdom Pseudomonadati; phylum Pseudomonadota; class Gammaproteobacteria; order Enterobacterales; family Enterobacteriaceae; genus Klebsiella; species Klebsiella sp. CN_Kp073. The sequence continues at coordinate 2,201,786 of NZ_CM198051.1, forward strand.
GCCATCGGGGCGGCGCTATTGCTTGTTATGCCCGTTATAGTCTGGCTCTCCGGCTGGCAGTGGCAGCCGGGTCAAGCCCCGGCCATGTTGAAAATGTGGTACTGGGTGACTGAAACCGTCACCCAGCCGTGGGGAATAATTACTCATGTAGCGCTATTTGGCTGGTTTTTGTGGTGTTTACGGTTTCGTCTGCGCGAAGCGCTGGTGCTGTTTCTCATTCTCGGCGCCGCCATCCTGGCAGGTCAGGGGCTTAAATCCTGGATCAAAGAACGGGTGCAGGAACCACGGCCATTTGTGATTTGGTTAGAAAGAACCCAACAGGTACCGGTGGCGCAATTCTATGAGTTAAAACGTAAAGAACGCGCTAAACTGGTGCATGAGCAATTGGCTGAACAACAGACAATACCGGGATTCTTGCGTAAACACTGGCAAAAAGAGACCGGTTTTGCCTTTCCGTCCGGCCATACCATGTTTGCCGCCAGTTGGGCGCTGCTGGGGGTAGGACTGTTGTGGCCACGTCGGCGCTGGGTGACTATCGGCCTGCTGTTGGGATGGGCTACTGCGGTCATGGGCAGCCGTCTGGCGTTAGGCATGCACTGGCCGCAGGATCTTATCGTGGCGACCAGCCTTTCCTGGCTGCTGGTTACCGCGGCGACCTGGCTCACGCAGCGTTTTTGCGGCCCGTTAACCCCGCCTGTCGAAGAGGCGACGGATATCAAAAAACGCGCAACCTGACGCCGTTTATGTTGAATTTCGCGACACCTGGCCGCATATCATGACGGGTGTCATGCTTTTCCATTTCACCACTGCGGTGAAAATGATACTTTATAGGGCTTGAACGCGTTTTACTCGCGCAACCCACAGAACGGGAAGTCATGTGAAATATTTACTTATTTTCTTACTGGTGTTAGCTATCTTCGTCATCTCTGTGACGCTGGGTGCGCAAAACGACCAACTGGTCACGTTCAACTATTTACTCGCGCAGGGTGAATTCCGCATCTCCACGTTGCTGGCGGTGTTATTCGCTGCCGGGTTTGCGATTGGCTGGCTGATTTGCGGCCTGTTCTGGCTGCGGGTTCGTGTATCGCTGGCGCGCGCCGAACGTAAAATTAAACGCCTGGAGCAGCAGATCGCGCCAGTGACCGTAGCGCCTGCTGATGCCGGCGTCCCTGCGGTCAAGGAATAACCTTCTATGCTGGAGTTGTTGTTTCTGCTTCTTCCCGTTGCCGCTGCCTATGGATGGTATATGGGGCGCAGGAGCGCACAACAGTCCAAACAGGACGATGCTAGTCGCCTGTCGCGTGATTACGTGGCCGGGGTCAACTTCCTGCTGAGCAATCAGCAGGACAAAGCCGTAGATCTGTTCCTCGATATGTTAAAAGAGGATACCGGCACCGTTGAAGCCCACTTGACCCTTGGCAACCTGTTTCGTTCGCGTGGTGAAGTCGACCGCGCCATCCGCATTCACCAAAGCCTGATGGAGAGCGCCTCGCTCACCTACGATCAGCGCCTGCTTGCCGTCCAACAGCTGGGGCGCGATTACATGGCCGCCGGCCTGTACGATCGCGCGGAAGATATGTTCAAGCAGTTGGTGGATGAAACCGACTTCCGCCTGGGCGCGCTACAGCAACTGCTACAAATTTACCAGCTAACCAGCGATTGGCAGTCCGCGATTGAAGTCGCCGAAAGGCTGGTAAAATTGGGCAAAGAAAAACATCGCAGCGATATCGCCAACTTCTGGTGTGAGCTGGCGCTGCAGCAGATGGCCAGTAACGATCTCGATAAAGCAATGACGCTGCTGAAAAAAGGCGCGTCAGCGGACCGTAACAGCGCCCGCGTCTCGATTATGATGGGGCGCGTGTGGATGGAAAAAGGCGACTACGCGAAAGCGGTAGAAAGCCTGGAACGGGTGATTGGCCAGGATAAAGAACTGGTTGGTGAAACCCTGGAAATGCTGCAAACCTGTTATCAGCAGTTGGGTAAGCATGAGGAGTGGGAAGCGTTCCTGCGCCGCTGTGTCGAAGAGAACACCGGGGCGACCGCGGAGCTTATGCTGGCGCAAATTATCGAGCAGCAGGAAGGCGCCGAGGCTGCACAGAGCTATGTGACTCGCCAGTTGGAACGACACCCGACGATGCGCGTGTTCCATAAACTGATGGACTACCATCTTAATGAGGCGGAAGAAGGGCGCGCGAAGGCGAGCCTGGGGGTTCTGCGCAACATGGTTGGCGAGCAGGTGCGGAGCAAACCGCGTTACCGCTGCCAGAAGTGCGGTTTTACTTCCCACACCCTGTACTGGCACTGCCCGTCCTGCCGTTCGTGGGCGACTATCAAGCCGATTCGCGGCCTTGATGGCCAGTAACATATAAAAAAGCCTGGCTTTAGTTACAACATACTTATCTGTATTTTACCGTACCCGCTTCTGTTACCACGTGCCCGCTTTTGTCTGTAGCCGGGCAAAACCAGCCTGTCATTTTCCCTACTTCGCAGGTAGAATGCTGCCCGTTTACCTTTTTTGCGCCGTGCAGGCGCTCATCAACAATTAAGGTCCGGTCATGACGTCTACTGCTAGCTCTTCTCCTCGCGTTATCACATCTTCTCCCGTGGTTGTTGCGCTTGATTATGATAACCGCGATAAGGCGTTAGCCTTTGTTGATCGAATCGATCCGCGCGATTGCCGGTTGAAGGTAGGTAAGGAGATGTTCACGCTGCTGGGCCCGCAGTTTGTTCGCGACCTGCATCAGCGCGGCTTTGAAGTATTCCTCGACCTGAAGTTCCACGATATCCCGAACACCACCGCACGCGCGGTCGCCGCCGCCGCAGAGCTTGGCGTATGGATGGTAAACGTCCACGCTTCCGGCGGCGCGCGTATGATGACTGCCGCCCGCGAGGCGCTGCTGCCGTTTGGGAAAGAGGCGCCGTTACTGATAGCGGTCACCGTACTGACCAGCATGGAGGCCAGCGATTTACAGGATCTCGGTATTACGCTTTCTCCAGCCGATCATGCTGCTAAACTGGCGGCGCTAACCAAACGCTGTGGTCTCGACGGCGTCGTCTGCTCAGCGCAGGAAGCCGTCCGCTTTAAACAAGAGTTAGGACAAGAATTTAAGTTAGTTACCCCAGGGATCCGCCCCACAGGCAGTGATGCTGGCGACCAACGCCGGATTATGACTCCGGAACAGGCGCAGCAGGCGGGGGTTGATTATATGGTAATCGGCCGACCGGTTACCCAGTCAGCCGATCCGGCTGCAACGCTTGCGGCGATCAACGCGTCGCTGAAATTGGAGGCGTAATGAGCGATTCTAACAGCCGCCTGGTTTACTCTACCGATAGCGGGCGTATTGAAGAGCCGAAAGCGGCGCCGCAACGTGCGAAAGGCGATGGTATCGTGCGCATTCAACGCCAGACCAGCGGGCGCAAAGGGAAGGGCGTCTGCCTGATTACCGGTATCGATCTCGATGATGACGCGCTGGCGAAGTTGGCCGCTGAGCTGAAAAAGAAATGCGGCTGCGGCGGTTCACTCAAGGACGGAGTGATTGAAATTCAGGGTGATAAACGCGACTTGCTGAAATCACTGCTGGAAGCCAAAGGGATGAAAGTGAAATTAGCGGGTGGCTAAGATAATTTCTGCGAAATAAACAACAAGGCCACGGTATTTACCGTGGCCTTAATTATTTGTAGATGCGTGAGTCAGTAACTACGAAATTATTATTAATTTAATACGCGGGGTGGTTATTTACCAACCTGGTGGCCAATGATGCCGCCAACCGCTGCGCCGCCCAGGGTGCCCAGGGTGCTACCGTCGGTTAATACCGCGCCGCCCAGTGCGCCGGCGCCTGCGCCGATTGCGGTGTTACGGTCGCGTTTAGACCAGTTAGAGCAAGCGCTCAGGGACATTACTACAGTAACCGCCAGTACGGCCGCAGCCATTTTTTTGCTCATCGAAGTCATCATTTTATTCTCCTGAATAATCTATTCATGGATACAACTTCCTTTAAGCATAGCAACTGACTATGACTTGAGGGTTATTCCATGAAACTTAAGTTGCGCAGGTGTTGCTCTAATCACGCAGGTGATAGTCACTTCCTGTTATATCGCTAATAATAATTCTACTTATTTTAAAATTTAACGTCAGGTAAAAAATCTTAATTGCAGGTCAGAATACTCTCAGACACAGAGGGGCTGCCAACGCCATTCCTGGGCGCTGGCGGAAGCGATCAGGCGGGGTTGACAATATCGAGGGTTAAACCGCTTGCGCAGAGCTGCTGGCGAATAGTTTCGCTCAGGTTATTGTCGGTGATGACGCGATTGAAACGGGCAATCGGGCCCAGTGGATAAGGATGCACGACGCTGAATTTCGAACTGTCGCTGAGCACAATAGCTTCGCACTGTTTTTCCAGCACTGCGTTAACCACATCGGCGCGCATCATGTCGCGGCCGGTAAAACCAGTTTCACTCTGCCAGCCGTCAACGCCGATAAATGCCTTGCTGAAGTGCACCTGCTGGATGCATTGACGGGTTAACGGGCCAACCATGCTTTCACTGCGTTTCTGATAAATGCCGCCCAGCAGAATGACCTCACCCGGCGTTTCCTTGAGTAAATGCGCGATATAGCTGCTGACAGTGATAATAGTGATATCGCCGCGTTCCGCCAGCGTACGGGCCAGCAGGGCGTTTGAACTACCATTTTCGATGAACACCGTCTCTCCGGCCGCTACCAGCGACGCCGCACGCGCGGCGAGTTCACGCTTAATGGCAAAGTTGGTCATCATGCGGGTTTCGACGTCTTCGCTATCAAGCGGTACGGCAAAGCCGTGGGTGCGGCGCAGATAGCTTTGCTTTTCCAGCGAATTCAGATCCTGACGAATAGTGACTTCGGAGACACCGGTCATCCTGGCCAGATCGGCAACGCTCATGCGGCCTTTATCGATGACCATTTGTAAAATACTTTGTTGTCGGGCGTTCATAGCTACATCACAGTTAGAGGTCTATACGGCGCCCAGCAGGCCTTCGGGCGTGCTGGGGGACAGGAATGAATCAGATTTCCCACGGCGCTTTCGTTTGCCCTGAGTCCTTCTCTGGCTCGTCGTGAGACAACGCCTGCAGCTCGGCTTTGAGGATCTCCAGGTTATGGATAGCCGAGTGATAATCTCCGGCAACCAGAATATCCAGCACGGTATCGATACGTTGGGCGAGCAGGCGGGCATTCAGATCAGACATAGCATTATCCTGGTTACAAAAATGAATGAAATCAATGATGCAAAAAACGACTGCAAAAGAGAAGCGAAAAAAACGCACATCCTTGCGCAGCTGGCGATATTCACTCAAAACGAGAAATGTATGGCCCCTGGGCAGGGGCCATAAAAGCGTTACGCCGCCGGACGGGCGATGACGCTGCGGGTTTCCATACGGACTTCAGCGATAGTCACGTCGATAACATCGGTGACTTTATAAACGACTTCACCTTTAATCTGTACGGTTCCGTTCTCCTGGCTGCAAACCAGTTCATCGCGTACCGCGTGCAGGAAAGGTGCCGGGATAAAGGCGACAGCGCCGTTATCAACCAGGCGTACGCGCATGCCGCCGCGGCTGACATCAATGATTTCTGCCGCATAACGGGTATCGGTTCCGGCTTTATCGTTGAGGAAGCGAGCGTACAGCCAATCTGCGACGTCGCGTTCCGCCATACGGTTCAGACGACGACGTTCCGCCATCTGCACGGTGACATCATCCTGCGGGCGGCCAATGGTCTCGCCTTTAATGATGGCCTTTAACAGACGGTGGTTGATCATATCGCCGTATTTACGGATTGGCGAAGTCCAGGTCGCGTAAGCTTCCAGCCCAAGGCCGAAGTGTGGGCCCGGCTCGGTGCTAATCTCAGCGAACGACTGGAAGCGGCGGATGCGGCTATCAAGGAAACCTGAAGGCTGGGCATCCAGTTCGCGGCGTAGTTTACAGAAACCTTCGAGCGTCAGGACTTCCTGCGGATCAACGTGTACATCGTGCGTTTTTAGCAGCGCGGCCAGTTGCTCGGTGTTAGCCGGGTCGAAACCGGTATGCACGTTATATACGCCGAAGCCGAGGTTATCGCGCAGCACGCGTGCCGCGCAGATATTAGCGGCAATCATTGACTCTTCAACAATGCGGTTGGCGATGCGGCGAGGTTCGGCAACGATATCCAGTACTTCACCTTTCTCACCCAACACGAAGCGATAATCAGGGCGGTCTTTGAACACCAGGGCGTGGGTTTGACGCCATTCGCTGCGGCGTTGGCAGACTTCCTGCAGCAGTTTGATTTGCTGCGCGATAGCGTCATCGGCAGGTTGCCAGGCGCCGATATTTTCCAGCCAGTTGGAGACGTCGTCATAAGCCAGTTTGGCTTTTGATTCGATGGTCGCGGCGAAGAATTCGATATTATCTTCAATGGCGCCGTCGGCTGCCAGGGTCATGCGGCAGGCGAGCACCGGGCGCACTTCGTTGGCGCGCAGCGAGCACAAATCATCAGACAGTTCGCGCGGCAGCATCGGGATATTAAAGCCCGGCAGATAGTTGGTGAAGGCGCGGATTTTCGCCGCGTTGTCCAGTTTGCTGCCCTCGGCAATCCACGCCGTCGGATCGGCGATAGCGACGGTCAGCAGCAGTTTACCGTCGTCGGCGCGCTCGACATATAGCGCATCGTCCATATCTTCGGTGCTGGCGCTGTCGATGGTCACGAACTCAAGCGCCGTCAGATCGCGACGTTCCAGTCCTTCATCGAGCATCTCGGTAGCAACGCCATTCGGCGCTTCTTTTTCCAGGTTATGACGCGCCAGCGTCACCCACCATGGCACGAAATGATCGTCGCTAAAGGTGATGAACTGCGTTAATTCGGCATAAAATCCGCGGTCGCCTTTCAGCGGATGGCGACGCATTTCAGCCACCGCCCAGTCACCCTGTTTGAAGTCGTGTTCAACGCCACGCGCGGCGCGGCAAGGGATGGCGTCTTTCAGCAGCGGATGATCAGGAACAATAGACAGGCGATCGTCTTTTTTCTGCACTTTACCGACAAAACGGGTCAGGAAAGGCTCAACCAGCTCTTCCGGCTCGGCGCTTTCACGTTCTTTTTCCGTATGGACCACGGCGATAATACGATCGCCATGCATCACTTTTTTCATTTGCGGCGGCGGAATGAAGTAGCTTTTCTGCGAGTCGACTTCGAGGAAGCCAAAACCTTTTTCCGTACCTTTAACGACCCCTTCAACGCGCGGAGTCTGGGAATGCAATTGCTGTTTAAGCTGCGCTAGCAGCGGGTTGTCCTGAAACATAATTAGGTTTTTTCGTGGCTAAAAGAGCGGCTGACATTTTTACGCGAATATGCCTGCCTCAGCAAGCGCTGTTTCAGCATTTTACGTCGCTTGACGTACCTCGCCGAGGGCGATTTTAAGCCGGTTCAGCCAGCCGCAGAGGCCGCACCACGCCAGCAGATTGATAGCCTCAATGCGGGAAAGCCCATATTCAGTGAGGGGAGTTAGCTGTGCGGCGCTAAAACGGTCCGGCGCACGGGTCAATAGCTGCGCCGCCTGCAGGAAAACGTGTTCCAAAGAATGGCTTTGCGCCCAGCGCTGAATCGTTCGTTCATCGCCGCGCAATGCTTGCAACAATCCGTTATCAGCTGTCCAGCGCGCTGCCCAGGCGTTAAAACAGCTGACGCTACCGTTGATTCGCGCCGCCAGCAACGCCGCCATTGTGCTTAAGGGCTGCGCAGAGTTATCCAGTTCAGTTAGCAGTTGATGCAGCAGCGCTAACGCCCCTTCATCCGTTGCCAGAATAGGGGCGAGAGGCTGTAGGCCGGGATGACGGTGCCATGCGGCGAGCCTTGCTTGCCTATCGTCATTGGCGTAACGCAGGTCGGCATCATCGATATCCGCAGACCACTCTCCTGTCACGTCCGTGAAGCGTTCTGACGGGGCATCTTCCTGCTGCGGCATACCCGGAAGCCAGCGTACCGGTTGTCCGAGCGCGGCCTGAAAGGCAGCTACCGCGCGGGCCTGAAAGCCCACGAAACCAATAATCTGGTTAATTAACACAATATCGCGGCTGGTCAGTCCGACCTCATCAAGCTGGCGGCGGGAGACCTCGTTGATAACCGAAGGGGAACTGGCTAACTGGCGTGCGTACTGGGTAATCTGCGCCAGTCGGCGATTACTCTCTCGTGAGGAGTCAGGGCCCGGCAACGGCGCCAGACGCGCGGCATAGTGGTTACATAAGCGCTGTACGCCGTAGACCTGAGCGACGGTCAGGGCGGTGCTGAGACGGTCGTAGGCGCTGAAGGTTTGTAATCGGGTTACCGTGACGCTGTCCGGGAAAAGTACCTTTGCCAATTGACGCGCGGGCGCCAGCCAGCCTTCATGTGGGTGGCTGACATCGGCTGCAAGCGACAGATCGAGCAAAAAACGGTCATCAACGTCAGCGGCTTCTGGCACCAGAGGAAGAACCTCGACCGGGCTGTTGGTTGACTGGGTCTCGTGATACCAGTGGTTTTTGCCATACACGCGGCGTTGCTCCATGGGCGTTCCTTGTTCGGTAGGTGGCGAACCGCCGTTTCGCGGTACCTCTATGCGCAACTATCCTGGCGTAACCCTGAAGCAGGAGAAAATATTGATACGTACTAATAAATAGCGGATTGGAATAACAGAGGAAAAGCGTAGGTAGAGAGGGGGAGGAGAGATCCTCCTCACCGGGGTGAGGAGGATAAGGAACTTATTTCAGTTCCAGTTCGTTCATCGCAGCGATGTTAAAGCCGCCGTCAACGTGAACGACTTCGCCGGAGATACCCGCAGACAGGTTAGAGCACAGGAAAGCCGCGCTGTTGCCGACGTCTTCGATGGTGACGGTGCGACGGATCGGGGTGACCGCTTCGCAGTGCGCCAGCATTTTACGGAAATCTTTGATACCGGATGCCGCCAGGGTGCGGATCGGACCGGCGGAGATGGCGTTAACACGAATACCTTCCGGACCCATCGCGTTCGCCATATAGCGGACGTTGGCTTCCAGAGACGCTTTCGCCAGACCCATAACGTTATAGTTCGGGATCGCGCGCTCAGCGCCCAGATAGGAGAGGGTCAGCAGCGCGGAGTTCGGGTTCAGCATCGCGCGGCAGGCTTTCGCCATCGCCACGAAGCTGTAGGCGCTGATGTCGTGGGCGATTTTGAAACCTTCGCGAGTTACGACATTGACATAGTCGCCATCTAACTGGTCAGCCGGCGCATAACCGATAGAGTGCACGAAACCATCAAATTTCGGCCATACTTTCTCAAGCTCAGTGAACAGCGCGGTGATGCTTTCGTCTTCAGCCACATCGCACGGCAGCACAATGTTGGAACCCAGCGCAGCAGCAAACTCTTCTACGCGGCCTTTCAGTTTTTCGTTCTGATAGGTGAATGCCAGTTCAGCCCCTTCACGGTGCATTGCTTGCGCAATACCGTAGGCGATGGACAGTTTACTGGCCACGCCAGTGATCAGAATGCGCTTACCGGAAAGAAAACCCATAGCTTTAATCCTTATCGTTATTGCTTATTTTTACTCTAACAATCAAAAGGTTAACGTTGTTATTTCAAAATAACTCAAATTTAGCCGGGAATTATATCCCACTGAAGACCCCTTGTGTCACGATTTTTTGTGTCGCCTGTCGCAAGGCAGCGCGTAATGATAAATGCGCTCGCTACAGTATATCACCGGATAATCACTGTGTTTTAGCGACAGATCCCAACGCGTTGCCGAAATTTCTGCGGTTAACGGCGCACGATCGTGGTGAGTAAAAGCAGGGCGTCCGTCGTTAGCGGCGCGAGTTCGCCCGGCGCTTGTTGGCACCAGAAAATACCCGATTGCGCTTCATATTGCCGTTCACCAAGTTGCCAGCGCCCCTGTAATACCCACGCGACGCCTTCGTCGCCGGGAGTCTGTACATCGTCCACGACCCGTACCTCGGCGGCGGCGCGACTGCGCTGGGTCATGATATTAAAGTCGAGACCGCGCTCGCGGATCCCTTCGCTACGCAGCGGCCACTCGCCGGCAAAAGCCCAGGGTTGCCACAACGCTAAAGGGTGATCGATAGCTTCGCCTTTCAGGCGGAGCGGTTGCCCGTTCAGCAGGGTAATGACCCGATCGACGCCGGGAAAGCAGGAAAACGGACCATCATTTTGCAGAGTGGCAATGCTGGCTCGCCATAAAAAAGGGGCATCAGGTGAAGGCACACAGACTATCTCACGGGTCTCGCCTGCGCCATTTTTCCAGGGTGTGACGGGCAGAGTGGATAGTTGGACGGGAACGATCATGAGCGGTACACCTCGGTTAAGCGCTGCCTGCGCAGGCGTTAATCAACGTTATTGTTATGGTTTTGTTACTTTTTGCAATACAAAGAATTTACATATTCATCACAAAAATAGGATGCGTGCGGTGCGGGCAGTTGTCAATGCTTGTATATACAGGATCGGTCAGATGGGGAGTGAGTGAAATAATAATAGCGAGGTACCTATGTCTTCTTTTTCGTCTACAGACGGGCAATCAAAAAATAATGAGGCAGGATTAAAGGAAACGCGGTCGATTGATTACATCCCCGAGCGCGAAAGGCATGGGCATCCCTTTAGCCAGTTTACCCTATGGTTTGGCGGCAACCTGCAAATTACCGCTATTGTCACCGGCGCTTTAGCCGTAGTGCTGGGTGGTGACGTGGTGTGGTCGCTGATAGGTCTTCTTCTTGGACAGGTGCTGGGGGCGGCGGTGATGTCGCTGCATGCGCTGCAGGGACCACGGCTGGGTTTGCCGCAGATGATAATAAGCCGCGCCCAGTTTGGCGTCTTTGGCGCGGTAGTGCCGTTGGTACTGGTCTGCATTATGTATGTCGGTTTCTCCGCGAGCGGTACCGTACTGGCGGGGCAGGCGATGGCAAAACTGTTGAGTATCAGCAATGTAGCTGGAATGCTGCTATTCAGTGCAATTATTATTGTTATTGCGGTGCTGGGTTATAAGGTGATTCATAAGCTGGGTAAACTGGCGAGCATTATCGGCATTCTGGCCTTCGTCTATATGTTCGTTACCCTGCTGATGTCGGCGGATCTCACGGCCCTGGCGCAAAATAACCATTTCTCCCTGCCGATGTTCCTGCTGGCGATGTCTCTATCCTCGTCGTGGCAAATCGCTTTCTGCCCGTATGTGTCCGACTATTCGCGCTACCTGCCACGCAATGTATCGGCAACGAAAACGTTCTGCTCGGTGTTTTTCGGAACCGTATTGGGAACCCAGACATCCATGACGCTGGGTGTGTTTACCGCCGCGATTGCCGGCAGCGCATTCCCCGGTCATGAAGTGAGTTATCTGGTGGGATTAGGTAAAAGCCAGGTGATGGCGATGGTTATCTATTTTGCTATCTGCTTTGGCAAAATCACCTTCACGACGCTCAACGCTTACGGCAGTTTTATGTCTCTGACTACCATTGTTTCCGGTTTTCGTCGTCAGACCGCGTTGTCGCAGCAATGCCGGGTTGCTTTCGTCGTCATGATGGTGGCGGCTTCATGTATTATCGCGCTGCTCAGCGAACCGGCTTTCTTAAAGCACTTTACCCATTTCCTGTTATTCCTGCTGGCCTTTTTCGTTCCCTGGAGCGCCATCAGCCTGACGGATTACTACATTATCTCTAAAGGCGCGGTCGATATTCCGGCGCTGAGCGATCCGCATCAACGCTATGGTTTCTGGAATTGGTATGCCATTACCATTTATATCATTGGCGTGCTGATTCAACTGCCGTTTATTGAGAACCCGCTGTTCCATGGTTCGCTGACGTGGATATTCGCCGGCAATGATGTGTCATGGATTATCGGCTGGGTAGGTACCGGATGGTTGTATTTTGCGCTGCGACGCTTCGACCGCCGTCCATTACCGGCGCAGAGCGTGTTCCCGCAGTCATAAACAGCAGGGGCGGCTATTGTGCCGCCCCTGAAGGAAGGTTAACGCTATTTGCCATCTTTTCGCCAGGCGTCGGCAGTCAGCGCCTCGCCGAAATGGCCGGCGATCAGCCGTTTGGTCAGTTCATGGAGCGGCGAGGCCAACACATCGGCGGTGCTTCCGCGTTCGACTACTTCGCCCTCATGCATCACCAGCACCTGATCGCTGATATGCTTCATCATCCCCAGATGCTGGGTCACGTAGATGTAGGATATTCCCTGTTTCTCCTGCAGCTCCAGCATCAGGTTGATTAGCTGCGAACGCATCGACATATCCAACGAGGCCAGCGCCTCATCGCAGATAATGACTTTCGGGCGCAGGATCAAGGCGCGAGCAAGCCCCAGGCGCTGCTTTTGCCCCGGCGCCAGCATATGCGGATAGTAGCTGACGTGGTCCGGCAGCAGTCCCACCATGCGCATGGTTTCGATAATCTGCTTTTCCCGGGCTTCCGGTTCGAGATCGGTATTGAGACGCAGCGGGAAATCGAGGATCTGCGAAATACGCTGACGCGGGTTGAGCGAGGTCGAGGGATCCTGAAAAATCATACGAATACGCTGGCTACGGAATGAGTAGTCGCCAAACTCCAGCGGATGGTCGTCAATCAACAGTTCGCCGGTGGTCGGCTCGACCATGCCGGCCAGCATTTTGGCCAGCGTGGATTTCCCGGAGCCGTTTTCACCAATAATTGCCAGCGTCTGCCGCTCGCGCAGGGTAAAGCTGAGCGGCTTCACCGCCTCTACCGTCTGGCGATGGAACCAGCCGGTGCGGTAGCGAAAGGTCTTACTCAGATTGCGAACTTCCAGCAATGTTTCGACCATTTCACTCTTTCTCCATGTTCAGCGGGAAATGACAGGCGTACAGATGATTACGCGCGCCGGTCAAACGCGGCGTGACGATACACTCGCGTTGCGCATAGGGACAGCGCGGCCCCAGTCGACAACCGATGGGCAGCTGTTCCAGCAGCGGAATGGCGCCGGGCAGGGTATTCAGCCGGCTTTTATGCGGCATTGAGCTGCCGAAGTCCGGGATCGCACGAATCAGCGCCTGCGTGTAGGGGTGATGAGGGATGGTCACCAGCTCTTCGCTCGGGGCGGTTTCCACCGTCTGCCCGCAATACATGACGTTAATTTTATCCGCCCATTTGCTGAGCATCTGCATATCGTGACTGATCAGCAAAATGGTGGTGTTGTTATTCTGGTTGAGCCGGGTCAACAGGCGAATAATTTGCGCCTGGGTGGTTGGCTCCATGGCGTTAGTGGGTTCATCAGCAATCAGCAAGCGCGGCTGGTTGGCAAGCGCGATGGCGATCATGACCTTCTGACATTCGCCGTCGGTCAGCTCGTAGGGGAAGCTGCGCATAATATCTTTGTGATCTTTAATCCCCACCCGGTGCAGCAGTTCGATAGCGCGGCGCTTGCGCCAGCCAAAGCGTTGCCACCAGTGGCCTTTAAAGGTCCAGCCGGGGATATTTTGCATCAACTGCAGCCCAATACGCTCGGAAGGGTCGAGGCAAGACTGCGGCTCCTGAAAGATCATTGACACGTTGTGGCCAATCAGTTTGCGGCGCTCGCGGTTAGACAGGCGCAGCAGATCGATATCATCAAAACGCATACGGTCGGCGGTGACCCGCCAGTTATCTTTGGTGACGCCGCAAATCGCCTTGGCGATCAAGCTTTTGCCGGATCCAGACTCACCGACCAGACCACGGACTTCACCTTCAGCCAGCGTCAGGCTGACCCGGTCGACGGCCTTTACCCAGCCCTCGTTGGTTTTAAACTCAATGGTGAGATTACGAATATCCAGTAACGGCATTATTGAACCCCGGCAATAATTGCGCGGCGAATACCGTCGCCCAGCAGATTGATGAGCAGTACGCTTATCATGATGGCCGCCCCCGGCAGCATAACCGTCCAGGGAGCGACGTAAATCAGTTCCAGCGCGTCGCCGAGCATGGCGCCCCATTCCGGAGACGGTAGCTGGGCGCCGAGGTCGAGAAAACCGAGTGCGGCAATGTCGAGGATCGCCATTGACAGCGCGCGGGTAATTTCGGTGACCAGCCCGGCGGTAATATTAGGCAGAACCGCAAACCAGAGAATATTGAGCGTGGAAGCGCCGTCGAGGCGAGCAGCGATAACATACTCTTTTTCCAGTTCATCGTGCACCATGCTATAGACCGAACGCACCATGCGTGGCAGCAGCGCCAGCCAGACGGCGAACATTGCATGGCTCAGATGCGGCCCGGCGAAAGCGACGACGATAATCGCCAATAGCAGCGAGGGGATCGACAGCAGGGTGTCGAGGATGTGGTTCATTATCGCTGAACGCAAACCATGGGTGGAGCCGGCAATGACGCCAAGCACCAGGCCGAACAGCACGGCGCCGAGCGTGACCACAAAGGCGCCGCCAACGGTCGGTGCCGCGCCGCTGAGCAAGCGGCTCAGAACGTCGCGGCCGAGATCGTCGGTACCGAGGAAGAACGACACTTCGCCGTAGCGCGACCACGAGGGCGGCAGCAGCTGGTAGCCGAGGAACTGCTGATCGATGCCATAAGGCGCGAACCAGCCGCCGAATACGCACAGCAGCACCAGCGCGCCGCAGCCGTATAAACCAATCATCGCGGTAGTATCGCCGTAGAATTTACGCCATACGGTGCGCAATGCGCCGGGCGGGCGCTTTTCAAGATAGACGCTATCGTAGGGCATACCATTCCTTATGTTTCAGTGGGTTAGCCATGGCTCCTAAAATATCCGAGATGACGTTGACGATAATGACCAGCGCGCCGATTACCATCACTCCGGCGGAAATCGCCGCGTAATCCTGTTGGCGGATGGCGTTGATCAGCCAGCGCCCCAGCCCCGGCCAGCTGAAGACCATTTCGGTAATCATCGCCAGCGTTAGCATGGTGGAAAACTGCAGCCCCAGGCGTGGGATCACCGGCGGCAGGGCATTGTGCAACACGTGACGATGGAGGATTGTCCGTCGGGTGACGCCACGGGTGGCCGCCGCTTTAACATAGTTTGTATCGTAGACTTCGCTGGTACTGATGCGCATCAGGCGGATCACTTCTGTGGTCGGCGCGACGGCCAGGGTCAACACCGGCAGCACCATATGACGCGCGGCGCTGACGATCATCTCATGGCGCCACGGCGAATCAGAGAGCCAGGCATCGATGAGCGCGAAGCCGGTCACCGTCTTCACTTCGTATAATAAGTCAAAGCGACCGGATACCGGGAACCAGCCCAGCGTCAGCGAGAAGAACAGGGTAAACAGTAATGCCAGCCAGAATACCGGAATGGAGAACCCCACCAGCGCTAGGGCGCTAATGAGCGTGTCCGGCCACTTATTACGCATGATCCCGGCAATCATTCCCACGGGAATGCCGACCAGCAGCGCAAAACCAAATGCCAGAATGCACAGCTCCATTGTGGCCGGGAAGACCACTTTCAGCTGTTCGGAAATCAGTTGGCCATTGATGCTGGAGACGCCAAAGTCCCAGTGCAGCACCCCTTTGAACCAAAACAGCCAGGCATTCCACAGCGATGCACCCTGCAGCGGCGCGTGCGGAGTGAAATAGCTGAGGCTAAAGCCGATAAAGGTGAGGAAAAACAGCGTCACAAGTAACAGCAGCAGGCGGCGCAGGGTAAAAATAATCATGGTTTTTTCACCTCTTCTTTTTCGCGCGACACGCCTGCGAAGGAGGCGTTGCCAAACGGACTCAGCACCAGTCCTTTCATATCATAACGATAAGCCTGCAGCCGCAGCGAAGAGGCCAGCGGCAGCACCGGTAGTTCGCGGGCGAGAATATGCTGTGCCTCTTTATAGGCTTCGATGCGCGAGGCCAGCTGCTGAGAAATCAGCGCTTTTTGTAACACCTCATCAAACTCGCGGTTGCACCAGTGGGCGAGGTTGGTCTGCGAACCAATCGCCGCGCAGCTCAACAGCGGGCGGAAGAAACTGTCCGGATCATTACTGTCGGTGGCCCAGCCGGAAAGCGTCAAATCGTGGCTCATGTCCATCAAACGCGCCTCCTGGAAGCGGCCTTCAACAGGAATAATAATCACTTTTACACCCACCTGCGCCATATCCGCCTGTATCAACTCGGCGGTTTTCAATGGGCTGGGGTTCCACGCCTGAGAACTGGTCGGCACCCACAGTTTTAAGGTCAAATTACTCAAGCCCAGCGCCTGCAGGCGACGACGCGCCTCCGCGGGGTTGTATTCGGTGATTTTAGCGTCGTTGTCGTAGGCCCACGAGGCGCGCGGCAGCATTGAAGCCGCGGTTTCCGCGGTGCCGTAGTAGATCGATTGCATCAGCCGCTGGTTGTTGATCGCCAGCGCCAGCGCGTGGCGAACTTCCGGGTTATCCAGCGGCGGTTTGGCGGTGTTGAAAGCCAGCCAGGCGATATTCATACCCGGGCGCAGCGTCAGACGCAGGCGCGGATCGTCGCGCAGGATGGTGAGCTGGCTGGCGGCCGGCCAGGCGAGCACATCGCATTCGCCGGTCAGCAGTTTTGACAGCCGGCCGGTGCCGCCGGAGCCGAGATCCACCACCACCTGCGGCATCAATGGTTTGCCGCGCCAGTAGGCCGCGTGGCGCTGCAGGCGGATGTACTGCCCGGTGCGATACTCTTCTAGCTTGAACGGACCGGTACCGACGGGCTGGCGGTCGAGTTGTTCTTCGCGGTCGCTTTTGGTCAGCTGCGCGGCGTACTCTGCGGACATGACCGAAGCATAGTGCGTCGCCAGGTGCCACAGGAAAGAGGCATCGGGACGTTTCAGGCGAAACTCGACGGTATGGTTATCCAGTTTCCGAACGCTTTCTACGGTGTCGGCGAACTGCAGACTATCGAAATAGGGGAAGCTACTGCCGTTGACGCTGTGCCACGGGTCGTCACGGTTAAAGATGCGCCCGAAGGTGAATATGACATCATCAGCGTTAAAAGCGCGGGTCGGTTTAAACCAGTCGGTGGTCTGGAACTGGACCTTATCGCGCAGATGGAAGCGGTAGGTGGCGCCGTTATCAAGCACTTCCCAGCTTTCCGCCAGTTCAGGCACCAGACGGTAGGTATAAGGGTCGACGTCGAGCAGGCGATCGTAGATCTGGGCGGCGAGGGTGTCGACAATCAGGCCGCTGCTGACTTTTTGCGGGTTAAAGGTATTTACCTGCCCGCTGACGCAATAGACAAATCCGCTATCGCGGATATCGGCATTAGCTGGCAGCGCCGGAGTCGGGGCCGGTGCGGCAAAAGCCTGCCCGCACAGCATCGAGGCTGCCGCTAAAAGAGAGGACAATTTCAGGCGCATATTTTCTTTTTGATCATAGAGCAGAGCTCTATCTTATTAATATTAAATGACATTTACCACCACCTTTACGACATCGAGGGGGATAATGCGGTCACCGGCAGCGCATGTTGTCCAGCCAGTTGGTCAAAATAGTGTCGGAACTAAACCAGTATTATCAAACATGGTATCTTTTTATTGCCAATTTCTCCAGTTAGCCATCTGCAGGCGTTCTGGTATCGGCGCGGGTGGGCTGTGGGGATCAGAGCGGAAGGAGCTGATTATAGCGGGCAATATAATCTTTTGGCGTGATCTCCAGTTCTCCGCCATCGCGATGGATGGCGACGAAAGTACGCAGCACCAGTCCGCTTTTACGCTCTGATATTTCCCAGCCTTGTTCATTGTAGGCATCACGGGTGGAACGCACGCAGAGATCCGAGAAAATCATCATTAATGAGAGGGCTGGCGCATGATGATTTTTCATGGTGTGGATCAAACTGGCATGGGCGGCATAGCGGGTGAGCGTATGAGAATTAACCGGAATCACGTGAATTTTCAATCCATTGAATGATATTGCCGTCGATGATAATTCACATTAAGACATCTTACCAGTTACATATTATTAACTCTCCGCGTTTTCAAATGTGAATTAATAGTGACGTTGTCACGTTTCAATCCTCCAGCGGTGTGAATTCATATAACGCCAGCGCATTGCTCTGCAGTGAATCCACCCGTAGCCAGCCATCATCCAGTTGTTCCTCATGCACGCTCAGCGCCGGACGGGCGTGGTGCTGGAGCCAACGATAATCTTCTTCGTCAGGGCCGCTGCGGCTACGAAATGCCTCAAATAGCGGGAATAGCGCGCCATGGTGCTGATCGAACAGATGCTGTTTGATGCGCCAGCGTCCCTTCAGCCCTGCAAGCCGCAGGGTATAGGGCTGGCGAAAACGCTGGGTAAAGGCCTCTTCGCTCGACAGCCAGGGGTTGAAAATCACCGTATTGCGCAGTAGCAACTGGTAGTGTCCGTTATGGCGCAATAACAACAGGTTTTTGTCATTGATTAAGACTTCGCCGCGTAGACGCCGCCACAGCCATAATACCCAGTACACCGGGCGCGGCAGACCATGCAGGTAGTGCAGCGCCAGGCTGGAGGTGTCGAGTTTACCGTTGTCCCGCGCTTCCCCCTGAAGACCTGAATTAAGCCAGAAGCCGGCCAGCCACACCCGATCGGCAATGCCCAACAGGTTATCCATCAACAGCGCGCCGCGGAAAAAACGCCCGTTGGTATCGCGGGTATCGCCGGTTAGGGTATTCCACGATAGCAGCCACAGCGGTAACGAGAGCTGCCGTTGCCGTAGGGCATGATGGATTTGGCGTAATTTTTGTCGTGGATAGTCTTCGCTGGCGGATAGTTTGCTGCTATCGGCCTGCGCCAGGTCAAGCAGTTCGTTGGCATCCGCCTGGCAGGCGAGAAAGTCGGCCTCGCTGAGCAGCGGGGAAGACAGGAGCGGATCGTCGCCAATACCGCTTTGCGGGAAACGATGCCAGATACCCATTTGCGGTTGTTGCAAGGTGGACGCGAGCACTTCTCGCTGTTGTCGCCAGGCCAGCTGTCGCGCCGCTTCACCGGCCTGCGGCGACCAGTGCCAGACAAAGCGCCAGCTCGCGAGCGTCGCGGGTGGAAAGTGATTCACTGCGAGTTGCAGAAAACGTTGTAATAAGTCGCAGCGGGTGGTTAAGCCGGTATGTAGCAGCACCGTCCAGCCTTTCTGCGCCAGCCAGCTAAACAGCTGCTGAAGATTGTACCAACAGGCATAGCCTGCGAGCGTCGGGTCGTCCCAGCCCTCGCCAAACAAGCGACTGCTGAGAAACGGATCGTGAATATCGATGCCGTAAACGGGTAGCGTCTGCTGCAGTTGCTCCAGCTCGCGTCGCACATCTTCGCGGAGTAAATCATCGAGTTCACGGACGGTAACGATGGTTCGGGTATGGCGCAATACCGGCGCGCGCGCTGGCAGCTGGCGGATATCCACCAGCCGTGTCTGACGCGGGTTGAGCAGCAGCGGCGGTGTATCATCGCTGCTTTTTTCCGCCTCGTTAAGACGGGCGTAAAGCCTCTCGACCGCGACCGGGCGCCAGATTTCGCTGGCGTTCGCTCGTGGACGAGCGCTGGACTGCGGCTGCTGCTGGCGAAATTGTCGCGGCGTGACGCCGTGCTGGCGCTTAAACAGATCGCTCATGATGCGGGTACTGGCGAAGCCGTTATCCTGCGCCACCTGCTGAACCGAGCGGCGGGTAGTCAGCAGTTGCTCGGCGGCTTTGCCGAGACGCAGGGCGGTAATGTACTGCACGAAGCTAATGCCGACCTCTTTATGGAACAGGCGCGAAAGCCAGGCCTCAGAGACAAATTCGGCGGCAGCCAGTTCCTGCAGCGAGATCCGCCGCTGATAGTTGGCTTCGATGCGCGCTACCACGTTGGTAATTCGTCGGCTCCAGTTCTCGGCGCCGCGGCGCAGGCTGGGCACGATAGGTTGGGTAAAACGGGTTGCCAGCAGCAGGGCAATTTCACTCAGCCAACGGTTCGCCTCCAGCCGATAGCGCGACTGATGATTGACCAGCCCGGCTACAAGCAACTGGCGCATCAGCTGGCGTAGATTATCTGTGGCATCCCTGGTTTCGCTGCTAACCCGATAATCACTGGCAAAAAAATCGCTATCAAGGCGGGTGAGCCAACCGGCGGCAAGGTTGAGGATCATGACCGCATTGGCCTCTTCGCCGGTAATCTGCCAGCGCTGGCGGCGGTTAATAATCGCCAGTTCATCAACCCGCATCGGTTGCGACGATTCGCCGAGTTGCAACGTTGCGTTACCTTCCAGCAGCCATAGCAGCGTTAATCCGTCATTTTCCGGCGGGCTGAAATGGCGAATATCGCGAACCGTGAGGCTGAAATCGCCGAGATGATGTTCCATGCGCCGCTCCTTAAAAGACAAAAAATAGCAGGCTGTTTTTTGTCATAACAGAATTGTATAGAAAATAGTCATTGATATTTCGTCAATATAAAACAAAAAAAGGCATTTTAAAGCCGGTTGGGACGCATAAACTCGAAAGTGTCGTGCAAACACAACACAGGAATAATAAAAATGACACATCCACTGATTGAATCCTTGCAAGTTAATGAAGCGCAGTTTGTGGCGTTACGTCGCCGCTTCCACCAACAGCCCGAGATTGGCTTTGAAGAACATAAAACCAGCGATGAAGTCGCCCGGCTGCTTACTGAGTGGGGGTATGAAGTGCATCGCGGCCTCGCCGGTACCGGCGTGGTCGGGACGCTGAAAGTCGGCAGCGGCGATAAACGTCTGGGATTGCGCGCGGATATGGATGCGCTGCCGATGCAGGAAATGAGCGGCAAAGCATGGACAAGCCAGGTCGACGGGCGTTTTCACGGCTGCGGCCATGACGGTCACACCACCACGCTACTGTATGCCGCGGAATATCTGGCGCGCACGCGTCAGTTTAACGGTACGCTGCATTTAATTTTTCAACCGGCGGAAGAGCTGCTGTACGGCGGACGGGTGATGGTCAAAGATGGCCTGTTCACGAAATTCCCCTGTGACGCCATCTTTGGCCTGCATAATATGCCGGGCCAGAAACTGGGCAAAATCGGCCTGCGCGACGGCGCGATGATGGCCTCTTCCGATACGCTGCATATCGAGGTGAAGGGCATTGGCGGCCACGGCGCGGTGCCGGAACATACCGTCGATGCGACGCTGGTGGCCTGCCACATTACCCTCGCGCTGCAATCGATCGTTTCACGCAACATCACGCCATTTGAACCCGCGGTAGTCACCGTCGGCAGCATTCAGGCGGGCCATGCGCCGAACATCATCAACGATAAGGTATTGATGAAGCTAACCGTACGTACCCTTAACCAGCAGGTGCGCGAGACGGTGCTGCAGCGTATTCACGACATCGCGGTCGCTCAGGCGGAAAGTTTTAACGCCAGCGCTACCTTAACCCACGTCAACGGCAGCCCGGTATTGCGTAACGATCCGGCGGCTAATGAGCTGGTCCGTGAAGTGGCGACCACGCTGTTTGGCAAAGAACAGGTTGGTACCGTGAATCCATTTATGGGCAGCGAAGATTTCGCCTTCATGCTGGAGAGCAATCCCAACGGCTGCTATTTCACTATCGGCGCGGGTGATGAAGCCGACCGTTGCATGGTGCATAACCCAGGGTACGATTTTAACGATCAAATCCTGCTTACCGGCGCGGCGCTGTGGTGCGGCCTGACGGAACGCTATCTGCGTTAACCTATCGCGACGGGGGACCCGATTATGAGTTCTGTATCGTTAAGCGAATCTCAGTTCGTCGGTAGCGATCGCCTGCTGGCGGGTATTGTGCTCAGCGTGCTGACGTTCTGGCTGTTTGCGCAATCGGTTATCAATGTTGTTCCGGCGATGAAAAGCAGCCTCGATATTTCACTGGAGACGCTAACCCTGGCGGTGAGTCTTAGCGCCTTATTCAGCGGCTGTTTTGTGGTGGCCAGCGGCGGGCTGGCGGATAAATTCGGCAGGGTGCGGATGACCTATCTCGGCCTGGCGCTGAGTATTATCGGTAGCGCATTTCTGGCGGCGTCGCAGGGGCCGGGGCTATTTATCACCGGCCGTATCCTGCAAGGGCTTTCGGCGGCCTGCATTATGCCGGCGACGCTGGCGCTGATTAAAACCTGGTATGAAGGCAAAGCGCGGCAGCGGGCGGTGAGTTTCTGGGTCATTGGTTCCTGGGGCGGCAGCGGGCTTTGCTCGTTTGTCGGCGGTGCGATTGCCACCGGTCTTGGCTGGCGGTGGATCTTCGTGTTCTCGATTGCAGTGGCGCTGCTGGCGTTGCTGCTGCTGCGCGGCACCCCGGAGAGCCGCAGCGCCAGCGCCGATCGGCATAAGCTGGATGTGGGCGGATTATTAAGCCTGATCGCGTCGCTGGTGCTGCTTAATCTGTTTATCAGCAAGGGTCATCAATGGGGCTGGAGTAGTGGTTTATCGCTGTCGATGCTGTGTGGCGCGGTGCTGGCGGCAGCAGTATTTATCCGCAGCGGCCTGCGTAAAGGTGAAGCGGCACTGATCGACTTCGCTTTATTTCGCAACCGAGCCTACGGCGCGGCGGTGCTATCGAACTTTATGCTCAACGGCGCTATCGGCACCATGATGATTACCAGCATCTGGCTGCAACAGGGGCATCATCTCAGTCCGCTGGAAACCGGCATGATGACGCTGGGCTATCTGGTGACGGTACTGGCGATGATCCGCGTCGGGGAAAAGCTGCTCCAGCGCTACGGCGCACGGCTGCCGATGATGACCGGGCCGGTGTTTACCGCTATAGGTATTCTGCTGATCTCCTGTACCTTCCTCGATAAGTCGCTCTATATCGGGACCGTCTTCTTCAGCAATATCCTGTTTGGCCTCGGGCTCGGTTGTTACGCCACGCCATCGACCGACACCGCCGTCGCCAATGCGCCGGAGAATAAAATTGGCGTCGCGTCAGGGGTGTATAAGATGGGAAGCTCGCTTGGCGGCGCGATGGGTATTGCCGTGACAGCGTCACTTTTTGCGCTATTCCTGCCGTTGGGGATGGCCAGCGCCGCGCAGTACGCGCTGTGGTTTAACGCCGCGCTGTGTTTAGGCTCAATGCTGGTCAGCGCGGCGATGCTGCCGCGCGTCGCTCATAGCTGATGCTTCTTCAGTAATGCGCGTAGCTGGTGGTAGGTAAGCCCCAGCAGCGCCGCCGCCTGCTTTTGATTGTACTTCGCCTGCTGCAGGCTTGACTGCAGCAGGCTTTTTTCTTGCTCCAGCTGAAAGGCGCGCAGGTCCAGTGGTAGTTTGGGAAGCGCAGATTCATCGCCTGGAGCAGGCGCTGGGGCCGCGCGGCGAAATGGGTTGATAATGATATTATCCAGCTCGCTATCACTGCTGCTGTGGCGGTAAACCGAACGTTCAACCACGTTTTTCAGCTCACGAATATTGCCCGGCCAGCGGTATGCGAGCAGCGTGTCGACGGCTCGCTCGCTAAAGCCGGGAAACAGAGGAAGCCCCAGTTCGCGGCACATCTGAATGGCAAACTGGTTGGCAAGCAGCATGATGTCGCTCTGGCGCTCGCGCAATGGCGGTAGTTGCACGACGTCAAACGCCAGCCGGTCGAGCAGGTCGGCGCGAAAATGACCTTCTTCCACCATTTTAGGTAAATCGGCGTTGGTGGCGCACACCAGCCGTACGTTAACCTGCAGCGGTTGGCTGCCGCCGACGCGTTCCAGTTCGCCGTATTCAATTACCCGCAACAATTTTTCCTGCACCAGCATCGGAGCGGTGGCCAGCTCATCGAGAAACAGCGTGCCGCCGTCGGCACGTTCAAAGCGTCCCGGATGCCGTTTGCTGGCGCCGGTAAAGGCGCCGGCCTCATGACCAAACAATTCGGAATCGAGAAGGTTTTCATTCAGCGCCGCGCAGTTGAGCGAAATAAACGGCCCCTGCCAGCGCGAAGAGAGAAAGTGCAGACGGTTGGCAATGAGCTCTTTGCCGGTCCCGCGCTCGCCGATCACCAGCACCGGTTTATCCAGCGGCGCCAGCTGCGAGACCTGCTCCAGCACCTCCAGAAAGCTGTTTGCCTCGCCAAGCAGGTTATCCTTGTATTCCGTCATGATGAATTTCGCCATTAAGTAGTGTGATTCACCAACTCACTGTAGCAAGCAGGCGGCCATTCCTCAACCACCTTGTTTAAAATCAATAAGATAAAAAGTTGGCACGCCATTTGTATTAACTACTGCACAGGCCGCTGCCTGCTATCAGAACTATGAGGATTGAAATTATGGGTATTTTTTCTCGCTTTGCCGACATCGTGAACGCCAACATCAACTCTCTGCTGGAGAAAGCGGAGGATCCGCAGAAGCTGGTCCGTCTGATGATTCAGGAGATGGAAGATACATTGGTTGAAGTGCGTTCTACCTCCGCCCGCGCGCTGGCGGAAAAGAAACAGCTGACCCGCCGTATCGAACAGGCGCAGGCGCAGCAGGTGGAATGGCAAGAAAAGGCCGAGCTGGCCCTGCGTAAAGAGAAAGAAGATCTGGCGCGTGCGGCGCTGATCGAAAAACAGAAGCTGACCGACCTTATCGGCAGCCTGGAACACGAAGCGCAACTGGTGGATGAAACCCTGGCGCGGATGAAAAAAGAGATTGGCGAGCTGGAGAATAAGCTCAGCGAAACCCGCGCTCGTCAGCAGGCGCTGATGCTGCGTCATCAGGCGGCCAGCTCTTCGCGCGATGTTCGCCGCCAGCTGGATAGCGGTAAAATGGATGAAGCGATGGCGCGTTTTGAGTCTTTCGAACGCCGTATTGACCAAATGGAAGCCGAGGCGGAGAGCCATCGTTTTGGCAAACAACAATCGCTGGATCAGCAGTTTGCCGAGCTGAAAGCGGATGATGAAATCAGCGAGCAACTGGCGGCGCTGAAAGCCAAAATGAATCAGAATAACCAGTAATGCATATTGCGCGGCGCGGTGTTGCGCCGCGGCTCACCACCTGTAAGGAGTACACATGAGCATGCTTTTTCTTGCCATCCCGCTCACGCTGTTTGTGCTGTTCGTGTTGCCGGTCTGGTTATGGCTGCACTACAACAATCGCTCGGCGGACGGGGCATTAACCCAGAACGAACAGCAGCGCCTGCTGCAGCTGACCGATGAGGCGAAACGGATGCGCGAGCGTATTCAGGCGCTGGAAGCGATCCTTGATGCGGAACATCCGAACTGGAGAGACAAATAATGGCCGGATTGGATTTTAATAAAAAACTGTGGCGCATTCCGCAGCGCGGCATGGTGAAAGGGGTCTGCGCCGGTATCGCGCAGCACCTGGATGTGCCGGTGAAGCTGGTGCGTTTGATAACCGTACTGGCGATGATTTTTGGCCTGTTCTTTTTTGTGCTGGTGGCCTACATCATTCTCACTTTCGCGCTGGATCCGATACCGGATAGCGAACTGTACGGCGAGAAAGGGCCAAGCAATGGCGATTTACTGGCCGCCGTGGATGCCGAACTGGCTTCCGGCGAACAGCGCCTGCGTGATATGGAGCGTTATATCACCTCCGATACCTTCACGCTGCGCAGCCGTTTTCGTCAGCTGTAAAATTTTTCCATGTAACCAACGAGGCAACGCATGAATATGAAATGGCAACAGGCAGGGCAAAAAGTGAAACCGGGTCTTAAGATCGCCGGTAAGCTGGTGCTACTGACCGTGCTGCGATACGGCCCGGCGGGCGTTGCCGGTTGGGCGGTGAAATCGGTGGCGCGTCGGCCGCTGAAAATGTTGCTGGCGGTAGCGCTTGAGCCGCTGCTCAGTCGGCTGGCCAATCGTTTTGCCCGCGGCATGAAATAATTCCTCAGGGGGAGGAATACCGGCGCGCTTTATATTGGCCCTGATTATCCCCATCTATTTAGCTTATCATTAAACGACATTCCTTCTGGGCATAACGGACTGGCGATGAAGCGACTCAAAACTGAATTCAATGCGCTGGTCAACCGCGGGGTTGACCGGCATTTACGTCTTGCCGTGACCGGGCTAAGCCGCAGCGGCAAAACGGCTTTTATCACCGCGATGGTCAATCAACTGCTGAATATCCACGCCGGGGCGCGGTTGCCGCTGCTGAGCGCGGCGCGTGAAGAACGTCTGTTGGGCGTGAAACGGGTTCCGCAGCGTGATTTCGGTATTCCGCGTTTTACCTATGATGAAGGCCTGGCACAGCTTTATGGCCAGCCCCCGGCCTGGCCGACGCCGACCCGTGGGGTGAGCGAAATTCGTCTTGCGCTGCGCTATCGCTCCAACGACTCTCTGCTACGTCATTTCAAAGACACTTCAACGCTGTATCTGGAAATCGTGGATTATCCGGGAGAATGGCTGCTCGACCTGCCGATGCTGGCGCAGGATTATTTAAGCTGGTCGCGGCAGATGACCGGGCTTTTACAGGGGCAGCGCGGAGAGTGGTCTGCCCGCTGGCGGCAGCTGTGTGATGGGCTCGATCCGCTGGCGCCCGCCGACGAAACCCGTCTGGCGGAGATCGCCGCCGCCTGGACCGATTATCTGCACGCCTGCAAGCGCGAGGGGTTGCACTTTATTCAGCCGGGGCGGTTTGTGCTTCCCGGCGACATGGCGGGCGCGCCGGCGCTGCAGTTCTTCCCCTGGCCGGATGTCGATGCGATTGGCGAAGCCAGACTGGCGCAGGCTGATAAACACACCAATGCCGGGATGCTGCGCGAGCGTTTCAAATACTACTGCGAGAAAGTGGTGAAAGGCTTTTATAAAGATCACTTCCTGCGCTTTGACCGCCAGATTGTACTGGTGGACTGTCTGCAGCCATTAAACAGCGGGCCGCAGGCGTTTAATGATATGCGCCTGGCGCTGACCCAGTTGATGCAAAGCTTCCATTACGGCCAGCGAACGCTGTTCCGCCGCCTGTTTTCACCGGTTATCGACAAGCTACTGTTTGCCGCCACCAAAGCCGATCACGTGACCGTCGATCAGCATGGCAACATGGTGTCGCTACTTCAGCAACTGATTCAGGACGCCTGGCAGAATGCCGCCTTTGAGGGCATCAGCATGGATTGTCTGGGGCTGGCGTCAATTCAGGCCACCCAGGGCGGGCTTATCGAGGTTAACGGCGAGAAGATCCCGGCGCTGCGCGGCGATCGTCTGAGCGATGGGCAGCCGCTCACCATTTTCCCGGGCGAGGTGCCAGCGCGGCTGCCGGGTCAGGCCTTCTGGGAACAGCAGGGCTTCCAGTTTGAGAACTTCCGCCCGAAAGCGATGGATGTCGATAAACCGCTGCCGCATATTCGCCTCGACGCGGCGCTGGAATTTTTGATTGGAGATAAATTGCGATGAGCGAGCCGATAAAACCGCGGATCGATTTCGATGGCCCTTTGGAAACGGAAAAGAGCCAGACCTTAAAATCGGCCCGCGCCTTTGACGCGGCGGATGCGCAAACCTTCTCTCCGATGCTGCCTGAAAGGGTCGCTGAAGAAGAGGGGGCCGCCGAAGCGGTGGTGGAATCGGTACTGCGCCCGAAACGCAGCCTGTGGCGGCGGATGGTTAGCGCCGGGCTGGCGATTTTTGGCATTAGCGTGGTGGCGCAGGGCGTGCAGTGGACGGTGACGGCCTGGCAGACCCAGGACTGGATTGCGCTCGGCGGCTGTGCGGCCGGGGCGTTGATTGTCGGCGCGGGCGTGGGCTCGGTGGCGACCGAATGGCGTCGCCTGTGGCGTTTGCGCCAGCGTGCGCACGAACGCGATGAAGCGCGGGATCTGATGCATAGCCACGCGGTGGGCAAAGGGCGCGCGTTCTGTGAGAAGCTGGCGCAGCAGGCCGGGCTGGATCAATCGCATCCGGCGCTGCAGCGCTGGTATGCGGCCATCCATGAAACGCAAAACGATCGCGAAGTGGTGAGCCTGTACGCGCAACTGGTACAGCCGGTGCTGGACGCACAGGCGCGGCGGGAAATCAGCCGCTCGGCGGCGGAATCGACGCTGATGATCGCCGTCAGCCCGCTGGCGCTGGTCGATATGGCGTTTATCGCCTGGCGTAACCTGCGGTTGATTAACCGTATCGCCACTCTCTACGGTATTGAACTCGGCTATTATAGCCGCCTGCGTTTATTCCGCCTGGTGTTGTTGAATATCGCCTTTGCCGGCGCCAGCGAACTGGTGCGCGAAGTCGGAATGGACTGGATGTCGCAGGATCTGGCGGCCCGCCTGTCGGCGCGCGCCGCCCAGGGTATCGGTGCCGGCTTGTTGACCGCCCGTCTGGGGATTAAGGCGATGGAGCTGTGCCGTCCGCTGCCGTGGATCGCGGATGATAAACCGCGGCTCGGCGATTTCCGCCGCGAGCTGATCGGCCAGTTGAAAGAGACGCTGCAGAAAAGCAAAACCGGCGCGGAGAAATAACGCCGGCAAGCGTAAATGCCGGGTGGCGGCTGCGCCTTACCCGGCCTACGGTTCGTGCGGCCTGTCATTAATTTATTCACCACGCTGGATCCCCCGGTGGCGCTGCCGCTTACCGGGGGATCCAGCGCTTTGCGATTTGGTAGCCCGGAGAAGGCGCAACGCGCCGCCTCCGGGAAAACCCCTTAAAAAAGTGGTAAACCAATAACAGTATCTACGGTCCGTGCGGCCTGCCTTTAATTTATTCACCATGCTGACTGAAACTGCCGGTGTTGGTGGCCTCAAAATCGCTGAGACGTTCCCGGCAGGCCGGGGCAGCCCGAATGGATGCGGGCTGAGGGCCGTGATTTGCAAGGACGCTGCCTCGGCCCGACCCGAAGCCTGCCGGGATAAGTCGAAGGTACCACGAAGTGGCGATTTTGGCGGCCAGAGCCCGGGAGTACAGAGGGCGGCGGCGACTGGCCGCCCTCTGTGCGCTCCCTGCGCCACGGAAAACATGTCGCAGAAAAATTAACCAGGAGCGCAAGATACTCTGGAGCGAAACGAGATAAACGCTTTTCTCAAGCTAAAAGGTTGCAAACCGATAACAGTATCTACGGTTCGTGCGACCTGCCGTTAATTTATTCACCACGCTGGATCCCCCGGTGGCGCTGCCGCTTACCGGGGCTACAGCGCTTTGCGATTTGGTAGCCCGGAGAAGGCGCAACGCGCCGCCTCCGGGAAAAAACCTAGCGACCAGCGCCCTCTGTGCCATGAGAGCCATAACGCAGAAGAAATATCGGGAGCGCAATGTGCTCTGAATTAACACAACGCATATGCTTTCCTGGACCAAACGATACGCTGCGTCTGCTGTAATTGATGAAATCCTTTAAAACAGTTTACTGTTGCCCGCATAACTTTACGGCATAAAGCCCATTTTTCCGCCATACTGTCAATAATTGTTGACAGCTATCTTCACGTAAGCCCATATCTGTCCTATCATTCATCCGTCATTGGCCTTTTTAGGGTGAAAACTCCTATGCGTCTGGAAGTCTTTTGTCAGGACCGTCTTGGTCTGACCCGTGAATTACTCGATTTGCTGGTGCTGCGCGGTATTGACCTGCGCGGTATCGATATCGACCCGATTGGCCGAATCTACCTTAATTTCGCCGAGCTGGAGTTCGCCAGTTTCAGCAGTTTAATGGCGGAAATCCGCCGTATCTCCGGCGTAACCGATGTACGTACCGTGGCGTGGATGCCGTCAGAACGGGAACATCTGGCGCTGAGCGCGCTGCTGGTGGCAATGCCGGAACCGGTGCTGTCGCTGGATGCCAAAGGCAAAGTAGAGCTTGCCAACCCGGCCAGCTGCCAGCTGTTTGGTCAAACCCAGGCCCGCTTACGCAGCCATCCGGTGGCGCAGCTCATTACTGATTTCAACCTGCAGCGCTGGCTGGAAGGCAATCCGCTGGAGTCGCATACCGAGCATGTGGTCGTTAATGGCCAAAACTTTATGCTGGAAGTAACGCCGGTGTATCTGGAAGGCGAACACGCCGAACGCGTGCTGACCGGCGCCGTGGTGATGTTACGCTCCACCGTACGTATGGGGCGTCAACTGCAAACGCTGACGACCCAGGATACCAGCGCCTTTAGCCAGATCCTCGCCGTTGGGCCGAAAATGCGCCACGTCGTTGAACAGGCCCGCAAGCTGGCGATGCTTAGCGCCCCGTTGCTGATTGTCGGCGATACCGGTACCGGTAAAGATTTGCTTGCCCATGCCTGCCATCTGGCCAGCCCGCGCGCCAGCAAACCGTATCTGGCGCTGAACTGCGGTTCGATTCCGGAAAACGCGGTGGAGAGCGAGCTGTTCGGCGATGCGTCGCAGGGGAAAAAAGGTTTCTTTGAGCAGGCCAACGGCGGCTCTGTGCTGCTGGATGAGATCGGCGAAATGTCGCCGGGCATGCAAACGAAGCTGTTGCGCTTTCTCAACGATGGCACTTTCCGTCGCGTCGGTGAAGATCACGAAGTGCATGTCGATGTCCGCGTTATCTGCGCGACGCAAAAAAATCTCGTCGAACTGGTGCAGAAAGGGCTGTTCCGCGAAGATCTTTATTATCGTCTGAATGTGTTGACGCTGAACCTGCCGCCGCTGCGTGATTGTCCGCAGGACATCATGCCGCTCACCGAACTGTTCGTCGCGCGCTTTGCCGATGAGCAGGGCATCCCGCGGCCCAAACTCTCTGCCGACCTTAATACCGTGTTGACCCGCTATAGCTGGCCGGGCAACGTGCGTCAGTTGAAAAACGCAGTGTACCGGGCGTTAACCCAGCTTGATGGCTTCGAACTGCGCCCGCAGGATATCCTGTTGCCAGATCACGATGTGTCGTCGCTGCCGGTTGGCGAAGAGGCGATGGAAGGATCGCTCGACGATATTACCCGCCGCTTTGAGCGTTCGGTATTGACGCAGTTGTATCGCAGTTTCCCCAGCACGCGTAAATTAGCCAAACGTCTCGGCGTTTCGCATACCGCGATTGCTAACAAGCTGCGCGAGTATGGTCTGAGCCAGAAGAAGGGCGACGAGTAAGTCACAGGTTGCGGCCGGCTCGGCGCGGCCGCAATTAACTGCGTTTTTTTAGCGATATTTCTGTATATACTTATTTTATTATTCTTTTTTCCGGGAAGGTGACGGTTGGTGCTGCAACGGGATTGGCCTCAGTGGATGATATTACTGGTACTCTCCGCCGTGCTCTCCTTTGTGCTGTTCCGCTTTCATCTCCCTGCCGCGCCGCTGCTTGGCCCACTGATCGCCGGAATAATCCTCAGCCTGCGCGGCGCCACGATTCGTCTCCCTCGTCCCTTCTTTATCGCCGCTCAGGCTATCATCGGCTGCATGATCGCCCGTGCGCTCACGCCGTCTATTTTCGGCGTTCTGGCCGCCAACTGGGCGCTGGTGTTGATTATCCTCTTTTCCACGCTAGCCATCAGCGCGCTGACCGGCTGGCTGCTGGTGCGCTACAGTTCGCTACCCGGAGCAACCGGCGCGTGGGGAAGCTCGCCGGGTGGCGCATCGGCGATGGTGGTGATGGCGCAGGAGTATGGAGCCGATGTTCGGCTGGTGGCTCTGATGCAGTATCTGCGGGTGCTCTTTGTGGTCGGCGCGGCGGTGATGGTGGTGCGTTTGGCGCTTGGCGGCGAGGCGCAGGAGATGACCCAGCATATCGTCTGGTTCCCGCCGCTGACTTTTAATCTACCGTTAACGCTGCTATTGACCGCGGTCGCCGGTTGGTTGGGGTTACGTTTACGCATCCCGTCCGGGGCAATGTTATTACCGATGCTGGCCGGCGCGTTGGCGCAGGGCGAGGGCATGCTGTTGCTGGAGCTACCGGAATGGTTACTGGTGCTGGCGTATACCGCGCTCGGCTGGACGGTTGGCCTGCAGTTTAATCGCGAGATTTTTCTGCTGGCGTTGAAGACGCTACCGCAAATCATCGCCGCCATCGTTGGCTTGATCGCGCTGTGCGCGCTGATGGCTTTAGCGTTAACGCACCTGCTGCCGCTGGATTTTCTCACCGCCTATCTGGCGACCAGCCCCGGCGGCCTGGATACGGTAGCGATAATCGCCGTCGGGACCCGGGCGGATATGTCTTTTATCATGGCGATGCAAACGCTGCGCCTGTTTACCATATTGCTCACCGGCCCGGCCACCGCGCGGTTGATTTCGCGCTATGCGCCGCGCAAAGAAAAAAGCCTCCGTTGAAGGAGGCTTGATAACAGAAGGAGGGCGATTACGCTTTCAGCGCAGCCAGCGCCGCATCGTAATCCGGCTCTTCGGTGATTTCGTTAACCAGTTGGCTGTAAACCACCTGGTCGTTTTCATCGATAACGACGACTGCACGTGCTGCCAGACCAGCCAGCGGGCCTGCGGAGATAGCAACGCCATAATCTGCCAGGAACTGCGGCGCGCGCAGGGTGGACAGGGTGACCACATTGCTCAGGCCTTCTGCGCCGCAGAAACGGGACTGCGCGAACGGCAGGTCAGCGGAGATGCACAGCACCACGGTGTTGTTCAGCTCAGAAGCCAGTTGGTTGAATTTGCGAACCGATGCCGCGCAGACGCCGGTATCGATGCTTGGGAAAATATTCAGTACTTTACGTTTACCAGCGTATTGGCTCAGCGTGACGTCAGAGAGATCTTTGGCGACCAGCGTAAACGGCTGCGCCTTCGCGCCAGCCTGCGGAATGGAGCCCTGAACGGACACTGGGTTACCCTGGAAATGTACGGTTTGCGACATGGTTATCTTCCTGTTTACATATAGTTAACGTCGTAGTTAGTGTATGACATCAGCCAGCAACACGGCAAACTCTATTTAACATTTACCTAAGAGGCCCAGGGAATGCGCAACCTTCGAGTTTTTGAAGAATCATGGCCGCTACACACGCCGTTTGTTATTTCTCGCGGCAGCCGCAGCGAGGCCAAAGTTGTCGTGGTGGAAATAGAAGAGGATGGGGTAAAAGGGGCCGGAGAATGTACGCCTTATCCGCGCTACGGTGAGAGCATCGCCTCGGTGATGGCGCAGATTATGGCAATCGGCGAGCAGCTTGAGCGCGGAGCTACCCGCGAGCAGGTGCAACAGCTACTGCCGGCAGGAGCCGCGCGCAACGCCGTCGACTGCGCGCTGTGGGATCTGGAGGCGCGCCGCGCGGGGAAAACGTTGCCGCAGCTGCTTGGCGTCAATCTACCGCGCGAAGTGGTGACGGCGCAAACCGTGGTAATCGGCACGCCGGAACAGATGGCGGCCAGCGCCGCCGCGCTGTGGGAGAAAGGCGCGCGGCTGCTGAAGGTCAAGCTCGACGATCATTTGATTAGCGAGCGGCTGGTTGCTATTCGCGACGCGGTGCCGCAGGCGACCTTGATCGTGGATGCTAACGAAGCGTGGCGTGGCGAGGGTCTGGCGGCGCGCTGCCAGCTGCTGGCCGATCTTGGCGTGGCGATGCTGGAGCAGCCGTTGCCGGCCGGCGCGGATGAGGCGTTGGAAAACTTTATTCATCCGCTGCCGATCTGCGCCGATGAGAGCTGTCATACGCGGGAAAGCCTGCCGGCGCTGGCGGGCCGCTACGAAATGGTCAACATTAAGTTGGATAAAACCGGTGGTTTGACCGAGGCATTGCTATTGGCGCAGGAGGCTGAGCGGCTGGGCTATACGCGGATGCTGGGTTGTATGCTTTGTACTTCACGGGCTATTTCCGCCGCGCTGCCGCTGGCGCAGTTGGCCCGTTTCGCAGACCTTGATGGACCGACCTGGCTGGCGGTGGATGTCGAGCCGGCGCTGCAGTTCAGCACCGGCGTGCTTCATCTGTGAGTGTGCCAGTGCAGTAAATCGGTCATCGCCGCGAGGTACTTTTCTGTGGCCTCGTCGGCGGAGACCGGCGGGAATTCGGCGGTAATGCACGGCAGGCCGATATCGGCGCACCAGCTGCCGAAAGAGCCTGGCGTTTCGTAACCGACGCTGCCCACCAGCGGTAAATTAAAGGCCCCGGCGAGCCATTGTCCAAGCTCGCTGTGGCCGGGGTCTTCAATGCAGGCTAGCGGATCGTGGAAAGAGACCACCCACGCCGGGTGGATCTGGTGGATCAGCTGGCACAGCGCCTGGGTTTCGGGTTCTGAACCTGGCTTTTCACCGGTCAGCAGCACTACATCGCGCTCTTCCGCGGCGCTATTCCAGCGATACACCGTTTCTCCCGCCTTCCAGTTAGCGGCCGGAAAGTTACGGTTGAGATCGATGCCGCGGGCGTTGGCGCGTAGCCCTAACTGACAGCCATCGGGGTTGACTGTGAGAACGACGTGATGGCGACGTAGCTCCGGTTTCAGTGTGCGCAACGCGCAGGAGAGGGTGACGATCGACGAGTTTTCGTCGCCGTGCGTGCCGGCGATAATCAGACCGCTGCGGCTATCGGCCAGCGGAGCGGGGAACCACAGCAGCGGCGCGCAGAGATGCGACTGGCCGTAGCGTTGCGTGCCTGGCGGGAAAGCGCCGCGCAAGGGGCGAGGGCGTGAAACGGGCATAGGGTATCCTGTCATCAGGTTATTGTTAGCAGTGTTGTAGAAAAGCGCCCCGGAATAAAATAGTTTCCATGGCTGGCGAAAAAACTCGTCATGTCAATTTTCTATCATAAGCTGTTTGCAATTTCAGCTGGGGAAACAAATAATTATCGCTCTGCCAGCACTGGTTTGTTCATTTAAAAGGGGATCTCATGAAGTATCCTGTCACATTGACATGCGGCGCGCTGTGGTTAGCCAGCGTTTCTTCTCTTGCCTGGGCGGCTGACGTGCCTCCGGGAACCGTATTAGCTGAAAAACAGCAGCTGGTACGCCATATCAAAGACGAGCCCGCTTCATTAGATCCCGCTAAAGCCGTCGGCCTGCCGGAAATTCAGGTTATCCGCGATCTGTTTGAAGGACTGGTGAACCAGGATGCGAAGGGCAATATTATTCCTGGCGTGGCAACCCGCTGGCAGAGCAACGATAACCGCGTCTGGACCTTTACCCTGCGCGATAACGCGCGCTGGTCCGACGGCACTCCGGTGACGGCGCAGGATTTCGTCTATAGCTGGCAGCGGCTGGTCGATCCGAAAACCACCTCGCCATTTGCCTGGTTTGCCGCCTTAGCGGGTATCAGTAATGCGCAAAATATTATTGATGGTAAAGCGGCGCCAGACACCCTCGGGGTGACGGCGGTAGATGCCCACACGCTGCGCGTGCAGTTGGATAAACCGCTGCCGTGGTTCAGCAACCTGACCGCCAGCTTTGCGTTCTACCCGGTGCAGAAAGCTAACGTTGAAAGCGGCGCTAACTGGACGCGCCCGGGCAGCCTTATCGGCAACGGCGCCTATGTGCTGAAAGACCGGGTGGTGAATGAGAAACTGGTTGTCGTGCCGAATACACAGTACTGGGATAACGCCAAAACGGTGATTAAGCAGGTGACTTTCGTGCCGATTAACCAGGAATCCTCGGCGACCAAACGCTATCTGGCGGGGGATATTGATATCACCGAATCCTTCCCGAAAAATATGTATCAGAAGCTGCTGAAGGATATTCCCGGACAGGTCTACACGCCGCCGCAGTTAGGTACCTATTATTACGCCTTCAATACCCAGAAAGGGCCAACCGCCGATGAGCGCGTGCGCCTGGCGTTAAGCATGACTATCGACCGGCGGATTATGGCGGAGAAGATCCTCGGCACCGGCGAGAAACCGGCCTGGCGATTCACGCCAGATGTCACCGCAGGCTTTACTCCGCAGCCTTCGCAGTTTGAAAGTATGAGCCAGGCCGAGCTTAATGCCCAGGCTAAAGCGCTGCTATCGGCGGCAGGATATGGCCCGGACCGTCCGCTGAAGCTGACGCTGCTGTACAACACGTCGGAAAATCACCAAAAGATCGCCATCGCCGTGGCGTCAATGTGGAAGAAAAACCTCGGTGTCGACGTGAAACTGCAAAACCAGGAGTGGAAGACCTACATCGATAGTCGTAATACCGGTAATTTCGACGTTATCCGCGCGTCGTGGGTAGGGGACTACAACGAGCCGTCGACCTTCCTGTCGCTACTCACTTCTACTCATAGCGGTAATATCTCGCGGTTTAACGATCCGGCATACGATAAGATCCTCGCTCAGGCGGCGCAGGAAACCTCGGAAAAAGCGCGTAACGATGATTACAATGCGGCAGAGAAAATCATCATGGCCAAAGCGCCTATTGCGCCGATTTATCAGTATACCAATGGCCGCCTGATCAAGCCGTGGTTAAAAGGATACCCGATCACCAATCCGGAAGACGTGGCCTACAGCCGCACGATGTATATTGTGAAGCATTAATCAGTACCGGTTGCCTGATGGCGTCAGGCAACCATCACTAACCCCAGAACTGGCGCGGCTTACAGCGCCAGTCTCTCTTTCTGACCATTTCCCGCCGCAGATGAAAACATCACTTTTCTGACTCATAGTTATCCTGCCGTATTTGGCGGGATAACAAATCAATAAATATGTCACTAAAACTACGGCTTTCTGGTGCTGGCGCGAACTTGTAACGCTGAAGGTAATTCAATGAATTTATCTGTCGAATTACCCGCCAGGAGCTCCAGCAATGTCTGTCCTGCGAGGGTTCCCGTTTCACTCCAGGGAAATTCGACGGCAGTCAGCGCCGGTGAACAAACGGCGGCAAGAGTCCCTCCGCTCAGGCTTGCCAGTGCCAGAGAGTCGGGCACTTTTTGCCCCGCGCCATGGCAGGCCATAATGCAACCGCAGGCGATTTCATCGGATGTGCAAATCAGCGCATCCAGTTCGGGCCAGGTGATACGAATATCACCGAGCAGGTTCAGGCCGGTCGTAATACCTGCCGCCAGGTGAGAGGTCACCACGCGATGCGGAGAGTGGTTAACGGAGAGCATCGCGCTGTTCCAGCCGCTCAGGACCTGGCGAAACATAATGTTATTGGAAGCCGTGCAAAGCAGGCCGATATTTTTGTATCCGGCCTGTACAAGCGAGGTGACCAACTTTTTGATGGCTGCAGCATAGTCAACACCAATGCTAACCCAGCTCGCATCACGATTGATGGCGCCAATCTCAACCACCGGCACGCCGGTATTACTTATCATTTGCGAACAACTGCTGATGTTATCAATATTGAATTGAACAATCGCAGCCGGGTTGTAAGCGAGCATTTGCGCAAAAGCTTTTTCTTCACTCTGTCCACCCTGGCCGGATTCGATAAACATCATGCTATAGCCCTGGGTCGCAAGCACGGTCTGCAGTGTTTCGGAGACGGCAAGAAAGCCCGGGGAGGAAAAAGAGGGAACCACGCCCATCACCAGGCTAGAGTCAGCGGAGGCAAGGTTGCGGGCCTGCAGATTTGGCACATAACCCAGTTCGCTTACCGCTGCTTCTATGCGTGTGCGCAGTTCAGGGTTCACTTTTTCAGGCATCCGTAACGCGCGAGACACGGTCATTGTGCTAACGCCAACCAGTTTTGCTACTTCAGCGAGCGTAATTTTACCGGTATTTTTTCTGCGTTTTTCTCTCGCGCCATCGTCCGCTTCTAACGTCTGCACTGATTTCCTCCTTTCGCCTGACTGGGCAGCCATTGTAAATGATATTTAGCGCTTTGCGCATTGCCCAACAGCAAAGTAATGATAAGTATGGTTTATCAAGTTAGCGGTAACAATAATTTTAACATAGCTACCATGTTAGCGCTAACTTTGCGAGGGAGATCACGGTAAGCCGTAAAGGCATTCCACTATAGTAGGCGCACCTTAAACGCCATCGGGGTATTTATGATTACGACCTGGCTACCCACGGAAAATATCCAGATTGTAGATTCAATTAGTGACTGGAAACAGGCAATTACATTATCGGCCCAACCCTTATTGGCGAAAGAGGCGATTACTGAAAATTATATTCAGGCCATTTTTAACAGCCACCAAAAACTTGGTCCTTATTATGTTTTAGCGCCTGGTCTGGCGATGCCACATGCTCGCCCGGAGCAAGGGGCTATTAAAAACGGGCTATCGCTATTACATATTAAAAAAGGCGTTTCTTTTGATTCGGAAGATAATGACCCTATTTACGTCGTGATTATGCTGTGTGCGCTTTCGGGAGATGAACACATCAATATGATTACAGCACTGGCGGACATTTTTAGCGATGATGAACGACTCTCAGCACTGCTGAAAGCATCATCAATGAAAACAATTCAAGCCGTTATCAATGGATAATGAGGTAGAGATGAAAAAGATTCTGATTGTTTGTGGTAACGGTTTAGGTAGTAGCTTTATCGTTGAAATGAACGTAAAAAAAATCATTACAGAGTTGAATAAAGAAGCAGAGGTTTCCCATACCGATCTGACTTCAGCAAAAAGCGAAACTGCCGATATTATTCTTAGCGCCAGGGATATAGCTGAACATCTGTCCAGCCATTCTGCACAGGTTTTTGGTTTATCTAACCTGCTGGATAACAATAAAATCAAAGAAATTCTTTCCGAGAATCTCTGATTAATTATTTGCGGCCTTACGGAGTCATTCTATGCTGCAGTTTATTATTCATGATGTGTTGGGCACACCAGCAATACTGGTCGGTCTGTTTTCCCTGATCGGCTTATTATTGCAGAAAAAAGCAGTTTCCGACGTTATTTCCGGAACCCTCAAAACCATTATGGGGTTTGTGATATTAACATCCGGGGCGGCGATTGTCGCCACGACGTTAACGACGTTTAGCCAGCTGTTTGAGCACTCCTTCCATATTCAGGGGGTTGTACCCAATACTGACGCCATGGCGGCGCTGGCGCAGAAAAACTACGGTACTGCGACAGCCATGATCATGGTGCTGGGGATGTTGTTTAACATCGTCCTTGCCCGTATTACGCCGCTGAAATACATCTTCCTGACCGGCCACCACACGCTGTATATGTCGGCGATGCTGGCTGTCATTCTTTCTGTCGGCGGTCTGTCGCCGTTCTGGGTGGTACTGGTGGGGGCGGTAATCCTCGGTATCATGATGGTGGTCTCTCCGGCTATTCTGCAGCCATTTACCCGCAAAATTACAGGCACTGATGACCTGGCGCTGGGCCACTTTGGTTCAACCGGGTATCTGCTATCGGCGCTGGTGGGGAAGGCGATCGGTAAAGGCAGCCCGTCGATTGAAGAGCTGAAAGTGCCGAAAACGCTGAACTTCCTGCGTGACTCCTCGGTAGCCATCTCGCTGACGATGATGATTCTGTTCCTGATTCTGGTACTGGTCGCAGGTAAAGAGTTTGTTGAGACCAGCATCAGTGGTGGTCAGAACTTTATCATCTTCGCCATTATCCAATCGCTGACCTTCGCGGCGGGCGTGTGGATCATCCTTGCGGGTGTTCGCATGATTATTGCCGAAATTGTTCCGGCCTTTAAAGGCATCGCCGACAAGCTGGTGAAAGACGCGAAACCGGCGCTCGACTGTCCAACCGTCTTTCCGTTCGCCCCGAACGCGGTGATCGTCGGCTTCCTGTCAAGTTTTGCCGCTGGTCTGGTGAGTATGTTCCTGTGTCCGCTGCTTGGCCTGAGCGTCATTGTTCCCGGCCTGGTGCCACACTTTTTCTGCGGCGCGACGGCGGGCGTTTACGGCAACATCTGCGGCGGTCGTCGCGGCGCGGTGGTGGGGGCATTCGCCCACGGTCTGTTGATTTCTTTTTTGCCCGCGATTTTGCTGCCCCTGATGGGCGACCTTGGCTTTGCATCCACCACCTTTGGCGATGCGGACTTTGGCGTTGTTGGCATCATTCTTGGGCATGTCGTGTCACTGTTTAACTAACTAATTTTAAAGAGGTGAGGTATGGCAGCTAAATTTTCGCCCTCGTTAATGTGTATGGATTTAACGCAATTCAGAGAGCAAATTACGGCAATGAACGGTCGGGCTGATTTTTATCACGTCGATATTATGGACGGTAACTATGTGAAGAATATTACGCTATCACCGTTTTTTATCGAAAACCTGAAAAAAATTACCGATGTGCCGATCGACGTACATCTAATGGTGAATCACCCGGAAGATATAATTCCAATGTGTATTGATGCCGGGGCCGATATTATCAGCTTCCACCCTGAGACGGCGAATAACAAAATATTCCGTCTGTTGAACCAGATTAAAGACGCTGGTCGTCGCTGCGGCGTGGTGTTGAACCCTGCTACACCGGCGGATGCTATTAAAGAGTACGCGCACCTGCTGGATAAAGTGACCGTCATGTCGGTTGACCCAGGCTACGCAGGTCAGAAGTTTATCCCGGAGTCGCTCAATAAAATTAAACAGCTGATCGCGATGCGCGAAGCGCATGGGTACCACTATCTGACCGAAATTGACGGCTCCTGTAACGAGAAAACTTTTAATGTTATCTCCCAATCGGGCGTTGACGTCTTTATTGTGGGAACCTCGGGCCTGTTCTCCCTGGCGGATAATGTCAGCGATGCATGGGATAAAATGGTCGATATCTATCAACGCGAAATCGCTGCCTGAAAATTGCAGCGCGCTCAGCCGTATTGAGCCATTGTGCGGTGCAAAGAGTCTATTTAACCGGTCTGTCTTTTTGCCTTCGCGTTAGATTTATATGGTTGAGAGCGCTGTAACCCTTTTTATATCTGGAGTTCGCGTGCGGCGCCTCGTCGCACGCTTGCGGATGCTATCTATTTATGCTGTCCGACCACCGAGGCGCCCCGACAGGTTTGGCAGACTGCATGGTGGCAGAAGCTGGTATCGCTGATTAATAATGATTATTTATATTAACGAAGGTAACTTATGGACATTTCGAGTGTACTGAACGTAAAAAATATCAAATTGAACATGATGGCTAAGAGTAAAGAAGAAGCAATTGAAGAATTAGCTGACTTATTAGTACGTGATGGAGCAGTTATTAATAAAGATATTTTTCTGAAAGATGTTTGGTTACGTGAAGAACAGGGCTCCACTGGATTCGAAAATCATATAGCGATCCCGCATGGTAAATCCTCAGGCGTAGCCCGTACGGCATTGGCCATTGGACGAACCCAACATCATATCCCCTGGGAAACGATGGATGGTAGTGACGTTCGTTGTATTATTTTATTTGCTGTATGCCTGGTGGATCAAAATACTACCCACATCCGATTATTATCCCAGGTTTCAGGTTCACTTGCCGATGAAGAGATAGTAGAAAAATTGCTGATGGAAGATTCCCCTCAAAAAATTATTGA
Source organism: Klebsiella sp. CN_Kp073 (assembly GCF_040065495.2). NCBI lineage: Bacteria > Pseudomonadati > Pseudomonadota > Gammaproteobacteria > Enterobacterales > Enterobacteriaceae > Klebsiella > Klebsiella sp. CN_Kp073. Next base: position 2,242,737 of record NZ_CM198051.1, read on the forward strand.
TCTTTTAAATGCTGAAGGTGCCAGCGCTTAAATTAATTGTCAGATCTGCCATAGTATCTAAAAAACCATTCTGGAGAATAGTTATGAATATTGTTGGAATTACAGCCTGCACTGTAGGTATTGCACACACCTATATTGCGCAAAAGAAAATTGAAATAGCTGCAAAAAAGGCCGGTCACAATGTCAAAATCGAAACGCAAGGCACTATAGGTATTGAGAATGCCTTGACCGCTGAAGAAATTGCACAAGCCGACATTGTTCTGTTAGCCGCCGATGTTAAAGTTTCCGGTGAAGAAAGGTTTGCCGGAAAGAAAGTCGTCAAAGTACCAACGGAAATGGCAGTTAAATCACCAAATAAGCTTATTGAAAAGCTTGGTGAATTAGTCAATTCATAACCCCTACCTATGCGTATCCTATATAAAATAAAGGGCGTAATTTATGAATATAAAAGAAATATGGAAAGCAGCAAACCCTAAAGGTCATCTGCTGACTGCCATCTCATTCTTGATTCCGATTGTCTGTGGCGCTGGGTTTATTATTGCCATCGGTATGGGTTTTGGCGGGACGGTTCAGGACACTTTAGTATCGGGTCAATTTGATCTGTGGCAGGCTTTCGCTACCATGGGAGCTAAGGCACTCGGACTATTACCCGTCGTTATTGCTATCGGAATTTCCGGTTCGATCGCAGGTAAGCCCGGTATTGCCCCTGGTTTTGTTGTCGGTCTGGCCGCTAATGCTATTGGTGCGGGTTTTATCGGGGGAATGATCGGCGGCTACATTTCCGGGTATATTGCTCTTGCTATCATTAAAAATGTGAAGGTTCCTGGCTGGGCTCGGGGTTTAATGCCGACATTGATTGTGCCATTTTTTGCATCCATTTTCAGTGCTCTGCTCATGGTCTATATCATCGGCACGCCTATTGGTATTTTTACCGATGCACTCACATCGTTCCTGAGAAGTATGGGAACTTCATCTAATTTAGTGTTAGGTGCTGTTATTGGGGCGTTGTGTATCGTTGACTTTGGTGGGCCGATCAATAAAACGTGCTTTGCATTCGTCTTAACCCTCCAGGCACAGGGTATAAATGAGCCAGTTACGGCCCTTCAGTTAGTCAACACGGCAACACCTATCGGTTTTGGGCTTGCATTTTTTATCGCTAAGCTGCTTCGCAAAAATATCTATAATAACGAAGAAATCGAAATGTTGAAGTCGGCGGTTCCTATGGGGGTAGTGAATATTGTTGAAGGATCTATCCCTATAGTGATGAATGATATCGTTCGTGGTATTGCAGCAGCGGCAATCGGCGGTGCTTGTGGTGGTGCAATCACCATGGTTTATGGTGCGGATGCAACTGTACCTTTTGGCGGGGTATTAATGCTCCCAACAATGTCAAATCCTATGGCAGGTATTATGGCATTAATAGTTAATATTTTAGTAACAGCAACCATCTATGCTGTCATCAAAAAAGATGTTCCTCGCGATGTTGTTATTAATAACGATCAAGAAGAGGAAGATATCAACTTCGATGATATTAAGATTAGTTAGATATATGCATAATGGCATGCCGTAACTTGATGTCGCGTTCACAATACAATGTGATAATAGAATGTTATTGTTTTTGCGACATATATTATTTCTGCATTCTGTTCTAATCGCCACGAGTAAAAAATGGGTCGCCAGGGTGGCCCATTTTTTACAGGCATGTTATCAGAGTTACTTAAAAAGACTATCTAATAATCAATTACGGCCCTGACGATTAACGTTGGGTGAAGAGCATGAGGGTAAATAGCAGTAATATTTTGTGGTTCAGTCTTAATCGTCGTTTCCATATCCGGCATTAATTCAATACGTTCGCCGCTCTGTAGCGTTGCGCCAATCAAACCTGCCTGTATTTATGAATTCAATGCATAGGTCAAATCAGAAATGACAGACTAATCATGCTGGCATTCCGGTCCTAAAATGATGTTTTCACATGACGGGAGCCTTTTCATGGAATACACAGTTTTAAGTAACAACCTCAACATGCCGATGGTCGGTTTTGGCGTGTTTAAGGTTACCGATAAAGAAGAGTGTAAGCAGTCGGTATTAAGCGCTATTCGTACCGGTTATCGCCTGATTGATACCGCTGCCGTCTATGGCAATGAAGACGCCGTGGGCGAGGCGGTTCGTGAAGCTATTGCCGAAGGGCTGTGTACCCGTGAGGAATTATTTATTACCTCAAAACTGTGGGTTCAGGACATGGCCAACGGCGATATGGCCAAAGCCGGTATCGAGGCGTCACTGAAAAAATCGGGCCTGGATTACTTCGATCTCTATTTATTGCATCAGGCCATGGGCGATTATTTCAGCGCCTGGCGCGCGTTGGAACATGCTTATGAAGCCGGTAAATTGAAAGCCATTGGCGTGTCCAACTTCTATGCGCATGTCTTAGCCAACTTTTGCGAAACCGTCAGAATTAAACCTATGGTCAATCAAGTCGAACTGCATCCTTACTTTGCGCAACCCGCATCGCTGGAAACCATGAAGCATTATAACGTTCAGCCTGAAGCCTGGGCGCCGTTAGGCGGCGGCAGATATAAACCTTATGAAGATGCAATGCTTCAGGGGATTGCCGCTGCTCATCAAAAAACCATTGCTCAGGTTGTCCTGCGCTGGAACGTGCAGCGCGGTGTCACGGTGATTCCTAAATCCACTCGGCAGGAACGGATTGCAGAGAACTTTGCAATCTGGGATTTCTCACTGACTGACAGCGAAATGGCGCAAATCAGCGCACTGGATTTAGGCTATGTGGGTGAAGCGGTGAAACACTTTAATCCTGAATTTGTTCGCGGTTGTCTGGGCGTTAAAAAGCAGTAGAAAAGTCATAATGAGACGGTGGGGGAACCCACCGTCCTGATATAAACATTGCCAATCCACAGATCTTCGCTTTCATCTTACCGGGTTAATCTGCGCCAGGTTGACTATAAAAGATGTTCATCAAACTAACCAGCACGTAGCTCGCCAGCCTCCCAGCTATAAACATCATCGCCAATTAATGAGTCGCCCAGTTCCTGATAATCGAAATGGTAAAACTCGGCGCTGACGTCATAACCGGAGTAGTCTACTGCAGCAAGACCTACAAATGCCCCAGTAAAGAAACCGCCATAGCTCTGCAGGACATAGTCATCAGAAAGAACAGCGGCATCTAATATCACCGGGATTTCAATAAACGCGATGCCGTCAAAACTATACTCATAGCTATAGGTCTGCTTCCTGACTTTCGTCCGTAACCATACGTATTCGACGTTTTCAGGAACCTTAATCGCATTATCTTTCAAATATGAAGTATATTTTCCACGGTTGTTTTCGGCGACCTCAATGACTCTGCCGTTAATTTCATTCCAGGTGATAAAAGCAAAACTCCAGTGGCGATCGTTGTAGTAATTTGTTAACCCGGCCATTTGTTGGTAACTAAAGGGATTAAAGACTACTTTAACTTCAGCATTAAAGTAAAAGGCTTGCCAGCGGCGGGCAATCAACGACAGGTCATGGGTGTTCGCTAATGACCCCTGACCGATTAAGGTTAGCTTTCCGTTGCCTGTGCTACCCATTTTTCCGCTAAAAGGTACCCGAAGGGTATTCCAGTTGAGATTGAGCGCTGGTGTTGTAAATTCATCATGTTGGCTGTTGTCTTTCGTGCTTTCGGTATAAATGGCGTCTTTTGGTCCCTCGACAAACGTTCTACCGCCGTGACCGCCTTCCACTCGTGGCCAGCCATCGTCATCCCAGTACACCTTTTGGATAGCCGTTTCCCGGCCAAGCGTGGACCAACCGCGTGGATCATAAATTGACTCACCAGGGCGATTCCATGGACGAGCGCACAGCGAAGCATAATACCACTCGCCTTCGGGCGTCGAAACCAAAGCCCCGTGTCCTTGTTTCTGGATATAGCTGTCAGGGGTATCAACGTTAGTTAAAAATACCTCCCCAGGCTCAGTTTCAAAGCTATCGGCGTTTAATGTCGTGGAACGCGCCACCACCTCCTGATGAGTAAATACCGTTCCCCCCTGAGCGGCAAAGAGATAGTAATAGCCGTGCAGTTTATAGAGATGCGGCCCCTCAACGAGCGCCACCGCGGTACCGCGATAAATGGTTCTTGCTGTTTCGGGCATCAGTTTTAGCGTTTTAGTATCGAGTTCAGTTAAGGTAATGCCGTCAAAAGGATGATGGTACTCTCGATGGTCCCACGTTTGCTGCACGATATATTTACGGCCATCATCATCATGAAAAAGTGAAGCATCAAAACCTACGCCATTAAGTTTGACCGGCGAACTCCACGGGCCGCGAATATCAGTTGCGGTGGTCAGGTAGTTTGTCATGTCTTTAAAGGCACCCTCGGTGACTTTCACATCGGTATACACTAACCAGAATTTGCCATCCGCATAAGAGAGCGCCGGAGCCCAGATGCCGCCTGAAGACGGATTGCCTTTCATATCTAAAAGAGTAGTGGTCGACAATGGTGACGGCAGCAGATTCCAGTGCTGCAAATCCTTTGACTCATGCAAACGGACGCCGGGAAACCATTCAAACGTCGAGTTGGCTATATAGTAGGTGTCCTCAACACGGATAATGCTGGGGTCGGCATTAAAGCCACGCAAAATAGGGTTTTGGATAAGAGACATATCATTATACCTTTATAAATTTAATCGTATTGGTTTTACACCCGAATCTCATCAAGTTGGCGGTTAATGTCGCTGACGTGTTTGTCTGAGATAGGATAAATTTGCATGATGATCATCGAGACAATCGCTAAGGCGATGGGGATCCAGACCGCTGTCATCATGATCCCGTCGATAGCGCTCGCGCTTTGTTGCGCGCCGGTTTCATTAAAACCATAGACGGCCAGCAACCACAGAGGAATAGCGCCCCCGATGGTAAAGCCAATCTTGAAAAAGAGTCCCATAATCGCGTTGATGATTGCCGCATTTCGCTTACCAGACTTTAATTCGCCATAGGCAATCACTTCAGGTACCAGTGCCCACATAAATCCGGTGGCTGAGGTTAAGCCCCACTGTTTAATAAATGTGGCGATATAAGCAAGCCACAGCGCATCGTGCATACCTTCCCGTGACCAGACATACGTTAATAACTCACCGACAATAAACATCCCCAGGAAAATGTGGAAGAAGCCTTTCTTACCAAAAATTTTCTTAAGTTTTGGCCAAAAAATAGGGAACGCAATACCCGGTATTGAGGCGACCAGACCGACGGCGCCCATCCACTCAGAGTGACCAACCACATACTGATTGAAAAAGCCATTTACCGTGTTCATAAAGAACATGAAGGTAAAGGCCAGCATGAAAAATAGTCCAAGAATGACAAGAGGACGGTTATTTTTGAGCTCAAGGAACAGATCGGTTGTTTTGACATTCGCCGTCTGTTCTGCGGTTGCAACGACGCGTTCTTTGGTGAATTTATAACAAATAAAAAGTGCCACCGCGCCTAATAACATATAAACGGAGTAGACGCCGAACCAGGCGTAATTCGCTGATGGGTCGGTATAGTTACCAAGGTTGAGTTCAATGCCAAAAAAACCAGTATCCTTGAGGCTACGATCTTTTGGTGAAGCCATTTGTACGAACATCGGAAACAGGGTATAGACTAAAAGGTTGGCGCTATTAGCCAGCATCATTCGCGTACTGGTTAATTTATCAATTGATTCGGGATCTCTGGTTAGCGAGGCATTAAGAGAACCGTAAGGTATATTGACCAGGGAATAGACTAAATCCAGCGCTAAATAGATGATAAAAGCAAACGGTACGGAGCCTCTGACGCCCGGAATGGGGGCAAAAAGCAAAGCGGAAAGAATCACTAGCGGCACTCCGGCTCTTAATAGCCAGGGACGATATTTCCCTGCCGCGGAGGTCCTTTTGTCCACATAGGTTCCAACCATCGGATCCCAAAAAACATTGATGATTCGGACAAAAAGAAAAATGAACCCCGCAGTGGCTGTACTGATCGTATTTACCGTCAACATATGTAGAGCAAGAAAGCCGCCGATCGTGCCGAAAACCAGGTTTTGCGCAAAATCGCCCATACCGTAGCCAATACGTTCCCCTCGAGTTAATTTATGATATTCATCATTGCGATTTTGCATTATGTTTTTACTCATTCTGAGCAGACTCCGGTTTGTTGTGTGAATGTGAAACACTTTCTGACACAAAAGATCGCGAAGAATCTATTACGTTTTTAAATTAATTAATTATGTTTTTTTACTTCTGTGATCCTCAAAGCAAAGGCCGTTTGGCATTATCTCTGTACTCTATATGGATTTTATGATGTTGAATATATGAAAGTGATATTTGCGATATGGCTCACATTTGAGTGTTTTCTCAATCGCTGAGTGAAATAACGTAATTGAGCAGCCGGTTTATAGAATACAGGATGTGTCATAGTTGTTACATTTCTTACATCCACCAATATTGGAGTGTTCATGCAATCTTAGGTCAAGTGCAGCGCGATTAATGGTTTTGTTCACCATACAATGAAATTCAACTGGCAAGTCTCTGCGGCGTTGCTTGTTTTAGCGCTAATCATTAATTTAATTGTGGGAAAGGAGAGCGTTATTCGTATAAAACCTCTGTAGTCGAACAAAATAAAAATTAAATTGTTCTCACAGTAGCAACATATTCTGCGTGGCCAGAGTCAGATTGTTATTGCCTGAATAAAATTAACCTCTATTGAGATAATGATGACAATGATAAGAAAGCTTCCATTAACTATGGCGGTCATCGCCGTGTTTTCTCCGCTTACCTCTGTAACAGCCCAAGAATTTACCCAGGAGCAGATCGACGCCATCGTCGCGAAAGCCGTCGATAAAGCGCTGGCCGACCGCCAGGCCAAAATCGACGCCGCGGCTAATAAGAAGGTCGATGTTATAACCAACCCGCAAACCACCGCGGCTTCGCCGGATCTGGCGATCCCTTTCGGCCTGAAATTTAGCGGTTACGCCCGCTATGGCGCCCACTTCCAGACCGGCGACCAGAAATATGTCGGCGTCGACGGCTCCTATAACGGCGCCTCGGCGATCGGCCGTCTCGGCAACGAAAGCAACGGCGGCGAATTCCAGATCAGCAAAGCGTTCAAAAGCGCGCAGGGGGCCATCTGGGATCTCAACGTCATGTTTGACCACTGGAGCGACGAGGTTAACCTGAAAAAAGCCTACGTCGGCGTCACCAACGTCCTCGAATCTAACCCCAACGCCTATATCTGGGCCGGCCGCGACTTCCACCAGCGCCCGCAACAGGGGATCAACGACTACTTCTGGATGAACCACGACGGCCAGGGCGCCGGGGTGAAGAACTTCGATATCGGCGGCGTGCAGTTCGACGTGGCGACGGTGTCGCAGGTGAAATCCTGTAGCCCGGAAGTGATGGCCGATGAGACCAACCCGTCGCGCATCACCTGTACCGGCAGCTCCGATACCGGCGACAACGGCCACTACGCGCTGACCACCAAAACCCACAACATCAAGGCCGGGCCGATCGACGTCGAGGTGTACGCCAACTACGGCTTCGACTCAAAAGCGGTGGACAGCGACGCGCGCCTCGATGCCTGGCAGGGCGGGCTGGTGCTGAGCCACACCAACGACAGCGGGGTGAACAAAGTGATCCTGCGCTACTCCGACAACTCGGATAACAGCGTCTACAACAAAACCGACGACCTGACCACGGTCTACGCCAGCTTCGAGGGCAGCCATAAATTCACCCAGCAGGCGCAGATCGAGTATCTGCTGGCCTTCCACGACTACGACAACGGCAAGGATAATACCGACAACCGTAAAAACTACGGCGCGATCGTCCGGCCAATGTACTTCTGGAACGATGTGCACTCGACCTGGCTGGAAGCGGGCTACCAGCGCGTGGACTACGACCAGGGCGGGGATAACCACGGCTGGAAGCTGACGCTGTCGCAGAACATCGCCATCGGTATGGGGCCGGAGTTCCGCCCGATGCTGCGCTTCTATGTGACCGGCGGCCAGGTGGATAACGAACACACCGCGAAAGTAGACGGCACCAGCGACGAGCGGCTGGATTCGCTGAACATCGGCGGCATGTTTGAGGCCTGGTTCTGAGAGAATGTTTTTTACGGGAATACCAGACTGGCCTACGCCAGTCTGGTAGTTTTTGACACCCAGAATGCTATTTTATTAACGTCTCTATTAATAGTTTCTTTTAATAATTCATTTATTAAAAGGAATGAGTTTATTTCGACGCTGAAAGTTGAATTTATCACATTTAAATAGTTTCCATCTGTGATTGAGTGAATTATATATTGGTTATCGTGTTGAGATTGCATAAGTTATTGGTTGAAATGATTGCTTGCCGGCGATATTGATCTATGCCAATTAAATGACTTGTTATCTCTGGATCTTCGTATCTGCTGGTTGATATATTGCCCTGATTTCTTTAAACATAACGTCGTGAATAAAACGAAATTTACTCCACAATCATTCCTTAAGGAAAAGGGACCGCTATGGCTGATTCATTCCAGAATGAGGTGCCGAAGGCACGTATTAATTTAAAATTATCCTTACATACCGGGGGGGCGCAGAAGAAGGTTGAACTACCGCTTAAATTGCTCACCGTTGGTGATTTCAGTAATGGAAAAGAGCATCGACCATTGGCCGAGCGCCAGAAAATAGATATCAATAAGAATAATTTTAATAGTGTGCTTTCTGAATTTAACCCAGAGATCAATCTCACCGTTGAGAATACGCTGGCTGGGGATAACTCAGAAGACAATGTTAAACTGCGTTTTTCCGATATAAAAGACTTTGAGCCCGAACAGGTTGCCCGGCAAATCCCTCAACTCCGCGCCATGCTGGCGATGCGTAATTTATTACGCGATCTCAAATCGAACCTGCTTGATAACGCTACTTTCAGAAAAGAGCTTGAGAGAATCCTTAAAGATCCAGCTCTGTCCAGCGAATTACGCGCCGAAATGAGTGCCCTTGCCGGGAAGTAAACGGCGGTCATCTCTTTTAATGGATTAACCGGGAATATGCTGATGTCTGTAAATACTGAAACGAACCCCGCACAGGGGCAAACTGCCGTAATGAACAAAGAAAGCGTTTACGCTTCTCTGTTTGAAAAAATCAATCTGAGCCCGGCATCAAGCCTTGGCGATATTAATGTCTTTCTGGACGACACGGCGCTATCAGAGGCCACGGCGGGGGAACGCCTGACCGCGGCGATGCAGGTTTTTATGGACTGCATTCGTCAATCCGGCCAGCAGGTGGAGAAACTCGATAAAACGCTTATTGACCACCACATCGCGGACCTGGATTTTCGTATAAGCCGTCAACTTGATGCTGTTATGCATCACCCGGAGTTCCAGAAGGTGGAATCTCTGTGGCGCGGCCTGAAGCAACTGGTAGATAACACCGACTATCGCCAGAACGTGAAAACCGAAATCCTCGATGTGTCCAAAGACGATTTACGTCAGGATTTTGAAGATGCGCCAGAGGTGATACAGAGCGGCCTGTACTGGCATACTTACACCGCCGAATACGACACCCCCGGCGGCGAGCCGATAGGATCGGTAATATCGGCGTACGAGTTTGACGCCAGCCCGCAGGACATGGCGCTGTTGCGTAATATTTCGAAAGTCTCCGCTGCGGCGCATATGCCATTTATCGGCGCCGTAGGGCCGAAATTTTTCCTCAAGGATTCAATGGAAGAAGTCGCGGCAATTAAAGATATCGGCAACTATTTCGATCGCGCTGAGTACATTAAATGGAAATCGTTCCGCGATACCGATGACTCGCGCTATATCGGCCTGGTCATGCCGCGGGTATTGGGCCGTCTGCCGTATGGGCCGGACACGGTTCCGGTGCGCAGCTTTAACTACATTGAGCAGGTAAAGGGGCCGGATCACGAAAAGTATCTGTGGACCAGCGCGTCATTCGCCTTCGCCTCGAACATGGTACGCAGCTTTATTCAAAACGGCTGGTGCGTGCAAATCCGTGGCCCGCAGGCGGGCGGCGCGGTGAAAGATCTTCCCATCCACCTCTATGATCTCGGCACAGGAAATCAGGTGAAAATCCCTTCCGAGGTGATGATCCCGGAAACCCGTGAGTTCGAATTCGCCAATCTGGGCTTTATTCCGCTGTCTTATTATAAGAACCGTGACTATGCCTGCTTCTTCTCGGCTAACTCAACTCAGAAACCCGCGCAGTACGACACCGCGGATGCGACAGCCAATAGCCGTATCAACGCCCGCCTGCCGTACATCTTCCTGCTATCGCGCATCGCCCACTACCTGAAACTGATCCAACGCGAGAACATCGGCACCACCAAAGATCGCCGCCTGCTTGAGCTGGAGCTCAATACCTGGGTTCGTGGCCTGGTTACGGAAATGACCGATCCGGGCGACGAGCTGCAGGCCTCACATCCGCTGCGTGATGCGAAAGTGGTAGTGGAAGATATCGAGGATAACCCTGGCTTCTTCCGCGTCAAGCTGTTCGCGGTGCCGCACTTCCAGGTGGAAGGCATGGACGTCAATTTGTCTCTGGTTAGCCAAATGCCGAAGGCGAAAGGGTAACACGCCTGTCACTATCCAAGTCGTCTGGCTCGACAGGCTACAGCCTGTCTGGCGACAGACAACACACCTGCGCCATCTCAGGATGATGGCGTGTTAAAAAATGAAATGGAGTAATTAACATGGCAATACCAGTCTATTTATGGTTGAAAGACGACGGCGGGGCGGACATTAAAGGTTCCGTAGATGTGAAAGATCGTGAAGGCAGCATCGAAGTAGTGGCGCAGGAGCATAACCTGTACATCCCGACCGACAACAACACCGGAAAGCTAACCGGCACGCGTATCCACACGCCGTTTCTGTTTACCAAGGAAATCGACTCCTCAAGCCCCTATCTCTACAAGGCGGTGACTACCGGCCAGACGCTGAAGTCTGCCGAATTCAAGTGGTACAAAATCAATGATGCTGGTCAGGAAGTGGAATACTTCAACACCAAACTGGAAAACGTGAAAGTGGTGAAGGTCAATCCGCTGATGCACGACATCAAGAACCCAGCCTACGAGAAGCACAGCCATCTTGAGCAGATTGAACTGCGCTACGAAAAAATCACCTGGACCTATAAAGACGGCAACATCATTCATTCCGATTCATGGAATGAACGAACGACAGCCTGACGCCCGAAGCAGGCGGTTCGCCGTCTGCTTTTTTGCTAAGCGCCAGTGACCGTTGGCTTTTAGCAAAAATAATCAGCCTGCCCGACCTTGTGCGCTTTGGTCTCCTGCATCACGGGAAACGGCGATGGGCGGTAGCGTGTCCGGAATCGACAAAGAGAGAGCCTCATGGAAAACCCAGCCATTCTGTTACGCCGTTTAAACCCTTATTGCGCCCGCGCCCTGGAAGGCGCCGCTTCGTTGTGCCAGGCCCGCGCGCATGCGCAAATCCTTCCCGAACACTGGCTGCTAAAACTATTGGAGCAGGGCGAGGGAGACCTGACCGTATTAGCGCGGCGTTATGAGTGGGATATGGACGCTATCTGGCAGGATCTGCTCTCTTTTCTGGAAACGCTTCCGCGCTCGGTACACAGCCGGCCGCAGCTGTCCGGCAGCATCCAGAGCCTGATGCAGGAGGCGTGGTTAAGGGCTTCACTGGCGGGCGAGACCTCTCTACGCAGTGTTCATCTACTGATGGCGTTAGTCAGCAACCCAACGCGGGTGCGCTGTGACAGTCTGTGGCCGCTGTTAACGTTAGGACAAGCGCAGCTTGAACACCTGCGACCACTATTAGATATGCAGTCTGATGAGCGCCCGGAATTACAGCCAGATGAACCAGGCCACGTTGGCGATGTGGAGTTTGTCGGCCGCCCCGTGGAATCGGGCGTGAAGTCCGCTGAGATGACCCCTGCGTTACAGAACGCGCTGGACAAATTTACCCTTGATATCACTGCTCGCGCCCGCGAAGGCAAAATCGACCCGGTCTTTGGTCGCGATAACGAAATTCGTCAAATGGTGGATATCCTGTCGCGCAGGCGAAAAAACAACCCAATCCTGGTTGGCGAACCCGGTGTCGGCAAAACTGCGCTGGTCGAAGGGCTGGCGTTGCGTATCGCGGAGGGCAACGTGCCGGACAGTCTGAAGCCGGTTTCATTGCGTACGTTGGATCTCGGCTTACTGCAGGCCGGCGCAGGCGTTAAAGGGGAATTCGAACAGCGGCTTAAGAACATTATCGAAGCGGTACAGCAGTCGCCTGTTCCGGTGCTGCTGTTTATCGATGAAGCTCATACTATCATCGGCGCAGGCAACCAGGCCGGTGGCGCGGATGCCGCTAATTTGCTCAAACCGGCCCTGGCGCGCGGCGAACTGCGAACTATCGCCGCCACGACCTGGAGTGAGTATAAGCAGTACTTCGAGCGTGATGCCGCGCTGGAGCGCCGCTTCCAGATGGTCAAAGTCGACGAACCGGACGATGACACCGCCTGTCTGATGCTGCGCGGGTTAAAATCTCGCTATGCTCAGCATCACGGGGTACATATCACCGATGAAGCCATTCGCGCCGCCGTGACACTTTCCCGACGCTATCTCACCGGCCGCCAGTTGCCAGATAAAGCGGTGGACCTACTGGATACCGCATCGGCCCGCATTCGCATGGGAATCGATACGGTGCCGGAATTGTTGACGCGTATGAAAGCGCAAATCACGGCGCTGGAAATGGAAAAACAGGCGTTGCTGGAAGATGCCATGGTCGGTAGCGGTAGCGACGAAGCGCGGCTGGCGGCAATTGAGCTGGAAGAATCGCGTATTATTTTACAGCTTGGTGATCTGGAAACGCAGTACGGCCTGGAACTGAAGCTGACCGAGCAACTGCTGAGCTGCCGAGCCGATCCTTCCCGCCGCAAGGAGATCGGCGCATTACAGAGCCAACTTGCCAGCGTCCAGAATAACCATCCGTTGCTGGGGCTGGATGTCGATTTACGTACCGTAGCAACGGTGATTGCCGACTGGACCGGGGTACCGCTCTCTTCATTGCTGAAGGACGAGCAGACGGAACTGCTGAGTCTCGAATCTCATTTGGATAAACGAGTGGTGGGGCAGGATATGGCGCTAAACGCCATTGCCAAGAGACTGCGGGCGACCAAAACCGGGCTTGCACCGGATAACGGCCCGCAGGGCGTATTTCTGCTTGTCGGTCCGAGCGGCACTGGAAAAACGGAAACCGCGCTGGCGCTGGCTGATGAGCTGTTCGGTGGTGAGAGATCGCTGATTACCATCAACCTTTCCGAATATCAGGAGCCGCATACGGTGTCCCAACTGAAAGGTTCGCCTCCCGGTTATGTCGGCTACGGTCAAGGGGGGATTCTCACCGAAGCGGTACGCAAACGCCCGTACAGCGTGGTACTGCTTGATGAAGTGGAAAAAGCGCATCGTGATGTGATGAATGTGTTCTACCAGGTGTTCGACCGTGGCTTAATGCGCGATGGCGAGGGACGCGAAATCGACTTTCGCAATACGGTGATCCTGATGACCTCAAACCTCGGCAGCGATCGGCTGATGCAGAGGCTGGAGGAGCGGCCGGAAGCGACAGAATCCGATTTACATGACCTGTTGCGCCCGGTGCTGCGAGAACATTTTCAACCAGCGCTGCTCGCGCGTTTCCAGACCATTATTTACCGTCCGCTCAGCCAACTGGCGATGCGCAAAATTGTCAACATGAAACTCAACCAGGTCAGCCAGCGTTTGTATCGTCACTACGGTATGACAACCGATATTGCCGAAGGCTTGTACGACGCGTTGACGGACGCCTGCCTGCTGCCGGATACCGGCGCGCGTAACATTGACAGCCTGCTTAATCAACAAATTCTACCGATGCTGAGTCAGCAACTGTTGAGCCATCTGGCGGCAGGGTTGAAGCAGCAGAGCCTTTCTCTGGATGTCGATGAAGAAGGCGACGTGGTCATGGAATTTAGCCACTCCTGATGAGAATTTCTTAGCGTCAACCCCATCCCGGTACAGGATGGCGCGGGCGATGGGCAAGCAGAACACTATCTGCAGGGCATTGCGGTCTTATGGAGAAAAAATATGACCTGGATGAGTTCGTTGGGCCGTGAGCGCAACACAACCGCAGGAGCATAACCTGCATGGTTGGGAATATGAATTTAATCTCAAGCAAAGCTACCCAAAACGCGAACAGATAAACCAGTATCGCGAGAGCGACCTGGCGTTTATTCAGCGCCTGCTGGCTGAAGTCGGCATATTCTATTATTTCACCCTGCAGGAAGAGGCGCAGAGCGAAGTGGTGAATTTCGCCGATGCGCAGCGCACGTTGATATTTGGTAAGACACTCCCCGTCAACAGCCCGTCGGGAATGAGCGACAGCGGGGCGGAGTCCGTATGGGGCTGCGAGGCGGAGAGTGAACAGCGCAGGGAGGATCTTTATTAATGGCATCAGTTCTTACATTGATTAGTGCGAGCCAGGTAGCGCCGGAAGCGCTGGCCGCACAGACCCAGCAGCGTTTGCTGCTGTGGGAAAACTGGCTGCAGCCGGTCACGACCGAGCAACCAACGGGCGATGATCCCGGCTATGACGATGATTTCCAGTTGATGCGCGAAGAAGTGAATAAGCTATCCGGCGCCAATACCGATCTGATTTGTCAGCTTGCGGAAAAGCTGCTGACCACCGTCACCCAGGATATCCGCGTCGCCTCATACTACGCCTGGGCCCGCCTGCACCGCGATGGCGAAGCGGGTCTGGCTGATGGGCTGGAATTACTGGCTGGATTAATGCAGCGTTTTGGCGTGAGTCTACACCCGCAGCGGGATCGCAGCAGGAGAGCTGCCCTTGACTGGCTGGCGAGCCAGCGCATGCTCGACAGCCTGTCGTTATACCCGGAGGTATGCAACAGCGATGCGCTACGTATCACCGGCGCGTTGCTGATCATGGAGCAGACGCAAGAAGGGGCGGTCCCCGGCGCGTTGTGCGCCGCCCTCGAAACCCGGTTAATGAAATCCGGCGGGCCAGAAGCTGTGGTCCCGCAGAATATCAGCGATGCGCCGCTAGCGGCGGTGGGGGGCAGCGCGCCAGTGCTCAGCGGTATCACCTCTGGTCAGGAGCTGCTGACGCAGGCGCGGGTGCTGGCAAAGTATCTCAGCGACCAGCCGGATGGCTGGCTCTCTGCCCATCACCTGATAAAGAGCATTCGCCATGATACGCTGCATCAGTTGCCGCCGTTACTGGCGGACGGCAGAACTCGTATTGATCCGCCAAAACCGGACCAGCGGGCGCTGCTGAAAAGGCTGTATCTCCAACAGAGCTGGATGGAATTACTCGAGCAGGCCAGCGAGATGTTTTCCCGCGGCGCAAACCATCTGTGGCTGGATCTGCAGTGGTATGTTCACCAGGCGCTGTTGAAATCCGGGCGCGACGCGCAGGCCGCTATTATTCAGCATGATCTGCAAGGACTGCTGGCACGTTTGATCGGCCTGGAAGGGTTGGCGTTTAACGATGGTACGCCGTTTGCCGATGAGGTGACGCTGAACTGGATACAGCAACAGGTGCTGGATAATGCAACCATCTGGCTGGACGACACCGCTTCCCGCGCCGTCACCGCTTCCGGCGACGACAACATCCTTCAGTTAGAGCCGGAGGCGCTGGCTCTGGTCGACAGCGATGGCGCTGAGGCGGCGCTGACCTGGCTGCAACATCGTCCGGGTATCACCACCCCCAGAAGCCGCTGGTTACTGCGATTATTGATGGCGCGGATTGCCGAGCAGAGCGGGAAAAACGAACTGGCGCAACATCTGCTGGCGGAACTGGACGTGCTGGCAGCCACGCTGTCACTGGCGCAATGGGAACCGGAACTACTGTTTGAAGTCCGAGCGCGTCATCTGCGGCTGTTGCGCGGTAAGGCCGGACGCAGCGAAACGGAAAGAGCTCGTCTGCAGTCGCAGATGGACCGTTTGCTGGCGGACCTGATTGCTATTGACCCCGCCCGCGCGGCGGTGCTGTGCGTTTAAACGCCTGATGATCGTCATGGACGAGTAACGGATAACATACGATCGATGATTTAACCTTATGCTATTTCGATGCTGGATCTCGACAAAGCCGGTACGCCGGATCCCTACGTAGAGCGTCTGTTTGAAGGGGTTGCTTTTTCCATGGAGCGCTTGCGGGAAAAGATTGATGACGACCTGCCTGAGCTTACCGAAGGGCTGGTTAGCATGCTGTGGCCGCACTATCTGCGCACCATTCCGTGGCTATCGGTGGTGGCGCTGACGCCGGAACTACCGACGATGAAGATGGCGGAAACGGTGCCTGCCGGGCTGGAGATATATTCCCGCCCGCTGGGGCCGAAAAATACCGTCTGCTGCGCCGCCTGCGCAGAGCGTGGGGCCGCGTGAGGTACCGTTTATCGACAAGGATCGGCTGGACCACGCGGCGTGGGGCTATGACTTTGCCCACACCGGCATCGTGGCGCAGCTGGGTTCGCCGCAGATGCTGGATTTTTACGATAATAGCGTCCTGCCGGGCCTGCGAGTAAAACAATTATTGAACTTAATATCGGCGAAATAATTAATACACGCACGAACGGATATGAAATAACTGCTGAGAATATTTATCGTGGCCAATATTCATTGACCGCTACAAATATCATCATCAGTTATATATGGAGGTTCATCTATTAGCATAAATACAAGCATTTAATTACGCCATTTATTAATAAGTCATCACTTTGTATTTGTAAGGACACATCAATGATAAAGCATATCCGTATTTTGCCCGGCGGGCTGGCGGTGCTGGCCGCCGTTTTTCTCTGCCTGCTGACGGCCTGCCGCGACCACAGTCGCGACGGCATGAGCGGCGCTGATATAAATGTCTATAACCACGGTCCAGACGCCATTGTTTCTATGCAGGTTGACGGCTACGGCGGGCCAAGGGCGAATCCCTACGGCGGCGGCGGCGGCTTCTGCTGCGTGATGGTGCCCAACGACTGGCGACCGGGCCTGACGGCAAAAATCACCTGGACTTCCGACCCTAACTCCTGGATGAAATCGAGTGAGATGCCGGACGATTATGAAACTCACTATCAGAAACATGGGCCGATTACTGTCCCTATCGAACGTTGGGAGAAGGGGCAGGCCTGTGGCTTTGATGTGCATATTTTCCCCTGCGATAAAGTGCGGATAGTGCGTTCCTGCATCCCGCCTGGGCAGCCGGGCTACCCGGTACTCCAGTCTCCTCCTGACTGGGAGCAACGAGCGGATAAGATCATTTTCAAACATATCAAGGAGGAGATCGTATGTCCGACACCGCAGAGTCCACGCTGAATGCCCTGAAGGCGCTTATTGCCGCCTTTCAGACCGGCGCCACCCCGGTCACGGTTAAAACCTCCACCGCGGAAGCGGCCAGCTTACCGCCGAAGTTTCCCGGGCCGGATGATAAAAACGGAGAAAAGTCTGCCGATAACTCTGTGCAGCAGAAAGCCGAATACAACGAGCGCGGCCGCCTGCCGGCGAGCAGAACGCGGGCCGAAGGCAACTACGCCAGGCAGTATCTGGAAGGATATGTCGGGGAGTCTGAACATCAATCGGACAAAAAAACGGAGCCGGGCTGTCCCGCCAGCCTGCATACACAATTCGCTGCTGACTAATATTGCCCGGCTCTGGTCTATGAGAAACCGGTATTGATATTTGTAGCGGCCCATTTTATTTGACCGCTACAAATATCATCATCAGTTATATATGG
The DNA here is from genome assembly GCF_040065495.2 of Klebsiella sp. CN_Kp073. Lineage (NCBI taxonomy): Bacteria > Pseudomonadati > Pseudomonadota > Gammaproteobacteria > Enterobacterales > Enterobacteriaceae > Klebsiella > Klebsiella sp. CN_Kp073. Next base: position 2,260,494 of record NZ_CM198051.1, read on the forward strand.
AAGTTCATCTATTAGCATAAATACAAGCATTTAATTACGCCATTTATTAATAAGTCATCACTTTGTATTTGTAAGGACACATCAATGATAAAGCATATCCGTATTTTGCCCGGCGGGCTGGCGGTGCTGGCCGCCGTTTTTCTCTGCCTGCTGACGGCCTGCCGCGATCACAGTCGCGACGGCATGAGCGGCGCTGATATAAACGTCTTAAACCACGGTCCGGATGCCATTGTTTCGGTGCAGGTGAACGGCTACGGCGGGCCTGGAGCCAATTCCTACGGCGGCGGCGGCTTCTGCTGTGTGATGGTGCCCAACGACTGGCGGCCGGGGCTGACGGCAAAAATCACCTGGACTTCCGACCCTAACTCCTGGATGAAAATAAGCGATATGCCTGACAACTATTCACAATACTATCAGCGCCATGGACCGATCACCGTTCCCATTGAGCGCTGGGAGAAGGGACAGGCCTGTGGCTTTGAAGTGCATATTTTTCCCTGCGATAAGGTAAGAATTGTTCGTTCTTGTCACGATCGCTCATCTCCGGAATATCCGATACATCGTGCGCCCGATGAGGATGAAAAAGCGAAAAAAATATTATTTGACCATGTTAAGGAGAACATCGTATGTCCGACACCGCAGACTCCACGCTGAATGCCCTGAAGGCGCTTATTGCGGCTTTTCAGACCGGTGCCACTCCGGTCGCAGTCAAAACCTCCACCGCAGAAGCGGCCAGCCTACCGCCAAAGTTTCCCGGGCCGGATGACAAAAAGCCCGCGGATAACTCCACGCAGCAGAAAACCGAATACAACGAGCGCGGCCGCCTGCCAGCGAGCAGAACGCAGACCGAAGGCAACTACGCCAGGCAGTACCTGGAGGGGTATGTTAAAGAGTCCGATCATCAATCGGACAAAAAAACGGAACCGGGCTGCCCCGCCAGCCTGCATATCAGCCTATTCTTTGACGGTACCTGCTGTAATGAAGAAGATGGTAATGAAGTGTACGGCTCGCGAAACCCGCCGCTGACCAATATCGGCCGTCTCTACCATGCCGCAAACTGGTTAGATAAGGCGGAGAACGACGGCTACTTCAGCTATTACTTTCCCGGCTGCGGGGCGCGCTTTCCGCAGATTGGCGAGAACGAATACTCGCTGGACGGCGAGCTGTTTGCCAACGGCGGTGAGGACCGTATCAACCAGGCGCTGCTTAAAACCTACAGCAGCATTTGCTATGCGGTGAAAAAGGAAAGGATCGAGGACAGCGAACTGGATACCTTTCGGCCTCAGATGGCCACCGTCTGGCCCTTCTCGCGGCTGACCCAGAAGTTCAACCGTAAAAGCGCGCTCGATGAGTTCTGCAGCAAGCATCTGGGTGCCGTGGTCAATCAGTGGCCGCGGCAGCCAACACGGCTGCATATCCAGCGCTCGCAGCGGCGCATCGCCAAAATCAAGCTGTTCGTCTACGGCTACTGCCGGGGGGCCGCCACCGCCCGCGGGCTGGAGTCGCTGCTCGATGACGCTAAAATGCCGCTCGATGCGACAAATATGCTGCCGGCGGGGACGGTGGTTCCGGGGGGACCCACGCTGCTGGGCATTCCCATCAGTATCGAGTTTATGGGACTGCTGGATTCGGTCTCGGCGGTTGGTGTGCCGCATATCCTGCCGTCGGCCACCGGGCATCTGGGCTGGGCGGCCAACAGCCTGCGGCTGCCGACCACCAAAGGCTTCTTAAAAAGCTGCTACCACTTTGTCGCCGGCCACGAGCAGCACGGCGACCTGCCGCTGGACTCCATTCGCGGTCCGGACGGTAAATACCCGGCGGGAGCGGTGGAGGTGGTCTACCCCGGGATGCATGCCGATGTCGGCGGCGACTGTAAGCCTGCGGAGCTCGGCAAGGTGCAGACCGACTCCCGCAGCCTGCTGTCAAAGATTGTGCTGCATGATATGTATGCCGCCGCCTTCGATGCCGGGGCGCCGCTGAGCGTACCTGAAGAAGTATTACCCGGTGGGGCTCAGGACAAAAAATATCGGGTAATGCAAGGCTACGTTGCTGATTATTTCAAAATCTCCGAACAGGCGATCGCCCTGTTTAACGCCTGGCAGCAGGCCGGGGCGCAGCAGGCGGGGGCGAAGACCGAAACGCCGGCCGTCAACGAGGCGGAGGTGGTGGCCATCGCCGTGGCTCAGGGCCGGGATCCGGTCGCCGCGCTGAAGGCGGCTCACGACAAGGCGGATAGCGATAAGGCGAAAGCTGCGGCCGCCGCCGCGAAGCCGCCGGAGAACGGTCCGCTGGGCAAACTGCCGGATCCGGTGTATGTGCCGCTGAAGGCCAAAGCGCTGGAGGTGATGCTGGCGGACCAGCTGAGCTGGATCACCGCCTGGCGCACCGAGCGCTTTGCCAGCCCGCAATACGCCGATAAGTATTATCAGCGTAAGCCTTTTTATCAGCAGGCGCTGAATGAGCAGACCGGCGCGCTGCCGTCGGCGACGGCGCCCGCGGAAAGCGAAGGGCCGCGAGAAGTGCCGTTTATCGATAAGGATCGGCTGGACCGCGCGGCGTGGGGTTATGACTTTGCCCATACCGGTATCGTGGCGCTGCTGGGCCAGGTGCTGCTGGATGTGATCCCCACCACGCAAACCGACCAGCTTGGCGGTCCGCTGGTGGCGGCGCAGGAGTCGGAATATATCCAGATCAAGAAAAGTGGCGATGCCCGGCGGGCGGCGCTGATGGGCTCGCCGACGATGCTGGATTTTTACGATAACTACGTGCATGACACGCTGGCCAAATATAATCATGATCCGCTGCATTCCTCGTTTTCCCACGGTTATTTTGCGTCGCGGACGATTTACGATAACGATGACGATACGTGGGATTCGGTGAAACAATTTGGCCAGCGGGTAAAAGCGATTATTGATATTAATGTTGGCGATATATTAGTGCAGGCGCGAACGGATATGAAAGATCTGAATACGGTATCGGGCGTGCTGGGGAAAATATATCGGGATATAAAAAGCGAGGCTTTTAAAATACTGCTTCCCTGACACTTTAATTACCATATTACTATGGACGGCGTCGTAAAAATAAAAATCTGAAATTACGTCATCTCTTAATAATTCATTACTTTATTTTATTTTTGTAAGGATACATCAATGATAAAGCATACCCGTATTTTGTCCACAGGGCTGGCGGTACTGGTCGCCGTTTTTCTCTGTCTATTGACGGCCTGCCGCGATCACAGTCATGACGGCATGAGCGGCGCTGATATAGCCGTATTAAACCACGGACCTGATGCCATCGTTTCGGTGCAGGTTGATGGCTACGGAGGGCCCAGGGCGAATCCCTACGGTGGCGGTGGCGGATTCTGCTGCGTGATGGTGCCTGATGTCTGGCGCCCGGGACTGACGGCAAAAATCACCTGGACCTCCGATCCTAATGCCTGGATGAAATCGAGTGAGATGCCCGATGATTATGAGACTCACTATCAGAAACATGGGCCGATTACTGTCCCCATTGAACGCTGGGAGAAGGGGCAGGCGTGCGGTTTTGATGTGCATATTTTCCCCTGCGATAAGGTGCGGATAGTCCGTTCCTGCTACGGTCGCGCAGATCCGAAATACCCGATACTTCCTCATCCTGATGAGGATAAAAAAGCAGATAACGTTATTTTCAAACATATCAAGGAGGAGATCGTATGTCCGACACCGCAGACTCCACGCTGAATGCCCTGGCTGGGCGCCCATTTGGATGTACGGCTACAGCTGTATGTGGCCCGCCATTTATTACCGGCTGCGCAACGCTCTTGCCAACCCAAAAACGCGGCGCGGTTAGGGCGGACCGCGGTACTGCGCCCGCTTAACGCGCAATACCCTGCTACTGACATTATCACCATTCATCTGGGGCGTTATCAGCGCGTCCGAAAAATATTCACCGAAGGGAGAACGATGAAGATGGCAACTATCGTTGGTAAAAATTGCGCCACATTGCTGCCCATCACTCTCACTGCAGCCTTAACCGGCTGCGGCCTGACGCAGAGCGTAAAAGATGGAGCCGTCTCAGTGACCTACGCTATTTTTTATAAACAGATCAAAACGCTGCATTTGGATATTCGGGCCCGGGAAGGGGTGAACCACAATGCGCAAGGGGCGTCATTGGCAACCGTAGTGCGAATTTACCAACTCAAAGAGCGCAAAGCGTTTGACGCCAGCGATTATCCCTCGCTATTTGCTGACGATAGCCGGGCAATACCAAGCGATTGGCTGGCCCAAAAAGATATCCGTCTACACCCGGGGGAATCCGTGGCGCTGGATATGCCGCTGGAGACGGCGGCGCAATACGTCGCGGTGGCGGGGATGTTTATCGCGCCGGATCGGGTCAAGGACAGCTGGCGGTTAGTGTTGACCCGCGACGACCTCGACCCCGACAAGCCGCGTATTATCGAAGCCGGTCACAACCGGCTGACGCTGCAACCGTTAAAAGGTAACTAAAATGCCGCGCCCCTCACTTTACGACACCCTGTTTGGTAATTTCTCCGGCGGTCTCGATCTGCATCAGATCGGTGAAGAAAATCAGGTCATTTTATCGGTGCTTGATAATATGCAGCGTATCCTCAACTGCCGGGCTGGCACGCTGGCGCATCTTCCGGATTACGGTCTGCCGGATATGACAAAAATTCTCCAGGGGATGCCGGGTAGCGCGCACCAGTTAATGACCACGCTGTCCGCGGTACTGCTCAAATACGAACCGCGGCTGAACAGCCTCCGTGTGGAGATGCTCGAACAGACACAGCCAGGCGAACTGCGTTATGCCATCGACGCGGAACTGAAGGAAATTGGTCTGGTACGCTATGGCACGGAATTTATGCCTGAAGGCAGGGTTCTCCTTCGCCATCTGAAACAGCAACAGTATCTGAATGCCCGCACCGCTATTTAGCCCTCACTCTGGTTACCCCTATGACAACTTATCCTAAGCGTCACCTGACTACCGGCGGCGACCCGCGCACGCTGGCAGACTACGCAAAGCTGCGTGAAGAAATGCACAAACTCAGCCACCCGGCGCGCCCCGACGTTGACTGGCTATACGCAGAACGGCTTTGCCTGTCATTATTTGACCGTAACGGCGTAGAGCTGCAGACCGCGGCTTGGTATACGCTTGCCCGTACGCAGTTAACCGGCTTATGCGGGCTGAATGAAGGACTGGCTATCCTGGAAACGCTGATTACCCGTCAGTGGGGGAGCCTTTGGCCACAGCCGGTACACGCGCGGCTGGAAATCCTTAGCGGTTTGGGTAAACGGCTACTGCAAGCGCTGCGGACGCTGACGCTAGCCTATGTCGATCTTAGTTTGATTTATGAGGCGGAAGTGCATCTGAAAGCGCTGGATGCTGCGCTGCAGCGTCTGGAATTAAAGCACGTCAGTCAGTTTGATGCGTTGCTCAATTTGATGCATAACGCGGCAGTACGGCTGGAGAATAGCGATGGCGTGACCAGCGCTGATACCCTACCGCACGTAGTCACGATGGAGAACGCGTCCACCCATTTGGATGAGCGGGTTGAGCGAACAAAGTGGGTTTATATTGCGCCGCCGGAAACGCTGCCAAACGTGCAAGTCGGCAATGAGCGTCAGAACTCTGAAAAACGATGGCGACCTTTTATGGCCGGTATGCTGACGATGCTGGCGCTGACCGCAGCGGCAGGGTGGGGGTGGCAGGCGATGAATCAACCAGATCCGGAACAGCAGCAATTCGCTCTCAGTCTGGCGCCATTGCCGACGGTACTTTCGCCAGATCAGTTACGCTCCTTTTCTCTGCACGCACCGTCAGCAGACAGTGGGATAAAGCAGACCCGGCAGCAGCTTACACATCTGGCTCAACTCAAACCTAATTGGGCCATCGACTATAGCGATCAACTGGTACAACAGGCACTGGCGCTATGGCCGGAGCAGGCGAAAACATTGTCCTCGCAGTGGCGGCAGCAGATCATAGCTGCCGCGCTGCCGGCGGAAAACCTCACCGGGTGGTATCAGGGAATGCAGCAACTGCAGCAATTAACTCAGCGTCTGAATGCCCTGGATGAGCAGAAGGGAAAATACCTGACGGTCAGTGAACTGAAATCCGCGGTGTTCGCCATTACTCAGTCTCTTAATCGAACCGTTCCGGCTGAAGAACAGTTACGCCAACTATCGGCGATGACAGAAGGGCAAATCAGCCGCGCCGCGCAGCAGCAACAAGCGGAACAGCACCTGCAGCAGCTGATAGTCTCTTATGCACTAGTAAAAAATAAAACCGTGGAATAGCTTCGCGCAAGGAGTAAGGGCTGGGGGGCATATCGTACCGTAGCGACTCCAGCCCTGGAAAAGGCGCTTACCGCTGCAACACCTCGGCAAATTTAGCAAGCCACTGCGGGTGGGCGGGCCAGGCGGGGGCAGTAACCAGATTGCCATCAACGTGCGCCTGGTCGATACCGATATCGGCGTAATGTCCGCCACTGAGGCGAACTTCGGGAGCGCAAGCTGGATAAGCGCTGCAGGTACGGCCTTTAAGAATGCCGGCGGCCGCGAGAAGCTGTGGGCCGTGGCAGACGGCGGCAATCGGTTTACGCGCAGCGTCAAAAGCCTGTACCAGCTTAATCACCTGCTCATTCAGGCGCAGATATTCTGGCGCACGGCCGCCGGGGATGAGCAGTGCGTCGTAGTCTTGCTCATTGGCGCTATCGAAGTCAGCGTTCAGTACGAAGCGATGACCGGGTTTTTCGCTATAGGTTTGTGCGCCGTCAAAATCATGAATCGCCGTCATAATATAGTCGCCTTTGTTTTTATCCGGGCAGACAGCATCGACCTGATGGCCAATCATCTGTAATGCCTGAAACGGGACCATGGTTTCGTAATCTTCAGCGTAATCACCCACCAGCATTAAAATTTTCTTGCCCATTGCAACAGATCCTTGATGAATAATGATGCCTAAGGTATAGCCTGGTAAAATGAACAATGCCAATGGTTAATGCATGAATAAGAATGAAAGCAGCAATGTCGATAAAATATAGACCTGATGTATCGGATCAAGAGTAATAAATTTAACGCATGAATTAAATTCCGCACCAGGGAAGTTTACATTAAAAAGAAATGACGCCTGTATATTGTGTTTTGCTTTTTTTGTTGACGGGGAGGGTGTGTTTGTTAATATCGGCTGGCTCTTTTTATTGGCGTGCGAATTTTTGGAATATTTTTTTATCTTATGTGTGTGTTGTCTTTTTTACATGCGAGAATATATTCGGATATTTCGAATTGTTGAACGGCGTCAGGTGTTAAAAATGCCTTTTGTTATTGGCGGCATAGTGTAAACCCATTAATTAAATTAATATGTTACGATGAGTAAGCATAATGGAGTATGAATGAATAAAATTCACCGTCTGACATTGATTGGTATTATAATTAACTTAGCCATGTTTCTTTTGGTGCTCAATGAGGTCAACTCGCTTTCAGATTATTATGGCTACGATCGAACGCTGCGTTTGATTAAAGATTTGGTCACAATTGTACTTCCCCTTGCTATAGTTGTTCAGGTGGTAAGCGTTTTTTTATTACCGAAAGTCCCGCGTGTTGGTATTGTGTTTGCTTATATCGGTGGGATTGCTATGGTGCCGATTGGTTTGTTGTTTTTAATCGGTTATCTTTTTAGCTACGAAAGATACTGCAATGCAAACCTTGATGTTTATAACCCTGAAGCAGAGGTTGATATATCTAAGCCTGAAGATAAAAACTATAAATTAACATGCGATACATCCCGATTTGCGCCTACTGGTGCTATTGCTTTATGCATGGGAGTTATTGTGCTGGTGATGGGCGTGGGAATTGGCTATTTATTGGTCGCAGTAGGCATTCTCAATATCTGGAATGGGGTACGCCTCAAGGAGAGCGTTATGATTGGTCTTTCTGGTGATAAATTGATAGTTAAACCAAAATTGTACTCAGATACTTTTATCGTACCGCTGAATGAAATCGTATTAACAGGAAAAGGTGTTACTAATGACACTGTCTCCCTAAAATTCTTACGTACAGGCCGGGCGTTTAGCGTGCGGAAGAAAATGCTGGCAGGTGAGAATATTGATGAATCACTCGAATATATTATTTCAAAAATCCCCACCGCCTGATTGGTTCTCACCAAAGTGAATATAAAACGGCACCTTTGAGGTGCCGTTTAGTCTTTTCTGGCGATATCAAAGGATTGTGTTAATCCACGTTAGTAAAGTAATCGCGAGCGACGGCTTCCACACGCTTTGCTTCCAGACCGGTCTTTTCGCTGATCCCGGCGATAAACGGCTTGAACTGCTCGGCCATCACGTGACCGCCGTCCCAATGAGCAACGTAGTAACGGCACTGATAGCGATAAAAGTGGAGGGTCTTTTCTCCTAACGTGTAATACATGACATTCTCCTGTCCAGTGTGTCGGGTTGCGTCCGCAGAAGCTGATGGGGCGTTACCACAATAATCAGGTATTTGATTATATCCTGCTCCCAAATGTGGGAAATTTCCAGCAGGCAATAGGCAAGCGGAGCACATTTTCTTCTGGTTGCGATCTATGCCATTTGCGGTTGAATATTGATCATACATAATGTATTTAATTAGACGAAATGTATTAGGTCCTGATTACTCATTGAACAACAAGGCGAAACAATGACTCTACAACTTCCCGATTATCGCGACGTGGCAGCCGCCGCCCGGCGGATTGCCGGTTACGCCAACTCTACTCCTGTGATGACCTCCCGTACCCTGGATGAGCAATACTCAGCGCAGCTGTTTTTAAAGTGTGAAAATTATCAGCGCATGGGGGCATTTAAATTCCGCGGCGCGATGAACGCGTTGCAACAGTTTAGCCCAACGCAAAAACGGGCCGGGGTAGTGGCGTTTTCTTCTGGTAATCACGCGCAGGCCATTGCACTAGCGGCTAAACTGCTGGACATTCCGGCGACTATCGTCATGCCACACGATGCGCCTGCGGCTAAAGTCGCCGCCACCCGGGGCTACGGTGGTAAAGTCGTTTTTTATGACCGCTACACGGAGGATCGCGAGCAGATCGGTCGCGATCTGGCGCAACAGAATGGGTTAACCCTTATCCCTCCTTACGATCATCCGCACGTGATTGCCGGGCAGGGGACGGCGGCGAAAGAGCTAATAGAAGAGGTCGGTCCGCTGGATGCGCTATTTGTCTGCCTCGGCGGCGGTGGGCTGTTGTCAGGCTCGGCGCTGGCGACGCGTCATCTGTCTCCGGGGTGTAAAATCTATGGCGTAGAGCCCGAAGCTGGCAATGACGGCCAGCAATCTTTTCGTTGCGGCAGCATTGTGCATATTGAGACGCCGAAAACCATCGCCGACGGCGCGCAGACCCAGCATCTGGGGCAATATACTTTTCCGCTAATACAGCAACACGTCGACGATATCCTGACCGTGAGTGACGATGAATTGGTCGCAGCGATGAAATTTCTCGCCGAGCGGATGAAAATGGTGGTCGAACCGACCGGCTGTCTGGGCTTCGCTGCCGCACGAGGCGCCATGGCGCATCTGCGGGGTAAAAAAGTCGGCATTATTATCAGCGGCGGTAATGTGGATATGAGTCGTTACAGCGCTTTATTGGCCACCGGGAACGAATTATGAGTAGCGAGATGTCGCCCTTGCTGGCACAGCTTGATCTCATCGCCCAGGGGTTAAGCGAAACCTTCGCGCCGTTTTGTGAAGTGGTCGTCCATGACCTGACGCATCCTCAACAGGCCATTTTATCAATCCACAATAATCTCTCCGGCAGAGAGGTTGGTCAGCCGGCGACCGAGATGGGGTTAGCGCGGATTGCCAGCGCCGAGTTTCCGGCCGTCGTTGCCAACTATGCCAATCAATTTGCCGATGGCCGTGCGGTGAAAAGTACCTCCATCGGTATTAAGGGCGATAACGGTGAATATGTTGCCGCCCTCTGTCTTAACGTCGATATGACGTTGTTTCGCGGTATGCAGAGCGCGTTGGCGCGCTTTACCGCCACGGAAAGCGCCACGGTGGTTGAGCATCTTGAACCGGGCGGCGCAGCGGCCATTCGCCAACGAATTGATGCATTCGCCGCCGAGCGGGCGACGACAGCCAGGGCGCTGAGTGCGACGGATCGTAAAACGGTGATTCAACAATTGCGTAAAGAGGGGCTATTAGATCTGCGCAAATCAATGGAAATGGTCGCGCAGCATCTTGGCATTTCGCGGGCGACCGCCTATTTATACGCCCGACAGGAGAGATAAGCGTAGCGGCCGCGCGGAGCTGCAGCCGCTATTCCATCAAGGGGTTACTGAAGCCCGGTCAGTTCGTCGGTGGTTAACGCCAGCTTTTGCACGCTGCCGCTTTCTGCTGAAGCAACGGCGGCTTCCAGCACCGCCATCACCGCCAGCGCCTGTAGCGGCGGCACCGGGTTGGCGATTTTGCCCTGCAGGGCATCGCGAACCTGAATATAGTACTGACGCTGATCGCCTTTCGGCGTGGCGAGCGTGTGCGCCTGCAGGCTGGCGTCGAACAGCGTCATGCTGTCGTCATCCTGGCCCCAGCTTTCGCTCCCTGGGACGACCCCAGCCAGCAGCTGGCTCTCTTGCTGGTCTGCTTTCAGTTTCACGAGGCTGCCGCTATCGCCGTGGACCGTGAAGCGCGAGACGCCGCCGGCCACCAGCATGCTACAGTGCAAAACCACTTTGTGCTGCGGATAATTCAGCACCACGTGCGCCCAATCGTTGATCTCCGCGCCCTGTCGCAGAGTGGCTATATTGCCTTGTACCGATTGCGGTAGGCCGAAAAGTTGTAGCGTCTGGTCGATCAGGTGCGGGCCGATGTCAAACCACAGGCCGCTGCCGGGCACGTTTTGCTCGCGCCAGCGAACGCGTACTTCCGGGCGGAAGCGGTCGATATGCGACTCGAAATGCTTAACCTTGCCGATCAGCCCCTGCTCGATGGCCTGCTTAACGCCGAGATAATCGCTATCCCAACGGCGATTGTGGAAGACTGAAAGCAGTCGTTGCTTTTCGTCCGCCAGCGCGATCAGCTCGCGCGCTTCCTGCATATCGAGAGTGAAGGGCTTATCCACCACCACGTGCTTACCGGCGTTCAACGCCAGTCGAGCCAGCGGGGCGTGGGTGGCGTTCGGCGAAGCGAGTACCACCAGATCGACGTCCGGATGCTGAATGGCCTCTTCCGGAGAAGCGATTACCGTGACATCTGGCAGGTCCTGCTTCACTTTGGCTTCGTCGCGGGAGGCGACGACGGCAAGCTTTAACCCATCGACCGAGTTAATGAGCGGTGCGTGAAACGTTTTGCCGACAAATCCATAGCCGATCAGCGCAATGTTAATAGGTTTACCTGCGCCGGTGATAACTTTATGCATGACTTTCTCCACGTTATTCAGCGTCAGCAATGCTGACCTGCATTGAATTGTCTTCGCCAAGCGCGTGCCATGGCTTGTCGAGGAACAGACGATCGATGTGTTTCAGTTCGGCGACCAGGTATGGCTCGCAGCGATTAAGTTTCAGATGGTCAGCCACCAGCCAGTGCTCGACGCTGGCTGCCAGCATCGCGCGCTTTACCTCCGCATCCGCTTCCTGGCTGGCGCTAAGCCCTTGTTGCGCATGGATCGCGCAGGCGCCGAGAATGGCGATATCCGCGCGGTAACGAGAAAGCAGCGCCAGCGTGGCGCTACCGGCAAACAGCCGCTGCCGCATATCCCATTTTCCGCCAAGTAAAACCAACTCGATATCGGGCCGTTCGCTAAATAGTTGGGCAATATCCAGCGAAGGGGTGATGACCGTCAGCGGTCCTTTTAGATGAGCGGCGACGGCCAGTACCGTGCTGCCGGCGTCTAAAAATAGCGTTGATCCTGGAGGAATCTCACGGGCGACCAGCGCGCCGAGGCGTTGCTTAGTCTCGGGCAGCAGCGCATTGCGCGCCTGACGATTCATAGCTGGAAGATCGAGAGCGATAGCGCCGCCATGGTTTTTCTGTACCAGTCCGCGTTTTTCCAGGTCACTAAGATCGCGGCGAACGGTATCGGGCGAGACCTGCAATCGTTCGACCAGTTCGCTGATACTAATTTGACCGTTTTCGCTCAGTAGTTCGAGTAAAAACTGTTGTCGGGCGGTTTTATGCATAATCGTTGTTCCTGCAAAAGACTGCAATAAGCCGCATAATACAGCATGAAGTGAGAATGTGAATCGCAAAAAGCAGCAAAAAATGCGTTGCCAGCTAAAAGGGGGGATTGTGCATCGCTTTTTGGGAAGGGGGACCGGCTCAGCGCAGACTACAGAGCGTTAAGCCGGTCTATTTAAAGGTACTCCGCTCAGCGCATTACCCAGTGCTGATTACCGACTTGTTCGTAGCGGCGCGTCGGCGGCTGCCAGTCTTTATCGCGAAACGGCGAGGGTAGTTCATCGTTATTGGCTTCGCGCAGAAGATGTCGGCGAGACGGATCGGTTTTCGGGATCGCCGCAATTAACTTCTGCGTATAGGGGTGTTGCGGATTGGCGAAAATTGCCTGCCGCGGGCCAATTTCGACGATTTCGCCGAGATACATGACCGCTATCCGGTGACTGATGCGTTCAATCACCGCCATATCATGAGAGATGAACAGAAAGGCGATTTTCATCGTTCGTTGCAGTTCGATAATCAGGTTGACCACCTGCGCTTTGACCGACACATCCAGCGCCGACACCGACTCGTCGGCGATAATCACCTTGGGATTCATCGCCAGCGCGCGGGCAATGCAGATGCGCTGGCGCTGACCACCGGAAAATTCATGCGGATAGCGGTTAAGCACCGCGACGCTGAGTCCCACTTTCTCAATCAATTCATGGGCGCGCGCCAGCGCCTGCTGGCGTGTGGCGAGGCCATTTTCCAGCAGTGGTTCAATCAACGTTTCCTGGATTTTCAGCCGTGGATTCAGGCTGGCGAACGGATCCTGAAAAATCATCTGGATATCCTGACGCATCCGCTTTTGCTGTTGGCGCCCGGCTTGCAGGACGTCATAGCCATTAAGGCGAACATGGCCGGATTGCGCCTGGACCAGGCGAATGAGACTGCGACCGGTGGTCGATTTACCGCAGCCTGATTCGCCCACCAGCGATAGCGTTTCTCCGGGCCATAGATCAAAGCTAACGTTTTCTACGGCGTGGATATGCCCGGCTAACTGATTAAAAAAGCCTTTTTTAACTGGAAAACGGGTGACCAGATTTTTGACCGATAATACCGGCTCGTTGCTGGTCAGGCTGAGGTCAGGCTCTGGCGGGTAACGACGGATTTCCCCGGTTTGCAGGTTCACCGATGGGAACTTACAGGGGGTCGAGCTTATATCCATTTCACCTGCCGCGGGTACCGAGGCCAGCAGCGTACGGGTATAGGGCTGCTGCGGGGTGGCGAATAGCGTCGGCGTACGCTCGCATTCGATGGCATCGCCGCGAAACATCACCAGCGTATCGTCGGCGGTTTCCGCGACTACGCCCATATCATGGGTAATAAACAGCACCGCGGTATTGTTTTCTGCCTGCAGGGTTTTAATCAGATCGAGGATTTGCCCCTGGATAGTGACGTCCAGCGCGGTCGTGGGTTCATCGGCGATCAGCAGTTTCGGCTTCAGGGCCAGCGCCATCGCGATCATCGCACGCTGGCGCATACCGCCGGAAAACTGATGCGGATATTCATCGAAACGTTGCGCGGCATGCGGAATGCGGACTTTTTCCAGCAGGGCGATGGCCTCCTGCTTCGCCTGGCGCGCCGATAAGCCCTGATGGCGGATAAAAACTTCCGCTATCTGATTGCCGATAGTAAATGCCGGGTTAAGACTGGTCATCGGCTCCTGAAAAATCATCGCCACCTCGGCGCCGCGCACGCGACGCATCTCCTCTTCAGGAAGGTCGAGCAGGGATTTGCCGCCGAGCAGCACCTGTCCCTCGGTACGGCTATGCCGGGCAGAAAGCAGACGCATAATGGCCATCGCCGTCACGCTTTTACCCGAGCCGGATTCGCCGACGATCGCCAGCGTCTTACCTGGATAGAGGCTAAAACAGATATTACGCACCACTTTCTGCCAGCTATCGCCGTGGCGGAATGCGACGCTCAGATTGTCGACGGCCAGCACTGGCGCAGGCGTTTCACGGTTCATGAGTCAGCACTCCCCGGCAAAGGGCGCGCGAGCGGAAACCCGCACCAGTGGGGTGAATTCGAGATCACGCTTAAATGGCCAGGTCGGTGTCAGCATCCGCAGACGCGCCACCCGTTCAATATCCTGATCGACCACCCCTTCCGAGAGCGCCATCAGGTTCGGATTGGCCAACGGCGCCAGCTCCGGCGATAAATAGCCGGATTTGACCACCAGGATTTTCACCTGCCGCGGGTTGAGCCCCAACGCGCTAAAGTCAGCGATATCGTGATACGGGCGTCGGCGGTCGGCTACCACCACGGTAACACCACCTGTCTGTAGCACCGCCTGATTGGCCGGGCGCTGCGGATCCGCCGCCAGCAGACCGGTGACGGTAAAACGCGCGCTCGCGCTGACGCCCGCCGGATCGAGGCTGGCGCCGATAGTCAACTGCAGTTCTGCGCCAATGCCGGCCTCAAAGGCCGCACGCGTCACCGGCGCGTCGGTAATGCCGGCCACCAGGGTATTTTGCGCCTGCTGGCGTAGCAGTTCGGCGAGCACATCGCCGCGATCGCCGACGCCGCCGCCGGTTGGATTATCGCCAGAATCCGCCAGGATCACCGGGCCCGTGGCGCTGGCGATGGCCTGAGCGACGCATTCGGCGACGCTGCCCGTCCGACAGCCGAAAACAAAATCTTCCCGCGCATCCCAATAGGCCTGCGCCAGTTTTGCGGCCTGTTGCTCCAGTACCGCGCGATCGGTGCCGGTAAAAATGGCCGCGGCGGTGGCGCGAGGTTCATCGGCCCACACGTAGCCGACCATTAATGAGCTATCGAGTACGCCGTCGATCTGGTCGCTGTGCGGCAACATGGCGTACAGGCTTTTTGCCGGTTCATCTTCCGTACTGGTTCGCTCGCCAGGCAGTAATACCGGGATAGGGGCCCACACTATGCCCGGGCGCACGCCGCTTTGCAGACTATTCACCAGCATACTGACCGAACGGCGCATGGTCTCTTCGATATCGATATGCGGCGCGGTGCGATAGGTTGAGTAGATATCGATGGCGTCGATGATGCGCTGGGTCACGTTACCGTGAAGATCGTAGCTGACGGCAATCGGGCAGTCATCGCCGACGCAGGCGCGGGCGGCGGTGATCCAGTCGCCTTCAGCGTCTTCCATACCTTCAACGTACATTGCGCCGTGCATCGCAAGGTACAGGCCGTCGATCGGCAGTTGCGCCTGCAGCCGGCTTAAGAATTCGGCCTTGAACTGCTCATAGGTCTCTCGCGCCACCGGGCCTCCGGGAATCGCCCGGGTGTGCAGCGTCGGCAGAAATGTCGCCGGATAATCGCGTAAAAACTGAAAGTGAGGCGCTTCCAGCAGGGCTTCGCCCTTGACGGTGCGAAACTCCGCTTCATGAGTCAGGACCGGATTAAACGTGCTGCATTCAATATGTATTCCGCCAACGGCAATGCGCATAAGGACCTCGAAATTATCCTGGAAAGAGAACGTGAGTCAGCGCGACGCTCGCCGCGGCGAGCGCCCAGCTGTCCTGAGCCAGCGGACGATAGATAAGCGGCGTTTTTCCCGCCATCCCCGGCAGCAGGTTGGTTTCAATGGCTTGTTGCATCACGGTATTCAGTAAACCGTTAAAGCTTTCCGGCTGGTGGGCAAGCATGATCGCCGCCGGATCGTGAGTCTGGATCTGATGTGAAATGGCTAACCCTAAGGCATCGCCGGCCCGATGCAGGATCTGGATGGCGGCGCTGTGGCCCTTACGCGCCATGGCTTCCAGTTCATCCAGTTGGTCAGTGTCGATACCGGCCATACGCGCCTGTTCAAAGATGGCGGTGAGAGACGCAATGGTGTCGAGACAGCCACGCTTCCCGCAGCGACAAGGCGTGCCCGCTGGTACGATGGTGCAGTGGGCTATTTCTCCCGCGCCGCCGTGGGCGCCGCGCCAGATTCGGTTACAGATGACCGCCGCGCTGCCGATGCCGCTGCCGTGAGAAATCACCACTGCGCTCTCCAGCTTGCGTAGATGGCCAAAAGTTTTCTCCCAGTTCGCCAGCGCCCGGGTGTCGTTTTCAATCAATACCGGGATCCCGCCGGTCGCGCGGCTTAACAGTTCAGCTAGCGGTACCTGATGCCAGCCCAGCAGCGCCGACTGTACGCAGACCGATTGCGCGGCGTCGACAAAGGCAGACAGAGCAAAACCGATGCCGACCAGCCGTTGGCGCTCGATAAGCGTATCGTTTAACAAACTGCGGATTTCATCCGCCAGTTGCTGGATTAAGGCGGGGATTTCAAGCAGCGGCGTGAGCAGCCGCTCGGCGATTTTCTCACCGCTGGCATTCATCAGTACCAACACCAGCTGATTATCAATCAGCGAGATGCCGATAGCGTAAGCGGCGTCCGGCGCCAGCGAAAGGGTGACGGAGGGGCGCCCCTGGCCGCCGGAAGCGGCCATATCGCTCTCCTCTAGCAGCCCATCGGCCAGCATCTCTTTTACCAGTGCGCCAATGGCCGCTTTACTCATACCCGTCAGGCGGGCGAGGTCTGCGCGGCTGGCGCCTTCCTCGCTACAGACCAAATGAATCAATTGTTGGTGGAGTTTGTTCAGCATAGTTACTCAGCCATAACGCTTTTTTCTGAACATAATCGCGGGCTGGCGCTTTAGCAACCAGTTTATTTTCAAAAATAACTAAACAATCACATATAAGTTAAATTTATTACCTAATTAAGCGTTAATCATGGCTAATATCACATTTATGGGACTCTGTTTTGGGTAAAAAGAAAACCTAATCGCAACATAACAGCCACAACTGGCGACATAACAGACAGGTAGGGGTTAACGGATGAAGGCAATTATGAATAAATATCGACTTGCCATTCTGGCAGGCTTACTGGCAACCGGCGGGGCGACGGCGCTGCAGGCAGCGACGCTGAACGTGATGCAAAACGAACCTCCGCGTAGCATGGATCCGGGCGACCAAACCGCGACCTTTACCGATACCGTTTTAAAACCGATGTATGAAGGTCTGGTGGATTTGTCGCCGGATTTCAAAATCGCCCCGGCGCTGGCCACCGCCTGGAAGGTCAGCGATGACGGTAAAGTCTGGACTTTTACCCTGCGTAAAAACGTCACTTTCCATGACGGCTCGCCGTTCAATGCCGATGCGGTCGTCGCCAATATTGAACGACATATCGACCCGAAAGGCGGACTGGCAGCCAGTTCGCGGATGCGCAACGTGATCGCTTCCGTGAAGAAGCTCGATGATGACAACGTCGAGATTACGCTGAAAAAGGTCTATCCCTCTTTCCTCAATCTGTTGACCGGCGGCTCAGCGAAGATGGTGAGCCCCACGGCGGCGAAAGCCGGCACCATTGGCCGTAAAGCGGACGGTACCGGCCCATATATGCTGCAGGAGTATAAAACCGGTGAATATGTGCTGGAGAAGAAAAACCCGAAATACTGGGGCGAGAATCACGGCCCGGATGAGATTAAGTGGACCTGGAGCGCGGAGCCGTCGGTGATGAACATGGCGCTGCTTTCCGGCCAGGTCGATGTGATTAACCCGGTACCGCCGCAGTTTGGTCTGCAGTTGAAAAGCAACCCGCAGGTGAAGCTGGAGCAGGGGCAGGGAGCGTCGGTATTCTGGGTAGCGCTCAACGTTGAGCAAAAGCCGCTGAATGATGTCCGCGTGCGTCAGGCGCTGAACCTGGCGACCGACAAAGAAGCGCTGCTGAAGGCGGTGATGTTTGGTTTTGCTTCTGCCGCCAACTCGCCGCTGGCGCCGGTGAACGAAGGATATGATAAAACCCTCAACGACTATCCGTGGGATCTCGATAAAGCGAAAGCGCTATTAAAAGAGGCCGGGTACCCGCAGGGCTTTGAGATGAACATCGCCGTGCAGGGACCGGATGCGCGTACCGCGCAAATCCTGCAGGCGATGTGGGGCAAAGTTGGCGTGAAACTTAACATCCAGCAGATGGAGAGCGGCGTCTGGAGCAAAGCGGCGTTTGCCCCGGCGGCGGAAAAGTTGGCCAACCGTACCGATGCGGTGCTGGCCTCCTGGTCTTCCGGCCTTAATGGTTCTGATTTGCAACTGCGCCCGCTGTACCACTCACAGAGCGCCGCGCCGGCCGGGGCTAACCTTGGTTTCTACCGCAACCCGCAGGTAGATGAGCTGTTAGATAAAGCCGCGACCACCATGGATAACAACGCGCGTATCGCCGAATATGTGGCGGCGCAAAAGGCCATTATGCAGGACGCGCCGCATGTGATGCTCTATTTCCAGGACGATCTGTACGCCACCCGCGCCACCATTAAAGGCGTGCGGATGGAGCCGGGCGGCGAAATTATCGTCACCGAAGCGCAAAAACCGTAACGCTGGGGTCAGGGTGGAGTTGTTATGAAAGCTTATGTGATTAAAAAACTGCTTTCTTTGCCGCTGATCCTACTGGGCGCATCGCTGATTGTCTTTCTGGCGATCAGGATGCTCCCCGGTGACCCGGCCCGCCTGATGGCAGGGCCGCAGGCCACCCAGGATGATGTCAGCCGTATGCATACGCGCCTCGGCCTGGACGATCCGCTGGCGGTGCAGTATGGCCATTTCGTCAGCGGAATGCTGAAGGGGGATTTTGGCACCTCGCTGAAGTCCGGCCAGCCGGTCTCCACCGAAATGAGCGAGCGGGTTCCTTATACCTTAGGCCTGGCGCTGCTGGCGTGGATGATGGCGGTGATCCTCGGTATTCCCATGGGGATGTGCGCGGCCATTTACCGCAATCATGTTGCCGACCATGTGCTGATGCTGGTGGCGATTGCCGGCGCGTCGATAGCCAACTTCTGGCTGGCGCTGATCGCCATGGATACTTTTTCGGTGAAGCTGGGCTGGCTGCCTTTGCTGGGCGCGGATGGCTGGAAAAGCTATATCCTGCCGTCGGTCTGCCTGGGGATTTTCCCAATGGCGGTAATGTCGCGGATGACCCGCTCCAGTATGGTTGACGTGTTAGGCGAAGATTATATCCGCACCGCGCGGGCCAAAGGGCTGGCGCCGTTTCAGGTCTATTTTAAACATGCGCTGCGCAATGCGCTGATCCCCATCGTGACCATTATCGCGCTTAATTTCGGCAGCCTGATCGGCGGCGCGGTGGTGACCGAGTCGGTGTTTAACTGGCCGGGGATAGGCCGCTATCTGGTGGATTCGGTGCGCTATCGCGATTATCCCGTTATCCAGGGCGTGACGATGATTACGGTGGCAAGCGTGGTGGTGATGAACCTGGTTGGCGAGATGATTATCGCCAGAATCAACCCGAAAATAAGGTTTGACTGATATGTCGGAAATTTCACTCGCCAAATCGCGCAGCGGCGTACTCAGCGGCCTGCGCTGGGGGATGGAGCATCCCTCGCTGACCCTCGGCGGCATCATCGTCGCTTTAATCCTGATATGCGCCATCTTCGCGCCATGGTTAAGCCACTACGATCCCTACGCGCAGGACCTGCTGAATATTCTCTCCGCGCCGTCGGCCGACCACTGGTTGGGCACCGATGACTATGGCCGCGATATCTTTTCCCGCACTATTTACGGCGCCAGGATCTCACTGATTGAAGTGGTGGTCAGCGTGGCGCTGTCGCTACTGATGGGGCTGCCTCTGGGCATCATCGCCGCGTTGTGCGGGAAAAGTGTCGATCACCTGATTATGTGGGTGATGGATGTCATTTTCGCTTTTCCCGGCATCGTGCTGGCTATCCTGCTGGTCAGCGTCCTCGGCGCAGGGTTGCTGAATATGCTGTTGGCGATCGCTATCTTCTCCGTGCCGGTTTACGCGCGCCTCAGCCGTAACCTGACCTTGGGTATCAAGAATATGGAGTACATGGAAGCGGCGCGGGCGCTGGGAATTGGCTATCGCCGACAGATAATTCACTACATTCTGCGTAATACCCTGGGGCCGATTACCGTGCAGGCGACATTGACCGGCGGCTCGGTGATCCTGGCCGCCGCTTCGCTCTCCTTCCTCGGCATGGGCGTGCAACCGCCGATGCCGGAGTGGGGAACGATGATGAGCGACGGGCGTAACTTCCTTGGCATCAGCCTGGGGATTTCGCTGTGGCCGGGGCTGGCTATTGTCTTTTCGGTATTAGGCTTCAACCTGCTGGGCGATGGCCTGCGTGACATCATGGACTCTCGCCTATGAGTAATAGCGTGCTGTGCCTGGATATTGGCGGAACCTTTATTAAAAGCGCTATCTCTCCGGCGCCTGGCCAGGTAGTAATGCCGCGTCAGCGGGCGATGCCGCTGACTTCCTGGCCGGCATTCATCGACGCCGTACAGGAGATTATCGCGCAATATGGCGATGCGATTAGCGGACAGAGTCCGTTGGCGCTCTCCTGCGCCGGAGTGGTGGATGTTGCCAACGATCGTATTCTGTCGAGCAACATTCCGCCGTTTGCCGGTATCGATATTATCCAATCCCTGCAGGCTGAGCTCGGGCGCCCGGTGGCGATGGCTAACGATGCTGACTGTTTTACCCTGGCCGAAGCGCGTTTCGGCGCGGCAAAAGATCTGCCGGTGGTGTTAGGGGTGATCCTCGGCAGCGGGATCGGCGGCGGGATTGCCATCAACGGCAAAATCCTCTACGGCAATCAGGGGATCGGCGCCGAGTGGGGGCACGGACCCATTACGCGCACTCATCTGCGGGGAGTTGAGTTGCCGCGGCTGCCCTGCGGCTGCGGACAGCAGGGGTGTCTTGACACCCTTGGCGGGGCAAAAGGGATGCAGCGGCTGCATCAACTGCTCAGCGGTCAGGCGCTAAGCAGTGTCGAGATCGTGACGCAGGGCATGGCCGGAGAAGAGACAGCGGCGTTCACCCTTGAAGTATGGCTTGATCTGGTGAGCGAACCGTTGGCACATGCGGTAAATATCCTCGGGCCGCATAAAATCGTCGCAGGCGGCGGGCTGGCGAGCGAAACGTCTCTGCTGGCGCGCCTTGATACCGCGTTGCGGGCAAAGATTCTGCTGAAGAGCGCTGAGCCACTACTGGTCGCCGGGCAATTTAGTCGCGAAGGGGGATTACTGGGGGCATCGGTGCTGGGCTGGGAAAAATTTTAGCCAGGAATGTGGCAAATCTGACGGAAGCTTCTAGGATTAGAGCCTATCCCAGTAGGCGTAATTGGCGCAGCCAGTTTGAACACGGACAGCGCGCAGAAACCGGAGCGTACACGTAGTACGTGAGGATTTCGAGCACTGCCCTGGTTCAAAATGGCAAGTAAAATAGCCCTAATGGGATAGGCTCTTAGTCTGCTTATAAAAATGGAGTAATAACCATGTGCACCAATTTACACGATAACGCCCGCCGCTATGCGGAAGAGAAAAAATGAACGCTTGCTGCTAATCCCGTCCTGTGCCCGCCCAGACGATGGCAAGGGTTACTACTGTGGATTAGCCGACGACTGATACGAACTAATAAGAACCCGCCAATGGCGGGTTCTCCCTTTATGACGGCCTGACCAACTTACTTGAGCATTTTGTTATAGACGTAAAAATCCGTATCACGTACGAAGCCGCTACGCTCGTATAACGCCTGCGCTTTAGTATTATCGGTTGCCGTGCTAAGCATAATAAATGCTGAATCACTCTCTTTTGCCAGCTGTTCGGCACGGGCAATCAACTGCTGCGCTACGCCGTGCTGGCGGGCAGATTCATCAACGTACAGATCGTAAAGCAGCCAGATGCGCTTCATTTCCAGCGAGCAGAACAGGGGATAGAGCTGGGTAAAGCCCACCGCTTTGCCGTCCATTTCTGCGAAGAAAATGACCGACTCATTCAGTTGCAGGCGCTTAAGGATGAACTCCCGCGCCTGAACGAGATTTTCTTCGACCTGATAGAAACGACGATAGGCGAGATACAGCGGCAGGACGGTATCGACATCCTGGGGCTGGGCTTGATAAATATTCATACTAAAACCTCATTAAAATTACGGATATAATTGTAATACAAATATGATCAGCTGTCGCCAAAAGCGGTATGCTGCCTATTTGTTAGGCGATTGCGATGATTGCGGGAGGCGAAATTCAGCTGAATAGCGTACCTTATGGATTATTCACGCTTTTTACAGGCATGCATTAATGGAGGTTCAGTGGACGCGATTAAGGGCTCGGAGCTGAAAGTGCCGGACGCCATCTTTGCATGGGTGCTCGACGGGCAGGGCGGCGTAAAGCCGCTGGCTGATAACGATAATATCGATAAGAGCAATCCCTGCTGGCTACATCTCAATTATACCCATACTGACAGCGCCGACTGGTTAGCCGCCACGCCGCTGTTGCCGAATAACGTTCGCGACGCGCTGGCCGGGGAAAGTACGCGCCCGCGGGTGACGCGCATCGGCGACGGCGCGCTAATCACCTTGCGCTGTATTAACGGCAGCACCGATGAACGCCCCGATCAACTGGTGGCGATGCGTCTGTATATGGACGAGCGGCTGATCGTCTCCACCCGTCAGCGTAAAGTACTGGCGCTGGATGATGTGCTGGGCGATCTGCAGGAGGGCAACGGGCCGACGGATTGCGGTAGCTGGCTGGTGGAAATCTGCGATGCGTTGACCGATCACGCCAGCGAGTTTATTGAACAGCTGCACGACCGGATTATCGACCTTGAAGATGACCTGCTCGACCAGCAGGTGCCGCCGCGCGGTTTTCTGGCGTTGCTGCGTAAGCAGCTTATCGTGATGCGCCGCTATATGGCCCCGCAGCGCGATGTCTACGCCCGCCTCGCCAGTGAACGCCTGCCGTGGATGAGTGACGATCATCGTCGCCGGATGCAGGATATTGCCGACCGTCTTGGACGGGGGCTTGATGAGATTGACAGCTGTATTGCCCGCACGGCGATCATGAGCGATGAAATCGCACAGATTATGCAGGAGTCGCTGTCGCGGCGGACTTACACGATGTCGTTGATGGCGATGGTCTTTTTGCCCAGCACCTTCCTGACCGGGCTGTTTGGCGTCAACCTTGGCGGTATCCCGGGGAACAGCTGGCATCTTGGTTTTTCGATTTTTTGCGTAATGTTAGTTGTTCTAATTGGTGGTGTTACTTGGTGGTTACATCGTAGTAAATGGTTGTAAGAAATTGTCTTTACAGGCGATTTTGCCGTTGAAACCCCGGCAATATTTGAGCGAAATCAATAAACCTTCTACCCATTCAGGGCAATATCTCTCTCGCAGGTGAATGCAACGTCAAGCGATGGGCGTTGCGCTCCATATTGTCTTACTTCCTTTTTTGAATTACTGCATAGCACAATTGATTCGTACGACGCCGACTTTATTGAGTCGGCTTTTTTTTTGCCCTCTGCCAGCTAACTTCTACGCTTAAAGAATAGTCCTGTAAAGAGAGGGGATAAACTATGCGTAAAATGGCGCTATCATTGCAGTCGATACCCATCGGCCCTGAGCCTAACGATCCGGTGCCCGTTCCCGATCCGCGGCCTCGTCCACACCCGCTTCCCGACCCGCCGCCGGACGATGACCCGATTAAATTGTCGCATCAAGAGCGGAGATCTGCGAGGATACGCGCCTGCAGATTGTCCGCCCTTTAATGCGAGAAAACATTGTGACCGCTTTTTCAACACTGAACCTTTTGCCCGAAGCTCAACTGAACAACCTTAACGAACTGGGATACCACGCGATGACGCCGGTGCAGGCCGCCGCGTTGCCGGCAATCCTGGCAGGGAAGGATGTGCGCGTACAGGCGAAAACCGGCAGCGGTAAAACGGCGGCCTTTGGTCTGGGATTGCTGCAGCACGTTGACGCCGGTCTGTTCCAGACCCAGTCATTGATTCTGTGCCCGACCCGCGAACTGGCGGATCAGGTTGCTGGCGAACTGCGTCGCCTGGCGCGCTTTTTGCCAAATATTAAAATATTAACCCTCTGCGGCGGCCAGCCTTTCGGCGCCCAGCGCGATTCCTTACAGCATGCGCCGCATATTATTGTCGCCACGCCGGGTCGCCTGCTTGACCACCTGCAGAAGGGGACCGTGTCGCTGGATGCGCTGCAGACGCTGGTTATGGATGAAGCCGATCGCATGCTTGATATGGGCTTCAGCGATGCTATCGATGAAGTGATTCGTTATGCGCCGGCTTCGCGCCAGACTTTACTATTCTCCGCGACCTGGCCGGAAGCCATCGCTGCGATCAGCGGCCGGGTGCAGCGGGATCCGCAGACGATCGAAATCGATAGCGTTGATGCGCTGCCGTCTATTGAACAGCAGTTCTTCGACGTTTCGCAAAGCGGTAAAATCAAGCTGCTGCAAAAATTGCTCAGCCAGCATCAGCCGGCTTCCTGCGTGGTATTTTGTAATACTAAGCGCGATTGTCAGGCGGTGTGCGATGCATTGAACGCTGCCGGCCAGAGCGCGCTGTCTCTTCATGGCGACCTGGAACAGCGTGACCGCGATCAGACGTTGGTACGTTTTGCTAACGGTAGCGCCCGCGTACTGGTGGCGACCGATGTCGCGGCGCGCGGCCTGGATATCAAATCGCTGGAGCTGGTGGTTAACTTTGAACTGGCGTGGGATCCTGAAGTGCACGTCCACCGTATCGGGCGAACCGCCCGCGCAGGCGAAAGCGGCCTGGCGATTAGTTTCTGCGCGCCGGAAGAGGCGCAGCGCGCTAACATTCTTGCCGAAATGCTGCAGATCAAACTCAACTGGGCTAACGCGCCGGCGGGTAATCATATTGCGCCGCTGCAGGCGGAGATGGCGACCCTGTGTATCGATGGCGGTAAGAAGGCGAAGATGCGTCCGGGCGATGTGCTGGGGGCGTTAACTGGCGATATGGGGTTTGATGGCGCCGATATCGGTAAGATCAACGTTCATCCCGCGCATGTTTATGTCGCTATCCGCCAGGGCGTGGCGCAGAAGGCGTATAAGCAGTTGCAAAACGGCAAGATTAAAGGCAAGTCCTGCCGCGTACGTCTGCTGAAGTAAGGGGCGACAAGTGATGGTCTCCGGCGGTTGCCGGAGACGTGTTGCCTGTTATTTTACTTCAACCACATTCAGACGCAGTTCATCTAACTGAGCGTCTTCTTCTTCCGGCTGCCAGCCCGCAGGCTGCAGCGGGATCTCTTCGCGGTCAAAAGCCAGATCGCCGCCGTCAACCACCGCAGATCCGTGAGTGATGGATTTAAAATCAAACAGATTGACGTCGCTCAGGTGCGACGGCACCACGTTCTGCATTGCGCTAAACATGGTTTCGATACGGCCAGGATAGCGTTTATCCCAATCGCGCAGCATATCGGCGATCACCTGACGCTGCAGGTTAGGTTGGGATCCGCACAGGTTGCAAGGAATGATCGGGAAGCCTTTGGCCTGCGAGAAGCGTTCGATATCTTTTTCGCGGCAGTAGGCCAGCGGGCGGATAACGATATGCTTGCCGTCATCGCTCATTAGCTTCGGCGGCATACCTTTCATTTTGCCGCCGTAGAACATGTTGAGGAACAGCGTCTGCAGGATATCGTCGCGGTGATGGCCGAGCGCGATTTTGGTCGCGCCCAGTTCGGTCGCCGTACGGTAGAGAATGCCGCGGCGCAGACGAGAGCACAGTGAGCAAGTGGTTTTGCCTTCCGGGATTTTCTCTTTAACGATGCCGTAAGTGTTCTCTTCGACAATCTTATACTCAACGCCCAGCTGTTCCAGATACGCCGGCAGAATGTGCTCCGGGAAGCCCGGCTGTTTCTGATCGAGGTTAACGGCTACCAGCGAAAAAGAAATAGGCGCGCTTTTTTGCAGGCTGCGCAGAATTTCCAGCATGGTATAGCTGTCTTTGCCGCCCGAAAGACAGACCATAATACGGTCGCCATCTTCAATCATGTTGAAGTCGGCGATCGCCTCACCGACATTACGGCGCAGACGTTTCTGCAGCTTGTCGATGTTGTATTTTTCTTTTTTACTAATTTCTTGATTTTGCAGCATTTAATAGTGGCTCAATTCATAGTGTGGCATCAGAAGAGCACGCGTTGTGCCAGTCGCTGGAGCAATTCCCGCTGGCGCGTAGCAATGAGTGAGGTCTGATAGAAAACCGTGGCGTGTATGGTACGGATTCGGGGGGGCAATGTCAGCATCTTTCCGGCACTTTAATCCGCGAGGAGTAAAGATAATAAAGCCCGCCGGGCGGCGGGCTTGCGATTATCTGACGACCAGTACCGAGCACTCGGCATGGCGCACTACCGCCGCGGCGTTAGAGCCGAGCAGATAAGTGGTGATGTCCGGGCGATGCGAGGCGATAATGACCAGGTCGGCGGGCAGCGATTTAGCCAGCGCCAGGATCTTATCTTTTGGCGAGCCTTCGGCAACGTGGAAATGCATTCTGTCTTCCGGAATGGCGAAGCCTTTGGCTAATTCGCGCAGTTGCGCTTCCGATTCGGCGCGCAGTTCATCCATTGCCGGTAGTTCAGCGGTATAGGCCATACCCAGAGAGGCGTAGTAGGGTAGCGAAGGGATAACGGTGAGGAAATGCACCTGCGCGTCATCGACGCGTGCTTCGGATTCAACGTGGCGGATCACACGTTGAGTAAATTCTTTATCAGAAATATCGATGGGTACCAGAATCATTCTACTCATAAAACCTCCTGTTTTAATAACCACCAAAACAGTATGCCATCAGGATTGAGGTTCTGCTACTGCGTGAATCACAAATTGGTACGACAACCGGCAATTTATTGTTGGTTTAAGTGAAACGCCCGCCGTGAACGGCGGGCGCAAGCATTAGAACTGATATACCAGACCCAGTGCTACGATATTGTCGGTAGAAATACCGTTGTCTTTATAGAAGTCGTCATTGCCGTCGAGCAGGTTGATTTTGTAATCAACGTAGGTGGACATATTACGGTTGAAGTAATAGGTCGCGCCGACATCCATATATTTAACCAGGTCTTTATCAGAGTACTGGCCCATATAACTCAGGTCTTTGCCTTTGGATTGCAGGTAAGAGATCGCCGGACGCAGGCCAAAGTCGAACTGATATTGTGCGGTGACTTCAAAGTTCTGCGTCTTATTGGCGATACCACCGCCATGATCGCTGTTGGTAGAACCATATGGCGTCATATTACGGGTTTCAGAATACATAGTCGCCAGATAAACATTGTTGGCGTCATATTTTAGACCTGCAGTCCAGGCATCCGCTTTGTCGCCCTTGGCGTAGCGATCGCCAACAGTATAGTTTTGCTGGGCGTTTGTACGATCGGATGAAGTATATGCTGCCCCAGCGCTGATACCCATGCCTAAGTCATAGGTAGCGGACAGGCCATAGCCGTCGCCATTGTCATAGCGAATATCGCCATCGGTGCTGCGGTTATTGGTACCCACATTCATATCTTCAGTATTCTGGTTTTCGTTTTTACCCTGATACTGAAGCGCGAAGTTCAGGCCGTTAACCAGGCCGAAGAAATCGCTGTTACGATAGGTCGCGACACCGTTGGCGCGGCCGGTCATAAAGTTGTCGGACTGGGTATAAGAGTCGCCGCCGAACTCTGGTAGCATATCGGTCCAGGCTTCCACGTCGTACAGGACGCCGTAGTTACGGCCATAGTCGAATGAACCGTAGTCGCCCGCTTTGATCCCGGCGAATGCAAGACGGGTCCATGCCTGATCGCCGGAGCTTTCGGTGTTGTTGGCCTGAACGTTGTATTCCCACTGACCATAGCCGGTGAGCATATTGTTAATTTGCGTTTCACCTTTAAAGCCGAAACGCAGGTAGGTCTGGTCGCCGTCTTTGCTGGAGTCGCTGGAGAAATAATGTAAACCGTCTACCTTGCCGTAGAGATCTAATTTGTTGCCATCTTTATTATAAATTTCTGCCGCGTGAGCAGCGCCGGCAGCCAATAATGCCGGGATAACCAATGCCAGTGCTTTTCTTTTCATTTGGATATTCCTTTAACTATTTTTGTTTTAACTTCCTGGGTGGAAGTACGGCCATGCTAAAGGAGCGCATTCTGATATGATAAGTATCAATTGTTACAATATAAGTAAATTCTAAAGTAAATAAATATACAGTAATGATAATTTTCCGCATGAATGGTTTGCGGGTAAATATATAAAATAAAAATTATACAATACAGATTGAATATCGTATTCTGACTGCGTTATATGCCTTTATTGTCATTGAATCCTTATATTGTTGCCGTCTCATTCATATTGAATGATTAATTTGTCGGAAAATGACAAGCCCGAATAGATTTACTATTCGGGCTTTTTTTATAGCACCGGATTTGCGTCAGCCGGTTTAGCTTTCGGTTGTCGGTTTCTCCGCTTTACCTGCCAGCTGGGCCAGGAAGTCATAGCGTTTTTGTAGGTCGGCGGCCGCGTCTTTCCACAACTGCTCGGCAACTTCCGGCTGCTGGGCGTTCAGGCGGCGGAAGCGTTGCTCGTTGAGCAGCGTCTCAGCCAGCGCGTCTGACGGCGGGCGCGAGTCAAGCGCCAGCGGCAGCTTACCTTCATCGGCGCGACGCGGGTCGAAGCGGTACAGCGGCCAGAAGCCGGTTGCCGTCAATTGGCGCATCTGGTCATGGCTTAGCGCCAGGTCGTAACCGTGCTCCTCACACGGGCTATAGGCGATAATCAACGAAGGACCCGGATAGGCTTCCGCTTCCTGAATGGCTTTCACCGTCTGGTTAAGCTGCGCGCCGAGCGAAATCTGCGCCACATAGACATGACCGTACATCATCATGCTCACGCCGAGATCTTTGCGTGCCTTACGTTTGCCGTGCTCGCCAAACTTGGTGACCGCGCCGAGCGGCGTCGCCTTCGATGCCTGCCCGCCGGTGTTAGAATAACACTGGGTATCGAGTACCAGGATATTGACGTTTTCCGTCAGGCTCAACACGTGGTCAAGGCCGCCAAAGCCAATATCATAGGCCCAGCCATCACCGCCGATAAGCCAGACCGATTTCTCAACTAAAGCATCCGCATCGGTGAGCAGCTCTTCGGCTCCGGCGACGCCCGTCAGCGCCTGACGCAGCTCGGCGACCTGTTCGCGGCGCGCTTCCGGCGACGCTTGCGCATGTAGCGCGGCATTCAGTTCAGTCGGCAGCTTATCGGCAAATTCGCTCAACAGCCGCATTACGCGCTGGCGGTGTTGATCGACGGTTAAGCGGAAGCCCAGGCCGAATTCGGCGTTGTCTTCAAACAACGAGTTGGCCCACGCCGGACCGCGGCCGTTAGCGTCAGTGGTATAAGGCGTTGAGGGGAGGTTGCCGCCGTAAATAGAGGAACAGCCGGTGGCGTTGGCAATCAACATCCGATCGCCATACAGCTGGGTCAACAGTTTGATGTACGGCGTTTCGCCGCAGCCGGAGCAGGCGCCGGAGTATTCAAACAGCGGACTAATCAGCTGCGAGGTACGAATATCAATGCGCTCAAGTTTCGTGCGATCGATTTCCGGCAGGTTGAGGAAGTAATCATAATTGACTTTCTCTTCTTCAACGTGCTCAAGGCGTGACATCATATTGATGGCCTTGATGTCCGGATTCTGGCGATCTTTCGCCGGACACACTTCGACGCACAGGTTGCAGCCGGTGCAATCTTCCGGCGCGACCTGCAGAACGTACTTCTGCCCGCGCATATCGCGTGATTTCACATCCAGCGAGTGCAGGCTGGCAGGGGCGTTTTCCATCTCTTGCGGTGAGACCACTTTGGCGCGGATTGCCGAATGCGGACAGGCGGCGACGCAGTGGTTGCACTGGGTGCACAGCTCCTCCTTCCAGATAGGGATCTCTTCGGCAATGTTGCGTTTTTCCCAACGGGTTGTGCCCATGGGCCAGGTACCATCTGGCGGCAGCGCGGAGACCGGCAGCGCATCGCCAAGACCGGCAAGCATCGCCGCGGTGACGGTTTTGACAAAGTCCGGCGCGGCATCGGAGACCACTGGCGGACGATTAGGGCTGCTGGCGTTAACCGGCTGCAGCGGCACTTCCGCCAGCGATTCGCGGGCCAGCGCCAGCGCCTGCCAGTTGCGTTCCACCAGCTCCTGACCTTTACTGCTATAACTTTTGGCAATCGCACCCTGCAGTTCGGCCAGCGCGCTGTCGCCCGGCAGGATTTGGGTTAAATGGAAAAAAGCCATCTGCATAACGGTGTTGATGCGCGCGCCAAGGCTGCACTCGCGGGCGATTTTCGCTGCGTTAACCACATAAAAGCGCGCTTGCTTTTGATTCAGCGCGGCCTGTACTTCCTGCGGCAGGCGGGACCATACCTCATCAGCGCTGTAGGGCGTATTGAGCAGGAAAATGCCGCCGGGCTTCAACCGCTCTACCATCTGATATTTATCGATAAATTGCAGCTGGTGGCAGCCAACGAAATCGGCCTGCGAGATCAGATACGACGAGCGGATCGGTTTTTCGCTAACGCGCAGGTGCGAGACGGTCAGGCCGCCGGCCTTCTTCGAATCATAGACAAAATAGCCCTGCGAGAACCACGGCGTGGAGTTGCCGATAATCTTGATATTGTTTTTGGTCGCCGAGACGCTACCGTCGCTGCCGAGGCCGTAAAACAGCGCTTCCAGCTTCGCTTCCGCAGGTAACGTGTTTTCCCCCAGCGGCAGCGAAAGGTTCGTCACATCATCGTAAATGCCAACGGTAAAACGAGGCTTGGGCTGTGCGGCTTGTAATTCATTGAAGATAGCCAGCACGCATTCCGGGCCAAACTCTTTGGACGAGAGACCATAACGGCCGCCAATAGTACGCGGTAGCGTTTCGCGCTCGCCGCGGTTGAAGGCTTCCGCCAGTGCGGTCATTACATCGAGGTATAGCGGTTCGGCCAGCGCGCCGGGTTCTTTGGTGCGATCCAATACGGCAACCGCGCGGGCGCTTTCCGGTAAGGCCTGCAGCAGATGTGCGGCGGAGAACGGGCGATAGAGGCGAACTTTCAGCACGCCGACTTTTTCCCCACGGCTCAGCAGTTCATCAACGACCTCTTCACAGGTACCGATAGCGGACCCCATGATGACAATAACCCGCTCTGCCTGCGGATGACCGTAAAACTCGAACGGTTTGTACTGGCGACCGGTTGCGGCGGCGAAATTATTCATCGCCGTTTCAACGTGCTCGTACACCGCGTCGTACCACGGGTTGGTTGCTTCACGGGACTGGAAGTAGGTGTCCGGATTGGCGGAGGTGCCGCGAATGACCGGATGCTCCGGGTTAAGGGCGCGTTGGCGATGCTCGGCGATTTTATCCTGCGGCAGTAGGGAACGAATGGTGTCATCCGCCAGCGGAGCGATTTTGTTGATTTCGTGCGAGGTGCGGAACCCATCAAAGAAATGAATAAACGGCACGCGGCTTTGCAGTGTGGCGATATGGGAAATCAGCGCGAAGTCCTGCGCTTCCTGGACGCTGCTGGCGCAGAGCATCGCGCAGCCGGTCTGACGCACGGCCATCACGTCGGAATGATCGCCGAAAATTGACAGCGCATGAGTGGCGACGGTACGGGCGGCGACATGCAGGACAAAGGGCATCAACTGGCCGGCCAGCTTGTACAGCGTCGGGATCATCAGCAGCAGGCCCTGCGATGACGTAAAGGAAGTGGAAAGGGCGCCGGTCTGCAGCGCGCCGTGCACGGCGCCGATAGCCCCGGCTTCCGACTGCATTTCGACCACGCGGGGGACGTCCCCCCAGACGTTTTTCAGCCCATCGCCAGACCAGGCGTCGGCCTGCTCCGCCATCGTTGAACTGGGCGTAATCGGGTAGATGGCGATAACTTCACTCGTGCGAAACGCGACTGAAGCGACCGCGCCATTACCGTCAATCGTAATCATAAGAAGACACCCTTACATTGCGCAAAAAGAAGGGACTCGTGAAACGGCGACGAGTCCTGTTGTTATTTCCATATTTTAGCAAACGCCCGCCGCGACCATTTTCGCATTTGTGTCCTTGGGAATGTCCTTATCTATGTTTGGATCAATTTTTTGGCGGAAAAACAGAAAAGTGGCTGGCCAGAGGGCTCAAAAGGTAGTGACGGATACCGGCGATGCATCGCTTAAACAAAGCAAAATATATTTTTAAATTTAATAGCTTTTAGCCAACCGGCAATCGCGTGCTATTTATTTGCTGCGGTGAATTCCCCTCTGCGGCGGAGCGTTCAGTTCAGTTCCCTGTTGGCGAAAATTAGCACGCGAATTAGCTCGAACTGGCTAATTCACCGGGAGGCACCCGGCACCGCAATCATCATGTGCAAACTATGCCGCCCGGTCGCTGCAACCGTGATTTTTTCGTCGGGAAAATATTTCGGGCTGGGATGAAAAGCGCGCTGGTAAGGCGCTTTGCCTGCCGAGATCAAGCTTTAAGCGGAAAATTTGCTAGAAAATGTTAATGAGGCGCATAAATACGTATTTCGCCTCTCGACGGCAGGCGCTGCGCTGCCTATTATTCTTGAGTTTGTTTATTCTAAGATGTTTCTGAAAGGGGGAGAGGATGCGAGCTGCGTTTTTAGTGGGGTGCGCTGCGTTATTACTGTCGGCTTGTAGCAACGAGCCGGTGCAACAAGCCACTGCGGCACACGTACCGCCCGGCATGCGCGCGGCGATGAGCGACAGCGGCCAGGCGAATTGCGCGATGGTTGGCGGTTCATTATCCGTCGCCCGCCAGCTTGATGGCAGCGCTATTGGCATGTGCGCACTACCGAATGGTAAACGCTGCAGCGAGCAGGCATTAGCGGGCGGAAGCTGCGGAAACTACTAATACGCAACGCGTCTCGCTACATTAAATCGGCGAGTTTATACACCAGTGATTGGTCGGCGGTCGCCAGCGTGAGCTGATTCTCCGTCAGATCGACCTGCGCGCCATCGCGCAGCATTTTGCTGAGGGTATTATCCAGCGCGTTCCGTTGCGGATCCGCGCACAGCTTACGCGTCATCGCCAGCTGTTCAACTTTTAGCTCGCCGTCAGACAGCTTGCCCTGGCCGCTGAAGCCGTTGCACATCGTGCCTGACACATACATTTTTTCGCCGAAGCTAATTTCCGGCGGCGGCGTCTGGCCTGTCGGTAGCGCCTGGCCGTTAACGCTGGTCAGCACAAAACGGTGATGTTGCAGTTGTTCGGCATTGGTAGAAACTTTGCTGTTGTATACGCAGCCCGATAGCAGCATTCCCGCCGCCAGCAGTGCAGCAAACTTATTCATTCGTACTCCAAAACATTTGTCATATCAATAAAACGAAAAACAGTGTAACTGTAATGCAGGCAGGATCTGTGGGGATTGTCTGAATGTGCCCCCCGCTAACGGGGAGCACAAAAGGGGAAAGAAGCTTAGACCAGCGCGTTCGGACAGGTTTCGCCCTTAGCAACCTGCTGAAGATTACTCAACGTTGTTTCGGAAATACCGATCAGCGCTTCAGCCGTCAGGAACGCCTGGTGGCCGGTAAACAACACGTTGTGGCAGGCGGAGAGCCGGCGGAACACGTCATCCTGAATGACATCGTTCGATTTATCTTCAAAGAACAGATCGCGTTCATTTTCATACACGTCCATTCCCAGCGCGCCGATTTTCTGATGCTTCAGCGCGTCGATAGCCGCTTGAGAATCGATTAGCGCGCCGCGGCTGGTATTAATGACCATCACGCCGTCTTTCATCTGATCGAAGGCTGCCTGATTGAGCAGGTGATAGTTTTCGTCGGTAAGCGGGCAGTGCAGCGAGATAACGTCGGACTGCGCGTACAGCGTCGGCAGGTCGACATATTCAACGCCGAGATCCAGCGCCGCCGCGCTCGGATAGGGATCAAACGCCAGCAGGCGCATACCGAAACCTTTAAGGATCCGCAGCGTCGCGACGCCGATTTTGCCGGTGCCGATCACTCCCGCGGTTTTACCGTACATCGTGAAGCCGGTCAGCCCTTCCAGCGAGAAGTTGGCATCGCGGGTACGTTGGTAAGCACGGTGGATACGGCGGTTCAGGGACATCATCATACCGATAGCGTGTTCTGCTACGGCTTCCGGCGAGTAGGCCGGAACGCGCACGACGCGCAGACCCAGCTCTTTAGCAGCGTCAAGATCGACGTTGTTAAACCCGGCGCAGCGCAGCGCGATGTATTTCACGCCGTGGGCTTTCAGCTCTTCCAGCACCGGACGGCTACCGTCGTCGTTAACGAAGATACATACCGCTTCACAACCGTTGGCCGTTTTTGCGGTCTTTTCGGTCAGCAGGAAGTCGAAAAATTCCAGTTCAAAGCCGTATGCGTCGTTAACATGCTGCAGATACTTTTTATCGTACTGCTTGGTACTATAAACAGCGATTTTCATAAGGCTTTCCTCTAGTGATAATACCGTCACGGTAGCATAATTAAAATAATCTTACAAATATTAAAAATTAGTTTAATCATCAGGTTATGATATTAATTCTAGAGCATATCGCAGTCTTAAGAAATCTCTTTAAAAGACAATACGTTTCACCAAAAACTAAGGCTAAATGCTCCCGGCGCCAGCAGGATAAATGGCCAGAGTAAACCCGATGCAACGTTGGCCACCTGAAAACGCCATAGCGGCGTACCGCTGGCGCCGGTAACCAGCGGTAACGTTGCTCGCAGCGGCGACAGAAAGCGGCTAAAGAATACCGCCCAACCGCCGTGACGGCGCAGGAATAGCTGGCTGCGCAGCACTCGTTCGGCGCTGAGCCAGCGCAGACGCTGCAGATGATGCTGATAGCGACGGCCAATTTGCCATGAGAGCCAGAATCCGCCGATTGCGCCGAGGCTGGCGCTTAGCCACATTAGCAAGAAATGACCGATACTGGTTGACGCCAACGCCCCGAGCACCAGCAAACCGGAGGTCCCGGGGATCACAAAAGAGATGAGGGCGCAGGATTTACTGAAGGTCAGCAGGAAAACAATCAGTAATACCAATGAATAGTGGCTCTGCGCGCGTTCGATCAGCGAGATAATGAGCTCCACGGAATAACGGCTCCTTATTACCTGTTTTTCCAAGTGTCGCAGGCATAATTTAAACGAAGACTAAATATTTTTTCAGCAGAAATGAGTGCGGCTATCCTTAATCTGGACGTTAACTTTCACTCGCGGGTCGAACGTGCCACAATAGGCGCTTATCGGCTTTTACTTAGAATCAGGATTTGACTGCCCATGAAGGGTAAATATAAAGCCGCTCTTGCGCTGTTATTAGCTCTAATTTTGCTGCCGTTGGCCCTGCTGGCCACATTAACGCATTGGGTTCCGACGCTGGCGGGTATCTGGCTGCCGGTCGGCACGCGGATCTCGCTTGGCGAAAGTCCGCGCCTGACGCGCTCCTCGTTGGTTATCCCCGATTTACGCTACCTGGTGGGCGATTGTGAAATTGCTCGCGTCAGCAACGCGCGTCTTACCCGTCCCAGCCGCTGGCGGTTACACCTGAGTGAACTGGATATCAATAGCGCCTGCCTGGCTAAGATCCCCGCCAGCGAGCCGCTCTCCGGCGCGCCGCGAACCCTCGCCGAGTGGCAATCGATGCTGCCGTATAGCTGGTTAACTATCGACAATCTGCGCCTGTCGCCGTGGGAAAAATGGCAGGGAAAACTGGTGATGTCGTTGACGCCTGGGCAGCAGGATATCGGTTATTCAGGCAAAGAGGTCACGCTACAGGCGAAACTGCGCGGCCAGACCTTAACGGTCAGCAATTTCAGCGCGCGGCTGGTGGAAGATCAGGCGCCAGTTAAGCTGGTCGGTGAATTCGAAATGCCGCTGGTGCCGGATGGCCTACCGGTCGACGGTCATCTGGTCAGCACTTTCGAATTCCCGCAAACGCCGGGTCTGGTGGATGCGGAACTGGAATGGCAGAAAAATCGCGGCCAGCTGCTGGTCACGCCGCGCGGCGAGGTCGAGCCGATGCTCGACCTGCCGTGGGAAATAACCCCTGAACGTATCACCATCAGCGACGGGCGCTGGAACGCGGTTTATGCCGGCTATCCGCTTAGCGGGCGGGTGGCGCTATCGGTTGGCGACTGGCAAAAAGGCACCGAAGAGATGGAAATCAGCGGCCGGCTCAATGTGTTAACGCACGGTGAAGCCGGTAAGGGGAACGCCGTGCTGAACATTGGCCCAGGTAAGCTAAGCATGGATCACAGCGACATGCCGCTCAGCCTGACCGGCGAAGCCAAGCTCGACGATATGATTTTTTACGCCGTGCTGCCCGCGAAACTCAGCGGGCCGCTAACGACGCCGGAGCTGGTTTTTCATCCCGGCGCGCTGCTGCGCTCGCGCGGGCGGGTGATTGACTCGCTGAATATCGATGAGATCCGCCTGCCGTTGGCGGGAGTGAAAGTGACTCAGCAGGGGGTGGATGGCCGCCTGCAGGCGATACTGCGCGCCCACGAACAGGAAATGGGCGATTTCATCCTGCATCTGGATGGGCAGGCCGACAACTTTATGCCCGACCGCGGTCGCTGGTCGTGGCGATACTGGGGAGATGGTCACTTTACGCCGATGCAGGCGCGCTGGGATGTGAAGGGCGCCGGCGAGTGGCGGGACAGCGCCATTATTCTTAACAGCCTGTCGACCGGGTTCGATAAGCTACAGTACGGCACCATGCTGGTCAGCACACCGCGCCTGACCCTCGATAAACCCATTCACTGGCTGCGCAGTGAACAGCATCCAAAATTCAGCGGCGCGTTGTCGCTTGATGCCGGTAAAACCACTTTCAGCGGCGGCAGCGTTCTGCCGCCGTCAACGCTAAAATTCAATATTGATGGCCGCGATCCGACCTGGTTCCTGTTTAACGGCTCATTACACGCGGAGAAAATCGGCCCGATTCGTCTGACCGGCCGTTGGGACGGCGAACGCCTGCGTGGCCAGGCCTGGTGGCCGAAACAGTCGCTTAGCGTATTCCAGCCGCTGATCCCGCCGGACTGGAAAATGACCCTGCGTGAAGGTGATATGTATGCGCAGGTAGCATTTTCCGCGGCAGCCGGGCAGGGCTTTGAGGCCGGGGGCCACGGCGTCTTAAAAGGCGGTAGCGCCTGGATGCCGGACAACCAAATCAACGGCGTCGACTTTGTTCTGCCATTCCGCTTCAGCGGCGGAAGCTGGCAGCTCGGTACCCGCCGTCCGGTTTCGCTGCGCATTGGCGAAATCGTCAACCAGTTTACCGCCAAAAATCTCAGCGCCGATCTCCAGGGAACATGGCCCTGGAGCGAGCAGGATCCGCTGGAATTGAGCAACGTCAATGTTGATATCCTTGGCGGCAAGCTGACCATGCAGCAGCTAAGGATGCCGCAGCATCAGCCGGCGCTACTGCGTCTGCAGAATATCTCCAGTAGTGAATTAATCAGCGCCATCAAAGTAAAACAGTTTGCGGTGTCTGGCGCGTTTAACGGCGCGTTACCGTTATGGCTGAACAACGATCGGTGGATTATTAAAGACGGCTGGTTTAGCAACCCCGGCCCGATGACCATGCGTCTGGATAAAGATACCGCCGATGCGCTGGTGGCCGACAACGTTTCCGCCGGCGCGGCGATCAACTGGCTGCGCTATATGGAAGTCTCGAAATCCTGGACGCGTATCAACCTTGATAATCTCGGCAAGCTGACGATGAGCGCGGCGATTAGCGGCACCAGCCGGGTGGACGGAAAAAGCAGCACTGTGCATTTAAACTATACCCATGAAGAGAATATTTTCGATCTGTGGCGCAGCTTGCGCTTCGGCGATAATTTGCAGGCATGGCTTGAGCAGAATGCGAAACTGCCCGCCCCGCGCTGTACGGATACATGTAAGGAACCAAAATGATAAAACTGTTCGCCGCGGCGCTGGCGACCCTGCTGCTGGCAGGCTGTACGCCGCGTATTGAAATCGCCGCGTCCAAGGAGCCGATCACCATCAATATGAATGTCAAAATTGAGCATGAGATTCATATTAAGGTGGATAAGGACGTCGAAAATCTGCTGAAGTCGCGTAGCGATCTGTTCTGAGGCGATAATGAAAAAACGACTGCTGACAGCCACCCTGGCGTTAATGCTATTGAGTAGCCCGGCGCTGGCGCTGACCTTGAATGAGGCGCGGGCGCAGGGGCGGGTGGGGGAAACGCTGAACGGCTACCTGGCGCCGCTGAAACAGGATGCGCAGACGTTGGCGTTAGTTAAACAGATTAATGCCGCG
This sequence comes from Klebsiella sp. CN_Kp073, assembly GCF_040065495.2. NCBI lineage: Bacteria > Pseudomonadati > Pseudomonadota > Gammaproteobacteria > Enterobacterales > Enterobacteriaceae > Klebsiella > Klebsiella sp. CN_Kp073. The sequence goes on from NZ_CM198051.1 coordinate 2,298,740, forward strand.
CGCAGCGAAAGCTATCAGCAACTGGCGGATGACAATAATCTGCCGGTGGATGAAGTGGCGAAAATGGCCGGGCAGAAGCTGGTCGCCCGGGCGCAGCCGGGGGAATATGTGCAGGGTATTAACGGCAAATGGCTGCGCAAATAGTTAACGATAGCGTTTACGGTATTCGCCGGGCGATACGCCGAAGCGCTGCTTAAACGCAGTCGAAAAATGGCTATGGTCGGTAAAGCCCCAACTGTAGCCAATTCCCGCCAGCTTCTCTTCATCGTGGGCGTTTTGTAGCGCCCGTGCGCACAGGTCGAGACGCCGGTTTTTAATATACTGCGCGACCACCAGCCCCTTATCGGCAAACAGGCGGTACAGGCTGCGTACCGACATGCCGGTTTCCCCGGCCAGCCACTCCGGACGCAGCTGCTCTGACTGTATCGACTCATCTATCAACGCCATGATTTTTTGAAATTGCTTGTCCCGGCGCGTCGGCGGCGCGTCATGCTGCTGCAGCATTGGGCGTAACAGGCAGACGATAGCCTCCAGCGCCGCTTCGCCTTCGCTTTCTGAGAGCGCCGGGCTGCGCATACTTTCTTGCAGCAGCCGTTGGCTAAGCTGGACCATCGGCAGCGTTTTATTCAGCCGGGTGGCGATGCTGATGTCGCTGCCGTGCAGCTGGCTTTCCACAAGCTGGCGGGGCAGCAGCAGCGAAGCCTGTTTTGACGTTTGTTGCCAGAAGATAGAGCAGGGACGTGAGGCATCAATGAGCGTGATATCGCCGGCCTCAAGCACTACCTGGCGCTCGTCCTGCTCGATAGCCGCCTGGCCCTCGAGCTGAAAAACGGTATAGAACCAGGCGTCGTTGTCGCGTTTAATTTCATTACGGGTGCGGTAAAGATTGACGCCGCGGGCGGTGACGGTACTGACTTTGAGGCTGCCGGTATAGCTTGCATCAATCTCGCCATGGAACGCGCCTTCCAGCGGACGGGCGGCAAAATGGCCGCATACCTGATTAATCTTCGCTAACCAACGCTGATAGTCCTGCCCGTTTTCTACCGTCGCCATCGTCTGCATCCTGTAAAAATAATGTTTCTGTATTGTTGCATTTACGCCGTGAGTGGCAAGAGCGCAGCGTGGAGTATATGAAAGAACTATTACCTGCGGCACATTTCGCCGCCTGCCAGGGGGCTTAATTGCGGGGCCTGTCACAGCGGCAAAAATGATTGTCACAGAGAAAAAAGCGCAAATGGCTGACCCGTCCTAGACTGTGTGCACTATCCGCGAACAATAAGGAAGTCGCATGTCCACATCACAGGTCGCGCTGCTCGCCAGCGTACAGCAATTTCTCGACAGACAGCATGGCTTATATATTGATGGCAACCAGCAGGCGGCGCAGAGCGAAAAACGCTTAACCGTCTGGGACCCGGCCACCGGCCAGGCGATTGCCACGACGGCAGATGCTAATGCCGCCGACGTTGACCGCGCGGTGATGTCCGCCTGGCGCGCTTTTGTCGGCCGTAGCTGGGCCGGGCGCACGCCGGCCGAGCGCGAACGGATCCTGTTGCGCTTCGCCGATCTGGTGGAACAGCATGGTGAAGAGCTGGCGCAGCTCGAAACCCTTGAACAGGGTAAGTCGATCAATATCTCGCGCGCGTTTGAAGTCGGTTGCACCCTCAACTGGATGCGCTACACCGCCGGATTGACCACTAAAATCAGCGGCCGTACGCTGGACGTTTCCATTCCGTTCCCGGAAGGCGCGCGCTATCAGGCGTGGACCCGTAAAGAGCCGGTTGGGGTGGTGGCGGGGATTGTTCCCTGGAACTTCCCGCTGATGATCGGCATGTGGAAGGTGATGCCGGCGCTGGCCTCCGGTTGTTCCATTGTGATTAAACCCTCTGAGACCACGCCGTTAACCCTGCTGCGAGTCGCGGAGCTGGCCACGGAGGCCGGGATCCCGGACGGCGTCTTTAACGTCGTCACCGGTAGCGGCGCCGAGTGCGGGGCGGCCTTAACCACCCATCCGCAGGTGGCGAAAGTGAGCTTCACCGGTTCGACCGCCACCGGCAAACAGATTGCCCGCGCGGCGGCCGATCGCCTGACCCGCGTAACCCTTGAACTCGGCGGCAAAAACCCGGCCATCGTGCTGAAAGATGCCGATCCGCAGTGGGTGATTGAAGGGTTAATGACCGGAAGTTTCCTCAATCAGGGGCAGGTATGCGCCGCCAGTTCGCGGATCTATATCGAAGCGCCGCTGTTTGATAACCTGGTCGCTGGCTTTGAGCAGGCGGTCAAGTCGCTGCAGGTGGGGCCGGGAATGGTTGAAACGACGCAAATTAACCCGGTGGTGTCGCAGGCGCACTGCGCCAAAGTGGCCGCTTATCTGGACGAAGCGCGTAAGCAAAACGCCGAGCTGATCAGCGGTAACGTTGGACCGAATGGTAACGGTTTTTATATTGCGCCGACGCTGGTGATTAATCCGGATGCCGGGCTGCGCCTGAATCGCGAAGAGGTGTTTGGCCCGGTGGTGAACCTGGTGCGCGTCGCCGATGGCGAAGAGGCGCTACGCTTAGCCAACGACAGTGATTTTGGCCTCACCGCCAGCGTCTGGACCCGCGACCTGACTCAGGCGCTGAACTATACCGATCGTCTGCAGGCCGGTACAGTATGGGTCAACAGCCATACGCTGATTGATGCCAACCTGCCGTTCGGCGGGATGAAGCAGTCCGGTACCGGGCGCGATTTTGGTCCGGATTGGCTGGACGACTGGTGCGAAACCAAATCGGTGTGCGTGCGCTACTGATTTTTTGTCGGATGGCGCTACGCTTATCCGACCTACGGTTCGTGCGGCCTGCCTTTAATTTATTCACCACGCTGGCTGACACTACTGGTGCTGGTGATCTCAAAACCCCCCGGTGGCGCTGCCGCTTACCGGGGCTACAGTGCTGTGCGATTTGGTAGCCCGGAGAAGGCGCACATACCTCTTCCCCCTGAGCGCTGATTTGCTATGATCGGCGCTCTTTTTTTCTGATGTTGCCCCGCTATGTGGAATGATGCGCTTTGCTATCAGCAGTACGGCGCGCCGGAAACGGTGCTCGCGCTGCATCACCTGCCGTTGCCGCCGCTGGCGCCCGGACTTGTTCGGGTACAAATGCGCTATGCGCCGGTCAACCCTTCCGATCTGATTCCCATTACCGGCGCTTACCGCCATCGTACGACGCTGCCATCGGTAGCGGGCTATGAAGGTGTTGGTGTGGTGATTGAAGACGCGACGAGTGGGCGTCCACGACTGGGGCTGCGGGTTCTGCCGCTGCGCGGCGCCGGAACCTGGCAGCGTTATCTTGATATTGACCCGCGCTGGCTGGTGCCGGTCGCTGAAGAGATAGATGACATCCTGGCCGCGCGCGGCTATATCAATCCGCTGACCGCAATGCTGATGCTGACGCGCTGGCCGGTGGCGGGGAAACATCTGCTTTTGACCGCGGCTTCATCGTCCTGCGCCAGCTTGCTGGGACAGTGGGCGCTCGCCATGGGCGCGCGTTCGGTAAGCGGTATTATTCGCTCGCCGCAGCACATCCCGCGCTTACAGCAGTATGGCGTCTATCCGCTACTCGAAGGTGACAGGGCGCTGATTGAACAAGTGAGTCAGTACAGCGATCTGGTGTTTGATGCGGTGGGCGGTGAGCTGGCTGACTTTCTGCTATCGGTACTGCCGCAGTCGTCAACGCTTGTCTCTTACGGCTTGCTATCCGGTAAACCGCTCACCCAGACGCGAGGCAGCGCATCGGTACGCAAATTTCATCTGCGGGAGGCCTTACCAACACTCAGCGTCGATGCGTGGCAGGCTGCTTTTACGGCGATCTGGCGACAGCTGTCGACCACGGCGCAGCCTGCAGCGCAGGTGATAAAGCTGCGCGACTGGCGTGAAGCGATTGCCGCCGCAGGCCAGCCGGGAAGAAGCGGTAAAATCCTGCTCGATTTTACCGCGGGTTAAGATTATTTTTTCTTCTCGCCAAGCGTTGGGGTTTCGTCAAAGAAGTTCCACGGCTTGAGCAGCGCGTGCGCCCACTCGGTCGGCATGATCGGCCACTCTTCGGCGCGCGCGACGTGCGTGGTGCCGGTGGTAATCCATACGACGTCATCGTGGTTAGTCAGCGACTCATCATCCTTTGCGTACTGGCCTAAGCCGGTATCCTGGGCGGAGCGGTTGGGATATTTTCCTTCCGGATAACGTTCGCCTGGATGGTAGCGCGTCACCCACAGCTGTTTATCCATAAAGCTCAGACGATGATATATCCACTCGTCCGGGGCGAACCTGGCGCCGGTCGCCGCCGGGTGCGTGCCGCCGGCATAAGGGATAATCTGGTAAGAGACCGGGTTACCCATGCGGTTCTCTTTGCTGGTGTTGCTCAGCAGGCGGATGGTGCCAGGGTCGAATTTCTGCGCCGCTTTCTGCTCGCTATCGATTGTGTACTGATTCACCTGCATGGTGCTGGTGCGCGGGCCGCCGGCGGTGTTTGGCTTCACTTCAGGATCCATCGCCACCAGGGTGTTGTTTTCGCCGTCCACGTCGAGATCGAGGCGGAAATTATAAATATGCTGGTGGGTGGTGCCGACAATATTATGGTCGATCAGCGTCCCGTAGCGGGTATCCTCTTTGGCGCTGGGGTCGTGCATGGTCTTCGCCATCACGCCTTTAACGGCTTCAATCCCGGTGGCGCCGGCATCGATGCCGATGGTGCCGTTGTCGTGGAACACCCAGTCAAAGATATAATCATAGTTCCCGACGGTACTGATCCAGCGTACCACCAGTTCCCGGCGCTCGGTGCTGACGTTAGGTTTGCCCATTTCCAGATGCTTATATTCCGGCCCGGCATAGCGTTCAAATATGGCGACCGCGCCGGGAATCGTGGTCGGTTTGCCGGTGTAATCGGCGATAGTTTCATCCAGCAGTACCGCATTCGATGGCGCATCTTTGCCGCGGACAATCGGCGATGTCAGAGTGCCCATGCCGTAATCGCCGGAGTCGAGGTAGGCTTTGAAATACCAGCCGACGTCCGGGTCGCCGTAGGGAACGATCATCCCGCCGAGGGAACCTTCATACATCACCTGGCGTTTTGTGCCGTTATCGTTGTAAGTCACCGTCGAGAGAATGGGCCCGACGCGCGAGTTAAGGCGCAGGTGGAAATCCCAGTTCCGCCAGTGGATGGTATCGCCGGTAATCGTATAGTTTTTGCCTTCCGGTTCGGTAATATCCAGCGGTTTCACCGCCGCGGCGTTGCGGTCTCGGCCATCATAAGGTCGTGGTTCCATTGGGACCGGGATCACCGGGCCTTCTTCAATTTTGATAATTTTCTTCGCTTCAAGGTCGACCACCGCCACCAGGTTTTCAATCGGGTGCGCCCAGTAGTTGCCGTCGCCGGTATCCAGATAACTGACTACCTTCAGCAGACGCGCATCCTGCTGCAGGCCATCTTTGCCATCAAAGTAGCCAACGGTGAGCGGCGTGGTGACCACTTTGCTGGGATCGGTGATACCGTGCTTTTTCAGCACCTCAGCGAATTCGCTGCTGGCATTGATAATGTTCTGCACGCTGACAAAATCATCGAGCAGCACCATCCCGTGGGCGCCTTTAATTGGCGTCCATGAGAGGATTTTTTTGTTTTGCAGATCGACGACGGCTTCAATGACATGTTTGCCATCGAGCATCACCACATCGGCGGTGCGCGGGGCATCAACGGGCGTTCCCTGCAGGGCAAAGGCCCATACCGCCGCCTTGTCCGGTTCGTGTAAGGAAATCTCAGTAAAGCGGGTATTCGGCTGGAACTCCGGCGCGGCTTTAACAATGGTCACCGCTTCACCGATTTCCGCCGCCGAGAGGGAGTTTAACGGGTGAGGGCGCTTTTCTACCTGGAAGGTCTGATCGAGACCGGACTGGAACACATCGTTGATAAAGGTATCGGAGACCCAGGCTTTACCTTCCTTCATTACCACCGGCACCTGTAGATCAAGGGATTTACCGTTGACGATCGCCGTTTTGGCGCCGGGCTTGACTTTGACGTAAGCGCCGTCTTTTATCAGGGTAAACATTTGCGCGTAGTCATCCCACTGCACGTCGGCGCCGAATTCCTGCAGCGTTTTATCCAACGGCACCATGTGCGCTTCGCTACCGTGAGCGAAGACCGGTGATTGCCAGGCGCAAATCACCGCGACAGCCAGCGCCAGCGCGGTTTTACGAGGGGAAAACATTAAGCCGTTTGCCATTGTGACCTCATCTTATTGTTGTGTTGTTATTGCCGCTGCGAATGTCGGCTTTGTTACGCTTACCCTAGCAGTCTGCTGCTCAGGAACGTTTGTTTGCTTTTGCCAGCTTGTTTGTCAGTTTTGCCAGACGGACGTAAAAAATGCCTCCGTAGAGGCATTGAGAACGTGCGCCGTTTTTTTTGCCGGGTGGCGGCTGACGCCTTACCCGGCCTACCCAACCGGGTTTGACTGTCTGTAGGCCCGCGCAAGCGCAGCGCCGCCGGGCGATTTTCAGCGCATCACGCCGGGAAATCTCCCTGCTGGCGCGCCACCAGGGTAAGAATGGAATACAGTGCCACCGCCTGCTGGTGCTGGTTGAAAATCTCAACAGCCCATTCAACGACGCCGGTGGCTTTCTCATCGGCGCTGCGCTGACGTTTAACCGTTTTCCGCTTACAGGTCAGGCGAACCTGAATGGTGTCTCCCGGTTTGACGGGTTCAATAAAGCGCAGGTTTTCCATGCCATAGTTGGCGATAACCGGCCCGACGCCGGCATCGACGAATAGCCCGGCCGCTGCGGAGATCAGGAAATAGCCGTGAACCACCCGCTCGCCGAAAATCGACTCGGCGGCGGCGATTTTGTCCATATGCGCATAGAAATGGTCGCCGCTCAGGCAGGCGAAGTTAACGATATCCGCTTCGGTCAGGGTTCTCCGCGGGGTTAATAAGCTATCGCCAGGCTGGATTTCTTCGAAGTATTTACGGAAGGGATGAATGCGGTCTTCGCTAACCTGCGCGCCACGCACCCACTGCTGGCCGATGGTCGCCAGCATCGTTGGGCTGCCCTGGACCGCGGTACGCTGCATATAGTGTTTCACCGAACGCAGCCCGCCAAGCTCTTCTCCGCCGCCAGCGCGGCCGGGGCCGCCGTGTACCAGCTGCGGCAGCGGCGAGCCGTGGCCGGTTGACTCTGCCGAAGACTCCTCGTTAAGGATCTGAATACGACCATGCGCGCGCGCGGCGCCAAGGATAAACTCGCGCGCCAGTTCGCCGCTGGCGGTGACCAACGTCCCGGCCAGACTACCGCCGCCGGCGCGCGCCAGCGTCAGCGCATGCTGGCGGTCACGATATGGCATCAGTGTCGCCACCGGGCCAAAAGCCTCAATGGCGTGGACTGCCGGCGTTTCATCCGGCTGTGAGCAGTACAACAGGGTCGGCGGGAAGAATGCGCCGTCAGCATTAAGATCTGCCTGTCCGCCAAGCAGGGCTTCGCAGCCGGCGGCAATCAGTTTATTGACGTTATCCTGCACATCCTGACGCTGTTCGCTATTAACCAGGGCCCCCATTTTAACGCCCTCCTGCGCAGGGTCACCGACGGTTACTTTATGCAGGCGGGAGATCAGTGCATCGCTAACCGCATTAATCTGAGCTAGTGGCACAATGATTCTGCGGATAGCGGTACATTTTTGCCCGGCTTTCGCCGTCATCTCGCGGACCACTTCCCGAATAAACAGCGCGAATTCCGGTTGCTCCGGGGTGACATCTTCGCCTAATACGCAGCAGTTGAGCGAATCAGCTTCCATGGTAAAGGGAATGGATTTGGCCACCAGGTTAGGATGCGACCGTAGCTGCTGGCCGGTGGCGGCAGAGCCGGTAAAGGTCACCACGTCCTGGCTATCGAGATGGTCGAGAAGATCGCCCGCGCCGCCGCAAATCAGGCTGATGGCGCCTTCCGGCACCAGGCCGCTGTCGACAATCGCTTTTACCATCGCCTGGGTGAGCTGGGCGGTAGCGGTTGCCGGTTTAATGATAGCCGGCATACCGGCAAGCCACGTGGGCGCCAGTTTTTCCAGCATTCCCCAGCAGGGGAAGTTGAAGGCGTTGATATGTACGGCGACGCCCGACTTCGAGGTCAGCACGTGACGTGCGGCAAAACCGCCCTGTTTGGAGAGCGGAATTAGCTCGTCCTCCGGCCACAGGATATCGTCCGGCAGTTCGCGACTACCTAGCCCGGCATAAGTGAACAAAGTACCGATACCGCCTTCAATATCCACCCAACTGTCGGCGCGGGTTGCGCCGGTTTGCGCCGAGATGGCGTAGAACTCGGCTTTCTGCTCCAGCAGGTGTTTCGCCACTGCTTTCAGCATCGCGCTACGTTCAATAAAGGTCATCGCCTGCAGGGCTTTGCCACCGCGTTCAATCGCGAAGCGGCGCGCCTGCGCCATATCCAGTCCTTCACTGGTCACCTCCCAAAGCGCCGCGCCAGTAATGGCGTGATGGATAGTACGGGCGCGGCCCCGGCCGGTCTGCCAGGCGCCGGATAAGTAACTGGCTAACTGCTGCATCGCAAATCTCCAAATATGTTACGTGTGATATCTATAAATAGTTCTTTTATGAATCATAAAAATCAAGCCCGTATTTAATATTTTATTAACATTGTGATCGGTGGTTAATTAGCTGTTGTGCTTATCTTGCTGTTTTATTTGCCATTTACAAAAGGTTTTGCGGTTATCATCACAAAAAGAACAAACAAAATTTGTGGTTTTATTTAACCAATATGTAACCTTCAATAAACAAAGTGATTCACATAAATGTTTTTGTTGTGAATATCGGAATCATAAAGGTGATGACGTGACAGAAGAACAACGCTTTGACCAGCGCATCGCGCAGGAAACGGCCATCGAACCGCAGGACTGGATGCCGGATGCCTATCGTAAGACCTTGATTCGGCAGATAGGCCAGCACGCGCACTCGGAAATTGTCGGCATGCTGCCGGAAGGCAACTGGATCACCCGCGCGCCGACGCTGCGCCGCAAAGCGATCCTGCTGGCTAAGGTACAGGATGAGGCCGGGCATGGGCTTTATCTCTATAGCGCCGCGGAAACGCTGGGCTGCGCGCGGGAAGACCTGTATCAGAAAATGCTCGACGGGCAGATGAAATACTCCTCCATTTTTAACTATCCGACCCTCAGCTGGGCGGATATCGGCGTGATCGGCTGGCTGGTCGATGGCGCGGCCATCGTCAACCAGGTGGCGCTGTGCCGGACCTCTTACGGCCCCTATGCCAGGGCGATGGTCAAAATCTGCAAAGAAGAGAGCTTTCACCAGCGTCAGGGATTTGAAGCCTGCATGGCGCTGGCGCAGGGCAATGACGCGCAGCGGCAGATGCTGCAGGACGCTATTAACCGCTTCTGGTGGCCGGCGCTGATGATGTTTGGCCCCAACGATGACAACTCGCCGAACAGCGCCCGCAGCATGGCGTGGAAAATCAAACTGCACTCCAACGACGAGTTGCGTCAGCGCTTCGTCGATAACACCGTGCCGCAGGTAGAGATCCTCGGCATGACCGTACCGGACCCGGATTTGCGCTTTGATGAAGCCAGCGGCCACTACCGCTTCGGCGAAATCGACTGGCAGGAATTTAACGAGGTAATTAGCGGCCGTGGGATTTGCAATCACGAACGACTGGCCGCCAAACGTAAGGCCTGGGAAGAGGGCGAGTGGGTGCGCGAAGCCGCGTTGGCCCATGCGCAAAAACAGCAGGCCCGCAGCGCGGCATGAGGAGAGAGAACATGAGCAAAGTTTACTGGCCGTTATATGAAGTGTTCGTTCGTAGCAAACAGGGGTTATCCCATCGCCACGTTGGCAGTCTGCACGCCGCCGACGATCAAATGGCGCTGGAGAACGCCCGCGATGCCTATACCCGCCGCAGCGAAGGCTGCTCGATTTGGGTGGTGAAGGCCAGCGAAATCGTTGCTTCGCAGCCGGAAGAGCGCGGCGAATTCTTCGACCCGGCGGAAAGCAAAGTCTACCGTCATCCGACTTTCTATACCGTGCCGGACGGCATGGAACATATGTGAGGCGGCGATGAATACCCCTAACCCCGTAGCCACCTACGCCCTGCGTCTTGGCGACAATGGTCTGGTTCTGGCCCAGCGTTTAGGCGCCTGGTGCGGCCATGCTCCCGAGCTCGAGATCGATCTTGCGCTGGCCAACATCGGCCTGGACCTGCTCGGCCAGGCGCGCAATTTTTTAAGCTATGCCGCCGAGCTTAACGGCTGCGGCGACGAAGATACGCTGGCCTTTGGCCGCGATGAGCGCCAGTTCAGCAACCTGCTGCTGGTGGAGCAGCCCAACGGCAATTTTGCCGACACTATCGCCCGTCAGTTCTTTATCGACGTCTGGCACGTCGCCCTGTTCAGCCGTCTGGTGAACAGCCGCGATACGCAGCTGGCGGCCATTGCCGCTAAAGGGCTGAAAGAGGTGCGTTACCACCAGCGCTTTAGCCGCGGCTGGCTGGAGCGTCTTGGTAACGGCACCGAGGAATCAAATCGCAAAATGCAGCAGGCGGTCGACAATCTGTGGCGCTTCACCGGCGAACTGTTCCTTGCCGATGAAGTAGATCTCCTCCTGGTTGAGCAGGGCATTGCGGTTGATCCGCGCGAGCTTCAGGCCGAATGGCAAAGCGCGGTACACACGGCGCTGCTCGACTCCGGCTTACAGATCCCGCAGGAAGCGGCTTTCCGCAGCGGCGGCAAACAGGGGCTGCACAGTGAACATCTCGGCCCATTGTTGGCGGAGATGCAGTATCTGCAGCGTTCGCATCCCGGACTGCAGTGGTAAGTGAGGTGACTATGCAACGTCTTGCCGACATCGCTCCAGCAGAGGTTCGTACCATCTGGGGATTATTAAGCGCGATCCCGGATCCGGAAGTGCCGGTACTCACTATCACCGATCTCGGTATGGTGCGCAGCGTCGCGCGCCACGGCGACGGTTGGGTGATTGGCTTTACCCCGACCTATTCGGGCTGTCCGGCGACGGAGCATCTGCTGGGCGAGATCCGCGCGGTCATGAGCGAGCATGGCTTTGTGCCGGTACATATCGTCCTGCAGCTGGATCCGCCGTGGACCACCGACTGGATGAGCCAGGATGCCCGCGAGCGACTGCGCCAGTACGGCATCAGCCCACCGCAGGGGCACGCCTGCCATGCGGACATGCCCGCCGAGGTGAGCTGTCCGCGCTGCGGCAGCACCCATACCTCGCTGATTAGCGAATTCGGTTCCACGGCCTGCAAAGCGCTCTATCGCTGCGACAGCTGCCGCGAACCTTTTGATTACTTTAAATGTATTTGAGGTTGCCATGACGACGTTCCATTCGCTTAAGGTGGCGAGAGTCGAGCCGGAAACCCGCGATGCGGTGACCATCACTTTTGCGATTCCGCAAGCCCTGCAGGCGGAGTATTGCTTTCGTCCGGGCCAGCATCTGACGCTAAAAGCCCGTCTGGGCGGCGAAGAACTGCGCCGCTGTTATTCCATTTGTCGCAGCCGCACGCCCGGCGAAATTAGCGTCGCGGTCAAAGCTATCGACGGCGGGCGCTTTTCGCGCTACGCCCAGCACGATATCCAGCAGGGTATGGAGCTGGAAGTGATGGTGCCGCAGGGGCATTTCGGTTATCAACCGCAGGCTGAACGGCAGGGTGAATATCTGGCGATTGCCGCCGGTTCCGGGATCACGCCGATGATGGCGATCATTAGCGCGACGCTGGCGACCGAGCCGCAAAGCCGCTTCACGCTGATCTACGGCAACCGCAGCAGCCATAGCATGATGTTCCGCCAGGCGCTGGCCGATTTAAAAGACCGCTATCCGCAGCGCCTGCAGGTGATACACCTGTTTAGCCAGGAGTCGATGGACAGCGATCTTTTACAGGGGCGCATTGACGGCGACAAACTGCGCCAACTCTCCGCGCGTTTACTGGATTTCAGCCGTTTCGATGACGCCTTTATCTGTGGACCGGCGGCGATGATGGACGACGCGGAAGCAACGTTACGTGAACTTGGCGTAGCGGAGAAATCGATTCATCTCGAACGCTTTAATACACCTGGCGGCAATGTGAAGCGCGCCGCCGGCGTACAGGCGGAAGGGCGCACGGTAACCATCCGCCAGGACGGGCGCGATCGGCTGATCGCCCTCAGCGCCGAAGACGACAGCATCCTGGATGCCGCATTGCGTCAGGGCGCGGATCTACCATTTGCCTGTAAGGGCGGGGTATGCGCCACCTGTAAATGCAAAGTGCTGCGTGGCGAAGTGGCGATGGCCGCCAATTACAGTCTGGAAGCGGATGAGCTGGCGGCGGGTTACGTACTGAGCTGCCAGTCGTTACCGACCAGCGGCGATGTGGTAGTCGACTTTGACGCGCGGGGGATGGCATGAGTGACCTGCTGATCCACCGTCATGGCCGGGTGTTACAGCTGACGCTGAACCGCCCGCAGGCCCGCAACGCGCTGAACAATGCCCTCTTAACCCAGATTGCCGAGGTGCTGGAGGCAGCGTCAATTGATGACAGCGTCGGCGTCTGCGTTATCAGCGGTAACGCGCGTTTTTTCGCCGCCGGGGCTGACCTCAACGAAATGGCTGAAAAAGATCTGCCTGCCACCCTTGATGATATTCGCCCACGGTTGTGGGGGCGAATCGATGCCTTTACTAAACCGCTCATCGCTTCGGTCAACGGCTACGCGCTGGGCGCCGGCTGCGAGCTGGCCCTGCTGTGCGACCTGATTGTCGCCGGTGACAACGCCCGTTTTGGCCTGCCGGAAATTACCCTCGGCATTATGCCGGGCGCTGGCGGCACCCAGCGGCTGATCCGCAGCGTAGGTAAGGCGCTGGCCAGCCGGATGGTGCTGAGCGGCGAAAGTATTGACGCCCGCCAGGCCCAGCAGGCCGGGTTGGTCAGCGATATCCATCCGGCGGCGTTAACCGATGAGTACGCCCTGAAACTGGCTGCCACCATCGCCCGCCATTCGCCGCTGGCGCTACGGGCGGCAAAACAGTCGCTGCGCCTGTCGCAGGAAGTCAGCCTGCAGGCCGGTCTGCAACAGGAGCGCCAGCTGTTTAGCCTGCTGAGCGCCACCGAGGACCGCCGCGAAGGCATCGACGCCTTCTTACAAAAACGTACACCGGAATTTAAAGGACGCTAATCGTGGAAGCTTTCATTCTCAGCGCAGTGGAACAGGGCGTCATGACCATTACCCTCAATCGCCCGGACCGCCTCAACAGTTTTAACGATCTGATGCATCAACAGCTGGCGGAATGTCTGAAGCAGGCCGAGCGCGATGACGGCATACGTTGCTTGCTGATCACCGGCGCCGGTCGCGGCTTTTGCGCCGGCCAGGATTTGAACGACCGCAATGTCGACCCCAGCGGCCCGCCGCCGGATCTCGGCATGTCGGTAGAACGCTTTTACAACCCGTTAGTGCGCCGTCTGGCGGCGCTGCCGAAGCCGGTCATCTGCGCGGTCAACGGCGTGGCCGCTGGCGCAGGCGCAACCCTGGCGCTGGGCTGCGATATCGTGCTGGCTGCGCGTTCGGCCAAATTTGTGATGGCGTTCAGTAAGCTCGGCCTGGTGCCGGACTGCGGCGGCAGCTGGTTCCTGCCGCGGGTGGCCGGCCGCGCTCGCGCAATGGGGCTGGCGCTGCTGGGCGATAGCCTAAGCGCGGAACAAGCCGCGCAGTGGGGAATGATCTGGCAGCTAGTGGACGATTCAGAACTGGCGGATACCAGTCTGCAGCTGGCGCGCCATCTGGCGGCGCAACCGACGTTTGGTCTTGGGCTGATTAAAAAGGCGCTGCTGGCTTCTGAAACCAACAGTCTCGACGCGCAGCTGGACCTGGAGCGCGATTATCAGCGTCTGGCCGGGCGCAGCGATGATTACCGCGAAGGGGTCAGCGCGTTTCTGGCCAAACGACCACCACAGTTCAGCGGGAAATAGGCCATGACAACATCCTTATCCACGGTGGCAGTGATCGGCAGCGGCACCATGGGAGCTGGTATTGCTGAAGTGGCCGCCGCAGCCGGACATCCGGTGCGTATTTTTGATATTAACCCTAAGGCCGTAGGCCAGGCGATAGAGGGTATCGCCGGGCGTCTGGCGTCGCGCGTTGCGCGGGGCAAACTGGCCCCTGAGCAGGCCGACGCGCTGCTGGCGCGCCTGCATCCGGCCCACGATTTAGCCGCGCTTGCCGATGCAGATTTAGTGATCGAAGCGGCCTCTGAACGTCTGGAAGTAAAAAAGGCGCTGTTCGCGCAGTTGGCGGAGATCTGCGCGCCGTCAACGCTGTTGACCAGTAATACCTCGTCTATTTCGATTACCGCCATCGCCGCCGGGGTCAAAAACCCGGAGCGGGTGGCCGGGCTGCACTTTTTTAATCCGGCGCCGGTGATGAAGCTGGTCGAGGTGGTGAGTGGCCTGGAGACTTCTGCGGAGGTGGTAGAGCAGCTGTGCCAGTGCGTAAGCGGCTGGGGGAAACAGCCGGTGCACTGCCGCTCAACGCCCGGTTTTATCGTTAACCGCGTAGCGCGTCCGTTCTACGCCGAGGCCTGGCGCGCGCTGGAAGAGCAGGTTGCCGCCCCTGAGGTTATCGATGCCGCTTTGCGTGACGGCGGCGGTTTTCCGATGGGACCGCTGGCGTTGACTGACCTGATTGGCCAGGACGTCAACTTCGCCGTGACCTGTTCGGTGTTTAACGCCTTCTGGCAGGACCGCCGTTACTTGCCGTCGCTCCTCCAGCAAGAGCTGGCGCTGGCCGGGCGATTGGGTAAAAAGAGCGGCCACGGCGTCTATCGCTGGCCCGCGGAGACGCAGCCGGACGCGGCGCTGCCGTCGGTATCTACTGGCGCTCAATCCATTACGGATGTAAGTGACAACGTCACTGAATTGGATGAGCTCTTGTTGCTGGAGACCGAAGGCGAGACGGCGCTGGCGCTAAGCGTTAAGCATCACCGCCCGGTGGTGGTATATGACCTGTGCGCCAGCAATACGGTGGTGCTGGCCGCAGCGGCGACCAACGCGCCAGCGGCCACTGATAAGGCCGTGCATTACTTCCAACAGCAGGGCAAGAAAGTGCTACGTATCGCCGATTATCCCGGACTGCTGGTGTGGCGCACGGTGGCGATGCTAATCAACGAAGCGTTGGATGCGGTGCAAAAAGGGGTCGCCAGCGCGCAGGATATCGATACCGCCATGCGCCTTGGCGTCAACTATCCGCAAGGCCCGCTGGCGTGGGGAGAACGCCTTGGCTGGCGGCGGGTGCTGCAACTGCTGGAGAACCTGCAACACCATTATGGCGAGGAGCGCTATCGCCCCTGTTCCCTGTTGCGCCAGAAGGCGCTGATGGAGAAGCACCATGAGCAATGATCCGTGGCGCAACGCGCGCGTGATGTACGAAAAAGATACCTGCGCCAGAAAGATGGGGATCGAACTTATCGAAATGGACGACGGCTTTGCGCAGATGAGCATGACCGTCTCGGCGGACATGCTTAACGGCCATCAAACCTGCCACGGCGGTCAGCTATTTACGCTTGCCGATACCGCTTTCGCTTACGCCTGTAACAGCCAGGGGCTGGCGGCGGTGGCCTCGGCGGCGAGCATTGATTTTCTTCGTCCGGCGTTTGCCGGCGACAGGCTGGTCGCCACCGCCAGAGTTAAACAACAGGGCAAGCTGACCGGCGTCTACGACATCGAAATTGTTAATCAACAGCAAAAGATTGTGGCCCTGTTTCGCGGCAAATCGCACCGCATCGGCGGCACAATCACGGGAGAAGTGTAATGCGCGACGCCTTTATTTGTGACGGGATCCGCACGCCGATTGGCCGCTACGGCGGAGCGCTGGCCGGCGTCCGCGCCGACGATCTTGCGGCGATCCCGCTGCGTGAGCTGCTGAGCCGCAATCCCGGGCTCGACCCGGCAGCGATTGATGATGTGATTTTCGGCTGTGCTAACCAGGCCGGTGAAGATAACCGCAACGTAGCGCATATGGCGACGTTGTTGGCCGGTTATCCGCATACCGTGCCGGGCACCACGATTAACCGCTTGTGCGGATCGGGTCTGGATGCAATCGGTTTTGCCGCCAGGGCGATCAAAGCCGGCGATGCCGATCTGTTGATTGCCGGCGGCGTGGAATCGATGTCGCGCGCGCCGTTCGTGATGGGAAAAGCCAGCGCGCCTTATCAGCGTCAGGCGGAACTCTTCGATACCACGATTGGCTGGCGTTTTGTGAACCCGCTCATGGCGCAACAATTCGGAACTGACAGCATGCCGGAAACGGCAGAGAATGTAGCTGAATTGTTAAATATCAGCCGGGCCGACCAGGACGCTTTCGCCTGGCGCAGCCAGCAGCGCACGGCGCAGGCCCAGCGCGATGGCATTCTGGCGCAGGAAATCGTGCCGGTGCAGATCATCGGCAAGAAAGGCGCGGTCAGCGCGGTACGCGATGATGAGCATCCCCGCCCGGAAACTACGCTTGAGCAACTCGCGCTATTAAAAGCGCCGTTCCGTAAAGGCGGAGTCATTACGGCCGGGAATGCTTCCGGCGTTAACGATGGCGCAGCGGCGCTGATTATCGCCAGTGAACAGCAGGCCAGCGTACAGGGGCTCACGCCGCGCGCGCGTATCGTGGCGATGGCGACGGCGGGTGTTGAGCCGCGCCTGATGGGTTTGGGGCCGGTACCTGCGGTGCGTAAAGTGCTGGAGCGCGCCGGACTCAATATTAACGATATGGATCTGATAGAGCTGAATGAGGCCTTCGCCGCGCAGGCGCTGGGGGTGCTCAGACAACTCGGCGTGCCGGATGATGCGGCGCACGTGAATCCCAACGGCGGCGCTATCGCGTTAGGTCATCCGCTGGGCATGAGCGGCGCGCGGCTGGCGCTGAGCGCCAGCCTTGAGCTGCAACGCCGGGGCGGGCGCTATGCGCTGTGTACGATGTGTATTGGCGTGGGTCAGGGCATTGCCATGATCCTTGAGCGAGTGTGAGCTAATTTACCTGCGAGTACCCTACAATGATAACTACTACAAAATTAGATCCGATTGAAACCGCATCGCGTGACGAACTGCAGGCCCTGCAAACCCAGCGCCTGAAATGGACGCTGAAGCATGCGTATGAAAATGTGCCGATGTATCGCCGCAAATTCGACGCAGCAGGCGTGCACCCTGACGACTTCCGGGAATTAAACGATCTGAAAAAATTCCCCTGTACTACCAAACAAGATCTGCGCGACAACTATCCGTTCGATACCTTCGCGGTGCCGATGGAGCAGGTGGTGCGCATTCACGCCTCATCCGGCACCACCGGCAAACCGACGGTGGTGGGTTATACGCAAAACGATATTGATAACTGGGCCAATATTGTCGCCCGTTCGCTGCGTGCGGCCGGTGGTTCAGCGAAAGATAAAATTCACGTCGCCTACGGCTACGGCCTGTTTACCGGCGGCCTTGGCGCGCACTACGGCGCGGAACGTTTAGGCGCGACGGTGATCCCGATGTCCGGCGGTCAGACCGAGAAACAGGCGCAGTTAATCCGCGACTTTCAGCCGGATATGATCATGGTGACGCCGTCCTACTGCCTGAATCTGATTGAAGAGCTGGAACGCCAGATGGGCGGCGATGCCCGCGGTTGTTCATTGCGGGTCGGCGTGTTTGGCGCCGAGCCGTGGACGATGGCGATGCGCGCGGAAATCGAGCGCCGCCTGGGGATCACCGCGCTGGATATTTACGGTTTGTCGGAAGTCATGGGTCCGGGCGTAGCGATGGAGTGTCTGGAAACCGTTGACGGCCCGACCATCTGGGAAGACCACTTCTTCCCGGAAATCGTCAACCCGGACGACGGTACGCCGCTGGAAGATGGCGAGCATGGCGAACTGCTGTTTACCACCTTGACCAAAGAAGCGCTGCCGGTGATCCGCTATCGTACCCGCGACCTGACGCGCCTGCTGCCGGGAACCGCGCGGACCATGCGCCGCATGGATCGCATCAGTGGACGCAGCGATGATATGTTGATTATCCGCGGAGTTAACGTCTTCCCCTCGCAGCTGGAAGAGGAGATCCTCAAGTTTGAACACCTGGCGCCGCACTATCAGTTAGAGGTGAATCGCCGCGGTCATCTTGATTCGCTGGCGGTACGCGTTGAGCTGAAAGAGAGTGGGCTGGCGTTGAGTCATGAACAACGCTGCCAGATTTGCCATCAGTTGCGTCACCGTATTAAGTCAATGGTCGGGATTTCTACCGATATTACTATCGTCAACTGCGGCAGCATTCCTCGCTCTGAAGGAAAAGCTTGCCGGGTATTCGACCTGCGTAAAGCGGTGGTTAGCGGTTAAATCTCTCCCGGTAACCCGGCTGAGGCCTTTACGCCGTAAGCCGGGAATTTCCTGTGCTATGATTCATAAAGGAAAAATATAACAACAGAATGAATCAGATGAGTAAACTCGACGCCTTTATTCAACAAGCTGTAACGGCGATGCCGATTAGCGGCACGTCATTAATTGCCTCGCTGTATGGCGACGCCTTATTACAACGCGGTGGGGAAGTATGGCTGGGTAGCGTCGCGGCGCTGCTTGAAGGATTAGGTTTCGGCGAGCGCTTTGTACGCACCGCGCTATTTCGTCTCAATAAAGAAGAGTGGCTCGACGTCGTCCGTATCGGCCGGCGCAGCTTTTATCGCCTGAGCGATAAAGGACTACGTCTGACCCGGCGCGCGGAACATAAAATCTACCGGGCGAACGCCCCGGAATGGGACGGAACCTGGCTGCTGCTACTGTCGGAAGGATTAGAAAAAACGGTTCTGGCGGAAGTCAAAAAGCAACTGCTATGGCAGGGATTTGGCGCGCTGGCGCCGAGCCTGCTGGCCTCGCCGTCGCAAAAGCTGGCCGATGTCCAATCGCTGCTACATGAAGCGGGCGTCGCTGAAAACGTCATCTGTTTTGAAGCCCATTCGCCGCTGGCGCTCTCAAGGGCGGCGCTGCGCGACCGCGTAGAAGAGTGCTGGCATCTCACCGAACAAAATGAGATGTACGAGGCGTTTATCGCATTGTTCCGACCGTTACTGCCGCTGCTGCGCGACAGCGAACCGTCAGAGCTGACGCCGGAGCGCTGTTTCCAGATCCAACTGCTGCTTATCCATTTCTATCGCCGGGTGGTATTAAAAGACCCGCTGCTGCCGGAAGAGCTCCTGCCTGCGCACTGGGCCGGGCAAACCGCGCGGCAGCTGTGTATCAATATTTATCAGCGCGTGACGCCCGGCGCGCTGGCCTTTGTCGGCGAAAAAGGCGAAAGCTCGGTTGGCGAGCTTCCCGCGCCGGGGCCGCTTTATTTTCAACGCTTTGGCGGTTTGCCGGGCGTCTAAGGAGGTTGCATGCCGATTTATCAGATTGATGGGCTGACGCCAGTGGTGCCGGACGAGAGCTATGTTCATCCGACGGCGGTGCTGATTGGCGATGTGATCCTGGGAAAAGGGGTCTATGTTGGGCCAAATGCCAGCCTGCGCGGCGATTTTGGCCGTATTGTAGTAAAAGACGGAGCCAATATTCAGGATAACTGCGTCATGCACGGCTTCCCCGGCCAGGATACGGTGGTGGAAGAGGACGGTCACATCGGCCACGGCGCAATTCTGCACGGCTGCGTGATTGGTCGCAACGCGCTGGTGGGGATGAGCGCGGTAATTATCGACGGGGCGGTAATTGGCGAAAACAGTATTGTCGGCGCATCGGCCTTCGTAAAAGCGAAAGCGGAAATGCCCGCCAATCATTTAATTATCGGCAGTCCGGCGAAAGCGATTCGTACGCTGAGCGAGCAGGAACTGGAGTGGAAAAAACACGGTACCCGTGAATACCAGGTGCTGGTGGAACGCTGTAAGCAGTCGCTGCATCAGGTGGAGCCATTAAAAGAGATAGAGGCCGGGCGTAAGCGTCTGGAATTTGATGAAAACCTGCGGCCAAAATCGGCGAGCTGAATGTGACTATTGTTTTTATTATAGCGTGACCGCTCCGGTACAGGTTTGTTGCTGCCCGGACACGGGGCGGCGAACGTCATAATCAGCGCTTCTGCTTGTAAAAGGAATCAATTAATTCATCAATAAACTTCTGCGCCAGCATCTCTACAGCGCCGCTACGGGTAAGCATCGCCAGGCAGGCCAGGCGGTCCAGTTTACGTAGCACTGAGCGTTTAACCGACAGCGAAATAGCCTTTTTTTGATCCTTATTCAATACCACTTTACCTGATGGCATCGGCATTTTCAGGCCGCTATTGACACGGATCGCTTCTGCCATTCGCTCCATCATATCCTTAGTCAAGGAGCCACTGGCGACAAGTTGATAGGTATGGGCGGCTTTACTATATTTTATTTCCGCCTCATAGGTGTCCCGCAACGTTTTCAACGTTCTTGATAACGTTGGATCCGAACAATCCAGCTTTTCCAGCAGTTCCGCTGAGGATACCGGTTGCCCGTTGCCGAGAATAAGCGCCAGTTTAAAAATGCGCTCTTGTTTACTATTTAATCTCATCCTGAGACCATCGCATTATCCATAGTGGGTGTGTTGATTAATTTATCTAACCCTGGGCTAAAGCGTCAGGGGCGAAGTCACTAACAATGCCGTAGTAGGCTGCTCTGGCCAGAATTGCCGCAGCCCAGTTGCGATGGGTGGCCGGTTCGCACATTGTTCCCTGAGATTTAAACACTGCCTGGCTGGAGTTAAGGATCCGTAGCGCATCAGCGTGTTCGCCGGGGGTGACCATTAGCGCACGCTCAATAGTCAGTAACTGATTGGGATGGATGGCTGTTTTTCCGACCAGCCCGTGGGCCATATCCAGTTGCAATTCCCGCTCCATGATCTCCTGGCTGTCGATATGTTCGCAGACCGGTGCTGTCAGGGCAAAATGATAGGGAGAGAAAACGGATACCAGCATTTTGATAACGTATCCCATTGGCCCGTCATACAGCGTCAGATTACGCGAACGACGAAGCGAAATAACATTCATGAGATCGTTACCACCGATACGCAAGGCAATTATCCTGGCCCGACATGGATGGGCGCTGAGCTCTCCGGCAAGCTGGCGCATTTTCTCGCAATCAAACACCTCTTCGGTTTCCAGCGTTGGCATTATGCTCAAAGGCGTGCTGCCGATCGCGCGCCACCAGCCAGCCAATGAATGATGCGTAAATTTGGGAATGACCAGACCGTCAATGGCCGTTAAATCAAAGTTCTCAATTAGCAGTTTCGCCATGGATAGATGTCGTGGGCGAATAAATACCAGCGGCCAGTAATGATGCTCTTGCGTTGCTTTGGCACGGGCTAGCTGTATACAGAGGTTTTTGAGGTTTACCAGAGCATGTTTGATATCGCTTTCGTTGACCGAATCTTCAAGACAGATCACTAATGAGCGTAGCCCTTTAATTTTGCCGTCAATAATAGTGGAGGCAATATCGTGGCGAGTGGCGGGCATGTATAGGGTCGCTCCCAGATTCCATGCCGAGAGACGTGTTTTCATTAAAATACCTTCTTAATAATAGTGACGGCGCGGTATTGGCCAATTTCATCGCCAACTTCGCTTATATGAATACCTTTATCGCGGGCTAACGCCATCAGTAGCGCAACATCCGGATCGTTAATGGCGCGCACCAGAACATGATCGGGTACCCTGCGAAGCACCGCGCGCGTTGCTTCTGCGATGCCTGGTTTGATGCGGTTAAGATTGTCGACGGCATATCGTTCAGCGAGATGAAGCACTACCGCTTCGCTTTTGCGTCGAAGTCTGGCTTTCTGCGCTAAATCGGGTTTAATCTGCGCGGCAGAAACTAGCGTCTGTCGATAATTATCAACGGTATCAACTAGTAGTTGGCCGCATTCAAAATCAGCTAAATGATTGCATTGCACACAACCGTGAAAGCCGACCAGTGACCATAGTGAGCGAGAAATCAGACCCGATACCGGCGCCCCCATGATACCGAAGGGGATTAACCAGTCATCGTCAGACGCGGACAACCATGCGCAGCCGCAGGGGTCGGCTAACACCACCAGCTTTGGTTCGGCAGGGTAGCCTTTTCGGCCGTGAAGCGAACGCTGCAGCTGCGAGCGAATGGCGCCTTTACCGGTCCATCCGTCGACAAATACGATACCTTGCGTACCGTGACGATTTTCAATCCATTCAAGTGCGGCGCTATCAATACCGCGATCGCGAATAATGCTGATACCGTAGTGGAAGGACGTTTTACCCGCGTCGCGCAGCGCCCGCTGTAGCATCACCCCCAGCGGGACACCCGCACGCACCAAACTCACCAGGATGATAGGCGTATTGTTGAACTGCGCGATGAGCGTGTGACTGAGCTGCTGCACTTCGTTAGCCATACGTGGCGTTTCGCGCTGTAGGGCTTTGGCAAAAAGATTAAGATGCCACTGACTTGGCGCGGGCTCCTGGCTTAGCAAGTCGGAATAATGCGCTTTACCCGATTGAATCAAAGCCTCTTTTTCATCAACCGACGTCATGGCGATATTCACAGGATTGAGCAAAAAGCGGACGTCATTTTGCGCAAAAGCGCCGGAAAAGTGATGGAGCTTGTGCATATTAAGAACCTGCGAAAATGTGGTGATTGATAGCTGTGGCAAACTGGCTCTGCTGGGGGACGGCAAACCAATGGCAAAGTTGCAAAAAGCGATGGTCGCTAAGACTGTCGCCAAACCCGAGCACCGGGAACGTACCGCGCTGGGCCTGCAATTTATTTATTAGCCAACCGACGGCCAGCCCTTTATCGACAGGCTCCGGTATCCAGGCAACGTTATTGCCGTTGCGGTGAAGATAAAACCCCTGCAGCGTGAAACGCTGCGTCAGCCAGTCGGCAAAAGCGTAGAGCTCGGCGATTCTGGTGCTGTCGCGATGTTTCATCACCAGGTAAACGGGCACGTCGTCATACTCTTCGTTGATGCGCGCCCAGCCGTCGATACCTTGAATAGCCATCTGGGTAGTTATGTCGTGTTGCATGGCTTTAAGTCTGTCAGCATAGGGCGCCAGGATAGCTACCATATGATGTTGCCACTCGGTATCCGGTAGCCCTTCAGGCGTCATGATGACTGCGCCGTGGGTGGTTATAGCCCATGAACGAAATGGGATTTGCACCCGCGTCAACTCTTCGCTCCCTCTGGCGGTGACGGGGATCAGTTCGGCGTGTTCAAGCAACCAATCGACGAACATGGCCTGAGCTTCGTTCATATAGCTGCGCGGACGCATTTCCCTGTCCAGCGCGGCGCAACGAAAGGGGGCCGCAGAAAGTTCATTGACCATTTTTCGTCTGGTCTGAAATAGCGTATCGTCGAGATCGGAAAATACTACTGGCTTATTCATAAGATAAAATCTCCAGTCGCGAACAAAGCGACTCCAGCGCGTGGACCAGGTGGGGATCAACGCTTTTCGTAGGGGTCTCTATACATAAAATAATGCGATCGAAACGCTGGTGGGCGACGTTGTAGACAAAGTTTGGGATGCCCAGCCCGTAATTATCGTTAAATGACAACAGCGATTGGATCGCCATGCCAGGCGCAATCGGCGAGCGACTGGTCGCGCTGAACTTAACAGTGGCGCCTTGTTGCTCAAGGCGTTCGGCCAGCAAAAATGGTTCCCAGACAAACTCACCGCTGCCCAGTACCAGGATAGTCTCTCCTGTGGTTGCGTTGATCTCGATGCCAAGGTCTGCCGCGGGACGTATCATTCCCAGACGCCCCCACGTCTGGCGCCGGGAAAGAGCATACTCCCCACGCGAGGTGATATTGACGGCAGGCATGTCGGGAGGTGTAGCGTTGGACAGCGGATGCCATTCCCAACGTCCTTTAACTAACGCGATCTGGCTCACCGGCAGGTTACAACGCCTGGCGAAGGCATCGCCGCTCCAGTCGGTAAGCGTCACGGAGACAGCACTTTGCAAATGTGTCAGGTGCGGGTGTAACGCGGACACGAGATTGATGAAGGTATTGCCGGTCGTGGCTTCATCGTCGATGAGCACCAGAGTTTTAGCTTCCAGCACCCGTCGGCGCATCTCTCGATCGTGGGGGAGATAAATCAAATGGTCCGTGGCATGGCTGTGCGCTTCTTTAAATTCGCACAGTAGTTCCGCCTCTTGCGGATGACGCGTAGAGGTGAGATAGATTGCCCGGTCAACGCGTTTGCGGAGTTCGTCAAACACGCCAGCGCCGAGACCAACGGCAGTCTCAGCCATCCCGACGAACAACACCGGACCGGCGAGGTCGGCGGGGAAACTTACGGCAAGCCGCTGGTAAACTGCGCGCATGGTTGCGGGCGAAACAGGAATATGCCGACCTAAAACATGGCTGACAAAGAGAAACGCCCTTTTAGGGTTGCGCCGTTCAGCGATGTCGAACAGCGCATGAAGTTCGTTTTCCTCGCCGTGGTGAAACACGCGTAATTCGCCACTTGAGAGCTGACGGAGGTAGCAGTTTTCGTTTTTCATCATTTCACCTCCGCATTATGCGAAGGCGCAAGCGCATTATTGAGTTGCTGAGGATATAGACAGCTCTCTGTCATGACTCTGATGGTTGCAGGTGTGAATTGATGCGCTACGCGCCGCACAATGTCATCCGCCGTCAGTAAACCCAGCCGCTGCGCGGCGAACAACCCGGGCAAATTCACGCCGCTGTGGCGGGTATACCCAATACCACCGGAGGGGCGTAGATTAATCTCCAGTAAAAGCGGTTTGCCCTCTGTATTGTGACGAGTCTGTACGTTTACCAGGCCATCAGCATGCAGTGATTCGGCGCAGGTGCAGGCAAGTTCGATCGCCGCTCCTTTATTTTCCAGATACTGCAATGCACCTTCTTTTCGCCTGCCAATGGCTGTCAGTACTTTGCCATGACTAAGCAGCATGTCGACAGAGTATTCTGGACCTGGAAGCCAGGGCATGAGTACCAGTGGAGTAAACGTCTCACTGGTCTTAACGGCTTCAATATATTGTTCCGGGCGGATACGTCGCTGTTCCGGATGATTAATAATACCTGTAGAAAGCGCGTGCTCATCAAATAGCCAAAACCCCGCGCCATAAATGCCGGTAACGGGTTTCACACATAGGCGGCTGCCGGGGAAAGGCGAAGCTTTGAGTAGATATTCCAGCGTGTTGGCATCATTGACTCGTATGGATGGCACCACGGGAAGCCCACATGCTTGCATGGCTTTTGCAAAGTTGACTTTGTCATCGGCAATATCAAATGTGGACACCTGGCGGGCGCCCGTGGTGAGAGTCACGCCCAGCGCTTCAATCTGCCGTCGGTGCTGTTCGTACCAGCGGCACGCTTTGCCAACCTGAATTGCGGCAATGCCATACTCTTTTACTATTGATGAAATAAATGGCATCCGTGAATTGATGTCGGTGGGTTCACTTAATGAAAAATGTGCCGTTGATAATATTTCATGTCGGGGTTGACTGTGTGAGGCGTAGGTGGTTATAGGATGTTCGTTATTATTGATTGTGAAACCATTAATGCCGAAAATGATATCGCGTTGGGAGGATAGTCCCTCCATAATCCATATTTTTCTTTCCATTGATATTATTTCCACGCGTCCAGCGTTAAATTTAACTGGAGTCTAAAAGCGCTATGTTGGCATGTCAATCATAATATGAGGCGCTTTTTTGTTTTCGGAATGATTATTTATGAAATGAATGTGTTCATATCTCCGTAATGATTTTTAAAATAATTTATCATCGGCGAGTTTTTCTTTTTCTTAATTTTCTAAATTGCCTTGTGTCAGTTCTTTATCATGATATGATTTTTTTGAGTCTTTAACGCATATTGATTTGCTAAATGTATTTAATAGGGAAGAATAAATGGTCTCACTTACTAAAAATCAGACAATATCATTAAGCAAAGTATCTCCGGCATTATCGCAGCTGACTTTTGGTCTGGGCTGGGATCCTCTGCGGGCAAAGAAAAAAGGGCTATTCGGCGGGTTGTTCTCCGGTGGCGCAGGTTCTATCGACCTTGATGCAAGCTGCATTCTATTGAATAAGAATGGCAACGTGCTGGATACCATTTGGTTTGGCCAGCTGAAATCTCGCTGTGGCGCTGTCGTGCATAGCGGCGATAACTTAACGGGAGAAGGTGACGGTGATGATGAAGTCATTCGCGTTAATCTGGAGAAACTTTCCGCTAACGTGGAATATCTGGCCTTTACCGTCAATAGTTTTCGCGGCCAAACGTTTAACGAAGTTGAGAATGCCCATTGCCGCGTGCTCGATCAAAATAATCAGGAATTGGCCCGCTATCAGCTAACCGAGCAAGGTTCTCATACCGGCATTATTATTGCTTCATTAAGCCGCCAGAACGGCAGTTGGGATTTTACCGCCCATGGTCAAGCAGCTCAGGGGCGCACCATCGACGATATGAAAAGTGACGTATTACGCATTGTGGTGCGCTAATGAAACTATTACCCGGAGGAAATAGCGCGGTTCCTGTTGCTAACCTTAGTATCAAAATAAGCGCGGGCAGTAGTATTGATGTGTCGTCATTTCGTCTCTATGCCAATAATAAGGTAAGAGGCGATGCGGATATGTGTTTTTACGGCCAGCCGCGAAATGATGATAATACCATTGAGCTGAGTACTAATAATACCGCTACTGTATTTCAGGTAGCATTAGGGCTGCTGCAGGCGGATGTCCAGAAAGTGGTCTTTACCGCAACCTGCGATAATAACAGGACTATCGGTGAATTAGGCCATTTGACGATCGCGGTGGAGCATAACGGTACTACGCTGATTGAGTGTCAGGTCGATGTTCACGGTCGAAATGAAGCAGCGCTGATACTGGGCGAACTTTATCGGCGTAATGGCGAGTGGAAGTTTCGCTTTGTCGCACAGGGATTTACTGGCGGCCTAAAACCGCTCGCTGAATACTATGGCGTTGATATTGCCGATGAAGCCTTGCCTCCTGCAGATGAACCCGTGAAAGTGAACCTCAGTAAGGTCACTTTGACTAAAGAGAAACCGGCAATCAGCCTCGCTAAACGTGACGATTATGGTGAGATACGCGTAAATCTGAATTGGCATCGCCAAAGCTCGGCTGCAGGTTTATTTGGTTCATTATTAGGAGCAGGTGCCAGCAGCGTTGATCTGGATCTGGGCGCTTTTGTCGAATTAAAAAATGGCGATTTAAGCGTAGTACAAGCACTGGGTAATGCATTTGGGCGATATCAACAACCGCCTTTTATTCAGCTTCAGGGTGACGATCGCACGGGGGCGGTTAACGATGGAGAATGGATCTGGATCAATGGTAGTGAATGGCAAAAAATTAACCAGATATTAATCTATGCCTTCATTTATGAGGGGGTCGCCAGCTGGGATAAAACAGATGGTGTCGTCACGCTACATGTTCCCGGGCAGCCGCCAATCGAAACCCGACTGACCGAAGGCAATAATCGTCGAACAATGTGCGCTATTGCTCGCTTAGTCAATGATAACGGCGCCATAAAAGTAGAGCGTATAAATCAATATTTCACCGGCCATAAAGAGATGGATCGCGCATTCGGCTGGGGATTCCGCTGGCGAGCCGGTTCAAAATAAAGAAAACCAAGTGAGGGAACGATGGGATTATTCAATAAAGTAAAATCGACATTGAGCGCCAGCCGCGTAGAACTGGTCAAACAGGTTGGGCGATTTAAAAATAAGAAATTCATGCAAGGAACTGTTGCGGTATGTGCTCGTATTGCCGTTTCCAGTGATGGTGTTAGCGCCGAAGAAAAACAGAAAATGATGGGTTTTCTGCGCTCGTCGGAAGAAATGAAAGTTTTTGATACCAACGAAGTAATCGACTTTTTTAATAAATTGGTATCCAGCTTCGATTTCGATATGGAAATCGGCAAAGGTGAAACCATGAAATATATTCTGGCCTTAAAGGATCAGCCAGAAGCTGCGCAATTGGCTGTACGGGTAGGAATTGCGGTGGGTAAAAGCGATGGTAATTTCGACCCGGATGAACAGGCGGCAACCCGAGAAATAATCGCTGCGCTCGGTTTTAACGCTGAAGAGTTTGGTCTTTAACCACAGCACTTAAAGGTATTTCATGGTCTCCACTCATTTAGGTTTTCCCGTTGAAACGGTGAGCGTTTTTATTATTCTCGCCATTGGGGCGATCGTTATTGACCTCGTAATGCATCGTAACGATAGCGTCATATCGCTGAAAAGCGCGGCGTTATGGTCACTATTTTGGGTTGCGGTGGCGATGGTTTTTGCCGGGTTTCTACTGGTGCACCACGGCGCGGAAGTGGCTAGTTTATTTGTTACTGGTTACGCCTTAGAAAAAGTGCTTTCGGTCGATAATCTTTTCGTGATGATGGCGATCTTCTCCTGGTTTGGCATTCCGGAACGCTATCGCCACCGTGTCCTTTACTGGGGAGTGATCGGCGCGATTATTTTCCGCGCTATTTTTGTCGCCATTGGCACAGGACTATTAGCGCTGGGCCCGTATGTTGAAATAGTCTTTGCCTTAATTGTGCTTTGGACGGCCGTCATGATGTTAAAAAGCGGGGAGGAGAGCGATGAAATTGAAGATTACTCGCAGCATCTCGCTTACCGTCTTGTAAAACGTGTATTCCCTATCTGGCCAAAATTAGTGGGGCATGCTTTTTTACTTACCGCGAAAGAGGTCGAGCGTGAACGGGCGAAGCCGGAAAATAAAGATCTCATTATCAGCACCGGAAAGCGCGTCGCGTTATATGCAACGCCGCTGATGCTATGCGTGGCAGTAGTAGAACTCTCTGATGTGATGTTTGCTTTTGATTCCGTGCCGGCCATTATTGCAATAAGCCAGGAGCCGCTGATTGTCTATAGCGCGATGATGTTTGCCATCCTTGGCCTACGTACGCTTTATTTTGTATTGGAGGCACTCAAACATTATTTAGTGCATCTTGATAAAGCGGTCATCGTATTGCTTTTCTTTATTGCCTTTAAGCTTGGTCTGAACGCCACCGATCATCTTTGGCACCATGGCTATAGTATTTCGGCGACCGCCAGTCTGTATGTCGTTCTACTGGTGCTTATTGTTGGTATTGTCGCCAGTTTTGTCTTTCAGGATAAAAACGAGGAACAGCCAGGGGAGCATTAATTCCTCGCGCTGTCCTTATTCATGTTCACTTTAAAAAGGATTTAATATGAGCGTATCACTGTCAAAAGGCGGTAACGTTTCTCTTAGCAAAAGCGATCCGTCAATGAAAAACGTGCTGGTTGGATTAGGGTGGGATGTCCGCACTACCGACGGCCAGGATTTTGACCTCGATGCATCTGCCTTCCTGTTATCAGAGACGGGAAAGGTGCGCAGCGATAGCGATTTCATCTTCTACAACAACTTAAAATCGGCAGACGGTTCGGTCACCCACACCGGCGACAACCGCACCGGGGAAGGCGATGGCGATGATGAATCGCTAATCATCAAACTGGATATGATCCCGGCCAACGTCGCCAAAATCGTCTTCGTGGTTACCATTCACGATGCACAAATGCGTCGTCAGAGTTTTGGTCAGGTGTCAGGCGCTTTTATTCGCCTGGTCAACAACGATTCACAACTTGAAGTGGCCCGTTACGATTTGACGGAAGACGCTTCCAGCGAGACGGCAATGCTATTTGGTGAACTTTATCGCTATAACGGCGAGTGGAAATTCCGCGCCGTTGGGCAGGGATACGCTGGCGGATTATCCAGCGTCTGCGCCCAGTATGGCATTAATGCATCTTAAAAACCGAGCAGCCCGACCGTCCGTCGGGCCATACAGTAGTTTATAACAGGAGGTTTAAAATGGCTGTTTCCCTCGTTAAAGGCGGTAACGTATCACTCACTAAAGAAGCGCCGTCGATGAATATTGCGATGGTGGGATTGGGTTGGGATGCGCGAGTAACGGATGGGCAAGATTTCGATCTCGATGCATCGGTCTTTATGGTTGGCGAAGATGGCAAGGTGCTATCGGATGCGAATTTTATCTTCTTCAATAATAAGAAGAGTCCTTGCGGCGGCGTAGAACATCAGGGCGACAACCGCACCGGTGAAGGTGATGGCGATGATGAGCAGGTCAAAATCACGCTTTCCCAGGTGGCCGCTGAGGTCAAGAAGCTGGTTTTCTCCGTCACCATCTACGACGCAGAAACGCGGAAACAAAACTTTGGCATGGTGCAGAACAGCTATATGCGGGTGTATAACCACGATAATGGCCAGGAAATTGCGCGCTTTGATCTATCCGAAGATGCATCAACGGAAACGGCGATGATTTTTGGCGAGCTTTATCGTCACGGTGCGGAATGGAAATTTAAAGCGGTTGGTCAGGGATTTGCTGGCGGTCTTGCTGCGCTGGCTTCAGCACATGGCGTTAGCGTTTAATTCCTGGCAAGAATAAAACCTCCCGCTGGTGCGGGAGGTTGGTTTTATCAGGCTGCAACCACGCTGTCGATTGCCGCTTTGGCATCGGACTGTGCTTTGGCCGCAACTTCTGGACCATAGGCAATGCCTTCTGCAAACACGAAGTTCACGTCGGTGATACCGATGAAGCCAAGGAAGGTAGAGAGATACGGCGTGACCAGATCGGTTGGCGTATCTTTATGGATACCGCCGCGGCTGGTCAGAACCACTGCACGTTTGCCGGTAACCAGACCTTCAGGGCCTTTCTCGGTGTAACGGAAGGTGACGCCTGCACGGGCAACCAGGTCAAAATAGTTTTTCAGCTGAGTCGGGATGTTGAAGTTGTACATCGGCGCAGCGATAACAATCACATCGTTAGCTTTCAGTTCAGCAATCAGCTCATCGGAGAGCGCCAGCGCTTCCTGTTGACGCGCAGTCAGCTGAGCATCGCTCGGACGCAGCGCGCCAACCAGTTCACCATCCAGTACCGGAATCGGATTTGCCGCCAGATCGCGCACGGTGACCACGTCGCCCGGGTGTTTTTCGCGCCATTGTTCAACAAAATAGTCGGACAGCTGGCCAGATTGTGAGTACCCTGCAAGAATACTGGACTTCAGAACTAATACTTTGCTCATGGGTGTTTCCTTTTTAATGTGATTGACGGGACAATGCCCTGGTGCCTGGTGACACTGTATTCACAATCATGCCGTAGAGATAGCGCAATATATCGAATCCTATGTTCAGTTTTTTTGAACAAGGCATGAGTTCAACAGATGTGGTAATCTACAGCAATATTTCATAAGAGATTTTTCCGGCAGAGCACTGCCCGATAACGCTATGACAGAACAACAAAAAATTACTTTCTCGCAGCTTTATGCACGGCTTGATGACCTGATGCTGCGGGATAAATCGCGCTACAGCCGTCGCCTGCATGGCGTAAAGAAGGTTAAAAATCCTGATGCTCAGCAGGCCATTCTGCAGGAGATGACGCAGGAGATAGAACAAGCAGCAGGGAAAGTCCTGCTGCGAGAAGCCGCGCGTCCGACGATTACCTATCCGGAAAACCTGCCGGTTAGCCAGAAAAAACAAGAGATTCTCGAAGCGGTGCGCGATCACCAGGTGGTGATCGTCGCCGGTGAGACCGGTTCAGGTAAAACCACTCAGTTACCTAAAATCTGCATGGAGCTGGGGCGCGGCCTGAAAGGCCTGATTGGCCACACCCAGCCGCGTAGACTGGCGGCGCGAACCGTCGCTAACCGCATTGCTGAAGAGCTGCAGAGCGAGCCGGGCGGTTGTATCGGATATAAAGTCCGCTTCAGCGACCACGTCAGCGAAAACACCATGGTTAAGCTGATGACCGACGGTATCCTGCTGGCGGAAATCCAGCAGGATCGCCTGCTGATGCAGTATGACACTATCATTATCGATGAAGCGCATGAGCGCAGCCTGAACATTGATTTTCTGCTGGGCTATCTCAAAGAGCTGTTGCCACGGCGCCCGGACCTGAAAATTATCATCACTTCCGCCACCATCGATCCGGAACGATTTTCGCGCCATTTTAATCATGCGCCGATTATCGAAGTCTCCGGGCGGACTTATCCGGTTGAAGTGCGTTATCGTCCCATTGTTGAAGAGGCAGACGATACCGAACGCGATCAGCTGCAGGCGATTTTTGATGCCGTCGATGAACTGGGGCGCGAAGGCCCCGGCGATATCCTCATCTTTATGAGCGGCGAGCGGGAAATCCGCGATACCGCTGATGCATTGAATAAGCTCAATTTGCGTCATACCGAAGTGCTGCCGCTATATGCGCGTTTATCTAACAGCGAGCAAAACCGGGTTTTCCAGTCGCATAGCGGGCGACGCATTGTCCTGGCGACCAACGTTGCCGAAACGTCGCTGACTGTACCTGGAATTAAATACGTTATCGATCCGGGTACCGCGCGCATCAGTCGCTATAGCTATCGCACCAAAGTGCAGCGCCTGCCTATCGAGCCGGTATCACAGGCCTCCGCTAATCAGCGTAAAGGTCGCTGCGGGCGCGTATCGGAAGGTATCTGTATTCGTCTTTATTCGGAAGACGATTTCCTGTCGCGGCCGGAATTTACCGACCCGGAAATTCTGCGTACCAACCTGGCCTCGGTCATTCTGCAAATGACCGCCCTGGGGCTGGGCGATATCGCCGCGTTTCCGTTTGTCGAAGCGCCGGATAAGCGCAACATCCAGGATGGCGTGCGCCTGTTGGAAGAGCTCGGCGCCATCACTACCGATGAGCAGGCAACGGCTTATAGGCTAACCCCACTGGGCCGTCAGCTCAGCCAGCTACCGGTGGATCCGCGTCTGGCGCGGATGGTGCTGGAGGCACAGAAACATGGCTGCGTGCGTGAAGCGATGATCATCACTTCCGCGCTGTCGATTCAGGATCCGCGCGAGCGTCCCATGGACAAGCAGCAGGCGTCTGATGAGAAACATCGCCGTTTCCACGATAAAGAGTCTGATTTCCTTGCGTTTGTTAATTTGTGGAACTATCTCGGCGAACAGCAAAAGGCGCTCTCGTCGAATCAGTTCCGCCGCCAGTGCCGGGTGGATTTCCTCAACTATTTACGCGTGCGTGAATGGCAGGATATTTACACCCAGCTGCGCCAGGTCGTGAAAGAACTCGGCCTGCCTATCAACAGTGAGCCGGCGGAGTACCGGGAGATTCATACCGCGCTGCTGACCGGTTTATTGTCGCATATCGGGATGAAAGACTCCGATAAACAGGAGTACACCGGCGCCCGTAATGCGCGGTTCTCTATCTTCCCAGGTTCCGGTCTATTCAAGAAACCGCCGAAATGGACGATGGTTGCGGAACTGGTCGAGACCAGCCGCCTGTGGGGGCGTATTGCCGCCCGCATTGAGCCTGAGTGGGTTGAGCCGGTGGCGCAGCATCTGATCAAACGCTCCTATAGCGAACCGCACTGGGAGCGGTCGCAGGGTGCGGTGATGGCGACAGAAAAGGTGACCGTTTATGGCCTGCCGATCGTCGCCGCGCGTAAGGTGAACTATAGCCAGATTGACCCGGCGCTGTGCCGTGAGCTGTTTATCCGCCACGCGCTGGTAGAGGGCGACTGGCAGACGCGGCATGCTTTCTTCCGCGATAACCTGAAGCTGCGCGCTGAAATCGAAGAGCTGGAGCATAAGTCGCGTCGTCGCGACATCCTGGTGGATGACGAGACGATGTTCGAGTTTTACGACCAGCGCATTAGCCACGATGTCATCTCCGCTCGCCACTTTGATAAGTGGTGGAAGCAGGCCAGCCGCGAAACGCCAGACTTGCTCAATTTTGAAAAGAGCATGCTGATTAAAGAGGGGGCGGAGCAGGTCAGTAAACTGGACTACCCGAACTTCTGGCATCAGGGCAATCTTAAACTGCGTCTCAGCTATCAGTTTGAGCCCGGTGCCGATGCCGATGGCGTAACGGTGCATATCCCTCTGCCGCTGCTCAATCAGGTGGAGGAAGCCGGGTTTGAATGGCAGATCCCCGGCCTGCGTCGCGAGCTGGTCATTGCGTTAATCAAATCTCTACCGAAACCGGTACGACGGAATTTTGTCCCGGCGCCAAACTATGCGGAGGCTTTTTTAGGCCGCGCGACGCCGCTGGCGTTGCCGTTACTGGATTCGCTGGAGCGTGAGCTGCGTAAAATGACCGGCGTGACTATCGACCGCGAGTCCTGGCAGTGGGATCAGGTGCCCGATCACCTGAAAATCACTTTCCGGGTGGTGGATGACAAAAATAAGAAACTGCAGGAAGGGCGCTCTTTGCAGGCGTTGAAGGACGCGCTGAAAGGCAAAGTTCAGGAGACGCTATCAGCGGTGGCCGACGACGGTATTGAACAAAGTGGGCTGCATATCTGGAGTTTCGGCACGCTGGCGGAGAGTTACGAACAGAAGCGCGGTAATTATAAGGTGAAAGCCTGGCCGGCGCTGGTGGACGAGCGTGACAGCGTAGCCATCAAACTGTTTGATAATCCACAGGAACAGCAGCAGGCGATGTGGCGTGGTTTACGCCGTTTACTGTTGCTCAATATTCCGTCGCCGATTAAGTATCTGCACGAGAAACTGCCAAACAAAGCCAAGCTGGGACTCTATTTCAACCCTTATGGCAAGGTGCTGGATTTGATTGACGACTGCATCTCCTGCGGCGTTGACAAGCTTATCGATGAAGCCGGCGGCCCGGTATGGACTGAAGAGGGCTTTAGTAAATTGCACGATAAAGTGCGCGCCGAACTGAACGACACGGTGGTCGATATCGCGAAGCAGGTCGAGCAGATCCTGACGGCGGTATTTAACATCAATAAGCGTCTGAAAGGGCGGGTAGATATGACGATGGCCCTGGGGCTGTCGGATATTAAAGCGCAGATGACAGGTCTGGTTTATCGCGGCTTTGTGACCGGCAACGGTTTCCGCCGTCTCGGCGATACGTTGCGTTATCTGCAGGCAATTGAAAAGCGTCTTGAGAAGCTGGCAATCGATCCACACCGTGACCGCGCCCAGATGCTGAAAGTCGAGAGCGTGCAACAGGCGTGGCAGCAGTGGTTGAATAAGCTGCCGCCGAATCGCCGTGATGATGACGACGTACAGGAGATCCGCTGGATGATCGAAGAGCTGCGCGTCAGCTTCTTTGCTCAGCAGTTGGGTACTCCGTATCCGATCTCGGACAAACGCGTATTGCAGGCGATGGAGCAAATTACGCCGTAGTTTGGCCGGTTGTCCCCGGTGGCGTTGCGCTTACCGGGGCTACTGGTCAGGTGCCCACGTTTAAGCGTTTACCCACGCCAGAGTAAAGCCGTCCCAGCCTTTATTACCCACGGTCTGCAGCGCCGTTGCCGTCAACCGTGGCTCGGCGCCCATCATCTCAATGAACTGACGCACGCCCTGAACGCGCTCGTCGGCGCTCTGTGAGTTGACCACTTCGCCGTCGCGTACCACGTTATCGCCAATAATTAAGGTTCCTGGGCGGGAATAACGTAGCGCCCAGCGCAGATAATGGGGATTATTCGGCTTATCGGCATCGATGAAGATCAGGTCGAAAGCGGGACATTCGCCAAGCGCCTCCAGGGACTGTAGCGCCGGTCCCTCCCGCAGCGTGACCAGATGGTCAACCCCCGCCAACTGCAGATTCTCCCGCGCTACCTGGGCATGATGCGCGTCGGCCTCCAGCGTGAGTAGTTGGCCGTCGGCAGGAAGCTCGCGCGCCATCCAGATGGTGCTATAGCCGCCGAGAGTGCCGATCTCCAGTATTCGCTTAGCTTGGGTAAGCCGTACCAGCAGGGCGAGAAACTGACCCTGATTGGCGGCGACATCGTGTGCCGGCAACCCGGAACGATGGTTGTTTTCGAGTACCCGATCGAGCACAGCATCGCCGGGAATTAAGGCCTCAATCAAATAATTGTCTACTGCCGACCACTGTTGTTGCA
Organism: Klebsiella sp. CN_Kp073; assembly: GCF_040065495.2. Classification (NCBI taxonomy): domain Bacteria; kingdom Pseudomonadati; phylum Pseudomonadota; class Gammaproteobacteria; order Enterobacterales; family Enterobacteriaceae; genus Klebsiella; species Klebsiella sp. CN_Kp073. The sequence continues at coordinate 2,334,627 of NZ_CM198051.1, forward strand.
TATGACGCTTCCCCATTCAGCTCCCTGATGAGTCAGACCAGCCGCCTCCCAGCGCCCGGTACAAATCAATCTGCGCCAGCAGAAGATTATTTTTCACCTGCACCACGCTTAATTGAGTGGAGAACAACGTTCTTTGCGCATCCAACACGTCCAGATAAGAAGAGTAGCCGTTACGATAGCGGTTCTGCGCGATACGCAACGTCTCTGCGGCGACCGATTCCTGCTCCTGGAGCTCGGTTAACTGTTCCCCGTAGCGGCTGATGGCATCCAGGCTATCGTTCACCTCTTTGAACGCGCCGCGTACCGTTTTCTCATACCCGTACAGCGCCTGATTGCGCTGGGCCATCGAGACATCAACCTGCGCATTTAGCGCCTGGCGGTTGAGTAACGGCGCCAGAATGCTGCCGCCGATGCTCCAGAGCCGCAGCGGATTATCGAGCAGTTCCGGCAGCGTCCGGTCCTGCAGGCTGCCGGTGGCGGTCAGGTTAATCGATGGCAGCAACTGCGCTTGCGACGAGGCAAGGGTGGCATCGGCGGCCACCAGCTGTCGTTGAGCCTGTACAATGTCAGGACGGCGGCTCATTAGCGATGATGGCAGCTGCGAGGGCAGCCGTAGTGGGGTAAGTTGCGCGAATTCATTGCGTTTCACCGCACCGGGATTGTCGCCCAACAGCACGCTCAGGGCGTTCTCCTGCTGGGCAATTTGATGTTGCAACGGCGGGATCTGCGCCCGCGTGGAGCGTAGCTCTGAATCCGCCTGCATGAGCTCCAGGCGCGAGGTATAGCCGGTTTCATACTGCCGTTTAGCCAGATTCCACGCATCTTCTCGCGATTTCAGCGTTTGGCGGGTGACCCGCAACTGCTCGTCTAATGACAACAAGGTGACGTAGCCGACGGCGACCGATGTCGCCACGGTCAGATTAGCCGCGGCGGCAGCGGCTTTCTGCGCTTCAAGGCTGGCCTCGGCGGCGCTGGCGGCGCTGCGGTTGGCTCCCCATATATCGACGTCATAGCTGGCGGTCAGGCCCCCTTTGTACAGCGTGCTGTGAATGGGCAGGCCGGTCGCGGCGGACTGTGCGCGAGCGCGGGTACCGGTCAGGCTGGCATCAAGCGAGGGGAATATGCTGCTATTAGCAGCGTAGGCACGCGCCTGATACTCGTTAACCTGCTCACGGGCGATCAGGACGTCGCTGTTGCAGCGCAACGCCCGATCGACATGCTGATTAAGGGCGCTGTCGTGGAAATTACGCCACCACACGCCTTCTACCGGGCTGGATGGACCCACATCGGCCCGCCAGGCGGCAGGGATCGCCAGCTTGGGCTCCGCGCGTGGTACATCGGCAGACTGACAACCGACCAGCGCCAGCGCCACGGCAAGGGTTAACGGGCGGATCATTGTTTATTCTCCGCGCGGGTATCAATCGTCACCTGCACCGACATACCCGGACGCAGGCGGTGGCTGTTTTTCTGTCCCTCATCGACCGCGATACGGACAGGGATCCGCTGGGCGATTTTGACAAAGTTGCCGGTCGCGTTATCCGGCGAGATCGCGCTGAATTCGACGCCGGTCGCAGGCGAAATACTTTGTACCTTGCCGTGGAAGGTTTCGCTATTCAGCGCATCGACCGAGAAGGTAACCGGCTGGCCGACGCGCACCTCGGCGAGCTGCGTCTCTTTCAGGTTGGCGATAACCCAGTGCTGAGGCGGTACCAACGAGGTCAAATGCGTCCCCGCGCTGACATAAGCGCCAAGGCGTACGGAGATTTGCCCCAGTTGCCCGGTCGTCGGGGCGATAATCCGCGTATTTTGCAGGTCGATTTCGGTAAGCTCGAGCGCTGCTTTGGCGCTGGCTACATCGGCCTCCAGAGAATCGCGATTGACGATAGTGGACTGCAGATCCTGGCGCGACATCTCCAGCGTGGCTTTCGCCTGTTCGATATCGGCAGCGCCTTGAGCCGCGCTGGCCCGCGCGGAATCGCGTTCGCGAATGGATAACGACCCGTCCGCGGTAAGCTCCTGGACGCGTTTTAAATCGGCCTGGGTTTTCTGATTCTGCGCGCGGGCGTTTTGCAAGGCGGCCTCGTTTTTGGCGATCGTCGCTTCGGCGCTTTTCCGCTGCTGCTGGTTGTTTTTCAGCGCCGCCTGTTTCATCGCCAACGTCGCCTGCGCCTGGTGTACCCGCTGCTTATAGATACGATCGTCAATCTGGAACAGTACCTGTCCCGGCTGAACGGTATCAAAATCTTTGACGTTCACCGCGGTGATATACCCGTTAACCTGTGGGCTGATAAACGTCGTCTGACCGCGCACATAAGCGTTATCGGTAAACTGACTATGCCGGGTGAAAGGGGGCAACTGCCAGGCGTAAAGAATAACCAATACGCCGACGATGCCGATCGCCGCGGCGGTAAAAATAGACACCACGCGGATGTTGTTTCGGGTATTGGCCTGTTGCCTGGCCGCGTCCTGCTGACTCATAACCACTCCAGAGTAAAAATTATCTTATTATTTGTTGCCGGTTGCGCGTTTTAACGCGATACGGGCGGTGATTCGCAATCTGATTAAGCGCCAGAAAATCCACACCAGCGTTGCGGCAGAGATCGCCGCCGTCAGGAGATAAGTGTCATTGTAGGCGAGAATATTGGCCTGTAGCGTCGAGGCGTTTTGCAGCAACGTGGTAGCCTGCACGTTCAATAGCGTGCTGTCGCCAATTTGGCTTTGATACATCTGGCTGTACTGCTGCAGTCGCTCGGCGATCAACGGGTTCAGCGTGGTTATCTGATCGGCCAACTGGCTGGAATGAAATTTTTCGCGCCAGGTCTGAAAGGTACCGAGGATAGCTGAGCCGAGCAGGCCGCCGATATTTTGGCTCATGCCAAACAGTACCGAGAAGCTGACCAGATTGCGCTGGTCGGCAATCACCCCGCCAATTCCCGCCAGCATGGCCGGCGCGAGGAAGAAGGCGCTGCCGAAACCAAGTAAAAACTGGCTGAACATTAACTGTTCCGGACGGGTCAGGGCAGTGGACTGACTATCAAGCAATGAGGCAATCATGATCAACGCCAGCGCGGTCGCGGTGGGCCAGTAAAGGCGCTGCGGGTTAAGCGTCAGACAACTGGCGACGATACCGCAGACGATACCGGCGAAAATCGACCACGCCAGGTTAGTCATCTGCTCGTTTTGCAAGCCGACGTACTGCAGCCAGCCGATGACCCCGGTATTCTGTTCCGCCAGTACGATACGAATCAGCAGCATAATCAGCCCCAGACGAATGATACTTCCGCTGGAAAGCCATTTGGTGTTAAGCAGCGGATTCGTTCGATTATGTTCAAAGGCGATAGCCGAAACGATCAGCACCACCGCCCCCGCCAGCGACCAGCCAAGCCACGGCGCCTCAAACCACCAGTCCAGACGGCCCAGCGACAGCACCGCGCAGACTAAAGCCATGCCGGGAGCCAGCAGGAAGAAGGTAATAAAATCCTTCTTCTCAAACACCTTTTTGCGGTCGCTTGGCGGCAGTTTCAGCGCGATGACGCAGGCCAGCGACACCAGCGCCAGCCCGAGCTCAAAGAAGTAGAGCCCGCGCCATTCGTCAATCTGCAGCAGTTCGGTCGAGAACAGACGCGCCAGCGGGATTGCCAGCGACGATCCGGTGATCCCAATGGTCAACGCCTTTAGACGGTGGCGCGCCGGCCAGGCCTGCACCTGATAGTAAATCCCCAGAGAACTCAGCGCCGCGGCCACCATGCCGTGCGCCGCGCGCACCATCATTGCCGAGCTGAGGTCGTTGACGAACAGGTGGAAGAAAGTGACCAGTACATACAGTACCAGGAAGCCTTCAGTAAAGGCGCGCAGGCCAAACTGCTGGCGAAATTTCACCAGCAGCAGGTTGATGGAAACGTTAGTCATAACGTAGACCGCCGGCAGCCACGCAATTTCCGTCGACCAGGCGGCAAAAGTGCCCTGCAGCAGCTGCAGGTTGGCGGTAACGACGGCATTACCCAGCGCACCGGTCAGACACACCAGCAGCCCGACGATGCCGTAAGCGACGCGTTTCGGCGTACTGTGAATCGGCGTCGAGGGCGAGCCGAGCATCGCCGGTTTTTCATGCGGCGCCCAGTCGTGGGGCACATAGGGATTAGCATCGCGACGAGGCATTATTTCTTTTCCACCTCGTGCAGCAGCTTTTCCAGTACCCGGTGGGTTTGCTCACGCTCTTCCGCAGTGATGGCGGTGAGGATCTCCTCGCGCAGGTCGTCGGCGACCGCTTTCACCTGATGGAAAAGCGCCATCCCTTTTGCAGTGGCGACCAGCAGACGCTTACGTTTATCGCTGTCAGGCTTAACGCGCTCCACCAGTTCAAGTTCGACCAGGCGGTTAATGAGCGGGACGATGGTGGCGCTTTCAACACCGAGCTCCTGCGCCAGTTCGCTTTGCGAGAGGGGCTGCTCGTTGCGGGCAATGGCTGACACCGCCACCCATGACGCCTGGCTCATGCCAAGATTTTTCAACCGCCGGTTAACTGCCAGCCGCCAGTGATGCGCGGTTAAGTATAAGAGATGGGAAAAGTTAAGCTGTCGGTTATCCATGTTCCGCCTGCAAATTCATTAGAGCTCTAATGATTTTAGGCGCGGCGATTTACCGATTTCAAGTCACGAAGATAAAAATAGGTTAACGCAATGTGCGTTTTTTGTGGAAAAGGCCGGCTGACACGTGGAGAAAAAAATAAAAAACCCGGGCGAGCCCGGGTTGAACATCTGGATTACTCGGAATTAGCCCGGGTAGATGCCGCGATCTTTACGCGCCAGCAGGATGCGCTCACAGGCGACGATATAGGCCGCGGTACGCAGAGAACAGGCTTTCTCGGCGGCTTTATCGCAGACATGAACGATAGCATCGGTCATGATGCGGTCCATCTTGGCGTTGATCTCTTCTTCACTCCAGAAGAAGCTCGCCATATCCTGAACCCATTCGAAGTAGCTGACGGTCACGCCGCCGGCGTTACAGATAACGTCCGGAACCACGATTACTCCGCGGTCGGCGAGCACGTCGTCGGCGTCCGGATAGGTCGGGCCGTTGGCGCCTTCGAGGATCAGCTTACAGCTGATTTTTTCCGCGCGCTCACGGGTGATTTGGCCTTCCAGCGCTGCCGGGATCAGGATATCCATCTCGGTGGTCCAGAAATCTTCTTTAGCGATTTCACGCGCGCCCGGGAAGCCGGCGATCTTCTTGTTCTCGGCCTGCCATGCGGTCAGCGCCTGCATGTCGATGCCGCCTTCGTTGAACAGGGTCGCGGTGTGATCCTGGATCACGACAATACGCGCGCCAACGTCGGCGAACAGACGAGCGGCTTCGCTGCCGACGTTACCAAAACCTTGCAGCGCGACTTTCGCGCCTTCGATTTCGATACCGTTACGACGAGCCACTTCACGACCGGTGACGAAGACGCCGCGGCCGGTAGCTTTTTCACGCCCCAGCGAACCGCCGAGATGAATCGGCTTACCGGTAACCACGCCGGTGATAGTGGTGCCGTGGTTCATGGAGTAGGTGTCCATCATCCACGCCATCACTTTACCGTTGGTGCCTACGTCCGGCGCCGGAATATCTTTCTGTGGTCCAATGATAATGCCGATTTCGCTGGTATAGCGACGGGTCAGACGTTCCAGCTCGCCTTCAGACAGTGAGAACGGGTCGACGCGGATGCCGCCTTTGGCTCCGCCGTAAGGAATATTGACCGCGGCGCACTTGATGGTCATCCAGGCAGAAAGCGCCATTACCTCGTTAAGATCGACATCCGGATGGTAGCGAACACCACCTTTACCCGGTCCACGCGATAGATTGTGCTGTACGCGATAGCCTTCGAAATGGCGGATGGTGCCATCATCCATCTGCACTGGAATATCAACGATCAGCGCGCGTTTCGGGTGGCGCAGGGTTTCCACCCAGTAGGCGAGGTCGCCCAGATACGGCGCGACGCGGTCGATCTGGCGCAGGTAAGTGGTCCATGGAGATGTACTACTTTCAGATGCGTAAGATAACTTTTCCATAAGAGTCCTGTATCTCAATGTTATTTGTGTCGTGTAAAACCGTGGAATAGGTACAGCAGTAAAATCTGTGTGATGAATGTTATCACCAATTTTATAAACCAGTATTTGACGGCTATTCCGAATTTTACATTTTTGTTAGTTTTTTGGGGTTGTATTTGAATAAATAAGCACACTCTGGCGCCTGCATGTCATGCATTAATATGCATATTTTATGCAGATAAGTGAATACTGAAATAATTTTTTCATATTTTTCATTATCTTGATGATCCTCTAAAAGTGAATAAAATGATTCGTGGTTGTATTGACTTTGTTGCGCGTCAGGGCCCAGCATTAGCTCACGCAATACACAAGGTATTAACCGTGAATTAACATATACCCATACAAATAAAATGGCTTAATTCAGTTGTGGTGAAAATATTTGTCATCGCAGCGGGACGTGTGCGCCCTGAAAACGGCTAAAGGGAAATTGTTAAATTCGACTATTCACGATTGGCCAATTTATGCCGCCGATCCTCGTTCCGGAGAATTGTTATGTCAGGCAGTATCACTCGCGAAGATTTTGATGCTTATATGGTTCCGTGTTTCGCTCCCGCGCCGTTTATCCCGGTGAAAGCGGCGGGCTCCCGCGTCTGGGACCAGCAGGGTAAAGAGTACATTGACGTGGCTGGCGGCATTGCGGTTAACGCGCTGGGTCATGCGAATCCGGCGCTGGCTAACGCGCTGAAAGCGCAGCTGGATAAGCTGTGGCACATCGGCAACGGCTATACCAACGAACCGGTGCTGCAGCTGGCGAAAACCCTGGTGGAGTCGACCTTCGCCGATAAAATTTTCTTCTGTAACTCCGGCGCTGAAGCCAACGAAGCCGCGCTGAAGCTGGCGCGCAAGTATGCGCACGACAAATTCGGCGCCGACAAGAGCGAAATCATCGCCTTCAAGAACTCTTTCCATGGGCGCACTCTGTTTACCGTCACCGTGGGAGGACAGCCGAAGTATTCCAGCGACTATGCGCCATTACCGCAGGACATCACCCATCTGCCGTATAACAACATCGACGCGGTGAAAGCGGCGTTCTCTTCCCGCACCTGCGCGGTCATCGTCGAACCGATTATCGGCGAAGGCGGCGTCATGCCGGCGGATCCGCAATTCCTGCAGGCGCTGCGCGACCTGTGCGATGAGCATGAAGCAACGCTGATTTTTGATGAAGTGCAGACCGGCGCCGGGCGTACGGGCCAACTGTATGCTTACCAGCATTACAACGTGGTTCCGGATATTCTCACCAGCGCGAAAGGGCTGGGCGGCGGCTTCCCAATTGGCGCGATGCTGGCGAAAGAGGCCTGGGCGCAGGTGTTCCAGCCCGGTACTCACGGCACGACTTTCGGCGGCAACCCGCTGGCGGCGACCGTCGCTAATAGCGTGCTGGCGCAAATGGATAGCGCGCTGCTGGCGGGCGTGGGCGAACGCCATACCCTTATCGTCGATAAACTCAATGCGCTGAACGCCAAATATGATGTCTTTAGCGCCGTGCGTGGGATGGGGCTGCTGATTGGCGCCGAACTGGCAAGCCATCTGCGCGGCAAAGCCAAAGCGCTGACCAATCTGGCGGCGGAAGAGGGGCTGATCGCGCTGATAGCCGGGCCGGACGTACTGCGTTTCGCCCCGGCGCTCAATATTCCCCTGGCGGATATTGATGAAGCCTTCGTGCGCCTTGAGCGCGCCGTCGCCCGCTTAACCAGCTAATCCGGGAGACGGCCTATGATGTTATTTCGTCCCGTACGGGAAAACGACCTTGATGATATTGTCCGCCTGGCCTCCCGGGCGGGCGTGGGAATGACATCGCTGCCCAATGATGCCGTGCGCCTCGCCGCACGGATCAAACGTAGCGTAGAAACCTTTGCCGGCAAGCTGACGCGCGGCGAACAGGGGTTTCTGTTTGTTCTGGAAGATACCGAACTGAGCCGGGTTGTCGGCGTCAGCGCCATTGAGGTCGCGGTGGGGCTCGACGAACCGTTCTACAATTTTCGTATTCAAAAGACGGTACGGGCATCTAAAGAGCTTGGGGTATACAAGCATCAGGAATTGCTCAATTTAAGCTACGACCATACCGGCCATAGCGAACTCTGTACCCTGTTTCTGGACCCGGAGTACCAGAAGAACCGCAACGGCCTGCTGCTCTCCAAAGCGCGGTTTGTCTTTATTGCCGCGTTCCGCGAGTGGTTTTCGCCTCATCTGTTTGCCGAGCTGCGCGGGCGCAGCGACGAGCAGGGTAATTCGCCATTCTGGGATGCGTTGGGGCACCACTTTTTCGACATTCCTTTCGCCGATGCCGATCGCCTCACCGGTACAGGGATGAAAACCTTTATCGCCGAACTGATGCCGGCTTACCCGATTTACATCTCGCTGCTGCCGGATGATGCCCGCGAGGTGATAGGCCAGGTTCATGCTAACACCGCGCCGGCGCGGGCTATTCTCGAAAAAGAAGGGTTTAGCTGGCGCGGGTCCGTCGACATCTTCGATGCCGGCCCGGTACTGGAAGCTGAAACCGATAATATTCGCGCTATCAGAGAGAGCTATTCGCTGCCGGCGCTGCAACTCATGACGCCGCAGGCGACGCCAACCATCGTCGCCAACGGACAGTTTGATAATTTCCGCGCGGTGCTCATCGCGCAAGAAACGCCGGGAGCGCTCGATCAGCAGGCGCTGGACGCCCTGCAGGTCAATGCCACCGACCGGGTTCACGCGGTGACACTCAATCCAGAGGAAAACAGATCATGGCGGTAAACGCACAGTTTATAGCAGGTAAGTGGCAGCAGGGCGCAGGCGCGCCGTTAACTAAGCTGGCGCCGGAAGACCAGTCCGTTTTATGGCAGGCGCAAAGTGCGGGCGCGGCCGACGTGCAGGCCGCCTGCGCCGCCGCGCGCGAGGCGTTTTATGGCTGGTCGCATCGTCCATTAAGCGAACGCATTGCCGTGGTTCAGCGTTTCGCGGCGCTGCTGGAAGAGAATAAAGAGGCACTGGCGACATTAATTTCCCGTGAAACCAGCAAGCCGCTGTGGGAAACCCGCACTGAAGTACAGGCGATGATCGGCAAAGCCGGGATTTCCATTGATGCCTACGCCGAACGCACCGGTTATCGCGAGTCCGCTATGCCGGATGGCAAAGCGCTGCTGCGCCATAAGCCGCACGGCGTGATGGCGGTGTTTGGCCCTTACAACTTCCCGGGGCATCTGCCGAACGGCCATATTATCCCGGCGCTGATCGCCGGTAACACCGTGGTATTTAAACCGAGCGAATTGACGCCGGCGACCGCGGAACTCACCGTTCAGCTATGGCAGCAGGCTGGGATCCCGGATGGGGTGCTAAACCTGGTGCAGGGGGCGAAAGATACCGGCCAGGCGCTGCTGGAAAATCGCGATATCGACGGCGTGCTGTTTACCGGTAGCGCCGCCGCTGGCTTCCACTTCCACCGTTACCTCGGCGGTCAGCCGGAGAAAATGTTGGCGCTTGAAATGGGCGGCAATAACTCGCTGATCGTGGCCGACGTTACCGATAGCGTTGCGGCGCTGAACGTGATTATTCAATCGGCCTTTATCTCCGCCGGGCAGCGCTGCACCTGCGCGCGTCGTTTACTGGTACCGCGCGGCGAACAGGGCGATGCGCTAGTCGAACAACTGATTGATGCCAGTCGGCAGATCCGCGCCGGTAAATGGGACGCCGAACCGCAGCCGTTTATGGGCGGGGTGATTTCGCAAAGCGCGGCGCAGGGCATGCTGGCGGCGCAGGCGAAGCTGGAAGCGCTGGGCGGCAAAGTGCTGCTGCGCATGAGCAAGCCGGACCCTCACTCTACCGTGTTAACGCCGGGGATTATCGACGTTACCGGGATTACGGTACCGGATGAAGAGTACTTCGGCCCGCTGCTTACCGTGATTCGATACGACCGGTTCGATGAGGCGATCGCGATTGCCAATAACACCCGCTACGGTCTGGCGGTCGGGCTTATTTCCGCCGACCCGGCGCTGTTCGACAAGCTGGCCGACGAAGCGCGCGCCGGGATCGTTAACTGGAACAAACCGCTCACCGGGGCCTCCAGCAAAGCGCCATTCGGCGGTGTCGGCGCCTCCGGCAACCATCGCGCCTCGGCGTGGTATGCCGCCGATTATTGCGCCTGGCCGATGGCTTCTCTGGTCAGCGAAACGCTGACGCTTCCGGCGACGACGTCGCCAGGTCTGCCATTCTGATAACCGTTTTTGTGAGGACACTATGTCTGGATTTGAAGCGAATTTTGACGGCCTGGTGGGGCCAACGCACCACTACGCCGGGTTGTCGGTAGGCAACGAAGCGTCACAAAACAACCGTGACGGTTTATCTAACCCGAAGAAGGCGGCGCTGCAGGGACTTTATAAGATGAAGACCCTGGCCGATCGTGGCTTTGTACAGGGCATTCTGCCGCCGCAGCCGCGGCCAAATATGACGATGCTGCGCAGCATTGGTTTTCAGGGCAGCGATGAGCAGGTGATCCAGCGTGCGGCCAAAGAGGCCCCGCAGTTATTATCGGCTTTTAGCTCCGCTTCCTCGATGTGGACCGCCAACGCCGCCACCGTGTCGCCGTCGGCCGATAGCGCTGATAGAAAAGTGCATTTTACGGTGGCGAACCTCAACAATAAGCTGCACCGCATGCAGGAAGCGCCGATCACCTCGGCCATCCTCAGGGCGACCTTCGCCGATGAGCGCTACTTTGCGCATCACGCGGCACTGCCGCAGCATGGCGATTTAGGTGATGAAGGGGCCGCTAACCATAACCGTTTCTGCGGGGATTATGACCGCCAGGGCGTGCAGTTTTTTGTTTACGGTAAGCGCGCCAGCGGCGGTGTTACGCCAGCAAAATACCCCGCACGCCAGACGCTGGAGGCCAGCGAAGCGGTGGCGCGTCTGCATCAGCTCGACCCGCAGTACACCGTATTCGCTCAGCAAAATCCACAGGCTATCGACCATGGCGTATTCCACAATGATGTTATCGCCGTGAGCAACCGTCACGTACTGTTCCATCATCAGCACGCCTTCCTGCAACAGCAGCAGGTGCTGGCGACGCTGAAGGAGAGAAACGCCAGTCTGAATATTCCATTTACCAGCGTTGAAGTGCCGGACGAGCAGGTTAGCCTCGATGACGCGGTGGCCTCTTATCTGTTCAACAGCCAGTTACTGAGCAAAACCGATGGCAAAATGCTGATCGTGGTGCCGGAAGAGTGTCGTCAGCGTGAAAACGTCTGGCGTTATCTCTCCGCTCTCGCCGCCGATAGCGCATCGCCTATCGATGAAGTGGCGGCATTCGATCTACGTGAAAGCATGCGCAACGGCGGCGGCCCGGCCTGTTTACGTCTGCGGGTGGTGCTTAACGATGCCGAGCGCGCGGCGGTCAACGCTCACAGTCTGATGAATGACGAACGCTACCGGCAGCTGACCGCGTGGGTTGAAAAGCATTATCGCGACCGCCTGCATGCCAGCGATCTCGCCGACCCGCAGCTACTGCGCGAGGTTTATCAGGCGCTGGACGAGCTGACGCAGATTTTACATCTGGGCGCGATTTATGACTTCCAGCGATAAGGGGCCGGGAATGGAACAAAACGTCAACGATTTACTGCATTGTAAACTGCAGACATGGACCTTTCCGCCGGCTATCGAAGCCAGTTGGTTAGGCGATGGCATTCTGCAACTGCTGCCAAAAACGCCCTGGCGACAGGCGACGGTGCTTTCCGCCGGGGTGCACGGTAACGAAACCGCGCCGATTGAAATGTTGCTGCAGATCCTGCAGGGGTTAAGCCATGGCGAACAGCCGCTGACCCACGCGCTACTGGTGGTGTTCGGCAATCTGCCCGCCATTCGCGCCGGCCGTCGCTATCTGCATAACGATCTCAACCGGCTGTTTGGCGGTCGCCATCTGGCGGCGATGCCCGGTAACGAATCGCGGCGCGCTTTTGAACTGGAGATGGCCGTACAGGCCTTCTTCCGTAGCGCCGATGTCCACGGCAAGGTGCCGCGCACGCATCTCGATCTGCATACCGCCATTCGCGGGTCGAAATATCGGCAGTTTGCGCTGCTGCCCGCTCATGATGGCGACTACGGCGCGGATTTTTATCAGCTGTTACAGGCCAGCGGTATGGACGCCATCGTGCGCCATACCGAACCGGGCGGCACCTTTACCCACTTCACCAGCGAGAAGTTCGGCGCGCAAAGCGCCACGCTGGAACTGGGGAAGGTGATGCCATTCGGTGAAAATGATCTGCGCTTGTTTGCCGCCACCGAACTGGCCATCGGCGCGCTGATCGCCGATGGCATCATGCCGCCGCGCAGCAAAGGGCCGGTCGAATACTTTGTGGTGCAGCAGAGCATCATCAAGAGCGAGAACGGTTTCACCCTTAATCTCGACCCGAAAATTGAAAACTTTACCGCGCTGCCGGCAGGCTATGAAATCGCCCGTCAAGCGCAGAAAACCTGGGTGGTCAATGCCGACGCCCCCTACATCCTGTTTCCGAATGCGGGCGTCGCCGCCGGTCAACGCGCCGGGCTGCTGCTGACCGCTACCGCGCCAAGCCTTTCCATGCCTGCTTGAAGGAATCAACATGACTGAACATCAACGTGAGGGGCAGGTTCATCCTGCCGCCGACGGGGAGTGCCCGTCGCAGCTCAAACGCGGCCTTGGCGCCCGGCACATTCAGATGATTGCGCTGGGCGGCGCTATCGGCACCGGACTGTTTATGGGGGCGGGCAGAAACATCGCCGTCGCCGGAACGTCCATTCTGCTTATTTATCTACTGGTAGGTTTCTTTACCTATATGGTGATGCGGGCGATGGGGGAGCTGTTGCTGACCCGCCTGGATTATCGTTCGTTTGCGGATTTCGTCGGCGATTATCTCGGCCCGCAGGCCAGCTTCTATCTGGGCTGGACCTACTGGCTTAGCTGGGTGGTGACCTGTATCGCCGACGTGGTGGTTTGCGGCAGCTATATGCAGTACTGGTTCCCGGAGATGTCGGCGTGGATGCCCGCGCTGAGTACGCTTGGGATCCTGTTCTTGTTTAATCTGTTGTCGGTAAAAATGTTCGGCGAGGCCGAGTTCTGGTTTGCGCTGATTAAAGTTATCACCATCATCGCGCTGATTTTGACCGGCGCGTGGATGATTGCTATTGGCTGGACTTCGCCGGATGGCGTGAAGGCTTCTTTAGGCCATATTACCGACCCGACGGCCTTTATGCCCCACGGGGTGACCGGTTTCTTCGCCGGTTTCCAGATAGCGATTTTCTCCTTCACCGGTATTGAGCTGCTCGGCACCATGACGGCGGAAACGCGCGATCCTGAGCGCATCTTGCCGAAGGCGATTAACGCGCTGCCGCTGCGCATCATTATTTTCTATCTGCTGTCGATGGTGGTGATTATTGCCGTGGCTTCATGGCCGGGCGTCTCGCCGGATGCCAGTCCGTTCGTGACCCTGTTCGCCAAGGCCGGGCTGCCTGCCGCCGCCGCGGTAATTAACTTTGTCGCCTTGACGTCGGCCATGTCGTCGGCGAACAGCGGCGTTTACTCCAGTACCCGCATGCTCTACGGCCTGTCGGTGGAAAAACATGCGCACTGGCAGTTCCGTATTCTGTCGCGTAATACCCGCATTCCGGTACGTAGCCTGCTGTTCTCCTGCTTCTGCATGCTAAGCGGCACGTTACTGCTGTTCCTGGTGCCAAACGTGATGACGTTATTTACCATTGTGTCGACGCTGGCGGCGATCATGGTGGTTTTCAGTTGGGGTATGATCCTCGTGGCATATCTGGCGTATCGTCATAAACGCCCGGACCTGCACGCGCAGTCGAAATTCAAAATGCCGGCGGGAGTGGTGATGTGCTGGCTGAGCCTGCTGTTTTTCGCCTTCTCGATCTTCATTATGATTTTCGACCCGGATACGCTGCTGGCGCTGATGGCCTCGCCGGTGTGGTTTATCGCGCTATGGTGCTTCTGGAAAGTGAAACAGAAGCGCGAAGGGCAACTGGCTTTGGATAATGTCAGCGCCTGATGATACCCGGCAGCTTAAGCGTGGCTGCCGGATTTTCCTTTTCGCCTTAGCGCGGTTTATGATGTCGCCCGGCACTCCATCGTTGGACCAGGACAAAAGAAGGAAAGGGTATGACAGAGCATTTCCCGGCGCTTTCGCTCGAGACGTTAGCGGCGGCCAATCAGATTGGCGCCTGGTTGGCGCAGGATGATTTACCGCAGGAGCCACAGCCGAAAATTGTCGTGCTGGCCGGCAATGCGGTGATCCCGACGATTGATGCCGCCTGTCACCTGGCGGCGCAGGCGCAGGTCCCGTTGCTGATAAGCGGCGGCATTGGTCATTCGACGACCTTTTTATATAACGCTGTACGAAAGCATCCGCACTATCAGGCGCTGCAGGTAGAGGGGCGTCCGGAATCGCATATCCTGGCGGATATCGCCGAACGTTTCTGGCAAATACCGCGCGATCGCATCGTGGTGGAAGACCGTTCAACCAACTGCGGCGAAAACGCGTGGTTTACCCGCCGGTTACTGGAAGAGCGTGGGCTGGATCATGCGTCTGGCGTGGTGATTCAGGATCCGACAATGCAGCGTCGGACGATGGCGACGTTTGCCCGCGTCTGGCAGGATGCTCCGGCGCCGCCGCACTGGTGGAGCTACCCCGGTTGTTCGCCGCGGCTCGAAAATAGCGCTACTGGCCTGAGATTCAGCGGAGATGATAGTGGACTGTGGCCGGTGGGGCGTTATCTGGAACTGCTGCTTGGCGAGCTGCCGCGTTTGCTGGATAATCCGCAGGGTTATGGCCCCAACGGTAAAGATTTTATTGCCCATGTCGATTTCCCACGCGATGTTAGCGCGGCGTGGCAATGCTTGCGTGCAGATACGCTATTGAGCCAGGCGCTGAACGCCAGAACGCTGGGGTAGGGAGAAAGGCGGATAGCCGCAGCTATCCGCAGATTCTGGGATTACTTCGCGAATTTATCCAGCACGCGGACAAGCTGGGTGACAAAACCGTACTCGTTATCGTACCAGGCCACGGTTTTCACTAGCTGTACGCCGCCGGCCTCTACGATCTCCAGCTGGGTCGCATCATAGATTGAGCCGAAATGGCTGCCGATAATGTCGGAGGAGACAATTTCTTCTTCGGTGTAGCCAAAAGACTCGTTGTTCGCCGCCGCATTTTTCATGGCCTGATTAACCTCTTCCGCGGTGACTTTCTTCGCCAGCACGGACACAAGCTCAGTGACTGAGCCGGTTTTAGTCGGCACGCGCTGGGCGTGACCTTTCAGTTTCCCACTGAGTTCCGGGATCACCAGACCGATGGCTTTTGCCGCGCCGGTGGTGTGGGGTATAACGTTCTCCGCCGCCGCTCGCGAGGCGCGCAGGTCTTTGCCACGGGGTCCGTCGACCAGCGATTGCGTACCGGTATAAGCGTGAATAGTGGTCATGGTGCCCACGGTAATGCCGAAAGCATCGTTCAGCACTTTAGCCATTGGCGCCAGACAGTTAGTGGTGCAGGATGCAACCGAAATAATGGTGTCATCCGGGCTCATGGTGTCGTCATTGACGTGATAAACGATGGTTTTCATCTCGCCGGCAGGGGCGGAAATCAGCACTTTCTTCGCGCCGGCGGTCAGGTGCGCCTGCGATTTTTCAGCCGACGTATAGAAGCCGGTACATTCAACAATCACCTCTGCGCCCGCGGCTTTCCACGGAATATGCTGGGCCTCTTTTTCCGCATAAACGGTAATTTTCCTACCATCAACGATTAGCGCATCTTCTGTAAAATCAACGCTCCATGGGAAAGGGCCGTAGTTAGAGTCATGTTTAAGCAGATAGGCTAAGACTTTCGGCGAGGTGAGATCGTTGATGGCTACGACCTCTAGCGGGCTATTTACTTCCAACAGACGACGAAGTACTAAGCGTCCAATACGACCAAATCCATTAATACCAAGTTTACTCATGGGTACTCTCCTGGTGGTGAAGTTGATACATTAAAACTATCTTCAGATAGAGTGGGGAAGGATATATCTCTTCCTTTCATTGACTTAGCTATTCACCGCGGTGTTCCAATGGCTAAGTTATCTACCTTAAGCGTCTTCGGTCACTGTCACGTGGAGCGAGATGGTGCGAAGGAAGTATAACCCTGCCTGCTTCATCATGCGGCGTTAAATGGTAAACATTACCTACATGTCGTTACGGTATTTAGGCAGGCGTCCATCCTGCATGCACGCGTATGTGGTTGAATAATGAACATATGGCGTGAGGGTAGAGCTGACGCGGTCTGAGGCGAGTTATCCACAAACTATGCGATCTGATACTGACCCGTTTTGTGGATAACCTAAAATGTTTCGGGATACTTAATTCACCCTGCGTTATAAGTTTGCGCCATACATCACGATAATCAATGTCTTCACTCGGTACCCTAATATAAGAATACTTAAATAGGGGAATAACATACCAATGAAAAAGAGCATTGCACTGACGATGGTGGCGCTGGCGTGTCTGTCGGCTAACGTTCTGGCGGCTGAGAAACTTGCGGGTAATGAAATACTTGCAGTACAAAAAGGCGGGGTGCCAGATAAAGTCTATACCCAAAATCAGCCGAAATTGCGCATAGCAACCTATAATATCGGCAAGAATGAAGCTTCTGATAATGTGGCCGATTTTACGGCACTTAATTCAGCGATTAAAAAAATTAACGCCGATATTATTGCCGTCCCGGAAGTCGATAACAAAACTCAGCGCAGCCAGAAAATCGATCAGCTTAAGACGATTGCCGATGCCAACAACATGCATTATGCCTTTGGTAAAGCGTTAGATTTCGATGGCGGAGAGTACGGTCTGGGGCTGCTGTCAAAATACAAAATCCTGCATTCGCAGGTGGTGAAGCTGCCATCAGGCAATGCGGAACAGCGTGTGGCGCTGCTGGCGCAGGTCGACGTACCTGGCTTTGATTCCGCGCCGATTATCATGGTGACTCATCTTGACTGGCAAAAAGACCCCACCATGCGTACCGAGCAGGCTCGCTATCTGCTCGATTTGAGTATTGGCGATGCGGCGTCTGATTTTAAAGATATCGCCTCCTCAATTAAGATCCTGGCCGGCGATTTTAATTCAACCCGTGAAGAACAGCCGGTGAAAGAGATCGGTTATTTCTTTAACGAAGTGTCGAAGCAGGGGACGGATACGCGTAGCTGGCCTGCCGTTAACCCGGCCATTGATATCGACCACATTTTCACCTTCAAAGGGCAAAAGTGGGATGTGAAGAAGCTGGAGATCCCGCATAATTCGCCGGAATTTAACTGGTCAGCGGCCAGCGACCATCTGCCGGTCATTGCAGAACTGCAGCTCACCGAGCAGTAACATTGCCCAGGGCTCTTTGCAAAAGAGCCCTATGATCTTCAATTCGCGCCAACGCTGTTGTTTAATCCTCGGTAAAGGTTAATGAAAATTTAAGGGAAGGCGGTTATGTTAACAACATCACACTTCCATTAAGGTTTATTCATGCGCGATAAATATTCTGGCCTGCAGATAGGAATACACTGGCTGGTCTTTTTACTGGTTGCCGTCGCCTACGCGGCGATGGAACTGCGCGGCTTCTTCCCACGCAGCGACCGCCCGGTAATCAACATGATCCACGTTTCCTGCGGCATTTCCATTTTTGTCCTGATGGTCGTACGGCTTCTGGTGCGCCTGAAGTCTCCAGCGCCGCCGATTGTTCCTAAACCCTCGCCGATGATGACCGGTTTCGCCCATCTTGGCCATCTGGTGATATACCTGCTGTTTATCGCGCTACCGGCGATTGGCATGGTAATGATGTATTACCGCGGTAACCCGTGGTTTGCTTTCGGCCTGACGATGCCCTTTGCGGCGCAAAGCAACTTCGCTTTGGTCAACACCCTGAAGGAACTGCACGGCGTACTGGCGAATATCGGCTATTTCGTCATTGGCCTGCACGCGCTGGCGGCTCTGCTGCATCACTATTTATGGAAAGATAATACGCTGCTGCGCATGATGCCGCGCAAGCGCTGAGTTCCCCGCTTATCACGACTGAACCCGCCGGCCGGCGGGTTTTTTATTTCCGTCACTCGCCAATAAATGATTCGTGAAATGTTACTTATACTGCAAATTTGTATCAATTATGTAAATAAAAATGTCTAAACGAAACGAAAGGTTCTATAAGAATCTCAGTGCGGTGGATTGAATCCAGCCGGGAGGTCGTCGAAACGATACCCTGGCACGTTCAGCGGTATCCGCAGCGTCATTGGCTAAAACGCCTGCATTTTCAATACCGATGAGCAAAAGGAAACCCTGACATGACCGATAATATACCGGCCACTTCTCCGCCTGTCGCCGATGCCGGTGGCGCTGAACGCCTGAGCCCGCGCGAGCAGGTGGTGATCAATAAATTGTTCCGGCGCTTGATCCCTTTTCTGTTTCTGCTTTTTATCTTTTCATTTCTTGACCGTATCAATATTGGCTTTGCCGGGCTCACGATGAGCCAGGATTTGGGGCTGAGTAGCACCTTGTTCGGCCTCGCGACGACGTTGTTCTACGCGATGTATGTCATCTTTGGTATTCCCAGTAACATCATGCTGGGGATCGTTGGCGCCCGTCGCTGGATTGCCAGCATTATGGTGGTTTGGGGGATTGCATCGACAGCGACCATGTTTGCGACCGGGCCGAATAGCCTGTATCTGCTGCGCATGCTGGTGGGGATTGCCGAAGCCGGTTTTCTTCCGGGGCTTCTGCTCTACTTAACCTACTGGTTTCCGGCCTACTACCGGGCGCGCGCCAATGCGTTGTTTATGATTGCTATGCCGGTGACGATGGCGCTGGGCTCGCTGGTCTCCGGCTATATTCTCAGTATGGATGGTATGCTGGCGCTTAAAGGCTGGCAGTGGTTGTTCCTGCTGGAAGGATTCCCATCGGTGCTGTTGGGGGCGGTGGTCTGGTTCTATCTCGATGATAGCCCGAAAAAGGCCAAATGGCTGAGCGATGAAGACAAACGTTGCCTTAACGAGATGATGGAGAAGGACAAACTACGACTAGTGCAACCGAACGGTAGCGCCAGTCTGAGCGCGCTGCAGCAGGGGAAAGGCAGCCTCTGGCGCGACGTCTTCACCCCGGTGGTGTTGATGTATACGCTGGCCTATTTCTTTCTCTGTAATACTTTAAGCGCGCTTAGCGTCTGGACGCCTCTCATTCTCAAAAGCTTTAACCAGGGCAGCAGCAATATCGCCATTGGCCTGCTCAGCGCCGTACCGCATATTTGTACCATTATGGCGATGATCTGGTGGAGCAAACGTTCTGACCGCTTACAGGAACGTAAGCTGCACACGTTATTGCCCTACCTGTTTGCCGCCGCGGGCTGGATGCTGGCGGCGCACGGGTCAAATAGCATCATGCAACTGTTGGGGGTGATTATGGCCTCGGCGGGTGCCTATGCGGCGATGGTGATTTTCTGGACCACGCCGGATCAATCCATCAGCCTGCGCTCGCGAGCGATCGGCATTGCGGTGATTAACGCGACAGGTAATATGGGATCGGCCATGAGTCCGTTATTATTCGGTTGGCTGAAGGATTTAACCGGTAGCTTCAACGCCGGATTTTACCTCGTTGCCGGGTTCCTGGTTTTGGGGGCGCTGGTGGTATCGCGCATCCCGATGAAGGCCAGCCGTCCACGAGCGACGCCATAAAAAAACAGGAGTAGCGATGAGAGTGAGACGCGCGGTACCCGATGAAGCCCCTGCGTTGTGGAATATCCGTAATCAGGCGATTCGCCATGGCTGTCGTCAAAGCTATGGCGCTGAAGTGATTCACGCCTGGACGCCGGAACAGATGCCCGAAGGGTATCGTCACGCCGTTGCCGATAATCCGTTTTATATCGTGGAAAATACGCAGGGCCAACCCGTCGCTACAGGCTATCTCGATATTGAGTCCTTAAGCGTGGAAGCGATCTTTACGCTTCCTGAGTGGGGCGGGCAGGGATGCGCGGATTTGATCATGGGGGCGGTTATTGCCGAAGCCCGCCTACGGGGGCTCGAAACCATTACGCTTGAGGCGACCCCCAATGCGGCGGGCTTTTATCTACGCCATGGCTTTGTTTCTCAAGGTGAAAAATATCATTATTCAAAAATGGCCAACGCCGAGTTACGCTGTATAGCTATGACCCTCACGCTCGATTAACGGTAATCCTGCGCCGCTATGCTATGGTTGTTAGCGGCGTTTCAATTTGCCACTTTAGTCAAATAAATATAGTATACCCCCCTATATGATATGGAGGGCATCTCGTGCCACATTCACCAGAAGACAAGAAGCGTGCGCTTAGCCGCGTACGCCGTATTCGCGGACAGGTTGAAGCGCTGGAACGCGCGCTGGAGTCCGGCGAACCCTGCATGACTATCCTGCAACAGATTGCCTCCATTCGCGGCGCCGCCAACGGTTTGATGGGGGAGCTGGTAGAGATGCATCTGCAGGATGAACTGGTTAGCGGCGATACCACCCCGGACCAACGCGCCGCCCGCATGGCGGAAGTAGGTCACCTGCTACGATCCTATTTAAAATAAAATCACGACGAGGAATGGACAGTATGAAATCACGTGCAGCAGTTGCCTTTGGCCCCGGCCAGCCGTTAAAAATCGTGGAGATTGACGTCGCGCCGCCAAAGAAAGGCGAAGTCCTGGTCAAAATCACCCACACCGGCGTTTGCCACACCGATGCTTTTACTCTCTCTGGCGACGATCCGGAAGGCGTGTTCCCGGCGGTGTTGGGCCATGAAGGCGGCGGTATCGTCGTTGAAGTCGGCGAGGGCGTGACCAGCCTGAAGCCAGGCGATCACGTTATTCCGCTGTATACCGCCGAGTGCGGCGAATGTAAATTCTGCAAGTCTGGCAAAACTAACCTCTGCCAGGCGGTCCGCGCCACCCAGGGGAAAGGTCTGATGCCGGATGGCACCACGCGATTCTCCTATAACGGCGAGCCGATTTATCACTATATGGGCACCAGCACCTTCAGCGAATACACCGTCTGCGCCGAGATTTCTCTGGCAAAAGTAAACCCGCAGGCGCCGCTGGAAAAAGTATGTCTGTTGGGCTGCGGCGTCACCACCGGTATCGGCGCGGTACATAACACGGCGAAGGTGAAAGAGGGCGACAGCGTCGCGGTGTTCGGGCTGGGCGGTATTGGCCTGGCGGTGATTCAGGGAGCGGTGCAGGCGAAGGCCGGACGCATTCTGGCGGTCGACACTAATCCGGATAAATTTACCCTCGCCAAAGAGATGGGCGCCACCGACTTTATCAACCCGAACGACTACGATAAACCGATTCAGGACGTGATTGTCGAGCTAACCGATGGCGGCGTTGATTTCAGTTTTGAATGTATCGGTAACGTCAACGTTATGCGCGCGGCGCTGGAGTGCTGTCATAAAGGTTGGGGTGAGAGCGTTATCATCGGCGTTGCCGGAGCGGGTCAGGAAATTAAAACTCGTCCGTTCCAGTTGGTCACCGGCCGGGTATGGCGTGGTTCCGCCTTCGGCGGCGTGAAAGGGCGTAGCCAGCTGCCGGGGATGGTTGAAGACGCGATGGCGGGTAAGATTCGCCTCGATCCGTTTATCACCCACCGGTTACCGCTCGACCAGATCAACGAAGCCTTCGATCTGATGCATGAAGGTAAATCGATTCGTACGGTTATTCACTTCGGTGATAACTAAGTATTACCGATAGCGAAACCCGGGCCATTTATCGCCCGGGTTGACTTCTGGCTGTGTTAATACTTGCGCCAGTGCTCATAGCCCGATTGCCAACGTCGTTGCTCTCGCCGTTCTCTTTCGCGTTGAATATCTGACTTTTGATCCTCCCAGACTGGACAATCCGGGCCGCTTGCCACTTCGCAGGGGGCAGAGATTTCGTTTAGCGGATTGACCTTTTTTTCTTCCCACAGCGTCGGGTCGCGTAAATCCACTTCTGGCGCTTTCAGCGCCTGGGCTGAGGTGGTTGCGGCTAATAAGAGTGCGCCGATCGGCAGGTGATGGAAGGCTCCTTTCATCTTTTATCCTTGTTATGTTGTTATTGATAACTGTTCGCAATAATAACATAACGCAATAAAACATTCTAAAATCGCAGCCTGTCGAAGAAACTTATAGTGCTGACTCAGGGATTATATTGATATTAAATTCTCCCGGCATGGTTGATATCGCTTCTACGGTTAAACCGTTTTTATCGGTTCTGCCCTTAAATACTCTACCGTCTGGTGTGGTGATTTGGTAAGGGAGATAGGGCAGCGGCATACCCGTACGCGGATTCTTCAACACAAAGTCGTGGCGATAAAGTTGTGGTGGTTCCTTGTTGGCGCATCCCGTTAGTAACGCAGCCAAAAGCAGCGCGCTTGAGCCTTTCATCAAAGCCATAATGGCTTCCTCCCTGTTTATTCTGCCTGAGAAATGAGGTTCCATAGTAACAAAAGCCTGAAGATCGGCGCCTAAATGGAATCTGAAACCGGAGAGATAAAGAAAGGCCCCTGAACGGGGCCCTGGTTTTATTTTTGATCGGGTAAAGCGTAAGCGATGATGTAATCGCCGCGATCGGGAGACTGACGCGCGCCGCCGGCGTTGATAATGATGTATTGCTTACCGGTTTTCGGTGAAACGTAGGTCATTGGGCCGGATTGGCTGCCCACCGGCAGGCGAGATTTCCAAATCTCTTTGCCGTTGGCGGTATCAAAGGCGCGCAGATAGAAATCCTGGGTGCCGGCGAAGAACAGCAGGCCAGACTGGGTAGAAAGCGAAGCTCCCAGCGTTGGCATGCCGATAGGGATCGGCATATGCATGCGGATACCCAACGGACCGGTATCTTCTACCGTACCTACCGGAACCTGCCAGACCAGCTTACCGCTTTTCAGATCGACCGCCGACATGGTGCCGAACGGCGGCTTCTGGCAGGGGATACCTAACGGCGACAGGAAACGCTCACGCATTGCGCCATACGGCGTACCTTCCATCGGTACGATACCCATTTCGATACCGCTGGCATCTTTGGCCACTTTCGCTCGCGGCACCATGTAGTTAGCCAGTCCAAGACGCATGTCGTTGACGAACATCAGGCCGTTATTCGGATCAACCGACACGCTGCCCCAGTTCATCCCGCCAAGCGAGCCCGGATATTGCAAGGAGCGGTCCTCACCCGGCGGAGTAAAGACCCCCTGATGGCGCATCTCTTTGAACTGAATACGGCACAGCAGCAGGTCAACCGGGGTGGCGCCCCACATATCCGATTCTTTCAACGTTTCGTTGCCGATCATCGGCATGCCGACGGAGTACGGTTGCGTCGGCGAGTAGCGTTCACCTTTAACGTTACCAGCCGGGACCGGACGCTCTTCCACTTTAGCGACCGGTTCGCCCGTCGCGCGGTTAAGCATAAAGATCATGCCCTGCTTGCTGGTTTGCACCAGTACCGGCGTCGTACCGCCTTTACCGTCCGGCAGATCGTACAGCAGCGGTTGCGAAGGCAGATCGAAATCCCACAGATCGTGATGGGTAGTCTGGAAATGCCAGCGTACTTTACCGGTGGTCGCATCGACCGCAACGATAGAGGAACTGTATTTATCATCCAGCGCCGTACGTTCGCCGCCGAAGAAGTCTGGCGTGGCGTTTCCGGTTGGCAGATAAATAAGATTCAGTTTGGCATCATAGGACATCGCGGACCAGACATTCGGCGTCCCGCGCGTGTAGGTCTGTCCTTCCGGCGGCACGCCGGTCAGTTGTGGATTGCCCGGATCCCAGGCCCAGGCCAGTTTACCGGTATGCACGTCAAAAGCGCGAACCACGCCCGGCGGTTCACCGGTGGAGTAGTTATCCGCTATACGACCACCAACGACAACAAGGTTACCGGCAACCAGCGGGGTAGAGGTCTGCTGATAATAACCGGGTTTGATTTCCCCCATGCCGACGCTGAGATCGACGGTACCGTGTTCACCAAATGCTTCACAGGCTTTACCGGTATCGGCATCGATTGCGATCAGACGCGCATCGGTAGTTGGCAGGAACAGGCGGCGGGCGCAGGCGGCAGGCTGGGTCCCGGCAACGGCATTAGCCTGTGCCTGGCTATCTTCGTAGTAGCCTAAACCGCGGCAACGTTGCCAGTTCGGCGCCGTCGCTTTTGAGTCGTAGCGCCATTTCTCTTTGCCGCTATCGACATCCAGCGCCAGGACTTTGCTATATGGCGTACAAACATAGAGAGTATCGCCAATCTGCAGCGGCGTATTCTGGTCTTCCGCGCCGGAACCGTTACTCTGCGGAATATCGCCGGTATGGGCAATCCAGGCAACCTGTAGCTGGTTGATATTGTTTTTATTGATCTGATCCAACGCGGCGAAGCGGTCGCCGTGAGTGGTATTACCCCAGTGCTCCCAGTTTTTTTGTTCTTCACCCGGTTGTACCGGTTTTACCGGCACGGGTTCGCTGGCGCTGACCAGCGGCTGGGATTTGAACATCCAGCCAAAGCTGACCAGCAGTACCACGGCCAGCACGCCCGCGAGGGTGAAGGCCGCGCCTTTTTTGGCTGGTGCGCTGGAAAGGAAAGGCCAAACAATGGCGCACAGAAAAGCCAGAACGCCAAGCGCGAACAGGCGTGAGAACAGCGGCCAGTAGGTCCAGCCGGCGTCGCTGATAGCCCAAACAATGGAAGCCGCGAAGGCGACGGCATAAAGAATGATGCCGCCGCGACGATTGCGGAAAATAAGCAGGGAGGCGATAACCATCACCAGCCCCATAATGGCGAAATACCAGGTGCCGCCGACGCTTGCCAGTTTGGCGCCTAAAATACCGATTGCCAGACCGATGATTAACATCAGTCCGGCGAGTAGCCACTGCAGGATCCGGGGGAATCCGCGCGGCACGTTGCCCGTAGCCATGTTGTCTCCTTTTATCACCCCTTGCCAGGTGTGTACCAAATGAATCAAGTGCAAATGGAAATTGCTTTTGAGTGAAGCTTATCAAAGCTTCATAAAGGTGATTTCAAAAGATGAATTCATTTCACATGAACCAAATGGTGAAATCATGGCTATGATAAATCTGTTAATGAAATGAGCGCAAATGTTAATGAATGATTTCGCACTAATTGATTAGCACGATGTATATATTAAGGGGGCAGAAGAATGAACGTAACGGTACCGTTACCCCGTTGTATTCGCTCGGGGTAACGACCATGAATAATCAGGCAGGCATGGATTTGCGTATCGCGCTGAGTAGAGTTTGCGCCCCCTGCGACAAGCTGGCGTCCACTCGGGTAAGAATACCGATCGGCTCGCCGGCGCCTTCGGTGGCGATAGGTAATGAGGTTAACAAACCGCGACGCAGGTCGTCTTTCACCGCGCCGGAAGGGACGAACCAGACATAGTCATAATCGACGGTGAGCTGGCGTGAAAGCGAGGCCGACAGCGTTTCAATACAGCCGGGGGGAATTTTACAGCCCTGGCTTTGCAGCAGCGTTTCCGCATTCTGCCGCGGAATGGTCCCTTTTGGTGAGACCACCACCGGCCATTCCATCACCCGGCTGAGCGTTACCGTCTCCTGCAGCAGCGGGTGGCCGGGGCGGACGACCAGTTTTAGCGATTCAAGAAACAGCAGTTCATAGTTGAGGCCGCTCATCAGTTCCGGATCGGACATGCGCCCAATACCAATATCGACATCGCCGGATTTCAGCCCCGCCAGCAGCATGGTGTTATTCATGGTGGCGACCTGTAAGGTGATGTCTTTTTGTTGTTTGTGAAATTGACCAATCACCGTAGGCAAAATACCGAGCGCTGCGGTTGGCAGGGCGCCAATCCTAACCACATCGCTATTCATGCCTTCTTTACGATTGAGAGCCTGGCCTGCGGTATTGAGAGCATCCAGCACCTTGACCGCATGGGTTAGAAACTGTTCGCCAACCAGCGTCAACTGCGCGCCAAGCCGCCCGCGCTCAAACAGCCGGGTACCGGTCAACTGCTCAAGCTCGTTGAGGGTTTTTGATAGCGCAGGTTGGCTAAGATTCAGGGTTTCTGCCGCCCGCCCCAGGGTTCCCTGTTGTGCGACGGCGACGAAAGTATGTAAATGGCGCAAGCGAATGCGCTGACTGAAGAGACCATTTTTTTCCATAATCGATGTTAAAAACAGAGCTGTCTCGGTAGCAAGCGAAGTTGTTTAATTTTGATAACTAGTTAGCAAAATATTATTAACATTTGATCTTATTGTCTTACAAGTCATTTCTACCAGAGGTGATAAAAAGCCCCGCACTCGGCGGGGCAGGGAAAAGGGAGTAATTTGGGGGCAAATTAAATATCGAAGAACACGGTCTCTTTATCGCCCTGTAAATAAATATCAAAGCGGTACACGACTTCATCTCCACGCACTTCACGTTGCGCGATAAGCGTCTGGCGGCGAACTTCCCATTCAATCAGATTCAGTACCGGATCCTGTTCATTTGCCGCCTGTTCATCAGCGAAATACATCCGCGTATTCAGGCCGATGTTGATACCCCGCGCCACTACCCACAGATTGAGATGCGGCGCCATAATGCGTCCGTCACGGCCGACGACCGCGCCGGGTTTGATGGTTTGTAAACGCCAGACGCCGGATGCGAAGTCAGAACAAGTACGGCCCCAGCCGCGGAAGTTCGGGTCCAGAGCCTTGTTCTGCTGGCGGTCGTCGGGATGGTTATAACGCCCGTCGGCGTTAGCCTGCCAGAGTTCCAGCAGCACGTCGCGTACCGGGGTTCCGGAACCATCGAAAACCCGCCCTTCAATCGTAATGCGTTGGCCTTTGGTTTCCGCGCTCACTAAGTTGGGACCAAAGTTTTTCTCAAAAATATGAAATCCTGCAGCGTCCGGTGCCAGACCAATATGCACATAGGGCCCGGCAGTCTGCGAGGCGGTTTCAGCTAGATAGTCTTTCATTGGGCGGCCCCCTGGGTACGATTTTCGAACAGCGTGGCGCGGTGGCCGCGCAGCACAAGGTCAAAACGATAGGCCAGACTGTCGAGCGGCACGGCGGCGTGGGTATCCAACTCGGCAATCAGGGTACGCACGGCATCATCGTTATTGATGGTTCTGACAATCGGACACTGTTTGATAAGCGGATCGCCTTCAAAGTACATTTGCGTAATCAGCCGTTGCGCCCAGGCATCGCCTGAGAGCGAAAAGTGAATATGCGCCGGTCGCCAGTCGCTAACCTGATTACGCCACGGGTAGGGGCCGGGTTTGATCGTGCGAAAGCAGTAATAACCATTTTCATCGGTCAGAACCCGTCCGCAGCCGCCGAAGTTGGGGTCAATCGGCGCCAGATACTGGTCTTTCTTATGACGGTAACGGCCGCCGGCATTGGCCTGCCACACTTCGACCAGCGTATTTTTCATTGGCCGGCCAAAGCCGTCGCGCACGTAACCGTGGACGATAATTCGTTCGCCAATCGGCAGGCCGTCTTTGGCGTAGTTGAGAATGAGATCGTTATCCAGCGGGCCAAGGTCGTCGCTGCTGAACACCGGGCCGGTAATCTCAGAAAGTGAATTTTGCAGGGAGATGAGCGCATTGCGCGGCGAGCGTAGCACGCTGGTTTTGTATCCCGGCGCCAGCGCCGGCGGATGGCTATTGTAATCGCGATGTACGACCTCGCGCGGTGACCATTTATTATTCATAGGGTACTCCATCAAACGGAAGAGAGGCATGTTGTTGTAATTTCGCCAGAAACAGTCTCTGTAAATGTTTTGTTAATTTAAAGTGAAATTAAATCTAATTTTTCATAACCCACGGTTATGATTTGTACAGGCGAAACGCGGTAGCAGGTTATCCGCATCACAGTTTGTAAATTCTTCCCGCCACTCTTAACGCGCTTTCCTACACTCCAGGAAGTATTCACTGGAGGTAAGACATCATGGCGAACACCATCACGGCTGATGAGATTCGGGAAAACTTTTCACAGGCTATGTCGGCAATGTACCAGCAGGAAGTTCCGCAGTATGGAACCCTCCTGGAGTTGGTGGCGGATGTGAATCTGGCGGTCCTGGAACACAACCCGAAATTACATGAACAATTGGCTAATGCCGACGAACTGGCACGGCTGAACGTTGAGCGCCACGGCGCGATCCGCGTGGGAACGGCGGAAGAACTGGCGACCCTGCGTCGCATGTTTGCCATTATGGGGATGTATCCCGTTAGCTATTACGATCTGTCGCAGGCTGGGGTACCCGTGCATTCTACCGCCTTTCGCCCGGTCGATGACGCGGCGCTGGCGCGTAACCCGTTTCGTATTTTCACCTCGTTGCTGCGCCTTGAACTGATCGGCAACGAGGCGCTGCGCCAGCGAGCGGCGGATATTCTCGCCCGTCGCGATATCTTTACGCCGCGCTGCCGTGAGCTGATTGCGTTACACGAAGATAGGGGGGAATTCACGGCTGCAGAAGCGCGCGAATTCGTCAACGAAGCGTTGGAAACTTTCCGTTGGCACCGTCATGCCACCGTCGACGAGCAAACCTATCACGCGCTGCATAATGAGCACCGGTTGATTGCCGATGTGGTCTGTTTCCCCGGTTGCCACATTAACCATCTGACGCCGCGCACTCTCGATATCGATCGGGTTCAGGCGTTGATGCCGCAGTGCGGTATCGAACCGAAAGCGCTCATTGAGGGACCGCCGCGCCGCGAGGTGCCGATTTTACTGCGGCAAACCAGTTTTAAAGCGCTGGAAGAGCCGGTGATGTTCGCCGGCGAACATAAAGGTACGCACAGCGCGCGCTTTGGCGAAATTGAACAACGCGGCGTCGCGTTGACGCCGAAAGGACGAGCGCTGTATGACCGCTTACTGAATGAGGCCGGGGTCGGTAAAGACAATCTTAACCACCAGCGCCATTTGCAGGAGGTCTTTAGCCAGTTTCCTGACAGCGAATTTTTGCTGCGTCAGCAGGGGCTGGCGTGGTTCCGCTATCGCCTGACGCCTGCGGGGGAAGCGCATCGCCATGCTTTTGGCCCCGGCGACGATCCGCAACCGCTGATCGAGCGCGGTTGGGTAGTCGCGCAGCCGATTGTTTATGAAGATTTTTTACCGGTGAGCGCCGCGGGGATTTTCCAATCAAATCTTGGCAACGAAACGCAGGCCCGCAGCCACGGTAACGCCAGCCGTGACGCTTTTGAAGCGGCGTTAGGCTGTGAGGTCCTCGATGAGTTCGAACTATATCAACAGGCGGAGGAACGGAGTAAACGCCGTTGCGGTCTGCTCTAAAATCGGTACTCTGCATGGCATAACTTGCAAAAGGACGTTGTTATGCAGAATTCATCTATGCCGCTAGTAAAAACGCGGCAGGGCACGCTATCCGGCACTAATGAACAGGGGATCCATATCTGGCGCGGTATTCCCTACGCGCAGCCGCCGGTAGGCGAGCTGCGTTGGCGTTCGCCGCAGCCTCCAGAGCGCTGGCAGGGCGTGCGTCAGGCCGATACCTTTGCCGCCGCCAGCTGGCAGGATATCGAATATTGTCGTGAACTGGGCGGCGGCGATCCTGGCCGTTTCTCGGAAGATTGTCTGTATCTCAACGTGTGGGCGCCCGCCGCCCGCTCGCAGCCGCTCCCGGTGATGGTCTGGCTGCACGGCGGCGGCTACACCATCGGCGCCGGCAGCCTGCCTCCCTACGACGGTAGCGCGTTGGCCAGCCGCGAGGTGGTGGTGGTCACCGTCAATTATCGTCTTGGGCATCTCGGCTTTTTCGCTCATCCGGCCCTGGAAGGCGAAGAGGGCGAGCGGTTGTATAATTTTGCGCTGCTCGATCAGATAGCCGCGTTGCGCTGGGTGCAGGATAATATCCACGCCTTCGGCGGCGACGCCGCCAATATCACCTTGTTCGGCGAATCCGCGGGGGCGCGCAGCGTCCTGTCGTTAATGGCGTCGCCGAAAGCGAAAGGATTGTTCCATAAAGCCATCGTGCAAAGCGGTTATACCTTACCGGATTTACCACGGGAAAAGGCGCTGGCGAAGGGAAAGCTGCTGGCGGAACATTTTTCTCTTGCCGATGCCAGCGCGGAACAGCTGCGGGCAATCCCCGCCGATGCCTTTTGGGCGCTGACGGCGCCTCTGAATATCGGCCCGGCGCCGATTGTCGGCGATGCGGTGCTGCCGGAGCCTATGCTCGACACGTTCTTTAAGGGCCGTCAGCATGCGATGCCGGTGATGATTGGCTCCAATAGCGATGAGGCCACCGTGATGGCGGTATTTGGCGTCGATATTGCCGGCCAAATTCAAAAACTGCGTCGCGAACGCCGTTTTGGCCTTGGACTTATCAAACTGCTGTATCCTGGCGTCAAAGGGGATGAAGCGTTAGGCAGAGAAGTGTGCCGCGATATGGCGTTCACCACCCTGGGTTACGTGGTAATGCAGGCGCAGCAGCGTGTTGGGCAACCGTGCTGGCGCTACTGGTTTGATTATGTTGCGCAAGCGGAACATGAAACCTATCTCCACGGCGCATGGCATGGCAACGAAGTGGTTTACGTTTTCGACAATCTGACCCGCGCCGAACCGGTGTGTCAGTACGCCAGTGAGGCGGACCGAGCCTTCGCCGCGCAGGTCGCCGACTACTGGGCCAATTTTGCCAGGCTGGCAGGCAATCAGTGTAGTGAGTTAACCGGCCCGGTGCGCTGGCCCGCCTGCCTGCGCGGACGGGACCGTTTATTGCGTATCGGCCTCAACAAGCGCGCGGGCTTTAAAGTCGAGAACCGCTTTATGCGCGCGCGGCTGGCGCTGTTTCGCCGGGTGATGAAGCATCATGTGACGCTGGATTAACCAGCGCGGCGCGAAAGCGCGCCAGGCCGTCGGCTTTGCTTTGCGAGCGGCGAACGACCAGCCGGTAGCTGGCGCCGGTTTTGACGCTGAGCGAGAAGGGGCGACATAGTCGCCCGGTACGAAGATCCTCGGCGATTAGCGTCTCGTCCGCCATGGCGACGCCGAGCCCCTGCATCGCGGCGGTGATGGCGAGGTCCATGGTGTCGAAATATTGGTTTTTATGCATTTTTAACGTTGGTTCATGCGGATAGTGCGCCAGCCACAGCAGCCAGTCGGTTTTATCCCGCGTCGGATGTAAAAATGTGATGGCGGAGAGCTGCGTATCGCACGGCGTATCGGGACTGGCCACCGGCGTGAGGGCTTCTTCAAACAGCAGATCGCCGGCGCTCTGATGGGTGCCAAAGATAATCGCCGCATCGTAGGGTTCAGTCTTAAAGTTAACGTTATGCTCGGTGGTGGTGGTCAACGCCACCTGCAGTTCCGGATAACGTCGTTCTATCTCCAGCAGTTTCGGCACCAGCCAGCGGATCGCGCAGGTAGGCGCTTTCAGGCGCACGACAGTTTGCTGCTGGCGCGCCTGCTCGGCTACCGTTAACAGGCGGCCAAATGCCGACTGCAGCTCCGGATAAAGCGCGCTGCCCTGCGGAGATAGCCGCAGCCCGCGGGCGTGGCGTTCAAATAGCGGGAAGCCAAACCAGCTCTCCAGCGCGGCAATCTGCCGGCTGACCGCCCCCTGCGTCAGGCACAGCTCCTGCGCGGCATGGGTTAAGTTGAGATGCCTCGCGGTTATCAGAAACGTTTCTACGGTATGAAAAGGCAGGGCGCTACGCGACATGTTGGCTCCAGCTATGCATTTTGATCATAGGCAGTATGCCACGCATCGTTGCGAAATTGGGACGATGCGTTCCGTTTTTGCCATCTAATCGTCATCCTGTGCTTACACTATTATTAGTCTCGTTGATACAACGTCTCTCACCGATTAGTTGATGTGTATAAAAGGAGCCATCATGTCTAAACCTTACGTTCGTCTGGATAAAAATGATGCGGCAGTATTACTGGTTGACCACCAGACCGGGCTGCTGTCACTGGTTCGTGATATCGAGCCGGATAAATTCAAGAACAATGTCCTGGCCCTCAGCGATCTGGCTAAATACTTTAAACTACCGACTATTCTGACCACCAGTTTTGAGAATGGCCCTAATGGTCCGCTGGTGCCGGAACTGAAAGAACAGTTCCCTGACGCCCCTTATATCGCTCGTCCCGGCAATATCAACGCCTGGGATAACGAAGATTTCGTTAACGCGGTAAAAGCCACCGGTAAGAAACAGCTGATTATTGCCGGTGTCGTCACTGAAGTCTGCGTGGCCTTCCCGGCGCTGTCGGCGATTGAAGAGGGATTCGACGTCTTTGTGGTGACCGATGCGTCCGGTACTTTTAACCCGATCACCCGTGATGCCGCGTGGGATCGTATGTCGCAGGCGGGCGTGCAGTTAATGTCGTGGTTTGGCGTGGCCTGTGAGCTGCACCGCGACTGGCGCAATGATATCGAAGGATTGGGAACCCTGTTCTCCAACCACATTCCGGATTACCGTAACCTGATGACCAGCTTTAACCTGCTGAGCAAGAAATAAGCAGCTGGCGGCCAGTTTTCAGGCCTGGCCGCCGCTTCAATCAGACGGGATTATTCACTCATCGAGGCGACAGGGCGCGACTTTTCACGTTGATTTTTCAATAGCCGCGTCGCCAGTACGCCCGACATCATCGACCCATTCACATTCAGCGCGGTACGCGCCATATCGACAATTGGCTCAATGGCGATAAAAATGCCGACCAGCGCCACCGGGAAGTTGAGCGTAGACAGGACAATCAACGCCGCAAATGTCCCGCCGCCACCGACGCCTGCGACGCCAATTGAGCCCAGAGCGATAGCCGGAAGTAAGCTTGCTAAAAACGAGAACGACAGTGGGTCGATACCCAGCGTTGGCGCGATCATGGCCACCATGATGGCCGGATAGATCCCGGCGCAGCCGTTTTGCCCCATACTGGAACCAAAGGAGGCGGCAATGTTGGCGATGGTATTCGGCACGCCGAATTTTTCCTGTGCGGTAATCGCTAATGGAATCGAAGCCGCGCTGCTGCGGGAAACAAAGGCGAAGGTAAGCACCGGCCACACCGTTTTAAAGTAGCGCAGAGGATTTTGACCGCTAATAGTCAGCAGAATCGCATGCACGATAAACATCATGGCGACTGCCAGATAACAGGCGGCGATAAAGCCTAGCAGGCTGGTGAATTGCGCTAGCTGATAGGTTGAAAAGACTTTTGCCATCAGTGCGAGGACACCGTATGGCGTCAGCGCTATGACGATACGCACCATCTTCATCACCCAAATTTGAATCGCGTTAATCCCGCTACTTAATTTTTGACCTTCCTCCGGCGCCTCTTTTTTCACCTTTAATAACGCCACGCCGGCCAGCAAGGTAAAGATGACGATGCCGATAACCGATACGCTGCGCGCGCCGGTCAGGTCGAGAAAAATATTTGTCGGGATCAGCGAAGTGACCAGTTGGGGTAGCGAAACGGCTGCGGTTTTGCTGACGTCTTCGGCGGTCAGCGTCGATTGCATATGGCTGAATGCGCTGGCGTCGAGACCGATCAGGTTAGCGGTAAACAGGCCGACCCAACCCGCAATCATTACCAGGCACAGCATGCAGGCAACAATGGTTAGGGACATTCGGCCAATACCGGCGCTATTTTCGAGTTTGTTAATCGCTGACAAAATTGAAATAAAAATCAGCGGTACGGCGACAAGTTTCAGCAAATTAACATAGCCGTTGCCGACGATACTGTACCAGTCAATGACCGTTTTACGTTGTTCGTTGGCAATGAAATGGAGTGATAATCCGAGAAGGGCGCCGAGAAAGATTGCGATAAAAACGCTTTTTGATAACGAGTTGCTTTTTTGGTCGAGTTTAAAAAGTCCCCATGATGCGATTAAAAATAACGCGATATACGCTGACGTAATAAACATATGATTTGCCTCTTGCCCCATTCAGCACCTGAAATGCCGGAAAGAGATATATTCTAAATTTCTCTAAGGCGGTCAGTAGCCTTAGAACCGCTGTGGATTATAAAGAATTGAATAGCATAAGGCATACTAAAATTGTGGTTTATAGCCTGAGTGTTAGCCCTGTCATGTTTTAAAGGCGTCCTGAGAGCCATGATCGGAATGCATAGCTCTTATGATAACAATTCGCTTGTCGCCTGAAGGCGCTTTGGTTTGAATGGATATGCAAATAAAACGAGAAAGGATTAATCATGGCTCTTAGTGCTTCGGTCACCACTCGCTCGAAATTGCCGGATGTCGGCACCACGATTTTTACCGTTATCGGCCAGCTTTCAGCGCAGCATAATGCGATTAATCTCTCTCAGGGCGCGCCTAATTTTGCCTGCGACCCACAGCTGGTGGCCGGCGTGACGCAGGCGATGAACGCCGGACATAACCAATACGCGCCAATGACCGGTCTGCGGGCTTTAAAAGAGCGTATCGCTGACAAAATCGCTACGTTATATGGCACGCAATATGATGTCGATAACGAAGTGTTGGTTACCGCCAGCGCCAGCCAGGGGATCTATTCCGCCATTGCCGGGCTGGTGCATGCTGGCGACGAGGTGATTTACTTTGAGCCTTCGTTTGATAGCTATGCCCCGATAGTGCGTCTGCAAGGCGCGATGCCGGTGGCGATTAAGCTCACCGTGCCGGATTTTGCGATTAATTGGGACGAGGTGCGCGCCGCGATTACCCCGCGGACGCGGATGATCATCATTAATACGCCGCATAATCCAAGCGGCCAGGTATTATCCGCCAACGACCTTAATCAACTGGCGATGCTGATCCGCAATACCGATATCGTGGTTTTGTCCGACGAAGTCTACGAGCACGTAGTCTTCGACGGCGAAAAGCATCACGGCATGGCAACCCATCCGCAGCTGGCGGAACGCAGCGTGATTATCTCTTCCTTCGGTAAGACTTACCACGTGACCGGCTGGCGCGTTGGCTACTGCGTGGCGCCGGCGGCGCTGATGGATGAGATCTGCAAGGTACATCAGTTCCTTATGTTTTCTGCCGATACGCCGATGCAGTACGCTTTCGCAGAGCATATGCAGAATCCGGCTTCATGGCTGTCGCTGGCCGCTTTTTATCAGCAAAAGCGTGATTTGCTCCAGCAACTGCTGCAAGACTCGCCGTTCCGTTTATTGCCGAGCGCCGGCTCTTTCTTCATGCTGGCGGACTATCGCCATTTCAGCGATGAGCATGACAGTGAGATGGTTAAGCGGCTGATTACCGAATACGGCGTCGCCACGATTCCGCTATCGGCATTTTATACCGATGGCACTGATAACAAACTGATTCGGCTCTCTTTTGCCAAAGATGAAGCCACATTGCGGGCCGGCGCCCAGGCGCTGTGCCGCGTTAAGCCGCGTTAAGGAGCCAGATGATGAAAATAAAAGCCCTAACTCTTGCTTTGGGAATGCTGTGTACCGTTTCAAGCTTTGCCGCCAGCGAGTTACGCTACGGCGTGGAGGCGGAATATCCGCCGTTCGAAAGCCGCAATCCGGCAGGGGAGTTGCAGGGTTTTGATATTGACCTCGGCAACGCGATTTGTCAGGCCGCGCAGTTGAAGTGCAGTTGGGTCGAAACTTCCTTTGATGCCCTCATTCCGGGGCTGGTAGCGAAGAAATTCGACGCGATTAATTCGGCGATGAACATTACCGAACAGCGGCGCAAGAGTATTGATTTCACCCAGCCGATCTACCGTATTCCTTCACAGCTGGTGGGCAAGGCCGACAGCGGTATGCAGGCGACGCCGGAAGGGCTGAAGGGCAAAACCATCGGCGTGCTACAGGGCTCGATTCAGGAGACCTTTGCCAAGGAGCACTGGGAAAAACACGGCGTCACGGTGGTTTCCTACAAAGACCAGAACATGGCGTGGGCCGATCTGCTTAACGGCCGTATCGACGCCTCGCTGGTGATGTCTGCCGCCGGCCAGGCCGGATTCCTCAGTAAGCCGCAGGGTAAGGGATTCGGCTTTATCGGTAAGCCGGTGGCTGATGATACGATTCTGGGTAGCGGTATTGGCTACGGCTTGCGCAAGGGCGATGAGGCAACTAAAAAACAGCTCGACGCCGCAATTGATAAAGTGCGCGCCGACGGCACTATCACCCGTCTGGCGGCAAAGTACTTCCCCGGTATCGACGTTAGTGTGAAATAATCTTTATTTGCGGCTCTTTGCTGCGCAAAGAGCCGCCCGCATTACATCAGTACCACCGGTTTGATGACTTTACCGGAAGCTGAATCTGCGAAAGCCTGATTAATCTCTTCGAGCGGATAGAACTCGATAAGCTTATCAATGGGAAATTTGCCTTGTTTATAAAACTGTACCAGCTGCGGAATAAACAGCTGCGGTACGGCGTCGCCTTCAATGACTCCAATCAATGATTTACCTTCCGCCATCAGATCGTTTTGCACATTAAAGGTGATATCGCCGGTAAAGCCGACGACCGCCACCGTGCCTAACGGCTTAATCGCGTGGATCGCCTGCAGGACGATGGCGGCGACGCCGGTCGTTTCGATGGCGTAGTGCGCCCCTTTGCCGGTCAGTTGGCGAATGACCGCAACGCTATCTTCCTGTTTGCCATCGATCACGTGGGTTGCGCCGAGTTCACGTGCCAGCTCAAGGCGATTGGCATGAATATCGACGGCGATGATTTGGCTACAGCCGGTAAGCTTTGCGGCCATAATGGCGCTTAAACCAACCGCGCCGCAGCCGAATACCACCAGCGACTCCCCGGCAACCGGTTTAAGTCGATTCAACACCGTCCCGCTGCCGGTTTGAATTCCGCAACCCAGCGGACCAAGAAGCGAAAGTTCGACTTCACGGTCGACAACAATAGCATTCGTCGCTTTGGTGACCACATACTGACTAAACGAAGATTGGCCAAAGAAAACGGATAATTCTTGATCATCAAGACGATATGGGGTGGAGCCATCGTCTAAGCGTCCACCAAAGTTTAAGTCATTGAAACTTTCGCACGCGGAAGGATGGTTGGTGAGGCAGTTTTCGCAGCGATGGCAGGCGGCGTAGCTCAGTACTACATGATCGCCAATTTCGACCCCACGAACGGCATCACCGACGTTAACCACGATACCTGCGCCTTCGTGGCCCAGAATGGCCGGCATCGGCAGGATCCCGGCGTTATCGCGGATCACCGCGTCGGTATGACAGACGCCGGTAGCGACAATTTTTACCATCACTTCGTCTTTTTTAGGGGCGCTAACCTGAATATTTTTAATGCTGAATGGCTGTTGATAACCCAACGTCACGGCGGCTTTTACTTTCATTAGATACTCCTGACATTTTTCCCTGGAGAATAGAGATTACACCTGGTGTGATGAAAATTTATCCTGTTCGTGCTGAAAATAAACAAAACGCGGGTAAAAATGGGTAGGTATCGGATCAGTGTGTGTTCGCCAAAACAGGTCAGCGATAGCGATCGTATGGCGGTTATTCAGTCTGTTCCGGTGGACATCTTTTTTTTCATGCTTTTCGCCTGCCAACAATTGGATTATCAATCATTTTTGTCTAGAGTGAGCGGAATTCACGACGCAGATGTTTGCAACGTTGCGTATCCGTCGAACTCTTAAAAAGGACGCTTTTCCAGGCATGAACCGCAGACGTTTTCTTAAATCATCCATGGCTGTTGCCGCCGTATGCGGAACGTCAGGAGTCGCCTCGTTATTCACTAAAGCGGCTTTCGCCGCGGATTCCGCTATCGCCGATGGTCAGACGCGCCGCTTTGACTTTTCCGTGCTGCAGGCGATGGCTCATGACTTAGCCCGCCAGCCGTGGGGCGGAGCGCCGCGCGACCTGCCGCCGACGCTGGCGAATCTGACCCCTCAGGCCTATAACAGCATCCAGTATGATGCGGCGCATTCGCTGTGGAATAACGTTGAAGAGCGCAAGCTGGATATCCAGTTTTTCCATGTTGGTATGGGTTTCCGCCGCCGGGTGCGTATGTTCTCGCTGGACTCCCAGTCTCAGCAGGCGCGGGAGATACACTTCCGTCCGGAGCTGTTCCAGTACAACGACGCCGGCGTTGATACCAAACAGCTGGAAGGGCAGACCGATCTCGGTTTCGCCGGTTTTCGCGTGTTTAAGGCGCCCGAACTGGCGCGCCGCGATATCGTCGCTTTCCTGGGCGCCAGCTACTTCCGCGCGGTCGACAGCACTTATCAGTACGGCCTGTCGGCGCGCGGTCTTGCCGTCGACACCTTTACCGATACGCCGGAAGAGTTCCCGGATTTCACGTCATTCTGGTTTGAAACCGTCAAACCTGGCGCGACGGTGTTCACCGTCTACGCGCTGCTCGATAGTCCGAGCGTCACCGGTGCCTATAAGTTCACCGTGAATTGCCAGGAAACGCAGGTGATCATGGATGTCGAAAATCATCTCTATGCGCGCAAGGACATTAAGCAGTTGGGTATTGCGCCAATGACCAGCATGTTCAGCTGCGGTAATAACGAGCGCCGGATGTGCGATACCATCCACCCGCAAATCCACGATTCTGACCGCCTGTCGATGTGGCGCGGCAACGGCGAGTGGATTTGCCGTCCGCTGAATAATCCGCAAAAGCTGCAGTTCAACGCGTTCCAGGATAAAAACCCGAAAGGTTTTGGCCTGCTGCAGCTGGATCGCGATTTCAGTCATTATCAGGACGTGATGGGCTGGTATAACAAGCGCCCGAGCCTGTGGGTGGAGCCACGTAATCAGTGGGGTAAAGGCGCCGTTAGCCTGATGGAAATCCCGACCACCGGCGAAACGTTGGACAATATCGTCTGCTTCTGGCAGCCGGAAAAACCGGTAAAAGCGGGTGATGAACTGGACTTTAGCTACCGCTTGTACTGGAGCGCGCAGCCGCCGGTGCGCTCGCCGCTGGCGCGAGTGCTGGCGACACGCACCGGAATGGGCGGCTTCCCGGAAGGATGGGCGCCGGGTGAACACTATCCGGACAAATGGGCGCGTCGTTTCGCCATCGACTTTGTCGGCGGCGACCTGAAAGCTGCGGCGCCGAAAGGTATTGAGCCGGTGATTACGCTCTCCAGCGGCGAGGCTAAGCAGGTAGAGATCCTCTACGTCGAGCCGTTTGACGGCTATCGTATTCTCTTTGACTGGTATCCGACTTCAGATTCCACCGATCCGGTGGAGATGCGCATGTTCCTGCGCTGTCGCGGCGACGCTATCAGCGAAACCTGGCTGTATCAGTACTTCCCGCCAGCGGCGGATCGGCGTAACTACGTTGATGACCGGATTATGAAATAACCCAGGCCGTCGCTACCCGCCCGCGGTGCGCTACTGCGGGCGTTGTTGTTTATCAGTGAGATATTGTCATGACTGGCGAAAACAGCCCCACCATCGAAACTATCCCGGTCAACGAACAGCTGGAGCTGCGTGCGGTTGACGAACGTTACGTCAGTGAGCTACATCAACTGGTGCTCAAAAACCGTAATTGGCTGCAGCATACGTTAAGCTGGCCTGCGGAGGTGCTGAGTGAAGATGAAACCCGGCGCCACGTGCAGGGAAACGTGATGCTTCACCAGCGCGGTTATGCAAAAATGTTCCTGCTGTTTTTACAGGGGCAGATGATCGGCGTTCTGTCATTTAACCAGATTGAACCATTGAATAAGACGGCCTATATCGGTTACTGGATCGATCAAAGCCATCAGGGGCAGGGACTGTTGTCGCAGGCGTTACAGGCGTTTATCCATCATTATGCGCAAACGGGCGTCGTGCGCCGTTTCGTGATTAAATGCCGGGTCGCCAACCAGCGCAGTAATCAGGTGGCGCTGCGTAATGGTTTCGAACTGGAAGGTTGTCTGAAGCAGGCCGAGTTTTTAAATGGCGCGTATGACGATCAGAATATCTACGCGCGGATTATCGACCCGCAATAATCGGCTATAGCGAACCCAGCAGCGGTGTGCGGGTGATATGCTCGTCGCCGCTGACGATTTTGCGCCCGCGAAGATGAATTCTGTCACCCTCCAGCGCTTCGATACAGGCGTTACCGCAGATTTCTACCTGATGTTCGATAATCACATCGCCTCGAATCGTCGCGTGCCCTTCGATAAGGACCTCGTCATCCAGCAGAATGGGGCCGCCGAGAAGATGGGCGTGTCCGCCGACCATCACACGATGTTTTAACAAGCAGTTGCCTTCGACCACGGCGTTTTCGCCCACCTGGGAACTGTAGCGCAGGGTTGGGATCTGATCCTCGCCGCGCCCGGCGACCAGCCGCGCGCAATCGTAGACCCGGGCGTTGTCACATATCCATACGTCGTTATCTTCATTACCTTCAATACGCGCGTTATCGAACACTTCGGCACGGTGTTCAACAAAAGCGTGCTCAACCACGGCATCGCCGTAAATTTGCGCCTGGTGAACAATCCGTGAGGCGCTAACCGTAGCGCGCTGATAAATTTGCAGCATTTTATCGGTATCAGAGGTGAGTCCCTGAGCGGCAATCACCAGACAGTGGGGGAGAATACGCGCCTGGTCGGCGATTCGACAGACGCCGCGAATTTGTGAATGCTTTATTGTGACGTTGTCACTTATTCTGGCGCCGTGACTTGCCTGAACGTTATCAAGCCAGGCGTTATCGCTAATTGTCGCCCCGTGGCTTATTACACAGGTGCCGGTCAGGCGGGCGTTGTCGTCAACGCGCGCGCCAGCGAAGACGACGCTGTTGGCATCATATATCCAGCAGTCGCCGCCCTGGCTTAACGCGGCTTCATCATCGAGCCAGCCGCCTTCGCTACCCGCCTTAACGTCTGAGAAATCAATCAGCGCCACGATTTGCCGCAGAGTTACGCTATGTTTAATCCCGTCTTCTTCAAACTGATACAGGCGGACGTGGTCGCTCAGACGAAATTTCTTCATCAGTATTTCTCTTTACCGTTGGTTAACACAAACATAGCAAAAATCTCCGTAGCGCGTTTTATAAGGTTCCTTTAAAATGCAACTTCAAATTAAATTGAAAGTTTAATTAAAATGAATAAAAACGCAGCGAGCGGCCAGGTGCTGAATCTACCGGCTGGCTATTTTGGTATGGTGCTGGGAATTATCGGTATGGGGTTCGCCTGGCGCTATGCGAGCACTCTCTGGCCGGTGAGCATGCTTATTGGCGATGCGCTGGTGGTGCTGGCGACGGGGATCTGGGCGCTATTGATGTTAGCGTTTATTGCACGGGCGATTCGTTTCCCGTGGAGCGTGCTGCAGGAGATGCGTCATCCGGTGGCCAGCAGTTTTGTCAGTTTGCTCCCGGCGACAACGCTGTTGGTGGCAATCGGCTTTGTCCCCTGGTACCGACCGTTATCGCTGGCGTTATTTGCTGCGGGCGTTACGCTGCAGCTTTGCTATGCGGCCTGGCAGA
This sequence comes from Klebsiella sp. CN_Kp073, assembly GCF_040065495.2. Lineage (NCBI taxonomy): Bacteria > Pseudomonadati > Pseudomonadota > Gammaproteobacteria > Enterobacterales > Enterobacteriaceae > Klebsiella > Klebsiella sp. CN_Kp073. Next base: position 2,375,989 of record NZ_CM198051.1, read on the forward strand.
GCGCGGGGCTGTGGCGGGGTAAACATCCGCAAGAGGCAACGACGCCCGGTTTATATCTGCCGACCGTCGCCAACAATTTTATCAGCGCCATGGCCTGCGGTGCGCTGGGGTTTAATGATGCCGGACTGGCGTTTCTCGGCGCTGGCGTCTTTTCCTGGCTCAGCCTGGAGCCGGTTATCCTGCAGCGGCTGCGCAGCAACGGCGAGCTACCGGCGGCGTTGCGGACATCGTTGGGCATCCAACTGGCGCCGGCGCTGGTGGCCTGTAGCGCGTGGCTCAGCGTCAACGGCGGTGAAGCCGATACGTTTGCCAAAATGCTGTTTGGTTACGGTCTGCTGCAATTGCTGTTTATGCTGCGCCTGATGCCGTGGTATCTGCAGCAGCCGTTTAATGCTTCATTCTGGAGCTTCTCGTTCGGGATTTCCGCACTGGCGACCACCGGCCTGCATTTGGGGCACGGTGAGCAGCACGGTTTTTTCCATACGCTGGCGATCCCCTTATTTATTTTTAGCAACCTGATTATCGGCCTGCTGCTGCTGCGTACCTTTCTGCTGCTGGTGCGAGGTAAACTGTTCATTCGCGTAGACCGTGCCACTTTATTGCCAAACAAGGATTAATCATGACGACTCGTGACGAAAACTACTTTACTGAAAAATATGGCCTGACGCGCACCCACTCAGAAGTAGTGTATGCCGCCTCGCTGATGCAGCCGGGACAGACGCTCGATCTTGGTTGCGGCAATGGACGAAACAGCCTGTATCTGGCAGCGAAAGGTTACAACGTCACGGCGTGGGATAAAAATCCCATGAGTATCGATAATCTGGAGAACATTCGTCAGGCTGAAGGGCTGGAGAACCTGCAGACGGCGATTAAGAACCTGAATACGCTGAGCTTTGATGGCGAGTATGATTTTATTCTGTCTACCGTGGTGATGATGTTCCTGGAAGCCAAAACCATCCCTGGTCTTATCGCCAACATGCAGCGCTGCACTAAGCCTGGCGGCTATAACCTGATTGTTGCCGCCATGGATACCGAAGATTACCCCTGTACCGTGGGCTTCCCGTTCGCCTTCAAACCTGAAGAACTGCGTGACTATTATGCTGGCTGGCAGTTCCTCAAGTACAACGAAGACGTTGGCGAACTGCACCGCACCGACGCCAGCGGCAACCGCATCAAGCTACGCTTCGCCACGATGCTGGCGCGTAAACCGGCTTAATCCGCCGCCAGCAGGCACAGCTGCAGGGCGGTTAGATAGGAGGCCTCAAAGGCGCGCAGCGGCAAAAATTCGAATTTCGAATGGAAATTATGCGCGCCGGTGAAGAAGTTCGGCGTCAGCAGACCCTTTGCCGATAGCGCTGCGCCGTCGGTACCGCCGCGCATCGGCGTGGGTTTTGGCGTTATACCGAGGCTTTCCATCGCGGTGAACATCAGGTCAATAGCCCGGCGGTCTTCGCCAATGGCGTTGCTGATATTGCTGTAAGTATCGCTTATCGTGAATTCAACTCTGGCAGTGGGGTACTGGGCGGCGATTTTCTCTGCCACTTCGCCAATCTGTTGTTTGCGGCGGTTAAAGCTGTCCAGATCGAAATCGCGAATGTTGGCCTGCAAGCGCGTGCTGTTCTGATCGCCATGAATACCGTTAAACCACACGTAGCCTTCGCGCCCGGCGGTATGTTCCGGCGTCTGCTGGCGGTCGAAATGGCTCATAAAGTCGGTAGCCATTAACAGCGGGTTGACCAATACGCCTTTGGCGGACATCGGATGTGCCGTGACGCCGGTAAACCGTATCTCCGCAGAGGCGGCGTTGAAGTTTTCATAAACGAGTTCGCCCAGTTCGCAGCAGTCGATGGTCCAGGCAAAATCGACGGCGAAACGCGAGAGATCCAGCGCTTTTGCCCCGCGAAGGCCCACTTCTTCGTCCGGGACGAACGCCACGACGATATCGCCATGCTTATGTTCGGCGGTCAGGTTTTCCAGCAGCGTCATGACAACGGTCACCGCCGCTTTGTTATCGGCGCCCAGTACGCTGGTGCCGTCGCTGAAAATAATCTCTTCATCACGGTAGGCCAGAATTTCCGGATGTTCGTCAACCCGCAGCCAGATTTGCTGTTCCGAATTAAGACAGAGATCTTCACCAGTAAATCGCAGAATTTGCGGATGAATATCCGGCGACAGTCCGACATCAACGGTATCAATGTGCGTGATAAAGCCGATCCGCGGCGCCCCGGGGACGGTGCCTTTTTTTACCGCCGTCACGGTCGCATGCTCGTCGACAACGATATCGTCAAGGCCAAACTGACGTAGCTCGTCGGCTAACGCCTGCGCCATCTGATGTTGTCCGGGCGTCGTGGGTAACGTGGTTGCTCGTGGATCGCTTTGGCTGGTGATAGCCAGATAGCGAAAGAAGCGCTGGGTTAATTGTCTGGTTAAGGGCGAGGCCATAGTGTTTCCTTCTATATACCCGTCATACTTCAAGTTGCATGTGCGTTGGCAATAACTCGGCCCATCCCTGGGCCTCGCCCTTACGGGCGCAGTGAACTGCGTTCAAATTCGTTCCTGACGAATTTGTCCTCACTCACCCCAGTCACTTACTGGAGTAAGCTCCTGGGGATTCGCTGCGTCGCCGCCTTCCTGCAACTCGAATTATTTAGGATATAGTTATTTTTAAGGTGTTTGCAATCTGGCTTTAGTGTTATCTATGGGCAATAAAACAACAAGCTATTCATTAGTCAAAAAATGAAAAGGGAAACGCATGCAACGCACATCTACTTCAATAGCTCTGACGATAGCGGCATTAGCGGTGAGTTCCGCTGTGAATGCAAAAACACTGGTTTATTGCTCTGAAGGCTCGCCGGAAAACTTTAATCCGCAGCTTTATACTTCCGGGACCAGCGTCGATGCCAGCGCGGTACCGATATATAACCGGCTGGTGGACTTTAAAGTTGGCACCACGGAATTGCAGCCCAGCCTGGCGGAAAGCTGGGAGGTGAGCGACGATGGCAAAGTTTATACTTTCCACTTACGCAAGGGCGTTAAATTCCAAAGTAATAAGTATTTTAAACCGACCCGTGATTTTAATGCCGATGACGTTATTTTTTCCTTTATGCGGCAAAAGGATCCGAATAACCCTTATCATAATGTCTCTAATGGCAACTACTCCAATTTCGAAAGCCTGGAGTTTGGTTCGTTAATTACCGCAATTGATAAACCGGATGAATATACGGTGCGTTTTACCCTCGCGCACCCCGAGGCGCCTTTTGTTGCTGACCTCGGTTGGTATTTTGCTTCAATCCTCTCTGCGGAATATGCTGATGCGATGCTGAAAGCCGGTACCCCGCAGCGTGTTGATATGGATCCCATCGGCACCGGGCCGTTTAAGCTTGCGCAATATCAAAAAGATTCGCGGATTTTGTTTACCGCATTCCCTGATTACTGGCAGGGAAAAGCGAAAATCGATCGTTTAGTATTCAGTATCACGCCTGATGCCTCGGTGCGCTACGCTAAGCTCGAGAAAAATGAGTGTCAGGTCATGCCGTTCCCTAATCCCGCCGATTTACCGCGGATGAAAGATAATCCGCAGATCAATCTGATGAGCAAAGCCGGGCTTAATACCGGTTTCCTCGCCTTCAACACCCAGAAAGCGCCGCTGGATAACGTTAAGGTGCGCCAGGCGTTGGCCATGGCGATCAATAAACCGGCAATTATCGACGCGGTGTTCCACGGTACCGGGACAGTAGCGAAAAACCTGCTGCCGCCTGGCGTCTGGAGTGCCGATGCCGACCTGCAGGACTACAGCTGGGACCTGGAAAAAGCCAAAGCGCTGCTGCGTGAATCCGGCGTGAAGAGCCCCATTACCATCGACCTGTGGGCGATGCCGGTTCAGCGTCCTTATAACCCAAATGCGAAACGAATGGCGGAAATGATCCAGGCCGACTGGGCTAAAATCGGCGTGCAGACCAAAATCACCACCTATGAATGGGGCGAATACCTTAAACGGGTGAAAGACGGCGAGCATCAGGCGGCGTTGATGGGCTGGACTACCGCGACCGGCGACCCGGATAACTTCTTTGGCCCATTATTTACCTGTCAGTCGGCCAACGGTGGTTCTAATTCGGCGAAATGGTGCTACGCGCCGTTTGATAAAATTATCGCCGAAGCCAAAACCATCACCGACAGGCCGCAACGAGAAGCCTTGTATAAACAGGCGCAGCAGATGATGCACGATCAAATGCCGGCCGTGATGATTGCGCACTCAACTATTTTTGAGCCGGTTAATAAATCGGTGATCGGGTATGAAATCGACCCTTTTGGTAAACATATTTTTTATCAAGTGGACGTAAAATAAACATCGTAAATAAATCCGCCGCGTTGGCGGATTTATTTTTTGCAAGGAGTTGACGGACCACCTTTTTTGTCACAAAACTTAGCGTGGGAATTTGTTATAAATCTTGCCGACAAACTGCATTTACAGGGATCATCCATGCGTACAAAAATGTTATTTAAAGTAGCCGCTCTGGCCGGGCTACTGGCATTAACCGGTTGTGCATCTAAACTGGCGCAACCGGATCAGTATTCCGGGTTCTTAAAAGATTACTCTAAGTTAAAAGAGACTACCTCGGCCTCCGGCAAACCAGAGCTGCGCTGGATCTCCCCGGACTACAATCCGAACAACTATGACAATGTTGTTTATCGTCCAATCACCTACTACCCGGTGCCGAAACCAACGACTCAGGTAGGGGAGAAAGCGCTGCAGGACATCCTCAATTACACCAACAAGCAGATGAAACAGGCCATCAGCGAACGTAAACCGTTGGCGACCACGGCTGGCCCTCGCAGCCTGATTTTCCGCGGCGCCATCACCGGTGTTGATACCAGTAAAGAAGGGCTGCAGTTCTATGAAGTGATCCCGGTAGCGATGATTGTCGCGGGTACCCAGGCGGCAACCGGCCATCGCACGATGGACACGAATCTCTACTTCGAAGGCGAACTGATCGACGCGAAGACTAATAAGCCGGTTATTAAGGTTGTGCGTAAGGGCGAAGGTAAAACGCTGTCTAATGAGAGCACGCCGCTAACCGCTGATACGTTGAAGCAGGTGATTGATGACATGGCGATCGACGCGGTGAAATTCGACCCGTCACAGAAGTAATTGATGCGTTAAGCCCGTCTGGCGCGATGCCTGACGGGCTTATTATCAGGCCAGCCGGCGGCGCATAAATAGCTGCTCGGGGCGGGCGAACATCACCAGATTTCCTACCAGTATTAACGCAAGACCTATCACCGCGTTGCTATGCCAGATGTAACCTTCATAGAAGGTGGAGATAGTTAATGCCACCAGCGGGAAAAGCAGCGTGCTATAGGCCGCTTTACTGGCGCCGATACGTCCTACCAGGGTGAAATAAGCGCCGAACGCGATCACCGAACCGAACAACGCCAGATACAGCAGGGCGCCCATATAACTCCAGGTCCACTGTGGCATAAAGTTATCGCCGCGCAGCAGCGCGATCGCGCCCATCACCAGCGTGCCGTAAAACATGGCCCAGCTATTGGTGGTCAATGTCTCAAGCCCGCGGCGCTGGTGGCGAATACTCAGCATATTGCCCAATGAAAAACCGTACGTTCCCAGGGCGCTCAGGCCGATTCCCCACAGTAGCGACGCGTTCAGACCATTGGCGAGGAGATCGTCCCAGAAGAGGGTGACGATTCCGGCGAGCCCCAGCGCCGCCGCCAGCCAAAAGCGCCCCGGCGGCTGCTGGCGGAAGAAAATAAAACTGTTGATCGCGTTAAATAATACCGCCATCGAAAAGATCACCGACTCAAGGCCGGTATTGATATGCGCCGCGGCGGTATAAAAACACCAGAAGTTAAAGCAAAAGACGCAGCAGCCTTGCAGCATGCAAAACAGATGATCGCGCATTGCCAGCGGGCGCAGACGGCGGGTAATCAGCAAAATTGTCAGCATGGTGACGCTGGCGACGGCAAAACGCCAGAAAATTGACACCGGCGCGGCAACGGGCCCCTGTTGTAAAAAGATAGCAATCCATGTGGTACCCCAGATAACCACCACCAGCCCGTAGAGTAATGCGTTCAAAATGTCTCTCCTGTTAATATGCCTGGCGTGAGTGTGCGGTTTTTCCGGGCAAAGCGCTGTCACCTTTTTGTTGCCGACTTGCAAAATCTTGCGCTTATTTTTCACAAGCTCATGGTCAATGCTGGTAAGCGGAGAGGACAATTTATAGACTAGAGGTCTGCGGATTAAAAACGATGTGAAGGCTATGGCATACGGGACGTTCGAAACATTACAACAACAAAATGCGGTGCTGCGGGGAACCGTAGAACTCAATTCCGGGATCCAGCTTGCCGCGTGGTACAACGACCTCGATCGAATCACGGTGCGCAGCGACCACCACACGTTGAGCCTGTATGTCGCCGATGGTTACGAAAGCTACCAAAAAACGCCCTACGGCTGGAAGAACGGCGGCGGGCCGGATCGTTTTTGTCTGATGCCGAAGGGCGATGAAAGCACCTGGGATATTCGCGGCGATCTTTCGTTCGTTCATCTCTATTGCACCGATGAACACCTGCGCCGCGTCGGCGAGCAAATTTGGGATCGCAGTCCTGCTTCTTTCACCTTGCAGGAAAAGACCTTTGCCAGCGATGACAAAATTACGGCGGTCTATCGTCAGTTTCTGCTCGACAACGACTGGCGCCAGCAGGCTAATCAACTGCTGTTAAGCTCGGCCAGTACGCTGCTGTTGACGCATCTGATCCAAAACTATTCGAACGTCCAGTGGCGGTTGCCGACCGTTACCGGCGGCCTGGCGCCGCATCTGTTGCGTAATCTGTTGGCGTGGATTGAGGAGCACCTCGAGCAGCCGCTAACGCTCGCCGATCTGGCCGCCCAGGCGTCGCTTAGCGAATACCATTTTGCACGGATGTTCCGCCAGTCAATGAATATGGCGCCGCACCAGTATGTGATGCAGCGGCGGATGCTCAAGGCGCAACATCTGATTTGCCATACTCAGCAGCCGTTGACCGAGATAGCGTTAGCCTGTGGCTTTAGCTCCGCCAGCCATTTTAGTCATCGGGTAAAAAGCGCCACGGGTCTTACGCCAAGCCAGCTACGCGCGGCGCAGCGCGGTTAATAGCGCATAGCTGATACCGCCGAGGACCAGCCCCCAAAAGGCCGAGCCGACTCCTGCAAGGGTAACGCCGCTGGCGGTGACCAAAAATGTTACGACTGCGGCATCGCGTTCGCTCTCATGCCCCAGCGCCTGATAGAGACTGCCGCTAATGGTTCCCAACAATGCCAGCCCCGCCAGCATCTGGATCCACACCGGCGGCAGCGCCGCCATTAGCGCGGTTATCGAACCGCCAAATAGACCCGCTAACAGATAAAAAAAACCGGCCGCCGCTGCGGCGAGCCAGCGCTTATCCGCATCCGGATGCGCATCCGGACTTTGACAGATCGCGGCGGTAATGGCGGCGATGCATACGGAATAGACGCCAAATGGTGAAAATAGCAGCGCCAGCGCGCCGGTAAATACGATAAGCGGCGAGACCGGAACCCGATAGCCTGATGCCTGAATAGTCGCCAGCCCCGGCGCATTCTGCGAAGCCATGGTGACAAGAAAAAACGGTACACCGACGCTGAGTAACAGCGAAGGAGTGAACTGCGGGGTAATCCACTGCGGAGCAACAAAAACCATATCGTTTGCCACTGGTGACAGCGCGCCGGTTAGCAGGGCGATGACCCCACCTGCCGCTAATGCCGCGACCACCGCAAAACGTGGATAAAGCGCTTTGCATAACAGCCAGGCGGCGAACATCCCGCCGCATAGCAGGAGATTATCCTGCAAACTGCCAAATGCCTGCAGACCAAAGCGTAGCAGGATCCCCGCCAGCATTGCCGCCGCCAGCGAATGCGGAATGATTTTCATGAGGCGGGCAAACAGTCCCGTCACGCCACATAGCAGGATCAGCGCGTTGGCGAAAACAAATATTCCCACCGCCTGTGCCAGCGTCGCTCCCTGTAATCCACTGACCAGTAAAGCCGCGCCTGGGGTTGACCATGCGGTGAGGATGGGGACTTTCCGCCATAACGTTAATACCAGCGTGCTGACGCCCATCGCCAGGCCAAGGGCGGTCATCCAACCGGCTATTTGCCCGGCGTCGGCGCCAGCGGCGGCGGCCGCTTGCCAAATGATGGCGGCGGAGCTGGCGTAGCCTACCAGCACGGCGACAAATCCCGCGAGCAGCGTGGGGATGGGAAGGGTAAAGGAGCGCATGAACACCTCTTGTGCGTTATAACATACGACGAAGGTAGCATTGTGCGTTATAGCGTACAACTGGTAATATCAAGAAAATGACGAGGAGCACCAATGAATATTGCCCAACATCTGGCATTGACGCTGAAAAGCCTGCGTCAGCAGCGCGGCTGGAGTTTGTCGCGGCTGGCGGAAGAAACCGGAGTATCAAAGGCGATGCTCGGGCAAATCGAACGTAATGAATCGAGCCCAACGGTTGCGACATTGTGGAAGATAGCCACCGGCCTCAATGTGGCGTTTTCGACTTTTATTGTCGCTGATGAGTCCGCAGCGCCCGCCGCCTTCGACCCGCAGCAGCAGGCGATGGTGGTGACGCCCATCTTCCCATGGGATCCCGAACTGCGTTTTGACCATTTTTCGATTACCCTCGCCCCCGGCGCGCTGAGCGAATCGACGCCGCATGAGACCGGCGTCATTGAACATGTGGTGGTCATTAGCGGTACGCTGGATTTATGTCTGCAGGGGCAGTGGCATTCATTGCAGGCGGGAGAAGGGCGGCGCTTTGCCGGCGACCTGACGCACGCTTACCGCAATAGCGGCGCGCAGACGGCGCACTTTCATTCGCTGATTCATTATCCAAAAGAAAAAGCCGCGGACTAATCCGCGGCCAATCAAGATGACTGAGACTAAAATTCACAACGTGACGAGGAAAATCCGGAATACGCAGCCACTGTAACCTTGCCGGGTTTTCATGAGAAATAGCTTTTTCTTCAATGCTTTGCCGATTTCTGCAAATTCGCTGTGCGGGCGCGGCGGAAAATGTTTTCGTCTGCGCTCAGTTCTGACTACAATAGCCGCCATTTCGACCCCCTATAACGGATAACGACGAGCGTATGCGCCTGCAAAACCATCATCTTGAACTTCTTAGTCCCGCCCGCGATGCCGGGATCGCCCGTGAAGCGATTTTACACGGCGCCGATGCGGTCTATATCGGCGGGCCGGGCTTCGGCGCGCGGCATAATGCCAGTAATAGCCTGAGCGATATCGCCAACCTGGTGCCGTTTGCGCATCGCTTTGGCGCTAAGATGTTTGTGACGCTGAATACCATTCTTCATGATGATGAACTGGAACCCGCGCAACGTCTGATTACCGATCTGTACGAGACCGGCGTCGATGCGCTGATCGTGCAGGATATGGGGATAATGGAGCTGGATCTGCCGCCAATCGAGCTGCATGCGAGCACCCAGTGCGATATTCGCAGCGTCGAGAAGGCGAAGTTTCTCTCTGATGCAGGCTTCAGCCAGATTGTTCTGGCTCGCGAACTCAACCTCGATCAAATTAAAGCGATCTACGACAATACCGACGCGACTATCGAGTTCTTTATTCACGGCGCCCTGTGCGTTGCCTATTCCGGCCAGTGCTATATTTCTCACGCGCAAACCGGACGTAGCGCCAACCGCGGCGACTGCTCTCAGGCTTGCCGCCTGCCTTACACCCTGAAAGACGATCAGGGGCGCGTCGTGGCTTATGAAAAACATTTATTGTCGATGAAAGATAACGATCAAACTGCCAACCTGGCGGCATTGATCGACGCCGGCGTGCGCTCCTTTAAGATTGAAGGGCGCTATAAAGATATGAGTTATGTGAAAAATATCACCGCTCACTATCGTCAGATGCTGGATCGTATTATTGAAGACCGCGGCGATCTCGCGCGTTCTTCCGCCGGGCGCACCGAGCACTTCTTCGTGCCGTCTACCGATAAAACGTTCCATCGCGGCAGCACCGACTATTTTGTTAACGCGCGTAAGGGCGATATCGGCGCGTTTGATTCGCCGAAGTTTATCGGTCTGCCGGTAGGCGAAGTATTAAAAGTCGGAAAAGATTATCTCGATGTCGAAGTGACCGACGCGTTGACTAACGGCGACGGTCTGAATGTCATGATCAAACGTGAAGTTGTCGGCTTCCGCGCCAATACGGTGGAGAAAACGGGGGAAAACCGTTATCGCGTCTGGCCAAACGAAATGCCGGCAGACCTGCATAAAGTACGTCCGCATGAGGCGCTTAATCGTAACCTCGACCATAACTGGCAGCAGGCGCTACTGAAAACTTCCAGCGAGCGTCGCATTGCGGTTGATATCGCGCTGAGCGGCTGGCAGGAACAATTGGTGCTGACCATGACCTGTGAAGACGGCGTCAGCGTCACGCATACGCTGGATGGCGAATTTGCCGAAGCGACCCAGGCGGAAAAAGCGCTGGCTAATCTGCGTGATGGCGTGGCGAAGCTCGGGCAGACTATTTACTACCCGCGTGATGTGCAGATTAATCTGCCGGCGCTGTTTGTACCGAACAGTATGCTCAACCAACTTCGCCGCGAAACGGTAGAGATGCTCGATCAGGCGCGCCTCGATGCCTGGCAGCGCGGTACGCGTAAACCGGTCTCCGTACCTCCGCCGGTGTATCCGGAAACGCATTTGTCATTTCTGGCGAACGTTTATAACCACAAAGCGCGCGCTTTTTATCAGCGTTACGGCGTACAGCTGATTGATGCGGCGTATGAAGCTCATGAAGAGAAGGGCGACGTACCGGTGATGATCACCAAGCACTGCCTGCGTTTTGCCTTCAACCTATGTCCGAAGCAGGCTAAAGGCTCGATTAAAAGCTGGAAGGCGACGCCGATGCAGCTGATCCACGGTGATGAAGTCCTGACGCTGAAATTTGATTGTCGCCCGTGCGAAATGCACGTGGTGGGTAAAATCAAAAATCATATCCTCAAGATGCCGCATCCGGGCAGCATCGTCGCCTCCGTTAGCCCGGACGAGCTGATGAAAACGTTGCCCAAGCGTAAAGGCGCGTAAGGGCCGTTCTCACAGCGGGCCGTTATGCGCCTTTGCTTTGCGCGCATACTGCCGGTGATGATGCTCGCGCAGCGAACTGGCGGTCTCCTCAGCCTGACTGCGTAGCTCATCGCAATCAGCCTCGTGCAGTAACTGCTGTTCGAGGCTTTGCACCGGGAAATATTCATGCCCCTGACGCTGGGCTAACACATGGCCGGACAATAACCCGCACATCAACACAACCGCTGTCAAAAATTTTCGCCACATATCATTTTCCATATCAATAGATAACGCATGAGTAATATGGTTGATTTAATATCGGCTTTTTTGCCTGGTTATCAAAGAAGCGCAAGGCTTTGTCAGGCGCGGCTGAAGAATGATGAAAAAAAAGCCTGACGCGTCAAGCGCCAGGCTAAGAAACAGTTTCTTTTCTCAGGCGCGAAGCCCGGCGGCGTTCATCAGCAGGCGGAAAATCATGCTGACGGCGCCCAGCGCCAGCACGCTAGCCCCCCATATGGCCACCAGCCATAGCAAACGTTTTATCCATGATCTCTCCATCAGTGATATCCCTCGCCAGGTTGAACTTTGCCGCGGAATACGTAGTAGCTCCAGAAGGTATAACCAAGAATGACGGGAATAATCAGTAGCGCGCCAACCAGCATAAAGCCCTGGCTTTGCGGCGGCGCCGCGGCCTGCCACAACGTAATCCCCGGCGGGATAATATTCGGCCAAATGCTGATCCCAAGCCCGCTAAAGCCAAGAAAGACTAATCCCAGCGTCAATATAAACGGCAGGACGTGAGCGTCGCGTTTCCCAAGCGTGCGCCATAACCAGGCGCTGACGGCGATAACCAGTAGCGGCACCGGCAGCAGGTAAAACAGATTCGGCAGGCTAAACCAGCGCTCGGCGATAGCCGGCAGAGAGAGCGGCGTCCACAGACTAATCGCGGCTATCGCCACCAGTAAGGCCAGCAGAAGAAAGCGTGAAATTCTGCGCATGCTATTCTGCAATGGATTCTCGCTTTTCATCACCAACCAACTGGCGCCCAACAACGCGTAAGCAACGGTGAGGCCGAGGCCGCAGAAAAGGGTAAATGGCGTGAACCAATCCCACATTCCGCCGCTAAAGCTGCGACCGCTGACCGGAAAACCATGAATGACCGCGCCAACGACCATGCCCTGGGTGAAGGTCGCCAGTAGCGATCCGCCTAAAAACGCCTTATCCCAGAAAGGACGGTGCGTGGGGGTAGCTTTGAAGCGAAACTCGAAGGCCACGCCGCGAAAAATAAGGCCGATCAGCATCAGGGTTAAGGGTACCGACAGCGCGTCGATAATCACCGCATAGGCCAGCGGGAAGGCGCCGAAAAGACCTGCGCCGCCAAGCACCAGCCAGGTTTCATTGCCATCCCATACCGGGGCGACGCTGTTGACCATCACGTCGCGCTCTTCATCGCCGCGTACGGTAACAAACAGAATCCCAATCCCTAAGTCGAAACCGTCCATGACGATGTACATCAGCGTGGCGAACACGATGATAACAAACCAAATAACCGATAAATCAATACCCATTAGCGGGACTCCTTATGCTGAAAACCATCCATAACGGCAGAAAGCGGACGCGCGGGCGTACCTGTTGGCGCCGGTGTCTGCTCCTGCGGTCCTTTGCGGATCAGGCGCAGCATGTAACTATAACCGACGCCGAACACCGAACTGTAGACGGCAATAAAGGCCAGCAGGCTAATGGTCATATGCAGATCGCCGTGAGCTGATACGGCCTCGGAGGTGCGCTGTACGCCGTAGACGACCCATGGCTGGCGCCCAACTTCGGTTGTCACCCAGCCGGCCAGGATAGCAATCAGTCCGGAAGGCCCCATCCATAACGCGAAGCGCAGGAAAGGTTTTGAGGTATACAGACGCTGGCGATAGCGCAGCCACAGCGCAATGGCGCCAAGCAATATCATCAGCATTCCCAGACCGGCCATCAGACGAAATGACCAGAAGACAATGGTTGAGTTAGGGCGATCTTGCGGGGCGAATTCCTTCAGCGCCGGTACCTGCTTATCGAGGCTATGGGTAAGAATCAGACTGCCGAGGGCGGGGATCTCCAACCCGTAGCGGGTGCGCTCTTGTTGCATGTCCGGCCAGCCGAACAGCAGCAGCGGCGTCGGTTCGCCGGGCGGATTTTCCCAGTGGCCTTCGATGGCGGCAATCTTCGCCGGTTGGTGTTTCAGGGTATTAAGCCCATGCATATCGCCGATTAATGCCTGGATGGGGGCGACAATCAGCGTCATCCATAGCGCCATTGAGAACATGGCGCGGATGGCATGGGTTTGGTTGCCGCGCAGCAAATGCCATGCGGCGGATGCGCCCACGAATAACGCGCTGCTAAGAAACGCAGCAACGGACATATGGAATAAGCGGTAAGGGAAAGAAGGGTTAAAGATAACGGCGAACCAGTCTACGGGTACGACCTGGCCGTTAACAATTTCAAAACCTTGCGGTGTTTGCATCCAGCTATTTGAGGCCAGGATCCAGAACGTGGAAATAATGGTGCCCAGCGCCACCATACAGGTGGCGAAAAAATGCAGGCCGGGGCCGACACGGTTCCAGCCAAATAACATCACGCCAAGGAAACCGGCCTCCAGGAAGAACGCGGTAAGGACTTCATACGTTAGCAATGGGCCGGTAATGCTGCCGGCGAACTGAGAAAAACCGCTCCAGTTTGTGCCGAACTGGTAGGCCATAACCAGCCCTGAGACCACTCCCATACCAAAGTTGACGGCAAAGATTTTCGACCAGAAATGATACAGCGAGCGCCAGACAGGATTTTTTGTTTTTAACCACAATCCCTCAAGTACCGCCAGGTAACTGGCAAGACCGATGGTGATTGCTGGAAAGATGATATGAAATGAGACGGTAAAGGCGAATTGGATCCGCGCCAGATGAAATGCATCAAGACCGAACATGCAAGGCTCCACAACAAAATTGATTCTGCGCAATTTTAGAGGGGGGAGAGGCGTGATAGCAGACGCAGAAAAGCGCTTTTTTATGATAACAGTTGCGGATTGTTATTCTTTCTCTTGATGTTTCATATTTGTGAAGTTAATTTTCATGTCATCATAAATAATCAATTTCGTATTGTGAATTTATATCAGTTATACTTCACACTTTTATTTACGATTTTCCTTATTACTTGCGCTGTTTTTTGTTAATTATTCTGCTAGCCTGTGATGGCGTTATGTTTTGCCGTCAAGTTTACCTCTTAAATATCCGTATTCATTATGTGAATTTGATATCCATTATTTTTTAATATATTAATTGATAAAGAAAGGGAGAGGGTTTGTCAAAGAAAGGCCTGCGAAGTTTACTTATCTCATTGTTGATAATGAGCATTTTTTGGCTTGCCGTGGGCGGCGGAGTCTATCTGCTTATTTGAGCTACTAGTATCCCGGCATGAAATTACTTCATTTTTAGATGCGTGATGAATTTATCGGTCGGGCTGATTTAATCGCTGATTCACAACATGAGAAATAAAGCGTATCTATGTTCAAACGATTAGAGTTGGCATCGATACGTCGTGCGCATCATTCATATTTTTTCTAACTTGCGGACTTGCCTGATACTTTATTGCTATCCTCAAATGCGAATAATTCATCATTGATAATACAATTTCATGTTCTTTCAGCGGCAAGATCACCACTTGCCGTGCTATGAGATACTCGCTCAGTGGCATCAGTCAGGTATATCAGTTTTTAAAACCTGCCATTTTTGACCATCTGTTATAAGATACGGCATCCCGTTGATGAAGTGGATGCGGTAATGAAAAAGTATCAGCAGCTTGCGCGACAGTTAACTGAACAGATCGCGCTTGGCGTTTGGCAACCCGGCGATCGGCTGCCCTCCTTACGCGAACAGGTTGTCAGCAGCGGAATGAGTTTTATGACCGTCAGCCATGCCTACCAGTTACTGGAAAGCCAGGGACGGATTATCGCTCGTCCACAATCCGGTTATTATGTGGCGCCGCAGCCGGTGAAGCAGCGCCAGCCTGAGCCTCCCGCGCAAGTGACGCGCAATGAGTCGGTTGATATCAACACCTATATTTTCGACGTCCTGCAGGCGAGCCGCCAGGCGTCGATGCTGCCTTTTGCTTCCGCTTTTCCCGACCCGCGTCTGTTTCCCTTGCAGCAGCTAAATCGTTCGCTGGCTCAAGTGAGTAAAACCGCCACCGCCATGAGCGTGATCGAGAACTTGCCGCCGGGCAACGATGAGCTTCGTCATGCTATTGCCCGGCGTTATGCGTTGCAGGGAATGAACGTATCGCCGGATGAGATAGTCATTACCGCCGGTGCGCTGGAGGCGTTGAACCTCAGCCTGCAGGCGGTGACTGAGCCCGGCGATTGGGTCGTCGTCGAAAATCCATGTTTTTACGGCGCGCTGCAGGCGCTCGAACGGTTGCGACTTAAGGCGCTATCGGTGGCCAGCGATGTGAAAGAGGGGATCGATTTAGCGGCGCTGGAACAGGCATTGCAGAGCTACCCGGTCAAAGCCTGCTGGCTGATGACCAATAGCCAGAACCCGCTCGGATTTACGCTGACGGCAGACAAAAAAGCGCAACTGGTGGCGCTATTGACACGCTACAACGTCATGTTGATTGAAGATGACGTTTACAGTGAGTTGTACTTTGGTCGGGAAAAACCGCTACCCGCAAAGTACTGGGATCGTGATGAGATGACGCTGCACTGTAGCTCATTTTCAAAATGCCTTGTCCCGGGGTTTCGTATCGGCTGGGTTGCCGCTGGCAGGCATGCCCGCCGTATTCAGCAGTTACAGCTGATGAGTACGCTATCTACCAGTTCGCCGATGCAGTTGGCGCTGGTCGATTATCTCTCGACCAAACGTTACGACGCGCATTTACGCCGGTTGCGGCGACAGCTTGCCGAGCGGAAACAGCTGGCCTGGCAAGCGCTACTGCGTTTTTTACCCGCCGAGGTCAAAATTCATCATAGCGACAGCGGTTATTTCCTGTGGCTGGAGCTGCCCGCTGGCGTCGATGCTGGCGAACTCAGCGCTCTGGCGTTACGGGATAACATCAGTATTGCGCCGGGTAAAATGTTTTCTACCACCGCTAACTGGACCTCATTTTTCCGTTTTAATACCGCCTGGGGCTGGGGAGAAAAAGAAGAGCAGGGAGTCAAACGGCTCGGCGAACTTATACGTCAACTTTTGTCTTAGCTTATTCATCGCTTTTTTTAATTGCCGGTTTTTATTTTTCCGGCAATTTATCCACTTCATTCTTGTATTCATTAATCAGTTTAAAATATCCACCAGCACCGGGTCGTCATAGGGAATATGCATACTCATCCCCCTGCCATAACTCCTTGTCTATAATCCATATTATCGAATCGTGGTGGCGATTTTTGCGGAATGCGCACCTGGTCACAACCTGAGGAAATTTCCCCAGAGCCCCGCAGGCCGCCGTCTACCCTTATTAAGGGAGATATTTTTACGGCACGGCTGCCGCTACTTTTATTCTGACAGGAGTAAGTTCAAATGAGCAAAAAATTTGCCCGTGGCAGCCTGTGCGCGCTGAGTATGGTTGTGCTGACAGCGCAAGCCGCTGAACCGCCGTCTTCGCTGGATAAAGGAGAAGGGCGGCTCGATATTATTGCCTGGCCGGGTTATATCGAACGCGGTCAGACGGATAAGAATTATGACTGGGTAAGCCAATTCGAAAAAGAGAGCGGCTGCCAGGTTAATGTGAAGACTGCCGCCACTTCAGACGAAATGGTCAGCCTGATGGCGAAGGGCGGTTACGACCTGGTGACCGCCTCCGGCGACGCCTCGTTGCGCCTTATCATGGGCAAGCGTGTACAGGCGATTAATACCGCGCTGATCCCAAACTGGAAAACGCTTGACCCGCGAGTTGCCAAAGGCGCGTGGTTTAACGTCGGCGATAAAGTGTACGGCACGCCCTATCAATGGGGGCCGAACCTGCTGATGTACAACACTAAAACCTTCCCGACGCCGCCTGATAGCTGGAAAGTGGTTTTCGTCAAACAAGATCTACCGGACGGAAAAAGCAACCAGGGGCGAGTTCAGGCCTATGATGGTCCGATTTATATCGCTGATGCTGCGCTATTTGTCAAAGCAACGCAGCCGCAGTTAGGAATTAACGATCCCTATGAACTCACCGAAGCGCAGTATCAGGCGGTGTTGAAGGTGCTGCAGGATCAGCATCCGCTGGTTCACCGTTACTGGCACGATGCAACCGTTCAGATGAGCGACTTTAAAAACGAAGGCGTGGTTGCCTCGGGCTCCTGGCCGTATCAGGCCAATGGTCTGAAAGGTGAAGGTCAGCCCATCGCTACCGTCTTCCCAAAAGAAGGCGTGACCGGCTGGTCCGATACGACGATGTTGCATAGTGAGGCAAAGCATCCGGTATGCGCTTATAAGTGGATGAACTGGTCGCTGACGCCGAAAGTACAGGGCGATGTCGCCGCCTGGTTTGGATCGCTGCCCGTGGTGCCGCAGGGCTGTAAAGCCAGTACGCTATTGGGAGACAAAGGCTGTGAAACCAACGGTTACAACCAATTCGACAAGATTGCGTTCTGGAAAACGCCGATTGCCGAAGGCGGAAAGTATGTTCCTTATAGCCGTTGGACCCAGGACTATATCGCGATTATGGGTGGCCGCTAAGCGCCTGGAGACTGAACATGACGTACGCGGTAGAGTTTGATGACGTTTCGCGTTTGTATGGTGACGTACGCGCGGTGGATGGCGTGAGTATCGCCATTCGCGATGGCGAGTTTTTTTCCATGCTGGGGCCGTCAGGCTCCGGCAAAACCACCTGCCTGCGCTTAATCGCGGGCTTCGAACAGCTATCCGGCGGTTCGATTCGTATTTTTGGTCAGCAGGCCAGCGAATTACCGCCCTGGCAGCGTGACGTCAATACGGTTTTTCAGGATTACGCGCTATTTCCGCATATGTCGATCATCGACAACGTCGCCTATGGGCTGATGGTGAAAGGCGTGGGCAAAAAAGAACGTCAGCTTCGCGCCCAGGAAGCCTTAGAAAAAGTGGCGCTTGGGTTTGTGCACGCTCGCAAGCCTTCGCAGCTATCCGGCGGTCAACGGCAACGGGTCGCCATTGCCCGCGCGCTGGTCAACCAACCTCGTGTGCTGTTATTAGATGAACCGCTTGGCGCGCTGGATTTAAAACTGCGCGAACAGATGCAGGTAGAGCTAAAAAAACTTCAGCAGTCGCTGGGTATTACTTTCATTTTTGTTACTCACGATCAGGGTGAGGCGCTGTCGATGTCCGATCGCGTGGCGGTGTTTAACAATGGCCGTATTGAGCAGGTCGATTCGCCGCACTCGCTCTATTTACAGCCTAAAACCGCCTTTGTCGCCGGATTTGTCGGCACCGCGAACGTTTTTGCCCCAGAAGTTTCGCAGCGCCTATGCGGGGTGGCTGGCGCGTGGTCACTCCGTCCTGAACATATTCGACTGAATGGCGGCGGTGATATTCAGGTTCAGGGGACCGTGCAGGCGGTGCAGTTTCAGGGGGCATCAACGCGTATTGAACTGAAACTTGCAGCGGGCGAAAAGCTGCTAGTCAGCCAGGCCAACGTTGATGGCGGGGCGGCGTTGAGCGCGCCGCGGTTGGGGCAACAGGTATTGGCCGGCTGGTCGCGTTCGGCGATGGTCTCCCTGGAAAGCGGAGGCTGAGATGACGATGGCGCTTGTACAACCAACGACCGGGAGGATGTCAGGGCTGTTCTGGCGAAAACCGTCATTGGGCCTGTTTTTACTGCTGCTGGGCCCGTTGATGTGGTTTGGGATTGTCTATCTGGGATCGCTCCTGACGCTGTTGTGGCAAAGCTTCTATACCTTTGATGACTTTACGATGTCGGTCACCACGGATTTGACGCTCGCTAACCTGAAGGCGCTGTTTAATCCCGCCAACTACGACATCATTGTCCGTACCCTGGTGATGGCCATCTGCGTGACTATTGCCAGCGCAATCCTGGCGTTGCCGATGGCGTGGTATATGGCGCGTTATACCCGCGGCAAGATGAAAGCCTTCTTTTATATCGCGGTGATGTTGCCGATGTGGGCCAGCTATATCGTTAAGGCGTACGCCTGGACGCTATTGCTGGCGAAAGATGGCGTGGCACAATGGTTTCTCGGCCACCTTGGTCTGGAGAGCGTGTTAAATATGGTGTTGACCATCCCGGCGGTCGGCGGCAATACCTTATCGACCTCCGGGCTCGGGCGATTCATGGTGTTCGTCTATATCTGGCTGCCGTTCATGATCCTGCCGGTACAGGCGGCGCTGGAACGCCTGCCGCCGTCGCTGCTGCAGGCCTCCGCCGATTTAGGCGCTCGACCGCAACAAACCTTCCGCTACGTGGTACTGCCTTTAGCCATACCGGGTATCGCGGCAGGTTCTATCTTTACCTTTTCCCTCACTCTTGGCGATTTTATTGTGCCGCAACTGGTGGGACCGCCCGGTTTCTTTATCGGCAACATGGTTTATTCGCAGCAAGGCGCGATTGGCAATATGCCGATGGCGGCGGCGTTCACGTTGGTGCCGATTGTTCTTATTGCACTGTATCTGGCGTTTGTTAAGCGCCTGGGAGCGTTTGATGCACTCTGAACGCGCACCGTTGTTTCTCAAAATCGCCACCTGGGGCGGAGTGGTATTTCTCCATTTTCCACTGCTGATTATCGCCTTGTACGCCTTTAATACAGAGGATGCCGCTTTCAGCTTCCCGCCGAAAGGGCTGACGCTCCGCTGGTTCAGCGAGGCTGCCGCTCGCGCAGATATCATTGAATCAGTGACGTTGTCACTTAAAATCGCCGCTTTATCCACGGGGATTGCGCTGGTGTTGGGCACTCTCGCTGCCGGCGCGCTGTGGCGGAGTTCGTTTTTTGGTAAGAATGCCGTGTCGCTGCTGTTGCTATTACCTATTGCACTTCCCGGCATCATTACCGGCCTGGCGCTGCTGACGGCATTTAAAGCCGTCAATCTTGAGCCTGGCTTGCTAACCATCGTGGTGGGTCACGCGACCTTCTGCGTGGTGGTGGTGTTTAACAACGTCATTGCCCGATTTCGCCGGACATCATGGAGTCTGGTGGAAGCATCGATGGATCTTGGCGCTACAGGCTGGCAAACCTTCCGTTACGTGGTGCTGCCCAATTTGGGTTCGGCACTGCTGGCGGGCGGGATGCTGGCATTCGCTCTGTCCTTTGATGAAATTATCGTCACTACCTTTACCGCCGGACATGAGCGGACGTTACCGTTGTGGTTGTTAAATCAACTGGGGCGCCCGCGCGATGTACCGGTCACCAACGTGGTCGCGCTGTTGGTGATGTTAGTGACGACTGTACCCATCCTGGGGGCCTGGTGGCTAACCCGTGACGGTGAGAATAACGCCGAAAGCGGAAAATAATACACTTTACAGGATCATGCTATGCAACATAACCTTTTGATAAACGGTCAATTAGTGGCGGGGGAAGGCGAGGTGCTGCCGGTATTCAATCCTGCCAATGGCGAAACGATTATTGAGATTGCGGAGGCGACCGAGGCGCAGGTTGATGCCGCCGTCAATGCTGCAGATCGTGCGTTTGTCAGCTGGAGCCAGACAACGCCGAAAACCCGCGCCGAATGTTTGCTGAAAATGGCGGATGTGATTACTGAACATGCAGAAACGCTCGCCAAACTGGAGTCTTTAAACTGCGGTAAACCGCTACATTGCGTTATCAATGATGAAATGCCGGCGATTGCCGATGTATTTCGCTTCTTCGCCGGCGCCGCGCGTTGCCTGCCGGGAATGGCTGCTGGGGAGTACCTTGAGGGGCACACCTCAATGATCCGCCGCGACCCGGTCGGCGTAGTGGCCTCGATTGCGCCGTGGAACTATCCGCTAATGATGGCGGCGTGGAAGCTGGCGCCCGCGCTGGCGGCCGGTAACTGCGTGGTGATTAAACCTTCGGAAATCACCCCACTGACGGCCTTGAAGCTGGCGGAACTTGCAAAAGACATTTTCCCGGCCGGCGTTATCAACGTGCTTTTCGGCCGGGGCCCAACTGTTGGCGACCCGCTCACCGGCCATAGTAAAGTGCGTATGGTTTCGTTGACTGGTTCGATTGCCACCGGCGCCCATATTATTGGTCACACGGCGAATTCGATTAAACGCACCCATATGGAGCTGGGCGGTAAAGCGCCGGTCATTGTTTTCGATGATGCCGATATCGATGCCGTCGTCGAGGGCATTCGTACTTTCGGTTTTTATAACGCCGGTCAGGACTGTACTGCCGCTTGCCGTATTTACGCGCAACAAGGCGTCTACGATCGGCTGGTTGAAAAACTAGGCGCGGCCGTGGCCAGCCTGAAAATGGGGCAACCGGACGATCCATCCACGGAACTGGGGCCGGTCAGTTCGCTTGCGCATCTTGAACGGGTGACAGCGGCTGTCAACGCTGCGCGCGCCTTACCGCATATTAAAGTGGTAACCGGCGGCAGCCGCGCGGCGGGGAGTGGTTACTATTTCCAGCCCACGTTGTTGGCTGGCGCACAGCAGGATGACGCTATCGTACAACGCGAAGTTTTTGGCCCGGTAGTTAGCGTGACGCCGTTTAGCGATGAGGAACAAGTATTAACCTGGGCTAATGATTCGCAATATGGGCTTGCCTCCTCGGTGTGGACGCAGGACGTGGGCCGCGCCCATCGCCTGAGCGCGCGTTTGCAGTACGGTTGCACCTGGGTGAATACCCATTTCATGCTGGTTAGCGAAATGCCGCACGGCGGACAGAAGCTATCTGGTTACGGCAAGGACATGTCGATGTATGGCCTGGAGGACTACACGGTGGTTCGTCATGTAATGGTGAAACATTGAATATTAACGTGCCGGCAGCATTACCACGCTAATAGTTGCAATAGCAATAAATGTTAAAAAAGATAAGGGGTAATATGAGAGTATTCTTATACCCCTTCAAGAGCTAAGCCATTGTGAGTGCCGGAGATAAGCGCCGGATGGGGTGTAAACAACTAAGCATGCTATTAATTGTTGATCCCTGCAGGATGATGCGGGGATTTTTTTTGCGTATCGACTTTTTATGCCGATTTAATAATCAATGTTTGTCTTTTTTTGATGGCAGGCCCGAGTGGCGGCGCTCACGAATATAAGAGATAAGACTGTAGATTGCGATCACCAATAAGACTAAAGCCATTAGCAGGGCAAGTATTCCTGACATAAGCGACCTCAAAAATAAGTAACAGGAAAAGCAAAAACGTTATAACTAATAGTAATGAACCTATGCGGAAGTTCGTGAGTTTGCAAATAATAATTTCTTTCACTTACCGGAATATAGAGCACAAAATAACACCTGGAAATCTACACTCCGCATTAACCATAAGGTTGAGCAGTCGATTGCTGATTATCGGCAGTCGCTAATTTAAGAAAATTCTCACCTCATAAAAGCCAAGTATAGTTAGCTATCCATAATCCGGTATGCGGATTGCCAGATCATTTTGTTATTTCCAATGAAATAAATATCCTCTCGCTAGCAGAAGGGGGACATAAAGGATCGCACTCCTCAGAAATGCTCTCCAGGAAGGGAATAATTGTAGCCATAATGTTAAATTCTGAATGAAATCGCCACGGGACAGTTGTTATCGTGTAGGCGATTTGACTTTTTCGCCTCGCTCATGAGAAAATTTTACATAATTTGTTATTCTGACGTTGAATCGGTTTTGAAAAAGCTAGCATTTATCCTGTTACTCATCGGCGTAAGCGCAATGCTTTACGACAATCTCCCTGCCCAGCGAATTCGCGGTTGTGAAAGCCTGGGGGCAACTGAGGGGGTTTGTACAGCGGTCGAGTGGGATACCGAAAAGCTGAATTTCTTGCCGTCATATAACCCGGAAAGTCTTAAGACTATTGTAGTGCTTCAACAGAAAGCCGACGGGAAACGCGCGACAATTAAATCATAAAAAAAGCAGCCGTTGAGGCTGCTTTTTTAGGTTTAGTTGCTGAAAAATTACTAAAACCAACCAAAACGAACGGATAACAGGCTAATAAGCGCAAGCGCTGCGCCGACATTAATCAGAATTACGGTTTTGCTGGAAACATCCATAACGCCACCTTTATGAGTAAGCCCCTACATTTATAGTCGGTGGCGTAGAGTTGCGCTATCGGACAACACTGAATCAACCGTTTTTCCATGGTCTTTGCAGTTGCTTGTTTTGTGAAGTATTGATCTCTGACGTACTAAGTGGTGCGGGACAGGATAACGCGTGTTGCGCGATGTCTGACAGGGAAGGAAAAAATGACTTTATACCAGAAGATGCTGGTTTTTTATGCCGTAATGGGCTGTATTTGTGCGTTGATAAGCTGGTTTTTAACTAAGGAAAGCCGCTGCATTCGGCTGCTGGCAGCGCTGTTGATTGGTGCGACATGGCCGTTCAGCTTTCCTATGGCACTGCTGGTTTCACTTTTCTGAACAACAGAAATGGCTGGCCTAATTATCTTGATGGCTGTATATAAATACAGTTAAAAATAATAAGGATGCCATCTGATGAACAGCTTCTATTCGCATTTAGCCGGCGCAACGGTCCGTTGGTTTGATTTCCAAGGCCAGGGGGACCCTATTGTGTTCATTCATGGGTTAGGTTGCGCCTCTTCATACGATTACCCGCCAGTGGTTTCTAACCCTATATTGAATGGGCGCCGGGCCTTACTAATTGATCTTCCAGGCTATGGTTACAGCGATAAACCGCTTCAATTTGGCTACCGAATTGCTGACCAGGCTGCGGTCGTTGTGGAGTGGCTGAACAAATTGCAGGTCAGCCGCTGCATTCTCTACGGCCATAGTATGGGGGGCAGTGTGGTTATTGAGGCAGCGCAGCGGCTGGGCAAACGCGTTGAGGCCTTAATTGTCGCCGAGCCCAATCTCTATGCTGGTGGGGGATTCTATAGCTGTAAAATCGCCGGGCAGACGGAAGATGATTTTATCGCCAACGGCTATCAGTCGATGCTGGCGGCAGAAACGTCCCCATGGAAAGGTTGCCTACAAAATAGCGCACCGTGGGCGTTATGGCGGGGAGCTACCAGCCTGGTAGTAGGCGCTTCTCCCTCGTGGTTTGAGCGTTTTATTCACCTGCAATGCCGTAAAACGCTTATCTACGGTAGTTTATCGCTACCCTCACAGGAAGCGGAAGACGTCGAAACTGCGGGTATCGCATTGGCTGTCATACCACAGGCGGGGCATTCGATGGCATGGGAAAACCCGGCCGCGCTGGCGCGCGCGATTGCCGGGCTGGTCTGAAAGCATCGCGGGAAATCAGAATGGTAATTCGCGTGGCCGAGTTTGCATGGTTATCCAGCGAAGCTCGGTGAATTCAGCGATCCCGGCGCGCCCGCCAAAGCGGCCATAGCCGGACGATTTACAGCCTCCGAACGGCATCTGCGCTTCATCATGTACGGTAGGGCCGTTAATATGGCAAATACCGGTTTGCAGGTTTTGCGCTACATTCCAGGCGCGGGCGCTATCGCGGCTATAAACCGCTGCCGCCAGCCCGTACTCGCTATCGTTCGCGACGGCCAGAGCCTCTTCCTCGCCGTTAACCCGGATCACCGATTTGACCGGGCCAAAAGATTCCTCATGCCATATTCGCATTTCACGCGTCACGCCATCCAGCAGGGTGGCGCGCATCTGCGTCGACTCCGCTTTTCCACCGCAGAGTAAATGTGCGCCTTTACTTAGCGCATCATCAATCAACGCGTTGCAGCGTTGTACCGTTTTCAAATCGACCACCGGGCCGAGAAGCGTAGAAGGTAGTGCGGAAGCGCGTTGGCTGATTAATGCGACGAACTCATCCGCGATGCTCTCATCGACAATAATGCGTTCGGTGGACATACAAATCTGTCCGGCGTTGGCAAAAGCGCCGAAAATCGCGCCCGCCGCTGCCTGCTGCAGATCGGCATCATCCAGTACCAGTAGAGGCGCTTTGCCGCCCAGCTCCAGTATCGCAGGCTTAAGGTGTTCTCCACAGGTGCGGGCAATAATGCGCCCAACCGGGGTCGACCCGGTAAAATTGACGCGTCTTATGGCGGGGTGAGCTATCAGCGTCTCCACCAGCGCAGGCGCATCGGCTGGCGAGCAGGTAAGATAATTCACTACTCCATCGGGAAATCCTGCCGCCGCGAGGGCATCGACGATTAAGCTTTGCGTCGCCGGTGAGAGTTCCGAGCCCTTAAGGATAACCGTATTGCCACAGGCCAGCGGCGTGGCGATGGCACGGGTCGCCAGAATGAGCGGCGCATTCCACGGCGCCATAGCCAGCACCACGCCGGCCCCCTGACGTACGCCCATCGCCAGATTGCCGGCCACGTTGGAGGGAATAATTTGACCTTCGATTTGCGTGGTTAAGGCCGCGGCTTCACGCAAAATATCTGCCGCCAGGTGTACATTGAATCCGGCCCAGTGCGCTGTCGCGCCGGTCTCCGCCGCCATAGTAGCGATAAATTTCGCCTCTCTACGCTGCATTTGCTCGGCGGCTTCCAACAACAGCCGGCGACGTTCGGAGGGGATGGTGTCGCGCCATGAGGGGAATGCGGCGGCGGCTGCTTCTGCGCAGCGACGAGCGTCATTGATGCTCGCCGCTGCGGCGGTAGAGGCTATCTCGCTATGTTGCGGATAACGGCGAGTGAAAGTGGCGTGACCTTCGGCATCGTGCCAGCGGCCGCCGCTATATAAGCTGCAGGTTATTGTCATTAGCGTAACCTCATTGGTCTGCGGAGCGTCGAGTCTACCGCCTTACCTCATTGCGTAGCGGCGAAAGGGCGGTTATCGCACAATTTTTTTGCAGATTTCTCAGCGGGTCACAACTTAGTACAATAATGAGAACGGCGAACATGGGCCGCAGCAAACACAATCTATTCGCCACAGCCCACAGAGGATAGTTAATGTAATGGCTGTTCCTGTAGCGCGTCAGAATATTGTTTTAGTCTTTTAATTTTATCTTTTAAAATCCAGCTTAACTCGGAAATATTCATTTTTATTTCGTCAATATCGACCGAACTGCCTTCCACGAAGGCAGGCGTTGTGCCGACGACGCCGCTCGCCAACGCTTTATTTGTTTCACAGCGATAGCCGATCTCATAAAGCCTATCGCTTAGCTTTTTCTCAAAAGCGTTGAGATTGTCATAAGCCCTGAGATAGTCCGTAATTTGCGCGGCGGTATGCAATATATAAAATCGTGATTTCACGGCCGGCGTTTTATCAAGATCAATAGCAATTGAGTCGTCGGGAACGAATAGATTAACGGTGGGTACTGCCGCCGCTGGCGAACGTCGGGTTACATCATAAATCCCTCCATCGTCGGCCTGTAAGGCGGCGTGATGCGTTGCGACCAGAAAACAGCCCGGCCAGTAGTTTATCTCCCAGCCCAGCAGCATTTTTCCACCGACCTGTTCGATCGCCGCGCTGACGTTCCAGTAGGCGTTTCCCTCGGGCCCCGGTTTATCAATAACCGGGAGATAGATTGGACTGGCGCCAGGATTCAACTCTTCGGCAAATTGCAACAACCGCGGATCGTTGAGGGTGATAGGCTGATAAATCGAATTCGTCATGTAACGCTCCTTTGACTGAAATGGGACAATGCGGCACGCGATTGGATCTTAGTCGTAAATAATCATTTTGTCGTACCGGTGCGGGAGTCGCTGATGATAGTGACGTTAAGCAAAGCAAACAGCGCTAACCTTATGAGTTAAAGTGTGAATCTAATAGCGATTCATTATTTGCTGGTTGTATTCCGCTATGCTGTTATTAGTAGGCATATAACAAATTTATAAGGTTTATAACCATGTCTACAGGGAAATCACTACTTGCGCTTGCCCTAAGCGCGCTGTTACCGGCCGGCGCCGCGTGGGCGGCATCCAACGACACGCTGGTCTACTGCTCGGAAGCCTCGCCGGAATCCTTTAACCCGCAAATCGCCAGCTCTGGCCCTTCTTTCGTTGCCAGCTCACAGGTGCTCTATAACCGCCTGATTACCTTCGACCCGCTTAAAAACACGCCGATTCCGTCGCTGGCGACCGAATGGAAAGTGTCTCCGGATGGTAAAACCTGGACCTTTACGCTGCGTAAAGGCGTGCAGTTCAACAGCAATAAATACTTTAAGCCGACCCGCGATTTCACTGCGGATGATGTGCTGTTCTCGGTGCTGCGCCAGCAGGATCCGCAGCATCCTTATCACAACGTGTCGCAGGGCAATTATGAATATTTCCACGACGTCGGTCTTGATAAGCTGATTAAAGAAGTGAAGAAGATCGATGATTATCACGTTCAGTTTGTGCTGAGCGAGCCCAACGCGGCGTTTCTTGCCGACTGGGGAATGGACTTCGCTTCGATTCTTTCTGCGGAATATGCCGATGCGATGCTGAAAAAAGGAACGCCGGAATACGTCGATAGCTGGCCTATCGGTACCGGCCCTTATGCGCTCCAGCAGTACAAAGTGGATTCACAAATCCGCTATATTGCCAACCCGCACTATTGGGAAGGCGAGGTGCCGACTAAGCATCTGATCTTCTCGATTACGCCGAACGTTGAGACTCGTCTGGCTAAGCTGCAGACCAATGAATGCCAGATTATTCCCGCACCATCGCCGGTACAGTTCCCGGTGATTAAAGGGAATAAAGATCTGGCGCTACACGCGGTGGAAGCGTTGAACGTGGGGTATCTGGCATTTAATACTGAAAAGAAACCGTTTGATAACGTGCTGGTACGTCAGGCGCTGAACTACGCCACCGACAAACAGGCGATTGTGAAAGCGGTCTTCCTTGATTCCGGCAACGTGGCGAAATCGCCGATCCCGGCCAATATGCTCGGTTACAAGAAGGATTTACCGGATTACGACTACAATCCGCAGAAGGCGAAAGAGCTGCTTAAGCAGGCGGGATTGGAGCAGGGCGCAGAAGTGACCCTATGGTCGATGCCGGTACAGCGTCCGTATAACCCGAACTCGAAGCGTGTCGCTGAAATGATTCAGAACGACTGGAGCAAAGTCGGCATTAAAGCGAAAATCGTTAGCTATGAGTGGGGCGAATACCTTTCCGGGATGCGCAAGGGCGAGCATGATAGCGCGCTGTTTGGCTGGATGTCCGATAACGGCGACCCGGACAACTTCGCCGGCACGCTGCTGAGCTGTGATAATATCAAAACTGGCTCTAACGTGGCGCGCTGGTGCGATAAGTCCTATGATGCGCTGGTGAAAAAAGCGCTTCTGCTAAGCGATCCGCAGGCGCGCGCCAAACTTTACCAACAGGCTCAGGAAATTTTCTATCAGCAGGCGCCATGGATCACGCTGGCGACGGGTAAAACTTTCTACGCCACCCGCAGCAACGTCAGCGGCTACAGCGTGAGTCTGATGGGAAGCGATTTTTCCAAAGCGAAGCTGAATTGATCAAAAAGGAGAGCAGGATGGCCCATCTGGACGATGTCATTGCCAGGGTCGATGAGACCATTGCCGGGGGCGTGATTAGCCATATGAACGAGCTACTGATTGCGTTAAGCGATGATGCTGAACTGGGCCGTGAAGAACGCTATACCCAGCAGCAGCGCCTGCGCACGGCGATAGCCCATCACGGGCGTCAACATCATGAAGATCAGGAAGCGCGCCGCGAACAGTTAACCAAAGGCGGCGAGATCCTTTAAGGGTGACGTCAAAACTGGCGTCTGGCGACCAGCCAGGCGCCGACCACCAGCATCGCCGCCCCGCATACTGGCCCGATTAACGCCCTAATCGGCACGCCGTGGGCGCGAATCAAATCAATAATCAATCCGCCTACCAGCTGACTGGCCACCAGTACCGCAATGGTCGTCGCCGCCCCTACGTTTTGATAACCGCTGATGCTGGCGAAGACGAAAAACGAACCCAGCAGGCCGGGGATGAGGGTCCACCATTTGATATTCAGCGCCAGTTCCTGAAAACCTGCCGCGCCGTGGCGCAATAGCAAAATAGTCACAAAAATAACAATTCCCACCAGCGAATTGAGCAACATGGCGATAAGAATCGTCGAGGCGGATTGGGTAATGCGGACCATCAGGGTGTTTTGCAACACCAGACCGACACCCGCCGCTATCAGGCAGGCAAGGGTGAGCGACTGATTCATGCCTCGCCGTCCGGAACCAGGCGATCGTCGAGCTGCAGCTGCATAAAGGTCAGATCCAGCCAGCGGCCGAATTTAGTCCCCACCTGCGGCATCTGCCCGCTGGTGATAAATCCCAGGGTTTCATGAAGATGCAACGAAGCGTGATTGCGGGATTCAATTCCGGCCACCATCACATGTTTGTGCAGACGCCGCGCTTCAGCGATAAGCGCGACTAACAACTTGCGGCCGATTCCCTTACCTTGATGATCGGGATGGACGTACACCGAATGTTCAACGGTATGGCGGAAACCGTCAAATGCGCGCCAGTCGCCGAACGAGGAGTACCCGGTAATCACGCCGTTTTCTTCACTCACCAGCACCGGATAACCGGCAATCTGCCGGGCTTCAAACCAGGCAATACGGTTATCGGTATCGACGGTTTTGTCATTCCAGATGGCAGCGGTATGCAGTACGGCGTGATTATAGATTTCGGCGATCGCCGCGCAATCGTCTTTACTGGCATGGCGGATGGACATAGAAAGCCTCAAAGTCTGTACACTATAGTAGTACGGTATTATTACAATAATGAACGGCAGGCTGTCATCAGTTTTAGCAATAAATTTTACACAGAACGCGCAGTGTCGGGGATAGCGGACAGTTGTGTAATACGGTGGTGCGCACTATATTGTTACGCCATGAATACTATAGAAGACAACCTCAACCAGCGCATTAGCGCACGCATTCGTATCGAACGCGAGTCCCGCGGCTGGTCGTTGAGCGATTTGGCTGAACGCGCCGGGGCCTCGCGGGCAATGGTGCATAAAATTGAACGTGGCGAGAGTAGCCCCACCGCGGCGATGCTGGGCCGTCTCTCTGGCGCGTTTGGCATCAGTATGTCGACGTTAATTGCGCGTGCAGAGATGCAGGAGGGCAAGCTTTTGCGCTTTGCCAACCAGCCGGTGTGGCGCGATCCGCAAAGCCACTATTTGCGCCGGCACGTCTCGCCGCGTAGCGATCTGCCGATCGACCTGGTGCAAATAGAGTTGCCGGCTGGCAGCGATGTACCGATGCCCGCTTCTTCGTACGCGCTGGCGCGACAGCTCATCTGGCTACAGCAGGGTGAGTTAGTTTTTGTTGAAGGGAATACTCGCCATCAGATGCAGGCGGGGGATTGTCTGGAACTGGGGCCGCCCAACGATTGCCGGTTTATCAATGAGTCCAGCGAGACTTGCGTCTATCTGGTGGTACGCCTGAATCAATCCGGCTCATAATGTTAAAGCGCGTTAAGCATAAAACGGCTAGCCTCAGTACAGGCCGTTAACAAGAGGAGTTTGCTATGACCGCTAATCCACAACGCCACCACCGCTGGATATTGGCTTCACGCCCGCACGGTGAACCTACCGCCGAAAATTTCAGACTGGAAGAGGGCGATCTGCCGACGCCGGGGGCGAACCAGATCCTGCTGCGGACTATTTATTTGTCACTCGACCCTTATATGCGCGGACGGATGAGCGATGCGCCTTCTTATTCGCCACCGGTGGACATTGGCGCGGTGATGGTCGGGGGGACGGTAAGCCGTGTGGTGAGCTCTAATCACCCTGATTTTAAACCCGGTGAGTGGGTGCTTGGCTATAGTGGCTGGCAGGATTATGCGCTTTCCGATGGTAGCGATTTAGTTAAGCTCGGTGACAATCCTGAACACCCTTCCTGGGCGCTGGGGGTGTTAGGTATGCCGGGATTTACCGCTTATATGGGGCTGCTGGACATCGGCCAGCCGAAAGCGGGCGAAACGCTGGTGGTAGCGGCGGCAACCGGGCCGGTGGGGGCCACCGTCGGGCAGATTGGCAAACTTAAGGGTTGCCGCACCGTCGGCATTGCCGGCGGCGCCGAGAAATGTCGTTATGCGGTAGAGACGTTAGGCTTCGATGTTTGTCTTGATCACCGCGCTGCGGATTTCAGCCAGCAGCTGGCGCAGGCGTGTCCGCAGGGAATCGATGTCTATTATGAGAACGTCGGCGGTAAAGTCTTTGATGCGGTTCTGCCGTTGCTGAATACCGCGGCGCGGGTCCCCGTGTGCGGATTGGTTAGCGGCTATAACGCCACCTCGCTGCCGGATGGACCGGATCGGCTGCCGCTGCTGATGGCGACGATCCTTAAAAAACGTATTCGTATGCAGGGCTTTATCATCGGCCAGGATTACGGCCATCGCATTGCCGAGTTCCAGCAGCAAATGGGGCGCTGGGTACAGGAAGGTAAAATCAAATATCGCGAGCAGCAGATTGATGGCCTGGCGCAGGCGCCGCAGGCGCTGATTGGCCTGCTGAAGGGAGAAAACTTCGGCAAAGTGGTGATTAACGTCGCAGCGGACGAGTAACGTCACCGCCTTCTCTAACGCCCCCGAAGACGCGTGCGGGGGCGCTTTCGCCGCCTTTAACCAACAAAATGACTAATCCATACTTTTATTAATGGTTTGCTTTTCCGCGAGCGGCTTTTTATCCTTAAGGAAACTTAAGAGGTTAATGCGATGAAAGATGTAGTTGATAAATGCAGTACCAAAGGCTGCGCCATTGATGTTGGCACCATTATCGATAACGAAGACTGCGTTTACCGGGTCGAGAAATTTTTCCCTACCCGTGAAGAGGCGGAGTCCGCGGTAGCGGCCATTCGCGAACGCGCCGTTGCCGCCGCCAGCGAAACGCCGTCCGTAGATTACACGATTGAGCAGGTGGGTAATGAGGCGAAACTGGACGCGGCGGTGAATTTCTCCTGCCAGGCGGAAAAAATTATTTTCGAATTGTCCTTGAGAAGCGCGTTCTAACAGACTGCGGTGGAATCAAAAAGGGATCCCTATTGGGATCCCTTTTTTATCATCACCCATCGGCGGGCGTAGTTACTCGAAACGCCAGGCGAGATTCATACCGATGCCGAAGTTACGGCCCGGCGCTGGTTCGTAATAACGACCATTGGATTCGTTGACAATCACTGAGCCCGCGTAATTACGGTCAAACAGGTTATCGACGCGACCGAACAGATCCATATCCATTTTCCCGTAGCTCCACTTATAGCCGGTGGTCAGGCCAACCACGGTCCACGATGGCGCTTTGGCGGTGTTGGCGTCGTTGGCCATAATGTCGCCCATATAACGGATATCGCTCCCTGCGTACCAACCCTGTTCCGGCTGGTAGCCGAAAGAGGCATAGCCCATATTGCGGGCGATGCCCGGAATGCGGTTGCCGTTGCAGTCTGACGAACCGCAAACGTTCGTGCGATAGGTGGCATCGAGCCAGGTCCATGCCGCTTTTAATTTCCAGCTATCGCCAAACTGCTGGTCGAGGCCAAGTTCCATTCCCTGACGACGGGTTTTACCGGCGTTTTTATAGCTGGTGCGGCCGCCGCTGCTGGAGTCGACCACAATCTCATTGTCGGTATCGGTCTGGAACAGCGCGGCGGTGAACAGTCCGTTGCCTATCCGCGTTTTGCTGCCAATTTCCACGGTTTCATTTGTGGAGGGTTTAAGATCGAAGTTTAATCCGCTCTGATTGCCGGAACGATACGAGAGTTCATTGATTGTCGGCGTTTCAAAACCGCGCCCGGCGGAAAGATAGATATTCCAGGCATCCGTGACGGCAT
This sequence comes from Klebsiella sp. CN_Kp073, assembly GCF_040065495.2. Taxonomy (NCBI): domain Bacteria; kingdom Pseudomonadati; phylum Pseudomonadota; class Gammaproteobacteria; order Enterobacterales; family Enterobacteriaceae; genus Klebsiella; species Klebsiella sp. CN_Kp073. Next base: position 2,408,876 of record NZ_CM198051.1, read on the forward strand.
ATTTCAATGAACCGGCTGGCAGCCATTTGTGGTAGCTGGCATCGCCGCTATCGTCGCCGTTACCCGGAGTGACGTAATAGTCGTTAGAGTCAAACCACACCGAACTGTAGCGGACGCCAGCGTCTAGGGTCAGTTTCTGCGTCAACTGCCACTGGGTTTGCAGGTACGGATCCAGGTTCCACATCAGATTGCGTTCATTACGGCGCAGGTCGCCCTGTTCGCCGTATTGCGGCGCGCCGTTCACCAGAACGTAGTTTTCATAGCCCTTACGTCGTTCGCTCATGTTTTCGTAATCAAGACCGGTGGTAAAGGTCACTGGCACCAGTAATTCACCGCGGTGGGTCCAGCGGGTGTCGATCCCCTGATAATGGCGAGTTAAATCGATGACGCCCCCGGAATGCGAGGGCTTCAGCTGCGGCGCCATCGGGATTGATTGGTACTGAGTGGTTTCGCGCTCGCCGGCGTACATCATCACGCTCAGATCGTCCTGCTGGCTAAGCTGGCGTTCGTAGCGTAACCCGGCCTGGGTCTGTTTCACCGTTTTACGCGTGTTGTATTGATCGCCGCGCGGCGATTGGCGCGGATTATTCTGCCACTCCTCGTAGCTCAATCCGCCCGGGTCATTAGCTTTGATATCCACGCTATTGAATAGCAATGTTAATTTACTGACGTCGTTAATCCGCACGCCTAATTTGGCGTTGGCGAGATTTTTACGCGCGCCGCTGTGATCGCGAGAACCATGAGTGGTGAAACGGTTGGTCGATACCGTGTAGTCGACATCACCTGCCTGGCTACCGTCGCCGACGGCGCCGGTAGCTTTCAGTCCGTAATGCCAGGTACCGAAGCTGCCGTAGTAGCTGCTGGCCTCGATGGTCGGCGGCTGGCTGCCGGTTTGGGTATTGACGTTAATTACGCCGCCGGAAGAGTTGCCATAGAGCGCGGAAAAAGGTCCGCGTAACACTTCCAGGCTATCGATACTGCCGATATCGATATTCGATGTCTGCCCCTGGCCATCGGGCATGGTGGCAGGGATACCGTCTACATATAGCCGCAGGCCACGGACGCCGTAGGTGGAGCGGGAACCGAAACCACGAATCGACAACTGCAAATCCTGAGCATAGTTTTGCCGGTTTTGTACCTGCAAACCGGGTACCGCGCCGAGCGATTCCGAGAGGTTAATTCGCGGGGCGGCCTGACGCATATCATCGCCATTCACTACGCTGACGGCGGCAGGGGTATCCAGTTCGGAAACCGAGGTAGGCGTCGCCGTGACGACCATGGTTTGTTCGTCGTTGGTGCTGGCGTGCACGTTGGCGACGAGAGGGAGTAATAAAGCGGGGAGCGCGACCGTGCGCATGGCAATAATCTTCATCAGAGCGACTCGCAAAGAGAAACGTACCAAATGGAATATATGTATATATGTTACACCGTTTGTAAATTCTTTGAAAAGAATTAACTAACCGGTCGTTAAGTAATGGCAAGTAAAGGTGATTCTTTTAACCAAAAAAGGCAATTAACGCTCCACATTACGATAAATAATGATTACTATTCTCATTTACAAAAAGAGTGAAGTTAACCTTCACGCTGTGGAAGCCATCTCTAACCAGTAATTAATTGTTCTATAAAGGGAATCGTTATGTCATTACGTCAGTTATCCGCGCCGCGTCTGCGTCGTTCTCTGTTATTAACGTCGTTACTGTTGGCAGGCAGCTTCAGCGCCCACGCCGCCGAGGAGCTCCTGCGCAAAGCGGTCGGTAAAGGCGCGTACGAAATGGCGTATAGCCAGCAGGAAAATGCGCTGTGGGTTGCCACCTCGCAAAGCCGTTCGCTGGATAAGGGCGGTATCGTCTATCGTCTGGATCCGACCACGCTCGACATCACCCAGGTTATTCATAACGACCTGAAACCGTTCGGCGCCACCATCAATAACACCACCCAGACGTTGTGGTTTGGCAACACCGTTGATAGCAGCGTGACCGCAATAGATGCCAAAACCAGCGCGGTGAAAGGGCGACTGGTGCTCGATCACCGTAAACGTAGTGATACCGTGCGCCCGCTGCAGCCGCGTGAGCTGGTGGTGAATGAGAAAACCAATACCGTGTATATCTCCGGGCTGGGTAAAGAGAGCGTGATTTGGGTGGTGGATGGCGACAAGCTGACGCTGAAAGATACCATTGCCAATACCGGCGCGATGGCCACCGGGCTGGCGCTCGATGCTGACGCTAAACGTCTTTACACCACCAATGCCGATGGCGAACTGCTGACTATCGATACCGATAGCAATAAGATCCTCTCGCGTAAGAAGCTGCAGGATGACGGTAAGGAGCATTTCTACCTGAACCTGAGTCTGGATACAGCCGGTCACCGCGCTTTCATTACCGACAGCAAGCAGCCGGAAATGCTGGTGGTGGATATTCGTGACGGGAAAGTGCTGCAAAAAATCGCCGCGCCGGAATCTTTAGCGGTGCTGTTTAACCCGGCCCGCAACGAAGTCTACGTCACCCATCGCAAAGCGGGTGAAGTCAGCGTCATTGATGCTAAGACCTATAAGGTTGTCAAAACCTTCAAAACGCCGACCTTCCCGAATAGCCTGGCGCTGTCCGCCGATGGAAAAACGCTGTTTGTTAGCGTGAAGCAGGAGTCAACTCGTCAGAAAGAGGCCACCGCGCCGGACGACGTAATCCGCATTGCCCTGTAATCCCCAGGGAGGGGGCGACCCCTCCTTACTCCGGGTCTCATCCTCTGTTACAAACCGCTATTAGCCTGATTACTATAAAGGTTATACACTTACTTTTTCCCGCGCGCGGCGGGAGAGTGGTAATCATTCTGGAGAAATTATGAAAAAGCCATATATGGTGATCTGCGCGGCGGCAATGCTGGCGCTTCTGGCAGGCTGCAGCTCTAATTACGTCATGACGACAAAAAGTGGGCAAACTATTGTGACCCACGGCAAACCGCAGTTGGATAAAGAGACCGGCATGACCAGCTATATTGATGAGTCTGGCAACAAACGCGAAATCAACAGCAGCGACGTTGCTCAACTGGTGGAAGATAATTAATTTTTCGGTGACGGTTTGCCCGCTGAGGGGCAAACCGTTATGGAAAAGCGCTTAGCGTTTTTCAACGCCCGGCGCCGTGCTGTGAACATCAGCCACGCGTTTACGTACGCCGAACCAGCCTGCGACCAGCAGCACCGCCAGCAGCGGAATGGACCCGATGGTATAGGTGCCGTTCGGGTAGTCAAATGCCATCAACACCAGTACGCTCAGCAAGAACAGCAGCGTTAGCCATGAAGTAAATGGCGCGCCCGGCATTTTGAAGCTCACATCCGCCGCTTTGCCTTCCTTGATAGCCTTACGCAGACGCATCTGGCAGATCACGATAAAGCCCCATGAAGCGATAATCCCCAGGGATGCGACGTTAAGCACGATCTCAAATACCTGCGACGGCACCAGATAGTTGAGGAAAACCCCCACCACGTAGACTGCCAGCGTCGCGAGGATCCCGGCGTAAGGGACGTGATGGCGGCTCATCTTCGACATAAACTTCGGCGCTGAACCTCCCATCGACATCGAACGCAGAATTCGCCCGGTGCAGTACAGGCCTGAGTTCAGGCTGGAGAGGGCGGCCGTTAATACCACGATGTTCATCACGCTACCGATGTATGGTACGCCGAGCTTCGAGAAGAAGGTGACGAACGGGCTTTGCCCTGCCTGATAGGCGTTCCACGGCAGCAGCAGCACCAATAGCACGACGGAACCGACGTAGAACAGGCCGATACGCCAGATCACGCTGTTAATCGCTTTCGGTACCATGGTTTCCGGGTCTTTACATTCGCCCGCCGCGGTACCCACCAGCTCGATGGAAGCGAAGGCGAAGACTACGCCCTGAACTAGCACCAGTGCCGGCAACAGACCGTGGGGGAAGAAACCGCCGTTGTCGGTAATCAGATGGAAGCCGGTGGCATTGCCATCGAGCGGTTTTCCGGTACCGAGGAAAATCGTGCCGACTACCAGGAATGCGACAATAGCCAGTACTTTTACCAACGCGAACCAGAACTCCATCTCAGCGAACCATTTCACACCGATCATATTCATGGTGCCGACGATCGCCAGCGCGCCAAGAGCGAAGACCCACTGCGGAACATCGCCGAAAGCGCCCCAATAATGCATATACAAGGCGACGGCGGTGATATCGACGATACCGGTCATTGCCCAGTTAACGAAATACATCCAGCCGGCGACGTAGGCGGCTTTTTCACCGAGGAATTCACGAGCGTAAGAGACGAAACTACCGCTGGAGGGGCGATGGAGAACCAGTTCGCCGAGGGCGCGAAGGATGAAGAAGGAGAAGATACCGCAAACCAGATAAACCAGCGCCAGCGCCGGACCCGCCATTTGTAAACGCGCCCCGGCGCCGAGGAACAGACCGGTACCGATGGCGCCGCCAATGGCGATCATCTGTACCTGACGGTTGCCCATTGCTTTGTGGTAACCCGATTCGTGCGAGTTGAGCCAGTGGCGTTTCGCGGCATGATGTTCCGCCGCGTCAGTGTGTTTGTTATTCATTGATGTACCCATTTTCCTGTCAATGTCCATGAGTGGTTGTCGTATCGCGCAGCGGCGATACATCGTGCTGGCTTTCTCACTATTCTGTCGTAGAGATAAACCATACACGGCGCTGCATCCTACACGTAACGTGATAGTGACGCACGTAAAACATTTCGCTACAGCACTTACTTAAATATCAATGAGTTCAATGACGCAACGCGTCGACGAGTAGCGCAAACGCAGCGGTGTGCTGCCGGCGACTGGGGTAATACAGATGATAACCAGGGAAGGTAGGCGTCCAGTCTTCGAGAACCTGCACTAATCGACCGGCCGCCAGCGCCTCCTCGACGCAATCATCAGGGACATAGGCCAGGCCGAGACCGGATTCCGCGGCATCAATGCGTTGCGGCAAGCTATTCAGCGTCAGTTGTCCGTCCACATAAACCTGGAAGGTTTTATTATTGTCGCTGAATTCCCAAGCGTAGAGCCCGCCGCGGGTCGGTAGCCGTATATTAATACAGCGATGCTGATCCAGTTGATAAGGCGTCTGCGGTGTGCCGTGGCGTTGAAGATAATCAGGCGAGCCCACGACGACCATGCGCATGTCCGGGGCGATGCGCACCGCAATCATGTCCTTTGCCACCTGATCGCCGAGACGTATACCGGCGTCAAAGCGGCCATCGACGATATCGGCCAGGCCGTTATCGACGGTAATTTCGATATTGATATCGGGATAACGCAACATAAATGGCTTCAATGCCGGCCACAAAACCGCGCTGACGGCGTGTTCGCCGGCGTTAAGGCGAATATTACCCGCCGGAAGGTCGCGGTTATCCCTCAAGGCGCTGAGCTCGCGTTCAATTTCCGTGAGATGTGGACGTAAATTCTGGAACAATTTTTCACCCGCGTCGGTGGGGGCGACGCTGCGGGTAGTACGGGTCAGCAGGCGAACATCAAGCCGGGCCTCGAGGTTGCGCATCGCATGGCTCAGCGCAGATTGCGACACCCCAAGTTGGGCGGCGGCGCGGGTGAAACTGCGTTCGCGGGCGACTACCATAAACGACAGGAGATCGTTGAAGTTATCTTTTAGCATCATTATTCCGCATTGATGAATTTGATTCATGGCTGGGAATTGAGTCTAAACCTTGTCCGGCAGATCCGCCACGAAGAGACCATATTGGACCCGTCTCTTATTGCGCATATCTAATTTCCGGCAGAGTACATGTGAATAAATTGTTTCTCAGTACGCGCTGCAGATTCTAATAATGCAGGCATGTTAATTAAAACGAGCCTGCGAAATGTCTTATCGAATCAGTATCCTGGATAAAAGTCCTCTTGCTCCCGGCGAAACTGCCGCTCAGGCGCTGGCGCGTACGTTAACGCTTGCGCAACAGGCAGAACGCTGGGGGTATCATCGTTTCTGGATTGCCGAGCATCACAACGCGGAACAGCTGGCGAGTCCGTCGCCGGAGCTGCTGATTGCCTGGATCCTCGGGCAAACCCGGCAGATCCGCGTCGGATCCGGCGGCGTGATGCTGCAGCACTATAGCCCTTACAAAGTCGCCGAAAACTTTAATTTGCTCGCCAGTATTGCGCCAGGACGCGTCGATCTCGGCGTTGGCAAGGCGCCAGGCGGTCTGCCGCTTGCCACTCGCGCGCTGCAACAGGGCGTCCATCAGCATGAGAAGGGCAGTTTTGCCGAACAGCTTGCCCAGCTTGATAACTGGCTAACGTTGACCGAAAGCCAGGGCGAGGAGAGCCTGCGCGCAACGCCTATCCCGCCGCGCCGTGCGGACGGTTTCCTGCTCGGCGCCAGCGTCGAGAGCGCCCGCCTGGCGGCCAGTCTGGACTGGAACTTTGTTTTTGCCGCGCATCTCAATGGCGATAAAAACTTGTTGCGGGAAGTGTTAACCAACTGGCGCGAATTGAGCCGCCGGGAGGTGATCGTGGCCGTACAGGTTATCGTTGCGCAAGACGCCGCCAGCGCCGCTGAACTGGCGAAGCAGGTAGAGGTCTGGGGCGTTGAACTGACAAACGGCCAGCGGGTAACGGTGGGTAGTGAAGCTCAGGCGGCAGCCTTCGCCCGTCAGGCCGGTAGCCCGCCCACGCGGATTGAGCGCCGCGAGTCCTCGCTGTTGTTCGGTACCGCAGAAGAGGTTAAAGCACAACTCGATGCCCTTCAGGCGCAATGGGGCATTGATGAGTTTATTATCGATACCCCTATTGCTGAGGGCCGGGCGCGGCTGGAGTCGCTGGGGCTGTTGGCGCAGGCGCATTCTGGCGTGGAGGTGACGCCATGAATTTCGAACAACAGTTGATAAGCTGGCGGCGCGAACTGCATCAAAATCCGGAACTATCCTTACAGGAAGTAGCAACCACCGCGCGCATTCGCGACTGGTTGCAAAGCGGCGGCCTACCGTTACTGCCTTACGAGTTAACCACCGGGGCGGTCACGGAGGTGGGCAGCGGCGATAAAATCATCGCCCTCCGCGCGGATATCGACGCGCTACCGATAGAAGAGGCCACCGGGCTGCCGTTCCGCTCGCAAAATCCAGGCGTCATGCATGCCTGCGGTCACGATATACATACCAGCGTGATGCTTGGCGCGGCGTTGTTGTTAAAGGAACGAGAAGCGCAACTGCCGGGGCGGGTACGGATCCTGTTCCAGCCTGCGGAAGAGAGTTTCGGCGGCGCCAAAACGCTGATCCGCGTTGGCGCGCTTGACGGCGTATCGGCCATCTTCGGCATGCACAATGAGCCCAATTTACCCGTGGGCGAATTCGCCACCCGCGGCGGCCCGTTTTATGCCAACGTCGATCGCTTCGTATTCAAAGTGACCGGCAAAGGGGCGCATGCCGCCCGGCCGCATGAAGGTAAAGACGCCATCCTGCTGGCGAGCCAACTGGTGACGCTGCTGCAGAGCGTCGCCAGTCGCGAAGTGAACACCCTGGATTCGGTGGTGCTCAGCGTGACGCGGATCCAGGGGGGGAATACCTGGAACGTCTTGCCGGAAAGCGTGGAGCTCGAAGGGACGCTGCGCACCCACAGTAGCGAGGTGCAGCAGCGGGTTAAGGCGAGAGTCAGCGAAATCGCCGCCGGTTTCGCCAGCGCCTTTGGCGCGCAAATCGATGTCTTCTGGTATGCCGGGCCAACGGCGCTGGTTAACGATGAGCGCTGGGCGGCGTTCGCCAGCGCGGCGGCCGACCGCTTCGGTTATCGCACGCATCACGCCGATTTACATCTGGGCGGCGAAGACTTTGCCGTCTATCTGCAGCATATTCCGGGCGCTTTCGTCAGCATAGGTAGCGCCAGCGAATTTGGCCTGCATCACCCGGCTTTTAATCCGGATGAAAACGTCATTGCCCCAGCCGCGCGCTATTTCGCGGATCTGGCGGAACAGGCATTACACCATATTTAATTTTTGACAGGGTAAGGGGTCACTATGTCTGAAAAACGGCAATTACGTCTGGGGACGATTTTACATGGCGCCTCGGGAAATATGTCCGCCTGGCGTCATCCGGCGGCGTTGGCGGATGCCAGTATTAATTTTGAATTTGTGAAAGAAACGGCGCAAAAAGCCGAGCAGGGGAAACTCGATTTTATTTTTGTCGCCGACGGGTTATATATTAACGAAAAATCCATCCCGCACTTTTTAAATCGTTTTGAGCCGTTAACGGTATTATCAACGCTGGCGGCGGTGACCGATCGTCTGGGGCTGGTCGGTACGCTCTCCACCTCCTATAGCGAACCGTTCACGACCGCGCGACAGTTCGCCAGTCTTGACCATTTAAGCCACGGGCGCGCCGGCTGGAACGTGGTGACGTCGCCGCTGGAAGGCTCGGCGAAAAACTTCTCCCGCGCCCAGCATCCCGATCATGCGCTGCGCTATCGTATCGCCGACGAATATCTTCAGGTGGTTAAAGGATTGTGGGATTCCTGGGAAGACGGCGCTTTTGTGCGTAATAAAGAGAGCGGCCAGTTTTTTGATAAAAATAAACTGCATACGCTTAATCATCATGGCGATTTCTTTAAAGTCGCTGGTCCTTTGAATATTGCCCGCACGCCACAGGGACGGCCCATTATATTCCAGGCAGGCGCCTCCGATGACGGCAAAAAATTAGCCGCTCGCCACGCTGATGCCATTTTTACCCACCAGGAATCATTAGCCGAGGCGCAGGCGTTTTATCAGGATGTCAAAAGCCAACTGGCTGCCTATCAGCGCAGTGCGGATCAACTGCATATTTTCCAGGGCGTCAGCGTAATCGTCGGTGACGACGCGGAGGATGCGGAGCGTCAATACCAGACCACGGCGGCGCTGGTCTCGATCGACGACGCGTTGAATTACCTGGGGCGCTATTTCGAGCATCACGACTTTGCGCAATATCCGCTGGATGAACCCTTCCCGGATATTGGCGATCTTGGGCAAAACAGCTTTCGCAGCACCACCGATGAGATTAAACGCAATGCCCGTGAACGGGGATTAACCCTGCGCCAGGTGGCGCTGGAGGCCGCCAGCCCGCGCCCGCGCTTTTCCGGCACGGCCAGCGATGTCGCCGACGGCCTGCAGCTGTGGTTTGAACAACGCGCCGCCGATGGCTTCATTATTCAGGGCGGCACGCCGGAAACCTTCCCGCGTTTTGTTGATGAAGTGGTGCCATTGCTGCAGGCGCGCGGATTGTTCCGCCGCGACTATCCAGGCACCACGCTGCGGGAAAGCCTGGGGCTGGATTTGCCCATTAACCAATTCGAAAAATAATAAAAGAGAACCGCGCTATGCAGAAATCAACGCTATTGCTGGCCTTCGCGTTGGCAATTAGCGCCCCGTCGTGGGCGCAGGACGTCAATATCAATGGCACCGGGGTTAGCCTGGAAGCCAATAAAACCCCGATTCATACGGCAAAAAATCCGCAGGCAATTGCGCTGTTGCCGAAAGATCTGCACCTGGCGGTACCGGGGAAATTTACCGTCGCGGTTGCGGCGCTGAACTCGCCGCCGCTGACGGTGTTTTCTGATGATAACAAAACGTTGCTCGGCAGCGAGGCGGATATTGCGCGTCTGGTGGCTGACAGCCTCGGCCTCGAAGTCAACGTTGTTCCGACCTCGTGGGAAGACTGGCCGCTCGGCGTCGCCTCCGGCAAATATGATGCCGCGATCAGCAATATTACCGTCACCAAAGAGCGCAAAGAGAAGTTCGATTTCGCCACTTATCGTAAAGATTCGCTGGGTTTTTACGTTAAAAGCACCAGCCCACTGAACAAGATCGACAAAGCGGAAGATATTGCCGGGCTGAAGATTATCGTCGGCTCCGGCACCAATCAGGAGGCAATCTTACTCGCATGGAATGCGGAAAACGTTAAGCGCGGGCTTAAACCGTTTATACCGGTCTATACCAAAGACGACGCCGCGCAGACGCTGGCTTTGCAAACGGGCCGCGCCGACGCATTCTTCGGCCCTAACGTCATAGGCGCCTGGAAAGCGGCCCTTACTGGCAAAACCAAGCTGGTGGGCAGCGTGGACGGCGGGTGGCCGAAGGCGGCGCATATCGCGGTGACGCTGAAGAAAGGCAGCGGGCTGGTTAATGCCGTACAGGCGGCGCTCAACGGCGCTATCGCCAGCGGTGACTATGCCAAAGTGCTCAACCGCTGGGGCGAGGGAGTGGAGAGTATTCCACAATCGGAAATCAACCCCGCCGGGCTGGGCGATTAACAGGGGGCGCTATGAGCGAAGCATTTCGTGATATTTCTCCGGACGCGCCGGAATTACAGCCGATTATTAGCGGCCTGTTTGCCGAGTACGCCGCTCGTTACGGCGACTATTTTTCTCGTGATGCGGAAGTAGAGTTAACCGAATGGTATCTGCCGCCGCAGGGGCTGTTTATTGTGCTGGAGCGTGACGGCGAAATCATCGCCACCGGCGCCTACAAGCCGAAAGACACGCACACCGCGGAAATTAAGCGGATCTGGACGCATCGTCGGCTGCGTCAACAGGGGCTGGCCGCCAGGGTTGTACAAGAACTGGAGCGTCGGGCGGTGCTGGCAGGTTATAGCCATATTTTTCTCACCACCGGTTTTCGTCAGCCGGAAGCGGTAAAGCTCTATTTAAGCCAGGGGTATGAGGCGCAGTTTGACCTCGCTCGCGACCCGGAAGAGTACAGCCGGCCGCCCTATGATGGCCGGTTGCGGTTCAGTAAAGCGCTGGCGGTTAGCGCCCTCAGCCACAGCGCTTAAGGAGGCATTATGCAATCATCTGAAACGATCAAAGTGGTTCCGGCGCGCTACCCGCTGCGCGTCGCCGGGGCGGTATTGGCGCTGCTGGTGCTGGCGGTCGTCGTGCAGTCGGTCGCGTTCAATCCGCGCTGGGAGTGGGGGGTATTCGCCCACTGGTTCTTCGACCCGGTGATCCTCGAGGGGTTGGGGCAAACGCTGCTGCTCACGCTACTTGGCACCCTTTTAAGCGTTATCTTCGGCGGCCTGTTGGCGCTGGCCCGCTTGTCGTCGTCATGGCTGCTCAGCAGCCTGGCATGGGGGTATATCTGGCTGTTCCGTTCGCTGCCGCTAATCGTGGTGTTGATCATTCTGTATAACTTCTCTTATCTGTACGACAGCTTATCGCTGGGGATCCCTTTCACCGGCGTAACCTGGGCGAGCTATCAGACTATCAATGTACTGGGGCAGTTCTCCACGGCAGTAGTTGGCCTGACGCTGGTGCAGAGCGCCTATACCGCCGAAATTATCCGCGGAGGCTTTTTGGGCGTGGATCACGGGCAGTATGAGGCCGCCGCCGCGCTGGGACTCCCCGCCTGGCGACGCACGCTGCGGATCATCTTGCCGCAAGCGCTGCGCACCATTCTGCCGGCAGGGTTCAATGAAATCATCAGCCTGGCAAAAGGGACGGCGATGGTTTACGTACTGGCGATGCCGGAATTGTTCTACACCATTCAGATGATTTATAACCGCACCCAGGAAGTGATCCCGCTGCTGATGGTGGGCGCCGCGTGGTACCTGGTGATTACCAGCGTGCTCTCCGCAATTCAGTACCTGGTCGAACGCGCGCTGGCGCGCAGCGAACGCCGCTCGGCGGTGAACAGCGTGCGTAATAATCGCCTGATCCAACCGGTTCGTCAGCCGCAGGAGGCCGTCCATGCTCAACTCTCGTAATGGTCATATTTCGATAACCGGGGTCAGTAAATACTTTGGCCGTCATAAAGCGCTGGATGATGTTTCGCTGGAGATAGCGCCGGGAACGGTGACGGTGATCCTCGGGCCGTCCGGTTCGGGAAAATCGACATTGCTGCGCACAATTAACCATCTTGAACGGGTCGATGAAGGATTTATCCAGATTGATGGCGACTATATCGGCTATCGCCGTAAAGGCGACAAGCTGTACGAGCTGAAAGAAAAAGAGATCCTTCGCCAGCGGGTCAACGTGGGATACGTATTTCAGAACTTCAATTTGTTTCCGCATCTGACGGTGCTGGAGAATTTAATTGAAGCGCCGATTGCCCACAAACGGGCCAGTCGAAAGGAGGCCATCGCTCGTGCTTACGAATTGTTGGACATTGTCGGTTTGCGCAACAAAGCCGATGCCTGGTCGCGGCATCTTTCCGGCGGCCAGCAGCAGCGCATTGCCATCGCCCGCGCTCTGGCGCTCAATCCGCGCGTGATCTTGTTTGATGAACCCACTTCCGCGCTGGATCCGGAACTGGTTGGCGAAGTGCTTGATGTTATCAAGAAACTTGCCCGCTCCGGGACGACGCTTGTGGTGGTAACACACGAAATCGGCTTTGCCCGCGAGGTTGCCGACCAGGTGGTGTTTATGGTCGATGGCAAAATCGTTGAACAGGGCAGCAGCGATGAAGTGTTAAATCATCCGCAACACCAGCGTACCCGGCAATTTGTATCACGGGTGCTGGCATGAGGAAATTAGCTGCAGCCCTCATGCTGTTCCTGAGCATCGGCGAGGCGCGCGCCGAACTCGATTTGCGCGCCAATGAACAGCCATTGCCGGTGACGCGAGATGATAACGCGATTAGCAAAATTCCTCCGAACTATCGTTTTGTGGAGCCCGGTGTGCTGACGGTGGCGATTTCGGCATTAAATTCACCGCCGCTGGCGCTGCTGGCCAGCGACAACCGCACGCGTATCGGCAGCGACCCGGACATCGCCCGTTTACTGGCGGGTAGCCTTGGTCTGAAACTGAAACTGGTGCCAACGGCCTGGGAGGACTGGCCTTTGGGGATCGCGTCAGGGCGTTACGATGTGGCGTTGATTAACATCGCGGTGACCGAGAAGCGCAAAGAGAAGTTCGATTTCGCCACCTACCGCGTAGACTCGCTGGCCTTTTCGGTGAAATCAACCAGTGACATTACGCGGATCTCAAATGCGCAGGATCTCTCAGGACGTAAAGTCATTGTCGGTTCTGGCACCAACCAGGAGCGGATACTGCTGGGATGGAATGCGGAAAACGAAGCTGCGGGACGGCAACCGGCGTTACCGGTTTATCTTACCGACGATGCCTCCGGCAATTTGTATATTCAGTCGGGAAGGGCGGACGTCTTTTTTGGTCCGCAGTCGGTGGCCTCTTATAAGGCTGCATTAAACGGAAAAACCAAAGTTGTCGGGCTCGGTCCCAAAAAAGCATGGGTGGCCACCACCACTAAAAAAGGCAATGGGCTGGTATACGCGCTGCAGGCGGCGCTGAATGGCGCGATCGCGCGTGGCGAGTATCAGCAGGTTCTCGCGCGCTGGGGGGAACAGGGGGAGGTAGTCAGGCAATCGGAGGTCAATCCGCCGGGGATAACATATTGATGCTGTGATTATTAATAGCCAGGGATTGCTATACTCATGGCTACATCGTGTGTCTTATTAATGGATTAATCTCTGTGGCCGAAAACCAACTCTTACTGGAGCAACGCTGGCAGCACCATCGTGAGCCCGCGTTGCTCGCCGCTTCCGGCGGCGCTATCGACACTATCAGCTTCATCACCTTGTTTGGCCTGTTTACCGCCCACGTCACGGGAAACCTGGTAGTGGCCGGGGCAGCCCTGGCCACCAACAGCGAAGGTATTTTATCGAAACTGCTCGCCATTCCTGTTTTTATGCTGGCGGTGGCGATCGTCACGCTGGTTATCAAAAGTCGAAAAACCATTACGCCAGGCTTTCTTGGCAGCTTGTTCGTCGTTGAGATTCTGCTGTTACTCCTTTTCGGCCTGTTGGGGCTGCTGTGGCAGCCCTTTGTCGGCGCGGATAGCGCGACCGCGTTAATCACCGGCATGGCCGGCGTGATGGCGATGGGGGTGCGGAACGCCACCACCCGATTATTATTACCCACCACCAGCCCGAGTACGATGATGACCGGTAACGTCACGCAGTTAACCATCGATGTGGTTAACTGGTGCCAGGCGCCCAACCGCGAGAATAGAGAAAAAATCAAAAAATCGGGGGCTTCGGTGCTCGGTTTTCTGCTGGGAGCAGGGCTTGGGGCGCTGGGCTACATTCTGACGGGTTTCTACTCGGTGCTTATTCCGGTGGTACTGGTAGCCATCGTCGCCTGGCGCGAATTCAGCGCCGCGCGGAATTAGTGCTACGCTAAAAGTTTTCTGCCTGGGAACTGACGATCATGAAATTGTATGGTGTGCCGGGGTGGGGCTCGGCAATAAGCGAGATGATGTTGACCTTGGCCAACATCCCATATCAATTTATCAATGTCGATGGCTTTGACCAGCCAGGCGCGCAGCGAGAGAAACTACTGGCGATCAACCCGCTGTGTCAGGTGCCTACCCTGCAACTGGCGGATGGCAGCGTGATGACGGAAACAGCGGCGATCGCGCTGATGATCCTCGATGAGCGCGCGGATCTGGCGCCGCCAGCCGGTACGCCACAGCGCCAGCAGTTTCAACGTTTGCTGATCTGGCTGGTGGCTAACGTTTATCCGACCTTCACCTATGCCGACTATCCCGAACGCTGGACAGCCTCAGCGCCTGACGAACTGCGTGAGAGCTGTCAGCAATACCGCAAATCACTCTATCTCTGGCTGGAACAGCAGCTGGCAGCCGAGCCTTACGCATTAGGCGGGAATATCACGCTGTTGGATTGCTATATTGCCGCGATGTACAGCTGGGGGCCGCGGCGCGAGTGGTTTGCCGCGCATACGCCAAAGTTTGCCGCTGTGGCCCAGGCGGTTTATCGCCGTGCGGAGCTGCAGCAGGTACTGCGTGACAATAATCTTCTCTAAGGCACAAATCGTGATTTGAGTTAGGGAATCTGTGATAGTTTTAAAATCCCAATAATAAGGAGCCTGCTATGCCACATGTCGATATCAAATGTTTTCCCCGTGAACTGAGCGAAGAGCAAAAAAGCGCGCTGGCTGCGGAAATCACTGAGGTTCTGATCCGTCATCTCAGCACCAAAGACAGTTCAGTTAGCGTTGCCCTTAATCAGGTACAGCAGAGCGACTGGCAGCGGGTGTGGGATGATGAGATCGCGCCGCAGATGGATTCTTTGATTAAGAAACCGGGCTACCGAATGTAAAGGACGGGCCGCTTTTCATCGCGCCAATTAGACTACTATCGACCAAGGTCAATTTTACTTGAGCGAAAGATATGCCGCTTTATTGATTTAGATCAATAAAAGTGGCTTTTTTTTGATTTCCATACCTTTCATTAATTTACCTTTTGTAAAGGAAATGGCCATTTAAGAATAATCCTAATCAACATAAATAACTGATAATATTAAGTTATAAGGTCATTTACGCTTTGTATGTATTTAAATGTAGTTTTATGTTTTGATTATTATGCATATCAAAATTGTTTAGGCGATTGCTCATTTGCCATGTAACCTGCCTTTGAAATGATGATTTTTATCATGGAGAGATGAATGATAATAGGTAGTGCGTTACTTGGTTACCAATTAGAGGATGATTTTTTTTACTTCTTGAAGTACCGGGAAATAGCTACTGTAAGTGGTAATAGAAAAAACATCCGTCTACGAAAAACGATGGCCTGTCTAATTGAATATTTATTTGAACATGGCCTTGAAAGAATTGTTAGTGATGAAGAGTTGATGGTGCATGTCTGGGAGAAAAATGATTTAAGGCCTTCATCGCAACGTTTATGGCAAGTGATGCAAAATTTACGTCGACTCCTCAAGGATGTCGGCATTGAGCAAGAAATTATATTACGCGTCAAGACTCAGGGTTATTATATCAACAGTCACTACGTTACAACTGTTTATTCTGTGAAAAGTGATAAACCGTTCTGCCAGAATGATGGCGCTATCATACAGTTACGTGGAATATCCGACGTAAGGTAACAGTCGAGTAGGATTTTCTATATTCAAGGTGCGCCTGTCGTTCTTATGCCAGGGTTATAAAATTGAAGGTTATAATTAATAGCAAGGATATCTGGTTTCGACTGGGTGTAGAATATTGTCTACAACAGATATCTTCTGAGTGTCATGAGCCCGCTTACGTTGAATTGGCTTACACTAACCATTCTATACAGCAAGCGGATCTTATTATTTTGCCGCTACATGGCTATCAAGATTACAAGCATCTCTATGCGTTATCTCAATTGTTTAAGGGCATTATTTTGGGAGTAAGCACGTCCAGAAGTAGTCGCCCTGGACGGTTGATTTATCGGGGGAATATATTGTGGGTGAGTAGTCGCGAATCGACAGCCAATATTCAAAAGTTGTTGTTGGACATTAAGCATCGGCAGTTATATGACCATGGCGGTCAACCGGACTTTAGTCTAATAAAGGCAAAGGGGGGAGCCCCGCTCAGTGAAAGAGAGATGATGATTATCGATCATGTCGTAGCCGGCATGTCGGTGAACGCCGTTGCCAGAGTGCTGGGTCTGCGGGTAAAAACCATTTATGCGCATTTAGACAAGATTAAAGCTAACTTCAACCTTAAAGGCGGCAGTCATCTTCATCGCTTTATGATAAGCCCGCTGTCTTATCACTTATTGTAAAAGATGGTCATCCGGGAATGACGGCAGGGTTGCCGTCATTTTGTACCCTATTTAAAACCAGATTTCTGTCTGTACGCCAAAATTCCAGTTGCCGCCGGCGGTAAAACCGGAACTGCCAAAATCATCGTTAATGGCGTAATGATCCAGAGCTTTGTCCCAGTTCATCCATGTTGCGAAGAAGCGGATCTCCGGGCGAGCTTTAATATCGAAAATGTCGCCGACTTTGAACGTTGGTGCGAAGGTAAGCTTGTAAAAATCGCCGCTGACGGCCTGATACTGATAAACATTGTCGTTATGGCGATAGGTTCGGCCATTAGGATTCAAATCCATATATTGCCAGGAGGCTTCATATAGCAGGGCAAAGTTGCGGGTGATCCCTTGGGAAAGACGCAGGTTAAAAGTAGCCCAGTCGTAGCGGTCGCCGTCACGATAACGGTTTTCGCTGTGTTGCGCGATGACCGATGGCGCCAATTGCCAGTTTTTCCCTAGCGGCAAAATGCCGTAAGAAGCAAAACGCAGGGATTTAGCATTCCCGGTCAGATCGCCGTCGCTGCCCGGCTGGCGAGCTTCTGCGCCTAAACCGCCACCGTACTGCAGGGCGCTTTCTGAGATGCCAGGCGCAAGGCCGTAGAACTGCTGTTTGTCGTGATAAGCCAACATCGCGTAATAGCCATTTTTGGCAGTGTTGTCGCTACGTAGCGCATAACTGCCGGTCGTTGAGGTGTTGTCTTTTAGCGTGTCATTACCCTGCGCGGTCATTACCGTGGTCATTAACTGCCAGTTTCGCCAGAAATGATTGGCGGTAAACATCAGATTCTGAATATCGTTATCTTCATAGTTATCGCTACCTAAATCGCCAAAGTTGCGGGCGTAGACTGAATAATCGCCCCGAAGCTGTTGACTCCAACGCACATCATTGATTCCGCCGCCGGTACCGCCGAGGAACATAATATCGCTATCGGTAAAGTGAATATCGAAGTTATCCCGATCAAAGCGTTTTCCGGCCCAAATCGACGCCTGGTTAAATGGACCGCTAAAATCAGCGAAGCTACCCATCTCGACATACAGTTGGCGTACGTTAAGGTGGTGGCTAGTATTATCCTGCACCCACGGATCCGGGTTGGTGGCGCCATCGGCAAGCATTGTTTTGAAATGTGCCCATGAACCGTCGCTAAAGGTCATTTTTTTGCCAAAGCTCAGTTCAACATAGTTATCTTTCTCATTGCCAAGACGACCCACGTGGGCGTCGCCGTTAAGCGAACTGGCCGGTGAAATACCGGGTCCGCCGCGCGCGCCTTTACCGTGGCTGTTCACCAGCATTCCGGAACGGGCGTAGGCATTAAATTCAAAACCGTTATCGTCGGTGGATTTGGCCAATTGACGACTGAGCTTCTGCTGTTTTTGTTCGCCGGCATCGGTGCGCTTACTTAGGGTTTGTATCTGTTTTTCGGCATTGCTGGCGCGTTGTTCCGCGACGGAGGTTCGCTGTTCGGCCTGCTGCGCACGGCGGTTTGCTTCGGCTGCCTGGTGTTCCGCATGTTTCAGTCTGGCCTCAAGTTGGGCCAGCCGCTGCTCGATAGTGAGCGGCGCGGCCAACGCGTCGGAGGCCGAAAAAAGGGCGCAGCAAACTGCTGCGCAAATCAAAGAGAGACGCATACTTATCCTTGTCAGTTTCAGAGGTAATAAAAGAGGGGGCGAACTTAAATCGCCTGACGTTCTCCGTCTGTTGAATGAATGTCGGACGTGGCATAGCGCCCGGCATCGAGGTCTGCGCGGATTTGCTCGTAATGATCGTCAAGCCGATAAAAACGACCCATCCACAACATCGAGGCAAAGATCAGTAGCGCCGGAATGTAGAGATAGCAGGACTTTATCGCCAGCATCGCCGTTTCACTTTGCGCCTGGTTGGCGATATAGCCGCCTGAAGTGAGCAGGGCGCCCGTAATCGCGCCAGCGCCAGCCATGGCCACTTTGCCAAGAAAACCATTGATTGAGGTCAGGATCCCAGCGGTATTCACTCCGGTTTTCCAGACGCCATAATCCACCGGATCCGCCTGCATCGAGAAGTAAATAGCCGTGCGTTGTCCGGCACCGAGCGAAAGGATCACCGCACCAGTAACCAAACCCCAACTATTTACCCCTGCCGCCATCATTACGATCATTCCAATGAGATTGATAGCACTGGCAATCAGGTAGACATGGCGTTTTTTTAGCCGACTGGCCAGCAGTGGGACGGTCAATGTCCCCAGCAGAGGCACAAATGTCGAAATACCGGCGACGATTGCCGTCAGACTGCTATTGCCGACGTAGTAGTGGAAGAAGTAAACCAACGCGCCTGTCTGGAAGAAAAAGGCGCCCCACATCAGGAAAATGTTAATCGCGAAAACCCACCACGGACGGTTGGCGCGTAGGCTGAACCAGGCGCGTTTCAGAGTCATTTTTTCTTGAGTGATGGTGATTGTTTCTTTGACGTTGCGGAAACTGACCAGTAGAAAAAAAGTGGCAATCACGCCGAACATCACCGCGGTATAGAAAAACCCACGAGCCTGATCGCCCTGACCGAGAGTGCTGACAAGCGGCAGCGTGGTGACGGCGACAATGGTCGCCCCCAACGAGCCAAGTAAGATTCGTACTGCCGAGAGCGTAGTGCGCTCCTGGGAATCGTTTGTCAGAAACGGCAGCATCGCGCAAAACGGAATATTGACCAGTGTGTAAAGAAACGACAGACACAGATAGGTAATAAAGGCGTAAATCAATTTTCCGGTAGTGGAGAATTCGGGGACGTAAAACGCGAGGATACATAGCAGGCCGAACGGTACGGCGCCAATCAGCAAATAGGGACGACAGCGGCCCCAACGGGTTGCGGTATTGTCTATTACCAGTCCCATCAGTACATCGGCCACGCCATCCACCAGACGTGTCACCAGAAACATCACGCCGACGTACCAGGCGGGTAAGTTCATTACATCGGTGTAGAAGAACATCAGGTACAGAGAGATAAGCTGCCACACCAAATTGCAGGAGAGATCTGCGATGCCGTAGCCCAGGCGTTGCCGCCAAAGAGTGAATATATTGTTTGCCATAATGATATGCTCGTATTTAGTTGTTATTAAAGATTATATTGGCGGATAAACCAGGCCGGGGTACAGCTCCACGCGTGACAATAGCTGTTAATCAGCTTGCTGCCGTAAGGTGAAAACTCAGGGTTGTCAGGATCAAAAACCTCCCAGAACGTATCCGCGCCGTAATCTATCATCGCGCCCCAGTAGGCTTTGATTTCGTTAATAGCTTCCGCGCGTAGCCCACATTGCAGCAGAGCAGCAACAAAATGGTGACGCAGATAGGGCGTGTTGATGGCCACCGACGGCGGGGAGGAAAGCAGATGACGCATGAGCGTTTCTCGTTGCGCACTATTGCCGACTTCGGCTAGCACCATCCAGATTTGTGATGCCCAGGAGACTTGACGTTGCGCGCCGCTAATGAAAAATCCTTGCGCTTCGTCCCACAAGCAGGACAGCGCAGCCGACTTTAGCTGCTGCAGATGCATCTTATAACCCGCTACTAACTCGGGCTGAAATTGTCCGGCGAGCAATACGGCGCGCTGCAGGCAGTAAATTAAGACGCCCTGGGCCGAAGTTTGCTTGTTTAGCGTCTCTTGCCAGTCGATAAATACCCACCAGTCGTCGCTATCGCGAACCAAATGCTGTTTATCGCAACGTTCAAGCGCCAACTCGATTTGCCGTCTGGCGGTGGGCCAGAGCTCTTGCGCGGTGGCTACGTCGCCGGAACTGCGTAGATAGTTGAACAGCGTATCAACAAAAAACAGCGAATAATCAAACAAAAAGGTGTCGTCGGCTATGACTTGCGGCTGAACGAAAATATTGGCGGAAACCATACCGTCTTGCCGGGTATGGCCAGCAAAAAGATACAAACAACGGCGAACCAGCGAGTGATTCGCGAACGTGACATCGTTAACCAGCGCCTGCAGGCGGAGATCGCCAAGCCACAGACGACGGTCGCGCTTGGGCCCATCTTCGAATACGTCTTGCATACAATTCTTCAGCGTCAGTACGGCTGTCTGGTCGATAAGCTGTAAACGTGGGTCTTGGGTAGTTGATGGGGGGCAGATACTGTGGGCCGAACTGACGGCATGGATGCGCAGTCGGGTGAAACACAGATTAAATTTTCTGGAAACCGCCTTGACCTCCACTTTGAGATAACGAAAGCAATAGCGTCGCGGGAGTCTGATTTCTCCAGGAAGTTCATCAATCCACAAATCCTGCTGTTGCAACCAGCTGCTGCTGAGCCAGCCCCGGTAATCATCAAATGATTCACAAACCTCGCTCAGCGTCTCGCCGAAGGTAAAATGAAGGTGCGCCGGGGCATCGGGAGGACTGCCGACGCTTAGACATGCCAGCTCAACATAGCCAACAAAGTGATTACCGAAGTCCACGATGACGCTGTCGCCACTGGTGAATTCACGCTGGTAAAATTGCTGTGGGGTGCAAAGCTCCACTGCCTGCCAGCCGAAGGGTGCGCTGGCATCGGCATGAGCGTCAATAATGGCCTGCGGTTCGCGGTATTCGCTGTGCAGTGCGGGTTTAAGCGACTCCGCGGTGCGTAAAAACTGCGGATGGCGGATCATCGCAACTTGGGCGTTGTATTGCATGGCTTGTGACATACTGCGTCCTCAAAGTTAGGGGACTCGCAGCATAAAATGACGATGTGAGTGGCAACCACTCTGGCAATGCCAACGCGATGGCCATGTTGGCAATGGCAGTGGGATGGGGCGGGTGACGATCACAATTTGATAAATCTTACCGATAGTGGTTTGGGAAATGCATTATCGTGCTATCAGCTGCCTTGCCGTATTGGATATTAAGTGATGATGACGTTGACTATTGATTCTTATTTCAGCAATCCACTCGCTAAACTGGCTATTTACGCCAGCGATCCAGAGGATAATAACCGCGAACATGGTCATGAATTCGCGGAGTTAGTGATAGTTGAACAAGGGCATGGCCTCCACGTTATTAATGGCCGGCCTTTGTATATTCAACAAGGGGATGTTTTTTATGTTTCTCCTGGCGATACGCATTATTATGATGAGCTTGGGACGCTGAAGTTAATTAATCTATTAATTAATCCGCAGGTTGATTTTATCTATTTACGCGAACTTGCACCGTTATTGCAAAACTTTGCGGCCACCGACTCCTCGCGCTACGGTTGGTTATCGCAGGAGACCCGGCAACAGTGTAAGCTATTGATTGAAAAAATATGTAGTGCCGAATACCAACAAACTAAGAATAACGCCCTGCGTGAGGCCACCTTTTTTCAGCTAATTACGCTTATTCAACGAGCGGAAAGTGAAGTCGAATATAGCACCACTAAATACAAACTCCATAAGCTGCTCACCTGGTTACAGGAACATTGCTTTGAGGAACATAACTGGCCGCAACTTGCTGAACAATTTCACCTGACGTCGCGCACTGCTTTTCGTCATATTAAAGAGGCGACTGGATTAACGCCCGATAATTATGTCAAACGCCTGCGCCTGGTATCCGCACGAGTAAAACTGCGGGAAACGGAAATGACGATCACAGAAATCGCCTTTTTATGCGGTTTCGCCAATAGCAATCACTTCACGACGCTGTATAAAAAGGTCTTTGGCCTGACTCCCAGCGATGACCGCCGCCGCCAACACCAGGCGTCGTAGGAAACCTTATTTGTTTTCTGGCGTATTGGCCTGCACGTGACGTCCGCTGGCGACAAAATTACCGGTACCGAGATGGTGAATGGTATTGAGTTTATCATCGTCAAACTGCCAGCGGCCGCTGACGAAAACGCGTTCATCGGCCGCGGCGGCAACCACTTCGCCAAACAGCGTATCGTATTGTTCTTGTGCCGCGGTGGCGGGTAGCAGACGGCATTCCATCCACGCCAGGCATTTCTCTTCAATTAACGGTAACCCCAGTTCGGGCCCCTGCACCGTCGGGATACCGTAAGCATTGAACTTATCTTCATCGCGCCCGCTTACGCTGCCTACCGCATAGACCCAACTGGCGGCGGCCACGCCTGGCACCACGATACCAAAGGCGCCGTTACGCTCAATGAGATCACGCGTCCAGGTGCTTTTATCCACCACAATAGCCACGCGAGGCGGGGCAAATTCAACTGGCATCGACCAGGCGGCGGACATCACGTTGCGCCGCCCTGACTGCGCGTCATAACTGGTGATCATAATGGTCGGGCCGTGGTTGAGCAGGCGACTGGCGTACTGAAGTTCGACGTGGCGAAAACGGCTCATAAGCGTTCCTTGGTGAGTGGCGAATGCCTGTAAGTAGTTTATTCACAATACAAAGGTAATCAATACGTCAACCGCGACCTAAATCAGAAATCATCTGGCGCGATCGCACAAAATACGCCGTCGCGGGGAAAAAATACGCTATAAATGTCGGACACCAAAAGCTGGAGGCGTTGATGACCCCATTTTTAAGCGCGTATTTTACTCGTCTGGCCTGGACGGGAACCCCCGATGTTTCCATTGACACCCTGCGGGAGTTGCATAGCCATCACAATAGCGCGATCCCGTTTGAGAATCTGGACGTTTTACTGCCGCGTGAAATCCACCTTGACGATCGGGCGCTCGAGGAGAAGTTAATCACCGCCCGCCGCGGCGGTTACTGCTTTGAGCAGAACGGGCTTTTGCAACGGGCGCTAAGTGAGATTGGTTTCTCGGTTCGCAGCCTGCTGGGGCGCGTGGTGTTGGCTAATCCGCCGCAGATGCCGCCGCGTACCCATCGCTTATTGCTGGTGGAAGTGGAGGGCGAACGCTGGATCGCCGACGTCGGTTTCGGCGGCCAGACGCTGACCGCGCCGATTAAGCTGCTGGCGGATATTCCGCAGCATACGCCGCATGGTATTTATCGCCTGGTGCATGAAGGCGATGAGTGGACGTTGCAGTTTAATCATCATGAGCACTGGCAGTCGATGTACCATTTCGATCTGGGTCGACAGTATGCTTCTGATTATGTGATGGGTAACTTCTGGTCGGCGCACTGGCCGCAGTCCCACTTTCGTCACCATCTGCTGATGTGCCGTCATCTGCCTGACGGCGGTAAAATGACGCTCACCAATTTCCATTTTACCCACTGGGAGAACAACCACGTGGTGGAGAAGGTGGATCTTGCGGACGTGTCGGCGCTGTATGAAGCGCTGCAAACCCGATTCGGATTAGGTGTGGACGACCCAAAACACGGGTTCAGCGAAGCCGCGCTGGCAGCGGTAATGGCGGCGTTCGATACCCATCCGGAAGCCGGGAAGTAACGTTTATAACGGGACGAGGAAAGCGCATGGTCGCCGTAGGCCAGATAAGGCGTAGCCGCCATCCGGCGTAAAGGCTGGAGCCGTGGCCGATGAATATGACCCCGGAGTCGGCGCAAGCGCCTCGTCCGGGCTACACCGCTACAACCGCATCAATGCTGACTGAAACTGCCGATGTTGGTGGCCTCAAAATCGCTGAGACGTTCCCGGCAGGCCGGGGCAGTCGTTGTAGGCCGGATAAGGCGTAGCCGCCATCCGGCATAAAGGCTGGAGCCAGGGCTGATAAATACCCGGAGTCGGCGTAGGCGCCTCGTCCGGGCTACCGGTAGGGATGAATGATAAAAGCCGCTGGCTTTCAGCGCCGGGAGCGTACCACCTGGTAGCGGCGGGTGAAATACTCTATCGGCGCGCTCCAGACGTGAACCAGCCGGGTGAACGGGAAAATAAGGAAGATAGTCATCCCCAGCACCAGATGGACGCGGTACACCCACGCGACGCCGTCCAGATGCGCCGATGCGCCGCCGTGGAAGGTGACTACCGCCTGCGCCCAATCTACCAGTTTCAACATTTCGCTGCCGTCCGGATGCTGGGCGGAGAACGGAATAGTCGTCAGCCCCAGCGCGCACTGAATCAGCAGAATGCACAGGATCAGGATATCCGCAGTGGTGGAGGTGGCGCGAATGCGCGGGTTGGTCAGACGACGCACCAGCAGGCCTATGCCGCCGACCAGGGTCAGCACGCCGCAGACGCCGCCCAGC
This sequence comes from Klebsiella sp. CN_Kp073, assembly GCF_040065495.2. Classification (NCBI taxonomy): domain Bacteria; kingdom Pseudomonadati; phylum Pseudomonadota; class Gammaproteobacteria; order Enterobacterales; family Enterobacteriaceae; genus Klebsiella; species Klebsiella sp. CN_Kp073. The sequence goes on from NZ_CM198051.1 coordinate 2,433,478, forward strand.
ACCATCGCCATCACCTGTTTCTGCGACATCGGCAGGAACCATGAATAGACCCAGTGCGGCGTCAGCATCCCGAAGAAGTGGCCGAAGAAGATGCCGAGGATGCCGATATGAAATAAGTTCGACCACAGCACCATGCCCCGTTTATCGAGCATCTGGCTGGATGACGCGCGCCAGGTATACTGACCGTAGTCATAGCGCAGCCAACTGCCCACCAGGAATACGGTGCCGCAGAGATAAGGGTAGATATCGTAAAAGAAGACGTTTAAGTACTGTATCATTTCGGGCCTCCGGCGCGGATGTCGACGTACTGCGGCGCCACATCCTGGCTAAAGCGTCGTTGATAAGCTTGCATTGGCGAGCTATCGCAAGCGGTTGCATTATCTTCAATAAACTTCACCTGTTCTTCTTCCCACACCGCATCCAGCGCCTGGCGCGTGTCGTCACGCTTCTCACTCGCTACCTGCCTGGTGACACTGTCACTATTGAGTGGGCTATCCGCCAGCGTGAGGAGGGCGTCAAAGAGTTGATAGTAATCGCATTCGCGCTGCTTTAAGCGTCCACCGAGCAATGCCAGAATGGGCGCGACGTTCTGCAGTCCTTCACGGGCATCGGCCAACGGGAGAGTGCTGAGATACTCAAGATATAAAGGCAGGTGGTCCGGGAGTTCGCGACAATCGATCTGCAGACCCGCCTGTTCATACTGATTCATCAGATCGACCATCGCCTGGCCGCGGTCGCGCGATTCGGCGTGAACGTGTTCAAACAGCAGCAGCGAGGTGGCGCGACCGCGCTCAAACACCTCACACCATTCGGCCTGACGGTCGAGCAGCGGCGCCGCCAGTAATCGCGTAACAAACGGCGTCAGGGCGGGCGCATCGGCGCTGACCAGCGCCAGCGCCTCCTCGCGGTTATCCCACAGCGCGTCGTCGGGATACTCCAGCAGTAAAGCGATGACTTTGAGAAGCCGCATTACTCTCCCTCCCCATGTCGACGAACGTCTCCCACATCAATCGCGTCGATGCGCCGACTGTTGAACAGGTTGAATTTAGTATCAGAACCATGGCAACCATCGCCGAAGGTAAAACCGCAGCCGTTGCGTTCAGGGAAGGCGTCTTCCGCCAGTTCGCGGTGGCTGGTGGGGATCACGAAGCGGTCTTCGTAATTGGCGATCGCCAGGTAGCGATACATCTCTTCCACCTGCTCGACGCTGAGGCCCACTTCTTCAATGGCGCGGGTATCGGTCACGCCTTCAACGGTTTGCGAACGTTTGTAATGGCGCATCGCCATCATGCGTTTTAACGCGCGCAGGACCGGGCCGGTATCGCCGGCGCTCAGCAGGTTCGCCAGATACTGTACCGGTATACGCAGGCTTTCGACCGCTGGCAGGATATTGCCGTTACTCGGCAGGCCGCCGGCGTCGGCGACGGACTGAATCGGCGACAGCGGTGGGACGTACCAGACCATCGGTAAGGTACGGTATTCCGGATGCAGCGGCAGCGCCAGCTTCCAGTCCATTGCCAGTTTATACACCGGTGATTGTTGCGCGGCTTCGATCACGTTATGCGGAATACCCTGCTTCAACGCCTCTTCGATGACCGCCGGGTCGTTAGGGTTGAGGAACACCTCGCACTGGCGCTCGTAGAGGTCGGTTTCATGTTCGGTACTGGCCGCCTCTTCGATGCGGTCCGCGTCGTACAGCAGTACGCCAAGATAGCGGATGCGGCCGACGCAGGTTTCGGAGCACACCGTCGGTTGCCCGGACTCAATACGCGGATAGCAGAAGATGCATTTTTCCGATTTGCCGCTCTTCCAGTTAAAGTAGATTTTTTTGTACGGACAACCGCTGATGCACATCCGCCAGCCGCGGCATTTATCCTGGTCGATCAGCACGATGCCGTCTTCTTCGCGCTTGTAGATAGCGCCGCTTGGGCAGGTCGCCACGCAGCTCGGATTAAGGCAATGTTCGCAAAGACGCGGCAGATACATCATGAAGGTGTTTTCAAACTGGCCGTACATCTCTTTTTGCATCGCTTCGAAGTTGCGGTCTTTGGCGCGTTTTTCAAACTCGCCGCCGAGCAGTTCCTCCCAGTTTGGCCCCCAGCTGATTTTATCCATCCGTTCGCCGCTAATCAGCGAACGCGGACGGGCGGTAGGCAAGTATTTGCCTTCCGGCGCGTTGTGCAGGTGCTGATAATCGTAGGTAAAGGGTTCGTAATAATCGTCAATCTGCGGCAGCACCGGGTTAGCGAAAATCTTCGACAACACGCTGACGCGGTTGCCCAGACGGGGAGTGAGCTTGCCGCTGATACCGCGGATCCAGCCGCCTTGCCACTCGTCCTGATCTTCCCAGTTTTTAGGGTAACCGATACCGGGCTTGGTTTCCACGTTGTTGAACCACGCATATTCCATCCCTTCGCGGCTGCTCCAGACATTTTTACAGGTGACGGAGCAGGTATGGCAGCCGATGCATTTATCCAGATTCAGCACCATTCCGACTTGTGAACGTATTTTCATTTTTTCGCCTCCTGTACCTGGTCGCGACCTTCGCCATCCAGCCAGTCAATGTTTTTCATTTTGCGGATCATAATGAACTCGTCGCGGTTGGAGCCGACGGTGCCGTAGTAGTTAAAGCCGTAAGCCAGTTGGGCGTAGCCGCCAATCATATGCGTGGGTTTTGGACAGACGCGGGTGACGGAGTTGTGGATGCCGCCCCGACGACCGGTCACCTCCGAACCTGGGATATTCATAATGCGTTCCTGGGCGTGATACATCATGGTCATGCCCGGCGGCACGCGCTGGCTCACCACCGCACGCGCGGTGAGGGCGCCGTTGGCGTTGAAGGCTTCAATCCAGTCGTTATCTTCAATCCCCAATTCTTTTGCGTCGGTTTCGCTTAGCCAGACGATGGGTCCGCCGCGCGACAACGTCAGCATCAGCAGGTTTTCGCTATAGGTCGAGTGGATACCCCATTTCTGATGCGGGGTCAGGAAGTTGAGCGCTTTTTCCGGGAAGCCGTTTGGCGGCACGTCCTTCATCTGGCTGACGCTGCGCGTATCGATAGGTGGGCGATAGGCCACCAGACTTTCGCCGAAGGCGCGCATCCAGGGATGATCCTGATAGAGCTGTTGCCGCCCGGAGAGGGTGCGCCACGGGATCAGTTCGTGAACGTTGGTATAACCGGCATTATAAGAGACATGTTCGCTTTCCAGACCAGACCACGTTGGGCTGGAGATGATCTTGCGAGGCTGCGCCTGAATATCGCGGAAGCGGATTTTCTCATCCTCTTTATTCAGCGCCAGATGGGTGTGGTCGCGGCCGGTAAATTCTCCCAGCGCTTGCCAGGCTTTCACCGCCACCTGGCCATTGGTTTCCGGCGCCAGGCTCAAGATGACTTCACTGGCGTCGATCGCGCTGTCGATGCGCGGGCGGCCTTTGGCCGGACCGTCGGGCTTGACGTAGTTGAGTTTACCGAGGAAGTTGACTTCGTTTTGCGTATTCCACGAAATGCCTTTACCGCCGTTGCCGAGCTTATCGAGTAACGGCCCCAGCGAGGTGAAGCGCTCCCAGGTGGCCGGGTAGTCACGTTCAACCAGCGCAATTGACGGCGCGGTTTTGCCTGGAATGAGATCGCATTCGCCCTTGCGCCAGTCGAGGACATCAAACGGCTGTGATAGCTCCGCCGGAGAGTCATGCTGCAGCGGCACCAGTACCACATCGGTCTCTTTATCAAGGTGACCGACGCAGACTTCAGAAAAACTTTTCGCAATGTCCTTGTAGATTTCCCAGTCGCTTTTCGCCTCCCAGGCCGGGTCGACGGCGGCGGAAAGCGGGTGGATAAACGGGTGCATGTCGGAGGTGTTCATATCGTCTTTTTCGTACCAGGTGGCGGTCGGCAGGACAATATCTGAGAACAGGCAGGTACTGGACATGCGGAAATCGAGGGTCACCAGTAGATCGAGTTTGCCCTCAATCGCCGCGGTCTGCCACTCGACTTCCTCAGGCTTCACGTCAGCGGTGGCGCCAAACTCCTCGCCCTGAATACCGTTATCGGTACCGAGCAGGTACTTGAGCATGTACTCATGGCCCTTACCGGACGATCCCAGCAGGTTAGAACGCCAGATAAACAGGTTGCGCGGGTGGTTGTGGCCGCTATCCGGCTGCTCGGCGGCAAAGCGAATATCGCCTGCTTTTAACGACTGGACGGTGAACTCTGCGGGGGACAGCCCGGCGGCGTCGGCCTGCTGCTTGATGCTCAGCGGGTTAACGTTAAGCTGCGGCGCGGAGGGCAGCCAGCCCATGCGCTCGGCGCGAACGTTGAAGTCGATCATATGGCCGCTGAATTTGCTGGCGTCGGCCAGCGGTGAGAGCAGCTCCTGAGCGGTTAGTTTTTCGTAGCGCCACTGGCTGGCGTGGTTGTAGAAATAAGAGGTACTGTTCATCTGCCGCGGTGGACGAGTCCAGTCCAGCGCGAACGCCAGCGGCAGCCATCCGGTCTGCGGGCGTAGTTTCTCCTGGCCGACATAGTGCGACCAGCCGCCGCCGCTCTGACCGACGCAGCCGCAGAATACCAGCATGTTGATCATCCCGCGGTAGTTCATATCCATGTGGTACCAGTGGTTCACACCGGCGCCAAGGATAATCATCGAACGGCCATGGGTTTTATGCGCCGTATCGGCGAACTCGCGGGCGATTTGCTCGATATGGTGACGCGGCACGCCGGTGATCTGTTCGGCCCACGCCGGGGTATAGGCTTTCACATCCGCGAAGTCGCGCGCGGCATTGGCATCGTCAAGGCCGCGTTCCAGACCGTAGTTCGCCAGCACCAGGTCATACACGCTCACTACCAGAGCGTTTTCACCACTGGCTAACGGCAGCTGTTTCGCTGGCAGTTGATGAAGCGTTATCGGCTCCTGCTTTACGCTGCGAAAATGCGGGTTTTCATTGCCGCCGAAGTAGGGAAAGCCGACCGACACCACGCTATCGTGCATATCCAGCAGCGACAGTTTTAAGTCGACGTCACGGCCGTTAGCCCGCTGTTCGAGATTCCATTTGCCTTTTTCGCCCCAACGGAAGCCGATGGATCCGTTCGGCGCGACCAGTTCGCCCTCGGCGTTAAAGGCGACGGTTTTCCATTCCGGGTTATTACTTTCTCCCAGTCCGTTAAGCAGGTCAGCGGCACGTAGCATACGGCCCGGCGCATAGCTGCCGTCGTCACGACGGTCGAGCATCACCAACATTGGCATATCGGTATAGGTACGGCAGTAGTTGAGAAAGTAATCGCTCGGATTATCGAGGTGGAAAGTTTTGAGGATCACGTGGCCCATCGCCATCGCCAGCGCGCTGTCGGTACCTTGCTTCGGCGCCAGCCACTGGTCGCAGAGCTTGGCGACTTCCGAATAATCCGGAGTAATGGCGATGGTTTTGGTGCCCTTGTAGCGCACTTCGGTGAAGAAGTGGGCGTCCGGGGTTCGCGTCTGCGGGACGTTTGAACCCCAGGCAATAATGTAGCTGGAGTTGTACCAGTCAGCGGATTCCGGTACGTCGGTCTGTTCGCCCCAGGTCATCGGCGAGGCGGGCGGCAGATCGCAATACCAGTCATAGAAGCTCAGACAGGTGCCGCCGAGCAGCGATAAATAACGGGTGCCCGCGGCGTAGGAGACCATCGACATCGCCGGGATCGGCGAAAAGCCCGCGACGCGATCCGGACCGTAGTTTTTAATGGTCCAGACGTTGGCCGCGGCGATCAGTTGATTTAACTCTTTCCAACTGGAGCGTACAAAGCCGCCTTTACCGCGAATTTCTTTGTAGCTGCGGGTTTTCAGCGGGTCCTGCATGATGCTATCCCAGGCCTGTACCGGGTCGGGATGCTGTGTCAGGGCTTCGCGCCACAGCTCAATCAGCCGTTTACGCGCCAGCGGGTACTTCAGGCGGTTGGCGCTGTAGAGATACCAGGAGTAGCTGGCGCCGCGCGGGCAGCCGCGCGGTTCGTGGTTTGGCAGGTCCGGTCGGGTGCGCGGATAATCGGTTTGCTGGGTTTCCCAGGTGACCAGGCCGTTTTTGACATAAATTTTCCAGCTACAGGAGCCGGTACAGTTCACACCGTGCGTGGAGCGGACAATTTTGTCGAATTGCCAGCGTTGCCGGTAGCTATCTTCCCAGTCACGGTTGTTGTCGTAGACCTGACCGTGGCCGTTGGCAAAGGTCTCGCGTTTCTGCTTAAAGTAGCGAAAGCGATCCAGTAATTTACTCATGACATTTCTCCTGCTCCGATGATGTCCGGCATCGTGCCACCCGGCCGGATGAGCGAACGAACTCGTAGGCCGGATAAGGCGTAAGCCGCCATCCGGCAGATAAATCGTTATGGTTAGGCGGGTTTACGGCGGCCATAGACCAGCCAGGTCACCAGCACGCAAACCACATAGAAGACAAAAAAGACTTTCATCGCGCCCACCGGCGAGCCGGTCATGGCCAGAGAGGTCCCGAAGGCTTTTGGAATAAAGAAACCGCCAATGGCGCCGATTGCGGCGATAAAACCGAGCGCGGCGGCGGTATCGGTCACCGCTTCGTGCTGGGCCTGTTCGTCGCTGCCGCCGCGCTTTTTCACGCTATCAATGGTAAGCTGGCGGAAGATCACGGCGATCATCTGGAAGGTGGAGCCGCTGCCAAGCCCGGCGGTTAAGAACAGGCCCATAAACACCACGTAGAAGGCGAAGAAGCTTCCGGAACCGGAGCCCGGCAGGGTGAGGAAAAGCAGGCCGGTAAAGACCGCCATCAGAATGAAGTTGACCAGCGTCACCCGTACGCCGCCCAGGCGGTCGGAAATGATACCGCCGAAGGAGCGCGCCAGCGCGCCGATAAACGGGCCGAAGAAGGCCAGTTTCAGAATATCGACATCCGGAAACTGGGTTTTCGCCAGCATCGCGAAGCCGGCGGAGAAGCCGATAAACGAGCCGAAGGTCGCCAGATACAGCAGGCTTAACAGCCACATATGCGGACGCTTCAATACCGGTAACTGATCGCGAATCGAGGCTTTGGAACTGGCAATATCGTTCATACCGAACCACGCGAAAACGGTGGCGATGACCAGTAACGGCACCCACAGCAGCGGTGAGTTGCCAAGCCACAGCATGGCGCCGCCTGGTTGCTCAACGCCGCGGACGCCCAGGAAGGTAAAAATCGGCAGAAAGATAAAAATGGGCGAGACCAGTTGCATCACGCTGACCCCGAGGTTGCCGAGACCACCGTTGATGCCTAATGCGCTGCCCTGTTTAGCCTTGGGGAAGAAGAAGCTGATATTGCCCATGCTTGAGGCAAAGTTGGCGCCGGCAAAACCACACAGTAACGAAATAGCGATAAATACCCAGTACGGAGTAGTTGGATTTTGCACTGCCAAACCCAGCCATAAACAGGGAATCACCAGAATAACCGTGCTAATAACCGTCCAGTAACGCCCACCCATTATAGGTACCATAAAGGAGTAGGGGACGCGTAATATTGCGCCGGAAAGTGAAGGTAGCGCCGTTAATAAAAAAAGCTGGTCGGTTGTGAAATTAAAACCCACTTTATTGAGATTGACCGCGACCGCGCTAAATAACATCCAGACGCAGAAGGCGAGTAACAGACAAAATACGGAAATCCATAAGTTCCTGCGTGCGATGGCTTTTCCTTTATTTTCCCAGAAGGCTTCATTTTCTGGTCGCCAATCCTTTAAAAGATAATGATTCTTTTTATCACCTTCTATCGACATAACACCCTCACTAAAGCGTACGAGATCAAAAGGATAAATAAAAAAACAGCTGAAGTTGTGCAGGCTGGAATTAAGGCTCAGCTGTTTTTAATAATTGTATTGTTTGAGAATAGATAAGAATCGAGACGTGAAAGAATTCACGCCGGCAATGAAGGGTGGTTAATTGTTACTAAATGTAACCTAAGCCTGAGGGAGTTCCAGCGCGATATAATGTTTTAAGTAACGGGTAAATGCCGCATCGTCAATGGCTTGCATCCCCAACGCGTAAATGCCATCCAGCCCGCAAACCAGGGCAATCAGACGCCAGGCGATATTTTCTGCCGTATCCTGCGGCTGAAATTCACCGGCTTCGGCGCCGCGGTTAATCGCCGTGACCGTTTCATCATGCCACATGGTCATGGTCAGCAGATACGCGGCCTTAATTTCCTCATCGCTATCGGACAAAATCTGCGCTTCCCGCCACAGGCGTATATAGGGCTCGAGACGGCCATCTTCGCTGCCGAGTAATGAAAACAGGCGTTCGCTCCATGAGGCGTCATCGGTCAGCAGCTGAATATCGAGCATTTCGCGGATCAAGCGGATAAAGGCCTGCGCTTTTAGCTCGCCGGTCGAGGCAAAATGATGATGTAACTGACCTGCGGCGACGCCGGCTTCGCTGGCTATCTGGCGTACGGTCATGGCGCTGAAGCCGCCATTTAGCGCCACTCGCATGGCGGCCTGCATGATAACTTCCCGACGCGCTTCCCGATTTAAATAGTGCATAGCGACCCGTAACAAAGAGGTGATGGGATGATGGTAACAAAAAGTTGGACAGACGTTCAACAATCCGGCAGGATCGCAATCCTGGACGCGTGTCCAATTTCGAAAATTGAGGAAAAGTAGTATGTCTCGGCAATGGTTAACGCTGATGGCGATTTTGCTGGTTTATATCCCGGTAGCAATTGACGCAACGGTGCTGCATGTAGCCGCCCCGACGCTCAGCGTCGCGCTTGGCACCAGCGGCAACGAGCTACTGTGGATCATTGATATCTATTCGTTGGTGATGGCCGGTATGGTGCTGCCGATGGGCGCATTGGGCGATAAAATCGGCTTTAAGCGCTTATTGCTGCTCGGTAGCGCAATTTTTGGTATTGCTTCGCTGTGCGCCGCGCTGTCGCCGTCGGCGATAACGCTGATTATTTCCCGCGCGCTGCTGGCGGTTGGCGCGGCAATGATTGTGCCGGCGACGCTTGCCGGGATCCGCGGCACTTTCGCCGAAGCCAGCCAGCGTAACATGGCGCTGGGATTATGGGCCGCGGTGGGATCCGGCGGCGCGGCATTTGGCCCGCTGGTGGGCGGCATGCTGCTGGAACACTTCTACTGGGGATCGGTGTTCCTGATCAACGTGCCAATCGTGCTGCTGGTCATTGCCATCAACGCTAAGGTTGTGCCCCGTCAGCCCGCCCGCCGCGAGCAACCGCTGAATCTGCCGCAGGCGCTGATCCTGATTGCGGCCATTCTGATGCTGGTGTTTAGCGCTAAGTCGGCGCTAAAGGGGCAGCTGGCGCTGTGGCTAATCGCGCTGGTGGCTATCGGCGGGGCGGCCATGTTGACCTGGTTTGTCCGCAAACAGCTGTCGATGCCGACGCCGATGGTGGATATGCGTCTCTTCACCCACCGCATTATTTTAAGCGGGGTGATGATGGCGATGACCGCGCTCATTACGCTGGTTGGTTTTGAATTGCTGATGGCGCAGGAGCTACAGTTCGTGCATCAGAAAACGCCGTTTGAAGCCGGGTTGTTCATGCTGCCGGTGATGGTCGCCAGCGGCTTTAGCGGGCCGATTGCCGGAATGCTGGTATCGAAACTAGGGCTGCGGCAGGTGGCGACCGGCGGTATGTTGCTGAGCGCTTTAAGCTTTTTGGGACTGTCGATGACCGACTTCAGCACGCAACAGTGGCAGGCGTGGGGGTTAATGACGCTGCTGGGCTTTAGCGCCGCCAGCGCGCTGCTGGCGTCAACGTCGGCGATCATGGCGGCAGCGCCGAAAGAGAAGGCGTCGGCGGCAGGCGCCATTGAAACCATGGCCTATGAATTGGGCGCGGGGCTCGGTATTGCGCTGTTCGGCCTGATTCTGACCCGTAGCTACAGTTCGGCGATTGAACTGCCTGCCGGGATTGGCGGTGAGGCAGCGGTACAGGCCTCATCGTCCATCGGCGAGGCGATGAAGGTGGCGCAATCGCTCCCCGCGATACCGTCAGATTCACTAATCGCGGCGGCGAAAACCGCGTTCATCAGCGCCCATAGCATTTCCCTGGCGACGGCTGGCGTTCTGCTGTTGTTGCTGGCGCTGGGGATCTGGCGCGGGCTGGCCAATACGCCGGCGCCACGGTAATGTCACAGCTGAAGAGACAGCTCCATCGCCGCGCGACGCAGCGGCGCCAGGGCTTTCTCCTTCAGCGCCGCGGCGCTCATCGAAGAGGCGGGGACGCCAACGTTGAGCGCTGCCACCACCTGGCCGCTACGCGACAGCAGCGGTACCGCAAGCGAGCATAATCCAACTTCAATTTGCCTGTCCGCCAGCGCATAGCCCTGCATGCGAACTTTGGCGATTTCCGCACGTAGTGCTGTAGGATCGCACAGGGTATACGGGGTGTAGCGCATCAGATGTGCGCGTGACAGTGTCACTTCTAGTTGATCTTCGGGCAACGCGCTCAGCAATACCCGTCCCATTGAGGTTGTCCATGCCGGGAGGCGGCTGCCGCGGCCCAGATCGACGCTGAGCAAGTTATTGACCGCCGCGCGGGCGATATACAGTACGTTGTCGCCATCAAGCGTGGCGGCGGAGCAGCTTTCACCTAACGTCTTACCAAGATTGTCCAGCGCCGTTTGCGCCACCTTCGCCAGCGGGGTTCCCGCCAGATAGGCGTGGCCCACTGCCAGCACGCGCGGCAGCAGTTCATAGCTGCGGCCGTCCGGGCTATGCACCATCCCCAGCGCCGCCAGGGTATACAGGCAGCGGCGCACCGCCGCGCGGGAAATTTGCGTTTTTTGACTTAACTGCGAAATGGTCAGCCGCTGGCGCTGGGGAGTAAAAGCATTGAGCACCTCCAGCCCGCGGGCGAGTGACAGCATAAAATTGGGGTCGTGCTCGGCCTGCCTGGCGCTCAGCGTAGTGTGGGTATTGTCGCTCATTGCATCTTTCTCCGTTGCAACGTAAAGCTCACGGGGAATCACTATACCGCGCGCAAACCAGGGCGCGGTGAATTGTGCCTGTTTTACCACCTCGATCACATTATTAACCGCAATTTAACAAGCGTGCCGATAATCGCACAACATTTCGATTATCGCCGTTGACCATCCGCCAGGCTGGACCCTATTGTCAAAGCACAGACATCCCCGTTATGGATGTGGGTACAAAAAGTTATGCATCTTTCAGGAACAAAAAATGACTGCGACCGTAGAACGCATTGAGAGCTGGTTAGTGGATGTACCGACTATCCGGCCACATAAATTATCGATGACCACCATGGGCTGCCAGACGCTGGTCATCGTGCGCATTACCCGTTCCGATGGCGTATGCGGTATCGGTGAAGCGACGACTATCGGCGGGCTGAGCTACGGCGTCGAGAGCCCGGAGGCTATCTCATCGGCCTTGACCCACTATCTGACGCCGCTGCTGAAAGGGCAGCCGGCGGATAACCTGAATGCGCTGACGGCGCGTATGAATAGCGCCATTAGAGGCAATACTTTCGCAAAATCTGCCATTGAAACCGCACTCCTTGATGCCCAGGGCAAAGCTTTAGGGCTACCGGTATCGGCGCTGCTCGGCGGAGCGCTGCAAACGTCGTTGCCGGTGCTGTGGACGTTAGCCAGCGGCAATACCGCGAAAGATATTGCCGAAGGGGAAAAGCTGTTAGCCGAGCGCCGTCATCAGGCATTCAAGCTGAAAATTGGCGCACGGGAATTAGCCACCGATCTCCGCCATACCCGCGCCATTGTGGAAGCCTTAGGCGATCGCGCCAGCATTCGCGTTGACGTTAATCAGGCCTGGGACGCCGCGACCGGCGCGAAGGGTTGTCGCGAGCTGGCGGCGATGGGGGTCGATCTCATCGAACAGCCGGTGAGCGCGCAGGACAATGCAGCGCTGGTGCGCCTGAGCCAGCAAATCGAAACCGCGATCCTGGCGGATGAAGCGGTCGCGACCGCTTACGATGGTTACCAACTGGCGCACCAGGGCTTTACCGGCGCTTACGCGCTGAAAATCGCCAAGGCGGGCGGGCCGAATAGCGTGCTGGCGCTGGCCCGCGTCGCGCAGGCGGCGGGGATTGGCCTGTATGGCGGCACGATGCTGGAAGGGACCGTGGGGACCGTTGCTTCTCTGCATGCCTGGTCGACATTGCCGCTGCAGTGGGGAACCGAGATGTTCGGCCCGCTGCTACTCAAAGACGATATCGTCAGCGTACCGCTGACCTTTGCCGACGGTCAGGTGGCGTTGCCGCAAACGCCAGGACTCGGGGTGGAGCTGGATGAAGACAAGCTGCGCTTCTATTCCCGTAAAGCATAGCAGGAGAAAATAATGCTATTTAAAGTTGATATGACCGTTAATATTCCGATCGGGTTTCCTGCCGCCGAAGCGGATGAAATTAAACAACGCGAAAAAGCCTATTCGCAACAATTACAACGTGAAGGCAAGTGGCGACATATTTGGCGCGTCGCCGGTCTTTACGCCAATGTCAGCATTTTCGATGTAAAAGATGCCGAAGAGTTGCATCAAATTTTAATGGGATTGCCGTTATATCCATTTATGGATATTCGCGTAGAGGCGCTGTGCCGTCATCCCTCGTCTATTCGTGAAGACGATAGCTAATAATAATAAAACATGACCTCATGCCGGGAGCACCCGGCAAATATCCTACAACGATAAGAGAGAATAATTATGAGTAATGCTTTCGTACAACAAGAAGCCGTGCAGAAATTATTACGTGAAGGCGCGGGTTTAAATGTTCCAGGCGGTAACGAACGTTTTAAAGCCATTGTCCACCGTTTGCTGGAGAATATCTGCACGCTGATCGATGACTATAACGTCACAGAAGAAGAGTTCTGGCATGCGGTGAACTATTTGCACGAGCTGGGTGGGCGCCAGGAAGCGGCGCTGCTGGCGGCGGGGCTGGGTCTTGAACACTTCCTCGACCTGCGTCAGGACGCTATCGACGCGGCGGCGCATCGTGAAACCGGCACCCCACGCACCATTGAAGGGCCGCTGTATGTGGCCAATGCGCCGCTGGCCGACCGCCATGCCCGCATGGATGATGGCACCGACGCCGGCGAAGTGATGTGGCTGCACGGCCAGGTTAAAGATAGCCAGGGCCAGCCGATCGCTAACGCCATCGTTGATATCTGGCACGCCAATACCCTGGGTAATTACTCGTTCTTCGATCAGAGCCAGAGCGACTACAACCTGCGTCGTCGTATTCGCACCGGCGCCGATGGCCGCTATAGCGTGCGCAGCATCATGCCATCCGGCTACGGCTGCCCGCCGGATGGTCCAACCCAGAAGTTGCTGGATCAGTTAGGCCGCCACGGCAACCGTCCGGCACACATTCACTTCTTCGTCTCCGCGCCGGGGCATAAACATCTGACCAGTCAGATCAACCTCAGCGGCGACAAATACCTGTGGGATGATTTTGCCTTTGCCACCCGCGATGGACTGATTGCCGACCCGGTGAAAGTGAGCGACCGCGAGACGATTGCACAGCGTGAACTGGACGGTGAGCACACCGAAGTGCGCTTTGATTTCACCCTCTGTAAAGCGCTGAGCCCCGACGAAGAGCACCGCGGCACCCGTCTGCGCGCCAAAGAGTAATCTGCTTTAGCGGCCCCGGCCACGCTGATGGCCCGGGCCGCGCTCTACACCCGATAATCACCACATTTGCCAAATATCTTTAATCCTGAATTCTGCAGGAGGAGTTAACTCATGCAAAAAACGCTATCAGCGCTTAAAGACAAAATTAACAACGCGTTAATTGTCGACCGTGAAAATCATATTTACCGTTGCCACCGCTCTATATTTACCGATCAGCAGTTATTTGATTTTGAAATGAAACATATCTTCGAAGGTAATTGGGTGTTTCTCGCCCATGAAAGCCAGATTGCCGAGCCGGGAGATTATTATACCCTGACGCTGGGACGGCAGCCGGTTATTATTACTCGCGATAAAAAGAATGAATTGCATGCATTAATTAATAGCTGTGCCCACCGCGGCGCCATGTTATGTCGACGCAAAACCGGGAATAAAAATTCGTTTACCTGTCCGTTCCACGGCTGGACCTTCAGCAATAACGGCAAATTATTAAAAGCCAAAGATGAGAGCACCGGCGCTTATCCTGACACCTTCAAACATGAAGGGTCTCACGATCTGCAAAAATTGCCGCGTTTTCAGTCTTACCGCGGTTTCTTATTCGGTAGCCTCAATGCGGACGTGCAGCCGCTGGAGGAGTATCTCGGCGAAACCCGCAAAATCATCGATCTGATCGTCGATCAGGCGCCGGAAGGACTGGAAGTGCTGAAGGGCTCGTCGAGCTATGTTTACGAAGGCAACTGGAAGCTGGGCGCGGAGAACGGCGCCGATGGTTATCACGTCAGCGTGGTGCACTGGAATTACGCCTCAACCATGTCACGCCGCAACTATGAAGCGGAAGGGACGCATGCGGTTGACGCCAACGGCTGGTCAAAGAGCGTCGGCGGCGGCTACGGATTTGACAACGGCCACATGTTGCTGTGGACCCGCGCGTTGAACCCGGAAGTGCGCCCGGTCTATGCCCACCGCGACCGTCTGCAGGCGGAGTTCGGTGAACTGCGCGCCGACCAGATGGTCAATGAAACCCGCAACCTGTGCCTGTATCCCAACGTCTACCTGATGGATCAGTTTTCTACACAGATCCGTGTAATTCGCCCGATTGCGGTCGATAAAACCGAAGTCACCATCTGGTGTTTTGCGCCGAAAGGGGAATCAGACCAGGCCCGGGCGTTACGCATCCGCCAGTACGAAGATTTCTTTAACGTCAGCGGAATGGGGACGCCGGACGATCTGGAAGAGTTCAGCGCCTGCCAGCGCGGCTATCTTGGCGAAAATCTGGCATGGAGCGACCTCAGCCGCGGCGCGCTACGTTGGGTCGACGGCCCGGATGAACACGCCAGGCACGCGGGTTTTACGCCGCGGCTAAGCGGGGTGAAATCGGAAGATGAGGCGCTGTATATCGCCCATCATCACCACTGGCAAACGGTCATGCTGGCGGCGCTGGAACAGGAACAGCAGCGCTACGACCAGTCCATTACCCAGCGTGTGGAGGTGGCCTGATGCTGAATCTCGAACAAGTTCGTCAGTTTCTCTATTACGAAGCCCGCCTGTTGGATGACCGTCAGTGGGATGAGTGGCTGAGTTGTTACAGCCCGCAGGTGGTCTACTGGATGCCGGCATGGGGCGACGATGACCAACTGACGCGCGACCCGCAAAAAGAGATTTCACTTATCTACTACCCCAACCGTGAAGGACTGGAGGATCGTGTCTATCGCATTAAAACCGAACGTTCCGGCGCCAGCACGCCGGAGCCGCGTACCACGCACATTATCAGCAATGTCGAGCTGATGGGCGAGAGCGATGAGGGGCTTGCGGTGCGCTACAACTGGGTCACCTGGAGCCATCGCTATCAACACACGGATGCCTATTTCGGCTCTACCTGCTGTACGCTAATTGAGCAGGACGGCAGGCCGCAGATCGTTCGTAAAACGGTACGCCTGAATAACGACTATATCCGTCAGGTTATCGACGTTTACCACATTTAAGAGGCGCTTATGACTTTTAATATTGCTCTTAATTTTGAGGACGGCATTACGCGATTTATTCAATGCAATGCCGGAGAGAAGGTGCTGGATGCGGCCTATCGCCAGAAGGTAAACCTGCCGATGGACTGTTCTGACGGCGTTTGCGGCACCTGCAAATGTCACTGCGCCAGCGGTGAATACGACCTGGGGGAGGATTATCTCGACGAGGCGTTAAGCGACGACGAAGCGCAGGCTCGCCAGGTGCTGACCTGCCAGATGGTCCCGACCAGCGACTGTGTGATCGACGTGCCGGTGGCCGCCGCGCAGTGTAAAACCGCGCTGACGAACACCGGGGCGCAGGTACGACAGGTGAATTTACTGTCCGATACCGCCATCGAACTGGTGGTCGCGCTGGATGAACCGCTGGCTTTTCTGCCGGGGCAATATATCAACATTCAGGTACCGGGCACGCCTCATGTGCGCGCCTACTCATTTAGCTCGTTGCCGGGTTCTCTCGAAGGGCGCTTTCTGATCCGTAACGTGCCTGGCGGCATGATGAGCCAGTGGTTAACCCAGCAGGCGCGGCCCGGCGACCGCCTGACCCTCAGCGGGCCGATGGGCAGCTTCTATTTGCGCAGCGGAGAACGCCCGCTGCTCATGCTGGCGGGCGGCACCGGGCTGGCGCCGCTGCTGTCCATGTTACACACCCTGCAGACACAGGGTAGCCCGCGTTCGGTGACGTTACTGTACGGGGTGACCCGTGACGACGATCTGGTGAAAACCGACGCGCTGGATGCGTTTAAACAGCAACTGACGGGATATCGCTGGCTGCCGGTGGTGGCGGATGAAAGCAGTTCCTGCCCGCGGCGCGGCTTCGTGACCGAACATCTCGATGACGCGATGCTGAATAACGGCGATGTTGACATCTATCTTTGCGGACCGCCGCCGATGGTGAATGCGATCGCCACGGCGCTGCGCGAACGAGGAATTTCCCCGGCAGGATTCTGGTATGAGAAATTTATCGCCAGCCAGAGCGCGGCGGCGTAAGGAGACATGATGCGTTTTACCGATAAAATCGTCGCTATCACCGGCGCGGCGCAGGGCATTGGTCGCCAGACCGCAGAACAGGCGGCAACTGAAGGCGCCGCCCTGTTGCTGATTGACCGCTCGCCTTACGTACATGAACTGGCTGCCGTTTTAGCCCAGGCCGGAAGTCAGGTACTGGCGCTGGAGGCTGATCTTGAGCAGTGGCAGAGTACTGAACAGGCGTTTGCCGCCGGGGTCGCGCATTTTGGCCGCCTCGACGTGCTCATCAACAATGTCGGCGGCACCATCTGGGCGCGACCTTTCGCCGAGTATCAGCCAGAACAAATTGAGAAAGAGATCCGCCGCTCGCTGTTCCCCACCTTGTGGGGCTGCCGCGCGGCGCTCCCCTGGATGCTGAAGCAGGGGAAAGGCAGCATCGTCAATATCTCGTCGGTGGCGACGGCAGGGGTGAACCGGGTGCCTTACTCGGCGGCGAAAGGCGGCGTTAACGCGCTGACCCGGTCTATCGCTATGGAGTACAGCGGCAGCGGCATTCGGATTAACGCCGTCGCGCCGGGCGGTACGGAGGCGCCGCCGCGCCTGACGCCGCGCAATGAAGAGCAGCCGAGCGAGCAGGAAAAGGCGTGGTATCAGCAGGTTGTCGATCAGACGGTGGCGAGCAGCCTGATGCGCCGTTACGGCACGCTGGCGGAACAGGCGAATGCGATCCTGTTTCTCGCCAGCGATGAGGCCAGCTATATCACCGGCGTGACGCTACCGGTGGCGGGCGGCGACCTCGGCTAACGGCGGGTGGCATACCAGCAGAGCAGGGAGCCGAGACATACCATCCCGGCCCCCTGCCAGAATGACCATGAGAGCGCGGCGCTGAGCAGCACCGCCGCCAGCGCGGAAGAGAGCACCGGCGTAAAGTACGACGCCGCCGCCAGCAGGCTGACGTTGCCGTGCAGGATGCCAACGTTCCACGCCGCGTAGGCCAGCCCCAGCGCCACGGAGACCGTAATCAGCTTAATGACTACCGGCCAGCTAAACAGCATCGGCGGCTGCGCGCTGGCCAAAAACTTCAGCCACAGGGTCAGCGCCGTTAATAAGACGAAGAGGGTAATGCCATTTTTGCCTTTGGCATATTTCGCGGTAACCGTGCAGTACGCCGCCCAGATAAACGCGCCGATAAATGCCAGAAAATAGCTCAGCGGGCTCGAAATGACGTTATTGATAATTTCATCGAGGTTAAGTCCGTGTTCGCCGCCAAGCACCCAGCTCACGCCGAACAGCGCCAGCAATAAGCCGGGGATCACCAGCCAGCTGCTTTTCTGACCGTTAAAAAGAATGGCGAATAAAATGGTCAGGCTGGGCCACAGGTAATTGACCATTCCCACTTCAATGGCCTGCTGGCGGGTGGCGGCGAAGCCCAGCGACAGGGCGAGGCAGATCTCATAGCTAACAAACAGCACGCTGCCGGCCAACAGATAGCGGCGCGGGATCTGGCGCAGGTTGGGAAAGCCGACGGTAAAAATGAGCAGCAGGCCGCTGAGACTATAAATCATCGCCGCGCCGCCGACAGGACCTAGCCCTTCGCTAACGCCGCGAATCAAGCCGACCATCGTGCTCCATAATATAATGGCGGCGAAGCCTATTGACGTCGCTCTCTTTTTTTCCATGTTTAACCTGATAGTGACTCAAACGCAGCCAGAATTTATAACATCTTTTTGCGCCCGGCGGTCGATCTTTTCCGTAGCACATAACTCTTTGGGGTTAGTCAAACTCGTCGCCGATGACTCTTTAGAGGGCTAGCGTGGGCGACCTTGATTTGACGCAATAAAAAAAGGGACATTGCTGTTAGTTTCCTCCGCGCGATGAACAAACATCCTGCATGGAGGAATCAATGGACGTCAGCCGCAGAAAGTTTTTTAAAATCTGCGCAGGCGGTATGGCCGGAACAACAGCTGCCGCACTGGGCTTCGCCCCGAAAATGGCGCTGGCTCAGGCACGCAATTTCAAATTGCTGCGCGCAAAAGAGATCCGCAACACCTGCACTTACTGCTCCGTGGGCTGCGGGCTATTAATGTATAGCCTGGGCGACGGCGCGAAAAACGCCAAAGAAGCGATTTATCATATCGAAGGGGATCCGGATCATCCGGTAAGCCGCGGCGCGCTGTGCCCGAAAGGCGCCGGTCTGCTGGACTACGTCCACAGTGAAAATCGCCTACGGTATCCGCAATATCGCGCTCCGGGTTCGGATAAATGGCAGCGCATCTCCTGGGATGAAGCTTTTAACCGCATCGCCAAATTGATGAAAGCCGACCGCGATGCCAACTTTATTGAAAAGAACGAGCAGGGCGTGACGGTTAACCGCTGGCTTTCCACCGGGATGCTGTGCGCCTCGGCGGCGAGTAATGAGACCGGCATGCTGACGCAAAAATTTGTGCGCTCGCTCGGCATGCTGGCGGTAGACAACCAGGCGCGCGTCTGACACGGACCAACGGTAGCAAGTCTTGCTCCAACATTTGGTCGCGGTGCGATGACCAACCACTGGGTTGATATCAAAAACGCAAACGTCGTAATGGTGATGGGCGGCAACGCCGCGGAAGCGCATCCGGTGGGATTCCGCTGGGCGATGGAAGCGAAGAACAATAACGATGCTACGCTTATCGTCGTCGACCCACGTTTTACGCGTACCGCGTCGGTGGCCGATATCTATGCGCCGATTCGTTCCGGTACCGACATTACGTTCCTGTCGGGCGTGCTGTTGTACCTTATCGAAAATAATAAGATTAATGCCGAGTACGTAAAGCATTACACCAATGCCAGCCTGCTGGTACGGGATGATTTTACCTTCGAAGATGGCCTGTTCAGCGGCTACGATGCGGAAAAGCGCCAGTATGATAAATCGTCCTGGAACTACCAGTTCGATGAAAATGGCTACGCGAAACGCGATGAAACGCTCAGCCATCCGCGCTGCGTCTGGAATCTGCTCAAGCAGCACGTTTCCCGCTACACGCCGGAAGTGGTTGAAAACATCTGCGGTACGCCGAAAGAAGACTTCCTCAAAGTCTGCGAGGTGCTGGCTTCAACCAGCGTCGCGGATCGCACCACCACCTTCCTGTATGCGCTGGGCTGGACGCAGCACACCGTCGGCGCGCAGAACATCCGCACCATGGCGATGATCCAACTGCTGCTCGGCAACATGGGCATGGCTGGCGGCGGCGTCAACGCGCTGCGCGGACACTCCAATATTCAGGGGCTCACCGATTTGGGTCTGTTGTCGACCAGTCTGCCGGGTTATTTGACGCTGCCGTCCGATAAACAGAGCGATCTGCAAAGTTATCTTAGCGCCAACACGCCGAAAGCGACGCTGGCCGACCAGGTGAACTACTGGAGCAACTACCCGAAATTCTTCGTCAGCCTGATGAAATCGTTCTACGGCGATGCGGCGCAGAAAGAGAATGACTGGGGCTTCAACTGGTTGCCGAAATGGGATCAGGCCTACGACGTCATCAAGTACTTCAATATGATGGATAACGGCAACGTCACCGGCTATATCTGCCAGGGCTTCAACCCGGTTGCGTCCTTCCCGGACAAAAACAAAGTGGTGCGTAGCCTCAGTAAGCTGAAATATATGGTGGTTATCGATCCGTTGGTGACCGAGACCTCGACTTTCTGGCAGAACCACGGCGAGTCTAATGATGTCGACCCGGCTACGATTCAGACCGAAGTCTTCCGTCTGCCATCGACCTGCTTTGCCGAAGAAGACGGTTCGATCGCCAACTCCGGTCGCTGGCTGCAGTGGCACTGGAAAGGCCAGGACGCGCCGGGCGAAGCACGCAACGATGGCGAAATTCTTGCCGGGATCTATCACCGTTTGCGTGAGCTGTACCGTCGCGAAGGCGGTAAGGGCGCGGAACCGCTGCTGAAAATGAGCTGGAGCTATAAGCAGCCAGATCATCCGGAATCGGAGGAGGTTGCAAAAGAGAACAACGGCTACGCGCTGGCGGATCTCTACGATGGCAATGGGGCGCTGCTGGCGAAAAAAGGACAGTTGCTGAATAGCTTCGCACTGTTGCGCGATGACGGCAGCACCGCGTCATCTTGCTGGATCTACACCGGCTGCTGGACCGAGCAGGGTAACCAGATGGCGAATCGCGATAACGCCGATCCTTCTGGGCTTGGCAATACGCTGGGCTGGGCCTGGGCCTGGCCGCTCAACCGCCGCGTGCTGTATAACCGCGCATCGGCCGATATTAACGGCAAACCTTGGGATGCGAAGCGAATGCTGATCCAGTGGAACGGCAGTAAGTGGGTCGGTAATGATATTCCGGACTTCAATACCGCGCCGCCGGGGAGCAACACCGGGCCGTTTATTATGCAGCAAGAGGGGCTTGGGCGCCTGTTTGCACTCGATAAACTGGCGGAAGGGCCGTTCCCTGAACACTACGAGCCGATGGAAACGCCGCTTGGCACCAACCCGCTGCACCCGAATGTGGTCTCCAGCCCGGTAGTGCGTTTATACGAAGATGACGCTATTCGCTTAGGTAAGAAGGATAAGTTCCCGTATGTCGGTACTACCTATCGCCTGACCGAACACTTCCATACCTGGACCAAGCATGCGCTGCTTAATGCGATTGCGCAGCCGGAACAGTTTGTCGAAATCAGCGAAGGGCTGGCGAAAAGCAAAGGTATCGTCAACGGCGACTGGGTGAAAGTCAGCAGCAAGCGCGGCTTTATTCGCGCGGTTGCCGTGGTGACCCGCCGACTGCGCACGCTGAACGTCAACGGCCAGCAGGTAGAAACCGTCGGTATCCCGCTGCACTGGGGTTTTGAAGGCGTGGCCCGTAAAGGTTACATCGCCAACACCCTGACGCCTAACGTCGGCGATTCCAACTCGCAAACGCCGGAGTATAAGGCGTTTTTGGTCAACATCGAGAAAGCGTAAGGAGCGATTAAATGGCGATGGAAACACAAGACATTATTAAACGCTCCGCGACCAACCAGATGACTCCCGCGCCACGCGCGCGGGACTATAAGGCCGAAGTCGCCAAGCTTATCGATGTCTCCTCCTGCGTAGGCTGTAAAGCCTGCCAGGTGGCCTGTTCCGAGTGGAATGACATTCGCGATGAAGTAGGGCACTGCGTCGGCGTGTACGACAACCCGGCGGATCTCAGCGCTAAATCCTGGACGGTAATGCGTTTTAGCGAGACCGAACAGAACGGCAAGCTGGAGTGGCTTATCCGCAAAGATGGCTGTATGCACTGCGAAGAGCCGGGTTGCCTGAAAGCCTGCCCGTCCGCCGGGGCGATCATTCAGTACGCCAACGGCATCGTCGATTTCCAGCAGGAAAACTGCATCGGCTGCGGCTACTGCATTGCCGGGTGTCCGTTTAATATTCCGCGTCTCAATAAAGAGGATAACCGGGTCTATAAATGCACGCTGTGTGTGGATCGGGTCAGCGTCGGTCAGGAACCGGCCTGCGTGAAAACCTGTCCTACCGGCGCTATTCACTTCGGCACGAAAAAAGAGATGCTGGAAGTGGCGCAGGAGCGGGTGGATAAGCTTAAAAAACGCGGTTATGCCAACGCTGGGATCTACAACCCGCAGGGCGTAGGCGGCACCCACGTGATGTACGTGCTGCATCATGCCGACCAGCCGGAGTTGTATCACAAGCTGCCGAAAGCGCCGCAGATCGATACCAGTATCAATCTGTGGAAGGGGGCGCTGAAACCGCTGTCGGCGGCGGGCTTTATTGCCACCTTTGCCGGGCTGATTTACCACTACATCGGTATCGGGCCGAACAAGGAAGTTGATGACGATGAGGAGGAACATGATGAATAAATCGAAAATGATAGTGCGCACCAAATTTATCGACCGCGCCTGTCACTGGACGGTGGTTATCTGTTTCTTCCTGGTGGCGCTGTCGGGGATTTCGTTTTTCTTCCCGACGCTACAGTGGTTGACGGAAACCTTCGGCACACCGCAGATGGGGCGTATCCTGCACCCGTTTTTCGGGGTGCTGATTTTTGTCGCGCTGATGTTTATGTTTGTGCGTTTTGTCCACCACAATATCCCTGATAAACAGGATATCCCCTGGCTGAAAGGCATCGTGGAGGTTCTGAAAGGCAACGAACATAAGGTCGCGCGCGTCGGTAAATATAACGCCGGGCAGAAGATGATGTTCTGGACCATTATGAGCATGATTTTTGTGCTGCTGGTGACCGGGGTGATTATCTGGCGCCCGTATTTTGCGGACTATTTCCCGATTCCGGTTATCCGTTACAGCCTGCTGATACACGCTACTTCGGCGATTATCCTGATCCACGCGATCCTCATCCATATGTATATGGCATTCTGGGTCAAAGGGTCGATTAAGGGCATGATCGAAGGCAAGGTGAGCCGCCGTTGGGCGAAGAAACATCACCCGCGTTGGTATCGCGATGTCGAACGCCTGGAAGCGCAAAAAGAGAGCCGTGAGGGAATGAAGTAAGCCTTTATGGGGTAAACCCGCCCCGGTGATATCGGGGCGGGTTTACGTATTTGTTATAAGCGCATCGATGGCGGAAATAACAGCCGTTCTTTCTTTATGTAAATTACAGACGAAATATTTATTATTCAGGCGCTGCTTTGCTACGCTGGTTATTCCCGGGGTGTTGAGGAATAGCTTTTGAAAGTCAATATTTACTAGTGGAGCTGCAGGGTGATAATGACTCGCCATATGTATATGATAACTCAGTGGCAAAACTAACCTTGATGATAAATCATCATAATAATCATGTTGAATCACCATAAGATAAGGTTGGAGTTCATTTGTCCTCGGTGATGGATTACGATAAACATCAGATTGCATGATAACTAAATCCCTTCGAAGAATGGGTCTTCCGACAGTAAACCGGCGCGCGCGGTAAATTCATTCATGGCATTTATGAATTCCTGGTGTTGCTGTAGTCTTTCCGCATCACTAATGGTTTGCCGATCGAAGGTCTGTTTAATCGCCGCATCAGACTCGTTTCGCTGTTTTTTATTCATCGCATTGCTATTCATTTTCTGCTCCCTGTGATTAACAGTCTGATTATCTCTGCATTAAACCGGAAAATAAATGTCGTTAACAACGCTTTTTTATATTTTGCGAGCCGGGTTCCAGAGCAACGCAACAGATGAAATATTAACGTTTATTGTAATAATCCTCTGCGCAGGGGGAATACTGCGCAAAGGTGATAAAGCTATTCCTTCAAAACTTCTCAGGAATAAACCGGAAAGGAAAATGGGTCGGTTTCACTTTGCCAATTTTACGTTTCGGTAAGGTAATGTGTTCCGTTGGTAGAGCCTCGTAGGGGATCTGTGAAAGCAGATGGGTAATAATATTCAGGCGTACGCGTTTTTTATCTTCCGAGCGGGCGACAAACCACGGCGCCCAGGCGGTATCGGTGGCGGCAAACATCGCATCACGCGCTACGGTGTAGTCATCCCAGCGGTTGAAGGATTTAATATCCATCGGCGATAGCTTCCAGATTTTGCGTCCGTCATCAATACGGTCGCGCAGGCGCCGTTCTTGCTCCTGCGGCGTTACCTCCAGCCAGTATTTCAGTAAAATAATGCCGGAATCGACCATCCCTCGTTCTACCATCGGCGCGCCGTCGAGGAATTTTTGCACCTCCTCCTCGGTACAAAATCCCATCACCCGCTCAACGCCGGCCCGGTTGTACCAGCTGCGATCGAAAATCACTATCTCGCCGGCGGCGGGAAGATGTTTGATATAACGCTGAAAATAGAGCTGGCTGCGTTCGCGCTCGGTTGGCGCGGGCAGGGCGACGACGCGGAAAACCCGGGGGCTGACGCGTTCGGTTATCGCTTTGATGGTGCCGCCTTTGCCTGCGCCATCGCGACCCTCGAAGACGATGCATACCTTAAGCCCTTTATGCACTACCCACCGCTGTAGCTTGACCAACTCGACGTGCAGTTTACGCAACGCCTGCTGATATTCTTTCTCGCTTAACGGCTCCGTTTTGGCGGGTATGACGGGCGCAACGGCTTTCTTCTTGTTTCCCATGGCTGTCCTCCTGCGTGGTGGCCTGAAAGGCAGGTCGCTGTTTAAAGTGTAATCAGAGCCAGGCAAAGCGGCGGAAAACTTCTCATCCGGCGGAGAGAGAAAGATAGCCATTAAGCGCATCAACTCACTGTTGCTTAATGAGGAATCGGGTAGGATAGTCTCGTCAATTTACTAAAATCATTCAGGGAGAGAGTATGTCGAATAAACTTTTGCAAGTGCACTTTGCTTTTAGCGGACCGTTTGGCGATGAAATGTCGGCGCAATTAGCCGAGCTCGCGCAATCTATTAACCATGAGCCCGGTTTTATCTGGAAGATTTGGACGGAGAATAGCGCTACGCAGGAAGCCGGCGGCATATATCTGTTCGAAGATGAACAGAGCGCGCAGGCTTATGCAAAAAAACACGTCGCCCGCCTACGGCAATTTGGCGTGCAGGAGATGTTCTACAAGATTTTCGATGTCAATTTAGCGCTCAGCCAGGTTAACCACGGGCCGCTCAATTAAAACAAACCGTGGTTACATATAGCGCTCAAACTGCCATGCCGCCACGGCTTCGAGGATAAACAGCCCGGATACAACAATACCCGCCACGCGATGGCGGGAATAAACTAGTATTCCCGCGACCACGGCTAACACCGGTAACGTAATGGGCCAGCAGGCGACGATAGTAATCCAGGCGATGATCAGATAATCCTTCATCATGGCGAATACTCCGTGGTCAATGTTTACCGGCGCGCACGATGCGCCGGTAAAAATCAGAATTCGACGACGCCGCCTTGTTCAATACGGTCAATATCATTGGTAACGGGATTCACCTTTTCGTTGTAATAGGTGTAGGCATTAACGTCGGGCGTCATCGTTAATTTTGGTTGTTCCGTTATCGATTCAGGCGATTCTGCTGGTGGATTAACGGCAAGGTCTGCCGGTTCCGGCGGCGTATAATGTAACTGGTCGGCGAGATTACCCGCCGCGAAGGCGCAGGCGTTAATAGAAAGCGCGCTGATGGCGATAATAATTAATTTTTTTAAAGTCATGATTTTCATCCATGAGGCGAAACCCGCCACGGCGGCAGGTAAAAGAGCAAGGCTTAGGATAATACGTAAAAGAAGTTAATGTTTCAAAGCGTAAACGCCGTCTGGCAGCATAAAGTTGCTATTCATCGGCAATTCTTTATGGTAGCGACCTGTATTGCCGAGCATTCCCCATGCTCTCGTTATTAATTTCACATTAATGCAGCAAAATTTTCACTAGTTTTGATCATCACCGCACTTTTGCACCAGCCCGGTGCGCAAGGTTGCTAAAGTCGTTCTATGTTTAGCTCACTGTCGGTATGGACACCAGCGTTCCCGGCAGGCCACGTGACGGCAACAGACCTCCTGACCTGTAAAGACTGGCGCATTGCCGGGGTGGTACCGATTGCGGTCACGCTACGCGACTATTAGTAATCGATCTGGCGATACCTCTCTTCCTGGCGGGTTTTTTGCTTTATCTAGCGAAGCCGCTACGGCTTATTCCAGCATTGGCACGTTACGCTGTAAGTGGTTTTTACTGCGCCAGTTTATGGCGTCTGTTCGATATCGCTGAGGACTATCCGAATGTCTTTAAAACTTAAAAAGTTGACTCTGCATTTTGCAATAGCAGGTTGTTTGAGCGCGGCATTTTATGCACAGGCGGATGTGAAGATTGGCGTGGCCGGCCCATTTACCGGGCCGAATGCGACCTATGGCGCCCAATACTGGAAAGGGGCATCGCAGGCGGCGGCTGATATTAATGCCGCCGGGGGGATTAAAGGCGAAAAAATTGTGCTGGTGCAGGGCGATGATGCCTGTGAACCCAAGCAAGCGGTGGCAGTGGCTAACCGCCTGGTCGACGACTCCGGCGTCTCGGCGGTGGTGGGTCACTTCTGCTCTTCCTCGACGATGCCCGCCTCCGAGGTCTATGACGAAGCCGGCATCCTGACCATCACGCCGGGTTCCACCAATCCGCAAATCACCGAACGCGGAATGAAAGATATGTTCCGCATGTGCGGGCGCGATGACCAGCAAGGGGTGATTGCCGCCAACTACATGCTGGATGTGCTGAAGGCGAAGAAGATCGCCGTCATTCACGATAAAGACACCTACGGTCAGGGATTAGCCGATGCGACGCGCGCGGCGCTGGCTAAACGCGGGACGAAAGAAGTGCTGTATGAAGGCTTATCCCGCGGGGAAAAAGACTTTAATGCCCTGGTCACCAAAATCGGCGCCCTGAAACCGGATGTGGTTTATTTCGGCGGCTGCCACCCGGAAGCCGGCCCGCTGGTGCGCCAGATGCGCGAGCAGGGCGTCCAGGCTAAGTTCTTCTCCGGCGACTGCGTGGTGACCGAAGAGTTAGTTACCGCCGCGGGCGGGCCGCAGTTCACCAACGGCGTATTAATGACCTTCGGTAAGGATCCGCGCACCATTCCTGAAGGTAAAGCGGTGATCGACAAATTCCGCGCCAGCGGTTTTGAACCGGAGGGTTATACCCTTTACGCCTACGCTTCGATTCAGGCTATCGCCGCCGCCTATAACGCCGCCGGTACCGATAATGCCAAAGCCAGCGAATGGTTAAAAAACCATAGCGTCGATACCGTGATGGGTAAAAAAGCCTGGGATGGCAAAGGTGACCTGAAAGTATCGGATTACGTGGTTTATCAATGGGATGATAAAGGCAAATATCATCAGCTGTAACCCGGGATTGTAGTGCGCATAACGTCCTCATCAGAGGGGCGTCGTACCACCATAAGCAGCAGACGTTAAGGCCTCTGCGTCTGCTGCACCTTGACTGGCAGGATGGTTCATATGGCGGCATTCTTTCTGCAACAACTGATCAATGGCTTAACGCTTGGCGCGGTATATGGGCTTATCGCCATTGGCTACACCATGGTTTATGGCATCATCGGTATGATTAACTTCGCCCACGGCGAGGTATATATGGTCTCAGCCTATCTGTGTGCTATCGGGCTGGCGCTGCTGGCCTACTTCGGTATTCACTCCTTCCCGCTGCTGATTTTCGGCACGCTGGTGTTTACGATTATCATCACCGGCGTCTACGGCTGGGCCATCGAACGCATTGCTTATCGGCCGCTACGTAACTCAACGCGTCTGGCGCCGCTGATTTCGGCTATTGGCATGTCGCTGATTTTACAAAACTACGTGCAACTGAGTCAGGGCCCCAATCAACAGGGGATCCCGACGTTGATGCACGGCGTATTGCGGATTACGGTAGGTGATGGCGTGGTGCAAATCACCTGGACCAAAATCTTCATCCTGCTCGCCGCCTTCGTCGGCATGGTGGTACTGAGCTGGATAATCAACCACACGCAGTTAGGTCGGGTTTGCCGCGCGACCCAGCAGGATCGGCGGATGGCGGCCATTCTCGGCATTAACACCGATCGGGTGATCTCGCTGGTGTTTATGATTGGCGCCGCCATGGCGGGCCTCGCCGGGGTGCTGGTGACCATGAATTACGGCACGTTTGATTTTTATATCGGCTTCATTATCGGCATTAAGGCCTTCACCGCGGCGGTGCTGGGCGGGATCGGTTCGCTACCGGGGGCGATGCTTGGCGGCCTGCTGCTGGGCGTTGCCGAGGCGCAGTTCGCCGGGTTAGTGAACTCGGATTATAAGGATGTCTTCTCGTTCGCATTGCTGGTGGCGATTCTGATTTTTCGTCCGCAGGGGCTTCTGGGCCGTCCTGTGGTGGCCAAGGTCTAAGGGGGACATATGACCGATATTTCCCGTTTAGACGGCATCGACGTCAAACGCAGCGTTATTGATAGCGTGCTGGCCGGTTTATGCGCGCTGATAGTCTTTGGCCCGATCGTCGGCATCGTGCTGAAGGGGTACAGTTTTACGCTTTCCCCACAGCGCGTCATCGTGCTGGTGGCGGTGGTGATGGCGGGGCGGCTGTTGCTCAGCCTGCTTTTGCAAACCCGCGGGGGGAAGCGGTTTGTCGGACGTTTTGAAGGCAACGACCAGGGGGTATTTGTCCGTCCCCCCGGCTATCGTAGTCGGCTGCGTTTTGTCCTGCCGCTGCTGGCGATCGTGGCTATCGCTTTCCCGTTAATGGTCAGCAAGTATCTGCTTACCGTGGCGATCCTCGGGCTTATCTACGTCCTGCTGGGGCTGGGATTAAACATCGTGGTGGGTCTCGCGGGGTTACTTGATTTGGGGTACGTCGCCTTCTACGCCATTGGCGCCTATGGCCTGGCGCTTGGCTATCAATACCTTGGCTTAGGTTTCTGGGCAATGCTGCCGCTGGGGGCGGTGATGGCAGCGCTGGCAGGAGCATTATTGGGTTTTCCGGTATTACGAATGCATGGCGACTACCTGGCTATTGTGACGCTGGGATTCGGCGAAATCATCCGCCTGGTGCTCAACAACTGGGTGAGCTTTACCGGCGGCCCCAACGGCGTTTCGGTGCCATCGCCAACGCTCTTCGGCCTCGAGTTTGCCCGGCGAGCCAAAGAGGGCGGCACTCCGATTCATGAATTTCTGCATATTGCCTACAACCCCAACCTTAAATTTATCTTTATTTATGCCGTGTTGTTTATCGTGGTGTTAATGGTGTTGCTGATAAAACACCGCCTGACCCGGATGCCGATTGGCCGGGCCTGGGAGGCGCTGCGGGAAGATGAAATCGCATGCCGGGCGATGGGGCTGAATCACGTGCTGGTTAAGCTGTCCGCGTTTATGCTTGGCGCGTCGACGGCCGGCATCGCCGGCGTCTTTTTCGCGACTTATCAGGGGTTCGTCAACCCGACGTCGTTCACCTTTTTCGAATCGGCGCTGATCCTCGCCATCGTGGTATTAGGCGGCATGGGCTCGACATTGGGAGTGGTGCTGGCGGCTTTCGTCCTGACGGTCACGCCGGAGCTGCTGCGCGGCTTTGACGAATACCGGGTTCTGCTCTTTGGCGTGCTGATGGTCCTGATGATGATCTGGCGCCCGCGCGGGCTGGTGCGCACCGGGCGTACCGGGGTGGAAATCCGCAAAGGAGTCGCGCCATGAGCGATGCAATATTGCAGGTCGAGCATCTGATGATGCATTTTGGCGGGATTAAAGCGCTGAATGATGTCAACCTTGAGGTTGAACGCGGATCGATTACCGCCCTGATTGGCCCGAACGGCGCGGGGAAGACCACGGTGTTTAATTGCCTGACCGGATTCTACCGCGCCAGCGGCGGCGCCATTCGTCTTAATGCCCGGCAACGAATGACCGATGTGATTCAGGTTCTCGGGCAGAAACTGCATGCCGATGATTTTTTCCATCCTGCGCGCCTGGGACGGCGGATGTACTACAAAATGTTCGGCGGCGCGCATCTGGTCAACCGCGCCGGGCTGGCGCGTACCTTCCAGAACATCCGCCTGTTTCGCGAAATGACGGTGATTGAAAATCTGATGGTGGCCCAGCATATGCAGGTCAACCGCCACTTGCTCGCCGGGATCCTGAACACCCGCGGCTATCGGCAGGCGGAGAACCGCGCATTAGAGCGGGCCTTTTACTGGCTGGAAGTGGTGGAAATGGTTGACTGCGCCAATCGGCTGGCGGGAACGCTCTCTTATGGCCAGCAGCGGCGACTGGAGATCGCCCGCGCGATGTGTACCGGGCCGGAAATACTGTGTCTTGACGAACCCGCAGCCGGACTCAATCCGGCGGAAACGCGTGCCCTGAGCCGGATTATTCGTTTTCTGCGAGAACATCATGGCGTCACCATACTGCTGATCGAACATGATATGAGCCTGGTGATGGAAATCTCCGATCGCGTGATTGTGCTCGACCACGGCGATGTAATTGCTCATGGCACCCCGGCTGAGATCCAGGCCAACCTGAGCGTGATCGCCGCATACCTTGGTACCGATGAACAGGAGATTGCCTGATGAGCCAACCGTTGCTGGAATTTCGCGAGGTTAATGTTTTTTACGGGCAAATCCAGGCGCTGAAGTCGGTATCGCTAACGGTCAATGAAGGCGAAACGGTGGCGTTAATCGGCGCTAACGGCGCCGGAAAATCCACGCTGCTGATGTCCATTTTCGGCCAGCCGCGTATTTCCGCTGGCAGTATTATCTATCGCGGACATGATATTAGCCGCCAGTCGACGCACTATATCGCCACCAACGGTATTGCCCAGGCGCCGGAAGGACGACGTATTTTTGCCGACATGACGGTGGAAGAGAATCTGCTGATGGGCACTATTCCCATTGGTAATCGTTATCAGAATGAAGATAAAGCGCGGATGTATCAGCTTTTTCCACGGCTGGAAGAGCGTCGCGCGCAGCGGGCGATGACGCTCTCCGGCGGCGAGCAGCAAATGCTGGCGATCGCCCGCGCGCTGATGAGTCGGCCAAAGCTATTGCTATTAGATGAACCGAGCCTGGGTCTGGCGCCGCTGGTGGTGAAGCAGATTTTCAGCATCTTGCGCGAGTTGACCGCCCAGGGTATGACGCTGCTGCTGGTGGAGCAAAATGCGTACCACGCGCTAAAACTGGCTAACCGCGCGTATGTGCTGGTCAACGGCGAAATACGTCTGAGCGGTAGCGGCGCAGAGTTGCTGGATAACCCGGAAGTCAGAAATGCTTATCTGGGGATGGGTTGAGTTTTCGTCGGTCGTAAGGGGAGAAAACTGGGTGTGAAATCGGTTACACTAGCGTCGTGAATGCACATTAAAGTGACCGACTAGATGAAGAAAACGATTTTTTCCTTAGCGCTGGGAACCTTTGGCCTCGGAATGGCGGAGTTTGGCATCATGGGGGTATTGCCGGAAATCGCCCATGATGTCGGTATTACCATCCCCGCGGCCGGCAACATGATCTCCTGGTACGCCTTTGGCGTGGTGTTTGGCGCGCCTGTCATGGCGTTGTTTTCCAGCCGTTTTTCGTTGAAATCGGTGATGCTGTTCCTGGTGGCGCTATGTGTGGCAGGCAACGCGTTATTTACCTTCTCCTCAAGTTATCCCATGCTGGCGCTCGGTCGCTTTATTTCAGGTTTTCCTCACGGTGCTTATTTTGGCGTCGGGGCGATTATCTTGTCGAAAATCGCCTCGCCGGGCAGGGTTACCGCGGCGGTCGCCGGGATGATCGCGGGTATGACGGTGGCGAACCTGCTTGGCGTACCGGCTGGCACCTGGCTTGGCCATCAGTTCAGCTGGCGTTATACCTTCACGGCCATCGCGCTATTTGATGTGCTGGTGCTTTTGGCGATACTGCGCTGGGTGCCGACGCTATATGACAAATCCGCCTCCCGGCTCAGTGAACAATTCCATTTCCTTAAAACCCCGGCTCCGTGGTTTATTTTCGCCGCCACGATGTTCGGCAATGCCGGCGTTTTTGCCTGGTTTAGCTATATCAAGCCCTTCATGATGAATGTCTCCGGCTTTAGCGAGTCGGCGATGATGTTAATTATGATGCTGGTCGGATTGGGGATGGTTTTAGGTAATCTCTTTAGCGGCAGGATCTCAGGACGCTACAGTCCGCTGCGTATTGCGGCGATGACCAACGGCGTCATTGTCGCGGCGTTACTGCTCATCTTTGCCTTTGGCATGCAGCCGCTGGCTTCGCTGGCGCTGGCGTTTATCTGCTGCGCCGGGCTCTTCGCACTCGCCGCGCCGCTGCAAATACTACTGCTACAAAATGCCAGAGGCGGAGAAATGCTCGGGGCGGCGGGCGGGCAAATAGCGTTTAACCTCGGCAGCGCGATAGGCGCCTACTGCGGCGGAATGATGATTACCTTTGGCGCAGGTTGGCGTTCGGTGGCGCTGCCGGCGGCAGCGCTGTCGTTCCTGGCGATGAGCTCGTTACTGCTGTATGCGCGATATCAGCGGCGGGTAACGCGTCATCGCGTTACCCAGGCAGAGCAGGTCTGATTAATCCCGCCACGGTTCGCCAAGGGTTAGCATCAGGCGGTTAGCCCAGGCGAAGAATGCCGCCGATTGCAGCAGATCCAACTGTTCGACGATATCCAGACCCTGCAGCTCCAGCGCGCTGAGATGCGCTGAGGTTATCGCAGGTGGGGTAACGGAAAGCGCGGCGGCGGCGTCAATCTCCGCCTGCCAGCGCGGCCCTTGACCATCGCTGAGATTCTCCCCAGGCGTCACCGCCAGCAGGGTCTCCACCGCTCGCTCATCTTTTGCCTTGCGCGCGTGTACCGACGCGCAGTAGATGCAGCCGTTGATTTTACTGGCCACCGTTGCCGCCAGTTCACGTTCGGCGCGCGGCAGGCCACCCGGCGTATAGAAGATCCCTTTATCGGTCAGCGTGCGCTGTTCAAGCACCGGTTGGTTGCGCGCCAGCAGGCGGAAGTAGGGGGAGTCACTGTGGCCGAACTGCGCCAGTAGCGCCTGCTCGACGGGATTAAATTCAGCGAGCGGCTTATCGGCAATCCACGGTTCCCAGTGTAATTCATCGCGCGTAAAGGCCACCGGCGCAGGTTTACCGCGGGCAGTCCTGGGATGAGTGTGCCAGTAGCCGGCAACCACCGGGGTCTCGGCTTCGGAAATTGATTTACCATTTAACAAACGCAAGCCGCTCAGTAATCGGCTTTGAAAACTGACAAACGCAATAAGCTGCGCCAGCGTCACAATGCCGCGCAGGCTCCAGCCCGCGTCGCTAAGCGTTTGTATCGCCGCTGGCGTCGCTTCCACCGGAGTAAAGGTCAGCAGGCGGGCAAATCCCAGCGCGGCGGCAAGCCGTGGGGTTGTCGGGTCGGCAAGGCCGAAACCGGCGTAATGCGCCGCCAGCGCATCTGCCTGATGAAGTCTGGCCACTTTTGCGGCGATGGCGAAACGTTCCTCGAGCGGAAAATCCTCATCCTGTTGGCTAAATAGCACCTCGTAACTTCCCTGGGCGTGGCGGGTCGCAGCGTCGCGCAAAGCGCGGGCCTTGCCCAGCGGTGAATCGGCGGCGATCTCCGCCAGTTCAGCCAAAATATCCTGACTTAAGCTCATAGCGACTCCTTATCTGAATTGCGGGGCAATGTGTTTAGCGATGAGTTCGATAGAACGCAACGTGTCCTGATGCGATGGCTCCACCGAATGGACCTGAAACGAAATGTCAGTCACCCGGGTTAGCACACTGTCTTTAGCCAGCGATGCAAGCACATGTGGCGCATCGCCAATGTGGGCATCCAACTGGCGAGCGTAATCCGTGACAGTGTCACCAATAATTTCATGGCCGGCGGCGCGATGGGCTGCCGCCTGTTTACTTAATCCCGGCTCTGCGGCCTGTAGCGCGTACGCCTGGCTGTCGGCAATAAACGCGGTACGGGAGGCCAGAATTCGCGGCGACACGCCGGCAGGCAGCGCGGCGAGGTAGGCGTCGATAATCGGGTTCTGAATCGCATCCAGCGGCAGCTCGCTTTGACCTGGCGGGCGCGGCTGCGTGCGCGATAGCATCAACCCATGGCCGGATTTAGCGGCCCGAATAGCGCCTTCAATCGAAAAGGTGGCGATCCAAATCCGTTTTGCCAGCTGCGGCGCAGGCGGATAAAGATGGTTGTCCGGATGAGCCAACGTATCGCCGCGCCAGGCGCTTTCAATCAAATGCAGATGATCGGCGAAGATCGCGCCGCGTTGTTCGCAGGTCAGGCCAAAGGGGAGAAAAGAGGTTGGCGTCCCGCCGGAGCCAAAACCCACTTCCAGGCGACCCTCAGCGAGTAAATCCAGCACTGCCGCATCTTCCGCGACGCGCAGCGGGTTTTCCATCGGCAGCGTAATGATGGCGGTACCGAGACGGATCCGTTGCGTATGCGCCGCCGCATGGGCAAGAAACACCAGTGGCGACGGTAATCCGCCTTCATTTTCATGAAAATGGTGTTGCGCCACCCAGGCGCTATCAAAGCCCAGCCGTTCCGCGTGGCGGATCTGCTCCGTCGCCAGGCGATAGCGCTCTTGCGGCGCGGCGCGATCAAGTAGGCGGGTGAAAAATCCGAGACGTTTAGGCATCATGCAATCTCCATGCTGGGTGCGTGATAATGAGGAATGGCGGCGAGCAGCTCGCGGGTATAGTCGTGCTGCGGCGCGGCGAACAACTGCTTTACCTCGCCCTGTTCGATGACTTGCCCGGCGCGCAGCACCGTCACGCTATGGGCGATGCGACGCACAGTCGCCAGATCGTGGGTGATAAACAGATAACTCAACCCAAGCTGTTGCTGTAATTGCAGCAACAGGGCGAGAATTTGCGCCTGCACAGTGACATCCAGCGCTGAGGTGGCCTCATCGAGCACCAGAATCGTGGGCTCGAGGATCAGAGCCCTGGCGATAGCGACCCGCTGACGCTGGCCGCCGGATAGCTCGCGAGCGGTTCGGTTGAGTAGCTCCGGCGCCAGCGCGACGCGGGCGGCGGCGGACTCGACCCGCTGGCGCCGCGCATCTTTGGTCAGGCGCTGAAAATTCTTCAGCGGCTCTTCGATAATGTCGAACAAGGTCTGGCGAGGATCGAGTGAGGCGAAAGGGTTTTGATAAACAAACTGAATTTTGCGCCGCAGCTGGCGCTGGGCCTCGCGGCTCAATTGTCCGCTGGCAATACCGTCAATGGACACCTGTCCGCTATCGGCCTGCTCAAAACCCAGTAAGATACGGGCGAGGGTGGTTTTTCCTGAGCCCGATTCGCCGACCAGCGCATGGGTACTGCCACGCGGTAAAATAAAGCTTACGTTATTCAGCGCCTGCAGATGGCTGCCCCCTAACGCAAAGCGTTTGCTCACGCCTTCAACCCGTATTGCCGGCGTAACAAACGGGCGAATGGCGGTGGTTAAGTGCAGGTTTTGCCCCTGTAGATCGCACAGCAACTGGCGGGTATAGCCGTGCTGTGGGGTGCGGATAACATCTCCCGTGTTGCCCTGTTCCTGAATTTCACCGTGACGAAAAACTACCAGCCGGTTGGCACGCTGCGCCGCCAGCGCGAGGTCATGGGTGACAAATAGCACCGCGGTGCCGGATTCACGACGCAAATGATCGAGCAGATCGAGGATTCTTTTTTGTACCGTCACGTCGAGCGCGCTGGTCGGCTCATCGGCAATAATCAAATCCGGCTTCAGGGCGATGGCAATCGCGATCAGCACCCGCTGCTTCATACCGCCGGAGAGCTGGTGCGGATACTGGTCTACGCGCTGCTCCGGATGGCTTAAGCCGACTTTTTCCAGCAGGGCGATAACCTGCTCTCGACGCTCGGTTTTACTGTTTTTTTGATGCAGGCGGAGTATTTCGCCGACCTGCGCGCCGATGGTTTGCACCGGATTCAGCGAGTTGCCGGGATCCTGCGGCACCAGGCTGATTCTGGCCCCGCGCAGGCTATCCAGCCGCTTGCCTGACCAGCGGCTAATCTCTTCACCGTTGAGACGAACCGTCCCGGCATCGAGGCGGGCGTTTTCCGCCAGCAGGCCGATAATCGCCTGGGCGGTTGTGGTTTTGCCCGAACCGGATTCGCCGACGAACGCCAGCATCTCGCCGCGTTTAACCGTAAAACTAACCCGGTGAACCACTTCGCGCCACAACCCGCCAGAGCGGTAGCTGATGGTGAGGTTTTCTACGCTAAGCACGTTCATCGGCGCTCCCTGTTGAGTTGTTGGCTGATACGATTGGCTGCCAGTACCACGGCAATGACCGCGATTCCGGGGAAGGTGGTGAGCCACCAGGCGGTGGAAAGATAGTTACGCCCCTCGGCGATAAGTAATCCCCATTCCGGCACCGGCGGCGGAGTGCCATAGCCGAGAAAACTCAGGGTTGAGAGGGCAAGAATAGCCTGGCCGAATTGGAGGGTGGCGAAAGCCAGCACCGGCGAAAGCGAGTTAGGCAGAATATGCCGCCAGAATACGGACAAAAAAGTGCCTCCGCTTCCGTAGGCTGCTTCGACATAGTCGCTGTGACGAATGCGCACGACTTCGGCGCGCGACAGTCGGGCGAAACTGGCGATAGCGGCAACGCCAACCGCCATGGCGGCGTTCAGGGTGCCAAAACCGAGCAGTATGATTACCGTTAGTGATAGCAGGAGCGAGGGAATAGCCAGCAGAATATCGACAATCCGCATGACGACCGCTTCGACCCGCCCGCCCAGCGCGCCGGCAACGGTGCCCAACGCCGTGCCGACAACCAGTCCCATAGCGACGGCGGCCAGGGCCGCGGACAGCGAATGCCCTGCGCCGTAGACGATTCGGCTCCACACATCGCGACCGAGCTGGTCGGTACCCAGCCAGTGTCCCGCCTGCGGCGCCAGACGCTGGGCGCCAGCGATGCCGTCGAGCGGATTAAACGCGGTAAACCATTGCGGCGCGAAAGCCATTAGTACCGCAACCGTCATCACCGACCATGCCAGCCACAGTCCAGGCTGGAAGGAAAAACGGCGCCAGTTCACCGGACGGCGTCGTGCCGCCGAGGCATAATCGACCAGACTCATAGCGCACCTCCGCGCAGGGGTTTTAAGCGCGGGTCGAGCATCGGCATCAGCAGATCGACCAGCAGATTGATCGCGACAAAGCCCAGCGCTGAAATCATCACCACGGCCTGAAGAATGGCAATGTCCTGATTATTCACCGCCTGCTGCGTCAGTTGGCCGAGCCCGCTGCGGCCAAAAACGGTTTCGGTAATTAAGGCCCCGGCGATCAGTTCTCCCAGCAGCAGGCCGGCAATGTTTAATGTCGGCAACAGAGCATTGCCGGTGACATGCCGCCATAACACCCGCGTTTCGCTCATTCCCTTGGCGCGAGCAACGGCAACGAAGGGTTGTGCGGCGATGTGATCCATGGTGCGTAACAGAATTTGCGCCAGCGGCGCGGAAATCGGTATCGCCACCGCGATAACGGGTAGCACCAGGCCTTGCAGAGGTCCGGGATTGATAACCGGGACCCAGTGCAATTGGAATGAAAAGATCTGGATTAAGGCGATGCCGAGCCAAAAGGTCGGCAGTGAAATAAACAGCACCGGCAACGACTGTAGCAGATTGCTGATACCGCGTAGCCCCGGCAAACGCGAAGCGATAGCGATCGCAAAGGCCAGCAGAACCGCCAGCGCGAAGGCCGGCAACGCCAGCGCCAGCGTGTCGGGTAAATTGCTGGCAATCAGGGAACTGATAGGCAGTCCCGCCTGGAGTGAATAGCCGAAATCCCCCTGCAGCATGGCCAGCAAGGTATGCAAATATTGCCGCCACAGCGGGCTGTCTGCACCATAGGCCACACGCATTTCGGCGATCTGTTGCGGGCTCAGCCCCAGATCGGGGTTCTGAAACTTAATCAAAATCGCGTCGCCGGGAAGTACCTGCAGCAGAAAAAAGGTCAGGGTGAAGGCCGCCCACAGCACCAGCACGCCTTGTGCCAACCGTCGCCAAAGATAGTGGCTCATGGCGCCCCCTTAGTGTTTATCCAGCCATACGCCGTAAAACGACGGACGGCCTACGGCTTCAAAACGTACGCCTTTTACCCATGACGCGCCGGCAAAGACCTGCGGTTCTTCAAAGATAGGAATGACGTAGGCGTTATCCAGCAGGTAACGCTGTGCATCGCCAGTTAGCTGCAGACGCTTTTGCCCATCCACTTCGGCAGAGATTGCGGTTAACAGGGCGTTGAGCTTATCGTCACGGAAGGATTTTACTTTGTCGCTCGAACCGCCCTGTTGCAGCAAGGCATCGCGATTAGCCGGGAAGAACATACTTTTCACCACGTCCGGGTCGGCGCGACCAACTTCAGAAACGGTTAATGGCGTTTTCAGCGGGTCGAGATTATCCAGTACCCGGCTGCCGGCGTCGCCGGCTTTCACGCTTAAGGCCACGCCAACCTGACGCCACTGCTGCGCGACCAGCTGTAGCACCTCTTTGTTCTGCGGCTGCGGCAGGGATTCATAGACGGTGAGCGCCAGCCGCTGTCCCGCTTTTTGCCGGATACCATCCGCGCCCGGGATCCAGCCCGCCTCATCCAGCAGCTGTTTGGCTTTCTGCTGATCGAAGGCCAGTTTGTCGCTTAAGTCGACGTATCCCGCGGCGGTGCGGGCGATGACGGAACTTGCCTGCGGATAGTTAGGTGAGAAAAGGGTCTCGACAACCTGTTTGGCGTTGGTAGCATGCAGTAGCGCCTGGCGTACCCGCAGGTCGGCAACCAGCGAATTATCAGGGCGGAAGCTCAGGCTATCGTTAACGCCGCGCGTCGGCGCGGCATAAATATTAAAGCCCTGGTCGGTCGCCTGTTTTTCATCATAGGCCTGCACCTGGCGAATAAACCCGGCCTGTCCCGCCAGCAGCGCGCCAATACGTACGCTATCTTCCGGCGTGACGATATAGGTAATACCGTCGAGGTTCGCCGGGCCTTGCTGAGCAAGATTTTTCGGCCCCCACTGATAATCTTTCCGCGCCACCAGGGTTAGTTCGCGTCCGGGTTTTTCATCTTTTACCGTAAAGGGGCCGGAACCAATGATATGGCGGGCATCGCCCAGCGCCTCAAAACTTCGCGCCAGGGTGCTGAGGGAAACCAGCCCGGAGCCAATCGTCGCGGTACCTTGCAGGAATCCCGGTGAGGGTTTTTTGAAGTAGAATTTGACGGTCAATGGATCGATGACTTCGCTACGATCGTAATTGTTGATCACTTCGGAAACCGGCAGACGTAGGGCTTTATTGCCCAAACCGTAGGTATCAAAATTCTTTGCGACCGCGTTGGCATCGAGTGGGGTGCCGTCAGAGAAAGTGACGCCAGGTCGCAGCTTAAAGGTATATTCGGTCTTATCGTCGTTGCTAGTCCAGCTTTCGGCGATCCACGGCTCGATAGCTAGCGTTTCCGGGTTCTGCCAGGTCAGCTTGTCGGTTATCTGATTGAGGATCCCGCCGTTAGGGTAAAAACCGCCGGCCGGCGGATAGAGATTGGTGTGCGGCTGTTGTTCCAGATAAATTAAGGTGCCGCCTTTGATCGGCGTTTGCGCGGCCGAAACTGAAAATGCGCCTGCGATAAAAAGGGCGGCAAGCGTAGCCAGGCGAAAGCGATTTTGCATGGTGAATTCCTTTGTTATCTATTGTCTTGCCATCATCGGGCGCGACGGAATACAAAGGAACCAACGATTTGCGCTAAGCATTTGCGAATTCTGACTATTCCCAACATGCGGGAATAGTCAGCAGGTTAGACTTTTTCGTCTGGCAGAGTCAGACAGAATTAACGGCGGAAATCGATAACCATGCGGCCGCGGATTTGGCCCTGTTCCATCTCCTTAAAGATGGCGTTGATATCGCCAAGCGGGCGCAGAGTGACTTTCGGCACCACTTTGCCTTCGGCGGCAAACTGGAAGGCTTCAATCAGATCCTGACGGGTACCGACCAGCGAACCCACTACTTCAATACCGTCCAGCACCAGGCGAGGGATATCCAGGCTCATCGCTTCCGGCGGTAGGCCAACGGCGACGACGCGGCCGCCGGCGCGAACCGCATCTACGGCGGAGTTAAATGCCGCTTTAGCAACGGCGGTAACCACGGCCGCGTGGGCGCCGCCGGTTTTCTCCTGAATGATTTTGGCGGCGTCTTCGTTGCGGGAATTAACCGTCAGGTCGGCGCCCATCGAGGCGGCAAGCTCCAGCTGTCCGTCGTTGACGTCAACGGCGATCACTTTGGCATTAAAGACGTTTTTGGCATATTGCAGCGCCAGGTTACCCAGGCCGCCGAGGCCATAAATGGCAATCCACTGGCCGGGTTTGATGTGTGAGACCTTCACCGCTTTATAGGTGGTGACGCCGGCGCAGGTGATGCTGCTGGCGGCGGCCGAATCCAGTCCATCCGGCACTTTGACCGCGTAATCAGCGGTGACGATGCACTCTTCGGCCATCCCGCCATCGACGGTATAGCCGGCATTTTTCACCGAGCGGCACAGGGTTTCGTTGCCGCTATTACAGTATTCGCAGTGGCCGCAGCCTTCGAAGAACCAGGCCACGCTCGCGCGATCGCCCGGCTTCAGCGACGTCACGCCAGGGCCGACTTTTTCCACGATGCCGATGCCCTCATGGCCAAGAATGACGCCGGTTTTATCGCCGAAATCGCCGTTTTTCACGTGCAGGTCAGTGTGGCAGACCCCGCAGCATTCCATTTTCAGCAGCGCTTCGCCATGCTCCAGCGGGCGTAACTTTTTGTCGGTTACATCAATCTGGTGGTCGTGGGTGACTACAGCAGCTTTCATGCGTTTCTCCTTGTTAATGATACGAAGGTGCTAACAGCGAAAATAATACTCATTAAGGATTAGATCTTATGTCGCTAATTACAAGCGGTATGGTTGGGAATGGGGGGATTTGCCGCATATTTGGCACAATATTCATCCGTTTATACTAATTTTAGGGGGCTTAATCGGCATTGCGCTACGTGCGTCAGGGTGATTGACAGGGTGAGCGAATGGTGGTTGTATGATGCAACTATCTTGATTCATGGATGTCACCATGTCTGACACTTTACTTATCGATCAAATTCGTTGCGCATCACGATTGATGGTGCGCGAGCTCGGCTTTATGAACAGCACGCTGGCGGCCACCGACTATTCACCTTCAGCGGTGCATGCGCTGCTGGAGATTTCTAATCATGGCGCGATGACCGCCGCGCAACTGGTGCAGGTATTGGGGCTGGATAAATCGAGCGTCAGCCGCATGCTATCGCGCCTGCAGACCGCTAACGAGATAGAGGAAAATGGTTGTGTTGATGACGGGCGTTTTAAACAACTCTCATTGACAACCAAAGGGCAGGCGACGGTCGCCCGCATTCATGAGTACGGCGCCATGCGGGTGATTGAGGCGCTGGCGCATTTGGATAGCGCACAGCAGCAGATCGTTGCCGAGGGGTTGACGGCCTATTCGTGGGCGCTTGAGCGCTGTCGTCAGCAGCCGGTCACGAGCAGACCAAACGACATCACGATAGTCACCGGCTATCAGCCGGGAATGATTGGCCGCATTGCGCAAATGCACGGTGAGTATTACGCCCGGCATTACGGCTTTGGCCATTTTTTTGAAGGTAAAGTCGCCAGCGGTCTGGCTGAATTTTCTGGCAGGCTGAACAATCAACGTAACCAGATTTGGCTGGCGGTCAAAAATGGCGTCGTCGTCGGCTCTGTCGCCATTGATGGCGAAGACCTCGGTAATAATGAAGCGCATCTGCGCTGGTTTATTCTCGGCGATGGCTGTCGTGGCAGCGGCGTGGGGCGGCGCTTGCTGACTGAAGCCATCAACTTTTGTGATAATCAGCGCTTCGATGCGGTTCAGCTATGGACATTTAGCGGCTTGCAGGCGGCGCGTAAATTATATGAATCCTTTGGGTTTACGCTGAGTAAAGAGTGGCGGGGCGATCAATGGGGGAAGACCATGCTTGAGCAACAGTTTACCCGCCGCTAAAGCCGTCATGCCACCGGGGCGCTAAAGCTCCGGTGGCATAAGCGTGTTAACTCAACTGTATATTAATTTCCTCAATCTCCTGACGCCACTGCGCCTGTAGCTGCGGTTTCTGATGCTTCGGCTTACGCTGCAGATCGTCCGCCAATAACTGCTCCAGCATCACCAGACGTTCCAGCAGATCCTCTTGCAGGTCGTCGACGGTCGTCGCCTGCGGCGGCGTTTGGGTCGCCGGGCTCTGAAGGCGCTCGTTGCCGCGCAGACGGGTGTACACCTCGTCGACGTCGTGCCACTCGCTTAACCCGTCTTCATCAATTAACCAGAAGCGGTTACAGCTCTGGCTGATGAGCTGTCGATCGTGGCTAACCAGCAGCAGGCCGCCGGGATATTCCCGCAACGTCGCCGCCAGCGCCTCTTTACCCTCCATATCCAGATGGTTGGTGGGTTCATCGAGCAGCAGAAGGCTATAGCTTGCCAGCGACAGGCCGACAAACAGCAGTCGCGAACGTTCGCCGCCGCTGAGGGTGCTGACCTTCTGCCCGTGTCGCGCCCAGCCGAAGCCGGCGGAAATCAGCGCCCGCTTGCGCGTTTCCGGTGAAGGCTCAAAGGGCTCCAGCGCCTCCAGCAGGCTGGCCTCATCCGCCAGTTGATGCAGGGTTTGATCGTAATAACCCGCATGGAGCCGCGGATGTAAACGCAGGCCGGCTTCGCTAGCCGGTTGCTGCATTTGCCGCCATAACAGGCGCAGCAGCGACGATTTCCCGCCGCCGTTGCGACCCATTATCGCTACCCGGTCGCCGCTTTGCAGCCGCGCCACACCGGTGGTGAACAGGGCGGGAAGACCCGGCGCCGGCGGCACGGGGAGATTTTCCATCTCCAGCAGGCGATCGGCGCGAACGGCGTCGCCATGCACCTCAAGACGC
The DNA here is from genome assembly GCF_040065495.2 of Klebsiella sp. CN_Kp073. Classification (NCBI taxonomy): domain Bacteria; kingdom Pseudomonadati; phylum Pseudomonadota; class Gammaproteobacteria; order Enterobacterales; family Enterobacteriaceae; genus Klebsiella; species Klebsiella sp. CN_Kp073. The sequence continues at coordinate 2,476,375 of NZ_CM198051.1, forward strand.
CACGGCGTGCCGGCGGTGAGTTCCGTCTGGCTATCCTTCAGGCGTGAAACCTGCCTTTCCATCTGCTTGGCTTTACGCGCCAGATCTTCGTTATCGTAAACCCGGCCCCAGATGGCCAGCCGTTTGGCGCTGGCAGCGACGCGGTCGATCTCTTTTTGTTCCGCTTTGTGGCGCAGAGCATCGCTTGCATCTTGCTCTTCCAGCGCCCGACGGGCGGCGCTGCAGGGGAGTGAGAAAGCGTGCAGCGTTTTATCGCGTAAAATCCAACTGGTATTAGTTACAGCATCCAGTAAGAGGTTATCGTGCGACACCACCACGAAGCTCCCCTGCCAGGTTTGTAAAAAGCTTTCCAGCCACAGCAGGGTCGGCAGATCGAGATGGTTGCCTGGCTCATCCAGCAACAGCAAATCGGGTTGTTGGATCAAGGCGCGGGCAAGCAACAGACGGGTATGCTGTCCGCCGCTCAGGGTGGCGGCTTGCTGTTGGGTCTGTTGAACGGTAAAACCCATTTCAGCGAGCAGCCGCTCCGCTTGCCAGCGCAGCGAATCCCGTTCACCAGGCGCCAGTTTTTCCAGTACCACCTGTAATAACGGTTGGCTGAGTAGGGCATCAGGAAGATGTTGTTCTACTCGCGCCAGCAGGCAGTGATTAGCCCGCGATACGCTGCCAGATTTCGGCGTGAGAGTGCCGTCGAGCACCTGCAATAGCGTGCTTTTGCCGCAACCGTTATAGCCAATCAGGCCAATGCGATCGCCTTTTTTCAGGGTAAAGGAGAGGTCGTTGAAAAGTGGGCCAAAGGCCGTATCAACGTGGAGAGATTGTGCGCTTAAAAGTGTGCTCATTGTGAACTTACTCAAGAGTTACAGGCATGAGAATGCCTCGTCAAACATCGCTGACGATAACCCGGTAAGCCCGAGGAAGGGATTTAGTCGTTGGCTTCTTCGCTCAAGCTAAAGTTATCGCAGCACGATACCGATAACGCTTGAGCTGGCGCGATCGCCAAATGTATGTGAAACATTAAACAGTTCACAGTACAGCATAGGGGTCCTCCTTATTTTTTCAGTAGGTTGATGGATGCAGGGAGTGTAGTGCCTAAATTGTCATTTGACCAGATACCAGCATTGAGGATCGCGCCGCCGGTCTTATCGGCGGCGGGTATGACGACTAGGCCGGGGCCACGGTGAGAAGTAGGTTGGCAAAACGACGCTGTTCGCCGGAAGCAATGACCAGTTGGGTCAACGGCAGCCGGGACTTAGCGTAGAACGCCTGGCGTTCGACAAATTCAAGCGGGCAGTTTGTCGGTAGAAGCTCCCGATATTCACTGGCGATGGTGTTAGTGAATTCCGGAGGTGATGCCATCAGCGTCGCGTGTTCGACATTAACGCAGGTAAGCAGTTTTTCGACGATATAAGTTGCCGGTACCATGCCTGGCGCGAGGTTGAGATGAATCAACGTGGCATCGGCATTGGCATTAACGCGACAGGCATAATTGCTATCCGCGATGAGAATTTGTGATTTATGGCCGCAGCTCGCCAGAGCAGCCAGCAGTTGTGGATGGATAATTTCGAATTTGATCATCAGGAACTCCCTGGCGGGCGGCTATCTCTGGCCGCCCGGTTTGCATTACATGCGATAAATTCCGCCGTTAATATCGATAGTGGCGCCTGAGATAAATCCGTCATACTCGCCGGCAAGGAAAGCAATGGCGCGGGCGACGTCATCCGGCGTTCCCGCGCGCTTTAGCGGAATTTGCCGGATGGTTTCATCAGCCGATGCCTGTGTGGTGTGGCGGTTATGAAAACGGGTACCGAGAATAAGCCCCGGCGCAACCGCATTGACGCGTACGCCGTGCTCGCCCAGTTCAGCCGCCAGAGAGCGTGTCCAGGTCAGGATGGCCCCTTTTGTGGTTGAATAGGCAAGAGATCCGGCATGCCCGCCGGAGCGCCCAGCCAGTGAGGCGAGGTTAATGATGCTGGCGCCATCCGTTGCCGATTTGAGCCAGGGAAGCGCCGCCTGGGTGACGTTAAGCATGGTGGTCATATTGACGTCTAACACCGTTTGCCAGAACTGACGGTCAATTTCGCCAAGCCACTTACGCCCGACGATGCCGCCGACGTTATTCACCAGGATGTCAATGCCGCCGAGGAATTCCGCGGCGGCCTGCACGCAGGCGGTCGCGTCCTCAGTGTCAATCAAGTCCGCATAGCGCCAGGCCGCTTTTTGCCCTCGCGCGCTGGCGATAGCCGCCAGCGCTTGCGGGCCTTCTTCACCGCTGTGATAGTGCAAAAAGACATCGCATCCCGCCAGAATCAGTTTTTCCGCGGTGGCCCAGCCGATACCTTGTTCAGAGCCGGTGATAAATGCTTTTTTTCCAATAAGAGTTCCCATGATGTTTCCTTAAATTTTCAGGATTGAATGACGCCTTCACGCTGTCTGGCGCAGTAGAAAATGCAAATCAGGCCGGTGATCAGCAGGCACATGGCGAGGAATATCAGACCCGGCGTGCTGCTGTGGCTGAAGTCGTTAAGGAGGCCGACCACGTAGGGGGCGACGAAGCCGCCCAGGTTGCCGATGCAGCTCACTACGGCGAGCCCCGCGGCCGTCGCCGCGCCCGCCGAGACGTTGGCAGGCATCGATAAGAAACACGGCACCGCGGTATAGATGCCAATGGCGGCAATGGTCAGGAATGAGAGTGAAACCGCGACGTTGTACTTGAAGAACACTACCGCGCCGGCGAGTCCTAATGCGGCGACGACCATACTGATACCGGCAAAAACGGCGATTTTTCGCGTTTTACTCGCCAGCATACTCCATGGGTAAACCAGTAGCGCCGCCAGGCCGTAGGGGATGAGGGCAATCATACTAACGCGCAGAATATCATCGCCGGAAATGGCGGTAATAATCGACGGTAGCCACATTCCGAAGCCGTAAATCCCGCAAACCATTCCGAAATTCAGCAGTGCATAAAGCAGATATTTGGGATTTTTAATACCGCTGGCGAACTCAGCAAGCGAGACTTTACTACCTGATTTTGAACGGTTCGTACTACTCATTAACCACGCTTTTTCTTCAGCGTTGAGATAGCCGACTTCCTGTGGTGAATTCTTGATAATAAAAGGGATGAACAGGCCAATAACGATCGGCGGAATACCTTCGAGGATAAATAACCACTGCCAGGATTCAAGGCCAAACCAGCCGTTATCGATATGCAGAATTAAACCTGAAATCGGTGAACCGACGGCGTTGGATAGCGGCTGAACAATAATGAACATGCCGAGAATTTTGGTCCGCCAGGCGGGCGGAAAAAATATCGTGAAGTAGTACACCACCGAAGGAAAGAAACCGGCTTCGCACACGCCGAGCATAAAACGACAGATATAGAGTTCGGTCGGCGTTCTGACGAAGCCCATCAAGGTGGCAAATATTCCCCAGGTTATCAGAATACGCGCGAACCACAGCCGCGGACCGAACTTAATCGTGCCGGCGTTGCTGGGGATTTCAAACATAAAATAACCGATGAAAAATATTCCCGAAGCAAAGCCAAAGGCGGTGGCCGTCAGACCAAGGCTATCCTCTAACGCCATTGCGGCGTAGGCCATATTATTACGATCAAGAAAAGCCAGAAAATAAAGCAATATCATTAATGGAACAATGTGCCATGTCAATTTCTTAATGGCGCTCTTTTCTATATTTTGCGCAGATTGTAGGTTCATCATTATTTCCGGTTATACTCGTTAAAGTACAAAAGAATGGGATGGGAATCCCGACATTAATATGCGTATTGAGTCTAAAAGGGTGTAAGCCTCCCTGCTGATAATAAATATTATCTGCATCGTGTTATTTATTTATAAAACAACTATGGTTGCTTTATTCTTACCGACTGGCGCTGAATCACTTCCGGAGCGAAGATAAATTCGTCGGTTTGTAATCCCGGCTCAGCAATTCTCTGGACGAGCCGCTCTACCATCATCGACGCCATTGTCGAAAGCGGGGCCATTACCGAGGTAAGGCCGGGCGATGAGAGCGCTGAGAGGGCGATGTTATCGATGCCAATGACCGAAATATCTTCTGCAATTCTCAGGCCCTGCGCGCGGAGCCCAACCATCATGCCGATGGCTAACGCATCGTTAATCGCCACCACGCCATCCACTCGCGGCGTGCGGGCACTAATTTTTTGCGCCAGACTTACGCCCAGTTCGAACATCTCGGCGTCGCCGAATTCCCGATTGCCTCTGCCTTCTATCACCACGCCTCTTGCCGCTGTTCCGCTTTGGGCAAGCGCGGACTGAAAGCCGAGGATTTTATGGCTGCGCCCTAGCGTTAACCCGCTTTCGGTGGCAAAGACGATATTGCGGCAACCGTTGTCCAGCAGATGTTGCGCCGCCAGACGTCCCGCTTCAACGTTGTCCATTGAGACACTATCGAAGTAGCGCGCCCGAGGCGGGACGCTTTCGGCCAGCCGATTGTCATAGCTAATAATGGTCATGCCTTGTTCGGCTGCACGTACAAAGTGGGTTTTGCGTACGTCGCTGGCGGCGACGATCAATCCGCGTACGCCATGCAAAAACATATCCGCGATAAATGCCGACTCCTCGGCGGCATCGCGGCAGCAAATGCCTAATAAAAGGCGATGGCGAAAAGCGCGCGCGGCAGTATCCAGTTCATGTGCCAGCGCTGAAAAGCTCGGATTGACGATAGACGGTACCATCAGGCCGAGCATTTTGGTTGCTGAATCGGCGACCGGCGGGGCGCAACGCGGCGGGCGGTAATTTAACTCAGCCATCGTTTTGACTATCCGCTGTCGGGTCTCTTCGCGCATCTGCTGTGTGCGATTATTAAGTACGTTGGACACGCTACTAATTGACACCCCGGCCCGACGGGCGACATCACGAATATTCGCCATACCTAAACCTTCTGTTTTTGCTGCGCGCTTATTTCAGCACCGCGTTATCTGATTGCTAATTTATCGGCGACCGGGTAAGCGGGCAAGACCTTTACTCGCGGATGAGCGAGTTAATAAAGCATATGTGAAGCCACTCGTAAGGATGGACGGGTGTTTAGTAAACAGAGGGTATGAAAATGAAGCGCGGCAGTGCTGTTTTTTTTCGGCGATGGTAATCCGGAGAGTATTGTGGGACGGCGGTTGGTTACTATCGCCGCAAAAATGGCAGGAGTAGTCTGGAAGCTATCCTGCCAGTCTGGTTAACGTATTAATCTCTTGTCAGGAACCAATGCGCCTGTGAAAGGGTAGATTCCGTCAGTGAATTGATTTCTTTTATTTGGCTGCAATGGGCATCCAGAATGTGAGGGTATTTATCCGGCAACCATCGTTGGTTGATAGTTAAAGTATAAAACTGAGTCTCCCGTTCAGTTTCACAGATATAAGCATTTTTTATATTGTCGGAGGTTTCCCCTTCCATAAGGTTCAGATACTCGAGAAAAACTTGAAATTTTGAATGTGTATCAATAAATTTTCCGGGAACCATTTTCTGCCAACGGATAGTCTGATAATTTAGGTCGGAGAGGCCGTAGCGGTAGGTGGTTGTTTCTTCGCCGGGAATGATTTGAGGTTTAAGAAAGAAAAATAATAGCCCTGATAAAAATAGTAACAGCGGGAGGATTATGGAAAAAAATGGGCGTTGCGGCTTATTGTTCACGAACAGTAGCCACAGAATCGGCGGGATAAAGGAAGCGATAAGAGCAAAAAAAACCTTAGCAGGGATATATAGTTCATTAATAATAACCTCTCCTGTTTTTGCCAACAAAAAATCGACTCTGTTACCCAAATACAAGTGTTTCCCATTAATAGCACTCAAAACGCTTGCCAAAACTATAACCCCAAACAGCGCGAGCCAAACTCTTAATGCAGGTTTGAGTATTATTTTTTTATTGTTCATTTTTCTGTACGCCCGCCTGATCATTTTGAGTTGCAATGCGCTGGGCACTGTAGAGTGTTTCTTTAGAGAGTCCTTCAATATCCGTAATTTGTCTACAGTTCACGGCCATTACCTGCGGATTATCGTCCGGGTACCAGCTTTCATTGAAGCCCAGAGTTGAAAAACTTGAATATTGTTCGACTTTGCAGCGCCAGGCGCTTTTAATATTATATTTGCTAAAATCCCAACTGGAGTCTTTAGTCTCGACAAATGTTTCGTATTTAATTGTGTTATTAAGATAAATACGGGTTATTCTTTCTCGCCAGAATATAGAAGTATGATAACTATTGTGGCGACTGTACTGAATGCTCAAGTCTTCGCCCGGTGTCACTTCTGGATGCAGAAAAACAAAGATGCCTGCGCAGAGAAACAAAATTGCAGGGATGATAGGATGGTGCAGGAGGTGAAAATTGATTTTTCGAACAAGCAAAATCCATATTAGAGGGGCAATAAAAATATATAGCAACGCAAAAAAGAATTTACTGGGTGAATATATAATAAGACCAACGAGAGTACCGGTTGCGGTTTTTTCCGGGTCGGCATCGGGTATGATGCGCCACATATCGCCACTAAAGAGAGAGAGACCCGCGAAGATAGCAGTAAGACCTATCAGGATTAATACGACGCGGATCATTGTCTGTGTGTTTTTGTTTTCTTTGAAAGTCACATTTTCCACTTTGCATTCCTTTGTTTGATGTGGGGGTGGAAAATGTTGCATGGGTAAGGAAAAATAGCAAGTATTTTTATTTATATATTGGTGTAAGAAATATCAGAACGAAAAATATAAATAAGCGGCAGGCGAATTAGACAAAAAAACCGGGCCGATATTTGGCCCGGTTAGAGATTACGTATTAAATTGAGGTTCGGCGATAGTTGCGATATTCCGGCTGCCAGAAATTATCGCTAATGGCCTGCAGCAGCGCCTCGGCCGATGTTTTCACCGCCACGCCCTGTTCCTGAGCCACTTTACCGACAGCGAACGCAATAGCGCGCGACACAGCCTGAATATCTTTCAGTTCCGGCAGTACCGGGCCTTCGCCGTTATTCACCAGCGGCGAGTGGTTGGCTAAGGTTTCGCTTGCCGCCATCAGCATCTCGTCGGTGACGCGCGATGCCCCCGCGGCGATAACGCCAAGGCCGATACCCGGGAAGATATAGGAGTTATTACACTGCGCGATGGCGTACTGCTTGCCTTTAACCGTCACCGGGGTGAACGGACTGCCGGTGGCCACCAGCGCTTCGCCGTCGGTCCAGGTCAGGATGTTCTGCGGTGTGGCTTCAACGCGGGAGGTCGGGTTCGACAGCGGCATGACGATAGGGCGCGGACAATGCTTGTGCATTTCACGAATAATTTCTTCCGTAAACAGCCCCGGCTGGCCGGAGACGCCGATCAGAATATTCGGCTTCACGTTACGCACCACGTCAAGTAGCGAGAGCGCTTCGTTGGTCGTATCCCAACCTTGCAGGTTTTCGCGCTTCTGCACCAGCTTGCTCTGGAACGACAGCAGATTCGGCATGCCGTCGGTCAACAGGCCAAAGCGGTCCACCATAAATACGCGCTGGCGGGCTTCCTCTTCGCTTAACCCTTCGCGCATGATTTGCGCGATGATCTGTTCAGCAATACCGCAACCGGCGGAGCCCGCGCCGAGGAAGACAATTTTTTGCTCGCTGAGCTGGCTGCCCGCGCCACGGCTGGCGGCGATCAATGTGCCGACGGTGACCGCCGCGGTGCCCTGAATATCATCGTTAAACGAGCAAATCTCGTTACGATAGCGGTTAAGCAGCGGCATGGCGTTTTTCTGCGCGAAATCTTCAAACTGCAGCAGCACGTCCGGCCAACGATTTTTGATGGCCTGGATAACGTCATCAACGAATTGATAATACTCATCGTCGGTCACGCGCGGGTGACGCCAGCCCATATACAGCGGGTCGTCGAGCAGTTGTTGGTTGTTGGTGCCGACATCCAGCACGATAGGCAGGGTGTAGGCCGGGCTGATACCGCCGCAGGTGGTATAGAGCGACAGCTTACCGATAGGTATGCCCATCCCGCCGATACCCTGGTCGCCGAGACCGAGAATACGCTCGCCGTCGGTCACCACGATCACTTTGACGTTATGGTTCGGTACGTTTTGCAGGATATCGTCGAGGTTGTGGCGATTCTGGTAAGAGATGAACACGCCGCGCGCGCGACGGTAGATTTCCGAGAAACGCTCACAGGCGGCGCCGACGGTGGGGGTATAGATAACCGGCATCATCTCATCGAGATGATTGCCAATCAGGCGATAAAACAGGGTTTCGTTGGTGTCCTGGATGTTGCGCAGATAAATGTGCTTATCGATCTCGGTTTTAAATCCCTGATACTGGATCCACGCGCGTTCAGCTTGTTCTTCGATGGTTTCGACCACTTCCGGCAGCAGGCCCAGCAGGTTGAAGCTGCTACGCTCTTCCATGCTGAAGGCGCTTCCTTTGTTGAGTAACGGAAACTCAAGCAGAACCGGGCCAGCGTAGGGGATATAAAGAGAACGGTTTTTTTTATAGATGAATTGCATCGCACTAACTCCTTGATGTTCACTTCAGACCCGGGCGCGGCGATAAGCGATCGGGCTGGCAGGAAATGCAGCGGGCAGAGTATAGAGCAGATGGTAACAAAAGAAGGATGCGAAGCGTGGGATTGTCTTAAAAAAACACCATCCTGTTTAGCGGATGGTGTTTTTATCATCACTCAGCTGGAAAATTAACCACCGCGGCGTTTGCGGCCCGTAGCATGGATATGGTTAACGGTAGTTTCTTCGTCGCCTTCCAGCACCACTTTTTTCTGGCGTGAAAGCTTGTAGTTCAGACCGAGAAGATGACGTGCCTGATGGTTCGATTTCATTCTTACTCCTTAATCCTGTTCTGGTTTCAAGGACAAGCCCGACGCAAGCCGGACGAAACGTAACCCTAAGTACGCCGCGCTTTTTAACGCGACGGGATTATCGTGGTCCATTTTTTTGCGAATAGCAACCTTGCGTCGGCAGATTAAGAGCGTTCTCGATTCAGGCGCGGGCGATTACCACTTCATTTCGCCGGTGTTCACTTTCGCGCTCAGCTCCAGCGAACTTTCTTCAGCGAGACCCGGATATTGCGCCTGCATGGCTTTGATGACGCTGGCGGAATCTTTATGAGCTTTCAGCGCCTGCTCGAATTTCTCCAGATAGTCGCGGGTAAAGACGATAGCCTTGTCGCCCGCCGGCGGCGTGCCGAGGTAGTGGCCCGGGATCACCTGTTGCGGATGCAGCGCGGCCATATCGTTAAGGGTCTGGCGCCACTGTTGACGGCTCGCCGCGCTTTGGGTATCGGCGGTCCAGACGTGCATGCCCCAGGCGACGCCGGTGCCGCCAAGAATCGCTTTATTCGCCGGGATCCAGACGAACGCGCCGTAGTTCTGCGGCTGACGAATTTCCACTTTCTCGCCGTCGATGGTGAAGCTATCTGCGGCTAATACCTGTGGAACATAGACCTGCTTCGGCGCGCCGTCTTTCATCTGCGGGCCCCAGTAAGCCAGCTTCGCCGCTTTGGTCTCTTCAATATGCTTAACCACTTGAGGGGTCGCCACCACTTTGGCCTGCGGGAAGGCTTTTACCAGCGGCTCGAGGCCAAAATAGAAATCCGGATCGCCGGAGGTGATCACAATGTGCGTGAGCTTCTTACCGCTTTTGTTGATCATCTCAACCAGCTTTTCGCCATCTTTAACGCTGAACTGGGCGTCAAAAAGCACCGCCTCGTGCGGGCCGGAGGCCAGCGTGGAGTTCACCGCGAAGATCGCGTTCTCCTGCGGGTTGTAGGTTTGCAGGGTCAACGGCGCGGCAAAAGCGGTGGTGCTGAACAGGGCGGTGGCGATGGCCAGGGCAGATACTTTCATGTTGGTTTTCTCTCTTTCAGGTGAATAGGTTTATTTTACGTCATTCTTGATTTGCGAAAATTCCTGAAAAAAGAGATGCTGAGTTTCATAAAACGTGCAGATGGATACGGATATGGATCGAGTGATCGCCGCCCAGGTATATATGCGGATATGCGAGCTGGGCAGTTTGAGCGCGGCGGCCAGGGCGCTTGGTATGTCGCGGCCGATGGTGAGTCGCTATCTGGAGCAGATGGAACACTGGGCCGGAACCCGGCTCATTCATCGTTCGACACGCAAACTGACTTTAACCAGCGCTGGCGAAAAGGTATTACAGAAAACGCGTAGCCTCACGCAATTGGCGGATGAGATCGCGGGGCAGACGGAACGCGCGGTGCCGAGCGGCACGCTGCGGGTCGCCTGCGCGCACTTTACCGCCATGCAGTTGCTTTCACCGCTGCTACCGGAGTTTTTGGCCCGCTACCCGCAACTGCGTCTCGAACTGGATATCAATAACCATCCGGTAAGCCTGATTGGCGAGCGTATCGATGTCGCCATCCGGATCACCGATAATCCGGAGCCGGGGGCGATAGCGCGGCGGCTTGGCATCTGCCGCTCGGTACTCTGCGCCTCGCCGAGGTGGCTACAGCAGCATGGCCAGATAAATTCTCCGGAGGAGCTTAGTCAACATAACTGTCTGCACTATAGCCATTTCGCCACCCCGACATGGCAGTTTACCGATCCGCAGGGCGAACCCGTGTCGGTGGCCGTCTCCGGCAATCTGAGCGCCGGGATCTCCTCTCTGCTGATGGAAGCGGCGGTTGCCGGATGCGGCATCGCTATGCTGCCGGAACTGGAAGCCCGGCGCGCGCTAAACAGCGGCGCGCTAAAGCAGGTGCTGCCTGGATATACGCCAAAATCCCTGGCCGTCTATGGCATCTATCTGTCACGGGATTATCAGCCCAGCGCGCTGCCGTTGTTTTTGGAGGCCATTCAGCAACAGTTGGCTCAGGTCAGCTAGAGCTGTCTATACTTACTCCTTTAACGTCAAAAAGGAGTGAAACGATGGCAATTCATAAGAAAGGTCAGGCGCATTGGGAAGGGGATCTGAAAAGCGGTAAAGGCACCGTCTCGACGGAAAGCGGCGCGTTGAACCAACAACCTTATGGTTTTAATACCCGCTTTGAAGGTGTTAAAGGGACTAACCCGGAAGAGCTTATCGGCGCGGCCCATGCCGCCTGCTTCTCAATGGCGCTGTCATTAATGCTCAGCGAGGAGGGCTATACGGCGACCTCTATCGATACCGTTGCGGTGGTCACGCTGGATAAGAGCGGCGGCGGCTTCGCCATCACCAAGATTGCGCTGCAGAGCAATATTGTCCTGCCGGGTATCGACAAAGCGGCCTTTGATCCGATTATCCAGAAAGCCAAAGCCGGCTGCCCGGTTTCGCAGGTACTGAAAGCCGACATTTCCCTCGATTATCAGCTCAACGCTTGATCCGTGGCGTGCCCGCGGGGACGCGGGCGCGTTGGCGTTTAAAGTCACCGTCGGCAAATGCCTGCCGCCGCGAATGGTGTTATGTTGGTGGCGTTACGGATAGCGACGGGCAACGCAATGACCAGCATACGCGGCATGATTGAATCACAGGTCCTGGGTTTAACCGGGATGGCGTTAAAAGAGATTGATTTTGAAAACCCGAAGGGCGAGCCAGGCTTATTTGGCCCGCAGTCGGCTATCTGGCAGGTACACGGCGACTTTACCTCAATGCTCTGCGGCGGCATTAGCGCGCTATTATTGCAGATGCTACATCCGCTGGCGCTGGCCGGTGTGTGGGATCATTCGCGTTTTCGCGAGGATATCTTTGGCCGTCTGCGCCGCACCAGTCAATTTATCTCAGCTACCACGTTTGGCGCTACCGCAGATGCCGAAAGATTAATCGCCAAAGTGCAGGGGATCCATCAGCGCATCAGCGGCGTTGCGCCGGACGGCACACCCTATCGCGCCAGCGATCCGGCGCTCTTAACCTGGGTTCATGTGGCCGAGTGCAGCAGCTTTATGGCCTCTCATCTGCGTTATAAGCGCACCATCGTTACTGCCGCGCGTCAGGAGCAATACTACCGCGAAGCGGCGGAGGTCGCCCGGCGGCTTGGCGCCGAAGACATCCCCGAAACGCCACGTCAGGTGGCGGAGTATTTGCAGGATATGCGCCCACAGTTACGTTGTGATGAGCGAACGCAAGAAGTGGCGCAGGTGCTGCTCAACACCCGTCTGCCGGGCCGTCTAAGCCAGCCGGTAGGGCGCTGGATGATGGTCGCCGGAATCGATCTGCTCCCCGATTGGGCGCAGCAGATGCTGGCGATCCCCATCAATCCGCTGCAGCGGCGAACCGCGAGAGTGGCGGTCAATGGCGTAGCGCGGGTGCTCCGCGCCTCGGTGCGAAATGGGGCGTATCATTGCGCTATGCGTCGAATGGCAACGTCATAAAATAAAAAAATAGCCGCTCAATGTCGGCTATTTTTAAAGCGCAATCATTCGCATTTATATATTATAACTCAGGCTATTTATTTTAAATTTATTATCAACAAGCCATTAATATTGAATATCGCTGATTCATATCAGGCTATCATCCATACTTTATTCGGGAGGGATGATGGAAAATAAAAATCAACAGAATGATAATAAATATCATCAGCGTTCACAGGCCGCGCGAAAAAGCACCCTGGTCAGCGTCGTGGTTAATCTGTTTTTATCGACCGGGCAAATTATCGCTGGCCTGTTTTCAGGATCGCAAGGGCTTATTGCCGATGGCATCCACTCTCTTTCCGATTTAATTGCTGATTTTGTGGTTCTGATTGCCAATAAGAAAAGCCGTAAACCTTCAGACAGCGATCATCATTATGGCCACTGGCGCTACGAAAATGGCGCGTCGCTGATATTGGGCGCGATTTTAATGGTTGTCGGCGTCGGTATGTTATGGTCGGCGGTGGATAAACTACTCCATCCGGAAACCATTCAATCCGTGCATATTACGGCACTTTGGGTGGCCCTGACGGCGCTGATCGCAAAAGAGACGCTGTTCCGTTACATGCTGGCGGTAGCAAAGCGCATTCAATCGTCATTATTAATTGCGAACGCCTGGCATGCGCGCTCGGATGCGGCATCGTCGGTAGTGGTGGCGGTGGGGATCGTGGGTAACCTCGCCGGTATTGCCTGGTTGGATCCCGTGGCGGCATTGTTAGTAGGGGTATTGATTACACGAATGAGTTACACTTTTGCCGGCGATGCTTTGCATGATTTAATGGATCGTTCGGTCGACGCGCAAACCCAGAATGCGATACGCGACACCATCGCCGCAACCGGCGGCGTAGTGGGTTTGCACGATCTAAAAACTCGTAAGGCGGGCGACCTGATCCTCGTCGATGTCCATATTGAAGTTCCGGGCGAGCTGTCGGTTCGTGCAGGCCATGCTATCGCGCTGGCGGTGCGGGAAAATGTGCTCGCGCGCCATGAGGTGCTACAGGTGATGATTCACATTGATCCATACGAAGCGCCCGGCGGCGAACTGGCTCACGCGTAAACAACTTTCGACTCCTGCCTGCAGGAGCCAACGCTACCTTGCCGTTAATTGGCAATAACAGAGGATGATATGAAAATTAACGAACCTCAGGCGATTACTTTACCGCTGCCGCGAACGGCGATATTCATCGTCGCGACCGTAGCGCGCAGCGCTGAGAGCCTGAGCCGCGTGCGCGACTGGTGCGATGATTTTGCCGCGGTGGTGCGTTCCGTTGGTACCCGCATGCCGGAGGCAGGGATTTCCTGCATCTGCGGATTTGGCGCTGAGATCTGGCCGCAGTTGTTTGGTCAACCCACCCCGCAGCAACTGCATCCTTTCCGCCGCGTGGGCAGCGGAGAGCGCGTGGCGGTCTCTACGCCTGGCGATCTGCTGCTGCATATCCGTTCCGATGATATGGGGCTTAGCTTCGAGCTGGCGACGCAGTTGATGGATAAACTGGGTGACGCGGTGACGGTTGTCGATGAAGTTCACGGCTTCCGCTATTTCGACCGTCGGGCGATGATTGGCTTCGTTGACGGCAGTGAAAACCCGCAGGGGCGCGCGGCGGCGGATTTCACCATTATCGGCGAAGAAGACTCGGATTTCGCCGGGGGTAGCTACGTGATCGTGCAGAAATATCTGCACGATATGGCGGGCTGGAATGCGCTAACCGTCGAACAGCAGGAGCGTATTATCGGGCGTAAAAAAATGACCAACATCGAACTGGATGCCGACGTCAAACCAAGCTGTTCGCACAGTTCGCTGACCACGCTTGAAGAGAACGGCGAGGAGATTAAAATCCTGCGCGACAACATGCCGTTCGGCAAACCCGGGATGGGCGAGTTTGGTACCTATTTTATCGGTTATGCGCGCAGCCCGGCGCCCATCGAACAGATGCTGGAAAACATGTTCGTCGGTCGCCCGGCCGGTAATTACGATCGACTGCTCGATTACAGCCGCCCGGTTACCGGCAGTCTGTTCTTTGTACCTTCCGCGACGTTACTTGAAGAATTATCCAGCCGTCAGGCTGAATAACCCTGCATAATATCGGCCATTACGCCGCTACAGATGGTTTATTTCTCCGGCCTGCTTTGCAGGCCGTATATTGCGTGGAAAATAAAAAGAGCCCATAATTAAAACACCATTAATTCATCGCTAATTAATGGCGGTTATCAACGCGATGTCGTGTTTGTGTACAATAAAATTAACCAATGGCTTAATAGATAATATCTATACCCTAAATAATTCGAGTTGCAGGAAGGCGGCGACGCAGGGAATCCCCAGGAGCTTACTCCAGTAAGTGACTGGGGTGAGAGAGGACAAATTCGTCAGGAACGAATTTGAACGCAGTTCACTGCGCCCGTAAGGGCGAGGCCCAGGGATGGGCCGAGTTATTGCCAACGCACATGCAACTTGAAGTATGACGGGTATATACCCATCATTTTTCATTAGGGTATGTACTGAGCATCATTGGGTCTTCAGGAAGTAATACAATGATCATCCGGCCAGAACAACACTGGTTTTTTCGTCTGTTTGACTGGCACGGTTCCGTGCTGTCAAAAATTGTTTTCCGCCTGCTATTGAACGTCCTGATGTCGGTCATCGCCATCATCAGCTATCAATGGTATGAACAACTTGGCATTCATTTAACCGTTGCGCCATTTAGCCTGTTGGGGATCGCGATTGCGATTTTTCTCGGCTTTCGTAATAGCGCGAGCTACAGCCGCTTCGTTGAGGCGCGTAATTTATGGGGAACCGTGCTGATTGCCGAACGAACGCTGGTGCGGCAGCTGAAAAATATCCTTCCAGCCGAGGATGAAACGCATAAAACATTAGTCAGTTATCTGGTGGCGTTCAGCTGGAGCCTTAAGCACCAGTTGCGTAAAACCGACCCGGCGGTCGACCTCTATCGCCTGTTGCCGAAAGAAAAAGTGGCGGAAATTCTCGCCAGCTCAATGCCGACTAACCGAATATTATTATTGATTGGTAATGAGTTAGGTAAGCTGCGAGAGCAGGGTAAGCTCAGCGATATTACCTACGGCTTGATGGATAATAAACTCGATGAGTTAGCCCATGTCCTGGGGGGCTGCGAACGTCTGGCGAGTACGCCGGTGCCGTTTGCCTACACCTTGATTTTACAGCGCACGGTGTATCTTTTTTGTACGTTGCTGCCGTTCGCGCTGGTGGGCGATTTGCATTACATGACGCCGTTTGTTTCGGTGTTTATCTCCTACACCTTCCTGTCATGGGATTCCCTGGCGGAAGAGCTGGAAGATCCGTTTGGCACCTCGGCCAACGACCTGCCGCTGAATGCAATGTGCAATACCATTGAACGTAATTTGATGGATATGACCGGGCAACATCCGTTACCGGAAAAAATGCAACCTGACCGTTATTACAACCTTACATAAAAAAACGCCGGGCGGGTCAGCCCGTCCGGCGTTTAGTATTAGTGAGTGCGCATTCCTGCCGCCGTCATCAATAGCTTAAAGAAGGTGGCGACCACGCCGAGCGCCAGCACGCTGGCCCCCCAGATAATCACCAGCCACATCAGTTTATGCCAGAACGGACGATGATGCGTCGTTAACGTTTTATCAGATTGAGTCGCCATCAATGATACCCCTCATCGGGTTTGATTTTGCCGCGGAACACGTAGTAGCTCCAGCAGGTGTACATCAAAATAACCGGAATGATCAGCAGCCCGCCGACCAGCATAAAGCCCTGGCTCTGCGGCGGCGAAGCGGCCTGCCAGATAGAGATAGCCGGTGGAATAATATTTGGCCAGATGCTGATCCCAAGGCCGCTGAACCCGAGGAACACCAGCGCCAGGGTGAGTAAAAACGGCCCATAGCTGGCCTCACGATTATAGGCGCTCCGGACAATCCCCCAGCAGCAAACCAGCACCAGCAACGGCACCGGCATAAACCAGATGATATTGGGGAAGGTAAACCAGCGGTGAGCGATTTCTGGGTGAGTCAGCGGCGTCCAGATGCTGATAATAGCGACCACTGCTAACAACGCCAGCGTCAGCGGGATCGCCAGCTCGGACATTTTGCGATGCAGAGCGCCTTCAGTTTTCATTATCAGCCAGGTGCAGCCCAGTAAGGCGTAGGCAATCACCAGCCCGACGCCGCAAAATAGCGGGAAGGGCGCCAGCCAGTCGAGGGTTGAGCCGCTAAATTCGCGACCCGTGACGCTGAGGCCGTTGAGCAGGGTGCCTACGGCGATCCCCTGACTAAACGTCGCCAGTAGCGAACCGCCGATAAACGCCTTATCCCACAACGGGCGATGTTCCGGCGTCGCCTTAAAGCGAAACTCAAACGCTACGCCGCGGAAAATCAGCCCCAGTAACATGGCGGTTAACGGGATGCTGAGCGCATCGATAATCACCGCGTAGGCCAGCGGAAACGCGCCATACAGCGCCGCGCCGCCCAGCACCATCCAGGTTTCGTTGCCGTCCCACACCGGCGCCACGCTGTTCATCATCATATCGCGGTCGGTTTCATTTTTATTAAACGGGAACAGAATGCCGATCCCGAGATCGAAACCGTCCATCACGATATACATCAGAGTGGCAAAAACGATGATCGTGAACCAGATAATTGACAGGTCGATACCCATATTATTTTCTCCCCGAAGTATTCATAGGTTCGCGTACCGCTGACAGCGGGCGGGCAGGGGTTTGGTTCTGAGTCGGGTCCTCCGGCGTGTGCGCACTTTCCGGCCCCTTTTTTATCAGGCGAATCAGATACACGTAGCCGACGCCAAACACCGAGGCGTAAACCACGATAAAGGCCAGCAGGCTGAGGGACATATGCAGATCGCCATGGGCGGAGACCGCATCCCGGGTGCGCTGAACGCCATAGACTACCCACGGCTGGCGGCCAATTTCAGTGGTAAACCAGCCTGCCAGTAGCGCGACCAGCCCGGAAGGGCCCATCAACAGGGCAAAACGCAGGAACGGTTTTGACGTGTAAAGCCGGCCACGCCAACGCAGCCAGGCGCTGACCACGCCGAGCAGTACCATTAACATACCCAGCCCGGCCATCACCCTGAACGACCAGAAGATAATGGTGGAATTTGGGCGATCTTCTTTCGGGAAACTTTTTAAGGCCGGAACCTGTTTATCGAGGCTATGAGTCAGGATGATGCTGCCAAGATAGGGAACCTCAATTTTATATTTGGTGCGCTCCTCATCCATATCCGGCAGACCAAACAGCACTAATGGCGTGGCTTCACCCGGTTTATTCTCCCAGTGTCCTTCAATCGCGGCGATTTTTGCCGGTTGATGTTCGAGCGTATTCAGGCCGTGCGCATCGCCAATCATCGCCTGAATGGGGGCGACGATCAGCGCCATCCACAACGCCATCGAGAACATCTTGCGGATTGCCGGCGTGTCATTGCCTTTCAGCAGATGCCATGCCGCCGAAGCGCCGACGAAAAAGGCGCTGGCAAGGAAGGCGGCGGTGGACATGTGCAGCAGGCGATACGGGAATGAAGGGTTAAAAACGACCTTCAGCCAGTCTACCGGCACCACGATGCCATTCTCGATAATGTAGCCCTGGGGTGTATGCATCCAGCTATTGGACGCGAGGATCCAGAAAGTGGAAAACAGCGTGCCCAGCGCCACCATACAGGTCGCGAAGAAGTGCAGTCCGCGGCCGACGCGATGCCAGCCGAACAGCATGACGCCAAGAAAGCCGGCTTCGAGGAAGAAGGCGGTCAGGACTTCATAGGTCAATAGCGGCCCGGTAATACTACCGGCGAACTGCGAGAACCCGCTCCAGTTAGTGCCGAACTGATAGGCCATCACCAGTCCGGAAACGACGCCCATACCAAAATTAACGGCAAATATTTTTGACCAGAAATGGTAGAGCTGGCGGTAGGTATCCTCTTTTGTTTTTAACCACAGCCCTTCCAGTACCGCAAGGTAGCTGGCGAGACCAATGGTAATAGCGGGGAAAATGATGTGGAAAGATACAGTAAATGCAAACTGTATCCTGGCTAAATAAAAGGCATCTAATCCGAACATGGCTCACCCCTGTACGACATTACTTCATTGTATTTATGGAATATTTTCTGCATAGCGGATACGGCTTTACCTGGGCAAAGCCTCCTGTTGATGACAATTAAATTACGGCGTTGACGGGCATTGAAATATGTTAATGCCCTTGATAATAAAGTTTAAAAATAATTCTTTAATTATCAAATAGGTTAAATTTAACACCCGATAGATAACATCTATTATACAACACGAAATGAGATGTTATTATTTAGTTAACGATTAAAGTTGCTCATTTCATTTTAACCAGACATTTAGTTAAACATTAAAAACAACGAGTTAACCCTGTCATTTGCTATTCATTGCAAAATGAAATGCGGTATTTTCCGCTTAATTAATGTGGTTATTTAACATCGCCGCAAAAAAACGTGACCAATGTTGTTAATAACATCCGCTAGCTGAAGAGAGTATTCAGGAGTTCATATGAATAAGAAAAAACGCGCTGTCCCCGGTGTTCATCCCTATGATGGCCCAGCGGGTGGATGGGGGGCGTTAAAAGCGACCGCCATCGCCGTGCGTACGCAAATGGACGCGCTTGACGCCCCGGTCACGCTGCTGCGTACCAACCAGCCTGACGGTTTTGACTGCCCCGGCTGCGCCTGGCCGGATAAAGAACATAAATCAACCTTCCAGTTTTGTGAGAACGGCGCGAAGGCGGTCACCTGGGAAGCCACCAGCAAACGCGTGACGCCAGAGTTCCTCGCTGCCAATACCGTGACCTCGCTGCTGGCGAAAAGCGACTTTGAACTGGAAGGGTACGGACGTATTACCCATCCCTTGTCTTACGATCGCGAAAGCGACACGCTGCGCCCGGTCTCCTGGGAAAGCGCGTTTGCCCGCATTGGCGAAGTATTACAGGGCATGCAGCCCGATGAAGTTGAGTTCTATACCTCCGGGCGCGCCTCTAACGAAGCGGCATATCTGTTCCAGCTTTACGCCCGCGAGTTCGGCACCAATAACTTCCCGGACTGCTCTAATATGTGCCACGAGGCGACCAGCGTCGGTTTGCCGCAATCGATCGGCATCGGCAAAGGCACGGTGTCTTTGGATGACTTTGATAAAACCGAACTGGTTATTTCCATCGGTCACAACCCCGGAACCAACCATCCGCGCATGATGGGGACGTTGCATGAATTGTCCCGCCGCGGTGTGCCGATTATCGTCTTTAACCCGCTGCGTGAAAGGGCGCTGGAGCGTTTTGCCGACCCGCAGAACGTTATTGAAATGGCGACCTACAGCTCAACTAATATCGCCTCAACCTATTTTCAGGTGAGAGCGGGCGGGGATGCCGCGGCGCTGAAAGGGATCGCTAAGGCATTACTGGAGATCGAAGCGGACCAGGGCCAGGTGCTGGACCAGGCGTTTATTAACGAGCACACCCTCGGCTTCGATGCTTTTGCCGAAGATTTACGTCAGACCAGTTGGCCGGAAATTGAGCGTGAGTCCGGATTAACCCGCGACGATCTGCAGCGCGTTGCCGTTGCCTACGCCAAATCCAACGCCACTATCGTGACCTATGGCATGGGGATCACCCAGCATAACAAAGGCACCTCTAACGTCCGGTTGATTGCCGACCTTCTGCTGATGCGAGGCAATATCGGCAAACCGGGGGCCGGGATCTGCCCGCTGCGCGGTCACTCTAACGTGCAGGGCAACCGTACCGTCGGCATTACCGAAAAACCGAGTGCGGAGTTTCTGAATAATCTTGAAAGCGTGTTTGGCTTTGCCGCTCCACGTGGACATGGTCACGATGCGGTGAAAGCGCTGCAGGCAATGGTTGCCGGCGAAGCGAAAGCGCTTATCTGTCTTGGCGGTAATTTCGCGGTGGCGATGCCGGATCATGAGCGAGCGTTCCCGGCCATGCGCGGGCTCGATCTTAGCGTGCACATTGGCACCAAAATGAACCGTTCGCATCTGCTGGTGGCGAAAGAGACCTTTATTCTGCCTTGTCTGGGCCGCACCGAACTTGATATGCAGGAGAGCGGACGTCAGTCGATTACCGTGGAAGACTCGATGTCGATGGTCCACGCTTCATCCGGCAAACTGAAACCGGCCTCTGACCGACTGCGCTCGGAACCGGCTATCGTCGCCGGGATGGCGACGGCGACGCTGCCGAACAGTAAGATCGACTGGTTATCGTTGGTGGCGGATTACGACCGCATCCGCGATCTCATCGAGCACACTATCCCCGGATTCGAGGATTATAACGAACGTATTCGTCATCCGGGCGGTTTCCGAATGCCGCTGCCGCCAACCGAGCGGATCTGGCCGACGCCGACCGGCAAAGCGATGTTCTCGGTGTTCAAAGGCGTCCATGAGAACAGCCGGGTTGACGGCGACGACGTGATGCGGCTGGTTACGCTGCGCAGCCACGATCAGTACAACACCACGATTTACGCGATGGACGATCGCTATCGCGGAGTGTTTGGCCGCCGCGATGTGCTGTTTATGAACGAGCAGGATATGGCCGAGCAGGGGCTGGAGCATGGCGACCGCGTCGATATTTTCACCGCGCTGCCGAACAGCGATCTGCGCCTCGAGGATATCACCGTGGTTGCATACAGCATCGCGCCGGGCACCGTTGGCGCCTATTACCCGGAAGCCAACGTGCTGGTGCCGCTGGATTACATCGATGAAGAGAGCGGAACGCCGTCGTACAAATCAGTTCCTATCCGCCTGACGCTGCGTTCGAAAGAGGTGCGCGCCGTTCCCGGTCTGCGTTAATTTGCTAAATATTGCCAGTGGCCTGCGATCGGGCCGCTGGCAAATGGCATCTTGAAATCAGCTCCCACCGCAAGTAACATTTAAATAACATATGTTATCGCAGCTGTGTTCTGCATCGCGTCCACCACTGACCAGCGGACGTCACTATTCTGGAAGTTAAGATGGACATTAAACAGCTGAAATATCTGATCGCGCTCGATCAGACGCGCCATTTCGGTCAGGCCGCGGCGGCCTGCCATATCACCCAACCGACGCTTTCGATGCGTATTCGCAACCTGGAAGACGAACTTAATCTCACGCTGATTCAGCGCGGCCAACGCTTCGAAGGTTTTACCCCGGAGGGGGAGCGCATTCTGGCCTGGGCGCGAGCGCTGCTGGCGGCGCACGACGGCCTGGCGGCAGAAGCGGCGATTTGTCGCGGCCAGATGGTGGGCCAGTTACGCGTAGGCATGGTGCCGTTAGCCAGCCTGAACCCTATGCAGCTTATCAAACCGCTGGCGGAAAAATACCCTGAACTGCAGTTCAGTCTGCTGTCGATGACCTCTGAGCAAATTATCGACGGCGTCAGCCGTAATCAGCTCGATCTTGGCATCTGCTATTTGCACCACGTCGATAGCGAATTATTTAACGTCACCTGGCTGCCGAAAACGCAAATGGGCCTGCTGCACGACAGTCGCCATTTCCAGTTTGACGCCGGAATCCCCGAGTGGGAGACATTAGCGGGACTGCCGCTGGGTTTCCTTACCAAGGGAATGTATTATCGTGAATCGATTGAAATGAGCTTCAAAGCCAAAGGGTTAACGCCGAAATATGTCTTTGAAAGCGATTCGACATTTCAGATAATCCAGGCGGTCCAGGCCGGGATCTGTTGTGCCATCATGCCGCTCAATAACGGCCTGGAGGCGTTGAGCGACAACCTGGCGATTATTCCCATCGCGGAAACCGAGGTTGACTCCACGCTTGCGCTCATCATGCGTAACCAGGAGCCGGTGTCGTCGCTGGCGGAGAAGTGCTTCGCCGATGCGCAGGCGATTTTCGGTGAAACGTCAGAAACTTAATCGGCGGCAAAATGCTGTTGCATGAAATCGAGCCAGACGCGAGAACGAGCGGGTAAAAAGTGGCGTTCGCGATACAGCGCCATGAGATGTAGCGGTGCCGCCGGTAGTTCCAGTTCAATCACCTTTAACTGACCTGAGGCGATAAACGGGCGGCAAGTCTGTTCAGCAAGGATGGCGAAACCCACGCCGGCGACGGCGGCATGAAGAGCGATCTCTCCGCTATTCACCCGAAAATGGGCCTGTACGTTCACTTTTTTAAACGCGTTCTGTGCGGTGATGAATTGCCAGGCTTGCCCCTTCAGCGCGCTGACGGTGGTGATGCAGGGAAGCGAGGCAAGCTGCTCGCAACGTACTGGCTGTCCGCATTTTTCCAGCAGCGAAGGCGCTGCGACAACACAACAGGGAAACGTCGCCAACGGCCTGGCGATATAGCTGGCATCCTCCATTTTTCCACGGACGATGGCGACGGCAATATCAATATCATCTTTGAGCGCATCGGCACCGGCAAGGCTGACCACGCAGCTTACTTCGATTTTAGGATAACGCGTGGCGAACTGCGCCAGCAGGGGGCCAAAAAGCGTCGGTCCAATTTCGTTAGGCAGACATAAGCGCAACAGCCCCTCAGGATCGGCCTGCTGTTGAGTCAAGGCCGCTTCGGTTGCCGCGAGCTCATCGAGCAGGGGACGCATGCTGTTAAAAAAAGCCTGTCCGGGATCGGTGAGATGCATGTGTCTGGTGCTGCGCTGGATAAGCCGCAATTGCAGTTTTTCT
This sequence comes from Klebsiella sp. CN_Kp073, assembly GCF_040065495.2. Taxonomy (NCBI): domain Bacteria; kingdom Pseudomonadati; phylum Pseudomonadota; class Gammaproteobacteria; order Enterobacterales; family Enterobacteriaceae; genus Klebsiella; species Klebsiella sp. CN_Kp073. Next base: position 2,499,359 of record NZ_CM198051.1, read on the forward strand.
TCCAGTTGCGAAATCTGGCGACTGACATTTGACGAAGGCATACGTAACGCCCGCGCCGCCCCGCTAAAGCTGCCGTTTTCCACGACATTCACAAACACGCGTAGTGCATTCAAATCCAGTTTACTCACCGCCGATTATCCCATTTTTGATAATTAACCCGCCCATTTTTACCGACTTATGCGCTTTTTTACTAGCCGATAAACTGATGCTCCCCCCTGATGAGAGGACGTGTAATGACCATAAATCTACGACGAATGGGTGCGATTATCGCTTTTATCCAATTTACCAACGCGCTGGAATATATGATTTTCAATCCGCTATTTGTCTACATGGCGCCAACTTTCCAGGTACCGGTGAGCTGGGCAGGTTATGTCAGCGGCATATACACGCTCGCATCGGTCATTTCCGGCATTGGCGCGTGGCGCTGGGTGGGGAGGCTTAATCCGCGAACGTTTCTGCTGGTTAATATGGCGTTACTGGGAGCGTTGACGCTAATGGTGCTGGCCACCCAGCATTTCATATTACTGTTGGTGCTGCGCTTTTTTGCCGGCATCCTTGGCGGAATGACGATGGGGGTGGCCAGCAGTTTATTGATTAACGCGGCGGACCAGCAACAACGCGCGCGCTTGTTGGCAACGGTCATTTCGGCCTTTTCGCTGGTCAGTATTATCGGCATGCCCGCCATGTTGTTTCTCTGCGCACGTTTCGGCTGGCAGACGGCGCCGGCATTGATTGGCGTTCTCTGCCTGCTGGCGCTTATCATGATCTATGTTGGCCTGCCGAAGACTTGCGGCGGCGCTGGCTCTGGTACAAAGATACGCATCACGCCAACGATGCTGTTATTCGCCAGCGGCAATGCGTTAACCCAGTTTAGCCCGATGCTATTACTGCCGATCCTGGTGCCTTTGCTGATGGGCAATATGCGGGCAAGCAGCGAAGCGCTACCGTGGTTGTTCTTTCTCGGCGGTATAGCGGGATTCGCGGCGACAAAGTTGAGCGGCAGTCTGTGTCAACGCTTTGGCGGCTATCGGCTGAGCCTGGCGGCAACCGTAGTTTTTATCATCAGTTTGCTGATGGTGCTTTGGCTGGACGGCGCGAGTTGGCTGTTCATGATTGCCTTCCTGGGAGCATCTTATAGCCGGCTGGTTGCCTCCTCGGCGGTGGCGATTCGGTTCCCGGACGATACCTGGCGAGCGGGATTTACCACTCTGCAAGGAGGTTTCATGTCCTTCAGTACGGCGATTGCTTTTATGCTCTGTTCAGTGTGGCTGGCCGACGGCGAGATGAGTCAGCAGGCGTCTACGGGGTTGATTGCATTTAGCGGAGCTAGCGCCTTGCTGCTGCCATTTTTACTGCGCTATCAAGAAAAAATACTCGTACGCAACGCCGCCGAACGGGTAACCGGCGGCGTTGGTGAGCTTTAAATATTTTCCAGGCGAATTCCCCGGGTTCTTGGCCCAAATATGCCGACCGACAGCATGACCATCAGCATACTGGCGACGATAAAACTAATCACCCCTGGCGTTCCGGCATATTGCAGGATCACACCAATCATAATACTGGTGACCGCGGTAGACAGACGGCTAAAGGAGTAACAAAAACCTACCGCCCGGGCGCGAATGTGGGTCGGGAAAACTTCGGCCTGGTAGGCGTGATAGCTGATGGTGAGCCAGGCATTAGACCAGGTGATCATAAAGCCGCAGATAACCAGCAGTATCGGGTTATTTTGTAAAGCGAACAGTGTGCCGAAGATGACCGTCATTAGCGCTGACAGGACAATTTGCCATTTGTTTTCAAAACGATGGACGAAACGAGTGCAGAACAGGCAGCCAAGCGGGTAGGCCAGGGTGATAAAGAAGGCGTACAGCAGGCTATGGGTAATACTGGCGCCCTGGCCGGAAAGCAGCGCGGGCAGCCAGTTACCGAAACCAAAGAAGCCGATGGCCTGGAAGAAGTTCATCACCATTAACATGAGGGTGCGTTGCCGGTACTGCGGTGCCCAAATTTCTTTAAAATTACCGCGTTGCGGCGCCGATACCGGCGGGCTGGCATGGCGCCGGGAAGGCGATAAACCGCAGCGCTGCTCCATTTCACCCATGACCCGGTGCGCGTCATCGTGGCGGCCTTTGCTTTCCAGCCAGCGGGCGGATTCCGGCAGCTTTTTGCGGATGACCCAAATGACCAATGAGCACAGTGCGCCAAGAATAATCACCCAGCGCCAGCCGCTCAGGCCGAGGATGGTCATTGGCACCAGTAGCCAGGACATCAGCGCCACTGTCGGTACCGAGAGAAACTGAATGAAGAAAGCATACGCGAAGGCTTTATTGCGTAAATGCGTCGGCATCCACTCGCTGAGATAAGTATCAATAGTCACCAGTTCAATTCCCAGGCCGATCCCGACCAGGAAACGAAAGAAAATGACCCCTTCAGCGCTATTTTGCAGCGCCATAATCAGCGAAAAGATGCCATACCACGCCAGCGCGAACATAAAGGTCAGACGGCGTCCGAGCCTGTCCGCCAGCGGCGCGAGCAGGCTGGCACCGATAAACAAGCCCATAAAGGTCGAAGAGGCGAAGGCCGCCTGATCCGCGATACCGAATACCCCGTCTTTCCCGGTATGGAAAATATTCTCGGCGAGCAGACCGGTACTGATATAACCGGTCTGGAACAGGTCGTAGAGTTCGAAAAAGCCGCCTAATGCCAGCAGTGTGATAAATGACCACAGACCGGGCGAGGAGGGCAGAGCGTCGATACGCGCGGTTAAGCTGTCGGGATGTTGTCCTGGCGGGCTAAAGGAGGCGTCGCCGAGAACCTGGGTGGTAGACATATTATTATTTTCCTCAGGAGAAATGTTTGCCTGCTAATGTTAATTGGTTGTTAATGGTTTTAAATTTTTAATTGTTAGCGGCATCACGATTTAACAGTCAGAAATCATGCTTAATGCGTTTATAGATGGCAAATATGCTGGTTTTTTGCCTGGCGTGGCGGCGGAATTGAAGTAAACGACCGGTGATGGAAATCAGAATAAGTGAAATGGTATCGTTGGCGAATATCACCTACATTTGCAGCGTGTACTCTGTGCATTTAAAGGAAAAGATCATGTTAAAGCGTCAGGTAGTAAAAGCAGCGTTGGCTATAGTGCTGTCCCTAACAATGGCCGCGGCACCGGCGCTTGCTAATCCCGGAAACGGTAATGGTAACGGTAATGGCAACGGTGGTCATGGTAATAGCGGCAACCATGGCAATAGTGGTAATAACGGCAACCATGGAGACAAAGGCAACAATGGCCATAGCGTCAGCCAAAGCGATAACGGCGCTGGCAAGGGACAGCGTAAGAACTACGGCAAACCGGATCACGTCAACAGTGATATCAGCTATACCACCGCTCGCGCGCTAGCGGTGAACTATGGCTTAACCGGCTATCAGGCGCTGCCTCCGGGGATTGCGAAAAATCTCGCGCGTGGAAAACCATTACCTCCGGGTATTGCCAAAAAAGCGGTGCCTGCCTCGATGCTCAACCAATTACCTTATTATCCCGGCTATGAGTGGCGGGTCGTCGGTGACGATCTGGTTCTGATTGCGCTCAGTACCGCTGTGGTCACCGCGATTATTAATAGCGTATTTGATTAAACTGAAGCCCCCGGCGTTGCCGGGGGACTGGAGTGTCGTTATTCCTGATACAGCGCCAAAGCCTTGTTTAACTTGGCGGAGGCGATATTACTGAGTTGCGCATGAAAATCGTCATTGATTGTTGAGTGTAAATTACCGGCAAGGGTGTCTGCCGATTGCACATTCCAGCCGGTACCCAGCAGGCTCAACGATTCGTGCTTGTTCTTATAATATTCACTATCAATATTAAGTGCGGTGCCTTTAATTCCAAGGCAAGCGCCTACCAGATGGTGATGAAAACGGGTACTAATAATCTCCCCATCAGCCTGAACCGGGATACCTCCATGCCAGACATGCGAGAAAGGATAAAACTGAATATCAGGGATGGCCTTCTGCAGTTCGACAAATGCCGTGTTGTCGGCGCCTGGAATAGCTTCTATATAACCTATTTTCTTGCCGCATTGATGCTGTTGCTGAAGGTAATCGGCAACCAGGGAAACAAGCTTTTGAAATATATCGTCTTCAGAAAGTTCATTCTGAATACAGCATAAAATATCCGGCAGATCGGGGCTATTGTTTTTGGATACCACATCCAGGTCATAACCCAGGAACACATCGTCCTGAGTATTTTCAACCGCAAATCGACTGGCCGTTGCGGGATCGCGAACGGAAAAATAATCAAATGAGGTTATCGCATCGTTAAAAATTTCAGCGGCAAGGAACTCTTCGTGCGGGTAAATGCTGATGCCGGTGGCAATCGTTTTAGCTTGCGAGACCTGTTTTAGCGCCTGGCAAGCGAACAGGATGGCATAGTTTTCTTTCCAGTTGGCATTGATATAGCCGCCGCCTAGAATATGTACAATATCAGCAGAGCGTAAAATATCGATATTCAGGTCAATATCAGGAGAACCATAATCCTTAATAAGACTGGCAGTTTTATTATTTATATCATTTAGAATATCTACGGAACGCCAGCAGATTTTCCACAAGGTATTAATGGCTTTGAAGTTGGGATGATACTTCATAAACAACGATTGCACGTTACCTGGTTCAGGGGTATCTAACCAGACTTCATACTGTGGATAATTTTTATAAAGGAAAGATAGCCAGGTGGCGGTGATTAATTCATCGCCATAATTTGGTCTTCCGGAACATGAAACCAAATAAACTCTTTTGCTCATACCGTTTCCTTTACGTGGTTGTGTAAATTTGCTTAAATTATGATGGTATTTTGTACAGATAAATAAATAATGCGAATATTTAAGATGTTAATATAAATAACGTTTATCGTATAGGTATGTTGTCTGATTTGGTGATGGGGGTGGCACAATGTTCACGATAAGAGCTGTATGATGGCGGTCTGAAGCATTGGCAGCCGACACGATTGTGCGCTGTGACTCCTCTGACGAGAGAGGTTAAACGAGAGCAAATCTAAACCAAACCTCACTGACGGGCTTACGGAGCTTTACTCCCGGCAAGTCACGTCTATACTAAGCACAACTTCACACAGGAGAGATATGTTGGACAGTCACCCTTATTTAAACATCAAGGCAAACTGACGCTATCTATTCTGCGCTGTTTGCCAACCGGCAGGCAGCAATCCTTTCCCAAACCCGATTGCCTCCTGAGAACTGGAATTCGCTTTTTTGCGAGGTAATTCATCATGCTATTGTTTTTTTACGCACTGTTCCCTCCGCCTTTGCCGCGGTAATACACGCTCATATTAGCCATTAAGGCTCTCTCACTGCGGTTTGGCAAACCTCGCAGGGATATTTAATACGCGCAATTATGAGTGTGAAAAAATAACATCTAACTATGCATAATTTATTTATGCAGGGACTACCACATCTAAATTTGGGGATGAATCATGACTGACATGAAATTAGAAAACCGGAATACCAACCGGTCTGCGTCAGAAAATGATAAGCAGCATAAAAAGAGCTTTGCGATTGAAACGGAGGCCTTTAATAGCCCGGATCACACGCTGTCGCGTTTAAATAGCAGTCGGCAGGGGCTAACGACCGCCGATGCGCTGGAGCGGCTGGAAGATTATGGCCGCAACGAAGTGGCACGAGAAACCGCGCCGCCGTTTTTTATTCAATTACTGCAGGCATTTAATAACCCGTTTATTTACGTGCTGATGGCGCTGGCGGCAGTCAGTTTTATTACCGATTACTGGCTACCGCTGCGTAATGGTGAAGAGACCGACCTCACCGGCGTTATTATTATCCTGACGATGGTGAGCCTGAGTGGTCTATTACGCTTCTGGCAGGAGTTCAGGACCAATAAAGCCGCGCAGGCGCTAAAATCCATGGTCCGTACCACCGCAACGGTACTGCGCCGCGGGCCGGGAAATATTGGCCCCAGTCAGGAGGAAATACCCATTGAAGAGCTGGTGCCGGGCGATATTATTTTTCTTGCCGCGGGCGATCTGGTGCCGGCAGATGTTCGTCTGCTGGAATCACGGGACCTCTTCGTCAGTCAGTCCATTCTAAGCGGTGAATCGCTGCCGGTGGAAAAATATGACCTCATGGCCAGCGTTTCAGGTAAATGCAGCGATCGTTTACCGACGCCGGATAAAAATAAAAGCCTGTTAGAGATGGGCAATATCTGTCTGATGGGGACGAACGTCACCAGCGGCAGGGCGCAGGCGGTAGTGGTGGCGACCGGCGACCGGACCTGGTTTGGCTCACTGGCAAAATCGATTGTCGGCACCCGCACGCAGACCGCCTTCGATCGTGGGGTGAATAGCGTCAGCTGGCTGTTAATCCGCTTCATGTTGATTATGGTACCGATCGTGTTGTTGATTAACGGTTTCAGCAAGGGCGATTGGGTTGAAGCCTCGCTATTCGCCCTGGCGGTGGCGGTCGGTTTAACGCCTGAGATGTTACCCATGATCGTCAGTTCGAACCTGGCGAAGGGCGCGATTGCCATGTCGCGACGCAAGGTGATCGTTAAACGTCTTAATGCCATCCAAAACTTTGGCGCAATGGATGTGCTGTGTACGGATAAAACCGGCACCCTGACCCAGGACAATATCATTCTTGAGCATCATCTCGACGTCGGCGGCGCGGAAAGTAATCGGGTATTAATGCTGGCGTGGCTGAATAGCAGCAGCCAAAGCGGAGCGCGTAATCTGATGGACAGGGCCGTGCTCCGTTATGGGGAAGGCCGGCTGGCGCCGACGGAAAAAGAGCGCTTCGTTAAGCTTGATGAATTGCCATTCGATTTTGTACGTCGCCGCGTATCGGTCTCGGTGGAAGACAGCCGCTATGGCGATAAAAGCCTGATTTGCAAAGGGGCGGTTGAAGAGATGCTCGAAGCCGCGACCCATATCCGTGAGGGCGACAAGATCGTTGAACTGGATGCGCTGCGCCGGGAACTGCTGCTGACGAAAACCGAAGATTATAACGCTCAGGGCTTCCGGGTATTGCTGGTCGCTACCCGCAAGCTGGACGACACCGCGCTAAACGTGCCGCTCACCGCCGCCGATGAACAGGGGCTCACCGTTGAGGGCATGTTGACCTTTCTCGATCCGCCGAAGGAAAGCGCGGGCAAAGCCATTACCGCGCTGCGTGATAACGGTGTCGCGGTTAAGGTGCTTACCGGTGATAACCCGGTGGTAACGGCGCGGATTTGTCTTGAAGTGGGGATTGATTCGCACGACATTCTCACCGGCCAACAGGTTGAGTCAATGACTGACCGCCAGCTTCAGCAGGAGGTCGAGAAACGCGCGGTGTTTGCCAAACTGACGCCGCTGCAGAAGTCGCGCATTCTGCAGATGCTACAGAAAAATGGTCATACCGTTGGTTTTCTGGGCGATGGCATTAACGACGCGCCGGCGCTGCGCGATGCCGATGTCGGTATTTCTGTCGATAGCGCGGCGGATATCGCGAAGGAGTCCTCGGATATTATTCTGCTGGAAAAAGACCTGATGGTGCTGGAAGAGGGCGTTATTAAAGGACGCGAGACCTTTGGCAACATTATCAAATACCTGAACATGACCGCCAGCTCCAACTTCGGCAACGTGTTTTCGGTGCTGGTCGCCAGCGCCTTTATCCCGTTCCTGCCGATGCTGGCTATTCATCTGTTGATCCAGAATCTGATGTACGACATCTCACAGCTGTCGCTGCCGTGGGACAAAATGGATAAGGAGTTTTTGCGTAAACCGCGCAAGTGGGATGCGAAGAACATTGGCCGCTTTATGCTGTGGATTGGCCCCACGTCGTCGATATTCGATATCACCACCTTTGCTCTGATGTGGTACGTCTTCGCCGCCAATCATGTGGAGGCGCAGGCGTTGTTCCAGTCCGGCTGGTTTATCGAAGGGCTGCTGTCGCAGACGCTGGTGGTGCATATGTTGAGAACGCAGAAAATACCGTTCATCCAGAGCCGCGCGACGCTGCCGGTACTGCTCACCACCGCCGCCATTATGGCCATCGGCATTTATATCCCATTCTCGCCGCTTGGCGCCATGGTGGGGCTTGAGCCGCTGCCGCTGAGTTATTTCCCGTGGTTGGTTGCCACGCTGCTGAGCTACTGCCTGGTGGCGCAGGGTATGAAACGTTTCTATATCAAGCGCTTTGGCCAGTGGTTCTGATGACAAAAAGGAGGGATGACGATGAATCGTTCACCGGAAGATCTCATCGCCTGGATGTTTTTACTGGCCGGTTTGCTGGTACTGGCGCTGGCGATACGACAAATCTTTGAATAGCGGGGGGACTATGCGCAAAACATCATTAGACCCAATCTTTATCCAGGCTGTGTTGATGATGGTGGTGATAGTCTTACTCACCGTCTGGATTAGGTAGTTTAAGGCCCGGGGCATTATTGCTCCGGGCCTGAGGTAAAGTCCTGCGGTATTCCTGCAACATGGCAATTGGCGCTTTCCACCACGGGGAACGCGTCGATTAGCTCAATAATGGCAGAGCTTCGAGCATATTCTTCAGGTTTAGGGCATCCCACGGCAAGTGTTCGGCGACGGTGAGTCCCACCGGTTTGGCCTGAGCGGCAGCTTGATTGATAAAATTAACCACTTCGGCAATCGTCAGTTTCCCTTCGGCGACATCGCCGAAGTCGTGTACGCCGCGCCCCGGACGAGCAAACAGCACCGCTCGAAACAGGGCCGGGTCGAGGACATCAAGATCGAGGTGGATGGCCAGGTACTCAACACTTTCGCGCGCTATCCACTCGTCGATCGCCTGCGGATTCTGACGCAGCTCTGAAGGGCTTAAGGTGGCGATACCGCGTTCAGTAATAAACTGTTTTTCGACATCGAGGGGGCTATGGATCCCAGCAATAAGCGCTTTGCCAGGCGATAATGGCTTTCTGACCACCTGGGTTAGTTCCACGTCGCCATTGCCCATCAACGCCCCAAGAACGTGGGCATGGGCATGTGGGAACTGCTCTGGCGTCATAATGTCCGGGTGAGAATCAATCCATAACACCCCCAATTTATCGCCATATTTTTCCGCAAGCCAGGCAAAGGGGGCCAGAGAGACCAGGCAATCGCCCCCTAAGGTGACGATGGACTCTGGCTGAGTTCTGGTGATTTTGTCTTGCGCATCAAGCAGCTGTTCAACTACCGCACGGCGGCCGACAATACCATCTTCATTAACCAGCGGCGCCTTGGTCGGGGCGGGTACGCGGACCTCCTCAACGGCGCCCTGGGCCGGCGGCGCCAGCCACGCCAGCAGCTGCGAACCGAAAAAGTAGGGCGGATTGTTACCGCCTTGCCACTGCGGGAAAAGTAAACGCAGTGTGTGGTAAGTATTTTGAGCCATATCATCCTCGCCTCAGGTATTTGCAATTAAATGAACGAACGTTCATTCATTTTATAATGAAACGCGCGATGCACGATGGCAAGCAAAAAACGGCAGAAGCAGGTAGAATTGCCCATCGCCGGAGGTAGTTGAAATGTTAAATAATTCAGAAACGTACCATAAGCTGATTGTCGCCGCGGCGGCGTGCTTTGCCGAAAAAGGATTTAATGGAACCAGCGTGCGCGAAATTGCACTGCGCGCAGGTATTAGCCTCGGCGCGATGTACACCTACTTCAAGGGCAAGGATGAACTCATTGAAGCGATTATCCTTGAAGAGCAAAAATCGGCATTAGCTAAGCATCAGGAGCGCTTTGAAGGTTCCCATTTTGCGCAGATTTGCGCCTTAGCCGTTTCCTGTATTGAAGAGGTGGGGTATCCCTCATCTCACCAGCTGTGGGTGGAAATTATTGCTGAGTCGGCAAGAAAGCCGGCGCTGCGGCAGATTTTCGTCAATAGCGACAGGATCATGCGCGACGGAATGGCACAGATTATTACTCGGGGAATTGCCGCAGGTGAGCTCAGCCCACACGTTAATGTCGAAGAAGCAACGCTTACCATCTTTGCGTTAATCGATGGCTTGATTGGCCGTAAAGCGATGAATCCCGCATTTAGCGTGGCTAAGGATCTGCCGCACTTTGACCATGTCATGGCGACCATTCTCGATAAAAATAGCGTTAGTGAATCCCATGCAACAGTACGCTGATTTCTGTTTTAGCGCCGTGATGGCCCAACGGGCGGCAAAAGAAAATCTCACCCTTGATGCCGACCAGCTCGCGTTAGTCGCCGATTTGCAAACGCTGAGTCAGCAGTTATTCCGGCAGCAAACGGCAACACAAGGCTTGTACGTCTGGGGGCGAACCGGGCGCGGGAAAAGCTTTATTCTCGATAGTTTCTTTGCCAGTTTGCCGCTGCGTGAAAAGCGGCGGGTACATTTTCATCACTTTTTCCGCGAGCTCCATCAGCGGCTGAACGCCCCTTCGGCGCCGCGATTGCCGCAGGTCGTCGCGCAAATGACCGACAACTGTCGTCTGCTCTGTTTTGATGAGTTTCACCTTCATGACCCGGCTGACGCGATGTTGATGAAGGTGCTACTGGAACATTTATTCGCGCGAAATATCGTCTTATTAGCGACCTCCAATTATCCGCCCGACCGTTTGCTGGCGAATCCGCTTTATCACGAACGTTTTTTGCCTTCCATTAACCTCATTAAACGGCATATGACGGTAACGGCGCTCAACGGCGAACAGGATTATCGCAAGCGACATACCTCGCTAGAGAATGATTTCTGCCAGGGAAAATTGTTGGTGCAGCCCACTCTCAGCAGCCGCGCGGCGCTCGGTTTGCCGGCTATTGCCCCGCAGGCGCAGGCTCTGCAGGTAGGTTATCGAACCCTGCACACGGCATCGCCGCAAGGGACCTATCTGCATTTCACTTTCGAGCAGCTCTGCCTTGCGCCCACTTCGGTCATGGATTACCTGACGCTATGTGAGCAGCACCAGAACTGGCTCGTCGAGAATGTTCCGCCGTTGGCGCGAGTTAGCCCGGCGGCACAGCAGCGCTTTATCAACGTGGTGGATATTTTGTATGAAAAACAGTGCCGCTTAATATTAATTACCGATTGCGGGCTGGAAACACTGGTGGCGGATGTGGAGCTGGATGATATTCAGCGCACCTACAGCCGGTTACAGCAGCTCGCGCGGGAAGCATAAAAAAAGCGCCTCTCGATAATGAGCGGCGCTTTAACAGAGTAACCTGCCGCCGATTATTCACCGGCGGGCAGGGGAATTACAGATCGAAGCGGTCCAGATTCATCACTTTCGTCCATGCGGCAACGAAATCAGTAACGAATTTCTGTTGCGCATCGGCGCAGGCATAGACTTCGGCCAGCGCGCGCAGGACTGAGTTAGAACCGAACACCAGATCAACGCGAGTGGCGGTATATTTCTCTTCGCCGCTCTTACGGTCGCGACCGGTAAACAGCTCAGCCTGTTCATCGGCGGCTTTCCATACGGTGCCCATATCCAGCAGGTTGACGAAGAAGTCAGTGCTGAGGACGCCGACGCGATCGGTGAAGACGCCATGTTGGCTGCCGTCGAAGTTAGCGCCCAGCACGCGCAGGCCGCCGACCAGCGCCGTCATTTCCGGCGCCGTCAGGGTTAGCTGCTGCGCTTTATCGATAAGCAGAGTCTCCGTCGACACGCCGCCTTCGATGCGACGGTAATTACGGAAACCGTCGGCCAGCGGCTGCAGCAGATCCATTGCTTCAACGTCGGTCTGATCCTGGCGCGCATCAACGCGACCCGGCGCAAACGGCACGTTTACGCGAACGCCGGCAGCGGCGGCAGCCTGCTCAACGCCCACGACCCCAGCCAGAACGATGATATCCGCCAGAGAAGCTTTACCCGACGCTTTCTGAATGGCCTGTAGCGTTGGCAGTACTTTGCTGGCGATGGCGTTTACCGGCCACTCTCTTTGCGGCAGCAGGGCCAGACGCGCGCCGTTAGCGCCGCCGCGTTTATCTCCGCCGCGGAAGGTTGAGGCGGAAGCCCAGGCAACGGAGACCAGTTCGCTAACCGACAGGCCTGAATCCGCAATGGCCGTTTTCAGCGTGGCGATGTCGGAGGCGGTTGGGTTATGCGTCGGTGCCGGTAACGGATCTTGCCAAATCAGATCTTCTTTTGGCACTTCCGGGCCGAGATAACGGGATTTTGGCCCCATATCGCGGTGAATCAGCTTAAACCAGGCGCGTGCGAAGGCTTCGTTGAAGGCCTGCGGATCGTTCAGGAAACGGCGCGAGATTTTGCCGAATTCCGGGTCGAAGCGCAGCGTCAGGTCCGTTACCAGCATCGTCGGCTTGCGTTTTTTATTTGGATCAAACGGATCGGGGATAATCTCTGGCGCATCTTTCGCTTCAAACTGAATAGCGCCCGCCGGGCTGCGCGTTTGTACCCATTCGTATTTGAACAGGTTCTCGAAGAAGTAGTTGCTCCATTGGGTCGGGGTTTGCGTCCATACCACTTCCAGACCCGAGGTGATGGCGTCCGCGCCTACACCGCTGCCGTAAGTACTGCTCCAGCCAAGACCCTGAGATTCCAGCGGAGCGGCTTCTGGTTCCGGACCCACATGGCTTGCCGGCGCGGCGCCGTGCGTTTTACCCAGCGTATGGCCGCCGGCAATCAGCGCCACGATTTCTTCATCGTCCATCGCCATATTGCCGAAGGTCGCGCGAATGGCTGCCGCGGCGGAAAGCGGATCGCCGCTGGCGTTAGGGCCTTCCGGGTTGACATAGATCAGACCCATTTCGGTGGCGCCCAGCGCTTGTTTTTCCAGGCTTTCCGGGTGGCGGTGTTTCAGCCACTCTTTCTCATCGCCCCAGTCCACGTCGAGGTCCGGTTCCCACACGTCTTCACGCCCTGCGCCGAAACCGAAGGTCCGGAAGCCGGCGTTTTCTAATGCCACGTTACCCGCCAGCATATACAGGTCGGCCCAGGAGATTTTCTGACCATACTTTTGTTTCACCGGCCACAGCAGGCGACGGGCTTTATCAAGGCTGACGTTATCAGGCCAGGAGTTAAGCGGGGCGAAACGCTGCTGACCGCGACCCGCGCCGCCGCGGCCATCAACGGTACGGTAGGTCCCCGCGCCGTGCCACGCCATGCGAATAAACAGGCCAATATAGCTGCCCCAATCGGCGGGCCACCACTCCTGGGAGTCGGTCAGCACCGCGCGAAGGTCGGCTTTCAATGCGGAGTAGTCGAGCTTTTTGAACTCTTCCCGATAGTTGAAGTTTTCGCCCAGCGGGTTAGAACGGTTGGAGTGCTGATTCAGCAGGTCAACACGAAGTTGGTTGGGCCACCAGTCACGGTTGGCGGTACCGCTGCCGGCGCTTTGCTTCGGCGTCTCGGCGTGGAAAGGGCATTTCCCTGCGGATGGGTTATTAGTGGGATCATTTGACGTGCTCATATCAGGCTCCGTTTGCTTTTGTGAATGCCATTACGATATACACTGCTACCAATAAGCGATATTTGAATGAGTCTACGGATTTAATAGCTTTTACCGTTCAACAAACATAATTAAAACCAGTGTTTTAGTGTGATTACTCGGCGAAATTCAAAACCACACCTTTAAACATAGTCGTAACGCAGCGGTAAAGGAAACGTTATGATGCGTTAACCGCTACGGATCGCTAATTGTTTGAGATATGACAATTTTACTGCGATGAATGGATTAGCGTTGCCAGTAAAGCGGCGTGCCGAAAACGTCGGTAAAATAATCAATAACGGTGCGTACATTGAGCGACGGATGACGAGCATGTGGATAAATCGCGGCAATGTAAGAGGGCAAATGGTTGATGCCAACGCTGTAGTCATTCATCAGCGAAACTAATGTTCCCTGCGCCAGCGCATCGCCCACCATCCAGTCTGGAAACAGAACAATACCCATTCCGCCAATCGCTGAAGTGAGAAGGGCATCGGCGTTGTTTGAGATTAGCCGCGGTGTTTGCGGGTAATGGGTCCACTCTTCTTCCCCCTGGCGAAAAAGCCAACGGTTAGCTCCCTGTGAACCGCGATACACCAGCGTGTGATGTTGATTGAGCTCAGAAGGCGATTGCGGCGCGCCGAAACGGGAAAGGTAACCAGGCGCTGCGGCGAGGTAATAGCGCTGGGCGCCAAAAACCTTTGCGTGATAGCTGGCGTCAGGCAGGGCGCTGATGCGAAAAATGATATCAGTCGCCTGGCGATGAGGATCGACAAAGTCATCGGTCAGAATTAATTCGAACTCCAACGCGGGATAACGATCGGCCAGTCCGGCTAACCATGGCGCGATATGCCGTTGGCCGAAGTAGACCGGGGCGTTGATGCGCACAAGTCCGCCAGGTTGTTGGGTGCGATCCTGTAATTCGCGTTGCGCGTGAGCGAATTGCTCGGTCATCCCGCGGGCATAGTCAGCAAACAGGTTTCCGGCCTCCGTTGGAACGACCGCACGCGTATTGCGATAGAACAGCTGCTGGCCTAGCGCATCCTCGAGTTGCTGGATGACCCGTGAGATAAGAGAAGGGGATACGCCTTCACGGCGCGCGACAACGGAAAAACTATGGCTGTCATACACGGCGATAAATAGCTGGAGGGCGCGGAGATTGATGTTACCTACGTCGGCCATTGATGCAGATCCTGCAAAGGTGTTTGCAACACTATACTATTTTTTGCATTAGCGCGCCGTTCTATTCTCTTCCGCTCTTAACAACTGAAGAGTATTCAACATGCAGCGTGTGCTGATTTTTTTAGTGATTGCCGGCGGAATGGGACTGTCCGTAGAGGCAGGTCTGTTGGGGCCGCTGGCGGGTCAGGTCGGTGATTTATGGGCAACAATGAGTATTTTCTCTATTGGCGCGGCATTAACATTTTTACTGATGCTTTTTTTTAGCCCGCGACAGAGTCCCTCTTTTTTTTCGCTCCCCGGCTGGCAATTAACCGGTGGTCTGTTGGGGCCCGGTTATGTGGTGATATTAACGATTGTGACTCCGGCGATCGGCATCGCAATGACAATTACCGGCGTTCTCGCCGGTCAGGTATGTAAAAGCCTGTTAATCGATCATTTTGGCTGGTTTGGTAGTCCGCGGCGAAAAATAGATCGCCGCCGGGTTATTGCACTGTTGTTCATTGTGGCGGCATTAATGCTGATTGCCGTTGATTGAGGTGCTGATATGAATATGTTGATGATTATTTTGTCGCTGATTGGCGGCGCATTGCTAAGCGTACAGGCTGCGGTGAATGGCCGTCTTGGCGCACATGTCGGAATATTGCGTAGCGCCTTTTTGACCTTTTCCATTGGTGCGTTGGTGACCGGTTTATTGATCGTTTTCTTTGCTCCGCAGCAGTCGATGACGCTGCTGGATGTGCCAAAGTGGCAACTGCTTGGGGCGTTCTGCGGGGTACCCTATATTGTCATCATGGTGCTGGCAGTACAGCGAATCGGCACGGCAACGGCGACGGTGGCGGTAATATTTGGTCAACTCGCGATGAGCTTGCTGATTGACAATTTTGGGTGGTTGGGGAATAGCGCTATTGCCTTTTCGCCACAACGCCTGGCGGCGGTTCTGTGTTTGGCGCTAGCGCTGTACTTTATATACGCGTCTGGCGTATCAGGGGCAGTTGAGCCGACAAAACGGTCGGGAAAGGCGAAATGGTTGTCGACCGAACGGGAATAAGCTAATACTTAGACACCATGTGACTGGCGCTAAAGACAGAATACTGTTGGGGAGCATGGTCAAGTACGCCGCGCGCCTGGGCATTACCCCTATCTGGAGATAAGTTATGCCTGAATTAGCTTCATTATCGGCTTTTGCCGCGGTGGCGTTGGGTTTGGTATTAACTCCTGGCCCCAACATGATGTACCTCACTTCACGGTCGATTTGCCAGGGAAAACGCGCCGGCTTTATTTCTCTTGCTGGCGTTGCGCTGGGATTTTTCTGTTATATGCTGTGCGCGGCTTTTGGCATAACCGCGCTGGTTTTCGCCGTACCCTATGCCTACGACGCGTTGCGAATTTGCGGAGTGGCTTATTTACTCTATTTAGCGTGGCAGGCGATTAAACCCGGTGGGCGGCCGATTTTCGCAGTTCGCGACTTACCGGCGGATAGCGGGCGTAAGCTGTTTCTGATGGGCCTTCTTACCAGCCTGGCGAATCCTAAAGTGGCTATCATGTATTTGTCTTTGCTGCCGCAGTTCATCACCCCCGGGCTCGGCAGCGTGCTGAGTCAGTCGCTAATATTAGGCTGCACCCAGGCGCTAATAAGCGTGGCGGTAAACGGACTTATTATTATGCTGGCCGGGCAGGTGGCGCTGTTTCTTGGGCGGCGGCCGGGCTGGCAACAATTTCAACGTTGGCTGATGGCGACGGTACTTGCCGGAATGGCCGTAAAAATTGCCTTTGAGGCCAGAAAATAACCGTTACTGGCGAACCCCGCATGCTGATGCCTTTCTCCGGTTGAGAAAGGCATCTCACGTTCTAACATACTGATACATTTCTGCCAGTTCATTAGCAACCTTTCTGTAGGGCTAATGCGTCAATAAAGCTATTCTTCCCCGCCTTTATTTTTTGTGCTTTCAAGTGACTCAGGTAAATTGCCGCCAATGCCCCTATTGAGAGATGAGATCCGCGACCACTCGGCAGAAGAGATGCTATTTATCCGCCGCGCCGTCATTGCTTTCCTGTTGGTGGTGGTCTGCTTTGGCGTGTTGATTTTCAATCTCTACCATCTCCAGGTAGAGCAGCACGATTTTTATCAGACCCGTTCCAACCAGAACGACATTAAAATGCTGCCGATCGCGCCAAGCCGGGGGCTGATTTTCGACCGCAACGGTATTCCGCTGGTGCAAAATATCACCCTGTATCGCCTGCAGGTGATCCCCAGCAAAATTGCCGATATGTCGGCGCTGCTCCAGGCGTTAAGCCCGATTGTCGACCTGACGGCGGATGATATCGCCAGTTTCCGCGACGATATGCACCACAATAGCCGCTATAAAGAAGTGACGCTGAAATCCGATCTTACCGATGTGGAAGTGGCGCGCTTCGCGGTCAACGAATTCCGTTTTCCCGGCGTCACCGTCGAGAGCTACCAGCAGAGAAGTTATCCCTATGGCGCGGAACTGGCGCACGTTGTCGGGTACGTTTCTAAAATTAACGATAACGATTTACAACGGCTGGCGAAAAACGGTGAAGCAGAAAACTACGCGGCCGATCGCAATATCGGTAAACAGGGAATTGAAGGCTATTACGAGAAAGAATTACACGGCACCACCGGCTATCAGGAAGTTGAAGTAGATAACCACGGTCGCGTCGTTCGCTTACTGAAAGAAGTCCCGCCGGTCGCCGGCAAAAATATCTATCTGACGCTCGACCTGCATTTGCAGCAGTATATTGAGTCGGTCCTGAAGGGCCAGCGCGCCGCGGTCGTGGCCGTCGATCCGCGCGACGGCGGCGTACTGGCGATGGTGTCGAGCCCCAGCTATGACCCGAATCCCTTCGTTAAGGGGATTGGCTACCAGGCTTACAAATCGCTGCTCGATAACCAGGATCGCCCGCTGATTAACCGCGTCACTCAGGGCTTGTATCCCCCGGCTTCCACGGTCAAGCCGTATATGGCGCTCTCAGCCCTTTCCGCCGGGGTGATTACGCCAAATACCACCTTCTTCGGCGCGCCAACCTGGACGCTACCCGGTACTCAGCGCCGCTATCGCGACTGGTTAAAAACCGGACACGGTATGTTGAATGTGACCAAAGCGATTGAAGAGTCGGCGGATACGTTCTTCTACCAGGTCGCTTTTGAAATGGGCATTGACCGTATTCATCAGTGGCTGAGCAAGTTTGGTTATGGACAGCCGACAGGGATTGACCTGAATGAGGAGTATTCTGGCGTGTTGCCGAGCCGAGAGTGGAAACAGCGGGTCCATAAAAAACCGTGGTACCAGGGTGATACTATTTCCGTCGGTATCGGCCAGGGCTACTGGATCGCCACTCCTATTCAAATGGTGAAAGCGCTGACCACCCTAATCAACAACGGCAAAGTACAAAACCCGCATCTTTTGTACTCAATGAAGCAGGGGAATAAGGTCGAACGCTACCAGCAGCCGGCCAATTTACCGCAGGTTGGCGACCCGAAATCGCCATACTGGGGGATTGTCCGCAACGGTATGTATGGCATGGCGAACCTGCCGAACGGGACGGGATATAAGTTGTTCCATACCGCGCCGTATCAGATTGCGGCGAAGTCCGGGACCTCGCAGGTGTTCAGCCTGAAGGAGAACCAGACCTACAATGCCAAAATGATCCCGGTACGTCTGCGCGACCACATTTTTTATACCCTGTTTGCGCCGTATCAGCATCCGAAGGTGGCGATGGCGCTCATTCTCGAAAATGGCGGCGGCGATGGCGTTGTCGCCGGCCCGACGGCGCGCGCGATTCTCGACCATATCTTCGACCCGGCGAATGCGCCAGCTGCGGATAGCGCGCAAAGCAACGTTCCGCAGGTCGAAAGCGCCGATGCGCAGTAACGACCTTAAGTGGTGGACGTCGTCGGCGCGCTATATAAGATTTGCCAACTGCGGCGACGGCGAGTTATCTCACGCCATAGCGCGATGATCTCGTCCAGCTGCAGCTCGTTAACGTCCTGCGGCGTGGCTACCGGTAGATGATAGCGCTGGCGCAGGGCGGCGAGTGCGATTGCGCTGGCGTCCCGCGCCTGACCGTTCTGCTCAGCCAGCTGGTGTTGTAACTGACTGAACTCAGCTTGCCCACACAGCGTTAACTGGCGAAGAAAGGTTTTACAGCAGCGTAGTAGATTACCGGCGGAACGGTCGGGCGATTGCAGCGCCAGCAGCAGGCCATCGCGATCGGCGATCCGCTGATAACGGCAGCTCACCACGTAGCCAATCTGCTGTTCGACCCGCAGACGCTGGAAGAATTGCGGCTCGCAAAGTAGCGCCAGCAGTTGCAGCGCGCCCAGCGACGCCCCCTCAGGCAATGGAATAAAAACCAGAAGCGCGCTATCAGAGCTGGCGTGAGGAAGACGCTTAATACCGCGGCGACCGCCTGCCGAAGAGCGAAGCTCGGCGTTGACCGGGGCGTTGAGCAAGCTCAACAGGCGGGCAACCTGCTGCGCCAGATTGCTGCTGCCGCCTACCATCGCCGCCAGCCAACCCTCCTGCGGCGGAGCGATAGCCAATTGTTCAGGTAATTGTTGCAGTAGCTGGCGAATGGCGATGGTTTCAGGTGCGACCACCGTCCCCGGCGCGGGTTGAGATAATCGGCGCATGAGCGCGGTGACGACGCGCTCCGCTACGCCGCCGGATTCAGGTAGCTGTAGAGTAAGCTGCCAGTTGCCGTCCACTGTTTGCCACTCGCCGCTGCCGCCAGCATGGCGAAGTTGCGCGAGCAAGGGACGGATCTGCTGGCTTATCGCCATACCCTGCGCCTGGCTGAGCACGCTATAGAAAGGCTTGCGAAAGATCAGCGTCGGCGTTTGATTATCTGCAATGACATGCAGCATTGGACTGGTCGTTAGCGTCAGTTCAGGTGCATCAGCGGTCGCCGCCTGCGGATAAAAGCTAAATGCCAGCGGATCCGTCACTATCGTCCGTGGCTGCCAGCGGCTGAGCGGCAAGGTAAAGCCCTGGGTTGCCACGCCATCGCCAGCCGCTATTTTGCGGCAAACCAGCGAAGAGGCCGGCACCGACAGCAAGCTGGCGCAGAAGCCAGCAAAATCGACGGGCGGGGAATCGGGCGCAAAACCCAATGCCCGCTGGCGGAGCTGTTCGAGCGGGGTCAGTGCGTCAAAACGCCGCTGCGCCAGCTTGTAATAGTGCATCTGCTGTTCAGGCGAGGTGTGCCGCAATGCCTGCAGCCATCGCTCGACATGCTGCTTGATGGCGTCGGGATGGTCGCTGCTGAATACCAGCGCCAGCCAGCCGACGCGTTCATCCTGGTAAAGCCAGTTCAGCGCGACATCGTCCGCGAGCCCGCATTCACGCAGCCCGCCCAGCAGGCTGCCAGGCGCTTCATCCAGTAAGAATTCGCGGAAAGTAGTGACGTTGTCACCTTTTTCGATGAGCGGACAACGCCATACCGCCGGTTTGTCTTCAACGGCCAGTTGAAGATCCACATTGTTGCTAAAATGCGCAGAAGGCGGGCTTTCCGGCGGCAGGCCGCCAGGGAACCCCGCGGCAAAAAAATGGGCCAATTCGGCTAATTCATCAAGCGACTGCGGCCCTTGAAGCCATAGCTGCAGATGGCTGGCGACATAATAGCGCTGGTGAAACTCGCCGAGCGCACTCTGCAACGCAGGCAAGTTTCCGCCCAGCGAATCCATGCTGCCGACCTGAAAACGGCGAAAAGCCGCGGGCGCCGCCATCGCGTGACGGGCCGCGGCTTCACGGCGGGAGGGATCGTGCTGCTGGATAAGCCGGTTTTCCGCATCGATGACCGCCAGTTCCTGACGGATATCTTCAGGCGACAGCAGCGGCGCCCGGAGCGTATCCCGTAGACGGGTGATGCCCTCGGCCAGACTGTTGGCGGCGACCTCGAAGAAATAGGCGCTGTGGCGGGCAAGGGTGGTGGCGTTGACGCTGCCGCCCTGGCGTTGGATCCACGCCATCAATCGCTCATCATCGTGATAACGCTGGCTGCCGCGAAACAGTAAATGTTCCAGCAAATGGGCCAGCCCCGGCAGGGCATCGGTTTCGTGATGGCTTCCGGCGCCCACCTTAACCAACGCCGCCGCACGCGTCGCCTGCGGATGATGAACCAGCGTTGCGCGCATACCGCCTGCCAGTTCCACGATGCGGGTGGCGGTGGTCATCACAATTCCCGGGTTTTATAAATCAGCTGTGAACGGGTGCGGTTGCGGAACTGCAGCTGGCTGATTTTTATATCGCTGCAGGCCGCTTCGCGCCGCGCTTCGAGGATTTTATGGTGGTGCGGCGATTTGCTGCACACCGGGTCAGCGTTATCGGCATTGCCGGTCAGCATAAAGGCCTGGCAGCGGCAGCCGCCGAAATCTTTCTCTTTTTCATCACAGGAACGACAGGGCTCCGGCATCCAGTCAAAGCCGCGGTAGCGGTTGAAGCCAAATGAGTCATACCAGATCGATTCCAGGCTCTGCTCCAGCACCGACGGGAACTCGACCGGCAGCTGGCGCGCGCTGTGACACGGCAGCGCGGTGCCTTCCGGGGTCACGCTGAGGAATATCGAGCCCCAGCCGCCCATACAGCCTTTGGGACGCTCTTCGTAGTAGTCCGGGGTGACAAAAAGCAGATTGGTCAGATTACCGTTAGCCGCCATTTTGTGTCGGTAATCAGCAACGACCTGTTCAGCACGGGCGATCTGTTCGCGGGTCGGCAGTAATCCCTGACGATTGAGGAACGCCCAGCCGTAAAACTGGCAGGTGGCGAGCTCAACATCATCCGCTTCCAGCTCGATACACAGCTCGATGATTTTATCGATCTGGTCGATGTTGTGGCGATGCAGGACAAAGTTCAGCACCATCGGGTAGTCGCGCGCTTTTACCGCTTTCGCCATCGCCAGCTTCTGCTGGAACGCTTTTTTGTTGCCCGCCAGCGCCGCGTTCAGCACTTCATCGCTGGCCTGGAAGCTAATCTGGATATGATCCAGCCCGGCCTCGCTGAAGGCGTCGAGTTTGCTCTCGGTGAGCCCAATGCCCGACGTAATCAGGTTGGTATAAAAACCGAGATCGCGCGCGGCGCGAATCAGCTCCGGCAGATCTTTGCGCGTCAGCGGTTCGCCGCCTGAGAAACCCATTTGCACGCTACCCATGGCCCGCGCCTGGCGAAAGACCTCAATCCACTGTTCGGTGGTGAGTTCTTTCTCCTGCTGAGCAAAGTCCAGCGGGTTAGAGCAGTAGGGGCACTGCAGCGGACAGCGATAGGTCAGTTCCGCCAGAAGCCACAGCGGCGGATTAACGGCGGTTTTATTCTGGCTCACGGAAGATAATCCACTTCTGTTGGTAAGCTATCTGCAGGAATTCGATGACGTCGTCATCGACGCCGCCCGCTTCAGGGAAACGGGCGTTGAGTTCGGCGATTATTTTTGCCGCGTCGCGTTGACCATCGACCAGTTCGAGGATCGCGGCGGCGGTTTCATTCAGTTTCGCCATTCCTTCCGGATAGAGGATCACGTGGCTATCCTGAGCAGCTTCCCACTGCAGGCGGTAGCCGCGACGAAAGGCGATGATTGCGCTTTTTTGCATAGTTATACCAGTCGGGTCGTGTGCCAGGCCGCCTTGTCGGTGACCGTATGATAGGGCGGGCGCTGCAGTGCGTAGGCCATGGTCATGGCATCCAGCATCGACCACAGAATGTCGAGCTTAAACTGCAGGATCTCCAGCATCCGGTTCTGTTTTTCCGCGCTATCGCAGTAGATCTTCGCCAGTTCCAGTCCATGTTCGACGTCGCGATTGGCCTGGCTTAAGCGGCTGCGGAAGTAGAAATAGCCTTCTTCTTTAATCCATGGATAGTGCTGCGGCCAGCTGTCGAGGCGCGACTGATGGATTTGCGGGGCAAACAGTTCGGTTAGCGAACTGCACGCCGCCTCCTGCCAGTTGGCCCGGCGGGCAAAATTGACGTAGGCGTCGACGGCAAAACGCACGCCGGGCAGCACGTGGCGCTCGCTGAGTAACTCATCGCGGCTAAGCCCCACGGCTTCACCCAACTGCAGCCAGGCTTCAATACCGCCTTCCTGGCCGTGACTGCCATCGTGGTCGAGGATCCGCTGTACCCACTTGCGTCGGGTGTGGGGATCGGGGCAGTTCGCCATAATGGCGGCGTCTTTTAGCGGGATATTGGTCTGGTAGTAAAAACGGTTCGCCACCCAGCCCTGGATTTGCTCGCGGCTGGCTTCGCCATTATGCATCGCAATATGGTACGGATGATGGATATGGTAGTAGGCGCCTTTTTCCCGTAGCGCTTGTTCAAACGCCTGTGGCGATAGGGTTTCGCGAATCTGCATAGTTAGTCCTGAAGCGTGATAGGCATTCCGTCCCAGCTCACTTCAATTCCCTGTTGCGTCAGGGCGTTACGCTGCGGCGACTGCTCGTTAAGGATTGGATTAGTATTGTTGATATGAATCAGAATTTTGCGCTTCGCCGGGAGCGAGGCCAGCAGCGCCATCATGCCGTGTTCATCGCCAAGCGCCAGATGGCCCATATCACGACCGGTATTGCGCCCGACGCCGGCAGCCTGCAGTTCATTATCCTGCCATACGGTGCCGTCAATCAGCAGACAGTCCGCTTTTTTCAGCCACGGCAAGAGCGCTTCGTCCGGTTCGCCAAGCCCCGGCGCATAGAATAGCGTCTGGCCGTTGCGTCGGTTTTCGATAAACAGCGCCACGTTATGGCCCGGCAGCGGCCTATCGCGAAACGGCGAGTAGGGCGGCGCATTGCTGGCGATGGGGACGGCGGTAAACTGCAGGTCGGGACAGGCGTCAACGGTAAAACTATTCAGCGGAGTGACAGGATGGTGAATCAGGCCGCCGTTCCAGTGCCGTAACATGGTAAAAATGGGAAAACCCGTGCTGAGATCCTCATGTACCTCCGGCGTGCACCATACCTGATGGGGGCAGCCTTCGCGCAGGCTCAGCAGCCCGGTCGTATGGTCAATCTGGCTATCGGTAAGAATAATGCCGCCAATATGCGTGCCGCGCAGAACGCCTTGTTTATTTAACTCTGGCGTATGGGCAATTTGCTGGCTGATATCGGGAGAGGCGTTACACAGCACCCACTCTTTACCGTTATCGCTCACGATAATGGAAGACTGAGTACGAGCAGTGGCCTGAATCGTGCCATTGCGCAGACCCTGACAGTTGGCGCAGTTACAATTCCACTGCGGAAAGCCTCCGCCAGCGGCGGAACCGAGGACTTTTATAAACATGAAGACGGACCAGATAAAAAAACAAAATGCCCGCACGGACGGCGGGCGGAGCGATTAGCGGTTGGAAATGTACAGCGTCACTTCCAGACCCAGACGTAAATCAATAAAAGCAGGTTTCTTCCACATCGTTTTTTCCTCTATAAAAATGCGACATCAACAACGTCGGTTGTGTCGGTTTTGTGATGGCAATCAAATATTGCCCCTCAGGGGGATAAAGGTCAACCGGCAACACGCAAGTATTTAACCTTATGTTTACAATATAACCTATTGTTGCCAAACATTTTTTAATACCTTTTGCCAGTTGCCCCACAGCAGTTTATCCAGCACCAATTGTTCATAACCACTATGGCGCAATGCGTTGATTAGCCGTGGTAAACCGTTCACATCGCCCAATTCGTCCGGTAGCGTGATGCCGTCAAAATCGGACCCCAGCGCCACATGATCGTCGCCCATGATGTTAATAAGATAGTCGATATGGTGAACGATGGTACGCAATGGGGTATCGCTATCGCGTTTGCCGTCGGCGCGCAGGAAAGCGTTGCCGAAATTGACGCCGACCACGCCGCCGCTGTCGCGAATCGCCCGCAGTTGTTCATCGGTGAGATTACGCGGCTGTGGGCATAGCGCATGGGCATTGGAGTGGGTGGCTACCAGCGGCGACGTCGAGTGATGGGCGGTATCCCAGAATGCTTTTTCATTCATATGAGACACATCAATCTGCATCTTCAGGGCATTGGCCTGCTTAATAAGATGGATACCTGCCGCTGTCAGTCCAGGCCCAGTATCCGGGCTACCGGGAAACGAACCATTAACGCCGCTGCCGAAGCGGTTAGCAATATTCCAGAACGGTCCAATGCTGCGTACCCCGGCGGCATAGAAGGCCTGCAGGTCGTGGCCCTCGCCATCAAAACCCCCGGCGCCCTCAATATGCGCCACCATTGCCAGTACCTTATCCTGGCGGCAGCGTTCGATATCCGCCGCGCTCAGACACAATCTCAAGCGTCCAGCGGACTGCGCGACAAGTTGCTTCAGGATGGCCAGCTGCTGCCAGAGGATAGCGATCGGCTCCCATCGCTGGCTGGCGTATTGCGGCGCCATACGGGCAATATACTCCTGCGGCGGCACGAATAGCGCGAATAGCCCGCCGGCAAATCCGCCTTGCTGCATGCGCGGATAGTCGAGATGGCCGTTCTCAATCCCGGCAAAGAAAGCGGTTGCAGGATCTTCGCGATGGTGAAGCCATAAATTGAGCAGCAGGTCATTGTGACCATCAAAAATCGCCATAGCGCGCTCCCTCTGCTGGTTTTACTGGAAATGCCTGACACGGTAACTGATTTGTTCGCTGCGGCAAGTGGAAATTCACAACTTAGCAACAATCGCCAAATCTGGCGTTTGTATCACACTGTATCAATCGACAATCCTCATACATGGCGATGCAAAAACACGATAAATCCCACACATGCGGGATACACAGGCCTGATTAACTGTTCACGTACTCGCTTAACGCTTCCAGATAAAAGGTGAAATGAGGATGAACAGATTATCCGCAATCCGTCATGTCAGCGCGGCGGCGCTGTGTCTCTCCGCGCTGTGGTCCGCCAGCGTGTGCGCTGCTGAAGACGCAGGCGCTTTCGACAAGGTGCAACAAATCAACGCCGGCGATTTGAATATCGGTTATGTCGATATGGGGCCACGCGATGGCCAGGCGGTAATTTTGCTGCACGGCTGGCCGTATGATATTCAAAGCTACGCGCAGGTGGCCCCGGCGTTGGCGCAGAAGGGGTACCGGGTCATCGTGCCGTATCTGCGCGGCTACGGCTCCACCCGTTTCCTGTCGGCTAAAACGCCGCGTAACGGTCAGCCATCGGCGATGGCGGCTGATATTGTGCATCTGATGGATGCGCTAAATATTAAGCAAGCGGATTTCGCCGGCTTTGACTGGGGTGCGCGTACAGCGGATATCGTCGCGGCGCTCTGGCCGCAGCGGGTTAAGTCGCTGGTATCGGTGAGCGGGTATCTGATTAGCAGCCAGCAAATTGGCGAGAAGCCGTTACCGCCGCAAGCGGAACTGTCGTGGTGGTATCAATTCTACTTTGCCACCCCGCGCGGCGAAGCAGGCTACCGGCAAAATACCCATGACTTTGCCAAATTTATCTGGCATCAGGCTTCGCCGCGGTGGACATTCACGGAGGCCACGTACGCCAATAGCGCGAAAGCGCTGGATAACCCGGATCACGTTGCCGTCACCATCAGCAACTACCGCTGGCGCCTGGGGTTGGAGCAGGGCGAAGCGAAATATGCGGCCTACGAACAGCGACTCGCGAAACTGCCGGCGATTAGCGTACCCACGATTACTATCGAGGGGGAAAACAATGGCGCGCCGCATCCGGCGCCGGATACCTATCGGGCGAAATTCACCGGTAAATATGAGCATCGGGATTTCAAAGGCGCAGTGGGACATAACCCGCCGCAGGAGGCGCCAGCGGAATTTGTTCAGGCGGTTATTGACGCCGATCGTTTATAAGCCTCACCGCGGCGCAAACGCAGAGTTGCGCTTGCGGAGAAGCCGCATATGCTTTTCATGAGCTTATTTTTCCGCAGGAGACGCCTTTGGAACGTATTGACCACATCCTGGTTGTCGATGACGATCGCGATATCCGCGAACTGATCGTGGGTTATCTGGAGAAATCGGGCTATCGCGCCAGCGGCGCAGCTAATGGCAAAGCGATGTGGTCCGTACTTAAAAACCATCAAATCGATTTGATTGTCCTCGATATCATGCTGCCCGGCGATGATGGTTTAACCCTTTGTCGCCAGTTGCGCAATGATGGCCAACAGGATATCCCGGTGCTGATGTTGACCGCGCGTAGCGAAGATAGCGACCGTATACTTGGTCTCGAGATGGGGGCCGACGATTATCTGGTGAAACCCTTCGTGGCGCGGGAGCTACTGGCGCGGATTAAAGCCATTTTACGCCGTGCTCGCGCGCTTCCCCCCAATTTACAAATCAGCGAAGCCGGCAGGCTTATCGTCTTTGGCGACTGGCAGCTCGATACCTCAGCGCGGCATCTACTGGACAAGAGTGGCATAATTGTGGCGCTAAGCGGGGCGGAATATCGCCTGCTGCGGGTGTTTCTTGATCATCCTCAACGGGTGCTCAACCGCGATCAGTTGTTGAATCTTACACAGGGGCGTGATGCCGAACTGTTTGAACGGTCTATCGATCTGTTAGTGAGTCGCCTGCGTCAGCGCCTGCGGGAGGACGCGCGTGAACCCGCCTATATCAAAACCGTGCGCAGCGAGGGTTATGTGCTGTCAGTGCCGGTGTCGATCCGCGAGGCGCGATAATGAAAGTGTGGCCGGCGTCACTGCAGTCGCGCTTAATGTTGATGATTTTTCTCGCTCTGCTGCTTGCGAATGCCCTGACGCTATCGCTTCTGCTCTACGAACGCATGAGCAGCGCCCGTAGCGTCATGCTGGGCAACCTTGAATACGATGTCGCCACCAGCGTGGCTATCCTTGATCGTCTTCCGCCGCAAGAACGCCCGCATTGGTTGCCGCGTCTGGCGCGCGGTAACTACCGCTATCAGCTGTCTGCTGGACAAACTGGCGACTATCCCACCAGCTGGCGTACCCGCGATGCGGTACGCTCGTTACAGGAAGCTCTGAGCGGTCGCTATCCTGTGAGTATTGTCGCCGTCCCTGGACCGCGCGAACATATTCAGGCCCACGTGACCCTGCGCGACGGCGCGCCGCTGAGCATTGACCTGTGGCCAAAGCTGCCGGCCATCGCGCGTTGGCTGCCGCTGGTGCTGGTCGCGCAGTTTCTGTTACTGCTATTTTGCGCCTGGTACGCCGTCCGCCAGGTGGTTGCGCCGATGGCCCGTTTTACCCGCGCCATTGATACGCTGCAACCGGCTACTCCGGCGGCAGGGCCGCTGGCCGAGAAGGGGCCGCAGGAGGTGCAGCGCGCGGCGCGCGCCTTCAACGCGATGCAAAAGCGAATACAGGACCATTTGCAGGAGCGCGCGCGGATCCTGGCGGCGATCTCCCACGATTTACAGACGCCGATTACCCGTATGAAGCTAAGGGTTGAGATGGCCGAGCAACCGGCACTCCGCGATAAGCTGTTACAGGATCTCGATAGCATGACCCGACTGGTTCGTGAAGGCATCGCGCTGGCACGATCGGCCGAACCGCTGGCAGAAGCGCCGCAGCGGATGAGTCTCAATGCATTACTGGATAGCATCGCCTGTGATTATGCCGACATCGGTAAAGCGGTCAGTTTTCATGCCGCTAAAGGGGCGGACGTCATGGCGCTTCAGCCGCAGGCGCTGCGGCGAATCATGAGTAATTTAATCGATAATGGGCTGAAATACGCCGAAAAGGTAGAAATCAGCCTGAGTTATTCGCCGAATGGCGATGTTATCATTCACGTTGCTGATGATGGCCCCGGCATCCCGGAAGAAGAACTCACCGCCGTACTGCAGCCGTTCTATCGCCTCGAGCAGTCACGTAATCGCGATACCGGCGGAACCGGTTTGGGGCTGGCAATCGCCGCCCAGCTCGCCGGACAGATGCAGGGAAGTTTGACCCTGCATAATCTTCAACAGGGCGGTCTTGAGGCGCGGGTACGTCTCAATACCGCCGCTTTGTATCCTTCTGTATCCACGTCAACTGTAGATAAATCCCTATACTAAACCGCCGTTTCACGGACATATCCGCCATACAATCGCCTGTTGTAATGCTGACGTTGCCACTTCGGCAACGTTGCGAAGGAGAATGATCATGGCTGTTGTGATTGCATTTTTGGCCGGTATGTTGACGCTGCTCAGCCCCTGTACCTTACCGGTGATCCCGCTGGTGTTTGCCAGCGTTAGCGGGCGTAGGGGACAACTGATCTTGTTGTTGTTCGGTATGGGGTTGATGTTTACCGCTGTGTCGCTGCTGGCCACGGCGGCAGCAGGGTGGTTAGTCAATCTGACTATCGTTGGGCGTTGGCTGGCGCTGGGCTTTTTGGTCGTTGTGGCCATCAGTTTGCTGTCATCACGCGTTGCAGGTTGGCTCGGATCGCCAGCGGTGGCGCTGGGCAATCAACTTAACCAACAGAGCTATCGTTATGGCAGTGGGCTCGCTTCAGTGCTCGCCGGACTGGCGATTGGACTACTTTGGGCGCCGTGCGCGGGACCGGTGCTGGGGGCGATATTTAGCCTGGCGTTGTTGCAAGGAAATTCAGTGACGACCGGCATCTTGCTGCTTTCCTATGCCAGCGGATGCGCGCTGATGTTGCTGCTATTGGGGTGGTTCGGCGCGCGGCTGATTTCCCGTCTGCGCGGTGGTCAGGTGATAAGTGGGCGGTTGCGCCAACTGGCCGGCGTGGCGATGCTGGCCGTGGTGGCGTTAATCGCCAGCGGCAGCGATCGTTATCTGCAGGGCGCCAGCGGTTTAACCCATCGTCTGGAGCAGCGGCTCAGCGCGTTTATGCCGCAGGATCCACAGCGGGTTCGGCTGGAGCCGATCGTCGCGCCGCGGCCAACCAGCGCTATGCCGGATTTGCACGGCGGCACCGCATGGATTAATAGCCCACCGCTTACCAAGGCGGCGTTAAAGGGTAAGGTGGTGCTGATTGATTTTTGGACCCGCGATTGCATCAACTGTCAGCATACGCTGCCTTATGTACGGGCGTGGGCCAATAAGTATCGCGATGCGGGGCTGGTGGTGATTGGCGTACATACGCCGGAATATCCGTGGGAACGATCGTTGCCGCAGCTTCGTGAAGCGGTCAGCCAGCGGCAGCTAAACTATCCGGTTGTCGCGGATAACAACTACGCCATCTGGAATGCGTTTGGTAATCAGTACTGGCCGGCGCATTATTTCTTCGACGCGCGGGGACAACTGCGCTATACCGCCTTTGGCGAAGGGGATTATGCCCGTCAGGAGCAGGTGATCCAACAACTGCTGCGCGAAGCGCGGACGTGAGGTGGAAATAAAAAAGCCGATAACAGCAGTTATCGGCTTTGCAGGACACTCGCTAATCGGCAGCGTCTTATTTCGCCAGCAGCTCCTGGGCGGTGCGTTCAACGAGGCTCAGCAGGACCTTCACATCCTCCAGCGTTACCACCGGGTTGAGCAGCGTCAGCTTCAGGCAGGTTACGCCGTTATGCTCGGTCACGCCGACGTTGGCGCGGCCTGACTCCAGCAGGGCGTCGCCCACGCGCTGGTTAAGCAGGGCGATCGCTGCGGTATCGCTACCAGCCATTTGCGCCGGACGTGAGCGGAACAGCACGCTTGCCAGCTGCGGCTGCATGACCAGCTCCAGCGTTGGTTGAGTCTGAATGAACTCCGCGACGTTTTTCGCCATCGTCACGCCATGATCGATGATTGAAGCGTACTGTTTCTTGCCCAGTGCCTCAAGCCCCATCCACAGCTTCAGCGCGTCGAAGCGGCGGGTGGTCTGCAGCGATTTGGAGACCAGGTTCGGAACGCCATGTTCTTCATCAAACTCGGAGTTCAGATAGGCCGCCTGATAGCGCATCAGCTCGTAATGACGCGCCTCTTTCAGCAGGAAGGCGCCGCAGCTGATGGTCTGGAAGAACTGCTTGTGGAAGTCCAGGGTTACTGAATCCACTAACTCCAGGCCGTCGAGGTAATCGCGATACTGCTCGGACAGCAGCAGCGCGCCGCCCCACGCGGCATCAACGTGCAGCCAGATCTGGTGCTCCGCCGCGATAGCGGCGATATCACGCAGCGGGTCAATCGCGCCCGCGTCGGTGGTACCGGCGGTGGCGACGATGGCCATGATCTGCTCGCCGTTGGCCTGCGCTTGCGCAATCTTGGCCTTCAGGTCGGTGACGTCCATACGGGCGAATTCATCGGTTTTCACCAGCGTGACCGAGCGATAGCCAAGCCCCATCAGCGCCATGTTCTTCTGCACCGAGAAGTGGGCGTTTTCCGAGCACAGCACTTTGTACTGCCGAATGTCGCCCGGAATACCATCCTGCTGGATGGAATGCCCCTGACGGGCAAAGAAGGCGTCGCGCGCCAGCATCAGGCCCATCAGATTGCTCTGGGTGCCGCCGCTGGTGAAGACGCCGGCATCGCCAGCCGGATAACCGACCTGCGCGCGCAACCACTCGATCAGCTTCATCTCGATGATGGTCGCCGACGGACTCTGATCCCAGGAGTCCATGCTCTGGTTGGTGGCGTTGATCAGCACTTCCGCCGCCTGGCTGATAACCAGGCTCGGGCAGTGCAGGTGCGCCACGCACTGCGGATGATGCACCGACAGGCTGTCTTTCAGGAAGTACTCGATCGCACGTTCAATCGCCGCCTGGTTGCCCAGACCCTGTTCGTTAAAATCAAGGGTGATGCGCTCACGGAGTTCATCAACGCTTTTCCCCTGATACATTTCAGGTTGTTGCAGCCACTGCGCAACCGCCTGGCTGGTCTGGGAAATGACCTGCTGGTAAGCGTCAATGCTTGCCGCGGACCCAGCCAGAATCGGATTCAATTTGGACATTGCGGTCACTTACTCCACTCAGACCGGTTTTACGCCGGCGGCCAGCAGGGCCTGTTCAAACTTATCGAGGAATACTTCCAGCTCCGCGTCGCTAATCAGCAGAGATGGCAGCAGACGCAGTACGCAACCGTGACGGCCGCCGCGTTCCAGGATCAGGCCCGCTTCGAAGCATTTCTTCTGCAGCAGCGCGGAGAGTTCGCCGTCAGCCGGGTAGCAACCCATATGATCCTGCGCCTCGTTCGGCTTCACGATTTCGATACCGATCATCAGACCGAGACCGCGAACGTGACCGATAACCGGATAGCGTTTCTGCATTTCCGCCAGTTTGCCTTTCAGCCGCTCGCCCTGGGCGGCGACTTTGTCGGCAATCTTGTTATCACGCAGGTGGCGCAGGGTGGTCAGGCCGGTGGCCATCGCCAGCTGGTTGCCGCGGAAGGTGCCGGTATGGTGGCCAGGTTCCCAGGCATCGAACTCTTTCTTAATGCCCAGAACCGCCATTGGCAGACCACCGCCGACGGCTTTAGACATCACGATGATGTCCGGCTCAATGCCGGCGTGTTCGAAGGCGAAGAATTTACCGGTACGGGCGAAACCTGCCTGAACTTCATCGATGATCAGCAGAATGCCGTGCTCTTTGGTGACTTTGCGGATGCGCTGCAGCCACTCAACCGGCGCCGGGTTCACGCCGCCTTCGCCCTGTACGGCTTCAAGGATGACCGCAGCAGGTTTGCGAACGCCGCTTTCCACGTCGTTGATCAGGTTTTCGAAGTAGTAGGTCAGCGCTTTCACGCCCGCTTCGCCGCCGATACCAAGAGGGCAACGATACTGGTGCGGATAAGGCATAAACTGGACTTCCGGCATCATGCCGTTGACCGCCGCTTTTGGCGACAGATTGCCGGTCACGGACAGCGCGCCGTGGGTCATCCCGTGATAACCGCCGGAGAAGCTGATCACCGCCGTACGGCCGGTGTATTTTTTCGCCAGCTTCAGCGCGGCTTCAACGGCGTCAGCGCCGGAAGGACCGGTGAACTGCAGGCAATACTCTTTCCCTTCGCCCGGCAGGCAGGAGAGCAGGTATTCAGAGAAGCGATCTTTTAACGGTGTTGTCAGATCGAGGGTATGTAACGGCAAGCCGCTGGTAATGACACTTTGGATGCTCTGCAGTACTTCAGGATGGTTATGGCCCAGAGCGAGGGTCCCGGCGCCGGCGAGGCAGTCCAGGTACTGTTTGTTATCCGCATCGGTCAGCCAAACGCCTTCGGCTTTGGTGATGGCGAGCGGCAACTTGCGAGGGTAACTCCTGACATTCGATTCGAATTCAGCCTGACGGGCCAAAAAGGTTTCGTTGTTCGCGTCCAATAAATCTGCACTTAAAGTATCAATACGGACTTTATCCGTCATCATATCACTCCCACAACCAGCGTTACGTTTGAACTCTGGTTGAATAAAAAGGTTTAGAAAATTGAATCGGCATTCATAAAGCGCGCACAATATATGGCTTTTTAAATCCGCATTCAATCTTTAATTTATGGCGCTATTTTGACGTCATTATTACATACAGGGGTGTCAATATAATTAGCTGATTTAAAAGATAAATTTCGATTGTTTTTAAAACCATGGAAAGTGTAATTATTAGTGAGAAAGTCTATATATTTTTATTACGGCTTCGCTGAATGACTGACGGAAATACTTCCGTCAGTTTTATGGTTACTTAACGCAGTTCAACCGCATAATTTGCTAAAGGTGTTACTTTTTTCACCAACTTGTTGTTATATAAAAATTGTTCATACGCGTCATAGCGGGGCTTATCTAACGCTGCCGGATCGGTGGCGAACAGCGGCACGCTCTGCAACCACGCCTGCTGGTTCAGTTCGGTATTGAGTTCCGGATGCTCTTTGGCAAACCGCTGCCAGGTTTGCTGCGGATGGGCGCGCAAATAGCTCACGCCCTGCTGTAATGCGTCGAGAAACTTTTTGATTTTAGGGGCGTTGACCTCGGCCTTGTTTGCCACGATCACCAGTTCGTCGTAAGCGGGCACGCCATAGTCTTCCACGTTCATGACCACCGGTTTTTTGCCCTGCAGTTTGAGTTCCAGCGCTTCGATATTGCGATAACCGCCGATAACGGCATCAACCTGGCCGGCCAGCAGAGCGCTGGTGAGCTGGAAATTAACGTTGATCAATTTGATGCTGTCAGGGTCGATGTGAGCATGCTGCGCCATGGTGGCCAGGGTCGCCTGTTCAATACCGCTCACCGAATATCCCACTTTTTTACCTTGTAGATCGGCCGGAGATTTGATGCGCGGATCCAGCGCAATCACCGTGTTCAGCGGCGAGTGGATCAGCGTCCCGACGCGAACCAACGGCAGTCCTTCATCGGCGAAGAAGTGAACCTGCGGTTGATAGGTTATCGCTAAATCCGCCTGGCGAGCGGCAACCAGGCGCGGAGGGAGCGCCGGGTCGGAAGGGGGGATGATGTTGACATCCAGCCCGGCATCCCGAAAGGCGCCAATCTGTTCCGCCACCATAATGGGCGCATGATCCGGGTTGATGTACCAGTCCAGTACCAGGGTCAGCTTTTCATTTGCCGATGCCTGACCGCAAACCAGCAGAGTGAGGCCGGCCAACAGAGGTATACGCATATCTCTTCCTTATTATCTGTTGATAAGTTATTCCGGCGACCAGTCGATCAGCCGGTGCAAAAAGGCGTCGACCGCCAACCACAGCGCGATGGTCAGCAGCACTAAAATGAACAAGGCGGCGAAGCAGATATCGGTTTGCAGGCGGGCATTGGCATTCAGCATTACGTAGCCAAGCCCCTCGGCGGAGCCGACCCATTCGCCGATAATCGCGCCGATGGGGGCGACGGCGGCGGCCATCCGCAGGCCGGAACCTAGCGCGGGTAGCGCCGCCATGAGTCGGACATGGCGCAATTGAGCGCCAAAGGAGGCGCCCATGGTGCGGGCCAGATCGAGATAGTCGCGATTGACCCGTTGCAGACCATCAAAGAAAGCCGAGGTAACGGGGAAGAAGATAACCAGCACCGCCATCATGACCTTGGCGCTCATACCAAAACCAAACCACAGCACCAGTAGCGGCGCGAGGGCGAAGACCGGAATGGCCTGGCTGGTCAGTACCAGCGGCATTACCCACCGCTGTAATCGCGGCGACATGGTCATACAAAGCGCCAGCACCATACCGAGCGCGACGCCGAGCGCCATTCCGCTGAGAATTTCGCTCAGGGTGACCAGGGTGTGGCTGGCCAGATAACTACGGTTATTCCACAGCGCTTCAGCGACCGCCGCCGGAGAAGGCAACAAAAAGGCGGGCATGCCGCTGTAGCTCGCCAACTGCCAGAGCAACAGTAGGCCACAAAATACGCTGCACCCGCGCAGTAACTTGCCCCTCATCCGTTCGCCCTCATCAATTGCTGCAGCAGCTGCGCCTGACTTGCCAACAGCGCGCCATCATCCGGATCGCGGGGCGGAACGCCACTTAAATGATGGCTATCATCAATTTCACCATCAGGCGAGAGCACCAGCAGCCGATGGCTGAGGCGGCAGGCTTCCATCGGGTCGTGGGTAATGAGCACTACGGTTCGTCCGGTCAGTAAGCGCGCGGCCAGGCTCTGAATGCGTGTGCGGGTGAGAGTATCGAGGGCGGAAAACGGTTCATCCATCAGCACAATGGGGCGATCTTCATAGAGGGTGCGCGCCAACGCCGCGCGCTGGCGCATCCCGCCGGACAGCGCGGCAGGGCGATCATCAGCGCAGGAGGCCAGTCCTACCTGCTCAAGAAGCTCGTTGACGCGGGTGTTGTCGACCTTCTCACCGCGCAGCCTGGCGCCGAGGGCGACATTTTCCCGCACGTTAAGCCACGGATAGAGCAGATCTTTTTGACCCATCCACGCCAGTCGCGTAGTGACGGGAAGGCCATCGCTGGCGACAACGGTTCCGCGGGTTGGCGTCGCCAGCCCGGCGATAATACGCAACAGGCTGGTTTTGCCCGCGCCGCTGGCGCCAAGGAGCGACACCCATTGCCCGGCGGCAATATCAAAGGCGAGATCGCGAAAGATAGTCCGTGTGCCAAAGCGCAGGCATAAATCGCGAACGTGAATGCCTGGCGCCATCACGCCTGGACCTGCCCGGCGGCATTCAGACCCATCTGCCAGAAATTGCCTTCCAGCCGGGTAGCGGTAGTAAATATGTCGCTCAGTCCGGCGAACCGTGATTCCGCGCCGCGCTGTTGCCAGAGGGTTTCCAGCAGGCCGATCGCCGCGTTGACGCCCTGAAGATAGCTCTCGTCGCCGTAGTTGCGGATCCATGAAGCATAGGGATTATCGTGCAAGTTGGTTTGTGGGTTGTGCAGCAGACCGAGCCCGATTTCCGCGTAACCCGCAACGCAGGGCAGCAGCGCCGCCAGCAGATCCAACGCGTCGCCGGCGTGGCCGATATCCAGTACGTAGCGCGTGTAGTTGACGGTTTCCATCGCTTCGCTTTGCAGGGCCATAGCGTCTTCATTCAGCCCCCATTGCTCGCAATAGCCCACATGTAGCGGTAGCTCAGCAAGGATGGCATTCATCGAGGCAGCGGCGGCGCGCATCTCCGGCAACGTGCGAAGTTTGCTGACCAGCAGGGCGTAGCTGCGAGCGAAGTGGATCAGGAACAGATAATCCTGGGTTAGATAATGACGAAAGGCTGCCTGCGGCAGCGTACCCGCGGCTAATTGCTGGAGGAAAGGGTGCGATACATAGCGTTGCCACTCGCCACCGGCCTGCTCACGCAGTCGACCGTAAAGACCTTGGGTAAAAGCGGGAATCATCATGGGACCTCCTGAAAATAAGGGGAGATCCGGGCGTGCAGAAGTGTGAACAGGTAAAAACTGAAAACTGGCGAACATGCCGACCCGTCCCTTCGCTGGCATGACCCAGATCAGGTTCAAAGGGTTCGGTTTTTACGCCATCTCAGCCCTCACGGGACACCCCTCGGTTGCGACATGTTATACGTCATTCACTTTTTGATTACAACGGTGACAAGGTAAAAAGCGTCGATAGTAGTGACGCTGTCACATTTGAGTAGTTATGTGCCAGATCGATAAATAACATTTATCAATTTGTGTGATTAACCACGCTTTTTTATCCAAAAATAAGCAAAGTAAGGCGAGGGTAAGTTGGCGAAGAACAAGGGCTTACGATATATTTTTAGCACATTCCCTTAATATCCCCTTATGAATGCGTCAGTGCTGGAGACCGCATGAAGCTGGCAGGCCTTACTCTTTTACTGATGCTTGCCCTCGCGCCTGACGTGTCTCGAGCCGCCCAATTGTTCGATCCTGAAGATGGCATGCTTGATATGAGCCAGTATCTGCAGGATAACCCGTACGGTTTTTTGCCGGTGCCGGTAATGATCACCGAGCCGGCTATCGGCTACGGCGGCGGTCTGTTTGGTTTATTTCTGCATGGTAAAGGCTCCCGCGAGGGCGATCGTTTTATTCCACCAGCGCTAACCGGGTTCGGCGGCGGCGGGACGCAAAATGGCACCTGGTTCATCGGGGCCGCGCATCGCCATACGTGGAATCACGACCGGATTCGTTACCTGGTTGGCGCGGGCTACGCCAATGTCAATCTCGATATCTATTCGGGCGATATTGCCGGTTTTAACAAAAATGTGGCGGTGCAAACCCATACCAAAGGTTTTGGCGGTTTACAAAAGCTGTTATTCCGCGTGGGGGACTCGCCGGTTTTTCTTGGCGCCTCGCAATTCTATGCACATACCGATGTGACCGCGGACAATCAGGTGATTAACAAGGTGTGGCAGCGGGTGCTGGGGGAGAAAAGCACCT
This sequence comes from Klebsiella sp. CN_Kp073, assembly GCF_040065495.2. Lineage (NCBI taxonomy): Bacteria > Pseudomonadati > Pseudomonadota > Gammaproteobacteria > Enterobacterales > Enterobacteriaceae > Klebsiella > Klebsiella sp. CN_Kp073. The sequence goes on from NZ_CM198051.1 coordinate 2,536,590, forward strand.
CTTCGGCGTTGGGCGTGGTGGCGGAATATGACACCACCGATAATTTTTTCTACCCTAAGAAAGGGTTATCGCTACAGGGCGAGTACCGTTTTTACCGCGCTCTGCTTGGCGGCGACTATCATTACAATCAGTTGTCGCTGGATGGTAAATACTTTATCCCGCTGGCGCCGACCTTAACCCTGGCGCTGGCGGCGAATTATCAGTCGCTAACTCATCATGACAAGCACTTGACGCCAATGGCCCGGCCTTACATCGAACTGCGTGGCATCTCGCGTTTTCGCTATCAGGGCGATTATGTCGCTGTCGCCCAGACACAACTGGCCTGGCAATTTGCGCCGCGCTGGATCCTGCAGGGTTTTGTCGGCGTCGGTAGCGCCGCTGACGAAGCCGGGGCGTTGTGGCAGCAAAGCGAAGTGGCGTGGGGCACCGGTTTTCGTTATCTGGTCGCCCGTCAGTATGGATTATTTACCGGCGTCGATGTCGCCTTCAGCGAACACGAACAGGCGGTCTATTTTAATGTGGGTTCCGGACTGTAAAGGTACATATAAAAAATGAGATGGAAAACAACCGTCATTACGCTGCTATTAACCTCTGGCGCCGTGTGGAATGCCTGTGCGGCGGAAAGTGACGACAGTGATAGCTACTTTCCCATATGGGGCGACGAAGCACGCGCCCGCGGTTATTCCATTCCGCTGCCGTTTGGCGTCAATCTCAGCTATATGAATATGCGCCAGGATATTATGGTCGACAGCATCACCTTTTCCGGACTGAAGCTGGGTAACCATCCAATCCCCAGCGATATGTTCGCCATTGACGCCGGACACACGCGGGAGAAGAGCAAAACTGAGAACCTGCGTCTCGATATGTGGGTATTTCCATTCCTTAATGTCTACGGAGTTTTGGGCCACACCCGCGGTTCGTCGGTGTCGAATGTGTCGGTCGATGCTGACCCGACGCAATACCGCGGTCTGGATCGCATCATCGCCGGCGCGGTGCATAACCTCAACCAAAGCGGCGAGTTGCAAAACATCGATTTTGTCCTTGATTTCAAAGGTACTACCTGGGGGGGCGGGTTCACGCTGGCTGGCGGCTATGAGAACTGGTTTGCCCTCGTCGATACTAACTACACCCGCACCGATTTTGATATTCTCGACGGCAGCATCTCTGCCGTGACAGTGTCACCTCGCGTGGGTTATCGATTTGATCTACAGGGGATTTCTGGCCCTTCGCATCTCAGCGTGTGGGTTGGCAGTATGTATCAGGACGTGCAACAGGAGTTCAAAGGCAACCTTGCTGATTTGCATATGCCGCCACAGCTGCAACCATTGATTGCCGCGGTCACTAAAGACGGCGACGGCAAGTTTGATGTCAAACAGAAACTCACTTCACCGTGGAATATGCTGATCGGCGCCCAGTACGAAATCACGCGTAACTTCAATGTGTTAACCGAATTTGGCTTTAACGAGCGCAATAGTTTCTTTGTCGCTGGCGAATACCGTTTTTGACTTAACGGCGCGTAGTCATCGGCGAGTATGATGCGCGCTGTTTTTGTGTGGTGGAGAACGCTTTTGATGCGTAAGAGTTTGTGGTGGTTATGGGCAGCCGCTTTTTCGGTATTTGCCCAGGACCCGGTATTACCGACGATTCCCGTTAATCATGTCAGCCCGGTAGTGGGTGAATTGTCACCGCCGGAATCGCTGCGCCCATGCTGCGCCTTCGGGTTCGATCTGCGGGTGCGCGCCATTGGCGTGCCGATCCCGGTTTATCAGATTGGCAATGTGCTGACGCTCGATACCTTAGGTGAGCATCATTACAACGATAGCGCGCTCGGCGCGGTTAAAAATCTGATTGGCTTAAGCGATGAGCACAATGGCCTTATCTATACCCGCCGCGGCGGCTTTATTGATATTGCCCATGTGCGCGATACCGCTGATTACACCTTCTATTTATTCAGCCGAATTTATCCCACGCTCGGCCAGCCAGGACGTATCTTTTACAGCGAGGAGCTGGGCGTCCGCCGCGTCCAGTTAAATGCCTTTACGCCGCCGGCTTCAATGCCGCAGCGATATACGATAGCCGCGTGGCTTGCCGGCCATCTGGCCTTTGAAATTGCGCAATGGCATGAGATCGCCCAATGGTATGGCTTCCAATCGGTTCCGGGCTTTTCGGAAGAGATTTCCGCCTTTTCGCCGGAGGATCTCTACTCCAATCTGCTGGGCGCACGTCTGGCGATCAACGTCATATTGCAAGGGCAAGCCGGTTCGGTCGATGCCTACAACCGGGCGATGGAAGCGGCGTTAAAACAGGCGTTGGTCAAACTGCTGGTCGCGCCGCAAAGTGAGACGGAACGGATGTTTCGCGAGATTGACGGCGACTGGTGGAACAGTAAGCGCAGGGTACCGGACAAATTTTTGGTACTGAAGCGGAATTACGATCTCAGCGAAAATCGCCTGCCAACGCCGGTTCCTTTTGAACGCACGCCGCCGTATCGTCTGACGATGCCAAAGGAAGTTGCCGGGTTTACGCTCGCTGAACTAGGTCAACTGCAAATCCATCCAGGGCAGGATATGCAGTCGCTACCAGCACCGCAAAATTTTTATTCTCCGCAGCAGTTCCAGCAGCTTGCTGATAAAGCGCAGCAGGCGGATGCCATTCAACTGCAGCGTATTGAAAAATAACTAACGATTGGTCACTGCTGGCTATACTCAATCAAACTAATCCCCCCGTTGAGGTAGCATCAGACCATGGTATTTGTCGTTCCGCGCGCGTCCTGGCTACTGCTGGCGGTGCTATTCGTCAGCCAGGCAGGCTATGCCCTCGACGGCAGTCGGCTAAAGCAGCGTGCGGACGCGGTGCTCACCTTAATGAGTTATACCGTGGTGCCTGATGTAACCGCCAGCGACCTGAATATTGGTTCCGGCGCCAATGAGAAAAACGAACTCACCATCACCCAATTCGGCGGCGGCGCAACGCTGAGCAACAGTTTTCCTCTCTATCTGGAAGGCACCATGGGTTATAGCCGCTACGACCCACAATTTGTAATCAGCGATGGCGACCAAAGTCGTACCATCCCGACCAAATGGAACAGTCTGACCGCCACCGGCGGCGTCGGCTGGGACTTTCCGTTGTATCAGGACCGCTGGGGCGGAAAACTGGTACTACGGCCTATCTTCAATATGATGCTGGGCACCATGGCCAGTGATGCGCGTCTTGGTCGCTGGGCGCTCGAACGTAAAACCGATGCCGATATTCGCTTCCTCGATGGTGGACGACTGAACGCCTATGGGTTGGGCGGGTCGCTAATGCTCGATTATGAACTGTTTTCCAAAACGCAGGATATTGATATAGAGGCGCGCTATTCCGCGATGAATTTACAAACCTTCGGTAGCACATCTGAAGCGGTACAGGGGCAGGCCAGTGCCGAAAATCTGGGTATCTACCTTCGCCGACGCGCGCCGATTGCCGACTGGACGCTGCTGAAAAGCCCGGTGCGCTATGTGCTGGAAGGCGCCCATACCATGTATCTCGGCGACCAGCGCGGTGAACTCGGCTTTGATAGCCTGAGTTCGCTTGGTATTGGTCTGGAACTTGACAGTAGCCAGTATCCGGTATTTATCACCCGCACCCGACTGGTGGCCCGCTACATGTTCGGTAATAACACCGAAGGTTATGGTCTCGGTTTAGCAATGAGTTTCTGAGTGCTATTGCCCGTTTTCGTGATTGCGTTATTTTTTCATTTTTATTGGCAATATTTTCTTCGCTGATTCGTCTACCTCGATACATACATTTTAATGAGGTAATTGACGATGAGAGATTTTGAACGACACGGGCATCATCACCAGGGTTTTGGTCGCCATAGACTGGCGCGACCGCTGATCATCGGCGTGGCGATTGTTGTGGTACTGAGTCTGGTCGTGATGTCGCTATGGAACGCCTTGCTGCCGGCTATCTTCGGGGTGAAAAGCATCGGTTTCTGGCAGGCTTTGGGGTTGCTGGCGCTGTGCCGTATCTTGTTTGGCGGTTTAGGTTTTCATCGCGGTATGTTTGGTATGGCGCAGGCGCGTCGACGCATGCATGAACGCTGGATGACCATGACCCCGGAGCAGCGAGAGGAGTTTGCTCAACGTTTTGGTCGCCACGGACATCACGGCCGCTGCGGCTGGCATGAACGTCGCGGCGGGCAACCGACTGACGATAACACCTCGGCGAAGACGCCGGATGCCGAGTGAACGAGGTAAACAACACGATGGCGGGGGAATCACGGCTGTTGTCTGCGCTTGCCGCCTGTCGTGCGCGTTTAAGGGCGTTTATTCGCGGTAGAACCGCCGTACGTGACGATGCCGATGACATCCTGCAGGAAGTTACCCTGCAACTGATGAAAGTCGAGCAACCGGTGGAGAACGTGGCGGCATGGTTATTCCGGGCGGCGCGTAATGAAATGACCGATCGGTCGCGCAAGAAGCGCGAGTTGCCATTAACATTCGACAGCGATGAGGATGGCGATGGCGGCTCTGCCGAGGATGAGCTGGCGGAAACGCTGTTTGGCGTCGCGCAGACGCCGGAGGAAGCATACCTTAAAGAACTGCTGTGGGAGGCATTAACTGAAGCGCTGGCGGAGTTGCCGCCGCTGCAGCGAGAAGCCTTCGAGAAAACCGAACTGCAGGGCTATAGCTACAGGGAGTTGGCGGCAGAGAGCGGCGCCAGCGAGCAGGCGTGGCTGTCGCGTAAACACAAAGCGGTACTCTTTCTTCGCAGCCGATTGCGAACGCTTTACGATGAACTTACCTCGCCTTAACTCATGCCCGGCGGCATATCGCGCCGGGCTTTATTGTATCCTTATTTCTATAACAGCGTCGCCAGCCACTCGGCGAAGACGCGCACCTTGCGTGAAACATGACGATGGGGATAGATAAGCGATAATTTTCTGGAGGGAACCGGATTATTCGGCAGGACCTCAACCAACTCCCCGCTCTTCAACCAGGGTTGCAGGAAAAGATCCAGACCCTGCATAATGCCGAGCCCAGCCAAACCGGCGGCAATGTACGTCTCTGAATTATCCACCACCAGTTTGCCGGCCAGCGCAAGAGTCTGCGGTCCGGCGTCAGTCTGAAACACCCAGCGCATGGTCTGATGATTACTGTTATTCAGCCAGTTGATCGCCTGATGATGCTGCAGGTCGTCAAGGATTGTGGGAACGCCGTGTTTCGCCAGGTAAGCCGGGCTGGCGCAGGTTTTCATACCGACGGTACCGAGATGACGTGCGATATAATCACCGTCTTCAAGTTCGCCGATGCGCAGAACGCAATCGAGGCCCTCACGAAGCATATCCCGCCGCCGGTCGGAGCTGCTCAGCACAATTTCAAGCTCCGGATGCTGATGATAAAAGGCGGGGAGATTCGGTACGACCACTAACTTCGCCAGGGCGATAGGCATATCGACGCGCAGTTGACCCTGCAGCGGACGCTGCGGGGCGAAAGATTCCATAAGCTCGTCGGCCTGCGCCAGCAGAGGTTTACTACGACGATAAAACGCCTCGCCATCAGGGGTGAGGTGGATCTGTCGGGTGGTACGCTGCAGAAGCCGAACGCCGCAGTGCTGCTCCAGCTGCTGTAGCGCTTTCGTGACCGCCGGGCGGTGGATCTGCAGATTCTCGGCGGCGCGCGTAAAGCTGCCAGACTCGATGATTTCGATAAAAATCTTAATAGATTCAAATAGATTTAAGTTCATTTTTATCAATGTGCTCTGATGACGGCTTGGTATTTCACTTTGATTATTACTTATTTAATAACAGTGAAGGATAACTTTTACTATTTTTCCAAACAATAAAGCGGCCTACAGTGTCCTCATCCCAGCGCTAAGCGCCAGAAAACACACTAAGGAAGTCGCATCATGCAAAACCGTTCTGTTAGCCATATTCTCGGTATTGAAAAACCTGTCATTCAGGGGCCGCTATCCTGGCTGACCGACGCCCGATTGGTCGCCGCAGTCAGTAATGCCGGAGGGCTTGGCGTATTAGGGCCGAACGCAGGTTTAACCGCGCAAACCGCCGTCTCGACGCCGCAGGAAACGGCAGAAAAGATGCGTGAAGAGATCCGTAAAACGAAATTACTCACCGAGAAACCTTTTGCCGTCAATCTCATTCCGACGGTTGAAAACGATATCTGGACGCCGCCGATTGTAGAAGTAGTAAAAGAAGAGGGGGTTAAAGCGGTGGTTTATACCGGCTATGGTCAAGGGGCTATCATTCCCTCGCTGTTTGCTTCTCTTAAGCAGGCCGGGATCAACATTATCTATCGTGATATTAACCCGACGCCGGAAAACAGCCGCGAGGCCGAGGAGATGGGCGCTGATGTTATTGTCGCCACCGGCTTCGACGAAGGTGGAACGCTTCCGGGGACGGCATTGGGAACGTTTTCTATCGTGCCATTGATTGTCGATGCGGTGAAGCGCGTGCCGGTGCTGGCGGCTGGGGGGATTACCGACCGGCGCACCGCCAGGGCCGCCCACGCGCTGGGCGCGCAGGGGGTATTTGCCGGTTCCGTGTTTATCAGCACCACCGAGAGCCGCGTGCCGCAATCGGTGAAAGAGATGATCGTGCAAGCTAACGGCCTGGATTTGCAGCTATTTCGCACATTGCCGGATTACTATCGTTCGCTGCCGGGTCAATTAGCCGCCAGACTGGTGGCGTTAGATAAATCCGGCGCCAGTAATGAAACCATAGCCGCGGAAATGGGCGGGTTGCGCGGCCTACGGATTGGCATGCTGGAGGGCAACACTGATGAAGGTTACATTTCACTGGGAACCGGCATCGGCAGTATTCAGCAGGTCAAGAGCGTCGCGGAAGTAGTGGATGAACTGACGGTTTAATCTCAACCGCTGCGCTCTCAGGCGGAAAACAGAAACTCCCCGTTCGCACAACGGGGAGGGTGATTAGCACAAATTAACTACCCCAGCGCTGCTGCAGATACTGAACCGCCTGCTGGGTTTGCGGCTGGTTAAGGTTGTTCTCGCGAAACAGAATCGTCCCCTGAATACCTGGCGTGGTTTCATTGAGGTCGATCTGCTTTTTCAGCTCCGGCACGCCGCCGCCGACCATCCAGTCTGGTTCATTTTTTGACGGTTCACCGACTTTATACAGCGCCACGCCGATATAGAGCCGGGTGTGAGTGGGTTTCACGACATCGGCCCACCACTTAGCCAGCACATCATAGCGCGCGGCATCGCGGGCGAACGGCCAGTACAGCTGCGGCGCGATATAATCTAACAGCCCTTGTTGAACCCAACTGCGGGTATCGGCATAGGACTCATCATAGGCCGCCGCGCCGCGGGTGTCAGAACCGGCCGGATCGTGGGAACGGTTGCGCCATACCCCCGCCGGGCTGACGCCAAACTCAACCTGCGGATTCAGTTTCTTGATGGTCTGTGAGACCTGCGCTATCAACTGTTGGGTGTTATGACGCCGCCAGTCGGCTTTCGAGGCATAACCCTGACCATATCGCTGATAGGTTTGATTATCGTTCAGCATCGATCCCGGCGTTTCAGTATAGAAATAGTCATCAAACTGCACGCCATCGATAGGATAGTTTTGCACCACTTCCGCCACGATACTGGTGATCCAGTCACGGACCTCCGGGATCCCCGGATCGAGAACAAAGCGATCGCTGGCGGTACGTATCCAGTTGCGGTGCAGGACAAATACGCTGGCGGGGACCTGAGTCAGGGTGTGGTTAAGTTCGGCGATGGTGGCGGGTTTAGTATTGACCGAAACCCGATACGGGTTGAACCACGCGTGAACTTTCATCCCGCGTTTATGCGCTTCATCGAGCATAAACTGCAGCGGATCGTAACCGGGATTTTCGCCAATTTTGCCGGTCAACATGTCTGACCACGGCAAGATGTGGGACTCCCACAGCGCGGTGCCATCCGGTTTAACCTGGAAGAAGACGGTATTGATGCCCAGGCGTTGTAGATTGTCGAGTTTGGCGATCAGGGCCAGCTTTTGCTGGCTGATACGGCTTTCCGGGCTACTGGCGATAATTGAACCCACCGGCGGCCAGTCGAGACGGGAAACCGTGGTGAGCCAGACGCCGCGCACCGGCTGCTGATTTTTTGCCGATTTTTGCGCAACGGGCGGTTTGCTGGCGGTCACCAGCGATTTTGGCGCTTTACTGGTGCAAGTCACGAGCAGTAATACGGCGGCAGCAACCGCGCCGAGCCGGGTCATGCTGGTGACGGAGAGGAGGCGACGAGAAGCGATAATCATTACTCCCGTAGGCATGTAGACGCTTGAAAAATCACATTGTCTTATGATTCGCAGGTGAGGGCAAGGTGTGTAATTGGACGGAGAAAAATTACTGCCATGTTGCCAATTAGGATCGCCTCTAACATCCATACATAACAGTATCCTCCCAGTGATTTCCTGACAAAAAAGCAGAATTAACCTGGATAATTAGCTGGTCGGTTGTGTTACAACATATTACTAAACGCACAGCTAAGGAGAATCCGATGCGAAAAATATTATTGCTGGCCGCCGTCTTGCTGGCATCATCCGCACCGATCGTCACCCAGGCCGAGGAGATTACGCTTTTACCGGCCATAAAACTGCAGATTGGCGACCGTGATTCCTATGGTCACTACTGGGATGGTGGGCGCTGGCGTGACAAAGACTACTGGCATCGTCACTATGAATATCGTGATAAGCACTGGCGAAAGCTGGAGAAAAAGCAGCGTAAAGCCTATGAGAAAGGTTATCGTGATGGTCGCAAGGATTATAAGAAGCGCGAAAAAGAGTACAACAAGCACCACAACCACCATCATCACTAAATAAGATTGGAGCCATTATGGCTCCAATCTGCTATTACCTTCTGCCTTGTGTCTGCAATATTGTCTGATAATGTCTTCATCGCAGAAGCAAATTACCCCATCAATCTCCCTTTTCAGAATGAACTAATAATATTGCAAATGGCCTACCAACATTAGTGGGGGTAATATGCGTGTAAAAATATTTAGGATAATTCCATCTTTTCAGTGAATGAAAAATCCGATTTATAAAACCGTATATTATATTCATTAAATCAATCAGTTAAATTTCACTTTCTTTTGTATGGTTTTTGCGATTACACTTTTCCGCCGTCAGAAGGTTTTTTCAGGGATATCATCATTATAAGATTAGTCTGAAAAAATTAATTCCGCCAACTGCTCCTGATAATGGGGCGAAATTGCGTGTTGAATTGACTCGATCGATCTGTAAAATTGTGTGGTGATAGTTAATGAAATGTAATATAGGGATCCACTGCGGTGAAGATTCGTGCGGTAGCTATGCCCATATCACATCGGGAACCCTTTTACGCACAGTGATTAAGGATATTCAGACTTGTTATTCAAGCAGAGATAACCCTTAAGAAAATAATAGCATTGCAATGGAAAAGCATATGAAAACGCGAGTGTTTTTAGCCGCTATGATTGCGGTTTCACTGGCAGGGTGCGAAGCGCCGCCGAAGCCGCAAATTACCGATGACACCATTGAAACCACGCAGGTTAACGGCGTCAATTTGACCCATCGCCATATTGTTGTTCCGCCAACGGAATTTACCCCAATTAACGCAGAATATCGCGCGCTGTATTCTGCCGCGGTAATGAGCCAGGCCGGATATGGCGGCAAAGTGATTGTGCAATTGGTTCCTGGTGCTAATTATATCGCCCTGGGCCAGGCGCAGGACGGTTGGATAGCGTTAGCCAATGAAGGTCAGGAAAATTTAATTGGCTATGCTCCGGCCAATGCCGTCGTCAAAAGTGAACTGTATGATAAAACGGTCCGTGAACAGTCGAAGCGCCCGAAGGCGCGTAAGAAAGCGACCTGCGTGAGCGTCGACGGAAATACCAAAGCCTGCAAAAACGGCAATAACGGTACCTGGATTCTGGATTAATCCCGCCTTTACGAGCGACACCGTATGAATAATAACTCTCTTTTACGCCAGGTCATGCTGGCGTTTTATTTGCTTCTTTTTACGTTGGTTAGTGGATGTGGTTCGTCTTCACACAGCGACCCTGCCCGATACAATCTTCAGTTCCAGGCCCACCCGCAAATTAACAGTTCTGCGCCATTAAAGGTCAGAGTGTTAGTGCTGAAATCCGATGCGGAATTCATGTCCGCCGATTTCTACTCCTTACAAAATAACGCGCAAAAAATTCTCGCCGGCAACTTGCTGAACAGCGATGAATTTTTCCTTATGCCGGGTCAACTGGCAAAAAAACTCAGCGGGCAGAGCTCGCCGGAGGCGCGTTATATCGGAGTGATGGCGGAATACCAATCTCTGGATGGTAAAAAGTGGCGCATTTCTCTTCCTCTGCCAACGTCTGGCGAAACTCCTTTTTGGCAGTTCTGGAAACTGTCGGCAGATCAACTGCAAGCTAATTTATATCTTGACGTTAACGGGATCCGCGTCGTGCAGCAATAGCGCGAGCCCTAACAGGAAATTTGTATGAATAAAGCAGAAAAGGTGGTCTGGACCGAAGGTATGTTCTTGCGTCCGCATCACTTTCAGCGGGCAGAAAGCTACCTGCAAACGCAAATTCGCGAATGGGGCGGATTACAACGCTCCTGGCTGTGGGGTTTCCTTGAGATTGAACTTGATGAGGCGATGCTGCGTCAGGGCTGCATTGCTCTGAGCTATGCCAGCGGCCTGCTGCCGGATGGGACGTTCTTCCAGTTTCGCGATGCTCGTCAGGGCCCGACGCCGTTGCAGCTTCCGGATAACGTCGCCGGCGAAAAAGTCGTACTGGCCTTGCCGGTACGCCGCGGCGGCCGGGAAGAAGTTATCTTCAGCGAGGAAAAAGACTCGCTGGCGCGCTTTACCGCGTTTGAGCAGGATGTAGCGGATGACAATGCGCTGTCGGTTGGCGATGCCACCGTGCAGTTTGCCCGCCCGCGGCTCACCCTGATGCTGGAAAAGGATTTGTCTGCCGAGTGGACGGCCATCGGCGTGGCGTTCATTGCCGAAAAGCGCAACGATAATGCCGTAAAACTCGATAATGGCTATATCCCGCCGATGCTCAACGGCATCAATCATCCTTTGATATACGCGATGATCAACGACTTGCATGGTCTGCTGGCGCAACGCAGCCAGCAGATCGGCAGCCGGCTGCGACAACCGGGGCGTTTTAATACTTCCGAATTAATTGAGTTCACTCTACTTGCGCTGGTTAATCGCCATCTCGGCCATCTCTCACATCTCAAAACGCTGCCATTAGTTCACCCCGAGTCATTGTGGAATAGCTGGCTGCCGTTCGCCGCCGAGCTGACGACCTGGATGGCGCAGCGCGGTCCGGATGCCGCGCTGCCAATTTACGACCATGACGATCTCGCTAGCTGCTTCGGGAAACTGATGTTGTTGCTGCGTCAGGGGTTATCACAAGTAATGGAAGACAACGCCATCCAACTCCCGCTGATAGAACGATCGCATGGGCTAAACATCGCGACCGTACCCGAGAGCAGCATGGTGCGTGATTTCGGATTCGTATTGGCAGTTAAAGCCAGCGTACCAGGTGATGTTCTGCAAACGCACTTCCCGGCGCAGATGAAAGTCGCGCCGGTGAGCAAAATTCGCGATCTAGTGCAACTACAGCTACCGGGTTTGATCCTGCGCGCTATGCCCGCCGCGCCGCCGCAAATTCCGTGGCATGCCGGTTACAACTACTTTGCAGTCGAAAAGGGCGGCGAGCTGTGGAACGACATGGAGAAATCCGGCGCCTTCGCACTGCATCTGGCAGGCGAGTTCCCCGGCCTGGATATGGAATTTTGGGCTATCCGTAGCCCGTCGGAATAAGAAAGCGAGCGTTGATGATGCAGGAACAACAGGCCGCTGCCAGCCATGGCGTAAGCGGCAATAATCCCCTGGTGACGGCCGCCAACCCATTGCTAAATGCGATCCCACAGATTCGTCATTCGGTATCTCACGATGACCAGGCCGGTTTGCGCCAGCGTTTGATTGATGAAATCCGCCGTTTTGAAGTGCGCGCTCAGCAGGCGGGGTTACCCTACGAAGTGATAGTCGGCGCTCGTTACTGTCTGTGTACCGCGCTGGACGAGGCGGCGGCCTTGACGCCATGGGGGAGTAGCGGCGTCTGGTCGGGCAGCGGTCTTTTAGTGACCTTTCACAATGAAACCTGGGGCGGGGAGAAGTTCTTCCAGTTGCTTGCGCGCCTGTCGCAGAATCCGCGCGAACACATCAATCTGTTGGAACTGATCAACTACTGTTTATTGCTCGGTTTTGAAGGACGCTATCGGGTAATGGATAACGGCCGTACGCAATTGGAAACCATCAAGCAGCGCCTGTGGCAAATGATATGCGGCGTACGCGGCGGCTACGCGCCGCCGTTATCGGTTCACGGCGAGGATCGCCCGGTGCTGCGTAAACTGTGGCGTCCGGTGGTGCCGCTATGGGCCTGCGTCGCGCTGGCGGGGTTCGCCGCCTGCCTGTTCTATATCATTCTTAACTGGCGGCTTGGCGATGCCACCAACCCGGTGTTGGCGAAAATTTACCAGACCCCGCTGCCGGAAGCGTCGATTGCTCAGCCGGCGGAAAAATTGCCGGCGGTACTTAACCTGCGAGGTTTTCTGCGCCCGGAAATTGCCGAAGGGCTGGTTGCGGTACGTGACGAAGCGGACCGCAGCGTGGTGATCCTCAAAGGCGACGGGCTCTTTGCTTCGGCCTCGACGGTGGTGCGCGACCGTTACGATCCGGTGATTGATCGCATTGCGCAAGCGATGAACAACGTCAGCGGCCGCATTCTGGTGGTCGGCTATAGCGATAATGTGCCTATCCGCAGCGCGCGCTTTGCCTCGAACTACGAACTGTCGCTGGAACGCGCGCGATCGGTACAAAAGCAACTGCAAAATCATCTGACGCAGCCTGAACGCGTAAAAGCCGAAGGGCGAGGGGAAATGAACCCCATCGCGCCGAATACTACTCCTGAGAACCGTGCCCGTAACCGCCGTGTGGAAATTACTCTGCTGGTGTCGCCCGATAATACCCGGGCTGAGCTGAACGGATTGCCCCAAGGAAATTAAGGATGCTGACACTTCTGCTTTCCATACTGACCAACCGGCTGCTGTGGGGTTTTCTCGGCGCTACGGCGGTGGCGGCCGTCATCTGGATGATTGGCCCGCTATTGTCGATTGTCGATACCCGGCCGCTGGAATCGGAACAAAACCGCGTTATATCTATTGCGCTGGTGTACCTCATCTGGGCGCAAAGCCACATTCTGCCGCGTCTGTACAACGCCTGGCTCAACCGCAAGCTGATGGATAACCTGAAGGAAGACACGCCGAAGGGTAACGATCCGCAGCAGCGCCTCAATAGTGAAGACCAGATCCTCGCCGAACGCTTTGATGAAGCCGCGCAAATGTTGAAAAAAGCGCACTTCAGCAAAACCGGCAATGGCCAGTGGACCCAGCGGTTTAGCACTCACTATCTGTATCAGCTGCCATGGTATGTGATTATTGGCGCATCCGGTTCCGGTAAAACCACCGCCTTAGCGAATTCCGGGCTGCAGTTCCCGCTGGCCGACCGCTTCGGAAAAACGGCGTTACGCGGCATCGGCGGCACGCGCAACTGTGACTGGTGGTTTACCAACGAGGCCGTGCTGCTGGACACCGCCGGGCGCTATACCACCCAGGAGAGCGAGCAGGCGCAGGACGCCAGCGAGTGGCTGAAGTTCATGGGATTATTGCGTAAATACCGCCGCCGCCAGCCGATTAACGGCGTTATCGTCACGGTAAGTATCTCCGATCTGTTAACGCAATCGACGGAGGCCTCGCGGCAGCAGGCGGTTAATCTGCGCCAGCGTCTCTCTGAACTACATGAACAATTGGGTATTCGTTTCCCGGTGTACGTACTGGTGACGAAGGCCGACCTGCTTAAAGGCTTCCGCGCCTGGTTTGCCGATTACGACAAGGCGCTGCGCGATCAAATCTGGGGCTTCACTTTCCCGTGGGAGCAGGCAAGTCTTGCCGACTTCGACCTGATGGGCCGCTTTACCCAGGAGTTTGCGCTACTGCAACAGCGGCTTGAGGCCGGGCTGCCGGATACAATGCTGCAAGAGCATGATGCCAAAACCCGCGCCGAAGCCTGGCTGTTCCCGCAAGAGTTTGCGGCGTTGCGGCCGCTGTTAGCCGATTACCTGAGTACCGTCTTTGCCCGTTCTAACTTTGAAACCGAGTTTTCACCGCGCGGCATTTATTTCGCCAGCGGTACCCAGGAAGGGCTACCGTTCGACCGCGTGATGGGCGAACTCAATCGCGCGCTGTCTTTGCCACAGGGAAATGAAAACGACAACTGGGACTCGGTGAGTAAAGAAGCGCCGATCCCCGGCGCCAAGGGCCAGAGTTATTTCATTAAAAACCTGCTGCAAAACGTGATTTTCCAGGAAGCCGGCATCGCCGGGCAGAACCGCTGGTGGGAACTGCGTAACCGCGCAGCGATCTGGTCAGGCTATGCGGCGCTCGCGGCGCTGTTAATCATTTCATGCGTACTGTGGCTGACCAGCTACGGCAAAAACAAGGCCTACCTGGAAGAAGTCTCGGTGAAGGTGCCGCAGGTTGAGCAGCAGAGCAAAGCGTTGCAAAACCCCGAGCAGCGCGATCTGTTCGCCATGCTGCCGCTACTCAACGGCCTGCTGGAATTGCCGAAGAGTGCCGATTTTGACGTCAACGACCCGCCGGTCAGCCGCCGGATGGGACTCTACCGCGGAAATGATGTCAGCGACGCCTCGCAGACGCTGTATCAAAAAGCGCTGCAGCAAATGCTGTTACCGGATGTCGCCATGCGTATCACTACCTGGTTGCGCAACGACAATGGCAGTGACGCCGAATATAGCTATGAGGCGTTGAAAGCCTATCAGATGCTCTATCAGCCCAAGCAGTATGACGGCAAGTTTCTACTCTCCTGGGTGATGCTTAACCTGCAGCGTAACCTGCCGCAAAACGTGACGCAGACGCAGCTACGACAGCTGGAAGGGCATCTTGTCCAGCTACTGGAACCGCAAATCCAGTCCTCGCCGTATGCCAGGGATGATGCGCTGATCGCCCGTGAGCGAGCGTTGATTAACCAGCAGCCGCTCTCCTCAAGAGTGTACGGTCGTCTGAAACGTCTACTTGAGCATGATGACAATCTGAAAGCGGTATCGCTGGCGACGCTCGGCGGGCCGCAGAGCGAACTGGTGTTCTCGCGTAAAAGCGGTACGCCGATCGCTGAGGGCGTTCCCGGCCTGTACACGCCAGATGGCTACTGGCAGGTGTTCAATAAACAGATCGATAACGTGACCAGCGCGCTGCATGAAGATGATATCTGGGTGCTGGGCGCCGCCAGCGCGTCGGAAGATAAACAGCAAACCGATAACGCCGTCCGCCAGCTCTATATGCGTGATTTTATCGCCAACTGGGATCGCTTCCTTGCCGATATTCAGCTCAACAATAGCGCCGATCTGTCATCGCGGATCAACACCGCGCGCCTGCTTTCCGCCAGTAACTCGCCGCTGCGTCGTCTGGTTATCAACCTGAGTCAGGTGCTGAACCTGGCGCGCGCCGAGCCGGATACGGTTAAAAGCGAAAACTCAGCCGAGCAGGGCAACCGCGCTACCCGAACGCTGGAAGCGCTTTTCCGCCATGATGAGGGCGGCACAACCCAGGGCGCGGCGCTTAGCCAGACGCCGGAACAGCTGGTAACGGAACACTACGCGCCGCTGATCGAACTGGCGCAGCCGTTGGAAAAGGGCGGCAAAACGATTGTGTTCGACGATTTCCTCAAACAGATCGATGAACTTTATCGCTACTTGACCGCGGTACAGGATGCCGCCAACAGCGGTATGCAACCGCCGGGCGGCGACGCGATTAGCCGTCTACAGGCCAGCGCCGGGCGCTTACCTGGCGGACTGCAAACCATGTTCAGCAAAATGGCGGTCGGCGCCAGCAGTGATACCCAGCGCCGCGATCTCGATAACGTACGTAAACGGATTAACGTTGAAGTCGGCGGATTCTGCCGCCAGGCTATCGCCGGGCGCTATCCGCTGGTTCGCAGCGCCAGTAGTGAAGTCACGCCGGACGATCTGGCGCGTATGTTCGCGCCGGGCACCGGCATGATGGATACCTTCTTCCGTGACAACCTGACCAATAAAGTCGATACCACGCAGTCCAGCTGGCGTTTTATGCCCGGTATCGATGGCAAAACATTGCCGGGTAGTGAAGGGTTATTAAGGCCTTTCCAGCAGGCGCAATCGATCCGCGACGCGTTCTTTGCCAATGGCGCGACCACGCCGTCATTTAAAGTGACGGTGCGCACCATCAGCATGGACAACCGGATCCTCAACCTGACGCTGGATGTTGATGGCCAGCAGTTGCGCTATAGCCACGGTCCGCAGGCGGTGCAAATGATGAGCTGGCCGGGGCCGGGCGGCACCAACCAGGTGCGTATGCAACTCGGTCTGGCCGATGGTACCACCTCGACGCTGGTGACCAGCGGCTCATGGGCGCTGAACCGCTTTTTTGATAAGGCGCGCACCGCGCCCGGCAGCAGCAGTTTGAGCCGTCAGGCAACGTTTAATGTCGATGGTTACCAGGTCACGCTGGAGTTTGCGCCGAACAGTATCCGCAATCCGTTCCAGCTTCCCCGTTTCTCATGTCCATAACCGCAAGGAAAGCCGAATGACTCACGCCCCTGCGATGAGCTGGTACGGGAAACTCCCCAGTACCGGCGATTTTTTGCAACGTCGATTTCCGGACATGCTGGTTCGCCAGTGGTCGCAATGGTTTCAGGTTGGGCTGATGGCCTGGCAACAGGAGCAACAGCGCAGCGGCGAACGCCAGTTCAGCAACGCGCCGGTATGGAACTTTATCGTTCCGCCGATGTTGAGCGGGCAGATGGTGCAGATGGGGTGTCTGATCCCAGGGCGCGACCGGGTAGGTCGCCAGTATCCTATCTGCGCGCAAATGGCCTTCAACCCGCTGGAGTGGTCGCCTTCGATCCTCACTCAGGCCGGAGAGTGGTATCAGCAGGTGGGCAGAACGCTGCTGCATGCGGTACGTAATGGTTTTTCCGCTGAACAACTTGACCAGGCGCTACTCGCTATTCCAGCGCCAAAGCTGGTAGAGGCGGAAAAGCGTTCGGAAATACTCGACGTGATTGGTTATCAGCAAGATGGGCAAAGCTCCCTGGGCTGGCAGCAGGCGGCGGACTGTTTTGATCCGCAGCGTCAGACCAGTTTTTGGTGGACCAACCGCGCCGATGGTTATCCGCTCTATACCCACGTCCATAGCGGTAATTTGACCGGCCAGCTGTTCACGCTGCTGTTTGATCCCGCCGGGGGCGCGAGGCCGGGCCGTCACGGTCTGTATCCGCCGATGTTTGAATAAGCAGGTAGGCCATGAATATTGATGAATTCCTTGCTCCGGTTAGCGCGGAGCAGCCCTGCGGTGAAAACCTCGAATATGACGCCGATTTCCAGGCAATGGAACAAGCGATGCAGGGTAAAGCCGAGCAGCAGTTCGGCGACACCATTATCCCGGCGGAACCCGCTGACTGGACGACGGTAGAAAAGCTGGCGGCTGGGCTACTTAGCCGCACCAAAGATTTGCGCGTCATGCTGGCGCTGACTCAGGCGTGGACAAAACGCCGCGGCCTGAGTGGTTACGCGGATGGCCTGCTGCTGGTGCAACAGGCGCTGTCGCTTTACTGGCAGCCTATCTATCCGCTGCTGGAAGAGTATGGCGAAACTGATCCGTTTTACCGTATCAATGCGCTCGCGGGGCTAAGTGACAAATCAGCGCTGACCAGCGCGTTACGCAATGCCGTGTTGTTACGCAGTAATGGCGATGAACTGCTATTGCGCGATGCGCAGGCGCTGCTCGATGGCAGTAAAACCGAATGCGCGGATTATCCCGGCGGCCGTTCGCGATTGATTGATGAACTGGCCCGCGGCGGGCAGCCGGGGATTGACGCCATCCTCGCCATTCACCAGCGCTTGCAGACCATCCGCGAAATATTAAGCGATTGTCTGGGTGAAAGCGGCGTGCCGGAAATGGAACAACTGCAGAAGACCGTCGGTATCGTCGCCGGCGCCTGCCAGATAACCGATATTTCGTCCTTTCACACGTCCCGCGAGGAGAGTGCCGTGAGTGAACATCAAGCGATTCCCAACGCGCCGCCGCCGTCTGCCGTTGACTGGCGCAGCGCGCAAATCAGCAGCCGCGCCGAGGCGCAGCAGATGCTGGAAAAAGTAAAACAGTACTTCGCCCAGCACGAACCGAGTCACCCCGCGCCGCTGATGATTGAACGGGTACAGCGGCTGATTGAGCTGGATTTTATGGACATCATCCGCGATTTAGCGCCGGACGGCGTTCATCAACTGGAAAACATTTTTGGACGTCGCGACTGACGCGTCCGGACATTATGGCGACAGGCATAAGGTCTGGCGCTCAACCTTTACCGCGCATCTTCGATGGAGAACATCATGGCAATAAGTAAAAGTGGGCAGAAATTTATCGCACGCAACCGTGCGCCCCGCGTACAGATCGAGTACGACGTAGAGATTTATGGTGCGGAACGCAAAATCCAGCTTCCGTTTGTAATGGGGGTGATGGCGGATCTGGTGGGTAAACCGGTCGACAATCAACCGGCGGTCGATGAACGTAAGTTCCTCGACATCGATATTGATAACTTCGACGAACGTATGAAAGCGCTGAAACCGCGCGTCGCTTTCCAGGTCGACAATACGCTGACCAACGAAGGCAAACTGAACGTCGATTTAACCTTCGACAGCATGGACGACTTCCTGCCGGATGCCGTGGCCCGCAAAGTGGAGCCGCTGAACAAACTGCTGGAAGCCCGTACCCAGCTTTCGAATCTGCTCACCTATATGGACGGTAAAAACGGCGCGGAAGAGCTAATTGCTAAAATTTTGCAGGATCCGACGCTGCTCAAATCGTTGAGCCAGATGCCGAAACAAGACGACAGTGCGAAAGGTAGCGAGGAGTAATCGATGAGCAACCCGACTCAACAACATGAGCAGCAGTCCAGCCAGGCCTTTAGCCAGGATGAATTCAGCGCGCTGCTGAACAAAGAGTTTCGCCCGAAAACCGACCAGGCGCGTTCCGCCGTTGAAAACGCGGTAAAAACCCTCGCGCAGCAGGCGCTGGAAAACACCGTCACGTTTTCCAACGACACCTATCGCACCATCCAGAACCTGATTGCCGGTATCGATGAGCAGCTGTCGCGGCAGGTGAACCAGATCCTGCATCATGACGAGTTCCAGAAACTGGAAAGCGCATGGCGCGGCCTGAGCTACCTGGTCAACAACAGCGAAACCGACGAAATGCTGAAAATCCGCTTTATGAGCATCTCCAAGCAGGAGCTGGGGCGCACTCTGAAGCGTTACAAAGGGGTGGGCTGGGACCAGAGCCCGATCTTTAAGAAAATTTATGAACAGGAGTACGGCCAGTTTGGCGGCGAGCCATTCGGCTGCATCGTCGGCGATTACTATTTCGACCATAGTCCGCAGGATGTGGAATTACTGGGCGAAATGGCGCGTATCGGATCGGCTGCGCACTGTCCGTTTATTACCGGTACCGCACCGGAAGTGATGCAGATGGAGTCCTGGCAGGAGCTGGCGAACCCGCGCGACCTCACCAAAATCTTCCAGAATACCGAATACGCCGCCTGGCGTTCGCTGCGCGAGTCGGAAGACGCGCGTTATCTGGGGCTGGTGATGCCGCGCTTCCTGTCGCGCCTGCCTTACGGGATTCGAACCAACCCGGTGGACAGTTTTGATTTTGAAGAGCAGACCGACGGCGCGGATCACAACAATTACGCGTGGGCCAACTCGGCGTATGCGATGGCGGCGAACATTAACCGCTCGTTCAAAGAGTTTGGCTGGTGCACCTCCATTCGCGGCGTGGAATCCGGCGGCGCGGTGGAAAATCTGCCTTGCCACACCTTCCCGAGCGACGATGGCGGCGTGGACATGAAATGCCCGACCGAGATCGCCATCAGCGATCGCCGCGAGGCGGAGCTGGCGAAAAACGGCTTTATGCCGTTGATCCATCGCAAAAACTCCGACTTTGCCGCCTTTATCGGCGCGCAGTCGTTGCAGAAACCGGCGGAATATCATGATGCCGACGCCACGGCCAACGCCCGTCTGGCTGCGCGTCTGCCGTACTTGTTCGCCTGCTGCCGTTTTGCTCACTACCTGAAGTGCATTGTGCGCGACAAAATCGGCTCCTTCCGCGAGCGCGATGACATGGAACGCTGGCTGAACGACTGGGTGATGAACTATGTCGATGGCGATCCGGCTAACTCGTCGCAGGAGACCAAAGCGCGCAAACCGCTGGCGGCCGCTGAAGTGCAGGTAGCGGAGATCGAAGACAACCCGGGTTACTACACCGCGAAGTTCTTCCTGCGTCCGCACTACCAGCTGGAAGGGCTTACCGTGTCGCTGCGTCTGGTTTCCAAGCTGCCGTCGCTGAAAACCAAGGAAGCGTAATATGATGCCGCCGGGAGGCGACTCCCGGCAGGTACCACGCCATGGAAGAAGGTAAAGAAATGAAATTATTACCACTCTGCACGCTGGGACTGCTCACGGTGCTGATGCCATTTGCTGTCGTCCAGGCGGCTGAAGATTCCGCCAATTTACTGCGCGATCCCAATCAACTATCACGTAATGATGTGCGGTTGAGCGGCGAAAAGTTTCTCAAGGCCTGGCTGGCACAAGACAATACCCAGCAGCAGTTAAAGGCCAATATGTATCTGCTTGGCGTGATGGATGCAACAGAAGGTAAAGCCTGGTGCGGTTATCAGCAGGCACTGCCGGGATCGCTTCGAGAAAGCGTCTACAGCTATTTCAAAAAGCTGCCCGACGAGCGAATTAAACAGCCTGCGGCGATGCTGATTACCGAAGCGTTGGCGAAGGAGTTGCCTTGCAAAAAGGGAGCGACGTCATGAGGCTTCCCTGGCGACAACATGATGAATTTTGGGAATTGAGGTAGCAACCAAAGCCAATTTTTGGGAGTTGCCATGAACAGAATCATTATCAGTCTGCTGCTTGCTAGCAGTGCGTCGGCTTATGCCTGGGACGACCCGGTATTGTTTGTTAAACAGCTACCCTATAAGCAGGTTGTTAAAGACGTGGTTTTATCCCGCTGTCTGGCGCAGGTAGCCGATGATAAAAGTCAGTTTTCTGTGGATGCTGCGCGCAGTAGCAA
The DNA here is from genome assembly GCF_040065495.2 of Klebsiella sp. CN_Kp073. NCBI lineage: Bacteria > Pseudomonadati > Pseudomonadota > Gammaproteobacteria > Enterobacterales > Enterobacteriaceae > Klebsiella > Klebsiella sp. CN_Kp073. The sequence continues at coordinate 2,557,840 of NZ_CM198051.1, forward strand.
TGCGTTGCTGGAGTGGGTGCCTTTCGATATTGAAAACGGTAATGACAAAATTAACGCCATTATTACTAAATACAAAAGTGCCACCAATGGCTTTCATTCCGAGAGACAACCCGCAACTCAGGGCGTTACCTTAAATTGTTTGCGCCTTTATCATAGTACGGAACTGGATAAATTAACTTCGCAGATAATCATCGGTGATCCTAATAAAACCTGGAGTCAGGATAACTAGCATTAATTTCAACTTTGCATTCCTGCTATTCAATGGACAATTATGTTGAGATATATAATTAACGACAGGGAGATTCGAATTTGGGAATGAGTACGCCGAAACAAATCGCCGATGGTATGTTGAAAATTTTTGACTCTGGCAAAAAAAGCAGTATTGAGATTTTTGCTAACAGCACGATTAGTGGCTTCATGTCTATTCCAGAAGATCTTTGGATGTTGTCTAAAGATTTTCTAGACTCTGATCATCGCTGGCGCAATGAAACCGATAAAATCAGGCTTATCAGCCTCATTAAAAAAGGTGTAACTTCAGAAGAAGTACGCAGATTAGTGAATGTGGTGATAAAACGTTATTTATGTGGTCTTTCCGAAGAACAATCGAGAGAACTTCTGATAAAAGTTGGGGGTTCGCAAGTTGGTGGCATTGCTTTCAAAATGGCATTTGTGAACGAGTTGGTTTCGTTGTTTATTTCTAAAATAATTCCTCGTTTTTTAGTGTCCGTAGGTGTGACTGGAGTATTAAGTGTGGGGGCGTCTATTTCGAGGTCCATTTATACATCATATGAGCTACGCAATTTAAACAAAGAGATTTATAATCAATTGCGAGGAATTGGTGATTTAGATTTATTATATTTTCTGGTTGAGGATAATATTAAGCCATTTATCATTGCAATCAACTACCAACAAGCTCATGGCGCTATAGATAAAGAAATATTCAACCATTTCCTATCAGGGGTTGGTCGTGTTAAATAAAATCATTAAATACTTATGTGTTTATATTCTTTTGATTTTTTCATTCATTCTATTTTTTACAACTCTAGGTTGTTATATTTTTGTATGTGACTGGGGTGGTGATATTGTAGCGCTGGCGAAAAATGTGTTTCTTTTGATGTTGCTTATTATCGCATCTCTCGCCATATACTATTTCGCAGAGAGGGTAAAATCAAAGTTGTGATGCGCGACACAATTTGATTAAAATACGAACCCCCATAAAAACAAGGGCGGTGAAAATTATTTTTCCGACAAGCAGTCCAATATTTATTGTATTGAATGATTCAAGCGAAATAATATACCATAATGATTGAAAAATATTGACAAGAGAAAACATGCCAATAATTGAAAGTATAATTATCAATGCTACCGATAGCGCTTTTTTCATTCATCAATCCTTTTTTGCTGTAGTTGGTTGGATTTATTCTAGATTAACCAGGTATTAGTTGTCTAGCACCTGTCCGAAATACTGAGCGACAGAAGGGAACTTAGAGTAGTTGCTGTCATAATGCGGCTATTCTGAAGTGGTCTGTACGGTTTAACTCGTCAGGCTTGAGGCAATAGTAAAATATGGATGGTTTTATTCAGCCCCATGCTTTCCTGTTTGCCATATAAGTGCTTTTTCGAAAGCAATAATTTTCATTAACGAAGAGTAGATATTATGGCTATTGATATGTTTCTGAAGGTCGAGGGTGTAACCGGTGAATCAAAAGATTCTAATCACACCGGTTGGACTGATATTACCTCTTTTTCCTGGGGCGCATCCCAGCCGGGTAATATGAGCGTGGGCGGCGGTGGCGGTGCGGGTAAAGTGAATTTCAACGACCTGCACGTAAATGCGCTGATCGACAAATCCACCACCGCGATTCTGAAGCACTGCTCCAGCGGCAAGCACCTGACCAAAGTTGAACTTTCGGTCTGCAAAGCCGGTGGTCAGCAGGTTGAATATGCGCGAATCACCCTCGAAGATGTACTGGTGACTTCCGTGCAGTACACCGGCGCCGATAACGGCGACACCGTTGGCGTAACCTATGCCTTCCAGGCGGCGAAAGTGAAACAGCAGTACTGGGAGCAGACTTCCGCTGGCGGTAAAGGGGCAGAAAGCAGCGCCGGCTGGAATATCAAAGAAAATAAAGAAGCATAATTGCCTACGTGCCGGGGATTTTCCCCGGCCATTCTCAATCAAGGAGGAAGGATACATGGCAAATTTGCAGGAAGGGGGTTTTCGTTCTCTTACTATCGGCGAGATAGCATTGGCACGTTTGGTTTTTGGCGGCGCAATAAAATATTCTGAAGTTAAAGTACATAATAAAAGTTACTTACCATTTAACATGCAATCAAATAATGTTGCAATGACACCTAATGGTGAAATGTATTTCCGAGAGCCGCATTATCGTGATGATTTTTCAACAGAGCCTCCTCGATATAAGCACTGGTTCATACACGAGATGGTTCATGTTTTGCAGCATCAGATTGGAATGAATGTTCGAACCAGAGGGGTATTCAGTTGGGCAGTGAGTTATAATTACTCTTTACCTCCAAACAAGAAATTGTCGAACTTTGGTATGGAACAGCAGGCCTCTATAATTTCAGATTATTATTATCTAATTAATTACGGCTTGGGCGATTTTGTAAACATCACAGGTTTTGAGGGTATTATTGGGCCAAATCTAAGAGATAAATATTTACAGGCGTTATCTTTGTTTATTAAAAACCCTAAAGATCGGCGGACATGGTTATGAGTAAATTTTTTATTATATTGGCGTTCACAATCATGATAAACGCCTGTGTACCTCACCCGGCACAATATCAGACGTTTTCAGTAACACTAAAAAACAATGAACCTTGTTTTGCTCTCCCCGCTAACTCAGGGCTGGAAGCGCCTATCACTAGTTCTTCGCCCACCATTATGAAAAAAACGGCCAATGAATGGAAACCAATATCACCGCCAGCGACGTTCAGCCCTACCGCGATGTTAAATAGCCAGCAGTGTCACCAATGGAGTGGTATTACATGGCAAGCTGGAGAATATGATGTTGCACTAAAGGTGTCTGGTAAAAACGATTCCGTTCGTTATGGTGCTCGATTCTCCTTAGTAGAAAGCGCTTCAGGGCAATTTAAGCTTACACAGACTGAATAAAATGTGCCCCCGCAAACGCCGCCGTTCTTATTTCGAGAGCGGCAGCGTTTGTGCGCCAATCATATCAGCAGGAATAGGCTATGCGATTCACGATTATTTCGACCAAAGCCGGTCATCAGCCCCCGCAGGGGAGCTGTGACTTTTACGCGCCGGGCGGTACCATTGGGCGCGGCACGGACAATAACCTGGTGCTGCCGGATGACGACCGCGCCATTTCTCGCCTGCAGGCCATCGTCCACGTGGCGGCAGACGGCGAGTGCAAAATTACCAATCGCGGCAACGTGACGCGGGTGGTACTCAACGAGATCCCGCTGGAGCGGGGGCGTCAGGTTGAACTCCAGGATGGCGATATCCTCGCCATTGACGACTATCGCATCGAAGTCAGCGATCTGCTGCAGGATAGCCAACCGATAAGCCGAATGGCGGCGAGCGGTCAGCCGCCTGTCACTGCGAAATCGACAACGCCAACCTCAGCCGCAACGCCCGCCGTGGCGGAAGCCGCGCCAACCGCGGTGCCGTCAGAAATCTGGGATAGCCTGATGCAGGAATTCTCGATTGCCGACAGCATCTCCAGCAGCCGGGCCAAGCCGCAGGCCGATAACGCGCCGAATCCCTTTGCCGAGCCGAAGCCTGCCGAACGTAATCCGGAAGATCCGCTGGCGATGTTCGCTGATAGCGAACCGCTGTTTGAGCGCCCGCCGGTGGCGACGGACGACCTGTTTGCCGATGACACCCCATTTGACCGCGACAGTATCTTTGCCGACGTTACGCCAACGACGCTGGTGCCGCCAGTTGAAAAACCGGCTCAGCCTGTCGCCGATGAGCCGCAGGCAGAATTGGATCCGCTGGCGCTCTTCGGCGGCGACGCTAGCGCCAAAACCGCGCGTCATGACGATCCGCTGGGGCTAATGGGCGGCGCGCCGCTGACATCGGTAGATGCCTTCAGCACCGAAGAGCCTGCTAAAACGGTTGCCGACGAGCCTGATGCCGCTTTTGATTCGCCATTATTAATGACCCAGCCGCCGCAGGAGCCGCCCGCGGCAGCGCGCGAAGAAGCGCCGGAAATAACCTTACCGACGCCGCAGGCCGTGGCGCGGCAAGCCGCCCAGACGCCAAAAGGGCGCTTGCGTATCGATCCCGTACGTCATGAACATCAGGCGACCAGCACGCCGCAGCCGGGTAACGGCGAAGTGCTGCAGGGAGAGCTACTGGAAGCCTTACTGGAAGGCATGGGGCTCGGCGATATGCAGCCGGTGCCGCAGTTCGACAAAGAGAATATGCGTCAGCTTGGTCAAATGCTGAGCATGTTCTCGCAGGGCACCGTCGCGCTGCTCTCTTCGCGTTCGATCCTCAAACGCGGCGTCAAAGCCGATATGACCATGGTACTGGACGACGCCAACAACCCGTTCAAGCTGTTGCCTTCCGGGAAAACCGTGCTGATGCAGATGTTCGGCGCGCGGATGCCGGGCTTTATGCCGCCGAAAAAATCGGTACGCGACGCATTGATCGACCTGCAGGCCCATCAGTTAGGGATGATCTCGGGGATCCGCGCCATTATCGCCGCGATGCTGCAGTCCTTTAACCCCGAGCAACTGGAAGAAGAGGCTAAACGCGATGGCCACACTTCGCGCCTGGCGCTTCCGGCCAGCCGGAAAGCGGCGTTATGGGACTATTTTGTCCGTACCTACGGCGAAACCGCCGGGGAAATTGAAGACGATTTCCACACCCTGTTTGGCGAAGCGTTCCTCTATGCCTATGACATGGAAGTGAATCAGTACAAAGACTCACAGAGCGGATCGGAAGAATAATGGACATTACCACGGCTTCTCTTTCCCGCCAGGGAACGCGCGCCAGCAATCAGGATCAGACCGGCGAATGCGTCGGTGAGCGCTCCGCCTGCTTTGTGGTCTGCGACGGCATTGCCGGGTTGCCCGGCGGCGAGGTGGCGGCGGAACTGGCGCGCAACGCGATTCTGGATCGGTTTGACGGCGATAATCATCTGAACGCCCAGACCATTCGTCAGTACGTGCAGCAGGCCAACGGCGCCATTCTCCAACAACAGCAGGCGACGCCGGATTATCGGCGAATGGGCACCACGCTGGTGAGCCTGTTTATCGATCGCGATTATAAGCTGGCCTACTGGGCCCACGCCGGCGATAGCCGGTTATACCTGTTTCGCCGCGGCTGGCTGTACCACGTCACCACTGACCACAGTCTGGTCCAACAGATGAAAGATGCCGGACATCAGACCGACGATATTAACAGTAATCTGCTGTACCGGGCGTTAGGCATGGCCAGCGACGGCGCGGAAGCCAGCTATAGCGATGTGGTGCCGGTGGAAGACGGCGATGCCTTTTTGCTCTGTACCGATGGTTTCTGGCACGGCGTTGGCGAAGAGCAGATGAAATCCTCCCTGCAGATGGTCAATACCCCGCAGGAGTGGTTAACCCTGATGAATCAGTATCTTCAGAGAAACAATGACGGCGACCAGGCCTCGCAGGACAACTACAGCGCCGTCGCGGTATGGATGGGCAGTCCGGAAGAGGCGACGCTGCTGCACTCGCTGGCCGACGCCGCGCAATTTTTCCCACTGCGGGATTGAGACAGGCTAAGAAGGATTTTTATGAAACATTGGATATTGGGTGCGGCAATATTTGCCGCCACCGGCGTCGCGCAGGCGGAAAACTACCGTATCGTGCAATCGCCTTCGCAAAAACTGGATGTCTGGATCGATAACATCAAGGGCAACACCGCGCAGAACTGGTGCGCTGATGAAGTGGCGCTACGCATCGTCGCCAACGGCAATAAGAACGTCAAAATACTGGATAACTTCCTGCCGCGCGTCGGTGCCTTAATGCAGCATCAGTGTTCGCGTTTACAGCAGCTGAACTGGACGCTGGTTGACGCGAATAATGGGCATATCGCCCAGGGTAGCGCGGCGAAAAACAAAAAATGGGCGGTAAAAGTCGCGCCCGCCGAGACCGTCGCGGCGGCGGAAAAGCCCGTCGCGCCAGCCTGGCTGCCGCCGGAAGAGAAGGCGGAAAAACTGTCTCCCGCCGCCGACCGCACGCCGTGGCAGGAGTTTACGCTGCAGGGCGGCTGCCGACTGCGCACCTTCTGGCAGGAAAGCGCCGCCGCCTTATTCATTCCCGCCGTTGAATCCGGTAGTTGCGAAAAGGGCGGCTGGCTGAGCGGACGCACCGTCATCACTCAATCAGTGAACGGCGAAGAAAAGCAGAGCACCGTGACCTTCGTACATGGTTTCCCGGTCCTGGGTCTCAATGCCGCCGCTGACCCCAACAAACTTCTGATCACCGCGGTCAATAACCAACGCATGGTAGTCAGCAATGAAAACGCCCAACAAAGCTGGATGATCCTGCCCTATGTCGCCGGACAAAACGGTTGGCAGATGACCGGCACGCTGGCTATCGAAATGTCCCGCGAACTGGCCAACGATCCGTCGCGTCTACAGGCGCGGATAGAGGCGGCGCGGAGCGTCTGGTCGCCGTGGCTGGCGCCGGATATCAAACTCAACGTTGTGCTGATCGACGGCCTGCACCCGCTGCTGCGTAATCCGGCGGCCAGCGCATGGCGCGCGGCAAACTAAGGAGCGACGATGAACACGCTATATCAACAGCTGGCTGGCGAAAGCGTCGACGCGGCGCTGCAGCGCCTGGAAAGCGACATCAAAAGCCGTCCCGCCGATGCCGATTTACGTGCGGCGTTCGTCCAGTTTCTATGCCTGAGCGGTAACTGGACGCGCGCGCTGGCGCAGCTAAAAAGCTGGCTGGCGCTGAAGCCGCAGGCCCGGCCAACGGTCACCCTGCTGGAACAGAGCATTCAGGGCGAGCAGCAGCGCGATGCGGTATTTGCCGGTAGCGCACGCCCGCAGATGCCGGACAGCCAGTGGCCGTGGTTGTCTGCGCTGGCCTCCGCGCTTTGTGCTGATTCAGAAACCGCCCAGCGACAGCGGCTGGCCGCCTTTGAACAGGCGCCCCTTAATCCTGGCAATCTCAATCAGGCGGATACCCCCGCGGTCGCTTTTCACTGGTTGATGGACGGCGACGCGCGTCTGGGGCCGGTTTGTGAACTTATCGTCAATGGCCGGTATTGCTGGCTGCCGTTCGCCGCTATCGCCGAAATTCGTTTTCAGGCCCCGGCGAGCGTCACCGATCTGGTGTGGCGCCATGCGCTGGTGCGCCTGACCGATGGAAGCGAGCAGGTGTGTCAGATCCCCGCGCGTTACCCTGTCACGCCGCAGACGGAGGCGCGCTTCCAGCTGGGCCGCGCCACCGAGTGGCAGCCGCTGGACGACGAAGGCGCGCTGTATCAGGGCCACGGGCAGAAAGTGTGGCTTAACGATAACGATGAATTCCCGATTCTCTCTCTCGACGTGGTGAGTTTTGCATGAACAAAACGGTACGCGACGGTGACGCGCTGCGCAGCGGCTGGCAGGCGCGTAGCAAGCAAGAGACCATTGGCGCCCGCGATAAGATGCAGCCGTCGCTGCTCGACCGCCTGACCGATAATCAGCCGCAGAAAAAATCGGAGCCGCTTAACAGCAACCTGATCACCCACAGTACGCTGCGCCGTCACGTGCTGCGCGATCTGCAGTGGCTGTTCAATACCATCAATCATGACGATCCGCAGGCGTTGGCCGCGCTGGCGCACGTGCGCCGTTCGGTGGTTAATTTTGGCGTCGCGCCGCTGGCCGGGAAACGGATGTCGGACATTGAATGGCAGGATATTCAGCGCAAACTTACCGAGGCGATTATCAGCTTCGAACCGCGCATTCTGCCGCAGGGGCTTCAGGTCCGCTGTATTTCTGATACCCAGTCACTGGATTTACATAACGTCCTGTCGATTGAAATTAAAGGGCGTCTGTGGTGCGTACCGTATCCATTAGAGTTTTTGTTCCGTACCGATGTAGATCTCGAAAATGGCCACTTTGAATTGAAAGACGCGGGGTAACGATGGAAGGCAAACTGCTTGAATATTACAACCGCGAGCTGGCCTATCTGCGTGAGATGGGCGCTGAATTCGCCGAACGCTATCCGAAGGTTGCCGGCAGGTTGGGCATGCGCGGTATTGAGGTCGCCGATCCTTACGTTGAGCGGATGATGGAGGGTTTCGCCTTTCTGACTTCCCGCGTCCAGCTAAAAATGGACGCCGAATTCCCGCGCTTTTCACAGCGCCTGCTGGAGATGATCGCGCCCAATTATCTGGCGCCTACGCCGTCGATGGCGATAGCCGAACTGCAGCCGGACATCAATAAAGGCGATCTGAGTAAAGGTTTCGTGGTACCGCGCGGTACGATGATGGACAGCCAGGTATTGAAGAAAAACGGCGTCACCTGTAGCTACACCACCGCGCACGATGTCACGCTGTTGCCGCTGCGTATTGAGAAAGCCGAACTTGGCGGGATCCCCGCCGATGTGCCGCTGGCCGCGCTTGGGCTCAGCCAGCGCGGCGCCGTCAGCGCTTTGCGCCTGCGTATCAGCTGTGAAGGGGCTCAACATCTTGGCCATCTGACCTTTGACCGGCTGGCGTTTTTCTTAAGCGGCCCGGATATTGAGGCGCTGCGCCTGCTGGAACTGATTCTTGCCCACCAGGTCGGCGTGGTGTGCCAGACCACCGGGCGCGATCCGCTGCGTTTTTCGCTGAGCGAAGAGGCTATCCAACAAGAGGGATTCGCCGCCAATCAGGCGCTGCTACCGGAAGATCTTCGCAATTTTGACGGCTACCGGTTGCTGCACGAATACTTTGCCTTCCCGGCGCGCTTCCGCTTTATCAGTATTAACGGCCTGAGCAAGCTAATTGGGCAGTGCAAGGAAGAAAAATCCTTCGATATCATTATTCTGCTGGATAAAACCGACGATCGCCTGGAACAAGTGGTGGAAGCTAACCACTTCGCGTTGCACTGCACGCCGGTGATTAACCTGTTTCCGAAAATCGCCGCCCGCCAGTCGCTAAGCGACAGCCAGCATGAATACCATCTGGTGGTCGATAACATCCGCCCGCTGGACTACGAAATCTATTCGGTGAGTAAAATTCACGGCAGCGCCGATGGCCACCGCGACGATCGCGAGTTCCGTCCATTCTGGAGTTCATGGAGCAAGGATGCCGGAGATTACGGCGCTTATTTTTCACTGCGCCGCGAACAGCGGGTGCTTTCCGAACACGCGCTGCGTTATGGCACGCGTACCGGCTATACCGGTTCTGAGACCTTTGTCTCACTGGTCGATGAGCAGCATGCGCCGTGGCAGGAAGATCTGCGTTACATCACCGCCGAGGTGCTGTGCACCAGCCGCGACCTGCCGTTGATGCTACAACAGGAGCTGGGGCAATTTGTGCTGGCGGATTCGCTACCGGTAAAAACATTGAAAATGCGTAGCGGCCCGACGCCGCCGCGCCCGGCGCTGGCGGAAGGGCTCAGCACCTGGCGGCTGATAAGCCAGCTGCAAATGAACTATCTCAGCCTGATGGACGGTGAAAATGGCGAAGGCGCCGCGGCGCTACGCCAGTTGCTTGGGCTGTATGCCGGGCTGGCGGAGACCGCCGTGGCCCGCCAAATCGAAGGGGTACGCCACTGCGTGCTGGAGCCGGTTCATCGCCGGGTGCCGGAGCCGGGACCCATCGTCTTCGCCCGCGGTATCGGCATTACCTTAACCGTAGATGAGCGCGCTTTTTCCGGCGCCAGCCCGTGGCTGTTTGGCAGCGTACTGGAAAGGGTCTTTGCCCGGCTGGTGTCGCTCAACAGCTTTACCGAATTCACGTTATGCAGCCAGCAGCGCGGCGAAATCGGCTACTGGGCGCCGCGAATGGGTAAAAGGGCGTTGATATGAGTGAGACGATGGCTACCATTCATCGCCTGACGCCGCTGGCGGACGTTTTCTGGCGCGAGGTTACCGCCGCGCCCTGGCGCTACGATCTTTTTCATCTGCTGCGCCGCATTGACGCGCAAGGAGGCGAACGTTACCCGCTTGGACGCGCGCCGCTGCCGAAATTTGAATCGCTGCGCATCGGGCAAACGCCCTCAATGGGGTTTGCGCCCGCGACGCTGGCCAGCGCGAAAAAACGGGAAAATAGCGCGGTGCATGAGATATCGATTCTCAGCTTCGGTCTGTTCGGCCCCAATGGCCCGCTGCCGGTTCATATGACCGAATATGCCCGCGAGCGTATTCATCATCATCAGGACGACAGCCTGAGCGCTTTTGCCGATCTCTTTCACCACCGCCTGACGCTGCTGTTCTACCGCGCCTGGGCCGACGCGCAGCCAACGGTATCGTTAGACCGTGCGGATAACCGCCGCTTTGAGCGCTACCTCGCCTCACTCATCGGCATGGGCCAGCCGGGGCAACTGGAAAAGGGCGACCTGAGCCCGCATGCGCGTTTCACCCACGCAGGCCATCTCAGCCGCCACGGTCGGGATCCGGAAGGGCTGGAGAAGATCCTGCGAAATTTCTTCAAAGTCCCGGTCAACATTATCAGCAACGTGCCGCAATGGATGCCGCTGACCCCGCGAGAACAAGCGCAGCTGGGGGCGGGAAGGCGTCTGCCTCGCCTGGGCGTCTCGGCGTTTCTCGGCGTCGCGGTACGCGATGTTCAGCATAAATTCCGCCTTGAAATCGGCCCGCTTAGCGCCGCCGAATACGCCCGTTTTCTGCCGGGTGAAAACGCGGTGAACGAATTACGCGATTGGGTCCGCCAGTATCTCGGGATCGAATATGCATGGGACGTCAGGGTACTTATCCGCGGCGATGAAGTACCCGGTACGGTCCTCAGCGGCGACGGCAAACTGGGCTACAGCACCTGGCTTGGCCGCCAGCCAGTCCCCGCGCCGCGTGGCGATTTAGTGTTTAGCGTGGAGCAGAGCGACGCCTGATGTCGTCTGCTCTCTGACACCTTTATTAATGTTATCAATGGAACCGAACATGTCAGAAATCAGCCGTGCCGTACTCTTCGGCAAACTGGATACGCTGTTGTTTACCTCGCTGGAAAGCGCAACCGCCTTTTGTAAACTGCGCGGCAACCCTTACGTTGAGCTGGTGCACTGGCTGCATCAGCTGATGCAGCAGCAGGACGGCGACCTGCAACACATTATCCGCCATTTCGCCCTTGATGAGCAGGCGCTGACCCGCGATATCATCGCGGCCCTGGATGCGCTGCCGCGCGGCGCCAGCTCTGTCTCCGACCTTTCTGAGCATATCGATAGCGCCGTCGAACGCGCGTGGGTTTATGGCTCGCTGAAATATGGCGTCAACCGCATCCGCGGCGGCCATTTGTTAATAGGGCTGCTGAAAACCTGGAATCTGGCTAATGTTCTGAAAGGTATTTCGCCGCAGTTTAGCAAAATCAATGTCGATGCGTTGAGCGAGAGCTTTGAGACGCTGCTGGCCGCCAGTAAAGAGAGCCAGCAGGCGGCGGTGGAGGCGGCCAACACGGGCGCGACGGCGACGGCACAGGGTGCGTTGGCCCAGTACGGACAGAATCTGACGCAGCGGGTGCAGGAGGGCAAAATCGATCCGGTGGTCGGCCGTGATGAAGAGATCCGCCAGATGGTGGATATCCTGATGCGCCGCAGGCAGAACAACCCGCTGCTGACCGGGGAAGCTGGCGTCGGTAAAACCGCGGTGGTGGAGGGGCTGGCGCGGCGGATCGCCGCAGGCGATGTTCCGCAGCCGTTGCGTAATATTGAGCTGTGGCTGCTGGACATCGGCATGCTGCAGGCCGGTGCGGGCATGAAAGGCGAATTTGAAGCCCGTCTTCAGGCGTTAATTAACGAAGTGCAATCCAGCCCGACGCCGATCGTGCTGTTTATCGACGAGATCCACACCCTGATTGGCGCAGGCGGCCAGCAGGGCACCGGCGATGCGGCGAACCTGCTGAAACCGGCGCTGGCGCGCGGACAATTACGCACCATCGGCGCGACCACCTGGGCGGAGTACAAAAAATATATTGAAAAAGATCCGGCGCTGACCCGCCGTTTCCAGACGGTGCAAATCCACGAGCCGGATGAAGAGAAAGCGTTGCTGATGCTGCGCAGTACCGTATCGCCGCTGGAGAAACACCATCGGGTGCTGCTGCTTGATGAAGCGGTCAACGCGGCGGTGAAGCTGTCGCATCGTTATATTCCCGCGCGGCAGTTGCCGGATAAAGCGGTAGCGCTGCTGGATACCGCCTGCGCCCGCGTCGCCGTCAGCCAAAGCGCGCCGCCGCCGCAGTTGGAAGATTGCCTGCAGCGCATTGCCGCCCTGGATGTGGAACTGGAGATTGCCCAACGCGAGAACCGGGTGGCGATTGGCGATGGCCAGCGCATTGAGCAACTCAAGCAGGCGCGTCAGCAGCAGGAAACTGAACGCGATACCTTGAGTCGTCGCTGGGAGCAGGAACGCGCGTTGGTTGATGAAGTCATCGCGTTGCGCGCGCAATTGCAGGAGGCCGATGACGACGCCCAGCCAGCGCTGCGCCAGACGCTTAATGAAAAACAGCTGGCGCTAAAAACCCTGCAGGGTGAGATGCCGCTGCTGTTCGCGGCGGTAGATGAGAACGTGGTGGCGGCGGTGGTCGCTGACTGGACCGGCATTCCGCTGGGGCGGATGGTCAAAAATGAGATTGACGCCGTACTGAGCCTGGCCGACACGCTCAACCAGCGAGTGATTGGCCAACGCCACGGGCTGGATCTGATCGCCAAACGTGTGCGCACGTCACGCGCGCGGCTCGACGACCCCAATAAGCCGGTCGGCGTTTTTATGCTATGCGGTCCATCCGGCGTAGGTAAAACCGAAACCGCGCTGGCGCTGGCGGAAGCGCTGTACGGCGGCGAACAGAACGTTATCACCATCAACATGAGTGAGTTCCAGGAGGCGCATACCGTCTCGACCCTGAAGGGCGCGCCGCCGGGTTATGTGGGTTACGGCGAAGGCGGGATGCTGACTGAAGCGGTACGACGCCGCCCGTATAGCGTGGTGCTGCTGGATGAAATCGAGAAGGCGCATCCGGACGTGCACGAAATCTTCTTCCAGGTGTTTGATAAAGGCTGGATGGAAGACGGTGAAGGCCGCCATATCGATTTCCGCAACACAATCATTATCTTAACGTCCAACGTCGGTACCGAGCTGATTAGCGCCATGTGTGCCGACCCGGATCTGATGCCCGAGCCGGAAGCGCTGAGCGGCGCGCTGCGTCAGCCGCTGTTACAGGTCTTCCCGCCAGCGCTGCTCGGCCGCCTGCTGGTGGTGCCGTACTATCCGCTGAGCGATGCGATGCTGGGGCAAATCGTGCGCCTGCAGCTGGCGCGTATTCAGCGCCGTCTGCATGACAATCACAACATTGTCTGCGAGATTGACGACAGCGTCGTCGAGCAGGTGGTTCAGCGTTGTACCGAAGTGGAATCCGGCGGGCGTATGGTCGATGCGATTCTGACCAACACGCTGCTGCCGCAGATGAGCCAAATTCTGTTAACCGCCAACCGTAACGATGAGCAGTTTACGCAACTGCGCATCAGCTATGCGCAAGGCGAGTTTCATTGTCAGTTTGCCGCGTAACACCATCAGAAAGTGAGTCTTAAGATGACGGATCACGAAAACAATCGGACTGTCCTGAACGCGCTGCCGGTCGGGTATCGTTTTAACGAATTTGAAATAAAGGAAGTGATTGGCGGCGGCGGTTTCGGCATTGTGTATCGCGCCTGGGACCATCAGTTGGAACGTACCATCGCGATTAAAGAGTTTATGCCTTCGTCGCTGGCGGTACGTAACGAAGATATGACCCTGGTACTGCGTAGCGAGCGCTTTAGCAAAGCGTTCTCCGCTGGATTAAACAGCTTTATCCAGGAGGCGCGGCTGCTGGCGCGCTTTAATCATCCCAACTTGCTGCACGTGCTGCGCTTTTGGGTTCAGAACGACACCGCCTATATGGGCACGCTGTTTTATAGCGGCACCACCTTGAGCCGCCTGCGCGAACAGCAGCCAAACCTCATCGATGAGGCATGGATCCGCCGGATGCTGCCGATGCTATTCGGCGCCATTAAAACCATTCACGACGCCGGCTATTTGCATCGTGATATCTCACCGGAAAATATCCAGATCCAGGATAACGGCCTGCCGGTGCTACTTGATTTCGGTTCGGCGCGCCGGACCATCGGTAATCTGTCCGACGAAACCGAAACCATGCTGCGCCCGGGGTATGCGCCTATCGAGCAGTATACCGACGATAATGACAGCGAACAGGGCGCCTGGACCGATATTTATGCCGTCGGCGCGGTGCTGCATACGCTGATCGTGGGTTCACCGCCGCCGGTGAGCGTGGTGCGGAGTATTCAGGACAACTATCAGCCGCTGGCGGAACTGAAGCCGGCAGGTTACTCGCTGCCGCTGCTACAGGCGGTGGATAAAGCTCTGGCGCTGCGGGTGGAGGATCGTCCCCAGTCAATTAACGCGTTTGCCGAGCTGATTGAAATGCCGGTGTCCAGTATCGATGACGTCTTGTCGGTCAAAAAAACCGGCACCATGCTGGCGCTGGTCGAAGAGGAAGAACAGGCGCCGGCCGCGACAGACTGGCGGCGCTATAAGGTTCCGGGGATGGTCGCCGCAGGCGTACTGGTCGGCATTTTTGCCGGCAGTATGCTGTTCAGCGGCGGCGGCAGCGAGGCGCAACCATCACAGAGCGCCAGCACCCAGCCGCCAGCGGCGGTTACGCCGCCGGTAACAACGCAGACCGCTAACGCGCAGCCCGCTCCGCCCGTTGCCGTTAAAGAGAGTAAACCTGCCGCCGCCGCGGCGCCTGTTGCTCAGGTTTACGTGCGCATGCGGGAAGGGGAAAAGCTCAAACTCAATGGCGAACCTCATAATACGCAACCGGCCACGAACGGCTTCGCCTCGCTGAAGCTGGCGCCGGGGCATTATGAAATTACCCTGCAGGGTAATGGACAAACCCGCGAGCAGACGCTGGAGATCGCCAAACCGGGAACCTGGCTTATTAATCCATCGAGCTGATAAGCCAAAACTGACGAGTGGAAGATGAGTATTTTTACTAACGTAATCGTTCTGGCCGTGGTCCTACTGTTTATTTATATTTTTGCGTCATTGCTGATTCGCGATGCGAAAAATAAAAAAATCAAAGCGGCTATCCACAATGATGGCGTTGCGGTGTCTGGCACCATCACAAATGTGAAAAGCCGCTCTGGCGGTAATTCCGGGTTTATTAATATTAGCGTCGATTTTAATTACGTTAACGAAAAAGGTGAATTGCTGACCGGTCAGCGGGATATCGTTATTGATATTACGCGTATCCAAAACTTTCAACCGGGAAAGCCGATTCCGTTACGCTACTTGCGCCTTGACCCGCAACAGGTGCTGGTCGATCTGCCGAACCCATTGTTAACGCGCAGCTAGCGCTGCACAAACTGTATCCCCCTGAATGGAATAATATTATGTCTAACAGGATCACCGTTCAGCTCCCCGTTGAGGGGCTGCTTTTCTGGAAACTCAGCGGACATGAAGCCATGTCGGAAATGTTCGAGCTCAGCTTAACGCTGCTTGGCAGCGATGCGCGTCTGGATCGCAGCAAGCTGCTTGGCCAGCCGGTCACCGTGACCATTCCGACGCAAAACGCGCTGAGTTCGCGTTATTTCAACGGTAAAATTACCCGCGTGGCGGTGAGCGCCGTTGAACTGAGCGGTATCCGCTACGCCGCTTACCAACTGATGGTTGAACCCGACTTATGGCCGATGAAACGCGACCGCAACCTGCGTATATTTCAGGGGCAGACGGTACCGCAGATCATCAATACGTTGCTGAGCGAATATCAGGTCAACGTTGAGGATAAGCTGAACGGCAGTTACCGCGTCTGGGATTACTGCGTCCAGTATCAGGAAAGTAGTTTCGCCTTTATCAGCCGCCTGATGGAGCTGGAGGGGATTGCCTACCATTTCCGCCACGAGGCAGGTAAACATACGATGGTTCTGACCGATTCAGCTACCCAGCATCAACCGGTAAGCGGCTATGAAACCATTCCCTACCACCAGACGGCATCGGGCGGTATTACCACTGAAGAGGGGATCGGCCAGTGGGCGCTGGAAGATAGCGTGACGCCGGGGATTTACAGTCTCGATGACTATGATTTCCGTAAACCTAACGCCTGGCTGTTTCAGGCGCGGCAGAACCCGGCATCGCCCTCGCCGGGCAGTATCGACGTGTACGACTGGCCGGGGCGGTTTGTCGATCACGGACACGGTGAATTCTACGCCCGTATCCGCCAGGAGCGCTGGCAGGTAGAACATCAGCAGATCCAGGCGTCCGCCACCGCGGTAGGCATCGCTCCCGGCGCAACGTTTACCCTAATCAATGCGCCATTCTTTAGCGATAACGGCGAATATTTGACGACCGCCGCAGATTACTTGTTTGAAGAGAACAGCTACGCCAGCGGCGGCAATAGCGACATCTCGCACCAAATCCATTTTAGAGTGATCCCCTCTTCGGTAGTCTATCGCCCGGCGCAGGTAACCGACTGGCCGCGCACCTATGGCCCGCAGACGGCGAAAGTTGTCGGGCCTGAAGGGGAAAGCATCTGGACCGACAGGTATGGCCGCATCAAAGTGAAGTTTCACTGGGACCGCCACGCCAAAGGCGATGACACCAGCTCCTGCTGGGTTCGCGTGTCGAGCGCCTGGGCAGGCCAGGGCTTTGGCGGCGTGCAAATTCCCCGCGTCGGCGATGAAGTGGTCATTGATTTTATCAACGGCGATCCTGACCGCCCGATCGTCACCGGACGTGTGTATAATGAAGCCAGCATGCCGCCATGGGATCTCCCCGGCGACGCCACCCGGATGGGCTTTATGACGCGGAGTAAGGATGGGAATATTGATAACAGCAGTTTCTTGTTCTTCGAAGATAATCCGGGCAATGAATCCGTCGAGATGCATTCAGAGAAAGATATGAAGATCTCGGTAGAGAATGATAAACATGTAACTATTGATGGTTGCCGTACTACCACAATAGGAAAAGAGCAAAGTGATACTGTCGTTGGTGATTCATCCTTTCATTATCAGAAGAAAAGAACAACTAAGGTAGAAGATCTAGAGCTGCAAGAATATAATAATGGTGAAGAAACTATAATTAAAAACGGTCGAAAAACAGATATACAAAATGGAGGTGACATCCGAAAAATTAAAGGTGATCGCGAGCTAACTCTGGATGGGAATAACAATGAGGAAGTTCTCGCCAATGAAACCATTCATATCAATGGGAAAAAAGAAACGACAATTGGTAACGGAGATGTATTCACTATAAAATCTGGAGGGCAAAAACAAAATATTCAGGGGAAAGTTAATGTAGATATAGATGGCGCCTGGATGCAAACCGTTACAGGAAAAGTGAAGATTGAATCACCAGAAGAAATAGTAATAAAAAGCAAAACAAAAGTTTTTATTGACTCTCCCGTTTTTGAACATAACGATGTAGAAAAGAAAAGCTTTGCCCAAAATGCAATGGATTTCATCGGCCAATATGTTACAATTTCAACAGGAAGTGTCGCCTTTAAGGGTGTTAGCTATGCAGCAACAGGAATAAATATTTCACATCAAGGAATGACATTTGGTCGTACCGTTATCAATGCTCAACGAGTCGAAGGGGCTCGGGTTGACAGCGGCAGTCTAAGAACCGCATTATTTGCACTTCATATGTTAATGTAGTCAGAGGATTATATGTCTATCTCTTGGGTTATAAATGCAGTATTGACGTTTTTAATTATTTTTGTGTGTTTTTATTTCGCAAATAGAATAGTGAAAAATTCACAACAGAGAGAGCACAGTATAATGGAACAGGGAGATGATGTTTATGTTACAATTTTATCAATGAAGCAAAGCGGAGTTTTCATAAACAACAATCCTGTAGTAACAATGGACTTGAGGGTGGCAAATGCTGCTGATAACAAAACATGGCTACTCGAAAAACATGATGAAACCATACAATTAATAGCTCTTGATGCTTACCAGGTTGGTTCTATTTATAGAGCTAAACTAGATAGTAAAACTAAATCCATTGTTTTTGTTACAGACCCTTCCAATGGGAAACCTTTGGCAATTTCTAATGTGCCTCGTTAGAAACGACGCGTTTTAACATGCCAGGTGCAGGTATGAATTTTCTTTCTGAACACTCAGGCCCTATTGCGTTAGGTGTAATGTTGATATTCATCTTCATCTGTCTCAGAGGATTAAAGGGACAGAAGGAAGATTTTAGTGAAATAAGAAATTGGGTTGCAAGAGACAACTGGAACGGCGAATTAGCAACAGGGAAATTAAAAGAATGGAAACAAACATCAACTACCAATAATTTTGACCATTTCTATATTTTTACTATCGAGTCTAATTTGAGTGGTGAAGCTCAAACATATAAAGCAGCAACTGTGTTAAAGACCTCTGAAGTCATTAAATTAAAAAAGGATATGCCTGTAATGTTCAAATACCAGGGAGTACCCCCAAAAAAAACAGCAGTCATGAGCGTAGGCTAATACTAGTCGATGCACGACATATAATTGCTGCTTTACCCTTTGATAGGGAACATGGCATAGAAACGGCCTCCAAATGCTGCGTTTCCTTTCCATTGGTTTTAGCTGGTAATAAATAATCAATCCAGAACCTAACGATTTCTCAATTTTTTGCATTTAAAATAAGACAGCCATCAATGGTTCACTTAATGTAAGATTTTACGATGTCAAATTCAACAATGTGGTCTATCTTTATAACCATTTTAGTTTTGGGGTGGTTCTTATACAGTATAATGAAGTCAGGAAATAATGATGAGAAGTTTCGTAAGGAAGGCCTTAAAGTTGAAGCTAAAATTATTAGTAAGCAACATATAAGTACCTCTGGCACCGGGAATATGAAATTTGATTTTGAATTGGAATTTATGACTCCCGATGGATTTGTCGTCACACATGCTCGTCGTTTTATAACTCCGGAAGAAATGGTTAAAATTGGTAGGAAAAATACAGTTTGTTTATATTACCTCCCAGGTACCCCTGAAAAAGTCTACCTTGTTCCTGGGGATATGGAGTAAGCAATCGATGATGGTTTTTGTTAATAACACGGATGCAACCCTATGAATGTCATCACGGAATCATCTTTTATCTTTGGCATTGTGGTGACAATCATAGCATTAGGTATATCATTCGCTGCATTCAAACCGAATAAATCTGAAGTCTCAGCAATTAAAAACTGGTTATCGAGAGATAAGTGGTCCGGTCAAACAATCCTGGTTCCGCTAGAATCATGGCGTCAGACAGAAACAAAGTACGGCAATGATTATATTTATGATTTCTATTTTAGTGCAAATATAAACGGTTATGTAAAAAAATACATTGCGAAAGGCATTGTAAGACCCGGTGACATTCATAAATTAAAGAAAGGAATGTTATTATCAGTAAAGTACAGTAATGACACGCTTGTAAAGATAGCCGTTACTTCCGTTAATTATTAAATGTGTAATGGTGCTGTAGTATTTGATATTTCATTCTACCTATAAAATCACAACCTGGAATTGATTAAATGGATTTTCTAAATACAAAATGGTTTTATATTCTGCTTGTGGCATGCCTTATAGCACTCTATATTATTGGGCGGAATTTTCGTAGTTCCGTTATCCCTATGATCAAGGCTGGGTTTATTGAAAGCGCTGTTCTTAAAACAGGAATCGCAGTAAATGCCGATATTATTGCATCTCATCAAACTAGTATGTGGGGTGGAAATAAGCCAATATACCATTTGACCTTAAAATTTAAAACTCTTGAAGGTGTTGAAACCGAAGCGAGTGTTGATATGGGGCTAAGCTTTGAAGAAATTGAGAGATTTAAACCCGGCAATGGGACAACAATAAAATACGACGCTAAAAATCCTAAACGAATCGCAATTTATGACAGACCATTATTTTTATAATGTGACAATTATTTATATTTAAAACCTAAAAGAGCTAACAATGAACTTTATTTATCAACACTCTTTGTTAATTGTTATTGCATCGGTTGCATTTAGCTTTTTTCTGTTGTTCGGTTCGTTGCGAAGTCTCAAAGGACAGGGCGGGGACCTTACTGAAATAAAAAACTGGCTAAGCCGTGAGCGCTGGACCGGTGAGATCAAAAACGCATCTCTGGTAAGTTGGCGTCAAACTAACGCGACCAATAATTTTGATTATTATTTTGTATTTACCTTTGAGGCGAACATTGAGGGTACGACAAAACAGTATAATGCTGCCGCCGTGGTACGTGCTTCAGAAATCCCCAAATTAAAACCGGGACTTCAATTAACTATAAAGCATGAGGGCGTTCCGCCAAAACGAATGGCTGTTATGGATGTGGATTATGAATAAACAGGGTATCCACTAGACTTCTATGCTCGTGGCCATTTAGGTGGCCACTTAAAAACACTCACAGAATTTCTAATATGTGATGAACTTCATCATTAATGGATCATTATGTTTGACTCTATGTGGGAAACATTAATATTAGCCATTTTAATTTTGTTTGGTTTGTTCTTATATTGTTATCGTTCAGGCTCCAATTATGATAAGTTTAAGGCAAATGGCATTCGTACCGAGGCTAAAATATTAAGCATGGAAAAAATTGGCGCGAGTGGCGGAGGGAGCACTAAACTTAAAATGGAATTATCTTTCAATACTGACTCAGGTCTGGTGACGGCAACGGCTAAACAGTATATTTCCCCGCAAAATATGGTAAAAATCATGAGAAACAATACTATTTACATCTACTACATGCCTGATAATCCCAAAGAGTTATTACCAACACCTTGGGAGATGGAGTGATGGAGTCTCTCTATATTGTGAGAAAACCAAGATGTCTTTTTACCTAAAATCATGAATTGTGAAGCCTGAACTGAAACCCACCAGGGATAATTATGTCATTTGAAAAATGGATCACCAATATGTCTCCAGGGGAAATGATACCCGTGATTATTGGTTTGTCAGTAAGTATATTATTCATGATAGCCACCTATTTCACATTCAGAAAGTCATCGTTACAACTAAAGTCAGTGAAAATCTTTTTAAAACGCGAGCGCTGGCGAGGAGACTTACTGAGGTCGCGGATTGAATTCTGGCAACAAACTAATGTAATGCTCGGTAATAATCTATTTTTCGATATATATTTTCGCATCGATGAAATGCCTCAATTATTTTGCGCCAAGGCGCTGATTGCACCAGCACAAATACATCTATTACGTAAAGGGCTGTCCATTGTCGTTAAGAAAGGACGCGGCAATAAGATTGCTATTATGCAAATCGGTGATGTGGGTTAATTCACTATGGATATACTCTTTTTTATCGTCATGGGGCTGATTGTCCTGGTGTTTGGTATCTATCCCATGGCCCGTTTTCTTTATCAGGATGTTTACCCGTACTTAAAGGATAGTTTTACCCACAGTGAGGTCCTGCAATCAGGGATTGCGGTCAACGCGGATATCATTGCCGCACACCAGACCAGCGCCTGGAGCGGAAGTAAACCGATCTATCGTATCACCTTTAAGTTTAAGACCCGCGAGCAGGTTGAAGTTCAAGCTAGCCTGAATCACACCCTGAATTTCAGCGACATTGAACGTTTTAAGCCGGGTAATGGCACAACGATTAAATACGATCCGGCGAACCCGCAGAGA
Source organism: Klebsiella sp. CN_Kp073 (assembly GCF_040065495.2). Taxonomy (NCBI): domain Bacteria; kingdom Pseudomonadati; phylum Pseudomonadota; class Gammaproteobacteria; order Enterobacterales; family Enterobacteriaceae; genus Klebsiella; species Klebsiella sp. CN_Kp073. The sequence goes on from NZ_CM198051.1 coordinate 2,579,637, forward strand.
ATTGCGCTATATGACAGGCCGCTTTTTTTGTGACAGCTAATCAGGAGATAACATGGAAATCGTCTCTACCATAATGCTAACCATGGCATGGGCCATTCCGCTGGTAGTATTGCTCTTTGTGGCCTGGGTTGCGATGCAGAATATACGCTCTGCGCGACAAGATAAAAAAACGAAAATGAATGGTGTCAATGTTAAGGCCACCATCCTGCAGATCAAATACGATCGCGACCAGCGAATTAATAATCACTACTCAGCCATTTTGACCCTTCGTTATCATTGGCATGAGCAAGAACTGCAGGGCATCCGCGGCGTTATATTCCCCGCGCAAGACCAATCTGAGGTTCAGGTGAATCAATTAATCAATATTCGCGTTCACCAGGACGACCCACAACATTTCTACTACCTCGATTATCGTAATGTCTGATGCTAAGCATCAATTCCCCTTAAGAACCTATCGCATTAGGGCTATATGAAAATCATTAAACCCTTACGCCTGAGCGTACTGAACCGGCCATTCCGCTGGCAGGGCAAAAATTATCTTGGCGTTTCGGTGCTGGCGTTGGCGGATATGGGGCCAAACCCGCAGCTGCGCCCCGAGATGGAACTGTGGCAGCTTGCCGCCGACGAACTGCAAACTAGCGGCGGCGTGGTGGATATGGCCATCCCTAAAGTCCGCGCCGAATTTCTTGCCACCGGTTTTGCCTATACCCATCATCAGCAGGAAAAAAGCGCCTGCGTGGCGCGCATCGATATCGACAAACTGAGTAAGTCGTTGGTGGTGTTCGGCGATCGCGAGTGGACGGGGCAACGTATGACCCGACCGCAGCCGTTCAGCGAAATGCGCCTCGACTGGAGCCGCGCCTTTGGCGGCGGTGATTATGCCGACAACCCGCACGGTCTTGGTGTCGCGCCGGTAAAACAGCAGGGGCGCGAGCATCATCCTCTGCCGAATATTGAACCACTGGAGGGAAGAGTAAGCTCGCCGCAGCAGAAACCGCAGCCGGCAAGTTTTGGCCCGTTGGATATTCAGTGGCCGCGGCGCTTTAGCCGAATGGGCAAAAAATATGATGCCAGTTGGCTACAACAGGAGTTTCCCGGTTTTGCCCGCGATATTGACTGGAAAGTCTTTAACGCCGCCAGTTCGGATCAATGGTGGGAGGATCGGGATACCTTGCCGCCAGGGGCGAAATGGCGGATCTGGAATATGCATCCAGAGAAACCAATGCAGGAGGGCCAGTTGCCGCCGTGGCAGGCTCGCTGTTTTATTCATCGCCAGCGCGCGGATGAAACGCTATTCGAAGAAATTGCCTTACGCGCCACCACGGTATGGTTCTTTCCCCATCGGGAACAGATGATGCTTATCTGGCAGGGGCACATTCGTATCAATGAAGACGATGCCGCCGACGTCCTGCAGCTGATCCCGGCGCTGGAAAAAGAGGGTGCCGCCCGTTCGCTTAATCACTATCGCAAGGTACTGGCCCAGCGAATGGATAAAGAGAAGGGCGCGCTCTTCTCCTTTCGCGAAAAGGATCTCATACCGGAAGAGACCATCGGCCCGTGGATCGACAATGAAATTGAACAGTCGCCGAGTCCGCAGCAGGAGAATATGAAAAACCGCGCTCGTCTGCTGCGTGAACAGCATCGCGCCGCCATCGAAGCCAGCGGCGGTGATATCGATAGCCTGTTGGCGGATATCGACGAGCCCACGTTACCTAAGCTTGAAGACCTGCCGGAGTTTATCGCCGACATGGAGCGTCAGGCGCAGGAAATGGAGAATGATGCGCAACAGCGCAAACGTGAGATGGAGGCGCAATATCCGCAGTTGAAAAACGATGAAAACCAACCGCGCGGCCCCGAATCCATGCACCGGATGCAGGAGATGCTACATCAGCACCAGCAGGAACTGAGCGAGAAGAAGCGCGCGCAAACGCGTGAGGCGCTACATCAGATGTACCTGGCCGCGGTGCAGCATCAGCCACCGGCGGTCCGGCTGAAGGGCGATCTGGCGATGATCCTGCGCCAACGCGCCGAGCGTACCATGGCGCAGGGCGGCAATTTTAGCGGGATGGATCTGACCGGCGTTGATTTTTCCGGCATGGATTTTCGCGGCGCCAATTTTGAAAAGGCGTTACTGGAATGCGCGGACCTCAGCCACTGTCAGCTGGATAACGCCTCTTTTCAGGGGGCCGTGCTGGCCAGAACGGAGCTACAGCATTCGTCGCTGCGTAACTGTGATTTCAGCGGCTCCAGCCTGGTACTGGCGGAGTGCCATCAAAGCGACTTCACCGGCGCTCGCTTTGAAGATAGTCAGCTACAGAACGCGCTGTTTGCGCAATGCATTTTCGATAACGCGACGCTAAAAACGCTGATCCTTCGGGAAATCAGCCTGATTGACTGCCGTTTTCAGCGCGCCGAGCTGGATGGCTGCGTCTTTATGGAACTGACGCTGGCACAACCTGATTTCAGCCACGCGCGGCTGCACAAATGCTCGTTTTTACAATCTGAACTGGAGCATGCCATTTTCCACGAGGCGACGCTGGAAAGCTGTTCGCTGGTGCAGACCCGAGCGGAGCGCGCTGATTTTAGCGCTGCAACATGGCTAGCCAGCGCTGCGGTGTCGGAAAGCTCACTTATCGGCGCCGACTTCAGCCACGCAACGCTGCAGCAGAGCAATTTGCGCCAGACGCCATTACAGGGCGCGTGCTTTGCGCTGGCAAAAATCGAAAACAGCGATCTGAGTGAGGCTGATTGTCGCGATGCCAGCTTTGTACGGGCGAATCTGGTCGGCAGTCTGTTTGTTCGCACCGATTTTCGCGAGGCTGATTTTACCGACGCCAACCTGATGGGCGCGCTGCTGCAAAAAAGCCAGCTTGCCGGGGCCAATTTCGAAGGCGCCAATCTGTTCCGCGCCGATCTTTCACAATCCTTTACCAGTAAAACCACGCGGCTGGACGGCGCATGGACCAAACGCATTAAAACCCTGCCGAAGCGCGATGGAGAAGTGATATGACGATACTGAGCCCGGAGGAGATCGTTCAGCGCATCAAAAACGGCGAGCCACTCAATGAAATATCGCTGGATGGTATCAACCTGCAGGGCTGCGATCTCTCCGGCGGACTGTTTCAGGAGGTGTCGCTACGCGGCGCTAATCTGCAAAATGCCAATCTGCATGAAGCCCTGTTTACCGAGTGCCAGCTGCAGAACCTGCAGCTGCAAGGCGCCCAACTTAAGCAGACGACCTTCAATCAGTGTGAAATGGCCCATCTTCAGGCCGCTGAAACCACGCTTGATAGTTGCGTGTTTAATCAGTGCGACCTGCAAGAGAGCGATTTCTCGGCAACGACGCTGCAAAGCAGCCAGTTTATGCGTTGCCAGATGAGCAGGAGCCGTTTTAGCGGTTCAACGCTGGAACGCAGCGTGTTTTATGAGGCTGACCTGACTCACGCCAGCTTTGCGCAAAGCCGCGGTCTGTTGACCACCTTTTACCATATTGATTTGCGGGACACCGCGCTGAACGGAATGCAGTGCGACCGGCTGGTGTTTTTCCAGTGCGATCAGCGCGGCAAAGACTATTCAAGGCAGGGCTTTACCGGCTGCCAGTTCACCGATTGTCCGCTGGACGGCGCGAAGTTTAACGGCGCCCAGCTAACCCAGTGCAATTTCAAAGGCGCGTCATTGCGTGAAGCAGAGCTCAATCAGGTGAACGCCAGCCAGGCGCTGCTTATGGAGGCCGATCTGCGCGGCGCCCAGTGTCGCGGCAGCCGGTTCGACCAGGCGATATTTGTCGGCGCGATCCTGGAGCAGGCCGACTTTAGCCAGAGCAGGTTGTTCCAGAGCGTTTTACAGCGGGTTCAGGCCGCTGGGGCGCGATTCGCGCTCTGCGATCTGACGTGGAGTGATTTTTCCGCCGCCGACCTGCGCCAGGCGGATCTGCGCGGCGCGACCTTTTCCCGCACCCGGCTGCATCGCGCCCGCCAGGACGAAGCGCTGTTTACCGGCCGCCAGGGGATCCTGGAATACGATGAAGAGTTATTAGCCGCTGAGGCGTGGAGCGCCCAGCGCCACAGCCGTTGTTAAGGAGACAACAGATGACAACTATTAATCACAAACTGGCCCAGGCGGTGATGCCGCCGGCGCAGGCTTCCGGCACGGTGACCCATTGCTTTGCCGACGGTAGCGTGACCGTCGAGAGCGAAGGGCGCGGCTGGCACTGTCGGCGAGCGGTCAGCTGTCTGATCGCGCCGCAGGCTGGGGATCGCGTACTCATCAGCAGCGTGGACAACCAGATCTGGCTGTTAGCGGTGCTGGAGCGTGATGAAAGCCGGCAGGCGGAGCTCAGCGTACCGGGTGACCTGCATATTCAAAGTCAGGGGGAACTCAGCCTCAGCGGTCAGCGGCTGTGCGTCAATGCCGCGCAGGGGGACTGCCATATCAGCGAGATGAACTACAGCGGCGATAAGCTCTCGGCATGGGTGACACTGTCACGTATTGTCGGCAAGCGCGCCGAATCGGTCTGGCAAACGGTGACGCAAATTAGCCACAATCTGCTGCGCACCACCCGGCAGACCGAGCAGGTGCGCGCCGGGCAGTTGGATATGAAAGCGGAAGATTATGCCCGCCTGCATGCGCACAATACGGTCATCACCTCAAAAGCGATCACCAAAGTCGATTCAGAACAGATCCACATGGGCTAAGGAGCTAATCATGTTTGCCAACTGCCAGCTTTTTGGTGTCGATTTAGCCTTCCCCGACGTCTGTCTGACGCCGATGCCGGCGCCTACACCGATTCCCTATCCGGATATCGCGCTGGGGCCGACGGCGATCCCTAACGCGCTCAATATTCTGTTTATGGGCATGCCCGCGCACAATATGGCGACGGTGACGCCGCTCACCAACGGCGATAACCCCGGCGTGGCGACCGGGGTAGCGTCAGGTACGGTGATGGGGCCATCGCGTCATCTGACCGGCGCATTTACCGTGCTGCTGAAAGGCACGCCGGCGACGCGTCTAACCAGCGTTAGCCTGCAAAATTCGACAAACGCGGTCGGTATGCGCATCGTACCCAGCCAGTTCAAGGTATTGATGCTGGCGCCGTAAGCTGTCGGCTATGCGAGAAAACGATTACAATCGCTCAACTGAATCACTTTTTGTGCAGAGTTATAAGGGTCAAAATGAATCCGAGCGTCATTCAGTGGAATGAAGACAATTTCTCGCAAGTTGAACGCTATAACGGCGTGGCTGTTGTGCGTTTTCATGCGCCGTGGTGCGGCCCTTGTCAAAGCAGCGAAAGTCTTTTTCTCCAGGCGGCCGACCGGCTACCGTCTGATGTTTTAGTCGGTACAGTAAATGTTGTTCAGGCTCCGGTGCTGGCGGCGAAATATAGCGTCTGGGGGTTACCCAATACGCTTGTTTTCCGCGATGGTCAGGTGGTGGAGCGTCTCAGCGGCCCACAAACATTCAGCACTATTTTTGCAGCAATAATTCGCGCCCAGGCCCTCATCTGATGTCGATAGTTTCTCCGATAGTGGGGCCCGTCTTCTACGATCTCCTGCAGCATGGTCGGGAGATAGACCGCGCTATTGCGCGCCGGGACGCCAGCTTGCTGAATCACTCCACGCCAGGACTTGAAGGCTACTTTTCGCGTCCACCAGGCGAACTTCCCCGGCAAAACCCATTTCCGGTCGCCGCGCTATTCCCACTGTTCTTAGTGGCTTTTGCATTCAACTTGCTACCATTTTTGCAGACGCTCCCGCCATTCTCGGCACCGATACGGGTAGCGAGTTTTTTTGTACCGGCGCTGGTGATAATATTTTTTCTGTTAACCAGCGGCGTGTTGCTGGCTCGCGGTTATACCCTCGGGCTGAAGGGATTTCTGGCGCTATTTCTTATCCTCTCAGCGTCAACGGTGGTGCAAGCATTGCGAGCGATGGTTAGCGCAGGTGAAAGTCTCTGGCCGCTGGCGTTCGCCGCGCTGGCATTACTGTGTTGCCGGCTAATATTTAACCGCCAGGGATTCGTGCTGTACGCGATTTATTGTCGTAGCCAGCGGTTGGCTCTTCTCGCGGGCAAACTACGCCGGCAGCGTAAATAGAGAGCGGCGAAGACGGTGAGCAACCCCTGACTATCAACGGATAGCCAGGGGTTTTGTTTATTGCGGGTAGTTAAACGCGTCAGGATGGTTTTCAAGGCTGCCGCTCAGCGCGGCAAACAGCACGGTTTTGCCATCAATCGACAGCGCATCGCTGACGTTAAGCCAGGTCAGTTTTTCCTGCGATGTTTTCTCATCTACCACCGAGAAGACGCCCGACATCTGTTTGGATTTTTCCGACCAGATCACGGCGATACGTTCGCTACCACAATCGTGTGGTTTACAGGCGCTTAATACCTGCCAGGATTCAGATCCCAGTTTCACGGTTTGTGCCGGGGATCCGGTACCACCGCTGTTAACCCAGGCCGGGAGTTTATGGCCTTTAACCATCTGGCTGAACGACGCTTTGGTCGCATTATCTTTGGCAAGTGAAGTCAGCGTGACATCACTTTGCGCCATGACGCTGGCGGATGCAGTGAGTGCGACGACGGCGGCAAGTGCTTTGAACATGTTTCCTCCTGGAGTTGATATGTCCTCATTTCGGGCCCCTTAATAGTGGGCGCAGAGCATCATTAATGCAAATGAACATATTTATACAATGAATGTGATCCCCCGCGCAAAGCGTGGACTTATGCGGCTTTGACATGTCATGATGCACATTGGTTAAATTTTTGTATTAATAGCTGATAGTAAATGGCTAATACAAAAGGGCATATTAATTCAGGCGATAACGCATGGCGTATTTGAATCATCTGTTGACGTTTATTGAAAGTAATCCGGCTCTGGCGATCGGCTTTAACCTTATTCTGCTGGTCGTCTCCGGCATCTTTGCCCATCTTTTGTGCAAGTTTTTGCTGATTAAAGTGATACGCAAGGTGTTCTTCGCCAGCCATAAACAGGACGTGCCGCTGGAAAAAGACCGCCGTATCGCCGAGAAACTGTCAAACTTCATTCCGGTTATTATCGTCTACTACGTTCTGCAGTTTATGCCCAATATGCCGGCATCGCTGGTAACGGCGATTAATACCATCTGCGGAATTTTGTTTTTTATTTTTCTGTCGATCTTCTTCAACGAAATGCTGGATATCGTCAATAGCTCTTATCTGCGTAAGACCAAACGTAAAAACCACTCCATCAAAGGCTATATCCAGATAGGTAAAATCTTAGTTCACATTCTGGCCGCGATTATGATCCTCGCCGTGATGTCGAATAAATCACCGGTGATTATCATTTCCAGCCTCGGCGCCGTCGCGGCGGTGCTGATGTTAGTGTTTCAACATACCTTGCTGTCGCTGGTGGCCAACGTCCAGCTATCGTCCAACGATGTCCTGCAACTGGGCGACTGGATCGAAATGCCCGACAAGAACCTGAGCGGGGAAGTGACGGATATCGCGCTGCATACCATTACTATCCGTAACTGGGACAACACCATTTCGCGTATTCCGACCAAGAATTTCCTCACAGAAACGTATACCAACTGGCAGGCGATGTTCTCGTCCGGCGCACGGCGGATCATGCGTAGCATTAATATCGATCAGCACTCGGTAACCTTCCTGAATCAGGAGATGTTAACCCCGATGCTGGCAATCCGCGGGGTGGGTGAGCCGCTCAGTAAATTACTGGATGGTCGGGATCCGGGCGGCGTCGCGGATCGCTGGTTTATTGATAACGGGTTGACTAACCTGACGCTGTTTCGCCATTACCTGATGAGCTATCTCGCCGAACGGCCAGATATCATTAAAGATATGTACATCGTGGCGCGGACGTTAAAACCATCGCCGTCCGGGCTGCCGCTGGAAATCTACTGCTTTACCTCATCGACGCTATGGATGGATTACGAGAACACGCAATCCGCTATTTTTGAATACATTACCGCCGTGGCCGGGCAGTTTTCACTGCGTCTTTACCAGTATCCCGCCGGGCATGATTTCTGGCGCTTATCGCAGGAAAACAGTTTACGGACGACGACACCGCCGTCGACGGAAGGGCCATAATTGGCGCGTATATCCATCTCGACAACAGGATGTTCAGAGGATGCTGAAGTTCATGAAAGACAGTTTGCTGCTCAGTGCGGTCGTCAGGGACAGAATAAAAACCAACGATCCGCAGCAACTGGAGAAGCTTAAAGACAGATTAAAAGACCGGATGGGTATTCCGGTCGGCTGGCATATGTCAGGAATACCGCTGATAGGGGCAATGATTCTGAGCATGCTCGCTTTTGCCCTGGCTCAACCTTATCTCTGCCTGGCGATGTTCGATCTATTTGGGCTGCCGCAGTATGCCGTGATGGCGGCGATTGTGCCTGTATCGCTAATTTATAGTCTGGTAATGGTTCTGGCGATGTACTTCGTTGCCAGAGGCAATTTTCTGGCGCTTAAATTATCACTGGCTTTGATGGTTTTCAGTGGTCTGGTTGCGAGTGTTTATTTTCTTTCTGTTTGCCTCGGGGCATTATTCGGCGCCGGACTAAAACCAGGATTTCTCATCAGCGCCGTGCTGGGACTATTATTTATGTTCGGCTGTATCCGATGCATAAATAGCCAGACTTTTTACCGTGCAAACGCCCTTTATTTACATAACAGGGTCTGGCGAAAACAGCTTAATATTCAGCGCCAAATGCCGCGCCGCGCTTCACGTTAGAAAAGGGCGGCAACAACCGGCAGTTTTCGCCTGGCCTTATTTTATAAATCAATGAGCAGATTCGTGCTGCGACTGCGGGAGCAGCACAGCGCGACATGCTGCACGATGGCGCATTTTTCTGCTGCTGACTGCACCGTATCACGATGGTCCACCTCTCCCTCAACGACTCTGGTCAGACAGGCGCCGCAAATCCCCATCTCACAAGAGAGCGGCACTGCCACACCATTTTCCTGCAATACCTGCGCAATGGTTTGATTGGCGGCGACAGGCCAGCATTGGCCAGAAGAGGCGAGCGTCACCGTAAACGTCTCTTCTGGCCGGGCGTCGTTCGCGGGCATTGACGCCTGAAACGCCTCCTCATGGATCTGCTCAGCCTGCCAGCCTTGTATCGCCGCCGCCTGGCGCGCGGCGGCCATAAATCCCGCCGGACCGCATACGTAAAGCCGATCCTCACGGTGAGGAACGCTCAATCTGCCAGCCAGATTTTCTCGCGGGCTCCCGCCTTCAGCTGAGCTATAAATTCTCACGTTTTCTGGCGCCAGCTTGCGGGCAATCGCGGCTAGCAGGGCGCCGTTTTCTCGACGGTTGAGGTAATAATGCAAGGTAAACGGATTTCCCTGCGCCGCTAACGCCCGCGCCATGCTATACAGTGGCGTAATGCCAATCCCGGCGGCTAGCAGGGTGACGTGTCGCGCCGTCTGCAGGGTAAACTGATTTCTCGGCGGTGATATCATCATCCTCTGACCCGGTCGCAGCGTCTCATGGATGTAGCGCGAACCGCCGCGCGATTCTGCCGCTCTGGCCACGCAAATCAGATAACGTTCCAGCCTGCTGTGGCTGCCGGTGAGTGAATACTGACGGGTTACGCCGCTCGCCAGATGCAGATCGATATGGGCGCCGGGCTGCCATGCGGGTAATGGGCCGCCGTCAGCCGTCACCAGCCTGACCGCCAGATTATGTTCGCCTTCGCGCCAGAGACCATCGACAACCACCTCAATCAGAGTACTCATCATATAACTCCTTGCTCAGACCAGGAAAAATGCACCGAAACCCAGCCGCTTCAAGCCGCGACGGTAGGCAATTGAGCTACGGTCGGCAGGAATATGTGCTTCCAGGGTAAGATCCAGAGGTAGCGTCTCCGGACGCTGGCTCTCTACCATCAGCCGGTCTTCTTCAAACACGCGAAGGTTGAAGGCGTAGACTTCCTCCACCGGCACATGCAGGTCGAAATTGCGGGCGATAGGGGCAAACATTCGCGTGATCCGTGATGAGACGGGCGAGGCGGCATTCATAATTACCAGCCGGGCTTCGCCGGGGAAATGAATCGTCAGGGTGGCGGTAAAGGGCAAATGCATCTCAAAGCGACGCAGCCATTGAAAACCCTCCGGAGCGCGGTAGCCGGCGCTTGCCGGATAATTGCCGACCGTACTCCAGTAGTCGACGACAAACCCATTTTCCGTTTCCTCAGGCAGGTAGTCAGGAACCTGTTGATTATCCGCATCGGCGAAGGTGTCGGTATGGATCCACGCAAAATGCGCCACATCAAGAAACCCTTCAACCTGACGGCCTGCGAAGCCATTGACCTCAAAAGCCGGGCAGGTCAGTTGCTGAAATCCGTCGTCTGCCCAGTGCGGCATGGTCGGTAACTGCGGGGGACTGTCAGCATCATAATCGAGACAGACCCACACCAGACCATAGCGCTCTTCCGCCGCGTAGCTGGTCAGATTTAATTTCGCCGGTATCGGCTGATTTGGACTGGAGGGGATTCGGTTACAGCGGCCATCTTCCCCAAAGCGCAGGCCGTGATAAGGGCAAATGATACCTTCTTCGTCATGAAAACCTAACGTCAATGGTACCCCGCGGTGGGGGCAAGCGTCGCGGGCGACCACTATGCTTTCGTGCAGGCGATAGATTACCAGCTTTTCATCCAGCAGGGTGGCCTTCACCGGTTGCCGGCCGATATCCGCGCTACGCGCCACCGGATGCCAGCATTTTGCCAGCCGCAGCCAGTCCTGGGGTTCAAAGGTGCAATGCGCGGGGGGCGTGAGCGGTTGTCTGTTCATCGTTTTGCTTCCTGATGGCTAAAGTGATTGTTTAATTGTTGTGAGTTAATTGTTGCCATAGTAGGGTGTTGACATCCATCAGCATTAATTCAGCTATCCGTTGCAAAAATCAGTACAGGTAACCGATGAGTCCTTTCTCACGCTTTGCTCGCTATTTTATGGAAGTGGCCCGCAGCGGCAGCCTGCGTCGGGCGGCGGAAAAACTGCATATTTCGGCTTCGGCGATTAACCGCCAGATACTGCAGGCTGAAGCGTCCTTCGGCACGCCGCTGTTTGAGCGGCTGCCGGAAGGTTTGCGGATGACCACCGCAGGCGAGTTGCTGTATGACAATCTGCTGCGCTGGCAAAAAGAGTTTCGCGTAACCCAACAGAAATTTGATGAACTGCAGGGGCTAAAACGCGGAACGGTGAATGTCGGTATGGTGCAGGCGCTGGCCGAAGGGAGTTTTGCCGCGGCGCTGGCAGAGATTATCAACCAGTGCGAGTGGCTGGAACTGATGTTGCAGGTCGCCGATAGCCAGAGCATCAGCGACAGAGTGCGTCAGGCCGATGTCGATTTTGGTCTGATCCTCGATCCTGAAGGTCAGGCGGGTCTCAACGTACTGGCGTTTATTGAAATGGAAGTCGGGGTGGTAATGCATCCGCACCATCCTTTTGCCGCTGCGCCCGCGATCTCGCTGGGGGAACTTAGCGATGAACGGCATATTATTCCCGGCGCGCCGTTAATAGTGCATGACCGGGTGGCAATGCTCTATCGCCATTATGATTTTTCGCCGCCCAACACCGTTAGCTGCAATGATATTCGTCTGATTAAATCGCTGGTGCTTAAAGGCGGCGGAGTGGCGGTCCTGAGCCTGCTGGACGTGCAGGACGAGGTAAACAACGGTTCGCTGGCGTTTGTGCCGCTACGTAATAAGCTGCTGCGGCCTTTGACCCTGGCGCTATGCACCGCGCCATCGCGCCAGCTATCTCGTCCGGCGCAAATGGCGATTCAAAAACTCACGCTGGTGATGGAGGAGATGCGTAGCGCTGCTCACTCTCAGCCTAATGGCCCGCCCTGAATGGTTTCGCACAAGCCATTGATAATACGCTCGCCGGTTTCCGTTTTCAGTTCCTGATACCAGGCTTTGGTTAACGCCATATCTTTACCGTGGGTGATATCACAGCGTTTACGCGCTTTGAGCACCAGGTCACGCACCCGTTCACAGCGCAATGCTTCGTACTGGCGCAGCGCGGTGACAATATCGCTGTTTTCGCGTAGTACATTCCCCAGCACGACCGCGTCCTCCATCGCCGCGCAGCCGCCCTGGCCAATATCCGGCGTGGTGCTGTGTCCGGCATCGCCCAGTAGCGCCACCTTGCCACGTACCAGCTTATCAAAAGGTTCAATATCGTGAATTTCTATCCGGTTGGTGGTCTGCGGGTCGAGGGCGGCGATAAGCTTTTGCACCGGCGGCGCCCAGCCGGTGAAGTAGCGGGTTAAATCGTCGCGCAGGGTGAGGCGATCTTCCGCTAATCCGGCCGGCAACGGCACATCGAAGAAGAAGTAGAAGCGTCCGCCCGCCACCGGCATCAGCGACACGCGTTTCCCTTCGCCGACAAACGTCGTCCACTGATCGGCGGGAGCAATGGACTCATCAATATCGACCAGACCATTCCAGTTAACGTAACCGGCATAGCGGCGTTCCGGCGTATAGCCGAGCACATATGGCCGCAGCGCCGAATGGCTGCCATCGGCGGCGATGACCACATCGCCGTGCGCCTCGCTACCATCGGTAAACCAGACGGTTACGCCGTCGGTATGCTCTTCCACGCGGGTAACCCGCTTGCCGAACCGCACCTGCTCACGCCCCCAGAAATCGAGCATCTCGCCCTGCAGTTCCGTTCGCGACACAGGCGAAGGGCGGCCCTGCGTACGTTCAACCAGCGGCGCGAGGCTGAAGCGGGTGAGCGTTTCTCCGCGTTGATACTCCTTATACGCCAGATAATGCATCGGGCCGCCGTAAGCGTCGATGATCTCGCCCATCCCCAGGCGGTTCATACACTTGACGCCGTTGGGCCAGATAGAAATCGCGGCGCCAACCGGCTTAATCTCTTTTACCGCTTCGAACACTTCGCATGCGATGCCTGCGTTACGGAGCGCCACCGCGGCGCTCAAGCCGCCGATTCCCGCGCCAATCACGATTGCTTTCATTGTCTTCCCCTTAGGTGTGTTGTTTAAGGGGTTCAGCAATTTGCGTACCAGGTAGCAGAACATACGAAATCAGCGGAAAACGGAAGGGTGATGGGCGGAGTGCGCACCAAAGAAGGGCAAAGTTGCGATTATGTTGCCTTTTTATGAATCAAAGATTTCTTTAAATGAATTCAGGAATCAAAAGTTTCATGGCCTTGCGCCAACGATCGTTACGGCCCCCCCACACTTTAATGAAGCTATTTCACTGAAAAATAATAGATAAAACGATTTTTAGGTGGATAAAGATAGAGGGAGTCAGCAATGTGGCCTGCTTTGTGCACTACATCGTCAACGCTTACCCACGACGAGACGGTGACCCCATGTCTGATGAAAAGAACAGCAACCTGCTTTATGGCCTCGAGCAGCGCATCCCGCCGCTGCCAGCCTTTTTTAGCGCCTTACAGCACGTGCTGGCGGGGCTGGTCGGCATTATTACGCCGCCGCTGATTATTGGCGCCGCGCTGGGGCTTGGCGAATGGCTGCCATATTTAATTAGTATGTCGCTAATAGCTTCCGGGATTGGCACCTTTCTTCAGGCTAACCGCGTCTGGGGGATCGGTGCGGGCATGATCTGTATGCAGGGCACCAGCTTCGCTTTTCTCGGCGTAGCGATTGCCGGCGGCATGTGGGTGAAAGCGCAGGGAGGCGGCCCGCAGGACATTATGGCTATGCTGTTCGGCGTCAACGTTGTTGCCGCGCTGGTACCGGTCGTCGTCAGCCGCTTTATCGAACCGCTGAAAAAACTCTTTACCCCGATTATTACCGGCAGCGTCATTGCGCTGATCGGCATCAGCCTGATAAAGGTCAGTATTATTAACTGGAGCGGCGGCGAGCACGCGAAGGATTTCGCCAGCCCTGGCAATATCGCATTGGGCGGCGTGACCTTAGGGATTATCGTGTTATTAAGCTGCGCGAAAAACCGCTGGCTGCGTTTATCGTCGGTGGTCATCGGCATGGCTGTGGGCTGTATCGCCGCCGCGTTGAGCGGGAAATTTCATCTGGCGCCGGTCGGCGAGAGCTGGTTTCGTCTGCCGGCGCTCTTTCCTTTTGGCTTTCAGTTTAATAGCGCCATCTTTTTACCGGTCGCGCTGGTGTCGCTGGTCTGCATTCTTGAAGCCGTCGGCGATTTAACCGCCAACTGCCTGATCTCAAAACAGTCCATCGATGATGGCGCGTTTCGCTCACGCCTGAAAGGCGGGATCCTCGCGGATGGTATTAGCTGCCTGATCGCCGCGGCGATCTGCGCTTTTCCCAATACCACCTTCGCGCAGAATAACGGCGTGATCCAGATGACCGGCGTCGCCAGCCGCTATGTCGGGCGTTATATCGGCGTGTTGCTGATTCTGCTTGGTCTATTTCCGCCATTTGGCGAAATCCTGCGCCAGATCCCCACGCCGGTGTTAGGCGGCGCGACGATGGTCATGTTTGGCTGTGTCGTGGCGGCCGGGATCCGCATTATCACCCAGACCCCGCTAACCCGCCGCGATATGCTGATTGTGGGCCTGGCATTTGGTTTTGGCCTCGGCATTGAGGCGGTTCCCGCTTTCCTTGCCCATTTCCCGCCCATCATCGGCAATCTGTTTGGATCTGCCGCTACCAGCGGCGGGCTGGTGGCGATTGTATTGAATCTGATTATTCCGCAAGAGAAAGCCGCCATGACGGCAGCGGCAAGGAGCAATGATGATAACACTCAACCACTTTAATCAGCTGCCGCAGGCGCAAGCCCTGCGACTGCTCGAACCCTGCGTGGCGCTCCCCGCCTGGCGCGAAGCGCTGGCGCTGGGGCGCCCCTATGCCACACTGACGGCCTTAACGGACCGCGCACAACAGCTGATGCAGCACTGGGGGGAGGCGGACCTGGCGCGGGCGCTCTGCGCCCACCCGCGGATCGGAGAGAAGCCGACAGGCGGGGAAGCGCATGCCGCGCTGTCTCGCCAGGAGCAGGCGGAGGTTAATGCCGACGATGCCGCTATCGCCCGGGCGCTGAAAGAAGGGAATGCCCGTTACGAAGCCCGCTTTGACCGTGTGTTTCTGATCCGCGCCAAAGGGCGCAGCGCCGCCGAGATCCTGCAGGCGCTGACCCAACGGCTGACGCATAATGACGCGCAGGAAATTGAAGCGGCACTGGAACAATTACGTGAAATCACCTTACTCAGACTGGCGGGAGTTATTAGCGCATGATCACCCTGAGCACCCATATTCTTGATATTTCCACCGGCAAGCCTGCACAAGGCGTGGCGGTCACCCTGTTATGCGAAGGGCGCAGCCTGGCATCAGGCGTGACGGACAGCAATGGCCGTCTGGGCGAGCTGGCGAAGGGACAGCTGCGTCCCGGAAACTATCAGCTGGTGGCCGAACTGCAATCGTGGTTTGCGCGCGATGGCCGCCAGACCCTGTACCGACAGGCGCAGATCGATTTTATGATTACCATTGATGACAAAGACCATTTTCATCTGCCTTTTTTAATTGCCCCCGGCGGCTGGTCGACCTATCGCGGAAGTTAAATTGAGTCCGCTGCCCGGTCAGAATACAGTGCCGGGCAGCGGTTCATCCTTCGTACACCATACCTGTTCGCCATTGACCCAGGTCTCACTAATGTTCCGTTCATCGCCTAAGGTCATTAACACGAACAGCTGTTCATACACATCCTGACAGCGGGCGCTGCGCAGTCTTTGTAGCGGTGTCACCGCCGGGTCGATAACCACCAAATCGGCCTCTTTTCCCGACTGGAAATTACCTATTTTGTCATCCAGGCGTAACGCGTGCGCGCCGCCCAACGTCGCATGATAAAACGCTTCGCTGGCGCGCAGGCGATAGCTCTGTAGCTGCGCCACTTTATAGGCCTCGCCGAGAGTACGCAGCAGGCTGAAGGAGGTCCCGGCGCCAACATCGCTGCCGATGCCGATCCGGACCTGATGTTGCCAGCTGGCGGGCAGGCGAAATAGCCCGCTACCCAGAAACAGGTTTGACGTCGGACAGAAAGCAATTGCCGAACCGGTCTCATGCAGACACCGCCACTCTTTCTCTGCCAGATGGATCCCGTGGGCGAAGACGCTGCGCTCACCGGTCAATTGATAGTGATGATAAACATCAAGATAGTGCTCATGCTCCGGCCATAACTGCTTTACCCACGCTATTTCATTTAGGTTTTCACTCAGATGGGTATGTAGCCAGGTATCGGGAAACTCCTCCCGCAGCCGCTGAACAGCTTGCAGCAGCTCCGGCGTGGAGGTGGGGGCGAAACGCGGCGTAATGGCGTAGCCCAGACGACCGCGCCGGTGCCAGCGCTGGATCAGTTCGCGGGTCTGGCGATAGCTTTGTTCGGCGGTTTCGGTTAAATACTCCGGCGTATGGCGATCCATCATCACCTTACCGGCCAGCAGGCGCATGTTCAGGCGCAACGCCTCGGTAAACAGGGCCTCCACGGACGCCGGATGAAGCGTACAAAATACCAGCGCGGTGGTGGTGCCATGGCTGAGCAACTGGTTGACAAAAAAACGGGCGATATCTGCCGCGTACCGTTCATCGGCAAACTGGCTTTCCACCGGGAAGGTATAGGTGGTCAGCCATTCCAGCAGCTGTTCGCCAAAGGCGCCGATCATTTCGGTTTGAGGATAATGAATATGGGCGTCGACAAACCCCGGCAGTAGTAGTTTACCGCGCAGATCGCGATAGCCTTTCTGTGGATCGAGTAATGCTTCGCCTTCCTGCCATGGCAGTAGAGCCTGAATCTTTCCGGCGTAAATAAACAGCACGCCATCATCAATATATCGCGCGTAGCGGGCGATATCGTCAGCGCTGGCGGCGGGTTGGCTAATATCAAAAAACGCACCGCGTAGCGCGGTGTGGTATTCCAGCATGTTGCCGCCTTATTTGAGTGTGGAGATATCTATTACGCAAATGTTTTGCAAATTTAATGCCAGAAGGCCGCGACAGATGCCGCGGCCGGGCGGGATTATTCTTTCTGCGCCAGCGCGCCGGGGGTAAAGCGGGCGGAGGAAGCGGCCTGCCGCTCATCGCGGGCAATCCAGCGATACAGGCTGCCGCTAAGTAGCACGCCGATGAACCAGCTAAAATTGGCCACTTCATGCAGAGCGGGAATAAAGCTGATAATCAGGCCAACCGCTACCGAGGGCAGCAGCGCGGCGATGGCCTTCGGGTTAAAACCGTTGCGGTACCAGTATTTGCCTTTCGGAGTGTCATCGAACAGATCGTTGACCGATACCTGCCCGCGTTTAATCAAATAGAAATCAACCAGCAGAATGCCGAACAACGGCCCGATAAACGCTCCCAATACATCCAGGGTGTAGTGGATAAGCTCAGGGGAGTTGAACAGGTTCCACGGGGTGAGCAGTATCGAGCCGACGGCGGCAATCATCCCGCCGGTGCGGAAACTGATTTTTTGTGGCGCGCAGTTGGAAAAATCAAATGCCGGCGAGACGAAGTTGGCGACAATATTAATGCCGATAGTGGCGGTGATCATGGTCAGCAAGCCGATGGCCACCGCCAGATCGTTACCCACATGGCTCACCGTTTCAATCGGGTCGGTGATCATCCGGCCAAATAAAGATTGCGTCCCGGAGACGATCACTACAGTCACCACCGAGAACAGCAGGAAGTTAAACGGCAGCCCCCAGCGGTTACCGCGGCGAATTTCGCCCATGCTTCTGGCATAACGGGAGAAATCGCCAAAATTGAGCAGCGGACCGGAGAAGTAAGAGACCACCAGCGCGGTGGCGGTGATCATCTGCCAACTTTGCTCGCCAGCGGTCAGCGTCTTACTGGCGAGGGTAAAGGAGATACCGTCGAGGCCTGTCTTGTATACAATCCAGCCCGCCAGCGCCAGCATCACCACATATACCGCCGGGCCGGCGATGTCGATGAAACGCTTAATCGCGCTCATGCCGTGCCAGAACACCATCGCCTGCAACAGCCACATGGTAGCGAAACAGAGCCAGCCAAGCGATGAAAGACCCAGCAATGAGGTTTGCGTCATTGCCGCCAGCGAGGGCCAGAACTTCAGCAGCACCAGCATCAAGGCGTTCGCAGCCAGATAGGTTTGGATCCCGTACCAGGCGAAAGCAATCAGTCCGCGTATCACCGCCGGAATATTGGCGCCGAAGACGCCAAACGCCTGACGACAAATGACCGCATAGGGCACGCCGGCAATCTGGCTGGGTTTGGCCACCAGATTGGCGCAAAGCTGGACGATAACAATTCCGGCCAACAGGCAGATAAGTACCTGCCAGCTCGCCAGCCCCAGCGTAAAGAAACTCGCCGCCACTACATAGCCTCCCATGCTATGCACATCCGACATCCAGAAAGAAAAAATGTTGTACCAGTTCCAGTTTTGCTCGCGCGTCGGCGCCAGATCCTCGTTGCAAAGACGCGGGCTGTAGCCTGATGCCGGGTCTCCGGCGTTGAGCTGATGCGTATTTTGTGTATTTGGCATGGATCCTGCTCCTCTGAAGACAAACGTTGTGCCGTTGATAGCGGAAGGCGTTGCAGGATTCAGGCCAGAATGGTTAATATTGTATACAAAATATTTATTTTATGTATACGATTTGATATCAAAATGGAAAGTGGAGTAGACCAATGGGCAATGAAAATCCGCTGCAGGCCGCAGCCGGACTGCATGACAAGGATGAGTCTATCTACGAAGCCTTGCTGACCGCGATTGTCGAGCAACAGCTGCTGCCGGGCAGCAAATTGCCGGAAGAGGCGCTGGCGGAGGTGTTCGGCGTCAGTCGCACGGGGGTACGCAAAGCGCTGCAACGACTCGCCGCTGTGCAAATGGTGACATTAACGCCCAAACGTGGTGCACAGGTCGCCAGTCCGACGGTCGACGAGGCACGGGAAATATTCCGCACCCGCGCGCTACTGGAAGTGGCGAATCTGCCGGATGTCCTGCAACGCTGCCAGCCTCCGCATCTGGCGGCGCTGGAAGCCATTATTCAGCAAGAGCAACTGGCGCATGAGGCCTACGATGGCCCGGCGGCTATCCGCCACTCCGCTAATTTTCATATTCAGTTACAGGCCATTTCCGGCAACCAGGTACTAACGGAGATGGTCACCCGACTCAGTCAACGCTCATCACTGGTGATTGCCGCCTGGGGCGCGCCGTGGCGGCAAGGGTGCCGCTGCGATGATCACGAGCGCCTTGTCGGCCTGCTGCGCGAAAAAGCGCTAACCGCGCTGACCGAGGCGCTCAACCATCACTTTGAACACATCGTCGCCAGTTTATGTTTTTCCCGCACGGGAGAGTCGGTTCCCGATTTCGCCCGGCTATTCGCCGGCTATAAGGAGCGGTAATGTCCACCATCTGTATACAAGTTATCAATCCCAATACCGATCCCGGTATGACGCAAACCATCGCCGAGGCGGCCCGCGCCGCGGCGTCGCCAGGAACCGATATTCTCGCGGTGTGTCCACCGGACGGCGTGCCGTCGATTGAAGGACATTTTGACGAAGCCATCGCCGCCGTCGGCGTGCTGGAGCAGATTAAAGCCGGGCGGCGGCAGGGCGTTTCCGGCCATGTCATCGCCTGTTTTGGCGATCCGGGATTACTGGCCGCTCGTGAACTGGCCCAGGGGCCGGTTATTGGTATTGCCGAGGCGGCGATGCATATGGCGACGCTGGTCGCTACCCGCTTCTCGGTAGTCACTACCTTGCCGCGCACGCTGATTATCGCTCGCCACCTGCTACATCAGTATGGATTCCATGACCATTGCGCCGGTCTGCATGCGATCGATCTACCGGTGCTGGCACTGGAAGATGGCAGCGGCTTGGCGCAGGAAAAAGTACGCGCCCGCTGTATTCAGGCGCTAAAGGAGGACGGCTGCGGCGCTATCGTGCTGGGCTGTGGCGGTATGGCGACCCTGGCGCAGCAACTGACCCGGGAACTTCAGGTACCCGTTATTGATGGCGTCAGCGCGGCGGTGAAGATGGTTGAATCTCTGGTGTCGCTAGGACTGACAACCAGCAAGCACGGTGATTTAGCCTATCCGGAACGTAAAACGCTTAGCGGTAAATTTGCCGTGTTTAATGATTAAATGAAGGGGTGGGAGATGATACCAGCAGCAGAATCATATCCGCGCGATTTGCGCGGCTATGCGGGAAAACCGCCGCACGCGCAGTGGCCAAACCAGGCGCGTATCGCGGTGCAGTTTGTGCTTAATTACGAAGAGGGCGCCGAGAATCACGTCCTGCACGGCGATGCGGGTTCCGAACAGTTTCTCTCCGATATCATCGGCGCTGCCAGCTACCCCGACCGCCATATGTCAATGGACTCATTGTATGAATATGGCAGCCGCGCGGGCTTCTGGCGTATCCATCATGCCTTTCAGGAGCGGGGGTTGCCGTTGACGGTGTTTGGCGTGGCAATGGCGCTGGCGCGTCATCCGGATATCGTCGCGGCGATCAAAGCGGCCAACTACGATGTGGTCAGCCACGGGTGGCGTTGGATCCACTATCAGCATATGGCGATTGAACAGGAGCGTGACCATCTGCATAAAGCGGTGCAGGTGCTGACCGACCTGTTTGGCAAACCGCCCACCGGCTGGTATACCGGGCGCGATAGCCCTAACACCCGGCAACTGGTGGTGGAGCATGGCGGATTTGATTACGACAGCGACTATTATGGCGATGATTTGCCGTTCTGGACGGAAGTGCCTTGCGCCGACGGGCAGCGTAAACCGCATCTCATCGTGCCTTACACGCTCGATGCCAACGATATGCGTTTTGCCACCGCTCAGGGGTTTAATACCGCTGAACAGTTTTATACCTATCTGAAAGACAGCTTTGATGTGCTGTACGCGGAAGGCGAAACGTCGCCGAAAATGATGTCTATCGGCATGCACTGCCGGTTGCTGGGTCGCCCCGGACGCTTCCGCGCTCTGCAACGTTTTCTCGATTACGTGCAGCAGCATGAGCGCGTGTGGATTTGTACCCGCCAGCAGATTGCCGACCACTGGCGGCAGGTACATCCGTACCAGCCATAGCAGCAGACCCATTGCGCCGTTATTTTGTCGGGTGGCGGCTAACGCCTTACCCGACCTACGGTCCGTGCGGCCTGCCGTTAATTTATACTGCCGGTGTTGGTAGCCTCAAAATCCCCGGTGGCGCTGCCGCTTACCGGGGCTACAGCGCTTTGCGATTTGGTAGCCCGGAGAAGGCGCAACGCGCCGCGTCCGGGAAAACCCCTTAAAAAAGTAGCAAACCGATAACAGTATCTATGGTCCGTACCGTTGTGAGCTTAAGATCTCTATCTTGTAAATGGCTACTGAAACTGCGGTGTTGGTGGCCTCAAAATCGCTGAGACGTTCCCGGAAGGCCGGGGCAGCCCGCATGGATGCGGGCTGAGGGCCGTGATTTGCAGGGATGCTGCCTCGGCCCGCCCCGGAGCCTGCCGGGATAAGTCGAAGGAACCACGAAGTGGCGATTTTGGCGGCCAGAGCCCGGGAGTACAGAGGGCGGCGGCGACTGGCCGCCCTCTGTGCGCTCCCAGCGCCACGGAAAACATATTGCGGAAAAAATTAACCGGGAGCGCAATGTGCTCAGAATTAACACAAAGCACATGTTTTTCCCAGACCAAAACCGTTGCAAATCGATAACAGTATCTACGCCGGCATGTGATCTGTAGGCCCACGTAAGTGTAGCGCCGCCGGGCAATAACCGCGGGTAAAGAACCACTTTCGCGCCGGATGGGGCTGCGCCTTATCCGGCCTACGATCCGTGCCATTGTGAGTTGGTAGCCCTGCTAAGCGCAGCGCAAGCAGGGGGCGACTACGGCATCAATGCCCCATCAAACTGACCTGCGCGGCAACGATACGCCAGCCGCAGGCAAACCGCACCCAGGTTTGCTGCTGACGGCCAATACGTTCGCTGCCTTCACGGGTGAACTCGGTACTGCATACCGCATAATCCTCTCCATAGGTGGTGATCACCGTATGGCGTAACTCCCGCGCAAGTCCTGCGGCGGGGCGCGCGGCGCGGAAGGCGCGGATCTCATCAATACCATATAGATTCTCCCCGGCGCCGAGGCGAACCGTGCGCGTATCGTGCCAGAACAACGCATCCAGCACTGCGATATCGTTACTCACCAGCGCCTGTTCATAGCGATAAAAGGCCGCCGTAACTTCGGCGACCACTTGCGGAAGATTGATGTCTTGCGATGCGATCATGCGGCTACCCCCACCGGACGAGAATCGGTTACTCCCATCGCTTCCAGCGCATAGGCGGCGCGCAGACAAGCCTGTTCATTAAACGGCGCGGCAATTAACTGCACGCCGACAGGCAGCCCCGTCGCGGTACGTAGCGGAACGGTCACCACCGGCAGACCGATAAAGGAGATTGGTTGAGTAAGCATGCCCATGCTGGCGCGTATCGGTAAAGACTCGCCGTTGATCTCCATCGTCTGCTCGCCAATAAGCGTCGCGCTGCACGGTGTTGCCGGAGCGATGAGCACATCGGCATGGGTGAACAGCGAGGCGACTCGCTGCTGAGCGTGGCGACGGAAGCGCTGCGCCTGCAGGTACCAGGCGGAAGGGATCATCGCGCCCGCCAGCAGACGTTCGCGCGAGTGCGGTTCAAAGCGTTCCGGCTCGCGCCGTAAGGCTGGAAGGTACTGGTTTCCGCCTTCAGAAGCGCTAATGATAAACGCAGAAGCGCGCGCCAGCTCCGCTTCGGGGAAGAGATACTCTTCAGAGGCTTCGAGATAACGGGCGACGCGAGCCACCGCCGCGCGGGCATCGTCATCGCACCAGCGGCTGAAATAGCCGCCTAAAACCGCGCAACGCAGCCCCTGGAGGCCATATCGTAGATGCGGCGTGGCAGGGGCGACGCCGCGTTCGGCCTGAAACCCGTCGTTGACGTCTCGCCCCTGCAGAACATCGTAAACTGTGGTTAAATCCTCTACCGTGCGGGCAAACGGACCAATATGATCGAGGCTGGGAACAAAAGGGTGGCTACCGGCGCGCGACAGGCGGCCGAAGGTTGGCTTGAGACCAAAAATCCCGCTCAGGGATGCCGGAACGCGAATCGAACCATTGGTGTCGCTACCGAGCGAGAAATTAACCAATCCGGCGGCGACCGCCGCCGCTGAGCCGCCGGAGGATCCGCCGGCAATGCGGTTAAGATCGTGCGGGTTGCGCGTCGCGCCATAGTGGCTATTTTCCGTGGTAAAACCGTAAGCATAGGCGTCCATATTCAGCATCCCGCTGAGCAGGCCGCCTGCGCTATGGATCTGACTTACCGCCCAGCTATCGACGCGGGCAGGCGGGTTATTGCTGAACAGTTGCGCGCCAGCGAAGGTGGTTTCCCCTGCGACATCAAACAGATTTTTGATCGCGTAGGGAACCCCTGCCAGCGCAGGCAGCGGCTGATTCGTTCGCCGTAGGGCATCAATGGCGTCCGCTTCGTCGAGCATCCGTTTCCCGGTGACTGTCGTCCAGGCGTTGAGCCGCGGGTTACTTTGCGCAATATCATCAAGCGTCTGGCGAGCCAGCTCTCTGGCGCTAAATTCACCGCGACTCAGCGACTGCTGAATGTCGGCAATGGTCATCTGATGTAGCTTCATGCTTTATACACTCCGGCGATTTCCAGACGCTGATCGAGCGGATAGGCCATCAGCGGTTCAGCCATATCGGCAATGCGGCGAAATTGCGCCAGCAGCTCAGCGCGGCGCGATTCATCCAGTTCAAGGGCGAGGATCTGTTCCATCTGTAGAAGCCAGTCGCGCCACTCTTTTTCGGTTTGTTTCATGCTTCTCCTCCTAATAGCCAGCGGCGGTGCCGTTACTGCGCGGGTCAGACGCGCCTTCAAACAGGCCGTCAGGATGGCGGACAATGGCCCCGGCATGTCCCATGGCCTCGCTGAAGTCGGCCAGTACCTCAACTTCATGCCCCAGTTCCCTGAGTCGGGCGAGGGTTTGCGGCGCAAAGCGACCTTCCACTTTTAGTGAGTCCGAGGTCTGTCCCCAGGTGCGCCCAAGGAGCCAGCGCGGACGAGAAATACTCTCCTGAAGCGGGACGTTCTGCAGGATATAACGGGTGAACAGCGCCGCCTGGGTTTGCGGCTGGCCGTCGCCGCCCATTGAGCCATAAACCATCACCCGCCCATCGTTCAGGCGTGCGGCGGCGGGATTAAGGGTATGGAAGGGTTGCTTGCCGGGCGCCAGCGCCAGCAAATGCGCCGGGTCGAGGCTGAACGACGCGCCGCGGTTTTGCCAGACAATACCGCTGTCCGGAAGCACCACGCCGCTGCCAAACTCATGGTAGAGACTCTGGATAAAGGAGACCGCCAGCCCGCTACTATCCATCACGCCCATCCAGACGGTATCGCCGGGGCCTTTGCCTGCGCCCCATGGCGCGGCGCGCTGGTCGTCGATCTTCTCCGCCAGCGGTTGTAACGCCTGCGGGGACAGCAAACTTTGAATATTCCAGATGCAGCGGGTCGGTAATATGTTTATCGCGCAGGCTAAAGGCCTGTTTTGTCGCTTCCACGATACGGTGGATGGTCTGCGCATCGTCGGCCTGTTCCATCGCCAGCCGGTCAGTGATGCCGAGGATGGCCAGCGACACCAGGCCCTGCGTCGGCGGTGCCAGGTTCCATAACTCTCCATGTTGATGCTGTAGCCGCAGTGGTTGCGGGCGGCGCGCGCGATGCTGGCGCAGATCGTCAAGCGTGATAGGCAGGCCGTAACGGGCCATGCCGGCCGCCAGTTGTTCCGCCAGCGAGCCGCGATAGAAACTATCAAGCCCTTCCGCAACCAGCCGTTTTAGCGTGGAGGCCAGCGCAGGCTGACAAAAGCGGCTGCCGCTTTCAGGAGGGCGGCCATTGACCAGAAAGGTCTCAGCGAAGCCCGGCTGGCGCTGAAGTTCATCTAACTTTCCAGCGGTGGCGCTGGCTTGTGAGGCGGTCACCGGAATACCGTTATCGGCATAGCCAATCGCGTCCTGTAACAGGCGCGAAAGCGGTAGTGATTTACCGGTCAGGGATTGTGAAACTTTCAGCGCCTCATCCCAGCCGCTGACGGTGCCGGCGACGGTCAGGGCGGATTGCGGGCCGCGATGCGGGATGTGCGTTAGCCCGGCATAGGCTTCCGGCGTCGCCAGTGAACCAGCGGCGCCGCTGGCGTCAATGGCGATCGGATCGCCCTGCGGCGGCACGATCAGCCAGAACCCATCGCCGCCTAAACCATTCATATGCGGATAGACCACCGCGATGGTCGCAGCGGCGGCGACCATCGCTTCTATTGCGCTTCCGCCTTCGCGCAGCACGGACAGCGCGCTTTGGCTAGCCAGATGATGGGGGGCGACCGCCATCCCCTGGGGCGAGAAATGACTCTGCATAAATTATCCTCGTAACGAATCGTGCAGCCACTGCTGCAAACGCTGTCCGTGCAAAAGCTGTTCCACTTTGAAAAGAAAGTTTCAATGTTGCGGTTATCATTTTCTTTTCTCATTGTGGCATGCATTGTGAAGGGGGTTAGCGGTATAGTTCAGTGAAACAAAAGTTACAGAGGCGCTATGGAACAACTCGATGAACGGCTGAAGGCGCAATATGCGTCGTTGTCACCCCAGGAGCAGCGGGTGGCGGATTTCATTGTCGACCACTTTGATGACCTGATTAGCTACAACAGCGCCGAGCTGGCCCAGCTGAGCGGGGTATCTAAAGCGACGGTAAGCCGCCTGTTTAAACGGCTGGGGTATGAAAAGTATCGCGATATGCGCGATGAGCTGCGCACGTTACGCCAGAGCGGGATGCCGTTGACCGATCATCGCGAGGCGGTGCAGGGTAATACCTTGCTGGCGCGGCATTATAAGCAGGAGATGGCAAACCTGACGCAGTGGGTCAACGCGCTGGATGCCCGGCAGTTTGCCGAAGCCATTAACGCACTGGTGAATGCCAGGCGCGTCGTCATTATTGGGATGCGTAACTCCTGGCCGCTGGCGTTGCATCTACGTCAGCAGTTACTGCAGGCGCGCGGGCAAGTGGTGGTGCTGCCGCAACCGGGGCAAAGCCTAAGTGAAGAACTGGTCGATTTAAGCGCGGAAGATATGGTGGTGGTGATGGCGTTTCGCCGTCGGCCGCGAATTATTCGCCCATTGATGCAGCAACTGCAACAGCGGGGAGTTCCGCAGCTGCTAATCTGTGAGCCGCAGGCGCATAGCCTGTTTCCTCTGGCGCGCTGGCGGCTCTGCGCCCCACTGGACAGCGTGTCGGCTTTCGACAGCTACGCGTCGGCCAATAGTCTTATCAACCTGCTGGCCAACGCCTTGCTACATGAAATTCTCGATAGCGGTCGCCCGCGCATTCATGACATCGCTAGGTTATACCAACAACTGGATGAGCTTGAACAACGATAATGGGGAGTCATGCTGGTGCTTTGCACCCTTTTGGTGCCAAAATGCGGTAAGAAGAAATCCAATTCTTCTTACCGCTATGGTTAATATTCCCGTCATTTCCCGCTAAAAGCCGATTAGCCGGCGCAAATTTGTTTTGTCCGTATCTGGCACATTAGTTGCAGAAGTTTATTTAAAGAATCTTTTGTTTCATACTAACGTAACGGGGAATGATGATGAAAAAACTGCTGATCGCGCTGACCGGGGCCGCTTGTCTGTTAACACAAATCACCGCCGCACGCGCGGACCAACTCCAGGATATTGAAAAACGCGGGGTGATCCGCGTCGCCGTTCCCCAGGATTTCCCGCCGTTTGGTTCCGTCGGCACCGATCTCCAGCCACAGGGGTATGACATCGATATGGCCCGCTATCTGGCAAAGCAGATGAAGCTAAAACTGCAACTGGTTCCGGTGAGCAGCGCCAACCGGGTACCGTATTTGCAGACCGATAAAGTGGATCTGGTGATCTCAAGCCTGGGTAAGAACGCCGAGCGGGAAAAGGTCATCGATTTCAGCCAACCCTACGCGCCGTTTTTCCTTGGCGTCTTCGGCCCGCAGGGCAGTACCTTGAAAGACGCGGCCGAACTGAGCGGTAAGAGTATCGGCGTGACCCGCGGCGCGGTGGAAGATATGGTGCTGACCAGCATTGCGCCGAAAGCGACGCAGATTAAGCGTTACGAAGATAACAACACCACGCTGTCGGCCTGGCTTTCTGGTCAGGTGCAATACGTAGCGACGGGTAACCTGGTGGTGGCGGCTATCTCGCGGCAAAACCCGGCGAAAGCCCCGGTCGCCAACTTTATGCTTAAGGATTCACCGTGCGTGATTGGCCTGAAAAAGAATGAACCGGCGATGAAGGAAAAGGTGAATGCCTTAATCGCGCAGGGCATTAAGGACGGCACCCTCAATACGTTGTCACAGCAGTGGCTGAAAGCGCCGTTGCCCAGCGATTTTGCCGCTTAAGGTACGGCGATGACGGAGCAATTACATTTTTCCGCGCTCTGGCCTTATTGGCCGGAGCTCGTGGCGGGACTCTGGATCACTATCCAACTCACTGTACTCGCCACACTCGGTGGCCTGGCCATCGGGATCGTCGGCGCGGCTCTGCGTAGCGGGCGGGCAAGCTGGCTGAGTCGGATATGGGGGGCTTACGTTGAGGTTATCCGCAATACGCCGTTCGTGGTTCAACTGTTCTTTATTGTCTTCGGCCTGCCGAATCTGGGGTTGAAGATGACGGCGGGCGAAGCGGCGCTGCTGGCGATGATCGTCAACCTGGGCGCCTACAGTACGGAGATCGTCCGCGCCGGGATCCAGGTGACGCCAAAAGGGCAGTGGGAGGCCGGCCGGGTACTGGGGCTCAGCCGGAGTCAGACCTTTATTCAGGTGGTGTTGCCGCCGGCGTTGCAGCGTATTTATCCGGCGCTGGTGAGCCAGTGCATTATCGTGATGCTCGGATCGTCGGTGGTATCGCAGGTCTCTTATGAAGAGCTGACCTTTGCCGCCAACTTAATTCAATCGCGAACGTTTTTGAGCTTCGAGGTGTATCTGGTGACAACGTGTCTCTATTTAGCGTTATCGATAGCGATGCGCCAGCTGCTAATGGCGGCTGGACGTAAATGGCTGAGGGTGCAGGCATGATGACAACCTTTACCGACTGGGACATCGTACGCAACCTGCTGCTGGCCGGACGCTGGACCGTGCTGCTGTCATTGACGGCTTTTATTGGCGGCGCGCTGGTGACATTACCGCTGTTGCTGCTGCGTCTGCGGGGTAAATTGTGGGTGCAGCGCCTCATTCGTGGCTATATCGAGCTATTTCAGGGGACGCCATTGCTGATGCAGCTGTTTCTCGCCTTTTTCGGCGTGGCGTTATTCGGGATCGATGTGTCGCCGTGGACCGCCGCCGCGCTGGCGCTGACCCTCTATACCAGCGCCTTTTTGCTGGATATCTGGTACGGCAGTATCCGGGCCTTGCCGAAAGGACAGTGGGAGGCATCGCGTTGCCTGGGATTAAATTTCACCCAGACGTTATGTCGCGTAGTGGCGCCACAGGCGGTGCGGATTGCCATCGCTCCCACCGTGGGTTTCGCCGTGCAGGTGATAAAAGGCACCGCGCTGGCGTCGATTATCGGTTTCGTCGAGCTCACCAAGGCTGGCACCATGCTCACCAATGTGACGTATCAGCCGTTTAAGGTTTTCGCGCTGGTCGCGCTGGGCTACTTCATCTTGTGTTATCCGCTGTCCCGTTACAGCCGCTATCTGGAGAATAAATTCAATGCCGCTCATCACCATTAATCAGGTGCAGAAATTCTACGGCGATAACCACGTGCTGAAGGGGGTCGATCTCGATATCAATATGGGCGAAGTGATTTCCATCATCGGCCGAAGCGGCTCGGGGAAAAGCACCTTATTGCGCTGCATTAACGGGCTGGAGGGGTACCAGGAAGGCAGCATTAAGCTCGGCGGCATGACCATTACCGATCGTGACTCGCAGGCGCGGGAGATTAGCCGCTCCGTTGGCATGGTATTCCAGAACTTCAATTTATTTCCGCATATGACGGCGCTGGAAAATGTGATGCTGGCGCCGCGGCGGGTATTGAAAAAAAAGCCTGCCGAGTGCCGCGAACTGGCGCAGCAAATGCTGGGAAAAGTCGGGCTTGGCGATCGGCTGGATTTCTATCCCTCCAGCCTCTCCGGCGGGCAACAGCAGCGGGTAGCTATCGCCCGCGCGCTGGCGATGTCGCCAAAAGTTTTACTCTGTGACGAAATCACCTCCGCGCTGGATCCGGAACTGGTGGGAGAGGTGCTTAAAGTGCTGGAACAGCTGGCCGCGGAAGGAATGACGCTGATTCTGGTTACTCATGAAATGAATTTTGCCCGTGAAGTCGGCGACCGGGTGGTGTTTATGCACCAGGGGCGAGTCTGGGAGCAGGGCGACAGCAAAACGCTGTTTAGCCAGCCACAAACCAATGAACTCAAACAATTTATCTCCTCCGTGCGCGGACTGAATTAATAAAGGAATCTACGATGGATATCGCTCAATTTTCACAAATCAATCCTCCGCATCGTCTGCTGATGGGGCCGGGGCCGATCAACGCCGACCCGCGCGTCCTGCGCGCGATGTCCAGCCAGCTTATCGGCCAATACGATCCGGCTATGACGCACTATATGAACGAAGTCATGGCGTTATACCGCGGGGTATTCCGCACCAGCAACCGCTGGACCATGCTGGTGGATGGCACGTCACGGGCGGGGATTGAAGCCATTCTGATCTCCGCGATCCGCCCCGGCGACAAAGTGCTGGTGCCGGTATTTGGCCGCTTTGGCCATCTGTTATGTGAAATTGCCCGCCGCTGCCGGGCGGAAGTGCATACCATTGAGGTGCCGTGGGGTGAAGTGTTCTCTCCCGAGCAGATTGAAGATGCGATCAAACGGGTGCGTCCACGTATGCTGCTGACGGTACAGGGAGACACCTCCACCACCATGTTGCAGCCGCTGGCGGAGCTGGGCGAGATCTGCCGTCGTTATGATGTGCTGTTTTATACCGACGCCACCGCCTCATTGGGCGGCAATGCGCTGGAGACCGATGCCTGGGGGCTGGATGCGGTATCGGCGGGGATGCAAAAATGCCTCGGCGGCCCCTCCGGCACCTCGCCCATTACCCTGAGCCCGCGGATGGAAGAGGCTATTCGTCGACGTAAATGCGTTGAGCAGGGGATCCGTACCGCCGAGCACCTTGATGGCGTCGATGAGATGGTTTACTCCAACTATTTCGATCTCGGGATGGTGATGGATTATTGGGGGCCAGAACGCCTTAACCATCATACGGAAGCGACATCCGCGCTGTTCGCCGCCCGCGAATGCGCGCGTCTGATTCTTGAGGAAGGGCTCGATAACGGCATTGCCCGCCACAAACTGCACGGCGACGCGCTGGTGAAAGGTATTCAGGCGATGGGTCTGGAAATCTTTGGCGACCTGCAACACAAAATGAATAACGTATTGGGCGTGATCATCCCGCAGGGCATTAATGGCGACCAGGTCCGCCAACTGATGCTGGAAGATTTCGCCATTGAAATTGGCACCTCATTCGGCCCGCTGCACGGCAAAGTGTGGCGTATAGGCACAATGGGTTACAACGCGCGTAAAGATTGCGTCATGACTACCCTCAGCGCGCTGGAATCAGTACTCAATTACCTGAAATTCCCCACCACGCAAGGGGCAGCCATGCAGGCGGCGTGGGATCATTATCGCAGCGAGAAGCCGCTATGAACCTGGCCGCAGCGCGAGTGATGGCGCGAGCTGAGAGATTAGCGGCGATAAGCGAAACGCCGGAAGGCCTGACGCGGGTTTACCTTTCGCCACAGCATCTCGAAGCTAATCAGCAGGTTGGCTACTGGATGCGCCAGGCAGGCATGCTCGTCTGGCAGGACAGCGTCGGTAATATTTGCGGACGCTATGAAGGCCGTGAAGAAGGGGCGCCGGCGATTTTGCTTGGATCGCATCTCGATACGGTTCGCAACGCCGGACGATATGATGGCATGTTGGGGGTGTTAGCCGCCATCGAAGTGGTACAGAGCTTACATAATCAGGAACGCCGACTGGCGCAGGCCATCGAAATCGTCGGTTTCTGCGATGAAGAAGGAACGCGCTTTGGTATCACGCTATTAGGCAGCAAGGGTCTGACGGGAAGCTGGCCACATGCCTGGCTCGACCAGCATGATGCCGATGGCATTAGCCTGGCGCATGCGATGGTCAACGCCGGGTTGGATCCATCACGCGTTAACTCATCCTCGCGCCCGGCGGAAGATTTTTCCGCCTATCTCGAACTGCATATCGAGCAGGGGCCGAGGCTGGAACAGGCCGGTTCGGCACTCGGCGTGGTCGAGGCGATCAACGGTGCGCGGCGCCTCAATTGCTGTTTTACCGGCGAGGCGGGTCATGCCGGTACGGTGCCGATGGACCAGCGCCGCGACGCGCTTGCCGCCGCCGCGGAGTGGATGCTGTGTATTGAGGGCACTACGCGCCAGCAGGGAGGCAACCTGGTCGCTACCGTCGGGACATTGCGCTGCTCGCCGGGGGCGGTTAACGTCATTCCCGGCGAAGTCGCATTGACTCTTGATATCCGCGGTCCGCAGGATCAACCGCTGGATGCATTACTGGATTCATTGCTGGCGTCTGCCGCAGAGATTGCCGGGCGTCGCGGCCTGCAGTTTGCCGCTGAGGAGTTCTATCGCATTGCGGCAACCACCTGCGATCCGCGATTACAGGGGGTGATTGCCGAAGCGGTATGCGAGGTACAGGGCGCGGCGTTGACGCTGCCAAGCGGCGCCGGACATGATGCGATTGCTGTCGCGGAGCGCTGGCCGGTGGGGATGCTGTTTGTGCGCTGTAAAGGGGGAATTAGTCACCATCCGGCGGAATCGGTCAGCGAAGCCGATGTCGAACTGGCGATTGATGCCTTCAGCCGGGCGGTGATAAAACTTGCCGGGTAAAACAATAACGGGCGCATCCTCTTGTCGGGGATGCGCCGCAGACTTATCCCGCTCCCGCAGGAAGAGCTATTTTCCGCAGTCGGCTGGCGCTAACGGCCGCCGACAACGCCGAGGCCGCGGCGGCGATCCACAGCGCAATATGAACGGCGCTTTCGTCTTTTGCCAACAGTACGCCCATCACGGCGGCGCCCAGACACTGCCCGAACGTGCGCATGATGGATAATACGCCCGAGGCATAGCTCGCCTGTTCGCGACTCACGTTTGACAGCATTTCGCGGTTATTCGGGCTCTGGAAGCAGCCAAAGCCAATACCGCATACCAGGCTCCGCAGGCAGATATCCCACGCGGCGGGCGTAGTGGGCAGCATCGCCAGCAGGATTAAACCCGCGACAAAAATCATCAATCCCAGCGTCGAGATGAGCGGAGCAGAGATTGAGTCCGCCCAGCGGCCGGCGTGCGGCGCGATCAGCACTATCCCTAATGGCCACGGAGTAAACAGCAGCGCCGAGAGCATCGGACTATAGCCATACCCGTTCTGGAACAGGAACGGCAGCGCAATAAAAGTGATCCCCTGGCTTACGAAGGCGATCAGCGACGTAAAGGCCGAAAGGGTAAAACGTTCATTCTTAAACATCGCAGGCGGCAGCAGCGGGTTGTCCGTACGCCGGATACGCCAGATAAAGGCGGTACCGCTTATCGCCGCGAGCAACGTCCAGTACAGACTATCGATATGCTGCGAAGCGCTCTGCAAGCTATTCGCCGCCATGATCGTTGAACCCAATAGCAGCGCCGACAATATCGCTCCGGGCGTATCAAAAGCGGCTTGCCCGCCAACTGCCGGCCGCGGTAGCGCTCTGACCGCCAGCAGTAAGGCGACGGTGCCGGGGATCACGTTTATTGCAAACAGCCATTGCCAGCTCAAGGTATGCAGGATCGTGCCGCCCAGCACCGGCCCGATGGCGGAGCTTGAAGCGATGAGCAGGGCGTGTATCCCGAGAATACGCCCCAGCAGTCGTCCGGGAAAAACGGAGCGCAATATGGCGGGCGCGATACTGAGCGTTGCCGCGCCGCCGATCCCTTGCAGCACCCGCATGCTGATGAGCAGCTCAGGCGTCGTCGCCAGCGCGCAACCTGCTGATGCCAAAATAAATGTCGTCAGTCCGGCCAGAAACACCGGGCGGTAGCCGAAACGCGCCGCCAGTGCGGCGAATATCGCCAGCGTCATCGCCGCCGCCAGCAGATACCCGTTGGCGAACCAGACGGCGGTACTGGCTGACGCCTGCAGTTCCTGCGCCATCGACGGCAGGGCAATGTTTACCATGGTGCCATCAAAGACACCCATTAACGTGGTGGTCATTACCGCGGCCATGACCCGCGCTCGCGCCGGGCCTGGCAGCCCGTCATCGCCAGGTTGGCTGGAAAAAAGTGTCATCGTGTTGTCTCCTGCAGAGAATATCTGGATGACGAAACTATAAAGATGGCTTTTACCGGGCGGAAGACGCACCATTTACACTCTATAGTTGCATGAAACGCCTTATCTGAATGTTCCAGGAGTGATGGTCATGTCAGACCCCGATTTTAATTTATTGATTGCACTCGACGTATTACTTAACGAAGCCAGCGTGGCGGGCGCGGCACGTCGTTTGAATCTCAGTACGTCAGCCATGAGCCGCACGCTAAGCCGGTTACGCGACGTCACCGGAGATCCGATACTGGTTCGCGCCGGGCGTAACATGGTGCTGACGCCGTGGGCGGAGGCGACCCGCGATCGCGCCCGTCGCGCGGTCTTCGAGGCGAAAGCGGTGCTGCAGCCAGCGGCCGAAGCGCTCAACGTGCAAAATCTGGAGCGTCTTTTTACCATCAGGGCAAACGATGGGTTTGTGGTAGCGTTTGGCCCTTCGCTGATTGCGGCAGTAGCCGAAGCCGCGCCCAATGTCTGTCTACGCTTTGCGCCTAAGCCTGAAAAAACGTCACGCTATCTACGGGAAGGACTGGTTGATCTGGAGATTGGCGTCCAGAGCAATATGGGGCCTGAAATCCGTCTGCAACGGCTATTTGAAGATCGGTTTGTGGGGGTGGTGCGTAAGGGGCACCCGCTGGCCGCCCTGACAGAGATAACCGTGGCGGATTATGTTGCCTGGGGTCATGTGGTGGCCTCACCAGAAGGTACGCTGCACGGGTCCGTCGATGATGTACTGGCCGAACTCGGCATGAAACGCAAAATCGCCAGCGTCGTACCCGGATTTCCGACCGCGCTTTCCGTGGCGCTGCAAACGGATCTTATCGCTATGATCCCCGCCCTCTATTTAGTCAATCAGCAAGTAGTTGAGCAGGTGCATCTTTTTGAACTGCCTTTTAAAAGCCGGCGGATTACCGTCTCGCAGATGTGGCATCCGAGAATGGAACGCGATCCCGCTCACCGCTGGCTTAGAGAGAAAATAGTGGCGATATGCCGCATGGACAAGTCGTTACACCAGAAGCTGTAGAAGATTATTCGCATTGAGTTTCTTCAGCGCATTACATTTATAGGTCGAGACCTGTTTTTCACTCATCTTCGTCATATGCGCGACATATCTTACCGACTGCCCCTTAACCAGTCTGTCGAGGACGTTAAATTCCATCTCGGTCAGGCAGCAGCGCAGGGTGCGGATCCGCCTTGGCTCTTTAGATAACAGCCAGGCGGCATCCGCAACGGAAATCCGGTCATCAATGATATGCAACGTTAACGTTTCAAAGCGCTTGCGCAGATAGGTGGCCAGCCCCCAGCTTTTTTCATTACACACCAGATAGCCCGTACCCTGCCAGCAATGGGCCTCGAGGGTAAGCAAAATTTCAACCAGCGACTGATGTGTACCACTGATGGAGAAACGGCAGCGAATAACAAGGGTGGTGCTCTCTAACAGTAAGGGCTGCCACTGCACCGTGCCGCTATGCACTTCCGTCTTAACGTTACGACGGAGGAGGGCGTAGCGCAGTCCCTCCGCATAAAAGCGATTATTATCAAGAACAACGTAGCTCACAGTAGCCTCTTTATAACGTACTGGGGGTATAGATAACGCGTAACGTACCGGTATAGTCACCCGCGTTTTTGCTGCTGGCGGCAAAGGCGGGTGTTTTCAGGGTAATGGGCGCCGGGATGCATAACACGCTTTCGCGGCCGCCCGGCAGGACAACCTGGCGCAAATAGCGGCGATTGTTGGTGCCCTCCCAGGTCAACGTTTTACCGTTAGCGGCAACTTCAGTTGCGCCGGTGGTCGGGTTGGTCACGAGCACCTGATAATCAAGACGATCTCTTGGATCTGTCTGGCTGCCCCCCCGTCGCCGGATGGAGAACGCCCCTTCGGCACGCCCGGTCGCGTCAAGTCCATCGTCTTCAAAGCGTAGAAACGCCCGCGAGCTGGAACTGTTGTTGCCATCATAGAGGCACATATCCAGCGAGTTTTCGCCCTTAATCTCACTGCCGCCGGGTCTGCCCGGGAAATTGGTGAGGTTGAGGTTCACCACCGGCGTGGAGTGCGGAAATGCCGGTAAGTAAATCTGCTGATTGCCCGGGTCGACCACCTCAATACGCAGGTTTGCCTGCCAGTTAGCAAGAGTGAGGTAGCCTGGGCAGCCAACATTGACGTCATTAAAGTTGCCGTTGCAGTCGGCGGTGCCCCATTCGCGCAAATTCTGTTTCAGCGTTGCCGTCCAGATACCGGCCTGATCGAGTTTGTTTAATTCGCTACGGACGATGTAAAAATCAAAGTACGGCTCACTGTTCCATGCTGATTCATCAACGGTCCCCCCACTCACATAGCTGGCAAAGACAAAAGTTTTGTTATTGATAAACATACGGTGTTCGCCATAGACTTTTACGTCCACCGTTTTGTTGGTTATTGCGTGGGTAAAGCGCAGGTTTATCGGATAGGGCGCGGCCGGGTTCGCCGGAAACCATACCGGCGCGGTCATGCAGGCGCCATAGGTTGTATCGGTACGCGACTGGCAGGTCAGGGTATTTCGTCCCCATTTTTGCGGATCGCTGGAATCATAACCACCGGACTCGTGCAGCCAGATATCCAGGCGGGCAGGAGGAGACTGGCGATCGAAGGCGAACGCCACGCTGGTATTTCTGCCGGCGGGACTACCGGCCTGAGCCTCGGCAAAACAGATGCAGGCAAGCAGTAAAATCAAAAGACGCGTTATCACATCATTTTCCTGTAGAGAGAGTAGAGTTATTCATCGCCGTTGGGCTGACCGCCGGCGTACGGCCAGCCAGCAGTAATTGCGCCTGCTGCTGCACGGTTTCCGGTAACGCGGAATAAGTCAGTTCTTCGCAGGTCACCGTGCCGACATAACGCACGACGTCACGCATGGTCTTCACCTTCAGCGCGCACTGGTAAAACTGTTGTTGTTTCACCAGGTAGAGCGACTGAATCAGGCTGTCGCTTTCCGCGCTAAAGCCGCCATTACCTAAATCGCTCCAGCCGCTGACGTTGAGCGGCATGCCGCCGATAAACGGCGTATGTTGTTCATCGGTCAACTGGCCAAGCCAGGTGTAACGCGTGGTGGTTTGCACCTCTCTGTGCAGCATTTTTCCTGGCACCATAAATACCGTTCTGCTTCCCGACCCCTGCGTAATTTCACTGTTGGCGCCGTGGGAAATGTCCGTCGACTCATTGATAGTGAGTGTGGTTTGCTGATAGCCGGGCAGGGCGAACAGCGCGCGGGCGTTTGCCGGGATATCGGCGCTACCGCTGTTATCCAGCGAAACGGCAATGCGGGAATCAGGAGACGCTTCCGGCGTTGCGACGTTGACCGCAATGGCTGACGCCGGGCGTCCGTCACCCCAGCGGCCAAACCACAAGCCAGAACGAGATAACGCCAACGTAGAACTGTAGTTACCGCTGCTGCTGAACCGGTGGCGATGATCCTGGCGATCCCACGAATCGCTGACGGTCAAACTTCCGTTACCAAAACGGCCGCCCTGACGGGTATAGGCCGAAGTATTTAGCGAGTCGCTATTAATCCCGGAAGCGTTGAGACCATATTCGTTTTCACCGCGCGCATCGGTGTACCAGTTGTGCGCGACGTTATAGTTGAGCTGATTTTTTTCATGCTTCTGCTGTTGCCATGTGGCCCCCACGGAAGTGTAGCTGGAAGCATCGCCCTGACGGTTATGAGCCAGCGACAGGCTTACGCTCAGGAAGCCGCCTTTATCCTTGCCATCACCAGAATGATCGTTACGCATAAACAGGTTTATGCTGCTGTTGATATTCAGCCCGCGGGTGCTGAACGAATTGCTCAGTCCGGCCTGCCATGCCTGCGAGCGGGTGCGGGTCATATACACCGATTCCCAGGGCAAACCGTTGTCGCGCCGATCGTCACTATTCGGTAATTCACGCCGCGAAACATAGCGACCTTCATTGCGGTTATCGGAATAACCGAGGTTGGCATACCACGAGCCGACAGGAACGGAGAACATTACCGAGAGGCTTCGGTAGCAACCATTCACCGCATCAAACCCGGTACTGCTGGAGTCACAGTTGTCAGCCGATAAGGCATTACGATAGAAGCTTAGTGAAAAGCCATCGTTGTAGCTGATTTGCTGGATATTGCCGCGTTGGCCCTGGCTGCCATAAAGGTAGCTAAAGCGTGTGCTGAGGACGCCATCGATGGGGCCGGTATTGAATCCGCGGCTCCAGTCGACGGCACTTTCCACAAAACGCTGGTTCTTTTTCACCGTTGCGCCGCTGGTGACCGCCAGCGTAGAAGTTACAGGCAGGCGAATACCCGCCTGCACCACGGCGCTGCGTTCGTCGCTCATATCGTCGTTATCGGTTTCACCGGCCTGCATAAACCACTCGACGCGGTCGAATGGCGTGATGCCGGTGCGGGTAAACGGAACCTGCTCGGTGCGGGTCAGGCGGTTGTTTTCATAAATCGCCAGCGTCACGGTATAGCTCCCGTCCGGAAACGAACGGGTATCCAGGGTTTGCGCCCCGGCATTAAGATAAAAACTGGCCAGCAGCTGATTCCCCCTACGGGCGTCTATACGCGCGTCATGGGAAAGCAGCACGGTAATGGGCGTTCCGCTGGACTGCTGAACGGGGTTGATCCACGCTCGCGTCGAGCCGGCACGCAGCCCGCGAATTTTTCCAAGCGGCAGTTGGCTGAGGTTGATATTGCCGCCGGCCGCGCTGAAGAGATCGCGCGTATCCATTTCACCTAACTGAACGTAATATTCGTGCCATAGATCCTGACGGAACCAGGCGTTATTCACCGTGATCTCCTGCTGCTGTTGATGGCGAGAGCGCTGCCCAAGCCAGGTCCAGTCGAGGTTAAAATACCCATTCTCAGTCATGGCCAGCGCGCCGTTTCCCTGCACGGTCATCGACTGATAGTTTTCATCGGCCACGAAGTTGATATTTTGCTGGTGGATCAGCGCGTTTTCGGTATTACGCGTAGGCTGATACCACTGATTTTCCGCCGTTTGTTTGGGTAGATACCGCCTGTCGAAAAACAGGTTTATGCGCGCGTTATTCTCGTCATAAATCAGGGCCACGCTTTTGGTGTCGATAAAATCGCAACCCGGCGCGGAACCATTGCTGCTGCAGGCGAGATTGCCGTTACGCGCAAGCGGAGAGGAAAGGGCGCCGGTCACCGAGGCGATCAAGGCAGGATCATCGTTGAACTGACGTTTAATTGCCGCGACAAGCGTTTCCGGCGCCACGAAGGTTACCGTTTCAAGCGTAATATCGGCTTCAAACAGGCCAAGCGAAGTGCCATACAGACTCACTTCTGTCCACAGGCGCTGCGTTTTCGCCAGATCCTCAAAGCCCGCAGGTACGACGATAGTGGCGCTGGCTAATTGAACGGAAGCGGGTAACAAAACGACAAAAAGAAGAGCATTTCTGTGAAAAGCCATGAACGAGCCTCGACGTCATCCTGACATCAGAGGGCAGGCGCCCTCTGATGTACTTCCTTATACGTATTGTGGGGTTACGCACCGCCTTCCGCGGTGGTCGCCTGAGTCAGCATCAGACTCACCACGCCGCTGTACTGACCGGTTTTCAGAATGCCTTTTGTGGTCTGAGAGATGGTCAGCGGCAGGACCGCAGAACCGTTTTCAACGCTGCCCGGGAACAGTTCGCTACCGGTGAATTCAGCATCGGTGGTATTCAGGGTTTTATCGCCCAGTTTTACGGTCATCGGTACCGTTTCGGCGCCATCTTCATTGGTCAGATTCGCTGCGCTAACCAGACGCACTTTGACGTTGCTGGTGGCTGAGTTCGACCAAATTTTGGTATTGAGACGGTAGCTTTCCAGCCCACGGCCCGGCAGATATTGCATATCGATGCTGGCTGGTAATGGCGTATTATCGGCCTGGGTCATATCCAACTGGGAGTCTACGTTGGCATTAACCGTAATATCCTTCTGAATAGCCATTGCGCTGAACGCAGTCGACATCGCAGCAACGATCATCAGAGGTTTAATATACTTCTTCATTGATATCTCCATATTTATAAACGAGCTCCATTAGCTCTTTAAACAAACCACACGTGGTTTTGACAGTGATGTCGTGTTATTGCACGACGGGTAAGTCGGCTTCTTCAGCTGTTTTATTAATCCAGTTGAAATAGCGGAATTTATATTTTTGGCCACGAACCTGAGTGAGCACTTTTAATTTTCGCTCGGTGTCCGGATAAATAGTCGCATCTTCTTTAAACCACCTGCATTTATCATTAACATCGCAAGCGCCAATTTCTTTCAGCGGTACCCGCAAAGAGCCGTCATTTTTTAAAGTTCCTGCTGCGGGATTTATTCGCAGAGAAACCACCGGCTTTTCCGGCGCCAAATGAACCAATGCTCCCCAGATAACGTTAACGCCGAGTTTGGCCGAAGCCGGCGTTCCCGCGGATGCTGCAGGCAGAATACTATCCGGCTGTTTTACCCCTTCAAAATAAACGCGCCAGGTACTCTCTTTTTCTGGCGGGGTCAGAGATACCAGCCTCACGATACGTAAAGCGCCTGCCGCTAAGGCGAATTTTTCAGGGGTAACGACAACGCTACCGTCTTTCCAGGCTGCCATCTCAACTTCTTTTTCCTGTGGCGTACCCGGATTAAGAATTTTCTTTTGCCTCACCCGAATGAACTGAATATCATCGCTTTTAGAGGCCACTCTGATTTGGGCCGTCCCGGAACTGTCGACGTTAAGTTCCATCGGGTAAACGCTCATATTAGCCTGTGTCATTTCTGCGAAAAATGACATCGACAGGGCAGCGAGATAAAGCGCAGTGGACTTGTTTACTCTGTTTTTTACTTTCACATTCATTCTGCCTGCTCTGAGTTCATGTACGGCGTTTTTACACCACGACACCGTCTGCTTTCGTATCGCTTCAGGACAGGGAAACTTTAACCGGAACAGCAGGTTGTGAAAATTTGTATTAGTTAACTTAAAAAATACAGTTCTTTATCCTGCAATCCAGGCTTTAAAGTTGTATAGTTAAAAGAAAATGCCGCAACCCAGGATGGGGAGAAAATTCCTGCTGATGAAAAAATAAGCTAATTCAGAAGGGGATTTCTTGCCTGCAGTTACAGGGATAAAAAGCAAGCGGCAACAGCCGAGAATGAAATATGTTTTTTATATGCAACAATTCGTTGTTATTTGATCCTGAAGCTCACACATTAAGTATTGTTGGACAGCCTGAGTCCGTATTAACGCTTTCGGCACCCGCCGTGCGTCTGTTACAGGAATTTATTCGACATAAAGGAAGCGAACTTAGCCGTGAGGAGTTGATTACCCGCGTGTGGCAGGAATTCGGTTTCACGCCTTCGGGAAATAATCTCAACAAAGCGATAAGTGAGTTACGCAAAAGCTTCCAGGCGTTGGGAGAACATCATGAATTGATTGTGACCATACCACGCTATGGTTTCCGGTTTGAGGCGGATGTTATTTTTCAACCGGCGCAAAACGCTTGCGCAAGCGAACCTCAACCCCAGCGACAAAACGCTGAAAAGAGGAAGCAACCACGACGTCTGAAATGGTGGCTGGTATTCACGGCATTATTAGCGTCGGCATTCGGTATTGGTATAATTATTCGCCAACAACAGAATATAACGACGCCGATAAAGCTAAAGCCGGTTGAGCAAAAAATCGCTAAATGTAGCATCTGGCTTATTAACGATCATGGGCGACCGTTGGTATTATCGAAACTGGCCGCGTTGCTGGATAAAAACAACGTAGCGTGCCAGCGCGAGGAGTACAGCGTCTATTATTTCAGCGCTCGTTTTTCCCTGGTCGCTGCGGATGAAGTGTTTATCGGCGCATGCCCGATCAATAAAGCCAGTTTGTGTAAAACCATTCGCTATAAAAGTGGAGCAGAAAAATGAAAATTAAAGTTTTCTGTGGCCTCGGTATTTTTCTGCTCGGTGGCGGATTGGCGCTTTATTACTGTTCTACCGGAGTTAGTAAACGTGATGTACTGGCCTGCAGTACAGAATTTAATTTTACGCGCAATGAAGGGAAGGCCAGTGAAGTGCGGGTTAATACAGTTGCTCAGTTCTATTTTCACCGCGACGGTACTGGTCTGACCGCCTACAAAGGGGCTGCCTGGGCAAATGGCCAGAGTATGATCGTTGACAGAGATGTCGATTTTATCTGGTCGCGGCGGGATGATGATAAAGTGGTGGTATTGAGCTACACCAAAACCTGGCGCAGGCACAATGACAACACGCCGGATGCGCAATGGGGCAGTTTCGCCAATCCAACCGCCCGTTACTATCTTACCATCTCCGAGGTTGCGCCTTCGGTGTGGCTGATCCAGGACCGGCATTATCCCACTTATATATGTCGGGGTGATTAACCACCTATAAAACAAGGAGAGTACCTCAGGTATTCTCCTTGTTTTTTCAGATAGTTGTGGCAAAGCATTACGGCTTGTACCCCCATGCTTTGAGAAACCCCTCAATTGCGCAGTCGGCAAGTTGCTCCAGCCTTTTTGGATCTATTGCTTTTTGTGCAATGAGCGCCCCAGGCAGCGGGTAACCCATAATTGCGCCTAGAAACGCTGTTGCCTGCAGTTCCGGGTCGTTGATGGTCAACAGTCCCTCGTCTTGTTTTTGCGCAAGGATCTCGCTGAGTGCCTGCAGTACGCGACCGGAGGGCCGTTGCTCAAGCGTGACATATAGCTCGGGTTTCTGCACGAGAACCTGGATCAGTAAGCGCTGAAAATGGATGTTCTCAGGGGCATAGAAGTGCTGCTGCACAACGTTTGCAAATCCGTGCAGCAGCGCGGGAAAATCCTGCTGACATTCCTGAAAAAGCTGGCGTAGTGGGGGCTGCATTGTGTCATTCAGAAACGCAAAAGTCTCCAGCAGCAGCGCATCTTTACCACCGGGAAAATGGCTGTACAGCGTCGGACGCGTGGTGCCCGCTTCGGCGGCGATGGTATCCAAAGACACGTCCAGTCCGTGCTGGAGAAACAGCTCACGCGCGGTTTGCAAAATGCGAGGGCGAGCTTTCATCGGCCGCCCGCGTTGATTGATCATCAATTGAGTCCTTACTGTTTGCGACTTTTCAGTCGCATGATTCCTTGCTGCACTAGCAGGAAAAATAGTGGAACTAAAAGCAACGTCAGTAGCGTCCCTGAAAGCATGCCGCCAATCACCGCCTGTTGGCTGGCAGCGCCGGCACCTGCAGAGAGTACCAGAGGGATCACGCCGACAACAAATGCGAGTGAGGTCATAATAATCGGACGCAAGCGCAGCCGTGCGCCTTCCAGTGCGGCTTCCGTCAGGCTTTTTCCTTGCTGAAACTGCGATAGCCCGAATTCGACGATCAGGATCGCATTTTTGGCCGAAAGGCCCATTGTTGTTAACATCCCCACTTGGAAATAAATATCATTTTCATAACCGGCGAGCAACGAAGCGCTGATCGCGCCAATGATGCCCAACGGGATAATCAACATCACGGCAATGGGGATCGACCAGCTTTCATATAAGGCAGCGAGGCACAGAAACATAAAGGCTAGCGATGCCAGATAGACCCACAGCGTTTGCACCGAAGATGAGCGCTCCTGCCAGGACAAACCGCTCCATTGCAGGTCAAATCCGTTCAGCGAGCTGACCATTTCGGACATTTCAGCCATTGCCACGCCGGAGCTGACGCCAGACGCAGCACCTCCTTGAAACTGCACGGCCGACAGCCCATTGAAACGCTGAAGCATCTGCGGTCCGCTGGTCCAGCGAAGCGTCGAGAAGCTGTCGAAGGACGCCATGTTGTCGCTGTTGCCACGGACAAACCAGGCGGATAAATTTTCTGGTGTTGAACGCCAGGGCGCGTCTCCCTGGATATACACGCGTTTAACCCGCCCTCGATCGACAAAGTCGTTAACATATATGCCCCCCCAGGCCGCTGAAAGCGTATTGTTGATATCGGCCTGATCCAGCCCCTGAACCTGCGCTTTTTGTCGGTCGACATCGACCTGCAGCTGCGCCTTTTCCTCCAGACTATTAATCCTTACCGCGTTAAGAGCAGGATTCTCTCTGGCGGCATTGAGCAGGGTGGTTTGTGCCTGCATAAGTGCCGCACTGCCATTTTCGGCGCTGTCCTGCAGCCATAATTCAAAACCGCTGGATTGTCCGAGACCGCGAATGGTCGGGGGTGACATCACGCTTATGTTGGCCTGCCTGGCATTTTTATTAAAATACTGGTTCGCGCGTAGAATAATGGCCTGAGCGCTGTTTTCTTTCCCGGGACGCTGGTCCCAGTGTTTTAACTCAGCGAATGCCATACCGACGTTCTGCCCGCTACCGGCATTATTTCTTCCTGTGACCATAAAAATAACGTCGAGGTTATCTTTCTCCTCAGTCATAAAATAGTGGGTAATATCCGCGCCAACGGCCTCGGTCATCGACATCGGCGAACCAGACGGCAGTGAGTACTGAACCATAACCGCGCCCTGATCCTCCTCGGGCAAAAATCCGCTTGCGAGCTTTTGATATTGCCAGAGCATCAAAAAAGTTAGTATCAGGGCCAGACAAACAAAACGGAGTGGATGGGCGGTCATTCGACGAAGTGTGGCCAGGT
The DNA here is from genome assembly GCF_040065495.2 of Klebsiella sp. CN_Kp073. Lineage (NCBI taxonomy): Bacteria > Pseudomonadati > Pseudomonadota > Gammaproteobacteria > Enterobacterales > Enterobacteriaceae > Klebsiella > Klebsiella sp. CN_Kp073. Next base: position 2,623,624 of record NZ_CM198051.1, read on the forward strand.
AGCTGTTCTGACTTATCGCTACTCCGCGATTGAAGAGGGTAAAAAAACGACCTTTATTTATGTGTCCAGGCTTGAGCAGGTGGGCGCACAGCGTTGGCGTCAGCGTCAGAGCGACCAATGCAGACAGCGCCATTGCTGAAACAATGGTCACGGTGAACTGACGATAGATAATCCCCACAGAGCCACCAAAGAACGCCATCGGGATAAAAACGGTGGAGAGAACCAGAGCAATACCTATCAGCGCCCCGGTTATCTCATTCATCGAGCGCAGCGTGGCCTCCTGTGGAGTGAGGTTTTCCTCTGCCATCAAACGTTCAACATTTTCCACCACCACGATAGCGTCATCTACCAGCAGCCCGATTGCCAGCACCATGGCAAAAAGGGTCAGTGTATTGATGCTGTAGCCAAGCAGGCTTAGAATGCCGAAAGTGCCCAACAGAACCACCGGTACCGTCAGGGTCGGGATAAGCGTTGCACGCCAGCTTTGAAGAAAAAGATACATAACGGCCACGACAAAGAGTATCGCTTCAATCAGCGTATGCACCACGCTTTCGATCGATACCGTCACAAACGGAGTGCTGTCGCGTGGATAGGCGGCGATTACGCCTTGTGGAAAGCGGGGAGAAAGGCGTTCGACTTCAGTCCTAACTTTCTCCGCCGTTTCCAGCGCGTTGGCTCCCGAGGCCAACTGAATTGAGATCCCAGCGGAAGGGTAACCATTGAGCGTCGTTTGGTTTTGATAGTTTTCCGCGCCGATTTCCACGCGGGCCACGTCGCGCAAGTACACTACTGAGCCATCGCGATGGGTGCGTAGAATAATATTCTCAAACTGCTCCGGATGACCAAGGCGGGACTGCGTCGTCACCGTGGCGTTCAAATATTGTCCCTCAATCGTCGGCAGAGAACCAATTTCACCGCTGGTCACTTGCGAATTCTGCGCCTCGATCGCGGCCTGTATGTCCGAGGGCATCAATCCATAGCTGGTTAGTTTGAGCGGATTGAGCCAGATGCGCATGGCATACTGCGCGCCAAAAACAGTGGTTTCACCCACGCCTTCGACGCGGCTCAACGGTTCTTGTAAAGAGCTGATGAGGAAATCGCTAATATCAAGGCTGGTTAATTGCCTGCTTGGGTCATACAGGGCTACCACCATCAAGCTGTCCCCCTGAGATTTGGTAACGGTAATTCCTTGCTGCTGCACCTCTTGTGGTAATCGTGTAATTGCTTGATTTACCGCGTTTTGTACCTGTACCTGCGCCATATCAGGGTTAACGTCCTGATCGAAACTAAGGCTAATGCGGGCCTGGCCAGCTGAACTGCTGCTTGAGGAAAAGTAGATCAACCCATCGATACCTTTGATCTGCTGCTCCAGCACCTGAGTAACGCTATCCTCGACGGTTTCTGCTGAAGCGCCAGTATAGTTAGCCGTGACATTAACAGCAGGCGGGGCGATATCCGGATACTGTTCCACCGGCAAAGTCATCATGGCGAGAGCGCCGGTTGCCATGATGCAGATGGCGATGACCGCGGCAAAAACCGGGCGAAAGACAAAAAAACGGGCCAGCATTGTTATTCACCTTTAGTCAGTTAAGGGATTTTTGCATAGCAAACGCGTCAGTTGGTTCGTTTAGCTCGTCGTCAGCCGGAAGAGGAGAAAAAGGCAAGGGCGGTATCTGTTTTGCCACGCCGTAGGAGTTGATTGTGAACAATTTGCGGGTTGCAACACATGGTGATGCGCGCAAGTATGTTTGGCAAACCAGCATCAGCACTGGAGCTAAAAAGCCATAAGCCAATGAAATAAAGAAGCTTTCCCCAATTTCTTTCGTTGAGCATCAGTGTGATCTCATGAATTTATTTACTTTACAGTAAAGTAAATAAATTATTTAAACAAGCAATCTTCTATACGAATGAAAAAAGGGAAAGCAAGAGCGTGAGTCAAAGGTCTTAGAACATGCCGTTGCCGCTGGCGGTTTTTTGCGGAACGTTTTGGGTAACATCCCAATGTTCAACGATTTTGTGCTGTTCGTTGAGGCGGAAGATATCCACGATAGCCCGCGTAACGCCTGGCTCACGACCGGTTACTTCAACATGCAAAATCACGTTATCTCCGTCGACGAATGCCTGCTTGATTTCGCTGTGCGAGTCGGGATATTTACTCTTCAGAAAAGCGATAAACTGCTCGAAGCCTTCCACGCCATCTTTTGCCATCGGATTGTGCTGTACATAGCGATCCCCGAGATAGGGCCTGGCGGCAGAGAAGTCTTTGTCGTTTAAGGCCTTATTATAAAAATCAATGACATTCTTTTTATTCAACAGCTCGCTTTCGCTATTGCCCGCAAAAACGGCGGGCGTCAGAGCGAAAAACAATGAAAGGGCGACTATCGATTTTTTAAGCATGCTTCCTCCAGCGATGGTTTGATGTCAGGTTTCAGGCCTGTCAGGTTAATGAACCGGCCACCCAGCGACATTTCAGACAGTAACGGTCTGCTGAGTTTGCGGCTGATTGAGCTGACTCCATGAACAAATGGAGTCTTGAATCTGCGGCATCGACTCGTTTAGATCAAGCTGCTTTTACTTAAGAAGAAAAAAGGGCAGTTTGGTCTGCTTTGCGGGAGGTCGCTAATCACCACAAATTACCAGGTTCATAATCCCATGTGGAGATCGTCAGGTATGCTTAATGTGATTTAACTATTCTGGGTTTGAGGAATATACATAATTTACGACAGCACCAGAAACAGTATAACAAACTGTTTTAAATGGATATTAATCAAATGGCGATTCAAGCTCACAGTTATGAACTCAGTTTTGGTTCATAACTGTGTTAAACGCTGTCCATAAATCACTCGATGTCACGTCTGTTGGTTCATGAACTGATCGTTCTAATTTTGTGATGTGCGTCAGGTTTTAGTGTTCAGTAATGTTACCTTTTACTCGATGATCGATTGTTTAGCACCTCTCCCACAACCGGAGCAGCGGTAAATGCGTTTGGCCAGCCAGCATAGAAGGCGGCCTGGGTAACGATCTCACCAGCTTCCTCAACAGAAAGTCCATTATCCATTGCTCTATTGAGGTGATAGCCAATCTGCGCGCTCTGTCCGGATGCGATTAAGGCGCTGACCGTAATCAGGCTTCTGTCGCGGGGTTTCAGCGCGGGTCTTTGCCAGAGATCCAGGAAGAGTGGATCAGCAGTGAATTTAACCAGGCCTGGAGATATTGGGCCAACATTTTTTTCCACTGTCTCTGAACGCTGCTTTTCTGCTTCCTGATTGAGAGGAAGCAGGTCCGGAGAAGCTTCAGGAAGTGCATCTGCCGTGACGCCACGAGTTTCAAATACTGCTTTGGTCACGCTGACGGCTGACATTGCATTTGGCCAACCTGAGTAGAACGCCAGATGGGTAATGATTTCTGACAATTCCGCTGGTGTAACGCCATTATCAAGGGCAATGTCTATATAGTGCTTAAGGTCGCCAGGCTGGTTTCTGGCAATTAGCATGGCGACGGTCACCATACTACGATCCCTGGGCGAGAGGGCATCGCGTGTCCACAGATCTTCAGTAATAGCTTCTCGACCAAAGCGCGCAAGAGCCGGTGAGACAGAACGAATATCAGCTTCAGAAATCGCTGAAGGTTCAATTTTCATCATAGTTTTACCTCTTGTTTCCTCAGCATTAGCAAAATCAGAAATAACAAGCGACATGGCCGCTGCTGCAATTACGCTTTTCATGTCAATCCTCACTGGTCAACGGTGCGGATCCTGTTTGATTCCGCCTTTGTTACGAAGAAATACCGGTTTTACCGGGATAGCGTCCTTACTGGTGCTCATATGCGCCGTTTGCCTGAGATAGTCACGGAAGTGTGGCGTTTGTCGGTGCAGTTGATACGCTTCCTCACTGGCGTAAATCTCATAGAAATACCAGCGGTTCGGAGTCTGTGAGTCTGTAGCGGAATACATGGCTAACACGCCTTTCTCTACTTTGAGTGACTCAGCCATTTCAGGCATGACGATGTTTTTAAATTCGGTCTGTAATTCAGGCTTTACCTCGACGATCACCAGATTATTAATGGTTCGCTCATTCGGTATGATGTGTTTGTCCCCCAGAAACTGGGGCTCCAGAGTGATTTTATTTTTCCGATCGATAATGTCAGGTGCCCGGGCAGCGAATGCCTTGTATGGTTCGGCATTCAGATGTTTGCGGTAAGCACTCTCGTTTTCATAGAGTTCGACCATGAATGCCTTACGTGGATTGTCGCTGCGGTGCAGGGCGTACATCGCCAGCGTACCTGCTTCATGATCAACCGAAGCGGAAATCGTCTGTCTGGCTACGTCTGCAAAATCTTTGTCCCGATCGTGCCTGACGCCGAGCTCAAAGATATTCATCATTACCTTATCCGGCGCGTCCAGTTTTGTTGCAAAGACAGGGCAGCTTATGAGCATACAAATTAAAAGCATAAGGGGCTTTTTCACGATGATCCTTTTACTGAAATTACTGTTTGCTACCGCGTCCAGACCTGCTTAACGTCTTTCGTTTGCGGCGTGTTTTGCCCCATGATCCCCGTCAGAACATGCGGCTGGTAGGTTTCTTCCAGAAGCCGGATTTCCTCCGGATTCAGTTGAAGGTTTACGGCGTTTACCGCGTCATCGACGTGATCTTTTTTTGTGGCCCCGACGACAGGTGACGTGACTTTTGTCAGCAACCAAGCGAGAGATATTTCCGTCATAGACACCTGATGCCGTTCGGCAAGTTCGGCGACACGCTCAATAATGAGCCGATCCTGTTCAGCCGTGCTGTCATATTTTCCACGCGCATAATCATCCTCCGTGGCTCGCCGCGTGTGGCCTTCTTTCCGGGAGAGACGACCGCTGGCCAGCGCGCTATAGGGGGTCATTGCGATATCATCTTCAGCGCACAGACCGAAGAGCTCTCGTTCATCTTCACGCATAATCAGGTTGTAGTGGCTTTGCACGGAGACAAAGGGCGTCAGCCCTTCGCGTTCTGCAAGGGCGTTCGCCTTCGCCAGCTGCCAGGCATAGCAATTGGAAATACCAATAGCGCGCACTTTGCCCGCAGTAACGGCGGCATGAAGCGCTTCAAGCACCTCAATAACTGGCGTGTTGTAATCCCAGATGTGGTAGATGTAGAGGTCGATGTAGTCCATCCCCAGATTCTGCAGGCTCTGGTCGAGCGATTGGGCTATTGCCTCTTTTCCGCCGATCCCCGCAGCAATTTGCGCGGCGGTTCGTGGCAGAAACTTGGTGGCCAGCACCACGTCCTCGCGTTTTGCCATCTCCCGCAGCGCCCGGCCAACGTATCGCTCGCTGGAGCCGTTCTGATAGGCGATGGCGGTATCGTAAAAATTGATACCCTTTTCGAGACCGTAGCGGATGATGTCCCGGCTTGCTGTTTCGTCCAGCGTCCAGCGATGCTGGCCCGTTAACGGGTCGCCAAACCCCATACATCCCATACAGATGCGGGAGACCAGTAAGTCACTTTTACCGAGCCGGGTATACTGCATCGTTATTCTCTCTCTGGATTATTCACGACGGAATTGAGCAGATCGACAAGCCTTGAAGCGTGTTCCCGGGCAAGCGTTTTTTGCTGCGCGATTTTGTCGGCATCCCGGTCGGCATAGCTGATACCGCAGGTATAAACCGGCGCCAGCAGCTCAAGATTGCACAGTTTTGCCGTGGTCTCGAATGGAATAAGATACTCTTCAATGGCATGGCCAAAGAAACCGTCAGCGGTATAGAGCGCCTGTGGCGCCCCTGTAGTGAAGGAGAGGAGCAGCTTTTTACCGCCCAGTTTCGCCGTTGAGCCATGCGCGAAGCCGTGGACAAAGACCTCGTCCAGCCATTGTTTCATTAACCCGGGCAGCCCATACCAGGAAAAAGGAAACTGCCAGACAATCACATCGGCCCTGAGCAGGCTTTCCTGCTCCGCAGCGATATTGAATTTGCCGTCCGGATAGAGCCAGTCCAGACGACGAATTTCAGCATCGGGAAGGGCGGTCGCCACTTCATCAAGGATCGTGGCATTGGCGACGGAATGGGTAAGCTCAGGATGACCTGAAACAATAAGGATATTTTTCATTTCAATGAGTTAAATATATTTGGTGAATGTTTAACCCAGTATAGAGTGACACCATTATTTTTTTTAGAGCAGTAAAGACTCATTCACTTTTAGACAAAAACTAATAATGGTCAACTGTTCTCATTGTACCGGTCATCACGAACCCGTGAACTACGCCGTGATGCCCAGTAAACGTTCTGCATTGCGAAATGCGATGGCCTCTTTTTCAGCCTTGTTGACAGGCAGACTGTCGATAAAGGTTTTTACACCGTCCAGGGTCTGATAGGGATAATCGACGGAGAACAGGATCCTTTCTGCCCCCATTAACTCGTAGATAAACTTGAAGTGCGGCAGTGTCAGCATACCTGACGGGGTAACGTAAACGTGTTCCTGGAAGGTTCTCGTTAGCGTGCGTGACAGACCCGTTGCAGCCAGTGGTAGGCTGTCATCAAGACGCTGCAGCCAGAAGGGTAACATCTCCCCCCAGTGGCCACTGATTACCTGCAGGTTGGGATATTTATCAAATGCGCCCGATAACATCAGCCGCAACAAATGGATCCCCGCTTCGTGATGCCAGCCCCAGCCAAACATAGAAAGCCTGGCGTTGACCTCTGCGCTGAAGCCCGTGAAGTAGGCCTGCTGTACGCTTTTAAGCGGTAATCCGGGATGAAGATAGAGTGGCACATTCAGTTTATTAAAGCGGGAAAGCAGGGAGTCATAGTCAGGATGATCGAGAAAGCATGAAGAGGGTCTGCCATTCAGCAGTGCTCCTTTAAATCCTAGTTTTTCAACTGCGCGGACAAGCTCATTTTCAGCCTCTTCCGGCTGTGCCCAGGGAAGTGTGGCAAATGCCGCGAAGCGATCCGGGTGATTTCTTACCGCCCCGGCAACGCGATCGTTTGCCGCCATATTTAATGTTACCGCTTCATCCTCGGGTGCCAACTGGGGGAATCCGCCCACAGAGAGTATCTGCAGGGTAATTCCAGCTTCATCCATATCCCTGAGGCGGCGGCTTCCCAAATCAGCGCCTTTCGCGTTTATCAGCGCATTCTTTTCTATCTGCGGCCGGCTTCGGTCAGGATTATGACCATCAGCGACGGTTTTCCCCCAGTCGCCAAGGAAAGGCGCCTGCTCAAGCGCAACAGGCATACACGCTCGGCCTAACTCGCAGTCGAGATAATGTTCTTCAAGGCAAATGATTTTCATATTCTCACCCTTCATACAAAGCAGTAAAAGTGATACAGATTAGGATCGCCCGGAACTGTCCATACGTGAATGTGATTCATGACAGTCTGTTCCGGACGGGCTTTACACCATCGGTTTTTCCCAGGCGCCTCGTGTATCCACTCTGGTCTCTGCGGCGAGTTGTTCCAGCAGGATGATTTCCTCATCGCGTAACTGGATGTCTGAAGCGCAGGCGGCGTCCAGAACGTGATGGACTTTAGTCGCACCAACGAGGGGAAGGGTACCTTTCGCAATAGCCCATGCGATGGCTATCTGTGCCACGCTGGCATTCCTTTCGGCTCCCATTTTTTTCATGGCGGCGGTTAGTCTTTCTATCTGCGGCAGTACTGCGTTATAACTTTCGGCCCGGCCACTCCCGGCAGGCATGGGATGATTTGAATCATAACGACCACTGAGCGCGCCTTGCTCCAGGACCATGTAAGCAAAGAACGTGATGTTATTTTGTCGGCAATAATCAAGGATCCCGGCCTCTTCAGAAGCGCGATAGAGCAGGCTGTAGTGATTTTGTACTGCACTGAGGGAATAACCGGAAGCGTTAAGGATTTCATTGGCGCGTCTGATTTGTGCCAGATTGTGGTTGGAAACACCTACGCGTTTTACCTTACCGCTTTGTAAAAGTGGGATCAGTCCTGGCGTCCATTTTTCGACGTCGAGGGGATTATGGATCCAGTAGATATCAATCGCGTCCACGCCCAGGCGTCCGAGGCTGGCCTCAAGCATATCGCTGACAGGCTGTGCAGACTGCTCGTTCGCAATCTGCGGCGTGAATTTGGTGGATAAAATCATATCCTCGCGGGGGAACTGACGGACTAATGTTCCCAGCGCTGCCTCGGAACTCCCCATGCCATATACTGCTGCGGTATCCCAGAGGTTGAGACCCTTACTCATGGCCGTGGTGAACACGTCTGCCATCTGAGTATCAGAAAGATGATTGCCGAAGACGGTGTCGCCACCGGCGAAGCCGGTGCCCCAGGACCATGTGCCGAGCGCGACTGGAGGAAGAGTTTTCATATTCAGCTCCTGAAAAAAGGCCGGAACGTTGCTGACGTAAACCGGCCAAAGAGGGTGAGTAACGATGAAAGACAGATGAATGAATTAAGTTGGCTCGCGGAGGGCATTTAACAGCGCCACACCGACACCGTGCGCTGAAGCGGGATTCTGCCCCGTGATAAGGCGTCCGTCGGTAACCACGTTTTCAGACCAGTTCGGGGCTTCATGATGAAGCGCGCCATGCTCGCGGAGTGCAGTCTCAAGCAGGTAGGGAACCACATCTGTAGTGTGAACTTCTTCCTCTTCCTTGTTGGTAAAGGCCGCCACGTTTTTGCCTTTCACCAGGTATTCGCCGCTGCTGAGCTTTGCGTCAACCAGTGCCGCAGGCCCGTGGCAGACGGCTGAGACAATCCCATCACTTTCATACACTTCGCGGATAATACGCTGGGCATCATGGCTGTCGCGGAAATCCCACATGGTTCCATGCCCGCCCGCAAAGAAAACGGCGCTGTAATCGGAACCGTTCAGCTCAGATAACGCAGGCGTTGTGGCCAGGCGCTGCTGAAAATCGGTTTCGTTCCAGAACCAGGCGTTGACAGAGTCACTGAGGTCAAATCCATCCACCGGCGGCTGTCCCCCGCGAATGCTGGCTATCATCGTTTTTAGTCCGGCATCTTCCAGTACTTTCAGCGGATGCGTCAGCTCAGCCAGGAAAAAACCGGTTGGTACACCGGATGCGCCTTTAATCGGATGACTGGAAACGACACACAGCACGGGTTTATCTGCAGGTTTCATATCGGGCCTCACTATTTATTTTTAAATTCAGCGGCAAAGAGATTTTCCCAGTTAATAAAGGAGCCAAGCGGAATGCACTCAAAGCTTAATAAGCCAGCTTTTGCCAGCGGGAATTCGGCCATTACGTTCATCGCTTCATCGACAGAGTCACATTCAAGAAAAATAGCGACGCCAGGTCTGTCCTGACGGAAGTAGATGTCGCGGATGAAGCCGGATTTATACAATCCCCAGGCGTGCAGCGCTTCAGCGTTAAGGTGTGGAGCATATTTTTCCAGCGATGCTCCAGGTGCGGGGATATCCAGACATAAAATTCGCATCATAGTCTCCTGAACTCAGGTCGTTGTAGAAAGAGATAAAAGTATAAGAGGCGAATTTCACGAAGATTAGAGGAGCATTGACTTAAGCATCTTTAGACTGTACTTAATAATCAGGCGGAGATTGCTTTAGGAAAACATTATGAATAACGCCCTGTATAACCAGATACGGATCTTTCAGAGCATTGCACGTGAGGGCAATATTTCGGCAGCCGCAAGAAAACTGGAAATTACGCCTCCCTCCGTCAGCAATGCGCTTAAGCTGCTGGAAGATCATATTGGCCATCCGCTTTTTGTGCGTACGACCCGCCGTATTGAGCTGACGGAAACTGGGCAGCTGTTGCTGGAACAGACCGCTGCGGCGGTGGAGTCGCTGGAAAATTCGCTTGAAAGCATTCGCGACCAGAATCAGGAGCCCTCTGGTATCGTGCGAATCACGCTCTCGCGTTTTGCCTATCTGTTAATTCTTAAGCCTGCAATGGCGAAATTCTGTCAGCAATATCCGGGTATACAGCTTGAAATTTCGGTTCACGACGGTACCGTGAATGTTATCGAAGAGCGTTTTGATCTTGGGATCCGTTTTGGCTATATCCTCGAAGGTGGGGTGGTGGCGCGGCCGTTAATGAAACCATTTCGTGAAGGGTTATATGCATCCGCAGCTTATATCAGCGAGCATGGAATGCCCGAGGTGCCGGCTGACCTCAGTCAACACAAGCTGATTGGCTACCGTTTTATTACTAACAACCGCATCCTTCCGTTGATTCTGAACGATCGCGGAGAGCAGTTGACGGTTGAGATGCCCGGGCAGTTAATCAGCAACGATATTGACGTTATGGCAGACGGGATCCGTAACGGCCTGGGAATCGGACGTTTGTTTGAACCCATCTTGCAGTTACAGCCGGACAGGGAGCGCTTTATACCCGTGATGGAGAGCTACTGGAAAACCTACCCGCCAGTGTATCTCTATTACCCCAAAAACGCGGGTAAAACGAAAAGAGTGAAGGCCCTGATTGATTTTCTGATATCCGCTACGGGACGATAAAGTCCACAACTAAACTTTGGCAACTGACTGATTCATCGGTAAGTTCCTGAAAGAGAGGAACTCATAACGTAAGAACAAACTCACCATATTTAACATAATATACATTATGCGCACCAATGTTGTAGTAGCTAAATTGAGATGTCCGTCTCTGACCAAATAGACATGTCCGCGCTACAGTCTCACCACAGCGATCACTGCTTTCAAAGGATGAGACTCATGACGGCATACGGAACGGAGTTTTTCTCAATGAACGATGTAAACCGACTCAGGATCCTTCAGGATGTTATCGACCGCCGTCTTACCACACGTCTTGCAGCAAACCGGCTTGAGATATCTGACAGACACTGCCGACGGTTGCTGGAGCGCTATCGTGAACATGGGCCGCTTTCACTTGTTAACCGTCGTCGTGGCCAGCCTGGCAACCGGCAACTCATGCCGGGCCTCGCTGAACGAGCACTACGAATTATCCGCGAACGCTACGCTGATTTTGGCCCGACTTTAGCCTGTGAGAAGCTCGCCGAGGTTCATGGGCTGTATCTGGCCAAAGAGACAGTACGCAAGCTGATGACACAGGCTGGTTTATGGCTCCCCCGCAAGTTACGGCCGCCTCGTGTGCATCAGCCACGACCGCGTCGGGCCTGCACCGGAGAACTCATCCAGATTGATGGCTGTGAGCATCGCTGGTTCGAGGATCGTGGTCCGGCCTGCACGTTACTCGTTTACGTTGATGATGCGACCAGCCGGCTGATGCAGCTTCTGTTCGTCAGTTCTGAGTCCACTTTCACCTATTTTGAAGCCACCCGGGGCTATCTGGAGCGTTACGGTAAGCCTCTGGCATTCTACAGCGACAAGGCCAGTGTCTTCAGGATCAACAATAAGCAGGCCATCGGCGGAGATGGCCAGACTCAGTTTGGCCGTGCTATGAACGAGCTGAATATCACCGGTATCTGTGCCAATACCAGTTCTGCCAAGGGCCGTGTTGAGCGGGCCCACCTTACGTTGCAGGATCGCCTCGTCAAGGAGCTGCGGCTCCGCGGTATCAGTACACCCGAGGCTGCAAACGCCTTTGCCGAAGAGTTCATGGCTGACTACAACCACCGGTTTGCGAAGCCGCCACGTCACGATTTCGATGTTCACCGTCCGCTCGAGAATAATGAAAATCTGGCAGCAACATTCACCTGGCGTGAACAACGTAAGGTCTCAAAAAACCTGACATTACAGTATGATAAAAAGCTCTATCTGCTTGAAGATAATGAAGAAAACCGACGTTTTCAGGGGAAGTACATTGATGTCTGGCAGTATCCGGACGGTACCATCGAACTCCGGGCTAACGGTACTTCCCTGCCCTTCATAACCTACGACCGGCTGGGAGAACTGGACCAGGGCGCCATCGTTGACAACAAGCGCCTGGGACGTGCTCTGGAGATGATAAAGCTGGTTCAGGACAAACGGGACAACACCCGCTCGCAGGCCCTGCCATCACTGGACGGCCAGACCTCACGCAGAAAGAAACAGCCCGGAAAGAAATCACAAAGAAGCCTGAACCAGGACGACATGCTGGAAGCTCTGCAGCAACTCCAGACAAGAAGCCAGGAAATCTTTGGCAAAAGCTGAAACATAACCCACATGCGGACATTTCTATTTAGCCACAAAGCGGACCTTTGAAAACAGCCCAGACATGCATGGAGCGTGACGGATAACGGCGTTTAACGTTGTGCATTATTGTGGTTCCAGACATGTCGCTTTCTTTCTCCAACAATCATCTCCGGCTGTCAGATTACATCGCGGACAACAACAACATCATTATGTCGTTGTCCGCATCTACAATATCATTCTCAACATGGCGTTTTCACGGCTCATCGTTCGCCATCGCTTCCGGGCGACTTCGTCCTCGCCATGTCATCCCGATCAGAACACCTTAAATCGATATTCCATGATGACTTCCGAAGACAGCGTGTTTGTACGTGTGTAATGGCCATCCGTAAGGACTGGCGTTTTTCCTTGCGTCTTGTATGACCATCCCGGCCCGAACATTGCCCAAAAGGTGAAGTTTTTAAACATGGACTGCGTTGGAACCCAACGGCTAAAGGCATTGATTTCCCCGGTGCGCACGTGATTCCCCTTATAGTTAAATTGCCCGATGTTTCCCGCCAGGCCCACGGCTAATTCAGGCGTTAACCGATATTCGGTGATGTTCGCCAGCACCAGTTCCCCATCACGCATGTAATCGTCGCCAGCGTAGGCCATAGAAATAAATGTTCCCCGGGAATTTTTGCTCATGTGGCGTGGATAAAACCCGACTTCATCTGCTTTTTTAGCATTGGTGTAGCCAATGCCCATTTTGCTATTCCAGCGTTCACCTTTCCAGGTCGCGTCCAATGCAAAATGCCAGGCATTATTGTCAAAATCCCGTTTACTTGCGGGCATTGCACGGTAACTTTCCATGGCGTGGGTGCCGTATACCTGAGTGCCTATCGTTAGCTGCGTATCAGGTCGAAACTGCGTAAACAGCAGGTGCCGCTGCAGATAGCCTTTGCTCTCACCATAAGCATACTGTGCATCAAAATTTTTTCCACGCCAGAGAATTTCTCCGCTTGCCAGGTGGCTAATATATTCACCGGTATTGGTCTGAAATCGCTTTTTATCTGGTGAGTTTCTGTCCATGGAATTTTCAAGCCATGCCCCTCTTATGGTAAATGGACCGTAGCTTAAAGCACTGCTTACGCCGGAATACGTTGTCGGCGAAAGCCTGTTAGATGTTGAAATAACGCCATAATTTTTCAGCATCTGCCATCCCCAGCGCGCGTTTAGCTGAGCACCAGAAAGCGTGTAGTTAAGCTTCACGTTACGCTGACCAAACTTTGAATACCCTTCTGCATTGCTTTTTTTGTTACCAGTCCCATTGTTATAAAGCACGCCGCGGGAGTTGAAATAGTCGCTGGCGCCCAACTTTATCGCGCTATAATACGATACGTCGAAGCCGATAATATCTGCTAAATAACCAGACTGGTATTCTGCTGAAAATCCCTGTCCCCAGGCGTTGTGTACATGTTTAGGGTTGGCATTTTCCTCCTTAAGATATTTCCAATAATTCTTTGCAGAGACAGTGAGCTGTGAGTCAGTAAAAAAAGGATCTTCAAAAATAGCGTCTGTAGCGGCCCATACAGGCGTAACTAGCCCGCACGCTATTAACGCGGCAGTTATATTTTTAAACATTTTTATTTCCTGAGAAAAGATCCGCCATAGCATATTTATGGCGGAAAACTAAACTGTCAGATTATTTATGGTTTAGTGAAACCTTGCCTGCTTCAACGTATTTCATGGTGCCAATTTCTGGCACACTGTATTTGCCATCGTGATAAGTGATTTTCACCACCGCAGCATTCGACAATGGCAGATTTTTGGCCGGGTCGTCCGTTAGATCGGAAATCATTATCTGAATCGCGGTACCTGAAGAAATGGCCAGAATATTTTTATCACCCTCTTTTTGGGCATTTTCTACCATAGTTGCCAGCGCAGCTTGTGTCCGTTCTTTTACCTGCTCATAGTTTTCCGCTAGCTGTTTAGGATCGGATTTGGCCAGCGCGTTCTGGCTTTCGCTTACCGAAAGTGTGCCAGCTTTCATCGCCTTAAAAAGCGCTTTACTGTCCGACATTCCTAGTGCGTGTGCGCCTGCATTGGCCATATCGACATTATAACCGCCTTCAAAACCGCCAAAAAACGCCTCTCGCAGGCCTGTCATTTCGGTTAAATGATAATCCGTTACGCCAGCCTGTTTAAGAATCACTGCCATGGTTTCGCGCTGCCGTCCCGCATCACTGGAATAAAAACGATCAAATTTTATCCCTTTGAGTCCCTCACCTAAATATTGAGCAACCTGCACCCCATCCTTCGTCAACGGGGAATCAATCCAACCTTGCACGCGGTCAAAGGAATTAAGCAGCGTTTTCCCATGACGCGCAAAATAAATATTGATGACCTCCTGGTCATTTTTATCGTTACTTTTCGCCATCAGCAGTGGACTGGTAACGGCGGTAACAGCCATTAAGGCCACCAGAAATAATTTTTTCATTTTATAAGAATCCTTTTCTATAGCCAAAAAAAAACCTACGTACTCTTCAGCGCCCTGGCATGCAGGTGGAGAAGAAAACGTAGGTTTTGCCTGTTGATACAGTAACAATCCAGCTATTACGGACCCTATCACTAATGCTTTTGAATTGCACTTAATCTATAACGATGATTTATGTAAATGTGATCCTCCTCATATCAACCGTATTTCCGTCTGGACGTAAATATCTGCAGTACGTATTTTACATTCACTTGGGATTGTTACTCTTTCAGGCAAAACCTAAGGTCGTTTCTGTACTCGTTGCAGGAGCGGCCTTAGGTTTTTTTTTGCATTGCATCTACCCTAGGATTAACAGGAGTTTCGATGAACAAGTCATGTATTGCCGCAGCGCTGATCTCTGCATTCACTTTCACCGTAAGCGCCGCCCCGCTTAAAATTTTGATTGTAAACGACGATGGTTGCGAATCTCCGGGCAGTATTTCGCTTCAGGAAAAACTCACGCAAAAAGGTTTTGAGGTATGGATGGTCGCTCCTGCCACCAATCAGAGCGGCATCGGTTCGGCCATTACCTTCAAAACGGGTAAAATCTTTGATGTAAAGAAAGCTGCTGACAAACGCTACTGCTTCCCGGGAACGCCCGCTGATGCGGTTGATTTCGGCTTACGGGGACTACTCATTAATAATCAGCCGGACCTGGTTATCTCTGGCGTCAACGATGGCCCGAATACCGGGATGGCCCAGGTCAATTCAGGGACGGTAAGTGCGGCAGCCAGGGCTGTACGTTATGGTTTCCCGGCGATTGCGGCCAGCATTGGGTATATCTTTACCGAAGATGAAATGAAGAATAAATGGCCAAGCACACATAAATATTGGCCTGATGCGGTGGATTATGTGGTTGAGGTTGTTGAGACCCTGAATCGTAATCATGTTCCTGGTTCACCTTTAGTGCCTAAAGGATCGGGCTTAAGCATTAACTATCCGCCGCTGCCAAAATCAAAAATTAAAGGTGTGCACTATATCGAAAATGAGATGTTCCCTACCCCACAGATTGGTTATGATATTTTACCTGATGGACGCGCCAAACAAATCATCAACCCGGCATCGTTAAAGAACGTTGAGAACGATACCGATTCCGGCTGGCTTAATAAAGGTTATATCACCTACACCCTCTTTGATGGGGCAACGAACGCGCCGCAATTTCAGGCGCAATATGAAGAACTGCTGAATAAATAATTCACCAGTTTATTTCATAACTTTGTACCATCCACTTCGTTCCTGCCGGCGATACACTAAATCGCTGGCAGGCGATGTTTTCAATTTTTCATCACCGCCTAATTATATTGCTCAAGCCCTCATCCGTACTGTACGACGCGTACCCTTCCAATATCAGGTAAATACTTGATTGAGTTCAAAAGTTAGTCTGTTTCGGACTATTCCTGGTTGTTTATGGTTTTTTTAACATCTAACCTCATTTTTCTATAATTCCACAATTCACGTAGCGAGCAGCTCATGACCTTCCCTGCACATTCTTCAAATCTGCCCGACTATGGGTTTGCTCGTAGCCTGGGACTAGCCTCTGGTAGTGATTTTGATTTTACCGCGCTGGCCGCACAACTGGACTGCTCCCGTGATTTCTCTCAAGCCGGGATAATCTATTCCGACGGAATGAATCGCTGGCTTGTGCGCCCTTCACGTAGAATCGCCACACCAAACCAAAGTAGCGTTAGCCATGTTATCGTGACAAAAATTGCATCCTCGACGCCGCACAATGCCGCAAAAGCCACGATCAAAACGCTACAAGCACCGTCACTGGCTAATGAAATTACCTCCACGGCTATAGCCTGCGGCGCTGCCGTGGTCACTGTCTTTTTAGCGCTTGGAGCTGGCGCGGCCATCCCCCTCACCGCCGGAGCCTCAGGCGTGGTGGCAGCAATGATCACTGCAGGTGGTGTGGCGACAGGTTTACAGTGTTTTATCGGTAGCGGACGTCTGTTAGCTATCGGTATCGGCCATGAGGAGGATATTGCCTGGCTTGACAGCCAGGACTGGTATACCGCAACCTCAACAGCCTTGGATATCGTTTCTTTAGCTGGCGCTGGTGCGGGTTTAAAAAGTACCATTGCAACATATAAATTAATGAAAGCCAGTTCCTCCTCCGGGGCGATAAACTGGCTCAAAAGTCTGAGCCGGGCCGAGCGTAAGCGTATTACAGAAGAAATCATCCGCGCCCAAAATCCAGGAATTTCTAACGGTGGAATTAAGGCGGCCATGCAGGCGCAGCTTTACCCTAAGCGTTTCCCGTCTGAGGCAATACAGCGTTCTTTGCAGCGCGAATTAACGAATGCGGTTATTAATACCTCAGCCTTCGCGGGGAGCGCGCTCACCGGAACAATACGCCATCCGCAAAATGTGACGCAATCCGGTAAGTACGTCATCGGCGTTATACAGTCGTTCTCATTTTAGATAGTTAAAGCACTCGGCATAATGAAATATATTAATGACAGTCTCAAACTGGGCACCATCGTTGAGCAAAGGATAAAGGAGCAGGATCCTAAGCAGCTAGAGTCCGCGAAAATGTACTTGATGGAGCGTATGGGAACGCCTGTCGGGTTGCATACGGCTGGCGTGCCTTTTATTTTAAGCGCACTGTTAAGCGTAATAAGTTTTGCTATGCCGCAGCTAACGCTTTGGGGAGCCATCTTTCAGTGGTTTTCCTGGCCCGCGCATGCTGTTTTTGCTGGTATCATCCCCACAGGTTTACTCTATTGTCTGCTGATCTTCCCGTCGATGACGCTGTTCTCTCGGGGTTTTCTGGCGGCGCTTAAGTTCTATCTAGGTCTGATTTTCCTGACCGCCGCGCTCGCCGCGGGAAATCTCGTTTACGCATTCATTTCGGTATTCATATTTGGCGGGCATGCCGGTTTGCTTATAAGTGCTTTGGTTGGTGTATTGTTTAGCGCTGGGAGCATCAAACTCATTAACAGCGCTATGTTTGTAAAAACCTCAGCATTTTATTTACATAATCGAGTTTGGCGCTGGCAATTAAAACATCATGCACAAAATGCGATATGATAAAAAACCTCTGCTGGCTCATGCTGACGTTGTTAAGCTCGACGGGGCTTGGCGCCTGGTTTCTTCAACAGCAATATGACGCGCGCTCCGCCGACTTCCGCATCCTGTATCGAGAAATCACGGTAAAGGTGTCGCAGCACGATGCCATCATCCCCCTGCTTCCGGCCGGTCAAAATGCCGCCGAAGTCCAGCAGATCCTGCCGCAAATCGTGCAATGGCGCCGCTACGATTCCCTTGAACCGCGACGCCCCATCGTCGCGCAAAGCCCTGCACGCTACTGGCTGAATCTTCCGGGCATCTCCCTGCTGATTGATTTGAACACCCTACTTAACAGTCTCAATGAGAAAAAGACATTCAAACATCTTGCCATTCTCTGGGACGATACCACGTTGCTTGAGGAAGGTACCGCCTCTGCCAACACCTGGTGGCGTTGGGAGAAAACCGTCGCCAGCCCGACGCAGCCGCTGCGGATTAGCGCAGGCGATAACCCGCAGTGGCATCAACTGCCGTGGTGGTTGATACTTTCACCGGCACTGTTCTGGGCGGTGATTATCTATCTCGTTAATCAGTATCGAACCAATAAACGCCGACGGGATATCGCCGATTTACGCTCTCGCTATGGCGAACTTACTCGTCTTAATACCATGGGCGAACTGGCCGCCGGCATCGTACATGAGCTTAATCAACCGTTGACCGCCATCATGAGCTATAACCAGGCGGCAGTGCGCCTGATTAAAAAAAATGATCCCGTGCGGATCCCCGAACTACTTGAGGCCTCAGTGTTGCAGATAAAACGCATTGACGCCCTGCTCAGCCAGTTTCGTCTCAAGCTCACTAGTAAGCGCGCCGAATATCAGCCGGTGGACCTTCCGTCCCTGTGGCTACGCGTTTGCGAATTACTGGATAACGAGATCGGCGCGGGGAAAGTTCGCGTCTCCAGCCATTTTCCGCCGGACCTCCCCGCGCTTCCTGCGCCGCCGCTATGGGTGGAGCAAATTCTGCATAATATCGCCAGCAATGCCATTCAGGCGCAAGGCGCAAATGCTCCCGGTAGCGCATGGATTCATTTACAAGCTGAGCGAGTGAATGACGGTATTACCTTAACGATTACTGATGGCGGACCAGGGTTATCGACTGAAGCGCTGGAGCAGGTATTTATGCCGTTTTATACCACCCGTAGCGACGGCGTTGGGTTGGGCATGGCCCTCACCGATACTCTCGTCCAGCGCCTTAATGGCACGATAGAAGCGAGCAATATCACCGGACAAGGCGCCTGCTTCCGGCTATGGTTTCCGCTACGCACGGAGGAGAAGTAATGGAACAGTATATCTGGTTAATAGATGACGATGCGGCAATCCGCGATTCATTGAGTCTGCTGCTCTCAACCGTTGGCTGGCAGGCGCAGGCTTTTGATAGCGCACACGCTTTTCAACATCAGGCAGGGAATCTTGCTGAATTAACCGGCTGTATGCTGCTGGACATCCGCATGCCGGGGAAAACCGGGCTGACGCTGCTCGATGAGTGGCGCCAGCTAGGTTTAACCTTACCGGTTATTATTATGACCGGGCACGGTAATATTGATTTATGCCGTCGCGCCTTCAAAAATGGCGCCTTTGAATTTTTAACCAAACCCATTGATGCCGACCTGTTATTCGAAGTGGTCGGCGAAGCGATGGCGCAGCAAAAAGCGCATCTCGAACGACAACAAATATTACTGCCGCTGCAGGAAAAGCTCGCCACACTTACCGCCCGCGAACATGAAATGCTCCAGCAGCTGATTCAGGGATATTCCAGTAAAGAAATCGCTCGTTTATGCTCGCTATCGCCGCGTACCGTCGAAGCGCATCGCGCCAATATTTTTAGCAAGCTTGAAGTTAACTCGCTGCCCAAACTGTTAAAGATTTACGCTGATGTCGCCAGTGGTTCTAAGTAAAAATACCTGGTACGTTCGGTATTCGCGGCAATAGTCGCCATGCTCCCTGCGCCCTAGTATTGGCCTATCGCCACTCAACACGACGGAGCATCACTATGAAACGTATTCTTCTTAGCACCATTCTGCTCGGTAGTCTGGTCACTACCGCCAGCGCCGCCACGGGCGTACTCAGCCAGCAAAATTTGTCACTTGAGCTCGCGGATAAAATCGCGCAAAGCACGCTTCAGGCCTGCGTCAAAGATGGCTATAACGTCGCCGTCACTCTGGTCGACCGTTCCGGTACGCCACTATTGATGAAGAGAATGGATAATGCCGGCCCGCATACCGTCGAAGCCAGCCGTATGAAAGCATTCACCGCGCTAACCACTAAAAACGCCACCAGCGCTGTCATGAAAGGTTCTCAGTCCAACGCCGGAGCCGCGAACCTGCGCGATATACCCGGTTTTCTACTATTAGCTGGCGGAGTGCCGGTTAAGATGGGCAACCAGGTCATTGGCGCGGTTGGCGTCGGCGGTGCGCCGGGGGGAAATTTTGACGAAGCCTGCGCGATTGCCGGGTTGCAATCGGTTGAAAATGAACTGAACGCCAGTTAACTGGGCTCGTCAGTAGTCACGATATGGGTCATCGCGGATCGCCAGAGGTTATCCGCGATATATTTATGCTTTAGAGAATGCTTCCCCAACCCCACACTCATGTAGTGGTTAATGATGGGTTGTGTTATCATTCGCGCGTTTTATAACTCATCGCGACAGAGGTATTGATGCTGGAGAATGTAATCATCTGATAATCGGTATGCCCTTTCGATTCTGGGGTGGCTGATTACACCGCGCTTAAACATATATGCCAACGCTTTGTATTGGTACGTTTTGGTGCATGATGATTACGGATTGTAAACAGCATGAATGGCGTCTCGCCTCCACGTCTCCCCCAGTAATCTCATTCCAGAACGTTCAATCGAGCCATGGCCACCAATCTACAACCACATGGCAATTTATTATGATAAATATTGATATTGAACGCCCCCAGGATATTCCCCTGGTTCAACAGGTCATTATTGAGGCTTTTGGCTCAGCCGAAGAGGCATTGCTGGTGAATAAGCTGAGAGAGGACGCCGCCTGGATCCCGACTCTTTCACTGGTTGCGAGAGATAAGCAAGGAACAATCGTGGGGCATGCCGTTTGCACGCGAGCCAGTGTGGGTTTACATCCGGCGGTTACGTTAGCCCCAGTGTCGGTACATCCGGCATATCAAGGGGTGGGTATTGGCAGCGCCCTGGTCATTGCGATTATCGAAGCCGCACGCGACGCTGGCGAGAAACTCATGACCGTACTGGGACATCCTGACTATTACCCTCGCTTTGGTTTTCAACCAGCCTCTGCTTATGGAGTTATCTGCCAACTTAATGACGGCCCCGATGCAGCCAAAATGATCATGTCTCTCGATAACAGTGCTATTCCTGGCGGAAACATGGGATTTTGTAAGCCGATGACTGAAGCTATTCAGGCCTGGCAACCAGACCACGCATAATAAAAAACTGGCGACTTGATCTTCAAGCGCCAGTTTTCTTCCAGCCACAGAGCATTACCGACTCACATGCTGCATGGCGTTTTGCTCAACCGCCCCGCTTATCTTCTTCGCTCGACTTTCTTGACCAAAGAAGGTCAGTATCGCGATAATGATCGCTACCGTACCGGCAACAATTGCCATCGCCAGTCCATAGTTCTGACCATGATGTTCCGCGATCGTGGCCTGCAAAGTCGCATTAACCGAAGCAATAAGATTACCCAGTTGATACACAAAGCCCGGCAGCACCGCCCGGGTATTCGCTGGAACGAGTTCATTCAGATAGGTCGGGACCACGCCCCAGGCGCCCTGAACCATGAACTGCATCAGGAATGCGCCGATTCCCAACATCAGTGAACCGCTAGCGAATGCCCACAGCGGGATAACCGGTAGCGCCAGCAGCGAGGCGGTTATAATGGCCTTTTTACGACCAATCTTCTCGGAAAGCGAACCGAACAGCACCCCGCCGATGATCGACGCAATATTGTAAGTGACCGCAATAATACTGATCGTTTTCGGATCAAAGCCGTGCTGCACTTTCAAAAATACCGGATACAGGTCCTGGGTGCCGTGGGAAAAAAAGTTGAACGCCGCCATCAGTACCACCAGATAACAGCACAATTTCCAGTGCGTTTTCAGTACCGGCAGTAGCGCCGTGCTCTCCTTTTTCGCCCGTGACGCCAGCCATACCGGTGACTCCTGCACGCAGAACCAGATAAACGGCAGCAGCAAAATAGGCGCAGCGCCGATAACAAACATCCCGCGCCAGCCGAGTAAATCAAATAGCAGCCCATAAGCGACGGCGGCAATCAGATAGCCAAACGGATAACCGGCCTGGAAAATTCCTGACATCAGCCCCCGGGAACGATCCGGAATGGTTTCCATTGACAGCGACGACGCCACGCCCCAAATACCGCCCATCGCCACGCCATACAGCACTCTTAAAACCAGAAAAATCGTTAATGACGGCGCCGCGGCGGACAACAGCTCGAATATCGAAAAGAAGATGATATTCAACATCAGGATCGGCTTACGGCCATATTTCTCGGCGAGCCGACCAAAAATGAGCGCGCCGATAGGCCGTACGGCAAGCGTCAGTAATATCGCCAGCGTGACCTTTTCCAGCCCAACGTGAAACGTCTGGGCAATGTCACTCAGTAAGAAGACGAGGAGGAAAAAATCGAAGGCATCAAGTGTCCAGCTTAAGAAGCTGGCAATGGCGGCATTGCGCTGTAGTGAAGTCCAGCCTAACATCGTGTTATCCCTATCCTGGCACAGCGGCCTGGAGATGTAGCAGCTAGCCGAAAGAACATGCAGGGCCAACTGCATATGTAAATGTAAAGTTTCTTAAGTTACCCATATGTTAAATACACCCAACAATCGTATGGCTGCAAGTTAATTAGCATGCTAATTTGTTTCAAATTAAGTATATGTCCCCTGATACCCCGCGCAGGCAGAATGTATAGCATTTGATATACAGCTGTTCTACAATGAGCTGTATACCAATTGCTATACGGGAAAAGAAGATGAAATCAGATATCCAACTCAACATCCGGGCGAAGGAGTCCCAGCGGGCGCTGATTGATGCGGCCGCTGAAATTCTGCATAAATCGCGGACCGACTTTATTCTTGAGATGGCCTGCCAGGCGGCAGAAAACGTCATTCTCGACCGTCGGGTGTTTAACTTAAGCGATGAACAATACGCCGAATTTATCGACATGCTGGATGCGCCGGTTGAAGCTAACCCCGCTCTCGATAAATTGCTGGCGAGAAAACCGCAATGGGAAAAGTAAGCGCGCCGACGCCGCTATCTTCACACCACCAGATTGCGGAATTTTGTTGTGGAGAAACGGTTCTCGATCAATGGCTAAAACAGCGAGGATTGAAAAACCAGGCTCAGGGCGCCGCGAGAACCTTTGTGGTCTGCAAGGAAGATAGCCACCAGGTGGTGGGGTTTTATTCGTTAGCAACCGGCAGCGTTAATCACACGGAAGCCACTGGCGGCCTGCGGCGCAATATGCCCGATCCTATCCCGGTCATCATTCTCGCCCGCCTGGCGATCGACTGCGCTTTTCACGGACAGGGGCTGGGGGCCGATCTACTCCATGATGCGCTCTTACGCAGTTATCGCGTTGCCGAAAATGTTGGCGTACGTGCCCTGATGGTCCATGCTCTGACCGATAGCGCGAAACGATTCTATCTACACCACGGATTCAAAGCCTCAACCACCCAGGAACGCACACTTTTCCTCGCTTTGCCTAAATAACTCCACCTTTCGTCATTTTCTCTACCACACTTATCTTTCAGTTCGGGAACCGCACCAAAGGAAGGATAACGATGAAGAAAGTGGCGATTGTCGGCGTCGGGCCGACCGGGATATATACCTTTCATTCCCTGGTTGAACGGGGTGAGCCGCTGGAGATAGTGCTCTACGAGCAGGGTGAAGAGGCTGGCGTCGGCATGCCTTATAACGATGAGCATAATTCAGCGCAAATGCTGGCGAATATCGCCAGTATCGAAATCCCCCCCATCTATATTACCTATCTGACGTGGCTACAAAATCAGAGCGAAGACTGGCTCACCCGGTATGGCATTGAGCGTGAGGCCTTACATGAGCGGCAGTTTTTACCGCGTGTGATCCTCGGCGACTATTATCGCGATCGGTTTCTCGCGCTGTTAGAGAAAGCAAGGTTAGCGGGGTTCAAAGTTAGCGTGCGCGAGTCCTGCGAGGTGACCGATATCCAGGCAGAACAGGATGGCGTCAAACTGTGGGTTAACCACGCGCCCACAGCGGAACGCGCGGATTTTGCCGTTATCGCCACCGGACATCTTTGGCCGCAGGATGATGATTCCCCCCGCGAATATTATCCCAGTCCCTGGAGCGGCTTGATGCAGGCGCAGATAGCCCCGTGTCGGGTCGGTATCATGGGGACGTCACTCAGCGGCATTGATGCCGCCGTCGCCGTCGTCATTCAGCATGGCCACTTTACGACTGACGAGGATGAGAGCGTCCATTTTCGGCTTAATGACGCCAGCCACAAACTCCACATTACTCTGATGTCGCGAAACGGCATTCTGCCCGAGGCCGATTTCTACTGCCCCATCCCCTATGAACCGCTGGAGATAGTCACCCATCAGGCGCTGGAAGCGGCCATTGCCGAGGGGAGCGAGGGATTGCTGGATCGTGTATTCCAACTTATCGTCAAAGAGCTGGAACTCGCCGCGCCGCACTGGTGCAAGCAGATAGGGTTACGCCAGCTCACCGCGGATACATTCAGCGACGCCTGGTTTGTCGACAGAAAACGCCACGATCCCTTCGCCTGGGCGCAAGCCAATTTGCAGGAAGTGGAACGCAACAAACAGCAACAGCATACCGTGCCGTGGCGGTATACCATTCTGCGATTGCATGAAGTGATTGAGATGATTGCGCCGCATCTTAACGAACGCGATCGTGAACGCTTTAAAACAGGGCTCGCCCGGGTATTTATCGATAATTACGCGGCCATTCCGTCGGAATCGATTCGCCGCCTGCTGGCGTTACGGGAGGCAGGGCTTATTAGTATTCTGCCGCTGGGGTCCGATTATCAACTGGAAGTTCAACCACAACGAACGGTCATCCACCATCACAATCAACGCAGCGAATTTGACGTCTTTATTGACGCCAGAGGCCAAAAGGCGCTGAAGAGTAAAGACATCCCTTTCCCGACGCTGCGCCAGCAGCTTCTCGCCTGTGGTGATGAAATCCCGGATATTGGTGACGATTACACCCTGCAGGCGCCGGCGTGCGCTCGCGGACGCATTGCCTTCGGCGCGCTGCCGTGGTTGATGCATGACCGCCCTTTCGTTCAGGGCCTCGTCGCCAGCGCGGAAATCGGCGCCGCGATGGCGAGAGCGGTTTCACAACAGGCCAGCGGTCGCCGGCGCAAGCTGTGGTTCAGCGATGAGTGGTGATCCATCAGCATGCGAATAACGACGAACAGCGTCTTAAGCGCAACAACGGAAAAGAGGCCGCCATTCAGGCATGCTACAACTAAAGGTCATCAGGCAGCACAACGCTTACGAGGTACTTATGAGTCAACTATTTAGCCCTGCGCGAATTGGCAAACTGGAGCTGGAAAACCGTATTGTCATCGCCCCGATGTGCCAGTACTCCGCGGATAATGGCAAAGCAACCGCCTGGCACCGCATTCATCTCGGTCAACTGGCTTTTTCCGGCGCCGGTTTATTAATTATCGAAGCCAGCGCCGTCGAGCCTGCGGGCCGCATCTCCCCGGCGGACGTCGGCTTGTGGGACGATGAAACCGAAGCCGCCCTGTACCGGGTACTGGAAGATGTTCGCGCCTATTCAGCAACCCGCATCGGTATCCAACTGGGACATGCCGGGCGCAAAGCTTCCGCCGCTGCACCCTGGCTTGGCGGCGGTCAGTTAGCGCTGGATAACGGCGGATGGCAAACCGTCGCCCCATCCGCGCTGGCATTCCATGACGGCGACCGGGCGCCGAAAGCGCTGAGCCATGACGATCTGGCGCGGCTTAAGCAAGCCTTTGTTGATAGCGCGCGGCGCGCCGAACGCCTGGGAATTGAACTGATAGAGCTGCATGCCGCGCACGGCTATCTGCTGCATCAGTTCCTCTCCCCGTTGAGCAACCAGCGTACAGATGAATACGGCGGTTCGCTGGAGAACCGCTTACGTTTCCCGCTGGAGGTGTTCCAGGCAATACGGGAGGCGGTCAGCGAAAATATCGCCGTCGGCGTGCGACTTTCGGCGACGGACTGGGTGGACGGCGGTTGGGATACCGCGCAATCCATCGTCTTTAGTCAGCAGCTTGAAGCGCTGGGTTGCGACTATATTCACGTTTCCAGCGGCGGATTGTCGCCACAGCAGGCGATTCAGGTCGGTCCTGGCTATCAATTACCGTTCGCCCATGAAATCCGCCAGCAGATCAACGTTCCGGTCATTGGCGTAGGGTTAATCACAGAACCGCAGCAGGCTGAAGATGCCCTGGTAAACGGCGACGCCGATCTGATTGCCATCGCCCGCGCTGCGCTCTACAACCCACACTGGCCGTGGCAGGCTGCGGCTGCTCTGGGGGCCCAGGTTAGCGTGCCGCCGCAATATCTGCGCTCGGAGCCGCATGGTCTAAAAGGTACGTTAAAAGCTAATTGCTGAGACTATACGAAGCGAATGATAGCGGCGCATCAGCGCCGCTAGATTACGGCAGGGTTAATCGCGGGTTCGCACCCAGAACGCGTGGATGAGACCAGGAATGTAGCCCAGCAAGGTCAGAATTATATTCAGAATGAATGCCCAGCCGAAACCTTTACCCAGCAGTACGCCCAGCGGCGGCAGGATGATAGTAAATACGATTCTCCAGAAACCCATACACTCTCCATACAAACAAAATTAACGACTTAAAAAAGAGACCTCGTCTCTAAGCATAGTAATTCTACCTGATGCCGCCACGTTAGCCGCCCTTTTTACCCGATTTTACGCATCTTGTAATGACTATTGCGTCAGCGAGTGCAATTCATCCGATGTATGGTTTTGTGAGTTCGATCATGTCCTCCACTACGCATTGTCGTTATCCTTAATTCAACTTGTATGGTAGTAGACTATAAACAACGCGGTAAGGAAAAGTTTTCATGCAAATGACGATGCGCTGGTTTGGGCCAGACGAAGATAAAGTCACTCTTGAACAGATCCGTCAGGTTCCGGGGGTGGAAGGTGTGGTCGGCGCGCTGTACGACGTTCCGGTTGGCGAAGTCTGGCCGCGGGAGAAAATTAAGGCGTTAGTCGAGCAGGCCCACGCTAACGGTCTGACGATGGAAGTTATCGAAAGCGTGAATATTCACGACGCGATTAAAATCGGGCTACCGGAGCGCGATCGCTATATCGCCAACTATCAGCAAACTATCCGTAACCTCGCCGCCTTTGGCGTTAAGGTCATCTGCTACAACTTTATGCCGGTTTTTGACTGGATGAAAACCGACATGAACTACCGGCTGGCGGACGGGTCGCTGACGATGGCTTTTGAAAAAGCCGGCATCGATAAAACGCTGGAACAGGTCGTCTCGGAAGTGCTCAGCAACGCCAACGGCTATGCCCTGCCGGGCTGGGAGCCAGAACGTTTAGCGCAGGTACAGACGCTATTCGACAGCTATAAAGCGGTCGATGATGACAAACTGCGAGAAAATCTGCTCTATTTCCTGGAGAAAATTATCCCGGTCTGCGAAGAGGTCGGCGTGAAAATGGCCATTCATCCTGACGATCCGCCGTATTCTATTTTTGGTCTGCCGCGCATTATTAAAAACCGCGACGACCTCGACTGGTTGTGTCGCGCGGTGGATTCACCGGCAAACGGAATTACCTTATGTACCGGCTCTATTGCCGAGGAGCCGCAAAATAATGTTTATCAAATCCTCGCGGAATTCAGCCAGCGCGGGCGCATTCATTTCGCTCATGTGAGAAATATTAAAATCATAAAAGATAAAGATTTCTACGAATCGGCGCACCCTACCCGCTACGGCTCGCTCGATATGTATCGGGTGATGCAGGCGCTGCACGACAACGGCTTCGACGGCTATATTCGTCCCGATCATGGCCGTTTTATCTGGGGTGAAACCGGCCGCCCGGGATACGGCCTGTACGATCGCGCGCTCGGCGCCACTTACCTGCTGGGATTATGGGAAGCGCTGGAAAACCAGCACGCCTGATCCGCTCTTCACTCAGGTGCCGGAGTTCTCCGGCACTGAAAATATAATAAAATCTCTGTTGGGAGGATGCCATGTCTCCAGCCCTGGCTCTGCTATGGGTGGTGGTCGGTATTGCGCTACTGGTCATCATGAATCTGAAATACAAAGTCCACAATATTTTCGCCTTGTTAATTGCCGGCCTGTTTGTCGCCATTATGGAGGGCGTGCCCCTCGATAAAATCGTCTCGATGGTTCAGCAAGGACTGGGCGGAATAATGGGACACCTGGCGCTGATCATTATATTCGGCGCTATCATCGGCAAATTCATGACTGAATCCGGCGCCAGCCAGCAGATTGCCGATACGGTCATCAGGCGTTGCGGCACCCGTTATCTGGCGGTCGGCTTGATGTTTATCGGCGTCATCTTCGGCATCGCCATGTTTTATGAAGTGGCGTTTTTGATTGCCATGCCGCTGGTTCTCAACATCGCCAGCAAAGCCAATATCCCGTGGATGAAACTGGTTATACCGACGGTCGTCGGCGCCACCATGGGCCATAGTTTATTTCCGCCACAGCCGGGGCCGGTTGCATTAGTCAGCGCCTTCCAGGCAGATATTGTTCAGGTTTATCTGTACGGAATTATCGTTATCATCCCGGCGCTGTTCTGTGCGGGGATTTTATTACCCGCCTGGCTTCCGGGCATCCGCGAGATGAAGCTGAATGCCATGATTAAACCACAGGAGGAGAAACCCGCGGAGGCGTTGCCGTCGTTTGCGGTCAGCATTGCTATTCCGCTGATCCCCGCGATATTAATGATTGCGTCTTCGCTGATTCAGTCGCTGTTTGGCGCGACCTCTTCTGCGGCAAAATTCTTCCAGTTTCTCGGCAGCGCGGAAATTAGCATGCTGCTGGCGACCGGCGCCGCAATCTGGCTGCTCGGCTGCCGCCGCGGTATGAACGCCGTTCAGGTTAACCACTGCGTAACGGATTCGGTCGCCAGAATTGCCAACGTCCTGTTCGTCATCAGCGCCGGCGGCATTCTCAAACAGGTTATTATCGATTCCGGCGTCGGCGATCATATCGTCACGATGATGAGCCACGTCCCGCTGTCGCCGTTTATTATCGCCTGGTTGATTACGGCGATTATTCGTATTCTTACCGGCCAGGGCGCCGTGGCGGCAATTACTTCAGCCGGGATTGTTTCGCCGATGGTGACCGCGTTTCACCTTAATCCGGCGCTGATGTGTCTGGCGGTGGCCTGCGGTAGCAATACCATTACTCTGATGTATGACGGCGGGTTTCTGCTATTTAAGGAAACGTTTGGTATCTCGATGCGCGATACCTTTAAGACCTGGGGCTTACTGGAGCTTATCAACTCGGTGGTGGGTCTGTTGATGGTGTTATTACTGAGTCTGTTTATTTCCTGATAAAATACACCGCGGCGAGAATAGTATCGCCGCGGTAGCAGTCCAGTATCTTACTGCTGGCCGGCAGGCGCCTGCTGAGCTGGCGCTTGCTCCGGCGCGATACTCTCTTTTATCTCTTTGGTTTTATTGGCGGCATCGGCGGAAAGCTGGTTGGCTTCAACGATGGCGTTATCTTTAATTTTTCCCGCCTCTTTCATGATCGCATCGCTTTTTTGCTGCGCATCCTGTTTAACCGCATCCGCTTTATTTTTCGCATCCAGGGCAATCGCGTCGGCTTTCTTGTCGGCTTCAGATTTAATACTGCTGGCCTGGTTTTTCAGGCTATCCGCTTCATTATTGGCCTGCGTTTTGATGTCGTCGATCTGCTTATCCGCTTCTTGCTTAATGGCCCGCGCTTTATCGGCAGCCGCATCTTTAATTTGTTCCGCGTTATCTTTAGCCTGATCCAGTTTATTGTCGACTTTCGATGAGTCATCGCAGCCAAACAACGCCAGGCACAATGCAGAGGTAATCAGCGTTTTATTCCACAGTTTCATCAGTATTCCCTTATCGGTCCAGGTGGTAATCCAGTGACGGTCATAACCTTGCCGTATCGGCATAGTCAATTTATTTATAATCGCTATGCCTGGAGAGTCAAGCTATCGATAATTTTCAGTAATGCTTTGCCGGAAAACGCATAGACAGGTTAAAGACAGCGGCTAATTTGCTTAAAAACAAGGCAAAAAACCGCTATTCCAGCAATCGATACGCCCGGGCGGATAACCTGCTTTCCTTCTGGATGGCTAAAAAGCATCTTATATTCCATTTTGCGCTAAACGGCAGATTTATGTTCTTTAAAATGCCGTTTTTACAGTTCTACCATTCAGCTATCTCGATACGAATGGGTAAATGGTTATGTCACTCTTTCACTCTGTAAGCGACCTGATTGGTCATACCCCGCTGTTACAGCTGCATAAACTGGATACCGGCCCGTGCAGCCTGTTCCTGAAACTGGAAAACCAAAACCCCGGCGGTTCGATAAAGGATCGCGTGGCGTTGTCGATGATTAATGAAGCCGAGCGCCAGGGAAAACTGCGCCCCGGCGGCACCATCATTGAAGCCACCGCCGGTAATACCGGGCTGGGGCTGGCGCTGATTGCCGCCCAGAAAGGCTACAAACTGATCCTGGTGGTACCGGACAAAATGAGCCGCGAGAAAATTTTCCATCTGCGCGCGCTGGGCGCCACCGTGCAGTTAACCCGCTCGGACGTCAACAAAGGCCATCCCGCCTATTATCAGGACTACGCCCGCCGTCTGGCGGAGGAAACGCCGGGCGCGTTTTATATTGACCAGTTCAACAATGAAGCCAACCCGTTGGCTCATGCCACCACTACCGCGCCGGAGCTGTTTGAGCAGCTCGATGGCGATATTGACGCCGTGGTGGTCGGTGTCGGCTCAGGCGGTACCCTGGGCGGTTTGCAGGCGTGGTTTGCGGAGCATTCGCCGAAAACCGAATTTATTCTTGCCGATCCTGCGGGGTCGATTCTGGCGGATCAGGTAGAGACCGGGCAATACGGTGAAACCGGCTCCTGGCTGGTGGAGGGGATCGGCGAAGATTTTATTCCCCCGCTCGCCCATCTGGAGAAAGTACGCAAAGCATGGCGGGTGACCGATCGTGAAGCGTTCGCCACCGCCCGGCAACTGCTGCAGGTGGAAGGTATCCTCGCCGGATCGTCAACGGGCACCCTGCTGACAGCAGCCCTGCGTTACTGCCAGGCGCAGTCCACCGCTAAACGGGTGGTGACCTTCGCCTGCGATAGCGGTAACAAGTACCTGTCGAAAATGTTCAACGATGACTGGATGCGCCAGCAAGGTCTGCTAAGCCGTCCGACGCGCGGCGATCTTAGCGATTTTATTGCCCTGCGTCATGACGAAGGCGCAACCGTCACCGCCGCGCCCGACGATACGCTGGCTGCCGTCCTTGCTCGTATGCGCCTGTACGATTTTTCCCAGCTGCCGGTGCTGGAAAACGGTCACGTGGTAGGCATCGTCGACGAATGGGATCTGATAAGCCACGTCCAGGGCGACAGCCAGCGTTTCGCGCTGCCGGTCAGAGAGGCGATGACCCGCCATGTCGAAACCCTGGATAAGCACGCCCCGGAAAGTGCGCTTAAAGATATCTTCGACCGTGGACACGTCGTGGTCGTCACCGATAACGATCGGTTTATCGGCCTGATCACCCGTAGCGACGTCCTGACCACCTGGCGTAACCGACTGGAACAATAAGGAACGAACATGAAAAACCTACAGACGCTCAGCGTCCATAGCGGCATTTTTAACGACCAGCATGGCGCGGTGATGCCGCCGATTTATGCCACCTCCACCTTTGCCCAGCCCGCGCCGGGTCAGCATACCGGCTATGAATATTCACGTAGTGGTAATCCAACCCGCCACGCGCTGGAGACGGCCATCGCTGAGCTGGAAAGCGGTAGCCGGGGTTTTGCTTTCGCTTCAGGCCTCGCAGCTATTTCCACGGTACTGGAACTGCTGGATAAGGACAGTCATCTGGTAGCGGTAGATGATGTCTATGGCGGCACATACCGACTGATTGAAAATGTTCGCCGTCGTAGTGCCGGGTTACAGGTCACCTGGGTCAAACCTGACGATCTGCCAGGCATCGAAGCCGCAATCCGCCCTGATACACGGATGATTTGGGTAGAAACGCCGACCAATCCGTTATTAAAGCTGGCGGACCTTACCGCCATCGCCGCGATTGCCCGTCGACATAACATTATCAGCGTCACCGATAATACCTTCGCCTCACCGATCATTCATCGCCCTATCGAACTGGGCTTTGATATCGTGGTGCATTCGGCGACCAAATATCTCAACGGCCACTCGGACGTGGTTGCCGGTCTGGCGGTGGTTGGCGACAACTCCGCGCTGGCCGAGAAGCTGGGCTATCTGCAAAACGCCGTCGGCGGCGTACTTGACCCATTCAGCAGCTTCCTGACCCTGCGCGGCATTCGCACCCTGGCTCTACGGGTGGAACGTCATAGCAGCAACGCTCTGCTGCTGGCGGAATGGCTGGAGCAGCAGCCGCAGGTCGAGAAAGTGTGGTTCCCCTGGCTCGCCAGCCATCCTCATCACGATCTGGCTCGCCGACAGATGGCCCTGCCAGGCGGTATGATTTCCGTTGTGGTCAAAGGAGATGATGACTACGCCGGGCGCATCATCAAAAAACTACGGTTATTTACGCTGGCGGAAAGCCTGGGGGGCGTGGAAAGCCTGGTGAGCCAGCCATTCAGCATGACGCACGCCTCCATTCCGCTGGAACAGCGGCTGGCGAATGGCATAACGCCGCAGTTGATCCGACTCTCGGTAGGTATTGAAGATCCGCAAGACCTGATTGCTGACTGGCGAAACGCGTTACGTGAGTAAACGCTAACCCCGCGCACCGCGCGGGGTATCATGAGCTTCAGCAGAAACATACCGCTTTGGCGTTTTCCGTCGGATGATAGGGATCGCTTTTGTGATCGTCGCTATCATCCCGTTTACGTGGGATCTCACCGTGTTTACCCGGCTCTTCGCGCGCCGGGTGTTTACCGCGTTTATCCAGTTCATGGTGATGCGCTCTGCTCATCGTCTGGCTCTCCGGTTAATTGGGCGCCTGTTGGCGCAGCTTATCAACCCGCACCAGCGGCGGCGTCATTTTGCTATCCAGGCTTCCGTTAATGCTCACCAGTTTGTCCGGCTTGATTTCCTGACCATCAAAAACGGCTGCCGGAATAATGGCCGCAATGGTGCCGGTTTTATCACGGAACAGATAGCGGTCGTCGCCTTCATGCTTAATCACATTGCCGCGCAGGGAAATAGTCGCACCGTCGTGCATGGTTTTCGCCTGCTCAATGGTCATAATCCGGCCATCCTCCATACCGCGATAGCCGTCGTCCAGCTGGTGCGGTGGCGGCGGCGCGGCATCGTTTTTAAAACCGCCCTTTTCTTCAGCCCAGACGCCAGCGGTGAGTAACAAACAGAGTGTCGCGATTAGCTTTTTCCTCATTATTTCACCTTTCATGTCAGCAGACTGTTATTAAAGTCTGGCCGCTGATAGCGATTTTAACAACGTCAATAATTCTGATATCAGCTAAAATAACAACGTCGCTATCGCTGCGTTAAATATAAACATCATGCTGGAGCCCAAATAATGGACAATAATCAACAGGATCCGCCAGAGATAAACGAGAATCTACAGGCGCTACGCTTCGAGTATAACTTCCGGCGCTACGGGGTGGTTTTTCTCGCCATTATTATCATTGCTGCATTATGCGGTTTATTTTCATCTGGCATCCTGAGTTCCGCCCATCATGAGAATTCCGCTTCATCGTTAACGGTAGACTATGACCGTTTTGCCAGACTAATGAGCGAAACCGAAGTCAATATTCAGGTGAAAAACAGTAGCCTCGCTCATACCTCAGTGGATTTTTCACCCACGTTATTAAGCCATTACCAAATTGGCGATATTCGACCGCAGCCCGATAAAATGTACAGCGCTAACGGTCATCTGATCCTGGTTTACAATGAAAATAGCCGTGGCGCGCCGCTTTCAGTGTGGTTATCCATCACGCCAAAAACTTTCGGCAACCTTTCCACGACACTGCAGGCGAATCAGCAACCCGCCGTCACCTTTAACCAATTTGTCTTTCCGTAGGAGCCACAACGATGGAAATGGTGCTCAGAGCCGTCGCAATCTATCTTATCTTATTGATTATTTTTAAAGTTGCTGGCAGAAGAACGCTTATGCAACTCACCAGTTTTGATCTGATTTTACTGCTGATTATCAGTGAGGCCACCCAGCAGGCCATGCTCAGTACCGACTATTCTGTCACCGGTTCAATGCTGACGATTGTCACGCTGGTCAGCGTAGATATTTTATTTGGCTATATTAAGAAACGCTTTTCGCAGGCTGAGAATTATCTTGATGGTTCGCCGACGATCGTCGTAGAAAATGGTGTTGTCGCTGACGATAAAATGAAAATGGTCAATATCTCTGTGGATGACATATTGCTCGCCGCGCGACAGCACCATGGTATATATCAACTTGAGAAGATTAAATTTGCGATCCTCGAACGTAACGGCCAGATTTCAATTATTCCGACCGAAACGTGAGACGTTACTTATCACGTTTATCACGTTCCGGTTGTTTATCTCCCGACTCAGGTGCCCGTGTCGGGTCGTCCTCTTCTTTTTCAGCAACATAATTAATATACATACCCCTCCAACCTTGCGGCATTGAATTATAAAGGTAGCGTTACCACGAAATTTATCCATTGCCATTATAAATAATATCGCTTGTTAGCCATAATAAGTACTCTCAGATATTTCCGACCACCAGCCAGCAATGAATCAATAATACTCAATTACTCATGACCAATACACCATGGCGAAATGCCATGTTCAGACCAATCGAGGCGACTATGGCGGTAATGGTTATCACCGGCGGTAGTGCGGGCGCCGGTAAAGCGACGGCGCTACGTTTTGCGAAAGCCGGCTATGACGTGGCGATTATTGCGCGCGATGAAAGTGGGTTACAGGAGGCCGAACACGCATGCCGCCAGTTCGGCGTGCGGACGCAGGTTATCAGCGCTGATGTCGCTGACGCCCGCTCGCTGCGGCAAGCCGCGGCGGAAATCGAAACCCAGCTCGGCGCCATTGAAGTGTGGATTAATAATGCTATGACCACGGTGTTAGCGCCCTTCCATTTGATGAGTGATGAGGAATTTCGCCGCGTGACGGAGGTGACCTATCTGGGTTATGTCAACGGCACACGCGCCGCGCTGGAAGTCATGAGCCCCAGAAACCGCGGGATAATAATCCAGGTGGGCTCCGCGCTTGCCTGGCGTTCCATCCCTTTGCAATCGGCGTATTGCGGCGCGAAGGCGGCGATTCGCGGATTTACCGATGCAGTGCGAACCGAACTGATGCATCAACGCAGCCGGATCCAATTAACCATGGTGCAACTGCCCGGAATGAATACGACACAGTTTGGTTGGGCAAGGAATAAAATGGATAAAGAGATGCAGCCCGTTCCCCCGGTTTATCAGCCGGAGGTGGCGGCAGAGGCGATTTTTAGCGTCGTTCAGCGCCCCGTTCGCGAATTGTGGGTAGGTAAAAGCACCATTCAATCCATCGTTGGCCAGTTTTTCTTCCCTTCACTACTTGACCGCCTGATGGTTAACAAAGCCTGGGAAGGTCAGCTGACAGCGCAAGCGAAACGTAGCGAAAAGCCAGACGATCTCTACTCTGCCGTGCGGGGCGAGCACAGCACTCGCGGGAAATTTAGCGCCGGCGCTCGCCAGCGTTCATTTAACGTCAGCGCCGATTTGCCTGGTAAAATCGCATCTGGCGTAGGGATCGCATTTGGACTGATGATATTACGCGGACTACTACGCCGCCCGCGCAAGCGCCGTTAATCGTGCTGGCGGCTAAACCAGCGATAACCGTAATCCCTACGCGTAGCCAAAAACGCACAATATTGTCAATTTCGTCTATCACCGGAGGGTGCACCAGATTGAGATCCGGCTCGTGGCGATAGAATATGTGGCGATAATACTGTCCCGCCTGTTGATCCCAGCGCCAGACGCTCTTTTCGACACCGGGAAACATTGGCGGATCGTCCTGTTTGGGCGGCGAATCGGCCCAGAGATAATATGGCCGGAAAGGAGAATGCCTGTTTTTACGCGCCTCTTGAAACCAGGGATGTTGCGAAGAGGTATGCTGGATAACCAACTCGATGATTACGCGTATCCCCAATTCGCGCGCGTCATCAATCAGTCGAATAACGTCGCTAATTTGCCCAAAACGCGGATCGGGCTGCAGATGATCCTGCACATCGTAACCGTCATCGAGAAATGGGGTCAGATAAAAGGGGGTTAACCACAATACCGTCACCCCAAGGCTACGTAAGTAATAGAGTTTTTGCCTTATCCCGGCCAGATCGCCACAGCCATCACCATTGGCATCATAAAACAGCGAGGTATCAACCTGATAAATTACAGCGTTTTGAAACCACGGTTGGCGAGGCATTATTCCCCCTCGTATCAGCAGAACATCACGAGCGCCCGAAGCATACCCGAGGTATAAGCTCTTATTTTCTCTGCGCAGGCTTCGGACGTGTGGCAAGTTTATCTACCATCATTTGCTGCCTCGGGGTCAATGACGGACACTGACAGTGCTCGCTGAAATTTATCTCTAACATAATCTGCTTTTCCGCCCTCGTTAGAGCCAGCGAGCTTTGGTTAATTCGTGACAAGATGGCAAGGAGGCGTATCATTTATAAACCTTTTGCCGCTAACGCTTGGCATCAAAACCCGGCGTTTCGGAGCGAATAATATATTGCTCCGTAATATCGGGTATATGATGCAGCAACCATTCGGCCATGCCTCTTTCTTCCGCCAGAATACTTTCTAAATCAGCAATCGAATCATGATCGTTGACCTTTTGCGCGGCAGTTAATAAGGAGGTATAACAGGCGACCTCAAACTGCTCGAAAACGTAACCGCTGATCACCCCTTTCACCACTTCATCTTGTGGAAACATTCCACCAATAGATTGTCCCATCGCGGCGATTTTACTCATTGAGTCTTTAAGAACCGAGCGGGAAATATTATTGCGCGCAATAATATCATCCAGCACGGTAATTTGCCGACGGGTTTCAAAAAGATGCTGCTCAAGGCGGGTACATAATTCCGGGTAGCTGTCGGTTCGTTTTACCATTGATTCAAGCATTGATTCAGCCTGCTTTTCCATAGCGTGCGCGTCACGCAACCAATCGTGATAGTTTTCAATATCAGTCATAACAACCTCTTTATAAAAAGATAATTACTCTTCAGCCTTATCTTCATTTTCTTCTGCGGCCTGGTCGGCTCGCGCTGCGCTATACCCTGATAAGTGGCCGACAATATTTGCATAAATACTAATAATGATGACCCACAGGACACTGTCTTTCCACCATATTACCGACGGTATAGCCAGTACAAACCACATTATCGCCGCGACGAGATGACACCTTTTTATTACAACCGGACTAAGACTCATTTTTTTGCCTGATGCCTTAGATAGGATTAAGCGGACTGTTGGGCATCCTGATTGACGTGTCCAACGGCGATGTCCGTTAATTTCATATCAGCGTCTTTTTCTTCTTCCAGCGTTTCCGCCAGCAGTTTCACCGCGGCTTTATAGCCGAGCTGCTCTGCCAGCGTACACAGCGTACCGTAGGCCGCAATTTCATAGTGTTCAACTTTCTGCGCGGCGGCTATCAGCGCAGCATCGCGGATCTCGTTCTTTTCCGTCGCTTCGATCACTTCGTTGGCCTCTTCGATAAGCCCTTCCATCGCCACGCACTTCATCCGTTTCAGGCGAATTTGATCATTTTGTTCGAGGAGTTTATCGATACGTTCTATATGGCCCTGCGTTTCCTCGAGGTGAGCGCTGAATGCGGTTTGTAGCTCTTCACATGCGCTGGCGCGGGATAGTTTAGCCAGCGCGCGGGTTAACTGTTTTTCCGCGCTATAGGTATCCGATAATAAATGGGTAAAAATATCTTCAATGGTTTTAATTTTCATAAATCACACCTTTTAAAAACTGCGGGTCGGATGACCCGCAGGGTATTTTTAACAGCAGTTTCCAGATCAAATCATTTATATTCACAAACTAACTATCACCGGATTTACGGCCGCCGCCATGGCTGTTTTTACCGCCTTTTTTACCGGCTTCGGATGCACGTTCCGGGTCATTTTTAAAATTCCCGCCGCTGTGCTGACCGCCTTTACGTCCGGCCTCAGATGCTTTATCCCGGTCTTCTGCGAAATTACCTGAACCGCCTCTATGTTCTGCCATAATGGTTACCTTTTAGCTTGGTTAGTTAATGATGATTTATCGGTCTAAATCATCGCCGTCGAAAACTAAGCATGGCGTAACCACTAAAAAAAGCAATTCACTAATAATTAATTAAAAGCCACCACAAAATTAATTAAACAATAAATAGCGAAGCCGCAAAATAACAACTTAGCGGCATAAAGTGATATTTTATGAGAGAAATAAACGCAACCGCAGGATAAATAAAAAACTATCCCGCCGAGATAAAAAGTGTAATGTAAAAAATGTTAAAGATTATAATTCGAAATATTTCATCATTGAATAATCCTAAAAACCACAGCAAAGACATCAGTTTGCAAAACCTCTTATATCAAACAGTTGCCCCGTAAAAAACCGGGAATATATCTATTTAGACTCCAGCTGTATTTTTAAAAACTTGCGCATGTCTTCTATCATTACTCTTTTCTGTGAAGGAGATTGCTATGGATAATGACAAACTGCGTACCAACCATTGGCCACAACCCCCTTTCCCCGATCAACCGCAAACGCCTCCCGGCCTGGCCGCCGAAATGGAACCCACACCGGATCATGGTGAAGTCAGCTATAGCGGTTCAGGACGGCTACAGGGTAAGAAAGCGCTGATTACCGGCGGAGATTCCGGGATTGGTCGCGCCGTGGCCATCGCCTTTGCCCGCGAGGGCGCGGATGTTGCCATTAACTATCTGCCGGAAGAACAGAGCGATGCGGACGCCGTTATCGCGCTTATCAAAGCGGAAGGCCGTACCGCGGTGGCGATACCGGGCGATATTCGCGTGGAATCCTTCTGTGAAACGCTGGTGGAAAAAGCGGTAAGCGGTCTTGGCGGTTTGGATATTGTTGTGAATAATGCAGGACGTCAGCAATACTGTGAAAAAATTGAGCAACTCACCACCGCCGATTTCGATGCTACTTTCAAAACCAACGTCTATGCGCCGTTCTGGATAACCAAAGCCGCGCTACCGCACCTCAAAGCCCAAAGCGTGATTATCAACACCTCTTCGGTCCAGGCTTTTAAACCGAGCCCAATTCTGCTGGATTACGCCCAGACCAAAGCCTGCCTGGTGGCATTCACCAAATCGCTGGCCAAGCAGTTAGGGCCGCGTGGGATTCGGGTCAATGCAGTCGCTCCCGGCCCGTACTGGACGGTGCTGCAGTCAAGCGGCGGACAGCCGGCAGAAAAAGTGCAAAACTTCGGCGGCGATACGCCGCTGGGGCGGCCAGGGCAACCCGTTGAGATCGCCCCGCTGTATGTCACCCTCGCCTCTGATGCCTGCTCGTATGCCTCCGGCCAGGTCTGGTGTTCTGACGGCGGTGACGGCGTACTTTAATGATGGAATGTCGGCAGCACCAGTTCGCCAATCTCCTGCATCGTCTCCGCCAGCGGACGCTGGTTACGGCGGAAATGCAGGCCGATATGGTTCACGCCGGCATCACGCATCGCATTCAATTCCTGAATGAGACCATAGCGGCCGCTGCTGATGCCGAAACGATGGCGCTGAATCGGCGCATTGGGGTCATCTTGCAGATCCAGGTGGATGAAGCTGATATAGGGTTTCTTGCCCGCTACCCGGCGCCACAGCCTGACGCGGCTAACGTGCTCGTCAGGCTGACCTGGATAGGCGAGCCAGCCATCCATATTACTGCCTACCCATTGCGCCGTTTGTTGTGCCAAACCAGCAACCAGCAGCGGCGGAGTCGGTTTGGCTGGCAATAACTGCAGGCCCGGCTCCAGTTGACGATCGGTCTCCCCCTTCAGCACGCTCACGCCGTGACGGAAACGCTCGCCACGGCTGGCGTAGTCTTCACCAAATAGCGGGTATTCGACCGGCCTGTCGCCGCTGGCGATGCCCAATAGCAGCCGGTCGCCGCTGAGCGCCTGCACCGTGGCGGCGGCTTTACGTACCAGCCATGGCTGACGTAGCGGCAACACAACCGCCGCCGTGCCCAGTAAAATATTTTGCGTCAGGCTCGATAAATAGCCGAGGTAGGTAAAGGCTTCAAAGACGTTAGCCGCATCGCCAAACTGCGGATCGTACAGCGGAACATCGCGGATCCAGGCGGCGCGAAAACCGAGCGTATCCGCCAGTTTAATGCGCTCCGCGTGCTCGCTCATATCCGGCACGCCAAACGGTCGCCCGTCGCGCTGCCGTTTTAGCTGTCCGCTTGTTGACCAGTCATTGTCCAGCGGCAGTTCAACGCCAATCGTTAGCGGCTGCTGGGTTAATTTTTCGATGCTCATAGGTCACTCCGTCAACCGCCGGGCGGTATCACGTTGAAAATATGAGCAAAGTGTTTCATGGAATGCTATTGCAATAAACAGCACTAATCGCAATAGATAATTGCTATTTAGGGAATTATCTTGAGTTCTGATTTTGTTTAAATGGATAGCTCACCAACACCAGAGGAAGAAACAATGATAAAAACCGACGCCTGGCTGTGGAAAAAGCACGCCTCCCCGCTTCTGCTCGAACGCCATGAGAAAACGTTAGTCACACCCGCTGACGATCAGGTGCTGATCGAGAACCGCGCCATTGGCCTTAATCCGGTCGACTGGAAGCTGATGGCTGGTCTCTCCGACGCCTGGCAGGAGGATCAGATCCCCGGCGTCGACGGCATGGGGGTGATTACCGCCGTTGGCCGCAACGCCCGCCACCTTCGTCCCGGCACGCGTGTGATGTATCACACTGACCTGCGTTTTGACGGTAGCTTTGCCCGCCATACGTTAGTCAGCGCCCAGGCGGTGATTGCGGTTCCCGACCACATCAGCGACCTCACCGCTGCGGCGCTACCCTGCCCTGGTCTGACGGCGTGGCAGGCAGCGCAAAAGATCCCCCTTCCGGCTGGCGAGAATGTACTGGTCAGCGGCGGCGGCGGCGCTGCCGGCAGTCTGTTAAGCCAGTTACTGATTGAGAGCGGCGCTAACGTCTACGTCACGGCCAGCGCCACGCATCACGCGAAACTGTTGGCTCGCGGGGTGATTCAGGCCTTTGATTATCACCATACCTCGTGGCCGCAGGAGTTAAAACGCGCGCTGGCGGGTAAATCGCTGTACGCCGCTTTCGATACCGTAAACCAGCAAAATGCCCTTTCGCTTGCCGGGTTGCTGGGCTACTACGGCCATCTGGTCTGTATACAGGACCGGCTCGAGCACGCGCCGCTACCGGCGTTTACTACCAGTATCTCACTACATGAGGTCGCGCTGGCGGCAATCCATCCTTACGGTACCCAGAGACAGTGGAGTCGATTACGTCAGGCCGGGGAAAGCATGCTGCAGCAGATAGGCCGCGGCGAACTGGTGATGCCGCCGATAGAAAGCGTCAGCTTCGACGAGATCCCGCAGGCGCTGGAAAGGCTAAAACAGAACAATAACGGTATTAAGTACGTAGCGGTGCTGTAATATCCATCAGCACGATGAATAACCTCAATCCCAAAAACCGGGTAATCGATGCCAAATCCAACGGGCCCTTTCCGCTGGATGAGGCATCCATCGCTTCGCGTCCTTAGATTGGTCTGGTGCAGGATGGTCACAATGAACTGATATTCAGCAGAGTGAATAGCAAAAATATACCAGCTAGATCGCCGACTAATAGTCACACACATCGATTAAAAACTCAGATTGAAAGAATCAAAAAAAGGAGTAACGTTAAAAAAACATTAACAAAGAGGTGCGAAATGTTACGCGATTATTTAAAACTGGATTCTGAAGACCAATTAGTTGAACAACAAAGCGGTCATCAACCTAGCCAGCAGTATACCGAAGTGACTGAGTGGGTGATCCTCAATAAAGAGGGTAAGAAAAAAGGCCGCGTCTCCCTGTTTGATAAATTTAATACTCGTCGCTCGTGGAACGTTAATTTTCGTATTACCCAGTTTGATAACAGCGGTAAAGTTATCGTTGACCAACTGACAGACGCTATTTAACAGAATAATTAATAACATAGCGCCCAATCTGTGATGGAAGCCACCT
Source organism: Klebsiella sp. CN_Kp073 (assembly GCF_040065495.2). Classification (NCBI taxonomy): domain Bacteria; kingdom Pseudomonadati; phylum Pseudomonadota; class Gammaproteobacteria; order Enterobacterales; family Enterobacteriaceae; genus Klebsiella; species Klebsiella sp. CN_Kp073. The sequence continues at coordinate 2,665,697 of NZ_CM198051.1, forward strand.
GACAAAACGCTGAGGCCAGCAACCGCATTCATGCGGGAAAGCATACATAGTTTTCAACTCATCAATTACCCGCTCGTTTTATAATAATAAAATGAGTACTCGCTGCGCCTGAAGAAAAATAAACGCGCCAGTTGGCGCGTTTAATCATTAATTGTTTCTGACCGGCGGCGTCACCCTGACGCCAATAAAGACAATCAGCATGGCGCTTAATAATAACAGTCCGCTGCCGGTAAATACGCCGCTGGCGCCGCTGATATCAAATATTGCCCCACCGCCGGCAGCCCCGGCGCTAATGGCCAACTGGATCGCCGCGACTAATAATCCCCCTGCGCTTTCCGCTTCATCCGGTACCGTGGTGGCAAGCCAGGTTGACCAGGCCACCGGCACCAGGCCGAATGCAAATCCCCACAGAGCGACCAACAGACCATCCAGTAGCGCAATATGACCATACAGCACCATCATCAGCGCCAGCACGCTCATCGCCAGTGGAACCAGCGCCAGCGTCATCCGCAAACTGCGCGCCAGCAGATGCCCGGCAATCGAGGTGCCAATAAAGTTGGCCACGCCGAACCCCAGCAAAATCAACGATACCCCTTCTACGCTTGCCAGCGCCACGGTTTCGAGAAATGGCCGCAGATAGGTAAAGAAAGCGAAGTGGCCGCCAAAAATCAAAATCGAAGCCAGCAGACCGCCAACCATTCCCGGCCGCCGCAGTACCTTAAAGAGCGTACTAAAGCTGCCAGCACTTTCCGGGCGCATCGACGGCAGTACCCATAGCTGCCACAGTAGCGCGACCAGGCTCGGTACGGCGCAGATGATAAAGACGTTACGCCAGCCAATGAGCGCGCCCAGATAGCTACCCAGCGGCGCCGCCACTACGGTGGCAATCGACACCGCCGAGAAGATAATCGCCAGCGCTTTCGGCACCATCGCCGCCGGTACCAGCCGCATCGCCGTCGCCGTCGACATCGCCCAGAAGCCGCCGATAGCGATGCCAAGCAGCAGGCGTCCCAGCAGCAGGAACTCCAGTGAACCGGCAAAGGCCACAATCAGACTGGAGATGATTTGCAATACGGAAAAGAACATCAGCACCCAACGCCGGTCGATATTGCGGGTTGCAGAGGTAATCAATAACCCCGTCACCAGAGCGATTAACGCCGTGGCGGTCACCGCCTGTCCGGCCATCCCCTCACTCACGCCCAGGCTGCTGGCCATCGGCGTCAGTAAACTGGCCGGTAGAAATTCAGCGACGATCAGGCCGAAGACCCCCAGCGCCAGCGCATACACGGCGCGCCACGCCGGACGGGCGTTAATCGCGCTCTCTTCAGCGACAATGCAAGAACTCATATACATCTCTCCAGAATCATTAACATTCGCCAAGCTTAGTGGCTTCCGTTAAGACGATATATGATACATACTCTGCAATTATTGATTATTCGTCCGGAAAAAAAGATGAGCCTGCAAACCTTAGATCTGACCAGCGAGCTGTTACAGGGCATGCGGCTGTCGGGAGTGAAATACCGACGGATTGAAACCTCTCGTCCTTTTGGCGTGGAGTTTAATTCGGTTCCTGGCAAAGCGCAGTTTCATTTTGTCAGCCGCGGCCCGCTGCTGCTACAAATGAGCAACGGTAAACAGTTCTCGCTTGAGAGCGGCGATGCGGTGTTTATTCCCAATAGCGATGCGCATGCTCTGCTCTCAGATAGCAAAGCCGCGCGGGTGAACGTGATGGAGCTCGACAGCAAACCGGTCTGCGGGACGGTTTCCTGCGTCAAAAACGCGGGCTGCGTTAATACTGAAGAAAATGCGGTTGTCTTCAGCGCCTGTATGGATTTTGAATTAGGCGGAATGCAGCCGCTGGTTCGGGCCATGCCGGAGGTGATGCTGGTGAGTAGCCTGTTAAACGCCCGCCCGGAAATCCAGCCGCTGCTGGCGGCAATGGAGCGTGAATCCCTGACGCGTCAGGTGGGCTATGCCGGCATTCTGGCACGTCTCGCCGACGTCGTCGCGGCGCTGATCGTCCGCGCCTGGGTGGAATGCGGCTGCGGTAACGCCACCGGCTGGGTACAGGTACTGCGCGACCCGAAGCTATCGCGCGCGATATACGCTATGCATCAGCAGCCCGGCGTCAACTGGAAGGTAGAAGACTTAGCCCGCGAATCCGGCCTGTCGCGTTCGGTATTCGCCGAACGTTTTCTCACCGCCACCGGTACCACGCCGGCCCGCTACCTGACGGAATTACGCATGCGCCTGGCGGTGCAGTACATCAGCCACGAAGGCGAAGCGCTGGAAAAAGTCGCCTTCCGCCTCGGCTACAACTCGCTCGCCGCGTTTAGCCGCGCTTTTAAACGCATTACCGGCAAAGCGCCGGGAGCGCTGCGCAATGGTGTCAATGAACAAGCGGTAACCTGATAAGCGTTACTTCTTCTGCCAGTTGGCCCACGGGCCAGCGTCGGCAGAGGCAGTAGATTTGTCGATAAGCCCTTCCAGCGAATCGAGATAAAAGTTTTCGACTTCTTTACGCGCCCACGGCGTGCGGCGCAGAAATTTCAGGCTCGACTTAATGCTCGGATCGCTTTTGAAACAGTTGATTTTGATATGTCTGGCCAGTTCATCCCAGCCATATCTGGCCACAAGGTCAGTGAGTAACGCTTCGAGCGTCACGCCGTGAAGCGGATCTTTTGACGTGTGCATTGTCTTTCCTGCATGAAAAATTTCGCTCACCATACGGACCGCGGCGGCATCATGCAACATCCCGCTAATTTTTTACATCACGTCCACGCGGTTTCCTCTCTCCTTATCCGTTTTTCGCAAAAGCACTGAACCCACCGCGGTCATAAATTAGAAAAGAACGTTATTGGTCGAAAAAATTGCGCTAAGGCAAGCTGAGCTCATCTACCCGACAGAGGAAATCATCATGCGCCGTTGTTGTTGCCGAACCCAGAATCACTCAATAGCCAATGACCCGTACCCCGTTTTCGGAGAACACAATGAACGCCACGACTTTGCCGATTCTCGATCTGGCCCGCTATAGCAATCCTGCTGAAAAGGCCGGTTTTCTTGCCGACCTCCGCCAGGCCGCTCGCGATATTGGTTTCTTTTATCTTATTAATCACGGCGTGGACGCCGGATTGCAAACTGAAGTTCAACGCCAGGCGCGACGCTTTTTTGCCCTTGATGATAGCGAAAAGCAGCAGGTGGCGATGATTCACTCCCCCCATTTTCGCGGCTATAACCGCGCAGCTTCCGAGCTCACTCGCGGCCAGCCGGACTGGCGCGAACAGTTTGATATCGGCGCTGAACGCCCGGCTTTAACTCTCGCCGAAAACGCGCCACGTTGGCAGCGCCTGCAGGGACCGAATTTATGGCCCGCCGCGCTACCGTCACTGAAACCCACTCTACTGGGCTGGCAGCAGGCGATGACCGGCGTCGGGATGACCTTGCTGCGCGCGTTTGCCGAAGCGCTACAGTTGCCTGCCGACGCCTTTGACGCGCTGTATGGCGATAAACCGAATGAACATATCAAACTGATTCGTTACCCCGGACAGCGTGAAACGAAAAGCTCCCAGGGCGTCGGCGCGCATAAAGATTCCGGATTCTTAAGCTTCCTGTTACAGGACGAGCAAAAAGGACTGCAGGTGGAAGTCGCGCCGGACCGCTGGATCGATGCCACGCCGCTGGCGGGCAGCTTTGTGGTAAATATCGGCGAGCTGCTTGAGCTGGCGACTAATGGTTATCTGCGCGCCACCGTTCATCGCGTGGTCTCGCCGCCGGCAGAACAGGAACGTCTCTCTATCGCCTTCTTTCTTGGCGCGCAGCTCGATGCCGTGGTGCCGGTGTACCGCCTGCCCGCCCATCTGGCGCAGGAAGCGCTCGGCCCGGATAGCGATCCGCAAAATCCGCTGCTGCGGGATGTTGGCTGGAATTACCTCAAAGGGCGGCTGCGTTCCCACCCGGACGTCGCCGAACGTTATTACCAGGATGTTTTTCGCGAACGTACTGAGCAACTGATCGTTTAATTTAATAAGGATAACAACATGAAATATGCCGCATTCAAACTGGCAGGGGTCGCTTTATCTCTTTCTCTGGCATGGACATCCGCCCAGGCCGCCGCGCTGCGCGTTGCCGCTGACCCGGTGCCGCACGCTGAGATTCTCAATTACATCAAAAAAATCGATCCCAGCCTCGATATCAAAGTGGTCGAACTCACCAGCGGCGTCAACGCCAACGAACTGCTGGCGAATGGCGATGTTGATGCCAACTACTTCCAGCACGTTCCCTATTTGAAGGACCAGGAAAAAGCGCTGGGTAAGACTTTTGCCGTCGCTGCCACAGTGCATATTGAACCGCTGGGTATTTATTCCCGTAAGCACAAAGACTTTAATTCCGTTCCGGAAAACGGGACCGTCGCGGTGCCGAACAACACCACCAATCTCAGTCGCGCCTTGTTCCTGCTGCAAAGCCAGGGATTAATCAAACTCGGCGCTAAATTCACCAACCCGGCGACCACGTTAGCCACCCCGAAAGACATCGTGGAAAACCCCAAACATCTGAAGATCCTCGAAATTGAATCACCGCAGATCCCGCGTTCATTAGACGATGTCGATTTAGCGGTTATTAACGGCAACTACGCGCTGGAGGCGGGACTGGTACCGGCGAAAGATGCGTTAGGACTGGAGAGCGCGAACAACAACCCCTACGCCAATATCCTGGTGACGACGCCGCAGTTGGCTAATGACCCACGCATTAAAGCGCTGGCCAAAGATCTCACCTCACCGCAGGTTGCCGAGTTTATTCGCAAAAACTATAACGGCTCGGTTATCCCGGTAGCGCCGCAATCATGATTGAGGTCGTCGGGCTGAGTAAAACCTATGCCGGAACAGGCCGACCGGCGTTGAACGACGTGTCGCTGCAGATCCCGAAAGGCGCGATTTATGGCATTCTCGGGCGCAGCGGCGCAGGCAAAAGCACGCTGATCCGCTGTCTCAATTTACTCGAACGGCCCTCTACGGGCCGGATTGTGGTGAACGGACAGGATATCACTCAGTTAGACAAAGCCGGTTTACGTCAGCACCGTCTGCGCACCGGAATGATCTTCCAGCACTTCAACCTGCTGCATGCCCGCAACGTGGCTGACAACGTCGCGGTACCGCTGGAAATCGCCGGTGTCGACAAACGTGCGCGCCGCGAACGCGTGCTCGAGTTGCTGGAGTTGGTTGGACTGGCGGATAAAGCAACCGCCTTTCCATCCCAGCTTTCCGGCGGTCAAAAGCAGCGCGTCGGCATCGCCCGCGCGCTGGCGGCCGGCCCGGATGTGCTGCTATGCGATGAAGCAACCAGTGCCCTCGATCCGGAAACCACCGCCTCGGTGCTGGCGTTACTGGCCGATATCAATCAGCGGCTCAATCTGACTATCGTGCTTATTACCCATGAGCTGGAAGTCGTCAAAACGCTGTGCGATCACGCGGCGTTGCTGGAGCATGGCGAAGTCATCGAGAGCGGGAAAATCGCCGATCTGCTGGTGGCGCCGTGGTCCAGATTACGTCAGTCGCTACTGCATAATCCGCAGGCGGAGCAAGATTTCCTTGCCCGCCACGGCTTTCACGGGAGGCCTTTATGCGTAGTCGCATGAGCTGGGAAGATTTATGGCCCTTATTATGGGAAGGCAGCCTTGAAACCCTCTATATGGTGGGGCTGGCGGCGCTGTTTACCATCTTAATCGGCCTGCCGGTCGGCGTGTTACTGTTTGTCTCCCGGCGCAACGGCCTGGCGCCGATGCCGAAACTGAATGCGCTGCTGGGGGCGATTATAAATTTTGGCCGATCGCTGCCGTTTATTGTACTGCTCATTGCGCTGATCCCCTTCACCCGTTTGATTATCGGCACCACCTTGGGCAGCACCGCGGCCGTCGTGCCGATTACTATCGGCGCTTTTCCGTTTTTCGCGCGGCTGACCGAAAACGCGCTGGATGAAGTGGATTACGGGCGCATTGAAGCCATTCTGTCGATGGGCGGTAATCTGTGGCACGTTATCTTTAAATCGCTGCTGCCGGAGGCGCTACCGACCCTGCTTGCCGGGATCACCCTGACTATCGTGATGCTGATTGGCTTTTCATCGATGGCGGGCGTCATTGGCGGCGGCGGGCTTGGAGACCTGGCGATTCGCTATGGTTATCAGCGCTTTAACGATCAGGTGATGGTCGGTACGGTACTGATTCTGGTGGTGATGGTTCAGGGCGTACAAATGATCGGCGACAGGCTGGTACGACAGCTTGCCCATCGCCGCTAAGTTATCATTCGCAGGCGGCTACTGCAGGCCGCCTTCTACCACCAGAACCCTGACCAGGTCAGCCGCCGGCATTTCGCGGATCATCGCCACCCCTTGTCCCGCCCAGTGCGCGCCGAAACCATGATCGCCCTGCGCCTTTGCCGCCGTCGCCAGCGCTTTTCCGGCGTCATAAGCGAGCGGATAGGCGGGAATGTCCCGTTCATTGAATGAAGCCACCATTTCGCTCCAGCTATTTTTAACGCAGCGTGCTGGCCGACCCGAAATGGCCGCCGTCAAAAAGGTGACAACGTCACTATTTTGCGTGAGCGCCTGTCGATATCCACTATCTATACCCGCTTCCGGGCATAATAAAAACGCGGTTCCCAGCTGAACGCCCGACGCGCCGAGCTGCATCAGACTGGCTATCGCCGTTCCATGCATAATGCCGCCGGCGGCGATAATGGGTAAATCGACGGCCCGCAGTAGTGCCTGAAGCAGAGTGAAGGTGCTCATTTGACGATCGTCGCCGTGCGGGTCAAAAATCCCCCGATGGCCACCGGCCTCATACCCTTGCGCAATAACGACATCAATACCCGCTTGCGCAATTAATCGCGCTTCCGCGACGCAGGTGGCGGACGCCATCGTCACCGTTCCCTGTTGCTGGAAGCGGCGAATAACCTCTGAAGACGGCACGCCAAAATGAAAACTCACCACCGCCGGCTTCTCTTCAAGCAGCATATCGAGCATGGATTGATGTTGATGGAAGCTCTGATAAATCTCGTTAAGCTGTTTCGGCGGCGTGCCGTGATAGCGGGCAAACGCCGGAGCCAACCGCGCCAGCCACTGCGCTTCCTGAACAGCATCGCGGCGCGACGGCGTATGACAGAAAAGGTTGACGTTAAAGGGACGTTCGGTGAGCTGCCGGGTTTGTTCAATAAGCGCCTGCGCCTGCGTAACCGTCGACGCGCCGAGCCCAAGCGATCCCAATCCCCCGGCATTGCTTACCGCCGCAGCCAGGGCCGGCGTCGACACGCCCGCCATCGGCGCCTGAATAATCGGGTAACGAATATTAAGCAATTGCATTAAATGTTGATTCATTGACGATCCTGCGCAATTTGCGATGTGAGACATTAACCATCTCTTTTTAAGATGATAAGATCAACTGCATTGTCATATTGAGAAGAAAAATATGAACCACACCACATTACTGATCTTTAAACTGGTGGCCGAAACGCAAAGCGTCACTCAGGCGGCGAAACAACTTGGTCGCGCGCAATCCAATATCACCACGCGCATTCAGCAGCTTGAAGAGGAGCTGGAAGTCGAGCTTTTCGTGCGCGGAAACAAGAAGATGCTGCTTTCACCCGCCGGACAAAACTTTCTCAGCTACGCGCGGCGAATTTTAAGCCTTGCCGAAGAGGCCAAACTGGCGCTGCACCCGGCACGGCCCGCGGGGACGTTAAAACTCGGCGCGATGGAAGCCTGCGCCGCCAGCCGCCTGCCGGCCATATTGCCTTTGTTTCAGCAACGCTGTCCGGACGCCGACCTGACATTGCGTACCATGCCCACCCGTCAGCTGACTGAACTGGTCGAAAACGCAACGCTGGACTGCGCGCTGGTTTCACTGCCGGCCGGTCCTGACGGCAGCCTTCAATGCCCACAAACGCTTGAATATCTACCGCTTTTCATCGAACAGCTGGTCCTGATCGCCCCTGTTGATGGGCGCGACTACCGCTTTGCCGCCTTCCCGGCAGGATGTTCCTACCGCCAGCGCGGCATCGAATATCTGCAGCAGACGGGAACGCACGTGGACATCGTCGATGTCAGCTCCTATCACGCGATGATGGCCAACGTCGCCACCGGTCGCTACGCCTGTTTGCTCCCGGAAAGCGTCCTGGCCCTGCTCACGCTGCCCGCAGGCTGCCAGACGCAATACGTGACCCAGGCCGCCACCCAGCTTATCTGGCGCCGCGGGTATGTGTCGCCTATTCTCGACGCCCTGCGCCAGTTATTGCTGACGCCGGCCACAGGCAACCAGCCCGGCGGCTCCCAGCAACACGCCGCTGGCCGTCAATAGTGAAGGATTAAACGATCCCGTCAGGCTGTATAACCCATCGGCGACCAGCGGCCCGATTATCTGCCCGACGCCGTAAGTCGCCGTGAGCGCAGCAATCATATTAAATTTTACCGCCTGATTTAGCCGCTTGCCCTCTGACAAGGCAATGGTTACCGTCCCAAGGAAGGTCGCCCCAACCAGCAGCGCGCTCAACAGACAAAAGGTGAATGAGTGGCTCCATGCCGGTAAGGCCACGCCGAAGGCCTGAATAACGAGATTGCTACAAAATGCCCGCTGATAGCCAATTTTTAGTACAAGTTGGTGCCAGATAAAACAGGAAGGTACCGCCGCGAGACCAAATACCGCCCACAGGTGCACCGGGTCGATACCCGATAGCGCGCCGTGCAAAAACAGCGGCAAATAGGTCGCGGTGATGATGTAGCCGAAACCCGCGAGGCCATAAATCAGCAGCAATTTTACCGCATCGCTCGTGCGCCCATTGTCGCTCGGCATCGCTGTTGCGGCCCCGCGGTGTAACGCCAGCAGCGAATCCGCCGGGCTTAATAATCCGCGCAAGGCGCATAAAAACAGCACCGTCGCCGTGATGGCGCACAGTAGCCAGATTTGCTGACTGCTAAACGCCAGCGCTTTACCGGCGGCAATAAACTCCGCCGATAAAAAGATCCCCATCCCGACACCGGCAAACAGTACCGGCGCGCCGTTATGATGTTTCATATGCTGCAGTAGCCATAACGAGGCGGAGATAAGCGTTACCGCACTGAGTACCCCGGCCAACCCGCGCAGGATAATGATAGCCAGCGGCGAACGCAGCCAGGCCAGTAGCGCCAGACAAATTAGGGTCAGAATGACCGAGACAATATTCATTCTGGTCGCCTGCTCCGGCTTTGCCTTCGCCAGCAACAATGCTCCCAGCAGGTATCCGGCATAATTAGCGGAGGCGGCCAGATTACCCTGACGCAGCGTCAGGATCTGATCGCTTAACATCACCGGCAGGATCCCGGTGAAGGCGAAGCGGCCGTAACCCATACCAATCATTAATACCGTCGCCCCTGCCAGCGCTAATAAGAAAGCGTTTATCTGCGGCCTGATTTGTCGCATCTCCGTTACCCCTTGCAAAATTAATCTCAAAAAGAGAATATCATTTAATTTTAATTCTCTTTTTATTATGAAATAGCATAATGCGCCGAGCAAGTCGTCGCGCTAAGGCAAAGAGTAAAAGCACCAACCGCAAGATACTTCGATTAGAGACGAAGGATGGTTGTCAGGAGCAAATGGTCGTTAAACGCCGTACTCGATAATGGGCCGCATTATCTTCAGCGCGGCGCTCAGTTTATCGAGACTCGGTGACGCCAGCGCCAGACGTAAAGCATGCGGCACATCACGGCCGACGCTGTACGGTTCGGCGGTGGAAATAGCGATATTCATGGTTAGCAGCTGTTTCACGACGCGATCGGCGCGGATCTCCTCGCCCAACGGCAGCCAAAGGAACCAGGCATTTTCATTGCCAATCATTGGTAAGCCAGCCAACGCCTGACGGGCGATGGCCTGCCGCTGCCGCGCATCTGCGCGCATTATAGTTTCGAGTCGGGCCAGCGTCCCATCCTGGATCCAGCCGCAGACCAGCGCCGTCGTTAAAGCCGGCGTATTCCAGCTGGTGGCGCGGATCGTCCGCTCTATCGCCGGCATTAACCCCTCGCGGCATACCACCATGCCAACCCGTAAACCGGTGGCGATGTTTTTTGAAAAACCGCACACATAGACCGTACGCTCAGGCGCCAGAGACATCAGCGGCGGCGGCGCGTTGTCAATCAACCATGCATAGGCGGCATCCTCAATGAGGAACAAATCGAACTGGCGGGCAATATCAACCAGTTGACTACGCTGCGCCAGATTCATTACCCAGCCGAGAGGGTTATGCAGCGTCGGCATGGTGTAAATCGCTTTTACCCGCCGTTTTTCACACAGGCTGCGGAGCATATCGAGATCCGGCCCTTGTGTTGTGTGCGGGATAGCAACCAGTTCAAGTTGATAGAGCCTGGCGAGGGCGCGAAATCCCGGATAGGTCAACGCATCTGCCGCAACCACGTCGCCGGGACGCAGCAGGCCGCCGAGCGTGACCGCCAGCCCATGCTGAGCGCCGTTAACGATAGCGACCTGCCCGGCGCTGGCCGCAATACCCTGTCTGTTAAGATGCTGGGCCACTATTTCCCGTTCGCTCATGCGTCCGGCGTGCGGTTGATAGCGTAACAACGCCTCCAGATCGCCCGCGCCAGATAGCTTTTTTAAGGCCTCGCGCAGGAGAACGGTTTGTTCCGGCAACGCCGGAGAGTTGAAATTAAGATCGATCATATCCGGGGCAATGGCGTGCTGATCGACACCCAGCCCCGGCGGCAAGCTCAGTTCACGCACAAAAGTGCCGCGTCCCGTTTCACCGCTGACCAGCCCCATTAACGCCAGTTCACTGTAGACCCGCGTCGCGGTAGCCAGAGAAATTCCATGTTCAACGACCAATTGCCGATGGGTCGGCAGTTGGCTGCCAGCCGCCAGCGCACCGCTGCGGATTGCTGCCGCATAGCGATCAACCAGAGATTTATAGCGGTTTTTCATCGTCATTGTATCCATGACAATTATTTGATTGTCATGAATTGTGCGACCTACTATCGACCCGGTCAACCACCTTAACTATCACTACAAAGAGGTCTCACGTGCACAACCGTCGCGCTTCCACTTCCATATCCGGTTGGATAAACGGCTTTATCGGCGTCGCTATTTTTAGCGGCTCGCTACCCGCCACCCGCATCGCCGTGCAGGAATTCGATCCTTTTTTCCTGACTTTCTGTCGTGGTGCGATTGCCGGTGTGCTTGCGCTGGGCCTGATCTGGCTTTTACGCCTGCCGCGCCCGCAAGCGGGACAATGGCGTTCACTGGCGCTGGTTGCCGGCGGCGTGGTCATCGGCTTTCCGCTGCTGACGGCGCTGGCGCTACAGCGGGTGACATCCGCACACTCAATTGTTTTTATTGGGTTATTGCCGCTGGCGACGGCGATTTTCGCGGTGATCCGCGGTGGTGAGAGACCGCGCCCTGCCTTTTGGGGATTCTCGCTGCTGGGCAGCGTGCTGGTGGCCAGTTTCGCGCTGGCCGGTAATGCCGGGATCTCCGTCGCGGGCGATCTGCTAATGCTGGCGGCGGTAGTGGTCTGCGGATTGGGTTATGCCGAGGGGGGGCGCCTCACCCGAGAGCTTGGCGGGCTGGCGGTCATCTGTTGGGCGCTGCTCCTGTCCCTACCCCTGATGTTGATAGCCTGCGGCTTAACGCTTCCCGTCAGCTTCAGTGGTATCAGTGCGTCTGCATGGACGGCGCTGGCCTATGTCTCGTTATTCAGCATGCTGGTAGGCTTTATCTTCTGGTATCGGGGACTGGCAATCGGCGGTATTGCGGCGGTCGGTCAACTCCAGCTATTGCAGCCCTTTTTCGGCCTGGCGCTGGCGGCGCTGCTCCTTCATGAAGCAGTGAGCCCGTTGATGGTAGTCGTCACGCTTGGCATCATTTTCTGCGTGATCGGTTCGAAGCGCTTTGCCCGTTAAAATAGTCGGCATCCTGATTTGAGGCGCGCTCCTCTCTCAGGCTGTCTTCTATCAATTAAACTGTGGCGCAACCGAATGGCCGCAGGCGCTGTTAGCATCAATGGTGTCGTTCATGCAGGTTTGCGAATCAAGGCCCTGACCAGGCGCCATCCCCGAGGATGATGAGGAACCTCCTGAACAGGCGGATGCTGCAAAAACAATGAGCAATATAAGTAATTTTTTCATCGCGATGACCTCCGGGAAGCAAATAGATTGCCGTGCTCCATCCTAAGACTGGCCACTCATCCATTTCCCTTTCAAACTCAGGTATCACTCTAAAAAATAATATGGGCGTTATTTATCATCTGTATAGCTATATTATCGGTCATTTTGCCAATAAATGAACCGAGCGTTGGCATAAAATGCTCGCCCGCTCGCCGGAGTCGCCGCGCTTGCGCTATGCTTATCCTCCCTTTCGTTTTAAACACTTAGCGTTATGACCACTTCTGTTAGCACCACTCAGCTTAACCTGCGTATTATTTCCATCGTGGTTTTCACCTGTATCTGCTATCTCTCCATCGGCCTGCCGCTGGCGGTGCTTCCCGGCTACATCCACTATCAGCTCGGGTACAGTACGCTAATCGCCGGAGTCGTTATCAGCCTGCAGTACATTTCAACGCTCGTAAGTCGACCTCACGCTGGCCGCTATACCGATATCTGGGGGCCGAAAAAGGTCGTTAGCCTCGGCATCATCTGCTGCATGTTAAGCGGAGTCTTCACCCTCGCGGCGGTGATATTGCAAGCTATACCGCTTCTCGCCGTCAGTGCCCTGTTGATTGGCCGGGTTTTCCTCGGCGTGGGAGAAAGCTTTACCGCCACCGGGGCGACGTTATGGGGCATTAAAACCGTTGGCGCGATTCACACCTCGCGGGTGATTTCATGGAATGGCGTCGCGACCTACGTGGCAATGGCCGTCGGCGCGCCGCTGGGGGTGATGCTCAATAGCTATTTTGGCATCAGCGGTTTTGCCGTAGTGGTAGTGCTGGTTGCGCTAATTGGCCTGCTGTTTGCCCGCACGCGACAGGATGTCAGCGTAACCGCCGGAGTGAGAGCGCCATTCCATGTGGTAGTGCGCAGGATCTGGCCCTACGGGCTGGGGCTGGCGCTGGGTACCGTCGGCTTTGGCGTCATCGCCACCTTTATCACCCTCTATTTTTCGGCTCACCACTGGCAAGGCGCTGCATTCACGCTCTCTCTCTTCAGCATCGGTTTTATTTGTATACGCCTGATCCTTGGCAACACCATTACCCGCTACGGCGGCGTGCCGGTGTCGCTTGTCTGCTTCGTAGTGGAGTGTCTTGGATTATTGATTATCTGGCAGGCGCCGTCGGCGTGGGTCGCCGGTATTGGCGCATTCCTCACCGGTTCTGGTTTCTCGCTGGTCTTCCCGGCGCTGGGCGTCGAGGCGGTGAAACAGGTAGAAGAACAAAACCAGGGTACGGCGCTAGGCACCTATTCAGCCTTTCTCGATTTGGCGCTGGGTTTGACCGGCCCGGTTGCCGGTTGGGTGGCGGGTTATTATGCGCTCGATACGCTATATCTGCTGGCCGCGGTAGTGGTCGCCATGGCATTTATCCTGCTACTTCGGGTTCGTCGAGGGATCTGAAGCTCAGTGTAACTACAACTCGCGTTAAGCCTGTTTTTGATTTTCAGAAAAAACAGCGGGGAATCCTTACAAATAGTAGGTATTATGACCATACCCCATCCCAGAATAAAAGGAATTATGGATGAATCCCTGTTACAGGACTTTGCTGACCGGTGTCGTTCTGCTGCTTACCGGCTCTCCCGTCGCATTTGCAGGCACTATCGAAGCCATCAACCATACCAAATGGGCGATTAATCATTTCAGCGTTAACGGACAGTCCGGTCTGGATGCCATAGGCCCCTTTCAGGGGGGAGGCGGCGGGTGCTGTTACCGCGCGCCGCCGTCATGGAAACCCGGCCTGACAGTCAGAGTGGATTGGGAAACAGGTCTGGGTAGCACTCTTGATATGACAGAACCCAAACCCATCCCACCTAATACCACAGGGATGTCTCAAAAAGACAGAAATCGTGCCTGGGATGAGTACAGTGCTAAAAATAGGGAATGGTTCGCAAAAATCAGGCGGATGAAAAAACAGCATTCACGCATCGTGCCACTCCCGCCCTATACCTCCACAGACAAAACCTGCGGCATCACCGTGCATTTCCAGCCCTGTGACCAGGTAAAAGTCACAACAAGCTGCGCCGATTACGGCAGTCCGGCTTATCCGGTTAAAGACCCCATTCAGATGAAGGAGCCCGCCGTATGTCCGAAGTGAATAGTGCGCCGGTCTGGTATCCACCATCTTTCCCGGAGCAGGGACGCCTTCCCTCTGTTGCCTCTTTGACCGGGAAAAACTGTCACCAGCAGGACAGTCAGGAGCGGGCTTACCATAACGAACTCTGTCTCGCCGCAAACCGCCTGGTCGCGCCGCCCTGCTGCAAAACCCTGCATATCAGCGTGTTCTTTGACGGTACCGGCAACAACCTCAATCACGACCTCAACATCGCAGACCCCAAACACCCCACCAATATCGCCCGCCTTTTTCGTGCCACCGTAGGACAAGGCTATGCCGCCGGGCTCGGAAATAATAATTCAGCTCTGACGGACCTGCCGGACACGGCCGGCAACAAGTATTATAAGTACTATATGCCCGGTATCGGCACCCCGTTCCCGGAGATTATGGATCTCGATTTCACCATGGGCGGGCTGGCCTTTGCCTCTCACGGGGAAGACAGGATTAACTGGGGACTACTGCGCATCATTGATGCGCTGCGACGTACCACCGGACTCGGTAAAATGGACGACGGAGAATGCTGGTCATCGGTGCAGGCTATGTCCACCACCATGATGTCCTTCGGGCTGACCGGCGGCAGTAACCGCTATAACGAGTTTCAGCGCCTTCTTAAATCTCCACCGCTGCACAGCAGACTGAAAGTGGCGCTTAATCCCGGGGGCCCCGGACAAATGAAGCTACTGGGCATTAAGCTGTATATTTACGGTTTTTCGCGGGGTGCGGCGGCAGCACGCGCCTTTGTCAGCTGGCTCAGCGAACTGCTTCCCGCCCCGAAGGAAGGCCAGGATAAACCGGAGCAGTGCCTGATGTCTGGCGACCTTAAAATCCCTCTCAGCGTTGAGTTTCTCGGTCTGCTCGATACTGTCGCATCCGTCGGAATACCGCATATCGCCCCGGTTGCCGAAGGGCATATGGGCTGGGCTGACGGCAATCAGGCACTGCCGGAGGAAAAAAGATACGGCGGACTGATAAAGCACGGTGTACATCTGGTTTCTGCTCACGAGCAGCGTCTGTGCTTTCCGCTGGACTCCATCCGCCGCACCGATGGCTCCTATCCGGCCCGCTGCGTCGAGGTACTCTATCCGGGCATGCACTCCGACCTCGGCGGCGGCTATCCACCGGGGGACCAGGGCAAGGCGAACGGGCCGGATGATGCCCTGCTGCTGTCACAGATTGCCCTACATGACATGTATGCCGCCGCTTTCGCCGCTGGCGCCCCTCTTAAGGTTCCCCTTGAAGCCATCCCTGACGCGCTGAAAAAAGACCAGTGGCGGGCATTGCCGCCGGATGTACAGGATGAGTTTATCATTGAGTCTCTAATGGTGCGTCGCTTTAATGCCTGGCGTACCCTGACCCTGAACCTCGCCTCATTAGAAGAGGATATCAGCCCGGAGCAGGCCTCTCAGTTCACACCTGCGCTAGCACCAATTCCCCTGGAAAAGGCTATGGAAACCCAGGTCGCCTGGCTTACCACCTGGCGCATCGGGCGTTACGCCACAGGAACCTATAAAACACAGCGCTTTTACCTCGATGCCGCCGCCAGCGGCCTGGATGCCGACAGTGACCCGGAAGTCCGCAAAGCCCATGAACAGGAGCGGGAAGACAAACAGAAGGCCGTGGAAGATGACCGCAAAAACGAGTTAATCAAGGCGCCAAAAAACAGTTTTATCCTTCTACCTCAGGGACCGAAAGACTTCGATGCAATGCTCGGTCAGACCCAGCTGCGACAGGGTGCTGAAGAATTCAGGGAGGATTACCGGGAACTGCGGCGGGACAGTACTCAATCATGGTATTACGAACCCCTTTACGCCCTTAAAAATACCCTGTACCTGCTGAACACCGACGATGAATACGCGGAGTGGATGCGCATGAAGACTGCCGGCGAATCCCGGCTGAAAGTGCTGTTTCCTGACACCGGCGAAGCTGTCAATACAGACCGGCCCGCCAGTCTTGTCCGAGCATTGTTTGACGATCAGATCCATGATTCACGGGCTTGGTTCATGCACAATGCCTTTGGCTCCCGTGAACCCTGGGGCGGTTACTTCCGTTACCGGATGGTCTATTTCGGCAACAACTGCAACAAATCACTTTCCCCCCTTATTGTGGCCGGCTGGGTGGTGGGCGCCGCCACGTTGGCGGGTGGCGTGGCTCTCGCCATCAGGCAAAAAAGCGTTCAGGGGAAAATACTGGGCGTCGCCGGTGCCTTCGGTGCCATCAGTCTGGAAGTTGAAGCGATCGATATTCTGTCCGGGAAACCGATCCCCATGCTACCTGGCTCAGAACTGCTGAGAGCCTTCACACAGCAACCGGGGGTGGCTATCGCACAGCAAAAAGCCGCCATGGCAGAGCAGTATCTCGCACAGCATAAAGACGCGATTAACGCCATCTTGCTGGAGCTTGCGCAGGAAACCATAAATTAATCAAAATACAACAGGCCGGGCAGAACGTATGATGTATGCCGATTAATCATGATACTGGTAACAATTTAATCAATAATTGACGACGCTTTAATATCCGTGCCACCATTCCGCGAGCATCCAGTCCTGGATGCCGGGCGGTACGGGTGCAGTGATAGAGGTCGTCAACAAAACGATCCCCCCGTGACCTGGCTCCATTCGACTCGTCGCCTGATGCGGCGAGCGGCTTACCCTGGCGGGAAATACCGACATGCATCAAAGTTTCAACCAGCGCGTCCATTTTTACTACTGCATTCTGGTCGCGCTGAAAATCCACGTAAAAACGAAGAAATCGGGCGGAGCGAGAGGAAAAAATAATTTTCTTCTCAAATGGTTACGCAAGGCGCAGGACAACAACATTTTTCATCCGGATATCACCAGCGAAATCGAATGGCTGCGTGGCAAAATCATCCAGGCGGGACACGATACTGACCTTGAGCCGATGCTGGAATTCGTCTATGCCACCGCCCGGCGCGCCGAAATGCTCAAAGATGCCGACTGACCCTTATTAAGCTAGTTGCAAAATATCGCCGGTGGCCGGTGCCTGTGCGCCGGCGAGCCACAGTTTTCCCCAGGCGCCGGTACAGTGACAGGCCATAATTTTCTCCACCTGCAGCTGCTGTAAGTAACTCCTGACCTGCCAGACCCTGGCGACAGATGCGGCGCGCAGGTGTAGCCCGCCGATCAACGCGTGGACCCGCTCGATGCCGGTGATATTCTGACAATGCCGCACGATGTTCTCTACTCCGCGATGTCCGCAGCCGCAGATGATGACCAGACCGTGGTCGGAGAGATAAATAAGGACGCCTTCATCGACGATATAATCAGGCGTCAACGGCGTACTGGCTAAAATGCCAAAGGATTGCGGACGGTTTACCACGATCTCGCCGGACCACAACAGACGTTCGCTGATGGCAAACGGCTGCCGGTAGCATTCCATGCGAAAGCGGGAATAGTCGAGCTCAAGCGAGAGTTTTTTGATTTTGCGTACGTGCCGGCCAAGGCTGATAGCGGCATAGCGCGGTTGGGCAAGCCGTGGATGACAGATAATTCGACTCTCCTCCGGCAGCCAGGGGACGCCGCCGCAGTGATCGTAGTGGCCGTGTGATAATACCGTCGCGGTCAAATTCTCCAGTTTAATCCCCATCCGCTGCGCATTCTCAAGAAAACTGCCGTCCGGGCCGGTATCAAACAGCACTTTGCTGGTTTCATCTTCAATGAGCAGGCTGAGCCCGGCTTTGGCTATCAACGCCGGATCGGCGTGCGCCGCAAGGCGATTTTCCAGTAATACCCTGATGGTTAAGGCCATTATATCATTCATCCCTGTTATATATGCACGACCAGTGTAACGAAGAAACCCTGCAATCTGTGTGATGAGCGCCGCACCCTTCACCCCCAAAAAAGTGACACCGTCACTAAAAAACAGCTTCACAACCGCGCTACGTCCTCTATGCTGATGAACGCGGAACATTAATCTGAGGTCGACTATGGCAGACTGGAATCCCTCGCTGTATCTGAAATTTGCTGATGAGCGTACCCGACCGGCGGCTGAGCTCACGGCGCGTATTGCGCAACAGCCGGTAAAGCTGGCAGTCGATCTGGGCTGCGGCCCCGGTAACAGCACTGCCTTGCTGCGCGCTACCTGGCCTGAAGCACGAATTATCGGCGTTGATAATTCCGTCGCCATGCTGGAACAGGCGACGCAAGCGCTTCCCGATTGCGAATTCGTTACGGCGAATATCGAAGACTGGTATTCCGCAGAGCGGGTTGACCTGATTTATGCCAATGCCTCTTTGCAATGGCTTACAGACCATCAAACGCTGTTACCACGGCTGGCCGGTCAGTTAAGCGATGGCGGCGTTCTGGCGGTTCAGATGCCGGATAACTGGCAAGAGCCCTCTCATACTCTGATGCGTCAGGTTGCTGAAGAACTGGGATTTCCGGAAAGCGGCCGACAGCCGCTCCCCAGCGTCCAGCAGTATTACGACTTGCTGACCCACAGCGGCTGCGAGGTAGACATCTGGCGCACCACCTATTATCACCCTCTGGAGTCGCACCAGGCGATCGTTGACTGGCTGCAGGCGACCGGTCTGCGCCCGTATCTGCAAAATCTTGATGAAGCAGAAAAGAAGGTGTTTTTAGAGCGTTATCTGACGCTGTTACAGCAACACTATCCGTTACAGTGTAACGGAAAGGTGCTGTTATTGTTCCCGCGGCTGTTTATTGTCGCGCGACGCCTGGTTAACGCCTCGTCGCCAGTTCGACCTCAACGTTAAGCGCATTCAGTTGATTTACCACGCTGCTACTCAGCCCGTCATCGCTGATGATGACATCAAGTTCGCTCAGCGGCAGGATCAGGTAATTCGCCATTTTTCCGTATTTTGATGAATCGCTGAGCAGGATACATTTTTCACTCACCTTCGCGACGGTCTGTTTCACGATGGCTTTATTTTCGTTAGGCGTCGACAGACCGCGTAAATTCCACGATGACGCTGAAATAAACGCGACATCGATAAACAGATTCTCTAACATTTTCGCCGTCAGGTGGCCAACGGCTGACTGATTTTCACGACATAGACGCCCGCCGGTATGAATCAATTCACACTGCCCGCGTTCAATCATCAAATTGGCAATGGCAAAATCATTGGTGATGATAAGCAAATCCTTGCGCTCAACCAGGTTTTCAGCCAACGCCAGCGTCGTGGTCCCGGCATCCAGATAGACGGTGCTATTCGCCGGAATGTGCTTAAGCGCCGCCAGGCCAATAGCTTCCTTTTCCTGTGGGAACATCAGAGTCTTATCGCGATGCGAAGGTTCATTCAGCAAGCGGGTTCGTTGCGGCAGGGCCACGCCCCCTGATACGCTGGCCAGCACGTTAAGCTGCTCCAGGCGCTGAATATCGCGCCGGATCGTCATATGCGACACGCCCAGCGCCTCGACCAGTTCGACGACGCTGACCACCCCTTTGTCTTTAATGATTTCCAGTATCTTCTCTTGTCTTTCCAACGGCAGCATCGATTTCTCCTGATGGTGTCTCGTCATCTCATATTTTCACATTTTATCACATTCAGATGGGCTGTACATCGGATTGACAGCGCCACGTGATGTGAAAAATAGATAATAAATGTTATTTAATGTGATCACTGTCGCTGTATTCATCATCTGAATCATTGATATTAACATTTAACAACAGATAGTACCGTAAATTAACACTTGCTGTATGAAGAGGACTGGATATGAGAGCAGGCATAATTGCCGATGATTTTACCGGCGCGACGGATATCGCCAGTTTTCTGGCCAATAACGGAATAGCGACCAGCCTGTTTAGCGGCGTCCCAGGAGAAGATTACCTGGGTGATGCTCGCGCATTAGTCGTGAGTCTGAAATCACGTTCTGTTCCAGCCAAAGAATCTGTGACACTGTCACTTAATGCGCTGCACTGGTTGCAACAACAGGGGTGCGATCGTTTTTATTTTAAGTACTGCTCCACCTTCGATAGCACGATCGCGGGGAATATCGGTCCGGTCACCGATGCCTTAATGGATGCGCTGGGCGTCGCAACCACGGTGATCTCTCCGGCTTTGCCCATTAACGGTCGTACGGTGTATCAGGGACATTTATTCGTTGAAGATCGCCTGCTCCAGGAATCCGGTATGCGCAATCATCCGGTCAATCCCATGGATGACAGCGATCTGCGACGTTTAATGGAACGTCAGTCACGCGGAACATGCGCCCTTATCAATGCTCAGATGCTGGAGTCCGGCGAGGCGGCCGTGCGCGACGGCATCCAAACCCTATCCGCCGCGGGCTATCGCTATATCGCACTGGACGCATTAAACGATAAACATCTGCAAATTCAGGGACAAGCGCTGCACGATATGAAGCTGGTTACCGGGGGATCCGGCTTAGCCGCCGGTCTCGCGCGCTGCTGGGCCAACGCCACGGCGCCTTCCCTTCCCTTTAGCGTCACCACGCCAGCGGCCAGTACGGTAGTATTATCCGGCTCCTGTTCTATGAGAACTCAGGCGCAGGTGGAAAAATACCGCCAACTGGCGCCATCGCTGGCCGTAGACGTGGCAGGTTTGCTGGATAAACGTTGGAAGCTTGATGAGTACTGCGTCCAGATCGTTGAATGGCTGAAAAAGCAGTCCAACGCGGACATGGCGCCTATGATTTATGCCACCACTTCGGTCGCCGAACTGCACAACATCCAGCAACGCTATGGCGCCGAGCCAAGCCGGTTGATTGTTGAGGCGCTGTTTTCTCTGTTGGCAAAACAACTTGTGCAGCAAGGCGTCAGCCGGTTCATCGTCGCTGGTGGAGAAACCTCCGGCGCGGTAACGCAAGCGCTGGAGCTTCGCCATTTCGCTATTGGCGCCGCGGTCTCACCCGGCGTGCCGTGGATTAAGGCAGATTCCCGACCGCTTTTCTTGCTGCTCAAATCGGGTAATTTTGGCGATGACAATTTCTTTGCTCGCGCGCAGTCCGCGGAGGTTTGCGCATGAACGAGTCATCCTTACGCCAACAGATGGTGGCTATCGCACGCTCTTTCTTTCAACGCGGCTACGCAACCGGTTCGGCGGGCAATCTTTCCGTCCAGCTTGCTGACGGCACGATTCTGGCCACCCCGACAGGCTCCTGTCTTGGCGAGCTTAACGCCGAAGAATTGTCGCACGTGACCCTGAGCGGTGAATTGCTCTCGGGGTTAAAACCCTCAAAAGAGGTGAGTTTTCATCTCGCGCTGTACCGCAACAATCCTCAGTGTCGCGCCGTCGTCCATCTGCATTGCCACTACCTGACGGCTTTATCCTGCCTGCAGGATCTGGATCCGGCTAATACCCTGCCGGCCTGCACGCCGTATGTGGTCATGCGGGTAGGTGAAATACCGCTTGTCCCCTATTTCCGCCCAGGCGATCCGCAGATTGGCCAATGGCTCGGCGAACGCGCCGCGCAGCATAAGGCTTTTTTGCTGGCTAATCATGGTCCGGTGGTGGTGGGTAAATCGCTTCGCGATGCCGCCGACAATCTGGAAGAGATGGAAGCGTCCGCCCGCCTGTTCTTCACGTTGAAAAACAGCCCGGTGAACTATCTCGATCATCAACAAATGACTGTGCTTCGAGGAATGCAATAATGTTGAAACTTGCTGCCAATTTATCGATGTTATTCGGCGAAAATCCGCTTCTGGAGCGCTTCTCCCTGGCGGCTAGTGCCGGTTTTAACGCCGTGGAGATGTGGTTCCCCTATGAATATCCCGTAGCGACCGTCGCCCACGAATTAGAGAAACATCACCTCAAGCTTATCGGCATCAATACTCCGGCAGGCGATACCGCACGCGGCGAATGGGGGTTATCGGCTTTACCCGGCCGTGAACAGGAAGCCCGCAAAGCCATTGATTTAGCTATTCATTATGCTGCAGCTCTGCAGTGCCCGGCGATACACGTTATGGCGGGCGTCACCGAAGGGTTCGACCGGCAGCAATGTGCTAACACGTTTATTGACAACGTACGCTACGCGGCGGATCGAGCCAAACCGCATAACATCACCATTCTGCTTGAAGGTTTATCGCCCGCCACCCGTCCGGGATATTTATTTTCCAGCCAATATCAGGCGATGGAATATATTCACCAGGCGGACCGCGATAATATTCGACTGCAGCTTGATATTTTCCACGCCCAGCAGGTCGATGGCAATCTAACTTATTTATTGAAAAACTTTAAAGAGTATATCGGCCATATCCAGATCGCATCTGTACCGGCGCGCCAGGAACCGATTGACGGCGAAGTGGATTATCAATGGATATTCGCCGTACTCGAGCAGGAAAAATATGAGGGTTACGTCGCCGCAGAATATAGTCCACGCGCCGGGACACAAGCCGGACTGCGCTGGGCGCAACCTTGGTTAAATAACTAAAAATCACATAATATCAATGCCTCAGTGAGCGCCGATGCGCGCTCATTTTCTGGAGATAGAACTATGTCAAACCACTCTGCGTTGAGCCTGGAGGCGGTTGCGCCTGCCGTAAATGAAGAGTTAGTGTGGAAGAAAGTCGTCCGCCGCACGCTGCCCTTATTAATGATTTGCTATATTCTGGCCTATCTTGATCGAATCAACGTCAGTATCGCTAAATTGCAAATGTCGAGCGATCTGGCCTTTTCCGATACTGTTTACGGTATCGGCGCGGGAATATTTTTTATCGGCTTTTTCTTTTTTGAAATTCCCAGCAATATGATCCTTCATCGCTTCGGCGCCAGACGTTTACTTGGCGGTTTACTTATTTCCTGGGCGCTCATCGCGCCGCTGACGGCATTCGTGCGCACGCCGCTGGAGTTTTATACCGTGCGCTTCTTTTTAGGCGTGGCGGAATCAGGCTTTTATCCCGGCGTAATTCTGTATCTTTCGTTCTGGTTCCCCAGCTATCGCCGCGGACGGATGTTTGCCCTCTTTGCTACCGCCGTGCCGCTTTCGGGGATCCTCGGCGCTCCGCTTTCTGGCTGGATTATGGGCCATTTTCATGAGTATGGCGGTCTCGCTGGCTGGAAGTGGTTGTACATTATTGAAGGCGCGCCATCACTGCTGATTGGCGTACTGGTGATATTTCTGCTTACCGACCGCATTTCTCAGGCGAAATGGCTTTCAGATGACGAAAAAGCGTTGCTCGAGGCGCGACTGCACAGCGATGGCAGCCATAAAACCGAGCAGCATGGTTCAATGCTGGCCGTCCTGAAGAATCCGAAGGTCTGGTTACTGACTTTTATCTATTTCTGCCTGATTGCCGGGTTCTATACCGTTAGTTTCTGGATGCCAACGCTGATTCACAACGCCGGTGAAGGCGATGTGCTGAAAGTCGGATTGTTAACCGCTATTCCTTATGCCGCAGCGATAGTCACCATGATTGCCGCTTCGCGTAGCGCCGATAAACACAGAGAACGTCGCTGGCATCTCGCCGCCATCGCCGTCATGAGCGGCCTGGGCATGATTATTGCGGCGTTATTCAGCCACGATTTGGTGATTGCGATGATCGGCTTAACAATTGGCGCCGCGGGCGGATTGAGCACCCTACCACTCTTCTGGAGCCTACCGACGGCCTTCCTTGGCGGCGCTTCAGCGGCGGTTGGTATCGCGGTAATCAACTCCTTTGGCAATCTCGCCGGCTTTGTCGCGCCGTGGATCATGGGCCTGCTCACCGATATGACCCATTCGACGCTAACTGGCACCTTAATCATCTCCGCGACGCTGTTTATCGGCGCCGCTGCGATATTCCGCATTCCTGCTCGTATGGTTAACCATTAATAATATTGAGAACATCACCATGAATAATACATTAACGATTGCCGTCACCGGCGCCGCCGGATTTCTTGGCTCCCAACTGGTCAAGGCCCTGCTTCAACGTGGTTCGCTAAGCGGCCCGCAGGGCGAAACGCAAGAAATCGGTAGACTGATCGCTATCGACCGCGTGGCGTTACAGGGGATCGACGATAGCCGTTTACAAGTATTAACCGGCGACATCAGCGATAGCGAATGGTTACGTAGCGCGATTCCCGCTCAGGTCGATAGCGTCTTTCATTTAGCCGCCATCGTTTCAAGCCAGGCGGAACAAGACTTCGAGCTGGGGATGAAAATCAACGTTGATGCCTTCCGCCAACTGCTGGAGCACCTGCGTCAGCTGCCGCAGAGCGTCAAACTGGTGACCACCAGTTCGGTGGCGGTGTTCGGCGGCGACTTGCCGGAAAAAGTGAGCGATTCACAGGTATGGTTGCCGCAGAGTTCTTACGGTACGCAAAAAGCGATTTGCGATCTGTTACTGGCGGATTACAGCCGACGCGGTTGGCTTAATGGCAGAAGTCTGCGCATGCCCACCATCGTCGTGCGTCCGGGAAGGCCCAATCAGGCGGCATCGAGTTTTGCCAGCGGTATTATCCGCGAGCCTCTTAAAGGAGAACCCGCCGTTTGCCCGGTCCCGGCGGATACTCGTTTATGGCTGTTGTCGCCCCGTAACGCAATTAAAGCTTTAATTCACGGGCATGAACTGGCTGAAGCACAGTTGACGGACGGTCGGGTGATTAATCTCTGCGGGCTGTCGGTCAGCGTCGAACAGATGATAGCGGCGTTACGCCAGGTTGCCGGCAGTGAGGTCGCGCAGCGCATTACCTTCACCCCCGATGCCGCCATTGAACGCATTGTCAATTCATGGCCCGGCGATTTCGACACGCGTTACGCTCAGCGTCTTGGGTTTAGCGCCAACCACAGCTTCAGCGAAATGATCGAAGAGTATATGGCGGATTACCTCAAATAGGTTCGGTACCAGCGGCGCCCGACGGCGCCGCGGCATGTTACCAGGGGAAGTCGTGAACTAGCGAAAGATCCCAGGCGGTGGCCAGTAACGACAGAAACATAATCAGATTAACGGTAGTTTCGATTCGTTTTTCCATGTTGCTTCTCCTGTGTCGCACAGCTAGAGCTTCATCAGATACCGAACATAATCGTCCGCAGGGGTGAATTCATCATACAGTCGGCGTGCAGGATTATCGTGACGGGTGTGCCAGTACAGCCGCGACCATCCCTGAATTTTACCTTCAGCCTGCAGGGTTTGAATCAGCGTTCTCGCGACTCCCCGTCCGCGGGCTTTTGGCGCAACAAACAGGTCTTCCAGATAACAAATTGGCGTCGTCACCCAGGTGCCTTCGTGCAGTACGCAGATAGCAAACCCCAGCACCTCGCCATCAACCACGGCCACCCGGCCGATTACCGGTGAATGTGGATCCCGCAAACGCCGCCAGGTATGTTCGGTAACGCTATCCGGCTGCGGGCTATTATAGAACTGCGTGTACCCCTCCCATAACGCTCGCCAGGCGCTGTAATCCCGGTCGGCAGGTTCACGAATGTCGATATTCATTGATGGGATCTCCGCACGCTAAACGTCATCGTTAAGTCATTATTTTGCTTTCTGAAAATGACTTCAAGCGCCGAGTGCACATTTCATCTTTTTCCTCCCTACTAAGCGATGCGGGTATGGCGTTACTGCAACGGTTTATTGTTAATAACAATCAGAATGTTGTAACTAATGATAAAAATTAACCCGGCAGCATGCCGGGTCATTACAGTGGAGCGTTTAGCACAGCGGTTTTACGGCACTGCGCATGCCATCACGTAAAATAGCCTCCAGATCGGCCGTCACCTGCGCCGTCAGCCCCGGCACCTTCGTCAGATCCTGCTGCCAGTGCGTTTCTACCGACAACACCGACGTTACCAGATCCCGCGTTGCAAGCTGGCCGTCGCGATGCTGCGCCCACAACGACTGGAAGCGTTCGATCCACTCCGCGTCGTCCTGAACCGGGTAGACTTCACCGTTACGTTCGCCGCGGTAGAAGGCGATCAGCGCCGCCAGCGCGAAGGTCAGGCGCGCAGGGAGCTTACCGCTCTGCTTCTGCCCTGCCAGCAGCTGCGGCAGGATACGAGTGCGGAATTTAGTCATGCCATTAAGGGCGATAGATAACAGTTGGTGCTTGATATAGGGATTGCGGAAGCGTCCTGTTACCGCGCTGGCGAACGATTCCAGCTCATCGCGCGGCAGATCGAGAACCGGGATAATCTCCTGGTATATCGCTTTTTCGACAAATGCGCAGACTTCCACGTCGTTCATCGCTTCACCAACGGTGTCCAGACCCGCCTGCCAGGCCACCGGCACCAGTGCGGTATGCGCGCCGTTGAGAATCGCGACCTTTCGTTCTTTATACGGTTTGATATCGTCAACAATCAGCACGTTGAGCGGTAATTTATCGAGGCGCAGTTCGGCGGCCAGCGATTTCGGCCCCTGGATCACGAACAGGTAAAAGTGTTCGGCGGTATCAAGAAAGGCGTCGTTATAGCCAAGCTGCGTTTCAATCTGCTCCGCTTCATCGCGCGGATAGCCGGTCACGATGCGGTCCACCAGCGTCGAACAGAAGGTGTTCGCCTCTGCAAGCCAGGCGGCGAAAGCTGCCGGCAGCGCCCATTCACGTGCATAGCGCAGCACCAGTTCACGCAGCGCCTCGCCGTTATAATCAATGAGCTCACAAGGGATGATAACCCAGCCTTTATCAGCAGCGCCGGCAAAATGGCTGAAGCGCTCATATAGCAGCCGCGTCAGTTTCGCCGGATAACTTACCGCGGGCGCATCGTCGAAACGGTCGCCCGCATAGTAACTAATACCGGCCTCCGTGGTGTTGGAGAAGACAAAACGAATGTCCGGATTGTGCGCCAGGCGCAGAAATTCATCGTAATCGTGGTAGGCGCTAATTTCGCGGTTTACCGAACGAATAAGACGCGCATCGCTGACCGCCTCGCCCTTTTCATTCAATCCGCGAATAATCGTGGTATAGAGGCCATCCTGAGTGCTCAGCGACGGCGGGAAATCGCTGGCGATGGGTCGGACGATGACCACGCCAGCATTCAGGTCAGTATGCTCGTTAAGCAGGTCAATCTGCCAGTCAACAAACGCGCGCAGGAAGTTACCTTCGCCAAACTGGATGATACGTTCAGGGTACTGCGCGCCGGGGAAATCACGACGGTTTAAGGTTTTCACAATGGGTTCCCTCTTAGAGTAGTCATACAACCTGAGTAATTGGTCCAATAAGTTATCAGGTTTTATGATTGGCAAAACCCCGTTTTGATCAAACCTCTTCGTTTTATTCTGTCGCCGGGAGGATCTTATAGAACAGCGTGGTGCCCGTCATTTCCCCGTCAGGCATTAAGGCAAACTGCGGAATTTCCCCCGCTTTTTGCCAGCCACACTGCTGATAGAAGCGTTCCGCTCCGCTGCCGGTCGCGGTATCCAGCACCAGCACCGTTTTCCCGTGCGCCAGTGCAATAGCCTCAAGCTCGCTCATCAGTAACCCGGCGATCCCCTGTCGGCGCGCATTTTGGTGAACCAAAAGCTTGGCGATATCGGCACGGTGCGGCTGGTTTTCCGGTTGGTCGATAATCAACTGGACGGTCCCCACTATCTGCCGTTGTTGGTTTTCTGCCGCCAGCACAATCCGCTCACCGGCGGCGACGCTTTGCGCCATCCGCTGCCAGAATCGCTCGCCGGTGTCCGGCGAAAACGGCTGCATAAAACTGACCGAAGCCCCGCCGTTAACGCAGCTGGCGAGGATTTCATTTAATTGCGGAAGATGTTCAAGAATGGATTCACGCGTCAGCGTGCGAAGTGAAATAGGTGTGGCCATGGGTTGCTCCCTGATAATGACCACATCACTATGTTTTTAACTAATATTTAACTCAAGCAAAAAGACCATTGGATTTTCTTATCACACGCCGTCAGGCAGCGCCTGCACGCAAACACGATTGCGCCCGGCCTGCTTGGCGTTGACTAACAGGTCATCCGCTTCCATTAGCAGCTGATTAAACAGCTCGGCGATCCGTCCTTCACCCACTTCACGGCACTGCAGGCCGAGACTCACCGTCAGGCGAATACGCTGCTGCCCCCAGGTGAAGGTTTCCGACTCGATTCCCTGGCGAATTTTTTCCGCCAGCAGATGGGATTGTTGAGCATTATCGAGCAGCGCCGCGACGGCAAATTCTTCCCCGCCGATACGCGCCACCATTCCCTCTTCGCCTGCCAGTTCACGTACGCGCTGGGCAAACTGGGCCAGCACGCAGTCACCGCATTCATGACCCCAGGTATCATTCACCCGTTTAAAACCATCGATATCCAGCACCATCACCGAGAGCTGTTTATTCGCCTGCGGCGCCTGACGTTTCAGCGCCTCGCCCAAACCGGAGCGCGAGTAAACGCGGGTCTGAAAATCAAAGTCAGCGCGGAGCGCCAGCTGTTTGACCAGGTTGTTGATAGCCTCGACGCTGGTCGCCACGATCACCGGACTAATCAGCATCGCCGCCATACCAAGACGGGTTGAAAACAGCTGCCACGGCTGGGGACGCGCATCCGGCGAAAGATGAATAAGCGAGTTCGCCACCAGCAGAATTTCCGTGATACCGGTCATAAAAGTCAGCAGGCAGGTCAGCGGCAAGGGATAGCGAATCGCGCACCAGATCAAGGCCGGCAACGGGAAGGTCAGGCTTCCGGCGCCGCCTACCGCCACGCCGAGCGCTATCGATAACACCAGCGCGATAACCGGCAACAGTTGGCTAAAGCGAAAACGGCCCAGCACCGAGGGCAGCGTCAGGGTCAGAATAAACGGCAAGATGAGTACCGCGGTCGAGAACTGCTCACTAAACCAGTCCGCCAGTTGCGGAATGAACGTCGCCCGTTCAACATCAACCGAACCCAGCGCGCCTACCGCGGCGCACACCAGCGCCGCCAGCAGGCAATAACAAAACAGATTCAGAGCGTTAATTGGCCCCGGCATCGAATCGGCGCGCCGCTTATCCCACAGCACCAGTTGCGCCAGAATAACGATAAAGACGATATTGGAGAAGTTAATCAGCAGCGACGCAAAACCCATGCCCCAACGGGAAGTCAGGCCGTCATAAACCAGCATCGCGGCAAAACAAATAGCGTAAAAATAGCTGCGATTTAGCCAGACGTAGCGTGCGAAAATACCTGCCATGACGGCATTGAGCGGCCAAAAGAACGAAAGCTCCTGCACCAGACGCAGCATGGCGCCCATAAAGTGCAGCAGGATCGTCAGCGTGAATAACACCAGCGCATCGCGCACCGGTTGATCCTCGCGAAATAGCGTGAATGACCGAATCGACAGTGAAGACATTCAGTAATTATCCGTCTAATTGTTTCAGGCAATTATTATGTAAATAATTAGTTAGCGGATTATCATAGCATGAGAATATTTGTTAGGCATACTGCCATGCCTTCGCGTTACAGGTTAACGGCGGGTAATCGCATTCATTTCCATGACCAGCCAATGGTGAATCACCTGTACGACGTAACGCTGCTCCTCGCCGCTCAGTTCCCGTCCGCGCGGGATCGCATGCCATTTTTCCAGACAGCCGCGGCAGCAGGTGGCCGTGGCGTGCTGAGCGATAAACACCGGGTGCCCGCGCATCGGCGTCTGCTTACCATCATTAGCGATCTGCGCCGGAGCCAGCCGTTTGGCGATAAAATCCGCCGCGTGGCTGTCGATAACCTCCGGCCCTTTATCATAACAATACTGCCGCTCTTTCGCCCCAAGGTGGAAGCGTGAACGGAACGTTGAACGCCCAAGCCGGGCGAACAGAGTTTCCATTGCAGACATCAGAACACCGATCTTCCTAAACGTTGGGTGAGTTTTTCCAGTAAAGCGATCCCCGCCAGCGAGTTACCGGCCTCATCAAGTTCCGGACTCCACACCGCAATCGCCATCTCCTGCGGCACAATCGCCACAATGCCGCCGCCGACGCCGGATTTTGCCGGCAGCCCGACGCGCCAGGCGAACTCGCCGGCGTTCTGGTACATACCGCTGGTCATCATCAGCGCGTTTACCTGCCGCGACTGTATCGGCGCGATAACCGGATCCGCCAGATGCGGGGCAATCCCCCGATCGGCGAGGAACAGGAAGGTCCGCGCCAGCTCGACGCAGCTCATCTCCAGCGAGCAGTAGTGGAAATAGTTTTGGAGCACCGTGGCGACATCGTTATGGAAATTGCCGAAAGATTTCATCAGCCAGGCGATGGCGGCATTACGTGCAGAGTGTTCGAACTCGGATCGCGCGACCACCGAATCATAGGCAATATCGTCCACCCCGCTCAGCCGACGCACGATCTCCAGCATTCTCTGACGCGGCGCGCTCAGACGGCTTTGCAGCATGTCGCAAACCACCAACGCTCCGGCGTTGATAAAGGGGTTACGCGGTTTGCCCTGTTCTATCTCCAGCTGCAGTAAGGAGTTAAAGGGCTGTCCGGAGGGATCTTTACCGACGCGTTGCCAGATCTCCTCTTCCTGATAATGGTTCATCGCCACCACCAGACTGAGCACCTTCGAGATAGACTGAATTGAGAAGCGTTCGTGGGCATCGCCGGCGCTATAGTGCTGACCGTCGACCGTACAGATAGCGACGCCAAGTTTATTGCCGCTAACGCGCGCCAGGGCTGGAATGTAGTCCGCTACCTTGCCGCGCCCAATCAGCGGCCTGATTTCTGCCAGAACGGCATCCAGCATTGCATTATTAATAACCGTCGCCACACTCGGCTCCTTGCCCACCATCGAAATTCGGGTGGCGAGTATAGCAGAGCGCGACGACGGACGTCAGGCGCTAACGTCGATTAGCGACGGTCTTTCCATACGGTTTGAATATTGCAGAACTCATGCAAGCCAAAATGCGACAGTTCCCGACCAAAGCCGCTTTTCTTCACACCGCCGAAAGCCACGCGGGCATCGCTGGCGCTATAGCCATTGATAAATACCCCGCCACACTCCAGACCACGAGAAAAACGTTCCGCTTCCGCGCTGCTTGACGTAAATACGGTTGCGGAAAGGCCAAACTCGCTATCGTTAGCCAGTTCAAGCGCATGCGCCGCGTCGCGGGCTTCGCTGATGGTAGCCACCGGTCCGAAAAGCTCCTGACGAAAACCGGTCATCTCGGGGGTAACGTTGGCCAGCACCGTTGGCGCGTAATAGTTACCGGCGCCGGCGATTTTCTCGCCGCCAAGCAGCAGCGTTGCCCCTTCTTTCAGCGTGGCTTCCACCTGTTGATGCAGTTCATCGCGCAGATCGAAACGCGCCATCGGACCGATATAATTTTGCTCGTCGCGCGGGTCGCCCATTTTCAACGCCGCCACCGCGGCCACAAATTTTTTGCTAAAAGCGTCGGCAATACCCGCTTCCACAATAAAGCGTTTCGACGCCGCGCAGACCTGTCCGCTATTCTGATAACGGCCGATGACGGCGGCTTTTACCGCTTCGTCCAGATCGGCATCGTTGAGCACGATAAAGGGATCGGAACCACCAAGCTCCAGCACGCATTTTTTCAACGCTGCGCCGGCCTGAGCGCCGATTGCCCGCCCGGCGCGTACGCTACCGGTCACCGTGACCGCCGCGATACGGTCGTCATTGATAATTTGCGAGACGCCCTCGTTCGTGGCGTTGATCCAGCCAAAAACGCCAGCCGGCAGTCCCGCTTCGGGAAACAGTTCGCCCAGCAGCTGCGCGCTGCCCATCACATTTGGCGCATGCTTCAGCAGATAACTATTCCCTGCCAGCAAAATCGGTACCGCGCCGCGCAGAACCTGCCAGACCGGGAAATTCCACGGCATCACCGCCAGAATCGGCCCCAGCGGACGATATTCAATCACCGCCTTATTATCTTCTACCTGGGTGGCTTCGGTCGCCAGCATCGCCGGGCCATGCTCGGCATACCAGTCGCAGAGATTGGCCGATTTACTCACTTCGCCGCGCGCCTGGGCGATAGGCTTACCCATTTCAAGGCTGATCATTTGCGCCAGCTCTTCGCCACGGGCGCGCATTGCGCTGCCGACTTTACGCAGCGCGGCGGCGCGGTCGGTGACCGCTACGTGGCGCCACTGGCGAAAAGCCTGTTGCGCCAGAGCGATGGCTGAATCCACTTGTTGTTCGGTTGACCACGGCAGAGACGACACGACTTCACCAGTGGTCGGGTTAACGGAAACCGCATGGGTGGCAGATAAATTCATGGTTATTCTCTCTGTAGGGATTGCGAAGTGTGGATATTGTGGCCTACCCTTCCTTTCATTGAAAATGAATAATATTAAGCAACACATTCACAAAAGAAGAATAGTATGGACTTAACCCAGCTTGAGATGTTTAACGCCGTCGCCAGCACCGGCAGTATTACCCAGGCCGCGCAGAAGGTGCACCGCGTCCCGTCGAATCTGACCACCCGCATTCGCCAACTGGAGGCAGACCTCGGCGTCGAGCTATTTATTCGCGAGAATCAGCGGCTGCGTCTGTCGCCGGCCGGGCACAGTTTTTTACGCTACAGCCAGCAAATCCTGGCGTTAGTCGATGAAGCGCGGATGGTGGTGGCCGGCGATGAACCGCAGGGGCTGTTTTCCCTCGGATCATTGGAAAGCACCGCCGCGGTACGTATCCCCACGACGCTGGCTCATTTCAACCAACGCTATCCGAAGATCCACCTGGCATTATCCACCGGCCCGTCCGGCACCATGATTGACGGCGTGCTGGAAGGCGCGCTGAGCGCGGCGTTCGTTGACGGTCCGCTGGTTCACCCCGGTCTGGAGGGGCTGCCGGTGTTCCCGGAAGAGATGATGATCGTCGCCCCCTTTGGCCATGCGCCGGTGACGCGCGCCAGCGAGGTTAACGGCGCGAACGTTTACGCATTTCGCGCCAACTGCTCTTACCGCCGCCATTTTGAGAGCTGGTTTCACGCCGACCGCGCGACGCCCGGAAGGATCCATGAGATGGAGTCCTACCACGGTATGCTAGCCTGCGTAATCGCCGGCGCCGGGCTGGCGCTGATCCCGCGCAGTATGCTGGAGAGTATGCCCGGCCATCAGCAGGTTTCCGCCTGGCCGCTCGCCGAAGAGTGGCGCTGGCTGACGACCTGGCTTGTATGGCGGCGCGGCGCGAAAACGCGCCAGCTGGAGGCATTTATTGAATTGCTGAACGAGGATCGTCAGGCGGCAACCGCGACATGATGGCGGACGTTAATCGGCGATAATCAGCCGCGGCGAGAGCTCCTGGAGCGCCTCGCGGGTTTCCGTCGGCAAATGCGCGTCGGTGATAATGTCCGTGAGCGAGTCGAGGTGCGCGATATTGAACAGTGACCAGGCGCCGTATTTCGAACTGTCGGCCAGCAGGATCCGCCGCCTGGCGTTGGCAATCAGATCGCGTTTCAGCGCCGCCTTCTCTTCCGTCGGCGCGGTAATGCCCTTTTGCAAATCCCAACCGTTACAGCTGACGAACGCCAGATCCGGCCACACATTCTGCAGCAGGCGTCGCCCATGTTCGCCAATACACGACTGGCTGCTGTCATCGATGCGCCCGCCGATAATCGTCACTTCAATCTGTTTGAATTCAGCCAGAAACAGTGCGATATGCAGATCGCTGGTGATGACCCGCAGCGGCAGATGCGTAATCTGTCGCGCCAGTTCAATCATGGTGGTACCGGCGTCCAGCACAATGGCATCGCCGGCCTTGATAAGCGACGCCGCCGCTTTCGCGATGGCGTACTTCTCCTGCGGACTACGCTGCGCTTTTTCCAGCGTCGTCGGCTGTGTGGGAATAAATCGGTTGAGCGTCACGCCGCCGTGGGTACGGCTAATTACCCCTTCCTGATCGAGTTTAATCAGATCGCGACGAATGGTCGCCGGCGAGGCGTTGGTTACCGCAACCAGTTGGTCGACCGTTACCAGATTATGGCTTTTCAGGAAGTCCATAATCTGCTCTAACCGATTATATCCCTTCATGTTATTCCTGTGCGATTTGCATGGCGAGCTCAATGGAGGTTGCCATGCTCTCAGACTTCGCTTTACCTGTCCAGGCAATATCAAAGGCGGTGCCGTGGTCCGCGGAGGTGCGGATAAACGGCAGCCCGGCGGTGATATTCACTCCATCATAGAACCCGAGCAGCTTGAGCGGAATATGCCCCTGATCGTGATACATCGCCACCACCATATCGTACATGCCTTCGTGGCACTGCATAAAAACGGTGTCCGGCGGGCACGGTCCGAAGACATGAACGCCCTGTGCCTTCATCGCCGCGACGGCCGGGGCGACGATACGAATCTCCTCATCGCCAAACAGACCGTTTTCACCGGCATGGGGATTCACCCCAGCGACCGCGATACGCGGCTGCTGGTAACCCACGCGGCGTAAAAAATCATCGGCGACGCGGATAACCGTCTCTACCCGCGACTGGCTTAGAGTATCGAGGAAGCGTCGCAGCGCGATATGGGTGGTGACGTGGATCACCTTAAGCTTATCGGTGTACAGCACCATGGCATAATCTTTAGTCTGGGTCAGGTGGGCCAGCAGTTCGGTGTGTCCCGGGAAATGGTGCCCGGCCAAATGTAGCGCTTCCTTATTTAACGGCGCGGTGGCGATAGCTTTAACTTCGCCCGCCAGCGCCAGCGCGGTGGCGCGCTTGATGCAGCGATACGCCAAATCCCCGGCCTGGGCCTGAACTTCACCGGGCCGCAGGGCCTGAGGGTCGCTTAACGGTTCATCAATCACGTTAATCGTCGCGGGTGAAAACTGCGCTTCTCTCGGGTGCTCAATAATCCGCAACTCCGCGCGCGGGGTAATGTTCAGCGCCAGGATTCGCCGCAGCGTCTGCGCGCAGCCCACCACCACCACCGGCGCGCCGCTCAGTTCGCCTTCGCTCAGCGATTTAATAATAATTTCCGGACCAATGCCCGCCGGGTCGCCCATCGTTACCGCAATCATGTTAGACACTCAGTTTCTCCTCAATAAAATTCACGACATCCCGCAGCGTGGTCTCCGTACCGAATCCCCCTGCTTTGGTCATCACCGGACGCGGCCAGCGACTTCCGAGAAAATGGCCGTACGGCACGCATTGCGCCACCCGGCCGGTTATATGAAACCCCTGCGCGCCGAGCGCCTGAGCGACGGCGATCGCGACATCGCCACCGGACAGATAGAGCGCCCCGGGCGCATGGAACTCAACGGCGAGTTGAGTGACCTGCGCGAGATAAGCGCAGATCCGTTCTCCCAGCGCAGCGCGGCTCAAGCCGCGTTCACGGCACAGCGCCTCAATGCCGTGCCGGACAGCGCTGTCCGCGCAGGTGGTGACCACGCAATGATGATTTGCCGCCAGCGCCGCGGCGATTCGCCGGGCATCGGCCAGGGCGTCGCCGTTAAAGGCGCGGGCGGCATCAATCCCGATCCGCGCGACTCGCGGATGGCCGGCCAAAGCGGCGACCTGAGCCTGCGCTATTTCACTCATGGAGCCGACCACCGCCAGCAACGGCCCGGTCGTGGCCCGGCGCAGGTAGCGCGCCAGCGCCTCGCAGATCCCCGCAGATCCCACCAGCAGCGTTTGTCGCGCGCGGCTGGCTACCGCGGCGATTACCTTATCCAGCTGCGCGTCTTCTTCAGCATCAATAATCAACACACGCGGTTGGTCGCTCTCTTCCGCGAGGGCGGCTGCCAGTTGCTGCGCATCCAGCGAACGGCACGGCAGGCGGCTCTGCATGGCGAGCAATTGCCCAATATCGGCGCTACTGACCGGCGTTTTGGGATCGCTGGCGAATTCGGTTTTATCGAGCGCCACGCCGTGGACATAACATCGTCCGCCGCGGGTTATGCGCCCTGCCGCCGGAAAGGCCGGCGCGACAACCGCGACAGAGCAGCCCCGCGCACGCATCATTGCCTCCAGTTCCGCGCCGGGGTTGCCGCGCAGGGTGGAGTCGATTTTCTTCACCTGCCAGACGGCGGCGAAATTTTCCGCATCACGGAGTATCGCGTTTACTTTCTCTGCTGCCTGCGCCCCGGAAAGCGCCCGACTATCGCTATTGAGAACCAACGCCCGGGTGGTCGGCTGATAACCGGCGTTAAACGCCACCTCAACCGCTAAACCCGCTTCCGCCAGACTGACACCGGCATCATTGGCCCCGGTAAAGTCATCTGCCAGCACCAGAACAGGATTATCGCCGCAGCTCATTCTCTTTCCTTCATCGCTTATCTGAATCGCTAATGATTATATTCAATCATATTTGATTAAATGTGAGCAATCTCAAGTTATTAAACCTCCGTATAAATTATAACTTTTGCTCATCGAAATGAGTGAACACCAAGTGGATTGATTGAATTTAATCATTACAAAAGAGGAGTAAGACGTGGCGACGATTAACAGCACGATTATCAGCGGCGCGGGCGCCATCTCAGCCCTGAAGCCAGTGCTGGCAGGTAAAAAAAGCATTTTGCTGGTCACCGATGCGAACGTCGGTAAGCTCGAAGCGACCAAACGGATCCAACATCTGCTGGGCGAGAATACCGTTGATGTGAGGATCGTGGATTCCGTCCCGGCAGAGCCCAGCCAACATGATGTGGCGCAGATTGTTGCCCAACTCGCGGGAGCGCAGCCGGAGATGGTCGTCGGTATCGGCGGCGGCAGCGTTCTCGACGTGGCTAAGCTGCTCTCGGTACTACTTCATCCCGCATCCCCTTCGCTGAACGCGCTGATCGACGGCGAGAAACCGCGCCTGCGTCTGGCATCGCTGCTGATACCCGCCACCGCCGGCACCGGCTCGGAAGCGACGCCAAACGCTATCCTGGCTATTCCCGAACGTAATACCAAAGTGGGGATTATCTCCCCGGTGCTGCTGCCGGATTTCGTGGCCCTGTTGCCAGAACTGACCACCAGCATGCCTGCGGCCATTGCCGCCTCCACCGGCATCGATGCGCTGTGTCATCTTCTGGAGTGCTTTACTTCAACCGTCGCGAACTCGGTAAGCGATAACGCCGCCTTAATCGGCCTGTATAAGCTGGTACGGAATATTGAGCGTTCCGTGACCGACCCGCAGGATCTCACGGCGAAACTGGAGATGTTGTGGGCTTCGTACTATGGCGGCGTGGCTATCAATCATGCCGGCACGCATCTGGTGCACGCGCTCTCCTACCCGCTTGGCGGCACCTGGCATCTGCCGCACGGCGTCGCGAACGCCATTCTGCTGGCCCCCTGTATGCAGGTCGTGCGCCCGTACGCGGTGGATAAATTCGCCCGGGTCTGGGATCTGATCCCGGACGCCGATCTGACCTTGAATAACGAACAGAAATCTCATGCGCTGGTCCGCTGGCTGGCACAGCTGGTGAAACGGCTGGCGCTGCCGGACAACCTCGCCGCGCTGGGCGTACCGCCAGAGAGCATTGAAACGCTAAGCGCCGCGGCGCTGGAAGTAAAACGATTAATGAACAATGCCCCATGCAGCGTAAGCCAGGCTCAAGTCCAGGCGATTTACCAGACGCTGTTTCCACAGTCATGTCATCAGGGAGAAGAGAGATAAATGCATCATTCCATTCGCGGCGTGTTAACCGCCATTGTTACCCCCTTTACCGCTAGCGGTGAACTGAACCTGACGGCGCTACGCCAGCAGGTAGAGCGACAGCTGGCCGCCGGTAACGGCATTTTTTGCGGCGGAACCAACGGCGAGTTTTTCGTCCTTAATGAGGCGGAAAAAATTGCGGTTGCCGAAACCTGCGTCGAGGCGGTTGCCGGACGCGCGCCGGTGGTGGCCCATATTGGCGAAGTGTCGACGCGGGAAACCATTCGTCTTGGCCGGCAGATAGCAAGATCAGGCGTCGACGCGGTGTCCGTCATCACCCCGTGGTTCGTGCCGCTTAAACAAGATGAGCTGGTAAGCCACTACATGGCGATCGCCGATGCGCTCAGCGTACCGGTATTTCTCTATAACATCCCGGCGCGTACCGGGAACACCATTGAACCGCAAACCGCTCGTCGGCTGGCTGCGCATGGCAACATTATTGGCATAAAAGATAGCGCAGGTAGCTATGACAGCCTGAAGGGCTTTCTTGATGCGGTGCGCGACATCGACGGTTTTAATGTCCTGAACGGGCCGGATTCGCTGATTCATCAGGGTTTCGTGGATGGTTGTTCAGCGTGCATTTCCGGGCTGGCTAACGTGGCGCCACGGGAGATTAACGCGATTTGGTCAACCTTCCAGGCTGGCGATATTGCGGCCTCAAGGCTGGCGCAGGAAAACGTCACCGGCCTGCGTACCGATCTCTATAAAGTCGCCTTTTCCCCTGCCGCGGTGAAAAAAGCCTTGCAGCTGATGGGCCATGAAGTCGGCGATAGCCGCTACGCGGTGCAGTTTAGCGCATCTCAACTGCAGCAAATACGCGGGATCATCGCGCAGTATCTTAATTAAGCGCTGCGCTTCTTCAACAAAATAGACCGGGTACCTGTGTACCCAGGATTCGTACGCCCAAAGAGAGGCTAAGATGAATCATTTTACCACTGAAGATACCTTTATTATTGTCGGCATTGTCATCGCCTATATCTTATTTACCACCTGGCTGACGTTCCGTATCAGAAGTAAAAATTCCGGGGATTTTATGGAGGGCTCGCGCGCGATGCCTGCCTTTATCGTCGGTATCCTGCTGATGTCGGAATATATCGGCGCCAAGTCGACTATCGGTACCGCACAGGCCGCATTTGAGAGCGGGATTGCCGCCTCGTGGTCGGTGCTGGGCGCCGCCATTGGCTTTCCGTTGTTTGGCCTGATACTGGTTAAGCGGATTTATAATACTGGTAAAATTACTATTTCCGGGGCGATTGCCGAGCGATACGGCACCAGTACCAAGAATATTATTTCCATCATTATGATTTACGCCCTGTTGCTGGTGAACGTCGGTAACTACGTCAGCGGCGCGGCGGCAATTTCCACGGTATTAAAGATCAATTTACCCCTCGCGGCGTTTATTACCGCCATTGTAAGTACTTTCTATTTTGCCTTCGGCGGTATGAAAGGCGTAGCCTGGGTCACCATGCTGCACAGCGCATTAAAATATGCCGGTCTACTCATTATTATGGGCTTCGCGCTGGCAAAAACCGGCGGTTTCACGCCGATGATTGAGAAGATGCCGGATTACTACTGGACCTGGGATGGTAATTTTGGCGCCGGCACCATCTGCGCCTGGCTTATCGGCACTATCGGCTCCATCTTCTGTACCCAGTTTGTCATTCAGGCGATCAGTTCGACCAAAAACGTAAAATCGGCGAAACGCTCTACCTGGATTGCCTTTTTCTTCTGCCTGCCTATCGCCTTCGCGATCGCCATTATCGGCGTGGCGGCGAAGTTTCTGCACCCGGAAATCAACAGCCTGTACGCTCTACCGGTGTTCCTGCAGGATATGAACCCGTGGCTTGCCGGATTAGTGACAACGTCACTTGTGGCTTCTATTTTCGTTAGCGTCAGCACCGTTGCCCTGGCGATTGCCTCTCTGGTGGTAAAAGATTTTTACGTGCCGTGGCGCAACCCAACGCCGGAGCAGGAGTTTAAGGCCACCCGCTGGGCCTCGCTGATCATCGGTTTTCTGCCGCTTATTTTTGTGCTGCTGGTACCGGAAGTGCTGAAGCTCTCCTTCTTTACCCGCGCCATCAGACTCTCTATCACCGTGGTCGCGGTCATCGCCTTCTATGCGCCGTTCTTTAAGAGCGCCCGCGGCGCGAACGCTGGCCTCATCGGCGCCTGCGTGGTGACTTCGGCGTGGTATTTGCTCGGCGATCCGTTCGGCATCAATAACATGTACATCGCGCTGATCACCCCGGCCCTGATTATGGTGATCGACCGCCTAATCCCCAATAAAGCGCAACAATCATCCCCGGCCCCCATTGAACAACGTGGAGTGTAAAAATGACCACCACCCCAACTTTTGACGGCGTGATTCGCCAACACCAGCAGGATCCTAAGCTCGCCGCGGCAATGCTGCCCTCCGGCTGCCCGCAAAACCATGCCGCCAATCTTCTGCCGCTGCCCGATGGCACGCTGATGTGCGTGTGGTTCGGCGGTTCGCAGGAAGGGAAAGCGGATATTTCAGTCTGGGGATCGCGTTTAGCGCCGGGCGCCACAACGTGGAGCGACGCGATAAAGTTATCCGACGACCCGGAACGTTCAGAACAAAATCCGGTGCTGTTCCAGGCTCCTGATGGCGTGCTGTGGCTGTTATGGACCGCGCAGCACGCCGGCAATCAGGACACCGCTATTGTGCGTTATCGCCAGTCGCACGATGGAGGAAAGCACTGGGGAGCGATTGCCACCCTACTCGATGAACCCGGCACCTTTATCCGGCAACCCATAACCGTAATGCCCAACGGCAACTGGTTGCTGCCGGTTTTCTATTGTCGTACCCGTCCAGGGGAAAAATGGGTCGGTAACGACGATATCAGCGCGGTAAAAATCTCAGCCGATGGCGGCAAAAGCTGGCGCGACGTGGCGGTACCGCAAAGCCTCGGCTGCGTGCATATGAATATCACCCCGCTGGCCGATGGCTCGCTGGCCGCCTTCTTCCGCAGCCGCTGGGCCGATCATATCTGGTACAGCCAGTCGACAGATTATGGCGAAAGCTGGTCAGCGCCGATCCCCACCACGCTGCCAAACAATAACTCGTCCATTCAGGCGACCACGTTGAGTAACGGCGATCTGGCGCTGGTCTTCAATAACATGAGCGCAGCAGGCGCCAGCGAGCGTCGGGCATCGCTATACGATGAGATAGAAGACGACGACGGCCGGAAAGAGCCTGAATGCACCGGGAAAACCGCCTTCTGGGGCGCGCCGCGCGCACCAATGACCGTGGCTATCTCCGCCGATGGCGGCAAAAGCTGGCCGTGGATGCGCAACCTTGATGAGGGCGACGGCTACTGTATGACCAACAATTCAGAGCAAAAACTAAACCGTGAATTCTCCTATCCCAGTATTAAACAGGGTGAAGACGGTAATTTACACATTGCCTATACCTGGTACCGGCAGGCCATTAAGTATGTCCGCGTCTCGCCGCAATGGGTTAAAGGAGAAGGCGTATGATCATCGGTAATCTGAATGCCCTGCCTCAGGCGGGGTTGCCGCTGGCGTTGCGGCAGATACTCAGCCGCACTGAATGTTCTCTTGCCGCCCTGACAGCCCGCGAAGATGGCCGCTTCCAACCTGCAGATGGCGGATGGTACTGCACCATCGGCACCGCGCAAACCCAGGCGGCAGGACAGCGACATACCGAATATCACCACCAATGGGCCGATATTCAGGTCATTTTAGCCGGCGAGGAGACGCTGCATGCCGGTATGGTGTACACAGGCCAACCTGATGATGAAGAACGCAAGCCGGATCTCTTTATCAGCAAGCAGACGCCGCAAAGCGTCACGCTGCATCTGTGCGCCGGGGACTTCGCGGTCTTTCTCCCCGGCGAACCGCACCAGGCACTGTGCGCCGTTACGTCACCCGCCCCGGTGAGGAAAGCGGTGTTTAAAGTACCGCGCAGCATGCTGGAGGCGCCATGAAGCAGGCACTGGTGACGGGCGCGAGCTCGGGGATCGGCGCCGCGATTGTCGGTCAACTGCTGGCGGAGGACTGGCAGGTGCTCGGTCTGAGCCGCTCCGCGCCGACGTTCATCCATGAAGGCTTCACCCATCTGGCGGTCGATGTGAGCGACCGCCGCGCGCTGGTTGATGCTCTGTCGTCGGTACCACCGCCGCAGGCGATTATCCATGCCGCCGGTTTGATGGCGGCGGCGCCGCTAGGAGAACTTGACGCGCAGCGTGGCGAGACGTTGTGGCGTCTACATGTAGATGCGGCGCAGACCTTAGCCAACCGCTTTGCGCCCGTCATGGACCGTGGCGGACGGATTATTCTTTTGGGTAGCCGGACCTCGCGCGGAGCGGCAGGCCGTTCTCAGTATACGGCAACCAAAGCGGCGCTGGTGGCGCTGGCGAGAAGCTGGGCGGCGGAACTTGCCGCTGCGGGCATTACCGTTAACGTTGT
Organism: Klebsiella sp. CN_Kp073; assembly: GCF_040065495.2. NCBI lineage: Bacteria > Pseudomonadati > Pseudomonadota > Gammaproteobacteria > Enterobacterales > Enterobacteriaceae > Klebsiella > Klebsiella sp. CN_Kp073. The sequence continues at coordinate 2,707,824 of NZ_CM198051.1, forward strand.
CGCCCCCGGCGCCACCGATACGCCAATGCTGCGCCAGCCGGGACGCGAGAGTTCGCCGCCGAAGGCGCCGCCGCTCGGTAGATTGATTAAGCCACAGGAGGTGGCGTCGCTGGTGAGCTGGCTACTTAGCGAAGGAGCCGCGGCCATGACCGGACAAGAGCTGGTGATGTGTGGCGGCGCCTCGCTTGGTTAGGAGTACCCGGCTAAACGTCGCGCCAGCCGGGGGAAACTATCATTAACCTTCGCGCAAATAGACCGTGCCGCGCAGATAGGTGGTCGCCTGGCCGCTAATCAGTACGCGGTCATCGCGCCATTGGCAGCGCAGCTCGCCGCTGCGCGCCGACACCTGGCGCGCCAGCAGGTCGGTTTTATTGAGCTTCGCTCCCCAGTAGGGGATCAGCATACTGTGGGTTGACCCGGTTACCGGATCTTCCGGTACCGATTCACCGGGGCAGAAAAAGCGGCTGACAAAATCGTACTCTTCGTCGGCCGCGCTAATGCAAATCATCTTATCCAGCGTCTCCAGCAGCGCCATATTCGGGCGCACCGCTTCAACCTGCGCCCGGTCGCGCAGAACCACCAGATAATCACGCCCTTCCCGCACCTCCAGCGCGTCATCGATGCCCAACCCGGCGAACAGCGCCGGCGGTACGTCATGCACCGGCGTGGTTTGCCAGGCGGGGAAATCCAGCGTCAGCCAGTCGCCGCTGCGCGTTACCCGTAGTTCACCGACAAAACGGGTGCTAAATACGATAGTTGCCGAGGGGTGGTCGAGATATTCAAAAATCACGTGCGATGCCGCGAGCGTGGCGTGGCCGCAGAGGTTAATCTCATCAAGCGTCGTGAACCAGCGCAGCTCATAGCCAGCGTCGGTGCGGACAAAAAACGCCGTTTCGGATTGATTATGCTGCTGCGCCATTTTTAAGAGCGTTTCATCAGGCAGCCATTCGCTGAGCGGGCATACTGCCGCCGCGTTGCCGCCAAAATTGCGATCGCTGAAGGCATCGACCAGGTAAAAACTGATTTCTTTCATCGTGCTCCCCTTTTTTATCGGCTATCAACATGACACATAAACCATACCCGCACACTATTAGCCGAAAAATTAAGTTGTTAGCTGCCACAGACATCAGCAAAAAATGAGATACAGATCACAAAGTGATTGTATTTTCAGCAGCATTCGTTTTAAGATCGCCTCCTCTTCTTCTCATTACTACCAGCCCGGAATTTATGCTTACAAATACGGTCTCACGCAAAGTCGCGTGGCTGCGGGTCGTCACGCTGGCAATAGCCGCCTTTATCTTTAATACCACAGAATTTGCCCCGGTCGGCCTGCTGTCTGATATTGCCGACAGCTTCGGTATGGAAACGGCCCAGGTCGGGATCATGTTGACCATTTATGCCTGGGTAGTGGCATTGATGTCGCTGCCGTTCATGCTGCTGACCAGCAAGATGGAGCGCCGTCGCCTGCTCATTGGCCTGTTCGTGTTATTTATCGCCAGCCACGTATTGTCATTTTTCGCGTGGAACTTCACGGTGCTGGTGGTGAGCCGCATTGGCATCGCCTTCGCCCACGCGGTGTTCTGGTCGATCACCTCCGCGCTGGCTATCCGTATGGCCCCTCCCGGCAAGCGCGCTCAGGCGCTTAGCCTTATCGCCACCGGTACCGCGCTGGCCATGGTGTTCGGCATTCCTATTGGCCGTATCGTCGGACAATATTTTGGCTGGCGCACAACCTTCCTGGCCATTGGTCTTGGCGCTTTAGCGACGCTGGTGTGCCTGGCAAAACTATTGCCGGCGCTGCCAAGCGAACATTCCGGTTCGCTCAAGAGCCTGCCGGTGCTGTTCCGCCGTCCGGCGCTGCTCGGTATTTATTTGCTGACGGTTATCGTGGTGACCGCCCACTACACGGCATACAGCTATATTGAACCCTTCGTGCAGAACGTCGCAGGGTTGAGCGCTAATTTCGCCACTCTGCTGCTGTTGGTGCTCGGCGGCGCGGGTATTATTGGTAGTATTGTATTCGGCAAGCTGGGAAACCAACATGCTTCCGGGCTGATTACCACCGCTATCGGCATGCTGCTGGTATGCCTGCTGTTGCTGCTACCTGCCTCAAGGAACGCCAACCAGCTCATGCTGCTCAGCGTGTTCTGGGGGATCGCGATTATGGTCATCGGCCTCGGCATGCAGGTGAAAGTGCTGGCGCTGGCTTCGGATGCTACCGATGTGGCGATGTCGCTGTTTTCGGGAATTTTCAATATTGGTATTGGCGCCGGCGCGCTGGTCGGCAGCCAGGTGAGTACGCAACTGTCGATGTCGGCGATAGGCTACGTTGGCGCCGTACCGGCGCTGGTAGCGCTGGTGTGGTCGGTGATGATTTTTCGCCGCTGGCCATCGCCGGGCGATGAGCAGCAGCCGCACCACTCCCATTAGCCTTCAGCGAAGCCCGGCCGCTTACTGCCGGGCACGTGAATCATATTGCTGCCCTCAGGCGTGGTAGTTGGTGATAATTTCCAGCACGCCGTTAATAATGAACTGCACGCCCATACAGACCAGCAGGAAACCCATCAGGCGGGAAATCGCCTCGATACCGCCTTTCCCCACCAGCCGCATGATCGCTCCAGAGCTACGCAGGCAGCCCCACAGAATGATCCCTACCAGCGCAAAAATAATCGGCGGCGCGGCCAGCACGACCCATTCCGGGAAATCAACACCGTGTTTTACCGTCGAGGCGGAGCTGATAATCATCGCGATGGTGCCCGGCCCCGCGGTGCTGGGCATCGCCAACGGCACGAAGGCGATATTCGCCGTGGGTTCATCCTGCAGCTCTTCCGATTTAATTTTCGCTTCCATCGAATCATGAGCTTTCTGCTGCGGAAACAGCATCCGAAAACCAATAAAAGCCACAATCAGACCGCCGGCGATACGCAGACCGGGAATGGAAATACCAAAGGTATTCATCACCACCTGACCGGCGTACCACGCCACCATCAGGATCGCAAAGACATACACCGATGCCATCAGCGACTGTCGATTACGCTCAGCGTTGTTCATATTGCCCGCCAGACCAAGGAACAATGCCACGGTGGTGAGCGGGTTCGCCAACGGTAAAATCACCGCCAGACCGATCCCTATTGCTTTAAACAGTTCCAGCATAGTGAGTCAACATCCCGTTAAGTATTATTTTTTCAGTACAGTTTCACCCCGTGAGTATATCGACAGCAGCGACTCAGATGCCACATCCACGAAAAAAATCACGTCGATAAAAAATAACAAGTGTTAGTAAAATGAGAAAAAGTGACAGCCGTCAAATTATCAATCTTTAGCAAATCGTGGCATCGGCGAATTCATAATGTTGACTTATGATTGCCGCGGCAATAATATCCATCGCAACTAAATAATTGCCTGGGCAACTATCATGGAAAACACTAACAATCTGTTCAACGAGATGATCCCTCTTGGCCGATTGATCCAGATGGTTAACCAGAAAAAAGATCGACTGCTCAACGACTATCTTTCACCCATGGATATCACCGCCACCCAGTTCCGGGTGCTCTGTTCCATTCGCTGTGAAGTATGTACAACACCCGTTGAGCTGAAGACCGTCCTGTCGGTCGATCCAGGCGCAATGACGCGCATGCTCGACAGGCTAGTCTGCAAAGGCTGGATAGAACGGTTGCCCAACCCAAATGACAAGCGCGGCGTTCTGGTGCAACTGACACCAGAAGGCGCAGCCCTTTGTGAGCACTGTCATCAGGTTGTGGGTCAAAAATTGCACCAGGAACTAACAAAAAATCTAACGGCAGACGAAGTGGTCATGCTTGAGCAACTGCTCAAGAAAGTCCTGCCGTAATAAGAAGAGGTAAGATGATGTCCAGACGCAATAACGACGCCATCACTATCCATAGTATTTTGTCGTGGATCGAAGAGAACCTGGAATCTCCATTATCGCTGGAGAAAGTTTCGGAGCGCTCAGGTTACTCCAAATGGCACCTGCAAAGAATGTTTAAGAAAGAGACCGGCCACTCGTTGGGCCAGTACATCCGCAGCCGCAAGCTGACGGAAATCGCGCAAAAACTCAAGCAGAGCAATGAGCCGATTTTGTATCTGGCCGAGCGCTACGGTTTTGAATCGCAGCAGACGCTGACGCGGACGTTTAAAAACTATTTCGATGTGCCGCCGCATAAATATCGCATCACCAACGTTCCGGGTGAATCCCGCTACCTGATGCCGCTAAATAATTATTGTTGTTAATCGCCTGCATAAAGACGTACTGAGGAAATCATGAAATTATTCGCTACCGCCGCCATCGTGCTAATGGCGCTGGCTGCAAGCCAGAGTTATGCGGAGCAAACCACCACTCCGGTTCGCCACAATAACCGGGACGCGATGATTATCCCTTCCGAACATAACGACTCGCCGTTTGATTTTAATCACATGGCTGCCGGCAATGATAAATCGGATGAGCTGGGCGTACCGTATTACAACTAACGCCCGCCCATTCCGCAATGACTCAAGCCCCGCTGAAGCGGGGCTTTTTTATCCCGGCTTCGTCGGGACGGTCATTACCGCGCTGCGCCGCGGCGCGCAAGCCGCAGACCGAACACGTTAATATAGAGCCCGCCCATAATCAGCGCCGCCCCCAACAGCTGTAGGCCATTGAGCCGTTCGCCAAGCAGCAGAGCCGCGCTCGCCATCCCGACTACCGGCACCAACAGCGACAGCGGCGCCACCCGCCAGGTTTCATAACGCCCGAGCAGCGCCCCCCAGATACCGTAACCAACGATGGTGGCGACAAACGCCAGATACATCAGCGACAGCACGGTCGTGGCGTCGATATTAACCAGGCTTGCCGCCATCGCCTGCGGGCCATCAATAATGCCAGACGCCAGCATGAACGGTAACACCGGAATCAACGCGCTCCACACCACCAGCGACATAATCGGCGGCTTATGTTGATGAGACATAATTTTCTTGTTGAAAATGTTGCCGCAGGCCCAGCTGAACGCCGCCGCCAGAGTCAGCATAAAGCTGACCAGCGGCACGTGCTGGCCGCCGAGGCTGGCCTCAACCAGTACCAATACGCCAAAAATAGCCAGCGCGATACCGGCGACCTGCTTTCCCTGTAACCGCTCGCCAAAGACAAAAGCGCCCAGCACGATAGTGAAAAAGGCCTGAGCCTGCAGTACCAGAGATGCCAAACCGGCTGGCATACCGAGGTTAATCGCGCAGAATAAAAAGGCGAACTGGCCGAAACTGATGGTCAGGCCGTAGCCCAGCAGCAGGCGCAGCGGTATTTTGGGCCGCGCAACGAACAGTAGCGCCGGAAACGCCACCAGTAAAAAACGTAACCCCGCCAGCATCAGCGGCGGCATATTGTGCAACCCGAGCTTAATCACCACAAAATTAAGCCCCCACACCACCACTACCAGCATTGCCAGCAGTCCATCTCTGCGCGTCATACGATGCCTCTGTCTTTCTGGTCAACGATGACCAAGGTCAAAGTAACCAAATTCCCGCCGCTCGAACAGATCATTATTTTTAGCAGGTGCTGAAGGCACTTTCCGACATAGAGCCCGCTATACAAGGCTCAGTTAGCATGCTATTTGTGATCGGGCACAACAAAAATAAAACACAACATCGGGCAAGGAAAAAATGACAACCACCATCAGGCGCTCAACGGTAGCGCTACTGGCGTCGTCGTTGCTGTTAACCATCGGCCGCGGCGCAACGCTTCCTTTTATGACGATTTATCTCACCCGCCGTTTTCAGCTGGAAGTCGACGTCATCGGCTATGCGCTCTCCGTCGCGCTGGTCGTCGGCGTTATCTTCAGCATGGGCTTCGGTATTCTTGCCGATAAGTTCGACAAAAAACGCTATATGCTGATCGCCATCGTGGCGTTTATCGCTGGCTTTATCGCCATCCCCGCGGTCAATAGCGTGGCGCTGGTGGTATTCTTTTTCTCATTGATCAACTGCGCTTATTCGGTTTTTTCTACCGTGCTGAAAGCCTGGTTTGCCGATGTGCTGACGCCGGAGAAAAAGGCGCGCATCTTTTCGCTCAACTATACCTTCCTCAATATCGGCTGGACCGTTGGGCCGCCAATTGGCACCCTACTGGTGATGCAGAGCATTAACCTGCCTTTCTGGCTGGCCGCGCTGTGTGCCGCCTTCCCGCTGGTGTTTATACAGCTCTTCGTCGAACGTACCTCTGCCGTTAGCGTGGAAGGTACCGCGCCGCAGTGGACGCCGTCGGTGCTTTTGCGCGATCGCGCCTTGCTGTGGTTTACTTTTTCCGGTTTACTGGCATCGTTTGTCGGCGGCTCATTTGCCTCCTGTATTTCGCAGTATGTACTCGCCGCAGGCACCAGCGACTTCGCGGAAAAAGTGGTCGCGGTAGTGCTGCCGGTCAACGCCGCGGTGGTGGTCGCGTTGCAATACGCCGTCGGGCGACGGCTTTCGGCGCGAAACATCCGCCCGCTGATGACCTTCGGCACCCTGTGCTATGTGTTGGGTCTCGGCGGTTTTATCCTCTCCGGTAATAATCTGCTGATGTGGGGCATTTCCGCCGCTATCTTTACCCTTGGCGAAGTTATTTATGCGCCGGGCGAATATATGTTGATCGATCAGATTGCCCCACTCGGTATGAAAGCCAGCTATTTTTCCGCCCAGTCGTTAGGCTGGTTAGGCGCGGCGTTCAACCCGATGCTGACCGGGATAATCCTTACCCATCTGCCGCACTGGTCGCTATTCTTCATCTTAATGCTGGCGATCGTCGCCGCCTGGCTGATGATTTTCCGCGGCATGAATGTGCGTCCCTGGCAAACCGTACAGGCGTAAACCCAGGCGTCATGCGGCTGTCGGGTTGCTGTCGCCTCTCTGTCGGGTGCCCGTCGTGGCGCCTGGCAGGTTAAAAAACCACACTGGTCTCAGGTTCCCATCCGGAGATTAACACCATGAACAGCAGTACCCGAGTAAAGCAATTACGTCTGCAGCGCGCCTGGTCCCAGGAACAACTTGCCGAACTGGCTGGCGTCAGCGTTCGCACTATCCAGCGGATCGAAAACGGCGATCGCCCGGGGTTAGAAACCCTGAGCGCTCTGGCGGCGGTGTTTGAGATAAATGTGGCCGAGCTCAGCGACGATGCTCCCGTCGGTCACGAAGCATCGCTCGATTTACGTATCGAAGAAGCGAAAAGCCGCCTGCATCAGGAGAGCCGTTTTTTTCGCTCGCTGAGCGTGGCGGTCACGGTTTGCGTTTTGTTGCTGGTGATTAACCGTTTTACCCAACCGGACGTCTACTGGTCAGTGTGGGTGGCAATCATCTGGGGCGCGTTATTGCTGTTGCGGGGATTACGTCTGTTTGTCTTTGCCGGGTGGATCCGCCAGTGGCGGCAGGCGCGACTGCAGCGCCTGCTGCGTAAATAGAAAAAGCCCGCTTAATGCGGGCTATCTCGTTACCAGACCTGGGCGGCGATCCCAGTGACCAGCCGCACTTTATCCCACTGCTGGGCTTCGCTTAGCGAATTGCCCTCTTCTGTGGAGGCAAAGCCGCACTGCGGGCTCAGGCAAATCTGCTCCAGCGGTACATACTGCGCCGCCTCCTTCAGGCGCGCCTTCACGCCTTCCGGATTTTCCAGCTCGCCGTTCTTGGTGGTGATCAGCCCAAGCACCACCTGCTGATGCCCTGGACGAATAAAGCGCAGCGGGGCGAAATCGCCGGAACGATCGTTGTCGTATTCAAGGAAAAACGCGTCAATGTTGACGCCGCCGAAGAGGATCTCCGCCACGGGCTCGTAGCCGCCTTCTGAAATCCATGTCGAGCGGAAGTTACCGCGACAGACGTGCAGGCCGACGGTGAGATCCTGCGGCTTCCCTTCAAGGGCTTTATTCAGTACCCGGGCATAAGTACGCGCCAGTTCGTCCGGATCGTCACCGCGCTCGCGTACCTGCTGGCGTTGTTCGTCTGAACATAAATAGGCCCAGACGGTATCATCAAGCTGCAGATAACGGCAGCCAGCGTCATAGAAAGCGCGGATCGCATCGCGCCAGGTGGTTGCTAGATCGTCGAAGTATTCAGCCAGGTCCGGGTATACCGTGCTATCGATATCTTTACGTCCGCCGCGGAAGTGCAGCACGCTGGGGCTGGGGATGGTCATTTTCGGCTGCGCATTGCCGCTGACGCTTTTCAAAAAGCGGAAATCTTCCAGCATTGGATGGTTGCCGAAGCCCAGTTTACCGGTCACGCGCACGCCGTGCGCTTTGGTCTGTACGCCGTTGAACTGAATACCTTTCTCTGAATCGTAACGTTCAACGCCTTCCAGACCGTCGAAGAAGTCGAAGTGCCACCACGCGCGCCGGAACTCACCGTCGGTCACCACGTGCAGGCCGCAATCGCACTGCTGCTGAACCAGTTGGCGGATGGCTTCATTTTCAATTTCACGCAGATGGCCGGCATCAATATTGCCTTCCGCCAGCTGCAGGCGCGCCTGCTTAATGGCGTTAGGACGTAAAAAACTGCCGACAATATCTGCGCGGAACGGGGCCTGGTGACGTTGCATGTTCTCTCCTTAACGGCAGGCAGGTAGTTGCCCGCCGTGATAATTCATTATTTGAATTTTTAGACTTCTGGATGTCTATATGTCCAGATACTGTCATGCAGAAGGAGCATCGGCAAACGAGAAAAATTCATGGCTGTTGAATTTATTTCATGTTGCTGGCTTCGCTGACGCTAAATGCAAACCCCTCATCCGCCCAACCGGTCAGGCCGCCGAGCATCATTTTTACCGGTCTGCCAAGCTGCGCCAGTTTTAAGGCGGCAATATCCGCGCCGTTGCAGTGCGGCCCAGCGCAATAGACAACAAACAGCGTTTCCGCGGGCCACTGCGCCATTCGCGCGGCATTGATCTCGCGATGCGGCAGATGCAGCGCCCCTGGCAGGTGACGACGGGCGAAAACATCATGACTGCCTATCACATGCAGCAGCACAAAGTCCTGCTCACCGTGCTGCAAAGCGTGATGGACATCGGCGCAGTCGGTTTCGACACTCAGTTTATGGGCAAACCAGGCAGCGGCATCGGCCGGGGCGGCTGGCGTAAATTGGCTTACAACACTCATGGCGTATTCTCCTTGTCTGTGGTAACACTACTTTAACCACCACCCGACCCGGACCACCGCCCCCATTGATGACAGAAAACGCTGAAATCCTGACAACCAACAATGTGACACTGTCACCACCAAAAGTCGTCGTTCTGGCCTATGACGGCCTGTGTACCTTCGAGTTCGGCGTGGCGGTCGAGATTTTTGGTCTCCCGCGCCCGGAAATGGGCGATAGCTGGTATCGGTTCGCGGTCGCCGCCGTCGATGATGGCGAGCTTCGCGCCACCGGCGGTATTCGTATCGTCAGCGACGGCGGGCTGGCGCTGCTTAACGAAGCGGACACCATCGTCGTCCCCGGCTGGCGAGGCATAGAAAGCGAGGTTCCTCAGGCGCTGTGCCAGGCGCTGGCGGCAGCGTATGCGCGCGGCTGCAGAATCGTCTCTATCTGTTCCGGGGTATTTGTGCTCGCCGCCGCCGGATTGCTCAACGGCCGGCAGGCCACCACCCATTGGCGTTATACTGCCCGGCTGCAGGAGCGTTTTCCGTTGATTGAAGTGGTGGAAGACGTGCTGTACGTCGGCGATGCGCGGCTGATGACCTCCGCCGGCAGCGCCGCGGGCATCGACCTTTGTCTGCATCTGGTGCGCGAAGATTTCGGTCACGAAGCGGCGAACATCGTCGCCCGGCGGCTGGTGGTGTCGCCGCACCGCGACGGCGGGCAGGCGCAGCAGGTGATCCGCCCGGTAGCAACAGCGCGTGAAAGCCAGCGCCTCGGCCAGCTGTTTGATTATCTGCATCAGCATCTCGCTGAGAGCCATACCCTTGCCTCGCTGGCGCAGCGAATGGATATGAGCCCGCGCACTTTCTTGCGTCGTTTTCAGCAGGCGACCGGTAAATCGCCGGCCCGCTGGCTGCTTGATGAGCGGTTGCTTCGCGCCCGCCAGCAGCTCACCGATAGCCGTCTCAGCATCGACAGAATCGCCGAAATCTGCGGTTTCGCTAATGCCAGTACGCTACGTCACCACTTTCGCCAGCATTTCGCCGTGAGTCCGCTGCAATATCGAAAAAAGTTTTCCCCCGTCAGTAGTAATATTAAGATGGCCAGCGACAATAATTCACGTCGTTGAATTACACCTGCAAGGATTAAGCTGATGAAAAAAGAGTGTCGCGTCGTTATCTATAAAGAGGGGCTGCTGGGCAGTATGTTTTTTGGCGAAGCGAAAGCCGATCCCGATAAAATGAGCCGGTTCCTCACTGAGTACACGCAGCAGGGCTGGGAAGTCAAAACCATGGCGGTCGAACGCCGCCGCAGCGCCCTGTTCTGGTCGCGCGAAGCCTATTTATTTGTGCTCGAACGCGCCATCTGATGCGTTAATTTATTTCATAAACATAACGCTATTCTGGTTAATCTTTTGTTTAGATTGACCAGGATATTATCTATTCAACAACCGTAAACCCTGTTCAATGAGGACAACATTAGCGCATAAATAAGATGGAGGTAGATCATGCTGGGAAATATGCATGTTTTCATGGCCGTACTGGGAACCATCCTGTTCTTTGGTTTTCTGGCCGCGTATCTAAGCCACAAATGGGATGACTGATGAACGACGATAATCCCCACCCGTAAGCGCCCCCTGCTGCTGTTGCACCAGGGGGCGTTCTGTTTTTAAAGACCGTTATTGCCGTTGTTGCTGCCAAATAGTGATTTCGTCAAAAAGCCAGCCGATAAACAGCGCTGCCTCCTCCTTTTCCTCCGCCAACGGAGAGACCGCCAACCAGTAGTGCCAGGGATAAGGCGCAGTAATTGCCGTTATCTGCACCAACTCACCTCTATCCAGCGCCCCCTGAACCAGAGATCTACGCTCCAGAGCGATACCTTCGCCTAGCCGTACCGCATCAAGAACCAGATTTGAATCATTAATCCGTAGTCCGCCAGGCTCGATCTCTTTCTCCAGCCCAGCGTTCAGGCTCCAGCTTTTCCATGATTCCATCGAAAAAATAATGTTGCTCGCAGCCACCTCCTCCGGCGTCGCTGGCAGCTTGCCGCCGTTATAATTTGGCGCGGCGACTACCATTAATTCATCCGCAAAGAGAAAATGACTTTTAACCCCTTCCCATTCACCACGCCCCATACGGATAGCAATATCAATCCCTTCCTGTTCCAGAGCGCTCACCGTCAAGCTGGCCTGAAGCCGCAATAAGATGTGAGGATATTTCTCGCGGAATCGCATTAGCCGCGGCAATAGCCAGTGACAGCCAAATGAAGGTAGTGTTGACAACGTAAGTTCCAACGTCCGAGGTTTAATCTGTACCAGCTTTGTCGCCTCTGCGATGTGCTGCAGAGCCTCGCGAATTTGCAGCGCGTACAGCCGCCCTTCTTCATTGATTTGTACGCCACGCCCCTGGCGGATAAAGAGTTTTACCCCAACGAGCTCCTCGAGGATTTTGATTTGCTGGCTAATCGCCGAATGTGTCACATTCAGTTCCTTCGCCGCTAGCGTCACGCTGCCAAGACGGGCGACGGCCTCGAAACTGCGTAAACTTGCAATGGGTGGATAATTCGACATCTGTTGTTCTCTGCACCTTGCCGGCTAATGTCAGAAATACTTACGCTCTGTATAAGAAAACCATGATATTCGTCGCTATCGGTTTACGCTAATCTGCGATGGTCTGCTTATCGGCAGCGCCTGAACACATGATTTCCCGATAATAGAATGATGTTAATCTGGAATAAAAAATGACGATGAAACTTATTGGTATGATGGATTCGCCTTACGTTAGGCGTGTTGCAATCTCGCTGGAACTATACGGCATACAATTTGTGAGCGTTCCTTTATCAGTATTCAGCACCTTTGATGCGTTTTCACAAATTAACCCGGTTGTTAAAGCGCCAACGGCGGTACTGGATAACGGTTTGTTATTAATGGACTCGACACTGATTCTACAATATTTCGAAATGCAGGCCGAACCCAGGCGTAAACTGTTACCGAAAAATCCGCATCGGTTAGCGGAGGATCTGCAACTGTTGGGGTTTATTCTCGCTGCCAGCGAAAAGGCGGTACAAAATATTTATGAACATCGTCTCCGTCCGGCGGAAAAACAGCATCAGCCATGGATTGAGCGTGTAACACAGCAACTGCTGGCAGCTTGTCATGAATGGGATGCAAGATTGGCCGGCCGCACTACCGCCCAACCGCTGGATCAGGTCATGATAACCAGTACTGTCGTCTGGTCATTTATTCAGGCCATGATCCCAACGACGATCCCGCCCCACGATTTTAAACATATACATGGTTTAGCAGAAGCATGTGAGGCTTTAGCCGCTTTTAAAAAATATCCTCTGGCGGAATAATCGCGTTTATAAGGTTTTCCTACGCTTGCGCGAATACATCACTTCATCGCTTTGTTTGAGCATATCCCCGAGCGTCGGATAACGGCTGACATCGCTCTGTAGCTCGCCGTAAGAGTAATTAATGTTATAGGGTTTTCCTGACGTCTGGTTGTAATGATCGACACTCTCACGCAGCTTTTGCAAGAATGTGTCGGCACGCCCGTTGCGGGTAATGATGGCGGCGAACTCATCGCCGCCTAAACGGCCGACAACCTCGCCTGGCAGCAGATGTTGCGCCAGAAACGCCGCGAAGGTTTTTAGCACCTCGTCACCTTCCGCATGCCCCCACAGATCGTTAATGGGTTTGAATTTATCAAGATCAAAAAAGACCAGGCTAAACGGCGTTGCGTTGCTAGTAAGCGTACGGAAACGTTTATCGCCGATACGGTAAAAGCCGCGCCGGTTAGCGATGCCGGTCAGACTGTCGGTCATCGCCATGCCAATCACCTGGAACTCATCCTCAACGATATACGCCAGATCCTTGAGGACGGCGATCTCTTCATCGTTAAACTCGCGCGGTGTGGTATGAATCAGGCATAGCGTGCCGGCCACGGCGCCATCGGGCAGATGGACAGGATAGCCCGCGTAGAAGCGGATATAGGGTTCACCCGTCACCAACGGGTTATCATAAAAACGATCGTCATTAACCGCATCGTTAACGATGAATGCGCCATCCTGCAAGATGGCGTGGGCGCAAAAAGAGATATCGCGCCGGGTCTGGCGAATCCCCAACCCCTGACAGGCGAGCAGCCACTGCCGTTCACGGTCGAGCAGGCTGATGAGTACCACCGGCACCTGAAAAATTCTTTTAGCCAGCCGGGTGAGGCGTTCGAAACGCTCATCATCACGGGTATCGAGCAGGTCCGCCAGATACAGCGATTTCAGTCTTTCTTCTTCATTTTCCGGTACGCCTGGGAATTTCATAAAGCCTCATTGCAATAAAGCGAAAAAATCAGATGGCGGGATTAATGAGCAGCCGATGAAAAGCGCGTCAGCGCCCCATACCAGTCATAGCTGCCCTGGGTACCAATTTCGCGTTCCCCCTCTTCCAGCTTCAGCAGAAAACGGCGTTTGTTGAGCTGATCGAGGTTATGAAAGTAATTCGCCAGCCGTCGGGCTAAATCTTCATACATGGCGAAAGCCACCGCGGTCCCTTGCGCCGCATCGGCGTATTTAGCAAATTCGTTCTTAATCGCCTGAAAATCATCGTTCATTGAAAGCACCACCTCCTGTCGCAATGTCATCAGTATGGTTAGCCCTGGCCGTTTTTTCCATCCCAATAGCTATCCGCATTTTATGCTGGCTTAAAAAATACGGCCCAGGGAAGCGCCGAGACCCACGCCATGAAAAACAATGCGTTTATGCTGTTATCAGCGCAAATTATCGGCAATCAGCAGAAGATAATAAAATCGCCAGCGACGAGCCAGGGGTGAATAGGCAAAAAAAAACCGCCATGTGACTGGCGGTGAATAAATGCTTGCATGGATAGATCGTAGATTGTATTTAGCGTTTTCGTAGAAGTGCGTCGGGACTTCCTACGTCTGACTCGCAGGCTAGCACGCCCTTGTTCAATAAATCTTAAACCGCAGACGTACTCATAGCTTCTCCACCAGCGCTTTTAGTTCAGCGATCAGCGGCGCGGTATTGTCCTGCGTCGCGAGCGGCCACGTCGACTGACGTACCACCAGCCGGGCCGGCAGCAGTTCGCGCAGGCGGCCGGTCGGCGCCGCCATCTGCTGCATCAGTAATTCCACCGCCCGCCGGCCTAACAGATCAAAATCCTGGGCGACGGTGGTAAGCGGCGGCTGAAAGTAAAGGCTATCGGCCGTATCGTCATAGCCGGTCACCGAAATCGCCTGGCTGCCGCGTCGATTAAGCTGCGCCAGCGCGCTTAGCACCCCGAGTGCCATCTGATCGTTGGCGACCACGATCGCGCTTAATTTCGGGTTTTTATGCAGCAACTCGAAGGTTTTTTGCCAGCCGCTGGCGGCGCTCCAGTCGCCGAACACCGTGATCGATTGACTGACCCCAAGCCGGTGCAGCGTCTCGCGCCAGCTGCCGAGGCGCATCCGCGCCGACACCGAGCTTTCCGGCCCGGCCAACAGGCCAAACTCTCGGTGCCCTAATTCCCAAAGGTGGCGCACGCAGGCGCCGCAGCCATCGCGATGATCGAAACGCACGCAGGAGACATCTGTCTCCGGCGAGACATCGAGAAACAAACAGGCGATATCCGTATTTTCCGCCGCCAGCCGTTCGGCGACGCTGCTCTCCAGCGGCAGGCTGATAATGGTGCCTCGAATATGCTGGGCGCGAAACTCATCCAGCCGCGCCTGCAGCGCCGGGTAATCACTTTGCGCCGGCATGGCGATGGCGACCTCCAGCCCCTGCTCACCGGCATACCTTTTCACCGCCGCGGCAATTTGCGACGGCGCGTGTAAGGTCAACGACGCGGTGATAAGCCCTATCGATGCCGCCGCTTTGCCCGCCAATAGCTGTGCCGAACGGTTAGGTACATAGTGCAGCGTCTGCATCGCGCGCAGCACCTTTTCACGGGTGCGCTGCGCCACAATCTGTGGGTTATTCACCACCCGCGACACCGTCTGCTGCGAAACGCCCGCCTCGCGGGCGACATCTTCTAAAGTGGCTGAACGGCGCTGCATCGCGTACTCCTGTCAGTGAAAACGGCGTAATGTCTTACGCTAACATTTTATGTCTTCCTTACGACAAAAATCTGCTATTTGCGCCGTGATTCGTGATCGTGAATGGGTTTCATTTTCGCCAACATTGCGGGTCTGTGGAAAATACCCGATAACCCGATGAGATTGTTTAGCGAATAACATTTATTACCATTATCCGTCAGGTATGCGTATGCAACGATATGATTCAGGCGCCGCTCGCGGCCCCGCTTTTCACGAAGTTCTGGCCCGCGAGGACTGGCAAAACCAGACTATCACTCACCTCAACCGCCTACCCGCCCATCCCTCTTTTGCCAGCTGGCGCGATGCCGATGCGGCGCGCGACAACCGCCCTTCCGACCGCCGCCGTCAGCTGGACGGCGAATGGCAATTTTCCTATGCCCGTAGTCCGTTTCAGGTAGATGCCAACTGGCTGCAGCATGACCTGCCCGACAGCCGCCCGACGCCGGTGCCTTCAAACTGGCAAATGGAGGGCTATGACGCGCCGATTTACAGCAACGTCCGCTATCCGATTGATACCGTGCCGCCGCGGGTGCCCGAAGACAACCCTACCGGCTGCTATTCGCTACAGTTGACCGTCGATGAGGCGTGGCGGGTCGAAGGGCAAACGCAAATTATCTTTGACGGCGTCAACTCCGCGTTTCATCTGTGGTGCAACGGCGAGTGGGTCGGCTACTCCCAGGATAGCCGTCTGCCCGCCGCCTTTGATTTAAGCCCGTTTCTGCAGCAAGGCGCCAACCGCCTGTGCGTGATGGTGATGCGCTGGAGCGCGGGAAGCTGGCTTGAAGATCAGGATATGTGGCGCATGAGCGGTATCTTCCGTTCGGTGTGGCTGTTGCATAAACCGCAGGCCCGCCTCAGCGATGTGCAATTAACCCCGCAGCTCGATGCTCTATATCGCGACGCGCAATTGCAGGTCAAGCTTAGCGTCGAGGCCGCGCCTGAAGCGCTAGCGGCGCTGGAAATTGACGTCGCGCTGTGGGATGGCAAAACGCGCCTTGCCAGCCAGCGCCAGCCGCTGGGTACGCCGATTATCGATGAACGCGGCAGCTACGGCGAGCGGGCAATTGTCAATCTCGATATTAAGCGCCCGCGGCTGTGGAGCGCCGAGCAGCCGCATTGCTACCGCGCGGTGGTATCGCTATGGCGCGGCGAGACGTTGCTTGAAGCGGAAGGCTGGGATATTGGTTTGCGCCAGGTAGAAATCCGCGACGGGCTACTGTTGCTCAACGGCAAGCCGCTATTGATCCGCGGCGTCAACCGCCACGAACATCATCATCAGCGCGGCCAGGTGGTCAACGAAGAGGATATGGTGCAGGACATTCTGCTGATGAAGCAGAACAATTTCAACGCCGTGCGCTGTTCGCACTACCCCAACGCCCCGCGCTGGTACGAGCTATGCAACCGCTACGGCCTGTACGTGGTGGACGAAGCCAATATCGAAACTCACGGCATGGTACCGATGAATCGGCTGTCTGACGATCCGACCTGGCTTGCCGCTTACAGCGCGCGCGTCACTCGTATGGTGCAGAGCAACCGCAATCATCCCTCGATCATTATCTGGTCGCTGGGTAATGAGTCCGGCTGCGGCGACAACCATCAGGCCATGTACCAGTGGTTGAAGCATAACGATCCTTCGCGTCCGGTACAGTATGAAGGCGGCGGCGCCGACAGCAGCGCCACCGATATTATCTGCCCGATGTACGCCCGCGTCGAGCGCGACCAGCCGTTCCCGGCGGTACCCAAATGGTCGATCAAGAAGTGGATCGGGATGCCCAGCGAACAACGCCCGCTGATCCTTTGCGAATACGCCCACGCGATGGGCAATAGCCTGGGCAATTTCGCCGATTACTGGCAGGCTTTCCGCGACTATCCTCGCCTGCAGGGCGGTTTTATCTGGGATTGGGCCGACCAGGCAATCGAGAAAACGTTCCCGGATGGTAGCGTCGGCTGGGCCTATGGCGGCGATTTTGGCGATAAACCTAACGACCGGCAGTTCTGCATGAATGGCCTGGTATTCCCCGACCGGCGCGCCCATCCTTCGCTTATCGAGGCCAAACATGCGCAACAGTATTTCCAGTTCGCTTTGCTGGAGCAAAATCCGCTGCGGATTGCTATCACCAGCGAATACCTGTTCCGCGCCACCGATAACGAAACGCTGCGCTGGCGCGTAGAGTGCGCCGGAGAAACGATAGCCAACGGCGACTTAGCGCTGGCGCTGCAGCCGCAAGGACGGGCGGAATTGATTCTTAGCGACTGCCTGGCCCTGCCGCGCGGCGCCCGTGATGTCTGGCTGCAGCTCGAAGTGATCCAGCCGCAGGCGACGTCATGGTCTGAGCCCGGTCACCGCGTCGCCTGGCAGCAGCTAGCGCTTGCCGCGCCGCTGGCGCTATCTGAGACGTCCGCCGAAGGCCCGGCGCCGGTCCTGACGATCGAACCCACGCTCTATCAGGTCAGCGTCGGATCCCAGCGCTGGATTATCGATCGTCAGAGCGGACGTTTAAGCGAATGGTATGCCGCGGGCAAACAGCAGTTGCTGACCCCGCTGGCGGATCAGTTTATCCGTGCGCCGCTGGACAATGATATTGGCGTCAGCGAAGTCGAACGTATCGATCCGAACGCCTGGGTCGAGCGCTGGAAGAGCGCCGGTCTGTATTCGTTGACGACCCGCTGCGTGAAATGCGAGGCGCAGCAGCTGGCGCGGGAGGTGATCGTTGATAGCCACTGGCACTATCTGCGCGGCGAGGAGACGGTCATTGCCAGCCACTGGCGCATGACCTTCACGGCCGACGGCGGGCTCCAGATCACCGTTGATGGCGAACGTGCCGCAACGTTACCGCCGCTGGCGCGCGTCGGGCTGCGCTTCCAGGTCGCCGATCAACATGCCGAAGTCAGCTGGTTGGGATTAGGGCCGCACGAAAACTATCCGGATCGCAAAAGCAGCGCCTGTTTTTCGCGCTGGCAACAGCCGCTGCGCGAGATGAGCACGCCCTATATCTTCCCCAGCGAAAACGGTCTGCGCTGCGATTGCAAAGCGCTGGACTGGGGATGCTGGCACGTCGCAGGCCAGTTCCACTTCTCGGTGCAGCCGTACAGTACGGAACAGCTGATGACGACCGATCACTGGCATCGTATGACGCCGGAAAAAGGCGTCTGGATCACGCTCGACGGCCAGCATATGGGCGTTGGCGGCGATGATTCCTGGACACCAAGCGTTCTGTCACAGTGGCTGCTGCTCGAGGCCCAATGGCACTATCAGGTTACGCTTCATTGTCAATAATAACGGGGGCTTCGGCCCCCACCGCACAGGTATAATAAGATATGAAACTCTCTGAACTCACGCCCCGCGAACGGCATAATTTTATCTATTTCATGCTGTTCTTTTTCTTTTACTATTTCATTATGTCGGCTTACTTTCCCTTTTTTCCGGTGTGGCTGGCGGAAGTAAACCATTTAACGAAAACCGAAACGGGGATTGTTTTCTCCTCCATTTCGCTGTTCGCGATAATATTCCAACCGGTGTTTGGACTGATTTCCGATAAGCTCGGGCTGCGTAAACATCTGCTGTGGACCATTACCGTACTGCTTATTTTGTTCGCCCCGTTCTTTATTTTTGTCTTCTCGCCGCTGCTGCAAATGAACATTATCGCCGGCGCGCTGGTGGGAGGAATTTATTTAGGCGTGGTGTTTTCCAGCGGTTCCGGCGCGGTCGAGGCCTATATTGAACGCGTCAGCCGCGCCAACCGTTTTGAATACGGCAAAGTACGCGTCTCCGGCTGCGTCGGCTGGGCGCTGTGCGCGTCAATTACCGGCATCTTGTTCGGTATCGACCCTAACATTACCTTCTGGATAGCCTCCGGTTTTGCGCTGGTGCTTGGCGTGTTGTTATGGCTATCGCGCCCGGAGGCCAGCAGCAGCGCGCAGGTTATCGACGCCATCGGCGCCAACCGCCAGGCCTTTTCACTACGTACGGCGGCCGAACTGCTGCGAATGCCGCGCTTCTGGGGATTTATTATTTATGTGGTAGGCGTCGCCAGCGTCTATGACGTTTTCGACCAGCAGTTCGCTAACTTTTTTAAAGGCTTTTTCGCCACGCCGCAGCGTGGAACCGAGGTCTTCGGCTTTGTCACCACCGGCGGTGAATTACTCAACGCGCTGATTATGTTCTGCGCACCGGCAATTATTAACCGCATCGGCGCGAAAAACGCCCTGCTGACCGCCGGCATAATTATGTCGATGCGCATCCTCGGATCTTCTTTTGCGACTTCGGCGGTGGAAGTGGTCATTTTAAAAATGCTGCATATGTTTGAATTACCGTTCCTGCTGGTCGGCACTTTCAAATATATTTCTTCCGCATTTAACCCTAAGCTTTCCGCCACCCTATTTTTAATCGGCTTTAACCTGTCGAAACAGCTTTCCGGGGTAGTGCTTTCGGCTTGGGTGGGACGGATGTACGACACCGTAGGTTTTCACCAGGCCTACCTGATCCTCGGCTCAATCACCCTGAGCTTTACCCTGATATCGCTATTTACCTTAAAAGGTAGTAAGACACTGCTGCCTACAGCAGAGTATAACAATGCGTCCTGAGATTATCCTTCCGTCACGGATGACGGAGACGCCGCTTTGATTTGCGTTTGCCCGCCGCTATTCTCCAGTTCGTAGAGGCGGCACTCCGCTCGCACTGAGATCAATTGCGCCAGTTCTGCCGAGTGGCTGGTAAGCCAGATCTGGCTATAGCGTGACGCTTCGACAATCAGACGCGCCAGCGCCGGGAACATCTGGCGATGCAGGCTGTTTTCCGGCTCATTAATGGCGAGAAACGCCGGTGGCCGTGGGCTGAGTAACGCGACCGCCAGGCACAAAAAACGCAGGGTGCCGTCAGACATCTCCGCCGCCAGCAGCGGCCGATAAATCCCCTCCCGGCGCATCTTCATCACGAAACGCGAGTTGTCGTTCTCGCAGAAAAAGGTACAGTCGGGGAACGCTTCGCCGAGGATTTCGTGCAGCAACTCCTCAGCGCCGATTTCGACGATAGTCTGAAAGGCCGCCGCCAGATTGCCGCCATCGCTATCGAGCACCGGTGAACGGTAGCCGACCGTCGGCTGGCGGAGCGGTGAAAGCCTGCCGATGGCAAACTCATGGTAAAAACGCCAGCGGCGCATGGTCTCCCGCACGCGCGACACTTCCGGGAAACGATGCGGTTCGCCTAGCTGGCCGAAAATAGACTCGTTTTCGTAAATAGTATCGGTGAAGGTACTTTTTTCGCCATTGACATCAACCAGAAACGCCGCCTGGTTTTTTCGTTGCAGTACCCGTGACGATGGCCGGCGGTTAAAACCCGATAGCCAGATATTCTCTTCTTTAACGATCGGGTCAAGCATGAATTGCGTTGGATACGGCAGTTTTTCCGGAAACCCGACCTGCAATTCGTATTCAAATTCGTCGGTAAGGCAGGCGATTTGCAGACGCCGTGGGTGGCGGTCGGTCGGCGCCTGTTTCCCCGACCACATGATATTCTCAAGCCCACCCTCCTCGCTGACATAGCTGGAAAACTGGCCGCTGGCCGAGGCGGTTAACAGGTGAATCGCTTTGTAGATGTTCGATTTTCCGCAACCGTTGGGGCCAAACACGATATTCAGCGGCCCGAGTTCCAGTTCAATCGCCCTGACTGAACGGAAATTGTTAATACGAATGCGGTTAATCATACCTTTCCTCTGGCGCGCCGATGCTCAACTGAGCGATTTTTTCATCCCGCGCGTTAGCGCGACTCTGGCGAGTTTATCGGCATCCAGATGTGAATCACTAAAGACGCCGAAAAACAGGCGTTCATCATCAATAACCTGCGACACGACCCGGTAGTTCAACGGCTGTCCGGATGGCGCGCCGTACTGCGCAGGAGTGACGGAAACTTCCGTCGCGGTGTCGGCGACGCTAACCAGCAGACCATCTGCTTTGCCGCCCACCAGCATGACCTTAATTAACGGGTGCACTGTATTCCTCCCGAGTGGGGTCAAAAATGTCATTGAACAAGTCCCTGGCCACGCTGAAGCGCCGCAGGAAAAAAAATCGTCGTATGTACTTTTTTATAGTTCATAGCGGCCTGGAGTATAAAAAAAAACGAATTGCACTTTGTAAGCACGCATTATTAGTAGTAAAGGCCGACAAATGATGAAGGAAAAAAGTGGAATTGTGAATCTTAACAACTCTTATTTGTTGCTCAGGGCGTTGAGAATGGTCGCAAAATGTACATTGGTTACAGTGGGATGCTGAGCTATTTGGTAGCCGGACAAGACGTGATGCGCCGCCTCGGAGAAAAAACCGGGCGGCGACGAATAGCACAGTATCTACAAGCCGCGATTTTTCAACATCGGCTCGATCAGCGGATCGTGCCCGCGCCAGTCGCGATACAGCGCTTCGAGATCGCAGCTATTACCGCGCGACAAAATCGCCTCGCGGAAACGTTGACCGTTTTCCCGGGTTAATCCCCCCTGCTCGACAAACCACTGATAACCATCGTCGGCGAGCATTTGCGTCCACAAATAGGCATAGTAGCCCGCCGCATAACCGCCGCCGAAAATATGCGAAAAATAGCTGCTACGATAGCGCGGCGGAACCGCCGCCAGATCCATCTGCTCCTCGCGCAGCGATTGCTGTTCAAAAGCATCGACATCCTGCGGCAGCGCCTGCGGGGTGACGCTGTGCCAGTGCATGTCCAGCAGCGCCGCCGCCAGCAGTTCGCTCATGTCATAACCCTTATTGAACGTTGAGGCGCGGAACATGCTGTCGCGCAGATCATCGGGCATGGCTTCGCCGGTCTGGTAGTGCTTCGCATAATGGGCGAAGACCTGCGGCTCGCTGGCCCAATGTTCATAAATCTGCGACGGGAATTCCACGAAATCACGCGGCGTATTGGTGCCTGAAAGACTCGCATAGCGCTGGTTAGCGAACAGGCCGTGCAGCGCATGACCAAATTCGTGGAACAGCGTGATGACGTCATCCCACGACAGCAGCGCGCAGCCGCCGGCTTTTGGTTTCTGGTAGTTGCAAACGTTGTAAATCACCGGACGCTGGGCACGCAGCGTCGATTGCTCGACAAACACATCCATCCAGGCGCCACCGCTTTTGCTGTCACGCGAGAAGTAGTCGCCGTAAAACAGCGCCATTCCTTCGCCGTTGGCATCAAAGATTTCCCATACCCGTACATCGGGATGGTAAAGCGGAATATCAAAACGTTCGACAAAACGAATGCCAAACAGTTGGGAGGCGGTCCAGAACACGCCATCTTCCAGCACCCGATCCAGGGCGAAATAGGGTTTTAGCTGCGCTTCATCGATGGCGAATTTAGCGCGCCGCACCTGCTCGCCGTAATATAACCAGTCCCAGGCCGCAGCCTGAAAATCGCCACCCTCTTCATCAATAACCTGCTGGATATCGGCAAGCTCCTGTTCGGCGCGACGGCGGGCCGCCGGCGCGATGCGGCGCATAAAAGCCAAAGCCTCAGACGGCGTTTTCGCCATCTGGTCAGCCATCGACCAGCTCGCGTAATCGGCGACGCCGAGCAATGCGGCCTTACGCGCGCGGATTTCCGCCAGCCGCAAAACCAGTTCACGGGTGTCGTTGGCATCGCCCTTCTGGTTACGCGTCCAGCCTGCAGTGAATAGATTGTGCCGGGTCTGGCGATCGGCAAGGGCCTGTAGCGCCGGTTGCTGGGTGGTATTGGTCAGCGCCAGCAGCCAACGGTCCTGCAGGCCTTTATCGCGCGCGGCATCGGCGGCGGCGGCAATCTCATCCGCGGCCAGCCCGTCGAGCTGGTGTTGATAATCGACAACCAGACCGCCGGACTTCACCGCCGCCAGCAGACGCTGCTGGAACTGACTTTGCAGCGACGCCTCCTCGGTATTCAATGCTTTTAGCGCGGTTTTCTGCTCTTGCGCCAGCGCGGCTCCCGCCAGCTGGAAACGCTGCCAGCTCACCTCAAGCAGACGCCGCGACTCCGGATCCAGATTCAGGGCGTCGCGCTGCTGCCAGACCTGTTTGACTCGCTGGTACAGCGCATCGTTGAGCCAGATGTCGTTGCCAAGCTCGGCGAGCTCGGCGGAGAATTGTTCATCCAGTTGCTGTATCAGCGGATTAGTATTCGCCCCGGCCATAGCGAAAAAGACCCGGGTCACCCGGCCCAGGAGCTGGCCGCTCTGCTCCAGCGCGACCAGGGTATTGTCAAAATCCGCCGGCGCCGGATTGTTGACGATTGCCGCAATCTCCTCGCGCTGGCGCCGAACGCCTTCATCAAAAGCCGGGCGATAATGGCTATCTGCAATCAAATCAAAATGCGGCGCCTGGTACGGCAGCAGGCTGACGTGTAAAAAGGGATTATTGTCCGTCATCATTCTCTCCTGAACGCGGGTATCCACTAAGATTAGGCAACTCATTGATTGGCCGCAATGATTTATCCAGCCAGCGCGCTATACCAACAGATGACGATACGATTTTCCTTTACCGCGCGGCGTTAACGCGTGCTATGTTATGACAACACAAAAAGCGTTGAGGAACAGTAAGATGATTATTCTGGTGACTGGTGCAACTGCTGGATTTGGCGAAAGTATTACTCGTCGTTTTATCGCTAACGGCCACAAAGTGATCGCCACCGGGCGTCGTGAAGAGCGCCTGAAGACGCTCAAAGAGGAGCTTGGCGATAACCTGTATACCGCGCAACTCGACGTGCGTAATCGCGCCGCCATAGAAGAGATGATCGCCGGACTGCCCGCGGACTGGCAGTCTATCGATGTTCTGGTGAATAACGCCGGCCTGGCATTGGGTCTGGAACCCGCTCATCGCGCCAGCGTCGAAGACTGGGAAGACATGATCGATACCAATAATAAAGGCCTGGTGTACATGACCCGCGCAGTGTTGCCGGGGATGGTGGAGCGTAATCGCGGCCATATTATTAATATCGGTTCGACCGCCGGTAGCTGGCCCTACGCCGGCGGCAACGTCTACGGCGCGACCAAAGCTTTCGTGCGCCAGTTCAGCCTGAATCTGCGCACTGATTTGCACGGCACCGCGGTTCGCGTCACCGATATCGAGCCGGGCCTGGTAGGCGGCACCGAGTTCTCCAACGTCCGTTTTAAAGGCGACGATGCGAAAGCCGGTAAAACTTACGAGAACACCCAGGCGCTGACGCCGGAAGATGTCACCGAAGCGGTGTGGTGGGTCGCGAACTTGCCGAAACATGTCAACATTAACACGCTGGAAATGATGCCGGTCAGCCAGAGCTTCGCCGGGCTCAGCGTCCATCGTCAGGGCTAACGCCCTCAGCGGCCTGGCCTGCGGGCCAGGTCTGGGCGGAACGGCAAAAAACGAGTAAAATAATGCTCATAACCCATTAAAAAGTAATCATCAATGGCCGCAGAAACGCAACTGAATCCGACCCAGCCCGTCAATCAGCAAATCTATCGCATCCTTCGTCGGGATATTGTCCATTGCCTGATCCCGCCGGGAACCCCGCTGTCAGAGAAAGAGGTGTCGGTGCGGTTTGATGTTTCGCGCCAGCCGGTACGGGAAGCCTTCATCAAATTAGCGGAAAACGGGTTGATTCAGATCCGTCCCCAGCGCGGCAGCTATGTGAATAAAATCTCAATGACCCAGGTGCGCAACGGCTGTTTCGTACGTCAGGCCATTGAGTGCGCGGTAGTGCGCCGCGCAGGAACGATGATCAACGATGAACAGCTCTATCAGCTGGAACAAAACCTCAACCAGCAGCGGGTGGCGGTTGAACGTCAGCAGCTCAATGATTTTTTCCAGCTCGATGACGAATTTCACCAGAAATTATCCCTTATCGCCGACTGCCAGCTGGCGTGGGACACCATTGAAAATATCAAGGCGACCATCGATCGGGTACGCTATATGAGCCTTGATCACGTGACTCCGCCCGATATGCTGCTGCGTCAGCATCTCGATATTTTTCAGGCGCTGGAAAAACGCGATCTTGATGCCGTAGAAAAGGCGATGAATATTCACCTGCATGAAATTAGCGAGTCGGTTTTGTTGATTCGTCAGGAAAATAGCGAGTGGTTCAGCGAAGAATAATGCGTTACACGGCAGCCAACGTTGCGTCAGCTGCCGTAAAATAGATTACCGAACCACTAACACCGGAATTTTGGCATAGCGTAAAACGGATTCGGCGTTAGAACCGAGGAGATGAGTTGATATACCCGGCTTGCGTGAACCAATAACGATAACGTCAAAATTCTCTTTTTCGCTCAGCGCTAATATTTCATCACGCACATTGCCAAAAACAATGCGGGTATGGATCCGCGACGCCGGGATTGAAAACAATCGCGACAGATCGCGCATTTTCTTTTCCGACTCTTCTTTCATGAAGGCTTCAAATTTACGAATATCCGCCGTGAAGCCGCGCAGCAGGGAACTGGTGCTGTTTGGCAGCACGTTCAGCAACGTGATTTCACCTTCTTCGGCAGATGCTAAAAAATCCGCGTGACGAACGGCCTTATCGCTTAAATCCATTTCAAACACATCGACCGGCAATAATATCTTTTTGTACATAGCCTGAGCTCCTTAGTCCTGAAGAAACCGTTGGGGAGATTTTATTCTGTCATATTTAAGCGTGTGGGAATACGATCAATCACCCAAATAAATACTTCAGAGATAAAAATAAACATCAACAATATATAATTAATTATGGAAAGTTAGAGTTATGTATAGACGGGAAATATCAGAGGCTATTCGTATTGCTAATACAAAAATAGCCCGACTCGCTATGCGATGCCGGGCTATGAATGGAATGATGTTTTTTTACTGGCCTTTAGCCCATTCGGCGACGGTCGCCTTGGCGCCGTGAATCTGTAAAGAGAGATACGCCGCCGTCACCGCATCGACAAAACGCGGTTCCTGCGGCAGACTTTCGCCGAAAATGGCCTTAATACCCAGCAGCGTCTGCACGCGTTCGCTACCCTCTTTACTACCCTGCACCGCCTTTTGAATGACCGGCAGCAGCGGATCGCTGATTTCAATCGCCTGCCCCTTGTCATCGACACCGCTCACGTAGCGCATCCAGCCGGCAATACCCAGCGCAAGCAGGCTGAAATCACTGTGATGCGCCAGGTGCCAGCGCACGGAGTCCAACATACGCTGCGGGAGCTTCTGGCTACCGTCCATCGCAATCTGCCAGGTGCGGTGCTTAAGCGCCGGATTGCTATAACGCTCAATGAGCAAACCCGCATAACGCGCCAGATCCACACCCTGTACACTCAGCGTCGGCGCTTGCTCTTGCAGCATTAACGCCTGCGCGGCGCGGCGGTAGTTATCATCCTGCATGCAATCATTGATATGCTGATAACCGGCGAGATAGCCCAGATAAGCGAGGAACGAATGGCTGCCGTTGAGCATTCGCAGCTTCATCTCCTCAAACGGCACGACGTCAGTGACCAGCTCCGCGCCGGCTTTCTTCCACTGCGGACGACCGGCGACGAAGTTATCTTCGATAACCCACTGGCGGAACGGTTCACAGGCCACACCGGCCGGATCGCGCACCCCGGTGAGTTGTTCAATTTTATCCAGCGTATCAGCGGTCACTGCCGGAACGATCCGGTCGACCATTGTGGAAGGGAACGTCACGTTCTGCTCAATCCACTGCGCCAGTTCGTCATCAACGGCGCGGGCATACGCACAAACTACGTTGCGCATTACGTGGCCGTTTTCCGGCATATTATCGCAGGACATGACGCTGAAAGCCGGCAGACCGGCGGCACGACGGCGCGCCAGCGCTTCTACCACCACGCCCGGCGCCGATTTCGGCTGGTGTGGAGTTTGCAGATCGGCGGCAATCAGCGGGTTATCAAGCTGCAGCTGACCGGTGGCCGGAGAGTGGCAGTAGCCTTTTTCGGTGATGGTCAGCGAGACAATCGCCACCTGCGGCTCGCACATTTTCGCCAACACGCTTTCCAGGCCATCGACCTGCGCATGCATCGCCTGCTTCACCACGCCGACGACGCGAGCGGTCCAGGCATCGGCGGACATTTCAGCCACCGTATAGAGCAAGTCCTGCTGTTGCAAATCGGCAATCTGTTGCTCACCGCCAATGAGGTTCACTTCGGTATAGCCCCAGTCGCTGCCGTGTTCGGCGGCAAGGATATCGGCATACACCGCCTGATGGGCGCGGTGAAAAGCCCCAAAACCGAGATGAACGATGCGAGAAACCAGCTTGCTGCGATCGTAAGAAGGAAGCGTTGCCCTGGCGTTTAAAAGCGTGTTTTCCATGGTGTCTCTCATTTTTATGATGACTGATAAATCATTCTCAAACAGAATGTTTTGGTGAGGTAAACCATCGCACGCAATTGGTATGACATCTTTGATTTTCATCAACTACCATACAAGAAGATCCGGCGCTGTCGCGTTTCGTGATCCTGCGCGCAATGGCGGGGATGAGCCGGGAGTATCCCGGCTATCCTGGGTTAACGATGTGATTATGATTTCGCGTATTGGCCATTCGCGTTTAGCGCCTGGCGCGTACCGGCGTCCGCCGCATCGTGGTCCAGACTCAGGTCACGGTCACACACTTCCGGCATCAGTAATGACGAGATGAGACCGATAGCTGAATAGCAGATCAGCATCGCGACAATCGGCCACCACGAACCGGTTACGTTACAGAAGATACCGGCCAGCACCGGCCCGAATCCCACCGCCACCAGGCCGCCGGCCTCTTTTGAGATAGCCATTCTGGTAAAGCGATTACGCGAGCCGAACATTTCCGCCATGGTGATATTTTCCAGCGCAAACAGCCCCAGTACCGCCACGTTATGAATAACAATCAGGGACAGCATAATGGTGCTGGCGCTGTAGCTTTTATCGACAATAATAGCCAGCATCGGCCAGGCCAGAATAATGGCGGAAATATTGACGATAATATAAGGTAAACGGCGCCCAACTTTATCCGATAGCCAGCCTAACAGTGGGATAGTAATAAAGCCAATCACTGAGCTAATCATTAAGGCATCGGTCGGAATCGCTTTATCAAATAATAGGCTTTGAACCAGATATCCCGCGAGAAATGTTTGCAATAAACCGGAATTACCGGCCTGTCCAAAGCGTAAACCGGTCGCCAGCCAGAATGATTTACTTTTTAACATCGCGCCGAAGGTATTTTGCGCGGCGGCGACTTTAGCCTTAACTTCATCGGCTTCGTTGACCTGTTCAAATACCGGGCTCTCTTTCAGATTTAAACGCAGCCAGATAGCAAAGATCATTACCACGACGCTTGCAAGGAACGGAATACGCCAGCCCCAAGCGACGAGTTGTTCGCGATCGAGCAGGAAGAACATCACTGCCCAGATGGCCGTGGCGCTCAACGTTCCGCAGTTGGTGCCCATCGCCACCAGAGAAGAGATGATGCCGCGTTTGCCTTTCGGCGCATATTCCGCCAGCATGGTACCGGCGCCGGAAATTTCGGCGCCCGCCCCCAGCCCCTGAATAATACGCAGGGTCACCAGTAACACCGGCGCAAAAATACCAATCTGCGCATAAGTGGGTAATACGCCGATTAATGTGGTACAAATGCCCATCATGGTGATGGTAATAAACAGAACCTTTTTACGCCCGATGCGGTCCCCCATTTTACCGAATATGAAAGCGCCGACGATCCGCGCAATATATCCTGCGCCATAGGTTCCCATCGCTAATATCAGCGCCATGGCAGCCGACTGCTCCGGGAAAAATATCTCATGAAAGACCAGCGCGGCGCCTAAAGAATAAAGCTGGAAATCCATAAATTCCAGTGCCGTGCCAAGCCAGCCGGATACCGCGGCGCGGATAAGATCCGTAGTGCTTCTCTCATTTTTAGCTGTCGTCATAATAATAATCTCTAAAGTAGGATACAGCGAGGTTATTTATATTTATGCGTTGAAGGTTAATAACACCTTACAACAATGCTTGCGGTCTTCTTCAAATAACGTCATGGCATCGACAACATGCTCAAAAGCAAACTGATGGGTGATTAGCCGATCCGGATTAATTAAGCCGTTTGCCAACCATTCGAGAACCAGCGGGAATTTATTGGCATTGAGCCTGGACGAATAAATAGTGAGCTCTTTGCCGGTGATCCCCTGCTGCGCCACCATTGACGGTTCGGTAGAAAAGCCCATCAGCACAATCCTGCCTGCCGGCGAAGCCAGTGCGATGGCCTCTGGGAAAATCGCCGGATGGCAGGCGGCGTCGATAATCAGCGTCGGTCGGATACCCTGCGCTTCCAGCACCTGCGCCAGCGGTTGCTCCTTATTATTAATGGTCCAGTCGGCGCCGTTTTGCTGCGCCATCTGCAGCCGCTCAGGGATCTGGTCGGCGACGATCACCTGCCGCACGTTATAGACGCGCTTGAGCACCTGAATGGTGGTCAGCCCCATCGGCCCAGCGCCGTAGACCAGCGCGATATCCTGTTCGCGTGGTTTAGCCTGCCCGGTGACATTCGCCGCAATAGTAAAGGGCTCCACCATTACCGCATGATGGTCGCTCACGTTCTCCGGCACCGGCCAGGCATTTTTGGCCGGTACCACCGCGTATTCGCTAAACCCGCCATCGCGATGCACGCCCAGCACCACCAGCGACGCGCAGACGTTGGGCTTACCGACCGAACAGGGATAACAGTGGCCGCAGCTGATCACCGGATCAACCGTCACCCGCTGGCCCACGACTTTATCCGTCACGCCCTCGCCCACGGCATCAATCACGCCGAAAAACTCGTGGCCAATGACCCGCGGATATTTGGCGAACGGATTATGTCCACGATAGATGTGGCTATCTGAGCCGCAAATTCCCGCCAGTTTCACCTTTACCCGCACTTCCCCGTTCCCCGGCTGCGGCAATGGCCGTTCTTCAATCGCCAGCGCGTTCGGCTGTTGAATAACAATACTTTTCATTTTTCTCTCCTTACCAATTCCACAAAGTGCCATCTTCGAGGCGCGCCACCGGCAGACAAGCGGGTTCATAGGGGTATTTCGCCGCCAGCTTCTCGTCGAACTCGATGCCCAGCCCTGGTTTATCGCCCGGATGCATATAGCCATTGTCAAAACGCCAGCTATGCGGGAAGACCTCCAGCATCTGTTCGGAATAGCCCATGTACTCCTGAACGCCGAAATTTGGCACCCATAGATCGAAATGCAGCGCCGCCGCCATGCACACCGGAGAGAGATCGGACGGCCCGTGAGAGCCGGTGCGAACCTGGTACAATGAAGCAAAATCGGCGATGCGCCGCATGCCGCTGATCCCGCCAGCGTGGGTAATAGTGGTGCGGATATAATCAATGAGCTGTTCTTCAATCAGCTGTTTGCAATCCCAGATGCTATTAAAGACTTCGCCGACGGCAATCGGCGTGACGGTATGCTGGCGGATTAAGCGGAAGCACGCCTGATTCTCTGCAGGTGTCGGATCTTCCATCCAGAACAGGCGATACTCCTCAATGCTTTTACCAAAGCGCGCCGCCTCGATTGGCGTCAGGCGATGGTGCATGTCGTGCAGTAAATGCTCGTTGAAACCAAATCGTTCGCGCACGGCGGCAAACAGCCGCGGGGTAAAATCGAGATATTTTTCCGTTGACCACAGCTGCTCTTCCGGCCACACGCCTTTGGTCGCCGGCTCGTATGCCTGACCTTTGCCCTTGGCCATGCCGTAGGTGGTTTTCATCCCCGGAATACCGCACTGCACGCGGATCGCCTTAAAACCCATTTCCTGATGGCGGGCGTAGTCGTCCAGCACTTCATCAATGGAATGACCGGTGGTGTGGCAGTAGACCATCACCCCTTCGCGCGAGGCGCCGCCCAGCAGTTGGTAAAGCGGCATTCCGGCGGCTTTGGCTTTGATATCCCACAGCGCCATATCAACGGCGGAAATCGCCGACATGGTCACCGGGCCGCGGCGCCAGTAGGCGCCTTTGTAGAAAAACTGCCAGATATCTTCGATGCGGTGAGCATCACGGCCAATCAGCTGCGGGCAAAGGTGATCTTTCAGGTATGAGGCGACCGACAATTCACGGCCGTTGAGCGTGGCATCACCGAGGCCGACAATCCCGTCATCGGTGGTGATTTTTAAGGTGACGAAGTTACGCCCTGGGCAGGTAACGAACACGTCGGCGGCAACGATCTTCATGGGTAATTCCTTACATCTGTGCGGTTAGTGATCAAAATTAAATCACCAGACCTACTACCATACAAGTATGATATTTAAAAAAGATGCGAAGGATCACAAACGGGTTTGGTTGCGGGGGACGCCTGGCGCCCCCCGTTCGCGATTAATTGATGCGGTCTTTTACGATGAAGAAATAGCACAGCGCGCCGGTAAAGGTCACGCAGGCGGCAATGACCAAGGCCAGGTTAAAGGAGTGCGTGGTGTCCACTACCCAGCCGGTGACAACCGGCGCAAAAGAGGCGAAAACAAAGCTGCCGAAGTTCTGGATCGCCGCCACCGACGCGACTTTATTCTCGCTGACCATCACCTGTACCAGTCCCCAGGCCGAGGTTCCGGCAAAGTGGACGCAGAATAGCGCCATGGAGATAAACGCCACCGCCTGGGTCGGCGAGTTAGATTGCACCACCAGCAGCGTGCCGAGCGCAGAAAGCGTCAGGCCAACCACAATGGCCGTTTTGCGCGTTTTCGCCAAATCGTAACCGCGGCGCGCCAGCGCATCAACCACCAGCCCATTGACCCACATGCCCACCGCCGCGGCCAGGAACGGGATCGCCGCCACCCAGCCGGTTTTCGCCAGGCTCAATCCCTGCTGCGCCTGCAGATAACCCGGCAGCCACGCGATATACAGCCAGCCGGTATAGTTAACCCCGGAGAAGCCTAAAATCATGCCCCAGGTGGTGCGTCGTTTGAACAGCGCCAGCCACTCGCTGAATACCAGCGTTGGGCGCGCTTTTTCCGGCGCCGCCAGATACTGGCGCTCCTCCTGTTGCAGATCGAACTGCGCGCGGTTGCGATACCACGCGTACCAGCACAGGCCCACAACGATCCCGGCAAGGCCGATAACCACGAACATGGTGCGCCAGCCCCAGGCTATCTGCATCAGCACCAGCGCCGGCGGCGCGATCGCCTGGCCAAGCACCGTTGAGGAGTTAAAGATGCCGACCGCGGTACCGCGTTCTTTTTGTACGTACCAGTCGGTAATGGATTTTACCCCCGCCGGCATAAACGGCGCTTCGCCAATCCCGAGGCCAATACGGAGCAAAATAAAGTGGCTAAAGGAGTTCACCACCCCAGTTAGCGCCTGCATCAGTGACCAGAAAATCAGCCCTGCCCCCAATACAATTCGCGGGCCGAAGCGATCGAGCAAAATACCCGAGGGCAGTTGAGCAAAGCCGTATGACAGAGAGAACGCCGACAGCAGCACGCCGAATTCCGTCGCGCTAAGCCCGAGGTCGCCGCGAATAGCCTCACCGGCAACGCTTAATGACGAACGATCGAGGAAGTTGACGATACCGGCGATGAACAGCAGCGTCAGGGTGACTTTTTGCACCCGGCCAATGCGCACGGGTTTGGCGCCAGCTTCGCTGGCAAGGGTTTGTGTAGCCATAATTGCCTCTTACGATAAACAGCACGATGCGGTTAGAGTAAGTAAGGCAACTAGTCGGCTACCATACAAGAATCAAGGTTAAAATTAGCGTGGAAGATCACAAAGGGCGATTTTTTATCCTGATGCGCGACGTTAAGCCCGCCCCCAGCCTGCAACGATGATCAGCATGCCGCATAGCGCAATCGCGGCCCCCGCCCAGTCAAAGTGGCTTAGCTTCACACCATCGACGAAACGCAGCCACAGCAGCGCGGTGCAGACGTAGACGCCGCCATAAGCGGCATACACTCTGCCGCTGGCCTCCGGGTGCAGGGTCAGTAGCCAGACGAACATCGCCAGCGCCATCGCAGTCGGGATCAACAGCAGCGGCGAACCGCCCCGCTTCAGCCATAGCCACGGCAGGTAACAGCCGATGATTTCACACAGCGCGGTAGCAAAGAAAAGTAACGTGGTTTTCAGCATTAAAGTTTGGTAAATGAGACAATTTGTTGCACTAGTGTACGCGATAATGCGCAGGTACCCATGCCATTTTGTCCGGTAGGCGCGGGTAGCGAGTTGTAGTAAACTTGTCCAACTGGTTAACCCTTTTTATCACCCAAAGGAAATCGTGATGAAAATGACACGCAATAAACGCTGGTGCCTGACCGCCCTGCTGGCGGCAAGCGCAATGGTCTATACCGCTTCGTCCTTCGCGCAAACCGACAAACTGGTGATCGAGTCCGGCGACAGCGCGCAGAGCCGTCAGCAAGCCGCAATGGAAAAAGAGCAGTGGAACGATACCCGCTCGCTACGGCAGAAGGTAAATAAACGCGCGGAGAAAGAGTGGGACAAAACCGACGTCGCCTTCGATGCGCAGGATAACTGCCAGAAGAGCGCCAACGTCAACGCCTACTGGGAACCCAACACCCTGCGCTGTCTTGACCGCCGCACCGGTCGCGTTATTACGCCATAATTCCCCGGCGCCCATGGGCGCCATCCTCTATTAATGCAAACAGGATTTCCCATGTCTGACGCCCCTCACGTCAAACTCCGCCCGCTTGAGCGCGAAGACCTGCGCTTCGTCCACCAGCTTGATAATAACGCCAGCGTAATGCGTTACTGGTTTGAAGAACCTTACGAGGCCTTCGTCGAACTCTCTGACCTTTACGACAAACACATTCACGATCAAAGTGAACGCCGTTTCGTTATCGAATGCGATGGCGAAAAAGCCGGGCTGGTTGAACTGGTGGAGATAAACCACGTTCACCGTCGCGCCGAGTTCCAGATTATCATCTCCCCGGAATATCAGGGCAAAGGGCTGGCGACGCGCGCCGCTAAGCTGGCAATGGACTACGGCTTTACCGTTCTCAATTTGTATAAGCTGTATCTGATTGTTGATAAAGAAAACGAAAAAGCGATCCACATCTACCGCAAACTCGGTTTCATGGTCGAAGGAGAGCTGATTCACGAGTTCTTTATCAACGGCGAATACCGCAATACCATTCGCATGTGCCTGTTCCAGCATCAGTACCTTGAGAAACATCGTCCTCAAGGCCAGACGCTGCTCAAGCCCACCGCTCAGTAGTAGTCGATAGTGTTTTTGATGCTGTAGTGTCGCGTCACCGCCGGCTGGACGCTTTCATCGACAACCTGCATCTCACAGCGGATCGGGTTGTCGTGATCGTCATAGTCGCAGGTTTGCTTCACCTTACCTAACGCGCGGTCGTTAAATACGCTCACCGCGCTGTAATCGAGCTTTTTACGCGGATCGGTGGACGGCGTCGATACGACGCTGAAGCGCTCATCTTTCGCGGTGGTGGTTTTGCCCAGCGGATAACCTTCGCTGTCATAGCGATAGCTGGAAGTGCTTTCTTTCCCGCGAGCCGTCACCACAAACCCGTTGTCATCGGTCTCCCAGCTGACGCCCGCCGCCGGCATCTCGGCGAGCTGGCATTTCCCCTGCAGCCGCAGGCGTTTCTCCTGCGTTTGCGCATCCAGATAGTAATTCGCGTCAAGTACCAGCGTGGCGCCGGTTTTGTTTTCGAGGTCGGTAAAATCCAGCAGATCAAAACACCCTTCTGCCGACACCTGGGCACGCACCCGCTTCACCATTTCCCCCTGGTCGTCGAACAGGATCTGAGTAAACGTTTTCACCGGGCCGCGCAGCGGGTCGAATTCAAACTCATTGGAAAAACTGGCCATCTCCGGGGTAAACGCCGCCGGCGTTGACGGCTTATCGCAGGCGCTGAGCAGCAACGCTGCCGGGATCAGCAAAAACAGTTTATTCACAGCCGCTACCTTTTTGGGAATATTCCAATCATTTTAGCAAATACAATTATTTACACCAATTCTGCTATGCTTAAAAATGGATGACATCAATAAGGAGCTTATGATGAAACTATCCCCATGGTTGTGCGCGGCCCTGCTGCTGGGTTCGGCATCCGCACTGGCAGCGCCGGACTCCTGCGAGCGGGTAAAGGGCGAGATCCAGCAAAAGATCATCAACAACGGCGTTCCGGCTTCTGGTTTTAGCCTGGCCATTGTACCGAACGATCAGCCTGACCAGCCCGGCGCTCAGGTGGTTGGCCACTGCGCTAACGACACCTTCAAGATAATCTATACCCGCAACGGCGACGCGACGGCGACCGATTCAGACGGGCAATAACCGCCGCTTTCGAGTGAAGGATCTTATCTCTGGTTGACCGGAGATAAGATTCACCTACCCCTATTTAAGTATTATTCCTCACCCATGCGCCAGCAATCCTGCGGTTGCCAGCGGCATTTCGCATAATAAAAATCATGGAGTGAGCACAATGTCCAACCCTGAACATCCCGGCGGCGTCAGTCGTCGCACCCTCATAAAATCCTCAGCAATCGGTTCCCTGGCCCTGGCCGCCGGCGGCCTGTCGCTGCCTTTCAGTCTACGCGCCGCGGCCGCCGCCGTGCAGCAAGCCACCGGAGCAGAAGAAAAAACCGTCTGGGGTGCCTGCTCGGTTAACTGCGGCAGCCGCTGCGCGCTGCGCCTGCACGTTCGCGACAACGAAGTGGTGTGGGTGGAGACCGATAATACCGGCCATGATATTTACGGCGATCATCAGGTTCGCGCCTGCCTGCGCGGGCGTTCTATCCGCCGACGTATCAATCACCCCGATCGTCTTAACTACCCAATGAAACGCGTAGGCAAACGCGGCGAAGGAAAATTCGAACGCATTAGTTGGACCGAAGCGCTGGATACCATCGCCGAAAGTCTGAAACGCGTGGTAAAAGAGTACGGCAACGAAGCGGTCTATATTAACTACTCTTCCGGGATTGTCGGCGGCAATATGACCCGCTCTTCCCCTTCCGCCTCGCCGGTGATGCGGCTGATGAACTGCTACGGCGGATCGCTCAACCAGTACGGCACCTACAGTACGGCGCAGATCGCCTGCGCCATGCCCTATACCTACGGTAGCAACGACGGTAACAGCACTTCGGATATTGAAAACAGTAAACTGGTGGTAATGTTCGGCAATAACCCGGCGGAAACCCGCATGAGCGGCGGCGGCATTACCTGGTACCTGGAGCAGGCCCGCGAGCGTTCCAACGCCCGCATGATCGTCATCGACCCACGCTATACCGATACCGCGGCCGGGCGTGAAGATGAGTGGATCCCCATTCGTCCCGGTACCGATGCGGCGCTGGTCGCCGGTATCGCCTGGGTATTGATTAATGAAAATCTGGTAGACCAGCCGTTCCTCGATAAATACTGCGTCGGCTACGATGAGAAAACCTTGCCGGCCGATGCTCCGGCCAACGGCCACTATAAAGCCTATATTCTCGGCCAGGGGGACGACGCTACCGCCAAGACGCCGCAGTGGGCCTCGCGTATTACCGGTATTCCCGCCGATCGCATCATTAAACTGGCGCGCGAAATCGGTATGACCAAACCCGCCTATATCTGCCAGGGCTGGGGGCCGCAGCGCCAGGCGAACGGCGAGCTCTCCGCGCGGGCTATCGCCATGCTGCCGATTTTAACCGGCAACGTCGGCATCAACGGCGGAAACAGCGGCGCCCGAGAATCGACCTATACCATCACCATTGAGCGTCTGCCGGTACTGGAAAATCCGGTAAAAACCGCCATCTCCTGCTTTAGCTGGACCGACGCTATCGCCCGCGGGCCGGAGATGACCGCCACCCGCGACGGCGTGCGCGGCAAAGAGAAGCTGACGGTTCCCATCAAATTCCTGTGGAACTATGCTGGCAACACCATCATTAACCAGCATTCCGACATCAATAAAACCCACGATATCCTGCAGGACGAGAGCAAATGCTCGACGATCGTGGTTATTGAAAACTTTATGACCTCGTCGGCAAAATATGCCGATATTCTGCTGCCGGACCTGATGACCGTAGAACAGGAAGATATCATTCCTAACGACTATGCCGGCAATATGGGCTATCTGATTTTCATCCAGCCCGCCACCACGGCGAAGTTCGAACGCAAACCTATCTACTGGATCCTAAGTGAAGTGGCAAAACGCCTTGGCGACGACGTGCATCAGCGCTTCACCGAAGGCCGGACTCAGGAGCAGTGGTTACAGTACCTGTACGCCAAAATGGTCGCTAAAGATCCGGCGCTGCCGGGCTATGACGAGCTCAAAAAAATGGGCATCTACAAGCGTAAAGACCCGAACGGCCATTTCGTCGCCTATCGCGATTTCCGTCGCGATCCTGAAGCGCATCCGCTAAAAACCCCCTCCGGCAAAATTGAGATTTACTCCAGCCGCCTCGCCGAGATTGCCGCCCGCTGGGAGCTGGAAAAAGGCGACGTCATCAGTCCGCTGCCGGTCTATGCCTCCACCTTTGAAGGCTGGGACGATCCGTTGCGCAGCCAGTTCCCGCTGCAAATGTTTGGCTTCCATTATAAGGCGCGTACCCACTCCAGCTACGGCAACGTCGATGTCTTACAAGCGGCCTGCCGTCAGGAAGTGTGGCTTAACCCTCTCGATGCCGAAAAACGCGGGATTAAAAACGGCGACATGGTGCGCGTCTTTAATCAGCGCGGCGAACTGCGTATTCCGGCGAAGGTCACGCCGCGTATTATGCCTGGGGTGACGGCGATGGGTCAGGGGGCATGGCACGATGCCAATATGTCTGGCGATCGCGTCGACCACGGCGCCTGCATGAATACCCTCACCACCCACCGGCCTTCACCGCTGGCGAAGGGAAATCCGCAGCATACCAACCTGGTCGAAATCGAGAAGGTTTAAGGAGTAAACCATGAGCGCTCAATACGGATTTTTTATCGATTCCGCCCGTTGCACCGGCTGCAAAACCTGCGAGCTGGCCTGTAAAGACTACAAGAACCTGACGCCGGACGTCAGCTTCCGTCGTATCTATGAGTATGCCGGCGGTGACTGGCAGGAGGACAACGGCGTCTGGAATCAGAACGTTTTCGCCTATTACCTCTCTATCGCCTGTAACCACTGCGAAGACCCGGCGTGCACCAAGGTCTGCCCGAGCGGGGCGATGCACAAGCGCGAAGACGGTTTTGTGGTGGTCAATGAAGAGGTGTGCATCGGCTGTCGCTACTGCCATATGGCCTGCCCGTATGGCGCGCCGCAGTACAACGCCGCTAAAGGGCATATGACCAAATGCGACGGCTGTCACGAGCGTGTCGCACAAGGCAAGAAACCGATTTGCGTCGAGTCCTGCCCGCTGCGCGCGCTGGACTTCGGGCCGATTAGCGAACTGCGGGAAAAACACGGCCAGCTGGCCGCCGTGGCGCCTCTGCCTTCAGCGCACTTCACCAGGCCGAGCATTGTGATAAAACCTAACGTCAACAGCCGTCCGTGTGGCGATACCACCGGCTATCTGGCCAATCCGCAGGAGGTCTGAAATGGGAAATGGATGGCATGAATGGCCGCTGGTTCTGTTTACGGTACTGGGGCAATGCGTCGCTGGCGCAGTCATCGTCAGCGGCCTGGGCTGGGTGTCGCTCTCCGGTCAGCGCGAAGCGCGAGAGCGGCTGGTGCGCAGCATGTTCTTTATCTGGCTATTGATGGGAATAGGTTTTCTCGCTTCCGTAATCCATCTCGGCTCGCCGCTGCGCGCATTTAATTCACTGAACCGCGTTGGCGCTTCAGCGCTCAGTAATGAAATCGCCAGCGGCGCCCTCTTCTTCGCCGTTGGCGGATTCTGGTGGCTACTGGCGGTGCCAGGAAAAATGCCGGCGGCGCTCGGCAAAATCTGGTTGTTTCTCACCATGCTACTGGGACTGCTGTTTGTGATGGCGATGACCCGCGTCTACCAAATTGACACCGTGCCGACGTGGTATAATGGCTACACTACCAGCGCGTTCTTCCTGACGGTACTACTCAGCGGGCCGCTGTTCGCCGCCCTGCTGCTGAAGCTGGCGAAAGTTGACTTCAACGGCTGGTTTTTTGCCGCGATTAGCGTTGCCGCCCTCATCATCAGCGTGGCCGTTGTTGTCTTGCAAAGCGCTGACCTCGGCACGATCCACAGTTCAGTACAACAGGCGAATGCCCTTCTTCCGGATTACGGCAGACTGCAGGTTCTACGGCTGATCCTGCTGGCGCTCGGTCTCGGCTGCTGGCTGTGTCCGCTTCTCCGCCGCCAGCCGCCGCGCGCCGCCGGGTTATTGATCGGGCTGATAATGGTTTTAGTCGCGGAGTGTATAGGCCGCGGCCTGTTTTATGGCCTGCATATGACCGTAGGTATGGCGGTTGCGGGTTAACGAGACGGCGCGCCTGTGCGCGCCGCAGTAAGGAATAGGGTAATGATGCAGATCCCAAATCGCGACGCCGTCGCACTAAGCGCCCGTACGCTGGGCGCGCTGTTCTCTTTTGTACCGGACAGCGAGCAAAACGCGCCGCTGGTCGCCGCTTTTCTCGATGGTAGCTGGCAGCCGCAGTGGCCGTTCCCGGTCTCCGATTCACTGGCAATGGAATTCGCCGCCAGCAGCGACGAGACGCTGCCGCAAGCCTGGCAGCGTCTGTTTATCGGCCCATGGGCGCTGCCCGCTCCGCCGTGGGGCTCGGTGTGGCTGGATAAAGAGTCGGTGTTATTCGGCGACTCGACGCTTGCGCTGCGCGAATGGATGCGGGCCAGCGGTATCGCGCTGGCTCTTGAGCGCAACGAACCCGAAGATCACTTCGGCACCTTGCTGCTGCTGGCTGCATGGCTGTGCGAAACAAATCAGGATGAGTTGTTTGCGCAACTGCTGGCCTGGCATCTGCTGCCGTGGTCCGGGCGTTTCCTGAGCGTCTTTATGGAAAACGCCGGGCATCCGTTCTATCGGGCGCTGGGCCAACTGGCGCAGTCGACGCTGGCTAACTGGCAGGCACATTTGCCCATCGCGGTGGCAGAAAAGCAGCTGTATCGTTAACTCACCCGCCGCGTCGATCCCCGGCGCGGCACTTATAGCTTTTGCATCTAAGGTTATTCCCTATCACAATAACGCCATGACTCCCAATTTCACGCCCGCTAATGCACCGTCTTCATAACTATCCTGATGTGCAGGTGATGTTCCGTCGCCTGCTCATCGCCACGCTCGTCGGCATCTTTGCGGCGCTGGCCGTGGCGCTGTTTCGCCACTCGATGGTCGTGCTGGAAACATTATTTCTCGGTAACGATAGCGGTAGCCTGGTGAACGCCGCACAGTCGCTGCCGTGGTGGCGTCGGCTGCTGACGCCAGCGCTTGGCGGACTGGCCGCGGGGACATTGCTGTGGTTATGGCAACGGCGCAGCGTGTCGCGTCCGCACGCCCCGACCGATTACATGGAAGCGCTGGAAACCGGCGATGGTTGTTTCGATACGCCGGCAAGCCTCGTGAAATCTCTGGCGTCGCTGCTGGTGGTTGTGACCGGCAGCGCCATTGGCCGCGAAGGAGCCATGATCCTGCTGGCCGCGCTGGCCGCCTCGCTGTTCGCCCGCCGCTTTACCCCGCGCGCTGAATGGAAGCTGTGGGTCGCCTGCGGCGCCGCCGCCGGGATGGCCAGCGCCTATCATGCGCCGCTGGCGGGTAGCCTGTTTATCGCCGAAATCCTCTTTGGCACTCTGATGCTGGCCTCGCTCGGCCCGGTAGTCATTTCGGCGGTAATCGCCCTGTTACTAACGAATCTGCTCAACGGCGGCGCCGCGCCGCTGTACCACGTCGTCTTTCAGCAAAACCTTAACGCGCTGCATTACGTTTTAATGCTGGCGACCGGCCTGCTGGCCGGGCTGTGTGGGCCGCTATTTATCTGGCTGATGAACTACAGCCACCGTGGCTTCGTGAGGCTGAAACTGTCACCGCCGTGGCAGCTGGCGATGGGTGGACTGATCGTCGGCATGTTATCGCTCATTACCCCAGCGGTGTGGGGCAACGGTTATAGTGTGGTGCAAAGCTACCTGCTGTCGCCGCCGCTATTTAGCGTCATTATCATCGTCTTTGTCTGTAAGCTGTTGGCGGTGCTGGCCAGCAGCGGCTCCGGCGCCCCGGGCGGCGTCTTTACCCCGACGCTTTTCGTCGGGCTGGCGCTGGGCATGCTGTTCGCCAGTTTTAGCGGGCTGTGGTTAGATAACGATCAGAACATGGCGATTATGATTGGGTTAACCGGGATGGCGGCGTTTCTCGCCGCGACAACGCATGCGCCGATTATGTCAACGCTGATGATTTGTGAGATGACCGGGCAGTATGTGCTGCTGCCCGGTTTATTGATCGCCTGCGTACTGGCCTCGGTACTGTCGCGAACGTTACGCCGGGATTCGATCTATCGCCATGACGCTGCCGAGAACGTCTAAGTCAACATACTGGCTGAGTTCACGTTGTTCGGCGCGCGGCAGATAAGGCAGCTCGCCAATAAGCGGCGCGGGTAGCTTTTTGCTCAGTACATCAATGATTTCAGCGTAGTGCGCAAGACCAGGATTAATGCGGTTGGCGACCCAGCCGATTAATGGCAAACCGTCGTTAGCCACCGCCTGAGCGGTCAACAGGGCATGGTTGATACACCCTTCCTGAATACCCACCACCAGCACTACCGGCAGTTGTTCCTGTACCACCCACTCGGAGAGCGGGCGTAAATCGTTCATCAGGCTGCGCCAGCCGCCGGTACCTTCCACTACGACATGATCGACCCTGCCGCTGAGCTGCT
The DNA here is from genome assembly GCF_040065495.2 of Klebsiella sp. CN_Kp073. Taxonomy (NCBI): domain Bacteria; kingdom Pseudomonadati; phylum Pseudomonadota; class Gammaproteobacteria; order Enterobacterales; family Enterobacteriaceae; genus Klebsiella; species Klebsiella sp. CN_Kp073. The sequence goes on from NZ_CM198051.1 coordinate 2,749,694, forward strand.
GCAGCCCGTCGCTGAGTAAACCGTAGTTGATCGGGCAGCTGTGCGCCACGCTGCTTTCTTCTTCGCTTAACGCGATGGGATTGACAGCATCATACGGCAGCGACAACGTCGACACGCTCTGTAATACCAGCGCGTCTTTATTACGCAGTCCGTCCGGCGTCTCTTTGCTGCCCTTCGCCACAGGCTTATACCCGGCGACGCTTTTACCGCTGGCAGCAAGTGCCTGCAGCAACGCGCGGGAAACTACCGTCTTCCCGACAGCAGTGTCAGTACCTGTTATAAAGAAACGCTTAAACATCACTAACCCCAAAGTTGTCTATACGAAAGATACATAAGAGAAATAATCAACAGTGGGAAAAGTCTACGCGAAGCCGTCGGGGCCCAGATTGAGATAGCGCAATTTTTGGTGCGACTATGAAAAAATGTTAACCCTGTAACAGTCGGATAAGGAGCGATCCGTTATAGAGGGCGTCTTTCACCAGAGCCGCGCCAGCCATCGTGCCGCGGTTTGAGAACTGGGTGCTCTCAACCGCAATATGACGACTATATGCTGGCAGCGCCTGTTGCCGAATACAGTCAGAAATTGCCGGAAACAAAATATCGGATGCCTGGTTGAACGGCGAACCGATAAGGATTTTTTGTGGATTAAACAGGTTAACCATAATGGCCAGAATACGCCCCACGTGCGTACCAACACCGGTAATGATATCCCGCGCCAGTAAATCACCCTGCTGCGCCGCCAGGCATAACCATTCAACGCTCAACTGCTGCTGATGCAGCATCGAGCTCATCGATTTTGCCATGCGCATCTGCGCCAGTTCCAGCACACTTTCGATGCTGGCGATGGTTTCCAGGCAGCCGTGATTGCCGCAGTAGCAGCGTTTACCATAAGGGTCGACCTGGGTATGGCCGATCTCCACCAGGCTACTACTACCGGCATGCAGCAGGCGGCCATCGGTAATGACGCCAGCGCCGACGTTGTGGTCGATCACCACCTGGATGACGTCACGCGCCCCGCGTGACGCGCCAAACAACGATTCGGCCATGGTCCAGGCGCTGATATCGTGCTGAATATAGACCGACACCCCGGTGTGATTAGCCAGCGTTTCGCCAAGCGGCATGTCTTTCACATCGTCGTAAAATGGCATCCGGTGAATGATGCCGTTTTCAGTATCGATGATCCCTGGCAAGGTGATGGCGATAGCGGTAAGGCGCTCGAGCTTGTGCTGATGGCGAATAAAAAACTGGTCGATATGCTCGATGATCCGCGTCAGCAGCGGTTGCGCATGCTGCAGCGGCAGTTCCAGTTGTTCTTCCACCACCAGTTTGCTGCTGAGATCGCGCAGCGCCAGATGAATCTCCCCCCGGCTGATGCGCAACGACAAATAATGCCAGGCTTCCGTTTCAACCATCAGCCCGACCGCCGGGCGGCCGCGGCTCCCCGGCTCCTGGATTTCGGTCTCCTGCACCAGATGCGCTTCCAGCATCTCGCGAACAATTTTGGTAATGCTGGCCGGCGCCAGTTGCGCAAATCGGGAAAGGTCGATACGCGACACCGGGCCAAGCTGATCAATCAGGCGATACACGGCTCCTGCGTTGGTCTGCTTTATTTGATCGATATGGCCTGGTTGACTGTCCGCTACCACCGTTGACTCCCTTTATTTTCGCGCTTCGAAATAAACTTTCGGCTATGGTGAAGCACTTCGATGGTACACGTCAAATTTTTACTTAGCCTTGTGATTTACCGCACGTTTTTGGGTCTTTTTTGTCTCATTTTGCTAACGCGGCGGCGGCGAGTAGATAATCGCGAAAACGCTGCGCCGCCAGCCCCTGTTCGCGATGTTTGGCCCACACCAGCCACATTTCCGACACCGCATCGGGTTCACTAATCGGCAACCAGCGCATTTCATTCAACTGCACCCGCTTAAACGAGGCCGGTAGGATTGATACCCCAAGACCAGAAGCCACCAGGCCGATGATGGTCATGGCCTCGCCGACCTCCTGGGTGATAACCGGCGCGGTACCGTAGCGGCGCATCAGCCCAAGAATATCGTCATACAGGCCGGTACCAACGTGCGGGTCGAAAAAGACAAACGGCTCGCGCGCCAGCTCAAGCAGACTGACCGCCTGCTGACGGGCCAGAGGATGATCGCTGGGCACCATCGCCAGTAGCGGTTCGCGCAGCACTTTTTCCCAGCACAACGTATCCGGCAGCTGCGTGTTGCGCATCAGGCCAAGGTCAAGCGCCCCTTCAGTTAACGGCACTATCTGTTCGCGGGTATTGGTTTCGCGAGTCTGGATATGGACATCGGGAAAGCGACGGCGAAAAGTGGATAGCGTATCGGAAACCGCTTTGATAAATGGCGCAGATGAGGTGAAACCAATGCGCAGTTCACCGGTTTCGCCGTGATGCAGGCGCCCGGCACGGGCGGCGGCATCTTCAACTTGCGTCAGAATTTGTCGGCTATCGGCGAGAAATTGCTTCCCTGCCGCCGTCAGGCTGACGCTGCGGTTAGTGCGGGCAAACAGTCGCGCGCCAATTTGCTGTTCGAGAATCTGAATCTGCTGGCTTAACGGCGGCTGAGAGATGTTGAGGCGCGCCGCCGCACGGCCAAAATGTAGCTCTTCCGCCACGGCGACGAAGTAACGCAAATGACGCAGCTCGATATTCATATTTAAAACATCTTATTTGAGATTATTAATATATTAGACGGAATATTTACAATTTTATACCCTAAAAATGTGAGCTGAATGGTCACATCAGTTTGTTTGTAATCCAGCTGTATATAAGCAAGGAATTCTCCGTGAGTAACACAACAACCGCCGGCACCGCGCCGGCGAGCAGCGCCGGTGATAAGGCGGTAAACCAGCCAAATCAATTTATTAAACGCGGTACCCCGGCGTTTATCCGCGTCACCCTGGCGCTGTTTTCCGCCGGACTGGCAACCTTCGCCCTGCTTTACTGCGTGCAGCCCATTCTGCCGGTGCTGTCGGGCGAGTTCGGCGTAAGCCCCGCCAGCAGCAGTATTTCGTTATCGATTTCCACCGCGATGCTCGCCGTCGGCCTGCTATTTACCGGCCCGCTGTCGGATGCCATTGGCCGTAAACCGGTGATGGTCACCGCGTTACTGCTGGCCGCGTGCTGCTCCCTCTTATCAACAATGATGACCAGTTGGCACGGGATTCTGATCATGCGCGCGCTGATTGGTCTTTCGTTAAGCGGCGTAGCCGCCGTTGGGATGACTTATCTCAGCGAGGAGATCCACCCAAGCGTGGTGGCGTTTTCAATGGGGCTTTATATCAGCGGTAACTCGATAGGCGGCATGAGCGGCCGCCTGCTCACCGGGGTCTTTACCGATTTCTTCGGCTGGCGCGTGGCGCTGGCGGTGATAAGCGCCTTCGCCCTCGCGGCGGCAATCATGTTCTGGCGTATTCTTCCCGAGTCGCGCCACTTCCGCCCTATTTCGTTGAAACCGAAAACGCTGCTGATTAACTTCCATCTGCACTGGCGCGATCGCGGCCTGCCGCTATTGTTCCTCGAAGGTTTCCTGCTGATGGGCGCATTTGTGACCCTGTTTAACTATATTGGCTACCGCTTGATGATGTCGCCGTGGTCACTGAACCAGGCGGTGGTCGGTCTGCTGTCGGTCGCCTACCTGACCGGGACCTGGAGTTCGCCAAAAGCCGGCGCGTTGACGGTGCGCTATGGCCGCGGACCGGTGATGCTGTTCTTTATTGCGGTGATGCTGTTTGGCCTGCTGATGACGCTATTCTCGCCGCTGTGGCTAATTTTCATCGGCATGTTGCTGTTCTCTGCCGGCTTTTTTGCCGCGCACTCGGTCGCCAGCAGTTGGATCGGCCCACGGGCGCGTCGCGCGCGCGGCCAGGCTTCTTCGCTATATCTGTTCAGCTACTATCTGGGTTCCAGTATTGCGGGGACGCTGGGCGGAGTCTTCTGGCATCACTACGGCTGGAACGGCGTCGGCGGCTTTATCGCGCTCCTGTTAATGGCCGCGCTGCTGACCGGCGCCTGTTTGCACAACCGCCTGAAATAATCGTTAAACGACGTGACCTTACGGGTCACGTCCGCTCACCATAGCCCGAGCACCGACGGCAACCCCAACAGTTCTCTGAGAGCATCCATAGAGAGCAGTGCGAAAAACACCCACGTGAACGGATTCATACTCGCCTCCGCTGACAGCCAGCGCCTGTTATCAGTGTAGCCGCTGGCGTGGCGCGCCGTCCGTTATAATCATCACATGCGCATTTTTCGCCGCACGCAAAATGTCGTGCCCACGACTCGACCAAATCCCCCCGACGCGCTAGTGTACCCACTGACAACAGATTTATTTCACTCGCCACAGGCCAGCAGAGACTATGACTGAAAACAACAACTATCAGCAGCTCACCCGCACTTTCCAACGGCTCTCCCGCTTCTCGCACCTTGCCGCCATCGCCGGCTGGGATATGTTCGCCATGATGCCGCCCGGCGGCAGCCGCGCGCGCGGCGAAGCGCTGGCGGAGCTCGGGGTACTGCAGCACCAAATTTTGACCGATAAGAAGGTTGGCGAATGGCTGCGGCACGCCCAGCAGGAAGATCTTAACGATCTGGAGCAAGCTAACCTGCGCGAAATGACCCGACAGTACCAGCAGGCGGCGCTACTGCCGGAGAGCCTGGTGGAGGCGAAATCACTGGCCGGCAGCCGCTGCGAACACGCGTGGCGCAGCCAGCGTCCGGCTAACGACTGGCAGGGATTTGCCGAAAACCTGTGCGAAGTCGTTAAGCTCAGTCGCGAAGAGGCGCAAATCCGAGCCGAAGCGAAAGGGTGTTCCCGCTACGACGCCCTACTGGATATTTTTGAACCCGACATGACCAGCGCGCGTCTTGACGTGCTATTCGCCGATCTGAAATCCTGGCTGCCGTCGCTGCTGGCAAACGTCGTCGATAAGCAAGCGCAGAAGACGCTGCTCGAGCCACAGGGGCCCTTCGCCATCGCCGATCAGCGTGAGCTGGGCCTGGAAGCGATGCGGGTTTTAGGCTTTGATTTTGACGGCGGGCGTCTGGATATTAGCGCACACCCCTTCTGCGGCGGCGTGCCAGAGGACGTCCGGATCACCACCCGCTATAACGAAAACGATCTGCTCAGCGCGCTATTTGGCGTGATCCACGAAACCGGCCACGCTCGCTATGAACAGAACCTCCCGCGTAACTGGGTCGATCAGCCGGTTGGGCTGGCTCGCTCAACGGCGATTCACGAATCTCAGAGTCTGTTCTTCGAAATGCAGCTTGGCCGCAGCGAAGCCTTCCTCAACCGCCTGCTGCCCGCCGTGCGTCAGCGCTTTGGCGACCAGCCGGCGTTCAGCGCGGAAAACTTTATCGCCTGGAACCAGCGCGTGAAGCCGGGCTTCATTCGCGTCGATGCCGACGAAGTCAGCTACCCGGCGCACGTCATTCTGCGCTATGAAATCGAGCGGGCGCTGATCGACGGCGATATTGAAGTAGACGATATTCCGGCCCTGTGGGATGAGAAAATGCAGAGCTGGCTGGGTATTTCGACCCTCGGCAACTATCGTGACGGCTGTATGCAGGATATTCACTGGACCGATGGCGGTTTCGGCTATTTCCCTTCTTATACGCTGGGGGCGATGTACGCCGCACAGCTGATGGCGGCCGCCAGACGCGCGCTACCGAATCTCGCACAGGATATCGCCGGCGGCGATTTTAACGCCCTGTTCGACTGGTTGCGGCAAAATATCTGGCAACACGGCAGCCGCTTTACCACTTCGCAGCTGATTAAGAATGCCACCGGTGAAGATCTCAACAGCGAGTATTTCCGCCAGCACCTTACCGCCCGTTATCTCTAAGCCTGCGCGCCGGGGCCTGCTCCGGCGCTTTACCCCCGCCTTGCTCGTATTGTACAAACGGTTACACGCCGATACCAAACACTCACGGAAAGCTCGAAAAGACAAGCATATAGTTACTTCAACGGCCCCGCAGTGGGGTTGAAATGAAGAAACCTTTTCGAGGATATCAGAATGAAAAAAGTATTAGCTCTGGTCGTTGCCGCTGCTATGGGTCTGTCTTCCGCTGCTTTCGCTGCTGATGCAGTAAGCACCACTCAGGCACCTGCTGCTGCAACTCACAGCACCACTGCCAAGACCACTCACCATAAAAAACATCACAAAGCTGCCGCCAAACCAGCTGCAGAACAGAAAGCCCAGGCTGCCAAGAAACACAAAAAAGCCGCGGCAAAACCTGCTGTAGAGCAAAAAGCTCAGGCAGCGAAAAAACACCACAAAGCCGCCACTAAACCGGCTGCGCAGAAAGCTCAGGCTGCCAAAAAGCACCACAAAACTGCCGCTAAACCAGTAGCGCAGAAAGCTCAGGCTGCCAAAAAACACCACAAAACCACTAAACACACCGCAGCTAAACCTGCTGCTCAGCCGGCTGCATAATCTTTCCGGTTAGTCTGGTCTTGTATAAATCGGCGCTGTTTCAGCGCCGTTTTTTTCTGGAGAGCGCTATGCTGCGACGTTATCGTTTTGAGCTCATCCTGATACTGCTGATAATCTGCGCGCTAGTGGCAACCCGCTTTTTCCTCTATTAGGCGCCGCTAATCTTCCCCCTCAATGGGAAAACCGGCTTCACGAATAGCCTGACGGCAATCGCTGACTCCTGCAGCATATCCCGCTTCAATTTCACATACCGGGCTCGCGCTGGAGAAAGGCAAGCGAATCGGCGTCGCCAGTTGACGTTCCAGCTCGCTAATTTTTTGCCGCGCCGCCAGCAACTCCACCGCCAATTCAGCGGCCGACACTTCGGTTTTCGCTCCTGTAATCACCGCCCGTAATTGCGTCTCATCGATAGTCATCATGTCCGCCAGTTCTGCATTCACTGGCAGATATTATAGCCAACGCCACCTCAGCGGCGCTGGCGGCTCGTTACAGGGCATGTACCGCCTCAATCACGAGATAACCCATCGCTCCCCACATAAAAATTGAAACTAACGAAACATAAACTAACGCGCGAATACCTTGTTTAGACATACACCCTCCCACTGCGGGAAATGACCTTGTGCTTATGATGGCCGGGTCAACCTCACATTTCACTCAATGGGAACCGGCGAAAACAATGTTTACAGTGAGAAAATGTTTCGTAGTGAAAATAATTGAGAAGATGGTAAAAAAACGCCAATGACGATGAACTTTTGCGTACTTCAGGCAACTAAAACGCCCGCTAAAAATTGCGCTTTACGAATGTCCTGCAAGGCAAAGTGATTATTTTTCCCGCGCTTTACGTACGTTCCGATACACGAATTATGTTGCGTTGCCCGCCGCTTTCTGCGGAAATGACGACAGCAGAGATTATGCGTTAACCCTCTGAATTACCATGGTTCTCGCAGAGATGAAATGTCTTCAGGAGTCGTTTTATCTGCCGTTTGGCTTAATAAAAATTATTCTTAACTTTCATAAACTTAAATCTCCTGCTACTTTCAATAGACATAATTATCTCCCCAGAGAGTGATATGCGTAGAGACGTACTGTTATTACTGTGTTCGTTTTGTGTATTTCCCCTGTTTGCTCACGCCGATGATGACGGCATGAGCGCGAAAGATATCAAAACGCTTTTTTTCGGCCATGACGATCGTAAAGCGGTCAGCGATCCGGCCAGTTCCCCCTGGGATGCCATCGGTCAATTAGAAACCGCCAGCGGTAATCTGTGTACCGCAACGCTGATTTCTCCGCATCTGGCCCTCACCGCCGGTCACTGTTTGCTGCAGCCGCCGAAAGGCAAGCCGGACAAGGCCGTCGCGTTGCGTTTTATCTCGCGTAAAGGCAACTGGGTCTATGAAATTCACGGGATTGACGGCCGTACCGACCCATCGCTAGGCAAACGGCTTAAAGCTGACGGCGATGGCTGGATTGTCCCCTCTTCCGCAGCCCCCTGGGACTTTGGCCTGATCGTCCTGCGCTACGCGCCAGGCGGTATTACGCCTGTTCCTGTTTTTAGTGGTGATAAAGAAGCGCTGACCGCGGCGCTAAAAGCCACGGACCGCAAAGTGACGCAATCCGGCTACCCGGAAGATCATCTGGATAGCCTCTATAGCCACCAGGATTGTCTGGTGACGGGATGGGCGCAAACGTCGGTGTTATCGCATCAATGCGATACGCTACCGGGCGACAGCGGTTCTCCACTGCTGTTGAAAACGGATAACGGCTGGCAGGTCATTGCAGTGCAAAGCTCGGCGCCGGGGCCGAAAGATCGCTATCGCGCCGATAACCGGGCCATTGCCGTGACCGGTTTTCTCGACAAGCTGGAAGCGCTGGCCAAAGAGTAATTATCCCTGCTGCTGGCGCAGTTGAAGCAATGAGTCGATAGGCATCGGTTGGCTGAAATAAAATCCCTGCAGTCGATCGCATCCCGCCCGCCGCAGCAGCGCCAGCTGCTGCTGAGTTTCTACCCCTTCGGCAACCACGGTGATCCCCAGCGCATTAGCGATACGTACCGTGCCGCGCACCAGTTCTGCCGCCTGTGGGTCGACATCCACCACCCCGGCTAACGACTTATCAATCTTGAGGCTATCAAAACGACAGCTGCGTAGATAACCAATACTGGAATAGCCAATGCCGAAATCATCCAGCGCGACGGCGATACCCAACGCTTTCAGGTTCTCGATAGCCACGCGGGCGCGCTCCGGGTTTTCCAGTACATAGCTTTCGGTCACTTCAAGCTGCAGGCGGCGAGCAGGAAACTGACAGCGTCCCAGGGTTTGGACCACCCGCGTTTCGAATTCCGGGTCACGGAATTGCGCCGGTGAAATATTGACGGAAAGCAACAAATCCCCCATCGGTTGTAAGTCGTAACAGGCTTGCGATAAGGCAAATTGACCTAGCGCGTAGATCAAACCACTGCTTTCAGCGATAGAAATAAAAGCATCTGGCGCAAGTGGGCCTTCAGGCCGCCGCGGCCAGCGTAGTAACGCTTCAACTCCTTCCATCGCCAGCGTTTCGGCGTTGACGATCGGCTGATACCAGACGTCAAATTCGCCCCTTTCCAGCCCTTCCCGGATACTATTTTCAATGTGCAACTGGTGCTGACGCGTTTCGTTGAGGGTATCATCGTACCAGGCCGCTCTCCCCTTACCGCTCTTCTTCGCGTGATACATAGCCATGTCGGCGCGGCGGAATAACTCGGTACTGGAGCATAATGCCGGTACGCCGCTGGCAATACCGATACTGGCGCTGATGTATATTTTGCGCTCGCTGAGTTCAATAGGGGCTTTTAATAACTCAAGCACCGCCCAGGCAAACGCGGAAGCCTGATTAACCGCTTGTTCACCGCTGACGGTCATGGCGAATTCATCACCGCCCATCCGCGCCAGCATCGCCCCCGCCGGAACACGGTCGCGTAATTCGCGGGCAATGCGTGCGATTAGCGCGTCGCCAACATCATGGCCATAGTTGTCATTAACGTCTTTGAAGCCATCGAGATCGATAAATACCACGCTCTGCATTTCATTCTTGCCGCATTCGCCCATCGCATTTAAGCGTTCAATCAGCGCCCGACGGTTCGGCAAACGGCTCAGCCAATCGATTAACGCATTTTTTCGCGCCTGCTGTTCGCCGCGCGCCAGTTTGTATAACCCCAGGCTACTGAGCAGAATAAATAGCAGAATCAAACTCGCCGCCAGAATGGCGATGAGCCTGATGCTGTTTGACGCGGCTCGCGCCGCCTCCGCGCCAGGAAGACGCGGTTGCCAGCTCAGATATGCCAGCGTTTCCCCACCTTCTGTGCGCAATGGTACGCTGTATTCGCCGGCGAGCTGCGTCGTATGCAGGCGATTAATCTGGAAAGTATTCCCCAGGTTTTCCAGCATGGTCGGATTAATGTGGCGGGTAATAACCAGATAGCGACGGGTCTTGTCATAAACCGGTAAGCGGCCGATCGTCGGGCGAATCAAGCCGATACCCACAAACGCGATACCCTCCCGGGTGCGGGTAATACCAGCAAAGGCATTTTCACCACGTCTCAGCGTGTTCGCGTGTTGCTCGATAAGGGCTTGCAGCCCGCTGCCAAAAAAACCAATATCGGGTTCGGTAAATGGCTCGCTGCGAAAAGCGCCCCACAGGATCCGATAGTTTTCATCCAGGATAAAGGTCCCGTCGTAGAGATTATTAATCTTAAAACCCGCCCCCCACGAATCATACAGCCAGAGTGGGTCAAGATGGGGCGTATAGGTTTGTTTAACCGCATCATCCCAAATCGAATTATCCAATACCAAAGACAACACCCGATTGACCGATGTCTGTACGGCCCCTTGCACCGAGAGCATCGAACGGTGCTTATCAATTTCATTGGTTTTTATACTGACCAGGTGTTGTGACAAATAGAAAAGAGAAATAACGGAGACCACCAGCCCCAGGCCGGCGAAAAAGACCAGTACAGAAAGAATTTTGGCAGAGGGAATATTCCGCCAGCCTGGCAAAGGGATCATGCGCTGTCCTCATAGCGGCCTACCGAAACCAGGCCGAATCTGCTTTTTAAGCGTAATACAGAGGACAGAATTTGCCGCCAGCTTACGCAGGCGGCATCATATCAAGCCAGTTTTATCAATACCATGCCGGCTACCAGCAGCACGACGCCAACCCAGCCTTTATGGTTAAGGCGTTGTCCAAAGAGGATCCAACCGGCGGCGATAGTCGCCGCGATCCCAAACCCTCCCCACAACGCATAAGCGACGGAAAGATCGATACCTTTTACCGCCTGCGAAAGAGCGCTAAAAGCCCCTAACACCGCCGCCAGCGACAGGATACCGTAGATTTTACGACGAAAACCGTCGGAAAATTTCAGAAATACGTTCGCGGTAATTTCCAGTACGATAGCCAGCGCCAGCCAGGCGCCGTGAATCCACTCAAACTGTTGCATGAGCTGTCTCCTCACGCTGTTTCACCGCTTTCTTTGTGCCGGACTTAATCAGCACAATACCCGCGACCAGCGTTGCCAGCCCGGCCAGTTTTACGATAGACAGGCTTTCATCGAACAGCAGCACGCTAAATACGGTAATCAACAGAATACCGATACCTTCCCATAGCGCATACGCCACACCGAGAGCAATCTTTTTAACGGCGAAGGCCAGGAAAATATATGAAAGCGCAATCATTGCCAGCATTAAAATATAGCCCGTATGACCGCCGCTGACGCTTGCCCATTTCATAGACAGCGTGCCGGTTATTTCAGCAACGATAGCTAAGGCTAATAAAATCCAATAAAACATAATCCCTTCTCCTGCTTGAGAATACAATCCATGACGGCTTACGAAGGTAAACCGAAAAAATTCTGACGTAGTTTTAGCCGTGCGCGGTGCGCCAGCTCAGGCAGAGAGAATGGGACTATAGCGCGGAGCGCCAGTGCTGTTCGCCAGCAAATCGGGAAAGGATGAAAGGTAATGCGTGATGAGTCGAAAAATAAAGACTGAACTGATTGTTCATAAAATTACAATTATCCGCGGTGTTGCTTCTCGTCATTGCGGAAAAAAATTGTCCTCGGTAGTTAAACACAAGTAAATTTGTACCATAGTGTTAATATTAACTCAAAGTCTTTGCAATTCTTTACGTCTAAGGCGCGATTTCAATTAGTATTTTCTCAAACTGATCTCCATCATAAACGTGTATAGCAAAGTCGCTATGATCAAGGACGTTTTCATCTTTACCGTAAGGAACCCAATGGCCAAACCCATCATCACCCTTAATGGACTCAAGATCGTCATCATGCTGGGCATGTTGGTTATCATCCTTACGGGCATCCGTTTTGCCGCCGACATTATCGTCCCCTTTATCTTAGCGCTGTTCCTTGCGGTGGTGATCAATCCGCTGGTCCAGCTGATGGTGCGCTGTCGGGTGCCCCGGGTGCTGGCGATTTCGCTACTGGTGGGCGCTATCGTCCTGCTGGCAGTGGTACTGCTGGCGTCGCTTGGCACCTCGCTTAACGAACTGGCGCGCACTCTGCCACAATACCGCACGTCGCTGGCCGAACCGCTAAAAACGGTCACGCCATGGCTACAGCGCTTTGGTTTTACCGTCTCCGCCATTGAGCTGAATAAGTATATCGATCCCAACGCGGTGATGACGCTGGTTACCAGCCTGTTGACCCAGTTGTCGAATGCGATGTCGTCCATTTTTCTGTTGCTGCTCACCGTAGTATTTATGCTGTTGGAAGTGCCGCAACTGCCCGCCAAGCTCCAGCAGCTGATGTCGCGGCCGGTTGAGGGGATGGGCGCCATTCAGCGGGCGATTGATAGCGTGTCCCACTATCTGGTGCTGAAAACCGCGATAAGCCTGGTCACCGGACTGGTGGTCTGGGGTATGCTGGCGCTGTTGGACGTCCGTTTCGCCTTTATGTGGGGGCTGCTGGCTTTTGCGCTGAACTACATTCCCAATATCGGTTCGGTATTGGCAGCCATCCCGCCGATTTTGCAGGTAATGGTATTTGGCGGCCTGTATGAGGCGCTCATCGTCACTGCCGGTTACCTTATTATCAACCTGGTGTTCGGCAATATTCTCGAACCGCGCATTATGGGCCGCGGACTGGGGCTCTCCACGCTGGTGGTATTTCTGTCGTTAATATTCTGGGGTTGGTTGCTTGGCCCGGTCGGCATGCTGCTGTCGGTGCCGTTGACCATCATTGTGAAAATCGCCCTTGAGCAAACCAACGGCGGGCAGAGTATTGCTTTCTTACTCAGCGACTTAAGTAAAGAATAACCGGCAATCTGGCTGGCCTATCCGCCAGCCTTCCCCTCCTTTCATCTTTTCCGCTTAGACCGTTACTCCTTTTTTATTATTGATCCCCATCACAAATGGGCATATCCAATCATTACTCTAAAGCTAACGATTAGCCGGCGTGCTTAATTGATGCGCAGCGCTGCGCATCGCACACTAACTTCCACCAGGACAAACGAAACGATTTGTCGAATCAGGAGGTTAACAATGAATGCTGAACAAACGACGGGACGGGTCTGGAACCGTCGCCGGACGGAAAAACAGCGGCGGCTGGCCGAAACGAAGATTGCCGGCAAAGTCATCCCCACTGACCAACTGGTCAGCGTACTGGAAAATCTGCTCGCCCCTGGCGACCGGGTAGTACTGGAAGGTAACAACCAGAAGCAGGCTGATTTCCTCTCCCGCATGCTCGCCGAGGTCAATCCGCAGAAAATCCACGACCTGCATATGATTATGCCAAGCGTCGGGCGCAGCGAGCATCTGGACCTGTTTGAAAAAGGCATTGCCCGTAAACTGGATTTCTCTTTCTCCGGCACGCAAAGCCTGCGCATCTCGCAACTGCTGGAAGATGGTCTGCTCGAAATCGGCGCCATCCACACCTATATCGAACTCTACTCCCGCCTGTATGTCGATCTGTCGCCAAACGTCGCGCTGATCGCCGGCTATAAAGCTGACCGTAAAGGCAACCTGTATACCGGACCGAGTACCGAAGATACCCCGGCGCTGGTAGAAGCCGCCGCCTTCCACGACGGCATTGTGATAGCCCAGGTCAACGAACTGGTGGACGACGAATGCGATCTGCCGCGCGTCGATATTCCCGGCTCGTGGATCGATTACGTGGTGGTCGCCGACAAACCGTTCTTTATTGAACCGCTGTTCACCCGCGACCCGCGTCTGATTAAGCAAGAACACATTCTGATGGCGATGATGGCGATTAAAGGCATCTACGCGGAGCATCAGGTGCAGTCGCTTAACCACGGTATCGGTTTTAATACCGCCGCCATCGAGCTGCTGCTGCCCACCTACGGCGAACAGCTCGGCCTGAAAGGCAAAATCTGTAAACACTGGACGCTGAACCCGCACCCTACCTTAATCCCGGCCATCGAGAGCGGTTGGGTGGAGAGCGTGCACTGCTTCGGCGGCGAACTGGGGATGGAAGAGTACATCCGCGCCCGCCCGGATATCTTCTTTACCGGCCCGGACGGGTCGATGCGTTCTAACCGCGCCTTCTGCCAGCTGGCAGGTCAGTACGCGGTAGATATGTTTATCGGTTCGACCCTGCAGGTTGATGGTCTGGCCAACTCCTCCACCGTCACCCGCGGCCGCCTTTCCGGCTTCGGCGGCGCGCCGAACATGGGCCACGACCCGCACGGTCGCCGCCACGCCACCCCGGCCTGGCTCAATATGATCACTGAACCAGACCCGATGCAGCGCGGTAAAAAACTGGTGGTGCAGATGGTCGAAACCTTCCAGGCCGGCGTGAAACCGACCTTCGTTGAAACGCTCGATGCGGTCGAGGTCGCCAAAACTTCCGGCATGCCGCTGGCGCCGGTGATGATTTACGGCGATGACGTGACCCACGTGCTGACCGAAGAGGGTATCGCTTACCTGTACCGGGCGGAAAGCCTTGAAGAGCGCCGGGCGATGGTCGCCGCGGTGGCCGGGATCACCGATATTGGCCTCGGCGTGGACGCCAAACGCGTCGCCGCGCTGCGCCAGAGCGGCAAAGTGGTGTACCCGGAAGATATCGGCATTCGCCGCAGTGATGCCACCCGCTCACTACTGGCCGCCGGCAGCGTCGCCGACCTGGTGAAATGGTCCGACGGACTGTATAACCCACCGGCAAAATTCCGGAGCTGGTAATGAAAAAACTCTCCCCCCTACACGCAGAAAGCCGCGTCAGCTGGCTGGCGCATACCGCCAGCGCGTGTCTGATTGACGAAGCCCGTCTGAGCCCGAAACCGGGTCTGGTCGATAGTCGCGGCAACGGCGCGCATCAGGATCTCAATCTGGACCTGATGGAACGCTCCGCCCGTAGCCTACAGCCGACGTTTCACGCGCTGGCGCAGCAAAGCTGGCAGCGTCCGGCGGATATCGCCCTGCGCGAAACCGTCGGCCGCCTCGGTCGCGAAGGTGAAGCGCAGATGATGATGGCGACGGGTGGAGTTAACACCCACCGCGGCGCTATCTGGGCGCTGGGCCTGCTGGTCAGCGCGGTGGCGATGTTGGGTGGAGAGGGTCAATCACAGGCGATCGCCGCCGCCGCCGCCTCCCTCGCCCGCCTGCCTGACGGCTTCGCGCCGAAAAGCTTTAGTAAAGGGCTGCGCGCCAGCCGTCGCTGGCAGGTGCCGGGGGCACGCGAGGAAGCGCAGCGCGGATTTCCGCATGTTACCGCCCTGGCGCTGCCGCAACTGCAGCAAAGCCGGGCGCGAGGCGCCAGCGAGCCGCAGGCGCGCCTCGACGCGCTGATGGCCATCATGACCTCGCTGAGCGATACCTGCGTGCTGTCGCGGGCCGGCATGAACGGCCTGCACGCCATGCAGCAAGGCGCCCGTGAGGTTCTGGCGGCGGGCGGTTGCGCCAGCGTCGCCGGTCGCGCCGCGCTGGCGCGCCTCGATGCGCAGATGCTGGCGCAAAACGCCTCGCCGGGTGGTGCGGCCGATCTCCTTGCCGCCACCCTGTTTCTCGACCGGGTTTCCGGCTAACGCATTCAGAGGATGTTATGGAACAGATTACATTGTCATTTCCTGCCAACCGCGCCCTCAGCGGCAAAGCATTGGCAGGGGTCGTAGGTTCAGGCGATATGGAAGTGCTTTATACCGCCGCACAGGGCGCCACGCTCAACGTACAAATCACCACCTCAGTGGATAACAGCCAGGCGCGCTGGCAGGCGCTGTTCGACAGGTTGAACCTGATCAACGGTCTGCCCGCCGGGCAGTTGATTATCCACGACTTCGGCGCCACGCCGGGCGTCGCCCGTATTCGTATTGAACAAGTATTTGAGGAGGCTGCTCATGCGTAACGATCGCAGCTTTATTGAACTGCGCGCTCGCGAACGCGCCCACGCCCTGCTGGACGACGGCAGCTACCGCGAACTGCTGGATCCGTTTGAAGGCATTATGTCGCCGTGGCTCGGCGCGCAGGGCATCGTCCCGCAGTCCGACGACGGTATGGTGGTCGCCAAAGGCACTATCAACGGCCAACCTGCGGTGGTAATTGCCATCGAAGGCACCTTCCAGGGCGGCAGCATGGGCGAAGTCTCCGGCGCCAAAATGGCCGCCGCACTGGAGCTGGCGGCGGAAGATAACCGCAACGGTATCCCGACGCAGGCGGTACTGTGCCTCGAAACCGGCGGCGTACGTCTGCAGGAGGCCAACCTCGGTCTGGCCGCCATCGCCGATATTCATGCCGCGATTGTCGACCTGCGCCGCTACACCCCGGTGGTCGGCATTATTACCGGTACCGTCGGCTGCTTCGGCGGCATGTCCATCGCCGCGGCGCTGTGCAGCTACCTTATAGTCACCCGTGAAGCCCGTCTCGGCCTCAACGGCCCGCAGGTTATCGAGCAGGAAGCCGGAATTGAAGAGTACGACTCCCGTAACCGTCCGTTTATCTGGAGCATGACCGGCGGCGAAATTCGCGCCGCCAGCGGCTTGGTCGACGCGCTGGTTAACGATGGCGTTAACGCGGTTAAAACCGCAATGAATGAGGCGATCGCCAAAGGTGTACCGGCACAACACCGCAGCGACAACTATGACGATTATCTGCGTCGCTTGAGCCAATTCGATACCCGCCAGCAGGCGGATACCGCGCAGATTAAACAGCTTTTTGCCCGGGAGGATAAATAATGAGTCAGTTCCCAAACCGCGCCGCGCTATGGCTGAACAAACTGGCGCCCAACGCGCCGCTGATGAGTGGTCTGTGCCCTTCAGTGCAGGTCGCAGATGGCCAGATTGATGGCGAAAACGTCCGCTTTATCGCCGTGGTGCCTGACGCTAACAACCACTACCCGCGCGCCGCCGGTGGCGAAGTCGGACTGCTGGAAGGCTGGACGCTGGCGAAAGTGGTCAACGAAACCATCGCCGCCGACGCCGATCGGCCTGTCAAACGGCCGATCGTCGCGGTAATTGATGTCCCGAGCCAGGCCTATGGCCGCCGCGAAGAAGCCTTTGGCATCCACCAGGCCCTGGCCGGGGCGGCAGGCGCCTACGCCAAAGCCCGTCTTGCCGGCCACCCGGTGATTGGCCTGATTGTCGGAAAAGCGATGTCCGGGGCGTTTCTGGCCCACGGCTATCAGGCCAACCGCCTGATCGCCTTTAACGATAGCGGCGTGCTGGTTCACGCGATGGGTAAAGAATCGGCGGCGCGTATTACGCTGCGTACCGTAGAAGCGCTGGAGAAACTGGCGGCGACGATCCCGCCGATGGCCTACGACGTCAGCAACTACGCTACGCTCGGCCTGCTCTCCGCCCTGCTCGATATCAACCATCCGGATGCGCCAGACGAAGGCGATCTGTCGCTGGTCAGCCGTACCCTGCGCGACGCCATCGCTGACGCGCGCACCGATACCTCACTGAAGTGCCGCCTGGGCGCGGAAAACCGCCGCAGCTCACAACTGGTTCGCGATCGCATGCGCGCCAGCTGGTAAGACGTTCGTACGTAAGTAGTAGAAGAAAACCTGCCGGAAGCAGTCTCCCGGAGCGCGGAATAAACGCTCCGGGAAGGGACGGCTTTTAGAAAAAATAACAATCGCGCCAGTACTCTATTTTATTTACAGGTGATTTATGACTTATGTGATTATTCATGCTCTCGCGCCCATTTTCGTCATTATGCTGCTGGGTTTCTGGGCCGGAAAGGCCGGGATGGTAGATAACAAAAACGTCTCGCTGCTTAATATTTTTGTAATGGATTTTGCCTTACCCGCCACGCTGTTTAGCGCGACGGTACAAACGCCGTGGGCCGGTATCGTCGCCCAGTCGCCACTGGTGCTGGTGCTGACCGGCGCGATGTGGATCACCTATGCCGCAATCTACTTCCTCGCCACCAGCGTGTTCAAACGTACGCCGCAGGATGCCGCGGTGCTGACCCTCACCGTCGCCCTGCCAAACTATGCCGCGCTGGGTCTGCCGATCCTCGGCAGCGTGCTGGGTGAAGGCGCGTCAACCTCGCTGTCGGTGGCGGTTTCTATCGCCTGCGGCTCGGTGCTGATGACCCCGTTCTGCCTGCTGATTCTGGAGCGTGAAAAAGCCCGCGCCGCGGGTGAAAACAGCGGTTCTACGCTGGAGATGCTGCCGGTGCTGATGTGGCGTTCGGTGAAAAAACCGATCGTCTGGGGCCCGCTGCTTGGGGTGGTGCTTTCCGCTATCGGCATTAAAATGCCGGACCTGCTGCTGGCGTCGATCAAACCGCTGGGCCTTGCCGCCACCGCCGCCGCGCTGTTCCTTACCGGGGTGATCCTGTCGGCACGTAAACTGCAGCTCAATGCGCTGATCGCTACCTCAACCATCGTGAAACTGCTGGTGCAGCCGTTTATTGCCTGGGGTCTGGTGATGTTACTTGGTCTGCACGGCTCTATCGCCATTACCGCGATCCTGATGATTGCGCTGGCCGCCGGCTTCTTCGGCGTGGTCTTCGGCAACCGCTTCGGCGTGCAGTCTCCGGATGCTGAAGCCGTGCTGCTGTTAAGCTCGGTTCTGTGTATCCTGTCGCTACCGCTGTTTATCTCTTTGACTTCAGGACTGTAAACCATGTCATCAACGCCGCGTCCCCACGATTTAGTTTGGTTAAACCACGCCAGCGCTCTGGAAGACATTGCCGAGTCGTGGGTGGCTCAGCAGTGGCGAGCCGCGCTGCCGGTGGTGGTGAGGCGCGACGTTGACGACCAGGCCCGCATCCCGGTTGGAGTGCGGGGCATGAAGCGCGAGCAGCGCGCCGCTGGCTGGGTACAGGCGCACAATATCGTGCGCAGCGTCACCCCGGAGATGCTTGTCGAGCGCGAAGCATTACTCTGCTCGCCGTTTGTCTCGCAGCCGCCGGTCCAGGCGGCTATCGCCCTCACCTTACACCGCTGGCCCTGGGGCTGGGGCGTCACCGGCAGTACCGGCTACGCGCTGGCAACCGAAATCCCGGTGCTGCATGCGGCAAGCGATCTGGATCTGCTGATCCGCGCGCCGCAGCCGCTGGACCGTGAGGCCTTGCTGGAATGGCAGGCCCGGGTGGCCCAACTACCGTGCCGCGCCGATACCCAGGTAGAAACCCCCTACGGCGCCTTCGCCCTTAATGAGTGGCTGCGCGATGGCCGCGCGCTGCTGAAAACATCCCGTGGCGCGCGCTTAACCGCGACGCCGTGGCACAGGGAGGAATGATGAAGATTTTATTTACGTTTCCCGGTCAGGGCGGTCAGCGCCCCGCGATGCTGGCGGCAATCCCCGATCGCGAGGCTATCCTCTCCCAGGCGCGCGCCGTGCTGGGGGATGAAGTCGATACTCTCGATAGCGCCGATGCGCTAAAGCATACCCGTGCGGTCCAGCTTTGTCTGCTGATCGCCGGGGTGGCCTGGGCGCGCGAGCTTCAGCGTCAGGGTGTGGATCCGCAGATGGTCAGCGGTCTGTCCATCGGCGCGTTTCCGGCTGCGGTGATTGCCGGCGCGCTCGATTTCGCCAGCGCGCTGCGGCTGGTGGCGCTGCGCGGCGATTTAATGGAGCAGGCTTATCCCGAAGGTTACGGGCTGACGGCGATTATGGGGCTGACCCGCCCGCGGATTGAGGCGCTGATGCAGGGCCACGAGGTGTATCTCGCCAACCTGAACGCCGAAACGCAGATCGTGATCGCCGGGCGCGATGAAGCCATGGCCGAGGTGGCGCAGCTGGCGCTGCAGGCTGGCGCCAGTAAAGCCCAACGGCTGGCGGTCAGCGTGCCGTCGCACTGCGCGCTGTTGGCTAAACCGGCCGCCGCCCTGGCAAAAGCCTTCGCCGAGGTCACCTTAACGCGCCCTCAGCGCGCCTATTTAAGCGGCTCGACGGCGCGCGTACTGTGGGATCCGCAGCGGATCGCCGACGATCTGGCGATGAACATGGCGCGCACCGTACATTGGCAGGAGGCGATGATCGCCGCCGATGAACGCGACGCGAGACTGGCAATCGAGATGCCGCCCGGCGGCGTGCTCACCTGCCTGACCCGCCAGGCGGGCTGGCGCGGCGAGACCATTGCGCTGGAGCGCAGCGGCGTAGACGTCGCCCGCCATCTTGCAAAGCGGCTTAGCGATTAATACTGCGGGCGTACATGCGTCCTTCCGCCGCCAGCGCCAGCAGGTCGGCATCGCGCTCGCGATGGTGTGAATAGACGATAGAGATCAGCTGGCGCATCTGATAGGGTTCCGCCAGCTTTAACAGCTGCACATCGTTTTCATAGACTTTCTTCATGCGACCCGGCAGCAGCGCGAAGCCGACGCCCGCCTGCACCAGGCTTATCATCGAAAAGATATCATTCACCCTGGTCACAATTTCCGGCTCAAAACCGGCTACCTGAAAAGCCTCCTGAAACCCGGCATAAGTCGCAAACCCTTCCGCCAGCGAGACAAACTTGCGATCGGCGTAATCGCGCAGGTCGGCGAGCTGCGAGGTATCCAGCTGTTCCGTCGCCGGCGCGGCGAGGAAGATATCATCTTCAAACAGCGGCACCACGTCGAAGGCCGAATTATTGTACTCGCCTTCATTGGTGGCGATTAAAATAGCGTCAAGGGCATCGTCTTCCAGCATATCCAGCAGCATCTGGTTGGAGCCCATCGTCAGATCCAGTTCAAGCTCCGGGCGACGCAGCTTCATCCCCATAATGATGCGCGGAACGGTTTCCAGCGTCAGCGAATAGAGAGTACCGATGCGCAACCGCCCCTGACCAACGCCGGCGACTTTGCGCGTCGCCTCAAGCCCGCGGCTCATCAGACTCATCACATCCTGGCAGTATTCGAGCAGCGTCCACGCCGCCTGCAGCGGCAGCAGGTTGCGCCCTTTGTGGACAAACAGCGGGCAGCCGACCCCCTCTTCGAGCGTATGCAGTGCGCGGTGAACGCTAACGCTGCTGAGCTTCATGGCTTCGGCGGTTCTGGCGATATTGCCCTTCGCCATAAACATCATAAAGACCGACAGCTTGCGGAAGGTGATCTCCTGGTTGATATCGTCTTTCATAGCCCTTCCACACTCCTGGTTTAATTTTCTGTTTCAATTCAAACCAGTATATCTTTTATGAGGCCAAAGTTGCAGGCAGCGCGCGGCGTCAGCCGGTAAATAACGCAAAAAAGGGAAGACCATGGTCTTCCCTTTTATTCACTGCCTGGATGCGTCGTTACAGCGCCATATCGTGCTGCGGCGAGGCTTCGCGCGGCGTCTCTGCCGGTTTGGCGGTCGCGGTCGGCGCGGACTCTGGCATCTGAATGACCGGAGGCTTAGTCAACTGCAGCGTCGCGGCGGTGTCATCCCAAACCTGCTGGGTCAGCGCCACGTTACCGTTTAACTTCTCGCCGTAGCTCGGCACGATGGCGCGAATGCGGCTCTGCCATTCCGGCGAGTTAAACTGCTGCGGGAACATCTGCTTGAGAACGTTCAGGGTGATCGGCGCGGCGGTGGAAGCACCTGGCGATGCGCCGAGCAGCGCAGAAATCGTTTTCTGCTGATCGACCACCACTTCGGTACCGAGCTTCAGAACGCCGCCCTTCTCCGCGTCTTTTTTGATGATCTGCACGCGCTGACCGGCCTGAATCAGTTTCCAGTCTTCTTTGCGCGCGTTCGGGTAGTACTCTTTCAGCGCCGCAAAGCGGTCATCATCGCTGAGCATAACCTGGCTAATCAGGTACTTCACCAGATCGAAGTTGTCGAGGCCAACGTGGGTCATCGGCAGTACGTTGCTGGTGGTGGTGGTGCTCAACAGATCGAAGAACGAACCGTTTTTCAGGAACTTGGTGGAGAAGGTGGCGAATGGTCCGAACAGCACCACGCGCTTACCATCGAGGTAACGAGCATCCAGGTGCGGTACCGACATCGGCGGCGCGCCAACCGAGGCCTGACCATAGACTTTCTGCTGGTGCAGTTTAGTCAGCTCCGGGTTTTCGGTCATCAGGAACGAGCCGCCTACCGGGAAGCCCGCATAGTTGTCCGCTTCCGGAATGCCGGTTTTCTGCAGCAGCTTCAGCGCGCCGCCGCCGGCGCCGATGAAGACATATTTGGCGTCGACAGCCTGCTCTTCACCGCTCTTCACGTTCTTAATCGTCACGTGCCAGGAGTTGTCGGCATTGCGTTTGAAATCGGTGACTTCAGAAGAGGTCTGCAGCGAGAAATTGCTGCTCTTTTTCAGGCTGCCGATCAGCTGACGGGTGATTTCACCGTAGTTCACGTCGGTACCGACCGGCGTCCAGGTGGCGGCCACTTTTTGCTGCGGATCGCGTCCTTCCATGACCAACGGCGCCCACTGTTTAATTTGCGCGTGATCGGTGGAGAATTTCATTCCCTGGAATAAGGTAGTCTGCTGCAGCGCGTTATAACGCTTTTGCAGATAATCAACATTATCGCCCCACACGAAACTCATATGCGGCGTGGAATTAATAAACGAGTGCGGGTCGTGCAAAATACCGCGTTTGACCTGCGCCGACCAGAACTGGCGCGAAATCATAAACTGTTCATTGATATCTAGCGCTTTGCTGACATCAATAGAACCGTCTGCACGCTGCGGCGTGTAGTTCAGTTCCATATTTGCCGAGTGACCGGTACCGGCGTTATTCCAGCCGTTAGAGGACTCCAGCGCGACGCCGTCGAGTTTCTCCACCATCACCTGTTTCCACTCCGGCTGCAGTTCCTGCAGCCAGGTGCCCAGCGAAGCGCTCATGATGCCGCCGCCGATCAGCAGAAAATCAGTTTTTTTCGAGGTATCGCCATTCGCGTAGGTCGCCGTACTGACGAACATCGCTAATGCGGTCATAGATATAATCGTTTTTTTAATTGCAGGCATAATAGAAATATCGCGTAGCAAAAGTGTAATAAGAGCCGTCATATTAACGCACTTTTACTTTATTTTAAAATATCATTTACACTTCGATATTTTAATGCAAACAGTTTTTTAACTTAAAAAAGCAGTTTATTTATTTCACTGGCGGTTATTGTGAAAATTGCGGCAAAAAAAGCAGGATTATTCAGGCGATAAGAAATATAGCGCCGGTTTATTTAGTTATTTAACAAACCGGCGCGGCGAGGAAATTAATTGACGTTACATGGCGTTTTCTCTTGCGCTTCACCCAAAGCGATACGCAGATGGTTGTTGTTTTCGCTTAGCAGATCCCGCGCCTGCCAGGCATCAAGCCCCGTCATCAGCATCAGAATCGCCGTCCGACAATGCTGATTGCAACTGGCCAGCGCAGCTTTGGCTTGCGCGCGCGTACACTCTGTGGCGGCCATCACCATGGCGATTTGCCGCTCCTCCCAACGCGGGCTGGTTGCCTGGAGGTCTACGCGCAGGTTGCCGTACACCTTGCCGCTGCGTACCGCCAGGCCGGTAGTTAACAGGGTGAGGATCTGCCGCTGCGCCAGTTGCGCTTTCGGGTTGCCATAACCGGCTACCGCCTCCGGCCCGGTCTGCGGCGCAATAATAATATCCGCCAGCTGCGCAGCCTCGCTGTCGCTTAGCTGCGTCAGTAGCGCAATCGGCGCTCCCAGCGACCAGGCGTGACGCATGGCTCCCCACACCCACGGTGTTTTGCCGCTGACGGAAAGGGCCAACAGCATATCGTTGGCGCTGAAGGCATGTAGCTGCAAATCGCGCACGCCCGCGTCATAATCGTTAGCCGCCATCTCGGCCGCCTGCAGCGAGCTCTCTTCGCCGCCGGCGATAATCGCCACCAGTGAGTGATTGGCTTCAGGGGAATAGTCATTAACCGTTTGCAACGCCGCCTGCCCGGATGCCCCGGCGCCAATGATCACCAGCCGTCCTCCCCGGCTCAGGGTCGCCGCGGCGTTATCCACCAGCCGGGTAATCTGCGGCAGGCAGGCATCGATGGCGACGGCTATCTGTTTGTTATCCTGCTGCAGCAGGGTCAGCATATCGAGGGTGGCGAGCGTATCGATATGGCGCGTTTGCGGGTGGCGTCGTTCCAGCATTGATGCGGTTGGCTTACTGCTCATAAAACCTCCATTTAAAACCGAACTCACTGCGGCTACATCAATAGCAATGACATATCCATTCATTCATCACGGCTATTTGATTGATGCGGTCAGTGTAAAGCCTTCATCCACGGCTTTACCGCCACGGGGGTCACAGTTTGTTCACTCGACACCTAATCGCGGCGCGATTGCGCGTTATCCGAGCATGAGGGCTACGCATGTCAGGCAGCGGATATCCGGTAAGCCGGTTTTACTGTTATTACACGGCTTTATGAAAGCCGCCCTATCGGCGATAATGATCGTTCAACGAATTGACCGGGGTTGTCATGAAGGAAGCCGAGCTACAGCCGCCCGCACGTAAGCGCGCCCGCAGCCTGAAATTAAGTACCGCCGTCACGCTGATGATTGGCAGCGTTATCGGCGCGGTGCTGCTGCTGGTCTACGCGCTATGGTTTATGCAGATCAGCAACGCCACCCGCGACGGCTTAAAAGAGACGGCGCTGGCGGTGGCGCGCACCATGGCCGATATGCCGCAGGTGAAGCGCGGCCTCAGCGAGCCGCCGCAGAGCAATATTATTCAGCCGCTGGCGCAGGCCATTACCCGACGTAACGATCTGCTTTACGCGATTGTGACCGACATGCGCGGTATCCGCTATTCGCATCCGGATAGCGCCATCATCGGTAAACCGTTTATCGGCGAGGATATCCGCCCGACGCTCGCCGGGCGCGAAAACGTGGCGATTAACCACGGCGTACTGGCGCCGGCGCTGCGCGTGTTCACCCCGGTATTCAATGAACAGCATCAACAGATAGGCGTGGTGGTGGTGGGGATTTCGCTGAGTAAAGTCGACGAACAGATCGCCAATAGCCGCTGGGACGTCCTGCTGACCATTCTGTTCAGTGCGCTGGTCTGCGCAATCGGCACCTGGAGCCTGGTGCGCGGCTTGAAGCGTATTTTGCTGGGGCTGGAGCCGCAGGATATCTCTACCCAGTTCCAACAGCGTCAGGCGATGCTGCACTCGCTCAAAGAAGGCGTGATCGCTGTGGATAGCAGCGGCCAGGTCACGCTAATTAACCCGGCCGCCCGCGGCATGTTACTTAGCGGGCCGGATAAAAGCATCGATCGCACCCCGCTGCTGGCGGACCTGCAGGAAGTTCTGCGCAGCGGCGAGCCCATCTATGACCGCGCGCTCGGCTGTAATGGCTTGTTGCTGATTAGCAATACCGTCCCGGTGCGCAGCCAGAACGCCATCGTTGGCGCCATCAGCACCTTCCGCGATAAAACCGAGATGAGCCAACTGGTGCAACGGCTGGATGGCATGATGAGCTACGTCGATGCCCTGCGCACCACTTCGCACGAATTTATGAACAAGCTGCACGTGATCCTCGGCCTGCTGAATATGAAAAGCTATGACAAGCTGGAAGAATATGTGCTGCAAACCGCCCATGCCTATCAGGCCGACATCGGCGAAATTCAGCACCGGATAAAATCGCCGGTGGTCGCCGGCTTCCTGATTGGTAAAATCCAGCGCGCCAAAGAGCGAGGCTTCACCTTGAACCTCGCCGAAGAAAGCCTGGTGCCGGATTGCCCGAATGAAAAACAGGTCACCGTGCTGGTAACGGTATTAGGTAATCTCATTGAAAATGCGCTGGATGCGATGAGCGGCCAGGCGGAAGGTGAAGTGAGCCTGCTATTGCACTATCAGGATGGCTGGCTAAGCGGTGAAGTCAGCGACGACGGCCCGGGGATCCCGGCGGCCAATATCGACGCCATTTTTAATAAGGGCTTCTCCACCAAAGGCGAGAATCGCGGCGTCGGCCTGTTTCTCGCCAACCAGCAGCTCCACGAACTCGGCGGCACGCTAGCCGTTGAGTCCGAGCCTGGCGTATTTACCCAATTTTTTGTTCACCTGCCCTGGGATAGTAAAAGGAAAAAAGCGTGATAAATGTATTGATTGTTGACGACGATGCGATGGTTGCCGAGCTGAATCGCCTGTACGTGGCGCGCATCCCCGGTTTCAGCTGCTGCGGCACCGCGTCGACGCTCGGCAAAGCCCAGGAGATGATTAACGACCCGCAGATGGCGATCGATTTAGTACTGCTGGACGTTTATATGCAGCAGGATAGCGGCCTGGATCTGCTGCCGACCATTCGCGCCAGCGGCCGCGCCATCGACGTGATTATGATAACCTCCGCCGCCGATGCCGCCACCGTTCAAACCGCCATGCACTACGGCGTGGTGGATTATCTGATTAAACCTTTCCAGTTCCCGCGCTTTGAAGAGGCGCTGACCGCATGGCGCGAAAAGCGCAAACTGATGACCGGCCAGCCCTATTACGAGCAGGCGGATGTCGATCGTCTGTTGCACGGCGGCGCGCCGGAAGCGGCTGACGCGCGTAAGCTACCGAAAGGCTTAACGGCGCAAACCCTACGCACGCTGTGCCAGTGGATTGACAGCCACCCTGATGTGGAATTTTCTACCGATGAGCTGGCGGCGGCGGTGAATATCTCGCGCGTCTCCTGCCGCAAATATCTGATCTGGCTCGCGCAGATCAATATTCTCTATACGACCATCCATTACGGCGCGACCGGCCGACCGGTGTATCGCTACCGCCTGGTCGCCGAGCAGTACGGCCTGCTCAAGCAGTACAGTCAGTAATCTGGTAGCCGCTGTCGCGCAGCTGAAAGCGGATGCGCTGCGGTGACGATAGAATCACGTTGCGGTTTTTGGTGACAAAAATCGCTTCAATGTCGTCCCGCTGGCGCAGCGCCGCGCAGCCCTTCTCCACGCCAAGGCCATACAGCAGCGTGGTCCAGATATCGCCGTCCAGTGAATCCGCGGAAATGACCGTGACGCTGTCGAGTTCGTTATCCAATGGATAGCCGCTGCGCGGATCGAGGATATGGTGCCAGCGTTTGCCATCCTGCTCGAAATAGCGTTCATAGGTGCCTGAAGTGACAACCGACTGCCCGCTAACGGCAATCGAGCCGATAAGTTCCTGCGCCGCGGCAAAGGGTTTTTTCAGCCCAATCGCCCATTCCCCTAACGTATGTACATTGCCGCCGAGATTAATCAGCGCCTGTTCGATCCCCTGCTGGCCCAGGTAATCGCGTACCCGATCGGCGATATATCCTTTGGCGATTGCGCCAAGGTCAATTTCCATTCCAGCCTGCGCCAGCCACACGCTCTGCTTTTCGTCATCAAGAATGACATCCTGCGGGCGGGTTAACGGCAGCCGCGCCGCAATATCCGCCGCCGACGGCACGCTATGCCCCTGAAAGCCAATGCGCCACAGTTTAACCAGCGGGCCAATAGCCAGATTAAAGGCGCTGTCGCGCACCATACTGGCGGCTTTAGCGCACTTAATCAGCTGGTACACCGGACGGCTAACGGTAACGGGATGACGCCCGGCGGCATGGTTGATATTCATTACCTGCGACTGCGCGCGGTTAACGGTGAGCAGATCTTCGTAGCGTTTAATTAACTGAAATACGCGGGAGGCCAGTGCCTCATCGTGGGAATAGAGTTTGAGCAGGATGGGCGAGCCCATCAACACGGCGGAGTAGCTATAGACGCGGTTATCGGACATCGGGCTCTCCTTAGAAGGGATAAGCCGGGCGGCTAAACCAGCCCGGCATCAGCAATTACCTATTATCCTCTGGCACGTTTCGCCGCCTGATGGCCCGCGAGGGTACCGAAGATGATGATATCCGCGACCGCGTTACCGCCGATGCGGTTACCGCCATGGATACCGCCAACCACTTCACCCGCGGCGTAGGCGCCGCGAATCGGCTGCTGTGCCACATTCAGCACTTCGCCATCGGTATTAATGGTCACGCCGCCCATAGTGTGGTGTACCCCTGGGGCAATACGAATGGCGTGGAACGGGCCTTCGTTAATCGGCGCGCGCAGCGCGGTTGTGCGGCCAAACGCTTCATCGTGCTGTTTTTCCACCGCGCCGTTGTAGCATTCCAGGGTAGCGAGGAACGCATGGTAATCCATCCCCAGTTTCTCCGCCAGTTCACGCGGCGAGCTGGCGCTGGTGACGAAGCCTTTGGCGATATACTCGTCGGCGGCTTTGTTTTTCGCCCGCACATGCTCGTCGAAGACGATGTAAGCATAGTGTTCCGGCAGCGCGATAATCGCCGCAGACACTTTATCGCGGGTCTCCATCTCGTTGAAGAAGCGGTTCCCCTGCTGGTTAACGAGAATAGCGCCGCCGCCGCGAATCGATTCGGAAATCAGGTACGAGGTCTGCTGCTCGACGGTCGGGTGAATTTGAATTTCGCCCATGTCCACGGTGCCGGCGCCAATACGTTCCAGCAGCGCGATACCGCTACCGGTCGCCCCTTTATGGTTGGTGGTCACGAAGCCTTCGAGGTCAGGACGATATTTCACCACCATCGCGCTGTTGGCGCTGAAGCCGCCGGTCGCCACGATAATACTTTTGGTCTGCACTTCGATGATCTCTTGTTCATCGTTGATAAGACGCACGCCGCTCACTTCGTCGTCGCGCATCAGGATCTCTTCTACCGAGGTATCCAGCAGCACATCGATACCGCGTTTGGTGATATTACGCACCAGACCGCTAATCAGGTAGCCGCCAACCGCCGATCCGTCGCGCGGACGGTGGGTACGGTCGATACTCATCCCGCCGGTGGTGGTGATATCGTTAAGCATAATCCCACGGTCCGCCAGCCATTCAATGGCTTGCGGCGCGTTTTCAACGAAACGGCGCAGCAGCTGCGGGTTGTTTTTGTTGTGGCCGCCCTTCAGGGTTTCCTGATAGAACAACTCTTTACTGTCCTGAATACCTTTGACGCGCTGGAAGCGGGTTTCCGCGGCGTTCATCCCGGCGGAAGCTTTGATGGTGTTGCCGCCAATAGTCGGCATTTTTTCGACGATCAGCACGCTGGCGCCTTCGTCGTGGGCCTGAATCGCCGCGGCCAGACCGGCGCCGCCGCTCCCCACCACCACAACGTCATAGCTTTTCGGCGCGGTATCGTTGCCGCCCTCTTCCGCGGCCAGCGCTTTGCTGGATTTCAGCATCGCTTTGGACACCGCTTTTTTCACCGCTTCGCTCTGGCTGGTCGCGCCGGAGATAGCATCGACGTGCGGCGTGTTGGCGGTCAGAATACGTTCGCGGATCTCTTCGAAGCTGGTGGTAAATTCAACGCTCTGTACTGGGCTTGCGGCCAGCTCGATATCCGCAATGCGATCGTTTTCGAGGCTGACGTTAATGACCAGTTCGTTGGCATCGTCCTGAACGGTTTCGACAAACATCCCCGGTTTAAATTTCGCGTCGCCCATGCTCATGTCGCGGATCATCGCTTCGACCAGCGAGAAACGCCACAGCGGTTCCGGAATATGCAGCGCCTCGCGCTGGGTGCTGTCGATAAAGAGTTCCAGCTCTTCGCCGGCGGCGATACGTGAAGCCCAGTCCGGATAGGCGATGCAGGCGCGGCCGACGGCCATCAGGTCATAACCGTGATCGAGGCCCTGTTCGGCGTCGGCTGCGTTAACTACCCCGCCGACGCCCATCACCGGCACCTGCGCCAGCGTTTCAGAACGCATGGCGCAGTATTTTTCAATCAGCGGCGTCGGATCGCTGGTATCAACGATAGACGGGCGCAGCGTCGCGCCAACCGAGAAATGCAGATAATCGACGCCGCGGGAGGCCAGTTTCTCCAGCAGATACATGGTGTCGTCGAAGCGGATCCCCGGGACTTCCATCTCTTCCGGCGAGAAGCGATAGCCGATAATAAAGGCATCGTCAGCGTACTGACGGGCCATTTTATGCGTGATGTCCAGTACCGCCAGCGGGAATCTGGCGCGGTTGTCACGGCTGCCGCCCCACTGGTCGTCACGCTGGTTGGAGTTCGGTGAATAGAACTGCTGGATAAGATAGGTGTTGGCGCCGTGGATTTCGACGCCGTCGAAACCGGCAAGAATCGCGCGACGCACGCCGTCGCCAAATTTGGCGATCATGCCTTCGACTTCTTCACCACTGAGGGCGCGCGGCATGGCGGCGCCGTCGCGCGGCGCGGCAATGGCGCTCGGCGCCACCGGCTGGCGACCGCCAATCAATTGCGGGTCAACCATGCGACCGCCGTGGTAAATCTGCAAAATCGCTTTTGAGCCTTCCGCTTTAATCGCTTCGGCGATTTTCGCCAGCCCGGCGATTTTTTCATCGTTATCGATGCCGATAGCGCCCGGGAAGGCCAGACCATAATCATCAATAAAGCAGCATTCAACGATGATAGTCCCGATGCTGCCGGCGCGGGCGCGATAGTATTCAACGAGCTCGCTGGTGACGGTACCATCGAAATAACCGGTGCAGGTGGTCATTGGCGCCATTAGCAAACGGTTTTTCAGTTCAGTCCCATTCGGTAAAGTAAATGGCTGCAGAATTCGTTCGTTACTGGTCATATTAATACTCCAGATTTTAAATATTGAAATTCAGAATTGGGTGACGGAAATTTTATTGATTGTTTATTTTCATTCCTGTTGTCATGCCAATAATATAGCGTGTTTTTTAGTTACTAAATTAATTACGTTAGTTAAAAAACTATTTAATACCTGCAATAACAGCAATACCTCCATTGTATTATTAAATTTATATATCGTATTTACATAATACAAATGAATGATAACATTTCGGTCACTTTTGTTAACGCTAGAAAAACGCGCAAAACAAAAATAAAACACTAAATTTCAACAATTTAAATAATTAATTGCTTTAGCCATTTATTATTTTTTAAGCGTTCCATTAACAATTAACGTTTCTTGCGGATAATAACCACATCATCATATGTGGTTATTGCCAAACGAAAAAAAAGATCCAGATCACCTGTTTTTTTTGATCTCGATCAATTGCAATGCAACGTGAAAGCGCAATATATAAATACCCAATGAATTTAATTTAACGCCGCGAAAAACGCGTTAAATAACCGTTTAAGCAACAAGCAATCTCGACAATTAATAATTAAAGAAACTTTCGCAACTAAAAAAATCGAGTGTTGTAAGCGAAGACGGAACCGTATTTTCAACTACTAGCAGATACTCATTATGAAAGAGAAAAAGACAACCATACCGCCTGCCGGTGCCGCGTCTAACGCGGCGTATAAACGTCTGATCATGATGGCGTTGCCCATTATCGTCGCCGTACTGCTGCTGTTCGTCCCGGTGCCTGACGGCTTACCGCCTTTCGCCTGGCACTATTTTGCTATCTTCGTTGGCGTCATCGTCGGCCTTATCTTCGAACCGCTGCCGGGCGCCGTTATCGGTATCACCGGGGTGGTGGTGATTGCTTTATGTAGCCAGTGGCTACTGTTCAGCCCGGAACAGATGGCGGCGCCAAGCTTTAAGCTGGCCGGCGCGTCATTTAAATGGGCGGTGAGCGGCTTTGGCAACTCTACCGTGTGGCTTATCTTCGGCGCGTTCATGTTCGCCGCCGGCTATGACAAAACCCAGTTCGGCCGCCGTCTGGCGCTGATTCTGGTAAAATATCTTGGCCGCCGCAGCCTGACGCTGGGCTACGCCATTACCTTCGCTGACCTGCTGCTGGCGCCGTTTACCCCGTCCAACACCGCACGTAGCGGCGGGACCATCTACCCGATTATCGCTAACCTGCCGCCGCTGTACGGTTCTAAACCTAACGATCCGAGCGCACGCCGTATTGGTTCTTATCTGATGTGGGTAGCTATTACCGCCGCCTGTATCACCAGTTCCATGTTCCTGTCGGCGCTGGCGCCGAACCTGCTGGCGCTGGCGCTGGTAAAAAGCATCGTTGGTATCAACATCTCCTGGGGTACCTGGTTTATCGCCTTCCTGCCGCTCGGTATCCTGTTGATTCTGGCCATGCCGCTGCTGGCGTACTGGTTCTATCCGCCAGAAGTTAAAATCAATAACGAAGTACCGCTGTGGGCCGCTCGTGAACTGGAGAAACTGGGCAAACTGTCGCGCAATGAAATCCTGCTGCTGGTGTTTGTTTGCTTCGCACTGATGATGTGGATCTTCGCCGCCGACTGGATTGAACCGGCGCTGGCTGCCCTGCTGGTTATCGTGCTGATGCTGTGGACCGGCGTGCTGTCCTGGAGCGATATAACCAACAACAAAGCGGCGTGGAATACCTTTGTCTGGTTCGCCACGCTGGTCGCGCTGGCTGACGGTCTCTCCTCCACTGGTTTCATCGCCTGGTTGGGTAAAGAAGGCGGCGCGCTGATGAGCGGTATTTCTCCGGGCGTTGCGACCATCGTCCTGCTGCTGGCGTTCTATCTGCTGCACTACCTGTTCGCCAGTACCACCGCGCACACTACCGCGCTGCTGCCGGCCATGCTGACCATCGCTTCGACTATTCCGGGAATGAATATGCAAGTCTTCGTCCTGCTGATGGTGACCTCGCTGGGCGTGATGGGCATCATCACCCCGTACGGTACCGGTCCGAGCCCGATTTACTACGGCAGCGGCTATCTGCCGACCAAAGACTACTGGCGCCTCGGCACCATCTTCGGCGCCATCTTCCTGGCCGCCCTGCTGCTGATTGGCTATCCGTGGATGTCCATGATGTTCTGATTCATAACCGCCGGGTCTTCCCCCGGCGGTTTTTATCTTTATGGAGTATGTGAATATGTCGACGAAACCCTTTGTTTATCAAGACCCGTTCCCGATGGCGCATGACGATACCGAATACTATTTGCTCAGCAAAGAGCTCGTCTCCGTCGCCGAATTCGATGGTCAGGAAGTATTGAAAGTGGAACCACAGGCGTTAACCCTGCTGGCGCAACAGGCCTTCCACGATGCCGCTTTTATGCTGCGCGTCTCACATCAGCAGCAGGTCGCGGCCATTCTGCTCGACCCGCAGGCCAGCGAAAACGACAAATACGTCGCGCTGCAGTTCCTGCGTAATTCCGAAATTGCCGCCAAAGGCGTGCTGCCAACCTGCCAGGATACCGGCACCGCCATCATCATGGGTAAAAAAGGCCAGCGCGTATGGACCGGCGGCGGCGATGAAGCCGCGCTGGCGCAGGGCGTCTATAACACCTATACCGAAGACAACCTGCGTTACTCGCAGAATGCGCCGCTGGATATGTATAAAGAGGTCAACACCGGCACCAACCTTCCGGCGCAGATCGATCTCTACAGCGTCGACGGCGACGAATATAAATTCCTGTGCATGGCGAAAGGCGGCGGTTCCGCCAACAAAACCTATCTGTACCAGGAAACCAAAGCGTTAATCACCCCGGCGAAGCTGAAAAACTATCTCGTCGAGAAGATGCGTACCCTCGGTACCGCGGCCTGCCCGCCCTACCACATCGCTTTTGTGATCGGCGGCACCTCGGCGGAAGCCACGCTGAAGACCGTTAAGCTGGCTTCCGCCCGCTACTATGACGACCTGCCGACCGCAGGCAACGAGCACGGTCAGGCCTTCCGCGATGTGCAGCTGGAGCAAGAGCTGCTGCAAGAAGCGCAAAATCTCGGTCTCGGCGCGCAGTTCGGCGGGAAATATTTCGCCCACGATATCCGCGTTATCCGTCTGCCGCGCCACGGCGCTTCGTGCCCGATCGGCATGGGCGTCTCCTGCTCCGCCGACCGCAATATCAAAGCTAAAATCAACCGCGACGGCATCTGGATTGAAAAACTGGAAAGCAACCCGGGGAAATACATTCCTGAACACCTGCGCCAGCAAGGCGAAGGCAATGTGGTTAGCATCAACCTGAACCAGCCGATGAGCGAAATCCTGGCACAGCTGTCGGCGCACCCGGTCTCCACGCGTCTGAGCCTTAACGGCACTATTATCGTAGCCCGCGACATTGCCCACGCGAAACTGAAAGAGCTTATCGATAACGGCGAAGCGCTGCCGCAGTACGTGAAAGATCACCCGATCTACTACGCCGGTCCGGCCAAAACGCCGGCTGGTTACGCCTCCGGCTCCCTGGGCCCGACCACCGCGGGACGTATGGATTCCTACGTCGATCTGCTGCAATCGCACGGCGCCAGCATGGTAATGCTGGCCAAAGGCAACCGCAGCCAGCAGGTGACCGACGCCTGCCATAAACACGGCGGCTTCTACCTCGGCAGCATTGGCGGCCCGGCGGCAGTCCTTGCCCAACAGAGCATTAAGAGCCTCGAGTGCGTGGCTTATCCGGAGCTGGGAATGGAAGCTATCTGGAAAATCGAAGTCGAAGATTTCCCGGCCTTTATTCTCGTTGATGATAAAGGTAACGATTTCTTCCAGCAGATCCAAAATCAGCAGTGCGCCGGTTGTAAACAACACGGCTAATTCCCTCCTCGCCCGGCGGCTCATCGTCGGGCGTATTCTCCCCCTTTATTCTTGAATTCACCCGACGCTGAACTATGCTCAATCCAGCAGCCGTTCAGAGTTTGACCAGCTGAAAAATAACAATAATTCCCCCATTTCCGGTGTCGCATATGAACAGGATCCAGGCGTTATTAACGGCGAGTTTTCTGCTATGGCTGGCCTTCCCGCTTTCGGCGGCAGAACCTCGTCAGCAGCCCACCGCTCGCGAGCAGGCGCGAACCGTCGCGATTTTCCATCAACCGATCGTCATGCTGCAGGCCACCTTCGGCCAGACCACGCCGGAAGAACGGGTTCTACGCATCCGCAATACCCTACGCGCCTTTACCGAGGCCGATATCAGCCAGCCGCTGCAGGTGGTGCCAGTCACCCGCTACAACCAGCCGGGACGGCTGTTTCTGATGAATGGCAAACCCATCATGTTACTCAGCCAGGCCGACCTCGATGAAGGCGACGATCTTACCCTCGATCAGGCGGCGCAGCGCGTTCTTGCCCGCATGGAAGCGCAGCGGACGTCGCTTCGCGAACAGTACAATACCCGCTATCTGCTGCTGGCGGCGCTAAAATCCGCCGTCGGCGCGTTGCTCCTCGCCCTGGCCTGCTATTTCGCTTTTCGCTCATGGCGGCGAGTGCGCCGTTTTTTCCATCTACGGATCCTCGAAAAACGCAGCATGATCCCACATAGCTGGCGGCGGTTTCTCGGTAACGTCGAGAGCCGGTTATACGCGCTGCTGTTAGTACTGCTTGGGATACTGGCGGGTTATATCTGGCTGAGCTGGGTTTTCAGTTTGTTTCCGTGGACCCGGGTATGGGGAGAATCGCTCGGTGAGTGGTCGGTAGGTGTGATTCGCGATATTTCGCTGTCTATCGTGTCGGCGCTGCCGGGACTGATGATCGTACTGCTTATCTTTCTGATTACGTGGTTTATCATCCGCCTGCTGAAGGTGGTTTTGGATCAGGTCGCCGCCGGGCGTCTGCAGATCCCCGGTCTGCATCCGGAAACCGTCGGCGCCACGCGAAAGCTTATCGCCGTGGTTATCTGGCTTTTTGCGCTCTCCGCCGCCTATCCTTTCCTGCCTGGCGCAAACTCTCTGGCCTTCAAGGGGATTAGCGTGTTCTTCGGTCTGATGTTGACGCTGGGCTCAGCGGGGGTGATGAATCACGCCATGAGCGGCCTGGTGCTGATTTATACCCGCGCGCTGCATAAAGGCGACTGGATCCGCATCGCCGATAACGAAGGCCAGGTCAGCGAGATCGGCATGCTGGCGACCAAAATACTGACCCGCGAAAACTATATTGTCACCCTGCCGAACGCGGTGGTGGTCAGCGGTAAAATCACCAATCTCAGCGCCAGCGACCCGCAACAGGGAATTAACCTCACCACCGGCGTGACCATTGGTTACGACACGCCGTGGCGGCAGGTACAGGCGATGCTGGAACTGGCGGCCCACCGCGCCCAGGGAGTGGATCATCAGGTGGCGCCGGTGGTTCGCAAACTGGGATTGCTCGACTGGTATACGTCGTATGAACTGCAGGTGCGGCTGTTACCGGAAACGACGCTGCCGGAGGGGCGCAGCGCGCTGCACAGCAGCATTATCGATGTATTTAACGAATTTGGCGTGCAGATTATGTCGCCCAATTTTGTCATGCAACCGAAAGGCGCGGTGGTGGTCGCCAAAGAGGATTGGTATACCGCCCCGGCGGTCGCGCCGCAGGAGCGCGACAGGTAACGTCGTCCCACGCCGACGCAGCGCCATCAGGCAATGCCGGATGGCGCTGCGCTTATCCGGCCTACAACTCAAAATCCCCGGTGGCGCTACCGCTTACCGGGGCTACAGCGCTGTGCGATTTAGTAGCCCGTACAAGGCGCAATGCGCCGCCCCGCTACGCCTGCGCGGCGTCGATCTCGGCAAACACCTGCTGCGCGAGGTGCAACGTGGCGTTCGCCGCCGGTAAGCCGCAGTACAGCGCCGAATGCATAATCAGCTCTTTCAGCTCATCACGGGTCACGCCGTTATTAAAGGCGGCGCGCAGATGCATCTTAAGTTCCGCCTCGCGGTTCAGCGCAATCAGCATCGCAATAGTGATCATGCTGCGGGTATGGTGATCGAGCCCTGGACGGGTCCAGGTTTCTCCCCAGGCGTAACGGGTAATGAAATCCTGAAACTCCTCGTTCAGCGGCGTCAGATTCTGCAGAGTACGG
This sequence comes from Klebsiella sp. CN_Kp073, assembly GCF_040065495.2. Lineage (NCBI taxonomy): Bacteria > Pseudomonadati > Pseudomonadota > Gammaproteobacteria > Enterobacterales > Enterobacteriaceae > Klebsiella > Klebsiella sp. CN_Kp073. The sequence goes on from NZ_CM198051.1 coordinate 2,786,134, forward strand.
TCAACGTGAGCATCGCCTAATACCTTGCGGCGAACCTCCATTCCCTGCTGGTAACGTTGTTTATCTTCCATTTTGCTCCCCCAGCAAAAAGCCGTTCAGCGCGGCGTTAAAGGCAGCAGGCGCTTCAATGTTCGACAGATGCGACGCCTTCAACACCACCACCTGTGAAGTGGCGATCTGCTGATGCAGGAAGTTAGCGTCGGCGACAGTCGTGACAGGGTCACTTTCTCCGGCAATAATCAGCACCGGAATCGCAATTTGCCCGACCTCCCCCCGCAGGTCTGCCGCCGCCAGGGCTTCGCAGCAGGCAGCGTAGCCTTCGGCGTCGCTATGAGTCAGTTGATGGCATAATGCCTCGACCACCTCCGGCGCGCGCTGGCGGAAAGCATCGCTGAACCAGCGATCCGCCGCCCCCGCGGCAACCACATCCATCCCTTCCTGACGCACCGCGCGGGCGCGAGAAAGCCAGCCCGACTGATCGCCGATCCGCGCCGCGGTATTGGCCACCGCCACCGCGTAAAAACGTTCCGGCGCAAAGCGCGCCAGCCATAATCCCGTCAGCCCGCCCATCGAAATACCGCAAAACAGCGCTTTGTCGATATTTAGGTGATCGAGCAGCGCAATCACATCTTCACCCAATTGCGCCAGGGTCACCTTGCCGTTTTTCGTCGTTTTACCATGGCCGTGGGTGTCATAACGCAGTACGCGAAAATTCGCCGTCAGGGCCTCCATTTGCGGCTGCCACATTGCGCGCGTGGTACCAAGCGAGTTCGACAGCACGATAACCGGCGCGCCTTCCGGCCCGTCGAGTTGATAATCAAGATTCATGATGTTGCTCCTGATAACGCGCCAGTACCTGGCGCACAAAGCGTTCGGCGCTACCGGTGGCCGTTGCCGGATCCAGTAGCGAGTTTAAACGTTCGCGGGAGAGATACTGACTGACCAGCGGGTCAGCCGCCAGCAGATCGACAAGTAAACCGTGACTGTCCAGAGCCTGGCGGCACAGCGCTTCTACACGGTGATGCGCCTCGGCTTTGCCGATAAACTCCGCCAGCGCCAGGGTCACCGCTTCCGCCATAATCAGCCCGTGGGTAATATCAAGGTCGGCACGCATCTTATGCACGAAAACCTGCATCTCGCGCACCAGTATGTCAGTTTGCGCCAGCGCCCCGCCCACCAGCATAATCAGCTCCGGTAGCGTTTCCCATTCCGCCTGCCAGCCGCCGAGCGCGCGCTCATGCTGTTGGATTTGACCGGCGTAAAGGGTGGCGACCAGCCCCGGCGTGCGCTGCGCCGCGGTTAAAATCGCCGCGCAGGAGACCGGATTACGTTTGTGCGGCATGGTCGAGGAGCCCCCGCGCCCTTCCGCCAGCGGCTCGCCGACTTCCGCAACTTCGGTTTGCATCAGCAGCGAAAAATCATTGGCGAATTTTCCCAGGGTGCCGCAAACGCCGGCGAACCAGGCGCCGACTTCGAGGAAACGGTCGCGCTGGCTATGCCATGGCGTATCCGGCAACTGCAGCTCGAGGGTTTGCGCTAACGCCTGCGCGACCTGCGGCGCCTGCTGTTTCAATGAATCAAGCGTGCCAGCCGCGCCGCCAAACTGCAGCGCCAGCACCCGTGGGAGCATCTCAATCAACCGCTGCTGCCAGCGCAGCAGAGCATCCAGCGTCCCCGCCAGTTTAAGGCCAAACGTGACCGGCAGCGCATGCTGCATCCAGGTGCGCCCCGGCATCACCGTATGTTGATAGCGTTGCGCCTGTTCGGCAAGCGCATCAATCAGGCTTTGTAGCAGGCTATCCGTCGCCGCCAGCGCGCCGCGCAGTTGCAAAACAAACCCGGTATCGATAGCGTCCTGGCTGGTGGCGCCCCAATGGACATAGCGCGCGGCGTCAGGATCCTGCGCTTTCACCCGCGCGGTCAGCTGTTTGACCAGCGGAATTGCCAGATTACCGGCGCTGGCCGCAGCCTGTCCCAGCGCGTCGAAATCAATAAGCGCATGCCGGCAGGCGTTGACTATCGGCGAGACTGCCGCCTTCGGCACCAGACCGCAGTCGGCCTGCGCCTGCGCCAGCGCGGCTTCGAAATCCAGCATGCCCTGTACCCGCTGCGCATCACTAAACCAGTCGGTTAGCGGACTGCTGCGCAACATGGGGGTCAACAAACTCATCGCAACTCCTTAAACGCGTTCAATAATCAGCGCAATCCCCTGGCCCACGCCGATACACATGGTGCACAGCGCATAGCGGCCGCCGGTACGCTTCAGCTGATATGCGGCGGTCATCGCCAGACGACCGCCGGAAGCGCCTAGCGGATGGCCCAGCGCGATGGCTCCGCCGTTGGGGTTAACGTGGGCGGCATCATCCGGCAGACCTAAATCACGGGTAACCGCCAGCGCCTGTGCGGCAAAAGCCTCATTCAATTCGATGACGTCCATCTGCGCCAGCGTCAGCCCGGTTTGCGCTAACACTTTGCGCACCGCCGGCGCCGGGCCGAAGCCCATAATTCGCGGCGCCACCCCTGCCGTCGCCACGCCGACAACCCGCGCCAGCGGCTGTAAATCATTCGCCGACATGGCCTGTTCACTGGCCAACAGCAGCGCGCAGGCGCCATCATTGACGCCGGAGGCGTTACCGGCGGTAACGCTGCCGTCGGCTCGGACCACGCCGCGCAGTTTAGCCAGCGCCTCCAGCGAGGTGCTGCGCGGGTGTTCATCGCGGCTGAAACACAGCGGTTCACCTTTGCGTTGCGGTACCGATACGGCGATCAGTTCATCGGCGAAACGCCCCGCTTCCTGCGCCGCAGCGGTACGCAACTGGCTACGAAGCGCAAAAGCATCCTGGTCGGCGCGAGAAATGGCAAACTCATCGGCGACGTTTTCCGCGGTTTCCGGCATCGAGTGCACGCCGTACAGCGCTTTCATCTGCGGGTTAATAAAACGCCAGCCAATGGTGGTATCTTCCATCTGCATCGAGCGGCTAAAGGCGCTCTCGGCTTTGCCCATCACAAACGGCGCGCGCGACATACTCTCCACCCCACCGGCGATCATCAGCTGGGTTTCGCCGCTTTTAATCGCCCGCGCCGCGACGCCGATCGCATCAAGGCTCGAGCCGCACAGGCGGTTAATCGTGCTGCCGGGAACGCTCTGCGGCAGGCCGGCCAGCAACAGCGCCATACGCGCCACGTTACGGTTATCTTCTCCGGCCTGGTTGGCGCAGCCGTAGATCACATCGTCAATTAGCGCCGGATCGAGACCCGGATTACGCTCCAGCAGCGCTTTCAGCGGCAGCGCCGCCAGATCGTCAGCGCGCAAACTCGATAATGCGCCGCCAAAACGGCCAAACGGCGTACGCACCGCATCACAGATAAATGCCTGATTCATCATAGGTTCCTCACGCGCTTTCCGCCAGTTGTTCAAAAGTCAGCGCCACCGGAGTGATGCGCTGTAGCTCTTCAAATGAGAGGCCGTTAAAGATTTCGCGTACCACCGGACCACGGTCGGTAATATCGATGACCGCCAGATCGGTATAGATACGGCTGACGCAGCCGACGCCGGTCAGCGGATAGCTGCACTGCTCGACCAGTTTGCATTCGCCATCGCGGGTCAGATGGTCCATCATTACAAACACTTGGCGGGCGCCGATAGCCAAATCCATCGCCCCTCCGACCGCCGGGATCGAATCCGGCGCGCCGGTGCTCCAGTTAGCGAGATCGCCGCTGGCGGAAACCTGATAGGCGCCCAGCACGCAGATATCGAGATGCCCGCCGCGCATCATGGCGAAGGAGTCGCCATGGTGGAAAAAACAGCCGCCCTGCAGCAGGGTGACATACTCTTTACCCGCGTTGATCAGCTCCGGGTCCTCTTCGCCGGGCTGCGGCTTCGGCCCCATTCCCAGTAGCCCGTTTTCACTGTGCAGGAACACCTCTTTATCGGCAGGTAGATAGTTGGCGATACGGGTCGGCAGGCCAATACCGAGGTTTACGTAAGCGCCTTCCGGAATATCGCGGGCGACGCGCTGGGCCATTTCGTCACGAGTCAGTTTTTGCATGTTCGGCTCCTCAGGCGCTTTGCGCGGCGGACAGATTTTCCAGCGAGAATACGCGCTGGACGAAAATCCCCGGGGTGATGATGTTTTCCGGGTCGAGTTCGCCAAGGGCGACCAGTTGCGAGACTTCAACAATGGTGGTTTTGGCGGCGGTCGCCATAATCGGGCCAAAGTTGCGCGCCGCTTTGCGGTAGACCAGGTTGCCCCAGCGGTCGCCCTGATGGGCTTTAATCAGCGCAAAATCGGCTTTAATTGGATATTCAAGCACGTAATGACGGCCGTCGATTTCCCGGGTTTCTTTGCCTTCCGCCAGCGGCGTGCCGTAGCCGGTAGGGGTAAAGACCGCGCCGAGACCTGCGCCAGCGGCCTGGATCCGCGCCGCCAGATTGCCCTGCGGCACCAGTTCCAGCTCAACTTTGCCGCGGCGATAGAGGTCATCGAAAATTTGTGAATCTACCTGGCGCGGGAACGAGCAGATCATTTTGCGCACCCGCCCGGCTTTGAGCAGCGCCGCCAGCCCCACCTCGCCATTACCCGCGTTGTTATTAATAATGGTTAGGTCGCGGGCGCCCTGGTCAATCAGGGCGTCAATCAGATACGTCGGCTGCCCGGCGGGGCCAAATCCGCCGATCATGATGGTCGCGCCGTCGTGGATCCCGGCAATGGCCTCACTCAGCGTCGACACGCTTTTATCAATCATCAGGTCGCTCCTTAACGTGCGGTAATCGCACTTATATGCGTTGTTCGCACAAAATGTGACCCGCTTAACGATGCTGGTCAAGGGCGATAATCGAAATATGGTGCGATAATCGAACATCGTATATCTTTAGCGAAAGAATGTGATCGATGGCAAATACGGAGAACAAAATGGACAAGCATCCAGATGATGTAGTGGCGGGCGACGGCGATCCGTTTAAGGGCGATCCGAACTTTATGGCATCGCTGGCGCGCGGGCTGGAAGTGATTCAGGCTTTTACCCCGCAGCGCCCGGTACTGTCGATTTCGCAGATCAGCCAAAAGACCGGCATCCCCCGAGCGGCGGTACGTCGCTGCCTGTACACCCTAAGCAAGCTGGGTTTCGTCTACGCCGAAGACGGCAAGAATTTCCAACTGCGTCCACGGATACTTGCCCTTGGCCACGCCTGGCTGGCCTCAACGCCGCTGGCGCGCTCGGCGCAGCCGGTGCTCAAGCATCTGAGCGAAATGCTCAATGAGTCCTGCTCAATCGCCACCCTGGATGGCGACGATATCCTGTATATCGCCCGCGCCTCCAGTTCGCGAATTATGACGATCGATCTTGATATCGGCAGCCGCCTGCCGGCGTGGGCGACCTCCATGGGGCGCGTGCTGTTAAGCCATCAGCCGGAAGAACGGCTGAACGACATGCTGGGCCGGGTGACGATGATTCGCTACACCCCGCAAACGGTAGATTCGGTGAATAAGCTGCGCGCGGAGCTAAAACGCGTGCATCAGCAGGGATATGCGTTGAACGATCAGGAACTGGAAATGGGGCTGCGTTCGCTGGCGGTACCGCTATATAACCCGCAGGGACAGGTGGAAGCAGCGCTGAACGTCGGGGTTCACGCGGGCCAGATGTCGACCCGCGAAATGCTGGACCGGGTGCTGCCGGAATTACAAAAAGCCGCCCGCGAGCTAACGCTGCTGCTGCGCTAGCGGCTGCGTTTAGCGTGCAGCTCCCAGTTCTCCTGCTTAGCCTGTTCGGATTTACGCAGCGCCACGTAACAAGCGCCGCTGCCGCCGTGGTGCGGTAGCGCGGCGCAAAACGCCTGTACCTCGGGCAACTCTGGCAGCCAGCGCGCCAGGTAGCTGCGAATAATATTGGCGTGGGCCTGGTCATCACGGCCTTTGCCGTGGATGATAAGTAAATTACGCAGCCCCTCTTTTTGCGCCTGTATCACGAAGGCGAACAGCATTTGCCGGCACTGTTCGACCGGCTGACGCAACAGCGACAGGCTTGCCTGCTGGCTGTATTTTCCACGCCGCAGCTTTTCCAGCACTCCGCTTTGCAGCCCTTCCCGTTTGAACTCCAGCGGCACGGCGAGCGGCACAATATCGAGGTAGCCGGTGGTCAGAAAATTATCGAGCTGTAGGGTATCGATACGCTGCGGCGCGCGCGCGGGTCGTTCACGATGCCAGTGTACGTCATTATTGCGTTTCAGAGGCTGGACATCCTCCATGGCGTCAAGAAACAGGGATTTGTCGTCAAGGTTCATGGTCACTCCTCCAGCGGCTATCGCCTGCTACTATAGCCGCCTCACGCCTACCCCTCAACGCGTTTAGCCGCAACTGCTGGCAAATAGACCAACGCGGGATATTTAAGGAAACAATTGACGGCTTTGACGACGAAACAGGGTGATTAACGAAGCCGTTAACGGCGTTGGTCGCGTGTCGCGCCGCTGGATCAGGTAGTAAGTTGCCCTGGGCAATACCTCACGTATGGGGATCATCACCAGTTTATCCGCCATCATCGGATCGTTTCCGAGCTCTACCGGCAGAATACTAAGGAAATCGCTCTTCACCACCAGACTGATGCATGAAGAGAAGGTTTCGCAAACGATATCGACCTTGGGCGCCAGCCCGGCCTGATTGAACATCTCCTGCAACTGTTTGAAGTAGCTACCGCGCGGCGTTGGCATCGTCCAGTGGTGAGCGAGCAATTCAGTCAGGGAAGTGGCGCGCGCCGCCGGATGCCCTGCGCGGGCGAATACCGCGAACGGTTTCTCAAACAGTTTTTCAAAGCTGAATTCATGATCGTACGGGCCGGGATAGTAGGTGTTGATAGTGAAATCAAGCTCACCCTGGCGCAGTTCATTAATCATCGCCAGGAGTTGCCCTTCCATGATCCGAACCTTCACCAGCGGATGCTGCTGATGAAAGCGACAGATAACCGATGGCATCAGCGAACGGGCGACGCTGGCGCCGAGACCAATATTAATCTGCCCGGCCTGCTCCCCCTGACGCTGCAGGAGTTCATCCTGCGCCGCCCGAAGCTCTTCAAGGATCAGGCTCGCATGTTGATAAAAACTTTCGCCGTTTTCCGTCAGCGCCACCCCCTGGCTGCGGCGGACAAACAGTTGGGCGGAAAGCCCTTCTTCCAGCTCTTTAATCGCTTTGGTCAACGCGGGCTGCGAGATCGCCAGCGCCCGGCTGGCGCCGCGAATACTCCCCTCGCGAGCGACCTCAACGAAGGCGCGAATTTGATGAAATTTAATCTGAAATGACATGTTTTAGGTGATAACCATTGTTTATCAGACAGAAGAAAATGACATCTACTGTAATCCATCATGCTGTGGCAGGTTAAGGGTGAGATTGCCAGAAAGGCGTTTGTGATAATTAAAAGCTATCACACCGTGAACGCCGTCACACTTTTTAATTATGACAGGAAGGGTTATGCCGCAACTTCATGAATTGGTAAGCCAGCTGGCGCCGGAAATGACGCAATGGCGTCGTGATTTTCACCTGCACGCGGAGTCCGGCTGGCTGGAATTTCGCACCGCCAGCAAGGTTGCCGAGATCTTAGACGGCCTCGGTTATCAACTGGCGCTGGGGCGCGACGTTATCGATGCCGACAGCCGGATGGGGCTGCCCGACGATGCCACCCTGGAGCAGGCATTCCAGCGCGCCCGCGAACAGGGAGCGCCGGAACGTTGGCTACCGGCTTTTGAAGGCGGATTCGCCGGCGTCGTCGCCACCCTGGACACCGGCCGCCCCGGCCCTACGCTTGCGTTTCGCGTCGATATGGACGCGCTCGATCTTAACGAACAACACGACGATCGCCATCGCCCGCATCGCGCGGGTTTCGCCTCCTGCAACGCCGGGATGATGCACGCCTGCGGCCATGACGGACATACCGCCATTGGGCTGGGTTTGGCGCACGTGCTAAAGCAGTATGCCGATCGGCTCAACGGGATCATCAAGCTGATTTTCCAGCCTGCCGAAGAAGGCACCCGCGGCGCGCGCGCGATGGTGGCGGCAGGCGTGCTCGATAACGTGGACTACTTCACCGCCATTCATATCGGTACCGGCGTTCCCAACGGTACCGTGGTCTGCGGCGGTGACAACTTTATGGCGACCACCAAATTCGACGTGCAATTCGAGGGCGTCGCCGCTCACGCCGGCGGCAAACCGGAAGATGGGCGCAACGCGCTACTGGCCGCCGCCCAGGCCGCCCTCGCATTACACGCCATCGCGCCGCACAGCGCAGGCGCCTCGCGGGTTAACGTCGGCGTCATACAGGCCGGCACCGGGCGTAACGTGGTCCCCTCATCGGCGCTAATTAAAGTGGAAACCCGCGGCGAGACGGAAGCTATCAACCAGTATGTGTTTGAGCGGGCGCAAAACGTGATTGCCGGCGCCGCAGCGATGTATGAAGCCCGCTATGAACTTCGGCTCATGGGCGCGGCAACCTCCAGCGCCCCCTCTCCGGCGTGGGTGCAATACCTGCGTGAGCAGGCAGCACAGGTGCCGGGGGTAGTAGAAGCAGTGGATCATATTGCCGCGCCGGCGGGTTCCGAAGATGCCACTTTGATGATGGCGCGGGTACAGGATCGCGGCGGACTGGCTTCATACATGATTTTCGGTACTGAACTGAGCGCCGGACATCACAACGAGAAATTTGATTTCGACGAAGGCGTGATGGTCATCGCGGTCGAGACGCTGGCGCGCATCGCGCTCAACTTTCCCTGGCAGCGAGGTGTGTGATGGAAAAGATCTATCAATTTGTCGATGACATCATTACGTCACGGCGCGACGATTTTTGCGCTATTGCCGATGATATCTGGGATCATCCGGAAACCCGCTTCCAGGAATTCTGGTCTGCCGCGCGGTTGGCCGATGCGCTGGAAACGGAAGGTTTTCAGCTAACCCGTCACGCTGGCGGCATACCCAATGCGTTTATCGCCAGCTACGGCGAGGGTAAACCGGTCATCGCCCTGCTCGGCGAGTTTGATGCGCTGGCAGGACTCAGCCAACAGGCGCACAGTGCTGAACCAACATCCGCGACGCCGGGGGAAAACGGCCACGGCTGTGGGCATAATCTCCTCGGCACCGCGGCGTTCGCCGCCGCCGTCGCCGCGAAACAGTGGCTGCAGCAGCAAGGCGGAGCGGGCACCCTGCGCTTTTATGGCTGCCCGGGGGAAGAAGGCGGCTCGGGTAAAACCTTTATGGTGCGCGAGGGATTATTCGATGATATTGACGCCGCCCTCACGTGGCATCCGGAAGCCTGGGCCGGGATGTTCAGTACCAGCACGCTGGCCAATATTCAGGCGGCGTGGCGCTTTACCGGAACCGCCGCGCACGCGGCAAACTCACCGCATCTGGGGCGTAGCGCGTTGGACGCCGTCACGCTGATGACCACCGGCAGTAATTTCCTCAATGAGCATATTATCGAGAAAGCGCGTGTGCACTACGCCATTACCGATACCGGCGGCGTGTCGCCCAACGTGGTGCAGGCGCAGGCTGAAGTGCTGTATTTGATTCGCGCTCCGGAGATGGCCGATGTGCAGCAAATCTTCGCCCGTATTGAGAAAATCGCCCAGGGCGCCGCGCTGATGACCGAAACCAGCGTCAGTTGCCGATTTGAAAAAGCCTGTTCCAGCTATCTCCCCAATCGCACGCTGGAAGCGGCAATGTATCAGGCCGTATGTCATTACGGTACGCCGCAGTGGAGTGACCAGGAGCGCGCTTTCGCGGCGGATATTCGCGCCACGCTCGGCGTGAACGATATACAGAACAGCCTGAAGAATATTGCCGGTACCAGCGGTGAAGAAGGAAAAGCGTTTGCCCGCCGTCATCACGACACGGTGTTGATCGATGAGGTCGCGCCGTGGGCGGCAACGGAAAACGTGCTGGCGGGATCTACCGACGTCGGCGACGTGAGCTGGAAAGCGCCGGTGGCCCAGTGTTTTAGCCCCTGTTTCGCCATCGGTACGCCGCTGCATAGCTGGCAACTGGTGAGCCAGGGAAGAACTTCCATCGCCCATAAAGGGATGCTGCTGGCGGGTAAAATTCTGGGAGCAACGGCGATTCGTTTGTTCAGCGACAGACCGTTACTCGAAGCAAGCCAGCAGGAACTGGCTCAGGTACTGGCGGTAACTCCATACCAGTGCCCGATCCCGCGTGACGTCGTACCATCAATTTTAAAATAAGAAAAATTAGCCTCTGGGATAGCGTACAGCGTGATGGCAATCGCCAATAAAAATAACAGCTGACAACCCCTGAGGCATGCCGCAAACAACACAACAACGACAACTGAGGAACGCCCATGAGTATGTCATCCATACCGTCGCATTCCCCCACCGGTAAGCTGTATGGCTGGGTTGAAAAAATAGGTAATAAGGTTCCGCATCCATTTTTGCTGTTTATCTATCTGATCGTCGCGCTGATGGCCGCCACCGCCATTTTGTCGGCGCTAAACGTCGGCGTACAGAACCCCACCGACGGTTCGCGAGTGGTGGTAAAGAATCTGCTCAGCGTTGAAGGGCTGCACTGGTTTCTGCCAAACGTGATTAAAAACTTTAGCGGCTTCGCGCCGCTGGGGGCGATTCTGGCGCTGGTGCTCGGTGCCGGTTTCGCCGAACGTGTCGGCCTGCTGCCGTCGCTGATGGTCAAGATGTCATCGCACGTTAGCGCGCGTTACGCCAGTTACATGGTGTTATTTATTGCCTTCTTCAGCCACATCTCTTCCGACGCGGCGCTGGTCATTATGCCGCCGCTGGGGGCGTTAATGTTTCTCGCCGTCGGCCGCCATCCGGTAGCCGGGTTGTTGGCGGCAATCGCCGGCGTCGGCTGCGGATTCACGGCAAATTTACTTATTGTCACTACCGACGTGTTGCTCTCCGGTATTAGTACCGAAGCGGCGAAAACGCTTGATGCCTCGCTGCATGTTAGCGTTATCGACAACTGGTACTTCATGGCCACCTCAGTCATCGTTCTGACGCTGGTCGGCGGGTTGATTACCGATAAACTGGTCGAGCCGCGGCTAGGAAAGTGGCAAGGCCAGAGCGATGAAACGCTGCAGACGCTGACGGCGGAACAGCGCTTCGGGCTGCGCATTGCCGGTATTGCGGCGCTGTTGTTTGTGGCGGTTATCGCACTGATGGTGGTGCCGGAAAACGGCATCCTGCGCGATCCTATCAAACATACCGTGATGCCCTCGCCTTTTATTAAAGGCATCGTACCGCTGATTATCTTTTTCTTTTTCGTCGTATCTTTAGCTTACGGCATCGCCACCGGCAAAATTCGCCGTCAGGCTGACCTGCCGCAGTTAATGATCGAGCCGATGAAGGAGATGGCCGGCTTCATCGTGATGGTCTTCCCGCTGGCCCAGTTTGTCGCCATGTTCAACTGGAGCAATATGGGGAAATTCATGGCGGTAGGATTAACGGATATACTGGAAAGTGCGGGAATGAATGGCGTGCCGGCGTTTGTCGGTCTGGCGCTGCTGTCGGCGTTTCTGTGTATGTTTATCGCCAGCGGTTCGGCTATCTGGTCGATTCTGGCGCCCATTTTTGTACCGATGTTTATGCTGCTGGGCTTTCACCCGGCGTTTGCGCAGATCCTGTTTCGTATCGCCGATTCGTCCGTACTGCCGCTCGCGCCGGTATCGCCATTTGTACCGCTGTTTCTCGGCTTTTTACAGCGCTACCGGCCCGATGCCAGACTGGGTACCTACTATTCGCTGGTATTACCCTACCCGCTGATTTTCTTAGCCGTCTGGCTGCTGTTGCTGGTGGGCTGGTACCTGGTAGGGCTACCGATTGGCCCAGGTATTTATCCACGCTTGCCATAACGCGGCGACAGGCCAGGGATGGCCTGCGTAAGTTAACGCGATGTGGTGCGGTTCAGGAACGTTTTATACAGACTTTCGATGACCACCGACAGCAAATTGATAGCTAATCCGCTGATAATCAACACAACAACTCCCGTTAACATGTATTGCATATCGCCACCTTTCTTGTAGTTAAAAAAAACCAGCGCCAAAGCGCTGGAAAAAATAATTGACTCAAGGAATGCCTGTATATTTATCTGCGGCGCCGGGTGCCTCCCGGTGAATTAGCCAGTTCACACTAATCCGCGTGCGTATGACAAACTGCATAGAGATTTGAACTGAACGCTCCTCCGCACAGGGAAATTCGCCGCCAGACAAAGGTAGCAAAATGCCCATCACGCCGCGCCTGCTAGTTAATGCAAAAATAAACATTGCTCCACCCCTTCCTTTATTCCGACGATTAACCATCAGGCAACGGAATGACTGAATTTAAATGACTGCGATTCGTATTTATAAATTAATAGTACAGGTTTCATTATTTGCTGACCTTTCGGAGGTATAGTTTGCAGGCCGCACGTCATGATATGGTGTGCCCTTGCCGAATTAACCTCGTAGAAGGACGCCCGATGCTGACGCTGCTGCAAGATAAAATCGACACCCCGCTGGGGCCGCTGTGGGTCATTTGCGATGAACAATTCAACCTGCGCGCCGTAGAGTGGGATCAGCACCGCGACCGCATGGAGCAACTGCTCGACATCCACTACCGTCACGAGGGTTATAAACGCGTTGATGCGCGCGATCCTGGCGGGCTGAGCGCGAAGCTGCAGCAATACTTCGACGGCGATCTCGCAATTATCGATACCCTGCCGACGGCAACCGCCGGTACCCCCTTTCAACGTCAGGTGTGGCAAGCGCTGCGCACGATTCCCTGCGGGCAGGTGATGCATTACGGTCAGTTAGCCGAGGTTCTTGGCCGTCCGGGCGCGGCCCGTGCGGTTGGCGCGGCAAACGGTTCCAATCCGGTCAGCATTGTGGTTCCCTGCCATCGGGTAATTGGCCGCAACGGCACCATGACCGGCTACGCCGGCGGCGTACAGCGTAAAGAGTGGTTATTGCGCCATGAGGGCTATTTGCTGCTTTAACAGATAATGCCTTTTTTGGAAATTACAGGTAACTTTACAATAATTAATCGCTTAATAATTTTCTTGTTATCAAAGAGATATGGCGATCGACATATTTACCCTTCTAATATTACGTCTTTCCGGGTTTCGAGACTTACTTGCTCCTCAAAAAGATGTTAAAATTGACCAATATCAATTAAAGCTTGAGCAGACATATGATCCCGGAAAAGCGAATTATACGACGCATTCAGTCTGGTGGTTGTGCAATCCATTGTCAGGATTGCAGCATTAGCCAGCTCTGCATCCCCTTTACTTTGAACGAACATGAGCTGGATCAGCTTGATAATATCATCGAGCGTAAAAAGCCTATTCAGAAAGGGCAAACCCTGTTCAAAGCGGGTGATGAGCTGAAGTCGCTGTACGCTATCCGTTCAGGGACCATCAAAAGCTATACCATCACCGAACAAGGCGATGAGCAGATTACCGGCTTCCATCTGGCAGGTGATTTGGTCGGCTTTGACGCCATTGGCACCGCCCTGCACCCAAGCTTCGCGCAGGCGCTGGAAACCTCGATGGTCTGCGAAATTCCGTTCGAAACGTTGGATGATCTTTCCGGTAAAATGCCGAACCTGCGTCAGCAGATGATGCGTCTGATGAGCGGCGAGATCAAAGGCGATCAGGACATGATCCTGCTGCTTTCCAAAAAGAACGCAGAAGAACGGCTGGCGGCCTTTATCTACAACCTGTCCCGCCGTTTCGCGCAGCGCGGCTTCTCACCGCGTGAGTTCCGTCTGACCATGACCCGTGGCGACATCGGCAACTATCTGGGCCTGACGGTTGAAACCATCAGCCGCCTGCTTGGTCGTTTCCAGAAAAGCGGTATGCTGGCGGTGAAAGGGAAATATATCACCATCGAAAACAGCGATCTGCTGGCGCAACTGGCAGGCCAGGCGCGCAACGTCGCCTGATTTATCTCCGCTATACTCTCTTCCACCTTGTGCCGGATCGACATTTTTTTCTAATTTGTTGATCTGGCCAGGGTCATCCCCTGTTTCAATTCATCCATATAGGTTATCTTTTTAAATACTGACTGTAGCTACAGCTGTAAGGAGACCCTGTATGGCGAAGTATCAGAACATGCTGGTAGTAATCGACCCTAACCAGGACGACCAGCCTGCATTACGGCGCGCGGTGTATCTGCACCAACGGATTGGTGGACGCATCAAAGCCTTTTTGCCGATTTATGATTTTTCCTACGAAATGACTACCCTGCTGTCGCCCGACGAGCGGACGGCGATGCGCCAGGGCGTGATTAGCCAACGCAGCGCCTGGATCCGTGAACAGGCCAAGTTTTACATTGAATCCGGGGTGCCAATCGATATCAAAGTGGTGTGGCACAACCGCCCCTTTGAAGCCATCATTCAGGAAATCATCAGCGATAAACACGACCTGCTGCTGAAAATGGCCCATCAGCACGACAAACTCGAAGCGGTCATCTTCACCCCGACCGACTGGCACCTGCTGCGCAAATGTCCATGCCCGGTATGGATGGTTAAAGATCAGCCGTGGCCGGAAGGCGGTAAAGCGCTGGTGGCGGTTAATCTGGCCAGTGAAGAGAACTATCACAACGCCCTTAATGAAAAACTGGTGCGGGAGACCATCGCCCTCGCCGATCAGGTTAACCATACCGAAGTACATCTGGTTGGCGCCTATCCGGTGACGCCTATTAACATCGCCATTGAATTACCTGATTTTGACCCGAGCATCTATAACGATGCGATTCGCGGCCAGCATCTGCTGGCAATGAAAGCGCTGCGTCAGAAATTCAGCATCGATGAAAGCCGCACCCACGTAGAAAAAGGGCTGCCGGAAGAGGTTATTCCTGATTTAGCTGAACACCTGCAGGCCGGGATTGTGGTGCTGGGCACCGTTGGCCGCACCGGCATCTCTGCCGCGTTTCTCGGCAATACCGCGGAACAGGTTATCGACCACCTGCGCTGCGACCTGCTGGTACTGAAACCGGAGGCCTATCAAACTCCAGTTGAACTGGACGATGAAGACGACGATTAACGGCGTCTCATCAGGCCTGAAGTTTTATCTAATCATCCCCCGCCCGTCGGGGGATTTTTTTGTCGGCCCGCTAAAAAAGAAAAAGGGCCATACGGCCCGGGATATCAACGCTAATTGAACATACTTACAGAATGCGTTAGTGGATACCTAAACGCCAGGCCAGGTCGATCTCTTCTTTCAGCTCCATTGATGAAAGCGACATCAGATCGGCAAACTCGAGCTCGAGGAGTTTGAGCTTCTTCAGGTACTGCGCGGGGGTCATAACGGAAGTGTCGCGGCGCAGGTACTCGATGGCCATCTGCGTGGGGGTTAACTCGGTATCCATAATATCCTCAGTGTGGTGAAAAAACAGGCATAGTATAACACCCATCGCCGTTCACTTTATGAGCAAAATCATGGTTTCACTGTCTATATAAAAAAGCCGTCTCAACAGAGACGGCTTAGAGCGTTGCGCTATTACAGCGCTTTCAGAATGGCATCCACGCTGGCTTTAGCGTCGCCAAACAGCATGTGGGTGTTCTCTTTGAAGAACAGCGGATTCTGCACGCCAGCATAGCCGGTGTTCATCGAACGTTTGAAGACCACCACGTTTTGCGCCTTCCACACTTCCAGCACCGGCATACCGGCGATCGGGCTCTTCGGATCGTCCTGCGCCGCCGGGTTGACGGTGTCGTTCGCGCCGATCACCAGTACGGTATCGGTATCGGCGAAATCATCGTTGATTTCGTCCATTTCCAGCACCACGTCGTAAGGTACTTTCGCTTCCGCCAGCAGCACGTTCATATGCCCCGGCAGTCGCCCGGCGACAGGGTGGATGCCGAAGCGCACCTTGATACCGCGCGCGCGCAGCTTCTCGGTGATTTCCGCGACCGGATACTGCGCCTGCGCCACCGCCATACCGTAGCCCGGCGTGATGATCACGGAATGCGAGTTTTTCAGCATTTCAGCCGTCTCTTCGGCGCTGATTTCACGATGCTCACCGACTTCTTCATCGCCGCTGGAACTGCCGCCATCGGTGCCGAAACCGCCGGCGATAACGCTGATAAACGAACGGTTCATCGCCTTACACATAATGTAGGAGAGGATGGCACCGGAAGAACCAACCAGCGCGCCGGTCACGATCAACAGGTCGTTGCTGAGCATGAAGCCCGCCGCCGCCGCCGCCCAACCGGAGTAGGAGTTCAGCATCGATACCACGACTGGCATATCCGCGCCGCCGATAGACGCCACCAGGTGCCAGCCGAACGCCAGGGCGATAATGGTCATCACCAGCAGGCACAGTACCTGGGTTCCGGTGCTGTCGGTACGCACGAAGGCCACCAGCAGCAGGAAGGAAATGACCAGCGCCGCCAGGTTCAGCTTGTGGCGATTCGGCAACATCAGCGGTTTTGACGAAATTTTGCCGCGCAGCTTACCAAAGGCAACGATCGAGCCCGTGAAGGTTACGGCGCCGATAAAGATACCGAGGAATACTTCGGTCAGGTGAATATTCGCCAGCACCTGATCGAGGCCCGGTCCGTGGTCGAGATAGCTGTTGAAGCCAACCAGCACCGCCGCCAGACCAACGAAGCTATGCAGCACCGCCACCAGCTCCGGCATCTCGGTCATTTCGACTTTCTTCGCCAGACGGATACCAATCGCCCCGCCGATAACCATCGCCACGATGATCCAGCCGACGTTACCGCTGTCCGGCCCAAAAATGGTGGCAATCAGCGCAATCGCCATCCCGGCGATGCCGTACAGGTTCCCCTGCTTCGACGTTTCGTGCTTTGACAGCCCCGCAAGGCTAAAGATAAACAGAATAGCGGCAACAATGTATGCAGCTGTAACTAATCCTCCAGACATGTGCTACCCCTTAGTTTTTGCGGAACATTTTCAGCATGCGCTGAGTGACGGTGAAACCACCAAAAATATTAATGCTGGCGATCAGCACCGCGATAAAGCTCAAGAAGCTGACCCAGCCGCCGTGCCCTATCTGCAGCAATGCCCCAACGACAATGATCCCTGAAATGGCGTTGGTTACCGACATGAGCGGCGTGTGCAGCGCGTGCGACACGTTCCACACCACGTAGTAGCCGACTACGCAGGAGAGCGCGAAGACGGTAAAGTGACCCAGAAACTCTTTAGGCGCGACGTTCGCCAGCCAGCCAAAGAGGATAATCGCCAGCGCCATCAGCGCGTATTTACGCCACGGCGAGCCTGGTTTGGCCTCTTCTTTTGGCGCTTCGACGGTTTTCGCCGCCGCCTGCGGCTGCGCGGATACCTGAATCGGCGGCGCCGGCCAGGTAATTTCGCCCTCGCGGACCACGGTAACGCCACGTACCACCACATCGTCGAAATCGATGGTGATATTGCCGTCTTTTTCCTTGCACAGCAGCTTCAGCAGGTTTACCAGGTTAGTGCCGTAGAGCTGAGAAGATTGCGTCGGCAGACGACCCGGCAGGTCGGTATAACCGATAATTTTCACGCCGTTGGCGGTGGTCACGACTTCGCCCGGCACGGTGTATTCGCAGTTGCCGCCGTTTTGCGACGCCAGGTCGACGACGACGCTGCCCGACTTCATGGAGTCAACCATTTCGCGGGTAATCAGCTTCGGCGCCGGTTTACCCGGGATCAGCGCGGTGGTAACAATGATATCGACATCTTTAGCCTGCGCGGCGAACAGCGCCATTTCGGCTTTGATAAAGGCTTCAGACATGACTTTGGCATAACCGTCACCGCTGCCCGCTTCTTCTTTGAAGTCCAGTTCAAGGAACTCGGCGCCCATACTCTGCACCTGTTCTTTCACTTCCGGACGGGTATCGAAGGCGCGGACGATGGCGCCGAGGCTGTTCGCCGCGCCGATCGCTGCGAGGCCGGCGACGCCTGCGCCGATGACCATCACCTTCGCAGGCGGCACTTTACCCGCAGCGGTGATCTGGCCGGTAAAGAAGCGTCCGAATTCGTGCGCCGCTTCGACAATCGCGCGATAACCGGCGATGTTAGCCATCGAACTCAGCGCATCTAACGACTGGGCGCGGGAAATACGCGGCACCGAGTCCATCGCCATGACGTTGATACCGCGAGCGGCCAGCTTTTCCATGAGATCCGGATTCTGCGCCGGCCAGATGAAACTCACCAGCGTGGTGCCCGGGTTGAGCTTCGCAATTTCCGCATCGTTCGGCGCGTTAACCTTGAGGATAACGTCGGAGTGCCAGACGTTATCCGCGCTGACGATTTCCGCGCCCGCCTGTTCGAAGGCTTCATCGTCGAAGCTCGCCAGTTTCCCGGCCCCGCTCTCGACCGCCACGCTAAACCCGAGCTTAAGCAGCTGCTCGACCGTCTTCGGCGTCGCAGCGGCCCGGGTTTCCTGAGCTAAGCTCTCTTTTGGTATCCCAATTCGCATAGTTTTCCCTTCCATCGGTTTTTGATGATGGTTTATTTTTTTCACAAATGCGCCAGCGGCGGCGCAAAAACGCCGCACAGGTATTCATCTGGAAAATGAAACAGTAACAAACTTTTTATAACCTACTGAAAATACCGATTGTGATCTACATCGTTAAAACAGAATTTTTGATTTTATTGAGAAAAATTAGTCCTGACTGCGTCAGGCAGCAATATTTGCCTTAATTTTATGCCAGAACCTGATAATTCGCTTACCTTTGCGGTTAATTCGCCATTTATTACCGCCAGTATCATTGCATTAACATTACGTTAACTTATAAAAGTGATATTGATTATCGATTTTGCTGTTCAAGGGGCTGTTTTTTCAACATATCAGTATTTGTTATATTTTTGTAACGAACGATTCGGGCGGGAAGTGAAAAATGACGCAGACAGTTACGTTGTTTAAATGCAATAATCACCTGTTTTCAGTCAACAACAATACCAGTACATGGTTTGCGCAAGGCAAAGGATTATTTTTATGAAGCTTAAGAACACACTCCTGGCGTCTGCTCTTCTGGCTACCACCGCGTTGTCTGCCCATGCAGCGACCGAGCTGACTCCGGAGCAAGCGGCAGCGCTGAAGCCCTATGACCGCGTCGTCGTCACTGGCCGTTTTAACGCGATTGGCGATGCCGTACAGGCGGTTTCCCGCAAGGCGGATAAAGATGGCGCAGCTTCCTTTTATGTTGTCGACACCTCAGATTTCGGCAACGGCGGCAACTGGCGCGTAACGGCGGATTTTTATAAAGAAAACGCCCCGCAGGCGGATACCCCGAAAAACCGTATCATTAACGGCGTGATGGAACTGCCGAAAGATCAGGCCGTCGCGCTGATGCCGTATGACACCGTAACCGTGCAGGGCTTCTACCGTAGCCAGCCGGAAGTCAACGACGCCATCGCCAAAGCGGCAAAAGCTAAAGGCGCGTATGCCTTCTTCATCGTCCGCCAGGTTGACGCCAACCAGGGCGGCAACCAGCGCATCACCGCTTATATTTATAAAAAGGATGCGCAGAAGCGCGTACTGCAGAGCCCGGATGCGATTCCTGCTGATTCCGAAGCCGGTCGCGCCGCTCTGGCTAAAGGCGGCGAAGCGGCTAAAAACGTCGAAATCCCAGGCGTGGCCTCCTCTGCCGCGGTCGGCGCCGGTACCGGCGTAGGTCTGTTCTACGAAACCCAATCGTCGAAAGGCGGACGTTACACTGTCACCTTGCCGGACGGCACGAAAGTCGAAGAGGTGAACAAAATCACCGCCGCGCAGATGGTGCCGTTTGATAGCATCAAATTCACCGGTAACTACGGCAACATGACGGAAATCTCCTATCAGACCGCGAAACGCGCGGCGAAGAAAGGAGCGAAATACTACCACATCACCCGCCAGTGGCAGGAACGTGGCGGTAACATCACCATTAGCGCCGACCTGTATAAGTAATCGGTTTCAACTGCTCAAAAAGGCGACATGATGTCGCCTTTTTGCATTTTTTCGCCCGCCGCCATTGCATGCGTACAAGACACTCCGTAAAATCCCGCGCCTTAGCGTAATCTTCCATTTTTATGCGATTTCGCCAAATAAATATTCTTGATTCACTGTTGCCACCTCGGGAATACAATGGAAAAGAAACTGGGCCTTAGCGCCCTGACCGCACTGGTACTCAGCTCCATGCTGGGCGCGGGCGTTTTCAGTTTGCCGCAAAACATGGCTGCCGTCGCCAGCCCATCCGCTCTGCTTATCGGCTGGGCCATCACCGGCGTCGGGATTCTATTCCTCGCATTCGCCATGCTATTACTGACCCGTATCCGCCCGGAACTGGATGGCGGCATATTTACCTATGCCCGGGAAGGTTTTGGCGAACTGATCGGTTTCTGTTCCGCCTGGGGCTACTGGCTGTGCGCGGTGATTGCCAACGTCTCCTACCTGGTTATCGTCTTCTCCGCCCTGAGTTTCTTCACCGATACGCCGGAGATGCGTATTTTTGGTGACGGTAACACCTGGCAGGCGATCGTCGGCGCGTCCGTGCTGCTCTGGGTGGTGCATTTTCTGGTGCTGCGTGGGGTACAGACCGCTGCAGGCATTAACCTGGTGGCGACGCTGGCGAAGCTGTTGCCGCTCGGCGCGTTTGTGGCGCTGGCCGCTATCGCGTTCCGGCTCGATACTTTCCGTCTCGACTTCAGCGGTATCGCGCTCGGCGTACCGGTATGGGAACAGGTGAAAAACACCATGCTGATTACCCTGTGGGTATTTATCGGCGTGGAGGGCGCGGTAGTGGTCTCTGCCCGCGCCCGTCATAAGCGCGACGTTGGCCGCGCGACACTGCTGGCGGTAGTCTCGGCGCTGGCGGTTTATCTGCTGGTCACCCTGCTGTCGCTGGGCGTTGTCGCCCGCCCGGAACTGGCTGAAATGCGCAACCCGTCGATGGCTGGCCTGATGGTCAAGATGATGGGATCGTGGGGCGAGGTAGTGATCGCCGCGGGATTAATTATCTCCGTCTGCGGCGCCTATTTAAGCTGGACCATTATGGCCGCTGAAGTGCCGTATCTGGCGGCGACGCATAAAGCGTTCCCACGCCTGTTCGCCAAAACCAATAAGAATAACGCCCCCTCTTCCTCGCTGTGGTTGACCAACATCAGCGTGCAGATTTGTCTGGTGCTGATTTGGCTTACCGGATCCGACTACGGTACCCTGCTAACCATCGCCTCAGAAATGATTCTGGTGCCCTATTTCCTCGTCGGCGCTTTCCTGCTTAAGATTGCCGTACGTCCGTTACACAAAGCCGTGGGTGTCGGCGCGTGCGTTTATGGCTTATGGTTATTGTATGCGTCCGGTCCTGTGCATTTGCTATTGTCGGTGGTACTTTACGCTCCGGGTCTTCTGGTTTTCCTGTACGCCCGCCGTACTCACCAGCACGATCGCATGCTCAAACGCCGTGAAATGGCATTAATTGGTTTTTTGCTGGTTGCCGCCGTTCCGGCAACGTGGATGCTGGTGGGGTAAGCGGTTGCCCTACCGCTGAACTTGAAAGGAGATACCCATGGCTGAAGCACAGCCTCGTCCGGTCCTGATCACGGGAGCAGGCCGCCGTATCGGCCTCGCTCTGGCACACCATTTTTTAAACCAGCAGCAACCGGTGATCGTCAGCTATCGCCAGCATTATCCATCGATTGACACCCTGCGCGACGCCGGCGCGGTGTGTCTGCAGGCCGATTTCAGCAGCGACGACGGTATTCTTACCTTCGCGGAAGCGGTGAAAGCGCAGACCAGCGGCCTGCGCGCGATTATTCATAACGCCAGTGATTGGATGGCGGAGAAACCGGGGGTGCCGTTATCCACGGTGATATCGCGGATGATGCAAATTCACGTCCACGCGCCCTATCTGCTTAACCACGCGCTGGAGAGCCTACTGCGCGGTTTTGGTCATGCGGCCAGCGATATTATTCACATTACCGACTACGTGGTGGAACGCGGCAGCGATAAGCATATCGCCTATGCCGCCAGTAAAGCGGCACTTGATAATATGACCCGCTCTTTCGCCCGTAAGCTGGCCCCGGAAGTGAAGGTCAACGCCATCGCGCCATCGCTGATTATGTTTAACGAGCATGATGACGCTGAATACCGTAAACAGGCGCTGGATAAATCGCTGATGAAAATCGCACCGGGTGAAAAAGAGATTATCGACCTCATCGATTATCTGTTCACCAGTTGCTACGTCACCGGCCGCTCTTTCGCGGTCGACGGCGGCCGACCGCTGCGCTAGTGGAAACGGCTCCAGCCGAGGATCAGCAGCCAGGCCGCCAGACTCCAGCAGATCACCGCGCCTGCCAGCGCGTAAGGCAGGCGCATTACGCCGGTGAAGTACCATAACGAAAGTAAGTAGATAAAATACGGGATGATTGACCACATGCCGAAGACGATAGTCGTGCGCAGCGCTTCAATGCCGCGCTCGCTGGCGACGATATAATGGGCAATAAGCGCGAAGGTCGGAAATAACGGAATTAAACCGGCAATATAGTAATTTTTGGTTTTTGACAGTACGCCTATCAGTACCACCACCAGCGCTCCCAGCAGCGCTTTAATCAACAGCCCCATTTTATGCCTTAACATTTGAACAACAATTTCCCCAGCATAACGGAAGAACATTTGTTTATGAAAGATTAATGGCAGGCAATTTGCGGGCGGTGTATGTTAGCTTTTTAATTTATACGCGTAAGATATGAATAAGATCGTTTTTGTTGAGGATGAGCCCGAAGTTGGCGCGCTTATCGCCGCCTATCTGGGAAAGCATGATATGGACGTGGTCGTTGAACCGCGCGGCGACCGGGCCGAAGAGGTTATTGCTCGTGAACAACCCGATCTGGTACTGCTGGATATCATGCTGCCTGGCAAAGACGGAATGACGCTGTGCCGCGACCTGCGCAGCCAGTGGCAGGGTCCGATTGTGTTGCTGACCTCGCTCGATAGCGATATGAACCATATTCTGTCGCTGGAGATGGGCGCCAGTGATTATATCCTCAAGACCACCCCGCCTGCGGTGCTGCTGGCCCGGTTACGTTTGCATCTGCGCCAGCATGTGGCTTCGCCGTCGATGCCCGCTCCCGCAACCCTGACGCCGCATAAAGCCATTGTCTTTGGTTCGCTGTCGATCGACCCGGTTAACCGTCAGGTATTGCTCGGTGGCGACAACGTTGCTTTGTCCACCGCCGATTTCGACCTGCTGTGGGAGCTGGCGACCCATGCCGGGCAGATTATGGATCGCGATGCGCTGTTGAAAAATCTCCGTGGCGTCAGCTACGACGGCATGGATCGCAGCGTCGATGTCGCGATTTCACGCCTGCGTAAAAAGCTGCTCGACAACGCCAACGAGCCCTACCGTATCAAGACGGTGCGCAACAAAGGTTATCTGTTCGCTCCGCACGCCTGGGATAATTAATCGGCGTCAGGAATAGACCGATATCACGCCGTGTAGTCGGTCTTGAAATTCAGCGTATTTCTCTCTGAATGCCATTTCATCGTCTTCGCCATACCAGCGTACGACCTCACGGCTGGCGAGGAAATGATCCAGCAGTTCGCCGCTCGCCAGAATCCATTGCGGTAAACCATCGACCTGCAGGCTCCAGCCTCCGGGATGATAGTGGATGAAATCATTGCGCAGCTGGTGAAGCTTACCCATCGCCACCGTACAGTCTTCGCTGGGTGCGAATGCGCTGTTCTCCATTGTCGCACGGTATAGCGTCATAAAGGACGGCAGTTGCAGCTTGTCGATGTTGGAAAAATCGTCGTTATAAATTTGCAGGAAAATATCTCGAGTCGACGCTTTACCGTCGGCCAGGTATACCTGAAAGTCATTGCCCTGACACAGCGCCAACACCATTGCGTTCTGCAGGATGCTGTGCCAGCCGGTAATCACCCACTTCCACTGATAAGGGTCGGCGATCGCCTGCATATGGCTGAGGACCATATCGAAGGTTTTTAAAATCTCAACATCATTATCAGTATGCAAATACACGGGCTTAGTCATCTGGCGCTCTCCGTCATTTAAGGGGCGCTTAAATTAACAGAGAGGCTGGCGTCTGGCAGACCGGGGAATGGCACAATACGGCCATCGGCCATTTGGCCTGGCGCCTCTGTGAGAACTTTGCCGAGCGGGATCCTTCTCCTGTAGAATCTTTTGACGCGAGATAACCCAGTTAATGACCGGTGATGATTAATGAAAAAACTGTTTGTGCAGTTTTACCTTTTGCTGTTCGTCTGCTTCCTGGTCATGACCATGCTGGTCGGCCTGGTGTATAAATTCACCGCCGAGCGCGCCGGTCGCCAGTCGCTGGACGATCTGATGAAAAGCTCGCTGTATCTGATGCGCAGCGAACTGCGTGAGATCCCGCCGCGCGACTGGAGCAACACGCTGAAAGAACTGGACCTTAACCTCTCTTTCGATCTGCACATTGAACCGTTAAGCAAATTCAAGCTGTCGGAAAGCTCGATGCAGCACCTGCGCGCGGGGGATATCGTGGCGCTGGACGATCAGTACACCTTCATTCAACGCATTCCGCGCAGCCATTACGTATTATCAGTCGGCCCGGTGCCCTATCTCTATTTTTTGCATGAGATGCGCCTGCTGGACGTCGCGCTGATGGCGTTTATCGCTATTTCACTGGCTTTTCCGGTGTTTATCTGGATGCGTCCGCACTGGCAGGATATGTTGCGTATCGAAACCGCCGCACAGCGCTTCGGCGAAGGCCATTTTAGCGAGCGCATCCATTTCGATAGCATGTCGAGCTTCGAGCGACTCGGCGTGGCCTTTAACCAAATGGCGGATAATATCAACGCCCTGATAGCCAGTAAAAAACAGCTTATTGACGGTATCGCTCATGAACTACGCACGCCGCTGGTGCGCCTGCGCTATCGCCTGGAGATGAGCGAAAATCTGACCGAGGCCGAGTCGCAGGCTCTCAACCGCGATATCGGGCAACTGGAAGCGCTGATTGAAGAATTACTGACCTACGCTCGTCTCGATCGCCCGCAGAACGAACTCAACCTGACCACCCCGGATTTCCCGGCCTGGATCCGCGCGCACGTCGAGGACATTCAACTGGTCAATCCGCAGCGTGAAGTCGCGTTGCGCCAGCTGACGGCCGGCGACTACGGCGCGCTGGATATGCGTTTAATGGAGCGCGTGCTGGATAACCTGGTCAATAATGCCCTGCGCTACAGCCATCAACATATTCATATCAGCCTGTCGCTGGCCGGTTCACGGGCGACGCTGCGAGTGGAAGATGATGGCCCGGGTATCGCCCTTGAGGAACGCGAACGGGTATTCGAGCCGTTTGTCCGTCTCGATCCCAGCCGCGATCGTGCCACTGGCGGCTGCGGCCTGGGGCTGGCTATCGTACACAGTATTGCTCAGGCGATGGCCGGTGAAGTCCGCTGCGACGAAAGCTCGCTCGGCGGCGCGGCGTTCATTTTCAGCTGGCCTATTTACCACCAGCTTCCCGCTTTTACTTCTGCTTAGCCGAGCTTGCGCAGGCGTTACGGCCTGCGTATAGTTTATACTCAAACAGTATGTTGTAACTAAGGCGGTAATCATGGCAAGCTACGACCTCGTTGCGCGCTTAAATGACACCTTTCGTGAGCTTGAGCGCGAACTACAAACCTTCAAAGCGTCGCTGAGCCGCTGCCGTCTGCTGGCGGCGCGGGTTTTCGAATTACCCGCGGTGAGTAAAGAGGCGGAGCACGCGCCGCTGGATACCATTCAGGTCACCCAGCACGTCGGGCAAAGCGCGCTGGAGATGGCGCTCAGGCACTACAGCCATCTGTTTATACAGCAGCAGTCGGAAAACCGCAGCAGCAAGGCGGCGGTACGCCTCCCCGGGGCGATTTGCCTGGCGGTTGATACGCAACAGCAGGCAGACCTGCTGGAGAAAATCAGCGCCATTAACGCGCTGAAAGCGGCGTTTGAGAAAATAGTGACCGTCGATTCCGGATTGCCGGCCGCCGCGCGTTTCGAATGGGTTCACCGCCACCTGCCCGGCCTGATTACCCTTAGCGCCTATCGTACCCTGACGCCGCTGCTCGATCCCAGCACCATCCGCTTCGGCTGGGCCAATAAGCATGTGATTAAAAATCTGACCCGCGATGAAGTATTAATGCAGTTAGAGAAGAGCCTGCAATCGCCGCGTGCGGTGCCGCCCTGGACCCGCGAACAGTGGCAAAGCAAGCTGGAACGGGAATTTCAGGATATCGCTGCCCTGCCGCAACGGGCAAAATTGAAAATCAAACGCCCGGTCAAGGTACAGCCGATTGCCCGGGTGTGGTATGCCGGCGAGCAGAAGCAGGTGCAGTACGCCTGCCCCGGCCCGCTGATTGCGCTAATCTCCGGCACCCACGGGGTTAGCGTGCCGGATCTCGGCGAACTTTTGAATTACGATGCTGATAACGTGCAGTACCGCCACAAGCCGCAGGCACAGTCGTTACGATTACTGATCCCGCGTCTGCATTTATGGCTGGCTAGCGAGTAGCGAGGCTGCCAACCATATCCTGCGGGCGAACCCAGCTATCGAATTCGGCTTCCGTCAGGTAACCAAGCGACAGCGCCGCGGCTTTCAGCGTCAGCCCTTCATGGTGCGCTTTTTTGGCGATCTCCGCCGCTTTATCGTAGCCGATATGGGTATTGAGCGCGGTCACCAGCATCAGCGACTCATTCAGCAACTGGTTGATTCGCTCGCGGTTCGGCTCAATACCCACCGCGCAGTGCTCATTAAAGCTCTCCATGCCGTCCGCCAGCAGGCGTACCGACTGCAGGAAGTTGTGGATGACCATTGGCCGATAGACGTTAAGCTCAAAGTTCCCTGACGCGCCGCCGATATTCACCGCCACGTCGTTACCCATCACCTGGCAGCACAGCATCGTCAACGCTTCGCACTGCGTCGGGTTGACCTTGCCGGGCATAATGGAGGATCCCGGTTCGTTCTCCGGAATGGCGATTTCACCTATGCCGCAGCGCGGCCCGGAGGCCAGCCAGCGCACATCGTTGGCGATTTTCATCAGCGAAGCCGCCAGCCCCTTCAGCGCGCCGTGGGCGTGGACCAGCGCATCCACGGTGGCCAGCGCTTCAAATTTGTTGGGCGCGGTGACGAACGGCAGTCCGCTAAGCGACGCCAGTTCCGCCGCCACCCGCACCGCATATTCCGGGTGCGTATTCAAGCCGGTGCCAACCGCCGTACCGCCCAGCGCCAGCTCTGCGAGATGCGGCAGGCTGTGTTCAATATGGCGGAGATTATGTTCCAGCATCGCGACCCAACCGGAGATCTCCTGCCCTAACGTCAGCGGCGTAGCGTCCTGTAGGTGGGTGCGGCCAATTTTAACGATGTCACCGAAGGCCAGCGACTTTTCCTGTAGCGTGGCCCGCAGCGCCTGTAGCTGCGGGATCAGCTTTTCGCGCAGCGCGATTAGCGCCGCGACGTGCATCGCCGTTGGAAAAACATCATTCGAGCTCTGGCTTTTATTGACGTCATCATTGGGATGAATTTTGCGCCCCATGCCGCGCACGCCGCCAAGCAACTCGCTCGCACGGTTAGCCAGCACTTCGTTCATATTCATGTTGCTTTGGGTACCGGAGCCGGTTTGCCAGATAGCCAACGGAAACTCCTGCGCATGCTTGCCGGCGAGGACTTCATCCGCGGCGGCGATGATGGCGCCCGCTTTATCCGCCGCCAGCAGCCCCAGGTCCTGGTTAACCTTCGCCGCCGCGCGTTTGGTCAGCGCCAGCGCGTAGATCAGTTCACCAGGCATTTTCTCCGTTGAGATACGGAAATGCTCAAGCGAGCGCTGGGTCTGCGCGCCCCAAAGTTTATCGGCCGGGACGTCGATGGCGCCCATCGAGTCTTTTTCACTGCGATGCGTTGTCATTACTTTCTCCTTGGATTCAAAGTGCGTCATAGCGACAAAGCTCACCTGCTTAAAGGATTAAGTATTAACCAGATTTATTAGTTGTTTTGGTCGTTCGTGCCGCTAAGCGGCACAAACAAAAACCGCCCCGAAGGGCGGCATCGTTCACTTCACGCAGCGCGAACACTGCGACGTCTGGATCTGCTGGAAGAAGTCGTTACCTTTATCATCAACGAGGATAAAGGCCGGGAAATCTTCCACTTCGATTTTCCAGATAGCTTCCATTCCCAGCTCCGGATAAGCCACGCACTCGAGGCTGCGGATACTCTGCTGCGCGAGAACCGCCGCCGGGCCGCCGATACTACCGAGATAGAAACCGCCGTGTTTGTGGCAGGCATCGGTCACCTGCTGGCTGCGGTTACCCTTGGCCAGCATGATTTTACTCGCACCGTGCGATTGCAACAGATCGACATATGAGTCCATGCGGCCAGCAGTCGTCGGCCCCAGAGAACCGGAAGCGTAACCATCCGGCGTCTTCGCCGGGCCGGCGTAGTAGATCGGGTGATCTTTGACATACTGCGGCAGCGCTTCGCCATTATCGATAAGCTCTTTAAGCTTGGCATGGGCAATATCGCGGGCCACGATGATCGTGCCGCTCAGCGACAGACGCGTCGACACCGGATACTGCGACAGCAGCGCCAGAATCTCGCTCATCGGCTGATTGAGGTTCACCTTCACGGCTTCGCCTTCGCCGGCCTGGCGCAGGTGCTCAGGGATGTATTTCCCTGGGTTGCTCTCCAGTTTCTCCAGCCAAATGCCGTCGCGGTTGATTTTAGCTTTGATGTTACGGTCAGCGGAACAGGAAACCCCCATCCCCACCGGACAGGAGGCGCCGTGACGCGGCAGGCGGACCACGCGGATATCGTGGGCGAAGTACTTGCCGCCGAACTGCGCGCCGAGGCCGAGGTTCTGCGCTTCCAGCAGCAGCTCTTGCTCCAGCTGCACATCGCGGAACGCCTGGCCATGTTCGTTACCTTCGGTCGGCAGACCATCGTAGTATTTGGTCGAGGCCAGTTTCACCGTCTTCAGCGTGGCTTCCGCTGAGGTGCCGCCGATAACAAAGGCGATATGGTAAGGCGGACAGGCTGCGGTACCGAGGGTGCGCATCTTCTCGACGAGGTAGTTTTTCAGCTTCGCCGGGGTGATTAACGCTTTCGTTTCCTGGTACAGATAGGTTTTGTTCGCGGAGCCGCCGCCCTTGGCGATACAGAGGAACTTATACTCATCGCCATCGGTTGCATAAAGATCGATCTGCGCCGGCAGGTTGGTACCGGTGTTGACCTCTTTATACATGTCCAGCGGCGCGTTCTGCGAATAACGCAGGTTGTCCTGGATATAGGTGTTGTACACGCCCTGCGCCAGCGCGGCTTCATCGCCGCCGCCGGTCCAAACGCGCTGTCCCTTTTTCCCCATGATGATCGCGGTACCGGTGTCCTGACAGGTCGGCAGAATGCCTTTGGCGGCGATATCGGAGTTACGCAGGAATTGCAGCGCGACGTATTTGTCGTTTTCGCTGGCTTCCGGGTCGTTGAGGATATCCGCGACCTGCTGCTGGTGTGCCGGGCGGAGCATAAAGGAGGCGTCGTGGAACGCGTGTTGGGCCAGTAAGGTTAGCGCCTGAGGTTCAACCTTCAGAACTTCCTGGCCGGCGAATTCGGCGACGGAGACGTAATCACTGCTGAGGAGATAATACTCGGTGTCATCCTTTTTAAGCGGAAAAGGATCCTGATAAACAAACGGTTTGTTCGACATTGTACTCTCACTTACTGCTTGGCTGATTATGTTTCAGGCAGACACTCCATTTGCCTGTAGAAAAGCGAGTCGATCAATCTTACACAATTTTTTAACAAAAACTGAGACAAGGACGACTTTTTCTTTCAGCAGTTGCTTCTCGACGATTTGTTGGTTTAATAGAGCCAACATTTTTATGTGGAAACAGGGATTGAGAATGCAGAAGCTCATTAACTCAGTGCAAAACTATGCATGGGGAAGTCACACCGCGTTAACCGACCTTTACGGTATCGCCAATCCGGACAACCTGCCGATGGCGGAACTGTGGATGGGCGCACACCCGAAAAGCAGCTCGCGGATCCTTAACGCCGACGGCCAGCCGCAGTCGCTGCGCGAGGTCATTGAAGCCGATAAAAATGCCCTCCTCGGCGCTAACGTCGCCGAGCGTTTTGGCGAACTGCCGTTCTTGTTCAAAGTACTGTGCGCCGCCCAGCCGCTCTCCATCCAGGTTCACCCGAATAAACGCGCGTCGGAAATTGGCTTTGCCAAAGAGAACGCCGCGGGTATTCCGCTGGATGCCGCCGAGCGCAACTATAAAGATCCCAACCACAAGCCGGAGCTGGTCTTCGCCCTGACGCCGTTCCTCGCTATGAACGCGTTCCGCGAATTTAATGAAATTGTCGCGCTGCTGCAGCCGGTTGCCGAGGCGCATCCGGCAATTGGCGAATTCATTCAACAGCCGGATGCCGCGCATTTAAGCCAGCTATTCGCCAGCCTGCTGAATATGAAAGGTGAAGAAAAAGCGCATGCGCTCAGCGTGCTGCAAAACGCCCTCGACCGCCAGCAGGGCGAGCCGTGGCAGACCATTCGTCTGATCGCTGAATTCTACCCGGATGACAGCGGCCTCTTCTCCCCGCTACTACTCAACGTGGTGAAACTGAATCCTGGCGAAGCGATGTTCCTGTTCGCCGAGACCCCGCACGCCTACCTGCAGGGCGTGGCGCTGGAAGTGATGGCCAACTCAGATAACGTGCTGCGCGCCGGTCTGACGCCAAAATACATCGATATTCCGGAACTGGTGGCGAACGTGAAATTTGTCGCCAAACCTGCCGCTGAGCTGCTGACCCAGCCGGAACAACGCGGTAGCGAGCTGGATTTCCCAATCCCGGTCGATGATTTCGCCTTCTCGTTGCACGATCTGACCACTAATGAGGCCTCTCTGGCGCAAGAGAGCGCCGCGATTCTGTTCTGTGTGGAAGGCGAAGCAACGCTGCGTAAAGGCGAGCAGCGTCTGACCCTGCAGCCGGGTGAATCGGCGTTTATCGCCTGCAACGAATCGCCGGTACAGGTCAGCGGCAACGGTCGTCTGGCGCGCGTGTTCAATAAGCTTAAGTAAGTTACTGAACTTTTAATCCGCAGTTGCTAGACTTCCCCCATCATGACAACACAACCAGGCGGCATGTTCCGCCTGGTTTCATTTATGGACAAATGCTATGAAAAAAACGTTGGTCGCCGCGGGAGTTATCGTCGCGCTCGGAGTCGTCTGGACAGGCGGAGCCTGGTTTACCGGTAAGCAACTGGAAAACCGTATTGCCGAAATGGTGCAGCAGGCTAACGCCCAACTGCAGAGCAACGCGCCGGAAGCGGGCGTAGAGCTGAGCTATCAGGACTACCAGCGCGGGTTATTCAGCAGCCATCTGCAATTGGTGGTAAAGCCGCAGGCCGGTAAAGAACACAGCCTGTTGGCCGCCGGTCAAAGCCTGGTGTTTGACGAGAAGGTCGATCATGGTCCCTTCCCGCTTGCCTCGTTAAAATCTTTTAACCTCGCGCCGGCAATGGCCTCCGTCAACACGACTCTCGTGAATAACGACGCCAGCAAAGCGCTGTTCGATATTGCTAAAGGGCAAGCGCCGTTTAACATCGACACCCGTATTGCCTATAGCGGCGATACCCAGTCGGCCATCTTCCTTAACCCGCTGGATTACGCTAAAGACAATGAAAAAGTTATCTTTAGCGGTGGCCAGTTCCAGCTCAATGCCGATCGCGATGGCAAAACTATCAGTCTGAGCGGCGAAGCGGCCAGCGGGCAGATCAACGCGGTCAACGAATACAACCAGAAAGTTCAGCTCAATTTCAGCAACCTGAAGGCTGACGGCGCCACCGAAATGACCGCTTTTGAGGAGCG
Source organism: Klebsiella sp. CN_Kp073 (assembly GCF_040065495.2). NCBI lineage: Bacteria > Pseudomonadati > Pseudomonadota > Gammaproteobacteria > Enterobacterales > Enterobacteriaceae > Klebsiella > Klebsiella sp. CN_Kp073. Next base: position 2,817,938 of record NZ_CM198051.1, read on the forward strand.
TATCGGCAAGCAGAAGATCTCGCTTGATAAACTGGCGATCGGCGTTGAAGGTAAAGAGCTGGCGCTGCTGGAAGGCATGAATATCGACGGCCGCTCTACGCTCTCCGATGACGGCAAGCGTATCAATAGCCAGCTTGATTACAACCTTAACAGCCTGAAACTGCAAAACCAGGATATGGGCCGCGGCAAACTCACCGTTAAGCTGGATAATCTCGACGGACAGGCGTGGCATCAATTCAGCCAGCAGTATAACGCCCAGGCACAGGCGCTGATGGCGAAGCCAGAGCTGGCGCAGAATCCGGAACTCTATCAGCAGGCGTTAAGCGAAATCTTCTTTAGCTCGCTGCCGATTCTGTTGAAAGGTAATCCGTCGCTGACGATTTCCCCGCTGAGCTGGCAAAATGCGAAAGGCGAAAGCACCCTGAATCTGTCGGTGCTGATGCAGGATCCGGCGCAAACGACCGCCGCGCCGCAGACCGTCGCCGATGAACTGGACCGCAGCATTAAATCGCTGGACGGCAAGCTGGTGATCCCGGTGGATATGGCCACCGCTCTGATGACGCAGATTGCCGGGCTGGAAGGCTATCAGCCGGAGGATGCGGCGAAACTTGCCGAGCAGCAGGTTAAAGGGCTGGCGGCGATGGGCCAGATGTTCCGTCTGACCACGATGGAAGATAACGCGATTACCTCCAGCCTGCAGTACGCCGACGGCCAGGTCACGCTAAACGGGCAGAAAATGCCGCTGGCTGATTTCGCCGCCATGTTCGGCCTGACGCTCCCCACCGCCGAACCGCAGCAGTAAAAACACGTACCGGGCTGCAATCAGGTTACCCGGGCAAGGCGTAAGCCGCAGCCCGGGAACCACCTTAATCGATGGCGGCCCCTATTTTCTAATAACCAGCCGCGGCGGCATAATCTGATTACGCGCGCTGCCTTGCCCCTCCTCGAGGCGGCGTAAAATACACTCCGCCAGACTGTTCCCCATCTCACGCGCGGGGGTGGTCACCCAGGTCAAGGGAACATCATCGAGCGCCGCTTCCGGCACTTCGGCAAAGGCCGCCAGCGCGATGCGTTGCTCAAAATAACTTTCCACGCTGCCCTCGCCGCTCTGCCGCCCGGCGCGCAGAAGACCGAACCACGCCCCGGTGGCGATGACGCTGTTATAGCAAAGCACCGCGCTGATGGTCGGGTTTTGCCGCAGCAGCGCGATCATGGCTTCCGCCGCCTGCTGCTGACTGGATCCACACTCGACAACCCATTCGCTATGAAACGGCAGCCCGTACTTCAATAAGGTGGCGCAATAGCCGCCCACCCGTTCGGCGCGGGTCAGAGACGCGCTTTGCCCGCCCAGCCAGGCGATGCGCTGATGACCGCGGCGAATCAGATGTTCAGTCACCATTTGCGCCGCCTGCATGTTATCCGGGCGGATCAGGTCGATATCGTCCAGGTAGCTGGCGCGGGAGGCAAAAACCAGCGGCATCCCCACTTCGGCGGCACGATCGCGCAGTTCGCCGCCCTTGTCGATAGCGCCGGCGATAATCACCCCGTCCACCCCCTGCGAGACCAGCGTTTCAAAACGCTGGAGCATTTTCTCGCCGCGATGCCCGCCCTGGGTCAGAAATACCATTTTACCCTGTGATTCCAGCGCATCGGTCAACCCGGCGGTTAGTTCGGCATAAAACGGTTTCGACAGATCGCTAACGATAAGGCCAATCACCCCGCTTTGCCCGCCGCGGAGCGACGCCGCCTGGCGATTACGCACAAAACCGAGTTGCTCAATGGCCTGATTGACGCGCTCGCCGGTGGCCGAAGAGATACGCCCTTTACCGCTGAGCACCAGCGATACCGTACTAACCGAGACGCCAGCCGCCAGCGCCACATCATTGATGGTTGTCTTTTTTGCGATAGCCATAACGACTGGCTGACTCCCTTTGCCTTTCGATAAAACGTTTTATCAGTATGTTATCTTTATAAACCTTATTATCGCTTGATTATGTGATTTTTATCGCACTAAAAAATGGTAAAACGTTTTATCTTGCCGCTACGTTACATCCTATCGACCCTTTTCAGAACCAGGATTCGTGTATGACGGCGAAAACAGCACCAAAAATTACCTTATGGGAGTTTTTCCAGCAGTTAGGAAAAACCTTTATGTTGCCCGTGGCGTTGCTCTCGTTTTGCGGGATCATGCTGGGGATCGGCAGCTCGTTAAGCAGCCACGATGTGATTACGCTGCTGCCGTGGCTAAACGTGCCGCTGCTGCAGGCGATTTTTGTCTGGATGAGTAAAGTCGGCTCATTTGCTTTTAGCTTCCTGCCGGTCATGTTCTGTATCGCTATTCCGCTCGGCCTGGCGCGTGAAAACAAAGGCGTCGCCGCTTTCGCGGGCTTCGTCGGCTACGCGGTAATGAACCTCGCGGTTAACTTCTGGCTGACGGCGAAAGGCATTCTGCCAACGACCGACGCGGCGATCCTCAAGGCCAACAACATTCAGAATATTATCGGTATTCAGTCGATCGACACCGGGATCCTCGGCGCGGTGATCGCCGGGATTATCGTCTGGATGCTGCATGAACGCTTCCACAACATCCGTCTGCCGGACGCGCTGGCCTTCTTTGGCGGCACGCGCTTTGTACCGATCATTACCACCGTGGTGTTAGGCCTGGTCGGCCTGGTTATTCCACTGGTGTGGCCGGTGTTCGCGATGGGTATCAACGGACTAGGACATGTTATCAATAGCGCCGGCGATTTTGGCCCGATGATCTTCGGCACCGGAGAACGCCTGCTGCTGCCGTTCGGCCTGCATCATATTCTGGTGGCGCTGATCCGCTTTACCGAAGCGGGGGGCACCATGGACGTTTGCGGCCACAGCGTCAGCGGCGCGCTGACCATCTTCCAGGCGCAGTTGAGTTGTCCGACGACGCACGGCTTCTCTGAAAGCGCGACCCGCTTCCTGTCACAGGGTAAAATGCCCGCCTTCCTCGGCGGCCTGCCCGGCGCGGCGCTGGCGATGTACCACTGCGCCCGCCCAGAAAACCGTCATAAAATTAAAGGGCTGCTCATTTCTGGCGTCATTGCCTGCGTAGTCGGCGGTACCACTGAACCGTTGGAATTCCTGTTCCTGTTCGTCGCGCCGGTACTGTACGTCATCCACGCCCTGCTGACCGGCCTTGGTTTCACTATCATGGCGGTACTTGGCGTCACCATCGGCAACACCGACGGCAACATTATCGACTTCGTGGTCTTTGGCATCCTGCACGGGCTGTCGACCAAGTGGTATATGGTGCCGGTTGTCGCCGCCATCTGGTTCGCGGTGTACTACGGAATCTTCCGTTTCGCCATCACCCGCTTCAATCTGAAAACGCCGGGCCGCGATATCGAAACGGCGACTAACATCGAAAAAGCGGTTGCCGGAACGATTGGCAAATCAGGTTATAACGTGCCGGCGATTCTGGCCGCGCTCGGCGGTGCCGACAATATTGTCACGCTCGATAACTGCATTACCCGCCTGCGCCTGTCGGTGAACGACATGAGCAAAGTCGATACCGCCGCGCTGAAAGCCAACCGCGCAATCGGCGTGGTCCAGCTTAACGATCACAACCTGCAAGTGGTCATCGGCCCACAGGTTCAGTCGGTAAAAGATGAAATGGCCACCCTGATGAATACCGTTCAGGCCTAAACATACGCCCCCTTCCACGCGTAGGGGGCATTTTCGAAGGACGTTCAGATGTTTGATTTTGCCACGCCAGTCGATCGCCACGGTACCTGGTGCACCCAATGGGATTACGTTGCCGACCGTTTCGGCGCTGCCGACCTGCTGCCGTTCACTATCTCCGATATGGATTTCGCTACCGCCCCTTGTATTATCGACGCCGTCAGCCAGCGCCTGGCGCACGGCGTTTTTGGCTATAGCCGTTGGAAAAACGACGAATTTCTCGGGGCCGTCAGCCACTGGTTCGCCAGCCGTTTTCATAGCCCCATCGACCACGACGCCATCGTTTACGGCCCGTCGGTTATCTACATGGTGGCCGAAATGATTCGGCAATGGTCGAATCCGGGCGACGGCATCGTGGTCCATACTCCGGCTTACGACGCGTTTTACAAAACTATCGACGGCAACCAGCGCCGCATTGCCCCGGTGGCGCTCAAGCTTGATGAGGGTGAGTGGCGTTGCGATATGAACGAACTGGAAGCCGCGCTCGCCCATCCCGACAACCGCATTTTGCTGCTGTGCAGCCCGCACAATCCGACGGGCAAAGTCTGGAGCCGCGATGAACTGACCACCATGGCGCAACTGTGCGCGAAGCATAACGTCCGGGTTATTAGCGATGAAATTCATATGGATATGACCTGGGGCGAACACCATCATACCCCCTGGTGCGCCGTTGCGCAGGGGTCCTGGGCGCTGTTCACGTCGGGCTCAAAAAGCTTCAATATCCCGGCATTTACCGGCGCCTATGGGCTCATCGCCGATACTGCTTCGCGCGATGGCTATCTGCAAGCGCTGAAAGGCCGCGATGGACTCTCTTCTCCGTCGGTTCCGGCGCTGGTCGCGCATATCGCCGCCTATCGTCAGGGCGCGCCATGGCTGGATGCGCTACGCGATTATCTGCAGGAAAACATGCGCTATATCGCCGGGCAGCTGAATCAGGCCTTCCCGCAGCTAAACTGGCAGCCGCCACAGGCCACCTATCTGGCGTGGATCGATCTGCGTCCACTCGGTATCGACGATCGCGCGTTGCAAAAAGCGCTGATTGAAGAGCAAAAACTCGCGATCATGCCGGGTTATACCTATGGCGAAGAGGGTAACGGTTTCATCAGGCTAAATGCCGGATGCCCGCGGGTGAAGCTTGAGAAAGGGGTTCAAGGATTGATTGCCGCTCTGCGGTCATTGCGCCCTGAATTAAAATAATTTTGATATATCTCAAAAACTTTTTAACCACACAGGAGTATTAAAACAACGCTAAACAATCACGTCCGAATGACAATGCAGAGGAGGAAATGATGAAAACCTACGATCGTAACCGTAATGCTATTGATGCCGGCAGCCGGGTCATGGTGGCCGACAGCGGCGCGACGGGAGTGATTAAGGCCATTCATGGCGCCAATAAAAACAGCGAACAGCTGCGCCGCAGTGACTGCGTAGAATTAGACGGTAGTCATGAATTGTATTGCCCATTGAATCTTATTCGCCTGGGCTTTAATTAATTCCAGCGTTGTTGATTTAAGGCCGCCCTGACTGGCGGCCTTTTTCATGAGGCATTCTTCCCGCTTTTGATCTCGTCGAGTGATTCTGAAAGCTAAGCGGCGTATTATCGCGGCTCTTCAAGCCCTTTCGGGGCGAATTACCTTCTGAGTTCAGAGGCATTTCTATGACATGGCAACAATTCAAACAAGCCTGGCTAATTAAGTTTTGGGCGCCAGCGCCTGCGGTGATCGCCGCCGGTATTCTTTCTACTTACTATTTTGGCATTACCGGTACATTCTGGGCAGTCACCGGCGAATTTACCCGCTGGGGCGGCCAACTGCTGCAGATGATGGGCGTTCCGGCCGAAAACTGGGGTTACTACCAATTAATCCATCTCGAAGGTACGCCGTTAACGCGTATCGACGGCATGATGATCCTTGGCATGTTTGGCGGTTGCCTCGCCGCCGCGCTGTGGGCGAATAACGTCAAGCTGCGGATGCCGCGTAGCCGCATTCGCATTTTCCAGGCGCTGGCCGGCGGCATTATCGCTGGCTTCGGCGCCCGGCTGGCAATGGGTTGTAACCTGGCGGCTTTCTTCACCGGGATCCCGCAGTTTTCCCTGCACGCATGGTTCTTCGCCATCGCCACCGCCATCGGGACCTGGTTCGGCGCGCGTTTTACGCTGCTGCCTGTTTTCCGTATTCCGGTCAAAATTGAGAAAGTCTCCGCGGCCTCACCGTTAACTCAAAAACCCGCGCAGGCGCGTCGCCGCTTTCGTCTGGGAATGCTGGTATTTGTCGCTATGATCGGCTGGGGGCTACTGACCGCCGCCAATCAGCCTAAACTGGGCCTGGCCCTGCTGTTCGGCGTTGCTTTTGGCCTGCTCATCGAGCGAGCGCAAATCTGTTTCACCTCCGCCTTTCGCGATATGTGGGTGACCGGGCGCACCTATATGGCCAAAGCAATCATCTTCGGGATGGCGGCTAGCGCTATCGGTATCTTTAGCTATGTACAGCTCGGCATGGAGCCCAAAATCATGTGGGCCGGGCCAAACGCGGTAATTGGCGGCCTGCTGTTCGGTTTTGGCATCGTACTGGCCGGTGGTTGCGAAACCGGTTGGATGTATCGCGCCGTTGAAGGCCAGGTACATTATTGGTGGGTCGGGTTAGGCAACGTTATCGGCTCCACCCTGCTGGCTTACTTCTGGGATGATTTATCGCCGACGCTTGCCACCAACTGGGATAAGATTAACCTGCTGACGACTTTTGGTCCGTTCGGCGGCCTGCTTATCACCTACCTGCTGCTGTTTATCGCGCTGATGTTGGTTATCGCCTGGGAAAAACACTTCTTTCGCCAGAAAAACACTTCGGCGACCCGTATTAAGGATACCGCATGAAAGAGATCGTTCCTGATTACCGCCTCGATATGGTTGGCGAACCTTGCCCCTACCCAGCCGTGGCCACGCTTGAAGCGATGCCGGCACTAAAAAAAGGGGAAATACTGGAAGTGGTGAGCGACTGTCCGCAGTCAATCAACAACATCCCGCACGATGCTAAAAATCACGGCTACACCGTGCTGGATATTCAGCAGGACGGGCCGACAATCCGCTATCTGATTCAAAAGTGACGCGAGGGGCCGGTAGCACGCTACCGGCTGTCATTACTTTCCCGCCATCCAGCGCCGATAACGTTTAGCCTGCCGTTTCGCCGTCAGTTGCGCCGTCAGCAGCGCCCATAGCGGTGAGACCTGCGGCCGCGCCGCGCGGTGGCGGCTTAGCCGCTGCAGCTGATATTTCACCGCCGCCATATGCGCGGTGGCGGCAATGGCCTTGTTCTTCCAGTTACCCTGACGCAGCAGTGGCGCATCGAACTCCCCCTCACGCCAGTACTGCGGCAGACTGGGGACAATCGCCATCGCCGTGGCGATGCCCACCAGCGCAACCCCGCTATTCACCACCCTTTCCGCCACTTCACGCCGCCGCACGCCGCCGGTGACCATTAAAGGAATCGTCGCCACTTCGGCGATCTGCTCGGCAAACTGCAGGAAGTAAGCTTCCCGCGCCAGCGTCCGCTCATCGCGCATGGCGCCCATCATCGCCGGCGCTTCGTAGCTGCCGCCGGAAAGTTCGACCAGATCGACGCCGCTTTCCGCCAGCATTTGCACCACCCTCTTCGCATCGTTAATCGAAAAGCCGCCGCGCTGGAAATCCGCTGAATTGAGTTTGACCGCAACGGTAAAATCCGCCGCCACCGTCTCGCGTACGCCGCGCACGATATCCAGCAGTAGACGGGCGCGATTTTCAATGCTCCCGCCATATCGATCGGTGCGCTGATTACTGAGCGGCGAGAGGAACTGGCTCAGCAAATAACCGTGGGCGGCATGGATTTCGACGCCGTGAAATCCAGCGCGTTCCGCTAACCGGGAGGTGGTGATGAACCGTCGCGTCACATCGGCGATATCATTCTCATCCATGGCCCGCGGCAGGCGAAAGCGCGAAGATTGCGACCCAAGATCCAGCGCCAACGCCGAAGGGGCCAGCGTCTCCTGTCCCAGGCCCGCAGGCATCTGTCGCCCAGGATGATTAATCTGCATCCACACCTGCGCGCCATTCGCCCGCGCCGCCTGCGACCAGGCGCGAAACCTGTCGAGATGTCGTTCATCTTCCAGCACCACGCCCGCCGGGCCGGTCATCGCCCTGGCGTCCACCATCACATTGCCGGTAATAATCACCCCGGCGCCCCCCTGCGCCCAGGCCTTATAGAGAGTGAGTAATTCCGTTGACGGCGCATGATCGGCATCGGCCATATTTTCTTCCATCGCCGCTTTAGCGATGCGGTTGTTAATGACGACGCCAGAGGCCAGTCGCAGCGGAGTAAAGAGTGTCATGTCAGGGCTCCAGTCAGTGTACTGGACAAACCATAACCTTAAAGTTAAGTTTAAGGTCAAGCAGCTTATGAGGAATAAAAATGAACATCGGTACTCTGGCAAAACGCAGCGGCCTTACGCCTTCGCGGATCCGTTATTACGAGCGCGCCGGGATCCTCAAAACCGTGCAGCGTAAAGCCAATGGCTATCGCAGCTATCCGGAAGAGGCGCTGGTGGTGCTGGGATTGATTACTACCGCTCAGGCGGCGGGATTTACTCTTGAAGAAATCGCCGCCCTGTTACCGTCCAATCTCAACCACTGGGACCGACAAACGCTTCTCACCACCCTGCAGCAAAAAGTGGCGGATATTGAAAAACTGGAACAGAAACTCGCGCACAGCAAAGCGCAGCTGGTAAGCGTTATTGATGAGATACAACAGAAGCCGGATGACATTGACTGCGCCGCTAATGCGCGGCGCGTGTTAACTCAGGTGCTGGATGCGCAGAGCCAGACCGCGAGGGAAGAATAGCTACCAACCTTTCACTGCATCACCTTTATACAATTCGGCGGCGGCATTGGCGACTTCGTCGGTCTGATAGGCTTTCACCAGGTTCTTTACCTTTGCGCTGTCTTTATTATCTTCACGGCTGGCGAAGATATTGACGTACGGCGAATTTTTATCCTCAATGAACAGACCATTGCGCGTCGGCGACAGGCCAATCTGGCTGGAAAAGGTGGTATTAATGATAGCCATGGTCACCTGTTTATCATCCAGCGCGCGGGTCAGCTGCGGCGCTTCAATCTCGACGATTTTCAGCTTCTTCGGGTTATTCACGATATCCAGCGCGGTTGGCAGCAGGCCAACCCCCTCTTTCAGCGTGATGAGCCCCTGCTTCTCCAGCAATAACAGTGAGCGTCCAAGGTTGGTTGGGTCGTTAGGCACCGCCACCTGGGCGCCGTCCGGAAGCTGTGAAATGGCGGTGATTTTCTTTGAATAAGCGGCTATCGGATAGACAAATGTGGTACCGACATCTACCAGCTTATAGCCGCGCTCCTGAATCTGTTTATCCAGATAAGGTTTATGCTGGAAAGCATTGATATCGAGATCGCCATTGTTCAGCGCCTCGTTTGGCAGGACGAAGTCATTGAAAGTCACCACCTCAACATCGAGGTTATATTTTTGTTTGGCGACCTTTTGCACCACCGCCCAGACTTGCTGGTCGATCCCCGCGCTAATCCCCACTTTAATATGATTCGGATCCTGATCTTTTGGCCCACAGCCCGCCAGCAGCAATGCGCCAGCGAAAACCAATGAATGCGTCAAATTTTTCAGAGTAAATGCCATTTTCCCAGCGTCCTTTATAAAATAGCCTGCTAACGATGGCAGGAATAGTAGTCCGCGACACTATATAAAAGCGGCATATTAAGATTAAATACTGATTCTCTATGACTAATAGCGAAATGCTATTGATAAGTCGCCGCGCTGTTTTACTCCCTGCCAGTTCAACCGCGATATCTGACGCCGAAGCAATATTTTGTAACACTTGAAACACTGTTCCAACACCATTACACACATTAAAATTAAGCTTATATAATTAGCATTATAATAAATAGATATGTGAACGTTTTATATACACCAACCGTATATGAAGCCGTCTCACGCGCGCACACGACCCACAAGGAAAACCATGGAGCTTCTGGATTTGCTCAGAACCATTTTTGAGCGAGTACGTACTGATGCGGATTTTATTTCATTTACTGAAGTACTTATTGAAAATAACGTCTCTTATTACATTTATTTTGTCGCTACCGGGAATGTGAATTTTGTTATGTCATCAGATACTTTCGTTTCCCTGAAAAGCAACAGAAAGTTGCTGCGTGTTAACTCGCAGGCCTGCAGAACGCTTACCCGAGAAGCTGCGCGACGCCACTTTAGCGGTATCACCCCTTTTGATATCTATTGCGCTGAACTGGCAAATGCAGGGGTATTCAAGTGGGTGGTTGATCTTAATGAAAAAACGCGCCATTACTGGTCAAAAGATAATACGTTATTGCATATGGAAAATATGATTCTGCCCTTTTAATCGCAGAAATTATTAAACGCTCATGCGGATATTCAGGCGGCCCGCAGTTAGTTTTGTGGCGGGCAGCCCATCAGCCGAATTGCGCAACAAAAAGAAAAATGGCTCTTTATTTGCGCAAAAAAAGACTTTGTTCAAGTCATCTCTCTGTATCAACAGGATTTTTTCCCTACTTTTAAACAGTTACATTGCTGATGTATAATATCGTGCACTTCAACTAAAAAACGAGTGCGTCCATGATTGATTCAACTTTGCCTTTAACTGACATTCACCGCCATCTTGACGGCAACATCCGTGCCCAAACCATTCTCGATCTTGGCCGCCAGTTCAATATTACTCTCCCGGCAGACACGCTTGAAACGCTGCGTCCGCATGTGCAGGTCACCAGCAATGAACCAGACCTGGTCAGCTTCCTGGCGAAACTCGATTGGGGCGTGAAGGTGCTGGCTTCTCTGGAAGCCTGCCGGCGTGTTGCCTGGGAAAACGTTGAAGACGCCGCGCGCAACGGCCTGCACTACGTTGAGCTGCGCTTTTCTCCGCGTTATATGGCGATGACCCATCAGCTGCCGGTCGCCGGCGTCGTCGAAGCGGTGATTGCCGGAGTACGTGAAGGCTGCCGTGATTTTGGCGTCGAAGCGCGTCTGATTGGCATCATGAGCCGCACCTTCGGCGAAGCGGCCTGTGAAGAGGAACTCGACGCCCTGCTGGCCCATCGCGATGGTATCACCGCGCTGGATCTGGCTGGCGATGAGCTGGGATTCCCTGGCGCGCTGTTTATGGATCATTTCCGCCGCGCACGTGACGCGGGTTGGCGTATTACCGTCCACGCAGGTGAAGCCGCCGGGCCGGAAAGTATCTGGCAGGCTATTCGTGAACTGGGCGCCGAACGTATCGGTCACGGAGTGAAAGCTGTGCAGGATCCGAAGCTGATGGACTTCCTAGCCGCTGAACGTATTGGCATTGAATCCTGCCTGACATCAAACATCCAGACCAGTACCGTCGCCTCACTGGCGCAGCATCCGCTGAAGACCTTCCTCGATCACGGCGTTCTGGCCTGCATTAACACCGATGATCCGGCGGTACAGGGTGTGGATATCATTCATGAGTACAATGTCGCCGCACCGGCGGCGGGCCTCAGCCGTGCGCAGATCCGCCAGGCGCAAATTAACGGTCTGGAGCTGGCGTTCCTGAGTCGTCAGGAAAAAGAGGCGCTAATGCAACGCGTCCTGCAGGCTCATTAAGTCAAAGCTCCGCCGCACAGGCGGAGTAAGCGGTTAAATCAGGCACAGCGCCGTCCGGTGCCGTGCCGATTCAATCCCCAGCTCAATCAGTTCCATAATCTGAATCGCCTGGCTTGCGGGTACCGGGTTTTCACCGCTGCCGTTGAGCGCATCGCGGATCGCCGCATAATAAGCGGGATAATTTCCCGGCAGCGTCAGCCAGGTTTCCTCGACGTGCTCTTCACCTTCAACGCGGGTCAATATGCCGTCGCGCATATCGTAGCCCCAATCCTCTTGCGGCAGCCGCTCGCCGCTTTTCAAACGCTCTTCCTGCGGATCGAGACCATATTTCACATAGCTTCCTCGTGAACCATGGACGATATAACGCGCCGTTTCCGCCGCCGCCAGCAGCGTACTGTGCAAAATCACGCGTCGTTGCGGATAAATTAACACCGCGTGGAAATAATCCGTCGCCTGAGCGCCGGGGCGCTGCTGCGCCAGATCGACGGCAATACTCACCGGCAGGCCAAACAGATTGACCGCCTGATCCAGCAGATGAGGGCCTAAGTCATACCAGATGCCGCTGCCAGGGCCGCCTAGCTCACGCCAGCGATCGCGAATTTGCGGACGATAGCGATCGAAATGTGATTCAAAGTAACTGACCTCTCCCAATTCCCCAGCGGCAATCAAGGCCTTCAGCGTGAGAAAATCGCTATCCCAGCGCCGGTTGTGAAATACTGATAACAGACGCCCGCGGTTTCTGGCGATAGCATCCAATTCACGCGCTTGTGACAGTGTCACGGTAAAAGGCTTATCAACAATGACGTGTTTGCCCGCCTCCAGCGCCGCCCGCGCCAGCGGAAAATGAGTATCGTTGGGGGTCGGAATGACAATGAGATCGATATCGGGGTCAGCAAAGAGCGAATTCGCGGAAGCCACCACCTGGGTCGCCGGCCAGTCTGCCAGCACTTTCTTCGCGTCGCTACTGACCACAGCCGACAGCGCCATGCCCGGCGTACCGGAAATCAAAGGCGCATGAAATGTCTTGCTTGCATAACCGTAGCCTATCAGCCCTACCCGTATAGCATCACTCATGGCGTCATCCTCACAGGCAACATGACTTTAACTATAAACCGCAATCTTCCACTTATCAGCGTACGGTGTTCATCTTTGCGCCATTTGCGCAATGCATGGGCGGTAGTACTTGCGTTGTTTCCGCGGTTTAGTAACATTTCAGTCCATTTTAACTTTCCGCTTTAGAATTATGACGACTGTTTTTACCCGCATTGTAGAACTTATTGGTTGGGTTGTTTTTGGCGTTTCGGCTGTGCTGTTGGTGGTTGCGCATCAAATCGATGATTATCAGTCCCCGCCTCCGGCCAGCACCGTTCAGGCAAAGTAACGGCAAAAAGTGATACTCGCCGCAAATCTGCAACCGGTTTCAGAAACCGGTTGCAGATTTGTCGCGCCATTCAATACACTCTCTTTATCACTTGATAAGGAGTTTTTTTGATGGGCGCATTTCCGCAAGATTTTCTCTGGGGGGCCGCAACGGCCGCCTACCAGGTTGAAGGCGGGCACGATGCCGATGGCAAAGGCCCTTCTATTTGGGATATCTACTCGCACCAGCCGGGAACCACCTTTCAGGGCACCAATGGTGATATCGCAGTCGATCACTACCATCGTTTTCGTGAAGATGTCGCCCTGATGGCGGAAATGGGGCTCCAAAGCTACCGCTTTTCTATCTCCTGGCCACGGTTATTGCCTCGTGGCCGCGGCGAAGTCAATGAACCCGGCGTACAGTTTTACAGCGATTTGATCGACGAACTGCTGGCGCACAATATCGAACCGATGATCACCCTTTATCACTGGGATTTGCCGCAGGCATTGCAGGACGAAGGCGGTTGGGAGGCCCGCAGCACCGCGGAAGCCTTCGCCGAATACGCGCGTCTGTGCTATCAGCGCTTCGGTTCCAGGGTCAAGCTGTGGGCCACCTTTAACGAAACTATCGTATTTATTGGCCACGGTTATATAAATGGCTGCCATCCACCGGCGGTACGCGACCCGGCGCGCGCCATCCAGGCCTGTCACCATGTCTTTATCGCCCACGCGTTGGCCGTTAAGAGCTTTCGTGAAATGAACATTGACGGTCAGATTGGTTTCGTTAATGTCCTGCAGCCCCATACGCCGTTGACGCCAAGCGCGGAGGATATTAAGGCCACTGCGTTGGCCGATGCTATTCATACCCACTGGTTCTACGATCCGGTACTGAAAGGCGTCTATCCAGACGATTTGCTTCGTCAGGCTCAGGCGCTGTGGAATGTACCGCGCTTCGCCCCGGGCGATGATGCGCTGCTCAAGGAAAACCGCTGTGATTTTATCGGCCTGAATTATTACCGTCGGGAGACGGTCTCCGCCACGCCGCAGGAGGGTCCAGGCGTCGGCGAGTCCGGCGTAGATGGATTATTTTATTTCGTCCGCAATCCGCAAAGTACTTATACTGAATGGGGTTGGGAAATTTGGCCGCAGGGATTAACCGACGGCATCATGATGATAAAAGAGCGCTATGGCGATATCCCAATCTATATCACCGAAAATGGTTTGGGGGCAAAAGATCCGATAATTGACGGTGAAATTGTCGACGATCCGCGAATTGACTATCTGAGTAGCCACATTAATGCGCTGGAAAAAGCAATAGCATTAGGTGCGGATGTCCGTGGTTTTTACCCGTGGTCCTTTATTGACCTGCTAAGCTGGCTCAACGGTTATCAGAAGCAGTACGGTTTTGTCTACGTCGATCACCAGCAGAACCGCGCTCGCAAACGAAAAAAGAGTTATTTCTGGTATCAAAACGTTATTGCCAGCCGAGGCGAACAGCGTTAATCTTCCCTCCCAGGCGCCGTCCGGCGCCTGATCTGGTTGTAGAATATTCTTAAATTTCTTTTTACGATGCCAGGACCCTAATCAGTTCTTGTTTTTAGTATTGGCAACCGAAATAATTCCGCCGGCCCATCAAGAAGGCGCGGTTAGTTGAAACACGGTTTACAGAAAATTGGTAATATTCGACTTAATTCCGATTATTAAATGGATACACAAATGACCGTACAGGATTATTTATTAAAATTCCGCAAAATTAGTTCGCTGGAAAGCCTGGAAAAACTTTTTGATCATCTTAACTATTCTCTCTCTGACACCAATGAAATCGTCAACATGTATCGCGCCGCCGATCACCGCCGCGCCGAGTTAGTCTCTGGCGGAAAACTGTTCGATGTAGGCCAGGTGCCGAAGTCGGTATGGCGTTACGTGCAATAAAGGCTGTTATCATTCACGCCAGTTGCTTATACTTCCCGCCCTGAAATTAACTAACTGGCGTTGAATCCGGGGGTTACGATGTCCTCTCAATCTGCAGAACGTATCGGCGGCTGGCTACTGGCGCCGCTGGCGTGGTTACTGCTCGCGCTGTTCAGCACCTCTCTATCATTAATACTGTACGCGAATGCGCTGATGGCGCCGCAGACCTGGGCATTGCTGAAAGCAATGAGCTTCGGCCACCTGGCGCTATGGCTGGCTTCCCTGCTGTTCGCCGTCGCGATGTGGTATTATACCCTGTGGCTGACAATCGCTTTTTTCAAACGCCGCGCGGTGGTACCTAAGCACTACATTATCTGGCTGCTTATTTCTCTGCTGCTGGCGATTAAGGCGTTCGCTTTTTCGCCGATTTCGGATCTTCTGGCCATGCGCCAGCTGTTGTTTCCGTTGCTTGCCGCAGCGTTGTTTGCGCCCTATTTTCGACGCTCTGCGCGGGTTAAGCGGACCTTCGTCAATCCGTAATAACCACACAGTTCACCTGTTGTCGCCGGTATCGATTTATTCGATAATAGGCGGCTTTTTTTCGTTTCAGGTCCAATAATGGCTGATTATTTACTGCTCTTTGTCGGTACTGTCCTTGTTAATAACTTCGTGCTGGTGAAGTTTCTTGGATTGTGCCCGTTTATGGGGGTTTCCAAAAAGCTGGAAACCGCTATGGGGATGGGACTGGCCACCACCTTCGTGATGACGCTGGCCTCGATTTGCGCCTGGTTGATTGATACCTGGATCCTTATCCCGCTGAACCTTGTTTATCTGCGCACCCTGGCCTTTATCCTGGTCATCGCAGTGGTGGTGCAATTTACCGAGATGGTGGTCCGTAAAACCAGTCCGGCGCTGTATCGTCTGCTGGGGATCTTCCTGCCGTTAATCACCACCAACTGCGCGGTGCTGGGCGTGGCATTGCTGAATATTAACCTCGGGCATAATTTCCTGCAGTCCGCGCTGTACGGTTTCGCCGCTGCCGTCGGTTTCTCGCTGGTGATGGTGTTATTCGCCGCCATTCGCGAACGCCTGGTGGTTGCCGATGTTCCCGCGCCGTTTCGCGGTAACGCGATTGCGCTGGTGACCGCTGGATTAATGTCACTGGCATTCATGGGCTTTAGTGGTTTGGTGAAGTTGTAATGAGCGCTGTCTGGATAGCCGTGATCGCCATCAGCCTGCTCGGGCTGATCTTCGGCTTAATACTGGGATACGCGTCGCGCCGTTTTGCGGTGGAAGACGACCCGGTGGTAGAAAAAATTGATGAACTGCTGCCGCAAAGCCAATGCGGTCAGTGCGGTTTTCCGGGCTGCCGTCCCTACGCGGAAGCCGTAGGCACCCAGGGTGAAAAAATCAACCGCTGCGCACCCGGCGGCGAAGCAGTCATGTTAAAAATCGCCGCGTTATTGAATGTCGATCCGCAGCCTATTGACGGCGACGAGCAGCAGCAAGAGCCGGTTCGCATGTTGGCGGTGATTGATGAAGCCAACTGCATTGGCTGCACCAAATGTATTCAGGCCTGTCCGGTCGATGCCATCGTTGGCGCGACCCGCGCCATGCATACGGTAATGAGCGACCTGTGTACCGGCTGTAATCTCTGTGTGGCCCCCTGCCCGACTCAGTGTATTGACCTGCGTCCAGTCGCCCAGACCACCGAAACCTGGAAATGGGACCTGCAAACCATCCCAGTACGCAATATTCCTGTGGAACAACATGTTTAAGTTATTTTCCGCTTTCCGAAAAGACAAGATCTGGGATTTCAACGGCGGTATTCATCCGCCGGAAATGAAAACTCAGTCCAACGGCACGCCGCTGCGTCAGGTTCCTCTGCCGCAGCGTTTCGTCATTCCGCTGAAGCAGCATATCGGTGCTGAAGGCGAACTGTGCGTACAACCGGGCGATAAGGTTCTGCGCGGCCAACCGTTGACCCGCGGTTTTGGCAGAATGCTGCCGGTCCATGCCCCAACTTCCGGGACGGTGACGGCCATCGAGCCTCACTCGACCGCCCATCCTTCCGCGCTGGCGGAACTGAGCGTTATTATCGACGCCGATGGCGATGACTGCTGGATCGAGCGCGACGGCTGGAGCGACTACCACAACAAATCGCGTGAAGAACTGATCGAGCGTATCCACCAGTTTGGCGTTGCCGGGCTAGGCGGCGCCGGCTTCCCCACGGGAACAAAACTGCGCGGCGGCGGTGATAAAATCGACACCCTGATTATCAATGCCGCGGAATGCGAACCCTATATCACCGCCGACGATCGCCTGATGCAGGACTGCGCGGCGCAGGTCGTTGAAGGGATCCGCATCCTTGCGCATATTTTGCAGCCCAAACAGGTGCTGATTGGTATAGAAGATAATAAACCGCAGGCCATTTCCATGCTGCGCGCGGTATTATCCGACGCCCATGGCATAGCGCTGCGGGTGATCCCAACGAAATATCCCTCCGGCGGCGCGAAGCAGCTCACGCAAATTCTTACCGGTAAGCAGGTGCCGCACGGAGGCCGCTCCTCCGATATTGGCGTCCTGATGCAGAACGTTGGTACCGCTTATGCTGTTAAACGCGCGGTTATTGACGGCGAGCCGTTAACCGAGCGCGTCGTCACTTTAACCGGCGAAGCGATTAGCCGTCCGGGCAACGTTTGGGCGCGCCTTGGTACGCCGGTGCGTCATCTGCTGAGCGATGCCGGTTTCTGCGCCAGCGCGGAGCCGATGGTCATCATGGGCGGGCCGCTGATGGGCTTCACTTTGCCCTGGCTTGACGTTCCTGTCGTGAAAATCACTAACTGCCTGCTGGCGCCGTCGATAACTGAGATGGGCGAAACGCAGGAAGAACAAGGCTGTATCCGCTGCAGCGCCTGTGCGGATGCCTGCCCGGCAGATCTACTCCCCCAGCAGCTGTATTGGTTCAGTAAAGGCCAGCAGCACGACAAAGCCACTACCCATAACTTAGCGGACTGCATCGAATGCGGCGCCTGCGCCTGGGTTTGTCCCAGCAATATTCCACTGGTGCAATATTTCCGCCAGGAAAAAGCGGAAATAGCCGCCATTCGCCTGGAAGAACAGCGCGCCGCCGAAGCGAAAGCTCGTTTTGAAGCGCGACAGGCGCGTCTTGAACGTGAAAAAGCCGCGCGTCAGGAGCGGCACAAAAAAGCGGCCGTACAACCGGCGGCAAAAGATCAGGATGCCATTAACGCCGCGCTGGCCCGCGTACGCGATAAGCAGCGTGACGCGGCGCAGCCGATTGTCATTCAGTCCGGCAGCAAACCGGACAACAGCGAAGCGATTGCCGCCCGCGAAGCGCGTAAGGCCGAGGCTCGGGCGCGCAAAGCCGAACAGCAAGCCGCTGTTGAATCAACAGCCGAAGCAAGCGATCCGCGCAAAGCGGCCGTTGAGGCCGCTATCGCCCGTGCCAAAGCGCGCAAAGCCGCGCAGCAGGCTGAGAACGTCGCACCTTCTGCCGAAAGTGAAACACCGGTTGAGGCTGTCCCCGCGGTCGACCCGCGTAAAGCCGCCGTTGAAGCCGCTATCGCCCGTGCCAAAGCGCGTAAGGCCGCACAGCAGGTTGAGAACGTCGCAACTTCTGCCGAAAGTGAAACACCGGTTGAGGCTGCCCCCGCGGTCGACCCGCGTAAAGCCGCCGTTGAAGCCGCTATCGTCCGTGCAAAAGCGCGTAAGGCCGCACAGCAAGTTGAAAGCGCAGCACCTTCTGCCGAAAGTGAAACACTGGTTGAGGCTGCCCCCGTGGTCGACCCGCGTAAAGCCGCCGTTGAGGCCGCTATCGCCCGTGCCAAAGCGCGAAAGGCAGCACAACAAGCAGAACAACAATCCGCGCCGGATGCCGCCAATGACGATCCGCGTAAGGCGGCCGTCGCGGCAGCTATCGCTCGCGTTCAGGCGCGTAAAGCAACACAGCAGGCAGTTAACGAGGAATAAATGGTTTTCAGAATCGCAAGCTCCCCTTATACCCACAACCAGCGCCAGACCTCGCGAATTATGCTAGTGGTGCTGCTGGCGGCGATCCCTGGTATTATCGTCCAGAGCTGGTTTTTCGGCTGGGGTACCCTGTTGCAGATTATCCTCGCGGCCTTCACCGCATGGGGAACCGAAGCGGCTATTCTCAAGTTGCGCAAACAAAATATTGCGGCAACCCTTGCGGATAACTCCGCCCTGCTGACCGGGCTGTTGCTGGCCGTCAGTATTCCGCCGCTGGCGCCGTGGTGGATGGTGGTGTTAGGCACCGCCTTTGCGGTAGTCATTGCCAAGCAACTGTACGGCGGATTAGGGCATAACCCCTTTAACCCGGCGATGATCGGCTATGTTGTTCTGCTGATCTCTTTCCCGGTGCAGATGACCTCCTGGTTACCACCGCATGAGATTGCCGCTCAGGTGCCTGGTTTTATGGATGCGCTGCAGGTTATTTTCAGCGGCCATACCGCCAGCGGCGGCGATATGAACAGCCTGCGTATGGGAATCGACGGTATCAGCCAGGCCACGCCGCTGGATACGTTTAAAACGTCCCTGCATGCCGGACACAGCGCAAAAGAGATCCTGCAGTATCCAATTTACGGCGGCCAACTGGCTGGTCTCGGCTGGCAGTGGGTTAACCTCGCCTGGCTGGCTGGCGGTCTGTTCCTGCTTTGGCAAAAAACCATTCGCTGGCATATTCCGGTAAGCTTCCTGTTAAGCCTTGCCGTTTGCGCCACTCTCGGCTGGATTTTCTCACCGGAAAGCCTGGCATCGCCGCAGATGCATCTGCTTTCCGGCGCCACCATGCTTGGAGCGTTCTTTATCCTTACCGATCCGGTGACGGCATCCACTACCAACCGCGGACGCCTGATTTTCGGCGCGCTGGCAGGTTTACTGGTGTGGCTAATCCGCAGCTTCGGCGGTTATCCGGACGGCGTCGCCTTCGCCGTGCTGCTGGCGAATATTACCGTCCCATTGATTGACTACTACACGCGTCCGCGCGTGTATGGCCACCGTTGAGGAGTCGCGATGTTAAATAGCATGCGTAAACACGGCATCACGCTGGCGCTCTTTGCCGCTGGCTCTACCGGACTGACGGCCGCCATCAATGAATTAACCAAGAACACCATTGAGCAGCAGGCCGCGCTACAGCAAAAGGCCCTGTTCGATCAGGTCCTGCCAGCGGAGAGTTATAATAACGATCTGCTGAAAAGCTGTTATCTGGTGACCGCGCCGCAGTTAGGCAAAGGTCAGCATAAAGTATGGATTGCAAAGAATAACGATGCGCCGGTCGGCGCGGTGATGGAAGCCACGGCGCCGGATGGTTATTCCGGGGCGATTCAACTGCTGGTCGCAGCTGACTTTAAAGGCACCGTTCTCGGCTCACGCGTCACCGAGCATCATGAGACCCCCGGGCTCGGTGATAAGATTGAACTGCGTATTTCTGACTGGATCACCCACTTCAGCGGCAAGGTTATCCATGGCCAAAATGATAGCCACTGGGCGGTGAAAAAAGACGGTGGTGATTTCGACCAATTCACCGGCGCGACCATTACCCCACGCGCGGTGGTAAACGCCGTTAAACGCGCGGGACTGTATGCGCAAACGCTGCCCGCGCATATCCCTGAATTCACCGCCTGCGGAGACTAAGCCATGAGCGAAGTAAAAGACGTCATTGTTCAAGGGTTGTGGAAGAATAACTCGGCGCTGGTCCAGCTGCTGGGGATGTGTCCCCTGCTTGCGGTTACCTCGACGGCTACCAATGCCCTGGGTCTCGGTCTGGCGACCACGCTGGTGCTGACGCTCACCAACCTCACCATTTCCAGCCTGCGCCGTTGGACACCGGCGGAGATCCGTATTCCGATCTACGTGATGATTATCGCCTCGGTAGTCAGCGTGGTACAAATGCTTATCAACGCCTACGCTTTCGGCCTGTATCAATCGCTGGGTATCTTCATTCCGCTTATCGTGACTAACTGTATCGTGGTGGGGCGCGCCGAAGCGTTCGCCGCCAAAAAAGGACCGGCGCTGTCGGCGCTCGATGGTTTTTCCATTGGTATGGGCGCGACCTGCGCCATGTTTGTGCTGGGGTCGCTGCGCGAAATAATCGGTAATGGCACGCTGTTTGATGGCGCCGATAGCTTATTAGGCAGTTGGGCGAAAGTCCTGCGCATTGAAGTTTTCCATACCGATACGCCGTTCCTGCTGGCGATGCTACCGCCTGGCGCTTTCATTGGCCTCGGTATGATGCTGGCGGTAAAATACCTCATCGATGAGCGTACTAAGCAGCGTAAGGCGAAAGCGGCGCAGGCCGTCTCCGTCGCCCCAACTGATGTGACAGGGAAAGCGTAAGATGAATAAAGCCAAACGCCTAGAGATCCTGACCAGGCTGCGGGATAACGACCCGCACCCAACCACTGAACTCAATTTCACGTCACCGTTCGAGCTACTTATTGCGGTGCTGCTGTCAGCGCAGGCCACTGATGTTAGCGTCAACAAAGCTACTGCGAAGCTCTATCCGGTCGCCAATACGCCGGCGGCGATGCTGGAGCTTGGCGTTGACGGCGTGAAGTCCTATATCAAAACCATTGGTTTGTTTAATAGTAAAGCCGAAAACGTCATTAAGACCTGCCGCATCTTACTGGAGAAACATAACGGTGAGGTGCCGGAAGACCGGGCGGCGCTGGAAGCGCTACCAGGAGTCGGTCGTAAGACCGCCAATGTCGTGCTGAATACCGCTTTTGGCTGGCCGACTATTGCCGTCGACACCCATATCTTCCGCGTTTGCAATCGGACACAATTTGCTCCCGGTAAGAACGTTGAACAAGTCGAAGAAAAGTTGTTAAAGGTGGTTCCGGCGGAGTTTAAAGTTGACTGTCACCACTGGCTTATTCTTCACGGCCGTTACACTTGCGTCGCGCGAAAACCGCGCTGCGGTTCCTGCCTGATAGAAGATTTGTGCGAGTATAAAGAGAAGGTTGAGTCCTGATTTTTGCATATCTGCTGAATATTACCGTCCTCGTCAGTCACCGCTATTTTCACCAACGATCGCCCGGATCCATAACCTAACCTGTGGTTATGGTTCTATTTTTCATCAATCACACCGACAATGACTCCATACTTTTGCCATTTAGATGGATAATTATGCGGTTATATAACCAGCAATCAGCGCAATCGTTTTTTACCGCTGAAAATTTTCTATGTATTTGTGATCAAGATCATCCACGCAACTCGTCGTTAAATTACTGTTGCAAAAATGCTGAAAAAAGCCAGCAATTTCAATATCAGAGCCTCAGTCACCAGGAGAATAGCCTGCTTATTTTTAGGAATATAGGCCATCCCACTACCTTCAAGGTCAAAAAGCAGAATATATCGCCTTTATCCCCACGATGGCCGCCCGGCGCAGATTAAAATATCAGGTTTAACGAAAAGGTGAAATTTAACTCTGTATAACATTTGTATGACTGGCTAATTATAGTAGCTTGGTTATGTGTAACAGAGTATTACAAAGCTATTGCCTGATGGGGCAGGATAGTGAACATTACTTGCCGTTTTCCCTCCAAGAATAACTATAAAGGCGGCGGTCCTCCGGGATTGCGCCCCAAACAGCCCCCGTTAATATGGGATGTAAAAAAAGAGGTATATGTGTCAACTGCAAACAATAAACCAGCAGAAAGCGTGAGTTTGAACGCTTTCAAACAACCAAGAGCGTTTTATCTCATCTTCTCCATTGAGTTATGGGAGCGTTTTGGTTATTACGGCCTGCAAGGGATCATGGCCGTTTACCTGGTAAAACAGCTGGGTATGTCGGAAGCGGATTCTATCACCCTGTTCTCTTCCTTTAGTGCACTGGTTTATGGCCTGGTCGCTATCGGCGGATGGCTCGGCGACAAGGTGCTTGGCACCAAACGCGTCATCATGCTTGGCGCGATTGTTCTGGCTATCGGCTATGCGCTGGTTGCCTGGTCCGGTCACGATGCCGCCATCGTCTATATGGGTATGGCGACTATCGCCGTCGGTAACGGCTTGTTCAAAGCTAACCCGTCTTCCCTGCTCTCCACCTGCTATGACAAGAACGACCCGCGTCTGGACGGTGCATTTACCATGTACTATATGTCCGTCAATATCGGCTCCTTCTTCTCTATGCTCGCCACGCCGTGGCTGGCAGCGAAGTTCGGCTGGAGCGTGGCGTTCGCGCTGAGCGTCGTGGGCATGTTGATCACCGTGGTTAACTTCGCCTTCTGCCAGAAGTGGGTTAAACAGTACGGTTCCAAACCTGACTTCGCTCCGGTGCATGTCGGCAAACTGCTGGCGACCATCGTCGGCGTGGTAGTGCTGGTCGCTATTGCCACCTGGCTGCTGCACAATCAGGGCATCGCACGTATGGCGCTGGGCGTCATTGCACTGGGCATCGTTATCATCTTCGCTAAAGAAGCCATGGCGCTGCAGGGCGCGGCGCGTCGTAAAATGATCGTTGCTTTCCTGCTGATGGTTGAAGCGATTGTATTCTTCGTACTGTACAGCCAGATGCCAACCTCGCTGAACTTCTTCGCGATCCGTAACGTTGAGCACTCGATTCTGGGTATCGCGTTCGAACCTGAGCAGTATCAGGCGCTGAACCCGTTCTGGATTATGATTGGTAGCCCGATTCTGGCCGCGATTTATAACAAGATGGGTGACCGCCTGCCGATGCCGCATAAGTTCGCCATCGGTATGGTGCTGTGCTCCGGCGCTTTCCTGGTACTGCCGCTGGGTACCAAATTCGCCAGCGACGCCGGTATCGTCTCCGTCAACTGGTTGATCCTCAGCTACGCGCTGCAGAGTATCGGTGAACTGATGATTTCCGGCCTCGGCCTGGCGATGGTTGCTCAACTGGTACCGCAACGTCTGATGGGCTTCATCATGGGTAGCTGGTTCCTGACCACCGCAGGCGCCGCCATCATTGCAGGTAAAATCGCTAACCTGATGGCAGTACCGGAAAACGTGACCGACCCGCTGGTTTCTCTGAATGTTTACGGCCACGTGTTCCTGCAAATTGGTATCGCGACCGCTGTCATCGCCTTCCTGATGCTGCTGACCGCGCCGAAGCTAAACCGTATGACGCTGGACGACGACGCTGTCGCCAAAGCGCGCGAAACCGCAACCGCTTAAATGCTCCGGGAAAACCAATAAATTTAGGCCGCTAACGTATGTTAGCGGCTTTTTTTTTGCCCCACGGGGGACTAACATACAGGAAACTGCAGCCACGAGGAGTTACTGATGAAACTGTTCTACAAGCCCGGCGCCTGTTCCCTTGCCTCTCATATCGCCCTGCGCGAAAGCGGCCTCGACTTTACCATCGATAGCGTCGACCTGGCGAAGAAACGCCTCGAAAACGGCGATGACTACCTGCTGATTAATCCTAAGGGTCAGGTTCCCGCGCTGCTGCTTGACGATGAAGTGCTGCTGACCGAGGGTGTGGCCATCATGCAGTATATTGCCGACCGCGTGCCCGACCGCCAGCTGCTGGCGCCAGTGGGCACCATTGCCCGCTATCAGACGCTGGAATGGCTGAATTACGTCGCCACCGAACTACATAAAGGCTTTACTCCGCTGTTCCGTCCGGACACCCCGGAAGACTACAAGCCAACGGTGCGCGCCCTGCTGGAGAAAAAGCTACAGTATGTCGATGAGGCGCTACAGGATAAACAGTGGTTGAATGGGCATCGCTTCACCATCGCCGATGGCTACCTGTTTACGGTCCTGCGCTGGGGCTATGCGGTGAAACTGAATATGGAAGCTTACGCTAATATTGGCGCCTGGATGGCGCATGTCGCGGCGCGTCCGTCCGTTGCGGCGGCGCTGTCGGCGGAAGGTCTGAAGTAAATCATCGGCATGCCCGCAAGCGGGCATGCCATCGCGCTTACAGTTGCGTTGCGCTGAAGTAATGTTCCGGTTTGGCGATGCGGTCCTGCGCCGCCACTACCTGCAGTTCATACTCCTGCATATTTTTGGTTGCCAGCATGATTTCATACACTGCCGCAGTGACGTGCTCAAGGGCGTCGCGCCGGCTGGCGCCCTGCAGTAGCTTAACCAGCAGCAGGCCGCTGGTCACATCGCCCACGCCGACCGGCTGACGGCTGCCAAAATCGACCAGCGGGCGGCTGATATGCCAGGCTTCATCCGCCGTCACCAGCAACATCTCAAAGCGATCCATACTCATACCCGCCCGCGCCAGATGTTTCACCAGCACTACCTGAGGCCCTTGCGCTATAAGCTCACGGGCCGCGCTAACGGCTTCATCAACGTTGGCCACCGGATGGCCGCACAGGATCTCCAGCTCGACAAGATTCGGCGCGATGATATCACTGGCCGGCAGCGCATAGCGTACGTGGAATTCAGCCACTCCAGGAGCGACGATGCAGCCTTTTTCCGGATGCCCCATAACCGGATCGCAAAAGTATTTTGCCGCCGGATTCGCCGCTTTCACCTGACGCACGATGCCGAGAATATGTTCGCCCTGCTCGGCGGAACCCAGATAGCCGCTCAGTACCGCATCGCAGCTCTGCAGCTTATCGATATCGGCAATCCCCTGCACGATTTCGGTCAAATGCGAAGGCGGCATGACGCAGCCGGTCCATTTGCCGTATTGCGTATGGTTGGAGAACTGTACGGTATTGAGGGGCCAGACGTTGGCGCCGAGACGGCGCATCGGAAATTCAGCGGCGCTGTTGCCCGCATGGCCAAACACGACGTGAGACTGAATGGCGAGGATGTTCTTCATTTTCTTACCACAACCCTAAAAAGAAAAAAGGGCGTGGTTTCCCACGCCCTGGTTTTATTTTTTATTTCCAGCAGACCAGGCAGTAATTCTTCTTACCGCGACGCAGTAAGGTGTAGCGGCCGAACAGGCGGTCGCTATCGCTGAATACATATTCCGGATCGGACTGTTTTTCACCGTTAATGGTCACCGCGTTGGAGGCTACGGTTTTACGCGCCTGACCGCGGGACGGCTGCAGCTCGGAATCCACCAGCGCCTGCAGAAGATCGGCGCCCTTTTCCATTTCGATCATTGGCACGCCGTCTTGCGCCAGCTGTTCGAAATCCGCTTCGCTCAGGTCGCTCAGATTGCCGTTGAACAGGCTTTCGGTAATGCGCTTAGCCGCTTCCAGGCCTTCTTCGCCGTGGACCAGACGCGTCACCTGCTCTGCCAGTACGTACTGCGCGCGCGGCGCTTTACCGCTGTTCTTATCTTCTTCTTCCAGCGCATTGATCTCGGCAATGTCCATGAAGGTGAAGAACTTCAGGAAGCGATAAACGTCTGCGTCAGCGGTGTTGATCCAGAACTGGTAGAATTTGTACGGACTGGTTTTCTTCGGATCCAACCATACCGCGCCGCCCTCGGTTTTACCGAACTTGGTGCCGTCGGCCTTGGTGATCAGCGGAACGGTCAAACCGAAGACCTGATTCTGGTGCAAACGACGAGTCAGGTCGATACCTGAAGTGATGTTGCCCCACTGATCGGAACCACCGATTTGCAGCGCCACGCCGTGCAGTTTATTCAGGCAAGCAAAGTCATAACCCTGCAGCAGGTTATAGGAAAATTCGGTGAAAGAGATCCCCTGATCGTCACGGTTCAGACGCTGCTTCACCGCTTCTTTGTTGATCATCTGGTTCACAGAGAAGTGCTTGCCGATATCACGAAGGAAGGTCAGCACATTCATGCCGCCGAACCAGTCGTAGTTATTCGCGGCAATCGCCGAGTTGTCGCCGCAGTTGAAATCGAGGAATGGCGCAACCTGTTTACGGATTTTATCCACCCACTGCTGCACGGTATCTTCGGTATTGAGTTTACGCTCAGCGGCTTTAAAGCTCGGGTCGCCAATCAGACCGGTCGCGCCACCGACCAGCGCCACAGGCTTATGGCCTGCCTGCTGGAAGCGTTTCAGGCATAACAATGGAACAAGATGCCCCAAGTGCAAGCTGTCAGCGGTAGGATCGAAGCCGCAATAGAGCGCGATCGGGCCTTGCGCCAGTCGCTCTGCTAACGCTTCTTCGTCCGTCACCTGGGCTACCAGCCCCCGCTCTTGCAATTGTTTAATCAAGTTACTGCTTGCCATCAAATTCTCCATGTATAAACGACTGCACCTTTGCCGGTACACGACTTTTCGCCAGACGCGAAAGGTACATAGAATAAAGCGCCGGAGCACGTAGCACCAGCGCTTAAAACAACATTTTGCGTCCTTTATGGCGCCAGACGGTCGATTTGCCAGCCATCATTTTGCCGCTGGTATAAAAAGCGGTCGTGCAGACGATGTTCACCGCCCTGCCAGAACTCCATTTGTTCGATGCTAACGCGGAAACCGCCCCAGAAACTTGGCAACGGCACTTCGCCTTGCTGGAATTTCTGTTTCAACTCGAGGAATTTACTTTCCAGGATCCCACGAGCGGAGATACGGCTGGACTGTTGGGAGACCCATGCGCCAATCTGGCTATCGCGCGGTCGGCTGTGGAAATACTTCACCACTTCCAGCGTCGACAGACGTTCTGCCTGACCTATTACCATGACCTGGCGTTCCAGCATATGCCAGGGAAACAGCAGGCTGATACGGGGATTTTTTTCGATTTGATGTGCTTTGCGACTACCCAGGTTGGTATAAAACACCAGCCCTTTTTCGTCATAGTGCTTTAACAATACGATGCGTTGATAGGGCTGGCCGTTTTCATCAACGGTCGCGACTACCATCGCCGTCGGGTCTGCGAGCTTAGCGTCGCAGGCCTGACGCAGCCAACGTTCAAATAACGTCAGGGGTTCAGCGGGAAGATCGTGGCGACGAAGGCCGCCACGGGTATATTCACGGCGCAGATGCGCGATTTGCTGCAATTCGTCGTTATCAGACATAACCATTGAGATCGTTGTCATAGGGTGGCGTTATTGTGCGCCCCCGCTACGGAAATCTCAACGTTTCGCGGTCTGTAACTGGCAGTTATCCAACACCGCGCGGTCGCGTTTATAAACGGTGGCGCTGTCGCCTTTCGACCAGAACACATAAACGCCATCAGTATAACGAGCCCCGGAAGCCGAGAGCCCCTGGGTCAGGTTTAATTGCTGATTATCATAGATAAAACTCACCTGCTGACGAGCGTTGTTCAAATGGACGGTCAACGGTTTTTGATCGCACTGATATTCAAGGGTGTCGGTCTGCATCCGTTCAACGAATTGGTTGTAGTAGCTACACCCAGCGAGCATAAAAGGAACTACCGCAATAAGAATTTTTTTCATGTGTATGCCTTCGACTTTCCCGGTCAGGAGAGCAAACCGCCCTCCCGGAATTTCGTCCAGTTTACCGGTAAATAAAAAATAGCGACTTCAGTTAACTCTGATTCTGCGCTCGATTCGCGGGATAGATGGCGCCAAGAATTGTCGCTTCGCTGGCGCCGGTGACGGAGGGAAGATTCCCCGGCAGACCGGCAAGCGTACGCCATGCCAGCCACGCAAAGGCCAACGCTTCCATATCGTCGCCGCTGATACCGGCGTCATCGGTGGTCGTGACTTCAGTCCCTGGCAGCAATGCCGCCAGACGCGCCATCAACAGCGGATTCCGCGCCCCGCCGCCGCAAACTAACAAACGCTCACAGCCGCCGCTTAACAAAACCTGCTCACTGATGGACACCGCTGTCAGTTCTGTCAGCGTGGCCTGAACATCCTGCCCCCGCAGATGGGTATAGCGCGCCAGATGCTTTTCCAGCCAGCCATAGTTGAAATACTCTCGACCGGTGCTCTTCGGCGCGGGTAACGCGAACCAAGGGTCGCTCAACATATCCTGCAGAAGTGGTAGTAAGACTTTGCCTTCACTGGCCCATTGCGCGTCTTTATCGTAGGGTTTACCGCACTGACGCCAGATCCAGGCGTCCATCAGCATATTCCCCGGCCCGGTGTCATAACCGCGTACAGGCTGCCCCGGAACCAGCAACGAGAGGTTGGCAATGCCGCCGATGTTAAGCACCATGCGCCTTTCAACCGGGTGCGCCAACAGAGCCTCATGGAAGGCCGGGACAAGCGGCGCGCCCTGGCCGCCAAGCGCCATATCGCGGCGGCGGAAATCCCCCACGACGGTCACGCCGGTATGCGCAGCGATCTGGTTGTTATCGCCTATTTGCATGGTGTGCGGGGCATCGCCGGTCGGTTCATGCCACACCGTCTGACCATGGCAACCGATGGCGACAACATCTTCAGGCTGAAGGTTCTGCTGGCGCATCAGCGCTAATACTGCATCCGAAAAAAGCCGCCCCAAACGGGTATCCAGACGCCCCAGTTGCGACAAGGTCAGCTGCTGCCCCTGGCAAATCGCTAATATTTCTTCTTTCAGTTTGACCGGGATGGGGTACGAGAGGCTCGCCTGCTGCGCCACCATGTTTTCATTTATCGCCGCCAGAACGACATCTACGCCATCAAGGCTGGTGCCAGACATTACGCCAATAAAACGACCTGATTTCATACGCCTACCCTCATTCCATGACTTTTGCAGAACCATCAGTGCATCATAAAGCAGGGTTCAATGCTATGGCGCACTAATACTTTTTAACAATAGTTCTGCCGCGACAATTTGTTAGGTAAAGTACTTACGTTTATTCGTCGTTAAAGCGAACCTTATTATTTTTAAACAGTCCATAAGGAAGCTATGCCAGCGAACGCTTAAATGCCATATAATTGACCACATGGAAGTTCACTGGAACATTTTTGGTACACAGGAGATTCATAAATGATTTTACGTGTTTTGGCTGTCTCGATGATTGGCTTAACCCTGGCGGGTTGCGTCAGCAGCAGCGGTCTATCTGGCGATGTTTACACAGCATCAGAAGCCAAGCAGGTGCAAAGCGTGACCTACGGTACCATCGTACATACCCGTGCGGTCCAGATCCAAAGCGGCGATGACAGCAATGCTATCGGCGCGATTGGCGGCGCGGTACTCGGTGGCTTCCTTGGTAATACCATTGGCGGCGGCACCGGTCGTTCTCTTGCAACCGCTGCAGGCGCGGTTGCCGGCGGCGTAGCCGGTCAGGGCGTACAGGGCGCGATGAACAAAACGCAAGGCGTTGAGCTGGAAATCCGCAAAGATGACGGCAATACCATCATGGTGGTTCAGAAACAGGGCAGCACCCCGTTCTCCGTTGGTCAGCGCGTAGCCATTGCCGGCAGCGGCAGTCAAGTGACGGTTTCCCCGCGTTAAGCCTCTCTAATGCGGCCTTAATTGGCCGCATTAATTCTCCAGATTCATTATTTACCACCAAAACATTCATCATACATATATCAATATTATTGATATTTCTGCACGGCAACTTGCGTTTGCGCAATATTCCCCGTTAATTAATTCGTTAGCCTGAAGTGGATTTTCTCATTTAGCGACCTGCGCGTCGTTTTTACCCCCCATTTTTATCGCGGGAGTTTACCTGTGCCTCTGAATTTAAATCGATTATCGCACCGCCTATTCGCTTATATCATCGCCTGCAGCCTGGCAATTATTACGATTGATATACTATCTGATTCAGTCGTTAATCGTATCCCTACGACTTCATCACCACTTTTTCCTTTGCTGACAATTATATTAATGATTTTTCACATTACTATTTCCTGCTTCATGAGCATGAAGTATTGGTGTGATAAAAGCCGTCTCTATCTGATGCCTATCGCCTTCGCCTTTGCCAGCTCCGCCTTACTGATGCTGGGCACCCTGAGCAGCTATCCCGGCTGGCTACTGTGCAACAGCGAATATATTGTTAAACAAAATGACGCGCTGATTTTTTACTCATTCCGTAATATTTTGATGGTCGTGTTGTTCATCACTGCCATTATTATATACCGCTATCGTCAGTATCTTAATCAAGCGGCCGGCGCGCATACTTTAATATTGACGGGATGTTTTATTTTTAGCGCTACTATTCTTATTTTATCGTGGTTACACTCCAGTAACAGCCCATTATTAAGCATCGATTTTATCGACGACATCACCAGCACTTTTACTCCGTTATGGCATAACTGGATGGGCTGGCTGCTATTTTTCGCCTGGGTATTTACGTTGATATTATTGGTTATACTAACCAAGCTACGTAATATCTTCTGGTATAGCGGCGCATTTTTCTGTGCTGCCTATATATTTACGCTAAACGTATTACTCACAGCGACAGGTAGTCAGCATATTATCGCCTGGAATCAGGCGCGCCTGTTCGAAACTTTGAGTACGTTATTTATGCTGTTCGTACTGTTAAGTGACGTTTTTATTCTCTATCGCGACTCTAACAACAAATACATCAATTCGTATCAGAACTCTATCCGCGATCCGCTGACCAGACTGTACAACCGCAGCTACTTTTACGACACGCTCAGCGGTTTGCTACCGCAGACTTCAGCAACACGACCGCTATCGGTCATCGTCAGCGATCTCGATCATTTTAAGCGCATCAATGACAACTACGGCCATGTTCAGGGCGACAAGGTAATTCAGTTTGCCGCCAGCGTACTACAAACTCATGTGCGCCGTGAGGATATTGCCGCCCGTATCGGCGGCGAGGAGTTTGCCCTGTTGCTGGTAAATACTGATGCTGATGATGCGCTGGCGATAGCCGAGCGAATTCGCCAGATGGTCAGCGCCGGGCAGGCATCACTGCCGGAACGGATGACGATTAGTATGGGGGTCTACACCGTTTCGAGCTCCAACATTGGGGCTGAAGAGTGCGTCAAACGCGCGGATGCGGCTATGTACGCGGCGAAAAACGGTGGCCGCAATCGCGTGGTGGTCTGGCAGGAATAAGAGAAAGGGCTTTGCGAACGCAAAGCCCTTTTCCCGGCTAGTCTTTTGCCTGAAGATCGAGGATATTGTTTTCAAGTTTACGGATTAAGTTGAGCAGCGTTTCGACTTCCTGCTTAGATACACCCGCAAGGATTTCATCACGCGTTTTGCCGATCACGTCTTCCATTTGGTTGATCAGCGGTTCCGCCTTTTCCGTGAGCTTGATACGTTTCGCCCGGCGATCGTTTGCACAAGTCTGGCGAGAAATAAGCCCTTTCTCCTCCAGTTGATCCAGCGTGCGCACTAAAGAGGGCTGTTCAATACCAATAGCCTTGGCCAGCTGGATTTGCGACTGCTCAGGAGGTAGCTGATGAATGTTATGCAGCGTGACCCAGTGCGTCTGCGTTAACTCCAGAGGTTTCAGGCGATGGTCGATCAGCGCGCGCCAAACGCGTACCAAACGTGCCAGATCAGAACCAAGTGGCGATTCCAATTTCATCTCCTTATAATTAGCTTGCTAAGTTATTATACTGCTTTTAGAATAGTGTGCAGCATTTAAATTACCAAAACAAATGAATTACTTGATTCACTAAATTCAAGACAATGATTTACAATGTGAACTAATTCATCACCAAGAACATTATCCCTGCAACGGCAAAGGATTTTTGCTTGTGAAACTGAGTCTTAACACTCCCGGATTGTCGCTACAGGACCTGGTGTTCGGCGCTTCTATCTATTTTCCCCCGTTATTTAAAGCCGTCGTGCTTGGTTTCTTTATCTGGTTAATCGTTCATCGTCAGCTACGCGACTGGATGTACGCCGGCGAAATCTGGCATCCCCTGCTGATGGACCTTTCCCTGTTTGCGCTGGCCGTTTGCCTGGCGCTGGTTCTCCTGACTCTCTTGTGATGCTCATTTCATGAAGAAACTAAAATATCTCTCAACCTTAATTATTGCCGCTATTGCGATTATCGCCGCCTGGCTGGTATGGAATTACTACACTCAGTCACCATGGACGCGGGATGGCAAAATTCGCGCCGAACAGGTCGGCATTACGCCTCAGGTTTCCGGCAGTATTTTGCAGTTGAATGTTAAAGACAACCAGTTGGTCAAAGCCGGCGACGTTTTGTTCCGCATTGACGATACCCCCTATCGCATTGCGGTTTTAAACGCTCAGGCGCAGTTGGCAAAAGCCAAAGCGGAACTGGCAAAAGCCAAAGCCGAGCAAACCAAGGCCGCCAGCGACGTTACTCGCCGCCGCAGTCTTTCGCAAAACTTCATCTCCGCTGAAGATATGGAAACCGTTAATACCGCTTTGAATACCGCCAATACCACTTATGAGGCGGCTAAAGCAGTGGTTGGCGTGGCGCAAGCCGCGCTGGAACATGCGCAGTGGCAGCTGACGCAAACCGAGGTCAAAGCGCCGGTTGATGGCTGGATCACTAATTTGTCAACGCGGGTCGGAGATTACGCCTCCGTCGGCCACCCGGTATTTGCGTTGGTTGATAGTCATTCTTTTTATGTCCTGGGTTATTTTGAAGAGACCAAACTGCGTCACATCCGCGAAGGCGCTAGCGCTCAGGTCGTTCTCTATAGCAGCAAACAAACGTTACAGGGTCACGTTTCCAGCATCGGCCGCGCCATCGTTGATCAGAGCGTCGAAGGCGGTTCGGCGCTGGTCGCTAATATTAAACCCAACATTCCATGGGTACGCCTCGCGCAACGCGTACCGGTACGTATTGAGCTCGATAAGCTGCCTGCGGACGTCACGCTGGTTTCAGGTACCACTTGCACCGTATCGATTGGCGGACAGTAATGAAGCTGCAGGCTCTGCGCTGGCAATCACTGCCGTGGTTTAAAGCCAGCCGTCCGCAATGGCGCTACGCGTTACGCAACGGCATTGCGATGTGTCTGGCGCTTAGCATCGCCTATGCGCTGGATCTTGATGAGCCCTACTGGGCAATGACCTCCGCCGCGGTCGTCAGCTTCCCGACCGTTGGCGGCGTTATCAGCAAGAGCTTTGGTCGTATCGCCGGCAGCCTGCTCGGCGCCTGCGCCGCCCTGCTGTTGGCCGGCCATACCCTTAACGACCCGTGGCTATTCTTGTTCAGTATTTCAGCCTGGATTGCACTCTGTACCTGGGCCTGCGCGATGTTCACCAATAACGTCGCCTACGCTTTTCAACTGGCAGGCTATACCTGCGCAATTATCGCCTTCCCGGTTATTAATGTTGCCGACGCGAATGAACTGTGGACTATCGCTCAGTCGCGAGTTTGTGAAGTGATTGTGGGGATATTGTCCGGCGGGTTCATGATGATGATCCTGCCCAGTACCTCAGATGGCGTCACGCTGCTGACGGCACTGAAGAATATGCATTCCCGGCTATTAGAGCATGCCAGCC
Source organism: Klebsiella sp. CN_Kp073 (assembly GCF_040065495.2). Classification (NCBI taxonomy): domain Bacteria; kingdom Pseudomonadati; phylum Pseudomonadota; class Gammaproteobacteria; order Enterobacterales; family Enterobacteriaceae; genus Klebsiella; species Klebsiella sp. CN_Kp073. The sequence goes on from NZ_CM198051.1 coordinate 2,851,776, forward strand.
TGCTGTGGGTGCCGGAAACCACCGATGCGATTCGTAGCGCCCATGAAAGCGTCATCGGCCAGATCCTGACCATGAATTTGCTGCGTATCCAGGCCTTCTGGAGCCACTACCGTTTCAGACGGCAGAATCCCTTGCTGAATTATCTGCTTCATCAGCAGTTGCGAATGACCAGCGTCATCTCCAGCCTGCGAAGAATGTTATTGAACTGGCCGGATGCGCCTGGCAATACGCGAGCGGTGCTCGAAACGCTACTCAGCGAGCTCGCCAATCCGCACGCAAATGTTTATAGCGTGGCGCGGATTCTGCTGCCGCTGGCCCCCGGCCCTAACGCCGACTATCGCCATCTGGCGTTCTGGAAACGGCTGCGTTATTTCTGTCGTATCTATCTCGAAAGCAGCCGCTGGATCCGCCGCATCGAGAACGCCAGCGCTATCACCGAGTTTAATGTCCCTTCGGCGCCGGCGCTGTCGCGTCATACCGATCAGGCTGAAGCGTTATGGAACGGCTTACGTACCTTCTGCGCGCTGGTGGCCGTGGGCGCCTGGGGTATCAGCACCCAATGGCAGGCCTGCGCCGCCGCGCTCACCCTCGCCGCCATTAGCTGCGTACTCTACTCAATATCGCCGTCGCCATTTAAATCGCTCACCTTATTGATGCGTACCCTGGTGCTGTTGTCGCTGTTCAGTTTTGTGGTGAAGTTTGGCTTAATGGTGCAGATAACCGACCTGTGGCAGTTTTTACTGTTTCTGTTCCCGCTGCTCACCACCATGCAGTTATTGAAACTCCAGATGCCGAAGTTCGCTGGGCTTTGGGGGCAGTTAATCGTCTTTATGGGATCGTTTATTTCGGTGACCAACCCTCCGGTTTATGACTTTGCCTCGTTTCTTAATGATAATCTCGGCAAAATTATCGGTGTTGGTCTGGCGTGGCTTGCCTTTGCGGTTATCAGTCCCGGCTCAGATGCGCGGAAAAGTCGCCGCCATATCCGTGCGTTACGGCGTCACTTTGTCGATCAGTTGAGCCGCCGCCCGCAGCATAGCGAGCACGAATTTGAGTCTCTGGTGTATCACCACATCAGCCAGTTGAGCAGCAGCCAGGACGCGCTGGCGCGACGTTGGCTGCTGCGCTGGGGTGTAGTGCTGCTCAACTGCTCGCATGTCGTGTGGCAACTACGTGATTGGGAGACACGTTCAGACCCCCTCTCACAAGTACGCGACTTGTGTATCAGCCTGCTTCGCGACGTCATGAGCGAACGCGGCGTCCAGCAACGTCCACTTGCCTCGACGTTGCTGGAGTTGCAGCGGATCTGCGATACCCTTAACCATCATCATCAGCCGGCGGCTAAAGAGCTGGCGGCGATAATCTGGCGGTTATACTGCTCGCTATCGCAGCTGGAACAGGCGCCAATTGCCGGCACCATTACCGAACGGACTACTTAATCACCCCGCAGGCAAAACGCTCGCCGCCGCCGCCCAGCGGCTGCGGGCTATCGGCCATATTATCGCCGCCGACATGAACCATCAGCGCTTTGCCCTTCACTTCCGCGAGCGTTTTCAGGCGCGGGGCAATAACCGGTTGGTTAGCCACCCCATCGTCGTTGACCACCAGCAGTGGAAGATCGCCAAGATGCCCTGCGCCCAGCGGCCCTTCATGCTTACCGGTATGTTGCGGATCGAAATGACCGCCCGCCGCGCCGGCGGCGACCGCTTTACCGTCTTTTATCGCCGGCTGGCAGCTTCCCTCAGCGTGGATATGAAAACCGTGTTTGCCCGGCGGAAGCGCGCGTAAATCAGGAGTAAATTCAAGGCCTCTGTCGGTTTCAGTAATTTTAACGCTACCGACGGCCTGGCCAACGCTCTGGCTGGTGACAAGATTAAGGGAGACATCTTCACTGGCGGCCTGCGCGCCAGCGCAAAATGCGAGAGTGAAAATAGCGAGTAAACATCGTTGCATAACACCTCCGGATTGGCTGTATCCCTGATAAGTGTAAACCAGGTAGCGGCATCCGGAGGCGTAAGATGGTTTAAGGAACGTCGTAACCCAGCGCCGCTTTACGAATGCGGAACCACTGCTGGCGCGTCATAGGCAGTTTTTCCGCCACAATCGCCGAGCGCACGCGCTCGATTTTGCCCGAGCCGATAATCGGCAGCGGTTTCGACGGCAGGCGCAGCACCCACGCATAGACGACTTGCTCAATGCTATCTGCATTGAGCTCCTGGGCAATTTGCGCCAGCTCGTCGCGCAGCGGTTGGAAGCTCTCGTCATTGAACAGGCGTCCGCCGCCGAGACACGACCAGGCCATCGGTCGAATGCGCAACTGCTGGAGCTGATCGAGGGTACCGTCAAGCAATAGAGGCTGATGTACCGGTGAGATCTCGACCTGGTTAGTGGCCAGGGTGAAAGGCAGGCGCGATTGTAATAGCGTAAACTGCGCCGGCGTAAAGTTAGATACGCCAAAGTGGCGCACTTTCCCACTATGATGTAGCGCGAGGAAAGCCTCTGCGACTTCGTCGGCATCCATCAGCGGATCCGGGCGATGAATCAGCAGTAAATCGAGATGATCGGTCACCAGATTGCGCAGCGATTGTTCGGCGCTAAGAATGATGTGGTCGCGATCGGTGATATAGTGACCAATGGTATTTTCCGCACGCGCTTTAGTCGCAATCCCACACTTGCTAACGATTTCCATACGGCTACGCAGGTGCGGCGCTCGCTTCATCGCTTCGCCAAAAGCGGCTTCACACTGGTAATCGCCGTAGATATCGGCGTGGTCGACGGTCGTAACCCCTAGATCCAGGTGCTGCTCAATGAAACCAACCAACGCGTCTGTGGACATTTTCCAGTCCATTAGCCGCCAGTAACCCATAACAAAACGTGAAAATTCCGGCCCCTGCGGAGCCATAGCAATACGCTGAACCATAAACGCTTCCTCGAAAAAAAGTGTTCTGAGTATACGCATATTTGTCGTCAAAACAGTGAGGGTTGCTGCGGTTCTTCCGCGGGCGCCTGCTTAGCCGCGCGAATTTTACGCAGTAAACGCTGGCGGCACAGACGCAGGACCTCTTGTTTTTGCGCATCGCTCAGCTTTTGCCAATTGAAGCGCTCATCACGGCTACGAAAACAGCCGCGACAATAACCGCGTTCATCGGACTGACATATTCCCCGGCACGGACTCTGTACCGGGAAAAACTCAAGCTGCTCTGCCACCACCGCTCTCCCGTTTATTCTCTCTGTCTCTCATTGAAGACGCTCTGCCGCTCGCGCGCAACTTTTGTTGGTTTGTTATCCTCGCAGAATGATCATTTTGCTTGCATTAGACCAATCGGTCTACTACAGTGTGCCCCATGAACAGACACAGCGAATGCGATACCCGAGAACACATCCTCGTCACCGGCGAACAACTATGCATGCATCGTGGTTTTACCGGAATGGGCTTAAGTGAACTTCTGAAAACCGCGGAAGTGCCGAAAGGCTCTTTCTATCACTACTTTCGCTCAAAAGAAGCCTTCGGCGTCGCGTTGCTTGAACATCACTACACCGGCTATCTGCAGCGCCTGGTTGACCACTTTGACCATGGCGAAGGCAACTACCGCGACCGACTGCTGGCCTACTATCAGCACACGCTGAATCAGTTTTGCCAACAGGGTATTATCAGCGGTTGCTTAACCGTGAAGCTGTCGGCAGAGGTGTGCGACTTGTCGGAAGATATGCGTACCGCCATGGATAAAGGCGCCAGCCAGATTATCGCCCTGTTGGGCGAAGCGCTGGAAAAAGGCCGCCTGGAGGGTAGCCTGCTGTTTGAGGGGGAGGCAATTACCCTTTCACAGGTGCTGTACTCGTTGTGGTTGGGGGCCAATTTACAGGCCAAAATTACGCGTAGCGCAACGCCGCTGGAAAGCGCCCTTGCTCACGCCAAACAGATCATTGCAGCGCCTGCGGTTTAACAGGCGTTTTTATTTAACCAGTTACAAGACGACCGGTCTACTCAGGAGTCATTATGTCAGAATCTAAATTGTTCAGCCCGTTAAAAGTCGGTGCGGTGACCGTACCTAACCGCGTATTTATGGCTCCGCTGACCCGTCTGCGCAGCATCGAGCCTGGCGACATCCCTACTCCGCTGATGGCTGAGTACTATCGTCAGCGCGCCAGCTCCGGCCTGATTATCACCGAAGCGACGCAAATTTCCGCCCAGGCGAAAGGCTATGCCGGCGCGCCGGGCTTGCATAGCGCAGAGCAAATGGCCGCATGGCAAAAAATCACCGCTGGCGTACATGCTGAAAACGGTCATATCGCCGTGCAACTGTGGCACACCGGGCGTATTTCTCATAACAGTCTGCAGCCAGGCGGCGCCGCGCCGGTTGCGCCATCGGCGCTGAGCGCAGGCACGCGTACTTCGCTGCGTGATGAAAACGGTCATGCCATTCGCGTCGATACATCGATGCCGCGCGCGCTGGAAACGGACGAAATCCCAGGCATCGTTGATGACTTCCGTCAGGCGGTAGGCAATGCCCGCGATGTGGGTTTCGATCTGGTAGAGCTGCACTCCGCGCACGGTTATCTGCTGCACCAGTTCCTGTCGCCTTCTTCTAACCAGCGTACCGACCAGTACGGCGGTAGCGTTGAAAACCGCGCCCGTCTGGTGCTGGAAGTGGTCGATGCCGTCAGCAAAGAGTGGAGCGCCGACCGTATCGGCATTCGCGTGTCGCCAATCGGTAGTTTCCAGAACGTCGATAACGGCCCGAACGAGGAAGCCGATGCGCTCTATCTTATTGAGCAACTGGCGAAACGCGGTATCGCTTATCTGCATATGTCCGAACCAGACTGGGCCGGCGGTCAACCGTATAGCGACGAATTTCGCCAGAAAGTTCGCGATCGTTTCCCAGGCGCGATTATCGGTGCTGGCGCCTACACGGTGGAGAAAGCCAACGACCTTATCAATAAAGGACTGATCGATGCCGTGGCCTTTGGCCGCGATTACATCGCCAACCCGGATCTGGTGGCGCGTCTGCAGAAAAAAGCGGCGCTGAACCCGCAGCGCCCGGAAAGCTTCTACGGCGGCGGCGCGGAAGGTTATACCGATTATCCAACCCTGTAATCCCTCCATTGATAGCGGCGTACCATCGCCGCTATACTCAAGACTCTGATGTATCAAAACAAACTGCATAGGGGAAATTATGCGCTTACTTCACACCATGCTGCGCGTTGGCGACCTGCAACGTTCTATTGAGTTTTATACCAACGTGCTGGGCATGAAGCTGCTGCGTACCAGCGAAAACCCTGAGTACAAATACTCGCTGGCTTTCGTCGGCTACGGCGAAGAGAGCGATACCGCGGTTATCGAACTGACCTATAACTGGGGCGTAGATAGCTACGAGCTCGGTACCGCCTATGGCCACATTGCGCTGAGCGTCGATAACGCGGCGGAAGCCTGCGAACGTATTCGTCAGAACGGCGGCAATGTCACTCGCGAGGCAGGTCCGGTGAAAGGCGGCAGCACGGTTATCGCTTTTGTTGAAGATCCGGACGGCTACAAAATCGAGCTGATCGAAGAGAAAGATGCCGGAAAAGGTCTCGGCAACTAAGTTAATTCGGGCGCATTCGCGCCCGTCAGACTGCTGACAAAGAAGGAAAAAGCGTGGTTTTTCCTTCTTTGTGGTTATCAGCCGAAAATCAATAAATTGATTTTCCTTGTTATTTGTCCTAATGCAATCTGAATTCCCACTGATTGCATGACGTTTATCATCAATCTCATCGGGCGCGTTCGCCCCCGATGTTTTCTCCCTTCCTGCTGCAAGCCGCGGCAAAATTTGCCATAATGCGCGCTACTTTTTTCCAGCTAAGAGAATCTGATGTCCGAGAACGCTCAACTTAATGGTCTGTGCGGCCGTTTTCGCGGTTTTTACCCAGTGGTGATTGATGTTGAGACCGCCGGGTTTAATGCCAAAACCGACGCCCTGCTGGAGATCGCCGCTATTACGTTGAAGATGGATGAGCAGGGCTGGCTAATGCCGGACGAAACGCTGCATTTTCACGTGGCTCCCTTCGAAGGGGCCAACCTGCAGCCAGAAGCGCTGGCTTTCAATGGAATTAACCCAAACGATCCTGAACGCGGCGCGATAAGCGAATACGATGCGCTGCACGCTATTTTTAAGATGGTCCGCAAAGGGATGAAAGAGAGCGATTGCAGCCGGGCGATAATGGTGGCGCATAACGCGACTTTCGATCACAGCTTCACGATGGCCGCCGCCGAGCGCGCCGGGTTGAAACGCAATCCGTTCCACCCTTTCGTGACCTTCGATACCGCCGCGCTGAGCGGGCTGGCCTTAGGGCAAACCGTATTATCTAAAGCCTGCATCGCCGCAGGAATGGAGTTTGACGGCAGTAAGGCCCATTCCGCGTTGTACGATACCGAGCAAACCGCCCAGCTATTCTGCGAAATCGTCAACCGCTGGAAGCGCCTTGGCGGCTGGCCGCTAGCGCCGATCGAAGCATAAACCATAAAAAAAGCGACTTCCGGAGAAGTCGCTTTTTCTTTGCAGCGAAGAATTACTCTGCTTTCGGCTCGTCAGCGCTGTGCTTGGCAGCCGTTTCTTTAATCAGCTGCTGCAGTTCGCCGCGCTGATACATTTCGATGATGATGTCGCAACCGCCAACCAGTTCGCCGTCAACCCACAGCTGCGGGAAGGTCGGCCAGTTAGCGTATTTCGGTAGTTCAGCGCGAATATCCGGGTTCTGCAGGATGTCTACGTAGGCAAAACGTTCGCCGCAAGCGGAAAGCGCCTGCACTGCCTGAGCGGAGAAACCGCAGCTCGGCAGCTTCGGAGAGCCTTTCATGTACAGCAGAATTGGGTTTTCAGCGATTTGACGTTGGATCGTTTCTAAAGTGGTGCTCATTGTCGTGCTTCCTTAAACATCTTTACGGCAGTAATTTGTCATTGTAGCGTCCTGGACGCAGGACCGATAATAACATTTTTTTCACTCGCCACATTTTATCTTCTGTCGTCTGAAGTTGCCTTAAAAATATCACTTTGTAACGCCGCCGCGAGGCGAATTGCGCACTTTCTGTACGGGTCGGCGATTCTCTGACTTATTTTTTTGCAATCGTTAACCAAACGACATTTTAGATACAAAAGAGTATTAACTTTCTGGCTTTTTATGCTTTAGAATCATTCCGGTTTGTCATTCACCGTCAGGCATTGGTATATGTCTGTAATTTAATCAGGGGATTGCTCAGTGGCGCGGCTCAATAAAATCGCGATATCGCTCTGTGCATTACTGTTTACATCTATCTCGCTTACGCCATTGGCGCATGCTTCAGGGCATACGCACGCTTCGGCTACGCCGAAGGCGCATCCGGCGAAAGGCTCCACCGCCGAGCGTAAGAAGAAAGCGGCACAGAATAAATCTAAATCCACCGCTAAAACTACCCGTAAAAAAACCTCAAGCGCAAAGCACCCTACCCGTACTACCGCAGCAAGCCAAACCGCACTTAATCGTCAAGCCGCCGGCGCCAGCAAAAAATGCGTGTTGCGCAAAGGTTATAAAAAGCAGTGTGCGAAAACGGTAACCTCCAGCGAAGCAACGACGCTGGCGTTGAACAGCGTAAAAAGCAAATGCGTGGTGCGTAAAGGCTACAAAAAGCGCTGTAAACCTGTTGCCGATGAACCGAATCTGACGATTGCCGATGCGCACAAAGCCCGGGTGCAAAAAGCGCAAAGCACCGCGATGAATAAACTCATGGATCAGCTAGGCAAGCCTTACCGCTGGGGAGGCTCCTCTCCGCGCACCGGTTTTGACTGTAGCGGGCTGGTTTATTACGCCTATAAAGATCTGGTTAAAATTCATATTCCGCGCACCGCTAACGAAATGTATCACCTGCGCGATGCCCGCCCGGTTGACCGCGATGAACTGCAAAGCGGCGACCTGGTCTTCTTCCGCACCCGCGGACGCGGCACCGCCGACCACGTTGGCGTTTACGTTGGAAACGGAAAGTTTATCCAGTCGCCGCGTACCGGCCGTGACATCCAGATAACCTCTTTAAGCGAAGATTATTGGGTTCGCCACTACGTCGGCGCGCGCCGCGTGATGACGCCAAAAACCATTCGTTAAGAAACGCCGATCCCGGTTTGCCGCTGCGGCGGCATACCGTTCTGCTGTACATTCCCCTCCTCTTGCAGATTCAGCGGATACTGCATACGTTCCTCCAGTAGCGCTGGGTGACGGCGATAACTGGTCGGCGACATACCAAAATGACGACGGAAAGTACGGCAGAATGTCGCCTGGCCTTCAAACCCGAGCAGCAATGAGATACTCAGCGCCGAATCCTTCGTCTGTTTGAGAATGCCGGCGGCAATGGTCATTTTGCGTCGACTCACATACGTTCCCAGCGTATAACCGGTAATCAGCGCGAACTGACGCTGAAAGTACCAGTGCGAATAACCCGATTTTCGCGAGATCGCGGTAACGGGGAGCGCGGTAAAAATGTTGTCTTCGATCCATTCGATAATATCTATGACGATCGGAATGATATGTTCACTGACCATTTCATGTTTGTGCGCCATCTCTTTTCATCCATCAATTATGAGCTTTATGCTTGTTCAATAACGATTTCTTACTCCGAGGTCCGTTGCCTGCAGAGACAATTATATTTGTCATACAATTAAAATTAATCCTAATGATTATTGGGCATGAAAGTCATTCCCATTACGCATAATGCTCGCAAGCTAATGTTTTATAGCGATCTAAAAAGATAACAGGCGGTGAAGATACGAAGCGTTTTAGTCGTAGGCAGGCGCGTCGATGGGGAATTTGCGAATCACATCGCTCGCCATGCGCCAGACTGGCGAAGGCTTAATCAGTCGCGTTAGCAATGAATAACCTTTGTTGTTGTAAGTCTTTTAACTGACTTCAGCAAATGTTAACATTCTCAACACAATAACATGTAACACTCGCGACAGCGTTACACAGTAAATACTGTATTCAGGTGAATCTTCACCTAATTAATGTGAGAAAAAACAAAAAGTTATAAGGAGAGTAGCAATGTCGTTCGAATTACCTGCATTACCATATGCAAAAGACGCCCTGGCGCCGCACATTTCCGCTGAAACCCTGGAATACCATTACGGTAAGCATCACCAGGCCTACGTGACCAACCTCAACAACCTGATCAAAGGCACCGCTTTTGAAGGCAAATCTCTGGAAGAGATCGTTCGCTCTTCTGAAGGCGGCGTCTTCAATAACGCAGCGCAGGTCTGGAACCACACTTTCTACTGGAACTGCCTGGCGCCGAACGCCGGCGGTGAGCCGGAAGGCGAACTGGCCGCAGCGATTAACAAATCTTTCGGTAGCTTCGCTGATTTTAAAGCGAAATTCACCGATGCCGCGGCAAAAAACTTCGGCGCAGGCTGGACCTGGCTTGTTAAAAACGCAGACGGCAGCCTGGCTATCGTCTCCACCAGCAACGCCGGCACTCCGCTGACTACCGATGCGACGCCGCTGCTGACCGTTGATGTCTGGGAACACGCCTACTACATCGACTACCGCAATGCCCGTCCTAATTATCTGGAACACTTCTGGGCGCTGGTAAACTGGAAATTTGTTGCCGCTAACCTGGCAGCATAAAAACAAAACCGCAGCAGGGTTACCCCGCTGCGGTTTTTTCTTAGTGCGACTTAGTTATTCGCTAATGCTTCTTCTGGTTGAGAACGCCCGCCAAACAGCACCACCGCCAACGCCAGCCCGGCAATAATCGCCCCCATCACCGGCACAAAAGCATACCCGAGACCGCCGGATATCACCGCGCCGCCCGCCGCCGCGCCCAACGCGTTACCGAGGTTGAAAGCGCCAATATTCACCGATGATGACAGACCCGGCGCTTCGTGCGCCACGCGCATTACCCGCATCTGCAGCGGCGGAACCACCGCGAAGGTTGCCGCGCCCCACACGACCATGCTGACGGCAGCACCCAGTTGCGATTGCGCCAGCAGCGGAATAGCCAACATGATGGCAATCAACAACAACAGGAATCCTTTCAAAGTGCCGGAGACTGAACGGTCGGCAAACTTACCGCCCAGATAGTTGCCAAGCGAGAAACCGACGCCGATTAATACCAACATGGCGGTAACAAACAGCGGTGAAGCGTTGGTGATGGTATGCAGTACCGGAGAAATGTAGGTATACAGCGTGAACATTGCCCCGGCGCCCAGCACGGTGGTCAACAGCGCAGAGAGTACCTGAGGCCGCATTAATACCGACAGCTCGCGCTTCACGTTCGGACGCTCGCCGGCGCTACCTTTCGGCAGGGAGAACCACAGGCTTACCATCGCAATTAACCCCAGACCCGCCGTGGCCAGGAACGACATTCGCCAGCCGATGGTTTCACCAAGCCAGGTGGCAGCCGGTACGCCGCCGATATTGGCAATGGTCAGCCCCATAAACATGGTCGCGACCGCGCTGGCCTGTTTGTGTTTTGGCACCACGCTTGCGGCAACGACCGAGCCAAGGCCAAAGAACGCGCCATGATTGAGGCTGGTGATAATGCGCGACAGCAGTAGCGTCGTGTAATCCGGCGCAATAGAAGAGAGCACGTTGCCGAGGGTGAAGATCCCCATCAGGAAGATCAATGCATTGCGGCGAGCGCGATGCGACAGCAGTAACGTCATTAACGGCGCGCCGACCATCACGCCAATGGCATAGGCGCTAATCAGCATCCCCGCGGCCGGAATAGAAACATCTACGCCTTTGGCGATAACCGGCAGTAATCCCATCGGGGAAAACTCGGTGGTACCGATACCAAAGGCACCGATCGCCAACGCGAGTAAGGGAAAGTTGATTTTCATTCAGAGACTCCATCAGGCCGATTCAGGACACGGCATTACATCAGAAGCCAAAAGCATGACATCAATCACAGAAAAACAGAAGTAAACGAAATGACAAAAGATTTTTGCAGATCTGCTAATAATGGCGGGATGGGAGGGGAAGCCCCCTCCCTGCTGGAATCAGTGCAGTACCGCGGTCAACGCGGCGGCGACGATCAGACCCAGAACAATAACCGTCGTTGTCAGCGAAAACTTTAAATTTGTGTCCATCAATTTTCTCCCCTGATTATCCCCACATAGAAAGTGAGCTTGCTCATTTTTGCACAAAAATATGCAAAAATCTTCCCGGATTTAGAGTGATGCACATTTTTGCTCTTCCCCTTTGCCGCGAGATAGGACAAAATCCCACGCTAATTTGAAAGCGTATCGGCCATTGACCCCTTCCTGTCGTTCTGTGTCGTTTTCCCAGGTGTTGCAATGTTGATCATTGTATACAGGGTGTGTATAGGCAAACGTTTACGTATCGATAATCAGACGATCAGGTCAAGGTCTGGAGTGAGAAGTAATGGCAACTATTAAAGATGTAGCGAAACGCGCAAACGTTTCCACTACAACTGTATCACATGTGATTAACAAAACCCGTTTCGTGGCGGAAGAGACGCGCAATGCGGTGTGGGCGGCAATTAAAGAACTCCACTATTCGCCAAGCGCCGTGGCTCGCAGCCTGAAAGTCAATCACACTAAATCGATCGGTCTGCTGGCCACCAGCAGCGAAGCGGCCTATTTCGCTGAAATTATCGAATCCGTAGAAAAAAGCTGCTTCCAGAAAGGCTATACCCTGATTCTGGGCAACGCCTGGAACGATCCGGAAAAACAGCGCGCCTACTTGTCTATGATGGCGCAAAAGCGCGTTGACGGCCTGCTGGTGATGTGTTCCGAGTACCCGGAGTCCGTACTCAGTATGCTCGAAGAGTATCGTCATATCCCGATGGTGGTGATGGACTGGGGCGAAGCCAAAGCGGACTTTACCGACTCGGTTATCGATAATGCCTTTGAAGGCGGCTATATCGCTGGCCGTTACCTGATTGAACGCGGCCACCGCGAAATTGGCGTTATTCCGGGCCCGCTTGAGCGTAACACCGGTGCCGGACGCCTGGCAGGCTTCATGCAGGCGATGAAAGAAGCGCATATCAATGTGCCGGAAAACTGGATTGTTCAGGGCGACTTTGAACCGGAATCCGGCTACCGCGCCATGCAGCAGATCCTCAATCAGCAGCACCGCCCAACCGCCGTGTTCTGCGGCGGCGACATCATGGCGATGGGCGCTATCTGCGCCGCCGACGAAATGGGCCTGCGCGTACCGCAGGACATTTCGCTGATCGGTTATGATAACGTGCGTAACGCCCGCTACTTCAGCCCGGCGCTGACCACTATACATCAGCCAAAGGACTCGCTCGGGGAAGCGGCATTCAATATGCTGCTCGATCGCATTGTTAATAAACGTGAAGAGTCGCAGTCCATCGAGGTACATCCGCGTCTTATCGAGCGCCGCTCGGTTGCCGACGGCCCGTTCGTCGATTATCGCCGCTAACGCCCTCCCCCCGGCGCCGGTTATTCCGGCGCCCGCAACCACTCCCGATTCAACGTTTCGCTATCGCCAAGATAGTCAAGCAGCCAGCTCAAAGCGGGTGAGACATCGCTTTGTTGCCAGGTCAGGCAGCAGGCGGCATCCGGGAATGGGTTTTCCAGCGTTAAGGCCGTCCACTCCCCGCTATCAATATGCGGGCGGGCAAAGTGGCCTGGCACCATCCCGACGCACAATCCTGCCGAAAGACAGGTGGCTGAAGATTCCCAATCCGGCACCACCACCCGCTTCTGGTTATCCAGCAGCCAGGTTGTGCGCTTCGGCAGCGAGCGTGAGGTATCTTCGCGCACCAGTGACGGCCAGTTGCGCAACACGTCATCGCTGAGCGGCCCTTCCATCTGCGCCAGCGGATGGCTGCTGGCGACGACACAATGCCAGTTAAGCATCCCCATATCGCGGAAAGCGTAACGCCCGCCCACCGGAATCGAACGCGTCGCGCCAATAGCTAATTCTACCCGCCCATCGGCTAACGCATCCCAGACGCCGTTGAAAACTTCCTGAAAAACGATCAGTTCGACATCGCTAAAATGGCGATAAAAATCAACAATCATCTGGCGCATCCGCGCCGGTTTAACGATATCGTCCACCGCAATCGACAGCTGGCCACGCCAGCCGTTAGCAATCTGCTGGCACTGCTGGCGGGTGATCTGCATTTTTTTGATAACAGAACGTCCTTCCTGCAAAAACCAGTGCCCGGCGGGGGTCAATTCAACATCACGATGGCGACGTTCAAAAAGCGGAACCGCAAGCCACTCCTCCAGTTGTCGTACCGTGTAGCTCACCGCCGAAGGTACGCGGTGCAACTCCTGCGCCGCGGCGCTGAAACTCCCGTTACGCGCCACAGCATCAACCACTTCTAAGGAATATTCAGACCACATATTCTGCCTGCAAAATTTTTGAATGCATGTGACAAATAATAGCGTTTCACAAGGCGGATTACACTCCCTACACTCTGCGGCATCGTACCTGCATCAGTAGAAAGAGAACGTTATGCAACAACCTGGGAAAGGATTTTTAGTGTGGCTGGGCGGCCTGAGCGTGCTTGGCTTTCTGGCCACCGACATGTATCTACCGGCCTTTGCCGCCATTCAGCAAGACCTCAACACCTCTGCCGCATCGGTTAGCGCCAGCCTGAGCTTATTCCTCGCGGGCTTCGCGATCGGCCAGCTGTTCTGGGGGCCGCTATCGGACCGCTATGGTCGGAAACCGATTCTGCTCGCCGGGCTGGCTATCTTCGCTCTTGGCTGCCTTGGGATGTTGTGGGTACGCGATGCGACGCTGATGCTGGTACTGCGTTTTGTCCAGGCGATTGGCGTATGCGCCGCCGCGGTGACCTGGCAGGCGATGGTGACCGACTACTATCCGGCCCAGCGCACCAACCGCATTTTCGCGACGATCATGCCGCTGGTCGGGCTCTCTCCGGCGCTGGCGCCGTTACTCGGCAGCTGGCTGTTAGTCCATCTGGAATGGCAGGCTATCTTCGCCACCCTGTTCGCTATCACCATACTGTTGATGCTACCGGCTTTTCGTCTGAAGGCGGTCGTCAAATCTGCTGGCGAAACCCAGCAGAAAATTACCTTTATGTCCCTGCTGCGTTCACGTGAATATAGCGGTAACGTGCTCATTTATGCGGCGTGTTCCGCCAGCTTCTTCGCCTGGCTCACCGGTTCGCCATTTATCCTCCATGAAATGGGCTATGGTCCGACGGTAATTGGTCTTAGCTACGTGCCGCAAACTATCGCCTTCCTGATCGGCGGTTACGGCTGCCGCGCGGCGCTGCAAAAATGGCAGGGTCATCAGATGCTGCCCTGGCTGCTGGTTGTTTTTGCGCTGAGCGTAGCCGCGACCTGGCTTGCCGGAATACAGGATCATCCGTCGCTGGTTGCGTTAATGGTTCCGTTTTGCATCATGGCGATTGTGAATGGCGGCATTTACCCTATCGTTGTCGCCCAGGCGCTGAAACCTTTTCCACAGGCGACCGGCCGCGCCGCCGCCCTGCAGAATACGCTGCAGCTTGGCCTGTGCTTCCTGGCAAGCCTGCTGGTCTCAAGCCTTATCGCCACTCCGCTTCTGACCACCACCAGCGTGATGCTGATTTCCATCGTCCTGGCAGGCATCGGTTTCTGGATGCAGCAACGACGCGTACAGTTAGTGAGTGAATCATCTCACGCTTGATGAATTTTTAAAGGATATCCCGGACCAGTCATTAGCCTGCTAATATATTTTTATTGAAAGGCGGTTTTTAGCGGCCTATACTGGATCCGGCATCACATAAATAGAAAGTTTTTTAGATATTAACGGGGGCAGGACGCAGCCCGTTTAACCATGGAAGGCCTTTCGGCAAGGGTTATCTCCCTTCCTCTGTTCTACGTCGGATAGCACCCTCACGATTTTTTCGTGAGATTTCTCACAAAGCCAAAAAAGCGTCTACGCTGTTTTAAGGTTCTGATCACTTGGGCGTGATGGAGAAGCTATGAGTTCATCGTGTATAGAAGAAGTAAGTGTACCAAACGATGATTGGTACCGGATTGCAGCTGAATTATTGGGCCGTGCCGGAATTGAAATCAATGGTTCCGCACCCTCCGATATCCGGGTAAAAAACCCGCTCTTTTTTAAACGCGTGTTACAGGAAGGGTCTCTCGGATTAGGCGAAAGCTATATGGACGGCTGGTGGGAATGCGAACGCCTGGATATATTCTTTCACAAGGTATTGCGCGCCGGGCTGGATAAGCAACTCCCCCGCCACTTCAAAGATACGCTTCGTATCGCTGGCGCTCGTCTGTTCAATCTGCAAAGCAAAAAACGCGCCTGGATTGTTGGTAAAGAACACTACGATTTAGGCAACGACCTTTTCCACCGCATGCTCGATCCCTATATGCAATATTCCTGCGGATACTGGAAAGAGGCCGAAAATCTGGAGCAGGCGCAGCAGGATAAATTAGATCTTATTTGTCGCAAACTGCAGCTTGAGCCGGGAATGAAAGTGCTGGATATCGGTTGCGGTTGGGGTGGGTTGGCCTATTACATGGCCAAAAACTATAACGTCAGCGTGACGGGCGTGACCATTTCGGCTGAACAACAAAAAATGGCGCAAGAGCGTTGCGCGGGATTAGATGTCAATATTCTGCTGCAGGACTATCGCGATCTCCACGAAAGTTTTGACCGCATCGTCTCCGTCGGGATGTTCGAGCACGTAGGGCCTAAAAATTACGCCACTTATTTTGAAGTTGTCGATCGTAATTTAAAACCAAACGGTCGTTTTCTGCTGCACACCATTGGCTCAAAAATTACCGATCACAACGTCGATCCGTGGATTAATAAATATATATTCCCTAATGGTTGCCTGCCGTCGGTACGCCATATCGCCGATGCCAGCGAGAAGCATTTTGTGATGGAAGATTGGCATAACTTTGGCGCCGATTATGACACCACCTTGATGGCCTGGTACGAGCGTTTCCTTGCCAGTTGGCCGGATATTGCCGATAACTATTCGGACCGTTTCAAACGCATGTTTACCTATTATCTGAATGCCTGCGCGGGTGCTTTCCGCGCCCGCGACATTCAGCTCTGGCAAGTCGTCTTCTCGCGCGGTGTTGAACATGGCCTGCGCGTAGCCCGCTAGACTCGCTAAAAAAAGCCCCCGTAGAAATGTATTTCTGCGGGGGCTTTTTTATTATTCTTCCGCGCTTTTTTGCGCCGCTTCTTTTGCCGCCAGCACGCGTTCCACGGTATCCACCACCGCCTGAGTTTGCGGATCGATTTCGATATTTACTTTATCGCCGAGTTTTTTCACCCCAAGCGTGGTGCGCTGCAGCGTTTCCGGAATAAGATGCACGCAGAAACGAGTCGGGGTCACCTCGCCAACCGTCAGGCTAATACCGTCCACGCCAATGAACCCTTTATACAGGATATATTTCATCAGCGCCGGGTCCTGTACCTTAAACCAAATCTGGCGATTGTTTTCCGAGGTGAGGATTTTAACGACTTCGGCGGTGGTCATAATATGGCCGGACATCAAATGGCCGCCGATTTCATCACTGAATTTCGCCGCTCGCTCAACGTTGACCATATCGCCTTCATGGATAGCGCCAAGGTTGGTGATCCGCAGCGTCTCTTTCATCAAATCAAAGCTGATTCGCGGGCCGTCAATTTCGGTAACGGTCAGGCAACAGCCATTGTGCGCCACCGAAGCACCGGTCTCCAGGCCGTCGAGCATATGCGCCGGCAGCTCCACCACGTGGGTGCGGAAATTCGGTTTCTCATCGATGGACACCACTTTCGCAGTCCCCTGTACAATACCAGTAAACATACTTTGCTCCTGTTGAGAATCGTGACGGTATCATTACCGTTATATATACGCGGAACAATAACAGTTGGCCAAACAGGTTGCCAGCGCGCATCGTGCCCCCACCATTTTTTCACTGGCTTAATGGCTAATCCTCGCTACAATAGACTGGAAATTCCTCCTGTTTTTTCTTCTTGCTGCCATTTAAGGCGGCTTTTTTAGTCTCAAAATAACAACAATATAAAGGTGTTCACGTGCAGAAGTACTTTATAGAAGCGCGTCAGTTATTAGCATTGGCTATCCCGGTCATTCTGGCGCAGGTCGCCCAGACGGCGATGGGTTTTGTCGATACGGTGATGGCCGGCGGCTATAGCGCAACCGATATGGCCGCCGTGGCTATCGGCACCTCGATCTGGCTACCTGCCATCCTGTTTGGCCACGGTCTGCTGCTGGCGCTAACGCCGGTTATCGCCCAACTCAATGGCTCCGGCCGCCGCGATCGTATCGCCCAGCAGGTACGCCAGGGCTTTTGGCTGGCGGGCTTTGTCTCCGTACTGGTGATGGTGGTGCTGTGGAACGCAGGCTATATCATTAGCTCGATGCACAACATCGACCCACAGCTTGCCGACAAAGCGGTGGGGTATCTGCGTGCGCTGCTGTGGGGAGCGCCGGGATATCTGTTTTTCCAGGTTGCGCGTAACCAGTGCGAAGGGCTGGCAAAAACCAAACCCGGAATGGTGATGGGTTTTATCGGCCTGCTGGTCAACATTCCTGTGAACTACATTTTTATCTATGGTCATTTCGGCATGCCGGAGCTTGGCGGTATCGGCTGCGGGGTCGCGACCGCCTCGGTCTACTGGGTCATGTTTGCCAGCATGCTGACCTGGGTACGCCGCGCGCGCTCAATGCGCGATATCCGCTGCGCTGAGCGTTTCAGTAAACCTGATTTTTCGGTATTAAAACGGCTGGTACAGCTGGGGTTGCCAATCGCGCTGGCGCTGTTTTTTGAAGTCACGCTGTTCGCAGTTGTGGCGCTGCTGGTTTCGCCATTGGGAATTATCGATGTCGCAGGGCATCAAATCGCGCTCAACTTCAGTTCGCTGATGTTCGTTCTTCCGCTCTCGCTGGCGGCGGCGGTGACCATTCGCGTTGGCTTTCGTCTCGGCCAGGGCTCGACGCTGGATGCCCAGACCTCCGCGCGTACCGGCGTCGGCGTGGGCGTCTGCATGGCAATGATCACCGCGATTTTCACGATCCTGATGCGTAAGCAGATTGCCCTGCTGTACAACGATAACCCTGAGGTGGTGCTACTGGCCTCACAGCTGATGCTGCTGGCGGCGATTTATCAGATTTCCGACTCCATTCAGGTGATCGGCAGCGGTATTCTGCGCGGTTATAAAGATACGCGGTCGATCTTCTTTATTACCTTCACCGCTTACTGGGTACTGGGGCTGCCAAGCGGTTATCTGCTGGCGCTGACCGATATTGTGGTGCCGCGGATGGGGCCTGCGGGCTTCTGGTGCGGCTTTATCATCGGCCTGACCTCCGCTGCCATCATGATGATGCTGCGCATGCGCTTCCTGCAGCGTCAGCCGTCCAGCATTATCCTGCAGCGCGCAGCGCGCTAACCAAAAATGCTAAATAAAAGGGCAAGCCGTTGACGCGGTTTGCCCTTTTTTTGGCGTTAAATAATAAATCGACTTAAAAATAGCGCTACTTCGCAAGCCATTTGCGCTGCGGCGGCTCATAGCGGTGGAATGCGGTCAAAATCTCCTGCACATCATCGCTAAAAGTCAGCATCTCAGCATAGCGGCGGTGCATAAACCCTTCGGCGGCCATTTTTTCCGCCATCGCCTGCAGCGGATTGTAATAGCCGTTCACATTCAGAAAAGCACAGGGTTTTTCATGAATACCGAGCTGCGCCCAGGTCCACTGTTCAAAAATTTCTTCCAGCGTTCCGGCTCCGCCCGGCATGGCAATGAAGCCGTCCGCCAGCAGCGACATTTTGTTTTTACGCTCATGCATATTCTCAACGACATGCAGCTCGCTTAATCCGCTATGCGCAATTTCGCGCTCCACCAGCCCGCGCGGCATCACGCCAATGACCCGCCCGCCGTGTTCTAATGCCGCGTCTGCCACGGCGCCCATGAGTCCCACTTTGCCGCCGCCATACACGAGCTCCACCCCGGCTTGCGCCAGCGCCTTGCCAACCTGTTGCGCGTAAACCTGATAAATCGGGTTTTCCCCGGTAGAAGAACCACAAAAAATGCCAATTGCTTTCATTACCGCGCTCCGTCGTTTATTTGCCGCACACTCTAGCATAAAGTCGGTGAGCGTCTCCCCTGCCAATCCGGGCAGAAAAACGCAACGAAGCGGGATATTGCTGAAGAAATATCCTTTATCATCAGTAAAATATGTGCGACATGGATAAAAGTTCTGCAAACGCGTCTATTCTGCAAGAAAAGTGACGTTTGCCTCTTGCCACATGGCCTCCCTGCCGTTAATATGCGTCCCCGTTGTCACCACAACATTGCGTTCATAGCTCAGTTGGTTAGAGCACCACCTTGACATGGTGGGGGTCGTTGGTTCGAGTCCAATTGAACGCACCATTTGCGTTTATAGCTCAGTTGGTTAGAGCACCACCTTGACATGGTGGGGGTCGTTGGTTCGAGTCCAATTAAACGCACCATTTGCGTCCGTAGCTCAGTTGGTTAGAGCACCACCTTGACATGGTGGGGGTCGGTGGTTCGAGTCCACTCGGACGCACCATTTCAATCATTATTGATTTGGTGCGCACTCCTCTTTTTTCCCCTTGCTTTTATCTACAACGCCATCAATCGCTGTACCTGAATACTCTCCAGTTTACCGTCCAGTATCGCCAGAAAATCATCATGATAGGGCATCGCAACGTGCTGTTTCAGATCGTCTTCCGAACGCCAACGCTCAATAAACACAAATGAGATCTTTCCTTGTTGGGAAAGCTGCCTGACATCAGGGATCTCCCGGCTTTCGTGCAGGTCGTATTGCAGGCACCCTGCTTCTCTGTGCGTCGGCGGCACCATGGCTAATGCCGCATTTCTGATGGTATCGATATATTCAGGATAAGGGGTCAGCGTGGCAACAATTTTGACTTCACTCATAAGGCTTCCTCTGGCTCACCGCGTTCCCCTGGATACTATCTCTATCCAGGGAGTGAATTATTGAGCGTAGTGGTGAAGCCAGAATTACGCCAGAGTCCGCGTCAGCGCCCTTTCTCATACACCGTCATGGTAAAGACGACGGGCAACTGGCTAACATTACAATATTCATGCGGCGCATCAGTACGCGCTACCGCAGAACATCCCTCTGCCACCTGATATTGGTCATTATTCACCGTCAGGGTGAGCTGCCCCTCGGTCACGTATAGCAGTTCGTAGGTGTCGGCCGGGTGCCCCGGCGAACGGAACGATTCGCCAGGCAGCATCCGCCACTGCCAGAGCTCAAGCATATCCGGTCCGCTGGTGCCGGCCAGCAGTCTGGCGCTGCCGCCCTGCTCGCCGCGCCATAATATCGGAATTGCGTCACGGTCGATAAGATGGACCATCGGTTCACTGGCGACGTTGACAAACTCCGCCACCGACACCCCCATCGCCGCAGCGATTTTGCACAACATCGCGATACTGGGATTCGCCCGACACCCTTCGATATCCACCAACATCCCTTTACTGACGCCTGCGCGACGGGAAAGCTCGTCGAGAGAGATCTTCTTTTCGCGTCGAAACTGCTTAATACGCCGCGATACCGCCTCATTAATGCGGCTTAGATCGTTGCTATTATCGGTCGTTATATTGACTTTGTCGTTCATCGGTCGATATTATGCTCTAAATCAGTCGTTACAGGATTATGCAATGTCTCACCCATTACCGTCAATTAGCCCACAGTTAGCCGCGATCGCCCCGGGGTTTCGGGCGCTGAGTATTACCGTCAACGCTGCGCCGCTACGTGATGCTTCTATCGGTGAAGCCGCGCTGGCCACAGCCTGTCAGGCGGTATTAGCCGGACAGCCCGCCTGGGCGGAAGATCATCTCGCGGCCTGGTCTACGGTATTCAAAGCGTTTGGCGCTAAGCCAAAACGCACGCCCTGCTCCGCGGAGGCGTTGCGTAAACGCGTACTGCGCGAGGGCGCCATGCCGGCAATTGACCCGGTCGTTGACCTCTACAATGCCGTCAGCCTGCGGTATGCCGTTCCGGTCGGGGGGGAGAACATCGCCGCCTATTGCGGCGCGCCGCGTCTGGTTATCGCCGACGGTTCTGAGCTTTTTGATACGATGAAGGAAGGCTTAGCCGCCGTTGAATCAGCGGAGCCGGGAGAAGTCATTTGGCGTGACGATCGCGGCGTTACCTGCCGCCGCTGGAACTGGCGACAGGGAGTTCGCACCCGTCTGAGCGCTCGCGACCCGCAGATGTGGTTTATTCTGGAAAGCCTGCCGGAAATGCCGTTCGAAGCGCTGCATGAGGCCGGGCGGATGCTTACCGAGGGACTGGAGCAGATGATGCCCGGCCTGAGTCACCAGTCCACGTTAATCAGTCTGTAAAGGCAGGCACAGGAGCAGGCGATGTCACTATTTTTAACCAGTTTTATCTTCCAGAAGAAAGAGTACGACGACGACTTTTATCAACTGGACGGCGTAATCGAACGCTACACCCGGTCGCTAGAAGGGTTTATCGGGATGGAGAGCTATCATGATGCCGCCAGCGGCAGAATCATCAATAATTACTACTGGCGTGACCGACAGTCTATGGAAATGATGATGAACCATCTGCAACACCAGCAGGCTAAAGCGCAGGGGCAACGCTGGATTGCCGGTTATCAAACCATCGTTGCCGAGATTGAGGGCAGCCATAATATGAACCTGCCCCATCCACTTGCGGAGTATCCACTACGCTATCAACCGCAACACCAGGAATAGACCGGCAAATACCGTTTCGGTTTATTCGGCCTGTTTCTGGCGAGTGACATAACGCCTCTTCCAGGCTTTCTTGCTACGACAGCAGGCGGTGGCTTTTGCCCAAGGCCGCAGCAATTGGGTATCTTGTAGTTCCTGCACCGCCGGGCTTTCACTCCAACGCGTCACTACTAAGGGGGATAGCGTGGTCATTACCATAGCGTTCTCCTTCAGGCGTTAACCATTCCGTAGTAAATTCAACAACTTCAGATAGAGAGTAGCACGCTTTACGGCAAGTTCCTTCAACATTTGTGTGGCTTTGTAAAGCCGCCACCCTATCAGCCCGCCCTATCATCCCCGCCTCCGTTTCAGATAAACATTCGCCGCCAATATTGATCATAAATTTTGAATGAAATACGCAAATTGTTTCGATTTTAAACAACCGGCATTGGTTCTATTCTTATCACATCGGAGCAACAGTGCTCCTCCCCAAACAAAAAATTTAAGGAATATGACCATGAAATCCATCAAAACTTTTGCTGCTGTTACCGTTCTGTCCCTGATGTCATTCGGTGCTTTCGCGCAGAGCGTGACGGCAACCGCTTCGACCCTCGACCGTGCGGAAGCGAAAATTGCCGCGCAGGCTGCAGAGCAAGGCGCGTCTTATAAAATCACCAGCGCCCAGTTCAATAACCGCGTCTATATGACTGCCGAACTGAGCAAATAATAGTGCGAGCATGGCGCGTCAGACATTCTCTCTGGCGCGCCGCGCTGCTTTTTAGCGTAGACAATGTTGTTGTCCCCTCCGTCGTTCACCTCTTCCAACCATTAATGAGATGTACTCTCCGCCAATGATTCAACCGGCTGGAAGAGACCGCAGCCATTAAACGCCTTTTCCATCCTGCTGCTGCTCAATAACCACTTGTTCCAGCACCACCGAGGCCTTATCCGCTATCCCAGCGCTGACTTTTGTCGCCAACACGTTAATAAATCCGCGCAGCTGCTGCGCCGTCAGGCCGTTGTGCAGGCTAATCGCGTAATGGCTCTTCAGCTGGCTTTCCACGCCGGATAGCGCTGCCAGCATTGAGATCGTCGCCAGCTCGCGCGTCGACCAATCCAGAACGTCACGCTGGAAAATATCGCCAAACAGATGTGCCTTCAGATAGCAGTCAATGGCCGGCGCAAAATCAAATAGCGGTCCGCTGACCGTTTGCCCTACCAGTTGTGTCTGATTACGGCTACCGGCCTGCAGGCTATCCCAGTTCTCCGGTAACGGGGTCGCTGTCGCCCCCTCGTTATCAATAACGCCTCGCGCCTGGCGCTCGGTTATCACCCTCATCAGGCAGGAGAGCGCATTCAGGCTCCGCGGAAAGCCGCAGTAGGCATACAACTGCACCAGCGTCTCTTTTAATTCATTTATTGTCAGGCCGATATCAAGCGCGGTCTCCAGCGCCGGGGCCAATGCCGCAATATTGCCTTCAGCGGCCAGGGCGCCAACCGGGATCAGCGCCTGTTGGCGCGCGTTCAATGGGTTTTGCATCGTTTGTTCTCCAAGCGGAAAGTATCGACAGGAGAAGAGGATTATAGAAACTTGGCAGGGCGTTGATTAGCCAGGTGTTAACGAACAGACCTATGAGATGGGCTCATGAATTATCTATTACGATGCTCAGGGCTTCCTTGCCCTGGGGGATATTATTCGAAGTAGACTTCCGGGTTTTCCGACAATGAAACGAAGGTTTTGGTGTCTTTATCCAGCGCGCGAATATCGCCGCTTTCGATATCATAGAACCAGCCGTGCAGACGCAGGGTTTTGTCACGCAGGCCAACCGCGACCGATGGATGCGTTTTAATGTTGTTCAACTGGGCAATGACGTTTTCCTGCACCATACCGTTCACTTTATCGGTTTCACTGGCCCAGGTTTTCTTCTCAACCACCGCTTTCGCCGCGTCGGAGTAGCGCAACCAGTGGGAAACGGCAGGCATTGGTTCCAGACATTGGCAGGTGGCGATGGCTTTCATCGCGCCGCAGTTGGAGTGACCGCAGATAACAATATCCGTCACGCCAAGGGCGACAACGGCATATTCAATGGTGGCAGACACGCCGCCCGGCTCCGGTCCAAATGAGGGCACAATATTACCGGCATTACGAATAACGAACAGCTGCCCAGGTTCCTGCTGGGTAACCAGTTCCGGAACCAGGCGGCTATCGGAACAAGAGATGAACAACGCTTTAGGATTCTGGCTCGACGCCAGGCTGCGGAAGAGCTCTTTGCGTTGCGGGAAAATCTCTTTCTGGAAGTTGAGGAAGCCCTCAATGATATGTTGCATAGCAGTGTCTCTTTTCTCTGTAGTAATTACGATATGACAAAGATCACATTTAGTTAGTGTATCACCGAAGCGCAGAATGGGAATCGTTATTGGTAATAGCTGCACAATAAGCACCCAACCTCTCCTTTGGGTGCTTACCTCTGTGGGTCTACATCAAGAACTTCACCGCTTGTTGCAAGGTGGTCCCCATCCCCCACAGCAAGGGTATGCCGACCGCCAGCCAGCTTAGCGTCAGCAGCAGCGGCGCGGGCGTCGGTTCCCAGCTCAGCTGCGCGTCTTTATTGATAGTATACAGGCCCCTCGCCTGCTGCTGTTGCTCCGCGGTCATGGCATATTTCTGCGAAATCGGCCGAACCAGCTGATTACAAATAAAGCCGATGATAAGCAACCCGGTCAACGCCAGCAGCGTGATGTCATATATTCTCGCGGGTTCCACGCCTTGCGCCAGCTGGTATTCACGCAAATAGTTGACCAGCACCGGGCCGCTGATCCCCGCCGCCGACCAGGCAGTCAGCAGACGGCCATGGATCGCGCCAACCATTTGTGAGCCAAATACATCGGCGAGATATGCCGGGATGGTCGCGAACCCGCCGCCGTACATAGAGATAATCACGCAAAGCGCACAGACAAAAAACGCCACGTAGCCGCCGTGGTTAATGAGCGGCAGCGTGCCGTAAAGTAGGGTTCCCAGAAAGAAGATCAGCGCGAAGGTGACCTTCCTACCGCACATATCGGAAACAGAAGCCCAGAAAAAGCGCCCCAGAATATTAAACAGGCTGAGCAGGCCGGTAAATCCCGCCGCCATCGTCGCGATACGCTTCAGCTGTTCTGTATTAAGTTCCTGCCAGCCCAGATCCAGCGATAGTAACTTACCGGCAAAAATCTCCTGCAGCATCGGCGAGGCCATGCCGAGAATGCCGATCCCGGCGGTAACGTTAAGCCACAGCACCAGCCACAGCAGCCAGAACTGCGGAGTGCGCCACGCGACGCTGACGTGAACCTGAATGGTTGGCTGTTTGCCGATGACTTGCTGCGCTTTCGCGCCGCGCGGATGCCAGCCCATCGGTGGCAGGCGATAGCCGAATGTCCCACAGAGCATAAACAGCGCATAAATCACCGCCAGCGCCAGAATGCTTTGCCATACCCCACTTTCCTGACCATCGGCGAAAAAATTAATCAGCCAATTCGCCAGCGGCGCCCCCACCAGCGCCCCGCCGCCGAAGCCCATGATCGCCATTCCCGCGGCCATCCCCCGCTTATCGGGAAACCAGCGCAACAGCGTTGAGACCGGCGAAATATAGCCAAGCCCCAGGCCAATGCCGCCAATCACCCCGGCGCCCAACCACAGTAGCCACAGCTGATGAAAATAGATTGCCGCGCTCGCCAGCAGCAGGCCGCCACACCAGCAAAGGGTTGCAACGAAACTCACCAGACGCGGGCCAACCTTCTCCAGCCAGCTCCCCCAGAGCGCCGCGGAGCAGCCGAGAAAAACGAAGAACAGCGTATAGGTCCAGCCAAGCAGGGAAATTTTCCAGTCGCACTGGCGGGTAACCAGTTGCTGCCAGAATGACATATCGACCGGACACTGCAGCGGCGCGCTGCCGCCGATCAGTTGCGACATTGGCAGCCAGTAGATTGAAAAGCCGTAGGCCATACCAATGCACAAATGCACCGCCAGCGCCGCCGGTGGGACCAACCAGCGGTTAAATCCAGGTTTAGCAATAATGCGGGGCTTAGCAAAAAAACGACTCAACGATGAAACGGGCGGAGTCACGAGATTCTCATTTATCTGCACCATGTTCCTGTCCTTATCATGTTTGTTTGCCGGCTATCGCAGCAGCCGATGGCAAACGGTAAAGGCAAGAACAATGCCACCTGCTGAAAAAACGAACAGAAAATGGTGACTGAAGCGAGCAAGCAGAACAGTTAAGCCATGAGGGAGGAGTTGAAAGCTGTAAAAAAAAGAGAAAATCATCGGTAGTGATTTTCTCTTTTCCGGGTATTCGGCGCGTGATGCATGCCAGATCAATAACGATCGGCGATTTTGATAAACATTGCTCTCAGAGTGATACGGGTTATCAAACCCCGACCAGTTCATATTTTTTGATTTTACGATATAGCGTCGCAATGCCGATCCCGAGTTCATCGGCGGCCTGCTTTTTATTGCTATAACGCGTCAAAGCATCGCGGATCATCTGCTTTTCCATCTCCTCCAGCGCCGTTCCCCCCTCTTCTTCTTTCGCAACGCTGGCTGGCGCCGCCCCGGTGCTTTCACGCTCGTTGACTTTGCCGCTGCTGATAAGATTTGGCGGCAACAGCGACAGATCGATCACCTCACCGGAGGGAACCACGTTAACCAGGTACTCCATCAGGTTACTCAGCTCGCGAATATTGCCTGGCCAACGGTAGTTCTTCAGTAAGGCGATAACTTCCGGGGACACGCCGGGATAGACCAGCTCCAGCCGCCGGGTGTGCAGGTGCAGGAAATAGTGAATCAGCAGTTCGATATCATCCTGACGCTCGCGCAGCGGCGGCAGGCGCAGTGGGATGACATTAAGCCGATAGAACAAATCCTCGCGGAATTTGCCTTCGGCAATGAACTGCTCAAGATTCTGGTTAGTGGCCGAAATAATGCGGATATCGACCGGCACCGGATGGCTCGCCCCCACCGGCTGAATTTCGCGCGATTCAATCGCCCGCAGCAGCTTAGCCTGCAGGGTTAACGGCATGTCGCCGATTTCATCGAGAAACAGCGTGCCGTGATTAGCTGCCTGAATCAACCCGGTCTTGCCGTTTGCCGACGCCCCGGTAAATGCGCCTTTGACGTAACCAAAGAGCTCGCTCTCCAGTAGCTGCTCGGGGATGGCCGCGCAGTTGATGGCGATGAAAGGCTTTGCCTGTCTGTCGCTGAGCTTATGCACCGCGCGAGCGACCACCTCTTTGCCGGTTCCACTTTCGCCGACGATCATTACGCTCGACGGGCTTGGCGCCACACGGGTAATCAGTTTTTTCAGCTGACGCATTGGCCGACATTCGCCAACCATCTGTTCAATCTGCGGGCCATCCTGCGGCGGCGCCAGATCGGCCGACGAATGCGACTGATGGAAGGCCATTAAGAACAGCCATTGATCCTGAATAGCGTGCAGCTGGCCGATAATCAGCTCTTTCTTATCATCAAAAGAAATGACGTGCTGAACGTGGCCGCGAATAAAATTTTGCGCAAAAGTCAGCGGACGAAAATGAATAGTTTTACCAATCATACTACCGTGATTCGCGCCAAGGATTTTCATTGCCGCCTGATTGGCAAATTTAACTTTTTGATCCTGGCTAACCACCAGCACGCCCTGATCCATGTTTTCAATCATGGTGGAAAACATTTTGAGCATATTGTCTCCCCCACCCTGGTCTTCTAACAGGCGAGAGACAAATATTGAAGAAACGTGTCGTACATAATCTGAGAACTCGTGGAGGTTGTCATTAATGCGCTCCTGCTGCTCGCGAGTTAGGGCGACCAGGCTAATAACCCCGACACACTGTTCCTGATAAATGACCGGAGTGCCCAGAAATGCCTTCTCTTTACAGTTCTCTTTATTGGTACACCCCTTACACAAGGGGTCAAAACGCGAATGAGTCACGACTTTTTCTTTTTTTGTTTCTATTATGTAACGTAAAAGTCGCGAATCTGTGTTTAATTTTCGCCCCAGGAATTTACCGTAGGCGCCGGTACCGGCGACGCGGCACAGCGTATTGTCGACAATCTCGACCTCGAGTTGTAACACGCTGGAGAGCATGCGGGCAAAACGTTGAATCGTTGGCTGAATCTGCATTAAAACGGATAGAGAATTGGAGGGAATCATAATTGACCTTTTAATATCAGTAGCCGAAAGAGAAAAGCTGAAGATCGACTCTTTTTATTCTGCGTTTATCATACTACCGCTGCGCAACTTGAAAAAAGGTGCCAACCCTGCGCTTTTTTACGGCTTAAAGAAAATATGGAAGAGGTATCACATTTTCCTCTCAATATGATAATCCACGGGCCAAAATTATCATTTTGGTGTCGAAATCACCGTCGCAGAACGATATCCACGATCGTCTGATGGATCAAATTTAATTTATCGTGACAACTGGCGAATGAATTTCATTTCTATCAATTGACCGTTATAAGCCATTTTTCGTGACCCGCCTCTCATAATTCCCGACTTTTTCGCTCGCGCACCGCGACTGAATTACAACTGGCACGCTTATTGTTAGTGGTAATACAGCGCTGGCCGTCGCCACTTACATCAATGTCATTTCGACTGCACAGCAATCAATAAGCCGTCATTCACTACCAGGATCGAAATATGAAAACTGTTAACGAACTGATCAAGGATATCAATAAGCTCAACTCCAACCTGCATGAAAAAGACTTCCTGCTGACGTGGGAGCAATCGCCGGACGAGCTGAAGCAGGTGCTGGATGTCGCCGCGGCGTTGAAAACGCTGCGGGCGGAAAACATCGCTACCAAAGTTTTTAACAGCGGGCTGGGTATTTCGGTCTTTCGCGATAACTCGACCCGCACCCGCTTCTCTTATGCCTCGGCGTTAAACCTGCTCGGCCTGGCGCAGCAGGACCTCGACGAAGGCAAGTCGCAGATCGCCCACGGTGAAACGGTACGTGAAACCGCCAATATGATCTCCTTCTGCGCTGACGCCATCGGTATCCGCGACGATATGTATCTCGGCGCCGGCAACGCTTATATGCGTGAAGTCGGCGAAGCGCTGGATGACGGCCACAAACAGGGCGTACTGCCGCAGCGCCCGGCATTAATAAACCTGCAGTGCGACATCGACCATCCGACGCAGGCGATGGCCGATCTGGCCTGGCTGCGTGAACACTTCGGCTCGCTGGAAAATCTGAAAGGTAAAAAAATTGCCATGACCTGGGCCTACTCGCCCAGCTACGGCAAACCGCTTTCCGTTCCGCAGGGGATCATCGGTCTGATGACCCGCTTCGGTATGGACGTCACCCTCGCCCATCCGGAAGGCTACGATCTGATCCCGGATGTTATCGAAGTGGCGAAGAAAAACGCCGCGGCATCCGGCGGCAGCTTCCGTCAGGTCACCGATATGGCGGAAGCCTTTAAAGACGCCGATATCGTTTACCCGAAATCCTGGGCGCCATACAAAGTGATGGAACAGCGCACCGAGCTACTGCGCGCCAACGACCATGACGGGCTGAAAGCATTGGAAAAAGCCTGTCTCGCCCAGAACGCCAATCACAAAGACTGGCACTGTACCGAAGAGATGATGAAGCACACCAAAGACGGTGACGCGCTGTATATGCACTGCCTGCCGGCGGATATTACCGGCGTCTCCTGCGAGGAAGGCGAAGTCACCGAAGCGGTGTTCGAAAAATACCGTATCGCCACCTATAAAGAGGCCAGCTGGAAGCCGTACATCATCGCCGCCATGATCCTCTGTCGCAAATATGCCAAACCCGGTCAGTTGCTGGAGCAACTGCTGCAGGACGCGCAAAAACGCATCAAATAACCTCGCAAGCCGGTCTGCGGGCCGGCTTCCCCGACTCCAAAGAAGGATAAGGACAGAATATGTCTGCTTTTTCGCTGAAAATGGATATTGCCGACAACCGCTTCTTTACCGGTGAAACCTCGCCGCTGTTTTCCCGTCAGCAGGCGCAACAGGCGCGTCATTTTCATCAAAAAATCGCCGGTTACCAACCGACGCCGCTATATGCCCTGAAGGAACTGGCGGCGCTGTTCGGCGTAAAGAACATCCTGGTAAAAGATGAATCCCAGCGCTTTGGCCTCAACGCCTTCAAAATGCTCGGCGGCGCCTACGCCATCGCCCAGCTGTTGTGTGAAAAATACCGTCTCGATATTAACGCCTTCTCGTTTGATACCCTGAAATCCACCATCAAAGAGAAGATGACTTTCGCCACTACCACCGACGGCAACCACGGGCGCGGCGTCGCCTGGGCCGCCCAGCAGCTAGGGCAAAACGCGGTGGTATACATGCCGAAAGGTTCAGCGCAGGAACGCGTGGATGCCATTTTGCGCCTCGGCGCGGAATGTATCGTTACCGATATGAACTACGACGATACCGTGCGCTTTACCATGCAAACCGCGCAGAAAAACGGCTGGGAAGTGGTACAGGACACCGCATGGGAAGGTTACACCAAAATCCCAACCTGGATTATGCAAGGTTACGCCACCCTCGCCGATGAAGCGGTAGAACAGATGGCGGCGATGGGCATTGCTCGCCCTACCCACGTCTTCCTGCAGGCCGGTGTCGGCGCGATGGCAGGCGGCGTGCTCGGCTATCTGGTCGACGTCTTCGGCGCCCGCGATTTGCACTCGGTGATCGTCGAACCTGAACTGGCGGACTGCATCTATCGCTCCGGGGTAAAAGGCGACATCGTCAACGTCGGCGGCGACATGGCCACCATCATGGCCGGACTGGCCTGCGGCGAACCTAACCCGCTGGGCTGGGAAATCCTGCGCAACTGCGCCACCCAATTTATCTCCTGCCAGGATGCCGTTGCCGCCCTCGGTATGCGCGTACTCGGT
Source organism: Klebsiella sp. CN_Kp073 (assembly GCF_040065495.2). Taxonomy (NCBI): domain Bacteria; kingdom Pseudomonadati; phylum Pseudomonadota; class Gammaproteobacteria; order Enterobacterales; family Enterobacteriaceae; genus Klebsiella; species Klebsiella sp. CN_Kp073. The sequence continues at coordinate 2,882,344 of NZ_CM198051.1, forward strand.
AATCCCGTCGGCAATGATCACCGGGTTATCTCCGGGGAATCCGGCGCCGTCGGGCTCGGGACGCTGGCCGCCGTCCACTTCCATCCGCAGCGCCAGGCGCTGATGAACAAACTGGGGCTTGATAACCACTCCGTGGTGCTGGTCATCAGCACCGAAGGCGACACCGACGTGCAGCATTACCGCGAGGTCGTCTGGGAAGGCAAGCTGCCGGCAGCACAATAAACGTTCAATTTATTCAACATATTCATCCCGCGAAGCGGGAAATCAGGACCGGAGAGTTAATTCATGGCTAAGCACATTCCATTCAAACTGATTGTCGAAAAAGCAAACCACTACCAGCAGGATATGACCCGCTTCCTGCGCGATATGATCGCCATCCCCAGCGAAAGCTGTGACGAAAAACGCGTCGTGCATCGTATTAAAGAAGAGATGGAAAAAGTCGGCTTCGATAAAGTCGAGATCGACCCGATGGGCAACGTGCTGGGCTATATCGGCCACGGCCCGCGACTGGTCGCCATGGACGCGCATATCGATACCGTCGGCATCGGTAACATCAAGAACTGGACCTTCGACCCCTACCAGGGGATGGAAACCGATGAGCTGATCGGCGGACGCGGCGCGTCCGACCAGGAAGGCGGGATGGCGTCGATGGTCTACGCTGGAAAAATCATCAAGGACCTCGGTCTGGAAGATGAATATACCCTGCTGGTGACCGGTACCGTCCAGGAGGAAGATTGCGACGGTCTGTGCTGGCAGTACATCATCGAGCAGTCCGGCATTCGCCCGGAATTCGTGGTCAGTACCGAGCCGACGGATTGCCAAATCTATCGCGGTCAGCGCGGGCGTATGGAGATTCGCGTTGATGTTCAGGGGGTGAGCTGCCACGGCTCGGCGCCGGAGCGCGGCGATAATGCCATTTTCAAAATGGGGCCGATTCTTAACGAGCTGCAGGAGCTGTCCCATAACCTTGGCAACGATGAATTCCTGGGTAAAGGCACCCTCACCGTTTCAGAAATTTTCTTCACCTCGCCAAGCCGCTGCGCGGTTGCCGACAGCTGCGCGGTCTCTATTGACCGCCGTCTGACCTGGGGCGAAACCTGGGAAGGCGCGTTGGATGAGATCCGCGCCCTGCCTGCCGTGCAGAAGGCTGGCGCCGTGGTCTCAATGTACAACTATGAACGCCCGTCATGGACCGGGCTGGTTTATCCAACGGAATGCTACTTCCCGACCTGGAAAGTTGAAGAGGATCATTTCACCGTACGCGCGCTCAGCAACGCCTATGAAGGGCTGTTCGGTAAAGCGCCGGTGGTCGACAAATGGACCTTCTCCACCAACGGCGTTTCCATCATGGGCCGTCACGGCATCCCGGTTATCGGTTTCGGTCCGGGTAAAGAGCCGGAAGCCCATGCGCCAAATGAAAAAACCTGGAAACAGCATCTGGTGACCTGCGCCGCGATGTACGCCGCAATCCCGCTGAGCTGGCTGGCAACGGAGTAAGTTCGTACGGTTATTCCTCCCGCCGCGCGTCGGCGGGAGTCTGGAGTTTTTATGCGCGTACTGATTAAAAACGGCATCGTGGTCAACGCCGACGGCCAGGCAAAACAGGATCTGCTGATTGAAAACGGCCTGGTCAGCCAGCTCGCCGAACGGATAACCCCGACCGAACCTTGCCAGACTATCGATGCCGCGGGTTGCTACGTCATGCCCGGCGGCATTGACGTTCATACTCACTTTAATATCGATACCGGGCACGCCCGCAGCTGCGATGATTTCTTCACCGGCACCCGCGCCGCCGCCTGCGGCGGTACCACCACTATCGTCGACCATATGGGCTTCGGCCCCGCCGGCTGCCGCCTTCGTCACCAGCTAGAGGCCTATCACGGATATGCCGCCTACAAAGCGGTGATCGACTACAGTTTTCACGGCGTTATCCAGCATATCAACCATGCCATCCTCGATGAAATCCCGATGATGGTGGATGCCGGGATTAGCAGCTTCAAGCTCTACCTGACCTACCAGTATAAGTTGAACGATGACGAAGTGCTTCAGGCGATGCGCCATCTCCACCGCGCCGGCGCGCTAACCACCGTTCATCCGGAAAACGACGCCGCTATCGCCCGTAAACGGGCCGAATTTCTGGCGGCCGGCAAAACCGCGCCGCGCTACCACGCCCTTAGCCGCCCGCTGGAGTGTGAAGCGGAGGCTATCGCGCGGATGATCAACCTCGCCCAGCTCGCCGACAATGCGCCGCTGTATATCGTTCATCTCTCCAACGGCCTGGGGCTGGATTATCTGCGTCTCGCCCAGCGGCGGCATCAGCCGGTGTGGATTGAAACCTGTCCGCAATATCTGCTGCTTGACGACCGGTGCTATGAACGCGAAGACGCGCTGGGATATCTGTTAAGCCCGCCGCTGCGCAACGCCAGCAACAATGATGCGCTGTGGTGCGGTATCGCCGATGGCTCGATCGACGTGGTGGCGACCGATCACTGCGCTTTCTCGATGGCCCAACGCCAGCAGCTCTCCGGCGGCGATTTCAGCCGCTGTCCGAACGGCCTACCTGGGGTGGAAAACCGCCTGTTGCTCATGTTTTCCCACGGCGTCATGACCGGGCGGATCTCACCGCAGCGTTTCGTCGCGCTCACCAGCGCCACCCCCGCGAAGCTATTTGGCCTGTGGCCGAAAAAAGGACTATTGGCACCCGGCGCAGACGGCGATGTCGTCATAATCGATCCGCAGCGCACCACCACGATCCGCCATGAGATGTTGCATGACAACGCCGACTATTCGCCCTGGGAGGGCTTTATTTGCCAGGGCGCGATTCGCCAGACCTTATCGCATGGCCGGGTTATTTTCGATAACGGCACCTTCACCGGCAGCGCTGGCCAGGGGCGTTTTTTACGCCGCGACCCCTTTTCTACCGCTCACCTTCCGGTCAGCGGAACCACATCTTAAGTGAGGCATTCATGAGTAAGAAAATTGTACTCGCCCTCGGCGGTAACGCACTTGGCGAGGATCTGGCCGGGCAAATGCAGGCCGTCAAGCAAACCGCGCAGGCTATTGTCGACCTGATAGCCCATGGCCACCAGGTGGTCGTGACCCACGGCAACGGCCCGCAGGTTGGGATGATTAACCTTGCTTTCGAAGCCGCAGCCAAAACCGAGGCCCATACCCCGATGTTGCCCATGTCGGTCTGCGTGGCACTAAGTCAGGGCTATATCGGCTATGACCTGCAAAATGCCCTGCGCGAGGAGCTGCTGTCGCGATCGATGCATATCCCGGTGGCGACAATCATCACCCAGGTGGAAGTCGACGCCAACGATCCGGCGTTTAAAAATCCGACCAAGCCTATCGGCTCTTTTTTCACCGAGCAGGAAGCGGAACAGCTCACGCGTCAGGGCTACGTCATGAAAGAAGATGCCGGGCGCGGCTATCGCCGGGTTGTCGCCTCGCCGCAGCCGGTCGATATTATTGAGAAAGAGACGGTAAAAGCGCTAATGGATGCCTGTCACGTGGTGATCACCGCGGGCGGCGGCGGGATCCCGGTAATCCGCGAAGGCAATCATCTGCGCGGCGCCAGCGCGGTAATTGATAAAGACTGGGCCAGCGCTAAACTGGCGGCGATGATCGACGCCGACATGCTGATCATCTTGACCGCGGTCGAGAAAGTGGCGATCAACTTTGGCAAACCCAACGAGCAGTGGCTGGATAAGCTGTCGCTCAGCGATGCCGAACAGTTCATTCGTGAGGGTCACTTCGCTAAGGGTTCGATGCTGCCTAAAGTTGAGGCCGCCGCGTCATTCGCCCGTTCACGTCCGGGGCGCAAAGCGCTCATCACCGTATTAAATAAAGCCAAAGAAGGAATTGAAGGAAAAACCGGTACGGTTATTGAAGGGTAAAAAGGCACGAAATGTAGATACTGTTTTCCCGGAGGCGGCGCGTTGCGCCTTATCCGGGCTACCAGACCGCACAGTACTGTAGCCCCGGTAAGCGGTAGCGCCACCGGGGATTTTGAGGCCACCAACACCGGCTTCATCCAGCGTAGTGAATAAATTAAAGGCCGGTCGCACGAATGGTAGGCCGGGTAAGGCGTAGCCGCCACCCGGCAAAAAAGCGGCTTCGTGCCGCTATCTACGCCACCGACAACAATACGCTTTTCTCTTTTACCCGCTGATTCATCAGCGTCATCAGCGCCTCAAGCACCCCGCCGCCGATGGCGCGCGCCTTATCGGAGACGCTGGTAAAATCGGCGCTGGCGCCGCGCGGGTCGATATCGCCAATTTTAAAGCCGCTATCGACCACTAACCCATCGCTGAGCAAACCTCGCACCATACCGCTTAGTGGCGCAATAATCTCGGCCTCGCCGATAGTGGCGATGATATCGCCTTCATTAACGATATCCCCCAGCGCCACCTTCGCATGCATCACCCCGGCACCCGGGGCGCGGATCACCCGTCGTGAAGTATGCCCAAGAATATTACCAGGAATCCCGGTGTTCTCCTGGGCTTTGCCATCGTAAATCACCTGCCCTAGCCAATGGCCGCGATTGGTTTCAATCACCGCATGACAATCCACGCCGGCGCAAAAACCCGGGCCCAGCGCAATTACCGCCGGCGCCATTTCTCGTTGCGTACCAAAATTCTCTTTCGCCAGAATGGCATCCACGACGCAGACAGGACGCAGTTCAGTCAGCGATTCGCACAGCGGATCCACCAATACCGGAATCACGCCATTCTCAATCACCTGGATGGCCTCCTGAGCGGATGACACCCGCTTCGCCATCACCCCTTCTACCGTCATTTCACCGTCGAAGACTGCCTGGGCAAAAGCGACGCTGCGGCGGATAACCGTCGGCTTCGCCACTTCCAGCATCACCACTTTGAACCCCGCATGCCACAGGCGCAGAGCCACGCCGCTGGCGATATCGCCGGCGCCGCGAATAGCGACCAACTGCTGCTGCGCAGGCGTGGCAGCCGCCATCAGCAGGCCGCCGGGCGCGCGATTTTTTACCTGCAGGATTTCCGCCAGAATGCTAATCGCTATCTCATGCGGCGTTTCGGCGCCAATGTTATAGCCAACCGGCGCGTGCAGGCGGGCAATATGTTCTGCGGCAACGCCGTTTTCCCGTAGCTGGCGTAAAAACACCTGGACTTTACGGCGGCTGGCCAGCAGCCCAAGCCAGGCGACCGGCCGTTCAATCAGTTTATCCAGCGCTTCACGGTCCTGGTTATTGGTGGCGATTAACACAAAGTCATCACCGCGGATCGCCAGGGAATCCACCGCCTCGCTGAAGGTTTCAGCATGCAGCAACTGCGTTGTCGGCGGAAAATAGTCGGGGTTCAGGCTTTCAGAATAGATATCGGCCACCGCCACCTCAAAACCCAGCAGCGCCGCGCTTTGCGCCACCGCGCGGTTAACGTGCCCGGCGCCGATCAGCACCAGCCGCGGGCGCAGGCCATGTACGCTAATATAGACCGACATCGCCCCACCGCAATCGGAGCCGACCGCATCGCTGCCGCTGCGCGCCATCCGCCCATGAAACATGCGCGACGCTTTTTCGCTGAGCGCTTCCAGCGCCTGTTCAATCACTTTACGCTCAACCATGCCGCCGCCGATGGTGCCGACTATCGAACCATCTTCACGGATTAACATCTGCGCCGAATGGCGCGGCGTTGAGCCGCGGCTATCGACAATCTGCGCCAGGGCAAACGGGCGATTCTGTGCTTCGAGTTTTGCCGCTTCAGAGAAAATATTCATAACAACCTCAATGGATATCCGCCATGCGCCCAAGCCGGGGCGTCACTCTGTTGTTCGTCGCCGCGTTATCGCGGGTTGCTCTTGTACCGCTCCCGCCCACAGTGCGTTAACCCCCCACTGCTGCAACAGCGCCTCCTCCGGTAAATTCTCATTTTGAGAAAGCTGATTCAGCAGCAGGATCCGGCGACTGGCGGGCGGAACGCCTTTAAACGCTCCCTGCGGATGCGCGATCAAGCGATGCAGCATCGGCCACCTCAGCGCTGTATCCGGCGCCGCGCCGGTTATCCGGGAAAAAAGGGGCCAGCGATGAACGGTCGCTGGCCCAACGTTTTGCCCGAGCCTCCAGGCCCCCATGACGGCAATAACGCAGCAACAGGATTGAGGTATGCAAGGTTCGTGCTCAGCTGGCGCTTTTAAGGCGAAACCGTGAGCCCCGTCAGCTTCTACCAGCACCACGTCCACGCAACCTGCGGCAACCAGCGCATCAAGCTGTTGCGGGCTAAACCCACGAACTTTACCCGCAGGGGCGAGCCATGAGGCGTAGCAGGCCTGTAGCGGCCGCTGCCAAACCTCGTCAGGCAGCGCCAGCGGATCGCGGCAAATCAGCACAGGTAGGGTTGCCGGAAGATACATGTGGGTGGTCGTGGTGAGCAGAACTCGCCGGCCAGCCTCACGAAAACGCTGCGCCAGCCACATTAAGGTACTGGTTTTACCTCCCGCGCCGACGGCGGAAATCAGCAGCGGACCATCATTTACGCCTAAATCACAAAACAGCGATTGCAGATGCGGTATATTTTCCATGCGCTGGACAGGATTCCATTATTCAGGGAGGAGTATGAAACAGGTCGATTGTATTATTACCGCCGCCGGATTGTCCTCCCGGATGGGACAGTGGAAAATGATGTTACCCTGGCGCGGAACGACAATACTTGATGCAAGTATAAAAAACGCCCTGCAATTCTGCTCGCGTATTATTCTGGTGAGCGGTTTTCGCGCAGAGGAGTTACATCAACGCTATTCGGCGCATCCAAAAATAACCCTGGTTTATAATCCCAACTATCAGCAGGGTCTGTTTACTTCTGTTTGCGCCGGCGCAAGCCAGGTGCGAAACAACTACTGTTTTATCACCCTCGGCGATTTACCCTGCCTGCCGACTGCGCTTTTCCAGCGGCTGTGGCAACAACGGGGCGACAGCGCGCTTCTTCCGCAATATCAAGGCGTACCGGGTCATCCAATCCTTATTGCCGGCACGCAGTTGCGCCAACTTATCACTCACGATGGACCCGGCTCAATGCGCAAACGGTTATTACAAAGCCGCCATCGCTGTCTGGAGTTAGATTTTCCGCAAATGGTCTGGGATATCGATACCCCTGCTGATTTTATTCGCCTGCAAAACCAGGATTAATAATGCCTTTGTCGGGAAATTATCATTGTGATATTTCGCCGTTTATTTTGAGAAATCCCGGCGGATAAAAATATAGAGTGATTTTAATTCTCATTACCATAGCGTGAGCCTATTCACAAAGCCAGGTGTTCTTTAGATCTCTCTCACATTTTTAATTATTCAAACCTTCTGCCTTTAATAACTGGTTCGATTGTTGCTCTTCCTTAACTATCCGTCGGAATAAGCACCACTAACCGGCAAATTTGATTGCACAGATAAAGGAGAGGGTTATGGGGGATATCATGCGTCCCGTCCCGTTTGAGGAATTATTGACGCGCATTTTCGATGAGTATCAACAACACCATTCCATTTTTGGTATTCCTGAGCAGCAGTTCTATTCGCCCACCAACCAACGCCGGGTAAGCGTCTTCGGCGAAAGCTGCGCCACCCCAATCGGCCCGGCCGCCGGCCCGCATACCCAACTGGCGCAGAATATCATCACCGCCTGGCTCACCGGCGGGCGGTTTATCGAGTTGAAAACCGTACAGATCCTCGACCGGCTTGAGCTGGAAAAACCCTGCATCGACGCTGAAGACGAATGTTTCAATACCGAATGGTCTACGGAATTCACGCTGCAAAAAGCGTGGGATGAATACCTTAAAGCATGGTTTATTCTGCATCTGCTGGAAGAGATTTTCCCGTTCACGCCGGCGCAAAACGGCAAGTCATTTATTTTCAATATGAGCGTCGGCTATAACCTGGAAGGCATCAAACAACCGCCGATGCAGCAGTTTATCGATAATATGATGAACGCCGCCGGGCAGCCGAAATTTACCCAGTACCGCGACACGCTGAACCGCTGGCTGCATGATGACGCCTTCCTTGCCCGCCTGTCGCTGGATGATATCCGCCCGCGGCTGGCGACGCTCGCGGAACGCATTCCGGCAAAACTGGTACAAGGGGTTACTCTCTCTACCATGCATGGTTGCCCGCCGGATGAAATCGAAGCCATTTGCCGCTATATGCTGGAAGAGAAGCAGCTCAACACCTTCGTGAAGCTTAATCCGACGCTGTTGGGCTACCCGCGCGTACGCGAAATTCTCGACACCTGCGGCTTTGACTATATCGGTCTGAATGAAGAATCTTTTGAACACGATCTTAAAATCGGCCAGGCGCTGGAAATGTTGACGCGTCTGATGGCGTTGGCGAAAAGTAAACAACTCGGCTTCGGCGTGAAGCTAACCAACACCCTCGGCACGGTCAACAATAAAGGCGCACTGCCCGGCGATGAGATGTATATGTCCGGCCGCGCCCTGTTCCCCCTCTCCATCAACGTTGCGGCGCTGCTATCGCGTGAATTCGACGGCAAACTCCCGATCTCCTACTCCGGCGGCGCCAGCCAGCTCAATATCCGCGATATCTTTGAAACCGGGATCCGCCCCATTACCATGGCGACCGATCTGCTAAAACCCGGTGGTTACCTGCGTCTTAGCCAGTGCATGCGCGAGCTGGAACCGGCCGATGGCTGGGAAATGAATCAGGTCGACGTCAAGCGCCTGAACGCGCTGGCGGAAAAAGCGGTGAGCATGGAGTACACGCAAAAACACTGGAAGCCGGACGATCGCATCGACGTTGGCGAGCCGCTGCCGTTAACTGACTGCTACGTCGCCCCTTGCGTCAGCGCCTGCGCCATCAAACAGGATATTCCGGAATACATTCGCCTGATGGGCGAGCAGCGCTATGCCGATGCGCTGGAGCTTATCTATCAACGTAACGCGTTGCCGGCGATCACCGGCCATATCTGCGATCACCAGTGCCAGTACAACTGTACGCGTCTTGATTATGACAGCGCGTTAAATATCCGCGAGCTGAAAAAAATCGCCCTTGAGAAAGGCTGGCCGGAATACCAACGCCGCTGGCATAAACCGGCTGGTTCCGGTAGCCGTAACCCGGTGGCAGTGATTGGCGCAGGCCCGGCGGGGCTGGCGGCGGGTTACTTCCTCGCCCGCGCCGGCCACCCGGTCACGCTATTTGAGCGCGAAGCTAACGCTGGCGGAGTGGTAAAAAACATCATTCCGCATTTCCGCATTCCCGCGGAACTTATCCAGCAGGATATCGAGTTCGTTGTTAATCACGGCGTCAATATTGTCTACGGCTGCGACCCGCATCTCACCGTCGAAAAACTCCGTCAGGAGGGTTATCGCTATGTACTGGTCGGCACTGGTACCGACAAAAACAGCGGCGTGAAGCTTGGCGGCGACAACACGAATATTCATAAATCGCTCAACTTCCTGCGCGCGTTCAACCGCGGCGATCGCCTGAACGTGGGTAAACACGTGGCCATTGTCGGCGCGGGTAATACTGCAATGGACTGCGCCCGCGCGGCGCTGCACATCCCCGGCGTTGAGAAAGCGACGGTGATTTATCGCCGCTCGCAGCAGGAGATGCCAGCATGGCGCGAGGAGTACGAAGAAGCCCTTCAGGATGGCGTTACGTTCCGCTTCCTCAGTAACCCGGAGCACTTCGCCGCTGACGGCACGCTGACCGTTCGCACCATGGCCCTCGGCGAACCTGATGAACAGGGTCGACGTCGCCCATTGCCCACCGATGAAACCTGGACGCTGCAGGTCGATACGCTGATTACCGCTATCGGCGAACAGCAGGATGGCGAAGCGCTGGCGGCGATGGGGATCCCGCTCAACGACCACGGCTGGCCTGAGGTCAATGCTGATGGCGAAATCCGTCTGGCTAACGTCTTCCTGATTGGCGATGTACAGCATGGTCCTTCTTCGATCGTCTCGGCGATAGGCAACGCCCGTCGCGCCAGCGATGCGATCCTGAAGCGCGAGAATATCCGCAGCCACTTCGGCGATAAACAGTGGAATAACGTCGATCCCGCGGATATTTACCGCCGCAAAGGAACCATTGCTATCGCTCAGGTTGATAAAGACGACCGCGATGCCTTTGTCGCGCAGGAGGCGGAGCGTTGCCTCGAATGTAATTACGTCTGCAGCAAGTGCGTGGATGTTTGCCCGAACCGCGCCAACGTCTCAATCGCGGTGCCGGGGTTCGACAACCGCTTCCAGACGCTGCACCTCGACGCGTACTGCAACGAATGCGGCAACTGCGCGCAGTTCTGCCCATGGCAAGGCAAACCTTATAAGGACAAAGTCACCGTTTTTAGCCTCGAACAGGATTTCAACAACAGCAGCAATCCTGGTTTCCTCGTGGAACAGCAGCGGGTTCATGTCCGTCAGGATGGCCTGATCTGGCAGCTGGAAATCGATACTAAGGGTCAGTTCGCTGAAGTTCCGCCGCAGCTGGATGCCATGTGCCGCATCATCAGCCACGTCCATCAACATCATCACTATTTGCTGGGAGCCGTCGAAGTATGAGTATCTTAGTGCTTAAAAATGCCACCCTTGCCCAGCTTCATCCGGCAAAAGTGGAAGAAGGTGTCGATATCGTCATCGAAAATGACAGAATTATCGAAACAGGCGCGAACCTGAGCCAGCGTTATCCGCAGGCGCGTATTAAAGAAATGCGCGGCCGGCTGGTGATGCCGGGAATGGTCTGCTCGCATAACCATTTTTATTCCGGACTGTCGCGCGGGATTCAGGCCAATATTGCGCCGAGTCCCGATTTTATCTCCACGCTGAAAAACCTGTGGTGGCGCCTGGACCGCGCGCTGGATGAGGAGTCCTTATACTACAGCGGGCTTATCTGTTCGCTGGAGGCCATTCGCAGCGGCTGTACCGCCGTCATTGACCACAGCGCGTCGCCGAACTATATCGCTGGATCATTAAGTCAGTTACGTAACGCTTTCATCAAGGTCGGCCTGCGCGGCATGACCTGTTTTGAAACCACCGACCGTAACGGCGGCCTGCAGGAACTTCAGGCAAGCGTGGAGGAAAATATCCGTTTTGCCCACGAAATCGATCGGGCGCGGGAAAACGGCGACGAACCCTATCTGGTAGAAGCGCATATCGGCGCCCATGCGCCGTTTACGGTTCCCAACGAGGGGCTTTTGATGCTTCGCGAAGCATTAAAAGCAACCGGGCGCGGCCTGCATATTCATATGGCGGAAGACCGTTACGACGTTTCCCACAGCCACCATCACTACGGTAAAGATCTGCTGGTACGCCTGGCAGAGTTCGATCTCATCGATAGTAAAACGCTGGTGGCTCACGGGCTGTATCTGTCGGACGCGGATATTGAACTACTGAACGCGCACGATGGTTTTCTTGTCCATAACGCCCGCTCTAACATGAACAACCATGTTGGCTATAACCAGCAGCTGACGGCATTTCGCAACCTGGCGCTGGGCACCGACGGTATCGGCTCCGATATGTTTGAAGAGCTCAAGTTCGCCTTCTTTAAACACCGTGATGCCGGCGGACCGCTGTGGCCGGATAGCTTTGCGCGGGCATTAAGCAACGGCAACACGCTGCTTAGCCGCAACTTTAACGACCGTTTCGGCCGTATTGAGGCGGGCTATAAGGCGGATTTAACCATCAGCGATTATATTCCGCCGACGCCGCTGCTGGCGGCTAATCTCGCCGGGCACATCGCCTTCGGTATGGGGGCCAGCCACGTTCATAGCGTGATGGTGAATGGCGTCATGATCTATGAGGATCGGCAGTTCGCTATTGATTGCGATACGATTTTCGCCGAAGCGCGGAAGGTGGCGAAGAAGATGTGGCAGCGGATGGATGCATTGCCGTAATCCCATCACGGCAAAACAAAACCCGGTCACTGTACCGGGTTTATTTTTGCCCGATGACGGGAATAGATTTACGGTCGAGAAATTCTGCGACATCAATCGGTTAGATACTGTTATCGGTTGGCAACTTTTTGGCTTGAGAAAAAGCGTTTATCTCGTTTCGCTCCATAGTATATTGCGCTCCCGGTTAATTTTTCTGCAATATGTTTTCTGTGGTGCTGAGAGCGCACAGGGGGCGGCCAATCACCGCCGCCCCCTGTCCCCCCGGGCTCTGGCCGCCAAAATCGCCGCTACGCGGTCCCCTCGACTTATCCCTACAGGCTTCGGGTCGGGCCGAGGCAGCGTCCGTGCAAAACACGGCCCTCAGCCCGCATCCATGCGGGCTGCCCCGGCCTTCCGGGAACGTCTCAGCGATTTTGAGGCCACCAACGGCGGCTGTTTCAGTCGCTATTGGCACAGAAGTAGCCCGGATAAGACGCGGCGCGTCGCCATCCGGGACTTTCCTACAAACTCAACAAGCTGGCGCTGGCGATCGTTCTCTGTTTCTGCAGCGCCGCCAGCGCCTCACCGGTCATCAGCGATATTGCCGCCGTTGGGCACACCGATACGCAGGCCGGGCCGCCGTCTCGCTGCTCGCAGAGATCGCACTTCACGATAACCGGCGGATGCGCCGCCGATGTCTCGATAGTAATCGCACCAAATGGGCAGGCAACGACACAGCTCTGGCAGCCTATGCAGCGCCCGGCATCGGCCTCGACCCGTTCGGTGCCCATCGCCAATGCGCCGGTCGGACAGACCCCAACGCATGGCGCGTTCTCACACTGATGGCACAACACCGGCACGCTCAACGTGTCGAGTCGCATCACCTTCAATCGCGGATGAAATTCCGCCCCTTCCGCCACATGCTCCAGTGCGCAGGCGACTTCGCAGGTACGACAACCGATACAGGCCTGTGAACTGGCAAGAATAAAATGGGTCATCACCGCTCCTTATGGTCAAATCGCGCCAGCATTTCGCTTGCGGCCTGGCGCCCGGCAACCATTGCCGTCACCACCAGATCGGCGCCATGCACCGCATCGCCGCCGGCATAGATTTTGTCATGGCTGGTCTGCGTGGTGCCGCGACCTTTGCCGCCCGTCACAATCTGCCCCCAGCGGTCAAGTTTGATGCCGTGCCCCCGCAGCCACGGCATGTCATGGGCCTGGAAACCAAACGCCAGCACCAGCACATCGGCCGGGAGTTCGAATTCTGAACCGGCAATTGGCCGCGGGCGGCGGCGGCCATCCGGCCCTGGTTCACCCATTTCGGTACGGATCATCCCAACGGCGCTGACCTGCCCTTTACGGTTACGCAGGATATATTGCGGCTGAACGTTAAACTGAAACGCCACGCCCTCCTCCCGCGCGTTCACCACCTCTTTTTTCGAGCCCGGCATGCTTAATTCATCGCGACGATAGGCGCAGGTCACGCTCTCGGCTCCGCGACGCACCGCGGTGCGCAGACAGTCCATCGCCGTATCGCCACCGCCCAGCACCACCACCCGCTTACCCTTAATGTCGGTAAACGGATATTCGGCGCTCTCTTCAAGCCCCATCACCTCACGGGTATTGGCAATCAGGAACGGCAGCGCCTGAATAACACCCGGCGCATCTTCGCCATCAAGACCAGCGCCCATCAGCCCATAGGTGCCGACGCCTAAAAAGACCGCGTCATAGTTAGCAACCAGGTCGCTGAAGGCCACGTCGCGCCCCACTTCCTGATTGAGATGGAAACGAATCCCCATATCGCTGAAGATCTCACGCCGCAACGCCATTACCGTTTTTTCCAGCTTGAAAGATGGAATGCCGAAAGTCAGCAGCCCGCCAATTTCAGGATGTTTATCAAAAACATCAACCTGTACCCCGGCGCGCGCGAGAATATCCGCGCAGCCCAGTCCCGCCGGTCCGGCGCCGATAATAGCCACGCGTTCCCGACGCGGCGCAACCTCGCCTGTGGTTGGCCGCCAGCCCATCGCCAGCGCGGTATCGGTGATATAGCGTTCCAGATTGCCAACCGCCACCGCGCCGCCTTCGTTTTTCAGCGTACAGGCACCCTCACATAGCCTGTCCTGTGGGCAGACCCTGCCGCAAATTTCCGGAAGCGAACTACTTTGATGACAGAGTTCTGCGGCCTCAATAATTTTGCCTTCACGCACCAGTCGGATGAAATCGGGAATATGGTTGTGTAATGGGCAGGTCCAGTTGCACCAGGCTTTTTGTGCGCAGTACAGGCAACGCTCGCTTTCATATTCGGCATCACATTCGCTAAGGCGCTGGTAGATCTCGGCAAAATGCGCTTTTCGCTCCTCCGCGGCAAGCTTCTTCGCCCCCACCCGCGGCGCTTTATCCAGGATTGCTTCGCGCCTTGCGCCACGACGCTCGGCCAGCGGCTGCCCTTGGGCGGAGCGGATTTGTCTTTCCCGCTGTAACCGCTGGAGCGCGCTCTCGTCCATTACGCGCAGCGCCTGTGTCGGGCAACTGGCCACGCAGGCCTGTTCTGCGGAGGGGCGCTCGCGACAAAGATCGCATTTTTGCGCCAGCTGCGGGCCATCTTCCCCGCTGGCGACCATCTCGATTGCGCCAAATGGGCAAGCGACGACGCAGTTTTTGCAACCGATACACTCGGACTGGGTAAACTGGATGCTGTCGTTGGCGACATACAGCGCCTGAGTCGGGCAGGAGGTGACGCAAGGCGCGTCGTTGCAATGGTGGCAAGTGGTCGCAGTACTGGCATTCCGGTGGAAGACAACATGGATGCGCGGAACAAAGGCGCTGCGCTGTGCCGGCCAGGCATCCTGATGATGCGCCGTGACGCAGGCTACTTCGCAGGCATGACATCCAATACAGTTCGCAACATCGGCCACAATAAATCGATTCATTTGCTTCCCTTTTATTCTTCTGGAATAGTCTCAGGGATGGATTGCAATATTCGGGCGATATTGGGCGCTCACCTTCTGCTGCCATTCATTTTTGCGAGTCAGCTCAAATTATTACTCTCCTGTCACTCTCGAATAAATAAAAGCTCATCAAATCACCGGGATGGCATCTCAAGCCCGTCCTGCCTTTTTATCATTTTTACCTTCTTAGCGCTTATTTCGCCTACCAAAATGAGACGGCATATATCTCAAACTGATATTCGCCATTTTTATTTCTGATGCCCGCTCGCAGCGTTAAACGGGCCTGCAAGAAATAAACATGCCAACCCGTGATTGATTTCACAAATATATTCTTCCACTACCGCTTCGCTCATTTTTGGCACAGCTTACGCATAACCCTCCTAACGCATAAGCAACTCCGTGCGCGTTATACGCTGGTGAACATCATCAGCAGAGGGAGGCAATGGCCTTCGAATCGTAACTTCTGCCCTTTCAGTTCGGCACGGGAAGAAGTCGTAAAGGAGACAACTACTTCATGAAAGATTTTGCCATTCCGGCCTCACGCAATACGGCGACTGTCGCGCCGGTCGATGAGGTCCTGCCAATTACGCAAATGATTCTCTATGGATTGCAGCACGTGCTGGTGATGTACGCCGGGGCGGTGGCGGTACCGCTGGTGGTGGGTAACGCGGTCGGTTTGCCTGCGGAGCATATTATTTTATTAATCAGCGCCGATTTGTTTATTTGCGGCGCCGCAACCATCGTGCAATCGATGGGCATCAAGCAATGGTTGGGCTGCCGCTTACCGCTGATCCAGGGCTGTACTTTCGCCGCGCTGATCCCGATGGTGCTTATCGGCAAAGAGTACGGTATCGGGGCGATCTCCGGCTCGGTTATCGTCTCCGGCATTTTTATCCTCTGCTGCGCGCCGTGGATTAGCCGTCTCATTCGCTTCTTTCCGAAGGTGGTGATGGGTGGCATTGTGACGCTGATCGGCCTCTCTATTATGCCGGTCGCGGGAGGATGGATTGGCGGCGGCAGCAGCGAGATGGCCGGTTTCGGCGATCTCTTCTCGCTGCTGATGGCGGCCATCACGCTGGTCATTATTCTTAACCTTTATACCTTCGCCACCGGCGTGGTCAAGAACACCTCGGTGCTGATCGGGCTGGTGATCGGCACTATTTTATGGAGCTTCTTCAAGCCGCTGGATTTTAACCTCGTCAACGCTACGCCTTGGCTGCATCTGCCACAGGTGATGCAGTTCGCCCGGCCTGAGTTTCATATCGTGCCGGTCGCCCTGCTGTCGATGGTCATGGTGGTGGTGATGGTCGAAACCATGTCGTCCATCATGGCGACCGGCGATATCGTCGGTAAACAGGTCACGGCCAGCATGCTGCGTAACGGCCTGAATACCTGCGGACTGGCGACGACGATCTGCGGCTTCTTCAACCTGTTTCCCTACGCGGCCTTTGCGCAAAACGTCGGCCTGATTGGCCTGACCGGCGTACGCAGCCGCTTCGTGGTGTCGGTCTCGGGCGTCATCCTGATGCTAATGGGCATTTTCGCCAAAATGGCGGCGCTGGTGGTACTGATTCCGAAACCGATCCTCGGCGGCGCCGGTATCGTTATGTTCGGCATGGTTGCCGTTTCCGGTATTCGTACTCTCGGCCAGGTCAACTATCGCAACAATAACAATGGGATGGTCGTCGCGCTCACCCTTGGTCTCGGCATGATGCCGGTACTGGTGCCGAATCTGTTTACCCAGTTCCCGCCGATGATGCAGCTGTTTCTGCATAGCGGCATCACTATCGGCACCCTGACGGCGATTGTCGCCAACCTGACGCTGAACGGCAGCGTGCCGTTCCGTATTTCTCACGATGTCCCGGAACCGGACCCGGCGCCGCCGAGCGCGGCTGCCCGCAACATGGCCGTGCGTACGGTGCGCATGTGGCTACTGCTGCGCAAGGTACAGAAAGGTCAAACCGCCGCTGACGGCCAGGAGTGATTATGTCTATGTCGCAACGTCTGCTTTTTGCACTGTTGATGATGGCCCTGATGGCGGTTCCCGCCATCCAGGACGCCATTACCCTCGGAATTAACAGCCGTTTTATCTATCTGCTGCCGTACTATTTTTAAGGAGTCACACGATGGAAAAAGTAACCACCGTCTGTCCCTACTGCGCCGCTGGCTGTAAGCTGCGGCTGGTGGTGGACGACGGCATGGTCGTCGGCGCCGAAGCGGCCATGGGGAAAAACAATCAGGGAACCCTGTGTCTGAAAGGCTATTATGGCTGGGACTTCATTAACGATACCCAGATCCTGACCCCGCGTCTCAAAACCCCCATGATCCGTCGTAAGCGCAGCGGCAAACTGGAAGCCGTCTCCTGGGACGAGGCGCTCGATTACGTCGCCGCCCGCCTTGGCGCCATTAAAGAAAAATATGGCCCGGACGCGATCCAGACCACCGGCTCCTCCCGCGGGACCGGCAATGAAACCAACTACGTGATGCAAAAATTCGCGCGCGCCGTTATTGGTACCAATAACGTTGACTGCTGCGCTCGCGTCTGACACGGCCCTTCGGTTGCAGGTCTGCACCAGTCGGTCGGTAACGGCGCCATGAGTAATGCCATCACGGAGATTGATAACACCGATCTGGTGTTTATCTTCGGTTACAACCCGGCGGATTCCCACCCTATCGTGGCGAATCACGTCATTAACGCCAAACGCAACGGGGCGAAAATCATCGTCTGCGACCCGCGCAAGATTGAAACCGCGCGCATCGCCGACATGCACATCGCGCTGAAGAACGGCTCGAATATCGCGCTGCTCAACGCCATTGGCCACGTTATTATTGAAGAGGATCTGTACGATAAATCCTTCGTCGCCAGCCGTTCCGAGGGCTTCGAGGAGTATCGCAAAATCGTCGAAGGCTACACGCCGGAGTCGGTGGAAGAGATAACCGGCGTCAGCGCTCAGGAGATCCGCGCCTGCGCCCGGATGTACGCCAGCGCCAAATCCGCCGCCATCCTGTGGGGCATGGGCGTCACCCAGTTCTACCAGGGCGTGGAGACCGTGCGGTCGCTGACCAGCCTCGCGATCCTCACCGGCAACCTCGGCAAGCCGAGCGTCGGCGTCAACCCGGTACGCGGACAGAACAACGTTCAGGGCGCCTGCGATATGGGCGCGCTGCCGGATACCTATCCGGGCTACCAGTACGTTAAGTTCCCGGAAAACCGCGAGAAGTTTGCCAGAGCGTGGGGCGTCGACAGCCTGCCGGAGCATACCGGCTACCGCATCAGCGAGCTACCGCACCGCGCCGAACACGGCGAAGTTCGCGCCGCCTACATTATGGGCGAGGATCCGCTGCAGACCGATGCCGAGCTTTCCGCGGTGCGCAAGGCGTTTGAACAGCTGGAACTGGTTATCGTCCAGGATATTTTCATGACCAAAACCGCCGCCGCGGCCGACGTCATCCTGCCATCCACCTCGTGGGGCGAGCACGAAGGCGTGTATACCGCAGCGGACCGCGGCTTCCAGCGCTTCTTTAAAGCGGTGGAGCCGAAGTGGGACCTGAAAACCGACTGGCAGATCATCAGCGAAATCGCCACCCGGATGGGCTATCCGATGCACTACAACAACACCCAGGAGATCTGGGACGAGTTGAGGCATCTGTGCCCGAACTTCTACGGCGCCACCTATGAAAAAATGGGCGAGCTCGGCTATGTCATGTGGCCATGCCGCGATGAGTCCGACGCCGACCAGGGGACGTCGTATCTGTTTAAAGAGACGTTCTCTACGCCGAGCGGTAAAGCCCAGTTCTTTACCTGCGACTGGGTCGCGCCGGGAGATAAACTTTCTGAACAGTACCCGATGGTGCTCTCAACGGTGCGCGAAGTCGGTCACTACTCCTGCCGTTCGATGACCGGTAACTGTGCGGCCTTAAGCAGGCTTGCGGATGAACCGGGCTATGCGCAAATCAACACCGCCGACGCCGAACGGTTAGGCATCGAGGATGAAGCGCTGGTGTGGGTCAACTCGCGTAAGGGGCGCATCATCACCCGCGCGCAGGTCAGCGATCGGCCGAATAAAGGCGCGGTATACATGACCTACCAGTGGTGGATTGGCGCCTGTAACGAGCTGGTGTCGGAGAACCTGAGCCCGATAACCAAAACGCCGGAGTACAAGTACTGCGCGGTTAACGTTGAGCGGATTGCCGATCAGCGCGCGGCGGAGCAGTACGTGATCGACGAGTACAACAAGCTGAAAGCCCGCCTGCGCGAAAGCGCGATGGGTTAAGGTTCGACGGCCATACCAACCCTCCCCCGGTGGCGCTTACGCTTACCGGGGCTACCGACCGACTACCGAACCGTAGCCCGGATAAGGCGCCATGCGCCGCTATCCGGGAATCCTCCGCCGGCGGCGCTTACGCTTACCGGGGCTACTAACCGAATACCGAACCGTAGCCCGGATAAGGCGCTGTGCGCCGCTATCCGGGAATCCTCCCCGGTGGCGCTTACGCTTACCGGGGCTACCAACCGACTACCGAACCGTAACCCGGATAAGGCGCCATGCGCCGCTATCCGGGCCCCCTCCCCGGTAGCGCTTACGCTTACCGGGGCTACCAACCGAATACCGAACCGTAGCCCGGATAAGGCGCCATGCGCCGCTATCCGGGAACCCTCCCCGGTAGCGCTTACGCTTACCGGGGCTACCAACCGACTACCGAACCGTAGCCCGGATAAGGCGCCATGTGCCGCTATCCGGGAATCCTCCGCCGGTAGCGCTTACGCTTACCGGGGCTACCAACCGAATACCGAACCGTAGCCCGGATAAGGCGCTGTGCGCCGCTATCCGGGAACCCTCCCCGGTGGCGCTTACGCTTACCGGGGCTACCAACCGACTACCGAACCGTAGCCCGGATAAGGCGCCATGCGCCGCTATCCGGGAACCCTCCCCGGTGGCGCTTACGCTTACCGGGGCTACCAACCGACTACCGAACCGTAGCCCGGATAAGGCGCCATGCGCCACTATCCGGGAATTCTCCCCCGGTGGCGCTTACGCTTACCGGGGCTACCAACCGACTACCGAACCGTAGCCCGGATAAGGCGCCATGCGCCGCTATCCGGGAATCCTCCCCGGTGGCGCTTACGCTTACCGGGGCTACCAACGAATATCAAACCGTAGCCCGGATAAAACGCTATGCGCCGCTATCCGGGAATTCTCCCCCGGTGGCGCCTTATCCGGCCACCAAATCGCACAAAACAGCAGCCCCGGTACAAGATCACGATTTAATCGCGTGTTGAATGGAGTCAATAATCGGCTGATAGCCGGTACAGCGGCACATATTGCCTTCTAATACATCCTTTATTTGCGCTTCGTCCGGGTGCGGCTCTTTGGTTAACAACTCGGTGGCGCTGACCAATACTCCCGGCGTACAGAACCCGCACTGCACGCCGCCCTTCTCAATAAACGCATCCTGTAATTTTTGCGTAATCGGATTATCGTTTAACCCTTCCAGGGTCTCGATCTCCGCTTCATCACACTGTTCGGCCAGTACCAGACAAGAACAAACGGCGCTACCGTCCATCAGCACCGTGCAGGCGCCGCATTCGCCAATCGAACATCCCTCTTTGGTGGCGGTAAGATGCAATGTATCCCGCACCAGATCCAATAGGCGCATATTGCCTTCTACTTTTGCTTCCACCAGCTTGCCGTTTACCTTCACTTTAATTGTGCTCATAGCTTTATCCTGTACAGGGCGCTCTGGCGCCCTGATTGAATCATTAAATCCCTGAGGCCCGTTGCGCCTCGGCCATCATGTCGCGGAACATATTGACGAACACCGGCTGCTTATATGCCGCCGACCAGCGCTTGCCGATGGCCGCATAGATAAGCTTATCCAGCACTTCGCAGGCGCTATCGATGGTGTCGTTGTTCAGTGGTTTCCCCAGCAGACAGCGCTCAATATCGAGCAGCCGCTGCGGCTTACTGAACAGCGCGCCGTCCACCAGCCGGCAGTAGCTCACCGTGCCATCATCAGCAAAGTCCAGTAACGCGCTCAGGCTCTGACGGGTGATGTTGAGGGCGTTGCGCCGCCCTAACTGGTGATAAAACCCTTTCGCCTGCGGGCGCGCCGGCGGCGGCAGTATCACTTTGGTCAGCAGTTCATCCGGCTGGCGCTGGGTCTTGTAGCCAGACAGCAAGAACTCGGCCAGACCGAGGGTGCGTGCGCCATTTAGCGAGCGCAGTTCGATGCGCGCGTCATAGAGGATGGCAGGCGGAATGGAATCGCCGCAGGGCGCGGCGTTGACGATATTGCCGCCGATGGTGGCGCGGTTGCGGATCTGGTGCGAACCGACGGTATGACAGGCCTGCACCAGCAGCGGGTAACGTTCGCGCAACAGCGGATGATCGGTAATACGGTTAAAGGTCATCGCTCCGCCAATGATGACCTCATGGCTGACCGGATCTTCGCTCACCTGCGTCAACTCCGGCAGACGGGAAATATCAACCAGCCGCATCGCGCGGGTTTGCAGACGCCCCTGCACAATTACATCGGTCCCGCCGGCGATAGCCGTCACGCCCTCTTGCGCCAGCAGGGCTAACGCCTCCTGCAGGCTTTTCGCGCGAGTCACTTCCACGTCAGTGAGACGCAGCACCTGCTTCTTGTTTTCCGCCTCCAGCATCATTTCGCTTTGGCGAACCGGCTTTTTCAGGTTGTAGCCGAGGATCACCTGTTCAAGGGTCAGCGGTAATTTATTAAACCGCGTCTCGAGGGCGAAACTTACCGCGTTGTTGATAGCCGCCGCCGCGAGTTCCGTGGCCGGCTCGCCGATCCCCTTCGCCCCCAGAGGCCCGGCGATATCCGGGTTTTCTACGCCGATAATCGTCATCGGCGGAATATCTTTCATCGTCGGCAGCAGGTAGCTGTCGAAGTTTTCCGATTTGACCCGGCCGTTTTCAATGTTGAAGTCTTCCAGTAGCGCATAGCCAAAACCCTGCGCCACCCCACCGTAAACCTGGCCTTCAAAACCCACCGGGTTGAGTACCCGGCCCACGTCATGGGCGGCGGTAACATGCAGCAAATCGGTTTTACCGGTGCTGGTATTCACCCGTACCTCCGCCACCTGGCAGCCGTAGACCCAGGTAAAGTACGGGCTGCCGCAGCCTTTTTCTTCATCCCAATGAATGGGCGGCGGCACAAACCAGCCGTACTCGGTCAGGCTGACGCTGGCCCATTTGGTCTTATTAACCGCGGTTTTGAAGTCAATACGCCGTTCACTGTCCTGGGCGTTGATGATAAAGCCGTCCTGCCACAGGGTTTCTTCCAACTCGCGGGTGCCGATGCTGTCGCCGACGACGCTAAGAATACGGCGCTTTATCTTGTCCGCGGCGTCAAGAATCGCCCCGCCGCCGACCATTGTCCCGCGGGTCGCCGCCGTCGATCCGCCGTCGCCGATAACCGAGGTCGGCGGCTCCATAAAATGCAGTTCAGAAAGAGGAATACCAAAGGCTTCCGCGGCGATTAGCGACATCGCGGTTTGCAGACCCTGACCGTTTTCCGATACCGATGTCGCCAGATTGACGCTACCGTCTTCATTGACCTGGATAAGCGCCGTCGAAGTATCAACCCCTTCCGCGCCAATGGAACAGCCGCGATAGCTCAGCGCCAGGCCAATACCATATCGATAAACGCCGCCTTTTTGGTTCAATTCACGATAGTGCTGGCGTTTTGCCGCAAATTCCGAGGCATTCACCGCCTTACTCAGGACTTCAGTCGCCGAGACGGTGTGTTTATCAAACCGCTGCCCGGTGACCGAGGTATCTCCCTGACGCAGCGCATTCACTTCACGCACCGCCACCGGCGAGAGATTGAGCACTTCGGCAATTTCATCCATAAAGGATTCGTTGGCGTAAACCACCTGTGGTGAACCGAAACCACGCATCGCCGAGGTATAGCTGTTGTTGGTATAGACGGCTTTGACGTCGATATGGACGTTATCAATATTGTACGGCCCCGCCGCCTGCACCGAAGAACGCCAGGTGACGAACGGGGAAGACGCCGCATAACCGCCGCTATCGGCAAGAATATCGATTTTGATCGCCAGAATACGCCCGTTGTCGTCCACCCCGGCGCGATACTTCATTTTATAGGGGTGGCGCTTACAGCTTTCGATAATGGACTGCTCGCGGGTGTAGGTAAATTTAACCGGACGACCGGTAAGCCGCGTCATCAATGCGGAACGGCAGGCCAGATGATCGATAATGTCGTCTTTCCCGCCGAACGAGCCGCCCATCACCGCGCGTTTGACGTTAATCTGGCTTTGCGGGCAGCCCATAAACTTAGCCACGAAGCTGCGTACGCGGTGCGGGTTCTGAATGGAGCCGGAGATAATCAGGCTACCATCGGTAGGATCAAGCCAGGTCAGTACGACTTCCGGTTCGATGTAGGCGTGTTCCTGGAAGCCCACTTCATATTCACGTTCAATCACGTGACTGGCTTCGGCAAAGCCTTTGGCGATGTCGCCCTTAACAGTGTGGTGATGAGCGGCGATATTATCGCTGCGCTCCGGGTGAATTCGCCGGGCGTCCGCCGCCAGCGCGGCTTCTACGTCCGTTAGCGGCTCATAAGGCGTATAGCGCACATGTATTTTATCCGCCGCTTCGCAGGCGGCTTCATAACTGGTTGCCGCCACCACGGCGACGACATCGCCGTGGAAGACCACCTCGTCTTTGACGATAGGCAGATAATCTTTGACGATGATCCCCACGACCGGTGTACCGGGGATATCCTGCCAGGTGGCGATTTTTACTACGCCTGCAACATTCAGCGCCTCGCTAAGATCTATCGCCTCGATTTTCCCGGCGGGTATATCCGCAAAGCGGCAAACGCCATACAGCATGCCCGGTAAGGTAATATCGTCGCCATAAACGGCCGTTCCTTTGACTTTCGCCAGTCCATCCACGCGCCGTAGCGGCGCTGAAGGTGAAGCACACATAACAGTCCCCTCAATGATTATCCGTTGCGGGCAATCCCGGGTTCGCTAAACGTCGCGCTATCCATAACCCATGGGAAAAGCCACTTCACCGATAACAAATCCAAGATTTGTGCCAGAAATCAATGAGGTGCTGCGTAAGCTTCGTTTTTGTGAGTCGCCGCGCAAAATACGGCTAAAGTGCGGAGAAAATAGCGCTACTAAGGCCGCGGCCCGCAGGGCAGAAACATTTCGCCGCCATTTTTATCAAAGTGATAGCCCGGTTTTCTCAAATTAATAATTTGCCCGTGAACTAGACGGTATAGATACGGATCTCGTGTTCACGGAAAGCATCCCGGTATTTACGGCTAATGTTTTCCTCCACCACCAGCACGTCAATGGCGCTGCTTTCAGCTACCACAAAACGCGCGACGGCGGGGATTTTATCTGAGGTTAAGCCAACGATAATCTCACTGCACTGTTTGATAACCGCTTTCTTAAATTCACAATCGGCGTGATCAAAGCCGGTTAAACCTGACTCCGGAGCCATCGCGCAGCCGCCAATAAACCCCTGGTCAAAGAGGATCCCCTGCACCTGGGCCACCGCCGATGCGCCGACACAACCGCCAGCCGCGCGTTGCACCAGACCTCCGAGCATCACAACCTCGTAAAGCGGTTTTTTAAGCAGAACCGCCGCGATTTCCGGAGAATTGGTGACCACGGTTAAGGCCAGCTCGCCCGGTAGCGCTTCCGCCATTGCCAGATTGGTGGTGCCGGTATCAATAAAAATACAGCCGCCCGGTTTCACTAGCTGTGCGCACTTCTGTGCGATCCTGCTCTTTGTTGCCCTGTTTTTCTCTTTACGTTCGCTGTACTCCATGGATTCCGGCAGGGTCATCACCGCGCCGCCGTAGACTTTCTTACAATATCCTTCTTTGCTCAACTCATGAAGATCGCGGCGAATAGTGTGTTCAGAGACCTGTAAGCGCTGAGCCAAATCGGCGCAGACGACCCTACCGTCCTCCTGCAGGATCTGACAAATCAGCGCTTGTCGTTGCTGAGGGAAAGCAGCATAATCGAGCACAATAACTCCTTTAAATAAACATAACGAGCAGAAAAGAGCATAATCATTCACTCATGCGCATGCTGTCAACCCGAACCCTTACGAGGTAAATCATGAAAGTTGCCCACATCGCCCTCTGGACCCGCCATCTTGAGCAACAAGCACGCTTTTGGGTGGAGTTTTTTGCCGGTGAAATCAACGAAAAGTACCACAGTAAGACCAATCCTGGTTTTGAATCCTACTTTGTAAAAATTGGCTCTGACGTGGCAATTGAGTTAATGGCCAAACCCGGCTTACAGGACTCGCCCCGCGATAACAACCATACGGGGTGGGCGCATCTGGCGATCGCCGTCGGCGGCGCGGAACAGGTTAATGCGTTAGCCAAACGCGCTGAAATGGCGGACATTTTAGTCTCTGCCCCACGCACCACCGGTGATGGCTATTATGAGGCGGTTATCAAAGACCCGGATGGTAACCTGGTGGAAATCGTCGCATAGTAAGGGAAACCCACATGAAGGAGCCGACCGTGGCACATTATCGCGTCATTGATAAAGCGAGCTGGCCTCGCCTGGATCACTTTACGTTCTACCGTACCTTTGCCAATCCCAGCTTCAATCTGTGCGTACCGGTCGAAGCGCAACAGTTATATACCTGCGCGAAGGACCACGGCGTCTCCTTCTTCCAACTGGCATTATTCGGCCTGTTGCGCGCGGCCAACGCCGTACCGCAGCTAAAACAGCGCCTGCGCAACGACGATATCATCGAATATGACGCCATCTCGGTGATGACGCCGATCATGACGGCCAGCGAAGGTTTTCGGCAGGTATGGTGCGATAACGCCGCTGATTTCCCCGCGTTTAGCGCCTGCGCAACGCCGCGCATTGAGGCCGCAACAAGCACCAATCCCTCACCGCTTCTTGTGGAAGAAGAAAATTTCTTTTGCGCCAGTTGCCTGCCGTGGCTGCACTTCAGCGCCATGACCCATGCGGAATACTACGTTGGCGCGGCGGTGCCCGCCCTGACGTGGGGGAAACTGAAAAATGGCATTATTCCGGTTGCCGGCCGATTTAATCACGCTTTTGTGGATGGCCTGCACGCCAGCCGTTTTTATGCCGAAGTTGAATATTATTTCGCCAATCCGCAGGCTCTGTGGCTGCCGGTTGAGGCCCGCGATTAGCTGCCGCGGCATAAAGAACAATCCACTATGACTTCCCCGAAAACCGGCATTATATTGCCGGTTTTTTGCTAATGCGAAATGGCTATAAACCATAGCGTTTCGTTGTTAGACAGTATTCAGCGCGCCTCTTATCTTCGTCATGAATTGTAAATAACAACGCAATCATTTGATGAGGTAGCACTTTTGTCCAGATTACGGCAAGGATTAAAAACCAGACAAACGCGCTTCGCGCTGGCGCTGAAAGTGGCGCTACTCGGTAGCATGGTGGCATTTTCTTCTGTCGCCAACGCCGACGATATCCTTAAAGAAGGGATCACTCCCGCAACCGATGCCAGCCAGATCCCGGCAAGCGCCAAACTGCGTAAAGACACGGTGGTGGCCGGCATTTCCGAACCGCAGGGGATCTTTAACCCTTACTTCTTCGTCAACGGTTGGGATGAGAACGTCACCAACGTTATTTTCTCGCGCCTGATTGACTGGGACAGTCAGGGTAAGCTGGTGCCGGGGCTGGCTGAGAGCTGGACGGTGAGCGCGGATAACAAAGTCTATACCATCAAATTACGCCCTAACCTGACCTTCAGCGACGGATCGCCACTCACCGCGGAGGATGTCGCCTTTACGCTGACCGTTCTGCTCGACCCGAAATATGACGGCGACACCGATATTACTCTGGCCAATATCGCCGGCGGCGCAGAATATAAAGCCGGCAAAGCCGATAGCGTGAGCGGCCTGAAAGTTATCGATCCGCTGACCCTGCAGGTTACCACCACTCAGCCGGGCGCGACGACGCTGGCGAAAATCGGCGGTCCGGTATTATCAAAAGCCTGGTACGGCAAAGGGTATCAACGCGGAAATCTGGATTATCTGCGTTCTCTGCACGGAAAACCGCTGGGTAACGGCCCGTATGTCTACGATAAATATATTCCCGGTCAGGAGATTCGCTTCCACGCCAACACGCATTTTTACCGCGGTACGCCGCCAACGCCACGCTTTATCTATCGCGTGACCAATCCGTCCACCAATTTCCAGTTATTCCAGACCGGCGAAACCGACTACGACGCCTTCACCTCGCGTCCGGATGATATTGAGCAGCTTAAGATGCTCGGTTTTGCCAATATCAACCTCTACGGTTCCAGCGACTACAGCCAGGTGGAGTTCAACGTCCATCGCCCGGCGCTACAGGATAAAAAAGTGCGTCAGGCGCTGATTTACGGGCTTGACCGCCAGAAGTTAATCGACGTGGTGTATCAGGGATACGGCAAGGTAGCCATTGAACCAATCGCGCCTATTTCCTGGGCTTTCAACGCGCAGGGTGTCAACCCCTACCATTACGATCCGGCGCAGGCGAAAAAACTGCTCGATGAAGCGGGCTGGCTGCCTGGCGCCGATGGCATCCGCGTGAAAGACGGTAAACGGCTGGAGCTGACCCTGCTGGCGAGCAAAAAAGTCATTAACGATGCGCTGATCCCGATTGCCAAAGAGAACTGGCGACAGATCGGCGTGCTGCTGAAACCGCAGGTGGTTGATTTCAACGCGCTGATGGCGCAGCGCAAAGCGGGTAATTACGATCTGGCGTCGTTTAGCACCAGCACCCTCAACGATCCGCATGACGGCGTGTGGGACTTCTACAGCAGCGAAGCCAAAGAGTCGGGCTACCACAATGCTGAAGTCGATAAGCTTATCAATGCGGGTAACGCGGTGCTGGATGTCGAACAACGCAAGCCTATCTATCACCAGCTGTACCAGGTGCTGGCCGAGGATCCGCCGGTTATCTTGCTTGGATACCGGGAGATTCTTTCCGCCAGCAGCGCCCGCGTGACCGGCTTTAAGCCGGATATCTATAACGGCCTCACCGGCAGTTTGCCGGACGTGAAAATCGTGAAGTAAATCCCCCAGCCGCCGGCCTCCCCGGCGGCTGATGTGAGAATGTTATGAAAAATTTCATCCTGAGGCGCTTATTGCAGACGCTGCCGATGCTGCTGCTGGCCTCCTTTATCATTTTTATGCTCTTTGCCAAAACCCCCGGCGACTTTATCGATGGCAACATCACCTTGACGGCCGCCCGCGCCGCCGAACTGAAGGCGATATACGGCCTCGACCAGCCGCTTTTCACCCGCTACCTTCACTGGCTGGGGCAACTGCTGCGCGGGGATTTAGGCTTCTCGCTGCAATACCAAATTCCGGTCAGCCAGCTACTGAACCAGTACATCTGGAACTCTTTCCTGCTGGCAAGCGTGGCGCTGGTTTTCTACTGGGGTATCGGCCTGACGGTTGGCGTGGTCTCCGCGCTCAGACCTAATTCCTGGTTTGATCATCTGGTGAGTATCGCGGTGTTCGCCGCCATGTCCTTTCCCACCTTTTTCCTCTGCCTGCTGCTGATTAAGTGGTTTGCCGTCGACCTCCACTGGCTGCCGGTAGGCGGGATGACCAATACCGGCAGCGACGATAGCGGCTGGCAGTATGTGCTGCAGGTCGCCGCCCATCTGGTACTGCCGGTACTGGCGCTGGTGATGCTGCAGGCCGGTAGCCTGACGCGCTATTTTCGCGCCAGCATGCTCGACGTGGTGAAGATGGATTTCATTCGTACCGCCCGTGCTAAAGGTCTGCGAGAACGCACGGTTATCATGAAACACGCGCTGCGCAATGCGCTACTGCCGGTCATCACCCTGCTTGGCTTTGAACTGCCGGGATTGTTCTCCGGCGCCATCATTACCGAAAAAGTATTTAACTGGCCGGGGGCCGGGCACATTCATATCGATTCGCTGGCCGCTCGCGATTATCCGGTATTGATGGGATTTACCCTGTTTCTGGCGGTGCTGACGATCATCGGTAATTTACTGGCCGATGTGCTCTACGCGTGGGCCGATCCGCGCATTCGAGTGAGGTAATGATGATAACTTCCCTGTTTGGCCACCGTCGCCGCCTGCGCCAGGCGACAATCCCCGCGCTCGCGCAAATAACTCCCTCTCCATGGCATCAGGCGTGGCGCCAACTGCGCCGCAACCGAATGGCGATGCTGTGTTTAATCCTGCTTGCGGTGATGGCCCTGTGGTGCGCGCTCGGGCCGATGTGGTCGCCGTGGAAAGATGACGCCACCGATGCGCTGATGATCAACAAACCACCCGGCGCCGAACACTGGTTAGGTACCGATTTTCTTGGCCGCGATATCTATACGCGTTTACTGCTGGCCGGGCGCATTTCACTGATAATCGGCCTGCTGACCATGCTGCTGTCGGTAACGCTGGGCTACCTGCTGGGAGCGCTGTCGGGCTATGTCGGCGGGCTCACCGATAAACTGATCATGCGGCTAGCCGATCTGGTGATGACGATACCCGGCCTGCCATTATTAATCGTCGCCGGCGCGATGCTCTCCGAGCTCGACTTTTCGCCGGATTCCCGCATCTGGATGGTCGTAATTATGCTCAGCCTGCTGGAGTGGCCGAAGCTGGCGCGGCTGGTGCGCGGGCAGTGCCTGTCGCTACGCGAACGCGATTTTATGCTGGCGACGCAGGTACTGGGACTCTCGGCGCGCCGCCGGCTGTTCGGTCACCTGCTGCCCAATACCATCCCGATTCTGGTGGTGATGGCGACAATGGCGGTCGCTAACGCCATTCTGAGCGAATCGGCGCTGAGCTATCTCGGCCTCGGCGTGGTACCGCCGACACCATCGTGGGGCAACATGATGGATGCTGCTAACAGCCTGATTGATTTTCAGCGGCGACCGTGGCTATGGATGCCTCCCGGGATTGCCATCTTTATTACTGTGATTGCTATTAATGTGCTGGGCGACGGCCTGCGCGACGCAATGGACCCGAAAATGAAACAGAGGCTGAAATGCGCACGCCATTAATTTCTTTTAAGCAACTTTCTGTCTCTTTCGCTGCTGAAGGTAGCCGGGTGCGCGCGGTACAGGAAGTCTCTTTTTCGATTCAGGCCGGGCAAACGGTAGGTATCGTCGGTGAGTCCGGCTGCGGCAAAAGCGTGACCGCCATGTCGTTAATGGGCCTGCTGCCTCCCCAGGCCGCTCGCATTGACGGCGGCGAGATCCATTTCGAAGGACGCGATCTGCTCAAGCTGAAAGCCCGTCACATGGCCGACCTGCGCGGCAACCAGTTGGCGATGATCTTCCAGGAGCCGATGTCGGCGCTCAACCCGGTACTGACCATAGGCGAACAGCTCTGCGAGCCGCTAATACGTCATCGCGGTGACTCGCCGCAAGCCGCCTGGCAGCGCGCAATACAACTGTTAAACGAGGTGGGACTGGCGCGCAGCGAAAGCCTGATGGCGAACTATCCACACCAGCTTTCCGGCGGCATGCTACAGCGGGTAATGATCGCCATGGCGCTGAGCTGCCGGCCAAAATTATTAATAGCGGATGAACCGACAACCGCGCTGGATGTCACCGTACAGGCGCAGATCCTGCGACTGCTGCGCGACCGCGCGCGCGAAAACCAGATGGCTCTGCTGCTGATCACCCACGATCTGGGAGTGATCGCACAGATGGCCGAACGGGTAGTGGTGATGTATGCCGGGCGGATCGTCGAACAGGGAACCACCGCCGAGGTACTGCGCCAGCCGCAGCATCCCTATACCCGCGGTCTTATCGCCTCTCGCCCGGTGCCGGGCGCACGCCGCCGGCGGCTTTACTCCATTCCCGGCCAGGTACCGGACCTCGCGCAACTGCCTGCGGGCTGCGCGTTTGCCGATCGCTGCCAACAGGCAACCGCGCGCTGCCGCCAGGATACACCGCCACTTTTGGGGCCCTCTCACCAGGCGGCCTGTTTTTATAGTGAATTCACGGAGTCGGTGGCATGAATCAGCCCTATGTAATTGAAGTTAATGGCTTGAAAAAGTATTTTCCGCTGCGCGACGGCCTGTTCGGCCAGCAGACCGGGGAACTGCGCGCGGTCGATGACGTCAGTTTTAATATCCGTCCGGGAACGATTTTCGGCCTCGTCGGAGAATCCGGTAGCGGTAAAACCACCGTTGGCCGCACCTTGCTTGGATTGTA
Organism: Klebsiella sp. CN_Kp073; assembly: GCF_040065495.2. NCBI lineage: Bacteria > Pseudomonadati > Pseudomonadota > Gammaproteobacteria > Enterobacterales > Enterobacteriaceae > Klebsiella > Klebsiella sp. CN_Kp073. The sequence goes on from NZ_CM198051.1 coordinate 2,913,347, forward strand.
TGAAAAAACCGCCGGCAGCATTAAATTCCGCGGTCAGGAGTTATCCGAACTGTCAGCGGCAGCAATGCAGGCTTTACGGCCAAAAATTCAGCTGGTATTTCAGGACCCCTATAGTTCACTGAATCCACGCATCCGCATCGGCGAGGCGATTGGCGAGGCGATGCTGCAGCATAAACTGTGCACGCGCGCTGAACTCTATGAGAAAGTCATTGCGGTGATGAAGATATGCGGGCTGGCGCCTCAGCATTACCACCGTTTTCCGCATGAATTTTCCGGTGGTCAGCGGCAGCGCATCGGCATCGCGCGTGCGCTGATTCTTAATCCGGACTTTATCGTCGCCGATGAACCCATTTCCGCACTCGATGTGTCGATTCAGGCGCAGATTATCAATCTGTTTGCCGACCTGCGCGACGAACGTGGCGTCACTTTTTTATTCATCTCACATGACCTCGGAGTAGTGGAGCATCTGTGCGACGACGTGGCGGTGATGTACCTCGGTCAACTGGTGGAAACGGCCAGCCGCGATGCGCTGTTTAGCCGCCCTCTTCATCCCTATACCCAGGCGCTGCTGGCCGCAGTGCCCACGCTGGATCCTGATAGCGAGCCGCTGGCGGTCGTTCAGGGGGAAATTCCCGACCCTTCCCGACCGCCTGCTGGCTGCCGCTTTTCATCTCGCTGCCCGCAGGCAAACGAACGTTGCCGTCGCGAACCGCCGCGTCTACGCGAAATCGCGCCGGGGCACCAGGTCGCCTGTCATGAAATTGAGGCTGAATCGCGCGTGGTTATCGCATAACAATAACGGCAATTAGATCATCGTTTAGCGGCAAATTTTGCCGCTATCATCTCCGCTGTCGGCTGTATTCCTCCGAGGCTCCACTGTTCCGGCTCGTGTTCATCAATACGGATCCAGACGGACTGACGGAATTGCGGATCGCCCCGGCCTTCAATTTCCACCATGAGGTCAGTCATGCGACGCAGCAGTTCATTCTTCTGCTCGGCGGTCATGATCCCTTTAATCGTTTGCACATTAACAAAAGGCACAGTATTCTCCCGATTAACTGAGTCTATATTTCAAACTCAGGTTAGGAGATAACCTAAATCATGTCAAAAGATAATTCATCCCCTTACCTGCCCGCGGAACTTTGCGGCCTGGCGGAAAGCGCTAAAATTGTTGGCGATCAATGGATTTTATTGATTTTAAGAGAGGCGTTTTACGGCGTGACGCGTTTCGAAACGATTCGCGCTCATACCGGAATGAGCAAACAGACGTTAACTCAGCGTTTAAAATTGATGGTTGATGTGGGGCTACTACGTAAACTTCCCTATCGCGAAGCGGGGGCGCGTGAGCGTTATGAATATACGCTGACCGAAAAGAGCCGCAGCCTGGCGCCGGTTCTTTTTGCCCTGATGGAATGGGGACATCAGCAACTCTTGCATACGTCGCCGCATATCCAGTTAGTAGATAAAACCAGCGGTGCGCCGGTGTCTCTGGCCTACGTCAATGCCGCAGGGCAGCGTATTGCGCAAAGCGATGTTCAGATAGTAAAAGTCCAGGATTGACCCCTGCAACACGCGGGCTGTCAGCCAGTAACAGGTCCCGTTTCCGGGACCTGTTTCGTGTAAGGAGGTTAGTCCTCCAGCGCGTAGGCGATGATATCGTCACCGACGTCCGGCGAGTGGCTGGCACCGCCGGCGGAAATCAGCACGTACTCTTTGCCGGTTTTCGGCGATTTGTAGACCAGCGGCGCCGCTACCGCGCCAACCGGCAAGCGAGCGCGCCACAGCTCTTTACCGCTGGCGGAATCCAGCGCCCGCAGATAGTTATCCTGGGTACCGGCGAAGAACACCAGGCCCGAGGCGGTGGAGGTTGGGCCGCCCAGCGTCGGCATTCCCAACGGGATATGCAGATGGGTTTTCATCCCCAGCGGCCCGGTATCTTCTACCGAGCCCATCGGCACCTGCCACAAGAGCTGACGGTTGTTCAGGTCAATAGCGCTCATGGTACCAAACGGCGGGGTATTACAGGGCACGCCCAGCGCGGACTGCAGGATGTCGATACGTACGCCGCCGTAAGGCCCGGCAACTTGCGGGCGAACGGTGCCCATAAAGCCAGGGACTTCGTCGGTGGAGACTTTGTATTTCGCCATCTCTTCTTTGCGCACCAGCGACATCCGCAACGGCATACGCATATCGTTGACGAACAGCGTGCCGGTACGTTCATCGATGGTGATGCCGCCCCAGTTCATGCCGCCGAGCAGGCTTGGCCACTCGATATACGGTTTCTCTGACGGCGGCGTATACATGCCAAGGTAGGTCGACTCTTTAAAATCGATACGGCACATTAGTTGGTCGAACGGCGTCACGCCCCACATTGATTTTTCGCTCAGCGGCTCGACGCCTAACTGCGGCATGCCGGTAGAGAACGGCTGGGTGGCAGACAGATGTTCGCCCTCCGCTCCCTGATGAGCGACCGGCAGTTCTTCGACGCGGGTCACCGGTTTGCCGGTGCGGCGGTCGAGCACGTAAATCTGTCCGGTTTTGGTGGTCTGGATCAGAACCGGCACGTCCTCGCCCTGCTCGTTTTTCATGTGGAACAGTACCGGCTGCGATGGCAGGTCGTAATCCCAGATATCGTGGTGAACGGTCTGGAAAACCCATTTTGTTTTACCGGTACTGGCATCCACCGCCACCACCGCGGAGCCATATTTCTCTTTCGCTTCATTACGATCGCCGCCCCAGTAGTCCGGCGGCCCGTTACCGGTCGGCAGATAAACCAGATTCAGCTCTTTATCAAAGCCGGGAATGGTCCACACGTTCGGCGTTTCGAGCGTATAAACGCGGCCTTTTTCCGGGTCGGTGATATTTTCCGGCTTGCCGACATCCCAGGCCCAGACGACTTTACCATCGCGTACGTCAAAAGCGCGTACGACCCCGGATGGCTCGCCGTGTACGATATCGCGTACCCAGCCGCCCAGCACCGCAATATGCCCCATGATCACCGGCGTTGAAGTCGGATGGTAGCGTTTGCTGTTTTCGGTGTCGCCCATGCCCTGCTTCAGATCCACGCTGCCGTGGTCGCCGAAGTCATCGCACAGTTCGCCGGTTTTTGCATTCAGCGCCAGCAGGCGCGCATCCACGGTCGATACCATGATCCGCTGCGGACACTGTTGCAGCGCCGGGCTCGCTTTTTCTTCCGCGCTGAGCGTATCGTCGCTCTGCACATCATAGTAACCCACGCCGCGGCAGGTCACATGTTCCGCTGTCTGCGCGTGCGGGTCAAAGCGCCAGCGCGCCTTGCCGGTATCGGCATCAATGGCGGTCACCACGTTAAGCGGCGTACAGGAATACAGCGTATCGCCAATTTGCAGCGGCGTATTTTCGTCAACGCCAATGGCCGGGCCGGTCAGGCGGCGGCCTGTGTGGTAGGTCCAGGCAACTTTCAGCTTATGAACGTTTTCCGGGGTAATATCTGTATACGGCGCAAAACGGGTGCCGGAGGCATCGCGGCCGAAGAATTCCCAGTTATCGCTTTTTGCCGCCTGCGTCGCGCTGTTGCCATTCGCCGCTTTCACGACGCCATTATGGATGCCGCCGTGCGGGTAGAACGCCGAAACCAGCGTCGCCAGCAGCGCAATAAAGATAACCGTCGCGCTCCAGTTCGCCAGACGCACGCGAGCCACCGGCATCGCCGCCGCCAGCCACAGGGCCAGCATCAGCATCAGCGCAGGAACCACCAGACGAGGGATCAAGCCCCAGTAGCTGAGCTGCACTTCATACAGCGCCCAGGCCAGCGTTAACAGAAAGGTAAGAACAGCAAGAGGAAGCGCGTATTGACTACGAGTGAAGTAACCGACGGCGATGATGAGATAAGCGAGACCGGCTAACAGATACCAGGCGCTGCCGCCGAGCGAGAGCAGCTTGCCCCCCCAGATAGTTAAGAAAATCCCAATGCCAAAACTCAGTAACACAAAAAGCAATCGGTATATGGTGAAGAAGATCCTTCGACCATGACCTTTTTGTTCGTCCATATTTCATCCCATTCGACATATGTCGATATAACCAAAGCATTTATTTTAAAGCGCCGATCGATAAGCGATGCCGTACAGCGCAGTTAACCTGTTGGTTGGACGCCCCAAACCAGGGCGAAGAACGTAAGAAAGTATATGGACATGTAAATTTTATGTAAAATTTAACCGCATAAAATGTTTAAAATTTTTTAATTTATAAACTGGATTTGATAGATGAGCAGGTTGTAAAGGAGAGTGGTGTTAGACGGGGCCGCAAGGAAGAAGATGGCATCAATCATGGCTTGCCGACCCGCCGCCCCCGGCGAATCGGCAATCCAGTATTATGGTTGGTTGGTGTTGTTACCTACGCTAATCTGCCGTAATGCTGCGATCAGATCCAACTGCGCCTGCTCTTTTAAACTCTCACGTTTAATGAACTGGCTGCGATGTTTACTTTTCACCTCTTCAAGACTTTTTTTAATCTCTTGTGGAGGTAATTTGTACCAACCGCGCCGCTGCTTCTCGCCGCCGATTTCTAACCACAACTCTGAGTAACTGGCTTTCACCTTGTCGCTCTTCACATGGTAGTCGCTGTCGATGGCGTAGATCTCACGGATATTAAAGTGGCGCAATAACCCGTACAGCAAGGTGATAATCAGGTTTTTTGGCCGCGTGCCGTAGAGCTCTTTGGTCAACGACTTCACTTCATCGTTGCTAATGTCTTTACCGCCCTGAATACCGCCAATCCACGCGCTTCCTTGATCCGTGCAGGAAAAACAGACGCTATATACGCGTTTATTTTCAAAGAACATCTGCAGCATCAGTTCCCCCTCTTCCTGGAACGGCGAGGCCAGAAGTTTCACTTCCAGGCTGGTTCCATTCTTCAACGGGATGGTAATCATCGAGCAACCGAACGACGATACATTATACAACTGCGGTAATATTTCCGTCTGAAAGCTTTTTTCAATAAAATTCAAAGCGCCATGGGCAATATTCAGTTTAGCTCTTTTCGACATTCGCTTATTTAAATATGCCTTAAAAGGTTTATCTTCAAAATGTACCAGCCCCGGTGTCGTACTGGTCAATTTTGCACATGTGTATGTCTGGCAAAGCCGTTGATATTCCTTGTACTTACCTCCTGTTAAAGGTATTTCGCGACATTTTCGCAATACCTTTTTATATTTAAGTTTTACGTGACAAATGACTTTATTATTTCTCCGCCATTCTTTGATGGCAGATGCTGTTATCGATACCATTGATCAAGGTCCATAGACTCATCCATAATCGCGGCCATATTACCATATCTGAAACGGGTCAATCGTTATTTACTGGTTCGTTGTCATTTCATTTAAGAAACAATCCGAAAATTATCATTTTATGCTTTCATATAATAAATGAATAATGTCAACTATGAATAATAGCGGTTATTGACTAATACCCCTCCACTCCGCTACCAAAAACAAGCTGACGATTAACGCTCTGTGCGATAGCTTCGGGCGCGGGGTGCAACCTTCCATTGTTTTGACCTATACTCTGCCGACAGTCAAAAAAGTAGCAAAGTGGGTAACTCATGGAAATTGATCTCGACAACCTGGTGTTTAGTGGCCTGGAAGAAGCGGAAGAACGTAACGCTGAACGCCTGGACGAAGCGGACAAAAAAGCGCAGGCGATTGTTGCCGATGATGATTGCGGCGATGCCTGCAAAATCTGATGATTAAACCGGCTAACAAGGCCGGTTTTTTTATCTGTGAACGACCTAAGCGGGCAAAAAACCCTTCAGCGTTTCCAGCAGCGCCTGCGCCGCTTTCGACAACTGCATATGTCCGGCGTGAATAACGCCAATACACTTTTCAATCGGCGGATCGCTTAACGGCAGACAAACCGCTCCCAGCGACTGCATCTGCGACTGGCATAACGCGGGCACCGCGCTGCCGCCCAGACCGCTGGCGACCATCCGCCCAACGGTGACCAACTGATGACTTTCCAGCGCCACGTCCAACTGGCTGCCGCTGCGCGCCAGCTCTTCTTCCAGCATCAAACGCACCGCCGACGGTCGCTGCAGGGTAATGAAATCCAGCGTCAGCAGTTCACGCCAGCTTAACTGCTTTTTACTCGCTAAAGGCGACGTTTTCGGTACGATCGCCACAAAGCGATCCACCGCCAGCGGCGTAAACAACAGATTGTTGCCTGGCGATGGCTCAAACGCGATCCCCATCTCCACCCGGCCTTCGCGCACCATCTCAATCACCTGCTCATTAATCACGTCATGCACCGTCACGTTGACTCCCGCATAGCGGTCGCGAAAGGCTTTAAGCACTTCCGGTAGCACGTTAGCGGCAAACGACGGCATCGCGGCGACGGAGATCTTTCCCCGCTGCAGGGTGAAACTTTGCCGCATCGCCTCTTCGGCATTGTCCCAGTCCGCCAGCAGCTGGCGGGCCATCGGCAGAAAGGTCTCTCCCTCCTGGGTTAAGGTCACTTTGCGGGTGCTGCGCTGCAGCAACGCGCCGCCAAGCGCCTCTTCCAGCCCCTTGATGGTCAAACTCAGCGCCGGCTGCGACAGGTTCAGGCGCTCGCTGGCGTGGGCGAAATTGAGAGTGTGAGCTACCGCTAGAAACGCGCGTAACTGTTTGACACTCATTCTCATTTTTCCACCTGTTAACTAATTGAAAGAATTTAGTTAACGATAAATTAATAAAAAATCCAAATGAGTGGGTCACAAATTCAAAATTATCAAATCAGTCGGCGCCCTTAATGATAGAGCCATCGCAAGGCAGGAGAAAAATGATGGCAGGACTGGATAAGCGCGTCGCCAGCTATGAAGCGGCGCTGGACGGATTAACCGATGGCATGACGTTACTGGCCGGCGGCTTCGGCCTGTGCGGCATTCCGGAAAACTTAATTGCCGAGGTCAAACGCCGCCAGGTACAGGGCCTGACGGTAGTTTCTAATAACTGCGGCGTCGATGGCTTTGGTCTCGGCATGCTGCTGGAAACGCGCCAGGTGCGCAAAGTCGTGGCTTCCTACGTGGGAGAAAACGCCCTCTTCGAACAGCTGGTACTAAGCGGCGAACTCGCCGTGGAGCTGACGCCGCAAGGGACGCTTGCCGAGAAAATTCGCGCCGGCGGCGCCGGGATCCCTGGATTCTATACCGCGACCGGTTACGGCACGCCGGTGGCGCAAGGCAAAGAAGTGCGTCAGTTCGACGGTAAAAATTACATTCTCGAAGAGGCCATTCGCGGCGATTTCGCCCTTGTAAAGGGCTGGAAAGCCGACTGGTTCGGTAACGTGGTCTACCGCCATACCGCGCAGAATTTTAACCCGTTGATGGCCACCGCCGGGCGGATCACGGTAGTGGAAGTCGAAGAAATCGTCGCGCCGGGCGAACTCCCTCCTTCCGCCATCCACACGCCCGGTATTTATGTCGACCGGCTGATCGTCGGGCAATTCGAAAAACGTATTGAACAGCGCACGCTGCGTGCCGGAGGGAACTTAACATGTTAACTCGCGAACAAATGGCGATGCGCGTCGCCCAGGAACTGCGCGACGGCGATTATGTCAATCTCGGTATCGGCATTCCCACGCTGGTCGCTAACTATATTCCCGCCGGTATTGAAGTGATGCTGCAGTCCGAAAACGGCCTGTTGGGGATGGGCGAATTTCCCGATGAGTCGACTCTCGATGCCGACATGATTAACGCCGGCAAGCAGACCGTTACCGCCCAAACCGGGGCGGCTATCTTTGACTCCGCCCAGTCCTTCGCCATGATCCGCGGCGGCCACGTCGATCTCACGGTTCTGGGCGCTTTTGAGGTCGATGTCGCGGGCAATATCGCCTCGTGGATGATCCCCGGGAAAATGGTGAAAGGCATGGGCGGCGCCATGGATCTGGTGGCCGGCGCGCAAAACATCATCGTCGTGATGACGCACGCTTCGAAAAACGGCGAATCCAAACTGCTGGCGCAGTGCACCCTGCCGCTCACCGGCGCGGGCTGTATTCGCCGGGTACTGACCGATCTCGCGCTGCTGGAAATTAGCGACGGCGCCTTTGTTCTGCACGAATACGCTCCCGGCGTCAGCATTGACGAAATTGCCCGTAAAACGGCTGGACGGCTGGTCATTGCCGATGACGTCCGCGAAATGCGCTTCAACTAAGGAGGCAATATGAAAGAAGTCGCTATCGTCTGTGCGCTACGTACGCCAATCGGCAGTTTTCGCGGCGCCTTATCTTCCCTTTCCGCCGTCGAGCTTGGCGCCGCCGTAGTGCGTGGTCTGCTTGAACGCACACAGCTACCGGCCAGCGCCGTTGACGAACTGATTTTTGGCCAGGTATTAACCGCCGGCTGCGGACAGAATCCGGCGCGACAAACCGCGCTGCGCGCCGGGCTACCGGTTGAAACCCCGGCCGTTACCGTCAATCTGGTTTGCGGTTCCGGGCTGAAAGCCGTGCAACAGGCAGTACAGGCCATTCGCAGCGGCGAGGCGGAGATCGCTATCGCCGGCGGCCAGGAGAGCATGAGCAATGCTCCGTATCTGGTTCAGGGCGCGCGCGATGGTCTGCGCTTCGGCCATGCCAGCATGCAGGACAGCATGATTCAGGACGGATTATGGGATGCGTTTAACGACTATCACATGGGCATCACCGCCGAGAACCTTGCCGACGCCTTTGACATCTCCCGCCCCCAGCAGGATGCCTTCGCCGCCCTTTCGCAGCGCAAAGCCGCCGCCGCGATAGCCGCCGGACGCTTTCAGGCTGAGATAGTGCCGCTGAGCGTCCCTCAGGGTAAAAAAGCGCCGCGCAGGGTGGACGCAGACGAACAGCCGCGCCCGGAAACCAGCGAACAACAGCTGGCGCAGTTGCGCCCGGCCTTCCGCACGGAAGATGGCAGCGTTACCGCGGGCAATGCCTCTTCGCTCAACGATGGCGCGGCGGCAGTCTTATTGATGAGCGTCGATAAAGCGCGGCAGCTTGGCTTGCCGGTGCTGGCGCGAATAGTCAGCTCTGCGGTGGCCGGCGTCGATCCGTCCGTGATGGGTATCGGCCCGGTAAGCGCTTGCCGGAAGGCGCTGCAGCGCGCCGGCTGGGCGCTGGAGGAGGTGGACCTCATCGAAGCCAACGAGGCCTTTGCCGTACAGGCGCTGGCAGTCGGTAAATTGCTTGAGTGGGACAACCAGAAGGTCAACGTCAATGGCGGCGCTATCGCGCTCGGCCACCCGATTGGCGCCTCAGGATGTCGCATTCTGGTTAGTCTGCTGCACGAAATGCAGCGCCGCGATGTCAGCAAAGGCCTGGCGACGCTTTGCGTCGGCGGCGGTCAGGGTATCGCGATGACCATCGAACGTTAACAGGAGCCACTATGTTTACACCACAACTGGCGGTACTGGGCGCCGGCCTGATGGGCGTCGGCATCGCCTGCCATTTTGCCCGCCACGGCCACGCCGTACGCCTCTACGACACCGACCCGGCGCGCATTAGCGAGATCCAGAGCGTCGCCGCCGCCATTTTGCGCGAGCTTGAAGAGTGCGAGCAGTTTGACGCCGCTCAGCGTGCGTCGGTGCTCTCGCGCCTCTCCGGCACCACGGCATTAGGCGATCTTGCTGACGCCAGCTTGCTGATCGAAGCGATTCCGGAGCGTCTGGCGCTCAAGCACGCCTTATACCGGGAACTGGAAACGCTGATCGCCGACGAAGCTATCATCGCCAGCAACACCAGCGGACTACCGCCGGATCGGCTGGCGCAGGGGATGCGGCATCCGGAGCGCTTGTTAATCGCCCACTTCTGGCATCCGCCGCATTTTATCCCGCTGGTGGAAGTGGTGCCGGGTAGCGCTACCCTGCCGCATCTCGCCAACCAGGTCAGCGACTTTTTATCCTCCTGCTCGCTGGAAGCGGTAGTACTCAACCGCGCCGCGCCGGGGTTCGTCGGCAACCGACTACAGTTCGCCCTGCTGCGCGAAGCGCTGCATATCGTCAAGAGCGGCATCGCTTCGCCGGAAGTGGTCGACAAAGTGATGCGCGCCTCGCTCGGCCGCCGTTACGCGATGGTCGGCCCGCTGGAAGCCGCCGATATGACCGGTCTGGCGACCGTCCAGGATATCTGCCAGCACCTGCTGCCGGAACTGGCCACGGGCAGCGACATGATGTCGCTGGTCGCCGACAAGGTCGCGCAAGGCGATACCGGCGCCCGTAGCGGGCAAGGTTTTTATCGCTGGGATGAGGCCCGGCAGAAACGAATACAGTCGCGCCGTGAACATCAGCTGCGCTACGCCCTGAAACCGTAACTTCTCGTTTTGTACCCCGACAATAACAATGATAGTGAGGAGTCGTAATGAGTGTGTTGATCGCCCTGGCCGCGCTGGCATTACTGATGCTGGCTGCGTATCGTGGATACAGCGTTATCCTGTTTGCCCCTATCGCCGCGCTTGGCGCGGTTCTGCTCACCGACCCGAGCGCGGTAGGCCCCACCTTTACCGGCCTGTTTATGGAAAAAATGGTCGGTTTCGTGAAGCTCTATTTTCCGGTATTCCTGCTCGGCGCCGTCTTTGGCAAGCTGATTGAGCTGTCGGGCTTCTCACGTTCGATCGTCGCCGCCGCGATTCAAATTCTCGGGCGGCGACATGCGATCCCGGTGATCGTGCTGGTCTGCGCCCTGCTGACCTACGGCGGCGTTTCGCTGTTCGTGGTGGCGTTTGCGGTCTATCCCTTTGCCGCCGAACTGTTTCGCCAGAGCGGTATCCCGAAGCGGCTGATCCCGGCAACCGTCGCGCTGGGCGCGTTCTCCTTCACTATGGATGCCCTGCCGGGCACCCCGCAGATCCAGAACATTATCCCCACCAGCTTTTTTGGCACCAACGCCTGGGCCGCCCCCTGGCTTGGGTTGATAGGTTCACTGTTTATCATCACCTTCGGTTTACTGTGGCTGGAACGACAGCGGCGTAAAGCGCTCGCGAATGGCGAGGGTTACGGTACCGATCTGCAAAACGAGCCGCAGACGCCGGATAACATCAATCTGCCGCATCCGCTGATCGCCATTGCCCCGCTGCTGCTGGTCGGCGTGCTGAACCTGCTGTTTACCCGCTGGATCCCGCAGTGGTATGGCGCCAGCCACGAGCTGACCCTGCCTGGGCTTGCCAAACCCATCGTCACCGAGGTCGGCAAAATCACCGCTATCTGGGCCGTCGAGGCCGCGCTGCTGTCCGGCATCGTCGTGGTGCTGTTGTTCGGATTTCGCAATATCCGCGGCCGTCTGGCGGAAGGCAGCCGTACGGCGGTGGGTGGCGCGATCCTCGCGGCGATGAATACCGCTTCGGAATATGGTTTCGGCGCGGTGATTGCCGCCCTGCCGGGTTTCCTGGTGTTGTCGAAAGCACTGACCGCTATTCCCAATCCCCTGTTAAACGAGGCGATAAGCGTCACCGTACTGGCCGGGATCACCGGTTCCGCCTCCGGCGGAATGAGCATCGCGCTGGCGGCGATGTCAGATACCTTCGTGGCCGCCGCGCAGGCCGCCAATATCCCGCTTGAGGTACTGCACCGCGTCGCGTCGATGGCCAGCGGCGGCATGGATACCCTGCCGCATAACGGCGCCGTCATCACGCTGCTGGCAATCACCGGCTTAAGTCATCGCCAGGCTTACGGCGGCATTTTCGCCATTACGCTTATCAAAAGCCTCGCGGTTCTGTTTGTCATTGCCGTGTTCTATTTAACCGGCATTGTCTGATGCCTGATGTAAGGAGTAATGAAATGAATTTAAACGGTAAAACAGCGCTGGTCACCGGCTCCACCAGCGGTATTGGTTTAGGCATTGCCAAAGTACTGGCGCAGGCCGGCGCGCAGCTGGTGTTGAATGGTTTTGGCGACAGCACGAGCGCGCGAGCCGAGGTTGCCGCGCTGGGTAAAATTCCCGGCTATCACGATGCCGACCTGCGCGACGTCGGGCAAATTGAAGCCATGATGCGCTATGCCGAAAGCGAATTTGGCGGCGTCGATATTGTGATTAATAACGCCGGTATCCAGCATGTTGCGCCGGTGGAGCAGTTCGCGGTGGAAAAATGGAACGATATTCTGGCGATAAATCTGTCCAGCGTTTTCCACACCAGCCGCCTGGCGCTGCCGGGCATGCGCGAGCGCAACTGGGGGCGGATTATTAATATTGCCTCCGTGCATGGGTTAGTCGCCTCGAAAGAGAAATCCGCCTATGTCGCCGCTAAGCATGGGGTGATTGGTTTTAGCAAAACGCTGGCGCTGGAGACCGCGCGTACCGGCATTACCTGCAACGCGATTTGCCCCGGTTGGGTGCTGACGCCGCTGGTTCAGCAGCAGATCGATAAACGTATCGCCGAGGGGGCCGACCCGGAGCAGGCCAGAGCGCAGCTGCTTGCCGAAAAACAACCCTCCGGCGAATTCGTGACGCCTCAGCAACTGGGGGAAATGGCGCTATTTTTATGCAGCGACGCCGCCGCGCAGGTTCGCGGCGCGGCGTGGAATATGGATGGCGGCTGGGTGGCGCAGTAACGCTAACCCAACGGAGAAAAGGTCAGCGTATCTCCGTTGGGTCACGCTATGCGCCCCGGGAATTAGAACATCTCCAAAAATCGCTTCACCGTACGCGAGCGCTCAAAACGGCGCCAGGCGATGGCAATATCGGTCTTGACCGGCGTCCCCTGTATCGATTGATAGCTGACGTTGGGCAGCGCGATACAGGTCATCGACTGCGGCACCAGCGCGAAACCAAATCCGGCGTTTACCATACTCAGCGACGATGAAATCTGCGACGACTGCCTGGCGCGGTTCATATCAATACCGGCGCGCAGGCAGCTATTGAACACCAGCTCATACAAACCCGGCGCCACTTCACGCGGGAAGAGGATCGGCGCGACGTCCCGCAGCTGCTCCAGCGCCAGCGTTGGCTCCGCTGACAATGGATTATCGCGCGGCAGTGCGATGACCATTGGCTCCTCATCAATGATACGCAGATTAAACGCCTTGCTGCTTTCGCACGGCAGGCGGACAAAGGCGATATCGATCTCCGCCTCGCTCAGCGCCGCCATCAAATTCGCCATGTTGCCTTCCTGTTGATGGAGGGCGACGCCCGGATGTTCTAGCTGAAAACGGTGCAGCAAGGTGAAGATTTGCGGATGGAAAGCATCAGAACTGGTAATACCTAACGACAGACTGCCGTTCATGCCGCGGGCAATGCCCTTGGCCTTTTCCAGCGCCGCATCGCTCAGCGCGAGGATTTGGCAGGCATCTTCATAAAAGGACTCCCCGGCTTCGGTCAGCTCCACCCCGCGGGTTAGCCGACGCAACAGCGGAGTGCCAACCTCTCGCTCAAGCCGCTGAATTTGCTGACTTAACGGTGGCTGTGAGATACCCAGTTCTTTCGCTGCCCGGGTGAAGTGCCGCGTCCGGGCGACGGCGACAAAATAGCGTAGATAACGAAGTTCCATATCGAAAACGTCTCAAACCAGCATGATTTCTATATTGGAACTGTGAGCTGAATCGGGTCAACCTTTATTTAACCTTTCTTATATTTGTTGAACGAGGAAGTGGCTCATGAATCATGCTTCAGATTGCACCTGCGAAGAGAGTCTGTGTGAAACGCTACGCGCGTTTTCCGCCCAGCATCCCGATAGCGTGCTATATCAAACTTCGCTGATGAGCGCCCTGCTTAGCGGCGTCTACGAAGGTACCACCACCATTGCGGACCTGCTGAAGCACGGCGATTTCGGGCTCGGCACTTTTAATGAACTCGACGGCGAGCTGATCGCGTTTAGCAGCCAGGTGTATCAACTGCGTGCCGACGGCAGCGCGCGTAAAGCGCGTCCGGAACAGAAAACCCCGTTTGCGGTAATGACCTGGTTTCAGCCGCAGTACCGTAAAACCTTTGACCATCCGGTCAGCCGCCAGCAGCTGCATGAGGTTATTGACCAGCAAATCCCTTCCGACAATCTGTTCTGCGCGCTGCGAATCGATGGTCATTTCCGCCACGCCCATACCCGCACCGTGCCGCGTCAGACGCCGCCCTACCGGGCGATGACCGACGTACTCGACGATCAGCCGGTGTTCCGCTTTAACCAGCGTGACGGCGTACTGGTCGGTTTTCGTACCCCACAGCATATGCAGGGAATTAACGTCGCCGGCTATCACGAACACTTTATCACCGATGACCGCCAGGGCGGCGGCCACCTGCTGGACTACCAGCTCGACAGCGGGGTGTTGACCTTCGGCGAAATTCATAAGCTGATGATCGATCTTCCCGCCGACAGCGCGTTCCTGCAGGCCAATTTGCATCCCGACAATCTCGATGCCGCCATCCGTTCAGTAGAAAGTTAGGAGGTTCACATGGACAAACAGTATCCGCTGCGCCAGTGGGCGCACGGCGCCGATCTGGTCGTCAGCCAACTGGAAGCGCAAGGTGTACGCCAGGTCTTCGGGATCCCCGGCGCTAAAATCGATAAGGTTTTCGACTCGTTACTGGACTCCTCAATCCGCATTATTCCAGTGCGCCACGAGGCCAATGCCGCCTTTATGGCCGCCGCGGTCGGGCGTATTACCGGCAAAGCGGGCGTCGCGCTGGTGACCTCCGGTCCGGGCTGTTCCAACCTGATAACCGGCATGGCCACCGCTAATAGCGAAGGCGACCCGGTGGTGACGTTGGGCGGCGCGGTCAAACGCGCCGATAAAGCCAAACAGGTGCATCAGAGTATGGACACAGTGGCGATGTTCAGCCCGGTCACCAAATACGCCGTGGAAGTGACCTCGCCGGATGCGCTGGCGGAAGTGGTTTCTAATGCCTTTCGCGCCGCCGAGCAGGGGCGCCCGGGCAGCGCCTTCGTCAGCTTGCCGCAGGATGTCGTCGATGGTCCGGCGACCGGCAAAGTGCTGCCCGCCAGCAGCGCGCCGCAGATGGGCGCCGCGCCTGACGAGGCAATCAATCAGGTCGCGAAGTTGATTGCCCAGGCGAAGAATCCGGTGTTCCTGCTTGGATTGATGGCCAGCCAGACGGAAAACAGCGCCGCGCTGCATCGTTTGCTGGAAACCAGCCATATTCCGGTCACCAGCACCTATCAGGCAGCCGGGGCGGTCAATCAGGATAACTTCTCGCGCTTCGCCGGGCGCGTCGGGCTGTTTAACAATCAGGCCGGTGACCACTTATTGCAACTGGCCGACCTGGTTATCTGCATCGGCTATAGCCCGGTGGAATACGAACCGGCGATGTGGAACAGCGGCAACGCGACGCTGGTACATATCGACGTACTGCCCGCCTATGAAGAGCGTAACTACACGCCGGATGTCGAGCTGGTGGGCGACATCGCCGGCACGCTGAACAAGCTGGCGCAAAATATCGATCATCGGCTGGTGCTCTCGCCGCAGGCCACTGAAATCCTCCACGACCGCCAGCATCAGCGGGAACTGCTTGACCGCCGCGGAGCGCAGTTGAATCAGTTCGCCCTGCACCCGCTGCGCATCGTTCGCGCCATGCAGGATATCGTCAACAGCGACGTCACGCTGACGGTCGATATGGGCAGCTTCCATATCTGGATCGCCCGCTATCTCTACAGCTTCCGCGCCCGTCAGGTGATGATCTCCAACGGTCAGCAAACCATGGGCGTCGCCCTGCCGTGGGCCATCGGGGCCTGGCTGGTCAATCCGCAGCGCAAAGTGGTCTCGGTCTCCGGCGATGGCGGTTTTCTGCAATCCAGTATGGAGCTGGAAACGGCGGTCCGCCTGAAAGCCAACATCCTGCATCTTATCTGGGTCGATAACGGCTACAACATGGTTGCTATCCAGGAAGAGAAAAAATATCAACGCCTGTCCGGCGTCGAGTTCGGGCCAATGGATTTTAAAGCCTATGCCGAATCCTTCGGCGCGAAAGGGTTTGCGGTGGAAAGCGCTGATGCGCTGGAGCCGACGCTACGCGCGGCGATGGACGTCGACGGCCCGGCGGTGGTCGCCATCCCCGTGGATTACCGCGATAACCCGCTGCTGATGGGCCAGCTACACCTGAGTCAGATTCTTTAAGTCATCACAAAAGGAAATGGAAATGAAAAAAGTCGCACTTGTCACCGGCGCCGGTCAGGGCATTGGTAAAGCTATCGCGTTACGCCTCGTGAAGGACGGTTTTGCCGTGGCGATCGCCGATTACAATGACGCTACTGCAAAAGCCGTGGCGGATGAAATCAATCAGCACGGCGGCCGGGCAATCGCGGTCAAAGTCGATGTTTCCGACCGCGAGCAGGTGTTTGCCGCCGTCGAACAGGCGCGGAAAACGCTGGGCGGATTCAACGTCATCGTCAACAACGCCGGGGTTGCGCCATCGACGCCTATCGAATCCATTACGCCGGAGATTGTCGACAAGGTCTACAACATCAACGTTAAAGGGGTGATCTGGGGGATTCAGGCGGCAGTCGATGCCTTTAAAAAAGAGGGTCACGGCGGCAAAATCATCAACGCCTGTTCGCAGGCCGGCCACGTTGGCAACCCGGAACTGGCGGTCTACAGCTCGAGCAAATTCGCCGTACGCGGTTTAACGCAAACCGCCGCCCGCGACCTGGCGCCGCTGGGTATTACCGTCAACGGCTACTGCCCGGGGATTGTGAAAACGCCGATGTGGGCCGAGATCGATCGTCAGGTTTCCGAAGCGGCCGGTAAACCTCTGGGCTATGGCACCGCAGAATTCGCCAAACGCATCACCCTTGGTCGCCTGTCGGAGCCAGAAGATGTCGCCGCCTGCGTCTCTTATCTTGCCAGCCCGGATTCCGATTATATGACCGGTCAATCGCTGCTGATCGATGGCGGCATGGTATTCAATTAATAAAAAAATAAGCTCTGACATGGTTTGCCCCTGCCTGTTCGCAGGGGCTTTTTTTCGTCTGTTACGCCGTTATTTTGCCGGATGGCGGCTACGCCTTATCCGGCCTACGGCCCTGCCGGTACCAATGGCCTCAAACCCCCCGGTGGCGCTGCCGCTTACCGGGGCTACAGCGCTGTGCGATTTGGTAGCCCGGAGAAGGCGCAACGCGCCGCCTCCGGGCCCCCCCCTGTGCGACAAAACCGTTGCCAACCGATAACAGTATCTACTACCGAGCCTGCTGCGCCTGCGCCAACTGGCGGGCAATCGCCTCGCGGCGGGCATCGCCCTCCGGCAACAACATCAGCAGCTGCTGTAGCGCCGCTACCGCCTGCGGATAGTCTTCATTACGTACCGCGCTGAGCGCCAGCATCTCCAGCACCGGCAGATTTTTCGGCTGCCGCTGATGCAGCTCGCGCAGCAACAGCTCGCCCATCCGCATCTGCGCGTTATCGCCCGCCCGCACCAGCGCGCTGGCGTAATCGAAACTTGCCGCCGGGTCATCCGGCGCCAGCTTATGCGCCCGCCCGAACGCGCCGATCGCCGTCTCGCCATCGTTTAGCAGCAGGCCAAGCCGTCCAAGCAGTTGCCAGCCGGCGAGATCGTCAGGGCTATCCTGCAGATGGCTGCGCAGCCCAAGCCTCAGCTGGGCCAACTCATCCATCCGCAGCGGCGCCGCGGTCGGATCTTTCGCCTGCGCCAGCAGCGCGGGATAATGGCGCTCGCTTTGTCGCCACAGCAGCACCTGACCCACGTCGCTGGTTTTCAGATAGAGCCCGCCGCTGACGAAGACCAATAACAGCGCCCCCGGTAGCAGCAACCAGCGGCTAAGCGGCCGAACGCGCGTCGGTTCCTGCGGCGAAATATCCGCCAACAACGTCCGTTGCAGCTCGACGATCATCGCTTCATTACTATCAGTGCGCTCCTGCTCAAGTTCGCGCAGTCGGGACTGGTACAGCGAGCGGTTAATGTCATTGCGATCCGCTGCTGTTTTCTGTTGCCGCGACCGGCGGTAACGCGGATCGAGCATGCAACATAACCCACCCAGCGCCATCAGTACGCCGCCGTACCAGATCCAGCGCACGAACGGTTTATAGTACAGACGCACCGCCCAGCTGCCATCATCCAGTTCTTCACCCAGCGCAGCGTAAAGATCGCGGGTAAACCCGCCGCTGATGGCCGCTTCGGTCATCATCATCCGGCTGGCGGTGTAAAAGCGTTTTTCGGCATACAGCGTGGCTTCCGGGCGACCGTTGCGGCTGACGGCAATCACCCCCTCGCCGCCGCTCCAGTTCGGCCCGACGATATTACGCACGCCCTTGAAGACGAAGTGATAACGATGAATATCTAGGCTGTCGCCAGCCCGCATGCGGACATCGCGCTCGATGCTGTAGTTCTGGCTGAAGGTGATGCCAATAACGGTTACCGCCACGCCGACATGGCCGAACACCATGCCCCACTGGCTGCGCGTTAAGGTACGCAGGCCGCGCCAGAAACCGTGGCGATGCGTGGCCCGCTCGTGGACTTCAATCAGCGCGAAGATAAGCACCCACAGCGCCATCATCAGGCCGATGACCGCCATCGCGGTGATGCGGTCCTGAAGCAGCCATGGCAACGCCAGAGAAAGTGACAACGTCACCAGAAGAGATGTCGCCAGTCGTTTAAGCTGTTTACCCGGCAGGTCGCGCCGCCAGCGAATCAGCGGCCCCAGCCCCAGCAGCAGCGCAAACGGCGCCATCAGCGCGGTGAACATGGTATTGAAGAACGGTTCGCCGATCGATATCGTCCCCAGACCCAGCGCTTTGTGCACCAGCGGCAGCAGCGTGCCTAACAGCACCACCAGCATCGCGGCCATCAGCAGAATATTGTTGCCAAGCAGGAACGACTCGCGCGACCAGAGCGTATGTTCCACTCGCGCCCGCACTCGCCCACCTTTCACCGCATACAGCAGCAGCGAGCCGCCAATCGCGAGGGTCAGCAAGGCAAGAATAAACATCCCGCGCGCCGGATCGGAGGCAAAGGAGTGCACCGATACCAGCACGCCAGATCGCACAAGGAAAGTCCCCAACAGGCACAGCGAAAACGCAGCCAGCGCCAGCAGCACGGTCCAGGCGCGGAAGCTGCCGCGCTTTTCGGTTACCGCCAGGGAATGCAGCAACGCGGTGCCAACCAGCCACGGCATAAACGAGGCATTTTCCACCGGGTCCCAGAACCACCAGCCGCCCCAGCCCAGTTCGTAATAGGCCCACGCCGAGCCCAGCACGATCCCAAGTGTCAGGAACATCCACGCCGCCTGCGTCCACGGGCGCGACCATCTCGCCCATGCGGTATCCAGCCGCCCCGCCAGCAGCGACGCAATCGCGAAGGCGAAGGCCACCGAGAAGCCAACGTAGCCCATGTAAAGGATTGGTGGATGAAAAATCATCCCGATATCCTGCAACATAGGATTGAGATCGCGGCCATCTACGGGATACAGCGGCAGGCTGCGGCTGAACGGATTGGAGGTGAACAGGATAAATAGCAGGAAACCGAAGGCGATCATCCCCATCACCGCCAGCACCCGCGCCACCGCGTCGGACGGCATCTGTCGGCTGAAGAGCGCGACGGCGAACGTCCACACGCTGAGCAGCAGCACCCACAGCAGCAAAGAGCCTTCGTGCGCTCCCCAGGTAGCCGCCACCCGGTACCACACCGGCAGCGCGGTGTTGGAGTTTTCCGCCACGTAGCGGATGGTGAAGTCATTGATTACAAAGGCATGCACCAGCAGCGCAAACGCGCCGATGATGCAAATAAACAGCGCGCAGGCCAGCGGCCGGGCTAATGCCATCAACCATCGTTCCTGACGCGCCGCGCCCCATAGCGGAAAGATACTTAGCAGCAGCGCCAGCCCCGCCGCCAGACACAGCAGATAGTTGCCCAGTTCCGGCATCATGGCTGTGTCCCCTGTTGTTCAGGTGTCATCACGTTTTTTACCTCAGGCGGGGCGAATCCAGTGCCCCGCCCCGGCCCAGTTACTCTGCAGCAGCCGGCAGTTTCGAGACGTCGGCGTTACCTAACGCCTTTTCATCGCGAATCATCGACTTATCTTTACGTACTTTCGCCACATCGCTGGCGCTCACCGGCGGCGCGTTGTTGCCCCAACTGGTGCGGATGAAGTTGACCACATCCGCGACCTGTTGATCGTCAAGGCGCCAGCCGAACGACGGCATGGTCAGGTTCGAGACCGCATCCTTCACCGCCGGCGTGGTGTTGCCGGTCAGAATGATGTGAATCAGCGAGGTCGCATCTTCAGTCTGTACCACCGGGTTGCCTTTCAACGACGGGAACGCGCGTTTATAACCGACGCCGTCGGTACGGTGGCAGGCGGCGCAGTTATCGACGTACAGCGCCGCGCCGGTTTTGCTGTCATCGCCTTTCCACAGATCTTTCGCCACGCTATCTTCAACCGGAGCTGGCGTCTGTTTACCGCCGCGCGGCGGTAACGACTTCAGATAGCGGGCAATAGCGGTGATATCGTCATTCGAGAGATACTGCAGACTGTGCTCAACCACGTCGCTCATGCCGCCGAAGACCACGGATTTATCATTGCGCCCGGTTTTCAGGAACTCGGCCAGCTCGGCTTCGCTCCAGCTCCCCAGACCGTCGCGATTTTCACCGCGCAGGCTGGAAGCCACCCAACCGTCAATCGGCGCATTGCTACCCGCCAGGTAATCATCGCCTTCGCTTTCGCTAAGCGCTTTTTCCTGCATCGTCAGGCTACGCGGGGTGTGGCAGGCGCCGCAGTGGCCAAGCCCTTCCACCAGGTAACGACCGCGCTCCAGTACAGGATCCACCTGCGGATTGGCGACAAAGTCGCTCGGCGTCGGGGCGAAGATGCCGCGCCAGAACGCCAGCGGCCAGCGCATCGACAGCGGCCACGGGATGTCCGTGTCTTTGTTGGCGACGTTCACCGGCTCCACGCCGTGCATAAAGTAGGCGTACATGGCGCGCATATCCGCTTCGTTGATACGGGCGAAGGAAGGATACGGCATCGCCGGATAGAGCGTGGAGCCGTCTTTACGCACGCCTTTACGCACCGCGTCGTCAAACTCTTCGAAGGTATAACCGCCAATACCGTGCGCTTTGTCCGGCGTGATGTTGGTGGAATAAATGGTGCCGATCGGCGTTTCCATCGGCAGACCGCCGGCAAAAGGTTTGCCCTCTTTACCGTTGGTGTGGCAGGCCACGCAGTCGCCGGCGCGCGCCAGATATTCGCCCTGCTTAATCAGATTGCTGTCCGCGGGCACCTCTTCGGCGAACGCCGCGCAGCTTAACGCACCGAGAACCAGTGCCGATAACCATTGCATTTTCATGATTTGCTTTCCCTTATGCCTGCACCAATGGACCCGGATTTCTCAGGTACTGTTCGCGGATAGCCTTCGCCGACCAGTAGGCCAGCGCGGCAACGGTACCCGTCGGGTTGTAGCCCAGCCCCTGCGGGAAAGCGGAAGCGCCGATGACAAAGACGTTATGCACGTCCCAGCTCTGCAGATAACGGTTCACCGCGCTGGTCTTCGGATCTTCGCCCATCACCGCGCCGCCGTTCATATGGGTGGTCTGGTAGCTGGTGGTGTCAAAGTGGCTATTGGCGTTTTTCGGGCTGCCGAGCATATATTTCGGCTTCATCGCTTTGGCGATCGGCGCCATCTTATCGAACATAAACTGCGCCATCTTGATGTCGTTTTCCTGCCAGTCGAAGGTCATGCGCAGCAGCGGCTGACCAAAGACGTTTTTGTAGTTCGGATCAAGATCGAGGTAGTTCTGGCGATAGGACTGATGCGCGCCGTGGGCATCCATCGACAGGTGGTGCGTGTAGGTGTCGGCCACCGCCGATTTCCACTTACTGCCCCACGCCGGGGTACCCGGAGGCACCGGCAGGCCGGAGATAGGCTTGGTCCCCGCCTGGTTAACCCAGAACGGCGAACCGCCGACGAAGCCCGCCGCGCCGTGATCGAAGTTATCGGCGTTGAAGTCATCGACGCCGACGCCGTTGCCGCCCGCGCCGATGAACGGGTTGGTGAAGGTATCTTTATCGAAAATGGCCTT
The DNA here is from genome assembly GCF_040065495.2 of Klebsiella sp. CN_Kp073. Taxonomy (NCBI): domain Bacteria; kingdom Pseudomonadati; phylum Pseudomonadota; class Gammaproteobacteria; order Enterobacterales; family Enterobacteriaceae; genus Klebsiella; species Klebsiella sp. CN_Kp073. The sequence goes on from NZ_CM198051.1 coordinate 2,935,291, forward strand.
GATAGTGGTCATGTTTTGATAGGCGAAGTTACGCCCGACCACCCCTTCGCCAGTCTCAGGATTGTACGGTTTACCAATCCCGGAAAGCAGCATCAGATGCACGTTATGGAACTGGAAGGCGCCGATAATCACCAGATCCGCCGGCTGTTCCAGTTCACGGCCCTGACCGTCGACATAGGTCACACCGGTGGCGCGGGATTTATCGTCAGTCAGATTGACCTTCAGTACATTGGCGTTGGTACGCAGTTCAAAGCGTTTTTCCTGGCGCAGCGCCGGCAGGATGTTCACGTTCGGCGAGGCTTTCGAATACATGTAGCAGGCGTAGCCGCTGCAGAAACCACAGAAGTTACACGGCCCCATCTGCGCGCCATACGGGTTGGTATAGGAGTCGGAGGTGTTTGCTGACGGCAGGTTATAGGGATGATAGCCCACTTCCAGCGCCGCTTTTTCAAACAGCTGCGCCGACCAGGTATTTTTCTGCGCCGGCAGCGGGAAATCGTCCGAGCGATCCGGCGCGAAGGCGTTACCGCCGCGGCCTTTACCGACAACCTTCCCTTTGACCGACCAGGCGGTACCGGAGGTGCCAAAGACTTTTTCCGCTTTATCGAAGAACGGTTCCAGTTCGTCGTAGGTGACGCCGAAATCCTGGATGATCATATCCTGGGGAATGAAGTTTTTGCCGTAGCGCTCTTCATAGCGGCTGCGCATACGCAGTTCGATCGGATCGACGCGGAAATGCACGCCGGACCAGTGCAAACCCGCGCCGCCAACGCCGGTGCCCGGCAGGAAGGCGGCCAGTTGACGGTAGGGAACCGCCTGCTGGCTGGTGTTGTGACGAATCGTCACCGTGCTTTTAGAGAGATCCTGGAACAGCTTGCGGCGGATGTTATAGGTCAGCTCATCGATAACCTGCGGATAAGCGCCGTCCGGCCAGGTATCGCGCATCGGACCGCGTTCCAGCGCGACGACGTTGAGCCCCGCTTCGGTCAGCTCTTTGGCCATGATCGCGCCAACCCAGCCGAAGCCAACGATCGCCACATCGGTTTTTTTCAATACGGTCGCCATGATTACGCCCTCTCCCCATTAATTGATACCGGTGGGAAGGGATAGCGTTCGCCTCGTTCAACCCAGTCCATAAAGTCGGCGCGCGCGCCGGGAAAATTAATCAGCGTCCAGCCGACCATGCCTTTATTGCCGCCATGGATAGGGTCGCTAAAGAAGCCTTCGCGGGTGTTTTGCAACAGATAGGAGAAAAACAGCGAGGCCGGCAGCTGTTTGAACTGCGCCTTGCCGGATTCCCACAGACCGAGCGCCTCATCCTGCTGCTCGCCGCTCAGTTCAGCAAAGCTCTTGTGATACTGGTTTTGACACCACTCTTCGGCATCGGCGATACCGAGGTTATAAATCTGTTTTGGTACCAGCGGCAGCTGGTAGCCCATCTCTTTCGGTACGTCGGGGTTAAATGGCCCCTGCATATACCAGATGGAACCGGTAGCATAAGGGGTGTTGAGCTGACGGTCGATAAATTCCGGCACACCGGCCTCTTTGGCGCCGGGACCGAGTTCATCGGCCGGGATTAAGCGAGCGACGGCGGCGTTGATAAACAGCCACTCGCGATCGTTGAAGAATTGCGGCTTCCAGTCGCTGGATGCCGCGTTGCCACCGGCTGAGGGTGCGGAGGCCGCCTGTGCCGTGGCGCTCGCCGCCACGCCAATGGCGCCCACGCTGCCGCCGCCGATGACTACCGTTGGAATCAAGGCCATTGATTTTACTAAAAAATCACGCCTTGAATTGTTGGTTTTCTCGCTCGACATAATCACATTCCTGTCAATTAAAAATACTGTTTTGTCGCTTACAAGCCCAGCAAATCCCGCTCTGGTACCGATACCATTGAACTGTTGCGAAACAGACCGTCTGGCTTTGGCCAATAAGACGTACAATAAATCGCCAATAGCGATAAGATTTATAGGGTTATCGTTTGGATATTAGACGATTCTCAACGTAACGCGGGAAAATGGCGCAAATATTCACCGGGTTGTCACGATAAGATCGGGCATTTAATAACCTGAGAGCGGTAAGTCATGCGGAAATTTCGCGCCTTTGGTTTTACCAAAGCGCCAATAAAGGGTGATATGTATCACATTTGTTATTTTTTGTTTATGGTACATGGCAGATTAAGCACCTGTAAATACTCGCTTAATGAATAATTAAACAATTCGAGCTGTTAAATTAGTTAATCACCGTTGTTAATTAAATCAGTATCTGTGCCCTTCTCATTTTAACGACACGGTGATGTCGTACAGATATTCCCAATAACGAGGAGAATTTATGTTCGATCATGTCAAATTTGGCGTCAGTGATTATGCCGCGAGCAAGGCATTCTTTTTACAGGCGCTGGCGCCGCTCGGCGTGACGCTGGCAGGCGAAGGCGAGCCAGCTTACGGCGCGGAGTTAGCCGGGGCGAACGATGCCTCTTTATGCCTCTATCAAAGCGAAGATAAACCCGCGCCGCTGCATATCGCCTTTTGCGCCGACAGCCGCGAGCAGGTTGATGCCTTCTGGCACGCGGCGCTGGCCGCCGGAGGCAAGGATAACGGCGCGCCGGGACTGCGGCCTAATTACCACGCCAATTACTACGCCGCCTTTGTCATTGCGCCAGATGGACACAATATCGAAGCGGTGTGTCATCTGGCGCCCTAAGCAAAGTTTATCGCTGCGGGAAGATCCACACATCGTCCGCGGGCAGCGTCAGGTGACAATGTTCGGCGTCACGCAGGGCCGTGCCGTAGGCGCGAATCGCAAAGTCATCGCCCTCGGTGCGGAACAGATATTCCCACCGATCGCCGAGGTACATGCTGGTCAGCAGCGGAAGTTCCAGGCTGTTATCCTGCGGCGAGCAGTCAAGTCGCAGGCGTTCGACGCGGATCACCGCCGTCGCCGGCTGGCCAACGCTTATCCCCTCGCCCGCGCGGCCCCATAGCGCCCAGCTGGCGCCTTCAACCCGCGCGCGTCCGTTCTCCAGCGCCGTCACCTTACCGTGCAGGCGGTTATTGCTGCCCATAAACTCGGCGGCGAACAGAGTAGCTGGGTTACCGTACATCTCCTGCGGCGTCCCCTGCTGTTCAATCACGCCGTTGTTAAGCAGCAAAATGCGATCGGAGATCGCCATCACTTCATTCTGATCGTGGGTAACCATCAGCGCCGACAGGCCCAGCTTAATAATGAGCTCGCGCAGAAATACCCGCGCCTCTTCACGCAGCTTGGCGTCGAGGTTGGATAGCGGCTCATCCAGCAGAATAACCGGCGGGTTATAGACCAGCGCCCGCCCAATTGCCACGCGCTGCTGCTGGCCGCCGGAAAGCTGGTGCGGGTGCCGGTTGCCCAGATGTCCCAGACCTAGCTGCTCGAGTACGCTCTGCACCCGCTGTTTAATCTCGCCGCTGGCCACCTTACGCAGTTTCAGCGGATAGGCCACGTTGTCGAATACCGTTTTATGCGGCCACAGGGCGTAGGACTGGAACACCAGCCCGAGATTACGCTCTTCCGCCGGGATCTCGCTACGCGGGCTGCCGTCATAAACCACGCTATTGCCAATGGTGATCCGCCCGGCGGTCGGTTTCTCCAGACCAGCAACCGCACGCAGCAGCGTGGTTTTCCCGCTGCCTGAAGGGCCGAGCAGCGACACCACCTCTCCGCGTTTGAGCTCCATCGACACCCCTTTCAGCACCGGGTTGTCGCCATAGGTCAGATGTAAATTGTCTACCGATAACTCAATCATGTAATTTCACTCCAAAGCGCAGGGCGATACCCAGACCGACTACCACCAGCAGAATATTGATAAACGATAGCGCCGCGACGATATCAATGGCGCCCGCCGCCCACAGAGAGACCAGCATCGAACCGATCGTTTCAGTGCCTGGCGACAACAAATAAACGCCGGTTGAATACTCGCGTTCAAAGATCAGGAACATCAGCAGCCAGGAGCCGATAAGCCCGTAGCGCGCCAGAGGAACAGTGACGTGGCGGGTGATTTGCCCGCGAGAGGCGCCGGTGCTGCGCGCGGCCTCCTCCAGCTCCGGCGCCACCTGCAGCAGCGTTGACGAGATAAGGCGCAGGCCGTAGGCCATCCACACCACCGTATAGGCCAACCAGACGCTGAAAATGGTGTTGCGCAGCGCGCGCAGTTGCACGATAAGGTGTTCGCGCAGCCAGTCGGCGACCGGCAGCGCCGAGAGCCAGCCGTTTTTCAGCGACTGATCGAGCCACATCGGCACAAACAGAAACACCCACAGAAACGCCAGACCGGCCAACAGGCCCGGCACCGCACGCGGTACCAGCACGCTGTAGTCGAGAAAACGCGTCACGTTATCCGGCTTACGGTGCATGGCGATACCGACAAACAGATAGCAGACCACCGCCAGCGCGCCGCCGATAATCCCGATCGCCATCGAGTTGACGATCGCCCGCAGCAGGTTCGGCTGCTGCCAGATGTTGCGGAAAGTCGCCAGCGACAGCTCATCCCATAGCGAAACGCCAACGCCCCAATTGGAAATAAAGGCCCGTAGCGCCACGCCCAGCAGCGGGACGCCGATGGTCACGGTCAACCACGCCACCACGACCGCGCCCGCGACCCAACGCCATTTCCCCAGCGGCAAGGCGCGCGACTGCGACGCTTTACCTTTCATGGTCACGAAGCGGTTGGCGGTACGCATCAACCGGCGCTGCAACATCACCAGCGGAATGGTAATGCAGATTAACACCACCGCGACCGCCGCCATCAGATGGTAAGAAGGCGTTCCCAGTTTATTGGTCAACTTATAGAGATAGGTCGCCAGCACCATGTTGCCCTCCGGATCGCCGAGCACCAGCATCAGGCCAAAGACCTCCAGGCCGAGGAAGAACAGCAGCACGCAGGCGTAGAGAATGGACGGCCGTACCATCGGCAAGCTCACCGAGGTCATCACCTGCAGCGGCGTGGCGCCGACGGTACGCGCCGCCTCTTCCACGTCCGAACCGACGCTACGTAGCGCCGAGGAGATATAAAGATAGGCGTGCGGGACGTGCGTTAAACCGGCGATTACCACGATGCTGAACATCGAATAGATATTCCACGGCACAAAACCAAGCCACTCCTGCGCCCACTGCGACAGGAAACCGACCGGCCCGGCGGCCACCACGTAACCAAAGCCCAGCACCATCGGCGAGACGAAAATCGGCACCAGGATCAGCGGCTCAATAAAACGTCGCCCGGGTAAATCGGTGCGAACCATTAAAAAGGCCAGAATGCCGCCCAGCGGAATCGCGATAATGACCAGACCAAAGGCGAGAATAAATCCGGAGCGTAAGGCCAGATAAAAATCCGGATCGGTAAAAATAAAACCGAAGGCTTCGAGGCTCCACTCTTTTGAGCGGGCAAAAAATGGCGCGGAAAGAAAGCTTTGCGCCACGATAAATAATAGCGGAACGTAAATCATCAGCGCCGCAATCAATACCACCATGCCACGCGGTAGTCCCTGCCACTTTCTGCGTAAAATGTTCATCTTTAATTCCCCTGGCAAAGTGCAGAGATAAATTATCAAGAAGAGATATGAGTACTTATTTACTGAACACTGATAAGGTCATTCCCCCGACTGCATTCCGGGGGAATTTTCAAAAGCCATAACTTTATTTCGCAGCGGCGGCACGCCATTGCTTAATAAATTCCAGACGCTGTTTAGGTTGCAGATATTGCAACAGGCTTTCATCCACCGGAATCGGCTTCAGGGCATTGCCCAGTAATTTCGTCATTCCGTCGATATCATTTTTACCTTCAATATCGTTGCGAATTGATGGAATATCACCCTGAGAGGCGAGAATCGTTTGCCCTTTTTCCGACAGTACGTAGTCGAACCACAGTTTCGCCGCGTTAGGATGCCCTGCTTCCGCGGTGATAAATGAGACGCGGGACAGCACCAGCACGTAGTCTTTCGGATAGGCAATACCTAATGACGGGTCGGTTTTAGCGCGCGCTTCGGCATAGGAGCCGAGGATGTTATAACCGATCAGGTTTTCACCGGAGGAGACGCGCTCCATCATGGTGCCGGTAGAGGATTGCACCGTCAGGCCGCCTTTGGCGATATTCGCCAGGTCTGCAAAGTAATTGCCGTCAGCCTTGCTATCCTGCACCGCCAGCATAAAACCAAGCCCCGACTTCTCGATATCGTAGGTGGTGACTTTGCCTTTAAATTTATCAGCCTGCCCGGCGATAAGTTTGGCCAATGCGGTATGTGAATCCGGCACTTCATTTTGCGGGATCAGCCGTTTGTTATAGATAAAGACCACCGGCTCATAGGTTGTACCGTAGGCTTTTTGCTGCCAGACCGCCCATTTCGGCAGCTTGCCGACTTCCGGCGAGGCATACTCTTGCGCATAATCGGTGGCTAATTTCAGCGCCGTGTCCATGGAAGAGCTCCACACTACGTCGCCGCTCCCGCCGCCGGCGGCTTGTTCACTAATATAACGGTTGTACAGCTCGGTGCTGTTCATATCGTTATATTCAACTTTAATCCCAGGATATTGCGCTTCAAAGCCTTTAATTAACGGCCCTGCCGCTTTGGTGTCCGTTGTGGAATAAACCACGACTTTGCCCTCTTTCACCCCGGCACCAACGACCTTTTGATAATCTGCCGGGTAGCCCTGCGGCACCTCCGCCAGCGCGGAGTACGAGAAGACTGTCGTCAGTGAAACCACTAAACCACCGATTTTCTTATACATAAAATCAACCCTTAAGCATCAATAATTAAACACAAATTTAACATATAGCGCTGTAAGAACCTCTGCAACGCATGGGCCGGGTTTTTTATAGCTTTTGTGACAGTGGTGTAGTTTAAAAAGTGGTGTTTATGGAGTTTATTCAGCGAGTAGTGAAAACAGCGAGCGAGGTCACAGATTAATGCTGCGTATTGAAGCCTGTTTATCCAGCGCCTATAGTCGACCACTAACTGCGGGTCTCAGTAACGAGCATATACAGTCATCATGGTAATTTCTTATAAATACATAAAGTTACTATGCGAAATTATTTTTACCGGCCAGCATTGTATTTTCTTGCTTTTGTGCCAGACTCATTTTAATCGACAATAACATTTTTATCTGCCGTATTTTTCGTTGACCGTTTTTATAAATAACATGATAGCAATTTGCGGCTATCAGTCTGTTGATGTTGAATATTTTAAGCGCGTGCAATTCCGTTTACTTTTAACAAGTCATCTATCTCTATTTAAGCTGGAGCAAATCTCATGCCTATTATCGGTACACTTTATGTCGTCCATAAAGAGCACAAAATTCCGGTTGATATACACCTTGAAAATACTGAGGAAGGAGAGTATGTCTATTATACGGCGGATGCCAGTATTGATGCGGATGGCGCCAATGGGCAAAACGGTTTTCCCGCCGCTTACCAAATAAATGACCAGTTTAAGGAAATAGGCAGCGATCGTTTAGTTAACCTTAATTTAAAAATAGATTCCAATGGTGTATTCCACAAAATAAACCCTACAAGTGGAGTTAATGCCATCTTAGACGGCAATGGTCAACCAAAAATATTTCCGCAAGGAATTATTGCATCTAAAACATCATTACATTATCAACATATTTCATTAGATGACCCCAAAGCTTATATCGATGCAGCGACAGTTCTCTACATTGCCGTACCAATGATAGTGATCGCGCAAACAAAAGGCACAGTGATTGGATGCCAGGCGAGAGTAACATGGAAAGATAAATCTATAAATTGTGTGGTTGCAGATAGTAGCGGCAATGGTATTGGTGAATTAAGCATCGCTGCAGCAGAGGCGCTCGGGGTAGGCGGAAATCCGCTACATGGAGGAATTGATGAAATTGCCGTCAGGTATGAAATTTGGCCCGGTAAAGCCACTCCGGGATTCCCGTTACTCCCCACCAAGCATCATTAACTATGAAATACTGGTTGTTGTCCGGGTTATCAATGCTTATCTCCTGCAGCTCACCACTCCCGGTTCCGATTATTGATGCCGATAAAGAGTGTATTCAGAACGCTCGTACATGTCATAATTATGCCGATGGTCTAGATTCTTTTAAAAAGGTAGTTGGTGCATATAAAGCCTTCGCCATAAAATGGGAGCACGTTGCCGATACCAAAAAGTTGGAGTCGCAAACAGCAGATGAAATAACCTTTTACGGATTACTGGCCAGTGCTGTCGGACTAGCCACTAAATCCCCTGAGACGGTGATTGCCGGCGCGTCAGTGGGTGCGGCAGGTACCCTATACAGCAAGCGATACCGCCTTGAAGTGCAATCGCATAATTACGATTTGGCTTCTCAGGCGATGCAGTGTCTATATATGGCAACATTTCCTTTCAAAGACCGTAGGTTTCCTGATAACCATGCCATTCGTAACGCAGCACTGGACTCATTAACTAATGTCAGAGAGAAGTTAAGACAGTTGCAATATTCGATGGTACTCGGCACCCCCGATATTTCTGGTTTAATCGCCATTATTAACAACCCATATAAAATGCCACCCCCTGTCATTACAAAAAATAATAAAAATAGTGGCTCTAACATGTCTCAAGTGGAAACCGACGAGCTATTGAATGAAATGAAAAAATGCGAAACCAAACTGAACTAGGATATAAACCAGGAGAACATCATTGATGCTCTCCTGTCATTTACCTTAGCTCTATTATGAGTTTATTCTAATAATAGCTAAAAAAGGAGCATCATTCATGTTCAGTCCGCCATTACTTGTCAGATCATAGGTTGATGAAGCAACTGCATCGCTAACGTTTCCCCCTACAGCTAAAATCGTACCATTGTTAACCTCAATAACAATATCACTGTGAGAATCAAAATTATTACTATCGTCAACAAGAATGTTATTATAAAAAGAAATTGCACTATAGTAGGTTAATGGCTCATGATAATTGCCATTTGCATCAGGCCGTCTTTTACAAATGATATCGCCTACTTGCACCGGGGTAAGTTCTGGATCTAACAATGAAAATTTTGGATATTTCCCCGCATAGATATAGGCGCAATATTCGGAATGATACGATTTTAGTGGAAAATCATGGCCAGTATAGCCTATCTGTTTTATACAAAAACAAATAAAAGCAGCCGACCATGCATAAGGGCTCGTACCGTCCAAATCAGCACCTATAGATTGCCAGTATTGATGAACAATAGGCGAGAACTTAGCCTGTGACTCCAAATGTTGGGATTTTAAATTCGGCGTTCCTGGGTAGGTTCCCCATCTATCCCACTCATTAATAACAACCTTAGATAATTGCTGTGCAGAAATCGGCATAATAAACCTCTATATGATAAAGTAGAATATCATTAATGTTAGTTTTCCATGCTATTAAGAAAATACTCTGGCATATTTATTGGTATGCAGGCGAATGCCTGGTGCGCATTTAATGCGTCACAAATATAACTCTAGATATAAAGCCTCAAGAAATAAAGGCGGTATCGCTATTTACTATCTTCTCTAAATAACACTTTGCTAAGAAGATCGTATCCATATGATATATCGGTTATTTTTTACACGAACAAGCATACCGATTTATTATGTCTAAACCTAAATTCTACTGCTAGCTCCTTGATCTTCTGCGCCTCGCGGCGCAGCATGGAACGGCAAACGCAACAAAACAACAACATACATCGAGGAGACTATCCGTGCCTACAGGACATCGATTTCGCCCCACGGAGCTACACCACTTCGTCACTACACTGTTCACGCAGCTGGGCAGTACGCCAACCGAAGCCGCGCTGGTCGCAGACCACCTGATCGCCGCCAACCTTGCCGGACACGATTCCCACGGCGTCGGCATGATCCCGAGCTACGTAAAATCCCATAGCGAAGGTTTTTTGCAACTTAACCGCCATGCCAGCGTGATGAAAGACGCCGGCGCCGTCGTCACCCTCGACGGCAACGCCGGTTTTGGCCAGGTCGTTGCCCATGAAGCCATGCAGTTGGGGATTGAAAAAGCCAAACAGCACGGCCTCGCCGCCGTGGCGCTGCGCAATGCTCACCATATCGGGCGCATCGGTTACTGGGCGGAACAATGCGCGGCGCAGGGGTTAATATCCATTCATTTCGTTAGCGTCGTCGGCGACCCGATGGTGGCGCCATTTCGCGGCAAAGATAGTCGCTTCGGCACTAACCCACTCTGCGTGGTCTTCCCGCGTGAAGGCCATCCGCCGCTGCTGCTCGATTACGCCACCAGCGCCATCGCTTTTGGCAAAACCCGCGTCGCATGGCATAAAGGCGAAGCGGTGCCTGCCGGCTCATTGATTGACTCTCGCGGCGAACCGACCACCGATCCGGCGGTGATGCAGACCTCGCCGCTTGGCGCCCTGCTCACTTTTGCTCAACATAAAGGCTATGCCCTGGCGACGCTCTGTGAAGTACTCGGCGGTGCGGTCTCAGGCGGGCAAACGACCCATCAGGACAGCCTGCAGGGCTGCGTCGACGCCATCTTCAACTGCATGACTACCATTATTCTCAGCCCTGAAGCCTTCGATGCGCCGCAGATGCAGCGCGAAACCGAGGCCTTTATCGACTGGTGTAAACAGTCGCCGCATGATGCCGATACGCCTATTCTGGCGCCTGGAGAGTGGGAAGCGGCCAATCGTCAGCAGCGGTTGGCAAACGGTATTCCGCTCGATGCCAGTAGCTGGCAGGCGATCTGCGCCGCCGCGCGGCAGGCCGGCATGTCGCAAGAGACGCTGAACCAACTGCAGCAAAATATGGAAGTTAACGCTTAACCTCAGTCCCCGCGGGGCGATCGTCAGCCACGGCGTCCCGCGTCATCGTCACTTGTGACGACGTCAGTGATTTTCCCACGTCTTCATCACCTTCATCCCGCGTCATCAGCGCTATTTTCACTTTGGCACGCATTATGCAATCGAACTGCATCGCACGACGATCGACGTCGCGCGTTTGCTGACGGTAGCCTGCCGGGCCCGGCGCGCTATCGCCCTATCTTCACTGTTAACAGGTCTGTTACTGATGAATAAAATTACCAGCGTGTGCCCCTATTGCGGGGCGGGTTGTAAACTCAAATTGGTTGTCGAAAATGATAAAATCATTCGCGCCGAAGCCGCCGACGGCGTCACCAATCAAAACCAGCTATGCCTGAAAGGCTACTACGGCTGGGATTTCCTCAATGACACGCAGCTTCTCACGCCTCGCCTCAAGCAACCGATGATTCGTTATCAGAAAGGCGGCCCGTTCACCCCGGTCAGCTGGGAAGAAGCGATTCGCTACACCGCCGCTAAGCTCAGCGAGATCAAAGCCAAGTACGGGCCGCGAGCCATCATGACCACCGGATCGTCCCGCGGCACCGGTAACGAAACCAACTATGTGATGCAGAAATTCGCCCGAGCGGTACTCAATACCAATAACGTCGACTGTTGCGCCCGCGTTTGCCACGGGCCGTCGGTCGCCGGACTGCAGGCTTCACTCGGCAATGGCGCGATGAGTAACTCAATAAGCGATATCGAGAACTCAAAATGCCTGCTGGTCTTTGGCTACAACTGCGCCGATTCTCACCCTATCGTGGCGCGACGGGTGCTCAAAGCCCGCGATAACGGCGCGAAAATCATCGTCTGCGATCCGCGGCGCATTGAAACCGCCCGCATCGCCGACCAGCATCTGCAACTCAACAACGGCAGCAATATGGCGCTGGTCAACGCCTTCGCCCACGTCCTGCTGGAGGAAGATCTCTACAACCACGATTACGTTGAGCGTTATACCGAAGGGCTGGAGGCCTACCGCGAAGCGGTGAAAGACTACTCTCCCGAAGCCGTGGAAGCACTGGTCGGCGTCCCGGCGCTGGCTATCCGGCGGGCGATGCGTACCTTCGCCGCCGCCCCTTCCGCCACCATTATGTGGGGAATGGGCGTAACCCAGTTCGGCCAGGCGGTTGATGTCGTTCGTGGTCTCGCCAGCCTCGCGCTGCTGACCGGCAACCTCGGAAGGCCTAACGTCGGCGTCGGCCCGGTTCGCGGACAAAATAACGTTCAGGGCGCCTGCGACATGGGCGTATTACCCAACCAGTTCCCGGGCTATCAGGATGTCACCGACGCCGCGGTGCGCGCCAAATTCGCCAATGCCTGGGGCATCGATCCGGCGATGATGGATACGCAAATCGGCACTCGTATCACCGAAGTCCCGCATAAAGCGCTGGCGGGAGAAATCAAAGCCTACTACATCATGGGCGAGGATCCGCTGCAAACCGAGGCTGACCTGGGTCTGGTACGCAAAGGGATGGAGGCGCTGGATTTCGTGGTGGTGCAGGATATCTTTATGACCAAAACGGCGGAAGTGGCTGACGTACTGCTGCCGGCGACGTCCTGGGGCGAGCACGGCGGCGTCTTTACCTGCGCCGACCGCGGCTTCCAGCGTTTCGAGCAGGCTATTTCTCCCACAGGTAACGTGAAACGCGATTGGGAAATTATCAGCCTGCTGGCCAGCGAGATGGGCTATCCGATGCATTACGCCAGTAACCAGCAAATCTGGGATGAGATGCGTGAACTCTGCCCGCTGTTCTACGGCGTAACCTGGGAGAAAATGGGCGATATGGGCCACGTGCAGTGGCCGTGCCCGACGCTCGATCACCCCGGTACGCCGTGGTTGTATCAGGATAATCACTTTGATACCCCATCGGGCAAAGGGCAACTGTTCGCCGCGCCGTGGCGCGCGCCGGCGGAAACGCCGGACGATGATTTCCCGCTGGTGCTCTGCACGGTGCGCGAAGTCGGACATTACTCCTGCCGTTCAATGACCGGCAACTGCGCCGCGCTGCAGTCGCTGGCGGACGAACCGGGCCGGATACAGATGCACCCAGCCGATGCCGAGCGGGCAGGTATCGCCGATCGTCAGCTGGTATGGGTGAGTTCGCGGCGCGGCAAAGTGATGACTCGCGCCGATCTCAGCGAGCGTATCAACCCCGGCGCGGTGTACATGACCTACCAGTGGTGGGTCGGCGCCTGTAATGAGCTGACCCAGGATAATCTGGATCCTATCTCGAAAACGCCGGAAACCAAGTACTGCGCGGTGAAGGTCGAGGCCATTGCCGACCAGGACTGGGCGGAACGGTACGCCTGGACGACCTATAGTCTGATGAAGGCGCGGTTAAAGGCGGCGGCTAACGCCTGAGGGTGAATTCAGGGGGAGGCTTAGCTTCTCCCTGGAATCTGACGCTGTCTGGATTGACATCAAAATAGGCCTTCTTTGGCAGGACGACTTTGTGAAAATCTTTTGTACCGCTCAGGGACCTGCCAGCAGGGACTGAAGTATATAGCCGCCCACCAGCCCTGTGGCGCCAGCAAGCAGGACTTTCCGTTGTTCGGTAAGTTTAGACATGGTGTGTTTTTCCTCAATTCAAGCGCATGGCATGACGGACGCTGTCAGGTGTTTTTCCAGTCCACCCCTGGAATGCGCGATAAAAGGAATTGGGATCTTCGAATCCAAGGAGGAAAGCGATCTCTGCGCCGGACATCGTGGTATTTGCCAGATAATGTCGGGCAAGGCTCTCCCGCACCATATTGACCAGGGCGCGAAAGTTTTCCCCCTCCTCCTCAAGCCGACGTTGAAGCGTACGCTTGCTCAAACCCAGTCGTTCCGCGGCCTTCTCAATGGTAGCCGCGTTACCAGGCAACAGCTCAAGTAAGACAGCACGCACGCGTTCCGCCGTCGACGCCGTCGAATCAAGTTCACTGAGCCGTCGACGAAGATCGGGTTCGAACGCGTGAAACATGCTTTCGTTGACCGTGAGGAATGGACGCAAAGCATCCACAGCGGCGAAAGCGATTGCTGGATACTCTCCCTTTTGCACAGGTACGCCGAAGAAATTCTCGTAACGCCGGAGATAACGACTGGACGGAAGTTCCGGCAGGATAACGCGATGCGCCTTAATGTGCTCACGGGTAGCCAGTCTGGCTAGTCGCACGAAAAACGCAATCTCGGCCACTTGCAGCGAGTGAGGTACCGCGGTTTGTATCGACAACCAGCGAGGCGTCACGACCAGCTCGCCTGCGTCACCCGTATTGACTTCCAGGCTCATGGGCGCCACAAGTTGCTTGTATTTGGCGAGGCGCTGCATAGCCTGTACCAGATTCGTGCTGCACAGGGCAGCGAACAGCGGTGGGTTGAAAGAATCAGCCGAGAGAGTCTCGACGAGGCGTAAGGGAAAAATGGCATCACTTGCCTCAGCCTCTAAAGCGCGCCAGAAACGAAAATAGTCTTCGCCAGAAAGCCCCTGTCTTGTACGGGAGAGTAAATCGTCTGGAAGGCCGGCCCGACGTAATACATGGCCAGGCTGAACACCTAAGTCCTTCAGTATTGCCAGCCAGCCAATATCCATGGGAAAAGTTTTGTTTTGCACCTTCAGCACTCCGTCACTATTGCTCATTCAACCGACGCTCAGAGTATAGAGCAGTCGTGCGCTTAACCCCCGTCAAACCGCGCCACAATGACTGCACGTTGCGCCAACCTGTAACATCCGCGACTCACTCCCTGTGCTGGCATCTCTCGCATTAAAATTGGCGCGGATTGCCAGAGCGTTGTCGCGGCTTGCTTCCTATAGTGAGATGAAAACATCACACCAGCCAGGGCACGTTCCACCAGTCCTGACGGTCCAATCTGAACAATAGAGAAATCCCAATGAATGCTACCGAAGCTATCGACCAACTGGATCCCCAAAAATGGACTACAACATCTCCCGCAGAACGTTTGCATCTGCTGGAGGAAATCCGTGCAAACCTGAAGAAGTACGGTGATGACCTCGCCTTCGCCGACAGCAAAATGAAGAATGGCATCCTCGGTGCGCCTCTTTTTTCATACCCAATGTCAAAGGTTGCTACCGTCGTTCCTATGGCGAGTACCGTCTCGGCAGCCATCATCCTTTATGAATCCATCCTCGACGGCAAGATGCCACAGCCGCTGAGCGTGGAAAAAGTGAGTGAGGATCTCTACGACATTTATGTCTTTCCGCAGGAGCGGAAGGACAAGTTGATGTACGCGGATCAGAAGAGTCGCATCCGTGTGAAAGGCGCACCGAAACAAATCAATCCGATGGAAAAGCCCGCGGGTATTATTGCCGTGCTGGGTGCCGGCAACTACAGCTCAGCGCTCGAGGTGTTGAAAGCGATCTTCTTCGAGAACTGTACAGTCGTACACAAACCGCATCACCTGAACGAAGAAACCGACAGGATTTGGGCGAAGATCATGCAGCCGCTGATCGATCGGCGCGTTCTGAGCTTCTGCGACGCCGATCGGGGACAAGACCTGACAGTAGATCCCCGCCTCTCCCGGATCTACTTTACAGGTGGAACCGCAACGGCCGAGGCTATCATGTCAGCGACAGAGACGCCGCTTATCTCCGAATGCGGCGGCAATAACCCATGCATCATCGTGCCGGGCGACCGGCCATGGACAAAGAAGGAAATTGAGCATCAGGCAGTGCAGATAGCCACCATGGCAAAGTTCAATGGTGGCGCGAACTGCGGTCGTCCCCAGACTCTGGTGACAAGCAAACACTGGCCGCAGCGCAAGGAATTCCTCGACGCGCTGCGGGTCGCTATCTCGGAGACTACTCCGGCCATGGGTATGTACTACCCCGGCGCCGACAAGGTCGTGGATGGTTTTCGACAGGCCTATCCCGATGCGGAAGTACTGAGCCCCGAGGGCGGCAAGTATCCGCATTCCGACGTCATATTACTAACAGACGTTGAGCCCGGTGGCTACGCCACTTCACATGAAGCGTTCAGCCTGGTGCTCGCTGAGGTGCCGCTAGATCTGCCAGCCAATGCCGCGCACTTCCTCCCCGGCGCCGTCAAGTTCGCCAACACCCAGCTCCTGGGCACGCTCGCCAGTGCGATACTTATCGATGAGGACACCAGAAAGGCCCATCAGAAATTACTCGAGCAAGCGGTGTCTGACCTGGAATATGGTGCGGTCGCCATCAACAGCATGCCGTCCTTCATTTTTCTCAACCCCTATCTTACCTGGGGTGGAAATGAGGCAGGCAAGACGTTCGTTTCTGGTCGCGGCAACTTTGGCAACCTACTCAATTACGAGAACGTTGAGAAATCGATCATGGAGACAAAGTTTATGTCACCAGGGCACATGCTGTACACCAACAAGCGAGCGTTCGACAATATGGCTGGAAACATGGCGAATTTCGCAGTCGAGCCTACCTGGATGAACCTGACCTGTCTGATGGGGGACGCCATCCGCGATAGCTTCCGTAAAAAAGATTTCTGAATCAGTAGAACGCATCGGCCTGAAAGGCATTATCCATTGCCCTTTACTCGACTATCTTGTAGCGAGTCTGCTTCATAGCCGGGGCAGTGACTACGACCTTGAGGACATGCATAGGGTGAGCTCCACAACAATAAATCGGAACTCATCGCGGCTTTCCATACGCTCGAACGGCTTGTACGCCAGTTCGAGCGCTATCAGGCCAGAGCCGGTCGTGGCATTCTGCACCTGAAAGTGAGTCTAGCAACGATAGACATGGCGACATCATCACTATTGTGAATTTAATTACACCATAGTAAATTAATGGGATTGTTTTTGTAGGTAATTACCCCAAACCATGTCCACTTTAAGGAAAATAAAATGATAAAAATCAGAATGTCACGACCTTCTGAAGCGGAAGACATCATCCAGATTTGGAAAAGTTCTGTAGATGCTACGCACGATTTTCTGACAACACATGACCGGCAAGAGATCGAAAAAGAGGTGGTCGGTTTTTTTTCAGAAATCCCTGTATGGGTAGCGACAAATGATGAAGACCTTCCACTCGGATTTATGTTTTTACATGATGGTCATCTGGAGGCACTGTTCGTAGATGCTGCTGCTCGCGGGTTTGGCGTCGGCAAACAGTTGATATCCCATGCCCTTGCTCTTCATCCTGATTTAAGCGTCGACGTCAATGAACAAAACCAACGGGCTGTCGGGTTTTATCAACATATGGGCTTCCAGGTTTCAGGGCGCTCCGGGCAGGATAGTCAGGGAAGACCTTATCCCCTGCTGCATCTGCGTAAAGGGAATGGCGTCTAACCGTTTGGCAGGGGAAATATCATCTGTTTTTTTGGCTAAACGCAACGATGTATGTACAGCTCTGTTCGCTATCCGGGTTAGTCATTTGGCACTCGCCTGCAAAGGTAAGAGCAAGACAATCACCCGCTTGCAAATGATGAGTCTGATGATTGACCCTAAAATCAAGGTTGCCGCTCAGCATCCAAAGTGTTTGCCCGCAAAGATGCTCAATAGCGGAGGCGGGGATCGTCAGTTGACCCATTGCAGGGATTTCAACTTTTATCAGTTCCGGACTGGCGCCCGCCGGGGACAATGTCCAACGAATAATGCCTGATTGTTCATCTGTCCAATGCTGCTGCTGGTGAGCGAAACGAACCAGCGAGTTCTGATGTTGCTCAAGCTCGGCGAAAAGTTTTGATAGCGTAATATTCATGGCGTTCGCTAAACGACTAAGGATAGTCGCGCTGGGGCTGGAGACGCCTCGTTCAATCTTACTAATCATCGCCTGGCTCACGCCTGAGCGTTGAGCAAGCTCCGTTACCGTCCAGTTACGAGCTTTCCTGTGCTTTAGTAATAACTGTGCAATGTCGCTATCTACTATCTGATTTTTCGCTGTTTTATCCATTTTCACCCTCACTTTCGCCAGCCTGATTATGCCATTACCTCAATTAGGCTGGAATCATTGATTGTGTCAGTGTGAAAAAGTCAGGTTTCAATGAGTGGATAATTATCTTTAGCACCCACGTCATCAGTAGAGCATGAGTTTGCGATGCGCGCTCCCGGTAAAACGCAGGTAAGTTAATCCGAGTTCTTCGTTTCATAGCAACGTCCCCCCCTTGATTAAGGATAGCGTTGCATCGACCCGTTGAACTCACAGCGAGGAGTGAACATTGTGCTTAAATAATGATGACTCTGGCAGGATGGGTTTTCAATGCCTGGAAGGTAGCCACTAATTCAGGTGACGTAAATGTGTAGCAATCCCCCACTTTAGGCCAATACATTTTCCATTAATCAGGTCGATAACAGAATAACTTGCATTGGGATGAGCATAGCGAGGGAAACTATCGACAGTCCCTTCTTTAAGAATTGCCAGAGTGCCCTGACTGACATGCCCGTGAGACACAATACATATTGTTTGTTGATGTGATGAGGTATCTTCCAGGTTTTGTAAAAAACGCATAACTCGCTGAGAAGCATGCGCCAGTGACTCCCCCCCTGGTGGACAATACTCTGCATCAAGCCTGAATAATGCATTTGCATAGTTTGGATGTTTTTGTCTGAGTAGTTCTAACGGCATACCTTCAAACTGACCAAAGGCCTGCTCTTTAAGGGCCGGTTCAGCCGTCAGTGAACAATGAAAGTGTTCAGCCAGGCTTTGCCCCATTTGCCAGGCACGCCCAAGCGGAGAAGCGTAAACACGCTCTATTTGATACTCACTTGCACTAAACGCTGCTAGTAGGAGGGATGTTTCACGCAAACCCCGACAGGTCAAGGAGCTATCGCTGTGCCCCTGAATAATTCCTTCCCAATTCCACTCTGTTTCTGCGTGTCGAACAAGTATCAATTTCATCGTTAGCTGGCCATGCTCGTTGTTGATCAAAATGTCCCAACTGCGCGATGTCAAACACACACCGTTGAAGCAGCGGAAGGCTTTTCTGTTGTGGAAATAATGAACAAGTGTAGCTTATTGCCGTTATGCAGCGGCTCTGGGTGTGGGGCGCTGAATTTTATCCGTAGTTAACTTCCGCTTTTGGCACGGAGCGGACGTGTTAACGAAGCTGAAGGTCCGCTGGGAGCGATTAGCGGACATGCCATCAGCTTATCAGCCACCTTTACGAGCATTCCATTCATCACGTGTGATTTCCCATAGCTCGGAATCCAGCAGACCGCTGACATATGCTTTCTTTTCAGTCCTAATGAGCCGCATGCCACTGCTTTGTGAGATACGTTTGGAGCGGTTATTGAGAGCCGCTTTCGGCGCACGCAATATAGTCTTATTTAAGGAATTGAACCAATAATCTGTAGCTGCGTTACAGGCCTCACGCATAAAACCTTTGCCCTGATGCTCCGGAGATAACCAAAATCCTCGGTTGTTATCCTCAACATCATAAAGACAGATTAAACCTACCATGTTGTCAGGTGTTTCACGATGCCTAATAGTCCAGATCCAAGCGATTCCATTTGCTATATCAGGCAAGGCAACGTTATTGACATAATTCTCGGCGCCATTATCCGGATAGGGCCACGGTACTGATGAGACCATGTACCGAACAATCTCCCAGCGAGGATAAAGTATCTGAATTTGTGAGGCATCTTCTGAGGATAATGGTTTTAACAGTAAGCGTTCTGTATAGAGAATAGGTATTGGCATCAGCACTTTTCCTTCCTGAACTTAGTGTCTATTACTATTTAAGCCATTAAATAGCTATCTCAATGTATCTTGATGTACAGAAAATATCTATACAATAGGAGGCGCGGTTAACAAGCAGTCAGGGGCAGTTTTTGGCACTGCGCGGATGAACCAACTGAGTTTAAGCTCCAGTCTGAGCGAAGAGCAAACCACACTATCTGAGGTAACGTATTACTGTTAATGGTGACCCCATTAACGCTAATACTATTATTACTTTTTTCATCAACGGTTAGGCAGATGCATTAATGGTTAAGCTTAGGGAAATAGAAATGAAATATCCAGGCGCAGGGGCCTGGCAAATGGGAGACAGTCCAGAACTGGCAAGCGAGCTTGCTAACCTTATTAAAAAAGGAATCAAAACGGCCTCTTGTGGATCTTTTGCCTCTTACCAACAGGAAGAATCTGCTCCGAGGATTGGCAGCTATAACATAATTCTTGATGGACAGAATGTCCCGGTATGCGTGATCCGGCTGGTTTCGCTACAATTGGTGCGTTTTTGCGATATTAATGAGGAGTTCGCTCGCAAAGAGGGTGAAGGCGATTTAAGTCTTGAATACTGGAAGAAAGAGCATCAGCGATTTTTCATCCGTGAAGGTCATTTTTCTGAGGATATGGAGTTGATCGCAGAAGAATTCGAAGTGGTTGAGGTGCTGTAATCGGAGATAAAATTGCTGATGTTTATCTATCACCCTTTTCATAAACGTCCGCTCCTGGCACGAAGCGGTCAGCATGCAGGATCACCAGAACTGTCATGACAAAAGAAGATGTTGTCCTCTAACGAATGCAGGATTTATTCTCTGCCTTTCTTATTCGAAGTAATATAACGTGTGGTTTGATTGACATTACTGGAGGTATAACATGTTGGTTTATAATGTCTTTGGTCGATACCTTGGCATTCTGCGTAAGAATGAGTGCTGGTTGGTTTTTCGAGTAGATCTGACAGAAAGAAAGTATTCCCGTATCTATGACGTTGTTATTCCAGATGATCTGGCAGAAGATGAAATTGCAGGCTGGTTAGATGATATTTTCCATGAAGCTGCAACCGAACGTCATCCAGATGTTAAACGCATCGAATAATTAATTGATCAAATTATCAATATCCGCTTCTGGCGCGACGCGGACTGCCTGAATAGCCGTACGATCTCTATGAATGAAAGGTGGAGTTTAGCTTCTCGGGCCTGTTTATACACAATCGGGCTGGCTGTATTGTAACGTCCGAAAAATCTGGTAAAACATTGCTACACAAAATTCTTTACTATCAAGATTCGTGAAGGCCGTATTGAACCGGCCTTATGTGATTTTCAGACTGAATTACTGACCCGAGAGAATCGAAGCCGGAACAAGCGGCACGGAGCTCAACTTATTAACGAACCTTCAGGTTGAGAATGGAGGTTATGGGTGCTTGCCCTCTTCCAGCAGGCCATTTACCAGCAGGGTGAAAACCTGAATCGCTTTTGGTAAAGCATGCTGCGGATCTTCACTGGCAGCCACCCACTGAGCGGCATTCAGTGCAGCTCCATTTAGCAGCCAGGCGGTAGCATCCACATCTACCGGCTTGATTAAGCCGCGTTCAATCAGATCTGAAATGCTCTCTCGGGTGGCGTCAAGGCAGTTGTTCTGACTCGGCCATTTCGTAGGATCGCCAAGAAAAGCCGGGCCATCAAGCAGAACGATACGCCGGACTTCTTCATCCAGAGCCATTCTGATATAGGCTATCCCTTCAGCCAGAAGCTTTTGCTGGTCATCCCTGAACTGTGTCGCTGCACTCTTGGCACTTTGTGCCATTTCTGAGTCAATCTGGGCAACCACAGCGGCAAGCAACCCTTTTTTGTCCCCAAAATTATGGTACAGAGCCCCACGCGTCAGGCCAACGCTGGCAGTCAAATCATCCATTGATGCTGCTGCAAACCCTTTTTCGGCAAAGGCTTTTCGTGCGGCTGTAATCAACTTCGTGCGGGTTTCTTCCATCGTTTCGGCGCGGCGTTTGGCAGCCATGCGGACTCCTTGCAATATACGCAGCGTATGAAATTTGACATACGCCGCGTATGTGTGGTTAAGTTTACATACACTGCGTATATTAATTGATTTATTTATGTCACGCACGGCTTCACACATCCGAAAAAAGGATACGTTATGAACCAACCGAAACCTGTTTTCCCGGCGAATCGCCACGCTCTCTATGAGAAGCATGGTTATTCTGCTGCGATCCGCTCTGGTGATTTACTGTTTGTATCCGGTCAGGTGGGTAGCCGGGAAGATGGTAGTCCTGAGCCCGACTTTGCAACGCAGGTAGAACGTGCCTTTGAAAACCTCAAGGCCACTCTTACCGCCGCAGGATGTTCGTTTGAAGATCTTATCGATGTGACAACCTTTCATACCGATCCGGAGAGTCAGTTTTCAACCATTATGCAGGTGAAACAAACCGTTTTTCCGAAGCCGCCATATCCCAACTGGACAGCCGTGGGGGTTAACTGGCTGGCGGGATTTGATTTTGAGATAAAGGTTATCGCCCGGATTCCGGAACATCAGCTTTAAAAACTTCACACACAGATATCACGAGCTCCGATATCTGTGTGTAAACCCGCCACCAGGTCAGCTAAGTCTGGCTTCGGCATTCACTTCATCCAATCGAGTGAATATTTTCTTTTTTTAAGCTCTGCAGTCAGCTCTTGCACATGTTTCAACGTGATATGGTATTTCGCTATAATGCCCCTGAGACTCATACGAATCCATTCCATATCGATATGACACTTTTTACCCCCTTTTCATATGGTCAGGGTGCAATTTGCTCTACACAGGTAAACTATTATACTTCTGGGCTTCTGGGTATTGACGAAACAGCGCTAAATATTCAATTTTTCCACAGGTGCTCAAACCGCCTATATACAACTGACCTGCCCTCAGCGGCTTAGATTGTTTTATTGTGCCCGGATTCTGTGCTCTGCTGTAATAAGGCCGTCGTATGGGTGTACGTGGTTTTGATCTCTGTTTAATATATGAAACTCAAAAGCAGGAGTTATGATAAAAGTACAACGGTACTTATCCCCTCTCCTCAAACTATTGATGGTTACAGCCAGGATAAAGCGGATACCTTGCCGAGATACAGCGAGCGAAAATAGCGCCATCAGGTGCTGTCATCCCGCATCAGTCAGGACAAATTAGATGCCATTTATTATTGAGATCAAGAGGTTATCTCTGGCACGGAGTGGACGGATTCACTGAGCAGAAAGGCCACTGTGAGCGAAGAGCTGTCATGCTTACCTATGGAACAGGTTCTCAATGGTGGCATCACTTAATAATGAAGGGAAGCAAGCCAACGAATCAGCACAGGAAAGCCCATTATACACGTGTATAATGGGCTTTCCTGTTATGACAAGGCGAACTTAGCTGGAGGTCCGCAGTGAACGAGAAGCGGACATCTTAATTATTTTTTTATGCTACTACCTCAATGTAGCCATGTTATATGGCTACATTGAGACAGAGGTAAGGATTAGTCTTTTCCTGGACCATAATTAAATTTTGTACCTTTGCCAATGGCGTAAAACTGTCCGCCAGCTACGTAATGGACAGTACGTAATTCATCAGGCGCATCATCAAAAATCCAGTGCCCATTTCTGAAAACGCGGTCATCGCTCCATGCTCCGACAATTTCCCCCATGAACAAGTTGTGCTGCTTTTCATTTTCTTCATTGGGTATGACCTTACAGACTAGCCAACCAACGCAACCTTCAACTAAAGGCAGATCAAACTCTTTCTGATAAAACAGTGGAATTTTACTGTTTTTATCGGGTGTGTCAGAATAACTGTTGCCCCCAGCATATAAAACCATTTCCATCTGATTTACTACTGGGATCTGGACAACGTAATATCCGCTTTTTTCTACAAGCCCACGAGTAAATGCCTGTGGACCTATAAAAGCCATCACTTTGTTATTGCCTATTAATCCCACCCAAGCCGCTGCCATGACATTTTCAATGCCATCATTTTTAGCCGATATCATTGTTGTTGGCCCGATCTGCAATAAACGATAGGCTTTGTTTAACTCTACTGGTTGAATTGACATAATTTACTCTTTTGAGTTCTGATAAAAAATTAAGACAGGTTACTTATTTGATTGTTCGATTATATGACTGGAATAGTTGCAAATTAATTGCTATTATCAAAATACATTATTGCAATTTTCACAACAATCATGAACAAACTTGATGCTCTAAAGTTTTTTATCATCGCCTCTGATACCCTGAACTTCCGCGAAGCAGCAACCAAGCTGTCGGTTTCACCATCAGTAGTCACGCGGACAGTCGCTGAGCTGGAGAAACAACTTGGTGAACCTCTTTTCAAACGCAATACTCGTTCGATCTTTCTCACCAGTTTCGGCGAGCTATTTTTACCCCAAGCGAAGCGACTGCTGGAGGATTCTGAAAAACTATTTCAGACGGCGAAAGATGATAATGAAATGAAGGGTATTGTTCGTATCACATTACTTCGATTTCCAAATCATGAACAAATATTGTATGAACTATTGACTGCACTACGTCCCTATCCTGAGTTATTTATCGACTGGCGTTTAGATATGATGAAACTTGATACTATAGAGCATCGTATCGATATAGGTATACGCGTAGGGCGAGAACCTAATCCTAACTTTATCATTAAAAACATCGGGCAAGTTGAACATATTTTAGTCTCATCCCCTGAACTCATTGCACGCCTGGGAGCACCAACTGATTTAGAAGATCTTCGGCAGCGTTATCCATTTAGTGGTTTAATTAACCCTGATACAGGAAAATTATTTGAGTTTATGAGTGACGCAGTGAATACTTTTGTCCCTCGTCATATCGAGTTTTATACAACAGACCCATACGCCGAAATTCAGGCTGCCTTGGCCGGGAAAACAGTTGTACAATCCAGCGATTTTATTTGTAGGGAGTACTTAACAAGCGGCCAACTTGTTCCCCCACTGCCAGAACTGCGACAGGAGAAATGGCAATTTTATTTATATCGGCCTTACCAGCTGATTACTCCAAAAAGGGTGACGGTCGTTTTCTCGCTATTAGAAAAAATATTACGCAAATATTTCGCATCAAAATAACATTCTCCTCAACGTCCGCCTCTGGCACGGAGCGGACAAACTCAGGTCTGCCGTAAGCGAAGAGCGGATTTATCTTTACAAAGGTTACCAGCCAAAACTAAAAGATCACCAAAAGGAAAACACTCATAAACCTTCTAGACAACCTTTTCCCGAGCATTTAGCCTGAATTAAAATTTTATATCTGTCAGGCTACTTCACTATGAAAAATGATATGAGAACCCTCGACCTTAACCTTCTTAAGGCCCTTGATGCATTACTGGATGAAGGAAGCGTGACCCGGGCTGCGCAGCGCCTCTCCCTGACACAACCTGCCGTCAGTGGCATGCTTATTCGCTTGCGTGATTATTTTGACGATCCCCTCTTTGTTCGCACCAGTCACGGTATGGTTCCCACAATGCGGGCCACCGAACTTTCTATGCCGGTGAAACAAATACTCACCGATATCGCTATCATGCTGAAACCAAAGCAATTTGATCCTATGGCGGCGGAGCTGACTTATACCATCGTAGCAACGGACTATGCACTTAAGGCTGTTGTCGTTCCGTTGATGGCTGAGCTAAAACAACGTGCACCGAATATTAAAATCGCCGTGCGGCCCGTGGACAATGAGCGAATGTATCAGCAGTTGTCTCGGGGTGAAGTTGATCTGGCTTTGATAACACCGCAAACAACCCCCGAAGACCTGCATGGAAGAGCGCTCTATGAAGAAGATTATGTCTGCGTAGCACGACGTCATCATCCTCTGGCAGCGAGTTCGGAAATGACGCTCGAACAATTTTGCAAACAGGAACATATTTTGGTGTCATCAGAAGGTAACTTCACCGGTGTTACAGATGAAGCACTGGCTAAGCTCAGTCTGACACGACGAGTAGGCATGTCAGTTAACAGTTTTCAGGTGATACCTGATATATTGCAAGTGACTGATATGATTGTAGTTGTACCTCACCGCATGGTCTTGACTAACAACGATCTCATCATTCTCCCTTTGCCCCTGAAAGTACCCGGCTTTACCAAGAGCATGGCCTGGCATGAGCGAACCCATCGTGACCCAAGTCATCAGTGGATTCGTGCTTTATGCGCAGAAGTAAGCCAACATCCCGCGCCCTGATATAATTTATCTTATTAAGAATATAAGTAATGACAATTCGCCTTATAACTCCATTGCACCAATAATCACTGTCATCACGTTACTGCCGTAATGACACACGCAGTACACTCAACTATAGCAATTGGAGAAATTTATGAACGCGATTAACTGGCCTGAAGGCTTTATTCCGGGTTTTACCGATAACTTTGTTTCTAATGAAATGATCATCTCAGGTCTGAACGTCAATGATGTCTGGCCGCTCCTGTGTCAGCCACTGCTATGGCCGGAATACTATAAAAATTCCGCCGATGTGCGCTTTTATGACAACAAAGGTCCAGAATTGGAAAATGGGGTTCGCTTCTACTTCAGCACGTTTGGTTTCCCAGTTGAAGCTCAGGTTGTGGAGTTTGTTCCACCTGCTGAGGGTAAACCTGCTCGCCTGGCATGGCACGGATGGGCCGGTGAAAAAGATACCGCTCAACGACTCGATGTCCATCATGCGTGGCTACTGGAGGATCTTTCCGGTCATAGGGTCCGTATCCTAACGCAGGAAACACAGAACGGAGTCCCGGCAAAAGATCTGGCCAATACCCGCCCGAACCCAATGCTTAATGGTCATCAGGAATGGCTTGACGGCCTGATTCGAGCAGCAAAGAAATAATAAACCGCTTTCCACAGTCATATCACTGAGGCTGCACTTCCCCGCAGCCTCAAGAATATTTGCCCGTTTGCTATGGCACTTGATTACAGGTAAATCATGTAACCCCCGCAAGTGACACCACACAGCCATCTCTGTAATGTCCCCTCCTGGCACTACACAGACATTTCAACTCTCAGTGATGCGGCAGCATTTTGTCCTTTTGCTCAAATTACGCCCCCCTACCGACCCGAAGGCCGGTAGCTGTTGATACAACCCATTTCCACGCGTTATTTCAGGTTGTTGCGGAAAAAGTCCGTCAGCTTGTCGAAGGGGATCACGTCCGTGCGGTCATACAGATCGACGTGCCCTGCCCCCGGAACGACATACAGCTCTTTAGGCTGACCGGCGCGTTTAAAGGCGTCCTCGCTGAACTCTTTTGAATGGGCTTGGTCACCGGTAATAAAGAGCATCGGACGCGGCGAAATGGTTTCAATATCATTGAACGGATAGAAGTTCATAAACTTACCGATACTGCTCAGCATCGGTTTGGTCGTCAGTTCCTCTTTCTCGCCCTGCGGGGTATAACCGCCGCGTTCGGTACGGTAGAAATCAAAGAACTCGCGCTGAATTTCCGGCGTGGAAGCGTCCAGCTTATTCACAGTGCCCGGAATGTATGCTTTCTCTCCTCCTTTGAACTCGGCAAACCGCTGCTCAATGGCCGACTGGATAAAGGCCTTACGCTGTTCCAGCGTCTGGGAGTGGTTAAGGCCGTTACGAAACGCGGCGCCCATGTCATACATACTGACGGTGGCGATAGCTTTCATACGCGGGTCAATTTTCGCGGCGCTGATGACAAAACTTCCGCTACCGCAGATGCCCAGCACGCCGATATTTTCTGGATCAATAAACGATTGTGTACTGAGGTAATCCACCGCCGCGCTGAAATCATCCGCGTAGATTTCTGGTGAAATCAGGTGCCCCGGCTTGCCTTCGCTTTCCCCCCAGAACGAGAGATCGATCGCCAGCGTAACAAACCCCTGCTCCGCCAGCTTCTGCGCGTATAGGTTTGCGCTTTGTTCCTTGACCGCGCCCATTGGATGACCAACGACGATCGCCGGGTTTTTGGCGTTCTGATTTAACGTTTTCGGGACAAACAGATTGCCAACCACGTTCATTTGATACTGATTTTTAAAAGTGACTTTCTGCTGCGTCACTTTTTCGCTTTTATAAAAGTTATCAGCGCCTCTGGACATATCCGCCGCCGAGGCGGCAAATGCGCTGATGAACATTCCCAGGGCTAACGCAAATTTATTCATGATAGTTTCCTTGTCAGGACGAGTGTGATGAAAGACCCTCGGCAGACGCGTCTGCACGTGAGGTCAGGAATATCAGTACGGTTGCGATAATCAACATCGCGGCGCTGGCCAGAAAGGTGCTCTGGTAGCCATGATGGTCGAACAGCACGCCCCCCACGGTGGATCCCAGCGCAATGGACAATTGCACCATCGCCACCATCAGCCCGCCGCCCGCTTCGGCATTCTGAGGGAACGTGCGTGGAACCCATGCCCACCATCCCACGGGCGCAGCGGTTGAAATAACCCCCCACAGCCCGAGCAAGGCCGTCACGATGGCTGCCTGGCTGCCAAACGCGATCAGGGCCAGCGCGACGATCGCCATCAGCACGGGAATCGCCATTAGCGTCGAGTAGAATCCGCGCTTCAATACCCGGCCAATCAGCGTGGTGCCGATGAAACCCGCCATCCCGATAACCAGCAGGATGAGAGTCACCGCTGAGGCGTCTACCTTCGTGACCGTCTCAAGGAAAGGTCTGATATAGGTAAAGAGCGTGAACTGCCCCATAAAGAAGATCCCCACTCCCAGCATGCCCAACATGACCACCCGGCGGCGTAACAGTGTGAAGACGTTGCCGGCCCCCGCTGGCTGGCGGGTAACCGGCATCGAGGGCAGGCTGAGCAGTTGCCAGATAAACGCGACGATGGCGACGGGTAACAGGCACAAAAAGGCCCCCCGCCAGCCGATGACGGAACCCAGCCAGCTGCCCAGAGGCGCGGCCACAACGGTTGCCAGCGCGTTGCCGCTGTTAAAAATGGCCAGGGCCAGCGGAACACGGTGCACCGGCACCAGACGCATCGCTGTTGCCGCCGACATCGACCAGAACCCGCCGACCACGATGCCAATCAGGGCCCGGCCCGTCATATAGGTCAGGTAATTAGGTGCCATCGCAATGACGCCCCCGGAAAGAGCCATGATGCACGTCAGGCCAAGCAACAGCGTTTTTCGATTAAGCGTGCCTGCCAGTCGGGAAATAAACAGGCTGGTCATCACCGCAAACGCGCCGGAAATGGCAATTCCCTGCCCGGCCATACCTTCGGTGACCTTCAGGGACTGCGCCATCGATGTCAGGAGGCTGACCGGCATAAATTCGGAGGCAATCAGGGCGAAGACGCACAGCGTCATAGCAAACACGCCGCCCCAGTGCGCCTGTTGTTTTTCACTGGCTCCGTTCTGATTTCTGGTTTCAGTTTTCTGATTACGCATTTAGCCTTTCTTTTCTGTTGATAATGCGATGCCCTTCCCCTCCTGAAACGGCGACGTGGGGGATAAGCGCGTGAGTTAAAGAGAACGATGGATATGGAAGGCGCGACGGCTCAATCCACAGCCCTGAGCCCGGCGGAGAGGATCATCAGCAGTGGCGTTTTACGGTGAGCATTTTCCATCTCGTTTAGCGTTGACTTTTTCATCGCATTATTGTTACCAATAG
Organism: Klebsiella sp. CN_Kp073; assembly: GCF_040065495.2. Classification (NCBI taxonomy): domain Bacteria; kingdom Pseudomonadati; phylum Pseudomonadota; class Gammaproteobacteria; order Enterobacterales; family Enterobacteriaceae; genus Klebsiella; species Klebsiella sp. CN_Kp073. Next base: position 2,964,370 of record NZ_CM198051.1, read on the forward strand.
GCAGCAGTGAAACTAGCTAATGAATGCTTAATAGCCTTATAAGTAAAATTTATAAATAGCCCGGAAACCAACATGGCAAGACGCAACCTCAACGATTTACTCTCTTTCGTCACCGTGGCGCGGGAAGGTAGCTTCACGCGCGCCGCCGCGCAGCTTGGCGTGACCCAGCCTGCGCTAAGCCAGGCGATTTCCGGACTGGAAGAACGAATGCAAATCCGACTATTAACGCGGACCACCCGCAGTGTGTCCCCAACGGCCGCCGGGGAGCGCCTGTTGCAATCGGTGGGCCACCGTATTGACGAGATAGAGGCTGAGCTGGACATGCTGACTGAACTGCGGGACAAGCCTGCAGGCACCGTCCGCATCACCTGCGGGCCGAACGTGCTGAAGACGACCCTGCTGCCCAAGCTTGCGCCGCTGCTCCGCGAATATCCGGATATTCATATTGAGTTCGATGCTAATCACGGATTCCGGGACATCGTGGCGGATCGGTTTGATGCGGGCGTGCGGCTTGGCGATACGATTGATAAAGATATGATAGCGATGCCAATCGGCCCGAAACTACGCATGGCCGCAGCCGCCTCGCCAGATTATTTCGCGCGATACCCGCAGCCGCAAACGCCTCATGAGCTGACGCAGCATCAGTGTATTAATTTGCGCATGGTCCGCTCCGGCGGGATTTATGTCTGGGAATTCGATCGCGTGGGAGGAGAGTTGAACGTCCGGGTTAATGGACAGTTGACGTTTAACACGTCGGATCATGTTGTCGACGCCGCCCTGGCCGGGTTAGGCATCGCCTTTTTACCTGAAGAGGAATTCGGCTCACACATCAGAGAAGGTCGTCTCGTGCGGGTGCTTGAGTCCTGGTGTCATCCTTTTCCGGGCTACTATCTTTATTATCCCAGCCGCAAGCAGCCTTCCCCTGCCTTTTCACTCGTTGTTGATGCGCTGCGCATGAACGGGAAACTTTAGATTTAAGATTTTTCGCAGTATCGGGATGGATTTATCAATATGACCAGAACAGAGAGGCTTCTCGAGTTACTACAGATATTAAGGGCGCAAAGATATCCCATCACGGCATCCGCGCTCTCAGAAAGATTAGGAATAAGCGTGCGCTCGCTTTATAGAGATATAAAAACGCTACAGGATCAAGGGGTTCGCATTGAAGGTGGGGCCGGTATTGGTTATATCGTCAAGTCTGATTTTCATTTGCCGCCCTTAAATCTTTCTCATGAAGAAATCAATGCTATTACCCTTGGGCTAAACTGGGTATCTCATAACACAGATGATGATTTCAAAAATACAGCAAGGAATGCGCTTGCCAAAATACACGCCGTCATTCCTGATGAATTAAAAAACCTTATCGAAAGCCAATCCTATTTGATCGGCCCTGCAGAAAGCAATGAGGTATTTTTCAAAGACATTCGTAGCGCTATTAAAAAGCAAAGGAAAATCAAAATAAAATATTGTGACAAGAAAGGCGCTTACTCTTCTCGTGTTATATGGCCCATCGGATTGGCATATATGCAGTCATGTTGGCTTTTGGTCGCATGGTGCGAAATGAGAAATGATTTTCGTCACTTTAGAACTGATCAAATTGCAGAGATGGCACAACTGGACTCTATCTACAAGGAAAGCCGGACGGCTTTATTGAAAAAATGGAGAATAAAAGAAAGGATCGACGAGGCAAAAGAGTACTGACAAAAACTGTCACAGCGATTTTGTATACTCCCCCAGATGCAAGACTCAATACTACGTCATAGGGGGAATGATGAATTTCCAGAATAAAGTTGCTGTCATCACAGGAAGCACGACAGGGATAGGTGAGGCAGTCGCAGAGCAATTACACCAACATGGGGCTAAGGTCGTTATTGTCTCCCGTTCACCAGAGCAGGCCATCCAAAAAGCGAAACAATTATCTTCACAGGGGCAACAGGCGCTGGGGATCGGATGCGATGTGTCACAACCCGAGCAAGTAGAGAAAATGATCGCTAAAGTTATCAAACATTTTGGCAGACTTGATTATGCTGTAAATAATGCGGGCATAACAGGTGAGCATGGTAAAAATATAACAGAGCAGACGGTTGAAAACTGGGATAAAGTTATTGCCACTTCATTGAGCGGCGTTTTTTACTGCCTAAAATACGAAATACCTGCAATGATGAAGTCTGGCGGTTCTATCGTTAATTTATCTGCAGTAAATGGTCTGGTTGGCATTCCAGGATTAGCGCCTTACACCGTGGCTAAACACGGTATCATCGGTTTGACCCAAACCGCAGCATTAGAGTTTGCAACGCAAGGCATTCGAATCAATGCCGTCGCTCCGGGCTATGTCCAAACGCCACGAATGAGTGAATTTCCTGACAATATCGTACGTAGTTTCGCCAATAGCCACCCTATGAAGAGGATGGCAAAAATGCGGGAAATAGCAGACTTCATACTGTTTTTGCTGTCAGAAAATGCGGCGTTCTGTACCGGCGGCGTTTATCCCATCGATGGTGGTTATTTAGCTGAGTGAAACTCCCCCCAGTGCTTTTAAACTGCAAGAGTTTCATAAGGCTTTAACGTCGGCTATGTCGAGGTGTGAACCTCATACAGTTCGACGTTAACCCTGGGGAACCGCTCATTCCCGTTCTTCTATCCAGCTCACAAGCTCCGCAAACTGAGCTTCTGAAAATACCGCGATGCCATGCTCACTGAGCAGTGACGCCGCCACTCCCATACCCGATTTACGCTGATTACTGAAAGAACCGTTATAGATAAACTGACTGCCGCACGTAGGACTACCATCAGTTAATAATGCGGCGGTACAACCTGCTTCTTGTGCTGCTCGCAGAGCCAGCCAGGCTGCCAGTTGATAATGCGGCGTAACATCCCTTCCCGTATTCTCAATTATTCTGGCTTGTCCACTCATTACGTCTCTCCCATCAGCCGACACGATCTCGGCAGGTGGTCGCGGAACAGGTAGCCCGGCAGCCAGCTCAGGGCAGTGGATTACCAGGCGCTGCTCCCGTTGCCAGCGAGCAAGTTGATGGGTCATCTGCGCTTTCTCTTTTCCGTTATAACGGACTTTAAGGCCCATCAGGCAGGCACTGACCAATATTTTATTTATCATTTCTTTGTTGGCCCCCGGAGACCGTTCACCCGCGCTTTCCACGGCACACGAAAACTTAGCCCTGCCCGGCAGGCAGCAGTGATTCCACCAGCGCCGTCCACAGCGCCACGCCGGGCGCCAGCAGATCGTCGTTAAAATCGTAGCTGGCATTGTGTAGCGGCCTGGAGGGCGTCTCGCCGTCTGTGCCTATCCAGAAATAGGCGCCGGGACACACTTCCAGCATGCAGGCAAAATCTTCCGACGCCATGGAAGGATTGATCTGCCAGCGCACCGCGGCTTCGCCGAGCTCGGCCTGCGCCACCTCGCGCACCTTCAGCGCCTGTTGCGCATCATTTTTGGTCACCGGATAGCCCGGATACCACGAAATCTGACCGTCAACGTCGGAAACCTGCGGCTGCGTATGCACGTACTGCTCAATGAGGTTTTTTACCCGCTCGCGCACCGTATTGCTCAGGCAGCGAAAAGTCCCGCGCAGCACCACGCGGTCCGGCAGCACGTTGATCGCCTCACCGCCGTTTATCTGGGTAATGCTGACCACCGCGGAATCCTGCGGCGACAGGCGGCGCGACGGAATCGTCTGCAGCGCCATAATCAGCTGGGCGGCGGCGACGATAGGGTCGGCGCCGCTTTCCGGCATCGCCGCATGGCAGCTTTTACCGGTGAGCGTTATCTCAAAGGCGTCAAGCGAGGCCATCATTGCCCCGGGATTCACCGCCACATGCCCCAGCGGCAAGCCTGGCCAGTTGTGCAACGCGTAAATGGCGTCCATCGGGAAGCGCTCGAACAACCCCTCTTCCACCATTTTGCGCGCGCCGCCGAGGTTCTCCTCCGCGGGCTGAAAGACAAAATGCACGGTGCCGCCAAAGTTGCGGGTCTGGGCAAGGTGCGCGGCGGCAGCCAACAGCATGGCGGTGTGGCCGTCATGACCGCAGGCATGCATCACGCCAGCACGACGCGAACGATATTCCACCGTCCCCTGTTCAGCGATCGGTAGCGCATCCATATCGGCGCGCAGGCCAATCACCGGCCCCGGGCCGTTCTCAAGCGTCGCGACCACCCCGGTACCTGCCAGCCCGACATGTACCTGCAGGCCGAACGAAGCCAGTAGCCCGGCAACCCGACGCGAGGTCTCCTGCTCCTGGTACCCGAGCTCCGGATGAGCATGAAAATCGCGACGCCAGCCGATAGCTTCGGCAATCAGTGAAGACGATACCGCCATGTCCTGTTCCTTCCATTACTGAATGAGTGGTCCCCGTCCTGCTGCTTCCAGGCGGCACCCTTCGTTATATCCTTTCGCCCCCGCGGCTGACAACTTCAGCGATGATGATTTTTGTCTATTCACCAGCGGATCGTTTTATCGATATCAAAAATAGTAGCTGTTTCAGCGGTGACTTCCGTCAGCTGATTAATTATCATGCAGACTGGTCGGCGTCTTGCCGGATTATCCACCTGCAACCTTCCGTTATCGGGAATACAATGTTTAACCCAGACCAGAATCGCCTGGCCCCCACGCTGGCGATGATCATGGCCGCTTCACTTGTGGGATTTATCACCGGCTATACGGTGCCATTAATCAGCCTCGAGCTGGCGCAGCAGCAAGTTGCTCCGCTTTATGTCGGCCTGCTGGCCGCGCTGCCGCCCGCTGGAATGATGCTCTCTTCTTTTCTTTCTCCCGCGCTGTGCCGTCGTTTTGAAATGGGCGCGTTGCTCAGCGTTAGCCTGATCCTGCTGGCGTTGGCGACCATCGCCTCCTGCATGACCACCGACATGACGCTGTTGCTGGTGCCGCGTCTGCTGACCGGACTCGCCTCCGGCGTCATTATCGTATTGGGGGAAAGCTGGATAACCGGCGGCGCGGCGGGCAGTAATCGCGCTACTCTCACCGGCATCTATGCCTCGGCCTTTACCGGCTGCCAGCTCGCCGGCCCGCTGCTTATCTCCGTCGGCCCCGCCTGGCAACACGCGGCGCTGATGGCCATTGTCGCCATTACCGCCGTTTGCCTGCTAATGCTGCGTCATCTGCCGCGCGGCAGTCGCGAAAGCCTTGCCGAGCGCGCGAGCTGGCGCAGCCTGGGGGCGTTTCTGCCGGTGCTGGCCTCTGGGGTATTCTGCTTTGCCTTCTTCGACGCCAGTATTCTCGCGCTACTGCCGCTGTACGGCATCGATAAAGGTTTAAATGAAACGATGGCGGTACTGCTGGTCACCGTCGTCCTCACCGGCGACGCCATGTTTCAGGCGCCGCTGGGCTGGGTTGCCGACCGCTTCGGCATCCGTCGCGTGCATCTTATCTGCGCGGTTGTCTTTAGCCTGTCGCTACTGGCGCTGCCGTTTATGCTCGCCTCGCGCGTACAGCTGATGGCTATCTGCCTGCTGCTCGGCGCCGCGGCGGGCGCGCTTTACACCCTGTCGCTGGTGCGAGCGGGGAAAACCTTTAGCGGGCAAAAGCTCATCATGATTAACGCCCTGTTTGGCTTTTTCTGGTCCGCCGGTAGCGTGGCAGGGCCGATTGTCAGCGGCATGCTGATTGGCGTCTCCGGCTATGACGGCTTGATCATCACCCTGTTCGCCAGCGGCGTGCTGTTCCTGCTAATCCAGTGCCTTAGCAAGAATGAAAAAACGCTGCTCGCCAATGAGCAGGAAGAAGACATGGAAGAGGCTACCGAGACCGCGCAATAGCGGAGGTTGTTGATAACGGGCAGGCGGGGATCCACCTGCCCGTTTTGCTTTTGGCTACAGCACCTTACTGAGGAAGGCAGCGGTGCGCGGATTGGTCGGCGCGCTAAAGATCTGCGCCGGTTTGCCCTCTTCCTGAATCACCCCCTGATCGATGAAAATCACCCGGTCGGCCACTTCGCGGGCAAAGCCCATTTCGTGGGTCACGATCACCATCGTCATCCCTTCGCTGGCGAGATTTTTCATCACTTCCAGCACATCCCCTACCAGTTCCGGATCCAGCGCTGACGTGGGCTCATCAAACAGCATGATCGACGGCTTCATTGCCAGCGCGCGGGCAATCGCTACCCGCTGCTGCTGACCGCCGGAGAGGCTGGAAGGCCAGGCATCGCGCTTATCGCTGAGGCCCACCTTCGCCAGCAAGGCATCCGCCAGGTCGACCGCCTGCTGGCGCGGCATGTTGCGCAAATTCATCGGCGCCATCAGCAGGTTTTCCAGCACCGTCATGTGCGGAAACAGGTTAAAGCGCTGGAAAACCATGCCAACACTTTCACGCATCTTGTTGAGGTCGGTCGTCCGGTCATGGGCGGCAAAGCCGTTGACCACCACTTCGCCTTCGCTCACGGTTTCCAGCGCATTCATACAGCGCAAAAAGGTGCTTTTGCCCGAGCCGGAGGGCCCGATAATGCACACCACTTCCTGCGGTTTAATATCGCAGCTGATGCCGCGCAGCACGTGGCTATCGCCAAAGCGCTTATGTAAATTATTAATGTGAATCACTTTTGCCAAACCTCTTTTCCAGACGGTTAACCAGCTGCGCCAGCAGGAAGGTAATCACCCAATAGACCAGCGAGATCGTCAGGTAGGGCTCCCAGTAGGTGGCGTACGCGCCGGAGACGGTTCGCGCCGCGTAGGCCAGATCGGCAAGCCCGATCGCCGAGGCCAGCGATGAGTCTTTAACAATAGCGATAGCGTTGTTGCCAAGCGGCGGCAGAATGCGGCGAAATGCCTGCGGCAGGATCACTTTACGCATGGTTTTCCACCACGGCATACCCAGCGCGCGCGAAGCTTCCATCTGCCCTTTATCGATAGACTGGATCCCGGCGCGGAAAATCTCCGACACGTAGGCCCCGGCGTTAAGGGTAATCGCCACGATACAGGAGAGGAACGCGCCGTAGTTAGAACGCAGTTCGCGGGCGAAATCGGCGCTCATTATCCCGCTGGTGACCAGCAGGCCGTCGCGCGGGTTAATAAACAGCGGCACCAGCGCAAAGTGGACCACCATAATCTGCACAAACAGCGGCGTACCGCGGAAGGCGCTGACGTAGAAGCGCACCGGAAACTGCACCAGATAACGCAGAATATATTTCCATGGCCCGTGCTCGGCCTTCGCCATCCGCCCCAGTCCAAGCGTTAACCCCCACAACGTCCCGAGGATCACGCAGATAATGGTACATTTAATCGTCATCAAGGCGCCGTCCATAAACAGCGGGCCGTACTCCTCGATGATCTCCCAACGGAATCCCGTCATAGTCCTTCCCTAAAAAAATACGGCCATCGCCTGAGCGACAGCCGCGGTCACTGAAAAATGGTGTTATTGCGCAGGCAGCGTCGGTACGTTGTCATCGAACCAGGTTTTATAGATTTTGGCGTAGGTGCCGTCGGCAACGATTTTCTGCAAACCGGCGTTGATTTTGCCCAGCAGTTCACTGTTACCTTTAGCGACGGCGATACCGAAATACTGGCGCTCAAATTTAGCGTCAGGCACCAGCTTGAACTGCTTTTCCGGGTGCTGCTTGATGTAGTATTTTACTACCCCGACGTCGCCTACCGCGGCGCTGACGCCATCCTCAAACAGCTCCTGCAGCATCAGCGGCGTATTGTCGAAGCGCTTAATGGAGGTGCTGTTTTTACCCAGTTCCTGCGAAACCACAATATCGCCGGTGCTGGAGTTCACCACCCCAACTTTCTCGTTTTTCAACGCCGCCAGCGAGTTCACTTTTGAACCTTCCGGCACCACAATCGACTGCTCGGCCGGGAAGTACGGCGTAGAGAAATCCACCATCTGTTTGCGTTTATCGGTGATAGTAATACCCGAGATGATAATGTCGCGATCGCCGGTGCCCAGGGTGGCGAAAATGCCCTCCCAGGGGGTGTTGACCAGCTTCACGTCAAAACCTTCGGCCCTGGCGATGGCTTTGATGATATCGATATCAAAGCCTTCCAGCTGTTTTTGACTATTTTCGAATTCAAAGGGACGGTAGGTGCCGCCGGAGCCGACGGTATAGGTTTCCGCAGCCGCCTGTCCGGCTGCCGCCAGCGCGGCCATCATGAAACACGCTTTGAGCAAATTCTTGACCATGAGATATCCTTTTTATGCATTTATTTTGCATAAAAATACACATACTTAGCATGGCATGCAACCGGAAAGCATCCGGATAGTGAATTATCTTTTGTTCAACCGCGTTGACCACCTGATTTGCCGATGGCTCGATGCAATTCATTGATTCGCTTCATTGATTTGACCGTCTTTTGCGGCGCGGTCGAGGCGACGGACAGCACGATCATCTCAAGGTAAATCAGCACGGTGCCGTGCAGCGGCACCCGCCCGTTATCGCCGCCGCGCGGAACATCAATCACCACCTGCGCCAGTTGACTGAAGCGCGAATCCAGCGCCTGGGTGAGTAATATCGTCGGGATCCCCAGCCGCTGCGCCTCGCGCAATGTGGTCATGCCCTCCCGATGCGGTGATTTTTGCCCCATCATAATCAGCACATCGCCGCGCTGCAGGCTAATCAACTGCTCGGCAAGACTGAAGCCGGTACGGTTGAGGGTACAGGCAGGTAAGCCAATACGATTAAACAGACGCGCGGTGTACTCGGCGAGGATCCCCGACGCCCCGATGCCAAATATCGCCACCTGACGCGCATCGCCCAGTAGCGCCACCGCCTGGGCTACCGCCGCGCGATTATCGGCACGCGATAGCACCTCACAGGCGCGTTGATGACCATCCAGCACAAAATCGATGCTGGAATTGACATCACAGGAGAGCGCCCCCACCGTCGAGCGCATCTTTTCCGACGAGGTCGCTGACGGCCCGAACCAGCGCGCCATGGTCTCTTTTAACTCGCGCAGCCCAGCAAAACCCAATGCCTGAATCGCCCTCACCACGGTGGCATCGGAGGTGTGGGTGGCGGTGGCTATCTCCATTGCCGTGCGTTCCAGCACCACTTCACGATTATCATTGATGTAGTTTGCCACCTCGCGTAAACGGGGCGAAAGCTGGTGCGCGCGAGCGCGAAAGCGCTCGCCAAACAGATCGACTCTGCCCTTCTCTTTTTTCACCCCTGCTTTCATTTCGCCCCCGCTGGAATCGGCCGTCCGGCGATGTGCGACTGCACCTGAGCCACCATCAGCGTCAATGCGGCGTACGAATTAGAAATAACCTCTTCGCGCGGCAGCAAAATATAGCGGCCGGTTCGGCAGGCGCGCATAAAGTCACACCAGCCGGGCATGACCGCCTCCATGGCCTTTAGCTCATCCTGCGGCTTACCGCCGGTGTCCGAACGCCAGGTGGCGAAGACAAAATCGGCATCCAGCTCCGGTAGCTGTTCAGCGCTGACGTCGATCCGCTGGCCATCGGGGATCTTGTCGATCAACGGCGGGAAGCGGAACCCGGCGTCGCGCAGAACCCGCCCCAGCGCGTGATACGAGTGGTGTACCGTTACCTTACCGTTATTCGCCTGAATCACCGACACGCGGTACTGCTGGGGGTCGACCGTGGCCTTTAGCTGTTTTATTTGTTCCTGATAACGACGTTCAAGCACCGCCAGCCGCGCCTGGCTGCCGGTGAGCTGCGCCAGTTTGCGGTAAATCAGCGGCGCGCTGCCCTGCAGGTGATCGATACTGACCGTCGGCGCGATTTTCGCCAGCTGCTCCACCGAGACATGGCGGCTGGGCTCGGTAATGATCAGATCCGGTTTCGCCGCGGCCACGGCTTCAAGGTCAATATCGGCGGTGCCAATAAAGCGAATATCGCTATTGTCGAAATCGACGCCGGTTAACTGAGCGCTGGAGCGCAGGTAATGGCTGCCGTCAGGGCGCGTCCGGCCATGGCTGGCTACCGGCGGCACCCCAAGCTCGATCAGCGGGATGGTAATATCGAGATCGTGCATCGAAACGATACGCTGCGGATGCAGCGGTACGCTCACCGTACGACCTAAATCGTCGGTGAAGGTTTGCGAATCGACAGCCGCGGCAGCGCCCGCGCACAGCACCAGCAGAGAAACGAACCAACGCATAACAATCCTTTTTGATTTACAGGGCGTCACGGCGACGCCAAAGCAGAGCAATAAAAAATGGGCACCCTACCAGCGCAATGACAATCCCCGCCGGGATCTGCAGCGGCGCAAACGCCAGCCGCCCCAGCGTATCGGTTGCCAGCACCAGCAACGCGCCAATCAGCGCGCTGCCGCAGAGCAGCGCCACCTGACCGCCGCGCAAGACGAAGCGCGCCATATGCGGCGCCATCAGACCGACAAAACCCAGACTGCCAACGCAGGAAACGCTGGCAGAGGTCAGCAGCACGGGGGCGAAGAAACGCAGTAGCGTGAGCTGGGGCAAACGCACGCCAAGACCGATGGCGGTACTGTCGCCAAGCAGCGCCACATCCGCCGCGCGGGCAGTGCAGAACAGAATCAGTGCGCCAGGCAGCGCCCAGCAAAACGCCACCGCCAGCAGCGGCCAGGTCGCCGCGTGCAGGCTGCCGGAGAGCCAGATCATCGCCGTCTGTACATCGCGTACGTCGGCGGTGGTCATAAAAATGCCAACCGCTGCCGCCAGCGTCCACGACACGCCAATGCCAATCAAAATAAAGCGCGGACGTGAACAATCGCGCGCCAGCGCCAGCACCAACAGCGCCACCAGCACGCCGCCGAGCATTCCCGCCAGCGGTCGCCACGCCAGCCCTACGGCCGGAAAAAACAGAATTAGCGCCAGCACGACAATGCAGGCGCCCTCTTTGACGCCAATCAGGCCGGGGTCCGCCAGACCGTTACGGGTAATGCTCTGCATCGCCGCCCCGGCCAGCCCAAGCATGGCGCCGCACAGCAGCGCCATCAAAATTCGCGGCAGGCGGATGTCAAACAGGATAAAACGCTGCTGTTCGCCAATCTGCTCCGGCGCCAGCAGCGCACGCGCCCATGTCGAAGATGGCAGCGGGAAGCTGCCTCGGCTGAGGCTGTAGAGCCCGAGAGCCAGCAAAAGCAGCAGGATGAAGGCGGCAATTTTTAATGAAGCCGGGCGCAACAACAGATGCCTTGAAGCAAAACCCAGTGGCCGAAATCCGGCGCGGTGAACGGCGCGTTTCATTTAAAAAACCTCGCGGCGATAAAGATAAACAGCGGTGCGCCCACCAGCGCGGTCATCGCGCCGGTCGCCAGTTCCTGCGGCGCGACGAGGGTACGGGCGGCGATATCCGCCAACACCAGCACCAGCGCCCCGACCGGCGCCGCCAGCGGTAACGCCAGACGAATATCTTGCGTTATCAGACGGCGCACTACGTGCGGCACCACCAGCCCGACGAACCCAATTGGCCCGGCGACCGCCACCGCCGCGCCGCACAGCAGCGCGATAGCGACCAGCCCCAACAGTCGGGTCTGCACCAGATTCACCCCCAGCCCCAGCGCCACTTTATCGCCCAGCGCCAGCACGTTCAGGCGTGGCGCGAGAAGCAGCGCCAGTCCCATGCCAGAAAGCGCCGGCACCAGCGCCGCCTGTAGGCTAGCCCAGTTCAACCCGGACAGATCGCCGGCAAGCCAGGTGCGCATCGCCAGCAGCGTTTGTTCATCAAGAATTAATATCGCCGCCGTCACCGCCGAGGCAAACGCCGAGAGCGCCACGCCGCATAGCGTAATGCGCAGCGGCGTCGCCCCGCCGCGCCCGGCAGCGGCCAGCGCCATCACCCCGCCGAACAGCAGCGCCGCGCCACAGGCGGCGGTTAGCGGGCGTGCCGCCGGAAAATCGCCGAGAGAGAGGCCCAGCGCCGAGGTCGCGACCACCGCCAGCGAGGCGCCGGCGTTAAGCCCAAGAATATGCGGTTCGCCAAGCGGGTTGCGGATCACCGTCTGCAGCAGCACCCCGGCTACGCCGAGCGCCGCGCCGGTCACCAGCGCCGCCGCCAGCCGAACCAGACGTAAATCAACAATAATACGGTGATCGAAGTTCCGCGGATCGTACTCGAGCAGCGCCTGCAGGACCGTTTGCGGCGCGATCCAGCGGGCGCCTAAACCAAGATGAACCAGCGAACCGGCGATAAGCATCAGGGTTAATAGCAGCAATGCCAGCCGCGGACGGGTACGACGCCGCGTGGCGTACAGCACGGAGGCGCTCATCGGGCAACGGCCTGGGGTGCGCGAAACGGCATAAAGAAAGGTTTGCCGGTTTGCGGATTGATTGACATCTGCACATCAACATCAAAGACGTTTTTAATCAGTTCGGGGCTGCAGATTTCCTGTTCTGAAATGGTCCCGGCTATCCGCCCCTTTTTGAGAAATACCAGCAGGTCGGCATAGTTCACCGCAAAGTTCAGGTCGTGAAGCACCGTCACTACCGTACGACCATGTTCGCGGGTCAAGCTTTGCAGCAGTTCAAGAATATCTACCTGATAGCGCAGGTCGAGCCAGGTGGTTGGCTCATCCAGTAAAATGGTTTTCGTCTGCTGGGCCAGCGCCATCGCTATCCAGCAGCGCTGGCGCTGGCCACCGGAAAGGCTATCGACCGGCAGATGGGCGAATTCGGCGGTGCCGGTTAATTGCAGCGCCTCTTCCACCGCCTGTTCATCGGCTGCAGACCACTGGCGCATCAGCCCCTGCCACGGATAGCGCCCGCGCGATACCAGTTCAAACACCGTGAGCCCTTCCGGCGTCAGCGGCGATTGCGGCAGGATCCCCAGCTGGCGGGAGACCGCTTTGGTCGGCATTTCGTGGATGGTCTTTCCGTCCAGACGCACGCAGCCGCCGAGCGGTTTTAGCATCCGGGCGATGGTCGATAATAGCGTTGATTTGCCTGAGCCGTTGGCCCCGGCAAGCACCGTCATTTTACCGCTGGGGATCGTCAGGTTAATGTCATCGACGATAAGCGTCTGGCCATATCCGGCCGACAGGGACTCCAGGACGATCCCCTTTTCTGCAGGGTTTACCCGCTGTGGCATAACTCGCTCCTGCGCCGCAGCGTTCCGGCATCAGCCCTCGACGTTCTGCAGTCAAATCAAAATAAATCTCATTCTCTTTTGATCATGAAGGGGATGAATGTAGTAGTCAATACTGTGCTTCATGTTGTTATCGTTACGTTCACTACCCCGCGGCGACACAAAATGAATTTTATGAATAGTATTTATAATCAATAAAATAAAAGCATCTCACTACCTACGACAGGCTGCGAAATCGTGCTTTTCTTCTGCGACGATTTTTTATCTTACATAACATTTACTACTACATTTCTTCGTGTTTGAATGATTCTCAATTACATATCTGAAGGCGCGTTCAGACGCTTAACAGATAGGTTTTATTTTCAGGGCAATGATTTTATTGGCTTTATCTGACCGCAAAGGCAGATTCGTTCACGAGAAACAGATAATGACTCAACCCCATGTCGCCTGCAGGACGTTGCAAGGGCGCGCGCTTTTTTCGCTTCTTTTTTTAGCCTCACCGGGATTAATGGCCGCAGAAAATAACGCGGCAAATAATACAAAAGACGCCGAGGACACCATTACTGTGGTAGCTGAGGGCCGCCAGCAGAACGCCACCAGCGGCTATCAGCCACTGAGTTCATCTACGGCGACATTGACCTCAATGCCGCTGTTGGATATTCCGCAGGTGGTGAATACCGTCAGCGACCGGGTGCTGGAAGATCAGCACGCCACCTCGTTGGATGAAGCGTTGTATAACGTCGCCAACGTGGTGCAGACCAATACCCTCGGCGGTACCCAGGATGCCTTTACCCGCCGCGGCTTTGGCGCCAATCGCGACGGTTCTATCATGACCAACGGCCTGCGCACCGTTCTGCCGCGCAGCTTTAACGCCGCGACCGAACGGGTGGAAGTTCTGAAAGGCCCGGCCTCGACGCTGTACGGTATTCTCGACCCCGGCGGACTGATTAACGTTGTCACCAAACGCCCCGAGCGCCAGTTCTCTGGTTCGGTTTCCGCCACCTCCAGCAGTTTTGGCGGCGGCACGGGTAGCTTCGACGTGACCGGTCCGATAGAAGGGACTCGTCTGGCCTATCGACTGATCGGCGAATATCAAAATGAAGATTACTGGCGTAATTTCGGCAAGAACAAAAGCAGCTTTATCGCCCCTTCCCTGAGCTGGTTTGGCGATAGCGCGACTATTACCGCTTCGTATTCACATCGCGATTACAGCGCTCCTTTTGACCGCGGCACCATTTTCGATCTCAATACTGGCCACGCGGTCAACGTCGACCGTAAAACCCGTTTCGATGAAGCCTTTAATATCACCGATGGTTATTCCGATATTGCCCAATTGAATGCCGAGTATCGACTTAACAGTGCCTGGACCGCGCGCTTTGATTACAGCTACAGCCAGGATCACTACAACGATAATCAGGCCAGGGTGATGGCCTATGATTCTGCGACCGGCAACCTGACCCGCCGGGTCGACGGCACGCACGGCTCGACGCAAAAGATGCATTCCACCCGCGCCGATCTACAAGGCAATGTGGTCATCGGCGGCTTTTATAATGAACTGCTGACCGGCGTCGCCTATGAGAATTACGATCTGCTGCGTACCGATATGCTGCGTTGTAAGAACGTGAAAGGCTTTAATATTTATCATCCGGTTTACGGCACTCTCGATACCTGTAATACCGTCTCCGCTGCCGATAGCGATCAGCGTATCAAGCAGGAGAGCTACGCAACCTATCTGCAGGACGCCCTATATCTGACCGACAACTGGATTGCCGTGGCCGGCGTACGCTACCAGTATTACACCCAGTATGCCGGGAAAGGCCGACCGTTTAACGTCAATACCGATAGCCGCGATGAGAAATGGACGCCGAAGGCAGGCCTGGTCTACAAGGTAACGCCAAACGTGTCGCTGTTTGCTAACGTCGCCCAGTCGTTTATGCCGCAGTCGTCGATTGCCAGCTACATCGGCGAACTGCCGCCGGAAGAGTCCACCTCTTACGAAGTCGGCGCCAAATTCGACCTGTTAGAGGGTATTACCGCCAATATCGCGTTATTTGATATTCATAAACGTAACGTGCTGTATACCGAAAGTATCGGCGACGAGACGGTGGCGAAGACCGCGGGTAAGGTTCGCTCGCGCGGCGTGGAGGTGGATCTGGCGGGCTCGCTCACCGATAACCTCAGCATCATCGCCAGCTACGGCTATACCGATGCTAAAGTGCTGGAAGATCCCGATTATGCCGGTAAACCGCTACCGAACGTGCCAAAACATACCGGTTCGCTGTTCCTGACCTATGACATTCATAACGTCTATAACAGCAACACCCTGACCGTTGGCGGCGGCGGCCACGCGGTCAGCAAACGGTCCGGCACCAACGGCGCGGATTATTATCTGCAGGGCTATGCGGTGGCCGACGTCTTCGCGGCTTACAAAATGAAGCGGCAGTATCCGGTAACGCTACAGGTGAATGTGAAGAACCTGTTCGATAAGACCTATTACACCTCGTCAATTGGCACCAATAATCTCGGCAACCAGATTGGCGACCCGCGTGAAGTGCAGTTTACGGTGAAAATGGATTTTTAAACCTTGCCCTGCCCCGGATAGCGGCGCGCTGCGCCTTATCCGGGCTACTTCCCCCCAGCCCCTTCTGCGGGGAAATACCGGACAACGCACCTGGCTTACCAATCCTCTTCCTGGCCGAGGATACGCAAAATATCCTGCCGATGCTGCAATAACAGCGGATTGTCGCGATGGCGGGGAAACGCCAGCGGCAGCGTAAACTCAGCGATAATTCGCCCCGGCCGCGGCGACATCACCAGCACTCTCTCGCATAGCAGCAGCGCTTCTTCGATATCATGAGTGACCAGCAGGCTGGTATAACCCTGCTGCTGCCATAGCGCAATCAGTTCGCGCTGCATGCTGATGCGAGTAAGTGAATCCAGCTTACCCAGCGGCTCATCAAGCAGCAGTAAACGCGGTTCATTGAGCAACGCGCGCGCCAGCGCCGCACGCTGTGCCATCCCACCGGAAAGCTGCCGCGGCCACGCCTCGCTGAACGCCTGCAGCCCGATGCGCGAAATCAGCGCGTCGGCCTTCGGCTCCAGCCCCTTTTTCCCCTGCGCCTGCGGCCCCAGCAGCACGTTCTGCCGCACCGTCAGCCACGGATAAAGCGTCGGGTCCTGGAAAACGAGGATCCGTTCCGGCCCCGGCCCGCCCATCGCCGCATCATCAATCTCAATATGCCCGCTTTGCTGCGGCTCGAGCCCCGCCAGCAGGCGCAGCAGCGTCGATTTACCGCATCCTGAGGGGCCAAGCAGCGCAACGCTCTCGCCTGGCCGCAGCTGCAGGCTGATATTTTCCAGCACCGGCACCGTTTGTTTGCCCAACGTAAACGCATGATGAAGATGACGTACCGCCACCGCCGCGCCGGTCGAAATTGTCTGGGCACTTACCATTGCATTCCTCCGCGCTGCCAGCTCAGCAGCCGATCGCGAATCATAAATAGCCCGCTAATCAGGCCGGAACATAACAACGCCATCACGAATAGCGCCGCGTACATATTCGGATAGGCCGCCCAGCCCTGCGCCCACTGTAGATAAAAACCGATCCCGGATTTGACGCCGACCATTTCGGCGACAATCAGCACCGAAAACGACGCGCCAAGCCCCATAAACAAGCCGACAAACACGTTCGGCAGCGCAGCGGGGATCGCCACGCGCAGGATCAGAAATCGCTGGCTGGCTCCCAGCGTTCGCGCCACGTCATACCACGCTTTATCGATACCGATGACCCCGGACCAGGTCAATACCGTGACCGGGAACCAGGTGCTGAGCGCAATCAAAAACACGCTGGCGCCGAAGCTTGAAGGAAAGATAAACAGGCATAGCGGCAGCAGCGCGGTGGAAGGCACCGGCCCCAGCAGGCGTAAAATCGGATGCACCCAATAACCAATACGCTGAGACCAGCCAATCGCCAGCCCGCTGATAAACCCGCAGCTGGTGCCAAGCAGCACTCCGAGTCCGAGCAGCCCCAGCGAATGCAGCAGGCTATCAAGCAGCCGCGGCCAGTCATCGTGCAGCACTTCAACCAGCGCCTGCGGCGGAGCGAAAAACGGCACCGGCAACAACGCCGTCTTGGCCGTCAGCCCTTCCCATAGCGCGAAGAGTACCGGCAGCAGCGCCAGCCATTTCCCGGCACGCTGCAAACGCGCCCCCCGCTGCCGCCAGTAACGGTAACTCAGCGTCAGTAACAGCAGGCCGCCGCCGAGAGTGAACTGCGCCAGCGCCCACTCCTCGCTAAACGGCCAGCGCCGACCAGCATCGGGCCATGCCTGCGTGAACAGGCCGCCCAGCAGCCATAGCACGGCGGCAAGCCCGCCCTCCGTCCATAGCAGAGCGCCGGGTCCCGGGCGGGCGAGCGCGCGATCAGGCGAAAACGTTGACATAAATACTCTCCGCAAACTGATGAGGATCGGTTCCCGGTTTGATGACCTGTACCCGCTGCAGATCCACGGCATACTGCGTCAGCTCTTTAACAAAAGCCTCGCCCACCGCATGATGGCCGTGCCCTTGGCCGTGAAGAATGCCGCTCACCTCCGCTTCGTTAGTGTTTAGCGCATGGGCGAGAAAAGATTGCGCCACGCTTTCCGGGTGCGCGGCGGCATAACTGTGCGCTTCCAGAATCGCCTGGGTAAGCGCGGCCGCCGCCGGTTTATGATCGCGCGCAAGGGAACCGCTGACGCCCAGCACGCAGCAGCTAAGGTTGGCGTAATCGCCGGTCATATTGCTGGCGATTAGCTGATATTTGCCGGTTTCCAGCAGGCGATAGCTGAAGGGTTCGCTGCCGCTAATGGCGGCGATTTCGCGCTTATCCAGCGCCACGCTGAGCAGGTCGGCCGGATAGACTTTCCACTGCACATCGCTAATCGGGTCGATACCGTGGCGTTTCAGCAAGATGGCGAAGAAGTTTTTATCCGGCCCGGCCATATCGGTGACGCCAATGGTTTGCCCTTTCAGACTCTCCAGCGCGCTAAAAGGCGAGTTTTTGGCCGTCAGCAGATTCAGGCAGCCGCCGTGCGTCCCGGCGGTGAGCTTGACATCAAAGCCCTGCTCCAGCGCCTTCAGCCAGCGTAGCGCCATGCCGACCCCGGCGTCGGCCTTGCCGGTGGCAATCGCTTCCAGCAGGACATCCGTCGAGTTACCGAAGTTAACAAACTCAACGTCGAGATTATATTTACTAAAAATCTTCTGCTGCTCCGCGACGGCGACCGGCGCCAGGCACACCGCGCTTTTGTTGATCGCCAGCTTGATTTTGTAAGGCTGCGCCAGACGCAGCGCCGGATGTTCATCGCCGCTCGCCATCTCTGCCATATCGTGAGCCCATAGCGGCGCAGACGCCCCGGCCAGCGCCAGCCCGCCGGTAAACTGTAAGAAACGACGACGGGTAAAACGTGTGGTCATCATGGCGCCGCCTCCGCATGAACCGGCGCGACGGGCACGCTGAAGCCGTTATCAAATGTCGGCGTTACATCGAGCTTTGCGCGAATGAGGCCGTTGGCAAGATAAAAGTCCGCCGTCGACTGCTGCTGGGCGACCGTCGGCGCGTCCAGCCGCTGCCACTGCGACTGGCGGTTGGCAAACTGCGCGCGGGCAATCTCCGCCGGGAAGCGAATGATCTCCCCCAGCGTTTTGCCATAGCTATCGAGATTGGCATAAGCCCAACGCTCGGCGCCGGCCAGTCGGGTGAGATAATCCTGAAGCGCCGCGCGCTTTTGCGGATCCTTCAGCGCATTATCGGTGGCGGCCAGGAAAGTATTACCCGGCAGCAGCCCTTTGCCGCTCACCAGAATCTGCCCTTCGGCGGTTTTCACCAACTGCGTGGTATAGGGCTCCCAGGTTGCCCAGGCATCTACCGAACCGTTAAGCAGCGCGACTTTCGCATCCACCGGGCCAAGGAATACCCACTGCACATCCTTCGGCGAAATCCCCGCCTGCTCCAGCGCTTTCAGCGCCACAAAATGGCCAATCGATCCTTTACCGGTGGCAATGCGTTTACCTTTTAGATCCGCCGCGCTTTTTAACGCGCTGCCGGGCGGCACCAGCACGGCGGTCCCCGCCGGGTTGCTCTTATCGACGGCAATCGCTTTTACCGGCGCGCCGTTCGCCAGCGCGAACAGCAGCGGCGCATCGCCGATAATCCCCACGTCAACCGCGCCGGCGTTGAGCGCTTCAGCCAGCGGCGCGGCGGCAGGAAACTCGGCCCATTTAATATCGTAAGCGAGGTTTTGCAAGGCGTTAGCAGCTTCCAGTTGCGACCGCATGCCGCCTTTTTGATCGGCAATTCGCAGGGTGATTCTTTCCTGAGCCGCAACATAGCCGCTCAGCGTCAATAGCATTAGCGCCCCGGCTATGCGGGTAAAATGAGGTATGCGCATCTGAATTATCCTTGTTGTTGAAAAGCGTGTTTACCCGCCGCCTGCCACGCGCTGTCGTTCTGCGGCGTATGTACCCGCCCGCACAGGACGTTGCGATAGTGGCGTTCCAGAGGATTTTGCCGGCTTAAACCATGATTGCCGGTGAGTTCAAGCGCCAGATTGACCGCCTGAATGGCGTTATCGGTGATAGTGACTTTCGCCAGATTGGCCTCAATAGCGGAAAAGCCCAGCTCCGCGGCATTCTCCAGCAGCGCGCGGTTAACCAGCAGCAGCCCCTCTATCTGCCCCACTTTTTCCTGTACCCGCGGCAGACTGGAAAGCGGTTGTCCAAGATTGCCGGGAACCCGCGCACCCAGCCACGCGACAAGCCAGTCGCGCGCCGCGCGGGCCACGCTGTCGTAAATCGCCGCCAGCAACGCCGTATGACGGTTAGCAAACAGACGAAATTGTTCGGCGTCCGGCGCGGGCGGCTCGTCGGCGGGCCAAACGTCTACCGCGTGCCCGGCGGATACCTGCACGTTTTTCAGCACCACCTCGTGACTGCCGGTAGCCCGCATGCCGAGGTGATCCCAGCTTTTCACTACGCTGATGCCCTCGCTGTCGGCAGGAACCAGCCAGCTACCGACCAGCGGCGGATTGTCGTCGCTACGCGCCCACAGCGCCAGCCAGCTCAACCCTTCGATCCCGGTGGTATAAATTTTGTGGCCGTTAATCAGCCAACCCCGGCTGTTCCGGCTGGCTATCGTTTGCGGCAGACCGCCGCGCGCCGGAGAGCCCAGATCCGGCTCGACGCGCAGGCTATTCATCAACCCGCCGTTTGTGAGCGCATCATCAAATACGCGCTGGCGTAGCGGCTCAGCCCAATGGACATTTTCCGCCAGCCGCAGATGATGCAGGTACTGCATGCAGACAATCAGCGCGGTCGCCGGTTCGCCCCAGGCGATGGCGGCAATGGCCTGTTGCAGCTCGGCTAAACTGGCGCCTGGTCCGCCGTACTGCTCCGGTACGGCAAGGCTTAAAAACCCGCGTCGGCGCAGAACGTCAATATTGCGATGGGGGAAATCGCCGCTGGCATCAAGGCTGGCCGCCTCCTCCGTCATCAGATGGCGGATCTCCGCGAGCTGCCGCACCCAGTCATCGCTGGGGTGAGGCCTCATGATGCGCGCTCCGCCACGGCGCGCAGCGCGGCTTTTTCGCGGGTGATCGGCAGCAGCGCTTTGCCATACTCCTGCGCATCGTTCAGCGGGTCGAATCCGCGGATCAGGAAGTTACGTACGCCGAGGTCATAGTAGTCGAGCAGCGCATCGGCCACCTGTTCCGGCGTGCCGACCAGCGCGGTGGAATTGTGGCCGCCGCCCACCAGCTGCGCGATGCCGGTCCACAGGCGTTTATCCACCACCTTACCCTGCGCCGCCGTGGCCCGCAGACGCTGCGCGCCAACGCTATCGGGCTTGGCTTTAAAGCCCCCCTCACTCTGCGCCGCCCGCTCGGTGGCGACATGCAGAATATGCTCGGCCTTCTCCCAGGCTTCCGCTTCGCTATCGGCGATAATCGGCCGGAATGACACGCTGAAATCGATCTCGCGCTGATGTTTTGCCGCTTCCGCCCGTACCCGCTGGATAGTTTCCGCCGTTTGCGCCAGCGACTCCCCCCATAGCGCGAAGACGTTAGCGTGTTTACCGGCCACCGTAATCGCCGCTTCCGACGAACCGCCGAAATAGAGGGGAATATGCGGTTTCTGCAGCGGGCGAATAGCTGACCAGGCCTGTTGCGCCTGATAAAAATCATTGTCGATGTCCACCGGCTGTTCGGCGGTCCAGACCTGGCGGATGGTATCGAGGAAGGCGTCGGTGCGCGCATAGCGCTGGTCGTGGTCGAGATAATCGCCGTCACGGCGCTGCTCGGCGTCATTGCCGCCGCTGATGATATGTACCGCCAGCCGGCCGCCAAGCAGATGTTCAAGGGTGGCGAATTTACGCGCGGCGAGAGTTGGCGAGACAAAACCGGGACGGTGCGCCAGCAGGAAAGCTATCTTTTGCGTCGACAACCCCGCCAGCGCGGTCACCAAAAAGCCGTCGGGTTGATCGGACCAGTGCCCCACCAGCAGGCGGTCAAAACCCGCGGCTTCATGTGTTTGCGCGAAGCGCACAATATAATCACGGTCAAAAATCGGCCCTACCGGGGCGATGGTTTCCGACGACAGGCGGTGGCCGATCATGCCGAGAAACTGAATGCTCATACAGAACTCCTGGTAGTAAGGTAATGAATGGGCCGCGGCGGCGGCGCGTTTTCATTACCCTATACACAGGCTCTTAATGAGCAAAATGCATTTTTATCATAACTTAATATGCAAGATAAGCATTTATAAAAATAACATATATGTATCAGTCAGATGCATTAAGTTGCTGGACCACTTTACCGGCGAAAAAAGTCAGCGGCTGGCTGAGGTTAGCCAGATTCTGCGCCTGTACCAGCCACAGATGCACTTGCGGCTGAAAATCCGCGAGCGCAAGCGTGGACACTTCATCGCGCCACGGGCTGGCGGCCAGCGCGGCGCGAGGCACCAGGCCAAGCCCCAGCCCCTGCGCCACCAGGCTGATTTGCAACTGGGCGCCGGCGGTCTCGACGTTCAGCGCCAGCCGCAGCCCCTGCGAGTGCAGTTCGCGGATTAGCCCGGCCCGCAGGCCGCAGCCGTCGGGATTGAGTATCCAGCCTCGCTGCGCACAGTCGCGCAGCGCTCCGGCGTGCAGTCGCCAGCTTTTCGCCGCGATGACCACGATATCCAGCGGACACAGCAGTCTCCCGCTGTAGCCGTCAGCAAAGCGCTGCTGTTGTGGTCCCATCGCCAGCACGCCATCCAGTTCGACGCTCTCCAGCCGTTTTTGCAGCAGCCCGCTCCAGCCGCAGGTCACCTGCGGCTCAAGGGCCGGGAACTGCTGGCGTAGCGCGCTCAGCGCCGGCTGGAGGGCGATTTCCGCCACGCTCTGCGGCACGCCGAGACGCAGAACGCCCTGCGGCTCCGCCTCCGGATCGAGCAGCCCGTACAGCTTTTTGGTTTCCCGCTTGATGCTCAGGCACTGCTCATACACCCGATGTCCGGCGGCGGTGAGCGTCAGGGGCCGGGTCTGGCGCTCCAGCAGCGTCACATTGAGGGTTTGCTCCAGACGCTGAAGCCGACGGGTAATCGCCGATTGGGTAATGCCAAGGTATTCCGCCGCCTGATTCAGAGAGGAAAACTGCACGGTAGCCAGCAGAGCATCAATGTCATCGATACGCATACAATCCTTAATGTGATTTTTGCATATTAATATATGCGGAAATTGCATTTTAATTATATTAACGCCTTTGCTAGCGTAATGACCAGTCCCGACAACAGGAAATCACCATGACCGCACCGCGAGTGGAAAAATTACGCCAGTTCATTCAAGACCTTGATGCCCTGCATCGCCAGTTTACCGATGAGGCCACCCTGCTCGACGCCGTCGCCGTGCGCCTGGCTTCGCTGGTGCAAAAAGATGACTGGTTGCCGGAAGAGTACACCCTGCCGCATCCCCACCACTATCAGCAGTATTTGCTGCATGTCGATTCCGGCCAACGCTTTTCGATTGTCAGCTTCGTCTGGGGACCGGGGCAATCGACGCCTATCCACGACCATCGGGTATGGGGGGCCATCGGTATGTTGCGCGGCGCGGAGGAAAATCAGCGCTATCGACTCGACGAGCGCGGTTTACCGATAGCCAATGGTCCTGCTGAACGGCTTTCTGCCGGCAAAGTAGAAAAAGTCTCTTCCCGCGATGGCGATATTCATCGGGTGAGTAACGCGCTCGCGGACCACGTCTCAATCAGTATTCACGTCTATGGCGCTAACATCGGCGGCGTCAGGCGTGCGGTTTATAGCGCGGATGGGATCGCCAAACCATTCGTCTCCGGTTACTCCAACCGTCACTTGCCCAATATCTGGGATCTCTCAAAGGATAATTCATATGCCTGATTACAATTACCGCCAGCCAGCCGAGGTGCGCCAGGCGCTGATCGATGGCGCGGAAGTGGCGCTCATCGACGTTCGTGAAGAGGCCGCATTTGCCACTAACCATCCGCTATTTGCCGCTAATTTGCCGCTCAGCAAGCTGGAGCTGGAGATTTTTCGCCGCGTACCGCGCCTGACGACGCCGATTACCCTCTACGACAATGGCGAAGGTCTCGCGGAGCAGGCCGTTAAGCGGCTGCAACGCTGGGGCTATCAGGATGTTGCGCTACTGGCAGGCGGCCTGACGGGCTGGCAGCGTAGCGGCGGCGAGCTTTTTCAGGACGTTAACTCCCCGAGCAAAGCGTTCGGCGAGCTGGTAGAGAGCGAGCGCCAGACGCCCTCGTTGAGCGCCGAGGAAGTGAAGGCGCTGATCGAGGGTCCACAGCCAGTCGTGGTGGTCGATGCGCGTCGTTTTGATGAATATCAAACGATGAATATTCCCGGCAGCATTAGCGTGCCCGGCGGCGAGCTGGCGTTACGCATCGAAGGCCTGCTGCCATCGCAGCAAACGCCGGTTATCGTTAATTGCGCCGGCCGTACCCGCAGCATTATCGGCAGCCAATCGCTACGTAATGCCGGTTTAGCCAATCCGGTTTACGCGCTGCGCAACGGCACCATCGGCTGGACCTTAGCCGGACTGGAGCTCGAGCACGGCCAGCAGCGGCGCTACGACGCCGATTTCCGCGCCTCAGCGCAACGCGTGGCTGTAGTGACGCAGTTGGCCGAGCGCGCTGGCGTGGCCTTCATTGATGCCCCTACTTTAGCCCGCTGGCAACAGCAGCCGAGCCGCACCACCTATCTGTTTGATGTTCGCAGCCCCGAGGAGTATGCCGCAGGCCATCTGCCGCACAGCGTGAATGCCCCCGGCGGCCAGCTGGTGCAGGAAACCGATCATTATGCCAGCGTACGCGGAGCGCGGATTGTGCTGGTCGCCGATGATGAGATACGCGCGCCGATCGCGGCGTCCTGGCTGGCGCAGATGGGCTGGGAAGTGGCGGTATTACGCGATGTCCGCGTGGAGCAATTGAGCGAACGCGGCGTTCCGCCCGCCAACGTACCGCCGGCACCGCGGGCTGAGGAGATAACCCCAGCGCAGTTAGCGGAACAATTGCGCGAACCCGGCACCGTGGTACTGGATTTCACCACCAGCGCGAACTATGTCGCGCGGCATATCCCCGGCGCCTGGTGGCTGGTGCGTTCACAGCTGCGTCAGGCGCTGGAAGTCATCCCTCCCGCCGAACGTTACGTTGTCACATGCGGCAGTAGTCTGCTGGCCCGCTACGCCGCGCCTGAAGTCGCGGCATTGACCGGTAAGCCGGTACAGCTGTTAAGCGGCGGGACGCTGGCGTGGATTAATGCCGGGCTGGCGCTGGAACAGGGCGAAACGCATCTAGCGACAGCACGCAGCGATCGCTACCGACGGCCATATGAAGGAACCGATAACACCGCAGAGACGATGCAGGCTTATCTCGACTGGGAGTTTGGCCTGGTGGAACAGCTGGCGCGCGATGGCACCCACGGCTTTAAGGTGTTGTAGGTTAAAAACCCGGTGGCGACATCGCCACCGGGAATAACTTACCTTTATTGTGAATTAAATTTCCGGGGTGGTTTTAAAACCAACCAGCATCAGGATCGGCTGCTTCTGCGCCGATGCGGCGTCAAACTGATAGTGGTTACCCTGACGATCGCCGCCGATGTACCAGGAGATCTCGGTTTTCCCTTCCGCCAGCGCTTTACGTACCGCTTTATCGATATCCACCATCCGATACTCACGTGATGAATTGAGATACAGTTGAGCATCTGAATTGTAGCTGCAGGTCGGGCGATGCTTCCAGGTCACGCTCGCCGCGCTCCAGTCATTACTGGCCGGGTAGAAGAAGATCTGGTCCGCGCCGTTGGTTTCAACCTTACCGCCGTACAGACGCAGGCGATATTTAAACAGCGACGCATCCTGATCTTTAGGCAGCGCCGGGATTTTAAACTTCACCAGGGTGAGGGTTTCCGGGTTGCTGGTGCGGCCGCCGTTCTTCCAGTTATCGGAAATTTGCAGCGCTTCGGGCGCGCCGAAGTTAACATTCGGCTGCGCGCTCTCAACCACCGCGTTTTCTTCCGCCAGCGAGAAGCTATAAGGCACGTTGGTACCGCAATCCATGCCTTCATTCATACAGTGTTCGGTCATGAAGTGCGCCCCTTCTACCGTCCAGCCGTTCATGAAATCAGCATGGGCGGTATAGATGCTGCCCCACTTCTCTTCACGTTTATCACCATTCATAACCGGGTCCATCGACAGCTCAATTTTCGCCGTGTCCAGAGACGTAATCTGCGGCAGTACGTAGGCGATATTCATATTGACCGTCGGGATTTTTACCGGATAGTCGGCCGGGCAGGCGCCGTTGACATCATAAGCGGCATTGCTGTGGTCATGGCTCGGCTTGAGGTTAACGCCGTCCCAGCAGTTGGGGAACTGAATACCGATATTAAACTGCACCGCATCTCCCGCTTTACGCAGGCCGCAAACCTCACCGGCTTTGTTGCTATAGCCTTTACCGTTGGCGCACAGGAAGGTTATCCGCGAGCTCGGCGCGGAGCCGTGGTGGTCGCCAGCCAGCAGCTCCAGCCCCGACGGGAAAGGATGCAGCGGATACCGTTCGACTTTGGTCGCCTGATAATAGGTTTTCTGATAAGCCGGAGTGACAATTTGTCCATCCGGCAACTTCATCGACGGCGCCCAGTAAGCAGAACTGTCGGCCTTGTTATCACAGGTGGTTTCCGGCTGCGCGCGCAGAGTCTGATAGGTTGAGACCGCGTCGGTGTGGATATTGCCGAAGAAATCATGCCACATCGCCTGGTTTGGCATACCGAACATCATAATCGCGTCGTCGCCAAGGGTGTGGCTGTAGCCGCATACCGCCTGGGCTTGCGGTCCTGCATGGGCGGAAAAAGCGCTGGCGGCCAGCAGCGGGGTCAGGGCCAGTACAACTGAGTTAGCTTTCATTTTACGATCCTCCTTGTTTGAAGGACCGTAGAGATAGCAAACCGGCGCCGATGTTACACATCAGCAAACATCATTTTATCTCATTCGCGCATAATCCATGAGTACTGGAAGGTTTTGGCCGCCGGAAAATGGGTGCGCCGACGGTAGGAGCCGAGCGCCTGCGGCGTGCAGTAGGTACAGCTCCCCAGCCATTCGGTATTTTCCGCCGCCACCCCGGCCTGTTGCAGCACCCGTTGCGCCAGCGCGCGGAGATCGAACCACAGATTATCGCTACCGCTAGCCCGCGCTTGCCCCGCTTCTGGCGGAGCGAGGCGCTGATGAAAGAGCTCGTCGCTGTAGCGTCGTACCAACTCGCCCGCCGGCATGGTCAACAGCGTTTGATAAAACTCGGCCGAAACCTCATAGCAGCAGGCGTGAATATGCGGCCCGCAGACCACCACTATCTCTTCTGGCGCCACCTGATGCTGGTGAAACAGCGCCAGGCTGTTTTCAATAATGCCGCTCGCCGCTCCGCGCCAGCCGGCATGCACGCTGCAAACATAGCGCCCATCCCGCGAGGCCATCAATAACGGTAAACAGTCGGCGGTAACGACGCCGACCTTTTGCCCACGCAGGGCCGTAAACACCGCATCGGCGTGCGGCCGCTCTGCCTGCGGCCCCTGATAGTGATGAACCACATTGCCGTGCACCAGCTTCACCGGCGCCATTTCGCTGTACGGAAAGGCGGCGGTTTCGTGCACATCAAGAAAAGCGTAGCGAATACCGGGGATATCACTTAATAAGCGGGATGGATAAGACATAACGGCGCGTAAATAAATTGGTGGTGGATTTACCGTAGGCCAAAGCCCATCGATACGCAAGATGTGGATGCTTTGTTCCCGGCGGGACCTCAAGCTCGCTGCCGGCCATAACAAGGTGGGAACGCAGTAATTATTTGCACCCGGCACCGCTATATAATTTAATATACATCGATTATTCTTATCCAACCGGGTCAATCCATGTCACCACACCGTTTACTTTTGGCGCTGACGTTGTGCAGCGCCAGCCTGTTCACCAGCCAGGCTTTTGCCGAGCGCACCGTCACCGACCAGCTGGGCCGCCAGGTTACGCTGCCGGATCACATCACCCGCGCGGTCGTCCTGCAGCACCAGACGCTTAATCTCCTGGTCCAGTTGAATGCCGCCGACGATATCGTTGGCGTGTTAAGCAGCTGGAAAAAACAGCTCGGGCCGCAGTTTGTCCGCTTTATGCCCACTATTGAAAAGCTGCCGACGCCGGGCGATTTAACTCAGGTCAATATCGAAAGCCTGCTGGCACTGCATCCGCAGGTGGTGTTCGTCGCTAACTACGCGCCGCAGGCGATGATCCAGCAGATCCAAAACGCCGGGGTTCCGGTCGTCGCGATATCCCTCCGTCAGGACGCGGCGGGTGAGAAAAACAAAATGAACCCGACAATGGCCAATGAAGAACAGGCCTATAACGACGGCCTTAAACAGGGGATCCGCCTGATTGGCGAAGTCGTCGAACGCCAAAGCCAGGCCGAAGCGCTGATTGATTACACCTTCGCGGCGCGGGCAGAAGCTAACGCCCCGGTCGCCGCTATCCCTGACAGCCAGCGTGTGCGCGTGTACATGGCCAACCCGGACCTCAACACATACGGTTCCGGCAAATATACCGGGCTGATGATGAAGCATGCCGGAGCGCTAAACGTCGCCGCCGCCACGGTCAAGGGCGCACGCCAGGTCTCGCTGGAACAGATTCTGCAATGGAACCCTGAGGTGATCTTCGTCCAGGACCGCTATCCGCAAGTGGTCAAACAGATTGAAAACGACCCGCAATGGCAAGCGATAGACGCGGTGAAAAACCACCGGGTATGGCTGATGCCGGAATACGCCAAGGCCTGGGGCTACCCAATGCCGGAGGCGTTGGCGATAGGCGAACTGTGGATGGCGAAAAAGCTCTATCCTTCCCGCTACCGGAACGTCGATGTCGATGCCAAAGCGCAGGATTACTATCAACGCTTCTACCGCGTGAAATGGACGCCGAATGCGCAGTAACCTTCACTGGGCGCTGCTGCACGGCGGGCTGGCGGCGGCGACGCTATTTATCGCTATCGCCTCACTATGCCTGGGGCAATACCACCTCAGCCTGAATGAGGTCTTTCATGAGCTTACCCATGGCGCGCCCGGCAGTGGCGTCGCCGGGCAGATCGTCTGGTCAGTCAGACTTCCCAGGGTAGCGATGGCGCTGCTGGCCGGCGGCTCGCTGGGGCTATGCGGCGCGACGCTACAGGGCGTATTCCATAACCCGCTGGTCGACCCGCATATCATCGGGGTCACCTCCGGCTCCGCCTTCGGCGGGACGCTTGCTATCCTGCTGGGCTTGGACATCGTATCGATGATGGGTTGCACCTTCTTCTTCGGCCTCGCCGCGCTGGCGCTGGTTTATCTCATCGCCACGCTGCAGGGGCGTGAAAACACGCTGGCGCTGATCCTTTCCGGCATTATTCTCAGCGGTTTCTTTGCCGCGCTGGTCAGCCTGATGCAGTACCTTGCCGATACGGAAGAAACCCTGCCGAATATCGTTTTCTGGCTGCTCGGCAGCTTTGCCACCGCCAACTGGCATAAAGTGCTGTCCATGGCGCTGCCGGTCGCCGTCGCCGCCGTTATCCTGCTAAAGCTGCGCTGGCGTATCAACCTGCTGGCGCTGGAGGATAAAGATGCGCGCGGTCTTGGCGTTTCGGTGGTCAAATTGCGCCGCGGAGTGTTGGTCTGCTGCGCGGTGCTGGTCGCCGCCCAGGTCGCGGTCAGCGGCAGCATCGCCTGGGTGGGGCTGGTTATTCCGCATCTGGCGCGACTGCTTGTCGGCGCCGATCACCGCCGCCTGCTGCCAACAGCATTCTGGCTCGGTGGCGCGTTTATGGTGGTGGTGGACGACCTGGCGCGCACGTTAACCCAGGCGGAGATTCCGATTGGCATTATTACCGCCCTGCTCGGCGCGCCGCTGTTTACCCTTTTACTGATTCAGTCCCAACGCCGCGGTGTGGCCCAATGAACATTTCATTATCACTGAACGCCCTGCGCTACGGCCATCGTCAGCCGCTCTTCGCCCCGCTGTCCATGCAGTGCCGTCACGGGGAAATCTGGGCGATACTGGGCGCCAACGGTCGCGGCAAAAGCACGCTACTGGATACCCTGACCGGCGTTCTGTCGCCGCTCGGCGGGCAGTTTAACGTAGAAGGCGGCATTGCCATCGTGCCGCAATCGTTCCGCCCGGCGTTTGGCTGGCGGGTACGCGATGTGGTGCTGATGGGCCGCGCGCGACTCGTCGATCTGTTCGCGCAGCCGGGGCCGGAAGATGAGCGGGAGGTTCAACAGGCGCTGGCGCTGCTGGGGATCGCCGCATTGGCCAATCAGGTGTTTCGCGCTCTGTCCGGCGGCCAGCAGCAGTTGGTGCTCATTGCCCGCGCGCTGGTCGGCGCCAGTCAAAATATTCTGTTAGACGAACCCTGTTCGGCGCTGGATCTGGCTAATCAACAGGTTGTATTACAGCTGATTAGCAATCTTGCTCATCGGCAGAGGCGCACCGTGGTATTCACCACCCATGACCCGACTCATGCTCTGCAGATAGCCAGCCACACCCTGCTGCTGTTGCCCGGCGGCGAATGGCTGGCGGGAGAGTCGTTCGCGGTACTCAGCGAAGCGAACCTGCAGCGTGCCTACGGCCTGCCGGTTCACAAAATCGACCATCCCGGTAGCGCAGTGCCGTTACTGGCGCCGCAGTTTACGATCCATCGCTAACGGTCAAAAATCCTGCCGCGCGCAGAAACATCTGCCCTTCTTCTGCGGTTATATAGCGCCGTAGCTGCCGCGCGGCAGCGCTCTCCTCAATTTGCGCCAGCTGATACTCGCAGCGAATGTTCCACGGCTCGGGAATCAGTAGCGTGCGAAACTGCGCGCTCTCCGTCATCTGAACCGCATAGTGGGCGTAGCCGATAAACAGGTCGGCAAAGTCTTCGCCAATCAGCCACTCTCCTGCGCTCGTGCCAGACGGTACAGTCAGCGACGCCCGACCGCCGACCAGCTGCTGCGCCCGGGACATCAACGCCCGGCCGAGGCCCGGATAGCTGGCTTCAAGGCGAGCAAAGAGTTGCCAGGTGTAATCACCGGAAGGATCGCAACCCGGCGTCGAGGTCGCCAGCCGCAGTCGCCCGTCGCGAAGTAACGCCAGCCAGTCAGCGCGATCGGTGTCAGGCGCGCGGCGCGCAGTCAGCATCAGCCGGTTGGCGGCAAACGAACAGCAGTTTATCGCAAGCCCGGCCTGCAGCAGCGCCTGAGGGTGTTCGGTATTCGCACTGGCGAACAGCGAGCAGCGTTCGCCGCCTTCAATGCGTTCGCGCAGCAGACCGGCCGGGCCGAACTGCGCCTCGACCAGAATGCCGCTAAGCTGCTGAAATCGCGCCAGCAGCGGGAGGAAAGCGCTTTTCAGGCTTCCCGCCGCCAGCAGGGTCAATGAAGTGGTCATCACAACAATCGCTATAAAGATGAAGATATAGCGCTAGGGTAACGCCTTTTTTACTGATTCAGTAGCGAATTTCCGCCCGTTCGCGCAGCTGTTCCGGCGTCGCCACCGGCAGTTGGAAGAACTCGAGATAGGCCGGGATCATCTCGAACAGCATATCGGTACCGCGCTGAATCGGGCACCCCAGCGCCTGCGCCGCCCGCAGTAGCGGAGTATATTCAACGCTCATCACCACCTCGCCGACCCAGGTACGCGGCGACAGGCGCGAAACATCCAGCGGTAGCGGATCATCCGCTTTCATGCCCAGCGGCGTGGCGTTGACCACCAGATCCTGCGCGGCGGGATCGCGCTGCATCAGAACGATCTCCAGACGTGGATAGTGCTGATGCAGCCGCTGCGCCAGCGCCTCGGCGGCGGATAAAGAGGTATCGAACAGCGTCAAGGTACTGACCCCGGCGGCCGCCAGCGATGCGGCAATCGCCGAGCCGACGCCGCCGCAGCCGAACACCTGCGCCCTCGCCCCTTGTGGTTGAAAGCCTTTGCGCGTAATCCCCAGCACAAAGCCTGCGCCATCGAACATATCGCCGAGCAGGCTGCCGTCGGCTTCGCGGCGGATGGCGTTGCAGGCGCCGGCGATTGCCGCCGTCGGGCTCAACTGGTCGACCAGCCCACAGGTCGCCATTTTATGCGGCATGGTGACCAGCGCGCCGACGATGTTAGTCATGGAAAACAGCGCTGGCACCAGCGCCGCGTAATCCTCCGGCTTCACCCCCATCGGCACCACTTTGACGTCCGCCTCGCAATGGGCCAGCCATGGGTTATAAATCATCGGCGCTTTAAAACTGGCGGTCGGATAACCAAGATGCGCTATCAGCCGCGTATGACCACTAATGATCATGCCCTACTCCTGTTGTTACTGCGAAAGTTCGATGCGTTTGACATCGCCAAGAATAAACAGATAGGCCACTACGCCAAGCAGCGCCGCGCCGCCGATATAGACCAGCGCGTAGAAAAAACTACCGGAAGCGGCAACGATAAAACCGATAATCAGCGGCGTGAGGATCCCCGCCAGATTGGTGCAGAAATTAAAGATACCGGCGGTTATCCCGCCCATCCCCTGCGGCGCGATATCGGAGATTAGCGTCCAGCCAAGGCCAACCATACCCTGACCGAAAAAGGCAAAAGACATCATCAGGATCACCGCCAGGTCGCTCGGCAGCCAGTTGGCGGAAATAATGCTGCTGGCCATCATCAGCCCGACGACGATAGGCAGCTTACGCGCCAGATTGGCCGAACCGGTGGCTTTCAACAGCTTGTCGGAGAGCCAGCCGCCAAACAGCACGCCACCCGCTGCGGCGAGAAACGGCAAGATGGCGAAGAAGCCTACTTTCAACCACGCCATGTGGCGCTCGGTCGCCAGGTACGTTGGAAACCAGGTCAGAAAGAAGACCAGCACGGTATTACCGGCGAATTGACCGACGCTGGCACCAATCACCTGTCGTTTTGCCAACAGCTGGCGCACCAGCGGCCAGCTAAAAGCGTTTTGCTGCTGCTGCGCGCTAGCCAGTCCGCCGCCGCGAAGAATATGTTCGCGTTCACTGTCGCTCAGGCGGCTGTCCTGATGGGGGTCGCGGTAGCAACGCCACCAGACCAGCGCGAACAGGATGCCAACAACCCCGACGCTGATAAACAGCGCACGCCAGCCGAAGCTGCCCATAATCCAGAACAGCAGCGGCGAGAAACAGGCCAGCCCGAGATATTCGCCGACGGTGTAGACCGCCGTGGCCTTCGCGCGCTCCTGCTGCGGAAACCAGGTACTCACTACCCTGCTGTTAACCGGAAAACAGGGCGCTTCACTGACGCCAAGCCCAAAACGACACAGCAACAGCGTTTTCAAGCCAATTGCCATACCGTGAAATAAAGTGAACAGCGACCACAGCGCCAGGGAGAGAAAATAGGTCACCTTATTGCCGAAGCGATCGAGGAAAATACCGCCGGGAATTTGCGCCAGCGCATAGGTCCAGGCAAAGGCCGAAAAGACAATTCCCATAATGGCGGCATCAATGCCGAGCTCGGCGGTCAGTCTCGGCGCGGCGATACCGAGCACCGTGCGGTCGAGATAGTTAATCATCGTGCCGACGGCCAGCAGCGCCAGGATCCCGATACGCCGCCGGGAGCGAGGCGCGGTGGTCGCAGTATCCGCCGCCGTCGCCTGGTTATGGCTATAAGAATTCATAGTCGTTTCCTGTCTTGAGTACAGATGAATGTTGTTATTGTGTTTGCGATGTTGTGTTGTGAACCATTTGCTACGTTTAACTGTACTGCATGGCCGAAAGGCGGACGGCGGCATTTACCGCGCCGTACTGGGCGTAACCGTCACGCCGTTCGGTCAATTCGAAGAAGAAGCGCCCCGCCACGAATGGACGGGTATAAAGATGCAGGAATTCGCCGCCGCGGGCGTCACGGTCGTAGAGAATTTGCAGGCGCTGCAATGTCTCTACCTGCGGCTCTTCGCCAAAGCGCGCCAGCAGATCCTCATAGTAATTCGCCGGGATAGGCAGCGCGTTCAGCGCAGCCTGCGGCAGACTTTCGAGCGTTACGGGTAAATCGCGACAGGCAAAAGCGGCGTGCTGCAGCCCGGCCCCCTGATAACAGGCGACCGAACGCGCAATCTGCGTGGCTCGGCTTTGCGATATATTCAGCGCCAGACGAATATCGCCCTGCGGGCTATGAACCGCCAGGCTGCGCACCAGTCCATACGGGTCAGGCAACGTCTGTTCATGTTCGAGACTGAAGCCGAAAACCGTACGGAAAAAGATAATCCAGTTGTCGCGGCTATCGGCCTCCATGCCTAACGCGAGATGGTCAATACCGCGGTAGTCGTCGCGCGGCGCCGCTGCCTGTAAATGAAAATCGCGGGCGTAGATATCGTCACCGGCTTCGACCAGGTAGATCAGGCTGCCATCCGGAGCGCAAACCGCCGGGATCGAACTCTCATTTGGCCCCGCATCCCCCTGCCAGGTGGCATAACCGTAGGCGCGGGCGCGTTCCACAACCGGCGCGCTGCGGCTTACCCGTAGCGCCATCGCGCACAATGAGACGCCGTGGCGCTGATGAAAATGGTCGGCCCAGCTGTGCGGCTGCGCATTAACAATCACCCGCGCCTCGCCATTGCGCCAGAGCGCAACCTGCTTGGAACGATGCTTGCCCTGATGCTTAAAGCCCAGTTGCGTCAGGCGCTGGCCTAGCGCGGTAGACTCCGCCGGACTGGCGGCGAACTCGATAAACTCCAGACCGTCATAGTGCGGTAGCGCAGGTGGCGAAAATAACGCCGCGTCGCTATCCGCAAGCTGCCGACGAGTCTGCTCTTCGAGCCACAGCAATGAACGGTAGCCATCTTTTGCCGTGGCGCCGTTGGGTGAGGCGCGAAAGCCGTCATTGAAAATCTCCAGCGACCAGGGTCCGCGGTAGCCGCAGCGGGTCAGTTCACAGGCGAATTCCACCAGCGGCAGTTGCCCCTGGCCCGGGAAGCAGCGGAAATGACGGCTCCATTCAAGGACATCCATCTTCATCATCGGCGCGTCAGCCAACTGCAGGAAGGTGATTTTCTCAACCGGCACCGCGGCAAGGCCTTGTAGATCATCCCCGAGCGACAGAATATGGAAGCTATCAAGCACAATGCCCATCGCCGGGCTGTTCACCCGCTGCACCCGTTCCCATGCCTGACGCCAGCGGTTGACGTGGGTTCCCCACGCCAGCGCCTCGTAGCCGATGATAATCCCCTCCTGCTCGGCGAGCTCAGCCAGCGCGCGCAGGTCGGCGACCTGCAGTTCGATATCGGCAGAACAGTCCGGCTGAACGTTGCTACAGAGCAGCATGGTGTTGCAGCCTAATTCATGCATCAGGGCGAATTTCCGCTTCGCCCGCTGCAGGTTAGCGGCAAACTGCGCGCGGCTGGCGCCCTCGAAATCACGAAAGGGTTGAAAAAGCGTGATTTTTAGCCCTAATTCAGCGGCAAGGTTGCGAATATCGCGCGGCGTGCCCGTATAATAGAGCAGATCGTTTTCAAAGATTTCAACGCCCTGATAACCGGCCGCGGCGATAGCGTGCAGCTTTTCAGGTAAAGTACCGGATATCGAAACGGTAGCGATGGAACGCAACATAAGAGTCCTCGGGTCATCATTCGACATGAGCACTGACTATGTATCATTTGGTTCACAGGCGCCAGATTTGGTTGCTGAATTGTGATCATTATGTGTATTTTTTGTCTCCACAGAAAAAGGAGTCGTTATGTCCCTCGTTGCTCATGATGAAGCACAATCCCTGAAAGAGCGCATCTTCGCCGCCGCCATTACCGTGTTCGCCGAATATGGCCTTCCCGGCGCGCGTATGGAGCAGATCGCCATCGAGGCGCAAACTACCAAGCGTATGGTGGTCTACTACTTCAAGAGCAAAGAGCAGCTGTACCAGGCGGTACTGCAACATGTGTATGCGCAGATCCGTGAAACGGAACAACAGCTGGGGCTGGAGCATCTGCCGCCGGTAGAGGCGCTGGCGCAACTGGTGAAATGGAGCGTGCGCTATCACGCCACGCATGCCGACTATATGCGGGTTATCTGCATGGAAAACATGCAGCGCGGGAAGTGGCTCAAGGGTTCAGAGGAGCTGAAGCCGCTGAACCGTACCGCGTTGTCGATAATCGAGGATATTTTACAACGCGGCCAGCAACAGGGGATTTTCCAGGCCGGTCTGCAGGCGCGCGACGTGCACCGACTGATTAGCAGCTTCAGCTTCTATCAGGTATCGAATTTTTATACCTTCAGTAGCCTGTACCTCGACGATCCGCTGCCTGAAATCGACGACGAAGCAATGGTTTCACACCACTGCGAGATTGCGGTGAAAGCGGTGATTCGGTTCGTTATCTCTTAAGCATTACTTATGTCGGGGCGCGGCGATTAGTGCCCCGATAACGCGTGAATCACCCTTTCCATCGCCTCGCGGGTTAGCGCGGAACGTTCAATTTTGCTATTTGCCAGCGCGGTGCGTACGACACCGGCAATAACAATATGTTTTGGCTGCTGGCCAAGATCGCGCATTTCCAATACCACCTTACCCACTACGCGGCACATTTCCTGATAGAGCTCGTCGTCTTTCGCTTTATTTCCCATTATTAAGACTCTTAAATTATCATTATCAATCAATTCATTATTGATACGATTTTATAATAAAGCAAACTGCGCTATTTTTTTCGTTCAATGAGGCGTTT
Source organism: Klebsiella sp. CN_Kp073 (assembly GCF_040065495.2). Lineage (NCBI taxonomy): Bacteria > Pseudomonadati > Pseudomonadota > Gammaproteobacteria > Enterobacterales > Enterobacteriaceae > Klebsiella > Klebsiella sp. CN_Kp073. The sequence continues at coordinate 3,000,605 of NZ_CM198051.1, forward strand.
TACTGCCTTTAATCGGTTAGTAAATATGATAAAACGCCGTTTAATCTGATCCGCTGCGGCAAAAGTGTGTTGCAGGTTCGCGAGCAAATCGTGTGAATTTTGTTACATTAATCACACTAAAAATGAAACGCCGTTTTTATTTTCCTTTTTGGTTTCGGCAGCGTATAATGCGCCTCGATTCTTTCTTGAATGGTTTCAGCGCATTGGACTGCACAAAAAAACGTACAAAACATTGCCACTTTTCATGGGCTGAACCGCCAGCACACATTCTTCTGCACGCTCTTTTGTTGTCACCTATCCTTAGAGCGTGGCATTGCAACTTTCGTAACACAGGTTTGACTCCGCGGCAGTGCGCCCCCGGAGCGAGATTTCCATATCCTTCACAACTTAAAGACTAAGACTGTCATGAAAAAGACCAAAATTGTTTGCACCATCGGTCCGAAAACCGAATCCGAAGAGATGTTGACCAAAATGCTGGACGCGGGCATGAACGTCATGCGTCTGAACTTCTCTCACGGCGACTATGCGGAACACGGTCAGCGCATCCAGAACCTGCGCAATGTGATGAACAAAACCGGTAAGAAAGCCGCAATCCTGCTGGATACCAAAGGGCCGGAAATCCGCACCATTAAGCTGGAAGGCGGCAACGACGTCTCCCTGAAAGCGGGCCAGACCTTTACCTTTACCACTGACAAGTCCGTGGTCGGCAACAATGAAATCGTTGCGGTGACCTACGAAGGCTTCACCACCGACCTGAGCGTCGGCAACACCGTGCTGGTCGACGATGGTCTGATCGGCATGGAAGTGACCGCTATCGAAGGTAACAAAGTTATCTGTAAAGTGCTGAACAACGGCGACCTCGGCGAGAACAAAGGCGTTAACCTGCCGGGCGTTTCCATCGCTCTGCCGGCGCTGGCTGACAAAGACAAGCAGGACCTGATCTTCGGTTGTGAGCAAGGCGTTGATTTCGTTGCGGCTTCCTTTATCCGTAAACGTTCTGACGTCGTTGAAATCCGCGAGCACCTGAAGGCGCACGGCGGCGAAAACATCCAGATCATCTCCAAAATCGAAAACCAGGAAGGTCTGAACAACTTCGACGAAATCCTCGAAGCTTCTGACGGCATCATGGTTGCTCGCGGCGATATGGGCGTTGAAATCCCGGTTGAAGAAGTTATCTTCGCGCAGAAGATGATCATCGAAAAATGTATCCGCGCGCGCAAAGTCGTTATCACCGCGACCCAGATGCTGGATTCCATGATCAAAAACCCGCGCCCGACCCGCGCTGAAGCAGGCGACGTCGCTAACGCCATCCTCGACGGCACCGATGCCGTTATGCTGTCCGGCGAATCCGCGAAAGGTAAATACCCGCTGGAAGCCGTTACCATTATGGCGACCATCTGCGAGCGTACCGACCGCGTGATGACCAGCCGTCTGGATTACAACAACGACAACCGTAAACTGCGCATTACCGAAGCGGTTTGCCGCGGCGCCGTTGAAACCGCTGAGAAACTGGAAGCGCCGCTGATCGTCGTCGCCACCCAGGGCGGTAAATCTGCGCGCGCAGTGCGTAAATACTTCCCGGACGCCACTATCCTTGCGTTGACCACCAACGAAACCACCGCTCGTCAGTTAGTTCTCAGCAAAGGCGTGGTACCGCAGCTGGTGAAAGAGATCGCCTCTACTGATGATTTCTACCACCTGGGTAAAGAGCTGGCGCTGCAGAGCGGCCTGGCGCGTAAAGGCGACGTGGTTGTGATGGTTTCCGGCGCGCTGGTTCCAAGCGGCACCACTAACACAGCCTCCGTGCACGTGCTGTAATAATTTACAGGTTATTTTATCTTTTTTTAAAGCGTCCCTCTGGGGCGCTTTTTTTTATTCATTCCCTAGCTGTTCTTAATAAAAATGCAAATCGGATTTTACTATTTAATAAGAGATTATCTAAGATGAATCCGATGGAAGCCTTCTGTTTTCACAGCGCTTTTTAAACCAGATCGACGAATTCGATGCTTCTTTGAGCGAACGATCAAAAATAAGTGCATTCGGATAAAAAAAATATTCTCATCCCAAAAAAGTTTGTGTAATACTTGTAACGCTACATGGAGATTAACTCAATCTAGAGGGTATTAATAATGAATCGTACTAAACTGGTACTGGGCGCGGTAATCCTGGGTTCTACTCTGCTGGCTGGTTGCTCCAGCAATGCTAAAATCGATCAGCTGTCTTCTGACGTTCAGACTCTGAACGCTAAAGTTGACCAGCTGAGCAACGACGTGAACGCAATGCGTTCTGACGTTCAGGCTGCTAAAGACGACGCAGCTCGCGCTAACCAGCGTCTGGACAACCAGGCTCACTCTTACCGTAAGTAAGAGTTCTGGTAATAAAAATGGCGCACATTGTGCGCCATTTTTTTTGCCTGTCATTTTACCCTACTGCGTCAGCTTAGCGTCGTTGTGCTGGCTATTCTGCGCCGACAGCTCCGTCGTCGCGCTGCCCGCCCCTTCCGAAACCACCACCGGATACCCCGCTCTTCGCGACAGCGCTTTTTTCAGCTGCAGATCATCCACCGCTTTATCGTCAGAAAAGGCCTGAAACGCGGCAGGAAGCGAGTAAGAGATTGTCCGGGTATTTTCCCCTTCGGTTTGCGAAAGCGGCCTGTGGACCTCTACGTAGCGTTTACCATCGGGTTCTACCGCGAACTTCACCGGCTGATTGATAATCCGCACCGGCGTCCCGGCGCGCACCTGGCTGAACAGCGCCTTAATGTCATCGGCATTCATCCGCATACAGCCGGAGCTCACCCGTAGCCCGACGCTATCAGGGGCGTTGGTACCGTGGATCAGATATTCGCCGTTACCGTAGGCCAACCGCAGGGCGTAACGGCCTAATGGATTATTAGGCCCGGCGGGGATCACCGGCGGCAGCTTAATGCCCTTCTCCAGCGAGCGCGCGCGAATACCGGCAGTTGGCGTCCAGGTCGGGTTAGGGATTTTCTGACCGACGCGGGTAGTCATCTCCGGCGTTTCCAGCCCCAACTGGCCAATGCCGAGGGGATAGACCTGCACCTGATTTTGCCCCGGCGGGAAATAGTACAGCCGCAGCTCGGCCAGATTGACGACAATGCCTTCACGCGGCACATCCGGCAGCAGCATCTGCGATGGGATTAAGACCCGGGTGCCCGGCTTCGGCTGCACCGGCGCAATCGTATCGTTGGCTTCAAGAATCAGCATCGCCGCCGTGTCGAAGTGGCGGGCGATAGCCTGCAGGTTGCGATCCCCTTCCTGTACCGTCCAGTATTGGTTTTGGCCAATCAAACGGCTGTTGGCAGGGGGAAGTGGATAATCGACAGCCCAGGCGCCGTGCTGCGCGCTCAGAGCTGCGAGAAGGGTCATCGTGATGAGAGACGCGCGTTTCATACTGAGATTCCTTCTTTCGCTGATAAAACGCCAGGATCTGCGCGGCGACGAAAGCACTCGCCTTCGTCGCACGTAACAGAATGAAATCTACCTGTTTATTCTAGCTAAGATTTGCAGCTTTCGCGCGAATTGCGCGGATCATCGCTTCAAGGCCCTGCGAGCGGGAGGGGGTAAGATGCTGGGTCAGCGCCATTTTTTCAAACCACGGACGCACATCGAATTCGCTAATATCCTGCGCGGTCATGCGGTCGTAAAGGATGAAGACCACCGCAATCAGCCCTTTGACGATGGCCGCATCGCTATCGCCGCGCAGGGTAATCACGCCGGATGGCTCCTGCTCCATCACGATCCACACCTGGCTTTGGCAGCCCTGAATAATGTTCTGCGCGATGTGTTCTTCCGCGCTGAGCGGCGCCAGGCGCTGGCCGAGTTCAATGATGTAGAGATACTTCTCTTCCCAGTTGGCGCAGCGGGTAAAGTTGCGCAGCAATTTGTCTTTGTCTGGTAATGCCGCCATAGTCGCGTCCTTTAACCAAGTAATTTGTGGATCCGCTGTAGCCCGGCCACCAGCCGATCCACCTCTTCCATCGTATTGTACATCGCCAGCGATGCCCGGCACATCGCCGGAACCTGGTAGAACGCCATCAGCGGCATTGCGCAGTGGTGGCCGGTGCGCACCGCGATCCCGTAGTTATCGAGAAAACTGCCGACATCGTAGGCATGATGTTTCCCGAGGTTAAAAGCGATGACGCCCAACCGATGTTGCGGGCCATAAAGCGTCAAGTCCGGCACCTTTTTCAGCTCCTCGAGAGCATAGCGCATCAGCGTCTGCTCATATTCGCCAATCTGCTCAAGCCCAATCTGGCTGACATAGTCCAGCGCCGCGCCGAGGCCAATAATTCCGCCGGTATTCGGCGTACCGGCTTCAAAGCGCCACGGCGCTTTCGCCCAGGTGGTACCCTCTTTCAGGCTGACGGTGGCGATCATCGACCCGCCGCCTTCCCACGGCGGCATCTCCTGCAGCAATGCTTCTTTGGCGTACAACACGCCGATACCGGTCGGCCCGTACAGCTTATGCGCCGAGAAGACGTAAAAATCACAATCCAGCGCCTGCACATCCACCGGGTGATGCATCACCGCCTGCGCGCCATCCACCAGCACCTTAGCGCCATGCTGATGTGCCAGCGGGATCAGCGCCGATAGCGGATTTTCCGTCCCCAGCACGTTCGACACCTGGGTTATCGCCAGCAGTCGGGTACGGTCGTCAAACAGGCCGGGGATAACGTCGAGCTGTAGGGTGCCATCCTGGTTGAGGGGGATCACTCTTAGCTCGGCGCCGACGCGGGCGCAGAGCATCTGCCACGGCACGATATTGGCGTGGTGTTCCATCTCGCTGACGATAATATTATCGCCGGCCCCGACGTTAGCCCCGCCCCAGCTATTGGCCACCAGATTGATGCCTTCGGTGGTACCGCGTACGAACACCAGCTCTTCCGGCGAACGGGCATTAAGGAAAGCGGCCGCCTGTTGGCGTACCTGCTCCATCCGCGCCGTCGCTTCGGCGCTCAGGGTATGGATACCACGATGGACGGCAGCGTAACCGTGGCGATAAAACTCGGCTTCGGCATTAATCACCGCTTCCGGTTTCTGCGCGCTGGCGGCGCTATCGAGATAGACCAGCGGCTGACCATTAACCTCGCGGCTCAGCACCGGGAAATCGGCGCGCAGGCGTTCCACTGAAAATGTCATGCATCTCCTCCCGGCAGGCGCTTGCCTATACGCGCCAACACCTGTTGTTTCAGCGCATCATCGCTAATAGCTTCAGTGAGCTCGGCGGCGAAGGCGTAAAGGATCATCTGCTGCGCCGCCTGTTGATCGATACCACGCGAGCGCAAATAAAACAGCTGTTCGTCATCAATGCGCCCGACGGTAGCGCCGTGGCTGCATTTGACGTCGTCGGCGTAAATTTCCAGCTGTGGTTTGGTATCGACTTCCGCCAGCCTTCCCAACAACAGATTGTTATTGGTCATCTGACCATCGGTTTTCAGCGCGTGTTTCGCGACGTTAATCAGGCCATTAAACACCGCCCGCCCCTTATCGCTGACGATGGTTTTGTGTAGTTGACGGCTGTTGCAGTAGCCAACGCGGTGATCGAGCCAGGTGCGGCTGTCGCAGACCTCGTTTTTCACCGGCATCGCCAGCGAGTTAATACGCAGATTGCTGTTTTCACCAGCCAGACGGGTGCTGGTATGGTGTCGTAACACCGCGCCGCCCAGCAGGAAGCTGCTGCTGAAAGCCGAAGCATCGCGGCCAAGCAGCAGATCGTTATGGGCGAAGTGATAGCTTTGCCCATTTTCAAATGCCAGCTTGATATGCTGCAGATGGGCATTGTCGGCGACAGACATGGTCAGGCGTCCGCCGGTGAAATGCCGCTGCTCATCAAGGCTAGTATAGTGTTCGATGATGGTCGCCTGCGCCCCGCTCTCCAGCGCCAGATGATGACGATAGTGGGCGGTATTAAGCTCGTCGCCGGCCAGACCGCTGGTGATATGCATCAGCAGCAGCGGCTTTTCCGGGCGCTGGTTGCGCTTCACGCTGATGCGAGTCACCGTCTGCGCCAGGCTTTCAGTGAGATGCAGAAACACTTCCGGCTGTACCGCTTCCGGCAGATGCTGGCGCTGGTTATCAACGCTGACGTCAAAACCGCTAGCGGCGAGATCGTCACTGAGCGCCGGGCTGAAGCGGCCATCGACAAACACCATCCGCCAGGCGTCGAGATTGAGCGCCAGCGCGTCGCGCTGCGCCACGCCGAGCGTCGCCGGACTTGCAACAAAAGTGCCGCTTAGCAGCGTATCCAGCGGGGTGTATTTCCAGTTTTCATGTTTGCGCGTCGGCAGTCCCAGGCGCAACAGCTGCTGCAGATGCTGATTGGCCTGCGGCGTGCGCGCCTCGCCCTGCGCTTCAAACAGATGATGCCACTGCTGCAGCGCGTTACTGCTGTTCGCTAAGCCAGCCATAGCCCTGCTCCTCCAGTTGTTTAACCAGAGTAAAATCGCCTGACTTGACGATCCGCCCCTGATACAGCACGTGGACGTAATCCGGTTTGATGTAATCGAGGATACGCTGATAGTGGGTGACGATAATAAAGGCGCGTTTGCCGTCGCGCAGCGAGTTAACCCCCTCCGAGACAATCTTCAGGGCATCTATATCCAGCCCGGAATCCGATTCATCCAGGATACACAACTCAGGCTCAAGCACCGCCATTTGCAGAATATCGTTGCGTTTTTTCTCGCCGCCGGAGAAACCGACGTTCACCGAACGAGTTAGCAGATCTTCCGGCATCTTCAGCAGTTTGATCTTCTCTTCCATTAAATCCTGGAAATCGAAACGATCCAGCGCTTCCAGGCCGCGATAGCCGCGCACCGCATTGAGCGCGGTTTGCAGGAAAAATTGATTACTGACGCCGGGAATTTCCACCGGGTACTGAAAAGCCATAAAAATGCCTTCCCCGGCGCGATCCTCCGGGGCTAATTCGAGCAGGTTTTTGCCCTTAAACTCGACGCTGCCGCCGGTGACTTCGTAATCTTCCCGTCCGGCGAGCGTCGCCGAGAGCGTACTTTTCCCTGAGCCGTTAGGGCCCATGATCGCGTGCACTTCGCCGGGGCGCACCTCAAGGTTCAGCCCGCGCAGGATCTCTTTGTCTTCTACGGCGACCTGCAAATCTTTAATACTTAACATCTTTTTTCCTTAATTATCAGCCGACGCTATGTTCAAGGCTAATAGCCAGCAATTTTTGCGCTTCGACGGCGAACTCCAGCGGCAATTCTGAGAACACGTCTTTACAGAATCCATTGACGATCATCGAGATCGCATCATCTTCGCTAATGCCGCGCTGCAGACAGTAGAACAGCTGATCTTCGCCAATACGCGAGGTGGTGGCTTCGTGTTCCAGCTGGGCGCTGTTATTGCGGCATTCGACATAGGGGAAGGTATGCGCCCCGCAGTCCGGGCCGATCAGCATCGAATCGCACTGGGTGAAGTTACGGGCGTTAGTGGCGGTCGGCATAATTTTGACCAGCCCACGATAGCTGTTCTGGCTGTGTCCGGCGGAGATCCCTTTTGAGATAATGGTCGAGCGGGTGTTCTTGCCGATATGAATCATTTTGGTCCCGGTATCCGCCTGCTGATGGCCGCTGGTCAGCGCCACCGAGAAGAATTCGCCGATCGAGTTATCGCCGCGCAGGATGCAGCTCGGGTATTTCCAGGTAATGGCCGAACCGGTTTCCGACTGGGTCCACGACATCTTGCTGTTTTCGCCTTCGCACAGCGCGCGCTTGGTGACGAAGTTAAGGATGCCGCCGGTATTGTTATCGCCGGGGAACCAATTCTGCACGGTGGAGTACTTCACTTCTGCATCTTTATGGATGATGACTTCCACCACCGCCGCGTGCAGCTGATAGCTGTCGCGTACCGGCGCCGAGCAGCCTTCGATATAGCTCACATAGCTACCTTCGTCGGCGACCAGAATCGTACGTTCAAACTGGCCGGTTTTCTCGGCGTTGATACGGAAATAGGTCGACAGTTCCATCGGGCAACGCACGCCTTTCGGCACGTAGATAAAGGTGCCATCAGAGGCGACCGCGGCGTTCAGCGCGGCAAAAAAGTTGTCGTTGCCCGGCACTACGGTACCAAGGTACTTTTTCACCAGTTCCGGATGATCGTGAATCGCTTCGCCAAAGGAGCAGAAGATGATCCCCTGCTCCGCCAGCTTCTCGCGGTAGGTGGTCGCCACGGATACCGAGTCGAAAATGGCGTCCACCGCCACTTCTTTGCCTTCACGCACCGGTACGCCAAGCAGGTTAAAGGCTTCCTCGACTTCATTCGTCAGGAAGGTATTCGCCCCGGTTTGCTGTACCGCGCCGGGTTCCGAGGCGCAGGTATCATCGCAGTTACCGCAGGATGGCGCCGAGTAGTAGCTGTAATCCTGATAATTGAGCTTATCGTAATGCGCTTTCAGCCAGTGCGGCTCTTCCATCTCCTGCCACGCCTTAAAAGCGTTGAGACGAAATTCGAGCATCCAATCCGGTTCATTACGACGCGCGGAAATCGCGCGAACCACCTCTTCGTTAATGCCTTTGGCTAGCTCATCGGTTTGTAGCTGAGTAAAGAAGCCTTCTTTATAGTTGAGCGGGCCGCCGGTCCAGCTTTTGACATCGTCAGTTGCTTCAGTATTTCGAGACATAGTTACTCCGCCTGCACCCCGAAGCTTTCGCCGCAGCCGCATTCGTGCTGCGCTTTCGGGTTATGAAACTTGAATATTTCATTTAAGCCTTCGCGAACATAATCCAGTTCGGTGCCATCAATAAACGGCATCGCCTGCAGCGGCGCAAACAGCTTCGCGCCGTCGCGCTCAAACAGCAGGTCGTCGTCCGCCGGTTCGGCAATCATCTCCAGCACGTAGCCAAAACCGGCGCAGCCGCTGGTTTTGATTCCCAGACGTAGCCCCTGCTTGTCCGGCTGTTTATGCATCAGTTCGCGGATATGGGCCGCCGCCGCGGGGGTCATCTTCAGCCCCTGCCAGTTAAAATCGTCGGGATTAAAGGTGCTTGTTTGTAATTCCATCGCTCTACCTCATCGATTGCCGCTATCGGGCCCTACCCTCATGTTAGTGATAATGATTATCACTTCAACCCTGCAGGAACAGGAGTATTCGGCCATTTCGCCCCTTTTTACGCTTTTCTATAAGCATAGACCCTGGTCGAGAGGTTATCAGACCGCATTTTTTGCAATTAATAGATTGATAAATAATAAGTTATTAGGATAAGCGCGTATATAAAGCGGCAATGAAGAAAGATGCATCGAAAATACCTATTTATTGAATAGGCAAAAGGCCCGTCTATGTGGTGGCCACAGGTAGCTTCCTAGCCAGCGCCAGGATTGAGAACGCCTGTACCTTCAGGATGTCATCAAAGTGAAAATAATAGTAATTAGCTATAGAAAATAGCGTTTCTGCCGCTGGAATTCGGAATTTAATGCCACCTCTATTATGAACCATCATTCGGTTATACTTTTTGTTATCCGACGCGTATTTTTTACTAGGATTTTTCCTGGTGGAGAGGTAGATTCTTCGCCATAACAATAAAATCGCCGATCTTCATTCCTGAGGATATCTCAAATGGAAAATTTATTTTTCGTTATTATTGTGATAATTCTTTTGTTACTTGCCGTTGCTGTTTTCATCTCCTATATCAAGGATCGAAAAAAACAAAAAAGCACATTCAAAAAGAAATATTAATAACTCAAATATTATTCCCCACTTCTATCAAAAGACTTTCCATTATAATTTTCAATCATGCCCCGTCACAGGGGCATACAGACACAACAAGAAACGCCCCCCCACGCTGACGCTCTTCGCCATGCCTTTAATGACTTTTCCATAGAATATTTATTGCACCACGGTAAGTGACTCGCTGGCGAAGAAAACAATGATATAAACCCCATTGTAAAAAACCGCTACAAGCAATGCCCAATGCAGACTATCGATTATCATTTTTGTGGTAAATAAACCAGAAACATTGACACAAAATAATAAGTGTCGCTCAAGACCAGAAATATTCATGGCCAATTCCTCATGAACTTTCGCCGGGCATATTACTGGTTCAAGAATACTTCCGATTCAGTTTTTTTCGTCCTAAAGAGAGCCCGGCATAACTAGACGCTATGTCTGGCCAAACATGCCACATACTTTTTCCCCGATTGACGTACGATTTCTTGGGCATTAACCAGAATTTCCCGCCCTTCAAACGCGCCGTAGATTTGACTAAACTTCACCCCGTCGAGACGTCGGAGGATATCACTCACCGTGGCAGCCGGCAGCGGCAGCATATTGGGATAACTCCACATGAAAGAAACGGCGTTAGCTCCCGGCGCAACCTGGACTATATCGCCGGATAATAGCAGGCCGTCGCCCTGCGCCCAGTGCAGGACGCAGCCACCAGCAAAATGCCCACCAAGGCGAATCAGACTGGCATCGGCCGTCAGTTGCAGACTATCGCCCTCCCAGAAGGTAATCCACGGGCTGTCGCGCATGACCCACTGGCGGTCATCCCCATGCAGATAGATTGGCGCCTTAAACTCCGCCGCCCAATCCTGCATACAACTGTAGTAATGCGGATGTGAGATAGCGATGGCTTTCAGCCCACCCAGCGCGGAAACCAGCGTTTTTGTCGCCTCATCGAGGTTGGCGATGCAGTCCCACAGAATATTGCCCTGCGGCGTACGCAGCAGAAATGCACGCTGGTTAATGGCAAAACTGGGGATGGTGCGAATGCTAAAAAGCCCACTGTTATGCTGCTGCCACTTATTGTTATGCGATGCGGTAAGCTTATTTAACGTAATCCACTGCTGCCCGCCCACAGGAACAAATTGACGCTCATCTTCGCAGATCGGGCAATGTTGTTGTGCAGGGCCTTCGCTAAATTCATAGGAGGTACCGCAAGCTTTGCAAAGCGTAATTGTCATATCTCCCTCTCTGTTCCATGATGCAATAACAAGCGTGCCACCACTTATTTTAACTATATGACAGATGGCGCGTGATGCAACGACCTACCGAGTTTGGTAGCGTTCTGCGTTTTTTATCGTTTGGCTTAACGGGCATAATCAACCGGCGGCAATAGATGAATGATGGACGGGGAAGGCATGCGCAAAATTTCAGCATTAATATTAATGGGGTTACTTACCGGCTGCTCGGTTAACGCGCCGCAAAGCGCGCAATACAATGCCGAATACTCCCAGCGCCAGGATATACGCACGCAGAACGTATATCGATTTAAGATCAAACCGCTTCAATCCAGCGGCGGAAAGTATTGGGGCGCGGATAATTTAACGCAGGTTTTTTACGTCAGTGATAAAAATGCCGCAACCGTTGAATTACGCTTCAACTACCCTACCGCAACGCTACAGGCCTCATCGTTAGACGGACAAGGGAAAGTAGTAAGCACTCAAACGTTCATCCTGTTAGCCGAATCCGCGGCGCCGCCATCGGGTTCGGACAAGAAGTACTTATACCTGACAAAAAGTGGCGAGTTACTGAGCAAATGGAAAAACTGTACGCCGGATATGAGCGTGGCTTGTAGTTGGGGAGGTCATCAAATATTTATCACCCGCAGCGCCGATCTGGCAGTGCAGTATGCAACCGGTGGTGCAGGTTTAGCTTTTCTGCTGATTCCATTTTACACATCCGAAGCCCGACTACAGATTTTCCCCAAAGCGCCAATCGACGCTGCTGGCAATTAATAGCAAGCCTTCTTTGCAGAACGATTCAATTTTGTGATGAAGTGAGTTAATTCTTAAAAGCAGGGTTGGTTAAGTCTGCGTTTACTCATGTACAATTGACGTCGTTGATGAATACTTGCCGGAGCAACGCTGGGCTATTATTTACGGGAGCTTGTGTCTTACAGGATGATTGATATCAGTATTATGTCGATGTGCATGGTAGTGCTGCTGGTGATGAGCGTGTTACTGGAGTAACCATCCCCCCTTCCCCTACCGTTTTTGTTAGCTTATTTTACCACTGAATTGGGCATAAAATTGTCCAGCCGCTTCTCCAGCCGGGAAGCGGTCGGGCTGCGCCTTAACATCCGGCAAAACGGTGTTTACGCCCTTTGTAAGGAAGCATCCGAAAAATTTGCCAAAATGGGTTCGCCCGCAGGTATCCAGCGGGCTTTTTTTGTTTGCTTGCGGCTATCATGAGCACAAAAAAAACCGCCGTGATTCACGGCGGTTTGCTGTCTCAGCGTGAATAGGCGCTCGGCGTATTAGCTCTTCACTTTACGGTAGATAAACAGCACCACAAGTGCGCCAATTACCGCCACGACAAAGCTACCGAAGTTAAAACCGTCAACTTTGCCAAAGCCGAATAACGTACTGATCCAGCCACCGACTACCGCACCGATAATACCGAGGATCACGGTGACAATAAATCCACCGCCGTCTTTGCCCGGCATAATCCACTTAGCCAAAATACCAGCGATCAAACCAAAAATGATCCAGGAAATGATACCCATGGTTAACTCCGTCCTCTTTGTTACCGTGAATGTAATTCGTAATTAAAATAGTAGCATAATTACAACGAATGATTTAACAAATATATATTTATTAGATGATTGCTTGCCGCGCCGTTAGCCATGGTCTACAGATTATTCAGTGCTCGTTAACGCCGAAGGAGTGAGAAATGGGATATTACGTACTGAAAAAGTCTGAAAAGAGTGTCTCGCAGCCGTGGTATTTTCTGCTGAAGGCTGACAACCATGAGACCATCGCCACCAGCGAGATGTACTCGTCGAAAGATGCGGCTAAAAAGGGTATCGCCTCGGTGCAGAAAAACGGCGCCAGCGAGGTCATCAAGGACGAAACGCAATAACAAGAAGGGGATGCAAGCGCATCCCCTTAAAATAATGTGGCGACCGTTACACCACGGCGGTGGTCAGTCGTGAGGAGCAGCACAGTCGCCCCTGCTCATCGGTGATATCGATTTGCCACACCTGATGGCGAGACCCAACATGCAACGCGGTACAAACCCCTCGCACCCGCCCGCTGCGCACCGAACGAATATGGTTGGCATTGACTTCCAGGCCGACCACTTTTTGTTCTCCTTCGGTACACAGATAGCCCGCGACCGAGCCAAGGGTTTCAGCCAGAACCACCGATGCGCCGCCGTGTAGCAGACCAAAAGGCTGATGTGTACGGTGATCCACCGGCATCGTCGCTTCAATCGCGTTATCGCTGATGGACACAAAGTGAATATCCAACAGGCCAACCATGTTTCCCTCGCCCATCGCGTTAAGCTGCGGCAGCGAAGCCTGACGTTTCCAAATCATCCCATAATCTCCAGCAGAGCCTGCAGCGGGTGACGTACCCCGCTACCTTCGATACGCTTCACCTGGCTTCGGCAGGAATAGCCGGTGGCCAGACAGCGACCGCGCGGTAAACGCGCCATCGCCTGCTGCCAGGAAAGCGCGTAAATCGCCAGCGAGTTGGCGTGGTTTTTCACTTCGTGGCCGTAGGTGCCAGCCATGCCGCAGCAACCCGTACTGATGTACTCCATTTTCGCCCCGCAACGGGCAAAGATCTCTGCCCACTGTTTGGGCGCGGCCGGTAGCGCCGTCACTTCGGTGCAATGGCCAAACAGGTACCAGGGTTCGCCGCTGTTGTCCCTCCCGGCTGAAGGCGCTATCGCCTCGGTCAGCCATTCATGCACCAGCATCACGCGAAAATCGCCGCGTTTCTCGCCCAGCGTCTGGTTATATTCATCGCGATAGCAAAGCACCAGCGCCGGGTCGACGCCAACCATCGGTATATCCAGCTGCGCTACGCGGTTGAGGAAATCAGCGGTTTTCTGCGCCGTGCGCGCGAAGCGCGTCAGGAACCCCTTGATATGCTGCGCTTTACCGTTCGGTGAGAACGGCAACAGTACCGGCTGATAGCCGACTTTTTCAATCAGGCGGACAAAGTCAGCCACCACCTGCGCTTCGTAGTAGCTGGTAAACGGATCCTGCACCACCAGCACTCTCTTCGCACGCTGTTCGACGCTCATTGCTTCCAGATCCTCAAGCGTGGTATTGGCGGAGCGATGGCCTGCCAGCTGCTGCTTGAGCGACGGTACGGAGAGCAGCGGCAGATCGACCATGCCGATGTGTTTTTCCGACAGCTTGCGCATCCACGGCTGATTGATAAAGAAGTTGAATGTTTTCGGCGCCTGGGCCATCAGCGGCGCGTACGATTCGACCGTCGCCACCAGATGATCGCGTACCGGGCGCAGGTAGCGGCTGTGATACAGCTGCAGGAAGCGGGAGCGGAATTCCGGCACGTCGATCTTAATCGGGCACTGGGTTGAACAGGCCTTACAGGCCAGACAGCCGGACATCGCCTCTTTCACTTCATGCGAGAAATCATATTCGCCTTTACGCGCATGCCAGCTATTGCGGGTACGCTCGATCAGGGCGCGCAGGCTCACACCTTTTTCCGGAAGTTCTTGCTCCAGTTTGTTCGGGTCTATCCCGCGGTCGGCCAGCAGACGTAACCATTCACGCACCAGCGTCGCGCGGCCTTTCGGCGAATGAATGCGCTGATTACTGACCTTCATTGACGGACACATCGGGCTTTTTACATCGAAGTTAAAGCACAGACCGTTACCGTTACACTCCATCGCGCCACGCCAGGCGCTACGCACTGCAATGGGAATTTGACGATCGTAGGTGCCGCGCTTCACCGCATCGACTTTCATCATCGGCGCATCGACGCCTTCAGGTGGGCAAATTTTCCCCGGATTCAATCGGTTGTCCGGATCAAATGCCGCTTTCACTTTACGCAGTTCGCTATATAACTCCTCGCCAAAAAAGGCCGGACTGTACTCGGCGCGGAACCCTTTACCATGTTCGCCCCACAGCAGGCCGCCATATTTGGCCGTCAGCGCCACCACCTCATCGGAGATCTGCTTCATCAGCACCTCCTGCTGCGGGTCGCACATATCCAACGCCGGACGAACGTGCAGCACTCCGGCGTCGACGTGTCCAAACATGCCGTAGCTCAGGCCATGCCCGTCGAGTAAAGCACGAAACTCGGTGATGTAATCCGCCAGATGCTCCGGCGGCACGCAGGTATCTTCAGCAAAAGGAATCGGTTTAGCGGCGCCTTTGGCGTTGCCCAGCAGACCAACCGCCTTTTTACGCATGGCATAGATGCGCTCGACGCCATCCAGTTCATGACAGACCTGCCAGCCAATGACTCCCGCGGCGCCCTGCGACATGAGTTCATCAAGACGCTGACACAGGGTGGTTACCTGGCCGTCGATTAATTCAGCATCATCCCCGGCAAACTCAACGATATTGAGACCCAGCATCTCTTTATCCGGCACATCGGCGATCAGTTCGCTTACCGAGTGCCAGACGATATCTTCGCGGGCCAGATTAAGCACCTTCGAGTCGACGGTCTCCACCGACAGCGCCTTCGCTTCAACCATGAATGGCGCGTTACGCAGCGCCGAATCAAAGGAGTCATACTTGACGTTGACCAAGCGGCGCACTTTCGGTAGACGCGTAATATCGAGCCGCGCTTCGGTGATAAATGCCAGCGTGCCTTCGGAGCCGGTCAGAATGCGCGTCAGGTCGAACTCGCTCATCTCATCATTAAAGACATGACGCAGATCGTAGCCGGTCAGGAAGCGGTTCAATTTCGGGAATTTATCGATGATCAGCTGACGCTGCGCTTTACAGCGCTGATAGACGGTACGATAGATGCGGCCAATCGCTGACTGCTCTCGCCCCAGCGTTTCCGCCAGCGCGGCGGGAATAGGCAAGGTATCAAGGATATCGCCGCCCATCAGTACCGATCGCACCCCAAGCACATGATCGGAGGTTTTACCGTAAACCAATGAACCCTGTCCGGAAGCATCGGTATTGATCATTCCGCCGAGCGTCGCGCGGTTACTGGTCGACAGTTCCGGCGCGAAGAAGTAGCCGTAGGGCTTAAGAAACTGGTTGAGCTGGTCTTTGATTACCCCGGCTTCGACCCGCACCCACCCCTCTTCAGGATTGATTTCGATAATACGGTTCATATAGCGCGACATATCGACGATGATCCCCGCATTCAGCGCTTGACCATTGGTGCCGGTACCGCCGCCGCGTGGGGTAAAAATCAGCGATTGAAAGCGCGGTTCCGCCGCCAGCCGCGCCAGTAAAGCGACGTCCGCGGTGGAACGGGGAAACAGAATGGCGTCCGGCAACAGCTGATAGACGCTGTTATCGGTCGCCATGGTGAGCCGGTCGGCATAGCTGGTGGCGGTATCGCCGGTGAATCCTTGTTGCTCCAGTACCTGCAAAAAATTCAGCACCAGTTGAACGACGCCCGGCGCTTGAGAAATCTGTGGGATCATGACGCTTGACCCTGCCTGAATATGTTGTGTTTAGATGATGTAATAATGCGCAAATTAAACGTTTGCGTGGCGCACTCAACTTTTTATCACATTTTTTTCATATCCGCCCACGAGATTTACGGGCAAAATCAGGCGCGCGAAATTATTGATATTATTATCTGTACATGGAATTACGCTGCGTCAGCATTGAGACGCGACTGGAAAGGTAAATTTTCTCTATGATTAACCAACATCAGCCCCGGGACATACCGCAAATTCTGCTGTCGGTGCTGTTTTTGTCCCTGATAATTATTTCCTGCCTGTGGGTTGTGCAACCATTTATTCTCTCTTTTGCCTGGGCCGGCACCGTGGTCATCGCAACCTGGCCGGTGCTGCTGCGTCTGCAAAAGCTGCTGTTTGGCAAGCGCTCGCTGGCGGTGCTGGTGATGACGCTGCTGCTGTTTTTACTGTTCGTTATTCCTATCGCCTTACTGGTGAATAGCCTGGTCGATAATAGTGCCCCGCTGATCAAAATCGTCAGCACCGGCCAGGTAACGCTGCCGGATTTCGCCTGGCTGAACTCGATTCCGCTGATCGGCGATAAACTCTATTCCGCCTGGCATAGCCTGCTGGAGATGGGCGGCGCGGCGATTATGGCTAAGGTTCGCCCTTATATCGGCGCCACCACCACCTGGTTTGTCGGCCAGGCGGCGCATATTGGTAAACTGCTGGTTTACTGCGGACTGATGCTGTTGTTCAGCGCTCTGCTTTACTGGCGCGGCGAACGCGTCGCTTATGGTTTCCGCTACTTCGCTACCCGTCTGGCCTCAAAGCGTGGCGATGCTGCGGTGGTCCTTGCCGGACAGGCGGTTCGCGCCGTGGCGCTGGGCGTGGTTGTCACCGCGCTGGCGCAGGCGGTGCTCGGCGGTATCGGGCTGGCGATAAGCGGCGTGCCTTACGCCGCGCTGTTGACCGTGGTGATGATTTTCACCTGTCTGGTACAGCTGGGGCCGCTTATCGTGCTGGTCCCTTCAATTATCTGGCTGTACTGGACCGGCGATACGACCTGGGGCACGGTGCTGCTGGTGTGGAGCTGCGTGGTGGGTACGATGGATAACGTGATTCGCCCGGTGCTGATTCGCATGGGCGCCGACCTGCCGATGATTCTGATCCTCTCCGGCGTTATCGGCGGCCTGATCGCCTTCGGCATGATTGGCCTGTTTATCGGCCCGGTGCTGCTGGCCGTCTCCTGGCGTCTTTACGACGCCTGGGTGCAAGAAGTACCGCCGCCGCCGCTGGACCCCGATCTGGTTCTGGCGGAGCTCGCCGAGCTTAATGCCAGCCATAACAAAAGCGAAAAGTAACAGAAAGGCGGGGAAACCCGCCTTAAACTTAAGCTAAATTTATCAATCCCTCGCCACTTCCGGCATATTCATGTTCCAGCTCGATATTTACCTCTCATATTCTTCACACTGATTTAACTATTGAGAAGAATCCGATCGACGCCAACAGCCCTGATGCCTACTATTAGCCCACGGTTATAGATCAAGATATTGATTTATAAGCATGGAAATCCCCTGAGTGAAACAACGAATTGCTGTGTGTAGTCTTTGCCCATCTCCCACGATGGGCTTTTTTTTACGTCAAAATCAAATAGCGAAACGTTGCTGAAGGCAAAAAAAATCCCCGGCATCTCTGCCAGGGATTGTGCTAGCCGCGTTGAACTTATTTATTCAGTTCAGCCAGACCTAACCAGGTTTGCACCACGGTATCCGGGTTCAGGGACAGGCTATCGATCCCCTCTTCCATCAGCCAGGCGGCAAAGTCTTCGTGGTCGGACGGACCCTGGCCGCAGATGCCCACGTATTTGCCCTGTTTTTTCGCCGCGCGGATGGCCATCGACAGCAGCGCTTTCACCGCGTCGTTGCGTTCATCAAACAGCTCAGACACGACGCCGGAGTCGCGGTCAAGGCCCAGCGCCAGCTGCGTCATATCGTTCGAACCGATCGAGAAGCCATCGAAGTACTCGAGGAACTGCTCCGCCAGAAGCGCGTTCGACGGGATTTCACACATCATGATGATCTTCAGCCCGTTTTCGCCGCGCTTGAGCCCCTGACGCTCCAGCTCTTCGACCACCGCTTTCGCCTGCGCGACGGTACGTACGAACGGCACCATCACTTCCACGTTGGTCAGCCCCATGTCGTTACGCACGCGTTTCATCGCTTCACACTCCAGCGCGAAGCAATCGCGGAAGCTTTCTGAAACGTAGCGTCCGGCGCCGCGGAAGCCAAGCATCGGGTTCTCTTCTTCCGGCTCGTAACGCTCGCCGCCCACCAGGTTGGCGTATTCGTTAGATTTAAAGTCGGACAAACGCACGATCACCCGTTTCGGGTAGAAGGCGGCGCCAAGGGTAGCGATCCCTTCGGTCAGGCGGCCAACGTAGAACTCTCTCGGTGAGTCGTAGCCTTTCATCAACTCGCGGATTTCGTTCTGCAGGCCCGGTTCCTGGTCGTCAAACTCCAGCAGCGCGCGCGGGTGAACGCCAATCATGCGGTTAATGATAAATTCCAGACGCGCCAGCCCCACGCCTTCATTCGGCAGGCAGGCGAAGTCAAAGGCGCGATCCGGGTTGCCGACGTTCATCATCACCTTCAGCGGCAGGTTCGGCATCTCGCCGACGCTGGAGCTCTTCACGCTGAAGTCCAGTAACTCTGCGTAGACGTAGCCGGTGTCGCCTTCGGCGCAGGAAACGGTGACATTCTGGTTTTCCTGGATACGGTCGGTCGCATCGCCGCAGCCGACCACCGCCGGGATCCCCAGCTCACGGGCGATAATCGCCGCGTGACAGGTACGTCCGCCGCGGTTGGTGACGATCGCCGAGGCTTTCTTCATGATCGGTTCCCAATCCGGGTCGGTCATGTCGGTGACCAGCACGTCGCCGGGCTCGATGCGGTTCATCTCACTGATATCGTGGATAACCTTGACCGGGCCGGCGCCGATACGGTGGCCGATAGCTCGACCTTCGGCGATGATCTGCCCCTGGGCATGCAGGGTATAACGCTCCATCACCTGACCGCGCGAACGGACGGTTTCCGGGCGCGCCTGGACGATAAACAACTTACCGGTGTGGCCATCTTTCGCCCACTCGATATCCATCGGACGGCCGTAATGCTTCTCGATCTGCACCGCCTGCTTCGCCAGCTCTTCCACTTCCTCGTTGGTTAACGAGAAAACATCGCGCTGCGTCTGGGGCACATCTTCAATCCGCACCTGCTTGCCGTGTTCCTGAGTCGGCGCGTACACCATGCGGATTTTTTTCGACCCCATGGTACGGCGCACGATAGCCGGGCGGTTAGCCGCCAGGGTCGGTTTGTGAACGTAAAATTCGTCCGGGTTCACCGCGCCCTGCACCACCATCTCGCCAAGCCCCCACGCCGAGGTGATAAACACCACCTGGTCGAAACCGGACTCGGTATCGATGGAGAACATCACGCCGGAGGAGGCCAGGTCGGAGCGCACCATCCTCTGCACCCCGGCGGATAGCGCCACGCCGCGGTGATCGTAACCCTGATGCACGCGATAGGAGATCGCGCGATCGTTAAACAGTGAAGCAAATACGTGCTTCACGGCAACGAGCACGGCGTCAAAGCCCTGCACGTTGAGGAATGTCTCTTGTTGGCCGGCGAAGGAGGCATCCGGCATATCTTCCGCCGTCGCCGAAGAACGCACGGCAAACGAGGCCTCGGCGTCATCGGCGGACAGCAGGTCATAAGCTTCGCGAATCGCGTTTTCCAGTTCGCTCTGGAAGGGGGTGTCGATGATCCACTGACGGATCTGCGCGCCCGCTTTCGCTAATGCGGAAACGTCGTCAATGTCGGTTTCATCCAGCAGTGCATAAATGCGCTGGTTAACGCCGCTTTGGTCCAGGAACTGATCGAAAGCATCAGCGGTGGTGGCGAACCCGTTTGGCACGGAGACACCCATACCGGACAGGTTAGTAATCATTTCACCAAGGGAGGCATTTTTGCCCCCAACTCTGTCTACATCATTCATGCCGAGTTGGTTATACCAAAGCACCAGCGGTGACGAGCCATTGTTGGACATCGAGACAATCCTTTTGTGATTTAATACAAATTATAGAAAACACACGATCGACTACGGTATTCATCCTGACATATTTATGCCGCTGAAAAAAACGGTGAATCGTTCAAGCAAATTAATTTTCTGTTTTTAGGATTGTTTTCCGGAATTCCCTAACTATATGATTAAAATGGATTCTATTGATATTTGATACAAATAGTGTGCAAAAAAAGAAACTGAACCTGCCATTTCATTAAAAACAAAAATAGCGTTTCATTTTTTTAAGTGAGACAAAGGTTAAAGCTCTGTGCTTAAATTTACTCTGCTTTTAGATAATTATACCGGATGGTCAAAATGGACAGTGCTGTAGATCGCCACGTATTTTATATTTCTGACGGTACCGCTATTACGGCGGAAGTTTTAGGCCATGCGGTAATGTCGCAATTCCCGGTGGCCATCAGTAGCGTGACATTGCCGTTCGTCGAAAATGTCAGTCGAGCCCGGGCGGTAAAAGAGCAAATCGATGCCATTTTTCAACAAACCGGCATCCGTCCGCTGGTCTTCTATTCCATCGTTATCCCCGAAATTCGCGACATAATTTTGCAAAGCGAGGGTTTTTGTCAGGATATCGTGCAGGCGCTGGTAGCCCCGCTGCAGCAAGAATTACATCTGGATCCTACGCCGGTGGCTCACCGCACCCACGGCCTGAATCCCGGTAACCTGATTAAATACGATGCGCGTATCGCCGCCATCGATTACACGCTCGCCCATGACGACGGCATTTCGCTGCGCAATCTCGATCAGGCGCAGGTGATCCTGCTCGGCGTTTCGCGCTGCGGTAAAACGCCGACCAGCCTGTACCTGGCCATGCAGTATGGTATTCGCGCCGCTAACTACCCTTTTATCGCCGACGATATGGACAATCTGGTTCTCCCGGCCTCGTTAAAGCCGCTGCAGCACAAGATGTTCGGCCTGACGATTAACCCGGAGCGACTGGCGGCAATCCGCGAAGAGCGCCGCGAAAACAGCCGCTACGCCTCATTGCGCCAGTGCCGCATGGAAGTAACCGAAGTCGAAGCGCTATATCGCAAAAACAAGATCCCCTGCCTTAACAGTACCAACTATTCGGTAGAGGAAATTGCCACCAAAATCATGGATATCATGGGGCTGAATCGCAGGATGTACTAATACACTAGTACATTATTGAAAATTTGTTTATGCTATCGCTCGTGGCCTATACAGGATCATGCCCTGCTCTTGCAATAAGCAGGGATTGGTTTATCGTGATGCGCATCACTTCCCGGCATTTTCGCCGCGGAAGAAACAGATTTTTGAGACCCCAATGAATAAAACAGACGAATTGCGTACCGCGCGCATTGAAAGCCTGGTAACGCCCGCGGAACTGGCGCAGCGCCATCCCGTGTCGGCCGAGGTTGCCGCCCACGTCTCCGCTTCCCGCCGGCGGATTGAAAAGATCCTCAACGGCGAAGACCGCCGCCTGCTGGTGATTATCGGCCCCTGCTCCATTCACGACCCCGAAGCGGCGCTGGAATATGCGCGCCGCCTGCAGGGCATGCGCGAACGTTACCAGCCGCAGCTGGAAATTGTCATGCGCACCTATTTCGAAAAACCGCGCACCGTCGTGGGCTGGAAAGGACTCATTTCCGACCCTGACCTCAACGGCAGCTACCGGGTCAACCACGGCATTGAACTGGCGCGTCGTCTGCTGCTGCAGGTCAACGAGCTGGGTATCCCCACCGCCACCGAATTTCTGGATATGGTGACCGGACAGTTTATCGCCGATCTGATTAGCTGGGGCGCCATCGGCGCGCGCACCACCGAAAGCCAAATTCACCGCGAGATGGCCTCGGCGCTCTCCTGCCCGGTTGGTTTTAAAAACGGTACCGATGGCAACACCCGCATCGCGGTCGACGCGATACGCGCCTCGCGCGCCAGCCATATGTTCCTGTCGCCGGATAAACAGGGCCAGATGACCATCTACCAGACCAGCGGTAACCCGTACGGCCATATCATTATGCGCGGCGGTAAACGGCCGAATTATCATGCAGCGGATATCGCTGCCGCCGGTGAAGCGCTACGGGAATTCGATCTCCCTGAGCAACTGGTCGTCGACTTCAGCCACGGCAATTGTCAGAAGCAGCATCGCCGTCAGCTGGAAGTGTGCGCCAATATCTGCCAGCAGATCCGCGATGGATCCACCGCCATTGCCGGGATCATGGCGGAGAGCTTCCTCGCCGAAGGGACGCAAAAAGTGATCCCCGGTCAGCCGCTGACCTGGGGTCAGTCGATTACCGACCCGTGCCTGAGCTGGGAAGATAGCGAAAAAATGCTCGCTGAACTGGCTGCAGCCACCGCTACACGGTTGTAATCCCTTCCCCCGCCGCGCTCGCGGCGGGTTTTAACCGCTCGCCGTTCATCCTCTGCGCAATAGCTACCTGAAATGGTAAGCCACGACAAAAAAGGCTTGCCGTGAAAATTAACATTACTGATAATGATTATCATTGTTTCTTTTATTTTTATTTTGGTGCTATGACGCGTATGGATAACACTGCCACAGCAGAGAAAACAAAAGACAATGCTCCCTATCCTATTGCCAGCGATCGCCAAATCAGCAGCCGGACGCTGTTAGGCCCGGAAGGACGCGTGGTGATCGAACATGACGGCCAGCGCTATCTGCTGCGCCAGACCCACGCCGGTAAGCTAATTTTGACCAAATAAAACCCCGCGCGATGGCGAGGCTTTACGGTTAGCTGGAGCAGCTCACTTCCAGATGTTTACCCCAATCAGGCGGGCGGCTGGCGTAATCATCTGTACGATCGGCGAACGGCTGCGCGAGGGCTTCATGCAGACGTTCCAGCTCGCGCATATCGCCAGCTTCGGCCTGTTCTATCGCCCGCTGCGCCAGCCAGTTACGTAGCACCACCGCCGGGTTGACGCCCTGCATCCGCTGCTGGCGTTCGCTATCGTCGATCTGTTCATCGCGCAGCCGCGCCCGGTAGTCGGCAAACCAGCTATCAAACGCCGCGCGGTCGATAAATTCATCGCGCAGCGGCGATGCCGCGCTGTGCTGCTCGCTTTGGCTCAGCATCCGGAAGGTACGGGTGTAGTCACTCCCTTCACGCTCCATCAGGCTGAACAGTCCATCAAGCAGTGTGTTATCGCCGGTTTGCTGAGTATAGAAGCCGAGTTTGTCGCGCATGCGGCGGCCGTAGGCGGTCAATAAGGCATGCTGATAGTCATCCAACGCCGCGTTCAGCGAGTCGGCGCTGATAAACGGCGAGAGCGACTGGGCCAGACGCTGCAGGTTCCACAACCCTACCGCCGGTTGGTTATCAAAGCTGTAGCGCCCCTGGTAATCAGAGTGGTTACAGATAAACCCGGGCTGGAAATCATCGAGGAAGCCATACGGACCATAATCCATGGTCAGGCCAAGAATCGACATATTATCGGTATTCATCACCCCGTGGGCAAAGCCAACGGTCTGCCAACTGGCTATCATCGCCGCGGTGCGCGTGACAACGTCACGGAACCAGAGAATATACTTATCCGCTTCCTGCTGCAGCTGCGGCCAGTGGTGGTCAATCACATAATCTGCCAGCTGCTGCACTTTTTCCGCTTCGCGACGATAATAAAAATGTTCGAAATGGCCAAAGCGTACGTGGCTTTCGGCGATGCGCATCAACATCGTGCCGCGTTCTTCGCGTTCGCGGTAAACCGGCGTGTCGCTGGTCACCATCGCCAGCGCGCGGGTAGTGGGAATGCCCAGCGCATGCATTGCTTCACTGGCAAGGCTTTCGCGGATAGTCGAGCGCAATACCGCCCGGCCATCGCCCATTCTCGAATAGGGCGTCAAACCCGCGCCTTTAAGATGCCAGTCAAAACGTTGACCATTCGGCAACTGCTGCTCGCCAAGCAAAATGCCGCGTCCATCGCCAAGCTGGCCGGCCCAGGCGCCGAACTGATGGCCGCTATAGACCTGCGCCAGCGGCGACATTCCCGGCAGCAACGCTTCGCCGCCCCAAACGCCCGCCCCATGTTGCGGATTAAATAACGTCTCCGGGACGCCCAGCGTTTGCGCTAAAGCGGTGTTGCGCCAGATGAGACGCGCGTTATCCAGCGGCGTGGGCGCCAGCGATGTGTAAAATCCCGGCAGCCGATCGCGCCAGTGAGTAGTAAAAGACAGGGTCATGGTTCCTCCTGCCGCCAGTGTAGTGCCTTAAACAGGGGATTAACACGGGCGAACTGCAGGGTTATGGCAATTAAAAAAGGGAGCCATCGCTCCCTTTTTCGCCGAATGCGGCTTAAATGCGCCTCGCCTGCCAGAATTTCTTGTTCCAGTAGACGTTGTCCAGCGACGAGCGGGTAACGCCCTGGCTGGTGGAGGCGTGAATAAATTGATTGTCGGTATCATAGATACCGACGTGCAGGCCGCTTTCGCCGGAGCCGGTTTTGAAGAACACCAGATCGCCGGGCAACAGATCGCTTTTATCAATGCGGGTGCCGATTTCCGCCTGCTCACGAGTTTCCCGCGGCAGCTGCATGGCGAATTTATCGCGGAACGTGCGTACCACAAAGCCCGAGCAGTCGACGCCGCGCGGCGTCATGCCGCCATAGCGGTACGGCGCCCCACGCCAGTTACGCAATTGCTCATTGAGATTCGCTACCACGGTAATGGAATCAGCCAGCCGTGGATTCGGCGGCGGCGCCCGGTGGCTGCTACAGCCTGCCAGCACCATCGCCGCAATAAAAATGAACCACACACGCATCTCAGACGATTCCTCTGTTCCCTGTCCTGTTATTGAAATAATTTAGCCTGTTTAGCGGCTTACAGGCAAGATCCTTAACCGCTACTGTGACGCCACGAGCATTAGATGACCCGCGACTTCCACCCGCTGAAACGCGATATGATAAGCGGCGATCAAATTCTCTTCACTTAACACCTCATACGTTTCCCCGCAGGCAATCATCCGCCCCTCACAAATGAGCCACGCCCTCTGCGCATGACGCAGCGTATGGTTGAGATCGTGGCTGCTCATCACGATAGCGATCCCCAGCGCGCTCAGCGACGCCAGCACGCTATCCAGCGCCGCCTGCTGCGCGACATCGAGGCTGTTCATCGGTTCATCTAACAATAACAGCTGCCCGACAGGATTCGCGCGGCGGTGAATCTGCAGGATCACCGCCGCCAGACGCACCCGCTGCCACTCGCCGCCGGAGATCTGGTTGACCTGGCGCCCCAGCTTATCGCTTAACCCCAGTTGCCCGGCTATCTCGTTGAGCAACCCCTGCGGGGCGCTGTCTTGCATATGTAATGACAGATAGTGCCACACCGGCATCGCGAAGGGCGGGAGCTGCTGCTGATTCAAATAGGCGCGATGGCGGGCAAGTTCCGCCGCGGGCCACTGATCCAGCGCCCGCTGGTTAAGCGTAATCAGACCAGGGCCGGCGGTCAGCCCGGCCATCCGCGCCAGCAGGGTACTTTTGCCCGCGCCGTTCGGCCCCACCAGATGGACTATCTCTCCGGGCCGAACGTCAGCGGTAAACGACAACAGCCGCCCCGCTTCCGCTACATCCTGTAGCTGCATCAAAAACGGCATTATTGCGCTAGCGCTCCTTTTACCGCAGCCAGCAATTGCGGATCGTTCGGCGTCATATCCGGCGAGAAACGCTGAATCACCTGACCATCGCGGCCCACGAGGAATTTTTCAAAGTTCCACAGGATATCGTCAACGTACAGCGGCGCGCGGCCTTTACTGGCCATCCGCTCATAGAAACCGCTCCCTTCCGGCGCGACGGCCTTCGGCGCGGCGGCAATCAATTTTTGATACAGCGGCGCGCGATCTTCGCCGTTGACGTCAATTTTACTGAACAGCGGGAAGGTGACGCCGTAGGTCACGCTGCAGAACGTTTTAATCTCTTCTTCGCTGCCCGGCTCCTGGCCGAGAAACTGATTACAAGGGAAGCCAAGGACGCTAAATCCCTGCGGGGCAAACTCTTCTTGCAGCGCTTCCAGTTGCTCATACTGCGGCGTGAGGCCGCATTTTGAGGCCACGTTGACGATCAGCAGCACCTTTCCGGCGTACGCCGCCAGGGTGGTTTTTTCGCCATCGATGGTCGTCACTTCGGTATTAAGAATGTCGTGTTGCATAGCCTTCCCTCAGTCAATAATGCAGGTTAAGGAGATCCCTATCTACTGTAGCGGATTCAACGCGCTTGATTCTACTTTGATTCGCGGGCAAATGTCGCTTGATGTGACAGCGCTGCGCTTGCCGACGACAACATGAATTCCTCTCAATATCCGCAGCGGACAAATCAGTGTACAGTGTGAAAAGTATGTAATAGTGTTTCGTTACTTGTTAATTTATGAGAGTTTTTAGAGATGAAGAAGTTATTAAGCTCGGTGTTAATCGCCACATCGGTGGCGCTGTTATCCGCCTGCTCTCCGGACGATAACAATAAGGTTAAAGTCGCGATCAATACCGGCCCGGATGAAGCTATCTGGAAAGTCGTGGAGCAGGTAGCAAAAGACAAATATAACCTTGACGTTGAAGTTATCTCTTTCAATGATTACGTGTTGCCGAATGAAGCGTTAAATAATAAAGATGTCGATGCTAACGCCTTCCAGACGCTGCCCTATCTCGAGGCGCAGTCGAAAGAGCGCGGCTATAAATTCGCTATCGTCGGTAAAACGTTCGTCTTCCCGATTGCCGCCTATTCGCGCAAAATCAAAAATATCAGCGAACTGCCTGACGGCGCGACCGTCTCTATCTCTAACGAAACCACCACCCTCGGCCGCAGCCTGCTGCTGTTACAGGCACAAGGATTAATCAAGCTGAAAGATGGCGTCGGCTATCTGCCCACCACGCTGGATATCATCGATAATCCGAAGCATCTGAAGATTGTTGAAGTCGATACTCCGCAGCTGACCCGCACGCTCGACGATCCGAACGTTACGCTTGCCATCATCAACACTAATTTCTCGGCGCAGGTCGGTTTATCCGCCGCCCGCGATGGCCTGTTTATGGAAGGCCCGGATTCACCTTATGTGAATGCGATCGTCTCGCGCGAGGATAATAAAGACAGCAAGAAAATTCAGGAGCTGAAAGAGGCCTTCCAGACCAGGGAAGTCGCCGATAAAGCGCAGGAAGTCTATAAAGGCGATGCCATCAAAGGCTGGTAATCGTCACCCGACGCCGTCCACTATGACGGCGTCTCCCTACCCCCGTCGCCCCGAACGCAGCAGCAACCAGATGAACACCGGCGCCCCCAGCGTCGCCGTCACCACGCCGATCGGTAATTCCGCCGCCGATAACGCCAGACGGGCGATGATATCGGCGCCGAGCAGCGCGCTGGCGCCAGCTAACAGGCAGGCGGGAAGCAGCACCCGATGATCGCTCAGGCCGCACAGGCGCAAAATATGCGGGATCACCAGACCAATAAAGCCAATCGCCCCCGCCAGCGCCACGCTGACGCCGACCAGCCAGCCGGTGGCCACCACCAGTAGTTTTCGCCATAACCACAGCGGCAGGCCGAGCTGACGCGCCGAGACTTCGCCCAACGCCAGTAGGTTCAGCGGCTGCGACTGCCAGCATACCCACAGCAGCACCGGTATTAGCGCCAGCATCAGCCACAGCTGCTGCCAGTCGACGCCGCCAAAACCCCCCATCATCCAGTACATCAGCTGGCGCAGGTCAAAAGAGGTTGAGAAATAGACCGCCCAGGTCATCAACGCGCTACAAATAATGCCGAGCGCCACGCCCGCCAGCAGCAGACGGCTGGTGGACAGGTGGCGCCGGGCGAAACGGAGCAGAATAAAGGTAATCAGCAGCGCGCCGGCAATGGCGCACAGCCCCAGCGCCCACATGGGTAACACGCCGTGGCCTAACAGCACGGCGGCAATCAGCCCAACGCCCGCACCGTTAGAAACGCCCAGCAGACCCGGCTCCGCCAACGGGTTTTCAAACAGCGCCTGCATGATCGACCCGGAAAGCGCCAGCGCCGCCCCCACTAATAGCACCGCCAGCGTGCGCGGCAGGCGGATTTGCCAGATAAACAGCTCGCCTTTGGCGCTAAACCACTCCTGCGGCGGGATCCACTGGTCACCGGCGCACAGGCTAATAGTCAATGTGACGAGCAGAATCAGCGTTAAGGCGGTTAGCCAACGACGGTTATGGCGCTGTTGAATATCGACGAAGGTCTGCATAAGTCCCGGAGGCAAGTGAGCGAGGTGATTGATTTTACGGTGGCGATGGCGGGGAGAAAAGGAAAAACGCAGAGCAATCTTCACGCAGACGTCAGTGCTCGCCAGGACGCCTGCGTGAAAACGGAAGTTACACCAGTATCTGGAACAGTAGCGCGAAGAGAATGATATTCGCCACCACAATCGCCCAGCCGTTATACAGCATGTATTTCAGATGGGTAGACTGCGCCAGCCCCATCTGACCGAACATATCCGAAGAGGGGAATGGGCCAAACCAGTCGACCTGCGAAGAGGCCAGCAGCACCGCAGTGGATCCCTGCGGCGGTACGCCGGCGGCCATCAGCATCGGGCCGAAAATTTTGTGGGTGAAGGTCATCTGCGCCACCGCCGCCCCCGGTACGTGACCAATAATATTGAAAGCGAAGATGCAAAAGCACAGCCAGGCAGGCGAAATGCCTTCCAGCAGCGGCTGGGTATAGTCGAGCAGCCCCTGATAGGCATGAAGGCCATCCATCAGCTCCAGGATCGGGTTATACAGCCAGTAGAGAATAAACATCCACACCAGACGGCCACAACCGTGGTACAGCGCCTGCAGGATCTGCGTCGGGCGCAGGCCGCCCACCAGCCCGGTAATCAGGGCCACCAGCAGCATCACGATAATCGCAAAGCTGAATCCGGCTTTGATCACCACGCCAATGACCGCCATTACAATAATCGTTGCCGCGAAAGCCAGCGCGCTAAGCTTACGCCAACGCAGCTGCGCGGCGCTCAGTGCTTCTGTTGGCTTCTCCGTGAGATCGACTTCATAGCGCAGTTTACCTTCGGTCATCTTCTGGATCCGCCCCGCCATCACCCAGCCGGCCAATAACGTGACTGCGCTCATCGGCAGGCCAACGTACAGCAGATAATCAGGATAGCTCAATCCGCCGAGGCTCAGGATGGTGACGGTACTGGGCGTAAACGGCCCGGTAAACAACCCCACCGAACCGGCGGTCATCATCAGCGCAGCCACCGTCGGCGGCGTTAAGCGTACCGCAGCCGCCACCGGGATGATCACCGCGACGATAATCGCGTTACCACCGGCCATTGTGCCCAGCGAGCCGCAGATTAAAATCGAAGATACAACGATGCCGAACTTCACCCGCGTCTGGCTGGAAAGGCCGATGCGGTGAACCACAAATTTCACTAACTCAACCGCGGCGCCGGTACGGGTGGCGACTTCACCCACGCCGGCGCCGAGCATAATAATTAACCCGACGGTGGCAATAAACGAACCGGTGGATTTCGCCAGCATGGTGCCCATTTCCGGCAACCCGGTCGAGGTCATAATCATGGCGATGATAATCGAAGAAATCACCGCCAACACAATATCGACGCCGACCAGCGACAGCACCGCTAACGCCACTAATGGCGTAAAGCCCAACAGGCCGAGTTCACTGCTCGGGCGGCCATGGCACCACCACGCGGTTAACACAAAAAGCACCAATAACAGGCCAATAACAACGTTTTTTCTCGTGATATTTCGTCTGGCGAGGGTATTGCCAGCGAGCGTTGAGTCACTCATATAACTCCTTAAAGCCATTAAAACCGACCACAATTGCAGGTTGGCGTATTCGGGCCTGCTCAGAAAATATCCCCCCTCGTTATCATTATTGGCTTCATGGCCTGAGGGTTTGCAGGGTACAAAGGGAATGGTTCTGAGAACGTAAAAGACCGCCTGAAGACGGTACCAGCAGCGCAATATGTAACCGAAGCGCTGATTGGCGATTAAATTTATGTTAATTTAGTGTTAGTAGAAAATGACTTTTTATCGGCAAGCTATAACCCTGAGTTAACTGTTCATGAAACTGCGCCATCTGGAAATCTTCTACGCCGTGATGACTTGCGGCTCTCTCTCACGCGCGGCGGAATCGCTGAATATCTCCCAGCCGGCCGCCAGTAAAGCGTTAAAAAACGCCGAGCTTAAGCTCGGCTTTAAGCTGTTTCAGCGGGTACGAGGCAAGCTGCTGCCGAGTAGCGAAGCGCTCACACTTTTTGAAAAGGCGCAGAGCATTTATCAGGATCTTGATAACCTGCGCCTGCTGGCCGATAATCTGGCCCGCGACCCGCGCGCCAAGATCGCCTTAGGCTGTTTACCAAGCCTCGGATTAAGCCTGGTGCCGGAGCTGGTGACCGATTTTTATCAGCAAAACAGTAATCTGGTGATGACCTTAACCACCGAGCATACTGAGACGTTGGTCAAGAAATTGGATCTACGCGAAATAGATTTAGCGCTGACGCTGCAGCCGGTCCAGCAGGGGGAGATCATCACCACCCTGATTGCCGAAGTGCCGCTGGTCTATATCGACCGCGACTACCGGCAAGGCGCGGTGGACATCAAGGAGATCGATCAGCAGCGCTGGATCTCGCCGGGGCCGCATTCGCTCTCTGCCGCCATCGCCACTCGCCGTGACTTTTCCACCACCCGGCTTAACGTGCAGACCTATTACATGGCCACCGAGTTCGTGAAGCGCGGCATCGGCTGCAGCATTACCGATATTTTCTCGGCGCGGCATAATCTGTCGCCGGAAATGATTCACCCCATTACGCCGCCGATGAAAATTAACCTTTGCCTGCTGCGTCGCGCCGATGTTTCGCTCAGCCCAATCACGCAGAAATTTGTCGATTTTCTGTGTCGACAGCTGCGTCAACAGCTCAAAGAAATTAACCTGCAGTTATACCCTGACCATAAAAAGTCAATTGCGCCGCAAGGGTAAATGCTTTGACATAACCGCAAGATATTTATCAGCGGTGGATATATCAGGTTATGAAAAAACGCATTGTGATTATCGGCGGCGGCGTGGTGGGACTGGCCACCGCCTGGGTATTAATTAAGAGCGGACACCAGGTTCAACTGCTGGAGCGCAACGCCGAGCCGGGCAGCGCCACCAGCTTTGCCAACGGCGGGCAGCTAAGCTACCGCTACGTCGCGCCGCTTGCCGACCGCGGCGTCCCCCTGCAGGGAATTAAATGGATGGGCAAAGCCGATTCGCCGCTGAATATGCGCCTGCAAATGTCTTTCCAGCAGTGGCGCTGGCTGTTGCAGTTTCTGCGTGCCTGCAATAGCCAAAGCAACAAAATTAACGGCGATCATATTTTGCGCTTATCCCTGCTCAGTCGTCAGGTCATGCAGTCGTGGCTTGATGAAGATAATCTTGCCGATTTTCACTGGCGGCGTAGCGGCAAACTTATTATCCATCGCCGGGAATATGACTTTCATAAAGCGGCGAAAGGAATGAATCCGCAGTACCAGCATGCGCTAAGCGCCGAAGCCTGCCTGCAGCTGGAACCGGCGCTGAAACACATCAGCCATTCGCTACAGGGCGGGATTTATTCACCGGGAGATGAAACGGCAGACTGCCATAAATTCTGTCTCGCCCTGCTCGACAAACTCAATGCCAGTAGCAACTTCAGCCTGCTCACCCACTGCGAGGTGCTCAAGCTCAATAAACGCGACGGGCGCATCAGTTCGCTTGAGACCAGCCGCGGTACGATAACCGGCGATGATTATGTCGTCGCCGCCGGCAACGGTAGCGGCCCGCTGCTGGGTCATCTGGGCGTGCGCGTGCCGCTGTGCGCGCTGAAGGGATACAGCCTGACCCTTCCCTACCCTAAAGAGGCCGGGATCGCGCCGGATATCAGCGTGACCGACTACGGACATAAAATCGTTTACGCCCGCCTGGGAGAACAGTTGCGTATCGCGGCGATGGTGGATATCGGCTACGACGGGGATGAACTACGTGATAGCCGCGTTCAGGCGCTGAAGAAAATCGTCGCTAGCAGCTTTCCCGATCTGCAGGGGCTGGATGAGGCCGAGGCCTGGACCGGTATGCGTCCGTCGACGCCCGCGGGCCCACCGATGCTGGGGCGCGCCGGATACCAGAATCTGTGGATGAATCTCGGCCAGGGTAGCCTTGGATTTACGCTCGCGGCCGGCAGCGCCGTGGTGCTGGGAGCGCTCCTCGATGGCGAAGCGCCGGCAATTTCTTTAGATGGTCTGACATGGAAACAATCCGCATGACAATTATTCGTAATAATCCGCAACCCCGACTTTCCGCCAGCGTCGAATATGGCAATCTGGTGTTCCTCTCCGGCCAAACGCCGAAAAGCAGCACTGATGATATTGCGCTGCAAACCCGCGAAGTACTGGAGAAGATCGACGCCCTGCTGGCCGCGGCCGATAGCGACAAGCAGCACATCCTTTCCGCACAAATCTGGCTTAAAGATATCTCACGCGATTTTGCGGCGTTTAATGAGGTCTGGGTGAAGTGGATGCCGGAAGGCCATAGCCCGGCGCGGGCAGCCGTTCAGGCCGAGATGGCGCGGCCAGATATTCTGGTGGAGATCATGGTCACCGCCGTAAAAGCGTAAGATAAATTAGGTAAGAAAAAAGGCCGCATAGCGGCCTTTTTAATTAGTCAGTCCAGATTATTTCTCTCTGGGTGAAGCGTTTTCGACACGGCTTTTTAACTTCTGTCCGGGTCTGAAGGTCACCACACGCCGGGCTGTAATGGGAATATCTTCCCCCGTTTTCGGGTTACGTCCCGGGCGTTGGTTCTTATCACGCAAATCGAAGTTGCCAAACCCGGAGAGTTTTACCTGTTCTCCGTTTTCCAGAGCACGACGGATCTCTTCGAAAAACAACTCTACCAGTTCTTTGGCATCCCGCTTGCTAAGCCCAAGCTTATCAAACAGATATTCTGACATTTCAGCTTTTGTAAGCGCCATAGGTTCAATCCCTCAATGATGCCTGGAATCGCTCTCTTAATGCCTCTACACATTTGGCAACGGTAGCGGCAATCTCCTCTTCTTCGAGTGTACGGCTGGTATCCTGAAGGATCAGGTTAATCGCAAGGCTCTTAAAGCCTTCCGCCACACCCTTACCACGGTACACGTCAAATAAGTTTACGCCAACTACCTGATTTACGCCAACTT
This sequence comes from Klebsiella sp. CN_Kp073, assembly GCF_040065495.2. Classification (NCBI taxonomy): domain Bacteria; kingdom Pseudomonadati; phylum Pseudomonadota; class Gammaproteobacteria; order Enterobacterales; family Enterobacteriaceae; genus Klebsiella; species Klebsiella sp. CN_Kp073. The sequence goes on from NZ_CM198051.1 coordinate 3,034,203, forward strand.
TCTTACATTCGGCCAAAACATCGGCTGCAGGGACGTTTTCCGCGACCAGTACCGCGATATCGCGACGGTTCGCCGGGAAGCGGGAAATTTCGCGCGCCTGAGGCACCACGCGGTCTGCAAGCTTGTTCCACTCAATTTCAAACACCAGAGTGCGGCCGTTGAGATCCAGTTTACGTTCCAGTTCCGGATGAACAACCCCAATGAAACCAATGCGTTCACCTTTCAGATAAATCGCCGCGGATTGTCCCGGATGCAGTGCGGTAGCCGCTTCTGCGCGGAATTCGATATCGGCTAATTTACCGGTCAGGTCAAGAACAGATTCCAGATCGCCTTTCAAATCATAGAAATCGACGGTTTCTTTTGCCAGGTTCCAGTGCTCTTCGTAGCGGTTACCGCTAATCACCCCGGCCAGCATCACATCCTGACGAATACCCAGCGGCGCCTGCGTATCCGGCACGAAGCGCAGACCGCTCTCAAAGATGCGTACGCGGCTCTGTTGACGGTTCTGGTTGTAGACGACGGTGCCCAACAGACCGGTCCACAGCGACAGGCGCATCGCCGACATTTCGCTGGAGATCGGGCTTGGCAGAATCAGCGCTTCTTCACCGGCATGGATTAGCTGCTGTACTTTCGGGTCAACAAAGCTGTAGGTAATGACTTCCTGATAACCTTTGTCGTTAAGCAGCGTTTTCACGCGCTTCAGCGACAGGTCCGCTTCACGGTGAGTACCCATGATCAGACCCGCCTGTACCGGCTCGTCAGGAATGTTGTTGTAGCCGTAGACACGGGCCACTTCTTCAACCAGGTCTTCTTCGATCTCCATATCGAAACGCCAGCTTGGCGCAACGGCCTGCCACTCGTCCTGACCAACGGTCACTTCGCAACCCAGGCGCTGCAGAATATCGCTCACCTGCGCGTCATCAATATGATGGCCAATCAGGCGATCCAGCTTGCTGCGGCGCAGGGTGATGGTGGCGCGTTTTGGCAGCGTCTCTTCGTTGGTCACATCGATAATCGGACCGGCTTCACCGCCGCACAGGTCGATCAGCAGACGGGTCGCACGCTCCAGCGCTTTATACTGCAGGGCCGGGTCGACGCCGCGCTCGTAGCGGTGGGATGCATCGGTGTGCAGGCCATGACGGCGCGCGCGACCGGTGATAGACAGCGGGCTGAAGAACGCGCATTCCAGCAGCACGTTCTGGGTTTCGTCGTTAACGCCGGAATGTTCGCCGCCGAAGATACCGCCCATCGCCAGCGCTTTATTATGGTCAGCAATGACCAGCGTATCGCTGTCGAGCTTAGCTACAGAGCCGTCCAGCAGCACCAGCGTTTCGCCCTCTTTCGCCATCCGCACCACGATACCGCCGTCAATGCGGTCGCGGTCAAAGGCGTGCATCGGCTGGCCCAGCTCAAGCAGCACGTAGTTGGTCACGTCAACCACCGCATCGATGGAGCGGATACCGCAGCGACGCAGTTTCTCTTTCATCCACAGCGGGGTTGGCGCTTTGACGTTGATGCCTTTCACCACGCGGCCCAGATAGCGCGGGCACGCCTGCGGCGCGTCAACCTGAATCGGCAGCACGTCATCGATGGTGGCGGCAACCGGAGTGATTTCCGGCGCGTTCAACGGCGCTTTGTTCAGCACAGCGACATCGCGCGCCACGCCGATGATACCCAGGCAGTCGGCGCGGTTTGGCGTAACGCTGATTTCAATGGTGTTATCGTCAAGCTTGAGGTATTCGCGAATATCGGTACCGATCGGCGCATCGGCCGGCAGTTCGATGATACCGCTATGGTCGTCGGAAATACCCAGCTCGGAGAAAGAGCACAGCATCCCTTCCGACGGTTCGCCGCGCAGTTTCGCCGCTTTAATTTTAAAATCGCCCGGCAGTACGGCGCCAATAGTCGCGACGGCCACCTTCAGCCCCTGACGGCAGTTTGGCGCGCCGCAGACGATGTCCAGCAGACGCTCGCCGCCGACATTGACTTTAGTAACGCGCAGTTTGTCAGCATTCGGATGCTGGCCGCACTCGACCACTTCACCGACGACCACGCCGTTGAAGCTACCGGCAACCGGCTCAACGCCGTCAACTTCCAGACCCGCCATGGTAATCTGATCGGACAGCGCTTCGCTGTCGATCGCCGGGTTAACCCATTCGCGTAACCACAGTTCACTGAATTTCATTGTTCTGTCCTGCCCTTATTTAAACTGTTTGAGGAAACGCAGATCGTTTTCGAAGAATGCGCGCAAATCGGTCACGCCATAACGCAGCATGGTCAGACGCTCCATGCCCATGCCGAAGGCGAAGCCGGAGTAAACTTCCGGATCGATGCCGACGTTACGCAGAACGTTCGGGTGCACCATGCCGCAGCCCAGTACTTCCAGCCATTTACCGTTTTTACCCATAACGTCAACTTCTGCAGACGGTTCGGTGAACGGGAAGTAGGACGGACGGAATCGTACCTGCAGATCTTCTTCGAAGAAGTTATTCAGGAAATCGTGCAGGGTACCCTTCAGATTGGTGAAGCTGATGTTCTTATCGACAATCAGACCTTCCATCTGATGGAACATCGGGGTGTGGGTCTGATCGTAATCGTTACGATAGACGCGGCCCGGCGCGATAATACGAATTGGCGGCTGCTGGTTTTCCATGGTGCGGATCTGCACGCCAGAGGTCTGAGTACGCAGCAGACGGGTCGCATCGAACCAGAAGGTATCGTGGTCAGCGCGCGCCGGATGGTGACCCGGAATGTTCAGCGCATCGAAGTTATGATAGTCATCTTCGATTTCCGGGCCAGTCGCCACGGTGAAGCCAAGCTCGCCGAAGAAATTTTCGATACGGTCGATAGTGCGGGTAACCGGATGCAAACCACCATTTTCGATGCGGCGACCCGGCAGCGAAACGTCGATGGTCTCTGCCGCCAGACGGGCATTGAGCGCGGCGCCTTCCAGCTCAGCCTTACGCGCGTTCAGCGCCTGCTGCACCTGCTCTTTCGCTTCGTTAATGACCGCACCCGCTGCCGGACGCTCTTCCGGCGGCAACTCACGCAGGGTGGTCATTTGCAGGGTCAGATGCCCTTTTTTACCCAGATATTCAACGCGGACGTTGTCCAGCGCGGCAACATCTGATGCCTCGTTAATGGCTGCCTTGGCACTGGCAACCAGCTCTGCGAGATGTGACATGGTTTTCCTCATTATGTCGGTGCAGACACCGGTTTTAGTGAAATAAATTTCCCGAATCTATATACGAAAAAAGCCTCCACAGGGGAGGCTTTCTGGCGCTGTTTTCCGTTTCTTCTTTCACGCGCTAGCCTCCTGAGTTCAGGTGCTAAAGTAAAAAAAGAAGCGGAAAATAGCAGCATTCATGCTTGCATTACCTTGTCTGGTAAGAAATGTCAGACCTGTATTGAAAAGCCTGCACGGATAAAAGTCAATGTATTGATAGTGTTGAAACGAAAAGAGGGAGACAAGCTCCCTCTTTCAACTGGCTTATGCCAGAGCTGCTTTCGCTTTTTCGACCAGAGCGGTGAACGCTAATTTGTCGAATACGGCGATGTCAGCCAGGATCTTACGGTCGATTTCAACAGAGGCTTTTTTCAGGCCGTTGATGAATTTGCTGTAAGAAATACCGTTCTGACGTGCTGCTGCGTTGATACGCGCAATCCACAGTTGGCGGAACTGACGCTTTTTCTGACGACGGTCACGATAAGCGTACTGACCAGCTTTGATAACAGCCTGGAAGGCAACGCGGTATACGCGAGAACGCGCACCGTAGTAACCTTTAGCTTGTTTCAAAATTTTCTTGTGACGTGCACGGGCAACTACACCACGTTTTACGCGAGCCATATGTGCTCTCCTGTATCTATTCTAATTAAAAAGTTAAAAGGGTTAACGACTTATGCGTACGGCAGGCACGCGATTACCAGGCCCAGATCGCCTTTGGAAACCATGGCTTTCGGACGCAGGTGACGTTTACGCTTGGTAGCTTTTTTGGTCAGAATGTGACGCAGGTTAGCGTGCTTGTGCTTAAAACCACCTTTACCGGTTTTTTTGAAGCGCTTTGCAGCACCGCGTACGGTCTTAATTTTTGGCATTTTAATAACTTCCACTTCGCATTGTTAATAAACGAAACAAAGGCGAACAAACCAGTGAGCCGAAGCCCACCGGAATGTTACTTGATGGCCTTACTGTTTCTTCTTCGGAGCGAGCACCATGATCATCTGGCGGCCTTCGATCTTCGTTGGGAAGGATTCGACTACTGCCAGTTCAACCAGATCGTCTTTCACGCGATTAAGCACTTCCATACCGATCTGCTGGTGGGCCATCTCACGACCGCGGAAACGCAGCGTGATCTTGGCCTTATCGCCATCTTCGAGAAAGCGAATCAGGCTGCGGAGTTTTACCTGATAGTCACCTTCATCAGTACCAGGGCGGAATTTAATTTCCTTAACCTGGATAACTTTCTGCTTCTTCTTCTGTTCCTTAGAAGACTTACTCTTTTCATAAAGGAACTTGCCGTAGTCCATGATACGACAAACTGGCGGTTCGGCGTTAGGGCTGATTTCAACTAAATCTACTCCAGCCTCTTCAGCCTTTTCGATAGCTTCTCTCAGACTCACAATACCCAGCTGCTCACCTTCCAGACCAGTTAAGCGAACTTCCTGGGCGCGAATCTCGCCATTAATACGATTCGGACGTGCCGTTTGAACTCGTTTTCCGCCTTTAATACCTTATTCCTCCAGTTGTTGAAGACTGCGGCTGCGAATCTCTTGTTGCAGCTTCTCGATCACTTCATTTACGTCCATGCTGCCGAGGTCTTTACCGCGACGGGTACGCACGGCCACTTTGCCGGCTTCGACTTCTTTGTCGCCACAGACCAACATATACGGGACACGACGTAAAGTGTGCTCGCGGATTTTAAAGCCAATCTTCTCATTTCTCAAGTCCGCTTTTACGCGAATGCCCGCATTTTGTAGTTTACGCGTCAATTCGTTAACGTATTCAGACTGAGAATCAGTAATATTCATGACCACTACCTGCACTGGCGCAAGCCAGGTTGGGAAGAAGCCAGCGAACTCTTCGGTCAGGATGCCGATGAAGCGCTCCAGCGAGCCGAGAATCGCGCGGTGAATCATTACCGGTACCTGACGCTCGTTGTTTTCACCAACATAAGAGGCGCTTAAACGCTGCGGCAGGGAGAAGTCCAGCTGTACAGTACCGCACTGCCATGCACGATCGAGGCAGTCATACAGGGTAAATTCAATTTTCGGGCCGTAGAACGCCCCTTCGCCCAGTTGATATTCAAATGGGATGTTGTTTTCTTCCAGCGCCACCGCCAGATCCGCTTCCGCGCGATCCCAGGTCTCATCGCTACCGATACGTTTTTCCGGGCGAGTAGACAGCTTGACGACGATTTTCTCGAAGCCAAAGGTGCTGTACATATCATAAACCATACGAATACAGGCGTTCACTTCATCGCGAACCTGATCTTCAGTACAGAAGATATGCGCATCATCCTGAGTAAAGCCGCGAACGCGCATCAGACCATGCAGCGCACCCGACGGCTCATTACGGTGGCAGCTACCGAATTCAGCCATACGCAGCGGCAGATCGCGGTAAGATTTCAACCCCTGGTTGAAGATCTGCACGTGACCCGGGCAGTTCATCGGCTTAATGCAGTATTCACGGTTCTCAGAAGAGGTGGTGAACATCGCATCTTTGTAGTTGTCCCAGTGGCCGGTTTTTTCCCACAGCACACGGTCCATCATGAACGGGCCTTTGACTTCCTGATACTGATACTCTTTCAGCTTCGAGCGAACGAAAGTTTCCAGTTCACGGAAGATGGTCCAGCCGTCATTGTGCCAGAACACCATACCCGGCGCTTCTTCCTGCATATGATACAGGTCTAGCTGTTTCCCGATTTTACGGTGGTCACGCTTAGCGGCTTCTTCCAGACGCTGCAGGTAGGCGTTCAGCGCTTTTTTATCTGCCCACGCGGTACCGTAGATACGCTGCAACATTTTATTGTTGCTGTCGCCACGCCAGTACGCGCCAGCGGTTTTCATCAGTTTGAAGTGATGGCAGAAACGCATATTCGGTACGTGCGGGCCACGGCACATATCGATATATTCTTCGTGATGATACAAGCCTGGCTTGTCATCATGGCCGATGTTTTCGTCAAGAATGGAAACTTTATAGGTTTCGCCGCGCTTCACGAAGGTTTCACGCGCTTCGTGCCAGCTGACTTTCTTCTTGATGACATCGTAGTTTTTCTCGGCGAGCTCGTGCATACGTTTTTCGAGCGCGTCGATGTCTTCCTGAGTCAGGGTGTGGTCCAGATCGACATCATAGTAAAAACCGTTGTCGACAACCGGGCCAATGGCCATTTTAGTGTTCGGCCACAGCTGCTTGATCGCATGACCTAACAGGTGCGCGCAGGAGTGACGAATGATCTCCAGACCGTCTTCATCTTTTGCGGTGATAATAGAAAGCGTGGAATCATTTTCGATCGGGTCGCAGGAATCAACCAGCTCACCGTTAACACGTCCGGCGATGGTGGCTTTCGCCAGGCCTGGACCGATATCCAGAGCAACATCCATCGGGCTAACTGCGTGGTCGAAATGGCGTTGGCTGCCATCAGGAAGCGTAATTACAGGCATTTTATGTCCTTATTTGCAGTGGTGCCCCACACGAAAGAGCACATACAAAACTAAATAAATTAACTATATCATCAGGTTAGATGGCTTTATTTGCTTCACTCTGCAAACTGTGTACACCAGGATGTACAATTTCCTAAATGTACCTACCTTCGCCTGCTGATAACGAGCCTCAATAGTACACGCCATTGATAAATTGTAAAAGCGCGGTAATGGCATTAACTGCACACTTTCATTGTGGACTTTATATATGAGTCCTTATTACCTCATTTCAACCCCTCTCCCCTCTTCTATACTTTCAGTCTAACCACTGGAGGTTGATATGTGCGGACGATTTTCCCAGTCAATGACCCGTGAAGATTATCTTTCCTGTCTTGCCGATGAAGCCGACCGTGACATCGCATATGACCCGGAACCGATTGGTCGATACAACGTCGCGCCAGGTACCAAGGTTTTGCTACTGAGCGAACGCGACGAACAATTGCATATTGATCCGGTCTTCTGGGGTTATGCGCCAGGATGGTGGGATAAACCACCTCTGATTAACGCACGCGTCGAAACGGCGGCCACCAGCAGAATGTTTAAACCTCTCTGGCAACATGGCCGGGCGATCTGCTTTGCTGATGGTTGGTTCGAATGGAAGAAGGAAGGCGACAAGAAGCAGCCCTACTTTATCCATCGTGCCGATGGCCAGCCGATATTCATGGCAGCAATCGGAAGCACACCATTTGAACGTGGAGACGAATCAGAAGGCTTTCTGATTGTCACTGCAGCAGCTGATAAAGGACTGGTAGATATTCACGACCGCCGACCACTGGTGTTGTCACCAGAAGCAGTCAGGGAATGGATGAGACAGGATATAGGAGGGAAAGAAGCCGAAGAAATAGCTGCGGACGGTACGGTGCCCGCAGACAAGTTTATCTGGCACGCAGTGACGCGCGCCGTTGGAAATGTGAAGAATCAGGGCGCCGAACTAATCGACCCCATCACCTGACGACCGGCAAATCAGAAAAACGGGTTGTATAGCGAGGAGAAAGCATTTCTCTCTTCATCTGCCAGGTGGCCTGGATCCCCTGCCCAGCAAAATAGAGAGTTCCCCTCCCATCCTTTGCATTGAGGTGGTCGAGAACTTCCATCAGTTTCTCGCTGTTCTGCCGTGGCGCATTGTCGTCAAACAGGTTCAGCTGAGCGACACCCTGGCTATAGAAATCACCGAGCATGATCCCCGCCTTCTGATACCGGTGCCCATCGACCCATATCGCATCCAGACACTTTACCGCAGCATTGATGATATCCCGGCTATCCTGCGTGGGCGTCAGTAACTTAATGGATCCGCTGTTACCGTAGTATTTTTCGTTCAGCGCAAACGGCGACGTCTTCACGAACGCCGATATGTGTCGGCAGTATTGATGCTCCCCACGAAGTTTCTCTGCGCCTCTGGCCGCATATGAACAGATAGCCTGGCGCATTTGCTCATAGGTGGTAATGCGCTCCCCGAACGACCGGCTGCAGACGATTTCCTGTTTCACTGGCGCAAACTCTTCCAGCTCAAGACACGGCTCGCCGCGAAGCTCCCGGACAGTTCTCTCAAGCACCACGTTGAAGTGTTTGCGGATGAAGCGGATATCCGTATCAGCTAGCTGCAGGACGGTTTTTATCCCCATCGCCTCAAGCTTTTTGCTGATACGGCGACCAACACCCCACACCTCATCAACCGGAAGTAAAGCCATCAGTTTGCGCTGCCGCTCCACATTCGACAGGTCAACTACCCCACCTGTGGCTTTCCATGTTTTCGCCGCATGATTAGCGAGTTTTGCCAGCGTCTTTGTTTGTGCGATCCCCACTCCGACCGGAAGCCTGGTATTACGGTAAACGGTATCTTTCAGCTCATGACCGAACTCTTCCAGCACACGGCAATTGCGTACACCAGTGAGATCGCAAAAGGCCTCATCGATACTGTAGATTTCAACTCTGGGACACATTTCCTCCAGTGTCGTCATGACCCGGTTGCTCATATCCGCGTAGAGTTCATAGTTCGAACTGAAGCAAACCACGCCATGCCGGCGGAACTGGTCTTTGCATTTGAAGTACGGATCCCCCATCTTGATACCAAGTTTCTTGGCTTCGGCAGAACGCGCTATCACGCACCCATCGTTATTGGACAATACGACAACCGGCTTCCCTCGCAGATCCGGCCTGAAAATGGTTTCGCAGCTCGCATAGAAGCTGTTCACATCAACCAAAGCAAACATCACATCACCGGGCAGTCATCAAAGCCAGCTTTGCTGATGATGTGGGTAACCACACCTATCAGTTCTACATCCGCGAGCGATTCCCCTTCTATAGCTAGCTTCCCCATCCTCAGTAATGAGCGATCCTCCAAGGAAGCGCGCAAACTGCTGCACCCCACAATATGAGATAAGTAAAACCGCTGATGCTAATGGTGATGATGAGCGCTCAACTACAGCGACTCCACGTTGTGTTTCAACAAATGTTGCATGCTGGCTTATGCCAGTTGTCTCGTAAAACGGTGATTGTTGAAGCATGATCTGCACCTATAACTACTGTTTTTATATACAGTAGTTTCGAAGTAGCACAAGATCAAGCGCTCTGTTTAAGCACTTCAATAATTATTAATTATCATTAAGTATTATAAGGACTTATAGGAAGGAACAGAGAAAACAGCGAAAGGTAGAATAAATAAAGCCATTACATTCATTGATTTAGCCGATAGCCTTAAGTAAGGTATAGTCTCACTAAATGTATGGCATTTACATATAAACCATGGATATGGCTTGGCTAAATCATGTTTAGCTAAATAATTACACAGCAGAATAATATGCTTATAACAAACATTCTTCGTCTTGCCGCTCTGGTTGCGCTTTACTCGCTAACGTTCCTGGGGACCAGATGGCCACATCCTCTATTCGTTCCCGATATTGTGGTATTGCTCCTTTGGGCCCATATGGAATGGGATTTGTGGCGGAAACGCGGGGAATAGCCTGCAGCTTTGATCGCTGCAGGCTTGTACATCATCAGATACTTTTACCCAGCCCGGCATAATAGCTTTTGTATGCCCGGTAGATGGTCGCCATTTCCGTATCGGTGATGGCCCGACTAAAAGCCAGTACAGCCATTACCTGACCCGTTACTGTAGTGCCATGGTCAAGACTGGCGCCAATATAAATATTTCCGGTGATTGACGGTGAAGGTGCTGTGCCATTCGTCACCAGCGCATGCTGACCCGTTATCGGCAAGTCAGCGTGGATCCCAACCCGGCCAGTACCATCATTTGTCACCGTTCTGGAGACAGAGAAAATACCATCTGGCGCAGCAGCTTCTGCCGGCGCTGAGTCCAGCACTGAAAACCATGATGCACCGGCGGAGTTCAGCCATAAACCGCCTGGTTTATGCGTAGTTTCAAACTCATGGCACCGTGACCGTTTCGGCGCAGCAACCTGCATCACCCCAACCACGTTAAACTTGCCTCCGGGATTGTTCGTTATCCCGATAAAGGTCATATCACTGTTGGCATAGGGGGCAATACTGATCCCCGTATCAATGTATGCCGTCTCATTAAGTGATGCGGCGTAGCTGGCGATTGCTGGCGAACCCACAACCGTCATATCCGCACCAACTCGATTGCGTGCCAGCGAGCCGGTTGTCCCGTCAACGTCCCACTGGAGGATCATGCCCGGTACCAGGTCAGGCAAACTAGTGATGGGGAAAGCAATCTGACCAAGAGAACGGCTGGCCGTCACGGTACCATCGATATAAACGCGGGTAGTTGTCATTGTTACCTCAGAGAGTTTTGTTAAAAGCGACCAGGTCGTTGTAAAGCGGAAGGTTTGATACGGGTGAAATATCTGTGGCAGAGTCCCTGATGCATCCCCTGCTGCCAGTCGTTGCGCCCGGCATATTTGCCCGGTTACCCACGTAGGCGTAATTCACCGCGGTTGCGGTACCCGTTTTTGCGATTCGAATGGTTCTGCCCGCGTCAATGGTCACCCCTGTGATGGTGGCGCCGACAAGCCGGAAACCATAGTTACCCGGATCGGATACCCGAACGGTATCAATCACCGCATTTCCGACACCGCCAAGCAGTGGAATGATCACCTCTGTTGATGTCTGGGTGATATTGGCATCATCAGGGCGAAGCGCCAGCACGCTCCCTGCATTCAGATACTGAGCAATTGAGACGCCAGCAATCTCCCCATCTGTCCGGTAGCCATTGCTGGACAGATGGTCTTTATCGACATACGGCCGCGCATACTGCGTACCAGTCAGGATAAATTCTTCGTTATCCCGGCAAATTTCATACTGTGCGTTGCCAATGACGAGATTAACGTCAGCTCCCGCCGCCCCCGCCTGAACGGTAGCGTTACTGAACTGCTGAACAAACATCTTCAGGGACTGATCGCCGTCGTCGGTGAGGGAGTGGAGATAGCGTTCGTAGTCCTGACGAAGACTGATCATCAGGCTTTTATAGGTATCCGCACTGGTGTTGTTTACCGCGTCCGCATTACCGTGAATGAACAGCAAATAAGGCTGGTAAGCCATTCCGAGACTTCTGGCAACTTCATACCCTCGCTGCATCACCAGTTGAGTCGCAATGAAAGAGGCAGTCCCTTTCGAAATATTCGCCAGTGATGTGCCGGACGCCCCGGTTGCTGAAACAAGACAGGTCACACCACCCTTTTCAAAAAGGCGCTCGCCAAGGCCGCTGCAGTCTGATTCCTGAGAGCCAGCCTTACCGATGTTTTCCACAGCTGGAACCAGATACTGCAAATCGGACAGCGCGACTGATTTCTCAGCGTGTGCGCTGTCATATTTTGAACCGCCATTGAAAATCACCGCCCCGTATGGGTATCTGGCCGTTGTCGTTACAGGAGCCTGAACTACAGATGCCGCGCCAACAGAGAGCGACTGTCCAACAAGCATGATGTGAACCAGCTCAGCGCGCCCCTGCCTGATGCGTGAACGTCCATCGGTTTTGATGCGGTGAAGATGATAGTCACCGCTGCCGCCCTCCAGCGAAGCGAATTTCACAAAATAACTGTTATCAACTGCGCGGAACGTAACCGGACCGGTATTCCCCCCGTCAGTTGTGATGTCAGTATTCGCCCCTTCAGGTGAAATAAATTTGAGGTTTCCGCTTACTTCAATTGCCATTCCGCCATCGGCAGATACAACCGGCCCGCTCTGGTCTGCTTCGCTATCACGCAGATCTATAACCTCACCATTGCGCTTAACGATTTTGAAGATTTCGCCATTAATATCGGCGTGGACTTCTGCATAGTCAGGGTAGTCAGCAGAGAAGAAAGTATTGAACCGAAGCATTCCCACGCTGCCATCTTCTGACAATGACAGAACTGAAGTGCCTGATGCTCTTGACTGAAACACTGAGCCATCAGCTTTCTGAACCTGCTCAATACTGCTGCCTACCATCACAGCCGGGAACTGTGATGTTCCGTCCTCAAGGCGCTGATAGGTTACATTGCCATTCTTATCTGTTGCCATCTCAGCTATCCCCGGAAACCCTGTCACGTTTTTTGCATTGCTGTCGAAAATGAAGTCGACCTGTTTTTGCAAACCGTAAACAAAATCACTCGATGGGTAGCTTTTGCCCGTTCTGGTAGGCACGCCATTGATATTCTGCCAGACATCAGCAACATTATTTTTATCGTCAGACCAGACAAAATAATAAGCCATGTTTGGTATTTCACCGGATGCAATAGCGGCGCTGGCCTCTGCTTCTGTCCATGGATGACCGAGAGGCTCTATATTTGCGAGAGCGCCAGCCCACGTATAGCGCTCCACTCCGAGCCTGTCGATATACGTTTTGTTATCAGACGAGACAATCTCATCCATTTTTGCGCCGGCAAATACAGCATCCCTGATGTCCGTACTTGGCACCGGGTTCTGCGTTGGAGTCGGTAACGGTGTTGCCATTGTGCTTGTCGCCCTATAAATGGCGCACGAAAGCCTCAGAAATTAATCTGATGTGGTGCGCGAAGGTTGAAGAGTTACTGCAGTATGTTACGGATAAATTGCGTCTGAATATTCGGACAGGGTCAGTGTCTGGGTGTAATCGCCATTGGGTTTGGCAGTTTCAACGCGCCAGATGGACGAGTTTAATTCAGTGTCTGTTGCAATGAAGTAGCGGCTGGCTACCTGACAATCGCTGCCATTGTAGATATTCAGGTCGAAAGCATCTGCAGCGGCCTGGAAAGCTTTTGCATTTCCCGTTACAGGATAAGTGCGCCACCTACCGCGGAAGTTACCCAGGCTATCCGTCATCACCACCCACATGTCGCCCAGTGAAAAATCAATACGCTCTGAGGTCGTGAAGATGTCACCATTGCGGCCAGTAAGATAGCCGTTCTGCTGCTTGTTGTCGTACATGTCCGGACACTGGACGACGGCGCCGCGAACCACCTGCTCAGTTTCCAGCACCTTGACCGTCATGCTCAGTCGCGAATACAGAAGGCGCTGAGCCTCAAGCCACGCCCGATCCAAAGCCTGAGCACGATTACGGCAACCATCCAGGCTAATCTGGCTGGCATTGACGGTTGCATCTTCAACTTCCCTGATGCCACCAGCGTCGATTTGCAGGTAGATATAAGATTTCTTATTGGTGAGCGGGTCAATATAATCGACCGTGACGCCGTCATATCCTCCCGGCAGCGACATCTGCCATGAAACCTTATATTCATCAAAGAACATGTTTGAGCGCGCGAAAACCGCATCCGGATAGCTGACCTTTTCATCGCGCCAGAACATCAACACATCACCGATGTTATTTCCATCCACCCTCGCCGCATTGCAGATAGTCCGGATCCGCTCACCGAGCGACAACTTCTCATCTGAAAAGGTGTAATCGAAATAGCCGAGTTCCGGTACCGTTATTGAGTCAGCAATCGCGTATAGCGTAGCGACATCGATGCTTGAAACATCCTGCTTACCGATAACTATCCACTCATGCAGTGCAGCGTCGGCAAATGAACGGCTTGGGCGCAGCGTGTAGTCAATCTGGCCGGTCGCCCGGTCATAGCTGATGGTATGGCGCTGTGCGAGCATGTTGTATTTCTGCTCGCGATTGCTGTTGCTATTGTTGCTCCCCTTGATGGTCACTCTGGCGATCGTATCGTCAGGATAAACAACATTGACGCGGGTATTTACCGCGTGAATCGCCATCAGCGTGACGACGTTGCTATCGTTGCTGTTATCCAGCCTCTCAATTGTGACCGCATAGCGCCCTGTCCCGGCGGCAGGGGTGAATTTGTGCGTGGTTCGGAAGTTACGCGTCGAGACCTGATAATCGTTATCGAAGAAGTAATCATACTGCTCTGCCGTTCCGGGGATCTGGTTGTTGTTCTCGTCAACCTTCCAGAACCGGATCCGATAGCGCGTCGTACCCGCCGTGGCACCTAACTGAACCATCGCATGAACCCAGATTTGAGAAGACTCAAGGGGAGAGACCGACGGGCCAATGACCAGCGGCGTCTGATCGTTCAGGGTAAACAGAGTCAGATTTATGGTCGCGTTAGCGGGTAAAGTGGTGATTTCTCCGGTCATGTCACCCAGATAAAACGTGGTGTATGACTGCGTATCCTCGCCAATATAGCTCTCTGAATAGACAATATTCCCACTGCCGGTGACATTCCTGGTGACGGGGCTCCCGCCTGAGTTCCAGGTTGCATTAATCACAAAGGTGACCGGATGCGGCACAGCCAATGCAGCAAAATATGAGAAATTGTCGTCATTAGATAGCACCGTCGCTTTAAGCTGATTGCTCTCAATGCTCATTGCGGTCGGCGTGGATGTGGTCGCCGTCTGCGCCGGGAAATCCTCACTCTCATTCAGCCCAGGCACTTCTTCGTTATCGATATCATCGAACTGATAACCAACGTCAATAGTGCCTATCGTCGCGCCAGGATCAAAAATCTGGTAACTGGCGCCGGCCAGACTCCCCAGATTCGATTCTGAATACCGGACAGAGGAAATGGTGTATTTTCCCAATCCCACTTCAAACCATTCGGTAATGTATTTGTTGTTGTCGATGAACTCGAACAACGCCTGCTGCGTCAGATCCGGAAACACCCTACACTGGCCGTAAATGTTCGGTCGCCCTTTGTACAGTCTGGCGCGGTTAGTTTGTCCGGTGGCGTCGTTATTTGGTGATTCGCCAGTCGAAATTGACGGAGCAGATGCATTTTGCTGCCCGGTGATCCCCGCCAGCACCTTTTTGGTAAAGCGGATCGGGTTAAGGTGCTCTACAGGGTTGAGCAGCGTCTTTAACAGGCCTCCGCTCTCTGGCTGGTCAAAAACCGCTACCACGTCGCCGGCGCGCAACTTAAACGACAAGTCAAAATCATCTTTAAGCTCGCGGCCATTCAGACGCACCTTCACGTTATTGTGCAGTCTGAGAGAATCCAGTAATGCTATCAACTCAGTTCCCGGCGGCGTCGTTCCATATTGTTTCGGCGCGCCAGGCAGGCGCTGGAGCTCATATCGAACCATGAACCAGATACTCCACTTTGTTGAATTTCTTCGCCAGGATGACCATGCTGTCAGCGCGCACAAACCCGAACTCACCGCGGGAGTGCATGCATTTAACCGGGTCCAGCATTACGCCCACATGAACAGGACGATCAGCGTAATAAAACACGGCGAGGCAGCCAGGCGAAGCTACGGGAACCACTCGCCAGTGGGCGGATTCCTCTGAGTAGCAGGTGATGAAGTCGGCGCCCGATTCGTAGCCGGGAATATGATGCAGCTCCAGACCTAGCACATGCCTGTAATACAGCACCACCAGCCCCCAGCAATCCATCTGTTCAAAACAACAGGCACGGTTAACCCACGGCTTGCCATTCACAAGCCGGATAAATTCGTTCTGCGTCATACGGTAATCAGTCCGGGATAGTCTTTCGTGGTGTAAATGATGGGATTGGCCAGCGTCAGCGGATTGGTCTTGCCGGAATTAACGGTGACGTTTGTGCCGTCGGCGCCAACATCCTTCACAAACAGTGACCAGGTCTTTAGGGGCTCCGCATCACCGATCGCATTCCATTGTTGATACTTGCAGGTTATCGCCGTCATCCTGGCGGCACCTGTCCACGCTTTTAGCGTGTTTCTGACCTCTTCAGCCCCCTGCAGGAAGGTGATCCCCATCGTGATGATTGCTGACCCGTTCTGGGTCGGTTCTGTGATATCAAACGCTGCCGGTTGATACAGGTTGCCGCCAAACGTCGCCTCCTGAAAAAGCTTGTTCACCACACGGTAATATCCAAACGCCGGGTGATAGAACTCGATGGTCTGTTTGATATCACTCGCCGGCCGCCGCTCCTTCCATTCGCGCAATGTTGTCATGAATTACCTCCCGGGTATTCCGGCATAACCTCCGTAACAAGCAGGTCATAGAGATATTCGGTACCAGGAGCCATCCCAACGATCCAGTCGTCGTATTGCTCGGTATAGTCACTCATGCCGTTTGACAGAACCGTCGCCGTCCAGGTCACCACTCCGCCATTTTTGCTGGTTTGCACCGGCATGTTGATGAAGTGAAGCGTCTGCAGCTGCGGGCCGTAAGTGTCGCCAAGGTCGATACGCATCTGGAACCAGTTACGTCCGCGGTCACAGTACGTCGGCGATCGTAGCCAAGACTTAAACACTTCCGCCTGTTTAAGAGTGAATATCCACTGAAGCGTCCATGTCGTTTTCAGGTCCGTCGTAAACGGGGTGAATATTGCTGGCCCGACCGCCGGCTGCGTTGTCTGCCAGCCGGTATCCTGTGTCATGTTCTGGCTTGCTCGCTGTGGAAGGGGTAGATATTCCGGGTATGAAACTGTTGCCACGTTTCCTCCGGGCATTAAAAAACCCGCCGGAGCGGGTTGGTTTTAGTAATCGCCATTGGCCTGCCGCCGAAGGCCGAACGTGTCCTGCATCTGAGAGGACATCGGGCCGCCGTTCTGCATATCGGTAATAAAGGTCTCGATAACCAGTTGCCCGCCGTTCTGGCTGCTGCGGGTATCGACATTGACGCCATTTGCATAGTTGTAAACGTTGTTCACGACCTGCAGCGCGCCGCCGCCACTACCCTGCAGATCCTTATTACTGATGACAGAGCCGTCGTTGCCAGGAATCATATATTGCCGACCATCGCTGGCTCGATATATCTCTGGCAATCCCCCTTCGCCAGTTTCATATATTGATCCGGCCGATACCGGCCCACCGTTCTTGCGCTTTCCGGCTAGCGATGAGCCTACAGCCAGCGCAGCTACCAGGGCGCCGAGACCAATAGCAACCGCGCCGCCGAAAGACCCGATCGACGCCACAAGCGCCGCCGGCGTCCATGCTGCCGTTGTGGCCGCAGCTGATGATGCGCTAGCTGCAGTAGTGGTGGCTAGTGAGCTAACCTGTGCGGCCGTCGTGGTTGCGATAGCAGCATTCTGAACCGTCGCCCCCATAATTGCTGATTTAGCCCATTCAACACCCATTTGCACAAATGAGTTAATGAGGCTATTAAGCGCATTGCTACCGATAGATCTCAGCGCATCTTCGGCACTCATACTTTGAGTTATAATTCCGGTCAAAGCATTAGAGGCATTACCTGCTAGGGAGTCGAATGCAGCTGCCGTTGCTTGCGTAGCTGCGTTCTGTTTCGCCCACTCTTCCCACATTGCCGCGTTACGCTGCTCCCGGTATTGCTGCTCGATTGCAGCGCGCGCAGCCTCAGCCTCTCCTATCTTCTGCGGGTAAAGCTTGGCATACTGGTCAATATCTGCGATATCTTTCTGATACTGGCTGTCCAGCCCCGCCGTTTTGCTGGTTTTACCCCGGATTGTACTGAACTTATTGGCAGCGTCAGTTCTTTCCTTTTCTGCCTTGGCCTGCGCTCGCAATGCATTTGCGTTATCCCATGCTTTTGCCGCGTACTGCCCTGCCAGCATGAGCTGATCTTGGGTTGCGGTGTTACCGAGTGATTGCTGAGCATTAAGAATGGCCTGAGCGCGCGAAAGCTCACCAACACTACTTGCTGACAATTCGGCCTTTTGCTTCAGTTCGTCCAGTTTTTGGTTAATTGATTCCTGCGCTTTTGCGTATTGCTCCGCCTCCTTCTGAGCTGCTGACTTGCCGCCCTTACCCTTGCTACCGGTAGTAGTCCCAGTGGCCTTAATCTCGATTGGTTTTGTGTTGGCCGCGGTCTGAGATGCCTTGGAAACAGCAGCCAGATCACCGACCAACATGGCGGCCTTATTGCTAAGACCGGCAAGCGCTTTGTTTTGCGCCTCCCAGCCGTCTAGCCCCAGCCATGACCAAGTGCGGGCCCTGCGCGTGAACATCTCTGCAGTGCTATTCAGATCAGAGATCTGAGCATCTGCAGAAATTGCCTTTCCTGCCAGCCTGTCGAGCGCAGCCGTCAATGAATCAATAACAGCCACCATACCAGAGCTTGCACCTGTCGCCTGGTTAACAGAGTCAATCATGGATAAGAATGAGTTTGTCAGTGCAGTGTTTGCCTGAGCAAGAGTTCGAGGGAGCTTCTCGAATTCAGCATTCACCGAACTGGTTTGTTTCTGGATAGCGTTTAGTGCATCTTCTGCTGTCAGTTTCCCGTCCAGCATCAACTGGCGCAGTTCTCCTATGCTTACCCCCATCCCGGCGGCAATCTGGCGTGCCAGTTCAGGCATTTGCTCAAGGATGGAGTTAAATTCTTCAGCACGGACAGTGCCGGAGGAGATAGACTGGCCGAATTGGCGGAGTGCATTCGCCATTTCTTCGGAAGAGGATCCGCCTATACGTCCTATTTTCTGAAGTGTTTCTGTGAGTTGGATTATCTGGCCGTTAGTCGCTCCGGTATCTCGCAACGCCGTGCTGAGAGTTTCCCACAACTTAGCAGTCTCCTGTAGCGAACCGCCTGTTGCCGAACTGATGCGCATCAAACCCTGCATCGTCTGGGTGGCGCTCGCGGCGCTGCCTGTTAACCTCTCGATCCTGGCCTGTAATTGAGACATGGCGTCAGCTGCTTCAAGGAAGCGCTTACCATAATCAACCACCTGAGAAACCGCTATTGCGGAAGCTATGGCTGAAAGTCCTGTTTTTAATCCGGACGAAGATTTTGTTATCTGATTTTGCGCTTGCTTGAGGTCGTATAATTTCCCGGCAAGCTCGCCTATTTCTTTTCTTTGAGACGCCGTTGCCGTAGAGCCAGCTTGGAGCCTGGCAGATAGCATTGCTGCACTTCTAGCGCCATTCTTTTGCTCTTCATTGAGAACCGCAATCTGCTGCGTGAGACCCAGTGAAATTGTACGCAACCTTGCCGCGTCGTTGGCTTGTTGAGCAGCCTGCTTAGCTGCTTCAGATGATGCTTTTGCTGAGGCATTTTGAGCAGACTTTAGGTCATATAACTGGCCAGCCAGTTGCGATATGCGCGCCTTTTGCTCCTCCGTTGCGCCATTCCCAGCCTTCATTTGTGCAGACAGAATAGCGGCACTGCGAGAACCCTCAATCATCTCCGCATTTAGGACGGATAATTCGCTCTCAAGTGATGAGATCGCAGATTCTGATGCTCTGTAAGCAGCGGCGCTATCACTATTCGCTTTGGCTGCATCAATCGCGGCCTGTTTTACGTCAAAAAGCTTGACGGCAAGGTTACCGATCTCCCTGCTTTGCGCCTCTGACGCATCTCCTGATGCTGCAATCTGAGCTGCCAGGGCAGCTGCGCTGCGGGCTCCGTTTTTATTTGCTTCTTCAAGAACAGCTATTTCATTACCAAGCCGTTCCATGATTTTTGCTGCATTGCTCGCGTCATCCGCGGTCCTAGCAATCGATTTCCCAGATTTATCAGTAGCTCTCTCAAGACCGGAAAAATTATCAGCAGCTTTCCCTGCGCCATCACCCATTCCATCAAGCGACTCAATGGCTTGCCGTCCAGCCTGAAGTAAAGGGGCTATATCAGCGCTTACTGTATAGACGATGCTACCTGCATCTTTCTCACCTGCCATATCTTTCTCCAAGCATAAAAAAACCCCGCATTCGCGAGGTTTTATTAATGGTCCACTTTCCTTATCGGTATTGAGTAGTTCCGGGATTGGACAATGCGGAATTAACAACAACACCATCCCTGATAAGAACTTCTAAAGTCTTCTTAGTGACGTCAACCTTTGGCTTAGCTGAGAAGACGCGGACAGCTGCATTTGAAGTTACATACTCATAAATCCATTTAACCTCATGATCACCTACGATTTCTTTCTTCATCGGCTCGCCAATGTTCTTAATAAGATCAGCTTCAGTGGTTTTTCCTGGTACTATTTGTGTTGCTTTAGTTTCATCGAAATCACGACCACTGTGGGCAGTACTTCTATACACACATCCACTAAGAACGGAACCAATAAAAATAAGTAAAATTAGTTTTTTCATATCCCTATCCCTCTTGTTTAATTTTCCAAATGGTAGCAGGGATATGATTGCTTACAAGATTAAACATTTTCAGATTTGCTTTTTGCAGCCCTTCTTGCTGCTTGCTTTGCCAAGAAGTCATCAGCAATTGCATCATACTCTTCGCGCGTGAATCCCTTCTGGTCTGGGTATTTAGCCGCCAGTAGCATCTGGAATTCGGTCATCGTCAGCTGCGATGCTTCGGAGCGGCTCATGCCAAAGTGGCTACGTGCGGCGCTAATGTAGTCGAATGCTTTAAACTCTGTCGTGCGTTCGCCTGTTTCATGGCGCTGTAGCTGTCGAACCTTAGCCTTGCCGACAACGCCGTGCTGCATGAGGTGTTGAGCCAGCACGATGATATCGTTCTTCGGCATCTGTCCGGGTCGATAGACGACACAATGCCGCCACCCCTTCCACTCGCCAATCATTGATGTCATATCATCTTCGCAGCAAGCCTGAAGCACATGCATGCATGTTGAGAGCACCTTCTCTGCTGATCTGTTAAATGAAGGTGAAAGCCAGTCAGGTATTCTTCTCAATGTGCCAGTACAGGCTTCAAGTAATTTTGCAACATCACTTCCGTGAATAGTGGCATACGCTCGCACAATCTCTGCAGACGTCCCAATGCGAGTCATCGCCTCGAAAGATGGCCTTAACAGATAGTCTTTGCCTCCATCGCGGCTATCACTGACAGAGAATTCACCAATGTCGATTAATGCAGTCATAGCTCATTCCAGTAAACGGTCATTATCAAGGGCAGCACGCTGCCCTTTGGAATGTCCGTTAGGTAATGGTGACCGTATGCACGGCCACAAAGTTGCCGTCTTCGGTGTTGATGATGATCTGCGCGCTGCCGGTGGCGACGCGCGTCACGGTAACTGTGTTGCCGGAGGCGGTAGCCGTTGCTTTCGCCGCATCGGTAGTCGCTACGGTAAAGTTTTTGTTGGTAGCTCCGGCGGGAGCTATATTCACCGTGAAGGTGCTGGTTCCAGCTGCTGCGCCAGTGCTGGTGGCCGGAGTTACCGTCACACCTGTTACTGCTACAGAAGTCACCTCATTCACTTCAATGGTGCTGGCATCACCAACTTTGAATTCAGTGGAGAACGTAACGATGTCGTTGGTTCCGCCATCAGAACTCAGCGCCGTAATGTTCATGTAGCCAATGAACTCAACAGGGCCGTAGTCCATTCGAACCCAAATACCAGGTTGACGCTTGGCCTTTAGCTCATCAGCAAAATACTTGATGAACTTACCGACTCCGTACTGATCCAACTTATCTTTTTTACGAACTTCCCCCTCGAAACTCAGGGTAAAATCACTGTTGGTAATGATGGTCTCGACGTAACCACCGCCGTCATCCGCATCTGAAGTTACTGAGTTCGGATTGAAGTCAAACCCTTTGGAAGTACCAGCGGCCAGAGACTTCCACTCAGATTCGAGTGGTTTGACATCCGGGCAGCCATCGGCGACCTCCAGCACGACCGCACCGCCGAACAGGCGCTCGTTCGAGTTCTGGCAATTAGCCATGTGAAACTCCTCTTTGACGTATAAAAGAAAACCCGCCGGAGCGGGTTATTTGGTTGGGATGGCTATTCGCCGTAAGTGCAGGCGAACTGGAGTCGGAAGACTATTCGCCCTTCTTCTGTGAGCACCGGCGCTGGGATTGCGCCCATGTTCTGGATGTAGCCGACACACTCGTCAGCCATGGGGTTGGCCTGGACGTAATCAACGATGCGCTGCACGGCGTTGAGCGCGTCTTTGCGCTTGTCCTTCGCGCCTACGACATCAACCAGGACGTGATACTCAGAGCCGAGGTCAGTACGGATATTCGAGCCGCCGTTTGGCCTGAAGACGATTATGGCTTTAGCCAAGTCCTTCGGGTCGTCGTACATCAGCTGCTGCACCGTGAAGCCGGTCGTGAGCCCGGCGTCGACGAACATGTTGCGCACCCGCTCGTGCATCATGGGCGTCATAGCGAAAGCTCCTTGCGCATCACCGCGTCTACGTTATCGCGCTCATCATTCGCGCCTTTGGTCAGGAATTGAGGCTCACCGTGAGGGTCCCAGTAGTTGCCCGTTCCTGTCCCTCCGCCGAACTGCTGACCGGAACGGGTCGTACCAAAGTGCGCGCGCGGCTGACCTTTCAGCTTACCTGACGCCTCATGAACATACGCGGCATAGTTCGCTGAGTAGCCGATGCGCCCGGTAATGAATACTCCGCCAGCGTCGATCTCCCGAAATTGGCTGTTAATCAGCGTGGAGGTGTCGATCGGGGTGTAATAGGCCGCCCGCGCACCGATGAGAATCATCGCCGACTGCAGCGCGCGGATTACCTTTCGCCCCTTCACGTCGTTGATGACATCGTTCAGGTGCTTTTTCGCCTGGCTGATGCCCTTCACTTTGATGCCCATGGCTACACTCCCGTCAGGATGGCGTAATCATCCGCCACTCGCTCGAACGTGTCGGCGTAGCGGATAACCTGCCTCACCTCGTCGGCGCCGGCCACCACCGGGTCGGCTTCGGTCGATACGCCAATCAGCAGGTAATCACCTGCGGCCGCCAGCGCAAACTCCGTCCAGACGGTGTTCTTCACGACGATTTCAGCGCCCAGGCTGGCTAACTTCTTGCTGAGCCCGCCCTCGTAATCGCAGAGGATTTGCTCAGGAGCTGCATAGCCCAGCGGGTCACCTATCTCATCGTTTCCGCCAACCTTGCGCCAGATGGTCGCAGTGGCTGTGTATGACCAGTTCGCTACCGATGACATCATCCCTCCTTCCAGCGCAGCACCTTCGCGCCGGTCGCCCGGATGCGCAGGCAGTTGATGAACCACTCGCCGTCCGATTTCACGTATCCGGTAGTCTCCCGCCCGGTATCGGTCATCACCCAGACACGGACGAATGAACGCGGATGGCGTTCTTTTACGGATATCCATTTCATTTGTTGCCACCACACATACAGCCCCCTTTGCCAATCCAAATGCCGGCGAATGCTGGAGCAGCAGTTGGATCGGCAGGAATCAGCGCGCTGGCGCACCCGTACTTATCCAGACTGCGCAGCAGGTTTACTGATGCCTTCCATCGGTCAGAGAATGACTGGTAACGGAATGATCGGGATGCCCCGCTTGGTGCCGTCTGGCTGGAAATGTATTTATCTCCACTCCCGAGCCCCATCAGCGCTAACAGGTAGAGCTGAATCAGCAAGGCGGTAGATGCCGGGTAATGCGCATCAAGGCATTCCTGAATGCTGTTCGCCTCATCAACGAACGCCTGCAGCACAAAATCGGGAATGGTAATTCCCTGACCTTCCAGATACTCCTTTGCCTGTTCAAGAGTTACCATTATCGACTCCGTGAAATACCCCGCCGGAGCGGGGCATAAAAAAACCGCCTTAGCGGCGGCTGTTATTCAGCAGGGAAAAGCTTTTCGAGTTCGCCATCCGGCAACAGCTCACTGAGCTTTTCAGCGCCCAGGGTGCCTTTGAACTCAATGCCCAGCTCAGTAAGGCGGTCCTGAATAATCTCTTTGCGAGATTTCTCGCCAGTACCGGCACCAGGTGTCGACGGGGTAAGCTCACCACCAGCTTCGCCCTTCATTGCGCGGACGTTAGACTTCAGTGCCGGATGAAGCTCTTTCAACTCGACCACGTCGCCAACCTTCACACCGAACCATGGACGCACAACTTCGTATTTATCCATGCTGTTTCCTTACGCCAGGTTAGCGCCGTAGACAACACCAGACAGGCCCTGATCATCTGCAGTGATTTGCAGGCCTTCAGCAGACATGATCTGGAAGTTGTAGTTAACATTAGGCAGTGGGCGCGGCAGCGGAACAACGCCTACAGCCATACCCACCAGTGGGGAGATCACGTCACGGCGACGAACGTACGCGATAAACTCGTTACCGGAGAACGCGAAGGTTGGTCGAATTTCCTTAACAGGGGCAAATGGCAGGACGGCTTGCAGAACGTTACCACTGATAACACCGTTGACTACATACGGCTTAGCCAGGTTCGCCCAAATCTCGTTAGACACCCACATGACATCATAGGAAGAAACCTTATTAGCACGCGCAGTAGTACCGAACGCACCTTTACCGAAGAACTCAATGATCTGCTCGGTGGTTGCGGTTGTCAGGTCGATGTTCGCGCCACCAGCACCAGATCCGAGGTTAATCTTCTTGGTGTTGCGGTGGTTCTTGATGCCCTGCGCCGGATAGGACTGAACCTGAATTTTTGAATCGCCGTTCAGGTAGTAGTTGACGCGCTTCTGGTTGAACTTACGCATCTTCGCCATCTGCGAGTCCAGCACCAGATCAATTCCCACTGAGTTCAGACCAGCGGCATGACGCCAGTTAACGCCATAACCAGCAGTGAACACCGGAATCGGGTCACCGTCGCTCGCATAGTCAGTGTGATCGAACGAGAACGGCGCTTGGCCATCAATGCTTACTGACACGTCGTCGGCGATGTCGCCTACAACGTTATACAGTTTGGCGGTTTTACCAACCGGCAGCACCGTCTGAACGCCGATCAGGTCGTTCACGATTTCCATGCCAACTTCCTGATCGCGCAGTTGCAGTACCTGGTTATCAATCTCAGCCCAGAAGTCACGGGAGAAACCACCAACTGCGTTACAGGCCAGCATGTCAGGAGTCATGATTTCGCGGTTAGCCGCAATGATGGAATCGTTCTGCCGGTTCCACATGTTGCGGTTTGCCCACAACTCGCTCCAGTGCCCGCCGAGGCGGGAGTTAGTCGCCAGCGTCTCTTTAGAGAAGTACATAAGTGTTTGTCCTTTTGTTACGCGCCAGCTGCGGCGACGGTGCCAACGCGCATGCGCACGCGAATGAAGTCGGTGGTGCTGGCCGCAATGGTGTATTCATCCTGGCTGTAGCCGATCACTGAATCAGTGTCAGAGGTTGCGAGGGTGAACTGACCAGCAGTTCCCAGTTTGATCGGGCTATCTTTCTTATACGCGCCAGGCAGGCAGCGCAGCGCCAACTCTCTGCCTTCTTCGACATAGTTTCCGACGGCAGAATCACCGGCAGGGATTGATTCAGTGATGGTCAAGCCCTGGTGATAACCAACATCGATGATGTACAGTCGGCCAGTTAGCGCAGTGGCCTGAGCAAATTGATCGGATGAGTTAATAGTTGCCGCAGTACCTGGAAGCAACGCGGCTGACGTAGTACGGGTTTCAGTCTTGTACAGAGACTGACCGTCAATATTGACGCGACGATAACGTGCCATTATTCCGGCTCCTTATTTGAAGTATTCAGATGCGGCAGGCGCGCCAGTTTCTTTCGGCAGCTGAGCATTGTTAGCGCCCAGCGGAGCAGCTTCACCCAGCGACTTGAACATTGCGTCCAGGGCATCGCCTGAAAGCGCATTGGCGACGATATCGCCGTGGACTTTCGCTACCGCCTCACGCTTTGCTTTCTCTTCAGCGCGGGAGTTAGCAGTCAGGGTTTCCGCGAGTTTCTGATGATTGGCCTGTAGCGCATCAACCTTTTCTGCAAGAGGCTTAATAGCCGCTTCGGTATTGGTCGCAACAGCCTGGCCGATCATGCTGCCGATTTGTTCCAGTTCTTCTTTGGTTAAAGGCATGTCGCCCTCCGTTTTGTGGTTTGGTGCAGGCTGTTCCTGCGGTGTGAATAGAGATTTGAGTTTATTGGCGACGACGGCCACCCACGACTCCTGTCGTGCAACTGCGGTGCCGGTATCGTCGAAGGTGATAACCCCGCCTTCTGACTTGTAACCAAACACCTCAGCATTGCCGCCGTTACGGATGATTACCGCTTGCGAGTCAGTGAAATCAGCCACCCAGGCATATTCGTTTTCACCTGGTGCAAACTTCGCTTTGGCTGCCCGGTCGAGTCGCTGCTCTCGCTCCCGGTAGGATTCGCCCACCAGCGCGCCAGAGTTAGCTTTTAGCGGCTGTGCCAGGTCGGCGTTAACCATCAGGCCAACGCCCTGCTCAGGGGTAGCGGCTCCAACTTCATGAAGCAGGATCGCGTCATGGTCCATGCTGTGGATTTTTGCTACCCAATCGGCACCTGTTGCGCGCTGCTGTTCATTTGGTTCGAGCTGGTCGAGGAATGCCGCCACGCTGGTGTGAATTGGCGGGACATCTTCACCTCGCTCAATAGCAGCGACACGTTCAAGCAATTCCTTTCCGCCCTCAGACTCGCCGGCGCGGGCCACATCAACCCACTTTTCGAGGTAAATGCGATTACCGGACTTCTTAACGTTACGGTTCCATGCGCCGATATGGCCGGCATTAATCCCTTCAGGAGAAAACGCGGATACGAACTGGCCGTTAACCTGTGGGTGCCCCAGCGGCGCCAGAGTGCCTTCTAGCCCCTGATAGTGGGCATTGATTTCATCTTCCGTGTACAGCCCGCCGTTCATGACGACGTTCGCCGGAAGCGTGTAACTCGGCAGCACCAGATGCTCACGCCCGTTGTACGTTTCGCGTCGGATAGACTGGCTATTCACCTTAGTGGTGATATTGACCTGCATAGGCATAGTTATTTCTCCGCCCAGGCGTAACCGCGCGCCTGCATCGATTTGTATTCCTGTTTGAGTTTCTTGATGGTGTCCGGGTACTCCGGGTTACCGTCCGCATCCACCAGCACCGATTGCTGGCTGCATTTGCAATTGATGGAGTTACCGTCCTTGCTGTACCAGTCACGGACCTCTTCGTTGGTGTAAAGGTGTGCGTGGCGTACTGCGTGGGTATGTCGGGTTGTCGGTGACAGTGCTGAGATGTGAACCAGAAGCGTTTTTAGTCCGTAGAGGTCGTTCGCCTCCTGATCTTCATCCCATTTAGCCCGACGCAGTGCTGTAGTCACTTCGGTGCGAGCTATCCGGTTCGCCCGACGTTTTTCGATGCCAGTCTGTGCGGTAAGGTTCCTGGCGATATCCAGCGGGTTAAGCCCTCGCCCTACACCATCAGTCAGCACGCGAGCCATATCGCGCTTCACTTCTGCACTCAGGCCTTTCATTTCCTCAAACACACGCGCATGCACCAGCGCCATGCGTTGCTGGTATGGGTCACTTGCGAGGATTGAGGCCAGTGACTCACGCCCGGCGGCATACACAGGCGACTGCTGGCTAAGGTTGTAGAATGACTGGCCTGTGCCTTTCTCTGACGCCAAATCGACATACTCGTAAAACCACAGGTCGTACTCGTTCCCATCCAGCAGCACCTGATCTACCAGATAACTGGCATCATTCAGGATGATTGAGAGTAATGTTGGGTTTAGCTGGTATTCGTATCTGGCGTTTACTGCGAGGGAGGAAGGTATTTTGTCGAGTGCTGATTTGTACGCTTTGCCAATCTTATTCATCCGCCTGGCGAAATCTTTCATTGCCCTGCGTTCGAGCGTATCGGCTCCCGTCGGATCCTGATAGTTACGCGGTAGAATCGGTGGCTTCGTTTTCTTCGTTGCCATCCTCTTCTCCTAATGGAAATTCATCAACGTTTTCATAACCCGCTGCCGTACGAATCTCTTCACGACTGAACGCTGGATTCTCTCCGCTGCCCTGGAACGTCTGGTTAATCTCTGCCATGGTTTTGGCATTGGCGAGCTTCTCAGTTCCAGTTTGCTCGTTTAGGTCATCCCAGATAACCGTCTTCTCGCTGACAGCATCAATGATTTTTAGGTCGATGAGCTTGTCACTGAAGTCTTCAATTTCGAATGACAGGTCACCGCGGCGTGACTGGCAGCGAGCATTCATATACTTCTGATCTTCAGTGCTCGCCCTTTCGCCAGTTTGCATCCCCACCAGAATTTTCACCGGCTCATCGACAGAAGCGGCAAAGGTTTGCAGGTTGACGTTATAGGTAGGGTCAGGATCTGAAACTGCCGACACCATCGACGTTACCTGGGCACCCTGAGTAATCAGAAGAACGTCATTACCGATGTTTAACTCTCTGGCAGCATCGTTATATCTCTCCTGAAGTTCATCAACAGATACGCCGTACAAAGAAGCAAGGTTGTTGAAATCAACGTCTTTGTCGAAATTAATGCTCTGCTTATTAGCGGCGTTCTTCAGGAATGCCTCACCTGACCCGCCTTCAACCTTCTCTAGGCTGACGCAGGCGTTATAGCCAGGTTCAAGGAAGCCAATGGCATCGTTAGAATAATCACCAAGGATGAAAACGCGATCGGGATGTACAAAACGCTGATTTGTCCCTCCATTTGGCAGACTCTCAACGTATTTCCACTGCTTTGGCTGCCCGTAGTCTGCCGAATTTTCGTCAGTGACCCAATGACTGACAGTTAACGAACCGGCCCATGCGATCGTTACCTTTTTGAGTGACTTCCCGCGAACAACCGGCTGATCCCATTTTCTGGAATCGTTGATGTGAAGCAGGATTCCAGCATAGCGACCGACCAAACGACGGCGGTCCGCTTCAGCAAAAGCGCGCCAGAGTCGTTTAGTGAAAACCTTTTTGGCGCTCTTCTCCCAAGGGGTTTCATCCTTGCTCTCGTCAGCGTCGTCACCCTCAATGAGTTCCGGGTTCGTCTGCCAGCACTTGCCCACTAACTTTTCAACGGCTCCATGAGCAATACCACCTCGGCGGTACAGGGCATAAAGGTTTTCGTAGGTTACCTGTTCAGGGAAGCCATACTCACACCATGCAGAATGGCGCTTATTGTCCAGCCCCATTGTAGGCGCCATCAGCCCCATACGGGCGCGCGCCATTCGCGCATCGTTCAACGCATGGTTGACGGCGAGAGTTAATTTGTCAGTCATGGTTTGTCCGTAGTTGGATTATCTGCCCTGAAGGCGTTTTGGAATCATCATTCCCATCGACTGAGGTTTACGTTTGATATACCCGTCCAGACCGTACCGGACACCATCCCAACAGTGGTTGTTTTTGTCCTCAATAACTGGCAAGACTTCGCCAGTGATCCGGTCCGTTTTGTACGAGTAAAGCCGAGCCTCTTTCGCTGTCTCTTTGCAGCGTGGATGAATGAAGATTTTCTTAAAGCCACGTAGACAGGTAATGCCATCCTCAACGCTGCCCTGCCATTTCTGAGCTGCTGAGATATTGAATCCCTGTCCCTTGATATGGCTGATAGTTTCAGGTCTGGAATTATCAGCTTTGATAGGCCATTTTCGAGCCTCGGGTATGCCGGGGAATTTCGCCTCGTCAGTAACCTTCCAGTCTTCAAGTTGTTTCGGTGTGGCATCGGTTTTGCCAGCGTAGAACTTCCACATATCGTCAAGCTCTACCCCGTTGCCGTAGGCCTCGTATTCGATGTAGAGGTTGTTATCCAGAATGAACATGCGAATAAGCGTGCTCGGGTCTTTTGCGAAGCCGAAGTCAGCACCAAATAGCAGGCGTTCTGATTTCTTCCAGAGGTCATCTTCGAAACTCTGCACGACGTATTTATTCGCCAGCACCTGTTTATCTGAGTTCTCCAGATAGGCGCCTTCCCAAATCCACGCATAATCGGCGTAGTCGAGGTTTTCCAGATCTTCGAGGCGCTCTTCTTCTAGTACATCCGGGAACCATGGATTGTCGCTGTAATTCATTTCGACAATCATCGAGCTTTTCGGCGGGTTCTTTCTGAAGAGCTTGTCAGTGGCGCTGCCGTCTTTCTCCGGGTTCCAGGTCACCCAGATTTCAGAGCCATTTTCTCGCACAGTCGGGCGCAGCTTCTTCCAGGCAGTCGCCGATACCGACTCAGCCTCATCTACCCATGCAACCAGAATGCGCGCCTTTGACTTAATACTGTCGAGGTTGTGACGCAAGCCGCAGAAGACGTAGCTGACGTTGCGGTTTTTGGTGCGGATGTATTTTTCGCCGATATCGAAGTAATCATCCAGCCAGGGAACAGACCGGATCGCCTGTTTTACTTCCTCCATTGATGACTCTTCGAGGGAGTTCATAAACTCGCGAGCACAGAGAATGACGCCGCTTAATCCACTCTCTGCTGCCTGATACGCTTTAACCGCGCTCATCAGCGCGAATGTGCGCGTCTTTGCGGAACCGCGGCCACCATGAGCGCCGCGATAGCGAATGCCCTCTGTCGCGAATACAGGAACAAGTTTCGCCGGGATTTGCAGGTCAACCTGATTTTCCATTAGTTGGCTCTACTCCTACCAGTCTGATCGTCGTTGGCCGCGGCGTCATGCTTCCGTCAGGGCTGGTGTGCTCGACCTTCTGCTTGTTGCTGTAAGCTTCACCTACCTCCTTCGCTGCCTGCTCCAGTAGCTGAGCCGTCATGCCAATGTTCTTCATGTTTTCGGCAGTCATGGACATTCGCTGCAGGACGCGCAGGCGATAGGCTTTGTTCGCGATCGGGATATCGGAGATTTCATTCAGGAATCGTTCGCGGGTAGCATTGAAGAGGTCAACCCACTTTTTAGCCAGCCTCTTGCCGCTTACCTTCGTTGGATCATGCGATTCAACTTGCTGAGGTGTGACCTTTAATCCGTAATCTTTTTGGATAGACTCGACAACAATTGACAGGCTGTCATAGCACGCAAGCATTTGAACGATGGCGGCTTTCACTTCAGGTTTTAGTGCAGCCATAGATAACCATCCTTCCAAAGCATTCCAAAATTAAGCCAGTTTCAGCATGCAAGTCCCGCACGCCCTGACAACATCGAGATGAGCAACCTCCGCGGGCTTGTTTGCCGCATCAACCATTTCCTGCACATCCTTACTGGCACCGTAACGCCTGACCACACCAACAAACTCTTCGACATCGTGTCCGCGCAGAGTAAGAACTGGCTGCCCGGTCTCTTTGTTGAACTTTGGCGCGCCGAAATCATCGGTAGCCTGGGCTATGTGGTAAAGCTCATGCTCCACCAGCGCGCAAAATTCAAGGTCACTGCACTGTGAGCAGTAATCGGCCGCCAGCGTGATGATGAACTTCGGTATGCGCCCGAACCATTCATGCATCTGCTGTTCCATTCTGGCTTTCTGCCAACCGCCGGCGCGAAGCATTACCTGTTCGGCCTGACCGAGAACATAACGCCCTTTCTTCGCGAAAGAATCAGACGCCCACATAAAGCAGAGGTCAGCATCGAGAAGATGCCCATGGTCTGGGTTATAGATGCTTCCGGTGTCGATGAGTATTTGCCTGTTAACCCACTCATGCACTTCGTTGGCAGGAATGAGCCTGGTGTATGGCTGCCAGTTATCGGAGCCGATGAAGTTAACCGGAGGATATGGCCTGCGCTCATCATCGTTCGCCATTGGGTACTCCGTTATTTCTTTGCAGTTTCATGTTTCAACTTCTGGCTGATGCCATACTTCACAATGAATGCAGATACCTTTACGTAATCAGGCTCTCGCTGAACAATCTGGCAGAATAACGTCAGCGTTTTTAGATATAGCGGCAGCCACCAGCGGCTTTTTACTTCGACTGAAAGCGTGCATATCGTCATGGGCTGTCACCGGGTAGCGTTTAGATTCGGGCAGTTGGCCAGCACCGATTTGTTGTGCGCCAGTATGTCGCGCTTGGTCTGCTTATCCAGCACATCGATATCGTGGTCTGTCAGGTAGATAATTCGTACCCAACTGCAGGCCGTATCAACCACCACCGGGGCGGGTAAACTTTTCGCGCAGCTCCCGATCAACATCGTCATCAGGCATATGGCTAACAGTCTGCTGTACATTGCTGGCCTCTCTGGTGGCTTCCTCTTTCCGTTCAGCTGCTGCGACGCTAGCAGCGGCTTTCTCTTCAGTGCGTTCTTTATCAGATTCGGTTTTGGCGATTTCACGTCCTCGCATCCGACCGAACCCAAACGCGCCAAGCACCAGGATTGCAGTTGTGGCAATAAACACCAGGATGGCTTTGAGTTTTGTCATAGCTTTACGCGCTCTTTCACCCAGCCATAGACAAATGACTCGTTTGCCGGCCGACCTTCTGCCAGTTCGAGGTAACGCTGGCCCTGACTGCAATTCAGTGCGCGAAGCATTACCTCTTCACCATCTTTCCCTCTCGCTGCCAGATATGACTTCAGGGCGCTTATGCTACGCGGTCCAATTTGTCCATCTGCAACCAAGTCAGGGTAGAGCTTTTGCTGATTGTTGAAGGCATTCAACCAACGCTGTAACCATTTCACTGGGACTGATGGCCCCATGTTTACGCCGGTATCACAAAGTTCTGCAGCGATTGCTGAAGAAACCGATGCAACCTGGTCAAATCGTGGGTCGTACCAGTAATCCGCTTCAAGGATGCTTAGCGCTTGTTCGCGGGTGAGGTTACGCATATCTCCGGCATAGCCATGAGCCCGTGCTGTGGCTTGGGTAATTCCCCAGTTCGTCGGTCCACCCTTGTCGTTTGGGTGATCGACATATCCGCCCTCTTTACCAAGAATGGCATCGAAAATATTGTCTTTAGTCACTGACTCACCTTCACCACTTTTGCAAGGTTCCCGTCCGCGCGCCAGACTGCGATGCAGACACCAATATTCAGGAATAACTCACCGGGATCGACCTGCAAATACTTCCCGAAAAGAATGCTGAAGGCTATGTAGCCAGCAGACAGGATTATCAGGTATGCCATGACCGCGACGGCCGGGCGATGACGCCTTCCCGATTTACTAAAGAACATCAGCCTCACTACGATGAGCACGCAAACAATGGCGTTCACATCCAGAAAGATGGTTTGCCATGTCATTTGTCTTCCTCCTCCAGCCCTGGCATCTTCACGCTTTTTGACTTTGCGAGAATACGCAGCAGAACTGCCACGGAAATGGAAGCAGCCACCAGCGCGCCGATATTAGGTGATACTTCTATCACTACTGGCGGCTGCAAAAAGCTGAGAGCTGCGTTGATCAAACCGGCCAGGATTTTCGCCATCGATGTCGAGAAGAAAACGCCGCCCATGAATGAAATCACAGCAAACAGGAACTGCTTCCAAAGTTGATGAGGTTCTGAGGTCAGCACATACATTGCTGCCCCGGCAAGTGCGCATAACATTACGCCGGGCGTCGCCTCCGGGAACATAGAGGCGAACGTCACACCGACGGTTGCGGATGCAACTCCGCCTGCAATGGTTAATGGCTCAGACATAGTTATTCCGTGTGTAGAGGCATGCCACCAGATAAATTCTGATGGTCAAAATAGAAAAGCCCGCGGGAAGCGGGCAAGGATAGCGAGCAATTAAACGGCTCTCTGACCGTAATGATCCCTGGGTAGCGGGATTTGTTTGCGCCGGGTTTACTTCAGACGAAAAAAAAGCCCCGGTGTTTTACCGAGGCTTTTAGTGATTCATTAAACGTTGAGCAGAATTTCCCATCGTTGGTGTGAGATTAGTCCTTTTTATTCAAACATGCAAGACCTTGCATCTAAATTATGAGAAATACCCAACAAAATGAATTTATCGTGTTACGTTTTTTAATTCTGCATCGGCTTGTGATTCTTCAGCATGGCAGCGAGTGACCAACAACTCATAGAGCGGTTTAAAATTGCGGGACCATGTCGGCTGGCTTATTTCCATCACATCAGAACACAGCGCCTTACGCACGTTTTCTGCGGGGATGCGAGCATAGCCGCGGCCAGAACATTTCCCGCACTCCTTCATCACCGGGACGCCCTGCAGTTGGCTTTCTTTCTGATCAACCACTTTCCCCTTTCCATGACAGCGGCATGCGTTACTGATAACGCCCTTTCCGTTGCAGGCCGAGCACAACACACGCACCCCTTCACGTACTGATTTCCACTCCTCCCAGTAGGAAGGGAAAACACCTTTGGTAATGGCCGCCCATTTTGGTGGTTTTCCATCCGGGTAATGAACCTTGGTTGTGAAGACCTCAGCATCAATGAAACCAGCACCATTACAGCAGGTACACTGACGCACGCTTGCCGCGCTTCTGGCATAATCCTGGTATGCAAAAGCACACATGATTTCGAGTACCCGGCGGCGAGTATTCTCATTGAGTTGGGTGACTGCTTTGAACTCTCTGGATATTTCAATAGAAGCATTAAAGAGGGCCTCAATGGCAGGCTCCGGGCTGCTGATGCCAATCTTTGCCAGGTAAAGATCGAAACCAAAGCCACACTTAGCTTTAACCAGCCCAAGAGCGGCCATCACATCCGTTCCGGTAAGTGAATCAGATGCGGTCGCGCGCGGGGAATCGCTGAACATTGGTGATTTAGGCGCAAAGTATTTAGCGATGGATTCAAGGTTCATGCTATTTCTCCCAGAGACTGATAAATGCGGACAAAGTTTTTCAAAATTCGATAATCGGTCATTACTGTTCCGCGGTGCCGGCAGAGGCGGAGCTTGTGCCAGCGGTCGCGGATGCGTTCGATAACGTCACGGCTCATGCGGCCTCCCGTTGTTTTATTAGCGCACGGCGTAGCGCGCTGTAATGGCGCCTGATGCCTTCCAGTTCTTCGATGGTGTATCGGTGAGGGGTGTTGTTGTTTTCCAGCGCCTCGACGCGCTCAGCACCGATTTTCTCTACCAGGCCAAGGCGGTACTGCTGCTGGTTTCCTGACATCTGCACGTTGCAGTGATGGCACTGCTTGTGAATGTTGTCCTCGTTGTAGCGCAGGTGCGATGCTTTACCGCGGGAACGGTAATGACCGGCTTCCCATTGCACCGTATCGAACGTGCCGCAGCTGATGCACGGCAGGTCGTGGTCACGTTCGCGGATAAAGTCATTAACGACACGTTGGGTCATATCCTCCCAGTGCCTGAGAGGTTTCACCGCGGCCTTGCGTTTGCGCCATTCGGCGCGCTCTTTCTTCGCTTTCGCATGCGCCTGCTTTTCGCGTTTCTTCTCAAGTTCCTTCATGGCATATTCAGCGCCATGCTCAGGGCAGCACCAACGATGGTTTTCGAATGCTGGGGTGAATTTAGCCCGGCAGATTTTGCAGCGGCGCTGGGGTTTCTTAGCCACGCTTCCCCCTTGCCGCCAGGCGCAGCCATTTCTTATCAACGAGACCGGCGGTATATCCGAGCAGTGTTGGTATTTCTGATGGGCTTGGTTCCTGCTTGCGCTTGCTACGTGTCCTCACCTTAAAGATGTGATCATTCATGACGCGAGCCATTTGGTTAACCATGCTGCTCACCCCACTCTTTAGCCCATTCGATTTCGAGGCGGGATTTCTCGCTGAACTTGACGCCCTGCTGTGTGCCGAACCAGTAGATAGCCTCAATGACCTCTACCATCTGGCGAACGGTCATCTTGCTGGTACGCTGACCAAACATCACAACGCCGCCATCAAGTCCGGGCGCCATTCTTTGTTCTTGTTTTTTGGCCTTAGCTACCATCGCCGTGATGAGATCTTTCCAGTCGTCGGAATCGTATTTGTTCTCGAACCAGGTAACCTGGTCAGACAGGTCTTTAAGGAGTGGCCACATCTTGCGATTCTGATCCAGCGTGCGAGTCATCTCTTTGATGTCGAGAATTAGTGGCCGCTTCTGGTCAACCGGTAAAGTGCGGATGAAGTTGATAGCGTTCTGCTTAACGCTTTCGTTGACGAGGTGGAATTGTTGCTTCACGCTTCACCTCCTGAGAGATAAAACGCAGAATGCAGAAAATCGCAGGTGCATTTCTGCATCTGTGACTGGTTGAAAGGTGTTCTGATTGTCGTTTGCACTTTGAGTCCCCTCAAAGCGCAGAAGTCACCGGAGTTGTTCAGGCTCCGATGACATGATTATGGCTGGTTGATAACGGAAAATCAAAACTACTTTTTGGCGTTCTGCTCGGCCATTTCGATGTAGCGCGGATCAGAAGCGCGAGGAAGTTTGATGCTCTGCTCGCGGTAGTAGCGAACTCGTTCCATAAAGTACTCCCGGAGGTGCTCCGGCTGTTCTCTGGCAACCTGCTCTGCTATCACAGGCATGTTCAGGCGCTCTTTGTAGGCGACGCCGGATGCCGCTAGATCGACGTTGACCTTGTCTTGTTCGTCTTTCGGCTTGGCTGCAATGTTCCACTGTGACATTTTTATTTGCTCCTGATTGACAGCTCGCCAGCAAAATATAGAATCGTAGGTCCAGTGTATTAGAGTATGCGAGCTGTGTCGCTAAGGAGGTAAGCCTTGACCCAGTTTTTGAACTTACCCGCGATATCTGTTAATTAGTTTTTTGGCTGGTTAACGAAGATAGTCACCCCGGGCATATATCGAAACCATTATCTACGGATAAAGGATAAGCGGTGACTGAGGGGAAACCCAGATCGTACAGCAAACTGGAGCGCCGGGGGCAACCCCGGCGTTTTATTTTCTACAATTTTCCCACTATTCGGGCTTTGCGTTCTGCTGGGGATTTAGGCATCAGTCTTCATCCTCTTCCGGCTCTTCCAATGCGTCACGGAAAGCCACTGCGATAACCTTCCCGCCAAACACCTCCATGTGCGCATGTACCGGCGGCTCTTTCCCTTCTTCGAACTCAACGACGAAAGTCATGGTAGACATCACTTCACCTCCTGCGGGGCGGCTGCGAGCAGTCTGCGCCAGGCGTCTACAGAGTCTTCTGCGCCATAGTCGATAATTGAATCGAACTCGTCGAGAATCTCCTTCGTCGGCTCCTTCGGTGCCATCACGTAACCATCCTGAATTACCGGATAGTTGCCGGTCAGCGATTCCTGCAATCGCTCAAGTTCGACGTATTCCTGCACACTCCATCCGCCATCTTTGAAGTTTGCCGCCTCCACTGGGTCAAATGTGAAAGTTGTTTCGCTGCCTGTTGGCGAGGTAATGGCATAGAGGTCAGCAACCTGTTTAAACTGCGTTTCCGGCAACTTGTAAGCCGTCGTTACAGGTTCAAATTGTTTGGTATCCTCACTGGTGAGGGTACCAGACTGGAGCATGGCGGCGCGGAAGGCGTTCCAGCCTGTTGCCATACCAAACATCTCCATGAAAACTGATTTATTCTCCCATTCGTCAATGGTAGGGATTTTCATTTCCTCCGGCACTACCGGCTCTGGCTGCGCGTGGCGGTAAAGCGGGATAATTTCCGTTAACGCCGACTCCCAGCCAAAATGGTCCGCTTGAGCCTCAACAACGGAGCGAGTAATGCCGATCGCTTCGTCGTACACCTCTCCGTGATAAATCGCCAACCACGCTACCGGCTCGCTGTCCATTGCGGCCAGCGCTATCTTGAAAGCAGCCAGCTCTAATCCGCTATTTGTGTCAATTCCGAACGGAATTTCATCGCGTACAGATTCCAGTTCGGCGATAGTCTGCTGTAGCCATTCTTTGGTTAACTGGTTATTGGTCATTGCTTTGCTCTCCTGCGGCGTTTGGCGTTTCGGCGTTCTGCGGCCTTCCCGGTATGGCGATTTGAAACCGGATAACCCTGCGGACTAAGTGCTTCTCTCAATCCTTTCCATTCCACGTAAGCAGTCCCTATGTAGCCAAGAGCAATTGCTATTGCCATTGATGATTTACGTATCACTCAGCCTCCCACTTGATGCCAACGGCGGTAAGTTCTGAGCCGACATCATCCAGCGCCTTGTTGTACCACTCAGCAGCGCCACCACCGACGCGACCGCCGTTGTACATAAACCAGCCGTCAGCATCGTTACGCTCAATTTTTGGCGGCAGCTTCACGGTGACGGTGCGGGACTCCAACGACGACAAAAGCGCTTTAATTTCTCCTTGCTGAAATGCAATCGTCTCCTGCGCCTTCTCCAGCGCCTCTACCAGCGCGAGGATGTTGGCAGGGTTGGCCAGAGCGATGAATTCAGCGTCACGCTTCTCTGAGGTGTTAGCTACGTGAGGTTTATTGCCCTGCTCCATTGGATTGGCGATATTGGTAATGCTGTTAAATAGCACGCTTGACCGCATCCATTGGCCAGGAGTCGCTTTCTCTGCTGCCGCTTTCAGGCTCTGCTCCAGTTCGGTGATATTGGTCACGCTGCACGCTCCTGTTTAAACCTACGGACGGTAAGAACCGGGCATTTAGTTACGCCGTTTTCTTGCACCCACTTAAGCAGAGGAAATCGCCAGGAATCGAAATTAAGGCCTGCAACATGGTCGTCCTGAAAGCACCGCTTACCGACAACCCAAACCTTCTCGAAACGTCTTTCAATGCGAACAGCTGAACGCCAGCCGAACAATGAACCAGCATCGAGTGCCGCCTGTTTAGTCGTAAAAGTAGGAACTGAGGAGCAAATTTCATCGACACGAACGCTAAGAAAATGATTATCAGTAAAGCTGAGTGACTTGCTCATTTGTCGGCCCCCTCGCGCAGCGAATCAGCCAACCATTGCAGATTCATAATCTGAACGCCGATATTGCTGAATTTGTTCTCAAGGTGTGCAATGCCCTTTTCAATTCCGCGCGCCTCAGCTTCGGCTACGATGCGATCGGTGGCGGGGGTTTCAGGCTCACCCCATCCGTTATCAGTAAACCAATTGTCCAGTGGTTCAAGCGCACCATTCAGATGCCAGCCTGCAACCTCAAATCCCTGACCGTAAAGCTCATTGTTAATTTCAGAAACAATGACTTTCAGCGCCAAGTTCTCCGCCGCCAACTGCTTCACCCAGTCCTGCAGGTCTACGCCAGCCGGGCAGCCTGAAAGCTCGCGGCATTTATCGATAGTTAACAGTGCTGCTGTGAGTTCGTTATTCATGCCTGCGCTCTCCCGTAGACCGCTAAAATTCGTTTCATAACCGGGCTCTGCCGGCACTCGTTGAAAATCTGATTGGTGCAACTGCGTGCCGTTCCTTCCTGCTCTTCAGGTGAAGCCATCCGATATGTAACCGTTCGCCAGACCTTGCTTAAACGAACAAGCTTATTGGCCCGCTCAAGCTCAATGGCATTCTTCGTGATGCAGTTGATCGTCATTCCGCACTCAGTAGCCACATCCTTCGCAGTGAAGGTACGGTGCGTTTCGAGATAACGCAGAATTGCCTGTTTACCTTTCATCAGCACCACCTGTTTTCGATTAATACCTGTCCGTTGCGGATGAGTTTGGCCTTATCTCTCTCGCCAATCAGGAATGGCATTGGTTCGCGCTGGAAGCCTGAGCGGATGTTTTGCGCGTCATCCATGCCGATCATCACCGTTTCACACTTGCTAACACCGGTAATCAGGTAAGAGCGGTAGCGTTTTTCGAACTCGCGAGCCCGGAATGGCATTTCTTCTTCGCTCATTCCAGCAAACTCAATCCACCCTCCCATGTCGGCGATGACTGCGTGAATGGTCGGGTCGTCAAACACAACACTGTTGCGGCGGCCGTAACTGCAAATTGCCTTGTAGGCCTTCGACCAGGCCATCAGCGCCTTCCCGTCTTTGTTCCCTTCGATGTGACGCAGGAGATCGGCTGGCTTAGGGAAAAACTGACCGTTGTCGGTGTCTCGGGTATGCCCCTGAAAAGAGCGCATCACGTCTTCAACCGGGTATGGCTTAAGGGCATTCCAGTAGATGCCAATCATCACTTCGGAGATATCCTTGCCGTAAATCTCCCCGATCGCCGCCATGGACTGGGCGAACTTTGGTTTTTCAGAATCGTTCATCAGAAAAGCTCTCCTGAATCAGTGCCGCCAGCCCAGCGCTGGAGGGTTTCGAGGTTGCGTGCAGTGGTTGCCGAGTACTGGCCTTGTGCGACCGCCATAGCGTGCTCATCTCCCGCCAGGTCGCGCAGTCTTTCGACCTGTGCGGCGTCACGCAGAATGGTTTCTACGCCGTCATATCGTTTCTTGGAGGGGTTCTTGCCCATCAGCCAGGGATCACCTTTGGCGCCAGATATTGCCCGGCAGAGTTCATCTGCGGTGAAACCTTCAGCAAGTCTGGCCTTGATGCGCTTGCGTCGTTTGTCATCCAGTTTTGCAGACTGGTGGTGGTGTTCTGTTTGCCAGTGTGTGAAAACCCTCCTGACAGGATCGGTTTTCGGTTCGTCCTGAACAGCTTCATCAAAAACTGGTTTATCACACTCGTCCCCCGTGGGGACTATAGGGGTAAGATCTGTCTTTAAAGTTGTCTTTAAATAATGTCTTTTGTGTGTCTCTAACTCAGAGACTTCATTTGTCGCTAACTTGGAGACACTCTTTGTCTCTGGCTTAGAGACAAGATTACTAACTTGGAGACACTTGCTGAATTTCCACTCAGAAACCGCCTTGTTTACGCCAATTTTATTGCCTTCAACAATCAGGCAATTCATTGAAAGCAATTCCCTTTTTGCTTTGTTTACGTTCTGCCTGGATAAACCTGTCAGCTGAGCAATTTGCTCATCAGCAATGCGATCTGCTTTTTTGTTGAAACCGTATGTTTTCCGGATGTATGCCAGCATCAGTTTTAGCTGACGAGCAGTTAAATCAGCACTTGCTATGTGCTCCAGAAGTTCGTTAGCAATCCGTGTATAGCCGTCGTCAATATCTGCCACGCGCGGCTCCTTAAGTGCCACGTCAGGCACAGGAAAATTGATTACTTCGGCGGTGTTTGCCATAATTGCTCCTGTGAATTGATCCAGTTAATTCCACCTGAAAGCCGTTGGTGTTGCAGCACCGCGGCTTTCGCCATTTCTGTAGTTCTCACATAACCCCCAGCATCGATGTCACCATCGTCATCAGTGGGCCTACCTGCTCCGGCATGAGGCGAAACAGCGAAGCTATACCCTCGCTTACCTCCTTCAGTTTCTGATGCTCAGGCGCGTTAAGAAGCACTGCCTGCTTGGCCTCAGCACACTCTTTCATTGCCGAAGCTATCAACGACATAGTGTCGTTCTGCGGCGCCAGCTTGGTGCGGAATTCGAGCGGTAATACGGCCATGATTGCTGGTGTCAGGTGGCGAACGTTCTCGCGGTACTGATCCGAATCAAACCGGTTATCGAGAAAGCGAAAGAGTTTCTGCCTGGCACGGCTGATATCGTCAGGAAAGCTGATTGAATCGCCGCCCTGCTCCCGGTACTCGTTGATAATCAGAGCTGATACCACGTCCTGATTGTCGATAGCCGACGCCCAGGCTCTTACTGCATCTCGGATCAGGTCATGATCGTGATCCTGTTTTGTTTGAGCGCGATTTATCATCGCTGCCGGAACGAATCCGGTATTGTGTTGATACGTAAGTGATTGCATTTGCATTCCCTTAGTTAAATAGTTTCCAAATGGCTGATAATTCAGCCGTTAGATTTAATTTCCTGATTGTTAAAGAGCGTTTAAATCTGGAACACTAAGCTACTGACTTCTCGGCATTCGGGAACAATGTCGGCAAGTCAGGGCGAATCTGGTGAGCCTTGATTGCCCCTCCAGTGGCGCTAACAATGCTGCCAACGTGCTCAGGGGAAACCTTCGCTTTGTTATGCAGCCACTTGTAAACGGCCTGCTGAGAAACTTCGCAGGCATCGCCCAGTTTTTTCTGAGAACCGACAATACTGATTGCGGTTTTAATTACTGGGTTCATAACAACCTCCGTAGTGAATATGAAAGAAGAATAAAACTATGGTTGTATTTAGTCAACAACCATTTTCGTTTGATGGAATAAAACCACGGTTGTACATTTGAACTATGAAAACGACACTCGCAGAACGACTCAAAGAAGCGCGCTCTAAACGAGGCCTTACTCAAAAGGCTCTCGGGGAGTTAGTTGGGGTAAGCCAAGCGGCTATACAGAAGATTGAAACTGGCAAAGCAAATCAAACGACCAAGCTGGTAGAGATCGCCAACGCTCTAGGGGTTCAACCAGAATGGCTAAGTTCCGGTGAAGGTGTGATGAATACCGTCGGAGAAAACGCAGCCAAGGTTCAATCCAGAAATTCAGCTTCAGACACTTTCAGGGTTGACGTTCTTGATCTCACAGTAAGTGCAGGCCCTGGCATAATTAACAATGAGTTCATTGAAGTTCTGCGTTCAGTCGAGTACTCAGAATCTGATGCTCGCCAGATGTTTAATGGACGCAAAGCTGATCAAATCAGAATAATTAACG
The DNA here is from genome assembly GCF_040065495.2 of Klebsiella sp. CN_Kp073. Taxonomy (NCBI): domain Bacteria; kingdom Pseudomonadati; phylum Pseudomonadota; class Gammaproteobacteria; order Enterobacterales; family Enterobacteriaceae; genus Klebsiella; species Klebsiella sp. CN_Kp073. Next base: position 3,076,149 of record NZ_CM198051.1, read on the forward strand.
TCCGTGGCGATAGCATGAGCGGGACTATCGAGCCTGGAGATCTTCTTTTCGTCGATATCAGCGTTCAGCGCTTCGATGGGGATGGGATTTATGCATTCCTCTACGATGAGACAGCTCACGTTAAGCGCCTTCAAATGATGAAGGATAAGCTTATTGTGATATCGGATAACAAAACCTATGTACCGTGGGAACCCATCGAAAAAGACGAGATGAATCGTGTTTTTGTGTTCGGCAAAGTTATTGGCAGCATGCCGCAAACATACAGAAAGCATGGGTAGATCCTGTTTATTTGGACTGTTAAGTGTTCTAGTAACTCCGTAGAAATGCAGAGGAAGCATGTCTGACTTGGTTATCCCCATACTGATTACTTTACTGATTATCGGGTTGGTTGGGATCGTGCTAAGGCTGGATAAGGTTTTCTTCAAGCGGAAGGATGAGCGGGATGACTTTGATTGACCAAGCATGATAAGCCCCCGCTTTGCAGAGAGTTGAGAACGTCGCTATACACGCACTGCCCGGCCAACGCGCCGGGTTTTTATTCTCCTACTTCCCTTTCCGCACCATCTCTGCGGCGTCGCGCAGCAACCCCTTGTGAATGACATTGCCTACAGCCTTACGCTTTCTCTCCAGAAATCCGACAATGTTCTCTTTGTTGATCTCAATGCCATTATAAATCAGCTCGAATACTACACACCCAACCTCTCCAGCCATGAAGGCCATACGGTCATCTGCAAGTTCATCTCGTTCCATTCCCATCCCCTAATGATGTTTTTTTGAGCATACCACACCAACATAAAAAATAAATTCCGTTTACCTACAACCACATAAAACCAAAACAACCACATTAACAACTATTGTTGTTGACGATAAAACAACTATGGTTTTTAATAAGTCCATCGAAACGAAACATCGATGCGGCCACCAGAGTTAAGCCGCGGCGGACAGCAAGTCGCCTGCTTTTTAACAACATGCAAAGTCGGAACAGCACTCGGTAATCCTGTTTAGACCCCAACGCAAATGTGCGGCGTAGCACCGGGCGCGATCCGGTCGGTGTGAGGCTACCCCCTCGCGAGAGCGATAAAGGCGTGAGAACGGGAAACACGGACGGGATGAGAGGTGCGAAGCGCAAACAGATTTATTCCAGTCCATTCGAAATTGAGTGGGCTGGGCTGAATTAAGCATTTCTCCCGCATTAGCAGGTAGCGACAGAGGGTTTTATGGCAGACGACGATTATACGATGGGCGAGTTTTGGCGAGACATGAAGCCAGAACTTAAAGAGCGGCGCAGGAAAGCGCGCAACTCGGCACATGAAGGGATGAAGGCATTCTTTCAGCGTAATGGAGTTGAGTTCGAAGAGGGAGAAAATACCCTCATATTTCGCACACCGCAAGGCAGTGTTGCTTACTACCCGCCAAGCAAGCGGATGCAGCATAAAACTAAATGGCGAACATGCAGCCCTACGGCTTGCATGAATTACGTCAACAAACTCAGAGCCGCCTAACAAGCGGCTTTTTTCATACCCAAACGGGTTCAAAGAGCCTGTTTCGTTATGACAACCGGCGGCCATCCACCGCCAGAGATTAAGCGCAGAAGTCTTTCTTGTTCCGCTGGCCGGCGATAAGGCAACGAGGGTGATATGAATCACGATGAATTTGATGATGGTCGTTGCGGTATGTCGCGCCGGTGCTGGCGAAACCTGACCCGCATCTGCATTGGCTTGATAGCCATATACCTGCTGATTGCCTTGTTTGTGATGGAGGTCTTCCATGATTAGTCAGCACTACGGTACCCAGACCGTTAACCGCGGCGCCGTTCAGCCTGGCATGCTGGTTAAGCATCGCGATGGCACCTGGACGGCATCAGCTCACAAGCGCGGCAAGTTGTACCTTCACCGCGGCTGCGAACGTACCTACACCAAAGCCCTGCTTATCGAGATCTACCTCGATGGACGAGGAAACGGATTAAGCAACTAACCAACCAATTCAACCGATCTGCCTGGCAACAAGCGGGCAGGATTCGTACACCAAAAATTCAGGAGAAGCCATGAGCGAAGTAACGGATTTAGTAGTCATTGAGAAACAGAACGCAATGGCGGTATTCACCACCAAAGAGCAACTCGACCCGATTATTGAGGCGATCGAAAAGGAAGCTCGCAGCCTTGTCCCGGATGTGTCGACTCGTAAAGGCCGCGACGCTATCGCATCCATGGCACATAAGGTGGCCCGTTCAAAAACATATATCGACAACGCCGGGAAAGACCTGGTCGCTGAGCTTAAAGCCTTACCGAAGCAGATCGACGAAAGCCGACGGATTGTTCGTGAGCGACTTGACGCGCTTAAAGATGAGGTGCGCCGCCCGCTCACCGAGTGGGAAGCCGAGCAGGAGCGCATTAAGGCCGAAGAAGCCATGAACACGCTGCATGCCGAAGCGCTGGTGATGAACGAGAACATCGATCTGCAGCGCGCGATCCAGTACGAAGCAGACCACGAAATGGCACTGTTGATGAATGACAAGTTTGACCATGACCGTGAAGAGCAGCTCCGCCTGGCGGAACAGGCCCGACGAGAACACGAAGAACGAATTAAGCGCGAAGCAGCTGAACAGGCCAAGCGTGACGCCGAAGCGAAGCACAAAGCGGAGATTGAAGCCGCAGCGCGTCGCGAAGCTGAAGAGAAAGCACGTGCAGAGCTGGCTGAGCGTCAGCGCATCGAAGCGGAACAGCGTGCGGCACGTGAGAAGTTGGAAGCCGAAGCGCGGGCTGAGCGTGAAAAAGCCGCGGCCGTCGAAGCCGAGCGCCTTAAAGCAAAACAGGCAGAAGAAGCTCGCCTGGCTGAAGAAAAGCGCAAAGCCGAAGAGCAGGCGAAAAGAGAGGCTGACGTTAAACACCGTAAGACTGTCGGCACCAATATTGTCAACGCGTTAACCAGTCATACCAGCATCACCCGCGAGCAGGCTATCGAAGTGCTTACGGCATTGAAAGATAACCTGATCCCCTGCGCGACAATTCATTACTGAGGTTCAAATGAACGCATTTCTCACATACGACCGCATTGAAGAACGTCGCTGGGTTGAGCAGCAGCTTTCCGAGGACAAAGAAAAGTGGATTGACGACCGGACGAAAGAACTGATCGCCATGTTCCCGTCCAAGCCTCTGCAAATGAGCAGCCTTTTTCTTCCAAAGGAGGCTCAGCTAGCCCTTATCGGTGATAAGGCTGAAGAAGCCTATAACGATTACATCTCTGTCTGCGCCTATGCCCGCGCTGAAGAGGAATGGGGGCGACTAACCTCCTGTCCCTTCTGAAATGACTAAAGGAGTTAAAGATGGGTTTCACACTTGTGGACTTCGTCAAACAGCAAGAGCCGCTCTTCGTTAAGGCAGCTACTGACGAACGGATGGTATGGGCGAAAGAAAGCCAGTTTGCCATCCAGCTTTTCCAGAACAACGATTATCTCGCCAAAGTCGCCTTCCAGAACCAGACAAGCACGCAAAACGCCATTATCAACGTAGCCGCTATCGGTATTTCTCTTAACCCGGCACAAAAACTTGCTTACCTGGTACCGAGAAAAGGCGCCGTATGCCTCGACATCAGTTACATGGGTCTGATGCATATCGCGCAGCAGTCAGGCGCAATTAAGTGGTGCCAGTCAGCCATAGTTCGTAGAAACGACCAGTTCCGCCGCGAGGGAATTGATAAGCCACCAGCTCACATCCACAACGACTTTGATACAGAAGAGCAGCGCGGGGACATAGTAGGCGCGTATGTAACGGTAAAAACTGACGACGGTGATTACCTCACTCATACGATGCGCATCGACGCTATCTACGCAATCCGTGACCGGTCTGAAGCGTGGAAAAAGTATAAATCTGACAACAGCAAGAAGTGTCCATGGGTAACTGACGAAGAACAGATGATCCTTAAGACGGTCGTGAAACAGGCTGCAAAGTACTGGCCGCGGCGTGAACGCTTAGACGCCGCCATCGACCACGTTAACACCGAGGGCGAAGAAGGTATCAACTTTGCAGCCGAGCGTCAGCCTGAGCGCGATATAACGCCGCTTAGCGAAACTACGCAGAAAGAGATTAACGACCTGCTTGTCTCTTTGGATAAGACATGGGAAGCAGATCTTCTCCCTCTCTGCTCACGCATTTTCAAACGCCCTATTTCGCAGCCCGCCGACCTGACAGAACCGGAAGGCGTTAAGGCTCTAGGGTTCCTCAGACAGAAGGCAGCAGCATGACACCAGAAACCATCCTGGCGCGTACCGGCATTGACGTGACCACCATAGAACAGGGCGATGAGGCGTGGCATAAGCTGCGCCTCGGCGTTATTACAGCTTCCGAAGTACACAATGTCATTTCAAAACCGCGCTCCGGCACCAAATGGACAGGAATGAAAATGTCCTATTTCCATACTCTTCTTGCTGAAGTATGTACCGGTGTAGCGCCGGAAGTTAACGCCAAGGCGCTGGCATGGGGAAAGCAATACGAAGAAGACGCGCGGACGCTATTCGAGTTCACGACTGGCGTTAACGTTGTGGAAACCCCGATCCTCTTTCGAGATGAGAGCATGCGCACAGCCTGCTCCCCTGACGGCCTTTGCAGTAACGAGTTTGGGCTTGAGCTGAAATGCCCTTTCACCTCTCGCGACTTCATGAAGTTCCGCCTTGGAGGATTCGAGGCCATTAAGTCTGACTACATGGCGCAAGTTCAGTACAGCATGTGGATCACAGGGAAAGAGGCCTGGTTCTTTGCAAACTACGACCCACGCATGAAACGCGAAGGCATTCACCATGTAGTCGTTGAGCGGGATCCTCAATATATGGCCGATTTTGATGAAATGGTGCCGGAGTTCATTGAGAAGATGGATGAGGCCCTGGCGGAGATCGGCTTCTCCTTTGGCGAGCAATGGAGGTAGCTATGGGCGCTAGCCACTGGCAACCATGGGAAAATCTGTTTCTTCACGAAGTAAGTAAGACCATGCCCCTTCCTGTTATCGCTGCAAAGCTTGAGCGATCTGAATCAGCCATCATCGATAAAGCCCGGCGCCTTGAAATAAAACTCCCCTGTCGGATGAATGGCCGACCGTGGACAAAAGCTGAGTTATTCCTGCTAGGTCGATTTACCAATGAAGAAATAGCTACTGCCACCGGTCGCTCTATCTACTCGGTGAGAAGTAAGCGCGCTGCAATGCTACAGCAATCTGGCGGGAAGCTGCCGCTTGAATGGTCTGTAGAAGAGTTGGCACTTCTCCGCAGACACACAAACGTAGAAATAGCTGAAATCACCGGGCGAAGCATTGAAGAGATCGGAAATCGACGGCTGCAGGACAATATCGAACGAAACGGTTGGGATGTTTGCGACCCTGAAAGGGAGGATGTATGACATATCAGCTTCACGTCGGGCACTGTGAGGCAGTCCTTAAAACTCTGCCTGATAACTCCGTTGATGCCATCGTGACGGATCCGCCGTACGGGCTTCGCTTCATGAATCACAAATGGGATTACGACGTCCCTAAGGTAGAGCAGTGGCAGGAATGCCTGCGAGTTCTCAAGCCTGGCGGCCATCTTCTGGCGTTCGGCGGATCACGTACCTATCACCGACTTGTCGTTAACGTTGAGGATGCCGGGTTCGAAATCCGCGACCAGATCCTATGGATTTACGGCAGCGGCTTCCCCAAGTCGCATAACTTAGATGGTGATTTTGATGGTTGGGGAACGGCTCTAAAGCCTGCGCACGAACCGATCGTCATGGCTCGAAAGCCATTCAAGCAAACCGTGTCAGCCAACATGAACGAACATGGTACCGGAGCAATCAATATCGACGCCTGCCGGATACCTACCGATGAAGCGCTTAATGGTGGCTCCGGCGGCCTGCTTTCGCATCAGCGTGACGGTACCAAACCGGTTGCCGACTTCGAGCAGGCGCCGGAAGGGCGCTGGCCAGCCAACATTATTCACGACGGCAGTGAAGAGGTTATCGCCTGCTTCCCTGCTAATGCTGGCGCTGCAGCACCAGTAACCGGCAACGAACCTTCAGCAGCATCAACAGGTCAAGTACTTGGAATACGCAAGCGCGTGGCCACCGTCCACCACGGCGATAAAGGAAGCGCGGCAAGATTCTTCTATTGCGCCAAGGTCAAACCGAAGGAGCGCGACGAAGGTCTCGAGAGATTTATTGCGACATCAGCAAGCGACATGACAGGTGGACGCAAAGAAGGAAGCGTCGGTATAAACGACCCGCGCGCCGGTGCCGGTCGCACCAATGGCGCTAGAAACAATCATCCTACTGTTAAGCCGCTCGCTCTGATGAGCTATCTCTGCCGACTAATTACCCCTCTAGGTGGAACAGTGCTTGATCCGTGGATGGGAAGCGGGAGCACTGGCCGGGCCGCCATCGAGGAAGGCTATAACTTCATCGGAATCGAACTGAACCCGGATTACGTAACCATTGCTTCTGCGCGGATTGCTCACTCCTTCAAAAAGAAAACGGAGGCCGCATGACACCAGCCGACGAAAACGCCATCCGCGCCGCCTGCCGCCGTTGTACAGAGGAAATCAAACAGGCTATGCGCAAAAAGCCAAAGCCTAAATGGGATGCAACAGTTAAGCCCATCATCAAGAAACACCACCAGCAAATTGCACCTCTTGGAGTTAGCCTCCTGGAGTTCGTCGTCAAAACTGGCCGCCTTAACGGGCGGTTTGGAGCCGAACAATGACAACAGAGTTTAAAGCCCTGCCCGTAGAGCGAGATCAATATGGTTACTGGACTCACCCACTCTACGATGAATTTTGCAATGGACGTGAATTTATCTCTCCTGATGAATTCAACACCTGGCTGGAGAAGAACGGCCTCGAATGGAAAGTAATTTGCCGCGATGAGGATGACGTTGACCCCGATGTCGACGGCTATGACATTTCAGCGTGGCAACCAGAAACTCCCGCTGGTGATGGTTGGTTTGTCGGTTCAATTCACGAAACGGAAGATGGTGCAGTCTGCATCTGGCTGCGCAACGCAGGCGGTACAGCATGAACAGAGCCTCTCCAGTTGATTTGAGGAAATGCCTTGAGGCCGCACATGGCCTCGCTCATATCGGCATCCGTTTTGTGCCGATCCCGGTAGCGACAGAGGAAGAGTTCCAAGCATTGTCTGCCGAGCTTTCATGAAAGCTTGAGCAGATGGCAGTTGAAGCGGAAAAAGGCGAAGGCGGTGCAGCATGAGCGCAGAAATCATCGATCAGGCCAACGAACTAGCGCAGCAACGAATCGACATGGCAATCGCAGCGCACCGGATAAACCACAACGCCATATCAGCTGAGCATTGTAGTGAATGCGGAGAGGATATCCCGGCGCCGCGGCGCGCTGCCGTTCCCGGCTGCCAGACATGCGCGGAGTGCCAGAGCGTTATCGAGCTGAAGAATAAGCAGAGGGGATTATGATGGATTACAGCGAATTGAGTGACTATGAAGTTAGCAAGCGCGTAGCTATGGCGGTCGGCGGCTTCCTCGAAGAGGATTTTTGCGAAACCCATTCAGTGATTTTTAGACGTCATGGTCGGCATCAATACTCGTTTTTCGAACCATGTACAAACCCATCAGATGCATGGCCCATCATCTTAGAAAACAAAATTAGCCTTAATTGGGCTGAAATTGAAAAGTCATGGTGCGCACATGTTGGCGGGATGATGACGGATGGTTGTTGGTGTTGGGATTATGACCCAGACCATTATCAGGACAACGTCAACCCGCTACGCGCCGCAATGATTGTATTCCTCATGATGCAGGACTCAGCCAATGTTCAGGATAATCCAGCCTAATACCTGGTACGCCGATCCCCACGGCAAGCCTGCAAAGTCCTCCGCACTACCCACGAAGTAATCCACTACATCCGTAACGGCCGCACCTGCATCGCCAGCATGGCCCGATTTCAGCATGAATTCGAGCCACTGACCAAAGCACAGGCCGAGCGGATCGCAGAAGAAATCGAAACAGCAGAACACCTGAAGAAGCTGCGCGCCCAGCGTGCGGCGGAAGGAGAAAGCATGCCAAACCACGTAACAAACGAAATCCGCGTTATCGGCGGAACTAATAAACAGCGCCTCGCGTTTATCCGATCAATTACTAATAAGCGCGGGAATATTGACTTCAACAATATTTCTCGCATGCCAAAGAGCCTGATGATTGACGAGAGTTCCTGGGTGGAAAAACTTGCCAGTGCTATCGCTGGAGAGCATATGGGCCGCTTCGCATTTGAAGAAATTGAAAGCCCATCCGCAGTAATAGAGATGATGCGCAAGCATGGAAGCACGGACAAATACATAAAAAAGGTTAAGCAACACGCACTGATGCGCATCGAAAATAAGCGCCGCTACGGGTTTTACTCCTGGTATGACTGGTCGTGCGCTAAATGGGGAACAAAGTGGAATGCCTACAGCGTAGAAATGCCTATCTCTAGGCCATATGAAAGGGTAAAGCGAGGATATCAGCATCGGCCAACTCACGTGCGGGCATACGATAAACGTATTTTCAAAAAGAAGCTGACGCGTCATGCGGCGAGCGGCGCCCCGCTAGTGATTCGTTTTGAGACAGCATGGAGTTGCCCAGAGCCTGTTTACCATGAACTCGCCAGCAGATTTCCATACCTTGAATTCCATATCAGTTTTGCGGATGAAGATATGGGCAGCAACTGCGGAACAGTCCTGCTGAAAGATGGCGCATGGTCAGCAGATGACATTGCTCCGCGCTGGAGTGAACAGACCGAAGAAGAGCATTTCAAATGGCGAAAGTTTGCTTTTCAGGTTCGCTACCCAGGCGACACGCCGCAACAGCACGGCATGAATGGCCAGTACAACTACGACGATGACGACTGACGCAACTTATAGCCAGTTATGAGCTGGCTATTGGGTGCGAAAACACCGCCTCCATTATCCCTTTTGCCCGGCCAGGCGCCGGGTTCTTTTTGCCTGAGGTATAGGAATGAACAATACTCAAGTCGCAGTAAATCCGGTGATTGTAAACCGTGAGACAGTCCAGCAGATGCTGGGAGGCATATCCCGCACAACCTTCTATCGTAAGCGCCAACAATGGAGCGCCGCCGGTACCCCGTTCCCAGAAAAAGCACCAGGTACAAATCCAGGTCGCGGTGGTGAGCAATACCGATATTGCGATGTGATGCGTTTCATGGAGGCTCAGGGGTTGGTTGAGTCAACGCATGACTGAATATGTGCGGCAAGAAGGTCCAGTGCTTCTTGCTGTTCACGCAGATAACTATGCTGGTCATAAATTGCGAGGACTCCACTCAACTTATGGCCTAATACTTTCTCAGAAACATGCGGCAGGACACCCAGCTCTGCCATCTTCGTTTTTGCCGTCCGCCGCAAATCATGTATCGACCAATGCTCAATGGTCATGTCAGCACGTAACTGGATCGCCAGGTTCAGTATTACGCTGGCAGCCATTGGGCGATCTTCCTTTTTGGACGCAGGAGGAAATACCTGCTCAAAGTCAGGATAGAGTTCAAACACTTCCTTCAATAGTTCCACCGCCGCAGATGAAAGCCCCCTTTCAAATGGCTCCCTGGTTTTAGAATGTTCATCAGGAACGCGCCACACTCTGCCATCCAAATCAAAATCCCTTTTCTTGGACAGACGCATTTCAACACCGCGACAGCCCGTCAGTAATAGCAGCTTCAGCAGCAATTTATTCTGGTGAGTTATCGTTGATGCCTCTACCGCATGCCAGAAGGCACCAATCTCCTTATCGTTCAGATTCCTCTTCCCTTTTCTGGCTGGCTTACCAACGTCAATGACTCTCAGATCACTCACCGGGTTACGTTTTATCAACTCAATTCGAATGCAGTAAGAGAAAATAGTTTTCATTCTCGAGAGTATCTCGCCGGCGTATGTTTCAGCCCCATTGTCTCGCATGCGTTTGAATACAGGCTGCCAGTGAGATATTGCCATTTCATCCACAAGCATGGATCCGACGTACGGAACGACGTGGCGATTGAGCGCTCTTTCCCATTCATCGCGCTTAACAAGACGGCTTGCAGCAGCGCTCGCCAGCCATGCTTTAATGCAATCCTCCACGGTAGCTGCTTTCACATTGGCTTCAACCGTCATGTCACGAACAGTAATCGGATCTTTACCTACAGAAACCAGCTTCCGGTATTCGCTGACCAGTTCGCGGGCCTCTTTTAGAGATAGCTGGTCATATTGACCCAAGGTCATCCTCCGGGGGCGCCCGTCAAATTTGTATCGATACTGGAAAACGATAACGCCGGTTGGAGTGATTCGAACAGAAAGGCCATTCGCATCGGAAAGCTCCATGCGTTTTGGGATCGATTTGCCGTTTAATTTTCTGAGTTTTGCGTCTGTAAGCATGAGATGTACACCCGCCAGCTGTGTACATCGATGTGTACACAATTTCCGTGGCACAAAGTGGAATAAAGTAAAACGGAGTGAAACACCCGCAAGCGGATTAGTCAATGATGGCGAGGGTTTAAAGGGAGGTGGTGAAACAGAGGTGAACAGGATGAAACAGTGTTAGTGACCTACACGAAAGAGCACATACAAAACAATATAATCATAATTATCAACGAGTTGTGGCTCAGCTCCCGCTTCACTCTGCGAAAATATGAGTACGCCCGTCTATCTATTGAACCGCCCTCACCTGCAGCCGCTCGTTGATAACACCGGGTGTTAGTGTACACATCATTAGTGCGCGATTAAAGACGCAATAACTAAATGGTTATTCTTCTTTTAAATAGCAAGGGGCGCTGACAATTAATCGTGGCAATTCCCGCTCATACCACGCGGTTAATTAATCGATAAATTATCTGCATACATAAATAAATCCCCCCACCGCTAAAAAACGAATGAAAAAATCATCCGTTATATTGAGTATTCATACCCGGCAGGAAACAACAGGAATCAGGCCGGCTGCCCGGCCTGAAAAATTACATTTTATAACCGAGCGACAAGGTGGTGCGGCGGTCGGTATGCTCCGGCGCCGAGGCCGGCGGCTGCGAGTTCCACGTCAGGTTATAGGCGACGCGTAGCGCAAAGTGGGCGTTGATGGCCACGTTTAATGCACTTTCCGAATTCAGCGTCGTGTCTTCAGCCCCGAATACCGAAACACCTTGCGTAAATTTAGCGTTGTCGGTCATCTGCCACGCCCAGGTTCCGGACGCGTAACCCAGCGGCTGAGTTTCGTTATCGCCATCGGTATATTCGTCATAACGCACGCCCGGACCAAATTCAAAACGCAGGCTGTGAACCGGGCCGTTGAGGATCTGGCGACCATAACCGGCGGTCAGGACGTCGCGCTGTTGATAACCGTTGTAGCGGTCGGTCAGCCAACTGGCCTGACCAAATACGTAGTTCATATCGGTCAGGTTATAACGACTACGACCGCCAACGGCATATTTTTCCGAAGAGCGTTGATCGTTAGAGGACGTGTTGCTCGCGTTGCCCCACAGTGACCAGGCCGTGGTATCGCCGTACCAGGTCAGCGTTGAGTCAGCGGTCATTGAGGAGCTTTTCGTGTTGCCGGACTGAGCGAGATAACCCGCATTCACAGCACCTTCGAAAGGTTTCTTAGCAGTGGAAGGGTCATCCATGACGGTAAAAACGGAATCATCGGCCAGTGCGTTTACAGACGCAAAAAGCCCCCCCGCCAGCAATGCCGCTGCGGGTACTGTCTTCAAAAGCTTCATTATAACTCTCTAAAATACATATCTTCAGGACAGTACAAATGATGAATGGACCAGAGATCCCTTCATTGAATTTAGAGTCCGTACAACATTTAAGGAGACCCGACAGGTCCCGGAAACTTTCGCGAGGCGCGCTGAATGCGAGTCTTAAGAAAGGCGCTTGATTATAAAAAAGCACGAATAACTTAGCAATCAGTTGCTATTTCGTTTTTTGAATAAGACGGTTCCCAAAACAATCTTTATTTCATAAAGATAAAAACACAGACATCTTTGTAAATCCGCCGCCCGCCCCGCTTCCCCTCACTCCATTTCGGTGCCATGCTTAAAAAAGCAGCTTTATTCGTATTAAGGAGGAACAGGATGACCAAAATTTATACGCTCACGCTAGCCCCATCACTCGACAGCGCAACGCTGACGCCGCAAATTTACCCCGAAGGCAAATTACGCTGTAGCGCTCCGGTTTTCGAACCCGGCGGCGGCGGCATCAACGTCGCCCGGGCGATTACTTTTCTGGGCGGTAAAGCGACGGCGATTTTTCCGGTTGGGGGCGCCACCGGCGAGCATCTTTCAGCCCTGATGGCTGACGAGCAGGTCCCGGTCGAAACAGTAGAAACCCGCGACTGGACGCGGCAAAACTTACATGTGCATGTCGATGCCAGCGGCGAACAATATCGCTTTGTCATGCCCGGCGCGGCGCTAACCGAAGATGAATTCCGCCGCCTGGAAGAGAAAGTGCTGGCGATTGAGCCCGGTTCTCTGCTGGTTATCAGCGGCAGTCTGCCGCCCGGTATCAGCGTCGGGCATCTGACTCAACTGGTAAAAAATGCCCAGCAACACGGGCTGCGTTGCATCATCGACAGCTCTGGCGATGCGCTGGCCGCCGCGCTGGACGTTGGCAATATCGAACTGGTCAAACCTAACCAGAAAGAACTCAGCGCGCTGATACAGCGCGACCTCAGCCAGCCGGACGATGTGCGCAATGCCGCGCTGGAGCTCATCCGCTCCGGAAAAGTACGCCGGGTAGTGGTTTCGCTGGGCCCGCAGGGGGCGCTGGGGGTTGATTCCAACGGTAGCGTACAGGTGGTGCCGCCGCCGATGAAAAGCCAAAGCACCGTCGGCGCCGGCGACAGTATGGTCGGCGCGATGACATTGCGTCTCGCCGAGCACGCCTCGCTGGAAGATATGGTCCGCTTTGGCGTCGCCGCCGGTAGCGCCGCCACGATTAACCACGGCACCCGTCTCTGTTCCTTAGCCAATACGCAGAAAATCTACGATTACCTGTGCGGCCGCTAGCCTCGCCCCCCTTCGCTCCGGTGAAGGGGGTCAATTCGCCATCATGGTCTATGCTAGAAATTCCATGCATAACAACAGAGTGAAAAATGAGCAACGATATTACCGCGCACGTGATCACCGTTAAATTTCAGGAACAGGCGCTGACCGAGATAAATGAGCTCAGCAATCATTTCATCCGCGCAGGTTTTGTCCTGACGCTCAACGATGATGATGGCAAAACTCATGAATTAGGCACCAACACATTTGGCCTGCTGAGCGCGCAGAGCGCCGACGACGTCCGAGCTTTAAGCGCAGGTCTTGCGGAAACTGCCTTAGGCAGACCGGCAGAGATCGCCATCACCACATTTAGCGAATGGTTAAAAGCTCAATAAGTGCGATTACCATCGCGGAAGGCGCCAGTTGTGCGTTAGCTCGAACTTTACGGCCAGTTTATACGCTAACCTTATGATATGGTGGAAAACATGGGGAGAGACAGCATGTGGCAAGCTATTAGCAATTTGTTAAGCGAGCAGCACACTGACGGCGCTGAAATCGAACTGCGCAACGAGCTACCCGGCGGAGAAATCCATGCCGCCTGGCATTTACGTTTTGGCGGGAAAGATTATTTCGTCAAATGCGATGAACGCGAGCTGCTCCCCATTTTTACCGCGGAGGCCGATCAGCTGGAGCTGCTCTCGCGCTGTAAAACCGTTAGCGTTCCGCAGGTCTTCGCCGTCGGCAGCGATCGGGATTACAGCTTTCTGGTGATGGAATATTTACCGCCGCGCCCGCTGGATGCACATAACGCGTTTCTTCTCGGTCAGCAAATAGCCCATTTACATCAGTGGAGCGATCAGCCGCAGTTTGGCCTTGATTTTGACAACGATCTGTCGACGACCCCGCAGCCGAATGCCTGGCAGCGCCGCTGGTCAACGTTTTTCGCTGAACAACGCATTGGCTGGCAGCTGGAGCTAGCGGCGGAAAAAGGGCTGCACTTCGGCGATATCGACAGCATTGTCGACACCGTACAGCGGCGGCTCAGCAACCATCAGCCGCAGCCTTCTTTATTACATGGCGACTTGTGGTCAGGGAACTGCGCGCTGGGGCCCAATGGCCCGTATATTTTCGATCCGGCGTGTTATTGGGGCGATCGCGAATGCGATTTGGCTATGCTGCCACTTCATCCGGAACAGCCGCCGCAGATTTATGACGGTTACCAGTCGGTCTCGCCGCTGCCTGCTGGCTTCCTTGAACGACAACCGATTTACCAGCTATATACCTTACTTAATCGGGCGATTCTGTTCGGCGGCCAACACCTGGTTACCGCGCAAAAAGCGCTCGATGAAGCCCTGCAAGAAGCGTAAAAAAAGGCCCTCAAAGGGGCCTTTTTCATCAGCAGGATTAATCCATTTTCACGCCATTTAAGCGGAATTGGATGTTCATCGTCAGGCCAGTACCCGGTCTGCCAGGCTCGTAGCGCCATTTACGCATCGCTGTTTTGACATCACGCTCAAACATATTGGCCGGCTTAGCAGAGACTATCTGGATGTTCTCCACGCGACCATCGGCAGTAACATCAAATTTCACGCTCACGTCACCTTCAATACGTAGCGCCTGCGCACGTTGCGGGTAAGAAGGATCGCCGCGTTTCAACGCCTTAGGACCGCTCGGCGCGGTGGTCATCGGTTTTGCCGTTGCCGCCGTCGTACTCGGGGCGGTACGCGCAGGCGCCGTATTGTTATTCTCAAACGGCGAGACCGGACGCGGCTCAGCGGGTTTCACCTCACGTTTCGGCTCGACCTTTTTCTCTGGCTTAGGCTTTGGTTTCGGCTTAGGTTTGGGCTTCGGCTCCGGTTTGTGGATTACCACTGGCGCCTCTTTTGGCGGCTCAGGCACCACTTCAGGTTCCGGCTCCGGTTCAACAACGGGTTCAACGACCGGCTGCGCCGCCTGTGGAGGCTCTAAATCCGCCGGCGCCACCATCGTTATTTCGATTGGCTGTGAAGGCGAAGGCTTTTCAATAACCTGATGTACCGAGGTATAAAGCAACCCCGCCACAACGGCACCGTGGATAGCCACGGACAGCAGCGTTGGCCACGGAAAGCGGCGAGGTAAATCAAGGGTCATTGCGCTCATAGTCGTTTCTGTTGAAAAATGATGCCCTGATTTTAAATGCAAATAGCAATCATATTCAATAAGACGTGTTATCTTGCATCAAATTTTGCCTCGTTTTGTGGAAAAAAACCGGCGTGCCGTGGCATGCTAAAGGCGTGCGCATCTTACATTGCTGCTCATAACGCTTTCACGTCACGTGATTTGCCTATTTTTTGATTAAGGAGCCTTGCCGTGCTTTACGTCATCTACGCAGAAGATATCGCCGATTCTCTGGAAAAACGCCAGGCGGTGCGCCCTGCCCATCTGGCGCGCCTACAACTATTACATGATGAAGGCCGTTTACTGACCGCAGGCCCGATGCCCGCGGTAGATAGCAATGAACCTGGCGCGGCAGGATTTAGCGGCTCAACGGTTATCGCAGAATTTGAATCGCTGGAAGCCGCGCAGTCCTGGGCCAACGATGACCCCTATATCGCCGCAGGCGTCTATCAGCACGTCTCGGTGAAACCTTACAAAAAAGTATTTTAATCACCCACTTAAAACACAGAGGCACCGCAAGCGGTGCCTTTCGTTTTAACTCTCAGAATTCAGAGAAGGTGAACAGCAAAGCATGACGCTGCCGTTTGACCAGGCACTTCCTGATTGAAAGAATCCGCATGTTGCGGCGAGATTGGGCTTCCAGCCAGCGCGATTTACGGCGACTTACTTGTCTAAGCATGCGCCAGCGCCCTACTTCCGTTCTACTACGCTTCATTGCTACTACTCTACGAGTGAAAAACAGCCCTCATTATAAACCGATGAATCTGTCTGACCATCGCTTTCGCTGCGTTTTTATTTGCCAGATGGATGATGATGCGTAAACTCATGGCATCGGGCTATTCAAAAGGATTTTTCATCTATGACAACCTTTTACACGGTCGTAAACTGGCTGGTCATTCTTGGTTACTGGCTACTGATTGCCGGCGTTACATTACGCATTCTAATGAAACGTCGCGCAGTGCCTTCCGCCATGGCATGGTTACTGATTATTTACATCCTGCCGCTGGTGGGAATTATCGCTTACCTCTCTTTCGGCGAACTGCATCTTGGTAAGCGTCGAGCCGAGCGCGCTCGCGCCATGTGGCCCTCCACCGCCAAATGGCTAACGGACCTGAAAAGCTGCAAACATATTTTTGCTGAAGAAAATAGTCCGGTTGCCGAATCACTGTTCAAACTGTGCGAACGTCGCCAGGGAATCGCTGGCGTAAAAGGTAACCAGCTACAGCTGCTGACCGAATCTGATGATGTCATGCAGGCGCTGATTCGAGACATCCAGCTGGCGCGGCATAACATCGAAATGGTGTTCTACATCTGGCAGCCCGGCGGGATGGCCGACCAGGTGGCGGAATCGCTGATGGCAGCCGCACGACGCGGCGTGCATTGCCGGCTGATGCTCGATTCGGCCGGTAGCGTCGCCTTTTTCCGCAGCCCGTGGGCGGCAATGATGCGTAACGCCGGTATCGAGGTGGTCGAAGCGCTAAAAGTGAATCTAATGCGTGTATTTTTACGCCGTATGGATCTGCGTCAGCACCGTAAAATGGTGATGATTGACAACTATATTGCCTACACCGGTAGCATGAATATGGTTGACCCGCGCTACTTCAAACAGGATTCCGGCGTCGGCCAATGGGTCGATCTGATGGCGCGAATGGAAGGTCCGGTGGCGACGGCGATGGGTATCGTCTACTCCTGCGACTGGGAAATTGAGACCGGCAAGCGAATTTTGCCGCCGCCGCCGGACGTCAACATCATGCCGTTTGAGGAAGCCAATGGCCATACCATCCATACCATTGCTTCTGGTCCCGGCTTCCCGGAAGATTTGATTCATCAGGCGTTGTTAACCGCAGCCTATGCGGCGAAAGAACATCTGATCATGACCACCCCCTACTTCGTCCCCAGCGATGATTTACTGCACGCCATCTGTACCGCCGCCCAACGCGGTGTCGAGGTGAGTATTATCATGCCGCGTAAAAACGACTCCTTGCTGGTAGGCTGGGCCAGTCGCGCCTTCTTCACTGAACTGCTTGCCGCTGGCGTGAAAATTTACCAATTCGAAGGCGGTCTGCTACATACCAAAAGCGTGCTGGTGGATGGCGAATTGAGCCTGGTCGGTACCGTTAATCTCGATATGCGCAGCCTGTGGCTTAATTTCGAGATCACGCTGGCGATCGACGACGTGGGCTTCGGCGGAGACCTGGCGGCGGTACAGGACGATTACATCTCCCGATCGCGCCTGCTGGATGCAAAACTGTGGGCCAAACGTCCGCTATGGCAGCGGATCGCAGAGCGACTGTTTTACTTCTTCAGCCCGTTGCTGTAAAACGTGCCCATCAGATGCTTAACGGGTAGCAATCATGGATATGGATTTAAACAATCGCCTGACCGAAGACGAAACGCTCGAACAGGCCTACGATATCTTTCTTGAGCTGGCGGCAGATAACCTAGACCCAGCGGATATCATTCTTTTCAATCTGCAGTTTGAAGAGCGCGGCGGCGCCGAGCTGTTTGACCCGGCGGAAGACTGGCAGGAGCATGTCGATTACGACCTCAATCCAGATTTCTTCGCCGAAGTTGTCATTGGCCTGGCCGATACCGATGGCGGTGAGATCAACGATATCTTCGCTCGCGTTCTGCTGTGCCGCGAAAAAGATCACAAGCTGTGCCACATTCTGTGGCGTGAATAAGCATTAAGCTAATGCGCCTGTAAAAAAGCCTGCCGACGGTAACATCGGCAGGCTTTTTGTTTTATACGTTAGTGCGGTAATTCTGTTCCGCAGGCGTGGCAGAAACGGGCATTTTTATCATGCTCGGCGTTATTGCAGTTTGGGCAAACGCGGCGGGCGCGTCGATTTTGCAGCGCCGAAGTCATATGTGTCGTTATCAGCCCGGTTGGGATGGCGATGATAGAATAACCGATGAGAATTAACACCGAGGCGAGTATCCGCCCTAGCGGCGTATGCGGCGTAATGTCGCCATACCCCACGGTAGTAATGGTGACGATTGCCCAATAGACCGAAGCATTTAAGGTGGTAAACCCGTATTGCGGCCCTTCAATTAAATACATCAGCGAGCCGAAAATCACCATCACAATAGCAATAAACGAGTAGAACAGAATGAGCTGATGGCGGGCGCTGACGATAGCCCGCCAAAAAATATTCAGCGACGGCATAAAGCGCAGCAGTTTAAGAATACGCAGCGCGCGGATAACCCGCATGGCCCGCCAGGCAAAAACATACTCGAGGCTCATTTCCGGCCATAGCCACATCACATACAGCGGCAAAACGGTCGCCAGATCGATAAATCCCCAGAAGCTGAAGATATAGCGCAGCGGATTCGGCCAGCTTATAACGCGTAAAATATATTCCGCGGTGAAGACCGCGGTGACCCCCAACTCCAGCCAGACAAAAATATGCCATTCATCTAGCGACAGGTGATACTGCGAACCGAGCCCGGACTCAACAAAAATAATGACCACGCTCAACAGGGCGAATAAACCGCAAAGCCCTTCAAAACGGCGGCCGGAGCGACGAGTTTGATCGAAAAGTAAATGGTAAAGCCGCAAACGGGCGGCGGAAAGCGAAACTGCCACGTTAACCTCACAATAAAAAAGGGCTGACATCAGTCAGCCCAAGTGATTATAACGGGTCTACCTTCAGGCAGGAAACCGCATGGCGGAAACTGCCTTCCAGCACCGGACGCGTTTTGGCGCATTCGGGCCCGGCCAATGGACATCGGGTGCGGAACACGCAACCCGAAGGCGGATTAATCGGCGAAGGCAACTCCCCTTCCAGCAGTTGGATGGTTTTATTCTTCTCAAGATCAGGATCCGGCACCGGTACGGCCGACATCAGCGCTTTGGTATAAGGATGCAGCGGATTATGGTACACCTCATCATAGGTACCTAACTCCACCGCATGACCCAAATACATGACCAGCACGCGGTCGGAAATATGTTTTACTACCGCCAGGTCATGGGCAATAAAAATCAACGACAGCCCCATCTCCCGCTGCAGTTGTTGTAGTAAGTTCACCACCTGCGCCTGGATGGAAACATCCAGCGCCGATACCGGCTCATCGCAAATAATCAACTTAGGCTCAAGGATCAGCGCGCGAGCGATACCAATGCGCTGACACTGGCCGCCGGAGAATTCGTGCGGATAGCGGTTAATCAGGTTCGGCAGCAGTCCGACCTTCATCATCATCGCCTTCACGCGATCGCGCACTTCCTGACGCGGCATCTTCGGGTGATAGGTCCGCAGCGGTTCAGCGATGATTTCGCCAATGGTCATACGCGGATTCAGCGATGCTAAAGGATCCTGGAAGATCATCTGGATATCGCTGCGCACGTCGCGCCACTCTTCCGGCTTCATGCCTAACAGATCTTTTCCAAGCCAGGCCACTTTACCGTCGGTAGCTTTCACCAGGCCGATGATGGCGCGGGCGAAGGTCGATTTACCGCAGCCGGATTCACCAACCACACCGAGCGTTTCGCCTTCATACAGGCGCAGAGTAACGCCATCCACCGCTTTGAGCGTTTTTGACGGCTGCCAGAACCATTGCTTACCATCTTTAATATCAAAATGTACTTTCAGGTCAGCAATTTCGAGCAACACTTTTCTTTGTTCGATCACGGCGTTCATAGCAGATCCCCTACCGGTTTAAAGCAGGCGCGCAGGCGACCTGGCGCAAACGACTCCAGAGGCGGAGCGCTATTACAGATTTCCATAGCATGCGGACAGCGCGGCTGGAACGGACATCCTTTCGGCAGACGCAGCAGGTTCGGCGGGTTGCCGGGAATCGTCAGCAAGGAATCGCCTTCGCCATCGAGACGCGGTACCGCATTGAGCAAACCGATCGAGTACGGGTGCGACGGTTGGTAGAACACATCGCGCGCCTGACCGTATTCCATGGTACGCCCGGCATACATCACCAGTACCTTATCGCAGATCCCCGCCACCACGCCGAGGTCGTGGGTAATCATAATAATCGCGGTGTTAAACTCGCGCTTCAGCTCGTTAAGCAGGGTCATGATCTGTGCCTGCACGGTGACGTCCAACGCGGTGGTCGGTTCATCGGCAATCAGCAGTTTTGGCCGACATAACAGCGCCATGGCGATCATCACGCGCTGGCGCATCCCGCCGGAGAACTCGTGCGGGAACATCTTCATGCGCTTACGCGCTTCCGGCATCTTCACCGCATCGAGCATCCGTACCGACTCTTCAAAAGCCGCGGCTTTGCTCAGCCCTTTATGCAGCATCAGCACTTCCATCAGCTGCTCGCCGACCCGCATATAAGGGTTCAACGACGTCATCGGATCCTGGAAAATCATCGAAATCTGTTCGGCACGCAGCTTATTCAGATCGCGCTCCGGCAAATTGAGGATTTCACGACCGTTAAAAGTGGCGGAACCACCGATATGGCCATTCGCCGCCAGCAGCCCCATTAAAGCGAATGCCGTTTGCGATTTACCGGAACCTGACTCACCGACGATACCTAAGGTTTCACCAGCCCGCAGGTTAAAATTCAGATCGTTAACCGCGGTGACATCGCCATCCGGCGTTTTAAACGTCACCCGAAGATCCTTCACATCCAGCAGCAGACCGCTTTGCTGCGCGGCCTGCGGCGCTTTAGTCATTTCAATTGTGCTCATGACGGCGCTCCTTAGCGGTCTTTCGGGTCGAGGGCATCACGCAGGCCATCGCCGATAAAGTTGAAACAGAACAGCGTTACCACCAGGAACCCGGCAGGGAACAATAACAGCCACGGCGAGACTTCCATTGAGTTGGCGCCATCACTGAGTAACGCGCCCCAACTGCTCAGCGGCTCCTGGGTACCAAGGCCGAGGAAGCTCAGGAAGGATTCGAACAGAATCATGCTGGGTACCAACAGTGAAGCGTAAACCACCACCACCCCCAGGACGTTCGGCACGATATGACGAATAACGATATTCGCGGTGGATACCCCGCCGACCTGCGCGGCTTCAATGAACTCTTTACGTTTCAGGCTTAGAGTCTGGCCGCGTACGATACGCGCCATATCCAGCCAAGATACCATCCCGATCGCCACAAAGATCAGCAGGATGTTCTGACCAAAGAAGGTAACCAGCAGGATCACGAAGAACATGAACGGGAAGGAGTTGAGGATTTCCAGCAAACGCATCATCACCGAGTCCACTTTGCCGCCGAGATAACCGGAAAGTGAACCATAGAGGGTGCCGAGGATCACCGCCACCAGCGCTGCGGCCACGCCAACCATCAGCGAAATACGTCCGCCAATCGCTACGCGCACCAGCAGGTCGCGACCGGATGAATCGGTACCAAAATAGTGACCAGACTCCATATCCGGAGCGTTGGACATCATCCCCCAGTCGGTATCGAAATAGGAGAACTGCGACAACATTGGAGCGATAGTCACAAACAGCGCAATAATCACCAGCACAATCAGGCTGGCTACCGCCGCGCGGTTATGCATAAAGCGGCGACGCGCATCCTGCCACAGGCTACGGCCCTCAACCTCCAGCTTCTCACTGAAGTGCTCCAGCGCCTCGCTGTTTTTCTTACTTAACATCATGGCGAACTCCGGCTTCAGTAGCGAATTTTCGGATCGATAACGGCGTACAGCACGTCGACGATCGCGTTAAACAGAATGGTCAGCGCGCCGACGAGAATCGTCAGGCTAAGCACCAGCGAGTAGTCGCGGTTAAGCGCGCCGTTGACGAATAACTGGCCAATACCTGGCAGGCCGTAAATCGTTTCGATAACCATTGAGCCGGTGATAATGCCGACGAACGCCGGACCCATATAGGAAAGCACCGGCAGCAGCGCAGGCTTCAGCGCGTGGCGGAAGATAATTCTGCGCATCGGCAGACCTTTCGCCCTTGCGGTGCGAATGAAGTTAGAGTGCAAAACTTCAATCATCGAACCGCGGGTGATACGGGCGATACTGGCAATATAGGCCAGCGATAACGCCACCATCGGCAGGATCATAAATTTCAGCGCCCCGCCGTTCCAGCCACCGCCAGGCAGCCAGTGCAGCGTGATGGCGAAAATCATCACCAGCAGCGGCGCCACTACGAAACTCGGTATGACGACGCCGGTCATTGCCACCCCCATCACCGCGTAGTCCCATTTGGTATTCTGTTTTAACGCGGCAATAACCCCGGCGCTGACGCCAAGAATCACGGCTAACAAGAAGGCTGCAAGGCCCAATTTGGCGGAAACCGGGAAGCTTGATGCGACCAGATCGTTGACCGAATAATCTTTATATTTGAAGGAAGGACCGAAATCACCGTGCGCCAGTTGCTTCAGATAATTGAAGTACTGGGTCATGATGGGGTCGTTTAAATGATATTTCGCTTCAATATTCGCCATGACTTCCGGCGGCAGCGTGCGTTCACCGGTAAAAGGACTGCCCGGCGCGAGGCGCATCATGAAGAAAGAGATAGTAATAAGAATGAATAGCGTCGGAATCGCTTCCAGACAGCGACGTAATATGAATTTTAACATTGCCCGTACCTTCTGGCCTGTGCCTATCGAGTGCGATGAATTCAGACACGGTGGGGCAAGCTCAGCCTGCCCCACGTCTTGCCATTAATGTTTGATAATATAAAGGTTCTTCACGTAAATATTATCCAACGGGTCTTTACCGGTATAACCGCCAACCCACGGTTTAACCAGGCGCGCGTTCACATAGTAGTAAACAGGCACAATCGCGGAATCTTTATCCAGCTGTTGTTCCGACTGCGCGTACAGCTCGGCGCGTTTCGCTTCATCGGTGACCTGCAGGGTATCGCCGATGATCTTATCGAATGCCGGGCTCTTATAATGCGCCGTGTTGTTAGAGCTGTCGCTGAGCATGGTGTTCAGGAACGATGTCGGCTCGTTGTAATCAGCGCACCAGCCGGCGCGAGCGACATCGAAGGTGCCCTGATGACGGCTATCGAGGAAGGTTTTCCACTCCTGATTTTCCAGCTTAACGTTAGCGCCAAGGTTTTTCTTCCAGATGGACGCCACGGCGATAGCCAGTTTTTTATGTAAATCGGAAGTGTTGTAGAGCAGATTAAAGGTCAGCGGCTTATCAGCGGTATAGCCGGCTTCCGCCAGTAATTTTTTCGCTTCTTCATTACGCTTGTCCTGAGACCATTTGAACCACTCCGGTTCAACGAGTTTCATGCCGTCGGTGTATGGCGGGGTATAACTGTAAGCCGGCAGATCGCCCTGGTTTTTCACTTTATTGACGATAATATCGCGATCCAGCGCCAGCTTGAGCGCGGTACGGACGCGTACGTCGGTAAATGGCGCTTTCTGGTTATTGATTTCGTAATAATAAGTACACAGATAAGGATCGACGTGAACTTCTTTCGGGATCTCTTTTTTCAGCTTCTGGAACAGTTCAATCGGCATGTTGTTATAGGTCATGTCGATTTCGCCGCTGCGGTAGCGGTTCACATCGGTAACTTCAGAAGAAATTGGCAGGTAAGTTACCTGGTTAATAACGGTTTTGGCGTTGTCCCAGTAATTCGTATTACGCTCGAGCACAATACGCTCGTTGACCACCCAGTCTTTTAATTTATAAGCGCCGTTGGTGACAATATTCGCCGGCTGAGTCCATTTCTCACCATATTTTTCAATGGCGGCTTTTGGTACTGGAGAAACGGATGGATGGACGAGGAGTTTATAGAAATAAGGAACCGGTTCGCTCAGCGTGACTTCAAACGTTTTGTCGTCAATCGCTTTGACGCCAAGGTCTGTTGCAGGTTTTTTGCCAGCGATAATCTCATCGACGTTGGCGACATGGCCGTACTGGAGATAGCTGGCGTAAGGAGATGCCGTTTTCGGATCGGCCAGACGCTGCCAGCTATAAACGAAATCTTGCGCGGTAACCGGTGAACCGTCGGACCATTTGGCATCCTTGCGGATATGGAAGGTCCAGACTTTAAAATCCTTGTTATCCCACGATTCGGCAACGCCAGGCACAGGATGGCCGTTAAGATCGCCAATCACTAACCCTTCAAACAGATCGCGGTTAACGTTGGACTCCGGGACGCCTTCAATTTTATGCGGATCCAGAGATTGCACCTCTGCCCCGTTATTACGCACCAGCGTTTGTTTATCCGCCAGTTGCACCCCGGCAGGAACATCTGCTGCCATAGCAACATTTGCGGTGATTAGCGCAGATAAAATTCCCGCCGCTACCAGACTTTTTTTAGTGATGATGGTCATGTGTTGTTACTCCACTCATTATAATTACTGGTTATTTAACCAGCCTGTTATTTTTCCCTTAAAGGGATTCTGTACAGTGCAGGAGTCTTTGCCGCTGTCAGATTCTACTGCTTGCTATCACCGACTTATTTATTACGACCGCTCAAACGGCAGCCTTGACGTCGATTCTTTATCCCCCTGTCCAGAGGGGAATTCCGGCACAATGAGTTATTTAATAATAATTCTCATTTGTGCACATTATTTAGTTAGCGATCAGGCCGGAAAGTACCAAAACGGTTTCATGTCCGCCAATGCAATTTGCAAATATGTTACCGGATTCTCTTTTATTGTTTTTTTAGCCGCACTTAACGTAAGACTTATCATGTTAAAAAAGCAAAAATATTGCTTTTAATCAGCAATATAGGAACACCCTGTCATTTTGCGTTCCGGCTCTGCGCGCAAAGTTGCTTTTTTGCACAATAATTTAACAATTGTCTAATTTTTAGCACATTAATCTGCTGTCTCGCAGAAATTACTAATATCATTTCAATGATCCGACAGCAAGCGCCAGAGAATGATGTGACGAAAATAACAGTGATGGGGGGAGAAAGACAGTACGGCGAGATAGAATAAAAACAACTAACCATATGATAAATATAAAATTATATAATTATTAGTAAAAATTATAGTTTGTCTTTTATATCAGTTGCAGAAATAAGTTTTGCTAATAATCTTTCAAACGCGAGGCCCCACGCCCCGCGCCTGCCAAGTAAGTTACCCTGTCAATCCAGGAAACAGCGCTTTAATCCCGGTGACGATAAACTCAATCCCTAAAGCCATCAGCAACAGACCCATGATACGAGTAATGACGTTAATCCCGGTCTGCCCTAACAATCTGACCAACCATGGCGCCATGCGGAAAATTCCCCAACAACAGGCGGCAAACAGCGCAATGGCGATTGAAAAACCGATCAGGTGGGCAATGGAGTGATAGCGAGTCCCCCAAACGATCGTGGAGCTTATCGCCCCCGGCCCCGCCATTAAAGGTAACGCTAACGGTACGACACCGATACTTTCACGAATAGCCGTCTCCGACTTCTCCTGTTTGTTTTGTTTATCTTCACCGAGTTTGCCGCTAATCATCGACATGGCGATAGTCACCACCAGGATCCCACCCGCAATACGGAAAGAATCAATAGAGATGCCGAAAATTTGCAAGATGCCATCGCCAAGGAAGAGCGAGGTAAGGAGAATGATAGCCACCGACAGATTAGCCGTCAGATTCGTCTTATTGCGCACCAGCGCCGTCTGGTAGCTGGTCATGCTAATGAAAACCGGGATGATGCCGACCGGGTTGACCAGCGCGAAAAGGCCGATAAAAAATTTAAAATAAACAGCGAAATCAAACAACGGTAGGGTCACAGTGAACTCCGCAGCACCATTAAAAAAGGCTGTTGACAGTGTCAGTACAAATTAATTTGGCAGAAGATACCCTTTTCATAGCCACAATTCATCTCAAATATGCAGCCGCGGCTGTTTGCTTTTATTTGTTATATATTTGTTTAGCGGATGAGCTTTATTCATTAAATATGCATACCTTATCACTCCCCATCATCTGACTGGTCAATTATTGCCCTGCTGAAAGGTATCAGCATCGCCAAATATTGATCTAAATCACGTAATTCATACTCAGAAGTGAGTAATCTTGGCTACATCAAGAGAGTGAAAGGCCGAAGTACCTGAGTGCGTAGTGAGACAAAGCTTTTTTAGTAAATCAGTGTGTTCAAAGCGTTAGAAATCTTTACGTTAACATTTACATGCAAGCTGTTAACAGCCTGTCTATAATGTCGAATCGAGCTACTGTTTTACTAAAAAAGTTTAACATTATCAGGAGAGCATTATGGCTGTTACTAATGTCGCTGAACTTAACGCACTTGTAGAGCGCGTAAAAAAAGCCCAGCGTGAATATG
The DNA here is from genome assembly GCF_040065495.2 of Klebsiella sp. CN_Kp073. Taxonomy (NCBI): domain Bacteria; kingdom Pseudomonadati; phylum Pseudomonadota; class Gammaproteobacteria; order Enterobacterales; family Enterobacteriaceae; genus Klebsiella; species Klebsiella sp. CN_Kp073. The sequence goes on from NZ_CM198051.1 coordinate 3,102,455, forward strand.
CCAGTTTCACTCAAGAACAAGTTGATAAGATCTTCCGTGCCGCCGCTCTGGCCGCTGCAGATGCTCGAATCCCTCTCGCAAAAATGGCCGTTGCCGAATCCGGCATGGGTATTATTGAAGATAAAGTGATCAAAAACCACTTCGCCTCCGAATATATCTACAACGCCTATAAAGATGAAAAAACCTGTGGCGTCCTGTCTGAAGACGACACTTTCGGTACCATCACCATTGCTGAACCAATCGGTATTATTTGCGGTATCGTTCCGACTACCAACCCGACCTCAACGGCTATCTTCAAATCGCTGATCAGCCTGAAGACGCGTAACGCCATTATCTTCTCCCCGCACCCGCGTGCTAAAGACGCTACCAACAAAGCGGCTGACATCGTATTGCAGGCGGCGATTGCTGCCGGTGCGCCGAAAGATCTGATTGGTTGGATCGACCAGCCTTCAGTAGAACTTTCTAATGCGCTGATGCACCACCCTGACATCAACCTGATCCTCGCCACCGGTGGCCCGGGTATGGTTAAAGCTGCTTACAGTTCTGGTAAACCAGCTATCGGCGTTGGTGCAGGTAACACTCCGGTTGTTATCGATGAAACTGCCGATATTAAACGCGCAGTAGCGTCCGTACTGATGTCAAAAACCTTCGATAACGGCGTTATCTGTGCTTCTGAACAGTCTGTTGTTGTTGTCGACTCGGTCTACGATGCCGTTCGCGAACGTTTTGCCAGCCACGGCGGCTACCTGCTGCAGGGCAAAGAATTGAAAGCCGTTCAGGACATCATCCTGAAAAATGGCGCGCTGAATGCGGCGATTGTTGGTCAACCGGCGGCAAAAATCGCTGAACTGGCAGGCTTCACCGTGCCGGCCACCACTAAGATTCTGATCGGCGAAGTTACCGACGTTGACGAAAGCGAACCGTTCGCTCACGAAAAACTGTCTCCGACGCTGGCAATGTACCGGGCGAAAGATTTCGAAGACGCGGTCGATAAAGCAGAAAAACTGGTCGCCATGGGCGGTATCGGTCACACCTCTTGCCTGTACACCGACCAGGACAACCAGCCGGCTCGCGTGGCCTACTTCGGCCAGATGATGAAAACCGCGCGTATCCTGATCAACACCCCGGCTTCTCAGGGTGGTATCGGCGACCTGTATAACTTCAAACTCGCACCTTCCCTGACTCTGGGTTGTGGTTCCTGGGGTGGTAACTCCATCTCTGAAAACGTTGGTCCGAAACACCTGATCAACAAGAAAACCGTTGCTAAGCGAGCTGAAAACATGTTGTGGCATAAACTTCCGAAATCTATCTACTTCCGTCGTGGCTCTCTGCCAATCGCACTGGATGAAGTGATTACTGATGGTCACAAACGCGCGCTGATTGTGACTGACCGCTTCCTGTTCAACAACGGTTATGCAGACCAGATCACTTCCGTACTGAAAGCGGCTGGCGTAGAAACCGAAGTGTTCTTTGAAGTTGAAGCTGACCCAACGCTGACCATCGTGCGTAAAGGCGCGGATCTGGCCAACTCCTTCAAACCAGACGTAATCATTGCGCTGGGCGGCGGTTCCCCGATGGATGCAGCCAAAATCATGTGGGTTATGTATGAGCATCCGGAAACCCACTTCGAAGAACTGGCGCTGCGCTTTATGGATATCCGTAAACGTATCTACAAGTTCCCGAAAATGGGCGTTAAAGCGAAGATGGTTGCCATCACCACGACTTCCGGTACCGGCTCTGAAGTGACTCCGTTCGCCGTGGTAACCGACGATGCAACTGGACAGAAATATCCGCTGGCCGATTACGCGCTGACTCCGGATATGGCGATTGTCGATGCCAACCTGGTCATGGATATGCCGAAGTCCCTGTGCGCCTTCGGTGGTCTGGACGCCGTGACTCATGCCCTGGAAGCTTACGTCTCCGTACTGGCTTCCGAGTTCTCCGATGGTCAGGCTCTGCAAGCGCTGAAACTGCTGAAAGAGTATCTGCCGGCCTCTTACCACGAAGGTTCTAAGAACCCGGTAGCCCGCGAACGTGTGCACAGTGCCGCCACTATCGCCGGTATCGCGTTTGCTAACGCCTTCCTGGGCGTGTGCCACTCTATGGCGCACAAACTGGGCTCACAGTTCCACATTCCTCACGGTCTGGCGAACGCCCTGCTGATCTGCAACGTTATCCGCTATAACGCGAATGACAACCCGACCAAGCAGACCGCATTCAGTCAGTATGACCGTCCGCAGGCACGCCGTCGTTACGCCGAGATCGCGGACCACCTGGGTCTGAGCGCTCCGGGCGACCGCACTGCTGCGAAAATCGAGAAACTGCTGGCATGGCTGGAAAGCCTCAAAGCGGAGCTGGGAATTCCGAAATCTATCCGTGAAGCCGGTGTTCAGGAAGCTGATTTCCTGGCTCATGTTGATAAGCTGTCTGAAGACGCCTTCGATGACCAGTGCACCGGCGCTAACCCGCGCTACCCGCTGATCGCCGAGCTGAAACAGATTCTGCTGGACACCTACTACGGTCGTGACTTTGTCGAAGGCGAAGCAGCGGCTGTGAAAAAAGAAGCGGCTCCAGTCAAAGCTGAGAAAAAAGCGAAAAAATCCGCTTAATTCACGGCATTGATATGAACGAAGCCCCATCTATTGATGGGGCTTTTTTTATATTCGTACTTTATTAGTGTTCACATACAGAAGTACAAGAAGCAATACACTGGGTAATATCTGAATACAGGAACCGATTCCATAAAAGACAACAGGCGCCATACAGGCGCCTGAAGATAATGAAATTAAAGAATTATTCGCAGTGGCGCAGCTTACTTTGCACCTGGGTTAACGAACCGATATTCAACGCCTCTTTATAATGCTTACGGCATACGGAAACGTAGCGCTCATTACCGCCAATCACCACCTGCTCGCCCTCATTGTACGGGCGCCCCTCCTGGTCAAGACGCAAAACCATGCTTGCCTTTCGCCCACAGAAGCAAATAGTTTTTAATTCAACCAGCTTATCCGACCATGCCAACAAATACTGGCTACCGCTAAATAACTCACCGCGAAAGTCCGTACGCAAGCCGTAGCACAATACAGGGATATCGAGCTCATCCACCACTTCTGAGAGCTCGTGGACCTGTTCACGGGTCAGGAACTGGCTTTCGTCCACCAGCACGCAATGAATAGGCTGGCGGGCATGTTCTGACGCTATATCGGCATATAACGACGTCTGAGGATTATACAGCCGCGCCGGAGAAGAAAGCCCGATTCGCGAGCTCACTTTGCCAGAACCAAAGCGGTCGTCGATTTCAGCGGTATAAACGACGGTACGCATCCCTCGTTCCTGGTAATTGTACGAAGACTGCAACAGTGCGGTAGACTTACCGGCATTCATTGCAGAATAGTAAAAATAAAGTTGTGCCATCGGCTGCGTAACCCCAATCAATGTGTTTTACTGCGCAATTGTATCATATATTACCGAGCCGACCGTGCTTTCACAGGGGGTATTGCCGACTTAACGATAATGCTTTACAAAAAATGAAACGGACGGTGAATGAATAGCTTCAGGCAAGACCGTTACTGCGCCAGCAGATACAAATCATTGTCGTTTTGTGCTTAAACCGCCATTCTCCGGACAACTATAATGGGTTTTGGCCGCCAATTTATATTAAGCATCACCGTAACTAATGCGCTAAAACTGAAGAGTGATATTTATCCACGTAAAGTATAAATTTACTCTCGAAACGCAGGAAAACCATCCTGACTCATGGTTTTAGCGCCTGGGCGTATGCTTAAGCTATAAGCGAGAAGATGTGAAGTCGCGCGAAAATTTAACTTAAATTATTTAATCAACCAGACAAATAACAAGTAATTTTGAATTCCTTACATTCTCCCCTATTGCACATCTGATTTTATCGCTCTATTATTACTTCAACAAACCACCCCACAATATAAGTTTGAGATTACTACAATGAGCGAAGCACTTAAAATTTTGAACAACATCCGTACTCTTCGTGCGCAGGCAAGAGAATGCACCCTTGAAACGCTTGAAGAGATGCTGGAAAAATTAGAAGTTGTCGTTAACGAACGTCGCGAAGAAGAAAGCGCCGCTGCTGCAGAAATTGAAGAGCGCACTCGTAAACTGCAACAGTACCGCGAAATGCTGATCGCTGACGGTATTGATCCGAATGAACTGCTGAGCACCATGGCGGCAGTTAAAGCTGGCACCAAAACTAAACGTGCTGCACGTCCGGCTAAATACAGCTACGTTGATGAAAACGGCGAAACTAAAACCTGGACTGGCCAGGGTCGTACTCCGGCAGTCATCAAGAAAGCAATGGACGAGCAAGGTAAAACACTGGACGATTTCCTGCTCTAATTAGCTTTATGCTTGATATAAAAATCCCGCTTCGGCGGGATTTTTTTTATCGCTACACGCTTAAAGTAACAGGCATAAAAAAACCGGATCATCATCAGACGACCCGGTTGTTCTGCTGGCGAATATTACTTCGCGACAGCCTGCTCAAGCCAGGCTTTAAAGTCTTCGCCCAGAGTTTTATGGCGAACGCCATATTCTACGAAGGCCTGCATATAACCGAGCTTATTACCGCAGTCATGGCTTTTGCCTTTCATGTGGTAGGCTTCAACGGTTTCTTTCTCGATCAGCATATCAATAGCATCAGTCAGCTGAATTTCATCGCCAGCTCCCGGAGGGGTTTTCGCCAGCAGCGGCCAAATATCGGCGCTCAGCACATAACGACCGACTACCGCCAGATTAGACGGCGCGACGTCTGCCTTCGGTTTCTCAACAACGCCAACCATCGGCACGCTTTCGCCAGGCTGCAGGCTTTCGCCTTTGCAGTCAACAACACCATAGGCCGTAACGTCATCAACCGGCTCAACCATGATCTGGCTGGCGCCCGTTTCGTCAAAACGAGCAATCATTTCCGCCAGGTTATCGCGGGTCAGATCGGATTCATATTCGTCCAGAATCACGTCCGGCAGAATAACCGCAACCGGTTCGTCGCCGACAACCGGATGCGCGCACAGCACCGCGTGGCCCAGACCTTTAGCCAGCCCCTGACGTACCTGCATGATGGTGACGTGCGGCGGACAAATAGACTGAACTTCTTCCAGAAGCTGACGTTTTACACGTTTTTCCAGCATCGCTTCGAGTTCGAAGCTGGTATCGAAATGGTTTTCAATAGAGTTTTTCGAAGAGTGTGTCACCAGAACAATTTCAGTAATCCCAGCGGCGATACATTCGTTAACAACATATTGGATTAATGGTTTATCTACCAGTGGCAGCATTTCTTTCGGAATAGCCTTGGTGGCGGGTAGCATCCTGGTGCCTAATCCCGCTACCGGGATAACAGCTTTTCTTACTTTAGAATTAAGGGCAGCCATTGAAATCTCCTGGACTGTTCGTTTTTTGAACTTAATCGTCAATAAATAACGCATCGAGTATATCAGTCTGATCAGATAAACCTGGTCTGAAAAGGTTTGGATACCCTCGAATTAGGACTTTTACGCATAAAACGCAGTGATAGTACCACCGGAAATGTAGGCCCGGTAATCCCACCTACTAAAAATAGATAGAATTGTTCAATCTGCAGACAACATCAGGCGTAAACGTCCCCCTGCTCCCCAAATTTGACACTGCCATGATGTGCAGCGCTGGCTAATTTGGTTGAGGTATGCGTTGCCCAACGTTCCTAACGGAACGCCGTTACTAATTTGAATTTTATGCTCTCCGGTATTCAGCGTGCCGTTAAGGCCGGCAGAAACCAGAATCAAATTTTTTAATCCGCTGTGATAATAACCAACCAACAATGGGAATTGGCCTGGTAAATTGGCCTGGCGGAGTAATTGGTTAACTTGTTTTAACAATGCGCCCATTTCCGGCAGTCGCTGCCCCTGATGAGCAAGCTGTTCTTGCAACAAGCCATTAAACAAAGCGCGTAATAATAATGCGGCCAGAACGCCATTATCACCGGCACGGGTAACATCCAGGCAATAAAACGCCAGATCGTTTTCTGATAACGGCGCAATATCCAGCACCAGCCCCGGTTTATCCGCAGAGATAAGCTGACGGTAATGAATGCGACAATGAGATATCTCCTGCTGTACCGGCGGCTGAAGCTCCTGCAATAACCTTGACGCGGCCAGAGGGTCGCTAACTAACGCATCCCAGTCTTCAAATAATCGCTCTTCCTCTTCTACTCGAGAACTAAACATTGTCGGGTAGAGACATGCATACACCGTTTCACGCAGGCGATTAAAATCTTTTACCGGCTTCAGTAAGACATCCTGCACGCCAAGACGCAGCGCTTTGGCAATGTCCGCCATGTTTTCGGTCGCGGAAATCATCAAAATAGGAAGTTGTTCACCCTGGTTGCGAACCTGTTCAACCAGCTCCAGGCCGTTCATTCTCGGCATCGAGATATCACAAATCATCAGATCCGGTTTCGAAATCGCGATTTGCTGCAGCGCCTCAATGCCGTCTTCCGCCTGGCGGATGGTCGCCCCCAGTGAAGTGAGCCAGCTATCCAGAAGAGAGCGGAAAACGGGTTCGTCTTCAACTATCAGAATCTGTTTTCCCGCCAATGGCTGCGTCATGTTCTCTCCCCTGGCTGACGATAATTAAATAGTGGCACGCTATTCACGCTATCGCCTGTCAGAATTTACTTAAGTGTTGGACAAGTGCGCTACGCGGAAGTGCGCACCAAGGGTAATAATTCATCCATTTTTTTCTCAACGGCCAGCTGTCCTGCGGCCATCGCTTCGCCAGCACGATGAAAATCGAGAGTGGAGATTTGCGGACAAAACGGCTGTAGCAGGATATCTGGCGGATCGCCTGCCATACGATTACGTTTCAGGCGGTTTTCCAGCACCTGAATCGAGGTGGACATAATCTCCATCGCCGTGGGGGTTATTGTCGCACGACGAGAGCTCATTCTCCCCAACCGGGATCGCAGGCGGGAATGCCAACTTAGCTCTTCTATCGGCTCCGGACGCGGCGATTCGATTGATAATAGGTCCTGCTGCATAAGATGGGCGTCATGCTGGAGGTCGACGGCAATCACAATATCCGCCCCCAAGGCTCGCGTTAGCGAGACCGGGACCGGATTGACCACCGCACCATCTACCAGCCAGTAGCCGTTATGCATCACCGGCGACATCAGGCCCGGCATACTACAAGAAGCGCGGACCGCCATGTGCAGGTCACCTTCCGTAAACCATAATTCACGCCCGGTGCTCAGGTTTGTCGCCACGGCGGCAAAACGACGTTCGCACTCTTCGATTTGCGCAACAGGCATAATTTGCCGGTATTGATTGAACACCCGCTCGCCGCGTAACAAACCGCCGCGCCGCCAGGAGAGATCCATCAATCGCAGCACATCCCAGTTTCTAAAGGAGCTAACCCACTTTTCCAACGCAGGGAGACGATTGCAGGCGTAAGCCGCACCGACTAAGGCACCAATAGAACATCCCGCCACTACATCGACATCAATTCCCGCCCGATGCAGCGCTTTTATCACGCCGATATGCGACCAACCGCGCGCGGCGCCAGCCCCTAGCGCTAAACCAATCTTCAACTTTCTCATTAGTACTGATACATATCCTTCCACTCCGAGCATGACATCAGCGCCATCGCTCAGTTAACATAATGCAGGTTGGCGCTCAGGCGCCGTCATTCTTTTCCATGGAGGCGATTTTGTCGCAATTATGCCCCTGTGGCAGCGCTCTCGAGTATAGCTCATGTTGCCAGCGATATCTGGACGGCGGTCAGCTAGCGCCGAGCCCGTCACAGCTGATGCGTTCCCGCTATAGCGCATTCGTGATGAAAGATGTCGATTATTTAATCAAAACCTGGCATCCGACCTGTGAAGCGTCACGTTTTCGCACCGATATTGAAAAAGGCTTTGCCAATACGCAATGGCTCGGCTTAACCGTTTTCGCCACCGATAACGGACGTAATCCCGACGAAGGCTTCGTCAGTTTTATCGCACGTTTTACTGAAGATAACCGCCCCGGCGCGATTATTGAACGTTCCAGATTCTTAAAAGAAAACGGACAGTGGTACTATATTGACGGTACCCGGCCATTAATTGGTCGTAATGACCCCTGCCCTTGCGGTTCAGGTAAAAAATTTAAAAAATGCTGCGGCCAGTAAGGCCCGGCATCAGCAATTGCAAACACAACAGGATTTCCCCCGCGATGCATTCATTACAACGTAAAGTACTACGCACCATTTGCCCTGATCAGAAAGGCCTCATCGCGCGTATCACGAATATCTGCTACAAGCACGAGTTAAACATCGTGCAGAACAATGAGTTTGTCGACCACCGTACCGGTCGCTTCTTCATGCGTACCGAGCTCGAAGGTATTTTTAACGACGCCACACTGCTGGCCGACCTCGATAGCGCGCTGCCGGAAGGTTCAATTCGCGAACTCAACCCGGCCGGCCGTCGCCGGGTGGTGATTCTGGTCACCAAAGAAGCGCACTGTCTCGGCGATCTACTGATGAAAGCCAACTACGGTGGGCTGGATGTCGACATCGCCGCGGTAATCGGCAACCATGAAACGCTGCGCACGCTGGTGGAACGTTTCGGTATTCCTTTTGAGCTGGTGAGCCATGAAGGACTGAGCCGTGAAGAGCACGACCAGCGAATGGGCGATGCGATAGCCGCCCACGATCCGGACTACGTGGTACTGGCAAAGTACATGCGCGTACTTACTCCGGCGTTTGTCGCTCGTTTCCCGAACAAAATCATTAATATTCACCACTCGTTCCTGCCGGCGTTTATCGGTGCGCGTCCTTATCATCAGGCCTATGAGCGCGGAGTGAAGATCATCGGCGCCACCGCCCACTACGTGAATGATAATCTGGATGAAGGCCCAATCATCATGCAGGACGTGATTCACGTCGATCATACCTATACCGCCGAAGATATGATGCGCGCGGGGCGCGACGTTGAAAAAAACGTCTTAAGCCGAGCGCTTTATCAAGTGCTGGCGCAGCGCGTCTTTGTTTACGGTAACCGGACGATTATTCTTTAATCGACAGCGAAATGAATTGGTTAGCTTTACGGCGTTACGCGTAAAAATCAGGCAACCAGTTTAATTTTGTCAAAGGAATGCTTTACAGGGGCGCGTCATTTGGTATGATGCGCCCCGCTTCCCGAGAAGGGAGCAGGCCAGTACAAAGCATTACCCCGTGGTGGGGTTCCCGAGCGGCCAAAGGGAGCAGACTGTAAATCTGCCGTCATCGACTTCGAAGGTTCGAATCCTTCCCCCACCACCATTATTCACTACAGTGATATGGTTTCCCCGACAAGCGTAAACGATGTTTGCACTTAGCGGGAAGGGTAAGAACCTTCGACTAAGGTTCGACTCGAGCGCCAGCGAGAGAACGTTGCCATAGGCAACGGCCCAAAGGGCGAGGAGCGATAGCGACAAGTTATCCTTTCCCCACTACCATTCATTTTGCTGAATAGCCTACAATTTGATTTTACCCCTGGTGGGGTTCCCGAGCGGCCAAAGGGAGCAGACTGTAAATCTGCCGTCATCGACTTCGAAGGTTCGAATCCTTCCCCCACCACCATCTCCCCAAGTCATACCCAGCTTAATCTACCTGCGATATTCTATATTCTGCCCAATGGGGAAGGATGAGAAGCTTCGACTAAGGTTCGACTCGAGCGTCAGCGAGAGCACGTTGCCGCAGGCAACGGCCCGAAGGGCGAGGCGCTTTAGCGCCGAGTAATCCTTCCCCCACCACCATCTCCCTTCAGCCACCGGTTCTGCTATCTCCTCGCTCGCGCTTCGCTTAGCGAGGCTACATACTCTTACACTCTCTCAGCCACCTGTTCTGCTATCCCCTCGCTCGCGCTTCGCTTAGCGAGGCTACAGGTGGTGACGTCTGGTAGCCCGGACAGGTGCGCAGCACCGCCTCCGGGAAAACTCACAGCGGGGGCAAGCGCCTTTTTACCGGCGAGCTTTTCACCACCGACGTATTGCATTGCGCATATTCTGCCAGACCATCCAATATCGTATCCAGCTGCGCAATATCGCGCACCACGAGACGCATAACAAAACAATCCTCTCCGGTGACCTTGTCGCTTTCAATACACTCCGGTATAGCCTGAATATATTTATCCACTTTTTGCAGCAATCCCGGTAGCGGCCTCACCCGTACTAATGCCTGCAGGCTATATCCCAATGCCGCCAGATTAACCCGTGCGCTATAACCCTGAATCACTCCTTTTTCCTCAAGGCGTTTTACCCGCTCGGCGGTACTCGGGGAGGTCAATCCCACCTGCGCACTCAATACCTTAAGCGAAACTCTGGCATCTTGCGTCAGGCAGGCCAGAATCGCCCGGTCTATTTCATCAATAATGTATTCCATTTATTTCACCTAATTAATAAAGGTATTTATCTGTTTTTACCTTAATTCAGATATATCAAGCTGTCAGGCTTTTCACGACAATAATGGAAAACTTCTGGAGGTGAAATATGCAGCTTTCTCGTGGAGTCTGGCAAATGAGTCTGGCGATGATAATTTCCGGCTCGATTGGCGCGTTCGTGCTGCTCTCAGGGTTGCCGGTAATCGACGTGGTTTTCTGGCGCTGTCTTATCGGCGCAGTCACATTATTGCTGTTTATTTTGTTAAGCCGACAGCCCTTCAGCCGCCTGACGCGTCTCACCCTGGCGCTGGCAATCCTTGGCGGCGTCGCGCTGGTCATTAACTGGCTGCTGCTTTTTGCCGCCTACTCACGCGTTTCTATTGGGATGGCCACCGTGGTCTACAATACCCAGCCTTTTATGCTGGTATTACTGAGCATGATGCTGGGTGAAAAGGTAAGCGCGGTAAAATGGGCATGGTTACTCCTGGCCTTTACCGGCGTGGTGATTCTGCTGTCGAGCGAGCTGACTCCCGCCCACAGCGATAATCTCGTCACCGGTATTATCCTGGCATTAGGCGCGGCATTTTTTTATGCCCTGACCGCTATTATTGCCCGCAAACTGCAGCCGCTCCCGGCGCAGCATATCGCTTTTATTCAGGTTATCGTCGGCACGGTAATGCTTTTGCCGCTGGTTCATGCTCCTGAGTTTAACAGCCACTTCCCCTGGCGCTATCTGCTGATCCTCGGCGTTGTCCATACCGGGATTATGTACCAGCTTTTATATAGTGCGATTCAAAAGCTACCGACGCCGGTCACCGGTTCGCTGTCGTTTATCTATCCGCTGGTGGCTATTCTGGTGGACTATCTGGTTTTCCATCATGCGCTGGCGCCGCTGCAGTTGGCAGGAGGGGTGCTGATTTTGCTTGCCGCTGCGGGCAACAACCTTGGTTGGGGCGAAAAAAAACCCCGCCATGGCGGGGTGAGTCAGCCGTCGCGGATGAACTAGCGACGTGCGCGTACAATCTGGTATTTGCGCGTCAGGTATTCGACCGGCGCGCTCCAGATATGAACCAGACGTGAGAACGGGAACAACAGGAACAGCGTCATCCCCAGCACCAGGTGCACGCGGAAGACAAACGCCACGCCATCAAGATGCTGCGAAGCGCCGCCGTGGAAGGTCACCACCGACTGCGCCCAGCCGACCAGTTTCATCATTTCGCTACCGTCCATATGCTGGGCGGAGAATGGAATGGTCAGCAGTCCCAGCGCGCATTGCACCATCAGTAACGAGAGGATCAGAATATCCGCTGTCGTGGTGGTAGCGCGAACGCGTGGGCTCAGCAGACGGCGCTTAAGCAGCAGTAAACCGCCCACCAACGTCATCACGCCGCACGCGCCGCCGGCGAACATCGCCATTTTCTGCTTCACGTCGATCGGCAGGAAGGATTCATACATCCAGTGCGGAGTCAGCATGCCGAGGAAATGGCCGGCGAAAATACCCAGGATCCCGATATGGAACAGGTTTGACGCCAGGTTCATCCCTTTACGATCCAGCATCTGACTGGAGGCGGCGCGCCAGGTGTACTGACCGTAGTCGTAGCGCAGCCAGCTGCCAATAAGGAACACCGAACCCGCAATGTACGGATAAATGTCAAAGAAGAACATATTCAGGAAGTGCATTAGTGCTGTCCTCCGTTAGAGATATTCAAATATTGCGGGGCCACGGCTCCGGCAAAACGACGCTGGTGAGCGGAAATCTCCGACTCGCCGCAGCCCTGGTCGGCAAAGAATTTGACCTGCTCTTCTTCCCAGACGGCATCCAGCGCCTGCGGCGTATCGTCGCGGGCCTCGTCGGCGATCTTCTCCGCCACTTTCTGGCTATCGACCTGAGTATTGGCCAGCTTCAACAGCAGCTCGAACAGCACCGCATAGCGGCTTTCGCGCTGTTGCAGACGCGCGCTGAGCAGGCCGAGGATCGGCGCAACGTCCCGCAGGCCGCCAAGCGCTTCCTCTTCCGGCAACTGCGCCAGATACTCCAGATACAGCGGTAGGTGATCCGGCAGCTCATGGCTATCAAGCAGTAGACCATGGCGCTCGTACTGCGCCATCAGGTCGACCATCGCCTGCCCGCGATCGCGGGATTCGCCGTGAACATGTTCAAATAGCAGCAGCGAGGTGGCGCGGCCGCGGTCGAACAGCTCGCTGTACGCCGACTGGGCGTCCAGCGGATCCTGAGCCACCAAATCGCGCAGGAAAACGCCCAGCGCATGGGCATCTTCTTTGGCGAGTTTTTCCGATGACGCGAGAGCCTCGAACATCTCCTGCTGATGCTGCCACAAGGCAGCGTCAGGGTATTCGAGCAGACGCGACATAATCACGAGTTCAATCATGAGTGCGGCTCCGTTTTGCTGGTAACGTCAATGGCGTCGATGCGACGGCTGTTGAACAGGTTGAATTCGCTGTCAGAACCGTGACAACCATCGCCGAAGGTAAAGCCGCAACCGCTCTTCTCCGGGAAGGCATCGCGGGCCTGTTCGCGATGGCTGCTCGGTACCACGAAACGATCTTCGTAGTTGGCGATGGCCAGATAGCGATACATTTCCTGCGCCTGCGCTTCGCTCAGCCCCACCTCTTCCAGCGCGCGGGTATCGACGACGCCGTCGACGGTTTCCGCTCGTTTGAAGTGGCGCATCGCCAGCATACGTTTCAGCGCCAGCAGTACCGGCTGGGTATCGCCCGCGGTTAGCAGATTCGCCAGATACTGGACCGGAATTCGCAGGCTTTCTACGTCAGGCAGGATCCCGTTACTACCCAGTTCACCCGCATCGGCGGCGGACTGAATCGGCGACAGAGGCGGCACGTACCAGACCATTGGCAGGGTACGATATTCCGGGTGCAGCGGCAGCGCCAGCTTCCAGTCCATCGCCATTTTGTATACCGGAGACTGCTGCGCGGCTTCAATTACGCCCTGCGGTACGCCATCTTTTAGCGCCTGCTCAATCACTTTTGGATCGTTTGGATCGAGGAAGACGTCCAGCTGGCGCTGATACAGATCTTTCTCGTTCTCGGTGCTGGCGGCGTTTTCAATTGCGTCCGCGTCATACAGCAGTACGCCAAGGTAGCGGATACGGCCCACACAGGTTTCGGAACACACCGTCGGCATCCCGGATTCAATACGCGGGTAGCAGAAGATGCATTTCTCGGATTTCCCGCTCTTCCAGTTGAAGTAGATCTTCTTGTACGGGCAGCCGGTGATACACATCCGCCAGCCGCGGCACTTATCCTGGTCGATCAGGACGATACCGTCCTCTTCACGCTTATAGATGGCGCCGCTCGGGCAGGTCGCGACGCACGCCGGGTTCAGGCAGTGCTCGCACAAGCGCGGCAGATACATCATGAAGGTGTTTTCGAACTGGCCGTACATCGCCTTCTGCATGTTTTCGAAGTTCTGGTCTTTGGCGCGTTTTTCAAACTCGCCGCCGAGGATCTCTTCCCAGTTCGGGCCGCTGGTAATTTTGTCCATCCGCTGGCCGGTAATCAGCGAGCGCGGACGGGCGATCGGCTGATGTTTACTTTCCGGCGCGTTATGCAGATTCTGGTAGTCGTAATCAAACGGCTCGTAGTAATCATCGATCCCCGGCAGATGCGGGTTGGCGAAGATTTTACCCAGCAGCATCGCGCGGTTGCCCATGCGCGGCTGCAGCTTACCGTTGATTTTGCGGATCCAGCCGCCTTTCCATTTTTCCTGGTTTTCCCAGTCGTTGGGGAAACCGACGCCTGGCTTACTTTCTACGTTGTTGAACCAGGCGTACTCCATCCCTTCACGACTGGTCCAGACATTTTTGCAGGTTACGGAGCAGGTGTGGCAGCCGATGCATTTATCGAGATTCAGCACCATGCCGACTTGTGAACGAATTTTCATTTTACGCTCTCCTGTACCTGGTCATTACCTTCGCCGTCTAACCAGTTAATGTTCTTCATCTTACGTACCACAACAAACTCATCGCGGTTGGAACCGACGGTGCCATAGTAGTTAAAGCCGTATGCCAGGTGGCCGTAGCCGCCGATCATATGGGTCGGTTTTGGCGTAATACGGGTGACCGAGTTGTGGATCCCGCCGCGCTGACCGGTAACTTCAGAGCCTGGCAGGTTCACGATACGTTCCTGCGCGTGATACATCATGGTCATTCCGGCCGGTACGCGCTGGCTCACTACCGCACGCGCCGTCAGGGCTCCGTTGGCGTTAAATACTTCGATCCAGTCGTTATCTTCGATACCGAGATCTTTCGCATCCGCTTCGCTCATCCAGACGATCGGCCCGCCGCGCGACAGGGTCAGCATCAGCAGGTTATCGCTGTAAGTGGAGTGAATCCCCCACTTCTGGTGCGGCGTCAGGAAGTTAAGGGCCTTCTCTGGATTGCCGTTGGACTTCTCGCCCATCACCGCTTTCACCGAACGGGTGTCGATCGGCGGACGATAGACCAGCAGGCTTTCGCCAAAGTCGCGCATCCACTGGTGATCCTGATACAGCGACTGACGGCCGGACAGCGTACGCCAAGGGATGAGCTCGTGAACGTTGGTATAGCCAGCGTTATAGGAGACATGTTCGTCTTCCAGGCCAGACCAGGTCGGGCTGGAGATGATCTTACGCGGCTGCGCCTGAATATCGCGGAAGCGGATCTTCTCGTCTTCTTTATTCAGCGCCAGGTGCGCATGCTCGCGGCCGGTAAATTCGCTCAGCGCTTTCCACGCCTTCACGGCCACCTGACCGTTGGTTTCCGGCGCCAGAGTGAGGATCATTTCAGCGGCGTCGATAGCGGTCTCCAGCTTCGGCTGGCCTTTCGCCGGGCCTTCCGCCTTGGTGTAGTTGAGCTTACGCAGCAGATCCATCTCGCTCTGGGTATTCCAGGCGATCCCTTTACCGCCGTTGCCGATGGTTTCCAGCAGCGGGCCGATAGAGGTGAAGCGCTCGTAGGTCGCCGGATAATCGCGCTCGACCGGAATAATATGCGGCGCGGTTTTCCCTGGAATCAGGTCACATTCGCCTTTTTTCCAGTCTTTAACGTCAAACGGCTGCGCCATTTCCGCGGCGGAATCGTGCTGAATCGGCAGCGTCACTACGTCAGTTTCTTTTCCGAGGTGACCCACGCACACTTCAGAGAATTTCTTAGCGATACCTTTATAGATATCCCAGTCGCTCTTCGATTCCCAGGCCGGGTCAACGGCGGCCGACAGCGGGTGAATAAACGGATGCATATCCGAAGTATTCATGTCGTCTTTTTCGTACCAGGTTGCGGTCGGCAGTACGATGTCGGAATAGAGACAGGTGCTCGACAGACGGAAGTCGAGCGTGACGACCAGATCCAGTTTGCCGTCGAGGCCGTTATCCCGCCACTCGACTTCTTCCGGCTTCACGCCGCCCTGCTTGCCAAGGTCTTTGCCCTGAATGCCATTCTCGGTACCCAGCAGGTACTTGAGCATGTATTCATGACCTTTACCGGAGGAACCCAGCAGGTTGGAACGCCAGATAAACAGGTTACGCGGATGGTTTTTACCGTTCTCCGGCTGTTCGGCCGCAAAGCGAATAGCCCCCTCTTTCAGCGATTTCACGGTGTAATCGACCGGCGTCATGCCGGCTTTCTTCGCTTCGTCAGCAATACGCAGCGGGTTCACGCCCAGCTGTGGCGCCGACGGCAGCCAGCCCATACGCTCAGCGCGCACGTTGAAGTCGATCAGATGTCCGCTGTAGCGGGATTTATCCGCCATCGGCGACAGCAGTTCCTGCGCGGTGACCGTTTCATAGCGCCACTGGCTGGAGTGGTTATAGAAGTACGATGTACTGTTCATGTGGCGTGCCGGACGCTGCCAGTCAAGGGCGAACGCCAGCGGCTGCCAGCCAGTCTGCGGACGCAGTTTTTCCTGACCAACGTAGTGCGCCCAACCGCCGCCGCTCTGGCCAACGCAGCCGCAGAAGATCAGCATGTTGATCAGTCCGCGGTAGTTCATGTCCAGATGGAACCAGTGGTTCAGGCCCGCGCCGACGATAATCATCGAACGGCCGTGGGTCTTATCGGCGTTATCGGCAAATTCGCGGGCGGTACGGATGATGTGCGCGCGGGATACGCCGGTAATTTTTTCAGCCCAGGCCGGAGTGTACGCTTTGACGTTATCGTAGCTGGTCGCGCAGTTTTCATCGTTCAGCCCACGTTCCAGGCCATAGTTAGCCATGGTCAGGTCATAAACGGTGGTCACCAGCGCGGTGGAGCCGTCGGCCATCTGCAGGCGTTTCACCGGCAGTTTGTGCAACAGAATGTTTTCGAGGTCGACTTTGTTGAAATGCTCGGAACCTTCACCGCCAAAGTATGGGAAGCCGACGTTGGCGATATCGTCGTGGCTGCCAAGCAGGCTCAGACGCAGTTCAATCTCTTCGCCGGTTTTACCATCGCGCTGCTCGAGGTTCCACTTGCCTTTGTCGCCCCAGCGGAAGCCCAGAGAACCGTTAGGTACGGTCATTTCGCCCTTCTCGTCAAAGGCGACGGTTTTCCATTCCGGATTCTGCTCCTGGCCCAGGGAGTCAACCAGGTCGGCAGCGCGCAACATACGGCCAGCGGCATAGTAGCCATCGCGCTCTTCGAGCATAACCAGCATCGGCATGTCGGTGTAGCGACGTACGTAATCGGTGAAGTACTGGCTCGGTTTATCGAGGTGGAACTCACGCAGCATGACGTGGCCCATCGCCAGCGCCATCGCGGCATCGGTACCCTGCTTCGGCGCCAGCCACAGATCGCAGAGCTTGGCGATTTCGGCATAGTCCGGAGTAATTGCCACGGTTTTGGTCCCTTTATAGCGAACTTCGGTAAAGAAGTGCGCGTCCGGGGTACGGGTCTGCGGGACGTTGGAGCCCCAGGCGATGATATAGCTGGAGTTATACCAGTCGGCAGATTCCGGCACGTCGGTCTGTTCGCCCCAGGTCATCGGCGAGGCCGGCGGCAGGTCACAGTACCAGTCGTAGAAGCTCAGGCAGGTACCGCCAATCAGCGACAGGTAACGGGCGCCGGACGCGTAGGAAACCATCGACATCGCCGGGATTGGCGAGAAGCCTGCCACGCGGTCTGGACCATAAGTTTTGACGGTGTAAACGTTTGAGGCGGCAATCAGTTCGTTCACTTCTTTCCATGAAGAACGAACAAAACCGCCGCGGCCGCGGGCCTGTTTAAAGCTTTTCGCTTTATCGGCATCTTCAATAATTGAAGCCCATGCCTCAACCGGATCGCTATGCTGAACTTTCGCTTCACGCCACATTTTCATCAGACGTTTACGCATCAGCGGATATTTCAGGCGGTTAGCGCTGTACAGATACCAGGAGTAGCTGGCGCCGCGCGGACAGCCGCGTGGCTCATGGTTCGGCAGATCGGGGCGGGTGCGCGGGTAATCGGTCTGCTGGGTTTCCCAGGTGACCAGACCATTTTTGACATAAATTTTCCAGCTGCATGAGCCGGTGCAGTTCACACCGTGAGTGGAACGCACGATTTTGTCATGCTGCCAACGCTGGCGGTATCCATCCTCCCAATCCCGGTTGGTTTTAAGAAGCTGGCCGTGCCCATCGGCAAAGGTTTCACCCTTCTGTTTGAAGTAGCGAAACCGGTCCAGAAATTTACTCATCGGGTTTCTCCTGATATGGAGCCTGACGGCTCTCTGATAAATCGACATTGCTGGATTTGCAGCGAAAATAGCGCCATGCCGAAGGAGGAGAATTGATGACGATCAATGCGAAATACCTTATAAATCCGCCCTCAAACCACAATTACCACCAAAGTAGTAACAATATTCATTGATTATCACTTTGTTTTATAAGGATTATTTTAAATATGACAGAATGTTAACCGGGATTTATGCCACGCTTAGGTATTAAGTGGTAGATGGCTTACCAGCGTTATCTCCCTGAATTTAACCACCTTGCGCAGATCAAAAGTATGTTGTAACTAATAGCCACTCATAAAAAAGGCGCACCCTGTGGCGCGCCCTGTCACTTACCGTTAAGAAAAGACTTATTTCTGTTTACGGCCGTATACCGCCCAGGTGATCACCACGCAGGCAATATAGAACACGAGGAAGACTTTCATTGCTCCGGCCGGCGATCCGGTCAGATCCAGCGAAATACCGAACGCTTTCGGAATAAAGAAACCACCGATCGCGCCAATCGCCGAAATAAAGCCCAGCGCCGCGGCGGTATCCGTCGCCGCTTCACGCATCGCCTGCGCTTCACTGCCGCCCTGCGCTTTGACGCGATCCATCGTAAGCTTACGGAAGATAACGGAAATCATCTGGAAGGTGGAGGCGCTGCCCAATCCCGCGGTCAGGAACAGCACCATAAATACCGCGAAGAAGGCAATGAAGTTGCCGCCCTGACCATTGGTCGGCAGAGTCAGGAACAGTAACGCGCAGAAAATAGCCATCACCACGAAGTTGACCAGCGTCACGCGGGTCCCGCCGAGTCGGTCGGAAATCGCGCCGCCCATTGAGCGCGCCAGCGCGCCAATAAACGGACCGAAGAAGGCATAGTGCAGGATCTGCACGTCCGGGAACTGGGTTTTTGACAGCATCGCAAACCCGGCGGAGAAACCGATGAAAGAGCCGAAGGTCGCGAGATACAGCAGCGCCATGATCCACAGATGCAGGCGTTTAAGTACCGGTAACTGTTCGCTCAGCGACGCTTTTGAGGCCGACAGGTCGTTCATAAAGAACCACGCGGCCAGGGTAAAGATAATCAGGAAAGGCACCCAGATCCACGCGGCGTTTTCCAGATACAGCATCGAGCCATCCGGCTGCTCGCTACCGCTACCGCCGAACACGGCAAAGATAGAGAGCGAGACCACCAGCGGCGCAACCAGCTGCATTACGCTAACGCCCATGTTACCCAGACCGCCGTTAACCCCTAGCGCCCCGCCCTGTTTCTCTTTCGGGAAGAAGAAGCTGATGTTCGCCATGCTGGATGCAAAGTTAGCGCCGGCAAAGCCGCACAGCAGAGAGATAATCACGAACACGCTAAACGGCGTGGAGGTATCCTGTACCGCGAAGCCCAGCCATACGCACGGAATAATCATGATACCGGTACTGAACGCCGTCCAGCGGCGGCCGCCGAACAGCGGAACCATAAAGGCATAAGGTACGCGTAATAATGCGCCGGAAAGCGCCGGGAGGGCGGTCAGCATAAACAGCTGATCGGTAGTAAACTGAAAGCCAACTTTATTAAGGTTCACGGCGACGGCGCTGAACAACATCCAGACGCAGAACGCCAGTAAAAGGCAGGGAACGGAGATCCACAAATTACGGCTCGCCACACGATGGCCGCGCTGTTGCCAAAACTCAGGATCTTCAGGACGCCAGTCGGTGATGACTGAGCTGTTAGCCTTCTCCGGGATTGAAGAGTGACTCATAGATACCTCTGATTATTCATATTTCCTGATGCTACCTTAGGGGTTGCTCAAGGCTGTAAGTTGATATAAATCAAAGGAAAAGCGCGGGCCATTTTGTACAAAAATAAATCATGCTCCGAAGTGAGTAGATAATTGTGAGAGAAAAAGTGTGGTTTTTCACGCGACTGCCGGGTTTCTGGTTATCCCTCCCACCACGGCGCCTACCACCGACAATTAAGGAGTAATACCTTAGGGGTATGGGTATACTCCAGGGGATAGCCGAGAATAAGCGCCACTCCCGGAGAGATGACCCATCAGGAGCCACCCATTCCATGTTAAAACGTCTTTTTACGCCGCTGACGTTGGTTAATCAGCTTGCGTTAATCGTACTGCTCGCCACCATCATCGGCGTGGCCGGCATGGCGATATCCGCCCGCCTGGTGCATGGGGTGCAGGGCAGCGCCCACGCCATTAACAAGGCCGGCTCGCTGCGTATGCAGAGCTATCGCCTGCTGGCGGCTATTCCGCTGACGGACAACGATCAAAAGTTGTTTAACGATATGACTGCAACCGTATTTAGCCCGGAGTTGCAATACTCCGCGCGTCGTGACGGCCAGGAAGTACAGCTGAAAGCGCTGCAGCAATATTGGCAGTTGTCGCTGGGACCGGGCATGAAACAGGCGGTCAGGCAAAGCGACGTGGCGCAAGATGTCGCCGATTTTGTCGACCGTATTGACCGGTTGGTTACCGCTTTCGACCACACGACAGAACAGCGTATCGAGCGCGTGGTCTGGATCCATCGCATTCTCGCCATCGGCATGGCGGTGCTGCTGATCTTTACCATCATCTGGCTGCGTGCGCGTCTGCTACGGCCATGGAAACAGTTACTGGGTATGGCGCGGGCGGTCAGCCAGCGCGATTTTACCCAGCGCGCGCACATTAGCGGGCGTAACGAAATGGCGACGCTCGGTATGGCGTTGAATAATATGTCGGAAGAGCTGGCGGAAAGCTACGCCGTGCTTGAACGGCGAGTACAGGAAAAGACCGCCGGCCTCGAGCAGAAAAACGAGATTCTGGCCTTTTTATGGCAGGCCAACCGTCGGCTACACTCCAGCGCCCCGCTGTGCGAGCGCATTTCACCGGTGTTGAATGGCCTGCAGGGGCTGACGCTGCTGCGTGATATTGAAGTGCGGGTATATGATCTCGAGGATGAAGACAATCATCAGGAATTTGCCTGCCACTCCGATATCGAATGCGATGATAAAGGCTGTTATCTGTGTCCGCGCGATCTTCCCCCGCTGCCGGATGGCGGTACGACGCTGAAATGGCGGCTATCGGACGCGCATAACCAGTATGGCATCCTGCTGGCCACGCTGCCGGTTGGCCGCCATCTGAGCCACGATCAACAGCAACTGGTGGATACGCTGGTGGAACAGCTGACCAGCACGCTCGCGCTGGACCGCCATCAGGAGAAGCAGCAGCAGCTTATTGTGATGGAAGAGCGCGCCACCATTGCCCGCGAGCTGCATGACTCAATCGCCCAGTCGCTTTCGTGCATGAAGATGCAGGTCAGCTGTCTGCAGATGCAGGGCGACAGCCTGCCGGATGAAAGCCGCCTGCTGCTGGGGCAAATACGCAACGAACTGAATACTTCGTGGGCGCAGTTGAGGGAGTTATTAACCACCTTCCGTCTGCAGCTTACCGAAGCAGGACTGCGTCCGGCGCTGGAGGCCAGCTGTCAGGAGTACAGCGCCCATTTTGGTTTCACGGTGCAACTCGATTACCAGTTGCCGCCGCGATTTGTCCCGTCGCATCAGGCGATTCACCTGTTGCAGATCGCCCGCGAGGCGTTAAGCAATGCGTTGAAGCACGCCAACGCGACGGAAGTCACCGTGACCGTGTCACAACGCGATAATCAGGTACGTTTAGTCGTTGCCGATAACGGCCGCGGCGTACCGGAAAACGCGGAGCGAAGTAACCATTACGGTTTAATTATTATGCGGGATCGCGCGCAAAGCTTGCGCGGCGACTGTCAGGTCCGCCGCCGGGAGACCGGCGGTACCGAAGTCGTGGTGACATTTATCCCGGAAAAAGCCTTCTCAATCCAATAAGGAGACCCCTATGAGTCAACAGGAACGGGCAACCATCCTTCTCATTGATGATCATCCCATGCTGCGCACTGGCGTTAAGCAACTGATTAGCATGGCGCCGGACATTCAGGTTATCGGCGAAGCCAGCAATGGCGAACAAGGTATTGAACTGGCGGAATCGCTGGATCCGGATCTTATTCTGCTGGACCTTAATATGCCGGGGATGAACGGCCTCGAAACCCTTGACAAGCTGCGGGAAAAATCGCTCTCCGGCCGCGTGGTCGTATTCAGCGTCTCCAATCATGAAGAGGACGTGGTGACCGCCCTGAAACGCGGCGCCGACGGCTACCTGCTGAAAGATATGGAACCGGAAGATTTGCTGAAAGCGCTGCAGCAGGCCGCTGCGGGCGAAATGGTATTAAGCGAAGCGTTAACCCCGGTACTGGCCGCCAGCCTGCGCGCTAATCGCGCCACGTCCGACCGCGACATCAGCCAGCTGACCCCGCGCGAGCGCGATATCCTGAAGCTGATTGCCCAGGGCCTGCCGAACAAAATGATCGCCCGCCGCCTGGATATCACCGAAAGTACGGTTAAAGTGCATGTGAAGCATATGCTGAAGAAAATGAAGCTGAAATCACGCGTTGAAGCCGCCGTCTGGGTTCACCAGGAACGGATCTTCTAAGGCGATTCCATCCAGGAAACGTCGGGAGCCGTAAACGTCACCAGCGGCTCGGTCAGCGCCAGTGCGATCTCATTGGACGAGACGCGCTGACCCGATTTGTCTTCAACCACCACCGACAGACGCCAGCGATTCACCGCGCCCGGCTCGCTGTTCCATACCGGCATAATGATGCTCCAGCCATCCGCACTGTTGGCATTAACCGGCGGCGTCAGGCTTAGCGCCTGAGTATCCCCCTGCCAGTGCAGCGATTTAATACCGTGCAGGCTATTAATTTGCAGCTTCAGCTGTACCGTTTCGCCGGAGTGCAGATCCCACGGCGGCGTCGCCAGATAGACCGTCAGATTCTTACGCTGGCGATACTCCACTACCGGCAGATTATCGCGTTCCGGGCTATCGTATCGGCTGCCGCGTAGCGAGTTGCTGATAGCCACTTCATCCGCCGCCAGTTGCTGTTTCAGCGGTACCCCAAAACGATAATTCAGCTTCAGGCCGACATTATTCTGGCTGACGCCATTTTCACCCTGTTTGTGTTTTGCGGTGACCGTCACCAACGGTACCGGGGTGTAATTCAGTCCCACCGAAACCGCTACCGGATTGTGGTATCCGGTACCGGAATGAAACAGATCGACGCTATCGCCGAAGTACTGTTCAACGCTGACGCTGGTATTAATGTGCTGATAAAACGGCAATCGCGCCTGGGCAGTCACGTCATAGCCAACGGCCATCCGCTGCTCCTGGGTCTGATTTTCCCGCAACTGCCAATCGCCGAGTGGGTGGTAATAGTTGGCCGATAAGCGCAAGTACTCGCCCCAGGCTTCCGCGCCGATGCTGCCGCGCGCCAGGCTCTCGCTGAGCACTTTGTCGTAAAACGAGTTATAACCCAACAGCCAGCTACCGACACGCCAGCGCTGACCGAGCCCAATATTGCCCACCAGATCGTTCTCGCGCCGGGTAACCGAATATTGATTCCAGGTGAGGTAACGCTCATTGTCCTGCAGCGGCACAAACCAGCTACCCTTGCTGCCGGTGAAGTTACCCTCTTTATCCACCAACAGGTCGATATTGGCATTACCCCACGGCGACAGCCAGTTTTCCAGCTGATGGCTGAACTCATTGCCGATTTTGCTGATGGCGAACATCCGCGCCTGCTCGCCGGTGGTCAGTCCGTTATCGCTCATGCTGGCTTCGCCGAATTTTTTTGCCATCTCGGCGAAATGTTTGGCATCGTCGTCAACCTGCGGCGCTATTCCTAAATCGGGCAGCGTAGTTTCCGGCGGCATACTGTTATCGTTGGCAATCAGCGCCCAAGCGGGAGTGCCTGTCAGCAGCAGGAGAAGCGTCAGTGATGGGGTTAAGCGGTACGGCAAAGGCATCAAACGGATTAACGTAAGCTCACGGGGAATAACAACATCACGTTAGTTTATCGTTTTTTGCCCTTCCCCGCAGCCCTGTGGGCCATTCCAGGAATAAACTGAAACCGGTTGGCGTTTGTTTTCCCCTATCATCAAACCAGCGTTCGGGTTTGATTTGCCGCCAGCAGCGCTTTGAGTTCCGGAATACAGGAACCACAGTTGGTGCCGCACTTGAGCTTCGCGCCAAGCGCCTCTACGCTGACGCAACCGCCGGCAATAGCCTCGCCGATCTGCCGCTCACCGATACTAAAGCAACTGCAAATAGTCTGCCCACGCGGCATGCTGTCGCCGCCCTTACGGCCGCTGAGCAGCGCATGGCGTAGCCCGGCGGTCTGCGGCGGCGTCCGGAACGCCGTATACAGCCATTCAGCATCGATTTGCGGCGGCTTAATATCGCTCCAGCAGCCGAGCATCAATTGTCCGTCGTGCCAGGCCAGTAGGTTCCACAGCCCACCGCCCTCGGCAATTTGCAACTGCCATCCCTGCTTGCGACACCACTCGGTCAGCCAGCTTTGCGGGCCGGTGTCCGCGGCTAGCGACAAATGGCTGAGCTCTACCGCCGCCCGCCGCCGCCAGTGCAGCGAGGAAGGCAACGGCAAGGGCTCGCGAGATAATAGCTCGCCTTGCCACGCTGGCCGCCACGGCGCTATCGCTACCGCCGACTGCTTGCTCTCCGGCTGCCCCGAATGCGGATCGGTGACCGCCGCCAGTAAGTTATTGACCCGCCCCTGGCGGGCAAACTGATTATTCCAGTGCATCGGCACAAAGAGTGAACCGCCGCGCTGCCCTTCGCTGACTATCACCTTCGCAATCATCACGCCGTGGGGCGACCAGACGCGAGCCAGTTCTCCCTCTCGTAATTCAAAACGACGAGCGTCGGCAGGTGCCACCTCGACGACCGGTTCGGCAATATGCTGCATCAACCGCGGTATGTCGCCGGTGCGGGTCATGGTATGCCACTGATCGCGAATACGTCCGCTATTGAGGATCAATGGATAAAATGCCTCGGTCTGCGCCCGGGTCGGCTGCGGCGACACCGGCACCATCCGCAACCTGCCGTCGACGTGCCAGCCCTCCGTTAACCGCCAGGGCGCGGCGCTGCGGCTCACCGGCCAGCGCACCGGCGCCAGGGCATCCCACGACTCCCGGCTGAGGTCCGCCAGCCCCCCGATATCAAACGCCCGCTGACCGTCATTTTCAAATCCTGAGAGCGCCGCGTGTTCACAAAACACCTCATGCGGATGTTGCCATGAAAAAGCCCGGGCATAACCTAATTCGGCGGCGAGACGGGAAATGATCCACCAGTCGGCTTTCGCCTCCCCCGGCGGCGGCAAAAAAGCCCGTTGACGCGAAATTCGCCGCTCCGAGTTGGTCACGGTACCGTTTTTTTCGCCCCATGCCAGCGCCGGAAAGCGGATATGGGCAAAGCGACCCGTATCAGTATTGGCGGCGACATCGGAGACCATCACCAGCGGACACCTGGACAGCGCCTGACTCACCGCGTGGCTATCGGGCAGTGAGACCACCGGATTGGTCCCCATAATCCACACCGCTTTGACCTCACCGCGTCCAATCGCGGCGAATAGTTCGACGGCGGTTAGTCCCGGCGTCTGCGCCAGTCGCTCGCTGCCCCAAAAACGCGCTAATCGCTGCAGGTCCTGCGGCTCAAAATTCATATGCGCCGCCAGCATCGTCGCCAGTCCCCCCACTTCACGCCCGCCCATGGCGTTTGGTTGACCGGTCAGCGAAAACGGCCCGCAGCCGCGGCGGGCAAATTTCCCGCTGGCAAGATGGACATTGATAATCGCGTTGCACTTATCGCTGCCGCTGGCGGACTGATTAATTCCCATGGTGTACAGCGTGATGGCGCGCGGTGCAGCGATAAAATCACGATAAAAGCGGGCCACCTGCTCCGGCGCCAGGCCGCAGAATGCGGCCGCTTTTTCCACGCTCCATTCCGCGGCGATAGTCAGCGCCTGCCGCTGGTCGCGAAAACCCGCCGCCATTTCGCCGCTGGCGGCAATGGCATTAAGCAGGCCGACAAATAGCCCGCCATCGCTACCGGGCGCCAAGGCCAGATGATCGTCGGCAATATCGCAGGTCGCGGTGCGTCGCGGATCCACCACCACGATCCGCAACCGCGGATTATCGCGTTTCGCCTGCGCCAACCGCTGATAGAGAACCGGATGCGCCCAGGCGGCGTTGGAGCCCACCAGCACCACCAGATCGCTTTGCTCGACATCTTCATAGCTGCACGGCACGACGTCCGCGCCGAGCGCCCGTTTATAGCCGGTGACCGCCGATGACATACATAACCGCGAATTCGTATCAATATTGGCGGCGCCGATAAAGCCCTTCATCAACTTGTTGGCGGCGTAATAATCCTCAGTTAACAGCTGACCGGAAGCGTAAAACGCGACCGCCTGCGGGCCGTAGCGCTCAATAATGTCGCGCAGACGTGAACCCGCCTCCGCCAGCGCCTGCGGCCAGCCGACCGCCCGGCCATCGACTTCAGGGTGTAATAACCGCCCGGTAAGCGAGGTCGTTTCCCCAAGCGCAGCCCCTTTTACGCACAAGCGACCAAAGTTAGCGGGGTGGTTTTCATCGCCGCGAACCGTGACGGTTCCGCCTGGTTCAACGCGGGCGATAACTCCGCAACCGACGCCGCAGTATGGACAGGTGGTTCGGGTTTCGCTCATCAGCTAGCCTCCGCGCGCAGCAGTAATACCTGGTTGCCGACCCACACTTTGCCCTGTTCGATCTTCACCGGCCACGCGCGCACCGACGGCTCGCCGCTGTCGTACAAGCGACCGTCTCGCAAGCGAATCCGCTGTTTATAGAGTGGCGAAATGACGATCGGCTCGCCGCCCGCGTCGCCTAAAATGCCGCGCGATAACACGTTGGCCTCGCTGCCGGGTTCCTGGTTATCCAGCGCATAAACTTGCTCGCCGAAGCGGAACAGCGCAATCTGCCGTTCGCCGAGGCGCGCGCCGATCCCCGCCTGCGGCGGAATCGCGTCCAGGTCGCAGATCGCCTGCCACGGCCGCGACGGCAGGGCCGGTTGCCCAAGCCCTTGAGGCGCCACCAGCTGCGGCTGACCGCGCAGGATTTGCCGCTGCACCGCCTCATCGGCCTCATCGCTGTTAACGTAGGAACGGAATAGCGCCAGCCTCTGTGGGTCGTTCAGGGTGGTCTGCCATTCACACTGGTAGCTATCCACCACCCGCGCCATCTCCTGCTCCAGCTCATCGCCGATACCGAGACTATCGTGCAAGATCACCTCGCGTAGATACGCCACGCCGCCTTCAAGGTTATCCATCCAGCTACTGGTGCGCTGCAGGCGGTCGGCGGTGCGAATATAAAACATCAACAACCGATCGACAGTACGAATTAGGGTGGCGTCATCAAGGTCACTCGCAAAGAGGTCCGCATGGCGCGGTTTCATCCCGCCGTTGCCGCAGACGTAAAGATTCCAGCCCTTTTCAGTCGCAATAACCCCGATGTCTTTACCTTGCGCTTCGGCACATTCGCGGGTACAGCCCGAGACCGCCATTTTGATTTTGTGCGGCGCGCGCAGCCCCTTGTAACGATGTTCAAGCCTTACCGCCAGCCCCGTTGAATCCTGAACCCCATAGCGGCACCAGGTCGAGCCGACGCAGGATTTTACCGTGCGTAATGATTTGCCGTAGGCGTGTCCGGTTTCAAATCCCGCCGCCGCCAGTTCACGCCAGATGTCCGGCAGTTGCTCCAACCGCGCGCCAAACAGGTCGATACGCTGCCCTCCTGTCACTTTACTGTACAGTTGGTAACGTTTGGCGATATGGCCGATAGCGATAAGCCCATCCGGTGTCACTTCGCCTGCGGCCATCCGCGGCACCACCGAGTAAGTGCCGTCTTTCTGAATATTGGCGAAGTAGCGATCGTTGGTGTCCTGCAGCGGCAGATGCGCCGGTTTCAGCAGATACTCATTCCAGCAGGAGGCCAGTACCGACGCCACCAACGGTTTACACACTTCACAGCCGTGGCCCTGCCCGTAACGGCTAATGAGCTGATCGAAGGTATGGATGTGGTTAACTCGTACCAGATGATAGATCTCCTGCCGCGACCACGGAAAATGCTCGCAGATATCTTTTTTAACCTCGACGCCCTGCCCGGCAAGCTGGTGTTCCATCACCTGTTTGACCAGCGCGCTACAGCCGCCGCAGCCGGTCGCTGCTTTAGTACAGCTTTTGATTGCCGCCATATCGCCCGCTCCGGCGCTGACCGCCTGGCAAATGTCTCCCTTACTGACGTTATGGCAAGAGCAAATCTGCGCGCTATCCGGCAGCGCCGACACCCCCAGCGCTTTCGTCGTGGCCCCATCCATGGCCGGGAGGATCAGACTTTCCGGACGAGACGGTAGCGCCATGCCGTTCAGCATCATCTGCAACAGCGTCGCGTAGTCACCGGCATCGCCCACCAATACGCCGCCCAGCAGCATTTTGCCATCAGCGCTGACAACGATCTTTTTGTAGATCTGCCGCGGACCATCGGTCCATTGATAGCTCTGGCAACCAGCTGTACGTCCGTGAGCATCGCCAAACGACGCCACATCCACGCCGAGCAGTTTGAGTTTGGTGCTCATATCGGCGCCGCTAAAACGGGCCGCTTCGCCAGTCAACTGCGCCGCTGCGGTGCGCGCCATGTGGTAGCCCGGCGCCACCAGGCCATAAATTTTGTTGTTCCACAGCGCGCATTCGCCAATCGCCAATATATCTGCGTCCGAGGTCCGGCAGTGGTCATCGATACCGATACCGCCGCGTTCGCCGATTGCCAGGCCTGCGCCGCGCGCCAGCGCATCCTGCGGGCGGATCCCGGCGGAAAAGACCACCATATCGGTCTGCAGCGTGCCGCCATCGGCAAAGTTAAGCTGCAGCCCGTCGGCGGTGCGCACTATCGAGGTCGTCGCTTTGCTGGTATGCACGCCAACCTCCAGATCGAGAATTTTCTCCCGTAGCATCGCCGCGCCGCCGTTATCCAACTGCACCGCCATCAGGTTGGCGGCGAACTCCACCACATGGGTCTTAAGCCCCAACTGTTTTAACGCGTTGGCGGCTTCCAGCCCCAACAGCCCGCCTCCGATGACCACCCCGCTCTGCGCAGTGGCGGCGCGGTCGGCAATGCGGTCAAGATCGTCAAGCGTACGATAGACGAAGCAGCCTTCTTCATCGTTACCGGGGATTGGCGGCACAAAGGGATAGGAGCCGGTCGCCAGCACCAGCTTATCCCAATGGGTTTCATGGCCGTGGGCATCGCGCACGATTCGCGCCGGACGATCGATTTCCGCGATCGTCTCTCCTAGCCGCAGCTCAATCCCGTACTGGCTAAAAAAGTCTCCCTCTACCAGCGATAGCGACTCTGCGCTGCGCCCGGCGAAATATTCCGAGAGATGAACCCGGTCATAGGCGGCATAGCGCTCTTCGCCAAAAACCACGATACGGTACTGCTGGTGCAGGTTCCGGCTCACGCATTGCTCAAGAAAATGGTGGCCGACCATGCCGTGTCCGACCAGCACTAATACAGGTTTAGTCATCGTCATTTTTCCTGCAGCTCGCGGCTGCGTTATAGAAGGGTCAAAAAGCCACTCCGCCGAAGGCGACTTATCGCTGCCGAGCAGCGCGGTAAGCGGCGCCGCATGCTGACAGTCGCCCAGCAGCAGCACGCCGTGCAGCCGGCCATCGCGGACCAACAGGCGACGGTAGTGGCGATCGATGGGGTCCCAACTGCTGTAGATCTGGTCCTGCTCGCCGGCCCGCTGTTCGCCGGCGCTAAAAAACTCGATACCGGAGACCTTCAGCCGGGTGCCGCCGTCCTGCCAGCTGAATTCTTCGCCGGGAGCCCCGCACAGGCGTTCAACTAACACATCGGCCTGGCGCAAGCAGGGAGCCACCAGCCCCCAGGTTTGGCCGTCAATCTCACAACACTCGCCGATAGCGCTGATCCCCGGCAGCGAGGTCGCCATCCGGCGGTCGACGATAATCCCCCGCTGGCAGGCTACGCCGCTGCGCGCCGCCAGACGGATATCCGGCCGTACACCGGTGGCTAACACCACCCGGCTGGCGGCAAAAGCGCGCCCGTCCTCCAGCCGCACATGCTGCTCGTCAATAGCGGCAATTCGGCTCTCCAGCTCGCAGTGGATGCCGCGTGCCTCAAGCTGTTGTTTTAACTGTTCCGCGGCAAAAGCATCGGTAAGCGGCTCCATCAAACCGCTACCGCGATGGAGTAGCGTCACTTCCCCACCGTGACGGCGCAGCGCCGCCGCGACCTCCACGCCCAGTACGCCACCGCCGATTACCACCGCCGGGCCGGGGATTGCCAGGATGCCTTCGACATCCGCCTGGGTGCGAAAGGCGAATACCTGCGGGCGCTCAATGCCCGGCAGCGACGGGATAAATGGCTGCGATCCGGTGGCGAACACCAGTTCATCCCATCCCAGCCAGTCGCCGCCGACGCGCAGCCTCCGCCCCGCGACATCCACTTCGCTGACCGCTTCGCCAAGCCGCACGCGGACACCATGCTGTGCGTACCACTCCGTCGGCAGCAGTTGGATTTGCGCCGCCGTTTTTTCCCCGCCGAGTACCGGCGAGAGCTGAATGCGGTTGTAGGCCGGCTGTGGTTCATCGCCGATTAGCGTGATGATGAAACGCCCCTGCGCGCGCGCCGCCAGCTTCTCAGCCAGCCGGGTTGCCGCCATACCGTTGCCGATAATCACCAGTCGCCGCATCATTCCGCCTTACGCCGCTTTCGGCTGCTTTTCGTAGAGGAAATGGAGGATCTGCTGACGCAGGTGGTGGTAGCGGTTATCTTCCGCCAGTTGGACCCGGCTACGCGGACGCGGCAGATTAACGTCAAGGATCTCGCCGATCGTCGCGGCCGGGCCATTGGTCATCATTAACACCCGGTCGGAAAGCAGCACCGCTTCATCGACGTCGTGGGTGATCACGACAATGGTGGTGTTCAGTTCCTGCTGGATGTGCATTACCGCGTCCTGCAGATGGGCTCGGGTGAGCGCGTCCAGCGCGCCAAAAGGCTCATCAAGCAGTAACACTTTTGGCTTCATCGCCAGCGCGCGCGCGATGCCAACGCGTTGCTTCATACCGCCGGAGATCTCTCCCGGCCGTTTGTGCAGCGCGTGCCCCATCTGTACTCGCTGTAAATTGTGTTCGATCCACTCCCGGCGCTCTGCCTTGCTCATGGTGCGGCGAAACACCTGATCCACCGCCAGCGCCACGTTGTCAAAACAGCTCAGCCATGGCAGCAGCGAATGGTTCTGAAACACCACAGCCCGTTCAGGCCCCGGCCCGGAAATTTCACGGTTATCGCATAACAGTCCGCCCTCAGTAGGCTGGGTAATCCCGGCGATCAGGTTCAATAGCGTGGATTTTCCGCATCCGGAGTGGCCAATCAGGCTAATGGTTTCCCCTTCGTGAATATCAAAAGAGACGTTTTGCAGCGCCAGGAACTCGCCGCTGGCGGTGTTAAAGCGTTGACTGACGGCCTGTACCTGAATTAATGGTTTCATAGCGACTCCTTATTTTTCCTGCCAGCTGAAGCGGCGGGCGAGCAATATGAGCCCCTGTTCTAGCAGCAGGCCGACAACGCCGATAATGACGATGGCGATGATGATGTTTTCCACATTGAGGTTGTTCCATTCATTCCAGATCCAAAACCCGATACCCAACCCGCCGGTCAGCATCTCGGCGGCGACGATCACCAGCCAGGCAATGCCTATCGATAGCCGCACGCCGGTTAATACCGCGGGCAGCACTGCCGGAAAGAGGATTTTGCGCATCACCGTCCATTCCGACAGCTGCAGCACGCGAGCCACATTGAGATAGTCCTGCGGGATACGCCTGACGCCTTCCGCGGTGTTAATGACCATCGGCCAGATAGAGCAGATAAAAATGGTCCAGCTGGAAGCCGGTTCCGCCTTCTGGAACAGCAGCAGGCCAATCGGTAACCACGCCAGCGGACTCACCGGGCGCAGCAGCGCGATGAGCGGATTAAACATTCGCGCAAAGAACAGCGAGCGGCCGATAAGAAAGCCCAGCGGAATACCGGCCAGCGCCGCCAAACCAAAGCCCACCGCAACCCGTTGCAGCGAAGCCAGCACGTTCCAGCCGATGCCCATATCGTTCGGTCCGTCGCGGTAGAACGGGTCGGAAAACAGCGTCAGCGCCGAATCCAGGGTGCTCAGCGGCGTCGGGAAGCCTTTCGTACCAATCGCCGCCAGCTGCCAGCCGAGCAGCAGCAGACCCAGGCCCAGCAGCGGTGGCAGCAGACGCTGCAGCGCGGCATTAAGCCAGCGCCTGGCGAACGGTGTAGCTTTGCGCACCTGCAGCGGCGGCAGGACAATGATTTCGCCCGGCGCGGTTGACGTCTGCGCGCGCGGCTGCGTGTTAATGGCTGGTTTCATCTCATGTCCCCTTATGTTGAATGGCGAAACTGGTGGCGTACCCTTCCGGGTCGATGCCGTTCCACACTTTGCCGTCCAGCAGCGTGCTGCTGCGTAGCGTTTGCGTTGGCGCAGTGATACCGCCCACGGCCTGCGCCGCCTCTTTCCACAGGTCGATGCGGTTGATACGCTGCGCTACCGCCTGATAATCAGGCGCGCTTTTCAGCAGGCCCCAGCGGCGGAATTGGGTTAAGAACCACATGCCGTCTGAAAGCCACGGATAACTGGCTTCGCCCTGCTGGAAGAAGCGCATGGGGTGATCGTCGCGCCAGCGTTTGCCGATGCCGTTGTCGTATTCGCCAAGCATTCGACCGCTAAGGTACTGTTCTTTCGTGTTGAGCCACGCGCGTCTGGCGAGGATCCGCGCGGTTTCGCGGGTGTTGTCGGCAGACGCTTCAATCCAGCGCTGTGCCTCCAGCAGCGCCGCCACCAGCGCCCTTGCGGTATTTGGGTAGCGCGCCACCCAATCGCTGCGCGCGCCGAGAATTTTTTCTGGATGATCTGGCCAGATTTGCTGGCTGGTTGCCGCCGTAAAACCAATGCGATCGTTGATCGCACGCGCGTTCCACGGTTCGCCAACGCAGAAGCCAACCATATTGCCGATGCGCATGTTCATTACCATTTGCGGCGGCGGCACGACCACCATGCGCACATCGGCGAAAGGATCGATACCGGCATTGGCCAGCCAGTAATAGAGCCACATCGCATGGGTGCCGGTAGGAAAGGTGTGGGCGAAGGTGTAGCTGCCCGGCGCTTTTTGGCCGATCAGCCGCTTGAGCCCATGACTATCGCTAACGCCTTGCGCCTGCAGGTCACTTGAGAGGGTGATCGCCTGACCGTTGCGGTTCAGGGTCATCAGGTTGGCCATCTGCTGCGGTTTGCCGGCAATACCAAGCTCAAGGCCATACAGCATGCCGTAGAGGATATGCGCCGCATCGAGTTCGCCGGCAACCAGCTTATCGCGCACCGCCGCCCAACTGGCCTCCTTACTTGGCTGCAGGCTGATGCCATACTTTTTATCGAATCCTTTCAATGCCGCAATCGCCAGCGGCGCGCAGTCGGTTAGCGGGATGAATCCGACCCGCACGGTGGCCAACTCCGGTTTATCGGAACCCGCCGCCCACGCCGCCTGCATCACGCCGGGCAGCAGCATAGCGCCGCTCAGCGCTGCCCCGACCTGCAAAAAACGCCGTCGTGAAATGAAAACTTTATCGCCCATAGCCGCTCCAGAACGCGCAAAAAAAAGCGCCCGGCAGTGCTTTCGCACCGCAGGACGCCTTTATCCAGAGATCTTCAGACCGCCGTTGGCCCGTTATCTCAAATTGTTGATTCACTCAAGTTCAGTAATGCAAAGCAGATGCCACTTTATCATTGCCCGCCAGGCGTCGTTTTACCGCTCCGCCGCGTAAACTATTGCACCATCGTCAGGCAACCCTGCTCGCTGATTGTGCATTCAATTTGACGATGAGTCCGGCAGCAGAGCTTTCACCGTCAGCAACGCGCGAGCGATTTCAACCATCCGCTGGTTCTTATCCATCGCCATTTTACGCAGCGCCTGCCAGGCTTGTTCTTCTTGCATCCCTTGATGGCTTATCAGCAGCGCTTTCGCCTTATCAATAATCTTGCGCTCCTCAAGCGTCGCTTTCAGTGAAGCCAGTTGGCCGGAAAGTTGCTCAAGTTCCCACGCCTGCTGGCGGACCAGCGGCAGAAGCTGCTTATCCAGGCGCAAAGTCAGGCTATCGCCGCACTCTTCTTCAGGCCATTGCAGCGGCGGCATATCGTCTTCTCCACGTTCTAGCAACTGCCGGGTCGCGCTGAGCAGATCGGCAATCAACGCCTCCTCCAGACCGCGCATCTGCTCAATCCGTTCAGTTTGCAGACTAAACCAGCGGTGCGCCGCGGCCCCTTCGTCCGCCGAGGGCTGGCGGGTACAGGCGATGCGCCGCAGTTGCTCTATCTCGCGCCCGGCTTCGCAACCCTGCATCAGCTCAAGCGTCCGTGGCAGACCGGAAAGTGCCTGAAAGCTGTCAAAACAGGGCTGCTGACCGTCAATGCGGTCAACCAGTAGCTGACGGAGCTCGCCGTTAAATTGGCCGCGCGCGAAGCCCAACGCTCCCAGCGCGCGCTCCTGGCCCGCCAGCTCTTTACCCTGCATAAAGCTGTACAGGGCGACCATACGCCCGGCGATCTGCGGATCGTCAATGCTGTCATTCAACTGCGGCACAATATTCAATATATGGCGAATAATACGGCTAAAACGCTGAGTGGCCTCCTGAGCGTCCACCGCGCGGCCTTGCACCGCCGTCCGCAGCGCCGGAAGCTGCGCCAGATACCACACCGCGCTGGCTATTCGCCAACACAGCGCGCTGCTGGCGGATTCCCGCGCCGGTTGCAGCGCAGCATAAAAAGCGCTTAAGCGCGCGTCCACCAGC
Organism: Klebsiella sp. CN_Kp073; assembly: GCF_040065495.2. Classification (NCBI taxonomy): domain Bacteria; kingdom Pseudomonadati; phylum Pseudomonadota; class Gammaproteobacteria; order Enterobacterales; family Enterobacteriaceae; genus Klebsiella; species Klebsiella sp. CN_Kp073. The sequence continues at coordinate 3,137,377 of NZ_CM198051.1, forward strand.
GCCCCGCCAGCCCGACGCTCGGCGTCATACAAGCGGCCATCGGAAGAGAGCCACATATTGGAGGCACCGCGCTCGCACTGCAGCATATGAACCAACCCACTTATTTCGCTCGCCAGCGTCCCTTGCTGCGTTAGCTGGCGGAGCTGCTGTTTTTGTAGTTGGCGCGCATAATGAAACCAGCCGATTGCTTCAGGCGTCATGCCGGTCGTATTATTCATACCCCCTCCCGAATTACGTCTTTAGGTAAAGCTAAGCAATAACCGTGCCTGATAAAAGGAGTCTTTATGCAACGTATTGTGATTGTCGCCAACGGCGCCGCCTACGGCAGCGAATCCCTGTTTAATAGCCTGCGTCTGGCTATCGCCCTGCGCGAGCAAAATTCAGACCTCGATCTGAAGCTGTTTTTAATGTCCGATGCGGTGACCGCCGGGCTGCGCGGACAGAAACCGGCGGAAGGCTATAACATTCAGCAGATGCTGGAGATCCTCACCGCGCAGAATGTGCCGGTAAAACTCTGCAAAACCTGCACGGACGGACGCGGGATCACCCATTTGCCATTAGTAGATGGCGTGGAAGTGGGAACCCTGGTCGAGCTGGCGCAGTGGACGCTGGCGGCGGATAAAGTGCTGACCTTCTGAATTAATCGCCATTAACAGGATTAAATGTCAGGCTGGTGGCTATTGCTGATGCAAAAGTACGCCAGCTGAACGCTTTCAGGAAGATTGTCATTTTTGTTTAATCGTTATTCATTTTGTTGATCGAAATCATCATCCACACGCTCCCCCTTTGGTGTTATGCAACGAGCAAAGTGTGAACAATATCACGCGCGGGTTGATGTATTCAGAGACAGAAACGGGGTATGAAAATGGCAATGGTAAAAGCAAGTTTGACGTTATTCGGCGGTGATACGCTGGTGGTGCGCTGTTCGGAGCGCTGTCATATTCACTTAATGAGCGCCAAGGCCGCCGGCGACAGCCACGCCGATATTTTTAGCGTGCAGGACAGGGACAGCGCTTATCTCACCGTGCCCTACAGCGGTACCTGGAACGTGCTGATCGACAGCCATAGCCAGTCGCTGGAGCACTCCATTAGCTACGTTCCCGCCTGAACCTCAACGCCCGGCTGACCGGGCGTTTTTTATGCAAGCCCGGGTTGGCTCGCCTCGCCGACCAGATGCCGCACCTGGATAATCAGATCGTCAAGACTGGCGTCACGCATGCCGAGCTTGCGTAATTCCTGATCCAACGAAAAGAGATACTGGGCATTGGTGCCGAGCGGCCCGCTGGCGCGGGCAATTAGCGGCGCGATGGTTTGCGCGCTGGTATCGGATTCATACAGCGGGTGGCGCGGATCCATGATAAACACCAGCGCATTCACCGTACGCCCGTCATCAAGCTCAAGACGGCACCAGGTGGGCAAATAGCAGCCGGTGATCATTTCTCGCTTCCACAGTAGCGTCAGCTCTTGCTCCAGCGTCTCATCCGGCAGACGATAGGCTACTCCGGTGGTGCGCCCGCCTTCCTTCAGCGCCAGCATCCTGCCCGGCTGATGCGCGCTACCGCGACCGGCGGTCAGGCGCAGACAAAACGCGCGATGCCAACCTGGCAGCGTACCGGTGCAGGATTCGCTGTATTCCAGCGCCGGGTTCCACATCAGCGAACCATAGCCGAAAATCCACACCGAACCGTTGTCCGGACGACAGGCCAGGGTCGCCGCCAGCGAGGCTGCCCGTTGCTCTGCCGACCACAGCAGCGATTCCTCAATCGCGCCAAACGCCGTCTTACAATCCGCATTCATTAAGAAATCACGAGTTAACACTTTCTACTACCTCCGCCACTGCCTGCTTCCCGGCGATAATCTGTGCCATCCGTGAATATTGCTGAATTATTATCCAGCTTTATTACTCAATAAGCAATTAACGGAGCGTTGACAAGGGGTCTGAAAAAAAATTAGATCGCAAAAGTGATTACTTTTTCTTATGCCATTTGTCGTCATCGCCCTTTTGATAATCATTTTTAACCGCCGCCCAGGCGACTTTATGCGCCGTCTCCTCACGGCTGGCATCATCGCGACGGTCGGCTTTGTCTTTATATTGATCCCAGGCGCTATTGAAAGCTTCTTTATAAATTTCCTGCGCGTGTTCCGGCAGGACGTGCTGAACGCTATCGGGAAGCTCTTGTTTACTGCGGTAAGGCATAATGACCTCCAGAATCAGGATAAAAACTAAGTCTGGAACACAATTCCCGGGTTGGCAAATCACAGGAATATTGAGAAATGAATTTTAGTAATTATCTGAAAAATATGTACAAAACATACGTAACAGCCATTTTTGACAGACCAACGCATTTCTTATGCAAGAGTGGTAAATTTAAGTAAAAATACAAATTAAACCTATCAATGTCTGTTATTTTATTAACTTACGTTATCTATAATTATAACACCTGCATAAATGGAGATGGTTCATGACACATGCACATGAGGCGGTTAAGACCCGCCACAAGGAGACCTCCCTCGTTTTTCCGGTTTTAGCACTGGTGGTGCTGTTTCTCTGGGGAAGCAGTCAATCACTACCAGTGGTCGTTGCGATTAATATTCTGGCGCTGGTCGGGATTCTGAGTAGCGCATTTAGCGTGGTTCGCCACGCCGACGTCCTTGCTCACCGCCTCGGCGAGCCCTATGGTTCATTAATTTTGAGCCTGTCAGTGGTCATTCTTGAAGTGAGCCTGATTTCCGCATTAATGGCGACCGGCGACGCCGCGCCAACGCTAATGCGCGATACGTTATATTCAATCATTATGATCGTCACCGGCGGTCTGGTCGGTTTCTCATTACTGCTGGGCGGGCGTAAATTCGCTACGCAGTATATGAATTTGTTTGGTATCAAGCAGTACCTGATCGCCCTCTTCCCGCTGGCGATTATCGTGCTGGTATTCCCGATGGCGTTGCCGGGCGCCAACTTCAGCACCGGTCAGGCGCTGCTGGTGGCGCTGATTTCCGCCGCCATGTACGGCGTATTTCTGCTCATTCAGACCAAAACACACCAGAGCCTGTTTGTCTACGAGCATGAAGATGACAGCGACGATGACGACCCGCATCACGGTAAGCCATCGGCGCACAGCAGCGGCTGGCACACGGCCTGGTTACTGGTACACCTGGTTGCGGTTATCGCCGTTACCAAAATGAACGCAAATCCGCTGGAAACGCTGTTGACCAGTATGAACGCGCCTGTCGCCTTTACCGGCTTCCTGGTGGCGCTGCTGATCCTCTCACCGGAAGGACTCGGCGCCTTGAAAGCGGTACTGAATAACCAGGTGCAGCGCGCGATGAACCTCTTCTTTGGTTCGGTGTTGGCGACGATTTCCCTGACGGTGCCTGTCGTTACACTTATCGCCTTCCTTACCGGCAATGAACTCCGCTTCGGCCTTGGCGCGCCGGAAATGGTGGTGATGGTAGCGTCGCTGGTGCTGTGCCATATTTCGTTCTCAACCGGGCGCACCAATGTCCTCAACGGCGCGGCGCATCTGGCGCTGTTCGCCGCCTACCTGATGACGATATTTGCCTGACCAGGTAATCAGCAATAAACCCCAAAAAAAAGCCTGTCGGTGGCGAAACCGGCAGGCTTTTTTACTGCTCAACGAAACTTAGTTGCTGGTATCCAGCTCGTCGAAGCTTTTCACCAGATCGTCGATTGCTTTCATTTGCTTCAGGAACGGTTCCAGTTTAGCCAGCGGCAGCGCGGACGGGCCATCACATTTCGCGTGGTCCGGATCCGGGTGCGCTTCAATGAACAGACCGGCGATACCCACCGCCATCCCGGCGCGGGCCAGTTCCGTCACCTGAGCGCGGCGGCCGCCTGAGGCAGCGCCAAACGGGTCGCGGCACTGCAGGGCGTGGGTCACGTCAAAGATAACCGGCGAGTTGTTGGACGCTTTCTTCATTACGCCGAAGCCGAGCATATCTACGACCAGGTTGTCGTAGCCGAAGTTGGCGCCGCGATCGCAGAGGATCACTTTGTCGTTACCGCCTTCAATGAACTTATCGACGATGTTGCCCATCTGGCCCGGGCTGACGAATTGCGGTTTCTTGACGTTGATAACAGCGCCGGTTTTGGCCATCGCTTCCACCAGATCAGTCTGACGCGCGAGGAACGCCGGCAGCTGGATCACATCAACCACGTCGGCCACCGGCTGCGCCTGGCTGGCTTCGTGGACGTCAGTGATGATTTTCACGCCGAAAGTCTGCTTCAGCTCCTGGAAAATCTTCATCCCTTCTTCCAGACCCGGCCCACGATAGGAGTGGATGGAAGAACGGTTGGCTTTATCAAAAGAGGCTTTGAACACATACGGAATGCCCAGCTTTTGCGTGACGGTCACATAATGTTCGCAGATACGCATCGCAAGATCGCGGGACTCCAGCACGTTCATTCCGCCAAACAGCACGAACGGCAGGTCGTTTGCTACGTTGATATCACCAATGCTAACCACTTTTTGTTTCATAAGATCGCCTTATCAGGGTGTAACCGGAATGGTTCCAGACTAATGCAATGTAATTTGTTTATGTGAAATCGTGTTGATCTGCGCGCGGATCATCTCGCTAATCGGATCCTCCGGACACTGCTCAACGAAATAATTGAGATCCAGCAGCGCTACGTGATCGCACTCCAGTTGGGCGTAGATGAGCCCGCGGTCGCGAATTTCATACGGGTCTTCTGGATTAAACTGCAGCAGCGCTTCGCTGGCGCGTAGGGCCAGCTCCATCTGCCGCTCTTCCATCAGCGCCGATTTCAGCGTATCGAGCAGTTTGCGGATCACTTCGGCGTTGTCGGCCTCATCGAGATCTTCATTAAACAGCTCCGCCACCGGGCTAATATTCCCCTTCAGCCACACTTCCAGGGTATGTTCATCGAGCGTCTCGCCGTTGAATGGGTTAATTAGCCACATCTCTTCGCTGGTGTCCGGGTCAGCGCGCAGCAGCATCTGCGTCGGGAAGATAACCGGCACCACCGGCAGATCCAGACGCTGAGCAATCCACAACAGAATCGCTCCCAGCGACACGGCGCTCCCCTGGCGATTCACCAGCACTTTATCCAGCCATAGCGCATCGGACAGGCGGTAGATGCCCTGCGATGCGCCGAAGCCCCACTCGTGATAGAACAATTCCAGCAGCCGGTCGAGCTGACGCTCCTGATCCCAGGAGGTGGCAATCTCTTCCTGCGCCAGTGTTAACAACCGCTGCAGCTCATCCTGCACAAAGTGCGTCGGAAAGTCGTCGCGGATCAATTCAGAAATGAGGACCATGCCTTCGCATAATGGCGCTTTGTTAAATTCGAAATCAGCTAATGACCTCATGCCTTACCCCAGTAACGGTATTCTTGTGATGGCGAGTTGAACGATAAAGAACAACACCACCAGCGCCAGCAGAAAGGCGATGAACCGGGTCTGCTGGCGGCGCGGGCGACGTCGGCCCAGCGCGATAAATCCTAATGCGATGTAAATGATAACGCCAAACAGCTTTTCAGTCAGCCATGCGCCATCTTCAGTAAACGGCAGATAGTGCGTTATCGCCATTAATCCCGCGCCGCTGAGGAACAGCAGCGTATCGCTACAATGCGGCGCAATACGCACCCAGCGCTGATTCAGCATCGCGCTGCCGCTGTAGGTCCACCAGTAACGCAGCACGAAAAGCCCGACGGATGTCACCACGCAGGCAATATGTAAATAGAGTACTGCAGTAAATAAATTCATTCGCCGGTTTGCTCCTTGTGCGGCCAACGCCCGAGTGTCAGACGTTCGTTATCGCCATAATCGCGGCAGGTCTCGACATCGCTGTATCCTGCTTCAATAAATAATGCGCGTACCGCCTCACCCTGCTTCCAGCCATGTTCCAGTAGCATAAAACCTCCAGGCAACAAATACTGTTGTCCCTCACGGATAATATGCGCCAAATCGGCCAGCCCCTGATCGGCGGCGACCAATGCCGTTCTCGGTTCAAAGCGAACATCGCCCTCAGCAAGATGCGGATCGGTTTCATCGATATAAGGGGGGTTACTGACAATCATCGCGAACCGCTGCCCTTTGAGCGCGCTAAACCAGTCGCTCTGCAGGACGGTCACGTTGTTGAGAGCGAGATGGGCGGCATTGCGCGCGGCGAGCGCCGCGGCGTCAGGCATAAAATCAACGGCAATAATCTCGCAGTCCGCCCGCTCGCTGGCCAGCGCCAGAGCGATAGCGCCGGTGCCGGTGCCAAGATCCAGGATGCGGCAGGCCGTCTGCGGCAGGCGTACCAACGCCTGCTCGACCAGGCATTCGGTATCGGGGCGCGGGATCAACGTCGCCGGCGAGACAAACAGCGGCAGCGACCAGAACTCGCGCTGCCCCACCAGATGAGCCACCGGCTCGCCGTTGGCGCGGCGCGCCAGCAATGCTTCCAGTTCCGCCAACTGTTCCGCCGTCAATAGGGTTTCGTCAAAAGCGAGGATCCAGGTTCGCGCTTTGCCGGTGACGTGCCCCAGTAAGATCTCGGCGTCGCGACGCGGGCTGTCGCTCGCGCCGAGCCGGGCTATCGCCTGAGTGAGCCACTGTCGAAAGGTCATCATTCCTGCTCGGAAAGCGCCGCCAGCTGGTCAGCCTGGAATTCCTGCACAATCGGTTCGATCAGCATATCCAGTTTGCCTTCCATGGTTTCATCCAGACGGTAAAGGGTCAGGTTGATACGGTGGTCGGTCACGCGCCCCTGCGGGAAGTTGTAGGTCCGGTTGCGATCGCTGCGATCGCCGCTGCCCAGCAGGTTACGGCGGGTAGACGCTTCCGCCTGCTGACGCTTGGCGACTTCGGCGGCGCGAATACGCGCACCCAGCACCGACAGCGCCTTGGCTTTGTTTTTATGCTGTGAACGCTCGTCCTGACACTCCACGACAATACCGGTCGGCAAGTGGGTAATACGGATAGCGGAGTCGGTGGTGTTGACGTGCTGGCCGCCCGCGCCCGAGGAGCGGAAGGTATCGATGCGCAGGTCAGCCGGGTTGATATCCGGCATTTCGGCTTCCGGCAGCTCCGGCATCACCGCCACGGTACAGGCGGAGGTGTGGATACGCCCCTGGGATTCGGTCGCCGGAACGCGCTGGACGCGATGGCCGCCGGATTCAAATTTCAGCCGCCCATAGACGCCATCGCCGCTGATTTTGGCAATCACTTCTTTAAATCCGCCATGCTCGCCTTCGTTGGCGCTCATGATTTCTACCCGCCAGCGGCGGGCTTCAGCGTAGCGGGTATACATGCGGAACAAATCGCCGGCGAACAGCGCCGCTTCATCGCCGCCGGTACCGGCGCGAACTTCGACAAAAGCGTTACGTTCATCGTCAGGATCTTTCGGCAATAACAGAACTTGCAGCTGCTGCTCCAGCGCTTCGCTTTTTTCTTTGGCATCGCGCAGCTCTTCCTGCGCCATTTCGCGCATTTCCGGATCGTCGAGCATCATCTGCGCGGTTTCGATATCGTCCTGCACCTGGCGCCAGTCGGTATAGCAGCGGGCGACATCGCCAAGCTGCGCATATTCGCGCGACAGCGCGCGGAAACGGTCCTGGTCGGCAATGGTGGCGGCGTCGCCAAGCAGCGCCTGAACTTCTTCATGGCGTTCGTACAGAGCTTCCAGTTTAGCAACAATAGAAGGCTTCATAGGCGTGAATTCACCCTGTCTTTAAATAGAGAAATGTGCGCTATTCCAGCCCGAGGCTGTTGCGCAGAATATGCAGGCGTTCATCATCCCCGTCACGGGCAGCCTGCTGAAGAGATTTGGTTGGAGCGTGGATCAGGCGATTGGTCAGCTTACGGGCCAGATCTTGCATGATTTCCTGCGCATCGCCGCCCTGCTCCAGCGCGGCAAGCGCTTTCGCCGTCAGCTCCTCGCGAACCTGCTCGGATTGGGAACGATATTCGCGGATAGTCTCGCTGGCGCTTTGGGCGCGCAGCCAGGCCATAAATTCGCTGGTTTCCTGCTCGACGATCGATTCCGCCTGCACCGCCGCGGCCTTACGCTGCGCCAGATTGTGCTGAATGATATTTTGCAGGTCATCAACGCTGTACAGATAGGCGTTGGCCAGCTTGCCGACTTCCGGCTCGACGTCGCGGGGCACCGCGATATCCACCAGCAGCATCGGCTGATTGCGGCGCGCCTTCAGCGCGCGCTCGACCATCCCTTTGCCGATAATCGGCAGCGGGCTGGCGGTAGAACTGATAATAATATCGGCGTCTTTTAAGCGCTCGTCGATATCGCTGAGGGCGATAACTTCCGCGCCGACTTCATCCGCCAGCGCCTGGGCGCGTTCACGGGTGCGGTTGGCAATCACCATTTTGCGAACGTTATGTTCGCGAAGATGGCGGGCGACCAGTTCGATAGTTTCCCCCGCGCCAACCAGTAACACCGTGACGCTGGAGAGCGATTCAAAAATTTGTCGCGCCAGCGTACAGGCGGCGAAGGCAACGGAAACGGCGCTGGCGCCGATATCGGTTTCGGTACGCACGCGCTTAGCCACCGAGAACGATTTCTGGAACATGCGCTCCAGTTCGCTGACGTTCAGATGACCGCGGCTGGAATCAGCAAATGCTTTTTTCACCTGTCCGAGGATTTGCGGCTCGCCAAGCACCAGCGAATCCAGGCCACTGGCGACGCGCATCAGATGGCTGACGGCGTCGTTATCCTGATGCCAATAAAGACTTTTACGTAGGTCTTCTTCATTCAGGCCGTGGAAGTCGCATAGCCAGCGAATCAGCGCTTCCTGCAGGTTGTCCTGCTCTTCAACGCTGAGATACAGCTCCGTGCGATTACAGGTTGATAGCACCACCCCGCCCTGCACCATCGGCTGAGCCAGCAAGCTCTCCAGCGCCTTGTCGAGCGTATCCGGCGAAAACGTTACGCGTTCTCGCAGCGCTACCGGAGCTGTTTTGTGGTTGATGCCAAGAGCTAAAAGGGTCATGGTGAGGGAATAGTACCAGCGTTGCTAAGGTTAGTCTGAGCGCATCATACAGGATGCGCGTACTCAATAAAAGAGACGCCCCCCTTTTGGAGTAATAGTCAGGGCTTAAAAGCCACTAACGGTAATTTTTTGATTTCAGACAACTTGAACGTAGACGCTATCGGCCAGCGACGCTAGCATTAAGGGTTATTATTGCAACCCGCTACACAAATCGGTGTGCGAACTATCAGTCGCCGCATTTCACTGTAGACATCAAGGATTTGTCATCATTATGAATCGACTGTTCCGCCTGCTGCCGTTGGCAAGCCTCGTTCTGACCGCCTGTGCAATCAATACTCCGCCGCAAGGGCCAGGTAAAAGCCCGGACTCCCCGCAGTGGCGCCAGCACCAGCAGGATGTCCGCAACCTTAACCAGTTCCAGACCCGCGGGGCGTTCGCCTATCTGTCCGATGAGCAGAAAGTGTATGCCCGTTTCTTCTGGCAACAAACCGGCCAGGACCGCTACCGCCTGCTGCTGACCAACCCGCTTGGCAGCACCGAACTGTCTTTGACCGCGCAGCCGGGCGGCGTCCAGTTGATCGATAACAAAGGCCAGACCTATAACGCTACCGATGCCGAAGAGATGATTGGCCGCCTGACCGGCATGCCGATCCCGCTTAACAGCCTGCGTCAGTGGATTATCGGCCTGCCGGGCGACGCCACCGACTATGCGCTGGATGACCAGTACCGCCTGCGCGAACTCAACTACACGCAGAACGGCAAAACCTGGCACGTGACCTACAGCGGCTATACCAGCGACACCAAACCCACCCTGCCGTCTAATATGGAACTCAACAATGGCAGCCAGCGCATCAAGCTGAAAATGGATAACTGGATTGTGAAATGATGAGTCGCTGGCCCGCACCTGCAAAATTGAATCTGTTTTTGTATATCACCGGCCAGCGCGCCGATGGATATCACACGCTGCAGACGCTGTTTCAGTTTCTCGACTATGGCGACACGCTGACCATTGAACCACGCCGCGACGGGAAACTGCGGCTGTTAACGCCGGTCGCCGGCGTGCCGGATGAAGAGAACCTGATTATTCGCGCCGCCAGGCTGCTGATGGCAGCTGCGGAGTCTCACGGTCAACTTCCCGCTGGCAGCGGCGCGGATATCAGCATCGACAAACGCCTGCCGATGGGCGGCGGCTTAGGCGGCGGCTCTTCTAACGCCGCGACGGTGCTGGTAGCCCTCAATCATCTGTGGGGCTGCGGGCTTAGCGAAGACCAACTGGCGACGCTTGGGCTACAGCTCGGCGCCGATGTCCCGGTTTTCGTTCGCGGTCACGCGGCGTTTGCCGAAGGGGTTGGCGAAATCCTCACCCCGGTGAATCCGCCGGAAAAATGGTATCTGGTCGCCCACCCGGGCGTGAGTATCCCGACGCCGATCATTTTTCGCGATCCGGAGTTACCACGAAATACCCCGAGCAGGTCAATTAATACCTTACTAAACTGTGAATTCGGCAACGATTGCGAGGTTATCGCAAGAAAACGTTTTCGTGAGGTTGATGCAACGCTTTCCTGGCTGTTAGAATACGCGCCGTCGCGCCTGACTGGCACAGGAGCCTGTGTCTTTGCTGAATTTGACACCGAATCCGCCGCTCGTCAGGTGCTGGAAAAAGCCCCGGAATGGCTGCAAGGCTTTGTTGCGCGAGGAATTAATGTCTCGCCGCTGAAGCAAGCCCTACTGAAGTAATTCTGCATTTTGCATGAATAACGGCAAGTTTGCCGGGCAAACAGAGTATCGGTGACAACGTCACCCTGTTCCAGACGTTGCATCGTGCTCTTTAATACACCGCCTGGATGAGATGGTGCCGGCCCGCACAGTTTAATGGCCCGTTTCATCCACCACTGGACGCATGCCTGAGGTTCTTCTCGTGCCTGATATGAAGCTTTTTGCTGGTAACGCCACCCCGGAACTAGCACAACGTATTGCCAACCGCCTGTACACTTCTCTTGGCGACGCCGCTGTAGGTCGTTTTAGCGACGGCGAAGTCAGCGTACAAATCAACGAAAACGTACGCGGTGGTGATATTTTCATCATCCAGTCCACTTGTGCTCCCACCAATGACAACCTGATGGAATTGGTTGTTATGGTTGATGCCCTGCGTCGCGCTTCTGCAGGCCGTATCACCGCTGTTATCCCTTACTTCGGCTATGCCCGCCAGGACCGTCGCGTACGTTCCGCTCGTGTGCCAATCACCGCTAAAGTCGTCGCTGACTTCCTGTCCAGTGTCGGCGTTGACCGCGTACTGACCGTTGACCTGCACGCTGAACAGATTCAGGGCTTCTTTGATGTTCCTGTTGATAACGTATTCGGTAGCCCAATTCTGCTCGAAGATATGCTGCAGCTGAATCTGGACAACCCGATCGTGGTTTCTCCGGACATCGGCGGCGTGGTTCGCGCTCGCGCTATCGCGAAGCTGCTGAACGACACCGACATGGCGATCATCGATAAACGCCGCCCGCGCGCTAACGTCTCTCAGGTGATGCATATCATTGGCGACGTCGCTGGCCGTGACTGCGTGATGGTTGATGACATGATCGATACCGGCGGCACCCTGTGTAAAGCAGCGGAAGCGCTGAAAGAGCGCGGTGCGAAACGTGTCTTCGCCTACGCGACTCACCCGATCTTCTCCGGCAATGCTATCCAGAACATTAAAAACTCTGTGATTGATGAATTCGTCGTCTGCGATACCATTCCGCTGACGCCGGAAATCAAAGCGCTGGACAAAGTCCGTACCCTGACCCTGTCTGGTATGCTGGCCGAAGCGATTCGTCGTATCAGCAACGAAGAATCCATTTCTGCTATGTTCGAGCACTAATCGAGCCCAGCCGAAAAACCCGCTGCGGCGGGTTTTTTTGTCTCTGGTTCATATTTGTATGACTAATGCCTCCTTCACCTGCCATTCAGTTGACAGATGATGCGCTCATGGATGAAACATTATTGTGAATAGATTATTTTCCTCACATGTGATGCCTTTCCGCGCCCTCATCGACGCTTGCTGGAAAGAAAAATATACCGCATCGCGCTTTACCCGCGATCTGATTGCCGGGATAACCGTCGGGATTATCGCAATCCCACTGGCGATGGCGTTAGCAATTGGCAGCGGCGTCGCGCCGCAATATGGGCTATACACCTCGGCGGTGGCGGGAATAGTCATTGCCCTGACCGGCGGTTCACGCTTTAGCGTTTCCGGCCCAACCGCGGCCTTCGTGGTGATCCTATATCCAGTGTCACAGCAGTTTGGCCTGGCCGGCCTGCTGGTGGCGACGCTAATGTCGGGTATCTTCTTAATCCTTTTCGGCCTCGCCCGCTTTGGCCGCCTGATAGAATATATCCCGCTTTCAGTCACCCTTGGCTTTACCTCCGGTATCGGCATCACTATCGGTACCATGCAAATTAAAGATTTCCTTGGTCTGCAGATGGCGCACGTCCCGGAGCACTATCTGCAGAAAGTCGGCGCGCTGGTGATGGCGCTGCCGACAATTAACGTTGGCGATGCCGCCATCGGTATCGTAACGCTGGGTATCCTGATTTTCTGGCCGCGCCTGGGGATCCGCCTGCCGGGGCATCTGCCGGCGCTGCTGGCGGGCTGTGCGGTGATGGGCATCGTTAATTTACTCGGCGGGCATGTAGCGACCATCGGCTCGCAGTTCCACTATGTACTCGCCGACGGCAGCCAGGGCAACGGTATCCCGCAGCTGCTGCCGCAACTGGTGCTGCCGTGGGATATGCCGGGCTCGGAGTTTACCCTGAGCTGGTCGTCGCTGCGCGCGCTGCTGCCTGCCGCCTTCTCTATGGCGATGCTTGGCGCCATTGAATCACTGCTCTGCGCAGTGGTGCTCGACGGTATGACCGGCACCAAACACAAAGCTAACAGCGAGCTGGTAGGCCAGGGCCTTGGCAATATCGTCGCGCCATTCTTTGGCGGGATAACCGCCACCGCGGCGATTGCCCGCTCCGCGGCTAACGTGCGCGCCGGCGCGACCTCGCCAATTTCCGCGGTGATCCATGCCCTGCTGGTGATCCTTGCGCTGTTAATCCTCGCCCCGCTGCTCTCATGGCTGCCGCTGTCGGCGATGGCCGCCCTGCTGCTGATGGTAGCGTGGAACATGAGCGAAGCGCATAAGGTGATTAACCTGCTACGCCACGGGCCCAAAGACGACATCGTCGTGCTGTTGATGTGCATGTCGTTGACCGTACTGTTCGATATGGTCATCGCCATTAGCGTCGGGATCGTGCTGGCTTCGCTGCTGTTTATGCGCCGCATCGCGCGCATGACGCGCCTTGCGCCGGTGAACGTTGAAGTACCGGATGATGTTCTGGTACTGCGAGTTATCGGCCCGCTGTTTTTCGCCGCGGCGGAAGGACTATTTACCGATTTGGAAAGCCGGATTGAAGGCAAACGCGTAGTGGTGCTGAAGTGGGATGCGGTACCGGTGCTGGATGCCGGTGGTCTTGACGCGTTCCTGCGCTTCGTGAAACGCCTGCCGGAAGGCTGCGAGCTGCGGGTATCGAATCTCGAATTCCAGCCGCTGCGTACCCTGGCGCGCGCAGGCGTCCAGCCGATTCCAGGTCGACTAAGCTTCTATCCGGACCGCAATGCGGCGCTGGCGGATATAGAATTAGGGCAATAAATGAGAGGCTCGCCGGAAGGGCTATCCGGCGAGCTGAATTCCGTTAGCTGTGACGGTGCGGATCGCGACGGCAGCGTTTATCGTAATGGCGAACCCACCAATAGCGGTCGGTGACTCTTTCATGACCGCCTACGCGAGCGCCCGCCAGCCACAAAACGGCGCCGACGAAGATACTCAACACCGCGCCATGAGCAAAAAATTGCGGCAGGTTAAGCTGTGGAAGCTGGTTTAAAATAGAGTAACCAACGCCGACCACCATCACAACCAACCCTAAACCCATCAGTATGTTACCGAGTAACGAAGCGTTTCTGCGTTTCATATGTCACCTCCGGACCTTGGGCTGCATGGGAATATCCCCAAAATTTATAGGTTAAGTATAGACAATGGGGATAAGCCTGATTGCGTGAGTGATCACATTCGGGAACATCTGATCAACAAAAGTTTACAAATAAGCCACTGAACAACATCAAATTCTAATGGTTCAAAGAAGAAATTATCAACAATGATACCGTTTCGTCGGCAGAATTTTGTCAAGCGCCGACGCAGGCAGTACACTACGCGGCAAAGAACGACCCATGCAGGAATAAAAAGTGACGATAAAACTGATTGTCGGCCTGGCTAACCCCGGCGCGGAATACGCGGCAACGCGCCATAACGCTGGCGCCTGGTACGTAGATTTACTGGCGGAGCGCCACCGCGCGCCGCTGCGCGAAGAGAGCAAATTCTTCGGCTATACCTCGCGCCTCAACCTGGCGGGGGAAGACGTGCGCCTGCTGGTGCCGACCACCTTTATGAATCTTAGCGGTAAAGCGGTGGCCGCGATGGCTACCTTTTACCGTATTAATCCGGATGAAATTCTGGTCGCTCACGACGAGCTCGATTTACCACCCGGCGTCGCTAAATTTAAACTCGGCGGCGGACACGGCGGCCATAATGGCCTGAAGGACATTATCAGTAAGCTGGGCAATAACCCGAACTTTCACCGCTTACGCGTCGGAATCGGTCATCCGGGCGACAAAAACAAAGTTGTCGGTTTTGTGCTGGGTAAACCGCCGGTCAGCGAACAGAAGCTAATTGACGAAGCGGTTGATGAAGCGGCGCGCTGTACCGAGGTGTGGCTGAAAGACGGTTTAACCAAAGCGACTAACCGTTTACACGCCTTTAAAGCGCAATAAACGGTCGACGTGCGGAATTTTTGCCGCACACCGTGTATAATAGGCAAAGCTATTTACTTTTCTACAGTCTGTTATTCATAACTGACTGATTATCCAAAGATTAAGGTGATTTAAATCATGGGATTCAAATGCGGTATCGTCGGTTTGCCCAACGTCGGCAAATCCACCCTGTTCAATGCGCTCACCAAAGCAGGTATTGAAGCGGCCAACTTCCCGTTCTGTACCATTGAGCCGAACACCGGTGTCGTACCGATGCCCGATCCGCGTCTGGACAAACTGGCTGAGATCGTCAAGCCGCAGCGTATCCTGCCGACGACCATGGAATTCGTAGATATCGCCGGTCTGGTTAAAGGCGCGTCCAAAGGCGAAGGTCTGGGCAACCAGTTCCTGACCAATATCCGTGAAACCGAAGCCATCGGCCACGTAGTGCGTTGCTTTGAAAACGACAACATTATCCACGTCGCGGGTAAAGTTGACCCGGCGGAAGATATTGACGTTATCAACACCGAGCTGGCGCTGTCTGACCTCGATACCTGCGAACGCGCTATCCACCGCGTGTCCAAGAAAGCCAAAGGCGGCGATAAAGACGCTAAGGTTGAGTTGGCCGCGCTGGAAAAATGCCTGCCGCAGCTGGAAAAAGCGGGCATGCTGCGCGCGCTGGATCTGAGCAAAGAAGAGAAAGACGCCATCCGCTATCTGAGCTTCCTGACCCTGAAGCCAACCATGTATATCGCTAACGTTAACGAAGACGGTTTTGAAAATAACCCGTATCTCGACCAGGTTCGCGCTATCGCTGAGCAAGAAGGTTCCGTAGTAGTTCCGGTTTGCGCCGCCGTTGAATCCGACATTGCCGAACTGGACGACGAAGAGCGCGACGAGTTTATGGCCGAGCTGGGCCTGGAAGAGCCGGGCCTGAACCGCGTGATCCGCGCAGGCTACGCTCTGCTGAACCTGCAGACCTACTTCACCGCCGGCGTGAAAGAAGTTCGCGCATGGACTATTCCGGTTGGCGCGACCGCGCCGCAGGCCGCCGGTAAAATCCACACCGACTTCGAAAAAGGCTTTATCCGCGCCCAGACCATCGCCTATGAAGACTTCATTGCTTACAAAGGTGAACAAGGCGCGAAAGAAGCCGGTAAAATGCGTGCGGAAGGCAAAGACTACATCGTTAAAGATGGCGACGTGATGAACTTCTTGTTCAACGTCTAATCCCTGCCGATAAAATCCGCGCCCCGGCGCGGATTTTTCATTTTAAAGCCTCGCGAGTTTTATCACTCGCGAGGCTTTAAATTATCTGAACGGCGCATCTAAAGGAATTTCTGCGTCAGGCTCATGGGTGATTCGGTTACGCAGATCGCGACGAATCATCTCAATTGCCCAGAACCAAAAAATATGGCCAAGCAGTTCGGAAATATATTCATCAGCCGGAATATTGAATAACGACGGCGTAAGTCCTAATAGCGGGAAAGATATCCAGTGAACCGCAATGGTGGCGACAATGCCTGCCCACACGCCCTGCCATAATTTAACTTTTGGGAATATCTCCGCCACCACGCAATAGCCAATCGCAAACACCAACGAGAAGATGATATGCGTGACCATCACCGGGTTGATGATATGCTCAGAAAAGGTGTAAACGGTATGCGTTGGGTCAATACCAAGATAGTCGCGTAGAAAGAGATAAGGAGGGTTGAATTCATCACGCCCGCCGGAAAATGTTCGCGGCGGCAGAGGCACTTCCGCCCCCCACTTAACGAATGCCGACATAATTCCGGCAATAACCCCAACCAATAAGGCGACGCCATAGCGACGCCGACCAGGTGCAGTCTGTACAAAAAAATCCTTAATTGCCATAAATCCCTCGCCATGAATAATATTGTTACAGCATTGCAATATTCTTTAAGTCTGCGCGGGTATGGCTTGATCAAGATCACACTTTTTGTTCAAAAGATAAACAAAGCTAATACTTTTATATCATCGCGGAGCATCAATTAATGCCCCGCGAGGTATTCTTTTAATCACGCCATCCCATTGCCGGCGCAACGTGCTTCAGAATAGACTCAATCACATGAACGTTATAATCCACGCCCAGCTGATTCGGTACGGTCAGCAATAAGGTATCGGCTTCCGCGATCGCTTCATCCTGTTTCAGTTGCTCGACGAGCTTATCGGGTTCAGCGGCATAGCTGCGGCCGAAAATGGCGCGGGTTTTCTCATCAAGAAAACCAATACTGTCGCTATTATCCCGGCTGGAGCCGAAATACATCCGGTCGCGATCGTCCATCAGGGCAAAGATACTTCGACTGACCGATACCCGCGGCGTACGCGTGTGCCCCGCTTCCGTCCAGGCCTGACGATAGGCGCGGATCTGTTTCGCCTGTTGGATATGGAATGGTTCGCCCGTCTCATCATCTTTCAGCGTCGAGCTTTGCAAGTTCATGCCGAGCTTCGCCGCCCACATCGCCGTAGCATTAGAGCCCGCGCCCCACCAGATACGTTCGCGTAATCCGGCGGAGTACGGCTCAAGACGTAGCAATCCCGGCGGGTTGGGAAACATGGGTTGCGGGTTGGGTTTCGCGAAACCTTCGCCGCGCAGCACGTCCAACAGCACCTCAGTATGGCGCCGCGCCATGTCAGCGTCGGACTCGCCATCCTGTGGTTGAAAACCAAAATGACGCCAGCCATCAATCACCTGTTCCGGTGAACCGCGGCTGATGCCAAGCTGCAAACGCCCTCCCGAGATCAAATCCGCAGCGCCAGCATCCTCCGCCATATATAGCGGGTTTTCATAGCGCATATCGATAACGCCGGTGCCAATCTCAATCTTTTTAGTTTTCGCGCCGATAGCGGCCAGCAGCGGGAACGGTGAACTGAGCTGACGGGCAAAATGGTGAACCCGAAAATAGGCGCCATCCGCGCCTAACTCTTCGGCGGCAACGGCCAGAACGATGGATTGTAAGAGCGTGTCGGCAGCAGAACGGGTCGCCGACTGCGGCGATGGCGTCCAGTGGCCAAATGACAAAAATCCGATCTTTTTCATGAGGATAGCCCCTGATTTGGCAAAACATTCAGCAGACGCGGAGATACGATTCCGCGTCTGCATGTAGTTCTCCTACTCTACCCCTTAGCCAAAATGTATAAATGGCGTTTATTTAACAGAATAGTTCAAATAAATTGACCAAATATAACGATCGCTATTTCTGCATTAGCGCAAATACGCCCCAGCCAAAATATTCCCGGGTATAGGTAACATGGCGAAGCGGCGCGGCTTTGAGCTGCGCACGGACCTCAAACGCAAATTCATCCTCGGGGTGGGCCTGCAGCCAACGGCGCATGGTCAGCCATTTAGCGGCTTCATAACGGTCCCACCCCTCGCGGTCAGCCAGCACCATTTCAACGATGTCATAGCCCAGTTCGCCAAAAGAGGTGACCAGCGCCGGAAGCGGCAACAAATCAGCCACCGCAGAAACACCGCAGGCGCGCGCTTCTTCTTCTGTCGCGGGGACCTTACGCCACCAGGGCTCCCCGATAAGTAGCATACCGCCAGGCTTAAGGCTGCGGGCTAACTGCGCCAGGGTTCCGGCGACGCCGCCGGCGATCCACGTTGCGCCAATACAGGCCGCCACATCGTATTGCCGTTCGGCGACGTAACCTGCCGCATCGCTATGGATAAAAGTGACGCGATCGCTGACGCCAAGCGCTTCGGCGCGTTGTTTAGCCTGTGCGGTAAACAATGGGCTCATATCAATGCCCAGACCACCGATAGCATGATCCCGCGCCCAGGTGCAGAGCATTTCACCAGAACCGCTGCCAAGGTCGAGGATTTGCGCCCCCGCCTGCAGGCGAAGTACGCGGCCAAGCGTGGCATATTTTTCCGCCGTGAAGGGGTTATGGATACGATGTTCACTTTCGCTGATGGTATAGATACGTGGGATATCGATAGTTGTGGTCATATCACTCTCCTTAGCGGTTATCCGGCTGGGCGCGAACGTTATTCAGCCCGCTGGTGTTGATGCGGTACGGCTGGCCGTTAACGGATTTAATCAGTTTTTTAGTGCGGAGTTTTTTGAAGACGGCGAGCGTACAGTCGCTGAGCAGTAGGCCTTCGCGGCTATAGCACTCTACGGCGATGACGCGGCCTGAGGTGTCGCGAATGTGCGCAATACGTCCGCCTTTCGCGAGAACGTGTAAGGTACGCTGTTCCTGACGGGATAAATTCATACTGGAAAACCTGTTTAATCATCATGTGCAAAACGTGCAAACACGCAGCGGTGCCCGCATTCGATTTCAGCGCATTGATAACCAGCCCGGCCTGAAAGGTCGGCAAACTGATTATCAGATGATTACATTCTCCAGCATCAAAGCCTCGGTAGAGTTGAAAGGTATTTACCAGCCGGATGATAACATCCAGTGACAGAAAGGATATTTATAAACGGGAAAATTGTGATCGATATCTGAAATTGCGCCCCCGCCCCATGACGGTAGGCGCACAATAAATAGCATCAGCCTACTGGCCCTGATTACCACATCAAATCATCAGGTACTTTAAAGTCAGCATACGGATCGTCTTCGTCCTCGGCTTCCTGGCTCAGGGCGCTGTTCAACACAATACTTTCGGCGTCGCGCTGGGCGATTTTATCCGCCACGCTGGCGGGAATAATCGCGTATTCATATTTACCGTTATTATCAACAGCAAGGCGGGCAATCGCCAGACGGCCGCTAATGAGCTGCGCCTGGGTGGTTTTATCCACATCAATGTTTTTGATGAGATTATTATCCGTAAAGTTAAAAGCAATATGGCCTTTCGCAATCGTGATTCGGTTCATTTCAATCAGCTGCTTAACCTGCGCTTTATACTCTTTTGCTAAAGCCGCTTGCTTTTGCTGTTCGCTGAGCTGCTTGTCGCGCTCAAGCTGGGCTTTTTTGTTTTCTTCTACGGCCTCGCGGGCTTCACGCGCCTGAACACGTGACTTTTTCGCCGTTCTCTGAACCTTAGCCATCTTTTTACTGGTGACCAGACCCGCTTTCAGCATCTGTTCTTGTAAGGTAAGTTTTGTCATCGTCGTTTCTACAATCGTTGGAATTCTGCTTCGGATACGGTAAATCAGGGTCAGACTTTAAGGAGCTTCACCGTGGCGTCGATGTCGATTTCATCTTCAGAGAAGATGAGCGTCGTGCCCTGAAAGGTAGTGATCGCCAGCTTTTTCAGCGTGCGCATTTCGCCCGGCTTCACGCTCGCTTTCGGCTTGATGCTGTTCATCAGCAGTCCCACGGAGAGCACCGCATTTTCCTTGTCGATACGCGTATCGGCCGGCACTTCCTCACTGTAGACCAGGTAAGACTTAATCGATGTCAGCTTCAGGCGCTCACCGGCAATATACAGATGTTTACTTTCCGGGATGACTTTCACCGCGTAAGCCGATAAACCTTTATTATTGGTCGTGGGTTCAAACGTGACCGCCGCGTCTTTCTTAATCAGATCCGGATTGGCAACCTTAATCACGTGAAAATAGCGGTTATCGCCATTTTCATCTTTGATAAATCCGAAACCTTTATCTTTAAACCACGTTGTGATCGTACCGTTCATCGCCATTACCGCCTGATTAATCGTTTATCTACTCAATTTTGCTGCGCGCAGTTTAAAGCACAATGCCAGCGTAGACCATGCCTTTGCTCTAAGTGTTGCCCGATATCGACAATTGATCCTGGCTTTTGCCGAAAATTTGATTCATTAATGAGTACGGTTCAATCAGGAGAATGCATGATGTCTAATCTTGCCTCAGTCGCGTTGCTAGGTCCTGGCGCTATCGGCACGACCATTGCCGCCGTACTGCATGAAGCGGGCCGCAAACCGGTGCTCTGCGGGCGCACCGCGCATCAGCGGTTGATTTTACGCCGGGATGACGGCGAAACGATCATTCCTGGGCCGGTATTGACCGATCCGCATACGCTGGAACGCCCGGTTGAGCTGCTATTTGTGGCGGTGAAAACCACCCAGGTAGCGGATTGCGCGGGCTGGCTTAACGCGCTGTGCGATGAAAACACGGTGGTCTGCGCGCTACAGAACGGCGTTGAACAGGAAAGCCTGCTTGACCCCTATGTTAACGGCGCAAAGGTGTTGCCCTCGGTTGTCTGGTTTCCGGCACAACGAGAGGCGGATGCGTCGGTATGGTTACGCGGCAAACCGCGCCTGACGCTACCCGATACGCCGCAAGCGAAGAAAATAGTCGAGGTTCTCGACGGAACCCGTTGCGCGGTTGAGTTGACGGCAGATTTCACATCGGTCGCGTGGCGGAAACTATTGCAAAATGCCGTCGCTGGCCTGATGGTGCTGGCGAATCGCCGCGCCGGGATGTTTTCGCGCCAGGACATCACCGGGCTGGCGCTGGCCTATCTACACGAGTGTCTGGCGGTGGCGCGCGCCGCAGGGGCGAAACTCGCCGATAGCGTGCCGCAGGAAATTGTTGATGGGTTTCATCAGGCGCCAGCGGATTTAAGCACCTCGATACTCGCCGACCGTCAGGCTAATCGTCCGCTGGAATGGGACATCCGCAACGGCGTCATACAACGCTATGGCCGAAGGTTGGGTGTTGCCACCCCCATCAGCGATGTCGTCGTGCCGCTGCTGGCGGCCGCAAGCGAGGGACCTGGCTAAGATTGCTTCAAAAAAATTACCGTATTTGTTATAGTGTTACTCACTGATTATTTACCTCTGCGGTGCCAAAAAGAACAAGATTCACCGCAACCCAGGATAAGAAAATGTTAGATTACCGCTTCCCGACAGCTTTGCAGATGGTTCTCAGCGTAGCGATGGCGGAGCAATTGGGTGAACGTTCGACGAGTGCGATTCTGGCCTACGGCCTGGAAGCCAACCCGAGCTTTATCCGTAAACTCATGGTTCCGCTCACCCGCGACGGCATCATCGTCTCCACGCTTGGCCGCAACGGCTCTATTCATCTTGGCCGCCCTGCCGACCAAATCACGCTGCGTGATATCTATCTTTCCGTTATTGAAGATAAAAAACTGTGGGCGTCCCGCCCTGAGGTCCCGGCTCGCTGCGTGGTCAGCGCCAACGCCTGCTGGTACTTTAAGTCCGTAGCCGATGAAGCCGAGCAGGCGTCGCTCGCGGTGTTAGCTCGCCACACCGTGGCAAGCGCCCTGGAAGAGGTCAAAAAAGCCGATACCAGCGGCTGCGATCCGCTGCCTGAGCTGACTGCCCGCTATAAAGAAGCGCATTAACTTTTCTTGTTGCGAAAAAAAACCGCCTTAAACGAAAAGGCGGTTTTTTGTTATTAGCAGCGACCTACGCGGGCAAGACGTCCCTTGCCTGTTTGCCACGCGTCACCAGTTTTCGCAGCGTCACGTAAAACACCGGCGTCAGGAACAAACCAAACAGCGTCACGCCGAGCATACCGGAGAACACCGTGATCCCGGTGACGCCGCGCACTTCCGCCCCCGCGCCGTGGCCAAGAATCAGCGGGATCGTCCCGGCAATAAAGGCAATCGAGGTCATGATAATCGGGCGTAAACGCAGGCGACAGGCTTCCAGCGCCGCTTCCATGATCCCTTTCCCCTGAATTTCCAGTTCGCGGGCGAACTCGACAATCAGAATCGCGTTTTTACACGCCAGCCCCATCAGCACCACCAGCCCCACCTGCACAAATACGTTATTGTCGCCACCGGTCAGCCAGACGCCAAACAGCGCGGAGAGCATGGTCATCGGGACGATAAGGATCACCGCCAGCGGTAGCGTCCAGCTTTCATACAGCGCCGCCAGCACCAGGAACGCCAGCAGAACCGCGACCGGGAAGACGATCAGCGCCGTATTGCCCTGCGTAGCCTGCTGGAAGCTGAGATCCGTCCACTCAATATTCATGCCGTTCGGCAGTATCTGCTTAGACATGTCTGCCAGCTGCGTCATCGCCTGCGTGGACGAGAGCACGCGGGGATCGGCATCGCCAATCAAATCCGCCGCCGGATAGCCATTGTAGCGAATCACCGGATCCGGCCCGTAGGTGGTATTAATATTCACCATACTGCCAATCGGCACCATTTCGCCCTGATTATTGCGGGTGCGTAAATTAGCAATATCTTCCACGCTGTCGCGGAACGGCCCATCGGCCTGCGCCATTACGCGCCAGGTACGCCCAAACTGGTTAAAGTCATTCACATACGATGACCCCAGATAGGTTTGCAGCGTACCGAAAAGGTCGGTCAACGACACGCCCTGCGCTTTCGCTTTATCACGATCGACCTGCACATCCAACTGCGGCACGTTCGCCTGGTAGGTAGAGATCGGGAAATGCATTCCCGGCGTCTGCATAATTGAACCCGACATCGCGTTCACCGCGTTTTGCAACGCGCCATAACCCAGACCGGCGCGATCCTGAATATACAACGAATAGCCGGAACCCTGACCCAGTCCTAAAATCGGCGGCGGCAGAATCGAGAAACCAAAGCCCTGCTGAATTTGCGCGATTTTGGCGTTAATCTCGGCGTTAATTTCCGCAGCGGTGTGTTTACGCTGGTCGAACGGTTTCAGACCAAAAAAGACCGTACCGGTATTCGGCGTATTGGTGAACTGCAGCGCATTAAGACCGGGAAAAGCGACCGCATAATCTACGCCTTCGGTATTCATCCCGATTTCGCTCATTTTACGAATCACGGCGTCGGTACGCGCAAGCGAAGAACCTTCCGGCATTTTCACGCCGCCAATTAAATACAGTTTATCCTGCGTCGGAATAAACCCGCCGGGTACGACTTTAAACATCACGCCAGCGGCGCAGAGCAGCAGGACGTAGACCACAAACACCGCGCCGCGTCGGCCGAGCGTTTTGCCCACCAGCCCCTGATAGCCATTTGAGCTACGATGGAAAAAACGGTTAAACGGACGGAAAATCCAGCCGAACAAGCGATCGATAAGCCGGGTCGGGAAGTCTTTCGCCGCGCCGTGCGGTTTTAACAGCAGCGCCGCCAGCGCCGGCGAGAGCGTCAGCGAGTTGATGGCGGAGATCACCGTCGATATCGCAATCGTCACCGCAAACTGCTTGTAAAACTGCCCCGTCACTCCGGAGAGGAATGCCATCGGCACAAATACCGCGCACAACACCAGCGCGATAGCGATAATCGGCCCGGAGACTTCGCGCATCGCCTGGTGCGCCGCCGCTAGCGGAGCCAGCCCCTCTTCGATGTTTCGTTCGACGTTTTCCACCACCACGATGGCATCATCCACGACGATACCGATCGCCAGTACCAGCCCGAACAGACTGAGGGTATTCAGCGAAAAGCCCAGCAGATAAAGAATGCTGAAGGTGCCCACCACCGATACCGGCACCGCGATCAGCGGAATAATCGACGCACGCCACGTCTGCAGGAACAAAATCACCACCAGCACCACCAACACCACCGCTTCCAACAGTGTTTGCACCACCGCACGAATGGAATCGCGCACAAACACGGTCGGATCGTAAGGCGCCGCCCATTTCATATCTTCCGGGAAACGGGTGGAGAGTTCGTTCATTTTCGCGCGTACGGCATTAGACAAATCGATAGCATTCGCCCCCGGCGACTGGAAAATACCAATCCCCACCGCATCTTTATTGTTAAGCTGGGAACGTAACGCATAGCTACCCGAGCCCATTTCGATACGCGCCACGTCGCGCAGGCGCACCAGCGAACCGTCTTGCGCCGTTTTCAGAATAATATTGCCAAACTCGTCTTCCGTATGCAGACGCCCCTGAGCGTTAATAGAGATCAAAAAATCGCTCTCTTTCGGCAGCGGCTCGGCGCCCAGCTGACCGGCGGAAACCTGCACGTTTTGCTCCTGCATCGCCGTCACCACATCCGATGCGGTTAACCCGCGCGCCGCAACCTTATTGGGATCCAGCCAGATGCGCATCGCATATTCGCCCGAGCCAAATATCTGGATCTGGCCGACGCCGGGCAGACGCGCGAGTTCATCTTTGACTTTCAACGTGGCGTAGTTACGCATATACAGGGAATCGTACTTACCGCCGGGCGAAAACAGATGCACCACCAACGTCAGCGTTGGCGATTGCTTCTGGGTGGTGATACCTAAACGCCGCACATCTTCCGGCAGACGCGCCTCGGCCTGTGATACCCGGTTTTGCACCTGAACCTGCGCCTGATCGGGGTCGGTTCCCGGACGGAAAGTGACGGTAGTTACCAGTACGCCGTCAGAGCCTGCGACGGATTTCATGTACATCATATTTTCGACGCCGTTAATGGCTTCTTCCAATGGCGTCGCCACGGTCTCCGCAATCACTTTCGGGTTGGCGCCGGGATATTCCGCCCGCACCTGCACGCTGGGCGGTACGACGTCAGGATATTCGCTGACCGGCAATAGCGGAATGGCGATCAAGCCGGTAATAAAAATCAAAATCGACAGCACGGCGGCAAAAATCGGTCTGTCGATAAAAAAGCGGGAAAAGTCCATAGATCGGATTCTCAGAAAAGGGATCAGTTAAGTGCGGCGCTGGTGGTCATGGCGACGGTCTTCGCGTTAACCGGCATTCCCGGCATAAACACTTTTTGTAAGCCATCGACGATAACTTTGTCGCCTGGGTTCAGCCCCTGTTTGACGATACGTAAACCGGCAGCCAGCCGCCCTGGCGTAATATCACGACGCTGAGCTTTACCTTCTTTATCAACGATATAGACATATTTACGGTCCTGATCGGTCAGTACCGCTTTGTCGTCGATAAGCGTGGCTTTGAATTCAGCGCTGCCCGGCAAGCGGACGCGGGCAAAGAGCCCTGGCGTGAACAGACGCTGCGAATTGTCCAGCAGCGCGCGCATGCGGATCGTACCGGTGCTCGGCGTTAACTGATTATCCAGAAAATCCACTTTACCCTGATGAGGGTAGCCCTCTTCGCCCACAAGGCCGATCTCAACCGGTAATGCCTGGTGACTGCTGGAGGCCCCTTGCCCGCTACGGGCAAGATTTTGGTAGTGAAGATAGGTCGACTCATCCACGTCAAAGTAGACATAAACCGTTTTTTGCGACACCAGCGTGGTGAGCACGCTGGCGGTATCACCAGCGGTGACCAGATTACCGCTGGTGATCAACGCGCGGCTGGCGCGGCCGTCGATGGGCGCGGTCACTTTGGTGAAATCCAGATTAAGCTGCGCGGCATCGACCGCCGCCTGGGCGGCGCGAATATCCGCTTGCGCCTGAACGGCGGCGGAGCGGCGCTGCTCCCACTCTTCACGGGAAACCAGATTGGTATTGATTAATTTATCGGTGCGGTTTGCTTCACTTCGCGCCAGGTTAGCTTGTGTTTTGGCTCTTGCCAGATTCGCCTGCGCCTGTTCCAGAGCGGCACGATAGGTTCGATCGTCAATGGTGAATAACACCTCCCCCTTCTTCACCTCCTGACCGTCGGTGTAATTCACTTTATCAATATAGCCAGAGACGCGTGGTCGTAGCTGCACGCTTTCCACCGCTTCAATCCGACCATTAAAACTATCCCACTGGCTAATAGATTTCACCACCACGTCAGCGGCGCTGACGGCGGGAGCTTGCGGCGCGGCGTTTTGCGCGACGCCTTCATCGCAGCCGGCGAGCAGCGCCGAGAGTAGCACCATACCTACTGCTGTCAGATGACGTTTTCCCCAGGTTTTTTGCAGGCTCATTATTTTTATTCCGGTAATTATCGCCGCCGGACAAGACGCTGCGGGAGACGCCGCGCCACTTCCTTTGTCCGGGCAGGCTTGAGGCCATTTGTGTCGTTCATCGCCACAAAACTGTAACAGTTGCGAATACACTATCGCGGCGATTGTAGGAAGGCGCTTAACTAAGTGCAAGAATAATTGTTGCACTTTATGTGCTATTCTTAGGTCGAAAAAAAGGCCTATTCCCGACACGGCATTAAATGCAACAATAAAACTTGCAATTAATCCCCAAACGGGCCACCTTTAAATGCAATTGTAAAAGGTACTTTTATTTTCTGCATGGGGGCAACAAAATGAACACTGCTGCGGTTATTCACGACCTACTGGATTGGATCGACAACAATCTCGAGAGCCGTCTGGACATTGAGACCGTTGCCAGGCGAGCGGGCTATTCGAAATGGCACCTGCAGCGGATCTTCAAGGAGCACACCGGTTACCCTCTCGCTGAGTATATTCGCATGCATAAGCTGCAAAGGTCGGTCGAACGCTTAGCCAACAGCGACGAGCCCATTTTAAACGTGGCAATCGCACTGGGTTTCGACTCCCAGCAATCCTTTAACCGCAGCTTCAAACGCCAGTATGGTCAGGCGCCCGGCGCCTGGCGACGAAGCGTCTCCGGCTCCCAAACGCCACCACTGCGCTTACCGTCGTGATAATCGTCCCCAGGGAATCGGTGAGCGAACGGTAGAAGCACCTATGTTTAGCAGCTATCAGGGCGTTGGACCTACCGTTATGATTGGCCCATACCAAACAAACAAGGACGCGTTACCATGCTGAACAAATCACCGGTGGTGTTGTTATTGTTCCCTTTACTGCTGGCAGGCTGTCATCATCCTCAGCCCACGTCGCACGCGGCGGCGAGCGCCACCGAAGTCGACGATCTGTTCGCCAGCTCCCCTTCGGCGAAGCCATCGCGTCGGGCTACCTACGCGTATCAGATAATGAGCGCCGTCAAGGCCAAAATGCCTGATTCCGCGGAATATTCCGGGCAAAGCTGTCGGGTTCGTTTGTCGCTGCAGCGTGATGGCGCCGTGAGTTCCATCAGTGCGGAAAAAGGTGATGAACAACTGTGTCATGCGGTGATATCAGCATTTAAGCAAGCTGACATTCCTGCCGCGCCGGATGATGACGCTTATCAGACGTTTAAAAATACCAGTATTGATTTTAAAGCATAAGACCAGCGCTTTATTACCAGCAATACGGCATTCAACCGGCCGTCATCCGTAGTATATTAGAAGCAGTCTCGGTTATCAGGTAATTGCAATGTCTTACTCCATCGGCGAATTTTCCCGTCTTTGCGGCATCAACGCAACCACGCTGCGGGCCTGGCAACGCCGGTACGGCCTGCTTAAACCCGAGCGCACCGATGGAGGCCACCGCCTCTATAACGATAACGATGTCCAGCTGGCGCTGAAAATTCTCGACTGGGTAAAAAAAGGGGTTCCCGTAAGCCAGGTCAAACCGCTGTTGACCCGCCCTGACGGCGGCCCAGGCAATAACTGGCTTGTCCTGCAGGACAACATGCTGCAGCGGCTGAAAGAGGGAAAAATCGAATCCCTACGCCAGCTGATCTACGATGCCGGTCGAGAAAATCCCCGCCCTGAGCTGGTTACCAACGTACTGCGCCCGTTACGCAGTAAGGTATCGGCTAATGTGCCGGCGATGCAGACCCTGCGTGAGATCCTCGACGGCATTATCATCTCCTACACCTCCTTTTGTCTTGAAGGCGATAAACGCGCACCGGGCGATAACTATCTGATTACCGGCTGGCACCTGAGTGACCCATGTGAAATCTGGCTGGAAGCGCTCATGCGCACCGGACAAGGTCATCGCATTGATGTGCTGCCGATGCCGCCGGCCGCCCTGGCTCCGGAAATATTTCCTCAACACCACTGGTTACTGGTGACCACGGGCCAGCTCACCGCCGCCCGCCAGAGACAGATAGATCTCTGGCGTCAGTTGGTTATTTCTCTGGACGTTATCTCCCTGTAAAAAATAGCTTTGCTCCCCTGCGCCATGTTCTCCGCTAAAAAATCGCGCCAAAAACTTGGACAAAAATTCGTGATTGTGTAAGTTTAATATATCGGGCTAACCGTTTTTGCGGGACGGCCCAAACAGTGAGAACAAAGCGAGGAGTACGCCATGAATAAGCAACCTGTCATTGGCATCAGCGGCTGTTTAACCGGCTCGTCCGTGCGCTTTGATGGCGGACATAAACGATTGCCATTCGCTATGGATGAACTGGCGCCGTGGGTAACCTTCAAACCCATTTGTCCGGAAATGGCCATCGGTCTGAGTTCCCCTCGTCCGGCCCTGCGCCTGGTGCAGACCGGTGCAGGTGATATTCAGATGCGTTTTAGCAGCGAACCGCACGACGATGTCACGCGCAAAATGGCGGACTTTACCGCCGGTTACCTGCCTGGGCTCGGCGAAGTAGCTGCCTTTATCGTCTGCGCCAAATCACCGAGCTGCGGCATGGAACGCGTGCGCCTGTATGATGAAAAAGGCAACCGCGGGTGCAAAGAAGGAACCGGCCTGTTTACCCGCGCGTTGATGGAAGCCTATCCGTGGTTGCCGGTAGAAGAGGATGGACGACTGCACGACCCGCAGCTAAGAGAGAATTTTGTCGAGCGTCTTTTCGCGCTGCATGAACTGAATACGCTGCGGGCCAATGGCCTGACCCGTCGGGGGTTACTGGATTTTCATAGCCGCTATAAACTGCAGCTGCTGGCGCATCATCAGGCCGGCTATCGCGAAATCGGCCCTTTCGTCGCCTCAATGCATCAATGGCAAGACCTGGATGCCTTTTTCGTCGCCTACCGCGATAAGCTGATGGCGATCCTGAAAAACACCGCCTCCAGGAAAAACCACACCAACGTGCTGATGCACATTCAGGGCTATTTCCGCGAAAGGTTGAATAGCCGTCAGCGCGGCGAGCTGCGTGACGTAATACTGGATTATCGCGCGGGGCTGCTCCCTATTCTGGCGCCCCTGACGCTGCTTAAGCACTACCTGGCCGAGTATCCCGACCGCTATCTGCAGGCGCAAAACTATTTTGATCCCTACCCGCAGGATTTAGCCCTGCGCCTGGGCGTCAATTAGCAGCCAGGCTGTGCTCTATTACGACGAAGCGTGACTACTTCTTCTTATTCATCATGGCTTTTAAATCGGCAAAAGGATTGTAGGTGGCTTCACCGACATCCTTTTGCGCATCTTCACCTGCCACCACTCTGGTGCCGTACTGATCGGCCTCGGTATACTTGGAGTGCTCGTGATCGTGACAATAGAGGCACAATAGCTCCCAGTTGCTGCCATCTTCCGGGTTATTGGTATGATCGTGATCGATGTGATGTACCGTCAGTTCACGCAGGTTGGAGTAGACAAACTCGCGCGAGCAGCGTCCGCAGACCCATGGATAAATTTTAAGCGCCTTCTCGCGATAGCCACTTTCCAGGCGGGCATAGTTTTTGGGGATCAAAGCCATGGTAGATGTTACCTGTGATAAAGAGATAATTTACGATAATAGCGCCAATATAGCGTAAAACGGAGCAGGAAAGGAAATCGATGCGCAGACGTGAGCGGTAGCTAAATCCCGGCGTGGCGCCGGGAAGACGATTATTAATGGCTGGTGACTGTCGCCGCCGCTATCGGATGATCCGCTGAAGCGACAACCGTGGTACGCGCAACTGGGTGGCGACCGTTATCGCTGGTTGCCGCCGCCACCGCCACCGGATGGTCTGCCGAAGCGACAGCCGCGGTGCGCGCCACCGGATGGTTGCCGTTATCGCTGGTTGCCGCCGCTACCGCCACCGGATGATCGGCTGAGGCTACGGCTGCGGTCCTTGCGACCGGATGATAACCCGCAAACGCAGAAATACTTGCTGATGCTAATACCAGGGTCAAAATAATCTTTTTCATAATATCACCTCTAATAATAATAACCTGAATAACCAGGTAAAATATGGCAATCAATAAAGCCAATTGATGAATTACCGTAGCAAGCGGCAGCGAACATGAATAGCTCACTGTTATTTAATTATGGATAACCCGGTACACAGCAAATAAAAACGGGAGCCCTGAGGCTCCCGTTTTGCATAACCCCAGAAAACTGGATTACATGTTTTTGATGATCGCGTCGCCGAACTCAGAGCATTTCAGCAGCTTAGCGCCTTCCATCAGACGTTCGAAGTCATAGGTCACGGTCTTGGCGGCGATGGCGCCTTCCATGCCTTTAACAATCAGGTCTGCGGCTTCGAACCACTGCATGTGGCGCAGCATCATTTCTGCGGACAGGATGATGGAACCTGGGTTCACTTTGTCCTGGCCGGCATACTTCGGCGCAGTACCGTGGGTGGCTTCGAACAGCGCGCACTCGTCGCCGATGTTGGCGCCCGGCGCGATACCGATACCGCCAACCTGCGCCGCCAGGGCGTCAGAAATGTAGTCGCCGTTCAGGTTCATACAGGCGATAACATCGTATTCAGCCGGACGCAGCAGGATTTGCTGCAGGAACGCATCGGCGATCACGTCTTTAACCACGATCTCTTTGCCGGTGTTCGGGTTCTTGATTTTCACCCACGGGCCGCCGTCGATCAGCTCACCGCCGAACTCTTCGCGAGCCAGCTGGTAACCCCAGTCTTTGAACGCGCCTTCGGTGAACTTCATGATGTTGCCTTTGTGCACCAGGGTCACGGAATCACGATCGTTGGTGATCGCGTATTCGATAGCGGCGCGTACCAGGCGTTTGGTCCCTTCTTCAGAGCACGGCTTGATGCCGATACCGCAATGTTCCGGGAAGCGAATTTTCTTCACGCCCATCTCATCGCGCAGGAATTTGATAACTTTGTCAGCTTCGGCAGAATCTGCTTTCCACTCGATACCCGCATAAATATCTTCGGAGTTTTCGCGGAAGATAACCATATCGGTCAGTTCCGGGTGTTTAACCGGGCTCGGGGTACCCTGATAGTAACGTACCGGACGCAGGCAAACGTAGAGGTCCAGCTCCTGACGCAGCGCCACGTTCAGAGAACGAATGCCGCCGCCAACTGGCGTCGTCAGGGGACCTTTAATAGCAACGCGGTAATCACGAATCAGATCGAGGGTTTCAGCAGGCAGCCAGACATCCTGGCCGTAAACGTGGGTAGATTTTTCACCGGTGTAAACTTCCATCCAGGAAATTTTACGCTCGCCTTTATAGGCTTTCTCAACGGCGGCATCAACCACTTTCAGCATCGCTGGGGTAACGTCGACACCGATACCGTCGCCTTCAATGAACGGGATAATCGGGTTATGAGGGACGTTCAGTTTGCCGTTTTGCAGGGTGATTTTCTGACCTTCCGCCGGAACTACTACTTTGCTTTCCATTAACCTCTCCTTCGAGCGCTTCTGGTTCTGCTCTTCCCTCTTCACGCGAGCCTGGTGTTGGCTTAGTCGGCCTACTCCTGAGTACCGGGTCGCCCCGCTAACCGGAGATTCGCGTCCGTGTTGCCTTCCTGCCTGTATTGCGAATCGGTTTGAGCAATTTTTTGTTAATAATTTGTAATGAGCATGTCAATACTACCTGAATGTTTGCGTCCATGAAAGGCATTCGTAATTAGGCTATAATGCGGCAATTGAGAGAGCCTGAAAATACCATGCAGAAAACTTCATTTAGAAAACATCGCGTTGAGCGATTCAGCACACAACAAGTGACCAGACAACGTAAAGAACGCCAGCTTAAAACTGTGATCTTGTTCAATAAACCCTACGATGTGTTGCCGCAATTTACCGACGAGTCCGGGCGCAGCACGCTGAAGGATTTTATTCCTGTCGCCGGTGTTTACGCCGCCGGTCGTCTTGACCGCGACAGCGAAGGTCTGCTGGTGCTGACCAACGACGGCGCGCTACAGGCAAAACTGACCCAGCCCGGTAAGCGCACCGGCAAAATTTACTACGTTCAGGTGGAAGGCGAACCTACAGAAGAAGCGATCCGCGCGCTGCGCGACGGAGTGACGCTAAACGATGGACCCACCCTACCCGCCGGCGTGGAGCTGGTGGATGAACCCGCCTGGCTTTGGCCGCGCAATCCGCCGATTCGCGAGCGTAAATCGATTCCCACTCGCTGGCTAAAAATCACCCTCTATGAGGGACGCAACCGTCAGGTTCGCCGGATGACCGCCCACGTCGGTTTTCCGACGCTAAGGCTGATTCGCTACGCCATGGGCGGCTATACGCTTGATGGTTTAGCCAACGGCGAGTGGCGTCAAACCGAATAACAGCATTCATAAGGAAGCTCGATGTTTAAACCGCACGTCACCGTCGCCTGCGTGGTTCACGCCAAAGGCAAATTCCTGATTGTTGAAGAGACAATTAACGGCAAAGCGCTATGGAACCAGCCAGCCGGTCATCTCGAAGCCAATGAGACCCTGGCGCAGGCCGCCGAGCGCGAACTGTGGGAGGAGACCGGTATTCGCGCCGCGCCGCAGCACTTCATCCGCATGCACCAGTGGCAGGCCCCGGATAACACGCCGTTCCTGCGCTTCCTGTTTGCCATTGAGCTTAACGATACGTGCGCTACTGAACCGCACGACAGCGACATCGATCGCTGTCTGTGGCTCGGTGCTGAGGAAATTCTTAACGCGAAAAACCTGCGCTCTCCGCTGGTGGCGGAAAGCATTCGCAGCTATCAGCAGGATCCGCGGCATCCGCTGTCGCTGATTGCGGAATTTAACTGGCCGTTCACAGGGGGTGCCTGAACGGTTAGCGCGTGCTAGAATACGCCGCCTTGAAGTTCAATGTGGTGAGTATTCCAATGTCAGAAAGTCCAAAAAAAGTGATCGTCGGCATGTCCGGCGGCGTCGATTCCTCTGTTTCCGCCTACCTGTTGCAACAGCAAGGGTATAAGGTGGAAGGCCTGTTCATGAAGAACTGGGAGGAAGACGACGGTGAGGAATACTGCACCGCCGCTGCCGACCTCGCCGACGCGCAAGCCGTCTGCGATAAGCTCGGTATTGAACTGCATACCGTCAACTTTGCCGCAGAATACTGGGATAACGTCTTCGAGCTGTTCCTCGAAGAGTATAAAGCCGGCCGTACGCCGAACCCGGATATCCTGTGCAACAAAGAGATCAAATTCAAAGCCTTCCTTGAGTTCGCCGCAGAAGATCTCGGCGCTGACTACATCGCCACCGGTCACTACGTGCGCCGCGCCGATGTCAACGGCAAAAGCCAACTGCTGCGTGGGCTCGACGGCAATAAAGACCAGAGCTATTTCCTCTACACTCTCAGCCACGAACAAATCGCGCAAAGCTTGTTCCCGGTCGGTGAGCTGGAAAAGCCGCAGGTGCGCAAAATCGCCGAAGAGCTGGATCTGATCACCGCGAAGAAAAAAGACTCTACCGGCATCTGCTTTATCGGCGAGCGTAAATTCCGCGACTTCCTG
The DNA here is from genome assembly GCF_040065495.2 of Klebsiella sp. CN_Kp073. NCBI lineage: Bacteria > Pseudomonadati > Pseudomonadota > Gammaproteobacteria > Enterobacterales > Enterobacteriaceae > Klebsiella > Klebsiella sp. CN_Kp073. The sequence continues at coordinate 3,171,319 of NZ_CM198051.1, forward strand.
GGCCGCTATCTGCCTGCGCAGCCGGGCAAAATCATCACCGTCGATGGCGATGAGATAGGCGAACACCAGGGGCTGATGTATCACACCCTCGGACAGCGTAAAGGGCTCGGCATCGGCGGCACCAAAGAAGGTAGCGAAGATCCATGGTACGTGGTCGATAAAGACGTGGAAAACAACGTGCTGATTGTCGCCCAGGGTCACGATCACCCGCGTCTGATGTCCGTCGGCCTGATTGCCCAGCAGTTACACTGGGTCGATCGTCAGCCGCTGCAGGGCACCCTTCGCTGTACGGTAAAAACCCGCTACCGCCAGACCGACATCCCCTGCACCGTGAAGGCGCTGGATGACGACCGCATCGAAGTTATCTTTGATGAACCCGTCGCCGCCGTGACGCCGGGACAGTCGGCTGTATTCTATAGCGGCGAAGTGTGCCTCGGCGGCGGAATTATCGAACAGCGCCTGCCGCTGGTATCCTGATCGACCATTTTCCGCCGGACGCCTGATTAACGCCCGGCGGGTTACAAGGAGTAAGCGTGGCGAAGAATTATTATGACATCACTCTGGCGTTGGCGGGCGTATGCCAGGCAGCGCGGCTGGTTCAGCAACTGGCGCATCAGGGGCATTGCGACAGCGACGCCCTGCACGTTTCGCTGAACAGCATCATCGATCTCGACCCGGACTCAACGCTGGCGGTATTCGGTGGTAGTGAAGCCAATCTTCGTCTCGGGCTTGAGACTCTGCTCGGCGTGCTGAATACCAGCAGCCGTCAGGGCCTCAACGCGGAACTCACCCGCTACACATTGAGCCTGATGGTGCTGGAACGTAAACTCGCCGCCAGCAAAGGGGCGATGGATACTCTCGGCAACCGCATCGGCGGCCTGCGCCGTCAGTTGGAACATTTTGATCTACAATCTGAAACGCTGCTCAGCGCGATGGCTGGCATTTACGTTGACGTCATCAGCCCGTTGGGGCCGCGCATTCAGGTCACCGGTTCTCCTGCCGTGCTGCAAAGCCCGCAGGTTCAGGCGAAGGTACGCTCTACCCTGCTCGCCGGCATTCGTTCCGCCGTGCTCTGGCATCAGGTTGGCGGCGGACGTCTGCAGCTCATGTTTTCTCGCAATCGTCTGGTTAACCAGGCAAAACAAATTCTTGCTCATTTAACCCCGGAGTTATGATTTATGGAATTATCCTCACTGACCGCCGTTTCCCCCGTAGACGGCCGCTACGGCGATAAAGTCAGCGCGCTGCGCGGTATCTTTAGCGAATTCGGTTTGCTGAAATTCCGTGTACAGGTAGAAGTCCGCTGGCTGCAAAAACTGGCCGCGCACGCAGCGATCAAGGAAGTTCCTGCTTTTGCTGCCGACGCAAACGGTTTCCTTGATAAAATCGTTGCCGACTTCAGCGTAGAGGACGCGGAGCGTATCAAAACCATCGAACGCACCACTAACCACGACGTGAAAGCGGTAGAATATTTCCTCAAGGAAAAAGTCGCCGATATCGCCGAGCTGCACGCGGTGTCAGAATTCATTCACTTCGCCTGTACTTCTGAAGACATCAACAACCTGTCGCACGCGCTGATGCTGAAAACCGCACGTGACGAAGTGGTGCTGCCGTACTGGCGTAAACTGATTGACGCGATTAAAGATTTGGCGACCCAATACCGTGACGTGCCGCTGCTTTCTCGTACCCACGGTCAACCGGCGACCCCGTCCACCATGGGCAAAGAGATGGCTAACGTCGCCTATCGTATGGAGCGCCAGTACCGTCAGCTGAACCAAGTGGAAATCCTCGGTAAAATCAACGGCGCGGTCGGTAACTACAACGCCCACATCGCCGCCTATCCGGAAGTTGACTGGCATCAGTTCAGCGAAGAGTTCGTTACCTCACTGGGTATTCAGTGGAACCCGTACACCACCCAGATTGAACCGCACGACTACATCGCCGAACTGTTTGATTGCATCGCGCGCTTCAATACCATCCTGATCGATTTCGATCGCGATGTGTGGGGCTACATCGCGCTCAACCACTTCAAACAGAAAACCATTGCGGGTGAAATCGGCTCTTCAACCATGCCGCATAAAGTGAACCCGATTGACTTCGAAAACTCCGAAGGCAATCTGGGCCTGGCGAACGCCGTAATGCAGCACCTGGCCAGCAAGCTCCCGGTTTCTCGCTGGCAGCGCGACCTGACCGACTCCACCGTGCTGCGTAACCTCGGCGTGGGCATCGGCTATGCGCTGATCGCGTACCAATCCACCCTGAAAGGCGTGAGCAAACTGGAGCTGAACCAGGATCGTCTGCTGGACGAACTGGATCACAACTGGGAAGTGCTGGCTGAGCCGATCCAGACGGTGATGCGCCGCTACGGTATCGAAAAGCCGTACGAGAAGCTGAAAGAGCTGACCCGCGGTAAGCGCGTTGACGCCGAAGGTATGCAGCAGTTCATCGACGGCCTGCCGCTGCCAGAAGCAGAAAAAATCCGCCTGAAGGCGATGACCCCGGCTAACTACATCGGCCGCGCGATCACCATGGTCGACGAGCTGAAATAACCAGCCTGCCTCAGGTAGCATGGGCAATCTCTTCGCACATGCTACCTGGCAACCCTCCACTTTCCACGTAAAAAAATCTCTCTCCCGCCTGGTTTAAATAATGTTTACCCCCAGCGCCACATAATCGCGTTAAACTATTCAAATCGAAAATGAAATGGAGAATGGGCATGCGCGTACTCGTCGTTGAGGATAATGCTCTGCTGCGCCATCACCTCAAGGTCCAGCTACAGGAACTGGGGCATCAGGTGGATGCCGCGGAAGATGCAAAGGAAGCAGATTACTACCTGGGCGAGCATATCCCGGATGTCGCCATCGTTGACCTTGGCCTGCCGGATGAAGACGGCCTGTCGCTGATCCGCCGCTGGCGTAGTCACGACGTATCGGTACCGGTACTGGTACTGACTGCCCGTGAAGGCTGGCAGGATAAAGTCGAGGTGCTGAGCGCCGGCGCCGATGACTACGTCACCAAACCCTTCCACATCGAAGAGGTCGCCGCCCGCATGCAGGCGTTGCTGCGTCGCAATAGCGGCCTGGCGTCACAGGTAATTTCGATTCCGCCTTTCCAGGTTGACTTATCGCGCCGCGAATTATCGGTCAATGACCAGCCGATTAAGCTCACCGCCTTTGAGTACACCATTATGGAAACGCTGATCCGCAACCGCGGCAAAGTGGTGAGCAAAGATTCGCTGATGCTGCAGCTCTATCCGGATGCCGAACTCCGCGAAAGCCACACTATTGATGTGCTGATGGGGCGGTTGCGTAAGAAAATCCAGACGCAATATCCGCAAGAGGTGATCACCACCGTGCGCGGTCAGGGCTACTTATTCGAACTGCGCGGATGAAAGGCGTGTTGCGACATATTCTCCCGCTTTCTCTGCGCGTCCGCTTCCTGCTGGCGACTGCCGCCGTGGTGCTGATCCTGTCGCTGGCCTACGGCATGGTTGCGCTGGTAGGCTACAGCGTCAGTTTCGATAAAACCACTTTCCGCCTGCTGCGCGGCGAGAGCAACCTGTTCTACATGCTGGCGAAGTGGGAAAATAACCACATCGATGTCGATATTCCAGAACACCTGAATATGCAGAGCCCGACGGTGACGCTGATTTACGACGCCAAAGGTAAACTGCTGTGGGCGCAGCATGACGTCCCCTGGCTGGTGAAGCGGATCCAACCTGAATGGCTGAAAAGCAACGGTTTTCATGAAATCGAAGCCGATGTTGGCAGCAGTAGTATGCTACTGCGCAATAATGATGAAATTCGCGAGCAGCTTGACGCCATCCGCGAGGAAGATGACTCCTCGGAGATGACGCACTCGGTGGCGATTAATCTCTATCCGGCCACCGCGAAGATGCCGCAATTAAGCATTGTGGTGGTCGACACCATCCCGGTGGAGCTTAAACGCTCTTATATGGTGTGGAGCTGGTTTATCTACGTGCTGGCGGCTAACCTGCTGCTGGTCATCCCGCTGCTGTGGCTTGCCGCCTGGTGGAGTTTACGCCCTATCGAATCACTGGCGAAAGAGGTCCGCGAACTGGAAGAACATCATCGTGAGAGGCTCGATTCTCACACCACTCGTGAACTTACCGGTCTGGTCAGCAACCTTAATCGCCTGCTGAAAAGCGAACGCGACCGCTACGACAAATACCGAACCACCCTCACTGACTTAACCCACAGCCTGAAAACGCCGCTGGCGGTGCTGCAAAGCACCCTACGCTCGCTGCGCGGCGAGAAAATTAGCGTCAGCGAAGCAGAGCCGGTGATGCTGGAGCAGATTAGCCGCATCTCACAGCAAATCGGCTATTATCTGCACCGCGCCAGCATGCGCAGCGGCAATGCGCTTCTCAGCCGCGAACTGCACCCGATCGCCCCGCTGCTGGATAGCCTGACCTCGGCTTTGAATAAGGTCTACCAGCGTAAAGGGGTTAACATCACGCTGGATATTTCGCCGGAGATAAGCTTTGTCGGCGAGCAGAACGACTTTATGGAAGTGATGGGCAACGTGCTCGATAACGCCTGCAAGTACTGTCTGGAATTTGTCGAAGTCTCGGTACGCCAGACCAACGACAACCAGCTGCATATTCTGGTGGAGGATGACGGCCCCGGAATTCCCCGTAACCAGCGCACGGCGGTGTTCGATCGCGGCCAGCGCGCCGATACGTTGCGTCCGGGTCAGGGGGTAGGCTTGTCTGTCGCCCGCGATATCGTCGAACAGTATGATGGCGATATCCTGACCGGCGACAGCCTGCTCGGCGGCGCCTGCATGGAAGTTATCTTTGGCCGACAACTTCCTGATGATAAAGAGAGCTAACGCAGCAGTTTTTTAACGGCGCCTGCATCGCCGCGGCGTCGCATCCGTTATAATCCCAGACAGACACCTGCTGTGGAATATAAATATGGACTATCAATTAACGCTTAACTGGCCCGACTTTATCGAACGCTACTGGCAAAAACGCCCGGTAGTGTTAAAGCGCGGCTTCGCCAATTTCATCGACCCAATCAGCCCGGATGAACTGGCCGGCCTGGCCATGGAGAGCGAGGTCGACAGCCGTCTGGTGAGTCATCAGGACGGAAAATGGCAGGTCAGCCATGGTCCATTTGAAAGCTACGATCATCTTAGCGAAAACAACTGGTCGCTGCTGGTGCAAGCGGTGAACAACTGGCACGAGCCGACGGCGGCGTTGATGCATCCCTTCCGCGCCCTACCGGACTGGCGTATCGATGACATGATGATCTCCTTCTCCGTCCCCGGCGGCGGCGTGGGCCCGCACCTTGATCAATACGACGTGTTTATCATTCAGGGTACCGGCCGCCGGCGCTGGCGCGTGGGCGAAAAGGTGCCGATGAAACAGCACTGCCCGCATCCGGATCTGCTGCAGGTTGATCCGTTTGAAGCCATCATCGATGAAGAGATGGAACCTGGCGATATTCTCTACATTCCGCCAGGATTCCCGCATGAAGGCTATTCGCTGGAAAATTCGCTTAACTATTCGGTCGGCTATCGTGCGCCGAACGCTCGCGAGCTGTTCAGCGGCTTTGCTGACTATATTTTGCAACGAGAACTGGGTAGTCAGCGCTATGCCGACCCGGACGTGCCATCCCGCGACCATCCGGCCGATATTCTGCCGGTTGAGCTGGATCGTCTGCGCGAGATGATGCTGGGGCTGATTAACCAGCCTGAGCACTTTAAGCAGTGGTTTGGCGAGTTCATTACCCAATCCCGCCACGAGCTTGACGTGGCGCCGCCGGAGCCGCCATATCAGCCAGATGAAATTTACGATGCGCTGCAGCAGGGCGATAAGCTCGCCCGCCTCGGCGGCCTGCGCGTGCTGCGAATCGATGGCGAAGTGTTCGTCAACGGCGAGAAAATCAATTCTCCGCACCGCCCGGCGCTTGACGCGCTGGCAACGCACCTGTCGCTGCGCGCCGAACATTTCGGCGATGCGTTGGAAGACCCATCTTTCCTCGCCATGCTGGCGGCGCTGGTCAACAGCGGCTATTGGTTCTTCGAGGACTGAGTCGACAGCCTGCCCGGTGGCGCTGCGCTTACCGGGCCTACAAACGACATCAACCCACATCCTGCCCGGTGGCCCTGCGCTTACCGGGCCTACAAACGGCATCGGCACCGTAGGCCGGATAAGGCGTAGCCGCCATCCGGCATATTACCGCCGCTCTCCGGCATCCATTTCGGCGATGTGCCCTGCCCAATCCTCAGGATATAACCCCTGCCTCACATCACGATGGAACGTTGAATATGGCCAATCACTCACGCGTCCGACAAGCCGGTGTTTCAGTGGATTGATATAAACGTAATCTATATGACGCCGATAATCTTCATCATTACGGATAGCATGTTCCCAAAAACGCGGCTGCCAGATCTGGCTCTGCGCTAACGCACGCGTAAAAGACTTTTTAATTTCCCGCCAACGACCAGAATAATCGGAATCGCCTTCCGGCAACGTCCAAATACAGTGCATATGTTCAGGTAACACAACCCAACTGTTAATCTGGAAAGGTCTCTTACGTTTAGCACAGGCTATCGCGGCACGAAGATGATCAATATGTCGTGTCAGCAGATCGCTGTGGCGATTTTGCAGGTTTACGGTGAAAAACCAGCAGCCGCCGGGGAGATAACTACGGCGATAATTTGACATCAGAGGTTCCCTCCTCTTCAGCTTATATGGACTCTTTTTGCCCGGTGGCGCTGCGCTTACCGGGCCTACAGGATCGGGCTCTGGTTTAGCGTTTCGCCGTCAACTCCGCAATCCGCACAATCACCTGCACGGCTTTCTCCATGCCTTCCAGCGTGACAAACTCGTGCTTACCGTGATAGTTGTAGCCGCCGGTAAACAGATTCGGGCACGGTAATCCCATAAACGAGAGCTGGGCGCCGTCGGTACCGCCGCGTATTGGCTTTATCTGCGGCTCGATATCGCAGTCCACCATCGCCTGACGCGCGATGTCAACTACGTGCGGATGGGCAATCACCTTCTCATGCATGTTGTAATAACTATCTTCGATCACCAGTTCAATGTAGCAGTCAGGGTGCAGCCCTTTACCGACCTTTTTGGCGATCTCCATCATTTTGCGTTTACGCGCTTCAAACTGCTTGCGATCGAAATCACGCAAAATATAGTGCATCTCCGCCCGGTCAACGCTGCCTTTGATGCTGGTCAGGTGATAAAAGCCTTCATAACCGTCGGTGGTTTCCGGCGCTTCATTGGCGGGCACTTCGGCATGAATTCGCGCCGCCAGCGATAAAGCGTTAACCATCACCCCTTTCGCGGTACCTGGATGCACATTATTGCCAACGATTTTGATAGTGACCGACGCGGCATTGAAGTTTTCAAATTCCAGCTCACCGATCCCGCCGCCATCAACGGTGTACGCCCAGCGGGCATCAAACGCGGCAACGTCAAAGTGCTTCGCGCCTTTCCCGACCTCTTCATCCGGCGTAAAAGCAACACGAATATCACCGTGAGGGATTTTTTTCGCCTGCAGCGTCGCCAACGCCGTCATGATCTCAGCGATGCCCGCTTTGTCGTCGGCGCCGAGCAGCGTTTTACCGTCGGTGGTAATAAGCGTCTGGCCTAACAGCTGATGCAGAACCGGGAACATCACCGGCGACAACACTTCATCGCCGATGCCGAGGGCGATATCGCCGCCGCGGTAGTTTTCAACAATTTGCGGATTCACGTTCTTACCGCTGAAATCCGGCGAGGTATCGACGTGGGAAATAAAACCGATGGCCGGGATTTCCCCTGCGACATTGGCCGGCAGCGTCCCCATCACCGTCCCCTTCTCACTTAGCGTCACGTTGACCAGCCCCATTTCTTCCAGCTGGCTCTGCAGCAAACGCAGCAGCTTCCACTGCCCTTCGGTACTGGGAACCTGACGTACGCCAGGCTTCGATTGCGTATCTAAAGAAACATACTGCAGAAAACGCTCAAGCAATTTATCCATGTGGCCACCCTCTTTTTTTGTGACAACATTATCAATAAGGGCGAAAAGACAAATATTGCGTCAGGTCATTTTTAGCCCGTAAACCAAAATTTAATACATTTGCGTGCATTCTGTGTAAAGGTGATACACCGCAGAACAACAATGATTGGCGATTACAATCGTTTGCCGTAAAATGCTGGCCCTTATTAATTATGTGCAACCCCAAAGGTGGTTAATCACAAACCCCGCAGCGATCCCTTTTCCGTTGCGTCTACATGGGACAGAGTCAAAAATTGAATATACAACCGCGTTCGCTTTCTCCGCTGGTACAACTCGCGGGAATTCGCAAAAGCTTTGATGGTAAGACCGTTATCTCCGATCTCAACTTAACCATCAATAATGGTGAATTTCTCACCCTGCTTGGCCCCTCTGGCTGCGGTAAAACAACCGTTCTTCGTCTAATCGCTGGTCTGGAAAGCGTCGATGTCGGACGTATCCACCTGGAAGACCAGGATATCACCCATGTCCCGGCGGAAAACCGCCACGTCAATACCGTATTCCAAAGCTACGCGCTATTCCCGCACATGACGGTGTTTGAAAACGTCGCCTTCGGCCTGCGGATGCAAAAAACCCCGGCGGCAGAAATCACCCCGCGGGTGGTGGACGCATTGAAAATGGTACAGCTGGAGACATTTGCCCAGCGCAAACCCCACCAGCTCTCCGGCGGCCAGCAGCAGCGCGTCGCCATCGCCCGGGCGGTGGTCAACAAACCGCGTCTGCTGCTGCTTGATGAGTCGCTCTCGGCGCTCGACTACAAGCTGCGTAAGCAGATGCAGAACGAACTCAAAGCGCTACAGCGCAAGCTCGGCATCACTTTTGTTTTCGTCACCCATGACCAGGAAGAAGCCCTGACCATGTCCGACCGCATTGTGGTAATGCGCGATGGCAAAATCGAGCAGGACGGTACCCCGCGTGAAATCTACGAAGAGCCGAAGAATCTGTTCGTCGCCAGTTTTATTGGCGAAATCAACATCTTCAACGCAACCGTTATTGAACGCCTGGATGAACAGCGCGTACGCGCCTGCGTCGAAGGCCGCGAGTGCAATATCTACGTCAACTTCGCCGTTGAGAAAGGGCAACAGCTGAACGTACTGCTCCGTCCGGAAGATCTACGCGTTGATGAAATTCATCACGGTAGCGAAGCGGACGGCCTTATCGGCTACGTGCGCGAGCGCAACTACAAGGGAATGACCCTTGAGTCGGTTGTTGAGCTGGAAAACGGCAAGATGGTCATGGTCAGCGAATTCTTCAATGAAGACGATCCGGACTTTGACCACTCGCTCGACCAGAAAATGGCCATTAATTGGGTAGAAAGCTGGGAGGTTGTGCTGGCCGATGAAGAACACCAGTAAATTCCAGAATGTGGTGATCGCCACCATCGTGGGTTGGCTTGTACTGTTCGTCTTTCTGCCCAACCTGATGATCATCGCCACCAGCTTCCTGACCCGCGACGATGCGAACTTCGTCAAAATGGTCTTCACGCTCGATAACTACTCGCGGCTGCTGGATCCGCTCTATTACGATGTGCTGCTGCATTCGTTGAATATGGCGCTGCTGGCGACCCTCGCCTGCCTGGCGTTGGGCTATCCGTTCGCGTGGTTTCTGGCGCGCTTGCCGCAAAAAGTACGCCCGCTGCTGCTGTTCCTGCTGATCGTTCCGTTCTGGACTAACTCGCTTATTCGTATCTATGGACTGAAGATTTTCCTCAGTACCAAAGGCTATCTGAACGAGTTCCTGCTGTGGTCAGGGGTTATCGATACGCCGGTACGCATTATGTACACGCCGTCAGCAGTGATCATCGGCCTGGTCTACATTTTGCTGCCGTTTATGGTGATGCCACTCTACTCCAGCATTGAAAAACTGGATCGTCCGCTGCTGGAGGCGGCAAAAGACCTCGGCGCCAGCAAGCTGCAGACCTTTATCCGCATCATTATACCGCTCACCATGCCGGGAATTATCGCTGGCTGTCTGCTGGTGATGCTGCCGGCAATGGGGCTCTTTTATGTTTCAGACCTGATGGGCGGCGCCAAAAACCTGCTGATCGGCAACGTTATCAAGAGTCAGTTCCTGAATATCCGCGACTGGCCGTTCGGCGCGGCGACCAGTATCACCTTAACGCTGGTGATGGGGCTGATGTTGTTGATTTACTGGCGCGCGGCGCGCCTGCTGAATAAAAAGGTGGAACTGGAATGATCGGTCGACTGCTGCGCGGCGGCTTTATGACCGCCATTTACGCGTATCTCTACATCCCTATTATTATTCTGATCGTTAACTCGTTTAACCGCTCGCGCTTTGGCATCAACTGGCAAGGCTTCACCACCGACTGGTATAGCCTGTTGATGAATAACGATAGCCTGCTGCAGGCCGCCCAGCACTCGCTGACCATGGCGGTCCTGTCGGCGACCTTCGCCACGCTTATCGGCTCGCTCACCGCCGTGGCGCTGTATCGCTACCGTTTTCGCGGTAAGCCGTTCGTCAGCGGAATGCTATTCGTAGTGATGATGTCGCCGGATATCGTGATGGCTATCTCCCTGCTGGTGCTGTTTATGCTGATCGGTATTCAGCTGGGCTTCTGGTCGCTGCTGTTTTCGCATATCACCTTCTGCCTGCCCTTCGTGGTGGTAACCGTGTTCTCACGCCTGAAAGGCTTTGATGTACGCATGCTGGAAGCGGCGAAAGACCTCGGCGCCAGCGAGATGACCATCCTGCGCAAAATCATTCTGCCGCTGGCGTTGCCGGCAGTGGCCGCCGGGTGGCTGTTGAGCTTTACCCTGTCGATGGATGACGTGGTGGTCTCTTCGTTCGTTACGGGTCCGGGATATGAAATTCTGCCGCTGAAGATCTATTCGATGGTAAAGGTCGGAGTTTCGCCAGAAGTGAACGCGCTGGCGACAATTCTGTTGGTTCTTTCGCTGGTGATGGTCATCGCCAGTCAGTTAATTGCACGTGATAAAACTCAGGGGACGTCAAAATGAAAAAATGGTCACGCCACCTGCTCGCTGCGGGCGCTCTGGCTTTAGGCATGGGCGCCGCGCAGGCAGACGATAGCAAAACGCTCTACTTCTATAACTGGACCGAATACGTGCCGCCAGGCCTGCTGGAACAGTTCACCAAAGAGACCGGCATCAAGGTGATCTATTCGACCTACGAGTCGAATGAAACCATGTACGCCAAGCTCAAAACCTATAAAGACGGCGCTTACGATCTGGTGGTGCCATCGACCTATTTCGTCGACAAAATGCGTAAAGAAGGCATGCTGCAAAAGATTGATAAGAGCAAGCTGAGTAACTTCAGCAACCTCGATCCGCAGATGCTGAATAAACCTTTCGACCCGAATAACGACTACTCGATTCCCTACATCTGGGGCGCGACGGCAATCGGCGTCAATAGCGATGCTATCGACCCGAAAACCGTGACCAGTTGGGCCGACCTGTGGAAACCGGAATATAAAAGCAGCCTGCTGCTGACCGACGACGCGCGCGAGGTGTTCCAGATGGCGCTGCGTAAACTGGGCTATTCCGGCAACACCACCGATCCAAAAGAGATTGAAGCGGCTTATAACGAGCTGAAAAAACTGATGCCAAACGTCGCTGCGTTCAACTCCGATAACCCGGCAAACCCGTATATGGAAGGCGAAGTGAACCTCGGCATGGTATGGAACGGTTCCGCTTATGTCGCGCGTCAGGCAGGTACCCCGCTGGAAGTGATTTGGCCAAAAGAAGGCGGCATCTTCTGGATGGATAGCCTGTCGATTCCGGCGAATGCCAAAAACGTTGACGGTGCGCTGAAGCTAATTAACTTCCTGCTGCGCCCTGATGTCGCGAAACAGGTAGCTGAAACTATCGGTTATCCGACGCCGAACCTGGCCGCGCGCAAAATGCTTAGCCCGGAAGTGGCCAACGATAAATCGCTGTATCCGGATGCCGCCACTATCGAAAAAGGCGAATGGCAAAATGATGTCGGCAGCGCCAGCGCTATTTATGAAGAGTATTACCAGAAGTTGAAAGCCGGTCGTTAATTGTAATAATATGCTGGATAGCGTCGATGCTATCCAGCATATAAAAAATAATATATTCACTGTCAATATCTGCTTAAATGCATGCGTTAATTAAGCGCTGCGGGTTATTCACTTTATCCGAATTTATTCAATAATTATATGTTTTGCAGCTGTCTCGCCGTCGTCGATGTTTTGCATCGATACTGCCGCTTTGCTGCCGGTCTCGTCTGGGGTAAATAAAAGAGGCTAATCACGAAAGAGATACCCTGAATTACTTAACATCCCCAATACAACCCGTTAGCAATATTTAAAAGATTCACCGTAGGTTCCCCATAAGGAAATGGAATGATGGCCCGCGCAAAAACTAAAGCCCCACCACTCTTCGGTGTTACTGAAGTTAATGATATTTACTGTGATATCAGCAGGAATATACCACGAAGTGAATGGTTAGGCATCACGCTGCCTTTTACTATGGTACTGGTTTCTCTGACAGCCCTGTTTATTCTCACTCCGTTGATCGGTTATCTCCAGGAGCTTATATTTCTTGTGCCTATACTTCTCTTATTATTATATAGCGGCATACATGCAGTAAGACTATTCATCATCAAGCCAAAATCGTTGATGGTTCGACTAAATCGCCAGGAGCAGAAAATTTATGTCCAGAAGCATTGCATCAACTATAATATTTTTTCTCAATGGCCCGTCGAAACGTTAGTTTTCAACTGGCATGAGGTTATTCACCCCAGTTTTAGAAACGGTTCCGGTTCTGCAAGTTCACGAACCTGGTATACCTGGCATATCAGCCCACCAGCTAGCCCAAGGGTCAAAGTTGTCATCAGCGATGATAATATACCTTTGTTTTATAACGCCTCTCGCTATTCCATTAACCTTGAAGATACGATTCTAAACTATGCCATATCCTGGCAATGGTGTAACGACTATATGCGCGGTATTAATTCTCCCGTTTATATCTTGCCAACACACCGCTACTCCTTTAAATATTGCGTAACTACGCTGAGCAATAGAATGTTGTCACGCGCCGATGAGAGCGATCGCTGGACCACCATTTTTCCCATCTGCAACCCATTATTCTGGGTGATATCATTTTTCATCGTTCCGCTCATTTTAGCAGACGCTCTGGCGCTGTACTGGATTATGCGAAGACTTCCGGATACGGTCTGGTCTCATTCCGCACAAGCTGAATCAACCTCAGAAAGTTAAACGCAAGTCGTGTCCTTAAGCGCTCATGACGGTCGGGTGCCTCCGACCGCTCATGTGTTTCCCATTCCAGTTTTAATGGTCGCGCTTGCTGTTGGCTTCTTTGCGCTGCAAAAAATCATCGATTTTTCCCACCAGGACGTTGACGGGTTTCCACAGAATAATAAGTAACACGAATGGCCCTATAATTCGCATGCCGCCTGTAGCTAAATCGCCAGTAAAAAGCAGAAGAAGGCCATCAAATAATAGGCTCAAGGCGCTAGCCACGCCGACTAAAAGACAGACGAGAAAGAGAATATTTCTTGCATCAGATTGTTTGGACAAGCCATTTTGGCTAATAACACCAACGGCAACGGCCGCGATCAGCATACTCGTCTCGACAACTAGCGGATTGTTCATTTTTGACTCCTGTCATCATCAGCCATTCCATATGGCGAAAAAAAAAGAGCGTACCAAGGCGAAGTGGTTAAACTAACGCCTCTGCACGCTTTTACACTACGTTCCTTCTATAATCTGTTTTCCTGCAGCAGCTTATCAATGAACTCGGGCACCACTTCGCTTGCCAGCCCGTAATGTTTCTCAGCGAATTCGCTGCCGACCTGGCTGGGTTCGAGGTTAAGCTCGACGGTATGCGCGCCGTGCAGACGAGCTTCATGGACAAAACCCGCGGCCGGGTAGACGTGCCCGGAAGTCCCAATCGCGATAAAGATATCGGCCTCGGCCAGCCCGCTGTAGATCTCATCCATGCCCAGCGGCATCTCGCCGAACCATACCACGTGCGGGCGCAGCGCCGCCGGGAACTGGCAGCAGTGGCATTTGTCATCCGCCGTCACGTCGCCGGTCCACTCCAGCACCTGTCCGCTCCACGAGCAGCGTACTTTCAGTAACTCGCCGTGCATATGGATAACCCGGCGGTTACCCGCGCGCTCGTGCAGATTATCGATGTTCTGCGTCACCAGCAGAAAACGATCGCCCAGCGCCTCTTCCAGCCTCGCCAGCGCCAGATGCGCGGCATTGGGCGCGATTTCCGCGCTCTGCAACTGGCGGCGGCGGGCGTTATAAAACGCCTGCACCAGCGCTGGGTCACGGGCAAAACCTTCCGGCGTCGCCACATCTTCCACCCGGTGCTCTTCCCACAGGCCATCGGCGGCGCGGAAGGTTTTAATCCCCGACTCCGCCGAAATACCGGCGCCGGTTAACACCACCACCCGCGGTTTGTCTATTGCCTGCGGCGGCGTTTTGTCTTCGCCGAAGAAGACACGTTGCCGTAAGCGATCGCGCAACTGGCGTTTTTTACGGCGGAAACGGCTTAAGCGATGTAAGCGGCGCGACAGCATAGCTACCCCTGTAATTAATGAGTCAAATGAAGGAAGGCCGCACCGCGCATACCTCCGGCGTCGCCGTGACGCGCGCGCTCAATGCGCGGCACCCGGGCGACCGGAAGCAAATGACGCGGCAGGCGCTGCGCCAGCCCTTCGGTTATAGCAGTAAAATTAGATAATCCGCCACCTAACACCAGCAGATCCGGATCGACAATGGTGAGGATATTGCCCAGACAAACGGCCAGTAGATCGAGGTAACGTTCGACGTGCTCCCGCGCCTGCGCATCACCCTGCTGCCACAGATCGACGATCTCTGGAGAAGTTAAGGATTGATGATAAAAATGCTGATAAAGCCAGGCGAATCCGCGGCCGGAAAGATAGTTCTCGATGCAGCCGAGCTGGCCGCAGCCGCAGCGGGTTAGCGGAAAATCGCGCCCCACTACTTCCAGGGCGTCCACCGGCAGACGAATATGGCCGAACTCGCCGGTGATGTAGCTGTGACCGGTTATCGATTTGCCGTTAAGCACGATCCCGCCGCCGACGCCGGTGCCGAGGATTAACCCCATCACCAGCGGATATTGGGTAAATTCATCATCCCACGCTTCAGATAACGCAAAGCAGTTGGCGTCATTATCAAGACGAACTTCACGCCCCAGGCGTGCGCTGAGATCAACGCGCAGCGGTTGGCCGCTGGCGGCGGGAACGTTAGCGGCATACAGCTTGCCGTCCGCGGTTTCCGGCATACCGGGGATACCGATACCGACCGCGCCCTCTACGCCAAAGCGCCGATCGGCTTCGCGAACCAGCGCTTCAATCGCCTGCAGGAAAGCCTCATAGCTTTCCGTCGGAGTGGGGACGCGTTTTTCCCACTGCAGTTGTCGGGCGTTATCAAATACGCCCAACGCTATCTTGCTGCCGCCAATGTCAAATCCGTAGTACATTTCAGCCATTCCTCTTATTGGCCCCACCCCCTCATCCTTTGGGCTGTATCTGCTTTCACAGCACTGGCCTAAGGGATGCGGCGTTTGACGGGCCACGACGATAAATTACTGGCCACTCAGCACCCTCGCCGGGTCAATACGACTGGCGCGGCGGGCGGGATACCAGCTGGCCAGCAAACTCAGCAACAGTGCTGTCACCAGCACATAAACGACGTCCAGCCAGTGCAATTCAGACGGCAGGAAGTCAATAAAATAGATGTCGCCGGAAAGGAATTTATGCCCGATCAACGTTTCGATACCGTTGATAATCGATGTCAGCTTCAGCGCGGCTACCACGCCGATAACCACCCCGATCAGGCTCCCGACCGAACCGGCCAATAAACCATACCATACGAAAATCGCGCGGATTAAGCCGTCTTTCGCGCCAAGCGTGCGCAGCACCGCAATATCGCCGCTTTTATCTTTTACCGCCATCACCAGCGTCGAGACGATGTTAAAACAGGCGACGCCGATAACCAGTACCATGGCGAGATACATAATGGCGCGAATCATCTGAATATCACGGTACATATAGCCGTAGGTGCCGATCCAGCTCTTGATATAGACGTAGCTGTTGGTCACCTCGCCGGCGTCGCGTACCAGCGTATTGGCGTGGAAGACGTCGGTGACTTTAATGGCGATGCCGGTCACGCTGCTGCCCATATCCAGATACTGCTGGGCGTCCGCCATCGGGATCATCGCGAAGCTATGGTCCAGTTGGCCGCTCAGTTGCAGAATCCCGGTCACATGTAGCCTGACGCGTTTCGGCTGCAACAGCTGGTGCTCGGAATCTGAATTGGGGATCATGATCGACACCCAATCGCCCTGCTTCACATGCAGCGCATCGGCGACGCCTTTGCCCAGAATCACCTGCTGCTCGCCGGCCTTAAAACTAGCCCAGGCGTTGTTCTGCACAAAGTTTGGTAATGAACTCAGGCGGCTCTCCTGCTGCGGATCGACGCCCTTGACCTGAATGGCGCGCATATTGCTGCCGCTCTCCACCAACCCGGTAAAGTTGATATAGGGCGCAGCGGCGACGATGCCTTTCACTTTTTCAACCTTCGTCAGCGCCTCGTTCCAGTTATTCCACGGCTGGTTAACCGGCTCGATTTCGCCGTGCGGCACCACCGCCAGAATGCGATTATTGAGCTCGCGCTCGAAACCGTTCATCGCGCTCAGGCCGACGATCAGTACCGCCACGCCTAATGCGATGCCGATAGTAGAGATGACGGAAATCAGCGAAACCATGCCGCCGCGGCGTCTGCCGCGGCTAAAACGCAGCGCAATCAGTAACGATAACGGTGAAGCCATTACTGGGCCCCCATCAGGGTCAGGTCGGCCGTCAGGCGGCCATCGCGCATCTCCAGCTGGCGGTTCATCCGTTTCGCCAGCTGCAGGTCATGAGTCACCACCAGGAAAGCGGTACGCTGCGCCACGTTGAGCTCGCCCAGCAGCTCAAAAATGCTGTCGGCGTTGCGGGCGTCGAGGTTGCCGGTCGGTTCATCCGCCAGTACCAGCCGCGGTTTGTTCACCAGCGCCCGAGCAATCGCCACGCGCTGGCGCTCGCCGCCGGAAAGCTCAGACGGACGATGGTGGCTACGGTGTTCCAGGCCCACCGCCTGCAGCATCGCTTTCGCCTGGCGTTCAATATCCGCCGCTTTTTTCTTGCCAATCAGCAGCGGCATCGCCACGTTTTCCAGCGCGGTAAAGTCCGGCAGCAGATGGTGGAACTGATAGATAAACCCGAGTTCGCGGTTACGCAGATCGGCGCGAGCCGCCGCAGAAAGCGAGCTCATCGGCTGACCGGAGAAAATAACATCGCCAGAGGTCGGCGTATCCAGCCCGCCAAGCAGGTGCAGTAGCGTACTTTTGCCGGAACCTGAAGAGCCGACAATCGCCATCATTTCACCCTCTTGAATGCTGAAGCTGACATCGTGCAGCACATCGGTTTGCACGTTGCCTTCCTGATAGCGTTTGCACAGGTTGTCGCATTGCAGCAGGATCTTATTCATAACGTAAAGCCTCAGCGGGTTGGGTGGCGGCAGCGCGCCAAGAAGGATACAACGTAGACAACAGGGCCAGCGCCATCGCCACCAGAGCGATAATAATCACCTGCAGCGGCTCAATCGCCACCGGCAGGGCCGCGCCGTCCAAAAACGCACCGATAATCGGCATCAAATTATTCAGCTGGCTGGCCAACAGCACGCCGAGCAGCGCGCCAAGCAGCGCGCCGATAATACCAGCGCTGGCGCCCTGTACCATAAAGACGGCCATGATCTGCCGCGGCGTCAGCCCCTGGGTCTGCAGAATAGCCACCTCGCCCTGCTTCTCCATCACCATCATGCCAAGCGAGGTAATGATGTTGAAAGCGGCGACGGCGACGATCAGGCTCAGCAGCAGCCCCATCATATTTTTCTCCATTCGCACGGCCTGGAACAGCTCGCCTTTGCGCTCGCGCCAGTCCTGCCATTTGGTGCCGTCGGGCAGCTTCTGTTGACTGAGCGTATCAACCTGCAGCGGTTGGCTGAGCCACAGACGCCAGCCGGTAATATTGCCCAGCGGATAGCGCATCAGGCGGGAGGCGTCATCAATGTTGGTCAGCATTTGATAGCCATCGACTTCGCTGTTGGCGGCAAAGGTGCCGATGACGTTAAACAAACGCTGGCTCGGGACACGGCCCATCGGCGTAAACTGGCTGGCGGAAGGCACCATCACGCGAATTTGATCGCCGCGGTTAACCCCCAACTGGCCGGCCAGCTGTTCACCGAGAATGACGTTATATTTGCCGGCCT
Source organism: Klebsiella sp. CN_Kp073 (assembly GCF_040065495.2). Classification (NCBI taxonomy): domain Bacteria; kingdom Pseudomonadati; phylum Pseudomonadota; class Gammaproteobacteria; order Enterobacterales; family Enterobacteriaceae; genus Klebsiella; species Klebsiella sp. CN_Kp073. Next base: position 3,189,673 of record NZ_CM198051.1, read on the forward strand.
GCAGATCGCTTTGTTTCACGTTCACCAGGTAAGGCGTCAGCGGATCTTTTTGCGCCGGGTCGATACCCAGCATCACGCCGACGGCGACGCTGCGGGCGCTTTGCAGCACCACATCACCGGTGGTGAGCGGCGCGACGCGCGTCACGCCCTGCAGCTTAACGGCGCTTTCCGGCATTTTTTGCGGGTTGATAGAGCCCTGCTGGGCGCTAATGATAGCCTGCGGCATCAGCCCCAGGATGTTGTTTTGCAGCTCACGCTCAAAACCGTTCATCACCGACAGGACGGTCACCAGCGCCATCACGCCAAGCGTAATGCCGATGGTCGAAAGCCAGGAGACGAAACGGCCGAAGCGATCGGCTGCGCGCCCGCGCATGTAGCGAAGGCCGATAAATAGTGCGGCAGGTTGGTACATGTAATCCATCTGGTTGCTGATAGCCGATGTTCGAGTATATATGGCATAGCCCAACGCGTAAATCGCTGATACGGTAGATTTTTTCGCCAAAATAACAAAGTAATAGTTTTAAATCAGAGGGTTAATTTAGAGTGTATATATTTATCAATCGCCTTGCGCTGTAGAAAACATGGCGCAGGAGGCCAATCGGGTTGGCGAAATCAGACCAATTGCGGATAATCAGAGACATTGAATATCAGCAATTTGCCCCTACATCGTAGAGCGAGTTGGCCGACTGCGGCCAAACAGTACAAACAATCGCCTGATGGGATAGGCGCTAAGGGATCCTGACAACCGTTATGCCTGAACAATATCGCTATACTCTGCCGGTCAAAGCCGGCGATCAGCGCCAGCTTGGCGAACTCACCGGCGCCGCCTGCGCCACGCTGGTAGCCGAAATGGCCGAACGCCATCATGGCCCGGTGGTGCTGGTTGCGCCCGACATGCAAAACGCCCTGCGTTTGAATGATGAAATCAGGCAATTTACCGATAGCATGGTGATCGGCCTCGCTGACTGGGAAACCCTGCCCTACGATAGCTTTTCGCCACATCAGGATATTATCTCTTCGCGCCTTGCGACTTTATATCAGTTGCCGACCATGCAGCGCGGAGTGCTTATCGTTCCCGTAAGCACTCTGATGCAGAAGGTCTGCCCGCATAATTATCTGCACGGTCACGCGCTGGTAATGAAAAAAGGGCAGCGTCTGTCGCGCGATGCGCTACGCACGCAGTTGGACAGCGCCGGTTACCGCCATGTCGATCAGGTAATGGAACACGGCGAATACGCGACCCGCGGCGCCCTGCTCGATCTCTTCCCGATGGGCAGCGAGCAGCCCTATCGCCTCGATTTCTTTGATGACGAAATAGACAGCCTGCGGTTATTCGATGTTGATAGCCAGCGTACTCTGGAAGAAGTCGAGGCCATCAATCTGCTGCCGGCGCATGAGTTCCCGACCGACCAGGCGGCGATCGAACTGTTCCGCAGCCAGTGGCGCGATCGCTTTGACGTGAAGCGCGACCCGGAACATATCTACCAGCAGGTGAGCAAAGGTACCCTACCCGCCGGGATCGAATACTGGCAACCGCTGTTCTTCAACGAGCCGCTGCCGCCGCTGTTTAGCTATTTCCCGCCCAGTACGCTGATTGTGAATACCGGCGATCTGGAGCACAGCGCCGAGCGTTTCCAGAATGAGACCCGCGCCCGCTTTGAAAACCGCGGCGTCGATCCGATGCGCCCGCTGCTACCGCCGGAGCAGCTGTGGCTGCGCAGCGACGAGCTTTTTAGCGAGCTGAAAAAATGGCCGCGGGTCCAGTTAAAAACTGAACGTCTGGCGGAGAAAGCCGCTCATACTAACCTCGGCTATCAACCCCTGCCCGAGCTGGCGATTCAGGCGCAAAATAAAGCGCCGCTGGACAACCTGCGTCGCTTCCTTGAATCCTTCAGCGGCCCGGTGATTTTCTCAGTGGAAAGCGAAGGCCGCCGCGAGGCGCTGTGCGAAATGCTGGCACGCATCAAAGTTGCGCCAAAACATATATTGCGCCTGCAGGAAGCAACCGGAAATGGTCGCTTCCTGATGATCGGCGCCGCCGAGCACGGATTTATCGACAGCCAGGCAAATCTGGCGCTGATTTGCGAAAGCGATCTGCTGGGCGAACGCGTCGCCCGCCGCCGTCAGGATTCCCGCCGTACCATTAACCCCGACACGCTCATTCGCAACCTGGCGGAACTGCATATCGGACAGCCGGTGGTGCATCTTGAACACGGGGTGGGTCGTTATGCAGGGATGACCACCCTCGAAGCCGGAGGCATCAAAGGCGAATATCTGATGCTGACCTACGCCAACGACGCCAAACTGTACGTCCCGGTATCGTCACTGCATTTGATTAGCCGCTACGCCGGCGGCGCGGAAGAAAATGCGCCGCTACACAAACTGGGCGGCGACGCCTGGGCGCGGGCAAGGCAAAAAGCGGCGGAGAAAGTGCGCGACGTGGCCGCCGAACTGCTGGATATCTACGCCCAGCGCGCGGCCAAAGAAGGCTTCGCCTTTAAGCATGACCGCGAGCAGTATCAATTATTCTGCGACGGTTTCCCGTTCGAAACCACGCCGGATCAGGCGCAGGCAATTAACGCCGTTCTCAGCGATATGTGCCAGCCGCTGGCAATGGACCGCCTGGTCTGCGGCGACGTTGGCTTCGGGAAAACCGAAGTGGCGATGCGCGCCGCCTTCCTCGCCGTCGAAAACCACAAACAGGTGGCCGTGCTGGTGCCTACCACCCTGCTCGCCCAGCAGCACTACGATAACTTCCGCGACCGCTTCGCCAACTGGCCGGTACGTATTGAGATGCTATCCCGTTTCCGCAGCGCCAAAGAGCAGGCGCAGATACTTGAACAGGCGGCAGAAGGTAAAATCGATATTCTGATCGGTACCCATAAGCTGCTGCAAAATGAAGTCAAGCTGCGCGACCTGGGTCTGCTTATCGTCGATGAAGAACACCGCTTCGGGGTGCGTCATAAAGAACGCATCAAGGCGATGCGCGCGGACGTCGATATCCTGACGCTGACCGCCACGCCTATTCCGCGTACGCTGAATATGGCGATGAGCGGAATGCGCGATCTGTCCATTATCGCCACCCCGCCAGCTCGCCGTCTGGCGGTAAAAACCTTTGTTCGTGAATACGACGCGCTGGTGGTTCGCGAGGCGATCCTGCGTGAAGTCCTGCGCGGCGGTCAGGTTTACTATCTGTATAACGATGTTGAAAATATTCAGAAAGCGGCGGATCGTCTGGCTGAACTGGTACCGGAGGCGCGAATTGCCATCGGTCACGGCCAGATGCGCGAACGCGAACTGGAACGGGTGATGAATGATTTCCATCACCAGCGTTTTAACGTGCTGGTCTGTACGACAATCATTGAAACCGGCATCGATATCCCGACCGCCAATACCATCATCATTGAGCGCGCCGATCACTTCGGCCTTGCCCAGTTGCACCAGCTGCGCGGCCGCGTGGGTCGTTCGCACCATCAGGCCTACGCCTGGCTGCTCACCCCACATCCAAAAGCGATGACTACCGACGCGCAGAAACGCCTGGAAGCTATCGCGTCGCTGGAAGACCTCGGCGCCGGTTTTGCCCTCGCGACCCACGATCTTGAAATTCGCGGCGCCGGCGAACTGCTGGGAGAAGGTCAGAGCGGACAGATGGAAACCATTGGCTTCTCGCTGTATATGGAACTGCTGGAGAACGCCGTCGATGCCCTGAAAGAGGGTCGCGAGCCGTCGCTGGAAGATCTCACCAGCCAGCAGACGGAAGTGGAGCTGCGCATGCCGGCGCTGCTGCCGGATGACTTTATTCCCGACGTTAACACCCGTCTGTCGTTCTATAAGCGTATCGCCAGCACCAAAAACGAACACGATCTCGATGAGATCAAAGTCGAGCTGATCGATCGCTTTGGTACATTGCCGGATGCGGCGCGTAATTTGCTGGATATCACGCGCCTACGCCAGCAGGCGCAAAAGCTGGGGATCCGCAAGCTGGAGTGCAATGAAAAAGGCGGCGTGATCGAGTTTAACGAGAAAAATAACGTTAATCCGGTCTGGCTTATCGGTCTATTGCAGAAGCAGCCGCAGCATTACCGGCTGGATGGGCCGACACGGCTCAAATTCTTCCAGGAGCTTGATGAGCGTAAAACGCGCATGGACTGGGTACGCCAGTTTATGCGTCAGCTGGAAGAAAACGCTACCGCTTGAGAACGAAGAGATGCGGTTGTCAAAACCGCATCTCTTTACCTGTCACAGTTAGCAAACTTTACAAACATTTTGCAATCCACCTGGATTTCCCAACACTCTCCCGCGCCATAATTGACATTGATTATCTTATAAAAATAACCGTTTGTTTATTGTGGAATTATGGTAATGATAAATATCTCGCGTGTTTCAACCTGGCTGACGGCATTCGCTCTCGCGGCGACGCTGGCCCTTCCCGCCCGCGCCAATACCTGGCCGTTACCGCCGAGCGGTAGCCGACTGGTCGGGCAGAATCAGTTTCATGTAGTGCAGGATAACGGCGGGTCGCTGGAAGCGATTGCCAAAAAATACAACGTTGGTTTTCTCGCGCTGCTGCAGGCTAATCCCGGTGTCGATCCTTATGTGCCGCGCGCCGGGAGCGTGCTGACCATCCCGCTGCAGACACTGCTGCCTGACGCCCCCCGTGAAGGTCTGGTGCTCAATATCGCCGAGCTGCGTCTGTACTATTATCCACCGGGACAGAATAGCGTGACCGTTTACCCGATCGGTATCGGCCAGCTTGGCGGCGATACCCTGACTCCGACGATGGTCACTACCGTTTCCGATAAGCGCGCCAACCCGACCTGGACGCCAACCGCCAACATTCGTGCGCGTTATAAAGCGATGGGGATCGATTTGCCGGCAGTGGTTCCGGCCGGGCCGAATAACCCGATGGGACATCACGCGATTCGTCTTGCAGCCTACGGCGGTGTCTATCTACTGCACGGCACCAACGCCGATTTTGGCATCGGGATGCGCGTCAGTTCAGGCTGTATCCGCCTGCGCGATGCTGATATAAAGTCTCTGTATAACAAAATCACGCCGGGCACCAGGGTGAATATCATCAACGAACCTATCAAAGTTTCGGTAGAGCCAAACGGTACCCGTCTGGTGGAAGTCCACCAGCCGCTCTCCGAACATATCAATGACGATCCGCAAACGCTGCCAATCGTCCTGAACGCCAGCATGAAAAACTTTAAGCAGGCGCCGCAGACCAATCAGCAGGTAATGGAAAGCGCGATGGCGCTGCGTTCCGGAATGCCGGTCGATGTGACCCACCACCAGCTTTCCGCCGAGCAAGCCTTGTAATACATTTGCGAATTGCAGAAAGTAAAAACCCGCCAGGCACGGCGGGTTTTTTTGTGGCAATCGCCAGCTTCGCTGACGAGGTTTCGCGGGGCGCGGTCCCATGAAGGGGTGTGGACCGCGTCGCGAGAGTGGCATAACAAAGGGAACTACGTTTACTGCTTACTACACGCGTTCTGCTGAAGGGGGTCAGGAACGCGTTTTGTCAGTGGCATGACAGGGGTTACAACATTTATTTATAGATAACTGCGGTACCGTGCAGGGTATTAGGACCGGTTACCGAAGTAATGCGGTAAGAGGTCGCCCCCATTTCGTCGGCTTTCTGCGCCAGCTGATCTTCGAGCGAACCCAGATTGGTGCCGGCGGATGCGGAAACGGTACCGATTTTATGTTGGCCTGCTGGGGTGGATTGCACCTCAACAGCGGCGAAACTTGCAAATGAGAGTGAGCTCAGTACGGCAGCAAGTGCCAGTTTTTGGACGTTTTTCATGATTATTATACCTATGCAGATGATTTTTATAGTAGGGTCGTAAGAATTAACTTAACGATCGATAGGTAAATGATAATGTGATCCATGTCACAGGTCAACTCATTTTTATAACGATCATTTAACTATTTATAAAATGCTTAATTTTCATACATATATGAATTATTTATTTTTGGACTTCTGCCGCTGGCAGCATGACACGTTTATTTTTATAATGGCCGTTCAACAACCCAACATAGGTACAACGGCATCATGACAACTGACGTTCAAAGTTGCGTAAAAAAAAGCCGTGGCCGACCTAAAGTGTTCGACAGGGACGCGGCGCTGGACAAGGCCATGACACTTTTCTGGCAGCACGGCTATGAAGCAACTTCGCTTGCCGATCTCGTCGAAGCGACCGGCGCGAAAGCCCCGACGCTGTACGCCGAGTTCGTGAACAAAGAAGGCTTATTCCGCGCGGTGCTGGATCGCTACATCTCCCGCTTTGCCGCGAAACATGAAGCCCTGCTATTCGATGACCAAAAAACCGTCGATCAGGCGCTGCGCGACTATTTCACCGCTGTCGCTACCTGCTTTACCAGCAAAGAAACCCCGGCAGGTTGTTTTATGATTAACACCTCCGCGGCGCTGGCCGCCTCTTCAACCGATATCGCCAACACTATTAAGTCGCGGCACGCGGTGCAGGAACAAACGTTGACGCAATTTTTACAGCAGCGCCAGCAGCGCGGCGAACTCCCTGCGCAGGGCAATGTCTTGCAGTTGGCGCAGTTTTTAAACTGCGTGCTGCAAGGAATGTCAATCAGCGCGCGCGAAGGCGCTGATTTCGCCACCCTGAAACAAATTAGCGACACTACGCTGCGCCTGTGGCCGCAAATCCTGCAACCTTAATCCCCTACCGGCGGCCCTCGCTCGCCGGTTTTTTCCCCCTTCTGCTAAATACCCTTACTTTTCTCAATATTTTCATTATGTTGATTTGTTGTAAATGATATTGATAACGATAATCAATATGTGCAAAATTCGCATTTGTCTTTCTATATGTTTCACGCTGTAACAGCCGCGCCTGTGGCTGAAAAAAATAACAACAGTAATGACTAACTCATATCAAGGAATGCGAATGAACAAGCGCCTCTGGCTGCTCAATCCCCTGCTGCTGGCCACCGCCCTGCCTACCTTTGCCGCGCAGGCCGCCGATGAAGACGATATCATCGTCAGCGCCAACCGTAACCACCGTACCGTCGCCGAGATGGCGCAAACCACCTGGGTGATTGAAGGCCAGGAAATTGAGCAACAGGTTCAGGGTGGTAAAGAGTTTAAAGACGTCCTCGCGCAGTTGATCCCCGGGATAGATGTCAGCAGCCAGGGGCGTACCAACTACGGCATGAACATGCGCGGACGCGCCATCGTGGTACTGATCGACGGCGTGCGCCTCAATTCATCGCGCACCGATAGCCGCCAGCTTGATGCCATCGATCCGTTTAACATCGAACATATTGAAGTTATTTCCGGCGCCACATCGTTATACGGCGGCGGCAGTACCGGCGGTCTGATTAATATCGTCACGAAAAAGGGCCAGCAGGAACGCCAGGTGGATCTGGAGCTGGGTGGTAAAACCGGCTTTGCCAATAGCAACGATCATGATGAACGGGTGGCGGCGGCCATCAGTGGCGGTACCGATCATGCTTCCGGCCGTCTATCAGTGGCGTATCAACGCTTCGGCGGCTGGTATGACGCCAACAATGACGCGCTGATCCTCGATAATACGCAAACCGGCTTACAACATTCGGACCGACTCGACGTGATGGGCACCGGAACCATAGAAATCGATGACCAGCGCCAGCTCCAGCTGGTCACGCAGTACTATAAAAGCCAGGGCGATGATTATGGTCTGAATCTGGGCAAAGATATGTCGGCGGTGCTTGGCGAAAGTAAAGCCTGGACCTCTAACGGGCTTAACTCCGATCGCGTGCCCGGCACCGAGCGTCATTTGATCAGCCTGCAATATTCCGACGCCGACTTCCTCGGCCAGAATCTGGTCAGCCAGATTTACTACCGCGATGAGTCGCTGACCTTCTACCCCTTCCCGGCCTTGAGCAAAGGTAAAATCAGCAGTTTTTCCGCCTCACAGCAGGATACCGATCAGTACGGCGCTAAGATCACCTTCAACAGCCAGCCGCTAACGGGATGGGATCTGACCTGGGGCGTTGACGCCGACCATGAAACCTTTAATTCCAACCAGATGTTCTTCGACCTGGATAAGGCGATGGCTTCCGGCGGCCTGAATAATCAGTCTGCCTATACCACCGGCCGTTATCCTGGCTACAGCATCACCAATCTTGCGCCGTTCCTGCAAAGCAGTTACGACCTGAACGACATCTTCACCCTTAGCGGCGGCGTGCGCTATCAATGGACGGAAAACCGCGTCGATGATTTTGTCGGCTACGCGCAGCAGCAGGATGTCGCTAAAGGCAAATATCAGTCGGCGGATGCCATTCCTGGCGGTAAGACCGATTATGATAACTTCCTCTTTAATGCCGGGATCGTCGCCCACATTACCGAACGCCAGCAGACCTGGTTTAACTTCTCTCAGGGCGTCGAACTACCGGATCCGGGCAAATATTACGGTATCGGCAGCTACGGCGCCGCGGTCAACGGCCATCTGCCGCTGGTCTCGAGCGTTAACGTCGGCGACTCGCCGCTACAGGGGATCAAAGTTAACTCCTGGGAACTGGGCTGGCGCTACACCGGCGACAACCTGCGCACGCAGCTTGCCGCTTATTACTCGACATCAGACAAAACCATCGTAGTTAACCGCAGCGACATGACCATTGATGTGCAATCGGATAAACGTCGCATTTACGGCGTGGAAGGCGCGGTGGACTTCTTCGTGCCTGATAGCGACTGGAGTCTGGGCGCTAACTTCAACGTGCTGAAATCGCAAGTTAAAACCGATGGCAGTTGGCAGAAGTGGGACGTCACCCTGGCCTCGCCGTCGAAAGCCACCGCCTGGGTCGGCTGGGCGCCGGACCCGTGGTCGCTGCGTGTGCAGAGCCAGCAGGTATTTGATTTAAGCGACGCCAGTGGCAATAAGCTTGATGGGTACAACACCGTCGATTTTATCGGTAGCTATCTGCTCCCGGTGGGTAAACTGACCTTTAGCATCGAAAACTTGCTGAACGAAGATTACGTCACCATCTGGGGACAGCGTGCGCCGCTGTTGTATAGCCCAACCTATGGCAGCGCCGGGCTGTACGAATATAAAGGACGCGGCCGGACCTTCGGCCTGAACTACGCGTTAACGTTCTGATAAAAAAAGCCCCTCAGCCTGAGTGATTGAGGGGCTAATCGCTTAAAACTGCTATTTTACGCTTTGTTATTCAGAATCAGCTGACCGTTGCTATCGAGAGGTATTTGCGCCCCCGGTTGATGATCCATGCGAATCTTGCCCTGCTGGTCGCCGATTTTATAGGTGACGTCATAACCAAGCATTTTTTCCGACTTGTCGTAGACCGTCTTACAGCGCTGCTGGGTGGTGGTATAGGTGTCGTTTTCCTGCATCGAGCCCTGAATTTGGTTACCAGCATAGCCGCCGCCCAGCGCGCCGACGACGGTTGCCACGCTACGACCGCGACCGCCGCCAAACTGATGGCCAATCACGCCGCCGGCGACCGCGCCGAGAACGGAACCGGCAATACGGTTTTCATCCTGAACCGGGCGACGATGGGTAACGGTGACGTTACGGCACTCCTGACGCGGCGTTTTTATGCTTTCTTTTATTGGCGTACTGGACACCACTTGCGCATATTGCGGGCCACGATCTAATACATTGAGACCGGCAACGGCGGCGACGCCCAACGCGGCGGCAACGCCAATCCCAATACCCGCCAACATTGATTTATTCACGGGAGTTCCTCCTTCATTGCTGTTACTAGCAATTCTGCGTTCTGCTCAGGGGGTATGCAAATCAGAAAGCGGATGAAAAATGCGGGAACCTACGGCAAATCAAGGGGATTCAGAGGATTCCTAACGGGAAGTTGCGATTCAGGCAGAAGGATATGCTGTGTTTTCAGGATAGCGTCGCGATGACGCTATCCTGATTACTTGCCGCTTAGTGCAGCTTGAGACGCGGACGAATAATACGGTTAATACGCCCCACCAGCATCATCAGGCCGGTTTTGAAATAGCCGTGTAACGCAATCTGATGCATGCGATACAGCGAGATATACACGAAGCGCGCAATTCGCCCTTCAACCATCATCGAGCCGCGCATCAGGTTGCCCATCAGGCTGCCAACGGTGGAGTAGTTCGACAGCGACACCAGTGAACCGTGATCTTTGTAGACATACGGTTTCAGCGCTTTGCCTTTCATCTGCGCCAGAATGTTATTCAGCGCGCAGGTTGCCATCTGGTGCGCCGCCTGGGCGCGTGGAGGTACAAAGCCGCCTTCCGGACGAGCGCAGGAGGCGCAATCGCCGATAGCGTAAATATCCGGATCACGGGTGGTCTGCAGCGTTGGCTCAACCACCAGTTGGTTAATGCGGTTGGTCTCCAGGCCGCCAATCTCTTTCATAAAATCAGGCGCTTTGATGCCCGCTGCCCACACCATCAGGTCGGCATCAATAAACTGCCCGTCTTTAGTATGCAGGCCGTTAACGTCTGCGCTGGTCACCATAGTCTGGGTCAGGACACGAACGCCAAGTTTGGTCAGCTCATTGTGCGCGGCGCCGGAAATACGCGGCGGCAGCGCCGGAAGAATACGTTCGCCGGCTTCGACCAGCGTCACGTTCAGCGCTTCGTTGGTCAATCCTTTATAGCCATAGCTATGCAGCTGTTTCACCGCATTATGTAGCTCAGCGGACAGCTCAACCCCGGTGGCCCCTCCGCCGACGATAGCGATATTGACCTTACCGTTCGCGCCGAGGTTTGCAGAATACTTGAGGAACAGGTTAAGCATTTCCTGATGGAAACGGCGCGCCTGGTGCGGGTTATCAAGGAAAATGCAGTTTTCCTTCACCCCAGGAGTATTAAAGTCATTGGAGGTGCTGCCCAGCGCCATCACCAGCGTGTCGTACGGCAGCTTACGCTCGGCAACCAACAGCTCGCCTTTCTCGTTACGCAGTTCCGCGAGGGTAATGGTTTTCCCTTCGCGATTGATATCCACCACCGAGCCTAGCTGGAACTGGAAACCGTGGTTGCGCGCGTGCGCCAGATAGCTCAGCGCGTCAACGCCTTCATCCAGAGAACCGGTCGCCACTTCGTGCAGCAACGGCTTCCACAGGTGGCTATGGTTGCGGTCCACCAGCGTAATTTTCGCTTTTTTGTTGCGGCCCAGCTTTCTACCCAACTGAGTAGCCAGTTCCAGTCCGCCGGCACCACCACCTACAATAACGATTCTTTTCAATGGCGTAGTCACAAGACCCCCTAAAATTATTAACCAATTGTTAATTAAAAGTTATCCAAATAGCTCTTAGTTAACAATAGGTTGCAGCGATGAAACCATTCAGCAGCACCGAGAATAGCATGAACGGAACATTGGTCATACCAAAATTGATGTGCATCAAGTTTTACCGCATATTTTTTAAACGAACAACGTCAATTATGGACAAGAAAAAGCCCGCGGCGTTTGCACGCCGCGGGCTGAATAAGTGAAAACAGGATTAACCGAGGGTCTTAAAAGCCTTTATTCGCTGCAGGTGCGGCGAAAGACTTTTAAATTTATGCGTCTGTTCTTCATCCCAAATGATTTCGTAATAATGATGCAGCAAGTCAGCCGAGCGTTGGCTATCCAGCGCCTCATCATGGCGTGATAGCACCACCAGGCAGCGGTCGCGATTTTTTTCACGGAAGTTGTTCACGCACTTGGTGGTGATATCCTGATACTCTTCCGGCCTGTCGATTTTCCCTTCCATGTTCTCGTGAGGGAACAGATTCGGGTTGAACACGGCCTGGCGAATATCACAGAGAAAACCAATCCTTTCCGCCCAGTAGCCACCTAACCCGACACCGCATATCAGCGGCCGATCGTCGGCAGTGAGCTGCAGCATTTTGTCGACTTCCTTCAACAAATGCTGCATATCATGTTTTGGATGGAGCGTACTGTAGCTAATCAACCGTACGTCAGGGTCGATAAACTGCAGCTGCAGCACCTTTTCATGGTTACCGGGGCTGTTAGAGTCAAAACCGTGTAAATAGATAATCATCGTATCCTCACCAGACAACAACGCCCTTCAGGTTAATTACGCAGACTTCGCTTCTTGCCAGCGCGCATGGAGCGCCTCCAGCTGTGCGTTGACCGTCTGCCAACGCGCGGAATCTCGCAGTTCCTGACGGGTAAATGAACCTTTATGATACAATTTTGTAACACGCTCTGCTTTGATCGGGGACAGGTTATCCAATACGCTCACCGCGCCTTTACGATTATTGCAGACCAGGATCATATCGCAACCGGCATCGAGCGATGCCTGCCCACGTTCAGCATAGCTGCCCATGATCGCCGCTCCCTCCATCGACAGATCGTCAGAGAAGATGACGCCGTCAAAGCCCAGCTCGCCGCGCAACACCGTCTTCAGCCAGTATTCGGAACCACTGGCCGGACGCGGATCGATATCAGGATAAATCACGTGCGCCGGCATAATCGCATCCAGCCGTTGTTCATCGATCAGACTTTTGAACACCGCCATATCTTTGGCGCGAATTTCCGCCGCCGGACGCGGATCAATCGGCGTCTCTTTGTGTGAATCCGCCGTCACCGCGCCGTGGCCAGGGAAGTGTTTACCGGTGGTTTTCATGCCCGCAGCATGCATACCGTCAATGAAATGGCGAGCCATCGCCAGCGCCTTTTGCGGGTCTTCATGCCAGGAGCGTTCGCCGATCGCGGCGCTGATATGGCCGACATCCAGCACCGGCGCAAAGCTGATATCAATATCCATAGCGATCATTTCACTGGCCATCAGCCAACCGGCTTCTACGGCAAGCTTACCGCCCTCTTCCATCCCCAACAGCGCCGCAAAAGACTGCGCGGCGGGCAGGCGAGTAAAACCTTCGCGGAAACGCTGCACGCGCCCGCCTTCTTGATCAACCGCCACCACGAGATGATTCCGCGAGGCCGCGCGGATTTGGCGTACCAGTTCACGCAATTGCGCCGGATCGTGGTAGTTGCGGGTAAACAAAATTAAGCCGCCAACCAAAGGATGAGCCAGAATCTCACGCTCTTCCGCATCCAGTTCAAAACCTTCGACATCCAACATTACCGGACCCACACAGACCTCTCTTATCCTTTGTTTTCTGTTTCTAACTGACGCCATGTCGCATCCGCCAGCGTAATAAATTGCCGGTCGCCGCTCTGCTGCCAGCGCCGTTCATACCATCCCGCCATCAGCATGAGCACCCACGGTCGCCAGCGTTGTATTTGCCGCCGCAGCTGTCGCTCATCAAGCTGCGCGAGCCGTGAATAGTCTTTAAGCAGCTGGCAACGCGTAGGGGCATCGCACCATACCGCTGCCAGTTCAAGCGCGATATCGCCGTCTCCGGCATACTCCCAGTCAATCAAGCGCAGGCCGTCGTCGCGGTGAATGATATTGCCGGCGTGGACGTCCATATGCAGAGGCGCCAAACGCAACGGCTGTGGTTCTCGCCGGCGTAATAACCGTTTCTGCCAGCGTAACCACAAAATCGTACGCCGGGCCGGATCGCACTGCTGCCAGTACAATTCAAGTAATGGCGCCAGCTCGACACGCCAGCCAAAACGCGGCTGTTGATGCAGATGATACAATAAGCCGGTAAGTGAAGGGCACTCCGGCAGCGCGCTTTTCACCTCCCCTGCGCAATACTCCACCACCATCCAGCACGGCGAAAAGAATACCGGTGCCGGCGACAGCGTCGCGGGGAGGCGCTGAAGCGCGCGGTACTGGCGTAAAAAATGGCTGAGCGGCGCCTGCGGATCGTGCGGCTGGCGCAGCACCAGCCGGCGGACGCCATCGCTGATAATACAGCTGCCGCCGCTAAGACCATTTTCAGTCAGCGCGGCGACAGGTGAATAGCGGGGGAAAAAGCGCGACAAGAGCTCGTCGCGCGTAAGCTTATTGTTGCTGAACCGCACCTTTGCCTGACCAGATAATCTCGCCGGACTGCACCAGCATCAGTTGCATTTTCAGCTCCGGCGAGTTGACGTTACCGGTGGCATTCGAGTACAGCACGTACTGAGCGCCAACGGTGCGCGCAATTCCCATCGCTTTGCTGCGGCTGCCGAGACTATCCTGCGGCGAAAGGCCTAATTGTTGTTTCGCTACGGAGAGCTGCTGCGGGGAGACCAGCGTAAACTTGCCGTTGCCCGCCAGCGCATTGCGCAGCGCGGAGGTCGCTTCAGACGCGTTCAGCGATCCGTTGGTACGGTTATTGACGCTATCCACCAGCAGAATACTGCCCGCGTTCACGCCGCCCGCCTGCAGCATCTGGCCGATCATCGGTTGCACAGCGCCGTCCCAGTTGTAGTGGCGCACGCGCGGCGCAGGCTGAGAGGGCTGTGAAGGCTGCTCGCTGCCGTGTTCGATTGGACCCGGCTGCGTTGGCACCGTCGGCACGGCAGGCACCGTCGGCTGCGGCTGCGCAGGTTGTTCCGGCTTCGGCTTGGCCTCCTCGACTGGCGCAGGTTCATTACGTTGTCCCACACAGCCTGCCAGGAATATCGCCAGTGCAGTGATTAACGCATAGCGACACATTTTAATCATTATGATGACCTCTTAGAGATAAAGATAAAGGCGGGCTTTGTGCGCCCCGAGAATATTTGCACTGCCGTAGAGCACAACGGACGAGTGGGCGGGAACCGTCACGCTTCGCGCAGGTTCCAACGGATGCATCTCCAGCCCATGAGCGTCATACCAGAAAAAACGGTAGTGCACGGTAATGGGCTGTTGCCGTTCGTTAAATAATCTTGAGGTAGCGGTGGCCTGAATTTCCGAGGCGGTGACCGACGGTGGATCGGCGCTGATACCCGCCGCCAGAACGCTGGATTCCATCACCAAAGTCTGCTGTTCGCCAACCGGAATTTCCGGGCGCGAACTACATCCGGCCAGCAGCGCCGCCAGAATCAAAACGCCTGAATAAGCAGCGCGCATCGGTTTAGCCTTTATGCGCCAGCATCGGGCCTAACGGACGTCCGCCCAGCAGGTGCATATGAATATGGTAGACTTCCTGGCCGCCGTGGCGGTTGCAGTTAACGATAAGGCGGTAGCCGTCATCAGCCAGGCCTTCATCACGGGCAATCCTGGCCGCGACGGTCATCATACGGCCCAGCGCCAGTTCGTGCTCGCTCGTAACGTCGTTCACGGTCGGAATCAGGATATTCGGGATAATCAGAATATGAGTCGGCGCCTGCGGAGAGATATCGCGAAAAGCGGTGACCAGCTCATCCTGATAAACAATATCCGACGGGATTTCCCGGCGAATGATTTTGCTGAAAATCGTTTCTTCTGCCATGACTGATTCCTTATTAGTTTTATACCGTGCTCCGGCCTGCCTCTGCAGATAAACACGAATGCACAGGATCAGCTAAGAGTATGAGCGACTTCCTCCCTCTCTTTCAACCTGAATGCAGTTTTTCTTATTCAACTATAGACTTAGCTGCTGAGGGAATAAGCATTTCTCCCCATTTTCCTGCCATTGCCAACAATGAGCAGAATACCGACGTAAAAAAGGCAGCCATTTGGCTGCCTTAGTCTCCCCACACTACGTCTTAGCTGTTGCGGATGTATTCATCCATTTCGGTTTTCAGGTTATCGGACTTGGTACCGAAAATGGCCTGAACGCCAGAACCTGCAACAACTACGCCAGCAGCACCCAGTTTTTTCAGACCAGCCTGATCAACTTTCGCTACGTCAGCCACGCTCACGCGCAGACGAGTAATACATGCGTCGAGGTTAGTGATGTTCTCTTTACCGCCGAAAGCAGCAATCAGAGCTGGGGCCATTTCACTGGTAGCGGCGCCTTTGCTGTCTTCAGTGGCATCTTCACGACCCGGAGTTTTCAGGTCAAGCGCTTTAATCAGCACACGGAAGACTACGTAGTACACGATCGCGTAGCAAATACCGACAATCGGGAACAGCCACAGCTTGCTGCTGTTGCCGGACAGAACGATAAAGTCGATCAGACCGTGAGAGAATGAAGTACCGTCACGCATACCCAGCAGGATACAGATCGGGAATGCCAGGCCTGCAAGAATCGCGTGAATGATATACAGGATCGGCGCAACGAACATGAAGGAGAACTCGATCGGCTCGGTAATACCAGTCAGGAACGAGGTCAGCGCAGCGGAGATCATGATACCACCGACTTTGGCGCGGTTCTCTGGTTTAGCAGAGTGCCAAATCGCGATAGCTGCAGCCGGCAGGCCGTACATTTTGAACAGGAAGCCGCCAGACAGTTTACCCGCAGTCGGGTCGCCGGCCATGTAACGCGGGATGTCGCCGTGGAACACCTGACCTGCAGCGTTGGTGTATTCACCAATCTGCATCTGGAAAGGTACGTTCCAGATATGGTGCAGACCAAACGGTACCAGGCAGCGCTCAATGAAGCCGTAGATACCGAACGCCACAACCGGGTTCTGGTAAGCCGCCCATTGAGAGAAGGTCTGGATGGCGGAACCGATCGGCGGCCAGATGAAGGACAGGATCACGCCGGTGAAGATAGCGGCGAGACCAGAGATAATCGGCACAAAGCGCTTGCCCGCGAAGAAGCCGAGATATTCAGGCAGCTTGATACGGTAGAAGCGGTTGAACATGTAGGCTGCAATCGCACCGGAAATAATACCGCCAAGCACGCCGGTATCAGCCAGGTGTTTCGCTGCGATTTCCTCAGCAGGTAAATGCAGAACCAGCGGCGCGACTACCGCCATGGTTTTCACCATGATGCCGTAAGCTACGACTGCAGCCAGTGCGGATACACCGTCGTTATTGGTGAAGCCAAGCGCAACACCGATTGCGAAGATCAGCGGCATATTGGCGAAAACTGAACCGCCTGCTTCTGCCATGACGTGGGAAACCACGGCAGGCAGCCAGCTGAAGTTGGCAGAACCGACGCCCAGCAGAATACCTGCGATAGGCAGTACGGATACTGGCAGCATCAGCGATTTACCGACCTTCTGCAGGTTAGCAAATGCATTCTTAAACATAATTGAGAGTGCTCCTGAGTATTTGGTACTTTTTTACGTTTTCACGCATTGGCCCGGGGGGAGAACCGTGCCGTGGACAGGACATCTAAGCGCCCTTTATTTATTACACAGAGTAAAATAATTAACGCGGAGATTGTTTGACGGCTATCACGTTTCATTCAGTCAACATATAAAAATTTACACTGATTTACATAATGTGTATCTGTATGTTGCAGAAATGCGTTCACCGCCTCTGTCGCGGCGGTGAACTTTACTCGCTTTGAGTATTAATTACGAGCCTTAAAATAATAGAAAGATCAGGCAGGTTGCAGTCTGGCAGGGTCGATGTGGAACAAGCTGGCAAAGTTTTCGGTGGTTTGTTGCGCAAGTTGCTCCAGCGACACGCCCTTCAAGACCGCCATGTATTCGGCGACATCACGCACCATCGCCGGCTGATTCTCTTTACCGCGATGCGGTACCGGCGCCAGATAGGGCGAGTCGGTCTCTACCAGCAGGCGATCGAGCGGCACATAACGCGCTGCATCTCGCAGCTGTTCGGCATTACGGAACGTGACGATACCGGAAAACGAAATATAGAACCCCATATCGAGCAGTTTACCCGCGGTCTCTCTATCCTCTGTGAAACAGTGTAGTACGCCACCGCAATCCGTCACGTTTTCTTCCTGCAAAATTGCCAGCGTGTCGGCGCGCGCATCACGGGTATGCACAATCACCGGTTTATTTAATTCGCGGCCAATGCGAATATGCTGACGGAAAGACTCCTGCTGGCGCAGTTTGGTTTCCGGGGTATAGAAGTAATCGAGCCCGGTTTCCCCCATCGCCACTACGCCCTCTTCCGCCGCCAGCGTACGCAGCTCCTCATAGTCATACGCTTCATCCTGGTTCAGGGGATGCACGCCGCAAGAAAAGACAACGTCATCGCGCTGGCCGATTAATTCACGCATCCCGCGGTATCCCGGCAGCGTCGTGGCGACCGCCAGGAAAAACCTGACATCACGCGCGGCGGCTTTCGCCAGAACATCATCGACGTCTTTATGCAACGTTTGATAATCCAGGCCATCAAGATGGCAGTGGGAATCGACTAAAAACATATTCTTATTCTCAGAGATGCGAGACGGGCAGAACCGCCCCGGGTTGCAGGTAATGTTCCCAGCGCAGAAGGCGCTCGGTGAGCAGCAGTTCGCGATTGACGCCGACCACGCTCAGCAACTGTTCGCGACAGGCGCTAACATCGCGCGTGATAGCCTCAAGACGTGGGCCCGAAAGTGTTTGCGCCAGCTGGTTAACCAGCGTCCAGGCATCCGGATTACTCAGAAGCGAAATGCCCTGCTGCCTTTTTTGCGCATCCAACAGCAGCGATGCCAGCCAGTGCAGGCGCACCGGAGCCTGTTCGTGATTCAGAACCGGTAATAATGACAGCCAGTCGCCGCTGGTTAACGCGCTCGCTAGCGCCTGGCAAAGCTGTTGTCGCGGCGCCCAGTTGGCTTCTTGCAGTAACGCCAGCGCTGCCGCGGGTGCGTTAGCGCTGAGGCGCAGCGCTGCCAGTAAAGCATCTTGTGACATTGTCACTTCGCGCTCTAACCACCCTAATGCCCAGGCTTCAGAAGGCGGAGCAAGGTGATATGAGAAGCACCGGCTACGCAAGGTGGCGAGTAGACGCGCCGGCTCCTGACAGGCCAGGAAAAACCAGGTGTTTTCCGGCGGCTCTTCCAGCGTCTTCAGCAAAGCATTCGCGGCAGCATCGGTTAACAACGTCGCATCGTTGATCCACACCACCTTCGCGCCGCCAAGACGCGCGCGCTCATAGAGTTTTTCAGTGATGCCGCGCACCGCATCGATGCCTAGCGCGCTCTTGCCTTTCTCCGGGACAAGCGTGTAGTAATCAGGATGGGTGCCGGCCTGCATAAGCTGACAGCTATGGCAATGGCCGCAACTTTTATGCCCCTCCGGCTGACGGCACATCAGGAATCGGCATAATGCGTAGATAAGCGCATCGCCCCCCATTCCTGGCAACGCCTGCAGTAATAACGCATGGTGACCCCGTCCTGCCTGATAACCAGCGACTAGCTGCTCGAAGGACGGGCGTAACCACGGATACCATTTCATGCGCGCTGCTCCGCAACCCATTGCGTGACAACCGCGCGAATGTCGCGCTCAACCGCTTCCAGCGGCTGCGTCGCATCCACGGTGCGGATAGTCGGATCCTGCGCCGCCAGCTCAAGGTAGCGCGCGCGGGTACGATTAAAGAAATTCATCGACTCCTGCTCGATACGATCCAGATCGCCGCGCGCGCGCGCGCGCTTGAGGCCGACCTCCGGCATCACGTCAAGATAGAGTGTTAAATCAGGGCGGAAATCGCCGAGCACCGCATCGCGTAGCGTCGCCAGCATTCGCTGATCGATACCGCGTCCGCCGCCCTGGTAGGCCTGAGTTGAGAGATCGTGACGGTCGCCAATGACCCATTGACCGCGGGCCAGCGCCGGCTTGATAACGGTTTCGACCAGCTGTACGCGGGCGGCGTAAAACATCAGCACTTCCGCTTTATCGTTAATGACTTCATCGCCGGTAGACTGGATATCCAGCACCAGGCTGCGCAGTTTTTCAGCCAGGATGGTACCGCCCGGCTCACGGGTAAACACCATATCGCGGATACCCAGCTGTTCGAGTGTCTCAACGACCAGATTGCGTGCGGTCGTTTTCCCCGCCCCTTCCAGGCCTTCGATGACGATATAGTTACTGCGCATGTTTTTCCTTAAGTACTTTTAAATAGTCCTGAACCGAACGGTTATGGCTGGCCAGATTAGTATTGAACGTATGGCCGCCTTTTCCGTCGGCAACAAAATAGAGGTACGGCGTTTTCGCCGGATGCGCGGCCGCATTGAGAGACGCTTCGCCCGGCACGGCGATTGGCCCTGGCGGCATACCGCTAATCACATAGGTGTTATAAGCGGTCGGCGTCTCCAGATCTTTACGCGACAGTTTACCATTATAGCGCTCTCCCATGCCGTAAATTACGGTAGGGTCGGTCTGCAAACGCATGCCAATGCGTAGACGGTTGATAAAGACCGACGCCACGCGATCGCGCTCGGCAGGAACCGCGGTCTCTTTCTCAACGATAGAGGCCATGGTCAGTAACTGGTTTTGATCTTTATACGGTAGATTATCCGCCCGCCCTTCCCAGGCTTTCGCTACCGCAGCGACCATTTTCTGGTGCGCGCGTTTAAGAATGGCGATATCGCTGGTATTGGCGGTGTACATCCAGGTATCCGGCCATAACCAACCTTCAACCCAATCGGCGTGCTCAAGACCCAGCGCTTTGGCCACCGTTTCGTAACTGTCGTCTTCTAAAGTGTGCTTCACATACGGCGCATCGCGCAGCTGACGCAAATAGTCGCTAACGCGCATCCCTTCAACAAACCGTAGCGGGAATTGCGCTTCTTTACCGCTCGCTAAAAGCTGCAGCATCTCGCGCACCGTCATTTGCGGTGTGAAGCGATAGGTACCCGCTTTGAAATGAGAAAGTTCAGGTTCGACGCGCAGCAGCCACTGGAATACGCGTGGACGATTAATGATTTTATCGCCATACAGCTGCTGACCAAGCACCACTCGCCCGGTTCCTGGCTCAAGGGTAAAGATGGTCTCTTCTTTAATAAGCAACTTACTATCTGCCAGTTGGCGGACTTTCCACATACCTGCCGCTGCGGCAATACCGAACACCACGACTAACAGCAGGACAAAACGTAACATTTTCTTCATGACTAACCAGGCAGCTCACACAATGGGGCTAAAAAATGGTAAAGATCGCGTTCAGACCAACAGACGTCATCCCAACGACAAACCGGTACCAGCGGCATAAGCGCATTGCAAATCAGCACTTCATCGGCATCGCGCAGTACATCAGGGCGCATGGATACTTCGACAACCTCAAAAGAAGAACGTGCCAACATAGCCATACAGTGCTGGCGCATAATGCCATTAACGCCCGCCTGATCGAGGCGCGGCGTGAACACCTGGCTTCCTTTACGCCAGAACACATTCGCGGCACAGCATTCCGTAAGCCACCCGTCGCTGTCAAGAACCAGCGCCTCATCGGCGTCCGTCTGCTCAAGATGAGAACGAATTAAGACTTGTTCGAGGCGATTAAGATGTTTGAGCCCCGCCAGCGAAGGATTGCGCCCCAGGCGGATCGGGCTTAACGCCAGAGTTATTCCCTCTTCTCGCCAACGCGCATAATGCGCGGGGAAAGACGACACACTCATCATGCGGGTAGGTTGAATGCATCCGCTCGCGCTATATCCCCGACCTCCTGAACCACGCGTAATGATCACCTTGAGGACGCCTTCACGATGCGACTTTGCGAGTTCTTGCATCTCTGCGGCCAGCATTTGCCACGCAGTAAAAGGAATAAAGAGTTTTTCGCACGTATCCTGCAAACGGGCCAAATGGGCATTGAAGAAGGCTATCTGACCGTTGATGATTCGTGAGGTGGTAAAACAGCCATCACCGAATTGAATAGCACGGTCGTTAGCTGCCAGTACACTCTGCTCGACACCATTTATCAAGAACATAGGGGGCTCCTCTCACCGGTGGCACAGTGTCTCAGGATAAAAAGCAGAGAACAAGCGGAGAAAACCGAATAAAAAAAGACCCGCCAGGCGGGTCTTTTCGTCAACGCTGAACCAGCATTAGCGGTTGATTATACTTTTTTGAAGATAATCGAACCGTTAGTACCGCCAAAGCCGAAGGAGTTACACAGGGTGTATTCCATACCGGAAACCTGACGCGCTTCATGAGGAACGAAGTCGAGGTCGCAACCTTCATCCGGGTTATCCAGGTTGATGGTCGGCGGAACCGCCTGATCGCGCAGCGCCAGAATAGAGTAGATAGACTCTACTGCGCCAGCCGCGCCTAACAGGTGGCCGGTCATGGATTTGGTGGAGCTCACCATCACGCGGCTTGCCGCATCGCCAAACACGGATTTCACCGCCTGGGCTTCTGCTTTATCACCGGCTGGCGTCGAAGTACCGTGGGCGTTGACATAGCCAATCTGGCCCGGTTCAATCGCCGCATCGCGAATGGCGTTAACCATCGCCAGCGCAGCGCCAGCGCCATCTTCCGGTGGAGACGTCATATGGTACGCATCGCTGCTCATACCAAAACCGACGATCTCAGCGTAGATTTTCGCGCCGCGTTTTTTCGCATGCTCGTACTCTTCCAGCACGACCATACCGGCGCCGTCGCCCAGCACAAAGCCATCACGCTCTTTATCCCACGGACGGCTTGCCGCCTGCGGGTTATCATTGCGGGTAGACAGCGCGCGCGCAGCGCCAAAGCCGCCTACGCCCAGCGGCGTACTCGCCTTCTCTGCACCACCGGCAACCATCGCGTCGGCATCGCCGTAAGCGATAATACGCGCCGCGTGGCCGATGTTATGTACGCCTGAAGTACACGCGGTCGCGATGGAGATACTCGGTCCACGCAGACCAAACATGATGGTCAGATGACCGGCCACCATGTTAACAATTGTGGACGGTACGAAGAACGGGCTGATCTTCCGCGGTCCGCCATTTACCAGCGAACTGTGGTTTTCTTCGATCAAGCCGAGGCCACCAATACCGGAACCGATAGCGGCGCCGATGCGGGTTGCGTTTTCTTCCGTCACTTCAAGGCCAGAATCCTGCATGGCCTGAACGCCAGCGACAATTCCATATTGAATGAAGGCATCCATCTTGCGCTGTTCTTTGCGCGAGATGATATCATCACAGTTAAAATCCTTTACTAAGCCAGCAAATTTCGTTGCATAGGCGCTAGTATCGAAATGGTCGATCAGGCTGATGCCACTCTGACCGGCAAGGAGAGCTTTCCAGGTAGACTCTACGGTATTGCCGACAGGAGACAACATGCCCAGTCCGGTCACAACTACACGACGCTTAGACACGGTTGTCCTCCAGGGAGGGAAAATAGATTCTTGTGGGACAAAAAAAGATAAAACTCAGGCGGTCGAATGACCGCCTGGAGATGTTCACTTACGCCTGGTGACCGTTGATGTAATCAATGGCAGCCTGAACGGTGGTGATTTTCTCAGCTTCTTCGTCCGGAATCTCAGTATCAAACTCTTCTTCCAGAGCCATTACCAGCTCAACGGTGTCAAGAGAATCAGCGCCCAGGTCTTCAACGAAGGAAGCATTGTTGGTAACTTCTTCCTGCTTAACGCCCAGCTGTTCGCCGATAATTTTCTTAACGCGTTCTTCGATAGTGCTCATACTCTTAAATTTCCTATCAAAACTCGCTTTCGCGATGGTTTTCGTAGTGTATAAAATGTTGAAAAATTTGCAACTAAATCCCGGCAGGTCTTACCACGATTTTACGCTATTTTGCGGCTGTTTGCCCTAATAACGCAAATGATTTCGCACAAAACAGTACCCGCAAGCGTGCAGACTGCGCGCTTCCTGAACATTTTGCGCAAATCTCGGTCAGACCATATACATCCCGCCATTGACGTGCAGGGTTTCACCAGTGATGTAACCCGCTTCGTCAGAGGCTAAGAATGCAACCGCGCTGGCGATTTCATTTGGGGAGCCAAGGCGCCCCGCAGGAACTGCAGCCAGCGTACCCGCACGCTGCTCATCGGTCAGCGCACGCGTCATGTCCGTTTCAATAAAGCCCGGAGCAACAACGTTTACAGTAATACCGCGAGACGCAACTTCACGTGCCAGTGACTTACTGAAACCAATCAGACCCGCTTTCGCCGCAGCGTAGTTAGCCTGACCAGCATTTCCCATGGTACCAACCACAGAACCGATAGTGATAATACGCCCATGACGCTTTTTCATCATAGCGCGCATTACCGCTTTTGACAGACGGAATACAGATGACAGGTTGGTTTCGATAATATCGTTCCACTCATCATCTTTCATTCGCATTAACAGGTTATCACGAGTAATCCCGGCATTATTGACCAGGATGTCAACTTCGCCAAACTCTGCGCGAACATTTTCCAGAACAGATTCAATAGATGCCGGGTCGGTCACATTCAACATCAGACCTTTACCGTTGGCGCCTAGATAGTCGCTGATCGCCTGCGCACCGCTTTCGCTGGTGGCAGTACCGATAACGTTCGCGCCGCGCGCGGCGAGGGTTTCAGCGATTGCACGGCCGATACCGCGGCTTGCACCGGTAACCAGCGCGATTTTTCCTTCAAAACTCATGGTATTCCTCTTTTATTGCTCAAGCGCCGAAGACATCGCAGCCGGCTCGTTGAGCGCAGAAGCAGTCAGGGTGTCAACAATACGTTTGGTCAGGCCGGTGAGGACTTTACCCGGACCCATTTCATACAGGTGCTCGACGCCCTGAGATGCCATAAACTCAACGGTCTTAGTCCACTGAACCGGGCTGTACAGCTGACGAATCAGCGCATCGCGGATAGCATCCGGCGCGGTTTCACACTTCACGTCGACGTTATTCACGACCGGAATCGTCGGCGCGTTAAAAGTGATTTTCTGCAGTTCAACCGCCAGTTTTTCTGCGGCAGGTTTCATCAGCGCGCAGTGGGACGGTACGCTGACCGGCAGCGGCAACGCGCGTTTGGCGCCTGCGGCTTTACACGCGGCGCCTGCACGTTCAACGGCTTCTTTGTGCCCGGCGATAACCACCTGGCCCGGAGAATTGTAGTTCACCGGCGAAACCACCTGCCCTTGCGCAGATTCCTCACAGGCTTTCGCAATGGACGCATCGTCGAGACCAATAATTGCAGACATCGCGCCGGTGCCTTCCGGTACCGCTTCCTGCATGAATTTACCACGCAGTTCAACCAGACGAACGGCATCAGCGAAATTGATAACGCCTGCGCAGACCAGCGCAGAGTATTCGCCAAGGCTATGACCGGCTAACAGCGCCGGCGCTTTACCGCCCTGCTGCTGCCATACGCGATATAACGCGACGGAGGCGGTCAGCAGCGCCGGTTGCGTTTGCCAGGTTTTATTCAGTTCTTCTGCCGGGCCCTGTTGGGCAAGCGCCCACAGATCGTAACCCAACGCTGCGGAAGCTTCGCCGAAGGTCTCTTCAATCACAGGCCAGGTCGCGGCCATATCTGCCAGCATACCGACAGCCTGAGAGCCCTGTCCGGGGAACACAAAAGCAAATTGCGTCATGTTTAAATCCTTATACTAAAAACGAACCAGCGCGGAACCCCAGGTGAAACCACCACCAAAGGCTTCCAGCAGAATCAACTGGCCGCGTTGAATACGGCCATCGCGCACGGCTTCGTCGAGCGCGCAAGGAACCGAAGCAGCAGAGGTATTACCGTGACGATCGAGCGTGACCACCACGTTATCCATCGACATCCCCAGCTTTTTCGCCGTCGCGCTGATGATACGCAGGTTAGCCTGGTGCGGGACCAGCCAATCCAGCGCCGAGCGCTCAAGGTTGTTGGCCGCCAGCGTCTCGTCAACGATATGCGCCAGTTCGGTGACCGCGACTTTAAACACTTCGTTGCCGGCCATCGTCAGATAAATCGGGTTTTCCGGCTCAACGCGATCGGCATTCGGCAGCGTTAACAGGTCGCCGTAGCGGCCATCGGCGTGCAGATGCGTAGAGATAATGCCCGGCTCTTCGGAAGCGCCAAGCACCACCGCGCCCGCGCCGTCGCCGAAGATAATGATCGTGCCGCGATCGGTTGGATCGCAGGTACGCGCCAGCACATCAGCGCCGATCACCAGCGCATAATCGACGGCGCCGTTTTTCACGTACTGATCGGCGATGCTCAAGGCATAGGTAAAGCCCGCGCAGGCGGCTGCGACGTCAAACGCCGGGCACCCTTTTACCCCCAGCATAGATTGAATCTGGCACGCAGAGCTCGGGAAGGCATGCGTAC
Source organism: Klebsiella sp. CN_Kp073 (assembly GCF_040065495.2). Taxonomy (NCBI): domain Bacteria; kingdom Pseudomonadati; phylum Pseudomonadota; class Gammaproteobacteria; order Enterobacterales; family Enterobacteriaceae; genus Klebsiella; species Klebsiella sp. CN_Kp073. The sequence continues at coordinate 3,215,512 of NZ_CM198051.1, forward strand.
CCGAGGTGGTCGCAACAACGATCAGACCAATTTGCTCCGGGTTGACATTCGCCATTTCCAGCGCTTTCTTTGCGGCTTCGAAGCCCATCGTAGCAACTGTTTCGTTCGCTGCGGCAATACGGCGTTCACGAATACCTGTACGCGTGACAATCCACTCGTCAGTCGTTTCAACCATTTTTTCCAGGTCGGCGTTAGTACGCACTTGCTCAGGCAGGTAGCTGCCGGTGCCAATAATCTTTGTATACATGTACGCTCAGTCACTCTTGGGTAATATACCCGCGTTGTTAAAACCGCAGGGCGTCAGTCGTATCCGTTGGTCCCGGTGTGCTGTCGGGCATTCCCGTTACCGCTGCTGCTCCCTGGCAGTTCAAAACCTGCTGGGTATAACGATTCCAGGCGAGCGGCGATCCGCTGTGGAACTTGCCGCTGCACCGCCTGCACTGCCTGCTCTATTGCGACGCAAAATGCGCGCTGATTGGCAGCGCCATGACTTTTGATCACAGAACCGCGCAATCCTAACAGACAGGCGCCATTATACTGGTCGGGGTTGAGGTGACTGAATCGCCTGCTTAGGCTTTTTTGTAACCAACGCTTTAATAAAATCAGCCACCACGACCTTTTTTTTCCCTCTCCCTGTGATTTCAGCAGCGAAAGGAACATTCTGACAACACCTTCCATCGTCTTTAATGTGACGTTGCCGGTGAATCCATCACAAACCAGAACATCCGTTTTCCCCGTCAGCAACTCGTTAGCTTCAAGGTAACCAATATAGTTGAACGACGGCAGCTTTTTGAGAATCGCCGACGCATCACGGATGCTGTTGAGGCCTTTCATCTCTTCTTCGCCGATATTCAACAGCGCAATGCGCGGATTTTTAATCCCCACGACTTCTTCAGCTAACACCGCGCCCATCACCGCGAACTGCACCAGCATCGTGCTATCGCAATCGACGTTGGCGCCTAAATCCAGCACCACCGTTTTGCCCTTTTGCTGATGCGGCAGTACCGTCACCAGCGCCGGGCGCTCAATCCCCTCAATGGGCTTGAGCAATAATTTCGCGAGCCCCATCAGCGCGCCGGTATTTCCCGCGCTAACGCAGGCTTCGGCTCGGCCCTCTTTCACCAGCTCCAGCGCCAGGCGCATCGAGCTTCCGCGACTACTGCGGATAGCCTGTGCGGGTCGCGCATCACTGGCAATAACTGACTGTGCAGGAATAATCTGCAATCGCGAACGTTGTTCGAAATCAGCTTTGGCAAGTAATGGCGTGATGGCGTCGGGGTCGCCGACTAAAAGAAGAGTGAGTTGCGAATTAGAGTTCAGTGCCTGCAGTGCTGCAGGCACTGTCACGGATGGGCCAAAATCGCCCCCCATGACATCTAACGCCAGGGTTAGACGTGTCAAGGTCTCGTCGCTGCCCGGTTCGGTTATTCCCCAGTTACCCGGGGAGATCCTCACTAAGCTTCACCACGCTTTTACTCTTGTCTTTCACGTTGCAAGGACGTTAGGTACGTTTTCTTGCAACGTGAAATCCACGGAGTAAGGCGTGATTACTTAGCGATTACCTTGCGACCGCGGTAGAAACCGTCGGCAGTGATGTGGTGACGCAGGTGTTTCTCACCAGAAGTTTTGTCTACAGACAGGCTGGTGACTGCGGTCAGAGCGTCATGGGAACGACGCATGCCACGTTTGGAACGGGTTGGTTTATTCTGTTGTACGGCCATGGACCTTACTCCTCAATTACTTATGCTTTAAGCTGGCTAATACGGCAAATGGGTTTGGTTTTTGTGCCTCTTCAGGCAGTTCGCCAAAGACCATGTCCGCGTCGGACACTTCACAGTGTTCAGAATCATGCACCGGAACTACCGGCAAGGAAAGAATGATTTCATCCTCAACCATCGCCTGCAGATCGATTTCACCGAATTCGTTAACCTCAATCGGCTCATACGCTTCCGGTAGTGCTTCTGCCTGTTCGTCATTTCTGACAGGGCTGAAACAATACGTTGTGTGGACATGATGAGGGAACGGTTTCCCGCAACGCTGACATTCGAGGGTTACCGACACCTTCGCATCACCGGTAATAACGGCGAGACGCTGGTTATCGATAGCGAACGACATGCTGCATTCCACATCACTGTCCACGCTGACGACTGAATCGGCGACACGGCCAACCTGATCACGGGCGTAGATACCCTCGTAATCAAGGCGTTTTTGAGCCGTGCGAACCGGATCGAGAGTCAGGGGTAATTTTACCTTTTGCATAGGGCGCGCATATTAACTTTGTAATGTCATAGAGTCAAAGAAAAAGGCAGCCTCAGGTTGCCTTTTGCCATTTATTCGCACACATTGCGGCGCATAGTTTAAAATGATGCTCTGCGAAGCGCTATATGTGGATGAAAAAATATGTCTAATCTTCTCCTGGCCTCAACCTCGCCGTGGCGGCGAATGCTGCTGGAAAAACTCTCGCTGCCATTCGAATGCGCGGCGCCGGAGGTTAACGAAACGCCTCTGCCCGGCGAATCCGCCCGCCAGTTGGTTACGCGTCTGGCGCAAGCCAAAGCCCAGGCGCTGGCATCCCGCTTCCCTCAACACCTTATTATAGGTTCCGATCAGGTTTGTGTCTTAGACGGCGACATCACCGGTAAACCGCACACTGAAGAAAATGCCTACCGTCAGCTACGCAAGGCCAGCGGCACGATTGTCACTTTTTATACCGGGCTTGCGCTCTATAATTCGGCCAACGGACACCTGCAAACGGAATGCGAACCTTTCGACGTCCATTTTCGTCATTTAAGCGATCAGGAGATCGAGGCCTATATCCGTAAAGAGAACCCTCTGCAGTGTGCCGGCAGTTTTAAAAGCGAAGGCTTAGGCATCACGCTATTTGAACGACTGGAAGGACGCGACCCTAATTCACTGGTGGGGCTACCGCTGATCGCGCTATGCCAGATGCTGCGCCGGGAAGGCTTTAACCCCCTGCTTAGCTAGCTATTAAAGAAAGCGGCGGAGTATGAATCCGCCGCTGTGGTTATTTGCTATTGCGCAAAACCTGCAAGCAGTGCTTCAGTTGATTATCCAACGGCGCTTCAATACGCATTACTTCACCGGTGCCTGGATGAGTGAACTTCAGCGCTGCGGCATGCAAAAACAGGCGGTTTAACCCCGTCCCTGAAAGCTGCTTGTCAAATTCGCGATCGCCATAGCGATCGTCAAAAGCGATGGGATGTCCCGCATACTGCGTGTGAACGCGAATCTGGTGCGTACGCCCGGTAACCGGGCTACAACGCACCAGGGTGGCAAACGCGTAACGCTCTTCCACTTTAAAGCGCGTTTCGGACGGCTTACCTTCCTGACTCACGCGCACGATGCGCTCGCCGCTCTGCAGGATATTTTTCAGCAGCGGCGCTTGTACCGCCTTGGTGTGCGACTGCCACTGACCGCGGACCAGCGCCAGATAATCCTTCTGCATCCCTTTCTCACGCAGCTGCTCGTGAAGCGAGCGAAGCGCCGAGCGTTTTTTCGCCACCAACAGAACGCCGGAGGTATCCCGGTCAAGACGGTGAACCAGCTCCAGGAAGCGGGCCTCGGGGCGTAGCGCCCGCAGCCCTTCAATCACGCCGAAGCTCAGACCGCTGCCGCCGTGTACCGCGGTGCCGGAAGGCTTGTTGAGCACCAGGATATGATCGTCTTCATAGAGGATCACATCCGACAACGCCGCCACCTTTTGTAGATGCGGCGAAACGGCCTCTTCTTCGCGCTCGGCGACCCGCACCGGCGGGATACGCACTTCATCGCCGTCTTCCAGTTTATATTCCGGCTTGACGCGCTTTTTGTTCACCCGCACCTCGCCTTTACGCAGGATGCGATAAATCATGCTCTTCGGTACGCCCTTAAGTTGCGTACGCAAAAAGTTGTCGATACGTTGCCCCGCTTCATCGGCGGAAATGGCAACCATTTTTACGGTTGGAGTCTCAGTTTTCATGGTCGGCGATTCTAAATAGCCGAGGGCATTAGCGCCACTCATTTTTATATGCTTATATTTATCAGTATCCGGATTTCATCGCATGCTTCATCGGCGTTTTGTTTGTTATTAGAACAATCTGTAGACGCTGGTGAAAAAACTGTGAGTAACCCGGTGATAAAAGGTAAAAGTGAACTTGCTATAACAAGGTTAGCAATGGAATAATGAAGCCGTTTTCCGTGTTGACACTTGTTAGAACAAGAAATTAGCGGAATGACCAATTTTGTCTGACCGATCATCCACGCAGCAATGGCGTAAGACGTATTGATCTTTCAGACAGTTAGCGGGCTGCGGGTTGCAGTCCTTACCGGCACAGGCTCTATAAGATTTTTGCGTGGCAGGACGGCGACGACTCCGGGACTACCGGGAGTTCATCTGAATCCTCCGATTGAGGTGAACAGGTTAAGCCATTACCCCTGCGACGTGAGAGACGATGAGAATATACGCAACATCGTTTGAGGTGCGTCAAGGCTGCAAAAGAGAGAATCTTCAGTCGGTTGTACACGCAATCGATTGAAGTGAACAAGCGCGGCCAACGCGAAATCACTTAAAGGATGAAGTGTATAAATGGAATATTCTCTGGTGATACATCCCAGGCTGTTCCCCTGAATAATTGCGCTGTGTTTCCGTTTGAAACACAGGCGACCGACACTCTGCGCCTCTTAAGCGCGCGACAACCGTGAGGTTGGCGACGTGAACCAGACTCGAGGCCATCGGTTTTCACCCGGTAAGGCGTTACTCTGCCCGTAGCTTAGTCGTCAATGTAAGAATAATGAGTAAGTTACGATGAAAAGAATGTTAATCAACGCAACTCAGCAGGAAGAGTTGCGCGTCGCTCTTGTTGATGGGCAGCGCCTGTACGACCTGGATATCGAAAGCCCCGGGCACGAGCAGAAAAAAGCGAACATCTACAAAGGCAAAATCACTCGTATTGAACCTAGCCTTGAAGCCGCGTTTGTCGATTACGGCGCTGAGCGTCATGGTTTCCTCCCCCTCAAAGAAATTGCCCGCGAATACTTCCCTGCCAATTACAGCTCTCATGGTCGTCCTAACATTAAGGATGTTCTGCGTGAAGGTCAGGAAGTCATTGTTCAGATTGATAAAGAAGAGCGTGGTAATAAAGGCGCTGCGCTGACGACCTTCATCAGCCTGGCCGGCAGCTACCTGGTACTGATGCCGAATAACCCTCGCGCCGGCGGTATTTCGCGCCGTATCGAAGGTGACGATCGTACCGAGCTGAAAGAAGCGCTGGCGAGCCTTCAGTTGCCGGACGGCATGGGTCTTATCGTACGTACCGCGGGCGTCGGCAAATCCGCTGAAGCGCTGCAGTGGGATCTGAGCTTCCGCCTGAAGCACTGGGAAGCGATTCAGAAAGCCGCTGAGAGTCGCCCTGCTCCGTTCCTGATCCACCAGGAAAGTAACGTTATCGTACGTGCCTTCCGCGACTATCTGCGCCAGGACATCGGCGAAATCCTGATCGATAACCCGAAAGTGCTTGAGCTGGCGCGCCAGCATATCGCCGCCCTCGGTCGTCCGGATTTCAGCAGCAAAATCAAACTGTACACCGGTGAAATCCCGCTGTTCAGCCATTACCAGATCGAATCCCAGATTGAATCCGCGTTCCAGCGTGAAGTTCGCCTGCCTTCCGGCGGCTCTATCGTTATCGATAGCACCGAAGCGCTGACCGCTATCGACATCAACTCCGCTCGCGCGACCCGCGGCGGCGATATCGAAGAAACGGCGTTCAATACTAACCTCGAAGCGGCTGACGAAATTGCGCGCCAGCTGCGTCTGCGCGACCTTGGCGGCCTGATCGTTATCGACTTCATCGATATGACTCCGGTGCGCCACCAGCGTGCGGTTGAAAACCGCCTGCGTGAGGCCGTTCGTCAGGACCGCGCGCGTATCCAGATCAGCCACATATCTCGCTTCGGCCTGCTGGAGATGTCCCGCCAGCGTCTGAGCCCGTCGCTGGGCGAGTCCAGCCACCACGTGTGCCCACGCTGTAGCGGCACCGGTACCGTGCGTGACAACGAATCGCTGTCGCTCTCTATCCTGCGTCTGATTGAAGAAGAAGCACTGAAAGAGAACACCAAAGAAGTCCATGCGATCGTTCCGGTACCTATCGCTTCCTATCTGCTTAACGAAAAACGTGCCGCAGTCAGCGCGATTGAAACCCGTCAGAGCGACATTCGCGTCATCATCGTCCCGAACGATGAGATGCAAACCCCGCACTACTCCGTGCTGCGCGTGCGTAAAGGCGAAGAGACCTCAACCCTGAGCTACTTGCTGCCGAAACTACACGAAGAAGAGATGGCGATGCCGTCCGACGATGAACCAGCTGAACGCAAGCGCCGTGAAGAGCCAGCTCTTGCCGCTTTCGTGATGCCGGATGCGCCGCCAGTACCGGTACAGGAAGAAACCGCAGCCGCACCGGTCGCAGCGAAAGCCGCCGCCGCTCCAGCCGCAAAAGTAGCAACGCCTGCCCAGCCTGGCCTGCTGTCCCGTTTCTTTGGCGCTTTGAAAAACATTTTTGCTGGCGCAGAAGAAGCCAAACCGGCGGAAGTCAAGGCTGAGCAAAAAACAGAAGAGAAACCGGAACGTCAGCAAGAGCGTCGTAAACCGCGTTCTAATAATCGCCGCGATCGTAATGACCGTCGTGATAACCGCGATAATCGCGATAACCGTGACAATCGCGATAATCGCGGAGAAAACGCGGAAGGTCGCGAATCTCGTGAGGAAAACCGCCGTAATCGCCGTGAGAAACAGCCGCAGAACGCTGAACAGCGCGAATCACGTCAAACCGCTGGCAATGAGGCTGATAACAGTAAATCTCGCGATGAGCAGCAACAACCGCGCCGTGAACGCAACCGTCGTCGGAATGATGACAAGCGCCAGGCACAGCAGGAAGCAAAATCTCAGTCCCGCGAAGAACCGGTAGTTCAGCAGGAGACCGAGCAGGAAGAACGCGTTCAGAGCATGCCGCGTCGTAAGCCGCGTCAGCTGGCGCAGAAAGTCCGCTTTGAATCCGTAGAAACCGAGCAGGTTGTCGAAGCCGTTGCCGAGCAGCAGGTGGAATCCACTTCGCCGCGTACCGAACTGGCAAAAGTCGATCTGCCGGCCGTCGTTGAAACTGCCGCTGAGCAGGATGAAAACGGCGACGCTCGTGAATCTAACGGTATGCCGCGTCGTTCACGTCGCTCTCCGCGCCACCTGCGCGTAAGCGGCCAACGTCGCCGTCGTTACCGCGATGAGCGTTATCCGACCCAGTCGCCGATGCCGCTGGCTATCGCCTGCGCGTCGCCTGAGCTGGCATCAGGTAAAGCGTGGATCCGTTATCCGATTGCTCGCGTGCAGGATCAGCTGCAGGAAGAGTTACCGGTGCAGGAAACCAGCAGCGTTGAGCCTATCATCACGCCAGTCGTCGCGGAGACTATCGCTCCGGTTGTCGTTGCGGAAACCGTCGCAGCTGAAACTGTCGCACCGACAGTGACCAGCGAACCGACCGCAGAAGCAAGCGTAGCTGAAGCCCCGGTTGCCGAAGAAACGGCAGTGGTTGAAGAGACTGCAGTTGTAGCAGAAACCGTTGCGCCGCAGGCAGAGGTCAGTGCGCCAGCAGAGGCCGTTGTCGAAGAAACTGAGACCACGCCAGCTCCGGTGACTGAAGAAACCGACACTGTGCAGCCAACAATTGCCGCAGAAGAAACCGCTGTTGTCGAAGAAACAACCGTTACCGCAGCTGAAGAAACCGCGCCGGTTGTTGAACCGACGCCGGTCGTCAGCGCCGCGCCAGTGGTAAAAGCGCAACCGGCAACCACCGCAACTCGACACGCGACCGCGCCGATGACCCGCGCCCCGGCGCCGGAATACGTGCCGGAAGCGCCGCGCCAAAGCGATTGGGTTCGCCCACCGTTTGCCTTTGAGGGTAAAGGGTCCGCAGGCGGCCATAGCGCTACTCATCAGGCCACGGCGGAAGCGACTCGCCCGCAACCTGTAGAGTAACGGTGCACGACTAAAAAACCGGCCAACTGGCCGGTTTTTTATTTGTTCTCGTCCGGGCGCTGCATCCCCGCCACCTGCGGCATCACTTCGCGCATCAAATCGAGAAACTTGCGCAGCCGCGTTGGGTAATAGCGCGCCCAGGGATAAACCAGATGCACCGGCAGCGGCGAAGCCCGCCACTGCGCAAACGGCTCAATCAGCCTGCCTGCCGCAATATCCTCCTCCACCGCCCAGCTGGAAACAATTGCCGCACCCAACCCCGCCAGAGCGGTATTACGCGCAACGTAGACGCTATCGGTACTCAGACAAGGGACGATCGGGAAACTCATCAACTGCCCGCCCACCTGATGCTGTAGCGTGACTTCATGCTGGTAAAAGGTGCTGATAGCGACCCAGGGCAGCGCGGAGAGCGCCTGCGGTTCGCCGAGTTCCGGATGGCGCGCCAATAGCTCAGGCGCAACCACCAGGCTGCGGGGAACCACAGCCAATAGTACCGAGACGGTTGACGGATCCACTTCCGCACCAACGCGGATCGCGCAATCAATATTATCGCTAAGAAAATCGACGGTTTTATCATTCAGCATCCACTCAACGGAAAGCTCAGGATAACGCTGCAGAAAGCTAACCAGCGGGCCCAGCAGCTGCTGTTGGCCAAAAGCGTGCGGCGCCCGCACCCGCAGCACGCCAACCGGACGGTCTTCCTCGATGCGTAGATCATCTTCCAGCGCCAGCCAGCTGTCCACCAGCCGCCGCGCATGTTGATAGCAGCGCTCGCCGTCATCGGTTAGTTTCATCGCATGGGTCGTGCGCAGAATAAGCCTTGCGCCGAGTAACGTCTCCAGCGACTGCAAGCGTCGGCTAACGGTCGCCTGAGTCGTACTCATCTGCAGAGCCGCCGCCGAGAGCGAACCCGCTTCGACGATGCGAATAAACGTCCGCATCAGCTCAATCCGATCTATACGCTCTTGTTTCTTCATTTATATTTTGCCTATACGTGCTACGTATAACCGTTTTACCACTACCCTATCTTCCGCGCCAGTCTGCTTCGGGGAACAATAGCGCCAACGCATTTACGAGGGCATTACTATGACACCGCTTCCTTTATCCACCCGCCAGGCCGGCTGGGTTATATTTATTCTCGCGCTCGGCGCAGGCTTTAGCGTCGCATCCATCTACTACGCCCAGCCGCTGCTGCCATTAATCGGCGCCAACCTGCATCTCAGCGTTGAAGGAATGGGGCTGGTGCCCACGTTGACCCAGGCAGGCTATGCATTGGGAATATTATTCCTGCTGCCGCTCGGCGATCGCCACGATCGCCGAACGCTTATCCTGCTGAAAAGCGCCGTACTGGCGGCGCTGTTACTGCTCTGCAGCCTGACCGGACAACTGACCTCGCTGCTGGTCGTCAGCCTGCTGATCGGCATGGCGGCGACCATGGCGCAGGATATTGTCCCGGCAGCGGCCATTCTTGCGCCGGCGGGCAAACAGGGGAAAATGGTCGGTACGGTGATGACCGGCCTGCTACTGGGGATCCTACTTTCGCGTACCGTCAGCGGGCTGGTCGGCGCGCTATTTGGCTGGCGGGTCATGTACCAGGCTGCGGCAGTCAGTATCGCTTTCATCGGCCTGTTAATGTGGCGTGTTCTGCCGCGTTTTGAGATCCACTCTACCCTCAGTTATCCGCAGTTGATGAGGTCGATGGCCCATCTGTGGCAACGCTATCCCGCGCTGCGCCGCGCGGCATTCGCCCAGGGCTTTTTATCTATCGCCTTTAGCGCGTTCTGGTCGACGCTGGCGGTGATGCTCGCCGAACATTACCAGATGGGTAGCGCGGTCGCCGGCGGCTTCGGTATCGCGGGCGCGGCAGGCGCCCTGGCGGCACCGCTGGCAGGCGGTCTGGCGGATAAAGTTGGCGCGGGGAGAGTCACCCAGCTCGGCGCGGCATTCGTCACCGTCTCCTTTGCCCTGATGTTGTTGCTGCCCGCCCTGCCGGTACATGGCCAACTGGCGCTGATTGCGTTATCGGCTATCGGTTTTGACCTTGGTCTGCAATCAAGCCTGGTGGCGCATCAAAATCTGGTTTACAGCCTGGAGCCCCAAGCCCGCGGCAGGCTTAACGCCTTGCTGTTTACCGTGGTCTTCATCGGTATGGCTCTGGGTTCGGTGCTGGGAAGTAAACTGTACGTGCTGGCTGGCTGGAATGGCGTGGTGATTCTGGCGGTGAGCAGCGGCGCGATTGCTCTGATTATCCGCCTGCTGGAAAATGCCCGTCTACAGGCCGCTGACCGCGCCGTGAGATAAAAAAACCCGCTCCGCATAGCGGAACGGGTTAGTCAGGCCCGACGTAGCGATGAACTTAAATCGTGCGGCGGGCAAACTCTTTCAGACGGAAACCGAGCAGCAGCAAGGTTGCGAAATAGGCGACTACGCCGGCCACCACCACTACCATCAGGCGCATCAGACGGAACGGCATCGTCCCCTGCGACCACTCCGGCATCAGATACATCACGCCGACGAGCGCTGCCGCCATGACCAGCACCGCGATGACCAGACGCAGCAGGAAGACGAACCACCCCGGCTGCGGGGTGAAGATTTTCTGCTTACGCAGTTGCCAGTAAAGCAGCGCGGCGTTCAGACAAGCGGCCAGACCAATAGACAGCGACAAGCCGGCATGCTTCAACGGGCCAATAAACGCCAGGTTCATCACCTGGGTCATTATCAGAGTAACAATGGCGATTTTAACCGGCGTCTTGATATCCTGGCGCGAGTAAAAGCCCGGCGCCAGCACCTTCACCACGATAAGCCCCATCAGCCCAACCGAATAAGCCACCAGCGCGCGTTGAGTCATCGCCGCATCGAAAGCGTTGAACTTACCGTACTGGAATAGCGATACCGTCAGCGGCTTAGCGAGAATGCCTAAGGCCACCGCGCTTGGCAAGGCCAGCAGGAAACACAGGCGCAGCCCCCAATCCATCAGTCGGCAGTACTCATCATGATTGCCGCTGGCGAAACTTTTTGATAGCGATGGCAACAGGATAGTCCCCAGCGCCACGCCCAACACGCCGGAGGGGAACTCCATCAGACGGTCGGCATAATACATCCAGGAGACCGAACCTGAGACCAGGAAGGAGGCGAAAATGGTATTGATAATCAGCGAAATCTGGCTGACGGAGACGCCGAGGATCGCCGGCCCCATCTGCTTAACCACGCGAATCGCCCCGGCATCTTTCAGATTAACCCGCGGCAGTACCAGCATACCGATTTTTTTCAGATGCGGCAGTTGATACGCCAGTTGCAGGATACCGCCAACCGTAACCGCCCAGGCCATCGCCAGCATTGGCGGATGAAAATAAGGCGCGGCAAACAGAGCAAAACCAATCATGCTGACGTTGAGGAAGGTCGGCGCAAAGGCGGGAACCGAGAAGCGGTTCCAGGTGTTAAGGATCGCCCCCACCAGCGATGCCAGCGAGATCAACAATATATAGGGGAAGGTGATACGCAGCAGCTGGGTGGTTAAGGCAAACTTATCCGGCGTATCGGCAAAGCCCGGTGCGGTAACGGTAATCACCCACGGCGCAGCCAGCATCCCCGCCACCGTGACCAGCGCCAGAACCAGGGTCAATAGCCCGGAAACATAGGAGACGAACACCCGCGTCGCGTCTTCGCCCTGTTTGCTTTTATATTCAGCGAGGATCGGCACAAAGGCCTGAGAAAAGGCGCCTTCGGCAAAAATACGCCGCAAAAGGTTTGGCAGTTTGAAGGCCACAAAAAAGGCGTCGGTCGCCATCCCGGCGCCAAAAATACGCGCGACGATAGCATCGCGGGCGAACCCCAGTACGCGCGAGAACATGGTCATCGAGCTGACTGCCGCTAATGATTTTAATAGATTCATTACTGTCTTATTCCACAACCCATGGAGTAAAACGCCCGCAAAAGCGGGCGCTGGAAAGTGGCGATAGTCTACCGGGTTCGCAATGAATTACTACTGTCAGTTGTTACAACCAGTTATTCGCTCATCGCTTCACGCCAGAGCTTTTCCACGATCCGCTGGGCTAAGAGCGCCTGCTCATCGGCGGTTTCCGGAACCGTCTGATTTTGCACGCATTCAATGAAGTGACGCGCGCAGCCGTCGAATCCACGCTGCTCAAGCGTTGTTTGCCAGCCGGGCGCCGGGCGCTGCAGGATACCGCTGCCCCGCTCTTCACGCCATTCGCGCATATCGCTCACCTCATACAGCCCGCCATCGGTCACCGCCTGTACCCACTCACGCTGGCTTCCGGCGCGACGATGCATGCTGGTCGTGATTTGCAGCTGCCCCGCGCTGAAGTGATGCTCGGCGTAGAGCATTTCCCCTTGAGAAGTGGTTTGCAGGACCCCGCCATTCACCCGCGCCTTATCTCCCGCCAGCCACAGCGCGGTATCGACAACATGCAGATAATCATCCAGCAGGGTGAAACGCAGCTCTTTGCCGACGCTATCGCTACGATGCTTATCCATGCGCAATGACGCCGCATCGTTGAGATGCGCTTTTAATTCACGATACAGCGGCGCAAAACGGCGATTGAAACCCACCATTAACGTTAAACGCCGACGCGCCGCCAGTTCAACCAGTGATTCGGCTTCGCTGAGCTTGTCCGCCAGCGGCTTGTCCACGCAAACATGAACTCCTGCATTCAGCAGATGATGCACCACTTCATAATGTGAAGCGGTTGAGGTATGGACAAATACCGCATCACATTGCGCTGCCAGCGCATCCAGAGACTCGGCATAAGGTAGGCGCCAGGTTTCACAGATGCGTAACGCTTTCTCTTTCCCCGGCGACCAGGCGGCCTGCAGCGTCCAGCCATCGGCGGCGCCAAGCACCGGCAGCCATGCCTTTTGCGCAATGCCGCCGAGCCCCACCACGCCAACGCGTAATTTTGCCGTCACAATTACTCTCCTAAGTGAGCCAGCAGTGAATCAAGGCGTACTTTGAGCTCAGCCACTTCCGCCTCCAGCGCCTCAACGCGCGCCTGCAGATCGTCATTCGGCGGCGACACGGCTTCCACGACGGTAATGAGCGAATCCATGTCATCACAGAACAGGTGCATATATCGGCTTTCGCGTTTACCCGGTTCGCGCGGAAGGCGCGCGACGTACGGGCCGTCTTCGCGACTGGCCAAATTGTCGAGCGTGCTTTCCACCTCGGCCATATCGCGGAATTCATACATCCGCTGCGCGCGGCTGCGCAGCTCGCCTGGCGTTTGCGCGCCGCGCAGCAGCAGCGTCGTGACGATGGCGACTTCCGCCGCTGTTAACTTGAGGTCGCCAAATTCGGAATTACAGAAGCGCTGTTCATATTTGGTCACTCGATTGCCAAAACCGCTTACCGTACGCAGATAGTGGCGTTTAACCAGTTCATCCAGCAAATCCTGAACATCGCTTTCCGCCAGCGACATCACCGGCTCGCGGTTGGTTTTCTGGTTACAGGCGGTGACCACCGCATTCACCGACAGCGGATATTGTTCGGGTGTGGTCACTTGCTTCTCCAGCAGGCAACCAATAATGCGCGCTTCATGCGCGGTTAGCTGATATTTCATGTTGTCTCCTTAGCGCCCCGGGGTCCAGTCAGTGGTCGTTAATGCCGTCAATACGTGATCTCGCCATTGCCCATCAATGAGGAGATAGTCCTTAGCGTAACCCTCTTTCTCGAAACCCAGTCGGGCGAGCAAGTCACCGCTGCGTTTATTGTGCGGCATATAGTTGGCCATGATGCGATGGATATGCTGCGTACGCTGCATATAGCGAATCGCCGCGGTCAGCGCTTCAAACATCAGACCCTGCCCTTGCCACTTTTCACCAATGGAATAGCCGAGATAGCAGGCGTGGAATGAACCGCGCACTACGTTGGAGAAGTTCGCTACCCCAATAATCTCTTTCTCATCAGGATCGAGCAGCGCGAAATAGAATGCCGAACCTTGTTTATGAAATTCCGTAATCATCGACAATCGCGCCTGCCAGCCGGAGGGATAACAGTGGCTTTCATCGCGCACCGGCTCCCAGGGTTTCAGGAACCCTTTGTTTTCCGCGTAGTAATCGGCCAGACGCCAGGCGTCACGATCGTGAACCAGCCGCACCACCAGCCGGTCCGTCGTCAAACGCACCTTGGGTACGTTACTGCGATAGCCAAACATTCCTCACTCCTGTTCCCTGCCCCAAACTGATATCTTTCACTATACCTTCCCTGAGTGAAGGTGTGAAAACAGCAACATACCATTTTCTGCACCATCTCCATTTTTCGATGAATAGCCTCAATCGATCTTGCTTTTTGATAAAAAAATATTGTCGCCAGTATGCTGGGAAAATAACCGGCGCACCCGCAGAATATCTAAGCTTATCTTTCTTTTTCCCTGGAGGGGAAATGTCCCGCGTATCGCAGGCAAGGAGCCTGGGTAAATATTTCCTGTTAGTCGATAACATGCTGGTTGTTCTCGGCTTTTTTGTCGTATTCCCCCTGATATCGATCCGTTTTGTCGACCAGATGGGCTGGGCGGCGCTGATGGTCGGTATTGCCCTCGGTCTGCGTCAGCTGGTGCAACAAGGTTTAGGCATCTTCGGTGGGGCGATCGCCGATCGTTTTGGCGCTAAACCGATGATCGTCACCGGGATGCTGATGCGCGCCGGCGGTTTCGCGGCGATGGCCGTCGCCCATGAGCCCTGGGTACTCTGGCTCTCGTGCATTTTGTCCGGTCTCGGCGGCACACTGTTCGACCCGCCGCGAGCGGCGCTGGTGGTCAAGCTGGTGCGCCCGCATCAACGCGGTCGCTTCTTCTCTATTCTGATGATGCAGGATAGCGCCGGCGCGGTAATCGGCGCCCTGCTAGGCAGCTGGCTATTACAGTACGATTTCCGTCTGGTATGCAGCGCGGGGGCGGCGCTTTTTATTGCCTGCGCCGCGTTTAACGCCTGGTACCTACCGGCCTGGAAACTCTCGACGGTCAAAACGCCGGTCCGCGAAGGGTTGGGGCTGGTGTTACGTGATAAGCGCTTTGTCACTTACGTGCTGACCCTGACCGGTTACTACATGCTGGCCGTACAGGTGATGCTCATGCTGCCGATTATGGTTAACGATATTGCGGGTTCTCCGGCGGCGGTCAAATGGATGTATGCCATTGAGGCGACAATTTCCCTGACCCTGCTGTACCCCATCGCCCGCTGGAGCGAAAAACGTTTTCGCCTCGAGCATCGTCTGATGGCGGGTTTGCTGGTGATGACGGCGGCGATGCTGCCGATTGGCTTAACCAGCACGCTACAGCAGCTCTTTACCCTGATTTGTATCTTTTATATCGGGTCGATCATTGCCGAACCCGCGCGCGAAACGCTGGGCGCGTCACTGGCCGATGCCCGCGCTCGCGGCAGCTATATGGGTTTTAGCCGCCTTGGCCTGGCCTTCGGCGGCGCGCTGGGGTACGCCGGCGGCGGCTGGCTGTTTGATGCCGGTAAAGTGCTCAGTCAGCCTGAACTCCCGTGGTTGATGTTGGGCATTATCGGCTTTGCGACATTCATTGCATTGTGGTGGCAGTTCAGCCAGAAACGGTCGGCTTCCGGTATGCTGGAACCGCGCATCTGACGCGCGGCCAAAGTGGTAATCCTTTTTTTCAGCATTTTCCGCTAGTACAAGCGGGGCTAGCAGACCATGCTGCTTTGTGTCAGGATTAGCCATGGCATGACGTTAAGGAACCCAATGAAAAAGATGTTGATCGCGGCCGCGCTGATTGTCAGCGGCCTTCTGAGCGGATGTAACCAGCTTACGCAATACTCGGTGAGCGAGCAGGAGATTAACCAGGCGCTGCAGAAACGTAATCACTTCGCCAAAGATATCGGCCTGCCTGGCGTAGCGGATGCGCATATTGAACTGCAAAACCTGACCAGCGCCATCGGTCGTGAAGAGCCTAACAAAGTGGCGCTGAGCGGAACCGCTAATCTGGATCTGAATTCGCTGTTTGGCAATCAGAAAGCGACCATCGACCTGAAGCTTAAAGCGCTGCCGGTGTTCAATAAAGAGCAAGGCGCGATTTATCTGCGTGAAATGGAAGTCGTCGATGCGAAAGTTAAGCCGGAAAAGCTCACCTCCGTGGTACAGACGCTGATCCCCTATCTGAATCAGTCGCTGCGCAGCTATTTCAACCAGCAACCGGCCTACGTTCTGCGTGAAGATGCCAGCACCGGCGAGGCCTTAGCGAAGAAATACGCTAAAGGCATTGAAGTGAAACCGGGCGAGATAATCATCCCCTTCACTGACTAAACGATAAGGGCGCTGAATATAGCGCCCTTAATTTTTTACGGAAATGAGTGCAAAGGAAAACGTTTACGCTTATCCTTAGTGCCCGGCAAAAAACAGCCCTGATGACTGAACCAATTAGCCGGAGCCTTCCATGACAGCACAACCCCAGGTATTGAAAATCCGCCGCCCTGACGACTGGCATATCCATCTTCGCGATGATGATATGTTAAAAACCGTCGTGCCTTACACCAGTGAGTTTTATGGCCGGGCGATCGTGATGCCGAATCTGGTACCGCCGGTAACGACCGTCGCTGCTGCCATTGCTTATCGCCAGCGCATCATCGATGCGATTCCCGCCGGGCATGATTTCACTCCGCTGATGACCTGCTACCTGACCGACACGCTCGACCCGAACGAACTGGAACGCGGATTCCATGAAGGCGTATTTACCGCAGCCAAACTCTACCCGGCAAACGCCACCACCAACTCCAGTCACGGCGTGACCAGCACCGATGCCATTATGCCGGTGCTGGAACGGATGGAAAAACTGGGCATGCCGCTACTGGTGCACGGCGAAGTTACCCACGCTGATATTGATATCTTCGATCGCGAAGCGCGCTTTATCGAGACGGTGATGGAACCGCTGCGCAAACGGCTGCCGGGGTTAAAAGTGGTCTTCGAACATATCACCACCAAAGATGCCGCTGAATACGTGCGCGACGGCAACGAACTGCTGGCCGCCACCATCACGCCGCAGCATCTGATGTTTAACCGCAATCATATGCTGGTTGGCGGTATTCGTCCGCATCTATACTGCCTGCCGATCCTCAAGCGCAATGTCCACCAGCAGGCGCTGCGTGAACTGGTCGCCAGCGGGTTCAGCCGCGCCTTCCTCGGCACCGACTCCGCCCCGCACGCGCGCCACCGTAAAGAGGCCAGCTGCGGCTGTGCGGGCTGTTTCAATGCCCCAACCGCGCTCGGCAGCTACGCCACCGTCTTTGAAGAGATGAACGCGCTGGCGCATTTTGAGGCTTTCTGCTCGCTGAATGGCCCGCGTTTCTACAGCCTGCCGGTGAATGAAAGCTACGTTGAACTGGTACGCGAAGAAAGTACCGTTGCCGAAAGCATCGCCCTTCCAGGCGATACGTTGGTGCCGTTCCTGGCCGGTGAAACCGTGCGTTGGACGATGAAAAAATAAAGTTTTTTGCCCCCTGTTGTAAATGCGCAAGCGTTACTGTATAAATAAACAGTATATTACCCAGGGGGCCATTATGCGCATCGAAGTGTCAATTGCCAAAACCACAGCCTTACCCAGCGGCGCGCTGGAAGCGCTGAATAACGAACTATCTAAACGTATCGCTCAACACTACCCGGAACGTGAAAACCAGGTCACGGTACGTTATGCCGCCGGCAATAATTTGTCGGTCATCGGTGGTTTGAAAGAAGACAAAGACCGGATTAGCGAAATCCTGCAGGAAACCTGGGAAAGCGCCGACGACTGGTTTATCCACGACTAAGCCTCCGGGTTTGCTTACGCAAAATCAATTTGCTCCCTCATTGTGCTTTTTTTTGCCGGGTCGCCCCGGCTTTTTTATCTCCGCTTATAACTAAGACTTTCCTTAATATCCTGATAAATTCCTTAAAAAATAATGAGACCCAGGACGAAACTCGCGCAAAAAACCGCCAATCAGAGCAAAATTTGTCTCTAATTATTTATTTTCTCGAGTTTGTACTTAACTGCTGATATAATTAACGTGCTTCAGAAAACAAGCATTAAACCTCGAGAATTGTTGTCTTTTAACATATGAATAAGGGGTTATGATGGAAAAGAATAATGAAGTCATCCAGACCCATCCCCTCGTCGGATGGGACATCAGCACCGTTGATAGCTACGATGCGCTGATGTTGCGCCTGCACTACCAAAACCCCACGCAAGAAAGCAATAAAGAAGCAGAAATTGGCCAGACGCTATGGCTAACGACGGATGTCGCACGTCAGTTTATTTCTATTCTGGAAGCAGGAATAGCGAAGATAGAATCTGGCGATTACCAGGAAAATGAGTATCGCAGACATTAGTATCACCGATGATGTCTAAATATTCACTGAACAGGCACCTGCGGGTGCCTGAATTATTTTTCGCGCTTGTACATCCGGCTGATGTTAATTACCCTGCTAATAAAACAATAACCCGGAACTCACCATGCAATACGACCTCATCATTATCGGTAGTGGCTCCGTTGGCGCTGCCGCCGGCTATTACGCCCGTCGCGCCGGTCTGAATGTCCTGATGACCGATGCCCACAAACCGCCGCACCAGGAAGGCAGCCACCATGGCAGTACGCGGCTGATTCGTCACGCCTATGGCGAGGGCGAAAGATACGTGCCGTTGGTGCTACGCGCCCAGCAGCTATGGGACGAATTTGCGCAAAGTAGCGGCGAGGCCGTATTCGAAAAAACTGGGGTTATTAACCTTGGCCCCGCTAGCTCCGATTTTCTCAATAACGTGGCTCACAGCGCGCGTCAGTTCGAGCTTAACGTGGAAGAGTTGGATGCTGAGGCGGTCATGAAACGTTGGCCGGAGATTCGTATTCCGCAAGATTACCGGGCTATTTTTGAACCGGCTTCCGGCGTGTTACGCAGCGAGCTGGCGGTAGAAACCTGGATTCGCCTGGCGCGCGAAGCGGGCTGCGCCCAACTGTTCAACTGCCCGGTTACCGCAATTCACCATCACACCGACGGCGTGACCATCGATACCGCCGATGGTAGCTACAGCGGCAAAAAACTGCTGATCAGCGCCGGAACCTGGGTAACAAAATTATTGCCGGAACTGCCCATTCAACCGGTACGTAAAGTCTTCGCCTGGTTCCAGGCCGATGGTCGCTATAGCGCGAAAAACAACTTCCCTGCTTTCACCGGCGAACTGCCGAATGGCGATCAGTATTATGGCTTCCCGGCAGAAGACAACGAATTGAAGATCGGCAAGCATAACGGCGGCCAGCTGATTTCCGAACCGGAAGAGCGGAAACCGTTTGGCGCGGTGGCCAGCGATGGCTCGGAGTCGTTCAACTTCCTGCGCAACGTGCTACCCGGGATTGGCGGCTGCCTGCACGGCGCCTCCTGCACTTACGATAATACGGTCGATGAAGACTTCATCATCGATACGCTTCCCGGTCACGACAATACATTACTCATTACCGGGTTAAGCGGTCACGGTTTCAAGTTTGCCCCGGTACTAGGCGAAATTGCGACGCAATTTGCGCAAGGCGAAACGACGGAGTTTGATCTGGCTCCCTTCTCGCTGGCGCGATTTTCACAATAATAGCCGGCCATAAAACAAAACGGCCTCAATCGAGGCC
The DNA here is from genome assembly GCF_040065495.2 of Klebsiella sp. CN_Kp073. Classification (NCBI taxonomy): domain Bacteria; kingdom Pseudomonadati; phylum Pseudomonadota; class Gammaproteobacteria; order Enterobacterales; family Enterobacteriaceae; genus Klebsiella; species Klebsiella sp. CN_Kp073. The sequence continues at coordinate 3,235,151 of NZ_CM198051.1, forward strand.
GTTTCATATCAGAGAGTGTGTATGCGTCGCCTGTATCACTGGTTAGTCAACAACGTGCGCGAGCACTTTATGATTTATCTCGCGCTGTGGCTGCTGCTAGCGGCAATCGACCTCATCTGGTTATGGTTTTACTGACGGGTCGGGATCCGGGATACCTAATTTGGTATTCAGACGGCCGCGGGATTTATTAAAAATCTTATTGCCATTCTCTCGTCCCGCCCGCAGTTTGCGCTGCTCCTCTTCCGGCAGTTTATGCTCTTCCATGCAGGCTTCGCTACAGCAACCGGCAAATTTCTCGGCACAAGCCGGGCACTGAATAAAAAGCAAATGGCAACCGTCATTCAGGCAATTGGTGTGGCTGTCGCACGGTGCGCCGCATTGATGGCAGTGGGCAATCACATCATCAGAAATACGCTCGCCCATTCTCTCGTCAAAGACAAAGTTCTTACCGATAAAGCGTACCGGTAAGCCCTGTTCACGGGCGCGTCGCGCGTACTCGATAATCCCGCCTTCAATGTGCCACACCTTATTGAAACCGCTATGTTTCATCCAGGCGCTGGCCTTCTCACAGCGAATGCCGCCGGTGCAGTACATGACAATCTTCTTGTCTTTATACTCCTGCATCATCTCAACCGCTTTCGGCAATTGATCGCGGAAGGTATCCGCCGGAATTTCCATCGCGTTCTCGAAGTGGCCGACTTCGTACTCATAATGGTTGCGCATATCGATGAATACCGCGTCCGGATCGTCCAGCATCGCGTTCACTTCCGCCGCTTTCAGGTACTCGCCAACGTCAGAGGGGTTAAAGGTCGGGTCATCAATACCGTCGGCCACAATACGGTCGCGGACCTTGAGACGCAGGACCCAGAAGGATTTACCGTCGTCATCCAGCGCGATATTCAGACGTAACCCCTTCAGCGCCGGGTCGAAGCCATCAAGAAATTCACGCAGCGCCGCGACCTTGCTTTCCGGCACGCTGATCTGCGCATTAATACCTTCATGCGCCAGATAGATGCGACCAAAGACATTCAGCTTAGTCAGCGCCAGCCACAGGGCATCACGGGTCGCTTTCGGGTCAACGATAGTGAAATATTTATAGAACGAGATCGTCGTGCGCGGCTCGGTTTCAGCCAACATCTGCGCCTTTAACGTCTCATTTGAAATGCGGTTGTGTAACACTGGCATGGTGTACCTGCTCGACATAGGAAATGAGTAAAATAAACGGCGGGCATCATATAGCAAACCCCGTAAATTTACATCCCTACATTTTACGCTACATTTCATCCACGCAATTTTCAGTCATTAACAATCATCTGCGGCAGGAGACGGCTTTTGGCGACAGCGGAAAAAAATGCGATAATAGAACGCGTTGTTAAATCAGACAGGTATGAAATGACCCATTTACCGAAATTTTCCGCCGCGCTGCTCCATCCGCGCTACTGGCTGCTTTGGCTGGGCATTGGCCTGTTGTGGTTAGTCGTCCAGCTCCCTTATCCGATTATCTACCGTCTCGGTAATGCCATCGGTCGCCTGGCAATGCGTTTTATGAAGCGCCGCGCAAAAATCGCTTATCGCAATCTTGAGCTCTGCTTTCCTGAGAAGAGCGAGCAAGAACGTCATCAACTGGTAGTGCAAAACTTTGAGTCCGTCGGCATGGGCCTGATGGAAACCGGCATGGCATGGTTCTGGCCTACCCGCCGCATTGCGCGCTGGACCGATACCATTGGCTTTGAATATGTCCGTGACGTGCAGGCGCAAAACCGCGGCATTCTGCTGATTGGTATCCATTTCCTGACGCTGGAAATGGGCGCGCGCATGTTCGGCATGAACGAGCCCGGTATCGGGGTTTATCGGCCAAATGACAACCCGGTTATCGACTGGCTGCAGACCTGGGGCCGCCTGCGTTCCAACAAAGATATGATTGACCGTAAAGATCTCAAAGGCATGATCCGCGCGCTAAAAAAAGGCGAAGTGGTCTGGTACGCCCCGGATCACGACTACGGCCCGACCGCCAGCGTCTTCGCGCCGCTGTTCGCCGTCGACCAGGCCGCCACCACTTCCGGCACCTGGATGCTGGCGAAAATGTCCAAAGCCTGCATTGTGCCGTTTGTCCCACGACGTAAACCAAACGGCAAAGGCTATGAGCTCATTATGCTGCCGCCGGAATGCGATCCGCCTCTGGAAAACGCAGAAACCACCGCCGCGTGGATGAACAAAATCGTCGAAAAATGCATCATGATGGCGCCAGAGCAATATATGTGGCTGCATCGCCGCTTTAAAACTCGTCCGGAAGGCGTACCTTCGCGCTACTGATTGACTCTCTATCCGGGTGGTCCTCGCCCGGATAAATTCTACCGCCAGTCCTTTTTAATACTCCTTTAGCTTTAAAAGCTACGCTCCATTGCGGCAACCATTTCTCAGGCGCATAATTAGCAGGCTCATATTTTCCTTTATTTTGACCCGCGCCGCGGGCCAGTGAGACCTTATGCCGTCTGCTGATACGCCTATCAACTGGAAACGAAATCTTACCGTCACCTGGCTTGGCTGCTTTTTAACCGGCGCCGCCTTTAGCCTCGTGATGCCTTTTTTGCCGCTCTACGTCGAACAGTTGGGCGTGACCGGCCATAGCGCGCTGAATATGTGGTCAGGGCTGGTCTTTAGCATTACCTTCTTGTTTTCCGCCATCGCCTCGCCGTTCTGGGGCGGATTGGCCGACCGTAAAGGGCGTAAGATTATGCTGCTACGCTCGGCGCTGGGGATGGCCATCGTCATGATGCTGATGGGCATGGCGCAGAACATATGGCAATTCCTGATCCTGCGCGCGCTGCTGGGTTTACTGGGCGGATTTATCCCCAATGCCAATGCGCTGATCGCTACCCAAATCCCGCGTCAGAAAAGCGGCTGGGCGCTAGGAACGCTTTCAACCGGCGCGGTAAGCGGCGCGCTGCTGGGCCCGCTGGCGGGCGGTTTCCTTGCCGACCACTGGGGATTGCGCACCGTCTTCTTCATGACCGCCACGGTGCTGTTTATCTGCTTCCTGTTCACCCTGTTTTTAATCCGCGAAAACTTTGTTCCGGTGAACAAAAAAGAGATGCTCAATGCCAGGGACGTTTTCGGTTCGCTTAAGAACCCGAAACTGGTGCTCAGCTTGTTCGTCACCTCATTGATTATCCAGGTCGCTACCGGATCCATTGCGCCGATCCTGACGCTCTACGTGCGCGACCTGGCGGGTAACGTCAGTAATATCGCCTTTATCAGCGGTATGATTGCCTCCGTACCCGGCATTGCCGCCCTGCTGAGCGCGCCACGTTTAGGCAAGCTCGGCGATCGTATCGGGCCGGAAAAGATCCTGATCGTAGCCCTGGTTATTTCCGTGCTGCTGTTAATCCCGATGTCCTTCGTACAGACGCCGCTGCAGCTAGGCATTCTGCGCTTTTTGCTCGGCGCCGCCGACGGCGCGCTGTTACCCGCTGTACAAACTCTGCTGGTCTACAACTCCACCAGCCAGATATCAGGGCGCATCTTCAGTTATAACCAGTCGTTTCGCGATATTGGTAACGTCACCGGGCCGTTAATCGGCGCCTCGGTCTCGGCCAACTACGGCTTCCGCGCCGTGTTCCTCGTCACCGCCTGCGTCGTCCTGTTTAACGCCTTTTACTCAACCATCAGTCTGCGCCGCCCACGGCACAACGCTTCGGCGGATGACGGAGGCTCGGGTAAACGTTCGGTAAATTAAGCGCTTCAGCGCTACTCCGCCTTGACGCCAGGCTAACCGCCTTCTATAGATTGAAACGTGTCCTTTTTCATTCTTCTTAGGGGGTTAGCTATGTCAACGGAATCAGTTTTCTACGCCACGCTCGAAGAGGCAATCGACGCCGCCCGGGAAGAGTTTTTGGCCGATAATCCCGACAGCGATGAAGAAAGTGCCGATATCGAACAGTTCAATATGCAGAAATACATTCTCCAGGACGGCGATATCGCCTGGCGGGCCGAATTCTTCGCCAGCGAAGATGAAGAAGGCGAGTGTTTGCCCATGCTCAGTGGTGAGGCGGCACAGAGCGTATTTGACGGCGATTATGACGAAATCGAGCTACGCCAGGAGTGGGTGGAAGAGAATACGCTACACGAATGGGACGAAGGCGAGTTTCAGCTGGAGCCCTCCCTGGATACCGAAGAGGGGCAGACCGCAGCCGATGAGTGGGATGAGCGTTAATTACTCGTAGGGACCATGGCTGGCGTCTAGCGGCAGCAACAGCGTATCGAATACCAGCGAGAATGGCAGATCGAGAATAGTCAGATAGCGCCAGCCTGAATCGCGAACATCCCACTGTACACCGGGGTAATACTGGTTGCCATGGCCCTGCCCCGGCACCGTACGGCTAATAATGCTGCCGCAGCCGCTGAGGACCAGCGTCATGGCGATAAGCAGAAATATTCTCATTCACTTCCTCTCAGGCAAAAAAATACCGGCATAATTGCCGGTATTTTCCTTAACGTACGGCTTACTTCGTTTTCAACGCCAGCGGGTTCAGCGTGAGTTTCTGATACTCACCCACCCAGGAGGAGTATTTCTCCGGGGAGTTCCACACGCGATAGTGCAGGCGCGACATCGTTACCGGATCGCTTAACAGCACCAGCCGACGATCGCGGTTAAGCTTATCAGGCGTTTCATTTAGCGCCTGCTCGACGTGGCGTTCCCGGGCGATATCCAGGATATGCCCGTGGCGGTGACGCGCCGTTGCCATTGCCGTCGCCAGAGCGTTAAACGATGGGTTAAATACCGCGTGCATAAAGCCATCGCCCAGCGAACGCTGACGGTTCAGGGTCAGATAAGCATCGGTATCTTTCAATACCTGCGGCGGCGAATACTCTTCGGGGATCAGGAACAATTTCCAACGCTTAGTGCGCAGACCTACCGTCGCGCGGCTGGAAATCGCCGAGACAAACGGAGAGAGGATCAGCGACACGACGATCGGCGCCAGCCAGAACAGGAAACGCAGATCCAGCCACGCCATGCCCACCGCCCATACCAGCCCCAGCAGCAGCTGTGAACCATGACGCATAAAGGCCTCGCCCCACGGCGTTGAGTCATCATCGCGCTGCGGTGAATTCCACACCACCTCCCAACCAAGGAACGCGCTGACCACGAACACGGTATGGAACAGCATGCGTACCGGCGCCAGCAGCACCGAGAACAGCACCTCCAGCAGCAGGGAAAGCGTCACGCGGAAGAAGCCGCCGTACTCTTTCGGCCCCTTGCACCACACCAGAATGATACTCAGCAGTTTTGGCAGGAACAGCAGCACCATGGTCGAGGCAAACAGCGCGATAGCCAGCTCCGGACGCCACTGCGGCCATACCGGGAACAGCTGACGCGGCTGCAGGAAGTACTGCGGCTCGGTCAGGGCGTGCACGACCTGCAGCGCCGTCGACAGCGCGAGGAACATAAACCACAGCGGCGCCGACAGATAGGACATGACGCCGGTCAGGAACACCGCACGGTGTACCGGGTGCATCCCTTTTACCAGGAACAGGCGGAAGTTCATCAGGTTACCCTGACACCAACGGCGGTCGCGTTTCAGCTCATCCAGCAGGTTCGGCGGCAGCTCTTCATAGGAGCCCGGCAGATCGTAGGCGATCCAAACGCCCCACCCCGCACGGCGCATCAGCGCGGCTTCCACGAAGTCGTGCGAAAGAATCGAGCCGGCAAAGTTACCTTCGCCCGGCAGCGGCGCCAGCGCACAGTGCTCAATGAACGGCTTCACGCGGATAATGGCGTTGTGGCCCCAATAGTGCGATTCCCCCAACTGCCAGAAGTGCAGCCCGGCGGTAAACAGCGGACCGTACACGCGGGTGGCGAACTGCTGGCAGCGCGCATACAGGGTATCCATACCGGAGGCGCGCGGCGAAGACTGGATGATCCCGGCATTCGGATTCGCTTCCATCAGGCGCACCAGCCCGCTCAGGCACTCGCCGGTCATCACTGAGTCAGCGTCGAGCACCACCATATAGCTATACTGGCTACCCCAGCGACGGCAGAAATCATCGATGTTGCCGCTTTTACGTTTCACGCGACGACGACGACGACGATAGAAGATCTGGCCTTCGCCCTGCACTTCAGCAATCAACTCCATCCACGCTTTCTGCTCGGCAACGCAGATGTCCGGGTCGTAGCTGTCGCTTAGCACGTAAACGTCAAAGTGCGCAGCGTTACCCGTCGCTTTCACCGATTCCCAAGTGGCGCGCAGGCCGGCAAACACGCGGTCAACATCTTCGTTACAGATAGGCATGATAAGCGCGGTCCGGTGTTCCGGGTTCAGCGGCTCGTCGCCAACGGTAGATGCTGAAATACTGTATTTATCACGCCCGATCAGCAGTTGCAGGAATCCCATCAGGGCGGTCCAGAAACCGGCCGAGACCCAGCAGAACAGTACCGCGAAGAGGATCAGGATGCCGCTCTGCAATACGTACGGCAGTAATTGCATGAAGGAGACCCACAGATCCTGGCCAACCATATCGGATGGATTGATCAGCGCCCAGCCCTGATAAGGGAGGATGGTCTTCATATACCAGGTAGCCACTACCGTTTGCGCCAGCGTCAGCAGCAGCAAAATGTAGCGGCGAATGGTGCCGACGGTACGCCATTTCTGTTCGCTTTCGCGCTCTTCTTGCGTAAGACGAGAGAGATAGCGCGGAGTCACGTCGCGGCCGCGCAGACGATCCCAGAAGCGGCCTACCGGGTTGGTACGCCACGGATCCGGGATCATAGAAGAGCGTTTGGCTTTCGGCATCGCATGAAGCTGCGTGCGCCCTTCATCATCTTTCACCAGTTGCTCGCCGGCCAGAGAGTCCGGCCAGCTATGCTCCAGCCGCGCTTTTAACGATCCTAACGGGGAATCTTCATCGCGCGGAAAATGATGATGCTCTGCGTCAAGCGCTTCATGTACGGCTTGCAGGCTCGCATCAGGTAAAGCGGCTTTTTCTGCATCCGACAGCGGCAATGCGTCGATATAATTCGTTATCTTATTCATTGGCAGGCAGCTGATAGCTCCAGGTTTCGCTTAGCGTCTGATCGCCATTGACCAGCGCCGCGCGCATTTCCGTGGTTTTCTTCGGATCTTTCACTTTCACGCGCAGGGTCATACGCCAACCTTTAATAACCGGGTTATAGCGCACCGAGTTTTCCACGATTTCGGCGTTATCGCCGATGCTCGCCTGCGCCGTTACCGGAGTATCCGCCGCCATTTTTTTCATGTCAGCGCCGGTGAAATCAACGATGAAAGCGATAGTGCCATCTGGCTGGCGAATGAGATTAGACTGCTTCACATCACCGGTTGAGCGGCGAGTCTGCACCACATAAGCGTTGTCTGGGGCATGCAGTTTGTCTTCATCACGGCTAAAGGTAATAGAGTACTTGAAGTTCATCTCTTTGCCTGGTTCCGGCAGCTGATCCGGGGTCCAGTAGGTGACGATATTATCGTTGGTTTCATCGTTAGTCGGGATTTCAACCAATTCGACTTTACCCTTACCCCAGTCGCCTTTCGGGGTGATCCACGCGCTCGGGCGCTGGTCGTAACGATCGTCGAGATCTTCAAAGCGGGAGAACTGGCGGCCACGCTGCAGCAGGCCAAACCCTTGCGGGTTTTCCATCGCATAACTGCTAACGGCCAGATGTTTCGGGTTATTCAGCGGACGCCAGATCCACTCGCCGTTACCGGCAAGAATCGACAGACCGTTGGAGTCATGTAATTCCGGACGATAGTTGGTGGTCGGCGACGGTTGGTTCGGCCCAAACAGGAACATACTGGTTAACGGCGCCACGCCAAGCTTGCCGACTTTGTCGCGCAGATAGACCTTCGACTGCACATCAACCACGGTGTCGCGGCCTGGCATAATCACAAAACGATAGGCGCCGGTCGCACGCGGGGAATCCAGCAGCGCATAGATGGTTAAGCGTTTATCGGTCGCTTTCGGACGCTCAATCCAGAACTCGCGGAAGCGAGGGAACTCTTCGCCGGACGGCAGCGCGGTATCGATAGCCAGGCCGCGGGCGGAAAGCCCATATACCTGACCCTGGCCCAGAACGCGGAAGTAGCTGGCACCGAGCATGCTGACGATTTCGTCATTCTTGTCTTTGCTATTGATCGGATACAGTACTTTGAAACCGGCGAAACCAAGGTCTTTCACCGTGTCTTTATCGTGCTGAACATTGCCAAAATTAAAATAATCCGGGCTATATTTAATTTTACGTACGCTGGTGCTGGTCACTTCATTAATAGTAACCGGCGTGTCGAAATACATACCCTGGTGGTAAAATTCCAGCTTGAACGGGGTCTTCAGGTTATTCCAGTAGGCTTTATCGTGATTGAACTGGATTTGCTGGTAATCCGCGTATTTCATATCGCGGAAGGCGGAGGGTAAGTTACTTTTCGGCGCTTCATAGCCTTTCCCGGCTAACGTTTTCGCCTGTTTTGCTACGTCATCAATGCTGAATGCCCATGCAGATGAAGTACACAGGGACAACATTACGGCTGCGCTTAACCAACGCATTTTCATCATCTGTGGTTTATGTTTCATAGTAAGTAAGCACTTCCCCCTTTGTGTGCTTAAATCGATCCGATCTATTTTAATGGAAACTCAGGCAATCCGACAACATAATCCCTGCATTGTTCAGCTTAGCGGACCAGGGAATAAACAGTTCTCTGTCCAATATTGCACTTTGCGTACTTATCCTGGAGACAGATACCCTGAGTTCATGTAGGGTTGCTGGCAATGTACCCGTTATCGCCCTGAGTGATAAGACGAATTGTCTGAGATTGTTGTGAATTTATGAATAAAACACCAGTAGAACGTGAATATTTCTTCGACAGTATCCGCGCCTGGCTGATGCTGTTGGGGATCCCGTTTCACATCTCACTTATCTACTCCAGCCACAGCTGGCATGTGAATAGCCTGGAGCCCTCCTGGGGGCTAACGCTATTCAACGATTTTATCCATGCCTTCCGTATGCAGGTCTTCTTTGTTATTTCCGGCTATTTCTCATACATGCTGTTTCTCCGCTATCCGCTGAAGAAATGGTGGAAAGTACGCATAGAGCGAGTTGGCATCCCGATGCTCACCGCAATCCCACTGCTTACGCTGCCGCAGTTTCTGATGCTGCAATACGTCAATGGTAAAGCCCAGGACTGGCATACGCTCTCCGGCTATGACAAATTCAACACCCTGGCCTGGGAGCTTATCTCCCATCTGTGGTTTTTGCTGGTGCTCGTGGTGCTGACCACCGCCGGGGTAGTGCTGTTTAAGTGGCTGGCCAATCGGCGGAAAAAGCAGGACAACAGCTTTGGTGACACCGTCACATTCAGTCAATTATCGCTGATTTTTCTGGGACTTGGCGTATTGTACGCGGTGATCCGTCGCACCATTTTTATTATTTACCCGCCGATTCTCAGTAACGGATTGTTTAACTTCATCGTTATGCAGACCCTGTTCTATCTGCCGTTCTTTATTCTCGGCGCGCAGACGTTCATCAATCCGCGGCTGAAAGCGATGTTCACCACCTCATCACCGTGGTGTTTTGTTGGCGCACTGCTGGGCTTTATCGCCTATCGTCTTAACCAGCAGTATGGTTCTGGCGATGGCTGGATGTATGAAACCGAATCGGTGATTACGATGGTACTGGGGCTGTGGATGGTAAACGTGGTGTTCTCACTGGGCCACCGCCTGCTCAACTTCCAGTCCGCACGGGTGACTTACTTCGTCAACGCCTCGCTGTTTATCTACCTGGTGCACCATCCGCTGACTCTGCTGTATGGGGCATGGATTACGCCGATAATAAAATCGAACCTGTTAGGTTTTATCACCGGGCTGGTATTTGTGGTGGGGATTGCGCTGATATTGTACGAAATCCATCTACGTATTCCGCTGCTCCGCTTCCTGTTCTCGGGTAAACCGCAGCAAAAGCCGGCTAAAACGCCGGTGTCGGTTAACTAAACGCCTCAACCGGCAGCGCGCCCGCGTGCTGCCGGTGTAACGATTCATTCCGCCCGCAATAATCGCTGATAGATCTCCGCCGTTTCGTTATCAAAGCAGACGAAGCACACCCGTTCCAGCGGATTATATCGGGTGAGGAAAGCATTCACCGTTTTCACCGCAATTTCCGCCGCCGCCTGTTTCGGATAGCCATATACGCCGGTGCTGATAGCCGGAAAAGCAATAGAACGATAATTATTGGCTGCCGCCAGCAACAGACTATTGCGATAGGCATCCGCCAGTAATTCGGCTTCTTGCTCGCCGCCGCCGTGCCAGACGGGGCCGACCGCATGAATCACCGCGCTGGCCGGTAGATTACCGGCGCTGGTGATAACCGCATGCCCCGGAGGACATTCGCCCTGCTGCTGACGAACTATTTTGCACGCCGCCAGTAGTTCCGGGCCGGCTGCGCGATGAATGGCGCCATCAACGCCGCCGCCGCCCAGTAATGATGGGTTTGCCGCATTGACAATAACATCTACCTGCAACGTCGTAATATCGCCGAGAACCACTTCAGGTTGAACCACCATTTCCCCCTCCTGTCGGCAAACGTCTTCATACTCAGAGTGATGTCTACTATGGCATGATAGACCCCAAGGCGAAAGCCTGAGGGTCAGTAATTAGCGATAATTCACTTCGAGGATAGCGCGGGTATGTTGCGGATCAATATACTTTAATTGTGTCGAACCGACGGCGTCATTACTGTAATTCCCCGTCGTCAGCACCTGCGGCGAAATCGCCTGGCTACCCAGCCGCGGGCAGGCCATTTCAATCTTACCATTCATACTATTGGCCTCGCAGGAAGGGTCAACGACCTGCCCGTAAATGGCGACAACGCTGCCGGTCGGCGCGGCATTCACTGAGCCAAATAAGCATGACAACATCAGACATGGCACAGCTAAGGCGTGGATTTTTTTTATCACGGCAGACTCCTCTGTATGAATAGCAAAGAAGCAACAGGCCATCCCTGAGCGCACTGCGCCGCCCGACTACGGCAAGGCAATGATTGCGTTACAAAACACAAATATATTACTTTTTGTTTTCTTTTTGATAACAAAACCGATTCATCTTGATTTTGCTACAAAAAATCTGCGGGGGAATATCAGGTGAGAGACGGGAAAACCCCTGCAGGTCCGGCAGGGGCTGTACTGTTAACGATAATTCACTTCGAGGATAGCGTTAGTGTGCTGAGGATTAATGTAGGTTAATTGCGTAGATTTGATATTGGCATGTTGCAGATCCCCTCGGGCTACCTGCTGAGCAGAAAAAGTGACTGACTTCTGCTTAGCGCAGGCCATCGAGACCTGATCTTCTGAAGAACGAATTTTACAAGGCGGCTCGACAACGCCGCCGTGGAAACGAATCACGCCGCTTGCGGCGTTAGAGGTAGTTGAAAACGTCAATAAAGCGGGAAGGAAACAAACTGTAGCAAGTAGTACGCCAGTCATTTTTTTCACGGCAAAACCCCTCTGCGTAACGGTCAAAAAAACCTTACAAATCATCCATGAGCGCAGTTGAATACAAGCAACTACATACAAAATCAGTATATATATGAAGTACCTGTTGATACTTTTTTCTCTCCGTTTTTGCAAACGGTATCAAATTATTATGGTTTGTTTGCTCAAAATGTCTGCATTAAGAGGAAAAAACAATCGAAGAGGGGTTGATGCAAAAAAGCTTTCATGTAGTGCGTGACAGGAGCCTTGCTCCTGTCATCGAGGAAATGTGAAGAAAATCAGACGTTATCGTTAGCCAGAGACTTGCTCTTTGCCGCTCGTGCCGCCAGCCACAGTCCGCTGTTTTTCATGGCATAGCCGAAGACCAATCCCAGCGCCAGAGACGGCACGACAATGCGCCAGTCGCCGCTCGCGGCAAACGTCGCGCATGCGCCGATAAAGGTTCCGGGAACAAAAGAAAGTAGCAGCTGGCGCGCCTGAATACACATCAGGAAGGCGACTATTCCGGTCATCACGTAGCTGAGGATTTCTAACTGCGGCGCCAGCGCGCTACCGTAAATAATCACCAGCGCCCATATCACGCCGCTCATGACCGTGCAGGCAGAAATCAACAGCCCTTTCAGGCCGCCTTGTGGGCACGCGAAATAGGCCGTACAGCCGAGGAATCCGGCCCAGCTCAGCAGGCCAAGTGAGACCGCCACCCATCCCCAGATACCGGAGAGAATGCCCGTCGTGAGTGCGATTGCGAAGAGTATGTTCATGCCGCGTATCATAGCAGATACGCGGTAACCAAATGCGATCCAGAACACACAATATGAAAGCGTGAGTTTGCTGTTTCACAATAAAAGTGACTTTAGTCACATTTATTCGTCGTTTTCTTCCTGCAGTTCATCCCACATGGCGGAAATCGCTTCACGCGTTAATAGCGCCATGGTGCGCCAGAATGCGGTTTGCGCATGCGCCTCCACTTTTCCAAGGAAGGTACCGCACCACGGTAATAGATAATCGGCAAATAACGTTTCCAGCGTTTCGCTTTCATCTTCCGTGGCGTGATCTTCAAGCCATGATGCGGCCAGCAGTAAGGATCCAATATGATCGGTTGGGCCTTCGCCAGTAGGAATGCCGTGTTGCGTCAGAAAACCACGAACTTCCGCTTCAGTTGCCCCTTCAACCCACGCGCTGCGATAAGGCGAGACCGCACATTCTTCCCCAACGAACAGGGCGTTATAATCAGCGGTTAACGGCTGGGTATCACAACTCTTCTGCAGACGCTCCAGTAATTCATCCTGTTCCAGCGGCCAACTGGCGGCCAGCTTGCCATCGCGAATCAGCGTGAACAGCGGCACCAACAGCGGGTCCTGCGGTTGACGATAATACAGCGAGCCCAGCACGCGACAGAGGATTGAAAATTCATTCATACAATATGTTCCAGTGGTTCAAATTAAAGGTCTGCAAATTCCGCAATCGCCGTCATCCCACGCGATTCGAGGAAATTCAGTAGTCGACGCGGGCTGACGTTAAGGATCCGCTCTTCCGGGAAATTCACCGCGTCGAGGATTTTGCGGCATTCGGTAAATTCGCCAAGGGTAAAGGCGGTATGGGAGTCCGAACCCAGCGCCACCCAACCACCCGCATCACGCACGGCGGCGGCGATCGCCCGGCAATTATCCTCACTACCAATACGCGACGAAAGGAAAGAGGAATTATTAATTTCCAGCGCCACATGATGCTTTGCCGCCGCTTCGGCCACCGCCGGAATATCGATTGGGAACTTCGGATTACCAGGATGGCTAATCATGTGGACTGCGCCACTGGCAATCGCGGCAATCATCGCTTCAGTATGAGTGGCTTTATCCTGAGGCGGGAATACCGGCTCATGAAAACCGGCAATGATCAGATCCAGCGAGGTCAGCATTGGTCCGGTACAGTCAATTTCACCCTGGGTATTTTTGATATTCGCTTCAATGCCGCGCAGGATGCCGACGCCATCAACCAGACGCGGCCAAATACGCATGTTGACGAAATGCCAGTAGTGCGGGGCATCGGCCATATCCGGGCCGTGATCGGTGATGGCAAAAAGTTTGATGCCTTTACGTTTGGCCTCGGCAATATAGTCATGCAAGGTACTGTAGGCGTGGGTGCTGGCGACGGTATGCATGTGCAGGTCAACAGGATACATCACAATCTCCTCCTCTGTTTGTGGCAAGAATAGCAGGAATCAGGAGTCATGATCAGTAAAAACCCCGCCGTAGCGGGGTTATCGATTAGTAGCCGCGCTGGCGGTCGACCTGCCCGCTGACCGTTTCACCACGCTCCAGGCGGCTAATGGTGCTGGCAATATAGGCAATTGCTTCCTGCGGACGGGTAACGGCGGCAATATGCGGCGTCATGGCCACGCGCGGATGCGCCCACAGCGGGCTCTCTTTCGGCAGCGGTTCGCGGCTAAAGACATCCAGCATCGCCCCTTTCAGTTTGCCGCTATCAAGCGCCGCCAGTAAATCCGGCTCGACGATATGCACGCCGCGGGCAAGGTTCAGAACATAGCTGTTATCCGGCAACTGGGACAGTAGCGTTTTATTGATGATACCGACAGTTTCGGCCGTATTTGGCAACAGGTTGATCAGCACGCGGGTTTCTCGGAGAAACGCGCCCAACTCTTCCTGACCGGCAAAACTCTCGACCTGCGGCCAGGATTTATGGCTACGGCTCCAGCAGCGCAGCGGGAATCCCCAGCGCAACAGGCTTTCCGCAACTTTGCCGCCCAACACCCCTGCCCCCATGATGCCAATAGTGAAATCCTCGCGGCGGTATTCCGGCAAGGGTTGCCAGCGGGATTCCTGCTTCAGCGCATGATAATCATCAAAGCGACGGAACCAGTGCAGTACCTGGCTTACCGCATATTCCTGCATCTGCAGGCCCATGCCGGTATCTTCGAGGCGGAACAGCGGGACAGAAAGCGGCAGCATTTCCGGATGCTCCCGCAGCTTGCTAAGAATGGAATCCACGCCAGCGCCGAGAGCAAAAACCGCTTTCAGCTCGCGTCCCTGAAGCATTTCTACCGGTGGATGCCAGACCAGCGCATAGTCGGCTGGTTGATTGTCGTCAGGTTTCCACTCACGAACGCGCGCTCCCGGCAGATGTTTTTCCAACTCTGCTATCCAGTACGGGGTATCGAACGTCGGGTGGTAAAAAATAATCTCCATAATGACTCCTGATTACTGACGCGTGAGTAGGTTGAGGTTTGCGTCGTGTTTTACTCTTTGTTTTGTATTGGTTTGCCAGCATAACAAATTTCGTATCGCTATCGAGGAATAAAGAGAATGGTGACAAAAAAAACGATTCCCGCGCGTTTAAGAAGCAAGTTGTTTGAAGTTTGGCTAAACGCATCTTTTTTTAAAAAAGTTGATTGACGCGAGATACGTATTTCCCTACATTAGCGCCCGTTCCCAGCAACAACGGGAAAGACAATATGGTGAGGTGTCCGAGTGGCTGAAGGAGCACGCCTGGAAAGTGTGTATACGGCAACGTATCGGGGGTTCGAATCCCCCCCTCACCGCCATATTCGAGATGAGAGCTCGTACGAAAGTACGGGCTCTTTTCTTTTATGTTCTCCGTACGGGGGGGTGAGAACCCCCGACCGGGGTTCGACAACTGGCGCTGCCAGTTGGACAGACCGCGAACGCAGTAAGCGGGCTGCCCCGCAGGGGCGAGCGAAGCGAGTCAATCCCCCCCCTCACCGCCATATTCGAGATGAGAGCTCGTACGAAAGTATGGGCTTTTTTTCGCATGTGGCACCGCCGCCCTTCCCGGGGTCGGCATAAATGCCTCGCCCGGGCTACCCATCCCAAAGGCCGCACCACCAGCCAGTAGCCCGGCCAAGCGCAGCGCCGCCGGGAATCCCACAGCCGCACCACCAGTAGCCCGTCCAGGCGCAGCGTCGCCGGGAATCCCGCAGGCCGCACCACCAGTAGCCCGTCCAGGCGCAGCGCCGCCGGGAATCACGCAGGTCCCGCCACCAGTAGCAAGACCAGGCGCAGCGCCGCCGGGGAAAAAGAGTCTAAGCTAATCCTCTTCCATCCGCTGATACTCTTCGCTGAGATAATCCACCAGCGCTCTGACAGAAGGTAATAAACCGCGCCGCGAGGCAAACACCGCGTGAATGACTTCCCGTCGCGGTTGCCACTCATCAAGCACGATTTCAAGCTCCCCTGATGCCAGCTGATCGCGCACCATTAATAAAGGAAGCTGTACCACGCCAACGCCCGCCATAGCCGCCTCGCGCAGCGCCAGCATATCGCTGGTCACCATTCGCGGGGTGAAATAAACCTCGGCTCGCGCCCCCTCCGGGCCGGTCAATTGCCATTTATGCTGATGTTTTCCGGCGCCAATACTTAGCCCCGGCCAGGTACTCAATTCCGCCGGCGCCTGTGGGCGCCCAAGCCGAGCGATCAGCGCCGGACTCGCCACCAGGCGATGGCCGCGATCGGCCAACACCCGCATGACCAAGTCGCTATCTTCAAATGGCCTTGGCCGCACGCGGATGGCCACATCAACCCCCTCGCCCACCACGTCCACCCGCCGGTTAGTGGCTTCAAGATGTAGCGTCACCCCTGGGTATCGCACCATAAAGCGCGCCAGCATCGGGCCAACATGGGCATGCAACAGGGTTACCGGACAGGTGAGCTTAACGCTGCCGCGCGGTTCAGACTGCAGCGTTTCTACCGCCTGATGCGCCGCTTCGGCTTCTATCAACATCGCCTTGCAGTGTTGATAGAAAGTTTGGCCGACTTCCGTTACGGCGAACTGTCGGGTGGTTCGTTGAATCAGGCGCACGCCCAGGCGTTCTTCCAGTTGCGCAATGCGGCGGCTGAGTTTGGATTTAGGCTGGTCGAGCGCCCGACCGGCAGCGGCAAAACCGCCATGGTCTACCACCTGAACAAACCAGGCCAGATCGTTGAGGTCATGCATCCCTCTCTCCATCGTTCCATTTTTAGAACAGTATAGGTCATTTTCGCTATCTACCGGAATATTAGCTCCAGATATAAGCTTATTCACATCAGATACAGACATGCAGGAGATAACCATGAAACAGATTACTGGCGTTTACACCGCCCCTTCGCAGCACTGGGTGGGCGACGGTTTCCCGGTTCGCTCAATGTTTTCTTACCAGACCCACGGCGAACAACTGAGCCCATTTTTACTGCTCGACTATGCCGGTCCGCATACTTTTCCGGCGGGAAGCGGTAAACGCGGCGTCGGCGAGCATCCGCATCGCGGATTCGAAACCGTCACCATTGTCTACTCCGGTGAAGTAGAGCATCGCGACTCAACCGGCAGAGGCGGCGTTATCGGCCCAGGCGACGTGCAGTGGATGACGGCTGGCGCCGGGATACTGCATGAAGAGTTCCACTCCGAAGCGTTCACCCGCTCCGGCGGTGAACTGAAAATGATGCAGCTGTGGGTCAACCTGCCGGCGAAAGACAAAATGACGACTCCGGGCTATCAGAGCATTACCGCAGACGTCATTCCGCAAGCGACGCTGGAAGACGATGCCGGGAGCGTCAGAGTGATTGCCGGGCGTTACGGCGATGTTGCCGGCCCAGCGCACACATTCTCACCGTTAAACGTGTGGGATATGCAGCTCAAACAAAGTCACGATGTGACATTGCGTCAGCCGGAAGGCTGGAGCACCGCGTTGGTCGTACTAGAAGGAGAAGTCACCGTTAACGGTACGGAAAACGCCCGGGAAGGACAGCTGGTGGTGCTGAGCCAGAAAGGCGAAGCCTTCCATCTGGAAGCGGGCTCCGACGCGAAGGTTCTGCTGATGGCCGGCGAGCCGCTGCAGGAGCCTATCGTGGGCTACGGCCCGTTTGTGATGAATACCAAAACGCAAATTGCCGAGGCAATTCGCGATTTTAACAGCGGCCGTTTTGGCCAAATCTAACGAAATTGAGGTGAAGAATATGTCTACTCCAGCTAACTTTAACAGTTCTCGTCCGGTGATTGATGTTAACGATACCGCGATGCTGTTGATTGACCACCAAAGCGGCCTGTTCCAGACCGTTGGCGATATGCCGATGCCGGAACTGCGCGCTCGCGCCGCCGCGCTGGCGAAAATGGCATCCCTTGCCGGGATCCCGGTGATCACCACCGCTTCCGTACCGCAAGGCCCGAACGGCCCGTTGATTCCGGAAATTCATGAGAACGCGCCGCATGCGAAATATATTGCGCGTAAAGGCGAAATCAATGCCTGGGACAACCCGGAGTTTGTCGCCGCGGTGAAAGCGACCGGGCGCAAAACCTTAATCATCGCCGGTACCATTACCAGCGTCTGCATGGCTTTCCCGGCAATTGCCGCCGTCGCCGACGGTTATAAAGTGTTTGCCGTTATCGACGCCTCCGGTACCTACAGCAAAATGGCGCAGGAGATCACCCTGGCGCGAGTAGTCCAGGCCGGCGTAGTGCCAATGGATACCGCCGCGGTAGCCTCTGAACTGCAGCGCACCTGGAACCGTCCGGATGCCGCCGAGTGGGCTGAGGTGTATACCAAAGTCTTCCCGGCGTACCAGTTGCTGATTGAAAGCTACAGCAAGGCGCAGGATGTCGTGAAGAACAACGAAAAGCTGGATTCCCAGCGTTAAAATAGCTGCCCCGTCGATGAATCGACGGGGCAGTGTTCATTGCTTAACCGAACGGTAAAGAAAGAAAAAAATATGCTTGACCGTTTTAGCGCAACTCCCTATAGTAGCGCCCCGTTGCCCACCCAAGGTGAGCAGCAAGACAATATGGTGAGGTGTCCGAGTGGCTGAAGGAGCACGCCTGGAAAGTGTGTATACGGCAACGTATCGGGGGTTCGAATCCCCCCCTCACCGCCATATTCGAGATGAGAGCTCGTACGAAAGTACGGGCTCTTTTCTTTTATATTCTCCGTTGGGGGGGATGAGAACCCCCGACCGGGGTTCGACAACTGGCGCAGCCAGTTGGACAGACCGCGAACGCAGTAAGCGGGCTGCCCCGCAGGGGCGAGCAAAGCGAGTCAATCCCCCCCTCACCGCCATATTCGAGATGAGAGCTCGTACGAAAGTACGGGCTCTTTTCTTTTATATTCTCCGTTGGGGGGGATGAGAACCCCCGACCGGGGTTCGACAACTGGCGCAGCCAGTTGGACAGACCGCGAACGCAGTAAGCGGGCTGCCCCGCAGGGGCGAGCAAAGCGAGTCAATCCCCCCCTCACCGCCATATTCGAGATGAGAGCTCGTACGAAAGTACGGGCTCTTTTCTTTTATATTCTCCGTTGGGGGGGATGAGAACCCCCGACCGGGGTTCGACAACTGGCGCAGCCAGTTGGACAGACCGCGAACGCAGTAAGCGGGCTGCCCCGCAGGGGCGAGCAAAGCGAGTCAATCCCCCCCTCACCGCCATATTCGAGATGAGAGCTCGTACGAAAGTACGGGCTCTTTTCTTTTATGTTCTCCGTACGGGGGGGTGAGAACCCCCGACCGGGGTTCGACAACTGGCGCTGCCAGTTGGACAGACCGCGAACGCAGTAAGCGGGCTGCCCCGCAGGGGCGAGCGAAGCGAGTCAATCCCCCCCTCACCGCCATATTCGAGATGAGAGCTCGTACGAAAGTACGGGCTCTTTTCTTTTATATTCTCCGTTGGGGGGGGGACGAGAACCCCCGACCGGGGTTCGACAACTGGCGCAGCCAGTTGGACAGACCGCGCACGCAGTAAGCGGGCTGCCCCGACAAAAACGCCGGGAGCGTTTTTGAACAACGCCGGCGTTGGCCCCGAAGGGGCGAGGCCCATGGATGGGCCGAGTAACGGCGAGCGAAGCGAGTCAATCCCCCCCTCACCGCCATATTCGAGATAAGAGCCCGTACGAAAGTACGGGCTCTTTTTTCGCATGTGGCACCGCCGCCCTTCCCGGGGTCGGCATAAATGCCTCGCCCGGGCTACCCATCCCACAGGCCGCACCACCAACCAGTAGCCCGGCCAGGCGCAGCACCGCCGGGAATCCCACAGGCCCCACCATCAGTAGCCCGTCCAGGCGCAGCGCCGCCGGGAAACCCCACAGCCCGCACCACCAGTAGCCCGGCCAGGCGCAGCACCGCCGGGAATCCCGAAGGCCGCACCATCAGTAGCCAGTCCAGGCGCAGCGCCGCCGGGAAATCCCACAGGCCCCACCACAGTAGCCCGTCCAAGCGCAGCGCCGCCGGGAATCCCACAGCCGCACCATCAGTAGCCCGGCCAGGCACAGTGCCGCCGGGAAACCCCACAGGCCGCACCATCAGTAGCCAGTCCAGGCGCAGCGCCGCCGGGAAAATGCTGCAAAAACAACAAAGCCCGGGATATCCCGGGCTTTGCACACTCACTAGCGTTTAGTAATAGGCTTTCAACGTTCGCTGGCAAAGCGTTGAACGCACGCAGTCATCGGTGGTAAAGCGCACAATGCCAATCATCTCGTCTTCTTCAAAACGCGACAACGCATCGCTCAGACCCGATTTTACGCCAGAGGGCAAATCACACTGGGTAATATCGCCGTTGACGATCACAGTGACGTTCTCCCCGAGGCGGGTTAAAAACATCTTCATTTGCGCCGCGGTCACGTTCTGGGCCTCGTCCAGAATCACCACCGCGTTTTCAAAGGTGCGTCCGCGCATATAGGCGAACGGCGCGATTTCTACCTTGCCGATTTCCGGGCGCAGGCAATATTGCATAAAGGAAGCGCCCAACCTCTTCACCAGTACGTCATATACCGGTCGGAAATAGGGAGCGAATTTTTCGGCGATATCTCCCGGTAAGAAGCCGAGATCTTCGTCGGCCTGCAGAACGGGACGGGTAACAATAATTCTGTCCACATCCTTATGGATCAGGGCTTCAGCTGCTTTAGCCGCGCTGATCCAGGTCTTCCCGCACCCGGCTTCGCCGGTGGCGAAAATCAGCTGTTTATTGTCGATGGCATTCAAATAATGCGCCTGAGCTTCATTACGCGCCTCAATCGGTGAAAGATCGCGGCTATCCCGCGCCATGCCGATTGCTTCTACGCCACTCATTTGCACAAGCGATGTGACCGATTCTTCTTCACGTTGTTTATGGCTACGCGAATCCCGTCTCAGCACACGTTTTGCCTCACGACGAGCTTTGATCACTGCTTTTTGTCTTCCCATGGATAGCACCTTGCGTTGTTGGTTTACATCACGCGCGTCAAGAGCAACGCGATTATGCGCACGAACGATTGAGGTTTGGCTTCCTTGTAAGCCATTGCTTGCCGGTTGAATGGACAACGAGTCGCGGCTACGCGCACCGCGTACCCTGCCAGAGTTAGCCTGATTAGTAGTGGAAGAAATTGGGGTTACAGAGTGAAAATCGCTGCCGGAAGCTGGGCCCCCGTGCTGGAAAGTACGGTATGTGGTTTTACGTTGTCCGCTACAGGACCTTACCATTCGCGATCTCCATAGTGAGCGACATCACTGCCGGGAACTACCGCGTATGTAATAAGTACATCAAAAATTATTCTTAATGCAACTTATTTTTTACATTGACGCAACAATGATTTCTAAAATCATTGTAGAAAACTATCCGTCATTTGTATTACAGAAATATAACACATGGCAGGAAATATATTGAATCCGAGAAAAACAGCAGAAAACGCCCTGCCTTCGCCGGCAGGACGCCTATCAGGCTTGTAACAGCGATTGTCCAAGATAATGCTGGTCATTCATCACGCCGGGCAACACAAAGAAGTATCCGCCGCCAATAGGTTTAACGTACTCCTCCAGGGCCTCGCCGTTCAGCCGTTTCTGCACCGTCAGGAATCCCTTTTCCAAATCGTGCTGATAGCAGACAAACAATAACCCCATATCCAGTTGCCCTGAGTTGGTGACGCCTAACGAATAGCTGTAACCGCGGCGCATCATCAGGCTGGACTGCGTTTCCGGCGTACGCGGGTTCGCAAGACGAATATGGCTATCAAGGGCAATCACTTCACCGTTCGGATCGCGACTGTAGTCCGGAACATCATGTTCATGCTTCATCCCCAACGGCGCGCCAGAATGTTTATCGCGGCCAAAAATCGTCTGCTGCTCTTTCAGCGGCGTACGATCCCAGAACTCAACGTGGAACTGAATGATACGCGCAGCCTGATAACTACCGCCGATCGCCCAGGCCGGTTCGCCCTGGTCGGCAGTCACCCACACCACGTTATCTATTAGCGCTTTATCCTGGCTCGACGGATTAGCGGTACCGTCTTTAAAGCCCAGCAGGTTAATTGGCGTCTCTTTGCCTTTGCTACGGGCCGCGCTATCAGAGATAAACCCTTCCCGCTTCCAGCGCACGCTCAGTAGATCGGGCGTGTGTTTGATAATGTCACGTAGCGCGTGAATGACCGTATCCTGGGTATTGGCGCAAATCTGCAGTAGTAAATCGCCATGGCACAGTGCGGCATCCAGCGAATCATTCGGGAAACGCGTCATTGCCTGCAGTTTTTTTGGCGCTTTATCCGCTAAGCCAAAGCGCTCATCGAACAGCGAATGGCCGACGGAGACGGTGATAGTCAGGTTATCCGGCGCAATCCACGGCCCTAAAATCCCGGAATCCATCGGCGGCAATCGGGGATTCGGGGTATCCGGCGCCGGACCGCCTGCGGTTAAAAAGGCGATCCGCTGGGTCAGCAAGCGGAACAGGCGTTCGAGGTCGGCTTTATCCGCCGCCAGTACATCAAACGCCACCAGCATCATCGAGGCCTGCTGCGGCGTCAGTATGCCCGCCTGATGCGGGCCATAAAATGGCTGTTTTTCCTGACGCGCATCGGGTGCGAGCGTGCCGGGGGAGCTTTCCGCTTTCGCCGCCTGCGCCATCGGGCAACCGCCGCTGATGGCCAGCGCGCCGCCAAGCGCGCCGATCCCCTTCAGTAAGCGGCGACGTGACGGTTCATTCACGTCGCGTGGTTTCTGTTGTGTCATCGAATTAATCCAGGCCCAAAATTCCACGCAGTTGAGCCAGATCTTCTGCCAGCGTCGTGATCGGCCCTTTCAGCGCATTACGGTCAGCGGTGGTGAGCTTGTCATAGGTCTCGAAACCGTCTTTCGTGCGGTATTTAGCAAGGATGGCATCAACTTTTTTGAAGTTGGCGTCAACTTTGGCCAGCAGCGCGCTATTATCCTTTTGCAGCTGCGGGCGCAGCAGGTCGACGATTTTCTGTGCGCCGTCGATATTGGCCTGGAAGTCCCACAGGTCGGTATGGCTGTAACGATCTTCTTCGCCGCTAATTTTGCTGGCCGCCACTTCTTCAATCAGCCCCGCCGCGCCGCCTACCACTTTCGACGGTGGGAAGGCCAGCTCGCTAATGCGTTTTTGCAGTTCCAGCACATCGCTGTTCAACTGTTCGGCATAGTTTTCCATTCCCTTCACGCTGTTATCGCCAAACAGCGCTTTTTCCAGACGGTGGAAGCCGGTAAATTTCGGGTCTTCGGCTTTTTTCTCGAAATCATCTTCACGGGCGTCAATGCTGCCGTCGAGGTCGGAGAACAGTTCGGCAATCGGTTCGATGCGCTCGTAGTGCTGACGGGTCGGGGCATACAGCGCCTTCGCTTTCACGATATCACCGGCTTTTACCGCATCGGTAAAGGCTTTAGTACCGCTAACCAGCTGCGCGGTCTCCGCGGTAACGTAGGCTTTATAGGCAGTAATCGCCTCGCCAAGACTCAGCACCGCATCGGCTTTCGCCGCATCTTTGCTGGTTTCACCGGTGACAATAAGCTTACCTTTCGGGTTAGTCAGCAGGCCGCAGGTCATATCGTATTCGCCCGGCTGCAGGTTAGCCGTCAATTTTTGCGTGAATCCTGGCGCGATGTTTTCCCGCTCCTCGACCACCATCACTCCTTTCAGGATCTCCCACTCCAGCGCTTTCTGGCTGTGGTTCTGGATGATGAACTGGGTTTTACCCGCCTTCACCGTTACCTGCATAGGTTCGCACTGCTTATCGTTGACGGTAACTTTAACCTGCGGAATATCCGCAGCCTGAGCGTAAAAGGCGGAACTAAACAGCGCGGCGACGGTTAACTGCAGCGCAGTACGGCGAAAATGAATTATCATGACCATCCCTTTCGAAAAGTATGTTGTAACTATATTAATCAGCGGCGCCTGAATTACGCGGCTCGCGATGCTGTCGTTTTGCTGCCCGGCGGCAAGGCAAAGCACACCAGCGCCGGGATCAAATAGAAGAGATAAACCGCCACTTCACTGACGGTGGGCGTCTCCTGATAACCAAAGATGCCTTCCAGCAGCGTACCGAACAGCGTATGCGTCGATACCACGTTGCTAAGGTCAAAGGCGACATTCTGGAAGTAATTCCACAATCCCGCCTCATGGAAAGCACGAATCGCCCCGGCGGCCAGACCGGCCGCCACCAGCAGGATAAACAGACTGGTCCATTTGAAGAACACGCCGAGATTAAGGCGGATACCGCCCCAGTAAAGCAGGAAACCTAATACTACCGCCGTCGCCAGCCCGAGCATCGCCCCCAGCGGCGGCCAGATGCCCACATCCTGCTGGAATGCCGCCAGCAGGAAAAAGACCGACTCCAGGCCTTCGCGGGCAACCGCAAAAAACACCATCATCACCAGCGCCCAGCCGTGGTTATTCCCGCGCTGTAGCGCGTTATCCACCGCCTGCTCCAGCTGTTGTTTGACGTTGCGCGACACTTTACGCATCCAGAACACCATCCAGGTGAGGATAAATACCGCTATCACCGCCACGATGCCTTCAAACAGTTCCTGCTCGCGCTGCGGAAATTCTCCGGTGGTCTCGTTGATAAAAATCCCCAACCCGAGACAGAGCGCCGCCGCGAGGAATACGCCAATCCACATGACGCCGATCCAGCTGCCGCGCTGGGTTCGTTTTAAATAGCTGGCAATCAGGCTGACAATCAGCGCGGCTTCCAGCCCTTCGCGTAACATGATGAGAAATGGAACAAACATGCCGAAACCCTTAAATGTGAACCGCCGTCAACGGATGCAAAGATAGGTAAATATTTATGATAGTGATTATCATTACAACAATGAGAAACACAAGCAAAATGTTCAGGGAATGATGACAAGTTGTAAATTAATCGCTACAAAATAGTCACTTACAAAAATATTTCACCAGCTAAGCATTAAAATGGCAAATAGCATGATTTTTTATGTCGCATATTTACCGGACCGTAGCGCTGTGGCTAAATGGCGGTCCTGATTTATCTGCGAAATAAATAACATGACTCAAATTTTGCACTTCCTGCTGGCGCTGGCGGTTATTCTCGCCCTCGCCTGGCTTGCCAGCTATGACCGTCAAAAAATCCGCATTCGCTACATTCTGCAGTTAATTATTATTGAAATCGCCCTGGCTTTCTTTTTCCTTCACGCCGAAAGCGGGTTATGGGTAGTGAAAAATATTTCAGGCTTTTTTGCTTCGTTACTCGGGTTCGCCGCTGAAGGGTCCAACTTCGTATTTGGCGGGATGGGTGAAAAAGGGCTGGCCTTTATTTTCCTCGGCGTACTGTGTCCAATCGTCTTTATTTCCGCGCTGATAGGTATTCTGCAACACTGGCGTATTCTGCCGATCTTTATTCGTCTGATCGGCACCCTGCTGTCGAAGGTGAACGGCATGGGCAAGCTGGAATCATTCAATGCCGTCAGCTCGCTGATCCTCGGCCAGTCGGAAAACTTTATTGCTTACAAAGGCGTACTCGGGGACCTCTCTCCGCGTCGCCTGTTCACGATGGCGGCGACCGCCATGTCAACGGTATCGCTGTCGATCGTCGGCGCCTATATGACCATGCTTGATGCGAAATACGTGGTGGCGGCGTTGATTCTTAATATGTTCAGCACCTTTATTGTGCTGTCGATTATTAACCCTACGCGCCCCGGCAGCGAAGCTGAAATAAAGCTTGAAAAGATGCATGAATCGCAGAGTTTCTTTGAAATGCTGGGCGAATATATCCTGGCGGGCTTTAAGGTGGCGATGATTATTCTGGCGATGCTAATCGGCTTTATCGCCCTGATTAGCGCCGTTAATGCGTTATTTGCGACCGTTTTCGGCCTAAGCTTCCAGCAAATCCTCGGTTACGTCTTTTATCCGCTGGCGTGGCTGGTGGGTATTCCATTAAGCGACGCGCTAAATGCCGGGAGTATTATGGCCACCAAGCTGGTCGCTAACGAATTCGTGGCGATGATCGAGCTGCAGAAAATTGCCGCCAGCATGACGCCGCGCGGGCTAGGGATCCTTTCCGTGTTTCTCGTCTCGTTCGCCAACTTCGCCTCCATTGGCATCATTGCCGGGGCGATTAAAGGGCTTAACGAGCAACAGGGCAACACCGTTTCCCGCTTCGGCCTGCGTCTGGTCTATGGCGCGACGCTGGTTAGCCTGCTGTCCGCCAGTTTTGCCGGGCTGGTGCTGTAACTCGTCGGGCGGGGGCTCTCCCCGCCCTGTTCGTCAGAAATGTACGCACACCGGCTGATCAACGCGCATAACGGACTCCTGGGCGAATCGCGTCTTATACGTATTACGCAGCGCTTCAATCCCCTGCTCACTTTTCGCATCATTGCTGTGAATCAGCATCAGCGCCTTGCTGGACTCGCGGGCCACTGCGCCATTGTTACCTAACCACTGGCCGCGGGCATCAAAAACCGTCAGGCCATCGCGAAAACGCGGCGTCACATCGCGGTCGACAAACTGCTGCCACTCCTGGGCGGTAATATCTTTCCCCGCTGGCCGGCTAAGGCCGAAATAAAGGGTGGTTTGCACCATCGCGTTGTCCGCCGGACAGGCGTTATTATCAACGCGCGCGGCGCTTTTCTCGGATGGCGCCACGCATCCTGTCAACAGTGCGGCAACGATCAGCGCCGCGGCGGCCTGGGGTAATTTCATTTGCTATCCTCATTGTTTTTTGTACCCAGATATCAGCGTATTTTCAGTGAATTAGCAAGAGAGGCGCGAACATTACTCTCTGGCGATACGGCGTATTTTCTTTTGTTCTACACTGATAAACACAGCCTGGGCGAAATTCTTTTTTAAATTATTTCCTGCGTTTTTTATTTCAAAGACTTCTCTATAGTTGAGCGTTTTTAACTGGCCTGGCGGCCGCGTAAAATAACAACTGGAATAATTCATGATAGAAAATAATGAGTTAGCTAATATTGAGAAAAGAATTGTCACCCGCTTTCTCGATATGTTTATTAAGTTCGGCTTGATACTGGCGCTGGCCTCCTTCTGCTTTACCGTCTTCTCGCCGTTCCTGAACATGATGCTATGGGCGCTGATCCTGGCCGTCACCCTCTACCCTTTACATCAACACATCGCGCGACGTATCGGCGGGCGACAGGGGCTGGCATCAACCATATTGGTATTATTCGGCCTGCTGATTATCGTCATCCCGACCATTTTCATGGTGACCTCGCTTGGCGAAAGCGCCGGTAGCCTGATTGATAAGGTCAGCGGCAGCGATCTCACGCTGCCGCCGCCATCGGCCAACGTCGCCTCTATTCCCCTCGTCGGCGGTAAGCTGTATGCGTTCTGGCTGAAGGCCTCGGCGGACCTGCCGGCGGTACTGAGCAGTTATCACACGCAAATTGGCGAGGCGGCGAAACTGGTGCTCGGCGTGCTGGCAAGTATGGGCGGCGGGCTGCTGGGCTTTGTCCTCTCCTTTATTGTCGCTGGCGCCATCATGACCTGGGGCGCGGCAGGCGCCAACAGCGCTAAACGTATCGCCGTTCGTATCACCGATGAAACTAAAGGTGTTGCCCTGAGCCGTCTGTGCACCGGCACCATTCGCGCCGTCGCGCAGGGGGTGATCGGCGTGGCGCTGATTCAGGCCTTGCTGACGGGAATTATCATTGCGTTGGCGGGGATCCCGGCCGCCGGCATCTTCTTCGTGCTGGCGCTGGTGCTCGGTATCGCGCAAATCCCGGTGATACTGGTCACCGCCCCGGCGATTGCCATTATGTGGATGACCGGCGACCACGGCACCGCGGTGAATATCGTGTTTACCGTCCTGCTGATTGTCGCCGGGATGGTCGATAACGTCCTCAAACCGCTTATGCTGGGCCGCGGCGTAGACGCGCCGATGCCGATCGTTCTGCTCGGCGCGTTGGGCGGCATGGCCACCGATGGCATTCTCGGGATGTTTATTGGTGCCACTCTGCTCTCTATCGGGTATCTGATCTTCATGAACTGGGTAAACGAAGGCGCGGCGAAGTAACCGCCTGACCGCCAGCAGCTCTCCGCCGGGCCGTACAGGCGGCAAAAAAAACGGCTCCCTGATGGGAGCCGTTGCGGTTTCTGGTGCTCGCTACTTTTATTCAGCGGTAGCGCGTACCGGCGGCGCAGAATGGTAATGCGCGTCCGCTTCGGCAAAACGCTGCTGCATGGCCGCCGATGGCGCTTTGCCAAGCAGGCTGAAGACCACAATCCCGATACTGCCGAACAGGAAGCCAGGGATGATTTCATACAGTCCCAGCCAGCCGAACTGTTTCCAGACGATAACCGTAACCGCGCCAATAATCATCCCGGCAAGCGCGCCGTTACGAGTCATACGCGACCACATCACCGAGAACAGCACCACCGGGCCAAATGCGGCGCCGAAGCCTGCCCATGCGTAGCTGACCAGACCCAGTACGCGGTTTTCCGGGTTAGCGGCCAGCGCAATCGCAATCAGCGCTACCACCAGCACCATGAAGCGGCCGATCCAGACCAACTCTTTCTGACCGGCGTTTTTACGCAGGAAGGCTTTATACAGATCTTCGGTAATCGCGCTGGAGCAGACCAGCAGCTGGCAGCTCAGGGTCGACATGACCGCCGCCAGAATGGCCGACAGCAGGATCCCGGCAATCCACGGGTTAAACAGGATTTGCGCCAGTTCGATAAATACCCGTTCGGCGTTCTGATTAACCGCGCCCGCCAGGCTCGGGTTGTTATTAAAGTAGGCGATACCGAAGAAACCGACCGATACCGCGCCCGCCAGACAGAGGATCATCCAGGTCATACTAATACGACGCGCATGAACAATGCTGTGGTGAGAATCCGCCGCCATAAAGCGCGCCAGAATATGCGGCTGGCCGAAATAACCGAGACCCCAACCCATCAGCGAAATAATCGCCACGAAGTTCAGTCCCTTGAGCATGTCGATATTTTCGATGCTTTTTTGCTTAATCACTTCCAGCGAATCGCCGAAACCGCCGACCGAGATAATCACCATCACCGGCGTCAAAATCAGCGCGAAGATCATCAGGCTGGCCTGCACGGTATCGGTCCAGCTTACCGCCAGGAAACCGCCCACGAAGGTATAGATGATTGTCGCGGCGGCACCGGCCCACAGCGCGGTTTCATAGCTCATACCGAAGGTGCTTTCGAACAGACGCGCGCCGGCAACAATCCCGGAAGCACAATAAATAGTGAAGAACAGTAAGATAACCAGCGCGGAGATAATACGCAGCACGCGGCTTTTATCTTCGAAGCGGCCGGTAAAATAGTCCGGCAGCGTCAGGGCGTTGTTGTTGACTTCGGTATGCACGCGCAGGCGCCCGGCCACCAGTTTCCAGTTAATCCACGCCCCCAGGGTCAGGCCGATGGCGATCCAGCTTTCGGAAATCCCGGAGAGAAAAATCGCCCCCGGTAACCCCATCAGCAGCCAGCCGCTCATATCTGATGCACCGGCAGAGAGCGCGGTCACAAATGGCCCAAGACTGCGGCCGCCGAGAATATAATCGTCAAAGTTCTTGGTTGAGCGCCAGGCAATAAAACCTATCAGTACCATGCCAAAAATATAAACAATAAACGTCACCAACATGGGTGTGCTAATAGCCATGCAAATCTCCAGAATTTATTTCGACAACGTCCAACTTTGTCGTTTTATCCACTACCGGAACGGGGTAATGGCGTATTGGTTGTATTGGGCGAGCGTATCCTGACGGATGCGTCGGTATTTCACAAACGATTTAACACAGCATTTACACGAAAGTTGTCTCAGGAAAAATAGCAATTTTCTATAGGTTGCACTCCCTCACGTTTTTACGGGTTGCACCTGAAAAAACTGTTAAGCAACGCAGATAAATACGTTATTTGAATGAGGCTATTTATTGGAAAATCTTATCAAGGCTATTAACAATTCATTCATTTCTCAGCTTGCTAGCCAGGTCACAATTAACAAGGTTGCACAAAGTTGCAACATAGGTGATATTTCTACGCAACCAATAAAAGGGCATTACATAGCTAACAGGAGTTCCCGCAATGGGCACCACCACCATGGGTGTAAAACTTGACGACGCCACGCGCGAACGCATTAAGTCCGCCGCGAGCCGTATTGACCGCACGCCGCACTGGCTGATTAAGCAAGCTATCTTCAACTATCTGGAAAAGCTGGAAAACGACGAGACGCTACCGGAACTGCCGGCGCTCCTTTCCGGCGCCGCCAATGAAAGCGATGAAGCAGGCGCTCCGGCGGACGAGCCGTATCAGCCGTTCCTGGAGTTCGCCGAACAAATTCTACCGCAATCGGTCAGCCGCGCGGCGATCACTGCGGCCTGGCGACGCCCGGAAACCGATGCGGTACCGATGTTGCTGGAGCAGGCCCGTCTGCCGCAGCCGTTAGGCGAACAGGCGCACAAGCTGGCCTACCAGCTGGCGGAAAAGCTACGCAACCAGAAAACCGCCAGCGGCCGCGCTGGCATGGTGCAGAGCCTGCTGCAGGAGTTCTCGCTTTCCTCGCAGGAAGGCGTGGCGCTGATGTGCCTGGCCGAAGCGCTGCTGCGCATTCCGGATAAAGCCACCCGCGATGCGCTAATCCGCGACAAAATCAGCAACGGCAACTGGCAATCGCATATCGGCCGCAGCCCGTCGCTGTTCGTTAACGCCGCCACCTGGGGGCTGTTGTTTACCGGGAAACTGGTGTCGACCCATAACGAGACCAGCCTCTCCCGCTCGCTGAACCGCATTATTGGCAAGAGCGGCGAACCGCTGATCCGCAAAGGCGTGGATATGGCGATGCGCCTGATGGGCGAGCAGTTCGTCACCGGGGAAACCATCGCCGAAGCGCTGGCCAACGCCCGCAAGCTGGAAGAGAAAGGGTTCCGTTACTCCTACGATATGCTCGGCGAAGCCGCGCTGACCGCCGCCGATGCGCAGGCCTATATGGTCTCTTATCAGCAGGCGATCCACGCCATCGGTAAAGCCTCCAACGGCCGCGGCATTTATGAAGGTCCGGGTATCTCGATTAAACTCTCCGCGCTGCACCCGCGCTACAGCCGCGCGCAGTATGACCGGGTCATGGAAGAGCTCTATCCGCGCCTTAAATCGCTGACGCTGCTGGCGCGCCAGTACGACATCGGCATTAACATCGATGCCGAAGAGGCCGACCGCCTGGAGATCTCCCTCGACCTGCTGGAAAAACTATGCTTCGAACCGGAGCTGGCCGGCTGGAACGGTATCGGCTTTGTTATTCAGGCCTATCAGAAACGCTGCCCGTTTGTGATTGATTCGCTGATCGACATGGCGACCCGCAGCCGCCGTCGCCTGATGATTCGCCTGGTGAAAGGCGCCTATTGGGATAGCGAAATCAAACGCGCGCAGATGGAAGGCCTCGAAGGCTATCCGGTTTATACCCGTAAGGTCTACACCGACGTTTCGTATCTCGCCTGCGCCAAAAAGCTGCTGGCGGTACCGAACCTGATTTATCCGCAGTTTGCCACCCATAACGCCCATACGCTGGCGGCTATCTACCAGCTGGCGGGGCAAAATTACTACCCTGGCCAGTACGAGTTCCAGTGCCTGCACGGCATGGGCGAACCGCTGTATGAGCAGGTCGTGGGCAAAGTCGCCGACGGCAAACTAAACCGTCCGTGTCGTATCTACGCGCCGGTCGGTACCCATGAAACGCTGCTGGCGTATCTGGTGCGTCGTCTACTGGAAAACGGCGCCAATACCTCCTTCGTTAACCGTATCGCGGATAATACCCTGCCGCTGGACGAACTGGTGGCCGATCCGGTCAGCGCGGTCGAAAAACTGGCGCAGCAGGAAGGTCAGGCCGGTCTGCCGCATCCGAAAATTCCGCTGCCGCGCGATCTCTACGGTAACGGCCGCAGCAACTCCGCCGGTCTGGATCTGGCTAACGAACATCGTCTGGCCTCCCTCTCCTCTTCGTTGCTTAACAGCGCGCTGCACAAATGGCAGGCGCTACCGATGCTGGAGCAGCCGGTGGCCGAAGGCGAGATGCAGCCGGTCATTAACCCGGCGGAACCGAAAGATATCGTCGGCTACGTCCGCGAAGCCAGCGATGCCGAAGTGCAGCAGGCGCTGACCAGCGCTATCAATAACGCGCCAATCTGGTTCGCCACCCCGCCGCAGGAACGCGCCGCCATTCTTGAGCGCGCCGCCGTACTGATGGAAAGCCAGATGCCGACCCTGATGGGGATCCTGGTGCGCGAAGCTGGCAAAACCTTCAGCAACGCCATTGCTGAAGTGCGCGAAGCCGTCGACTTCCTGCACTATTATGCCGGTCAGGTGCGTGACGATTTCGATAATGAAACCCACCGCCCGTTAGGCCCGGTCGTCTGTATCAGCCCGTGGAACTTCCCGCTGGCGATCTTCACCGGCCAGATTGCCGCGGCGTTGGCGGCAGGCAACAGCGTGCTGGCCAAACCGGCCGAACAGACGCCGCTTATCGCCGCGCAAGGCGTAGCGATTCTGCTGGAAGCCGGCGTACCGCCGGGCGTGATTCAACTGCTGCCGGGCCGCGGGGAAACCGTCGGCGCCGCGCTAACCTCAGACGAACGCGTTCGCGGCGTAATGTTTACCGGTTCGACCGAAGTAGCGACGCTGCTGCAGCGCAACATCGCTAACCGCCTTGATGCGCAGGGCCGTCCGACACCGCTTATCGCGGAAACCGGCGGCATGAACGCGATGATCGTCGACTCGTCGGCGCTCACCGAGCAGGTGGTGATTGACGTACTGGCCTCGGCTTTCGACAGCGCCGGCCAGCGCTGTTCCGCCCTGCGCGTGCTGTGCCTGCAGGAAGAAGTCGCCGACCATACGTTAACCATGCTGCGCGGCGCGATGAGCGAATGCCGGATGGGTAATCCGGGTCGCCTGACCACCGATATCGGCCCTGTAATCGACGCGGAAGCCAAAGAGAATATCGAACGCCATATTCAGGCGCTGCGCGCGAAAGGCCGCAATGTCTTCCAGGCGGTACGTGAAAATAGCGAAGATGCCCGCGAGTGGAATCATGGTACTTTCGTGGCGCCGACGCTTATCGAACTCGAGAGCTTCGACGAACTGAAAAAAGAGGTCTTCGGCCCGGTTCTGCACGTGGTGCGCTATAACCGTAACGAACTGGATAAGCTGGTTGAGCAGATTAACGCCTCCGGCTACGGCTTGACCCTCGGCGTGCATACCCGTATCGACGAGACCATTGCGCAGGTCACCGGCAGCGCGAAAGTCGGCAACCTGTACGTCAACCGCAATATGGTTGGCGCGGTGGTCGGCGTACAGCCGTTCGGCGGCGAAGGGTTATCGGGCACCGGCCCGAAAGCCGGCGGCCCGCTGTACCTGTATCGTCTGCTGTCCAGTCGCCCGCAGGGCGCGGTCGGCGTCACTTTCGCCCGCCAGGATGCGGAGCGTCCGCTGGACGCCCAGTTGAAAACGCTGCTGGAAAAACCGCTGCAGGCGCTGCAGCAGTGGGCGGCTGGCCGTCCTGAACTGCAGGCGCTGTGTCAGCAATACAGCGAGTTGGCGCAAAGCGGCACCCAACGCCTGCTGCCAGGGCCAACCGGCGAGCGCAATACCCTGACGCTGATGCCGCGCGAGCGCGTATTGTGCGTGGCGGATAACGAGCAGGATGCGCTGATTCAGCTGGCGGCGGCGATGGCGGTTGGTTGTGAAGTGCTGTGGCCGGATAGCGCCCTGCAGCGCGAACTGGCGAAGAAACTGCCGCGTGAGGTCAGCGAGCGGATTCATTTTGCGAAAGCGGATCAGTTGACCAGTCAGGCCTTCGACGCGGTCATTTATCATGGTGATTCCGATCAGCTGCGCGAGCTGTGTGAGCAGGTGGCGGCGCGCGACGGGGCAATTGTATCGGTGCAGGGCTTTGCCCGCGGCGAAACCAATCTGCTGCTGGAGCGCCTGTATATCGAGCGTTCATTGAGCGTCAACACCGCCGCGGCAGGCGGTAACGCCAGCCTGATGACCATCGGCTAAAACGGGCTCCCCGGTGGCGCTACGCTTACCGGGGCTACATAACCCCGCCAAAGGGTAGCCCGGCCGCCATCCGGGAAATCTACGGCGTGTTCAACTAATGACAGCCGACGTTAGCTGTGCTTAATTAAGGCTCCCGGACGGGAGCTTTTTTTATGGGAGTAGAACGATGAAACGCACTTTAATTGCCGTGGCTGCCCTATTAGCCAGCGGCGCGGCGTGGGCGGATGACTGCAGCAACGCCAACACGCAAACCGAAATGAACCAGTGCGCCGCGGCACAATATCAGGCGGCCGATAAAAAGCTGAATGAGACCTGGGAGCAGGCGCTGAAACGCGCCTCCGGCAAACAGCTTGAATTGCTGAAAAAAGCCCAGCAGGCGTGGATTTCCCTGCGTGACGCCGACTGCGCGTTTCTCGCTTCCGGCGCGGAAGGCGGCAGTATGCAACCGATGCTGATAAGCCAGTGCATGACCGATAAGAGCGTCGAGCGCGAAGCCTTCCTCGCCTCGCTGCTTCAGTGCGAAGACGGCGACCAAAACTGCCCGCTGCCGCCAGCTAATTAACGTACGCGGATCCCTTCGATAATCATCCGCTGCACGTTATCCACGGTTTGCTGGAAAAACTGCTCATCCTGTAGCGTTGCGCCGGTTACCGCCTCCACCTGAGTGGCGAAATCGGCGTAATGCTGCGTCGTCGCCCAGATCATAAAGATAAGGTGCTGCGGATCGACCGCCGCCAGCTTGCCGCTATCAATCCATGACGAGATTATCGCCGACTTTTCATCTATCAACGCCTTCAGATCGCCGGTCAGTTCGCCCATGAGCAGCGGCGCCCCCTGTAGCATCTCCAGACAGAACAGTCTGGAGGCCTGAGGATGATCGCGCGATACTTCAAGCTTAAGGCGAATATATTCGCGGATCGCCACCAGCGGGCTGATATCTTCGCGAAATGCCCGCAGCGGCGCCAGCCAGATGGCGAGGATCCGCTGCAGCACGGCAACGTACAGCGCCTCTTTTGACGGGTAGTAATAGAGTAAATTGGTTTTCGATACCCCGGCCAGTTCAGCGACCTGCTCCAACCGCGTACCGTGAATGCCGAACTGCGAGAAGGTCTCCAGCGCAGCGGCCAGAATGGCCTCTTTTTTGGCGCTCACCGCCTGTGAACGCTTGCCGGTTTTTTTCACGGCGCCCTGTGCCATACGTCTTCTCCTTCAGTAGTCGTCTTCAGCATAGCAAAAGCCCCTCGCCGACACGACCCTGCGCACTCCGATCGCGCATGACTGCCGTTTTTTCGTGCACTGATTTTGACCATTCGGTCCACATTTTCATCATCAAATCCGGCAACCATTACACAACATATTAATAACAAAACCTTTTTTAAAACTGGCATTACCTTTGCTTTATTTCCACTGCGAGGTGGTTCGGGGAGAGGCAGGATGCCGCACCGCGCGATTTCATCTTCCATGACGACAGAGAGGTAGTTATGAAAATCGGTGTTTTCGTTCCCATTGGTAATAACGGCTGGTTAATTTCCACGCATGCGCCGCAGTATATGCCGTCCTTCGAACTGAATAAGGCGATTGTGCAGAAGGCCGAGCGCTACCATTTCGACTTCGCGCTCTCCATGATCAAACTGCGCGGCTTTGGAGGAAAAACGGAATTCTGGGATCATAACCTGGAATCGTTCACCCTGATGGCCGGTCTGGCGGCGGTGACGTCGAAGATAGAGATTTATGCCACCGCCGCGACGCTGACGCTCCCTCCGGCCATCGTCGCCCGCATGGCGTCCACTATCGACTCTATCTCCGGCGGACGTTTTGGCGTGAATCTGGTGACCGGCTGGCAAAAACCGGAATATGACCAGATGGGGATCTGGCCCGGCGATGAATACTTCGCCAGTCGCTATGACTACCTGACTGAATACGTTACGGTTCTGCGCGACCTGTGGGGCACCGGGCGCAGCGATTTTAAAGGTGATTACTTCACCATGAACGACTGCCGGGTCAGCCCGCGGCCCTCGCAGCCGATGAAGGTTATCTGCGCCGGGCAAAGCGACGCCGGCATGGCGTTCTCCGCCCAACACGCCGACTACAACTTTTGCTTTGGCAAAGGGGTTAATACCCCCGCCGCCTTCGCGCCCACCGCCGCACGGATGATGCAGGCGGCGGAAAAAACCGGCCGCGACGTTGGTTCCTACGTGCTGTTTATGGTGATCGCCGACGAAACTGACGAAGCGGCCCGCGCTAAATGGGAACACTACAAGGCCGGCGCGGATGAAGAGGCGCTGGCTTGGCTGACCGAACAGAGCCAGAAAGATACCCGCTCCGGCAGCGATACCAACGTCCGCCAGATGGCCGACCCCACCTCCGCGGTCAACATCAATATGGGCACCCTCGTCGGCTCTTATGCCAACGTTGCCCGTATGCTCGATGAGGTGGCGGCGGTCCCCGGTACCGACGGCGTACTGCTGACCTTCGATGATTTCCTGCTGGGCATTGACGCCTTCGGCGAACGTATTCAGCCGCTGATGCGCTGCCGTGACCATATTGCTCCCATTACCCGCGAGGTGGCCTGATGATTACCCTTCCCGCTCGCCCGGAATCGCTGACCTTCGCGCCCCAGCACAGCGCGCTGATCGTGGTCGATATGCAAAACGCCTATGCAAGCCAGGGCGGATATCTGGATCTCGCCGGTTTTGACGTCTCCGCCACCCGGCCGGTTATCGATAATATTAATCTCGCGGTGGCCGCCGCCCGCGCCGCCGGCATGTTAATTATCTGGTTCCAGAATGGCTGGGACGAACAGTATGTGGAAGCCGGCGGCCCCGGCTCGCCGAATTACCATAAATCCAACGCGCTGAAGACCATGCGCCAACGCCCGGAACTGCAGGGCAAGCTGCTGGCAAAAGGCGGTTGGGATTATCAACTGGTTGACGAATTGCGGCCGCAGGAGGGCGATATCGTCCTGCCGAAACCGCGCTACAGCGGTTTCTTCAATACCCCGCTCGACAGCATTTTACGCAGCCGCGGTATTCGCCACCTGGTGTTCACCGGCATCGCCACCAACGTCTGCGTCGAATCGACGCTGCGCGATGGCTTCTTCCTCGAATACTTCGGCGTGGTGCTGGAGGATGCCACCCATCAGGCAGGCCCCGCCTTCGCGCAACAGGCGGCGTTGTTCAACATTGAAACCTTTTTCGGCTGGGTCAGCGATGTCGGCAGCTTCTGTCGCGCCATAGAACCCGCCGCCCCGCTCGCTTTTTGCGAGGAGAAACGCTATGCCTAAACAGGTGATTATTCCCCCCGGCACCGCTACGCCGATTGCCCCCTTTGTTCCTGGGACGCTCGCCGACGGGGTGGTGTATGTCTCCGGCACTCTGCCGTTTGATAAGCAAAACAATGTGCTCTACCCCGGCGACCCAAAGGCGCAAACCCGTCACGTGCTGGAGACCATCAAATGCGTTATCGAAACGGCGGGGGGCAGTATGGCGGATGTGACCTTCAACAGTATCTTTATTACCGACTGGCAAAATTACGTCGCGATTAACGAGGTCTACGCCGAGTTTTTCCCCGGTGATAAACCGGCGCGTTTCTGTATTCAGTGCGGGCTGGTGAAACCCGATGCGCTGGTGGAAATTGCCAGCGTCGCCCATATCGGTACTCCAACATGATGAGGCTCAATATTGCCCCGCCGCCGTGGCCCGGCGCGCCGGTGGTGGTGCTGAGCGCCGGGCTTGGCGGCGCTGGCGCGTACTGGCTGGCGCAGCGGGCGGCGCTGGAACAGCATTATCAACTGGTGCTCTATGACCATAACGGTACCGGGGAGAATCGCGGCCCGTTGGCGGAAAATTACAGTATGGCGACCATGGCGCAGGAGCTTTTCCTCGCTCTGCAAACGGCCGGTCTCACGCGCTTCGCGCTGGTGGGCCACGCGCTGGGGGCGCTGATTGGCCTGCAGCTGGCGCTCGACTATCCACGCGCGGTCAGCGCCCTGGTGCTGGTCAACGGCTGGCTGACGCTGTCGCCGCATACCCGCCGCTGCTTTCAGGTCCGCGAACGCCTGCTGCATGCCGGCGGCGTTCAGGCGTGGGTCGAGGCTCAACCGCTGTTTCTCTATCCGGCAGAGTGGATGGCAGCCCGCCTGCCGCGTCTCGAAGCGGAAGACGCGTTGGCCATTAGCCATTTCCAGGGCAAGGAGAATCTATTGAAACGGCTGCAGGCCCTGAAACAGGCGGATTTTTCGCGCCGCGCGGCGGCTATCGCCTGCCCGACGCTCATCATCAGCGCCGCCGACGACCTGCTGGTCCCCGCCTCCTGCTCGCGAATGCTGCAGGCGGCGATACCCGGTAGCCGACTCGTGGAAATGGCCTGGGGCGGCCATGCCTGCAACGTTACCGACAGCGACACTTTTAACCCTATTTTACGCGACGGCCTGACGACCCTGCTGCCGGTCGCCGAGGAGAATATATGAGCGAAGCATTAAGCCAAAAGGCTTGCGAAACCCTATTCACCCGTGCCCGGACCTACAATGGCTGGCGGGATCACGCGGTTAGTGACCAGCAACTGCGGGCAATTTACGACCTGATGAAAATGGGGCCGACCTCGGCCAACTGTTCACCGGCGCGAATCGTTTTTGTGCGCAGCGCCGAGGGCAAAGCGAAACTCCGCCCAACGCTCTCCAGCGGCAATGTGGAAAAAACCATGCAGGCGCCGGTCACCGCCATCGTGGCCTGGGATAGCGCGTTTTACGACCGCCTGCCCGCGCTGTTTCCCCACGGCGACGCCCGGAGCTGGTTTACTTCCAGCCCGCAGCTGGCTGAGGAAACCGCCTTTCGCAACAGCTCGCTGCAGGCGGCGTATCTGATTTTCGCCTGCCGCTCGCTGGGCCTCGACACCGGCCCGATGTCGGGGTTCGAGCGCGAGAAAGTCGATGCGGCGTTTTTCGCCGACAGCGGCTGGAAAAGCAATCTGCTGGTGAATATTGGCTATGGCGACCCCGGCAAACTGTACGACCGACTGCCGCGCCTGACCTTTGATGAAGCCTGCCTGCTGGCATAAGGAGACGATAATGAACCTAGCGGATCAACACAGTTTTCGCGACGCCATGGCCCACGTCGGCGCGGCGGTGAACATTATCACCACCGAAGGACCTGCCGGGCGCGCCGGTTTTACCGCCAGCGCGGTCTGCAGCGTAACGGACACCCCGCCTACGCTGCTGGTGTGCCTCAACCGTTCGGCCTCGGTCTGGCCGATATTCAGCGAGCATCAGACCCTTTGCGTCAATACCCTCGCGGCAGGGCAGGAGGAATTATCGACTATCTTTGGCGGCAAAACCCCGATGGCGGAACGTTTCGCCGCCGCCGTCTGGCAAACAGGCGCGACCGGCTGCCCGCGGCTGAAAGAGGCGTTGGTCAGTTTCGACTGCCGCATCGACCAGCGGCTGCAGGTCGGCACCCATGACATTCTGTTTTGCCAGGTCGTGGCTATCACACGCCAACAGGAACCGCGCGGTCTGATGTGGTTTGACCGCGGCTACCACACGCTTATGCGGCCCGTTTGTTAACCTCTCACCCGGGATATCATCATGGCACTCTTCAGTTTTCCTCGCTGGCAGTTAACCTCCCCCGCCGCGGATGCCGGCGTTGTCGCCCCGGATGAACGTTTATCCGCCGCACAAACGCTGATCATGGGCGTGCAGCACGCCGTGGCGATGTTTGGCGCGACCGTATTAATGCCTTTATTGATGGGGCTTGATCCAAACCTGGCTATCCTGATGTCGGGAGTGGGCACTCTGCTGTTCTTCGTCGTCACCGGCGGTCGGGTACCGAGCTATCTTGGATCCAGCGCCGCCTTCGTCGGCGTGGTCATCACCGTTACCGGCTTTACCGGTCAGGGGTTGAATCCTCATCTCAGCGTCGCCCTCGGCGGCATCATCGCCTGCGGGCTGCTCTATACCCTGATTGGGCTGGTGGTGATGAAAATCGGCACCGGCTGGATAGAGCGTCTGATGCCGCCCGCGGTAACCGGCGCGGTGGTGATGGCGATCGGTCTTAACCTGGCGCCGATTTCCGTGCACAGCGTTTCCGCCAACGCCTTCGACAGCTGGATGGCGATGCTGACGGTGCTTTGTATCGGCGCCGTCGCGGTATTTACCCGAGGACTGCTGCAGCGTCTGCTGATCCTGGTGGGGCTCATTATCGCCTGTGCGCTCTATGCGCTGCTGGCCAATGGATTCGGTCTTGGCAAACCGCTGGATTTTGCCCCTGTCGCTCAGGCGGCATGGTTTGGGCTTCCGCACTTTACTTCGCCCACCTTTGACAGCCAGGCGATGCTGCTGATAGCGCCAGTGGCCATCATTCTGGTGGCGGAAAACCTGGGGCATTTGAAGGCCGTCGCGGGAATGACCGGACGCAATCTGGATCCCTGGATGGGGCGCGCGTTTGTCGGCGATGGGCTAGCGACCATGCTTTCCGGCGCCTGCGGCGGTAGCGGCGTCACCACCTATGCAGAGAACATCGGCGTTATGGCGGTGACCAAAGTCTATTCAACGCTGGTGTTTGTCGCCGCGGCGCTGATCGCCATCCTGCTCGGTTTTTCACCCAAGTTCGGCGCCCTGATTCATACGATTCCAGGCCCGGTCATTGGCGGCGCGTCAATCGTGGTTTTTGGTTTGATTGCGGTCACCGGGGCGAGGATATGGGTGCAGAATCGGGTCGATCTCAGCCAGAATGCGAATTTAATCATGGTGGCGGTGACGCTGGTTCTGGGCGCAGGCGATTTTACCTTGTCGCTGGGGGGCTTCCGCCTGGGCGGGATTGGGACGGCGACTTTCGGCGCTATTGCGCTGCATGCGTTGCTTAACCGCCGCCAGCATCAGGAAAAGGTGGCGAAAGCCACTACGATATAACCAGGGATGGGTTCGCCCCGGCGGTGCGGCTGCCGGGGCGAAAATTAGGGCTCGTGCCGATCCGCAAGCTCTGGTGCTTCCTCCGCCGCGATCTGCGACCGTGATTTTTTCTTCCACTTCAGCTCGCTGACCAGTACCCCGGCGAGAATAAACAGACAGCCCACCAGCGCCAGCAGCGGCAAACGCTCGCCGGCGATACGACCAAACACGCCCGCCCAAACCGGCTCGCCGGTGTAAATCAGCGTCGCCCGCGTTGGCGATACGCTACGCTGCGCCCAGTTCATGGTGACCTGAATAATGGCGCTGAAAATCCCCAACCCCAGCGCGACGGCCAGCAGTTCCGGGCGCATCGGCGGGATAGACTCCCCTGCCGGGCCCATCGCGGCAAAAGCCACCAGCGAAGCGGTCGCCAACTGTACCACCGTCACCCGGCGCACATCGACCTGACGCGCCCACGCGCTGATTAAAATGATTTCGGCAGCGATAGCCACGGCGCTTGCCAGGGTAATCATTTCGCCAATTCCCAACGCCAGCAGATTATTTTCCGGCCCCGCCAGCAGGATCAGCCCGATAAACGCCAGCACGATGCCCACGCAGGACATGACGCCGGGCATGCGCCCCAGACACAGCCACTGCAACAGCGGTACCAGCGGTACATACATGGCGGTAATAAACGCCGATTTACTGCTGGAGATGGACTGTAAGCCCCAGGTTTGCAGGCTGTAACCGAGCGCAATCGCCACGCCGATCGCGACACCGGCCTTAACCTCAAGCCAGGTCAGGCCGCGTAGCGTACGCAGCGACAGTAGCGCCACCGCCAGCGCGGCGGTGGCGAAGCGCAGGCCGACGAAGAAAAACGGCCCGCTAAAGCTCACGGCGTATTGTACGGCAAGAAAGGTTCCGCCCCAGAACATGGTGATCACAATCAGGATCAGTTCCTGCGGCGTTATTGAGAGTTTGAGCGAAGACATGCGGCGACCAATAGCAAAAAATAGCTAACCAGTTTCGCAGGCG
The DNA here is from genome assembly GCF_040065495.2 of Klebsiella sp. CN_Kp073. Classification (NCBI taxonomy): domain Bacteria; kingdom Pseudomonadati; phylum Pseudomonadota; class Gammaproteobacteria; order Enterobacterales; family Enterobacteriaceae; genus Klebsiella; species Klebsiella sp. CN_Kp073. The sequence goes on from NZ_CM198051.1 coordinate 3,276,782, forward strand.
CTTCAGGCCGAAAGCAACACCCATTGACAAAAAAACCGCCGACATACGTCGGCGGCGAGGGTGATGCGGCAGGGTCGGGGGAGATTAACACCGCATCATTAAAGACAGTCCCGGCTAGCTATTGCGATTGCCGTGACTATTTTTACCCCCTTTTTTGCCAGCTTCCGAGGCGCGTTGAGGATCGTTTTTAAAGTTCCCCCCGCTGTGCTGGCCACCTTTACGACCTGCTTCTGATGCTCTGGCACGATCTTCGGCAAAGTTGCCGGAACCGCCACGATGGTTTGCCATTACTGACCTCCATTGGATTTGACATCATATTGCATTAGGTGAGTTCAGGGCCTAAGCCCCCGCGGCATATGGCATGGCCATTATGCATCGCGTGCTTATAAGCGTAGTAAATGAAACTCATTCCCTGGGCAAATAGTCACATTCCGCAACATTTAATCGCCAAAACCAGACGCCAGCCGCGAGCGCAACCGCTAAGCATTTCTTCTCTCAGCTGAAATTAGCCCTGCGCAAAATGTATCTATTTGCTACGAGATACGTTGCAAATTAATCTTTGCCATTTTGTTATAAATCAAACAAATGTTTGTTGGATTTGCACTCTGCGCCACAGGCCTTATCTTTATAGATAGCCAGTCGTTTGGCTGGACAATTACGCAACCGAGGAGTGATGCAAATGGCTAAAATTCTGGTGCTTTATTATTCCATGTATGGACACATCGAAACCATGGCCCATGCCGTTGCCGAAGGGGCAAATAAAGTTGACGGCGTTGAGGTGGTTGTGAAGCGCGTGCCGGAAACTATGCAGGCTGAAGCGTTTGCCAAAGCAGGCGGGAAAACACAAAATGCGCCCGTCGCCACACCGCAGGAACTGGCGGAGTATGATGCCATCATCTTTGGTACCCCTACCCGTTTCGGCAATATGTCGGGACAAATGCGCACCTTCCTGGATCAGACCGGCGGTCTGTGGGCGTCTGGCGCGCTGTATGGCAAAGTCGCCAGTGTCTTCAGTTCAACCGGTACCGGCGGCGGCCAGGAGCAGACAATTACCTCAACCTGGACTACCCTTGCCCATCATGGGATGATCATTGTGCCGATTGGCTACGGCGCGCAGGAGCTGTTTGATGTCTCCCAGGTGCGCGGCGGCACGCCATATGGCGCAACCACCATCGCAGGCGGCGACGGCTCCCGTCAACCAAGCCAGGAAGAGCTGGCTATCGCCCGCTATCAGGGTGAACACGTCGCCAATGTGGCTGTGAAATTACACGGCTAACCTTCAACAGGAGGAGTTGCATGCCGAACCAAGAAGCGAAGGCCCACCACGTGGGCGAATGGGCAAGCTTACGTAATACCTCTTTGGAAATCGCCGAAGCCATTTTCGAACTCGCGAATTACGATGAAAAGCTGGCGGAGAAAATTTGGGAAGAAGGCAGCGATGAGGTGCTGTCGCGAGCTTTCGCCAAAACCGACAAAGACAGCCTCTTCTGGGGCGAACAGACCATCGAACGTAAAAACGTCTGATAGCTCAATTACGCGGGCATTGCGCCCGCGCTAATTCTTCACCCGGATTGCTCCGGGTTTTTTGTTTTATTTTGCCGCCTCGTTCATGACCTTTTTGAACGTCTCCAGCGGGCAGAATCCCTGATCATCTACCGGACAACCGTTAAGCGCCAGCGTGACCCGCTGCGGCGGGGATTGCAGGCTCAAGGCATCCGCGTTGCGCAGCTGTTCAGTGCTTTGATAGACATACTCAATTTTCATTAAATCGCGATTGCTGCCGCTATCGTGCCAGCGCTGGAACAGCAACTTGCCGCCGATGGGCGTGCGCTCATACTGACCAGGTAACTGATAAGGTTTAAAGTCCAGCGCCTTCAGCAGCGAAGCGATGTTGGAATCATGCCCGACCAGCAGCGTTACTTTCGCCTTACCGGCGCCATCGCCCACCAGCGCATTATCGATATATTTGACCAGCGGCTTAGCGACGTTGCGCGCCACTTCCGCGGAAGTAAACAGGCTGTCCTGATAGCCATTTTTCAGCTTCGACAACACCTGCCACTGCTTATCGCTGGCAATTTCGCCCCACGCCACCTGATCCTTCGGAAAACCTTCGTAGTACTGCAGGGTGAAGGCGTCGACCAGCGAGTTGCCGACCTTCAGCGGCCCGGAGACGCCCGGCTCCTGCTGATATTTGGCGCTAAAGGTATCTTTACCGTCGCTAAGCGAGCAGACATGCTTTTCTTTACAGGATGGCGAATTGCGATAGTCGGTCATCTCTTCCAGCAGCTTGTAGCTCTCAGCGAGCTGCATCCCCTGACGCTCTTTCTCCATCGCCTGCACCGCTTTTCGCGCGAATTCGGCTGAATTATCGGTAATGACCGGATTGAAAGTAGGATCCATGGTTCCCATCTGCGGCTGATGATGCACAGGCACCCCGCAGCCCGGGAAAGCGCCGGTGATAAAGAACTGCGCGGTTGCAACGGTGCGCTGCAGGCTATTGGCGTAGGCGTAAACCGCATTTTCCGGCGGGCACTCGCCGCTGGTCACCAGCTTCTGCTGCGCCAGCCACTCACGCATATAGTGACCCATGTAGACTTCCAGCACGCCGCCTTTGGTGGTCAACTGACCGCCTGGTACATCCCACTGCGGCCAGGATTTCGGCGTCGACTGCTCAAGTACGCTGCCATTATTGGCCAGCGGCGCGCGCAGGTTATGGCGGCTCATGATCAGCACCTGTTGCAGCTGATAGCCCTCTGGCGCAACGGCGTCCTGCGCCTGCACGCCGGCGGATAACAATACGGCCCCGGCCACCGCGGCGGCGAGTAGACTTTTTTTCATCCCTTCATCCTCAGTCATTTATTATCATCGCCATCATTGTGACGGATTTATGGCATTTTTGCGGGCAATGGCTCGCAAACTGAGGCGTCGGTCGCTTTTTTAACACTTCAGAGATGGCCGGGAGCGGCAGATTCAGGACCGTAGATACTGTTATCGGTTTACAACTTTTTAGCTTGAGAAAAGCGTTTATCTCGTGTCGCTCCAGAGTATATCGCGCTCCCGGTTAATTTTTCTGCCATATGTTTTCCGCGGCGCAGGGAGCGCACAGAGGGCGGCTAATCGCTGCCAGTTTTTTTTCCCGGAGGCGGCGCGTTGCGCCTTCTCCGGGCTACCAAATCGCCCAGCGCTGTAGCCCCGGTAAGCGGCAGCGCCACCGGGGGTTTTGGGATCACCAGCACCAGTAGTGTCAGCCAGCGTGGTGAAGAAATTAACGGCAGGCCGCACGGACCGTAGATCGGGTAAAGCGTTAGCCGCACCCGACAAAAAACGGCACCGCCGGTCGCCCGGATAAAGCGCAAACCATAACCCGGGAGTACCTCAGTTGGTATGAACTTAACCGCTACCAAAGGCATAAAACAGAGTCAGGATGAGTGTCGCAGAGGGAGTGGCGAAAGCGGCGTCTATTCCGGTAATGGCACCGCCGCCAACGTACAAATCGCTTCATGTTCGCCGCCCCGGCGATCGACCATAACCACTTTATCCCCGGCTTTTTTACCTTCGCAGGGTTTTAACACCTGCTCGACAATTCGTTCGCGAACCTGTTGGCTTTCCGACTGCGCCCAACTGGCAAAAGCCGTCAGCATAAGCGCCGAAGCAAGCAGGCCGGCGAGACTTTTTTTAAACATGCATTACTCTCAGAAAATTCTCATTCAACGATTAGCGTAACAGCCGCAGCCCCGTTCGTCTGTAAATTGACTTAACGGAGTGTTACATCCAACGCCAGGACGCCCACAGAGCGTCATAAACCCATTAACACCATCAATACTTTAACATAACGAGCCATGCCGGATGCCTTTGGCACTTTTAGGTCATCTTTCGGAAACATCCCGATGATATCGTCTTCGTGAGGCGTTATTTTTTCTTCTGTTTAAACAACTCATTAGGTTAATTTATGTCGGGTTTTGTGCTCTTTATCGTGGCGATTGCTCTGCTGGGAGTCGCCGTTTACAGTCTGGTGTCCTATATCAAAGAACGCCGCGCCGCTCAGTTGCCAACCGATAAAAAAAAGAAATAATTTCACTTTGCCAATCTTTACACCCGGGCTGCGTATTAACAGGGACAGGAGCCGATCTCACGGTCGGCTTCTTCCCGTAAATACAATAAAATTCAGCTCAATACCCCATATGTTGATATGCCTTATTGACGGCTAAAACAGTCAATGACACACCGGCGCCAAAAGCAATAATGGGTATTTATCCACTCTGGGCAATCCTGTATACCACAGTGTTTTAGGCGCAGTAACGGACTTAACCTCCAGATAGACTGGGATCTTTTCTTCTACATCAGCAATGACGGATATCGGCTGGTAAAGATATACCGGCTTTTCGCCTACTGCTCTGACATAGTGATTAGTGAACGAAAACGCACAGGCGCTTTCCATACTTTTTGAATCACTGTCTTCTTCATGCATATCGACAGTAATGACGATTCGGTTAATGACGTTGTCATCGGGCGCAGCGATCCATTTACCTACAATGCCGTATTCAGGACACTCGGTAAGGTATTCCACTTCACAGGCGTTGGCGTTAGGGATGTTCAGGTGCTCCAGAACCCTCCTCAATTCATCCACACAGAAGTTATCTCCCCCACGTAACCAGACGATAAATTCAGTTCCGCGGTAATGTATAGCGATCAGAAGGGTGGATAAATTTTTTGGTAAAAATTCGGTAGAACTGACTTACCGGTTCGGTATGAATCCCCCTCAGCGTATCCGTGTACCAGAGTTCGCCCTCACAGTCCCAACCTTTCAGCTCCAGATAACGGTGGTCATCGAAACGATAAATAACCTGCGTCGGCGGTTGTTGCGCCTGACATCCAACGACCATAAGCATGGCCGCCAGAACGGTCCCTGATGTGTATCTCTGCTTCATAAATATTCCCTAAATATCGAGAGCTGACCGTTGGTTTCCTATATCCAGTTCCCTGTCACTTTTGGGTTTCGGCATCTCCCACTGCAGGTTTGCCACTTCCTGATTACCGGCAGCCAGATCGCGGGATGGCCTCGCCCTGGTCGCATTGTTAAATTCGTTTAACACTCCAAACTTGCCCGTGGGTAAAACTTCATTCGGTTTGTTCATAAAGAATTTGGTTACAGCTGCAGGCAATTTACCGGAACGATAATATTCAATTGCCTGTTGGTTCAAACTCAAAGGATCTCGCCAGTCTGCACGATGCAGTAGATCTTCCCAGAACTTACCAGCTTTATAGTCAAATACACGGCTTACTGAGCGTCTCTTCGCCTATAAAAGAATACACATCGGCAGCCATATTTTTGCTTCGCGGAAAGTAAAGCAAATAACGGTTTAACGTATCCTGTAATTGAATTATTTTCGTTTGTTCTGTCACAACCAAATATCCTTTTGATAAAACAGGGTCACTCAAAAATAATACGCCCGGCAACACAAAATTAAAATATAAGTTTATTATTCCATAATATATAATATTACCAGCCCATTACATTCAGAGCGGAAATAAAAAACATTCATTTAAAGCCGACAAAAAAACAAAAAATGGGGTAAAGCAGATATACAAGTCATTAAAAAGGGCTCCATGATAAACATGGAGCCCTTATTCGACATCAGGCTTGCCTGCCTTGTTGTCATAGTAACGGCGAATTACGACTCCCAGGCCTGCTCCGCTTTCGTCGCGTCAAACTGCGGCGGCGGTTTACGGAAACGGCGGGTCAGGTAGGTCAGATAAAGCAATCCCAGCGCGGCCCACACCAGACCCAACGTCAGCGAGGTCGCCTCAAGGTTCAACCACAGTACCCCCACGGTCAGCGCGCCGACCATCGGCAACAGCAGGTAGTGGAAGCGGTCTTTCCAGGTTTTGTTATACCCCTTACGCCGCCAGAAGTGGTTGTATACCGAGAGATTAACGAAGGTAAAAGCCACCAGCGCGCCGAAGTTGATAAGCGCCGTCGCGGTCACCAGGTCGAAGAACAGCGCCGACAGCGCGACGATGCCCACCATAATCACGTTCAGCGCCGGGGTACGCCATTTCGGATGCACATAGCCGAAAATGCGCTCCGGGAAGACGTTATCGCGGCCCATCACGTACAGCAAGCGCGACACGCTGGCGTGCGACGCCAGGCCCGATGCCAGGGTATTAACAAAAGTGGTGCACAGAAAAATCGACTGGAACAGCTTGCCGCCGACGTACAGCGCAATTTCCGGCAGCGCGGCGTCCGGATCTTTAAAACGATGGATATCCGGGAAGAACAACTGCATAAAGAACGAGGCGACGATAAAAATAATGCCGCCGTACATTGCGGTAAGGAAGATGGCCTTCGGGATCACCCGCGCGGCATTCGGGGTTTCTTCTGAAAGCGTGGTAACGGCGTCAAAGCCGAGGAACGAGAAGCAGACAATCGTCGCGCCGGTAATAATCGGGATCAAATGCGCATTCTCACTGATAAACGGCTGCAGCGACCAAACGGTACCAACGCCCTCGCCTTTATGCAGCCCTTGTACCACCAGAATCACAAACACCACCATGATGGAGATCTGCACCAGCACGAACAAGGTATTGAAGTTGGCCACCAGGTTGACGCTTTTCAGATTCGCCGCGGTCAGAATGGCGACAAAGGTCACCACCCACACCCACGGCGGCACTTCCGGAAACAGCGCGGAGAGGTAGATCTTCGCCAGCAGGACGTTAATCATCGGCAGGAACAGGTAGTCCAGCAGTGAGGACCAGCCGACCATAAAACCGATATGCGGGCTAATTGATTTTTGCGCATAGGTGTAGGCCGAACCCGCTTCCGGGAACTGGCGCACCAGCTTGCCGTAGCTGATGGCGGTGAATAGCACCCCAGCCAGCGCCAGCAGATAAGAGGCTGGAACGTGGCCATTACTGATGCCGGAAACGATGCCGAAGGTATCAAACACCGTCATGGGGGTCAGATAAGCCAGCCCCATCATCACCACTTGCCACAGTTTGAGCGATTTACGCAGACGCGGTTTTCCCGCCTGAGCGGCGTTTTCTGCAGGAAGATTAGCAGCCATGACGCATTCCCCCCATGCCGACGACAGTTTGCGGGCACAAAGACCGGGTAACAAACCTGCTTAGCAAGGGGGTAAGACGTAAATAAAAGGGTAAGACGGACCGATGAACGGCGGTAAGTTGGCATCCAATGCGGCCAAAGAGGCCCCCTTCTCCCTGCGGATATTTGAACATCTGCATCATCTCATTTCCTCGTCACACACTGTGTCGTTAACTGAAGCCCCGTTGCCGCCTGCGCTCCTTAACGCGACATCCGGGAAATGGCTGGGCTCCCAGCAAAAAGGACGACCAGGCTCCGCTCAGGCCGTATGATGCTACTGATTAAACTAATGCGCCCCTTACGGGGCGAACATCAGGCGTTTTTCAACATCCACTCAATTTCGGTTTCTGTGATAAGACGCTCAAACTGCAGTAACTCATCATTCTTACAGGCGTGGTAAACGTGGCAGAAACGCTCGCCAAGACGCTCCCGCAGATGATCGTTTTGCATAAACTCCCACAGCGCGTCGCTCTGGCGGATCGGGAACGGCAAGCCTTCTTGTTCCAGACCGTTACCTTCCACCTCTTCCTGCAGCGGCAGCGGATTATCCAGGCCGTGCAGGATGCCGGCGAAAATCGCCGCCATCACCAGATACGGGTTGGCGTCCGCCCCGGCTACGCGGTATTCAACGCGGTGGTTATGTCGATCGCCGCACGGGATACGCAGCGCTACCGTACGGTTGTTATGCCCCCATGACGCCTGCGTCGGCACATACATGCCCGCCTGGAAGCGACGATACGAGTTCACGTTCGGCGCCAGCAGCGCCATCGACGCCGGCATCAGGTCAATCATCCCGGCCAGCACGCGTTTCAGCAGGGCTGAATCCTCGCCGTCCGCATCCGCCAGCACGTTTTCACCCTTATTGTTTTGCATGCTGATATGGATATGCATCCCGCTACCCGCATGCTCTTCATAAGGTTTCGCCATAAAAGTGGCGTGCATCTTATGCTTCTCCGCCATTAAACGCACGAGACGTTTTAATGCCAGCGCATCATCGCACGCATCCAGCACGTTATCGGTGTGATGGAGGTTGATTTCGAATTGCCCCGGAGAGGCTTCAGCCACCGCGCCATCCGCCGGGATCAGCTGTAACTGGGCCAGTTCATCAATATCATTCAGTACATCGGCAAAATGGTTGAGGTTATCAACGGAATAGACCTGGCTTTGGGTATTGCGGTCGTCGGTGCCGGGCGCGCACGGCGGCTGCAGGTAGCCTTCGGCGTCGCGTTTGCGATCGAGTAAATAGAACTCCAGCTCTACCGCTACCACGGGGAACAATCCGCGCTGGCGGAGCTGCTGCCAGAGGCGGTTGAGTACGTTCCGCGGCTCAACGTCAAAGGGAGCGCCATCTTCATCAACCATGGTCAACAAGACCTGGCCGATGTATTCCGGATCGGCTGCCGAAGGGGTCAACGTACCCAATACCGGGACGCAGCTGCGGTCCGGTTCGCCCATATCCTGGCCAAGCCCGGCCTCTTCCACCACGTTGCCGAGAATATCCATCGCGAAAACGGACGCCGGGAAGTAGCAGCCCTTCTCCAGCTTGCTGAGGCTGGCGACCGGAATGCGTTTGCCGCGGAAGCAGCCGTTAAGGTCTGTGAGGAGTACATCGACATACTGAGTGTTGGGGTAGGTTTCGAGGTAGCGCTTCACTTCTTTAGCGAACGCGCTTACCCGTCTCTCTTCCGTCTGCTGAACAAAACTCTCAACTTCTACGATATTGGTTTCCATGATTCACCGCCGTTGTTTTAGTTTTCGGACCCTGACTGAAAACGTCAAATATAATGTCCACTATTCGAATGTGTATGCAAACAAAATGTTTGTCAAATGTTAAATTAAGTTTGCAAACGGCTATTTCCACTGCTAGATTGAGAAAATATTGAACGATATGGCCGTTTATCAGCCACTGGCGGTCATAATTTAGTCCACTTTGTGAGGGCGATCATGGAAAATATAATGTACAAGCCAGTTATTGGCGTCGTGATGTGTAGAAACAGGCTTAAGGGTCACCAGACCCAGACTCTGCAAGAAAAGTACCTGAATGCCATTGTTAACGCTGGCGGACTGCCGATTGCCCTGCCGCACGCGCTGGCCGAGCCGGAACTACTGGATGCGTTAGTCGATAAACTGGACGGGATCTACCTGCCAGGCAGCCCCAGCAACGTGCAGCCGCACCTTTATGGTGAAAACGGCGATGAGCCTGACGCCGACCCCGGGCGTGATCTTCTGAGCATGGCGCTAATTAACGCCGCGCTCGAAAGGCGCATCCCCATTTTCGCCATCTGCCGAGGGCTGCAGGAACTGGTTGTCGCCACCGGCGGGACTCTGTATCGTCGTCTGTTTGAACAGCCGGAACTGCTGGAGCATCGCGAAGATCCTGAACTACCGGTGGAGCAGCAGTATGCGCCGTCCCACCAGGTGGAGGTGCAGGAAGGAGGTTTACTTTCTCAGTTAATACCGGGCTGCAACACGTTTTGGGTAAACTCGCTACACGGCCAGGGCGCAAAAACGCTGGGTTCGCGTCTGCGCGTGGAGGCCCGTTCACCGGATGGGCTGGTTGAGGCGGTCAGCGTCAACGACCACCCTTTCGCGCTGGGCGTACAATGGCATCCTGAATGGAACAGTAGCGAATACGCCCTGTCGCGTATGTTGTTTGATGGTTTTATCACCGCCTGTCAGAGCCATGTCGCCGAAAAGCGGCGGCTCTGACCACTACAGTTAAGGAAATGCAAATATGAGCGATGACGGACTGGCGCCAGGGAAACGTCTGTCAGAGATCCGCCAACAGCTGGGTCTTTCACAGCGTCGTGCCGCCGAACTGTCTGGGTTAACACATAGTGCCATCAGCACCATAGAGCAGGACAAAGTCAGTCCTGCCATCAGTACGCTGCAAAAGCTGCTGAAAGTATATGGGCTGTCGCTCTCGGAATTCTTTTCTGAACCCGAAAAGCCGGATGAACCGCAGGTCGTCATTAATCAGGACGATCTTATCGAAATGGGGAGTCAGGGCGTTTCAATGAAACTGGTTCATAACGGAAATCCGAACCGTACGCTGGCGATGATTTTTGAAACTTACCAGCCTGGGACCACAACCGGGGAGAGAATAAAGCATCAGGGTGAGGAGATAGGCACCATACTGGAAGGTGAAATCGTGCTGACGATTAATGGTCAGTCGTACCACCTGGTGGCTGGACAGAGCTATGCCATTAATACCGGCATCCCTCATAGTTTCAGCAACACCTCGGCAGGTATCTGCCGCATTATCAGTGCCCACACCCCCACCACATTCTAATTTCTTAGCCTGAGCAGGTTTCAGGCTTTCTTCAGGCCTGCCGCGGCGGATGTAATATTTCCGCCGCGGCGAAGAACTCGCAGTAATAATACCTGCGCAGCGCGGAAATCTTATTTCCTGCTGGCCCAAAGATAATTAACGCCAGTGAATGGCGAAGAGACGGTTTTCTACCCCGGGGACGCCCTGCGCCCTGAGCAGCCTGAAAACGCCGAACCCGATATTTTGCCGATGATGTTTTTAAGGAGTCATGATGAATTTTCAGCACCTGGCTTACTGGCAGGAAAAAGCGAAAAACCTGGCCATTGAAACGCGCTTATTTATTAACGGCGAATATTGCGCCGCGGCCGATAATACCACCTTCGAGACTATCGACCCTGCCGCACAGCAGACATTAGCGCAGGTCGCCCGCGGTAAAAAAGCCGACGTCGAACGGGCAGTGAAAGCCGCGCGCCAGGCCTTTGATAACGGCGACTGGTCGCAGGCCTCCCCGGCCCGGCGTAAAGCGGTTCTCACGAAATTTGCCGACCTGATGGAAACCCATCGTGAAGAGCTGGCGCTGCTGGAAACGCTCGATACCGGCAAACCGATTCGCCACAGCCTGCGCGACGATATTCCCGGCTCCGCCCGCGCCATTCGCTGGTACGCCGAAGCGCTGGATAAAGTCTATGGCGAAGTCGCGCCCACCGGCGGTAACGAGCTGGCAATGATCGTTCGTGAACCGATTGGCGTGGTGGCCGCGGTGGTGCCGTGGAACTTCCCGCTGCTGCTGGCCTGCTGGAAACTCGGCCCGGCGCTGGCGGCAGGCAATAGCGTAATCCTCAAACCCTCGGAAAAATCGCCGCTTACCGCCTTGCGTCTGGCAGGGCTTGCAAAAGAAGCCGGACTTCCGGACGGGGTGTTAAACGTGGTCAGCGGCTTTGGCCACGAGGCCGGGCAGGCGCTGTCGCTGCATCCTGACGTTGAAGTCATCACCTTCACCGGATCCACCCGTACCGGCAAACAGCTGCTGAAAGATGCCGGCGACAGCAACATGAAGCGCGTGTGGCTGGAAGCGGGCGGCAAGAGCGCCAATATCGTCTTCGCCGACTGTCCGGATCTGCAAAAAGCGGTCAACGCCACCGCCGGCGGTATCTTCTATAACCAGGGGCAGGTCTGCATCGCCGGCACCCGACTGCTGCTGGAAGAGAGCATCGCCGATGAGTTCCTGACGTTGTTGAAAGCCCAGGCGCAAAACTGGCAGCCGGGCAATCCACTCGATCCCGATACCACCATGGGGATGTTAATTGATAACGCCCATGCCGACAGCGTGCACAGCTTTATCCGCGGCGGTGAGGCCAAAAGCACGCTATTCCTCGACGGACGGAAAAATCCGTGGCCAGCCGCCGTCGGCCCAACCATTTTCGTCGATGTCGACCCGTCCTCAACCCTCAGCCGCGAAGAGATCTTCGGCCCGGTGCTGGTGGTCACGCGCTTCAAAAGCGAAGAACAGGCGCTGCAACTGGCCAACGACAGCGACTACGGTCTCGGCGCCGCGGTGTGGACCCGCGATCTGTCGCGCGCCCACCGCATGAGTCGCCGCCTGAAGGCCGGCTCGGTCTTCGTCAACAACTACAACGATGGTGATATGACCGTCCCGTTCGGCGGCTATAAGCAGAGCGGCAACGGGCGCGATAAATCGCTGCACGCGCTGGAAAAATTCACCGAACTGAAAACCATCTGGATTGCTCTGGAGTCTTGATCATGACTGAACATACCACTAGCTACTACGCCGCCAGCGCCAACAAGTATGAACCGTTCCCAACGCTGGAGGAATCAATCAACTGTGACGTCTGCGTCGTCGGCGGCGGTTACACCGGCCTCTCCTCGGCCCTGCATCTGGCCGAAATGGGCTACGACGTAGTAGTGCTGGAAGGCGCACGTATTGGCTTCGGCGCCAGCGGCCGTAACGGCGGACAGCTGGTTAACTCCTATAGCCGCGATATCGACGTTATTGAGAAGAACTACGGCCCGGATGCGGCCAAAATGCTCGGCAGCATGATGTTCGAAGGCGGCGATATTATTCGCGAACGCATTCAGCGCTACCAGATCCAGTGCGATTACCGCCCAGGCGGCCTGTTTGTGGCCATGAACCATAAGCAAATGGAAACGCTGGAAGAGCAAAAAGCCAACTGGGAGCGCTACGGCAATACCCAACTGGAACTGCTCGACAGCCATGCCATTCGTCGCGAAGTAGACAGCGACCGCTACGTCGGCGCCCTGCTCGACCACAGCGGCGGCCATATTCACCCGCTGAACCTCGCCATCGGCGAAGCGGACGCCATTCGTCTTAACGGCGGCCGGGTGTATGAGCAGTCACCGGTGACCCGAATTCAGCACACCAGCCCGGCGGTGGTCAGTACCGCTCGCGGCCAGGTAACCGCGCGCTACGTGATCGTCGCCGGTAACGCCTATCTCGGCGACAAGCTTGAACCGGAGCTGGCAAAACGCAGCATGCCGTGCGGCACTCAGGTCGTGACGACCGCTCCGCTGTCGGAAGACTTAGCCCGCTCGCTGATCCCGAAAAACTACTGCGTGGAAGATTGTAACTACCTGCTGGACTACTACCGTCTTACCGGCGACAACCGCCTGCTGTACGGCGGCGGCGTGGTCTACGGCGCCCGTGACCCGGACGACGTAGAGCGTCTGATTATGCCGAAGCTGCTGAAAACCTTCCCGCAGCTGCAGGGGGTGAAAATTGACTACCGCTGGACCGGCAACTTCCTGCTGACCCTGTCGCGTATGCCGCAGTTCGGCCGTCTGGATAACAATATTTACTACATGCAGGGCTACAGCGGTCACGGCGTGACCTGTACTCATCTGGCCGGACGCTTGATTTCAGAACTGCTGCGCGGCGATGCCGAGCGCTTCGATGCCTTCGCCAAACTGCCGCACTACCCGTTCCCGGGCGGGCGCAGCCTGCGAATTCCTTTTACCGCCATGGGCGCCGCCTACTACAGCCTGCGCGATCGCCTTGGGGTCTGATTTGCCGTTCGGTTCCGTGATTAACTTTTGCTAAAGGGTGTTTATTATGAGCAACAATGAATTCCATCAGCGTCGTCTTTCCGCTACCCCGCGCGGCGTGGGCGTTATGTGCAACTTCTTTGCCCAGAGCGCGCAAAACGCCACGTTGACCGATGTCGAAGGCAATGAATATATCGATTTCGCCGCCGGCATCGCGGTGCTGAATACCGGCCATCGCCATCCGCGGATGGTCGCCGCGGTTGAACAGCAGCTGCAGCAATTTACCCATACCGCCTATCAGATCGTGCCTTATGAAAGCTATGTGTCGCTGGCGGAGAAGCTCAACGAACTGGCACCGGTCAAAGGCCCGGCAAAAACCGCCTTCTTCTCTACCGGCGCGGAAGCGGTAGAAAACGCGGTGAAAATCGCCCGTGCCCATACCGGACGCCCCGGCGTTATCGCCTTCGGCGGCGGTTTCCATGGCCGTACCTATATGACGATGGCGCTAACCGGTAAGGTCGCACCGTACAAACTGGGCTTCGGGCCGTTCCCCGGCTCGGTATACCACGTGCCGTACCCGTCAGCGCTGCACGGTATCAGCACCGCCGATTCGATTACCGCCCTTGAACGCCTGTTCAAAGCCGATATCGAAGCCAAACAGGTGGCGGCGATTATTTTCGAACCGGTACAGGGCGAAGGCGGCTTTAACGTCGCGCCGAAAGAGCTGGTTGCCGCAGTACGCCGCCTCTGCGATGAGCACGGCATCGTAATGATTGCCGATGAAGTACAGAGCGGCTTCGCCCGCACCGGTAAATTGTTCGCCATGGATCACTATGCCGATAAACCGGATCTGATGACGATGGCTAAAAGCCTGGCGGGCGGCATGCCGCTTTCCGGCGTGGTCGGTAACGCGCAGATCATGGATGCCCCGGCGCCGGGCGGCTTAGGCGGCACCTACGCCGGTAACCCGCTGGCGGTGGCGGCTGCGCATGCGGTGCTGGATATCATTGATAACGAAGCGCTGTGCGAGCGCGCGCAGTTCCTCGGCGAGCGCCTGCTGGCGACGCTACAGGAAGTTAAGGGCTGGTGTCCGGCGCTGGTGGAAGCGCGCGGCGTGGGTTCGATGATCGCCGCCGAGTTCTTCGATCCGGCGACCGGCGAACCGTCGGCGGCGATTGCGCAGAAAATCCAGCAGCAGGCGCTGGAGCAGGGCCTGCTGCTGTTGACCTGCGGCCAGTATGGCAACGTCATTCGCTTCCTCTATCCGTTGACCATCCCGGATGCTCAATTCTCACGCGCGCTGACGATCCTGCAGAGCGTCACTCGTCTGTAACGCCCTCCGCCGGCGGCGCTGGTCGCCGGCTGTTTTCCTCGCTGCTGACGATACACTGCTGGGGATAGTGCTGCTGAAAATAGTGGCGCAGAAACTCTACGGTGGTGCGAATTTTGGCTGAGGTCGCCAGCCGCGACACGTAGACCGCCCAGACGTTGGCGGGCTGATAATAGTCCGGCAGCACGTGTACCAGATGGCCGCTGGCGATATTTTCACTGACATCCCACCATGAACGTAATGCAATCCCCTGCCCATCCAGACACCACTGATGCACAATCTCACCATGGTTGGAGGAGAGCGGCCCGGTTACCTTGATCGCGTGCTGGCCCTCTTTGCTGTGCAGTTGCCAGACGCCAAACGGATGATCGCGCTCTTTAATCACCAGACAGGGTAAGGCTGCCAGGTCGCTTAGCTGTTTCGGCGGCGAGTGGCGGGCAAGGAACTGCGGCGACGCGCAGAGAATACGGTGGTTGGTCGCCAGCTTGCGGGCAATCAGATTCGGCGCGATATCGTCGCCGACGCGAATATCGAGATCCACCCCTTCATTGACCAAATCCACCAGCCGGTCCTGGACATCGAAGCGCAGCTCAAGTTGCGGGTACTGGCGGGCCAGCGCCGACAGCGCGGGGGCGACCACCCGGCGACCAAAGCCGAAGCTGCTGATAATCCGTAGCGTTCCCTGCGGTACCTGACGCACGTCGGAAAGCTCGTCCATCATCTCATCCACATCCTGCAGAATGCGCTGCGCCCATTCGTAGATCCGCTCCCCCTCTTCGGTAATGGTGACCCGTCGGGTGGTACGGTGCAGCAACATCACATGCAGGGTTTGCTCCAGCAGCGAAACCCGCTTGCTGACGAACGCCGGTGAGACGCCAAGCTCCTCGGCGGCGGCGGCAAAACCGGCCCGGCGAGCGACCAGCATGAACACGCGTAAATCATTTAGCAGCGGCAGATTATTCATGATCTGTGTTTTATGTTTCACCAGTTAGCGTGATTAATTATGAACCAGTCAATTATAGGATAGGCAGGTGGTCAAACATCATCGCTAAAAAGTGAGAACCGGAATGAAAAAAACCTGTCGTATTGCCGCCATCCCCGGTGACGGAATTGGTAAAGAAGTTCTGCCTGAAGGTATTCGCGTGCTGCAAGCCGCCGCGCAGCGTTGGGATCTGTCGCTGAGCTTCGAGCAGATGGAGTGGGCAAGCTGCGAATATTACGCCCATCACGGCAAGATGATGCCGGACGACTGGCGAGAGCAGTTGCAGGGCTTCGATGCTATCTATTTCGGCGCCGTCGGCTGGCCGGATACCGTCCCCGACCATATCTCCCTATGGGGTTCGCTGCTGAAGTTCCGCCGTGAATTCGATCAGTACGTCAACCTGCGCCCGGTGCGCCTGTTCCCCGGCGTCCCCTGTCCGCTGGCAGGTAAAAAGGCCGGCGACATCGATTTTTACGTGGTGCGCGAAAATACCGAGGGCGAATATTCCGCCCTCGGCGGCCGCGCCAATGAAGGCACCGAGCATGAAGTGGTGATTCAGGAGTCGGTCTTCACCCGCCGCGGCGTTGACCGGATCCTGCGCTACGCCTTTGAGCTGGCGCAAAGCCGCCCGCGCAAAACGCTGACCTCCGCAACCAAATCTAACGGTCTGGCGATCAGCATGCCCTACTGGGATGAGCGCGTGGAAGAGATGGCCAAAAGCTATCCCGAAATTCGCTGGGACAAGCAGCATATCGATATTCTCTGCGCCCGCTTCGTGCTGCAGCCGGAACGTTTCGACGTGGTCGTCGGCTCGAACCTGTTTGGCGATATTCTGTCGGATCTCGGCCCGGCCTGTACCGGCACTATCGGTATTGCGCCGTCGGCTAACCTCAATCCAGAGCGGACTTTCCCGTCGCTGTTCGAACCGGTTCACGGGTCGGCGCCGGATATTTACGGTAAAAATATCGCCAACCCGATCGCTACCGTTTGGGCCGGGGCGATGATGCTCGATTTCCTTGGCAACGGCGATGAGCGCTACCACGCCGCGCATAACGGCATTCTGGCGGCGATAGAGCAGGTGATCGCCAGCGGGCCGAAAACCCCGGACATGAAAGGCAACGCCTCAACGCAGCAGGTCAGCGACGCTATCTGCAAGGCCATTTTGGCGTAATTACCCCGCCGCTCCCCGGTGGCGCTGCGCTTACCGGGGCTACAATGGCACGCTCATGTAGATATCGCATCGGTTTGCAACGGTTTTGGTCCGGGAAAAACATGTGCTTTGTGTTAATTCAGAGCACATTGCGCTCCCGATATTTCTTCTGCGTTATGGCTCTCATGGCGCAGGGAGCGCACAGAGGGCGGCCATTCGCCGCCGCCCTCTGTACTCCCGGGCTCTGGCCGCCAAAATCGCCACTTCGTGGTACCTTCGACTTATCCCTGCAGGCTTCGGGGCGGGCCGAGGCAGCGTCCTTGCAAAACACGGCCCTCAGCCCGCATCCATGCGGGCTGCCCCGGCCTTCCGGGAACGTCTCAGCGATTTTGAGGCCACCAACACCAGCAGTTTCAGCCAGCGTGGTGAATAAATAAAAGGCAGGTCGCTCGGACCGTAGCCCGGGTAAGGCGTAGCCGCTACCCGGGAAAACTCGCGCCAACTCCCCTCTCTCCTCTGAATGCAGAATCCCCCACGATTGACAAGTGAACCGCATCACAGCGGCGAACTTTATTGATTCCCGAAAGGAAAGAACCTGCGCTAATTCACCTTTTATTATTTCCGTTCCGTGTTTTATTGCTTCACGAATCGGCCAATTGTTTAATTCATGTAACGAAGAAATAATCCAATTGTTAATAGCATTTTGCTACGAACCCTGACCCTACAGCGTGATAACAACGACAGGCTAAAGCCACCGACGGGCAACCGTGCCCAGGAGATCACTCATGTTGAGCAACGTAAAGAAAAAAGATGTGCCGCTGATTGTCATCAGCCTGGCGGCCATTGTTTTCATCGCCGCTACATTAAGTCTCTTCCCCCAACAAACCGCGCAGGCGGCTAATTCGATTTTTAACGGCGTCACCCGCCTGCTGGGTTCCGCGGTACAGGTGCTGGTGCTGCTGGCGCTGGGACTGGTGTTGTATCTGGCCACCAGCAAATACGGCAATATCCGGCTCGGCGAAGGCAAAGCCGAATACAGCACTCTCTCATGGCTGTTTATGTTTATTTGCGCCGGACTCGGCTCCTCTACGCTGTACTGGGGTGTTGCCGAGTGGGCTTATTACTACCAGACCCCTGGCCTGAATATTGCGCCGCATTCAGCAAAAGCGCTGGAATACAGCATCCCCTACTCTTTCTTCCACTGGGGCATTAGCGCGTGGGCGACCTACACCCTCGCCTCGCTGATCATGGCCTATCACTTCCACGTGCGGAAAAATAAAGGTCTCAGCCTCTCCGGGATCATTTCGGCAATCACCGGCGTCAATCCGCAGGGTTTCTGGGGTCGCCTGGTTGACCTGATGTTTCTGATCGCCACCGTCGGCGCGTTAACCATTTCGCTGGTGGTCACAGCCGCCACCTTCACCCGCGGCCTGTCAGCTCTCACCGGACT
This sequence comes from Klebsiella sp. CN_Kp073, assembly GCF_040065495.2. Taxonomy (NCBI): domain Bacteria; kingdom Pseudomonadati; phylum Pseudomonadota; class Gammaproteobacteria; order Enterobacterales; family Enterobacteriaceae; genus Klebsiella; species Klebsiella sp. CN_Kp073. Next base: position 3,295,088 of record NZ_CM198051.1, read on the forward strand.
GCCGGATAACTTCACCGTCCAGGCGTTTGTGATCCTGCTCTCCGGCGGTATTTTCTGCATGAGCTCGTGGATTGGCATCAATAACGGCCTGCAGCGACTGAGCAAAATGGTCGGCTGGGGGGCGTTCCTGCTGCCGTTGGTGGTATTACTGGTTGGTCCGACCGAATTCATCACCAATAACATCATCAACGCTATCGGTCTGACGAGCCAAAACTTTCTGCAGATGAGCCTGTTTACCGACCCGCTCGGCGATGGCGCCTTTACCCGCAACTGGACCGTCTTCTACTGGCTGTGGTGGATCTCCTATACCCCAGGCGTGGCGATGTTCGTCACCCGCGTCTCCCGCGGACGTAAGATTAAAGAGGTGATCTGGGGGCTTATCCTCGGCAGCACCGCCGGCTGCTGGTTCTTCTTCGGGGTGATGGAAAGCTATGCCATGCATCAGTTCGTCAACGGCGTGATTAACGTGCCGCAGGTGATGCAGTCCCTCGGCGGCGAAACCGCCGTCCAGCAGGTGCTGATGTCGCTGCCGGCGGGCAAGCTGTTCCTCGCCGCCTATCTGTTCGTGATGATCGTTTTCCTCGCCTCGCATATGGATGCGGTGGCCTACACCATGGCGGCGACCAGTACCCGTAACCTGCGCGAAGGCGAAGATCCGGATCGCGGCATGCGCCTGTTCTGGTGCGTGGTGATTACCATCATCCCGCTATCGATTCTGTTTACCGGCGCTTCGCTGGAAACCATGAAAACCACCGTGGTGCTGACCGCCTTACCGTTCCTTGCCATTTTACTGATCAAGACCGGCGGCTTTGTACGCTGGCTAAAACAGGACTACGCCCACGTGCCTGTGCATCAGATAGAAACCCATACGCCCGAGCCGATCGTTAAAGCCGAGACGCTGCCGGTTGGCGCGGTACTTAAAGGCGACGGCCAGTCGCTGTAAAAAACGCTTACTGACAATAATCACAAGGTGACCCTACATGAGCAATTTAAGCCCTGACTTTACCCTGCCGATTAACTTTTGCGCCAATCCGCAGGACGCCTGGACCATTCCGGCCCGTTTTTACACCGACAGCCAGGCGTTTGAGCACGAGAAAGAGCGTATCTTCGCCAATAGCTGGATTTGCGTCGCCCACGGCAGCGAAGTCGCCAGGCCGAACGATTACATCACCCGGGAGATCATCGGCGAAAATATCGTTATCGTCCGCGGCCGCGACAACATTCTGCGCGCCTTCTATAACGTCTGCCCGCACCGCGGCCACCAGTTGCTGAGCGGTGAAGGTAAAGCCAAAAACGTGATTACCTGCCCCTATCACGCCTGGGCCTTCAAGCTGGACGGCAATCTCGCCCACGCCCGCAACTGCGAAAACGTAGCGAACTTCGATAGCGAAAAGGCAAAGCTTGTGCCGGTGCGCCTTGAAGAGTATGCCGGCTTTGTGTTTATCAATATGAACCCGCAAGCGGAGAGCGTGGAAACGCAGCTACCGGGACTGCAGGACAAAGTGCTGGAAGCCTGCCCGGATGTACATGAGCTGAAACTGGCGGCGCGCTTTACCACCCTTACCCCGGCGAACTGGAAAAATATCGTCGATAACTATCTGGAATGTTATCACTGCGGCCCGGCGCACCCGGGCTTCTCAGATTCCGTGCAGGTTGACCGTTACTGGCACACCATGCACGGCAAATGGACGCTGCAGTATGGCTTCGCCAAACCGTCCGAGCAGTCCTTTAAATTCGAAGAAGGCACCGACGCCGCGTTCCACGGTTTCTGGCTGTGGCCGTGCACCATGCTCAACGTCACGCCGATCAAAGGCATGATGACCGTCATTTATGAGTTCCCGGTGGATGAAGAGACCACCCTGCAGAACTACGACATCTATTTCACCAATGAAGAGCTGACCGACGATCAGAAGGCGCTGATTGAGTGGTATCGCGACGTGTTCCGCCCGGAAGATTTACGTCTGGTGGAAAGCGTGCAAAAGGGGCTGAAGTCCCGCGGCTATCGCGGCCAAGGACGCATTATGGCGGATAACAGCGGCAGCGGTATCTCCGAGCATGGGATCGCCCATTTCCACAATCTGGTCGCCCAGGTGTTCCAGCCGTAATCGTTGAAGGAGTTAGCCATGTCCGTATTTCACTCAAATCTATTTCGCCAGCAGGCGCTGATTGCTGGAAGCTGGCACGACGCCGCCGACGGTACGACGCTTGCCGTCAGCAATCCCTCCACCGGCGCGACGCTCGGCCGGATCCCGAATATGGGCCAGACGGAAGCGCAGCAGGCGGTGGATGCCGCCGCTGCCGCGCTGCCGGCATGGCGCGCGCTTACCGCCGCCCAGCGCGCCGCGCTATTGAAGAACTGGCACCGCCTGATCCTCGAAAACAAGTCCGCGCTGGCGCAGATTATGACCGCCGAGCAGGGCAAGCCGCTAGCGGAAGCGGAAGGCGAAATCGCCTATGCGGCCTCGTTTATCGAGTGGTTTGCCGAACAAGGGAAACGCGCCAACGGCGAGATAATCCCCTCCCCCGGCGCCGATAAACGCCTGATGGTGATCCGCCAGGGCGTGGGCGTCTGCGCGGCGATCACCCCGTGGAACTTCCCGGCGGCGATGATCACCCGTAAGGCCGGCCCGGCGCTGGCCGCGGGTTGTACGATGGTAATTAAGCCTGCCAATGAAACGCCGTTTACCGCGCTGGCGATGGCGGAACTGGCGAAACAGGCCGGGATCCCGCAGGGCGTCATTAACGTCGTAACCGGGCAGTCGCGTGAGATTGGCGCGGTGTTCACCGGCGATGAGCGGGTGCGTAAGCTCTCCTTTACCGGTTCGACCGAAGTCGGCCGCGTGCTGATGCGCCAGTGCGCGGAATCCATCAAAAAGCTCTCTTTAGAGCTCGGCGGTAACGCGCCGTTTATCGTCTTTGACGACGCCGATATCGATAAAGCGGTCGAGGGGGCGCTGATCGCCAAGTTCCGCAACGCCGGGCAAACCTGCGTCTGCGTCAACCGTTTCTATATTCATCGCGCCGTCTACGACCAATTCTGCGATAAGTTCGTCGCCCGCGTCGCCGCCTTGAAAGTCGGCGATGGCAGCGAGTCCGATGTCCAGATTGGCCCGCTTATCAACGCCGACGCCGGACGCAAAGTCCAGTCCCTGCTCGACGACGCGCTCACCCGCGGCGCGACGCTGTTAACCGGCGGTAAAGCGCATCCGCTGGGCGGTAATTTCTTCACCCCTACGGTTATCGGCGACGTACAGCCGGGGTCACTGCTGCTGCAGGAAGAGATTTTCGGCCCGGTGGCCGCGCTGGTGAAATTTGAGGATGAGCAAGAGGTCATTGAGCAGGCCAATAACACCATCTACGGCCTCGCCTCCTATTTTTACAGCAACGATGCCGCCCGTATCTGGCGCGTCTCCGAACAGCTGGAATACGGCATGGTCGGCATCAATACCGGGCTGATTTCTAATGAAGTCGCGCCATTTGGCGGAGTGAAACAGTCGGGTCTTGGCCGCGAAGGGTCGGAACACGGTATCGAAGATTACCTGGAGATGAAGTATCTCTGCCAGGGGTTGTAACTGTATTCTCCCGGCGGCGGCTCTGGCCACGCCGGGATTTTTGATGGAGTTCAGCGATGTCTGATTATCAAATGTTTGAGACGATCGTTCGCGATGTTGAACAGATCACCGCCCAGGTTAAGCGTTTTACGCTGGTCTCGTCGACCGGCGCTCCGCTGCCGGAGTTCAGCGGCGGCAGCCATATAATCGTCCAGATGCAGGATGGCGAGCAGCGCTACAGCAATGCCTATTCGCTAATGAGCTCGCCGCTGGATACCGCCAGCTGGCAGATTGCGGTGCGTCTCGAGTCACCTTCCAAAGGCGGCTCGCGTTTTATGCACCAGCAGGTGCGCCCGGGCGATACCCTGACGGTGTCCACCCCCAACAACCTGTTCGCCATCGAGCCACAGGCGCGCAAGCATCTGCTGATTGCCGGCGGCATCGGCATTACGCCCTTCTTATCGCATATTCCGGAACTGGAACAGCGCCAGGCCGACTGGCAGCTGCATTACTGTTTTCACGACGCCGACAGTAATGCTTTCGTCGATACGCTTCGCGCCGCGCCGTGGCGCGACCGGGTCAATATTCACATCTCAGCGCTCGGCAGCCGTCTCGATCTGTCGCGCCTGTTCGCCGACATCGAGCCCGGAACCCACGTCTATACCTGCGGCCCGGCTGCACTTAACGAGGCGGTGAAAGCCGCCGCCGAACGGCATCAGGTTCCCGCCAGCCAGCTGCACTTTGAGCAATTTATCCTTGAGGATAAAGGCGGAGAGGCATTTACGCTGGTGCTGGCGCGTTCCGGACGCGAATTTACCGTGCCGCAGGACATGACCATTCTGCAGGTTATTGAGAATAACAAAGCGGCGAAGGTGGAATGCCTGTGCCGCGAAGGAGTATGCGGCACCTGCGAAACGATGATTCTCGAGGGTGAAGCCGACCACCGCGATCAGTACTACAGCGATGAAGAGAAAGCCAGCCAGCAGAGTATGCTGATCTGCTGCTCACGCGCTAAAGGCGGCCGGTTAGTGCTGGATTTATAGCTCACTCTCCGGCCAGCGGCGCTAGCCGGAGAGACAATCACAGTTCCAGCTCGCGGCGCAACAGTTCGGCGATATCCTCGGGGCTTGCCGCATTCACCAGAGCGGTACGAAAACCCTCATGCATAATCCGCCGCGCCAGGCGTGAGAAGATCCGCATATGCTGGTCACCCGCCGAGTGTTTGTTCAGCGTCAGCATAATGACAAATTGCGCTTCTTCATCGCCCCACATCACCGGTTGCGCCAGCCGCGCGACGCTGATGGTCGACTGCTCAATATGCTCGGATTTACTGTGCGGAATGGCGAAGCTAAAGCCCAGACCGGTGGAGAACACCGCCTCGCGGGCCCACAGATCGGCTTCCAGCTTACGCGGATAGCGGCAACGCCCGGCCAACAGCAGATTGTCGGTCATCCCTTTCAGAACTTCTTCTTTACTGCGCCAGTCGCTATTAAGCGTAATGCACTGGGTACTCACCAGCGGAACATCCTGCTGACGCATGCGGAACTGGGCCAGCAGATGTTCCACTTCCAGCGAAGTACGGCACTGCATCGCCTGATTCAGCAGCTGGCGGCAGGCGCGGCTATCCAGTTGCGCCAGGCGCGCCTTGGTCGCCGGGATTGCCGGCGCGCTCATACTCAATTCATCTAAACCGAGGCCAACCAGCAGCGGCAGCACCGACCCTTTCGCCCCCAGCTCGCCGCACAGGCCAATCCATTTCCCCTGACGATGCACCGCCTGCACGGCATAGTCCAGCGCGCGCAGGAAGGCCGGATTCAGGCTGTTGTAGTGGCGCGTTACTTTAGCGTTATCGCGATCGACCGCCAGCAGATACTGCGTTAAGTCGTTACTGCCGATGCTAAAGAAATCGATCTCTTCACAGCACTGATCGATGATAAACATCACCGACGGTACCTCCAGCATGATACCGAGCGGGATCTTTTCATCAAACGGGATCTGTTCGGCGCGCAGCGACTGCTTGGCCTCCGCCAGCCGCTCTTTCACCCACAGAATCTCCTCCATTGATGAAATCATCGGGATCATAATTTTCAGCGAGCCATGCGCCGAGGCGCGTAAAATCGCCCGCAGTTGAGTATGAAACAGCGCCTGATACTCTTCATAAATGCGCACCGCGCGGTAGCCGAGGAACGGATTGTTTTCCGCCGGAATATTGAGATACGCCACCGGCTTATCGCCGCCGATATCCATGGTCCGCACGATAATGCTGCGGCCGTTGGCCGGCTCCAGCGCCTGACAAAAGATGTTGTAGAGCTCATTTTCCGACGGCGCGCCAGGGCGGTCCATATACAACATTTCGGTGCGGAACAGCCCAACCGACTGCGCGCCGTTATTGAATGCCGCCACCGCTTCCACCGAATGCGCGATATTGGCGGCAATCTCGACGCGGATACCGTCTTGCGTCTGCCCGGCTTTATCGAGCCATACCTGCTGCTGTTGCTGAATTTGCTCCTGTAGCCAGGCCTCCTGCTGATAATAACGCGCCACCGCTGGGCTGGGGTCCACCACCAGCAGCCCGGCATTACCGTCTATCTGTACCTGGGTATCGACCCACGGCAGCAGCGCCGGCAGGTCAACCCCCACCAGGGTAGGAATATTGAACGAACGGGCCAGAATGACAGTATGTGAAGTGGTGCCACCGCTGCGCAGCAGTAGCCCTTTCAACTGCGACTTATCCAGTTCCAGAAACTGGCTTGGGGTCAGTTCATCGGCAAGACAAATAGCCGCTTCCCGCAGTTGTCCCGGTGCCGGAAAGCGGTCTTCACCGTAAATATGCTGCAATAGCTGGAAACAGACGTCGCGGACATCCAGCACTCGTTCCTGCAGATAGCTGTTGCCGGAATCGCGGAACTGGGCGCAGAAGTGGTCGCCGGTGGCGACAATAGCCTGCGCGCAGCTAAGGCCGGTAAGAATACCGCCAAGCAGGTGCTGGCGCAGGGAAGCATCGGTCGCCAGCGAACGGTGAGCTTGCAGAATCGCGCTGGCGGTGCCGTCATTGTCCAGCAACCGCAGATCGATATCCTGCACCAGCAGACGCAAACCGTTATCCAGCGCCGTCTGCTCCTGTTCAAGGCCGGCGGCGACGGGCAGTTCGCCAAGGTCGTGAAGATCGCGTGATTTGAGATGAACCAGCTTACCGCCCGCACTGCCGGCGCAGACCGGGCGCGCAGGAAACAGCGTTGGATTCAGCCGCGACAGCGATTCCGGTACCGGCTCGATATCCAACGCTTGCGCGGCAGGTAGCGGCGCATCGCAGTGCGGAAACTCATTTTCGATAAACGCGGTTAACGCGGCAAATGCTTCGGCTTCATCCTCACCGCTGATAATCAGCTGACAGGCGTCGCCCTTGAGGGTGTTACTACCAATGATCGCCAGCGCGCTTTTCGCATTCCCGCGACCGTCGCTACGCAGATTCCGCCACTCAACCGCCGATGAAAAGCGGTTACACAGCGTTTCGACCAGGCTTGCCGGGCGCGCATGCACGCCATTTGGCAAATCACATATGAATTCAATTACCAGTGCCATCGCCTTCCTCCTGAGCAATGCGTTATTTCAGCCAAAGGTAATGAAAGAAGGCGCAATGAACTACGTGATAAAACTGGCAATTACTGGACTATTGTACACATACATCTTTTTTATGCTCACCATCACAATTCATCAGCCAGGACATACATAACCCTCTTCACAGCTAAGATTTGAGGTTGATCGCAATTCCTTTCTCACCTTACAAATATCCAGTAAATGCACTTTTTCTCTACTATTTTATACCCCGCCCTTTTTCTAATGTTGAAGCATCAATACTGTCACGGGCCACACAGCGCTCAGGAGCAAGCAATGAACGAACTGGTGCAAATACTAAAAAATACTCGCCAGCATCTGATGACCGGCGTCTCACACATGATCCCCTTCGTCGTCTCGGGCGGGATCCTACTGGCGGTGTCCGTCATGTTGTATGGCAAAGGCGCGGTGCCCGATGCCGCCACCGACCCTAATCTGAAGAAGCTCTTTGATATCGGCGTCGCCGGGCTGACGCTGATGGTGCCTTTTCTTGCCGCCTATATCGGCTACTCCATTTCTGACCGCGCCGCGCTGGCCCCTTGCGCCATTGGCGCCTGGGTGGGCAACAGCTTCGGCGCCGGCTTCTTCGGCGCGTTGATAGCCGGCATGATTGGCGGTCTGGTGGTCTATTACCTGAAAAAAATCCCCGTACATAAAGTTCTGCGCTCGGTGATGCCGATTTTCATCATTCCCATCGTCGGCACCTTTATCACCGCCGGGATCATGATGTGGGGGCTCGGCGAGCCGGTAGGCGCGCTGACCGCAAACCTGACCAGTTGGCTGCAAGGGATGCGCGAAGGCAGCATCGTGGTGCTGGCCATCATTATGGGCCTGATGCTGGCTTTTGATATGGGCGGCCCGGTCAACAAAGTGGCCTACGCCTTTATGCTGATTTGCGTCTCTCAGGGCGTCTACAGCGTCGTGGCAATCGCCGCGGTCGGCATCGCCGTACCGCCGCTGGGCATGGGGCTGGCGACGTTGATTGGCCGTCAATATTTTACCGCCGAAGAGCGTGAAACCGGCAAGGCCGCGCTGGTGATGGGCTGCGTCGGCGTGACCGAAGGCGCCATCCCCTTTGCCGCCGCCGACCCGCTGCGCGTTATTCCCGCCAACATGATTGGCGCCGCCTGCGGCTGCGTTACCGCCGCGCTGATGGGCGCGCAGTGCTATGCCGGCTGGGGCGGGCTTATCGTGCTGCCGGTGGTCCAGGGCAAACTCGCCTTTGTCACCGCACTCTTTGTCGGCGCCTGCGTCAGCGCGGCCTGTGTCATCACTCTGAAAGCATTCACCAAAAAGAAACCGTCCGACGCCCAGGACGACGATGAATTAGATCTTGATTTCGAAATTAACTAACAGACTGGAAGGAACACCTTATGACCCACATTATCGCCGTTACCGCCTGCCCATCGGGCGTCGCTCATACCTATATGGCCGCCGAGTCGCTGGAAAGCGCCGCCAAAGCCAAAGGTTGGCAGGTTAAGGTAGAGACCCAGGGTTCCATTGGTATTGAGAACGAACTTACGGCGGAAGAGATCGCCGCTGCCGATATGGTCATCCTGACCAAAGACATCGGCATTAAGTTTGAAGAACGCTTTGCCGGGAAAACCATTGTGCGCGTCAACATCAGCGATGCGGTAAAACGCGCAGACGCCATCATGAACAAGATAGACAGCCACCTTTCCCAGAACGCCTGAAGCCCAAAAGAGGCGCTACGCGCCTCTCAGACTGCTGACAAAGAAGGAAAAAGCGTGGTTTTTCCTTCTTTGTGGTTATCAGCCGAAAATCAATAAATTGATTTTCCTTGTTATTTGCCTGGTGCAATTTGCAAGCTCAATGATTGCATGAGGTTTGTCATTAATCTCAGAGGCGCTACGCGCCTCTTAGCCACAACATGGAGTTTGTCATGACGAATCGTACTCAACGCCTGAAAGCCAGCCTGTTCGCCCAGCCGCGCGAAATCTCCCTTGAACGCGCATTGCTCTATACCGCCAGCCATCGGCTGACGGAGGGGGAGCCGGTGATTATCCGCCGGGCGAAAGCCACGGCGTGGATCCTCGATAAGGTGGCCATTTCGATTCGTGATGATGAACTGATTGCCGGCAACCGCACCGTCAAACCACGTGCGGGGATCATGTCGCCGGAGATGGACCCCTACTGGCTGCTCAACGAGCTCGACGCCTTCCCGACCCGCCCGCAGGACCGCTTCGCGATAAGTGAAGAAGATAAGCGGATTTACCGCGAAACGCTGTTCCCTTACTGGGAAAAGCGTTCGATGAAAGATTTCATTAACGGTCAAATAACCGAGGAGGTCAAGGCCGCGATCGGCACGCAGATTTTCAGCGTTAACCAGACGGATAAAGGCCAGGGCCATATTATTATCGACTATCCGCGGCTGCTGAATAATGGCCTTGATGCGCTGATCGCCGAGCTGAAATCACACTGCGCCCGGCAGCCTGATAACCACTTTTATCAGGCGGTCCTGATCTTGCTTGAAGCTTCGCAGCGTCATATTTTGCGCTACGCCACGCTGGCGGAAGAGATGGCCGCCAACTGCACAAATACCCAACGTCAGCAGGAGCTGGCAACCATCGCCGCCATCTCACGCCATAACGCGCAGCATCGGCCGCAGGATTTTGCCCAGGCCTGCCAGCTGTTCTGGTATATGAATATTATTTTGCAGTACGAGTCCAACGCCAGCTCGATTTCGCTCGGACGCTTTGACCAGTACATGTTGCCTTTTTATCAGGCATCGCTGAATCAGGGTCAGGATCCCGCGTATCTCAAGGAGCTACTGGAGTCGCTATGGGTGAAGTGTAACGATATCGTTCTACTGCGTTCATCCAGCAGCGCACGCTATTTCGCCGGTTTTCCCACCGGCTACACCGCCCTGCTTGGCGGACTGACGGAAACCGGGCGTAGTGCGGTAAACGTACTGTCCTTTCTTTCTCTCGATGCTTACCAGAATGTGCAGCTACCGCAGCCAAATCTGGGCGTGCGGGTCAATGAGCTGATTGACCGCCCGTTCCTGCGCAAAACCGCTGAGACCATTCGCCTGGGTACCGGGATCCCGCAGATTTTCAACGATGAAGTGGTCGTCCCGGCCTTCCTTAACCGCGGCGTGTCGCTGGAAGATGCCCGCGATTACGCGGTGGTCGGCTGCGTAGAGCTCTCTATTCCAGGGCGCACCTACGGCCTGCACGATATCGCGATGTTTAATCTGCTGAAGGTGATGGAAATTGTGCTGCAGGAAAATGAACATCAGCCTGAAGTCAGCTGGGACGGTCTCATCAGCCAAATCCGCGACAAAATCCGCTATTACATCAAGCTGATGGTCGAGGGCAGCAACATTTGCGATATCGGACACCGCGACTGGGCTCCGGTCCCCCTGCTGTCATCCTTTATCGAAGATTGCGTGCAGCACGGCAAAGATATCACCGCAGGCGGCGCGCGCTATAACTTCTCCGGCGTTCAGGGTATCGGAATCGCTAACCTGAGCGATTCGCTGCACGCGCTGAAGGGCATGGTCTTCGAGCAACAGCGCCTCAGCTTTGCCGAACTGATGGCGGTACTGAAAGCCAACTTCCGCACGCCGGAAGGAGAAAAAATCCGCGCCCGTTTGATCAACCGTTACGAGAAATACGGCAACGATATCGACGAAGTGGATAATATTAGCGCCGATCTGCTGCGTTTTTACTGTAAAGAGGTAGAACGGTATCTAAACCCGCGCGGCGGCCATTTCACCCCAGGCTCCTATACCGTATCCGCGCATGTGCCGCTGGGCTCGGTGGTCGGCGCGACGCCGGACGGCCGGTTGGCCGGCGAACAGCTGGCGGACGGCGGCCTGTCGCCAATGATTGGGCAGGATGCCCAGGGGCCGACGGCGGTGCTGAAATCGGTCAGCAAACTGGATAATTATCTGCTATCGAACGGTACGCTGCTGAACGTCAAATTCACCCCGGCAACGCTTGCCGGCGACAGCGGCCTGAACAAACTGGCAGACTTTTTACAGGCCTTCTGCAAGCTCAAACTGCAGCATATCCAGTTTAACGTGGTCAACGCGGACACGCTGCGTGAAGCGCAGCAGCGGCCGCAGGATTTTGCCGGTCTGGTGGTGCGCGTCGCAGGTTACAGCGCCTTCTTTGTTGAGCTGTCAAAGGAGATACAGGATGACATTATCCGCCGCACCGCGCATCAGCTGTGAGGTCATCGAAACGCGCGCCGATACGGCGCGCATTTTTAACCTCCAACGCTACTCGCTTAATGACGGGCAAGGGATCCGCACGGTGGTGTTTTTCAAAGGCTGCCCCCACACCTGCCCGTGGTGCGCCAATCCTGAATCGATCTCGCCAAAGATCCAGACCGTGCGCCGGGAGAGTAAATGCCTGCGCTGCACGCGCTGCCTGCAGGACGTCGCCGAGTGTCCCTCCGGGGCATGGGAGCAGATTGGCCGGGATGTTACGCTCGATGCCCTGCTGCGCGAGGTGCTTAAGGACGAGGTCTTCTTCCGCGCCTCCGGCGGCGGCGTCACCCTGTCAGGGGGCGAAGTGCTGATGCAGGCCGTGTTTGCCGCCCGCTTCCTCCAGCACCTGCGCCACTGGGGGGTGCGCACCGCTATCGAGACCGCGGGCGACTGCGCCTTTACCCGTTTTATCCCGGTCGCCGAAGCCTGTGACGAAATACTGTTTGATTTGAAAATCATGAATAGCGAGCAGGCCCATTCACTACTGCAGATGAATCAGCCGCGAGTGCTGGACAACTTCCGTCAGTTGGCCATCCGCAAAATGAATCTTATCCCGCGCGTGCCGCTGATCCCTGGCTACACGATGAACACGGAGAATTTTAAGCAGATCTTAAAGTTCCTCGCGCCGTTCGGTCTGACGGAGATTCATCTGTTGCCGTTTCATCAATATGGCGAGGCGAAATACCGTCTGCTGGGTAAAACCTGGCCGCTGGCCAACGTCAACGCTCCCCGAGAGGCGGATATTCATCCTTATCAAGCGCTGGCTGAAGCAGCAGGATATCACGTCACTATCGGCGGTTAACGCCTGGAGGATGTTATGGACTTCAACATTGTCGCGGTGACCGCCTGCGTGAGCGGAGTTGCACATACCTATATGGCAGCCGAGCTACTGGAAAAAGTTGGTCATCATGAAAAATGGTCTCTGAAAGTGGAAACCCAGGGCGCGCTCGGCGTGGAAAACCGAATTAGCGAAGAGGATATTGCCCGCGCCACGGTGGTGTTACTGGTAACCGATATCGAAATCGATGGCGCTCAGCGCTTTAACGGACTCCGTACCATTAAAACCAGTATCGCCACCTTCCTGTTGCAGCCACAGCAGATTGTCAAAGCCGTTAATAGCATTATGAAAAAGCCGGTCGTTTACCTGGAAGTTCCCTGACCGGCCACGGCGTTTATTGCACGTCGAGCAGCCACTTTTGCGCGGGTGTCAGGCGGCTCGCCGTTTCTGGCGTCAGCCAGCGCTGCTGGTCCTGCTGCGCGGTATCAGCACGATCAATATATAAGCCATGAAGCACGCGCCTTCTGCTGCCTTCAAGATTGCGGGTGCCGCCGTGCCAGGCATGCGCGTTATAAATCATTACGCTGCCGGCCGGCGCGGCAAAAACAATTTCATCAGGATGTGTCTTTTCCGGATCCGCCAAAACCTCTTCCGGCAGCTCCGGGAGCAGATGGGTAGCGGGAATAATCCGCGGCGCGCCGTTGGCGGCGCTCAAATCATCAATAGCCCATATCGTATTGACCAGATGCACTTTCGGGAAGTCTACCCGTGGCTTTTTCCAGTCGGCGTGCAGCGGTTGATGACCACCGTTATACAGCGCCTCGCGGGCATTGAGGCTGGAAACTTTAAACGCGCCATTAAAAATATAACGACAGGCGGAAAGAATGAGCGGATGCGACCACACCTTCTCCCAGATAACGCCCTTGTTGATGAGGTTGGCAATACGCGTCGCCGTCGCCTCCTGATGGTGTTCCATCGCCAGATTCTCGCCTTCACGCTCCACCAGCGCGTCAATGCGCTCGCGTATCTCGCTCAGCCACTGAGGATCAACGACGTTGTGCACCACGGTATAGCCAAGCGTATCAAGTTCATGTTTCATTTGGTCGCTTAGCGTCCGGGTCGCGCCAAGCGCCTCCAGATGAATCATCGATTGTGAGTCCATATTGCCTTCCTTTTAACTTTTAGATAACACAATCAAACTCTACGATGCGGCCAACGACCAGGCAGGAAGGGAAAACTACGAAAAACTGGATATCCGTACGCCAGACACAAAAATGTGAGCCTTATCAATAATTGCCGATGGGTAAATTCGTTGTAAATATTCACCCATTTAATAATGCATCCGCCGCGCGCCGTAAGGCGGAACATCAGGATAAAAAAGATTATAATCAAAGAGATAATTTTAACTCGGGGTCGACAGGATGATTGATGATCTGGCGGGCATACTAAATCGTTTAGTTAATCAAAAAGATAGGCTGCAGGTCCGCTTTCCGGAGCCGGATATTCCCGTTCCGGCGCTGGCGTTGAAGGTGCCCTTCCCGCGTCTGGAAATCGTCCTTGAAGGCGAGCTCCATGATCAGGGTCTACCGCTATCCGCGGCGGTTTTAGCCACTTCGCAGGTACTCTACGTACAGGCGGGAAAGTGGACGCTACCCGAGTGGAACGGTCCGGCGGTCACGCTCAGCATTTTATTTGGCCGCCAAAAGCTCGGCTTTTGCATTCAGCGCTGGGACGGAAAAAAACTACATACTGAAAAGCAAAACGTCGCCCGGCTGGGCCCACGCGTTGGCTCCTATCTGCTGCTGGCGTTGAATGAAGTCTGCCTGCAACCTGACCCAATAACCGCCCGGCTGGTGGTTTCCGCGCTGTTAAGCCACTGCCTTGAACAACTTGTCGGTCTGGAAATGCGCGTTAGCCGCAGCCGCGATCTGTTTTTAGCGGTTCAGGATTATCTGCAAGAAAATCTTAGCCAGCCGCTGACCCGCGAATCGGTTGCCAGACGCTTTCATATTACCCCGAACTATCTTTCGCATATATTTCAGAAATCGGGTTCAGTGGGCTTTAATGAATATCTAACCGCCGTGCGGCTGGAAAAAGCCAAGCAACTATTACGCGGTTACGATTTAAAAGTAAAAGAAATTGCGCATAATTGCGGCTTTATCGATAGCAACTATTTTTGCCGGGTGTTTAAACGTAATACTGAACGTTCACCTTCGGAATATCGTCGCCACTGCCGTAGCGCGCAGCAGCGTTAATCATCTCAGGGGAAATAAGAATGGACTGACCCCGCGGAAATATTCCAACGACCTACCACTCCATGGCGACGAGATCAGTGGCGCGGATACTAATGCGTTCGCTGGTAGTGTAATTAGCACAATGTGCTACATCAGCAGCTAATTAACGCATCTCCGCGCCAAATCAATTTTTATCCCAGCTGAGCGGTCAGCTTTTAGCCGCTATGCGCAAAATATCCGCGCCTGGCCAATAATCTCCAGGCGAACCGGAGCGCCTGTTTGCCAGGCAGCCTGGCTGACGGTTTTCAGCACCAGCGGCATTGATTGCCCCGCTACCGTCACCGTCAGCGTCGAGATATGGCCGGCGAAATCGACATCTACGATGCGAAAGGCGCTCTCCTGCGGCCCGCACGGCGACACCCGCAGTTGCTCCGGGCGCAGCATTACGCGTCCGCGGCCGCTGGCGTGAGGATTGTCAGTCGGTAACTCGCCGATGGCGCAACGCGCGCGCCCCTCCGTGAGCTCGGCGTCGAGCACCAGCGCATCGCCAAGAAATAGCGCGGTGGCCTCGTCAACCGGGCGCGAATAGACCTCGAACGGGGTTCCTACCTGAGTAAAACGCCCCTGCCGCATCACCGCGACCTGGCTTGCAAACGACAGCGCCTCCGTCTGATCGTGAGTAACCAGAATCGACGCTACGCCAGCCTCGGCCAGCAGGTCGGCGGTGGCTTTGCGCGTCGCCGCACGCAGCCCGGTATCCAGCGCCGAGAAAGGTTCATCCAGCAGCATCAGCGATGGCCGCTGGGCCAGCGCGCGCGCCAGCGCAACCCGCTGCTGCTGGCCGCCGGAAATTTCATGCGGCCAGTGGCTCGCTAATGTCGAATCTAACGCCACCATCTCCATCAGCGCGGCGACCCGGCGGCGTTTCTCTTCGCGACCGCAATCGAGCCCCCAGGCGATATTGTCCGCGACGTTAAGATGGGGGAACAGCGCCCCTTCCTGCGGCACGAAACCGATCCCACGCTGATGCGCCGGCACAAACACGCCGTCGGCAAACAGGGTGTTGCCCTGCAGAACGATTCGCCCGTGATCCGGGGTTTCAAAACCGGCAAGAATTCGCAGCAGCGTGGTTTTACCGGAACCCGACGGGCCGACAATGGCGGTACGGCTTCCCGGCGCCACGGTCAGATTAAGGTTATCGAGCACCAGCGCGTCGGCGAAAGATTTCGAGATAGAAGACAATTCCAGCATGTTACAACCCTGCAATTTTTTTCGACTGCACATAAAAAACCGCCGTCAGCGGTAGCGAAATCACGATCATCAGCATCGCATAAGGCGCCGCGGCGACGTAGTCGATCTCGCTGGTTAACGCCCAAAAACCGGTCGACAGCGTGCGGGTGCCTAACGGCGATAGCAGCAACGTCGCGGTAAGCTCGTTGCTCACGCCAAGAAACACCAACGCGGCGCCAGCGGCCGCTCCCGGAGCGGCAAGACGCATGGTGACGCTCCATAAGGCGCGGGCCGGACTGCGCCCAAGGCTACGGGCGACGTTTTCCAGCTCAACCGGCGCCTGGGCGATACCGGCGCGCAGGTTAATTAACGCTCGCGGCATGAACATCAGCAGGTAAGCCAGAAACAGCGTCACTTCGGTCTGATACACCGGGCGGGCATAGTGGATAGTCACCGTCACCAGCGCCAGCGCGGTGACGATACCCGGCAGTGAGCTGGTAATGTAATTACAGCCCTCCAGCAGGCGGAACAGCCGGCGCGGATAACGCACGCCGAGCCATGCGACAGGAATCGCGCAGGCGGTGGTCAGCAGCGCGCCGCCCGCGCCCAACATCAGGGTCTGGCGTAGCGAATGCCAGAGATCGGCATGCAGCCAGTTCTCCACCCCGCCGAGCCATAGCCAGCGGCACAGCACCAGCAGCGGGACGCCCATCGCCAGCATCACCAGCGTCAGCAGCAGCAGTTGCGCGGCCCATGCGGCCACGTTCCCCAAAGGACGTCGCTTCTGTTCGCGCGCCGCGCCGGCGCCGATGCGCGCGTAGCGCGCTTTACCGCGCGAAACGCTCTCCAGTAGCAGGATCGCCAGGCAGCACAGCGCCAGCACTCCCGCCAGCATATTCGCCGCCGGGCCGCTAAAGGTGGACTGGAACTGGTCATAAATGGCGGTGGTGAAGGTGTCGAAGCGAATCATCACATACAGGCCATATTCCGCCAGCAGATGCAGCGCCACCAGCAGCGCGCCGCCGCAGATAGCCAACCGCAGTTGCGGCAGCACCACGCGGAAGAAAACCTTCCACGGCGGCGTACCCAACGAGGCGGCAACATCTTCCAGCGTCGGGTCGAGACGACGGAGCACCGCCGCCACCGGCATGTAGATAAAGGGATAGTAGGCCAGCACGGAGAGGAACACCCCGGCGGACAGACCGTGGAGCGAAGGAACCGCGCTGACCCAGGCATAGCTTTGGACAAATGCCGGGATAGCCAGCGGCGCGACAGCCAGCGCCGACCACAGCTGACGCCCGGCAAGCGCGGTGCGTTCAGTAAGCCAGGCCACCGCCACGCCCAATGCGATGCAAATAGGCACCGCCAGCAGCGTCAGCCATAGCGTATTGCTTAGCAGTTCAGCCACCCGCGGGCGAAACACCAGTGCTTTTATGGTCGGCCAGCCGGTCTCAATTCCTACGGCGGCCACAAAACCTAACGGCAGTAACGCCATTAGCGAAAACAGTACAGCTAAGGCAACCATCGGAAATGCAGGACGCCTGCGCTCGGGCAGGCGTCCTGTTTTCTTTCCGAGTACCAGACTCAGAGCAGACATAGATAAATCACTTCAGCATCAAATTACAGCAGGCCCGCCTGGGTCATCAGGTCGATCACTTTCTTGCTATTGAGCGTTGACGGTTCAACCTTCGGCGCATCCAGCTCTTTCAGCGGCGTCAGTTTCGGGTTAGAGGCGGCATTCACGCCCACCGCATATTCGAAGGCGTTATTGGTGCGCAGCTCATCCTGACCCTGCTTGCCGGTGATCCATTTGATAAAGGCCTGCGCCTGCTCTTTATGTTTGCTGGAAGCCAGTACGCCGCCGCCGGAGATACTCACGAAAGCGCCCGGATCCTGATTTTTGAAATAATAAAGTTTGGTGTTTTTGCTGTTCTCGCCGGTTTTCGCCTGGTCGACAAAGCGGTAATAGTGGTAGATCACCCCACCGTCGATTTGACCGGCGTTGACCGCTTTCATTACCGTGCTGTTGCCTTTGTAGGCCACGAAGTTCGTTTTCATCGCCTTCAGCCAGTCGAGGGTCGCTTTTTCACCCTTCAACGCCAGCATGGCGCTGACGATAGCCTGGAAGTCGGCACCCGATGGGGAGGCGGCCCAGCGCCCTTTCCACTCAGGTTTCGCCAGATCCATCAGCGAATGCGGCAGCTGAGATTCGCTGATTTTCGCCGGGTTATAAACGAAAACGGTGCTGCGGGCGGCAATGCCAATCCAGCGGCCGTGCTCGGGACGATACTGCGGGGCGACCTGATTCAGCGTTGCGGCATCCAGCGGCGCAAACAGTTTGGCGTTATCGACCAGCACCATGGAAGGCGAGTTTTCGGTCAGGAAGACATCCGCCGGCGAGGCTGACCCCTCCTGCACCAGTTGATTACCCAATTCGCTATCGTCGCCGTTGCGCAGCGTGACCTTAATACCGGTTTCTTTGGTAAAGCCGTCAACCCAGGATTTCACCAGGTTTTCGTGCTGGGCGTTATACACCACAATGCCGTCGCCATTGTCAGCAGCCATAACCTGCGGAGCGGTAAACAGAGCCGTCGCAGCGAGCATCGCCGCGCAATATGCCGATAAGCGGAAATTCATAAGCTAATCCTTAGTATGGGTAGTCGAAAAGCCGTGGAGAAACCGGGCTGGCACGGATTAAATCACAGAGGAATGTGAATGATAATGAAAACAATTACCATCATTTTAAAAAAGTGAAAAACACCGCCAATTAGAATTTCCTGATGACAAAATGCTTATTTCGACGCGCGACTGAAACAAACCTTAAGACAACATTAAGCCAACAGGTTTAAATATTATCGCTGTTTAAAATCTTGATCGTCTTCACAGATTCTCCCCGCGACACGGCAACGGACCGCTGTTTGCCGGATGAAACCATCACTCTTGCCAATAACTTTAAATGAGAATGATCTTGATAATCATTCTCAATATCACATATCATCCTGTTCCAGCAGCAAGATACGAAGAAAAGACGACTAAAAAGCCGAAAATGGATATTTTATGTTTAAGGAAACCCTTTTAAACACTCTGGTTATAGGCTGCGCGTTGCTCATGAGCGCCTGTCACAGCCCGGTTTATCCCCTCTCCCCTGCCGGGGAGGGCGCGCTGGTAGAGCAGGCGGATATTCGTGATACCGCCAGCGGGCGCTCCCTGACGCCGCAACAATTGCTGAACCAACTCGCCCAGGCGCCGCTGGTTATTGTTGGCGAAGAACATACCAACACCCAGCATCACCAGATTGAGCGCTGGTTGCTGCAGAACCTTCACACCCTTCGCCCGCAGGGTAGCGTGCTGATGGAGATGATCGACCTAAGCCAGCAGGAAGCGGTTAATCGGGTCAAGCAGGCCAGCCTCAGCGGGACGACCGTTTCCGCCACTCGCGCGGCGGAAACGCTGCACTGGAATCCCGGCTGGCCGTGGGCGCTTTATCGCGACGTCGTGATGACCGCGCTGCAAGCGCCTTATCCGCTGCTGGCAGCCAATCTCAGCCGCCAGCAGGTGAGCGACATCTATCAGCATCCCACGTTTCCCCGCGGAACGCTCTCCAACAGCCCGCAGGTACATGAATCGCTATCGGCCATTATCTATCTGATACATAACGGGCAAATCGATGGCGAGCAGGTCACTTCCATGCTCGCCATCCAGCAGCAGCGCGATCGCCTGATGGCGACGCAAATGAAAGCCGCGCCGCGCCCGGCGCTGCTGATTGCCGGCGGCTATCATGCGGCCAAAGATATTGGCGTACCGCTGCATCTGGCCGACCTCAGGGCGGAAAAACCGCTGGTGTTGCTACTGACCACCGACGGCGTCACGCCGACGGCGAAGCAGGCTGATTATGTCTGGTCGGTAGCGGCAGAAAAATGAATATCCCTCTCTCCACGCCATTAATAGCGTCGCGTCCCCGCTGGTTCGCGGGGACAACGGCCAGCGTACTGGGCCATCTGGCGCTGGCGGCGCCTTTTATCATTCACTTCGCCTCGCCGCCGGATGTCGCCCCCCCTGCCGCGGTGATGGTAGAGTTCGCGCCGGAACTGGAAGTGTCATTTATTCACCCCGAGCTGCCGCCGGGCGTCACCCAGCAGCGCAAAGTCGAGGCGATGACCGAGCAGGAAACCGCAGCGGTGAAAGAGGCGCCGAAGCTGCTCATTCATGACAATGCGCAAATAAAGCTCTCCGCCAGCAAACCCGAACCGCAGCGGAAAAAGAAAATCGAGGTTAAAAAACAGTCCCGCCGCCAGCAGCAAGAGGAAAAGGGTAACTCAACCATCACCAGCTTCGCCGCGCCCCCGGCGCCAGCCGCCCTCACTCAGCGTACCACCGCGCCGCTCGATAGCGATGCCGCACGCCTGAGCGACAACAAGATCAGTTGGGAATCGCTGGTGAAAGGCAAAATCAACAAAATGCGCCACTACCCGGAAGATGCGCGCCGCCGTAAACGTACCGGTACCGCCATTATTACCTTCAGCGTCAACGAACGCGGCGAGGTGTTGCAATCGCAGTTGGTGAACTCTTCAGGGACCCATTCGCTGGATCGCGCCGCGCTGATGGCGCTGGAAAATGCGCGTCCGCTTCCGCCGCCGCCAAAAGAGCTGCTGCGTAACGGTATAAATAAGGTCACGCTGCCGGTGGAATTCGGCTTATTAAAAATATAAACCCCAGGTTCCCTGTTATTTATTCAGGCAACCCGGACGTTATTTATAACGGTCACTGACCGCTGATGTTTTTTTATTTTGGGCAATGTGTCATCGCACTTAGCAATAAGCGCGATGCACGCTGCTGCCCTTTTTGTGCGTTAAATATTTATTACCTCAGGATTTGATTATGGAAAAATCACAGCTCATTAAGGGGCTCGTCACCGGGCTCCTTATCGTCAACGGCCAGGCTTTCGCCGCCGAAAGCGAAGGAGAATCTGTTTTCTCTCCTATCACCATTACCGATAACCCGCTGGCGGAGAATGCCGGCCAGGTCGGCTCCTCAGAGGAGAGCTATACCCGTCCCGGCGCCTACAGCTCGCGAACGCTCAATAAGAATCTGCAAAGCCTCGACGCCTCGCTGCGCAGCATGGCGGGCACCTATACGCAAATCGACCCGCTGCAGGGCACCATCAGCGTCAATATTCGCGGTATGAACGGGCTGGGCCGGGTCAACACCATGGTGGATGGCGTCACCCAGACCTTCTTCGGCATGGCGCCGGCTAACTATCACGGCGGGGCGAATACCGCCGCCGGAGTGCCGCTGGACCCTAACTTTCTGGCCGAAGTGGATATCACCCGCGGCAATAGCGCCGGTTCGCAAGGCGTCAACGCGCTGGCGGGCAGCGCCAACCTGCGTACGATCGGTATCGATGATGTGTTAAAACCGGGGCATCAAGTCGGCCTGCTGTCGCGTTTTTCCGTGGGCGATAACGGACTCGGCCGTACCGGTATGGTAACGGTAGCCGGCAAAACCGACACTTTCGATAACGGCGGCGGCCTTGGCGCGCTGCTCGGCATCAGCGGCACCCGCACCTATGCGACCTATAAAAACGGCGGCGGACGCAGCAGCGAAGAGTTTATCGGCGAAGATAATAAATATCTGCGCCAGGAGCCGCGCTCGCAGCTGTACAAAATCAATTTCAACGTCGATCAATTTAACCGCTTCGAGTTTTCCGGGCGTAATTATCGCAATAGTTTTACCCGTCGCGATATTAGCAGCGACGACTACTATCTGCGCTATAACTATGCGCCGCTCAATGAACTGGTCGAGTTTAATGTCCTGGCCAGCACCAGCCGCGGCAATCAGGCATATAAACCGGAGTCGCTGTATAATTTTAACGACTCCTCGACCACCAATAAGTCCAACGCGCTGGACGTGAACAACACCAGCCGTTTTCGTATTACCGACGATCTGTATGCCGCTTTCCAGCTAGGCGGCAAGTTAATGGACACCCGCTATTCCCGCCGCTTCGTGCAGGATAACGAGACCGACCATAACGCCTTTGCCCCGGCGGGCAAACAGAAGATCGCCTCGCTCTATAGCGGGCTGACATTAAACAAGGATATTTATCAGCTCGATCTTAATCTCAACTATACCCGTAGCCGGGTACAGGGCTATAAACCGGCCTGTGCAGATAACGAAAAATGCTTCCCGCAAGGGGCAACCCAGCTCAACGTCAAAGATAACGGTTTTAATCCCTCGGCGACCTTCTCCGCTCAGGTGACGCCATGGCTGCAGCCGTTTGTCAGCTGGAGCCGTTCATCGCGCGCGCCGAACGTTCAGGAAGTGTTCTTCGCCAACGAGGGCGGCGCATCAATGAATCCGTTCCTGAAGCCGGAAAAAGCCGAGACCTGGGAGGCCGGTTTTAACGTTATCAAAAAAGGATTATTGAGCGAGCAGGATAGCCTTCATCTGAAAGCGCTTACCTACCGCTCGCGGATTAAAGATTACATCACCAGCGAATCCTTCCTGCTGTGCAGCAACGGCGGGCTGTGTAAAGATGTCGCCAATGCTTCGCCGGATTTCAACGCCAATATCTCAGTTAACGTGACCTCGCCGGTGACCACCGAGGGCTATGAGATTGAAGCCGGATACGACATCGGTTTTGCCTACGCCAATGTGTCATGGAGCAAGCAGCGTACCGATCAGCCCACCTCTATTGCCAGCACGGTCTATAGCTTCGCCTATAGCGACCTGAGCGATCTTCCCAGCAGCTACGCCACGGTTGATGTCGGCGGGCGCCTGTTCGATCGCAAACTCACCGTCGGCAGCCTGGTGAAATTCACCGGTAAATCAAAACGCCTGAGTACCGAAGGTATTAGCCTCGATACCAATACGGTGCCGAAAGAGAGCATGCCGAAGATCCCGACCATTATCGACCTCTATAGCAGCTGGCAGATGACCGAGAACGTGCTGCTGCGCTTTAGCGTGCAGAACGTGACGAATCGTGACTATTCCGAAGCGCTAAACCGTATGAACCAGAGTCTCGATAACGCCAAAGAGGGGGCGTCTGTTAACACCACCGCCCGCGGCCGCACCTATATTTTCGGCGGCGAAATCCAGTTCTGAGCCCTATTTATCAACAAGGATAACCATCATGCCTAATCGCAACTTGATAAAACCGCTGGCTGCGCTGCTGCTCGCCGCCCTGCTCCCCCCGCCGGCATTCGCCATCGATCCGCCGCCGCGGGAAGCGTCGCGCTTTGCGATGAAAACCAATTACCTGCAGGAAGCCAATGAAGGGGTTTATGAGCTGGCGTTCGATAATGGCGACAACCTGCTATTCGCCGCGGCGACCGACCGGGTTAACCGCGCGGCCAATAAAGGTTATCTCTACGCCTTTAATCCGGCCACCCTGCAGGTTATCCAGCGCTATGATATGCCCTGGCGCGCTTTCTCGCTGGCGATGAACCAGCCGGCGCGCGTGCTTTACGTCGGCCATACCCAGGCGGCTTCGCTGCGTATCAGCCAGTTCAACGTCGCCAGCGGTAAAATCACCCGCACCAGTCCGCGCCTGAGCTTCACCACCGACGGCGCCGCCGATGCGCGCTTCGAGCATCTGCGGCATATGGTATACAGCCGCGCCGCTAACCTGTTATTCGTCAGCTACAGCCATATGTTGAAAACCCAGGACGGAATGCGTCCGCTACATAAATTACTGATGCTCGACGGCACGACGTTACAGCTAAAAGGGGAAGTCAAAGGCGCCTATCGCGGCACCGCCTACGGCCTGACGCTGGATGAAAAGACGCAGAAGATCTACGTTGGCGGCCGCGACTATATCAACGAGATCGATGCCAGAACCCAGCAGGTTGTCCGCACTATCCCGCTTAACGCGCCGCAGTTGGCCAGCGCGCAAAACCTGATCGTCGATTCCGACTCAGGGCGTATTTTCGTCGTCGCCTTCGATCACGACGATCGCAGCGGCCCTCACGACGGCCTGTATATTTTCGATCTGAAAGACGGCAAATCGCGGGGTTACGTGCGTACCGGAGTGGGCGCCAACGCGGTACGCTACAATCCGAAATACAACGAGCTGTACGTCAGCAATTTCACCAGCGGCACCATCAGCGTCGTGGATGGCAAAACCTGGCGGGTAACCCATGAATTCCGCGCCCCGGTTTATCCGAATCAAATGGTGCTGTCGCCGGACATGGATACCCTGTACGTCGGCATTAAAGAAGGGTTCAATCGCGAGTGGGATCCTGAGGTATTTGTCGAAGGGGCGAAGGAGCGCATTCTGCGCATTGATTTGCGTAAATCGTAATCCGCTAACCACCTGCCCGGCAGGTGGTTATCAGCCTTCGTTGGCCAGCTTCGCGCGCAGGCGCTTAATCGCCTGGCTGTGCAGCTGGCTAACGCGGGATTCCCCCACCTCCAGCACCGCGCCGATCTCTTTAAGGTTTAGCTCTTCCTGGTAGTAGAGGGTGAGGACCATTTTTTCGCGTTCCGGCAAGGCTTCAATCGCCTCAATGACCCGCTGGCGCAGGCTGCCTTCCAGCAGATGATGCAACGGATTGGCCTCTTCGTGCCCTTCCAGTAGTCGTTCGGCATTCTCGCCCTGCTCTTCCCGCCATTCGTCATAGGAGAACAGCTGGCTGTTATTGGTATCCAGCAGGATTTGTCGGTACTCGGCAAGGGTGATACCCAGCGTCTGCGCGAGTTCGCTTTCCGTGGCCGGGCGGCCCAGATGCTGCTCCAGCTTCTGCATCGCCTGAGCGACTTCGCGGGCGTTACGCCGCACGCTGCGCGGCACCCAATCGCGGCTACGCAGTTCATCGAGCATTGCGCCGCGGATACGTTGCACCGCATAGGTGGTAAAGGCCGTGCCCTGTAGCGAGTCATAACGCTCGATGGCGTTCAACAACCCGATTCCCCCGGCCTGCAGCAGATCGTCAAGCTCGACGCTGGCGGGCAGCCTGACCTGCAGGCGTAACGCCTCGTGCCGCACTAACGGAACGTAGCGCAGCCAGAGGGAATTTTTGTCCATCACGCCTTCGGCGGTATACAAATCGCTCACTATTTCTGAAACCTGCGGATAAGAGAGTCAGCGCTATTATGCGCAGGGGCAAAAATGCCAATCGCCGGAAAAACCGCATAAAAGCGTCTCTATTTACGACATGCTTTGCCGTTGCGCCGTTTTGTACCGGGTGGCTACGGGCAAAAAACAAAAACCCCGCCGAAGCGGGGTTGCGATGCGACAGTAATCAGACGTGCGATTAACGCAGCAGAGACAGGACGTTCTGAGTCGACTGGTTAGCCTGCGCCAGCACGGAGGTACCCGCCTGCTGCAGGATGTTCGCGCGGCTCATGTTGGACACTTCGGTCGCGTAGTCAGCATCCTGAATACGGGACTGGGAAGCGGACAGGTTGTTAACGGTGCTGTTCAGGTTGTTGATTACAGAATCGAAACGGTTCTGTACCGCACCCAGGGAGGAGCGCAGTTGGTCAACCTGGGACAGGGCTTTGTCGAGGGTAGCCAGCGGATCGGCAGTTTTCGCTGAAGTCTGGATTTGATCGCCTTTCGTTACCTTACCAGTAGCTTCATCGATATTCGCCTTAAAGTAAGCATCATTACCGTCTGCATCCTTACCTTTGATGGCATAGCCGTTAGCATTGCCTTTCGCATCAGTCAGAGTACGTAACTCTTCACCAGTACCCAAACCTGAGACGGTTTTACCACCAGTAGTGGTGGTAACAGGTACGGTTGTCACTTTAGTTTCAGTACCAGTAGCTGTGATTTTAGTCGTTGCATCAGAAACATCGTAGGTATATTTACCTGTCGCAGGATCCATGTCCACTTTGAAAGTATCAGTACCTTTCTTAACGTAGTAATCACCCGTACCACCCACGTCTTGATACAGATCCGCCGTATCAGCACCGGTGCTAGTCGTGGATACCGCTGTATTTGTTGTAGTAGATGTACCACCTACTTGAGTAACCGCGGTTGCACCGATCTGAGTTGCAGGATCCATCGGATTAGCCACGCTGAACTTATCCAGACCCAGAGTCTTCGCATTGATATCTTTCAGATCGATATCGATAGTTTCGCCGTCGTTGGCGCCGACCTGGATGGTCAGCTTCTGGTCGCCGCTCAGGACTTTAACGCCGTTAAAATCGGTCTGTTCGGAGATACGGTTGATTTCAGACAGACGCTGGGAGATTTCATCCTGGATGGACTGCAGGTCGCTTGCGGAGTTAGAACCGTTCTGTGACTGTACGGTCAGACGGCGGATGTTCTGCAGGTTATCGTTGACTTCGTTCAGCGCGCCTTCGGTGGTCTGCGCCAGGGAGATACCGTCGTTAGCGTTACGGGAAGCCTGAGTCAGGCCTTTGATGTTAGCGGTGAAACGGTTGGAGATCGCCTGACCCGCGGCATCGTCCTTGGCGCTGTTGATGCGCAGACCGGAAGACAGACGCTCAATCGCCGTGCCCAGGGAAGACTGGGATTTGTTCAGGTTATTTTGCGCCATCAGCGACAGGCTGTTGGTATTAATTACTTGTGCCATTATATGCATTCCTTACGAGTCAGTTGCGTTCAGTGCAACGTGGTTAAAAGGTTCGGGCTTGCTTGCCCACGGCGTCAACCACCGTCCCTTCTGGTATCGACGTATCCTTTGCAACCTTTAGCCATTTTTTGAAAAATTTTTGCCCCTCCGCCAATGGCGAAAATAACGCGCTTTTTCCCTCTTCTATTACGCCATCGCCTTTTCACTTTTTCGGTAAACTTTTTCTCCACTGGGCCGATAACGCAATAAGCGAATAACGTCATTAGTAAGGAGAAACACCAATGGCATCGATCAGTTCCTTAGGCATCGGCTCAGGACTCGACCTCAACGGTTTACTGGACAAACTCAGCAAGGCGGAACAACAGCGCCTGACGCCGTATACCACTCAGCAAACCAGCTATAACGCGCAGCTAACGGCTTACGGCACGTTAAAAAGCTCGCTGGAAAAATTCGATAACCTGAGCAAGGAGCTGGCCAAGCCGGAGTTTTTCAACAGCACCACCGCCACCAAGCACGACCAGTTCACCATCACCACCACCAATAAGGCGGTGCCGGGCAACTATAGCGTTGAAGTGCAGAAGCTGGCGCAGCCGCAAACCCTGACCACCCAGGCGACGATTACCGACCAACAAGAGAAGCTGGGTACCGCCGGCAATAGCAATCGCTCCATTACGATCACCGCCGGCGACCCACCAAAAGAGACCACGATTCCGCTGAGCGACGACCAGACCTCGCTGCTGGAGATGCGCGATGCCATCAACGGCGCTAAAGCCGGCGTCACCGCCAGCATCATGCGCGTCGGCGACAATGACTATCAGCTGGCGCTGAGCTCCTCCACCACCGGCGAGAAAAACACCGTTTCGGTGCAGGTGAATAACGACGATAAACTCGGCGCCATCCTCAACTACGACAGCAGCAGCAAAAGCGGCGCGATGAAGCAGACCGTCGCCGGGCAGGATGCGGAGATTGTCGTCAACGGCACCAAAATTAAGCGCAGCACCAACTCGATTGCCGATGCGCTGCAGGGCGTCACCATCGACCTGAAAACCACCACCAAAGCCGGCGAACCGCAAAACCTGGTGATCGGCATCGATAAAAGCGGCACCGCCGACAAAATCAAATCCTGGGTGGATAACTACAATTCGCTGCTCGACACCTTCGGCTCGCTGACCAAATATACCCCGGTGAAAAGCGGTGAAGCGCAGAGCGCCAAGAACGGCGCGCTGCTCGGCGATAACACCCTGCGCGGCATTCAGTCCTCGATTAAAAGCGCGCTCAGCGCCGCTCAGGACAATCCGGAGCTGAAAGGCCTTGGTAACCTCGGGATCTCTACCAATCCCAAAACCGGCAAGCTTGAAGTCGACAGCACGAAGCTCAATAAAGCGCTCGACGAGAAACCGGATCAGGTCGCCAACTTCTTCGCCGGCAACGGTAAAGACACCGGGATGGCCACCGAAATCCATAATGAAATCCAGAACTATATTAAAGCAGGCGGCATCATCGAGAACTCGACCAAAAGCATCAACACCAATCTCGATCGCCTGAATATCCAGATCGACACCGTTTCCGACAGCATCCAGAACACTATCGATCGCTATAAACAACAGTTTGTTCAGTTGGATACCATGATGTCCAAGCTGAGCAGCACGGGTAACTACTTACAACAGCAGTTCTCGTCCCAGTAACCCTTAATCAGGTAATGAAACAGCATGTATAACCGTAGCGGCACGCAAGCCTACGCACAGGTCAGTCTGGAAAGCAGCGCGATGAGCGCCAGTCCGCACCAGTTAATCGTAATGTTGTTCGACGGGGCGCTTAACGCCCTGCTTCGCGCACGCATCCTGATGAATCAGGGGGATATCGCCGGTAAAGGCCTGGCGCTGTCGAAGGCAATCAACATCATCGACAACGGGTTGAAAAGCGGCCTCGACCACCAGCAAGGCGGCGAAATCGCCGATAATCTGGCGGCGCTGTACGATTATATGAAGCGACGCCTGATGCAGGCCAACCTGCATAATGACGAAGCGGCGATCGTCGAAGTGGTCAAGCTGCTGGAGAATATCGCCGATGCCTGGCGGCAAATTGGGCCAAACTATCAACCTGCTCAGGGTACATTGTGATGGAACGCCAACAGCAGCTTTTAGCCGCCTATCAGCAGATCCATACCCTGAGCAGTCAGATGATTGCCCTGGCGCGCGCCGGGCAATGGGAAGCGCTGGTGGAAATGCAGTTTGCCTACGTGACGGCGGTCGAGAAAACCGCCGAATTTACCGGCAAAGCGGGGCCATCGCTGGCTCTGCAAGAGATGCTCAACGCTAAGTTGAAGCAGATTATCGACAATGAGGGAGTACTGAAAGGGCTATTGCAACAGCGGATGGAACAATTAAAAACGCTGATCGATCAATCCACCCGCCAGAACGCGGTCAACAACGCTTACGGCCAGTTCGACGATCGCTCGCTCCTGCTTGGCGAACTGCAGTCCGATAATGTGGTCGCCATCAAGAGCAAAAGCGAAGAATTATAATAACAACAACAGCGTCACAGCCTGATATCCGGTCAGGAAGCGCATGATGGGTCTCACCAGGGCAATGCAGAGTGTTGCCTGGTAAGCCATCGGCGGATTTTACAGGAGTGAATAAGCAATAATATATAATCAATTATTTCATTTACGCTTCATACATTCATCAATTAAATATTCCAAACATCGCGCCAGCTAAAATAAGCCACTCACGGGCTTAGGGAAATATGCCTGTAAAATATACTGTGTTATCTTGACCGGATTAATATGATATTACTCACGGGATAAAACATGGATGTATTCTTCGGGAAATGAGTGCCCCTGCGTTGGCTCTTTAAGGTGTTTCATCAACAGTAAAAGAATACAAACAGGCAATACCATATATGAAATTGATAATAAGTAATCACTCGATTTTCAAGTAGATAAGATATGCTTTAAAAGCCATCGGGAAAGGTGTTAATTTCCAAACAGCAATCAGGATAAAAATAATGATTAGCGGATAAGTAAAATCATTACTTTCGAAGTTAAAAATCCACGAAACGACTATGGCAAAGGCAATACAAACAATAATAACGCCGCCCCAAAAACGTTTTCGTAAACTGTCGATCAAAGTAGCATAGGTTTCATTGTTACTTTCTTGTCGCGTCAGGATTTCGCGCAGGCGGGCAATCTCTTTATCGGTGAAGCCATGTTCACGAAGATCATCTTCTGTTAGCTGCTTTCCCACGCCAGGTTCCTCCATGCTGGTTATATATTTCTCCAACGTTTCCGACTGAAGATACCCGTTATATCGCTCAGCCAAAACGGTAAAAGGGATACAGATAGGTAACACGATGTATGAAGTTAAAGATAAATGACTATCTTATTTTTAGATACAATTTGTATGCTTTGAGCGCCATTGGAAACGGAGTTAGTTTGTAAACTACCGAGAAACCGAATAATAAAATGAAAAAATAGGCAAAATGATTAATTGAATCATAATTATAACACCAATGAATGAGCACTATAAAAACAATAAAAAAACCTAAGACTCCAGCCCAAAGTCTTTTGCGAAGTTCATCGATTAAATCAAAATAGCTTTTGTTTTGGCTTTCTTGTCGCGCCAGGATTTCACGCAGGCGCGCAATCTCTTTTTCGGTGAAGCCATGTTCACGAAGATCATCTTCAGTTAGCTGCTTTCCCACGCCCGGCTCCTCCATGCTGGTTATATATTTTTCCAATATTTCCGACTGAAGATACCCATTGCGTTGCTCAGCCAAATGCTCAGATGTAATGCCACTGCCGGGGTTACCACAGTCCGTGGAATATTGCCCCTGAAGTTGCCAGGGGTCAAGCGCGCGCGTTCATACCCTACAACGGTTTCACGCCTGAGCCGCCAGAATGCTGTCAGTTTAAAGGAGATGCGTTACGCTACCGCCCCGCCTTCATCCTCCCAACGGCAGACCATATGGTACAGTTCCCGCTCGTCGTATTCATCGTGGGATCTATTCACAACAACCTCCAGACGATTGTTAGACACGATCTAAGTTTAGTTGTTGGTAAGGAGGGGCATATCAAGAAGAGTAAAAGCGGCGGTTACTCGCTATCCTGTCGCCAGGTTTCATGAAACATCGCTATCGCAACAAAAGCTAAAACGACAAAAAATACAACGGTCTGAAGCCACAGCATAACGCCTCCGCGGAGCAAAATTTGCGCAGATTATTTGCTACAGAGCCGAAAAACGATAGTGAATTGCCATCCAAATTTAAATTTTCGCCTTACCCCGATAACACAACAATGCCTGTCTTCTGGCTGACAAGCCGATACTAAATAACAGTCTAAGCTGTTCGGACTACGCCAACGCGTAGGCCACCATCGTCGCTATCGCTCCCCAAAAGACCAACAAACCGAGAAAAATCCCTATCCATACCTTACGCCGCAATTGATGGTCTACTTTTTCGGACATCTGCTATTCCAAATTAGAATTATTTTGGCAAGACCATACAGTTTGTAGTGGTAGTAGTCAGATCGTTTGTATCGATCGATGAACGGCTATTGATCTGTATCCCCTATCGATTGTAGTGATATTTCAGACTCATTCATTCACCGGTTGATGGGTTAAAATCAATGCAGAGGCGCGCAATTTTTTGCCGTTGTCGCCGTAAATAGACAAAACCGCCAGCGTTAAGCATAGCGGTTTGCAGGAAGAAGTAGCGCCGAGATTTTATGACTAAACTGGCATATTCATAATGTCCTGATAGGCCGCCACCAGCTTATTACGCACCTGCACGCCCATCTGCAATGAAACTGAAGATTTTTGTAAATCGACCATCACATCATTCAGACTGATGCCCGGCACGCCCAGCTCGAAGTTCTGCGCCTGTTGACGCGCGGCCTGCTGAGTATCGCTGATTTTACCCAGCGCGGCGGTGAGTTCACTGGCAAAACTGACTCCCTGCGGTACGCTATTCTGCCCGTTTTTTCCCGCCTGAATCGCCATCGCCTGCATCTGTTGCAGTACGCCTTCAATACCCTGAATCGCCATCTTTTCCTCAATACTCTCGTGATCGCCAGGCGCTATTTCACCCTGTATTTCTCCAATGCTGCACACCCTAACACAGCGATTTTTGCTTAAAGCGGTTAATTAGCTGCAAAAAACCCGGCTTATCGGGCAATCAGAATCATCTGATAAGACGAATAATGGCCTGCCCAGAAATGGGAGCGCCGCTATTGAGAAAAGATGTGTATCAGGGAGTCTGTTTTGTCACATAACGCTATCCATACCGTTCGTCAGCACGCCAGCGCGCGTCGCCGTCTGAACGCCAGCGAAGGATACCGCCTACCATGAGTGCCTCGTTATCCGCCGGCGAAAGCCGCGACAACGGCCTGCAGGCCATCTGGAGCCGTCTGCGCGCCAATCCAAAAATTCCGCTGCTGGTGGCCGCCTCCGCCGCGATTGCCATTATCGTCGCGCTGCTGCTGTGGGCGAAAAGCCCGGATTATCGCGTGCTGTACAGCAATCTAAACGATCGCGACGGCGGCGCTATCGTCACCCAGCTGACGCAGATGAACATCCCCTACCGCTTCGCCGAGAACGGCGCGGCGCTGATGATCCCGGCGGAAAAAGTGCATGAAACCCGCCTGCGTCTGGCACAGCAGGGGCTGCCGAAGGGCGGCGCCGTCGGCTTCGAACTGCTGGATCAGGAAAAATTCGGCATCAGCCAGTTCAGCGAACAGATTAACTATCAGCGCGCTCTCGAAGGCGAACTCTCACGCACTATCGAGTCGCTGGGGCCGGTGCAGAATGCGCGGGTGCACCTGGCGCTGCCGAAGCCCTCGCTGTTCGTCCGCGAGCAAAAATCCCCTTCAGCCTCTGTCACCCTGACGCTGCAGCCGGGTCGTGCGCTGGATGATGGCCAAATCAACGCTATCGTCTATATGGTATCGAGTAGCGTCGCCGGCCTGCCGGCGGGTAACGTCACCGTGGTCGATCAGGCCGGACGCCTGCTGACGCAGTCCGACGGCACCGGACGCGACCTCAACGCCTCGCAGCTGAAATATGCCAACGAAGTGGAAAACGGCTATCAGCGACGCATTGAAACTATCCTGGCGCCGGTGGTCGGCAGCGCCAACGTCCGCGCTCAGGTGACCGCGCAGATCGATTTCGCCTCCCGCGAGCAGACCGACGAACAATATCAGCCGAACCAGCAGCCCGAGAAAGCGGCGATCCGTTCGCAGCAAACCAGCAGCAACGAACAAATCGGCGGTCCGCAGGTGGGCGGCGTCCCTGGGGCGTTATCCAACCAGCCGAGCGCGCCGGCAACGGCGCCGATTGAAAGCGCTAAACCGGCGGCCAATAACGCCAATAACGCGACCAACACCCGCAGCGCCGCGGCCAACAGCGGCCCGTTAAGCACCCGACGCGACGCCACCACCAACTACGAACTCGATCGCACCATCCGCCATACCCAACAGAAAGCCGGGACGGTGGAACGCCTGTCGGTCGCCGTGGTGGTGAACTATAGCCTCAACGCCGACGGCAAAGCGCAGCCGATGAGTAAAGAACAACTGGCGCAAATTGAAGCGCTGGTGCGCGAAGCGATGGGCTACTCCAGCACCCGCGGCGATAGCCTGCAGGTGGTCAATACGCCATTTACCGACAATCAGATGACCGGCGGCGAACTGCCGTTCTGGCAGAGCCAGGCGTTTATCGATTTGCTGCTCGAACTAGGACGTTACCTGCTGGTACTGCTGGTCGGCTGGGTATTATGGCGCAAGCTGATTAAGCCGCAGCTGCAGCAGCGTCAAGCCGCGCAGCAAGCCGCGGTGGCCGCCGCCAGCGCGCCGGTCGCTAAGGCGAACGACAGCCATAAACCAAGCAATGAGGAGCTGGCGCTGCGCCGTAAATCGCAGCAGCGCGTCAGCGCAGAAGTCCAGAGCCAACGCATCCGCGAACTGGCGGATAAAGATCCGCGGGTCGTCGCTCTGGTAATCCGCCAATGGATGAGTAACGAACTATGAGCCTGACCGGAACCGATAAAAGCGCCATTTTATTAATGACGCTGGGCGAAGACCGCGCGGCGGAGGTGCTCAAGCACCTCTCCTCCCGCGAAGTCCAGCTTTTGAGCGGCACCATGGCCGGCATGAGCCAGGTCTCGCATAAACAGCTCGGCGAGATCCTCTCTGAATTTGAAGACGATGCCGAACAGTTCGCCGCCTTGAGCGTCAACGCCAGCGACTATCTGCGGTCGGTGCTGGTGAAAGCGCTGGGCGAAGAGCGCGCCGCCAGCCTGCTGGAGGATATTCTCGAATCCCGCGAAACCACCTCCGGGATGGAAACGCTCAACTTTATGGAGCCGCAGAGCGCCGCCGACCTGATCCGCGATGAACACCCGCAGATCATCGCCACCATCCTGGTACACCTCAAGCGCGGCCAGGCGGCGGATATTCTGGCGCAGTTCGATGAGCGCCTGCGCAACGACGTGATGCTGCGTATCGCCACCTTCGGCGGCGTGCAGCCGGCGGCGCTGGCGGAGTTGACCGAAGTGCTCAACAACCTGCTCGACGGCCAGAACCTCAAGCGCAGCAAAATGGGCGGAGTGCGTACCGCCGCCGAGATTATCAACCTGATGAAAACCCAGCAGGAAGAAGCCGTTATCGACGCGATGCGCGAATACGATGGCGAGCTGGCGCAGAAGATCATCGACGAGATGTTCCTGTTTGAAAACCTGGTGGAGGTCGACGATCGCAGTATCCAGCGCCTGCTGCAGGACGTGGACAGCGAATCGCTACTGATTGCTCTGAAGGGCGCCGAACAGCCGCTGCGCGAGAAGTTCCTCAAAAACATGTCGCAGCGCGCGGCCGATATTCTACGCGACGATCTCGCCAACCGTGGGCCGGTGCGCATGTCGCAGGTGGAAAACGAACAGAAAGCGATTCTGCTGATAGTCAGACGGCTGGCGGAAAGCGGCGAAATGATCATTGGCGGCGGCGAGGACACCTATGTCTGATCGCATTAATTCCATGCCCTGGCAGCCCTGGTCGCTCAACGACCTTGGCGACGCGGCCCCGGCTTTCGAACCGCCGCTACCGACGCTGGATAACGAAGCCTTGCAGCCTGACGCGCAGGCAGAACTGCAGCAGCAGCTTGCCGCCCTGCGCCTACAGGCCGAGCAGCAAGGTCAGCAATCCGGCTATGCCGATGGCCAGCAAAAAGGCTATGAAGCCGGATTTCAGCAGGGGCTTGAGGAGGGCCGCCAGCAGGGGCTACTGGAAGCTCAGCAGCAGCAACAGCCGCTGACCGACCACTGGCAGCAGCTGGTGAGCGAGTTTCAGCACACCCTTGATGCGCTCGATTCGGTGATCGCCTCACGTCTGATGCAGCTGGCGCTGACCGCCGCAAAACAGGTGCTTGGCCAGCCGCCGGTCTGTGACGGCACCGCCCTGCTGACGCAAATTCAACAGCTGATCCAGCAAGAGCCGATGTTCAACGGCAAGCCGCAATTGCGCGTACACCCGCAAGATTATGAGCGCGTTGAACAGCAGTTAGGTACCACCCTCAGCCTGCATGGCTGGCGGCTGCTGGCGGACGGCGATCTGCATCCCGGCGGCTGTAAGGTCAGCGCCGAAGAGGGCGATCTCGACGCCAGCCTCGCCACCCGCTGGCATGAATTGTGTCGCCTCGCCGCGCCGGGAGCGCTGTGATGACCGCCCGTCTTGGCCGCTGGCTGAATTCGCTTGAAGCGCTGGAACAGCGTATCGCCCGAACGCCGACCGTGCGACGCTACGGTCGGCTGACCCGCGCCACCGGCCTGGTGCTGGAGGCCACCGGCCTGCAGCTGCCGCTCGGCGCAACCTGCCTTATCGAGCGCGACGGCGGCGACGGCGTGCAGGAAGTGGAAAGCGAAGTGGTCGGCTTTAACGATCAGCGGCTGTATCTGATGCCGCTGGAAGAGGTCGAAGGGATCGTGCCTGGGGCGCGGGTTTACGCCCGCAGCACGGCGGACGGCCAGCACGCCGGTAAACAACTCCCGCTGGGCCCGGCGCTGCTGGGACGCGTGCTCGACGGCGGCGCCAGGCCGCTTGACGGCCTGCCCGCGCCGGAAACCGGCTATCGCGCGCCGCTGATTACCGCGCCGTTTAACCCGCTGCAGCGTACCCCTATCGAGCAGGTGCTGGACGTCGGCGTGCGCACCATCAACGGCCTGCTGACCGTTGGGCGCGGCCAACGTATGGGGCTGTTCGCCGGCTCCGGCGTCGGTAAAAGCGTACTGCTGGGCATGATGGCGCGCTACACCCAGGCCGACGTTATCGTCGTCGGCCTGATTGGCGAACGCGGCCGGGAAGTCAAAGACTTTATCGAGAATATTCTCGGCGCCGAAGGCCGCGCGCGTTCGGTGGTGATCGCCGCCCCGGCAGACGTATCCCCCCTGCTGCGCATGCAGGGCGCCGCTTACGCCACCCGCATTGCCGAAGATTTTCGCGACCGCGGTCAGCACGTGCTGCTGATCATGGATTCGCTCACCCGCTATGCGATGGCGCAGCGTGAAATCGCGCTGGCGATCGGCGAACCGCCGGCTACCAAGGGCTATCCGCCTTCGGTATTCGCCAAACTGCCGGCGCTGGTTGAACGCGCGGGCAACGGTATCAGCGGCGGCGGTTCAATCACCGCCTTCTATACCGTACTGACCGAAGGGGACGATCAGCAGGATCCGATTGCCGATTCGGCACGCGCGATCCTCGATGGCCACGTGGTGCTGTCCCGACGGCTGGCGGAAGCCGGTCACTACCCGGCCATCGATATTGAAGCCTCGATCAGCCGCGCGATGACGTCGCTTATCGATGACGAACATTATCGCCGGGTACGTACCTTTAAGCAGATGCTGGCCAGCTTCCAGCGTAACCGCGATTTAATAAGCGTCGGCGCCTATGCCGCCGGTAGCGACCCGCTGCTGGATAAAGCCATTGCCCTGTATCCGCAAATGGAGACCTATCTGCAGCAGGGAATTTTCGAGCGCTGCGGTTATGACGAAGCCTGTCAGCAGCTACAGCAGCTGATTGTTTAACGCCATCGGAGACGCCACGCGATGAAAGCACAGTCCCCTTTGATTACCCTGCGCAATCTGGCCCAGGAGGCCGTCGAACAGGCGGCGCAGCGTCTGGGCCAGGCGCGCCAGGCGCAACAGGCCGCCGAGCAACAGCTGACGATGTTGCTTAACTATCAGGACGAGTACCGGCAAAAGCTCAACAGCACCCTTTCCGGCGGCATGGAAAGCTCTCGCTGGCAGAACTACCAGCAGTTTATCGCCACCCTCGAACAGGCCATCGAACAACAGCGCCAGCAGCTGCTGCAGTGGGGACAAAAGGTGGAGCACGCCGTGAAGCAGTGGCAGGACCATCAGCAGCGGCTGAACGCCTACGACACCCTGCACACGCGCGCGCAAAACGCCGAGCTGCAGTTGGAAAACAAACGCAATCAAAAATTGATGGATGAGTTCGCGCAACGCAGTACACAAAGGAATACCGCTTCATGAATCTCAATGCTTTGCCCGCCCTTAGCCTGCCCGGCGACGCCAGCGCCCTGCCGGATCTGGCGCTCGACGACGTTCAGCTGTCGTCTGCCTTCGCGCAACTGCTCGGCGCGCGCTTCACGCCCGCGCAAAGCGGCACGCTGCCGCCCGCGGCGCTGAGCGCCGACGATGAAAGCGCCCCGCCGCTAAGCCGTAACCAGCTTAACCAGCTGCTGGCGGCGCTCGGCGAACGCGGCGCGCTGCTGGTCAATGCGTTACCGCCATCGGCGGGAAACGCCGTCGACGCAACAGCGAAAAAAGAGGATAGCGGCCCGCATACGCCGCCGCTCAGCGAGGCGAAAACCTTAGATCCGGCGACGCTGCAGGCGCTGTACGCCATGCTGCCGGCGGCAATCGTCGCCCCGTCGCCGCAGACCGCGCTACCGCAGGCTCAACAACCAGCGCCCAGCGGCGATAAAGCCGCGTTCCGCATCGGCAACGTGGCGACTCAGCATGTCGTGAATCTGCCGGAAGGCGAACCGGCGGCGAAGCCGCAGCCGGGCACGGATCCCCTTAGCGGGCAAAATCTGCCCTCCCCTGTCGCGCAGGCCGCGGCCACGCCGCAGCACGATATGGCCGAACGTCCGGTGGAGAATACTCCGGCGCAGCCAGCCGCCGTCGCTTTCGCCACCGCCAGCCCCAGCCAGAGCGCCACGCCCGCCAGTGCGCTGGTAACCGCGCCGCCGACGCCGCAGCTTAATGCCCAGCTTGGTAGTCCGGAATGGCAGCAGGCGCTGAGCCAGCAGGTACTGATGTTCCACCGCAATGGCCAGCAGAGCGCCGAACTGCGCTTGCATCCGCAGGAGCTGGGCGCGCTGCAGATCACCCTGCAGCTCGACGATAAACAGGCGCAGCTGCATATCGCTTCCGCACACGGTCAGGTACGCGCGGCGGTCGAAGCGGCTATGCCGCAGCTACGTCACGCGCTGGCGGAGAGCGGAATCAACCTCGGTCAGAGCAGCGTTGGCGGCGAGGCGACGCCGCAATGGCAGCAGCAAAACGGCAACGGTGAAGGCCGTGCCAGCTACGCGGAACGCCACGGCGGCGGCAACGATGGCGCGCCGATTGAGCCAGTCAGCGCCCCGGCAGCCCTGCAGCGAATGGTCAGCCAGGTCAACGGCGTCGATATTTTCGCCTGAGGGGCGCTAAACGGCCAATCTGGCCCCCATTTGCCCGTTTATTCCGGCTATTGCCTCGCGCGTTAGCCGCGATAATACCTTTATATGTCATACGTGCGGCGCCGCCGCGCGTGATGCCCGTCAGCAACGCGGCGGGCGGAACAACAGGAATTTGATTTGGCTATGTCTCAAAACTCCCTTCCGGCAACCGCGCCCAAACGCCCCTTATTGATCATCCTGCTGACGATCGTGGCCGTGGCCGCCTGTGCTGCCGCAGGTTACAGCTGGTGGCTGCTGCAACAGCGCGACGGCGGCGCGCAAACCGCCATCGAAAAGGAAAAACCGCCCGCGCCGCCGGTATTTATGCCGCTGGATACCTTTACCGTCAATCTGGTGACCCCGGACAACGATCCGGACCGCGTACTGTATATCGGCCTGACGCTGCGCCTGCCGGATGAAGCAACCCGCCGCCAGCTTAATGATTTCCTGCCGGAGGTGCGTAGCCGTCTGCTGATACTGCTTTCGCGTCAGGAGGCCGGTCACCTGGCGAATGAGCAGGGCAAGCAGCAGCTGGTCGCGCAGATCAAAGAGACGCTGAGCGCGCCGCTGGTTAAGGGACAACCGAAGCAGGTGGTCAGCGATGTGCTGTTCACCGCCTTCATACTGCGGTAATCACCATGGGCGATAGCATTCTTTCACAGGCAGAGATCGACGCCTTGCTCAACGGCGACAACACGGGCGATGAGCCCGAGACGGTTGTCGGCGGTAAAGAGAGCGAGGTTAAGCCATACGATCCGAATACCCAGCGCCGCGTGGTGCGTGAACGCCTGCAGGCGCTGGAAATTATCAACGAGCGTTTTGCCCGGCAGTTCCGCATGGGATTGTTCAACCTGCTGCGCCGCAGCCCGGACATCACCGTCGGGCCGATTAAAATTCAGCCGTACCACGAGTTTGCCCGCAATCTGCCGGTGCCGACCAACCTTAACCTGGTACACCTGAACCCGCTGCGCGGCACCGCGCTGTTCGTCTTCGCGCCGAGCCTAGTATTTATCGCCGTCGATAACCTGTTCGGCGGCGACGGGCGTTTCCCGACCAAGGTCGAAGGCCGCGAATTCACACCCACCGAGCAGCGGGTCATCAAACGTATGCTGCGCCTGGCGCTGGACGCCTACGGCGACGCGTGGAGCGCAATCTATAAGATTGACGTCGAATACGTGCGTGCGGAAATGCAGGTCAAATTCACCAACATCACCACCTCGCCGAACGATATCGTGGTGACCACGCCGTTCCAGGTGGAGATTGGCGCGCTAAGCGGTGAATTTAATATCTGTATTCCTTTCGCCATGATTGAACCGCTGCGTGAACTGCTGACCAATCCGCCGCTGGAGAATTCCCGCCAGGAAGATAGCCAGTGGCGCGAAACGTTGGTCAAGCAGGTGCAGCACTCCGAGCTTGAGCTGATTGCCAACTTCGTCGATATCCCGATGCGCTTGTCGAAAATTCTTAAGCTGCAGCCTGGCGACGTTTTACCGATAGATAAACCGGATCGCATTATCGCCCATGTCGACGGCGTGCCGGTGCTGACCAGCCAATATGGCACCTTAAACGGGCAGTACGCCCTTCGTGTTGAACACTTGATAAACCCTATTTTGAATGCTCTGAGTGAGGAACAGCCCAATGAGTGATCCTAAGCAACCGTCTGGCGCAGGGAAGGAATCCGTAGACGATCTGTGGGCTGATGCGCTTAATGAACAACAGTCGTCTGAGAAATCCAGCGCCACCACCGATGGGGTGTTCAAATCGCTGGAGGCCCAGGATGCGCTCGGCAGCCTGCAGGATATCGATCTGATCCTCGATATTCCGGTGAAGCTGACCGTTGAACTGGGGCGCACCAAAATGACGATTAAAGAGCTGCTGCGCCTGTCGCAGGGATCGGTTGTCGCGCTGGATGGCCTGGCGGGCGAACCGCTGGATATCCTGATCAACGGCTATCTGATAGCCCAGGGCGAAGTGGTGGTGGTGGCCGATAAATTCGGCGTGCGCATTACCGATATCATTACTCCGTCCGAACGTATGCGTCGGTTGAGCCGCTAATGACCGCCCCCGTTATCGTGCAGACCAGCCAACCGGCTACCGAACCGGCAATATCCGGCGGCTCGGCGCTCATGCAGGTAAGCAGCGCGCTCGGCGCGATTCTGCTCCTGATCCTGCTGGCCGGTTGGTTGTTCCGCCGCCTCGGCTTTGCGCCGCAGGCGCGCAACGGTCGGTTGCTTAACCTGCGCGCCAGCTGCCAGGTTGGCCAGCGCGAGCGCGTGGTGGTGGTGGAAGTCGATAATACCCTGCTGGTGCTGGGCGTCACCGCCCAGCAGATCACCCCGCTTCATCAGTACCCGGCTCCGCCGCGCGATGAAGATACTCCGGCGGTCACGCCTGCGAACGACTTCCGCCAGCTGATGCGCAACGTCCTCAACCGCCCGGAAAAA
The DNA here is from genome assembly GCF_040065495.2 of Klebsiella sp. CN_Kp073. Classification (NCBI taxonomy): domain Bacteria; kingdom Pseudomonadati; phylum Pseudomonadota; class Gammaproteobacteria; order Enterobacterales; family Enterobacteriaceae; genus Klebsiella; species Klebsiella sp. CN_Kp073. The sequence goes on from NZ_CM198051.1 coordinate 3,335,444, forward strand.
TAGCCATGTTCCCTACTCTGTTCGCTTGTCTCCGCCGTCGGGCGCCGTGGCTCGCCGCCGCGTTACTGCTGCTGAGTCCTGCCGCCTTCGCACAGCTTCCGGGGCTTATCAGTCAGCCGCTGGCCAACGGCGGCCAGAGCTGGTCGCTGCCGGTGCAGACGCTGGTGCTGTTGACCTCGCTGACCTTCCTGCCGGCGATGCTGCTGATGATGACCAGTTTTACCCGCATTATCATCGTACTGGGTCTGCTGCGTAACGCGCTGGGCACGCCTTCCGCGCCGCCGAACCAGGTGATGCTCGGGCTGGCGCTGTTCCTGACCTTCTTTATCATGTCGCCGGTGTTCGACAAGGTCTATCAGGAGGCGTACCTGCCCTTTAGTCAGGACAAAATCGGCCTTGATGCGGCGCTGGATAAAGGCGCGCAGCCGCTGCGCGAATTTATGCTGCGTCAGACCCGCGAAAGCGACCTGGCGCTGTACGCTCGTTTGGCCAACCAGCCGCCGCTGGCCGGGCCGGAGGCGGTACCGATGCGTATTCTGCTGCCCGCCTACGTCACCAGCGAACTGAAAACCGCCTTCCAGATTGGTTTTACGGTGTTTATTCCGTTCCTGATTATCGATCTCGTGGTCGCCAGCGTGCTGATGGCGCTAGGGATGATGATGGTGCCGCCGGCGACGATCTCGCTGCCGTTTAAGCTAATGCTGTTTGTGCTGGTGGATGGCTGGCAGCTGCTGCTCGGCTCGCTGGCGCAGAGCTTCTATTCCTGAACCGCCGGAGAACAATCATGACGCCAGAATCCGTGATGGCCATTGGCACCGAAGCGATGAAGGTCGCCCTGGCGCTGGCCGCCCCGCTGCTGCTGGCGGCGCTAATCAGCGGGCTGGTGGTCAGCCTGCTGCAGGCCGCCACCCAGATTAACGAGATGACCCTGTCGTTTATCCCCAAAATTCTCGCGGTGGTGGCGACGATTATTATCGCCGGGCCGTGGATGCTGAACCTGCTGCTGGACTATATGCGCACGTTATTCAGCAACCTGCCTAATATTATCGGCTAGCCGTGATCCCCTTTGACAGCGCCCAGCTTAGCGAATGGCTCAGCCAGTATTTCTGGCCGCTGCTGCGTATTCTGGCCCTCATCAGCACCGCGCCGGTACTGAGTGAAAAGCAGATAAGCAAAAAGGTGAAAATCGGCCTCGGCGGCCTGATTGCGATACTGATCGCCCCAACGCTGCCCGCCAACGCGATCCCCATTATCTCTACTGCCGGTTTATGGCTGGCGATTCAGCAGATCCTGATCGGCGCGGCGCTGGGGCTGACGATGCAGCTGGCTTTCGCCGCGGTACGCCTCGCCGGCGAAGTCATCGGCATGCAGATGGGGCTATCGTTCGCCACCTTCTTCGACCCCAGCGGCGGCCCCAATATGCCGGTGCTGGCGCGGCTGCTGAACCTGCAGGCAATGCTGCTGTTTTTAAGCTTTGACGGCCACCTGTGGCTTATCTCGCTGCTGGCCGACAGCTTCCATACCCTGCCGATCCAGAGCCAGCCGCTAAACGGCAACGGTTTCCTGGCGCTCGCCCAACTGGGTTCGTTAATCTTTATCAACGGCATGATGCTGGCGTTACCGCTGATTTGTCTGTTGCTCACGCTCAATATCGCTTTGGGTCTGCTCAACCGCATGACGCCGCAGCTATCGGTATTCGTGATCGGTTTCCCGGTGACCATGACCTTTGGCATTATGACCCTCGGCATGATGATGCCGATGCTGGCCCCCTTCTGCGAACACCTGTTTGGCGAGATGTTCGATCGCCTGGCGGCCGTTATCGGCGGTATGACGTTTTAACCCTGCCGTTATTTCCCTCTTTTTCGCCGGACAAAATGGCAATAAAAACCGTTTACTGGGATAAAAGCCTGGAAAAACGTTTTTATTGCTACTAAGGTCCGAATGTTCATAGCGGCTTGAATTAAAAAATAGCCACCCTACAATAAAGCCTGAATTTAATTGTTAGTGAATTTTATTTTTTAGAAAATTAAAACCTCGGGAAACGCAGAATATTTTTATGCGTGGGTTTAGTGCATCTTTAATAAAATAAGGAGCGACATCATGATTAAGGCGAAAGGTAACCGTATAGCGCGGCGTGTATTAGGCCTGCCCCACTGGGAAAGTAACCGATTTAAAATCGTGCTGGCCGACACCGCCGCTGGCGGAAAATGGAAAGTGGTGAAGAAAAAGAAATAATCCTGACTGGCAATTGATCTTTGCGCAACATAATTCCAAATTGCACAGTGCCGTAGCCCCGGTAAGCGCTCGCGCCACCGGGGATTTTGAGGCCACCAATACCGGCAGTTTCAGTTCTCAATGGTACGAGTCGTAGACCGTAGGCCGGATAAGGCGCAGCCGCCATCCGGCGCGAAAGTAGCTCTTTACCCGCGGTTATTGCCCGGCGGCGCTACGCTTGCGCGGGCCTACAGATCACATGCCGTGGTAGATACTGTTATCGGTTTGCAACTTTTTTAATGGTTTTTCCCGGACGCGGCGCGTTGCGTCTACTCCGGGCTACCAAATCGCAAAGCGCAGTAGCCCCGGTAAGCGGCAGCGCCACCGGGGGATTTTGAGATCACCAGCACCAGTAGTGTCAGCCAGCGCAATGAATAAATTAAAGGCAGGCCGCACGGACCGTAGGTCGGGTAAGGCGCTAGCCGCCACCCGACAAAAAAGTAACGCGGGTAGATGCTGTGAATATTTTCAACCCTACGTAACCCAAACTTATTCAATGACGATTAATATGCTAAGCTTTTTATTACTGAAAGAATGCGCTCTTCTCCGCGAAGCCCTATTGCATTTATCAAAGCTCTATCAATTTTATCGCTGACAAGAAAATAAAGCATTTCCATATTATTGTTGTAGAGTGCCAAATATAACTGAGGCGATATATCCCTGAGTTTTCTTGCAGAAATCGCTGCCGTCTGAACCTTTCCATAAAGAGATGCGGCTGTCACTACCACAAAACTGGATCGGTTAAGTTGCATCATGACATCATTTTTGAAATTAAATGAGTTAACAATGATGATAGATAAAGCATTTGCAATTGCGCCCCTTGTTAGTAATCCACTTCGATAACTTGATAGACCTTTTGCAAGACTGATATCAAGATATTTTATCTCGCTCACTTTTAAATATTTAAGTTCTTCCTCAATATACATCCTCATCATATCTGCAATGATGTTTTTCCTTTTATATATCTCGTAAATACATTTTATGAAACGGATATCCTCTTCTGATAATTCCGAGCATATAGCCTTATACTCATCCAAAAGACATGTACTGTACCATGTAGCCCTCTCTAAACCAGATCGAACATCTTCCAGGACACTGATACTATTCTGTTGAACACCTCTTACAGCACGGTCGAGTGCTATAGCAGCATACCTGTCGGTTTCCATTCTAAATTTGACCATCGAAGATATAGACATTGCCTGAATTCCCTTTTCATGATAAAAACACGAGGTGTAATTAGCACCATATCATGAGGAATGAATTATGAAAAAATGGATTTTTATTATTTTTTCTTTCATCCTATCATTTATCATCCTGGTTACCCTGATGTTTGAATTAGCGTTTCGCCTATTAAAGGCTGATGAAGTTATCAACTTTATGGAAAAATCAGTTTTTATCGATTCGTTTAATTCATGGTTTATCTTTTTGGTTATATTATCATTCATAGGTGCTATCATTATCAGCAGCGTGGTATTTTTAAAGATTAAAAAGGTGATGTAATGCCCTGTTTATCTCCTTTTTTTAAAGAAATACTTAACGACCTTAAAGTTTATGTCATTATCATTTCTCTTTTTACATTTTATTACTTTACAATCCCAGGATACTGGTTTCTATGCAGTATAGTTACAATAATAATTTATGGTATTATTAAAATAGTTATAGCGTCAAAAAAAAGTAATAAAGGTGCTATTAAATAGTGATGTTACTTTTGGTCGCATTCACTGGTAGCCTGCTCAGAATAATAACTTACCGCATCTTACCCTGACTAATAAATAAAATCACACAGCATGACGCAGCGCCCGTATTCCCTTTCCAGTCTGACGGCGCAGCAACGCCAGCAGCGTTGACACTTCCGAATAACCCACGTCAGCGGTAATCGTCTCAATATCTTTCCCCTCGGCAAGCAGCTGCTTTACTCGTTCGATCCGTAATTGCTGGAAAAAAGCCAACGGTGATTTCCCCAGCGCGGCTTCCATTCTGCGCTGTAAGGTGCGTGGATGCACGTTAAGCGCGCCGGCAGCCGCCTGCAGGGAAAATCCCTGCGCCAGATGCGATCGCGACCAGTGCGCAAAGCGGTTGATCAGATCATCGGCATGCTGAGGATAACCTGCCGGCAGGCGTGAAACCTGAGGATGGCGGATATCAGCCGCCATCGCTTTTGCCAGCAAATCCGCAAGCGGCGGGCTGCTCTGGCGAATCAGCCACAGCGCCAGCTCCACATGGCCCATCATTGCGCCGGGAAGGATCGGCGCAGCCGCATTGAGCCATGACGCAGCGGCGGTCTGCTCATTGAGCAAACGGCTATCCGCCAGGATGAGGTATTTAAACAGGCGGCGGCAATTTTAACGCCGCGCTTCGCCATGTTTTGCAAAAACCGCTTAGCGTCAGCAATATCGTGCCAGCCATCCGGTGGCGATTGTCGTGCGTGAACGTTGATCGCCGGCACCACAATCCAGTCGGGATAATCCAAACCCGATGCCTGATGAGCAGGAATACTCAACCCATGGGCTGATTTAACCTGCCCGGTCACGGCAATCATCTGCACCTCAAAGCGAGAAATATTCATGCTCTGGCGTCGCGCCATATCATTGGCCGCGGCGAACGTATCCAGCAACGTCGCTAAGCCGGTGTCGAAAACGCCATCCAGAGTCAGAATATTTATCTTCATGTCGTTAATGGTATTGAAATTGTCATTTTCGCATATGGTTCTATTTTAACCTTAGCCATAGACTTTCCTCTATCGTTATTAATTACCAGAGTCAATTGCCATGAAAAATAATCCTGAACTGATTATCCTTGCGTTAATTTGTCTGCTAACGGTTATGATGTGGATCCCCTATATTATTGCCAGAGCCACGCGCGTTAACGTCGCGCCCGCGGCGGGAAACGGCCATTCGCCATCAACCGGGCTGGCGCCCTGGGCGCAGCGTGCGCAAAAGGCGCATGCCAACGCGGTAGAAAACCTCGTTATTTTTGCCCCACTGGTTGTGGTCGCCGCGTTGCTTAACGTCAATAACGCTATAACGTTAATTGCGGCTAAAGTTTATTTGCTCGCGCGCATTGTCCATTATATTGCGCATACCGCCGGGATCCCCGTTATCCGAACGCTCGCCTTTCAGACCGGTTTTGTCGCGACGGTTACCATAGCGATAGTTATTTTAAGTTCGGTTTTTTGAGGTTAAAAACTCCCGGCATTCTCTGCCAACGCCAGGCTTTGTAGCGCCGTCTTAAGCCATTTGGTTGCTCCTCGCTGCCCGCCGCGTTTATGGGAATAGATCTTCACGGTGAACGGGCTTATGGCGAACGGCAAAGGAAAAATCGCGATCGGGGCGGCATGAAGGAACTTCTCTGCGGCATAACGAGGAATCGCCATTAACAGATCGCTTTGCGCCACAATAAACGGCGCGCTGAGCATCGAGGGGGTTTTGAGCGCTATCTGCCGCGTATAGCCTAATTCCTGCAGGCGTAAATCCAACACTCCCTGCTTTTCATTCCACGGCGTGACCACCAGATGCCGCGCGGCGAGATAATCCGCCAGCGTCAGCGCCGTGCGACGGGTATTGCTGATAACCACGTACTCATCCTCAAACCAGTCAATTTCCTCCAGTTCATGATGACGGATATCTTCAGCGGTGCTGAAGCCCAGCGCCAGATCCACCTCTCCCGCCAGCAGCTCCGTCAGCGCCGGGCTATGCGGCAAATAACGGAGTTCAAAACGCAGTCCCGGCGCTTCATGCTGCAGCTTTTGCATCAGCGCAGGAAAAATGCATAACGCGGTGAAATCGGTAATGGCTATCTGGATCCGCTCGGTGCTGTCGGCGGCAATAAACTCGGGCTGTCGCGTGAGTTCCTGATTAAGCAATTTCAATACTGAAGCGATGGAGGGCGCGAGCTGAGTGGCATAGACGCTCGGGCACATCCGATGTCCTTCGCGAAAAAACAACGGATCGTTCAGCGCCACGCGCAGCCGCGACAGCGCGTGGCTCAACGCGGAGGTACTCATCGCCAGCTCATCGGCGGCAAGACGAACGGAACAGTGGCGATAGATAGCATCAAAAACGAGCAGCAGATTGAGATCGAGGCGTCTGAGCGCCGGATGCATAATATTCATCATTGGGTGATTTCATTGCACTTAATTCTTCTGACAATACCCCCTATGCTTAGCGTCATCAATATCGTTAACGTGTGAAAACGACAGGAAAAATTATGGGTATTACGATTAGACAGGCCCGTGCGGATGACGCTTCCGCCATCTACAACATGATTTATGAACTGGCGGTGTACGAAAAAGCCCCGCAGGAAGTGGTCACCACCCCCGAAGAGATCCGCGAAACCCTGTTTGGCGACGACAGTAAAACCGAAGCGCTGATCTGCGAAATTGACGGTAAAACGGCGGGCTATGCCGTGTTCTTCACCAGCTATTCAACCTGGCTCGGACGCAACGGTATTTATATGGAAGATTTGTATATCTCACCGGACTATCGCGGCCAGGGCGCGGGTCGAGCGCTGCTAAAAACCATTGCCCGGTATGCGGTTGCGCGCCGCTGCGGACGCCTTGAGTGGAGCGTGCTGGACTGGAACCAGCCGGCCATTGATTTTTACCTCAGTATTGGCGCCGCGGCGCAAAGCGAATGGGTCCGCTATCGCCTCGATGGCGAAGCGCTGGTTAATTTTGCGGAGCAATAACATTGCTCACAGCATCACTCATCTTGCTCTTTGCAAAAAGCACAGCAGCCCCGAAAGAGCGGAGCTGCTGAAAGACAAGTTAGTACGCTGTTTCAGTCTGCGATGAATCCTGCACTACCTGTAGAATATTGGCCGCGGCGGCGGTACCCATTTTGACGTAAGAGGCGTCGCTTACGCCGCCAACGTGCGGAGATAGAATGACATTTTCGACCCGCTCCCAGATGTGCGGCGTGGTGAGTGGTTCGCTGTTAAAGCTATCGAGCGCCGCCCAGCGCAACGCCCCTCCTTTTAGTGCCGCTGCCAGCGCTGCATCGTCGATTAATCCGCCCCGCGCGGTATTGACCAGGATGGCGCCGGGTTTACACTGTGCCAGGGTAACGGCATTTATCATTCCCCGATTTTGCTGCGTTAAGGGACAATGAAGGGAGACAACATCAGCCTGCGTGAGAAGGTCTTTGAGTACATCAACACGTTCGCATCCGGGAGGAACCGTGGCGGCATACGGATCGTAAGCCAGCACCTTCATACCGAAGGCGCCGGCAATTTTCGCCACGCGGCTGCCAATCGCGCCCAGACCAATCAGCCCCAGCGTTTTGCCCTCCAGTTCGAGCGATCTATGCGTCGATTTATCCCAGTGCCCTTCGCGCAGGCGGCGGTCAAGCGGAATGATTGACTTGGCGCAGGCCAGAATTAATGCCCAGGCGTGTTCTGAAACCGCCGCGGCGTTAGCGCCTGTCGCCGCGCGAACCATAATGCCGCGCGCCGCCGCCGCTTCGACGTCAATGACATCAATGCCGCTGCCATGCTTGGAAATGACCTTCAACGCCGGAGCGGCATCCATCACAGATGCCGTAATCTTGCCATAGCGCACTAATATGGCGACCGGATTATGCTGCTGACATAATGCTATCAATTGGTTTTCTGTTGGTTGGCGGCCAGCAAATACGAGTTCATAATCTTCCAGCATGCCGAACGCGGCTTCAGCCAAATCGCTGCCGGTTACCAGTACGACTTTTTTATCGCTCATGGCAATGCCTCCCCTTCGCTCAGCATACCCGCCTGACGCAACGCGTTCTCCAGCCAGTGCGGGCGAAGATCGCCGTCGTGGATGGCCGACAGACGTTTGACTTCCCCTTCCAGTTTACCTTTCGCCAACTCAATGATGGCGCGTACTTCATCGCGGGGGATAACCACCACGCCGTCAATATCCCCTACCACCAGGTCACCCGCCTGCACCGCGGCGCCCGCGACCGAGATAGCATGATTGACCCGGCCGGGAATGAACTTGGTGGGACCACACGGATTAAGACCGGCAGCGAAAACAGGAAAGTTTTGTTTACTTAAGGTTTCAGCATCGCGAACTGCGCCGTCAATGATGATACCTGCGATGCCGCTGGCCTGCGCCTGCGTGGCCATGATCTCACCGAGTAAAGCGCAGGAGAGATCGCCTTTGCCGTCTATCACCAGCACATCGCCAGGTTTAGCGACGGCCATCGCAGCGTGAATCGCCAGGTTATCTCCCGGGCGGACCTCTACGGTAATCGCCGGGCCGGCCACAGCCATGTGTGGCGCCAGTGGCTTGATACGGCCATGTAATGTGCCGCGGCGTCCGGCCACGTCAGCGAGAATCGCCGCCTGATATTCAGCGGCCTGACGGACCTCCTCCGCGCTAACGCGCTCAATATCCACATTTATTAATTTCTGTTGTGATGCAGGCATGGTTAGTCTCCATTTGTTTTACTATGTACAACACAGATGTACTATATAAAACAACTATACGAGCATTGCTTCTCTTTTCGCCAGCGCTGAGAGCGTGTTTGTGATGTAAACACGATGTTAATCACAAAATTCAGGTACAATTTTGTTCGGCCAAAAGGAGAAAATGATGGGGAATGAAGGCGTAATTGCCGTTGAAAAGGCGCTCGCTTTACTGGATTGCTTCCGTCCCGGTAATGACAGCCTGACGTTAACTGAGCTGGCCCAGCTTTCGGGATATCACAAAACCACCGTTTATCGCTTAATGAATTCGCTTGAGCGTATGAGCTACATTATCCGGCATGACGATGGCACCTATACGCTCGGCCACCGTCTGCTCTATCTCGGCAAGCTTTATGAGCAATCATTTCAGCTTGCGAGAATTGTACAGCCGGAATTGCAGGCGCTGTCTCAGGCCTCCAGTGAAAGCGCGAGCTGGTATGTGATAGAGGGCGGGCAACGACTGTGTCTGTTCCGCGCCGAAGCTTCAGAGGGATTACGCCATAGCAACCTGCCCGGCAGCCAGTTCCCACTGGACGGTTCCGCGATCAGCAAAGTTTTACGTCATTGGGGACTGGGTGAGGCGCTGCCGGAAGACGAAGAAACGCTTCCGTTCTATACCTCTGGCGCGCGCGATCCGCACACCTCCGCCTTCGCGATGCCGGTTTTTGGCGTCCACGATAACCCCATCGCGGCACTGGCGCTGACAGGACCGTCATCGCGTCTGACTGCGGACCGTAAAGAGAGCGGCCTCAGCCAGCTAATGCGCGAGACGGCCAACCGCCTGTCGATCAAGTTAGGGGCCAGTAAATCCTTCTGCGAAACGTTTTACGGTATAAAAGAATAACGTATGTTGAAAAGGCGGGAAAAATCCCGCCTGTGCTTATTAATGGGTGACCGGTTTTTCCTGACCGGCAGGCTGCGAGTAACGGCGTCCCATGATCAGCACCGCGATGCCGCCTGCCAGGCACAATCCAGCCAGCGGTAGCATCGCCAGCGTATGGCTTCCTGTCTGTTCGCTAATCACACCATAGGCATTCACCATCACCACTCCGCCAATCAGGTTGGCTATCGCGCCGATTGCCGCCAGCCCCGCAGCGGCTGACGTGTTGCTCATCCAGCCTGAGGCCAACGCCCAGAATGGCCCCTTCGCCGAATAAGCGCCAATTAATATGGTACTGAGAATAACAATGGTAATCGGCAGCGACAGATTGATGAACGCCGCGAACACGCCAGCCGCAATCATAAAGAGGGTGAGAGCCGTGTGCCAGCGGCGTTCATTGGTGCGATCCGAACTCCGCCCCCAGACAATCATCAGCACCGAGGCCAGACCATAGGGGATGGCATTGAGCAGCCCGGTAGTCAGGTTATCAAGATGGAAAGACTTCAGTAGCTGTGGAGACCAGACGCTAAGCGTGGTGCCAGCAGACGACGCGCCCGCGTATATCAGCGCCATCAGCCAGATTTGGCGATGCTTTAACAGTTGCCATGTGCTGATGTGACCGATCTGTTTCTGCTGTTGGCGCTCTGCCTGAAGCGTGTTTTCCAGCCACACTTTCTGCCGCTCGTTCAACCAGCCAGCCTGATGTGGGCGGTCACGCAGGATAAAAAATGCGGCTATCCCCAGCAGCACCGCAGGCAGCCCCTCAATGATGAATAACAGATGCCAGCCGCGTAACCCGAACCAGCCATCCAGCGTCAGGATCAACCCTGAAAGCGGTGAACCGATAAAGTTAGCCAGCGGAATGGCCACCATAAAAGAGGCAATAATGCGCGCACGGTAACGCGAAGGGATCCACCAGGTAAGATAGAGCACCACGCCCGGGAAAAAGCCCGCTTCCGCCGCTCCCAGCAGAAAACGCACGATATAAAGGGAGGTTGTATTTTGCACCAGCGCCATGCACATCGATACCACGCCCCAACTGATCATTATCCGCGGGAGCCACAATCGCGCGCCCACCTTCTGCATCGCCAGGTTGCTGGGAACTTCAAATATAAAGTAGGCGACAAAATACAAGCTGCTGGCGAAGCCAAAAGCCGCCTTGCTCAAGCCCAGATCCTCATTCATCTGTAGCGCCGCCATACCAATATTGCCCCGGTCAATAATCGAGACCAGATAGCTGACAATCAAAAAGGGCAGGATGCGCCAGATAACCCGCCGCATGGTCTCTTTTTCCAGCGCGTCGTTGTCGATAGCGCTATTCGGTAATTGATCGGTCATTGTTTCCTCGCAGGGTTTCATTATGTTTATCAGGAAAACGATGTAGAGATGAAATACGTTACTTCAGCTTGATGCCCCTGGTTTCCGGCGCTCGCCACACCACCAGCATCGCCGCAAGGAAGGCGACCACGGTCGTCGCCAGTCCCGCGGTGAAACCGCCGGCGTTGGCGACGGCGCCAATCAGTAGCGGCGCGATAAATCCGCCCAGCCGGCCACCATTGTAGGCAAGCCCCATCAGGAAACCGCGCGATGACGTGTCTCCAATGATTTCTGCAAGGAAGGGTCCCGATCCCGCAAAAATACCATTAACACCAAAACCGGCCATGAAAATCGCCACCATCAGAATGAAGGGTTGCGTGGTCACAAGGTAAAGCGCGACGGCAATGGCGCCCGTTAACAGATAAATCAGGAACATCGGACGACGTCCCCATTTATCTGCCAGCACCGAAAACACCAGAAAACCCGCGATGGCCCCAGCCTGCAGCGCAAGTACAAATTTCAGACTGTGCAGAAAATCCAGGTGTTTTACTTCTCGCAGATAGGTGGGTGTCCAGGTAAATACGCCCCAGAACAGATACTGAATAAAAAAGATAAAGACAAAGGCCAGCAGCAGACCTTTCAGATTGTGTTTACCCAGCTTCGCGACAGGTTGACTACTCGTCGCCTTCGCCTGTTGACGAGCAAGCCAAACCTGCGATTCCGGCGTGAACCAGGCCACCACGCTCATAATGAACACCGGTAGCGCGCCGATCATAAACAGATAGCGCCATGCGCCCTGCTCCAGGCCGCCATTAACCGAGCTCACGATTGCCGTCAGGCTGATGGCCAGAATCGCGCCAACGGGCAACCCCATTTGCATCAGCGCCCCGCCGCGCGCGCGCCGCTCTGGCCGCCAGGTTTCCGCAATCAGCGCCGCGCCCGATGTCCACATTCCGCCCATACCCAGCGCGCCGCAAAAACGTAAAAGCGCGAAATGTTGTTGATCGTGCGTAAAGGCTAACAGGCCGGAAAAGAGTGAATAGATGGCGATACAGGTCAGCGCCGTTTTTACACGGCCAATTTTGTCGGCGATAAAACCAAACAGGATCCCGCCAATAATCTGCCCCCCGGCCGTGACGCTGATAAACAGCCCAAGCTCGGTTTTATTAATACCGAACACCACGCCCAGTACCGGCAATAGCAGCGAAAGCAGGAAGGAGTCGTAGCTTTCAAATGTCCAGCCAAGGCCGCCCAACGCCAGCGTCCGCCTCTCAGCAACGCGTTGTGGCAATGTGTCAGGCGTCGATTTAGTCGCAGTAAATTGATTCAGCTCGCTTTTACTGGTCATTGATATTCTCCACAGAGGTTAACCGATAACAGGTTGCGGCAGTGCGCCAGAACAACTGCGCCTGTTCGCCAGGGGACATCTGTTGCGCCAGGCGTTTGCAGGCGTTCCAGAAAACGCCGTAGCTGAACATGCCTTTATCGACCGGAAAGTTGCTGGCGAACATGCAGCGTTCCGCACCGAAAAGCGAAACAATGGTCTCAAACCACGGTTGCCAGGCCTGTGCCAGCATTTGCGAATCCGGCGGTGTTTCTGCCGCTGCGAAGGGAAATCCCCTGACCGTCATACCAAATCCGCTAATTTTTACGCATACGTTCGGTAGTTCCGCCAGATGTCGCATACTGTTTCGCCACTGCTGAAACATGTCTGGATCCCTTTCTGAATAGGGTCCAACGCCGACTGGCCCGCCACAGTGATCGAGCACAATCTGAAGCGTTGGTATGTGCCGCGCCAGCTCGGCAATTTCATCCAGTTGCGTGTGGTAAACCCACACATCAAGCGACAATCCATTTTTCGCAAGGCAGAGAGCGCCCCGACGGAACGGGTCGCTCAGCGCCAGTCCTGCTGGTGGCGTAACCGGGCTGGACGTGACCCGCGGATCCGGATGCCAGGCCAGTGGATTACGCATTCCGCGCAACCGCCCGCCTGATAAAGCCAGCGCGCTCTCGATGGCAGGCTGCATCGCATCGCCCGCCAGCAAGCTAAGGCCGCCGATGATGGCTCCACATCCGAGAGCGTTTGCATAATGTCCGCTGGCGAACATCGCGGCTATCCCGCTGGCAAACTCGATTTCACCAAGCGGTTTCAGCGTTTCCGGCCCGTGGCGGCGCAGCATAGAGCGGCATTGCACGTAGACCGATGAGTAAACGCGATGCCCTGAGGTCTGGATATCGTCGCTGAACTCATGGGTGAGATAGCGTCCGGTTTGCCTATCCCAGAGATGATGATGCGCATCAATGATGGGCAGCTCGGGTTGTAGTGGCGCCTCACGATGTAACGCAAGCCACTCGTTTCTGACCGCAAGATGCGGTGCGGTAACGATCTCCATGAACACCTCGCTTTTGTTGTACTATGTACAACCGTGTTTTATTTTACAAAACTACTATAACGAGGCTGTCGCGTTTTTATCCAGTTAACGATTGGTTTAAATGATGTAAATAAGAGGTGAATCACAGATGTTTAAAGTCGGTAAAGAAGGAGAACGTTGAGAAAAAACAAAAACAAATTAAATTTCAATAAGTTATAAAATAACACCGCCCGTCGCAGCCAGATATCTGGCAAACCTTACGTCTGCCAGACCCGCTCACGTTGTCCATTTACCGATGACTATTCGATGAGTAAAGCGTTATATCGCTCTTGGGCTTTTCAGCTTCCAGACCAGCGCCATGCCGCAGATCATCGCCACCGCCGCCAGTAATGCCAGTGACGAAAGACCAAACCTTGCCGATACCAGGCCGCCGACAAGCGCGCCAGTGCCGATGGCAGCATTGAAAATAGCGACATATAAGGCGGATGCGGGTTGCGTCGCCTCCCCTGCGCTTTGTAGCAGCCAGGTTTGCAAGCCAACGAACACGATAGCCATGCCCGCGCCCCATATGCCGAGCAATACCGCGGTGAACCAAAGAGGAAGCGAGGACAGGCTCTTCATCCCCAGCATCCCCAGCGCGCCTGCGCTGAGCAGCAGTGATGTCATAATCAGCAACCTGATATGTCGATCGATGAGTTTGCCGGCGATGATATTTCCCAGCAGCCCGGAAAGTCCTGACATCAGCAGCAGCGCGGAAATCGCCGATGTCGGTATACCTCGGGTTTGCGTGAGCAACGGCTCAAGATAGGTGAAAGCTGCAAAATGCGCGGAAATAACGCAGGCTGTAGCGCCGAACAATGAAAGCAGTAGCGGATTCTTAACTATCCCAACGTAAACCTTCAGCCTCAACGGCTGCGGAGCCGCCAGCGTGGGAAGCGTCCAGAGCAAAGCCACGGCGGTGGCTAGTGAGAGCAGTGAAATCGCGCTGAATGCCTGTCGCCAGCCGACCATGTCGGCAATAAAGCTCGATAGCGGCACGCCCAACACGCTGGCCGCCGAAACACCGGCGAAAATCACCGAGGTGGCCAGCCCCAGTTTATCAACCGGTACCAGTTGTACCGCCACGGTGCCTATTAGCGCCCAGAATGCGCCATGCGCCAGCGCCCCTGTCATCCGCGCCGTCATAAATGTCTGCATAGTGTGCGACTGGGTCGCCGCCAGACAAGAAAATGCGAGGATTAACATCAACACAATCAACAACGCCTTACGTGAAATCCGGGCGGGGATCGCGCCGGCCAGTAAGGCGGCCAGCGCGGCTACCCAGCCATAAGCGGTGACGGCAAGACCCGCTCCCGCCTGCGACTGATGCAAATCGTTTGCCAGCGCGCTGAGCATACCGACCGGCGCCAGTTCGCTGGTCACAATCGAAAATGCGCTGACGCCCAGCGCAGCTACGGCGAGCCATGCGCGCATTGGCGTTGGGTTGGCCTGTAAAACAAGGTCGTTCATGTCTTCTGTATCCCGGTGAAAATGGCTGAAAAGGAGTTGGCTTGCCTGATACGCTAGAGTTTCCGCGTCGTTGCTTATTGCCTTCTCTTGAGGTGCAGTGCAGTATCATTCCAGGAGAAGTGATAAAACAGCCATGAAAACGGAGAGCCGTTTTCCAAAAATGGAAAATAATGAAAGCAGATTTTAACTGGGACGATACGCGGATTTTTCTGGCTGTGGCCCGCTCAGGTACGCTAAGCGGCGCGGCAGAAACTATGGATATGGGCATCGCAACCCTGTCAAGAAGACTCGACCGGCTGGAAAAATCATTGGCCGTCCCCCTTTTCAGCCGGCATCAAAGCGGCTACCGGCTAACGGATGATGGCGAGGCGCTGCTGGCGCGAGCAGAGGCGCTCGAGCATGCAGGGCTCGCTTTTGGCGAGACGGCGAGGCTGCAGGGGAATGTTGCCGGGCTGGTCCGGCTGGCTACCTCGGACAATCTGGCGGCGCATTTTATTCTGCCTTCACTCAACGGCTTGATGGAAAAATATCCCGACCTGCGGGTCGAGGTGCTCAGCGGCGTGCAATCCGTCAACCTGCATCGACGGGATGCCGATTTAGCCATTCGAATGGTCAAACCGGAAAGCGGCAACCTGACGCTGAAGCGTCTCGGGAAGGTGGGGTTTGGTCTGTACAGCGCCGATACCGGACAAGCAGGTTCTACCGACGTCGCGTTCAATCACGCTCACTACATAGGCTGGCCAGAATCACACCAGCATCTGCCCGCCGCGCGCTGGATAACTCGGACGCTTCGCGGCAGGCCGTGCCGGGTGGAAGCCAACACGCTGCTGGCGCAACTGTCGGCGGTTTCAGCCGGCCTGGGGTTGGGCGTGTTGCCACACTTTATGGCGCGAAAAAATGGCCTGCAGTGCGTGAATGCGGATATCGGCGTCGACCAAACCCTATGGCTGGTAATGCATTCCGATTTAGCCCACTCGCGGCGCGTCAGAGTGGTGGCCGATCATTTAATTGCCCTGTTTGATGAGATTAAAGATCAGCTGACATCGCCATAACTCTGTAAGCGCTCGCCGCCAGATACAGCCCGATGCCGTAGGCCAGGTGCGCCACCAGGCTCAGCGAACGCGCCAGCCACGGTCGGGGAGTCCGTGAGGCCGCGACGCCAAAACCAAATGCGGGCTGCAGGATCAAGAACGGCGCGAATAAGGTTACGACCCCTGACAGCAGCACTGTCGCCAGAGTGGGGGCATAAAACCAATCGGCGCCGCTCAACACAAGCGGCACCGCCGCAAAAGCGATACCGATCAGATAATGGCATAACCAGCCGATAAAACGCTCACCCTCTAGCGGAGGGGTTGCGGCGATGGTGTTATGCCGCACTTTCCCCCGCGAAAGCCATAACGCCCAGCGACCGACCAGCGCATAGTTCAGCGGCGCAATCTTGAGTATATGCTTCTGAAAGAGCGACCATAAATCCATGACTAACGTGGCGCCGAGGCCCGTCAGCAAAATTTGCACAGCAACAATCATCTTCAATTTATTCTTCCTTTTTATGAGCCAATGCTACTCTGTTGACCAGTGTGCAACTTAAAGTGAGGTTTAAGTCAATCATGAAAGAACTGGATATCCGCGAGGTCGCGACGCTGTCCGGCATTACGCCTTCAGCGCTGCGTTTTTATGAAAAGAAAGGTTTGATCAAACCGATTGGTCGTCATGGCCTGCGAAGGCAGTACCATGAAAATGTGCTGAACAAGCTGGAACTGATCGTGCTGGGACAGGCCGCCGGCTTTTCGCTTTCTGAAATAGCCGGGATATTTAACGCTGACGGCAAGATAGCCATTGATAACCAACGGCTTGAGCAGCGCGCGCAGGAAATTGATAACACCATTCGTCGGTTACAGCTGTTAAGCCAGGGGCTAAAACACGCTGCCCGCTGTACTGCGCCGGAACATATGCAATGCCCTGAATTTAAAAAAATTGTGGCGAAGGGCATTAGACTGTTTAAATGAACATCCCCGTATTGGGGCTTGCTGAGGAAGAATTAGCGCATTGAGGCGCGAGTCTTTATCCCCACGCTTTATTCTGGAGTACCACCCTGTAGCCATCTGGATCAACGAACGTTTGGCCATTGACATCCCAGTAAGGGTTAAAAGAATTCGTCAAGTTAAAGCCCGCTTCGCGCATTCTGGCGCAAGCATCCGACCACTCCTTCTTATCCGGGTAATACAGCACGAGTAAATCTTCCTCCGTCTGCAAGGGTTGCACGGGATGATACTGGCACCAGGTAAATTCTATATGCCAGCCGAGCCCCTGTCGCCCTAACATTATTCCATTAAAACCATCGTGATCGTTGAATTCAGCAATTTTGTGTAAGCCCAGTCCCTGGCAGTACATCAAACAGGACCGTGCAAGATCGGTGACGGGTTTGGCGATACGCATATGAGTAAACATCCTGGATTCTCCTGAAGAGGATACGGTGTGAAGGTTGGGATCCGGTTTGAGTTTACACGCTACGATGTGGTGAATTTGTCGCTGAGAGCCCACCCACTCTCTTCCCTAATCAGGCCCCCGAAAAAAAGGGCACCTCACCCCGCGTACACAGAGAGAACGGGATGTGGTGCCAAGGTGCTAAATGAAAAAGTGGATATTCGTGATTAGCGATTCATCTGAAACAGCGACATGCCCTGCATATCGCTGAAGGTTTTATAAGATGCCTGCAGCGCCGCCTGCTGCATAAAATAAGAAGAGATAGATTCCGCAAGGTCAGCATCGGTCAGGGCGCTCATCTGCAGCTGGTTGGTCATATCACGCTCTTTGCCGATGCTATCGAGCTGATCCATCTCCTGTAGCTGATTGCCCAGCTCAGCGCGCACGCTCAATACCTTGTTGTAGGAGTTATCGAGGCCGCGGTTGGCCTTCGCCAGCGCATCGTTCACCTGCTGTTTGGTGGCGTCATCGGCCCCCTGCAGCGGCGTTTTCAACGCCTCCAGCGCAATATCGATACTGGCGAACACATCGGCGACCGGCGCGCTGCCGTCCGGCTCCGGCTTCGGATTGCTGGTCAGCGCCATAAATACCGAATTACCGGTATGGCCGATGGTCATCGTACGGTTGGCGTCAACCTTCTGTTCCACGGTTTTATTGCCGCCCTGATAGCTAATCTTGCCGTTAGTATCGACAAACGGCGGCTTATCATTCTCATAGCCGCCAAACAGGTAGCGTCCGTTGCCATCGGTACTGTTGGCCTGGTTGAGCAGTTGATCCTTCAGCCCCTGTAGCTGGGTCGCCAGCGAATCGCGGTCGTTATCGCTCTCGGTGCCGCCGGCGTTAACAATCAGCGCCTTGATATCAGATATCGTCGAGGTGGCCCCGGAAAGCACGGTCTCTTCCATTGATACGCTCTGGCGGGCGAATGTGCGCGCCAGAGTGTACTGATTGTTCTCGGCCTGCGATTGCGACAGCATCACCGCCCGCGATGCCGCCAGCGGATCGTCGGAGGGATTAATCACCTTCTTGCCGGTTGAAAGCTGCTCGGCGGCCTTCATAAACAGCGACTGATTGCCGGTGATGCCGGTCATGTTCTGTTGGTACATCATGCTGGTGCTCATGCGCATGCTGTCAGTTCCTCAATACAATCAACGAATATTCAGCAGCGCGTCGAACAGCGAGCTGGCGGTCTGGATCACCTGGGCGTTCGCCATGTAGTACTGCTGGAAACGCAGGAGCTCGCCATACTCTTCGTCGAGGTTTACCCCGGAGAGCGACT
Organism: Klebsiella sp. CN_Kp073; assembly: GCF_040065495.2. Classification (NCBI taxonomy): domain Bacteria; kingdom Pseudomonadati; phylum Pseudomonadota; class Gammaproteobacteria; order Enterobacterales; family Enterobacteriaceae; genus Klebsiella; species Klebsiella sp. CN_Kp073. The sequence continues at coordinate 3,354,003 of NZ_CM198051.1, forward strand.
GCTGTTGACGGGCCAGTTGGGTGACGATACTGGACTGCGATTCGCTGCTCACCTTCGCGGCGGCGGTCTGGTTGCCCACGCCGCTGACGATCCCGGCGTAGGCGCCGCTGAGCGTCGCTTTGCCATCCACCAGGTTTTTGGTCTGCAGGTCGAGCAGTTTTTTAGCGTTATCGTTATCGCCGCGGCCGCTGTCATCTTTACCGGCGGCGGCGATTTTCGCTGAATCGGTAATCGCCACTTTCAGGTTGCCCGCCACGTCGCTGACCGGCTTCACCGTAAAGCTATCTTTCTGCTGCGGGTTGCCATCAATACTGACTTCGAGACCATCAAAGCTCAGCGTCGGGTTACCGTCTGCATCTTTACCGGCGGTGGCGTTGACTTTGACGTTGTCCGGCAGACGGCTGACCTGCCAGTTGGCGCCGTCATACTCCACGCGGTAGTCGTTGGCTTTTACCTTGCTGGTATCGGTATAGGAGACCGACAGCGAGGCATCGCCGGTATTGCGCGTGTTATCAACCACCCGCGCGCCGCTGAAACTGAAGAAATCGCCCCCCTGCTCACCGTTGAGATCGAAGCCCTCGCGGTGCTGCTGGTTAAAGCTATCGGCCATCGCCAGCGCCAGTTGCCCGAGCTGATTGCGCACGCCGTCCAGCGTCTCGCTGCGAAAACGCAGCACGCCGCTCAGGCTGCCGCTGGTGATCTGCCCTTCCGGCACTTCGCTGGCGCCGCTGCCGCGGTTATAGCCGAGAGTCAGGCGCGAAGGGTCGCTGCTGGAAGGGATCGCTTCCACCTGATAGCTGTTGTTGCCCTGCACCAGGGTCAGGCCGTTGGCGAAGGAGACGGTATAAGCGTCGCCGTCCTGCTGGGTTACCTGAACGCCCACCAGTTGGTTGAGTTCGCTAACCAGCTGATCGCGCTGATCGAGCAGCGCGTTCGGTTCGCCGCTGGCGCTGCCGCGCAGGCGGGTAATCTCATCGTTAAGACGGGCAATCTGCTGGCTATAGCTGTTAATCTGCTGGGCGGTGTCGTTAATTTGCTGATTAACGCCGCTGTCCATGTCGCGCAGATATTTATCGGTATTATTAAACTGGTTGACCAGGCCGTTAGCCTTACCCAGCACCGTCTGGCGCGCCGCGTCGTCGCCGGCGTTGCTCACCAGGTTCTGCAAATTGGTGAAAAAATCCTGCAGGCTCCCCGACAGGGTATTAGTTTTGCTGGCCAGCAGATTATCGATCTGCGAAATCTTTTCGTAGTAGGCGTTCTGCGAACCGGCCGCGCTCTGCGCGCCGCGCAGCTGATTAGTGATGAACTGGTTATATTCGCGGTTGACGCTGGTCACGGTCACGCCGTTACCGATAAAACCGTTCATAGTGGCCAGGCCGCCGTTTTGGGCCAGAATCGCCGTCTGCCGGTTATAACCCGCCACGTTGTAGTTAGAGATATTGTTGCTGACGGTACTGAGCGCCACCTGCGCCGCATTCAGTCCGCTCATCGCCGTATTGATTAAGCTATTGGACATCAGGGTTCCTTATGCTGCCAAGTCAATTCGCTCAGCTTGCCCTTGTTATCGGTCAGAGAAGTAAAAACTTGAGTAAATCTGCCTGCAAAATTCCGCAGCCGCTTTTATGCCGGATGGCGCTACCGCTTACCGGGCTACAGCACTGTGCGATGTGGTAGCCCGGACAAGGCGCAATGCGCCGCCTCCGGGAAAACATATCGCAGCAGAATTAACCGGGAGCGCGAGCCGGGAGAAGGCGCGACCTTCGAACCTAGAACAGATCGTTAATATCTGCGGCATAGGCTTTCACCGCCTGCGCCCCGGCGTGCTTCATCTGCTGAATCACGCTGACCAGCTTGCTCGCGTACTGCGGGTCGGTGGCGTAGCCCGCGCGCTGCAGCTCGTGCGCCGCCTGCTCCGGAGTGGACGCTTCGGCAACCGAGGCATAACGCGGGTTGTTGGTCAGCAGCTTGACGTAGTCAGCAATCGCCGAGAAATACGAATCGTAGACGCGGAATTTGGCCTTCACCTTCTTCGCCACCCCCTGTTCAAATTCGGTGGTGGTGATCTCGGTAACCGGCCCCTTCCAGTTGCCCCCGGCCTTAATACCAAACAGGTTGTAGCTCGGGGTACCGTCAGCGGTCGGGATTTCGCGCTGCCCCCAGCCGGATTCCAGCGCCGCCTGGGCGACTATCAGCTGATGCGGGATCCCGCTGCGCTCACTGGCGGCACGCGCCGGCATTGACAGACGGGCAACGAAGTTGCCGTTGTTTAGCGATAGCGGCGCGGCGGCTGGCGGCGCTTTCGGTACCGCCCGGCGGATCATCTGCTCCAGCGCCTGATTCGGCAGCGTCTGCAGCACCTCATTATCCAGCGCCATCGGCGCGGTGCCCGCCGTTTCGCTGGGGACCGCGTTGGCACTGCTCATCTGCTTGACCATCATGTCGGCCAGCCCTAATCCCTTTTGCGACATCTGCTGGGCAATCTGCTGATCGTACATCGAGGTATAGAGCCGGGTCTGGTCACTGCTGAGTACGCCATCCTGCGGTAGCGCGGCGCGCATGCTCTTTAGCATCATCTGTACAAACATGCCTTCGACCTGCTGCGCCACCTGTTTGAGGTTGCCCTGCGGATCGGCGGCGGCATCGCGCTTCAGGCCGTTCAGCGCCTGGGCGTCATAGGCGGCGCCCGACATCGCCATAACATCGCTGGCCATTAGATAATTTCCAGTTTGGCGCGCAGGCAGCCGGCGCTTTGCATGGCTTGCAGAATAGACATCAGGTCGATTGGCGTCGCCCCCAGCGCGTTCAGCGCGCGCACCACGTTGTTGAGATTGGCGCTGGCGTTGATTTTCTGCAGCGAACCGCCCTGCTGCTGCATTGAAATCTGGGTATTCGGCGTGACCACCGTCTGGCCGCCGCCGAACGGCGTCGTCGGCTGGCTGACGCTGGTTTGTCGGTCGACCACCACCGACAGGTTGCCCTGAGCCACCGCGCAGGAATCAAGAATCACCTCGCGATTCATCACCACCGAACCGGTACGCGAGTTGATGATCACTTTGGCGTCCATGGCGCCAACGTTAACGTTGATATTCTGGATCTCAGCGAGGAAACGCACCTGCGAGCTATTGCCCTGCGGCACCAGTACCTGAATGGTACGCGCATCGAGCGGCGATGCGGTGCCGCCGCCGCGCTGGCGATTAATCGCATCGCTAATCTGCTGCGCGAGGGTGAAATCTTCATCATTGAGCTGCAGGTTGAGCACCCCGCCGCTGCCGAAAGTAGTCGGCAGTTCGCGCTCGATGGTGGCGCCGTTGCTGATGCGTCCGCCGGCCAACTGATTGACCTGTACGCTGCTGCCGCCCGCCGCCGCGCCGGCGCCGCCCACCAGCACGTTGCCCTGGGCCAGCGCATAAACCTGGTTATCCACCCCTTTGAGCGGCGTCATCAGCAAGGTCCCGCCGCGTAGGCTTTTGGCGTTACCCATTGATGAGACCACCACATCGATATTCTGCCCCGCGCGCGCAAAGGGCGGCAGCTTCGCCGTGACCATCACCGCGGCGACGTTTTTCAGCTGCATGTTAGTGCCCGGCGGCACGGTAATGCCGAGCTGCGATAGCATGTTGCTCAGGCTTTGGGTGGTAAACGGCGTTTGCATGGTCTGGTCGCCGGAGCCGTCGAGCCCCACCACCAGGCCGTAGCCGATTAAGGCGTTATCGCGCACGCCCTGTACCGTCACCAGATCGCGAATACGCTCCGCCGTCGCCGGTAAGCTGGCCGCGCCGATTAATAGCGCAAGGATGAGTTTTTTAACCATGTGAATCTCTTTTCAGTAACACCGCAAATGGCCCGCCCATTAGTACGGGGAGACGTTGAGGAAGAACCGCTGCAGCCAGCCCATCGTCTGCGCTTCATTGATGTAGCCGTTGCCGACATACTCGATGCGCGCGTCCGCCACCTGCGTTGAGGTGACCGAGTTGCTACCGCTGATGGTGCGCGGGTTAACCACCCCGGAGAAGCGAATGAATTCGGTGCCCTGGTTAATGGCGATCTGTTTTTCCCCCACCACGTGCAGGTTGCCGTTGCTCAGTACCTGATTAACGGTGACGGTAATGGTGCCGTTGAAGGTGTTATTGGCATTCGCCCCACCTTTGCCGCCGAAACTGTTATCGCCGGAAATATCCATATCGGCGCGGGCGTTGCCCAGCAGGCCGTCTAAGTAGCGCGGCGCGGTGGCGACGCCAAACTTGCTGGAACCGTTACGGCTGGCATTGGCGGAAGAACTTTTGCTGGCGCTGACGTTTTCCTGCAGCACGATGGTTAGCGTGTCGCCAACGTTGCGCGGGCGGCGGTCTTCAAACAGCGGCTGATAGCCGTAGTTCATCGGCTGCGCGGCCTGAAAAATAGAGCCGTTCGGTACCGGCGCGGGCGGCGGCGCGGGCTGCGCCGAGGTCGAGCCATCGACCAACGGTTTATGCGGAATGTACGCGCAGCCGCTCAGCGTCAGCATCACCATGCCCGCCAGCAAGCGTTGTCCCTGGCGCGGCAGGGTGGCCATCGAATGTGTGGTTACCACGGGGTATCGCCTTTGTTACACCAAAAAAGCGACGGGCGCGGCAGGCGACGCCCGTCATCAAAGATTACAGCTGGGTCAGCTTCTGCAGCATCTGATCCGACGTCGAGACCGCTTTGCTGTTGATCTCATAGGCGCGCTGGGTCTGGATCATATTAACGAGCTCTTCCGCCACGTTGACGTTAGAGGTCTCGACATAACCCTGATAGAGCATGCCGGCGCCGTTCAGGCCCGGCGTGCTCTCATTCGGCGCGCCGGAGCTCTCCGTTTCCTGGTACAGGTTCTCGCCCACGCTTTCGAGGCCGCTGTCGTTAATAAAGGTGGTTAACGTCAGTTGCCCGACCTGCTGGGCGGCGGTCTGACCCTGCTGGGTGACGCTCACGATGCCATCGCGGGCGATGGTAATGGTCAACGCGTTGGCCGGAATAGTGATCGCCGGCTGCACCTGGAAACCGCTGGCGGTCACCAGTTGGCCGTTCTGATCGATCTGGAACGAGCCGTCGCGGGTGTAGGCCTGGCTGCCGTCCGGCAGCAGCACCTGGAAGAAGCCCTGGCCTTTAATCGCCACGTCTTTGCTGTTGTTGGTCTGCGACAGGTTGCCCTGGCTATGCAGACGCTCGGTGGCGACCGGGCGCACGCCGGTACCGATCTGCAGGCCGGAAGGCAGCGTGGTCTGTTCGGAGGACTGCGCCCCCGGCTGACGCATGGTCTGATACAGCAGGTCTTCAAACACCGCGCGCTGGCGTTTAAAACCGTTGGTGCTGACGTTCGCCAGGTTGTTGGCGATCACGTCCATATTGGTCTGCTGCGCATCAAGACCGGTTTTCGCAATCCATAAAGAGGGAATCATTGGTTATTTCCTTTGGCCGCGGGCCGACTGGCTATCAGCTTACTGACAGCAGAGAATTCGCCCGCTGTTCGTTCTCATCCACGCTGTGGATGACCTTCATTTGCATTTCAAAGCGACGGGCGTTGGCGATCATATCGACCATGGTCTCCATCGGCTTGACGTTACTGCCCTCCAGCACGCCCGGCATGACCCGCACCTGCGGGTCGTTGGCTAACTGGTTGCCGCGGCGCTGCTGGGTTTCCGGGGTCAGGCGGAACAGGCCGTCATCGCCGCGCATCACTTCGCGCGCATCGGCTTTCACCAGCTTCAGGCGGCCAATCTGTGCGATGGTGTTCGGCGGGTCGCCGGGATTCAGCGCCGAAATGGTGCCGTCGGCGGCGATAGTGATTTCCGCCGACGGCGGCACCTCAATCGGCCCGCCGTCGCCCTGCAGCGGCATCCCCTGCACCGTTAGTTGACCGTTGGCCGAAACCTGAATGCTACCGTTGCGGGTATAGGCTTCGCCGCCGCCCGGCAGGCTGAGCGCCAGAAAACCGTCCTGCTGCAGCGCCACGTCCAGCGGGCGCCCGGTGTAGTTCAGCGCCCCCTGGCTCATATCGGCGCCCGGCGTCGAGGCCGCCACCAGCGTGCGGGTGGCGAGGCTCGGCCCGTCAACCGGTACCGCGCGCAGCGCGGCGAGCTGGGCCCGAAAGCCCGGCGTCGAGGCGTTGGCGAGATTGTTGGCGGTAATCGACTGCTGCTCCAGCGTCTGGCGCGCGGCGCCCATCGCGGTATAAATCGCGTGATCCATAACTCAGTTCCGTTAGCGCAGGCTGACCAGCGTCTGCAGGATCGAATCCTGCGTCTTGATGGTCTGGGCGTTGGACTGATAGTTACGCTGGGCGACGATCATGTTCACCAGCTCCTGGCTCAGGTCGACGTTGGACGACTCCAGCGCGCCGCTGGTCAGCTTGCCAAAACCGCCGCCGCCGGAGAGTCCTACACGCGGCTGGCCGGACGCGCCGGTCTCCTGCCAGACATTATCGCCCTGCGACGCCAGCCCTTCCGGGTTGGAGAAGTTGGCCATCACAATCTGCCCCAGGACCTGGGTCTGCTGGTTGGAGTAGATACCGACGACGGTACCGTCATCGTTAATCTGGAAGTTGGTGTATTCGCCGGCGGCATAACCATCCTGCGCCACTTTACTCACCGAATCGCTACCGACGTTCTGCTGCATACTACCGGCGAAGCTAAGCGTGAAGTTCTGCGCCGGTGCGCCGTCTTTCGCGCTCATCGGAATGGTCATGCTGAACTCGCCCGCCTGACCGTTAACGCTGACCAGGTTGCCGCTGGTATTGAACTCCATGGTGCCCGCGCTGACCGCAGCCGCGCTGCCGTCCTGGGTATAGACCTGCCATTTGTTATCGTCGGTTTTCACGAAATAGGCGTTGATGTTGTGGGCGTTACCCAGCGAATCGTAGGCGGTGATGGTGTTGACGTAGTTGTAGCTGTCCTGCTTCGCCGGGTCGAAGGTCTTGTTCTCCGGCACTTTATGCGTCGACTTGAGGTTGGCGACCATTTCGCCGGAAGTCGATGCTTTGGCGTTCATCATCCCTTCGGGAATGCTCAGCGGTACCGGGTTGGCGCCCTGCTGAATGGTCGGCGGCGTGCCGGCGGCCGGATAGCCGGTCAGCTGCAGCCCCTGCATATTGGTCAGATTACGGTTTTCGTCCAGCTTAAACTGGCCGTTGCGGGTATAGAAAATACCGCCGTCTTTATCCTGCATGCGGAAGAAGCCGTTGCCGTTAATCGCCACATCCAGCGCGCGGCTGGTGCCGGTAGTGGTGCCGCCTTTAAAGTTCTGGGTGATTCCGGAGACTTTAACCCCCAGTCCAACCTGCGAACCGGCGAACATATCGGCGAACGACACGCTGCCGGATTTAAAACCCGCGGTCGCGGAGTTAGCGATATTGTTGCCAATCACGTCGAGATTGGTGGCCGCCGCATTTAAGCCGCTGACTGCCTGAGAAAAGGCCATGTTACTCTCCAAATATTGAGGATATCGATAAAATCAGGTGCGAATTACAGGATCTGCCGCACTTCTTCGAGACTGGCGTTACCGGCAAGGCCAAGATCCAGCTTCGCGCCGTTGCTGTCGTTAATCACGCCGTTAACCATGCCGAAGTGCAGGCTGCGCGCCACCAGTTGCTCGCCGTTGCCCTTGGCGTTAATCGCCACTTTATAGGCGCCGTCCGGCGCGGCGGTACCATCATCCAGCGAGCCGTCCCAGGTAAAGGCGTGCACCCCGGCGGTGAGGCCGCCAATCTCAATGGTCCGCACCACCTGGCCGTTGGCGTTGGTAATGGTTGCCGTGACCTGATCGGCGGCACGCTCCAGTTCGACGCCAAACGGCGTGGTGCTGACCTGGCCTTCTTTGCTGCCGACCAGAATGTTATTACCCGGTACCATCACGCCGTGGCCGATCAGCGCGCTGGCCTGCAGCGACTGGTTGCTGTTGATCTGCCCGGAGATCGCGCCAAGGGTGGTGTTGAGTTTTTCGATGCCCTGTACGGTATTAATCTGCGCCAGCTGCGAGGTCAGCTCGTTGTTCTGCATCGGGTTGGTCGGGTCTTGATTTTTCAACTGCGCCACCAGCAGCGTCAGGAAGCTGTTATGCAAATCCTGGCTGGTGCTGCTTTTGCTGGCGGAATCAAGAACCGCGTTATTGGTCGATTCATTGGTGGTTGCGGCGATAGCCATCGGGATCTCCGGTTACTGACCCAGCGTCAGGGTTTTCATCATCATCGACTTAGTGGTGTTGAGCACTTCGACGTTGGCCTGATAGCTGCGGGAGGCTGAGATGGTGTTAACCATTTCGCTCACCACATCGACATTCGGCATCCGCACGTAGCCCTTAGCATCGGCCAGCGGATTACCCGGTTGATAAACCATCCGCGCGGGCGCCGGATCGTCAACCACCTGTGAGACGCGCACGCCGCCGGTCTGCTGCCCCGGCGCCGCGGCCACTTCGAACACCACCTGCTTCGCGCGATAGGGTTCGCCATCCGGGCCGGTGACGCTATCGGCGTTGGCCATATTGCTGGCGCTGACGTTCATCCGCTGCGACTGGGCCGAGAGCGCCGAGCCGGAGATATCAAAAATATTGAGTAAAGACATTCGCCTTATCCTTGTTGCAGCACCGACATCATCCCTTTGATCTGACCGTTGAGCAGCGTCAGGTCGGTCTGATATTTCAGGCTGTTGTCAGCGAAGTTGGTGCGTTCGCGATCCATGTCCACGGTGTTGCCGTCCATCGACGGCTGGTCCGGCACCCGAAACAGCAGATCCAGCTCAGGCGGCTGCATGGTTTGCGCCGGAATATGACGCGCCGCCGTCAGGTTCAGCGCCATGCCGTTGCCGTTTACCCGCCCCTGTTGCAGGACTTTATTCAGTTGGCTGGCGAAATCGATATCCCGCGCCTGATAGCCCGGCGTGTCTGCGTTGGCGATATTGGCGGCCAGTATTTCCTGGCGCTGGGCGCGCAGGTTCAGCGCCTCCTGGCCAAAACGCAGAGCAGCGTCCAGTTTGTCGAGCATGCTCCCTCCGCAAGGTTAGAATTTGGAGCCGACAGCATAAACGCCCCCTGCGCCAACCTATCGCGGGAATAGGGGCAAAATGGAGCGCTATTTATCTGTTTAGTCCCTCAGGGCAGCCGTTACACTTAACCCCTTTCCGGGTGGCGTGAGGGGAACGCGATGAAAAGTAAAATCCTGCTGGTCGGCCTGCTGTGCAGCCTGAGCGCCCGCGCCGACACGCTGGCGACGCAAATCGAAAGCTTCATTAAAAGTAAATTCAACGATAATGCCGTGCAGGTGAAAGTGCTGGTGCGCACGCCGCCCGCCCAGTGGCCGCCGTGTGAATTACCGCAGCTGTCGCTGGCGCCCAATGCGCGAATCGGCGGCAATATCAGCGTCTCCGCCCGCTGCGGACAGGAGCGGCGGTTTATTCAGACCCAGGTACAGGTATTTGGCCGTTATCTGACGGCGGCGCGCGGTATTAGCGGCGGAACGCCGCTGACCCCGGCGGATGTGGTGCTAAAATCAGGCAGGCTCGATACCCTGCCGCCGCGTACGCTGACCGACAGTAAGAAAGCGCTGGGCGCCGTGACGCTGCGAAATATCAGCCCAGGGCAACCGCTGACGCTGTCGATGCTGCGTCGCGCGTGGGTGATTAAAGCCGGTCAGCCGGTGCAGGTCATGGCCGAGGGCGACGGCTTTAGCATCAGCGGTTCCGGTAAAGCAATGAATAACGCGGCGGCCGAAGATAGCGTGCGCGTACGCATGGTTTCTGGCAAAATCGTCAGCGGTATCGCCGGGGAGGATGGATCCATCCGTATTACGTTATAAAAAAGTAAAGGTTTGCCAGCCCCTGCCGATAACCCCATTAGAAACCCATTTTGGAGATGGACCATGAGTATCGATCGCACCCAGCGGTTACAGCCGGTTTCCACGGTGCAGCCGCGTGAAACCACGGCCGACAACCCGCTTCAGCCGCGTAAGGCCGCCGTGGCGGAAACCGCCGTTAGCGCCACCAAAGTGAAACTGAGCGATGCGCAGGCGCGGCTGATGCAGCCAGGCACCCAGGATATTGATATGAACCGGGTTGAGGCCATCAAACAGGCGATTCGCAGCGGCGAACTGAAAATGGACGCGGGCAAAATCGCCGACGCCCTGCTGCAGGATGCGCACAACGATATCCAGCGCCTTGCCGGTAGCAAAACAGATAAGGCCTGATGATGGACAGATTACGCACTCTGCTGGATAAACTGGCGGAAACCCTGCGGACGCTGGATGACGTGCTGGCGCAAGAGCAACAGTTGCTATGTGCGGATGAACTGCCCGGCGTGGCGCTGCAGCGCATCACCGATAGCAAGAGCCAGCTGCTGGCGACGGTGGCCTGGCTTGAGCAACAGCGCCCGACGCTGGAAGCCAACCTTGCGCTACGCGCGCCTTACCCCGGCCATGAAAGCTTCGGCGAACGCTGGCGGCAGATCCAGCAGTTAAGCCAGAGCCTACGTGAAAAGAATCAGCATAACGGTCTGTTGCTCAATCAACAGATCGCCCATAACCAGCAGGCGCTGGCAATTCTTAGCCAGAATAATAAATCGCTGTACGGGCCGGATGGCCAGTCGCGCGCCGCGAGTCTGCTGGGCCGTAAAATCGGCGTCTGAACGCCTTTCTCTGTATTTTCCCCGCTGGTGACGATTACCCGTAGCGCCGTTTTTTGTCAGGTGGCGCTACGCTTACCTGACCTACGGTCCGAGCGGCCTGCCTTTAATTTATTCACCATGCTGGCTGAAACTGCCGGTGTTGGTGATCTCAAAATCCCCCGGTGGCGCTGCCGCTTACCGGGGCTACAGCGCTTTGCGATTTGGTAGCCCGGAGAAGGCGCAACGCGCCGCGTCCGGGAAAAACCCTTAAAAAAGTTGCCAACCGATAACAGTATCTACGGTCCGTGCGGCCTGCCTTTAATTTATTCACCATGCTGGCTGACACTACTGGTGCTGGTGATCTCAGAATCCCCCTGTGCGCTCCCTGCGCCAGGAGAGACATAACGCGGAAGACATTTCGGGAGCGCAATGTGCTCTGTATTAATACAAAACTTTTCCCCACAACTACTGATAATTAACGATAACCTGATTGGCAATCGCCCGCAGCGGCGGGTTTAACGGCCCGCGGGTCTGTACGGAATAGACAAAACGCAGCGGCCCTTCTGCCGCCTCGCCGGCCAACGCGTGGCTGGTGCCGCTGGCGCTGGTCAGCGGAATACAGCGATTCAGGCTACACAAATGCACCTGCAGCCCCGCCGGCTCCGCTGACAGCAGACGATAGCGCCAGCTAACGGTCTCGATGCGCGCATTGCCGCCAGGCAGCGTATTGGGCGGCAGCAGCGCGGCGGAGGAATCACTCATCCCGCCCTGTTCAAGAGTGACGCCGGGCCCTTCGGCAATCCATGAGCCCGATGCCGCGCCGGCGGCAACCGGCAATAAAAGGCACAATAAAGGAAGAAAGCGCGTCATCAGGCCGCTCCAATGGTTGAGGTCATGCGAATCTGGCGATCGTCGTTGATCTCCAGGTTGGAAAGCACCGCCATCTGCGGCAGGCTACGACGCAGGAAACGCGCCAGCAGCGGGCGCAGCGCGTGGTTAACCAGCAGCACCGGCGGCGCGCTAAGCATCTCCTGGCGCTGCAGCGCCTGCCGCGCCTGCTCCAGCAGGCGGTCGGCAAGGCCCGGTTCGAGACCGCCGCCTCCCTGCAGCGCCTGTAGCAGCAGTCGTTCCAGTTGGGTATCCAGGCCGATAACCTGAATTTCGCCATTGCCGGGGAACCACTGCTGGGCAATCGCCCGCCCCAGCGCCACGCGCACGACGGTGGTCAGCTCGTAGGGATCGCTTTGCGTCGGCGCATGCTCCGCCAGCGTCTCGATAATGGTACGCATATCGCGGATCGATACCCGCTCGGCCAGCAGATTCTGCAACACCTTATGCAGCGTGGTCAGCGACACCACGCCCGGTACGAAATCTTCGGTCAGCTTCGGCATCTCCTGCGACACGCGATCGAGCAGTTGCTGCGTCTCCTGGCGGCCAAACAGCTCGCTGGCGAACTGGCCGATGAGATGGTTGAGATGGGTCGCCACCACCGTACTGGCCTCAACAACCGTATAGCCCTGGATTTGCGCCTGCTCGCGCAACGCGCTATCGATCCACACCGCCTCCAGACCGAAGGCCGGATCGATGGTTTTATCCCCCGCCAGCTCGCCGATGGCGTTGCCGGGGTTAATCGCCAGCCAGCGCCCCGGCTGCGCTTCGCCGCTGCCGATTTCCACTCCTTTCATCAGAATGCGGTAGCGGGCGGGCGCCAGTTCAAGGTTATCGCGAATATGTACCACCGGCGGCAGATAGCCCATCTCCTGGGCGAATTTCTTGCGGATCCCGCGGATACGCCCCAACAGCTCGCCATTTTGCTGAAAATCGACCATCGGGATCAGCCGGTAACCCACTTCCATGCCCAGCGGATCTTCCAACTGGACATCAGCCCAGCTGGCTTCCGCGGCCTGAGTATTCTCCTGCACGATGGGTTCGTCGGCGGCTTTCGGCGCCTGTTTTTCACGGCCGCGCAGCCACCAGGCCAGCCCGAGCAGCGCGGCGGTAAACAGCAGGAAAACCAGGTTCGGCATCCCCGGCACCAGCCCCAGCAGCCCAAGTACCGCGGCACACAGCAGCATGACCTTTGGGTTATTGAATAGCTGGCCGACCATCTGTTCGCCGACGTCCTGATCGGTCGCCACCCGGGTAACGATGACCCCGGCGGCGGTAGAGATCACCAGCGCCGGGATTTGCGCCACCAGCCCGTCGCCGATGGTCAGCAAGGTGTAGCTTTCCGCCGCCGCGCCCAGCTCCATACCGTGCTGCACCACGCCGACCAGCAGTCCGCCGACCACGTTAATCACCATAATCATTAGCCCGGCGATGGCATCACCGCGGACAAACTTGCTGGCGCCGTCCATCGAACCGTAGAAATCGGCTTCCTGCGTGACTTCAGCGCGACGTTTTTTCGCCTCGTCTTCACCGATAAGCCCGGCGTTCATGTCGGCATCGATCGCCATTTGCTTACCCGGCATGCCGTCGAGCACGAAACGCGCCCCCACTTCGGCGATACGCCCGGCGCCTTTGGTGATAACCATGAAGTTGATCAACACGAGGATAATAAACACCACGATACCGATGGCGAAATTACCGCCGACCAGGAAGTGGCCGAAGGCCTCCACGACCCGTCCCGCGGCGGCGGCCCCGGTGTGCCCTTCCATCAAAATGATGCGCGTCGAGGCGACGTTGAGCGACAGGCGCAGCAGCGTCGAGAACAGTAGAATGGTTGGAAACGCGGCGAAGTCCAGCGTGCGCTGGGTAAACATCGCCACCAGCAGCACCATGATCGACAATGCGATATTGAAAGTAAAAAGCAGGTCGAGGATAAACGCCGGCAGCGGCAGCACCATCATCGACAAAATCAGCAGGATCAAGATTGGGCCTGCCAACACCTGCCATTGCGTATCTTTAACATTCCCCGGCAAACGCAGCAGGGAGGCCAAATTAGCCATCAGAGTCACTCTCTTTTGCAAAATCCAGTGCTTCCGGCACCGGTAAACGTTGAGGTTTTTTCGGGATCAGGCCGCCCTCGCGCCGCCAGCGGCGCAGCTGATAAACCCAGGCCAGCACTTCGGCGACCGCGGCATAGAGGGTGGCGGGAATATGCTGGCCAATCTCGCTATGGCGATAGAGCGCGCGGGCCAGCGGCGGCGCTTCAAGCATCGGAATACGGTGTTGCGCTCCCAGTTCGCGAATGCGCAGCGCAATCTCCCCCGCCCCTTTAGCCAACACCTTCGGCGCGCTCATTTTTTTATCGTTGTACTGCAACGCCACGGCATAGTGGGTCGGGTTAGTGACTATCACATCCGCTTTCGGCACATCGGCCATCATCCGCCGCTGGGCAATCGCCCGCTGCTGTTGACGGATCCGCCCTTTAACATGCGGGTCGCCTTCCTGATCTTTGAATTCGTCGCGGATATCCTGTTTGGTCATCTTCAGCTTTTTGAAGTGGCTCCACAGCTGATAAAAAACGTCAAACGCCACCATCGGCGTCAATCCGAGCACCACCAGAAATCCGCAATAGAGGATCATCTGCAGCGCATTGGCCAACGCGTCGAGCGGCTGTTGGGTCATCAGATGCAGCATCGCCGCCCAGTTGTGCCACAGGTACAGCCCGGTTACCCAACCGACCAGCGTGGCTTTGAGGATCCCTTTTAACAGCTCCGCCAGCACCTGGGTGGAGAACATGCGTTTCAGACCGGAAAGCGGATTCAGCCGTTTAAGATCGAATTTGAGCGACTTGGTGCTGAATAAAATGCCGCCAAGCAGCATCGGCGCGGCCAGCGCCACCAGCACCAGCCCGGCCATTACCGGCAGCAATGCCAGCACCGCCTGACGCAGCAGCATTCCCAGCTGGCGCAGCATTTGTTTGTCATTGCTGACCATTCCGTGGTCAAAGTGCAGGCCCTGCGTCAGCATCTCCGCCAGTTGGCGAGTGATATTGCTGCCGGACATCAGGATAATGGCGAGCCCGGCCACCAGCATCAGCACCGAGGTCAGCTCGCGCGATCGCGGGATCTGGCCCTCTTCACGCGCCTTCTCCAACCGGTGAGCGGTGGGGGCCTCGCTTTTTTCCAGATCGCTGTCTTCCGCCAAGCCTGCAGTTCCTGTGTCGGGAGGGTAAAGAATGGCGGTCAGCATGCCAAAAAATTGGCGAAGTCATTGGCGGAACAACGGCGAAAAAGAGGGGTTATTTCACGGATGAGGGAAAGGCGGCAGGGGCGCAGCAACTGCGCCCCGTCATATTCAGAAACCGAGACTATCGAGCAGATCGTCAACCTGCGCCTGGTTGGCGATAACGCCGACGCCGTTCTGATCAAGCTGCGGGCCGTTAAGCAGGCTATCGTTGGCCCGTTTCTCTTTCACCGGCGGTTCCGGCATGTTTTCCATCAGCACCATCAGTAGCTGCTTTTCAATTTCCTGCACCACGTCCATCATGCGCTTGATAACCTGACCGGTCAGGTCCTGGAAATCCTGCGCCATCATGATTTCCATCAGTTGGGCGTTGGTAAAGGATGTATGGCCCGGCACCTGTTCCAGATACTCACGGGTGTCGGTCACCAGCGCGCGCGCGTCGTCCAGTTCGATCGGATTGGCGAACCACTCATCCCAGCGCGATTTTAGCGCGCTGGCGCCGGACTCCAGTTCGGCCTGGCGCGGCTGCGCCGCCTCCACGCAGCTCAACGCCCGTTCCGCCGCCTGCGCCGTCATGGTGACAACGTAATCAAGGCGGTCGCGGGCATCCGGGATCGCCTCGGCCGCCTGGGCAATCGCCTGATCGAGCCCCAGCTCGCGCATGCTGTCGCGCAGCATGCGGGTGAGCTGGCCGATACGGGAGATTATCTCTCCCGCGGTCGCTGCATCGCTGGCAGGCATTGGAATCTCTCTCATCGCCCTCTCCTTACATGCCCAATTTTTCGAAAATCTTGTTGAGCTTTTCTTCCAGCGTCGCCGCCGTAAAAGGTTTCACCACATAACCGCTGGCGCCTGCCTGCGCGGCGGCAATAATATTTTCTTTTTTCGCTTCCGCCGTCACCATTAGTACCGGCATCGCCGCCAGCGCGGCATCGGCACGAATGGTCTGCAGCAGCTCCAGACCGTCGACGTTGGGCATGTTCCAGTCGGAGACCACGAAATCAAAGCTGCTGGCCCGCAGCTTATTTAGCGCGTCCGCGCCATCTTCCGCCTCTTCGACGTTGTTGAAGCCGAGCTCTTTAAGCAAATTTCTGATGATACGACGCATGGTGGAAAAGTCGTCGACGACCAGAAAACGGAGATTCTTATCTGCCATTACTACCCCTGAACAGTGTCATTTTTAACTCACTTCACACCACGCCGCCGGGACGTCCCGGCGGCGTGAATTTAAATTCGCAGCGCCTGGCCGCCGGCTATCTGCGCCAGCATGCGTTGGCTCATGCGCTCCAGTTCAACCACTTCGCTGACCCCGCCGCTGGCGATGGCCTCGCGCGGCATGCCGAACACCACGCAGCTCGCTTCGCTCTGCGCCAGGGTATAGGCCCCGGCGCGATGCATCTCCAGCATCCCCTGCGCGCCGTCGTTGCCCATGCCGGTGAGGATCACCCCCACCGCATTGCGCCCGGCGTGGCGGGCCACCGAGCGAAACAGCACATCCACCGAGGGACGATGGCGATTCACCGCCGGGCCGTCGTGCAGCTTGACCTGATAGTTAGCGCCGCTACGCGCCAGCTCCAGATGGCGATCCCCAGGCGCGATATAGGCGTGTCCCGGCAGCACGCGTTCCCCCTCTTCCGCCTCTTTCACCGTGATCTGGCACAGCTTATTCAGCCGTTCGGCGAACGAGCGGGTAAATCCCGGCGGCATATGCTGGGTGATCAGCAGCGCCGGGCTGGTGGCCGGCAACGGTTGAAGCACCTGACGAATCGCTTCGGTGCCGCCGGTGGAAGCGCCAATGGCGATCAGCTTCTCGCTGCTCAGCAGCGGTCCGTGGCTTAAAATCGCCGGCGGCTGGCCATTGGCGCGCTGCGGCAGCCGCGCCCGCGCGGCGGTGCGGATCTTTTCACCGATCAGTTCGCTGTAGGCCAGCATGCCTTCGCGGATCCCGAGCTGTGGTTTGGTGACGAAATCCACCGCCCCCAGTTCCAGCGCGCGCAGGGTAATTTCCGAACCTTTACCGGTCAGCGACGAAACCATCACCACCGGCATCGGCCGCAGGCGCATCAGCTTTTCGAGGAAATCGAGGCCGTCCATGCGCGGCATTTCGACGTCCAGCGTCAGCACCTGTGGGTTAAATTTTTTGATCAGATCCCGTGCGACCAGCGGGTCCGGGGCCACCGCCACCATCTCCATATCGGCGTGGCCGTTGACGATCTCGGTCATCAGCTGGCGCATCAGGGCCGAATCATCAACACATAACACTCTGATTTTACTCATCACTTCTCCTTGGTCAGCCCATACACGGTCTGTCCACGCAGGTAGAAATCCCGGCTGATCTGGCTGAAATTCTCGGAGTGACCGGCAAACAGCAGCCCCCCCGGTTTAAGCAAGGGGACAAAGCGGCGCAGGATGCGCTCCTGCGTCGGCTTATCGAAATAGATCATCACGTTGCGGCAAAAAATCGCGTCGAACGGCCCCGGCAGCGCCCACTCTGGCGCCAGCAGATTCAGCGGCTGGAAGTTGACCCGCGCCGCTAGCTCCTGACGCACGCGCACCAGCCCCTGATGCGGCCCGGTGCCACGCAGAAAATAGCGCTGCATCTGCCCGGCCGTCAGGGTACGCAGATCTTCATGGCGATAAATCCCCGCTTCGGCTTTCTCCAGCACCTGGGTATCAATGTCGCTGGCCCAGACCTGGCAACCGCTGGCGCGCTCCCCCAGCGCATCGCCGAGCGTGATGGCGATGGAATAAGGTTCTTCGCCGGTCGAAGCGGCGGTACTCCACACGCTATAGCCGCCCGGACGCGAGCGCGCATGCTCCGCCAGAATCGGAAAGTGGTGCGCCTCGCGAAAAAAGGCCGTCAGGTTGGTGGTCAGCGCATTGATAAACGCCTGCCACTCGGCGCTGTGCGGGTCGCTTTCCAGCAGCGCCAGGTAGTCGCCGAAATCATGAATGCCCAGCAGACGTAAGCGGCGCACCAGCCGGTTGTACACCATCTCGCGCTTATGCGCCGCCAGCACGATCCCGGCGCGCTGATAGATAAGCTGGCTGATGCGGCGAAAATGCGCGTCGGAGAGCGGCAGACGCTGGGCCATCTGCGCCAGCGCCGAGCCGCTTTCGCGCGGCGCGGTTGATGTTGTCTGCTTCATGCCGACGCACCGGCAAAATACGAGCGGTTTATGCGGTTTGACAATCCAGGGTCTCCTTTACCGTGGATGAGGTTTCCGGCGCGACGAAGTTGTCATCCGCCAGACGGAATACCGCCACTGCATCGGCGAGGGTAATCGCCTGCTCTTCCAGCGCAGCGGCGGCGGAAGCGGATTCCACCACCAGGGCGGCGTTCTGTTGCGTGACCTGATCCATCTGGGTTACCGCCTGCGTCACCTGCTCAATGCCGCGGCTCTGCTCATCGGAGGCGGAGGCGATTTCGCCCATGATGTCGGTGACCCGGGTTACCGAGCGCACGATGTCCTGCATAGTGGCGCCGGAATTTTCCACCAGCACCGAGCCGTGTTTGACGCGGCTAACGGATTCGTCGATCAGCAGCTTAATTTCTTTTGCCGCCTGGGCGCTGCGGCTGGCCAGGTTGCGCACCTCACCGGCTACCACCGCAAAGCCGCGCCCCTGCTCACCGGCGCGCGCCGCCTCCACCGCCGCGTTGAGCGCCAGAATATTGGTCTGGAAGGCGATGCCGTCGATGACGCTGGTAATCGCGCCGATTTTTTGCGAACTGTTGGCGATGTCGTGCATCGTGGTGACCACGTCATCCGCCAGCTCGCCGCCTTTGGCGGCGGTTGAAGAAGCATCACGCGCCAGCTGCGATGCCTGGCGGGCGTTATCGGCATTCTGTTTTACCGTCGCCGTTAGCTGCTCCATACTGGCGGCGGTTTCTTCCAGCGAAGCCGCCTGCTGTTCGGTGCGCGAGGAGAGATCGTTGTTGCCTTCTGAAATCTCCTGCAGGCCGATAAGAATCGACTCCGCACCGTCGCGCACCGCGCCGACGGTACCAATCAGCGACTGTTGCATGCGCTGCAGGCTGGCAAATAGCTGGCTGATTTCGTTGCGGCCATAGACCGCAATCGGTGCGGAAAGATCGCCGCTGGCGATACGTTCAAAGTGGCCGCGAATAATATTCAGCGGCTGCACCAGCATGGTTCGCAGCCACCACATCGCGCTGAGGGTGACCACCAAGAGCATCAGCACCGCCCCGGCAACCAACCAGATTGACCAGCCGTAGGCCCGCTGGCTGGAGGCGCTGGCTTCATCGGTCGTCGCTTTCGCCAGCTGCAGATATTGCACAAAGTCAGCCTCGAAGCGGTCCTGTATTTTCTGCGTCGGCTGGTCCATAAAGGCCTGCAGGTTGCGATTTTCGAGGAACACGATCAGCTCGCGCAGCGCGCCGCGCAGCTTTTCGTAGCTGTCGCGCGTGGCATCGGCCAACTGCTGCTCCTGCTCATCCGCGCGAGGCGTGTCGAGGAACTGGTTAAAGTAGAGATCGGCTTTTTGCAGCGAGCTGCGGGCGCCGCCCATCAGCGCATCCACCTGCTCCTGCGGCACCTTCAGCGCCGCGCGGGTACCGGCGCGGTTAAGGGTATTTCGCGCCTGCAGCAGCGATACCCAGCTCAGGCTAAGCGCATCGCGCTGCTGGCTACTGACGGTAATACGTTCAAGATTGTGGTTGTCGGCGCGCAGCGCGACGTAAGAGAGCCCGGTGCTGATCAATTGCATGATGCAAAAGGAGATCAGCAGCAGGAAAAGACTGGTAGAGATACGGATTCGGTTAAACATAGCAATCTCCTTGGTAGCCGGTCTTGGCCGGCTTACAACGCAAGAGAGGCCGCCGCGTGTAGGGATGCGGCGGCCGGTACCCGTTAGAACGTCTCCCAGTTATCCTGGTAGTCGCTGGCGCTGGTTTTTTTATGCGTAGCGATGGCGGCAGGCGCGGTTTTATTGCTGACCGGCGCTTTATACTCTTCCTGCCCTTCCGACTTCAGACGGAAGACGGCAACCGACTGCGTCAGCAGGCTGGCCTGCTCTTCCAGCGCGGCGGCGGCGGAGGCCGACTCTTCCACCAGCGAGGCGTTCTGCTGGGTGACGCGATCCATTTCCGCTACCGCCTGGCCGACCTGGTCGATGCCGCGGCTCTGCTCATCGGAAGCAGAGGCGATTTCGCCCATGATGTCGGTCACGCGGGTGACCGCATTGACGATATCGCCCATGGTGTCGCCGGCGCTTTCCACCAGCACCGAGCCCATATCCACGCGGTTGACCGAGTCCTCGATCAGCGCTTTGATCTCTTTGGCCGCCTGGGCGCTGCGCTGCGCCAGGTTGCGGACTTCGCCCGCCACGACCGCGAAGCCGCGGCCCTGTTCACCGGCGCGCGCCGCTTCTACCGCGGCGTTAAGCGCCAGGATGTTGGTCTGGAAGGCGATGCCGTCGATAACGCCGGTGATATCGGCAATTTTCTGCGAGCTGCTGGCGATGTCGTGCATGGTTTCCACCACGTTGGCCACCACTTTGCCGCCCTTCTGCGCGGTTTCGGAGGCGCTCAGCGCCAGCTGGCTGGCCTGACGCGCGTTTTCGGCGTTCTGTTTCACCGTCGCCGTCAGCTGTTCCATACTGGCGGCGGTCTCTTCCAACGATGCCGCCTGCTGTTCGGTGCGCGATGAGAGATCGTTATTCCCGGCGGCGATTTCCGACGCGCCGCTATAGATGGCATCCGCCCCCTGACGCACACCGCTCACCGTTTCGATAAGCTCGTTCTGCATGTGCTTGAGGCTGGCGGCCAGCACGCCGATTTCATTACGGCTGGTCACCGGGATAGGCTGGGTCAGGTCGCCGGAGGCAATACGTTTGATGTGTTCAATCATGCGGTTCAGCGGGCGCACCAGGATATGGTGGATACCCATCCACACGCCGACGATCGCCGCCAGCACCACGATGATGACCACAATTAAGGTCCAGATCGCCGAGCTATAAGAGCTGTTGCTACCGTCAACGGCGATTTGGTACAGCTTGCCGTTTTGCTGCAGATAGGCGTTATAAGTCTGCTCGAAATCGTCCTGGTATTTTTGCGTCGGCTGGTCGAAGAAGGCGTTGATTTTACCCTCGCCCAGCAGCTGGATAAGCTCCGACAGCGCGCCGTACAGGATGCCATACTGCTGCTTAAGTTTTTCCGTCGCCTGCGGATCCTGACGCGGGTCCTGCGGGATTTTTTCATAGGCGGCATAGTTGCGCTCGGCGCGGGCCAGCTCTTCTTTCGCTTTCGCCAGCAGCTCGTCGATAGTCGCGCCGCTGCCGATTTTGTTGGTATCCATCATGTAGCGGATCCCTGCGCGGTTCAGGGAGTTACGCGCCTGCAGCAGATCGACCCGGCTTTCACTTAGCAGCAACTGCTGCTGACGGATGGTTTGCAGGACGGTGAAGTTCTCTTTATCGCTTTTCAGCGACGAAAAAAACAGACCGCCCGAAATCAGCTGCAATGCGCCAAATAGCACCAGCACTAACAAGAGACTGGTGACGACCTTAATACGATTAAACATGTTTCCCCTTCCTGGAAGCCTGAACGGCCAGGCTTTACGTATGTGACTGAAAGGGTTATCGGCGCGCGGGAGGGGAACTTTATGCCAGGCGGGGACTATTTTTACCGGGCGCGACCGAGCGCGCCCCGTTGCTTAGTGGCTTTTGGCGACGTTATCGACCAGCGCCATCTCTTCGCTGCTGAGCAGCTTTTCGATATCGACGAGAATCAACATGCGTTCGCCGAGCGCGCCAAGACCGGTGAGATACTCGGTCGCCAGCGTTACCGCGAATTCCGGCGCCGGGCGGATCTGCTCAGCGGTGAGCGACAGCACGTCGGAGACGCCGTCGACCACGATCCCCACCACCCGCTGGCCGAAGTTAAGCACGATAACCACCGTGTTTTCATCATAAGAGACGCCCTGCTGGGCGAATTTTACCCGCAGGTCGATAATCGGCACGATCACCCCGCGCAGATTGGTGACGCCTTTGATGAAAGCCGGGGTGTTGGCGATACGCGTCACCTGGTCATAGCCGCGGATCTCCTGCACCTTGAGAATATCGATGCCGTATTCTTCATTGCCGAGGGTAAAAATTAAAAACTCCTGACCTACCGTTTCGCCAGCCAGTTTGCTGACGGTTGCTAATCCTGCCATGGTCTGCACCTGTTAATTTTATGAGATGAGTCGTTACGCGGCCGCTGCGCTCAGCAGCTTTTCCCGGTTGAGCATTTGCAGCGCCGACACGTCGACGATCAGCGCCACGCTGCCGTCGCCGAGGATCGTCGCCGCGGAAATTCCCGGCACTTTGCGATAATTGCTTTCCAGGTTTTTTACCACTACCTGATGCTGGCCGATCAGCTGATCCACCAGCAGCGCATAGCGGCGGCCGGCGCTTTGCAGAATCACCACGATGCCCTGGGTGGCCTCAGTTTTCGCCCCGGCGACATCAAACACCCGATAGAGCTCCACCAGCGGCAGATACTCGCCGCGGACCTGCAGCATCCGCTCGCCGCCGGCCATCGGATGCAGGTCTTCAGCCTGCGGCTGCAGCGATTCCATGACCGCATTGAGCGGCAGAATAAAGACCTCTTCATTGACCTTGACCGACATGCCGTCGAGGATGGCGAGCGTCAGCGGCAGCAAAATACGAATCGAGGTCCCTTTGCCCGCCCGGGAATGGATTTCAACGTGACCGCCCATCTCCTGGATATTCCGTTTCACGACGTCCATGCCGACGCCGCGGCCAGAGACGTCGGTCACCTGTTCCGCGGTCGAAAAGCCCGGCGCGAAAATGAGCATTCCGACCTCTTCATCACTCATGCTGTCGCTGACCGCCAGCCCCTGCGCCGCCGCTTTGGCGAGAATTTTTTCGCGATTAAGCCCGGCGCCGTCATCGATCACTTCGATGCAGATATTGCCGCCCTGATGTTCAGCGGAAAGAATCAGATTGCCCACCTCAGACTTACCTGCCGCCAGACGGGTTTGCGGATCTTCAATACCGTGGTCGAGGCTATTACGCACCAGGTGGGTCAACGGGTCGATAATGCGCTCTATCAGGCTCTTATCCAGTTCGGTAGAGCTGCCCTGTAGCGTCAGTTCCACCTGCTTATTGAGCTTGCCGGCCAGGTCGCGCACCAGCCGTGGGTAGCGGCTGAATACATATTCCATCGGCATCATGCGAATCGACATTACCGATTCCTGCAGGTCGCGGGCATTACGTTCCAGCTGGCTCATGCTGTTGAGCAGATCGCCATGGGTTACCGGATCCAGATTGCCAGAACGCTGCGCCAGCATTGACTGGGTGATCACCAGTTCGCCGACGAGGTTAATCAACTGGTCAACTTTCTCTACCGCCACGCGAATGCTGGTCGATTCGCTGGCCTTCGCTCTCGGCGCTTTGGGCGGCTCGACGGCAGCAGGTTGCGGCTGGGCGACAGGCGGCGGCACAACTTCGGCCGACGCCAATGGCTTAGCGGCAGTCGTTGGCGGCGTGGTAAAGCTGATTTGTTCCGGCTCAAGGACGAAACAGAGCACCGCGCAGATGTCTTCTTCGCTGGCGGTGGTCAGCAGGGTCACCTCAAGGCTATTGTCAGTTTGCAGCGGATCCTGTACCTCGCCGAGATTGCCAAGCTCTTCCAGCATCAGCGGAATTTCATTGGCTTTTAGCCCGGTTAAGCTTACGCGCATACCGCCGGCGACGGCCGTCGGCGCAGGCTGGGCCACGACGGGCGGCGCGGCTGGCGCGTCCTGCTGCTGTGCTTCCAGCGCCAGCTGCCGCAGCGCCTGGCAGATATAGTCAAAGCTCTCAGCGTCAGGCTGCTGCGAGGTTTTATAGGCGTCCAGTTGCTCCTGCATAATATCTTTGGTTTCCAGAAACAGATTGATAATTTCGGTGCTCAAGCGCATCTCTTCGCGCCGGGCGCCGTCGAGCAGGTTCTCCAGCAGATGGGTGGTTTCCTGCAATACGGAAAAGCCAAACGTCGCCGCGCCGCCTTTGATCGAGTGCGCCGCGCGAAAAATCGCGTTCAGCGGTTCGATATCGGGGGCCTGCGGATCCAGCTCCAGCAGGTGTTGCTCCATGTCTGCCAGCAGCTCGTCTGCTTCATCAAAAAAAGTCTGATAAAAAGCGCTAATATCCATGCTCATGGGGTCACCTCTGGGTGTGAATCACGGTTAACCGGCGCGGGCGCGACCAGCTTTGGCAGCGCATCCGGCTGGCTAATCTCCAGCGCATTGCTTTCGCCATTTTCATGCTCAATGCTCTGCTGGGTCTCTTTGTTAAGCACCAGTACGGTAATGCGGCGGTTGATGGCATCATCAGCGCCGTGCTGTTTCAGACTCATGGTCGCCGCCATACCGACCACCCGCAGCACCTTCCCTTCCGCCAGGCCGCCGGCAATCAGTTCGCGGCGCGAGGCGTTGGCGCGATCCGCCGACAGTTCCCAGTTACTGTAACCGCGTTCGCCGCTGGCATAGGGGATGTCATCGGTGTGGCCGGAGAGGCTTATCTTGTTCGGCAAATCATTGAGGATTGGCGCTATCGCCCGCAGGATATCGCGCATATAGCTTTCCACCTGGGCGCTACCGGTTTTAAACATCGGGCGATTCTGGCTATCGATAATCTGAATGCGCAGTCCTTCGTCCATCATGTTGATCAGCAGATGCGGACGTAGCGCCTTCAGACGCGGGTCTGACTCAATCAACTGATCGAGCTTGTCACGCAGTTTGTTAAGCCGTAGCTCTTCGGCGCGTTTATCCGCGGTATTGATCTGTTTGCTGACCAGCCCGACTTCACGGGTCGGGTCTTCGCCGCCGCCGGGGATCGGGCTGCTTTCCGAGCTGCTTTTATCTCCGCTGGTCAGCGCCACTTTCAGCGGCGTGCGAAAATATTCGGCAATCTGCGTCAGCTCCTGCGGGCTGGCGATCGCCAGCAGCCACATGACCAGGAAGAAAGCCATCATCGCCGTCATAAAATCGGCATAGGCAATCTTCCATGAACCGCCGTGATGGGCGTGCTGGTGCGATTTGCGTTTTCTGACCAGTACCACCGGGTGATTATGTTTCATGCTTCTTCGCTTTCCGTCGCCTGCGCGGCGGGCGCTTTCACCTGGCGCACGTGCTCTTCGAGCTCAACAAACGACGGGCGCTCGGTGGTATACAGCGTTTTGCGGCCGAATTCGACGGCGATTTGTGGCGCGTAGCCGTTGAGGCTGGAGAGCAATGTCACCTTGATGCACTGCATCATCTTGACCGTCTCGGCGCTTTTTTGCCGCAGCAGCGTCGATAGCGGCGAGATAAATCCATAGGCCAGCAGAATGCCGAGGAAAGTCCCCACCATCGCGTTGGCGATAAGCGCCCCGAGCTCTGCCGCCGGACGGTCCGCCGAGGCCAGCGCGTGCACCACCCCCATTACCGCCGCGACAATACCAAATGCCGGCAGAGAGTCGCCGACCATCGCCAGGCTGCCGGCGGGCACTTCGCTCTCCTGTTCGAAGGTTTCGATCTCTTCGTCCATCAGCGCTTCAATTTCAAAAGCATTCATGTTGCCGCTCACCATCAGGCGTAAATAATCGGTTATGAACTCCACCAGATGGTTATCGGCAAGGATGCGCGGATAATTAGCGAAAATTTCACTTTCCTGAGGATTGTCGATATCGAACTCAAGCGACAGCATTCCCTGTTGACGGGATTTAGCGAGCAGCAGGAACAGCAGCGCCATCAGATCCATATACAGCGCCTTGCTGTATTTGGAACGACGTACCATTTTGGGCAACGCCCGCAGCGTGGATTTGATGGCCTTTCCGTTGTTGCCGACGATAAACGCGCCGATGCCGGCGCCGCCGATAATCAGGAATTCCGCCGGTTGGTACAGCGCGCCCAGGTGGCCCCCCACCAGCAAATAGCCGCCAAATACCGCTCCCAGGACCACGAGATAACCCAATATCACTAGCACACGCATACCTCAAATTAACAATGTGGATGGCGGGCGAGGCAAACGCGCCCTGGCGTAAACCAGGCGGGGAATGGGGGGCGGCATGCCGCCCCTGCGTATTACACGTCGAAAATGGATTGCCGTAAGTCGTCGGAACGGCGACTTACATGACGCGTTTAGCCTGCTCGTCCAGCAGTTGAGAGGTTATATCGGCCAGTTGCGGAGAAAGTTTACGTCTTTTTACGGCGCGTGACGGCGGTTGGCATAACGTGCAGACGAAATCGTGCTGCGGATGGTGCGCGTGGGTGATGAATGAGCCGCCGCAGCTATTGCAGGCGGAGAGCTGCAGCATACCGCTATCAACAAAGCGCACCAGCGTCCAGGCGCGGGTCAACGCCAGTAGCGGCGCTTCGCCCGCCTCTTGCGGACACTGTTCGAGGTACAGGCGATAGGCTTTGATCACCGCTTCCACTCCGCTGCATTTGCCGCTCTTCAGCAGGAACAAATAGGCGTTGTAGAACATCGACGAATGAATATTCTGCTCCCAGGTCATAAACCAATCGGTCGAGAACGGCAGCATCCCTTTCGGCGGCGGGCTTCC
Source organism: Klebsiella sp. CN_Kp073 (assembly GCF_040065495.2). NCBI lineage: Bacteria > Pseudomonadati > Pseudomonadota > Gammaproteobacteria > Enterobacterales > Enterobacteriaceae > Klebsiella > Klebsiella sp. CN_Kp073. Next base: position 3,380,296 of record NZ_CM198051.1, read on the forward strand.
GCGCAGCTCTTTGTAGAGTTTAATTAAGCGCCCGCGGCTGAGCTGAGTTTCACTCTCCAGCATCTGCAGACGCGCGCCGAGAGATATCAGCTCCATGGCGAGCTGAATATCCTTCGCTTCCTGAACAATACTTTTCTCAGCCATTATCAAACACTTTTCTTCGCCGCAGCGCCTTCTTTGGCGCGGAGCTCTTGCAGCAGGTGACTGGAAAGCAGGATACCGGTATGGATCTGCTGGAGGTCATCAACGCGCGACTCTTTGGTCAATTGCTCGATAGTCTGATGGTCGCTGAAGCGCAGATTACACACCAGCTGATTAGTTTCAGCCAGTTTCACCATCTGCGGTAACGTCAGCTGCGCCAGGGTATCAACCATGGTTTCGTCAATTCCCAAACGAAACATTGCGGATACTTTTTCATCGTTGATCAGCCGCTGCGCTAAAAATAAATACGACAGGTTGAAGTCATAAATATGCTTAAGTAATTCGGAGGTACCCATAATCCCTATCCCGATAAGCCATGTTAGAAAACATACACGGGGCGTGATACTTAATCGCCCGTGACCTCAGTCATTTCCCCAAGACGGCAATTAAAACGCTCACTCGCGATAGCTAAAAATTCAGCTAATCGTCAAATTCGCCCCACTGTTAATAGTTTGTTACAGGTGCAAACTGGAGTGGAGGATGTAAAGAATTTGCTTCTAGAGAGTTGAATTGCCATGAAACTATTTTTAGAAATTCTATAAGAATATTCTTAAGGCGGCGCAACTCTACTCCCGAATCATTAGCACACACAATTAAGTATGGGGAAATTTTGAATATAATGAGATATAGATCACAAAAACAAAAAATAATACCGGTAACAACACCCCATTTCGATCACTTTATAGCCAACATTCGATCATTTAACGATCACAAGTAAATGAATTATCTTAAAAAAAGTGTTATCAACCATTGCAATTAGTTTTTTCTGGCACATTTAGAACAAAAAAATAACATTATAAAAATTGAAGAATAAAAATCTGAACAAGCGTTAAATTCAACGTAAATCATTAGTTTTCACCGCAAAAAATAACCATGGTGTAATACAAGGATATTAGATCTACTACTCGGATGACAGTGACGGAAGGAGTATAAAAATCGAACAAAAACGACCTGGGTTAGCCTGTTTTTTCAGCTCAACCAATTGTACAAGATGCGTTCAATTCACCCTATATCGCGACGCCTGACGCTATTTTTGCGCTCCTGCTCGTGGCTGAACGCCTCCAGATATGGATAAATTTTTTATAACATTTACGGCCTGACGTATTACCCCAAATAGGTATTTTTCCCGGGTTATTTTTCTAACATTCTTTTAACGAAACGGGCTTATTATCACGTGGTAATAATAAAAAATGAGAAGTAATTAACGGTGTCAAACCCTGGCATAAAGCCATCAGGAATATATTTTTTAGCCGCACCCTGACGGCAAGTTAATATTAATAAATAGATATATGAGGATTTTTCATCCGACAATAAGCGCTCTTTCAACCAGACCTCCCTCCCCCTTATTATTGGTAGGGAAAATGACAGTTCATTTGCCTATTTGTAGTAAAGGAAAAATAGCTAGCGCTAAGCGCGCAATATCGCGGCTGGATCACATTTTATCGTAGCCGATCGCATTTTCATCACTTCCGCGTTCCGTTGGGTTAGGGGTTATGTTTAAATTAGCTAAACCGGTTTAACAAAGTTTAGCAAGAAGGAATTTCAGTATGACAAGTAAAGTATGGGTACTCGGCGATGCGGTCGTCGACCTGCTGCCTGAGGGTGATGGCCGCTTATTACAATGTCCGGGCGGCGCACCGGCTAACGTCGCGGTCGGCGTCGCGCGGCTTGGCGGCAATAGCGGGTTCATCGGTCGGGTCGGCGGTGACCCTTTTGGCCATTTTATGCGCCAGACGCTACGACAAGAGAACGTGGATATCCGCCACCTTTCTTTAGATCCCGCACAGCGCACCTCAACCGTCGTGGTCGCGTTGGATGAACACGGCGAACGCACCTTTACCTTTATGGTCCGTCCGAGCGCCGATCTTTTTCTACAACCAGACGATCTCCCCCCTTTCGCGGCCGGCCAGTGGCTGCACGTCTGCTCTATCGCTCTCAGCGCCGAGCCCAGCCGCAGCAGCGCCTTTATGGCAATGGAACAGATTAAACGCGCCGGCGGTAGCGTCAGCTTCGACCCGAATATCCGCAGCGATCTGTGGCAGGATCCCCTGTTGTTACGGCGTTGTCTCGAACAGGCGCTGGCATTAGCTGACGTAGTGAAACTATCGGAAGAGGAACTGGCCTTTATTAGCGGTGGCGACGATATCGCCAGCGGTATTGCGCGATTCCGCGAGCGCTTTCAGCCAAAACTGCTGTTGGTCACGCAAGGAAAAGCCGGGGTGCAAGCGCTGTTCCAGCAACAGCATATTCACTTCCCGGCCCGTCCGGTGGTCAGCGTTGATACCACCGGAGCCGGTGATGCCTTTGTTGCCGGGCTACTCGCCAGCCTCGCCGCTCACGGCTTCCCTGACGATGTCGCCGCGCTGGAGCCGATCGTCGCGCTGGCGCAAACCTGCGGCGCGCTGGCGACCACCGCCAAAGGCGCGATGACCGCCTTACCGTACCAGGCCGATGTGAACCGCCAGTTTTAACGATGCAGGCAGGCAAAATAATTAAAACGTTTTAGCAAAATTAGCAAAGCGGCGGTTCGGGGATTCGGACATCCCCAATTGCCCATGATGATGACAGACTTTGTAGAGGGTACTATGGATTTTCAACAGATTTCTCGCACGCTGCTGCCGCTGCTTGGCGGCAAAGAAAATATCGCCAGCGCCGCGCACTGCGCCACCCGCTTGCGTCTGGTACTGGTCGATGACGCGCTCGCCGACCAGCAGGCCATCGGCAAAATTGAGGGGGTAAAAGGCTGCTTTCGCAACGCCGGCCAGATGCAAATCATCTTCGGTACCGGCGTGGTCAATAAAGTGTATGCCGCCTTTATTCAGGCAGCCGGTATTAGCGAGTCGAGCAAATCCGAAGCCGCAGATCTGGCGGCGAAAAAACTGAATCCGTTCCAGCGGATCGCCCGCCTGCTATCGAACATCTTTGTGCCCATTATCCCGGCTATCGTCGCCTCCGGCCTGCTGATGGGATTGTTGGGGATGGTGAAAACCTACGGCTGGGTCGACCCGGGCAACGCCATCTACCTGATCCTCGATATGTGTAGTTCGGCCGCTTTTATTATTCTGCCAATCCTGATCGGGTTTACCGCCGCGCGTGAATTCGGCGGCAACCCTTATCTTGGCGCAACCCTCGGCGGTATTCTTACCCACCCGGCGCTGACCAACGCCTGGGGAGTGGCTTCGGGCTTCCACACCATGAATTTCTTCGGCCTCGAGGTGGCGATGATCGGTTATCAGGGGACGGTGTTCCCGGTGCTGTTGGCGGTGTGGTTTATGAGCCTGCTTGAGAAGCAACTGCGACGCCTGATTCCCGACGCGCTGGATCTGATCCTCACCCCGTTCCTGACGGTTATTATCTCCGGTTTTATCGCCCTGTTGATAATCGGTCCGGCCGGTCGTGCCCTCGGCGACGGCATCTCCTTTATTCTCAGCACGCTCATTGCCCACGCCGGTTGGCTGGCGGGACTCCTGTTCGGTGGGCTGTATTCGGTGATTGTTATTACCGGTATTCACCACAGCTTCCATGCCATCGAAGCCGGGCTGCTCGGCAACCCGTCGATCGGCGTCAATTTCCTGCTGCCTATCTGGGCGATGGCTAATATTGCCCAGGGCGGCGCCTGTCTGGCAGTGTGGTTTAAAACCAAAGATGTAAAAGTGAAAGCCATTGCCCTCCCCTCAGCCTTTTCGGCGATGCTTGGCATCACCGAAGCGGCGATATTCGGCATCAACCTGCGCTTCGTTAAGCCATTTATCGCCGCATTGATTGGCGGCGCGGCGGGTGGCGCCTGGGTGGTCTCCATGCACGTCTATATGACCGCCGTCGGCCTGACGGCCATCCCCGGCATGGCTATCGTGCAGGCCAGTTCCCTGCTTAACTACATCATCGGGCTGGCTATTGCGTTTGTGGTCGCCTTTATCGTTTCGCTGACGCTCAAATACAAAACGGATGCTGAATAATGACGCAGCCTTCTTTGTTACCGGCGGTCCTGCAGGCCGTCATGAACCACCAGCCGCGCGCGCGGCGGGATGACCACTATCCGCAGTGGCATCTGGCGCCGGTATGTGGGCTACTGAACGATCCAAACGGTTTTATCCACTTCAATGGCCGTTATCATCTGTTTTATCAGTGGAATCCCCTCGCCTGCGATCATCGCTATAAAGGCTGGGGACACTGGAGTTCAGCGGATCTGCTGCACTGGCGGCATGAACCGATTGCCCTGCTGCCGGATGCGGAGTACGACCGTAACGGCTGTTACTCCGGCAGTGCGGTAGATAACAACGGCGTCCTGACGCTGTGCTACACCGGTAATGTGAAATTTAACGATGGCAGCCGTACCGCCTGGCAGTGTCTGGCGACGCAAAATCCCGACGGTACTTTTCGCAAGCAGGGCCCGGTGCTGGCGCTGCCAGCCGGCTATAGCGGACACGTGCGCGATCCCAAAGTCTGGCGCGACGGCGATCGCTGGTTGATGGTGCTGGGCGCGCGCGATCTGGCCGACCGCGGTAAGGTACTGCTATTCAGCTCCGCTGATTTGATGCAGTGGAGCAGCCATGGCGAAATTGCCGGTAGCGGGCTTAACGGCCTGAACGATGGCGGTTATATGTGGGAATGCCCGGATCTGTTCCCGCTCGGCGACCAGCATATTTTACTCAGTTGCCCACAGGGGCTACCGCGAGAAGCCCAGCGCTTCCTGAACACCTATCCGGCGGTCTGGATGCACGGGCATTTCGACAATGCGGACGCGACTTTTAGCCACGGCGCGCTCGAAGTGCTGGATAGCGGCTTCGAATTCTATGCGCCGCAAACCACCCTGGCGGAAGATGGTCGGCGCCTATTGGTTGGCTGGATGGGCGTTCCCGACGGAGAAGAGATGCAGCAACCTACGCGAGCCCACGGCTGGATCCACCAGATGACCTGCCTGCGGGAACTCAGCTGGCGCCACGGCACGCTATATCAAAATCCCGTACGCGAACTGGCGGCGCTGCGCGGCGAGGCGCAAGGCTGGCAGACCGAACCGCAGGTGCTGCAGCCGATGGAACTGGCCTTCGAGGTTGCGCCAGGCGATGCGCTGACGCTGGATTTCGCGGGTGCGCTGCAGCTTTCGCTGGACAGTCGCGGCGTACGCCTGGCCCGTCGAAGCCTGGTAGCTGATACTGTCGATTACCGTTACTGGCGCGGCTCGGCGCATAAACTGCAGATCCTCATCGATCGTTCCAGCGTCGAAATTTTTATTAATGATGGCGCCGGGGTGATGAGCAGCCGCTTCTTTGCCGATTATCCAGGAGAACTGATATTCAGCGGCGCGACGCCGGGGGCATTCTGCTGCTGGCCGCTGCGGCCATGCATGGTAGAATAAGCGTTTTGCTTTCAGGCCCCAGGCTCGTGATGAAACCCAAACGCATTACCATAAAAGATATCGCCGAACTGGCTGGCGTCTCTAAAGCCACCGCCAGCCTGGTCTTGAACGGTCGCGGCAAAGAGCTGCGCGTGGCGCAGGAGACGCGCGAACGGGTGCTGGCTATCGCCCGCGAGCAGCACTACCAGCCGAGCATTCACGCCCGTTCACTGCGCGATAGCCGCAGCCATACCATTGGTCTGGTGGTACCCGAGATCACTAACTATGGTTTTGCCGTTTTTTCTCACGAGCTGGAAACCCTGTGCCGCGAAGCCGGCGTACAGCTGCTTATCTCTTGCACCGATGAGAATCCCGGTCAGGAGAGCATGGTGGTCAATAATATGATTGCCCGTCAGGTCGATGGCCTGATTGTCGCCTCTTGTATGCACAGCGACGCCGACTATCTGAAGCTCAGCGAACAGCTGCCGGTGGTGCTGTTCGATCGCAATCCAAACGATAGCGCCCTGCCGTTGGTGATGACCGATTCACTGGCGCCGACGGCGGAACTTATCGCCCGTATCGCCGGGCAACACCCGGATGAGTTCTGGTTTCTCGGCGGGCAGCCGCGGCTCTCGCCTTCGCGCGATCGGCTGGCCGGATTTAGTCAGGGATTAGCCCAGGCAGGCGTTGAGTTGCGCCCGGAGTGGATTATCAACGGCAACTATCACCCAAGCTCAGGCTATGAGATGTTTGCCGCGCTGTGCGCCCGCCTCGGGCGGCCGCCTAAGGCGCTGTTTACCGCCGCCTGCGGCTTGCTGGAAGGGGTACTACGCTATATGAGCCAGCATAACCTGCTGGATTCCGGGATCCATTTAGCCAGCTTCGATGACCACTATCTGTATGATTCGCTGTCGCTGCGCATCGACACCATCCAGCAGGACAACCGCCAGTTGGCCTGGCACTGCTACGATCTCATCAGTCAGCTGATCGATGGTAAAACGCCACAGCCGCTGCAGCGTTATCTGCCCGCAACATTGCAAATGCGTTATCAGCCCGCCAGATAATAACGGGCCTGGATCGTGGTTCAGGCCCGTGCCGTTAACGGTTAATTGTCATCAGAAAGGTTTCGTTGGCAGATATTTTCCATCGAACGTGATCACCGCGCGATGTCCGCCTTCCGGATCGCTGACCTTTTTCACATCCAGCTTAAAATTAATCGCGCTGATGATCCCGTCGCCGAATTTTTCATGAATGAGCGCTTTCAGGGTGGTGTCGTAGACCTGCAGCATTTCATAGAAGCGATACATCGTCGGGTCCGTTGGTATGCGGTCTTCAATAGAACCTCTGACCGGGATGGTTTGCAGCAGCAAAATGTCATCGTCGCTGAGCTCCAGTTTTGCGCCTACCATTTTCGCGACTTCGGCAGGCAGCGGATGCTGGCCCAATAGCGCGGCCGTCACGAAGGCTTCTGATAAACCGGTGCCTTCAACAAGCTGTGCAAAGGAGAGATCCTTTTTGGCTTTAATCAGCAATATTTTGTTCGCTAACTCCAGACGAACTTCGCGGCTAACTTGTGACTGAATCATGGTGTTACCTCGTTATATCGTAGTGAAATGAAATGACTAACCGTAAACCGGCACCGCTCGGGTATCCGGATGACCGGCCAGCGAAATAAAAGCTCTGGCATTGCCGTCATAGGCGGCAATCTCTCCCGTTTCAATGTCATACACCCAGCCGTGTAGCGCCAGACGTCCTTCCTCAAGCGCCAGACGCACCGCCGGATGGGTTTGAATATTCGCCAACTGGGCAATCACGTTTTCATGCACCATCGCCGCGGTTTTGGCCTGCGGGTCGCGATGCTCGCGGGCATCGTTCACCACTTTTGCCGAATCCGCATATTGCAACCAGTGCTTAACGGCGGGGACATGATCCAGACAGCTACACTGCGCAATCGCCGTCATCGCCCCGCAATCGGAGTGACCGCAAATCACAATATCCGTGACCTTCAGGACGGCAACGGCATATTCCACCGATGCCGACACGCCGCCGGGCTCCGGACCGTAAGAAGGGACGATATTGCCGGCATTACGGATGACAAATAGATCGCCGGGTTCTCGCTGGGTAACCAACTCAGGAACCATCCGGCTATCGGAGCATGAAATAAACAGCGTACGGGGGCTCTGCCGGGAGGCTAAACTTTTAAACAGTTCAGCGCGTGCAGGAAATGCATCACGTTGAAATTTAAGAAAACCATCAATGATTTCTTTCATGATAATGTCTACCTCGCTGTGGAATGTCAGGGAGGTTACGCGCCGCGTGGCATAAAATAAAAGTCTTGTTTATAATCAAATTCATTCAAAAAACTTATGAGTTGAACGTGTGAATATTCGCTATGTCAGATATTTCCTCGCCGTCGCCGAACATCAGGGCTTTACCCGCGCGGCGGAAGCCCTGCACATTTCGCAGCCTGCGCTCTCACAGCAAATCAGGATGTTAGAAGAGAGCCTGGATGCGCAGCTTTTTGACCGCAGCGGCCGGCATATTCACCTGACAGATGCAGGTGAGGTGTTTTTGCAGTATGCGCGCCAGGCATTTCAACTGCTGGATGAGGGCCAACGCGCCATTCATGATGTCGAAGACCTCAGTCGCGGTTCTCTACGCATTGCCGTGACGCCCACCTTTACTTCCTATTTCGTCGTCCCATTAGTGGCGGAATTTCATGCGCGTTATCCGCATATCACGCTGGATATACAGGAGATGTCGCAGGAGAAAATGGAAGGTATGCTGCTGGAAAATGAGCTGGATATTGGTATTGCCTTTGCTGGCGGAATTGCGCCGGACATCGTTTCCACCCCATTGCTACAGGAGGTGCTGGCGCTAGTTGTCGCGGACCATCACCCGCTGGCCCGCGAAGACTCCCTTTCGTTGAGCCAGCTGGCCGCGGAGGAGTTTATTCTGCTTAATCATCATTTCGCCACCCGGTTGCAAATTGACCACTGCTTACAACAAGCCGGTTTCCACCCGCAGGTGACCATTGAAATGCATTCGATCAACGCCATCCTCGATATCATCCAGCGAACCCAATTAGTGTCCATTCTGCCGCTGAAGGTCGCCGCCCAGCGTACCGGCCTGACGACCCGATTGCTTAAAGAAGCCGCGCTTGAGAGAACCGCGGTGTTAATGCAGCGCAAAGGCGCCCGGCCAAAAGCTGCAGCGCGGATTTTCGCCGAAATGGCCCAGCAGCTGGCTGCCCGAATAGAAAGTTAAACGTACGATGGCGCGGCCAGCATCTGGCCCGCCTCCTCCCTTCTGCAACAATCTCACCGTAGCCAGTATGACCATTTGCGCAAAACAGATTTCCCGCGATTGGCATACTGAAATTGTTAACAATATGTATAATTTTATCTGCTAAGCGGTATTCATTATTCCGGCTTGAACGTCAGCATTATTTTCATCCTACCTTATTCCCCCTGACAAGGAATTGACAATGAGTGAACGCTCTCATGACCGAGGTAATAGCCTTGCGATGGTCATATATAATCTACTCAATCCGGTGCCTTACGGCTTTTTTATCGCCGGTCTCATCTTCGATATTATTTATCTCTACAGTACGAACGTGATGTGGGGAAAAAGTGCCAGCTGGCTTATTGCCCTTGGCCTTATTTTTGCCATCATTCCGCGATTGATTAATCTGGCGCAGGTGTGGTTTTTTACTCCTCGACGCCCGGCGGCAAAAATTGATTTCTGGCTAAACCTTATCGCTATTATTGCCGCGTTGGTAAACTGTTTTGTTCATAGCCGCGACGCCTGGGCGATTGCGCCGCAGAACGTAATCTATTCATCGATTACCGTTATCTGCCTGCTGGTCGCCAATATTATCAGCTCCACTTGCCTGGCTAATAATAAGGGGATTCGCCATGAATAAATTACTACTGCCCCTGCCCGTTATGCTCGCCATGGCGCTTGCCCTGTCCGGATGCGATGAGAAAGCGAAACTTAGCCCGGATCAGCAGGTAGGGCCCGATCCCGTAATGCCGAAGGCCCAGGATTTCCTGATGCCGCCGATGCAGGTTCCCCGCGGCGTGGGCTGGAAGACAGATGGGCAACCGGCGGTTGCCCAGGGGCTGAAAATAGAAAAAATAGCCGATGGATTCCTGCATCCCAGAATGGTCTATGTCCTGCCAAACGACGATGTACTGGTCGTTGAAAGCAACGGTCCTGGCGAGGAGCCGCTGACTACGCCGAAGCAGCTGATTGCCGGGATAGTGAAAAATCAGTCAGGCAAAGGTGGAAAAGGCGGGAATCGCATTACGCTATTGCGTAAAAACGCCAGCGGCTGGGAAAAACATATTTTCCTTGAACACCTGCACTCGCCTTTCGGTGTCCAGCTGATTGGCGATAATCTATACGTCGCCAATACCGGCAACATCATGCGTTATCACTACCAGCCAGGGGCGACACATATCAGCGATGCGGGGAGCGAGCTGGCTGACCTGCCCAGCACCGTCAATCACCACTGGACCAAAGCGTTACTGGCAAGCCCGGATGGTAAGAAGCTGTATGTGGGCGTCGGCTCGAACAGTAATATCACCGAGAATGGGCTGGATATCGAATATCGTCGCGCCACCGTTCTGGAGGTTGATACGGCAACCGGCGCAAGCCGTATCTTCGCCAGCGGTATCAGGAATCCTACCGGACTCGGCTGGGAACCGCAGACGGGCAAGCTTTGGGCCATTGCCAATGAGCGCGATGAGATCGGCGCCGACCTGGTGCCTGATTATTTAACTTCGGTGCAGGATGGCGGATTTTATGGCTGGCCGTGGAGCTATTTCGGACAGCATGTGGATCGCCGCGTACAGCCGCCGCGCCCGGACATGGTCGCTAAAGCGATCAAACCGGATTATGCCCTGAGTTCCCACGTTGCGCCGCTGGGAATGCTGTTTTATACCGGAAAAATTTTGCCGCAGACCTATCAGGGCGGCGTGTTTATCAGCGAACACGGCAGCTGGGACCGTTCGCCGCTGAATGGCTACAAAGTCAGCTTTGTCGCCTTTAAAGACGGCAAGCCGGTCGGTAAACCTGAGAGCGTGGTCACCGGCTTTGTCTCCCGCGATGAGAAAGAATTGTACGGCGCGCCGGTCGGACTCGCGCAGGATAACGAAGGAGCGTTAATCATTGCCGACGATGTCGGTAATACCGTCTGGCGCGTCAGCGCAAAATAAAATATAACTATCAATTATCCGGCTTCCCGCAGTCAGGGAAGCCTTTTTTATATCCTGAGAATCATTATCCATAGATATTGCCGGGAATAATTCGAGAAACAAAGTGATAAGCTGTGACATCAGGACCGCTATTGTAGTCGGCTACACCAGAACAGGTTGCTGAGAAACATTCATCATCAATGAGACGTAAAACAGATGAACCATTTATCCGCAATCAGAACCTTCGTCAGCGCCGCTGATCATCAAAGTTTCAGCGCCGCCGCCAAAGCCTTAAATATTGAAGTATCCACCGTCTCTCGCCATATTTCCGAGCTGGAGGCGTATTTACAGGTGACGTTGTTTAACCGCTCAACCCGTGGATTAGCATTAACCGAAACCGGGGCATTTTTTTACTCGCACGCCCAACAACTGTTATTACAATGGGAGGAAACCCGTCAGTTAACTTCCGCACTGGATAAACAACCTTCCGGCCTGCTGCGGTTAAGCGTACCCAGTACCTTCGGCCGTCTGCACGTGATGCCTTTTGTTGATGAATTTCTTCGCCTGCATCCCAACATTTCGCTGGATATTAGCTTTAACGATGAAGTGCAGGACCTGATTGAAGCGCGCATCGACCTGAGTATTCGCATCGGCATTTTGCCTGACTCCTCGATTCATGCCCGTAAACTGGCTTCTCAGACGCGTTCAGCCTGGGCCAGCCCGCAGTGGATTGCGGAAAACCGCCCTTCTGCCACGCCGGGCGCCGACCAGCAGCAGATTAATATTGTGATGTTTTCTCGTCTGCATGGCGCCGGTTGGTATACCCGTAAGACGGGTTCAGAAGATGAATGGCAGCGCATCCCGATTCACTACCGACTGAGCGTTAGCGATAGCGCCGCCATGCTTTATGCCTGCGTCAATCACACCGGGATTGCGATTTTACCGAACTGGCTATCGCAGCAGGCTGAAGAACAAGGGCTTATTCAACGCGTCTTCCCGGAGTGGGAATTTAGTATGTTCCCCAGCGAAACCGCCATCTGGATGCTGTACCCACAAAACAGGAGAGTACCGCATAAAGTCCGAGCCTTTATCGACTTTATGGTTGAAAAGATTGGGATGCCGCCCTACTGGGAGGAAGAGATTCATTAACGACGAGAATGGGTGAAGCAGTGATGTGCCGGAGGAACCCAAAGCAAAAAGGGGTTACCTTTCGGTAACCCCTTTTCATATTTGGCGGAAGCGTAGAGATTCGAACTCTAGAACCCTTTCGGGTCGCCGGTTTTCAAGGATGTGTAAAAGTTATTTAAAATCAATGTCTTATCATAAGCCAGTGGTATATTTAGACATTATTACGCCCAAATTTTTCAGTTAGTTATCCACTTCTCTGCAGATAGTATACCTCTGTCATTTTCGGGGCTGAATACGGCGCGTTTTGCCCCAAAATCTGCCCCCAAATACCCGGTATCGAAGACTATCCCCACCCGGTAACCCCTGCAGACGGTTACTGGGTGATAGCATGTCATTTAATGACATTATTTGTTGTATCTTAGATCTGATCTGACACTCTTAAGTCACAGAGCCAAACATAATCTGAAAGTCCGCTCCGTGCCAGAAGCGGAAGTAGCTAACTACATTTTTTTGGATCTACGGGGTGCAGTTCACAGAATTCCCCGACCGGCTTATCGCAACGATAGCTAGCCACGGTTGCCGCCACCAGGCAGAGCCTGGCGGCGCCTTCTGCAATAGCCGGAAACTTTTGACTACGCCTAAAAGCACAGATTGCAGCGCATGTTATACCCGCAACTACCTGTAGCTGGATTTTAAGTGCATTCGTAGCAGTTTTTCTTTGATTGCGGGGTCAGTGATAACCACGGCTGTAAACATATAATGATGATCGTCATCACTGCTTGTAAACGGAGGAAGGCAATTTTTTTGGAAACCACAAAAGGTGTCAGCATGGATATCTTTAACTTTTCCACCAACATCTCCGACAAAGAAATATCCGTCATGCTTGAATTTCCTGCCAGTGTAGGGATCTGTGATCATATTGTTAGTCACATCATTAATATAAAGTACGTCTCCTGCCTTTAATTTTAAACCTGAATTATCATTAACCTTTACAGCCATAGTCCGGTACGGAACCAAAAAGTAATTGTTAATTCCTAAGCCAAACGGTGCGTTGGTTTTTACATGATAACTTAACCCATAGGCAGACAGATCATGAGTATGGGTTTCATATTCCACATCACAGTCGATATAATAAGGAGGTTTTTTCTTAAATACTCCTGCATGCGTGAGCCTGATTTCCTCCCCATGAAATGTTGTTTTGACAGAACCTTCCTGAGCACCCAGGCACCAGCTACGCTTACTGACATTATCCGATATCGGGATACCATCTTTATCCCGGAATGGGACGCCGTTTTTATCCTCGACGGGTTGCGTGGTATAAAAGTTAGTCGACCATAGCTTTATTTTTCTCCCGGTCGAACTGTCGGGGGGAGGCGGGATATCAAAAGTGTCCTGAAAATCAGGTGTCAGTATGCGATATTCCTGATTGATAATTTGTGCAGGTTGCATACAGGAACTGACGAGCGCTCCCCCTCCCAGCGACAGAAATGTGCGCCAAGTAAGCCTTGCAATTTTAAAGTTCTGGATACTATTTATCATATTGATATTCCTCATTTTCCATCACCTTTACTTTGAGCACTATTTCCGCCTGCCGGTTTGGTTACCTGATATGCAACTACCGGCGCAGTGGCAGGCGTTGCTTTACACATTTTTATGTTGGTACGGATAAGCTCAGCGAGAGCTATTGCTGAATTTTTATCGGCGGCCGAAAAAGACATTAAGCTACTCTGCGCCGCCTTTTGCTGATTTAAGGTCTCAGCAATCTCTGTGACATCGGGTGCAACCAGACTGACGGCGGCCTGCTCCGACTGGAGTTCAAACTCCAGATCAGACATTACACTGTTTAAATATGGTTGTATCAGCCCACTTACTGAAGGATTGGGGTCGGTACTTATTGCAATATCCATTTGGTCGGATGTTATATCCATCATGGAGCGATATATACAGTTTAATTTTTTCCGGGTAGAGCGATAATTCAGAAGTTGAATATCATAATTATATCGCTGGCTTGCGGCACCACCTACCACAGAAGTTCCACCGGCATAAAGTGCCGTGGTCAGTGCTCCACTCGCAGCCGCAATCACTGATGTCACAGCACCAGCGGCACTGGTATCACTTAGAAGATATTTTTGCGTGGCTAGTTGCTGTTCTTTTTCTCGTAATTGCATTTCATATCTTTTAACTTCAGTAGCCATTTTTTCATAATCATTTTTAGCTGTGTTTATGCATTGAGAAGCCGTTTTTTTATTACTGCAATCTAATGAACTGACGTAATTCATCTCAGGAATAGCATTAGGGTAAGGCGAGGTGCAGGAAACAGATGTCAGGCAGACAAAAGCAACGATTGTTCTCATCATTTATCCTCATACGGATAAAACACCACTGCTTGATTTAGAGTGATTTTAGTACAGATTTTACCCCCTATGTTCTATTAATCTGCTCCCCCGTGTTTCACATACGCTGTTAGCAATGTCTGCTCCTCCACTGTGAGTTCAACGGGTCGATGCAAAGGTCATTGATACTCGAATGAGACCCCAGTCATAGCTTTTAAGAACCGGCAAAGGTCATCACCAGCATCCTCAATCGTATGAAAACGAACAGAGTCTACACACCCGGATTTACTCTTATTAAGACAGGCAATGAATGGCGGTGTTGGGTCTTGTCCTGTAAGACTTCTAAATCGAGTAGCATCAACACGCCAGCGATACATTGCTCCATATCGTTGTACCCCCCTGATGCCTGTGCGGGTATTTTTCGTCGTTTTAATAGAAATTGGCATTCTGAGTTACCTTAGTTAAATGACCGTGAGATTGCATAGTCCTTATAAAGCTGACCAGATCAGTTTATAGCAACCGGCTGAATGCGAAAGGAATCCCCACTGCTTAACTAACCGTCATTTTTGGCTGCTGTGATTTATGGTCACTGCCAACGTCCGCTCCTCGCTCAAAGCGGACTGTCAGATTTGATTGCATTCTGCATGCACAAATTGTCAGTTGGGGTCTGGACAAATAAACACGATTACTGGATTTCTAATGCAGATAATTTCTCCTCCAGTTCGTCTACTCGCTTAATCAGCACCTTTACCGCTGCCAGCGAGTCCATCATGATTACGTTGTTATCCAGCTGCAGGCGATCGTCGTTCACCCTCTCACCGTTGCGCATGTATGGGCGGATGAATAAAAAAACATTCAATACATGGTGGAATAATGCGAAAAAGCAAGCCGCGGTGAAACTGGGTCGCCCTGTTCCGGGTACGTTCCACGATATTAAAGCCAAAGCAATTTCAGTCTATGAAGGTAGTAGCAAAGAGAAGCAGATGTTTAGTGGACACAAAACAGAAAGCCAGGTAGTAACTTACGATAGGAAAGTGAAGCTATCACCGACTTTAGACGTCCCACCATTAGATAAGGAAGATTAAAAAGTAACGTAATACAAAGAAACTCAATCCCACTGACATGGGGAATGCAAATTTTGGCTTTAGGTTAGCGAGGTTGCACCGCTGACTGAGTTGACCACTAGCCCCATGATGGCGGTTGATACTGTGTCAAAAAATGATAAAACCATGATATGTAGATTTTTATTCATATGCTTCTCCTTTTCCTCGATGTTTGTTAGCGCTAGATTGTTTTTGATGCAATAAAACACGTATAAAACGGTGAGGACGAGTAGCCAAAAAAGACAGGTAGGTACGCTGCCAACTAACCCTAGCTGCGCTAGCCTAAAGCCAAAAAATTTAACAAAAAAAGCAACCGGCAAGTGAAAATAGACCAAGTGAATATACCAACACTATACCAACAGCCCAAAGCAAAAAGGGGTTACCTTTCGGTAACCCCTTTTCATATTTGGCGGAAGCGTAGAGATTCGAACTCTAGAACCCTTTCGGGTCGCCGGTTTTCAAGACCGGTGCCTTCAACCGCTCGGCCACGCTTCCGGTATGGGGCGCACTATAAACACCTCTGCCGATGCTGTAAAGCATCATTTTGTTCAACTGCCTTAAAAACAAACAAATATGCGTTATTCGTCTGAATTTCAGGCAGTTTGCGCAGAAATTCGGCGTTAAGAACGCCCTTTGACTCAATGTTTTATGATGTACATATCTTTGGTGTAGTAAAAGCCCAGCTTATCCGGCTCGAACCCGCCGACCCACGGCTTCACTAAATGGGTACGCACATAGTGATAAACAGGAATCGCGGGCACATCCT
This sequence comes from Klebsiella sp. CN_Kp073, assembly GCF_040065495.2. NCBI lineage: Bacteria > Pseudomonadati > Pseudomonadota > Gammaproteobacteria > Enterobacterales > Enterobacteriaceae > Klebsiella > Klebsiella sp. CN_Kp073. The sequence goes on from NZ_CM198051.1 coordinate 3,396,363, forward strand.
CAGCCAACAGATCCTCCGCTTGCTGATAGAATTTGCCTCGCGCGGCGGTATCCGCCGCCTTCGCCGCATCATGCAGCGCTTTATCATAGGCCGGGTTACTGTATTGGCTGGTGTTTTCGCTATCGCCGGTGCGGAAGTTATTCAGGAATGACGCCGCATCGTCATAATCGGCGATCCAGGCATAACGCACGGCATCAAAATTATGCGTATGCATGGTATCCAGCATCGTCTTCCACTCCTGGTTCTGCAGCTTCGCCTCTACGCCGAGATTTTTCTTCCACATTGAACTGGCGGCGATGGCAATGCGCTGGTGCGTCTCCGAGGTGTTATAAAGCAGGTTAAAGACCAGCGGATGACTTTCGTTAAAGCCCGCCTCGTTAAGCAGTTTTTTTGCCTCAGCAATGCGTTTGTCGCGCGGCCAGCTGGCGTAATCCGGTTGTTTCAGCGTGACGCCGCCAATATCGGGCTGGCTAATTAGCCATGCCGGACGCTGTCCCTGCCCCATCACCTTATCGGCGATGATATCTTTATCCAGCCCCATGTTGAGCGCCCGGCGCACTCTGGGGTCATTAAAGGGCGGTTTAGTGGTATTGAGTTCGTAATAGTAGGTCGCCAGCTGCGGAGAAACATTCAGCTGCGAGCCCATCGTTTTCTTCAGTAACGCAAACTGGTTCACCGGCAGCGTATAAACAATATCTATCTCACCGGCTTTATAACGATTCACATCCGCCGCTTCGGAGGTAATCGGCAGATAGGTCACTTTATTAATTACCGTATGTTCATTATCCCAGTACTTAGGGTTGCGTTGCGCCACGATGCGCTCGTTGACGACCCACTTCGAAAGCGTATAAGGGCCGCTGGTGACGATATGTTCCGGTTTAGTCCATTTGTCACCAAAACGCTCCACCAGCACCTTATCAATAGGCACCAGCGACGGGTGAGCAAGCATTGCGAGGAAGGCGGCGTTAGGCTGATCTAACGTGATCTGCAGCGTGGTATCGTCCAGCGCTTTTACGCCGAGAGTTTCCGGCGACTGTTTTCCCTCCGAGATATCGCGGGCGTTAACGATATGCATATTACCCGGATAGCTGGCGTACGGCGAAGCGGTGGTCGGCGTGACCAGCCGCTGCCAGCTCCAGACGATATCCTGCGCGGTAATCGCTGTCCCATCGGACCAGGTGATGCCAGGACGCAGATGGAAAGTCCAGACGAGGTTCTCTTTATTCTCCCACTTCAGCGCCAGCCGCGGCTGAATCTCGCCCTGCGGCGAAACGCTCACCAACCCTTCGAACAGATCGCTGATGATATTATACTCGACGTCGCTTTCGACCTTATGCGGGTCGAGCGAAGCGGGTTCATTACCATTGTTCCTGACGAGCTCCTGTTTTGCTGCAAGTTCGGTACCCTGCGGGACCTGGGCGGCCATTGCCGTGGCCGCGCTGCCGAGTAAACCCAGGACCAATAATGCGTGTGTGATGTGGTTATATTGTTTTCGTTTCATTTCCCTTGCCTTTATGCTTCGTTGATACCCCTTCCACACTTAGTCGCTGGCTGGCATTAAGGCAATATTTTTCAGTGACCTATAAGATTCAGATCTGCTTTCCGTCGTTGAACGCATAAACATACTGTCTTAATCTATTTTACCAGAATAAAACGCTACCCCACCGGCACCGGGATCTGAGTAAAGATGGGTAAAAGCATTATGGCTTTCGGCTCGCTTTTCTTATGCTTCATAACTAATTACATCTGTCATAAGAGAGTGACTCATGGATCGTATAATTACCTCATCGCGTGACCGTTCATCGCTGCTCAGCACGCACAAAGTTCTGCGTAACACCTATTTTCTGCTTAGCCTGACGCTGGCGTTTTCGGCGATCACCGCCACCGCCAGCACCGTGCTGATGCTGCCGTCTCCGGGGCTCATCCTCACCCTGGTGGGCATGTATGGTCTGATGTTCCTGACCTACAAACTGGCTAATAAACCAAGCGGTATTCTGGCGGCCTTCGCCTTTACCGGCTTCCTCGGCTACATCCTGGGGCCAATGCTGAACGCTTACCTGTCCGCAGGCATGGGCGATTTGATCGGTCTGGCGCTGGGCGGCACCGCGCTGGTCTTCTTCTGCTGCTCGGCTTACGTATTAACGACGCGCAAAGACATGTCTTTCCTCGGCGGCATGCTGATGGCGGGCGTGGTGGTCGTCCTGATTGGTATGGTGGCGAACATCTTCCTGCAGCTGCCGGCTCTGCACCTGGCCATCAGCGCGGTGTTCATCCTTATCTCTTCCGGCGCGATTTTGTTTGAAACCAGCAACATCATCCGCGGCGGCGAGACCAACTACATTCGCGCCACCGTTAGCCTGTATGTTTCGCTGTACAATATCTTCGTCAGCCTGCTGAGCATCCTCGGCTTCGCCAGCAGAGACTAACCTTCTCTCCTGCAACACCAGGCCTCGCTTATGCGGGGCCTTATTTTTTGCTACACTGCGCGCAGTTTCCGCATTATGTGAAAAATCATGTTTATCTTTGAAGGCAGTGAAATAGAGACCGATAGCGAAGGCTATCTGAAAGAGACGACTCAGTGGAGTGAAGCGATGGCGGAAGTTATCGCCGCTCAGGAAGGGATCACCCTGTCCGTCGAACACTGGGAAGTGGTGCGCTTCGTGCGCGATTTTTATCTGGAGTTCAACACTTCGCCAGCCATCCGTATGCTGGTCAAAGCGATGGCGAATAAATTCGGTGAAGAGAAAGGCAACAGCCGCTACCTGTATCGATTATTCCCCAAAGGCCCGGCTAAACAGGCGACTAAAATCGCCGGTCTGCCGAAGCCCGTAAAATGCATTTAATAGAGAATAGCGAATTTTTGCCACTCTCTGGTGGGTTGATGGGGCTCGGTTAACACCCTGTCGACCCTTGCGCTACGCGGCCCGCCGGCCTTAAGCCAGGCAATCAGTTTCTCCACCTGCTCCACCTCCCCGCAGGCCAGCACTTCCACGCTGCCATCATCCAGATTTCGCGCATAACCTGTAAGCCCCAGCTGCAGCGCTTCACGCTGCGTTGAATAGCGGAATCCCACGCCCTGAACGACTCCGTGAACCCATGCCATCGTGCATACCTTCGCCATATTACCCCCTCTACTACGCTATCCTGTTGCAGAGAATAGCAAATTCTCTCCAGCATACTCACTTTTGCCTGACGCTAAAACATCCGCCCGGCGGCGGCAGGAATGGTGCTTGCCCCAGCCAGTTATGCTAATCTACGCGCCATTTTTCGGTGCCGACGCTCCGTCGCTTAAAGGTAGCCCCATGACAGATTCCATTATCCCACGCTTAGTATTAGCCAAAGGACGCGAGAAATCCCTGCTGCGTCGCCATCCATGGATTTTCTCCGGCGCCGTCGCCCGGATGGAAGGTAAAGCTCGTTCCGGCGAGACGATTGATATCGTTGATTCCCAAGGGAAATGGCTCGCTCGCGGCGCCTATTCGCCCTCCTCGCAGATCCGCGCCCGTGTCTGGAGTTTCGATCGTCATGAAGCTATCGATAATGCTTTTTTCGAGCGTCGCCTGCAGCAGGCGCAAACCTGGCGTCAATGGCTGGCAGAGCGCGATGGTCTTGACAGCTATCGTTTAATCGCCGGGGAATCCGACGGCCTGCCTGGCGTGACAATCGATCGCTTTGGCGATTTCTTCGTCCTGCAGTTGTTGAGCGCCGGCGCCGAATATCAGCGTGCGGCCATTGTCAGCGCCCTGCAGACCCTGTTCCCGCAATGCTCTATTTACGATCGCAGCGATGTGGCGGTGCGTAAAAAAGAAGGGTTGGATCTGGCGCAGGGCCCGGTGGTAGGCGAACTGCCGCCTGCGCTGCTGCCCATTACCGAGCACGGTATGCAGTTGCTGGTAGATATCCAGGGCGGCCATAAAACCGGCTACTATCTCGATCAGCGCGATAGCCGTCTGGCGACCCGCCGCTACGTCGCCGATAAGCGCGTCCTCAACTGCTTCTCTTATACCGGTGGATTCGCGGTTTCTGCGCTGATGGGCGGCTGCCGTCAGGTCACCAGCGTTGATACTTCACAGGAAGCGCTGGACGTCGCCCGGCAGAACGTTGAGCTCAATAAGCTGGATCTGTCCAAAGCCGAATTCGTGCGCGATGACGTATTCAAACTGCTGCGTAAATATCGCGATCAGGGGGAAAAATTCGATGTCATCGTCATGGATCCGCCAAAATTCGTCGAAAACAAAAGCCAACTGATGGGCGCCTGCCGCGGCTATAAAGACATCAACATGCTGGCGATCCAGCTGTTGAACCCCGGCGGCGTGCTGTTGACTTTCTCCTGTTCCGGCCTGATGACTACCGATTTATTTCAGAAAATCATCGCCGATGCCGCAATAGACGCCGGGCGTGATGTACAATTTATAGAGCAGTTCCGTCAGGCTGCCGATCACCCGGTGATCGCAACCTACCCGGAAGGACTGTATCTGAAAGGGTTTGCCTGTCGCGTCATGTAACTTGAAAAGCGGAACATCGCCCACACGTTATTCTCATGACTCAAGAACATTTGAAGATGATGGATACAGTGGGCGCCAGCGTTTCCCGGGAGGTGACTATGATTGCCAGCAAATTCGGTATCGGCCAACAGGTTCGCCATACGCTACTCGGCTACCTTGGCGTAATCGTTGATATCGATCCAGAGTATTCGCTTGACGAGCCCGCCGCGGATGAAATCGGCGCCAACGATGAACTGCGCGCGGCCCCCTGGTATCATGTTGTGATGGAAGATGAGGACGGCCAGCCGGTCCACACCTACCTCGCGGAAGCGCAGCTCAGTAGTGAAGCCAGCGATGAGCATCCTGAGCAGCCATCGATGGACGAACTGGCGCAGACTATCCGTAAACAGCTGCAGGCGCCGCGGCTGCGGAACTGACTGGCCTTTGTTCCCGATGCTTTGTTAAAAACCCCGTTAACACGGGCAATGCCGATCAGTTAAGGATCGGTTGATCGATCCTCAAACTACGGCACTATAACGGCTTCCACTACAGGGAGCCGTTTTCTTATGCCACTTCTCAATGACCTGCTCGATTTCAGCGACCATCCCCTTATGCCGCCGCCTTCTGCACAGATGTTTGCAGAACATCTCCCTGCTGAGTGGATACAACACTGCCTGACGCTCTCTGAGCACGCCACCGTCCGGCGTCGCCGTCTGCCCGGTGATATGGTTATCTGGATGGTCGTGGCGATGGCCTTTTTCCGCAATGAGCCGATTACCGATGTGGTCCGCCGACTGAACCTGAGTGCTGATGGTGAAGCGGGTATGAACCTGCTGGCCCGCAGCGCTGTCACCCAGGCTCGCCAGCAGGTCGGAGCGGCTCCGGTTGAATGGCTCTTTCGCCAGACCGCGCAGACCTGGGGAGCCGAGCGCTACCACAAAGATGACTGGCAGGGCCTGCAACTTTTTGCTGTTGATGGCGCTCAGTTCAGAACACCTGACGAACCTGAACTTCGCGACTATTACGGCTCAGCGAATACGTCCACCACGCGCCAGAGTGCATATCCGGTTATGCGTCTGGTGGCCTTAATGAACCTGGGCAGTCATGTGCTGCTGGATGCGGTGACCGCCCCTTACCGACGGAGTGAAATCCTGCTGGCACAGTCGATGACGGCCTCTATTCCGGACAACTCCGTCACGCTGTTCGACAAACTGTTCTACAGTGCAGACCTGCTGGTGACGCTGAATCAGCAGGGGAATAACCGGCACTGGCTGCTGCCAGCCCGCAAGAATATGGTGGCGGCAACAGAGGAAAGTTACGGTTCAGGAGACAGGCTACTGAAGCTGAAGGTGTCCCCGCAGGCCCGGAAAAAGAATGCTTCACTGCCGGAATACTGGTATGCCCGGGCGGTGACTTACGAGGTGAATGGTGTGGAGAAAACGGTCCTGACCTCGCTTCCGGCAGACCGCTATCGGGCAAAGGATGTGGCAGAGCTTTATCATTCACGCTGGGAAATCGAGGTCGGGTTCAGGCAGTCTTCTGGATAATGCGCTGGTGCTGAGAAGCCGGAAAGTTGACCTGCTGGAGCAGGAGGTATGGGGGATGTTACTGGCCTATAACCTGATACGGCGCGAGGCAACAAGGGCGGCGGAGAAACACAGGAAGGCGCCCTCAGAAATAAGCTTCAAGTTCGCGTTCCAGTTTATCGCGACGGAAATGATAGTACTGGGCAATACGGTATCGCCGGGAACCATCCCGAGGCGGCTGGAGCATCTGCGAGGAAATCTGGAGGCGGTGTTCATAACAAAACGCCCCCGACCATCAAGGCCGAGGGCGGTTAAGATGTCAAAAACCCGCTATCCGGTGAACTCTCATGCCGCTCCGCTTAAGTGAACGGCATTGCGTTAACACGGGGTTTTTTATTTTACTTCGCTAGCCCAAGCCGCGGAATTTCAATCGCAGGGCAGCGGTCCATGACCACATTTAACCCCGCTTCACGCGCCATAACCGCTGCCTGTTCATTAATAACGCCAAGCTGCATCCACAACGTCTTCGCTCCGATGGCGACGGCCTCTTGCGCCACGCCCCACGCCGCTTCGGAATTGCGGAACACATCGACCATATCGACCTTTTCAGGTACCTCCGCCAGGGTGGCATAGCCTTGTTGACCGAGCAGCGTTTTGCCCGCCACCTTGGGCGAAACAGGAATGACATGATAGCCCTGTTCCAACAGATATCTCATTACCCGATAGCTCGGGCGATCGGGCTTGTCGCTGGCGCCTACCAGCGCAATCGTCCGCGTCGCGGTTAGAATGCCGGCAATATCGTTCTCTTTCATCATAATCCTCCTGCTCTTTAGCCCTAGTGTAAGCTAATACGGGTAAAGCAGCCATCCAGACTAACTCACAGATACAGCAAAAATTTTCTCCCCAACGCTTGCAGCATCAGTCACTTCCAGTAATCTGTCTGCAAGTTAATATAAGTGGAACCCCATTATGGAACTGACAACACGCACCTTGCCCGCACGCAAACATATCGCGCTGGTAGCACACGATCACTGCAAAGATCTGCTGATGAAATGGGTCGAACGTCACCAGGCGCTACTGGCTCAGCACCAGCTCTATGCAACCGGGACCACCGGCAACCTGGTCTCACGCACCACCGGGCTGGAAGTGAAAGCGATGCTGAGCGGCCCGATGGGCGGCGACCAGCAGGTGGGCGCGCTGATTTCTGAAGGGAAAATTGATGTGCTGATCTTCTTCTGGGATCCGCTGAATGCAGTGCCCCACGATCCTGACGTCAAAGCGCTCCTGCGTCTGGCGACGGTGTGGAATATCCCGGTTGCCACGAATGCCGCCACCGCTGACTTTATTATTCAGTCGCCGGATTTCAACCAGCCTATCGATATTCTCATCCCTGATTACCAGCGTTACCTTGCCGAGCGCCTGAAGTAATTCCCACGGCGGCCAGACGGCCGCCGATGATCAGGGCTTTCGCGCCACCGGCACGCCCAACTCCTGCAAAACCTCAACAAACGGCGATGGTCGTTCTTTATTGAACAGCAGCCAGACCCGCAGGCGGGCGCGGGTTATCGCCACATACAGTAGCCTACGCTCTTCAGCATCAGGGAAATCTTCCGGCTGTGGGAGCAATGCCTGTTCCATCACCGACTCTCTTGCCGGCGCCGGGAAGGCGTCATCACCCTCCTGCAAGCCCAACACAATAACAAAGTCAGCCTGCTGGCCTTTGCTGGCATGAATTGTCATAAAATCTAGCTGCAGATGCGGCCAGCGGGTCGCGGCTTTTTCCAGCGCGGCGGGTTTCAGATGGTGATAGCGCGCCAGCAGCAAAATCCGCTGTTGCGGTTTAACGTAGCCGCTCAACTTGTCGAGCAGATCGTCGAGTTTATCGTCGGGCAGCAGGGTTACCGCTTTCTTATCGCCAGCGGTCAGACTATTCAGCGGTTTAGCCAACTGATGCGGGTTTTGCTGAATAAAACCGTTGGCGATTTCGCCGATACGACCATTAAATCGATAGGTGGTATCCAGCGCGCAACAGTCCCCTTCGCCAAAGTAGTGGTTAAATGCCGTGGTTAAAGAGAGCTGCGCGCCGCTAAAGCGATAGATAGCCTGCCAGTCGTCACCCACCGCAAATAACGTGGTCTGTTTATTTTGCCGGCGCAGCGCCGCCAGCAATTCAGCGCGCTGTGGAGAGATATCCTGAAATTCATCCACCAGAATATGTTTCCAGGGGCTCACAAAACGGCCTTTATCCAGTATGTTAACGGCCTGGTGAATAAGCCCGGAGAAATCAACGGCATTCTCCTCTTTCAACGCCGTTTTCCAGGCTTTCAGTAGCGGGGCCATCAGTTTCACACGCTTATTAAAGAGGTCGCGTACTTCTTCAGGCGCGCTGGCGATCATCTCCGCCTGCGAGCCGCCATGCATACGCATCAAACTAACCCAGCGGTCAAGACGGCCGGCCAGGCGACGCAGCAGCGCGCGATCCTGCCAGAAATCGCCTTCGTCAATCTGCCACTCCATCTCATCCATCAACCACTGACGCCAGCCTTTAGCCTGCGCTTTTTTCTCCTGACACTGCTGCTGCCAGGCCTTCAACAAAAGCTTTTGCCGGGCGGCGGTATCGTTTTCCAGCTTACTGATCGCCGGAACCTTCTTACTACCCTGCTGAATAATATGTAACGCCAGTGAATGAAAGGTCCGAGCAGCAATCTCGTCGGTTCCCAATCGCTCCTGAATACGTTCATCCATTTCCTGAGCAGCCTGACGGCCAAACGCCAGGAGCAGGATCTGATCGGCTGCCGCCTCGCCGCGATTTAACAACCACCCTGCACGGGCGACCAGCACCGAGGTTTTTCCGCTACCGGCGCCGGCAAGCACCAGCAACGAACGCTCGCCGTTAACCACCGCCCGCGCCTGCGCCGGGTTGAGCGGTGAAGACTCGACCTTATCGAAGAAAGCGCGATACTGTTCCAGCATGGCTTCGGTATAGGCTTGATTATGCGCCAGGCGAGCCTCGTCGATATCGCTAAGCCAGCATTGACACTGGCGCCACAGTTCGCGGCAGTTATCAAATTCATCCAGACGGCTCTCAGGGAAAGGCAGTCCGGTTAAGGCCCGGCGTATCTTCGCCTGAACATCGGCGACCTGCTGGCGGGTCAGCCACTTACCTTCGGCGCTGGCGCGTTCAATTTCACTTAACTGTTGGCGCAGTAATTGCGCGGCAATTTCACTCATCTCCGCGCTCCACTGCTGCCAGAGATTATTGAGATGATGATAGAAATGTTGCGTCTCAGCCCACTCGGTACCATGCAAACGCACAACTTTGCTTTCAGGCAGTGCGAACTCCAGCTCGCCCCACACCAGGCCACGCTTACATTGAACTGACAATAACTGATTGAAAGGTATAAGATACTCATGACGATCGCCGGAGACTTTAACCCCGGCATTCAGCAACTGCACCCGATCATAAGGATGCTGCGCCATGCGTTTGCCCAATGTTGTCGCTTTAAGTTCCATATATCGCCAAATTTCAATCAGTTTGAATGTTTTTAAGTTTAACCGCCCGCGAGCAGGTGCTCCAGCGCAAAAAAACGTTACAATTGTCGGGTCTTATTATCCATAGGGTTAACCAGAGGGTTTATGCGTACCATTCTGAATATTTTAAACTTTGTTCTTGGCGGTTTCGCCACCACGCTCGGTTGGCTACTGGCGACGCTGGTCAGTATTGTTTTGATTTTCACGTTACCGCTGACCCGTTCATGTTGGGAAATTACCAGGTTATCGCTTTTCCCCTACGGTAATGAAGCCATTCATGTTGATGAACTGGAACCTGAAGCAAAAAACAGCTTACTGAACGCGGGCGGCACTATTTTGAATATTTTGTGGTTCATGTTCTTTGGCTGGTGGCTGTGCCTGATGCATATCTTCAGCGGTATCGCCCAGTGCCTGACCATCATTGGTATCCCTGTCGGGATCGCCAACTTTAAAATTGCCGCTATTGCGCTTTGGCCAGTAGGACGCCGCGTGGTCTCCGTTGAAACGGCTCGCGCCGCACGCGAAGCCAACGCCCGCCGCCGCTTTCAGTAATTGTACGGATCACTGTTATGTTAAGCCCCCTGCTCCGCCGTTATACATGGAATAGCGCCTGGTTATATAACGCCAGGATATTTATTGCGCTTTGTGGCACCACGATCGCGCCGTGGTGGATTGGCGAAGTCAAACTCACGATCCCGTTAACGCTCGGGGTGGTAGCCGCGGCGCTGACCGACCTCGACGATCGCCTCACCGGGCGGCTACGTAATCTCGCCATTACGCTGGTCTGCTTCTTTATTGCTTCCGCATCGGTGGAATTACTGTTTCCGTGGCCATGGCTGTTTGCTATAGGCTTAACCCTGTCCACGACGGGCTTTATCTTGCTCGGCGGTCTGGGTCAACGCTATGCCACCATTGCTTTCGGCGCCTTACTGATCGCTATCTACACCATGTTAGGGGTCACTCTGTATAACAGTTGGTACCTGCAGCCGCTCTTTTTGCTGGCTGGCGCCATCTGGTACAACGTATTAACACTCGCCGGTCATCTTATTTTCCCCATTCGTCCGCTGCAGGATAACCTTGCGCGCAGCTATGAACAGCTGGCGCAGTATCTTGAACTTAAATCACGGTTGTTCGATCCGGATATCGAAGATGAAAGTCAGGCGCCGTTGTACGATCTGGCGCTCGCCAACGGCAAACTGGTTGCGATGCTGAACCAGACGAAAGCGTCTTTACTTACGCGCCTGCGCGGCGACCGCGGGCAACGCGGTACTCGTCGTACCCTACAGTACTATTTCGTCGCTCAGGACATTCATGAGCGTGCCAGCTCGTCGCATATTCAGTATCAGACGCTTCGCGACCATTTCCGCTACAGCGATGTGATGTTCCGTTTCCAGCGGATGCTGTCGATGCAGGCGCAGGCGTGTCAGAAACTCTCCCGCGCCATCCTCTTACGCGTTCCGTATCAGCATGATGCGCATTTTGAACGCGCCTTTATGCATCTTGACGCGGCGCTGGATCGCGTTCGCGCCAGCGGCGCGCCGCAAGATCAGGTCAAAGCGCTGGGTTTTCTACTCAATAACCTACGCGCCATTGATGCGCAATTGGCAACCATCGAATCGGTGCAAACCAGCGTGCTGGCCAGCAACCATCCCGAAAACCTGCTTGCAGACGATCGCCCCAGCGGCTTTAGCGATATCTGGCTACGGCTGCGCAGCAATATGACGCCGGAATCGGCGCTTTTCCGCCATGCGGTGCGCATGTCACTGGTGCTGTGCGCGGGCTATGCCTTCATTCAGTTTACCGGCCTCAACCACGGTTACTGGATTCTGCTGACCAGCCTGTTTGTTTGCCAGCCGAACTATAACGCTACCCGGCATCGCCTGGCGTTAAGGATCATCGGGACATTGGTAGGGGTCGCTATCGGGCTACCGGTGCTGCTGCTGGTTCCCTCGGTCGAAGGCCAGCTATTGCTCATTGTACTAACCGGTGTGCTGTTTTTCGCCTTTCGCAACGTCCAGTATGCGCATGCCACTATGTTTATCACGCTGCTGGTACTGCTGTGCTTTAACCTGTTGGGCGAGGGATTCGAAGTCGCTTTACCGCGTATCCTCGATACATTAATCGGCTGCGCTATCGCCTGGGCGGCAGTGACCTTTATCTGGCCAGACTGGAACTTCCGTAATTTACCTCGGGTACTTGATCAGGCTATCAACGCTAACTGCCGTTATCTGGACGCTATTCTTGAGCAGTACCATCAGGGGCGCGACAACCGTCTTGAGTATCGCGTCGCCCGACGTAATGCACATAACCGGGATAGCGAGCTGGCATCAGTGGTATCCAATTTATCCACAGAGCCAAAAGCCGACAACACAATGCGTGAAACCGCATTCCGCCTGCTGTGCCTTAACCATACGTTTACCAGCTATATTTCCGCGTTGGGGGCGCACAGGGAGAAACTGACGACGCCGGAAATACTGGCGTTACTCGATGATGCCGTCTGCTACGTCGATGATGCGCTGCATCATTCTCCCGCGGACGAACAGCGCGTTCAGCAGGCGCTCAGCAACCTGCAATCACGTATTCAACACCTGGAACCGCGAGCCGACAGCAAAGAACCATTGGTCCTGCAGCAGATTGGGCTACTGCTCGCACTGCTGCCGGAAATATGTCGCCTGCAGCGCCGGATTGCCGGTCAACCAGAATAATCCTCCACGCCGTACCCTTGCGTATTAGCCCACTCCCGTAGCTCCTGGCGCCGCTGCGCCGGGAGCGCGGCGGAATGGGTGCCGGCAATCGCGCCCGCCAGGGACTCAAGGACATTGATTGATATTCCTTTATTATGCTCCCTCAATTTTAACCAGCTTTTTTCCGCACCAATTGTACGCAGCATTTTCACATCGGTTATTCCGGCATGAATCAACATCAATTCCATGTGGAAACTGATATTAGGCAAATCTTTTAGCCTGCCAGAATCACGCTGATGCTGCTTTTCGCTACGCGCCGTATGCAAAGACAGCTCCGAGAGGTGAAACAGCATTTTACTGTCCTGCCATAATGCTTCATCTATACGGTAATATTTTAGCGCTACCGGCCGACCATTTTTGCGCATGGTTAACATTGGGCTATGATGCTCGACCCGATATTCTGCGCTTTGCTCACACACTCTAAGATAGATTTCGCCTTCGGCCACCATGGCAAACACGGTATTGTCTATCGCCAGGCTGTAACCGCCAAATAGAGGCCGGCTACTGATTTTGCCTAAGGGAGAAAGGCACTCCTGAAACTGGAGGAACCGTAATTTTGATAGTTTCTTCATGATCATTCCTTTGGTAATCATGCATATAAAAGTAATTTTTATTAACGGATCCGTTATTGAAGAAAATAAGTGAGTTCGTTTTGTGCAGCAAGATGAATTTTGGCTTCATTTCAACCAGCTCGCCGTTTTGCGAGGCGCTTTCAGGAAAAAGTTATTCTGCAAATCGTGTTGCAGAGACTCGCTGAATACTTAAGCAATGTTAATTGATAAACAGCATATCGGCCCCATCGACATCATGCCCGGTAGCCGTGAAGCAAAGATAAATAGAGGGAAATATCTCCTGCGGCTTCAGCATGGGGACAGTGAATTCATATAAACAAGTCGCCGCAGCTCTGATTCATAGCCGGGTAGAGTGCATAAAATATATGCAAAAGTGGGAAAATGAGGTTGACGTTAACCCCTGGTGGATATACTGTATATACATACAGTAACTCACAGGCGAGATAGACTATGTTTACTTCAGCTCACGCAAATCGTTCACCACTGACTTCGGCTTCAGTACGTCGCTCTTCGCACAGCGTCGTCGAACATTCAGCCACTGGGCTGATTAGTGAAATCGTCTATCGCGAAGATCAACCCATGATGACGCAGCTTTTGTTGCTACCTTTATTACAACAGTTGGGCCAGCAGTCGCGCTGGCAACTGTGGCTCACGCCGCAGCAGAAGCTGAGTAAAGAATGGGTACAATCATCCGGTCTGCCGCTATCAAAAGTGATGCAAATTAACCAGATGTCGCCCTGCAACACTCTGGAATCGATGATTCGCGCTTTACGTACCGGGAATTATAGCGTGGTTATTGGCTGGCTGACGGATGAACTTACTGAACAAGAGCATGAACGCCTGGCGCTCGCCGCAGAAGAAGGTCATGCGATGGGCTTTATCATGCGCCCGGTGAGAAATACAAGCCAGCCTGGGAGACAATTAAGTGGGCTAAAAATTCACTCAAATTTATATCATTGAGTGAAATTAGGATTAATCCTGGAATTTTTTTTGCCTCATCAAAAACCATTCTCGTAAAGTGGTTAATTTCACAGAGATCCCGGTGTGGTGCGGTTTCGCGACTTTTTACCGTGTTCACAAATTAACCATATTTGTTAAATATTGTGTATACAACCCTTTTTTTTCATATGCCTGACCGAGTTCACACTTGTAAGTTTCTAACTAAGTTGTAGACTTTACATCGCCAGGGGTGATCGGCTTACGCTGCATGTATCAGCATAGTTAACAACGAGTCACGCCCCCGGTGAAGGATTTAACCGTGAGGTCTTATGTACCATCATGGCGAATTTTGGATGATAATGAGGCGCAAAAAATGAAAAAGACAGCTATCGCGATTGCAGTGGCACTGGCTGGCTTCGCTACCGTAGCGCAGGCCGCTCCGAAAGATAACACCTGGTATGCAGGTGGTAAACTGGGTTGGTCCCAGTTCCATGACACCGGCTGGTACAACAGCAACCTGAACAACAATGGCCCGACCCACGAAAGCCAGCTGGGCGCTGGTGCGTTCGGTGGTTATCAGGTTAACCCGTACCTCGGTTTCGAAATGGGTTACGACTGGCTGGGCCGTATGCCTTACAAAGGCGACAAAGTTAACGGCGCATTCAAAGCTCAGGGCGTTCAGCTGACCGCTAAACTGGGTTACCCGATCACTGACGATCTGGACATCTACACCCGTCTGGGCGGCATGGTATGGCGCGCTGACTCCAGCAACAGCATCGCTGGCGACAACCACGACACCGGCGTTTCCCCAGTATTCGCTGGCGGCGTTGAGTGGGCAATGACCCGTGACATCGCTACCCGTCTGGAATACCAGTGGGTTAACAACATCGGCGACGCAGGCACTGTAGGCGTTCGTCCGGACAACGGCATGCTGAGCGTTGGTGTTTCCTACCGTTTCGGTCAGGAAGACAATGCACCGGTTGTAGCTCCGGCTCCGGCTCCGGCTCCAGAAGTCACCACCAAGACCTTCACCCTGAAGTCTGACGTACTGTTCAACTTCAACAAAGCAACTCTGAAACCAGAAGGTCAGCAGGCTCTGGATCAGCTGTACACCCAGCTGAGCAACATGGACCCGAAAGACGGTTCTGCAGTTGTTCTGGGTTACACCGACCGCATCGGTTCCGAGCAGTACAACCAGAAACTGTCTGAGAAACGTGCTCAGTCCGTTGTTGACTACCTCGTAGCTAAAGGCATCCCGGCTAACAAGATCTCTGCTCGCGGTATGGGCGAATCTGATCCGGTTACCGGCAACACCTGTGACAACGTGAAAGCTCGCGCTGCACTGATCGACTGCCTGGCTCCGGATCGTCGCGTAGCGATCGAAGTTAAAGGTTACAAAGACGTAGTAACTCAGCCGCAGGCTTAAGTTTTCTACGATAAAAAACCCCGCTGATGCGGGGTTTTTTTTGGCCTGATTTTGAGCTCAAAAAGAAAAATCACAAGCAACGTCGCGACAATACTTACTCTTTTCCTAAGAGCACCTGCAGATCGTGCTTCAGGCTCGACATCTTGCTGGCAT
This sequence comes from Klebsiella sp. CN_Kp073, assembly GCF_040065495.2. Taxonomy (NCBI): domain Bacteria; kingdom Pseudomonadati; phylum Pseudomonadota; class Gammaproteobacteria; order Enterobacterales; family Enterobacteriaceae; genus Klebsiella; species Klebsiella sp. CN_Kp073. The sequence goes on from NZ_CM198051.1 coordinate 3,411,738, forward strand.
ATTTTTCTTTATGCTCGGCGTCTTCAATCAGCTGTACGATGGTTTCTGATAATGTCTTTCCTCGCCGTTGGGCAAGCCCGGCCAGGCGTTGCCAGACAACGAACTCCAGATCGATGGACTTTTTCCGCGTATGCTGATGCTCGGCGTTAAAATGACGCTTGCGTCGTGCGCGAATAGTCTGCTTCATCCGGTTAGCCAGCTCCGGATTCATATGCTGATCGATCCAGGTATTCACCAGAACAGGTTCATTTTCGAGCGTCAGCAAGACATCGACCGCGGCTTGCGCAGCGCTGGCTTCAATGTAGCGGGTAATCAGCTCACCTTCCCGGTGCTTCTTTACCAGATATTTCCATTTCCAGCCGCTTTCAAGGTTTTCCAGTTGTTGATATTTCATTGCGATCTCAATGTGACCGTGTAACTCATTTCAGGATATCAGTTTTTTCTGGATGTGCTGAGAATAAATCATCTTTCGTGATGTGGACGATTCCATTATCAGCGTGATAAACGCAATCCTCCGTGTGCTCAGACGCGGCATCGGGTATAATCGCTCGTTTTACATCTGACTAAAAAACAGCGACTTTGACCATTACGAAACTTACCCGAAACGACCTCGCTCCTGATACGGAAAGTTATCAGGCGCTGTTTACCCAGGTCAATCTCGCCGAGGCAGAGGCATCCCTCGCCGGCGATCTACAGCCCCGTTTATTTTATGCGCTGGAACAGCTTCTGATCACGCCAGCCATTTCATCTTTTATGCTGGTAAAGGCGCCGGAAGAACCGGAATATCTGCATTGGGTAGCCGAAGCCGCCCGCAGCCTGCAGCAACCCACAACAGCGCTCTTCGGTGTACGCTATCAGGTCAACGGCGGCAACGTAACCCTGTCGCCGGCCCAAAGCGCGGAAGACAATTTTGCCAGCAGCGGTCCGGTTGAATCCGCAGACTGGATTGAAGCGGAACAGCTCTTTGGCTGCGTACGCCAGTTTAACGGCGAAATTTCGCTGCAACCGGGCCTGGTGCATCGCGCGAACGGCGGCGTCCTGTTGCTCTCCCTGCGCGCGCTGCTGGCCCAGCCGCTGCTGTGGATGCGCCTGAAGAACATGGTGACCCGTCAGCGCTTTGACTGGCTGTCTATTGACGAATCCCGCCCTCTTCCCGTTAGCATTCCCTCCATGCCGCTGAACCTGAGGATCATTCTGATCGGCGAGCGCGATGCGCTGGCTGATTTCCAGGAGATGGAACCGGAACTCGCCTCGCAGGCCATTTATAGCGAGTATGAAGACAACCTGCAGATAGCCGATGCTGACACCCTGAAACTCTGGTGTCAGTGGGTCTGGCAAAATGCTCGCCAGCTTTCGCTACCGGGGCCGGCGGCAGACGCATGGCCGCTGCTGATTGCAGAAGGCGCTCGAGACACCGGCGATCAGGAGACGCTTCCGCTTTCCCCTCTCTGGATTAGCCGCCAGCTGCGTGAAGCGGCAGCCTTCTGCGAAGGCGAATGGATTAGCGGCGCGGAGATGCAAACCATGCTTGAGCGCCGTGAATGGCGTGAAGGCTATCTTGCCGAGCGGATGCGCGATGAAATTCTTCTCGATCAGATCATGATTGATACCGAAGGCGAATGCATCGGTCAGATCAACGCCCTGTCGGTAATCGAATTTCCAGGCCACCCACGCGCCTTTGGCGAACCTTCGCGCATCAGCTGCGTAGTGCATATCGGCGACGGCGAATTCATTGATGTAGAACGCAAAGCTGAACTCGGCGGCAATATTCACGCCAAAGGCATGATGATCATGCAGGCGTTTATCATGTCCGAGCTTGAACTTGAACAGCAGCTGCCGTTTAGCGCATCGCTGACCTTCGAACAGTCCTACAGCGAAGTGGATGGCGATAGCGCCTCAATGGCCGAGCTGTGCGCTCTCATCAGCGCGCTGGCCAATGTGCCGATTAACCAGAGTATTGCGATTACCGGTTCGGTCGATCAGTTCGGTCGCGTCCAGCCGGTCGGCGGTCTGAACGAAAAGATTGAAGGTTTCTTCACTATCTGCCAGCAGCGCGGATTAACAGGCAAGCAAGGCGTCATTATCCCGTCTGCCAACGTCCGTCATCTGAGCCTCGCCCAGGAACTTCGCCAGGCAGTGGCTGACGAGCGGTTCTTTATCTGGGCCATTGACGACGTTACCGAAGCCCTGCCGCTTCTCACCCAACTGCAATGGGATGGCGAAGGACAAACGCTACGACAAACTATTCAGGAACGGATTGCGCAGGCGATGCAACAAGAGACTCGCCATCGTTTTCCATGGCCGCTACGCTGGTTAGGCGGATCAAATTCGAACTGATCGGACTTGTTCAGCTTACACGTGTTAGCTATCCTGCGTCCCGAACTCAAAATAAGGCTTACTGAAAACATGGTAGATAAACGCGAATCCTATACAAAAGAAGATCTTCTTGCCTCTGGTCGTGGTGAACTGTTTGGCGCGAAAGGCCCGCAACTGCCGGCGCCAAGCATGCTGATGATGGACCGCGTCGTCAAGATGACCGAAACCGGCGGCAACTACGACAAAGGTTACGTTGAAGCTGAGCTCGACATCAACCCGGACCTGTGGTTCTTCGGTTGTCACTTCATCGGCGACCCGGTAATGCCTGGCTGCCTGGGTCTGGACGCAATGTGGCAACTGGTTGGCTTCTATCTGGGCTGGCTGGGCGGCGAAGGAAAAGGCCGCGCGCTGGGCGTAGGCGAAGTGAAATTTACCGGTCAGATTCTGCCGACGGCGAAAAAAGTCACCTATCGTATCCACTTCAAACGCATTGTAAACCGTCGCCTGATCATGGGCCTGGCGGATGGCGAAGTGCTGGTTGATGGTCGTCTGATCTACTCTGCAACTGACCTGAAAGTAGGTCTGTTCCAGGATACTTCCGCGTTCTGATTTACCTTCCGTACTTATCCTGAAGTACAAAAGGTCCTGAAGTACAAAAGGCGAAGCCTTCGCAGAGCGAAGGCTTCTTTTTTAAAGAGACAGTCAGGCAGTTTGCACCCTGTCCTCCATGGCTTCTCGCCAACCTCCTAGCCAATGGGACCTCTGATTAAGGGTCTGGTAGGGACACATTTCTTTCGATCTGCCGGTAATGCCGGCCTGATATCCACGCTGATGTGCCCGTTCCAGGCGATCTCGTTTTTGTCTCTTCATGCCTCGTTTCCCTCATTATTTGATCTGGTGGAAAAGAAAACAGTGGTCACTAAATATGCAACCACGTATAACCTTTACCGCGAAACGCAGGCAGCGTCAATGCGCAAAATTCACGCCAGTGTCATATTTGTGAGCTATATGAAAGTTCATTTGTACAAAAATCGTGAGCCAGCACAACTATCAACCTGACGCGGCAAATAAAAAAGCCGCGGCGATTTTTCAGGTCGCGGCGGCTTGTATTGTATTAATTTTACTTATGGCAGGCGGTTCAGCTCGCTCGCAATCGCGGTGGCTTCCTGGCTCCAGGCCTGCGCCAGGGTCTTAACCATCGCGTCGTAGCCATCCTGCTGTTGCTTAAGTTCAATATTGAACGGACGCTTAATTAACTGCCCCTGATGCTTAAGCAGCCATTCACCGCTAACGATGACCCGGCCGTCGTAGCGACCGTGGAAACCGCTTACGGAGACGTTAAGCGTATCCTGCTCGCTGCCTAACGGCTGCGATGCCACCACCCAGCCCGGCAGTTGGTTACTCAGATTCGCCACCAGAGTGGTACGTAACTGCTGGTCCAGCGGGCTGGCCCACAGATTGTTATTAGCAATCACATACTGCACATCGGTCGTCTGATAAACCACGCCATTGCCGGCCAGATAATCAGGGATACTGACCTGCTCAACCCACAGCAAATTCTTGCTCTGGTTGACGGCGCTTTGCGCGCCGCTCTTTGCTACCGGTAATTGATAGTAAGTTTTACTCTCACCACCGCTGCTGCAGGCCGTCAGTACGCATACCGCTGCCGCCACTAACCACTTTTTCATTGTTTCGCTCCCTTCGGCTGCGGATCTTTTTTATCCTTGGCCTCAAATACCAGCGCATTGCTCTTGTCGTTGAGGGTTTTCAGTACCGGCTGCAGTTCACGAAGCACCTGATCCAGCCGCTGCATATCCGCAACCATCTTATTGTAGGCCGCCGAGCCCGGCTGGAAGCCCTGCATACTGCGATTCAACTCGCGCAACGTGCTCTGCATATCGGCAGGAAGCTGCTGCATCGACTGGCTTGAAGTGATCTTATTCAAGTTGTCGAGCGTAGTCTGGACACGCTGCATGGTTTTCTGGCTCTGCGCCAGGGTACTGGTCGCCTGCTCCAGCAGTGGGTTAATCGGCAGGTTGTTAATCTTATCGAGCGCATCCATCAGACGCTGCTGGATCTGCGCCAGACCGCCGCTGACGGTTGGAATGATCGGATAGCCGCCGAACTCCTGAATCTTGCCGCGCGGAGGCGCTTTCGGATAGAAGTCGAGATCGATATACAGCGCCCCGGTGACCAGGTTGCCGGTTTTCAGCGAACCGCGCAGGCCGCGGTTGATCAGATCGTCAATATGCGCGCGAATGTTAGGGTCGCCGCCCAGCTGGTTGATTAGACGTTCCGGCTCAATACGCACTTCTACCGGGATACGATAATCATCGTTCAGGCTCTGTTTCAAACCGGGGATAAAGAACGGTACTTTGCCGACGGTACCAAGGCGAATACCGCGGAATTCAACCGGCGCTCCCGGCTGCAGACCACGCACCGAATCTTTAAAGAACAGGACGTAATCGATATGCTGGGTGAACACCGAATCCTGGATACTCTTCTGATCGTCAAACAGGTGGTATTCCGTTTTATTCGCCACCGGCTCGCCGAGATCCAATCCTTCCGGAATATCAAAGCTTACACCGCCGCCAAACAGCGTCGACAGCGATCCCATCTCAACGCGCATTCCCGCAGAGGTAAGATCAACCGCAATACCGCTATCTTTCCAGAAGCGAACGTTAGTGGTCACCAGACGGTCGTTCGGCGCGTTGATAAACAGCTGATAAGTGATGCGGCGCTTCTGCGTATCAAAGGTGCTGGTTTCAACCGAACCAACGCGATAGCCGCGGAACAGCACCGGATCGCCGGGCGAGAGTTGCCCGGCTTTGCTACTTTCCAGCAAAACACGGATACCTTTGGCATCCGGTGAAGCCAGTGGCGGCGAATCCAACAGCGGATACTGCGGCGCGACAGAGCCTTCTTTACCCGGCTGTAATTCGATATAGGCGCCGGAAAGCAAAGTGCCGAGGCCGCTGATCCCCTCGCGCCCCACCTGCGGTTTCACCACCCAGAACACCGAATCTTTATGCAGTAGCTTCTGCATCCCCGAGTTCAGACGCGCTTTAATTTCTACGTGTTTCAGGTCATCAGTCAGGATAGCGCTTTCCACCACCCCGACATCAACGCTGCGGCTCTTGATACGCGTTTTACCCCCTTCAATGCCTTCGGCGTTGGTGGTAATAAGCGTCACCTCCGGCCCCTGATGGCTGTAGTGGTAAAACAGTATCCATGCGCCGATGAGCACAGTCACAATCGGAAAGATCCAGACCGGTGACCAGTTCTTCACCTTCTGCACTTTCGCTTCTCCGCTCTTATTTTCCATGCTGTTGCATTTCCTCATGGCTTGGATCTGGTTCACGGTCCCACAATAGACGTGGGTCAAACATCATGGCCGAGAACATGGTCATGACAACGACCAGCGCGAACATCACCGCGCCTATCGCCGGATAGATATTCATCAAGCCTCCCATGCGCACCAGCGCCGAGAGTACCGCGATGACAAAAACGTCGATCATTGACCAACGGCCAACAAATTCAACCACTTCATAAATCAGGTGCATACGCTCTGAATCACGCGCGCCGTTTCCGTTCGCGCTCCAGCACAGCCAGCCGATAGCGATCATTTTTAACGTCGGCACCATGATACTGGCGATAAAGATAACCAGCGCGACCGGGTAAGAGCCCTCACTCCACAGCAGAACGACGCCCGCCATGATTGTCGACGGCATTTTATCGCCCAGCAGATCGGTAATCATAATCGGCAGAATATTGGCGGGTAAATAGAGCACAAACGACGTCATCAGCAGCGCCAGCGTCCACTGCAGGCTGTTTTTACGCCGCGGGGTACCTTTGGTGTGACAGCGCGGACACTCTTTCTCATCCGCTGGCAGCACCGCCGTACAGCACGAGCAGGAGCGCAGACCCTGACGCAGCCCCGGTACGCCAGGGCGCAGCGGCTGCTTGATGACCGGCATTGGCGCAATATCGTCCCACAGCCAGCGGCGATCGACGCACTGAAACGCCCGCAACTGCAGCAGGCAGAACAGACACCAGGGAACAAAGCTCAGTCCAACACCGATATCACCGTAGGCCATGAGTTTAACGAAGCTGACCAGCACCCCGGCGAGAAAAATCTCGGCCATCCCCCAGCTTTTGAGGTGAAACAAAATCCGCGCCAGAAACGCCTTCAAGCGTGAAGGCATATGAACGCGATTGACCAACAATAAGATGGTCACCAGACAAAACGCCGGGACCAGTTGGACAAACAGTAAAAAGAACGTACCAAGGCTGGCGTAATCCTCGGTGAACAGCACGTTTGGTATTTCCAGCAGCTCAATTTCGCTGCTGATCCCGCCGACTTTCATATAAACAAAAGGAAACAGGTTTGCCAGTAGCAGCATGAACAGCGCCACCAGCGCATAGGCCGTGGGACGCTGCCGCGGCGCGTCCCACGATGTGGTGAGCGTGGTGCCGCAGCGTGGGCATGCGGCTTTCTGGCGATGCTCCAGCGGCGGCAAAGCCACCAGCAGATCACATTGTGGGCACAATATGTGCCGCGCAGCATGATGATGATCGCACATGAACACTCCTCAGCTTAAGCGCCGTTTTTGAGTCCTTCGAGATATTCCCAGCGTTCAAAGGCCGCTTCCAGGGCCTGTTCCGCTTCCGCTAACTGCGCCAGCACCTGCTGGGTCTGGTCATGCGGCTGGCCGAAGAACGAAGGATCGGCAACTTTTTCCTGCAGCGTCTGCAGTTGAGTTTCCAGATCTTCCAGCTTCTGCGGCAGCTGTTCCAGTTCGCGCTGCAGGTTATAGCTTAGTTTGCTGGCGGCGCGTTTGACACTTTCTGCTTTCGGTTGAGCGACTTCCGCTGGTTTTTTTACAATCGTCTGTTTATTCGCCAGCGACTGCGCTTGCTGTCCGCGCGCGTCGTGATAACCGCCGATATATTGGCCGATACGGCCGCCGCCCTCGAAGATCCAGCACTCGGTCACGGTGTTGTCGACAAACTGACGATCGTGGCTCACCAGCATCACGGTGCCCTGGTAGCCATCGATCAGCTCTTCCAGCAGCTCCAGCGTTTCGACATCAAGGTCGTTAGTCGGTTCATCGAGGATCAATAAGTTACTGGGTTTCAGGAACAAGCGCGCGAGCAGCAGGCGGTTACGCTCCCCGCCGGACAACGCGCGTACCGGAGTCATCGCCCGTTTTGGATGGAACAGGAAGTCCTGCAGATAGCCCAACACGTGACGCGGCTTACCGTTAACCATTACCTCTTGCTTACCTTCCGCAAGGTTATCCATCACCGTGCGGTCCGGATCCAGCTCCGCGCGGTGCTGGTCGAAGTAGGCGACTTCCAGCTTGGTACCGACGTGGATACGCCCGCTATCGGCCTGTAGCTGGCCGAGCATCAGCTTCAGCAACGTGGTTTTACCGCAGCCGTTCGGGCCAATCAGCGCAATCTTGTCCCCACGCTGGATTTGTGCGGAGAAATCTTTGACCAGCACTTTGCCGTCAACCTGATAGTTGACGTTTTCCATCTCAAAGACGATTTTGCCGGAGCGAGAAGCCTCCTCGACCTGCATCTTCGCGCTGCCCATCACTTCACGGCGCTCTCCGCGTTCGCGACGCATCGCCTTCAGCGCGCGGACGCGGCCTTCGTTGCGGGTACGGCGCGCTTTAATCCCCTGACGGATCCACACCTCTTCCTGCGCCAGTTTGCGGTCGAATTCAGCATTCTGTAACTCTTCGACGCGCAGCGCTTCTTCTTTATCCAGCAGATACTGATCGTAATTGCCCGGATAGGTCACCAGCTTGCCGCGATCGAGGTCGACGATGCGCGTTGCCATATTGCGGATGAAAGAACGGTCGTGCGAAATAAAGATGATGGTGCCTTTAAAGGATTTGAGGAACCCTTCCAGCCAGTCGATAGTTTCGATATCGAGGTGGTTGGTCGGTTCATCCAGCAGCAGCACGCGCGGCCCGCTGACCAGCGCGCGACCCAGCGCCGCTTTACGCAGCCAGCCGCCGGAGAGCGACGCCAGCTGCGCGTCGGCGTTAAGGCCAAGCTGCTCGATCACTTCATTAATACGGCTATCTAACTGCCACAGCCCAAGGTTATCCAGCTGTTCCTGCAGGCGAGCCAGTTCATTTAAATTTTTGTCGCTCGGATCGGTCATCACCTGATGCGAAACATCATGGTAGGATTTCAGGTACGCCGCCTGCTCGGCAATACCTTCCGCGACAAAATCGTACACCGTACCGGCGACATTACGCGGAGGATCCTGCTGCAGACGCGCGACGATCAGATCCTGTTCATAAATAATACGCCCATCGTCCAGCCCCTGCTCGCGGTTGAGGATTTTCATCAGGGTCGATTTGCCGGCGCCGTTACGCCCTACCAGGCAGACGCGTTCGTTATCTTCGATATGCAGTTCAGCGTTATCCAGCAGCGGCGCATCGCTGAACGAAAGCCAGGCGCCGTGCATACTAATCAGTGACATTCTTTATTCCTTTCAGGCCGCGGTAATCAGCCAGCAGTTGTGGATCTGACGGTTGCGGGCAAAATCCTGCGACAGCGTTTTTTGCGAAATTTCTTGCGCCTTCAGGCCAAGCGCCGCCAGCCCGTCATGATCCATACGGAAACCGCGTTTGTTATTCGAGAACATAATCGTGCCGCCTTTACGCAGCAGACGTTTTAAATCGGTCATCAGACGGATATGGTCGCGCTGCACGTCAAAGGCATCTTCCATACGTTTGGAGTTGGAGAAGGTCGGCGGATCGATAAAGATCAGATCGAACTGCTCGGTACTTTCCCGCAGCCAACCCAGCACGTCCGCCTGCATCAGGCGATGCGCGCGGCCGGTTAAGCCGTTCAGACGCAGGTTGCGTTCCGCCCACTCCAGATAGGTGCGCGACATATCGACGGTCGTGGTGGAGCGCGCGCCGCCGAGACCGGCGTGGACGCTGGCGCTGCCGGTATAGGAGAACAGGTTGAGGAAATCCTTACCCTTGCTCATCTGGCCCAGCATACGACGGGCAATACGGTGGTCGAGGAACAGACCGGTGTCGAGATAGTCGGTAAGGTTAACCCACAGACGCGCGTTATACTCCTGTACCTCGATAAAGTCGCCCTTCTCCGCCATCTTCTGGTACTGATTTTTACCCTTCTGCCGCTCGCGGGTCTTCAGCACCAGCTTATTCGGCGCGATCCCTAACACCGCGATAGTCGCGGCGATAATATCGAACAGACGCTGGCGCGCTTTGTGCGCATCGACGGTTTTCGGCGGCGCATACTCCTGCACCACCACCCACTCGCCGTAGCGGTCGATAGCCACGTTGTATTCCGGCAAATCGGCATCGTACAGGCGATAGCATTCAATGCCTTCCTGACGCGCCCACTTTTCAAACTTCTTCAGGTTTTTACGTAAGCGGTTGGCGAAATCTTCCGCCAGCATCGCCGGCTTGCCGCCTTCGCTTTCCGCCAGATGATAGTTCTTCTGTACGCAGTCCAGCGGGCCGTTTTTGGCTTTAAACTGTTTATCGGCACGCAGCTGCAGGCAGCTCAGCAATTCCGGCGAGGCGCTGAAGACCGACAGGTTCCAGCCGCCAAACTGGTTTTTCATAATCCGCCCCAGCAGGCTGTGCAGGGCAATCAGCGCCGGTTCGCTTTCCAGGCGCTCGCCGTACGGCGGGTTGCTGATAACGGTGCCGTACGGGCCTTTCGGCAGCGGATTATTGAGCTGCGCGACGTCTTTCACTTCAAAATTGATGAGCTCGCCAATTCCGGCGCGGCGGGCGTTGCGGCGCGCGCGTTCAATCACGCGCGCGTCGACGTCAGAGCCGTAGAAGCGCGATTCATAAGCGGCCAGCCCCTGGCGCGCGCGCGTTTGCGCCTCGGCTTTCACCTCTTTCCAGATAGCGTCATCATGCTGCGCCCAACCGCCAAAGCCCCAGTGGCCGCGGTGCAGACCCGGCGCGCGATCGGTCGCCAGCATCGCCGCTTCAATCAGCAATGTGCCGGAGCCGCACATCGGATCGAGCAGCGGCGTTCCCGCTACCCAGCCGGAGCGCATAACGATTGCCGCCGCGAGGTTTTCTTTGATAGGCGCCATGCCGGTACCGTCACGGTAGCCGCGCAGATGCAGGCCTTCGCCGCTCAGATCCAGCGAGATATGCGCCGTCTCTTTGTTCAGCCAGACGTTGATACGCAGATCGGGGTTTTCACGATCGACATTCGGACGCGGCAGGTTTTTACGCGTGAAGCTATCGACGATAGCGTCTTTGACTTTCAATGCGCCATACTGACTGTTGCGGATCTCCTCGTTGAGGCCGCTAAAATGCACCGCAAAGGTGGCGTCAGTGGTAAAGATCTCCGTCCACGGAATCGATTGAACCCCAAGGTAGAGATCCAGATCGCTATACACGCTGCACTCACCCAGCGGCAGCATGATGCGCGAGGCCAGCCGGCTCCACATCAGGCTTTGATACAGCAGTCGCGTATCTCCCTGAAAATGAACCCCGCCCTGGACAACCTGGCACTCCGTGGCGCCAAGTCCTTCCAGTTCAGTTTTTAACAGCTCTTCAAGACCACGAGCCGTGCTGGCAAACAGAGATTTCATATCGTCACTTTTACTTAAAGAAAATTGGTGCGCATTATAGCCAATATGTGCCCTATGTCATAAAGTTAAAGGCTTATTTTTGAACCCAGGGGCAGCGTATGGTAACGCTATCGAAACTTTTTATTCATCCCGTCAAATCCATGCGCGGAATTGGCGTCACCCATGCCTTTGCCGATATTAGCGGCATGGCCTTCGACCGCATCTTTATGCTGACCGAAACCGACGGTACGTTTATTACCGCGCGTCAGTTTCCGCAGATGGTAAAATTCCTGCCTTCTCCGCTTCACGACGGCCTGCATTTGACCGCGCCGGATGGCAGCAGCGCGCTGGTGCGCTTTGATGATTTCGCTCCCCAGGGCGAGCCGACGGAGGTCTGGGGCAACCATTTCACCGCCTTGATCGCGCCAGCCGCCATCAACCAGTGGCTCAGCGGCTTCTTCAACCGCGACGTCCAACTGCGCTGGCTCGGGCCGCAGCTAACGCGGCGAGTAAAACGTCACGACGCGGTGCCGCTCTCCTTCGCCGACGGTTATCCCTACCTGCTCGCCAACGAGGCCTCGCTTCGCGACCTGCAGCAGCGGTGCCCTGCCAGCGTAAGCATAGAACAATTTCGCCCTAATCTGGTGGTCACCGGCGCGGCGGCGTGGGATGAAGATAGCTGGAAAGTCATTCGCATCGGCGAGGTAGTATTTGACGTCGCCAAACCCTGCAGCCGCTGCATTTTCACCACCGTCAGCCCGGAACGTGGGCAAAAGCATCCGTCCGGCGAACCGCTGGAGACGTTAAAGCGTTTTCGTACCGCGCAGGATAATGGCGATGTCGATTTTGGCCAGAATCTGATCGCCCGCAACAGCGGCGTGATACGCGTGGGTGATGAAGTGGAAGTGCTGACCCGTGGTCCGGCTAAAGCCTATGGCGCCGGCGATAGCGACGATACCCTGGCGGCGGATACGCAGCCAAAAGCGACGGTTGAGATTGAGTGGCAAGGGCAACAGTTTACCGGCAATAACCAGCAGGTACTGCTGGAGCAACTGGAACAACAGGGTATTCGTATCCCTTATTCCTGCCGCGCCGGGATCTGCGGCAGCTGTCGTATCCGCCTCGAAGAGGGAGAAGTGAGTCCGTTAAAGAAAAATGCGGTCGCCGCGGATGGCACCATTTTATGCTGCAGCTGCGTACCGAAAACCGCGCTGCGCCTGGCGCCTTAAACCGCCTGTCCGAGGCTGTAGCTGGCCGCGCTCTGTGCCGGCTGCAGCCTGTCATTCATAATTTTTATCACATCGCCTAACTGCATCACCCGGCCAGCCAGAGTTAGTCCAGGCTGCGCCAGCAGGCAAAGCGTGGCGTTTTCACCCGGTTCGACCACCAGCAAATTGACCTGCTCGCCGGTATCGCTGATCCACACGCTGGCAGCGTCGCCGCTGGCGGGTTGCCAGTTCTGCTGATGCGTGGTGAAATGCCAGCTCTTCGGCATCTGCGGTTTTAGAAAACGGATCGCGGTTAAGGCATTTAATACTAATTCGGCACGCTGCTCTTTGTTTAATTCAATTTCGCGGCATTTTTCTTCAAAAGAAAAATAAAGCGCCGCGTCATCGACGCAGAATCCCGACGGTGCGAAAGCGTCAGGCGTTAACATGCGCCGGGCAAAACGTGAGCGAAATAACATACCATTGGCCAGATCGAGCATCATGCGGTCATGCTCTTCGTCGTAATACCAACGCCAGTTATCGTCAGGTTTAATCCGCATTTCTACCCCCGTCCTCTTCCACTTCCTTCTGCAAAGCAATGGCATCCTGCTACAGAATAATTTCTAAAATTAAGAAAAGACTAAAATGTCTAAATAAGCAACAATGAAGGAATATAAAACAACCAGGGCCGGAAATAAAGCCCTGGGGAAGATTCAGAGACGGAAAAGATTAGATGTGTGTAACAATTTCTTTAATCAGCGGCGGGCCTTTAAAAATAAACCCGGAATAAATCTGCACCAGCGTGGCGCCAGCAGCCAGCTTTTCACGAGCGGCAATCACCGAGTCAATACCGCCAACTCCGATAATTGGCAAACGACCATTTAATTCCGTCGCCAGCATACGAATAATTTCGGTGCTTTTTAATTGTAATGGACGACCACTCAACCCACCGGTTTCATCACAATGCTTCATCCCCTGGACCAGTGAACGATCGAGGGTGGTATTGGTAGCAATGACGCCATCAATATTATGGCGAACTAAGCTGTCGGCCACCTGGATCAATTCCTCGACGGAAAGATCCGGGGCGATCTTCACCGCCACAGGAACATATTTTTGATGTTTCTGTTGAAGTTCGAGCTGCTTATTTTTAATACCGCCGAGTAAATCATCCAGCGCTTCACCATATTGTAGAGTACGTAACCCTGGGGTATTCGGCGAGGAGATATTAATGGCGATATATCCAGCGTATGGATAGACTTTTTCCATACAAATCAGATAATCATCTTTACCCTGCTCAACCGGGGTATCTTTATTTTTACCGATATTAATCCCCAGTACGCCGTCAAAATGCGCTTTTTTCACATTCTCGACCAGGTTATCAACACCGTGGTTATTAAAGCCCATGCGGTTGATCAAACCTTCGGCATCGACGAGACGGAAGATCCTCGGCTTGTCATTGCCCGGCTGTGGACGCGGGGTTACGGTACCAATTTCAATTGAGCCGAAGCCCATCGCACCGAGCGCATCAATGCACTCGCCGTTTTTATCAAGCCCGGCCGCCAGCCCCAGCGGATTCTTGAAAGTGAGCCCCATGCAGGTAACGGGTTTCGACGGTACTTTTTGCCGAACCAGTATTTCCAGCGGCGTGCCGGTTACGCGGCGTAATTGTTGGAAGGTTACTTCATGAGCGCGCTCAGGATCGAGCTGAAAAAGAGCTTTACGAACGAAGGGATAGTACATGAACTCTCCTGGATTCCCGGTGTGCAAACCGGGGGCGTATTATGTTCGATCCGCGCCCGAAAGGGAATTGACCTGCGACAAAAAATCACGTGTCCAACGCAAACGTTTACTTCTCTACCGCCTGTTATGCGCATTTTGGCAATTTAACGCCGGAAAAATCATTTAGGGAAATAAACGCCCTCTGTCACACTGCCATAAAATGTTATCAATTATAGATAAATGCAAACATTTGGTTATAAGGAGAGAGTATGCGCGTTATTACACTCGCGGGCAGTCCCCGCTACCCTTCTCGCTCAAGCGCATTGCTGGAGTACACCAGAGAGAAACTTGCCGCAGCCGACATCGAAGTCTATCACTGGCATTTACAGAATTTTGATCCCGAAGATCTGCTTTACGCCCGCTTCGATAACCACGCTCTGCATACCTTAAATGAACAACTGGCCGGCGCCGATGGCCTGATTATCGCCACCCCCGTCTATAAAGCCTCTTTTTCCGGCGCGCTGAAGACGCTGCTCGACCTGCTGCCGGAACGCGCTCTGGAAGGCAAAATTGTCCTGCCGCTGGCGACAGGCGGCACCATCGCCCATATGCTGGCGGTCGATTACGCTCTGAAACCGGTGCTTAATGCTCTGAAAGCGCAGGAAATCTTACATGGCGTTTTCGCCGATGATAGCCAGGTCACCGATTATCAACACAAGCCGCAGTTCACACCGAATCTGCAAAACCGTCTCGACCAGGCGCTGGAGACCTTCTGGCAGGCGCTGAATCGCCGCAACAGCCGTATCTCCGGACTAAAGACATTACAGGGGGTTGAGCATGCTTAATCCTCTGCGCGCCCTGACTCTCGGCGGGCTACTCATGCTTTCCTTTATTACGCATGCGGCCCAGCAGGCGCCGGAAGCGTTACGCATCGGCTACCAGAAAGGCAGCGTCAGTATGGTGCTGGCGAAGAGCCATCAGTTGCTGGAGCAGCGCTATCCGCAAACTAAGATCTCATGGGTCGAGTTTCCCGCCGGGCCGCAAATGCTGGAAGCGCTGAACGTCGGCAGTATTGATATCGGCAGTACTGGCGATATTCCACCAATTTTCGCTCAGGCTGCCGGCGCCGATCTGGTCTATATCGGCGCGGAACCCGCGAAACCGAAAGCGGAAGTGATTCTGGTCGCCGATAACAGCCCAATCAAAAGCGTGGCAGAACTGAAAGGACGTAAGGTGGCGTTCCAGAAGGGCTCCAGCTCGCACAATCTGCTGCTGCGCGCTCTGCAGCAGGCAGGCCTGAAATTCAGCGATATCCAGCCGGTATATCTTGCCCCCGCCGATGCCCGCGCCGCATTTCAGCAGGGTAATGTCGACGCCTGGGCTATCTGGGATCCCTATTACTCTGCGGCGCTGCTGCAAGGCGGGGTACGGGTACTGAAAGATGGTAGCGACCTGAAGCAGACCGGTTCGTTCTATCTTGCCGCCCGTCCTTATGCCGAAAAGAACAGCGCCTTTATCGAAGGCGTGTTGGCGACCTTTAGCCAGGCGGATGCCCTGACCATCAGCCATCGCCAGGAAAGTATTGCCCTGCTGGCCAAAACGATGGGGCTACCCGAAGCGGTAATCGCCAGCTATCTCGACCATCGTCCGCCAACCGCGATATCCCCGGTAAGCGCTGAAACGGCCGCTCGCCAACAGCAAACCGCCGATCTGTTCTATGAGAACAAGCTGGTACCGAAAAAAATCACTATTCAAAACCGTATCTGGCAGCCTGCCCCCGCACAAGGAGCGAAATCATGAGTCTGAATATGTTCTGGTTCTTACCCACCCACGGTGACGGCCGCTATCTGGGCACCGACGAAGGGGCGCGCCCGGTAGACTACAGCTATCTGCAGCAAATCGCCCAGACCGCCGACCGACTCGGCTTTACCGGCGTACTTATTCCCACCGGACGCTCCTGTGAAGATGCCTGGCTGGTTGCCGCTTCAATGATCCCCGTCACCCAGCGGCTGAAGTTCCTCGTCGCGCTGCGCCCAAGCGTCGTATCGCCTACCGTCGCCGCGCGCCAGGCAGCTACGCTTGATCGACTCTCTAATGGCCGGGCCTTGTTCAACCTGGTCACCGGCAGCGATCCAAATGAATTAGCCGGCGATGGCGTATTCCTCGACCACACCGAACGCTATGAAGCCTCCGCCGAGTTCACCCATATCTGGCGCAAGCTGATGGAAGGCGAAACCGTGACCTTTCACGGCAAACATCAGCACGTACGCGGGGCGAAACTGCTCTTCCCGCCGCAGCAACAGCCGCGACCGCCGCTCTACTTTGGCGGCTCCTCGGACGTTGCCCAGGATCTGGCCGCCGAACAGGTAGACCTCTATCTGACCTGGGGCGAACCGCCGGCGCAGGTGGCGGAAAAAATCGCCCAGGTGCGTGAGAAAGCCGCGCGCCTCGGCCGCAGCGTCCGCTTTGGTATTCGTTTGCACGTCATCGTTCGCGAAACCAATGAAGAGGCATGGCAAGCGGCGGAGAGCTTAATCTCCCATCTGGATGACGAGACCATCGCCCGCGCGCAGGCAGCCTTCGCGCAAACCGATTCTGTTGGCCAGCACCGCATGGCGGCGCTGCACAACGGCCGTCGCGACAAACTGGAGATCAGCCCGAACCTGTGGGCCGGGGTCGGTCTGGCGCGCGGCGGCGCAGGTACTGCGCTGGTTGGCGATGCGGCCACCGTCGCTGAACGTATTAATGAATACGCCGAACTTGGCATCGACAGTTTTATCTTCTCCGGCTACCCGCACCTTGAGGAAGCCTGGCGAGTCGGCGAACTGCTGTTCCCGCTGCTCGATGTCAACGTTCCGACGATCCCTCAGCCGCAAAACCTGCGCATGCAGGGGGAAGCGGTAGCGAATGAATTTATCCCGCGTAAAGCGGCGCAAAGTTAGGGAGCGAACTATGGCAGCCTCTTCGCAAAAACTTCTGTTACGCCTCGCCCCCTGGTTTTTACCGGTAGGCACCGTGCTTATCTGGCAATTGGCGTCCTCGGTAGGCTGGCTCTCAACCCGTATTCTCCCCTCTCCGGAGGGGGTACTGAAAGCCTTCTGGACGCTCTCCGCCAGCGGCGAACTGTGGCAACATCTGGCGATCAGTTCCTGGCGCGCCTTGCTTGGCTTCGCCATCGGCGGCTCCATCGGCCTGACGCTCGGGCTCATTAGCGGGCTCTCGCGTTGGGGCGAACGCCTGCTGGATACCTCCATCCAGATGTTGCGCAATGTGCCGCATCTCGCGCTGATCCCCCTGGTGATTTTGTGGTTCGGTATTGATGAAAGCGCCAAAATATTTCTTGTCGCGCTGGGGACGATGTTTCCGATTTATATCAATACCTGGCACGGCATTCGCAATATCGATCGCGGTCTGGTGGAAATGGCGCGTAGCTATGGCTTATCCGGATTCGCTCTTTTCCGCCACGTGATCCTCCCCGGCGCCCTGCCCTCGATTATGGTCGGCATTCGCTTCGCCCTCGGATTGATGTGGCTGACGCTTATCGTCGCTGAGACCATCTCGGCTAATGCCGGGATTGGCTATCTGGCGATGAACGCCCGCGAATTTCTGCAAACCGATGTGGTGGTGGTCGCCATTATTCTTTACGCCATACTCGGCAAGCTCGCCGATTTCAGCGCGCAACTGCTGGAACGCGTCTGGCTGCGCTGGAACCCGGCGTACCGTCTTCAGGAGGCTAACGCATGAATACTGCTCGTCTTAATCCCGGGATCCCGCTGTTACTCAATGGGGTCAGCAAACGCTACGGCGACAATGTCATTCTCAATGAGCTGGATTTACATATTCCTACCGGGCAATTTGTCGCGGTGGTCGGCCGCAGCGGCGGCGGTAAAAGCACCCTGTTGCGCCTGCTGGCCGGGTTGGAAAAACCCAACGGCGGCGAACTACTGGCAGGCGCGACGCCGCTTGCGCAGATTCAGGAGGATACGCGCATGATGTTCCAGGACGCGCGGTTGCTGCCCTGGAAGACGGTTATCGACAACGTTGGGCTTGGGCTGAAGGGCCAGTGGCGCGATGCCGCCCGCCAGGCGCTGGCCAGCGTCGGGCTGGAAGAGAGAGCCGATGAGTGGCCGGCCGCGCTTTCCGGCGGGCAAAAACAGCGCGTTGCGCTGGCCCGCGCGCTGATCCATCGCCCGCGTCTGTTATTGCTGGATGAACCGCTGGGAGCCCTCGACGCCCTCACCCGCCTGGAAATGCAGGAATTGATTGTTTCGCTCTGGCAGGAGCACGGCTTTACCGTGTTGCTGGTAACCCATGATGTGAGTGAAGCAGTGGCGATGGCCGACCGGGTGCTGTTAATAGAAGAAAAGAAAATCGGCCTCGATTTGAACGTGGATATTCCACGTCCGAGGCGGTTCGGCTCGGCGAAGCTGGCGGAACTGGAAGCACAGGTGCTCGATCGGGTGATGAAGCGCGGCGACAGCGAGCGCGCGCCGCGTTTGTTTAGTCATGGCTAACTAACGTCCCCGGCCCGCGCTTCGCTCGGCCGGACTACCAAATCGCAAAGCGCTGTAGCCCCGGTAAGCGAGTGCGCCACCGGGGATTTTGCGGCCACCAACACCGGCAGTTTCAGCCAGCGTAGTGAATGAACGGTAGCCCGGATAAGGCGCTTGCGCCGCTATCCGGGATTTGCACCGCCGTTACGCCAGCGCCTTGGCGATCTTCTCGAACAGATCGCCGGAGAGATTCTCCAGCCCTTTCAGCTGTTCCAGCGCCGCACGCATCTTGGCCTGACGTTTCTCATCGTAGCGTTTCAGACGAATCAGCGGCTCAATCAGACGCGACGCCACCTGCGGGTTGCGGCTATTGAGCTCGGTCAGCATTTCCACCAGGAACTGGTAACCGCTGCCGTCTTCGGCATGGAACGCCGCCGGGTTGCTACTCGCGAAGGCGCCGATCAGCGAACGTACCCGGTTCGGGTTGCTCATCGTGAATGAACGGTGCTTGAGCAATCCGCGTACCGTCTCAACCACATTGGCCGCCGGGCTGGTGGACTGCAGGATGAACCACTTGTCCATCACCAGACCGTCCTGGTGCCACTTATCGTCATACTCCTGCATCAATGCATCACGGCACGGCAACTCCGCCGCCACCGCCGACGACAGCGCAGCCAGCGCGTCGGTCATGTTGTCAGCATGATGATACTGGGCTTGCACCAGCTTATCTGCCAACTCAACATCGCCAAAAGCCAGATAGCGCAGGCAGGTATTGCGCAGAGAACGTTTACCGATATCGGCATGGTCAACGCGATAGCTGTCGAGCTTGTTGGCGTTGTAAACCACCAGCAGCTCATCGGCCAGCTCTTTCGCCAGCGTACGGGTCAGCGCTTCGCGCACCGCCGCGATGGCAATCGGATCGATGATGGTGAACAGTTCAGCGATTTCGTTGGCCGACGGCAGCGTTAAAATTTCCGCCGCCAGCGCCGGATCGATTTTTTCGTCGAGCAGGATCGCGCGGAAGGCGTCAGCGACGTGGATCGGCAGCGACAGCGGCTGTCCCTGCTGATGACGATTAACGTTGAGCTTGATGTAGGTCGCCAGCAGACTCTGCGCGGCATCCCAGCGCGAGAAGTCGTTACGCGCGTGGCGCATCAGGAACGTCAGCTGCTGGTCGCTCCATTTATATTCAAGCTTGACCGGCGCGGAGAATTCACACAGCAGCGCCGGTACCGGCTGGAAGTAAACGTTATCAAAGACGAATGTCTGCTCCGCCTGGGTCACGTTCAGCACGTGGTGCACGGGATGGCCGCCCTTCTGCAGCGGGATCGCTTTGCCTTCGTTATCGTACAGCTCGATACTGAACGGGATGTGCAGCGGCTGCTTGTCGGCCTGTTCCGCGGTCGGCGGCGTACGCTGGCTGATAGTCAGCGTGTACTGCTCGGTTTCCGGGTTATAGTCGTCATGCACGGTAACGACCGGCGTGCCGGACTGGCTGTACCAGCGACGGAAATGCGACAGATCTACGTTCGAAGCATCTTCCATCGCCTGCACGAAATCATCGCAGGTGGCGGCGCTGCCGTCGTGGCGTTCAAAGTACAACTGCATCCCTTTCTGGAAATTGGCTTCGCCTAACAGGGTGTGCAGCATACGGATCACTTCCGCGCCCTTTTCGTAGACCGTCAGGGTGTAGAAGTTGTTCATTTCAATAACCATATCCGGACGGATCGGGTGCGCCATCGGGCTGGCGTCTTCGGCAAACTGCAGCCCGCGCATGGTACGCACGTTGTTGATACGGTTTACCGCACGCGAGCCGAGATCGGAACTGAACTCCTGATCGCGAAATACGGTCAGCCCTTCTTTCAGGCTGAGCTGGAACCAGTCGCGACAGGTCACACGGTTGCCGGTCCAGTTATGGAAATATTCGTGACCAATGACGCGCTCGATGTCGAGGTAGTCTTTATCGGTCGCGGTATCGGTACGGGCCAGCACATATTTAGAGTTAAAGACGTTGAGACCTTTGTTCTCCATCGCGCCCATGTTGAAGAAGTCGACGGCGACGATCATATAGATGTCGAGGTCATATTCGAGACCGAAACGGGTTTCGTCCCACTTCATTGAGTTTTTCAGCGAGGTCATCGCCCACGGCGCGCGGTCGAGATTGCCGCGGTCAACGTACAGTTCGAGCGCGACTTCGCGCCCGGAACGGGTGGTGAAGGTATCACGCAGCACGTCGAAATCGCCGGCCACCAGCGCGAACAGGTAACAGGGTTTTGGGAACGGATCCTGCCACTGGATCCAGTGACGGCCATTGTCCAGCTCGCCCTGCGCTACGCGGTTGCCGTTAGAAAGCAGGTAGGGGTATTTCGCTTTATCGGCGATGATTTTGGTGGTGAAGCGCGCCAGCACGTCCGGGCGGTCGAGGTACCAGGTAATATGGCGGAAGCCTTCTGCTTCGCACTGGGTACATAGCGCTTCGCCTGACTGATACAGGCCTTCCAGCGCGGTGTTCGCCGCCGGGCTAATTTCATTGACGATAGTCAGAGTGAAACTGTCCGGCAAACCGCTAATCACCAGCTGATTGTTTTCTTCTTTATAGTCGTTCCACGGCTGGCCGTTCACCTGCAGTGAAATCAGGGTCAGGTCTTCGCCATCCAGACGCAATGGCACATCAGACGCAGCCGCGTGACGGGAAACCTTACTCTCGGCCGTGACAACGGTTTTCGCGGCATCCAGGTCAAAGGTCAAATCAATATCGCTAATCAGATAATCCGGCGCACGGTAGTCGTGGCGGTATTTGGCTTGGGGCTGTTGTGTCATAAAAAACCTTTAGCGTGTCTGTAAAGTATCGGCTCCAGTCTATTCCTGTTGCGCAGATCGCGCTATGCAGAATCTTCATCTTTTCAACGTTCAACACGAAAATCGCTACATATTGATAACACATGAGGCACGAAATGCGCTCGACCCGGCGCAAAGCTTGTGGTGTGATCCGTGTTCAATATATTAAACTAGGCCTCGCAAATGACCGTCAGCGTTACCGTCGAGCCATCGCAGCAGGACAGCACCGGGTATTAAAGGTATACTCCGCCTCCTTTTTTCTGCTTTGGTTTGAATGGAACGCCCCAGTGAGAGGATGCTACTGCGCACCATGACACAATTCACTTCTCCTGTACTGCACTCGCTGCTTGATACGGATGCCTATAAGCTGCATATGCAGCAGGCCGTCTTCCACCGCTACTATGATGTGGAGGTGGCGGCAGAGTTCCGCTGCCGCGGAGACGACCTGCTCGGCATCTATGCCGACGCGATTCGTGAGCAGGTTGAAACCATGCGCGACCTGAAGCTGCAGGACGATGAGTATCACTGGCTGTCCACCCTGCCGTTCTTCTCGCAGGACTATCTCGACTGGCTGCGCGACTTCCGCTACGACCCAAGCCAGGTCACCGTCATCAACGATCATGGCAAGCTGAATATTCGCCTCGCCGGGCCGTGGCGCGAAGTGATCATGTGGGAAGTGCCGCTGCTGGCGGTCATCAGCGAACTGGTGCACCACTACCGTTCGCCGGAAATCGGCGTCGACCTGGCGCTGGAGACGCTCGAACATAAGCTTGCCGACTTCGCTGATATGACCGCCGACATCGATATGTCGGCATTCCGCCTGATGGATTTCGGCACCCGCCGCCGCTTCTCCCGCGAAGTACAGCAGGCTATCGTGCAGCGCTTGCAGCAGGAGCCGTGGTTTGTCGGCACCAGCAACTACGATCTGGCCCGCCGACTCAATTTAACCCCGATGGGCACCCAGGCGCACGAATGGTTCCAGGCCCACCAGCAAATCAGTCCAAACCTGGCCAGCAGCCAGCGCGCGGCGCTAGCCGCCTGGCTGGCGGAATATCCGGATCAGCTGGGTATTGCCCTGACCGACTGCATCACCATGGACGCTTTCCTGCGTGATTTCGGCCCTGAATTCGCTACCCGCTATCAGGGACTGCGCCATGACTCCGGGGATCCGCTGGAGTGGGGCGAGAAAGCTATCGCCCATTATCAGAAATTGGGTATCGACCCGATGAGTAAAGTGCTGGTGTTCTCCGATAACCTCGACCTCGGCAAAGCGGTCGAACTGTATCGCCACTTCTCCTCGCGGGTGAAGCTCAGCTTCGGTATCGGCACCCGGTTAACCTGCGACATTCCACAGGTGAAACCGCTAAATATCGTGATAAAACTAGTAGAATGTAACGGCAAGCCGGTGGCGAAACTCTCAGATAGCCCGGGTAAAACCATCTGCCACGATAAGGCGTTCGTCCGCGCCCTGCGCGAGGCCTTCGACCTGCCGCCGA
Source organism: Klebsiella sp. CN_Kp073 (assembly GCF_040065495.2). Classification (NCBI taxonomy): domain Bacteria; kingdom Pseudomonadati; phylum Pseudomonadota; class Gammaproteobacteria; order Enterobacterales; family Enterobacteriaceae; genus Klebsiella; species Klebsiella sp. CN_Kp073. The sequence continues at coordinate 3,434,410 of NZ_CM198051.1, forward strand.
TTAAAAAGGCGAGTTAATTTCAACAAGGAGCCTCTCAGGCTCCTTTTTCTTTATTATTTATTGTCAAATTATCCCTTTATGATGCGAATTCTGCTTGTCTGATGGAAGATGACAGGTAACATAGATATCCCCCCGTTGAAGGGGAAGAGACTTTTTTATTGGACTATATAGAGAGAATATTATGAGCGTTGTGCCTGTAGCCGACGTACTCCAGGGCCGCGTTGCCGTTGACAGCGAAGTCACCGTGCGCGGATGGGTGCGTACCCGCCGAGATTCTAAAGCTGGCTTTTCTTTCCTTGCCGTCTATGACGGTTCCTGCTTTGATCCTGTACAGGCCGTTATTAATAATTCTCTGCCCAATTACAATCAGGAAGTGTTGCGCCTGACCACCGGCTGTTCGGTTATCGTCATCGGTAAAGTCGTGGCCTCCCAGGGTCAGGGCCAGAGCTTTGAAATCCAGGCCTCCAGCGTGGAAGTCACCGGCTGGGTTGAAGATCCGGACACCTACCCGATGGCGGCGAAACGCCACAGCATCGAGTATCTGCGTGAAGTGGCGCACCTGCGTCCGCGCACCAACCTGATTGGCGCGGTAGCGCGCGTACGCCACACCCTGGCGCAGGCACTGCATCGCTTCTTCGACGAACAGGGTTTCTTCTGGGTATCCACCCCGCTTATCACCGCTTCCGATACCGAAGGCGCCGGTGAAATGTTCCGCGTATCGACGCTGGATCTGGAAAACCTGCCGCGTAACGACCAGGGTAAAGTCGATTTCGATAAAGACTTCTTCGGTAAAGAGTCGTTCCTGACCGTTTCCGGCCAGTTGAACGGTGAGACCTATGCCTGCGCATTGTCCAAAATCTATACCTTCGGCCCAACCTTCCGCGCCGAAAACTCCAACACCAGCCGCCACCTGGCGGAGTTCTGGATGCTGGAGCCAGAAGTTGCCTTCGCCAGCCTCAACGATGTTGCCGGTCTGGCGGAAGCCATGCTGAAGTACGTCTTCAAGGCGGTACTGGAAGAGCGTGCGGATGACATGAAGTTCTTTGCCGAGCGCGTGGATAAAGACGCCATCGACCGTCTGCAGCGTTTTGTCTCTGCTGATTTCGCCCAGGTTGATTACACCGACGCCGTCACTATCCTGGAAAACTGCGGCAAGCAGTTTGAAAACCCGGTGTACTGGGGCGTGGATCTCTCCTCAGAGCATGAGCGTTATCTGGCCGAAGAGCACTTCAAAGCGCCGGTGGTCGTGAAAAACTATCCGAAAGACATTAAGGCTTTCTACATGCGCCTTAACGAAGACGGTAAAACCGTCGCCGCAATGGACGTTCTGGCGCCGGGCATCGGTGAAATCATCGGCGGCTCCCAGCGTGAAGAACGTCTCGATGTGCTGGACGCGCGTATGGCCGAAATGGGTCTGAATAAAGAAGACTACTGGTGGTATCGCGACCTGCGCCGTTACGGCACCGTACCGCATTCTGGCTTCGGTCTGGGCTTCGAGCGTCTTATCGCCTACGTAACAGGGGTACAGAACGTTCGCGACGTGATTCCTTTCCCACGTACGCCACGTAACGCCACATTCTAATCGCGTTTCGTTAAAACACTGACAAGGTCGGCGCAAGCCGGCCTTTTTTTATGTCAATTTTCGTGAGCGAATTTCAACAAACTTAAACATCAACCTTCACAATTCGTAATTATGTTACTCACTATTTCCTTACCCTTAGTACGTAGATTTCGCACCTTATGTTAAGACACAAATGAATACACTGATTGAATTGGCTATTTTTTAATCATTACGCGCACGTTATGCAAAAAAGGCGCCTGAGCGAAAAAGGAGCCAAACTGAGACAAAAAATAATCAAATCTGTCTTTAGCGAAAATATTCATAACTAATTCATATAGATATATATAAGAAGGTGACAATCTTCGCAAAGTGGAACGGAATTTTGATTGAGTTCACAAAGTTCCCAAAAATAAATATTTGGTTACATGTTTTTTCTTTTTGTTACTATTTTACGATATTGGTAGCATTTTCCGGCTAGCGAAACGGCACTACCGATGGAAAGATGCCTTCAGACACCAAACTATCTTCAATAGTTCTGTAAATTTTCATTGACGGAATTTATTGGCGGCGGTGGCAAGTGTCATATAAAAAATATTAATGAGGGTAATAAATAATGATGAAGCGCAATATTCTGGCAGTGGTGATCCCTGCCCTGCTGGTAGCCGGTGCGGCCAACGCTGCGGAAATCTATAACAAAAATGGTAACAAGCTGGATTTCTACGGAAAAATGGTTGGCGAACATGTCTGGACCACCAATGGTGACACCAGCAGCGACGACACCACCTATGCCCGTATCGGCCTGAAAGGCGAAACCCAAATCAACGACCAGTTGATCGGTTACGGCCAGTGGGAATACAACATGGATGCGTCCAACGTTGAAGGTTCCCAGACCACTAAAACCCGTCTGGCCTTCGCCGGTCTGAAAGCGGGCGAATATGGTTCATTCGACTATGGCCGTAACTACGGCGCCATCTACGACGTCGAATCCGCAACCGATATGCTGGTTGAGTGGGGCGGCGACGGCTGGAACTACACCGATAACTACATGACCGGCCGTACTAACGGCGTGGCCACCTACCGTAACTCAGACTTCTTCGGTCTGGTTGACGGTCTGAGCTTCGCGCTGCAGTACCAGGGTAAAAACGATCACGACCGTGTGATTCGTAAACAGAACGGCGACGGCTTCAGCACCGCGGCAACCTACGCGTTTGATAACGGTATCGCGCTGTCCGCAGGTTACGCTAACTCCAACCGTAGCGTTGACCAGAAGCGCGACGGCAACGGTAACAAAGCTGAAGCATGGGCAACCTCTGCTAAGTACGATGCTAACAACATCTACGCCGCTGTTATGTACTCCCAGACTTACAACATGACCCCGGAAGAAGATAACTACTTCGCGGGCAAAACTCAGAACTTCGAAGCTGTGGTTCAGTATCAGTTCGATTTCGGTCTGCGTCCGTCCCTCGGCTACGTGCAGACTAAAGGTAAAAATCTGCAGGCTCGCGGCGGCTTCGGCGGCGGCGATGCGGACCTGGTTAAATACATTGAACTGGGTACCTGGTACTACTTCAACAAAAACATGAACGTGTACGCGGCGTACAAGTTCAACCAGCTGGACGACAACTCCTATACTCGTGAAGCAGGCGTTGCCACCGACGACCAGGCTGCGGTTGGTATCGTTTACCAGTTCTAATCTGTAGTACACCCCTTCGTGATATGCCTAAAAAGCAGGACTTCGGTCCTGCTTTTCTGCGTTACTAAGACGAAGATCGTAACTTGCAAAAACCTTCTCGCTTTTTGTCGCAAACGGTTGGCAATTTGTAAATCTACCGTTACCCTGATAGCGGATTTCCCTCAGTAATCACAATGGAACCTCGTCATGTTTGAGAACATTACAGCCGCCCCTGCCGACCCTATTCTGGGCCTGGCCGATCTGTTTCGTGCCGATGACCGCCCAGGCAAAATTAACCTCGGAATTGGTGTTTACAAAGATGAGACAGGTAAAACGCCTGTTCTGACCAGCGTAAAAAAAGCCGAGCAATATCTGCTGGAAAATGAAACCACCAAAAACTACCTCGGTATTGATGGTATTCCGGAGTTTGGTCGTTGCACTCAGGAGCTGCTGTTCGGTAAAGGAAGCGCAATTATCAGCGATAAGCGCGCCCGTACCGCCCAAACCCCAGGCGGCACCGGCGGCCTGCGCGTAGCGGCTGATTTCCTTGCCAAAAACACCGACGTTAAACGGGTATGGGTAAGCAACCCAAGCTGGCCGAACCATAAAAGCGTTTTTGGCGCTGCCGGGCTGGAAGTGCGTGAATACGCTTACTACGATGCCGCTAACCACCAGCTTGATTTCGACGGTCTGCTAGCCAGCCTGAACGAAGCGCAGGCGGGCGACGTTGTGCTGTTCCACGGCTGCTGCCACAACCCAACCGGCATCGATCCAACGCTGGAACAGTGGCAACAGCTGGCGCAGATGTCCGCCGAAAAAGGCTGGCTGCCGCTGTTTGACTTCGCCTACCAGGGCTTCGCCCGCGGTCTGGAAGAAGACGCTGAAGGCCTGCGCGCGTTTGCCGCGCTGCATAAAGAGCTACTGGTCGCCAGCTCTTACTCGAAAAACTTCGGCCTGTATAACGAGCGCGTTGGCGCCTGTACGCTGGTTGCCGCCGATCAGGACACCGTCGATCGCGCGTTCAGCCAGATGAAAGCGGTTATCCGCGCCAACTACTCAAACCCGCCGGCGCACGGCGCCTCGGTGGTGGCGACGATTCTCAGCAACGACGCGCTGCGCGCCATCTGGGAACAAGAACTCACCGATATGCGCCAGCGTATTCAGCGCATGCGCTTACTGTTTGTGAATACTCTGCAGGAAAAAGGCGCCAGCCGCGACTTTACCTTCATCACCAAACAGAATGGGATGTTCTCGTTTAGCGGCCTGACCAAAGAGCAGGTACTGCGTCTGCGTGAAGAGTTCGCTATTTATGCGGTCGCGTCCGGGCGTATCAACGTTGCCGGCATGACGCCTGATAATATGGCGCCGCTGTGCGAAGCCATCGTCGCGGTGCTGTAATTCCCAGCCCTGACACATAAGAAAAGGCCGCAATCGCGGCCTTTTTTACTTCCTTGAGGTCAGGCATTACCAGACCGGCATTTCATCCTGCAGGAACGGATTATGCAGGCGCTCATATCCCAGCGTCGATAACGGGCCATGACCGGGGATAAACGTCACGTCGTCGCCCAAAGGCAACAGTTTACGTTTAATCGCATCAATCAGCTGGCCGTGGTCGCCGCGCGGGAAGTCGCTGCGTCCTACTCCGCCTTTGAAAATCACATCGCCGGAAATCAGCAGACGCGAGGCATCGTCAAAGAAAACCACGTGCCCCGGCGTATGGCCAGGACAGTGCAATACCTGCAAAGCGATATTGCCGACGGTTACCACATCCCCTTCATTCAGCCAGCGGTCCGGCTGCAAAGGCTGACATTCATCCAGCCCGAACATGCGGCTTTGCGCCGGCAATCCTTCCAGCCAGAACTCATCTTCTTTTTCCGGTCCAATAATTGGCACACCGTAATGTTGCGCCAGCTCGGCTGCCGCGCCGACGTGATCCAGGTGACCATGCGTCAACAGGATCTGCATCAGGCTGACGCCTGCCGCCGCGACTTCTTCCTTGATGCGCTCGGCATCGCCGCCAGGATCGACCAGAGCGGCAAGCCGGGTTTGTTCACACCAAATTAAAGAACAGTTCTGGGCGAACGCCGTGACCGGAATAATACGATAGTTCATGATGCTCCTTTCGTTACCAGTGCCGTACCGGACCGGTATCAATATGCACAAAGTTGCTACGTGGGTAGTATCCTACACCACCTGAGCGCATAGATAACGCCGCTTTGCGAATATTGCTTAAGGCAACGCCTTCAATGTGGAAATCCATCGCCTGGCCTTTGGTGTGATAGCTATGTTTCGCTACACCACGGCTTCGTGCGCGAAGTTCATCGTTGGTATCGACGGAGCGATAACCGGAGATGAGCTGGACAGGCTTATTGGTGCCGAGTAGTCCCTGTAGGCGATAAAGCTGATCGAATAATCCTGGGTCAATAGACTTAATTTTATTCGCGCGGAAATCACGGAAAAAATGGTTAAGTCTTGCTAATTCATCCTGAATATAGCCTCTACCATCGAAAAACTCCGCCTTGAGTGATTCACCGGTGTGCAGGTTATTCAGCGTCAAAATACGCGGTCGGGGGGTCGAGAGGGTGGCAAATGCCGGCGCAGGGAGAATGGCGGCAGCACCGAGGGCAGCGCCACCCAACGCCAGCAATCTGCGGCGATTAGCGTCAAATTTGTCCATGATAATCAGGTCTACAGGTAAATGAATCGTAATATACTATTCCGCTACAACGTATTTGGCTGACGACGCGCTAACGCTCCCTTACCGCTAATAAAGCTCAGCAGGAGAGCGTTTTCGTACTGACCGCCGCAATACATTTTTGCGGATTATATGTATATGCACTTCTGGCGCACGAAAGGCACCTTACCGGGCATTATTGCCAACGTCAAGGCAGCCTCACCCCAGGAAATACGGGCCTTGTAGACGACCATGGCCCGATTTCGTTCAGTGCTAGGACAACATTTTTCGCAGAACTACTTCATTTACCTGATTAATTGTTCCGCTTTTGGCAGAATTTGTGCGCTGGATCGCGCGGTGAGATCGTAATTGTAAATATCTGTTCGATATTGTGTACGTCCATCAGCGCCAACAAAGGCAGTCAAATAATATAAATTAACCGGAATATTTTGCCGAATATTGACGTAGCGCGTATCCCCTTGTTTCAGCGCGTCGGAAATGCGTGAATCATTCCAGCCCGCATCCTGCAATAGCATATTCGCCAGTTCAGATGCTTTATTGACGCGAACGCAGCCCGAGCTCAACGCGCGAACATCTTTCTGGAACAGATTGTGGTTCGGCGTATCGTGGAGATAAATAGCATCCGAGCTTGGCATATTGAACTTATACCGCCCCAGCGAGTTGCGCGCGCCCGGCGCCTGCTGGAAACGGAACGGTAGATTCTTCTCGGTGATGGTAGACCAATCGACACCATACGGATCGATAGCTTCTTTGCTGTTCCAGCCGCGCATCAACGTATAACCATGCTGCTCCAGATAGCCTGGATTGTTGCGCACCTTCGGCAGGATATCTTTGCGCGCCAGCGTCGGCGGCACGTTCCACGGCGGGTTGACCACCACGTTGTTCAACGCGCTGCTCATCATCGGCGTTTTACGATCCGGACGACCGACAATGACCCGCGATGCCAGCACCTGACTGCCGTCCTGATAGTAGACCAGCGAGAACGCCGGAATATTGACCATGATACCGGTGGACAATTTACTCGGTAGCAAACGCAGACGCTGGATATTCAGCGCCAGCACCCCGGCACGCTGCGCCGAAGAGACGTTCAGCCAGTCGCGGGTAGACTGGCCGATGACGCCGTCAGCGCCCAGCCCCTGCCAGGCCTGAAAGCGTTTAACGCCCTCGACCAGTTGGCGATCGTACACGCCACGCGCGGCAGGTTTTGTTTTCGATTTCGGTTTCGCCGATGGGCTTACCACATCGCCCGGGAGGGCGATTTTCGCCGAATCATCCAGCATGCCGGTACGCTGCAGGATTTCACGCAGCGCGCCAATATCGTTGCTCCACTCTCCCGGACGTAGCGAGGCGTTGCTGGTCAGTTGCGGCCACGGACGGTTATCCGCCACCAGCGTCAGCAGCGCCTGATGCATTGCTTCATATTGTGAATGTTGCGGCGCCAGTCCGGCAATAAATTGCGTTAACGAACCGTTATCCAGCGCCAGCTGCCACTGATTGATGACCGAGAGCGGCGGCGTCGTCATTTTGTAAGGCGTTGAGCCGTACAGCCAACGGTTCCCCTGCATCGGAATACCGCTAATAAAATGCAGATATCCCATCATGGCGTCGGAGAGCACGACATCGCGGGCCAGGCCGCTGACTGACGGGTCAGTCAGTAGGCTCACCCAGGTGGTGAACTGCGGCTGGAAGCCAGCGATAGCGACCTCCGCCAGCTGCTGCTGGAAGGCCTGTACCGCTTCGCGGTTCTCCCACATGGGTTTCATGTCGCGGGCAGCGTACAGCGCTACCAGCGGATTGATATAAACCGGATGATAACCAGACGGCAGTAAGCCCTCGATTTCAGCACGGCTTTTCGCCACCGCATCCGCCGCCAGCGGCTTCTCGCCGGCCATTTGCGCGACCGCAGCGGACTGGCCGTCGCTTTGGGCTAATGCCGACGACAGATCGCCCACCGTCGCGGAACTATCTGTGGGTATAACTTCAGGCTCTGCGGCCTGGACATTGAACAGCGGAGCAAATGCAAAAGCCAGGCTCAGGCTCAGGCTGAGCACCGACAATTGTCGACCATACCGTTTCTTTAGCAACATCCCTTGCCCCCTGTTAACACATTGCTGCCCGCCTAATGGGGCTTATTCTCAGTATATAAAGGCGAAAACGCTTTTGCCTTACCAAATGTAAAGAAGTTTAAAGACTATACCTTGTTAGCGTACTGTACAGAAAAACAAAAAGGGCGACAAATTGTCACCCTTTTTCCTATTAATCGGCACCCTTTCAGGAGGCGTCAGCGGTTCCAGGCAGCGCTTCCGGCACCGGCGCGGCAAAACCGCGCAGGCCGACAACGTGTACGTGTTCGTGATTATTAAACACTTTACGCACCAGTTTATAAGTTGTGCCTTTTTCCGGGCTGATATTTTCAGGCGCCGCGATAATCAACTGCATCTCCAGACGTTCGCACAGTTCGAACAGCGTGGCGATAGAGCGAGCATCAAGACGCGCTGCTTCATCGAGGAACAGCAGACGGCAAGGCGAGATATCCTTACCGCGCAGACGACGGGATTCATCTTCCCAGCTCTGCACCACCATCACCAGAATCGACATCCCGGTACCGATCGCTTCACCGGTTGACAGCGCGCCGGACTCCGCGCGCAGCCAGCCGTCGGAACCACGGTTAACTTCCACTTCCATCTCCAGATAGTTGCGGTAGTCGAGCAGCTCCTCGCCGATGGTTTGCGGCGTACGTTGCCCCATATCAATCTGCGGATTCAGGCGCTGATAAAGTTTCGCTAGCGCTTCCGAGAAGGTCAGGCGATTACTGTTAAACAGATCCTGATGCTGCTCATGCTGTTCGGAGAGGACATCAAGCAGCGTCGAGTGGGTTTCACGCACGTTGACGTTCAGACGCACGCTGTTGACCTGACCAAACGATACGCTCTGCAGCCCCTGGTTGAGCATGCGAATACGGTTCTGCTCACGCTGAATGGTCTTGCGAATGATATTCGCCACGCTGCGTGAGCTGATCGCCAGCTTCTGTTCGCGGTTGGTCAGCTCTTCGGTCAGACGGCTGAGTTCGATTTCCATCTGCTCGATCGCTTCTACCGGATCATCGGTGCGAATAATATCCTGGCGGATACGCTCGCGCAGATGCTGATAAACGGCAACGAAGAACTGAATTTTGCGCTCCGGACGTTTCGGATCTTCCGAAATACGCAGGACGTCGCGCAGGTGCTCGTTATCAGCGACCGCCAGACGCAGCGCACCCAGCGCCTTATCCGACATCGAACGCAGTTCGTCGGCGGAGAGATAGGCCAGCTCGCGGCGGTGCAGACGACGTTCCACGCCGTTGTCTTTCACCAGACGCATCACCGCGCACCAGCCCGCTTTAGCGCTCACCACCTGCTCGCGCATTTCGCAGTAATCGCGCTCCAGCTTGCGCAGCTTGCGGGTCAGGTTGTCCATCTCCGCTTCGCAGAAGGTCAACGCTTTCTCCAGCTGATTACGGCGGGAGCGGTTGTTGCTCAGCTGCATATGCAGCTCATCACGACGCGCGCGCGCGCGCTCTTCCACGCCGGCATCGGCACGCACGCCGATATCCTGCAGCTCTTTATACAGATCGTTGAGCAGCTCTTTCTTGGTGTCATACGAACTTTTCAGCGACGCCAGCACCTGGTTGTACTGGTTCAACTGCGCAACGTGGCTACGCATCGCTTCGCGAGCGCGGCTACGCTCGGATTCTGCTTGTTGCAGGCGCTGGCGCAGCTTTTCGTTAAGATCGCTGTTGCCGCTGAGCATCTCCGCCGAGTCAGAGTAGCTGAAGTGAGCGCGGCGCTGCACGACTTCCGCCAGCGCGAAAGCCTGCTGGCGCGCATCGCGCTGGATTTGCTGCGAATAGGCGTAGTCTTCTTTCAGCTGTTCGAACTGTTCCGGGTCGCTCTGCAGTACCGAGACGATGGGTTCCAGTTTCGCCAGCTGATTGCCATGCTGCTGGATAAAGCGCGCCGCTTCCTGCGCTTCATCCAGACGCTCCTGGATTTCATCTACGCGATCGGCCAGCGTCTCATCGGCCAGCAGATTCAGGCGCGGCAGCAGGCGGTTAAGCGCCGACACGCCCTCTTTCGCCTGCTCGTACTGGACGCGGTTCTGCTGGTTATCGCTTTCATGCGCATTCAGCGCGCGCTCGAGTTCGCCGCGGCGGCTATTGAGTTTGCGGATCTCTTCTTCCGGGTCGTCATCAAAGGCAACCGCCAAATGGCTACCGATGAAGCGGCTAAAGGCCTGATGCAGGCGCTGCGTTTTCTGCACGTCAAACGACAGCGTAGCAAAACGCTCGGAGAGGCTTTCACGCTCGGCGTGCAGCGTTTCGATGCGGTTTTCACGCGCGGCGCGGCCAAACAGCGGCAGCGTCGGAAAACGCGAATAGCGCCACTGGCGGTCGGCAATTTTCACGACCACCGCTTTTTCCAGCTCATCGACGCTGAAAACGCTGTCATCGAAGGACTGCGGATCGCCTTCGATCAGATACAGGTCTTCCGGGCAATCTTCCAGCCCTTCGAGCTGCTCCGCCACTTGCGACAGATCCGGAACCACGATCGCATGGCGCGATGGGCCATACAGCGCGGAGAAGTACGGGGCATCTTCGAGGCTAACGTCGTCGTAGATTTCCGACAACAGCACGCCGCCAAAGCGCTCCGCCAGCGCGTTCAGACGCGGGTCTTCAGAACCGCCCGGCTGGCTGAGACGCTCGATTTCTTCGTCGATGGCGCGCTTGCGGGCGCCGACTTCATCGCGCTCAACAATGGCTTCGCGCTCGCGCTCCAGCAGCTGCTGCAGGTACTCGGTGACGTCCTGGCTTGATTCAAACTGCTCGCCGCTCTGCTCGCACAGCTGGTTGAGGCTGTTTTGCGCCGCCAGCCAAATCGGCGCCCGGCGCATCAACGTCTGGGTACGCGACTGCAGCTGTTCCAGCTCCTGACGCAGAGCCATGCGCTGTTCCTGAGCGTTAGAAACGCTATCGGCCAATGACGCGATGCGCGCTTCCAGCTCCTGATGCAGCGTTTCCAAATCGTCGATATCGTAGCGTTTGCCCTGGCGCTTACAGAACTCGGCCAGCTGGCGCTCGGCGTCCTGTTGTTCACGCAGGCGCTGCTCCAGCTCGTTGAGACGGCTACGCAACCCATGAGCCTGCTCCGCCAGATGACGCTGGTTGACGCCATCGCGTAGTAATTCACGCGCCACATCCCAGGCTTCATTACGCGCCAGCGGGCCGTTGATCGCCGCAACCAGCTGATACGCTTGTTCAAACTGGCTGTGCGCGGTTTGCGCCACGCTCATTTTTTGTTCCAGCGACAGCATTTTTTCCGTCGCTTCCAGCTCTTTCGCCTGGAAAGTTTCCAGCCATTCATCGGCGCTATCGGCGGTTAAATCCGGCAGGTGGCACAGCGCGCGCGCGCGCTCCAGCGCCTGTAGGGCCTGATTGTACTGAATGGCGCGAGTCTGCTGCACGTCGAGCGCCTGCTGGTAATCGGCGAGCTGGCTTTTCAGCTCATCCACTTCCAGTTCGGCGGCCTCGGCGCGAGCTTCGTTCTCTTCCTGCTGGTCGGCGGCTTCCGCCACCACTTCATTTTGCTCTTCCAGACGAATCTGCAGTTCGTCGAGATCCGCTTCGTAGCGCTCGATTTTTTCCTGCTGACGCAGCGCGGTTTGTACCAGGTTCAGGTGATCGCTGGCGGCCTGATAATCAGCTTCCAGATCGCCTTCTGCGCCGTTGTGTTCCTGCAGCTCGCGCGCCATATCGACATGTTTGTACTGCTCTGCCGCCAGCTGCGAACGCGAGGTAAAGAGCTCGCGACGGTACTCCAGCGCTTTATCCAGATGGATTCGCCGCTCGTTGGCGTGGCGCATGTAGTCCGCCGCCACGTAGTTGGTGGCTTCACTGATAAGGTGCTTAAACAGATCGCGATCGGACTGAGTTACGCGAATCGCTTCCAGGGTCATACGGTTTTCACGCAGCGCCGCTTCCATATCCTGGAACGCCTTACGCACGCCGCTGTTTTCCGGCAGCAGGTAATCGCGCAGGGAGCGGGTAATGGTGCTGGAGATCCCGCCGTACAGCGAGGCCTCAATCAGGCGGTAGTATTTGCTACGATCGGATGCAGAGCGCAGACGACGGGCCACCACGCCCAAATCAAACATCAGCGAGTGATATTCGGTGATCGAGTTGAACTGTTTGAACTGCACCCCTTCCATCGCGTCGAGCTTGTCTTTCAGCTCGTTGAGGCTCACGACGCGCGCCTGGCGCTCGTTGAGCGTTTCGGTCAACAGTTGGGTCGGCTGGATCGAGGTTGGCAATCCCTGGATGGCAAATGGCTTAATATCGACTTTACGATCGCGCCCGGCAACCTGCTGCAGACGTACGCCGACAACCACGCGCTGGTGGCGCGAGTTGATCACGTCGAGCACCGAGTAACAGACGCCGGCACGCAGTTTACCGTGCAGGCCTTTATCACGCGAACCGCTGGTGGCGCCCGCTTCGGTGGTGTTACGGAAGTGCAGCAGGGTTAAATCGGGGATCAGCGCCGTGACGAAAGCCGCCATGGTTGTCGATTTACCGGCGCCGTTACCCCCGGAGAGCGTCGTTACCAGCTCATCAAGATCGAAGGTCCGGGCAAAAAAACCGTTCCAGTTAACCAGCGTCAGCGAGCGAAACTTACCGCGTTCAATCATTATTCTTCCTCCCCGCTATCCGGCTGATTCTCTTCATTCTCGTCATTGAGCTGCAGGTGATTCTCCAGCGCCATTGCTTCGCCATCGCGGATCATGCGCAGCTGCGCTTCGCGCGGATCGTCGCCGACGCGCACATCAGCGCCAAAGCGGAACACCGATTCGGTGATGCGGAATTTACTGCTGTCGTGACCCATAAACCACACCATGCCGAGGCGACGCAGGCGGTTGAGAGACGCGCGCATTTTCTCCTGCAGCTTCTGGCGGTCGAGGTCGGAGCCGGTGGAACGGTTGTTCACCAGCTTCAGCAATTTGCTTTCGTCCGCCAGCGTCAGGAGCTCATCGTAGAGCTCCTGCTGGGTGAAGATGCCTTCATTAGCCAGACGTTCGGGGCTGAGGTAGAGGTAGCAAAGAATTTTGCCGACCATCATATCCAGCTCTGATAATACCGAGCGCGGGATCAACGTCGTAGAGCGCGGGCGCAGGTAGAAGAACCCCTCCGGCGCGCGGATCAGCTCAACGTTGTAGCGCGCATAAAACTCTTCCAGGTAATCCTGAAAATCCATCAAAAATGCGTGATTATCCAGCTCATCGAGGCCAATGTGACGACCTGCGCGCAGGGCGCTATCCAGCGCCGGAAATAACGGATTGGCCAACGCCTGCGCCAGCTTAGCTGGCATCACTTGTTCAATATTTGTCAATGACATGCGCCTGTACCTTGGCTCCGTAATCATTAATCGGCTGCCATTTTGCCGGCAGTCCGGTGAAATCTGCCTGGGCGACGCCCAGCTGTACCGCCTGGTCAACGACGATTCGCGCGACGTCAAAATGGCGCGCACGCGGATATTGCGCCAGGAACTCTCGCGCCACCAGGCCGAGATCCAGCGGCATCCCTTTCTCTTTGTAGACCGCCAGCTGCGCTTCAATCAGCGCGGCCAGCTGCTCGCGAATTTCGTTGAACTCTTCGAATTCGAGGTCTGCCGGCAGCTCGCCGGTGACTTCTTCATCGCGCAACGCCATCTCTTCATCGCGCATATCCAGCAAGCGATCGGCGCTGGCGTAGGTCAGCGCCCACGGAGCATCGAAGTAGGTCTGCACCGACTGACGCAAACGCTGGGCGAAAACGCGGTTTTTATCCATATCGATGGCGGTACGGATAAATTTATGTACGTGACGATCGTAACCGATCCACAGGTCGATAGCCTGTTGGCCCCAGCTGACGATACGGTCGAGCTTGCTTTGCAGGTCGAACACCAGACGGTCGACAAAATGCAGATCGTCGCGCGCGATGGTAGCGTCCTGGATACGCAACAGGTTGGCCTGCAGCTTATCGCCCGCCGCATCCAGGGTATCCTGCAATTCGCGCAGGGTGCCGGAGGTTTCGGACAGCAGCAGTTCGCAGCTAGAAATCGCCGCGCGCCAGTCTTTGTTCAGCAGTTGGGCGATATCGTCTTTCACCTGCTGCTGCTGCTCATCCATGATGCGTTGAGTCAGATCGATACTATCGAAGATTTCCGCCACCGAATATTTCAGCGGCGCAAAAACGTTGCGATGCCAGTGGAATTCATCGCCACCCTCATCCGCGGAATCTGCAGCCCGCTTCAGTTCGCCGGCCACAATCGACAGCTGCATCGACAAACGCAGGGTGGAAAATTCACGCTGGCGAATGTAGTAATCGGTAATGCCGATACCTAACGGCGTCAGGCGATAGATAGCATTCCCTTCCGTTATTTCGCTGGTAAAGCGGTTCAGCAGACGCTGGCGCACCATATCGTTGATGGCGTTATTGGCGCGCTGGCTGATGGTTTCGCTGGTCTGCTCAAACGCATCACTAACGTGGCGGAACGCGTCCACCAGTTCTCCCTCGGTCATTTCCCCTTCCAGCCGCTCGCCGTTCAGCGTGGCGACAGCCAGCAGAAAAGAGAGTCTGTCGACCGGCAGCGAGATGGAAAAATCATTTTTCCTGGCCCAGGCAACCAGTTCGGGGACTGTCTGGGAAAATTCACTCATAGTTTATCCTTGCATCTGCGGCTGTGCGCCTGGATCTTTCTTAAGCGCGGTGACATGAATATAGCGGCCCAGGCTGATATACGGCTCCTGGCGACAGTAGCGCGTTTCCAGCTCCAGCAGCACCGCAAAACTGTCATGCTGTTTACGTTTCTCACGCAGATAATCATGAAACACCCGCACGCCGGTTTTACCGGTTATCTGCCAACCGAGATCTTCCAGCCAGCCGTAAACCTGCTGCGGATCGCGCGGATAATCCGGCGACAGCGTGCGTTTTTTCTTTTTCGGCATGCCGATTTGTACGTAGTCGAAGTTTCCGGCGACCATATTGTGCATCAGCAGGCCGTTAGCATTGTAGAACATTAACGACAGCGCGCCGCCCGGGCGCAACACCGACCACAGCGTGCGCAACATTTCCTGCGGTTCCGCGACCCACTCAAGCACCGCATGAAACAGTATCAGATCGACGGGGCTTTCCAAATGCTGAGCAATATCCTGCGCCGCGCATTGTACAAAATACATGTTGTCGATCACACCTTTATCGCGGGCCGCCTGCTGAGCGCGAGCCACCATTTCGGCGGAAAGATCGCATAGCGTGACGTGATGGCCTAATTCCGCGACGCGGATCGCCGTTTGCCCTTCGCCGCCGCCGGCATCAAGCACCCGCAACGGTCCTGGCCCCATCTGCTTAAGCAGCGGTTCCAGATCCTGCCAAAGGATCGCCTGACGCAGTTGGCCCTTGGTGGTGCCATAAATATTGCGCGAAAACTTTTCAGCGATGTCATCAAAATTGCGATCCTGCACGGACGACTCCACAAGCCAACACAAAACCGCTATTTTGTCATACCCACGGCGATAATGAAGCGATCTGTTATAAGATCCACGCAGAACTTTGCTTATATGGTTAAAAAAGGAACCATCCGGGATGCTTTTTACGCTGAAAAAGGTTTTTGGCGGTATGCTGTTGCCGCTTCCTCTGCTGTTATTGCTGATGGCGGTCGGCATCGCCCTGCTGTGGCGCAGCCGTTTTCAAAAAACCGGCAAGACGGTGGTCACTTTAAGCTGGCTGTTGCTGGCGCTATTAAGCCTGCAGCCGGTGGCTGATGGGTTATTAAAACCGATAGAAAAAAGCTACCCGACCTGGCGCGGCGGCAAATCCGTTGAGTATGTCGTGGTGCTGGGCGGCGGCTATACCTGGAACCCGCAGTGGGCACCGAGCTCCAACCTGATCAACAACAGTCTGCCGCGGCTGGCAGAAGGGATCCGCCTGTGGCGAGAAAACCCTGGCGCGAAAATGATTTTTACCGGCGCGGCGGCCAAAACCAATCCGGTCAGCACCGCCGAGGCGGGGGCGCGCGTCGCCGAGAGCCTCGGCGTACCGCGCAGCGCCATTATCGTCCTTGACCGACCAAAAGATACCGAACAAGAAGCGGCTGAAGTGAAAAAAACCATCGGCGGCGCGCCATTCCTGCTGGTGACCTCCGCCTCGCACCTGCCGCGAGCGATGATATTTTTCCGCCATGCAGGGCTAAATCCGTTACCGGCGCCAGCCAACCAGCTGGCGGTAGAGTCGGCGCTTAACCCCTGGGAGCGCGCGCTGCCGTCACCGTATTGGCTGATGCACAGCGAACGCGCGATTTACGAGACTCTGGGGCGGGGCTGGCAGTGGCTGAAGGGAGCGTCAGGCGATCCAGGGCAGGATTGATTTCGCGGCAAATGAGAAACGGGCGCGATCGAAGCGCCCGGTATTCACCAGGTTTTCGACTTCATCCCATAACTGATATAACCAGCGCCGCCAGACGAAAGACTCCGCGACCGGCGCCCGCTGCAAATAACGCCATAACAGCTGCTCCCCTAACCCGCCGTCGGCGAGGCGGAACAATTCATACTCGCGCGGCGCCCACAGCATCATCCCCGGCCCGACCATCGCCAACAGCTGATCGGTGCGCGCGTCTTTGAGCATGCTACGTAGCGTAAAGCAGCCATGGACCAGCACGCAGTTGTCGTTGAAATCACTAAACAATTGCGGCAGGCTTTCACGACTGCGGAATAAAATGCGCTTATCCTGCATTGTCAGCCCGGTGTCATGATAGAGGTTAAGCGTGCTCCACAGCATTTCTACCCGCTGGCGATACCAGTGCGGCCAGACGTTTTCCTGAGTGCTATCGACCATTCCCACACAGCCGCCGCTGTCGTGGCGGTGCCATGCCAGTAATCCTTCGACAATCTGATCCTGCAGTTGCTCCCACCGCTCGGGCGTGCGCGCCGGCGCTTCTACTGAAACGCCGCGTAACCGTTCAATCAGCAATACGTCAGGCCCTGGATGCTCTTCATGTGTCATGACGCCATACACCACCGGCATACGAACGGTGCCGCTACGGGCAAGCATTGAGATTTTCCACGCCAGCTGGCGCGCCACGCCCGGCGTAGTGAAGCTTTTCGCCAACAGCGGCATCGGGTTTCCCTGCGCATCATACAGCGACCACAGCGCTGACGAGGGTTTCTCGCTAACGCATTCCACGCGGCTTAGCTTCTCGCCAAGCAGGTGGCTCAGTTCGGCTCGCAACTGTTCCATCATAGATACCCTCATGAAGACTACTGTTTTCATAATGAGCGTCTGGGGGCGACTTGTCAGCGGATAAGATCAAAAATGGGCTAATTAGCGGCAGAAATATGTCCCCTCCAGGCGAAGGGGACGGCAAGAATTAACGCAGTTCGGCGCGGACGCGTTCCAGATCTTCCGGGGTATCCACGCCAGTGCCAGGAACCACTTCCGCCACCGCAACGTGAATTTTTTCGCCATACCACAATACGCGCAGCTGTTCGAGCATCTCAATTTGTTCGAGCGGGCTTGGCGCCCAGCTGACGTAGCGGCGAATAAAACCAGCGCGGTAGCCGTAAATACCAATATGGCGCAGCAGGGAATCGCCAATTTGCTCACGCGATTTTGCAAAGCGATCGCGATCCCACGGAATCGTCGCTCGTGAGAAATAGAGCGCGTAGCCGTCGGCATCCATGACCACTTTGACCGCATTCGGGTTAAACGCTTCTTCGGCATCGTGGATAGGCACCGCCAGCGTTGCCATCCCGCTGGTGCTGGCCGCGAGGTTTTCCGCCACCTGGCGCACGATCGCCGACGGGATCATCGGTTCATCACCCTGAATATTGACGATGATGGTGTCATCGCTGAAAGCGCATTTTTCAACGACTTCCGCCAGACGCTCGGTGCCGGATTGATGGTCAGCGCGGGTCATGCAAACCTCGCCGCCCGCGGCTTCAACCGCACGCGCGACATCTTCATGATCGGTGGCGACAATAATGCGATCCGCGCCGGATTCACGGGCGCGTTCCAGCACGTGGACGATCATCGGTTTACCGTTGATATCCTGCAGAGGTTTCCCCGGCAGGCGCGTGGAGGCAAATCGGGCAGGAATAATGACGACGAAACTCATGGCTGGCTCTCTTCTACCGCGAGTGAGCGCGCTTCGTTTTCAAGTAGTACCGGGATCCCTTCGCGCAGCGGGAAGGCCAGACTGTCGGCTTTGCAGATAAGCTCTTGCTTATCCTGACTGTAATACAGCTTACCGTTACAAACCGGGCAGGCGATAATTTCAAGTAAACGGTGATCCATGATTCCTCCTGATGGACCGAATAGATTTATCAGCAGCATATCACAGGATGGTAGCCGGCGTATCACGCGGCTTCAACGCCCCAACCTTGCCGCTGGTTAGCAAATAGCGTCGCAGGTAGCTGGCGCAGCACAACCTCTTCTGCACCTTGCCAGCGCGCAAAATCGTTAATTGCCCGCTGGAGTCCGCTTTCCAGCCCGGCGGTCACTTTCACGCCCTCTTCCAGCCACAGCGAAAAGATCTCAAGCATGCCGTCCTTTCGGTGCAACTTGCTGTCCATCCTGCCAACCAGTTTTCCCTGATGCAGCAACGGTAGCACAAAGTAGCCGTATTGCCGTTTCGGCGCAGGGGTATAACATTCCAGTCGATAGCTGAAGTTGAATAACTGCTCGGCCCGTTTACGGTCCCACACCACCGGGTCAAACGGCGAGAGCACGGCGCTGTGGCTGGCGGTTAACTTACCGCCGGATGCCGATTCCAGCGACGCTTGCAGATCGCGATGCAGCCACATTTCCCCCAGTTCTTCAACCATAACCGGCACCACCAGCCCCTCATCCTGCCAGCCCTTCAGCAGCGCCGGTAATGCAGGCTGGCGTAGACGATAATAATCGGCCAGCCACGGTGGACGAAAAACGCCCAGGCTGCGCGCGCTGTTACGCAGCATAATAGACTCGGCCTCCTGGCGGGAGAGCGCGTCGCGCTCGTCATCCCAGTGCGGCATCGCCCGATGGGTTAAATCATAGACGCGATGAAAGTTACGCCGCTCAACGACCATCAGTTTGCCGGCGGTGAACAACCCTTCAAGATGACGTTTATGCGGTTTCCATTCCCACCAGCCGCTGGCACCTTTACGCGGATGGGAAAAATCCGCCGATCGAACCGGGCCATTTTGCGCGATATGCGCCAGCAACTCTTCTATGCTAGCGGCGTGTTCGTGCATCCACTCTTTATGGTATTTCCAACCCATCTTGTCAGGATTCAACATCCGGTGGCGCACGAGGGCGAAATCGCTACGCGGCAAAAAACAGGCCTCATGCGCCCAGTATTCCATCAGCTCGCCGCTACGCAGAGAATCATCCAACCAGTGCTGAGGATAACTGCCAAGACGACTAAACAGCACCAGATAAGGGCTACGGGCGACCACGTTGATCGTATCGATTTGCAGCAGCGACATCTGCTGAATAGTGGAAAGGATGTCAGTCTGGCGAGCGCGACGCCGGGGCTTTTTCAGTAGCCCTTGCGCCGCGAGATGAAGATGGCGAGCCTCTTTTAGCGACAATTGCAATACCGACATGCAGGTTCTCCGTAGGGGATTCAAGCACAGCGGCGAGCAAAACCAGCACGCAGGTTAACGTTGCGCCAGCGTCACTAAGTCCGCGAGCAACCGCTGTGCGCGTTCATCGGTCATTATGGCGTCAACCGGTAGATACCACCAGTTAGCGGCGGCAAATTCACGGCATTTAACCGCGTCTTTTTCGGTCATTAGCAGCGTCTGCTCCGAGCTTGCCAGTACAGCGACCGCGCTTTGACTAAGTGCCTGATGATCCGCCAGCGCCACGGTTTTCACCGGATGCACGCCGCAGCTTTCAAGCGTCGCGAAAAAGCGCGGCGGATGGCCAATGCCGGCCATCGCCACTACGTTGTCGAGGGTCGCAACGTCGCGACGCTCGCCGGTAAGCAGGTTCACCGCCATGCCGGGACGCAACTGCATCGGGATTTCCCCCGGACGTGCGACGCCGCCGTTGACGATAACGGCATCGACGCTTTGCAAACGGGATGCTCGCTCGCGCATCGGCCCGGCCGGCAACCACCAACCATTGCCAAAGCGGCGTACGCCGTCAATCACAACGATTTCTGTATCCCGCGCCAGCTTATAATGCTGAAGACCATCATCGGTGACGATAATTTGTAAATCGTGAGCGGCTAATAAGGCTTTTACCGCCTCGCTACGCAGTGGCGCAACCGCCACCGGCGCGCCGGTACGCTGATGAATTAACACCGGTTCATCGCCCGCCTGCGCTGTACTGGTGGCATTATCCAGCAGCAGCGGATAGCGGTCGGCTTTGCCGCCGTAGCCGCGAGATACCACGCCGACGCGTATGCCCCGCTGCTGCAGTTGTTCCACCAGCCAAACCACCACCGGCGTTTTACCGTTGCCGCCGGCGGTCAGATTACCGACCACGACCACCGGCACCGGCGCGCGCCAGGCTTTTTTCCACCCCAGTTTATAGCTGAGGCGGATGCAAGCGCTCACCAGGCCATACAGCCAGGAAAGCGGCAGCAATAGCCGCCATAGCGGCGATTCGCCGGACCAGATGCGCGCTATCATTGACCGAATTGCATCTTGTGTAACTGCGCGTAAACGCCTTTATGTTCCAGCAGATCCAGATGGCTGCCGCGTTCAACGATGCGACCATCTTCTACCACCACGATTTCGTCAGCCTGTTCGATAGTCGACAGACGGTGGGCGATAACCAGCGAGGTGCGGTTTTTCTGCAGTTCATCCAGCGCCGCTTGAATTGCACGTTCCGACTCGGTATCCAGCGCCGAGGTGGCTTCATCGAGGATCAGAATAGGGCTATTGCGCAGCAGCGCACGCGCAATAGCGATACGCTGACGTTGACCACCGGAGAGCATCACGCCATTCTCGCCGATAATCGTGTCCAGTCCATTATCCATCTTGTTGATAAAGTCCATCGCATAGGCCATACGCGCCGCTTCTTCAATTTGCTCGCGGGTGTACTCTTCGGTACGCGCATAGGCGATGTTATTGGCGACGGTATCATTGAACAGATGCACGTTCTGCGAAACCAGCGCCACCTGATCGCGCAGGGAGCTCAGTTTGTACTCGCGTAAATCGTGGCCATCCAGCAGAATCTGCCCCTCGTCAACGTCGTAGAACCGGGTAATCAGGCTGGCGATGGTGGATTTACCTGAGCCTGAACGCCCTACCAGCGCAACGGTTTTCCCTTCCGGGATGCTCAGATTGATGTTACGCAGCGCGGCAACTTCGCGGCCAGGATAGCTAAAGGTGACGTTGTGGAACTCCAGGTTACCTTTGGCGCGCTCAATCACGCGAGTGCCTTCATCTTTCTCCTGCTCGGAATCCAGAATGGAGAAAAGCGTCTGACATGCAGCCATACCGCGCTGGAACTGCGCGTTGACGTTAGTCAGGGATTTCAGCGGGCGCATCAGCGCGATCATCGAAGAAAAGACCACGGTAATGGTACCGGCGGTCAGCGTTTCCATGACGCTTGGGAAGCTCGCCGCGTAGAGCACAAAGGCCAGCGCCAGAGAGGCAATGAGTTGAATGACCGGGTCGGAGATGGAGGACGCGGAGACCATTTTCATGCCCTGCAGGCGCATCTTATTACTGACTTTGTCAAAACGCTTGGTTTCAACCGCCTGACCGCCGAACATCAGCACTTCTTTATGCCCTTTGAGCATCTGTTCCGCGCTGGTGGTCACCTGCCCCATGGTGTTCTGCATATTCTTACTGATATTACGAAAACGCTTCGAAACCACCCGAATCGCCACAGAGACGATAGGCGCAAGCACGATAAGAATTAGCGACAATTGCCAGCTGTAATAGAACATCATGGCGAACAGGCCGATAATTGAGGCCCCTTCACGCACTACGGTTATCAACGCGCTGGAGGAAGATGAAGCGACCTGTTCGGAGTCGTAGGTGATACGCGACAGCAATGTCCCGGTGGACTGTTTGTCGAAGAAAGCGACAGGCATGCCCATCATATGACCGAACAGGCGGCGACGCATGGTCATCACCACTTTGCCGGAAACCCAGGAGATACAGTAGCTCGAGATATAGCTACTGATGCCACGCAGCACCATCAAACCGATCACCACCAGCGGCATCCATAACAGCACTGAGCGATCCGTTTTACCAAAACCATCATCCAATAACGGTTTAAGAAGCGATAACATGAAGGTATCACTTGCCGCGTTAAGCACCAACGCCACGGCCGCTACGATTAGCCCGGCTTTAAACGGCGCTATCATCGGCCAAAGTCGGCGGAAGGTCTGCCACGTGGAGAGATCTTTATCGTTCTGCATTCAATAAACCAGCTTATGTTGAAATAGCCGCATATTCTACCCGTTCTGCGCGTCCCCGCCAAACCACTGATGATACCAACGCGGTAAAAGTTGATCTCGTAAGCTATGGATTTGCCAACCTTCTGGAGAAAAAATAATCGTTATTTGCCCCGAGTGCGGCGTATCAAACCACCGATATCCCTGCTCACGATAGCGCTGCGCGACTTTTTGGGAAGGCATCTTCCATGCATTGTATCGCGCTGCCGAGGCGATAGCCGCCTCTCCCCCTACCCGCTGCAACAATGTCACGCCGGATGAAGTGTTGCTGCCGTGGTGCGGAACCTGAATAAGTGTAGACATAAGATGCTGCCAGTAATGGCTTATCATCTGCTGTTCGGCCGGGATTTCGATATCGCCGGTAAGTAAAACGCTACGCTTGCCGTCATCGACCCTAACCACACAGGAACCATTGTTCCCTTTATGCTCACCCGCAGGCAATGGCCAAAGCGCCTGAAATCGGAGCCCTCGCCAGCGCCAGGTTTCCCCTCTGCGACAGGGTAGATGCCCGCGCGCTTTAAGCGGACTACGAATAACGAGATTGGGCCACGCCTGAATAATCGCATTCAGGCCACCGCGATGATCAAGATGTTCGTGGCTCAATATTATGCCTTCCGGATGAAGACCGCGCCAGCGTAGCCAGGGTACGATAAGCCGCTCGCCGCTATCGCCTCCCGGCCAGGCCGGGCCGGTATCGTACAAAATTGCCGCGCCCTGACGCTCGATGACCACCGCCAGCCCTTGTCCGACATCCAGCATCGTCACCCGCCACTCGCCCGGTGAGGCGGCGCGCCAGAAAGGCCAACTGAGTAGCGCCACGCCGCTAATACAGAGTAACGGCATCTGACGCCAGGCCTGAAAACGCCATACCAGAAGCGCCAGCCACGGCAGTAAACTGACCGCCAGCCAGCGTTCGTCAAGCGATACCCATCCCGCAGGCAAATGGCGTAAGAACCAGAATAAGATTGCCAGCAACCGATCGGCGAGTTGCCATAACGCCATTTCAAGCAATGCCGGACCGCTGAGATGCAGTAGCATGGCCGCTAAAATCAGCGGGACTATTAGAAATGTCACCAGCGGAACGGCAATCAGGTTCGCTATCAGTGATGTCAGACTAATACCATGGAACAGGGCTATCTGCAGCGGTGCCAATAATAGTATCAGGCCACACTGCAGGTGGCTCAGCGCCAGCAGGTGCCGCCACGGTGAATGACAGCGGTAAGGGCGAAGCGGCGCAAGCTGATACCAGAAAATCAACGCAGCAACCGCAAAGACCGATAACCACAGGCTTTCTGAAATTATCGCCAGTGGATCGGCCAGCAGTATTGCCGCAATACAACAGCAAAATATTTGCCAGGGCGACCAGCGCCTGGCCTGTAGCCGCAACAGACATCCTGCGGTTAAGGCCGCACAGGTACGTAGCGCCGGGGGTTGCATGCCGGTAAGCCAGGCGTAAAACAGCGCGCAACCTAACCCGACAAGCAGCGGTATCCGCCAGCCTATCCAGCGGCACGGGAGAAAGAACTGTATTCCGCGAACCAGCAACCAGCCAAGCGACGCCCCCAGCGCAATATGCAGGCCGGAGATAGCCATTAAATGAGACGTCCCCGTCTCCTGCATTAACCTTTTTATCTCATCCGCAACCGCAAGGCGCTCCCCCATTCCCAGCCCCAGCATCACCGTTCTCCACGGATAATTAGCAAGTGCGCGGTTCAACGAGTCCAGATAGCGAGCCCGGGAACTACAACGTGAATCAAGCGATGAGGCATTCAGAAAACGTCCGCTAAGCGGACGATGTTGAGCAAGGGCGTAGCGCTGGCTATCGAAGCCGCCCTCATTTAACTGCCCATGCACCGGACGAGCGCGGATGGTCATCAGCCAGCGCTGCCCAACGCAGCCTGCTTCAGGCAGTTCGCCGCCGTGGAGGGTGATCCCAACCGCGGGATATAAACGCCGCCCATCAAGACGGATTATCTTACCTTGCCAGCTCGTCAGGCCATCACCGCCTACCAGCTCAATAACGGCCTGCCGGTTGCGACCGGGAATATGCTCAGTGGGCCACAGCGCCTGCCGGGCATGTAATATTCCCCACACGAGAAATAGCAACGTCAATGCGGCATACGTTGTGTAAGGTTTGCGCAGCGTTGCCATGATTATCGCAACGCCAATAAGACACCAAACGCTTAGCATATTCGGTAGTGCCGGTAGCCAAAGCAGCGGCGAAATTCCGATTATGGCGCAGCCTGCCAGATGTGGTAATCGCATAACACCTCCCTGTTATCGGGGAGTGTCAGACAATTCGCCGCCGCGATCATGTTGAAAAGAATGGCATTGCGTCGCGCTGTCCGGGAAATATTGTCTCTTGCTATCAGTTAACAAAAGTTTTGCGAGCGGACACGGAAAACAGGCATAAAAAAAGCACCCTCAGGTGCTTTTTTATTAAGTAAGTCTTTGCCTGATGCGGAAAAACTTACTCTTCGTAAATATTGGCGCGGTCGCGTAGTTCTTTCCCAGGCTTAAAGTGCGGAACGTATTTACCTTCCAGTTCCACTTTATCGCCAGTCTTCGGGTTACGCCCGGTGCGAGGTGCTCGATAGTGCAGAGAGAAGCTGCCGAAACCGCGGATTTCAATGCGCTCACCTTGAGCAAGCGTTGAGGCCATATGTTCCAGCATTTCTTTAACAGCATCTTCCACCGCTTTCGCCGGGATATGAGATTGCTGGCTGGCAAGTCTTTCTATCAATTCTGACTTGGTCATTTTTCCTCCGGTTTCCTTCAAGGCAAAGTTAGCTTACAGCTTAAACAAGGGCGGCCGTAGCCGCCCTTTGTGCTTGATTACAGGACGAATCCTGCAATCTGTCAAGTAAACTCGTCATTATTCAGACCGTTGTGGCCTGAATAACTAAGATTACTCGCCTTTAGCTGCTTTGAAAGCTTCAGCCATTGCGTTGTTAGAGAAGTTTGCATCTTCCTGTTTGTTAACAGTTGCGATTGCATCTTTCTCGTCAGCTTCGTCTTTCGCACGAACAGACAGGCTGATTGCGCGGTTTTTACGATCAACGCCGGTGAATTTAGCTTCAACTTCGTCGCCAACGCTCAGAACCAGAGTTGCATCTTCAACGCGGTCACGGGATGCTTCAGAAGCACGCAGGTAACCTTCAACGCCGTCAGCCAGTTCTACGGTTGCGCCTTTAGCGTCAACTGCAGTTACTTTACCGGTTACGATAGCGCCTTTCTTGTTCAGAGCAACGTAGTTGTTGAACGGATCTTCCGCCAGCTGTTTAACGCCCAGGGAGATACGCTCACGTTCTGCGTCAACCTGCAGTACAACTGCAGCGATTTCGTCGCCTTTTTTGTATTCACGAACTGCTTCTTCGCCTGCAACGTTCCAGGAGATGTCAGACAGGTGAACCAGGCCGTCGATGCCGCCGTCCAGGCCGATGAAGATACCGAAGTCAGTGATAGACTTGATTTTACCTTCAACACGGTCGCCCTTGTTGTGGGTTTCCGCGAACTGCTGCCATGGGTTAGATTTGCACTGCTTCAGACCCAGGGAGATACGACGACGTTCTTCGTCGATATCCAGAACCATAACTTCCACTACATCGCCAACGTTAACAACTTTGGACGGGTGGATGTTTTTGTTGGTCCAATCCATTTCGGAAACGTGAACCAGGCCTTCAACGCCTTCTTCGATTTCAACGAAGCAGCCGTAGTCGGTCAGGTTGGTCACGCGACCGGTCAGTTTGGTACCTTCCGGATAACGCTTAGCGATAGCTACCCACGGATCTTCGCCCAGCTGTTTCAGGCCCAGAGATACACGGGTACGCTCGCGGTCGAACTTCAGCACTTTAACAGTGATTTCGTCGCCAACGTTTACGATTTCGCTCGGATGCTTAACGCGTTTCCAGGCCATATCGGTGATGTGCAGCAGGCCGTCAACGCCGCCCAGATCAACGAATGCACCGTAGTCAGTGAGGTTCTTAACGATACCTTTGACTTCCATGCCTTCCTGCAGGTTTTCCAGCAGCTGATCGCGCTCTGCGCTGTTTTCGGATTCGATAACGGCACGACGAGAAACAACGACGTTGTTACGTTTCTGGTCCAGCTTGATGACTTTGAATTCAAGCTCTTTGCCTTCCAGGTGCAGCGTGTCGCGCACCGGACGAACGTCTACCAGGGAGCCCGGCAGGAACGCACGAATACCATTCAGCTCAACAGTGAAGCCACCTTTAACTTTGCCGTTGATAACACCGACTACAGTTTCAGCGTCTTCGTAAGCTTTTTCCAGCGTGATCCAAGCTTCGTGACGTTTAGCTTTCTCACGGGACAGCAGGGTTTCACCGAAGCCGTCTTCTACTGCATCCAGAGCAACGTCAACTTCGTCACCAACCTGGATTTCCAGCTCGCCCTGGGCGTTTTTGAACTGCTCAGCCGGGATGGCGGACTCAGATTTCAGACCAGCGTCAACCAGTACGATATCTTTGTCGATAGCAACAACAACACCACGAACGATGGAACCCGGGCGGGTTTCGATTTCTTTTAAGGATTCTTCAAATAGTTGAGCAAAAGATTCAGTCATGTTTAATCTTCAGGTTTCATATTTAACGTCCACCTGGCTCCGTGCCGGATGGGGTTGTTTAACATACCCGCTAACACTCCGTTGCTGCGGGGGTACTGCTATAATTCGGAGGCTCGCAACGCTTTGCCGCTTAACGGTTAAGCGATAGCCAGTTTTTCGCGCGCATATTGTAGCGCTTTTTCAATTACTTGCTCAATGCTTAGTTCAGTTGAATCGAGAACTAATGCATCAGCGGCCGGGACAAGCGGCGCCACGGCACGATTACGATCGCGATCGTCACGCTCTTTTATCTCGGACAAAAGACGTTCAAAGTTAACACTAAAACCCTTTTCCTGCAA
The DNA here is from genome assembly GCF_040065495.2 of Klebsiella sp. CN_Kp073. NCBI lineage: Bacteria > Pseudomonadati > Pseudomonadota > Gammaproteobacteria > Enterobacterales > Enterobacteriaceae > Klebsiella > Klebsiella sp. CN_Kp073. The sequence goes on from NZ_CM198051.1 coordinate 3,461,721, forward strand.
CTGTAGCAGGCGGCGCTGCGCGCGTTCTCCCGCCGACGCATCGAGGAAAATTTTAACCGGCGCATCAGGGAAAACGACGGTGCCCATATCGCGGCCGTCGGCAATCAGGCCGGGTTGCTCGCGAAAGGCGCGTTGACGGCGCAGCAGCGCTTCGCGAACGCGCGGGAAGGCAGCGACTTTCGAGGCGGTATTGGCCACTTCCTGGGTGCGGATCTCCGCACTCACATCCTCACCTTCCAGCACCACTTCCAGGTTGCCGTCAGCAGAAATAAAACGTACATCGAGATGAGCGGCCAGCGGAACCAGCGCCTCTTCTGACTCGACGTCAACATGATGATGTAAGGCCGCCAGCGCCAAAACGCGATAGATAGCGCCGGAATCCAACAGATGCCAGCCAAGCGCTTCCGCCATTGCCTTGCACAACGTACCCTTACCCGCACCGCCAGGTCCATCAATGGTGATTACCGGAACATTTGCCGTCATCTTTATTCTCCTTTAGCAAGGCGCATGAATATAAACGCCGCGCATTATACGCATCAATGCGCCAGAAAGTGAGCATTGTGTGCAAATTACGGAATAGTAGAAATTAAATGTAGAAGAATTGCGCAATTATAGCGGGCTGGCGGAATACCAGCCCGGAAGATGACAAAGCTTTACCTTATCGGACGAGACAGAATTTACGCCAGGGTACTAATTCGCGCTAACTGCTCGAAATAGTCCGGGAACGTTTTCGCCGTACATTTCGGGTCAAGGATAGTGACTGGCGTTGCCGACAGCGCCACCAGCGAGAAGCACATCGCCATGCGGTGATCGTTGTAGGTACCGATTTCAGCAAATTTCAGCGTCTCAGGCGGCGTGATGCGAATATAGTCTTCACCCTCTTCCACTTCGGCGCCGACTTTACGCAGTTCAGTTGCCATCGCAAACAGACGATCGGTCTCTTTCACCCGCCAGTTGTAAATATTACGCAGCACCGTGGTACCTTTCGCAAACAACGCCGCGGTAGCGATGGTCATGGCCGCATCCGGAATATGGTTCATATCCATATCAACGGCATTCAACTCGCCGCGTGTACAGGCGATAAAATCGTCGCCCCAGACAACCGTCGCGCCCATTTTTTCCAGCACGTCGGCGAATCGAATATCGCCCTGTACGCTATTGCGGCCAATACCGGTCACTTTCACCGTACCGCCCTTAATAGCGCCGGCAGCGAGGAAGTAAGAAGCTGAGGAGGCATCGCCTTCCACCAGATAATCGCCCGGCGACTGATATTGTTGCCCACCGCGCACGACAAAGCGCTGATAGTTGTGGTTTTCAACGTTAACGCCGAAGGTTTTCATCAGGTGCAGCGTGATGTCGATATAAGGTTTAGATACCAGCTCGCCTTTAATCGCGATCGTCGTGTCCTGCGGCGCCAGCGGCGCAGTCATCAGTAAAGCGGTAAGGAACTGGCTGGAGACGCTGCCATCAACTTCCACCTGGCCGCCGTTGAAACCACCGCGCAGGCGCAGGGGCGGATAGTTTTCCTGCTCCAGATACTCAATTTGCGCGCCCCCCTGGCGTAACGCATCGACCAGGTGCCCTATCGGTCGCTCTTTCATTCGCGGTTCGCCGGTCAGCACAATATCGTTGTGGCCGAGGCACAACGCCGCTGCCAGCGGGCGCATCGCCGTACCAGCATTACCGAGAAACAACTCCAGCGCGCCGCTGGCCTGAAGCGGACCACCGTTGCCGGTGACTTCACAACGAGTGCGATCGGCAGACAAGGTGTAGTGAACTCCCAGGGCGTTAAGCGCATTGAGCATATGGCGAACATCATCGCTGTCCAGCAAGTTGGTCAGCACGGTGGTGCCGTGGGCTAATGCCGCCAGCAGCAAAGCGCGGTTAGAGACACTTTTTGACCCGGGTAGGTTTACGGTGCCATCAACGCGCGCAATGGGTTGTAACGTCAGGGATTCCATGAAACTCGACTCTCAAAAAAACAGAATAAAAACCCCGCAGACCGGCCGCGGGGATGAAAATAAGCGCTCAGCAATTAGCCGCGACGACGTTCGAAGTCCTGCATGAAGTCGGTGAGCGCCTTGACGCCGGCCAGCGGCATCGCATTGTAGATAGAAGCACGCATACCGCCCACCACGCGGTGGCCTTTCAGCGCATGCAAACCGGCCGCAAAAGACTCTTCAAGGAACAGTTTGTCCAGCGCGCTATCCGCCAGCTGGAACGGCACGTTCATCCGCGAGCGGTTGGCAGCGGCAACATCGTTACGATAAAAATCACTGTTATCAATCACGCCATACAGCAGGTCCGCTTTTTGGCGGTTGATTTTATCCATCGCGGCCACGCCACCCTGCTCTTTCAGCCATTTGAATACCAGCCCCGCCAGATACCAGGCGAAGGTCGGAGGCGTGTTAAACATTGAGTCATTGGCGTTCAGCACGGTGTAATCAAGAATTGATGGGCAGGCGACGCTGGCTTTACCCAGCAGGTCTTCACGCACGATAACCAGCGTCAACCCTGCCGGGCCGATATTCTTCTGCGCGCCAGCGTAAATCACGCCATAACGGCTGACGTCGATTTCATGGGACAGAATACTGGAGGAGTAATCCGCGGTGACGACGACATCTTTGTCAAAATTCGGCGTTTCGTGAATAGCGATACCATCGATGGTTTCATTTGGGCAGAAGTGCAAATAGGCCGCGCCCGGCGTCAACTGCCATTCGCTCATCGGTTTAACGGCTCGCAGGCCGTCAACGGTAGTTTTCGCATCGATAACGTTCGGCGTGCAGTATTTTTGCGCTTCTTTCACCGCACTTGCCGCCCAGTAACCGGCGTCCACATAATCTGCTGTCGTTTTATCACCCAGCAGATTTAACGGGATCCCGGCAAACTGTCCGCGACCGCCGCCATGACAGAACAACACTTTATAGTTGGAAGGGATATTAAGCAGATCGCGGAAATCCTGTTCTGCCGTTTCAGCCACCTGGATAAACTCCTTACCACGGTGGCTGATTTCCATTACCGACGTCCCCAGACCGTGCCAGTCGCACAGTTCCTGTTGCGCCAGTTTGAGAACTTCTGCCGGCAGCATTGCCGGGCCCGAACTAAAGTTATAGACCTGAGCCATTTCCCCTCACCACGTTGCTATATTGTCTGCACGCGAACCGTCGCGGGCATAAGTTATTCCTGTGGCTATCGGTTTTATCATTCAGTGACACACACCGCAACGAGTAAAACTAAGCGGCCCACAAACGAGGCCACCGTCACACAAAAGAATCAACCAGCTTGACGTCATTAAACCGACATAATCGCTGCGAGCAGATCGCTTTTTCCTCTCTCTTCCGCCGTCCATTCCGGATTTGGACTGACGGCATAAATAATTATCATCTACGTTCACAGGAAACGATCTCGCCGTAGCTCCCCCCGTCAACTCATTTAATACTTGAATATTATCTTAATTCTTCATGAATTATGTTTCCGCGAGAGCACCGTCATTTACCGTCGTATTTCCAGATCATTAAAATTTTCGAACCAGCCGATGAAGACTGGTATTAATCACTTTTAAAGGAATATTTATGCGTGAATTAACCTATAACGAAATGTCTGATGTGAGCGGCGGCTTTGGCCTGTTGTCCATTCCTGCGGCAGTTGGTTTACTGGTCAGCATTCCGACGATTGTCATCGGAGCGATAACCGGGCCCTTTACGCTGGGCGCAGGCTTCGCGGTAATGGCGGCAGGCATCGTCGGTACCAGTCTCGCCGGCGCGGCAATGATCGTTAGCATTTGTACGCCGATTCTGTAACTTGCTACGGCATGTGGAGTTTCTCCGCATGCCATTTACCGCTCTTCTCTTTTTATGCATTGCCGCGGCTAACGACATAGCCACTTACCGGTAAAACCCGTATCATTGCGCATCCTGCCAACAATAAACGAATTGCTATGACCCAGACATTTATCCCCGGCAAAGATGCCGCCCTGGAAGATTCCATCGCTCGCTTCCAGCAGAAACTGCTCGACCTCGGATTTGATATCGAAGAGGCCTCGTGGCTGAATCCGGTACCACACGTGTGGTCCGTTCACATTCGCGATAAAGAGTGCGCGCTGTGTTTTACCAATGGTAAAGGCGCAACTAAAAAGGCGGCGCTGGCTTCCGCGCTGGGCGAATATTTCGAACGTCTGTCTACCAACTACTTCTTCGCGGACTTCTGGTTAGGCGATACCATCGCCAACGGTCCCTTCGTTCATTATCCGAACGAAAAGTGGTTCCCGCTGACGGAAGATGATGAAGTACCGGAAGGCCTGCTGGATGCCCGCCTGCGCGCCTTTTACGATCCGGACGATCAACTGACCGCCAGCATGCTCGTGGATCTGCAATCCGGCAACGACGAGCGCGGCGTCTGCGGCCTGCCGTTTACCCGTCAATCAGACGGCGAAACCGTCTATATTCCGATGAACATTGTCGGCAACTTGTACGTTTCCAACGGCATGTCAGCGGGTAATACCCCGAATGAAGCGCGCGTGCAGGGCTTGTCTGAAGTCTTTGAGCGTCATATCAAAAACCGTATCATCGCAGAGAGCATCAGCCTGCCGGAGATCCCGGCTGAAGTGATGGCGCGCTATCCGGGCGTCGTTGAATCTATCGCCAAACTGGAAGCCGAAGGTTTCCCGATCTTCGCCTACGATGGCTCTCTTGGTGGTAAATATCCGGTTATCTGCGTAGTCCTGTTTAACCCGGCTAACGGCACCTGCTTCGCCTCTTTCGGCGCCCATCCGGATTTCGGCGTGGCGCTGGAGCGTACTGTTACCGAACTGCTACAAGGCCGCAGTCTGAAAGATCTCGACGTCTTTACCCCTCCGACCTTTGATGACGAAGAAGTTGCCGAGCACGCCAACCTGGAAACTCACTTCATTGATTCCAGCGGCCTGATCTCCTGGGATATGTTTAAACAGGATGCCGACTATCCGTTCGTTGACTGGAATTTCTCCGGCAGCACTGAAGAAGAGTTCGCCACCCTGATGGCTATCTTCAAAGCTGAAGATAAAGAAGTCTATATCGCCGACTACGAACATCTGAGCGTCTACGCCTGCCGGATCATCGTTCCGGGGATGTCCGATATTTATCCGGCGGAAGACCTGTGGCTCGCTAATAACAGCATGGGCGCACACCTGCGCGACACTATTCTCTCCCTGCCGGGTAGCGAGTGGGAAAAAGAAGATTATCTGGCGCTCATCGAGCAAATGGACGATGAAGGACTTGATGATTTCACGCGCGTCCGCGAACTATTAGGCCTGGCAACCGGCAAAGACAATGGCTGGTATACCCTGCGTATCGGCGAGCTGAAAGCGATGCTGGCCTTGGCCGGCGGCGACCTTGAACAGGCGTTGATTTGGACAGAGTGGACCATGGAATTCAATGCCTCCATCTTCAGCCCTGAGCGCGCCAACTATTATCGCTGCCTGCAAACGCTGCTGTTGCTTAGCCAGGAAGAAGAGCGCCAGCCGCTGCAGTACCTGAATGCCTTCATCCGTATGTATGGCGCGGATGCTGTGGAAGCCGCTAGCGCCGCCCTGAGCGGAGAGGCGCCATTCTATGGCCTTCAGGCGGTCGATAACGATCTGCGCGCTTTCCCGGCACATCAGTCTTTACTGAAGGCCTACGAAAAGCTGCAGCGGGCAAAAGCGGCCTTCTGGGCCAAATAACCCATTAGGGGTAAACCATAACGTTACGGGGCCGCCAGCGGCTCCGTTTTTTTATGATTTGCTCCAAAACCACGCCATTTTGTAGGTGCAAAGTTAACTATAAGTAAAATCCAAACATTGATGATATTTAGATTGTTAATTTTAATAAAAATACTCCATTTTAATTAACCGTAAACAATGGTCACTCATGGAAATTTTCAACATTATTTGCAAATATTAAAATTTAGTTTTTCATTAAAAATCAAAAAGATAAAGCCATAACAGGCTAATTCCACACGCAAAATGGGCCTATGACTCCGGTAGGATATGATCTACATCAAATTCCCTTCTATAATGCTTTGTTAGTATCACACCGCCAACTTATATAAAGAGAGAGTTAGTGTGAAAGCTGACAACCCTTTTGATCTTTTACTCCCTGCCGCGATGGCGAAAGTCGCCGAAGAAGCAGGTGTCTATAAAGCGACGAAACATCCGCTGAAGACATTTTATCTGGCGATTACCGCAGGTGTCTTCATCTCCATCGCTTTTGTGTTTTATATCACGGCGACCACCGGTACTGCCGCAATGCCTTTCGGGATTGCCAAACTTATCGGCGGGGTATGCTTCTCACTAGGTCTGATTCTTTGCGTCATCTGCGGTGCTGACCTTTTCACCTCGACCGTACTGATCGTCGTGGCGAAAGCCAGCGGGCGTATTACCTGGGGTCAGCTGGCAAAAAACTGGCTTAACGTCTATGTTGGAAACCTGATCGGCGCGCTGCTGTTTGTACTGTTAATGTGGTTATCAGGCGAATATATGACTGCCAACGGCGGCTGGGGCTTAAATGTTCTGCAAACTGCAGACCACAAAATGCACCATACGTTTATTGAAGCCGTCTGCCTGGGTATCCTGGCGAACCTGATGGTTTGTCTGGCTGTCTGGATGAGTTACTCCGGCCGCAGCCTGATGGACAAAGCGATGATCATGGTGTTGCCGGTTGCGATGTTTGTCGCCAGCGGCTTTGAACACAGCATCGCTAATATGTTTATGATCCCGATGGGTATCGTAATTCGCAACTTTGCAAGCCCGGAATTCTGGACCGCTATCGGTTCAACTCCGGAGAGTTTTTCTCACTTAACCGTTATGAACTTCATCACTGATAACCTGATTCCAGTCACTATCGGAAACATCATCGGCGGTGGTTTGTTGGTTGGGTTGACATACTGGGTCATTTACCTGCGTGGCGACGATCATCATTAATGGTTGTCTCAGGCAGTAAATAAAAAATCCACTTAAGAAGGTAGGTGTTACATGTCCGAGCTTAATGAAAAGTTAGCCACAGCCTGGGAAGGTTTTGCGAAAGGTGACTGGCAGAACGAAGTCAACGTACGTGACTTTATCCAGAAAAACTACACCCCATATGAAGGTGACGAATCCTTCCTGGCTGGCGCAACTGATGCGACCACCAAGCTGTGGGACAGCGTAATGGAAGGCGTTAAACAGGAAAACCGCACTCACGCGCCTGTTGATTTCGACACTTCTCTCGCATCCACCATCACTTCTCACGACGCGGGCTACATCGAGAAAGCGCTCGAGAAAATCGTTGGTCTGCAAACTGAAGCTCCGCTGAAACGTGCGATTATCCCGTTCGGCGGTATCAAAATGGTTGAAGGTTCCTGCAAAGCGTACAATCGCGAACTGGACCCGATGCTGAAAAAAATCTTCACCGAGTACCGTAAAACTCACAACCAGGGCGTTTTCGACGTATATACCCCGGACATCCTGCGCTGCCGTAAATCCGGCGTACTGACCGGTCTGCCGGATGCTTACGGCCGTGGTCGTATCATCGGTGACTATCGTCGCGTTGCGCTGTACGGTATCGACTTCCTGATGAAAGACAAATTCGCCCAGTTCAACTCGCTGCAGGCGAAACTGGAAAGCGGCGAAGATCTGGAAGCAACCATCCGTCTGCGTGAAGAAATTGCTGAACAGCATCGCGCGCTGGGTCAGATCAAAGAGATGGCGGCTAAATATGGCTACGACATCTCCGGTCCGGCGACTACCGCTCAGGAAGCTATTCAGTGGACCTACTTCGGTTACCTGGCCGCCGTTAAATCTCAGAACGGCGCGGCAATGTCCTTCGGTCGTACTTCCAGCTTCCTGGATATCTACATCGAACGTGACCTGCAGGCGGGTAAAATCACCGAGCAAGACGCGCAGGAAATGGTTGACCACCTGGTCATGAAACTGCGTATGGTTCGCTTCCTGCGTACCCCGGAATATGATGAACTGTTCTCCGGCGACCCGATTTGGGCAACGGAATCTATCGGTGGTATGGGCGTTGACGGCCGTACTCTGGTAACCAAAAACAGCTTCCGCTTCCTGAACACCCTGTACACCATGGGGCCGTCTCCGGAGCCGAACATTACCATCCTGTGGTCTGAAAAACTGCCGCTGAGCTTTAAGAAATTCGCCGCTAAAGTATCCATCGATACCTCTTCTCTGCAGTACGAGAACGATGACCTGATGCGCCCGGACTTCAACAACGACGATTACGCTATCGCATGCTGCGTAAGCCCGATGATTGTTGGTAAACAAATGCAGTTCTTCGGCGCTCGCGCTAACCTCGCGAAAACCATGCTGTATGCTATCAACGGCGGCGTTGATGAAAAACTGAAAATGCAGGTTGGTCCGAAATCTGAACCGATCAAAGGCGACGTCCTGAACTTCGACGAAGTCATGGAGCGCATGGATCACTTCATGGACTGGCTGGCTAAACAGTACGTCACCGCGCTGAACATCATTCATTACATGCACGACAAGTACAGCTACGAAGCCTCTCTGATGGCGCTGCACGACCGTGACGTTATCCGCACCATGGCGTGTGGTATCGCAGGTCTGTCCGTTGCTGCTGACTCCCTGTCTGCTATCAAATATGCGAAAGTTAAACCGATTCGTGACGAAGACGGTCTGGCTGTTGACTTCGAAATCGAAGGCGAATATCCGCAGTTTGGTAACAACGATGCTCGCGTCGATGACATGGCCGTTGACCTGGTTGAACGTTTCATGAAGAAAATTCAGAAACTGCATACCTACCGCAACGCTATCCCGACTCAGTCCGTTCTGACCATCACTTCTAACGTCGTGTATGGTAAGAAAACCGGTAACACCCCAGATGGTCGTCGCGCTGGCGCGCCGTTCGGACCAGGTGCTAACCCGATGCACGGCCGTGACCAGAAAGGCGCTGTAGCCTCTCTGACTTCCGTTGCTAAACTGCCGTTTGCTTACGCTAAAGATGGTATCTCTTACACCTTCTCTATCGTACCGAACGCGCTGGGTAAAGATGACGAAGTTCGTAAGACTAACCTGGCTGGTCTGATGGATGGTTACTTCCACCACGAAGCGTCCATCGAAGGTGGTCAGCACCTGAACGTGAACGTCATGAACCGCGAAATGCTGCTCGACGCGATGGAAAACCCGGAAAAATATCCGCAACTGACCATCCGTGTATCTGGCTACGCGGTACGTTTTAACTCCCTGACTAAAGAACAGCAGCAGGACGTTATTACCCGTACCTTCACTCAGACCATGTAATTCCCTGTCTGACTGAAAAAGCGTACAATAAAGGCCCCACATCAGTGGGGCCTTTTTAACAAGTGATACCCTGCCCCAGCCTGCTTTGCCAGTTATCTATACTTTGGGTACCTGTCAAAACAGACTTAACACAGCCGGTTTGAGCTGTGCATCATAGGCCCTGGAGGGCCGAATCCGGAGATATCACCGCAATGTCAACTATTGGTCGTATTCACTCCTTTGAATCCTGTGGCACCGTCGATGGCCCAGGTATCCGCTTTATTACCTTCTTCCAGGGCTGCCTGATGCGCTGCCTTTACTGCCATAACCGCGACACCTGGGATACCCATGGCGGTAAAGAAATCACCGTTGAAGAATTGATGAAAGAAGTGGTGACCTATCGCCACTTTATGAATGCCTCCGGCGGCGGCGTCACCGCATCCGGCGGCGAGGCAATCCTGCAGGCGGAATTTGTTCGCGACTGGTTCCGCGCCTGTAAAAAAGAAGGTATCCACACCTGTCTGGATACCAACGGCTTCGTACGTCGCTACGATCCCGTGATTGACGAGCTGCTGGAAGTCACCGATCTGGTGATGCTTGACCTTAAGCAGATGAACGATGAAATCCACCAGAACCTGGTCGGCGTTTCTAACCATCGTACGCTGGAGTTCGCCCAGTATCTGTCGAAGAAAGGGATTAACGTGTGGATCCGCTACGTCGTGGTTCCCGGCTGGTCTGATGATGACGATTCCGCGCATCGTCTGGGTGAGTTTACCCGCGATATGGGTAACGTCGAGAAAATCGAACTCCTGCCCTACCATGAGCTGGGTAAACACAAATGGGTGGCAATGGGCGAAGAGTACAAACTTGACGGCGTACACCCACCGAAGAAAGAGACCATGGAGCGGGTAAAAGGCATCCTGGAGCAGTATGGCCATAAGGTGATGTACTAAACTAGCAGCGGGCCGGAGGTACTCTCACCACGGCCCGCAACTATAATAGTATCAATCCCGCCGATAACGCCACACTATGAACGCAATACCGTCTGCCCACAGGAACATTCATTTGATAAACGGACTACGCGCGGCCTTCGCCGCGCGCCAGAATGTTTACGCGTGTGCCACCGGCGTCGGATGATGCCCGGCTTTGCGCAGCAGCGTCAGCAGGTAAATAAACGATACGCTGGCGATCATAATAAACAGTAGGTTATCAGAGAAGTTCTGCATCAGCATTGCCGTCAGGGTCGGCCCCAGCAGGCTGCCGATGGTATAGCTCATCAGCAGCGCCTGGTTCATCGCCACCAGTTGATGGTGTTCAACCTTCTCGCAGGCCCAGGCCATCGCCACCGGATACAGAGTAAAACCGGATGCGCCGAGCACAAAAAGCGCGGGAGCCATTGCCGCCTGGCTCAGCATCGCCAGACAGCCCAGAATCACCATAAAGACCTGTACGCGCAGCACCAGCAGGCGGCCATAGCGGTCCGCCAGACGCCCGACCGGCCACTGCCCGAGAATGCCTGCGCTAACCATCACCGCCATCCAGAAACCAATACCCGAATCGCTGACGCCCTGATGATTTAGCCACAGCGGCATCAGGCCGTACAGTGAACCAAGCACGATGCCGGAAATGATGCAGCCATTCACACCGTGGCGCGCCTGACGCAGTTTCAGCATCGGCCAGATACGTACCGTTTCATGCGGCTCGTCGGCCTGGCTCATAATACGTGTAAACATTAGCGGCAGGATCGCCGCCAGCGCCAGGCCGGTAACCCACGGCAGCACGCTCATTAAATCGGTCGGTAATTTGCTGACCATCAGTTGGCCCAATACGGTACCGATGTAATAGACCATCATGTACGCCGCCAGCAGTCGACCGCGGCTGCGGGAAGTACCGCTGCACACCAGCGCGCTTTCCACCACCACCCAGATCATCGCGCAGCCCACCCCGGCAATAAAACGCCAGCTCAGCCATGTCCAGAAGCCGAGCGTAATACCCAGGCCAACGCAGCCAACGGCAAAAATTAATGACGCCAGGTAATAGCTACGGTTAAACCCCAGACGTTTAATGACCCAACCGGCAAATAACGTGCCCACCAGATTGCCGGTAAAATAAGAGGAGCCGACCATCCCAACCTGCCAGGTTGGCATATTTTCATGGGCGAGCCAGAGTGGGACAAGCGTATTTAAAACCGCGATTGCCAGCGTCAACAGAAGCAGGCCACAGAGCAACATTTGCACTGGGCGAGTGTAGATGGTCATGGGTGTTAACCGTGAGGAAGTTCAGATTTCGTGCGCATCATGACACCGCTGTAAACATTGTCAATCCGCCAGAATTCAGGCCTGACGCGGTTTTCAGGGCAACGATAGAAGTTTTTTATCCAGCGGAACGGTAACGGAATTATTCTTTATATTATTCCATTGTTTTTATTAATTTATTGGAAAACGAAGAAGGAAATATCAGTAGAAAAATTTCATCAATCAACCGCATTTTTTAATCACGCCGGAATAAACTTCCGGCGTGATTACTCGCGATTAACTGGCGATTGCCATACCGACGGTCATATGCAGACCATAGAATACGCCGCGACCAATCATCTCACCAACCAGCACCAGCGCAAACGCCAGGCCCAACAGCGGCAATGCGGGCTGATAACCTTTAAGCTGCGGTACAATCCAGCAGACCAGCGCCAGCACTAATGCGACCGTCCGCCATGCCATCAATGAACCATAATCCGGCACCAGCGCCGAAGCCTGCTGAATCGAACTATGAATAGTCGCCAACTCGCTGCCCTGGATCAGCGCGACGGTCACGCTAATCACCAACGCCACCAGCATAATCACCGGCAATAAACGCATCGCCCAACCATCTACGCCCGCGACACGCAGCAGCAGATAACCCAATAGCGGCCCGCCGATAAACAGGGTCAGGAAGAAGTTGAGCGGCGTCCAGATGGTGTACCAGGTGGGCACGGTATCGATGGTGTTATATACGCGGATCATCATCCAGACGAAGATGACGCCGAGGATCATGGTGACGACCAGCCACAGACTACGCAGCCCAGACGACAGTTTATTTACCACCGCCAGCAGCCAGCCAATACCACCGACGGCAAAGAAAAGCGCGCCGCTGGCGATTTCATTGCTTAACGATGATGCGCCAACGCGGTTCAGCGAATTGAACGCGCGCATAGGTGAACCAAGGTGCATGGTGGAGGCGATAAAGCCGATCCCCATCAGCACCCATAGCCCAAACATGCTCATTATCACCCGCTGCTGCTGCTCGCGCGAAAGTTCGCCCTTCATCAACGCCAGCGCGAGAACGATAAAGCCCCCGGCGACGCATTGACCAAAGACCGTGAAAATCATCAACGGCCATTCATGCCATCCATTTCCCATTTCAGACCTCCTTCGGATTGGCCAGATAGCCGGTGGTATCCCCACACGGACGGCTGTTGGCGTTAGGTTTTATCACAATGCTCGGCCTGGTGAAGTGCGCTGAAGGCAGCGGCGCCACGGCGGCCAGCTGGCCGTGTTTTTCCCGCAGTTCGGCAATCGGCCCGAAGTCCAGCGCGCGCAGCGGGCAGGACTCGACGCAAATCGGTTTCTTGCCTTGTGCGACACGCTCGTGACAGCCGTCGCATTTGGTCATATGCCCTTTGGCGGCGTTGTACTGCGGCGCGCCATACGGGCAGGCCATATGGCAGTAGCGACAGCCGATGCACACCTCTTCATTGACCACCACAAAACCGTCTTCGCGCTTGTGCATCGCCCCGCTCGGGCAGACCTTGGTGCACGCCGGGTCTTCGCAGTGGTTACAGGCGATAGAGAGGTAATAGGCGAAAACGTTCTGATTCCAGACGCCGTTGTCCTCCTGCCAGTCGCCGCCGGCATACTCATAGATACGACGGAAGCTGACGTCCGGCGTCAGGTTCTTGTAGTCTTTACAGGCCAGCTCGCAGGTTTTGCAACCGGTGCAACGGGCGGAATCGATAAAAAATCCATACTGAGTTGTCATCGGTTACTCCTTACAGCTTTTCAACCTGGACGAGGTTGGTATGCGATGGGTTGCCTTTCGCCAACGGCGACGGACGTTGAGTCGTCAGCACGTTAATGCTGCCGGCCTGATCCACGCGTGAAGCGTCCGGGTTATACCAGGCGCCCTCGCCCAGCGCGACAACGCCTGGCATCATACGCGGCGTCACTTTCGCTTCGATATGCACTTCGCCGCGGTCGTTGAAAATGCGAATGCGATCGCCGTTGGCGATGCCGCGTTTGTGCGCATCGATCGGGTTAATCCACATCTCCTGGCGGCAGGCTGCCTGCAGGACATCAACGTTGCCATAAGTTGAGTGGACGCGAGACTTGTAGTGGAAGCCCGTCAGCTGTAGCGGATATTTGGCGGACAACGGATCGTTGTAGTTTTCAAACCCCGGGGTGTAGATCGGCAGCGGATCGATCACATCGCCTTCCGGCAGTTCCCAGGTCGCGGCAATTTTGGCAAGCTCCTGGGAATAGATTTCGATTTTGCCCGATGGCGTAGTCAGCGGATTGGCCTGCGGATCTTCACGGAAGGCTTTATACGCCACATGATGCCCCTGCGGGTCACGCTGCTTGAAGATCCCCTGCTGGCGGAAAGTATCGAAATCCGGCAGTTCGGGGATCGCTTTACGCGACTGCTCATACAAATAGCGCATCCAGCCTTCCTGAGTGCGGCCTTCGGTAAACTTCTCCGCCACCCCCATGCGTTTCGCCAACTCGGTGGTCATCTCATAGATGGTTTTGCATTCGAAACGCGGTTTAATCGCCTGGTCGGCAAAGATGACGTAAGACATATTGCCGCAGGAGGCATCCAGCGCGAAGTCCATCTGCTCCGAGGCGGTACAGTCCGGCAGCAGAATATCGGCGTATTTCGCAGACGACGTCATGTGGCAGTCGATTACCACAATCATTTCGCACTTCTTATCGTCCTGCAGGATTTCGTGGGTGCGGTTGATCTCGGAGTGTTGGTTGATCAGGCAGTTACCCGCGTAGTTCCAGATCATCTTGATCGGTACATCGAGCTTATCTTTGCCGCGTACGCCATCACGCAGCGCGGTCATTTCCGGACCACGTTCAATCGCGTCGGTCCACATAAACATGGAGATGCTGGTCTCTACCGGGTTATCCAGCGTCGGCATGCGCTCGAAAGGCAGGCTATATGATCCTTCACGCGCGCCGCTATTACCTCCATTGATCCCAACATTACCAGTCAGAATGGCGAGCATGGAGATGGCGCGGGTGGCGATTTCGCCGTTGGCGTGACGCTGCGGTCCCCATCCCTGGCTGATATACGCCGGCTTCGCCGTCGCAATCTCGCGAGCCAGTTTCACAATGCGCTCACGCGGGATCCCGGTAATGGTGGACGCCCACTCCGGCGTTTTAGCGATACCGTCGGAGCCCTGACCAAGGATGTAAGCTTTATAATGTCCATTAGACGGCGCATCGGCAGGCAAGGTCTTCTCGTCGTAGCCGACGCAGTATTTATCGAGGAAGGGCTGATCGACCAGATTTTCAGTAATCATCACCCACGCCAGCGCTGAAATGAGCGCCGCGTCGGTTCCCGGACGAATTGGGATCCATTCATCTTCACGCCCGGCTCCGGTGTCGGTATAGCGCGGATCGATAATGATCATGCGGGCATTGGATTTCTGCCGCGCCTGCTCAAGGTAGTAAGTGACCCCGCCGCCGCTCATGCGCGTTTCGCCAGGGTTATTGCCGAACAGCACCACTAACTGACTATTTTCGATATCCGACGGGCTATTGCCATCGGCCCAACCACCATAGGTGTAATTCAAACCAGCCGCAATCTGCGCCGATGAATAGTCGCCATAATGATTGAGATAGCCGCCGCAGCAGTTCATCAGACGAGCAATCAGGGTTTTACCCGGCGGCCAGGAACGAGTCAGAGTCCCGCCGAGCGTACCGGTTCCGTAGTTCAGATAGATAGATTCGTTGCCATAATCTTTAATCAGGCGCTGCATATTGCTGGCGATAGTGTCGAACGCCTCTTCCCAGCTAATTTGTTCGAATTTTCCTTCACCGCGTTTGCCGACGCGCTTCATCGGATATTTCAGCCGGTCGGGGTTATAGACGCGGCGGCGCATAGAGCGGCCGCGCAGACAGGCGCGAACCTGATGCAGACCGTCATAGTTATCGTCGCCGGTATTATCGGTTTCTACATACTTAATCGCGCCGTCAACCACGTGCATACGCAGCGGGCAACGGCTGCCGCAGTTAACGGTGCAGGCGCTCCAGACCACTTTCTCACTGACTGGCGCCAGCGTATCAGCGGCGTGCGCAATACGCGTGAAGGGTAAGGTCAATGCGTTGCTGGCCATCGCCAGACCGCCTATCGCCGTGGTTTTCATCAAACCACGTCGGCTAACTTCGGCAGCCAGTAAAGCATCGGGGGCTTTGATTTTCATAGATACTCGCTTTGGTTGCTCACAATAAGCTGACAATCGTTATATAATTTTATATATATCGGATTTTATTGGCTTTTTATGCTGTATTAATCCAAAGGGAGTATCACCGGATTTACTGAGGGGATTATTGCCCGGTATCAATAAGGATATAAAAAAAGCGCCCGCAGGCGCTTTTAAGGAAAGAGCAGAAAAGATTACCCGATATACTCGAGGCCGCGCATATACGGGCGCAGGACTTCCGGGATCTCGATACGGCCATCGGCCTGCTGATAGTTTTCCATCACCGCAACCAGCGTACGGCCAACCGCCAGACCAGAACCATTCAGAGTGTGAACGAGACGAGTCTTTTTGTCGGACTTGCTGCGGCAACGCGCCTGCATACGACGCGCCTGGAAATCCCAGACGTTGGAGCAGGAAGAAATTTCGCGATAGGTATCCTGCGCCGGAACCCACACTTCGAGGTCATAGGTTTTACAGGCGCTAAAGCCCATATCGCCGGAACACAGCGCTACCTTACGGTACGGCAGACCCAGCAGTTGCAGAACCTTCTCAGCGTGGCCGGTCATCTCTTCCAGCGCCGCCATAGAGTCTTCCGGACGTACGATCTGCACCATTTCAACTTTGTCGAACTGGTGCATACGGATCAGACCGCGGGTATCACGACCATACGAACCCGCTTCAGAACGGAAGCACGGCGTATGGGCGGTCATTTTAATCGGCAGATCGTCTTCGTCGATGATTTCGTCGCGGACCAGGTTGGTCAGCGGCACTTCGGCGGTCGGAATCAACGCATAGTTGCTGCTATCGGCTTCTTCTTCCAGCGGACGAGTATGGAACAGGTCGCCGGCGAATTTCGGCAACTGGCCAGTACCATACAGCGTGTCTTGGTTCACCAGATAAGGAACATAGTTCTCGCTATAACCGTGCTGTTCGGTGTGCAGATCCAGCATAAACTGCGCCAGCGCGCGGTGCAGGCGGGCCAGTTGGCCTTTCATCACCACGAAACGGGAACCGGTTAGCTTAACGGCGGCGGCGAAGTCCAGCCCCCCGTGCATTTCACCCAGCGTAACGTGGTCGCGCACCTCGAAATCGAACTGACGCGGTGTCCCCCAGCGGCTGACTTCAACGTTGTCGTTTTCGTCGCGGCCAACCGGCACGTCATCGTGAGGAATGTTCGGGATCGCCAGCGCGATATCGCGAATTTCCGCCAACAGCGTTTCCAGCTCGGACTTTGCGGCATCCAGCTGTTCGCCAAGCTTGTTCACTTCCAGGCGTAATGGCTCGATATCTTCCCCGCGCGCTTTCGCCTGGCCAATGGATTTCGATCGGGAGTTACGCTCCGCCTGCAGGTTTTCGGTTTGAACCTGCAGAACTTTACGACGCTCTTCAAGAGCGCGCAGTTTATCTACATCCAGCTTAAAGCCCCGGCGTGCCAGTTTTTCTGCGACTGCGTCTGGCTCGGTACGCAGCAGATTGGGATCGAGCATGCTTATCCTGTGCTTATCGAATTTAAATAGGAAAAATGGCCGCAAACTACGGCCACGGAAATATAGGTAATAACCTTACCGCAACGCCACAATTAGCGGTAGCGTTTTATCTGGCTATTTTGATCCAGTTCGGCAAGCCAGGCGAGCTTTTCAGCGATTTTGCCCTCGAGCCCCCTGTTTGTTGGCTGATAATAGCGCGTTTGCGCCATTTCCTGCGGGAAATACTGCTCGCCGGCGGCGTAGGCGTTAGGTTCATCGTGCGCGTAGCGGTATTCCTGACCATAGCCCATCTCTTTCATGAGTTTGGTCGGCGCATTGCGTAAATGAACCGGCACGTCGTAATCAGGGCGATCGCGGGCGTCGGCCAGCGCAGCCTTAAAGGCGGTGTACACCGCATTACTCTTCGGCGCGCAGGCCAGATAAACAATAGCCTGAGCAATAGCCCGTTCGCCTTCTGCCGGCCCGACGCGGGTAAAACAATCCCACGCGGAAATGGCCACCTGCATAGCCCGGGGATCGGCGTTGCCGACATCCTCTGACGCGATAGCCAGACAACGGCGCGCAACATACAGCGGGTCGCCGCCCGCGGTAATGATCCGTGCGTACCAGTATAATGCCGCATCCGGGGCGCTACCGCGCACCGACTTATGTAACGCGGAAATAAGATCGTAAAAACGGTCGCCTTTATTATCAAAACGCGCGCTACGCTCGCCGGCAATTTCAGTAAGCAGTTCGGCTTTCAGCACTCGCTTGCCCGAATCGTCGCTTTCAGCCATATCGGCCATCATTTCTAACGTGTTCAACGCCCGACGCGCGTCGCCGTTGACCAGTTCGGCAATCGCCTTGCGAGTTTCATCTGGCAGGACAATATCTTGCCCGCCGTAGCCGCGCGCTTTATCGCCCATCGCCTGGTTAAGCACCTGCTCGATATCATCCGTGGTCAGCGACTTAAGTAAATAGACGCGGGCGCGGGAAAGCAAAGCGGAATTAAGTTCGAATGACGGGTTTTCGGTCGTCGCGCCAATAAAAGTAATGGTGCCATCTTCGATGTGCGGCAGAAAGGCGTCCTGCTGACTTTTATTGAAACGATGCACTTCGTCTACAAACAGGATAGTGCGCCGACCGGCGTTGCGGTTTTGCCGCGCGCGCTCGATAGCTTCGCGGATCTCTTTGACGCCAGAGGTGACGGCCGAGATACGTTCGACATCGGCATTGGCGTAGCGTGCAATCACTTCCGCAAGGGTAGTTTTACCGGTGCCCGGCGGCCCCCACAGGATCATCGAGTGCAGATGCCCGGCCTCAATCGCCCGCGGTAGCGGTTTACCCGGCGCCAGCAGGTGCTGCTGGCCAATGTACTGCGCTAAATTTTCTGGCCGCATACGGGCGGCCAGAGGTTGAAACGCGTTATCGGAAAAATCGAGCGAAAAGTTGCTCACATTCGCCTCTACTTACGTTGATCGTCCACCGTCACCCCTTGCGGCGGTGTAAAAGTGAACTTAGATGCGTCGACGGCGCCATTCTGCTGCGACTTCAGCTGGTAGCTGCTGCGCTGATCGTCTTGCTCAACAGCGCTGAACTGATGGATAGTGCCGTCACGGCCCACATTGATTGTGAACTGCTTCAGGTTGCCGTTACCGCTTTTCGGCGTCAGCACAAAATCATCGCCGTTTTGCTTGATGTTGTATTGCTGCCAGTCCGCTGACTGGTTGCGGGCGATCAGCATGAACGGCGTGTTGCTGGTCGCGTTTTTCAGCCAGGTCGCGGTTGCCTGCTCGACAAACGGGTTGTAGAACCACAGCGTTTTCCCATCCGATACCAGAATACTTTCATCCGGCTGGGTCATATGCCAGTTGAACAGATTCGGGCGTTTCACCCACAAATCGCCCTGCCCGTCCTGCACGGCATTGCCGCTTGCGTCGGTCACTTTCTGAGTGAAGCTGGCATGGAAGCTGCTAACTTTATCCAGACGGCTTTTTAAGTCGCCGGCAGCGTCTGCCCAAACCTGGCTTACCACGAAGCCAGACAATAATGCACAGGTGATGGCAAGTTTCTTCATTGTTGATCCTTATTGTGCGTCACTCCCGACGCGGGAGCCTGTTCTGTCTCTACTGTAGAGCCGTTGATAACAACGGAATAGCAGAACAGGCTGATTTTGCGCTTATTTACCGAACTTTGCACTTACTCGAAGGGCGGCGGCGCCAGGACTTCACGGTTACCATTATGGCCCTGCTCACTGACGATCCCCTGGGCTTCCATCTGCTCAATGATACGCGCCGCGCGGTTATAGCCGATGCGGAACTGACGCTGTACTCCGGAGATCGAGGCTTTGCGTTTCTCGGTCACGAAGTTGACCGCCTGGTCGAACAGCGGATCCAGCTCTTCGCCGCCATCAAAGCCGCCACTACCGCCTTCGCTTTCACTGTCGGAGGTAATGCCGTCAACATACTGCGGACGACCGCGCGCTTTCCAGTCCTGAACCACGGCGTGTACTTCCTGGTCACGGACAAACGCGCCATGCACGCGAACCGGCATCGTGGAGTTAGGCCCGGAATAGAGCATATCACCCATACCCAGCAGCGATTCTGCGCCGCCCTGGTCAAGGATGGTGCGCGAGTCAATCTTGCTTGATACGGTAAAGGCGATACGCGTCGGGATGTTGGCCTTGATAAGACCGGTAATCACGTCAACTGACGGACGCTGGGTCGCCAGCACCAGGTGAATACCCGCCGCGCGCGCTTTCTGCGCCAGACGCGCAATAAGCTCTTCTACCTTCTTACCGACGGTCATCATCAGATCGGCGAATTCATCCACCAGTACCACGATATACGGCAGTTTTTCCAGCACCGGATGTACGGCATCCATGCTGTCGCCCGGTTTCCAGTAAGGATCCGGGATCGGACGTCCCATACGCGCGGCTTCAGCGATCTTCTCGTTGTAGCCCGCCAGATTACGCACGCCCAGCGCCGACATCAGCTTATAACGGCGTTCCATTTCGTTGACGCTCCAGCGCAGCGCATTAGCGGCGTCTTTCATGTCGGTGACCACTTCCGTCAGCAGATGCGGGATACCTTCGTACACCGACAGCTCAAGCATTTTCGGGTCGATCATGATGAAACGCACGTCTTCCGGCTGCGCCTTGTAGAGCATGCTGAGGATCATGGCGTTCACGCCAACCGATTTACCAGAACCAGTGGTACCGGCAACCAGCAGATGCGGCATTTTCGCCAGATCGGCCACCACCGGATCGCCGGCGATATCTTTACCCAGCACCACGGTAAGCGGCGATGGGTTCTCGCGGAATTTCGGACAATCGAGCACTTCGCGCAGGTATACGGTCTGGCGTTTTTTGTTCGGTAATTCCAGGCCGACGTAAGGTTTACCCGGAATGACTTCCACCACACGCACCGCCACGGTCGACAGCGAACGCGCAAGGTCGCGCGACAGGTTAGAGATTCGCGCGGCCTTCACCCCAGGCGCGAGGTTCAGCTCGAAGCGGGTGATCACCGGGCCAGGCGAGTAGTTCACCACATCCGCTTTGATGCGGAAATCGGCGAGACGCGCTTCGACCAGGCGCGCCATCTGCTCAAGCGCAAAGGTATCAACAGGTTCAACTTCGCTCGGCGGCGGCGTCAGGAGATCCAGCGACGGCAGCGGAGTCGTCGGTCTTTGCAGCGGACGGCTGTCGCCGTTACGCATCAGCAATGGATGAATAAGGCTATCCTGTGGCTGCGGCGCGGGCGGCTGATAACCCTGCGGAGCAACCGGCTGTTGCTGCTGCACTGGCTGTTGAGCAGTCTGATAAGCCTGCGGCTGCGGCGCTACCGGCTGATGGTGTACGGGCGGCTGCGCAGGTTGATAACCCTGCTGCGGCGCGGCTGCCGGTTGTTGGTAGTGCTGAGCCGGTTGCTGGGGCTGCACTTCCGGCGTCGGCATAAACAGCGGCTCGCTCGGACCATCATTGACCAGCGTTTTCATCGGCGAGAACTCATAGTCCGCCGGTGAGAAAGGATTGGCTCCCGGCGGCTGCTCGCTGGCATAGCGCTGCTGCTGGGTCGCGGCAAACTGGCGAGCCAGTTCCGCTTCAGCGGCTGCGTCTTCGTCCTGCTCATCGCTTTCTGACTCCCAGGACTCGCCATAGCGCTGTTGCTGGGTTGCGGCAAACTGGCGCGCCAGCTCGTCTTGTTCCAGCGCATCGGCTTCTTCGTCGCTCAACGGCTCGTTATCGTAATGCTGTTCCAGCTCGGCCCGACGCGCGCGCTCTTCAGCAATACGCTGAGACGGCAGCTTAATGCCATAGGAAGCAAGCTCCCGACGCGTCGGCACGCGAACGCGATTCGGGCGCGGCAATTTCGGACCGATGCCTTCTTTAACCTGTACCCGCGGGCCGCTGGATGCCGGGCTGAAGACTGGCGCTGCGTCGGCGGCGGCTGACGCCGCTGAAGCGGCTGCGGCTGCGCTGCCAGACGTCGTGGCCTGATGAACGCCAGCGGCGACGGCGGTCACAGCGGCGGCATCGACGGACGGCACGGATGGGGCAGCCGGGGCGGTTATCGGTTTGGTTGCTACCGGGCTCGCCGGTTCAGGGATTGGCTGATACCAGGACTCCAGCAACTCACGCTCGCGCGCACGTTTCTCTTCGACTTCCTCGAAGTAGTACATCGGCGGGCGTTTAGTTTCTTCCTGAGGCGCTTCAGGCTCAGCGGCAGGCGCCGGTTCCTGATGGTAAACAGGCTGTTGAACAGCCGGTTCAGGCTGATAAACCGGCGGCTGCTGCGGCGCGTACTCAGGCTGATACACCGGTTGCTGCGGATGCGCAGTTTCCGGCTGGTAAACCGGCGGCTGCTGCGGCGCGTATTCCGGCTGGTACACCGGCTGCTGCGGATGCGCGGCTTCCGGCGGGTAAACCGGCGGCTGCTGCGGCGCGTATTCCGGCTGGTACACCGGTTGCTGCGGATGCGCGGCTTCCGGCGGGTAAACCGGCGGCTGCTGCGGCGCGTATTCAGGTTGATACACCGGCTGCTGCGGATGGGCGGCTTCCGGCTGGTAAACCGGCGGCTGCTGCGGCGCGTATTCAGGTTGATACACCGGCTGCTGCGGATGGGCGGCTTCCGGTTGATAAACCGGTGGCTGCTGCGGCGCGTATTCAGGTTGATACACCGGCTGCTGCGGATGGGCGGCTTCCGGTTGATAAACCGGTGGCTGCTGCGGCGCGTATTCCGGCTGATACACTGGTGGTTGCAGGTGGGCAGCCTCCGGTTGATATGCCTGCCCTGTCCCCTGCTCCGCCCATGCCTGCGGCACAGCTGCAGCGGCGGAAGCCGCGCCGATCGGGTCGGCAACCGTATGGCCATTCAGTAGTGGATCGTAAGGGTCTAAATCGCCAGGACGCGCGGCGCTGGCGCCTGAGAACAGGACATCATCGGCCGCGACAGGCGCGCCGCTGGCGCTATATTGTACGGCTTCCGCATCATCCATACGTTTACCGGAGAACAGTGCGGCATCCGTTTTACGCCCCATCGGGTTGGCGAATTTTTCCGCCAGACGCTTACGACGCGCTAACGCGCTACGCAAAATGCGGGCACGACGCGATTCCCGCGGCTGCGCGGTATCGTCGTCGTCTTCATCTTCATATTCCTCATCTTCATATTCGCCTTCATCAACCCAGGTATCGTCCCGACGGGTACGATTACTGGCAAAGGTCAAAATAGAAAGGATGGCGCCGCCGAGTTTCTCGGCAATGCTGACCCATGACCAGCCGGTGAACAGCGTTAAACCGGCGGCCCAGATGCATAGCAGAGCGATTGTACCGCCGCTGCTGTGCAGCAAAGGTTGCAATGTGGTGCTAAGCAGGCTGCCAATGACGCCGCCGGAGGCAAAGTACCAGATATCATCGGCGTTGATCGCCGCCAGACCGCAGGAGGTGAGAATGAGCGCCAGCGCGCCGATCAGGCGCAGCGAAACAGCAAAGTAATCGACGTATTCGTCATTTTCCTGATGACGCCATGCAAACCAGCAGCCGCCGATGATAATCACGGGGATGGTGTACGCCATTACGCCAAAGATGAAAAATAGCGTGTCCGCCAGCCACGCTCCGGGCATGCCGCCCAGATTATGGATAGGCTCATGCCAGGCGGTCTGTGACCAACTGGGATCGGATGGATTAAAGCTCAGTAATGCCGCCATCAGCCAGATGGCAAAAAGAGAGCAAAGGATGAGTAACGCCTCAAGAACGCGGCGCCCGCTGCTTAGCTTCGTTAGTTTGACTTCTTTGTCTTCGGTGTATTCCTGGCTCAAGAAAGGCTCTCCAGGTATCAGGCAATTTCCTGCCTGCTGCTAAAACGGACAACAGCGCCGGGTCTCCCCGGCACTGTTGCTGTATGGATTAACAGGAGTGTAATCAAACTACGTCGATTTTGCACCTGTTCCGTGTTAGCGCGTCTTGATTACCAGACGATTACTCTGCTTGACTTCTTCCATAACCACGTAGGTACGGGTGTCGTTTACGCCCGGCAGGCGCAGCAGGGTTTCGCCCAGCAATTTACGATACGCTGACATGTCCGGTACGCGGGTTTTCAACAGATAGTCAAAATCACCGGATACCAGATGACACTCTTGAATTTCTTCAAGTTTTTGCACTGCGGCGTTAAATTGCTCAAACACATCCGGCGCACCACGATTCAGAGTAATCTCAACAAATACCAGAAGTGATGCATCCAGATAATGCGGGTTGAGCAGCGCCGTATAGCCCTGAATAAAACCCTGTCTTTCCAGTCGACGCACGCGCTCAAGGCAAGGCGTCGGAGAAAGTCCCACCCGTTTGGAAAGCTCGACGTTGGAAATACGCCCGTCTTTTTGCAGTTCATTCAGAATGTTACGATCGATGCGGTCGAGATCTTTGCCAGGGCGTTTCTTGCTATCTACCATTATTATTGTCTCTCTGTATTCCTTCCCTACTCCTGTTCTGACTCTGCGCCTTCACTGCCAGAGCCCATCCCGTTATTACCCGTACGACGTTGAGTAACCCAGGGGTACGTGAGAAGCCCGTTGCCTGATGGCAGTCACCGACATCACGCAT
The DNA here is from genome assembly GCF_040065495.2 of Klebsiella sp. CN_Kp073. Lineage (NCBI taxonomy): Bacteria > Pseudomonadati > Pseudomonadota > Gammaproteobacteria > Enterobacterales > Enterobacteriaceae > Klebsiella > Klebsiella sp. CN_Kp073. Next base: position 3,485,996 of record NZ_CM198051.1, read on the forward strand.
GGCGTCTGTCCACACCATGCGTAGATTTCGCTGACCCGGATAAAAATGGCATTTGCGTGCATGAACATTCGCCACACGCTAAACACTGCTTTTCTTCTTCCATGAATGTTTTCGCAAAAGCACAGGGGATTGTCAAAGCAAAACATCGATTTTTAGTACAAGATGCCAGATATTCATCATCAACCCCCTCTGAATCTCATGTTTTCATCTTATAATCAGGGCGCTAACAGTAGAATTAATTATATTTTCCGCTCGTTAAATCGCCAATTCATCGGCGGGTTCTATTGCACATATCGTTAACAAAATCGCTACGCTCTTTTTTTACGCCCGCAAATTCCCTACAATCCAGCGCAATGTATGCCAATAAAATATGGGGATCTCATGGGCACAGCCAAACACAGTAAACTGCTTATTCTAGGTTCTGGACCTGCAGGATATACCGCGGCGGTCTATGCTGCGCGCGCAAACCTGCAGCCGGTGCTGATCACCGGCATGGAAAAAGGCGGTCAGCTGACCACCACCACTGAAGTGGAAAACTGGCCAGGCGACCCAAACGATCTGACCGGTCCGCTGCTCATGGAACGTATGCACGAGCATGCCACCAAGTTCGAAACTGAAATTATTTTCGATCACATCAGCAGCGTCGATCTGCAGAACCGTCCGTTCCGCCTGGTCGGCGACAGCGGCGAGTACACCTGTGACGCGCTGATTATCGCTACCGGCGCTTCCGCCCGCTATCTGGGTCTGCCTTCTGAAGAAGCTTTTAAAGGCCGCGGCGTCTCTGCCTGCGCCACCTGCGACGGTTTCTTCTATCGCAACCAGAAAGTCGCGGTTATCGGCGGCGGCAACACGGCGGTTGAAGAAGCGCTGTATCTGTCCAACATTGCTGCTGAAGTGCATCTGATCCACCGTCGCGACTCCTTCCGCGCGGAAAAAATCCTCATCAAACGCCTGATGGATAAAGTGGAAAGCGGCAACATTGTCCTGCACACCGATCGCACACTGGAAGAGGTCACCGGCGACCAGATGGGCGTCAGCGGCCTGCGTCTGCGCGATACCAAAAACAGCGATAACGTTGAGACTCTGGAAGTTGCCGGCCTGTTCGTCGCCATTGGACACAGCCCGAACACCGCTATCTTTGAAGGTCAGTTAGCGCTGGAAAACGGTTATATCAAAGTACAATCCGGCATCCACGGCAACGCCACGCAGACCAGTATCCCTGGCGTCTTCGCGGCAGGCGACGTGATGGACCATATCTACCGTCAGGCGATTACCTCCGCCGGTACCGGCTGTATGGCCGCGCTGGACGCGGAACGCTACCTGGATGGTTTAGCTGACGCTTGCAAATAATCTTTACAAGTCAGTAACAAAGGTAAAGAAGGCGACGAAAAGTCGCCTTTATTTTTGCCTCGTTGTAACATTGCCGTGCCCAAAAATCTCATAACGACACCTGCTAAGCGCGCAATGAATAAAACCCGTCAACAAGAGTTAACCCGCTGGTTAAAAGAAAAAAGCATTATCTCCCGTCGCTGGTTGATGATTTCTCGCCTGCTGGGCGTCGTGAGCGGTCTGTTGATCGTCGCTCAGGCGTGGTTCCTGGCGCGAATACTTCACCGAATGATTATGGAAAATATCCCGGCGACGGCGCTGCTGCTGCCGTTTACCTTGCTGGCGCTGGTGCTGATCCTGCGCGCCTGGGTGGTGTGGCTACGCGAACGCGTCGGCTTCCATGCCGGCCAGCATATCCGTTATGAAATTCGCCGCCAGGTGCTGGACCGCCTTCAGCAGGCGGGCCCGGCCTGGATTCAGGGAAAACCCGCCGGCAGTTGGGCGACGCTCATCCTTGAGCAAATCGATGATATGCATGATTACTACGCGCGCTATCTGCCGCAGATGACGCTGGCCGCCTGCGTGCCGCTGCTAATTGTTATCACTATCTTCCCCAGCAACTGGGCTGCCGCGCTAATTTTGCTCGGCACCGCCCCGCTGATCCCGCTCTTTATGGCGCTGGTAGGAATGGGCGCCGCCGATGCTAACCGGCGTAACTTCCTCGCCCTCGGTCGCCTTAGCGGCCACTTCCTCGACCGCCTGCGCGGCATGGAAACGTTGCGCCTGTTCAACCGCGGCGAAGCGGAAATCAATAATATCCGCGACGCATCGCAGGATTTTCGCCAGCGGACGATGGAAGTCCTGCGTCTGGCCTTTCTTTCCTCCGGCGTGCTGGAGTTCTTTACCTCGCTTTCCATCGCGCTGGTGGCAGTCTATTTCGGTTTTTCCTACCTCGGCGAGCTCGACTTCGGACACTACGGCGTCGGCGTCACGCTGATGTCCGGTTTTTTAACCCTGATTCTGGCGCCGGAGTTTTTCCAGCCGCTGCGTGATTTAGGTACATTTTACCATGCCAAGGCGCAGGCCATTGGCGCCGCGGATAGCCTGAAGACCTTTATGGAAACTCCGCTGGCGCAGGCTCAAAGGGGCGAGAAAACGCTGAGCGATCATGAACTGATTCGCCTTGAAGCCCGCGATCTGATAGTCAAATCACCGGATGGCAAAACGCTGGCAGGCCCGCTTACTTTCACCCTGAACGCCGGAGAACGTGTGGTACTGGTTGGCCAGAGCGGCTCCGGTAAAAGCTCGCTGCTGAATACGCTGACCGGCTTTCTTCCCTATGAAGGTTCGCTACAGGTCAACGGCGTCGAGTTGCGCGATCTCGATGCTGAACGCTGGCGTCGGCTAATTAGCTGGGTCGGACAGAACCCGCAGCTGCCCGCCGCCACTCTGCGGGAAAACGTGCTGCTGGCGTGGCCAGAAGCCACGGAAGCGCAGCTACAGCTGGCCCTGGATAAGGCCTGGGTTAGCGAGTTTATCTCCCAACTACCGCAAGGTATTAATACCCCGGTTGGCGATCAGGCTGGTGGCCTTTCGGTCGGCCAGGCCCAGCGAGTTGCCGTTGCACGCGCGCTGCTGGTACCGTGCCGCCTGTTGCTACTGGATGAACCAGCAGCCAGCCTTGATGCCCACAGCGAACAGCGTGTCATGCAGGCGCTATCTAACGCGTCGACCGAGCAGACCACGCTGATGGTCACTCACCAACTGGCAGGACTGGCCGACTGGGATGCTATCTGGGTAATGCAGAATGGTCAGATTGTCGAGCAAGGCGACTATGCGCAGCTTTCTGCCGCCGGCGGCGCGTTTGCCTCACTGTTAGCCCATCGCCAGGAGGAAATTTAAATGCGCGCACTGTTACCCTATCTGGCGCTATACAAACGCCACAAATGGCTGCTGACTCTCGGCGTGGTACTGGCTATCGTCACTCTTTTGGCAAGTATCGGGCTGTTGACGCTTTCCGGCTGGTTCCTGTCTGCCTCCGCCGTGGTCGGAGTCGCCGGCATTTACAGTTTTAACTATATGCTGCCCGCCGCGGGCGTTCGCGGCGCGGCGATTATTCGTACCGCCGGCCGCTACTTTGAGCGTCTGGTAAGCCACGACGCCACTTTCCGGGTATTGCAGCATCTGCGCGTCGCCACGTTTAGCAAACTACTGCCGCTCTCCCCCGCCGGGCTGGCGCGTTTTCGCCAGGGCGAGTTACTCAACCGCATCGTGGCTGATGTCGACACGCTGGATCACCTCTATCTGCGCGTGATTTCGCCGCTGGTTGGCGCGCTGGTGGTCATCCTGGTGGTAACCATCGGCTTAAGCGTACTTGACGTCACCCTGGCGCTAACGCTTGGCGGCATTATGCTGGCGACGCTACTCCTGCTGCCGCCGCTGTTTTACCGTGCCGGTAAACCGACCGGGGAGCAGATCACCCAGCTCCGCGGGCAGTATCGCCAGCAACTCACCTCCTGGCTACAGGGGCAAGCCGAGTTAATGCTGTTTAATGCCAGCGATCGCTACCGTAAACAGATGGAAAAAACGGAACAGCGCTGGCAAGAGGCGCAGCGCCGCCAGGCTGAGCTCACCGCCCTATCGCAGGCGCTGATGCTGCTGATTGGCGGCATCGCGGTGATCGCCATGCTGTGGATGGCATCCGACGGCGTTGGCGGTAATAACCAGCCGGGGGCGCTCATCGCCCTCTTCGTTTTCTGCGCCTTAGCGGCATTTGAAGCGCTGGCGCCGGTCACCGGCGCCTTCCAGCATCTCGGCCAGGTCATCGCGTCAGCGCGTCGCATTACGCAGATCACCGAGCAGCAGCCCGAAGTGACGTTCAGCCAGCAGGCGCCGCAAAGCATCTCCCGGGTAGCGCTTACCCTGAACGAGGTAACCTTCCGCTATCCGCAGCAGTCGATACCGGCGCTGAACGATATTTCGCTACAGGTCGCGGCGGGCGAGCATATCGCCATTCTTGGCCGTACCGGCTGCGGTAAATCGACTCTGCTACAGTTATTGACCCGCGCCTGGGATCCGGCCAGCGGCCAGATTCAGCTAAATGGTCAGCCTCTTAGCGATCTGTCGGAAACGACTCTGCGCCAGGCGATGAGCGTCGTACCGCAGCGAGTACATCTGTTCAGCGCGACGCTGCGCGATAATCTGCTGCTTGCCGCGCCGCAGGCCAGCGACGGCGAGCTCAGCGATACGCTCAAGCGCGTCGGTCTCGACAAACTGCTGGAAGATGGCGGCCTGAATAGCTGGCTCGGCGAGGGCGGTCGTCAGCTTTCCGGCGGCGAGTTACGTCGACTGGCTATCGCCCGCGCGCTATTGCACAATGCGCCGCTAATGCTGCTTGATGAACCTACCGAAGGCCTCGATGCGACAACGGAAAGCCAGATCCTTGATTTACTTAGCGAAGTGATGCGCGATAAAACCGTATTGATGGTCACCCACCGCCTGCGTGGACTGGCGCGGTTTAATCAGATAATAGTCATGGACAACGGACAAATTATTGAGCAAGGTAGTCACGCAGAGCTGCTGGCGAAACAGGGCCGCTATTACCAGTTTAAGCAACGTCTGTAAGCTATTATTGTCAACAATTGCTGGTGCGTATTGAGGTCAAAAATGCGTCTGGTTCAGCTCTCTCGTGACTCTATCGCCTTCCCTTCCCCGGAAGGCGCCCTGCGTGAACCAAATGGCCTGCTGGCGCTGGGCGGCGATCTGAGTCCCGCTCGCCTGCTCATGGCCTATCAGCGCGGTATTTTTCCATGGTTTTCTCCCGGCGACCCTATTTTATGGTGGTCGCCCGACCCACGTGCCGTGCTGTGGCCGGAGCAATTCCACTTTAGCCGCAGCATGAAGCGCTTTCATCAACGCTCTCCCTATCGGGTGACGCTTAACCACGCCTTCGGCCAGGTTATCGAGGGCTGCGCCAGCCATCGTGATGAAGGCACCTGGATCACTCCCAGCATCGTTCAGGCCTATCACCAGTTACATGAACTCGGTCATGCTCATTCAATAGAAGTGTGGGATGAGGAGACGCTGGTCGGCGGCATGTACGGCGTGGCGCAGGGGGCGCTGTTTTGCGGCGAATCGATGTTCAGCCGGGCGGAAAATGCCTCTAAAACCGCGCTGATGATCTTCTGTCAGGCTTTTGCCCAGGATGGCGGTAGATTAATTGACTGTCAGGTACTTAACGCGCACACCGCCTCTTTAGGGGCGATTGAAATTCCGCGCCGCGATTATCTCGATTACCTTTCCGTATTACGCACCTACCGCTTACCGGAGCGATTTTGGGTACCACGGGTGCTATTTACCGGTAATGGATAAATGTTTTCAGCACATTTCTTAGCGTGGTGGTATAATTGCGCGGTAGAGTAGCTTCTGCCTGTTGCCCCGCCGCCGTTTGGGAATAATAAGAGTCAGATAACGCCCATCGTTCTGTCACTGCCCTTTACGTTTGCGCCTGTCATGTGGTTTCACCGCGTGTATTCCGGGCAATGCGCCAAAACTACTTCGGCGATTTATACCCGTCATGTTTTAAGCTACAGGCGCTGGCTGCGCGTAATTATTTATCGCCAGCCTGCGACGCGAACTGTTTTGGGTATACGTAAAACTTTACATACTTGATGAACTTCGGCATTATCTTGCCGGTTCAAAACTACGGTAGTGATACCCCAGAGGACTAGATGGCCAAAGAAGACAATATTGAAATGCAGGGCACCGTACTTGAAACGTTGCCTAACACTATGTTCCGCGTAGAACTGGAAAACGGTCACGTGGTAACTGCGCATATTTCCGGTAAAATGCGTAAAAACTACATCCGCATTCTGACGGGCGACAAAGTGACTGTTGAGCTGACCCCGTACGACCTGAGCAAAGGCCGCATTGTCTTCCGTAGTCGCTAATTGTTTCCGCCGCTAAGGCGTCAGATGCTGAAGGCCGGGCAATGCCCGGTCTTTTCATTTCTGCCTACCGCGCCGATTTACTCAGCCATCTCTTTAGCTATCGGTAGGGTATTGTTTAGCGCTTCTTTCGGCACATGGGCACTCAGTTTATCGACACCGATAAAGTCTGAGGCAAAGCCGGAATACACCATTAAGCCATAATCGGTAGTAATAGTTTTCTCCGTCATATAGTTTTGTGACTGGCTCATGGTGTTAATTTTCTTTCCCTTCTCCATTTTTACCAGCATTCCTGCCCCTTTGAGCAACAGGGCGCACGCGGGAATTTGCTCCTCTTTGCGTTTTTCCGCAGGCACATCGACGCTGCGAGAGTGCACATATTTATCCGAACCGGCGGGAAAATAAGCGTGATAGGTTGACTGCCCCGAGATTTTGACCAGGTAAAACGGGCTATCAGCACCGCTAAAGCGGTAGCTACCCGTCATATCCGGACATTGCGCCAGAGCATTAAAAGAAAGCAGCACCAGCGAGGCGCAGCACGACATTTTTGCACATTTCATCATTTCGTCCTTGTGGTTACATCCATCCGTTTTAACGCTAATAAAAAAAGACCGGGCTGTCACCAGCCCGGTCTTTATCACTGAACAATTCAGAATTTATTTAATGCGCCGCTTCCGGTTTGTGCTTTTGCGCGCTGTGGAAGCCGTAAGTCAGCACGTTATTAGCTTTATCCAGCTCAACGGTGACCTGACCGCCGTCCACCAGCGAACCAAACAGCAGCTCATTCGCCAATGGTTTCTTCAGGTTGTCCTGAATCACCCGCGCCATTGGACGCGCACCCATTGCCCGGTCATAGCCTTTCTCAGCCAGCCAGTCACGCGCTTCCTGACTCACTTCCAGCGACACGCCTTTCTGATCCAGCTGTACCTGCAGCTCGACGATAAACTTATCGACCACCTGATGGATCACGGTCGTAGAGAGGTGATCGAACCAGATGATGTTGTCGAGACGGTTACGGAACTCCGGCGTAAAGATCTTTTTGATCTCTTCCATCGCATCGGTACTGTTATCCTGCTGGATAAGACCAATCGATTTACGCTCGGTTTCACGCACCCCGGCGTTGGTGGTCATCACCAGCACCACGTTGCGGAAGTCCGCTTTACGGCCGTTGTTATCGGTCAGCGTACCGTTATCCATCACCTGCAGCAGGATATTGAAGACATCCGGATGCGCTTTTTCGATCTCATCAAGCAGCAGCACCGCGTGCGGATGTTTGATCACCGCATCGGTCAACAGCCCGCCCTGATCGAAACCGACGTATCCCGGAGGCGCGCCAATCAAGCGGCTAACGGTATGACGTTCCATATACTCAGACATATCAAACCGCAACAGCTCAATGCCCAGCGCTTTCGCCAGCTGCACGGTGACTTCGGTTTTCCCTACCCCGGTCGGCCCGGCGAACAAGAAAGAACCAACCGGTTTATGCTCATGGCCAAGCCCGGCACGCGCCATCTTGATCGCTTCAGTCAGCGCTTCAATCGCCTTATCCTGACCAAAGACCAGCATTTTCAGGCGATCGCCAAGGTTCTTCAGCGTATCGCGATCGCTGCGGGAGACGCTCTTCTCCGGAATACGCGCGATGCGCGCAACCACGGACTCGATATCCGCCACATTGACCGTTTTCTTGCGTTTGCTGACCGGCATCAGCCGCGCCCGTGCGCCCGCTTCGTCAATCACGTCAATCGCCTTATCCGGCAAATGACGATCGTTGATGTATTTCACCGCCAGCTCGACCGCCGCACGTACCGCTTTGGCGGTATAACGCACATCGTGGTGCGCTTCGTACTTCGGTTTCAAGCCGTTGATGATCTGCACCGTCTCTTCGACAGAAGGTTCGGTCACGTCGATTTTCTGGAAACGACGCGCCAGCGCGCGATCTTTTTCAAAGATGTTGCTGAACTCCTGGTAAGTCGTGGAGCCAATCACCCTGATCTTGCCGCCGGACAGCAACGGTTTGATAAGGTTAGCCGCATCAACCTGACCGCCCGAGGCTGCGCCTGCGCCGATGATGGTATGGATCTCATCGATAAACAGGATGCTATTGGTATCCTGCTCAAGCTGTTTCAGCAGCGCTTTAAAGCGTTTTTCAAAATCGCCGCGATATTTGGTCCCAGCCAGCAGCGAACCGATATCCAACGAGTAAATGGTGCAATCCGCCATCACTTCCGGTACGTCGCCCTGGACGATACGCCAGGCGAGCCCTTCCGCAATCGCGGTCTTGCCGACGCCGGATTCACCCACCAGTAGCGGGTTGTTCTTACGGCGGCGGCACAATACCTGTATGGCACGCTCCAGCTCTTTATCGCGGCCAATCAGCGGATCGATGCCGCCCACGCGCGCAAGCTGGTTAAGATTGGTGGTGAAGTTTTCCATACGATCCTCCCCGCCTGCTTGCTCTTCGTTACCCGGCTGGCTCGCGTTGTTTTCCGAAGGCTGGCTGGGCTCGTCTTTGCGCGTGCCGTGAGAGATGAAATTCACCACATCAAGGCGGCTGACTTCATGTTTACGCAGCAGATAGGCGGCCTGCGACTCCTGCTCGCTGAAAATCGCGACCAGTACGTTGGCGCCGGTCACTTCGCTGCGACCGGAGGATTGGACGTGAAAAACCGCACGCTGCAGCACGCGCTGGAAGCTTAGCGTCGGCTGGGTGTCTCGCTCTTCTTCCGTTGCCGGAAGGACGGGAGTGGTCTGTTCGATGAAGGCTTCAAGTTCCTGACGCAAAGCGACCAGGTCCACGGAACAGGCTTCCAGCGCTTCGCGTGCCGAGGGGTTGCTGAGTAAAGCCAGCAACAAGTGCTCGACGGTCATAAATTCATGACGGTGCTCGCGCGCTCTGGCGAAAGCCATGTTTAAACTGAGTTCCAGTTCTTGATTGAGCATAGGCACCTCCCCCAATTTTCATGCCTGTAATCAGGCTTTCTCTAGCGTACACAGCAATGGATGCTCGTTCTCCTTCGCGTACTGGTTCACCATAGCGACTTTGGTTTCCGCAACTTCGGCGGTGAAAACGCCGCAAATCGCCTTACCTTCATAGTGAACCGTGAGCATCAGTTGCGTTGCACGTTCTACATCATAAGAAAAGAATTTTTGTAACACGTCAATAACAAACTCCATTGGAGTGTAGTCATCATTGACTAATATCACTTTATACATAGATGGTGGTTTAAGCGCATCACGAACTTCATCTTCTACCAGTTGATCGAAGTCCAGCCAATCTCTCTTACTCATCGTCAATGTTCGTCATCGGTTGCTGTTGCCAACAGGCCGCGGCCTGTCGATGATCTGAGGTTATGTACGTTACAAATCTACAATAGATCATAGATAACTATCATCTATTGCTTCCATCCGCGACGCCTGTCACATTCCCCAGCAATAGCGTTAACTGCTTCAAATTTTGACGCATTTTTCACCGTTCACCCTCGTCAATTGCTTGACGCATTTCCGTATTTCTCTAAATTGTACTGGCGAGAGTTGGCGAGCAATTGTACAACTCGTGACTCCCCTACCGGTTCATTCCATCTTACTTATAAAGATTTACGAAGGATGTCGAAGTATGGAAATGGGTACTGTTAAGTGGTTCAACAATGCCAAAGGGTTCGGTTTTATTTGCCCTGAGGGCGGCGGCGAAGACATTTTCGCCCATTACTCCACCATCCAGATGGATGGTTACAGAACGCTAAAAGCCGGGCAATCCGTTCGGTTTGATGTTCACCAGGGGCCGAAAGGCAATCACGCCAGCGTGATTGTTCCTGTGGAAGCAGAAACGGCTGCATAACTCTTTTGCTTCATTGTGTACATCCTGCTAATAAAATGCCAGTCCTTCTGACTGGCATTTTTATCTCATTACTCCCGCGCCAACGCATCCACCGGGTCTAATCGCGCCGCATTACGCGCCGGCAACCAGCCAAACAGCACCCCGGTTAACGTCGAACACAAAAATGCGGTCAACAGCGCCAGCGGCGAAAAACCGATTTCCCAACCGGGTAAGAACAGTTGCAGAATGAACGCGATCATCAACGACAAACTCACTCCGATGGCGCCGCCCACCAGGCAAACCAGTACCGCTTCAATAAGAAACTGCTGCAGTACATCCCGGGCCCGGGCGCCAACCGCCATGCGGATACCGATTTCACGGGTGCGTTCCGTGACTGACACCAGCATGATATTCATTACCCCAATCCCGCCGACGACCAGCGCGATCACCGCCACCAGGGTCAGGAACAGCTGTAAAGTATGTGTGGTCCTTTCCGCCGTTTTCAAGATGCTGTCCATATTCCAGGTGAAAACATCTTTTTTGCCATGGCGGAGTTCCAGCAACCGCACCAGCTGCTGCTCAGCAGCGGCGCTATCGTAGCCCTCCTGCACGCGGACGGTTATCGAGTTAAGCCACGATTGCCCCATCACCCGTCCGGCCATAGTGGAATAAGGCAGCCAGACGCGGAGAATTTTGCTGCTGCCGAACATCGATTGTTTCTCATCGGCCACGCCGACAATCGTCGCCGGCATATTACCGACCAAAATCACCTCGCCGACCACTTTTGCTTTATGGGGGAATAACTGGCGACGGGCGTTGCTATCCAGCACCACCACCTGCGCCCGGCTATTCAGCTGCAGCTCATTGAACGTATTTCCCTCGCTGAACGTCATGCCGTAAACGTTGAAATATTGCGCGCCAACGCCTTCGGCGCTGGCAGCCACGTCGATGTTATTGGCGCGCAGGCGCAGGCTTTTCGATACTGCCGGCGTTGCGGAGCTCACCCACGGCTGTTTTTGAATCGCCAGCAGATCGTCATATTTTAACGCCTGCTGATAACGCGGATCGTCGTCGCCGAAATCTTTGCCGGGATAAACATCGATGGTATTGGTGCCAATGGCGCGAATATCGGCTAAGACCAACTGTTTCGCGGCATCGCCGACGACTACGATAGAGACTACCGAAGCGATACCAATGATGATGCCAAGCATGGTGAGCAGCGTACGCATTTTATTCGCCGCCATCGCCCGCCAGGCCATCACCAGCGCCTCGCGAAAACCACCGCTGAACTGACGCCAGATGGAAGGCTCCGCACGGTTTTCGGCGCGAAGCACGCCGCCTTTCTCCAGCGATAACGGCGGTGGGTTACGCACAATTTCACCGTCACGCAGTTCGATGATTCTTTCCGCCTGCGCCGCGACCTGCGGGTCGTGGGTGACGATAATCACCGTATGCCCTTGCGCCTTAAGCTGATGCAGGATGGCCATGACCTCTTCGCCTGAGCGGCTATCCAGCGCCCCGGTCGGTTCATCGGCGAGGATCACCTCGCCGCCGTTCATCAGGGCGCGGGCGATACTCACGCGCTGCTGCTGGCCACCGGAAAGCTGCGAAGGGAAGTATTCCGCCCGCTCGCCCAGCCCCAAACGAGAGAGCAAATCGCGCGCGCGTTCAAGGCGAACCCGTCGTTCTTTACCGGCATAGATGGCAGGAACCTCGACGTTTTGCGCCGCCGTCAGATGCGACAACAGATGGTAACGCTGGAAAATAAAACCGAAGTGCTCACGGCGTAGCCTGGCCAGTTCATCGCCGCTCAGATGCGCCACGTCGACCCCGGCAACCTGATAGGTGCCGCTGGTGGGCTTATCAAGGCAGCCAAGGATGTTCATCAGCGTTGATTTACCGGAACCGGAAGCCCCAACGATTGCCACCATTTCCCCTGCGGCAATACTGAGGGTGATGCCCTTTAGCACTTCAACTTCGCCGTCGCCCGAGGGGTAACTGCGGCGAATATCACGCAGTTCGAGCAGCGCCGTCATTTTGCCGCTCCGGGCGTGCTTTCGCTGATAATGACCTCATCGCCCTCTTCCAGCCCTTTCGCCACCGCCACATCGGTATCGTTACGCGCGCCGATAACAATTTCACGCTCTTTCACTTCCCCGTTGCGCAGCAGACGCACGTTGTAGCGGTTATCGCCGATGGCATCGCCCAGCGCGCTGAGCGGAATAGTAATCACATTTTTCACTTCCGCCAGTTGGATATGCACCTGCGCGGTCATCTCAAGACGCAGGATCCCCTGCGGGTTAGGGACTTCAAAACGCGCATAATAAAATATGGCATCATTGACCTTTTCCGGCGTCGGCAGAATATCCTTCAGCGTACCTTCGTAGCGGGTCAGGGGGTCGCCGAGTACCGTAAACCACGCCTTTTGCCCCGGCTTAAGATGGATTACGTCCGCTTCCGAAACCTGGGCCTTCACCAGCATGGTACTGAGATCAGCCAGGGTCAGAATATTCGGCGCCTGCTGGGCGGCAATCACCGTTTGCCCCTGCAGGGTGGTAATTTGTGTCACTTCGCCGGACATCGGCGCCAGGATGCGCGTATAGTCGAGGTTGGTTTTCGCGGTGTCGAGGGTCGCCTGGTTGCGCTTGATCTGCGCCTCGATGGTGCCGATTTGCGCCTCTTTCACCGCCACATCGGTGGCGGCGGTATCCAGATCCTGGCGTGATACCAGCTGGCGCTGCGCCAACTGTTGCTGGCGCGCTAAGGTTACCTGCGCAAGCTTACGTTCGGCCTGCGCCTGTTTAAGCTGCGCCCGCAGCTCCATGAGCGTCGCTTCGACTTCTTTAATCTGGTTTTCAGCCTGCTCCGGGTCGATAACCCCCAGTAACTGGTCCTTCTGTACTTTATCGCCAATATTGACGCGCAGCGTCTTCAACTGGCCGCTGACCTGCGCGCCGACGTCGACTTTACGCAGCGCATCTAACTTGCCCGTCGCCAGTACGCTCTGCTGCAGATCGCTTTTACGCGCCACCAGCGTTTGATACTGCGGCAACGGCGCGTTCAGAATCCGCCACCCCCAGATAGCCGCAATAACCACCACCAGCGCCAACAGCCACCAGACTTTCCTGCGTTTTCCATTCAATGTCATAAAAAATTCCTGATCTATTCCCCGCAGCCCGGAGGATGATTCTAACGGAAGCGGCGGCGAACAGAAGCCAGAATTTTAGCAATGCTTAATGTTTATTGATGTTGGGCTGCGGCTTTGTCTTGCGGCGTAACATGGCACGGTTTTCGCCGCTGGGCTAATCAGCGCGCCCGCGCGCCAGCCACAGCACGCGGGAAAACATCTTTTTCAGCAACGTCGGGACGGCGTCAATTCCCCGCCGCCCAGCCTCCATCGCGACCTCTATCGCCAGATCGGGTTTCGATGAACGATGTATAGCTTTAGTGATCACCCGGCGCATGTTCATCGGCATATTATCCGGGATCTGCGCCACCCGATGATAAACATCGTCGAACCCCTGACGATACATAAAGTGTTCCATATCCATCGCCGGAAGCATGGTTAAGTGCACGCGTTCCAGTTCGTTATCGTTGTTGAGTAGCCCGCGCACCGTAGCGGCATACTTCTTACCGGCCTCATCGCCGTCAACCAGCACATGCCATTCAATCCCCATCCGGCGGGCGAATTTAATCAGCGGCTTAAGTCCGGACTGGGCAAACTCGATAACCTTCACCCCTTCAGCGTCGAAATGATGCCCGCACTGGCGCGCCAGTTCGTTGATAACCCAGGTTTCCGTTTCGCCTTCCACCAGCAACCAGCAGCGGGCGAACAGCGATGACGCGCGGTTGAAGCGAATGTGAAACGCAATGCGGCGACTATCTTCCGCATTCATCCCGCCGGGACCGAGCCGCCACGCCGAGACGCGGGACGATTCACGTACCAGCCGACACACCTGTTCAACCGGCGTTAACGACAAAAGTTCGCCGGAATTGGTTGTGGTGACTCGCTGCAACGGCAACAGATTCAGTAAATGCCAGGCGACCGAAAGCATGATCGGATGCAGACGCGTTTCCGGGTCCTCAATCAGCAGCAGCGGCCGCGCATCGCGATCGAGGCGGACGGTCCCCTTCGCCTGCAATAAAGTGGAGAACAACCCAAGCAGGATCACCCGGTGACTACGACCACCGGGTTTATCAATCATTCGGTTAATAATATCGAGATAGCGCCAACTGCGTTGTTCATCATGAGAACGTCGGCGCATCAGGCGATTGCGGCTTTGCGCGCTGCTCTGCTCGGCGAAATAATGTTCTAGCAGTTGCACCATCGCCGACAGCCCTTCGCGGATTTGCCCATCGGTGAGATTTTGCGGGTGATTGACCAGCTCGCGGGAAAGAAAATCCAGCTGCCGGGCGGTAATTTCAATTTGCGGCGAATGCGGCACGGTACCGTTGTGAATTCGGCGCATAAAGCGGGCGTCGCGCAGGCGCAGCACCGGCATCAGGCGTACCAGGTGGCGCGCCAGATCGTCAATATCATGCAGCTCCAGCGCCTCTCCCTGGCAGTTAATAAAACTACGCAGGGTCATGACGCTGCCGTCATCCGCCAGCTCGCCCTCAAGGCGATAGAAAATACGCTGGTAGCCGTCATCGCACGGCACCCAGCAATCGCTAAGCGGACGAAAACGGCGCACGCGATGGCGCCCGGGTTCATTCTCGCGGAAAGTTAAAATGATATGTAGATGATGCTCCCGCCCCTGAATATCGCCGGGGGGAAACCAGAAGTCATCGCGCACGAAATGGTACAGGTCAAACTCAGGCGATAAAAGCAGCGTCAGAGCGTCCAGCAGGCTGGATTTACCCCATGCGTTTTCGCCGATTAGCACATTGTTTTGCTCGAGCATCAACGATAAACGGTTGATACCGCGAAATCCGACGATCTCTACACGCTCAAGATGCATATCCCCTCCGCCTGGCCCACATTCTCCTTCAGTAATCAGCAGTATAGCGAGGCGCAGACGACATGGCACCCCCTGCTTCCCACGCCGACAATGGAATCCAGAAGCAAATGAGTTTGTAAGGTATCGGCTCTTGATTTCATATAATTAATAAATTAATTCATCTTCGGTAGTAGTTTATTTTTCAGCGTTGTGTTCTACACTTGCATAAATCATGCATGGTGAAAGGAAAATCATCTCATTGCTCTAAATCAAATTACATCAATTTATTTAACTAGTCCGAGGGTGGCGTTCGTCCCTAAAATAGCGACGCTTTATTTTTATCGTCATCCTTTGCGTCGATAAATAAAGACCGGCACGTCATAACGTGTTCGTTTACATTATTATTTGAGGTGGTTATGTTCAGAAAATTAGCAGCAGAGTGCTTCGGCACATTCTGGCTCGTATTCGGCGGCTGCGGCAGCGCAGTGCTGGCAGCAGCGTTCCCGGAATTGGGAATTGGTTTTGCCGGCGTCGCCCTGGCCTTCGGTTTAACCGTATTAACCATGGCTTTTGCCGTGGGTCATATTTCCGGCGGTCACTTTAACCCGGCGGTAACTTTAGGTCTGTGGGCCGGCGGTCGTTTCCCGGCTAAAGACGTCATCGGTTATATTATCGCCCAGGTGGTCGGCGGTATTATTGCCGCCGCGGTGCTGTACGTTGTCGCCAGCGGTAAAGCCGGTTTTGACGCTGCCGCGAGCGGCTTCGCTTCAAACGGTTTCGGCGAACACTCCCCGGGCGGCTACTCGATGCTGTCCGCTATCGTTATCGAAATCGTGCTGACCTGCGGATTCCTGCTGGTTATCCACGGTGCGACCGATAAAAACGCCCCGGCGGGCTTTGCGCCGATCGCCATCGGCCTGGCGCTGACCCTCATTCACCTGATTAGCATTCCGGTCACCAACACGTCCGTAAACCCGGCGCGTAGCACCGCGGTCGCTATCTTCCAGGGCGGCTGGGCGCTGCAGCAGCTGTGGCTGTTCTGGGTGATGCCAATCATCGGTGGTATCCTCGGCGGCGTGCTGTACCGCACCCTGCTCGAAAAACGCGACTAATCCTCGCAAGAAGCCCGGCGATGCCGGGCTTTTTCTTTTTGCCGACAGCTTTACTCGGCCTGGCGAATTGGGTAGTGTCATTGGCGCTATTCTTAATTTGCAAGGACCTTGCCGTTCATGTTTTCGGGACTATTAATCATTCTGCTGCCGTTGATTGTCGGCTATCTGATTCCTCTGCGTCACCCTTCCGCACTGAAACTGATTACCCGGCTGCTTAGCTGGATTGTTTACGTCATCCTCTTTTTCATGGGGATTAGCCTTGCCTTCCTCGATAATCTCAGCAGCAATCTGTTATCAATACTGCATTACTCCGCGGTCAGCATTGTAGTTATTATTCTGTGCAATATTGCAGCACTGCTATGGCTGGATAAAAAAATGCCGTGGCGGGTTAAGCATCGTCCGGAAAAATTACCCTCGCGCCTGGCGATGGCTCTCGAGTCGCTGCAGCTGCTTGGCGTCGTGCTAATTGGTTTTCTGTTGGGGTTAAGCGGCCTCTCTTTTTTACAACATGCGACCGAAGCCAGCGAATATACTTTAATTTTCTTATTATTCCTTATCGGTATTCAGCTACGTAATAATGGAATGACATTACGGCAAATAGTCCTTAATCGTCGTGGCATGATTGTCGCGGTAGTGGTCGCAGCCAGTTCATTATTTGGCGGAGTGATTAATGCCCTTATTCTTGGTCTGCCCATTAAAACCGGTCTGGCGATGGCGTCCGGATTCGGCTGGTACTCCCTTTCGGGGATCCTGATGACCGAATCCTACGGCCCGGTCATAGGCAGCGCCACATTCTTTAACGATCTGGCCCGTGAGCTGCTGGCTATTATGCTGATCCCGGGCATGGTAATGCGTAGCCGCTCCACCGCGCTTGGGCTGTGCGGCGCAACCTCGATGGACTTTACTCTGCCGGTGCTACAGCGCTCCGGCGGCGTGGAAATCGTGCCTGCAGCCATCGTACACGGTTTTATCCTCAGCCTGCTGGTGCCGGTGCTGATGGCGTTCTTCTCAGCCTGATCCCCCTGTGGCGGTAGATCCCTACCGCCAAAATTGCGCTAAATCAATCTCCCTTTAAGTTGTATCAGAAATACCTTTTCTCCGTACAGACACAGGCATAACCTTAAACATGTATCTAAAATATAACTTTAAAGGGTGTGATCATGTTTTGTGTGCAATGTGAACAAACTATCCGTACGCCGGCAGGAAATGGCTGTTCTTACGCGCAGGGTATGTGCGGTAAAACCGCTGAAACCTCCGATTTGCAGGATCTGCTGATTGCTTCGCTGCAGGGGCTCTCCGCATGGGCCGTTAAGGCACGTGAATATGGCATCATCGATCATGAGGTGGATAATTTCGCCCCGCGCGCGTTCTTCTCTACTCTGACCAACGTGAACTTCGACTCGCCGCGTATCGTCGGCTACGCCCGTCAGGCGATCGCGATGCGCGAGGCGTTGAAAGCGCAATGCCTGAATATTGACGCCAACGCCGCCGTCGACAGCCCGGTCGCCGATCTGCAGCTGGTTAGCGATGATCTGGGCGATCTGCAACGTCAGGCGGCGGACTATACGCCAAATAAAGACAAAGCCGCGATCGGTGAAAATATCCTCGGCCTGCGCCTGCTGTGCCTGTACGGCCTGAAAGGCGCTGCGGCCTATATGGAACACGCGCACGTGCTCGGCCAGTACGACAACGACATTTACGCCCAGTACCATAAAATCATGGCGTGGCTGGGGACCTGGCCTGCCGATATGAACGCTCTGCTGGAATGTTCGATGGAAATCGGCCAGATGAACTTCAAAGTGATGAGCATCCTCGACGCCGGTGAAACCACGAAATATGGCCACCCGACGCCGACTCAGGTCAACGTTAAAGCCACCGAAGGTAAGTGCATCCTGATCTCCGGCCACGATCTGAAAGATCTTTATAACCTGCTGGAGCAGACCGAAGGTACCGGCGTTAACGTCTATACCCATGGCGAAATGTTGCCGGCGCACGGTTATCCGGAACTGCGTAAGTTCAAACACCTGATCGGCAACTACGGCAGCGGCTGGCAGAACCAGCAGGTTGAATTCGCCCGCTTCCCGGGCCCCATCGTGATGACCTCCAACTGCATCATCGACCCGACCGTAGGCGCTTACGACGATCGCATCTGGACCCGCAGCATCGTCGGCTGGCCGGGCGTCAACCATCTGGAAGGCGAAGATTTCTCCCCGGTTATCACCCAGGCGCAGCAAATGGCCGGCTTCCCGTATAGCGAAATCCCGCATCTGATCACCGTCGGCTTCGGCCGCCAGACGCTGCTCGGCGCGGCGGATACGCTGATTGATCTGGTCAGCCGTGAAAAACTGCGCCACATCTTCCTCGTCGGCGGCTGCGACGGCGCGCGCGGCGAACGTAACTACTTCACTGATTTCGCCACCAGCGTACCGGACGACTGCCTGATTTTAACCCTCGCATGCGGTAAATACCGCTTCAACAAGCTGGATTTCGGCGATATCGAAGGCCTGCCGCGTCTGGTCGACGCCGGTCAGTGTAACGATGCCTACTCGGCGATTATTCTCGCGGTAACGCTGGCGGAAAAACTGGGCTGTGGCGTAAACGATCTGCCGCTGTCGTTGGTACTCTCCTGGTTCGAACAAAAAGCCATCGTCATCCTGCTGACGCTGCTGTCGCTCGGGGTGAAAAACATCGTCACCGGCCCGACCGCGCCAGGCTTCTTCACCCCGGACCTGCTGGCTGTCCTCAACGAGAAGTTCGGTCTGCGTTCCGTCACTACCGTAGAACAAGATATGCAGCAGTTGCTGAGCGCATAAGGAGTCACCGCATGACAATGCCAACTCAACAGTGCCCGTGGCGAATGCAGGTTCATCATATTCAGCAGGAAACGCCGGACGTATGGACGATTTCGTTGCTGTGCCACGACTACTATCCCTATCGCGCCGGGCAGTACGCGCTGGTTAGCGTGCGCCATTCGGCGGATACGCTGCGCGCCTACACGCTCTCCTCAACGCCCGGGGTCAGTGAATACATTACGCTGACCGTTCGTCGTATTGATGATGGCGCAGGCTCACAGTGGTTAACCCGCGACGTAAAACGCGGCGACTATATCTGGCTGTCGGATGCGATGGGCGAATTTACCTGTGAAGATAAAACAAGCGATCGTTTTCTGATGCTGGCCGCCGGCTGCGGCGTGACGCCGATTATGTCGATGCGCCGCTGGTTGGCGAAGTACCGCCCGCAGGCGGATGTGCAGGTTATCTTTAACGTGCGTTCGCCGAAGGATGTGATTTTTGCCGAAGAGTGGCGTCAATACCCGGTCACGCTGGTGGCGGAAAACGACGCGACGCCGGGCTTTATCGCCGGGCGCCTCACCCGCGAGCTGTTGCAAAGCGTGCCGGATTTAGCCAGCCGTACCGTGATGGCCTGCGGCCCGGCGCCTTATATGGAGATGGTGGAACAGGAAGTGACGGCGCTTGGCGTGACGCGTTTCTTTAAAGAGAAGTTCTTTACCCCGGTGGCGGAAGCCGCTTCCAACGGATTGAAATTCACTAAGCTGCAGCCGGCGAAAACGTTCTACGCACCGGTCGGCACCACGTTGCTGGAAGCGCTGGAAAGCAATAAGGTACCGGTGACCGTCGCCTGCCGCGCTGGCGTCTGCGGCTGCTGCAAAACCAAAGTGGTTGCCGGCGAATACAGCGTTACCAGCACCATGACGCTGACCGATGCGGAAATCGCCGATGGCTACGTGCTGGCCTGTTCCTGCCACCCGCAGAGCGATCTGGTTCTCGCCTGAGGTTGAAATCCCCGGGGGCGCTACCGCTTACCGGGGTTACAGGGCCGTAGATACTGTTATCGGTTTGCAACGGTTTTGGTCGGGGAAAACATGTGCTTTGTGTTAATTCTGAGCACATTGCGCTCCGATATTTCTTCTGCGTTATGCCCCTCATGGCGCAGGGAGCGTACAGGGGGCGGCCAGTCGCCGCCGCCCCCTGTACCCCCGGGCTCTGGCCGCCAAAATCGCCACTTCGTGGTACCTTCGACTTATCCCTACAGGCTTCGGGTCGGGCCGAGGCAGCGTCCTTGCAAAACACGGCCCTCAGCCCGCATCCATGCGGGCTGCCCCGGCCTTCCGGGAACGTCTCAGCGATTTTGAGGCCGCCAACACCGACAGTTTCAGCCAGCATGGTGAATAAATTAAAGGCAGGCCGCACTGTTATCGGTTTGCAACTTTTTTAAGGGTTTTCCCGGACGCGGCGCGTTGCGCCTTCTCCGGGCTACCAAATCGCATCGTGCTGTAGCCCCGGTAAGCGCTAGCGCCACCGGGGGATTTTGAGATCACCAGCACCAATAGTGTCAGCCAGCGTGGTGAATAAATTAAAGGCAGGCCGCACGGACCGTAGGCCGGATGGCGGCATTAATGCCGCCATCCGGCACTTTTTTACCGCCAGGCCGACTGACCGGCCAACGAATAACGCCCAGCCCCTAATAGCGCAATCGCCAACGCGCCGATAAAGAAATAGACCAGGCTTTCAATCGCCCATGCGCCGACGGCATCCAGCGCGAAAGTTTTACCCGTCCCAACCATCAACCAGGCGACCGCCATGGTGAACGCCAACATCAGCGCCGCCGGGCGCGTCAAGACGCCAAGAATAAGTAAACAAGGCGCGACGACTTCCCCCACCAGCACGCCGTAGGCAATGAACCCCGGTAGCCCTTTCGCGACCAGCATCCCGCTGATGCCATCCACGCCGTCGATTAGCTTATGCAGACCGTGAAACAACATTAAGCCGCCAACGGCAAGTCGTAACAAGAGTTTACCGGCATCTTCATGCGATAGCGTTTTATTTACTGTGTTTAACAATCCCTTAACCATTTGATGTGCTTCCTGTTTTACACCCTATGTGTTCCCAGAGTATGCGCAATATTCCGCCAATAAAACCAGCGAAAAATAAGGGGCAATCGGCAACGCGACCTGTAGTTTCATCTAAGCTTGATAGCGTTATCACAAAAAGGAGATGGAAAACCATGAAACAGACCGTGGCGTCATATATTGCAAAAACCCTTGAACAAGCTGGCGTTAAACGTATTTGGGGCGTAACCGGGGATTCCCTCAACGGCTTGAGCGACAGTTTAAACCGCATGGGGACCATCGAATGGATGCCGACCCGGCATGAAGAGGTTGCCGCCTTTGCCGCCGGTGCCGAAGCCCAACTCACCGGCGAGCTGGCGGTCTGCGCCGGTTCCTGCGGGCCGGGCAACCTTCATCTGATTAACGGTTTGTTCGATTGCCATCGCAACCACGTACCGGTGCTGGCCATCGCCGCCCATATTCCCTCGAGCGAAATCGGCAGCGGTTATTTCCAGGAAACCCATCCACAAGAGCTGTTCCGCGAATGCAGCCACTACTGCGAGCTGGTCTCCACTGCGGAGCAAATTCCGCAGGTGTTGGCTATCGCCATGCGTAAGGCGGTCATTAACCGCGGCGTTTCGGTAGTTGTGTTGCCCGGCGACGTAGCGCTGAAACCGGCTCCGGAAAGCGCCAGCAGCCACTGGTATCATGCGCCGCAGCCCACGGTCACCCCGGCGGACGAAGAGCTGCACAAGCTGGCGCAGCTTATCCGTTACTCGAGTAATATTGCCCTGATGTGCGGCAGCGGCTGCGCCGGCGCGCACCAGGAGCTGGTGGAGTTTGCGGCGAAAATTAAGGCCCCTATCGTCCATGCTCTGCGCGGCAAAGAGCACGTCGAATACGATAATCCTTACGATGTTGGCATGACCGGGCTTATCGGCTTCTCTTCCGGTTTCCATACCATGATGAACGCCGACACGCTGATCCTGCTCGGCACCCAGTTCCCCTATCGCGCGTTCTATCCCACCGACGCCAAAATTATCCAGATCGATATCAACCCCGGTAGCATCGGCGCGCACAGTAAGGTGGATATGGCGCTGGTGGGCGATATCAAATCGACCCTGAAAGCGCTGCTGCCGCTGCTGGAAGAGAAAACCGATCGCCGCTTCCTCGATAAAGCGCTGGAGGACTATCGCGAAGCGCGTAAAGGGCTTGACGATCTCGCCAAACCCAGCGAGAAAGCGCTCCATCCCCAGTATCTGGCGCAGCAGATTAGCCGCTTTGCCGACGACGACGCGATCTTTACCTGCGACGTCGGTACCCCTACCGTCTGGGCGGCGCGCTATCTGAAAATGAACGGCAAACGCCGCCTGCTGGGTTCGTTTAACCACGGCTCGATGGCCAACGCCATGCCGCAGGCTATTGGCGCCAAAGCGACCGCGCCGCATCGCCAGGTCATCGCGATGTGCGGTGATGGCGGCTTCAGCATGCTGATGGGTGACTTTTTATCGCTGGCGCAGATGAAGCTGCCGGTAAAAATCGTCATTTTTAATAACAGCATTCTCGGCTTCGTGGCGATGGAGATGAAAGCCGGCGGCTATCTGACCGATGGAACCGAACTGCACGACACCAACTTCGCCCGCATTGCCGAAGCCTGCGGGATCAAAGGGATACGCGTCGAGAAAGCCTCTGAGGTTGATGAGGCGCTGCAGACCGCCTTTAGCACCGACGGTCCGGTATTAGTCGATGTAGTTGTCGCTAAGGAAGAGCTGGCGATCCCGCCGCAAATTAAGCTGGAGCAGGCTAAAGGCTTTAGCCTGTATATGCTGCGCGCGATCATCAGCGGACGCGGAGACGAAGTCATTGAACTAGCGAAAACCAACTGGCTCAGGTAAAACAATGCTATCACCCTGAATCAGAACAAGGATATGCCGTGATAGATCTTCGCAGTGATACCGTAACCCGCCCCGGGCGCGCCATGCTGGAGGCCATGATGGCCGCCCCGGTCGGGGACGATGTGTATGGCGACGACCCGACCGTCAATGAACTCCTGCGCTATGCCGCTGAGCTCGCAGGTAAAGAGGCGGCGCTGTTTCTGCCTACCGGCACCCAGGCCAACCTCGTTGGCCTGCTTAGCCACTGTCAGCGCGGCGAAGAGTACATCGTCGGCCAGGGCGCGCATAACTATCTGTATGAAGCCGGCGGCGCTGCGGTGCTGGGCAGCATTCAGCCGCAGCCGATCGATGCCGCGGCGGACGGTTCGCTACCGCTGGATAAAGTGGCGGCCAAAATAAAGCCCGACGATATCCATTTCGCCCCCACCCGCCTGTTAAGCCTGGAGAACACGCACAACGGTAAGGTGCTGCCACGCGGCTATCTGCAAGAGGCCTGGGCGTTCACCCGCCAGCGCAATCTGGCGCTACACGTCGATGGCGCGCGTATCTTCAACGCCGTTGTAGAGTACGGCTGCGAGCTGCGCGATATCGCGCAGTACTGCGATTCGTTCACCATTTGCCTGTCAAAAGGGCTCGGTACGCCGGTCGGTTCTCTGCTGCTGGGCAACGAAGCGTACATCCGCCGCGCCATTCGCTGGCGTAAAATGGTCGGCGGCGGGATGCGTCAGGCAGGCATTCTGGCCGCCGCCGGTCTGTATGCTCTGCAGAATAACGTTTCCCGTCTGCAGGAGGATCACGACAACGCCGCGTGGATGGCGGAACAGCTTCGCGCCGTCGGCGCTGACGTGATGCGCCACGACACCAACATGCTGTTCGTGCGCGTCGGTGAGGAGCAGGCTCGGGCGCTCGGCGAATTCATGCAGGCCCGCGGCGTGTTGATCAACGCCTCGCCTGTCGTGCGTCTGGTCATGCATCTCGATGTTAACCGCCAGCAGTTGACGGAAGTGGTCGGTCACTGGCAAGCCTTTTTACAACGCTAAGGAGTCAGGCGTGTCGCAATCTATTCTGGTGCTTGGCGCCAGCGGCTATATTGGCCAGCATCTGGTGCGCGAATTAAGCGCGCGAGGTTATCCGGTGTTGGCGGCGGCACGCCATATCGACAGGCTGCAGAAGCTCGATCTTCCCGGCGTCACCTGCCACACTATCGACCTCAATCAGCCGCAGGATCTCCCTGCTCTGCTTCGCGGGGTCGATACCCTTTACTACCTGGTGCATGGCATGGGCGAAGGCGGTGATTTCATCGCTCATGAACGCCGGGTCGCCGTTAACGTGCGCGATGCTTTGCGTCAGACGCCGGTGCGCCAGGTGATATTTCTCAGCTCGCTGCAGGCTCCGGCGCAGGAGCAGTCCGACCATCTGCGCGCCCGCCAGGTGACGGCCGATGTTCTACGCGAGTCAGGGATCCCCGTCACCGAGTTACGGGCGGGTATCATCGTCGGCGCCGGATCCGCCGCTTTTGAAGTGATGCGCGACATGGTTTACAACCTGCCGGTGCTGACGCCGCCGCGCTGGGTTCGATCGCGCACCACGCCCATCGCGCTGGAAAACCTGCTCTACTATCTGGTGGAGTTACTCAACCATCCGGCCCGTGAACACCGCGTTTTCGAGGCCGCCGGCCCGGATGTTCTCAGCTATCAGCAGCAGTTCACCCATTTTATGGCGGTCAGCGGTAAGCATCGCCTGTTGATCCCTATCCCCTTTCCGACCCGCTGGATTTCGGTGTGGTTCCTGAACGTTATCACCTCGGTGCCCCCCACCATCGCTAAAGCACTAATTCAGGGGCTCAAGCACGATCTGATCGCCGACGATCGTTCGCTACGCGCGCTGATCCCGCAAACCTTGATTCCCTTCGATCAGGCGGTGCGTCGTACCCTGAAAGAGGAAGAACAGCTGGTGAACTCCAGCGATTGGGGCTACGACGCTCAGGCTTTCGCCCGCTGGCGGCCGGAGTATGGCTATTACCCCAAGCAGGCAGGCTGCACCGTTAGCACCCGGGCGAGCCGTAAGGCGTTGTGGCGAGTGGTGAACCAAATCGGCGGTAAAGAGGGTTATTTCTTCGGCAACATTCTGTGGAAAATCCGCGGCGCCATGGATCTGCTGGTCGGCCACCGCCTGGCCAAGGGGCGACCGCGGCATGACTATCTGCAAACCGGCGATACGGTCGACAGTTGGAAAGTGATTATTGTGGAAGAAGAACAACAGTTAACCCTATTGTTTGGCATGAAAGCTCCCGGTCTTGGTCGTTTAAGCTTTACCATTCGCGATAAAGGCGACCATCGCGAGCTCGACGTTCGCGCCTGGTGGCATCCACACGGCATGCCTGGCCTGTTCTACTGGCTGCTGATGATCCCGGCGCATCTGTTTATTTTTCGCGGCATGGCGCGACGCATCGCCCGCCAGGCCGAGCAAATCACAGGCAAAAACGAAGATTAAGCGTTATTCTTTCATGATTCTCATTGCATACTCGGGAGAATCACGGAAAAATGCGCACGAAATTCTTTTCTGGGACAGTAGATTGATATGAAGGTACTGGTTACCGGTGCGACCAGCGGATTAGGCCGTAATGCGGTGGAATATCTGCGCAACAAGGGCATCAGCGTGCGAGCAACCGGGCGCAACGAAGCGATGGGTAAGCTTCTGAGCAAAATGGGCGCGGAATTTATTCCTGCTGATCTAACCGAACTGGTCTCTTCGCAGGCTAAAGTGATGCTCGCCGGTATCGATACGCTATGGCACTGTTCCAGCTTTACCTCGCCGTGGGGAACCCAGCAAGCCTTCGATTTAGCCAACGTTCGCGCAACGCGCCGCCTTGGCGAATGGTCCGTGGCCTGGGGCGTACGCAATTTCGTCCATATTTCCTCGCCTTCGCTCTATTTCGATTATCACCACCATCGCGATATTCAGGAAGATTTCCGCCCGCACCGCTTCGCCAATGAATTCGCCCGCAGCAAGGCGGCCAGCGAAGAGGTTATCAATCTGTTGGCGCAGGCGAACCCGCATACCCGCTTTACGATATTGCGCCCGCAAAGCCTGTTCGGGCCGCATGATAAGGTCTTTATTCCACGAATGGTGCAGATGATGCGCCACTACGGCAGCGTGCTCCTGCCGCGCGGCGGTAACGCGCTGGTGGATATGACCTACTACGAAAATGCGGTGCATGCGATGTGGCTGGCCAGTCAGCCGCAGTGCGACCACTTACCTTCCGCGCGGGCGTGGAATATCAGCAACGGCGAGCCGCGGACGCTGCGCAGCATTGTGCAGAAGCTTATTGACGAGCTGGGCATCAAGTGCCGAATCCGTTCGGTGCCCTATCCGATGCTGGATATTATCGCCCGTAGCATGGAGCATTTCGGTAATAAATCGGCAAAAGAACCGGCCTTCACCCATTACGGCGTCTCAAAGCTCAATTTCGACTTTACCCTCGATATCTCCCGCGCCCAGCAGGAACTTGGCTATCAGCCGATCGTTACCCTGGATGAGGGCGTTTCGCGCACCGCAGCGTGGTTAAAAGACCACGGTAAACTGCACGATTAAAACCGTCGATTACGGCAGCAAACCATCCTGTTTGCTGCCAAATGTTCACCCCTGTCCATATTTTTCCAGCAACGCCTCGGCGATGGCCTGCGTTTGCGCATCGGCCACGCCGTCCCAGCGTGATGGCCTGAAGTGCATCTGGAAAGCCATGATCACCCGTTTTTGCTGCGCCGGGGTCATCTCTGGGGTGACCTGATAGCCGTAGCGCGACAGCAGGTCTAACAATTCGCCGCGATCGACCGGCTGCCAGCTCGGGCGCCCTTGCAGATAAAAAGCGACACGCGCATCATCGGGCCAGGCGCCAATCCCCTGCTGCGCCAGCGCTCGCCACGGGAACAGCGGGCCGGGGTCGTCCTTACGCTGCGGCGCGATATCGGCATGGGCGACGACGTTCTGCGGCTGAATGTGATAGCGGGCGATGATATCTTTCGCCAGCGGGATAAGCGCTGCAATTTGCGCTGGATTAAATGGGGTAAAACTTTTTATATCGCCGTTTTTTTGCCAGCCGCGATTTTCCAGCTCAATACCAATCGAGGTATCGTTGATCCGCGTGCTGCCGCGCCAGAAGCTGATGCCGGCGTGCCAGGCTAAATCTTCCTCCGGCACCAGTTGCCAGATACGCGGTTTACCGTGGCGCAGCGGCGGTTGTTCGGGGATTAAATAGTGCGAACTGACCTCTTTATCGGTCAGGGTCGCCAACGAGACATCAAAGTTATCGGCGGTATAGTGAATGACCAGGACCTTAATACGAGGATAAGCCGCCTGCGCCGGATGACGGGTATCCAGCTGATAACCCTGTTTGTCGACAATGCCCTGCTCCTGCGCACAGCCTGCCAGCAGCAACGCGGCAAGCGCAAGCTGGATAATGCGCTTTCCTAATAAGACCATCGATTACGCCCTTCTTGCTTGGCTTTATACAGCGCCGCATCCGCCTGCGCGATCAACTCTGAAGGCGGGGTGCCTCCCTCTGAAGCGACAATCCCCATACTGACCGTCACCAGCGGCCCAACATCGGATTTGGCATGCGGCAGCGCCGCTTCGCGAATTTTCTGTTGGATCCGCTGCGCCACCGCCGTAGCGCTATCTAATGATTGCAGCGGCAGGACAATCACAAACTCCTCGCCGCCATAGCGCGCCACCATATCATCCTGCGCGCGCACCGACATCTTCAGCACTGAGGCGATGCAGGAGAGGCAGTAATCACCGGCCTGGTGACCATAGTGGTCGTTATAACGTTTAAAAAAGTCGACATCGAGAATGATCAGCGCCAGCGGTTCTTTACGTTCCCAGGCCTGAGCCAAAAAATTGTCCAGCGCCCGGCGGTTAGCCGTCGCCGTCAACGCATCCTGATTAGCCATGTTTTCCAGCCGGTTAATCAGTTGCATATTCTCCTGATGGGTATTCCAGGCTTCATCATACCAGCGCTGCAATATCTGACGGCCGTATACCATAATAGCGGTACAAATTACCCAAAGAATTAAAAAACGTAAATCGACGCCGTGATGTATTTGCACCCCAGCGAGTAATGAAGTACCCCATAAAGGAACAAGGTAAGCTACAAGGCCCACCGGGAAATAATAGAGCGCGGCAAGACCGGTGGTCATTAAAATAACCAGCAGCGGCCAGGCGAACGGCAGCGACCATAAAATGATGAAACAGTAACTACTCATCGCCCAACATAAGCTGAGGATCAATAAGATAGCAGAAATCACTTTAGTGGCATAAATACCACTTAATATTCGCCCGGAGATAACCATCACGCAAAGCGCCAGCGAGAAAACGATAATGGCCCCGAGCGCCATCTCCAGATAAGGGATAATATCTGGATTAGTCAACCTTTGATGATTGAACTCGGTGAACAGAACGTTGCGGAAGATGACCATCAAGGCAAAGGCAATATTGACGAACGCCAGCCACGGCATGCTGCGCGACAGCGCGTGTTTTTGCACATTTTCGCGACTGGCCCACAGCATCGTTCGATTTTCGCGCGGATCCAGCCGTTGTTCTGTCGGCATAGCTACTCCTTTTTCAGCATCTGGACAATGCGTTAAGCTGCCCGCGGTAACTTTTCTATATGATAAACCATCAATCCGGGAATGTCTGTTGCCGGCCGCTTCAGCCACTCGCCGCTTAACGTCATTTTCAGCTAACGACAGATGAAAAAGATCTTACGCCCCGATACAGTCTATTGCGCAATAAAAAGCAAGCGTTATCAATGAGAACCACGTCATCTTTTCTTTAAAAAATCGTTAATTAAAGGTCATAAAAATGCAGCATTTCGCTTGAAAAAAAGACGGGCTTGATTCAATCTGATGGCGCTCATTGGTTAGTTAAAACAAGGGCATGATGATAGCAAGATAAACAATGGAGATTAATAATATGAAATATGCAGCTTTAGTGGCAGGTGCAGCATTGTTTTTAACCGCGAACGCATTTTCTGCAGAAATTCTGAGCAAAGAAGATTTCGCTAAAGTACAGGGTCAATACCACAAAATTGGTACCATCTCCTCTACCGGTCAAACTGCGCCAAGCGATGCGCGCGAAGAACTGATCAAAAAAGCCGATGAAAAAGGCGCTGACGTTGTAGTTCTCTCTTCCGGCAATACCGACAAGAAACTGCACGTATCCGCGAATATCTATAAGAAGAAATAATTAGTTTTTCGCATTATAAGAGCATTATCATCTGAGGATGATAATGCTTCTTTTTAATTTTCCTGCGAACATTTATTTTTATACGCCTTTCTCATTTACCATCCGCGACTAGTCATATCAAATATGCGCCTTCATCAGGATGCTAATCCGGATAACGTCTAAAATAGTTAATCCACTCCGTTATCGGACTCGCAATATATTCCCCTGGACTATCAGTATAAATTCGACGCCAAAAAAGAGATGTCCTCTATACTTTTGGGCATAAGAAGATGCTCGCGTTTAAATTACCGCAGGTGGCAAATGAAAAAAATCGCATTTCTTATTTCTGGGTTGCTCTGCTCTGGCTTTACCCATGCCAGCGCGCTCTATTTTTATGAAATCGGCACCGAAGACGTCGGCCTGGCAGGCGCAGGCCAGGCCGCCCGCGCGCAGGACGCCTCCACCATTGTCACCAATCCTGCCG
The DNA here is from genome assembly GCF_040065495.2 of Klebsiella sp. CN_Kp073. Classification (NCBI taxonomy): domain Bacteria; kingdom Pseudomonadati; phylum Pseudomonadota; class Gammaproteobacteria; order Enterobacterales; family Enterobacteriaceae; genus Klebsiella; species Klebsiella sp. CN_Kp073. The sequence continues at coordinate 3,515,590 of NZ_CM198051.1, forward strand.
GCATGACCCGGTTGCCTGACCATATGTTTACCGGCGGCGCGCAGCTGATGGGCGGCGATATCTCCTATCAGATGGATAATGACCACGGCGGCAATAGCCCTGGAAACGTGATGAATCTGTTTCCTAACGCCAGCGGCTTTTATGCGCAGAAGATTAATGATGAGGTGTATGCCGGGATCGGCCTGTACGGCAACTACGGTTTAGGCATCGATTTTGGCAACTGGGCCGGCGATCGTCTTATCAAGAAAAGCACCATGGTGGCGATGACGCTGAGCCCGTCGCTGGCGTGGAAACTTAACGATCGTCTCTCTGTCGGCGCCTCCGCCAACCTGAACTATGGTTATTTATCGCTGACGCGTAACGTCGACGGTAATGACGAGAAAGATAAAGACCATGACTGGGCGATGAGCTACCGTCTGGGTCTGCTGATGCAGTTAACCGAACAGACCCGCGCTGGCATCACCTGGAACAGTAAAACCGATTATGACTTTAACGTTAAGGGGAAAGCGCGTTTCCCCAATTTACCGAACGTTTCGTATGATTTGCCTATCTCCGCCCAGGTCCGCGCGCCGCAGCAGATCATGCTCAGCATGGTCCACGATATTAATAAACAGTGGTCGGTGATGGGCGATCTCGGCTGGCAGGACTGGAGCCAGTTCGGCAGCCCGCAAATCACCGTTGCCGGTCACGAAAGTAATAAAAATAACCGCCTGAAGGACTCCTGGCATACCGCCGTCGGCGTGCAGTACCGGCCGACCGAGCAGTGGCGTCTGAACGCCGGTGTCGGTTTCGACAGTACGGTTTATGATTCGCAAAGCGACACGGCGCTTTCCCTGCCAACCGGCGATGAATGGCGCTTCGCCACCGGCGCGCAATACCAGATAACCCCCGCCAGCAATATCGGCGTCGCGGTCTCTTATCTGCACATGCAATCTTCCCACGTAAAATCACCGGAAATCATCTCCGGCAGCTACGATCGCCCTTACCTGTGGTTCGCCAGCGTCAACTATAGTTATCAGTTCTGATACGCCGGCTGCCCGCACAAGAGGCGCGGGCAGCCGATGGTCGTTGTCACATCAAGGTCTTAGCTCTTTGCGTCAAGTACAATTGGCGCGCTTACGCTATGCTTTAGCAGAATCTAACAACGTAGTGAGTTCATAAGGAAATCATCATGCGCTACAACATTCTTGCACTTGTTTTGCCTTGCGCACTGGCGCTGAGCGCCTGTACCACCGTGACCCCGGCTTATAAAGACAACGGCACCCGCAGCGGTTCCTGCATCGAGGGCGGCCCGGACGAGGTAGCGCAGCAGTTCTATGATTATCAAATCCAGCACCGAAATAACGATCTCACCGCGCTGCGCCCGTATCTGAGCGACGATCTGGCTAAACTGCTGAACGACGCCCGTCAGGATCCATCGCGTAACGCGCTGCTGCAATCAAATCCATTCTCCAGCAGTTCCACCCCGGCGGATAGCGCCGACGTCGCCAGCGCCTCGACCATCCCGAACCGCGATGCGCGCAATATTCCGCTGCGCGTCGAATTGAAACAGGGTACGCAGAGCTGGAAAGATGAAGTGCTGATGATTCAGGAAGGCCAGTGCTGGGCGGTTGACGATGTCCGCTACCTTGGCATAAACAGCCACGCTCCGGCGGGTACGCTGCGTCAGAGTCTTGAGAAACGCTGATTTCGGCGTTAAAGCCACCCCGCTGAAACGATAACCCCGGTAAAATGTCGGTATTCCGTGCGGTAATGCCGACATTTGTTCCCCCCTACCACACGAACCCATATTTTGTGCTAACTTTAGTGATAAATGTGGTTTACATTTAACTTTTAACGCATAAATATTGCATAACTATTCTGTCAAAGGTACTATTTGCGGCCTCAATAGCTATTCGTATCAGACTGCCCAGATGAGTATTAAACTAAACGGCATTAATTGCTTCTACGGCGCGCACCAGGCGCTGTTCGACATCACGCTGGATTGCCCGCAGGGGGAAACGCTGGTGCTCCTCGGCCCAAGCGGCGCCGGTAAAAGCTCGCTGCTTCGCGTACTCAACCTGCTGGAGATGCCGCGTTCCGGTACCTTAAACATCGCCGGTAATCAATTCGACTTCACCAAAGCGCCGTCTGACAAAGCTATTCGCGAGCTGCGCCAGAATGTCGGGATGGTCTTCCAGCAGTACAATCTGTGGCCACACCTGACCGTGGTGCAAAACCTGATCGAAGCCCCGTGCCGCGTGCTGGGATTAACCAAAGATCAGGCGCTGGTGCGCGCCGAAAAACTACTCGAGCGTTTACGCCTTAAACCTTACAGCGACCGCTATCCGCTGCATCTGTCAGGCGGTCAACAGCAGCGCGTAGCGATTGCCCGCGCGCTGATGATGGAGCCTCAGGTGCTGCTATTTGATGAACCCACCGCCGCGTTGGATCCGGAAATCACTGCCCAGATCGTCAGCATCATTCGCGAACTGGCGGAGACCGGAATCACCCAGGTTATCGTTACCCACGAAGTGGAAGTGGCGCGTAAAACCGCCAGCCGCGTGGTGTATATGGAAAACGGGCATATCGTTGAGCAAGGGGATGCTAACTGCTTCGCGCATCCGCAAACCGACGCCTTTAAAAACTATCTTTCACATTGATGTTTTCGGGGAAATAACGATGAAAAAAGTACTGATTGCCGCTCTGCTCGCGGGCATGAGCCTTTCCGCTACCGCAGCCCAGACCATCCGTTTCGCCACCGAGGCCTCCTACCCTCCGTTTGAGCTGGTAGACGCCAACAACAAAATCGTCGGCTTTGACGTCGATCTGGCTAACGCGCTGTGCAAAGAGATGGACGCGACCTGCACCTTTACTAACCAGGCTTTCGATAGTCTGATCCCAGGGCTGAAATTCCGCCGCTTCGACGCCGTCATGGCCGGTATGGATATCACCCCTGAGCGTGAAAAACAGGTACTGTTCAGCACCCCGTATTATGAAAACTCGGCGCTGTTCGTCGGCCAGCAGGGCAAGTTCACCGGCATTGACCAGCTTAAAGGCAAAAAAGTTGGCGTGCAGAACGGCACTACCCACCAGAAATTCATCACTGAAAAGCATCCGGAAATCACCACCGTTCCTTACGACAGCTACCAGAATGCCAAACTGGATCTGCAAAACGGCCGCATTGACGCCGTCTTCGGCGACACGGCGGTAGTGACCGAATGGCTGAAGAGCAATCCGAAGCTGGCGCCAGTGGGTGATAAAGTGACGGATAAAGACTACTTCGGTACCGGCCTCGGCATTGCGGTTCGTCAGGGCAATACCGAGCTGCAGCAGAAATTTAACGCTGCGCTGGAAAAAGTGAAGAAAGATGGGACGTACCAGACCATCTATAGCAAATGGTTCCAGAAGTAACGCTGAATGAACGAATTTTTTCCATTAGCAAGCGCCGCCGGGATGACCGTCGGCCTTGCCGTTTGCGCGCTGGTCATCGGCCTGGTGCTGGCGATGCTTTTCGCCGTGCTGGAGTCGGTGAAATGGCGTCCTGTGGCATGGCTGGCGACCGGCATCGTCACGATTTTACGCGGCCTACCGGAAATTCTGGTGGTGCTGTTTATCTACTTTGGTTCCTCACAGCTGCTGCTGACGCTGTCTGACGGTTTTACTCTCAATCTTGGGTTTGTGCAGATTCCGGTACAGATGCAAATTGAGAATTTCGACGTCAGCCCGTTCCTCTGCGGCGCCATTGCGCTTTCCCTACTGTATGCCGCCTATGCCTCGCAGACCCTGCGCGGCGCCTTGAAAGCGGTGCCGCAGGGGCAGTGGGAATCCGGACAAGCGCTGGGTTTGTCGAAGGCGGCGATATTCTTTCGCCTGGTGATGCCGCAGATGTGGCGCCATGCTCTGCCGGGTCTGGGCAACCAATGGCTGGTGCTGCTGAAGGATACCGCGCTGGTCAGCCTTATCAGCGTCAACGACCTGATGCTGCAAACCAAGAGTATTGCTACCCGTACTCAGGAGCCGTTTAACTGGTACATCATTGCGGCAGCGATTTATCTCGTCATCACCCTGTTGAGTCAATACATCCTCAAGCGTATTGACCAGCGTGCGACGCGCTTCGAACGGAGACCAGGTTGATGCTCGATTACTTACCCGAACTGCTGAAAGGGCTGCATACCAGCCTGACGCTGACCGCGGCATCGATCGTCGTGGCGCTGATCCTGGCGCTGATCTTTACTATCGTCCTGACGTTAAAAACGCCGGTGGTGGTGTGGATCGTCCGCGGCTATATCACCCTGTTTACCGGGACGCCGCTGCTGGTGCAGATCTTCCTGATCTACTACGGGCCAGGACAGTTCCCGTCATTGCAGAATTACCCGGTGCTGTGGCATCTGATTTCTGAGCCCTGGCTGTGCGCGCTGATCGCCTTATCGTTAAACAGCGCGGCTTATACTACCCAGCTGTTCTACGGCGCCATCCGCGCCATTCCGGACGGCCAGTGGCAGTCCTGCAGCGCGCTGGGGATGAGCAAGAAGGATACGCTGGCGATTCTGCTACCGTATGCTTTTAAACGCGCCCTCTCCTCGTACTCTAACGAAGTGGTACTGGTCTTTAAGAGCACCTCGCTGGCTTACACCATCACCCTGATGGAAGTGATGGGTCATGGCCAGCTGCTGTACGGGCGCACCTATGACGTGATGGTCTTCGGCGCAGCCGGTATCATTTATCTGGTGGTGAACGGCCTGCTGACGCTGCTGATGCGTCTGGTGGAAAGAAAAGCGCTGGCCTTCGAGCGTCGTAACTAACATTACGAAATGCATAAACAGTAAATAATGAAACGGGTAAGTGCCAATGCTTACCCGTTTTTTTTACAACCAATAAAATAAACATACAACTTTATTGCATATAAATTCATTTAATGGCATTGTGAACTTCAGCCGTAAACCGGCACAACATCATAAGATTGACCGACGGGAGTCCCACTATGAAAAAGTTAGTTCTGGCCGCTCTGCTTAGCTCTTTCGCCTTTGGCGCCGCTGCCGCGGAAAAAATCAGCTTTGGCGTTTCCGCGACCTATCCGCCATTTGAATCCATGGATGCGAATAACCAGATTGTCGGTCTCGATCTCGATCTGGCTAAAGCGCTGTGTAAGCAAATGCAGGCCGACTGTACTTTTACCAACCACGCTTTCGACAGCCTGATCCCGGCGCTAAAATTTAAAAAGTATGATGCGGTAATTTCCGGCATGGACATCACGCCTGAGCGTAGCAAACAGGTCGCGTTTACCGACCCGTACTATGCCAACTCGGCGCTGGTGATCGCCAAAAAAGACGCGTACCACTCTTTTGATGACCTGAAGGGTAAGCGTATCGGCATGGAAAACGGCACTACGCACCAGAAATACCTGCAGGATAAGCACCCGGAAGTGAAAACCGTCGCTTACGATAGCTATCAGAATGCCATTATCGACCTGAAAAACGGCCGTATCGATGGCGTCTTCGGTGATACCGCGGTGGTCAACGAATGGCTGAAGACCAACCCGCAGTTAGGCGCGGCGACGCCGAAAGTGACCGACCCGCAGTACTTCGGTACCGGTCTTGGCATTGCGGTGCGCCCGGATAATAAAGCGCTGCTGGAAAAACTCAACGCCGCGCTGAAAGCGATTAAAGCTGACGGAACCTACCAGAAAATTAGCAACCAGTGGTTCCCGGAGTAAGACCTGCGCTTCCCGGCTTACGGCGCAACCGCCTGAGCCGGGTCAAACGGCAACGCTCCCCCTTACAGCGGCAGGATAAACTGGAAACAGGCCCCTGCCGGTACTTCCAGCAGGCGAATATCGCCCCCGTGCAGTTGCAGCATCCGCCGAACAATCATCAACCCCAGCCCGCCTCGTGAGGCGCTCTGCTGCCCCGGTTCCAGTACCGATGGCCGCTCAAACAGATTGGCCCGTAATTCACCGGCGACGCCCGGGCCGCTATCGGCCACCTCGACCACCACCTGTGCCCCCTGCTGGCGCGAGGAGAGACGAATTTCGCCCCCGTGCGGAGTATGGCGAATGGCGTTATCCAGCAGATTGGTTAATACCCGCTCCATCATCGAGAGGTCTGCCTCAACCAACGGCAAACCTGACGCCAATTCCAGGCGCAGACGGATTTCGCGGGTGGCAATCGCCAGATCGAATTTTTGCGCCACGTCCTGAATCAACTCGGCAAGGATAAACTTTTCCGGCTGCGGCTTAATACCGCCGTGTTCAAGGCGCGCCAGCTCAAATAGCTGTTGTGAGAGATGACGAACTTTATTTCCCTGGCGTAGCGCGATATTCAGATACTGCTTGCGCTCCTGCGCCGTCAGGCGATCATCCTTAAGCGATAGCGTCTCCAGATACCCCAGCAGCGAAGTCAGCGGCGTACGCAGGTCATGCGAAATATTGGCAATAAACTCCCGGCGCTGACGATCGCTATCAGCCAGCCGATCCCACTGCCCGGCGATCTGCTGCGCCAGTTCGATAAAACGGTTATGCAGCAGCGCCACTTCATTTCCGGGATACGGGTCCGGCGCCTGCGCCGCCAGCGCTTTGATTGCGCGAATGCTGTCGCTATCCCCCGCCGCCACCAGCGCCGTCAGCTGGCGTACCGGGCGCGTTACCCAGTACCACGCCAGGCCGCCGGCCAACAGGCCAAATAGCGCCACCAGCAGCAGGGTCCATAGCAGCAAGCTCCACAGCGTCTTCTGCCAGGCGCTCTGCGCCAGTTCATTAAACGTTTCGCCCTGCAGAATAATATAAAGATAGCCACGTAGCTGGCCGTCAAGGCGTAGCGGCGCGGCGCTAAACACTTTTTGCTGGTCCATGCTGCGCGGATCGTCGCCATAAATCGGCCACGCGCCGCCGGAGAGAAACGCCTGCACCGGCGCCATGGCAATGCGCTGGCGTTTAATGTGCCCCGGCGGCGCGGCATCCGCCAGCAGCTCGCCATCCGGCGAAACGAGGTACAGCTCGACGCTTGGGTTAAACACCATCAGACGGTCAAATAGTGGTTTCAATGCCGCGCGATCGACCTCGCCGCGGGCGTTGAGCAGCGGCTCGCGAGCAGCAATCTGCTGCGCCAGCCCGGCGGAAAGCCGCTGCACCATGACGTTACCGTACTGCGCGCTGCTATAGAGCTGGAGCAGGCAGACGGAGAGCGCGCACAGCAGCAGCAAGCCGATAAACACCAACGACAGCCGTTGGCTGAGGCTGAGTCGGCGGATCATGACTGCGCCCCGGCGCTGTAGGGGGCAAATTTATAGCCCTTCCCCCAGACGGTAAGAATAATGTCCGGCTCTGCCGGGTCGCGCTCTATTTTCGTGCGCAGACGATTAATATGCGTGTTGACCGTATGTTCATAGCCTTCATGCTGATAGCCCCAGACGCTATCCAGCAGCGCCAGGCGCGAAAAAACTTCGCCGGGATGGCGGGCAAAGTAATAGAGCAGATCGAATTCGCGCGGCGTGAGATCCACCAGTTCACCGCGTAGCCTGACTTCCCTGGACAGCGGGTCGATATTCAGGCCGTGGCAGGCGATACGTCCAGCATCCATCAAGAGATTTTGTCCCATCGCTTCCTGACGGCGGAACACCGCCTTCACCCGGGCAATCAGCTCCAGTAGGGAAAAAGGTTTCGCCAGATAATCATCGGCGCCCATCTCCAGCCCCTGCACGCGTTGGGTTTCGCTGGAACGGGCGCTAATAATAATCACCGGCAGATAGCGCGTTTGCTGGCGGATGCGGCGGCAAATCTCCAGCCCGTCGACGTTGGGCAACATCAGGTCAAGAATCACCGCGTCCCAGACGCCGTTATCCAACTGGCGCAGCGCCTGCGCGCCGTCCGCTTCATGCACGATTTGATACCCTTCATCCTGCAGATTCAGGCGCAACAAAGCCGCGATATCATCATCATCTTCCACCAGCAGGATTTTTTTACTCATCAGATTCGCTCCACGAATTTCACGCTCGTTTCATAAAGCTTACCCGATTTCAGCCGCTTAAAGAGTTCACATTTTGTTTAAACTTCACGAACCAGCAGCGTCAGCACTTCATAATGCGCGGTATGTGGGAACATATCGAACAACTGTACACGCTCAACGCGATAGCCCTGCAGACGGTCAATATCTGCGGCCATTGTCCGGGCGTTACAGCTCGAGTAAATGATATACGGCGGCGCCATGCGACTTAGATAATCGCACAGTTCGGCGCCGATGCCGCGCCGCGGCGGGTTGACCAGCACCAGCTGTGGAATATCGTCTTCATGCGTCGCGAATTGCGTGGAATCCAGCGCCTGAAAATGGAGATTGCTTAACCCCAACTGGGCCGCGGATTGCTTCGCGCAGGCGATGGCTTCCGGAGCGATTTCGATACCGGTAAGGCGCATCTGCGGGGTGGCGCAGTGCAGACCAAAACCGCCGACGCCGCAAAACAGATCCCACATGTGGTTGACCGGCAGCGCGCGCACCCAGTCGCGGGCGGTAGCGTAGAGCTGGCTCGCCACCGTCGGGTTGGTCTGGAAAAAGCTTTGCGGGCGGATCCACAGCGGTACGCCGTTAAAGTTCTCCGCCAGCGCCGGTTGATCGCTGAGGAAAATCTCCTGCTCCCCTTCCATGATAGCCATGTGCACGGGCTGAATATTGGCGGTAATCACCTTAAGCTGCGGCAACTGCTGCTGCAGCCACGGCAGCGCGGCGCGCAGTTGTGCAAGCTTATCCGCAGAGCGCAGGACGAAACGCAACATCATGCCGCCCTGCTGGCTTTCGGTCAGCAGCAAATACTTCAGCTCGCCGCGCTTGCGGGCAACGTTATAGGGGGTGAGTCCGGCGCGGGCGATAAACGGCTTCAGCGCGGCGAAAACCGGCGCGAAACTCGGCGGGTACAGCGGGCAATCGGTGAGATCTTCCGGCGTGCCATCGCGATGCAGCATGCCGAGCAGCGGGCGCTCTACGCTACCGCTTACGACCATTTTCGCTTTGTTGCGAAACGCCGTCTCCGGACCTGAGACCGGAGCAAGCCATGTCATCACCGGCTGACCCGCCAGCAGTTCGCGCAGGTTCGCCATTTTATCGGCGAGCTGTTGCGTCAATGGCAATTCCAGCCACTGACAGGAACGGCAGCGGCCCGCGTCGTAAAGTGCGCAGTGCATAAGAAGACCTTCAAAAAAACCGGGGCGGGGATTGTATCACCGTTATTGCAAGCGGAAAAACCGTCGGCACGACGCCGGGATAAACAATAGCGCCAGCACCAGCAGATCCGGCAGCTTCTGCAGAAACAGCGCATGGAGAATTTCCCGCTTTGACTCCCCGGCAACGCTGAACAGTTCCGGATAGCCATAGCCAATCGAGGCCGCCCACAGATAAGAGATGACGATAATTTGCGTCAGCAGGTAGAGCCAGCGCGCCCAGTTACGGCCTTTCACCAGCGAAAAGGCGCACCAGATCTCGATAAACACCAACGCCAGACTCGCCAGAAACACCAGCGTCAGGGCCCAGGTTTGCACGCTACGATGGATAAAATCGGCAATTCCCTGCACGCCAAGCTGATTGAGGATCATTAACAGGTCGAGACCGCGAATTAAGATAATAGCAAAGGCCGCCACCTGTACCAGCACAGGGACGTTAAGACGAGCATGAGACGATCGAGTTTTTGTAAACAATCCCAACGTAAAGTCATCCATGAAAACGGCGCCACGTGTGCGGCGCCGATAATAGGCTCTGTTAGCGATTTTAGTGGGTTCAGCCCCTTCTTGCACGCTGGATATCGCGCACGCGCTGCTTTTCTGCGCGAGCCATTAAATACCAGGCGATAAAACCGACAATTCCCACCACGCCGAGGATTAAGGTCGCCAGTGCGTTAATTTCCGGGTTAACGCCCATCCGCACGCTGGAGAAGACCAGCATCGGCAGCGTTGTCGCCCCCGGCCCGGAAACGAAGCTGGCAATCACCAGATCATCAAGCGACAAGGTAAAGGCCAGCAACCAGCCGGAAATGACCGCCGGCATAATCATCGGCAAGGTTATCACGAAGAACACCTTCAGCGGCGCGGCGCCGAGATCCATCGCCGCCTCTTCGATTGACCTGTCCAGCTCGCGCAGACGTGAAGAGATCACCACCGCCACGTAGGCGGTACAGAAGGTGACGTGCGCCAGCCATATCGTCAACATGCCGCGATCCGATGGCCAGCCGATGGAATGCCCCAACGCGACGAACAGCAGCAGCAGCGACAGCCCGGTAATCACATCGGGCATCACCAGCGGCGCGGTGATCATAAAAGCAAAACCGTTGGAACCGCGAAAACGGCCAAAACGCACCAGCACCACCGCGGCAATCGTACCGAGGATCGCCGCCGCCGTCGCCGCACAGGCGGCAATGGTCAGGCTTAACCCCACCGCGCTCATCATCGCGTCATCATGAAACAGCTCGCTATACCAGCGCGTCGACCACCCCGCCCATACCGTCACCAGCTTCGAACTGTTAAATGAATAGATAACCAGCATCAGCATCGGCGCATACAGAAAGGTAAAACCGAGCACGAGGATCAGAATTCGCCATGGCGAACGTACTACCGGTAAGTCATTCATCCATGATCCCCCATCTGTTTTTGCTGATGTTTGTGGAACCACATGATCGGCACGATCAACAGCAGCAGCATCACAATCGCCACCGCCGATGCTACCGGCCAGTCGCGGTTATTAAAGAACTCCTGCCACAGCACGCGGCCAATCATAATGCTGTCAGGTCCGCCGAGCAGCTCCGGGATGACGAACTCGCCCACCGCCGGAATAAACACCAGCATCGAGCCGGCGATAATGCCGCCTTTCGTTAACGGAACAATCACCTGGAAGAAGGTCTTTAACGGCCGGGCGCCGAGATCCAGCGACGCTTCCACCAGCGAATAGTCGATACGCGTCAGCGCGGTATAAATCGGCAGCACCATGAACGGCAGGTAGGCGTAAACGATACCGATGTACACCGCCAGGTTGGTATGCAAAATCTCCAGCGGTTGATCGATAACTCCAAGCCATAACAGGAAGTTATTGAGCACCCCGTTGCTTTTCAGCAGCCCCATCCAGGCGTAAACGCGAATGAGGAATGAGGTCCACGAAGGTAATATCACCAATAGCAGCAGGATATTGCGCGTCGAGGGCTTGCTATGCGCCACCGCCCACGCCAGCGGATAGCCCAATAGCAGACAGCAAAAGGTGGAAATTGCCGCCACCTGCAGCGACTGCAGATAAGCCTCAAAGTACAGCGGATCGTCGGTCAGCTGCAGGAAGTTGCCGAGATTAAGCGTCAACGTCAATTGACCGTCGGCCCACGACAGTAACTCGGTATAGGGCGGGATCGCCCGCGCCATTTCGGCCAGGCTGATTTTAAAAACGATCAGGAATGGCAGTAAAAACAGCAGGATTAACCACAGATACGGCAGCGCAATCACCAGCTTACGCCCGTGGGCCATCTGCTGGCGCGCCAGCCACAGGGCAAAACCGCCGGGCTTTTTGCCGCCGGCTGGAGGTTCTAATGTGCTCATCGCCCTCTCCTTACACCGTCAGAACAACGCAGCTATCGGCGTCCCAGCACAAACGAACTTCATCACCCCAGGTCGGCATGCCTTTGCGATGGCGATGTTCGTTTTGCAGCTGGGCGCTAATCATCTGCCCGCTTTTCAGACGGACATGATAGATAGACAGATCGCCGAGGTAGGCAATATGGATAACCTCGCCTACCGCAAAGTTAAAGCCGTCCGCTGGCGGTTCGTCGCAGAGCATGATTTTCTCCGGACGCAGCGCCACCCAGACCGGCACGTTATCCACCACCGAGGCATCCGGATCGACTTTCAGCGGATGCACCAGCCCCGGCGCATTCAGTACCAGACCATCTTCCAGTCGCTCTTTGACCAGCCCTTCGAAGACGTTTACCGAACCGATAAACTCGGCGCTATAGCGGGTCGTCGGATGTTCATAGATCTCCTCCGGCTCGCCTATCTGCACGAACTTTCCGCGGTTCATGATGGCGATACGGCCCGCCATGGTCATCGCCTCTTCCTGGTCATGGGTGACCATCACGCAGGTGACGCCGACGCGCTCAAGAATATCCACCACCTCAAGCTGCATCCGGTCGCGCAGTTTTTTATCCAACGCGCCCATCGGTTCATCAAGCAGCAGCAGTTTCGGCCGCTTCGCCAGGCTTCGCGCCAGCGCCACGCGCTGGCGCTGGCCACCGGAAAGCTGGTGCGGCTTGCGTTTGGCGAACTCCTGCATATGCACCAACGCCAGCATCTCCTGGACGCGGGCGTTAATCTCCGCCTTCGGCAGCTTGTCCTGCTTGAGACCAAAGGCGATATTTTGCTCAACAGTCATGTGGGGAAACAGCGCGTAAGACTGGAACATCATATTGATCGGCCGCTGATACGGCGGCACGCGCGCCAGGTCGACGCCATCCAGCACAATCTGCCCGGCGGTGGGCAACTCAAAACCTGCCAGCATGCGTAGCAACGTCGATTTACCGCAGCCGGACGCGCCCAGTAAGGCAAATATTTCACCTTTATAAATAGTGAGATTGACATCATCGACGGCGTGTTGCCCATCGAAGGATTTGGTTAAATTACGGATTTCCAGCAGCGGGGTCAGCGCTTTGGGGGCTTTCGCCTGTGGGCGGGGCATTGCGTCATTCACTCGGGTGCTCTCCGGCAAATACAATCACCGTATGGCCCGGTTGCCATACATTCTTCAGTTCTATGTTCACCAGCGAACAGTCGGTCAGGCCTTTACAGGCCCGGCGTACCGGGCCTGATGGCGTTATTTTCCGCTTTTCACTTTGGTCCACGCGCGGGTGCGCACGCGGTCAATCTTCGGATCCTGCACCTTGAGGGTGAACAGCTTGGCGAAGACATCCTCCGGCGGGTAAATCGCCGGATTGTTGCGGATGTCGGCGCTGACCAGCGGCGTCGCTTCTTTGTTGCCGTTAGCGTAGTAGACGTGATCGCTGATGTGGGCGATGACCTCCGGGCGCAGCAGATAGTTCAGGAACTGATAGGCTTCGTCTTTATTTTTGGCATCCGCCGGCATGGCGAAGACATCAAAGAAGGCCAGCGCCCCCTCTTTCGGAATAAAGTAGGAGATATTGACGCCGTTCTTCGCCTCTTTCGCCCGGTTCGCCGCCTGCCAGACATCGCCCGCCCAGCCGATAGCGACGCAGATATCGCCGTTTGCCAGGTCATTAATATATTGCGAAGAGTGGAAGTAACGGATATTGGGCCGCAGCTTCAACAGCAGATCGGTTGCCGGTCCGGTGTAATCATCGGCTTTGGTGCTGTTTGGATCTTTGCCGAGATAGTTCAGCACCGTCGAGAAAATCTCTTCGGGGGCATCAAGGAAGGAGACGCCGCAGCTTTTCAGCTTCTCAAGGTTTTCCGGTTTGAGCACCAGATCCCAGCTGTTCAACGGTACGTCTTTACCCAGCGCCGCTTTCACTTTATCGACGTTATAGCCGATGCCGGTAGTCGCCCACATGTACGGCATCGCATATTTGTTATCGGGATCGTGACGCGCCACCAGTTGTAAAACTTTCGGGTCGAGGTTTTTCCAGTTCGGGAGTTTACTTTTATCCAGCGGCTGGAACACTCCGGCCGCCAGCTGGCGTTCAAGGAAGCTTGCCGATGGCACCACCAGATCGAACCCGGTGCTGCCGGCCATTAATTTACCTTCCAGCACCTCGTTGGAATCAAATACGTCATACACCACTTTAATACCGGTCTCTTTTTCAAAATTGGCGACCGTGTCCGGCGCAATATAATCAGACCAGTTATAGACGTGCAGCGTTTTTTGTTCCGCTGCGAGCGAGCCGGCAGAAACGGCCATCAGCGCACCCGTAATCACACCTGTTAACCATTTTTTACCCAAGGCGGTCATATCTGTATTTCCTTCTCAAGGCCCGTTAATTCACGGACGCAATAGACGAACCTGAACGCATGCAAGAATCATGCATATTTTTCATTGCCTGAGATAAGGAGAGGAAACCTCTCCCTGATTGGCTGCCCGCAAAAGGACGCCTCGCCAGAATAACTGTAGCCAGAATAAGAGGATATAGCCCAGGCAAAAAAACGCCCTGGATCATATTTCCAGCCAATAAAGGTCTACGAGATAAAAGCGAAGCGCTAAAACAGCAGTGAATAATTCTTTAAAGAAGGGTTTGAGACAGAATAAATAAGCAACCGCCATCGCAGCGGCTGCTTTTATTAATTAGTGCAGAAAATGGTATTGCACTTCTTCGGCTGCGGCCTCTTCTTCCTGCTCTTCCGCTTTATACAGCAGTAGATTGGCGCCTGCTTCCAAAATGACCATCGAGACCTGCTCTTCGCTCTGGCGGAAGAACCAGGCAAACTGTTCGAGAGTGACGCCCGCGCCAACGGGCAGCGCCTGGCAGACCACCAGCTTCGGCAGGTTATCATCCTGAATATCAAGGAACGCTTTTACGGTCAGCGAACTGGCGTTAATCGCCGACAGATCCGCCGACAGCGGCAGCAGCGCAGAGGGCTTCACTTCCGCCAGCGCCGAAAACAACACCACGTTGTCCAGCAGGTCGATTTTGGCATCGAAAATACCGTCGAAATTCTGCATATGCGGCAGGTGCAACGCCTGGCAGGAGTCGCACTCAAAAAAACTGATGCCTAACTCGTCGAGCCAATGACGTAACGTATCAAGACCCGGAACGACCAGTGAATCCATAGTGCCTGTGACCTCTTGCTGGATAAAAAACGACGCATAGCTTACGCAAAAAATGCGTCGCATTCCATGAAAGGATAACGAAGTGACGCTACCCTCCCATTTTTAGACAATATCCAGGCGTGGCCTGGCGCTCGATCCACGCGATCATTCGCCCGGCAATATCGACGTGAGTGGTGGTTTCAATCCCTTCCAGCCCCGGCGAGGCGTTAACTTCCATCACCAGCGGACCGCGGTTGGCGCGTAGGATATCCACGCCTGCCACGTCCAGACCCAGCGTTTGCGCCGCTTTAATCGCCATCTCCCGCTCCTGATCGCTAAGCGTGGCCGTAGTGGCGACGCCGCCGCGGTGCAGGTTAGAGCGGAAATCGCCCTCTTTCGCCCGCCGCTCAATCGCCGCCACCACTTCATCGCCAACCACCAGGCAGCGGATATCGCACCCTTTTGCCTCAGCGATATATTCTTGCACCAGAATGTGCGCATTGAGACCCCGGAAGGCGTCAATCACGCTTTCCGCCGCCTGCCGCGTTTCCGCCAGCACCACGCCGATCCCCTGCGTCCCCTCGACTAACTTCACCACCAGCGGCGCGCCGCCGACCATCGCGATCAGATCGCTGGTGTCGTCCGGCGAGTGGGCAATACCGGTGACCGGTAGATCGATTCCCTGACGCGCCAGCAGCTGCAACGAGCGCAGCTTATCGCGGGCGCGGGTAATCGCCACCGACTCGTTTAGCGGATAGCTGCCCAGCAGCTCGAACTGCCGCAGCGCGGCGGTGCCGTAGTAGGTGATGGCCGTGCCGATACGCGGAATGACTGCATCAAAATGGGGCAACTGTCGCCCTTTATAGTGAATTGAGGAGGCAACCGGGCTGACGCTCATATAGCAGGAGAGCGGATCGAGGATCTCGACCTGATGCCCGCGTTTTTGCGCGGCTTCACGCAAGCGGCGGCAAGAATAAAGCGTTCCATCCCGGGATAATATAGCGATTTTCACCCAACACCTCTTAGAAAATAACTGGCAGCCAGCACACTGCGTTTGCAGGGTGAAGTGTATAGGGAATCAGCGCGTTGCCCAGCCCTGTTTATGCAAATAGTCGAGAATAAACGGCCGGCTCTCTTTGATGATGGTGCGGCGGATATGGTCGCTCCAGGTATCGCGGCGGGTATTACTGCCGCGCGACAGATAATAATCCGCCAGCTGTTCGTCATACTGCGCCAGCACCTGTTAATCAAGCGGCTGGTAGTGATTCTCATGCACCAGCATCGCAGGCGGAATACGCGGCTTAACCTGCGGGTCGTCAGCAGGCCAGCCAAGGCACAGGCCAAACAGCGGCAACACGTGCTTCGGCAGCTGCAGCAGCTCGGTTACCGCGTCAATGTTATTGCGCAGGCCGCCAATATAAACGCCGCCTAATCCCAGGGATTCCGCGGCGATTAAGGCATTCTGCGCCATTAGCGCGGTGTCGACGACGCCCAGCAGCAGCTGTTCAGCCAGCCCCAACTGCGCTTGTGGGCAAATTTGCAGGTGGCGGTTGAAATCGGCGCAGAACACCCAAAACTCCGCCGCCTGCGCCACGTGCTGCTGGCCGCCGGTCAACGGAACCAGCTGCTCACGCAGCTGCGGGTCGGTAATGCGAATAATCGAGGTACATTGTAAAAAGCTGGAGCTGGACGCCCCTTGCGCCCCGGCGATGATCGCCTCACGCTGTTGGTCGCTAATCGGCGCGTCGGTAAAATGGCGGATGGAACGGTGGTGGCGCAGCAGATCAATGGTCGGCGTCATGGCGTTTTTCTCTTTCGGACGGGGTAGAAGATGAGGTCTTATTATCGGTCAACTGCGGCGCGACAATTTTCGCTATTCGCCACATTAAGGCTATCGCCGCCGGGATCATCAGCAGGATCCCGGCAAAGATCATGATAAGCGCCGCCGTCGGGCTGGCAAACGGCGCCGGCAGCTGAACATACTGGTTCAACGACAGCCAGGCCAGCGTCAGCAGCGCCATGCCGACGAGCTCAACAATCAGAATGCTTTTGGGTAATGCGGCAGGCGATCGCATAACGCTCCTCAATATACTCATGCCACGCGTATCGCTGGCGCGTCTGTGTAGGGTCTTGCAGCAGATGATATTTATCAAGCATAACCCGCAACCATCGCTATAAAAGGTAAAACCTGCTTTCCCTTGTTAACGGAACGCGGCATCATAGCCACATTCGCCATCCGGCTGAGATTTAAGGAGAGAAGCATGTTTACCGTTATTTTTGGTCGCCCAGGTTGCCCGTATTGCGTTCGCGCCAAAGAGCTGGCCGAGAAACTGAGCAACGAGCGCGATGACTTCAGCTATCGCTACATTGATATCCACGCGGAAGGCATCAGCAAAGCCGATCTGGAAAAAACCGTCGGTAAGCCGGTAGAAACCGTACCGCAGATTTTCGTCGATCAGAAACACATCGGCGGCTGCACGGATTTCGAAGCCTGGGCGAAAGAGAATCTCGGCCTGTTCGCTTGAGAATTTTTACTCTTCCGTTGAGTGCCTGCGTCTGGCGTCCAGCCAGACGCAAATAAATAAAAAGCATAGCGCCCCAAGCGCGCACCAGAACACCGCGCTAAATAACCACGCCAGTTCTTGCCAGAACGATCGATGAGTAATAAAGAACATCCGCATCACCACCAAACAAACCGGTGCCGCCAGCATGGCGCCAATCAGCGGACGTATGACGCGCCGGCCGGGGGATAAGCAGCTCGCCACCGCCCCAGGCAGCACAAAGAAAAGCAGCCCAAGCTCGGGGTTGCCCGTTTGCCGAAAAGCCCCTTTCATATGCAGCAACAGCGATAAACAGACCACAATAAACAGAAAGAACCCACAAATTATACCGGCCCACGCGCGCTCAGATTTCACGACATCCTCCTGATTTCGCCTCTAACTATCTTTCACTTCATCCAGTCAGAAATAGCATTCTGGCAGTCCATGCTTATAACGCTCCCGTCAGAGTAAAACGATTGTGACTAGCCGCAGCAACCAGGAAAGATTAAACTAGCGGCACTGTTTTATCGGTATTAACGGGATGCCAGAATAACGTTCGGCATAGTGCGAACGCTTGAGCAACCTTAGACCAAAAAACCATTTCCTTCAACAACTTACTAGTAAACGAGAAGTTGGCTTTCGTGAATATAAACGTCGCAGATTTGTTAAACGGGAATTACATCCTGTTATTGTTTGTTGTACTCGCACTGGGTCTTTGCCTGGGGAAACTTCGCCTCGGGTCAGTACAACTTGGTAATTCCATTGGCGTTTTAGTCGTTTCTTTATTATTAGGTCAGCAGCACTTCGCCATTAACACTGATGCGCTAAATCTTGGCTTTATGCTGTTTATTTTCTGCGTCGGTGTCGAAGCTGGCCCCAACTTTTTTTCGATTTTTTTCCGCGACGGCAAAAACTATCTGATGCTGGCGCTGGTGATGGTGGCCAGCGCGATGTTAATCGCTATGGGGCTGGGCAAATTGTTTGGCTGGGACATCGGCCTGACCGCCGGGATGCTGGCGGGCGCCATGACCTCCACCCCGGTGCTGGTGGGCGCCGGCGATACCCTGCGCCACTTTGGCATGCCCAGCGATCAGCTGGCGCAGTCGCTTGACCACCTGAGCCTCGGCTACGCCCTGACCTACCTGGTTGGCCTGGTGAGCCTGATCGTCGGCGCGCGCTATATGCCGAAGCTGCAGCATCAGGATCTGCAGACCAGCGCCCAGCAGATCGCCCGCGAGCGCGGTCTGGATACCGACTCCAAGCGTAAAGTCTATCTGCCGGTTATCCGCGCCTACCGCGTCGGCCCGGAATTGGTCGCGTGGGCGGACGGCAAAAATCTTCGTGAGCTGGGGATTTACCGCCAGACCGGCTGCTATATCGAGCGTATTCGTCGTAACGGTATCCTGGCGAACCCGGATGGCGACGCGGTACTACAGATGGGCGATGATATCGCGCTGGTTGGCTACCCGGACGCGCATGCCCGTCTCGATCCAAGCTTCCGCAACGGTAAAGAGGTGTTTGACCGCGACCTGCTCGACATGCGTATCGTCACCGAAGAGATTGTGGTTAAGAATCATAACGCCGTCGGCCGCCGCCTGGCGCAGCTGAAGCTGACCGATCACGGCTGTTTCTTAAACCGGGTGATCCGCAGCCAGATTGAAATGCCAATCGACGATAATGTGGTGCTTAACAAAGGCGACGTGCTGCAGGTGAGCGGCGACGCCCGCCGCGTAAAAACCGTCGCTGACCGTATCGGCTTTATTTCGATTCACAGCCAGGTGACCGACCTGCTGGCTTTCTGCGCCTTCTTTATCGTCGGCCTGATGATCGGCATGATCACCTTCCAGTTCAGCTCGTTCAGCTTCGGCATCGGTAACGCTGCCGGCCTGCTGTTCGCCGGCATTATGCTCGGTTTCCTGCGAGCTAACCATCCGACCTTCGGCTATATCCCGCAGGGGGCGTTGAATATGGTGAAGGAGTTCGGCCTGATGGTGTTTATGGCCGGGGTCGGCCTGAGCGCCGGCGCGGGTATCAATAACGGTCTGGGCGCCATTGGCGGGCAAATGCTGGCCGCCGGCCTTATCGTCAGCCTGGTGCCGGTGGTGATCTGCTTCCTGTTCGGCGCCTATGTGCTACGCATGAACCGCGCGATGCTGTTCGGCGCGATGATGGGCGCGCGTACCTGCGCCCCGGCGATGGAAATTATCAGCGATACCGCACGGAGCAATATTCCCGCGCTCGGCTACGCTGGCACCTACGCTATCGCCAACGTGCTGCTCACCCTTGCCGGTACGTTGATCGTCATCATCTGGCCGGGCCTTGGCTAGCCCCGGCCGAAAATTTTTAACTTTTTCGCAAAAAAATCGGTGATGAACAGAACTTTTTCCCAGGACGTCAGTCATAACTAGTGCCACTGCTTTTCTTTGATGTCCCCATTTTGTGGAGCCCATCAACCCCGCCGTTTAGGTTCAAGGTTGATGGGTTTTTTGTTGCCTGAATTTTATAACCTTTAAAATCATTGGGTTAAAAACCCTCATTTTAGCCAATGGCGAAAAAGTGGCGTCAGCCTCAAAGAAACAGTGCTGCTTGACCTAAGTTTGAGGGGTGAGGCTGCACAGGATGGGCCTCTTTAGGTGTAGAGATTGAGCGCACAAAAGCCTCATACGTTAGGAACGTATGGCTGCAGTTGATATTCTGGCACTGGTTATAATGTTCTTTGTTCTTTGGTCTTTGGTCTTTGGTCATTGGTCATTGGTCATTGGTCTTTGGTCTTTGGTCTTTGGTCTTTGGTCTTTGGTCTTTGGTCTTTGGTCATTGGTCATTGGTCATTGGTCATTGGTCATTGGTCATTGGTCATTGGTCATTGGTCATTGGTCATTGGTCATTGAAGAACCTGGAAACCGCTGCGAGTATGGGCTCCACTTCCACACAATGGGCAAATCATCGTTTTTACGTTCTTGCACTTTTCCTGAAATCGCAATAAAGATACAATATTATCTCATTTTGTGAACTTTAAGTTCTTTTTTGAAAACCTCAGTCCATTACTAAATCATCAATTTTCACTTCCAGCTCGATGCTGGTTGTAAATCCGCTATCCGGGTTTACCGTGTGCGTTAACGTGGTGATGGTCCACCTGACATCATCAATGGGTTGTTTAAAGCCGGTGACCTTCACGGGCATTTCCGTATAGAGATCCGCGCGGCCTTCTGCCAGCTGCAGGGAAAATGATGCCACACCACGCTGTAGCCGCTCCCAGTTCATTTTTGCTGCGCGCTCCGCATTACTGCGGTTCGCATAGGTCCGGTTCAGAACCAGGACGTTCTCATCCGTCCCGATCAGGTAATCTCCCTGCTTTGCTTCTGGCTCTTTTGGCTTTGTCGTCTTCCGGCGGCGCTTCACTTTGGTGGTTTCTTTTTTCTCCGGTTCGCGCGTATGCAACCAGTGAGCAATTACCCCGGTGTACGCTCCCCTGTCCGCCAGGCTGAATCGATGACTGTCACCTTCCCGGCGGGTAATAGTGATGACCGGCAGTAAGAGCTGCGAAAAGCCAGGGAGTTGACTCAGTCTCTTATCAAAACGAGCAAAGCGGCAAGTTGTGAGTATGTCGAACCGAACAGACGAAACACCGCAATTAAATTTGTGCTAGATGCTTTTAATGGAAAGGTCGATAGCACCCTTTCAAAAATCAAACATTACAATTACGGTAAATTATCCCAAGAAATAAAAGATGCTTTTGAACTTGTTAATTTTAACGGTTCAGCCTTTAGGTCCGCTAAGATCACCGATATCTACTTACAAGCCCGACTTAACGAACTTAGATGGGGGTGGCTGTAAATGAAATTATGATCGAAGAAAGAGAAGAACAAAGACGAATTAAAGAACAGTTGCGCGAAGAAGAAAAAGCGCGTCGTGAATACGAAAAAGCGATAAAAGAAACTGAAAAAGAAGAAAAGTCTATTCAACAAGCTATTGATAAAGCGACTAAAGAACTGATGTTCGCAAGCGAAGAACAGCGTATAGCCCTCGAACAGAAACTGGCTGAGCTGCAAATTAAGTACGAAGAAGCTGAAGCCAAAAACCAACGGGCCATTTCGATGGCGCAGCAAACACGCTCAGGTCACGAATATGTTATCAGTAACATCGGCTCCTTTGGAGAAAACGTTTATAAGATTGGGATGACGCGAAGACTTGAACCGCTTGATCGTGTTCGTGAACTGGGAGATGCCAGCGTGCCTTTCTCATTCGATGTGCATGCAATGATCTATAGTGATGATGCCCCATCACTCGAAAATCATCTCCACAAAGTGTTTAACGATAAGCAAGTGAACAAAGTTAACTCACGCAAAGAGTTCTTCAATGTTGGTATAAAAGACATAAAATCTACGATTAAAGAAATGAGTATTGATGCGCATTGGACAATGTTTGCAGAAGCAAAAGAGCACAGAGAATCTTTAGCCATTGAGAATGAACGCAACATGGTATTTAAAGAAAACAAGGAATTGGTAGTTGCATAATATTTTGTAAACACTCAATGACCTGACCTTGCATCAATAGGTCAGGTCATTGAATGAAAGAATAGCCATTTTTAATTATATTCACAAAATTATATTAATATCTCAATTCTCGAAGTTCAATCCCATTGAGCTTAGAGTTTTCATAAACCTCATAAAAACAAACTTTACTATTAACATGTTTTAATACAAGGTCTCTATAAAAATCCCTGCGTTCTTTCGTCATCCTTAATCCAAAAATAACTTGATTTAACTCCCCTGGAAAATCAAATAACCCTGAAGTTTCCTCTATGTAACGCCATTCCATTTCATAAGCCCAAGATGGTGTTTTGGTACTGATAGTGGATCTAAATGTCGTATCTTCAAATGACACTCTATGAACATTTCGAATCCCACTCCCAGGAGCCATGATTTGTACCTCACTCGAAAAGCCTTCTTTAAAAATTGGTTTATCCATGACATATTCAACTGGTAAACAATGACGAGACTGTGCTAGTTTACAATTACCAGACGTACTAAACCCAAAGGCAATTCCACGATGATTTTGACCATAATGGGCCCACATTAATTCATTGACACTAGTTTCACTAAGGCTAAATACCCCTAGTTTAGCAAGGCGCTCACGCATATCTTTAAATACATCCTGAGGCCTGGATAATTCGACACCATGATCAGATTGAAGAGCCCTCATTGCCTTTACTTTTCTAGAATGGTCAAGATTTCTAAAACGTTTAAGCCATAGCTTTGTGGCTTTTTCATTTAAAGAATAAAGAGTTTTTGGTGGCTGAAAGGTTGGAAATACTGAGATCACCCCCATTATTTGACCTTCTTCCATCATCCGGATTGTTTTAGTTTCCCAATCTCTAGGGATTTCTCCTATTCGACATTCAAACGGGTCGTTCAAATTATCTGGAGAGGAAAGCCAAACTTTGTTATTTGTAATTATGTTCTCTGTATTTACGGAATCATCTCTATATTTGAACAAAATGCTCGGAGTAGTTCGTACAAGATTATTCATATAATTTTCTCTTTCGATAATTTTCACGAGCATTTTATAACTTAGATGTTTGCTAAGCTATACAGCAATGTTTTATTTTTCAAAAACACACATTGACCACTGTTCAAATACACAGTCAAATTTAGCCCTCATACATGAGGGCTTTTTTATGGTAGTACGAAAACTCCCCACAGGAAAATGGATTTGTGAATGCTACCCTGCTGGACGCAGTGGGCGACGTGTGCGTAAGCAGTTCGCCACCAAAGGCGAAGCGATGGCTTTTGAGCGTCACACGATGGATGAGGCAGAGGCTAAGCCCTGGCTGGGTGAATCGGTAGACCGTCGGACTCTGAAAGATGTGGTTAAACTCTGGTTCAAACTGCACGGCAAATCCCTGACTGCTGGCGAGCATGTTTACGACAAGCTAATCCTGATGGTCGATGCACTCGGAAACCCTCTTGCTACAGATCTCAGTTCCAAATTGTTCGCACATTACCGTGACAAACGCCTGACGGGTGAAATCTATTTTAGTGAGAAGTGGAAGAAAGGTGCCAGCCCGGTAACTATTAATCTTGAGCAAAGCTATCTGAGCGGAGTCTTTAGCGAGCTGGCCCGTCTGGGAGAACGGAATGCGCCGAACCCACTTGAGAACATGCGTAAGTTCACCATTGCAGAAAAGGAAATGGCCTGGCTGACGCATGAGCAGATCACTGAGCTTCTTTACGATTGCCAACGTCAAAGCGCCCTTCTCGCTCTGGTCGTTAAAATCTGCTTGAGTACCGGAGCACGCTGGCGCGAGGCTGTAAACCTTACACGTTCTCAGGTCACTAAGTACCGAATCACGTTCGTCAGGACCAAAGGCAAAAAGAACCGAAGCATTCCGATTAGTAAAGAGCTTTACGAGGAAATCATTTCCCTGGACGGCTTCAAGTTCTTTACTGATTGCTACTTCCAGTTTTTGTCTGTGATGGAGAAAACCTCCATCGAGCTTCCGCGCGGCCAACTTACCCACGTCCTACGCCATACGTTTGCAGCACACTTTATGATGTCGGGCGGAAACATTCTTGCACTACAAAAAATTCTAGGGCATCACGATATAAAAATGACTATGCGCTATGCTCACCTGGCCCCCGATCACCTTGAAACAGCTTTGAGATTCAACCCTCTTGCAACGCTAGAAATGTGATCTGCTTATGCAAAATAACATCATCTCCGCTACCTGAGCTATATAAGTCAGAGTAAACTCTTGCCAATAAATCAGTTCATTTTATTAACTACTTTAAGGAGTTACATGGCTATCGTTAACGTAAAAAAACATACTGTCAAAAGAGCATTATCGATGGGATTTGAAAAAGTGCTTGATGATCGTGGGTATGATTCAGGAGCGTATTACGTCAAAGATGGCAAAAAGTGGATTTTTGATATTGTTGCGCTTAAGCAAAAACAAGGGGTAACTTCAGATGATGAGTTAAAAAATCTCGGATATGATGTTGATACATATAATTTATTAGAAAATGAACCTAATGAGATGGCTCAACTTTATCAAGACATTGCAGTTGAAGACGGTGAACCAATGTATCTTGAAGGTGGAATGTATTTGTATCCTGATGGTTCAATCCGTTAGCGTGGCGCAAACCGAGTTGATCCGATGGCGACAAAGTGGCGACAGCGGTTGGCAGTACCCCGTAATCGTCACTTCTCACCACCAAACTAACTTATTGATTATTCTACAAGTCGTTGTTTTTACTAACCCATTTACATAAATGGGTTTTTTGTTGCCTGAAATTCAGCTTCCTTAGAATCAACCTCTTAGCAGACAACTCGTTTCTGCATGCAATGACCTTCCCGTGAAAACCGCCCCACTCTTACAGAAGTCTCTGGTCTTGCTTTCTCCTCGCAGAAAAGCGCTTCCTCAACGTCCGATAGTTACTGCTATTGAATTGACGTTCTTATCCTGCTATGTAAAACGTAGTGTTGATACTTTACTTCTACTGATAAGGAATTCAGATGTTAACTCAAAGTCTTATTAATATATTCAGTAAAGAAATGATAGGGACGATTATTGCCGCCCTGCCCATCATAAAAGCCATTTTAAATTACTTAAACAAACCTTTAGATGACATCGATGATATATATAAAAAAGCCAAATTAAGCACATGGAGAATTCGCTTTTTCATGATCAAAATATCGACAAAAGAGATACCCAGGCTGACTCGCGCAAATGTGATATTGTTTTCTGTCGTGTTATTATTTCTTTTAGCCAGTTTCGCAACCAGTTCATATTATGGCGTCAAGCTATTACAAATACGTCCGGGCTGGACATCTTTAATTCTTAAAGAAACGGATGAATGGTTTTTAATCTCGGAAACAGAAGCATCAGAACACGCATTCCATCCCTCCTGGCATCTCACAGAAAAAAGCTGTATCTCTGGCGAGGCCACGCAACTGGCAAATGACAAAATAATAACACCACAACTAGGGAAATTTATTTGTGAATCCTTCACCAATGCAGATGACAAAGAGAAAATAAAGAAATCCATTAAAGATACCACTCACAATAAACCTATCATTACCTTTCTCATCTCGATCATTACCGTTGGCTGCATATGGTTCATAAGCAGCTTAATATTAACGTTAATATATACTCTCAGACTTAAACAATTCATTATCCGGGAGCATGAAAAAGCCTATGACTATCTAACATAGCACTCCAACCTTTAGCTTAGGGGGTGAGAACTCTGTTACATTTGTCATTTGCACGACGTATATTACCAGTTCCGGTAATATTGTTACTGGAACTGCAGAGCCTATCATCCTGTGATAATTGTTGATATTATTATCCGCAACGATTAACAGGTATATCGGTTGAAGGTAAAAACATGATTGATGTACAGCAGGAACAAAAACTTCAGGAGCACGGTTTTACCAGCAAAGAGATCAATGTGCTGCGTAAAGGACTTGAGAGTCCACAACGTAAAGATCAAAGCCTGCAGGCCTTGTTGGAAGAACTGAGGCGTCGTTTTTACATGTCCTGTATCATCATCATTGCCCTGCTTATCTTTTGCAGCTACGCGACGCTGACTAATAATACCGGTAATGGGCTGGCTTACTTTACTGTGACTGCAGTTTGCTGCGCCTTTGCACTATTAGCAACACCTTACCCGCTTTCATGGAAAGCGATAACATTCTTAAGAAAGAAACTCTACCCAAATTAATTTAACAAGCAGTTTTTTCATTAGTACGATACGTTCTCCCTATGTTGTATAACTGATATGTCCTCAACATGCCACTTAAATATCCCCTCTTAAATAATCGGCGATAAAGCTTATCAAGCACACCAGCGTAAAACAGATGGCGAAACCACCCAGCTTGAATAACCAGCCATCCAGAGCAACAAAACAAACAAAAGCGGCGATAGAGAAGCTGCCCGTTCCGACAGCTTCAAACATATTGATTGCATGAATGCAGATCTTTTTACAAACATAGCTTGAAGAGAATCTTTTCGGTTTCATTGGCTCTCTCTTATCCCTGCATCAGGTAACCCAAGGCTAATCGAAAGCATGCTCATCATCCAGTAATAATTTAATTTTTTTCACCATTAAATCAACATGTTAAATAAACCACTAATAAAAAAATCAATCGTTAAATGTCAGCTTTTTACCCTTGCGAAGTCTATTTTTTCACCCATACTTTGCTGATCCACTCCCACATAAGGCGCTCTTCATGTTGCTTAAAGATAAGACCGTGGTGATTTTCGGCGGCAGCGGCGCGATTGGCCGCGCGACGGCGCTTGCCATGGCGAAAGAAGGCGCACAGATCTTTCTGGCCGCCCGGCAGGCGGATAAGCTGGAAAAGGCAGCGGCTGAGGTTCGCGCCGCTGGAGGTATCGTCGAGACTCTGCAACTGGATGTGCTGGATGGCGGGCAAACCGCCGGGCAGGTGGCCAACCTGGCCGGGAGAACCGGCGGGATTGATATCGTAGTTAATGCCACCGGCTTTCTCCACGATCAGGGGAAAACGCTGGCACAATTATCCCTTGCCGAGTATCGCCAGGGTTTTGTCCCCTTTCTTGATGCCCAATTTACTATTGCTAAGGCTGTAGCGCCGTGGATGGGTGGCGAACGCGAGGGCGTCATAATTACCACTATTCCTCCTTCTGCGACGATGGCCGTTCCTGGACACCTTGGCCATATCGTCGGCTGCGCCGCAATGGAAGCCTTTATCAAAGCGCTGGCCAGCGAACTGGGGGCGAAAAATATCCGCGTGCTCGGCGTGCGGTCACACGCGATAGCGGATGCGGTGCTGGCGGGTTCTTATACTGCCGAGGTGTTTGCGCCTAAAGCGCAGGCGCTGGGCTTGAGCGTTGAACAGTGGCTTGGCGGTGCGGCGCACGGCACGATGCTACAGCGGTTGCCGACGCTCGCGCAGATAGCCGGGGTCATCACCTTTCTCGCCTCACCGTCGGCGGCGGCGATGACCGCCACGGTGGTTAACGTCACCGCGGGGGCGACGCTTAGCTAGCGCTATTCTCCCCCGCCAGCCGCCCGACCATCAGGCGAATGGCCGCTTTCGACAGCGGCGCGCTATCGGTCACGAAGTGTAGCGTCATCCCCTCGATAAACGCATCCAGCCCGCGCGCCGTCGCCGGTTCGAACCACTGCTCCAGCGTCTGCTGGCTGCGCAGCATCCAGCTCTGCATGACCGCTTTCAGCGCCGGTCGGCTGCTGCAAAACGCGTATAGCTGGTACATTAACTCCATATTGCGCGCGGTGGTCACCTGGGCGCTGAAGATCAGCTCGGCGATAGCGTCGCAGGCCTGCTCGCGGCTGCCGACGCCGTTGAAGAATTGCTGATACTGCGCCGACATTTCGACGGTGAAGTTACGAAACGCTTCCTCAATCAGCGCCTCAATACCGCTAAAATAATAGGTCAGCGAACCCAGCGGTACCCCGGCGCAGCTGGCGATTTTACGGTGCGTCACCGCGTGAATACCGTGCGCGGCGATGGTATCCAGCGTCGCCTGCAGGATGCGCTCGCGCCGCTGCGGATCGTTCGGTCTGCGGGTCATCGGTGTGTTTTTTCCCCTCTGTGCGCTATGCAGGTCAAGCGATAGCGGAATGTGTACAAATGTACACAACCTTGCTACTGTTGTCTGCAACTCTTCTTTCTCGGGCGTTTATGGATGACGGCGCAAACTTCTCGCAAAGCCCTCCAGCTTCGGCTGTGGGCGCTATTTATGTTCTTTTTTATCCCCGGCTTATTGATGGCCTCCTGGGCCACCCGTACGCCCGCGATTCGCGATTTACTGACGCTTTCCACTGCTGAGATGGGAATGGTGCTGTTTGGCCTGTCGATCGGTTCAATGAGCGGCATTCTCTGTTCTGCATGGCTGGTTAAGCGCTTCGGCACCCGTAAAGTCATCCGCACCACCATGCTATGCGCCGTGGCGGGCATGCTGGTGCTAAGCCTCGCGCTGTGGCTCGCCTCCGCGCCGCTGTTCGCCTTCGGGCTGGCTATCTTCGGCGCCAGCTTCGGCTCGGCGGAAGTGGCGATTAACGTCGAAGGCGCCGCCGTTGAACGGGAAATGAATAAAACCGTGCTGCCGATGATGCACGGTTTTTATAGCTTCGGCACCCTGGTGGGCGCCGGCATCGGTATGGCGGTGACCGGTTTTGGCCTGCCCGCCGCGCCGCATATTCTGATCGCCGCGCTGGTGGCGATTGCCCCTATCCTTATCGCCATTCGCGCCATCCCCGACGGTACCGGCAAAAACGCCGCCGAATCCGCCCATAGCGAGGCCAAAGGCCTACCGGTCTGGCGCGACGCGCAGCTATTGCTGATCGGCGTAATCGTGCTGGCGATGGCCTTTGCCGAAGGTTCCGCCAACGACTGGCTGCCGCTGCTGATGGTCGACGGCCATGGCTTTAGCCCCACTTCCGGTTCGCTGATTTACGCCGGTTTCACCCTCGGCATGACCCTCGGCCGCTTCACCGGCGGCTGGTTTATCGACCGCTACAGCCGCGTCGCCGTGGTACGCGCCAGCGCGGTAATGGGCGCGCTGGGCATCGGGCTGATTATTTTTGTCGACAGCACCTGGGTCGCCGGGGTATCGGTACTGCTGTGGGGGCTCGGCGCGTCGCTTGGTTTTCCGCTCACCATTTCCGCCGCCAGCGATACCGGCCCGGATGCGCCTAAACGCGTGAGCGTCGTGGCGATTACCGGCTATCTGGCTTTTCTCGTCGGGCCGCCGCTGCTGGGCTTCCTTGGCGAACACTTTGGCCTGCGTAGCGCCATGATGGTAGTACTGGGACTAGTCATGGTGGCGGCGCTGGTAGCCCGCGCGGTAGCTAAACCGCAGCCCGAACCTGTGATGGAGAATAGCTAATGAGCATCAAACTGATTGCGGTAGACATGGACGGCACCTTTTTAAGCGATGCCAAAACCTATAATCGCCCACGTTTTCTGGCGCAGTATCAGCGCATGCGCGAACAGGGTATTCGCTTCGTGGTCGCCAGCGGCAACCAGTATTACCAGCTGATATCGTTCTTCCCGGAGCTGGTCGATGAAATCGCCTTCATCGCCGAAAACGGCGGTTGGGTAGTAAGCGGTAAAGAGGATATCTTTAACTGCCAGCTGCCGACGACGCATTTCAACGCCGTCGTCGACCACCTGCAAACGCTGCCGCATATCGAAATTATCGCCTGCGGCAAACGCAGCGCCTATACGCTCAATAGCTATAACGACGAGCTAAAAGCGGTGGCGGCGAAGTACTATCACCGTCTCGAACTGGTGGATGATTTTAACCATCTCGATGACGCGATCCTCAAATTCGGCCTGAACGTGCCGGATCATCTGATTCCGCAAATTCAGCCGAAGCTACACGCGGCGCTGGGCGATATGGTTACCGCCGTCGCCACCGGTTACGGCAGTATCGATTTAATCATCCCTGGCGTGCATAAAGCCAACGGCCTGCGCATTTTGCAGGAGCGCTGGGGTATTGATAATCATGAAGTGGTGGCCTTCGGCGATAGCGGCAATGATATTGAAATGCTGCAGCATGCCGGCTTTGGCTTCGCCATGGCGAATGCCAAAGCGGAGGTCAAAGCCGTCGCCAGCCATCATGCGCCGCATAATAACGAAGAAGGCGTATTGCAGATTATCGATAAGGTATTGAATCGCGAAGCGCCGTTCGCCTGATGAATCCCCGGATGCCTTTGGGCATCCGGGTTTGCTACGTATCACGCCTGCTGCGAACTGCCGACGCTTTTATCTTTCAGGAAGTAAATAATCAGCCCCAGCCATAGCACCCCGCCCAGCAGGTTAAACAGGCTGAACAGGCCGTTACCGCCAAGCTCATAAGCATGCTTACTAAGCTCAATGCCCACGGTAAAGATCAGCATCTGCAGCATGCCCATCGCCGCCGAAACCGTTCCTTTACTCATCTCGCTGGCGAACAGCGTTAAGCGCACCAGCCCGGCGTTAGCCAGACCAATCCCGAAAGCGTAGAAGCTCAGACCGGCGGTCATCCACAGATAAGCATGGGACGAGACGACCGTGGCCGCCGCCGACAGAAGCAGGCCAAACATTATCGGCCAGCCGCCCATAATAATCAGCGAGCGTACCGAACGGCGTGAAGTCAGACGCGCCAGTACCAGGTTGCCGGCGATCAGCGCGCCAAAAATCGGCACCTGCAGCATACCGTACTCATAGCTGGTGGCCTGCTCGCCGCTAATAATAATGACCGGCGATTGCGCAATCCACGCCAGCAGCGGCAGGCTAACAAAACCGGTCGCCAGCGCCCCGGCGACAAAGCGCAGGTTTTTCAACACCAGACGATAGTCGCGCCCCAGCTCTTTTACCGACAGTTTTTCCCCCATCCGCGTCGCCGTTTCCGGCATCGCCCGCTGTAGCCCGACAAAGGAGATGGCCGCCAGCACGGCGAACAGCACGAACATCATCTCCCACGGCAGCATATGCACCCAGGCGGCGCCGACCAGCGGCCCGAGCAGCGGCGCAATCAGCGCGACGTTAGCCATCAGGGCGGTAATTTTGATACACACCGCCTCCTCAAACGACTCCTGGATAGCCGCATAGCCCACCGCGCCGATAAAGCACAGGCTGATGCCCTGCAGGAAACGCAGCAGGGTAAATTGTTCAATGGTCTGCGCCAGCAGCGTCGCCAGACAAGTGACGATAAACCACACCACCCCGGTCAGCATCACCGGACGGCGGCCAATACGATCCGACAGCGGCCCCAGCAGCCACTGCAAAAACATCCCCCCCGCCAGATAGGCGGTCATAGAGGTGGGGACCCACTCATTGCCGACCTGAAACTCCTGCACCACCGCGAGCATACCCGGTTGGATCATATCGTTGCCGATATAGGTGGAGAATTCATATAACACAAGGCACAGCGGGAACAGCAACGCCTGACGACCGAGGCGTTTACCTGATAGCGAATAATTCTGCATGCAATCTCTTAATTAAAAAAAAATCGCGCAAAGTTTAATGAAAGTCGACCCGTGGAGATAGTGAATTGTGAGTGACAATGAAAAATATCGCCAGCCCGCAGTCCGGCATGAAACGAATATTTATATTTCGTTTATGTTTCAATGAGATTACAGCCGATATACTTGCTATGGCGAAATACCGGCAAGGGCATCTCACGGCTATATTTCGTAACAAACTGATAATTAAGACAATGCTGCTTTACCCCATCGTTACCTTTCAATAAGGTGAGCGGCTTATTGCTATCGTAACCAGAGACTGGAAGCATGCTGGAAAATATCAACTACGCGCTGTTTGCCCTGATTAACGCCACCCCGGCCTCCTCGTGGTGGGCAATTGAGGTCGCCACGTTTATTGCCAAAGACTTAATTATCATTGTGCCGCTGCTGGTGGTGGCGCTGTGGCTGTGGGGGCCAAACCAGCGTCAACTGGTATTCAAGGTCATGCTGGCCCTGGCCCTGAGCCTGTCTATTTCGTGGGTTATCGGTCATCTGTTTCCGCATGACCGGCCGTTTGTTGACGGCGTCGGCTACAATTTCCTGCATCATGCGGCGGATGATTCATTCCCAAGCGATCACGGCACCGTCATCTTTACCTTCGCGCTGGCGTTTTTGTTCTGGCACCGCGTGTGGTCCGGCGTGCTGCTGCTGGTCATCGCTTCGGCGATTGCATGGTCACGCGTCTATCTGGGAGTACACTGGCCGCTGGATATGTTGGGCGGGCTGCTGGCCGGCATGTGCGGCTGCCTTGGCGCGCAACTGCTGTGGCAGAGCGGCGGTCATGGCCTCTACCAATGGCTGCAGCGCCTGTATCGTCTCTGCTTCTCGCTGCCGATTCGTAAAGGCTGGGTACGCGGCTAACGTCTGACAGGTGACGAACCCCTCGCCGCCGGGTAAAATCAAGCTGACGCCCTGCCCTTGCAGGGCGATTTTAGCTCAGAGGGTATATGGAAACTCGTCGTGACGAACGCATTAACCAGCTCATTCAGGCACTCAAGCGCAGCGATAAACTTCACCTGAAAGAAGCAGCTTCGCTGCTTGGCGTATCAGAAATGACCATTCGTCGCGATTTGAACGGCCACAGCGGCCCGGTGGTGCTGTTGGGCGGTTACATCGTGCTGGAACCGCGTAGCGCCACGCACTACCTGCTGAGCGATCAGAAAACCCGTCTGGTGGATGAAAAGCGCCGCGCCGCGCGCCATGCCGCCGGGCTGCTTGAAGCTCATCAGATGGCCTTTTTTGACTGCGGCACCACGACGCCATGGATAATCGACGCCATCGATAACGAGCTGCCGTTTACCGGCGTGTGCTACTCGTTAAATACCTTTCTCGCCCTGCAGGAAAAACCGCTGTGCCGCGCTATTCTTTGCGGCGGCGAATTCCACGCCAGCAATGCCATCTTTTTGCCGCTCAGTCTGCAGGATACCCTGAGCCACCTCAGCCCGGATATCGCCTACTATTCTGCCGCCGGTATCGACTGCGAGCAGGGAGCGACCTGCTATAACCTGGAAGAGCTGCCGGTGAAACACTGGGCCATGAATAATGCTCGCTACCATGTGCTGGTGGTCGATCACAGTAAGTTTGGCAAAGTGCGGCCGGCGCGGATGGGGGAGTTATCGCGTTTTGACGTCATCGCCAGCGACGTTCGTCCGGATGACGATCTGCTGGTGCTGGCGAAAGATAAGCAAATATCACTACTGTACTAACCGCGCCCCGTCGGGCGCGGTCTGTCTGTTAAGAGAACCAGCTGCCGAACCAGCCGTGCAGTTTCATCAGCACGAAGTCGACCATGCGGCTGAAGAAGCCGCCCTCTTTCACTTCTTCCATAACGATCAGCGGACGCTGTTCAATGGTTTTGTCATTGAGCTTAAAGTCGATGGTGCCCACCACCTGCCCTTTCGCCAGCGGCGCGGTGAGCTGCGGTTCCGTCAGGCTGTAGCTCGCTTTCAGGTTTTTCAACTGTCCGCGAGGAATGGTCACCGAACCGGCTTCGCCGGCGCCCAGTTTGACTTCATTACTGTCGCCGAACCATACGCGCTGGGAAATAAAGGTGGCATCCGGTTTGATTGGGGTGACGGTTTCATAGAAACGGAAGCCCCAGGTCAGCAGTTTTTCGGACTCGTTAAAGCGGATACGGTCGGTTTTAGTGCCCAGCACCACCGCGATAAGGCGCATATCCCCCTGCGTTGCGGAAGAGACCAGGTTGTAACCCGCGCCGGCGGTGGTGCCGGTTTTCACGCCATCGGCATTGAGGTTGGTGCTCCACAGCAGACGGTTGCGGTTGGGCTGGCGGATTTTATTGAAGGTGAACTCTTTTTCTTTGTGTACCGCGTACTCTTCCGGCACATCATGAATCATCGCTTTGGTCAGCAGCGCCATGTCGCGAGCGGTGCTGAACTGCCCCGGCGCATCCAGGCCGTGGACGGTTTTAAAGGTGGTGTTAGTCAGGCCGATTTTCTGCGCGTAGCCGTTCATCAGGTTGACAAACGAATCCTGGCTGCCGGCGACATAATCCGCAATGGCGATGCTGGCATCGTTACCAGACTGGATTATCACGCCCTTATTGAGGTCTTCAACCGATACCTGCATGCCTGGCTTCAGGAACATCACCGAGGAGCCGCGCAGCGCCGGGTTGCCCGTGGCCCACGCATCGCGACCGACGGTGACCGTATCGGTCAGTTTGATTTTGCCTGCTTTCAGCGCCTGGCCTACCACGTAGCTGGTCATGATTTTAGTCAGGCTGGCCGGGTCGAGTTTCTCGTCGGCGTTGCCTTCACTTAATACTTTGCCGCTGGCATAGTCCATCAGGATCCAGGCTCGCGCATCAATCGATGGCGCATCCGGAAGTTGATCCGCCGCCTGCACCGCAGGGGCCACGAGAAGTAAAAGCGCGCAGCCTGCCGCGAGGCCGCGAAGGGAAAAAGCATCATGCGTCATAAGAGCCACCCAAGTATCCTTTCCAAACAAAATATGCCGCAACACTCTTGCCGCACAGCACAAGGCGGTGAGTAAAGCGTACAAATGACCTTAAAGAAACAGCGAGTTGGTAAAGTTTTTAAAGTTTACGCAATAACGCCGCTGCCTGCTGAAAACAAGGCAATTTTTTTGATCGTGATTGCCTTAATATTAACTTTATTCCAACATGATTGCTCACCATGTTGCAACGGCGATTAAATAACATGCAGGAGCGGATATGATTACGTTATGGGGCAGAAATAACTCGACCAACGTGAAGAAAGTACGCTGGGTGCTGGCGGAACTGGATCTTCCTTATCAGCAGATTCTGGCGGGGCTGGAGTATGGTCTCAATCACGACCCGGAGTATCTGGCGATGAACCCGAACGGCCTGGTGCCGCTACTCAAAGACGATACCAATGGGCTGGTGCTGTGGGAATCCAACGCCATTATTCGCTATCTTGCCGCTCAATACGGGCAAAACCGGCTGTGGGTAGAGTCGCCTGCGCAGCGCGCGCAGGGGGAAAAATGGATGGACTGGGCCAATGCCACGCTGTCGCCGGCGCACCGTCCGGTATTAATGGGGCTGGTCAGAACGCCGCCGGCCCAGCGCGATCCGGCAGCAATCGACGCGGGGATTAACGCCTGCGAAGGACTGTTCGCCATGCTCGACGATGAACTGGCGAAGCATGCCTGGCTCTCCGGCGATGAGTTCGGCCTTGGCGATGTAGCGGTGGCGCCGTTCGTTTATAACCTGCTGTCCATCGTCGACAGCTGGCAGCCGCGGCCCCATCTACAGCGCTGGTACCAGCAAATCCAGCAGCGTCAGGCCTTCCGCGACGTGGTCATGATCCCGGTTACCTGAAGGCTCACTCCGGGCTGACCTTGAGCAGTTCACCGTCGGGCTCGTCGGTTAACAGGTACAGGTAACCGTCGGGCCCGACGCGCACATCACGAATGCGTTTGCCGCGATCTTTTAACAACCGCGTCTCCTCGCTAAGGGTATTGCCGTCCACCGAGAGCACAATCAAAGACTCGTCCTTCAGCGCGCCGATAAACAACTTATGTCGCCACTGCGGGAAAGTCGGCGCGTTGTAAAACGCCATGCCGCTCAGCGCCGGGGAAACGGGCCAGACATGCAACGGCGCCTCGGTATTCGGCGCACTCTTTCCTTTAGCCTCCGGGATAGGTTGGCCGCTATAGTTAATGCCGTGCGTCGCCAGCGGCCAGCCGTAGTTTTTCCCGGCCTGAGGAATATTGATCTCATCGCCGCCGCGCGGGCCGTGCTCGTTCAGCCACAGCGTATCGCTCCACGGATTCATCGCCATTCCCTGCGGGTTGCGAACACCGTAAGCCCAAATCTCCGGTCTGATGCCAGTACGGCCGACGAAAGGATTATCTTTGGGTATTGTCCCCTGGTCAGTCAGGCGCACGACTTTTCCCTGCAGTTTATCGAGATCCTGCGCCGTCGGGCGCTGATTGTTTTCACCTAAACCAATAAACAGATGCCCTTTGCCATCAAAGACCATCCGCCCGCCAAAATGATTGCCAGTGGAGAGCTTCGGCTGCTGGCGGAAAACGGTTTTAAAATCTTCCAGGTTTTGCAGGTCGGCGCTGAGGTGGCCGTACCCCACCGCGGTACCCGCTTTGCCGTCCTCGCCCGCTTCGGCATAGCTCAGCCATACCCGGCGCGACTGAGCAAAGTCCGGCGCCAGCACTACATCCAGCAGGCCGCCCTGACCGTTGGCCCACACCTTCGGCACGCCGCGAATGGGCGCCGATAATCCTTTATCGAGATGCCAGCGTTTAAGTTCGCCGCCGCGCAGGGTAATCAGCACGCCTTCATTGTCCGGCAGAAATGCCAGTGACCAGGGGTGGTCGAGGTTATCCTGCAGCACCTCAACGCGCGGGGCGGCCATCGCCGCCATAGGCAGCAGCACAGTCATGAGAGTTATTTTGAGATATCGGCGCATGGCGCACTCCTTTCGTCAGCATTGCTGATAAGGGTAGCCAGCGTGGGCGGTCAGGCAGGGATTTTTACATAAACTTTAACAGGGGGAGTCGCCTCCCCCTGGATTCAGGCGTGGGCAATTGGCGCGGATTTATTCAGTATGTGAATATTCATCGTCAATCCCGACAGACAGCGTTCTAGCTTCTCTACGTTAACGGCAATATAAGCCGGGCAATCATGATGCCCGCTTATCAGGCAAACCGCCGCCGAAGCGACGGACTCGCCGGCAAGGCGGAAGGCTTCCATCTCTTCCGGCGCGATGGCGTGCTGCAAACGCGGCGCGTGTACGCGCAGTTCATGGCATAGCTCAAACAAGTTATCACGCAGATGGTCATTTTCGCTGACTGACATATAGCCTTTCGCTTTACGAAGCTGGAGATAAGCCGCCAGATCGATATTGGCATTAATCAGCTTATTCAAAAGGTTAGTGTAACGTCTGTCAACGCTCATCACGGTCCTCCTCTGTCGTCCATTACCATAATCATAGTATGGTCATTTTTTGCGCGGAATTATGAGCAAGGTCAATAATCCCACAGCAATTAACATTATTTACAATGTTACAACTTCAGAGGCCACGCCGCGTTGTTCATCTCACCAGCGGCTGGTTCATCAACTTTTCCAGCACCTTCAGCGGTGAATACTGCGGATTATGCATCGCGCTCACCGGCAGTTGGAAAGTCTGTTCCAGCATAAACTGGCCGCCCATCGCCGCGTGCGGCGTTTGATCGGAAAAGCAGATCCAGGTACTCCCGGCGGCAAACTCTACCGCCTGCTGTACGCCGTGCTGTTGATATTCCGGCGTACTTTTCATTTTGTCGTGCAACGCCAGCATCAGATGATCGTAATGGCTACGATTGCTTTTGGTGATCCCCACCGCCGACTGCAGCCAGCTGGCGAACGGCGACCACGGTTTCAGCGTCGGCAGGAAGCGCGCAGCGAGCGTTTCAAAATGTTCGCCGGTGCGCCACAAACGCGGCTCACCGTGCGGATTGATGTTGCAAAATACGCGCAGAATGCGATCGCCATAAACCGGGCGCGACGGGAAAGCGTCGACGTGCAGGCGGGTATCATCTTTACGCCACGAGGTCGTGTCGCGCCAGGCGGTTATCGGATGCAGCCGCAGGCTGGTTTGCGGGCGATAAAGCGCTTCGCGATATCCGGGCAGTAGCGCATCAATCAGGCGCAACGTGGATTGATAGTAACGTTCGGTCAGCTGCAGTACCGCCGGGGCTTTCGCCGCGTCCGCTACGCCTTTAATTTCACGCTTTTGCGGCTGGTAGCTAATGTTCTTACGCTTCGGCGATACTAAATCGGTATTGAGTAATTCGCGCTCTTCGGCAGTCAGCGAAAAATCAAGATTCGGTAAATAGAGGACGTTGCCCTCTTCCAGCGAATGCTGAATTGACGATGGCTGCGGCGGAATATCCAGATGGGTAAAGGGTAATGTCGTGAGGGCCAGCGGACTGCTCGTGGTCATTGTTATGCTCCTTGCCGCATGGGTTTTATCAGTTTTGGCTCCGGCCATCGGCAAGGTTAACAGAATGTTATTAAACGTAAGGTCAATGTAAATGAGATAATGGTTTTGAATACCATGGCCGAGTTTTTTTGCCGTAAAGCTTTTTCATCATTCATCGCCCCCTGGCTATACTCTTTTTCGCAAAGATCTGTAGAATTCCTGCCCTGACCATTCCAATAAATGAACATTTTTTAAGCTATGAGCAATGTCACGCACCAGCCGAAAATCGGCTTCGTCTCCCTGGGCTGCCCGAAAAACCTGGTAGACTCAGAACGTATCCTCACCGAACTGCGTACCGAAGGGTATGACGTGGTTCCCAGCTACGACAACGCCGATATGGTTATCGTCAACACCTGCGGCTTTATCGACAGCGCCGTGCAGGAGTCGCTTGAAGCGATCGGCGAAGCCTTAAAAGAAAACGGCAAAGTGATCGTTACCGGCTGCCTCGGCGCGAAAGAAGATCAAATCCGCGAAGTGCATCCGAAGGTGCTGGAAATTACCGGTCCGCATAGCTACGAGCAGGTGCTGGAGCACGTTCACCACTATACGCCGAAGCCGAAGCATAACCCGTTCCTCAGCCTGGTGCCGGAACAGGGCGTCAAGCTGACGCCGCGCCACTACGCGTACTTGAAAATCTCGGAAGGCTGCAACCATCGCTGCACCTTCTGCATTATCCCGTCAATGCGCGGCGATCTGGTGAGCCGTCCGATTGGCGAAGTGCTGGCGGAAGCCAAACGCCTGGCGGACGCCGGGGTGAAAGAGCTGCTGGTCATTTCGCAGGACACCTCCGCCTATGGCGTTGATGTCAAGCACCGTACCGGTTTCCACAACGGCATGCCGGTGAAAACCAGTATGGTCAGCCTGTGTGAAGAGCTGGCGAAACTCGGCATTTGGGTGCGTCTGCACTACGTCTATCCGTACCCGCACGTTGACGATGTGATCCCGCTGATGGCGGAAGGCAAGATCCTGCCGTATCTCGACATTCCGCTGCAGCACGCCAGCCCGCGCATTCTGAAACTGATGAAGCGCCCGGGTTCCGCAGATCGTCAGCTGGCGCGTATTAAACAGTGGCGCGAGATCTGCCCGGATCTGACCCTGCGTTCCACCTTTATCGTCGGTTTCCCGGGCGAAACGGAAGAAGATTTCCAGATGCTGCTCGACTTCCTGAAAGAAGCTCGCCTCGATCGCGTGGGCTGCTTCAAGTACAGCCCGGTTGAAGGCGCCACCGCCAACGAACTGGCGGATCAGGTACCGGAAGAGGTGAAAGAAGAGCGCTGGAACCGCTTTATGCAGCTGCAACAGCAGATTTCCGCCGAGCGTCTGCAGGAAAAAGTGGGCCGCGAAATTATGGTGCTGGTCGATGAAGTCGATGAAGAAGGCGCGATTGGCCGCAGCATGGCCGATGCCCCGGAAATCGACGGCGCGGTCTATCTGAACGGTGAAACCAACGTTAAACCGGGCGACGTACTGCGGGTGAAAGTCGAGCACGCCGACGAATACGACCTGTGGGGTACCCGGGTCTAATCCCGCTTCCCGGATAGCGGCTTGCGCCTTATCCGGGCTACCTCTTTCCCCATGGCTGCTGAAACTGCCGCCGTTGGTGGCCTCAAAATCGCTGAGACGTTCCCGGAAGGTCGGGGCAGCACGCATGGATGCGGGCTGAGGGCCGTGTTTTGCACGGACGCTGCCTCGGCCCGACCCGAAGCCTGCCGGGATAAGTCGAAGGTACCACGAAGTGGCGATTTTGGCGGCCAGAGCCCGGGAGTACAGAGGGCGGCGGCGACTGGCCGCCCTCTGTGCGCTCCCTGCGCCATGAGAGCCATAACGCAGAAGAAATATCGGGAGCGCAATGTTCTCGGAAACAGCACAGGACAACCCTTTGTCCTGGAGCGAAACAGCTGCAAGCCGATAACAGTATCTACCAACTTTGCTACCGCCGTGCTCGTCCCCTACCCCTTTATCTTCGGATCCAACGCATCGCGCAGGCCGTCGCCCAATAGATTAAACGCCAGCACCGTCAGGAAAATGGCGATCGCCGGGAATAACGCCACATGCGGCGCCATCACCATATCCGCGCGCGCTTCATTCAGCATCGCCCCCCACTCCGGCGTCGGCGGCTGCGCGCCAAGGCCAAGGAACGACAGGCTGGCGGCGGAGATAATCGACACGCCGATGCGCATGGTAAAATAGACCACGATCGACGATACCGTACCGGGCAAAATATG
This sequence comes from Klebsiella sp. CN_Kp073, assembly GCF_040065495.2. Classification (NCBI taxonomy): domain Bacteria; kingdom Pseudomonadati; phylum Pseudomonadota; class Gammaproteobacteria; order Enterobacterales; family Enterobacteriaceae; genus Klebsiella; species Klebsiella sp. CN_Kp073. The sequence goes on from NZ_CM198051.1 coordinate 3,555,560, forward strand.
GTTGAACAGAATAGTCGTGTCGCTGGCGCCAATACTGCGCGCCGACTCAATAAACGTCTGCTGCTTCAGCACCAGCGTATTGCCGCGCACCAGGCGGGCGAACGCCGGAATTGAGAATATCGCCACCGCGATAATCACGTTGGCCATCCCACTGCCCATCACCGCCACCACCGCAATCGCCAGCAGAATGCCGGGGAAGGCAAACAGCACGTCACAGATGCGCATGGTGATGCGGTCCCACCAGCCTTCGTAGTACCCGGCCAGCAGGCCGAGCACGGTGCCAATCAGCGCGCCAATCAGCACCGCCAGTACCCCGGCGGCCAGCGAAATCTGCGCGCCGACCAGCACCCGGCTGAAAATATCGCGCCCCAGCGAATCGACGCCGAACCAGTGCATCATTGATGGCCCTTCGTTCAGGCGGTCGTAATCGAAATAGTTTTCCGCGTCATACGGCGCTATCCACGGCGCGATAATCGCGACGACAATCAGCAGCAACACAAATATCCCCGCCGTCATCGCCACCGGCTGGTGACGAAAACGCCGCCAGAACTCATGCCACGGCGTGCGGATCTGTCCGGGCTTAACGCCCGGCATGGCGTTGATAACCGCTTCCCTTCTCCAGTTGAGCAATCGCACCTTACTTGTACCTGATAGCCGGGTTAATGGCGGCATACAACACGTCCACCACTAAGTTGATAAGAATGAACTCCAGCGAAAATAGCAGCACTTCCGCTTGAATCACCGGGTAGTCGCGCATCTCCACGGAATCGACCAGCAGTCGCCCAAGCCCCGGCCAGTTGAAGACCTTCTCCACCACAATGGAGCCGCCGAGCAGAAAACCGAACTGCAGACCCATCATGGTCACTACCGGGATCATCGCGTTGCGCAGACCATGCTTCAACACCACCAGCGTTTCGCTCACCCCTTTAGCCCGCGCGGTACGCATGTAATCCTCATGCAGCACGTCAACGAACGACGCGCGGGTAAAGCGCGCCATCACCGATGCCACCGCGGCGCCCAGGGTCAACGACGGCAGAATATAGTGCCGCCAGCTGTCGGCGCCGACCGTCGGCAACCAGCCCAGCTCAACGGAAAAGACCTGCATCAGCAGCATGCCGAGAGCGAACGCCGGGAAGGAGATACCGGTTACCGCCAGCGCCATCCCCAGCCGATCCGGCCAGCGATTGCGCCACACCGCCGCGGCGATGCCCGCCGCCATGCCGAACAGCACCGCCCAGCTCATGCTGGCAAGCGTCAGCCACAGCGTCGGCATGAAGCGGCTGGCGATTTCGCTGGTCACCGGGCGGCGCGAAGCCATCGAGATACCGAAATCACCCTGCAATACATTGGTGATGTAGTGCCAGAACTGCACGTGCAACGGCTGATCGAGCCCCAGCTGTTGGCGTACCATCGCCACCACCTGCGCATCGGCTTCCGGCCCGGCGATCAGCCGCGCCGGATCGCCCGGCAGCATATGCACAAACAGGAACACCAGCACGGCGACGATAAACAGCGTCGGAATGAGCCCCAGCAGGCGCTTCAGAACGTAATTCAGCATCGTCCCCTCCCATTTCGGCAGAGGGAACGCGTGAGCATAAGCACTATCACTGCGTCAGATCCGCCTGCTCGAAGCTAAAACCGGTATCCGGCTGAATATAAAACCCGGTCAGGTTTTTGCTATGCGCCGACACCAACTTTTCTACCACCAGCGGCACCCACGGCGCCTCTTTCCAGATAATGTCCTGCGCATCTTTATAGAGTTTGGTCTTCTGTTGCGCATCGGTCGTTTTAAGCGCCTCGCTCAGGTCTTTATCGACCTGCGGGTTGCTGTAAAACGCGGTGTTAAACAGGGTCGGCGGCCAGTTTTGTGAGGCGAAAAGCGGCGACAGCGCCCAGTCGGCTTCGCCAGTCGACGCTGACCAGCCGGTGTAGAACATCCGCACCCCGCTCTCTTTCTGCCCCTTGCCTTCAACCTGCGCCGCACGCTGTCCGGCATCCATCGCCGTCACCTGCGCTTTAATACCCACCTGCGCCAGCTGCTGCTGGGTAAACTGCAGCACCTTCTGCGCGGTGCTGTGATTATGCGATGACCACAGCGTGGTGCTGAAGCCGTTAGGGAAACCGGCTTCTTTCAGCAACTGACGGGCTTTCGCCGGGTCGTAAGGCCATGCGGTGTAAGTCTGAGCGTAGGCAATAGAAGGCGGCACGACGCCGGTCGCCGGGGTGGCGTATCCGGCAAACGCGACCTTAACCAGCGCCTGACGGTTAATCGCATAGTTAATGGCTTCCCGCACCTTCGGATTATCGAACGGCTTCTGCGTTACGTTCATGCTGATATAGCGCTGCATAATCGACGGGCTGGCCACCAGCTCCAGCTTGCTGTTTTTCGCCAGCAGCGGCGCCTGCTCGTAAGGGATCGGGAAGGCGAACTGCGCCTCGCCGGTCTGCAGCATCGCCGCACGGGTGTTATTATCGACTACCGGGCGCCAGGTAATGGAATCCAGCTTCGGCAGCCCCGGCTGCCAGTAACCGTCAAACTTGCTGACCTTGACGAAATCGGTCTGATTCCAGGTGTCGAGCTTATACGGCCCGGTACCTACCGGGTGGAAGCCGATCTCCTTGCCATATTTTTTCAGCGCCGCTGGCGAAATCATCGCCGTCGCCGGATGGGCAAGGATATTGATAAACGCCGAGAACGGTTGTTTGAGCGTGATTTTGACCGTCGTCGGGTCCACCGCCTCGGTGCTGGCGATATTCTTGTACAGGTTATAGCGTTTGAGATGGTTATCCGGATTGCTGGCGCGGTCGAGATTCGCTTTCACCGCCTCGGCGTTAAAATCGGTGCCATCCTGGAATTTCACCCCGCTGTGCAGCTTGATGGTATACACCAGCCCATCCGCCGAAACGGTATAACTTTCCGCCAGCACGTTTTGCAGCTTCATCTCTTTATCAAGGCCGAACAGGCCTTGATAAAACGACTTCGCCACCGCCTGCGATAAGGTATCGTTCGCGTCATAGGGATCGAGGGTCGTGAAGTTGGAACCGACTGCCACTACCACATCTTTCGCGGCGAAGGCCGGCGTCGCCGCCAGCGCCGAGGCGATGCCAAGCGCCAGTAGCCATTTGCGTGTAACAGGTTGAGTCATGTTGTTATGCTCCTGCAAGAGTGCGTTAGGTTGTTATCGGCTCAGTACATCGGCGGGCTCGCGGGCGACATAATGTCCCGGCGCTACCAGCTGTAACGGCGCGCTGTCGATTTCTTCTCCCGGTTTATAGATATTCCCCGGCAACTCGTCAGAGAGCAATACGCGCTGCGGTTGACGATGCGCCGGGTCGGCGACCGGCACCGCCGCCATCAGTTTACGGGTGTAAGGATGCTGCGGGTTCTCAAACACGGCGCGACGCGGGCCAATCTCCACGATCCGCCCGCGATACATCACCGCTACGCGGTGGCTGATGCGCTCCACCACCGCCATGTCATGGGAGATAAACAGAAATGCGATGCCCATTTCACGCTGTAAATCGAGCAGCAGATTAATAATCTGCGCGCGAATCGACACGTCCAGCGCCGACACCGACTCATCGGCGATCACCACTTTCGGATTGAGCGCCAGCGCACGGGCGATACAGATACGCTGCCGCTGGCCGCCGGAAAACTCATGCGGATAACGCCACGCGTGTTCCGCCTCCAGCCCCACGCGCTGCAACAGCCAGCCGACGCGTTCGCGAGCCGCGTCTCCCTCCAGCAGACCATGCACGCGCAGCGGCTCCATAATGGAATACCCGACCGTCTGCCGCGGATCGAGCGAGGCGTAAGGATCCTGAAAAATAAACTGAATATCGCGGCGCAGCGTCTGCAGTTTGCCGCCGGACAGCGCATCAATACGCTGGCCGTTAAAGGTGATGCTGCCGCCCTGCGCATCCACCAGCCGCAGCAGCGCCCGCCCGGTAGTCGATTTACCGCAGCCTGATTCGCCGACCAGCGACAGCGTTTCGCCCGGCCACAGATCGAAACTCACTTTTTCCACCGCGTGTACTTCGCGGGTGACGCGGTTGAGAATACCGCCGCGGATCGGGAAACGCGCGACCAAATCGCGCACCTGTAAAATCGGTTTGCCGGCGACCACGGTATTCTGTTCCGGCTGCTGGGTCACACCGTCGTTGAGCAGCGGGAAGCGCCGCGGTAAATCGCTGCCGCGCATTGAGCCGAGCTTCGGCACCGCCGCCAGTAGCGCCCGGGTATAAGGGTGCTGCGGGGCGCGAAAAATATCGTCGACGCGCCCGCTTTCTACCGCTTCGCCGCGATACATCACTAGCACGCGATCGGCGATCTCCGCCACCACGCCCATATCGTGAGTGATAAACATCACCCCCATCGCCATCTCTTTTTGCAGCGCTGCGATAAGCTGCAGGATCTGCGCCTGAATCGTGACGTCCAGCGCGGTGGTGGGTTCATCGGCAATCAGTACCGCCGGGCGACACGATAACGCCATGGCGATCATCACCCGCTGGCGCATGCCGCCGGAAAGCTGATGCGGATAGCGTGAAAGCATCGCTGCCGCTTCCGGAATGCGCACCCGCTCGAGCATCTTTTTGGCTTCCCGCAGCGCCTCGTCACGCCGTAGCCCCTGATGGAGACGGATAGATTCGGCAATCTGTTCGCCGATGGTGAATACCGGGTTCAGCGAGGTCATCGGCTCCTGAAAAATCATCGCCACGTCCGCGCCGCGAACCTGACGCATCTGCCCCGCCGTTTGTGCATTAATATCAATCACCTGACGGTTGCGTCGACGTAGCAGCAACGCCTCGCTGCTGACCTCGCTGACCGCCTCGTCGAGCAGGCGCATCAGCGCCAGGGCGGTCACTGATTTTCCGGAACCGGACTCGCCGACGATAGCCAGCGTCTCGCCGCGGCGAAGGCTGAACGACAGGTTACGCACCGCGGAAACGCGCTGCCGCTGCTGGCTAAAGGCGACGTTAAGATCGCGTACCACCAGCACATCGTCTTCATCAATTTCATGACTTTGCGGCAAGCTCGCTTCTCCTTTTATTCGCGATAAATTCCAATCGTCGGCGTATCGCCCGCATAACACCACGCCCGGTACATACCTTCGCTATTGAAAGGCAGCACGACATTCCCCTCGCGGTCGATGGCGATAAGGCCCCCGCTGCCGCCCAGCGCCGGCAGTTTTTCCTGCACCACCCGCTCGCAGGCCTCAAACAGGCTGAGGTTGCCGTACTCCATCAACGCTGAAATGTCGTAAGCGGCGAGTGTGCGCATGAAGACTTCGCCGGTGCCGGTGCAGGAGACCGCGACGCTGGCGTTATTGGCGTAGCAGCCCGCGCCCGGCAGCGGGCTGTCGCCGACGCGACCGGGCAATTTATTGGTCATTCCGCCGGTGGAGGTCGCCGCCGCCAGATTACCGGCCAGGTCCAGCGCCACCGCGCCAACGGTCCCCATTTTGTGGCGTTCGTCAAGCGGCGCGGCATGGTGGTCGAGAATAATCTCGCCGCCCTCTTTCGCCTGCTGCAACTGCAGAAGCCGCTCGGTGGTAGAAAATAACTCGTTTTCAACCAGCGCCATCCCGCGCGAGGCGGCAAACTTTTCCGCCCCTTCGCCGATAAGCAGCACGTGCGGACTTTCTTCCAGCACCATACGCGCCGCCAGCACCGGGTTACGCAGATGCTTTACGCCCGCGACCGCGCCAGCCTGCAGGCTATAGCCATCCATCACGCAGGCATCCAGTTCGTGCGTTTGATCGTGGGTAAACACGGAACCTATTCCAGCGTTAAATAGCGGGCACTCTTCCAGCAGACGTACCGCTTCGGTCACCGCATCCAGTGCGCTGGCGCCTGCTGCCAGCATTTTTTGTCCGCTATCGACGATGGCCGACAGCGCGGCTACATACTCGCGTTCGCGCTCCGGCGACATCTGCGCTCGGCTAATTGCGCCGGCGCCGCCGTGGATTGCTATTACCGCCTTACCCATTCGATCTTTCCTGTGCCATAAACTCTATAGATATCATTATACTGACTAACCTTTTATACATTTTTTGAATATAGAAAGAGCATCCGGTGATGTAAAGCCTCGTACCGCAGTGGCATACAGTCGCCGGCGCTTTTCTGCCATAATAGGCGTTTTCGACGTTTTGCCAGCAGGAGTAACCCATGGATTTTACCGCCGGACTGATGCCGCTCGACACAGCCCTGACTCAGATGCTCGACCGTATTTCGCCGCTGCAGGCCACGGAGACCCTGCCGCTGCTGCAGGCCTTTTCGCGCGTGACCGCCCATGATGTCGTTTCGCCGCTGGACGTACCCGGTTTTGATAATTCGGCGATGGACGGCTATGCCGTGCGCCTGGCCGATGTCGCCGACGGCGCGGCGCTGCCGGTTGCCGGTAAGGCCTTTGCCGGCCAACCGTTCCACGATGCCTGGCCGGCGGGCACCTGTATCCGCATCATGACCGGCGCGCCGGTGCCTGAAGGCTGCGACGCCGTGGTTATGCAGGAAGAAACGGAACAAAGCGATGCGGGCGTGCGCTTCATTGCGCCGGTGAAAGCCGGGCAAAATATACGCCGTCGCGGCGAAGATATCGCCAACGGCGCGGTAGTATTCCCGGCAGGGACTCGTCTTACCGTTGCGGAACTGCCGGTGCTGGCGTCGCTGGGCATAGCTGAAGTTGAGGTGCTGCGTAAAGTGCGCGTCGCGGTCTTCTCGACCGGCGATGAGCTCCAGCTGCCAGGCCAACCGCTCGGCGACGGCCAGATCTATGATACCAACCGCCTGGCGGTACATTTGATGCTCGAACAGCTGGGCTACGAGGTGATCAACCTCGGTATTATTCCTGACGATCCGGCGAAGCTGCGCGACGCCTTTATCGCCGCCGACCAGCAGGCAGATGTAGTGATCAGTTCCGGCGGCGTCTCCGTGGGCGAAGCCGATTACACCAAAACCATCCTCGAAGAACTGGGCGAGATCGGCTTCTGGAAGCTGGCGATTAAGCCGGGTAAACCGTTCGCCTTCGGCAAGCTCAGCAACAGCTGGTTCTGCGGCCTGCCGGGCAACCCGGTTTCCGCCACCTTAACCTTCTATCAACTGGTTCAGCCGCTGCTGGCCAAGCTCTCCGGCAACCGCGGCCAAACCCAGCCGATGCGTCTGCGCGTGCGCGCCGCCAGCCGGTTGAAAAAATCGCCGGGCCGCCTCGACTTCCAGCGCGGCGTGCTGCAGCGTAATCCGGAAGGCGAACTGGTGGTGAGCACCACCGGGCATCAGGGTTCGCACATTTTCAGCTCATTCAGCCTCGGTAACTGCTTTATCGTACTGGAGCGCGAACGCGGCAACGTCGAAGCGGGCGAATGGGTCGAAGTCGAGCCCTTTAATCATCTGTTTGGGGGGCTGTAATGGCCGTTGAGCTGAGCGACGAGGAGATGCTGCGCTATAACCGGCAGATCGTGCTGCGGGGGTTTGATTTCGACGGTCAGGAGCGGCTAAAAGCCGCTCGCGTACTGGTCGTCGGCCTCGGCGGGCTCGGCTGCGCCGCCGCTCAATATCTGGCGGCGGCCGGGGTGGGTCAGCTCACGCTCGTCGATTTCGATACCGTTTCGTTATCCAATCTACAACGCCAGACGCTGCACAGCGACGCGACCATCGGCCAGCCGAAGGTCGATTCCGCCCGCGATGCGCTGGCGCGCATTAACCCGCACGTTCGACTGGTCGCCATCAATGCAATGCTGGATGACGCGGCGCTGGCAACGCAGATTGCCGATCACCATCTGGTACTGGACTGTACCGACAACGTTGCTATTCGCAATCAGCTTAACGCCGGCTGCTTCCAGCACAAAACCCCGCTGGTCTCCGGCGCGGCGATTCGTATGGAAGGGCAAATCAGCGTCTTTACCTATCAGGACGGCGAGCCATGCTATCGCTGCCTGAGCCGCCTGTTCGGCGAAAACGCCCTCACCTGCGTCGAAGCCGGGGTGATGGCGCCGCTGGTCGGCACTATCGGTTCGCTGCAGGCCATGGAGGCGATTAAACTGTTGACCGGTTACGGCACCCCCGCCAGGGGAAAAATCGTGATGTATGACGCGATGACCTGCCAGTTTCGCGAAATGAAGCTGATGCGCCACCCCCAATGCGAGGTGTGTGGTTCACGCTAATTCCAGCCGCCGGCGAGGCAGGTCGCCGGTTATTTTGTGAACCACGCCGTTCTTTTTCTCCCCTCTCTACTACCCACTCTGATTGTTGATTTGCGTCAATGCAACTTTCATTCGAAAGTTATTTAATCTTCATATGCAAATAAGAGGGTAAATCATGATCTTCAACATCCAGCGCTACTCCACCCATGACGGCCCGGGGATCCGTACCGTCGTATTCCTTAAAGGCTGTTCGCTGGGCTGCCGTTGGTGTCAGAACCCGGAAAGCCGCGCCCGCAGCGAAGACCTGCTGTACGACGCGCGGCTGTGTCTTGCCGGCTGCGAGCTGTGTCAGCAGGCGGCGCCGGAGGTGATTACCCGTACTCTGGACGGCCTGATTATCCATCGGCAAAACGTCAACGACGACCATATCGCCGCGCTACGCGGCTGCTGCCCCACTACCGCGCTGACGGTCTGCGGCGAGGAAAAAAGCGTGGCGGAAATTATGGCGACGGTGCTGCGTGATAAACCATTTTACGATCGCAGCGGCGGCGGCATCACCCTTTCCGGCGGCGAGCCCTTTATGAACCCGACGCTGGCGCAGGCGCTGTTCGAAGCCAGCCATCAGGCGGGCATTCACACCGCCGTGGAAACCTGCCTGCACGTACCGTGGAAGTACATTGAACCCTCTTTACCGTTTGTCGATCTGTTTCTGGCCGACCTGAAGCACGTCGATGACGCCGTCTTCCAGCAGTGGACCGACGGCAGCGCCCGCCGGGTGCTGGATAACCTGCAGCGCCTGGCGCAGGCAGGGAAAAAAATCATCATTCGCGTCCCATTAATTCAGGGATTTAACGCCAGCGAAGCCGACATTACCGCGATTACCGATTTTGCCGCCGACCGTCTTCGGGTCAGCGAAATCCATTTCCTGCCGTACCACACGCTGGGAATGAATAAATACCAACTACTCAGTCAGCCCTATACCGCACCGGACAAACCGCTGGCCGCTCCAGAGCTGCTGGCCTTTGCGCAGCAGTACGCGCAAAGCAAAGGTTTAACGGCGACCCTACGAGGATAACTTATGACCACCTTAAAACTGGATACTCTGAGCGCCCGCATTCAGGCGCATAAAATGGCGCTGGTGCATATCGTTAAGCCGCCGGTTTGTACCGAGCGCGCCCAACACTATACCGCCGCCTATCAGCAACATCTCGATAAACCGATCCCGGTACGTCGCGCGCTGGCGCTGGCCCATCACCTGGCGGAACGCACTATCTGGATCAAGCACGATGAGCTGATCGTCGGCAACCAGGCCAGCGAAGTTCGCGCCGCGCCGATTTTCCCGGAATATACCGTCAGTTGGATTGAGAAAGAGATCGACGATCTCGCCGACCGTCCGGGCGCCGGCTTCTCGGTCAGCGAAGAGAATAAGCGCGTATTACATGAAGTGTGCCCATGGTGGCGCGGGCAGACCGTTCAGGACCGCTGCTACGGCATGTTTACCGATGAACAAAAAGCGCTGCTCGCTACCGGCATTATCAAAGCCGAAGGCAACATGACTTCCGGCGACGCCCACCTGGCGGTCAACTATCCGCTGCTGCTGGAAAAAGGGCTCGACGGCATGCGCGCGAAGGTCGCTGAGCGCCGCTCGCGTATTAATCTGACGGTGCTGGAAGATCTGCACGGCGAACAGTTCCTGAAGGCGATCGATATCGTGCTCGCGGCAGTGAGCGAACACTGCAAACGCTTCGCTACGCTGGCGCGCGACATGGCGGCGCAGGAGCCGCGCGAATTGCGCCGCGACGAGCTGCTGGCGATCGCCGAAAACTGTGAAATTATCGCCCACGAGCCGCCGAAAACCTTCTGGCAGGCGCTGCAGCTCTGCTACTTCATTCAGTTGATCCTGCAGATTGAATCCAACGGCCACTCGGTCTCTTTTGGCCGCATGGACCAGTACCTCTATCCATACTACCGCCGCGACGTTGAACTGCAGCAATCGTTGGATCGCGAACAGGCCATTGAGCTGCTGCATTGCTGCTGGCTGAAGCTGCTGGAGGTCAACAAAATTCGCTCCGGATCGCATTCCAAAGCTTCCGCCGGTAGCCCGCTGTACCAGAACGTCACCATCGGCGGGCAAAATCTGGTCGACGGTCAACCGCAGGACGCCGTCAACCCGCTGTCGTACGCGATTCTCGAATCCTGCGGCCGCCTGCGCTCTACCCAACCGAACCTCAGCGTGCGTTACCACGCCGGGATGAGCAACGACTTCCTCGACGCCTGCGTTCAGGTGATCCGCTGCGGTTTCGGCATGCCGGCGTTTAATAACGATGAAATCGTCATCCCGGAATTTATCAAGCTCGGCATTGAGCCGCAGGACGCCTACGATTACGCCGCTATCGGCTGTATCGAAACCGCGGTCGGCGGCAAATGGGGCTATCGCTGCACCGGCATGAGCTTTATTAACTTCGCGCGGGTGATGCTGGCGACGCTGGAAGGCGGCCGCGATGCCACCAGCGGCCAGGTGTTCCTTGCCCAGCAACATGCGCTATCGAAAGGTAACTTCGCTAACTTCGACCAGGTACTGGAAGACTGGGACACCCAGATCCGCTACTACACCCGTAAATCCATCGAGATTGAGTACGTTGTCGATACCATGCTGGAAGAGAACGTCCACGATATTCTTTGCTCAGCATTAGTCGATGACTGCATCGAACGGGCGAAAAGCATCAAGCAAGGCGGCGCGAAATATGACTGGGTTTCCGGCCTGCAGGTCGGGATTGCCAACCTCGGCAACAGCCTGGCGGCGGTGAAAAAACTGGTCTTCGATCAGGGCGTCATCGGCCAGCAGGAGCTGGCGAAGGCGCTGGCGGAAGATTTTGCCGGCCTGACCCACGAGCAGTTACGTCAGCGCTTGATCAACGGCGCGCCGAAGTACGGTAACGATGACGACAGCGTCGACATTCTGCTAGCGCGGGCCTATCAGACCTATATCGACGAGCTGAAGCAGTACCATAACCCGCGTTACGGCCGCGGCCCGATTGGCGGTAACTATTACGCCGGTACGTCGTCTATCTCCGCTAACGTCCCGTTCGGCGCGCAGACCATGGCAACGCCGGATGGCCGTAAAGCGCACGCGCCGCTAGCGGAAGGGGCCAGCCCGGCCTCCGGTACCGATCACCTGGGGCCAACGGCGGTTATCAGTTCGGTAGGTAAATTGCCGACCGGCGCGATCCTCGGCGGCGTGCTGCTCAACCAGAAGCTGAATCCTTCCACGCTGGAGAACGAGTCTGATAAGCAAAAGCTGATGGTGCTGCTGCGCACCTTCTTCGAGGTGCATAAAGGCTGGCATATCCAGTACAACATCGTGTCACGCGAAACGCTGCTGGAAGCCAAGAAACACCCTGACCAGTACCGCGATTTAGTGGTCCGCGTCGCCGGATACTCGGCGTTCTTCACCGCCCTGTCGCCGGATACCCAGGACGACATCATCGCCCGTACCGAGCATACGCTGTAAGGAAAATACCCGGCCGGCGCTGCGCTGAGCCGGGTTACTGCTTCCATGCCCGGTAGCTACGCTGACGGGCATGTTGATGAATAGGTAACTTTCATTCGAAATAAATTTGTGCTCCCCATCACATTGTAATTAGAATGTTACTGGTCGAAGTTAAGCCAGGAGCACCTCTTATGACCGTTAAAGTTATCGTCACCGATATGGACGGAACTTTTCTCAATGACGCCAAGCAGTATGACCGCCCGCGTTTCCTTGCGCAGTTTGCGCAGCTTAAACAGCAAGGTATTGAATTTGTTGTCGCCAGCGGCAACCAGTACTACCAGCTGATCTCATTTTTCCCGGAAATTCGCGAGCAGATTTCATTCGTCGCAGAAAACGGCGCTCTGGTTTACGAGCATGGCAAACAGTTGTTCCACGGCGAACTGACCCGTCACGAATCACAGGTGGTGATTGGCGAACTGCTGAAAGATCCGCAGCTCAACTTTGTCGCCTGCGGCCTGCAAAGCGCATACGTGAGCGATAAAGCCCCGGACGCCTTTGTTGAGCTGATGTCGAAGCACTACCATCGTCTGCAGCGGGTAAGCGATTACCATCGCATCGACGATACGCTATTCAAATTCTCCCTCAACCTGCCTGATAGCGATATCCCACAGCTTATCGATAAATTGCACGTCTCGCTGGATGGGATCATGAAGCCGGTCACCAGCGGCTTTGGCTTTGTCGATTTGATTATCCCCGGCCTGCATAAAGCCAACGGCATCAGCCGCCTGCTCAAACGCTGGAACCTTTCACCGCAGCAATGCGTAGCAATTGGCGACAGCGGCAATGACGCCGAAATGTTAAAACTGGTGAAATATGCTTTTGCTATGGCCAACGCTGCCGACAGCATCAAAACCATCGCCGGTTTCACCACCGATGACAATAACCACGACGGCGCGTTGAAGGTGATTCAGGCCGTTCTCGATAAGACCTCCCCTTTCAACGACTGATCCTGTGCCGGGGTATCCGCCCCGGCTTTTCCATTTTGTGCGCCGCTGCATAATTTTAAACTTGCATTAACTCTAATTTAACTTAAATTAACGTTTGTAAGATTTAATACTTTCGAATGAAAGATACAGCGAGGTGATTATGGCTGCTCTCCCTACCCACGAAACATTACCTGCCGACCATAAAGCGGCGATTCGCCAGATGAAACAGGCTCTACGGGCGCAAATCGGCGATGTCCAGGCAGTGTTCGATAAACTCTCGGCGCGTATCAGCGAGCGCCTGGACGAGATTAACGCCCTGAAAGCCGCAGGCCAGGAGGTCTGGCCGACGATCCCGTTTAGCGATATCGACCAGGGTAAAGTGAGCGATGCGCAGCGTGAGGCGATTAAGCGCCGCGGTTGCGCGGTTATCAAAGGCCACTACCCGCGCGAACAGGCGCTGGCCTGGGATAACGCGATGCTGGAATACCTGGATCTGAACCATTTCGACGACGTTTACAAAGGGCCTGGCGACAGCTTCTTCGGCTCGCTGGAGGCTTCGCGCCCGGAGATCTATCCGATCTACTGGTCACCCTCGCAAATGCAGGCGCGCCAGAGCGATGAAATGGCGGCGGTACAATCCTTCCTTAATCGCCTGTGGCGCTTCGAACAGGACGGCAAACGCTGGTTCGATCCAGATGTCAGCGTGATTTACCCTGACCGCATCCGCCGCCGCCCGCCGGGAACCACGTCAAAGGGGCTGGGCGCGCATACCGATTCCGGGGCGCTCGAGCGCTGGTTGCTTCCCGCCTATCAGCAGGTTTTCGCCAACGTCTTTAGTGGCAATATCGACGCCTACGATCCGTGGGACGCGGCTCACCGTACCGAAGTGGAAGAGTACACCGTCGATAACACCACCAAATGTTCGGTGTTCCGCACCTTCCAGGGCTGGACGGCGCTGTCGGACATGATCCCCGGTCAAGGGCTACTGCACGTGGTGCCGATCCCGGAGGCGATGGCTTACGTACTGCTGCGTCCGCTGCTGGATGATGTGCCGGAAGATGAACTGTGCGGCGTCGCGCCGGGCAAGGTGTTGCCTATCTCTGAGCAATGGCATCCTTTGCTCATCAAAGCGCTAAGCTCGATTCCCGCTCTAAATGCCGGTGATTCCGTCTGGTGGCACTGCGATGTCATTCACTCGGTCGCGCCGGTGGAAAATCAACAGGGCTGGGGCAACGTCATGTACATCCCAGCCGCGCCGATGTGCGAGAAGAATCTTGCCTATGCGCAGAAGGTAAAAATCGCCCTGGAAAAAGGCGCCTCGCCGGGGGATTTCCCGCGTGAAGATTACGAATGCGACTGGCAGGCGCGCTTCACCGTGGCCGATCTTAACGATCACGGCAAACGCGCATTGGGCATGAAGATCTAATCATCATACAGACCTTGCTGTTCTACGGCGGTATGGCTCTTGCCTGGCCGGATCCGCCGCACCGAATCGCGTACCACCAGGGCGCCGTGCAGCAGCAGCGAGCCGTGCGGCGCTTCCGGGCGCAGCAGACGCTGCTGCAAAAGATGCACCGCCTCGCTGCCGAGCTCATCCCGCGGCACATGAATCGCCGTTAGCGGCACGTCCTGAATCGCCGCCAGATTAAAACCGTCGATACTCATCACCGAGACATCCTGCGGCACCCGCAGGCCTCGTTTTTGCAGCGCGCTGACGGTACCGGCGGCCATAAAATCGCCGCCCACCAGAAACGCCGTCGGCATCGGGCGCCCCTGTAAAGCATCGAGCCAGGCCCCGACCTGCTCTTCCGTTTCTCGGGCGCTAAAGTTGGCGACGCTAATCAGGTCGCGGCTACCGGTAAACCGCAGGTTGCGCGCGCGCCATGCCTCTTTAATACCCACCAGCCGTAGCTCCATGGTATAGCGGCGCAGGCACATCACGTTCATTACCGCCTGATGGCCCATATCAAACAGATAACGAGCGGCGCACTGGCCAATCAGCCGATGGTCAGGCGCAATGGAGGGGAGACGCATTCCCTCATCCCGGCAGTTGATTAATACACAAGGTTTGCCAAGATCCGCCGCCAGCGCGTGGATATGCCGATCGTCGATCCCCAGCAACACCGCCGCCTGGGTATCGGTCTCGTTCATGCGGGCCAGAAACAGATTGGCGTCGCTGTCGTTTTCTTCCAGCGCGCAATAGCGCAGACGCACTTCATGCGGCGCCAGCGCGTTATTGATACTCTGGATGACGCGGTAGTAGAAGATATCTGAGCGTTCGTCGAAGGCCCGCTGCGGCGCAAAAATCAGCAGATTATTCAACAGTAGCCGCCCGGCGGCCAATCCCTGCATCACCCCCAGCTCGCGGGCGCAGGCCAATACCGCCTGACGGGCCTTTTCGCTGGTATTCGCTTTTCCGGCTAAGACGCGCGAAACCGTACTGGCTGACAGCCCGGTGCGGGCGGCAATTTCGGCGACTCGCAGCTTTTTATCCATTCTGTGATCCAGCTCCAATTCAAAAATGAAAGAATTTTCATAGTCGCCAAACCCTGACCAACAAGCAAATACTCCGGCAAATTATGAGAACTCCGTCATCTCATGAAAAATTTTGCATAAATAGCGCTACTGCCCGCCGCCTTTCTCCCTTATTTTGAATTGGTCCAATATCTTCCATACTAGTTATACCAATAGATATTGAAATAAAAACAAATAATTCAAATGGTTAGAACTATTACGTGACGACTCAGCGGCTGAAGCGTCACTTCCCCCTACAACGTCTTGTGGAGAGTTCTATGAGTCAAGGCCTCAACAATGATATGGCAGTCAGCAAAACGCGTCGGGTGGTGAAAAACCTGCGCTGGTGGGTGCTGGTGCTGTTTTTACTTGGCGTCACCGTCAACTACATCACACGCAACTCGCTGGGGATTATTGCCCCGGAACTGAAAGCCACTCTCGGTATTACCACCGAGCAATATTCGTGGATCGTCGGCGCATTTCAGCTGGCTTATACCATCTTTCAACCGCTGTGCGGCTGGCTTATCGACGTCATCGGGCTCAAGCTGGGCTTTATGGTTTGCGCCACATTGTGGGCAGTAGCCTGTATCGCGCACGCCGGAGCAGGCAGCTGGCTGCATCTGGCTATTTTACGCTTCTTTATGGGCGGCGCGGAGGCGGCCGCCACCCCGGCTAACGCTAAAACCATCGGCGAGTGGTTCCCGAAATCCGAACGGCCGATCGCCGCCGGCTGGGCTGGCGTCGGCTTCTCTATCGGCGCAATGCTGGCGCCGCCTATCATCTACTTCGCCCACGCTTCCTTCGGCTGGCAGGGCGCGTTTATGTTTACCGGCGTGCTGGCGCTGCTGTGGGTCGTGCTGTGGTGGGCGTTCTACCAGAGCCCGGAAAAACACCCGAATCTCAGCCAAAGCGAGCTGGAGTACATCAAGCAGGACAACGAAGCGCCGCCGGTGAAGCTGCCCTTTTTTACCGCGCTAAAAACCGTCTCGAAGAACAAACGTTTCTACGGTATCGCCATCCCCGCTTTTATGGCCGAGCCCGCCTGGGCGGTGCTGAGCTTCTGGGTGCCGCTGTACCTGGCGAAAGAGCACGGTATGGATCTTAAGCAGATAGCGATGTTCGCCTGGCTGCCGTTCCTCGCCGCCGATCTTGGCAGCGTGGTCAGCGGCTACCTCACCCGCCTGTACGTCCGTTGGTTCGGCTGTACGCGAGTCAACTCGGTCATCGCCAGTTCCGTTACCGGCGCGTTTCTGATGATCTCGCTGGCGCTGGTCGCTATTACCCGCGATCCCTATATCACCATCATCCTGATCTCCATTGGCGGTTTCGGCCACCAGATCATCTCCTGCATGCTCAGCGCGCTGGTGGTGGAGTCTTTCGACAAGGGACAAATGGCGACGGTCAACGGTATGCGCGGTTCCGCGGCATGGATCGCCAGCTTCCTGTTCTCATTATTAATCGGGGTGACCGCCGACAAAATCGGCTTCAACCCGCTGTTTATCGCCATGGGGTTCTTTGACCTGATTGGCGCCGTTTTCCTGGTGGCATTTATTGCTGAACGTCGCGCCAAGCGCGCCTGAGAGTGGATGTAAAATATGAAGACGTTGAAACACTGGAGTTTGCACCAACAGCTGGAGCATCACGTTGAATTGACCGTTGATGGTCAGCACACTTTGTGTCTGTACGTGCTGGAAGAGAATTTATTCCGCGTCCTGCTGAAGCGCCAGGGCCAACTGGCGCTGGATCGCACCTGGAGTATCGCCCCGCAGCAGGATGTGCCGTGGGAAGGCCGCGCGCGGGATGACCTCAGCGGTTTTAGCCTCCCGGCCTGGCAGATGACCAAAGAAGATGACGCGCTGACCATCGCCACCAGCCAGCTGCGCGTCACCGTCCACCAGCCGCTTTGGCTGGAGTGGAGCTATCGCGACGACGCCGGCGAGTGGCAGACGCTCGCCAATGACCGCCCAACCAGCGCCTATCTGGCAAATGCCCACGGGGATGGCGTCGCCCATTATCTCAGCCGTCGTAAAGATGAGCGTTTCTATGGTCTGGGTGAAAAGGCCGGCGACCTGCAGCGTAACGGTAAGCGCTACGAAATGCGTAACCTCGATGCCATGGGCTACAACGCCGTCAGCACAGACCCGCTGTATAAACATATTCCGTTTACCATCACGCAGCGCAGCGATATCAGCTACGGCCTGTTCTATGACAACCTGAGCAGCTGCTGGCTGGATCTGGGTAACGAAATCGACAACTACCACACCGCCTATCGCCGCTGGCAGGCGGAAGCCGGCGACATCGATTATTACCTGTTTACCGGTAAGCAAGTGCTGGATGTGACCAAGGCGTTCGTCCGTCTGACCGGTAAAACCCTCTTTGGGCCAAAATGGAGCCTCGGCTACAGCGGCTCGACGATGCACTATACTGACGCGCCGGATGCGCAAAATCAGCTGATGAATTTTATCCGCCTGTGCGAGCAGCATGCGATCCCCTGTGATTCGTTCCAGCTCTCTTCCGGCTATACCTCAATCAACGGCAAGCGCTACGTCTTTAACTGGAACTACGACAAGGTGCCGCAGCCAAAAGTGATGAGCCAGTCGTTCCACGATGCCGGGCTGAAACTGGCTGCCAATATCAAACCGTGCCTGCTGCAGGATCACCCGCGCTATGGCGAAGTGGCGGAACGCGGCCTGTTTATTCGCGATTCGCAAACCGATGCGCCGGAGCGCTCCAGCTTCTGGGACGATGAAGGTTCGCATCTCGACTTCACCAACCCGCACACCGTGGCCTGGTGGCAGGAAGGCGTAACCACCCAGCTACTGGAGATGGGTATCGATTCGACCTGGAACGATAACAACGAATATGAGGTATGGGACGGCGAAGCCCGCTGCTACGGCTTTGGCCGCGAAATCGCCATTAAGCATATTCGTCCGGTGATGCCGCTATTGATGATGCGCGCCTCGCTGGAAGCGCAGCAGCGCTTTGCGCCGCAAAAGCGCCCGTATCTGATCTCCCGCTCCGGCTGCGCCGGGATGCAGCGCTACGTACAGACCTGGAGCGGCGACAACCGCACCAACTGGGATACGCTGCGCTATAACACCCGAATGGGATTAGGGATGAGTCTCTCCGGGTTGTTTAACGTCGGCCATGACGTCGGCGGTTTCTCCGGCGATAAACCCGAGCCAGAACTGTTCGTTCGCTGGGTGCAAAACGGCGTGATGCATCCGCGCTTTACCATTCACTCGTGGAATGACGACCAGACGGTCAATGAACCCTGGATGTATCCGGAAATCACCCCGGCGATCCGCTCAGCCATCGAGCTGCGCTACCGTCTACTGCCCTATTTGTACACCCTGTTATGGCAGGCGCATGCCGATGACGAACCCATGCTGCGCCCGACCTTCCTCGATCACCAGCACGATACCCAGACCTTCGCCGAGTGTGATGACTTCATGTTGGGGCGCGATCTACTGGTAGCAAGCGTGGTCGAGCCCGGCGCCCGTCAGCGCCAGCTGTGGCTGCCCGATAATCAGGACGGCTGGTACGATTTTTACAGCCACCAGTGGTTTGCCGGCGGTCAGTGGGTAACGCTGGACGCGCCGCTGGAAAAACTGCCGCTGCTGGTCCGTGCCGGCGCCGGTCTGCCGCTCAGTGAACGTATCAGCCACGTCGATGCGCAAAAAGACGATCGTCGCGAACTGCAGTTGTTCCCGCTGAAAGGTACCGGCTCAACCCGCGGTCTGTTGTTTGAAGACGACGGTGAAAGCTGGGGCTATAAAGAAGGTGATGCGCTATGGCTGGAGTGGGAAATGACCTGCAGCGCCAACAGCATAAACCTGAATATCAATGCTCGCGGCAACTATCGCCCGGCGTGGAAAGCCTTGAAGCTGTCATTACCGGCGGGAGAAAAACGGCAACTGCTGGTGAATGGCGTCGAAGGAACGGAGTGGATGCTCTGACCAAGGCCCGCTGAAACCGCCGGTATTGGTGGTCTCAAAATCCCCGGTGGCGCTACCGCTTACCGGGGCTACAACACTGTGCGGTTTGGTCGCCCCGGTAACGGACAGTTTCAGTAGCATGGATACAAGATAGAGATCTTAAGCACACAATGGCACGGACCGTAGGCCGGATAAGGCGCAGCCGCCATCCGGCGCAAACAACACTGTGCGGTTTGGTAGCCCCGGTAACGGACAGTTTCAGAAGCCATGGGTACAAGATAGAGACCTTAAGCTTACAATGGCACGGACCGTAGGCCGGATAAGGCGCAGCCGCCATCCGGCGCAAAATCGGTTCTTTACCCGCGGTTATTGTCCAAAAAACGGCACCGCGGGTAGATACTGCTATCGGTTTGCAACGGTTTTGGTCCGGGAAAAACAGTTGTTTTGTATTAATTCAGAGCCTATTGCGCTCCCGAAATGTCTTCTGCGTTATGGCTCGCATGGCGCAGGGAGCGCACAGAGGGCGGCCAGTCGCCGCCGCCCTCTGTACTCCCGGGCTCTGGCCGCCAAAATCGCCACTTCGTGGTTCCTTCGACTTATCCCGCCAGGCTTCGGGTCGGGCCGAGGCAGCGTCCGTGCAAAACACGGCCCTCAGCCCGCATCCATGCGGGCTGCCCCGGCCTTCCGGGAACGTCTCAGCGATTTTGAGGCCACCAACACCGGCAGTTTCAGCCAGCGCGGTGAAGACATTAAAGGCAGGTCGCAAGGACCGTAGGTCGGGTAAGGCGTTAGCCGCCACCCGACAAAAAAACGGTACCTCGGATTACCCGGGTAAGGCGCAGCCGCTACCCGGGTAACGGAGAGGGATTACTCGATACCTTTACTGCGCAGGTAATCTTCGTAGTTGCCGCTGAAATCGATTACGCGTTCCGGAGTAATCTCCAGTACGCGAGTCGCCAGAGAACTCACGAACTCACGGTCGTGAGAAACGAAAATCAGGGTGCCCTGATACATTTCCAGCGCCATGTTCAGCGATTCGATCGATTCCATATCCAGGTGGTTAGTCGGTTCATCCATCACCAGGATATTCGGTTTCTGCATCATCAGCTTACCGAACAGCATGCGACCTTTCTCGCCACCGGAAAGTACTTTCGCCGGCTTTTTAATATCGTCCTGGCTAAACAACAGACGACCAAGGATACTGCGTACCGCCTGCTCGTCATCGCCTTCCTGTTTCCACTGACTCATCCAGTCAAAGACCGTCAGGTCATTCTCGAAATCTTCGGCATGATCCTGCGCGTAGTAGCCGATACGGGCGTTTTCGGACCACTTAACGGTACCGTTGTCCGCTTCCAGTTCGCCAACCAGCGTTTTCAGCATCGTTGATTTACCGACGCCGTTGGTCCCCAGTACCGCCAGCTTTTCGCCGACTTCCAGCAGCAGATTAACCCCTTTGAACAGCGGGCCGTTATCAAAACCTTTCGCCAGCGCTTCCACTTCCAGCGCGTTACGGAACAGTTTCTTATCCTGTTCGAAGCGAATGAACGGGTTCTGACGGCTGGAGGCTTTCACTTCATCCAGTTTAATTTTATCAATCTGACGAGCGCGAGAGGTCGCCTGACGCGATTTTGAAGCGTTGGCGCTAAAGCGGCTAACAAAGGCCTGCAGGTCGGCAATTTGCGCTTTCTTCTTGGCGTTATCGGCCAGCAGACGCTCACGCGCCTGGGTCGCCGCGGTCATATATTCGTCATAGTTGCCCGGATACACGCGCAGTTCGCCGTAATCGAGATCCGCCATATGGGTGCAGACCATGTTCAGGAAGTGACGGTCGTGCGAAATGATGATCATGGTGCTGTCACGTTCGTTCAGCACCTGCTCCAGCCAGCGAATAGTATCGATGTCGAGGTTGTTCGTCGGTTCATCGAGCAGCAGGATATCCGGATTGGAGAACAGCGCCTGCGCCAGCAGGACACGCAGTTTCCAGCCCGGCGCGACTTCGCTCATCGGGCCGTAATGTTGCTCCACGGGAATACCGACGCCGAGCAGCAGTTCGCCGGCGCGCGCTTCGGCGGAGTAACCGTCCATCTCGCCGTATTTTACTTCCAGGTCGGCCACTTTATAGCCGTCTTCCTCGCTCATTTCCGGCAGCGCGTAGATGCGATCGCGCTCTTGCTTCACTTCCCACAGCTCGCCGTGGCCCATGATAACCGTATCCAGCACGGTGAACTCTTCGAAGGCAAACTGATCCTGGCGCAGCTTACCGATGCGCTCGTTCGGGTCGAGAGACACGTTGCCCAGCGTCGGCTCAAGATCGCCGCCGAGGATCTTCATAAACGTGGATTTGCCGCTGCCGTTGGCGCCAATCAGGCCGTAGCGGTTGCCGCCGCCAAATTTGACGGAGATGTTTTCAAACAGCGGCTTACTGCCAAACTGCATGGTGACGTTGCTGGATACTAGCACGAGGATATCCTGAAAATAGAGAATTAGGGATGTGATGAACCAGACATTATGCCAGCAAATGGTTCACTTTTCACGGACTGCGGTAAAAAGCCCGCCAATAACTATGCTATGGTCAGGGTTTTACCGCAAAATGACCGATTGCTAAGACATAATAATTATCCGCAATTCAGAGGGAATTTATGACCACCCGCACCAGCCATCCTGCATTTATCTCGCTTCAAGGCGGCATCAACTTTCGCGATCTCGGCGGTCAACGCGCGGCCGATGGCCGGCGCGTACGTTCTGGCAAACTGCTGCGCTCGGGTTCGCTGCACAACATGACGCCGGAGGATCTCAATCATCTCAGCGCTATTCCGCTGAGCCGGGTGCTGGATTATCGCGATCCGACAGAGGTCAATCGCAGCCCTGACCGGCTAAATAGCGAAGCCTTCTACCTCAACGCTCCGGCCAATCCGCTTTCCAGCAGCGTCAATGCGAAAGTCACCGAGTTTAACGCCGCGACCCTCAACACCATGGACGGCGAGCAGTTTATGCTACAGCTCTACCGTCAGTTGCCGTTTGATAACGCCGCCTATCGCCAGTTGACTCAGTGGTTGATGGAACCTTTCGACGGCGCGCTACTGCAGCACTGCGCGGTTGGTAAAGACCGTACCGGCGTCGGCTGCGCCCTGACGCTGTTCGCGCTCGGCTGCGATAGCAATACGGTCATGGAAGAGTATCTGCTGACCCAGGGGATGCTGGCGCAGGTCGAAGGATTCCTGCTCGACACCTTCGGCGAAGGCCTTAATGATAACGGACGTAAAAATCTCGCCGCCATCATGACCGTCCAGGAGTCGTATCTGGCGACCGCGTTGTCCAGCATTGAACAACGTTACGGTCATGTCGACCGCTGGCTGGAGCAGGAATATCGCCTGACGCCGCAGGCGCGCGAAGCGTTACAGTCGCGGCTGCTGGAAGATTAATCCACGTTTCGATAACCAGACAATTCGCCGTGAAAGCGGCGCGTTGCGCACTACACTAGTAGCAACAGGAAAAAATTGTGATTTCGTACACATCTGATTTACCTGTTTATCGGAAAGCACATATAATGCGCTCCTATCTACTATCTGAATATCTAACAAGGCCCGTGTGGCGTTGACACCGCGCACGACATGAAGAATATGAAATTATCGACACTCTTAGCGGCAGCCTTCGCCATCGTGGGCTTTTGCAACACAGCTTCAGCTGTTACCTATCCTCTGCCGACCGACGGCAGCCGTCTGATTGGCCAGAACCAGGTCATTACTATTCCAGACGATAATAAACAGCCGTTGGAATATTTCGCTGCCAAATACCAGATGGGTCTGTCCAACATGCTGGAAGCGAACCCGGGCGTGGATACCTACCTGCCGAAAGGCGGCACCGTGCTGAATATTCCGCAACAGCTGATTCTGCCGGACACCGTGCATGAAGGTATCGTCATCAACAGCGCCGAGATGCGTCTGTACTACTACCCGAAAGGCACCAATACCGTGATCGTACTGCCGATCGGTATCGGCCAGTTGGGCAAAGATACGCCGATCAACTGGACGACCAAAGTTGAACGTAAGAAAGCGGGCCCGACCTGGACCCCGACGGCGAAAATGCACGCCGAATACGCCGCGGAAGGCAACCCGCTGCCGGCAGTCGTGCCAGCAGGCCCGGATAACCCGATGGGCCTGTACGCGCTGTATATCGGTCGTCTGTACGCTATCCACGGTACCAACGCCAACTTTGGTATCGGCCTGCGCGTGAGCCACGGCTGCGTGCGTCTGCGTAACGAAGACATCAAATTCCTGTTTGAGAACGTGCCGGTCGGCACCCGCGTGCAGTTTATCGATGAGCCAGTGAAAGCCACGACCGAACCGGATGGCAGCCGCTACGTCGAAGTACACAACCCGCTGTCGACCACCGAAGCTCAGTTCAAAGGCGGCGAAATCGTGCCTATCAGCCTGACTCAGGCCGTGCAGTCGGTGACCAGCCAGCCTGACGTTGACCAGAGCGTAATGGATCAGGCGATCCAGAACCGTTCAGGGATGCCGGTGCGCCTGAACTAATTTCAGCTAGCACATGAAAACGGCGGGCCAGGTGCCCGCCGTTTTTTTATCTGCTCGCAGCGCCAGCAGGGCAAATCTTCCCGCTAGCCGTTATTGACCAGAATGACCCCGCCATGATCGTAGCGGTAGTGGCAGTGCGCGTACTCCAGCGGCGTACCATCTTCCAGATAAATCACCTGCTCAACCTCCAGCACCGGATCGGTCGGCTCGCAGTTAAGATGTAATTTATCCAGATCATCCGGCTTCTTCGCCCGCACCACCCGATAAGACCCCATCAGCTTCAGCCCCAGCGTCTCCTGCACGTAACGAAACACCGAACTCTGCAGATGGCTTTTATTGAGCCCCGGCACCAGCGCCACCGGCATTACCGTAAGATCCAGCGAGACCGGCTCGCCGTTAAGCAACCGCAGGCGGACGAAGTCATACACCGGCGCATCGGCGTCGATCAGCAGCGAACTTTGCTCCTTCTCGCTGGGAAAACGCAGCTCAAAGCGCAGCACTTCGCTTTGCACCTCGCCAAGATGCTCCCAGGTTTTAGTGGCGCCAAAATAGTCGCTGCCGGGCAGTTCCCACTGCGATAGCTGGAGGAAATTTTTCCGTACAAAGGTACCCTGACCTTTGCGGGTGTAGATAAGACCCTCGACAATCAGCTGACGCATTGCCTGCTGGATGGTCATCCGGCTGGTATTGAACTCTGCCGCCAGCGCAAACTGGTCGGGTAACGGCGCGCTGGCAGGATACTGCTGGCTAATGATCCGCTTTTTTATTTCCCGCGCGATATTAAGATACTTCGCCGTCATTCTCCGATCCTTTAACATTTTGTGAATGGCTGGCGGGCGGCATACACCGCCCGCTCGCCGTTACATCTCTTCGCCATTACTGTGGATAACCCGCTTCAGCCACGCGTAGCTTTTCTTAGGTACCCGCTTGAGATCCTTAAGATCGTGGTTTTCACGATTGACGTACACCACGCCGTAGCGTTTACGCATGTCGCCCTGCGAGCTAAGAATATCGATTAATCCCCAGCCGAGATAGCCTATTACCTGCGCCCCGTCTTCAAACATTGCCGCTTTCATGGCGTTAATATGATCACGGTGATAGGCAATACGATAATCATCGGCGACCGGGTTTTCGCCGTCCCAGGATTCGATTACCCCGATACCGTTTTCAATCGGGAAGACCGGCAGCCGCCAGTCATTGTAATAGCGGGTAATGATCATGCGGAATCCCAGCGGATCGATCTGCCAGTTCCATTCCGTCGCTTTCAGGTACGGATTGTCCTGGTTGCCGAATAACATGTAGTTGTTCACCGCCGTACCCGGCGGAATCGCGTCGCTATTGAGCGCGCGGCTGGCGTAGTAGCTGAATGCCAGATAGTCGACCTTCACCGTCGCCATCAGCGCAATATCTTCAGGGCGATAGATATCGTCAAAGCCTTCGCGAGCGACAAAATGCATCACCTCCGGACTATAGCCCTCACCCGCGTAGGCGCGCAGCAGGTTCTGGTTTAAAAACTCGTCCAGTTGCTGGGCGCACAGAATATCGCGCGGCTTACAGGTCGCCGGATAGACCAGCGCATGGGCCAGCATTCCGCCCATCAGACACTGCGGTTTGGCCTGATGGAGATAGTCGGTGAGATGGACGTGGGCCATCATCACGTGGTGCTGGATCTGGTAAAGCTCGCGCAACGTTTTATCGCCACGCAGATAGCCGGTGATCAGAAAAGCCTCCGGCGAATGGTAAAGATTCTGTTCGTTGAAGGTCAGCCAGTACTTCACCTTATCGCCGTAGCAGTCGATCATCTTCTGACCGTAGCGGATAAAGGCGTCCATTACCCGGCGGTCGGTAAAACCGTTGTAGCGCTCTGCAAGCGACAAGGGCATATCGAAGTGATAGAGGCAGATCATCGGTTCAATACCGCGGGCAATGAGCTCATCAATAAACTGATGGTAGAACGCAATCCCCTCTTCATTGAACTCGCCATCACCCTGCGGGCAGACGCGGCTCCAGGCTATCTGGAAACGATAGCAGTTCATGCCCAGATCCTGCATTAAATCGAAATCTTCGCGGAAGCGATGGTAAGAGTCGGTCGCCACCTTCCAGTCCGAGGCGAACTCCGACGGTTCACGGATATCGTACACCGACATCCCCTTCCCCCCCTCATTCCACGCCCCTTCGGTCTGCATGCTGGAGACCGAATTGCCCCATAAAAAATCGGCCGGTAGTTTGTCTTTCATGGTTCGCCTCTGTATATGACTAGTCATTTAAAAGTTATGACTAGTCATATACAAAAAAACCACCGCCGAAGCAAAAGCAGGATCGTTTTCTGTGAGCCATACAAACAAAAAAGATCGCCGCAAGCGGCGATCTTTATAAGCACGGAAAAAACGGCGTTACTGCGCGTCAAGCTGCTTACGGCGATATTCCCCCTGGCGCTCCAGCATCCAACCCGGATACTCGCGCGGCAGCGCGCTGACCGCGTCAAGCTGGCGTAACTCATCTTCACTCAGGCGAATAGCGGTGGCCGCAATATTATCCTGCAACTGTTCGGCCCGTTTGGCGCCAATAATAACGCTGGTAACCGCCGGCTGATGCAGCAGCCACGCCAGCGCAATCTGCGCCACCGAGACCCCTTTCGCTTCGGCTATCACCTGCATGACGTCAATGCAGTCAAAGGCGCGATCTTTATTCACCGGCGGGAAGTCAAACTCCAGGCGACGACCGCCCGCTTCCGCCCGCCCATCGCGGCGATATTTACCGCTCAGCAGACCGCCCGCCAGCGGGCTCCAGACCATCAGGCCGAGACCTTCGCTTTGCATCATCGGCACCAGTTCGCGCTCCAGGTCACGCCCGGCAATCGTGTAGTAAGCCTGCAGAGAAGCAAAGCGCGAGAGCCCAAGGCGTTCCGCGATGCCCAGCGCTTTGGCGATTTGCCAGGCCGCCCAGTTAGAAACGCCGATGTAGCGCACGTGCCCCTGCTGCACCAGGGTATCCAGCGCCGACAGCGTCTCTTCGATAGGCGTCGCCGGATCGAAGCCGTGCAATTGGTAGAGATCGATATGATCGAGCTGCAGGCGGCGCAGGCTCTCTTTCACGCTGCCCATGATGTGATAGCGGGAGCTGCCGCGCGAGTTCACCCCGGCGGTGCCGGTTTCGCCGAACACTTTAGTCGCCACCACCACGTTTTCACGCGGTATCTTCAGGTTCTTTAACGCCTGGCCGGTGATCTCCTCCGAGCGTCCTTCTGAATAGACGTTGGCGGTATCGATGAAGTTGATGCCCGCATCCAGCGCGCTCCCCACCAGCTGTTCGGCTTCCGCCTGGCGCAACTGGCCGATTTTTCCCCACATCCCCTCTTCGCCGCCGAAGGTCATGGTGCCAAGGCACAGCTCAGAGACAAACAGGCCGGTATTTCCCAGTTTTTGATAACGCATAGCAGTGTCCTCATTCGGATGATTAACGTCAGCCAGATAGTTATAGCCCGAGCGTCGTCATCACGAATGGGGTGTTCCTGCCCGTTTCTTGCCCAATCCTCTGAAAATCAGCGCCACAGCGCGAGCATGGCGTAACCGGTGAGCGCCGCCCAGATCAGCAGCGGAATGGAATAAAGATGAAAACGCCACCAGATCCGGCGGTCGCCGGCCATCCGCAGCGCAATCAGGTTCGCCAGCGATCCGGGCAGCAGGCCAAAACCGCCGACGTTCACCGCCCAGGCTAACAGCATCGTTGGCGGCACGTAATTAAGCAGCAAAATAGTCGATGGCACGTTGCTGATAAACTGCGACAGTCCGATTGCCGTCAGCCATAGCCCGCCATGCGAGAGCTGGCCGACGCCGTTCAGCCACTGCTGCAGCACCGGCAGCTGCGTCAGCAGGTGAACGTCGATAAACATCGCCATAAACACCAGCAGCAGCGACCAGTCGACGTTGATAATCACCGCTCGCGCCAGCAACAGGAACCCGACGGCAATGAGCGCCAGTCCCCAGAGTTCCTGCTTCATCTCCAGCGCAGCCAGAAAGATAAGGTAGAAAGCGAGGCAGCTCCACACCAGCTGCGGCCGCCACTCCGGCGCTTTGTCGCTACTTTGATAATTGAGCCGAGCGGCAGGGAAACAGAACCAACACAGCACCAATAGCGTGATCATCATCGCCGCCGCCAGCGGCAGCATCTGGCCGATAAAGGCAAGAAACGATAGCCCGGAGCGGCCCCACAGTAAAATATTCTGCGGATTGCCGATGGGCGTTAATAAAGAGCCGGCGTTAACCGCCAGCGCTTCAAAAATAATCAGCCGATTCACCGGAATGGCGCACCATTTTTTTAGCGTTAACGTGAGGGGAACGACAATGAACAGCGCGACGTCGTTGGTCAAAAAAGTGGAAAGCAGCGCGGCAGCCAGCACCATAAAGATGGCCAGCTGGCGTTCGGTGACGAAACGGCGCGCCATTTTGCGCCCCAGCACATCAAAATAGCCGCTCAGTTCAATCCCTTTGGTCAGCAGCATTAGCCCGCTGAGAGTAATAATAGTGTGCCAGTCGATAGCCTGTCCCCAGCGCTGAGGCGCGAAAGGAACGAACAGGCTAAGGATAACGGCGATAAGTAACAAAAGATGCAGGAAACGGTCACGGGCAAGCGACTGCACAAAAGGGAGATTCATTCTGCGTGTAATCTCTGGGTAAACAGCTTGAATTGCGCCAGCGTTTCTTCGCTAACGTGGTGTTCCATTCCTTCCGCATCGCGGCGGGCAATCTCCGGACTCACGCCAATCGCCAGCAGAAAGTTTTCCACAATCTGATGACGCTCGCGGCTTTCATGGGCCAGCTTCTCCCCCTCCGGGGTTAAGAAGATCCCGCGCCAGGGGATCTGTTCGATCAAGCCGACGCTCGCCAGACGTTTAAGCATTTTCGCCACCGTCGGCTGCGAAACGCCAAGACGCGCAGCCATATCCACCTGGCGCGCCTCGCCCACTTCGTTAATCAGATCGGAAATCAGCTCCACATAGTCATCAATCAGCTCGCGGCGATGCGCTTCGCGCACCTGACGGAACCCCTCTACGTGTTCTTCGACATTAACCAGCTGCGTCACTTTTTTAGTTATGGGCTTACCTGCGCGACGGTTCATTGTGCTTCCTCGTTGGTGTGACGCATCAAGCATCATATAAAAGGATCCACATTGTAATGGATTGCGCTCATAGCACAAAAAATTAACGTTTTAGCCATAGCTATAAAATATAGCCTGTGCTATATCTGTATGTAATGCAAACAGCCATCACGGATTTGACGGCGCGAAAAGGCAGGAGGAATAACCATGAACGAATTCAAGAGGTGCTTAAACGTGTTTAGCCATTCACCCTTCAAAGTACGCTTAATGCTGATCGGCATGCTGTGCGACATGATCAACGGCAAACCGCAGCAGGACAAACCTAAACATTAACGCGGCGTCGCGGTACGCCGCTTCATTTTTTTGTCATCTTTCCCCGCCAACCTATCTGGTTACCTCGTCTTTCAGCGCTTTTTTCAAGTTTTGTAAGCTTTCTCGCAAAACAATCTGTTATGAACAGTTGACCTTACCATTCGCAGGCCCTATCGTTTGTCAGCCCTGCCACTACTGCGGCTCGCAGAGACCCTCTTCACGCACTGTCCAGCAGGTTTTACCCCCTTGATGCCAGGGGACGAACATGGCGTCTTGTTGATTACGAATTATGAATGTCACTCTGAAAGAAACGCTGGCCGCCCGCAGACTGGCCCTGAACCCGTGGACAGGATTCTACTTTTTACAGTCGCTGTTGATTAATCTGGCGCTTGGGTATGAATTTAGCTTGCTCTATACCGTTGCGTTTACCTGCGTACTCCATCTGCTTTGGCGCACCTTCCCGCGCGTTCAAAAAGGGGTAGTTGGCCTCTATTCCCTGCTGGCCGCGATGTACTATCCCTTCGGCCAGGCTTACGGCGCGCCAAACTTCAATACGCTGCTGGCGCTGCACGCCACGAATGTTGAAGAGTCGACGGAAATTCTCACTATTTTCCCGTGGTACAACTATTTGCTGGCGGTATTCATCTTCGCTCTCGGCGTCATTGCCGTACGGCGCAAACCGCAGCCGCCCGCGCGCCTTGGCAAAGTGGAATATCTGGGACTGCTGTTTAGCATCGGCATCTTTTTCCTGCAGCCTGTGCAGAATCTGGCCTGGGGCGGCGTCTTTAAAGTCATTGATAGCGGTTATCCCGCCGTGCGCTTCGTAAAAGACGTGATCGTTAATAACAACGAAGTGCTGGATGAACAGGCGCGGATGGCGCAATTGGCTAACATGAAAGATAGCTGGCACGTGCTGGCGGTGAAGCCGAAGTACCATCTCTATGTCGTGGTGATTGGCGAGAGCGCGCGCCGCGATGCGCTTGGCGCGTTCGGTGGCCACTGGGACAACACGCCGTTCGCCAGCTCGGTCAACGGCTATCTGTTTAAAAACTACGTGGCCGCCAGCGGCTCCACGCAGAAATCGCTTGGCCTGACCCTCAACCGGGTGGTTGACGGTAAACCCCAGTATCAGGACAACTTCGTCACCCTCGCCAACCGCGCGGGCTTCCAGACCTGGTGGTTCTCCAATCAGGGACAAATTGGTGAATACGACACCGCTATCGCCAGCATCGCCAAACGTGCCGATGAGGTGCAGTTCCTGAAAAACGGTGATTTTGAAGCCAATAAAAATACTCAGGATGAGCAACTGCTGAAACTGACCGAGCAAGTCTTATCAGTCGAGCGCAGCCAGCCGCAGCTGATCGTATTACATATCATGGGCTCGCACCCGCAGGCCTGCGATCGTACCAAAGGCAAATACACCACCTTTGTGCAGTCAAAGGAGACCTCATGCTATCTCTACAGCGTGACGCAAACCGACGCGCTGTTGGCGAAGCTCTACGGTCAGCTGCAGAATTCCGGCAGCACTTTCTCGCTCACCTATTTTTCCGATCACGGTCTGGCGTTTAAAGAGCGCGGTAAAGCGGTGCAATATCTCGCCCATGATGACAAATATCAACAGAACTTCCAGGTGCCGTTTATGGTGCTCTCCAGCGACGATAAAGCGCATAAGATGATTAAAGCCCGCCGCTCGGCGAATGATTTTCTCAGCTTCTTCGCGCAGTGGACCGGGATCAGCGCGCAGGAAATTACCCCGCGCTATCGCTTTATCTCAGAACAGAAAGCCGGACCGGTGTATATCACCAATTTCCAGTTACAGAAGGTGGACTACAACCATCTGGGCAGCGACGAGTTTACCGTCAACTAAACGGCATCGCCGAATCACAGGCAAAAAAAATCCGCCCCTTGAGGCGGATTTTTTATATCACCGAAGTGATTAGAAGCGGTAACCTACACCGGCAATCCAGGTGCCGACGTCAACGTTACGAATACGAGACTGCTCGTAGGAGAAGTCCAGGGCAACGTTTTCGATCGGGTTGAACTGCATACCAGCGCCGTAAGAGAAACCGTAGTCGCTCATGTCGGATTTCTGGTTCGGGAAGTTGTTGTTCTGGAATTTACCGTAGCCAACACCGATTACGCCGTAGATGCTCGCCCAGTCGTTCAGACGGTAAGCCGGACCAGCGGTGATGCCGTAGTACTGACCTTTGTTGTAAGTACCGTTGCTGGTGTTGTCTTTTTCGGTGTAGGTGAAGGAACCGATAACGCCCAGCGGGTTGTTATCTTGCTCGTAACGGTACTTAAGGTTGAAACCGCCTGCTTTGTTGGCTTTACCCTGCATGTCGCTCTGAGCGTAACCACCGGTAACGGTAGAAGTTGCAGCGAAAGCAGTAGTACCTACGGATGCAGCCAGAACAACGGCCAGTGCTGAAAGACGTGCAATTTTATTCATAACCACCTCAAATGTGTTTCTAATAAGTCCTAAGTCTTAAATATATCAAAAACTTTTGGGAAACTCTTTTGACTTTACATTGTCTAACATACTTTTTCATGTAAGCAAAAGTTTCCACGATTTCGTAACAATCTGGAAATCAAACACTTTTCGCGCAAAAAGTGCTTAACGATTACCAGCAGCAAACGCTGCGCATCCAGATTATTCTTAGCCGTGAAGGTATTCCCCTACGTATTTTACGCCATTGTACTGTTTTTCCACCCTCTTTTTTCAACAATCGCTAAACCGTTAAGCGGTTATTCCAGTACACTGGAACCTTTACCTCTTTTGACAAACCCTGACAGGAGAAAGGATGCCCGGCTCGTCCCGTAAAGTTCCGGCGTGGTTGCCGATACTGGTTATTTTGATCGCCATGGTCTCGATTCAGAGCGGTGCATCGCTGGCGAAATCGCTCTTCCCGTTGATTGGCGCACCGGGCGTCACCGCTTTGCGCCTGACGCTCGGCACTTTAATTTTAGTCGTTATTTTTAAGCCGTGGCGACTACGTTTTGCCCCGCAGCAGCGGCTGCCGCTGTTCTTTTACGGCGTGGCGCTAGGGGCGATGAACTATCTCTTCTATTTATCGCTGCAGCGGATCCCGCTCGGCGTCGCGGTCGCGCTGGAGTTCACCGGGCCGCTGGCGGTGGCGCTCTTCGGTTCACGCCGCCCGCTTGATTTCGTCTGGGTGGCGCTGGCGGTGCTCGGGCTGTGGTTCCTGCTGCCGCTTGGGCAAAACGTAGGGGAAGTGGATTTAGTCGGCGCGCTGTTCGCGCTCGGCGCCGGCGCATTCTGGGCGGTCTATATTCTTACCGGCCAGCGCGCGGGCGAAGAACACGGCCCGGCGACGGTGGCCATGGGCTCGCTCATCGCGGCGGTGATTTTTGTGCCCATCGGTATCGTCCAGGCCAGCGATACGCTGCTGCAATGGTCGCTGCTGCCGCTGGGGCTTGGCATCGCCATTCTCTCCACCGCCCTGCCCTACTCGCTGGAAATGATCGCCCTGACGCGGATGCCCACCCGCACTTTCGGCACGCTGATGAGCATGGAGCCGGCGCTGGCGGCGCTGTCGGGAATGGTGTTCCTCGGCGAGACGCTGACCCTGACGCAAACTCTGGCGTTAGGGGCGATTATCATCGCCTCAATGGGTTCGACGCTGACCATGCAGCGGCAAAGCAAAATCGAGAAAGTCGATATAAATTAAGATTTTGTTACCGCACTGGCTCGCGTTCATAGCGAGCCAGCTATTTACTTTTAATTATCTGATTTTATAAATCTTTTTAAATAGCCAACAACTCTGCGCTATCGGACTGATATGGACAGCCGATGCCTCATATCCAATATCCCTTGCTATAATTAGTCCCGAAGTCATTTGGGACAAACGCTCTACATAATTCAAATTTGAAGTATGACGAGTATCAATATCAAGAGGATATGAAACTATGAGTACCGCAAAACTGGTTAAAACTAAAGCGTCTAACCTGCTCTATACCCGTAACGATGTCGCAGACAACGAGAAGAAAGCTACCGTTGAGCTGCTGAATCGCCAGGTGATCCAGTTCATCGACCTGTCGCTGATTACCAAGCAGGCCCACTGGAATATGCGCGGTGCCAACTTTATTGCCGTTCATGAAATGCTGGATGGTTTCCGCACTGCGCTCACCGATCACCTTGATACGATGGCTGAACGTGCCGTTCAACTGGGCGGCGTCGCTCTGGGCACCACTCAGGTCATCAACAGCAAAAGCCCGCTGAAAAGCTACCCGCTGGATATTCACACCGTTCAGGAACATCTGAAAGAACTGGCCGACCGTTATGCCATCGTGGCCAATGATGTGCGTAAAGCGATCAGCGAAGCGAAGGATGAAGACACCGCCGATATCTTTACCGCGGCTTCCCGTGACCTGGATAAATTCCTGTGGTTCATCGAAGCGAATATCGAATAAATGTCCGCAGCCGTCAGCGCCCGCTGGCGGCATTTTTCATTTCTCCCACGCTTCCCCCCGTAATCGCTTAGCTCGCCCTCTTTTGGTGCAGGCGCTTGTACACAATACGTACTAAAGTAAAACAATTGTAATAATCACCTCACACAATCGTTACAGCAAGATTGTTTTCCCATCAGGGTTTGCGTTAAAAATGCTCTGGTTATTCGCTACGTTTATATTGCACCAAAATGACGCCCTGTTACGGTGCATTTGCTTTATCGGATAACCGAAATTGTGCAAACGATATGAAAGCTCCTGTTGAAAAACAATGGCTTGTAAAACTGGCACGATTTTTTCATTAGGCTACACGTTCTCGCAGGGGCTCGTCCCGTGGATAAAAAAGGAAATACTATGAAGTCTGTATTAAAAGTGTCACTGGCTGCACTGACCCTGGCTTTTGCGGTTTCGTCTCACGCCGCAGATAAAAAACTGGTAGTCGCCACCGATACGGCGTTTGTTCCGTTTGAATTTAAGCAAGGTGATAAATACGTCGGCTTCGATATTGACCTGTGGGCCGCGGTCGCCAAAGAGCTGAAACTGGACTACACCCTGAAACCAATGGACTTCAGCGGCATCATTCCCGCGCTGCAGACCAAAAACATCGATCTGGCGCTGGCGGGGATCACCATCACCGACGAGCGTAAAAAAGCAATCGACTTCTCCGACGGCTACTACAAAAGCGGCCTGCTGGTGATGGTTAACGCGAAAAACAATGACATCAAAGACGTGAAAGATCTGAACGGCAAAGTGGTCGCCGTGAAGAGCGGCACCGGCTCCGTTGATTATGCGAAAGCCAACATCAAAACCAAAGATCTGCGCCAGTTCCCGAACATTGATAACGCCTATATGGAGCTGGGCACCGGCCGCGCTGACGCGGTACTGCACGACACGCCAAACATCCTGTACTTCATTAAAACCGCCGGTCAGGGCAAGTTCAAAGCGGTAGGCGAATCGCTGGAAGCGCAAAGCTACGGTATCGCCTTCCCGAAAGGCAGCGACGAACTGCGCGAAAAAGTGAACGGTGCGCTGAAAACGCTGCGTGAAAACGGCACCTACAACGAAATTTACAAAAAATGGTTCGGTACTGAACCAAAATAATAATTAGGCCTACTTCTCGCGGCCAATCCGCCGCGGGCTCCACGGCGCCAGGGTTTCATTCCCCGGCGCCGTATTCGCAGAGGCTTTCTCTGCTTTCGACACGGTAACAGTAACAGGAACACATTATGCAGTTTGACTGGAGTGCCATCTGGCCCGCCATTCCTATTTTGCTGGAAGGCGCCAAAATGACGCTGTGGATTTCGGTCCTCGGCCTGGTTGGCGGCCTTATCATCGGTCTGGTGGCCGGTTTCGCCCGCTGTTTCGGCGGTTGGATAGCCAACCACGTCGCGCTGGTATTTATTGAAATCATCCGCGGCACGCCAATTGTGGTGCAGGTGATGTTCATCTACTTCGCGCTACCGATGGCGTTTAGCGACTTACGCATCGACCCATTCACCGCCGCGGTGGTGACCATCATGATCAACTCCGGCGCCTATATCGCGGAAATCACCCGCGGCGCGGTGCTGTCCATCCACAAAGGTTTCCGCGAAGCGGGTCTGGCGCTGGGGCTCTCCCGTCGCGAAACTATCCGCCAC
The DNA here is from genome assembly GCF_040065495.2 of Klebsiella sp. CN_Kp073. Taxonomy (NCBI): domain Bacteria; kingdom Pseudomonadati; phylum Pseudomonadota; class Gammaproteobacteria; order Enterobacterales; family Enterobacteriaceae; genus Klebsiella; species Klebsiella sp. CN_Kp073. The sequence continues at coordinate 3,590,677 of NZ_CM198051.1, forward strand.
GTGATCCTGCCGCTGGCGCTGCGTCGTATGCTGCCGCCGCTCGGTAACCAATGGATTATCAGTATCAAAGATACGTCGCTGTTCATCGTTATCGGCGTCGCCGAACTGACCCGTCAGGGCCAGGAAATTATTGCCGGCAACTTCCGCGCGCTGGAAATCTGGAGCGCCGTCGCCGTCATTTATCTGATCATCACCCTGGTGTTGAGCTTCATTCTGCGTCGTCTTGAAAGAAGGATGAAAATCCTGTGATTGAATTTAAAAACGTTTCCAAACACTTTGGCCCGACTAAAGTGCTGCACGATATCGATCTGAAGATCGACAAAGGTGAAGTGGTCGTGATCATCGGGCCGTCCGGATCCGGTAAATCCACGCTGCTGCGCTGCATCAACAAACTGGAAGAGATCACCAGCGGCGATCTTATCGTCGATGGCCTGAAGGTGAACGACCCGAAAGTTGACGAGCGCTTAATTCGCCAGGAAGCCGGAATGGTATTCCAGCAGTTCTATCTGTTCCCGCACCTGACGGCGCTGGAGAACGTGATGTTCGGCCCGCAGCGCGTGCGCGGCGCGTCGAAGGCGGCGGCGGAAACGCTGGCGAAAGAGCTGCTGGCGAAGGTGGGTCTCGCGGAACGCGCGCACCACTATCCATCCGAACTTTCCGGCGGTCAGCAGCAGCGCGTCGCCATTGCCCGCGCGCTGGCGGTGAAACCGAAAATGATGCTGTTTGATGAGCCGACGTCGGCGCTTGACCCGGAACTGCGCCATGAAGTGCTGAAAGTCATGCAGGACCTGGCCGAAGAAGGCATGACGATGGTCATCGTAACCCACGAAATCGGCTTTGCTGAAAAAGTGGCGTCGCGGCTGATCTTCATCGATAAAGGCCGCATCGCCGAAGACGGCGACCCGCAGGTTCTGGTTAAGAACCCGCCAAGCCCGCGTCTGCGCGAGTTTTTACAGCACGTAGCCTGATGCGCCCGGCTCTCCCCGGCAAGGGGAGAGCCGCTTTCCAGATTCATCCCAACGCTCCTCCTCGTCTGACCCCTTCTATACTTAGCAGTTTGAGATGCAATGGAGGCGCCCATGCCGTGGATCCTACTGTTGCTCGCTGCGCTGTGGATTTCTCCGCTGTCGGCGGCGTCATTGCCCGGCATACCGGCGGCGACAACCGACAAAAGCACAGCCAGCGAGCCTGACCTCGAACAGAAAAAAGCCGCCTGGGCGGCATTAGCTGACGTGCTGGATAATCCGCAGTCGCGGCAGGAGTTAATCGATGAGCTGCGTAAAGCCGCCGCCACCCAGCCGCCTGCCGCCGCCCCCACGCTGACCCCGCCAGAAGTTAAAGACGAGCAAACCGTTCTGGAAAGCGTGACGGAAGTAAGTCGTCAGTATAGCGAGCGCCTGTCGTCGCGGTTTTCTCAGCTATGGCGCAATATCACCGGCTCACCGCATAAGCCTTTCCATGCCGATGCGTTTCGCAATGCCGCTGGCGACTTCCTGCTGCTGGCCGGGCTGGTATTTGCCTTCTGGTGGTTAGTACGCCTGGCGGCGCTGCCGCTTTATCGCAAAATGGGCCATTGGGGAAGGCACAAAAACCGTGAGCGCAATAACTGGCTGCAGTTACCGGCCACCATTGCTGGCGTTTTCATCATCGACCTGCTGCTGCTGGCGCTAACGCTGTTTATCGGGCAGCTGTTAAGCGATCGTTTAAACGGCGGCAACCGCACCATTGCTTTTCAACAAAGCCTGTTTCTTAACGCCTTCGCGCTGATCGAGTTTTTTAAAGCCATCCTGCGAGTGATTTTTTGCCCGCGAATCGCCGATTTACGCCCCTTCAATATCAGCAACGAACACGCAACGTACTGGAACTTACGCCTCAGCGCCTTGAGTAGCCTGATTGGTTACGGGCTGATCGTAGCGGTGCCGATTATCTCCAATCAGGTTAACGTGCAGATTGGCGCGCTGGCCAACGTCATCATAATGTTGTGCATTACGGTGTGGGCGCTGTATCTGATTTTCCACAACAAACGCGCCATCACTCAGGGGCTTATCCATCTTGCCGACCGCTCGCTGCCTTTCTTCAGCCTGTTTATTCGCGCTTTTGCGCTGGTCTGGCACTGGCTGGCCTGTGCTTACTTTATCGTGCTGTTCTTCTTTTCGCTCTTTGACCCCGGCAACAGCCTCAAATTTATGATGGGCGCGACGCTACGTAGCCTGGCTATCGTCGGCGCCGCGGCGCTGGTATCCGGTATTTTGTCACGCTGGATAGCCAAAACCATCACCCTGTCGCCAGAAACGCAACGCCACTACCCGGAGCTGCAAAAGCGGCTCAACGGCTGGATCTCCGCCTCGCTGAAAGCCGCGCGGATCCTGACGGTATGCGTGGCGGTGATGCTGTTGCTGAGCGCCTGGGGACTGTTTGATTTTCAGCAATGGCTACACAATGATGCCGGGCAAAAAACGGTAGATGTCCTGATTCGTATCGCGCTAATCCTGTTCTTCTCCGCCGTCGGCTGGACCCTACTGGCAAGCCTGATTGAGAACCGCCTGTCATCGGACATTCATGGACGCCCGTTGCCCAGCGCTCGCGCCAGAACGCTGCTGACGCTGTTTCGCAACGCGCTGGCGGTGGTCATTACCACCATAACGATAATGATCTTATTGTCGGAAGTCGGGGTGAACATCGCGCCGCTGCTGGCGGGCGCCGGGGCGTTAGGGTTGGCCATCTCTTTCGGCGCCCAAACGCTGGTCAAAGATATTATTACCGGCATCTTTATCCAGTTTGAGAACGGGATGAACACCGGCGATCTGGTGACCATCGGGCCATTAACCGGCACGGTGGAACGGATGTCGATCCGCTCGGTGGGCGTGCGCCAGGATACCGGGGCGTACCATATTATTCCCTGGTCTTCGATAACCACCTTCGCCAACTTTGTGCGCGGGATCGGTTCGGTGGTCGCCAACTATGATGTCGACAGGCAGGAGGACCTGGATAAAGCCAATCAGGCGCTGAAGGCGGCGGTAGACGATCTGATGGCGCAGGAGGAGATCCGCGGGCTGATTATTGGCGAACCGTCGTTCGCCGGGCTGGTAGGGCTGAGCAATACCGCGTTTACCTTACGCGTCAGCTTTACGACGCTGCCGCTGAAGCAGTGGACGGTACGCTTTGCCCTCGATACCCAGGTGAAGCAGCATTTCGACCGCGCCGGCGTGCGCGCGCCGGTACAAACCTGGCAGTTATTGCCGCTGCCGGGCAACGCAAACCCGGCGGCAGAGACTTAAAATGGACGGCGGCGCTTTGCGTCGTCCATAAAACTCCAGGCGATAAAGCGGCTCTGTTTCTGCCCCTGCGCCATCTCTTTTTTCACCACTTTCACCGCGCCGACTTCGGTCAGCAGGCGATACAGCGGCGGCAAATTATCGCCGCGGGAGACCAGCGAGGTAAACCATTTAACCTGGCGGCCGAACTGCTGGCTTTCGCGGATCATTTGCGAAATAAAGGCCACTTCGCCGCCTTCACACCATAGTTCCTGCTGCTGGCCGCCAAAGTTCAGTACGCTATCTTCCCCCAGCCCCAGATTACGGCGTTTACGCTCGCCGCCGGCACGCGCGCTGGCGGCGGAGTCGTGGAATGGCGGGTTGCAGAGGGTCGCATCATAGGTTTCATTCTTATGAATGATCCCGGTAAAGATTGCCTGACCCTCTTTCTGACGACGCAGACGAATTTGCCGCGTCAGTCCTGGGTTGCCGTTAATAATCGCCTGGGCGCTGGCAAAGGCCTGCGGATTCACTTCACTACCGGTGAAGCGCCAGCCGTATTCATGCGCGCCAATCAGCGGATAGATGCAGTTCGCGCCGGTACCGATATCGAGAATGGTGGCGTTTTTCGGGATCTCGCCGCTATCCTGCGCCAGCAGGTCGGCCAGATGGTGGATGTAGTCCGCGCGTCCCGGCACCGGCGGGCACAAGAAGCCGTCAGGAATATCCCAGTGTTTTACCGCGTAAAAGTGCGCCAGCAGCGCCTTATTCAGCGCCTTCACCGCCAATGGGTTAGCAAAATCAATGGTTTGTTCACCGGCCGGATTCAGGGTGATATAGCTTTGTAGCTCGGGATGAGTCTGGCACAACGCTGGCAAATCATAGCGTTGGTGATGGCGGTTACGCGGGTGCAACCCCGGCTTTTCGGCTTTCATGGCAATCTCCTTTCAACAGCCGCGTAAGATACCCGTTGACGGCGGCGCGGTAAATAAGGGAGTCTGGATATCTTCTTATTTCGCTTTCTGGTGCTCTATGTACTTCTATCAACCTGCCGAAGGCCACGGCCTGCCGCACGACCCGCTGAATGCCATCGTCGGGCCGCGCCCCATCGGCTGGATCGCTTCGCTCGATAGCGCAGGGCAGCGCAACCTGGCGCCCTACAGTTTCTTCAACTGCTTTAACTATCGGCCGCCGATCATCGGTTTCGCCAGCGGCGGCTGGAAAGACAGCGTGCAGAACATTATTGAAACAAAAGAGTTTGTCTGGAATCTGGCTACCCGGCCACTCGCCGAAGCGATGAATGAAACCTCCGCCTCTATTCCGCGTCATGAAGACGAATTCCTGCGCGCCGGATTAACCGCCGCGCCGAGCCGGATCGTCCGCGCCCCGCGCGTGGCGGAAAGCCCGGTTCACTTCGAATGCCGCCTGTCGCAGTGTATTCAGTTGACGCGCGCCAGCGGCGAAGCCATTGATAGCTGGCTGGTACTGGGAGAAGTGGTCGCCGTACATATTGATGAGTCGCTGCTGGAAGACGGGATCTATCAAACCGCGAAAGCGCAGCCGATTTTACGCGCCGGCGGGCCGACGGCCTACTACAGCATTGATGAAAGCCAGCGCTTCGATCTAACCCGTCCGGACGCTCGCTGACCGCGAATCCCGACGCGCCGTACCTCACCGCACCGGGTTCGCATCAACAGGTGCGGTGAGACAAAAAGCCATTGTTTGCCCGCCGGTTATACCCTGATTCTCTTCGCGAAACGGCCTATACTTGAGGTATGTCCCATGCTGTTAATGAGGATATACCCATGAAAACATCTCTGCTCTCGCTGCTCTTTATCGCGCTTGCCGCCCCCTCCTCCTATGCCCTGGCCGACACGCCTGAATCTGCGCTTACCCAGACCGGTCCGCTTCGCCCGTCCGGCACCGTATCCGCCTCCGGCGCCAGCACCCTTGACGATTTGCAGGCCCAGTTGGCGCAAAAAGCCCACCAGCAGGGCGCGCTCGCCTGGAGAATTAACGCCGCCGGCGGCGGTAATAAATTGGCGGGAAGCGCGATAATTTATAAATAGCGCGCTTGATGCACTAAGCCTGACGGGGCGAAAAACACCCACTTCGACCCGTGGAATATCATGCTTTCTGCCCTTTATGTATAAATAATGCAGCCCATGTAAACAAATGTATTTATTTTTTTATAAATGAGTGATAAAAATCCGCCGTTGTTTGATAATGGTTATCAAAATCATTATCAAACGCATTGCTATTGTTAAGAACACCTGCAGTGGTCGAAACGAGACAGACTCCGTTTACGGTCGCATCGGCAAAGCGCCCCACCCTGGCAGACGTTAATTGGCGCATCTCATTTCCGCCAATACAACGATGTTGGGAAACAGGGCCAAATTAAAACTATAAGTTGCTCATGGATATGGAAAAAAATAACAATCTCCCTTTTAGCAGTTTCCGTTCACTGACGATTTTCACCGGTTTATGCCTGAGCCTCTCCCCGACGGGTCAGGTACTGGCGGCAGACAGCAATGAACAGAAAGGCGGCGAAACCCTGGTCGTTGAAGCGCAAACGCCATCGCTGTATGCGCCAACGCATTCCGCTGACCCAAAATTCTCCCGCCCCATCGCCGACACCACCCGCACCGTCACGGTGGTATCAGAGCAGGTCATGAAGGACCAGGGCGTCACTAACCTGACCGATGCGTTGAAAAACGTGCCGGGCGTGGGCGCCTTCTTCGCCGGCGAAAACGGTAACTCCACCACCGGCGACACCATCTATATGCGCGGCGCCGATACCTCCAACAGTATCTATGTCGACGGCATTCGCGATATCGGCAGCGTCACTCGCGATACCTTTAATACCGAGCAGGTTGAAGTGATTAAAGGGCCATCGGGTTCCGACTACGGCCGCAGCGCGCCAACCGGATCGATCAACATGATCAGCAAACAGCCGCGTCTGGATTCCGGGATCGATGCTTCCGCCAGCGTCGGCAGCGCGTGGATGCGCCGCGGCACCCTCGATATCAATGAAGCCATTGGCGATACCAGCGCCGTGCGCCTGAACCTGATGGGAGAGAAAACCCACGATGCCGGCCGCGATAAAGTTAAAAATGAACGTTACGGCATCGCGCCATCCGTCGCCTTTGGTCTCGGCACTGAGAATCGCCTGTACCTGAACTATCTGCACGTCACCCAGCACAATACGCCGGACGGCGGTATTCCAACCATCGGCTTGCCGGGCTACTCGGCGCCAAACGCCGCCACCGATGCGCTGAACCACTCTGGTAAAGTCGCAACCAGCAACTTCTACGGTACGGACTCTGATTACGACGACTCGACCACCGATACCGTGACCATGCGTTTCGAACACGATATCAATGACAACACGACGATCCGCAACATCACGCGCTGGTCGCGGGTGAAACAGGATTACCTGATGACCGCGGTCATGGGCGGCGCGTCAAACATTACTCAACCGGATCCCAATAACGTCAATACCTGGACCTGGTCACGTCTGGCAAACACCAAAGACACCAGCAACAAGATCCTAACCAACCAGACCAATCTGACGAGCAAATTTTTCACCGGATCCGTCGGCCATGACGTCAGCGCCGGGGTAGAATTTACCCGCGAAACGCAGACTAACTACGGCGTCTATCCGATCACCCCGCCGGCGGTGAATATCTATCATCCGAATAGCGATATTTCGATCGGCGGCCTGAACCGCAGCGGCGCTAACGCCAACGGTCAGACCGATACCTTCGGCCTGTACGCTTTCGATACTCTGCAGATCACCCGCGATTTTGAGCTGAACGGCGGTATCCGCCTCGATACCTATCAAACCAAATACGATAGCGCCAGCCTGTGCGGCGGCAGCGGTCGTGGAGCCATCGCCTGCCCGACCGGCGTCGCTAAAGATACGCCGGTCACCACCGTGGACACCTCTACCAGCGGCAACCTGGCCAACTGGAAAGCCGGCGCGCTGTATCATCTGACTGATAACGGCAATGTGTACGTTAACTACGCAATCTCGCAACAACCGCCGGGCGGTAGCAACTTCACCCTCGCCCAAAGCGGCAGCGGCAATAGCGCCAACCGCACCGACTTCCAGCCGCAAAAAGCGAAGACCAGCGAACTGGGCACCAAGTGGGAACTGATGGATAAGCGCCTGCTGCTGACCGCGGCGCTGTTCCGCACCGATATAGAAAACGAGGTCGAACAAAACGACGACGGTACTTACTCGCAGTATGGTAAGAAGCGGGTCGAAGGCTATGAGATTTCACTGGCCGGTAATATTACCCCGGACTGGCAGGTTATTGGCGGTTACACCCAGCAGCATGCGACGATCCGTGAAGGCGCCGATGCCGCTCAGGATGGCACCAGCTCAATGCCGTATACGCCGGAACACGCCTTTACCGTCTGGAGCCAGTACCAGGCCACCGATGCCCTCTCCGTCGGCGCCGGCGCCCGCTACATTGGCAGCATGCACCGTGGCAAAGATGGCGCGGTTGGCACGCCGTCCTACACCGAAGGCTATTGGGTAGCGGATGCGAAAATGGGCTATCGGGTTAATCGCAATCTCGACCTGCAACTGAACGTGTATAACCTGTTTGATACCAATTACGTCGCGTCTATTAACAAGAGCGGCTATCGTTATCACCCGGGCGAGCCACGCACTTTCCTGTTAACTGCTAACGTGCATTTCTAATCGATGCGGGGCGGAAACGCCCCGTTTTCTCAGGAGCTTGAGCCATGATGTACCATATCCCCGCCGTCCTGACGCCTCAGGAAGTCGCCGAATTCGCCGCTCAGCTACAGCAGGCCGAGTGGGTTGACGGCCGCGTGACCACCGGCGCCCAGGGGGCGCAGGTAAAAAACAATCAGCAGGTCGATACGCGCAGCGCGTTATACGGCGAGCTACAGGCTAAGGTCCAGGCGGCGCTGAACCGCAGTTCGCTGTTCTTCGCCGCGGCGTTACCCAAAACGCTCTCCACCCCGCTGTTTAACCGCTACCAGCAGCAAGAAACCTACGGTTTTCACGTCGATGGCGCGGTACGCAGCCACGGTCAGGGCGGCTGGATGCGCACCGACCTCTCCGCCACCCTGTTCCTTAACGATCCGCAAAGCTACGACGGCGGCGAACTGGTGGTCAATGATACCTATGGCCAGCACAAGGTAAAATTGCCGGCCGGCGATCTGGTGCTCTATCCTTCAAGCAGCCTGCACTGCGTAACTCCAGTCACCTCCGGCGAACGCATCGCCTCTTTTCTATGGATCCAGTCGATGATCCGCGACGATAAGCGTCGCGCAATGCTGTTCGAGCTCGATGGTAATATTCAGAAGTTAAAGAGCCGCCACGGCGAGAGCGATGAGGTGCTGTCGCTTCTCAACCTGTACCACAACCTGCTGCGGGAATGGTCGGAAATCTAAGCAACCTAAACCTTGTCTGGTCATTTTTTGCCCCCATCTTTTCTATACTTTAAACAGATATTGAGATGAGGAGCACATCATGGCGTCAGGTTGGGCAAACGATGGGGCCGTACAGGATCAAATCGACAGCACGGTAAACGATGCCGTTGCCCGCGCCCGTAGCGAGCTGCCAAGCGGTGAGAGCAACAAATTTTGTGAAGAATGCGCAGAGCCGATTCCCGAGGCCCGGCGCAAGGCAATTCCCGGGGTCAGATACTGCGTGAAGTGCCAACAGGATAAAGATTTACATAACAATACATATTCAGGATATAATCGCCGTGGTTCCAAAGATAGCCAGCTACGCTGACCTTCCTTTACCGTTCATTACCGCCGATCGCGTTATCTTTTCGCGCACGTTTTTTGGCGAAAAAAGTGGCAAAATGTGCCTTTAGTTGCCATGGCAATTAGTTTACCCCTCGCCCGCGGCAATAGCGGAAAATAATTTATTAATATTCAATAAATTATTCATTATTCAAAAAATTCGATGAAGACTGTGAATTTCCTTCGATTTTATCTCGCGGCAAAAAACGTGATACTTATCACATCGACGGAACATCGTCCTCTACAGAACATAATGCGAGAAATTAATCATGAAAAATATCAAATACGCTGCCGCTGCTATCGCCCTTTCCGCTCTGTCCTTCGGCGCATTCGCCGCTCAGCCGGTAACCCCGTCACAGGCAGAAAGCATGAATAAAATCGGTGTTGTTTCCGCTGAAGGCGCAACGACGCTGGATGGTCTGGAAGCCAAACTGGCTGCTAAAGCAGATGCCGCTGGCGCAACCGGCTACAGCATCACCTCCGCTAACACCAACAACAAAGTTAGCGGTACCGCGGTTATCTACAAATAATCGCAGCAACACTCTGAAATGCCACTGAATTAACCCTGAAAAGACCTTTTAAATACCCTTGTTTGCCCGTCCGAGCCACCGGACGGGCTTTTTTTTGTCCGTTTACCAGCGTTCGGCAACCTGCGCCAGACCATGGGCGAGCGAAGTCGCCTGACCGGTGGCGACCAGGCAGCAGGCGAGCTGAATTTTCAGCGACTGCGGAACCGGCTCGCTACCGCTCACGCAGCGCTCAATCCAGCGCGCGGTAACTTCGGGATCTTTAGATTCCGGCAGCGCCACCTTGTCCTGCTGGCTTTCATCGGCTCGCTCATGCAGCGCTCGCGTCCCCGCCGCATCAATGAGATTGATTTGCGGACAACGCTGCGGATTGGCGTAAACCTCACCTTCGGTACCGTGCATCAATAGCGCGCGTCCGCCGATTTCAGTAAAGAACTTCGCGACCTTATCGACGTATTCCGGATGCGAGACGCTCGACAGACGCAGCGCGGCATCTTCGGCAAATGGCGTCGCCAGCTTAGCCAGGGTATGTGCGCTGTTACGCACCCCCATCCGCCAGCGCAGCGCCAACTGCTTTTCCAGCGGCGGACACAGTGCGCCAATCGGGATATAGACCGGCTCATGGCCGTCGAGACGCGCCTGGGCCTGACCCGCGTGGGTGGTGGCCGGGATCCCCATCAGCGCAAATATGGTCTCGGTCAGGACGCGGGTTGGATCGTGGCTGACGCCGTGAACCACCACCGGGAAACCGAGTTTATGCAGCAGTACCGCCAGCAGCGGCGTCAGGTTGGCCTGTTTGCGCGCGCCGTTATAGCTGGGGATAACAATCGGCATCGGTTTCGCTACCGGTGGCGTCAGGCGGAGGGTCTGTAGCTGCATCGCCTCATAGAAGCCCTGCATTTCGGCTTCGCCTTCGCCCTTGATGCGCAGCGCGATGAGGATCGCCCCCAGCTCCAGTTCGCCGACTTCGCCGTTTAACATCCGCGTATACAGCGCGCGGGCCGTTTCCCGATCCAGATCGCGAGCGTGATTCTTTCCACGCCCGACTTCTTTGATGATTTTGGTGTAATCCATCGACTTGCTCCCTCCAGCGGTATGCTTTGCCGACCGGACCGCTTAGCGGCGTCGGCGACGCGTCTGTTTTGCTTTGCTTTTTACTATAACCTCGGGAACGCCCGGCTGCTCTATAGGAAATACCGGTAGCGCATTTAACAAGCGCGCGCCGTAGTTTTTGGTCAGCAGCCGCTTGTCGTAAATAACGACTTCGCCCCAGCACTGATGGCTACGGATCAGGCGCCCAACCTGCTGAATCAGGTTGAAAGAAGCGCTTGGCAGGCTTTGCACCTCAAAGGGATAGCGGTTCAGGCTTTTCAGCCACTCGCCTTCGGTAATCACCACCGGGCTGTCGATTGGCGGGAAGGCGATTTTATGGATATGGACCTGGCTTAGCAGCTCGCCTTTTAAATCCAGCCCTTCGGCGAAGGACTGCAGGCCGACCAGCACGCTGCGCTCGCCGCCTTCAATGCGCTTACGATGCAGCTCCACCAGCCGATAACGCGGTTGGTCGCCCTGAACCAGCAGCAGTAAGCGCAGATCGGTAACATGCTCAAGGAATCGCTGCATCGCTCGTCCGCTGGCAAACAGCACCAGCATCCCCGGATGCTTTTTGCTCTCGACCTGCTCGCGGAAAAAGGCCGCCATTTCGGCAATATGCTGCTCTTCGTTATCAATCGTCGGTTCATAGCGCATCTGGGGAATAATAATTTTCCCCTGCTCGACGTGATTAAACGGGGAATCCAGCGCCACAAAACGATCGCCAGCTTTCTCTTTCAGCCCGCTCATCTCCTGCAGACGCGAGAAGCTGTTCAACGAACGCAGGGTCGCCGAGGTAACGACAATATGCGGCACGCTGCGCCACAGCAGGCGTTCGAGCTGATCGCTGACGCGGATACCGACGCAGTGGAACCAGACATGTATCTGGCCGTCGCGGACATCGCGGGTCGCCCATTTGGTTACCGGCGCGCCGGAGGACTGCGCCAGCGACGCCAGCCGCCACAGCTTGCTCTGGCTTTCAAACATACCGAGCGCCCGGTTCATCTGCAGCAGAATACGATGCAAACGCACCACATCGTGGCTGCCGGTCTTTTCGCTGAGGTCGTTCAGGAACAGCTCCGCCAGCCCGCGTAGCATTTCGGTGAGCTTCGCCAGCCGCTGGCAAATTTCCATCACCTCCTGCGGTAGTTCGCCCATCGGGAAACGATGTTCCGCCTCCTGAGCTGCAGGCATATAGAGATTGAGAATATTGTTCAGCGAGGCGATAAGCTCATAGAGCTCTTCACAGTGTTCGTTGAGACGCTCGGGGTTAGCCAGCGGCGGCGTCGTCTTCGGACGAAACTGCTCCATGCAGGTCGCCACCAGTTTGCTGAACAGATCCAGCTGCAGCCGGTACCAGGGAGCGGTTATCTCAGCGCTCATCTCTAAGGCGTCGCGGGCGACATCCGGCAGATGATGGCCTTCGTCGAGCACCAGCAGCAGGTTTTTCGGCTCCGGCAGCACCGCTTCGCTCTCCATCGCCGCCATCACCAACGCATGGTTGGCCACCACCACTTCCGCCTCCTGAATTTCCCGTCGCGCGACGAAGAATGGGCATTCACGATAATAGTGGCAGTTACGGTTAAGACAGCTGGCTTTATCGGTGCTCAAACGCCCCCATAGGGCATCATCAATGGGCTTATCGGTATGGTCGCGCAGGCCATCCCATTTATAGCCGTCGAGATCGGTTTTCAGCGTCGCGCACAGCTTTTGTTCGGCCTGGTTTTTTGGCGTCAGATCGTCATCGAGGAACGCCAGCAGGTCCTGCTGCGTCGCCTCGGTGCTGGCCAGCGCCGTCAGATTACGCGGGCAAACGTAGCGCCCGCGGCCAAAGGCGGCGGTAAAGCGCAGGTCGGGAATGATCTTACGCAGCAGCGGCAGATCTTTACTGTAGATTTGATCCTGCAAAGCGACGTTGGCGGTGCTGACCACCAGCGTTTTTTGTTCTTCTCGAGCGATGGCGATCCCGGGGATAAGGTATGACAGCGTTTTACCGACGCCGGTCGGGGCTTCGATAGCCAGATGCCGCCCCTCTTCCCCCGCGAGCGTTTTCGCCACATCGGCAATCATCTGCCGCTGCGGGGCTCGGGGGATAAAGTCCGGGATCTGTTCCTGAAGCGCCTTATACCAGGCGGCGATTTGCGCTTTTAGCGCAGCGGTCAAAGCCATGAGAAAACCTGAATACTGTATAAACAGCCACTATTGTGCCATTTTTAGCGGCCCGGAGGTATTGCTTTCTACTGAGTGTGGAAGCGTGCTCGATAAAACGCGATGCAAAAAGCAAAAAGAACGGCCCGCCGCCGCGCAAGCGGACAGACGGGCCGTTTTGAGCCTGGACGCGCTGCCGCAGCCCAGGTATCAGCGTATTACTCGCCGGCAGGTTTACGCGGGCGACGACGGCGCGGCGGTTTACCGTCCTGGGCGCGCGCCTTCGGCGCTTCGCCATCCTGACGGCGCGGCGCAGCCTGCTGGCTACGACCCTGGTTTTGGCCCTGACCGCCGCGTCCCTGTCCCTGCCCCTGACCGCGGCCTCCGCCGCCACGCTGCTGACGACCGTTTTGAATCGGCTCCGCTTTAATCGACGGATCCGGCTCATAACCGGCAATAGCAATACGCGGGATCTCTTTTTTCAGCAGACGCTCGATATCACGCAGCAGCTTGTGCTCATCAACGCATACCAGCGACAGCGCTTCGCCGGTCGCCGCCGCGCGGCCGGTACGACCGATACGGTGGACATAATCTTCCGGCACGTTCGGCAGCTCGTAGTTCACCACGTGCGGCAGCTCTTCAATATCAAGGCCGCGGGCGGCGATATCGGTCGCTACCAGCACGCGAATGCCGCCGGATTTAAAGTCGGCCAGCGCGCGGGTACGCGCCCCCTGGCTCTTATTTCCGTGGATAGCGGCGCTGCGGATACCGTCTTTATTCAGTTGCTCGGCTAAATGGTTGGCGCCGTGCTTGGTACGAGTAAAGACCAGCACCTGCTGCCAGTTGCCTTCGCCAATCAGCTGCGAGAGCAGTTCACGCTTACGTTTCTTATCCACAAAGTGAACGTGCTGGGTGATCTGCTCAGAGGCGGTGTTGCGGCGCGCCACTTCAACTTCCAGCGGGTTATGCAGCAGTTTTTCCGCCAGGGCTTTGATCTCGTCGGAGAAGGTAGCGGAGAACAGCAGGTTTTGACGACGCGGCGGCAGTTTAGCCAGCACGCGGCGGATGTCGTGGATAAAGCCCATGTCCAGCATGCGGTCGGCTTCATCCAGAATCAGCACTTCAACTTTATCCAGGCTAACCGCATTCTGATGTTCGAGATCCAGCAGACGGCCCGGGGTGGCGACGAGGATATCGACGCCGCCGCGCAGTTTCATCATCTGCGGATTAATGCTTACGCCGCCGAAAACAACCAGCGAGCGGATATTCAGATACTTGCTGTAGTCGCGGACGTTCTCGCCCACCTGCGCCGCCAGCTCGCGGGTCGGCGTCAGGATCAGCGCGCGAACCGGGCGGCGCCCCTTCGCGTGCGGCTGCTCCTGGGTCAGGCGCTGCAGCAGCGGCAGCGTAAAACCGGCGGTCTTGCCGGTCCCGGTCTGGGCGCTGGCCATCAGATCGCGGCCCTGCAGTACTGCCGGGATCGCCTGCTGCTGGATAGGGGTCGGCTCAACGTAGCCCTGCTCGGCGACGGCGCGCAGGATATCGGGATTCAGGCCAAGGGAATCAAAAGACATAACAACTCCGAACCGCCCCGGCCCGTTTAAGGGCGTAGTTTTCAGGGAGATTATTGCGATAGAGATGGCAAAAACCACAATGCCATGAAGGGGCGCAGTTTAGCAGATTTTGTGACGAACCGCATAAAATATCCCCGGAGGATTTAGCGGCAAAATAATGCTCGCCCGCGCGGCGTTATCTTCAGTATTCATCATTCTGGACAGATATGCGAATCACCTCTATTCTTAATCAATCGATTGATTAATTTTTTAGAGTGCGATGAACAGTACTTCCGTCACCAGTAAAGGCGAACAAGCCAAAAGCCAACTTATCGCCGCCGCCATCGCGCAATTCGGCGAATATGGCCTCCATGCGACGACCCGCGATATCGCCGCGCAGGCCGGGCAAAATATCGCCGCTATCACCTATTATTTCGGTTCGAAAGACGACCTGTATCTCGCCTGCGCGCAGTGGATCGCCGACTGTATCGGCGAGAATTTCCGCCCGCATGCCGAAGCGGCCGAAGCCCTGCTCGCCCAGACGCCCCCCGACAAACCGGCGCTGCGGGAATTGATTCTGCGCAGCTGCCGCGATATGAGTCTGCTGCTGACCCAGGACGACACGGTCAACCTCAGCAAATTTATCTCTCGCGAGCAGCTCTCCCCTACGGCGGCTTACCAGCTTATCCACCAGCAGGTTATCGCCCCGCTACATAGCTATTTGACGCGGCTTATCGCCGCCTGGACCGGGCGCGATGCCAACGATACGCAAATGATTCTGCACACCCACGCCCTGCTTGGCGAGGTGCTGGCCTTCCGCCTCGGGCGGGAAACCATTTTACTGCGTACCGGCTGGGCGCAGTTCGATCAACAAAAGGCTGAACAAATTTTTCAGGTGATTACCTGTCATATCGATTTCATTCTGCAAGGGTTAGCGCAAAGGAGCCTGGGATCATGAAAAAACCCGTCGTCGTTCTACTGGTCGTCATCGTGCTCGCCGCGATCGGCGGCGCCTGGTGGTGGTATCAAAGCAGCCAGGCGAAAGATCTCACTCTCTATGGCAATGTCGATATTCGCACTGTGAATATGAGCTTCCGCGTCGGCGGACGGCTGGCAACCCTGAACGTCGATGAAGGCGATGAAATTCGCCGCGGGCAAACCCTCGGCGAACTTGACCGCGCGCCGTATGAGAACGCGCTGCAGCAGGCGCAGGCCAACGTCTCCACCGCCCAGGCGCAGTACGATTTGATGATGGCGGGCTACCGTGCCGAAGAGATTGCGCAGGCGGCGGCCGCGGTTAATCAGGCGCAGGCCGCCTGGGTCTATGCGCAGAATTTTTATCAACGTCAGCTCGGCCTGCGCGCCAGCAGCGCGATTTCAGCCAACGACCTCGAAAACGCCCGTTCTTCACGCGATCAGGCGCAGGCGACCCTAAAATCGGCGCAGGACAAACTGCGTCAATATCGCGCCGGTAACCGCCCGCAGGAAATTGCCCAGGCCAAAGCCAGCCTTGAACAGGCGCAGGCGGCCCTGGCGCAGGCCAAACTGGACCTGCACGATACCGTACTGACCGCGCCATCCGACGGTACCCTGATGACCCGAGCCGTAGAGCCCGGCACCATGTTGAACGCCGGCGGCACGGTGTTGACGCTATCGTTAACCCATCCGGTTTGGGTACGCGCCTACGTTGACGAGAAAAACCTTGGCCAGGCGCAGCCGGGGCGCGAAGTACTGCTGTATACCGATAGCCGGCCGAACAAGCCCTATCATGGTAAAATCGGCTTTGTCTCCCCCAGCGCCGAATTCACGCCGAAGACCGTGGAAACACCGGATTTGCGTACCGATCTCGTCTACCGCCTGCGCATCGTGGTGAACGACGCCGACGGCGCGCTGCGTCAGGGCATGCCGGTCACCGTCTCCTTCAGCAACGGAAACGGGCATGAGTAAGGACGCGATAACTTTAACCGGACTGACACGCGGTTTTCCCGGTATGGACCGACCCGCGGTCGCGCCGCTGAACTGTACGATTCACTCAGGCTACGTCACAGGGCTCGTCGGCCCCGATGGCGCGGGTAAAACCACCCTGATGCGAATGCTGGCCGGTTTACTTAAGCCTGATGAGGGCAGCGCCAGCGTTATCGGCTTCGATCCGCTCAAGGACGACAGCGCGCTGCACGCGGCGCTCGGCTATATGCCGCAGAAATTCGGCCTGTATGAAGATCTGACGGTGATGGAAAACCTGAACCTGTACGCCGATCTGCGCAGCGTCACCGGCGAGGCGCGGAAGAAAATATTCGAGCGCCTGCTGGAATTCACTTCTCTTGGCCCTTTCACCGGGCGATTAGCCGGCAAACTCTCCGGCGGCATGAAGCAAAAACTGGGGCTCGCCTGTACGCTGGTAGGCGATCCGAAAGTGCTACTGTTAGATGAGCCCGGCGTCGGAGTCGATCCTATCTCGCGCCGCGAGCTGTGGCAGATGGTCCACGAACTGGCCGGCGACGGCATGCTTATTTTGTGGAGCACCTCTTATCTCGATGAAGCCGAGCAGTGCCGCGATGTGCTGCTGATGAACGAAGGTAAATTGCTTTACCAGGGCGAACCGAAGGCGCTGACGCAAACCATGGCCGGGCGCAGCTTTCTGGTCTCCAGCCCGCAGGAAAACAACCGCCGTCTGCTGCAGCGAGCGCTGAAACTCCCGCAAATTAGCGATGGCGTGATTCAGGGCAAATCGGTTCGTTTGATTCTGAAAAAGGAAGCCCGCATTGATGAAGTTCAGCAACATAACGACATGCCGCCGCTACAGGTGGCCGAAACCGCGCCGCGTTTTGAAGACGCCTTTATCGACCTGTTAGGCGGCGCCGGAACCGCCGAGTCGCCGCTGGGAGAGATTATTCATCACGTGGACGGCAGCAAAGACGAAACGGTCATTGAAGCACGGTCGTTAACGAAAAAGTTTGGTGATTTCGCCGCCACCGATCACGTCGATTTCCAGGTTAAGCGCGGTGAGATTTTCGGCCTGCTCGGGCCCAACGGCGCCGGTAAATCCACGACCTTCAAAATGATGTGCGGCCTGCTGGTGCCGACCGACGGAAAAGCGCTGGTGCTGGGGATGGATCTCAAGGTTAGCTCCGGTAAAGCGCGCCAGCATCTGGGCTACATGGCGCAAAAATTCTCGCTGTATGGCAACCTCAGCGTCGAGCAGAACCTGCGTTTTTTCTCCGGCGTTTACGGCCTACGCGGCCGGGCGCAAAATGAAAAAATCGCGCGCATGAGCGATGCCTTCGGCCTGAAAAGTATCGCCAGCCACGCCGCCGATGAGCTACCGCTCGGCTACAAGCAGCGGCTGGCGCTGGCCTGCTCGCTAATGCATGAACCCGACATCCTGTTTCTCGATGAACCCACCTCCGGCGTCGACCCGCTTACTCGCCGCGAATTCTGGCTGCATATCAACAGCATGGTCGATAAAGGGGTTACGGTGATGGTGACTACCCACTTTATGGATGAGGCGGAATACTGCGACCGCATCGGGCTGGTCTACCACGGTAAGCTTATCGCCAGCGGCACGCCGGACGCGCTGAAGGCGCAGGCGGCGAATGACAGTCAGGCTGATCCCACCATGGAACAGGCGTTTATTACCCTGATTAACCAATGGGACAAGGAAAACGGTCATGAGCAATAGCATTCTCTCCTGGCGACGGGTTCGCGCGCTGTGCGTCAAAGAGACCCGGCAGATCGTCCGCGATCCCAGCAGTTGGCTGATTGCGGTGGTGATCCCGCTACTCCTGCTGTTTATCTTCGGCTACGGCATTAACCTCGACTCCAGTAAACTGCGGGTCGGCGTATTGCTGGAACAGCAGAGCGAAGAGGCGCTGGACTTTGTCCATACCATGACCGGCTCGCCCTACATCGACGCCACCGTCAGCGATAATCGCCGGCAGTTGATTGAGCTGATGCAGGCCGGGCGCATTCGCGCGATGGTCGTCATTCCCGTCGATTTTGACCGTCAGATGGCCCGCGCCGGCGCCAATGCGCCGATTCAGTTGATTACCGACGGCAGCGAGCCTAACACCGCTAACTTCGCGCAGGGCTACGTCGAAGGTATCTGGCAGATCTGGCAACAGCAGCGGGCGGAAGACCGCGGTGAAACCTTTGAACCGCTTATTGACGTGCAGATGCGCTACTGGTTTAACCCGGCGGCCATCAGTCAGCACTTTATTATCCCCGGCGCAATTACCATCATCATGACCGTGGTCGGCGCGATATTGACCTCGCTGGTGGTAGCGCGCGAATGGGAACGCGGCACCATGGAAGCGCTGCTATCCACCGAAATCACCCGCGCCGAACTGCTGCTGTGCAAGATAATTCCCTACTATTTCCTCGGCATGCTGGCGATGTTGCTGTGTATGCTGGTATCGGTATTTATTCTCGGCGTGCCCTATCGCGGCTCGCTGCTAATTTTGTTTGTCATCACCAGTCTGTTTTTGCTCAGTACGCTGGGAATGGGGCTACTGATCTCGACCATTACCCGCAACCAATTTAACGCCGCGCAGGTCGCGTTGAACGCCGCTTTTTTACCGTCGATTATGTTGTCGGGGTTTATTTTCCAGATAGACAGTATGCCGGCGGTGATCCGCGCGGTGACCTACGTGATCCCGGCGCGTTACTTCGTCAACACCCTGCAAAGCCTGTTTCTGGCGGGCAATATTCCCGTGGTGCTGCTGGTGAACGTGCTGTTTTTGATTGCTTCGGCGGTGATGTTTATCGGCCTGACGTGGCTTAAAACCAAACGGCGTCTGGATTAACCCTGGCGCTCGAATTTTGCCCGGTGGCGCTACGCTTACCGGGCCTACGATAGGTTTCGGTCGCCCGGGTCCGACATGAGGAAGGTTCTATGTTTCATCGTTTATGGACATTAATCCGCAAAGAGCTGCAGTCGCTGCTGCGCGAACCGCAAACGCGGATGATTTTAATCATGCCGGTGCTGATTCAGGTACTGCTGTTTCCCTTTGCTGCCACGCTTGAGGTGACCAACGCCACCATCGCTATCTATAACGAAGATAGCGGCCGCCACGCGGTGGAGCTCACCCAGCGCTTTGCCCGCGCAAAGGCCTTTACCCACGTCCTGCTGCTGAAAAGCCCGCAGGCGATCCAGCCGACCATCGATGAACAAAAAGCCCTGCTCGTGGTGCGCTTCCCGGCAGATTTCTCGCGTAATCTCGACAACTACCAAACCGCCCCGCTACAGATACTGCTCGACGGGCGTAACTCCAACAGCGCGCAAATCGCCGCTAACTATCTACAGCAGATTGTTAAAAACTATCAGCAGGATCTGCTGCAGGACAAAGCGAAACCGAACAACAGCGAACTGGTGGTGCGCAACTGGTACAACCCGAATCTCGACTATAAATGGTTCGTGGTGCCGTCGCTAATCGCCATGATCACCACCATCGGGGTGATGATCGTCACCTCGCTGTCGGTGGCACGCGAGCGCGAACAGGGTACCCTCGATCAGCTGCTGGTTTCACCGCTCGCCACCTGGCAAATCTTCGTTGGCAAAGCGGTACCGGCGCTGATAGTCGCCACGATGCAGGCGACTATCGTGCTGGCAATCGGCATCTGGGCCTATCAGATCCCATTTGCCGGCTCGCTGCTGCTGTTCTATTTCACTATGCTGATTTACGGACTCTCGCTGGTGGGTTTTGGCTTATTGATTTCTTCGCTGTGTTCAACTCAGCAGCAGGCATTTATCGGCGTGTTCGTCTTTATGATGCCGGCGATTCTGCTTTCCGGCTACGTTTCACCGGTAGAAAACATGCCGCAGTGGCTGCAGGACATCACCTGGATCAACCCTATCCGGCACTTTACCGATATCACCAAACAAATTTATCTGAAGGATGCGAGTCTGAAGATTGTCTGGGGAAGTTTGTGGCCGCTATTGGTGATAGCGGCCACCACCGGCTCAGCGGCGTATGCGATGTTCCGAAGAAAGATTGCCTAGTTTTTTATCTTTCGCCAGCAGCGATACCACCGCCGGGCCTGCCAGTATGACCAGCCCGGCGAGGGCCAGCAGCAGGTTGTTGTGCAGCACGCGCGACAACAACCAGAGCACTATCATGGCGGCGCCGAAGTACCAGGTTGTGGTGAGCTCCTCAAGGAAGTCCCCCACGTCGCGCCAGCGCGCTTCATGGTGACGCTGTAAAAACAGCATCGCCAGCAGGGTGACGCCGTACAGTACGCACAGCCCTAATCCGACGCGCACCAGCGCGCCGCTCATCCAACCCATCACCAGTACTGCCACGACCAGTAGATGCAACATAATCTGCCAGCAACTAAGACCTGTTGCGACGCGTACACGTTGTTGCCACTTCATGGCTTCTCTCCTGAAGGATTTTTCTCTGCTACTCAGAGTACCGCACTTTACGGAAAATTCCGTATCACCGCATCTTTTTGTGACGTCTACTACACTATTTTATTCAGGAAAGTGACATTAACTGGAGAATTATGGCTGAGCCAACGTCGCGAATTTCGGTGAACGTGCTGACAATTAACACTCATAAAGGCTTTACGGCGTTTAATCGGCGTTTTATTTTGCCCGAACTGCGCGAGGCCGTTCGCAGCGTCAGCGCCGACATAGTTTGCCTACAGGAAGTGATGGGCGCGCACGAAGTGCACCCTTTGCATATCGAAAACTGGCCTGACACCACCCATTACGAGTTTCTTGCCGACACCATGTGGAGCGATTACGCCTACGGGCGCAACGCGGTCTACCCCGAAGGCCATCACGGCAATGCGGTACTGTCGCGCTTTCCCATTGAATACTATGAAAATCGCGATATCTCAGTCGGCAATGGCGAAAAACGCGGCCTGCTTTACTGTCGCATCGTACCTCCGCGCAGCGGCGTGACGATCCACGTCATCTGCGTGCATCTCGGTCTTCGCGCGCACCAGCGGCAGGCACAGCTAACGATGCTGGCGGAGTGGGTCAATACGCTACCGGCAGACGATCCGGTGGTAGTAGCTGGTGATTTCAACGACTGGCGCCAGCAGGCTAATCAGCCCTTAAAAGCGCAGGCGGGGCTTGAAGAGATTTTTACTCGCGCCCGCGGGCGGCCGGTGCGCACCTTTCCGGTCGCTTTTCCGCTGCTGCGCCTCGATCGTATTTACGTTAAGAATGCTCATGCCAGCCATCCGAAGGCGCTGGCTCTTAAACACTGGCGGCATCTGTCCGATCATGCGCCCCTGAGCGTGGAGATACATCTGTGAAATGTCGCTGGCAGGAAGGCAATCGTATTACCCTACTGGAGAATGGCGACCAGTATTATCCGGCGTTATTCGCCGCCATTGGCCGCGCGCAGCGCAAGGTGATCCTCGAATCCTTTATCTGGTTTGAAGATGAGGTGGGCTGGCGCCTGCATGCGGTGCTGCTGAAAGCCGCCCGCCGCGGTATTCAGGTGGAAGTGCTGCTCGACGGCTACGGCTCGCCTGATCTCAGCGATGAGTTTGTTGGCGAACTCACCGCCGCTGGCGTGGTCTTCCGCTACTACGATCCGCGCCCCCGGCTAATGGGTATGCGTACCAATTTATTCCGCCGCATGCATCGAAAAATCGTGGTGATTGACGACACAACGGCGTTTGTCGGCGGCATCAACTACTCTGCCGAGCACATGAGCGATTACGGTCCGGAGGCGAAACAAGATTATGCCGTGCAGGTTGAGGGGCCGGTGGTGCTCGATATTCTACAATTCGAGCTGGAGAACCTGCCCACCAGCGAGGCAGCCCGCCGCTGGTGGCGTCGCCGTCGCCATCAGCCGGAAATTAACCAAACCCCTGGCGAAGCGCAGGCGCTATTTATCTGGCGCGATAATCACGAACATCGTGACGATATTGAACGTCACTATCTGAAGATGCTGACCAGCGCCCGCCGCGAGGTCATCATCGCCAACGCCTATTTCTTTCCCGGCTACCGTCTGCTGCACGCCATGCGCAATGCCGCCCGGCGCGGCGTACGGGTCAAGCTGATTGTCCAGGGCGAGCCGGATATTCCGATTGTTAAGTTTGGCGCCCATCTGCTGTACCACTACCTGATTAAAGGCGGCGTTCAGGTGTATGAATACCGCCGCCGTCCGCTGCATGGCAAAGTAGCGCTGGCGGACGACCACTGGGCCACCGTCGGTTCCAGTAACCTCGACCCGCTGAGCCTGTCGTTGAATCTGGAGGCCAACCTGATTATCCACGACCGCGAGTTCAACCAGACCCTGCGCGATAACCTCAACGGCCTTATCGCCAGAGATTGCCAGCAGATAGATAAGTCCATGCTGCCAAAACGCAACTGGTGGCGGCTCGGCGTCAGCGTGCTGGCCTTCCACTTTCTGCGCCACTTCCCCGCCTGGGTCGGTTGGCTGCCGGCGCACACCCCGCAGTTGGCCAGGGTCAGCCCGCCGGTGCAGCCGGAAATCGAAACCCAGGACCGGGTAGAAACGCAAACCAGAGACAATCCGCTATGAGCAAATCGCATCCCCGCTGGCGGATGGCGAAAAGAGTGCTGACCGTGCTCTTTTTTATCGCCGTTATCGTATTGCTGGTGATTTACGCGCAAAAGGTCGACTGGCAGGATGTATGGAAGGTTATCCGCGGCTACGATCGTCTGGCGCTATTTAGCGCCGTTGGGTTGGTTATCGTCAGCTACCTGATTTATGGCTGCTACGATCTGCTCGGGCGAGCCTGGTGCGGCCATAAGCTGGCAAAAAAACAGGTGATGCTGGTGTCGTTTATCTGCTACGCCTTTAACCTGACGCTGAGTACCTGGGTTGGCGGGATCGGAATGCGCTATCGGCTATACTCGCGGCTGGGGCTGAACGGCAGCACCATTACCCGTATTTTCTCGCTTAGCATTACCACTAACTGGCTGGGCTATATTCTGCTGGGCGGCGTCATATTCACCGCGAATCTGGTGACGCTGCCGCCGCACTGGTACATTAGCCAAACCACGCTACGTATTATTGGCGGCGTTCTGCTGCTTTTTACCCTGCTCTATCTTTTCGCTTGCGCCTTCGCTAAACGCCGCCACATGACGATTAAGGGGCAGCGGCTGGTGCTACCCTCTTTTCGTTTCGCTCTACTACAGATAGGGATTTCGGCGGCGAACTGGATGGTGATGGGGGCGATTATCTGGCTGCTCCTGGGCAGCGAGATTAACTATTTTCTGGTGCTGGGCGTGCTGCTGGTGAGCAGTATCGCCGGCGTTATCGTTCATATTCCCGCCGGAATTGGCGTGCTGGAGGCGGTGTTTATCGCCATGCTCTCCGGCGAGTCGATTTCGAAGGGGGCGATAATTGCCGCTTTGCTGGCGTGGCGCGCGCTGTACTATTTTCTGCCGCTGCTGCTGGCGACCATCGCTTATCTGGTGCTGGAGAGTCGGGCGAAAAAGCTGCGGCAGAAGAACGAACGCAAGCTGGCCCGCGGATGAAACGGCCCGGTTGCGCTTACCGGGCGACATTTTTGCGGATTGCCTGGATTGGTAGCCCGGATAAGGCGCATCGCGCCGCTATCCGGGATGATATTAACGGCGGTTGCCGAAGATACGCAGCAGCATCAGGAACAGGTTGATGAAGTCCAGATACAGCGTTAAAGCGCCGAGAATCGAATATTTACGCAGCGTGGCGCTATCGCGGGTATCAATCTGCTCGCCGATGTTTTTCAGCTTCTGGGTATCGTAGGCGGTCAGGCCGACAAACACCACCACACCAATGTAAGTCACCGCCCACATCAGCGCTTCGCTCTTCAGCCACAGGTTAACCAACGACGCCAGCACGATACCAATCAGCCCCATAAACAGCATGCTGCCGAAGCCGCTCAGATCGCGCTTGGTGGTGTAACCATACAGGCTCATCGCGCCGAACATTCCGCCGGTCACCACAAAAGTGCTGGCGATAGACGAATAGGTATAAACGATAAAAATGCTCGCTAAGGTTAGCCCGGTCAGCGCCGAATAAAGCATAAATAGCGTTGTCGCCATGCCCGCGCTTAAGCGCTGCACCATCCCCGAGAGCACAAACACCAGCGCCAGTTGGGCGATAATCAGCCCGAAGAAAGTGATTTTGCTTGAAAAGACGAACATCATGACCGCCGGGGTATTCGCCGCAAACCACGCGATAAACGCGGTTAACAACAACCCGACCGTCATCCAGCCGTAAACCTGCGCCATATAGGTCTGCAGGCCGCTGCGGCTCTGAACAATTGAATCGGAACGAGGGAATCTGTCCATGACTATCTCCTGATTAACAAGTTTCTCTCAGTAAGCGTATCACACTACCAGCGCTCTGCCGCCTGATGATCGCTGTCGCGGGCATCGACCCAGCGTTCGCCTTCCGGCGTCGCCTCGCGTTTCCAGAACGGCGCGCGGGTTTTCAGGTAATCCATAATGAACTCGCCGGCGGCGAAGGCGCTGCCGCGGTGGGCGCTGGTCACGCCAACAAAAACAATCTCTTCGCCCGGCCACATTTCGCCAATGCGATGGATAACCGTCACCCGACCAAGCGGCCAACGCTCCCGCGCCTGTTCGACGATTTCCGCCAGCGATTTCTCGGTCATGCCCGGATAGTGCTCCAGCGTCAGCGCTTTCACGCTGTCGCCGAGATTATGATTACGCACTTTGCCGGTGAAGGTGACCACCGCGCCGTCTTCATCGCGCTCGGCCAGCCACGGATACTCATCACCGACGCAAAAGCGCGCCGGGCTAACCACGATACGAGTTTGCGTCATCTTAGCCCCCGGTGACCGGCGGGAAAAACGCCACTTCGTCGCCGCTCGCGACCGGATGGTCAAACGAGGTCAGCGTCTGGTTGACTGCCGCCAGCAATTTTCCCTCTTCCAGCGCCAGCGCCCAGCGGTCTCCGCGCGCGGCAAGCTGCTGACGCACGGCTTCAACGGTCGGCAATTCGCTGGCGTCGAGAGTCAGGGTATCGGTGCCAACCAGTTCGCGCACCTGGGCAAAAAACAGGACGTTAATCATGGGCTTCCTCCACCTTAAAATCGCCGGACTTACCGCCGCTTTTCGCCAGCAGACGTACCGGGCCAATCACCATATCTTTCTGTACCGCTTTACACATATCGTAGATGGTCAGCGCGGCAACCGAGGCCGCGGTCAGCGCTTCCATTTCTACGCCGGTTTTACCGGTCAGGCGGCAGAGTGACTCAATGCGCACGCGGTTATGTTCCGGCTGCGCCTGCAGGTTCACTTCTACTTTGCTGAGCATCAGCGGATGACACAGCGGGATCAGCTCCCAGGTACGTTTCGCTGCCTGGATCCCGGCGATACGCGCGGTGGCGAACACATCGCCTTTATGGTGGCTGCCGTCAATGATCATCGCAAGCGTTGCGGCCTGCATTTCAACGTATGCCTCAGCGCGCGCCTCGCGCACCGTTTCCGCTTTGGCGGAAACGTCAACCATGTGGGCTTCGCCCGCGGCGTTAATGTGGGTCAGTTGTGACATAAACTATTTCTTTAAATGAGGAATGAAGTTGCACGGGCGAGTGCGCGCATCCAGCTGCGGCGCGATAATATTGTCCCACGCGGTGGCGCAGGCCTTAGTCGAGCCCGGCATGGCGAAAATCAGCGTGCGGTTGGCAACGCCGGCAACGGCGCGGGACTGCAGCGTCGAGGTGCCAATCTCTTCAAACGAAAGCATACGGAACACTTCGCCAAAACCTTCGACCTCGCGGTCAAACAGCGGCAGCAGCGCTTCCGGCGCCTGATCGCCGTCGGTAAAACCGGTACCACCGGTGATCAGCACCACCTGCACCTCATCGCTGGCAATCCACGCCGAAACCTGGGCGCGAATCGCGTAGCGGTTCTCTTTCACAATCGCCTTATCGACGAGGGTATGTCCCGCTTCGTGCAGCGCATCGCGCAGCCAGTGGCCGGAGGTATCGTCCTCTTCGCCGCGGCGGTTGGAAACGGTAAGAATAGCAATACGGGTCGGGATAAACTCAGCGCTAGCCTGGCTCATCTGAATGCTCCTTTCGAAAACGATTATCCGCCAATATACGACAGGTTCTGCGTAATACCGGTGTTGCCCTGGTGCAGGAAATGGGTCTGCTTTTTATGGGTTAAGGCTTCGGCTATCCGCGCTTCCAGCTCGGCCTGCTGCTCATCCTCGGCCATCAGGTCGCGCAGATCTACGCCGCCTTCGCCAAACAGACACAGGTGCAGTTTGCCAACGGATGAGACGCGAAGACGGTTACAGGTAGCGCAGAAGTCTTTTTCATAGGGCATGATCAAGCCGATTTCGCCGGCGTAATCCGGATGGCAAAAGACCTGGGCCGGGCCATCGCTTCGCTGACGGATCTGGTGGATCCAGCCGCGACGCAGCAGTTCATCGCGCAGCACCATGCCGGAAATGTGGTGACGGCGGAACAGGTCGCTGCCCTCGCCGGTTTCCATTAACTCAATAAAACGCAGCTGAATACGACGTGGTTTGATCCACGCGAGGAAGGTGTCGAGCTGGTGATGGTTGACATCACGCATCAGCACGGTGTTGACCTTAACCTTTTCAAAACCGGCGGCAAAGGCGGCGTCAATACCGTCCATCACCTGCTGGAATTTATCCTGACCGGTAATGGCATGGAACTGGCGAGCGTCGAGGCTATCGACGCTGACGTTTATCGCCGTCAGCCCGGCATCGCGCCAGCGTTCGACATCGCGAGCCAGACGGTAACCATTGGTGGTCACCGCGATCTGACGAATCGCGCTGTTTTCACGCACGGCGGCAATAATCTCGGTAAAGTCGCGACGTAAAGAGGGTTCGCCGCCGGTAAGGCGGACTTTTTCCGTGCCAAGGGCGGAAAAAGCGCGCGTCACGCGGCGCACTTCGTCTACGCTAAGAAAGCCCTTGTTGGTCACGGCGCCGGGCTTGTAGCCGTCCGGCAGGCAGTAGGTGCAACGAAAGTTACACACGTCGGTAATCGACAGGCGCAAGTAATAAAACTTACGCGCAAATGCATCAGTAAGCTGTGAGGCCATATACACCTTTCCAAGTACGGGAGGCGTGGTCATTTCTTTCCACGCCCTGGCGACAGCGCGGCTGCCGCGGCCAGAGCACCATATCTTGCGACACAGGTACTAAGGCTAGAGTGTTAGTTGGTTATGCCGATAGTAGCGCTTTCACGATGGTTTCGCCATTTTCATTTTCGCTATATAATCATCTATATATCGCTAATATCTTGCATTTTCAGTACAGAATAGCCAAAAATCACACTTTAACATTGATATCGGTCAGTTTGACGGAAACCGGGCATTATCTTTTAGGGGTAGATCGGATACGCTAAACCCGAACATTGAACAGAAGGAATTCGTATGCGCAATCGCACTTTCGCCGATCTGGACCGCGTCGTCGCCCTTGGCGGAGGCCATGGTCTGGGGCGGGTGATGTCGTCGCTCTCGTCGCTCGGCTCGCGCCTGACCGGCATCGTGACCACCACCGATAACGGCGGATCAACGGGGCGAATTCGCCGCTCGGAAGGGGGGATCGCCTGGGGCGATATGCGCAACTGCATTAATCAATTAATCGCCGAACCCAGCGTCGCTTCAGCAATGTTTGAGTACCGTTTTGGCGGAAATGGCGAGCTTTCCGGACATAACCTCGGAAATTTGATGTTAAAGGCGCTGGATCACCTGAGCGTACGGCCTTTAGAGGCCATCAATTTGATCAGAAATCTGCTTAAAGTAGATGCTTTCCTGATTCCGATGTCGGAACAACCGGTCGATCTGGTGGCGCTCGATCATGAAGGCCATGAAGTTTATGGTGAAGTGAATATCGATCAGTTGGATCACGTGCCTCAGGAACTGATGCTCAGCCCACCGGTGCCGGCGACTCGCGAAGCGGTTGAGGCCATCGCCGAGGCCGATCTGATCCTGATTGGGCCCGGAAGCTTCTACACCAGCCTGCTGCCCATTTTACTGCTCGACGAAATGGCCCAGGCGCTGCGGCGGACCCCGGCGCCCATGGTGTTTATCGATAACCTGGGTAAGGAACATAGCCCAGCCGCCAATCTGACGCTGGCGGACAGAATTACTATTCTGGAACATTACGTCGGCAAAAAAGTGATTGATGCCGCCATCGTCGGGCCGAAAGCCGATATTAAGGGTATGGAAGAACGACTGGTGATTCAAACCGCGCTGGATGCCAGCGATGTCACCTATCGGCATGACCGCGTACTGCTTCGCCAGGCGCTGGAGCAGGCTATTCAGGCATTAGGTTAATCCTCAAGCGGCACTATTTTAAACAAGACTACGCCTCAGATTAAAATCTTAAGGTTGTCTTAAAATATCGCTGTCAACATAACGAGCATCTCCTACTACGGGTATTCGTTATGTCGTTTATTTCTTTACGTCGGCTGGTACTCGGCCGCACGGCTTATTTGATTCTCTTTGCCTGTTATATCGGTATCTTTCTTAACCTGGCCTTTTATCGCCAGGTTTTCCCGCTACTGCCGGTAAACAATCTCCATAACTGGCTGGTTTTCCTCAGTATGCCGATCGTGGCGATTAGCGTGATGAACATCATCACCACCCTCGCCTCGTTCTTAAAACTCGACCGGGTGGTCATCAGCCTGTTTATTCTGCTGAGCGCCTCGGCGCAGTACTTTATCTGGACCTTCGGCGTGGTGATCGATCGTTCGATGATCGCCAATATCTTCGATACGACACCTGCGGAAAGCTTTGCTCTGCTGTCGACGAAAATGGTCATCATACTGGGCCTCTCCGGGTTATTGATGGTTCTGGTCGCCTGGTGGATTAAAGTTCGTAAACCGGCCTCTTTCTGGCGCGGCGCGGCGATGCGCCTGCTCAATATCGCCGTTTCAGCACTGCTGATTGTGCTGGTGGCGGCGCTGTTCTACAAAGATTACGCCTCGGTGTTCCGTAACAATAAAGAGCTGGTGAAATCGTTAAGTCCCTCCAACAGCATTGTGGCGCTGAACTCATGGTATGCGCATAACCGGATGGACAACCTGCCGCTGGTGAAGATCGGCGAAGATGCCAAACAGAAAGCGGTGATGCATAACGGCGCGCGTAAAAATCTGACCATCGTGGTGCTGGGAGAAACCTCGCGCGCCGAGAATTTCTCGCTGGGCGGTTACGATCGCGAAACTAACCCACGCCTGAAGCAGGACGACGTGGTGTACTTCCCGAAAACCACCTCCTGCGGCACCGCGACCGCGGTTTCCGTCCCCTGCATGTTCTCCAATATGCCGCGCGCGCATTACGATGAAGAACTGGCGCACCATCAGGAAGGCGTTCTGGATATTCTTCAGCGCGCCGGTGTACAGGTGCTGTGGAACGACAACGATGGCGGCTGTAAGGGCGCCTGTGACCGCGTACCGCACCAAAACGTCACCAACCTGAACCTTAGCGGCCAGTGCATTGATGGCGAGTGCTACGATGACGTGCTGTTCCATAATCTTGATAGCTATATCGATAATTTACAGCAGGATGGCATTATCGTTCTGCACACCATTGGTAGTCATGGCCCGACCTATTACAACCGCTACCCGGCTGAATTCAAAAAATTCACCCCAACCTGCAATACCAATGAAATCCAAAGTTGTACGCAACAACAGTTGACCAATACCTATGACAACACCATTTTGTATGTCGACTATGTGGTTGATAAAGCGATAAAATTGCTGCAATCAAAACAAGATAGATTTACCACCAGTCTGGTGTATTTATCTGACCACGGCGAATCGCTGGGTGAAGATGGCGTGTATCTGCATGGCCTGCCTTACTCAATTGCGCCGGACACGCAAAAACACGTGCCGATGCTGCTGTGGCTGTCGCCGGATTACCAGCAACGCTATGGCGTATCCAGCCAGTGTTTGCAACAACAGGCGAAGACGAACGATTATTCACAAGATAATCTGTTTTCTACCCTGCTTGGCCTGCTCGGGGTAGACACCCGCGAGTATCAGGCAAAAGACGACCTTTTAACGCCATGTAGAGAGACCGGCAGATGAAAATCTTAGTCATTGAAGACGATGCGCTCCTGTTACAAGGGTTAATCCTGGCCATGCAAAGCGAAGGCTATGTCTGCGATGGCGTCGCCACCGCGCACGAAGCCGCGCTGTCGCTAGCCAGCAACCATTACAGTCTGGTGGTGCTCGACCTGGGCCTGCCGGATGAAGACGGTCTGCATTTCCTGGCGCGTATGCGCCGGGAGAAATTCACCCAGCCGGTGCTCATCCTCACCGCCCGCGATACCGTGGGCGACCGCATCAGCGGGCTGGATACCGGCGCAGATGATTACCTGGTGAAACCTTTCGCGCTGGAAGAGCTCAACGCCCGCATTCGCGCGCTGCTGCGTCGTCATAATAATCAGGGCGATAATGAGCTGACCGTCGGCAACCTGCGCCTTAATGTTACCCGTCGTCAGGTGTGGCTGGCCGGCGAATCTCTGGAGCTGACGCCAAAAGAGTATGCCCTGCTCTCGCGCCTGATGATGAAGGCCGGCAGCCCGGTGCATCGCGAAATTCTCTACAATGATATCTACAGCTGGGATAACGAACCGGCCACCAATACCCTTGAAGTGCATATCCATAATCTGCGCGACAAGATTGGTAAAGCGCGGATCCGCACCGTCCGCGGCTTTGGCTACATGCTGGTGAATAATACGGAGTCAGAATAACGCTATGGCACTGTTTGCGACCGAAACCTGGACCATGCGCCACCGCCTGCTGCTGACCATCGGCGCGATTCTGGTGGTCTGCCAGCTGATCAGCGTATTTTGGCTATGGCATGAAAGCAAAGAGCAAATCCAGCTGCTGGTTGCCAGCGCCATTGAGGGTCATAACAATCAAAGGCACGTCGAGCATGAGGTACGCGAGGCGGTCGCCAGCCTGCTGGTACCCAGCCTGCTGATCATCGGGCTGGCGCTGTATATCAGCCTGGTGGCGGTGAAGAAAATCACCCGTCCGCTATCAAATCTGCAGAGCGAGCTGGAAAGCCGGACGCCGGATAATCTGCAACCCATTATTCTGCAGGAGTCGGTGCCGGAAGTGACCGCAGTGACTATGGCGATTAACCAACTGGTGTCGCGGCTGACCATGACGCTCGATCGCGAGCGTCTGTTTACCGCCGACGTCGCCCACGAACTGCGTACCCCTCTTGCCGGGCTGCGCCTGCATCTGGAACTGCTGGCGAAGGTTCACGGCGTCAGCGTTGATCCCTTAATTCAACGTCTCGATCAGATGACCAACAGCATTTCTCAGTTGCTACAACTGGCGCGCGTTGGGCAGTCGTTTTCCGCCGGCAGTTACCAGCAGGTTCATTTGCACGAAGATGTGGTGGAGCCTCTACAGGATGAGCTGAAAACAATGCTCGAAGCGCGCCAGCAGACGCTGGAGATAGAAAGCGGCGCAGGCGAGGATCTCATTTCCGGAGATGCGACGCTGGCGCGGGTGATTTTACGCAATCTGGTGGAGAATGCGCACCGTTATAGCCCCGCGGGGTCGAAGATTAAGATTTCGGTAAAACCGGGAAATACGCCGATTCTGGCAGTAGAAGATGAAGGACCGGGCATTGATGAGGCCAAGAGCGGCGAACTGAGTAAAGCGTTTGTCCGCATGGACAGCCGCTATGGCGGAATAGGCCTCGGTTTAAGCATTGTCACCCGCATCGCTCAACTTCACGATGCGCAATTCTTTTTACATAACCGCCAGCCCGGGCCGGGCGTCCGCGCCTGGGTGCTGTTCCCACGCAGTTCGCGTCAGAAGGTTAATACCCATTGATGTAAGAAGGCGATCACAATCACAAAGGCGGTCGCAATGGCCAGATATTCACGGTTGGTCAGTTTTTGCATGGCGCTATCCTCATTAAACTGAGGATAGTTTGGCTGAAGAAAATTAAGCCAACATTAAGACCCTAAGATAATAGCGTGACGGCAATTGCAAATTACGCATTGCCGTCATTTTTTAACCGTTCCTCGTATCGCCCTTACGATGCCGCAATAAACAGTTCGCGTAGCTGATGCAATTGATCGCGAATCTGTGCCGCTTCCTCAAACTCAAGGTTCTGCGCGTGCTGCATCATTTGCCCTTCCAGCTCGTGGATCTTCTGCTGCAGCGCTTTCGGCGTCAGTTCGACGCTATCGGCTTCCACCGGAGAACGGGCTTTACCGCGGCCTTTGGCTTTGGTCTTCGCGATGTTCTGACCCAGCGCCAGAATATCGACCACTTTCTTATTAAGCCCCTGCGGCACAATACCGTGCTCTTCGTTATAACGCTGCTGCTTCTCGCGGCGGCGTTCGGTTTCACCGATCGCCTTCGCCATCGATGGCGTGATTTTATCGCCGTAAAGGATCGCCTTGCCGTTAACGTTACGCGCCGCGCGGCCGATGGTCTGGATAAGCGATCGCTCGGAACGCAGGAAGCCCTCTTTATCGGCATCAAGTATCGCCACCAGCGATACTTCCGGCATATCCAGCCCTTCGCGCAGCAGGTTGATACCCACCAGCACGTCGAACTCGCCAAGACGCAGATCGCGAATAATTTCCATGCGCTCGACGGTATCGATATCGGAGTGCAGATAGCGCACCCGCTCGCCGTGCTCTTCCAGGTATTCGGTTAAATCTTCCGCCATGCGTTTGGTCAGCGTCGTCACCAGTACGCGCTCATTAATCGCCGCACGGGTACGGATTTCAGATAACAGATCGTCGACCTGCGTCGCCACCGGACGCACCTCGATGACCGGATCCAGCAGCCCGGTTGGGCGGACGACCTGATCTACCACCTCATCGCCGGATTTTTCCAGCTCATAGGCGCCCGGCGTCGCCGAAACGTAGATAGTCTGCGGCGCCAGCGCTTCAAACTCTTCGAACTTCATCGGCCGGTTATCCAACGCCGACGGCAGGCGGAAGCCATACTCCACCAGCGTCTCTTTACGCGCCCGGTCGCCGCGGTACATACCGCCGATTTGCGGGATAGTCACGTGCGATTCATCGATAACCAGCAGGCCATCCGCCGGCAGGTAGTCGAACAGCGTCGGCGGCGGCTCGCCCGGCCCGCGGCCGGAGAGAAAGCGCGAGTAGTTCTCAATTCCCGAGCAGTAGCCCAGCTCGTTCATCATCTCGAGGTCGAATTGAGTGCGCTGGCTCAGCCGCTGCTCTTCAAGCAGTTTGTTGTTCGCCAGCAGTACCTTGCGGCGGTCAGCGAGCTCGTCTTTGATCTCTTCCATCGCCTGAACGATACGCTCGCGCGGCGTAACGTAGTGGGTTTTCGGATAGATGGTATAGCGTGGAATGGACGATTCAACGTGGCCGGTCAGCGGGTCAAACAACGATAGCCGTTCGACCTCTTCGTCAAACAGTTCAATACGCAGCGCGATATCATCGGATTCCGCCGGGAAGACATCGATAACTTCGCCGCGCACGCGGAAAGTGCCGCGCTGGAAGGCCTGATCGTTGCGGGTGTATTGCAGTTCGGCCAGCCGGCGCAGGATCGCCCGCTGGTCGATCAGCATGCCGGTGGTCAGGTGCAGCATCATCTTCAGATACAGATCCGGATCGCCAAGACCGTAGATGGCGGAAACCGAAGCCACCACCACCACGTCGCGCCGTTCGAGCAGCGCTTTGGTGGCCGACAGACGCATCTGCTCAATGTGTTCGTTCACCGAGGCGTCTTTTTCGATAAAGGTATCCGAGCTCGGAACGTAGGCTTCAGGCTGATAATAATCGTAATAGGAGACAAAATACTCCACCGCATTCTCGGGAAAGAACTCTTTCATCTCGCCATACAGCTGCGCCGCCAGGGTTTTGTTCGGCGCCAGCACCATCGTCGGGCGCTGTAAATCAGCGATAACGTTGGCGATGGTGAAGGTTTTCCCCGAACCGGTTACCCCAAGCAGGGTCTGATGCGCAAGGCCATCTTCCAGCCCCTCTTCCAGGCGGCGGATGGCTTCGGGCTGATCGCCGGAAGGACGGAATGCGGAGTGCAGCTTGAACGGTTTGCTCATATTTCAGGACCTGAAGATGGGATTGGCCAGCAGGTGTTTAATTCTACCCTTCAGTTTGACTTTTGCCAATAAATAATACTGGATATAAAAACAGTATCGCATTATTGTATGGCGGTAAACGGACGCGTTGTACTCTGACGGCGGGCGTAAAATGCGCGCTTTGCGGAATAATCCACCAGCCTGTGTGGTTATCCCCAGAAACATTTATCATTTAACATTTGTCAAGCAAGGTAATGAATCTTTTATGGCAGCCGGTGACACTTTTCTGACAGCCATTGCTTTTATTTAACTTGCTGAAATAAAACATAATTTACCAAAAGACGGGTTTCGCGCCAATTTGCTCGCAGGCCGCGTACTCTCTAGCTTACCGCAAGTTTTCTAACTCTAATACACAAGGTTATCCACAGGAATAGTGGATAACTGTCTGCAGGCCGCGAGGTCTGCCACCCGGCAGAAAAGTCTCATCGGACCAAAGCCCGCGGCTAAAAAAAATTATCGAATTTTTTTTGATATTTATCAGCTAAAGACGGCTGGATTTTTTGCGTTTTCTGGACCACATTTCATCGTCCTGTCAACAAAAAATAGAGCCGTCTCGCAGGCTTATGCGGGGTTATTGCAGTGGGCTCAGATCCAGGTACTGCGCGAGGTCCTTACGCTGCGATGCGTCGGCAAGCCAGGGAATTTCCCCCAGCAGCGGCGCTGGCAATACCCGCGTTAAGGTTTGCAGATATTCGCGATGGCGTTTACCCGGCGGCTGGATATCGTTGGCGATCCAGCCCACCAGCGGCAGCCCTGCCTTGCGTACCGCCTGGGCGGTGAGCATCGCGTGATTGATACAGCCAAGTTTAACGCCGACGACTAAAATCACCGGCAGTTGTTCCTGCTGCGCCCAGTCGGCGAAGGTCAGGGTTTCCGAGAGCGGCGTAAACCAGCCGCCCGCCCCTTCCACCAGCACCCAATCGGCCAGGCGTTCCAGCTCGCGTAAGCCGCAGGAAAGCGTGGTCGCGGCGATTGGTCGTCCTTCATCGGCGCTAATAATATGCGGCGAGGTCGGCTCGGCAAAGGTATAAGGGTTAACCTGTTCATAGCGCAGCGCTACCCGGCTATTGCGCTGGAGTGCCAGCGCATCTTCATTGCGTAACCCGTGTGCGGTCAGGTCGCTACCGGAAGCCACCGGCTTATAGCCCGCGGTGTTAAATCCCAGCTGATTCGCCGCCTGCAGCAGCGCGCTGCTGGCGACCGTTTTACCGACTTCAGTATCGGTTCCGGTAACGAAGAAACGTTTAGTCACGTTCAATGACTCCTGTAAAAAGATGATACGTCAGCGGGCACTGGCCCTGCTGTTGCGGCCAGGCCAGCTGCAGTTCGCGCAGCTTGCCGCGGCTAAGCGGCGCAGACGACCGCCCCTGGTGTAAATGGGTGGCGCCAATGCCCTTTAGCGAGCGCATGGCGCTTAACGCGTCGGCGAACGGTAAGCTAATCTGATGCACGACGCCTTCGGCGCGCAGGCCGCTCAGCGCCGCCCTTGCCGCCTGTTCGCTGAGAAAACGGTTGGCGTGGGGGTGTTTATCGACCGCCCGCCACGCTTGATTGAGCTCAGGTAGCGATCCGGCGAGCAGCGTGGTGAACGCTACTCGCCCGCCGGGCCGCACCACCCGGTACAGCTCGCCGATTGCCGCGCTTAGCTCGTCACACCACTGCACCGCCAGGTTACTCCATGCCAGATCGAAGCAGGCATCCGGCAGCGGCAGCGCTTCGATATCGCCCTGCAGATAATGCTGCG
Source organism: Klebsiella sp. CN_Kp073 (assembly GCF_040065495.2). Taxonomy (NCBI): domain Bacteria; kingdom Pseudomonadati; phylum Pseudomonadota; class Gammaproteobacteria; order Enterobacterales; family Enterobacteriaceae; genus Klebsiella; species Klebsiella sp. CN_Kp073. The sequence goes on from NZ_CM198051.1 coordinate 3,626,832, forward strand.
CGGCGTCGTTGCGTTGCGCCTGCGCCAGCATCCCGGCGGAGAGATCCAGCGCGGTAACTTCGCTTCCCGCTTCGCGCCAGTAACGGCTCATGCTGCCGGGGCCGCAGCCGGCATCGAGCACCCGGGAAAAATCGCTCCTCGCCAACTGGCGCAGCAGCAATTCAGCACTGCGGCGCTGCAGCTCATCATGTTGCGTATAGCCGCTGGCCGCCCGACCAAACGCCGCGGCGACCGCCAGCTTATTCACCGTGGTCATGCAGCACCTCCAGTAAACGAGCAATGTCCTCAGCCTGATGAGCGGCAGTCAGAGTCAGGCGCAGGCGAGCGCCGCCGACGGGAACCGTCGGCGGGCGAATAGCGGTAGCCCAACAGCCGGCCCCGCGTAAGCTGGAGGCCAGGGCCAGCGCTCGCGCGTTGTCGCCGACAATCAGCGGCTGAATCGCGCTCCGGGAATCGGTCAGCCCCAGCGCAACATCGCCCATTCCTGCGCGGAACTGACGGATGCGGGCGGCTAAGATTTCCCGCCGCTGCTGTCCCTCATCGCTGCGAATGACCCGCAGGGCCGCGCTCAGCGCCACCGCCTGCGCCGGCGGCATCGCGGTGCTGTAGATAAGATGACGGGCAAACTGCAGCAGATAGTCGGCCATCGATTCATTGCACAGTACCGCCGCGCCGCTCACCCCAAACGCCTTGCCGAAGGTGACCACCAGCAGCTCCGGACGAACCGCCTGCGTATGACAGCTTCCGCGCCCTTCATCGCCAATCGCCCCGATTCCGTGAGCATCATCAACCAGTAATAATGCTCCGGCGCTGCGGGCTGCCGCCTGAATGTCAGCCAGCGGCGCGCTGTCGCCGTCCATGCTGAAAATCCCTTCGGTAACGACTAACTGCTGGCCGTCCAGCGGTTTCGCCAGCAGTTGAGCGAGCTGTTGCGGGTCATTGTGGGTAAAGCGGCGCAGCTGCGCCGGGCTGAGGCTTGCCGCCTCCAGCAGGGAGGCATGGCTCAGGCGATCGGCCACAATCCGATCGTCTTTTTCCGCCAGCGCGGCAATCAACGCCTGATTCGCGGCAAAGCCGGAGATAAACAGCAACGCGCGCGGATAGCCCAGCCAGTCGGCAAGTTCCTCTTCCAGCGCGCGATGCGCCTCGCTATAGCCGCTAACGTGGCCCGACCCGCCGGAACCGACGCCATAACGTTCCGCCCCCTGCTGCCAGGCGGCGATAATCGCGCCATGCTGGCTCAGGCCGAGGTAGTCATTACTGGAGAAGTTGAGCCAGCGCTCCCCTTCACGCTCCAGCCAGCGTCCGGCGCCGTGGCTTACCGGCAGGCGGCGGCGTAAAGCCTCCGCCGCCCGCCGTTCATCCAGTGCCCGATCGATTCGTTGCTGCCAACTCATAGCGCCGCCGCGTTGTAGTATTCCTCTGTGTCGGGGGTAAGTAAGGCCTGCTCCAGGCGCTGCTGCTGCTCATTATCGCCTTCCAGCACCGCCGTCTGCTGCGGATTGATCCCCAGCTTGCGGAACAGCTGCAGGTCTTTATCTTCTTCCGGGTTAGGCGTCGTCAGTAGCTTGCAGCCATAGAAAATCGAGTTCGCCCCGGCCATAAAGCACATCGCCTGAGTCTGCTCGTTCATCTGCTCGCGCCCGGCGGAGAGACGCACGTAGGAGGTTGGCATCATGATGCGCGCAATAGCGATCGTGCGGATGAAATCGAAGGCGTCGACATCGTCGTTATCCGCCAGCGGCGTACCTTTGACCTTCACCAGCATATTGATGGGCACGCTTTCCGGCGGCGTTGGCAAATTGGCCAGCTGCAGCAGCAGCCCGGCGCGATCGTTCACGGTTTCCCCCAACCCGACAATGCCGCCGGAGCACACTTTAATCCCGGCATCGCGTACCTTATCCAGCGTATCCAGACGTTCCTGATAGGTACGGGTGGTGATGATGTTGCCGTAAAATTCCGGCGAGGTGTCGAGGTTATGGTTGTAGTAATCCAGCCCCGCGCCGGCCAGACGCTGCGCCTGACTATCGGTAAGGGTACCGAGCGTCATACAGGACTCCAGCCCCAGCGCCTTGACGCCTTTCACCATCTGTTCCAGGTACGGCATATCGCGGTCGTTGGGGTTCTTCCACGCCGCGCCCATGCAGAAACGGGTCGAGCCGGCGTTTTTCGCCTGACGCGCCGATTCCAGCACCTGCTCGACTTCCATCAGGCGCTCGGATTCAAGGCCGGTTTTGTAGCGTGCGCTTTGCGGGCAATATTTACAGTCTTCCGGACAAGCGCCGGTTTTAATCGATAGCAACGTACTGACCTGCACCTGACGCGGGTCAAAATGCTGACGGTGGATTTGCTGCGCTTCAAATAGCAGATCGATGAGCGGTTTATTAAATAACTCAGTAACTTGCGACATTGTCCAGCGTGCGTGGTGAGCCATTAGCCTCTCCAAAGGGTTTTGTTAATTTACGGTTCGGTTTATACTCGTAAACCTAAATGTTTTCAAAATGGTTTACAAGTCGCTTATGACACTGGACGATCTCGCTTTCGATCGGCGCCACATCTGGCACCCCTACACCTCTATGACTTCCCCCCTGCCGGTCTACCCGGTGGTTTCCGCCCACGGTTGCGAGCTGTCCCTCGCCGGCGGCGAACAGCTGATTGACGGCATGTCCTCCTGGTGGGCGGCGATCCACGGCTACAATCACTCGCGCCTGAATGCGGCGATGAAAGCGCAGATCGACCAGATGTCGCACGTGATGTTCGGCGGGATCACCCATCCGTCGGCGGTGGCGCTCTGTCGCCAGCTGGTGGCGATGACGCCGGAATCGCTGGAGTGCGTTTTCCTCGCCGATTCCGGTTCGGTGGCGGTAGAAGTGGCGATGAAAATGGCGCTGCAGTACTGGCAGGCTAAGGGCCAGCCGCGCCGTCGTTTCCTGACCTTCCGCAACGGCTATCACGGCGACACCTTCGGCGCGATGTCGGTCTGCGATCCGCAGAATTCAATGCACAGCCTGTGGCAGGGCTACCTACCGGATAACCTGTTTGCCCCCGCGCCGCAAAGCCGCTTCGACGGCGAGTGGGACGAGATGGATATGGTGCCGTTTGCCCGCCTGATGGCCGCGCATCGCCACGAAATCGCCGCGGTGATCCTCGAACCGGTAGTCCAGGGCGCAGGCGGGATGCGCATGTACCATCCGGAGTGGCTAAAGCGAGTGCGTAAAATGTGCGACCGGGAAGGGATTTTGCTGATCGCCGATGAGATTGCCACCGGCTTTGGCCGTACCGGCAAACTGTTCGCCTGCGAGCATGCCGGTATCTCCGCCGATATCCTTTGTCTGGGTAAAGCGCTGACCGGCGGTACCATGACCCTTTCCGCCGCCATCACCACCCGAACGGTAGCTGAAACCATCAGCGATGGCGAAGCCGGCTGCTTTATGCACGGCCCCACCTTTATGGGCAATCCGCTGGCCTGCGCGGTGGCAAGCGAAAGCCTGCGCCTGCTGGAGAGCGGCGAATGGCAACAGCAGGTAGCGGCGATTGAAGCCCAGCTGAAGGCCGAGTTGGCTCCGGCGCGCGAGTCAGAATGGGTCGCCGACGTGCGCGTACTCGGCGCGATTGGCGTGATTGAAACCCGTCATCCGGTCAACATGGCCGCTCTGCAGCGCTTTTTCGTTGAGCAAGGGGTATGGATCCGCCCGTTTGGCCGCCTGATTTATCTGATGCCACCGTACATCATCAGCCCACAACAGCTGACTCGCCTGACCCGTGCGGTCAATATGGCGGTACAAGAAGAAACATTTTTTAGCGAATAAACAGCGGAATTGCGCCGTCGGGAAAGCTACACTTCTTTGTTAATCAGCGCATTATCAATGAGGATGAAGCATGAAACTGACCAGTCACGATCTGCAAGACGGCGGCAAGCTGCCTAATCGTCACGTATTCAACGGTATGGGGTACGATGGCGATAATCTTTCGCCGCATCTGATGTGGGACGACGTTCCCGCAGGAACCAAAAGCTTTGTCGTCACCTGCTACGACCCGGATGCGCCGACCGGTTCCGGCTGGTGGCACTGGGTGGTAGCCAACCTGCCTGCCGATACCCGGGTTTTACCGCAAGGGGCCGGTTCCGGTCAGGCGGAGCTACCGGAAGAGGCCATTCAGACCCGCACCGATTTTGGTAAGGCCGGCTACGGCGGCGCCGCGCCGCCGAAGGGTGAAACCCACCGCTACATTTTTACCGTACACGCGTTGGATATCGATAAGATTGATATCGACGCCGAGGCGAGCGGCGCGATGGTCGGCTTTAATGTCCATTTCCATTCGCTCGCCAGCGCTTCCATCACCGCCCTGTTCAGTTAATTATCCCCCCGGATAGCGGCTTGCGCCTTAGCCGGGCTACTCGCTATGGTCAGTGCCATTTGTAGCCCCGGTAAGCGCAGCGCCACCGGGGAAATTGACCTTACTGTTCAGTGGCCACCTGCAACGCGGTTTTACGCACGCGCGCGTACCACACCACCGTCAGCAGCCCCAGCCACACCAGCCCGGCTAACAGCGCCACGCGCGTCTCTTCCACCATTCCCAACACGGCGATTACCAGCCCCATAAACAGTAGCGTCAACAGCGGGCCAACCGGCCAGAAGGGGATCGGGAATTCGATCTTACTGCGCTCTTCAGCCGACAAACCGCGGCGCATCGAGAAATGAGAGAGCAGGATCATCAGCCACACCCAGACGGTGGCGAACGCCGCCAGCGAGGCAATCAGGACAAATACCTGTTCCGGCATCAGATAGTTAAGCACCACCGCCACCAGCAGCGCCACGCCCATCACCACGACCGTCATCCAGGGGACGCCGTTGCTGGCGATTCGCTGGAAGCACTTCGGCGCCAGCCCCTCTTTCGACATACCGTACATCATGCGCCCGGCGCCAAAAATATCGCTGTTAATCGCCGAGATACTGGCGCTAATCACGATGATATTCAGCACGGTCGCCGCCGCCGGGATCCCGAGACCATCGAAGATCAGCACAAACGGACTGCCCTGCTCGCCAAAACTATTCCACGGGAAGATCGCCATCAGCACCGCCAGGGTGCAGACGTAAAACAGAATAATACGCAGCGGAATGGTGTTGATGGCCTGCGGGATGACCTTCTTCGGGTTCTGCGCTTCCGCCGCCGTGACGCCGATAATTTCCACGCCGCCGAAAGCGAACATCACGATGCCAAGCGAAGCGATGATCCCCTGCCAGCCATTTGGCGCAAAGCCGCCGTGGCTCCACAGATTTTCCAGCCCGGTGGCCGGGAAACTATGGCCAAAGCCAAAGAAGATGATCCCTGCGCCCGCCGCCATCATGGCGATAATCGCCACCACTTTAATCAGCGACAGCCAGAACTCCATCTCGCCGAACACCCGCACGTTGCACAGGTTCATCGCGCCAATAAAGAAGATGATGCTAAGGATCCAGATCCAGCGCGGCACATCGGGATACCACAACCCCATATAGATACCGAATGCGGTGACGTCGGCCAGCGCCACGATCACCATTTCAAAGGTGTAGGTCCAGCCGGTAATAAATCCGGCCAGCGGCCCAAGATACTGGCGAGCGTAGCTGCCGAAGGAGCCGGAAACCGGATTGCGCACCGCCATTTCACCCAACGCGCGCATCACCATAAAGACCGCCGCGCCGCCTATCAGATAGGCCAGCAGTACCGCCGGCCCCGCCGCCTTAATGGCGGAGGCCGAACCGTAGAACAGCCCGGTGCCGATAGCGGAACCGAGCGCAATAAAACGAATGTGTCGGGCATTCAGCCCGCGCAGCAGATGCGGTTTGTGTTGTTGTTGCATATACAGGTGTCCTGGTTTTTTTATATGACGACAAATATGCGATGTAGGACGGTCGGGGGGATGACATCCCCCCGACGCGGGTACAGAGAACAACGGTGATTAATTCAGGCCAGGCAATACGGCAGGCAGCAGACGCGTCAGGTGACGTGCGGCCAAAAGCTCGGTGGCATTTTCAATATCAGGAGCGAAGAAACGGTCTTGGGTATAATGCGGCACGCGTTCGCGCAGCAGATGACGCGCCTCTTCCAGCAGCGGACTGGTGGTCAGCCCTTCGCGCATATCCAGCCCCTGCGCCGCCGCCAGCCACTCGACGGCCAGCACCCCACGGGTGTTTTCCGCCATCGCCCACAGGCGACGACCGGCAGCCGGCGCCATGGAAACATGGTCTTCCTGGTTCGCGGATGTTGGCAGGCTGTCAACGCTATGCGGGTGCGACAGCGCTTTGTTTTCACTGGCCAAAGCCGCCGCCGTGACCTGAGCAATCATAAAGCCGGAGTTGACGCCGCCATTTTTGACGAGGAACGGCGGCAGCTGCGACATATGGCTGTCCATCATCAGCGCGATACGGCGCTCGGAGAGCGAGCCGATTTCCGCGATCGCCAGCGCGATATTATCCGCCGCCATCGCTACCGGTTCGGCATGGAAGTTACCGCCGGAGATGACGTCATTTTCGGCGGCAAAGACCAGCGGGTTATCGGAGACCGCGTTCGCTTCGGCTAACAACACCTCAGCCGCCTGACGAATCTGCGTCAGGCAGGCGCCCATCACCTGCGGCTGACAGCGCAGAGAGTACGGATCCTGCACCTTGGCGCAGTTATGGTGCGACTGCGAAATCGCGCTGTCATCGGTCAACAGATGGCGATAGAGCGCCGCCGCATCAATCTGGCCACGCTGGCCGCGCACCTCGTGAATACGTGCATCGAACGGTCGACGCGAACCCAGCGCCGCTTCGGTGGTTAACGCTCCGCAAACGACCGCGGAGGCGAACAGATCTTCGGCTTCGAACAGGCCGCGCAGCGCAAAAGCCGTCGACGCCTGGGTGCCGTTCAGCAGCGCCAGACCTTCTTTCGCCGCCAGGGTAATCGGCTCCAGCCCCGCCTGACGTAACGCTTCCGTCGCCGGCAGCCATTCGCCGCCGCGTACCCGCGCTTTGCCTTCGCCAAGCAGCGTCAGCGACATATGCGCCAGCGGCGCGAGGTCGCCGGAGGCGCCGACGGAACCTTTCGCCGGGATCCACGGCGTCACGCCGGCATTGACCAGGCCAATCAGCGCCTGGATCACGCTCAGGCGGATCCCGGAGAAGCCGCGGGACAGGCTGTTAATCTTCAGCACCATAATCAGGCGCGCCAGGTCATCGTCCAGCGGCTCGCCAACGCCCGCCGCATGGGATAACACCAGCGAACGCTGCAGATTCTCCAGATCTTCCGTCGAGATACGGGTCTGCGCCAGCAGGCCAAAACCGGTGTTAATACCGTAGGCGGTCCGCCCTTCGGCAAGGATGGCGTTAACGCAGGCCACGCTCTCATCGATTGCCGCAAACGCGCTGCTATCGAGGGTAATGTTCAGCGGGTGGCTGTAAACGTCGCGGAGCTGCGACAGGCTCAGTTGCCCCGGAATTAGCGTTAAAGATTTCATTTAGCGTTCCCCTGCGTTGCCGCAACCATCGGAAGATTCAGACCCTGTTCCGCCGCACATTCAATGGCGATATCGTAACCCGCATCGGCATGACGCATCACACCGGTCGCCGGGTCGTTATGCAGGACGCGAGCGATACGCGCCGCCGCTTCATCGGTACCATCACAGACGATAACCATCCCGGAGTGCTGCGAGAAGCCCATGCCTACGCCGCCGCCGTGGTGCAACGACACCCAGGTCGCGCCGCTGGCGGTGTTAAGCAGTGCGTTGAGCAGCGGCCAGTCGGATACCGCATCCGAGCCGTCGCGCATGGCTTCGGTTTCGCGGTTCGGGCTGGCGACGGAGCCGGAATCAAGGTGATCGCGGCCAATCACGATCGGCGCGGAGACTTCGCCGCTACGCACCATTTCGTTAAAGGCCAGCCCCAGCTTCTGCCGCCACTCCAGACCTACCCAGCAGATACGCGCAGGCAGTCCCTGGAAGCTGATGCGCTCGCGCGCCATATCCAGCCAGTGGTGCAGATGCTTATCATCTTTAATGATCTCTTTCACTTTCGCGTCGGTTTTGTAGATATCCTGCGGATCGCCGGACAGCGCCACCCAACGGAACGGGCCGATACCACGGCAGAACAGCGGGCGGATATACGCCGGCACGAAGCCCGGGAAATCGAAGGCGTTGCTGACGCCCATTTCCTGCGCCATCTGGCGGATGTTGTTGCCGTAGTCGAAGGTCGGTACGCCCATTTCATTAAAGGCCAGCATCGCCTGAACGTGGTCGGCCATCGAGCGTTTGGCCGCCAGAATAGTGCCCTGCGGATCGGATTCGGCTTTCTGCTGATACTCTTCCCAGCTCCAGCCTTTCGGCAGATAGCCGTGCAGCGGGTCGTGGGCGCTGGTCTGGTCGGTGACCATATCCGGGCGCACGCCGCGTTTCACCAGTTCCGGAACGATATCCGCGGCGTTGCCGCACAGCGCGATGGAGATAGCGCGGCCTTCGGCGGTATATTTTTTGATGCGCGCCAGGGCGTCATCCAGAGAAGTGGCCTGTTCATCCACGTAGCGGGTACGCAGACGGAAATCGATGCGGCTCTGCTGACATTCAATGTTCAGCGAGCAGGCGCCCGCCAGCGTCGCGGCCAGCGGCTGCGCGCCGCCCATGCCGCCCAGACCGGCGGTTAACACCCAGCGGCCTTTCAGGCTACCCTGATAGTGCTGGCGACCGGCTTCGACGAAGGTTTCGTAGGTGCCCTGTACGATGCCCTGGCTACCGATGTAGATCCAACTGCCGGCAGTCATCTGGCCGTACATCGCCAGCCCTTTGGCATCCAGTTCGTTGAAGTGTTCCCAGGTGGCCCAGTGCGGAACCAGGTTGGAGTTAGCGATCAGCACGCGCGGCGAGTTTTCATGCGTTTTAAATACGCCGACCGGTTTACCGGACTGCACCAGCAGGGTCTCATCGCTTTCCAGGTTTTTCAGCGCCTTCACGATAGCGTCATAGCATTCCCAGTTGCGCGCAGCGCGACCAATACCGCCATAGACCACCAGCTCATGCGGGTTTTCGGCGACATCGGGATCGAGGTTATTCATTAACATACGCAGCGGCGCTTCGGTCAACCAGCTCTTGGCGGTCAGCGTCGTGCCTCTCGGGGCACGTACGTCCAGCTGGCGATATTTGCTTTGCGACATCGGGGTTTCTCCTGACAATTAACGTTGTGTACGTAGATACATATACTTGTCTATACAACTCTACGCAAGCCAGGATTTAACAGAAATGATACAATTTTGTTATATTGCGTCAGCAATCACGTTTTGCTGACGCCAGGGTAAATTACGAGCTGAAATGGCCCTGCAGGCGGTAGCGCGCGCCGGGGAACAGCAGGCGAGCGTGTGAGACAATATGCGTCGTCGACCAGGTGCGGCGGCGAATAAGCAGACAGGGATCGTGCGGCATGATGCGCAGCAGCGCGCACTCTTCTGACGTCGCCTGCACCGCCTCGACGATATGTTCGCCTTCGGTTAACGGCGCGATGAGCGACAGATAATCATGCGGCGTGGTGGCGGTGTAATCCTGTAGTAGATAGTCCGGCACCACCGCGGCATTGACGCAGCGATCTTCAATTTGTACCGGGACCTCGTTTTCGAAATGCACCATCAGCGAATGGAAGATACGCGTGCCTTCGGCGACGTTGAGCGCCTCCGCCTGGATAACGTCCGCTTCGGTCTCCTCTAAAAGCAGCACCTCGCAGCGGTGCTGGTGACGGCGGGAGGCAATCTCATCGGCTATGCTGCGCACTTCAAACAGCGCCGACTGCCCTTTCGGCTCGGCGACGAAGGTACCGACTCCCTGTAGCCTCACCAGCAAGCCTTCATCCGTCAGTTCGCGCAGCGCGCGGTTGATGGTCATGCGGCTGAAGCCGAACTGGGCGACCAGTTCAGCCTCCGAGGGAATTCGGTCGTGCGGACGCCACTCGCCGCGGTGGATCTTTTCGCTGATCGCCTGCTTCACCTTTTCATAGAAAGGCGCGGGCGCGGAACGAGGTTGTTGTGCAAACATGGCCTGGCTTTCCTTATGCGTAATAAGCGGAGCGGCGAAACGAAAATAATAGCGCGGATCGCTAGCGCCACCAATGGGCGATTTGCCATGCCAGACGGGCCGCCGCGCGGGCGCCCTGTCCGTCGATGTCAAATTGCGGATTAAACTCGACCAAATCCACCGCCTGTAGCTTACCGCTGCGGCACAACGGCTCTACGATCCGCAGCAGGGTCGCCAGCGGCACGCCCAGCGCCGCTGGCGCGGAAACCGCCGGCATTTCGCGCGCCGGCAGCACGTCGAGATCGATAGTCAGATACAGACGGTCGAATTGCGCGATATTGCGCTCAAGCTCCGGCAACACGCGAGTTTCGAAGGCCTCCAGCACCTCCAGATCCTCAACGATAGCCACCTGGCGGCGCGCCGCTTCATCCCACAGCGCCTGGGTGTTCGCCGCCCGGCTCACGCCGATGCAGGTATAGTGAAAACCTCGCTGCTGCGCCTCGCACTCCAGCGCCAGCTGGCGGAACGGCGTCCCGGAGCTGGCGCATTCGGCAAAGCGTAAATCCAGATGCGCGTCGAGATTAATAATGCCCACGTTTTCGCCCGGGAAGGCATCCAGTACCCCAGCGCCGTGGCCGAAGGCCGTCTCGTGGCCGCCGCCCAGCACCAGCGTGCGTTTGCCAACGCGTTGACAGGCGGCCACCGCCTCGCGCAGCGCCTGATGCGCGGCTTCTAACTGTTCACCGTCGACGCTAATCGTGCCCATATCCACGCAGCGGTCATGGCCCTGATGGCTGGCCATATTGGCCAACGCCCGGCGTAGCGTTTCCGGACCATGTCCGGCGCCGGTACGACCTTTATTACGCCGTACGCCTTCGTCGCAGGCGAAGCCGAGCAGCGCGATATCGCCGGGCATCTCCTGCGGCGCGAAGCGTTCCGCGCGGGCGATGGTCTGGAACAGGCGCAGCGCATTGGGCGCTTCCGCGCTATCATCACGCCCCTGCCAAAGGTTGGCGGGCGTAGCTTGCCACAGCATCATTGCAGTTCTCCTCGTACCACGCGCCCCCAGAGCGGCGCGCGCCCCGGCTCATACACCATCTCGACCGGATGTTCTGCATCCCAGATAGCGAAGTTTGCGACAAAGCCCGCCGCCAGCTGACCATGACTCTCCTGTCGCCCCAGCGCCCGCGCGGCATGGCGAGTCACCCCGGCCCAGGCCTCCTCCGGCGTTAAACCAAACTTGACGCAGGCCATGTTCATCGCCAGATGCAGGCTAGCGAAGGGGCTGGTGCCCGGGTTGAAATCAGTCGCCACCGCCATCGGCACCTGGTACTTGCGCAGCAGTTCCACCGGCGGTTTGCGGGTTTCGTTAAGGAAGTAAAACGCGCCGGGGAGCAGCGCTGCCACGGTGCCGCTTTCGCGCATCGCCGCCACGCCCTCTTCCGTCAGATACTCGATATGGTCGGCGGAAAGCCCGTGATAGCGGCTCACCAGCTGAGCGCCGCCCAACGACGAGAGCTGCTCAACGTGGCCTTTTACCGGAATGCCCAGCGCCTGCGCGGCCTGAAAGACGCGCTCGGTTTGCTGTGGGCTGAAGCCGACGTTTTCACAGAAGACGTCAACGCTTTCAAACAGTCCCTCTTGCCACAGCGTCGGCAGTATGGTCTCGCAGACCAGCGAGATATAGCCATCGGCGTCGCCATGATATTCCGGCGGCGTGGCGTGGGCGGAGAGCAGCGTCGCCGACAGTTCTACGCCATTGTCGTCGGCCAGTTGTCGGGCGACCCGCAGCATTTTGCGTTCGTTTTGCAGATCGAGACCGTAGCCTGATTTAATCTCCAGCGTTGTCACCCCTTCACGCAGCAGGCGAGCAAGACGCGGCTGCGCCAGCGCCAGTAGTTCTGCTTCGCTGCTTTCGCGCGTGGCGCGCACGGTGGAGTTAATGCCGCCGCCGTTGGCGCTGATGGTTTGATACGACACGCCGTTCAGCCGCTGCTCCCACTCCTGCGCCCGGCTACCGCCAAAAATCAGGTGAGTGTGGCAGTCAATGAGGCCCGGCGTCAGTAGCCGGCCTTGGAGGTCGATACGACGCCCCGCCGGGGCATCAGCATCGTCGACGATCGCCTCAATGCGGCCGTTACGCACCAGCAGCGCATGGCGCTCCAGCAGGCCGTACGGTTGGGAATAATCAGGGTTCAGGGTGGCGAGACGCGCGTTTCGCCAGATAACGAGTTCAGAGGTGGCTTCAGTCATAGCGTTCAACTTGTCATGGGTTGTATAGACATTTATTTTCATAACGCCGGTAATGTCAATAAAAGCGCGGGTAAATGTTATTTTTTTGTGACTACAGACGTTCCACTGTCACCAGGTATTGCGTAAAGAAGTGAAGTTTTTGAACTGGCATCTTCCCGTTTCGTTCAAGTTAGTATAAAACAGCAGGTTTTAAAGGACTTATACCCTGTCGCGCACAAAGGGTATGTAACTTTGCATATTATCGCCCGGAGCAACATGAACACATATTCCGTTTCCCGCCTGGCGCTGGCGCTGGCCTTCGGCGTGACGCTGTCCGCCTGTAGCTCGACGCCTGCCGATCAAAAACCCTCAACGCAGACTGCACCGGGCAATACCGCACGGCCAATTCTTAGCGCCGATGAAGCGAAAAACTTCACTCAGGCAGCTTATTTCCAGTCGCTGACGCCGAATGCCGCCGCCTGGACGCCATCCGCGATCAGCCTGCCGGCACAGCCTGATTTCATCGTCGGCCCGGCGGGCGCCCAGGGCGTGACCCACACGACTATTCAGGCCGCGGTCGATGCGGCGATTGCCCGTCACTCCGCGCGTCGCCTGTTCATCGCCGTTATGCCGGGCGAATATGCGGGTACCGTCTATGTGCCTGCCGCGCCAGGCGCGCTGACCATTTATGGTACCGGTGAAAACCCTGCCGACGTCAAAATCAGCGAAGCGATTGATTCCGAAATGGACCGCAATAGCTGGCGTCACCTGGTCAATCCGGGCGGCAAATACATGCCGGGCAAGCCCGCGTGGTATATGTTCGACAGCTGCCAGAGCAAATCCGCCGCCACCGTGGGCGTGATGTGTTCCGCGGTCTTCTGGTCGCAGAACAATGGCCTGCAGCTGCAGAACCTGACTATCGCCAACAATCTCGGCGATAGCGTCGATGCCGGTACCCACCAGGCGGTGGCGTTGCGCAGCGATGGCGACCAGGTGCAGATCAACAAGGTCAACATTCTTGGCCGCCAGAACACCTTCTTTGTGACCAATAGCGGCGTGCAGAACCGTCTGCAGGACAACCGTCAGACCCGCACGCTGGTGACCAATAGCTATATTGAAGGCGATGTGGATATCGTTTCCGGTCGCGGCGCGGTGGTATTCGATAATACCGATTTCCGCGTCGTGAACTCGCGTACGCAGAAAGAAGCCTACGTTTTCGCGCCGGCAACGCTGAAAAGCATGACCTACGGCTTCCTGGCGACCAATAGCCGCTTCACCGCGTCCGGCGATAACGTCGCGCAGCTTGGCCGCGCGCTGGACGTCGACGGCAACAGCAATGGCCAGGTGGTGATTCGCGATAGCGTCATCAATGAAGGCTTTAATATTGCTCAACCATGGGCGGCGGCGGTCGGTTCTAACCGCGCTTTCAGCGGTAACGTTGGCGCGCAGGATGATAAAGGCAACCCGCAGCGTAACCTTAACGACAACGGCTTCAACCGCATGTGGGAATATAACAACCGCGGCGTGGGCAGCTTTGTGGTTGCCGCTCCGAAACAGTAATATTATCGGCCCGCGCTCTCCCCAGGCGCGGGTTTTTCTTGTTAACGCATACTCTCACCACAACCCCAATTAATAATTTTCGCCAATGGCGAATAAATCCTCCCGCTCGCGCGTTTACTCCTCAGAACCGACAACGCGATGCTTTATCGCGTCTCTCGCCCTCCTGGAGGTCACCATGAACGCACAAATTTCTCCCATCAGGCGCTTAGTCGTTCCGGCGCTGCTATTTTTGTTATATACCCCGGCGGCGTTGGCCATGGGCGATAACAGCCCGAGCAAACAAACCCCGGATTGCCCGAGCGGTCAGGCCTACGACAGCGTGAGCCAAAAATGCGTTCCGCAAAAAACCAGCAGCCTTAGCGATGAAGATAAAACCAATTATGCCTGGCATCTGGCGAAAAAAGGGGAATATCAGGCCGCGCTTAACCTGCTGGATACGCTGCACAACGCCAATACGCCTGAGGCGTGGAACTATCGCGGCTACGCCACACGTAAGCTCGGCAGAACCGATGAAGGAATTGGCTATTATCAGCGGGCGCTGGCGCTGAAACCGGACTACGCGAAAGCCCGCGAATACCTTGGCGAAGCATGGATGGTTAAAGGACGCCCCGATCTGGCTAAGCAGCAGCTGGCGGCGATTGCCGGCATTTGCGGCCAAAGCTGCGAAGAGTACCGCGATCTTCAGTCGGCAATAAACGGACATCCTGAATCCTGATAGTCGTGATTCGCCAGAATCAATAAGGATAAGAACATCGCTAACCGTATCGTTGATAGCCAACTGGCCGCCCATCTTCCTCGCCTGTGGCGCTACGGCCTCGTACTCTCGCACAACCGCGACGTCGCCGAGGAACTGGTGCAGGCCACCTGCCTTCGCGCGCTCGAAAAGAGCGCGCAGTTTACCCCCGGCACCCGCATCGACAGGTGGCTATTCTCCATTTTGCACTCAATCTGGATTTCAGAGCTGCGCGCCCGCCAGGTCCGCCTCGGCCAGGGGTTTGTCGAGTGTGAGGAGCTGGCCGCCCCCGAGCCGGGCGAACAGGACGATACGCGGTGGCGCTATCGGCAACTTATGCTGCGGGTTAATCAACTGCCCGAGGCGCAGCGTAATGCCGTCTTTTTGGTGTATGTCGAGGGGTTTAGTTATCAAGAAGCCGCAGAGACGCTATCGGTACCTATTGGCACCATTATGAGTCGGCTGGCCGCCGCGCGGGAAACGCTGGCCAAAACGCCGGCGATTTCCCCCCCGGCGCAGGAGAAACGCTCATGAACCCTATTCGCTTTTCCCCACCCTGGCAGGACGAGGCCATTGTCGCCTGGCTTGATGGCGAAATGTGCGCGGAGGACGCCCGCCGTTTTAGCGAAACCTTTGCCCGCGACCCGCAGCTCGCCAACCGCACCGCCACGTTGATGAATAATCATCAGCCTTATCAACATGCTTTCGCCGCCCTGCTTGATGAAGCGCCCGTGGCGCGGATGCAGGCGAAACTGGCGCCCTATCTCGCCGCGCCGGAAATTGAAGCGCAAAATCAGGCGCGCTTCAGCCGCCGCGCGCTGATCGCCGCCTCACTGGGCCTGTTGGTTATCGGTAGCGCAACAAGTTACTTCTGGCGGCCTGCGCCGCAGGAGGACGATGACGAGAATATTCGCCGTCTTGAAGCCCAGTACATGTCGCTATATAGCGCGGAAACCGTGGCCGATGTTGATAATTCACCTGAGATGCTCGACCGTGGCCTGCGTCGTTCGGCGCAGGATACAGGACTGTTGCTAGAACGACGTCAGCTCGCCTTACCTGAGGCGGAGCTGAAAATGGTCCGTATGCTGCGCTACGAAAGTACCTCGATCACGCAAATTCTCTGGCTGCATACCGGTTACGGCCCGGTCGCGCTGTGTATTTCACCCGCCGCCAGGCAAACCGCCTCGCCGCCGCAAAATGAGCAGCGTCAGGGCATGAACCTGCGCTGGTGGCACCACGGCGGCTACCAGTTTACGTTAATCGGCCGTATGCCAACGCCCGCGCTCAACGATGCGGCGCACACCCTGCGGCAGGCGATAGTTTAAGCCTTCGCCTGCCGCACCCAGACCAGTTTGTTAACCGCAAAACCGAGCTCAGCGGCCAGGGCAAGGTACTGCTGTCGGATGTGGGACGGAATATCCGGGGTGCGCGAAAGCAGCCATAAATAGTCGCGGTTTGGCCCGCTCACCAGCGCGTATTGATAATCCTCGTCGAGCGCGATCACGTTATATCCGCCATAGAAGGGACCGAAGAACGAGACTTTCAGCGCTGCCGTGGTGGAAGCGCCGGTGAAATAGGCTTTGCCTTCGCTTTCGCGCCAGCGGTTGTTTCGCGGGTCAAATCCTCGATTAAGTACGCGAATGCCGCCGTCATCACGCATGCTGTAAGTTGCCGTTACCTGCTGCAGACCTCGTTCGAAACGGTTTTCCAGGCGCGCGACTTCATACCAGCGCCCCAGATAGCGGCTGGCGTCAAAGTGGTTTATCGGTTTTACTCCGTGAGGCGGCGTGGGAGTCTTACAGGCGACTAACGCCAGCGATACCGCAACCCCGGTCAGAATTGGCCATAGTTTCATCGCATTCCCTCCTTTTTCTCTTTCCTGGCAGACAAGTATAACCCCGCGCAGAGAGCATTCGTCGTTTTTCAGAGAGATTTACCGCCTGGCCTGTACAAGAAAGAAGAAAATAAAAATCATACATATCAACAACATAAACAAAAACACATTAACCAACCGCTAATTTGTACAAATTAATTCGCAGAAATTTGTACAACTTTTCCCTGAGCGTCTATAGTTGACGGGTAGCTCGATTTTACGCGCGCGCTCGGGTCAGCACTCTGCGCCAACGCCGCGGTTATTTTGAGGTGGTTCCTGCTTTACCGTTGCCTGTCCGCAATGTTTTGGCGTAAACGATGTGCAAATCGTTTACGCCAGCGGCTTTTATTTATCGCGTGGGAGATTCAGGGTTATGCATATCAAAAATACGATCCCTGTGCAGTTTATAGCTAACTGCGCATTGCTGAAAAACATTGAAAATAGCTTATTGCAGGAAAATAAAACCGTGGATGACCTTCAATTAATTAGCGAGATTAATCAACGGTTACAAATAGAAAGTAATGAAATCCTTGCCGACCTCTACTTACAGGCGCTGGATATTCTGCGCTGTGGTGTTCATCATTAATCCGTCCATCCGCTTCGTGGAGACCAAAATGTTCAGTAAACACACGCACATTTGTTCCGAACGCTATGACCTGTGGATTGACAACCACTATCTTCTGAGCGGCATCAGCCTCATTCTGCGTACGCTGCCAGAAAGATGCTTCAGTAAAAAACATGTCTTTTTTACCAGCGACAGTTATTTTTCGGTATTACAGCATAAATACAATCGCCGGGAGACGGTTTTTGTTTTATTAACTGAAGGCAACGATCTTAATTTCCTTAGCGAACTGCCAATGTTACGCATCCCCGCCAGATCGACCCCTGCTGAATTAAAAACATTTCTCAATCAACCGACCCGATATTATAAATCGCATACTTCTCCTGGCGAACTGATACAGTTTACCGAGCGAGAAAAGAAAGTCATTCAGCTCATCAGTAATGGCGAAGCCATTGCCAGTATTGGTCGCTCGCTAAACTTGCATATTAAGACTATTTATCAAATCCGCTTGAATCTGATAAAAAAACTTGGCTGCAGCGGCAGGACAGATTTCTTTAATATCAGCCGTAGCGAAACATTTAAGTCCTGGAGTCAAATCCATCTGTAAGCGCGCGCGGCGTGAGCAAACAGAAACCTGCCTCACTTAAAAGGCAGGTTTTTTTATTCGTTACCGTGGAAGTGAATACTGAAACCCTGTTCCTGCCAGTGGCCCAGCAGCTCCAGTTGCAGCGGCGAAGCGGGGCGCCCGGTCCAGACGAAGATATGTTGCCCAGGAAACAGCTCCGGGCGAGGAGATTCTAACGGTTCCGCCAGCACGTTGACGTGCCAGCCACGCTGAGAAAGGCGCCAGGCTTCCAGCCATAGGTCGGTGCGGTCTTCATTCCCCCACCCCACCAGCAGCGTCTCCTTACCATTTTTTTTACGCGATTCCGCTAAAAACAGCGCCACGCAATCAATCAATATGCCATCCAACATGCTACTAATGACCATTGAGGTATTTTGATCGAGTTTCAGCCGCTGGCGCACCGGCGCGAACAGGCTATCAAGCAGGGTGTCGACGGGATGCTGATGGCTTAATGCGGTGATTTTGGCGCGGATTTTTGCCGGCTGCATATAGCGCAGGATACTCATCATCTCTTCCTGCAACTGTGCGGATTCGTCACGGGCGGCAGGTAGCTGGCCTTCAAGCAGCGCCTTCACTTTGCCCACTGAAACACCACGCTCTATCCAGCGCTTAATTTCTTCGATTCGCTGAATATCTTCTTCACCAAACTGACGGTGCCCGCCTTCGCTACGCTGCGGTTTCAGCAAACCATAACGCCGCTGCCAGGCTCGAAGGGTGACCGGATTGATTCCGCAACGCTCGGCTACTTCACCGATACTGTAAAAAGCCATAAGCCGCCTTTTCTCAACCTGATACTTTAGCGCCTAAACTAACGAATTTAGGCATACTGTACAACTCTCTTTTCTTGTACAGATAAAGATATCAGGTTGTAGCTCACAGCTTGCGGGAAAAAGGATGAAAGTGCGTTTACGCTATCTCAGAGTGGATCATATTTTCCCCGGCCAGGCGATAGCCGGCAGGCCACCCAGTCGCGGACTGGCAAACAGATTTCCCTGAAAATGAGAAATACCCGCCGCCTCCAGCCACATCCACTCCTCCGCCTGCTCAACGCCAACCACCGATACGGAAATTTCCAGCGAGTGACAGCATTTAATAATCGCCTGCACGATAGCCTGACGCGGCCCGTCACGATGGATATTGCGGATCAGCTGCTGATCAATTTTAATTCGATCCGGTTGATAGTGCGCCAGCAGCGATAGCCCGGCAAAACCGGCGCCAAAGTGATCGATAGCGACGCGAATTCCCGCCCCCTTCAATTTGCGTACGGCATCGGTAAACTCATCCATTCGCGAGATCACTTCACGCTCGGTGAATTCAACAATAATCTGTTCCGGGATCAGATCGTTGCGCTGAATTTCCGTTAGCAGAAATGGCACCGCATCCGCCACTTTCACCAGCGTCATCGGCAGCAGGTTGATGGTCAGCGTACGTTCACGCAGGCCTAATTTACCGGCAATGGCCAACGCAACCCGTTTACATTGCAAATCCGCGACGTAAACCTCATCGCTGGACAAACCGGCAAAATAGGCCGCAGGCGGCTCTCCGTCAACGGTGCGTAGCAGCGCTTCCCAGGAGACTATTTCACAGGCAAAAGGGTCAACCACCGGCTGAAAAGCAAAACAACATGATTCAGCGCGGTCGATACAGGGCGCAGCCGGGTAAAACGAGCTCTCATCAGCAGTAAAATCCCAGCTATCAGCTGACGGAATTTCATAATAATTCTCTTTTTCCGTCGCTTCGACAAAGGTACGGAAAAAATGTAGCGCCCGGTCGTCGTAAGTCAGCTGATATTTTGTCGTCCCCTTATCCAGCACGTTCTGTAATACCGCGTCGCGATCGTGTTCCCTTAAATCAAACAGCTCCATGCCGACCTTACCAAAGCGGCGAGACGGCGCGTAATCGCACAGAAGCTCCACCAGATTGTAATGACGCGGGTCCGCGCAAATATGCCGATAGATTTGCTGTACGTTTTCTTCCGGTCCCTCAATGAGTTGGAAGAAATGCGTACCGTTAAAAAGTAAAATACCGGTGACATCCGCCTGACCATTTCTCTCGTTAGCCGCAGCAACCATCGACTCGAGCGATTTGAATGAGACATCGTCGCAGATATGGCTGCGATAAATGATGGTGGTGAGCATAGCGATTCCAGATGAGAGGTATAAGCATTCACAGTAGCAGTTACTGTTCGATACGTCTTGCGAAACAAGTATTTATATTAACAAAAATTGAACACACAACGCCGCCAGGCCGTATAATCTTGTACAAACTGTCACGCTTAGAATCCTCATCGCAATTTTACACAAAATAAAAAAACAACAAATTTATCGTTAGTTTTCAACAAACTATACTCCAATCACAATTTATTGCGCAACACGCTATGTACAAGTTAAAGATTATTGTATAAGTTTACTCACAGTTAACAGATGAGTGAAATTAAAGGAGCGCATATGCAGCAGAATGGTTACATTCCAGATACAGCGAACGCGATAGCCCAGTATTTCAACAAAGCATCGTTACCTTCCCAGCAGGAGACGCTGGGCGAAATCGTGATGGACATACTCACCGAAGGGCGGCATTTAAACCGCAAAGCGCTCTGCACCAAGTTACTGAGCCGTCTTGACGTCGCACGAGCTCCGGAAGAAGAAAATCATTATCAAACGTTGATTGGCCTGCTGTTTGAGCGTCAGGAGTAAACGCTGACTGTCGGCCTGCACCTGACCTGGCTTACAGGAACAACGAGGCATGCAGAGGGACGATGATGAAAAGCAGTCAATCAGAACGGGTTAGCGATGAGATTATTGGCGAGGCGGTTTTATCCCTTCTTAAAACAAACCGGCCAATTAATATTCCGACGCTGCTAGTCAAACTTCGGTTAATGCAGGCAGCGGAAACGAACCACCAGCGAAGGAATGCAATTATTGCCGTTATTGATGAAATTAGCGTCAGACTCACGACGCGCGGCAATCACGCTCCGGTCATTAAAAAGATTAACGGCCAGTGGGAAAACAGAGCCGTTGTTGTGGATGGTAACGTCGAACCGACGGGTAAAAAAATACACTGATCCCCAATCAAGTTTAATAAACAAGTGAGAATATGATGAGACAGACTATGCATCAGCAATCAGATATTTACGCAGGACTGCAGGATAGAGCGCTCTCAGAATATTTCCGCGCCGCCGGAGATAAATTAGTCGATGAATCTGCGGTAATGTCGCTGGCAATCGACAGCATCCTCAGCTCAGATGGGCATCTGAGCAATAAGGCGCTTATTTTATGGTTGATCAATGCCCTGGAAACCACCGATAACGTGGTCACCGCGGATGTGATTCGCAAGACGCTGGAAATTGTCGTCGGCTATACGATGGATGATATTTAAGCCTGTCAGTCCGAATAAAAAAACCTCGCGGCGCGAGGTTTTTTTATTCCATCAGTAGCACATTAATGCGCGTTAACCACTACCCACATCGGTCCCTGACCAACGGCATAACGCCCTTTCTCTTTTAACAGCCCCTGCTCGCCGGCAATTTCATATACTGCGATATGATGCGATTTCTGCCCGGCGGCAATCAAATACTTACCGCTGTGATCGAGATTAAAGCCGCGCGGCTGCGCTTCGGTCGGCTGGTAGCCTTCAATAGACAGTACGCTACCGTCTTCAGAAACGCTGAAGATGGTGATAATGCTGGCGGTACGATCGCAGGCATAAAGATGACGGCCATCCGGCGTAATATGAATATCCGCAGCCCAGCGCACGCCGGTGAAATCTGGCGGCATCATATCCAGCGTCTGCACGCACTCAATTTTCCCGTGCGGATCTTTAAGCTCCCACACGTCAACGGAGCTGTTCAGTTCATTCACACAGTAGCCATACTGCTGGTTCGGATGGAACACCATATGCCGCGGACCGGCGCCTTCAACGGTAGTGACTTCCGCCGGCTCCTGTGCGGCCAGATAGCCGTCGTCGCTCAGGTTAAACAGGCAAATACGATCCTGCTTCAGCGCCGGTACCCATAGCGTGCGGTTGTCCGGCGAAATATTGGCCGAGTGACAGCCTTCCAGCCCCTCGACGACGGTGACCGTTTCGCCCGGCAGGCCGTCAATCAATGGCGTCACGCTCACGCAACCCTGATTGTAGGAAGCGCTAAAAACAAAACGGCCCTGATGGTCGGTGGAGATATGCGTCGGGCTCCCCGGCAGCGCAGCTTCACCGGCGAAAGTCAGCGCGCCATTATCTGGCGCAATGCGGTAAGCCAGGACGCGAAACTCCGGACGAACGCCGACATAGAGATACTCTTTGTTCGGACTTACCACCATCGGCTGCACCTGGCCCGGGGCATCAACAACCTGAACCAATGTCAGATTTCCCTCAGCATTGAGGCTCCAGACGTGAATCTGATGGCTCTCCGGGCTGGCGGTATATACGGTTTGTTTCATGACTACTCCTTTCCTCACTGCTCGTGAAACTGCTCGTGGACATCGTTATACATTTCATCCGGCGCGCGACGCAACGATGAATGGTATAGACGTTTTTAACGGTAGATGCTGAAAAATTTGCCCCTGAGACGAAGCCGTGTACCATCATGGCAGACAACTTTTCATCATTTACCGGAACCAACACATGACCTCACGCGTGATCGCCCTCGATTTAGACGGCACCCTACTGACCTCGAAAAAAACGATTCTTCCGGCGTCGCTCGATGCGCTGGCTCGCGCCCGGGAGGCTGGATATCAGGTGATCGTCGTAACCGGCCGACATCACGTCGCTATCCATCCTTTTTATCAGGCACTGGCTCTCGATACACCTGCAATTTGTTGTAATGGTACCTATTTGTATGATTATCATGCAAAAAAGGTTCTCGAGTCCGATCCGATGCCGGTGGATAAAGCCCTCAGCCTGACCAACATGCTCGCCGAACACGATATTCACGGTCTGATGTACGTCGATAACGCCATGCTTTATGAACGTCCGACCGGCCACGTGATCCGCACCACTAACTGGGCGCAGTCGTTGCCGGTTGAACAACGCCCGGTTTTCACCCAGGTGAATTCTCTGGCGCAGGCGGCGCGTGAAGTACAAGCGGTATGGAAATTCGCCCTTACCGACGAAAATATCCCGAAACTGCAGGCCTTCGCGCAGACCGTCGGCCAGAAACTGGGCCTGGAATGCGAATGGTCGTGGCACGATCAGGTTGATATCGCCCGCGCCGGCAATAGTAAAGGCAAACGCCTGGCACAGTGGGTCGCCGCGCAAGGATTATCCATGCAGGACGTCATCGCTTTTGGCGATAACTACAACGACCTCAGCATGCTGGAAGCCGCCGGGACCGGCGTGGCGATGGGTAACGCGGTTGAGGAAGTAAAAGCGCGGGCCAAGGTGGTGATCGGCGAAAACGAAACCACCAGCATTGCCGACTTTATCAATCGTAACTTGCTGTAATCAGGCCGCGATCGACACGCTCTTAATTTGCGCATACAGCCACTGGCCTGGGCTGACACCCAGGTCATCCCGCGCCCACGGGCTAATTCGCGCCCATAGCGTTTTGCCGCTGACCGTAAGCTGTACCTCAATCTGACCGTTGGTTTCCACGCAGCCAACAACCTGTGCGCGCAGAATATTCCGGATACTGGTCTGTCGCGGATGCTCCAGCACCAGCGACACATCCGACGCCTGAATACGAATACGCGCCGCTTCGCCCGGCTCCCGCGCCAGTTGATTAACCCATAGTTGCTGATCGCCCAGCGCCAGCGCGGTCATCGCATATTGCGGATGCTGCGCGATGACCGAGACGTTAAGAATTGTGCTCTGCTGCTCCTGCGGCAGCCAAGGATGCATCACGCTGCTGCTCCAGACCGTTTCGAGATCGCCAAACGCCTTCACTTTCCCCGCCTCCAGCACCAGCACGTTATCGGCCAGGTGCTGAATTTCATCCAGCGAGTGGCTGACATATAGCATCGGGATGTGGATCTCGCGCGCCAGTCTCTGTAAATAGGGGAGTAATTCGCGCTTGCGCGGAATATCCAGCGAGGCCAGCGGCTCATCCAGCAGCAGCAATTCCGGCGCGGTCAACAGGGCGCGGCCAATCGCCACCCGCTGTTTTTCCCCGCCGGACAAACTACCGGGCAGTCGTTCAAGCAGGTGCTCAATGCCCAACAACGCCACCAGCTTATCAAATTGCGCGGCCATGCTTTTGGCCATCCCATATTTCAGGTTGCCGCGCACTTTGTAGTGCGGAAACAGCCGCGCGTCCTGAAACACGTAGCCGATGCGCCGCTTCTCCGGCGCCAGGCAGATACGCTGTCGCGCGTCATTGAGTACCCGACCATTGAGCACAATGCGCCCCTGCTGCGGCTGCGTCAGCCCGCCGATCGCATTAATCAGCGAGGTTTTGCCCGCGCCCGAGACGCCGAAAATTGCGGTAATGCCGCTGGCGGGCAGGGTTTCATGTACTTCAAGACAGTGGTTGCCCAGCGTCTGGCTAAAATCGAGCTCCAGCATAGTTATTTTCCCATCCGCTTACGGCTAAGGCGCGCCAGCCATTCGGAGACCAGCAGCGATACCAGCGCCAGGACAATAGAGATGATGCACAACCGCGCGGCGGCGCCTTCGCTGCCTGGCGTTTGAATCAGGGTATACATCGCGGAAGGAATGGTGCGCGTTTCGCCAGGAATGTTTGAGACAAAGGTGATCGTCGCGCCAAACTCCCCCAGCGAACGGGCGAAAGCCAGCACCGTACCGACAATAATGCCCGGCAGAGTCAACGGCAGCGTGATGGTGAAAAATACCCGCCAGCGATTAGCCCCGAGGGTGCGCGCCGCCTGTTCAAGCTTTACGTCCACCCCTTCAAGGGCGAGGCGAATCGCCCGCACCATCAGCGGGAATGACATCACCGCCGCCGCCAGTACCGCCCCCCGCCAGCTGAAGGCGAAAGTCAGACCAAACCAGTCGTATAACCAACTGCCAATAAAGCCGCGCCGCCCCATGGAAATCAGCAGCAGATAGCCGACCACCACCGGCGGCAGCACCAGCGGTAGATGTATAATACTATCGAGTAACGCTTTGCCGGGAAAATGGCGGCGCACCAGCAGCCAGGCAAAAAAGATCCCAAAAGGTAAGCTGCAAACCACCGCCAGGGATGAAACTTTCAGGCTCAGCAGTACCGCCTGCCATTCGGGATCGCTTAAAATCATTGCTGTGTGGTGAATCCGTAACGTTTAAAGATAGCCGAGGCTTCCGGGCCTTTGAGGTAGTCGTAAAACGCGGTTACGGTAGCATTTTTATGCCCATCAACGATAGCCAGCGGATACTCGACTTTTTTGTGCGAATCCTCCGGGAAGGTGCCCACCACTTTAACCCCCTTGCTGGCGACGGCATCAGAGCCGTAGACGATGCCCAGCGGCGCTTCGTTGCGCTCCACCAGCGCCAGCGCGCCGCGCACGTCTTCTGCCGGCGCGAGCTTCGGCGACAACGTCTCCCAGGCCCCCAGTTTCTGCAGCGCTTCTTTCGCGTAGATCCCCGCCGGCACGTGATCCGGATCGCCGACCGCCAGACGCCCGCCTTGCAGCAGGCTGACCCAGTCGGTTTTATCATTAATGGCGATATCGCCGCGATCGCTGGCTTTCGGCGCCACCACCACCAGGCTATTGCCCAGCAGCGTGGTGCGGGAAGCCGTATCGATTGATTTTTTGTCTACGGCATAGTCCATCCATTTCTGATCCGCAGAAATAAATAGATCGGCAGGCGCGCCGGCTTCAATCTGGCGCGCCAGCGTGGAGGAAGAGGCAAAGGAAGAAACCACCTCGACATGACGCTCTTTTTTATACGCCTGGGCGATATCCTGCATAGCGTTAGTTAACGACGCCGCGGCAAAAACGGTTATTTTGCCGTCCTGCGCCAGCGCATGACCAGAAACGCAGAGCGTTAATACCGCCCCGGTAAGTAAACGCGACCATTGACCTGCCATTGGAAACTCCTGTTTATTCGTTATGTAATGAATAATATAACGACTATGGTGAGAATTTCACAGCGCCAATTAGGGGTAATCAGGATGGGGACAAAAGAAAACGCCCGGCGGGCCGGGCGTTGGGGAAATCAGTGGTTTTGCTGGCTGCTGTCTTTATGACCGGCGCCGGAGAAAAGGTTGAACACTTCACCGAGACCGTAAATCAGACCGAGGATGACCGCCATCACCACAGGTACCATGACGACAGCAAATACCAGACTTTTCAACAGCTCTAACATGGTTGGCTCCAGATAGTACGAATATTTCATTGTAACCATTTTGGCCGGAAAAACACGCCCCATTTGTGCGGTGCCTCGCCGCCGCGGCAGATGGCTGTTGCAAGATAGGCGCTATCGTTCACAATACGCTTTTTACGTCAGGAATTGATTATGCAGGCCGAAATCCTTCTTACGCTTAAACTTCAGCAGCGCCTGTTCGCCGATCCCCGCCGGATCGCCCTACTCAAGCAGATTGATCGGACTGGCTCAATTAGCCAGGGGGCGAAGAACGCCGGTATCAGCTATAAAAGCGCATGGGATGCGATCAACGAAATGAACCAGCTCAGCGAGCAGTCGCTGGTCGACCGCGCCACCGGCGGTAAAGGCGGCGGCGGCGCGGTGCTGACCCGCTATGGCCAGCGGTTGATTCAGTTGTACGATCTGTTGGCGCAGATTCAACAAAAAGCCTTCGACGTACTAAGCGACGATGACGCCCTGCCCCTCGACAGTTTGCTGGCGGCGATTTCCCGCTTCTCGTTACAAACCAGCGCCCGCAACCAGTGGTTCGGCACCATCACCGGTCGCGACCACCAGCAGGTACAGCAACATGTCGACGTGCTGCTGGCGGACGGCCAAACCCGTTTTAAAGTCGCCATTACCGCACAAAGCGCCGACCGTCTCGGGCTCGATGAAGGCCAGGAAGTGCTGGTGTTGCTGAAAGCGCCGTGGGTCGGCATCACGCTGGATCACGCCGTGGCGCAGCAGGCGGACAACCAGCTTACCGGGCGCATTAGCCGCATTGAACGCGGCACCGATCGGTGTGAAGTCATCATGGCGTTGCCGGATGGGCAAAACCTGTGCGCCACGCTGTCAACGGCGCAAATTGACGGTTTGCAGGAGGGCGCGCAGGCGATCGCTTACTTCAATGCCGATCGCATCATTCTGGCCACCTTATGCTAATGGCATTGACTTTATTGCCGTGAAGACGTATCCCTGAAGTACAACGCTGCAAAAAGTGGGATACACAATGTCATCATTGCAAATTTCGCAAGGCACGTTTCGCCTTAGCGATATAAAAACCTTATATATCGATCGCCTCACGCTACGTGCTGGCGAAAGCTGGGCTTTCGTCGGCAGTAACGGTAGCGGTAAATCGGCGCTGGCCAGAGCGCTGGCCGGCGAACTGACTCTACTCAACGGGCAGCGCGAAAGCACATTTCAGCGTACGACTCGCCTCTCCTTCGAACAGCTGCAGAAACTGGTCAGCGACGAGTGGCAACGCAACAACACCGATATGCTTAGCCCCGGCGAAGAAGACACCGGACGCACTACCGCAGAAATCATCGAAGATGAAAAACGCGACCCGGAACGCTGTGCCCGGCTGGCGGAGCAGTTTGGTATTAGCCACCTGCTGACGCGGCGCTTTAAATATCTGTCGACGGGCGAAACCCGCAAAACGCTCCTCTGTCAGGCGCTGATGAGCGATCCCGACCTGCTGATCCTCGACGAACCGTTTGATGGCCTGGATGTCGCTTCTCGCCAACAGTTGGCCGACCTGCTGGCCAGCCTGCATCAGGATGGCATCACCCTGGTACTGGTTCTCAACCGCTTTGATGAGATCCCGGAATTTATTGAATATGCCGGCGTGCTGGCGGATTGCACGCTGAGCGAAATCGGCGAGAAACAGGCCTTACTGCAACAGGCGCTGATTGCCCAACTGGCGCACAGCGAGAAGCTTACTGGCATGACGCTCCCGGAACCGGATGCTCCCGCCGCGCGGCACGACTTAGCGGAGAACGCTCCGCTTATCATTCTTAACGACGGCACGGTGTCGTATAACGATAAAGCGATCATTAATCAGCTAAGCTGGACGGTGAATCCCGGCGAACACTGGCAAATTGTCGGTCCCAACGGCGCGGGCAAATCCACATTGCTGAGCCTGATCACCGGCGACCATCCGCAGGGTTACAGCAACGACCTGACGCTGTTTGGCCGCCGCCGCGGCAGCGGCGAGACCATCTGGGATATCAAAAAACATATTGGCTATGTCAGTAGCAGCCTGCATCTGGAATACCGCGTCAGCACTAACGTGCGTAACGTGATCCTTTCCGGCTATTTTGATTCGATCGGCATTTATCAGGCGGTCTCTGATAAACAGCACAAGCTGGTCCAGCGCTGGCTGGATATTCTGGGCATTGATAAACGCACCGCCGACGCCCCGTTCCATAGTTTGTCGTGGGGACAGCAGCGGCTGGCGCTGATCGTTCGCGCGCTGGTTAAACACCCGACCTTACTGATACTCGATGAACCTTTACAGGGTTTAGATCCGCTGAATCGTCAACTGGTACGTCGTTTCGTTGATGTTTTGATTGGCGAAGGGGCCACGCAGCTGCTGTTTGTATCGCATCATGCCGAAGATGCCCCTGACTGCATTACCCACCGTCTGGAGTTTATTCGTAGTGGAGACGGTTACACTTACCACCTCGGCACGCTGGCAGAATAGCGCTATACAGGGGTCTGCGGATCCCTGTATTTTTTCAGAGAAATAACCAAAAATCACAACAACTAACTGTTTTATAAAAGATTATATAAAATCAGTCTTAATGTTGCACCAAGTGTAAACGATTCCACTATTTTAGCCTGTGTCACACTTTTGCCTTCTTTGGTATGCTATCTTCTTCTCACACGATAAGCCTATTGGAGCGAATCATGAAAGTACTGGTCACAGGTGGTAGCGGTTACATTGGAAGTCATACTTGCGTACAGCTGCTGCTGCAGGGACATGATGTGATTATTCTCGACAATCTCTGCAACAGTAAACGCAGCGTATTGCCGGTCATTGAACGTCTCGGCGGCAAGAAAGCCACCTTTGTCGAAGGCGATATTCGTAATGAAGCGCTGATGACGGAAATTCTGCACGATCACGCCATTGAAGCGGTGATCCATTTTGCCGGCCTGAAAGCCGTCGGCGAGTCCGTCGCCAAGCCGCTGGAATATTACGACAATAACGTCACCGGTACACTGAAATTAGTTTCCGCTATGCGCGCGGCTGGCGTTAAAAACTTTATTTTTAGCTCCTCCGCGACCGTCTACGGCGACCAGCCAAAGATCCCTTATGTTGAAAGTTTCCCGACCGGTACCCCGCAAAGCCCCTACGGTAAAAGCAAACTGATGGTTGAGCAGATCCTCGCCGACCTGCAGAAAGCCCAACCGGACTGGAGCATCGCGCTGCTGCGCTACTTCAACCCGGTCGGCGCGCATCCATCAGGCGATATGGGCGAAGATCCGCAGGGTATCCCGAACAACCTGATGCCGTATATCGCGCAGGTTGCCGTTGGCCGTCGCGAATCACTGGCGATTTTCGGTAACGACTACCCGACCGAAGACGGCACCGGCGTGCGCGACTACATCCACGTGATGGACCTCGCCGACGGCCACGTCGCCGCCATGGAAAAACTGGCGAATAAAGCCGGCGTGCATATCTACAACCTTGGCGCAGGCGTCGGCAGCAGCGTGCTGGACGTGGTCAACGCCTTCAGCAAAGCCTGCGGTAAACCGATTAATTATCACTTCGCGCCGCGCCGCGATGGCGATCTCCCAGCCTACTGGGCTGATGCCGCCAAAGCCGACCGCGAGCTGAACTGGCGCGTGACGCGCAACCTTGACGAAATGGCGCAGGACACCTGGCACTGGCAGTCCCGTCATCCGCAGGGTTATCCGGACTAATCGCCTAAAGGAAAGGCTCTAAGGAAATACCATGACGCAATTTAACCCCGTCGACCATCCGCACCGTCGTTATAACCCGTTAACCGGGCAGTGGATTCTGGTTTCACCGCATCGTGCCAAGCGCCCCTGGCAAGGGGCGCAGGAGACGCCGGCAAAACAAACGTTGCCCGCGCACGATGCGGATTGTTTCTTGTGCCCGGGTAATACCCGCGTCACCGGCGACACTAACCCGAATTACACCGGCACTTACGTGTTTACCAACGATTTTGCGGCATTGATGACCGATACGCCGGACGCCCCGGAGAGCGACGATCCGCTGATGCGCTGCCAAAGTGCGCGCGGCACCAGTCGGGTTATCTGCTTCTCGCCAGACCACAGCAAAACGCTGCCGGAACTGAGCATTGAAGCACTGGAAGGCGTGGTTAAAACGTGGCAAGAGCAGACCGCGGACCTTGGGAAAAGTTACCCCTGGGTCCAGGTCTTCGAAAATAAAGGGGCGGCGATGGGCTGCTCCAACCCGCACCCTCACGGCCAGGTTTGGGCCAACAGCTTCCTGCCTAATGAGGCGGAACGTGAAGACCGTCTGCAAAAAAAATATTTCGCTGAGCAGGGTTCACCGATGCTGGTGGATTATGTGCAACGCGAACTGGCCGACGGCAGCCGTACCGTTGTAGAAACCGAACACTGGCTGGCCATGGTCCCCTATTGGGCAGCCTGGCCCTTTGAGACGCTGCTGCTGCCAAAAGCGCATATTCAGCGCCTGACCGATTTAACCGCAGCCCAGCGCCACGACCTGGCGCTGGCGCTGAAAAAGCTGACCAGCCGTTACGACAACCTGTTCCAGACCTCCTTCCCCTACTCCATGGGCTGGCACGGCGCGCCGTTTAATAACGAAGATAATCAACACTGGCAGCTGCACGCTCACTTTTACCCGCCGCTGTTGCGCTCCGCCACGGTGCGCAAATTTATGGTCGGTTACGAAATGCTAGCCGAAACCCAGCGCGATCTCACGGCGGAACAAGCCGCCGAAAAGTTACGTGCCGTTAGCGATATCCATTTTCGTGAATCAGGAGTTGAACAATGAGTCTGAAAGAGAACACCCAGGCGCTGTTTGCTGAACAGTTTGGCTACCCTGCCAGTCACGTCATTCAGGCGCCGGGCCGCGTCAACCTGATTGGCGAACATACCGATTACAACGATGGTTTCGTGCTGCCGTGCGCCATTGACTATCAAACCGTAGTCAGCTGCGCGCCGCGTTCCGACCGTATCGTGCGGGTCATTGCCGCCGATTATGACAACCAGCGCGACGAGTTTTCCCTCGATGCGCCTATCGTTAGCCACGACACCCAACAGTGGTCAAACTACGTCCGCGGCGTGGTCAAACATCTGCAAAAGCGCAATAGCCACTTCGGCGGCGCCGATCTGGTCATCAGCGGCAACGTACCGCAGGGCGCGGGGTTAAGCTCCTCGGCGTCGCTGGAAGTCGCCGTCGGCACCGTGTTCCAGCAGCTGTATCATCTGCCGCTCGACGGCGCGCAAATCGCCCTTAACGGCCAGGAAGCGGAAAACCAGTTCGTCGGCTGTAATTGCGGCATTATGGACCAGCTTATTTCGGCGCTGGGTAAAAAAGATCATGCGCTGCTGATCGACTGCCGTACACTTGGCACCAAAGCGGTGTCGATGCCGAAAGGCGTCGCGGTGGTGATTATCAACAGCAACTTTAAACGCACGCTGGTGGGCAGCGAATACAACACCCGCCGCGAACAGTGTGAAACCGGCGCGCGTTTCTTCCAGCAGCCCGCTCTACGTGACGTTGAGCTTGCGCAGTTTAATGCCGTGGCCCACGAGCTGGACCCGATTGTGGCGAAACGCGTGCGTCATGTATTAACCGAAAACGCTCGTACCGTTGAAGCGGCGAAGGCGCTGGCAAACGGCGACCTGCAGCGTATGGGCGAACTGATGGCGGAGTCTCACGCTTCCATGCGCGATGATTTTGAAATCACCGTACCGCAAATTGATACGCTGGTTGAGATTGTCAAAGAGGTTATCGGCGACAAGGGCGGCGTGCGGATGACCGGCGGCGGCTTTGGCGGCTGTATCGTTGCCCTGATGCCGGAAGCATTGGTTGAAAAAGTACAGCAGGCGGTAGCCGCTCAGTATGAAGCGAAAACCGGCATTAAAGAGACTTTTTACGTCTGCAAACCATCCCAGGGAGCCGGCCAATGCTAACGCTAACCCGCGAACTCGCGCCCGACGGACAGCCGTGGAACCTGATCACCCTGCGTAACCACGCGGGGATGACGGTCACGCTGATGGACTGGGGCGCCACCCTGCTTTCGGCTAAAGTGAAGCTTGCCGATGGCAGCCTGCGCGAAGCGTTACTTGGCTGCGCGACGCCGCAGCTGTATAGCGAACAGGCGGCCTATCTCGGCGCATCGGTCGGCCGCTACGCCAACCGCATAGCCCACAGCCGCTTTACGCTTGACGGCCATAGCGTGGCGCTGTCCCCTTCTACCGACGCGGGCCACCAGCTCCACGGTGGGCCGGACGGCTTCGACAAGCGCCGCTGGCAAATTGTCAGCCACGACGACAGCCAGGTACTATTCGCGCTCGACTCCGCCGACGGCGATCAGGGCTACCCTGGCCACCTGCAGGCAACGGCGCGCTATCGTCTGACTGACGATAACCGTATTTCGATTGAGTATCGCGCCACCGTAGATAAACCCTGTCCGGTGAATATGACTAATCACGTCTATTTCAATCTTGATGGCGTGCAGGGCGACGTGCGCAACCACCGTCTGCAGATTTTCGCCGACCAGTATTTGCCGGTCGAGAGCGACGGTATTCCGTATGGCGATTTGCGCGACGTGGAGTACACCAGTTTTGATTTCCGCGCGCCGAAAGTGCTTGCCGGAGAGTTTCTTGCCGATGCTGACCAGCAAAAAGTGAAAGGTTACGATCACGCCTTTCTGCTGCAGGCCAAAGGCGACGCCCGCCAGCCGGCGGCGCATGTCTGGTCGCAGGATGAAAAGCTACAGCTGACGGTGTATACCTCGGCCCCGGCGCTGCAGTTTTATTCCGGTAACTATCTCGGCGGCACGCCATCGCGCGGCAGTCAACCTTACGGCGACTGGCAAGGGCTGGCGCTGGAGAGCGAGTTCCTGCCGGACTCCCCCAATCATCCGCATTGGCCGCAGCCAGATTGCGTATTACGGCCCGGCGCCGAGTACGTTAGCCTGACGGAATATCAGTTTATCGCCAGATAACGCCATAGCCCTCCCTGCGGAGGGTTTTTTTTCGCCTTTTTGCTGTAATTTGCACCGCTAAAAGACAAAAAGCTAACCTGTGTTTTACAAGCATCTTACACTGCGTCACTATTTTCGCTATGGTTAGGGATAAGCATTGCCGTGAGGTAAATCACGGCAATATAATGAGAATAGTTATCAATCAATAAACACATACACCACAGTAGTCGGGTTGCGTGTAGGAGGAGTAAGAGAATGGCTGTAACTAAGCTGGTACTAGTCCGTCACGGCGAGAGCCAATGGAACAACGAAAACCGTTTCACCGGTTGGTACGACGTTGACCTGTCTGAAAAAGGCGTTAGCGAAGCGAAAGCGGCGGGTAAACTGCTGAAGGAAGAAGGCTTCAGCTTTGATTTTGCTTATACCTCCGTGCTGAAACGTGCCATCCACACCCTGTGGAACGTGCTGGACGAACTGGATCAGGCCTGGCTGCCGGTTGAGAAATCCTGGAAACTAAACGAACGTCATTACGGCGCGCTGCAGGGCCTGAACAAAGCGGAGACCGCTGAGAAGTATGGCGACGAGCAGGTTAAACAGTGGCGTCGCGGCTTTGCCGTCACCCCGCCGGAACTGACCAAAGATGACGAACGTTATCCGGGCCACGATCCGCGTTACGCGAAGCTGACCGATGCGGAACTGCCGACCACCGAGAGCCTGGCGCTGACCATCGACCGCGTCGTACCTTACTGGAACGAAACCATTCTGCCGCGCCTGAAAAGCGGCGAGCGCGTCATTATCGCCGCTCACGGTAACTCCCTGCGTGCGCTGGTGAAATACCTCGACAACATGGGCGAAGACGAAATCCTCGAACTGAACATCCCGACCGGCGTACCGCTGGTGTATGAGTTCGATGAAAACTTCAAGCCGATCAAACACTACTACCTGGGCAATGCTGACGAAATCGCTGCGAAGGCCGCGGCCGTCGCCAACCAGGGTAAAGCGAAGTAATACGCAACTGAATTATTTCGGCAACAAAAAAGCGTGGAATTTTCCACGCTTTTTTATTTTTAGCTATCGCTGGCGCAACGCGAAGGCAACCAGCGATGGCAAAGCACAGGCTAGCCGCGGCGCGCTTTAACCGCATCCGCCAGCTGGCGCAGGATGGTCTCGGTATCTTCCCAGCCGATGCAGGCGTCGGTCACGCTCTTGCCGTAGGTCAGCGGTTCGCCGCTTTCCAGGCTCTGATTGCCTTCCACTAGGTGGCTTTCAATCATCACCCCCATAATCGCGTTTTCACCACCGGCAATCTGCTGGCACACGTCGGCGCCGACTTCCATCTGCTTTTTAAACTGCTTGCTGGAGTTAGCGTGGCTGAAGTCGATCATGATTTGCGCCGGCAGACCGGCTTTTGCCAGACCCACTTTCACTTCGGCAACGTGCTGAGCGCTATAGTTCGGCTCTTTACCGCCGCGCAGAATGATATGGCAATCGCTGTTGCCGCTGGTGTTCACAATAGCGGAATGGCCCCACTTCGTTACCGATAAGAAACAGTGCGGCGCGCCAGCTGCGTTGATCGCATCGATAGCGACCTTGATAGTGCCATCGGTGCCATTTTTGAAGCCAACCGGGCACGAGAGGCCGGAAGAGAGTTCACGGTGCACCTGGGATTCAGTGGTACGCGCGCCGATTGCGCCCCAGCTCATCAGGTCCGCCACATATTGCGGGGTGATCATATCAAGGAACTCGCCCGCCGCAGGCAAACCGATGTCGTTGATTTCCAGCAGCAGCTTACGCGCGATACGCAGCCCGTCGTTGATGCGGAAGCTGTTATCCATATGCGGATCGTTAATTAGCCCCTTCCAACCGACGGTGGTGCGCGGTTTTTCAAAATAGACGCGCATAACGATTTCCAACTCGCCTTTGAGCGCTTCACGCAGCGTCAGCAGGCGGCTGGCGTACTCTTTCGCCGCGGCAGGGTCGTGAATAGAGCACGGACCAATTACCACCAGCAGACGATCGTCGTTGCCTTTGAGGATGTTGTGGATCGCTTTGCGAGCATGTGCAACGGTATTGGCAGCATTTTCGGTAGCGGGGAATTTTTCCAGGAGCGCAACGGGAGGTAATAATTCGTTGATCTCTTTAATGCGTAAATCGTCGTTCTGATAATTCATCTTCTTTCCAGGCGTTGCCATACTTATACAATGAAATGCAATCCTTCCAATCTATCTCTTCGGTCAAAAAGTGTAAACGTGATTTTACACTGACGATGGAATAATCCTGGAATTAGGGAAAAATACGCCATAAAGTAGCGAAATCCCGCCAGCCAACTACAATTTTTAACTGCAACATCCAATTAAATGTTTATTTTCAGTATTATATTTTAAATCCTCACGCTAAGGCGGAGTGTTAAACCATAGCACCGCAGATCCCTGGCACATCTCTGTTGGCCGCGTTTAGCCAACAAATCGACTAAGCAGGAGTATCCGATGAATATGAATAAACTCACAGCCCTACTTATCACCGCCACCTTAAGCTTAGCCAGCGGCGCCGCACTGGCCGCCGATAGCGGCGCGCAATCGAACAACGGCCAGGCCAATTCCGCCGCTGATGCCGGACAGGTTGCGCCCGATGCCCGTGAAAACGTGGCGCCTAATAATGTCGATAACGACAAAATTAACTCCGGTGGCACCATGCTTCACCCTGATGGTTCGACGATGAATCATGACGGAATGTCGAGCGACGAGGTCCATAAAAACAGCATGTGCAAAGATGGACGCTGTCCGGATACGGATAAAAAAATGGAAAGCGGCAATGGTATGAACCACGATGCCAGCAAAACGGATGGCACTACGCAGTAATTGAAACGGGTAAGAAAAGGGATCGAGGTGACCAACGTTCACCTCGATCCCTTTGTTCGCTGAATTTCGGTAAGATGTCATAGTGTAATAATGATAACTATTAAAGGATGACATCATGGCGCATGCACATTCACCGACCCCTGCTGGCGAAAACAGTAACGCCAACCGGCTGCTTTGGGCTTTTATCGTAACCGCCGGTTTTATGATTATTGAGGCCATCGGCGGCGTCATTTCCGGTTCGCTGGCCCTGCTGGCCGATGCCGGACATATGCTCACCGACTCCGCCGCCCTCCTGTTCGCTCTGCTGGCGGTACGCTTCTCCAGCCGGCCGCCAAATAGCCGCCACACCTTTGGCTGGCTGCGTTTAACCACTCTCGCCGCCTTCGTCAACGCCATCGCCCTGGTAGTCATTACCATTTTCATCTTCTGGGAAGCGGTACAGCGTTTTAACCATCCGCAGCCGGTCGCGGGAAAAACCATGATGGTTATCGCCGTCGCCGGACTGTTGGCCAATATTCTCGCCTTCTGGATCCTGCATCGCGGCAGCGCCGAAAGTAATCTTAACGTTCGCGCGGCGGCGCTACATGTACTGGGCGATTTGTTGGGTTCCGTCGGCGCCATCGTGGCCGCTATCGTGATTCTGATGACCGGCTGGACGCCGATTGACCCGATCCTCTCGGTGCTGGTGTCGTGTTTAGTGCTGCGTAGCGCCTGGCGGCTGCTGCAGGAGAGTATGAATGAGCTGCTGGAAGGGGCGCCGCGCTCGCTGGATGTCGAAGCATTAGGCCGCGATCTACGCCGCTCGATACCTGAAGTCCGCGACGTTCATCACGTTCACGTCTGGCTGGTAGGGGAAAAACCGGTGATGACGCTACATGTACAGGTCGTGCCGCCACACGATCATGATGCGCTACTTGATAGCATCCAGCATTTTATTGAGCATAAATATGAAATTGAGCATGTGACGGTACAGATGGAGTATCGCCCCTGCAGCGGCCCGGAATGCCACCTGAATCTGGCGCATTCCGGACATGAGCATCATCATCACCATTAACGTGAAAGCGCGTGAGAACCTCGCTCACGCGCGCTGTTAATCCACATCCGGCTGCCGTTCAGGGCAATGAACGTGAGCAGCAAATACTCCAGCGACATCGCGTACACGCCCTGCAGAGCGAAAATCACCACGCTGATGACGTTGATGATCACCCACAGCAGCCAGTTCTCCACGTATTTACGCGTCATCAATACCATCGCGGCAATCGACAGCACCATCATGCAGGAATCCCAGAATGGGAAAGCATCGGGTTCCAGCGTCGGCATCGCCACCTGTAGCCCGAGCATTTGCATCAGGTTGACGGCGATGCGGGTCAGGAAGGCAAATACCGGGTTAATAAACACCGTCATCAGGCCGATAGCCACTACGCAGCCTGCCAGCCAGGCCAGCGCTTTTGGCAGCGGCAGCCAGCGAATTTTCAGTTCCGCTTCGTTATCGCTGGTCTGCCTTGACCACGCGTACCAGCCGTAAACGTTCGCCGCGAAGAAAAACAGCTGCAGCAGCAGGCTGGCGTACAGCTGGATCTGGAAGAAGATGATCGCAAAAAGCGTTACGTTCACCAGGCCGAAGGCATAGTTGCTGATTTTTTCCAGGCTCGCCAGCCAGATGCACAGCAGGCCGGCGATGGTCCCCACCGCCTCAATCCACGACAGATCGTAGCCGCCGGCGCCGATCGGTATATGCACTAAAATATTCTGCGTACTGAAAAAATCCATTTTATCCCCTAAGCGTAACGCGACGCGGTAATGAGTTATCCCCGTAGTGTAGCCGCAAATTCCAGCATACGGTTAAGCGGAATTAATGCCCCGGCACGCAGTTTGGCGTCGACGTGAATTTCGTGTTCAATGCCGCCCTGCTCTAACCCTTGCGCTATCGCTTTCAGGCCGTTCATCGCCATCCATGGACAATGGGCGCAGCTGCGACAGGTTGCGCCCTCACCTGCCGTAGGCGCTTCCAGCAGCTCTTTTTCCGGTACCGCCTGCTGCATTTTATAGAAGATCCCGCGATCGGTAGCCACGATAAGCTGGCGCTGCGGCAGGCTTTTCGCCGCGGCAATTAATTGGCTGGTTGATCCTACCGCATCCGCCATGTCGACAATCGCCTGCGGTGATTCCGGATGCACCAGGATCGCCGCATCGGGGTAGAGCCCCTTCATGCGCGCCAGCGCCTGGGTTTTGAATTCATCATGGACGATGCAGGCGCCCTGCCAGCACAACACGTCGGCCCCGGTCTGGCGCTGTACATAGCGACCAAGATGGCGGTCCGGCGCCCAAAGTATCTTTTGTCCGAGGCTATCGAGATGTTCAATCAATTCCACCGCGATGCTGGAGGTCACCACCCAGTCGGCGCGCGCTTTTACCGCCGCCGACGTATTGGCATAGACCACCACGGTGCGATCCGGGTGAGCATCGCAAAACGCATTAAAGTCATCAATGGGACAGCCGAGATCCAGCGAGCACTCCGCATTCAGCGTCGGCATAAGGATGGTCTTTTCCGGACTAAGAATTTTGGCCGTTTCGCCCATAAAACGCACTCCGGCAACCAGCAGCGTGGAGGCCGGGTGACGCGCGCCAAAACGCGCCATTTCCAGCGAGTCGGCAATACAGCCGCCGGTCTCTTCGGCCAGTTGCTGAATTTCGGGATCGGTGTAGTAATGCGCCACCATCACGGCGTCGCGCTCACGCAGCAGGCGTTTAATTTTCTCGCGGTAAAACGCTTTTTCGTCACGGTTCAACGGTTGTGGTTTTGGCGGGAAAGGATAAATCGCCGTTTCAGGATCAAACATTACGCTCATCATGCAATCTCGTTTTACTGGCTTAACTTTGAAACCGTAAATATCGCTATGTATCGCCATAATACGGTTACTATGTTTTATATGCTAAACAAGATAGCCGATCGCAAGCGAAATGTCGTGATGAATTTTGTATTCCCCGGGGACGATGCTGCGCATCTTCCCGGGCTACCGGTTCGTGCCTTATTTAGCCACGGTAAGCGTGGTGCGAACATGGAGTTGATTGTGGAGAATGACGCATAGCAAAAAGGCGCCTTTAGGGCGCCTTTTTACATTGGTGGGTCGTGCAGGATGACTCGGCTTCGCCTCGCCCTACGGGCCGTTGCTGACGCAACGTTATCCTTCACGTTCAACATCAAAGTTCAATGTTGAATGGTGGGTCGTGCAGGATTCGAACCTGCGACCAATTGATTAAAAGTCAACTGCTCTACCAACTGAGCTAACGACCCCTTGCGGGATTTTACTGCTGTAATCATTCAGGATGGTGGGTCGTGCAGGATGACTCGGCTTTGCCTCGCCCTACGGGCCGTTGCTATCGCAACGTTATCCTTCACGTTCTACCAGAAACCACCGTTAAAGATTGGTGGGTCGTGCAGGATTCGAACCTGCGACCAATTGATTAAAAGTCAACTGCTCTACCAACTGAGCTAACGACCCTAAGGGTGTTACCTGAAAGATTTTGTACTCGGCACCATCATTTTAGATGGTGGGTCGTGCAGGATTCGAACCTGCGACCAATTGATTAAAAGTCAACTGCTCTACCAACTGAGCTAACGACCCGAGTGGTGGGTGATGACGGGATCGAACCGCCGACCCCCTCCTTGTAAGGGAGGTGCTCTCCCAGCTGAGCTAATCACCCGAAACTGCGCTGGATACTACCGATACTGCTTCCACCGACCCCATCATTAAGATGGTGGGTCGTGCAGGATGACTCGCTTCGCTCGCCCTACGGGCCGTTGCTGAAGCAACGTTATCCTTCACGTTTAACATCGAAGTTCGATGCTAAAGATGGTGGGTCGTGCAGGATTCGAACCTGCGACCAATTGATTAAAAGTCAACTGCTCTACCAACTGAGCTAACGACCCGGTGGTGGGTGATGACGGGATCGAACCGCCGACCCCCTCCTTGTAAGGGAGGTGCTCTCCCAGCTGAGCTAATCACCCGATACTGCGCTGGATACTTCTACTAAGTGGTGGGTCGTGCAGGATTCGAACCTGCGACCAATTGATTAAAAGTCAACTGCTCTACCAACTGAGCTAACGACCCACTCTGGCGTCGCTTTGGGCTTGTTCGATATCCCTTGGCAACGGCGGCATATATTACTGATTTCAGATTTCAGCGCAACTAAAATTTCGATAAAGATCACTTAACTGCTTGGGATTCGCGCGACAAGACCAGAAATAACGCGATTTCTGGTCATGCCATAATCAACCCAGGGCGTTAAGACGTTTTTGCGCTTGTTTCGCACCATCGGTGCCAGGGAATTTGCTGACCACCTGCTGGTAAACCGCTTTCGCTTTCGCGGTGTCGCCTTTGTCCTGCATGATGACGCCGACTTTAAACATCGCATCCGGCGCTTTCGGGGATTTCGGATAGTTTTTCACCACCGAGGCAAAATAGTATGCCGCATCGTCTTTTTTCCCCTTATTGTAGTTCAACTGTCCGAGCCAGTAGTTGGCGTTCGGTTGATAAGTTGAATCCGGGTACTTCTTGACGAAGTTCTGAAACGCGACCATCGCGTCATCCTGGCGGGACGAATCTTTTACCAGCGCAATAGCCGCGTTGTAATCGGTGTTGGCATCCCCGGTCATCGCTGGCGCCCCAGAGGCCGCTGGCGCTGTACTGGCGGTAGCCGAACTCTGATCGCCGGAAGATGACTGAGCCTGCGCCTGCGCGCCTGCTGCCGCTGCTCCGCCACCGCTCGTCAGTCCGTCGATCTGTTGCAGAATCTGCTTCTGGCGTTCGACAATCTGATTGAGCTGATACTGATTTTCCTGAATCTGACCGCGCAGGGAATCAATATCGCTTTGGTTATCGGAGAGCTGTTGCTGGAGTTGGGTTAAAAGCTGGCTGTGAGCATTGGAAATACGCTCAAGTTGAGTGACGCGGTCTTCGACCGAGCCTGAGCCGACACTACTGATTGGCGCCTGAGCAAAAGCGGCCCAGGGGGCCGCTATGCCAACCAGTAACGACAGACTCAATAAATGATGTCTGAAGTTACTGCTCATGCAATTCTCTTAGTAAACCAGTACGGCGCGACGGTTTTTGGCATATGCCGCTTCGTCATGACCCAGTACTGCAGGTTTTTCTTTACCGTAAGAAACGATGGAAATCTGGTCAGCAGAAACACCTTTGCCCTGCAGATACATCTTAACGGCGTTAGCACGACGCTCACCCAGAGCGATGTTGTATTCCGGAGTACCGCGCTCATCCGCGTGACCTTCTACGGTCACTTTGTAGGACGGGTTGCTACGCAGGAAGTTAGCGTGCGCATCCAGCATTGCAGCGAAGTCAGAACGGATATCGTACTTGTCCAGATCGAAGTAAACGATGTTGTTCTGCTGCAGCTGCTGCATCTGCAGACGCGCTTGCTCTTCGGAAGACATGTTGCCGCCGTTACCGTTAGCGTCCATACCAGTGCCGGCACCCAGCATGCCTTCACCGCTCTGGTCGTTGCTGGCGTTCTTGTTGGAAGAACACGCCGCGATTGCCATAACCGGCAGAGCGATCATCAGCCCTTTCAGCACTTTGTTCAGTTGCATTTCTTTGATTCCTTTAATAATCAATTATTTATTATCACAGATACGGCGACCAGGCAGGGAATTTTACCTGTCCATCAGTTGCCGGAAGACGCGCTTTGAAACGCCCATCTGTAGAAACCAGATTCAGCACGGATCCCATCCCCTGAGAAGAGCTGTAGATTACCATAGTGCCGTTAGGTGCCAGACTTGGCGTTTCATCTAAAAACGTTGATGACAGAACCTGTACACCACCCGCTTCCAGATCTTGCTTAGCAATGTGTTGCTGACCGTTGGCCGAGCTTACCATTACCATAATTTTACCATCAGCGCTGACGTCAGCATCCTGGTTCTGCGAACCTTCCCAGGTAATACGCTGCGGCGTACCGCCGTTGATGTTGACTTTATACACCTGAGGACGGCCAGCCTGGTCGGAAGTAAACGCCAGGTTCTGGCTATCCGGGAACCAGCTCGGTTCGGTGTTATTGCTGCGACCGTTAGTCACCTGACGAATCTGGCCGGATCCGAGGTCCATCACGTACAGGTTCAGGCTACCGGTTTTCGACAGTGCGAATGCCAGTTTGCTGCCATCCGGCGAGAAGGCCGGCGCGCCGTTG
The DNA here is from genome assembly GCF_040065495.2 of Klebsiella sp. CN_Kp073. Taxonomy (NCBI): domain Bacteria; kingdom Pseudomonadati; phylum Pseudomonadota; class Gammaproteobacteria; order Enterobacterales; family Enterobacteriaceae; genus Klebsiella; species Klebsiella sp. CN_Kp073. The sequence continues at coordinate 3,668,670 of NZ_CM198051.1, forward strand.
TGCTGCGGGAAGGAGGCAATCTGACGGACTGCGCCATTCGCCAGCGTCTGGACTACCAGCGCGGAACGGCCGCTTTCGAAGGTCACATAGGCCAGTTTAGAACCGTCCGGAGACCATGCCGGCGACATCAGCGGCTGCGATGAACGGTGAACCAGGAACTGGTTGTAGCCATCGTAGTCAGAGACGCGCAGCTCATACGGGAACTGGCCGCCGTTGGTGCGAACCACGTAAGCGATACGGGTACGGAAAGCGCCTTTAATCCCGGTCAGCTTTTCGAATACCGCGTCGCTGGCAGTATGTCCGGCATAACGCAGGTACTGCTTGGTCACTTTGAAAGAGCCTTGCGACAGGATGGTACCCGGCGCACCGCCGGTATCCACCAGCTGATAGGCAACCTGGTAAGAACCGTCAGGGTTTGGCGTCACCTGGCCTACGACCACGGCGTCAACGCCCAGCGCGGACCATGCCGCAGGCTGCACTTCCTGAGCGCTACCCGGCTGCTGAGGCAGGCGCGAGCGATCCAGCGGATTAAACTTGCCGCTATTGCGCAGGTCAGCCGCTACCACGCCGCCAATATCTTCAGGCGCAGCGCCCGGGCCAGCCCACTGGAATGGCACCACACCGATGGGGCGCGCCGAGTCCACCCCTTGGGTGATCTCGATGCGTACTTCTGCGTGCAGCACCGCCGCCCACAGCATCAAAAAACCAAATGCTACTCGTAATGCCTGCTTCATCATATCTCCCTTATCCGGGCGGAAAGCCCACGATAATTTAGCAGAATGTTAACAAACCCAAATACACAAAACTACCAAAACCCTGTGACTACCATAGATTGTTTTTCCCCGCTTGCACGGGGAAAAACGATTACAGTTTAAAGTCTAGTGTGGCATTTTTTATTTTCTCATAAACAGCCTGACTTGGCGGTTTAGGAATACTCGCAGTACGTGCTGCCGTTAATGCCGCCTGACACAGCGCAGGGTCGCCTCCTTCAGAGGTGATATCCTTCAATGTACCGTCAGGCCTAAGATTGATATGCAACACGCAACGCTTGCCTTGATAGAGGCTTGCATCATACAGGCGGCTTTGAATAGCCATTTGTATTTGCTTTGCGTATGCGCTGATATCAGCGCCCGTAGCCCCACCGTTGGCGCCAGAGGCGCCGCTATCTTTCGATGGCTGGCCATTGCCTTTAGCTCCACCGCCGGTTTTCGGCGCATTCTTACCTGAGCTCAGGTCACCGAGCAGATCGTCAACACCGCTTGCTTCTTTAGCTGCAGCGGCTTTCTTGGCCGCGGCGGCCTTCGCGGCTGCGGCTTTAGCCGCTTTATCAGCCGCCGCTTTTTCTGCGGCGGCTGCTTTGGCGGCAGCGGCTTTTTCGGCAGCTGCGGCTTTTTCAGCAGCGGCCTTCTCGGCGGCTGCTTTTTCCGCGGCAGCTTTCTGGGCAGCGGCTTTTTCAGCGGCGGCCTTTTCTGCCGCAGCCTGTTTCGCCGCTTCCTGCTGAGCTTTCTTCTCGGCCTGCTGCTGCGCCTTCTTCTCTGCTTCCTGCTGAGCTTTTTTCGCCGCTTCCGCTTCGGCTTTCTTCTGCGCATCCGCGGCGGCTTTCGCCGCTTCGGCTTCCGCCTGCTTCTTGGCGTCGGCTGCCGCTTTGGCAGCCGCCTTAGCGGCAGCCGCTTCCGCGACTTTCGCCTGGGCATCGGCCTTCGCTTTGGCATCGGCGGCGGCTTTGGCGGCAGCTTCCTGCGCCTCTTTAGCCTGGGCATCCGCTTTCGCTTTTGCCGCGGCGGCAGCCTTGGCTGCGGCCTCTTCAGCCTGTTTCTGCTGTTCTTTCGCTTCTTTCGCCGCTTCCTGCGCCTGCAGACGTTCTTGTTCCATTTGCTTCAGGCGTTCCTGCTCGGCAGCCTGTTTTTCCCGCAGTTCCTCGGCCTGCTGCTGAGCCTGCTTTTCACGCTGTTCGGCCGCGCGACGCGCGCTGGACTGCTGTTGCTGCTGGCGGTTGTAGTTGTTGACTACCGCGCCAGGATCGACCATCACCGCATCAATGGACGAACCTCCGCCGCCGCCGGAAGTATCCAGATGCTCATCGAACGAACTCCAGATCAGTAGCGCAATCAGAATGATGTGCAGCACCACTGAAACTATGATCGCTCGTTTAAGCTTATCGTTTTGTTCGGTTGCCTTTGACACTATCGGTTCCCAAAAACTGTTCGCCTGTTGCCGCTTAAAAGCAGCGGCGGAATGCTATCGATATCCACCGCCGCTCGCTTCGCGGGCCGATTAAATAGGCTTGGTCATTAAGCCAACCGATTTAACCCCTGCGCTATGCAACAGGTTAAGCGCTTTAATAATTTCATCGTAAGGCACATCTTTCGCGCCGCCGATAAGGAACACCGTCTTCTCATTCGCTTCGAGTCGGCGCTTCGCTTCAGCAATGACCTGCTCCGGCGGCAGTTGGGACAACGTTTCCTGACCGACTTTCACGCTGTACTGCCCTACTCCGGAGACTTCAACGATAACCGGTGGTTCATCGTTGCTTTTCACCGCTTGCGACTCCGTGGCGTCCGGCAGATCGACTTCCACGCTCTGCGTAATGATCGGCGCTGTCGCCATGAAGATCAGCAACAGCACCAACAGGACATCCAGCAGCGGAACGATGTTAATCTCGGACTTCAGTTCGCGACGTCCGCGTCCACGTGCTCTGGCCATGGCTTACCCCTTATTGCTTTCGCTGCTGGTAAACGCCTGACGGTGCAGAATGGCGGTGAACTCTTCCATAAAGTTGTCGTAGTTCAGTTCAAGTTTGTTCACGCGCTGGTTCAAACGGTTGTAGGCCATAACCGCCGGGATGGCGGCGAAAAGACCGATTGCCGTGGCGATCAGCGCTTCCGCGATCCCCGGCGCAACCATCTGCAGCGTCGCCTGCTTCACCGCGCCGAGGGCGATAAAGGCGTGCATGATCCCCCAGACGGTACCGAACAGGCCAATATACGGACTGATGGAACCCACGGTGCCAAGGAACGGAATATGCGTTTCCAGCGTTTCCAGTTCGCGGTTCATCGAGATACGCATCGCGCGCGACGCCCCTTCGACAATCGCTTCCGGCGCATGGCTGTTGGCGCGATGCAGACGCGCGAACTCTTTAAAGCCGCTGTAAAAAATCTGCTCGGAACCGGCGAGGCTATCGCGACGGCCCTGGCTCTCCTGGTACAGGCGAGACAGTTCAATGCCGGACCAGAACTTATCTTCAAACGCTTCGGCTTCGCGGCTGGCGGAATTGAGGATACGCGTTCTCTGAATAATAATAGCCCAGGAAGCGATAGAAAAACCAATCAAAATCAACATGATAAGTTTAACCAGAAGGCTCGCCTTCAGGAACAAATCAAGGATATTCATGTCAGTCACTGCTTAAACTCCGCGACAATAGACTTGGGAAGCGCACGAGGCTTCATTAAGAGTGGATCAACGCACACAATGAGAACTTCAGCTTCGTTCAAAACTGTATTCTCGGCGTTGACGATTCGCTGCGTGAAAACCAAAGAGGTGCCTCGCATCGAGGTAATTTCCGTCTGGATTTCGAGCATGTCGTCGAGTCTGGCGGGCGCAAAATACTCCAGCGTCATTTTGCGAACGACAAAGGCAACTCGTTCAGCCAACAGAACCTGCTGACTGAAGTGATGGTGGCGCAGCATCTCTGTGCGTGCTCTTTCATAAAAAGCGACGTAACTGGCGTGGTAAACCACACCACCGGCATCGGTATCTTCGTAGTAGACCCGGACCGGCCATCGAAACAGCGTTGTATTCACTTTACATCCCGGTAATGCAAAAAAAGAGTAGTGCTTTCAAACTTCGCTACTATACGCGCGGGAATCGTGGTTTGGAATGGGAGAAAGTAAACGGCGAGTAAATTTTTATGGGCTTATGCAAGCCCATGCGGTTAACAGACTTCTCTTATACTCTTATCTTTCAAAAGAAGAAAAAGATCAGGCCTGCGAAGAGAACGATATCAGCGATAAGCGGACAAAAAATCCCCTGCCAGTGCACGGCCTTCGGACGAAAGCCCACACCGTGAATGACGCCGGCGCACACCGCCCACATCAGCAAGAAACCATGCCAGATTTCAAGCTCGCTGGTCTTCGCCGCAAAGCGCGACGGATCCCAGAAGATGCAGCCTGCCAGCAGCAGCGCCATTAATAAGGAAAGCGCCCTTAACGGGCGCTTGTCCATTATCGCGTAAAGGGTCGCGATAATTTTCATCAATGCTCTTCTTTACCTGCTTTGGTAGCTTCCACGTGCTCAAGCGCCAGCGCGGTAATCACCCCAAAGGCACAGGCAAGCAGCGTTCCCAAAATCCATGCGAAGTACCACATATATAGCTCCTTACCTTAGTACAGCGAGTGGGTGTTCTTTTCGATGTCTTCGCGGGTAATGCGGCCAAACATCTTCCAGTAACACCAGGTGGTGTAGCCGAGGATAATCGGCACAAACACGATAGCCACGTAGGTCATCACATTCAGCGTCAGCTGGCTGGAGGTGGCATCCCACATCGTCAGGCTCGCATTCAGCATCGTGCTGGACGGCATGATGAACGGGAACATCGCGATACCCGCGGTCAGGATGATGCAGGCCAGCGTCAGCGAGGAGAACAGGAACGCCATGGCGCCTTTATCTGCTTTTGTTGACGCGACGGTCAGCAGCGGCAGCACCACGCCCAGGGCAGGAATGGCCCACAGCGCTGGCATGTTGTTAAAGTTCACCATCCACGCGCCGGCTTCACGCGCCACTTCTTTGGTCAGCGGGTTAGACGGGCCGGTATGATCCAGCACCGATTTCACCACGTAGCCGTCGATGCCGTAGTAGACCCAAACGCCCGCCAGCGCGAAGCAGACCAGCGTCACCAGCGCCGCCACCGTGGAGACGGTGCGGGTGCGCAGGTGCAGTTCGCCTACGGTACGCATCTGCAGGTAGGTGGCGCCCTGCGTCAGGATCATCGCCACGCTGACGATACCGGCCAGCAGACCAAACGGGTTCAGCAGCTGGAAGAAGTTGCCGGTGTAGTACAGACGCAGATACTCATCAATATGGAACGGTACGCCCTGCAGCAGGTTGCCGAAAGCCACGCCGATTACCAGCGGCGGCACAAAGCTCCCCACGAAGATACCCCAGTCCCACATGTTGCGCCAGCGGGTATCTTCAATCTTAGAACGGTAGTCAAAGCCCACCGGACGGAAGAATAAAGACGCCAGCACCAGAATCATCGCCACATAGAAGCCGGAGAACGCGGCGGCGTACACCATCGGCCAGGCAGCAAACAGCGCGCCGCCGGCGGTGATGAGCCACACCTGGTTTCCGTCCCAGTGCGGGGCGATGGAGTTGATCATGATTCGACGCTCGGTGTCATTACGACCGAGGAAACGGGTGAGCATGCCCACCCCCATGTCGAAACCGTCGGCGACGGCGAAGCCAATCAGCAGAACGCCGATCAGTAGCCACCAGATTAAACGCAATACTTCATAATCGATCATTTGACGACTCCTGTCTTAGCGTGCCGACTGAATAGCCGCGGAGGACTGTTCAAAGTGATAGCGACCCGTTTTCAGGCTGCTCGGTCCTTTGCGGGCAAACTTGAACATCAGGAACAGTTCAGCCACCAGGAACAGCGTATACAGACCGCAGATCAGCAACATCGAGAAGATCAGATCGCCCGCGGTCAGCGACGAGTTCGCCACCGCGGTTGGCAGCACTTCACCAATCGCCCACGGCTGACGGCCATACTCGGCAACAAACCAGCCCGCTTCAACGGCAATCCACGGCAGCGGCAGGCCGAAGAACGCGGCGCGCAGCAGCCATTTTTTCTCGCCAATACGGTTGCGAATCACGGTCCAGAAAGAGGCGCCGATAATCAACAGCATCAGTACGCCGCACGCCACCATGATACGGAAGGCGAAGTACAGCGGCGCTACGCTCGGAATAGAGTCTTTGGTCGCTTTGGCGATCTGCTCTTCCGTTGCGTCGGCGACGTTCGGGGTATAGCGCTTGAGCAGCAGGCCATAACCGAGGTCTTTCTTAACGTTATTGAACTGATCGCGAACCGCCTGGTCAGTCGAACCGGCGCGCAGCTGTTCCAGCAGCGCATAGGCTTTCATCCCGTTACGAATACGCTCTTCATGCTGCGCCATCAGATCTTTCAGGCCGATAACCGGCTTATCCACCGAGCGGGTAGCGATGATACCCAGCGCGTATGGGATCTGGATGGAGAAGTGGTTGGTTTGCGCTTCCTGGTCGGGAATACCAAACAGGGTAAAGGCAGCCGGCGCCGGCTGGGTTTCCCATTCCGCTTCAATCGCCGCCAGTTTGGTTTTCTGCACGTCACCCATTTCGTAACCGGACTCATCGCCGAGGACGATAACGGAGAGGATAGCGGCCATACCAAAGCTTGCAGCAATCGCGAAGGAGCGTTTAGCAAAGGCGAAATCACGGCCTTTAAGCATGTACCAGGAGCTGATGGCAAGGATGAACATCGCGCCAGTCACATAGCCGGAAGCCACGGTGTGGACGAATTTAACCTGAGCAACCGGGTTCAGGACCAGCTCGGAGAAGCTGACCATCTCCATACGCATGGTTTCAAAGTTGAAATCCGATGCGATCGGGTTCTGCATCCAGCCGTTGGCCACCAGGATCCACAGCGCGGAGAGGTTAGACCCCAGAGCGACCAGCCAGGTCACCGCCATGTGCTGAACTTTGCCCAGACGATCCCAACCGAAGAAGAACAGACCTACAAAGGTAGATTCGAGGAAGAAGGCCATCAGACCTTCAATGGCCAGCGGCGCACCGAAGATATCGCCCACATAGTGAGAGTAGTAAGACCAGTTAGTCCCGAACTGGAACTCCATGGTCAAACCGGTTGCGACACCCAGAGCGAAGTTGATACCAAACAACTTGCCCCAGAACTTGGTCATATCTTTATAAATCTGTTTGCCGGAAAGGACGTAGACCGTTTCCATGATGGCCAGCAGGAACGCCATACCGAGCGTTAGCGGCACAAAAAGGAAGTGGTACATCGCGGTCAAGGCAAACTGTAAGCGCGACAGTTCGACTATATCTAACATCATGACTCCTTGCTCATCGCATGAAGACTCCGAGAACGAACCCAATAATTCAGGTTCATACGCATGCCCCAATACAAAATTATTTGCTCCCTGGTACGTTACTGCTCATCTGGCGATGAAACAGCGCCCTCGCAAAGGTTACAAATACGTTAACGAAAAAACCAAATGATTCTCTAATATATTACGCCGCAATAACCTTACAATAAATAGGATTTTATTGTTCCAGCTTTACATTTTTCGACGGTGATCAATATATAGCGAAAATGCCCGGAATAGGCCAATTTGATTTGCGACAATTTAACGTTTTTTGGTGATTTTTTCCAAGGATTAAGCATTGATATAAATCAATTTTTTCTTCTTATGTTAATTATGTGGCGCAATAAAGAATAACGGTGAAATTGATGTTAAAAATGTGTTTAAAGTCTGCCGCTAGCGGTTACTAAAAAGGGGGAAATGAGAATTATAGGTAATATAATTTTAACTTTAACCAATTTAAGGCAAGAAATGATGCGATCCTAATAATGTTAGACCGGTCACACTATTTTTCCCAATCGAAATGCAAAAAATAACGTCTGCGTTTTCCTGTTTATTTTCACATAAAATTAACCACCTCCCCTCCCCTGGACAAGCGGCGAGTGATTATTCCCAATAATATTCATCAAATCAATAGAATAGCGTTTTTTAACGTAAGAGAGCGCCTGCGGCTGACGACAAGGCAAAAAAAGGCCACCTGATGGTGGCCAACCATGTCGAAATCGGACATTAGTCTGCTCCTGAGAGCAGTGAGGGTTTACTTGATGATAGCTTTCAGCGCTTCGCCGATATCCGCCAGGCTGCGAACGGTTTTCACACCGGCCGCTTCCAGCGCAGCAAATTTCTCATCAGCAGTACCTTTACCGCCAGCGATGATGGCGCCTGCGTGGCCCATACGCTTGCCTTTCGGCGCGGTAACGCCCGCGATGTAGCCGACAACCGGCTTAGTCACGTGCTCTTTAATGTAAGCTGCCGCTTCTTCTTCCGCGCTGCCGCCGATTTCACCGATCATGACGATCGCTTCGGTCTGCGGGTCTTCCTGGAACATTTTCAAGATATCGATGAAGTTGGAGCCCGGGATCGGGTCGCCGCCGATACCGACGCAGGTAGACTGGCCGAAGCCATAGTCGGTGGTCTGCTTAACCGCTTCATAGGTCAGGGTACCGGAACGGGAAACGATGCCCACTTTACCCGGCTTGTGGATGTGACCCGGCATGATGCCGATTTTGCATTCGCCCGGAGTGATAACGCCCGGGCAGTTCGGGCCGATCATGCGAACGCCAGCTTCGTCCAGCTTCACTTTCACGGTCAGCATATCCAGGGTCGGGATACCTTCAGTGATAGTGATAATCAGCTTAATGCCCGCGTCGATAGCTTCCAGAATGGAGTCTTTGCAGAACGGCGCCGGAACGTAGATAACGGTCGCAGTCGCGCCGGTGGCTTCCACGGCTTCACGCACGGTGTTAAATACCGGCAGGCCCAGGTGAGTGGTGCCGCCTTTACCTGGCGTTACGCCGCCAACCATCTGAGTGCCGTAAGCGATCGCTTGTTCAGAGTGGAATGTACCCTGGCTACCGGTAAAGCCCTGGCAGATAACCTTGGTGTCTTTATTAATTAAAACTGACATTATTTCCCCTCCACTGCGGCAACAACCTGCTGTGCTGCGTCCGTCAGACTTTTCGCTGCAATAATATTCAGGCCGCTGTCAGCCAGTTTTTTCGCGCCCAGTTCGGCGTTGTTACCTTCGAGACGTACAACAACCGGTACGTTAACACCCACTTCTTCAACCGCGCCGATGATGCCGTCAGCGATCAGGTCGCAACGAACGATACCGCCGAAGATGTTAACCAGAACCGCTTTAACGTTGTCGTCAGAGAGGATGATTTTGAACGCTTCGGTTACGCGCTCTTTGGTGGCGCCGCCGCCAACGTCGAGGAAGTTAGCCGGTTCGCCGCCGTGCAGCTTAACGATGTCCATGGTGCCCATCGCCAGGCCTGCGCCGTTAACCATGCAACCGATGTTGCCGTCGAGAGCAACGTAGTTCAGCTCCCACTGCGCCGCCTGAGCTTCGCGCGGATCTTCCTGAGACTGGTCGCGCATTTCACGCAGATCCGGCTGGCGGAACAGCGCGTTGCCGTCAGCGCCCAGTTTGCCGTCGAGGCAGATCAGGTCGCCCTGCTTGGTGATAACCAGCGGGTTGATTTCGATCAGCGCCAGGTCGCGCTCCAGGAAGATGGTCGCCAGACCCATGAAGATCTTGGTGAACTGCTGAACCTGTTTGCCTTCCAGACCCAGTTTGAACGCCAGTTCACGACCCTGGTAAGGCATCGGGCCCGCCAGCGGATCGATAGCGATCTTGTGGATCAGGTGCGGGGTTTCTTCCGCCACTTTTTCGATTTCCACGCCGCCTTCGGTAGACGCCATGAACACCACGCGACGGGAGCTACGGTCAACAACCGCGCCCAGATACAGCTCTTTATCAATGTCGGTCGCCGCTTCAACCAGAATCTGGTTTACCGGCTGGCCGTTAGCATCTGTTTGGTAAGTCACCAGGCGTTTGCCCAGCCAATGCTCAGCAAAAGCGCGAATCTCTTCTTTGCTCTTAACTACTTTCACACCGCCCGCTTTACCGCGGCCACCAGCGTGAACCTGACATTTCACTACCCACGGACCCGCGCCGATTTTTGAGGCGGCTTCTTCTGCTTCACGCGGAGTAGTACAGGCATAACCCACCGGCGCCGGTAAGCCATAGCGGGCAAAAAGTTGTTTTGCCTGATATTCATGTAAGTTCATGTGTTCAGTCCATCCTTCAGGTAATAATTATCTTTAAACCTGTAGGCCTGATAAGACGCGCAAGCGTCGCCATCAGGCATCTCATCAACGCCGGATGGCGGCGCGAACGCCTTATCCGGCCTACGGTAGGTAATACTCTTACTGACTACACGTCCAGCAGCAGACGAGTCGGATCTTCCAGCAGCTCTTTAATCGCTACCAGGAAGCCTACCGATTCACGTCCATCGATCAGACGGTGGTCGTAGGAGAGCGCCAGGTACATCATCGGCAGAATTTCTACCTTGCCATTCACCGCCATCGGACGGTCTTTAATGGCATGCATACCCAGGATGGCGCTCTGCGGTGGGTTGATGATCGGCGTGGACATCAGAGAACCGAATACGCCGCCGTTGGTAATGGTGAAGTTACCGCCGGTCAGGTCATCTACGGTCAGCTTGCCGTCACGGCCTTTCACTGCCAGCTCTTTAATATTCTTTTCGATATCCGCCATGCCCAGCAGGTCAACGTCACGCAGAACCGGAGTCACCAGGCCGCGCGGCGTAGAAACCGCCATGCTCACGTCGAAGTAGTTGTGATAAACCACGTCATCGCCATCGATGGAAGCGTTCACTTCCGGGTAGCGTTTCAGCGCTTCAACCACCGCTTTCACGTAGAAGGACATGAAGCCCAGACGGATACCGTGACGTTTTTCGAACGCTTCGCCGTACTGCTTACGCAGATCCATAATCGGCTTCATGTTGACTTCGTTGAACGTCGTCAGCATGGCGGTAGAGTTTTTCGCTTCCAGCAGACGCTCGGCAACGCGTTTGCGCAGACGGGTCATCGGTACGCGTTTTTCAGAGCGGTGGCCCAGTTGCGCAACCGGCGCCGCAGCAGCGGCTGGCGCTTTCGCTTCAGCTTTCGCCGGCGCGCTCGCCAGATGCTTCTCAACGTCTTCGCGGGTCAGACGGCCGCCAACGCCGGTGCCTTTAATCGCCGCCGCGTCGAGGCTGTGTTCAGCCAACAGGCGACGGATAGCCGGGCTAAGCGCGTCGTTGCTTTGCTCTTCCAGAGACGCTTGCTGACGCTGAGCCGGGGTGGACTCTTTAGTATCAGCTTTCGCATCAGCGGCTTTACCGGCGCTGTTGCCTTCACGCAGGCGGCCCAGAATCTGACGAGACAGCACGGTGGCGCCTTCGTCTTCCAGTACTGCATCCAGAATGCCGTCCGCTGATGCCGGTACTTCCAGTACCACTTTGTCAGTTTCGATTTCGACCAGAACTTCGTCGCGGACTACCGCGTCGCCCGGTTTTTTGTGCCAGGTGGCGACGGTTGCGTCAGCTACGGACTCAGGAAGGTCGGGAACCAGAATATCTACGCTACTCATTGTGTATCCTTTAATTAATCGACGTTCAGCGCGTCATTGACCAGATCTTGTTGCTGTTTCTGGTGAACGGACATATACCCTACCGCCGGAGAGGCGGAGGCCGGGCGGCCTGCATAACGCAGAGAGGCCCCAAATGGAACTACTTCACGAAGGTGGTGCTGGCTGCAGTACCATGCGCCCTGGTTGAGCGGCTCTTCCTGGCACCAGACAAAATCGTGGACGTGCGAATAAGCTTTCAGCGCTTCCTGTACCGCCTGATGCGGGAACGGATAGAGCTGTTCGATACGCACGATGGCGACATCTTTTTGCTCGTTTTTACGGCGCTGTTCCAGCAGGTCGTAGTAAACCTTACCAGAGCACAGTACGACGCGTTTCACGGCTTGCGGATCGAGCTCGTCGATTTCGCCGATAGCCGGCATAAAGGTGCCGTTCGCCAGTTCATCCATGCTGGAAACCGCCAGCGGGTGGCGCAGCAGAGATTTCGGCGACATCACCACCAGCGGACGGCGCATACCGCGCAGCGCCTGACGACGCAGCATGTGGTAAACCTGTGCCGGAGTGGACGGTACGCAAACCTGCATGTTCTGCTCAGCGCACAGCTGCAGATAGCGTTCCAGACGCGCGGAGGAGTGCTCCGGGCCCTGCCCTTCATAGCCGTGCGGCAGCAGCATCACCAGGCCGCACATCCGGCCCCATTTCTGCTCGCCGGAGCTGATGAACTGGTCAATAACGACCTGCGCACCGTTGGCGAAGTCGCCGAACTGCGCTTCCCAGATGGTCAGGGTGCGTGGTTCCGCGGTGGCGTAACCGTATTCGAACGCCAGCACCGCTTCTTCAGACAGCACGGAGTCCCAGACGCGGAACTGGCCCTGGCCGTTGTGTACGTTCTGCAGCGGCGTATAGGTAGAGCCGTTGCTCTGGTTATGGATAACCGCATGACGGTGGAAGAAGGTACCGCGACCGGAGTCTTCGCCGGACAGACGTACCGGAATCCCTTCGTCAACCAGGGTGGCGTACGCCAGGTTTTCCGCCGCGCCCCAGTCGAACGGCTTCTCACCGGCGGCCATCAGCTGGCGGTCGCCGTAGATTTTCGCTACGCGAGACTGCATCTCAACGGTTTCCGGCACCGTACTGATGCGTTTGGCCAGCTCTTGCAGGCGTTTTGGCTCAACTTTATCCGGGTAGCTCTCATCCCACTCATGGTTGAGGTACGGAGACCAGGTAAAGGAGTGCATGTTCATCGGACGCCACTCTTCTACCACGCAATCGCCGGCATCCAGCGCATCGCGGTAGAGGTTAACCTGTTCGGTAGCGTCTTCCAGCGTCGCGACTTTGTCCTGCTCCAGCTTGTCAGCGTAGATTTTGCGCGGAGTCGGATGCTTTTTGATTTTCTGGTACATCAGCGGCTGGGTTGCGCTCGGCTCGTCGGCTTCGTTGTGGCCGTGACGGCGGTAGCACACCAGGTCGATGAAGACATCGCGTTTGAAGGTATTACGGAAATCCAGCGCCAGACGGGTAACGAAAGCGACCGCTTCCGGGTCATCCGCGTTAACGTGGAAAATCGGCGCCTGAACCATCTTACCGATATCGGTGCAGTACGGCGTAGAACGCGCATCCAGCGGGTTGGACGTGGTGAAGCCAACCTGGTTGTTGATAACGATGCGCACGGTACCGCCCACTTCGTAACCACGCGCTTTGGACATGTTCAGGGTTTCCTGAACTACGCCCTGGCCGGCTACCGCGGCGTCGCCGTGGATGGTGATTGGCAGAACTTTGTTGCTGCTCGGCTCGTCCAGACGATCCAGACGGGCGCGTACGGAGCCGATAACCACCGGGCTGACGATTTCCAGGTGCGACGGGTTAAACGCCAGCGCCAGGTGAACCAGACCGCCTTCGGTTTCCATATCGGAAGAGAAGCCCATGTGGTACTTCACGTCGCCGGTGCCGAGGTGTTCTTTATGTTTGCCCGCGAATTCGTCAAACAGGTCCTGCGGTTTTTTACCCAGCACGTTGACCAGTACGTTCAGACGACCACGGTGCGCCATGCCCAGCACCACTTCACGGGTGCCGCTCTTACCGGCGTGACGGATGATCTCTTTGAGCATCGGGATTAACGCATCGCCGCCTTCCAGCGAGAAGCGTTTCGCGCCCGGGAATTTGGCGCCGAGGTAGCGCTCCAGGCCTTCCGCGGCGGTCAGTTCGCTCAGGAAGCGCTTTTTCTCTTCCGCGGTGAAGCTCGCTTTGCCTGCTACTGACTCAATGCGCTGCTGGATCCAGCGTTTTTCTTCAGTAGAGGTGATGTGCATGTATTCCGCGCCGATGGAGCCGCAGTAGGTTTGCTTAAGCGCCGCGATCAGGTCGCCCAGCTTCATCGTGTCTTTTCCGATGGCGAAAGAACCTACGTTATAGCTTTCCTGGAAATCGGCCTCGGTGAGATCGTGGTAAGCCGGATCGAGATCCGCCACTCTCTCTTGCTGCCACAGTCCCAGCGGATCGAGATTCGCCTGCTGGTGACCGCGGAAGCGGTATGCGTTGATGAGCTGCAGGACTTTAACCTGCTTCACATTGGTATCAGGGTCGGATATCGAAGAAGTGTAACGTGAGGCATCCTTCGCCAGTCGACGGAAATAATCACGTGTTTTCGAATGAAATTGATCCGGTTTAACTCCGGTGCCAGGTAACTGCTGGAACATCGAACGCCAGTTGGCGTCAACAGAGTCAGGATCGGTTAAGAAGTCTTCATAGAGCTGTTCTATCCAGCTCTGGTTCGAACCAGAGAGGTAAGAAGAGTCCAGCCAGGCTTTCATTGCGCCGTTCTGCATCGTGATCCCTTAAGCATTTTTATGCTTATTTCGCCGTAGAAACTACCACGCACACCGAGTGCACGTGCCGGGGTTCACTTGTTGCGGACGAGTTGTGGTTTCTATCCGCTAAGGAACCTTTAAAAACTGTCTAACTATCAGGGGCAGTTTTTAGAGGTTTCCTGCTATCTCTATTGCCTGATGGCGCTTCGCTTATCAGGCCTACACATTACTGGTACATCTTGTGGCGGTTTTTAAAGATTTCCTGCTATATCCCCGGCGGCGCTAACGCTTGCCGGGGCTACTGCTTTGGTAGCCCGGATAAGCGCAAGCGCCATCCGGGACAGACCGTGTTGCTTACGCGCTGCGCTGCAACAGCATCGACTTAATATGGCCGATGGCGCGCGTTGGGTTCAATCCCTTAGGACAAACACTGACGCAGTTCATAATGCTGTGACAGCGGAATACGCTGAAAGCATCGCTCAGACCTTCCAGACGCTCGCTGGTTTCGGTATCGCGGCTGTCGATCAGGAAGCGATACGCGGCCAGAAGGCCTGCCGGGCCGATGAACTTGTCCGGGTTCCACCAGAACGACGGGCAAGAGGTCGAACAACATGCGCACAGAATACACTCGTACAGACCATCGAGTTTCTCGCGCTGCTCAGGCATCTGCAGATGCTCGCGAGCCGGAGGATTTTGCCCATTATTCAATAAGTAAGGCTTGATCTTCTCATATTGTGCGTAGAATTGCCCCATGTCTACCACCAAATCGCGGATAACCGGCAATCCAGGCAGCGGACGGATAACAATTTTCTTACCCGGCTGATTCAGCGCGGAGATCGGCGTGATGCACGCCAGACCATTTTTACCGTTCATGTTCAGACCATCGGAACCGCACACCCCTTCACGGCAGGAGCGGCGGAACGACAGCGACGGATCTTTTTCTTTCAGCTGGATAAGCGCATCCAGCAGCATCATGTCGCGACCTTCTTCCGCATCGAGGGTGTAATCCTGCATATGCGGAGCGTCGTCAACATCCGGGTTATAGCGATAAATTGAAAACTCGAGTTTCATATTCCTGTCTCCGCATTAATAAGTACGAATCTTCGGCGGGAATGCCGGACGCAGTTTCGGTTCCATGTTGACCGCTCGACGCGTCATGGATTCCGACTCTGGCAGATACAGGGAATGGCACAGCCAGTTTTCATCATCACGTTCCGGGAAGTCGAAGCGGCTATGCGCGCCGCGGCTTTCGGTACGGAAGTTAGCGGATACCGCCGTGGAATACGCGGTTTCCATCAGGTTATCCAGCTCCAGACACTCGACGCGCTGGGTATTGAACTCGCTGGAAGTGTCGTCCAGGCGCGCATTTTTCAGACGCTCACGGATCTCTTTCAGCTGTTCCAGACCTTTATGCATCGCGTCGCCTTCACGGAAGACCGAGAAGTTATGCTGCATACATTCCTGCAGCGCTTTGCGGATAGCGACCGGGTCTTCACCGGAACGGGTGTTGTTCCAACGGTTGAGGCGGTCCAGGGAAGCTTCGACATCGGACTCGCTGGCAGCGCGCAGCGCGCCCTGCTCGGCGATGGATTCCTGCAGATGCAGACCCGCCGCGCGGCCGAAGACCACCAGGTCCAGCAGCGAGTTGCCGCCCAGACGGTTGGCGCCGTGTACCGATACGCAGGCGATTTCGCCAACGGCGAACAGGCCCGGGATCACCACATCTTCGCCCTTCTCGTTCACGGTCAGCGCCTGGCCAGTTACTTTGGTCGGAATACCGCCCATCATGTAGTGGCAGGTTGGGATAACCGGAATCGGTTCTTTAACCGGGTCAACGTGGGCAAAGGTACGAGACAGTTCAAGAATGCCCGGCAGACGGGATTCCAGCACTTCTTTACCCAGGTGATCCAGTTTCAGCTTAGCGTGCGGGCCCCACGGACCATCGCAGCCGCGGCCTTCGCGGATTTCGATCATGATGGAACGCGCCACCACGTCACGACCCGCCAGGTCTTTCGCGTTCGGCGCATAACGCTCCATGAAGCGCTCGCCGTGTTTGTTCAGCAGGTAACCGCCTTCGCCGCGGCAACCTTCGGTGACCAGCACCCCTGCCCCGGCGATACCGGTCGGGTGGAACTGCCACATTTCCATATCCTGCACCGGAACGCCCGCGCGCAGAGCCATACCGACGCCGTCGCCGGTGTTGATGTGGGCGTTGGTGGTGGATTGATAAATACGGCCTGCGCCGCCGGTCGCCAGCACGGTAGCGCGGGCTTTGAAGTACACCACTTCACCGGTTTCGATGCACAGTGCGGTACAACCAACCACCGCGCCGTCCTGGTTTTTCACCAGATCGAGGGCATACCATTCGGAGAAGATAGTGGTGTGGTTTTTCAGGTTCTGTTGATACAGGGTGTGCAGCAGCGCGTGACCGGTACGGTCGGCCGCCGCCGCGGTGCGTGCCGCCTGCTCGCCGCCGAAGTTTTTCGACTGGCCGCCAAACGGACGCTGATAAATACGGCCGTCATCAAGACGGGAGAACGGCAGGCCCATATGTTCCAGCTCAAGAATCGCTTCCGGGCCGGTCTTACACATATATTCGATGGCGTCCTGGTCGCCGATATAGTCCGACCCTTTTACGGTGTCGTACATGTGCCATTCCCAGTTATCTTCATGGGTATTACCGAGCGCGACGGTGATGCCACCCTGCGCGGAAACGGTATGGGAACGGGTAGGGAAAACTTTAGAGAGCAGCGCACAGGTCTGTCCGCTCTGGGAAATCTGCAGCGCCGCGCGCATACCTGCGCCGCCGGCACCAATTACAACTGCATCAAATTCTCTGACTGGCAATTTCATTACACACCCCACACCACAACAAATCCATAAAGAACGTAAGCCACCAGCGCCACAACGATAATCAGTTGCAGAACTAAGCGCACGGCCAGTGGTTTAACGTAGTCCGTCAACACCTGCCACATACCGATCCAGGCGTGAATCAGGATGGAAACGAGAGCCAGCAGGGTAAAGACTTTGGTGAACGCGGAGGAGAAGAATCCGGTCCAGATTTCCCAGGAGATCTCACCGGAGGTGGCGAAGAAGCCAACCATGTAGATGATGTAGAGGGTCAGAACGATGGCGGTAGCACGGACCAGAATAAAGTCATGTACGCCGTTGCGTCCCAGTGCTGAGGCGTTGCTTACCATACGAGGACTCCTGCGAGAAGTGAAAGCACGACAGTAATAACAAAAGAAATTTTGGCGGAGCGTGTCCCTGCTTCGAGGGTTTCTTCCAGATAGCCAAAGTCCATCAGCAGATGGCGGATACCGACAACGGCGTGGTAAGCCAGCGCGGTGAGGATGCCCCACATGATGAACTTCACGAAGAAGCTATTCATGATGGAAGCGGCCGTCAGGAAGCCCTCCGGAGAGGAAAGGCTGGTGCCCAGCAACCAAAGCAGAATACCGACCGCCACAAAAGTGATCACACCGGATACGCGATGGAGAATGGACGCTATCGCCGTGATTGGGAATCGAATCGTTTGTAGATCCAGATTGACAGGTCTTTGTTTTTTCACATTTCTTACCATGAATAACGCCCACATGCTGTTCTTATTGTTTCCTTCCTCCGGTCTGCTTGCGGGTCAGACAGCGTCCTTTCTATAACCAGAAGTCATGTTAAAACCCCTTTCCAGGAGTAAAAGCGTGACCAAACAACGCTGGGTGGCTCGGGATTGCAGGGTGTTCCGGAGACCTGGCGGCAGTATAGGCCGTTCACAAAATCATTACAATTAACCTACATATAGTTTGTCGGGTTTTGTCCGGAACAGTGATCAAGGTCACGATTACAACATTATTTTAAATTTTAATCACCTGATTTGACAAATATTAAACATTCTTGTTACAACCATTACTAGATTAATGCAATAATGCCCAAAAGTTATGGGGTCACTCTTTCACCTGAGAATAAGTTATGTAACAGTGTGATGGTATTGACCGATGTAATCAGGACAGTTATTAGTGGTATACAGGTTTTAATATTCGGGCTGCTAAAACGCTGATTTGCTGCCGTTTCACTCCCGGGCTGAAGACGTACCATCAAGCGCCTGCGCTCTGTACCCTGCAATTTTCGCGACACAGAGCTGTGAGCAACATAACAATCTGGTAACGTAGTCAGGTTCGGGCCGAATGCAAATCCACCACCCGGCAGTCTTAAGCAATAAAAGGCGCTAAGGAGACCATAAATGTCTGATGCTAAAGCAAAAATCACCCTGGGTGGTGACACTGCTATTGAACTTGATGTGCTAAAAGGCACGCTCGGTCAGGATGTTATTGATATTCGTAGTCTTGGTTCAAAAGGTGTCTTCACCTTCGACCCCGGTTTCACTTCAACAGCCTCGTGTGAATCTAAAATTACTTTTATCGACGGCGATGAGGGGATCCTGCTGCACCGCGGTTTCCCGATCGATCAGCTGGCTACCGAGTCAAATTATCTTGAAGTGTGCTACATCCTGTTGAACGGCGAAAAACCGACTCAACAGCAGTACGACGAATTCAAAACTACCGTTACCCGCCACACCATGATCCACGAACAGATTACCCGTCTGTTCCACGCGTTCCGCCGCGACTCTCACCCGATGGCGGTGATGTGCGGTATTACCGGCGCACTGGCGGCGTTCTATCACGACTCCCTGGACGTGAATAATCCGCGCCACCGGGAAATCGCCGCCTATCGTCTGCTGTCCAAAATGCCGACCATGGCAGCGATGTGTTACAAGTATTCTATCGGCCAGCCTTTCGTGTATCCGCGCAACGATCTCTCCTACGCGGGTAACTTCCTGAATATGATGTTCTCCACGCCGTGTGAAACCTACGAGGTTAACCCGGTGCTGGAACGCGCGATGGACCGTATCCTGATCCTGCACGCTGACCACGAACAGAACGCATCAACCTCTACCGTCCGTACCGCAGGCTCTTCCGGCGCTAACCCGTTCGCCTGTATCGCTGCGGGTATCGCCTCCCTGTGGGGACCGGCGCACGGCGGCGCCAACGAAGCCGCACTGAAAATGCTGGAAGAGATCAGCTCCGTTGAACACATTCCGGAATTCGTGCGCCGCGCGAAAGACAAGAATGACTCTTTCCGCCTGATGGGCTTCGGCCATCGCGTGTACAAGAACTACGATCCGCGCGCCACCGTTATGCGTGAAACCTGCCACGAAGTGCTGAAAGAGCTGGGCACCAAGGACGATCTGCTGGAAGTGGCGATGGAACTTGAGCATATCGCGCTCAACGACCCGTACTTCATCGAGAAGAAACTGTATCCGAACGTCGATTTCTACTCCGGCATCATCCTGAAAGCGATGGGTATTCCATCCTCGATGTTTACCGTCATCTTCGCGATGGCGCGCACCGTCGGCTGGATTGCCCACTGGAACGAAATGCACAGCGACGGTATGAAAATTGCCCGTCCGCGTCAGCTGTATACCGGCTACCAGAAGCGCGATTTCAAGTCCGATCTCAAGAAGTAATTTTAACCCTGTCGGGGTTAGCAATAAAAAAATCGGGGATCTTCCCCGATTTTTTTATTTAAACGTGCAAATAAATTTTAATCGCTCAACAACTGGCATTAGTGCTGGCAGCCGGGGCACCAGTAAAAGGGTCGCGATGACAGCATCGTTTTCTCAATGATGCTGCCGCAGCGTTCGCAGGCCTCACCCTCGCGATGAAAGACCTTAAAGCGGAACAGCGCGCCATGATGTTTGTTTTCATCCACCTGGCCGCGGGTACGGTAAGAAAGGCGCGGGATATCCAGCAGCGCGTGCGCCAGCGCATCGAGCTGCGTTTCATTGAGCTCGGCGGCTTTATGCTGCCCGGTCAGCCCCACCTGCCACAGGATCTCTACCCGCAGATAGTTCCCGAGCCCGGCGAGAAACGCCTGGTCCAGCAACAGGCCGGAAAACTGGCGATTGCGAAATTTCGCCGATAACAGCCGCTCTCTGACCTGCCCGGCGGTTAACGTCATATCCAGCACATCCGGCCCGACCCGTTGTAAAAACGGATGATGGGCCAGCTGTTGCGCCGTCAATATCTCAATCTCCGAGGCGCTATAGAGCAAAATCGCCTTGCGTGCGGTCTGCAGTCTGACGCGCAGCACGCGGTTCGATTGCGGCTCAACGCCGGCATCCACCACGCGCCAGACGCCATATAGCTGGTTATGGCTATACAGCGTCAATCCGCCGGATAAGTGGGTTAACAGGGCCTTGCCGCGGGTGGCGATATGGGTCACCCGCTGGCCAATCAACTGGCTTTGATAGGGTTGCAACTGTGGAAAGGCGAACCAGGCTTCGGTTAACGGTTCGCCTTTGATAGCCGCCTCCAGGTTATCCGCCGCACGGCGGATCTCCGGGCCTTCAGGCATAGTATCGTCCTTCTATTAGTGCGTGGCGCCGCCGCCAATTTTGACATCGTCATTCTGTTCAAGAGCGACGGCAATCGCCGTTTCCAGTGCCGCGCGTACCGTCGCGACCGACATACTCGGCTCGCCAGGGTGGGCCGCCGCCTGTTCAGGCAGATACGGAATATGGATAAAACCGCCCTTCTGCCCGCTTTTTCCCTGCAACTGATGCAGCAAACCATACATCACGTGATTGCAGACAAAAGTGCCCGCGGTTTGCGACACCGAGGCCGGGATCCCCTGCTGGCGCAGCGCGCTAACGATCGCTTTGATCGGTAGCGTGCTGAAGCAGGCCGCGGGGCCATCAACGACGATCGGCTCATCGATCGGCTGCTGCCCTTTATTGTCGGGGATCCGCGCATCATCGACGTTGATAGCCACACGTTCGACGGTAATATCGACACGGCCGCCGGCCTGCCCGACGGCAATCGTCAGCTGCGGTTGATAAGTCTCCAGCGCGGCCTTCAGCGCCGTCAGCGCCTCGCCGAACACGCAGGGTAACTGTTTAGCCACCACCTGCTGTCCGCGAATAATCGCGCCATCAAGCTGCTTAACCACTTCCCACGAAGGATTAACCGTTTCGCCGCCGAACGGCTCAAAACCGGTAATTAATACGCCAGCCATCATCCCTCCTTACAGGAACATCAGGAAATAGAGTAAGAATACGTTGACGATCAGCAGCAGGATACCGGTCGGCACCTGGGCTTTAATCACCGCGTTTTTATCCGGCAGTTCAAGCAGCGCCGCCGGTACGATATTAAAGTTCGCCGCCATCGGCGTCATCAGCGTACCGCAGTAGCCGGAAAACATACCAATCGCCGCCATTACCGCCGGATTGCCGCCATGCTGCAGGACTAAAATCGGAATGCCAACCCCGGCGGTCACGATCGGGAAAGCGGCAAAGGCGTTGCCCATCACCATCGTCAACACCGCCATGCCGATGGCGTACACGGCCACGGCGATAAAGCGGTTATCTACCGCCAGATAGTGCTCGGTCAGCCATGAAATGCTGGTTCCGACGCCCGCCGCGGTAAATAGCAGCCCCAGCACCGCGAGGATTTGCGGCAGGATAAAGGCCCAGCCGACGGAATCCAGCAAACGGCGCGCTTCCTGCATCGGCTGCGCCACCGTTTCATGGGTCATACGAATCGCCATCGCCAGGCCAATCAGCGTACCGACGGTCATCGAGAACAGGGTAATCAGCGTCGCGTGGTTGCCCGGCCCGAAGAGCGCCACCTGCCATGAAGGCAGATTGTTAAACAGCAGTACGCCAATGACGGTGACGACCGGGATCGCCAGCGCCGGATAGAAAAGTTTGTTGCCGAGGCGTTTCGCGCTGGCAGTTTTCTCTTCCTGGGTACGCTGATGGTAGCTGCCGAGGCGCACACCGCCAAAGCCAGCGATCAGCGCCAGTACCACCACCACCCCGCCGACGGCGATATTCACCGTACGCTTATCGCCCACCAGTTGATACGTCCAGTCGCCGAGCAAGAACACCAGCCCGTACAGGCCCCAGAACAGGCCGGTTGTCAGGCGCCGCGGATTGCTTTTGTCGCGCCAGGACATGATAGCCACGACCAGCAGTACCGCGCCGGCCAGCCAATATAAATACGTTTGTTGGAAGTTCATGCCGCACCGCCTTTCGCCTGCCCGGCGTTAACCCGGTCCAGCTCGCGCTGGAGATGGCGATCGAGGCGCCACAGGCGCGCGGCGTGGATCAGGAAGGCGCAGATCGCCGTCGGGATCCCCCACAGGGCAATATGCAACGGCTCGGTCTGGATCCCGCCCGACTCCAGCATAAAGTTGTGCATGAAGATGATCGCGCCAAAGGCGACAAAAATATCTTCACCGAAGAACAGGCCAACGTTGTCGGTCGCCGCCGACATTGCGCGCAGCCGGTAGCGCACATTGCCCGGCAGCGGGCCAAAGCGCTTTTCCGCCGCCCCTTCCGCCATCGGCGCCAGCAGCGGGCGCACCATTTGCGGATGTCCGCCGAGGCTGGTCAAGCCCAGGGCGGCGGTGGCTTCGCGCACGAAAAGATAGACGATCAGCAGTCGTCCGGCAGTCGCGCTATGGATCTTCGCGATCCACGCCTGCGCCCGCTCTTTCAGACCATGGCGCTCCAGCAGCCCGATCACCGCCAGCGGCAACAGCAGAATAAACGGCAGATTACGGGTATTGAGGAAGCCCTCGCCCAGTTTCTCCAGAATAGTGGCTATTGGCATATGCGCCGCCACGCCGGTGACGATCCCGGAGATAATCACCACCAGCACCGGGTTAAAGCGTAATAGAAAACCGACCACAATCACGGCAATGCCGATCAGCGGCCAGAGGGATATCACCTCTTGCATAATAACGTCCTGTTGAGTTGTGAGTGTTGTTAGTTATTTGATTTAATTATTATTAATAATACTAAGGCGGACTATTAATCAATGTCCGCGCTGACGTCGATATTGCGCCCTGCGAAAGCAGCGCGCAAGCGTCGGGCGAAATCGAGCGCATGAGCGCCATCGCCATGCAGGCAGACCGTTTCCGCCTTCACATGCGCCCATTCGCCGCTCAGGCTGCGCACCCGGTTGTGCTGCACCATTTCCAGCGTTTGCGCCAACGCCTGTTCTTCGCTCTCAATCAGCGCGCCCGGCTGGCTGCGCGGCACCAGGCTACCGTCAGCGAGATAACCGCGATCGGCGAAGACTTCCTGGCGCGTCGTCAGCTGATAGCGCTGTCCGGCGCGGATAAGCTCGCTCCCCGCCAGCCCGACCAGTACCAGCCCGGCGTCGGCATCGTGCACCGCGCGAGCGATGGCATCGGCCAGCGGTGGCTCTTTCGCCGCCTGGTTGTACAACATGCCGTGCGGTTTGACGTGCCGCAGCTCGCCGCCCTGGGCATGTACAATCGCCGCCAGCGCGCCAATTTGGTACAGCACCTGGGCGTAGACCGTCTCTGGCGGTAACTGCATCGCGGTGCGGCCGAAATTTTCCCGGTCCGGGAAGCTTGGGTGCGCGCCAATAGCAACGCCGTTTTTCAGCGCCTCGCGCACGCACTGCTGCATGAGCAGCGCATCACCGGCGTGAAAGCCGCAGGCGATATTGGCGGAAGAGACCAGCTGCAGCAGCGCGCTATCGCTGGCGCAGCCTTCGCCGAGGTCGGCATTTAAATCAATTTTCATCGCTTAATCTCCAGGCCAGTTGTTCAAGGTAACGCTGCTGGTCGGCGCGCGCTTTCAGCGCTTCTTCCAGCGAACAGGGGACGAAATGGATCGGCTGACCCAGCGGAATTTGCGCCAGTTGGTACATATCGGCTTCAATAATGCAGGCTATACGCGGATAGCCGCCGGTGGTCTGCGCATCGTTCATCAACACAATCGGCTGGCCGTTATGCGGCACCTGTACCACCCCGGGCAGCAGGCCATGGGAGAGCATTTCCCGGTCGGTTGTGCGTTTGAGCGGCTGGCCCTGCAGGCGGTAGCCCATACGGTTGCTCTGCGGGCTAAGGCGCCACGGCGAACGCCAGAAAGACTCCTGCGACACGCTGTCGAATTCGTGATACTCCGGCCCCGGCAGCGCGCGAATGATATTACCGGTCGGTAGCTGTTTAACGCCGCGCGAGGCGCTAAAGCGGCGGGAGGATTTCCCAATCTTCAATTGATCGCCATCCTGCAACCGGCGCCCTTCGATTCCGCCGATACCGACTTTCAGATCGGTAGAGCGGGAACCTAAAACTTCAGGCACGTCGATACCGCCCGCCACCGCCAGGTAGCTGCGGATCCCATGCTGCGGAGTTTTCAACACCAGCCGCTGCCCGGCCTTCGCTTCCATTCGCCAGCCCAACCAGACCGGCGCGCCGTCGAGCGTCGCTTCACAGGCGGCTCCGGTCAACGCGAACCAGCAATGGCGGGTAAACTGTACATCGACCTGACCCAGCGTAATTTCCAGCGCCGCCGTCTCCGGCGCATTGCCCACCAGCAGATTGGCAATAGTCATTGCCGGTTTATCCAGCGCGCCGCAGCGGCTAATTCCCCACTGGCGCTGGCCTTCCCGGCCGCCATCCTGGACCGAGGTGTACATGCCGGCGCGGATAAATTTCAACATACCCCCTCCTTCTGCGGCACAAAGCGCACGCGATCGCCAGAACGCAGCAGCACCGGCTCTTCACGTTTTGGATCGAATAATGCCAGCGGCGTGCGACCCAGCAGCTGCCAGCCGCCCGGCGTCGCCAGCGGATAAATACCGGTTTGCGATCCGCCGATACCTACCGATCCCGCCGGTACCAGTACGCGCGGCTCGGCGCGACGCGGCATCGCCAGCTGCTCCGGCAGGCCGCCAAAGTACGGAAACCCCGGCTGGAAACCCAGAAACCACACCATGTACTCCACCGAAGAGTGCAGCTCCACCACCTGCTTTTCGCTCAACCCGCTATGGCGCGCGACGTCGCCAAGGTCTGGCCCCGCCTCGCCGCCGTAGATAACCGGGATACTTATCTCACGGGATTCCGGCTCCAGCGCATCGCTCTCTTCCCACCAGCGCTGCAGCTTGTCAATCGCCTCCCACGCCATCTCCTGCGGACGACGCAGCACAACGGTGATGTTGTTCATCCCCGGGATCACTTCAACCACCTCTTCGCGATCGGTCAACCGCTGCGTCAGGCCCCAGATACGTTTTTGGCTCTCCAGGGTCACCGGAGGCTCAAGCTCCAGGACCACCGCCGTTTCACCTAATAGATAACAACGCGCTCGCTGCACTTTTTTCTCTCTCATCAGGCCGGGTTAGGGATATCAATAAAGGTGACGTCCAGGTCGGTATTTTCCGTCAGCCACTCGCTCAGGGCGCGAATACCGCCGCGCTCGGTGGCATGATGGCCGGCGGCATAAAAATGCAACCCCTGCTCACGGGCGGAATGAATCGTCTGCTCAGACACTTCGCCGGTAATAAAGGCATCGACGCCAAAGCGGGCCGCGCTATCGATAAAGCTCTGGCCGCCGCCGGTACACCAGGCGACGCGGGTAACTTTGTCCGGCCCGGTATCGCCGCACCACAGCGGTTTACGCCCTAATCGCGCTTCAATCCACGATGCCAGTTCCAGCCCGGATACCGGCATAGAAAGCTCGCCCCACGGCACCAATGGTTCGATTTCCCCCATTACATTGATCCCCAGCAGCTGCGCCAGCTGGGCGTTATTGCCCAGTTCCGGATGCGTATCCAGCGGTAAATGCCAGCCATAAAGGTTGATATCGTTGGCCAGCAGCGTTTTCAGCCGATTGCGCTTCATGCCGCGGATCACCGGCGACTCGCCTTTCCAGAAGTAACCGTGATGCACAATCACCGCATCCGCCTGCAGACGAACGGCTTCATCAAGTAGCGCCTGGCTGGCGGTAACGCCGGTGACGATTTTCCGCACCGTCTCCCGCCCTTCCACCTGCAGGCCGTTCGGGGCGTAATCACTGATGGCCGCGCTATTCAGTTTTTCGTTAATTAATTGTTCCAGTTCGCTATTTTTCATTGCCGCTCCATCAGAAAATCAGTTTGCACAAACCTATAACATAACCACATCCGCCCGAGTCGTCGATAGCGACGCCAAAGGGTCCATTTCAGCCATTCGCGTAATCGCCCAAATTGTCTCTTCCCCTCACCGCGCATTAGTGTATATTTATGCACTTATAAAGCATATTAAATAACCAGAAAGCCATTTAGGCCATGAATAACACCAGACAAACGCTATTCATGCAGAAAGATCGACTTTCGTTTTACGGCCAGGAAATGAACGTTACATGAACAGACAAACTTCACAGCCACGGGCGATTTATTACGTCGTTGCGCTGCAAATTTGGGAATACTTCAGTTTTTACGGCATGCGGGCGCTGTTAATCCTGTACCTCACCAACCAGCTCAAGTACGACGATAACCACGCCTACACCCTGTTTAGCGCCTACTGCTCCCTGGTCTACGTCACCCCTATTCTCGGCGGCTTCCTCGCCGACAAACTGCTCGGCAACCGCATGGCGGTGATGCTCGGCGCGCTACTCATGGCTATCGGTCACCTGGTGCTCGGCGCCAGCGAAGTCGCTCCCACCTTCCTGTATCTGTCGCTGGCGATTATCGTTTGCGGTTACGGACTGTTTAAATCCAACGTTAGCTGCCTGCTTGGCGAACTGTACGAGCCGACCGATCCGCGCCGCGATGGCGGCTTCTCGCTGATGTACGCCGCGGGGAATATTGGTTCGATCATCGCGCCTATCGCCTGCGGCTACGTGCAGGAAGAGTACAGCTGGGCGATGGGCTTTGCGCTGGCCGCAGTCGGCATGATTGCCGGACTGGTGATTTTCCTCTGCGGCGGTCGCCACTTCCGCCATACCACCGGCGTTAACCGCGAGGCGCTGCGCGCGCGGACCTTTGTCCTGCCAAACTGGGGCTGGCTGCTGGTTTTGCTGGTGGCGACGCCGCTGCTGATTACCGTCTTGTTCTGGCAGGAGTGGTCGGTGTATGCGCTGATCGTCGCGACGGTGATTGGCCTGGCGGTACTGGCGCGCATTTATCTGCGCGCGGAGAACGACAAACAGCGTAAAGAGCTGCGCCTGATTATCGTCCTCACCGGTTTTAGCCTGCTGTTCTGGGCCTTCGCCCAGCAGGGCGGCAGCTCCATCAGCCTCTATATCGACCGTTTCGTGAACCGCCACGTCATGAGCTATGAAGTACCAACCGCGATGTTCCAGTCGGTTAACGCCTTTGCGGTGATGCTCTGCGGTATGGTGCTGGCATGGCTGGTTAAAGAGAACATCAAGGGCAACCGCACCGTGCGTATCTGGGGGAAATTCGCCCTCGGTCTCGGGCTAATGAGCGCCGGGTTCTGCATTCTGACCTTAAGCGCCCGCTGGTCGGCCGCGTATGGCCACTCCTCCATGCCGCTAATGGTACTGGGGCTGGCGGTGATGGGTTTCGCCGAACTGTTTATCGATCCGGTAGCGATGTCGCAAATCACCCGTATCGAAATCCCCGGCGTCACCGGAGTGCTGACCGGTATCTATATGCTGCTTTCCGGGGCGATCGCCAACTATCTGGCCGGCGTCATCGCCGACCAGACGTCGCAGGCGTCGTTTGATGCCGCCGGCGCGGTTAACTATTCGATTGAAGCCTATATCGACGTCTTCAGCCAGATCACCTGGGGCGCGCTGGCCTGCGTCGGCCTGGTGCTGGTCATCTGGCTGTATCACTCCGTGAAGGTCAAAACCCGCCAACTGGCGGTAGAATAAAAACTATCTGGCGGCTTCCCAGGCCGCCAGCGTCTCCAGCCGCGCCTGCTTATGGTCAACCAGCGGGCGCGGATACTTCAGCGCTACCCCCTGTTTATCCGCCCACAGCCACGGCTGATGCAGCGCTTTCTCTGGTACTTCCGCCAGTTCCGGCAGCCAGCGGCGAATAAACTCGCCCTGCTTATCAAACTTCTCCCCCTGGGTCGTCGGATTGAAAATACGAAAGTAAGGGGCTGCGTCGGTACCGGTCGAGGCCGCCCACTGCCAGCCGCCGTTGTTGGCCGCCAAATCGCCGTCGATCAGTTGGCTCATGAAATAGCGCTCGCCTTGCCGCCAGTCGAGGCGCAGGTCTTTCGCCAGGAAGCTGGCGACAATCATCCGCAGGCGGTTGTGCATCCAGCCGGTGGCGTTAAGCTGCCGCATGGCGGCATCGACGATGGGGAAACCGGTTTGCCCCTGTTGCCAGGCCCGCAGTTCATCCTCATTGCTGCGCCAGGCGACCTTGTCGGTCCAGGCGACAAAGGGCCGGCCTTTACACAGTTTCGGGTAGTAAACCATCAGATGACGATAGAACTCGCGCCAGATAAGCTCGTTCAGCCAGCTTGCGCCCGCTTCGCCATCCAGCGCGCCGGGCTGCTCCCGTAGCAAGCGATGCAGGCACTGGCGCGGCGACAGTACGCCTACCGCGAGACACGGCGATAGCCTGCTGGTTCCTTCTATTGCCGGGAAATCGCGCTGCTGATCGTAATCCGCCGCCGGCTGCTGGCAAAACGCGCGCAATCGAGCGAGCGCTGTTTTTTCATCCGCCGCGAACAGATCGGTGTCAAATGCCGTTTGCGGATAGTTGATTTCAGGCAGCGGCGGCGCCTGACGGGCGGCTGACGGGCGTGGTTTAGGCGCCGCCACGCACTCCGGCAGCCCTTCACGCAGGCGGCGGATAAAGGCATTTTTAAACGGCGTAAAGACTTTATACATCTCGCGGTTGCCGGTCATCACGCTGCCCGGCGGCAACAGCACGCTGTCGTCAAACCCCTGACAGGTAACTTCTGTCAGGCTTTTCTCAACACCGGCGTCGCGCCGGCGCTCATTAAACTCATACTGATAGTTATAAAATAGATGGCTCACCTGGTGCTGTTTACAGAAGCGCGTCAGCAGCTCGATGCTGGCGGCGAAATCGTCCGCTTCTTCTACCAGCAGCGGAATACCGCGTTCCGCTAATGCCGCGTGCAGGCTGCGTAAATGGCTGGCGATAAAGGCCGCCTGGCGCGGCGCCATATAATGTTGGCGCCACTGCTCTGGCGTGGCGATATACAGCGCCAGCACCTGCGCCTGCGGGTCTCGGCAGGCGGCGGCCAGCGCCAGATTATCGTGAAGGCGTAAATCCATGCGAAACCAGACCAGATGGGTGGCCATAAAACTCCTCACTCTCCGTAAGCAAAACTCATCACTCAGGCCGGCAAAATAGCGCGCTGCGGCAAAATAAGCACCTGCCAATTCTGCCACGGCGCGTGAAAGCTAAGTGTAGACAGCAGACGAAAAAAAACCGCCGGTCGTCAACCGGCGGTTTCTATATTCGTCGCAGCAGCGCGGATTAGTAGAAATCGTGCGCGGCTTTTTCCGCCTGCGCCATCCATACCGGCTGCTCACTGGTTTTCGCCCATACGCGGTGCAGCCAGCTGTAGTAACGGGCACGATCTTTCCAGAACAGCATCACCGGCAGCGCAGCAACCCCGGCCACGACGGCGAAAGCGCGACGCATCAGGATAATGTGAGCAGGATAAGCTTTGTACAACGCCATAATTTCTCTCCCCTTTGTCAGGCCGGCAAGCAACGCCGGTAAATGTCACAATGTTTGTCTGCACAAATAGTACCGCGCTGGTTGTAATTTTACTACTCATCCGACCACTAAAAAGCACTTATTTATACTTAATTTACATTCACGGCGTAATTGGGTTACAAAAAAGTTAAATTAATACTAATCATTAGTTAAATTGTGCCTTTAGCCATTTTTATACTTTTTTTACACCGCCCGCGGCGATTTTTGCGAAATCTTTGCGCCGAAATTCCTACCCTCTCGGTATATCAATAAGAGACACACCCGGAGGTGGAAAGTGACTACAGGCATCATTGCCGGCGTAACGCTGGTGTTCCTGCTGCTGGCGTATCTGGTCTATGCCCTGATACATGCGGAGGCGTTCTGATGGCCGCGCAAGGGTTCTTACTTATCGCCAGCTTCCTGCTGGTACTGCTGGTGCTGGCGCGGCCACTCGGTTCGCTGCTGGCGAAAATGATCAACGACGTCCCGCTTCCAGGGCTTGCCGGCGTTGAGCGCGGTATCTGGCGGCTGGCGGGGATTCGCAGCCAGGAGATGGACTGGCGGCAGTACCTGATAGCCATTGTGCTGTTTAACGCTATTGGTCTCGCGGCGCTGATGGCGCTGCTAATGTGTCAGGGGTGGCTGCCGTTCAATCCGCAGCACTTCCCCAACCTGTCATGGGATTTAGCGTTGAATACCGCGGTAAGCTTCGTCAGCAACACTAACTGGCAGGCCTACGCCGGGGAAACCACCATGAGCTATCTCAGCCAGATGGCGGGCCTGGCGGTGCAAAACTTCCTGTCGGCCGCGACCGGTATTGCGGTGATCTTCGTACTGACCCGCGCCTGGGCGCGACAAAAAGTCAGCACCCTCGGCAACGCCTGGGTCGACCTGACCCGCATTACGCTGTGGCTGCTACTGCCTCTTTCTCTGCTGATCGCGCTGTTCTTTGTGCAACAGGGCGTGCCGCAGAACCTGCAGGCTTATCAGCCATTCACCAGCCTGGAAGGCGTTCGCCAGTGGCTGCCGATGGGGCCGGTCGCCTCGCAGGAAGCAATCAAAATGCTCGGTACCAACGGCGGCGGTTTCTTTAATGCCAACTCATCGCATCCGTTTGAGAACCCGACGGCGTTAACCAACCTGGTGCAGATGCTGGCGATCTTCCTGATCCCGGCGGCGCTGTGTTTTGCCTTTGGCGAAGCGGTCGGCGATCGCCGTCAGGGGCGCGCCATCCTGTGGGCGATGGCGCTGATTTTCGTGGTCTGCGTGGCGGTGGTGATGTGGGCGGAAACCCGCGGAAATCCGCATCTGCTCAGCCTTGGCGCCGACAGCAGCCTGAATATGGAAGGGAAAGAGAGCCGCTTTGGCATTCTCGCCAGCAGCCTGTTTGCGGTAGTCACTACTGCGGCCTCCTGCGGCGCGGTCAACGCGATGCATGATTCCTTCACCGCGCTGGGCGGCATGGTGCCGATGTGGCTGATGCAGATTGGCGAGGTGGTCTTCGGCGGCGTGGGCTCCGGGCTGTACGGCATGCTGCTGTTCGTCATGCTGGCGGTATTTATCGCCGGGCTGATGATTGGCCGCACGCCGGAATATCTCGGCAAGAAAATCGACGTGCGCGAAATGAAAATGATCGCGCTGGCGATTCTGGTGACCCCGACGCTGGTACTGCTCGGCACCGCGCTGGCGATGATGACCGAAGCCGGACGCAGCGCCATGCTGAATCCTGGGCCGCATGGCTTTAGCGAGGTGTTGTACGCGGTCACCTCGGCGGCCAACAACAACGGCAGCGCCTTCGGCGGCTTAAGCGCCGGCACGACCTTCTGGAACCTGCTGCTGGCGTTCTGCATGCTGGTGGGCCGCTTCGGGGTGATCGTCCCGGTGATGGCGATTGCCGGGTCGCTGGTGAATAAGAAAATTCAGCCAGCCAGCTCCGGGACGCTCGCCACCCACGATGCGCTGTTTATCGGCCTGCTGATCGGCACCGTCCTGCTGGTCGGCGCCCTGACCTTTATCCCCGCACTGGCGCTCGGCCCGGTGGCGGAACACTTCTCTTTACTTTAAGCGATGCGGAGCAGCCTGTTATGAGTCGCAAACAATTAGCCCTGCTGGAGCCGACGCTGGTGCGTCAGGCGCTGCTGGATGCGGTGAAAAAACTCAGCCCCTCGGTGCAGTGGCGTAACCCGGTAATGTTTATCGTCTGGATCGGCAGCGTGCTGACCACCCTGCTGGCGATGGCCATGGCCGTGGGGTATCTCGCGGGTCACGCCGGTTTTACCGCCGCCGTCAGCCTATGGCTATGGTTTACCGTACTGTTCGCCAACTTCGCCGAAGCCATGGCCGAAGGACGTAGCAAAGCGCAGGCCAATAGCCTGAAAGGAGTGAAGAAAACCGCTTTCGCCCGTAAGCTGCGCGCGCCCCAGCACGATGCCCCGATGGATCACGTCCCGGCGGAAGAGTTACGCAAAGGCGATATCGTGCTGGTGGAAGCCGGCGACATTATCCCCTGCGACGGCGAAGTGATCGAAGGCGGCGCTTCGGTAGATGAAAGCGCCATCACCGGGGAATCCGCGCCGGTGATCCGCGAGTCCGGCGGCGATTTCGCCTCGGTAACTGGCGGTACCCGGATCCTTTCTGACTGGCTGGTGATCCGCTGCAGCGTCAACCCTGGTGAAACCTTCCTCGACCGGATGATCGCCATGGTTGAAGGGGCGCAGCGCCGTAAAACGCCGAACGAAATCGCATTGACGATCCTGCTGATCGCCCTGACGCTGGTATTCCTGCTGGCTACCGCCACCATCTGGCCCTTCTCGGCGTGGAGCGGTAATGCGGTTAGCGTTACCGTGCTGGTCGCGCTGCTGGTGTGCTTGATCCCGACCACTATCGGCGGCCTGCTCTCCGCCATTGGCGTCGCCGGGATGAGCAGAATGCTCGGCGCCAACGTTATCGCCACCAGCGGTCGCGCGGTGGAAGCCGCGGGCGATGTCGACGTACTGTTGCTGGATAAAACCGGCACCATCACCCTTGGTAACCGTCAGGCCTCGGCATTCCTGCCGGCGCGCGGCGTCGAAGAGCGCGTGCTGGCCGATGCCGCCCAGCTGTCGTCGCTGGCGGATGAAACGCCGGAAGGCCGCAGCATCGTGGTGCTGGCGAAACAGCGCTTTAATCTGCGCGAACGCGACCTGCAGTCGCTGCACGCCACATTTGTCCCCTTTACCGCCCAGACCCGTATGAGCGGTATCAACATCGACCAACGTATGATCCGCAAAGGGTCGGTAGACGCGATTCGCCGCCATATCGAAGCTAACGGCGGCCACTTCCCGGCCGATGTCGATAAGCAGGTAGAAGAGGTCGCCCGCCAGGGGGCCACGCCGCTAGTCGTCGCGGAAGGCGAGCGCGTACTGGGGATTATTTCGCTTAAAGATATCGTCAAAGGCGGCATTAAAGAGCGTTTCGCCCAGTTGCGCAAAATGGGCATTAAAACGGTGATGATCACCGGTGATAACCGCCTGACCGCCGCCGCCATCGCCGCCGAAGCGGGGGTTGATGATTTTCTGGCCGAAGCGACGCCGGAAGCCAAGCTGGCGCTGATTCGCCAGTATCAGTCGGAAGGACGGCTGGTGGCGATGACCGGCGACGGCACCAACGACGCTCCGGCGCTGGCGCAGGCTGATGTAGCGGTCGCGATGAACTCCGGCACCCAGGCGGCGAAAGAGGCGGGCAATATGGTGGATCTCGACTCAAACCCGACCAAGCTGATTGAAGTGGTGCATATCGGTAAACAGATGCTGATGACCCGTGGGTCGTTAACTACATTCAGTATCGCCAACGACGTCGCCAAGTATTTCGCGATTATTCCGGCCGCCTTCGCCGCCGCCTATCCGCAGCTGGCGATGCTGAACGTGATGCATCTGCACTCGCCCTCTTCGGCGATCATGAGCGCGGTTATTTTCAACGCCCTGATTATCGTCTGCCTGATCCCTTTAGCGCTGAAGGGCGTGAGCTATCGTCCGCTGTCGGCATCGGCGATGCTTCGCCGCAACCTGTGGGTTTACGGCCTCGGCGGCCTGATTGTGCCTTTCGTTGGTATTAAAGCCATCGACCTGTTGCTGACCCTGACCGGTCTGGTGTGAGGAAACTACCATGTCATTGATTCGTCCGGCATTTGTGCTATTTATTCTGTTAACCCTGCTCACTGGCGGCCTGTATCCGTTGCTGACTACCGCCTTAGGGCAGTGGTGGTTCCCGCAGCAGGCTAACGGCTCGCTGATCCAGATCGACGGCGAAGTGCGCGGCTCAGCGCTGATCGGGCAGAACTTTACCGCAGCCGGTTATTTCCACGGCCGCCCTTCCGCGACGGCAGAGGTGGCGGATAATCCGCTGGCCTCTGGCGGCAGTAATCTGGCGGTCAGCAATCCGGCGCTGGATAAAGCGATTAGCGAACGGGTACAGGCGTTACGCGCCGCGAACCCGCAAGCGAACCCAACGGTGCCGGTCGAGCTGGTTACCGCATCGGCCAGCGGGCTGGATAACAACCTGACCCCTGCCGCGGCGCTGTGGCAGGTACCGCGCGTCGCTAAAGCGCGCAATCTCAGCGACGCGCAGGTGAAACAGCTAGTGGATCAGGCGACGCAAAAACCGTTGCTCAGTTTTCTCGGTCAACCTGTGGTAAATATACTGCAACTGAATATGGCGCTGGATGCCCTAAAGGATTAATCAATGAGTGACGAGCCGCTGCGTCCGGACCCCGACCGTCTGCTGCAACAAACCGCTGCGCCGCATCGCGGCAAGCTGAAGGTGTTTTTCGGCGCCTGCGCCGGGGTGGGCAAAACCTGGGCAATGCTGGCGGAAGCGCAGCGGCTGCGCGCTCAGGGGCTGGATATTCTGATCGGCGTGGCGGAAACCCACGGCCGCAAAGATACCGCCGCCATGCTGGAGGGGCTCAGCACCCTCCCGCAAAAACGCATTTCCCATCGCGGACGCTACGTCCATGAATTTGACCTTGATGCCGCGCTGGCCCGCCGTCCGGCGCTGATCCTGGTGGACGAACTGGCGCACAGCAACGCGCCGGGTTCGCGCCACCCGAAACGTTGGCAGGACGTCGAAGAACTGCTCGAAGCCGGTATCGACGTCTTCACCACCGTCAACGTCCAGCATCTTGAAAGTCTCAATGATGTGGTCAGCGGTATTACCGGCGTGCAGGTGCGCGAAACCGTCCCCGACCCCTTCTTTGACGCCGCTGATGATGTAGTTCTGGTGGATTTGCCGCCGGACGATCTGCGCCAGCGCCTGAATGAGGGCAAGGTGTACATTGGCGGCCAGGCCGAACGCGCCATCGAAAACTTCTTCCGCAAAGGTAATCTGATCGCCCTGCGCGAGCTGGCGCTGCGCCGTACCGCCGACCGGGTAGACGAACAAATGCGCGCCTGGCGCGACCGCCAGGGGCAGGAAAAAGTCTGGCACACCCGCGACGCCATTCTGCTGTGCATCGGCCACAACACCGGCAGCGAAAAACTGGTTCGCGCCGCCGCCCGGCTGGCGGCCAGGCTCGGCAGCGTCTGGCACGCGGTATACGTGGAAACCCCCTCGCTGCACCGTCTACCGGAGGCCAAACGGCGGGCGATCCTCGCGGCGCTGAAGCTGGCGCAAGAGTTAGGCGCCGAAACCGCCACCCTCTCCGATCCATCGGAAGAAAAAGCGGTACTGCATTACGCTCGCGAACATAACCTCGGCAAAATTGTGATTGGTCGCCAGGGGGAGCGACGCTGGTGGGAACGAGCCGGATTTGCCGACCGTCTGGCGCGCCGCGCCCCGGACCTCGATCTGGTGGTGATCGCGCTGGATGAAAAACCTACTTCTCTGCCCGCCCGCGCGAACGACAACCGCACGGCGATCGATAAGTGGCGCCAGCAGTTGAAGGGCTGTCTGCTGGCCGTGGCGCTGTGCGCCATTATCACCGTGGTTGCCATGCAGTGGCTGATGGCCTTTGAGGCCGCCAACCTGGTGATGCTCTATCTACTGGGTGTGGTGATAATCGCTCTGCTGTATGGCCGCTGGCCATCGGTGCTGGCGACCTTTATCAACGTCATTAGCTTCGATCTCTTTTTTGTCGCCCCACGCGGTACGCTGGCGGTTTCCGACGTCCAGTATCTGCTGACGTTCGGCGTGATGCTGACCGTTGGTCTGGTGATCGGCAATCTGACCGCCGGGATGCGTTACCAGGCGCGGGTGGCGCGTTATCGCGAGCGACGTACCCGGCATCTGTATGAAATGTCGAAAGCGCTGGCGGTCGGACGCAGCCGCGAAGATATCGCCGCCACCAGCGAACGCTTTATTACTTCCACTTTTCAGGCCCGCAGCCAACTACTGCTGCCGGATGAGAACGGGCAGCTGCAGCCGATGACCCAGCAATCCGGCGTTTTCTCGTGGGATGATGCGATTGCCCGCTGGAGTTTTGATAAAGGCCAGCCAGCCGGGGCCGGCACCGACACTCTCCCCGGCGTACCATATCAAATTCTGCCGCTACAAAGCGCCTCCCGCACCTGGGGGCTGCTGCTGGTCGAACCGGAAAATCTGCGTCAGCTGATGATCCCGGAACAACAGCGACTGCTGGAAACCTTTACCCTGCTGGTGGCCAGCGCCCTTGAGCGCCTGACCCTGACCGCCAGCGAAGAGCAGGCGCGCTTGACCAGCGAACGCGAAAGCCTGCGCAACTCACTGCTGGCCGCCCTCTCTCACGATCTGCGGACGCCGCTGACGGTCCTGTTCGGCCAGGCGGAGATCCTCACTCTCGATCTGGCCAGCGAAGGTTCGAAGCACGCGCCGCAGGCCAACGAAATTCGCCAGCACGTGCTCAACACCACCCGGCTGGTGAATAATCTACTGGATATGGCGCGTATCCAGTCCGGCGGTTTTAATCTGCACAAAGAGTGGTTAACCCTCGAAGAGGTTGTTGGCAGCGCCCTGCGTATGCTGGAGCCTGGGCTTGGCGGCCAGCGCATCCAGCTGTCGCTGCCGGACCCGCTGCTGCTGGTCCACGTTGACGGCCCGCTGTTTGAACGGGTGCTGATCAATCTGCTGGAGAACGCGCATAAATACGCCGGCGCGCAGGCGCAGATTGGCATTCACACCGAAGCGGATAGGCAGCAGTTGATCATTGAAGTCTGGGATAATGGTCCTGGGATCCCGGCAGGCCAGGAACAGGCTATCTTTGATAAATTCGCCCGTGGTAATAAAGAGTCTGCTATCCCCGGCGTCGGCCTGGGGCTGGCCATTTGCCAGGCCATTGTCGAGGTGCACGACGGTAGCATTACCGCCAGCAACCGTCCGGAGGGCGGCGCCTGTTTCCGTGTTACACTGCCGCGAGAAGCGCCCCCAGAACTGGAAGAGTTAACCGAGGAATTGTGATTAACGTTTTAATCATCGAAGACGAACACGCTATCCGCCGCTTTCTGCGCACTGCGCTGGAAGCTGACGGCATGCGCGTATTTGAAGCCGAAACCCTGCAGCGCGGGCTAATCGAAGCCGCCACCCGCAAACCGGATTTAGCGATCCTCGATCTCGGCCTGCCGGACGGGGATGGTAATGATTTTATCCGCGAAGTCCGCCAGTGGAGCCAAATGCCGATTATCGTGCTGTCGGCGCGCAGCGAAGAGCATGACAAAATCGCCGCCCTTGACGCCGGCGCCGATGACTACCTCAGTAAACCGTTCGGCATTGGTGAACTGCAGGCGCGGCTACGCGTCGCGCTGCGCCGTCACGGCAGCGCGCAGGCCGATGAGCCGGTGGTGCGTTTTGCCGATATTAGCGTCGATATCCCCGCCCGCCGTATCGTGCGCGGCAGTGAAGAAATTCACCTGACGCCCATCGAGTTTCGCCTGCTGGCGGCGCTGCTGAACAATCCGGGCAAAGTGCTCACCCAGCGCCAGCTTCTGAATCAGGTATGGGGGCCTAACGCCGTCGAACACAGTCACTATTTGCGGATTTATATGGGGCACTTACGGCAAAAGCTGGAGGTTGACCCGGCGCGGCCGCAGCATCTGCTGACCGAAACCGGGATTGGCTATCGCTTTATGCCCTGAAATTCGCCTCTGCAGTACCAGAGAGTGGCGATTTTCAGCCCTTCAGAGAGCAGCAGGAAGCCTGACAGGATCGCTAAATTCCTGACGCCGGCGGCTTGAATCAGCCACAGACCCAGCGACAGCGAAGGCTGCATAAATACCAGCCTGAGCGGCGCCTGCCCCCAGGCCAACCACAGCGCATAGCGGCTCTGACGGAAAAATAGGATCATCGACAGCGGAATGCTGATAATCAGCAGAACATTCAGCGGGTACAGCCAGGCCGCCGCTGCGCCGTAAGTGTGCAGCAGCTGAAGATACGCCAGTAGATCGTCGTAGAAAGGAAGACGGCGGTGGGAAATATTCCACCATAAGAATTGCAGGACGAAAAAGAGATCCATCCACGCCCAGAACAAAAAAAGGGACTTCCGTTGTAATTTCATCGCATTCCTTGCGAAAAAAATCAGGCCCGCAGGGGGCCTGATGCTGATAGGACAATCAGGCGTTTTTCAGCACTTCGCTGACAATCTCTACCGCTTCTTTTTCAATTAGCTTGCGATGCTCTTCGCCAAGGAAGCTCTCGCAGTAGATTTTGTAGGCGTCCTCGGTGCCTGACGGACGGGCCGCAAACCAGCCGTTGTCGGTCATCACTTTCAGCCCGCCGATAGAAGCGCCGTTGCCCGGCGCCGCGGTCAGACGCGCGGTGATCGGATCGCCCGCCAGCGTATCGGCGCTCACCATTTCCGGCGAAAGCTTAGACAGCGCCGCTTTCTGCGCGGAAGTGGCGGAGGCCTGCAGACGGTTGTAGCTCGGGGCGCCAAAGCGTTGCGCCAGCTCGTTATAGTGCTCCTGCGGGTTCTTACCGGTGACCGCGGTGATTTCCGCCGCCAGCAGGCACATGATGATACCGTCTTTATCGGTGGACCACGGCGTGCCGTCGAAACGCAGGAACGATGCCCCAGCGCTCTCTTCACCACCGAAGCCGAAGCTGCCGTCGAACAGACCGTCAACAAACCACTTGAAGCCTACCGGCACTTCCACCAGCTTACGGCCCAGATCGTTAACCACGCGGTCAATCATCGCCGAAGAAACCAGCGTTTTACCAACCGCAACATCTTTGCCCCACTGTGGGCGATGCTGGAACAGGTAGTTGATAGCCACCGCCAGATAGTGGTTCGGGTTCATCAGCCCAGCCGGAGTCACGATACCGTGACGGTCGTAATCCGGATCGTTGGCGAAGGCCAGATCGAACTTATCGCGCAGCGCCAACAGACCCGCCATTGCACACTCGGAGGAGCAGTCCATACGGATCGCGCCATCTTTATCAAGGTGCATAAAGCGGAACGTCTGATCGACCTGATCGTTAACGATGGT
This sequence comes from Klebsiella sp. CN_Kp073, assembly GCF_040065495.2. Classification (NCBI taxonomy): domain Bacteria; kingdom Pseudomonadati; phylum Pseudomonadota; class Gammaproteobacteria; order Enterobacterales; family Enterobacteriaceae; genus Klebsiella; species Klebsiella sp. CN_Kp073. Next base: position 3,707,709 of record NZ_CM198051.1, read on the forward strand.
CAGATCCAGCTTGTAGTGCTCGCCGATACGTTTCCAGTATTCGATACCCGAGCCGCCCAACGGATCGACGCCCAGTTTAAGGCCCGCTTTCTGGATAGCCGCCATATCGACGATATCCGCCAGCCCTTCAATAAACGGCTGCACCAGGTCCTGCTCTTTTACGTGGCCGGACGCCAGCGCGGCGTCGAGAGAGATACGCTTCACACCCTGCAGACCGGCGGCCAGCAGTTCATTAGCGCGGTTCTCCACTACTTTCGTCACGTTGGTATCAGCCGGGCCGCCGTTTGGCGGGTTGTATTTGATACCGCCATCTTCCGGCGGGTTGTGCGATGGCGTGATCACAATACCATCCGCCAGCGGGCCGCCTTTTTTGTTATGCACCAGAATCGCGTTGGAGACCGCCGGCGTCGGAGTGAAACCGTTGTTTTCCTGAACGATCACATCAACACCGTTCGCCGCCAGCACTTCCAGCACGGAAATGAATGCCGGTTCGGATAAAGCGTGGGTATCCTTACCCACGTAGCACGGGCCGGTGATGCCGTTTTTCGCGCGGTTTTCCGCAATCGCCTGCGCAATCGCCAGAATATGCTGCTCATTGAAATTGTGGCGCCCTGCGCTACCGCGATGGCCGGAGGTGCCGAACTTAACCGCATGCTCCGCATTACCCGCTTCCGGCTTCAGCACATAGTACTGAGCGGTCAGCTGGGCGACGTTAATCAAATCACTCTGTTGTGCCGGCTGACCCGCACGTTTATCGATTGCCATTGCCTGATCCTTCTGGTGCAAAGTTTAATTAACTAGATCGTGCCGCAAACCTTTTCAATCAGCTCCGCAGGGAACTGCATTGATTGCATGATATGTTCGATCATGCTGCATTTACGGCCGGTATTAGTATTGGTGATAACCCACCACGGCGTACCAGGAACCTGTTTCGGTTTGGTCTGATTACCGCTTTTCAGCAGCGTCCGTGAATCTTCGGCGAAGTATACGCGGGTGCGCCCGTGCAGAGATTCAGTGGCTTCTGAAAAAGCCTTACTGTCTAACGAGTAAAGCGTAGTCAATACCAGCATGAAGCGGTTAACCGCGCGCTTTTGTTCAGCGTATTCGTCAGATAACAGCAGTTCGCGCATGGCGCGGACTTTATCTTTAACCGGGTTGGCCGGCTTCGCTTCGACGACTGGCGCCGCCGCAGGAGCAGCCGCCGGCGCGGCTTTCGCCGCAGGCGCGCCAGATGCAGGTTGAGAAACGGCGGTAAATTTCAGCATGCGCCGTAAAATGTCGGATGCGCTCTCGCCGATATGCAGAGTGTGGCTGGCAATATAGCGGTAGAGCTCATCATCAACTTCGATTGTTTTCATCTTAATCCAGTGCGATTTCTTTGTTTCTGAATACAAGTCGTCGGGATTAACTATCCTTTGTCTTTCACACTACTGCGCAAAAGGCATCAGATAGAGGACAAATCCCAACCGCGAATAGCGTCAAACCAGGATGGCGGTAAAACTCAGAATGCTTCCGGGTCTTGCAGCCTAATGGCAGAATGTCCAACATAATACCCTAACCCGACGGAGCGAAAAAAAGAACTTTGCCATGAAATTAAATAGCCGAGCGCAATCTGCACAAAACCCGCACAATAAATCCCCAATCGTCCTGGTACACGGCCTGTTCGGCAGCCTGGACAACCTTGGGATCCTCGCCCGCGATCTGGTCGCCGACTACGATATATTGCAGGTCGATATGCGCAACCACGGCTTATCGCCGCGTTCGCCGGAGATGACCTACCGCGCGATGGCGCAGGATCTGTTGGATACTCTTGACGATCATCAGATAGAGAAAGCGACCTTTATCGGCCATTCAATGGGCGGCAAAGCGGTGATGGCGCTGACCGCGCTGGCGCCGGATCGCATCGCCGGGCTGGTGGCGATTGATATTGCGCCGGTGGCTTATCACGTCCGCCGTCATGATGAGATCTTCGCGGCGATTAACGCCGTCAGCGAATCCGCCGCCAGCACCCGCCAGCAGGCGGCGCAGGTGATGCGCGAGCATATAAATGAAGAAGGCGTCATTCAGTTTCTGCTGAAATCCTTTGTCGACGGCGCGTGGCGCTTCAACGTGCCGGCGCTGTGGGATCAATACCCGCATATTGTCGGCTGGGAAACGGTGCCAGCCTGGCCGCACCCGGCGCAATTTATTCCCGGCGGCAACTCCCCTTATGTTACCGATGAATACCGCGACGCGCTGCTGGCGCAGTTCCCGCAGGCCCGCGCTCACGTCATTGCCGGCGCCGGACACTGGGTGCATGCGGAAAAACCCGAGGCGGTTTTACGCGCAATTCGCCGTTATCTGAGCACAATTGAAGCCTGAGTGGCTAAAAAACGCCCGACCGCGCGGCATAATGCCCGCGGTCGTTGGCGCAGCGGTTCGCCTGATGTATTATGGCGCGCTATCTGCGCCGGCTATAGCCCGGCAGCTTGTTTCCCCGAAGTCACTCTGAATCATGGCAAAAGAACAAACGGACCGAACGACATTAGATTTGTTCGCAAATGAGCGTCGCCCGGGTAGACCGAAAACCAATCCGCTTTCGCGCGATGAACAACTGCGCATCAACAAACGCAATCAGCTCAAACGCGATAAAGTTCGCGGCTTGAAGCGCGTTGAGTTGAAGCTCAACGCCGATGCGGTCGACGCGCTTAATGAGCTGGCGGAAGCCCGCAACATGAGCCGCAGCGATCTTATCGAAGAGATGCTGATGCACCAACTGGCCTGCCTGCGTAACCAGGGCGAAGTCTGAAAAACGCAAAAAAATCGCTTTCATGTAGCAGAGTGTGCACCAGGACGTTATTGCTGTTTCCGCGCCCTTCCCTGTTCTGCTATGATTGCCGTTAACTGTAGGCATAATGCCACTACCACATCATTAAGTTTCAAGAGGTTATTTTACTCATGGCAATCATCGGCATCTTTTTTGGCAGCGACACCGGCAACACCGAAAATATTGCAAAAATGATCCAAAAGCAGCTCGGTAAAGACGTTGCTGAAGTTCACGACATTGCCAAGAGCAGCAAAGAAGATCTGGAAAGCCACGATATTCTGCTGCTCGGCATCCCAACCTGGTACTACGGCGAAGCGCAGTGCGACTGGGACGACTTCTTCCCGACGCTGGAAGAGATCGACTTCAACGGTAAGCTGGTAGCCGTGTTTGGCTGCGGCGACCAGGAAGATTACGCAGAATACTTCTGCGATGCGCTGGGCACCATTCGTGACATCATTGAACCACGCGGCGCAACCATCGTTGGCCACTGGCCGACCGCGGGCTACCACTTTGAAGCTTCTAAAGGCCTGGCAGACGACGATCACTTCGTAGGTCTGGCGATTGATGAAGACCGTCAGCCGGAACTGACCAACGAGCGCGTTGAGAAGTGGGTGAAGCAGATTTCCGAAGAGCTGCATCTGGAAGAAATCAAAAACGCCTAAGAATCAAACAGCGCAGCTATTAAGCTGCGCTGAATTAATAGATAAAAGCAATCAAACTAATAGCTACAAGTTTTTAACTTTTCATCACATATCTGTACAATGTCCTCTGATTCCACGAGGTCACGTGACACAGTTTGTAGCTGGTAATTCGTTTTTGACAGCTTACAAGGCGCGATGGTTGCAGTTTTCATTTCAGAGTTGCAGCTCTATAATGAGACGCATTACATCGGGTGATTCTCTGTATTGCTTCCCTTTGAAGGAAGCCGATCTTTAGCAACAGGACAGATTCCGCATGACTGACAACAATATCGCATTAAAGAAGGCTGGCCTGAAAGTCACACTTCCCCGACTGAAAATTCTGGAAGTGTTGCAGGAACCGGATAACCATCACGTCAGTGCGGAAGATTTATATAAACGCCTGATCGATATGGGTGAAGAGATTGGTCTGGCTACCGTTTACCGCGTGCTGAACCAGTTCGACGATGCAGGCATCGTGACTCGTCACAACTTCGAAGGCGGTAAATCCGTATTCGAGCTGACTCAGCAGCACCACCACGATCACCTGATTTGCCTCGATTGCGGCAAAGTGATCGAGTTCAGCGATGATTCTATCGAATCCCGCCAACGTGAAATTGCTGCCCAACACGGCATCCGCTTAACCAACCACAGCCTGTACCTGTACGGCCACTGTGCGGAAGGCGACTGCCGCGAAGATGAACATGCCCACGATGCGGTGAATAAATAATTTCCCGTCTCGTTTGTCGTAAAAAGCCAACCTCAAGGTTGGCTTTTTTATGGGCGAAATCCACCGGCATGCGTATTCTGTCAGTGCATAACGCCTTGTACGGAGAGTCAATATGGAGCTGCGCCAGCTACGCTATTTTGTCCGCATTGTGGAAACCGGCAGTATGGGCCGCGCCGCGCTCGATCTGAATATTGGCGTCTCTGCGCTCAGCCAGCAAATGGCGCGTCTGGAAAATGAACTCGCTATCCGCCTGCTGCAACGGACTTCGCGCGGCGTAATGCCCACCAGCGCCGGCCTTGCCTTTTACTCGCAGGCGCAACTGGCGCTGCGTCATGCTGACGATGCTATTCTCGCCGCGCGCGAGGCGCGCCTTTCCGGTCACGTCAGCGTCGGTATGGCGCCGAGCACCGCTTCTGTACTGGGCGTACCTTTTATCAACGCCATGCGCGAAAGCTACGCCGACGTCCGCCTGCACCTGGTGGAGAGCCTCTCCGGCAATCTGGAACGGATGATCAACACCCGCCAGCTCGATTTAGCCATCGTTTTCCAGAAAGAGAAGATCCTGCGCTGGAGCGCCCGACCCATTCTTGAGGAACGTCTGTTCCTGATTGGCGCCCATGACGTGCTGGCGCCGCTGCCCGGCGATAGCATCTCCCCGAACCAACTGGCCGCCATCCCGCTGATTATGCCAAGCCAGGGGCATGGCCTGCGCGGCAGGCTGGACGCTATTTGCCAGGAGCACGCCATCAACGTTGACGTGGTGGCTGAAATCGATGGCCTGGCCCTGCTGATGCGCGCCGTTCGTGACGGGCTCGGCGCCACGCTGCAGCCGGGCGCAGCGATTTCTCATCTCGACAGCCAGGCGCTAAGAGTGATCGGCGTCGATAATCCGGTACTTAGCCGACCGAATTTTCTGGTCAGTCTTTCCGATGACGAACTCACCCCGGCAGGCCTTGCGGCACGGGTAATGCTGGCAAAAGTCATGCGCCAGCTAGTTGAATCCGGCAACTGGCCGGGCGCCAGTCTTTACACACACTAAACCCCCCTTTAGCTTTACGCCATAGCGCCTGCCGCCCCTGCACCTTACATTTCCATTACAAATTTAACAATTAGTCAAAGCGTAATGGAGCCGATAATGGTGGATGTACTGGTGATTGGCGGCGGCAACGCCGCGTTATGCGCCGCCTTAACCGCCCGGGAAGCAGGCGCATCCGTACTGCTGCTGGAAGCCGCGCCGCGGGAATGGCGGGGCGGTAACTCTCAGCACACGCGTAATCTGCGTTGTATGCACGATGCGCCGCAGGATGTCTTAGTCGACAGCTATCCGGAAGAAGAATACTGGCAGGATCTGCTGCGCGTTACCGACGGCAATACCAACGAAGCGCTGGCCCGTCTGGTGATCCGCACCTCGTCGCACTGTCGGGACTGGATGCGCCGCCATGGCGTTAACTTTCAACCGCCGTTATCCGGCGCCCTGCACGTCGCCCGCACTAACGCCTTTTTTATGGGCGGCGGCAAAGCCCTGGTCAATGCCTATTACCGCAGCGCCGAGCAGATGGGCGTGCAGATCCGCTATAACACGCCGGTGCAGGCGCTTGAATTACGTGATGGCGAATTCGTCGCCGCGCTGGCAGGCGCCGAGCGCATCGCCGCGAAAACCTGCGTGCTCGCCGCCGGCGGTTTTGAATCTAACCGCGAGTGGCTGCGCGAAGCCTGGGGGCAAAATGAGCGCGGCGAGTGGCCTGCCGACAATTTTCTCATCCGCGGCACCCGTTTTAACCAGGGAGTACTGCTCAAATTTATGATCGACGCCGGAGCCGATATCATCGGCGATCCTTCACAGTCGCACTGCGTCGCCATTGACGCCCGGGCGCCGCTCTATGACGGCGGCATCTGTACCCGCGTCGACTGCGTGTCGCTGGGGGTAGTGGTGAACCGCGATGCCGAGCGCTTTTATGATGAAGGGGAGGATTTCTGGCCCAAACGTTACGCCATCTGGGGCCGTCTGGTCGCCCACCAGCCGGGGCAAATCGGCTATTCGATCATCGACAGTAAAGCCGTTGGACAGTTTATGCCGCCCGTTTTTCCGGGCGCCCAGGCCAATACCATCGCGGAACTGGCCCGCCAATTGGGGCTGGATGGCGAACGTTTGTCGCAGACCATCGCCAGCTACAATGCCGCCTGTACGCCAGGCCAGTTCGACCATACCCGTCTTGATAACTGCACCACTTCCGGCCTGACGCCGCCGAAGACCCACTGGGCGCGGCCTATCGATACGCCGCCTTATTATGGTTATGCCCTGCGTCCAGGGATCACCTTCACCTACCTCGGGCTGTACGTCAATCAACACGCCGCCGTCCACTTTGCCGGTAAGCCGAGCCGCAACCTATTTGTCGCCGGCGAAATGATGGCCGGCAACGTACTGGGCAAAGGCTATACCGCCGGCGTAGGCATGTCGATTGGCACCACATTCGGCCGCATTGCCGGTCAGCAAGCCGCCATGGCGGCACAGCAGGAGAAACATCATGAAGTCGCTTGAAAAGCTGATCATCGAGGCGCAAATCATCACCGAGCCGGAAGCGGAAGTCGAACGGGTGATGCAGGTCTGTAACGCCTGCCGCTATTGCGAAGGCTTTTGCGCCGTATTTCCGGCCATGACCCAGCGTCTGGAATTTGGCAAGGCGGATATTAACTATCTGGCGAACCTGTGCCACAACTGCGGCGCCTGCCTGCACGCCTGCCAGTATGCCCCGCCGCACGAGTTTGCGATTAATGTTCCCAAAGCGATGGCGGAAGTGCGGCTGGAAACCTATCAACATTACGCCCGGCCCGCCGCTTTCGGCAGTTTATATCGCCGTGCGGGGATCGCCACGGTGCTGGCGCTGGTCGCGGGTCTTGTCCTGTTTCTGCTATTGGCGATGGGGCTCAAAGGCTCTCTGTTGCACCCGCCGCTGGCCGGTGATTTCTACCAGATTTTCCCGCATAACCTGCTGGCGTGGATGTTCGGTTCGGTTTTCATTGCGGCCATCGGTTTACTGATGAGCGGGGTGATTCGTTTCTGGCGCGAGATCTCGCCGGGCCAACCGCAGGCTGGCGATATCGCCAGGGCCTCACATGATGCGCTGACGTTGAAATATCTCGACGGCGGACACGGTAAAGGCTGTAACGAGGCCGATGACGCCTTCACCCTGATGCGCCGCCGTTTTCACCACTTCACTTTCTACGGTTTCATGCTCTGTTTCGCCGCCACGGTTGTGGCCACGGGCTATCACTATCTCGCCGGTTGGGAGGCGCCCTACCCGTTCTTTAGCGTACCGGTACTGCTGGGCACGCTCGGCGGCATCGGGCTGCTGGTAGGCCCTGCGGGTTTGCTATGGCTGAATCTGCGCCGCTCGCCGCTGCACGGCGACGCGCGGCAAAAACCGATGGATCGCGCTTTTATCCTGCTGTTGCTACTGACCAGTTTTACCGGGCTCGCGCTACTGGCGGGTCGGGACACCTCGTGGATGGGCATTCTGCTCGCTATCCATCTCGGGGTGGTGATGGCGCTGTTTTTAACGCTGCCTTACGGAAAATTTGCCCACGGATTTTATCGCTGTGCGGCGTTACTCAAGTGGGCGATTGAGAAGCGGCGCGGAAAACAGGCGGCAGTCGCAGGCGACTAACCCGCTCCCTCTTACCTCTATAACAACAAGATAAAGACAATGGAGAGCAAACCCTATGACCCAACCAACCTCGCGCGCCGGTACCTTCGGCGCAATTCTCCGCGTAACCAGCGGTAATTTTCTCGAGCAATTCGACTTCTTTCTGTTTGGTTTCTACGCCACCTATATCGCCAGAACCTTCTTTCCGGCAGAGAGCGAGTTCGCGGCGTTGATGCTCACCTTTGCCGTGTTTGGCTCCGGCTTCCTGATGCGCCCCATCGGCGCGGTGGTATTAGGGGCTTATATTGACAGGATCGGTCGCCGCAAAGGGCTGATGGTCACCCTGGCGATTATGGGCTGTGGCACGTTACTGATTGCGCTGGTGCCGGGCTACCAAACCATCGGCGTGCTGGCGCCGGTGCTGGTCTTAATTGGCCGTTTGCTGCAAGGATTCTCGGCCGGGGTCGAGCTCGGCGGTGTGTCGGTCTACCTGTCGGAAATCGCCAAACCGGGGAAAAAAGGGTTCTATACCAGTTGGCAGTCCGCCAGCCAACAGGTGGCCATCGTCATGGCGGCGCTGATTGGCTACGCGCTGAACGAAACGCTGGGTCACGACGAGATTGCAGAATGGGGCTGGCGCATCCCCTTCTTTATCGGCTGCCTGATTATCCCGCTGATTTTCGTACTCCGGCGTTCGCTGCAGGAGACCGAAGCGTTTCTGCAGCGTAAGCATCGTCCCGATACGAAAGAGATACTGACCACTATTGTTAAAAACTGGCGCATCATCAGCGCGGGCACCTTACTGGTGGCGATGACCACCACCACCTTTTATTTTATTACCGTCTATACCCCAACCTACGGCAGAGCGGTACTGCATCTGAGCGCGCGCGACAGCTTGCTGGTCACGATGCTGGTCGGTATTTCTAACTTTATCTGGTTACCGATTGGCGGGGCGCTCTCAGACAAGATAGGCCGCCGCCCGGTGCTGATGGGAATTACCATCCTGGCGCTGTTGACCACCTGGCCGGTGATGCAATGGCTCACCGCCGCGCCGGATTTCACCCGCATGACGCTGGTGCTGCTGTGGTTCTCGTTCTTTTTCGGTATGTATAACGGCGCGATGGTGGCGGCGCTAACGGAAGTGATGCCCGTTTACGTCCGCACCGTGGGCTTTTCGCTGGCATTTAGCCTCGCCACAGCTATCTTTGGCGGGCTGACGCCGGCTATTTCCACCGCGCTGGTCGAAATCACCGGTGATAAAAGCGCGCCGGGCTGGTGGCTGATGTGCGCGGCGCTATGCGGATTCGCCGCCACCGCCATGCTGTTCATGCGTCTAAGCCGCGGCTATCAGCCGGCGGAAATACCGCGTTAAAATAGCCACGGGCGGAGTGTGCGCTCCGCCCGTTTTCGCTTAACCGTCTGCTTTACTTCGTGGTGTTGTTACTGCGAATCTCCTGCCAGATTTTATCACAGCGCGCTTTGACAGCCTGGTCATTACCGGTGCGCGTCGCCTGAATACAGGCTTGATAATCGAGCACCCTGACGCTTTCCTGCGTCGCAAACTGCTGATGCGGTTTCTCTTGTTTCAATACGTTCAGTACGCTCTGACAGGCTTCGATCTTGTCCGGATTACCTTCCGCCGTGTTGATACAGGCGCTATAGGCATCTTTCAATTTGGAATCTTCTTTCGGCGCTGGCGACTGCGCGCAGGCAACCAGACCCGATGCCATGATGGCGATGAGCAGCAGTTTTTTCATAGTTATTCTCCCGGAGGGGCGGCAGGCTCACGCCCGCCGCGCAGGCATCAGAAAATGGTGAACGGCGCGATAACCATAAACTTCACGTCACGCTCATCCTGGAAGATGTTGCCGTAACCGCCGCTCCAGCTTGGGATGTCGGAGTGGTTGTCGTATTGCGTGAAGTGCAGTTTGAACATCGTTCCTTTCGCGCGGCCTTCCTGCAGGGTGTAGATGGCATCCAGGCTGTAGGCGGATTCTTTCAGACGATAGTTAGGATCGTAGTAAGCATCCGGGGATGCCATTCTGCCAGGCTTCGCATCCCAGGCGTAAACATAGGACGCGCCAAACGCCCAGCCCGGCATATCCCAGTTCTTCATGTCGTACATCGCGCCGAAGAACACCGCTTTCTCGCCGTTGGCGTTAAAGTCAGAGCGGTTATCCCACCAGATATCGAGACGACCGTTAGAGGAGGCATAGGTTGGCGTCATACGCTGCAGGAAGTAGCCCTGCTGGCCATCGGCTTTCACCCAGGTCCCTTCCAGACGCAGATCCAGCACATCGGCCGCTTTATAGCCGAAAGTGATCGCCTGCAGCCACGCGGTGCCGTCGTAGATATCGTTGACGCCGCCGTTGCTGACTTTATCGCGGGTACCGTAGAACTGATAGCTGGTGCTCAACGGTGAACCCGCGATATCAAATTTGTAGCTGGCTTTAGCAAAGTACTGATCGATATAGCCCTGGGCCTGACCAAATGCGGCTTCCAGCACCAGATCGTTTTTAAAATCGTACTTCGCGCCAAGAGAGTGCAGATAGTCAACTTTGGTTTTCTTATCGTTCTGGTAAAAATCATCCATCTCGATATGCCACGGCGCTTTATATTCGTTTGTCCACATATAGGAGAAACTCAGCGCGCCGTTATCGCCGTAGTCGAAGTTTGCCCCGGCTTCAGCCCCCTGATAGGTACCCGGCATAAAGCTCCAGTGCGGCGCCAGCAGCGTTTGTCCGGTCGGCTGAATGTAGCCTGCGCGCGCCCACGCCGGGCCGAATTTAAATTTAGCCGCCGCTTTATACAGGCTTATCCCGCTCTTATCGCCGGTATAATCTTCGCTGTAGGCACGGTTGCTGGAGGAGAAAGCAATTTCGTTCGGGTGGCCGCTGTCGCCGTTTTCCGCCATTTCAATCGCGGTGAAGGCAGCAATATCCAGACCAAACATGTCGGCCGCGTATCCGGACTGGAAATCCAGGTTGGCGTTCCAGGTAGAATGAGAAAGGTTAGTTTCGTATTTGTCGGTTTCTACGTTTTTACGGTCGCGCTCACGCTGCCAGTAATAGATACCGCCGGTTAAGGTAGAATCATCGATAAAACCTGCTGCGCTGGCCTGTGGGGCCACAACCCAACCCGACATCGCGGTGACGGCGGCAATAGCCAGCGCCAGCGTACTACGTTTGCCACTAAACGTACGCATGTGCATATCCTCTTTGACGTTTTAAAATTGCGATTGCCAAAGGCAGCTCGCTAAAAAAATAAAAAAATTTGAAAAGCGGTGCGGTTAAAAGGCCGCGAAACCACTATGGATAGACTATTTTTCGTGACGCGAATTATCAATCTCTTTCGCAGAGCAAAGCTTAAGATTATGACAAAGCGCACATAATTTATGTCGTTTTGTTACAGACTTACTTCTCAGTATTTTTAACGATAAGTCATGGTTATATCGAAAAAAAACTGATAATTGATGAAAGCTGAAACGGTTAAATGTAAATATGCAGGCAGGAAGAGATGGGTAATTATTACTGCGTTTTAATAAGATTAATTCGCATCGAAAAAATATCAGTTTTTAATCCACTGATTCTGCAATAAAAAAACGCCGCAGGGTGCGGCGTTTCATGAATACGGCGAGCATTACTCGCCGATTTTAGCCCAGGTGTCACGCAGGCCAACGGTGCGGTTGAAGACCAGATGGCTCTCGGTGGCATAGCGGCTGTCGAGGCAGAAGTAACCTTCGCGCTCGAACTGGTATGCTTTACCCGCCTGCGCTTTCGACAGGCTCGGTTCCGCAAAACCTTGCTTAATGACCAGCGATTCCGGGTTCATTACCGCCAGGAAGTCATCCGCCGCGCCCGGGTTCGGTACGCTGAACAGACGATCGTAAAGGCGGATTTCAACCGGCAGCGCGTGCGCCGCGCTCACCCAGTGGATAACGCCTTTAACCTTGCGGCCATCGGCCGGGTCTTTGCTCAGGGTATCGGCATCGTAAGTACAGAAGATGGTAGTGATATTACCTTCTGCATCTTTCTCAACGCGTTCCGCTTTAATCACGTAGGCGTTACGCAGACGCACCTCTTTACCCAGCACCAGACGCTTGTACTGTTTGTTGGCTTCTTCACGGAAGTCAGCGCGATCGATCCAGATCTCAGCGCTGAACGGAACCTCGCGGCTGCCCATTTCCGGCTTGTTCGGATGGTTCGGCATCGCCACCATTTCACTTGCGCCCTGCGGATAGTTTTCGATAACCAGTTTAACCGGATCGATCACCGCCATCGCGCGCGGGGCGTTTTCGTTCAGATCTTCACGAATGCACGACTCCAGCGACGCCATCTCAATGGTGTTGTCCTGCTTGGTCACGCCGATGCGTTTGCAGAACTCGCGGATGGATTCAGCGGTATAACCACGACGGCGCAGACCGGAAATGGTCGGCATACGCGGGTCATCCCAGCCTTCAACGTGCTTCTCGGTCACCAGCTGATTCAGCTTACGCTTGGACATCACGGTGTATTCGAGATTCAGGCGCGAGAATTCATACTGACGCGGATGCACCGGAATACTGATGTTGTCGAGCACCCAGTCGTACAGACGACGGTTGTCCTGGAACTCCAGGGTACACAGCGAGTGGGTGATACCTTCCAGCGCATCGCTGATGCAGTGGGTGAAGTCGTACATCGGGTAGATGCACCACTTGTTGCCGGTCTGATGGTGTTCCGCAAATTTAATGCGATACAGCACCGGGTCACGCATCACGATGAACGGCGACGCCATGTCGATCTTGGCGCGCAGGCAGGCTTTGCCCTCTTCGAAGCCGCCGGTACGCATTTTTTCGAACAGCGCGAGGTTCTCTTCCACGCTGCGATCGCGGTATGGGCTGTTTTTACCCGGCTCTTTCAGGGTACCGCGGTATTCGCGGATCTCGTCGGCGGACAGCTCGTCAACGTAAGCCAAACCTTTGTTGATCAGTTCAACCGCATACTGATGCAGCTGATCGAAGTAATCAGAGGAGTAGCAGACATCGCCGGACCAGTGGAAACCTAACCACTGCACGTCGTTTTTAATCGACTCTACGTATTCGATATCTTCTTTAACCGGGTTGGTGTCATCGAAACGCAGATTACATTGACCTTGATAATCCTGGGCGATGCCGAAGTTCAGGCAAATGGATTTTGCATGGCCAATGTGCAGATAGCCGTTCGGTTCCGGCGGGAAGCGGGTATGAACGGTGGTGTGCTTACCGGTAGCCAGATCTTCATCGATGATCTGACGGATAAAGTTAGTCGGGCGGGCTTCTGCCTCACTCATCACGGGTTCCTCAAAGCGTAAACAACGTATAACGGCACATGATCTTACAAGCAGGACGCAGAGACAACTATTAGTTACGCAAAATACGTATCTGTTGTTGGATATGGGGGTATTTGCTGCAAAAAAAAGCGGCGCAGGTTTCGCTGCGCCGCTGAGGCAAAACTCTACTCAGGAGCCTTACTTGCCTTTAATCTCGAACAACGGCGTTTGGCCGGCGACAACGTTACCCGTTGCCTGAATCACCAGCGCGCTGTAATCATCGCTGTTGCTGCAGACGACCGGACTAATCATCGAGCGAGCGTTGGCGTTGAGGAACGCCAGATCCATTTCCAGAATCGGCTCGCCGGCTTTCACCTGTGCGCCCTCTTCAACCAGACGTTTAAAGCCTTTCCCTTCCAGCGCGACGGTATCGATGCCCATATGGACGACGATTTCCGCACCGTTATCGGTTTCCAGGCAGAACGCGTGGTTGGTGTTGAAGATTTTCACCACCGTACCGGCCGCCGGCGCGACAACGATGTTATCGGTCGGTTTCACCGCGACACCGTCACCGACGGCTTTGCTGGCGAAGGCTTCATCCGGTACCTGCTCAAGCGCCACCACTTCGCCGGTAATCGGGGAAACCAGCGCTTCGACGGTTTTAGCGTTGGCAACCGCCTGCGGTTTGGCCACAGGCGCGGCGGCTGGCGCGCTGTCAGTCGAGGCAGCCGCTGCGGCAACCGGGCCACGCGCCACCACTTTCTTCATCGCGTCGCCCACGGATTCCGCTTTCGCGCCAACGATGACCTGGATGGTCTGTTTGTTCAGTTTCACCACGCCGGAGGCGCCGAGACGTTTACAGGCGGCATCGTTGACTTTCGCCGAGTCGCCGACGGTCAGACGCAGACGGGTGATACAGGCATCAATAGCTTTCAGGTTATCGGTACCGCCTACGGCTGCGATGTAGTTGGTCGCCAGCTGAGTCAGACCTTCTTCGGTGTTGCTGTTAGCTTCTTCAGTCACGACGTCGTCGGTTTTATCTTCACGACCCGGCGTTTTCAGGTTGAACATGCGGATAACCGCGCTGAACAACAGGAAGTAAACGAAGAAGAACACCACGCCCATCACCAACAGCATCCAGACGTTTTTGCTGGCTGCCGGCAGGCTGTACATCAACACGTAGTCGATAGCGCCCGCGGAGAAGGAGAAGCCCGCATGGATACCCAGCGCCGTTGCGATGAACAGGCTGATACCGGTCAGGATTGCGTGCAGGAGGTACAGCAATGGCGCCAGGAACATGAACAGGAATTCCAGCGGCTCGGTCACACCGGTCAGGAACGCGGTGATGGCGACGGACAGCAGCATACCGCCGACCATCGGACGACGCTCTTTCGGCGCAGCCAGATACATCGCCAGCGCCGCGCCCGGCAGACCGAACATCATGATCGGGAAGAAGCCGGACATGAACATCCCCGCGGTGCCGTCACCGGCGTAGAAGCGGTTGATGTCGCCGTGGAAGACCGCGCCCGCGGCGTTAGTAAACTCGCCAATCTGGAACCAGGCAATGGTGTTCAGCACCTGATGCAGACCGGTTGGGATCAGCAGACGGTTGATGAAACCGAAGATACCGGAGCCCAGCGCGCCCGCAGAGACGATCCATTCGCCGCCCGCATGAATAGCGTGCTGTACCGGCGGCCAGACATAGCCGAAGATTGCAGCCAGCACCAGACAGAAGAAGCCGGTAGCGATCGGTACGAAGCGTTTGCCACCGAAGAAGCTCAGGAAGTCTGGCAGTTTAATGCCGGCCCAACGGTTATAAACAGCACCCGCGACCAGACCGGTAATGATACCCGCCAGCACGCCCATGTTAATTTCCGGGTTAATGGTGACCATCGCTTTGGTCATCACGAAATAACCTACCGCGCCGGCCAGCGCCGCAGAACCCGCGTTATCCTTGGACCAGCTTGATGCCACGCCGATGGCGAAGATCAACGCTAAGTTGTCAAAGATTGCCCCACCCGCTTGCGCGATGAAGGGTACGTTCAGCAGATCTGGTTGCCCGAATCGCAGCAGCAATGCCGCGACCGGCAGCACTGCGATAGGGAGCTGTAAAGCCCTACCCAGCCGCTGAAAGAAACCTAAAATATTCATCTTATTCCCCCTATGAGACCCCGATGAGGCTCATTTCAAAGCCACTTTTTTATTGTGTAACAAGGTCGGATTTATCACTTACCGGCAAAGTGTGTGAAAAATTAATTCGTATCGCAAATTAAACGGGTATTTTTTGTGACTATAATCACCAAATATCGTATTCACCCCTCCCTTTGACTGGCTAACATCGAAAACTTATTTTATCATTCAAAAAATCAACACGGATTGACCCCGGTCGGCGCAGTTGCTGCAATACTCTTCATAGTATGCTGGCGCCAATCCGCCAGGTTCTAATTTAACTATAGAGGTGAAGAATGAGACTGATCCCCCTGGTAACAGCTGAACAAGTAGGTAAATGGGCTGCCCGTCATATCGTTAACCGCATTAACGCGTTCAAACCGACCGCGGACCGTCCGTTCGTACTGGGTCTGCCTACCGGTGGTACGCCTCTTACCGCTTACAAAGCGCTGGTTGAAATGCATAAAGCAGGCCAGGTTAGCTTCAAGCACGTTGTTACCTTCAACATGGATGAGTATGTTGGCCTGCCGAAAGAGCATCCGGAAAGCTATCATAGCTTCATGCACCGCAATTTCTTTGACCATGTTGATATTCCAGCTGAAAATATCAACCTGCTGAATGGTAATGCGCCGGATATCGATGCAGAATGCCGTCGTTATGAAGAAAAAATTCGCTCCTACGGTAAAATCCACCTGTTCATGGGCGGCGTAGGTAACGATGGTCATATCGCGTTTAACGAACCGGCCTCTTCTCTGGCATCCCGTACCCGTATTAAAACCCTGACCCATGACACCCGCGTGGCCAACTCTCGTTTCTTCGATGGCGACGTGGATCTGGTGCCGAAATATGCGCTGACCGTGGGCGTGGGTACCCTGCTGGATGCGGAAGAAGTGATGATTCTGGTGCTGGGCCATCAGAAAGCGCTGGCGCTGCAGGCGGCGGTAGAAGGTAACGTCAACCACATGTGGACCATCACCTGTCTGCAGCTGCATCCGAAAGCGGTTGTGGTCTGCGACGAGCCGTCCACGATGGAACTGAAAGTGAAGACCCTGAAATATTTCAACGAATTAGAAGCTGAAAATATTAAAGGTCTGTAATGTAGTCCGTCCCGCGCCCTGGCGTGGGACCATCTTTTTCTTTGTATGCAACGCCAGAACAATGCGAGTTGAGCTGGTGGGGCGTATATACCGGGGGTCGTAATGTATGCATTAACCCAGGGCCGGGTTTACACCGGTCATGAAATTCTCGATGACCATGCGGTTGTTATCGCCAATGGCCGTATCGAACGTCTCTGTCCGCTGGCTGATTTGCCGTCTGAAATTGAGCAACGCTCGGTCAACGGCGCGATTATTGCCCCCGGTTTCATCGACGTCCAGCTGAACGGCTGCGGCGGCGTGCAGTTCAACGATAGTCCGGATGCGGTCACCGTCGAAACGCTGGAAATTATGCAGAAAGCGAACGAACGTTCCGGCTGCACCAACTTCCTGCCGACGCTGATTACTTCCAGCGATGATCTGATGAAGCAAGGCATCCGCGTCATGCGCGAATACCTGCAAAAACACCCCAACCAGGCGCTGGGTCTGCATCTGGAAGGACCGTGGCTGAATATCGTCAAGAAAGGCACCCATAACCCGGACTACGTGCGTAAACCGGACGCCGCGCTGGTTGATTTCCTGTGCGACAACGCCGACGTTATCACCAAAGTGACGCTGGCCCCTGAGCGCGTCGAGCCGGAAGTGATCCGTAAACTGGTCGCCGCCGGCATCGTGGTTTCGGCAGGCCACTCTAACGCTACGCTGAAAGAAGCGAAAATCGGTTTCCGCGCCGGTATCACTTTTGCGACGCACCTTTATAATGCCATGCCGTATATTACCGGCCGTGAACCGGGCCTGGCCGGCGCCATTTTCGACGAGCCGGATGTCTACTGCGGTATCATCGTTGACGGCATGCACGTCGACTACGCCAACGTGCGTAACGCGAAACGGCTGAAAGGCGATAAACTATGCCTGGTGACCGACGCCACTGCGCCGGCAGGGGCTAATATTGACCAGTTCATTTTTGCTGGTAAAACAATATACTACCGTAATGGTCTGTGCGTGGATGAAAACGGCACTCTCAGCGGTTCTTCGCTGACCATGATTGAAGGGGTACGTAACCTCGTTGAACATTGCGGCGTGGCGTTGGATGAAGTGTTGCGTATGGCGACGCTCTACCCGGCGCGCGCGATTGGCGTGGACAAGCAGCTCGGTAGCATTGCGCCGGGTATGGTCGCTAACCTGACCGCTTTCAGCCGCGATTATAAAATCATCAAGACCATCGTTAATGGTAACGAGGTCGTCACTGAGTAAGTAAAAGTATGACAGCAGGCGGACAAGCTCAAATTGGTAACGTCGATCTGGTAAAACAGCTGAACAGCGCGGCCGTCTATCGGCTGATTGACCAACATGGTCCCATCTCGCGCATTCAGATAGCGGAACAAAGTCAGCTTGCCCCTGCCAGCGTAACCAAAATTACGCGTCAGCTTATTGAGCGCGGCCTGATCAAAGAAGTCGATCAGCAGGCCTCCACCGGGGGGCGCCGCGCCATCTCTATCATCGCGGAAACCCGCAATTTCAACGCTATCGGCGTGCGGCTAGGCCGCTATGACGCCACCCTGACCCTTTATGATTTAAGCAGTAAAACGCTGGAAGAAGAGCACTTCCCGCTGCCGGAGCGTACCCAGGAAACGCTCGAGCACGCGCTGCTGAATATCATCGCCACCTTTATTGAAAATTGTCAGCGCAAAATCCGCGAGCTTATCGCCATTTCGGTCATTCTGCCGGGGCTGGTCGACCCTGAAAGCGGCGTTATCCGCTATATGCCGCATATTCAGGTGGAGAACTGGGGGCTGGTCGAAGCGCTGGAAAAACGCTTTAACGTCACCTGTTTTGTCGGCCACGACATCCGCAGCCTGGCGCTGGCCGAGCACTATTTTGGCGCAAGCCAGGATTGCGAAGACTCTATTCTGGTGCGCGTACACCGCGGTACCGGCGCGGGCATTATTTCCAACGGGCGTATTTTTATCGGCCGTAACGGCAACGTTGGCGAAATTGGCCATATCCAGGTCGACCCGTTAGGCGAGCGCTGTCACTGCGGCAACTTCGGCTGTCTGGAAACCGTCGCCGCGAACGCCGCTATTGAGCACCGTGTCCGCCATCTGCTTGAGCAGGGCTATCAAAGCCGTATCACGCTTGATGACTGCAATATCAAAACTATCTGCAAAGCGGCAAATAAAGGCGATGCGCTGGCCTGCGAAGTGGTCGAATACGTTGGCCGTCATCTGGGCAAAACCATCGCCATCGCTATCAACCTGTTTAACCCGCAAAAAGTGGTGATTGCCGGTGAAATCGTCGAGGCGGAAAAGGTGCTGCTACCGGCCATTGAAAGCTGTATCAACGGCCAGGCGTTGAAAGCGTTTCGCCACAATCTGCCGGTGGTACGCTCGACGCTCGATCACCGCTCAGCGATCGGCGCCTTTGCGCTGGTCAAGCGCGCGATGCTCAACGGCATCCTGTTACAGCATTTGCTGGAAAGTTAATCCAGCTTTATAGTTTCGCCTTTCGTTAATGATGTTGGACTGTTCATGACCATTCAAAACGTAATTTGTGATATCGACGGCGTGCTGATGCACGATAACGTGGCTGTTCCCGGCGCCGCTGAATTTATCAAGCGCATCCTGGATAAAGGTATGCCGCTGGTGATGCTGACCAACTATCCTTCGCAAACCGGACAGGACCTGGCCAACCGCTTCGCCACCGCCGGTATCGAAGTGCCGGATACCGCGTTCTACACTTCCGCCATGGCCACCGCCGATTTCCTGCGTCGCCAGGAAGGTAAGAAGGCCTACGTGGTTGGCGAAGGCGCGCTCATCCACGAACTGTATAAGGCTGGCTTCACCATCACCGACGTTAATCCTGATTTCGTCATCGTTGGCGAGACCCGCTCCTTTAACTGGGAAATGATGCATAAAGCGGCTTTCTTTGTCGCCAACGGCGCGCGCTTTATCGCCACCAACCCGGATACTCACGGTCGCGGCTACTACCCTGCTTGCGGCGCGCTCTGTGCGGGGATTGAAAAAATCTCCGGCCGGAAACCGTTTTATGTCGGTAAGCCGAGCCCGTGGATTATCCGTTCCGCGCTCAACAAAATGCAGGCCCACTCCGAGCAAACGGTGATCGTCGGCGATAACCTGCGTACCGATATCCTCGCTGGTTTCCAGGCGGGCCTTGAGACCATTCTGGTGCTCTCCGGAGTCTCCACGCTGGACGATATCGATAGCATGCCGTTCCGCCCGTCGTGGATTTATCCGTCGGTCGCCGAAATCGACGTTTTTTGAGCCGAAACCACGTCCCAGGACGTGGTTTTTTATTTATAGCGCTGCTAAAAATAGATTCATCTAATGAAAATGGATTATTGCTAAACATTCATCAATAAAGCTGCGCTAAACATACGCATTTTTCAACATTCAACAATCAGTATTGCACTTTTTGCTTTTCCGCCGGTAAATCTCTTGCGCCCCACTCTCCTTTACGGCATTTTCTTTAACACGCACTAAGACCTTGCAAGAGACGAGGTCTGCACAACATCACCACATGACAGGGTAACGGAGAAGGCTATGTGTTCTATTTTTGGCGTACTGGATATTAAAACTGACGCAGGCGAACTGCGTAAAAAGGCACTGGAACTTTCCCGCCTGATGCGCCACCGCGGACCGGACTGGTCCGGCGTTTATGCCAGCGATAAAGCGATTCTCGCCCACGAACGTCTGTCGATAGTCGACGTCAACGCCGGGGCCCAGCCGCTCTATAACCAACAAAAAACCCATGCGCTGGCGGTCAACGGTGAAATCTACAACCACCAGGCGCTGCGCGCCGAATATGGCGACCGCTACCAGTTCCAGACCGGTTCCGACTGTGAAGTGATCCTCGCGCTGTACCAGGAAAAAGGGCCGGAGTTCCTCGATGAACTGCAGGGAATGTTTGCCTTCGCGCTGTATGACAGCGAGAAAGACGCTTACCTGATTGGCCGCGACCATATCGGTATTATCCCGCTGTATATGGGCCACGACGAACACGGCAACTTCTACGTCGCCTCCGAAATGAAAGCGCTGGTGCCGGTTTGCCGCACGATTAAAGAGTTCCCTGCAGGTAGCTACCTGTGGAGCCAGGATGGTGAAATTCGCCAGTACTATCAGCGCGACTGGTTCGACTACGACGCGGTAAAAGACAACGTCACGGATAAAAACGAACTGCGTCAGGCGCTGGAAGAGTCGGTGAAAAGCCACCTGATGTCGGATGTGCCTTACGGCGTGCTGCTTTCCGGCGGCCTGGACTCTTCGGTGATTTCGGCCATTACCAAAAAATACGCCGCACGCCGCGTTGAAGATCAGGAGCGCAGCGAAGCCTGGTGGCCGCAGCTGCACTCATTCGCGGTCGGCCTCGAAGGCTCCCCTGACCTGAAAGCGGCACAGGAAGTCGCAAACCACCTCGGCACCGTGCATCACGAAATTCACTTTACGGTGCAGGAAGGGCTGGATGCGATCCGCGATGTTATCTATCACATCGAAACGTATGACGTGACCACCATTCGCGCCTCGACGCCGATGTACCTGATGTCGCGTAAAATTAAAGCCATGGGCATTAAAATGGTGCTCTCCGGCGAAGGCTCCGATGAAGTATTCGGCGGGTATCTCTACTTCCACAAAGCGCCGAATGCCAAAGAACTGCATGAAGAAACGGTGCGTAAACTGCAGGCGCTGCACATGTTTGACTGCGCCCGCGCCAACAAAGCGATGTCCGCCTGGGGGGTAGAGGCCCGCGTACCGTTCCTCGATAAGAAATTCCTCGATGTGGCGATGCGCATCAACCCGCAGGACAAAATGTGCGGCAACGGCAAAATGGAAAAACATATTTTGCGCGAATGCTTTGAGTCCTATCTGCCGGCCAGCGTCGCCTGGCGCCAGAAAGAGCAGTTCTCCGACGGCGTAGGCTATAGCTGGATTGATACGCTGAAAGAGGTGGCGGCAAAACAGATTAGCGACCAGCAGCTGGAGACGGCGAGCTTCCGCTTCCCGTACAACACGCCGACCTCTAAAGAAGGCTATCTGTACCGCGAAATCTTCGAAGAGCTGTTCCCGCTGCCAAGCGCGGCGGAATGCGTCCCCGGCGGCCCGTCCGTCGCCTGCTCTTCGGCGAAAGCCATCGAGTGGGATGAAGCGTTCAAAACCATGAACGATCCATCAGGACGCGCGGTCGGCGTCCACCAGTCGGCTTATAAGTAAGCCATTCTGGCGAATAACGGATCCTACGGGGTCCGTTTTTTTATGCCGAATTTGGCAAATAAAAACGATAAATAATCAATTCTTGCCGATTATTGCAGCATGCTGTTCGCAACCTAACCAAACAGTCACATTACGACGATTTTCCTTGAAAAAGTGGTTGACGCTCGCAGGCCCAATACGCATAATGCGCCCCGCAACGCCGATAAGGTAACGCGAAAAAAAGATGGCTACGTAGCTCAGCTGGTTAGAGCACATCACTCATAATGATGGGGTCACAGGTTCGAATCCCGTCGTAGCCACCATCTTTTTTGCGGGAGTGGCGAAATTGGTAGACGCACCAGATTTAGGTTCTGGCGCCGCAAGGTGTGCGAGTTCAAGTCTCGCCTCCCGCACCATTCACTAAAAAGCGTTGCACGGATGGGGTATCGCCAAGCGGTAAGGCACCGGTTTTTGATACCGGCATTCCCTGGTTCGAATCCAGGTACCCCAGCCATATTTCTTCGATATTTGCGGTTAGCCGCGACGGTATTGGGGTATCGCCAAGCGGTAAGGCACCGGTTTTTGATACCGGCATTCCCTGGTTCGAATCCAGGTACCCCAGCCATCGAAGAAACAGCATGACAATTTGGCTACGTAGCTCAGCTGGTTAGAGCACATCACTCATAATGATGGGGTCACAGGTTCGAATCCCGTCGTAGCCACCATATTCAGGACTATCGGTTAACATCGGTAAATCCGTAAAAATTTGTTGGGGTATCGCCAAGCGGTAAGGCACCGGATTCTGATTCCGGCATTCCGAGGTTCGAATCCTCGTACCCCAGCCAAATTCAAAAGACGTTCTTCCGTGAACGCAACCTGTTGGGGTATCGCCAGGCTGTAAGCCCACCGGGCTGAGTCCGGCACACGAAACACCAGCAGACAATTGGGGTATCGCCAAGCGGTAAGGCACCGGATTCTGATTCCGGCATTCCGAGGTTCGAATCCTCGTACCCCAGCCACTTATTAGCAAAAAAGCTCACTTCGGTGAGCTTTTTTGCTTTCTGCTGATGGCTATTTCCCCGCCGGGGACTGCAAAACCTGCCCGCAGTCCCATGGGTATAGACTTACTACAATCCTAATGCATACTTCAATGCCTGGCGTTTCAATACTCCGGCACGTTCGGCTGCCATCAGGCCAATATTACGCAGCACGCGCACCGGCGCTAAATCGTTGCTGAAGCCCGCATAGAACAGATCCATGCCGGATTGCATAATAAAGTTATCCGCCCGGCGCCGCGCCTGATAGCGCTTCAGCACCGGCAAACTGGACCAGGCCTCACCGCGCCCGCGGGATTCCGCCAAAATATCCAGCAGCGCGTCAACGTCGCGATAGCCAAGGTTGACCCCCTGCCCCGCCAACGGATGAATGGTATGCGCCGCATCCCCAACCAACGCCAGTCCCGGTTGCACGTACTGCAACGCATGACGGCGGGTTAACGGGAAGGCGCCGGCGCTCATCGGCGTCACGCTGCCCAGACGTTTTGGGAAATGCGCGGTGATTTCCTGCTGCAGTTGGGCCATCGACATCGCCTGCAGCTGGCGGATGCGCGCCGGGGTGTCGTACCACACCAGCGACGCCCAGTTATCAAATAGCGGCAGGAACGCGCGCGGCCCGCTGGGGGTAAACTGTTGCCAGGTACTATCGCCGGGATCGTCGGCGCACTGCACGCTAATTAACATACAGGATTGCTGATATTGCCACGCCTGCACGCCAATGCCGGCCAGCTCGCGCACCTGCGAATTCGCGCCGTCGGCGCCGATCGCCAGTTGCGCCGCGCAAACGCTCTCATCGCTCAGGCGCAGCGAAACGCCCTGCGGCTCACGATTAAGCTCGCTTAACGTCACGCCAACCCGCAAGGTCACCTGCGGATGGGCTTCGAGCGCCTGCCACAGCGCCAGCTGTAGCACGTTATTTTCCACCATATAGCCAAGCTCAGGCAGCTTCAGTTCGGCGGCATTAAAGTCAACGTGCGCGCTTTCCCACTCCCAGGTTTCAAGACGCCGATAAGCATGCGCGCGCATAGCGCGCACCGCCTCCCAGACGCCGAGGCTTTTGAGCAGGCCGACCGACGACGCGCTGATCGCCGAAATACGCACATCCGGCGCCGCAGCGGCATCAAAGGCCGGAGGCGCGTGTTTTTCTATCACCGCTACCGAAAACCCGTGTTGCGCCAGCCCCAGCGCCAGCGCGCCGCCGACCATTCCGCCGCCGACGATGGCGATATCTGTTGCATGAATTGTCATGGCAATTATCCTTAAAGCTGATTTCCTTAAGTTTACCGGATTTTTTGCGCCTTGCGGGGATCGTGGTCGCACTGGTCAGGTGGCAACCAAAGCATTACAATGCGTACCCTGCAAACGAATTCTAATTCTTAACTTATACCCGTCTTTATAATTGAGCATGAGCAAGTCGATGACAAAAAAACTCCATATTAAAACCTGGGGCTGTCAGATGAACGAATACGATTCATCCAAGATGGCCGATCTGCTGGATGCCACCCATGGGTATCAACTCACAGAAGTGGCCGAAGAAGCGGACGTGCTGCTGCTCAACACCTGCTCAATTCGCGAGAAGGCGCAGGAAAAAGTGTTCCATCAGCTTGGCCGCTGGAAACTGCTAAAAGAGAAAAAACCCGGCGTCATTATCGGCGTCGGCGGCTGTGTCGCCTCCCAGGAAGGCAAGCTGATTCGCCAGCGCGCCCATTACGTTGACATTATTTTTGGCCCACAGACGCTGCACCGCCTGCCGGAGATGATCGACGCGGTGCGCAACAACCATAAACCGGTTATCGACGTGAGCTTCCCGGAAATCGAAAAATTCGACCGTCTGCCGGAACCGCGCGCCGAGGGGCCGACCGCCTTCGTTTCCATCATGGAAGGCTGCAACAAATATTGTACTTACTGCGTGGTGCCCTATACCCGCGGTGAAGAAGTGAGCCGTCCGTGCGACGATATTCTGTTTGAAATCGCCCAACTGGCGGCGCAAGGGGTGCGTGAAGTGAACCTGCTGGGGCAGAACGTTAACGCCTGGCGCGGTGAAAACTACGACGGCACGACCGGCAACTTTGCCGATCTGCTGCGTCTGGTCGCCGCCATCGACGGTATCGATCGTATTCGCTTCACCACCAGCCACCCGATTGAGTTCACTGACGATATCATCGAGGTCTATCGCGATACTCCTGAACTGGTGAGCTTCCTGCATTTACCGGTACAGGCCGGTTCCGATCGCGTACTGAACCTGATGGGCCGTACCCACACCGTGCTGGAATATAAAGCGATTATCCGCAAGCTGCGCGAAGCGCGCCCGGATATCCAGATTAGCTCCGATTTTATCGTCGGCTTCCCTGGCGAAACGACGGAAGACTTCGAAAAAACTATGAAGCTGATTGCCGAGGTTAACTTTGACGTCAGCTACAGCTTTATCTTCTCTGCCCGCCCGGGCACCCCGGCGGCGGATATGGTCGACGATGTTTCTGAAGCCGATAAAAAACAGCGCCTGTACATTCTGCAGGAGCGTATTAATCAGCAAGCGATGGCGTGGAGTCGCCGCATGCTCGGCACCACCCAGCGTATTCTGGTAGAAGGCACGTCGCGTAAGAGCCTGATGGAGCTCTCCGGGCGCACCGAGAACAACCGCGTGGTGAACTTCGAAGGCACGCCGGATATGGTCGGTAAATTCGTCGACGTGGAAATCGTCGATGTCTACACTAACTCATTACGCGGCAAAATCGTCCGCACCGAAGACGAGATGGGGCTGCGCGTCGTGGAGTCGCCGGAGTCGGTCATTGCGCGTACGCGTAAAGAAAACGATCTGGGCGTCGGCATCTATCAGCCGTAATCCCCGCAGGCCTGTCGGTTCCGGCAGGCCTTGCATTTCCCCTCCTCGCCCCTATATCTACAGCAATGCTTGCGCCATATTCCCGTGACGTGAATAATTTCCTTATTGGCCGGATGACGAACGCCCTCCGGCAACACGCGTAATAAGAGGAACAGTTTGAACATAGAAACCCGTGAAATTACCCTGGAGCCAGCGGACAATACCCGCCTGTTAGCGCTGTGCGGCCCGTTTGACGACAACATCAAACAGCTGGAGCGCCGGTTGGGGATTGAGATCAACCGCCGCGACAATCATTTTAAACTGACCGGCCGCGCGATCTGCGTGCACGCCGCGGCCGATATTCTGACAAGCCTGTATGTCGATACCGCGCCAATGCGCGGCCAGATTCAGGATATTGAACCGGAACAAATCCATCTGGCTATTAAAGAAGCTCGGGTGCTCGAGCAGAGCGCCGAGAGCGTGCCGGAATACGGTAAGGCCATCAATATCAAAACCAAACGCGGGGTTATCAAACCGCGTACGCCAAACCAGGCGCAGTACATCGCCAACATCCTCGACCACGACATTACCTTTGGCGTCGGGCCGGCGGGTACCGGTAAAACCTACCTCGCGGTTGCCGCGGCGGTCGATGCTCTGGAACGCCAGGAGATTCGGCGTATTCTGCTGACTCGTCCTGCGGTCGAAGCGGGCGAGAAGCTTGGCTTCCTGCCGGGCGACTTAAGCCAGAAGGTTGACCCCTATTTGCGCCCGCTGTATGACGCGCTGTTCGAGATGCTCGGCTTTGAGAAAGTCGAGAAGCTGATTGAGCGCAACGTGATTGAAGTTGCGCCGCTGGCCTATATGCGCGGGCGTACGCTGAATGACGCCTTTATCATTCTCGACGAAAGCCAGAACACCACCATCGAACAGATGAAGATGTTCCTGACCCGTATCGGCTTTAACTCGAAAGCGGTTATCACCGGCGACGTTACCCAGATTGACCTGCCGCGTAATACCAAATCAGGCCTGCGTCACGCCGTTGAAGTGCTGGCGGAAGTCGATGAAATCAGCTTCAACTTCTTCCACAGCGAAGATGTGGTTCGCCATCCGGTGGTCGCCCGCATCGTCAATGCCTATGAGGCATGGGAAGAAGCCGAACAAAAACGTAAAGCAGAACTGGCCGCCGAGCGCAAACGCGAAGCCCAGGAACAGGAGCAAAAATGAGTCAGGTGATTCTCGATTTACAGCTGGCCTGCGAAGACACCAGCGGTCTACCGGACGAAGCCCTCTTTCAACGCTGGGTGGATGCCGTCATCCCGCAATTCCAGGAAGAGTCAGAGTTAACGATTCGCCTGGTGGATGTCGCCGAAAGCCACGAGCTGAACCTGACCTATCGCGGCAAGGATAAGCCGACTAACGTCCTCTCCTTCCCTTTCGAAGCCCCGCCGGGCATTGAGATGCCGCTGCTCGGCGATCTGATCATCTGCCGCCAGGTGGTTGAACAGGAAGCCAAAGAGCAGGAAAAACCGCTGGAGGCCCACTGGGCGCACATGGTCGTGCACGGTAGCCTGCACCTGCTGGGCTACGATCATATCGAAGACGACGAAGCGGAAGAAATGGAAGGCCTCGAAACAGAGATAATGCTTGCTCTGGGCTATGAGGATCCGTACATTGCCGAGAAGATTGCTGAATAGTAACTTGCCGGATGACGGCGCGAGCGCCTTATCCGGCCTACATTCATGCGTATCGAAGGCCTGACAGGCGTAGCGCCATCAGGCTAAACATGCCGTACGACGCTGAGTTTACGCGCGACGAGCGACAATTAAATCAACACGAGAACCCATACGACGCCATGAGCGACGACAATTCACACAGTAGTGACACAGTAAACAGCAAAAAGGGATTTTTCTCCCTCTTACTCAGCCAACTTTTTCACGGTGAACCGAAAAACCGTGATGAATTATTGGCGCTGATCCGTGACTCCGGGCAGAACGAGCTTATCGATGAAGATACGCGCGACATGCTCGAAGGGGTAATGGATATCGCCGACCAGCGCGTCCGCGATATTATGATCCCGCGCTCGCAAATGATTACCCTGAAACGCAACCAGACGCTGGACGAGTGCCTCGATGTGATCATCGAATCCGCCCACTCGCGTTTCCCGGTCATTAGCGAAGATAAAGATCACATTGAAGGGATTCTGATGGCTAAGGATCTGCTGCCGTTTATGCGCAGCGACGCCGAAGCTTTCAGCATGGAAAAAGTGTTACGCCCGGCGGTTGTCGTGCCTGAAAGCAAGCGGGTCGACCGCATGCTGAAAGAGTTCCGCTCGCAACGTTATCATATGGCAATCGTCATCGACGAGTTCGGCGGCGTCTCCGGCCTGGTGACGATTGAAGACATCCTTGAGCTTATCGTCGGCGAAATCGAGGACGAGTATGACGAAGAGGAAGATATCGATTTCCGTCAGCTAAGCCGTCATACCTGGACGGTACGCGCGCTGGCATCGATTGAAGACTTCAATAAAGCCTACGGCACCCACTTCAGCGATGAAGAGGTCGATACCATCGGCGGGCTGGTGATGCAGGCCTTTGGTCATCTGCCGGCCCGCGGCGAGTCGATTGACATTGATGGTTACCAATTCAAGGTCGCAATGGCTGACAGCAGACGTATTATTCAGGTCCATGTAAAGCTTCCTGATGATGCGCCGCAGCCGAAGCTGGAAGACTAATTTAACGGGACGATTAACCTAAATGGTATTTGCCTCTTTACTTGAACGCCAGCGCGTACGTCTGCTGCTGGCGCTGTTATTCGGAGCCAGCGGAACGCTGGCTTTTTCACCTTACGACTTCTGGCCGGCGGCCATCGTCTCGCTATTTGGTCTGCAGGCGCTCACTCTTAACCGTCGCCCGCTACAGAGCGCCTGGATTGGCTACTTCTGGGGGCTTGGGCTATTCGGCACCGGCATCAACTGGGTTTACGTTAGCATCGCGCAGTTCGGCGGCATGCCGGGCCCGGTTAACGTTTTCCTCGTTGCCCTCCTGGCGGCCTATCTATCGCTGTATACCGGCCTTTTCGCCGGGATCCTCGCGAAACTGTGGCCGAAAACCAACTGGATCCGTCTGGCCATCGCCGCGCCTGCGGTCTGGCAAATTACCGAATTTCTCCGCGGCTGGGTATTGACCGGTTTCCCGTGGCTACAGTTCGGCTATAGCCAGATTGACGGCCCGCTGAAAGGTCTGGCGCCAGTGATGGGCGTTGAGGCGATAAACTTTCTGTTAATGGTGGTCAGCGGTCTGCTGGCGCTGGCTATTGTGCAACGCAGCTGGAAACCGCTGCTGATCGCCGCGGTGCTGTTTGCCCTGCCCTTCCCGCTGCGTTACATTCAGTGGTACCAGTTGCTGCCGGCACGCGCGACGGAAGTCTCGCTGGTGCAGGGCGATATCCCGCAGGCGATGAAATGGGATGAAAACCAGCTGGTTAATACCCTGAAAACCTACCTCGATCTCACCCAGCCGCATATGGGTAAATCGCAGCTGATTATCTGGCCGGAATCTGCGATCCCGGATCTGGAAATCAATCAGCAGCATTTCCTCAGCATGGTTGATGACCTGATGCGGGCCAAAAATAGCTCGCTGATTACCGGTATTGTCGATGCGCGGCTCAATAAACAAAACCGCTACGATACCTACAACACCATCATTACGCTGGGTAAAGATAATCCGTACAGCTACGACTCGACCAACCGCTACAACAAGAACCATCTGGTGCCGTTCGGCGAATTTGTGCCGCTGGAGTCGATTTTACGCCCGCTGGCGCCGTTCTTCGATTTGCCGATGTCCTCGTTCAGCCGCGGTCCTTACGTGCAGCCGCAGCTGGTAGCGCATAACCTGAAACTCACGGCGGCAATTTGCTACGAAATTATTCTCGGCGAACAGGTCCGCGATAATTTCCGCCCGGATACCGATTACCTGCTGACCATCTCCAACGATGCGTGGTTTGGTAAATCGATCGGCCCGTGGCAGCACTTCCAGATGGCGCGGATGCGCGCGCTGGAGCTGGCGCGCCCGCTGCTGCGCAGCACCAACAATGGTATTACCGCCGTTATCGGCCCGCGTGGTGAAATTCAGGACATGATCCCGCAGTTTACCCGCGCGGTGTTGACCACTAAGGTCACGCCAACCACCGGCCTGACGCCGTATGCCCGTACCGGCAACTGGCCGCTGTGGGCGTTAACCGCCCTCTTCGGCTTTGCCGCGCTGGTGATGAGCCTGCGCCAGCGTCGTCGCTAACCTTCTCCGCCGGGCTGCCGCCCGGCCAACTCCCGGCGGCGTTTGTCGCCGGTGACTCTTCCCAGCTTTACGCTCCCTTGCGCCAATCTGGCACGCCCATTGCTTAATTTCCCCCTGTAGACGATTTTGACCGCGGTTGCACCGGGGTTGCACCGAAAGCGTTCGCACTTCGCGCCATGTTGGTGCAACAAACCATTTTTGCCCATAAATGGTGCGGAGTGCTTCGCAAAAATAAACAATAACGCATCAAAATCTTTACATTAAGCCAAACTAAATGCTAACAAGCTCATACAAATACTGCACTTTAAGATTGCAGACGATTCCCGAAAGCGCCGCCTTACGGCAGAGCTAACGGGAATAACAACACATACACACAATCACAATGGGTATCACTAGCGTCCCTGGCGTTAAGGATAAGGAGTTGGATATGCAATTACGTAAACTGGCCGCCGCAATGCTGGTCATGGGAGTGACCGCCGGTCTGGCGCACGCTGAAGATGCCGCCCCGGCCGCAGGTCAGAGCACGCTGGATAAAATCGCTAAAAATGGGGTGATCGTCGTCGGCCACCGCGAATCTTCCGTACCATTCTCCTACTACGATAACCAACAGAAAGTGGTGGGTTACTCTCAGGATTACTCCAACGCTATCGTTGAAGCCATCAAGAAAAAACTGAACAAACCCGATCTGCAGGTGAAGCTGATTCCGGTCACCTCGCAGAACCGTATCCCGCTGCTGCAGAACGGCACCTATGATTTCGAGTGCGGCTCCACCACCAACAACCTGGAGCGCCAGAAACAGGCCGCCTTCTCTGACACGATCTTCGTCGTCGGCACCCGTCTGCTGGTGAAAAAAGGCGGCCCGATTAAAGACTTCCCGGATCTGAAAGACAAAGCGGTGGTCGTCACCTCCGGTACCACCTCGGAAGTCCTGCTGCATAAGCTCAACGACGAGAAGAAAATGAACATGCGCATCATCAGCGCGAAAGATCACGGTGACTCCTTCCGTACTCTGGAAAGCGGCCGCGCGGTGGCCTTTATGATGGATGATGCCCTGCTGGCCGGCGAGCGCGCAAAAGCGAAGAAACCGGATAACTGGGAAATCGTCGGTACGCCGCAATCGAAAGAGGCCTATGGCTGCATGCTGCGTAAAGACGACGCGTCGTTCAAAACGCTGGTCGATGACACCGTCGCCCAGGCGCAGACCTCCGGCGAAGCGGCAAAATGGTTCGACACCTGGTTCAAGAACCCGATTCCGCCGAAAAATCTGAACCTGAACTTCGAACTGTCCGACGACATGAAGGCGCTGTTCAAATCACCGAATGATAAAGCTCTTAACTAATTAAAAAAACAGGGGCTCGACAAAGTAGCCCTCCCGATTGTTGCCTTCGCACGGACAGACTATACGGCGGCTGGTCGTTCCCCAGCCGCCGCGAATACCGAAACAAGCAGGGCAACAATCTTCGAGGGTAGCGCTGCTACCCTTTTTTTTCTGGAGTTTATTTATGTCAATAGACTGGAACTGGGGAATATTCCTGCAACCCGCCCCGTTCGGCAACACCACTTACTTAGGCTGGTTATGGAGCGGCTTTCAGGTTACCGTCGCACTGTCGATTAGCGCCTGGATTATCGCTTTCCTTGTTGGCTCGCTGTTCGGCATTCTGCGTACCGTCCCTAACCGCTGGTTAGCCGGGATTGGTACCTGTTACGTCGAACTGTTTCGTAACGTTCCACTGATCGTGCAGTTCTTTACCTGGTACCTTGTTATTCCGGAATTTCTGCCGGAAAACGTCGGTATGTGGTTTAAATCTGAGCTGGATCCCAATATTCAGTTCTTTGTCTCCTCAATGCTGTGCCTCGGGCTGTTTACCGCCGCCCGCGTCTGCGAGCAGGTCCGCGCCGCGATACAGTCCCTTCCGCGCGGGCAAAAAAATGCCGGCCTGGCGATGGGCCTGACCCTGCCGCAAACCTATCGCTACGTGCTGCTGCCGAACGCTTATCGCGTTATCGTGCCGCCGATGACCTCGGAAATGATGAACCTGGTAAAAAACTCGGCCATCGCTTCCACCATCGGCCTGGCGGATATGGCGGCGCAGGCCGGCAAGTTACTGGATTATTCTGCCCACGCCTGGGAATCGTTTACCGCGATCACCCTCGCCTATGTCTTCATCAACGCCGTCATTATGCTGGTGATGTACGTGGTTGAACGTAAAGTTCGTCTGCCGGGCAATATGGGAGGCAAATAATGTACGATTTTGACTGGAGTTCAATTGTTCCTTCCATGCCCTACCTGCTGGCAGGATTGGTCATTACGCTGAAAATCACCGTCACGGCGATTATTTTCGGTATCGTTTGGGGCACCATTCTGGCGGTGATGCGCCTGTCAAGCTTCCTGCCGCTGGCGTGGTTTGCCAAAACTTACGTTAACGTTTTCCGCTCGATTCCGCTGGTGATGGTGCTGCTGTGGTTCTATCTGATCGTTCCCGGATTCCTGCAAAACGTGCTGGGGCTGTCGCCGAAAACCGATATTCGCCTGATTTCGGCAATGGTGGCATTTTCGATGTTTGAAGCGGCCTACTATTCGGAAATTATTCGCGCCGGTATCCAGAGCATTTCCCGCGGTCAATCAAGCGCCGCGCTGGCGCTGGGGATGACCCACTGGCAATCGATGAAGCTGGTGATCCTGCCGCAGGCCTTCCGCGCGATGGTCCCGCTGCTATTAACCCAGGGGATTGTGCTGTTCCAGGATACCTCACTGGTGTATGTCCTGAGTCTGGCCGATTTCTTCCGTACCGCCTCTACTATTGGCGAGCGCGACGGAACCCAGGTGGAAATGATCCTGTTCGCAGGCGCCGTTTATTTTATATTTAGTCTCAGCGCATCGCTGTTGGTCAGCTGGTTGAAGAAAAGGACTGTGTAATGATTACCCTGAAAAATATTTCAAAATGGTATGGTCACTTTCAGGTGCTGACCGATTGCTCCACCGAAGTGAAAAAAGGCGAAGTCGTCGTGGTCTGCGGGCCGTCTGGCTCCGGTAAATCGACGCTGATTAAAACCGTTAACGGCCTGGAGCCGGTCCAGCAAGGCGAAATTATCGTTGATGGCACCCAGGTTAACGATAAGAAAACCAATCTTGCTAAATTGCGTTCCCGCGTCGGCATGGTATTCCAGCACTTTGAACTGTTCCCGCATCTGTCGATCATCGACAATCTGACGCTGGCGCAAATTAAGGTTCTTAATCGCGATAAAGAATCTTCCCGTAAAAAGGGTCTCAAATTATTGGAGCGCGTGGGCCTGGCGGCGCATGCGGAAAAATATCCGGCGCAGCTCTCCGGCGGTCAGCAGCAGCGTGTCGCGATCGCCCGCGCGCTGTGTATGGATCCGATTGCGATGCTGTTCGATGAGCCGACCTCAGCGCTTGACCCGGAGATGATCAACGAAGTGCTGGATGTCATGGTCGAACTGGCTAACGAAGGCATGACCATGATGGTAGTGACGCACGAAATGGGCTTTGCCCGTAAAGTAGCCAACCGGGTCATCTTTATGGATGAAGGTAAAATTGTCGAAGATGTCGATAAAGAAGCCTTCTTCGCCAACCCGCAATCAGAACGCGCGAAAGATTTCCTCGCCAAAATCCTGCACTAAAATCCCAGCGCGCACCTCATGTGCGCGCCTTCTTTCCCCCTGCAATATTGCACACATATATTAGTGGTTTATTTTAAGACTATCTCTATTAAGTCAGGAAATGAATCAGCCGCCGCGCCCAATAATTCACATTCTAAATTAGTTTAATTCATATAAAATTCAGTTTCCTTCGCATAGCTAAGCGTTACCGCCACAGCTAACATACCCCCCGTTAAAAACGGCTTCAGGGAAAATTTCTCTACATAACATTACGCTTAAATAAAAATAATTTTTCTAAAGATGCACCTGCGCGCTTAAAAACACGACACACACATTCAATGAAACAAATGGATCTTGCTTCATGTTTAATAAACACAACCTGATTCACGCCCTGCTAATTTTATTTTTATGTCAACAGCAGGCCATTGCCAGCACCATTGCCTCGGCCACAACGAATCAAAATGAGCAGGATAAAGCGCGTCAGGCGGCGCTAACGCCACAGCACCAGGGCACTCAAGCTTCGCAAATTAATACCGACAGACAAACGCTAACGTTTCCCGAGGAAAAAAACTGTCGGTTAATCAACACCATTCGTATCAATTCCGCCGAGCCGGGGCTGACACATAAGCTACTGGATAATCTCACGTCTCAAGCTCTGCATCGTTGCCTTGGGATTAACGGCATTCAGTACCTCGCCATGGCATTACAAAATGAGTTAATCGCCCGCGGTTATATCACTTCATTAGTGACTATCCCGGAACAGTCATTGACGCAAGGGACACTAAAGCTCGAGCTGGCGTATGGCAGAATCGGTGAAATACTCTGGTCAACGACAAGTGAGCAAACCACCAGTATCTGGAACAATATCCCCGCGCGTGAGGGAGATATTCTGCGCCTCTCTGACCTGGAACAGGGGATGGAAAACCTGCTTCGCCTGCCGGGAAGTTCAGCGAATATGCAAATCTTGCCGGGACAGCGGGAGGCGGAAAGCAATCTGATGCTTACTCGTCGTCTGGATAAAAAGTGGCAGGTCGGTGCCTGGGTTGATGATGCTGGCAGCCGCGCCAGCGGCCGCTATCAGGCCGGCGGCGCGCTCTATTTGTATGATGTCACCACGCTCAACGATATTTTCTATGTCTCCGGCGGCGGCGATATTGAATTTAATCAGCATAATGACGGCAACCAGAATGGCAGTCTTTATTACTCGCTCCCCTTCGGCTACTGGTCATTAAGTCTTTACGGTTCGCAGAGTCAATATAGACAGCTGTTCAAAGGCGCCTGGTCGCAAACGGACTATAAAAGTAAAAACCGCTACTACAGCGCTACGCTGTCGCGACTCCTGTCGCATACTCGTCAGCAACAGACATCGCTGGATTTACGCATCGCAAAAAGCGCTTCACGCTACTACTTTGGCGGTGAGGAGCTCGGGGTGGTGCGCAAACAAAACCCGACATGGGAGCTGACGCTACGCCAGCAACGTTATTTCGATAAAAAAGTCGTCGCCGCCAGTCTGGGGCTACAACGCCGCCTTCCATGGCTAAGCTCCGTCGCTACGCCAGAAGAAAAAGCAGGCCTGTTCAGCAAGCGTTCACGCGTCGTGCACGCCGACTTGCAGGCTTTGATGAAATTCGATTTAACCGGCGACAAATTTAGTTATGCACCGCATTTTAATGCGCAATACAGCCCGGATATTCTCTCTTCGGATAACCAATTTAATATTGGCAACCGCTGGACGGTCCGCGGATTTGATGGTGAATATACTCTCTCAGGCAATCAGGGCTGGTACTGGAGTAATGATTTTATCTGGGATATTGCCGGC
The DNA here is from genome assembly GCF_040065495.2 of Klebsiella sp. CN_Kp073. Taxonomy (NCBI): domain Bacteria; kingdom Pseudomonadati; phylum Pseudomonadota; class Gammaproteobacteria; order Enterobacterales; family Enterobacteriaceae; genus Klebsiella; species Klebsiella sp. CN_Kp073. The sequence goes on from NZ_CM198051.1 coordinate 3,742,927, forward strand.
CCGGAACAGCAATTTTATTTAGGATTAGATATTGGTCGTATTATTGGCAGCGAACAATATCGGCAAGGGAAAGTGATTTCAGGTGCGGTTAGCGGATTACGTGGCAAGCTGCTTTCCACGCAATATGATCTTTTTATCGGTACGCCGCTAAGTAAGCCGGATAACTTTCAGAGCGACTCGATCAATATGGGCTTCGCATTGAAATGGAAGTATTAAAACCAACATATTGCCAATCATATTTAAAGGAATGAATTCATGTTTAAGTTTAAATTAACCTATGTTGCTTTAGCAGCAGCGTTAAGCTCGACGGTAGTGTATGCCGACCCGACGACTTATACCCATCTATCAGGCGCAAAGGTAGTGGATATTGAAGCGCCAAATGCTGCAGGCGTTTCGCACAACCTGTATCGTGAATTTAACGTTGACGGCAACGGTTTAATACTCAATAACAGCAGCAGTGATATTGATCACGCGACTTTTGGCAATATCGCTAAAAACAACAATCTGACCAACGGCGGGGCGTCGGTGATCCTCAATGAAGTCACCTCCAATAAAGCCAGTTCACTGAATGGTTTTATTGAAGTCGCCGGTCTAAAAGCCGACGTCGTCATTGCCAACCCCAATGGCATTACCTGCTCCGGGTGTAGTTTCGTTAACACCAACAAGGCGGTATTAACCACCGGCCAGGTCAATCTGACCGATGAAGGCGCTATCGGCAGCTATACCATTACCAAGGGCAAAGTCACTATCGGTGAAAAGGGTATGGATGCTTCCACCAGCTATGCCGCATTGCTGGCAGACGCCGTCGCCATCAATGGTATGGTCAACGCCGGTAGTTCCGTGGTCGGTGGCGGTAATTTCACCTTCGATAACAGCACGGGCGTTATGACATCCGCAGGAAAAACCGCCACCATGCTGCAAATGCTCAATCCGGTATATAGCATTGATATCAGCAGCCTTGGTGGCATTAAAGCCAACAGCATCAGTATGGTCGGAAACAATCTAGGCTTCGGCGTACGTAATAAAGGCTCTATCACCGCCAACTCTTCACTTTCCATGACCAACAATGGATTACTGACCAACGATGGGTCCATCACCAGTAATGGCCTTCTCACCAGCATCGCCGCCTCCGGTAACTTCACCAATAACGGTACGCTGACGACTAAAAACTTGACGAAAATCACCACCTACGGCGCACTCACTAACGGCGGTAAGGGCACTATCAGCTCCACTAAACAATTAGTTCTGAGTGCCGTAGGCAATTTACAAAATAGTGGAACGATTAGCGCTACCTCCAATCTGATCGCCGCCAGCAACGGAGCGATAACCAACAACGCCGGGGCTAAAATCACTTCGGGCGCCCAGATTACCGCCACATCAATAGGTAATTTCACCAATGCCGGCACCATCAGCGGTAAAAATACCGTATTGAACTTTGTCGGCAGCAACTTTAAAAATACCGGCGCTATCAGCGCGACAGGTAAGGTTACCGTCAAGTCGTTAAATCAGGACAACACCACCAACACCGGTGAGATTTATAATCAGGGCAGCATGACCGGTGAAAATATCGATATGCTAACGAATGGGACTCTGGCGCAAAGCGCCAATGGAACAATGACGGCCACCAACGCCATTACCGCTCACAGCTATTGGCTGAATAATAATGGCGCGATGAACGCCGGCAGTATTACAACCGACCACGGCCCGGTAAACAATACCGGCACCATAATAGCAAATACAATTTCGATCACCAGCACCGGAGATATTGTTAACGAAGGCACTATCTACAGCACCGGCGATTTGCTGCTGGACACGCAAAACAAAGCGAATATCTACAACTATTATTTACTACAGGCGGATGACACCCTGACCCTGACCGCGAAAAAAATCGTTAATAGCGGTCGCGGCTGCGGCTGGTTAAAGTGGAGTACCTGTGATATCGGCACCATTCGTACTAACAAGCTGATACTAAACTCATCGCATAACTATACCAATGAAATGGGCGGTTATCAGTACTTTAAGATTGCGGAAATCAATACCGTTCTGTAATAACTCAGCGATGCGCAGCACAATGCGCATCGCTGCTTTACCGATTACGGTTCAAAGGGTCGACGCTGGAACTGGTCATGCCCACATTTTGGGCAGCGCGGCAGCACATCCGGTGTGTACACCGCCAGATGGTAATGACACTTTTCGCATACCAGATTACCCAGCCCCACCACCTCTCCACTGTGATAAACCCCGTGGTGGTTCAGGTCCTGGAATACTTCGCGCCATTCAAGCTGCGTTTTATCCGTAATATCCGCAAGTTCCTGCCACAGGCTCTCTTTGATGACCCGCATAAAGACGCTGTCGCTATCGTCTTCATGGCTCTCTTCGTAGCTGCGGGCAAATTCTTCTAAATCGCGCTTTACCGCCGCGATCAGCGACTCGACCTCGCTCTGCGTCAGATCGCCTGCCTGGGTGATTTTCTCCCTCGCCTGCTTCACCAGCGCGTCAATGTCACGCTCTCCATTGCGCAGCCGTTCACTGAGCGAGGAGACCAGTTCCCGGTAATATTGAGCAACCTTGTTCATCATTTCGCCTCCGGTGTGATTAACTGCTTCTAATAATAGACGTTATCTGCGGTTTGCTTTGCCAGCCGCGCCACAGAGTCGTGAAAAATTCTGCTTCGCTTTTGCCGATGTTAATGTGCGAAAGGCTGTTTTGACGTGGACGTTTGGGCTATGCTATGCCGATCTGAAATAACACATCCATTGGCTACATTTTGTAGCTGTATTGAAAACAGGACCACTGGCTGCCATGCAAGAGCAATACCGCCCGGAAGAGATAGAATCGAAAGTCCAGCTTCACTGGGACGAAAATCGTACATTTGAAGTAACTGAAGACGAGAGCAAAGAGAAGTATTACTGCCTGTCGATGCTTCCTTATCCTTCTGGTCGACTACACATGGGTCACGTGCGTAACTACACCATCGGCGACGTCATCGCGCGCTATCAGCGCATGCTGGGCAAAAACGTCCTGCAGCCGATCGGTTGGGATGCGTTTGGTCTGCCTGCGGAAGGCGCGGCGGTGAAAAACAATACCGCCCCGGCGCCGTGGACCTACGACAACATCGCATACATGAAAAACCAGCTGAAAAAGCTGGGCTTCGGCTATGACTGGAGCCGTGAAATTGCGACCTGCACCCCGGAATACTACCGCTGGGAGCAAAAATTCTTCACCGAGCTGTATAAAAAAGGCCTGGTGTACAAGAAAACCTCCGCGGTCAACTGGTGTCCGAATGACCAGACCGTGCTGGCTAACGAACAGGTTATCGACGGCTGCTGCTGGCGCTGCGACACCAAGGTTGAGCGTAAAGAAATCCCGCAGTGGTTTATTAAAATCACCGCCTACGCCGATGAACTGCTCAACGATCTGGACAATCTGGACCACTGGCCAGACACCGTTAAGACCATGCAGCGCAACTGGATCGGCCGCTCTGAAGGGGTGGAAATCTCCTTTGACGTCAACGACTACGCCGATAAGCTGACCGTCTACACCACCCGCCCGGATACCTTTATGGGCTGCACCTACCTGGCGGTCGCTGCCGGTCACCCGTTGGCCCAGCAGGCTGCGGCTAACAATCCGGCGCTGGCCGCCTTTATTGACGAATGCCGTAACACCAAAGTTGCCGAAGCCGACATGGCGACAATGGAGAAAAAAGGCGTCGACACCGGCTTTAAAGCTATTCACCCGCTGACCGGCGAAGCGATTCCGGTATGGGCGGCGAACTTCGTGCTGATGGAGTACGGTACCGGCGCGGTGATGGCCGTTCCGGGTCACGACCAGCGCGACTACGAGTTTGCCAGCAAATACGGCCTGAACATCAAGCCGGTTATCCTCGCCGCCGACGGCTCCGAGCCGGATCTCTCCGAGCAGGCGCTGACTGAAAAAGGCGTGCTGTTTAATTCCGGCGAATTTAGCGGCCTGGATTACGAAGCGGGCTTCAACGCCATCGCCGATAAATTGGCCGCGATGGGCGTTGGCGAGCGTAAAGTTAACTATCGTCTGCGCGACTGGGGGGTTTCCCGCCAGCGTTACTGGGGCGCGCCAATTCCGATGGTGACCCTGGAAGACGGTACCGTGATGCCGACGCCGGAAGATCAGCTGCCGGTAATCCTGCCGGAAGACGTGGTCATGGACGGCATCACCAGCCCGATCAAAGCCGACCCGGAGTGGGCGAAAACCACCGTTAACGGCATGCCGGCGCTGCGTGAAACCGACACCTTTGACACCTTTATGGAGTCTTCCTGGTACTACGCGCGCTATACCTGCCCGCAGTACGATAAAGGCATGCTGGACCCGAATGCCGCGAACTACTGGCTGCCGGTGGATATCTATATCGGCGGTATCGAACACGCCATTATGCACCTGCTCTATTTCCGCTTCTTCCACAAGCTGATGCGCGATGCCGGTATGGTGAACTCCGATGAGCCAGCCAAACAGCTGCTGTGCCAGGGCATGGTACTGGCCGATGCGTTCTACTACGTCGGCGAAAACGGCGAGCGTAACTGGGTATCACCGATTGACGCTACCGTTGAGCGTGATGAAAAAGGCCGCATCGTTAAAGCCTTCGATCCGCAGGGCCGCGAGCTGGTGTACACCGGCATGAGCAAAATGTCCAAGTCGAAGAACAACGGTATCGACCCGCAGGTGATGGTTGAACGCTACGGCGCGGATACCGTACGTCTGTTCATGATGTTCGCGTCTCCGGCGGAAATGACCCTGGAGTGGCAGGAATCCGGCGTAGAAGGCGCGAACCGCTTCCTGAAACGCGTCTGGAAACTGGTTTACGAGCATACCTCTCAGGGCCCGGCTGTCGCTCTGGATGTGGCAAGCCTCAGCGAAGATCAGCAAGCGCTGCGTCGCGACGTGCATAAAACGATTGCCAAAGTGACCGATGATATCGGCCGTCGTCAGACCTTCAATACCGCCATTGCCGCGGTGATGGAGCTGATGAACAAACTGGCGAAAGCGCCGCAGGAAGGCGAGCAGGATCGCGCGCTGATGCGTGAGGCTCTGCTGGCAGTCGTACGTATGCTCAACCCGTTCACCCCGCATGCCTGCTTCACCCTGTGGCAAGAACTGGGCGGCGAAGGCGATATCGACAACGCGCCGTGGCCGGTAGCGGACGAAAGTGCAATGGTTGAAAACACGACTCTGGTCGTCGTCCAGGTAAACGGTAAAGTTCGTGGTAAAATTACCGTTGCGGTAGATGCAACCGAGGAGCAGGTTCGTGAACGTGCAGGCCAGGAACATCTGGTCGCAAAATACCTTGAAGGCGTGACCGTACGTAAAGTGATTTACGTTCCGGGCAAACTGCTCAATCTGGTCGTTGGCTAAGCGCGGGAGGAAGCGTGCGATATCTGGCAACAATGCTGTTATCTCTGGCGGTGTTAATCACCGCCGGTTGCGGCTGGCATCTGCGTAGCAATACGCAGGTTCCAACCACAATGAAAACTATGATTTTCCAGTCAAGCGATCCGAACGGTCCGTTAAGCCGTGCGGTACGTAATCAGCTGCGTTTGAATGGCGTTGAGCTGATCGATGCCGATACGCTGCGTAAGGACGTTCCGTCCCTGCGTCTGGGTAACTCATCCATTCAGAAAGATACGGCATCCATTTTCCAGGATGGTCGTACTGCTGAATACCAGATGGTGCTGACCGTTAACGCCACCGTATTGATCCCGGGTCATGACATTTACCCAATCAATACCAAGGTTTATCGTTCATTCTTCGATAACCCGCAGGCGGCGCTGGCGAAAGATGCCGAGCAGGACATGATTATTCGTGAGATGTACGACAAGGCCGCGGAGCAGCTGATCCGCAAATTGCCGAGCGTGCATGTTGCGGATGTCGAAGCCACCAAAGAGGCTGAGCAACCGGTGTCTGGAACCCCGGCCGCCTCTACCTCCGGCAACCGCGTTTCCACTACGCTGGGTAACTGATGATTCGGTTGTACCCGGAACAACTCCGCGCGCAGCTCACTGAAGGGCTGCGCGCGGCGTATTTATTGCTTGGTAACGATCCGCTGTTGTTACAGGAAAGCCAGGATGCCATCCGCGAAGCCGCGGCCGCCCAGGGCTTTACCGAACATCACACCGCGACCATCGATGCCAGCACCGACTGGCCCGCCCTTTTCTCCTTAAGTCAGGCGCTGAGCCTCTTTTCCAGCCGCCAGACGCTTCTGCTTATTCTGCCGGAAAACGGTCCGAATGCGGCGATTAACGAACAGCTAGCCACGCTGGTCGGTATGCTGCATGAAGATCTGCTGCTGATTGTCCGCGGCAATAAGCTTACCAAAGCCCAGGAAAACGCAGCATGGGTGACCGCGCTTGCCAGCCGCGCCGTACAGGTCAGCTGTCAGACGCCGGAATACGCGCAGCTACCGCGCTGGCTGGCCGCCCGCGCTAAGCAGAACAAGCTGCAATTAGATGAAGCCGCCAGCCAACTGCTGTGCTACTGCTATGAAGGTAATCTGCTGGCGTTAGCGCAGGCGCTGGAGCGGCTCTCGCTGCTGTGGCCTGACGGCAAGCTGACGTTGCCTCGCGTTGAACAGGCGGTGAATGATGCCGCCCACTTCACGCCATATCACTGGGTCGATGCCCTGCTGGCCGGCAAGAGCAAGCGCGTACTGCACGTCCTGCAGCAACTGCGCCTTGAAGGCTGCGAACCCGCCATTTTGCTGCGCACGCTGCAGCGCGAACTGCTGCTGCTGGTGAACCTGAAGCGCCAGTCGGCGCATACGCCGCTGCGTACGCTGTTTGATAAACACCGGGTCTGGCAGAACCGCCGTCAACTGGTGGGTGACGCGCTCACGCGCCTCAGCGCCGAGCAACTGCGCCAGGCCGTCACGTTATTAACCCGCGCCGAGCTCACCTTCAAACAAGATTATGGCCAGTCAATATGGCCCGAGCTGGAAAGTCTTTCGTTACTGCTCTGCCATAAAGCGCTGGCGGACGTTTTCATTGATGGTTGATATGACTCAGTTGCAGGCGATGTACGGCGGCACCTTCGATCCGGTGCATTATGGCCACCTGAAGCCGGTAGAAATTCTGGCGAACCAGATCGGTCTTAACCGGGTGATCATCGTCCCCAATAACGTCCCGCCGCATCGTCCGCAGCCGGAGGCCACCAGCGCCCAGCGCGTACATATGCTCGAGCTGGCGATAGCGGATAAACCGCTGTTTGTCCTCGATGAGCGCGAGCTGCGGCGCGATACCCTCTCCTGGACGGCGCAAACGTTGCAGGAGTGGCGACAGGAACAGGGTCCTGACCGGCCGCTGGCGTTTATTATTGGTCAGGATTCGCTGTTGACCTTCCCCACCTGGCATAACTACGCCACGATCCTCGATAACGCCCATCTGATCGTCTGCCGTCGTCCGGGATATCCACTGGCGATGAAGCGCGAAAAAGATCAGCAATGGCTCGATAAACATCTCACCCACGATATCGAGCTGTTACATAACCGCCCCGCCGGCGCTATCTATCTTGCGGAAACGCCGTGGTTCGATATTTCCGCCACGCTGATTCGTCAGCGTCTGCAGCAGGGGGTCTCCTGCGCCGATATGCTGCCCGAGGCCGTGCTGGACTACATTCACCAGCAGAAGCTCTATTGCTGAGAACCCGCTGCAGGGATATCGTTACGCTACGCGATTTCCACGGAGTGCATCATGAAATTATGGCTGGTTCGCCACGGCGAAACGCAGGCTAACGTCGACGGGCTGTATAGCGGTCACGCTCCCACCCCGCTCACCGAACGCGGTATCCAGCAGGCGTGCTCGCTGGGTGACTGTCTGCGGGAGGTACCTTTCGAGCTGGTATTGTGCAGCGAGCTGGAGAGAACCCAGCATACCGCCGACCTGGTGCTCGCTGGTCGGCTAATCCCACGGCAAGTGATTCCTTCGTTGAATGAGATGTTTTTTGGCGATTGGGAAATGCGCCACCATCGCGATCTGCAAAAAGAAGATCCGCAGAACTACGCCGCATGGTGCAAAGACTGGCAACACGCCGCACCGACCAACGGCGAAAGCTTCCAGGCCTTCGCGCAGCGTATCGCGGCTTTTGTCGCCACCCTCGGGCAATATCAGCCGCGGGATAACCTGCTGATCGTCGGCCACCAGGGCGCTTTAAGCCTGTTAATCGCACTCTTATTGCAGATGCCTGCCTCAGCAATGTGGCATTTTCCCCTCGCCCACGGCTGCTGGAGCCTTATCGAACGACGCGACGATTTTACAACCCTGCGGGTATTAAATAGCCAGGCGCAGTGGCGCGCGGAATAAGAATTCATGACCGCCCATTGACAGCCCCGAGCAGGCTGCTATTCTCCGCAGCCAGGCTACACCCGCTATACGCATCTTGCAGAAATTGTTTTACAAAAATGGCGATGCATTCGTCGGCAAGGGATGGGATGATAGCCCGCTTTCAAGGGCTGAAAGCTGACTTTTCTCCCGACATTGCCATGACTTCGGGTATACTGTCAGGCTCGTTATTGTTATCACTCTTCACGCACCCAGGGGGAACACTTGCAGGGTAAAGCACTCCAGGATTTTGTTATCGACAAAATTGATGACCTGAAAGGTCAGGACATCGTCGCCATTGATGTACATGGCAAATCCAGCATCACCGATTGCATGATTATTTGCACCGGCACGTCTACGCGCCACGTGATGTCCATCGCCGACCATGTGGTGCAGGAATCCCGCGCCGCCGGAATGCTGCCGCTGGGCGTTGAAGGTGAAGCCGCCGCCGACTGGATCGTGGTCGATCTGGGCGACGTAATGGTTCACGTCATGCAGGAAGAGAGTCGTCGTTTGTACGAGCTGGAAAAACTCTGGAGTTAATGCGTGAAGCTACAATTGGTGGCCGTTGGCACCAAAATGCCGGACTGGGTTCAGACCGGCTTTAGCGAATATCTGCGCCGTTTTCCAAAAGATATGCCGTTCGAACTGGTAGAGATCCCTGCCGGTAAGCGCGGAAAAAATGCCGATATCAAACGCATCCTCGAAAAAGAGGGCGAAATGATGCTGGCGGCCGCAGGCAAGAACCGTATCGTGACCCTGGATATTCCCGGTAAGCCCTGGGATACGCCGCAGCTGGCGCGAGAACTGGAACGCTGGAAGCAGGATGGCCGGGACGTCAGTTTACTCATTGGCGGCCCGGAAGGTCTCTCTCCGGCCTGCAAAGCGGCAGCGGAACAGAGTTGGTCCCTTTCCACGCTCACGTTGCCTCACCCGTTAGTTCGCGTGCTGGTGGCTGAGAGCCTGTATCGTGCGTGGAGCATTACGACTAACCACCCTTACCACCGTGAGTAATGATGACCTGGGTAGACTAAGCAGCGAATGAAATTACAGAATTCTTTCCGCGACTATACGGCTGAATCCTCGCTGTTTGTACGCCGGGCGCTGGTCGCTTTTACGGGCATTTTGTTGCTTACCGGCGTGCTGATTGCCAACCTCTACAACGTACAGATTGTCCGTTTCAACGACTATCAAACGCGTTCCAATGAAAACCGTATTAAGCTGGTCCCCATTCCGCCCAGCCGAGGTATTATCTACGATCGCAACGGCACACCGCTGGCGCTGAACCGCACCATCTATCAGTTAGAGATGATGCCGGAAAAAGTCGATAACGTGCAGCAGACGCTGGATGCGCTGCGCGACGTCGTCGACCTGACCGACGACGACATTGCCGGCTTTAAAAAAGAGCGCGCGCGCTCTCACCGCTTCACCTCGATTCCGGTGAAGGTCAATCTTAATGAAGTCCAGGTGGCGCGCTTCGCCGTAAACCAGTACCGCTTCCCCGGCGTCGAAGTCAAAGGCTACAAGCGCCGCTACTATCCCTATAACTCCGCCCTGACCCACGTTATCGGCTACGTCTCTAAAATTAACGATAAAGATGTCGATCGCCTGGATAAAGAGGGCAAGCTGGCTAACTACGCGTCGACCCACGACATCGGTAAGCTGGGAATCGAGCGCTATTATGAAGACGTGCTGCACGGGCAAACCGGTTATGAAGAGGTTGAAGTCAACAACCGCGGCCGCGTTATTCGCCAGTTAAAAGAAGTGCCTCCGCAGGCCGGACGCGATATCTACTTAACCCTTGATTTGAAGCTGCAGCAGTATATCGAAACGCTGCTGGCGGGCAGCCGCGCGGCGGTAGTGGTCACCGACCCGCGCAGCGGCGCGATTCTGGCGCTGGTTTCAACCCCGAGCTACGATCCCAACCTGTTTGTCGATGGTATCTCCAGCAAAGATTATTCCGGACTCCTCAACGATCCGAATACCCCGCTGGTTAACCGCGCCACACAGGGGGTCTATCCACCCGCCTCGACGGTAAAACCCTACGTCGCCGTCTCGGCCTTAAGCGCCGGCGTCATTACCCGCAATACCAGTCTGTTCGACCCCGGCTGGTGGCAGTTGCCTGGATCGGAAAAACGCTATCGCGACTGGAAAAAATGGGGCCACGGTCACCTGAACGTCACTAAAGCGCTGGAAGAGTCCGCGGATACCTATTTCTATCAGGTCGCCTATGATATGGGCATCGACCGCCTTTCCGAATGGATGAGTAAATTCGGCTACGGCGACTACACCGGCGTCGACCTGGCGGAAGAGCGCTCCGGTAACATGCCCACTCGCGAATGGAAGCTCAAGCGCTTTAAGAAACCCTGGTACCAGGGCGACACCATCCCGGTCGGTATCGGCCAGGGCTACTGGACCGCTACGCCGATTCAGATGAACAAAGCGCTGATGATCCTGATAAATGACGGTGTGGTTAAAGTCCCTCACCTGCTGCAAAGCACGCTTGAAGACGGTAAACAGGTACCGTGGGTTCAGCCGCATGAACCGCCGGTCGGCGATATTCATTCCGGCTATTGGGAAATCGCTAAAGACGGGATGTATGGCGTTGCCAACCGCGGCAACGGTACCGCGCACAAATACTTTGCCAGCGCGCCGTATAAGATTGCGGCGAAGTCCGGTACCGCGCAGGTATTCGGCCTGAAAGCCAACGAAACCTATAACGCGCACCGAATTTCCGAGCGTCTGCGTGACCACAAGCTCATGACGGCGTTTGCGCCTTACAACAACCCCCAGGTCGCGGTGGCGATGATCCTGGAGAATGGCGGCGCCGGCCCGGCGGTCGGTACCATTATGCGCCAGATCCTTGATCACATCATGCTGGGTGATAACAACACCAATCTGCCGAGTGAGAACCCGGCGGTGACGGCGGGGGAGGATCAATAATGACCGATAATCCGAACAAAAAATCGCTATGGGATAAAATCCATCTTGACCCAACGATGCTGCTCATTCTGCTGGCGCTGCTCACCTACAGCGCGCTGGTTATCTGGAGCGCCAGCGGCCAGGACGTAGGCATGATGGAGCGCAAAATCGGCCAAATCGCCATGGGCGTGGTGATTATGATCGTGATGGCGCAGATCCCGCCGCGGGTATATGAGGGCTGGGCGCCCTACCTGTATATTTTCTGTATTATTTTGCTGGTTGCCGTAGACGCCTTCGGCGCTATCTCCAAAGGCGCACAGCGCTGGCTCGATCTCGGTATTGTTCGTTTTCAGCCCTCGGAGATTGCCAAAATAGCGGTGCCGCTGATGGTGGCGCGGTTCATAAACCGCGATGTCTGTCCGCCTTCACTGAAGAATACCGCCATCGCGCTGGTCCTGATCTTCCTGCCGACCCTGCTGGTTGCGGCGCAGCCAGACCTCGGCACTTCTATTTTGATCGCCCTCTCCGGCCTGTTTGTTCTGTTCCTCTCCGGCCTGAGCTGGCGCTTAATCGGCATCGCGGTGGTACTTGTCGCCGCCTTTATTCCGATTTTATGGTTCTTCCTGATGCACGACTACCAGCGTCAGCGCGTAATGATGCTGCTCGATCCGGAGACCGATCCGCTGGGCGCGGGCTATCATATTATTCAGTCCAAAATCGCTATTGGTTCCGGCGGATTACGCGGTAAAGGCTGGTTGCATGGTACTCAGTCGCAGCTCGAATTCCTGCCGGAGCGCCATACCGACTTTATCTTCGCCGTACTGGCGGAAGAGCTGGGGCTCATCGGGGTGTTGATCCTGCTGGCATTGTACATTTTGCTTATCATGCGCGGACTATGGATCGCCGCCCAGGCGCAAACCACCTTTGGCCGCGTCATGGCAGGCGGTTTAATGTTGATTTTATTCGTTTATGTCTTCGTAAATATTGGTATGGTAAGTGGTATTTTGCCGGTGGTGGGGGTACCTTTGCCGCTGGTCAGCTACGGGGGCTCAGCCCTAATCGTATTGATGGCCGGGTTTGGTATCGTTATGTCGATCCATACCCACAGAAAAATGTTGTCGAAAAGCGTTTAAGGGGTTCGCAATGCGTAAGCAATGGCTGGGGATCTGCATAGCAGCAGGGCTGCTGGCGGCATGTTCAGGTGAAGACGTTCAGCAGAAGACGGTTAGCGTCCCGCAGCCGGCTGTCTGTAATGGTCCGACGGTAGAAATCAGCGGCGCCGATCCGCATTTCGAAACGCTGAATGCCACGGCCAATCAGGATTATGAGCGCGACGGCAAAAGCTATAAAATCGTCCAGGATCCGGCTAACTTCACCCAGACCGGTCTGGCGGCAATTTATGATGCCGAACCGAACAGCAACCTGACCGCCTCTGGCGAAGCGTTCGATCCGACACAGCTTACCGCCGCGCATCCTACGTTGCCTATCCCAAGCTATGCGCGTATCACTAACCTGGCCAATGGCCGGATGATCGTAGTGCGCATTAACGATCGTGGCCCGTACGGCAATGACCGGGTCATTTCCCTGTCCAGCGCCTCAGCCGACCGCCTGAACACTTCTAACAATACTAAAGTTCGTATCGATCCGATTATTGTCTCTCAGGACGGCGCGTTATCCGGCCCTGGTATGGCGTGCACCACCGTCGCCAAACAGACCTATGCCTTGCCTTCGCGTCCAAACCTTGATGGCGATGGTTCCGCGGCCATCTCACCGGCCGACCAATCAAACGTTCATGCCATTAGCAACTCAACGCTTAAGCCTGAAGATAACGTGGGCGCGCCGGTTAACGGTAGTGGATTCCTCGGCGCGCCGACGCCGCTGAATAATGGCGTACTGGAAGGTAGCGAACCCGCTACTGCTGCGCCTGCCGCCGTCGCCGCAACGCCTGCAACGCCCAGCGCGCCGGTTACCGCGCCTGGCTCGATTCAAGGTAGCGTCGCGCCTGCCGCGACCGCAACAGCAGCAACCGCCGCTGTTGCCGCGCCAAACGCCGGCACCAGCGGTGAGTTCGTCGTGCAGGTCGGCGCCGTTAGCGACCAGGCTCGCGCCCAGCAATATCAGCAGCGCCTGAGCCAACAGTTCGCCGTTCCCGGCCGTGTGATGCAAAACGGCGCCGTATGGCGGATTCAACTGGGTCCATTTGCCAGTAAGTCGCAAGCGACGACGGTACAACAGCGTCTGCAAAACGAAGCGCAGCTACAATCATTTATTACTCGCGCCAACTAAACGTGACGCCGCGGTATCTCCCGCCACAGCATATGTAAAAGTCGTTAACAAAGTCATATGCAATGTCGGATGCCGCTGCGAAACGCATTTGTTATAGTAAGGCACTTTTTTAATTTCATCACGGATGCCGTTGTTCTAACCATGAAGACCTCTTTCACCGCTCGTTTACTCGTTACGGCCCTCTCCGTTGCGGCACTGTCTACCGCTGCCCGCGCCGATGACCTGAATATGAAAACCATGATCCCAGGCGCTCCGCAGATCGATGCTGAATCCTGGGTTCTTATCGATTACAACTCAGGTAAAGTGCTGGCGGAAAACAACGCCGACGCCCGCCGCGATCCGGCGAGCCTGACCAAAATGATGACCAGCTATGTCATAGGCCAGGCCATGAAGGCGGGCAAATTCAAAGAATCCGATCTGGTCACCGTGGGTAACGACGCGTGGGCAACCGGTAACCCGGTGTTTAAAGGTTCTTCCCTGATGTTCCTGAAGCCGGGCATGCAGGTGCCGGTTTCGCAGCTGATCCGCGGCATCAACCTGCAATCCGGTAACGATGCCTGCGTGGCGATGGCCGACTACGTCGCCGGCAGCCAGGACGCGTTTGTCAGCCTGATGAACAACTACGTAAACGCGTTGGGCCTGAAAAATACCCATTTCCAGACCGTTCACGGCCTGGACGCCGACGGCCAGTACAGTTCCGCGCGTGACATGGCGCTGATCGGCCAGGCGCTGATCCGCGACGTACCGAATGAGTATTCCATCTACCGCGAAAAAGAGTTCACCTTCAACGGTATTCGCCAGCTGAACCGTAACGGCCTGCTGTGGGATAACAGCCTCAACGTCGATGGCATTAAAACCGGGCATACCGACAAAGCCGGCTACAACCTGGTTGCCTCCGCTACCGAAGGCCAGATGCGCCTGATCTCCGCGGTGATGGGCGGGCGTACTTACAAAGGTCGTGAGTCCGAAAGCAAGAAACTGCTGACCTGGGGCTTCCGCTTCTTCGAAACCGTGAACCCCATTAAAGCAGGTAAAGAGTTCGCCTCTGAACCGGCCTGGTTCGGCGATAGCGATCGCGCTTCTCTGGGCGTAGATAAAGACGTCTATCTGACTATCCCGCGCGGGCGCATGAAAGACCTGAAAGCCAGCTATGTACTGAACAACACCGAACTGCACGCGCCGCTGCAGAAAAACCAGGTGGTCGGTACCATTAACTTCCAGCTGGATGGCAAAACTATCGATCAGCGTCCGTTAGTGGTGCTGCAGGAAATTCCGGAAGGGAATTTCTTCGGCAAAATCATTGATTACATTAAGTTAATGTTCCATCACTGGTTTGGTTAAAAATTGAACACTTGAAAGTGTGATTTCTATCCCCATATACTATTCATCAAAGAAACCTGATAACTCCCACATCACGTGGGAGTTATTATTTTAGTCGTCACACCGGAGCTGACATGAAAACCAAACTTAACGAACTGCTTGAATTCCCTACGCCATTTACTTACAAAGTAATGGGGCAGGCGTTGCCTGAGCTGGTTGATCAGGTGGTGGAAGTGGTACAGCGCCATGCGCCTGGTGATTACTCTCCGTCAGTAAAACCGAGCAGCAAAGGTAACTACCACTCGGTCTCCATCACCATCAACGCCACCCACATCGAACAGGTCGAAGCCCTGTACGAAGAGTTGGGCAATATCGAAATCGTGCGGATGGTGCTGTAATCCCTCGCCTTACCCGGCCTCAAGCGCCGGGTAATTCTCCTTCTTTCGCTGTGATATACTCTCCCCACTTAAGTCATCCCTCTCGGCGGAGACGTTGTTTTGCAGCACAATACCATTCTTATTCGACAACTCGGCCTGCAACCTTACGAACCCATCTCGCAGGCAATGCATGAATTTACCGACAGTCGTGACGACACGACGCTGGATGAAATCTGGCTGGTAGAACATCACCCGGTGTTTACTCAGGGTCAGGCCGGCAAAGCCGAACACGTACTGGTACCCGGTGATATCCCGGTCATTCAGAGCGACCGCGGCGGCCAGGTGACCTATCACGGGCCAGGCCAACAGGTGATGTATGTCTTGCTGAATCTTAAACGGCGTAAACTCGGCGTGCGCGAATTAGTGACGCTGCTGGAGCAGACCGTGGTCAATACGCTGGCGGAGTATCAGATTGAATCTCATCCTCGCGCCGATGCGCCGGGAGTTTACGTTGGTGAACAGAAAATCTGCTCGCTGGGACTGCGTATTCGTAAAGGTTGTTCTTTCCACGGGCTGGCGCTGAATGTGGCAATGGATTTGACGCCGTTCCTGCGTATTAATCCGTGTGGCTATGCCGGCATGGAGATGACGCAAATGCGCCAGTGGCAGCCGCAGGCCGCTACAGAAAACGTCGCGCCGCGGCTGGTCGCCAACCTGCTGGCGCTGCTGAACAACCCACCGCATGAATATGTCGCCGCTTGATGCGCACCGCGCTCTGAACCTTCAGAGCGCAACTCCTTATTAATACTTCATATTTGCAATCAATTGT
Organism: Klebsiella sp. CN_Kp073; assembly: GCF_040065495.2. Taxonomy (NCBI): domain Bacteria; kingdom Pseudomonadati; phylum Pseudomonadota; class Gammaproteobacteria; order Enterobacterales; family Enterobacteriaceae; genus Klebsiella; species Klebsiella sp. CN_Kp073. The sequence goes on from NZ_CM198051.1 coordinate 3,759,003, forward strand.
CACGCAACGCCACATCATCGCCCGCTATAATAAGCCTATGACCCAACGACCGGATCCGCGAGTGGCCGACAATCATCCCCCATTGGAAAACAACGAACAGCCAGAAGATCGGCAGATCTTTCGTATTCTGCGTAATATCGATCTTAATCTGTTAACTATCTTCGAAGCCGTGTACGTGCATAAAGGCATCGTCAATGCGGCGAAGGTGCTCAATATCACGCCTTCGGCCATTAGCCAGTCGATCAATTAACTACGGGCTCTGTTCCCCGACCCTCTCTTTATTCGAAAAGGACAGGGGGTGACGCCGACGGCTTTTGCGACTCACCTGCATCAATATATCAGCCAGGGGATGGAAGCCTTTCTCAATGCGCTGGATTTGGGCAGCAGCTCGCAGCAGCAGCGCGTGCTCACCATCGCTACCGCGCCGACCATCGGCGCATTGGTGATGCCAACCATCGCCAACGCGTTAAAAGCGCGGTTTCCTCAAGTATTGCTGCACAATATTGCGATTACCGATGCCGCCAGCCAGCTCAACCAGCGGCAGGTTGATTTGCTAATCGATACCTATAACCATAGCGGGCTGGCCATTGCGCATCAGGTGCTGTTTTCCGAGCCGGTTGTTATGTTTTGCCGCGAAAATCACCCAATTTTGCCTCTTCCGCTGACGCGGGAAAATCTACAGCAGTTTGAGTTTGCGCTGCTGCTGCCGGAAGGACAGCGCTACCCTGCCCTGCATCGGCAACTTGATGAATTCATCGGGGAACGGAGGTGCGGTTTTAGCAGCTATAACCTGTTGACTCAGGCGGCGATGATGAATAATAGCGATTTGCTGGGGCTGACGCCTGAGAGTATGTTCGCGCTGGTGGCGAAGATCTGGCCTCTACAGGCGATGCCTTTCCCGCCGTTACAAGACCAGCGCATTGATTTCTCGCTACATTACAACCGGCAAAGCGCCCAGGAGCCGTTACTGAAAGAGATTATCGACACTATTCTGCAAACTTATTCCCGCTAACCGCACGCGAGGGAAAAGGATAAAACAACAACTATTTTACAATTTGCCGGGCAACCAGGCTGCTTTCAACCCCGTATCAATGATATACTGCCTGTTCTTAGTTCAAAAATAGTTGATAAATACAACATTTGATTGAATTAATTCGCTTTCCTTCGTGACTCGCAACTGGAACACGCACGCTATGAGTAAACCCATTGTGATGGAACGCGGTGTTAAGTACCGCGACGCCGATAAAATGGCCCTTATCCCGGTGAAAAACGTGGCAACTGAGCGTGAAGCTCTGCTCAGAAAACCGGAATGGATGAAAATCAAACTTCCGGCTGACTCGTCCCGTATTCAGGGGATCAAGGCAGCGATGCGTAAGAATGGCCTGCACTCCGTGTGCGAAGAAGCCTCTTGCCCGAACCTTGCCGAGTGCTTCAACCACGGCACCGCGACCTTTATGATCCTCGGCGCTATCTGTACTCGCCGTTGCCCATTCTGCGATGTGGCCCACGGTCGTCCGGTGACGCCTGATGCCAACGAGCCGCAAAAACTGGCGCAAACCATCGCCGATATGGGGCTGCGCTATGTGGTGGTGACTTCCGTTGACCGCGACGATCTTCGTGACGGCGGCGCGCAGCATTTCGCCGACTGCATCAGCGCTATCCGCGAGAAGAGCCCGAATATCAAAATTGAAACGCTGGTACCGGATTTCCGTGGTCGTATGGATCGCGCGCTGGATATCCTGAAAGTGACGCCGCCGGATGTGTTTAACCACAACCTGGAAAACGTACCGCGCCTGTATCGTCAGGTACGTCCGGGCGCAGATTATAACTGGTCGCTGAAGCTACTGGAGCGCTTTAAAGAAGCGCATCCGGAAATCCCGACCAAATCGGGTCTGATGGTCGGTCTTGGCGAAACCAATGAAGAGATCATCGAAGTGATGCGCGATCTGCGCCGTCATGGCGTTACCATGCTGACGCTGGGTCAGTATCTGCAGCCGAGCCGCCACCACCTGCCGGTACAGCGCTACGTCAGCCCGGAAGAGTTTGAAGAGATGAAAGCTGAAGCCATGGCAATGGGCTTTACCCATGCCGCCTGCGGCCCGTTCGTCCGCTCTTCCTATCATGCCGATCTGCAGGCAAAAGGTATGGAAGTAAAATAACCTCTGCCTTTCTCTGGCCGTCGTTCGCGGCGGCCTGATTTCTCCAGTTCCCCCCAACTTCCAACTTCCCGTTGTCACACTTCGTTTCATCTTTTCATCGCCAGAGTACCGGCAATAAAAAAGGCGACAACGAATACGCTGCCGCCTCTTTGCCGCCAGAGCTTCACACCCGGCCGCGACGCGCCCCCGTTCATCGGGAGCCCGTGATTAATTACTCTTTATGAGAGAGTTTCTGTGCCGGCGCTTCTTCCTCAGCGCTGGTCTTTTTGGCACTGTCATCGTCATCATTCATGGCTTTCTTGAAGCCTTTGATAGCCGAACCCAGGTCTCCACCCAGCGTGCGTAATTTTTTGGTACCAAACACTAAAATAATCAGCGCTGCGACTACCAGCAGTTTGGTAATACTAATCTCACCCATAGCTAACCTTCTTCTCTATACAAGCTCAAGCTGCGAATACGCCATCATACACATATACGCATACAATTAACGGCTATTTGACGCGCCGACACAATAGCAATCTGTAACAAGGTGAATCAAGCCTTGTTTAAAAAAACGTCACAATAATTGCGGTGGCGCAAATCTGCGATTACGCAGCACCGGCAAACTCTCACGCACCTGACGAATATAATCTGCGGATATCTCAGCAAAAATCAGCTGCGGTTGAGCGGCGGCGCCAGCAATAGTGGTACCGAGCGGATCGATAATCCGGCTCTGGCCGATATTACGCGTTCCGCACTCGCCTGCCGCAATAATATAGCAGGTAGTATCCAGCGCCCTTGCCGCCAGCAGCGTCGCCCAGTGATGTTCCTTCATAGGCCCGCGAACCCAGGCGGTCGGCAGCACCAGGACATCGGCCCCCTGTAACGCTAACGATAGCGCTAATTCGGGAAAGCGTAAATCGTAGCAGGTCATTAAGCCGATTCGCATCCCATTTACCTCTATTAAAGGAGGGATTTGCTCACCGGCATCCACCAGCCGTGACTCCTGCATATTAAACGCATCGTACAAATGGAGCTTCTGGTATTGTGCGCAAATTGCCCCTCGGCATATCGCCACCAGCGTATTGCTCGCGCGCCCTTCAGCAGAGGGCACGTGCAGCGTTAATATCGTGGTTAAGTCATTACGCCGGCTTTCGGCCAGCAGTTGCTGCATGAAACCGCCGCCCAGCGCCTGCGCTGATTTTACCGACATATCCGGATCGTTATCGGCCCGCGCCAGTAACGCCTCAGGCAAGACCAGTAACGAAGCGCCGCAGTCTGCCGCCTGACGCATCAGCTCAACGCAGATCTGCGCATTAGTTTGCCACTGCGCCGTGACGGCGAATTGCCCTGCTGCTACCCGCATCTCTTTCTCCCACTTGCGAATCCATAGCCAAAAGCGCCTTTGTCGCGCTACACTCGACCCTCTACCTAACCAAATAGCAGGAAATGACCGTGTTACAACTCCTTTTAGCCGTTTTTGTTGGCGGCGGAACCGGCAGCGTGTTGCGCTGGTGGCTGGGCATGAAATTTAACCCAATGCATCATGCAATTCCCATTGGCACGCTAGTCGCTAACCTGCTGGGCGCATTTATAATCGGCGCCGGGTTGGCGTGGTTCAATCGCCTGACGCATGTTGATCCGATGTGGAAACTGCTTATTACCACCGGCTTCTGCGGTGGCCTGACTACCTTCTCCACCTTTTCCGCGGAGGTCGTGTTTCTGCTCCAGCAGGGACGTTTCAGCTGGGCGTTGCTAAACGTTCTCGTCAACCTGCTTGGTTCTTTCGCCATGACCGCGACGGCATTCTGGCTGTTTTCACAGTCAGCCGCCCGTTAACGTCAGGCAAAAAAAAACCCGCTATGAGCGGGTTTTTATATTCTACTGACGTGTTGGTTAGATAGCCATTACGTTTGCAGCAGAAGGGCCTTTGGCACCGTTAGTGATTTCGAACTCTACGCGCTGACCTTCAGCCAGAGTTTTGAAACCGTTGGACTGGATTGCAGAGAAGTGTACGAATACATCTTTGCTGCCATCTTCCGGAGTAATGAAACCGAATCCTTTGGACTCATTAAACCACTTAACGTTACCTTTAATCTTAGACATCAAAATTACCTTTAAATTAAAAAACGACACTAATGCTGTGTCGGATACCAGTACATCAATTGTGATGCCTTTTGTCCAGCGTAACTTTCTTAAAAAGTGATAAAAGTCTCTATCTTTATAGCCGACAGTTACGTTAGTCATTGTTTTTCAACAAGACAAAGAACTTATCACTTTTGTCACTACGTTATAACGATTAAAACTGTATGCGCGCCCAGGCAAAATAAACGTTGCCGTTGTTATAAGTACCGGGGATGTAGGTCATCTGGAACGTCGCCGGACCGTAGCCAATCGAGGCCAGGGGCAGCACCACCGGGATCGGGATATAGTTCCAGTTGTCGCGCGCCGTTACGCCAAGGGTGTAACCAAGGCCAAGGTGGAAGTTGTCATCGGCTAGCGGACGCCAGGTTTTCTCCCAGCCATAGCCGCCAATCGGCTCCCACTTATTAAAGGAATCTTTAAACGCCATCAGATACAGGCCGTGCCAGTTACCTTTATCGTCCCAACGCGACATGCCAAAACCCGCGCCCCACGGACGTTCGTTATACTTGTCGGTTTTCTCTTTGTCATAGGCAAAGCGGGCGTGCCAGGTGATCGCCGGAACGTACAGATCGTAGTGCTCAGGCTCGTTCCAGGTTTGTGCGACATTGTCCGTCAGCGTATTGTAGCCATCACGGATCGTTGACGAGAACGAAGCGTTAGCATAGCCGGACGACAGCAACAGGCCGGACAGCGCGACAATAAACAATGCAAATTGGCGTAGTTTCAACACTTCTCTATTACCGATTTCAATTTTAAAAACGAAGTAAAGTAACAAATGTAATCTTAATAGACTGTTAACGGAATAAGGTAAAATCCTGAATTGCGCCGTGGCAAAAACTTCACTCTGGTAGACGACTTTTGTGATGTTAGCCGCGCCACGGGTTCCGATTAGTCAATTCTCAGTATTTTATTGATTTGGGTCAGCAAGTTCTGCCCGTTTTTTGGGCACATTCCCTCACTTAATTTTTGTAGTGCTTTAGATATCAGCAGATTCTTTGGGTTAATGGCTTAGGGGTAAAGTATGCTTACGCTTGTTGAGATCCTTATCGGGGTCGTGGTTATTGTGGGCGTCGCCCGCTACATTATAAAAGGCTATTCTGCGACAGGCGTGCTGTTTGTCGGCGGTTTAATCTTGCTTATTGCCAGCGCCATCATGGGGCATAAGGTTCTCCCGGCTAGCGCCGCCAGCACGGGTTATACCGCGACCGATATCTTTGAGTATATTAAAATACTGCTCATGAGCCGCGGCGGCGACCTCGGCATGATGATAATGATGCTCTGCGGTTTCGCCACCTACATGACCCATATCGGCGCTAACGATATGGTGGTTAAACTGGCCTCTAAACCGCTGCGATATATTAACTCGCCTTATCTGTTGATGATTGCCGCCTACTTCCTCGCCTGTCTGATGTCGCTGGCGGTCTCCTCGGCGACCGGCCTCGGCGTGCTGCTGATGGCGACGCTGTTCCCGGTAATGGTCAACGTCGGCATTAGCCGCGGCGCCGCGGCGGCGATTTGCGCCTCCCCTGCCGCGTTGATCCTGTCGCCGACCTCCGGTGACGTCGTGCTGGCCGCCAAAGCTGCCGAAATGCCGCTGATAGATTTCGCTTTCAAAACCACTTTACCTATCTCGATTGCCGCTATCGTCTGTATGGCTATCGCTCACTTCTTCTGGCAGCGCTACCTCGATAAAAAAGAGAACGCCTCACACGAGATGCTCGACGTCAATGAGATAACCACCACCGCCCCGGCGCTGTACGCCATTTTGCCTTTCACGCCAATTATCGGGGTGCTGATTTTTGACGGCAAATGGGGGCCAGAGCTACACATCATCACTATTCTGGTGCTCTGTATGGTACTGGCTTCGATACTGGAATTTCTGCGCAGTTTCGATACAAAAAAGGTCTTCGCCGGGCTGGAGGCCGCCTATCGCGGCATGGCTGACGCCTTCGCCAGCGTCGTCATGCTATTGGTCGCGGCGGGCGTATTTGCCCAGGGGCTGAGCACTATCGGTTTTATCGACGGTCTTATCTCCATAGCCACCTCGTTCGGTTCCGCCAGTATCATTCTGATGCTGGTGCTGGTGATCCTGACCATGCTGGCAGCGATGACCACCGGTTCCGGCAACGCGCCGTTTTACGCCTTCGTTGAGATGATCCCGAAACTTGCCCACTCTTCCGGCATCAACCCGGCCTACCTGTCGATCCCTATGCTGCAGGCGTCGAATCTGGGCCGCACTATTTCACCGGTTTCCGGCGTGGTGGTCGCGGTGGCGGGAATGGCGAAGATTTCTCCGTTCGAAGTCGTTAAACGCACCTCGGTTCCCGTTATCGTCGGTCTGTTGGTGGTGATCATCGCCACCGAGATTCTGGTCCCCGGCGCCGCGATTCAATAAACCACAAACCACACTGAAAAGGCGCCAGCAGGCGCCTTTTTTATGCTTTAATAAATCCCAGCAATTAATCATCTCCCACTATCAGGAATAAAAATGTTCAGGAAGGATGTCGTCGCCATTGCCCTTTTACTCGGCGCAACGCAGGTTGGCGCAGAACCGCTTACCGCGACGAAATACGGTGATTTCGATCGTTACGTGCTGGCACTGTCCTGGCAAACCGGTTTTTGTCAAAGCATGCTGGATAGTAACCGTAATGAGCCTGAGGAGTGTCGGCTACAGCAGGACGAACGTAATAAAGCCGATTTTCTGACGGTACATGGCCTGTGGCCGGGCCTGCCGAAGTCGATCGCCTCGCGCGGCGTCGACGAGCGCCGCTGGATGCGCTATGGCTGCGCGACGCGCCCTATCCCCAATATGCCGGAAGTCAAAGCCGGGCGTAAATGCCAGGCGGCGGAAACCGGGCTGTCGCTGGAAATGGCGAATAAGCTGAACAGCGTGATGCCGGGTTCCGGTGGGAACTCTTGTCTGGAACGCTATGAGTATGCCAAGCATGGCGTCTGTTTCGGCTTCGATCCGGATAACTACTTCGGCACGATGGTGCGCCTGAATGGCGAAGTGAAGCAAAGCGCAATCGGTGATTTCCTGGCGAAGCACTACGGACAAACCGTTAGCCGTAGCGATTTTGATGCCGCCGTCGCCAAAGCGTATGGCGCGCAAAACGTCAAAGCCTTTAAATTAACCTGCGACGGCAACCCGGCTTATTTAACGGAAATGCAAATTTCCATTAAAGCTGGCGCTATCAATGCCCCGTTGGGCGCAGATTCGTTCCTGCCTCAGCCGCATCCGGGCAACTGTGCGAAGCAGTTTGTGCTGGATAAAGTGGGTTCTTGATAGCAGGACCAGCAATCTTATCGTCCACTTCATCTGCTTTTGCTCACGATGCGCTGAATGTGCGCTTAATCACTTCAAACATCAGGCAAGTCTCAGTATGATGAAGGGACATTAACCCTTGCCCCTTTCGGCGAGGGTTTTCTTTTACGGAAAAGGTTCCTGGATAACATGGAGTATGCAATGACCAGACCCGCAATCATTATTAATGAATTCGATGCTGAACGTATCGATAGACTGCTTGAGCAACCGGCTTACGCGAATTCGCCGGTCGCCGATGCCCTGAACGACGAACTGGATCGCGCGCAAATGTTGGCGCCGGAAGCGATGCCGCACGATGTCGTGAGCATGAACAGCAAAGTCCGCTTCCGCGATTTAACCAGCGGTGAAGAGCGCGTGCGGACCCTGGTCTTCCCGGCTCAGGCGACCGATAGCGCCACTCAGCTTTCCGTTCTGGCGCCGGTTGGCGCGGCGCTGCTTGGGCTGAAAGTCGGCACCTCCATTCACTGGGAGTTACCCGGTGGCGCATCGGCACACCTGGAAGTACTGGAATTGTTGTACCAGCCGGAAGCCGCAGGCGAATTCCATCGCTAAGTTTCCCGCTGCCTGAGGCGTTTGACGCTTTATTCAGAGGATGCCTCGCCATCCTCTTTCTGTTTCCCTCCCGCTATGACAAATTTTTACCTCATCCCGTGACGGGGCATACAGTTTTGCGACCTGAATGCCACATTATCCTTGTATAATATGTTGATATAGAAACAGACAAACAAGGAGAAATGCATATGTATAAAACTATCATTATGCCGGTTGATGTCTTTGAAATGGAGCTGAGCGACAAGGCTGTCCGCCATGCAGAGTTTCTCGCCCAACAGGACGGCATTATTCATTTGCTTCACGTGTTACCCGGTTCATCGAGTTTCACCATGAGCCGTTTTACTGCCGATCTGCGCCGCTTTGAAGAGCATCTGCAGCATGAAGCGGAGACCCGCTTACAGACCATGGTCGGCCATTTTAGCATCGACCCCTCTCGTATTAAGAGCCATGTGCGTTTCGGCAACGTCCGCGATATGGTTAATGAACTGGCCAATGAAATAAAAGCTGACGTAGTGGTGATTGGCTCACGCAATCCGTCGATCAGCACCCATTTGCTGGGTTCAAACGCCTCAAGCGTCATCCGTCATGCGCATATTCCGGTAATGGTCGTGAGATAACGGAACGGTGAAATAAGCAAAAAAAAAGAGGCGACCACAAGGTCGCCTCTTTGCTGTGTGCAGGGAATGTCTTACAACTTTTTATGATTATGCGGTTTTGGTGCGAATCAGATAATCGAATGAGCTCAAAGAAGCTTTCGCGCCTTCGCCAGTGGCGATAATAATTTGTTTGTACGGCACGGTAGTACAGTCGCCGGCCGCAAACACGCCTTTCACGTTGGTTTCACATTTGGCATCAATGATGATTTCACCCATGCGGTTACGCTCAACCGTACCTTCCAGCCAGTTGGTATTCGGCAACAAACCGATCTGGACAAAAATACCGGCTAACGCGACATGATGCTCATCGCCGCTGACGCGGTCGCGGTACTGCAGCCCCGTCACCTTACTGCCATCGCCAACCACTTCGGTGGTCTGGGCGTTGAGAATAATATCGACATTTTTCAGGCTGCGTACTTTGTCCTGCAGCACCTGGTCGGCTTTCATTTCTGGTGCGAATTCCAGTAGCGTTACGTGTTCAACGACGCCCGCCAGATCGATCGCCGCTTCAACGCCGGAGTTACCGCCGCCAATCACCGCCACGCGTTTACCTTTAAACAGCGGGCCGTCACAGTGCGGGCAGTAGGTTACGCCTTTAGTCCGGTATTGGTCTTCACCCGGGACGTTCATGTTACGCCATTTAGCGCCGGTTGCGATGATCACGCTGCGCGCTTTCAGCACCGCGCCGGAGGCGGTTTCAATCTGATGCAGGCCGCCTTCGACAGCTGCCGGGATCAGTTTTGCCGCGCTTTGTGAATCAATCACATCAACATCATATTCACTGACGTGCGCTTTCAGCGCGCCGGCCAACTTTTGACCTTCGGTTTTCGGTACGGAAATATAGTTTTCGATATCTACGGTATCCAGCACCTGACCGCCGAAACGTTCGCCCATCAGGCCGGTACGAATGCCTTTACGCGCGGAGTAAACAGCCGCCGCGGCGCCAGACGGGCCGGAACCAACAATCAAAACGTCATAAGCATCACGTTTGTTCAGCTCTTCCGCCGCACGTTTTTCCGCGCCGGTATCCACTTTGGCAACGATTTCAGTCAGCGTCATACGGCCTTGACCAAATTCCTGACCATTCACAAACACCGCCGGAACACCCATCACGTTGCGTTCAGTGATTTCATTCTGGAAGGTTCCGCCATCAATCGCCGTGTGTTTGATGCGTGGGTTAAGCACCGCCATCAGGTTCAACGCCTGCACCACGTCCGGACAGTTGTGGCAAGAGAGCGAGTAGTAGGTCTCAAATTCAAAATCACCGTCAAGATTGCGGATCTGCTCGAGCAGCGACTGGGCTTCTTTCGACGGATGACCGCCGGTCCACAGCAGCGCCAGCACTAATGAGGTGAATTCATGTCCCAGAGGAGAACCTGCGAAACGCGGCCCCTGGTTAGAACCTGGATTAGTAATCAGGAACGATGGCTTACGTACCGCCAGCGTGTTGTCTTCTTTAAAGGTGACTTTGTCTGACAGTTCAGCGATTTCAGCCAACAGTTCCTTGATCTCTGCCGATTTAGCGCTGTCATCCAGCGTGGCAATCAGCTCAACAGGTTTGGTCAGCTTCTCAAGATAGGCCTTGAGCTGGGTTTTCATGTTGGTGTCGAGCATTTTTATCTCCTGGGCTTAAAACATCATCATGCAAGCGGCCTTTATCGGGCAGCCTGAATGCGCTTGCATCATGGTGTTGGAATAAAACGGGCGCGGGTACGCCCGTTGATTAGCGGGAATAAAACGAATTAGATCTTGCCAACCAGATCTAAAGAAGGAGCCAGGGTCGCTTCACCTTCTTTCCACTTAGCCGGGCACACTTCGCCTGGGTGGGAAGCAACGTACTGAGCAGCCTTGATTTTACGCAGCAGGTCAGACGCATCACGGCCGATACCTTCAGCGGTAACTTCGATTGCCTGGATGATACCCTGCGGGTCAACGACGAAGGTCGCGCGGTCAGCCAGACCTTCATCTTCACGCATGTTGTCGAAGTTACGGGTCAGGGCGCCAGTCGGGTCGCCGATCATCGCGTATTTGATTTTAGCGATGGTGTCAGAGCTGCTGTGCCACGCTTTGTGGGTGAAGTGGGTGTCGGTAGAAACAGAGTACACATCTACGCCCAGTTTCTGCAGCTCTTCGTAATGGTCAGCCACGTCGCCCAGCTCGGTCGGGCAAACGAAAGTGAAGTCAGCCGGGTAGAAGAAGAAGACGCTCCAGCGGCCTTCAGTATCTTTTTCGGTAACTTCGATGAATTCACCGTTTTTGAATGCCTGGTTTTTGAAAGGTTTGATTTTGGTATTAATTAAAGACATCGATACTTCCTCCGTGTTTTTGTTGAGGTCTAAGTTAACGAATTTTTCCTGACTCGACCAATGCGTTTGCATTATCAAATCAATAAGCGTTATCTAACAACCGTAACAAGACAACTTTGTGAACCTGCCTTCGCGATCGCGGTTTTTCTCCGTTTTTCGCCTCATTTCGCTGAAAGTAAAAAGGCCGCCCTCTCAGGCGGCCCCGTTACCTGAAATACCCGCAGGTAGCTTCAGCGCCAGAATGGCTGGCAATATGTTGCGCTCTACACCTTAATGTAACAGCATGAGGGATTACATCATTCGCCGAACTAAAGGGCAACCAAACGCCCGGCAGGTCTTATCTATGACTGCGATAGGTTTGACCACTACTTCGCATTATCTTCTGATTTAAAAGGAATACTCATGTTAAAACGACTACTTTTCCTGAGCCTGCTGCCGTTATGTAGCTATGCCGAAGACCTCCCCGCCCCCGTAAAAGCAATAGAGAAACAGGGTATTACTATCATTAAGCCCTTTGAGGCGCCGGGCGGCGTCAAAGGCTGGCTCGGGAAGTATCAGGATATGGGCGTTGCTATTTATCTCACTCCCGACGGTAAACACGCCATTTCCGGCTACATGTACGACGAAAACGGCAACAATCTGAGCGAACAGCTTTTCCAGAAAGAGCTCTATACCCCGGCGGGACAGGCGATGTGGAAAAAACTCGAGTCCGCTAACTGGCTGCTGGAAGGCAAAAAAGAGGCCCCCATCGTCCTTTATGTGTTTGCCGACCCTTTCTGTCCTTATTGTAAACAGTTCTGGCAACAGGCGCGGCCGTGGGTTGAATCCGGTAAGGTGCAACTGCGTACCTTATTGGTCGGCGTGATAAAACCTGAGAGCCCGGCCACCGCGGCAGCGATTCTGGCAAGCAAAAACCCGGCGCAAACCTGGCATGATTACGAACAGTCCAACGGCAAAATGAAGCTCAACGTCCCGGCAGATATCCCTGCGGACTTGATGAGGACGCTAAATATCAATCAGCAGTTGATGGATGACCTCGGCGCTAACGCCACCCCGGCTATTTACTATATGAATAAAGACAGCATGCTGCAGCAGGTGGTGGGATTACCCGATAAAGAGAAACTGCAGGTGATGATGGGTAAAAGCAGCAGTAAAAAATAACGCATTTCCGCCAGAAGCTTAAGGACACAAAAGGATCTGGCGGAAAGCGATCGCTTGGTATACATTAAGTAGGGGTTAATTGTATATTTAGCTATAGTAATGATAATTCACGATATCACTTCAAATTTATTACGATAAGTAATAGTAATCCGTTCGCCTCGACGCAACATAAACAGGACGTTAAGCATGGCTAACCTTTATGACTTAAAAAAATTCGACCTAAACCTGTTGGTTATTTTTGAGTGTATTTATCAACATCTTAGCATCAGTAAAGCGGCAGAAACGCTGTTTATTACGCCTTCTGCAGTAAGTCAGTCGCTACAAAGGTTACGCAATCAATTAAACGATCCGCTATTTGTCCGTTCCGGGAAGGGGATAACTCCGACGACCGTTGGTGTGAATTTACATCATCATTTGGAACAGAATCTCAACCAATTAGAAAAAACGATTAATATTGCCAATCATTCTGAATTAAGTAAAAAATTTGTTATTTATAGCCCACAACTTCTTATATCACCAGGAACAATGGATTTAATAAATAGATTAAATATGGATCCTAACTTGCAAATCGATCACCGCGATCTTCTTCTGTCGCCAGAAAGCGTCGAAGATCTTCTGGCCTACCGTAAAGCAGACTTAATCTATAGCGTTACCCCACTGTCAAATCATAGTACGATTTGCCAGCCTTTTCTGGAATTACAGATTGTGCTCGTTTGCCGCGAAGGTCACCCCCGTGCGGACCACCTTAACTCATATGAAGCTATTTCACGTAAGGGATTTACGCTTTACGCTTCTTCAGATCCTAAATTAAAGGCCTTTCAACAGAATAACGACGAACGAATGCCTGAAAGAAGAATTGCGTTTCGCAGTAACTCTCTGATAGCTATTTTAACCATGATCAATCAGAGCGATCTGCTAGGATTTGTACCTAAGCATGCGATAGATTATTTTAGCGCTTCATTTAATTTTCGTGAGCTTTCACTTCCCCACCCTATTCCTACCATAACAACCTATATGATTTATAATCGTTCATCATTGAACAACCCCAAATTCGCCGAATTTATTACGCTAAGTACCGCAGCTAATTAATTTGTCATTTCAAACATATTCACAAAGTGAATATGTTTGTGTGAATTACATTGACCTCGCTTAAAACATTACTATTTCATATTAACCTTACCATTAATGTGTTCTACACTACCTGAAAAAGCGTACCTATCACATTAAAGGATTAATGGTAATGTCATTAATAAAAATTCCATTACCCGAGTCCGTTCTTCAGGCTAGCCAGCAGCGGATACAGTGGGTATTAGAAAATTTTTCACGCATCTGCATCTCTTTCTCCGGCGGAAAAGACTCCACCACCATGCTGCACCTGGCGGCGCTTTGCGCCCGGCAAATGGGTAAAAAATTCAGCGTGCTGTTTATCGATTGGGAGGCGCAATTTTCCTGTACCATCCAGCATTGCGAAAATATCCGCGCCGAATACCGGGATGTTATTGAAAAATTTTATTGGGTTGCCCTACCGCTCACCACGCAAAATTCACTGACTCAGTTTTCGCCGGAGTGGCAATGCTGGGAACCTGGCGTCAACTGGGTACGCCAGCCCCCCGCTGACGCCATTACCAATCCCGGCTATTTCCCGTTTTATCGTAGCGGAATGAGCTTTGAAGAGTTCGTTCGCGATTTCGCCGACTGGTTTTCGCAAAACCGCCCGGCGGCGATGATGGTGGGTATCCGGGCAGATGAATCGCTTAATCGTTTTATGACCATCTCATCGCAGCGCAAACTGCGCTTTGCCGACGACAAGCCATGGACAACTTCGGCGCCGGGCGGTCATACCTGGTACATCTATCCGATCTATGACTGGAAAACCGCCGATATCTGGACGTGGTTTAGCAAAAGCGGCCATACCTATAACCCCCTCTACGATCTGATGTATCAGGCCGGGGTGCCGCCACGCTATATGCGGATTTGCGAACCTTTTGGCCCCGAGCTGCGCCAGGGGCTCTGGCTGTATCACGTGCTGGAACCTGAGCGTTGGGCAGCCATTTGCCAGCGCGTAAACGGCGTGCACAGCGGCGGTATTTATGCCGGATATGACAACAAATTTTATGGTCACCGTAAACTCGATAAACCCGGGCACCACAGCTGGAAGAGTTATGCCCTGTTTCTGCTGGATAGCATGCCGCGACCAACTGCCGAGCACTATCGCAACAAAATCGCGGTCTACCTGCATTGGTATCAAAAACAGGGAATGGACGATATTCCCGATTGCCAGGAGGGCGACATCGGCACCCGGGATATCCCTTCGTGGCGACGCGTCTGCAAGGTGTTATTGAATAATGATTACTGGTGTCGCCAGCTTTCTTTTAGCCCAACTAAAGCCACCCGCTATAAAAACTACGGTGAGCGTATAAGTAAAAAACGCCAACAATGGGGACTGTTATGCAACAACGACTAATAACCCAGATAAACAACGACTAATAACCCAGATAGAAGAGTATCTGGCCGCTCTGCCGGAAGAGGAGAAAATCGACGCACTAAACCGCTTTCGCCAGGCTTTGCATCGCCATAGTCCTTTTCGCAACCAGCCGGTTGACTGCGTGCTATGGGTTAAAGAGGGAGAAGTGGTTCCCAATGATTACAACCCTAACAATCTTGCACCACCGGAAAAGCGGCTGTTACTAACCTCGCTGGAGGCCAACGGCTTTACGCAACCTATTGTAGTGCAGCATCAGCAGCCAAAGCGTTATACCATCGTTGACGGTTTTCACCGCCACGAACTGGCCAGTAATAAAGTGTCGCTGAAAAAGCAGCTCAAGGGGTATTTGCCGGTAACCTGTCTGACGGCGAACAGCCACCCGCGCGATGCCCTGATGGCCGCCACTATCCGCCACAACCGGGCCCGCGGACGCCATCAGATCCACGCGATGTCGGAAATTGTCCGCGAGCTGGCCAATCTCGGCTGGAGCAATAGCAAAATCAGTAAAGAGCTGGGGATGGACGCCGATGAAGTGCTGCGCCTGAAGCAAATTAACGGTCTGGCCGAGATATTCGGCGACCGTCAATTTTCTCAGGCGTGGACGGTAAAATAGCTACAGCCGACGCAGACGGTCTGCCGCCGCCAGCAGGGTCTCCGGCTGCTTGGCGAAGCACAGACGAATCAACTTATGCGGGAAAGGATCGGCGCAGAATACCGACAGCGGGATCGCCGCCACGCCGACTTCAGTGGTCAGCCAGCGACAGAAGCTGACGTCATCAAGATCAGAGATTGCGCTATAGTCGGCCAGCAGGAAGTAGGTCCCTTCACAAGGCAAAATCTCCAGCCGGCTATCGCGTAGCGCATCGATAAACAGATCCCGACGCTGCCGATAAAACGCTGGCAGCTCGCGGTAGTGCTCCGGCTGCGCGCGCAGCATATCCGCCAGCGCCAGCTGAGCCGGCGTGTTAACGGCAAAGGTTAAATACTGATGCACTTTACGCAGCTCGGCGCTGATGGCGGCAGGCGCCACGCAATACCCCACTTTCCAGCCGGTCATGTGGAAGGTTTTACCGAAAGAAGAAACCGCCACAGCCCGCTCCCGCAGCTGCGGATGGGCCAGTACGCTGGCATGTCCCTGCTCAGCAAAACAGATATGCTCGTATACTTCGTCGCTGATAACGTAAATTTCCCGTCCGGCGATAGCCTGCCACAGCGCGGCGAAGTCTTCCCGCTGCCAGACGGTGGCGGACGGGTTATGCGGCGTATTAAGAATGACCAAACGGGTGCGGTCGCTTAACGTGGCGGCAAACTGCTGCCAGTCAACGCGGAAATGCGGCGGCTGCAGAGCAATCCGTTTCAGCACCCCGCCGGAAAGCTCTACCGCCGGCGCGTAGCTGTCGTAGCTCGGGTCAAAGCAGATCGCTTCATCACCCGCCCTCACCAGCGCGGTAATCGCCGCATACAGCGCTTCGGTCGCCCCCGCGGTGACGGTGACATCGCTATTCGCATCCGGGCGATAGCCATACAGCTCAGCGGTTTTATCGGCAATGGCTTCGCGCAGCGCCGTTACGCCGGTCATCGGAGCGTACTGGTTAGCCCCCTGGGCGACGTGCCAGGCCAACCGTTCCTGTAGGTAACGCGGACCGTCAAAATCCGGGAAACCTTGTGATAGATTGATGGCCTGATGCTGCTGCGCCAGCGCGCTCATCTGGGTAAAAATAGTGGTGCCTAATGCAGGGAGTTTACTCTCAGGAATCAGTGGCTTATTGCTCATTCTCTTTGTTCCGATTGTAATGCTGTTGTTGAAGCCACTATAACACGATGTTAATATTTGGCAATCAAGACGCTTAGACGTCTAAATGCTAACGTTATTTCGCTTGCCGCAGGCAGGCGGCAAACCGACGCCACCGGCAGCACGGCGCACTATCCACTCTGGAGATACCATGATCCGCGCTATCGTGACCGATATTGAAGGCACAACCAGCGACATTCGCTTCGTCCATAACGTCTTATTCCCCTACGCCCGCGAGCGGCTGGCCGCGTTTGTCAACGCGCAGCAGTACGTCGAGCCGGTCAGTACCATTCTCGACAATCTGCGTACGGAAATTGCCTCCCCCGAAGCCAGCACCGCCCAGCTTATCGATACGCTATTCCGCTTCATGGACGAGGATCGTAAATCGACGGCGCTGAAAGCGCTGCAGGGCATTATCTGGCGCGAGGGCTATCTGAACGGTGATTTTACCGGCCATCTTTACCCCGATGTTCTCCCGGCGCTGGAGAAATGGAAGGCAATGGGCATTGATTTATATGTATATTCCTCAGGCTCGGTTGCCGCGCAGAAATTGTTATTTGGCTACAGCGACGAAGGTGATATTACTCATCTATTCAGTGGATATTTCGATACCCTGGTCGGCGCCAAACGCGAAGTTCAATCCTATCGCACTATCGCTGAGCAACTGGGGCATAACCCGGCGCGCATTCTGTTCCTCTCAGATATTCATCAGGAGCTGGACGCCGCCGAAGCGGCAGGTTTCCGCACCCTGCAGCTGGTACGCGGCGACCGCGACCCGGCCAGCCATCATCCACAGGTTCAGCGTTTTGACGACATCGACCCGGAGCAACTTCCCTCATGAGCGCATTAACTATTTTTTCCGTTAACGACGCCAGCCATCCACGCTGGCACAGCAGCAACGCCGATGAAATCCAGCAGCAATTGAGCGCAAAAGGGGTGCGCTTCGAGCGCTGGCAGGCCGATCGCTACCTGGGCCCAGCGCCAACCGCTGAAACCGTTATTGCGGCCTATCAACACGCGATCGATAAACTGGTCGCTGAAAAGGGTTACCAGAGCTGGGATGTCATTAGCCTGCGAGCGGATAATCCGCAGAAAGAGGCGCTGCGGGCAAAATTCCTCAATGAGCATACCCATGGCGAAGATGAAGTGCGCTTCTTTGTCGAAGGCGCCGGGCTATTTTGCCTGCATATCAGCGATGAAGTTTTTCAGGTGCTGTGCGAAAAGAACGATCTGATCTCCGTTCCGGCGAATACCCCACACTGGTTCGATATGGGGTCGGAGCCGAATTTCACCGCCATTCGCATTTTTGACAACCCGGAAGGCTGGATAGCGCAGTTCACCGGCGATGCTATCGCCGATGCCTACCCGCGCTTACCCTAATCGCCTTTACGCATAGCGGCGGCGCAGCAGCTCGCATTCGAAAAGGAATTCGAGCCCTTCCAGCTGACGCCGCGCCTCGCTAACATCCCTGCCCCAACAGGTTAAACCGTGGCCGCGGATCAAAAATCCATAACGTAAAGGATGACTACGGGCATACGCTTCAATCCGCGCCGCCAGCGCCTCGATATCCTGATCGTTATCAAAAATCGCCACCGCTACGCTATCGAGATGGCTATGCTGCCCGCTCAGCGTTTTTTGCATTTCATAGCCCTGCAGCTGAAGAGCATTGCCGGTTTCAAGGCGTGAGAGCACCGTAGCGTGCACGGTATGCACGTGCAGCACGACGTTCGCTTCCGGAAACAGACGATAGACCAGCGTATGCAACCCGGTCTCCGCCGACGGTTTCCGCCCCGACGGCGCATTATTGTTTAGGATATCTACCTGAAGAAAATCGTCGCAGGTCAGGCTGCCCTTATCGCGCCCCGATTCACTTAACCAACACCAGCGCGCATCCTCGCGTACTGACATATTGCCGCCGGTTGCCGGCGCCCACCCTTTCGCGCCAATCCAGTGACAGGTGGTCACCAGTTGTGCGAGTCGCTCTTGCCACATAATTGTTCCTTATCGAGGTTAACCGTTACGCCAGCGGCGCAAATATACCGTCCGCCACCCGCTGTGGCGTCACCACGCCGCTATCCAGCACCCAACCGCTGATTAACGACGCTGGCGTCACGTCAAAGGCCGGATTGTAAACCGGCGCGTTTTCTGGCGCCCACTGCACCGCGCCAAAGCTGCCTTTTACGCCGGTCACCTCTTGCGCCGCACGCTGTTCAATCGGGATCGCCGCGCCGTTCGGGCAGTGGCGATCGAGAGTGGTTTGCGGCGCCGCCACGTAGAAAGGAATGCGATGATAGTGAGCCAGCACCGCCAGCGAATAGGTCCCGATTTTGTTCGCCACGTCGCCATTGGCGGCGATCCGATCCGCGCCGACCCATACCGCATCAACCTGCCCCTGCGCCATCAGGCTGGCAGCCATGGAGTCGGTAATCAGCTGATACGGCACGCCCAGTTCACCCAGCTCCCAGGCGGTCAGTCGCCCGCCCTGCAGCAGCGGCCGCGTCTCGTCGACCCAGACGTTAGCCACTTTGCCCTGTTCATGGGCCAGGGCGATAACCCCCAGCGCGGTACCAACCCCCGCCGTCGCCAGACCGCCGGTATTACAGTGGGTTAACAAGCGGCTACCCGGCGTCACCAATGTATTACCGGCTTCGGCAATACTGGCGCACAGCTGTTTATCTTCGGCAATCAGGCGCAGCGCTTCGCTCTCCAACGCCTGCGGATAGTTTTCCTGCGCCAGCGCCTGCTTCATCCGATCGAGATTGTTCATCAGATTGACCGCGGTCGGCCGCGCCGCACGCAATGTTTCCAGCGCCTGAGCAAGCTCGTCGCGGGAAAGACCGCGCTGGGCTAACAGCGCCAACAGCAGGCTGGCGGAAAGACCGATCAACGGCGCGCCGCGCACCCGCAGGGCATGAATATGGTCCACCAGCAGCGCAACGTTATCCGCCGCCAGCCAGCGTTTTTCCTGCGGCAATGCCTGTTGATCGAGAATAAAAAGCTGATTTTCGCTTACCCGCAGGCTGGTGGTCTGTAGTGTCTGCATATCGTTAAATCCCTGTTGCGTTGTTGTATCACATTGTGTCAGGATGAAATCCAGATGTATAGACGTCTGAACGGCTTAATTCAGCACTTTTGAGGATCGAGGCAATGTCGCAATACCATACCTTCACGGCCAGCGATGCGGTGGCTTACGCACAACAATTTGGCGGGCTCGACGATCCGTCTGAGCTGGTGTCGGCGCAGGAGGTAGGCGACGGCAACCTCAATCTGGTGTTCAAAATTTTCGATGCTCAGGGCGTGAGCCGAATTATTGTTAAGCAGGCGCTGCCCTATGTGCGCTGCGTCGGCGAATCCTGGCCGCTGACCCTTGACCGCGCGCGCCTCGAAGCGCAGACCCTGGTCGCGCACTACCAACACAGCCCGCAACATACGGTACAAATTCTCCATTTCGATCCCGCTCTGGCGGTCATGGTAATGGAAGACCTTTCCGACCACCGTATCTGGCGCGGCGAGCTTATCGGCAACGTCTACTATCCGCAGGCGGCGCGCCAGTTGGGCGAATATCTGGCGCAGGCGCTGTTCCACACCAGCGATTTCTATCTCCATCCGCATGAGAAAAAAGCGCAGGTGGCGCAGTTTATCAATCCCGAAATGTGCGAGATCACCGAGGATCTGTTTTTTAACGATCCGTATCAGATCCACGAGCGCAATAACTACCCGGCGGAGCTGGAAGAAGAGGTTGCCGCCCTGCGTGAGGACGCTCAGCTTAAGCTGGCGGTGGCGGCGCTGAAGCACCGCTTTTTCTCACAGGCCGAAGCCCTGCTGCACGGCGATATTCATAGCGGCTCCATCTTCGTCGCTGAAAATAGCCTTAAAGCCATCGATGCCGAATTTGGCTATTTCGGCCCTATCGGTTTTGACGTCGGCACCGCCATTGGCAACTTGCTGCTTAACTACTGTGGTCTGCCGGGCCATCTCGGCATTCGCGATGCCGCCGCCGCGCGCGAACAGCGGCTCAACGATATTCAGACCTTATGGCACACCTTCAGCGAGCGTTTCCAGGCGCTGGCGGCGGAGAAAACCCGCGATGCGGCGCTGGCCTGCCCCGGTTACGCCTCAGTATTCCTGAAAAAAGTATGGTGCGATGCCATTGGATTCTGTGGTACCGAACTGATACGCCGCAGCGTCGGGCTTTCACACGTCGCCGATATCGATTCGATTCAGGACACGGCCATGCGCCACGAATGTCTGCGCCACGCGATAACGCTCGGCAAAGCGCTGATCGTCATCGCCGAGCGTATCGATAGCGTGGACGAACTTATCGCCCGCGTACGCCAGTACAGTTAATCGCTTGATTATTTATGTTGGGCTTCCAGCGTGGCAAACCACGGGGCAATAAAATCTTCGGTCTGCCCCCAGCCAGGGATTATTTTCCCCAGCGACGCCACGTTGACCGCCCCCGGCTGCGCCGCCAGCAGCGCCTGCGGAATCGCCGCCGCCTTGAAATCGTAGGTAGCCGGGGTACTTTCCCCGGCAATTTTATTGGCGATCAAGCGGACGTTGGTGGCGCCGATGAGTTTCGGGTCGACCGCCACGCTAACCTTCCACGGACTACCGGCTTCCCGCATCAGCTGTAAATCCTGATTGGAAATATCGATGCTGTAGAGTTTGATTTCACTACGGCCGTTTTCTTTCAGTGCTTTATAGGCTCCCTGGCTAAAGGCATCCCACGTGCCCCAGATGGCGTCAATTTTACCTTTGGGATACTTGGCCAGAATCGCGCCGACTTTGTTGGCGGTGTCGCCCTGCACGTCGGATGACACGGCGCCGATCGACTCCAGCTCTTTAATCCCCGGATTTTGTTTAAGCAGCGTCTGGTAGGCCGCCTGACGGCGCTCCATTGGCGGGAATCCTGCCACCCATAACTTGATAATGTTGGCCTTGCCGTTGAAGTCTTTTACCAGTTGGCCAAAAGAGAGCTCGGTCAACGAGGCGTCATCCTGCTGGCTAACCGTCACGCCGGGGATAGTTCCCTGCACCGCGGTATCGAATACCGCCACTTTTATCCCGGCATCGACCGCTTTTTTCACCAGTGCGGTCGAGTAGGGATCGCGTCCCTGGGAAAGAATAATACCGTCGTATTTCTGGCTAATAGCCTGATTGACGAAATCCTGGAATTTCGCGTCATCGCCGTTGCTCAGGAAGGTGCTAACTTTAAAACCGAGTTTTTTACCTTCCTGAATCGCCCCGGCGACAAACTGGGTGGTGTTATCGTCAGAACCGAGATTGCGAATCACCGCGATGCGGATCGGGCCGTTATGCTCAGCGATCGCCGCCGGAACCGGCGTCGGGGTCTGCGCCAGCGCTGCCATCGACTGCAGCAGGCCCAGCGCCATGAGAGAAAGTGCTATCTTTTTCATTTTGTTTACCCTGTAAAATGTTAGGTACGGCGCTGAAAATAGGTCAGTGCCAGCGCGCCAGCCAGCACCAGCCCTTTAATAATGTCCATCGCGTAATACGGCACCGAGAGCATCACCAGGCCATTGGAAAGCACGCCGAGGATCACCGCTCCCACCAGCGTCCCCAACGCATTCGGTTTGCCGGAGCCCGCCAGCGAAAAGCCGATCCACGCCGCCGCGACCGCATCCATCAGGTAACCGCCGCCGGCGTTCACCTGGGAAGAGCCAATTCTTGATGCCAGTAAAATGCCGCCCAATCCGGCCAGTAGCGAAGCAATCACGTAGGCCGCTACTTTATAGCGCGTGATCCGCAACCCGGAGAGCCGCGCCGCCTCCGGATTACCACCGATGGCGTACATCCGCCGCCCGTGGGTGGTGAACGACAGCGCCAGCTGCGCGATTAACGTCACCACCAGCATGATAATGACGATGGTCGGCACCTGCCCCAGCGCGCCAAATGCTGCCGGGATCGTGCCTTCGGCCATCTCGCCGCTCGGCAGCACCATATTTTCGGTGATCGAGCCGCCGTAGCTGTAGGTCATCGCCACGCCCTGAATCACAAACAGGCTGGCAAGCGTGGCGAGCATGTCAGGAATGCGCAGCACCACGATCAGAAACGCATTGAATAACCCCACCAGCGTACAGAGCGCGAGGGTGATCAGAATGGCTTCAGTGGTGTTCAGGCCGTGCCAGACAAACAACGAAATCACTAACGCATTCGCCAGCGACGCCGTCGACCCCACCGACAGATCAAAGCCGCCGATGGTGAGCGAAATCGACACCCCAATGGCAATCACCGTCACAATAGCGATGGAGCGCAGAATGTTGATGATGTTAAACGGGTCAAGAAAGTTATCCGAGGCTAAACCAAAGACGCCAACCAGCAGCACCACTGTCAGCAACATGCCCCATTTATAGAGAAAATCGAAAAACCGTTGACGGCCCGATACCGTCGCGTTGACTGCCAGGGCCTTGCTCACGCTGCCGCTCCTCCGGTGGAGTAATAAAGAATCGTCTCTTCCCGCGCCTCGGCGCCGGGAATTTCCGCCACAATGCGCCCATCCCACAGCACGCAGATGCGATCGCACAGGCCTACCAGCTCGGAAAATTCGCCGGAGGCGTAAATCACGCCCCGGCCTTCCCGCGCCAGGCCATCAATCAACTGAAACAGATCGGTTTTCGCTTTCACGTCCACCCCTTTCGTCGGTTCGTCGAAAATCAGCACGTTTGCACTGCCGCGCAGCCATTTGCCGATGGCCACTTTTTGCTGATTACCGCCGGAGAGCCGACGCAGCGTCTGCCCCGGCCCGGTGGCGCGCACGCCGATACGGGCAATAACCTCCTGCGCCCACCGCCACGCCTGCCGATGGCCGAACAGGCTCCAGCGCGAAAAGCTGTTATCGGCGCTGACCGCCAGATTCATGGCGATCGCCTCATCGATGAATATCCCCTCTTTGCGCCGCTCTTCCGGCACCAGCGCCAGGCCCTGGAGGACGGAATCAGCCGGGTCGCGCGGCCGCCACGGCCGGCCGTTAAGTTCGCCGTGGCGCAGGCGGCTTTTACTGGCGCCGAATAAGGCTTTGCACAGTTCAGTTTTCCCCGCGCCCGCTAAGCCGGCGATACCGAGAATTTCCCCCTTATGCAGGCGTAGCGAGATATCCTGCAACAGCGCCTCGTCATGCAAACCCTCAACCTGCAACAGCACCT
Source organism: Klebsiella sp. CN_Kp073 (assembly GCF_040065495.2). Lineage (NCBI taxonomy): Bacteria > Pseudomonadati > Pseudomonadota > Gammaproteobacteria > Enterobacterales > Enterobacteriaceae > Klebsiella > Klebsiella sp. CN_Kp073. The sequence continues at coordinate 3,782,729 of NZ_CM198051.1, forward strand.
CTGCGCCGTGCGGCGGACGCGCAGGCGGGAAAATATCGCTCAGCTCGTGACCGAGCATTTTTTCGACGATCTGCTCGCCGCTGAGCTCGGCCATCGGGCCGCTTTCGATTAAACGGCCATCGCGCAGCACCGTCAGGGTGTCGCAAATCGCTTTGAGTTCATGAATACGGTGCGAAATAAAGACCACGCCGATCCCCTGCTGCTGCAGACGACGAACCACCGTAAATAAGCGTTCGCTTTCGTGCTGATCCAAGGGCGCGGTGGGTTCATCAAGAATCAAAAAACGGCAATGGTGCGACAGTGCGCGAGCCAGCAGAATTTGCTGCTTTTCGGCAAGGGTACAGCTATCGATAGAACGTCGAACATCCAGCGCAATATCAAGCTGCGCCAGCGCATCGCGCGCCTGCTGACGCACATGCGACCAGCGAAAAACCGCACCCGGCTCAGCCAGCCTGTCCAGCATGATATTTTCGGCAATGCTCAACCCCGGAACCAGCGCAACATCCACCTCTTGCTGTACCAGATGAATTCCCAGTTGCTTTGCATCGCGCGGCGAACGAATGCTAACCGGCTGGTTATTGATCACCACTTCGCCTTCGTAATCGGCATGCGTCCCGCACAACACCGCCATCAACGTCGATTTGCCAGCGCCGTTGGCGCCGGTCAACGCATGCACCGTTCCGCCCTTAAGGGTAAACGCCACCTTGCTCAGCGCCTGAAAACCGGAAAAGGCCAGGCTAATGTTATGCATCTCAAGGCGATTCACGCTCATCACCCTCCCCGGGGCAATTAATATTCTGATTTAACGAATTTTTCACAGCCGCCGATGCCTGACAACTGCGTAAAAAGCATAAGATAAAACCAAATAATATTAGCCATCTGGATGTCCAGACATAACATCAGGTTAGCCCAACACCTATAAGGACTGCTTCCCACCGGGGTAGCGCTTTAGCCTGCCGATGACGTTAACCCTGACGTTCTGCGCGCCGCGTTCGAGAAGGTGGAATACTTCAGCCGTTAATCACCCCGACCGTCTATACCTAATGATGATTCTCACCACTCTCGCAACGAGGTCATCATGCAGATCGATTTAACAGGTAAGAAGGCGCTGGTTACCGGCGCCAGCCGTGGGTTGGGTCGCGCTATTGCGCTGTCGCTGGCGCGCGCCGGCGCCGATGTGGTTATTACGTATGAAAAATCGGCCGATAAAGCCCAGGCGGTCGCCGATGAAATAAAGGCCCTGGGTCGGTACGGCGAAGCGGTGCAGGCCGACAGCGCCAGCGCGCAGGCCATTCAGGATGCCGTCACCCATGCGGCCCGGGCCCTCGGCGGACTGGATATTCTGGTCAACAACGCTGGCATCGCCCGCGGCGGTCCACTGGAATCCATGACGCTGGCGGACATTGACGCCCTTATCAACGTCAATATTCGTGGGGTGGTTATCGCCATCCAGGAAGCACTGGTGCATATGTCCGATGGCGGACGGATCATCAACATCGGCAGCTGTCTGGCCAACCGCGTAGCCATGCCGGGTATCGCGGTTTACGCCATGACCAAGTCCGCCCTCAACTCCCTGACCCGTGGGCTGGCGCGTGATTTAGGCCCTCGCGGGATCACCGTTAACCTTGTCCATCCAGGGCCGACTAACAGCGATATGAACCCGGAGGATGGGGAACAGGCGGAAGCCCAGCGCCAGATGATTGCGGTCGGTCACTACGGCCAGCCGCAAGACATTGCCGCGGCGGTCACCTTCCTGGCCAGCCCGGCCGCCGGACAGATCTCCGGTACGGGGCTCGACGTGGATGGCGGCCTGAACGCCTGATCGCCTATTTTCTGCAAGCCTCTGTCGCCCGGCAGAGGCCTTCCCGCACCGCCTCGACGGGTTACGCTTTGCCTCTTACCTGCGTTTACAGATGGCAGAGATCGACGACGAAACCGACGACGATCTGGAAGATATTGAAATCGAACACGATTGCTATGATGACGTAATGCTGTCAGGTGAAGTATGCGACGTGATGCATAAAGAAAATCAGCCTCTACTTACCGAAAGAAGGCTAGCAGCACTTCGCCCCGCCCTTACCGCCGTAGCGCGCGTCCTGGCGTTCGCGAAAGAACTCTTCATAGGTCATCGGCGTCCGATCCGGATGGGTCAGCCGCATATGCTCGACGTAGTTATCGTAATCCGGCACGCCGATCATCATCTTCGCCGCCTGGCCTAAATATTTTCCTGCTTTGGAAAGGGTGTCGAACATAATGAGTTTCTCGCTTATTTCCCTCACCCCAGCCCTCTCCCACAGGGAGAGGGAGGAGAAGAAAGGTAGGCCGGGTCAGCGCTAGCGCCTCCCGGCAAACAGGTTAATGCGCGCGCTTCGCCTGCGCCGTTAAGGTCTGCGCATCCGCGGGCATCGCTTCATACGGCGTCTCTTTCGCCGTCGGTTTATCCTCTTTCAGCGCCGCCAGCGCGGTTTTAATCGAGAACAGCGCCAGAACCACCACCACAATCATAAAGAAGATAGTCAGCCCGGCATCGAGACGGTTATTAAACACCAGCTGCGCCAGCTGCGATTCCGTATACTGCGGCGGAATGGTACCGCTGTCGATCATCGCCTGGAATTTATTGGCGATGGCCAGGAAGCCGACTTTGGTATCCGGACTAAACGATTTCTGCCAGCCAGCGGTCAGCGTACAAATCAGCAGCCAGCTTGTCGGCAGCAGCGCCACCCACGCATAGCGCTGGCGTTTCATCTTGAACAGTACCACCGCGCACAGCATTAGCGCCATCCCCGCCAGCATCTGGTTGGCGATACCGAACAGCGGCCACAGGGTATTAATACCGCCCAGCGGGTCAACCACCCCCTGATGCAGGAAGTAGCCCCACGCCAGGACGCACAGCGCGGTCGCCAGCAGGTTAGCCGGAAGCGAGCTGGTTTTTTTCAACCTGGGGCTAATCACGCCCAGCAGATCCTGCAGCATGAATCGCGCCGCGCGGGTGCCGGCATCAACCGCCGTCAGGATAAACAGCGCCTCAAACAGAATGGCGAAGTGGTACCAGAAAGAGACATCCATCAACCCGCCCAACGAGCCGTGCAGAATGTAAGCCATCCCCACCGCCAGCGTCGGCGCGCCGCCGGCGCGTGAAATGATCGACTGTTCGCCGACCTCACTGGCTATTTGATTCAGCGTATCCGGGGTAATGCTAAAGCCCCAGCCGCTCACTACCTGCGCCGCCGAGGCCACGACGTCAGTCGTCCCCGCCGGCGCCAGCACCGCCATCGGGCTGTTCATCGCGAAGTAGACGCCCGGATCGATAATACAGGCCGCCACCAGCGCCATAATCGCGACGAAGGATTCCATCAACATGCCGCCGTAACCGATAAAGCAGGCCTGCCCTTCGTTGGCCAACATTTTCGGCGTGGTGCCTGAGGAGATCAGCGCGTGGAAGCCGGAAACCGCGCCGCAGGCGATGGTGATAAACAGGAACGGGAACAGGTTGCCGGTCCATACCGGGCCGGTGCCGTCAACGAACTTCGTCAGCGCCGGCATGGTCAGCGTCGGGCGCATAATCAGGATGCCAATCGCCAGACCAACGATGGTGCCGATTTTCAGGAACGTGGAGAGATAGTCGCGCGGCGCCAGCAGCAGCCAGACCGGCAGTACCGCAGCAACAAAGCCGTAACCCACCAGAATCCACGTCAGCTGTACGCCGGTGTAATCAAACCACGGCGCCCAGGTCGGGCTTTCAGCCACCCAGCCGCCGGAAATGATCGCGAACACCAGCATCACCAGGCCTATCACCGACACCTCGCCGATGCGCCCCGGGCGCAGGTAGCGAATATAGATACCCATAAAAATCGCCAGCGGGATGGTAAAGGCGACGGTGTATGTCCCCCACGGACTGTGGGTCAATGCTTTCACCACGATCATCGCCAGTACCGCGAGGATGATCACCATGATCATAAAACAGGCCACCAGCGCCAGTACGCCAGCGGTCGGCCCCATCTCCTCTTTAACCAGTTCGCCAAGCGAACGGCCATCGCGACGGGTCGAAACAAACAGCACCATAAAGTCCTGCACGGCGCCGGCCAGCACCACGCCGGCGAGGATCCAGATCATCCCCGGCAGGTAGCCCATCTGCGCGGCAAGCACCGGCCCCACCAGCGGCCCTGCGCCGGCAATCGCGGCAAAATGGTGACCGAACAGCACTTTTTTATCGGTCGGTACATAATCGAGGCCGTCATTATGACGCACCGCCGGGGTCATTCGCGTTGGGTCAACGCCGAGGACGGTTTTGGCGATATACAGGCCGTAGAAACGATACGCGATCAGATAAACGCAGACCGCCGCGACGACAATCCACAGCGCGTTTATCTGCTCACCCCGGTTTAAGGCGATATAGCCGAGGGCAAAGGCTCCGATCACGGAGAGCAGTGTCCAGATGAGGTATTTCCCTGAATTATTCATTGTTGTGGTCCACCGGTAGGGTAATCAGGATGTTACAGTTTGTTTCTAGAACACAACGCAGAATTTAACAACTTCGAAACAGCGCGGATGATGCACCGCGGCGGAGATTTATCTCACATTGCTAGCGGGATCACTTAAGACAGGAAAATAAATGAAAGGATTACCGTGAACGGTGTCGTTTTTTTGTCGGGTGGCGGCCTCAAAACCCCCGGTGGCGCTACCGCTTACCGGGGCTACAGCGCTGTGCGATTTGCTAGCCCGGAGAAGGCGCCGATCCGTAGCCCGGCTCAGCGCAGCGCAAGCCGGGGAAATAGCGGCTTCTTAGCCTAGCACCGCGGTACCCAGACGACAGGTGCAGCAGCGCCGCCCCCTTTCGTCATACACCACAATTTCCCAGCTCTGACTCTGGCGGCCAAGATGCAGCGGTCGGCATTCGCCTCGTACTTTCCCGCTGGAGACCGGACGATGGTGGCTAGCGTTAAGCTCGGTGCCCACCACGCACTGCCCATCCTCGGTCATCAGCCAACCGGCCATCGAGCCCAGCGTCTCCGCCAGCGCCGCGGAAGCGCCGCCGTGCAGCAGGCCAAACGGCTGATGCGTGCGCGCATCCACCGGCATCTCCGCCTCCAGCAGCCCCTCTTCCAGCCGGGTGTAGACGATGCCAAGATGCGCCACCATGGTGTTTTCGCTACTGGCGTTCAATGCCGCAAGCGTGAGCTCTCGTTTCCAGGCCATTTACGCCCCCAGCGTCGAGCCGCCATCGACCACAATATCCTGCAGCGTGATATGGCTGGCGTGAGAAGAGGCGAGGAACAAAATGGTATTGGCGATCTCCTGCGGGCGGGCGATTTTGCCCAGCGGGATGCCAAGCTTAAACTGCTCGCCAAATCCGCGGATCCGCTGCTGTTCCGCATCGTCATTGACCCACAGAGTACGTTGCATGTCGGTATCGGTGGAGCCAGGCGACACCAGGTTGCAGCGTACGCCGCTGCCTGCCAGCTCAAGTCCGACGGTCAACGCCAGGCTTTTCAGCGCCGCTTTCGAAGCGCCATAGGCGCTCATGCCGATACGCGGCGTATGCGCGGCATCGGAAGCGACGGTGACGATCGCCCCGCCACGCTGACGACGGAACTGCGCCATCGTCTGCTGAAACAGATTAAACGCGCCGCCAACGTTCACCGCGAAGGTTTGCTGCCAGTCCTCCGCGCTCAGTTGATCTGTCGCGCCCATGCGCAAGATCCCGGCTGCATTCACCAGTACATCCAGTCGTTCGATGTCGTTGAGCAAACGCGTGCACACGTCACGTACCTGGTCGGCATCGGCGACGTCCAGCGTTTCGGTGGCAAACGGGTAGCCTTCGCCGGCAAAGGCAAGGTCGAAACCGGTGACGTTGGCCCCGGCCTCGACGAAAGCCAACGCGGTGGCATAGCCAATGCCTTTACCTGCGCCGGTCACCCACACGGTCTGACCGCGAAAATCCAGCGCCGCCATTATTTCACCTCGCGGGAGAGCAGCGCCCACCAGGCGTCGATGGTCGGATTCTTCGCCAGCATCACGAAGTCGATATCGCCGTGCACTTTGCGCCAGCGGGCGGCCAGCGCCATCATGCGCACCGAATCCAGGCCGTAGTCGATCAGGTTTTCATCATCCAGCGGTTCGTCGGATTCGTCGAGCAGCGGCAGGATCAGCGCGCGCAGCGCCGCTTTGGAGGCCGGCAGCGGCAGCAGCTCTTCGGTCATTACCACGCGTCCGGAACGGCCGGCGACGTATTTCAGCGCCATCAAATGTTCTTCGCGGCTGAAATCCGCCAGCGCGTCGGCGACAAAGAACGGTTTGATATCGCGCATAAAAGCATCTGTGGCGGTAGTCATGCAGCCGATATGGGCGTAAACGCCGGTGATGATCAGCTGGTCGCGGCCGGTCTCTTTCAGCATCTCTTCAAGCGGCGAGCGATGAAACGCGCTGTAGCGCCATTTCACCAGCACCGTATCCTGTTCATCCGGCGCCAGCGCGGCAATCACCTGCTGCTGTTCCGGCGAGCGGGTCAACCCCGGCCCCCACATATCATTCAACAGGGCGCGATCTTCATCGCTCTGCTCTTTCGGCTGGGCGGTGTAGTACACCGGAATACCGTTTTGTTTGCAGAAATCGCGCAGGGCGGCGATATTAGCCACCACTTTCTCCATCATCGCGCTGTTTTCGCCCCAGAAGTTGAGGAAATACTCCTGCATATCGTGGATCAGCAGCGCGGCGCGCGACGGCTCAAAGGCCCAGTTAACTTTGTTCGCCGGAATATCGCTGGCTTCCGGCAGCGCGTAAGCCTGTAATTTAGGGATTGCCATTTTCTGTTCTCCTTCAGCCCAGCTTGCCTTCGGCCAGCCACTGACGTAATTGTTTTTTATCGACTTTGCCCACCGGCGTCAGCGGCAGCGCGGCAACGCACTCCACGCGATCCGGCAATTTAAATTCGGCCACGCCCTGCTCGCGCAGAAAGCGACGTACCGCGACGGCGCGCAGCGGCGAGGTCACCACCAGATAAGCGCAGCTCTTCTCGCCGAGCAGATTGTCTTCAATGCTGACCAACGCGGCGTGGATCACCGCCTCATGACGCAGCAGCAGGTTTTCGATCTCTTCAGCGGCGATCTTCTCGCCGCCGCGGTTGATCTGATCTTTTTCCCGCCCCTGGACGGTGATATAGCCATCTTCATCGATCGAAATCAGATCGCCTGAGCAGTAAAATCCATCGGCATCAAAGGCTTCCGCGTTATGTTGCGGGCTGTTGTAGTAGCCGCGGAAGGTATAAGGGCCGCGGGTCATCAGACGGCCCACTTCGCCGCGCGGCAGCGGGTTGCCATCGGCATCCGCTACCCACACTTCGTCGTCCGGGCACATCGGGCAACCCTGGGTGTTGATAATTCGCTGCGGGCTATCGTTGAGGCGGGTGTAGTTAACCAGCCCCTCGGCCATGCCGAACACCTGCTGCAGCTGGCAGCCGATTTCCGCCGGGATACGCGCGGCGAGCGTCGCGGACAGGCGCGCTCCGCCAACCTGCAACAGCTGCAGCGATTGCAGTTGCGCGTTGCCGCCCCATTCATGAATAGCCTGCAGCCACAGGCTGACCGCCGGCGGCACCAGAGAAGCGACGTTTATCTGATGCTTTTCAATCAGCGGGAAACAGAGCGTGGCGCTCGGGTCGGCGGCGAGGATCACCCGGCCGCCGGCAAGAAAGACGCCCAGTGAGCCCGGCGAGCTCATCGCATAGTTGTGCGCCGCTGGCAATGCGTTGAGATAGCGCGTATCGGCGTTAATACCGCAGATCTCGTTGCTGCGGCGGATACTGTAGTCGTAATCGTTATGGGTTCGTGGGATAAGCTTCGGCGTCCCGGTACTGCCGCCGGAGAGCTGGAAAAAGGCGACTTCGTCAGCCGGCGTCGGATTGGCGACAAAGTTATCCGCCGTGCGGTTAATTTCCGTTGCCAGATCGCGTTCGCCGCCGTCGTTACGCAGCAGCGCGACGCGCAGCGAAGGATGCTCAGCGATAAAACCATTAAGGAAACTATCGTCAGCAAACAGCGCGTGCTCACGATCGGCAATCAGCAGCACCGGTTTAATCTGCGCGGCATAGGCGTTGAGTTCGCTGCGCTGGTGGCTAAACAAGGCGTTAACCGGAGCGACGCCGATACGCAGCAGCGCAAAGAAGGTAATGTAAAACTCAGCGACGTTGCCAAGCTGCACCAGCGCGGTTTCTCCGCGCTTGAGTCCCTGATGCTGCAGGGAGGACGCGAGGTTATCCACCAGCTGGTTAAACTGGCGGTAGCTAATCTGCCGCTCGCCGTCGATAATCGCCACGGCGTCATTTTGCGCATGACGGGTAATCAGATTGGTTAACGGCAGATCCTGCCAATAACCTTTTTGACGATAGCGGGCCGCAAACTCTTCCGGCCAACGGGTAAATGCAATCATCCTTGCCTCTTAATTCAAGCCAAATACGTTGAGCATGGTGGTCAATTTGACGCCGGTTTCGCGCCATTCGCCCAGCGGCGAGGAGGCCGGAACGATACCCGCACCGGCAAACAGGCGCAGCGAGCGTTGATGCAGGCGCGCGCAGCGGATGGTCACCACCCATTCGCCGTTGCCTTCGTCGTCGCACCAGCCGACGATGCCGCCAAACAGCTGGCGATCGAACGGTTCGAGCTCGGCTATCAGCCGCTTTGCCACCTGATGCGGGAAGCCGCTCAGCGCCGGAGTCGGATGCAGCAGACAGGCCAGCGACATGGCGTTTTCTTCCGCCAGCGCCGTACCTTCGATCGGCGTCGCCAGATGCCAGAGCGTCGGGGTGGTAATCAGCTGCGGCGATTCCGGTAGCGACAGCTGACTGCTGCGCGGGCCAAGCACGCTCTTCATCGCCTGCGTGACCAGATCATGCTCATGGCGATCTTTGCCTGACGCCAGCAGCTTGTTGCCCGCTTCCCGATCCAGCACATCGTCAGGCTGGCGGCGGGCGGAGCCGGCCAGCGGCAGAGAACTGAAGTGCAGCCCTTCTTTACGCAACAGCAGTTCCGGACTGGCGCCCAGCAGTACCCCGCCGTCTGACAACGGGACATGGAAGTTAAAGCTCGCCGGGTTCTGGGCGATCAGCCGTTCCAGCAGCGCGCCGCTATCGACCCGGTCGCGGGTAGTGATATCAATCAGCCTGGAGAGCACCACTTTGTCGACTTCGGGAGTCGCCGTCAGCGCGGCGGCACGTTCTACCATCGCCAGAAACTCGTCCTGCTCCGGGATCTCCTGACGATCGACAACATCCATAGCCTTGAGCGGCGCCGCGTAACGCGCGGACTGTTGTTTGTCGGTACGGGAGAAAGATTCCCAGCGTTCGGGGATATAGAGTTCGGAAGGCTGATTGGTGTCGAACGGGATCGCCCCGACCATGACCGGCTTGCGGATCCCCGCCGCGCGGGCTTCGGCAAATGCGGCCGCCATTTTCTGCTGAAACTCGCCGTTCAGCGAATCACCACCGACTGCAGGTTGGGAAAAACGGCTAAAACAGCCGGTGGTACTGAAGCTGCGGTACGGCGACATAAAGAAGAAGCTTTGCGGCGACAGGGTCTGCGTTTTTTCCTGTACATCCTCAGCCAGTGACGTTTCCATATCATCCTCCAAAAACGATAAAGATATTAAGAATAATTATCATTTATATTTTTGTTGGCTAACCTAAAAGGTATTGCTCTCCTTGTCAACCGCACAAACAGCAGGTTATGCGACTTAAACTTGCATCCGGGTTACACAAAGTTGAAAATGAGACGTATTTACTACAACTGACTCAGGATGCGAATTCGTGAATTTTGCCACTTTTTGCCGTCGTACTTTACTCGCCAGCGGGCTGTGCCTTTTAGGAATTACCTCAGCGCTGGCGGCGGACTGGCCGCGTCAGATCACCGACAGTCGCGGTACCCATACGCTGGAAAGCCAGCCGCTGCGCATAGTCTCAACCAGCGTCACCCTCACCGGTTCGTTGCTGGCTATTGATGCGCCGGTGGTCGCCAGCGGCGCGACCACGCCGAATAACCGCGTGGCCGATGCACAGGGCTTTCTGCGCCAGTGGGGCGATATCGCTAAAAAGCGCAAACTAGCGCGACTGTATATTGGCGAACCCAGCGCCGAAGCGGTAGCGGCGCAGATGCCGGATCTGATCCTGATTAGCGCCACCGGCGGCGATTCCGCGCTGGCGCTGTACGACCAGCTTTCGACTATCGCGCCGACCCTTATCATCAACTACGACGATAAAAGCTGGCAGACGCTTCTAACCCAATTGGGACATATTACCGGTCATGAAAAGCAGGCGGACGCGCGCATTGCCGAGTTCAATAAACAGCTCGTTTCGTTAAAAGAGAAACTGAAGTTGCCGCCGCAGCCGGTCACCGCGCTGGTTTATACCGCCGCGGCGCATAGCGCCAATATCTGGACGCCGGAATCAGCGCAGGGTCAGATGCTGGAACAGTTAGGCTTTAAGCTGGCGACACTGCCGGGTGGTCTGCACGCCAGCCAGAGCCAGGGTAAGCGTCACGATATCGTGCAGTTGGGCGGCGAAAACCTGGCCGCCGGAATTAACGGCGAAAGCCTGTTCCTGTTCGCCGGCGACGAGAAAGACGCCGGGGCAATTTACGCCAATCCGCTACTGGCGCATTTGCCAGCCGTTGCCGCAAAGCGCGTTTATCCGCTGGGGACGGAAACCTTCCGTCTTGACTACTACAGCGCCATGCTGGTGCTACAACGTTTATCGGCGCTCTTTGCCTGATTCTCTTCCCGGCCCTGGAGCCGGGATCTCATTTCACATCATCAACTACATCATCCTTTTGTTATAAAAGAACTTTTTATTGCCTTCCCCACTTGAGACCTCATCGGCGCCTCACGCGAATCATCATCGTTTGAGGTGTTGTTTTGTGATTAGCCATCGCCGCCGCGTTCCTCGAATATCTGCCTCACACCACTTGAGGTGGACATTCAACTCATAAGGAAATTACCGTGACGACAAGCAAATTGATTAAGGGCGATACCCTGACCGAAACCAGTAACGCTGCAGATGGTTTTAACCCGGCAACGGAAGTCAGCAACTACAGCTATACTTCGGACCGCGTCGCCAAACCGGTGTATAACAAATACAAAAGCGCAACCAACAAACCTAAAGTATTCGGTTATTACACCGACTGGTCTCAGTACGATGGCCGCCTGCAGGGCAGCGATGCGAAAGATAACCGCGGCCGCGGCTACGACCTGACTAACGTCTCCCCTACCGCTTACGATAAAATCATCGTTGGCTTCGTCGGCGTAACCGGCTTCCATAAAGTGGATGGTCAGTGGCGTGATGTGGTGGCAGAAGGGGCAGAGCAGTGCGGCAAAGTGAAATATGAACCGACCTTCCTTGATCCGTGGGGCGATTTCCAGTCTTACGTTAACGTTGGCCACAGCGTCAGCGGCTGGGATGTTGATCCGAAAACCGTAACCCAGACAAACACCAAAGGCCTGCTCGGCGGTCTGCGTGACCTGCAGGCGAAAGCCAAACAGCAGGGCCACAACCTGGTGCTGTCAATGAGCATCGGCGGCTGGACCATGAGCAACGGTTTCCATGAAACCGCGGCGTCGGATTCCGCCCGTAAAACCTTCGCCAAAGGCGTGGTGAAACTGTTCAAACAGTTCCCGATGTTCAGCGAAGTGGATATCGACTGGGAATACCCGAACGCCGAAGGCGCCGGTAACCCATACGGCCCGGAAGATGGCGATAATTACGCCCTGCTGATTGGTGAACTGCGTAAACAGCTCGATTCCGCCGGCCTGAGCGATGTCAAAATCTCCATTGCCAGCTCCGCGGTAGTAAAAACGTTTGGTTATTCCAACGTCAAAGCGCTGATGAATGCCGGTCTGTACGGCATCAACGTCATGACCTATGACTTCTTCGGCACCCCGTGGGCGGAAAGCATCACCCACCACACCAACCTGAAAGCCATTGAGCAAGGCGACTGGGCGATAAACACCATTGTTGAACACCTGCTGGCGGAAGGTTTCCCGGCTGAGCGCATCAACATCGGTTACGCCGGCTATACCCGTAACGGCCGCAATGCCGAGCTGGAATCGCTGTCGCCGCTGAAAGGCACCTATAACCCGGGTAACGGTACCACTGTCGGTACATTTGAATCCGGCACCAACGAATGGTATGACGTCATTTACAACTACCTGGACCTGGAAAACCAGAAAGGCCGTAACGGCTTCAACGTCTACACCGACCAGGTAGCTGATGCTGACTTCCTCTACAACCCGGAATCCAAACTCTTCATGTCGCTGGATACCCCGCGCACCGTCAAAGCCAAAGGCGAATACGCTGCCAGCCTGGGGCTGGGCGGTCTGTTTACCTGGACTATTGACCATGATAACGGCGTGCTGGTTAACGCCGCCCGTGAAGGTCTGGGGTATGAAATCGCTTCTGAAGTTATCGATATGGACCCGTTCTATTTCGAAGGCATCAACGTTGTGCCTGCTGATGAACAGGATGACGATAAGTCAGAAGATGAGCCAACCGAACCAACGGTAAACCATGCGCCGGAAGCGGCGATTGAAATGATGGTCGTAGGCGGCTCCCGCGTTCGCCTGTCCGGTGAAAAATCATCTGATGAAGATAGCGACGAGCTGAGCTACAGCTGGGGCGTGCCGGCAGCGATTGATGTCGCTGATAAAACCGCCGCGGTCATTGAGTTCGACGTACCGGAAGTCACCGCGGACACTGAATTTACTTTCACGCTGTTCGTTCGCGATACCTGGGGCGAACCGTCAACCCAGCAGCGCTTTATCCTCTCCGTGGTCGTGGCTTCCCAGAATGGCCAGAGCGATGACAAGCCAGCCGATGAGCCGGCTGATGAACCGGCTGACGACGAAAAAGATGCCGATGACGTGCCGGCAAAGGATGATGACGTTGTTCCTTCTGACGATGCCGCCGCGCCTTACCCGCAGTGGAATGCCAATACTGTTTATGGCGGCAACTGGGGTACCTTTGAAACCGTGAGCTGGAAAGGCCATAACTACCAGGTGAAATGGTGGTCTCAGGGCAACCAGCCGGACCTGAACTGCGGCCAGTTCGACGTCTGGAAAGATCTCGGCGCGTACTAAGTGTTATAAGTGAAGCCAGGCCCCGGAGTAATCCGGGGCCTTTTTGCTATTGTTGCATTTAACTTTCGCTGACCATCTCCGGACGCTGAAAACGGCGTAGCTCGCGCAATAAGCCAACCAGTAATATTCCCACAATCACCAGCGCCCAGCCGCTGGCGCTGGCCGAAGCCACCGGGGTCATTACCGCCCCTAACCCCCCCAGCAGCGCCGCGCCAATAGCATCGCCGGTCACGTTCTGCGCGGTCCACAGGCCATTAATGCGCCCCAGCATATTTTCCGGCGTTTGCGTCTGAATCAGCGTGTACTGCAGCAGCGAACTTATCGCGCTCAGCCAACCAAACAGCGCCAGACAGAGCGCGCCCAGCGCCCAGAACGGCATCACGCTGAATAGCGCAATCGCCACAAACGACCCCACCGTTGTCGTCAACATCAACGCCCCCGGCCTGGCGGTATGCGCCAGTTGTCCGCTGGTTAACGCACCCAGCGCCGCGCCAAGCGGAATGGCGGCGTACAACAGGCCAATCTGCGAATTTGACATCTGCCAGCCCTCCGCCAGCGCCGGATAAAGCACCCGCACCGCGCTGGCCATCGTCAACAGGCCGCCGAGCAGCGCAATACCGCCAATAAGCGGGCTATTAAAGAGAAATTTAAGCCCCGCCAGCAGAGATTTCAGCGGATGCTCGCGCGGCTGCGGCGGCGGAGGCAGCAGCGGCAGACGCAGCAGCGTCAGGGTGGTAATGAACGTCCCCGCCGCCGCCAGGCCATAGTTCCAGGCCACGCCGCCGGTCGCCAGCAGCAACCCGCCGATCATCGGCGATATCACCGAACCGAGACGCACGGTCAACATGGTGATCGCCCCGGCTTGCATCAGGTTTTCGCGGCCCACCAACGCCGGCGTCGCCGCCAGCAGCGCGGTCACCCCTAAGGAGGCGAAGAAGCCATCCCAAATCCCCAGCAGGTAAATGGCCGCCAGCGACGGTTCCGGCAGCATGGCGTTCAGGCACAGGCCGACGAAGCCCACGCCGCAGGTGCCACGCGCCAGCAGGATCAGGTGTTTACGCTCATAACGGTCGGCCAGCACGCCGCCAACCATCAGCCCAACGAACATCGAACAACCGGTCAGCATTACCGACAGTCCGACCTGCCAGGTCGAGTGGGTCATTGTCTGGATTTGAACCGGGATCGCCACGCCTAGCAGGCCAAGCGACAGGATCGAGATAAAGCGAGCGATAAAGACGGCGCGGAACGCCGGATGGGTGCGCAGGAGGCTGACATCAAGCAGCCGGGAAGGTCGATTCATGCAAGGGCCTTGTCGTTATTTTTCATACCATTTTTATGGTTTCTCATGGTAACATACCTGAATAAAATCGATAACGATAATTACTATCATTATCATATCAGGGATTTGAACTATGTCGTTTTCTACGACCACGGTGCGCGCCGTCGCCGTGCCGGGTCTCTTGTTACTTTTGGCTCTTGCGATTGCGCTCAGCCTGCTTATCGGCGCCAAACCGTTGCCGCCTTCGGTGATTATCGATGCCTTTTCCGGCAGTTGTCAGAGCGCCGACTGTACCATCGTACTGGATGCCCGCCTGCCGCGTACGCTGGCCGGATTGCTGGCCGGCTGCGCGCTTGGCCTCGCCGGCGCGCTAATGCAAACCCTCACCCGTAACCCGTTGGCCGACCCGGGCCTGCTCGGCGTCAACTCCGGCGCCAGCTTCGCCATCGTGCTCGGCGCGGCGCTGTTCGGCATAACATCGCCGCAGGAGCAGTTGCTGATGGCCTTCTGCGGAGCCTTCGCCGCGTCGCTACTGGTCGCGTTTACCGGCAGCCGGGGCGGCGGCCAGCTCAGCCCGGTGCGCCTGACCCTCGCGGGCGTGGCGCTGGCGGCGGTACTGGAAGGTTTATCTAACGGCATCGCCCTGCTCAACCCGGACGTGTATGACCAGCTGCGCTTCTGGCAGGCCGGCTCGCTGGATATTCGCACCCTGCAAACGCTGAAAATAGTCCTGCTGCCGGTGCTGATTGCCGCCGTGGTAACCCTGTTTCTTAGCCGGGCGCTGAACAGCCTGAGCCTCGGCGCCGACACCGCCACCGCGCTCGGTAGCCGGGTCGCACGTACCCAATTGATCGGCCTGCTGGCGATCACCGTCCTGTGCGGCAGCGCGACGGCGCTGGTCGGCCCTATCGCCTTTATCGGCCTGATGATGCCGCATATGGCGCGCTGGCTGGTGGGGGCGGATCACCGCTGGTCATTGCCGGTTACGCTGCTCGCCACCCCTGCCCTGTTGCTGTTTGCCGACGTGATTGGCCGCCTGTTGGTGCCTGGTGAACTGCGCGTTTCGGTGGTCAGCGCCTTTATCGGCGCGCCGGTGCTGATCTGGCTGGTTCGCCGTCAGCCGCGAGGAGGTGCGCTGTGATAGCTCCCTCCCGCCGCCTGATTTTCTGCTGCCTGCTGCTGATTTTCGCGAGCTTGCTGGTGTCCCTGTTCGGTCTGGGTAATGGCCTGGTGCCGCTCAGCACTGAACAGGTGATTTCCGCGCTACTCGGCGACGCACCGCGCAGCGTCAGCATGGTGGTCACCGAATGGCGACTGCCGCGCGTGCTGATGGCGCTGCTTATCGGCGCCGGGCTTGGCGTCAGCGGCGCCATTTTTCAGTCATTGATGCGTAATCCGCTGGGTAGCCCGGACGTAATGGGTTTCAACACCGGCGCCTGGAGCGGCGTGCTGGTAGCGATGGTGATGTTCGGCCAGAACCTAACCGCCATCGCGCTGGCGGCGATGCTCGGCGGCGTGCTGACCTCGCTGGTGGTGTGGCTACTGGCGTGGCGCAACGGCATAGAAACCTTCCGCCTGATCATTATCGGCATCGGCGTGCGCGCCATGCTGGTGGCATTCAATACCTGGCTGCTGCTGCGCGCGTCGCTTGAGACCGCCCTTTCCGCCGGATTGTGGAATGCCGGTTCGCTCAACGGCCTGACGTGGGGCAAAACCTGGCCTTCGGCGCCGCTTATCCTGTTGATGTTGGCGTGCAGCGCCCTACTGGCGCGGCGGATGCGGCTGCTGGAGATGGGCGACGATACCGCCTGCGCGCTGGGGGTTCGGGTCGAACGTTCGCGCCTGCTGCTGATGCTGGTGGCGGTGTTGCTGACCGCTTCCGCCACCGCGCTGGCCGGGCCTATTTCTTTCGTCGCGCTGGTCGCGCCGCATATCGCCCGGCGGATAAGCGGCACCGCGCGCTGGGGGTTAACCCAGTCGGCGCTGTGCGGCGCGCTGCTGCTGGCGCTGGCCGATTACTGCGCTCAGCGCCTGTTCATGCCTTATCAGTTACCGGTCGGGGTGGTCACCGTCAGCCTTGGCGGTATCTACCTCATCGCGTTATTAATTCAGGAGTCCCGCAAAAAATGACCGCTGTCACCTCCCGTTTGCGCGGCGACCAGTTGACCCTGGCCTACGGTAAAAAGACCATCGCCGAATCGCTGAACGTCACAATTCCTGACGGCCATTTTACGGCGATTATCGGCCCCAACGGCTGCGGTAAATCAACCCTGCTGCGCACCCTCAGCCGCCTGATGACACCGTCCAGCGGACACGTTTATCTCGACGGCGAACAGATCCAACGCTACGCCAGCAAAGAGGTGGCGAAGCGGATCGGCCTGCTGGCGCAGAATGCCACCACGCCCGGCGATATCACCGTACAGGAGCTGGTGGCGCGCGGGCGCTATCCGCACCAACCGATGTTTACCCGTTGGCGTAAAGAGGACGAAGCAGCGGTAAATAACGCGATGCGGGCGACGGGTATTGTCGACCTCGCGCTGCAGAGCGTGGATACCCTCTCCGGCGGCCAGCGCCAGCGGGCGTGGATTGCAATGGTACTGGCGCAGGAGACGGCGATTATGCTGCTTGATGAGCCGACGACCTGGCTTGATATCAGCCATCAGATCGACCTGCTGGAACTGTTAAGCGAGCTGAATCGCGAGAAGGGATATACGCTGGCGGCGGTACTGCACGATCTCAATCAGGCCTGTCGTTACGCCACCCATCTGATCGCCCTGCGCGACGGTAAGATCGTCGCCGAAGGCGCGCCGAAAGAGATCGTCACGGCGGATCTGATTGAGCGTATCTACGGCCTGCGCTGCACGATCATCGAGGATCCGGTGGCGCATACGCCGCTGGTGGTGCCGCTGGGACGCCGATAATCTTTTCTTTACCATCGCATCCCCGGCTTGCGCTGCGCTGAGCCGGGCTACCAAAAACGGGTAGCCCGAGCTCTACCGTTACCCCAGAATCTCCCGCACTACCGGGCCTATCGCTTCAAAGGCCTGCGGCGAGATAATCTCGACGTGGGCGCAGTTCTGGCTGAACACCTCCAGCTCGCCAACCCACGGCCCCCATGCGACCTGCGGATCCATCCCTTTCTGGCGCGTTTTCTCCGCCACAAATAGCGTTGCCTTACCGTCAAACTTCGCGCTGTGCGCGGTCGTCAACAGGCGCACCGCATCGGCGTAGTTACCTTCAATCGCGCTGAACAGCTCGCCGGAAGCCTGCCCCTGCTGTGCGGCGAGAAACGCTTCGCGCTCGCGGGCGATTTCCGCCAGCACTTCGGGATCCAGACCGTTCGCCTCTTTCTCCGCCCAGTTTTGCGTCTCCGGCGGCCAGGTATCGAGCAGGCCAAGGAACGCCACCTCTTCGCCGCGCTGGCGTAAACGGGCGGCAATCCCCTGCGCCAGCGTTCCGCCGAGCGAATAGCCAAACAGATAGTAAGGCCCATGCGGCTGCTGCGCTAAAAGCGTGCGCAGATGATGCTCGCAGACCTCGTCGAGGTTGGCGGCGGAGGCCATTGGCCCCGTCGGACGCGGCGACTGAATTCCGGTAATCGACCAGCGCGGGCTAAGATAACGCGCCAGCACGCTGAACTGCCAGGCAAAACCGGAAGCCGGATGGAAGCAGAACAGCGTCGGACCATCGCTCTCGCGCAGCGGCAACAGCGCATCAAAGCCCAGGCGCTGCGCCTGCTCGTCGCTCAGGTCGGAAGCCAGCAATGCGCTCAGCTTGCCGACCGTCGAAGCGACCATCACCTGCCCCGGCGTCACCTGCCGCGCCAGCTCGCGGCTAATCTGCGCCGCCAGCCGCATCGCCAGCAGCGAATGGCCGCCGAGGGCGAAGAAATCGGCGTCGATATCATTTACCTCGCAGCCCAGCAGTTGGCTGAACGCCGCGGCAACGGTCATTTCGGTAGCCGATTGCGGCGGGCGACCGCTGCGCTCGCTGCTTAAGGAGGGGAGCGGTAGCGCTTTACGGTCCAGCTTACCGTTGGCGCTGAGCGGGAAGGATTCCAGTTGGATCAGCACCACCGGCACCATGTGCGGCGGCAGCTGTTCGCTAAGACGCGCCTTCAGCGCCGCCACGTCCAACGGCTGGCCGGACTCGCTCACCAGATAACCGACGAGCTGACGGGCATCGCCGCCGGTGGCCGCGGCCTGATTGAAGACGCAGGCGTGGCACACCGCCTGCGCGACGTCCGGCAGCGCCGCCATCACCCGGTCGATCTCGCCAAGCTCAATGCGCTGGCCGCGAATTTTCAACTGATCGTCGCTGCGGCCAAGATACTCTACCGCCCCGTTATCCAGCCAGCGCGCCACATCGCCGGTGCGGTACATGCGCTCGCCGGGAGCAAACGGGTCGGCAATAAAGCGGCTGGCGGTCAGATCCGGGCGCCCCATATAACCCTGCGCCAGCTGAATGCCCGTTAAGTACAAATCACCCGCCACGCCCGGCGGCACCGGGCGCATGGCGGCATCAAGAATACGTAATCCAGTGTTCCATACCGGCCAACCGATGGGCACGCTGTTGCCGGTGACCGCCGCCAGCTCTGGCCCACAGGCGGGATACCAGCTGACATCCACCGCCGCTTCCGTCGGTCCGTACAGGTTATGCAGCGGCGCGCCGGTTAAGCGTTCCCATTCGCGACACAGTTCCGTCGGCAGCGCTTCGCCGCTGCAGAAAACGCGTTTTAGCGTCCGGCAGGACGACACATTATCGCTATCCAGCGAGGCAACAAACGCCGCCAGCATCGACGGAACAAAGTGGGTGGTGGTCACGCCGTACTGCGCGAAGAACCGCTGCATCGCCTGCGGATCGCGATGCGCCTCCGGCGCCGCCATCACCAACTGCGCGCCGGTCATAAACGGCCACCAGAACTCCCATACCGAGACATCAAAGCTGCACGGCGTCTTCTGCGCCACCACATCGGCGGCGGTTAACGGATAGTGATTTTGCATCCACAGCAGGCGGTTCACGATGGCGGTCTGGCCGACCATCACCCCTTTCGGCCGCCCGGTGGAGCCGGAGGTGAAGATGATATAGGCGGTATGTTCCGGTTTTGACAGCGCCAGCGGCGTATCATCTTCAGCGGCCAGCGGCTGCTGATAACACAAGCTGCTCAGCCCAGGAATATCGCTAAAACGGGCCAGTTGATCGTCAGAGGTAATCAGCAGCGAAGGCCGCGCATCTTCCAGCATCATCCGCAGACGGTCATCCGGGTAGCCGGTGTCCAGCGGCAGCCAGGCGGCGCCGGCTTCGACAATGCCGTGCAGCGCCAGCGTCAGGAACACCGAACGCGGTAAGGCAACCGCCACGCTATCCCCCGGCTTCACGCCGCGTTGCCGCAGCAGGTTGGCCAGCGCCACCACCTGCTGGCGCATTTCGCGGTAGCTAAAGCGCCAGTTGGCATCCGCCAGCGCCGGGGCATCCGGCGTTTTCCGCGCCTGTTCCGCCACCAGCGCGCTGAGGGTGGTGGTCGGCAGCGGCATCGCGGTATTGTTGATCAATGCCAGCTGCGCGCCTTCTTCCGCCGACAGCATCTCCGCTTCGCCGCAGCGCAGCGCCGGATTGGCGGCAAACTGCGCCAGTAACGATGTCAGACGCGATACGTGGCGGTTCAGCGTCGCCTCATCGTAGCGTGCTTTGTTGGCGAGGATCTCCAGCGACAGGCCGCCGCGTTCGTCCGGGAACAGTGCCAGCTCGAGGTCATTCACCGGGCCGGTGGCGAGGGTATGCGTCTGCGCCTGCACGCCGTCGATATCCAACTGGTAATCAAAGACTTTGATGTTCAGCACCGGGCCGAACAGCGGTTCGTCGCCCGCCGCTTTGCCGCTATCGCGGACAATTTGCTCAGCATCGTAGCGCTGATGGCGGCGCATTTTTTTCAGCTGCCCGGAGAGTCGCGTCGCCAGCTGCGCCAGCGTCTCCTGCGCGTCGATATTCACCGCCAGCGGCAGTACGTTGAGTACCGGGCCGGTAGCGGTCAGCGCCGCCGATCCCATGCGGCGCATAAAGATAAAGCCCGCCGCGTAATCCATGCAGCCGCACAACCGTCCCAGCCATAACGTCGTCAGCGCCAGCGCCAAATCGGCGCGCTGGCACTGCGGCGCGCTGGCGGCGAGCTGGCTGAAGATAGCCGGATCGGCCTCCAGTTTCAGGCGCCAGATATCACTGCTGGTCGCCCGCCCGGCCAGCGGCGCGTCAGATAGCGAAGCCGGAGACGGCAACGCCTGACGCTGCGCCTGCCAGAAGGCTTTATCGCGCTGCCACGCCTCGCTGCCGTAGTAGCGCTGATACTCTTCCACCACCTCGGCGAACGAGGTAAACGGTGAATCCGGCGTCTCTTCCCCGCGTTGCCAGGCGCGATAAATCGCGGCGATCTGGCGGGTAATGGCCGGGAAGCTAAAGCCATCAACCAGCAAATGGTGATAGCGCTGATACCAGTACCAGCAATCGTCGCCAACGCGCATGAGCTGATGGCAGACCAGCGGATTACCGCTATCGACACGCAGATTCTGCCCGAGATCGCTTTGCATCAGGGCCAGCGCGGCCATGTGCGGATCGGCCTGCTGGCGCAGGTCGACGTTTTGCGGCTCGGCAAACTCGCGCGCGTCATCAACCCACTGCCACGCTTCGCCGTTATCTTCGCAAAAGCGCATGCTCAGGGTATCGGCCTGCTTAAGCCCGGCGACGATAGCCTTACTCAGCAGCGCCGAATCGAGATTGCCGCGCAGTTCAACATAGTGGGCAACGCTCCAGGCGCCGGGTAGCGTAGAAAGGCGTTCAGCCATCCAAATCCCCGGCTGCGCCGCAACCAGCGGTAAACGTGTACTCATCGAAAGCTCCTCAGGAGGCGTAGTGCGCTGGAATAAGGGTTGACCAGTTGGCGGCAAGCCAGGCGTTACAGGCCTCTAATGACTGCGGCGGACACTCCACCGTCCAGCCTGTCGGCAGCGCGCAGTGATGCGGCCACAGGCTAAATTGCCCCTGTGCGTTGCGCAGAATGTAAAACTGCCCTTGGGGATTATCGAAGGGGTTGCTGAATTGCATCTCTCACTCCTCGTTAAGCGCGTGTTGTTGCCCGCGGCGCAAAGACTGCCACAGCTGGATAAGCCCGGACGTCAGCCCGCCGCGCCAGCATAGCGCGTCATGCCCGCCGTCAACCTGGCGCCAGAAAATGGACGGCGTGGTCTGCCGCAGCTGCGCGAAAAGCGCCTGGTTGGCGCGAAAAATAATCGGTTCGCGCACGCCGGCTTCCAGCCAGATACGCAGCCCCTGCGGCCGAAGTTCGCCGCGCTGCAGTTGTTCAAGTATCACCCCCGGCTGGCTACTGCCGCGCTGCGGCCACCAGTACGACCCCGACTGGCTCAGGACGCAGCCAAAACGCTGCGGCCAGTGGAGCGCGGCATACATCGCCGCCAGACCGCCAAAGCTCTGCCCCGCCACTACCGTCCGGTCGGCGCGATCGCTGAATGGCGCCACGGCGTGCACCTGCGGCAGCAGTTCTTCCTGTACCGCCAGCCAGAAATCACGGTTGCAGGGCAGCTCGACGCTGCGGTGTTGATTGTCGATAACGTCGATCAGCACATAGACCGCCGGCGGTAGGCGGCCTTCCCGCGTCAGTCCCGCCAACGGCGCAAAAATCGGCATGCTTTCGGCCCAGAACTGGCCGTCAAGCAGGACCGCCAGCGGGCGATCCGTCCCACTGCCGGTGGTGTAAATCCACACTCGTCGCTGGTTACCTAATCGCTGGCTGCGCCATTCAATACAGCGCGGCGCAGGCGAAACCGGCTCGCGATAATGCCAACCCGGCTGTTCCGGCGCCTGCGGCAGTTCCAGCGCCGAGACCGCGTGGCCGCGTCCCCCCTTCCAGCTTTGCGGATTGCGGGGATCGGCAATCGCCCGCGGCAGCAGTTTGCGCCAGCCTTCGCGCAGCAGCGCGCGGTCCGGCGCTTCACCGTTAAAAAGCTGTGGGGAAAAATCGTCGTCGCGTTCGGAGGGAATAAAACAGTAGCTGCCGCGCCAGCTGGCGGGGAGCGTGGTTTGCCAGCGCCAGGCATCGGTACCGGGGATGCGCTGCAGGGTTTGCGGCGCCGCGTTGTGGTGATGATCGGTGACGCCGGTAATGTAAATCCACACCCGCCGAATCGGCGACGTGGTTTCGCTGCCGGCCGGATCGCGCCACCAGAAGGTCACCCGATATGCGTCGCCCAGCGCCTCAGTCTGCGGGCCGGCGATCCCCCGCCACCAGTCATCACTTCCCGTTATTTGCATTCCGTCAGTAACCCTATGTTTACCGTGATTTTTATCAACAAAGGTAATATTTATTGATAATATTATTGATAACTATTTGCATTTGCAATAGCGTATTAACGCGCCTATGGGTAGCGCGTCTTCTCATTACATTAAATCAAGGTCAGAGAGGGTCTTTTCTGAGCGTTTGGCTCGGTGGGCTACGGAAAGCGTTCACCTTCTACTGGCTACATTTATGCCGTCTCCCCTCCCGGTGGGAAGGGGCTTCTGGGGAAAGCGGCAAAGAAAAGCGGAACTGACTTACAATGAATAACAGGATTAAGTCCCTGGCCTTAATGGTCAATCTGGGTATCTACGGGGTGGCATTCCCGCTGTGCGCGGCAGAAGAAACCACCGACAGTAAACAAACCGCCGGTGAAGAAACGATGGTCGTCACCGCCGAAGTGCAAAACCTGCAGGCGCCGGGCGTTTCGACCATTACCGCCGATGAAATTCGCAAACGTCCGCCGGCCCGCGACGTCTCTGAAATCATCCGTACCATGCCGGGCGTCAACCTGACCGGCAACTCCACCAGCGGCCAGCGCGGCAACAATCGCCAGATTGATATTCGCGGCATGGGCCCGGAAAACACCTTAATCCTGATTGACGGTAAGCCCGTGACCAGCCGTAACTCCATTCGTCTCGGCTGGCGCGGCGAGCGCGACACCCGCGGCGATACCAGCTGGGTACCGCCGGAAATGATCGAACGTATTGACGTTATCCGCGGCCCGGCGGCGGCGCGCTACGGCAACGGCGCGGCAGGCGGCGTGGTCAATATCATTACTAAAAAATTCGACAACCAGTGGCATGGTTCGTGGAACGCCTACATGAACATGCCGGAGCATAAAGACGAAGGCGCGACCAAGCGTACCGACTTTAGCCTCAGCGGCCCGCTGGGCGGCGATTTCAGCTTCCGCATGTACGGCAACCTCGATAAAACCCAGGCTGACGCCTGGGATATCAACCAGGGCCACCAGTCTGAACGCACCGGCATTTACGCCGATACCCTACCCGCCGGGCGTGAAGGGGTAGAAAACAAAAACATCAACGGCGTGGTGCGCTGGGATTTCGCGCCGATGCAGTCGCTGGAGTTTGAAGCCGGCTATAGCCGCCAGGGCAACCTCTACGCCGGTGATACGCAAAACACCAACAGCAACGATCTGGTGAAAGAGAACTACGGTAAAGAGACCAACCGACTCTATCGCAATACTTACTCCGTGACCTGGAACGGCGGCTGGGATAACGGCGTGACCACCAGCAACTGGGCGCAGTACGAACACACCCGCAACTCGCGTAAAGGCGAAGGTCTGGCGGGCGGCACCGAGGGGATCTTCAGCAGCAACCAGTTTACCGATATCGACCTGTCGGACGTGATGCTGCACAGCGAAGTCAATATTCCGTTCGACCTGTGGGTTAACCAGAACCTGACGCTGGGTACCGAATGGAACCAGCAGCGCATGAAGGACAACGCCTCCAATACTCAGGCTCTGTCTGGCGGCGAAATTCCGGGCTACGACAGCACCGGCCGCAGCCCGTATTCGAAAGCGGAAATCTTCTCCCTGTTCGCCGAGAACAACATGGAAGTGACCGATACCACCATGCTGACGCCGGCGCTGCGTTTCGATCACCACAGTATTGTCGGTAATAACTGGAGCCCGTCGTTGAACCTGTCGCAGGGTCTGGGCGACGACTTTACCCTGAAAATGGGTATCGCCCGCGCCTATAAAGCGCCGAGCCTGTATCAGACCAACCCCAACTATATTCTCTACAGTAAAGGTCAGGGCTGCTACGCCAGTAAAGAAGGCTGCTATCTGCAAGGGAATGACGACTTAAAAGCCGAGACCAGCATCAACAAAGAGATTGGCCTCGAGTTCAAACGCGACGGCTGGCTGGCGGGCGTCACCTGGTTCCGTAACGACTACCGCAACAAGATTGAAGCGGGATATGCCCCGGTCTATCAAAACAATAAAGGTACCGACCTGTACCAGTGGGAAAACGTGCCGAAAGCGGTAGTTGAAGGGCTGGAAGGCACGTTGAACGTGCCGGTCAGCGAGACGGTGAACTGGACCAACAACATCACCTACATGCTGCAGAGTAAGAACAAAGAGACCGGCGATCGCCTGTCGATTATTCCGGAATACACGCTGAACTCGACGCTGAGCTGGCAGGTTTATCAGGACGTTTCTGTGCAATCGACCTTCACCTGGTACGGCAAGCAGGAACCGAAGAAGTACAACTACAAAGGCCAGCCAGTTACCGGCAGCGAGAAGAACGAGGTCAGCCCGTATAGCATTCTCGGCCTGAGCGCGACCTGGGACGTGACCAAAAACGTCAGCCTGACCGGCGGCGTGGATAACGTCTTCGACAAGCGCCACTGGCGCGCGGGTAACGCCCAAACGACCGGCGGCGACAAAGGGAGTATGTACGGCGCTGGCGCTGAAACCTATAACGAATCCGGTCGTACCTGGTATATGAGCGTCAACACCCACTTCTGATGACACCCCCTCAAAGAGCACGGACGCTCCCCTCGCCCCTTTGGGTGAGGGTTAGGAAGAGGGGGAAATCTGCTCATTAGTCAGCTCGTTATCCCCCTCACCCCGGCCCTCTCCCTGGGAGGGAGAGGGAGAAAAAGAACCCTCATTCACTTTTAAGCACGTTTGTCAGCAGTCTGACGCCCTCCCCATGGAGGGCGTTGTGCTTCAACCCCGTACTGACTTCTGTACTCGCGCGACAATCGACGCCGCGTCAAAACCGTGATGTTGACGCAGCCAGCCGCGATCGGCGGCCGCCGCATATTCGCCATCCGGGATCCCCAGACGCTGCAAGGCAATCCCTTTCCCCGCTTCCGCCAGCACTTCGGCGACCAGGCTCCCCAGCCCGCCATTGACGTTATGTTCTTCGACGGTAATAACTGAACGGCATGACTGCAGTGCCGCCAGCAGCGCCGCGGTATCGCAGGGACGAATCGACGGCACGCTAACCACTTTCGCCTCAATGCCGAGGTCGGCAAGCTGCTGCGCCGCCTCCACCGCTTCGTGCACCGTTGAACCGGTCGCCACCAGCGCCACCGCTGCGCCTTCGCGCAGGGTCAGCACCGCGCCGGGCACAAAACGGTACGCTTCGTCATGCAACTCCGGCAGCGCCTTGCCATCCAGACGAATATAAACCGGCCCCTGATACGCCAGGGCGTAGTCGATAATCTGCCGACATTCGCGCGGCGTGGAGGGGGCGAAAATCTGGATATTGCCGAAACCGCGCATTACCGCCAGATCGTCAATGGCATGGTGGGTACTGGCCAATGGGCCATAGCTGGCGCCGGCGTTGAGGCCAAAGAGCTTGACGTTGGTGTTGTTGTAGCAGACATCAACTTTAATCTGCTCGTTGGCGCGAGAGACAAGGAACGGCGCGGCGTTACAGGTTACCGCCACTTTACCGCCGAGCGCCAGCCCCGCGGCGGTGCCGACCATGCTCTGCTCGGCGATACCGACGTTAACCAGCCGTCCTGGGAACTGCTTAATAAAGGGAGCGATCTTGGCCGTTGAGGTGGAGTCCGCGACCACCGGCACCAGATCGACGCCCTTTTCCACCGCGGCGATAAACGCCTCGACCATCACGTTCGCCAGGTGTTCTGCATTACTCATCTTTCAGTTCCTCCAGCGCCAGTGCGATTTCCTCGCCTTTCGGCACCCGGTGGTGCCACTCCGGGCGCCCCTGGATAAAGGAGATGCCCGCGCCCTTCGTGGTGTTGGCAATAATGACGTTAGGTTTACCGTTCTGCTGTAGCCCTTCGAGAGCCGCGACCACCGAGGCCATATCGTTGCCCTCGCATTCGCTGACCTCCATGCCGAAGGCGCGCCATTTATCGGCCAGCGGATCGGTATTCATAATTTCGCGGGTTGGCCCGGCCAGCTGAAGATTGTTCTTATCATTAATAATGACCAGGTTATCGAGGCCATAATGGGCCGCCGCCAGCGCCGCCTCCCAGTTACTGCCTTCCGCCAGTTCGCCGTCGCCGGTGATTAAAAAGATGCGCCGGGAGCTGTTGCTTTTCTTCGCGGCCAGCGCCAGCCCCACCGCAACGGGCAAACCGTGGCCCAGCGCGCCGGTGTTCAGCTCAATGCCCGGCGTTTTCTGCCGCACCGGATGGCCGGGAAGATGCGAGTTCGCATGCTGGTAGGTCTCCAGCCAATCGATCGGGAAGAAACCGGCTTCCGCCAGGACGCAGTAGTAGCAGCCCACCGCATGGCCTTTCGACTGGATATAGATATCGCGCTGCGGGTCGTCCAGCCGATCGGGCGCCGCATTGAGCACACGGAAGTAGAGCGCGGTTAACAGCTCGACCTGCGACAGGTCGGCCCCGGTGTGCCCGCCAGCCGGACTATTGGCGTTTAAGCGGACAATGTGGCGGCGCACGGCGCGCGCTTTGCGCTCAAGCGTCTGGACATCAAATCTGTAGGGATTCATTTAATACCTCTGAATTTATTTTCAATATGGAATATTTATTCCGTCAGGGACTAAAAAAACCAGATATCCCCATGCCGGTGGTTAGCCTTCCGCCCCAGCGCCATACTCAGGAACATTCTGCCTCCCGCTCCAGGCGAAGCCCGGATAAACTCGTTGACTCAAAACCGACTTGAATATATATTCAATGATGATTCTTTATTCGATTATGGCCTGACTGTTTTGTTTTTGTCCATAGCCGATTTTGATGAGTGGTAAAAATTTGACCATCATCACACTTAAGTGTGATTTTTTTTCGCGTATGATAAAAGTCACTACGATAATGGCTGCAGCTAAACGCCTGAAGAAAGGCGATAAATGATTTTCGAGGATTAATATGGCTAAGCAGGATGAACAACGGCTATTGGTGAAGATTGCCACGCTTTACTATCTGGAAGGACGAAAGCAGTCTGATATCGCCCAACTTCTCTCGCTGTCTCAGTCATTTGTCTCTCGCGCGATTACCCGCTGCCAAAAAGAGGGCGTTGTCAAAATCAGCGTCGTACAGCCATCAAATATCTTCCTCAATCTCGAAAAGGGGCTTGAGGATCGCTACGGGCTTAAACAGGCGGTGGTGGTCGATACCGAAGAAGAGGCCAGCGACCATACCATCAAGCGGGCGATTGGCTCAGCCGCCGCGCACTACCTGGAAACCCGCCTGCGGCCAAAAGATCTGATTGGCGTCTCTTCATGGAGCTCAACCATCCGCGCGATGGTTGATGAGGTCCACGCGCAAAACCTGAAGGCCAGCGGCGTCATCCAACTGCTTGGCGGCGTCGGGCCCAACGGCAACGTGCAGGCGACGATCCTCACCCAGACGCTGGCCCAGCGTCTTAACTGCGATGCCTGGCTGCTGCCGTCGCAAAGCATCGAAGGTTCCATGGAAGAGCGCAACCGCCTGCTGGCCAGCAAAGATGTCGCCGATGTGGTTTCACGCTTTGACGAGGTCGATATCGCCATTGTCGGCATTGGCATTCTCGAACCTTCCCAGTTGCTGAAAACGTCGGGTAACTATTATCACGAAGATATGCTGCAGGTGCTGGCGGCGCGGGGCGCGGTTGGCGATATCTGCCTGCACTACTATGACAAATACGGCCAGCCGGTGTTACGCGAAGATGAAGATCCGGTGATCGGCATGGCGCTGGAGAAAGTCAAAAAATGTCCGAACGTGGTCGCGCTGGCCGGCGGCACCGACAAAGTCGCGGCAATAAAAGGCGCGCTTACCGGCGGCTATATCGATGTTTTAATCACCGATTACCCCACCGCCAGACTGCTGGTTAGCGACTAATCCTCCGCAGTTTTATGCCTCGTCAATCCCTGAGGCTGTTTTTTCAGCAACAGGGATTGCAAAATAACTCATTATAATTCAACAAATTAAACCACTCACTTCCCCACCTTCGTGTCATATTCCCAATCTGCGAAATGTGATTGCCAGCACAATTGATGATTTTTCAGGTAGCCCATCACCGGGTTTGTGGCTTAAGGTATCAAATAAATAATCACTATCGAATATATATTCAGTGATTAAAAAAACGATAACGATATGTCACATCATGGCCTGCATAGACGCATGCAATGGCCGGAGACCATCTCTGTTTCCGCCGTTCCAGGACAATGTGTGACCGAGGAGAGCATCATATGCAGGCGACAGCCAAAGAGTTCATCATTGCGCTGGATGAAGGCACCACCAACGCGAAAGCCGTGGTGCTGGACGGCAAAGGCAAGGTTAGCGTCAAGTTCTCGCAGCCGCTGGCGATCCAAACCCCGCGCGAAGGTTGGGTGGAACAATCCGGCGAGGCGCTGATGGCGGCCTCGCTGGCGGTGATCGCCAAAGCGGTGGCACACGTCGGTGCGGAAAACGTCGCGGCGCTGGCTATCAGTAATCAACGCGAAACCGCCATCGGCTGGTATCGCGCCAGCGGCGAACCGATTAACGCCGCCATCACATGGCAATGTACCCGCAGCGCCGCTTTCTGCGACACGCTGCGTCGCGATCGTCAGGAGCAGCGCATTAAGCACGCCACCGGCCTGCCGATTGCGCCGCTGTTTTCCGCCTCCAAAATGCGCTGGCTGCTGGATGCCACTCCCGATGGTTATCAGCTTGCCGCGCGCGGCGAGATTTGCCTCGGCACTATCGACAGCTGGCTGCTGTGGAATTTAACCGGCGGACAATCTTTCTTCTGCGATTACTCCAACGCTGCCCGCACCCAATTGCTGAATCTGCACCGCGGCGAGTGGGATGAGGAGATGCTGACGCTGTTTGGTATTCCGCGCGCGGCGCTGCCGGAGATTAAACCGTCGAGCGGGCTGTTCGGCTACACCAAAGGGCTGGCGGCGATCCCCGACGGTATCCCGGTGATGGCGATGATTGGCGACTCCCACGCCGCGCTATTCGGCCACGCCCTTGGCGAAGCTGGCTGTGTGAAAGCCACCTACGGTACCGGCTCCTCGGTGATGGCGCCGGTCCAATCGGCCCAGTGCGATATTGCCGCCCTGGCGACCACCGTCGCCTGGCACGATGGCGACCAGCTGGTGTGGGGACTGGAAGGCAACATCCCCCATACCGGCGATGCGGTAGCATGGATGGCGGACAGCACCGGACTGAGCGAACTCTCCGCAGCCGACCTGGCCCATGAGCTGAATACCCTGCCCGCCTCCGTCGATTCGACTTTAGGGGTCTACTTCGTACCGGCGCTAACCGGGCTCGGCGCGCCCTGGTGGGACGACAGCGCCCGCGGGGTAATCTGCGGCCTTAGCCGCGGGGTCAAGCGCGCGCACCTGATCCGCGCGGCGCTGGAATCCATTACCTATCAAATCGCCGACGTGGTGGCGGCGATGCGCCAGCACGCTGAATTCACCCTGACGGCATTAATGGTCGACGGCGGTCCAACCAACAACGACTGGCTGATGCAATACCAGGCCGACCTGCTCGGCTGCCCGGTGATGCGCAGCGATATCCCGGAACTGTCCGCCATCGGCGCGGCGCTGCTGGCGCGAAAAGCCCTCACTCCCGGTGAAACCGCCGACCTGCAAGCCTTCTTAACCGAACACAGCGCTTTTCAACCCGACATGGCCCGCCACCAGCGCCTACAGCAGCGCTGGCAGGAGTGGCGCCATGCGGTAAACAGAACATTATGGAAACCGGATTCGCCGGCCTGATGCCCATCGGCGTCAGATTGGGCGACGAACCTTATTAACCCACTACAGGAGAACCCCGGCCCATAACGATGTATCGCAACCCCCGAATTTATTCTGGGGAAATTTCAGACCGTAAACCCTGCCCGCTCAGGGATCATTTGTTCGAATATAAAAATACAGGAACAGAGTCATGAAATTACGTTTAACTCTTTTAACCGCTGCGACCCTGACCGCCTTTTCCTTTGCCGCGCATAGCGCCGAAAAAGGCACCATTATGATAATGGTTAACTCGCTGGATAACCCTTATTACGCCTCGGAAGCCAAAGGCGCCAGCGAAAAAGCGCAAGCCCTCGGCTATAAAACGACCGTGCTTTCGCATGGCGAAGATGTCAAAAAGCAAAATGAGCTGATTGATACCGCCATTGGTAAAAAGGTGCAGGGAATTATTCTCGATAATGCCGACTCCACCGCCAGCGTCGCCGCCATTGAAAAAGCCAAAAAAGCGGGTATTCCGGTGGTCTTAATTAACCGTGAAATTCCGGTTGATGATGTCGCGCTGGAACAAATTACCCACAATAACTTCCAGGCCGGTTCAGAAGTCGCCAACGTATTTGTTGAGAAAATGGCGGAAAAAGGCAAATACGCCGAACTGACCTGCAACCTCGCCGATAATAACTGCGTCACCCGTTCTAAATCCTTCCACCAGGTGATTGACCAGTACCCGGATATGGTCAGCGTGGCAAAACAGGATGCCAAAGGCACCCTGATCGACGGCAAACGCATTATGGATAGCATTCTGCAGGCTCACCCGGATGTCAAAGGGGTGATCTGCGGTAACGGCCCGGTGGCTCTTGGCGCCATCGCGGCGCTGAAAGCGGCCAATCGTAACGATGTGATTGTCGTCGGCATCGACGGTAGCAACGACGAACGCGATGCGGTGAAGGCAGGCACGCTACAGGCGACCGTGATGCTCCAGGCGCAGGCCATCGCCGCCCAGGGCGTTACTGATCTCGATAACTACCTGCAAAAAGGCGAAAAGCCGGCGAAGCAGCGCGTGATGTTCCGCGGCATTCTGATTACCCAGGATAACGCAGATAAAGTTCAGGACTTCAATATCAAGTCCTGAGTTCGGGTGGTTGCGCCCCTGCGGGGGCGCAGAGGAGAGCATTATGTATAAGAAAACCTGTCTGGCGCTGGCCGTTCTGGCGCTTGGCGGCTGCCGCATCGTCTCGCAGCAGGAGCTGGCAGACCTGAAATCCCCGCCCAATCCGCATATGGCGAACATCGATAAAACCTGGCAGCAGAGCATCGTGCCGCAGGTGGTCGCCAACGCCCGCCCGGCGGCGGAGTTGATGAGCGCGCTGAAGGCGCAAAAAGATATCGATAGCGCCTGCAAAGCGCTGGGCTACCGCGCCCAGGACGAAAACCCGTGCATCTTTTACGTCAAGGTGGCGGGCGCCGTCAGCAAGCTGGATAGCGCCTCGCGCAGCGGCAAGATGACTCTCGCCGATGGCAGCATCGGTAATGTGCTGGTGCAGATTGGCCCTACTCTGCGCGGCACCCTGCTGCGCGACGGTTACCGCGGCGCCAGCTACCAGGACTTTAACGACCAGGTGCTGTTTGGCGAATACAGCAAAAATATTAATAGTCAGGCGGTCAAAATGATTCAGGCGGCCAACCTGAAAACCGGCGACAACGTAGAAGTGTATGGCGTCTTCTCAGCCTGGGATATTCCACAAACTATTCCGGAAATCACCCCGGCGAAAATCGTTCATCCGGGGGGACAATAATATGACGCCGCAAGATATCGTCGCTCCCCAACCAGTCGAATCTGAAGTGATTATCGAAACCCGCGGCCTTTCGCGCATTTATCCCGGCGTGACCGCGCTGGATAACGTGAATTACCGGGTCTATCGAAATAAGGTTAACGTTCTGATCGGAGAAAATGGTGCGGGTAAATCCACCATGATGAAAATGCTTGCCGGCGTGGAAACGCCCTCCTCCGGTCAAATTATTCTCGATGGCGAAGCGGTGACTTTAAACTCTACCCACCAGGCAGAGAAATTAGGCATCAGTATTATTTTTCAGGAACTGAATTTATTCCCCAATATGAATGTGATGGACAACATATTCATGGCTAATGAATTCTTTCAGAAAGGACGCATCAACGAAAAATATCAATATGCGTTAGCCAAATCGCTACTGGAGCGGCTGGAGCTCGACGTCGATCCCTACACGCAGCTGGGCGAACTGGGGATTGGTCATCAGCAGCTGGTTGAAATCGCCCGCGCGCTATCGAAAGACACCCGCGTGCTGATTATGGATGAACCCACCTCGGCGCTGAGCCAGTCAGAAGTCAAAGTGCTGTTTAAGGTTATCGAGCAGCTTAAGCGCCGCGGCGTCACCATTATCTACATTTCGCATCGCCTCGAAGAGCTGATGGAGATTGGCGACAACATCACCATTTTCCGCGACGGCCGCTTTATCAGCGAGCGTAACGTCAGCGACGCCAGCGTGCCGTGGATCATCGAGCAGATGGTCGGAGACAAGAAAAAGCACTTTGATTATCAGCCCGCGCCAAAAGGCAACGCGGTGCTTGAGGTCAAGGGGCTGACCGCGCTGCATCCGAGCGGCGGCTACAAACTCAATGATGTCACCTTCACCCTCAGCAAGGGCGAAGTGATCGGTATTTACGGCCTGCTGGGCGCCGGGCGCACCGAGCTGTTTAAAGGGCTGGTCGGCCTGATGCCCTGCCAGAGCGGCGAGGTACATCTTAACGGCGAAAGCATCGGTAAATCTCGCTTTCAACATCGCCTGAAAAAGGGGCTGGCGCTGGTGCCGGAAGACCGTCAGGGCGAAGGCGTGGTGCAGATGATGTCGATTCAATCCAACATGACGCTCTCTGATTTTAGCCTGCAGGGTTTCCGCCGCGCCTGGCGCTGGCTGAATCCGCAGAAAGAGGAGTTCTGCGTAAAAGAGATGATTCAGCAACTGGCGATCAAAGTAAGCGACGCCAATTTACCCATCACCTCGCTGAGCGGCGGCAACCAACAAAAAGTGGTGCTGGGTAAGGCGCTGATGACCCAGCCGCAGGTGGTGTTCCTTGATGAACCGACGCGCGGCATCGACGTCGGCGCGAAAACCGACGTCTATCACCTGATCGGCAAAATGGCCCAGCAGGGGCTGGCGGTCATGTTCTCCTCTTCGGAGCTGGATGAAGTGATGGCGCTGGCCGACCGCATCCTGGTGATGGCCGATGGCCGCATTACCGCCGATTTACCGCGCCATGCGGTGACCCGCGAAAAGTTAATCGCGGCTTCAACACCTCAAGATTAATCAGGCTGGAATCCATCATGAACCAGAAATATATGATTTATATGTACCTGCTGAAGGCCAGAACCTTCATCGCCCTGCTGCTGGTGATCGCATTCTTCAGCGTGATGGTACCGAACTTCCTGACCGCCTCTAACCTGCTGATCATGACCCAGCACGTGGCGATTACCGGCCTGTTGGCCATCGGTATGACGCTGGTGATCCTCACCGGCGGCATTGACCTGTCCGTCGGCGCGGTGGCAGGTATCTGCGGGATGGTCGCGGGCGCGCTGCTGACCAACGGGCTACCGCTATGGAACGGCGATATCATCTTCTTTAACGTCCCGGAGGTCATCCTTTGCGTCGCGGTCTTCGGCGTGCTGGTAGGGCTGGTTAACGGCGCGGTGATTACCCGCTTCGGCGTCGCGCCGTTCATCTGCACCTTAGGGATGATGTACGTCGCCCGCGGCTCGGCCCTGCTGTTTAACAACGGCAGCACCTACCCGAACCTCAACGGCATGGAAGCGCTGGGCAATACCGGTTTCGCCACGCTGGGCTCCGGTACGCTGCTTGGCGTTTATCTGCCGATCTGGTTGATGATCGGCTTCCTGGTACTGGGCTACTGGCTGACGACCAAAACGCCGCTTGGTCGCTACATCTACGCTATCGGCGGCAACGAATCCGCCGCTCGCCTCGCCGGCGTACCGATCGTCAAAGCCAAAATTTTCGTCTACGCCTTCTCCGGCCTGTGCGCCGCCTTCGTCGGCTTGATCGTCGCCTCTCAGCTACAAACCGCCCACCCGATGACCGGCAACATGTTTGAGATGGACGCCATCGGCGCCACCGTGCTCGGCGGAACCGCGCTGGCAGGAGGCCGCGGTCGGGTGACCGGCTCGATTATCGGCGCCTTCGTGATCGTCTTCCTCGCCGACGGCATGGTGATGATGGGAGTTAGCGACTTCTGGCAGATGGTCATTAAGGGCCTGGTGATCGTCACCGCCGTTGTCGTCGACCAGTTCCAGCAGAAGCTGCAGAACAAAGTCATTCTGATGCGCCGCCACGAAGAGAAGCTGGCCGCCATCCCCCCGAACGGCGCCACCTCCAGCTAATCGCAACCGTATTCACGTATTCCGCCGGGCCCGGTGCCCGGCTTATCGAAAGGGAAAAAATATGCAACGAGATTTCCATAATAAAACGGTAGTTATCACCGGCGCTTGCCGCGGCATCGGCGCAGGTATTGCGGAGCGCTTTGCCCGCGACGGCGCTAATCTGGTGATGGTCTCCAACGCCGAGCGCGTTCACGAGACCGCCGAAACCCTGCGTCAGCGCTATCAGGCGGATATTTTATCGCTGCAGGTCGATGTGACTGACGAAGCGCAGGTACAGTCGCTGTATGAGCAGGCCGCCGCGCGCTTCGGCGCCATTGACGTCTCCATTCAGAACGCCGGGGTGATCACCATCGATTACTACGATCGGATGCCAAAAGCCGATTTTGAAAAAGTGCTCGCGGTTAACACCACCGGCGTGTGGCTGTGCTGCCGCGAGGCCGCTAAATATATGGTGAAACAGAACCACGGCAGCCTGATTAATACCTCTTCCGGCCAGGGGCGTCAGGGCTTTATCTACACGCCGCACTACGCCGCCAGCAAAATGGGCGTGATCGGTATTACCCAAAGCCTGGCGCACGAACTGGCGCCGTGGAACATCACCGTCAACGCCTTCTGCCCCGGCATCATTGAGAGTGAAATGTGGGATTACAACGATCGCGTGTGGGGAGAAATTCTCAGCACCGAGCAGAAGCGCTACGGCAAGGGCGAACTGATGGCGGAATGGGTCGAAGGGATCCCGATGAAGCGTGCCGGTAAGCCGGAAGACGTGGCCGGGCTGGTGGCCTTCCTCGCCTCCGACGACGCACGCTACCTCACCGGGCAGACCATTAATATCGATGGCGGTTTAATTATGTCGTAATCCCCCGAGGTTAGCGGGCCCTATCGCCCGAATAAGGCATCCCGCATTGGCGCCACCACTCCGGGAAGGCCCCCGGTGGCGCTTTGCTTACCGGGGCTACGTAATACCGCCGAAGGGTAGCCCGGATAAGGCGCTACGCGCCGCCATCCGGGAAACCGGGACCCCGACGTTCGACACTATACTGAAGAGAGTAATCACTATGATCGGCAAAGACTTTGCACAGCAGCTGTTTAACCTGCAGGAGCGCGTCGCTTTCGTGACCGGCGCCGGCAGCGGCATCGGCCAAACCATCGCCTGCGCGCTCGCCAGCGCCGGCGCGCGAGTGGTCTGTTTTGATCTTCGCGACGACGGCGGGCTGGCGGAAACGGTCGGCCATATTGAATCCATCGGCGGCCAGGCCTGTTCTTATACCGGCGATGTCCGCCAGCTTGCCGACCTGCGCGCCGCCGTTGCGCTGGCCAAAAGCCGCTTTGGCCGCCTCGATATCGCCGTTAACGCCGCCGGTATCGCCAACGCCAATCCGGCCCTGGAGATGGAAAGCGAGCAGTGGCAGCGGGTTATCGACATCAACCTCACTGGCGTTTGGAACTCCTGCAAAGCAGAAGCGGAATTAATGCAGGAGTCTGGCGGCGGGTCGATTATTAATATCGCCTCGATGTCGGGGATTATCGTTAACCGCGGCCTCGATCAGGCGCATTACAACTGTTCGAAAGCCGGCGTTATCCACCTGTCGAAAAGCCTGGCCATGGAGTGGGTTGATAAAGGGATCCGCGTCAACGCCATCAGCCCCGGCTATACCGCCACGCCGATGAATACCCGCCCGGAGATGGTGCATCAGACCCGCGAGTTTGAAAGCCAGACCCCGATGCAGCGCATGGCGAAGGTTGAAGAGATGGCCGGCCCGGCGCTGTTCCTCGCCAGCGACGCCGCCTCATTCTGCACCGGCGTGGATCTGGTGGTCGATGGCGGGTTTATCTGCTGGTAAAACCGGTCTTGCCCCGGCTAACGATGCCTAAGCCGGGGCTATTTCATTCCACTCTTGCACGTCTACGCAGAGCGCATGACGGATCATGAAGATGGCTCATGCCGTATTGAAATTAACTCTCTTTCACTCACTCAATGACTCTGGCAAAAATAGTCTTCAGCAACTGCAGACAATATGAATGCTACTGAATAATAAATCCAGATAAATCGCAAGGTCATTCTGGGAATGTGAAATACCTGCATTTTTATATCAGAACCCAGGGTGGAAAGAGACGATGACAGACTTTACCTTTACGATTAAACGCAGTCGTTTTGATGAACACTATAACCCGGCGAAAAATACGCGTATTACCACCAATTTTGCCAACCTGGCGCGGGGCGAAAACCGTCAGCAGAACCTGCGCAACACGCTGACGATGATTGATAATCGCTTTAATAACCTGGTGCAGTGGGATAATCCGCACGGCGACCGTTATTCCGTCGAACTCGATATTATCTCAGTCGAGATGAATATAACCGCTAACGGCCAGAATGCGGCATTCCCGGTGATTGAGATTCTGCAAACCAATATTATCGATAAAGCCACCAATACGCGTAGCGAAGGCATTGTAGGAAATAACTTTTCCTCTTATGTGCGCGATTATGATTTTAGCGTATTACTGCCGGAATATAATAAAGACAAGGCAACCTTCAGCGTGCCGGAAGATTATGGCGTTCTGCATGGCAATATCTTCAAGCACTTCACGCACTCTGCCGAATACCATGAATGTTTTAAAAAATCGCCGGTCATCTGCCTGAGCGTATCCAATAAGCATACCTACCGCCGGACCGGTAATCAGCACCCTATTCTCGGCGTCGAATACCAGCAGGATGGCGTGGCCCTCACCGAAGCCTATTTCAATAAGATGGGTCTGCAGGTGCGTTACTTTATGCCGGCCAATAGCGTAGCGCCGCTGGCCTTCTTCTGCGCGGGGGATCTGCTTAGCGATTACAGCAACCTTGAGCTTGCTAGTACCATTAGCACCATGGAAACGTTCCAGAAGATTTATCGCCCGGAAATTTACAACGCCAACTCCGCGGCCGGGCAGTGCTATCAGCCGAACCTGAATAATCAGGATCATTCGTTTACCCGGATTGTCTATGACCGCGAAGAGCGCAGCCGCCTGGCGATTGAACAGGGCAAATTTACCGAACAACAGTTTATTAAGCCGTACCAGCATATTCTTGAGCAATGGTCAGCTCATTACGCTCTCTAAATCATAAAATAAAGGTCACCTGTATGAAAACATTGCTCCCGACATCCACCGCAGGCAGTTTACCGAAACCGACCTGGCTGGCGCAGCCCGAAACGCTGTGGTCACCGTGGAAATTACAGAATGAAGAGTTAGTATTGGGCAAACGCGATGCGCTGCGTTTATCGCTCGACGATCAGCTGCGTGCAGGCATTGATATCGTCAGCGATGGCGAGCAGACGCGTCAGCACTTTGTCACCACTTTTATTGAACATCTCAGCGGCGTCGATTTCGAGAAACGGCAAACGGTGAGAATTCGCAACCGCTATGACGCCAGCGTGCCGACCGTCGTCAGCGCCGTCGAGCGCCAGCAGCCGGTGTTTGTCGAAGATGCGAAATATCTGCGTCAACTCACCAACAAACCGATTAAATGGGCCCTGCCGGGGCCAATGACCATGATCGATACGCTGTATGACGATCACTATAAAAGCCGTGAAAAGCTGGCATGGGAATTTGCCAAAATTCTCAACCAGGAAGCCCGGGAATTAGAAGCCGCCGGGGTAGATATTATTCAGTTTGATGAACCCGCCTTTAACGTCTTCTTTGATGAAGTCAATGAATGGGGGATCGCCGCGCTGGAAAAAGCCGTTGAAGGGCTGAAATGCGAAACCGCCGTACATATCTGCTATGGCTACGGCATTAAGGCCAATACCGACTGGAAAAAAACGCTCGGCTCCGAATGGCGCCAGTATGAAGAGGCGTTCCCGAAACTGCAGACCTCTTCTATCGATATTATTTCGCTGGAGTGCCACAACTCGCGCGTACCGATGGACCTGCTGGAGCTCATCCGCGGTAAGAAAGTGATGGTCGGAGCAATCGATGTGGCGACCAACGCCATTGAGACGCCAGAAGAGGTGGCCAGCACGCTGCGTAAAGCCCTGCAGTTCGTCGACGCCGACAAGCTCTATCCATCAACCAACTGCGGCATGGCGCCGTTATCGCGTCAGGTCGCCAGCGGTAAGCTGCATGCGCTAAGCGCCGGGGCGGAAATCATTCGCCGGGAGCTGGCGGCGAAATAGTATTCACCGATTTCTACTCTCTGATACTAAAATAGTAGCCGGGTCTACCCGGTTGCTGTTATTTATCCCCACAAGGTTATCATCTCTGTCTTAACTCCTGATGATAATAATCTAACTTACTGTACTTCGGATTAGCCCGATAGTAGATCACGGGCACCTCTTTTCCCACATAAACCTTATCGAGATCCACCATATTAATAGTCATAAACTGATTGGCCTTGCTATAAATTTTACCTCCGGCACTAAAGCTGTACGTTAATACAATACTCACCTCGCCACGATCGTTCGGTGTTTTAGGATAATAAGAGACGATACTAGCGCGAGTCGCTACGGGATCCCTTTTAATCAGCCAGTAGAAGAAAAAACCTCGGGCAAAGCAGAAGACAACCGCAGCCATCAAGGCATAGAAGGGCCCACGAATGATGATCCCTGAATATTTTTCCATTATATTTCTCATGTAATGATTGTTAATAGTGCGGTCTGCAAAGACAATAAATTATACTCCAGCCTATTACCATTGATCTCAAAATGCGCCCCGCCGCCGCGAAACTTAAACACCACGGGATTAGTTTCGTATTTTAATCCTTTGACGCTAATTTCTGTTAGGGCCAGCGCGGTATCATTAAGTTTGACCGACATCGCCGCCGCTTTATATTCAAAATAATCCGGGCACTGGAGGTCAATTTTCTTTTCTCCTCGCAATATCATGGTATCAGGGGTCGATATCTCGATATCACCGGTAGTCACTTTTTGGGCCCAACCTCCAGCTACGGTTGTTGTTAATCCGCCGATGATGGTATTTTTACGCCCGCCGCTACGGACTATTAATTCATCGCCGTCGTGGATTTCAACGTGCCGTCCTCCCGCGGAAACCTTCAGCCACATGCTGCCATCTTCCAGGGTCAGGTACCGATCGCCGATGTTTATTGTCGTGCAGGCAGTACCATTAATGGTGGTCGTCACATCACCGTTAATCTGTGAAAAATCGCCGCCGTCGGTGATGGCCAGTTTTCTCCCCTTCGCGATTGTCTTGGTTTCACCCTGGTTAAAAATGGATTCTTCTGCTTTTTCAACCCTGGTGGTACGCCGGGACAGATAAGTAAAAACGGCGTCATCCATCACTTCATGGGTCTGCGTTTTGCCTATTTTTGTGAGATAGTGGCCATCAATAGCCGCAGTTTTATCGTTCTCTACTGAAATATTCATATCTCTTTCAGCGTGTAAATCAACCGATTCGCTGCCCGCCCGATCTTCGAAGAAAAGATAGCTCGCATTATCTTTATGCCCATCTTTGCTACGGGTCATAAACCCCATCCGCGTGGCCTCGTTCGGTAGCGCCCACGGCGGTAAACTAGATTCGTTATAAACGCGCCCGATAATTATTGGGCGGTCGGGATCGCCGTTAATAAAGTCAACGATCACTTCATCATTGACCCTCGGGATCTGTATCCCGCCAAACCCCTGTCCTGCCCAGACGCTCGATACGCGTACCCAACAGGAACTGCTATCGTCGTTATTTCCTTCTCGATCCCAGTGGAATTTCACTTTTACGCGCCCATATTTATCGGTCCAGATACTCTCAGCCCGAGGGCCCACCACTCTTGCTGTCTGCGGACCATAGGTACGCGGCCAGGGTGTCGCCAGTGGCGGACGGAAGACGGTAGACGACGGGATCACGACAAAATCAATGCGCTGAATGGCCTGATTATCAGCACCACTGGCGTAACGATTTTCCTCGAATTCATAATGCGCCTGGATGGTAAGATATTCGCCATTGTCACCAAAGAACGGCGCGTTGCTTAATTGAAATCGCGCGCCAGGCACAATGCCCGGCGCCGTCGAGGCAGCGTTAATTTTATGCTGTTCCACCTGCCAGCGCTGTTGACGAAGACGGGCGTAGTTTGCCCCCTGTTCATGCTCCACAAAGCGGCCAGGCCAGTCATAAACATCAATTTTTCCCGGCCGTGGGGAGAGCGGATTTTGTCGCGCCTGCAGCAACCAGGCATTCGGTTTACGAAAATCATAATCATCAAGGCTATATAGCCCCGGAGTGACGTTATCCTGCATCGCCCAGCGTGAGATGCCCTCGGCCGGCGTACTTCCACGCAATGATGTGCACTGGTAGGGAATGTCTTCATAACCAGTAATCGAATGATAACTTTCAGCGGCATCAACCAGAACCAGCGTATGCTTATCACGATCGTGGCGAAAATAATAAGCAATACCTTCGTGCTCCATTAAGCGGCTGATAAAATCAAAACTACTTTCCTGATATTGAACACAGTAATCCCAGACACGATATTGTTCCAGCAGCGCATCTTCAACATTTACCTGGTATTCAGCCAATAGCATGACCACATTCTGCGGAACTGTTTTTTCCTGAAAGATGCGCGAATTACGATCGCGCTGCATCGGCCATAAATCTGATTCAAGCGTCAGCGAATAAGCCGCATATCGGTTCCCTGACAGCTCTATCGCCCCCACGCCAATCCCGGTGACTTTGCCATTAAAATATCGCGGTTCTAACGCGTTTTTTACAGGAACAGCAACCGTAACCGACTCTCCCAGCAAGGTGCTACGATCGATACGCGCATCCGTCGCCAGCAACACGGCTTCAAAAGAAAATGGCGTTGAAATTGCTGCATCTCCAGACAATTTCCAGAAAGAAAGTCCGTCAATCGGAAGCTCAACAGATATACGGTTAAATATCGTTGTCGCTCCTGGAAGCAATCCTGGAGGACTCATTATTTCATTCCATTATTTGCAAATAATGATATTTAAGCGTAGATATCCCCCCATGACTATATGACAACCAGTAATAACACAAATAAAACATTTTAATTAAGCACAAATAGTACATTAAATGGCTATTTAATAATTAAAGCTGTAAATTGACAATGTATTAGATTGCAAGAAAAGGGCGTCATTTATTACATGACGCCCTGGTAAAAGCGGGTTTACATTCCAGGGAAGGTGACGCTATTCCCCGGCGCTTCCCTGTGTAGATGAATAAAGTTCAGGTGCCGCTCGTACTGGTCGAGAATATCGGTGATCACCTGCTCTTTGCTGTAATCCATCAGGTCATTGCCCTGACTCCCCTCCAGCAGGAAAGTCTCAAGACGGTAGTAGGTCGATTTGCCGCTGCGCGCCCGGTAGGTAAAGCCGGGAATCGAGTACTGCTGCGGCCAAATCTGGTAGACGAAGTTTTGTTCGTCGCCCATATGCACCAGCAGATCGAGGTGACCAAGGTTATCGCCCTCTTCCGGCGGCAGGCTTTTCAGCTCAACGTAAGCGCCGCGCAGCTTCAACTCCTGCGCTACCTCTTCCATCGCCGGGAAGCACACCGTCTCCATCATCTGGCGGGTATAGCGCGTGCCAGGATAGTTCATTAAGCGTGACAAGCGCTTTTTCCAGCTCAGACGATCCTGCACGCCCAGCGGGCGCGGCGCAGTGTCGCGATTGGCGCTTTCGCGGCGATAATCTTCCACCTTCAATGACTTATATAACCCCGCCATCACGAAGAAAATCACAAAGCTGAACGGTAGCCCCATGATCACCGTCGCGTTCTGTAGCGCGGAAATGCCGTTAGTCATCAGCATACCGAGGGTCAACAGGCCAATCACCACCGACCAGAAGATGCGCAGCCAGTTCGGCGCATCGCTATTAATATCCTTCAGCTTCGAAGTGAAGTTGCCGAGCACCAGCGCGCCGGAGTCCGCTGAGGTGACGTAAAACAGCAGGCCGGTAATGGTGGCGACCGAGGCGCTAAAGGTAAACGCCGGATACTGCGCCAGCAGGTTATAGAAACCGCGCTCCGGGTGAGCGATGGCTTCGGCGGCAAAATCCGCATTGCCGTGAATAATTTCATACAGCGCGCTATTGCCGAATACCGACAGCCACAGCAGGGTGAAAGTGAACGGAATAATCAGCGTACCGACCACAAACTGGCGAATGGTGCGCCCGCGCGAAATACGCGCCAGGAACAAGCCGACAAACGGCGACCACGCCACCCACCAGGCCCAGAAGAATAGCGTCCAGTTATTCATCCATTCAACCGGGCGGTCGAAGGCGAAGCTGTTTAGCGTCATTCCCATAAAGCGATTGACGTAATCCCCGACGTTCAATACCAGCGCATTGAGCAGGAACTCGGTATCGCCCATAAACAGAATGAATAAGATCAGCCCCAGCGCCAGTACCACGTTGAGCTCGGAAAGGATGCGAATGCCCTTATCCACGCCGGAGGTCACCGAAATGGTGGCGATAATCACCGACAATACAATCAGCGCCGCCTTTGCTCCTAGGGAATCAGGAATATGGAACAGCACGCTCAGACCGTAATTGAGCTGCACCACGCCGATACCGAGGGTAGTGGCGATGCCGAAAATCGTACCGATCACCGCGGCGATATCGACGCTGTGGCCGATGGGGCCATTAATCTTTTTCCCGAAGATAGGATAGAGCGCGGAGCGGATGGTGAGCGGCAAATTATAACGATAGCTAAAGTATCCCAGCGCCATTCCCATCAGGGCGTACATCGACCAGCCGGTGAGGCCGTAGTGGAATAGCGTCCACACCATCGCCTGGCGCGCCGCTTCCATGGTCTGCCCCGCCCCTTCCGGCGGCTGCATATACTGCGTGACCGGTTCGGCGACCGAGAAGAACATCAGGTCGATGCCGATACCGGCGGCAAACAGCATCGCCGCCCAGCTCAGCACGCTGAACTCCGGCTTCGAGTGTTCCGGCCCCAGCTTCACCGAGCCAAAGCGCGAACAGGCAATACAGACGACGAACACGATATACAGCGTGGCGGCGAGTAAATAATACCAGCCAAATGTCTTAGAAACCCAGTTCAGGGTACGGCCAATCCAGGCCGCGGAAAAATCGCTGAAGAAGATAGTCATCAGGGAAAACAACAAAATCAGTCCTGCGGAAGTGTAAAAAACCACCGGATTGATTTTGTCCTTTTCTCTGCTCGGCGAAAGGTCTGTCATCCATTCTCCTTACATTTATTGCAACTATTAAAAAGCAAATCGGTAACAATTAAGACACATTTTATATTGAACGTCCAATCAAAAACCGCTTTAATAGATAAACAAATCTGATGAATGGAGTCCGGGAAATGCCAAAACTGGGGATGCAATCGATACGTCAGCGACAGCTGATTGACGCTACGCTGGCGGCGATTAATGAGGTCGGCATGCATGACGCCACCATCGCGCAGATCGCCCGCCGGGCGGGCGTATCGACGGGCATCATCAGCCACTATTTCAAGGACAAAAACGGCCTGCTGGAGGCGACGATGCGCGACATCACCGGCCAGCTACGTCATGCGGTGTTACAGCGGCTGCGGGCGCTACCCGGCGCCAGCGCTGAACGGCGTCTGCGGGCCATCGTCGCCGGCAATTTCGACGACAGCCAGATAAGCAGCGCGGCGATGAAGGCCT
This sequence comes from Klebsiella sp. CN_Kp073, assembly GCF_040065495.2. Lineage (NCBI taxonomy): Bacteria > Pseudomonadati > Pseudomonadota > Gammaproteobacteria > Enterobacterales > Enterobacteriaceae > Klebsiella > Klebsiella sp. CN_Kp073. The sequence goes on from NZ_CM198051.1 coordinate 3,827,118, forward strand.
GGCTTGCCTTCTGGGCCAGCAGTATGCACCAGCCGATGCTCTACCGCCTGCAGCAGGTCAGCAGTAAGCGTTTGTTATCGAATATCGTCTATGAGTTTCAGCGCCAGCTGCCGCGCGAGCAGGCGCAGGAAGCGGGCTATGGCCTGGCGGCGCTGATCGATGGCCTGTGGCTGCGTGCGGCGTTAAGCGGTAAACCGCTCGACAAAGCCCGCGCTGAGGCGCTCGCGGACCATTTCATCAGGCAGTATCTGCCACCGACTTCGCAATAATGGAGGAAACCATGTCCCGAATGGCCGAACAGCAGCTTTATATTCACGGCAAGTTTGTCGCCGCCACCAGCGGTAAAACTTTCGAGACCATCAACCCTGCCACTGGGGAAGTGCTGGCAACCGTCCAGGCCGCCGGGCGTGAAGACGTCGACCGTGCGGTAAAAAGCGCCCAACAGGGGCAAAAAGTCTGGGCGGCGATGAGCGCGATGGCGCGCTCGCGGATCCTGCGTAAAGCGGTTGATATTCTGCGCGAACGTAACGATGAGCTGGCGCGTCTGGAGACGCTTGATACCGGCAAACCGCTGAGCGAAACCGCCGCCGTCGATATCGTGACCGGCGCCGATGTACTGGAGTACTACGCCGGATTGATCCCGGCGCTGGAAGGCAGCCAGATCCCGCTGCGCGACAGTTCTTTTGTCTACACCCGCCGTGAACCGCTTGGCGTGGTCGCCGGTATCGGCGCCTGGAACTACCCGATCCAGATAGCGCTGTGGAAATCGGCCCCGGCGCTGGCCGCCGGTAACGCGATGATCTTTAAACCAAGCGAAGTCACTCCGCTCACCGCGCTGAAGCTGGCGGAAATCTACCGCGAAGCGGGTCTGCCGGATGGGGTCTTCAACGTCCTGCCGGGGATCGGCGCCGAAACCGGCCAGTACCTGACCGAGCATCCGGACATCGCCAAAATCTCCTTCACCGGCGGTGTCGCCAGCGGCAAAAAAGTCATGGCCAACTCCGCCGCCTCTTCTTTAAAAGAGGTGACCATGGAGCTAGGCGGTAAATCACCGCTGATTATCGTGGAAGATGCCAACCTCGACCTCGCCGCCGATATCGCCATGATGGCCAATTTCTACAGCTCCGGTCAGGTCTGCACCAACGGCACCCGCGTGTTTGTGCCCGCGAAATTTAAAGCCGAATTTGAGCACAAGATCCTGGAGCGCGTGGGCCGTATCCGCGCCGGAGACCTGTTTGCCGACGATACCAACTTCGGCCCGCTGGTCAGCTTCCCGCATCGCCAGAATGTCCTGCGCTATATCGAGAGCGGCAAAAGCGAAGGCGCTCGCCTGCTGTGCGGCGGCGATGTGCTCAAAGGCGAAGGCTTCGATAATGGCGCATGGGTCGCTCCGACGGTCTTCACGGACTGCACCGACGACATGACTATCGTGCGCGAAGAGATCTTCGGACCGGTGATGTCGATTCTCAGCTATGACGACGAAGCGGAAGTGATTCGCCGCGCCAACGCCACCGAGTACGGCCTTGCCGCTGGCGTCGTCACGCCGGATCTGAACCGCGCTCACCGCATCATCCACCAGCTGGAAGCGGGCATTTGCTGGATCAACAGCTGGGGCGAATCGCCGGCGGAAATGCCGGTCGGCGGCTATAAGCACTCCGGCATTGGCCGAGAAAACGGCGTGATGACGCTACAGAGCTATACCCAAGTGAAATCCATCCAGGTTGAGATGGGTCAGTTTCAATCCATATTTTAACCAGGAGGTCATTTTTGCAGTTTGACTACATCATTATTGGCGCCGGCTCCGCCGGCAACGTCCTCGCGACGCGTTTAACGGAAGATCCCAACACCACCGTCCTGCTGCTGGAAGCGGGCGGTCCGGATTACCGCTTTGATTTCCGCACCCAGATGCCCGCCGCGCTGGCTTTCCCGCTGCAGGGCAAACGCTACAACTGGGCCTATGAGACCGAACCGGAACCCTATATGAACCACCGCCGCATGGAGTGCGGACGCGGTAAAGGTCTCGGCGGCTCCTCGCTGATTAACGGCATGTGTTATATCCGCGGCAACGCCATGGACCTTGATAACTGGGCCGCCGCGCCGGGGCTGGAACACTGGAGCTACCTCGACTGCCTGCCCTATTACCGAAAAGCGGAAACCCGCGATATCGGCCCTAACGACTATCACGGCGGCGACGGCCCGGTGAGCGTCGCTACGCCGAAACAGAATAATAATCCGCTGTTCCATGCGATGGTGGAAGCCGGCGTGCAGGCAGGCTATCCGCGCACTGACGATCTCAACGGTTATCAGCAGGAAGGGTTTGGCCCGATGGATCGCACCGTGACGCCGCAGGGGCGTCGCGCCAGCACCGCCCGCGGCTATCTCGATCAGGCCCGCAGCCGTGCGAACCTGACCATCCGCACCCATGCCATGACCGATCACATTATTTTTGACGGCAAACGCGCCGTCGGCGTCGAGTGGCTGGAAGGCGATAGCAGCGCGCCGTCAAAAGCGACAGCCAATAAGGAAGTGCTGCTGTGCGCCGGCGCCATCGCCTCGCCGCAAATTCTGCAACGTTCCGGCGTCGGCAACCCGGAGCTACTGCGCCAGTTTGATATTCCGCTGGTCCACGCCCTGCCCGGCGTGGGTGAAAATCTGCAGGATCATCTTGAGATGTATCTGCAGTACGAGTGCAAAGAGCCAGTGTCGCTGTATCCGGCGCTACAGTGGTGGAACCAGCCGAAAATCGGCGCGGAATGGCTGTTCGGCGGCACCGGGATCGGCGCCAGCAATCAATTCGAAGCGGGTGGATTTATCCGCAGCCGCGAGGAATTCGCCTGGCCAAATATTCAGTACCACTTCCTGCCGGTGGCGATTAATTACAATGGTTCTAATGCCGTTAAAGAGCATGGTTTCCAGTGCCACGTTGGCTCGATGCGTTCACCAAGCCGCGGCCATGTGCGCCTGAAATCGCGCGACCCGCATGCCCATCCGGCAATCCTGTTTAACTATATGTCGAGCGAACAGGACTGGCAGGAGTTCCGCGACGCCATCCGTATTACCCGCGAAATCATGAACCAGCCGGCGCTGGATAAGTATCGCGGGCGCGAAATCAGTCCTGGCGTTGAGTGCCAGAGCGATGCGGAGTTAGATGAGTTTGTGCGTAATCACGCCGAAACCGCGTTCCACCCGTGCGGCACCTGTAAGATGGGGTACGACGACATGGCGGTGGTCGACGGAGAAGGCCGCGTCCACGGTCTGGAAGGGTTACGCGTGGTCGATGCGTCGATTATGCCGCAGATTATTACCGGCAACCTGAACGCCACCACGATCATGATTGGCGAGAAGATGGCCGATGCCATTCGCGGGCGTCAGCCGTTACCGCGTAGCACCGCGGCCTACTATGTCGCCGGCGACGCGCCAGTTCGCCGCTAAACGAGCAGGTCCCCGGATTGCGCTGCGCTAATCCGGGCTACCAAATCGCACAGCGCTGTAGCCCCGGTAAGCGACTGCGCCACCGGGGATTTTGAAGCCGCCAGCACCGGTGTCAGCAATATGCCACCCGGCCTTCCCGGATTGCGCTACGCTCATCCGGGCTACCAAACCGCACAACGTTGTAGCCCCGGTAAGCGACAGCGCCACCGGGGATTTTGAAGCCGCCTGCGCCGGTGTCAGCGATATGCCACCCGGCCTCCCGGATTGCGCTACGCTCATCCTGGCTACCAAACCGCACAACGTTGTAGCCCCGGTAAGCGACAGCGCCACCGGGGATTTTGAAGCCACCAGCACCGGTGTCAGCAATATGCCACCCGGCCTTCCCGGATTGCGCTACGCTCATCCGGGCTACCAAATCGCACAGCGCTGTAGCCCCGGTAAGCGACAGCGCCACCGGGGTTTTCTCATCCCGCCCGCACTCTCTGCGCTTCACCTATACTTGCAGTTTAAGCGGGGACAGGAGAAGACGATGACGCTACCCGATTTTCACGTCTCAGCGCCTTTTACGCTTGGTATTGAGCTGGAGTTGCAGGTCGTCAACCCGCCGGGATACGACCTCAGCCAGGATGCCTCCACGCTGATTGCCGATGTGCAAAGTGAACTAACGACGGGAGAGGCTAAACACGACATCACCGAAAGCATGCTGGAGATAGCCACCGGCATCTGTCGCGATATTAGCCACGCCACCGCACAGCTCGGCGCCATCCATCAGGCGGTACAGCGCGCCGCTCTCCGTCACCATCTGCAGATCTGCGGCGGCGGATCGCACCCTTTCCACGCCTGGCAGCGCCAGCAAATCAGCGATAATCCGCGCTATGTGAAAACCGTCGAGCACTTCGGCTATCTGGCAAAGCAGGCGACGGTATTTGGCCAGCACGTTCACGTCGGCTGTCAGAACGGCGATGACGCCATCTATTTGCTGCACGGGCTGTCACGCTTTGTACCTCACTTTATTGCCCTCAACGCCGCCTCGCCGTGGTTCGACAGCACCGACAGCCGCTTTGCCTGTTCGCGTCTGAATCGTTTCTCTTCCTATCCCGATAACGGGCCAATGCCGTGGGTTGAGAACTGGCAGGCCTTTCAGCGTTTATTCCGCCGCCTGAGCTACACCAGCATGATCGACAGCATGAAGGATCTGCACTGGGATATCCGCCCGAGCCCGGTGTTCGGTACCGTCGAGGTGCGGGTAATGGATACGCCGCTGACGATAGGCCAGGCGGTGAATATCGCCGGATTTATCCAGACGCTGGCCTGCTGGCTGTTAAGCGAACGGCCATTTAAACATCAACCGGAGGATTACCTCCTCTACCCTTTCAACCGCTATCAGGCCTGTCGCTACGGCCTCGACGGGGTGATAACCGATGTCTGGTCCGGCGAACAGCAGAGCATCCGCGCGAACATTCTGCAGTTGGCCGACCGATTGGCGCCTTTTGCCCACAAGGTGCATGCCAGCGCGGCGCTGGAGTCGGTTGTGCGCCAGGCCAGGTCCCCCATCAGCGAAGCGCAGCAGATGCGCGAATTCATCGCCAACGGCGGTTCGCTGATTGGTCTGGTACAAAAGCATTGCGAGATTTGGGCGGCATAAGGAAGCGAAACGGGTATACTCGGCGCAGGATATTTAAAAGGAATGTTCATGTTATTACGCCGCCTGATCCCTCTTGCGCTTCTTCCCTTCACCGCTTTTACCCATGCCGCCTGTACGCTCACCGACCCGACGCTGACCTTGCAAAGCTATACGGTTAATCCGCAGCAGGAGCGCATCGTGATGTACTGGCAAAAGCAAAATGGTAAAGCCTGGGGATCGTTGCGCTCGCTGCTGTCCGATATCGATAAAGACGGCAGCGTCCAGATGGCGATGAACGGCGGGATATACGATAAGGCCTACGAACCGCTGGGCTTGTATATCGAAAACGGCGAGCTGCTAAAGCCGATCAACCGCGCCTCCGGCGGCGGCAACTTTTTCATCCGCCCCGGCGGCGTATTCTGGCTGAAGGGCCAGCGGGCGGGAATAACGCCTATCAACAACTTTAAGCCATCGCCTGAGATAACCTACGCCGTGCAGTCCGGGCCAATGCTGATTGAAAACGGCGCCATCAACTGGCGGCTGAAGCCCTCCGCCAGCTCGCGCAAACTGCGCAACGGCGTCGGCATTGATAAGCAGGGACGGGTGGTATTTATGCTTAGCGAGCGTGAAACCAATTTCTACGATTTCGCCTGTTACGCGCAGTCCAAACTCCACGTGCGCCAGATGCTCTACCTCGACGGCACCATCTCAAAAATGTATCAAAAGGGCGGCAGCATACCGTGGCAGTACCATCCGTTCGTCACCATGATCGCGGTGGAAATCAAAAAACCAGGCTAAAGGAAAATGGCGCCCGCTCAATCCTGAAGGGGCGCCGGAGGGGATCAGGCAGCTTTACGGAAACGGCGGGTCAGCCGCTTCTCAATTTCAACCACCAGGAACATAGCCACACCAATCACCAGAGTCACGAACCAGTAGCGCAGCGGCAGCGCCTCAGTGCCGAACATATTCTGCATCAGCGGTACATAGATGATGACCAGCTGCATCAGCAACAGGACGCCGGTCACCAGCCAGATACCTTTGTTGCGCAGCAACCCTTTGTTCAGGGAGAAACTGTCGCTGCTGCGGCAGTTAATCATATAGACCCACTGCGCGGTCACCAGCATCTGCAGCAGCACGGTGCGGATGAACTCGGCGCTGTGGCCGCGCGGCGCCAGCCAGGCTTCGAGAATAAAAGCAGCGACGGCAATCATCGAACCGACAAAAGCGACGCGCCAGACGGCGAACCCATCCATCACGTGCTGGCCGGTCTTACGCGGCGGACGGTTCATCACGTTGCGCTCGGCGGCTTCAAAGGCCAGGCCGAAGGAGAGCGTGGCCGAGGTCGCCATGTTCATCCACAAAATCAGCACCGGCGTCAGCGGAATAATATTGCCCGCCAGCAGCGCGATGATGATCAACAGCCCCTGCGCGAGGTTGGTCGGCATGATGAACAGGATGGTCTTTTTCAAGTTGTCGTAGACGCGACGCCCCTCCTTCACCGAACTGGCGATGGTGGCGAAGTTGTCGTCGGTGAGCACCATATCGGCGGCCTCTTTGGTCACCTCGGTCCCTTTAATGCCCATGGCGATGCCCACGTCGGCCTGGCGCAGCGCCGGGGCGTCGTTAACGCCGTCACCGGTCATGCCGACCACTTCGCCGCTATCCTGCAGCGCCTTTACCAGACGCAGCTTATGCTCCGGACTGGTACGGGCGAAAATATCAAACTCCACCGCCGCCTTCGCTAGCTCGGCATCATCCATATGCTCAAGCTGATAGCCGGTCATCGCCTGGCGGCTGTTGGCGATCCCCAGCATCTGACCGATGCTCATCGCCGTCTGCGGGTGGTCGCCGGTGATCATCTTCACGCGGATCCCGGCGGCCTGGCAGGCGTGGATCGCGTCAATCGCCTCCGGACGCGGCGGATCCATCATTCCGGCGATGCCGAGGAACACCAGCCCTTCCCTCAGGTCATCGTGGGTCAACGCGGCGCTGCCGACGGCTGCCGGTTTGCAGGCGGCGGCAACCATCCGTAACCCCTGGCGGGCAAAGCGCGCCATTTCGTCTTCCCAGTACTGACGGTCAAACGGCATTGGCCCCTGCTTGCTCATCTGCTGGCCGCACAGGGCGAAGATGACATCCGGCGCGCCGGTAATCAGTACCCGCTCCTCATCGCCAATCTGCTGATGGGTGGCCATGTATTTGTACTGCGAGTCGAACGGAATTTTCGCCACCAGCCGGGTGACGACCGGCGCTAACTGGGCTTTCGCCGCTAATACCTTCAGCGCCCCTTCGGTCGGGCCGCCGGTGATGCTCCACAGACCACGTTCGTCCTGAACGATCTGGCTGTCATTGCACAGATCGATGGTGCGCAGGTAGGTTTCCAGCACGCTGCCCGGCTGGACCACCACCGGCTCGTCGCTGCCCTCCTGGAAAATGTGCCCCTGCGGCTCATAGCTGTCGCCTTCAACGCGGTAGCAGCAGTCGGCGGTGATGATCGCTTTCACCGTCATCTCGTTCATGGTCAGGGTGCCGGTCTTATCCGAACACACCACGGTCATCGCGCCAAGCGTTTCAACCGTCGGCAGCTTGCGGATAATCGCCCGCTTACGCGCCATCGTCTGTACGCCGAGCGACAGGATAATCGAGATAATCGCCGGCAGTCCTTCCGGTACTGCCGCCACCGCGAGGCTAATCAGCGACAGCAGCAGCTCGCCAAGCGGGATGTCGCGCAGTGCGAGGCTAAAGAAGAACAGCGCCACCATCATCGCGAGGATGATGACAAAAATCGCTTTCCCCAGTTTATCCATCTGCACCAGCAGCGGAGTACGGTGCTTTTCAATAGCCGCCATCATCTGATTGATGTGGCCTAGCTCGGTCTCTTGACCAGTAGCGGTAACCACACCGACGCCGCTGCCGGCGCTGATAGTGGTGCCGGAGAAGACCATATTGGTGCGGTCGCCCAACGGCAGTTCGCCCTGTAGCGTCACGGTGGTTTTATCCACCACCGTCGACTCGCCGGTGAGGATCGCCTCTTCGACCCGTAGATTGTGGCTTTCAATCAGGCGCAGATCCGCCGGAACGCGGTCGCCGGCGCGCAAAATAACAATATCGCCCGGCACCAGGTCACGGGTGGGGATGGTTTCATGCTTGCCGTTGCGCAGCACGCGGGCATCGCTGGAGAGCATGTTGCGGATCCCCTGCAGCGATTTTTCGGCATTGCTCTCCTGAATATGACCGATCAACGCATTAATGACGGTAACGCCGAGAATAACCAGAGTATCGACCCAGTGGCCCATCACCGCGGTGAGCGCGGCAGCGGCCAGCAGGACGTAAATCAGGACATCGTTGAAGTGGGCGAGAAAACGCAGCCATGCCGGTTTGCCTTTCTTTTCCGGCAGCGCGTTAGGGCCGTATGATTTCAGGCGACCGGCGGCTTCAGCGGTGCTGAGACCGTCGGCATGGCTCTTTTTTTGCGCCAGTACCGCCTCGACTGTTTGCTGATAAGCCTGCTGCGGCGCGACGTCGCCCGAGGGCGTGATGTTGTGGGGATTAATCATGCTGGTCAAAATAAAGTTTCCTTTTAAATTCCGTGAATCGGAAAGCCTGAAATCATTTCTGGCCAATGAATTAATGCGTTTTGCGAGCAAGATCAAATTATCCAGCCACAACATTTATTTACTCGCAAATTTAAAAATACATGGTAAGTTGGTTCTGAAAAACAAATATCACAGAGTATTTCTAAACCATTTCTAAACGAGGTAAAACATGTTTGGAATCTACCGCGGGCGCCGTCTGGCGCTGTATGTCGTACTGGCAATCATTATCGCCACAATTGTGGGATATAGTACTTATACTTTTGTAAAAATGCTGGGGTAATAAATGACGGTAATTTACATCACGATGCAATTAACTTAATCACAAATATTACTCAATAAATTAACAGAGGGGTTTTAATTAATAGTATTAGAAATAATATGAATGACGTAAATTAATCAGCGGATAAAGCATATTGCGTTAACGGACTTTTTACCGGACAATATGTTTTTTAACTGAAGATTAACATCATAATGAAACACCCGCTGGAAACGCTATTATCCGCCGCCGGCATTTTGCTGTTAGCCCTGATTTCTTGCTTGCTATTGCCGGCGCCCTCGCTCGGCCTGACGCTGGCGCAAAAGCTAGTCACATCCTTCCACCTGATGGATCTCAACCAGCTCTATACCTTGATCTTCTGCCTGTGGTTCTTAGCGCTGGGAGTCGTCGAGTACCTGGTATTACGCTGGGTATGGCGCCGCTGGTTCTCACTGGCAGATTAAGCAGTAAGAGAGAAAAAAAAGCCCGCCGATAAAGGCGGACTGGTATGCGGCCGGCGCTCAGTGCGCACGGCTGTGGTTCTCTTTGCGATACGCGCCCGGCGGCTGATTGAAGGTACGGGTAAAGATACGGGTGAAGGTTTGCTGCGAATCAAAGCCGTATTTCAGGCAGATATCATAAACCCGCTGGTCGGTATCTCGCAGGTCGCGCGCCGCCAGCAGCAGTTTACGCTCGCGAATGTAGCGCCCGAGACTTTCCCCTTTGTACTGTAAAAACAGCCGTTGCAGATGCCATTTCGAATACCCGGCATGGCGCGCAATATCATCAATTCGCAGCGGTTGATGCAGATTGTCATCAATCCATTCCACGATAGTGTCAATCACCTGAGCGGATATATTCATATCTCTTCTCTCCTCCTGAACCACTCTGGCGGTTAGCGCCACCAGGCGTTAAATGATTGTGTCTTATCAGCGACCCACACCGGTTCGCCCAGCATTGGCGTGACTAAACGCCACTCACGTCCTTCACTGGCTGCCGCCAGCCGCTGGTACGGATCGTCCCAGCTGTGTTTTGCCAGCACAAAGCGTCCGGCATGCCCCGGTAATACCGACCGGGCGCGTAAATCATCGGCGGCCTGCGCCGTTTCTTCCGGCATCATGTGGATGTACTTCCAGTCCTGGTCATATTGACCGTTTTCCATGATCGCCAGGTCGATAGGACCAAACTGCTCGCCAATCGCCTTAAAATGCGGGCCATAGCCGCTATCGCCGCTGTAATAAATCTTTTGCTGCGGGGTGACGAACAGGAAGCTGGCCCACAAGGTCTGGTTGCGTTTCAGCCCGCGACCGGAAAAATGGCGAGCCGGCAGCGCGTGTACGGTCAGTTCATCGCTGATTTTTACCGCCTGATTCCAGTCCATTTCATCAATGATCGCCGCATCCATTCCCCAGTAGCGCAGATGCGAGCCGACGCCGAGCGGCGTCACCACGCGTTTAACTTTCGGCATCAGCGCTTTGATGGTGGCGTAGTCGAGATGGTCATAGTGATCGTGGGAAATTATCAGCACATCGATCTCAGGCATCCGCTGCGCGTTCCACGGGTAGTCGCCGGGGAAGGCCTTATTGATGAAAGAGAACGGCGCGGCATAATCGCTAAATACCGGATCGATCAGGATACGTTTCCCCGCCAGCTGCAGATACCACGATGAGTGGCCAAGCCAGACCATCACGTCTTCGCCAGACGGCAGGCTGGCAAGATCGGTATTCACCAGCGGCAACGGCTGCAGCGGGCGTGCGTTTTCTCGCTTAGTCACCAGGAAATCCCACCACGCGGCCAGCATGTTTTTCTGGCCGGTGAATCCTGGCGTCGGCAGTTGATTATGGAACTGGCCGTCACGGTAATTCGGCGACTGTTCGACAAGACTAAGCTGCGCACCCTTTGGCGCTTTGCCAAAACCGGCATTGAGAACAAACGGCAATGTCGTTGTTGCTGCTAATAACATAATGGCGACCACGCTAAAGGTGACACGGTTCATATCCTGACCAGACAAAAGCCCCATCCAGGGGACTTTATGATATAACTTGATTATGAGTGAGTAAGCACTCATTATTAGGAAGGAGTAGAAAATCGTCAAGCCTATTTTCAATTTTTGACATCTGCCGTTGCAGTTGCGCGGTCCGCCGTGATTAGATCGGGGTTTAACTTTCAGCGAGGTAAAATGTAGTGGCTCGTCCTAAGAGTGAAGATAAAAAACAAGCGTTACTGGAAGCCGCTACGGCCGCTTTCGCCCAGTCCGGCATTGCCGCTTCAACATCGGCGATAGCCCGCAGCGCGGGGGTTGCCGAGGGGACGCTGTTTCGCTATTTCGCCACCAAAGATGAGTTGCTCAACGAGTTATACCTCGCTATTAAGCTGCGCCTGGTGCAGACCATGATCGCCGGGCTCAACCCTGACGAAAAACGCCCAAAGGAAAACGCGCGCAATATCTGGAACAGCTATATCGACTGGGGGATGCGTAACCCTATGGAATATCGCGCCATTCGCCGTATGGCATTGAGCGAACGCATCACCGATGAAACCCGCAGCCTGGTCAAAGAGAGTTTTCCCGAGCTTAACGAGATGTGCCAACTATCGGTGAAAGCGGTTTTCCTTAGCGACGCCTATCGCGCTTTCGGCGATGCCCTGTTCCTGTCGCTGGCCGAGACCACCATCGAGTTCGCCAGCCACGATCCGCAGCGCGCCCGTGAGCTTATCGCTCTCGGTTTTGAGGCGATGTGGAATGCGCTGCATGAGAGTGAGCATTAATGGATAACAAAGCGCTACACCATCACGCGCAGCGTATCGCGCTGACCTACCCTTTCACTGAGCACTGCTGGCCGTTTGGCCCGGAGTATGACGTGTTTAAAGTCGGCGGGCGTATCTTCATGCTAACCATGACCCTTCGCGGGCGGGCAATCGTCAACCTGAAGGCCGATCCGCAAAAATCGCTGCTCAATCAGCAAATTTACCGCAGTATCGAGCCGGGCTATCACATGAACAAAAAGCACTGGATCACCGTGGTGCCGGGCGAGGATATCAGCGAGGATTTACTTGCCGAGCTTATTGACGACTCGTGGAATCTGGTGGTGGATAAGCTGGCGAAAAAAGACCAACGTCGGCTGCGTCCCGGCTGATTTTCAAATAAATGCGATAAGTGTTATCGCATTTTTCACTCTTATCATTTCCCGCGCATCGCTGTACTCTTCCTCCCACGAAATGTGCCCGTAAGGGGCTGAAAATTGTGAGGAAGAGTCATGGATATTATCTCAGTTGCCTTAAAACGTTACTCCACTAAGGCCTTTGATCCGGCGAAAAAGCTGACGGCCGAACAGGCGGAAAACCTGAAAACGCTGCTGCAATATAGCCCGTCGAGCACCAACTCCCAGCCGTGGCACTTTATCGTCGCCAGCAGCGATGAAGGCAAAGCCCGCGTCGCGAAAGCGGCCAGCGGCACCTACGTGTTCAACGAACGTAAAATCCTCGACGCTTCCCACGTTGTCGTGTTCTGTGCGAAAACCGCGATGGACGATGCGTGGCTGGAAAAAGTCGTTGATCAGGAAGACGCCGATGGCCGTTTTGCCACTCCGGAAGCCAAAGCCGGCAACCACAAAGGCCGCACCTTCTTTGCCGATATGCACCGCAAAGAGCTGAAAGATGACGATCAGTGGATGGCGAAGCAGGTTTATCTTAACGTGGGCAACTTCCTGCTCGGCGTGGCGGCAATGGGGCTGGATGCGGTGCCGATCGAAGGCGTCGATTTCGCTATCCTCGACGAAGAGTTTGGCCTGAAAGCGCAAGGTTATACCAGCGTGGTCGTCGTGCCGGTCGGTCATCACAGCGTGGAAGACTTCAACGCCGCGCTGCCGAAATCCCGCCTGCCGCAGTCCACAACCATCACCGAGATCTAATCTCCGCGCGCTGCCCTCCCCGGATGGCGGCGCTTTGCGCCTTATCCGGGCTACCCCCGTTACAACCGCATCAATGCTGACTGAAACTGCTGGTGTTGGTGGCCTCAAAATCGCTGAGACGTTCCCGGAAGGCCGGGGCAGCCCGCATGAATGCGGGCTGAGGGCCGTGATTTGCAGGGACGCTGCCTCGGCCCGACCCGGAGCCTGCCGGGATAAGTCGAATGCACCACGAAGTGGCGATTTTGGCGGCCAGAGCCCGGGAGTACAGAGGGCGGCGGCGACTGGCCGCCCTCTGTGCGCTCCCTGCACCATGAGAGACATAACGCAGAAGAATTATCGGGAGCGCAATGTCTCGGAAACAGCGCAGAACAACCGTTTTTCCAGGAGCGAAGCAGTCGAAAACCGATAACAAGGGCTACGGTCCAGTACTCGGTTGGTAGCCCCGGTAAGCGTTAGCGCCACCGGGGAGGGTTACTTTTTCTCCCCCTCGCCGGCGTGCCAGATCCGCTCGGCGTAGCGGCCAATCATCGCCAGCGATGCCGCCAGGATCAGGAAAAACACCACCTTGTGCAGGCTGTACCAGAAGAATTCGAAAAAGCGGGTATAGAGGTTGATGGCGAGAAACGTCAGGCCAAACCCACGCAGCATGCCATCGTCGGTTTTCAGGCTGATATAAATACAGATCACCGCCGCCAGCGCAAACAGCAGTCCCCACGGCAGCAGTTGCGCCTGACTGACCCCATACCAGCTCTCGGAATCGTAGTTGCCGAATATCGACAGGATCCACAACGCGACAAACAGCCAGGTCAGCCCCATCGCCTTAGTGACGGTAAACAACTGCCGCTGGCGTAACACATTTTGCATCAAGTAGCACAGCGCCAGCAGCACGCCGCCGAACAGCACGAAACGAATCGGGAAGCTCATCCCCAGCCAGTAGGCACCCCAGCCTGATACATAGCCGGTTTCCGCGCCAAACCAGTTCCCCAGCGCCAGCAGAAAGAAAAGCCACACCAGCCCGGAACGGGCGAAATACCCTATCAGGCCGTAAATCGCGCAGCCGAGCAGTATCAGCGGCGCCACGTGGCCGCTGCCGTCGTCCAGCCGATCGCCTAGCTGCCACAGGGCAATGGCGGTGCAGATCACGCCGAGGAACAAAATCGCCTCGGTGCTATAGTGCCACTGCGCTTCGCGACGCTGACGGCGGAACCCCCAATAATAAAATGCGATGGCCAGCAGCGTCGGCAGGATAATGCGCGCGACAGCGGAGTCGCTGAACAGATTGATAATCGCGGCAATCAGTTCGGCATCGGCGAACAGGCTGCCCAGCGCAATCAGTACGCAGGCTATCGCGGTCCAGAAGGCGTAGCGGCTCAGGCGCTGCCAGTCGAAAGCACGGACAGATAGCGACGCTGATAGCCGTTGGCCGTCGCTGCTGTTCAGGACCCCCTCCTGTTGCCATTGCTCGATTGCGCGTTGAATAATCCGCTGTTGTTTGCGGGTGACGTTCATAAGCGTTCCTTGTCCATTGCGGGCTTAGCCCTGTTGATCCAGCCAGGCCAGCGCCTGTTCTCCGGTTTTATCCAGCGGTAAATAGACCAGCAGACGCGAACCGTTGCGCGGCGCGGAATACCAGTACATTTGCTGCAGGCTAAAGCGTCCGAGCTGCGGATGGTTGAAATTTTTCACCTGATTTTCGACACCGCGCACCTCATAGCGCTGGTGCCATAGCGCTTCGAACTCCGCTGAGGCGGCGAAAAAGCGCGCCAGCTTGTCTTCCCACTCTGGCGAACCGCGATGCTCAGCCATCGCCGCGCGAAAATAGGAAACAAAAGTCGGCAACACGTCGCGATTTTCAATGCGGCTACGCCAGGCTTCGCAGGTGAGATAGAGATAGATACAATTGCGGTCTTCTTCGGCAATCGTCGCGAAATCAACGCCTATCAGACGGCAAAAGCTGTCATTCCAGGCGACGATATCAAAGTTCGGTTTCTGAATGCTGGCGGGCTGCGGCATCAGGCTATCAAGCATGCGTCGGGTTCCGGGGCTTATCCCCTCGCAGACCGTGGCCTGCGTATTCTCTGGGGGCGTTAAGCCTGCCAGAACGAACAGATGACGGGTCTCCAGCGGGCTGCACTGAAGCGCGCTGGCCACGCCGCTTAATACCGCCGCCGACGGATTCACTTCCCGCCCCTGCTCAAGCCAGGTGTACCAGGTCACGCCGACGTCCGCCAGCATCGCCACTTCCTCCCGGCGCAGCCCCGGCGTCCGCCGCCGCCCGACGCGCGGCAGGCCGAGACGCTGCGGGTCAAGGCTTTCGCGGCGGGCGCGCAGAAATGCCCCCAGCTGTTTACGGCTATCATCGGGCGCGAGATTCAGCGCCTCACGTTGCAGTATTAGCGTCATTATTCCTCCAACATGGTAGTACCAATACCAGTATAGACAGGAACTGGTACCCGTTTAATTAATCGGAGATGCTACGGCCATCCGCTGAATGACGCAATGGAGAGATCCGATGAATTCGTCTGCTGTTTCACCCGGCCGCGCCGGCTTACTGCTGTTACTGACCGGCCAGATGCTGCCGTTAATTGATACCTCGATAACCAACGTGGCGCTGGATTCGATCACCCACTCCCTCGACGCCAGCGCCACCCAACTGGAGCTTATCGTCGCGCTGTACGGCGTGGCCTTTGCCGTCTGCCTGGCGATGGGCAGCAAACTGGGCGATAACTATGGGCGCCGCCGCCTGTTTCTTTGGGGCGTGGCGGTATTCGGCATCGCCTCGCTGCTATGCGGAATGGCTAACTCCATTAACGCCCTACTCGCCGCACGAACGTTGCAAGGCGCCGGCGCGGCGCTGATCGTGCCGCAGATCCTCGCCACCCTGCACGTCACCCTGAAAGGCACCGCTCACGCCAGGGCGATCAGCCTCTACGGCGGTATCGGCGGCATCGCGTTTATCGTCGGCCAGATGGGCGGCGGCTGGCTGGTCTCCGCCGATATCGCCGGGCTCGGCTGGCGCAACGCCTTCTTTATCAACGTGCCTATCTGCCTGCTGGTGTTGGCCTTTAGCCGCCGCTATGTGCCGGAAACCCGCCGCGAAAGCCATTCCAGCATCGACTGGCAGGGAACTTTCAGCCTGGCGTTAATCCTCTGCTGCCTGCTGTTCCCGATGGCGCTGGGGCCGGAACTGCACTGGCCATGGGAGCTACAGCTGCTTTTGCTGGCCGTACTCCCCCTGCTCGGCTGGATGCGCCTGAGCGCGCTGCGTAAACAGCAGCGCGGCGAGCAACCGCTGCTACCGCCGCGGCTGTTAAAGCTCACCAGTATCCGCTTTGGGATGGCTATCGCGCTGCTGTTCTTCAGCGCCTGGTCCGGCTTTATGTTCTGTATGGCGCTGACCATGCAGGCCGGGCTTGGGATGGCGCCGTGGCAGTCCGGCAACAGTTTTATTGCTCTCGGGGTGGCCTATTTTATCTCCGCGTTGTACGCGCCGAAGCTTATCGCCCGCTACAGCATGGGGCGCATTTTGCTGATAGGCCTGGCGGTACAGATTAGCGGC
This sequence comes from Klebsiella sp. CN_Kp073, assembly GCF_040065495.2. Taxonomy (NCBI): domain Bacteria; kingdom Pseudomonadati; phylum Pseudomonadota; class Gammaproteobacteria; order Enterobacterales; family Enterobacteriaceae; genus Klebsiella; species Klebsiella sp. CN_Kp073. The sequence continues at coordinate 3,843,493 of NZ_CM198051.1, forward strand.
CTGCTGCTGCTGAGCGCCACCTTTTATCAACTTGGCCTGCGGACCACGACGCTGGCGCTGGTGCCCTCCACCGCGCTAGTCGGCTATGGTCAGGCGTTAATCGTCAACAGTTTCTATCGTATCGGGATGCGGGACATTCGCGCCTGCGACGCCGGTGCCGGTAGCGCCATCCTCAGTACTCTGCAGCAGGCGACGCTGGGCCTGGGGCCGGCCATTCTTGGCTCGCTGTTCTTGACCCTGGCCCAGCGCGGCGGTGGCGACTATGCGCTGGCGCTGATCGTCTTCCTGCTGGTCGAGGTGGCGATGATGCTGCTGCTGGGCGCTATAGCCCTTTGGCTGCGCCATCACCTGAACCTGCAGCCGGCGGCGACGGCGTCCTGATTCACAACTGTGTAACCTCTGATTTGCATAATAGTCATCCAGCGGTCATCATAACCGCTGGATGTACAGGAGACGTTATGCAGGAATTAATATCGCAAATCGCCGCATTAGGCATCAAAATCACCCCTACCACCTCGCTCATCATTACCTTTGGCATTATTTTTCTGACGGCGATTGTCGTTCATCTCATTCTGCACAAAGTGGTACTGCGCACCTTCGAAAAGCGGGCGCAGGCCAGCAGCCATTTATGGCTGCAAATCATCACGCAAAATAAACTCTTTCACCGCCTGGCGTTCACCCTGCAGGGAATTATCGTCAACGTTCAGGCCGTGCTCTGGCTGCAGAAAGGCAGCGAAGCGGCGGAAATTTTATCCACCTGCGCGCAGCTGTGGGTAATGGTTTACGCCATGCTTTCCTTCTTCTCGCTGCTGGACGTGATTTTCAATCTGGCGCAAAAATTCCCCACCGCCTCGCAGCTGCCGTTAAAAGGCATCTTCCAGGGCATTAAGCTGGTTACGGCGATTATTATCGGCATTCTGATCATATCGCTGCTAATTGGCCAGTCGCCGGCGATTCTGATTAGCGGCCTTGGCGCGATGGCCGCCGTGCTGATGTTAGTATTTAAAGACCCGATTCTTGGCCTGGTGGCCGGGATCCAGCTTTCCGCCAACGACATGCTCAAACTCGGCGACTGGCTGGAGATGCCGAAATATGGCGCCGATGGCGCGGTTATTGATATCGGTCTGACCACGGTAAAAGTGCGCAACTGGGATAACACCATCACTACAATCCCCACCTGGTCGCTGGTCTCGGATTCGTTTAAAAACTGGAGCGGGATGTCGGCCTCCGGCGGTCGTCGCATTAAGCGCAGCCTGAACATCGATACCACCAGCATCCATTTTCTTGACGAGCAGGAGCAACAGCGCCTGATTCAGGCCAAATTGCTGAAGCCCTATATGGACTCGCGCCATCAGGAAATTAACGAGTGGAACCAACAGCACGCCAATGCGCCATCGGTGCTCAACCTGCGCAAAATGACCAATATCGGCACCTTCCGCGCCTATCTGCAGGAGTATCTGCGTAACCATCCGCGGCTACGCAAGGATATGACCATGATGGTGCGCCAGCTAGCGCCGGACGCTAACGGCCTGCCGATTGAGATCTACTGCTTTACCAATACCGTGGTGTGGGCGGAGTATGAAGGCATTCAGGCGGATATCTTCGACCATATCTTTGCCGTGGTTGACGAGTTCGGCCTGCGTATTCACCAGACGCCAACCGGCAACGACATTCGTTCACTGTCGGGCGCGCTGTCGTCCTGATTCCCGGCTGGCGCGCATTGCGCGCCAGCGTACTCTCACTCCACTATCATTTCTCAGGGCTAGCCGTCGACACAGTTTAAGCAGATGATCTTTTCACCAACATGGATTATCGCCAAAGGACGCTCTGCATAATGAAATTAACCACAACGTTTGTCGCGCTTGGCTGCGCTTTAGCACTCCTTTCCGGTTGCACCTCATCGAAGACCTCGCCAGAACGCCATGCTTATAGCTTCGTGTCTCACCGTTCAGATTTCGTCGGCGGTAATTTCACCGTTAACCGTCAGCAAAATTATCAGATGAACCTGCCTAACTTCCGCGATATTTATGCCCGCGGGCAAGAAGATCGGAAAAAAGGGGTGAGTGAAAGCGATGCGCAGCGGGTTGCCGACGCCATTAAGCAACAGGCGCTGGAAGGGGTGAAGTCACAACACTCCTTCAACGGTAATGCGAGCGATCGGTGGAGCGAAACGATGGAAGCGAAAGATGCTCGTCTGTTTGGTAATGAGCTGGCTGGCGCCTATCTGGACGGCTTCCACGGGATAAAATAAGTTGTGTCGCCCCGCCAGTCCGCGGGGCGATAAGCCTTACGCCGGGCGGCGCAGCAGTTTGAAGGCGGCAAACAGGAAGATAATCCACACCGGCAGCAATATCGCCGACAGACGCATCCCGTCAATGGTGCACATCAGTACCAGAATCAAACCGAGAAAAGCGATGCAGAAGTAGTTGCTGGCTGGCGCCAGTAACGCTTTGAACTTCGATTCGCGGCCTTTACGACGCTGCGCGGCGCGAAACTTCAGGTGCGCCATACAGATCATTATCCAGTTCAGCAGCAGCGTCGCCACTACCAGCGCCATCAGCAGCCCCAGCGCTTCATGCGGCAGGAGATAGTTCAGCACCACCACCAGCGAGGTAATGACGCCTGACAGCAGCAGCGAATTCACCGGCACGCCGCGTTTGCTGACGCGGGCGAGAAACTTCGGCGCATTGCCCTGTACCGACAGGCCGAACAGCATCCGGCTATTGGAATAGACGCCGCTGTTATAGACCGACAGCGATGCCACCAGAATGACGAAATTCAGCGCGGAAGCCACCACGTTGCTGTCAAGATTATGGAAAATCATCACAAACGGGCTGCTATCGGATTTGATCTCCACCCACGGATAGAGCGCCAGCAGCACCACCAGCGAGCCGATGTAAAACAGCAGGATACGGTAAACCACCTGGTTGACCGCTTTCGGAATGCTCTTTTCCGGATTTTGCGCTTCCGCGGCGGTAATGCCGATAAGCTCCAGCCCGCCGAAAGAAAACATAATCACCGCCAGCGACAGCACCAGGCCATGCCAGCCGGTGGCAAGGAAACCGCCATGCTTCCACAGGTTATCAAAACCGGCTTTGCTGCCGCCGTGGCCGCCAAACAGCATCCACAGGCCAAAGGCGATCATGCCGATAATCGCCAGCACTTTAATCAGCGCGAACCAGAATTCTGCTTCTCCATACAGGCGTACGTTGACCAGGTTGACGGCGTTAATAATGATGAAGAAGGCCGCCGCCCAAACCCAGGTGGGCACGTCCGGGAGCCAGTACTGCATATAAATCCCGGCGGCGGTCAGTTCCGCCATCCCTACCAGCACGAACATGACCCAGTAGTTCCAGCCGGAGAGAAAGCCGGCGAACGGGCCCCAGTATTTATAGGCAAAGTGGGCAAAGGAACCGGATACCGGCTCTTCCACCACCATCTCGCCAAGCTGGCGCATAATCAAAAAAGCGACAATACCGGCCACGGCGTAACCCAGTAATACCGCCGGGCCAGCCATTTGAATCGCGGGACCAATGCCGAGAAACAGGCCGGTACCAATCGCGCCGCCAAGGGCGATAAGTTGAATATGTCGGTTTTGTAAACCGCGATGAAGCGTCGGGCCGCTCTCTTCCACGGCATCCGACGACGTTGACGCGTCTTTCACGTCGTTCCCCTGTGTGTTTTTGTGAAGGGGCACCTTTTATCACTTAGGGGGGATTGTCGCAAGTTGCGCGGGGCAAGCATCAGCCGCCCGCCCCGCTTTTTTAGCGTTAGAAGTCGTAGCTCATTGAGACGCGAACGGTACGCGGATCGCCTTCGAACAGATAGGTTCCGGTATCGTCAATGCCGGACCAGTACTTCTCGTTGGTCACGTTGGTCACCCCGATGCGCCAGGTCATTTCGTTCTGGTCGGCGTTCAGGCGCATACGATAGCGCAGGCCTAAATCCAGGGTGGTGTAGCTATCCAGCTTCTTGGTGTTGGCCGCATCGGCATACTGCGAGCCGCTATGATTGACACGCGCTGTCGCGGTCAGGCCTTCCACCGGCTTGATATCATACTCGGCGCCAAGCACCGCGTAGAAGTTAGCCACCCCGATGGCATCTTTACCGTCGGTTGCGCCTTTAGCGGTTTTAGTCTGTTTGGCATCCAGCCACACCGTACTGGCGTTAAGACGCAGCCCCAGCATCGGCTCGCCGAAGACGTTCATCTCTACGCCGCGGTTACGCTGCTCGCCGTCGAGGCCGTAATTGCCAGCGGTATCGGAAATGGCGTTCGGTTTTTTGATTTCAAACAGCGCCAGCGATCCGCCGATCGTACCGTAGTCGATCTTGACGCCCACTTCGTCCTGCTTCGAGTGCGCGATCCCGGTACTCTGCCCGGCATTGGCCGCCGTAGTCGGCGCCACAGAGCCCGGCTGCAGCGCTTCGGTATGGTTAGCATACAGCGACAGCTGCTCCCACGGCTTGTACACCAGGCCAAACGTCGGCATCCAGCGGCTTTGGGTATAACGCGACGAGGTATCTTCCAGCCCGGTGGCGTTGCTGTAGTTGCGCACGACCACTTTCTGATGACGAGCAGCCGCGGTAAACAGCACCTTATCGTTAAAGAAGCCGAGGGTATCGCTCAGCAGCCAGCCCTGCGTACGGCTGCGCGAGGTGACCAGCGGATCGTGGTAGTTGCCGCCTAAATAGGCGTTATCCGGCATTGCCACATCGCGGTTGTCATAGATATTGGTGGTCGGGTTCTTCGCCGACATCCGCCAGGCGGTCGCATCGGTATGCACCTGCGCCGCATAGCCGAGATTCACCTTATGCGAAATCGCGCCGGTATTGAAATCGCCGCGTACCCCGCCCATGCCGCTGATCGCGTCGATGATGCGGTTAGTATCAAGGCGGCCAACCGTCGCATCGCCGTTTTTATTGAGCAGCTTCGGCGCGCTGTAGGTGCCGATTTCATGCGAATGCTGACCGCCGAGGGCGCTGTATACCGTCCAGCTATCGGTCAGGTCATATTCCGCCTTCGCCATGCCGAACTCGCTTTCGATATCGCTATAGCCCCACTTCTGGCTGTAATTTTTGCTGTTGTCCGGCAGCGCCGGGACGAAATCCACGCCGCTGATATTGACGCCCATCGTACCGCCGTGGAACGTTTTCTTCTGATAGCCGAAATCGAGCGAGGAGCGGAAACGATCGCCGCGGTAATCAAGCCCCAGCGAAGCCAGCGTGGTACGGCGTTTATCGTTATCGATAGCGCCTTCGCCCTCGCGATGCACCAGGTTGACCCGGGCGCCGAACTGGTTGTTATCGCCGAAACGGCGCCCCAGGTCGAGGGTACCGCCAACCTGGGAATCAGAGGTATAGTCGACGCCAACGCGTGCGGTCGGCAGATCTTCCGCCCGCTTCGGCTCGAGGTTAATCATCCCGCCGACGCCGCTGCTGGCCGCGCCGTTAAGCAGGCTGTTAGCCCCTTTGAAAATTTCAACGCGCTCCAGCATCTGGGTATCCATCACCTGACGCGGCACCACGCCCGCCAGTCCGCCCATGGTCATGTCATCGCCATCGAGCTTAAACCCGCGGATTCGATAGGTCTCGGCGAAGTTGCCGTAGCCCTGTACGGCCTGCACGCCAGCGTCGTTGCTGACGACATCGGCGATAGTTTTCGCCTGCTGGTCCTGAATCAGCTTCGAGGTATAGCCGATGACGTTAAACGGGACGTCCATCGCTTTTTGTTCGCCAAGCATTCCCAGACGGCCGCCGTGGGCGATCTGGCCGTCGAGGAATGCCGGAACTACCAGGTCGCCGCCGGATTTAAAATCGCTGTTTTCTTTAGCCTCGACGATGATGGTCTCTTCGCCAGGCTGCTTCGCGGCGGCAGCGTCCGCGGCCATCGCCGTTTGACTGGCGGCGCTGATGGCTAAGGCCAGCAGCGTTTTACGCAGCGGGAAGGATGAATAGTGCGTGGTGTGCATAATTTGCCCCATGGATGAGGATAAATGGATCAAAGGGCCCGTCGCCGGGCCAGTTATTTTTATTGCGCGTTCAGGTCGATACGTACGATGCTGTCCGGGCCTTTAGTGGAGTGGTCTTTATTGAAGGGCTGTTTGACGGTGACAAACAGCGTCTGACCATCGGCGGAAAGCAGCAGGCTGTTGGGATTGGCCGGCAGCGCCCAGCTTTTCTTCAGCGTGTAGTGGCTGGCGTCAAGGCTGATAACCTTGCCGGATTCACGCTGTGAAATATAAATCTCGTGGCGTTTCCCATTGAACTGCACCGCCAGCGAATCGCCGACATCGAGCTGTTTAAGCAGTTTGCCGCTGTGGATATCCAACACCAGGGTGGTTTTCGCTTTCGAGTTATCGGTCACGAACAGACGACCGGTTTCGCTATCTTCGGCCATATTAAGCAGCAGCGCCGGCTTGTCGCCCAGCGGCTTCCAGCGCTGTTCAATGCGTTGGTTGCGCGGGTTGATCACCAGAATTTCACCGCTGCCGTTGGCGGCGTATACGCGCCCGGTTTGTGCAGAATAGTGCAGGCCGGTCATCCATTTACCGGTGTTTTTAATCCGCGTTTTCAGCTTCAGGGTAGTGGCGTCAACCACCCAGATTTGCGCCGGGTCGGCGACCGCGCCAACGTAGAGGGTATTATTTAACAGCAGCAACTGACGCGCCCCATAGGGGAGCCCTTTTTCATTGCGCTCGCTGAACAGCAGGCGGTTTTTTACCTTGCCGGTGGCGGTGTCAATAGCGCTGATGCCGCCGTCGAGCGAATTGCTGACGTATAGCGTTTTACCATCCGCAGAGAGCTGTAAAGCGAAGTTTTTCAGATCGGTATGCGTCAGGCCGATGGTATTAAGGGTTTGCGGATCCAGCTTGTAAACCGCTCCGCCCTGCACATCTTTAAAGCCCTCGGCGCTGGCGACGTACAGCGCATCGCCCTGCGGGCTTAGCGCCATCTCGTACAACCCTTCCGCTAGCTGGCGCTGCAGAGGTTGCGCCACGTTAGCCGCAGGAGAGTTAACAACCGGTTGAGCAACGGCAGCGGAATGGTGGGTCGCGCAGCCGCCTAACGTCGCGCTGATGGCCAGCGCCAACGCCGGAAGAGTGTATTTCATTGGAACAACCCTATAAAAAATCAATGACCCGGTGGTCGCGCAGCGGCCGATATTGTGTGTTTCCGGCCTGCTGTCTTTGCGTCACCCTACGCCTTCGCTGTTCCTTGTGAACGACTCACTGGCGCAGATCGATCCCTGCTTAGTCTGCGAACAAAAAAGAGAATGAGAACTATACTCATTATCGAATGTCAAACAAGCCTCGGCGGGCAAAAAAGATTATCTGCTGATTTTTTAACGTGGGATGGCGGATTGATAGGGGGAGAAAAGAACTGCGGGATCGATACATACCCGGATAGCGGCGCATTACGCCTTATCCGGGCGACAGGAGGCTAAGCCGCACGCTTCTGGCGAAGGGCGGCTTAGCACGTTTAATGCAATTTCAGGCGCGGGCGAATAATACGGTTAATCCCGCCGGACAGCATCATCAGGCCGGTTTTGAAATAACCGTGCAGCGTCACCTGATGCATCCGATACAGCGAATCGTAAACCATGCGCGCAATACGGCCTTCGACCATCAGCGGGCCGATCGGCAGATGCCCCATAATGCTACCGAAGGTGGTATAGCTGGACAGTGAAACCAGCGAACCGCGATCGCGATAGGAGAACGCTTTCAGCTTATGCCCCTTCATGCGGGCGATAATATTATCGGCGGTGAACAGCGCCATCTGATGGGCCGCCTGGCCGCGCGGCGGGATAAATCCGCCTTCCGGACGCGGGCACGCCGCACAGTCGCCAAAGGCGAAAATATCGGCATCGCGCGTCGTTTGCAGCGTAGGCTCCACCACCAGCTGATTGATACGGTTGGTCTCCAGTCCGGCAATCTCTTTCATGAAGTCCGGCGCTTTAATCCCGGCCGCCCAAACGATTAAATTCGCCTCGATAAACTGGCCGTCTTTGGTATGCAGACCATTTTCCTCAACGCCGGTGATCATGGTGTTGGTCATTACATTAACGCCAAGCTTGCTCAACTTATCGTGGACGGCGCTGGAAATTCGTTTTGGTAGCGCGGGTAAAATACCATCGCCGGCTTCAATCAGGCTGACATTTAACGCATCGTTAGTCAGATCTTTATAGCCATAGCTGTGCAGTTCTTTCACCGCATTATGTAATTCGGCAGATAATTCAACGCCGGTAGCGCCACCGCCAACAATGGCAATATTGACCTTACCGGTGGTCTGCGGGTCGGCGGAATAGCGCAGAAATTGGTTCAGCATTTGCTGATGAAATACTTTTGCCTGCTCAGCGCTGTCGAGGAAAATACAGTGTTCTTTTACCCCGGGCGTATTAAAATCGTTCGACGTACTGCCCAGCGCCATCACCAGCGTATCCCAGCGCAACTTGCGTTCCGGCACCAGCATTTCTCCCTGCTCATCCCGCAGCGCGGCGATAGTAATAGTCTTATCCTGCCGATCGATATCCATTACCGAACCGTGCTGGAAGGAAAAGTGGTGTTTGCTGGCATGGGCGAGGAAACTCAACGCATCCACGCCTTCATCCAGCGAACCGGTGGCGACTTCATGCAATAGCGGTTTCCACAGATGACTCTGGCTGCGGTCGACAAGGGTAATATTCGCTTTCCGCCGACGCCCTAATTTACGTCCCAGTTGGGTCGCTAGCTCCAGCCCGCCGGCGCCGCCGCCGACAATAACGATCTCTTTTAATGGCGTAGTCAAGGTGAACTCCAAAATAATTAATTAAATGTTAATTAAAAACTCTCAGATAATTTTTAGTTAACAATAATTCAAACAATAAAATGCCAGTCATCCATTAGATGATTACGGGATGCATATTGGTAATCGCAAATTTAATTGGCGGCAATTTTTAATCGGGATATTATTGTACAAGTTTTCAGGCAATTTCCTTGCACGCATATTCGAGGTAAACAAAAAGGCCACTAAATTATTATTTAGCGGCCAGGGTAAGGATTAGATAATAATAACTATTAAGTCTTATATTTAATGAAGGGGGATTAGCGGCAGCAACGTATTACCGCGGTTTAATAACGCATCATCACCGATTTAAGTTCAGTATAATCATCAATAAACGCGCTACCAAACTCACGGCCAATACCCGATCCTTTCATGCCGCCGAACGGTACCGCCGGGTCGAGGAAGGTATGCATGTTGACCCACACGATCCCGGCATCAATGGCCTGCGAGTAGCGCAGCGCCTGGCGGATATTATCCGACCAGACGCTGGCCGCCAGCCCATAGGGCGAAGCATTAATTCGGGCCAGCGCCTCTTCTTCGCTGCGATAGCCAATAAAGCTGCATACCGGGCCGAAGGTCTCTTCGCGCATCAGGGTGCTCTCTTCGCTGCGCACTTTAACCGCCGTCGGCTGCAGGAAATAGCCCTCGCCGGGCAGCGCTTCGCCGCCGCAAACGATGGTATCGCCCTCATCGCGCGCGGTCTGAATGAGCCGCAAGACTTTGTCATACTGCTGGCGGTTGGCCAGCGGCCCCATCAGCGTTTGTTCATCCAGCGGCGACCCCGGCGCGAAAGCGCTGAGCTTATCTTTCAGCAGCGCCAGTACCGCATCCAGCTTGCCCTGCGGCAGATAAAAGCGCTCAGCGGCGGCGCAAATCTGCCCCTGGTTGAGGTAACCGGCTTCAATGATGCCGTTCACCATGGCCTCCGCCGTCAGATCATCGAGGAACAGCGCGGCGTTTTTACCGCCCAGCTCCAGCGTAACCCGTTTACCTGACCCGCTGGCCGACTGCTGGACTTTTTCCCCGGTCGCCACCGAGCCGGTGAAGCTCACTTTGGCGCAGGCCGGATGCGTGATGAGCCGTTGGGCGATTTCGCCTCCGGCGCCGTTGACCACGTTAATGACGCCATCCGGGATACCCGCCGCTTTCGCCAGTTCCGCCACCCGCAGCAGCGTCAGCGGCGTATACTCGCTCGGCTTGAGGACGATAGTGCAGCCGCAGACCAGCGCCGCCGCCATCTTCCAGATGGCAATCATAATCGAGAAGTTCCACGGTACGATGCCGACCACCACGCCCAACGGCTGGCGGCGGGTAAAGGCGGTATATTTCTCCCCGGCCATCGACGGCAGCGACACATCCAGGGTTTCCCCGGTGATTTTTCCCGCCCAGCCTGCGAAGTAGCGCAAAAACGCTACCGATTGATCCAGTTCCAGCATCCGCGCCAGGGTGATGGTCTTACCGGAGCAGAGGCTTTCCAGCTGCGCCAGCTCTTCGCGATGCTCTGCCAGCGTGTCCGCCAGTTTCAGCAGCAGCGCGCCGCGCGCCAGCGTCGGTATCTCGCGCCACTGATTAAACGCCAGGCGGGCGCTCTCCATCGCGCGGTCCGCCTGGCCGACATCCGCCGCCGTGACCTCGGCAATCGCCTGTCCGGTCGCTGGGTTTATCACCGCGAACGGCGCGCCGTGGCCCGCCTCCCGATGACCGGCAATAAACTGCCCGTGCGGCTGGCGTAAAAAGGCGGTCACTTCCGCCAGTAAGGTTATCTCGCTCATCGTCAGCACCCGTTTTTTAGCAAAGTTAGCCCATCACAGCACGGTTGCGCCGCACCGCCCATCGTTCTAAAGAACGTCATTCTTCCGGACGATATTCAGCGCCCGCGCGGCGTGCTGTGATGAGGACATTGAGCCAGGCAAGACGACAGGGTAACGCGATGAATATTAAAATCGATGCGCTGAACTACTACGGCGCGACGAAGAAATACCAGCTCCATTTTCCGGCGCTACGGGAAGATATTGAAGCCGATGTGGTGATTATCGGCGGCGGCTTTTCCGGCATTAACACCGCGCTCGAACTCGCGGAACAGGGGATCACCAACGTGGTGGTGCTGGAAGCGCGCCATCTTGGCTATGGCGGCACCGGGCGCAACGGCGGCCAGGTGATGGCTGGAATCGGCCACGATATCGAAGCGGTGAAAAAACACGTCGGCAAAGAGGGGCTGGAGACGCTATTTAAAATCGCCAACCTCGGCGCGGGTATCATTCGCGAACGCATCCGCAAATACAACATCGACGCCGATTTCGTCCCCGGCTACGGCTACCTGGCCTATAACCAGCGGCAGCTTAAAACGCTACGCCAGTGGGAGAAGGAGTTTAAAGCCGCCACCCCGGATGAAGAGATCGAACTGTATACCGGGAAAGAGGTGCAGCAGGTGGTCGGTTCCGAGGTCTACTGCGGCGCGCTGAAACATATGGGCGGCGGGCAGATCCATTCACTCAATATGCTGCTTGGTTCGGCGCAGGCCGCGCATTCGCTGGGGGTGAAGATTTTCGAATCCTCGCCGGTGGTGGAGGTGAATTACGGCAAACAGGTACGGGTGCGCACCGCGATGGGCAGCGTTAAAGCCGCCAAACTACTGTGGGCCTGCGACAGCTTCCTCAACAATATGGAGCCGGAGATCTACAACAAAACGCTGGTCACCTACTCCTATCAGGTGTCGACCGAGCCGCTCTCCGATGAACTGATCGAGCGCATCAGCCCGCTGCGCGGCGCCTTCAGCGATATTCGCCCGGTGATTAACTACTACCGCGTCACTCGTGAAAACCGCCTGCTGTTCGGCAGCGCTACCCGCTTCGTGGAGTATACGCCGAACGATTTCGCCGCCTGGAACCGTACGCTGCTGGCGGAGGTCTTCCCATACCTGAAAGATGTGAAGATCGATTTCGCCTGGGGCGGGCCGATGGCCTGTAGCGCCAACCTGTTCCCGCAGATTGGCACCTTACGCGACCATAACAACGTCTTTTACGTCCAGGGGTACTCCGGCTTCGGCGTCACCCCCTCGCACATCGTGTGCAAAATCCTCGCCGAAGGGATCAATGGCGGTTCCGACCGCTATCGTCTGCTAAGCAGCATTCCCCACGCGACCATCCACGGCCGTGACAGCCTGCGCTTGCTATTAGTCACCGCCGGAAAACTGATGCATCAAACCGCCGGTTTCTGGAAAGGCCGGAGTTAATCAGGAGAACGCTATGCACGCTTTTAAACTCAAACACCCGGTACCTGAACTGCAGCCGATCGGCAGCGTCAGCCTGCTCGGCGCGACGCCGACCGCCGGCGACCCGCAGGTAGCGGGCGCGATGATATACGGCGAGCCGCAGGACGCCTTTACCTGCGGACTGTTTTCGTCCACCGAAGGGAGCTTCACCATGACCTATCCGTTTACCGAACACGCCACCGTGCTGGAGGGTGAAGTTGAACTGACCGTCGCCGGCGGCGAGCCGCAGCGCTTCGCGCCGGGGGACAGCTGGTTTGTCAAACAGGGCACCGAAGTGGAGTGGAAAATCCTCACCCCACGTTTCGTCAAACACTATCTGGCGAACGTCGAGACGCGCTAACACGCTGATAATGCCCGGCGGCGCATTACGCCTTCTCCGGGCTACCAAATCGCACAGCGCTGTCGCCCCGATAAGCGTCGGCGCTACCGGGGATTTTTAGGCCAAATTAAAGGCTGGCCGCATGGACCGTAGGCCGGGTAAGGCGCTAGCCGCCACCCGGCAGAAATACGCGCAACGTGGCAAGACAGATGGCCCCGCTTTCCGGGGCCATCTTGTTTATCAACCGCCACATTCATGGACTACGTCACAGATTCACCCGTTGCTCTCCACCTTCCGGACGATATTCGTTGAGCAGGATGCCCGCCTAAATTATGACTATCCGGGAGTGGCGCTGGCTATTCCCTGCCCTCCCCTACATTGTGCAGAGGTTGACTATGTTTAGTAACAGACTCGCCAGCCATCTTGAACGCGGCGTCGTCGGCTTTCCGACGACCCTCGCCAGCTCGGTTGGGCTGATTATGGCAAGCCCGGTGATCCTAACGGTCACCAGCGGATTCGGCATGGGCGGCGACACCTTCGCGCTGGCGGTACTGCTGGCTTTTATTATGATGCAGGCGCAGGTCACTACCTTCGCCGAAGCCGCGACGTTAATCCCCACCACCGGTTCGGTGTACGACTATATCTCCTGCGGTATGGGCCGCTTCTTCGCCATTACCGGCGCGCTGTGCGCCTATCTTATCGTCCATATCTTCGCCGGAACCGCGGAGACCATTCTCGCCGGCATTATGGCGCTGGTGAACTTCGAATCGGTCAACGCGCAGATGGCCGCCCATCAAAACACCTGGATGGTGGGTGTCGGTATGGTGGTCATTTTCGGCCTGCTGAACGCCATTGGGGTGGAAATTTTCGGCAAGGTCGAAGTGGTGCTTACCTTTGGCATGTGGACAACGCTAACCATTTTCGGCCTGTGCGGCATTTTTATGGCGCCGGTGACTCACCTTTCCGGCTGGTTCGGCACGCCGCTGAACGTTAGCGATATCTCCGGCCTGTTCGGCTATATCGGCATGGCGATGTTTATGTTCGTCGGCTGTGAACTGGTGACGCCGATGGCGCCGGAAATCAAAAAAGCCCACCGCACCATTCCGCGGGCGATGGCGTTGGGTCTGCTGGGGGTCGCCAGCTGCATGTTTATCTATGGCGCGGCGATTAACCGCCAGGTGGAAAACGTGGTGATCGATGCGGCGAATAACGTCCATTTGCTGGACACGCCGATGGCGATCCCGGCCTTCGCCGAGCGGGTGATGGGCCACGCCGGCCAGTACTGGCTCGGGGTCGGCCTGCTGCTGGCGGGCTGCGCCACGATTAATACCTTGATGGCCGCGGTGCCGCGTATTATTTACGGTATGGCGCTGGACGGCGCGCTGCCGCGTTTTCTTACCTGGCTGCATCCGCGCTTCAAAACGCCGGTGATCGCGATTGCCATCGGCGTGGCCATCCCCTGCCTGCACGCCTGGTACCTGAACGGCGATCTGGACCGTATCGTACCGCTGATCCTCGCCGCGGTCTGCGCCTGGGGCGTGGCCTATCTGCTGGTCACGCTGTCGGTGGTGATGCTGCGCATTCGCCGCCCTGACCTGCCGCGCGCCTACCGCTCGCCGTGGTTCCCGCTACCGCAGATTATCTCCAGCGTCGGGATTATCATCGCGATTGTGAATATTACCCCACCGGGGATGGACAGCCGCGAGGTGCTGGTGCCGTTCGGGATTATGCTCGGCCTGACCGCCGCCTATGCCCTGTTCTGGACGCTGTGCGTACAGCGCGTTAATCCGTTCAAGCCGCTGGAGGTGGAAGAGGTGGTCGAGCGCGCTATCGGCAATTATGAGAAACAGACCTGCGGGGAGATGACGCCTGATGTCCTCCGTCCCCTGGTTTGAAACGCCATTAATGAACGCGGTGCAGCGCGACTTAGCGGGCTGGCCGAGCGAAAAACTCAGCGAACGCAGCGCGATGTTGCGGTTGAACGACGTCACCGCCGTCACCTTCAGCGTGCGCCAGAAGCGGCTATTTATGGCCAGCATTCACAGCTGCGAGTTTGTCGTCGAGGGGCCGGTTACCCGGCCCGCTCGCGGCAAGATCCGCGCCCACCAATCCGGCTGGCTGAAACGTCAGCCCATCCGCTTTATCGGTAGTAAAGAGAGCGCGCAGCTCGCCGGCTATCTCAACGGTTTTCCTAATCTCCAGCACACCTTAAGCGAGCTGGACTACCGCCGCTTTTCGTTGACCTTTGACGATAGCGGCTGGCGCTGTTGCATTGAACCCTGGGCCGCCAGCGAAGTGGTCTGTAAAATGCCGCCGCTGCGCCGTTATCTGAAGCTCGAAGCGCAGCAGCGGATGCTGCTGCTCAGCGTGCTGGCGATGATTAATCAGGCGGTAAGTCAGTGGATGCGCGGTGAAATCGCAGAAGGGAAAGCATTGACTTCCCCGCCATCACAGCGGGGAAGCTGAGGCGTTTTATAGCAGACCGAACTGCTGCGCCAGCCGATCGATGGCCTGGCGCTGGAACTGTGCGAATGCGGCGCGCGGCTGCTGCTGGTGAATAAATTCCAGCAGCGGATCCTCAACCTCGGTGCGCACGCCGCTCAGCGTTTCCATCACCGCCAGGCCGCAGAACGGCACGTAGGACTCGGCGTAGCCGCCTTCGTGTACCATCACCAGTTTCCCGCCGCACAGGCGATCCGCCGCCTGCTGGACCTGTTCGGTCATCGCCCGGAAGCTGTCGCTATGTAGCTGCATCCGCGCTAATGGATCCATCGCGTTGGCATCATAGCCGCAGGCGATAATAATCAGTTCCGGCTCAAAACGCGCCAGCGCGGGAATGACGATAGTTTCCAGCGCATAGCGCCAACTGTCGTCGCCCGCCCCGGCCAGCAACGGAATATTGATGTTGTAACCTTCGCCCGCGCCAACGCCGCGATCGTCCTCGCCGGAGTAGCCCGGCGGGAAGCAGCCGTCCTGATGCAATGAGATAGTCAGCACGTCATCGCGCTGCAGATAGATATGCTGCGTACCGTTACCGTGGTGAACGTCCCAGTCAATAATCGCCACCTTGCCGAGCCCCAGCAACGCTTTCGCCCGTTCAACGGCAATGGGAATATTGGCGAGGAAACAAAACCCCATCGACTGGTCCGGCAGGCAGTGGTGTCCTGGCGGCCGCGACAGCGAATAAGCGTTATCCAGTTCGCCCTTAAGCACCGCCTCGACGGCGGCACAGGCCAGTCCGGCGGAAAGGCAGGCGATTTCATAACTCCCCGGTCCCAGCGGCGCCTCTTTGCCGAGCATGCCGCCGCCGTTATCGCTGATTGCCTTAAAACGCTCAAGATAGCTATCAGGATGGATCCGCCGCAGGTCCTCAAGGCTCGCCGCCGCCGCGCTGCGTAGTTCCAGCTGCGGCGTCAGCCCGGAGACGTCCATCAGATTTTTCATCCGCCGTTTGGTCTCCGGCGACTCGGCATGGCCGCCGCCGGCGGGCGGCTGTACCCAGCCACCGACCGGCAGCGTTACCGCGTGCAGGCCGGTACTGTGCCAGAAACAACGTTCATCAAAGAAGAAACCGGTTTTTCTTTTCACTCTATCCTCCCGTTGGCTAAACCTTTTCCGGCGGACGACGCCGCCGCAATCAAAATCAGAGACAGCAGCGCGCAGGCGCCTGCCGCCGCCAGCAGCGGATTGGCGCTGGCGAAATGTTGCAGTAAGGCCCCCGCGAGCGCCGGGCCGGCTGCCATTCCGCCGCCGATCACCAGATTGATGCTGTTCATCAACCGGCCGCTGTTATCGAGCGCGGCCACGCGAGCGAGGATAAAAGGCAGCACGAAAGTCCAGGTGAACTTAAACAGCAGCGCCGCGATGGCGTAACGCACCAGCAGCGGATGGCCCGTCAGTAACAGCACGCTGGCGATCAGCAGCGCGTATCCCAGCCACACCGCCAGCCGGTCCGGACGTTGGGTACCGCGTAGAGCCGCGCCGCCGGCGCCGATAATGCCGAACACCGTCGCCGCCGCCAGCACCAGACCGACCTCTGTCGGACTCAACCCCGCCCCGCTGCCGATGGTGCCGATAAAGGTCCATACCGCGCTGAGGCTGATATAGAAGGTGAGAACCGCGAGCACCGCCAGCGCCTTACGCCACGACGCTGCAGGTGGCTGGCGATGGGAAGCCGATTGCGCTTGAAAACGCGACGGGAAGGCGGAAACCAGCGGCAAACAGCAGAGCATGATGGCGGCGAGGAGCAGATAAACGACCTTCAGGCCAAAGGTCACGAACAGGCCGGGCAACACCAGCAGGCCAAGCATGCCTAACAGCAGCTGCCCCAGTACCCAAAATGCGTACACCCGCGATGGATTCGGCGTTCCCGCCGCGCAGCTGATGCACAAAATCATTAGCGTGCCGCCCGCCAGGGAAGCAATAAAGCGTACCGCCAGCAGCGACGCATACTGGGTGACTACCGCCGAAGCAAGGTTAGCGAGCAGAAATACCGCGCAGGCGACGAGTGCCACCCGCCGCCAGTCCAGGCGGTTCATCCACCACCACGCCGGGAGCGTCGCCAGGCTCATCGCGCCGAGCTCCGCCGAAAATAGCCAGCCGATCTGTCCGGGTTTAAGGTGCCATTCGCTGGCCAGTTGCGCCGCCACCGCCGGCGCGGTCATTAAAATCCCCGGCGCAATGGCGGCGAAAATGACAATCGCCGCCAGCAAACGCAGCGACACCACCAGCCCGCCAAGCCGGGAAAGGCTATTTTCAGAAAGAGGTGTACTCGACATCGTAGGGCGTGCTCCAGTCAAAAAAGCCTCCCCCCGGACGGTTATCCAGGGAGTGATACCCTCAGGCATCAGGAAAACGCCGTGCTGCCACGGCGCGCGCGGGATGCGATAGTCAGATTACAGATGCAGCGTACGCTGAGCGGCAGGCATCCAGGTTCGGGAAACGAGTTCAGTCCGGTTGACGACTTCGGTCTTGGCGAAAATATTGCGCAGATGGGTTTTCACCGTCGAGAGCGAGATATCCAGCTGGCGGGCAATCAGCTTATTGCTGGCGCCTTCACGCACCATGCCGACGATTTCGCGCTCTTTGGCCGTCAGGATGGCAGGGAGTTGATCCTCTTCCTGCAGGAAATCGCGAATAGCCAGCTCCACCAACGGCAGTACCGCCTGGGCCCGGAGGCGTTCCTCGCTGGAAAAAGGCACGTCGCGCATCAGCGAGATACCGGCAACGATCCGCCGTTCGCGGCGAATAAAGATTTCGGTCATGTCGCGTACGTTATTCGGCAACATAAATTCATGATAGTAGTGGCGGTTGCGGTCACAGAGTCGCGGCGTCATCGCTGCCATGGTCGTACTCTGGTGACTAAAGTGCGCCGGCAGGTGCGGATCCAATGGCTGGAAGCTTTCCAGATATTGTTGGTGTGTATTATCCGAAATATTATGCAATATATAGTTTTCAGGTTTTAAACGATTATTTACTCGATAAAAAACCGCTGAAGACAGTGGAATTAACTGTGAAATAGTCTGTAAACAACGGGCTATTATCGCATCATTACGACTGGCTTTTAATAAAGCAGACATGATATTTCCCCCCGTCAAGGTGGTGGTGCGTAACACGCGGATTACCAGAGTAAGATGAAGCATACATTTAACATTTAAGTAACACAATCATTAACATGTTAACAATGTGATATCCATTACAAACTTTTCATCAATACATTGTTATTTAAAGCATTTAAAAATCGCCCTGCTATCTGTTAACGTAGTGGCGTTAAAACATAAACAAAAGTTATTAACATCACGCGTTATTTTCTCGTGAGGATTAAAAACCCTTATATTGGCAGGTCCGATCTCATCCTTAAGAACGATAGTTTTTTGCATTTTTTCATTTATACCCTAAAAGGATGTCGATAATTTAACGCCGCGGCTTAATCAACGGATTACGCCTGACTTGCTATTGCCCAAATATGCCGCCCCAGGCCAGCAATTAATAGAGGATAAGCCGATGCTGAATATCGCCGCCTTACGCCAGCAGCAAATTCCGCTGGCCGTCGAACCGCGCTCATCGCTGCCGTTTCATATTCTGATGAAACCGATTGGCCCCGCCTGCAACCTCGCCTGCCGCTACTGCTACTACCCGCAGGATGAAACGCCGGTCAGGAAGATGGACGAGGCGCGACTGGAGCAGTTTATCCGCCGCTATATTGCCGCCCAGCCCGCCAGCGCGCGGGAAATCAACTTTGTCTGGCAGGGCGGCGAGCCGCTACTGGCCGGGCTACGTTTTTATAAAAAAGCGCTCGCCCTGCAGCAGCGCTACGCCCCTGACGGCGTAACCATCAGCAATAGCCTGCAGACCAACGGGACGCTTATCAACGACGCCTGGTGCCGGCTGTTTCGCGAACATCGCTTTATTATCGGCGTCAGCCTCGAAGGTAGCGAAGCGCTGCAAAACCACCATCGACCGGATAAACGCGGGCAGGCTTCCTGGTCGGCGGCGCTACGCGGTATCGCCCTGCTCCACCAGCATCAGGTGGAGTTTAATCTGCTGGTGGTGGTGCATAACGAGATGGCCGCCCACGCGGCGGCGATTTATGACCGGGTGGTCACGCTTGGCGCGCGCTATCTGCAGTTCCAGCCGCTAATGAGCGAAGGCGCGGCGCTGCGCGAGGGTTATCAGCTCAGCGCCGATAACTGGGGGCGTTTTATGGTCGGTATCTGGCGACAGTGGCAAAAGCGCTGCGATATGGGGCGGGTATTCGTCATCAATATCGAACAGGCGTGGGCGCAATATTTTACCCATACCAGCGGCAGCTGCGTGCATAGCGCCCGCTGCGGCAGCAATCTGGTGATGGAGTCTGACGGCCAGCTTTACGCCTGCGATCATCTGATCAACGCCGAACACCGTCTGGGCCGCCTTGACGAGCAGACGCTCGCCGCCGCGGTCGACGCATCCGTTCAGCTCCCTTTCGGCCAGCAAAAAAGCCTGCGCCGCGAATGTCAGACTTGCTCCGTAAAAATGGTCTGCCAGGGCGGCTGCCCCGCGCATCTCAACGCCGCTGGCAACAATCGTCTATGCGGCGGTTATTACCGTTTCTTTAGCGAAATCCTCGCGCCATTACGTCCCTTTTCCCGCGACCTTAACGGCCTGAAAGCCTGGCGGGCCGCGTTTGTTGGGGCCGCGCATCCCGCGTAGCCCTTTGCCCTGATGGTTGTCCCACTATGAACAGGAGAGTCAGTCGTGAACAAAAAAGCCATGGCCGCGGCGGTCAGCATGATCCTCGCCGGCGGCGCGCACGGCGCACAGAATGAGCATCCAAACGTCATCGTGATTATCGCCGATGATATGGGTTATTCCGATATTAGCCCCTTCGGCGGTGAGATCCCCACCCCCAACCTGCAGGCCATGGCGGAGCAAAGTATCCGCATGAGCCAGTATTACACCTCACCGATGTCGGCCCCGGCGCGTTCGATGCTGTTGACCGGCAACAGTAACCAGCAGGCCGGGATGGGCGGCATGTGGTGGTACGACAGCACCATTGGCAAAGAGGGTTATGAGCTTCGGCTGACCGACCGCGTCACCACCATGGCCGAGCGCTTTAAAGATGCCGGCTATAACACGCTGATGGCCGGCAAATGGCATCTCGGTTTTGTTCCCGGCGCCACGCCGAAGGACCGCGGTTTTAACCACTCCTTCGCCTTTATGGGCGGCGGCACCAGCCACTTTAACGATGCGATACCGCTCGGAACCGTCGAGGCGTTCCACACTTACTATACCCGCGATGGCGAGCGCATCTCCCTGCCGGATGATTTTTACTCCAGCGAAGCTTACGCCCGCCAGATGAATAGCTGGATTAAAGCGACGCCGAAGGAGCAGCCGGTCTTCGCCTGGCTCGCCTTCACCGCCCCTCATGACCCCCTGCAGGCGCCGGATGAGTGGATCAAACGTTTTAAAGGCCAGTATGAGCAGGGTTACGCCGAGGTCTATCGCCAGCGCATCACCCGTCTGAAAGCGCTGGGAATCATTCATGACGACACCCCGCTGCCGCATCTGGAGCTGGATAAAGAGTGGGAAGCGCTAACGCCAGAACAGCAGAAATATACGGCGAAAGTCATGCAGGTGTATGCGGCGATGATCGCCAATATGGACGCGCAAATCGGCACGCTGATGGAGACGCTGAAACAAACCGGGCGCGATAAAAATACCCTGCTGGTATTTTTAACCGATAACGGCGCCAACCCGGCACAGGGTTTTTATTACGAATCTACCCCCGAATTCTGGAAGCAGTTCGATAACAGCTATGACAACGTGGGCCGCAAAGGATCCTTTGTCTCCTACGGCCCCCACTGGGCTAACGTCAGCAATGCCCCCTACGCCAACTACCACAAAACCACCAGCGCCCAGGGCGGCATCAATACCGACTTTATGATCTCCGGTCCCGGCATTACCCGGCGCGGTAAAATCGACGCCTCAACCATGGCGGTGTACGACGTGGCGCCGACGCTATATGAATTCGCCGGTATCGATCCCAATAAATCGCTGGCGAAGAAACCCGTGTTGCCGATGATTGGCGTCAGCTTTAAACGCTACCTGACCGGTGAAACGCAGACGCCGCCGCGTTCAAAGTACGGCGTCGAATTGCATAATCAGGCCGCCTGGGTCGATGGCGACTGGAAGCTGCGGCGCTTAGTGAAGCTCGACCTCAGCGCCGGCGACGCGCCATGGCAGTTGTTTAATCTGCATGACGATCCGCTGGAGACGCATGACGTCGCGGCCCAACATGCCGACCGGGTCAAAGCCATGAGCGACGCCTACGAGGCATTTGCTAAGCGCACCATGGTTACCAAAGCGCAGGGCAAGATGATCGATTATGTCGGTATCGATAACAAAACCGGGCGTTATCTGGCGGTCGATCCGGCAACCATGAAGCCGGTGCCTGCGCCGCAGGCGATTCCTGTGAACGAGGGCCAATAAACAAACCCGGCTATCGTTCTTCCGGGCGATAGCCGGAAGTTGACTCGCTTTCTAAGGTAATCCTGAACCCATTACAGGAGAGAGCGGATGGCGAGAGTCGTGGTGATTACCGGCGGCGGAAGCGGGATTGGCGCCGCCTGCGCGCGGCTGATGACGGCAGCGGGCGAGCGGGTGTTTATTACCGGCAGACGCGAAACAACGCTACAGAAGATCGCCGATGAAACCGGCGCGACGGCGCTGGTGGGCGATGCCGCCGACGGCGACGTCTGGCGGGAACGGCTGCTACCGGCAATTCTCGACCAAACCGGCGGTATCGATGTGCTCATCTGCAGCGCCGGCGGCATGGGCAATAGCGCCGCCGCCGACACCAGCGATCGCCAATGGCGAGAGGCGCTGGACGCGAACCTGAACAGCGCTTTCGTCAGCGTGCGCGCCTGCCTGCCTTCGCTTATCGCCAGCCGCGGCAATGTACTGTTCGTCGCCTCCATCGCTTCCCTTGCCGCCGGGCCGCAGGCCTGTGGCTACGTCACCGCCAAACACGCGTTAATCGGCCTGATGCGCTCCGTCGCCCGCGATTACGGCCCACAGGGCGTCCGCGCCAATGCCATCTGCCCCGGCTGGGTCACCACCCCGATGGCGGATGAAGAGATGATTCCGCTGATGCGGGAGGAAGGGTTGTCGCTTACCGAGGCCTATCAACGGGTGTGCCGCGACGTTCCGCTACGCCGCCCCGCCAGCCCCGATGAAATAGCGCAGGCCTGCCAATTTCTCTGCTCGCCGCAGGCCGCCATTATCAGCGGTGCGACGCTGGTCGCCGACGGCGGTTCCAGCATCGTCGATGTTCCAACGCTGGCGTTTACTTAACGCCCCACTCTACTCAGGAGCTCACATGACTTCAGAAGCCGTATTTATCCAGGTCGGCGCGCTGGCCGATGGTTTTGCCCCGCACGGCAACCTGCTGGCCACCGCCAGTCTGCCCGCAGGCGAACGCTTTACCTTTTATGCCGCCGGGAGCGAGCCGCAGCAGCTGATTATCGAAAATGACCAGACTCTGCTCTGGAACGGCAAACGCGCGCCCTGGCGGGCAACCGCCCTGCGCCCCGATATTCTGTTTATCGATTTTCTTGACCCGGAGCGCGATAACGCCAGTATCAGCGCGGTATGCAACCTGACGCAGCGCAACGCCACGCTGGTATACGGCCAGCTACCGGACGAAGCCGCCGCGCGGCTGGACGCCTTCAGCCGGGTAGAGCAAGGGTTGCCGCTGACCGCCGTCGAGGCGCGATTTGTCTTCGCCCGCCTGGATGCCCAGCCGGGGCCGCTGCCGGACTTTACCACCGCGCTGGTCGGCATGCGCAATCAGTACACCTATAGCCCGACCGAGCGTTATGAACACATCTATCTCAATTATAATTTTTACGCCTGGCAGTGTCTGGACGGCGTGGAAAAGGGGCTGGCGGATGTCGACCGCTGCCATTACGTACAGGTGGCGGAGGATCTCTATTTGTTCGTCTGGCGGGAGAAAATCATTCCCACGCTGGGGGCTATCTTGATCGATCTTCAGCAGATGCGCACCGATGGTAAGATCATGGGTTATCAGGGCAGTGATTTTGGCGCCTTGAGTAATTTCCCGGTCGGCGCGAGCGCGAAGATCCTCAACGTCACCCGCCATCAGGAATAATATTGCGTGGCCGGGAGAAGCGCCCGGCGATATGGGAAGCGCCCCATCCGGTTGAACGGGCCCTGCGGGCGCGGGTGCTTCGGCATCAGGCGCTGACGGAAATGCATGTTCAGGAGCAGAAACGGCGGGTGAGCCTGATGAGTAAAGGGGGTCATGTGTCGCTACGCCGGGCAACATCCGCGGATATGGAGCACCTTTGCGCCGGATGGCGGCTGCGCCTTATCCGGCCTACCGTTCGTGCGGCCCGCCGTTAATTATTCACCACGCTGGCTGAAACTGTCGATGTTGGGGGCCGCAAAATCCCCGGTGGCGCTACCGCTTACCGGGGCTACGCACTGTGCGATTTGGTAGCCCGGACAAGGCGCAACGCGCCGCCTCCGGGGTGAGGGACTGACTCAGGCGCTGGCGCTGTCGAGCCGCGCCAATTGTTCGCTGCTGAGGCTCAGCGCCGCCGCGTGGGCGAAACTTTCCACCTGCGCCAGGCTGGTGGCGCTGGCAATCGGCGCGGTAACGCCTTCCCGGCTCATCAGCCACGCCAACGCCACTTCGGCAGGCTTCGCGCGCTGTTCTTCCGCCACCGCGACCAGCGTGTCAATAATCCGCATTCCGCGTGGATTGAGATATTTAGCGATGCCGCTGCCGCGCTGGCTTTGCGCTAAATCGGACGGCTGGCGATACTTGCCGCTCAGGAAGCCGGAAGCCAGGCTGTAGTAGGTCACCACGCCTATATCGCGGCTTACGCAGAGATCGCGAAGCGCCCCTTCAAACGCGGAGCGGTGATAGAGGTTATATTCCGGCTGCAGCACCTGCCAGGCCGGAAGGCCGCCTTTACGCGCCACTTCCAGCGCCGATGACAGCTGTCCGGCGTCGAGGTTTGAAGCGCCAATCGCCCGCACCTTGCCGGCCTGCTGCACCGCCTGGAAAGCTTCTAACGTTTCATCGATCGGCGTTTCAGGATCCGGCCAGTGGGCGAAATAGAGGTCGACGTAATCCGTATTCAGGCGGCGCAACGAGTCGTCAATCGCCTGCTGGATCCAGGCTTTTTTCAATCCTTTATGGCCGGGTAGCCCCATATCAGAACCGACTTTGGTAAAGATTTTGACTTTATCGCGTATGCCGGGGCGCGCCTGTAGCCAGCGGCCAATAATGTTTTCGGATTCACCGCCCTGATTGCCTTCCGCCCAGCGGGAGTACACATCCGCCGTATCGATAGCATCAAAACCGTGGTCAACAAAAGCATCAAGAATGGCAAAACTGGTTTTCTCATCGATGGTCCAGCCAAAGACGTTGCCGCCAAATACTAATGGGGCGATGGAAAATCCGCTTTTGCCCAATGGACGTGTCATCATGCCGATTACTCCTTAGCTTATATTCTGTTTCCCTCAGATAACCGCAGGGGGTCTGAAGAGGATGTCGAGTGGATAATCAGAAAAGGAATCTTGCGGCGGGCAGTCCATGCCCGCAGGGTACACTCTGACATTATGTCCCGGAATAAACGTCAAAGCTAAAATATTTCCCGGCCAGTTTTTTGTAGGTGCCGTCGGCAAGCATTTTCGCAATCGCGCCATTTATCTCTTCGCGCAGCGCATCGTCGCCTTGACGCAGGCCAATCGCCGCCCCGGCGCCGAACAGTTTATTATCCTGCAGCTGTCCGCCAACAAAGGCGAAATCCTTGCCCTGCGGCTGCTGCAGGAAACTGTAATCGGCCATCATGCCGGAGAGCACCGCGCCATCGAGGCGGCCTGATTCAAGGTCGCGCACCACGCTATCGGCGCCCTGATAGGCGACAATGTTGATACCCTGCGGTCGCCAGTACTGGTTCACATAAGTTTCCTGTGCCGACCCCTGCTCGACGCCGATGGTTTTCCCCTTCAGCTGCTCCGGCGTATTGCCTTTGAGGGTATTTTTACGCGCCACCAGAAATACCGGCCCGTTGTAGAGCTTATCGCTAAAGGCAATCTGCTCTTTACGCTTCTCGGTCATATACATCCCCGAAAGAATCGCATCGAACTTACGCGCTTTTAGCGCCGGGATAATGCCGTCAAAGTTGCTTTCCACCCACACGCACTTCGCCTGCAGCTGCTGGCAAATCGCGTTGCCTAAATCGATATCAAATCCCGCCAGCTTGCCCTGCGGATCTTTCCATTCAAACGGCGCAAAGGTCGGATCAACGCCAAAACGGATCTCTTTCGCCCCGGCGGCCAGCGCCGACGTCGACGCCATTAATGCCAAACATAACAACAGTGATTTTTTCATTCGAGATTTTCTCCAGGGATTAACGGCAGTGCGCTTGCACTAAACGCGCGAACAGCGTCGCGCCGGTGCTGATAATGTCATCGTTAAAGTCATAACCGGGGTTATGCACCATACAGCCGCCCTTCTCGCCTTTTTCACCGTTGCCCAGCAGGAAGTAGCAGCCCGGACGCTCGCGCAGCATAAAAGCGAAATCTTCGCTGGCGTTCATTGGCGATACCGACTCCAGCACCCCTTCGCGGCCAAAGACTTCCAGCGCCAGCGCCTGGGCGAAATCGGTCTCTTCATTACTGTTGGTTAATACCGGATAGGAGTCGTAAATCTCGACGTCGCTGCTGGCGCCATAGCTTTTGGCGGTAAATTCGGTCAGCTCTTGAATACGCTTGATCAGCAGGTCGCGAATTTCCGGCTTCATCGCCCGCACGCTGAGCTCCATCACCACGCTCTCCGGAATCACGTTCGAGGCGATGCCGGCCTGGAAAGTCCCCACGCTGACGACCGCCGTTTCACCCGGCGGCACGTTGCGCGCGACGATGCTTTGCAACGCCATCACCAGCGCCGCGCCGGCGACGATAGGATCGACGGTGCGTTCCGGATGGGCACCGTGGCCGCCGTAGCCGGTAATCGTGATTTTGACCGTGTCCGCCGAGGCCATAAAATTGCCGGCATAGAAGCCCAGCTTGCCAACCGGTAATCCCGGCATATTGTGCAGACCGAAGATGCGTTCGCAGGGGAACTGCTCAAACAGGCCATCTTTAATCATCAGATCCGCGCCGCCGATGGCTTCTTCCGCGGGCTGGAAAATCAGATGCACCGTGCCGTTAAACTGGCAGGCCGGCGAAGCGATATACTTCGCCGCCGCCAGTAAAATCGTGGTGTGGCCATCGTGGCCGCAGGCGTGCATTTTTCCAGGTACCGTACTGGCCCAGGGTAAATCGGTGGTTTCATAAATCGGTAATGCGTCCATATCGGCGCGCAGGCCAATAGTGCGCGGCGAGTCGCCTTTGCTCAGGCTGCCGACGACGCCGGTTTTACCGAGGCCACGGGTCACCTGATAGCCCCATTCCGCCAGTTTGCCGGCAACCAGCTCGCTGGTATTAAACTCTTCCAGACTTAATTCCGGATTGGCATGTAAATAATGACGGATAGAAATCATTTCTTGTTCCGTGGCTTTAATTTCTGGAATTACACAATCAGACATGCCGTTCTCCGGGAATAGATTAAGAAGTTAACACGTTATCCTGGCTCAAAGTTTATGCAAGTAGCATTTCTAATTCCTGGAACGCCATTCGTCATATTTTTAATGCAGAAAAATCGCAGAACAAAAACCATTAAAACCGGCAAAATTTAAATATAAACGTTTATTTTCTGGGTTGGTCACCAACATTTAATCTACCATCCCCGCTTTGACTCAGTTTTAAATAAAATAAACAGCTATGAAATATCAATTACTTGTCGTTGCCTGCGCGCTGACGCTGGCAGGCTGCAGCGCTGAGGGCGACACCGCCAGCCAGCAACGCGCCAGCATTCAAAAGATGCGTACCAATACGCTCAGTAAACTCTATAGCCTGCGTCCGGAAGCACGCAGCGATATCCAGCATTCAAAGGGCTACGCGGTATTCGCCAGCAATAGCAGCAAAATATTCGTCTTCGGCTTCGGCAGCGGCTATGGTGTCGTGAAAAATAGCGCCACGGGCAAAGATACTTATATGAAAATGGCTCAGGGCGGCGCCGGTCTTGGTATGGGCGTGAAACAACAGCGCACCGTACTGGTATTTCACGACAAAGATGCGTTGAATACTTTCATTACTAAAGGCTATATGGTCGGCGCGGATGCCAACGCGGCAGCGAAATATGACGACAACGGCATCGCTCCGATAGGCGCATCGGCTAACGGCGTGGCGAAAGATACCTCTTCGCTGCCGTCAAAAGTCAACGTTTATGAAATCACCGAAAAAGGGTTGGCGGCGCAGGCGATGGTCAACGGTTATAAATACTGGCCGGATGACGAGCTGAATAAACGGTAATCCACTGCGGTCCATACAAGTTAGCATCAATAAGCCGGGTCAGACGTTAGCCTGACCCGGCGCTAATGCCATGCCGCAAGTATCATTATTTAATGACCAAGGGCGCCGCTTACCAGTATTGAGGTAATGATTCCGGTCGCCGCGGCGATCAGCACGTAATTGCCATCGATATAAGACCAGTGATGGCCCTCCGGCGGGCGCGGCAGACCACGCTCGTTCCAGTTACTGACGCGATATTCATCGCCGCGATAACGCTCCGGCGCCGGATGGCCTTTACGGAAATCGTTACCCCTCCAGGCGAAATGATCCTGTTCATGGCGCTCCTGGCGACGATCGTCATGACCGCTACGCTCCGGGCCGCGGTGGTCATTGTTGTCCTGATGGTTATCGCCAGGACCGCCCGGCTGGTGGCGTCCGTTTTGGTCACCCTGTTTCGGGCCATTCTGCCATACCTGCTGTTGCCCCGGACGATGGCCATCATTCGGGCCATCGGCAAAAGCCTGAGCGCTCAACACGCAGGATAAAATAACTGCCAGAGAAATAATCTTTTTCATAGTACACCTCCTGATATATTTCTTTTTTTACCCTGCAAATGTGGAGAAATAGTGATTAGCAAACTATCCAGGACTATTCCTGGCTAATTCAGGAGGGCAACAAAATTTAATTTCAGCGAGCGTCAGACGTAAAAAAGGCCGCTTGCGCGACCTTTTTTTGTTCTCAGCGAGTCAGTGATTACTCAGAGACTTTATTCTTTAACTCTTCAGCGCCTTGCTTGGTTTTATCCCAGCCTTTTTCGCTGACTTCTTTGGTTTTATCCCAACCTTTGCTGGCGCCTTCTTTAGTGGCATTCCAGCCTTTTTCAGTGCCTTCTTTGGTCTTATCCCAGCCCTTCTCGGCGCCTTCTTTGGTTTTGTTCCAGGTTTTCTGCGTGCCTTCGCTTACCTGGCTGCCGACGCTATCGCTTTTCCCTTCAGCAGCGTGTTTGGACTTGAGCTTCAACTCTTCGCCCTGGTTCTGCGCCTGGTGCAGTTTTTCTTTTGCCGTGTTGGCATTTTCGTGGGCTGCGGCCACGGTATCATCGGTTGCATGTGTAGTGGTTGCCGCGAATACCGGAGAAGCGACCAGAATAGCGGATAGTGCAATCATTGCTTTTTTCATATTTTTCCTCTCTTAACGCGTGCTTTATGTTACGAGTCACATTCAGCATGGCATAAGCTTCTGCGCTTGGCATTAGGAAAAGTTCTTAAAACTGCCTTGCCGCTATTCCGTCATTTTAGTGATCGAGATAGAGATAGCTTTCCCAGCTTTTCATGCGGATGAGGATCTTTCTTATCAGCGACAGGTGCTCAAAATGCTGCGAATAGACGGCGGCTTCGACATCCGCCCCCTGCGGCAGCTGATAGTTTGCCAGACGGTCGTCAGTCACTTTTAATACCACCAGCGCTCGGCCGCGCGCCGCCAGATCGTTGGCCGTCAGCAACGTCCCCTGCCCCTGAAACTGGCTTTCGCCAATCGCCGGCAGCACTTCCGCTACCTGTGCTTTAAACACGGTTCCCGGAATAGAGGGGAACAGTAATTCAGCCTGCTCACCTTTTTGCAAACGCTGCAGCGCGTTCTGGCGAAATGCGGCGACGTATTCACGTGAATTCACATTATCCGTCGGCACAAACGTCATCACCGGCTTCAGCCCCAGCGCGGTGGACATCGTTCCCGGACGCAGGCCGACGGTACTGACGTAACCGTCAGACGGCGCGCGCACCACCGTGTTATCGAGCTTAAATTGCGCCTCGCGCAGTTGCGCCAGCAGCGAAGCGACTTTGGTGTTCTCACCGTGCACCACCGAATTGAGATCGTTACGCGCCTGTGCGACCTTTGCCCGGGCGGCGTCAACCGCCGCCTGCGTCGCTTTCCAGTTCTGGCGACGCGTATCGACCATCTGATCGGAAAAAGCCCCTTTATCATGACCGGCCTGGAAGCGGGCGTATTCACGCTGGGCCCGATCGCGCTCGGCGACCGCTTTGCTTAAATCAGCCTGCACGCTGGTTAACCCCGCATCAAGCGACAACGCATCCTGGCTTGCCGCTTTCACCTGCGCGGTCAGGTCGTCGACTTTCGCCTGGAACGGGGTTGGGTCGATGGTGAAGAGAATGTCGCCTTCATGCAGCATCTGATTTGGTTTTACCGGCACGCTGGTAACTCGCCCGCGGGTTTGCGAAACAATGGGCACCGTACGGTAAACCTGTTTCCCGACTTCGCTATAGGGGAAGTTATAATTCATACCGAGGATTAACATGCCAATCAGTATTACGCCGCCTAATACCGCCGTGGGAACCGTCCATTTATTTAATGGAATACGGAATACCTTAAATATCACGATACATAGTGCGGCATAACATAGCAGTAATAACGTTTCCATTATTTACCCTCCTGATTGACGGCGCTATTTTTCAGACGATTTAATTCCGCCTGCATCGCATCCAGACGCTGATGTAAATCGTGTTGTTCGGCGTTTAACTGTTGCATTCCCCAACCACGGTCTTCCCGCCACAGCGTGGCCCAGATCCATAGCAGCGGCCACAGCACGTGCAGGGTGAACAAACTCACCCAGCCGGCATAATGAATCGCATCCTGGTGCGGATGATTCCTTTTTTTGGCAATTTCATAGGGAATATCGTGGATCACGATAATTCCATAAAATAAAATCAGCACCACCGCAATCAGGATGGCTAAAGCAATATAATCCAGGGTCATAAAATAACTCCAGAATGTGTGACGTATTTCACATTCACTTTATACAGGCGTCAGCAAGCCCGGCATGATCGCCCTGACAACTGACCATATTAATCAGAATTTATCCGGTATTTTTCGGTTGATAGAAATCAGTTGACCTTTTTTCACCGTAATATAGCCGCCTTCTTTTAACGCGGCTAAGACCTGATAAACATAGCTGCGCGAAAGATTGGTCCGTTTAATAATAAAAGCGGACAGGCTTTCACGTTTTCCATAATCGATCTCGTTACGGTACAGATAACGCGATAGCATCGATTTTATGGTCTGAAAACCAGACAGGTTACCGCGCTCGTTGTGCGCATCGAGGGCAAAAATGCCCATGTAGGCCAGAATAGTCGTCAGCTCTTTCATATACTCCGGCGAAGAGTAAAAGAAGATACGCTCGAAATCATCCACGCTGATTCTGGCGAAACGGCAGCGATCGAGGCATTGGTACAGCAGTTCTACCGCCGGGCAGTAGTGCTCAAGCAGGCCAACCGGCATATGTTCGATCACGATCCCTAGCAGATTATCAGGCTCGCTTACGGCGAGAGTGATTTTCCCGGAAAGCAGAAAGTAAATAAACCCAGCCTGCGGCTGAAAACGCTCGCCAGGGGCCAATTCGATGCTTTCGCTACAGGCGGTCACATCCGGGAGATGCGCATTTAACTGCAGCTTCTGGTAGCAGGCATGAATACGACCAAAACTGCTGTTCAACTTCCCCGTATCCATTGCCGTACTTTCCCGTATCACCGACGTCATCAAATATATATAAGGCAAAGCGAAGGGAAAAGTCCACAGCTGGAGTTTTGGCGTTTTTTTAACATTTGAGGGTCGTAAACTTAACCGGACGACTGCCTGATGCTGGTTAGCTATAACTAAATAGTATGTACTCGCAAAAAACCACAACATTGCAATGGATATGACGTAGTGACTAGTTCTATTCCATACTCAAGCACTAAATCAGAAGAATC
Organism: Klebsiella sp. CN_Kp073; assembly: GCF_040065495.2. NCBI lineage: Bacteria > Pseudomonadati > Pseudomonadota > Gammaproteobacteria > Enterobacterales > Enterobacteriaceae > Klebsiella > Klebsiella sp. CN_Kp073. The sequence continues at coordinate 3,874,577 of NZ_CM198051.1, forward strand.
CAATTACATAAATAGATTGAAGGATTTTTCTGACTCAGAAACAAAGCTTGCAAGTTGATTTCTTTTGTGAATTTTATGTTATATACTCAAACCTTGAGTATGCTAGTAAGCTATTATGCAAATTAGCAAATTTAATATTTTAACGATTATATGGGCTCAATAATTTAACAGGGTTATGAATGAAAAAGCTTGATTCATTACAATATGCGAGAGCATTTGCCGCTATATTTGTCATAATAGCTCATACTGTTAATCAATTTTACATGTATAGCACCACAGGTAATAAATTATTTGATGAAATAATACGGAGAACGACACATTTAGGTGACCTTGGGGTTTATGTTTTCTTTGTCATTAGTGGATACATAATGTCTTACACCACTAAAAACAAAGATTTTGGGGTTGAATATGCATCAACCTTCATAAAAAAACGCCTCCTCCGAATCTATCCTATTTATTGGATATTTTTTACTTTACTAGTTATATTATGGGCTGCAGGTATAGCGCTAAGATCACAAGATATCAATGCAGAAAAAATATTCTTCTCATATCTACTAATTCCTTTTGGTGCAACTGATAATAAGATCGACACCCCCGTAATGTCACAAAGCTGGACATTATCGTATGAAATGTTTTTCTATTTCACTTTTGCTCTGTTAATTTCTATACGCATTAAAAAAGAAAGAATTATAGCAAGCCTAATTTTTATTTTCACTTTACTGTTTATTACCTCATCACTGAATGCTCTACCAACTGCTGAAGCCAATGCATTCTTTTCCAAATGGATTATATTCCTATTTATAATTGGCGTGTTTATTGAGCGAAACGAAAACATCTTACAAAACTTAACATCAAAACTCAGTGATACAATATGTTGGGCCTTGGCTGCTTTTCTTGTTTGTATAGCTATTTATATCGAAAAACCTGTATATATCGATTGTTTAATAAGCGCAGCTATTTTAATATTTGTATTACCCGTAAGAAAAAAACACAACTTACTTTTAAAAATCGGTGATGCTTCTTATACTATATATTTAACTCATAATTTTATCGTGATGGCATATGGGATATTTGTCAAAAAATTCCCAAACCCTTGGGGTTGTACCATTGGCGGAGCTATTACAATCGCAATATGCATTCCATTCGGACTAATATTATATAAGTTAATTGAAAAGAAAATTCATCACTAACCAAGTTGTCGCCATTTATTAATGGCGACAACTTATGCAGTAATATCAAAATGATAAATGATCATCGTTGAATGGTACTTACTTTCCCTCTCCGCGATGCAATAAATCAGCATATATCGCCGTTAAAATCCCGCCAGGGCGAAATTGCTTTTTAATCCACTGCGTCACCTGGCCGGTTGCGGCATGCTGCGTCGCCAGCAGCATGCCGGAATCCTGACGCGGGTTGTGGATCTGACGAATCACCAGCAGTTTCTCGGCTATCGCTTCGTTCACCATATAGTCCGGTAAAAAACCGATCCCCTCACCGAGGATCTGACACTGGCATTTAGTATTGAAGTCAGGAACCAGGATCGCTTCCTGGCCATGCAGCAGCCAACCGACCTTTTTATTGATCGTGCTGGCGGTGTCCTCAACCATGATATTGGGGTAAAGGCGCAGCTGGCTTTCCGAGATAGGCTCGGGCATAAACGCCAGCGGATGATCCGGGGCAATAGCAAACACCCAGCGGATCGCGCCGATCTCGGTATAATCGATACCGCCGCCGTCGAGCAGCGTGTCCGGCGCGCCGATGGCAATATTCGCCTGGTTATTGATGATCGAATCCCAGACGCCGTTGTACACCTCGGTGGTGACGGTTATCTGACAGGTGGGAAACTGTTTTTTCAGCACCTGCAGCAGGCGGGCGGTATGGCGAGGCGTGTATAGCAGTTGGTTAATGCAGATCCGCACCCGCGCTTCGATGCCTTGCGAGATAGTATCTATGCTGCGCTTTATCGCGTGGAAATCATTAAGCAGATCGGTGGCCTTGCGAAACAGATAGTAGCCGGATTCCGTCAGTTCAATGCTGCGGGTGTTGCGGGTAAACAGCACTACGTCCAGCCCGGCTTCCATCCGTTTGATGGTATAGCTGATGGCTGAGGTGGTTAACCCCAGCTCGTCGGCCGCCTTGCTGAAGCTGCCAAAACGCGCCGCGGTGGTGAATGCCAGCAGATTTTCTTCAGTAAAAATCGAGTTCATGCGCCCTTCCCGCTTCCGCTAAACCATACGTAAGCTGAATGTATTGGTTACTGTGGCGAGGGGCAATCATTTTTGAACAATGCTTAACACCCGTAGTGAATTCAGGCTCGCTCCTTACTGGTCGCCTCGCTGAGTTTGCGCCCGCTATATTCTGAAATAAAGCCGACGCAGTTGCCCGCCAGAAATCCCAACAGAGTCACCGTCCAGTTCAGACCGGTGGCGAAAAAGAGCGTCATGCCGAGGAAGCCGCCGGGAATAAACGAGGTTAGCGTGAAACGCCCCTGCCAGACGATGACTGCCGAAAATGGCACCGTGGTAATGACGCTTGCCCAGAACCCCGACATACCGCTGGCCGAGGCGAGAGCGCCGGCGGCCAGCGCCGCCAGCCACGCCCACACCGCCCCGGAATAGTTAACGCACAGGCTTTTCACAAAACCGCTTTTACCGCCCCCTGCCGCATAGAAACTACAGAACGCGACGAAGCCGATGGTTCCCAATAATTCCCAACCGTGCTGCAGCCCGACGTGCGAGGAAATTAGCTGCCAAACGCCTGCGCAAATACCGACGGTGATCCCCGTAGCGGTGAGTCCGTTCATCTCTTTCCCCTCTGAAAAAAGATCGATGATATTGCTTTCTGACGGCAACTATATCGAAAGAAAACCCGATTGCGTTAAAGGACAAAGGCATAAAAGAAGTAAACATTGCTCTGCCGCACAGTCTGCATCAATTATTGAAATTTATTCAATAATCCCCCGGATTATGGCGAATAAAATTTAAGCGGGTTCTTTTATCTATTTCTGGTTGCTATGCTCAAGCCATCAAGAAAGTCTCAGCCGCAACAACAGGAGCAAGGTGATGGCGACGGAAAATATTATTGCTGACTATCTTTTGGCTGCAGAGCAGGGAAATATCGCGAAATTAAAAGCCTGCTTAGCAAGCGGCATCGATATTAATGCCAGTAATCGCCAGGGGCGAACCGCCATTACCCTCGCCAGCCTGAATAAACATTATGCTTGTGTTTCTATTCTTATTGCCGCTGGCGTAGATATTAATAAGCAGGACCAGACCTGTTTTAACCCGTTTTTAATCAGCTGTCTGAATAACGACGTCGAACTACTGCGCTTAATTTTGCCGGCAAATCCCGACCTCGAACGATTAACGCGTTTCGGCGGCGTTGGTCTGACGCCGGCCTGTGAAAAAGGCCATCTTGAAATCGTGAAAATATTGCTGACGGAAACGGATATTAATGTCAATCACACCAATTTCGTTGGCTGGACGCCGCTGCTGGAAGCGATTGTTTTAAACGACGGCGGCGCGACGCAGCAGGAGATCGTCAAACTGCTGTTGGATCACGGCGCCAACCCGCATATGACCGATAAGTATGGTAAATCGCCGCTGGAGCTGGCATGGGATAAGGGATTCAGTGAAATCGCCCACCTGCTGGTCGCCGCCGGAGCCTGAGGAAGGAGAATCGCCATTAACACCTCCTCGCGGTGGTGTGTGCAAGCGCTAACTGCGGATACCCGCTTTCTCGCACAGCGCGGCGGTGGACGGGTCGGGCAGGTTTTCACCCATGCGGTAAACCTGCTTACCCCGGGCAAACCAGGGCTTCTGACGCTGCTGTGCGAAACCTCTGACAATGCGCCCAATAGCTGTAGGTTAGCACTCACCCACTTTGACAACCTGTTCCGGCCAGGGGAAAGCGTCCGGTTTACCGATTCAGGAATTTACATTGGCGATAATAAATGGATAGAGATCCACCGGTGTAAGCGCTGGCAAACGCCGCGAGCGGTATTAAACGCGGCAACATTTAACCTGATAGCCTGGCGACGATGGCACAACATTATCGTTACGCAGTTACATGAGGATGATACGTTATTTCTCTATCGCGGCGACAATCCCTTTTATCACGCAATGAGTCGTGAATTACAGCAGCGACGGGAAATATTATTTAAAGCACTTCACGAAAATAAAAATATCGGCGCCGCTGTGGCGAACATGATCGGATTAGGCATTGGCCTGACGCCATCGGCGGATGATTATTTGCTAGGTCTAAGCGTTATTTTATTCATAAAGGGACACCCGGCTAACCATTACCGGGAAGCCTTTATAACCGCGCTGCAGAGCGCCAGACAAAATACTACGCCGCTCAGCGCGATTACGCTGGAGGCGGCGATTAACCAGCATTATCGAGAAAGTATCGCCGTGATGATTAACCTGATGGTTAATCAACCGACAACCTTTTCTATTGAGGCTATTGCCAATATTAAAAATATTGGCTCAAGTTCCGGCAGCGACATGCTATTGGGTATGGCGGATGCCTGCGCGCTGAGCCAAACGTATGGAGGGAATAATGTCAGTTAAAATAGTGGTGAAGAAGAATACCTATTTTGATTCGGTCTCATTAATGTCGATTTCCACCCGCGCTAATAAGCTCGATGGCGTAGAGCAGGCATTTGTGGCGATGGCGACGGAAATGAACAAAGGGGTGCTGAATAACCTGGGGCTGCTGACGCCGGAGCTGGAAGCGGCGAAAAACGGCGACCTGATGATCGTCATCAAGGGCAAAGACGGCGCCGATAGCGAACAGATACTCAGTGAAATAGAAGCGCTGTTCAGCAAAAAGGCCGAAAGCGGCCAGCACGAAGCGCGCTACGCCACCCTCGCCAGCGCCAAAAAACATCTTCCGCAAAGTAACCTCGCGATTATTTCGGTCAACGGTCTGTTTGCCGCTCGCGAAGCGCGTCAGGCGCTGCAAAACGATCTTAACGTGATGTTGTTTTCCGATAACGTCTCTATTGACGACGAACTGGCGCTGAAACAGCTGGCCCACGAAAAGGGATTGTTGATGATGGGGCCAGACTGCGGCACCGCCATTATTAACGGCGCGGCGCTGTGCTTCGGTAACGCGGTTCGCCGCGGCAACATCGGCATTATCGGCGCCTCCGGCACCGGTAGCCAGGAGCTGAGCGTCCGTATCCACGATTTCGGCGGCGGGATCTCGCAGCTAATCGGTACCGGCGGTCGCGATCTGAGTGAGAAAATCGGCGGCCTGATGATGCTCGACGCCATTCAGATGCTGGAAGCGGATCCGCAAACGGAAATTATCGTCCTTGTTTCCAAACCGCCGGCACCGACGGTGGCGAAAAAAGTGCTCGAACGCGCCCGCGCCTGCCGTAAACCGGTGGTGGCGTGCTTCCTCGGCCGCACCGAGCCCCCCGCCGATGAGCAAGGTCTGCAGTTCGCCCGCGGCACCAAAGAAGCGGCGCTGAAGGCCGTTCTGCTGAGCGGTATTAAGCAAGAGAACCTCGATCTGCATCCGCTAAATCAAGCGCTTATCGCCGAAGTGCGCACGCAGCTCACGCCGCAGCAGAAATACATTCGCGGCCTGTTCTGCGGCGGTACCCTGTGCGATGAAACCATGTTCGCGGTACTGGAAAAACACGCGGATGTTTATAGCAACATTCAGCCGGATCCGGCTTATCGCCTGAGCGATATCAATCGCAGCATCAAACACACCTTCCTCGATTTCGGCGATGACGATTTCACCAACGGTAAGCCGCACCCGATGATCGACCCGACCAACCGTATCAGCCGCCTGCTGCAGGAAGCGCGCGATCCCGAAGTGGCGGTCATCGTCATGGACTTCGTGCTGGGCTTCGGGGCGCATGAAGATCCGGTGGGTTCGACGATCGCGGCGATCGAAGAGGCCAAAGCCATTGCCGCCGCCGATGGCCGCCCATTGACGATCCTCGCTTACGTGTTAGGCACCGACATCGATACGCCGTCGCTGGAGCAACAGCGCCAGATGCTGCTTGACGCTGGCGTCATTCTGGCCAGCAGCAGCACCAATACCGGTTTGCTGGCGCGTGAATTTATCTGCAAAGGGGAGCAAGCCTGATGAGCCAGTCGCTATTTAACCAGCCGTTGAACGTGATTAACGTCGGTATCGCCATGTTCAGCGACGATTTGAAAAAGCAGCACACCGCCGTCACCCAGCTCGACTGGACGCCGCCGGGCCAGGGCAATTTGCAGCTGGTTGAGGCGCTGGATCGCATCGCCGGCTCGCCGCTGGCCGATAAAATCGCCGCCGCCAACCAGCAGGCCCTGGAGCGTATTATTCAATCGCACCCGGTGCTGATCGGTTTTGATCAGGCCATTAACGTCGTGCCGGGCATGACGCCAAAAACCATTCTGCATGCTGGCCCGCCGGTGGAATGGCAAAACATGTGCGGCGCCATGAAAGGCGCGGTCACCGGCGCGCTGGTCTTTGAAGGGCTGGCGAAAGATCTGGATGAAGCGGCCGAGCTTGCCGCCTCCGGTGAAATTACCTTCTCACCCTGTCACGAACACGACTGCGTGGGTTCGATGGCGGGCGTGACGTCGGCGTCGATGTTCATGCATATCGTCGAGAACAAAACCTACGGCAATATCGCTTATACCAACATGAGCGAGCAGATGGCGAAGATCCTGCGCATGGGGGCTAACGATAAGAGCGTGATCGATCGTCTGAACTGGATGCGCGACGTGCAGGGCCCCATGCTGCGCGACGCCATGAAGATCATCGGCGAAATCGATCTGCGCTTAATGCTGGCGCAGGCGCTGCACATGGGCGATGAGTGCCATAACCGCAACAACGCCGGTACCACCCTGCTGATTCAGGCGCTCACGCCGGGGATTATTCAGGCCGGTTATCCGGTAGAGCAGCAGCGCGAGGTGTTCGAATTTGTCGCCAGCAGCGATTACTTCTCCGGCCCGACGTGGATGGCGATGTGTAAAGCGGCGATGGACGCGGCCCACGGCATTGAATACAGCACCGTGGTCACCACCATGGCGCGCAACGGCGTCGAGTTCGGACTGCGGGTCAGCGGCCTGCCGGGACAGTGGTTTACCGGCCCGGCGCAGCAGGTGATAGGCCCGATGTTTGCCGGTTTTAAACCGGAAGACTCCGGCCTTGATATCGGCGACAGCGCGATTACCGAAACCTATGGCATCGGCGGTTTCGCCATGGCGACGGCGCCGGCTATCGTCGCGCTGGTCGGCGGAACGGTAGAAGAAGCGGTCGATTTCTCGCGCCAGATGCGTGAAATCACCCTTGGCGAAAACCCGAACGTCACCATTCCGCTGCTCGGCTTTATGGGGATCCCGACCGCAATCGACATCACCCGCGTCGGCAGCAGCGGTATTTTACCGGTGATCAACACCGCTATCGCCCATAAAGACGCCGGGATCGGCATGATCGGCGCCGGGATCGTCCACCCGCCGTTCGCCTGTTTCGAAAAAGCGATCCTCAGCTGGTGCAATCGTTACGACGTTTAGCGTTGTAGCCCGGGCGAGGCGTTTACGCCGACCCCGGGAAATCCCCGGCAGCCCTACGCCTGGCCGGGCGACTACCACGACCACACAATAACAATAACTACATCACCTTCTGTAGCGGAAGTCAGATATGAAAGAACTCATCGTCGTTGCCATTGGCGGCAACAGCATTATCAAAGATAACGCCAGCCAGTCGATCGAGCATCAGGCCGAGGCGGTCAAAGCGGTGGCCAGTACGGTGCTGGAGATGCTGGCATCGGACTATAACGTGGTACTAACCCACGGTAACGGCCCGCAGGTTGGGCTGGATTTACGCCGCTCGGAGATAGCCCACGAGCGTGAAGGTCTGCCGCTGACGCCGCTGGCCAACTGCGTCGCTGATACCCAGGGCGGCATCGGCTACCTCATTCAGCAGGCGCTGAATAACCGCCTCGCCCAGCGCGGCGAGCAAAAAGCGGTTACCGTCGTCACGCAGGTTGAAGTCGATAAAAACGATCCCGGCTTTACCCATCCGACTAAGCCTATCGGCGCGTTCTTCAGCGAAAACCAGCGCGATGAACTGCAGCAGGCGCATCCTGAGTGGCGCTTTGTGGAAGATTCGGGCCGTGGCTATCGCCGGGTAGTCGCCTCGCCAGAGCCGAAACGCATTGTCGAAGCAGAAGCCATCAAGGCGCTGACCCGGCAAGGCTTTGTGGTGATCGGCGCCGGCGGCGGCGGGATCCCGGTGGTGCGCAGCCCGCAGGGCGACTACCAGAGCGTGGACGCGGTGATCGACAAAGATCTCTCAACCGCCCTGCTGGCCCGCGAAATTGATGCTGATATTCTGGTGATCACCACCGGGGTGGAGAAAGTGTGCGTTAATTTCGGCAAGCCTGATCAGCAGGCGTTGGGTCGCGTCGGCATCAGCGAGATGAGCCGCTATATGCAAGAAGGACATTTCCCGGCTGGCAGCATGCTGCCAAAAATCGTCGCCAGCCTCGCGTTCCTGCAACACGGCGGCAAGCGGGTGATCATCACTACGCCGGAATGTCTGCCAGCCGCGCTACGCGGCGAAACGGGAACCCATATTGTGCATGACTGACACAAAAGGAAAAAAGGATGAATAAAGACAACAGCCGTCGCGAATTTCTTACCCAAAGCGGCAAAATGGTCACCGCCGCCGCCCTGCTGGCGGCGGGCGCGCCTGCGGCGTATGCCGTCGGAGGCCAGCCGTCCGCGGCCGCCTGCGATAATAAAGGCGCGGCCAGGGTCGCCGATAAGCACTACTACCTTGATAACGTCCTGCTGGAAAGCGGCTTTGAATATGAAAACGGCGTGGTGGTTCACACCCGGACCGAGCTGCAAACGCTGGAAATAAAAGACGGCAAAATCGTCGCCCTGCGCAGCAATCTGAGCCACCCGGACGCCACGCTGCCGCGCTACGATGCGGGCGGTAAACTGATGTTGCCTGCCATGCGCGACATGCATATCCATCTGGACAAAACGTTTTACGGCGGCCCGTGGCGTTCGCTGAACCGCCCGGCGGGCACCACCATTCAGGATATGATCAAGCTTGAGCAGAAACTGCTGCCGGAACTCCAGCCTTATACGCAGGCGCACGCCGAGAAGCTTATCGACCTGATCCAGTCCAAAGGCTCCACTATCGCCCGCAGCCACTGCAATATTGAGCCGGTGTCCGGGCTGAAGAACCTGGAGAATCTGCAGGAAGTGCTGGCGCGGCGTAAACCAGGCTTCGATTGCGAAATCGTCGCTTTTCCGCAGCACGGGCTGCTGCTGTCGAAATCGGAATCGCTGGTACGCGAAGCGATGCAGGCCGGCGCCCACTACGTAGGCGGCCTCGACCCGACTAACGTCGATGGCGCGATGGAGAAATCGCTCGATACCATGTTCCAGATTGCGCTGGATTACGACAAAGGGGTGGATATTCATCTGCATGAAACCAGCCCGGCGGGCGTGGCGGCGGTGAACTATATGGTGGAAACCGTGGAGAAGACGCCGGCGCTGAAAGGCAAGCTGACCATCAGCCACGCTTTCGCGCTGTCGACGCTCAATGAACAGCAGGTAGATGCCATCGCGAGCCGCATGGCGGCGCAGCAGATCACCATCGCCTCCACCGTGCCGATCGGCACTCTGCACATGCCGCTCAAGCAACTACGCGAAAAAGGCGTCTTCGTGATGACCGGTACCGATAGCGTGATTGACCACTGGTCGCCGTACGGGCTGGGCGACATGCTGGAGAAAGCCAATCTCTACGCGCAGCTGTATATCCGCCCCAATGAGCAGACCCTGTCGCGCGCGCTGGCCATCGCCACCGGCGACGTGCTGCCGCTGAATGACAAAGGCGAGCGCGTATGGCCAAAAGCGCAGGACGACGCCAGCTTTGTGCTGGTTGATGCCTCCTGCTCCGCCGAAGCCGTGGCGCGAATTTCGCCGCGCACCGCCACTTTCCATAACGGTAAGATGGTCTGGGGCAGCGTCGGCGCCTGATGCCAGCGTCATGTAAAAAACCCCGGCAAGCCGGGGTTTTGTCATTTATCAGACGCGATTACTTCTGCGGACGCATGGCCGGGAACAGAATAACGTCGCGGATGGTGTGGCTGTTGGTGAACAGCATCACCATGCGGTCGATACCGATACCCAGACCGGCGGTCGGCGGCAGGCCGTACTCCAGCGCGGTAACGTAGTCTTCGTCATAGAACATCGCTTCGTCGTCGCCCGCCGCTTTGGCGTTGACCTGATCCTGGAAACGCTGCGCCTGATCTTCCGCATCGTTCAGCTCGCTGAAACCGTTACCGATTTCACGGCCGCCGATGAAGAACTCGAAGCGGTCGGTAATTTCCGGGTTCACGTCGTTGCGACGCGCCAGCGGGGAAACTTCCGCCGGATATTCGGTGATGAAGGTCGGCTGGATCAGATGCGCTTCCGCCACTTCATCGAAGATCTCCGTGACGATACGTCCCAGACCCCAGCTTTTCTCTACCTGAATACCGATAGATTCCGCCAGCGCTTTCGCCGCGTCGAAGTTATCCAGATCCGCCATATTGGTTTCCGGGCGGTGTTTCTTGATAGCTTCACGCATGGTCAGTTTTTCAAACGGCTTGCCGAAGTCAAACACCTGGTCGCCATACGGCACTTCGGTTTTGCCCAGCACCGTCTGCGCCAGAGTGCGGAACAGCGACTCGGTCAGTTCGATCAGGTCTTTGTAATCCGCATACGCCATATACAGTTCCATCATGGTGAACTCTGGGTTATGGCGTACGGAGATCCCTTCGTTACGGAAGTTACGGTTGATTTCGAACACGCGTTCGAAGCCGCCGACTACCAGACGTTTCAGATACAGTTCCGGCGCGATGCGCAGGTACATATCCAGATCCAGCGCGTTGTGATGGGTGATGAATGGACGGGCGGAAGCGCCGCCTGGGATCACCTGCATCATCGGGGTTTCGACTTCCATAAAGCCGCGGGCAACCATGAACTGACGCATGGTGGTGAGGATCTGCGAACGGATACGGAACGTATGACGCGACTCTTCGTTGGCGATCAGATCCAGATAACGCTGGCGATAGCGGACTTCCTGATCCTGCAGGCCGTGGAATTTATCCGGCAGCGGGCGCAGGGCTTTGGTCAGCAGACGCAGCTCGGTGCAGTGAATGGAGAGTTCGCCGGTTTGCGTTTTGAACAGCTTGCCGCGGGCGGCAATGATGTCGCCGAGATCCCATTTTTTAAACTGTTCGTTATAGACGCCTTCCGGCAGGTCATCGCGCGCGACGTACAGCTGAATGCGGCCGCCGACGTCCTGAAGGGTAACGAAAGAGGCTTTACCCATGATGCGGCGGGTCATCATACGGCCAGCAACAGAGACTTCAACGTTCAGGGAAGCGAGTTCATCGTTATCCTTCGCATCGAATTCAGCGTGCAATTGGTCAGAGGTATGATCGCGACGGAAATCGTTCGGGAAAGCGACGCCCTGCTCACGCAGCGCAGCCAATTTTTCGCGACGAGTTTTCAGTTCATTATTAAGGTCAATTGCCTCATCGGCACCTTGTGCTTGTTGTTCAGACATGTTGGTTCCTCATAACCCTGCTTTCAAACTAGCTTCGATAAATTGAACCAGGTCACCATTCAGCGCGGCCTGTCTCTGGTAACACACCAGAGAACAATCTTAACGACTCTGGATTCACTACAAGCTGATCTCACTCAGCTATCGCTTCACTAACGGTATTTTTTATCGTTGGCCTCCGCGCCTGCCAGAATATCCACCTCCTGTTCTCTTGGCTGTGCAACGAACGACTTCGCGCTCCGCTGTTGATGTAATCCCCCCGGTCGCGCTGCGCTTACCGGGGCTACGAATCGCGGCCCGGATAAGGCGTTTACGCCACGAGCCGGGATGAGCATCAGGCGCCGCCGCCGGGAACTTCACCCGCAGCCGCACGGCGTTTGCCCACGCTACAGGCTGCGGCAAAGGCGATAACGACAATCACCGCCACGCAGCCGATGGTCCATTCGCCCATCTGCGAGAAGAAATGCTGATAGGCGGCAATCGCCGTGTCGCTGATTTGCGACTCGGTAGTTTGCTGCGCCACCACCCCGGCCAGCCAGTTGGCGACCGCGCCGGTGGCCAGCATATAAATGCCGGTCAATACGCCGGTGACGCCGGGCATGTTCAGACGGGTTATCTGCGCCATCGCCACCGGATCAATAAACAGCTCGGCAAAGCCCATCATCGCCAGCCCGGCGACCATCATGCCCATCGAGGCCTGACCTTCAGCCGCGCCGTGGCGGGCATTCAGCGCCAGCAGCATAAATCCGCCGCCCATCAGCAGCAGGCCGAATGCGAATTTCAGCCACACTTTTAACACCGAGCGGGTTCGCCCTTCCGGGCGGATCAGCCACGCCAGGATCACGCCTGCCGCCATCACCGCTACCGCATTAACCGACTGGAACAGCGCGGTCGGCACTTCAATATTGAACAGTCGACGATCAACAAAGTGGTCGATAAACAGGCTAATTGAGCTTCCGCCCTGCTGCGCCAGCACCCAGAACAGTGTCCCGGTCAACATCAGTAGAACGATTTGCCACAGCGCGCGGCGATGCTGCGGTGATTTGATCATGATCCGCGCCACCATTTGCGCGGCGAACAGGCAGACAATCGCCAGCAGATAACCGGACCAGTTGTTTTCCAACAGCAAGGTGAAGAACACCGGCGCCAGGCACAGCATCACCACCAGCCAGCCCCAGGTCGGCAGCGCGAATTTCACCGCGCACAGCGCCTGTTTATCGACGCCGCGGGTGTCGCGGAAATAGCGGCTACCGCTTAAGAAAATCATCAGGCCGATAAACATGCCGATCCCCGCCAGCGCAAAGCCGATATGCCAGCCGTACCACTGCGCCGCCAGTCCACAGGCAATCGGCGCGGCGATCGAACCGACGTTACCGGCGGCATACAGCAGCGAGAAACCGCCATCGCGACGATGGTCGTCAGCGGCGTACAGTTCGCCGAGCAGGCAGCTGATATTGGATTTGAACAGGCCATAGCCGCAGATAATGATCGCCAGCGCCAGATAGAGGCTCCAGGTGGAATCAGATTCGACGCCCAGCACCACGTGGCCGAGAGTCATTAACAACGCCCCGGCAATCACCGCCGTGCGGTTGCCGAGCAGGCGGTCGGCAAGCCAGCCGCCGAGAATGGGGGTTACGTAAACTAAAGATGCGTAGGCGCTGAACAGACTGATGGCGTGGCTATCGTCAAAGCCAAGTTGGTGGGTGAGATAAAGGATGAGTAAGGCGCGCATGCCGTAAAAGCTGAAGTACTCCCAGATCTGGATCGCTACGATGTAGTAAATCGCGCGCGGCTGTGAGGGTGTTTTCATAGGTTCTCCTTGCAGCGTGAAAAAAGGGAAGTGGCAAGCCACTTCCCTTGTGTGCGTCTATTACTTGTTGTTTTCTTCTTTCAGCACTTTAACGGTGTAACGACCATCCGCCTGACGGTATGCGCCGTGGATATCGGTTTCGAAGCCCGGGTAGTGAGCGCCGATTTCGCACAGCATCTGCAGGAACTCCAGTACCGGGCGGCTTTCTTCGGTGATCATTTCACCAGGCATGACCAGCGGAACTCCCGGAGGATACGGCAGGATCATGTTGGCGTTGACGCGGCCTACCATCTCTTCGAGGTAAACCTCTTCAGTCTGACCATGCAGCTCTTTCTGGAACGCGGCATACGGGGTCATCACCATGGATGGCAGCACTTCGAATGCGCGGAACATCAGGTCCGGCAGGTTGTGATGCTCAACCAGTTTATGAATGTTCTGCGCCAGGTCCTGAATACGCATGTTTTCATAGAATTCAGGATCTTCACGGTACAGAGACGGCAGCATGTTTTTCACCCGCAGGTTCAGGTCGAACGCGCGTTTGAAGTCGGTCAGCGCGCGCAGCAGGCTCAGCGCTTTTGTCTTATCGATACCGATGCTGAACAGGAACAGCAGGTTGTACGGACCGGTTTTCTCAACCACGATGCCGTGTTCGTCGAGATATTTCGCCACGATGCTTGCCGGAATACCGAAATCATCCATGGTGCCGTCTTTCTTCATCCCCGGAGTCAGCAGCGTGACTTTGATCGGGTCGAGGTACATGTGCTCGTTATCGATGTTTTTGAAACCGTGCCATGCGCTATCGGAACGCAGCGGCCAGCATTCAGCGCCATCGATATGTTCCGGCTGCCATACATCGAAGAACCAGCCTTCAGACTCGCCTTTCAGACGTTTGATCTCTTTACGGAACTTGATAGAACGTTCGATAGAACCGTCGATCAGGCGTTTACCGGCGTTACCGCGCATCATCGCTGCCGCGGTTTCGGTGGAAGCCACGATACCGTAGTGCGGAGAAGTGGTGGTGTGCATCATGTAGGCTTCGTTGAAGGTTTCTTCGTTAACGTCGCCTTTCACGTGGATCATCGAAGCCTGAGAGAATGCCGCCAGCAGTTTATGCGTGGACTGGGTTTCGTAGATCACTTTCCCTTCAACGCGACCGCCGCTCATCCCGCATTTGCCTTCATAGATCGGCGAGAAGTTGGTGTAAGGGACCCATGCGGAGTCAAAGTGGATGGATTTCACATCCAGGGTTTTCTTGATGAAGTCGGTGTTATACAGCAGACCATCATAGGTTGAGTTGGTGATAACCGCGTGTACCGGCCAGGTCGCATTCGGCGTCTCTTTCACACGCTTAGCGATAGTCGCGTGCTGGAACTCGCTCTGCGGGATACCGCCGAGGATACCGTAGGCGTTACGGGTCGGACGGAAGTAGATCGGCGTAATGTCGCTCATCATCATCAGGTGAGTCAGCGATTTGTGGCAGTTACGGTCAATCAGTACGGTGCTGCCGGCAGGCGCGGAGTACATACCGACGATTTTGTTAGCGGTAGATGTACCGTTGGTCACCATGTAGCTGCGTTCGGCGTTGAAAACGCGAGCGATATACTCTTCCGCTTCTTTGTGCGGGCCGCTGTGGTCGAGCAGTGAACCCAGTTCAGAAACCGAAATGGAGATATCGGATTTCATGGTGTTGGAACCAAAGAAATCATAGAAAATGCTGCCTACCGGGCTTTTCTGGAACGCGGTACCGCCCATGTGGCCTGGGGTACAGAAGGTGTATTTGCCTTCACGTACATATTTGAACAGCGCTTTGGTCAGCGGCGGCAGAATGGTGTCGATGTATTCGTCAGTGTTCTGTTTGATTTTGTTCGCGATATCTTCAGCGGCGCCCAGCGCATATTCGAAGAAGCGAACCTGCATGCGCAGATCGTTCAGGCTAACGTCCAGGGTGGAGTAGGTGTTAGCGAAAGCGTACAGCGGCATGTACTCGTTCATTTTGCTGATTTCTTCGCACAGTTCGAGATTGTATTTATCCCAGTCGAAGATCACGCCGCACAGACGAGAGTTGTTTTCGATAAGTTTTAATAAGTCGTCACGGTCGTTCGGGTAGACAATACGGAAGTCCAGGCGTTCGAGAGCACGATGCAGTTCACGGATGGGTTCTTCTTTGAAGTAAACACCCATGTGATTCATGATTGCAATAACGTTCATAGTCAAATCTCCAGATGTAGAAAGCCCCTCCCGTCACGATGTGACAGGTGATGGAAGGAGCCTCAGGAAAACGGTTTACTGATTAGTGCGCGTTAGCGGGGCTGTTGTTATCCGCTGCGTTGTTCTGCTGGCGCTGGTGCATTTTGCGACCGTAGAACATCAGGATAATCAGGCTAACGATGAAGGTGCCGGCCAGTTCGAAGGAGCTTGCGCCCATCAGCGCGATGAAGCAGAACACGCAACCCAGTACCGAGCAAATCAGGCTAACAAAGTTGCGGATGTTGATGCCTTCGAAACGAATCAGGTCAACACAGGAGTAGAAGTAAGGCAGCATGGTCAGCAGTACCGCGATACCGGTCAGCTCGCCGAACAGGTCAGATGCTTTACCACCGGCGGAGTTCATCAGGGTAATCAGTACCATCAGCGCGGTCATTTTCACCGCCGCCAGCAGCAGGCCTTTTTTCGGGATACCGTTGCTATCGACTTCGCCATACACTTTCGGGAAGTTACCGTCGTTGGCGGCACGTACACCGGCCTGGCCAACCAGCATCATCCACGAGCCCAGAGAAGTCAGGCAAGCGAAGGCGGTGAAAGCGGAAACCATCGGAGCAGCCCAGCCGCCGAGAATGGTAGAGGCGCTAATTGCGAACGGCGCGCCGGACGCGGCCATCTGAGAAGCAGGATACATACCGGCGATAACCTGAGTCGCGGCGATATAGACGATACCGGCCATCGCAGTACCCAGCATGGTTGCCAGCGGTACGGTACGTTTCGGGTTTTTCACCATCCCGGTACTCACTGCGGCGGATTCTACGCCAACGAAGGCCCACAGGCAGAGCAGGATACTTTTAATGACCGCGTGGCTATCGGTAGTGCTGGAGGTGTTCCAGTTCGCCTGATAGGTTGCCGCGTCAAACCAATGCCAGCCGACGACCGCAGTCATCACCACCGGAATAAGCACCAGTACCAGACCAATGGTGGTCAGACGGCTTACCCAGGTCCCGCCGAGCATATTAACGAAAGTAAAGATCCACACGATGGCAATACAGGCAATACCTGCTGGCACCGGGTTATTTAAAATTGGGAAGAACGTAGAGAGATAAGAGACGGCGGTAATACCGATTGCCAGGTTACCAATCCAGTTTGCATGATAATAAAGGACGCCGGTCTGGAAACCGAAGGCCGGAGAAATTTCCCCTGCATAAGCAATTGGACCACCCTGCTGCGGGTTCTTGGTCGCCAGTCGGGCATAAACATAAGCCAAAGACATCGCGCCAATAATAGAAATCACCCAACCCCAAATGGCAATACCACCGATGCTGGCGAGGTTCGCAGGTAATAGTGCAATACCGCTCCCCATCATATTACCGGCGACTACGCCGGTACAGGCAAATAGCCCGATCTTCTTGGCAGAACTCATGGTTGTTTTTCTCCTAAGTTTATTTGGGAGGTACAGATCATGATATAGAACCATTTATTGACCCGACCAACTGCCAACAAGATTACTGATTCGTACGAGATAAATCCTAAAGATAAAGTGAAATAACTACAAACATCAGACAAATGATATTTTGACCTTTTTCCATTAACATATAAACATGACATGTTGATATCAAAAAAAGATAAACACCCCCTACTTACAAAGAGTTAGATAGACACTTCGGTGTTGAAATTGTGTTACCAGGCAGGAAAATAACGCTTATTTCAGGTAACAATCAGAGTGCTCATGAGATACATAAATTTAACCTCATCATACTCAAAACCATGAGCATGATGAGGGTTTACTTATTCTGAAGCGAGGAAATTATCGAGATACGGTACTACGCGGGTGACGGAGGTCTGGAATACTCCGTTTTCAATCCAGTACAAGGTGTTTTCGCCAGGGCGTAAATTAAACGCCGTCAGGTAGGCATCGGCAGCTTCGCGGTTCTGCCCTTTCATCTCATAGACTTTACCGAGCAGCACATAATTCATCCACGACATTTCTAAATCAATGCCCGTGTTGATAGCGCTGTACGCTTCATCTATTTTCCCTTTGCCTAACATATCTACCGTTTTTATCTGGTAGAAGATCGCCATATCTTTAATGCCGGGCATTTCACCTACTTTCCCAACCTCGGCATACAGCGTCGCTAATTGTTTTTCATCCAACGGCTGCTGCGAATGACGTAATACATCCACCAGCGCTTTTTCGGCGTAAGCATAAATAAAGTCCGGCGATTGTTTAATGACGTCATCAAGTATATCGCTGGCTTTACCGAGTGAATCGACATCGCCTTTCATTAATAGCTGATGGGCCTGATAAAGACGGGTTAACGAAGGGCTTTGCGCGGGTTGATACTGTTTCAGCATCGCTTTCATGCGATCCGGCCACGGCTGCATTAGCGCGGTTGATAGACTATCCAGCAGGTCATTCTGGATGGTGAGCTGGTTATCCATGGTAATAAAGTAGCGTTTATCGAGCATCGTCGAGCCGTCGGCGTTATCGACCAGTTTCACCGACATAAAGCACTGCTGGGCGCGATAGTGGCGCTGATTAACGAATTCGATGGTCAACGTTTTACCCGAACTGCTGGGTTCGTTGATGTTGTAGTTGGTTTTATCATGGACCATAAAGGTCGAGAAGGTATTGAGCGAAGTAGTAATCAGGCTGCCCAGCCCAACGGCATAAGCATGCTGCGACGCCCAGTTGTTGCATGAACTGCCGTTTACCAGGTGTATGTCGATATCGCGCGGGTTTAGCAGCAGGCGAGTTTTGGTTTCCGGCGGCCGCGATTCTATCGACGACAAGGCGACTAACGCGACGCAACTGCCCAACGCCAGCAGAAACAGCGTCCACACCCAGAAGGTGGTGATCCGTTTACGTTTTTCCGGCACTGCCGGCGCCGCTGGCGCGACAGATGGAGAAGAGATAGTCGGTGGCGACGTTTCAGGAACGGAGACAGGGGCCGCTGGCGGTACGACCGGCGCCAACTCTTCGCCCTCTTCCGTACACCAAATTACCGGGACCGTTAGCTTGTAACCGCGTTTTGGCACCGTCGCAATATATTCCATGCTGCCGTCATCGCCGTCTTTCAGCGATTTACGCAATTCGGAAATACTCTGGGTGACGACATGGCTGGTCACCACGTTGCGCGTCCAGACGTTATCGATAAGCTCGTCCCGGCTGAGTACCTCGCCAGGATGTTGAGCAAAGTAGACCAGAAGATCGATTAAACGCGGTTCGAGAGTAAGCTGACGTCCGTTCCGGCTAATTTGGTTTACAGAAGGAGTAACGAGCCATTCCCCAACGCGAACAACAGGTTGTTGCATAAAAAAAACCCCAGGACGAAAAGGGAAAGGCGCGATAATACCACATTTCGCCTACCTAATTATGCGGGTGGTCAATACCCCACACGTTTGGCATAAGCTACTCCCTTTATATACAAATCAGTTAACAGTCTATGAACATCGTTGTCATTTAATCCAAAATAGCCAGGGTCTATGCTGCGTCCATCAAGTCGTTAAGGAGACGCATTATGTTATTCGACCACTATTCCTTGCAGGCCCTGCCGTTAAACAACCGTATCGTGATGCCGCCGATGACGCGTTCCCGCGCCGGGGCCGGCGATGTCGCTACCGAACAGATGGCGGAGTATTACGCCCAACGCGCCAGCGCCGGTTTAATTATCAGCGAAGGCACGCAGATTAGCCAACAGGGACAGGGTTATGCCTGGACGCCGGGCATCTATAATGAAGCGCAGATCGCCGGCTGGAAAAAAGTCACCGCTGCGGTACACCAGGCGGGAGGCAAAATTTTTGCCCAGCTCTGGCACGTAGGGCGTGTCTCCCACACCGTCCTGCAGCCGGGTAATGCCGCACCGGTTTCCTCATCTGCTATTCAGGCTGAAGGGGTGAAGGTCTTTGTCGATGTCGAAGGCCGCGGTCCGGAAAATGGCGTCGGTGAAATGGTGCAGCACTCAATGCCGCGCGCCCTGACTCGCGCAGAGATCCCGGCGATTATCGAACAATATGCGCAGGCCGCGCGCAACGCTATTGCCGCCGGCTTCGATGGCGTTGAGCTCCACGGTGCAAATGGCTATCTGATTAATCAGTTTATTGATTCTCGAGAAAACCAGCGCACCGATGAGTATGGCGGTTCGTTAACCAATCGCCTGCGTTTCCTGAAAGAAGTGGCGCAGGCCGTTGCCGATGCGATTGGTAAAGAGAAACTGGGTATCCGCCTGGCGCCGCTGACCACCTTAATGGGGTCGAAAGACGATACGCCGGAAGCCACTTATCTGGCGGCGGCCAGCGTCCTTAATGATATCGGCATCGCCTATATTCATATCGCCGAAGCCGACTGGGATGATGCGCCGGTGATGCCCGCCGCCTTTAAAGAAGCGCTGCGTCAGGTGTTCCGCGGCACGATGATTTATTCAGGGAAATACACCGTAGAACGTGCCGAAGAGGCGCTGGCCAAAGGCTGGGCCGACCTGATTGGTTTTGGCCGTCCGTTTATCGCCAACCCGGATCTGCCCTATCGCCTGCAGCACAACCTGCCGCTGAACCAGCCAATCAGAGAGCAGTTTTTCGGCGGTGGTAAAGAGGGCTAGCTCGACTATCCCACCGTCGATGCGAAGTAAACGGAGCAAATCGCTTCCTGGAACTTAAATAAAAAACCCGGCAGCGCTGTGGCGTGCCGGGTTAAAAATAAGACTCTCGACGTTTATGTATAATTAATCAATGTGATTAATTATTTATACACTTCCGCCGTTGCTTCAAAGTTCGGCCCGTGTTCGCGCGCCGCGGTAATAATATAATATTTACCGCCCTTCTCATCTGCCAGCTTAGAAAGCTGATCGTGAAGATCAGAAGGTGAAGAGAATTGCCCGCCAGACGGTCCCACAGAAATACTGCCCACGTGAGTCAGTTTGAAATGCGAGGCTTCTTCTTTAGTAATTAATTGCGCTGCCGAGGCGCCAAAGGCAACTGCTGAAAGAGCTAAAGCGACTAATACCTTTTTCATCCTACATTCTCCTTGGATTAGAGCCTTAATTGAGGCTCTTTCAGTATAGACACAAGATTAATAAGCGCGCTATTTATCAGATTATTTTTTTACCATCTGCCACGCTTAGTAACGCGACGGTACCCCTTCCGGACGGGTCTTAAAACGACGGTGCAGCCACATGTACTGTTCCGGCGCCATCAGGATACATTGCTCAATAATTTTGTTCATCCATCTGGCGGTGGTTTCCGGAGAATCCAGCGGCGGTGTCGCCTCAGGCTGCAGCGCAATCAGCTCATACCCGGCGCCGTTGGGCTTTCTTCGCGGAACAAAGGGAACGATAGTGGCTTTTGACATTCTCGCCAGCATCCAGGTGCCGGTGGTGGTCGCAGCATTATCAACATTGAAAAAGGGAACAAATACGCTGCTGGCGCGACCATAATCATGATCCGGAGCGTACCAGAGGATTTCTCCCTCTTTCAGTGACTTAACCATACCTTTCAAGTTTTTACGATCCAGCATCGTCTTGTTAGAACGCAGTCGTCCCCAGGTTTGCAGCCAGTCGATCAGCGGATTATCGTTTGGCCGGTAAACGCCAATCCCCGGCGTGAACATGCCAAACATCCGCGCGCCGAGTTCCAGGGTCAGAAAGTGAATGCCAATCAGCAAAATACCCTGCTTCTGTTCCTGTAGTTCAACAACTTCATTGACGCCGCTGGTCTCGGTCCAGCGCTCAACGCGATGGGTCGGCCAGAACCATGCCATGCCGGTTTCCATCAACCCCATGCCCAGAGATTCAAAATTCTTAACCAACATTTCATGACGCTGCGCCGGGCTGAGGTGAGGAAAGCAGAGCTCAAGATTGCGCTGCGCAATACGTACCCTTCCGCGCAAAAAATGCATAGATAAACGCCCCAGACCATGGCCCAGACGATAGATCAGCGGATAAGGAAGTTGTACCACCAGCCACAATAAGCCAATGCCCAGCCATGCCGGCCAGTAACGCGGGTGTAATAATGAAAGAGAGAATTTGGGTAAATGCGACATCTGACTATTGCTCTTCAGGATCCTTGATTTACATGCCTGCGGGAGGCCTCAGTCCGAATTTGCGGATAAGGTACCCGATCCACAACATTTAGTTTTTTCCTATTCGTGCGGTAATACGCATTCAAGCGTAGACTATAACCTGTACGCTGCCCTGGTATTAAACCAACTGTGTAACAAATTTATTATTAATTTTTTCGTACAGTGGCACGCAAGCTAAAGTTTGCGTTATTCATCTTCAACAATAAATAAATAGCCTCCGAAGAAACGTCCCCGAAGGCTAAATATCGTTATGAACGAATGAAGGCCAGCAGATCGGCGTTAATCACATCCGCATGTGACGTGTGCATGCCATGCGGTAAGCCCGGATAAATTTTAAGCTCGCTATTCGCTAGCAGTTTATCCTGCAGAATGGCGGCATTTTTATAAGGAACGACCTGGTCGTCGTCACCCTGCATTACCAACACCGGCACCGTAATCGCTTTCAGATCTTCTGTCTGGTCGGTTTCAGAGAAGGCCTTAATCCCTTCATAATGGGCTTTCGCGCTACCGGTCATCCCCTGACGCCACCAGTTCTGGATGGTGCCTTGCGAAACCTCTGCGCCATCGCGGTTAAAACCGTAGAACGGTCCACTGGCAACATCGAGATAGAACTGTGAGCGATTAGCAGCAAGCGCCTTGCGGAAACCGTCAAACACTTCGATGGGCGTACCGCCTGGGTTATTGTCGGTTTTCACCATTAACGGCGGTACGGAACTGATTAATACCGCTTTGGCTACCCTGCCCTGCGGCTGGCCATATTTAGCCACATAGCGCGCGACCTGACCGCCGCCGGTTGAATGACCAACGTGAACAGCGTTATGCAAATCCAGACTTTCGACCACAGCAGAAGCATCGGCCGCATAGTGATCCATATCATGGCCTTCGCTTACCTGGTCGGAACGCCCATGGCCACGGCGGTCGATAGCGATGACGCGAAACCCTTGCGCGAGGAAAAACAGCATCTGGTTATCCCAGTCATCAGCGCTTAACGGCCAGCCATGGTGGAACACAATAGGCTGAGCCTCTTTCGGACCCCAGTCTTTAAAATAAATATTAACGCCATCTTTAGTTGTTACGAATGCCATATCACGAACTCCTCTATTGAAAATATGACAACTTCTCATTAACATTCAATTGGTTACATTCAGCGCTGATATGATGTTTTCCCTTTGTTTGCGAAAAACCTCAATGGCAACGGTGCCACAAAGTGTAGAAGATGATGGCTCATTTAGCTCATCCCTCAGCAATTTAATATCATCGCAGAAGCTAAAATACGCCTTGTGCCGTTGAGAGTTAGCTCATATTACCTATTGATTAAATATGCCTTTTCGATATCTTTTATTTTATAGATAAATATCAGCGCGTTATGCCAAAAATAAATAATTAAAATATTTTTATCTTATACTTACGCTCTTCTGTAAATTTCTCTCAAATAGATTTCTTCAGATTATTCTCCGAGAAAAAAGAATAAACCAAATGATCCACGTGCTCATTTTTAAACCGAAGCGGTTGTTCCTCACTGACCTAATCCACGCAGAATGTTCGCCGTTAATTGTGAGCCAGGCAACGTCCTGAGCGATGCCCTTCTGTCAATGCTGTACAAACCACAGAAAACCGCCATACTCAGGCGCAAAGCCTGTGATTTTCAAGGGGTAAAATTTGCCTGTAGCAATCCCGGATAGCAAAACGAATAAGAAAGGAATGACTGCGATGCACTACAAATTGGTTAAGCAACTCAAAGATGATAATACATTAAGAAAAAGCTTTATTGATTTAGCCATCAAAACGTTCGATCTATCCTTTGACGCCTGGTATCAGCAAGGGTACTGGAGTGAATCCTATATCCCCTACGCTTTCGTTGATAAGAATAAAGTTATCGCCAACGCCTCCGCGAATATTATTGATCTGGTCTGGCAAGGCCAACCTCGACGCTATATTCAAATAGGTACGGTAATGACCAACATTGATTACCGTAATAAAGGGCTTGCCGGACAGTTGATACAACATATCCTTGATGACTGGCGTGACAAAGCGGATGCTTTTTTCCTGTTTGCCAACTCCACCACCGTCGATTTCTACCCCAAATTTGGCTTTACGCGGACCGACGAATATCAATATGTTGCGCCCGTTTCGCCGACTCCCGGCGACTTCCGTAAACTGGATATGGATAGTGCGCAGGATATTGCCCTGCTTAAGCACTACTACCAGAAATCCAACCCCTTTTCACAGCTACGAGTGGAGAATAACTTCGGTCTGCTGATGTTTTACTGTTCGGCGTTTATGAAGCATTTTGTGTACTACTCGGAGAAAAACCAGGCTGTCGCCATTGCGATGCAAAGCGCCCATGAGCTGATCTGCTTTGATATTTTTTGCGATGCCGGACAATCCATGGCGACCATTATCAATGAACTCGCCCAGCCGCAATCGCAGCAGGCGGTGCTTGGTTTTACGCCGAAGGAAGCGCGCCTTGGCGAGTACGAAAAAATAGACGGCGACGATATGTTGTTTATCTATTCCAACAAAGAGAACATCTTCCACGACAACAAATTGATGTTCCCGCTGCTGGCGCACGCCTGATGCCGGGCCGCAGGTCATCTATTTAACCTGCGGCTGGTCGGCGTTGTTTCTTCCTGGAAAACAAAATAAACAGTACAATCGATTGTTGTTTTTTTGTTAAATCCAGGAGAAGCGCCACTTGCCCCTTTTTGACCTGCAGGATCTCTACGCCTTTTTAGCCCTCAGCGAGCACGGCAGCTTTCGCTACGCCGCCGAGGCGATTTGCATTTCGCAATCGGCGTTAAGCAGGCGAATTGAAAAGCTGGAAACCGCTTTGGGGGTGAGATTGTTTGACAGAACCACTCGCCGGGTGACGCTCACGCAAACCGGGAGAGCCTTTGCCCCAAAGGCTCAGCATCTGCTTTCCGAATTTGAAGATGCTCTGGACGGTATTAGCGACCGCGCCGCTTTCGGCAACGGAATGGTGACGGTTGCCTGTGTCCCCTCTGCCGCCAACTTTTTTATGCCGCAGGTTATCACCCAATTCCGTCAACGTTTTCCTAAGGCGCGGATCAAGGTCATTGATACCAGCGCCGGAAATGTTTATAGCGCCGTGCAGAATCACCAGGCGGACTTCGGCCTGAGTTTTCTCTCCGAAATCGCGTCCGAGGTGGTGTTTACGCCGCTGGTTCATGAACGCTACCTGGCGGTTTGCCGACGCGACGATCCGCTGGCACAACGTCATAGCCTCAGCTGGCAGGAGTTTTTTAATCGGGATTACATCTGGCTCGATAAGATCTCCGGCAATCGTCATCTGCTGGATGGTGCCCTGAGCAACGTAGGGCCGCGACGCACTGCGGTTTGTGAAACCCGCCATGTCACAACGATGCTGGGCATGGTGGATGCCGGCCTTGGTATCGCGGCAATACCGGCGATGGCGCTACCGGCCTATGCGCACCACGCGTTAGTGAGTATTCCGCTAGTGGAACCTGAAGTGAAAAGGCAGGTGGGACTGATAAAAAAAGCGGGCAGAGCGTTACCCCCTCTGGCCGCCGAGCTCGAAAAAGCCATTACCGATTTTTACCATCCCACCGCGTGATTAGCCCTCTTCCGGTAATTCACAGGCGTTAGAGGGTAAAGGATCCATGCCTGTACGACGAATTTCCGCCTGCGCCGGGACTGAAGCCAGATAGCACAGCAGTTGCTTCGCCTGGGACTGCGCGGATGAATCGGCAACCACGGCGCCCGCGAAGCGAGTAACGTATTGCACTTCATCCGGCAGACGACCAACGAACGTCACGCCGCTGACCGGCAACAACTCGCTAACCTGCTGAAACCCTATCGCATAGTCCCCTTTCGCTACCAGCGAAGCAACGGGGATTTTTTCGATCATTTTTGCTTTGGAGCTTGCCTGCGCGGCAATATCCAGTTTTCTGAACAGCTCCTTTTCAACATAGCGCCCGCTGGCGCTATCCGAATAGGCGATGGATTTCGCCTGCAGCAATGTCTGTTTCAACGCGGCGACGCTACTGATATCCGGCACCGGGGCGCCCTTTGGCACAACGGCGCCAATTCGTGAGTCCGCCAGTTCAATACGCGACCCCGGCATCACTTTGCCCTGCTTCTGCAAATCATCCAGGGCGTATCCCACCATAATCACCACATCCGCCTTTTGCCCTGCCGCCAGGCGGTTCGGTATCGCCTCCGCGGATTTCCCCATCGAGGGCCCATGAATGATATGCAAGGTATTGCCGCTTTTTTGCTGATAGTCGGGCGCCAGTTTATCCAACGCCGCGGAGAAGCCGCCGGAGATCATCACCGTGATCTCCTGCGCGGCGGCAACTTGCGCATAGCCGCAGGTAAATACCAGTAACGAGAAAACCCATGATTTACGATGCATATTCACCTCTTAACCCAATGAATTTTGCGTTTTCAATGCCTGCCGGGAAACGCGTTGATAGAGATACAGCGTCGCTAATAGCGCGCAGATTGCCGCAAAACTCATCCAGTAGCCGGGCGCCGCCTTATCCCCGGTAACTTTAATTAACGCGGTGGACATCGCCGGCGTGAAACCGCCAAACAGCGCGGTAGCCAGGCTGTAAGCCAGAGAAAAACCAGCAACCCTGACCGACTTAGGCATAATTTCCGTCAGCGCCGGGATCATCGCGCCGTTATAGATGCCGTAAATGAAGGAGAGCCACAGCAGCACGGACAACATCATGGCGAAGTCCGGCATGCGGGCCAGCAACGATAACGCAGGCCAACTGGTGAAAATAGCCAGCAGCGTCATGCTGACCAATACCGGTTTACGACCAAACCTATCGGAAAGCATGCCGCCGATAGGCAGCCAGATGAAATTAGAGATCGCCACCAACAGCGTGACCAGCAGGCTATCCGAGGCGCTTAATAACAGCACGTTTTTGCCAAAGGTTGGCGCGTAGACCGTGATCAAATAGAACGCGGTAGTGGTCATCGCCACCATTAACATCCCCGCAATCACCACCCGCCAGTTTGCCAGCAGAATCGTCAGCGATTGTCCCAGGGTCGGATGTTCCTTACGCTCCGTATACTCCGCGGTTTCATTCAGGTTGCGGCGTAAAAAGAAGATAAAAGGCACGATCAGGCAGCCAATCGCGAACGGAATACGCCATCCCCACTGATGCAGACTCGACTCGCTGAGCAGCATATTGAGCAGATAGCCCAGTGAAGCAGCCACCATAATGGACACCTGCTGACTGGCGGATTGCCAACTGGTATAAAACCCTTTACGTCCCGGCGTCGCCATTTCAGCGAGGTAAACCGAGACGCCGCCCAGTTCCGCACCGGCAGAAAAGCCCTGCAACAGTCGGCCGCACAGCACCAGCGCCGGCGCCCACAAACCGATAGTCTGATAACCTGGCACCAGCACGATCAGGATGGTCCCCATCGCCATAATCGACAGCGTGCCGATTAAACCTTTACGTCTGCCGACCTTGTCAATCCAGGCGCCTAACACCACCGCGCCAACGGGCCGCATCAAGAACCCGGCGCCGAAAACGGCGAAGGTCATCATTAATGAGGCGAATTCATTTTCGGAAGGAAAAAAAGTATGGGCGATATAGGTGGCGTAAAAACCAAATAAAAAGAAGTCAAACTGCTCAAGAAAATTCCCTGAGGTCACCTGCAGGATCACTTTGGCCCTGGCGCGAAATACTGAAGTTGCGGCAGTTGCGGACATCACACTCTCCCTGATTAACTGAATAGTTAACTCTCATTAACATTTAGGTAACCGTAAGAGTGCGGGAAGTTATAGCCAGGAATAAGCGCATTTTACGCATCTATTGATGCGTCTGACACATTAATAAAGCCTGCGAGTTAAGCGACATCAACAATGACGGGGCGACGGGTCTCCCCCTCCGCCCCGCCTCTATACGCTGATAGTGTGAACTCCGCTGCATTTCCCCCCAAGGCAATCCGGGCTTGAGGGGGAGTTTTAACGAAGATCGCGTACGGCGACGTGATCCATATCGTCGAAGACCTGGTTCTCGCCGACCATCCCCCAGATGAAGGTATAAGCGCGGGTACCCACCCCTGAGTGAATCGACCAGCTTGGCGAAATCACCGCCTGCTCGTTATGCATCACAATATGACGGGTCTCCTGCGGCTGCCCCATCATGTGGAAGACGCAGGCGTCCTCATCCATGTTGAAATAGAAATAGACCTCCATCCGCCGCTCATGGGTATGGCAAGGCATGGTGTTCCACAGGTTGCCCGGCGCCAGTTCGGTCAGGCCCATGCTGAGCTGACAGGTTTCCAGTACATCCGGCACGAAATACTTATTGATGGTGCGGCGGTTGCTGGTCAGGTTGTCACCCAACGTCACCGGCGCTACATCGGCAGGGGTGACTTTTTTCGTCGGATAAGTGGTATGCGCCGGGGCGCAGTTGTAGTAAAACTTCGCCGGTTTTGCATGGTCGACGCTGGTAAATACCACCTCTTTCGCCCCCTTACCGACGTACAGCGCCTCACGGTGGCCGATTTCATAGCATTGGCCATCAACGGTAATACAGCCCGGGCCGCCGATATTAATCACCCCTAACTCACGGCGTTCGAGGAAATAGCTTACCCCGAGCTGTTTGCCGACTTCGCCGCCCACCGACACGCCGCGCTGCACCGGCATGACGCCGCCAACAATAATGCGGTCAATATGGCTGTACACCATGGTGTATTCGTCAGCCACAAACACTTTTTCAACTAAAAATTCATTACGCAGCCCCTGGGTATCCAGAGTTTTCGCATGCGCGCTGTGGATACTTTGTCTTACGTCCACGTTAGCCTCCAGGCTGATACTTGAATGATAAAGCCCTCCTGCGGAGGGCAGAGATTAATGACAAACCTCATGCAATCATTGAGCTTGCAAATTGCACCAGGCAAATAACAAGGAAAATCAATTTATTGATTTTCGGCTGATAACCACAAAGAAGGAAAAACCACGCTTTTTCCTTCTTTGTCAGCAGCCTGAGCCCTGCTGCGGAGGGCGAGAATAAATTAGTGATTCGCCGATGGCGCCACGCTGGCGCCAGGCGCTTTCACCACCTGCGCATTGCCAAAACGTCTGGCGTACAGGGCGGTAATAATGGGCACTAAAATCGCGGTGACGATGACGCTTGCCGCGACCAGCGCCGTCGCCGAAGCGGCCACCGGTTCAAAGGCCGGATTAATCTGCGCGATAATCACCGGGTTCGCGACCGCCGCGCCCGCTGCGGAAGAGGCCGCGACGCCAGCCGTCCCGTTGCCGCCGCCGATAACCCGGTCAGCAATAATCAGTGGGATACCGGTAATGATGATGACCGCCACGCCAAGCACGATTCCCAGCAGTCCGGTATCCAGAATCACGCTCAGGTTGATAGTGTTGCCCAGCGCAAAACCAAAGAACGGAATCAGCACCGGGGTGGCTTTGCTAAAGAAAGCCCGGAAGTCGTGGTCGAGGTTGCCTAAGGCAAAGCCCACCAGGAATGGCAGCACCGCGCCGATAAAATGGTGCGGCTCGAAGGAAGCCAGCCCGGCGGAGCCAAGGATCACCATGGTCATCAGCGGCCCGGACTCCAGCGACATCAGCACAAACGCGCCGGACTCTTCTTTACTGCCGTACTGATTCATCAGGCTGGCATACAGACCGCCGTTGGTCATATCCATTGCCGAGACAATAGCCAGCACCGACAGTCCGGCAAAGAAACCGGTCTGGACGCCATTTTCCGGAATGACCATCGCGGCGATAAAGGCCACAATCCAGGCGACAGCAATTTTGGTGATCACTAACGTGCCGGACTTACGTAATACGGTACCGGTGGCGCGCAAATCGATCGATGCGCCGATACAGAAAAACCACACCGCCAGGATTGGCACCGTCCCACCAATCATGCCTTTAGTGAATGAACCAAAGTAATTACCGGTATCCGGCGCCAGGGTATTAAGCACCGCGCCAAGCAGCAATGGGACCAGCATCATGCCGCCAGGGATACGTTCAATGGTTGCTTTGATTTTCATGTTTTATCCTCATCTCCACCCCACCTGAACGGCAAGGATGTGACTTATTCTTTCAATAGCGTTTGAAAAAATTCTTTCTGTTCATTGCATTACGAACAGATGAGAAAAGTCAGGAGTCTCAGGGTTGTGCGCACCACACTGATACCATGCCGTTATCATTGATCATGTGAAATAATGATTCAACGAAAACAAAACAGTGTTTTAGTTACCGTCATCACATATCAAAAAGAAATCGAACGAAGGATCGTTTATTGAAAACAAAAGGGAGGTGTAGCCACGACGTTGCGGCAATCAAGGGCGGGATGAAATGTTAGATAGATGTTTTAGTGAATTCGGTGACATGCGCCGGGCAAAGCAAGACACGACGGTCTTCGCTTTGCCCGGCCAGGAAAAGTGCGTGGATCAACTACCGCGGTAGGTTGAGTAGCCAAACTGGCTCAACAACAGCGGGATATGTAGCTTTTGGTTCTGTTCGGTTACGCTGAAAATAACCGGAATGACGGGAAAGAAGGTGCTCATATTATGACTTTTAAAGTAGTCACCGGTTTTGAAGGTCACTTTATACACCCCAGGTTCCATATTATCGGCCTGCGGATAGAGCGACTTGATACGGCCATCGGCATCCGTTTTACCGCTGGCGATATGCTGCCAGCCGCTGCCCTGCTGCTTATCGAGCTCAATCTGCACCCCTTGAGAAGGCAGACCGGTCTGCTGATTGAGAATATGTACGCTTAGTGTCCCTTCCGGCGCCGCAAGCGCGCTGAAGCTCAACAATGAAATAACGGAAGCGATAATTAACTTCATGAGCGATGACCTTATTAAGCAAGTGAATGTGTCATCACTATAGTCAGCGCGCTGGGAAATAAAATTAAACTTTTCGTTATTAATTAACGGGTAATAGCCGCGCGGATCTACGCCAAAGTCTTGTGTTGGATGGAGGAATAGAACGTAAGAGAAGCGATAATGGCACCCCTACAGGATTCGATATAAACACATAATAATATGATTTAATTATATTATGTAGGTTACAAAAACCATACATACCCCCAAATATACCCCCACATTTCTTTTTGCCGTTCTTGTTAGACTAAAATTCAACCATTCGCCATCAGTTCTAATGGCATTCAGTCATTCGAGCACAATAGCGATTGGCACATTCAATCAAGCAGTGACCATAGAGGCAAAAAATGGACAGACATCTCACCCCGGCATCTTTAATCGACATGGCCTACATGACCAATGACTCCGGTTTTACTGCGAAATATTTCTATGAGCAAATCAAGTTGGGTAAGCTGCCACCACCGATAAAATTTGGCCGCTCTTCACGTTGGCTACTAGGTGACTACATGCAGTGGAGAAATTCACATCAACGAATTTATCTATAATACATGTAAAATGTGTTGGTTCGGTTGGTTCAGTTGCCTCAAAACGTAAAGACCATTGTTTTTTTTACATATTTTTCAAAAAACTGAACCAACACAACACGGTTTTGAACCAACAAAAGAGACCGTGAACCAACAAATGATTCAGAGAATCTAACTTCAACCTTTTGGTGGGATAAGTGGACCACTGATTACCTCTACTTCACCGTTATGGCAGAGATCATCTCCTCTCGTTAGAAACCATACCCCGGGTACCATTCGACCAGTTTCCAAATCTTCGAAAATTTCATTATAAAAATACGCCACCTGAATAGATCCGGCGTGTTGTATCCAGTAATAACCATCGTTCATATCATCCTCCGTATGCATGAGTTCCAGTATAGATATGAATACATATCAATGGTGTTACGGTGATTAAGCAAATATTGAGGCTACTATGCTGAGAGGCTATAAAGGCCCTATGCGGTACAATTCTATTTTGTCGGCTGTCGTTTTGCCTGCCCTTCTATCCATCGGTTAATGGCTTCAAGATTGTACATACACTCACTATTTTCTTTGGGAATGCCATCTGGGGCGATATGCAGATACTCACGGCCTACCAGCCATGATTGAGAGCGGGCCCTCTCTATCGTGCCAGAACGGAGCCCCGTTACTATTTTAAGCACGGATTCAGTCACCCATTTATTTGGTTGTAATTGGAAATTCAAAACATCTGTCATCATTACTCCTGTGTAGCTATTATGTTCATGTATTTCCCCGCATGGATACTTCTGATATCAACAGGGTTCACCGGTTACCGCTGCTGGTTACCAGCTCCAGATATCGCCGTTCAGGTGGATACCTCGCGTTTAGATGCCATGCCATTACCCATCTGCAGTCGCTCATCCTGGATCTTCTGTTTCACTGCGTACCTGGTTGCGTACCTCTGATAATGTGGTCAGCAGATGGCTTCCGATATCGTCGGTGGATTTATTTTGTTTGCCCGTAATCTTCGACACAAAATCACTACACATCCCCCAGTACGCTGACTCCAATACCAGCAGCTGCTTACGCTTTGTCTGGAACGTTGTTTGCCGCATCCCTTTTGGCTTGGGAAACCAGCATGAGCTTTCAAACAGGTCATTGATGTAAGGCGCATCGCCCCAGATATCGGCACGCCGCTTTCTAATCATCTCCCGCATTCTGTCCATCTTACCCTCACTCTGGCTAGCGTAGTGAAGGCCAAAACATTTACGGCATCCGATATCTTCATCCGACCAGTACAGCTTTCCCTTCCGGCGCTGACAGTGCGGACAGACAAACCACCAGCGCAGCCCATTAAACTGTGTAGCTGTCGGAGTGATGCTCACCATCCTGTCAGAGCCACGCTTCAAAACGACGCGATACTGATAGTGATTGCCTCCAGATTCAACAGGGTGGAACTCAATAGGTCGGCCTCTGGAGCTTATCCAGCGCCACCCAGTATCAGTGAGGGTCAGTAGCCTCTTAAGCTCCCTCCCGCCGAGGTGAGGCAGATCATGCGTGTAGTGACGAAATGATGGCCTTCCCCATAGGTTCATTCTGTTCTCCTGAGAAAATGAATATCCGAAATCATATGAGTTTTGTGACCTCTGGTCGTAGATAATCGACGCGACTCTCCGCATAGTGACCCCGCCAAAATCCTCGTTGCGAGGTGATGTCCGAAAAACTTGTCAGCCCCCGCAATGACCCCTAAATAACCTTCACCCTATTGATGAAAGAGCCTCGCGTAGTGATCACCGAAAAACCTTCCCTTGGTGTGTTGGGCGCAAAGCTTCAATCTCTTCACGTAATGACATCAGATAAATCTTCACGTACGCGCGCATGGTCGCGTACTTGTCGCAAAACTCTGCACTGCAAAGCTTGCTAGCCGGGCTTACTAAAGATTCTTTAGCAAGGCGATGGTTTTCAATTGCGAGAAGCTGGATACCGTTGCATGCTGATGGTGAGTTTTTATTCGTGATTAAATTGAGGGATAAATGAAAAAGATAGCTCTGGTTCTTCCCCTTTTTCTGGCAGCATGCGCGCAATCAACCCAAATCAACCGCAGTGATGGCAAGAAACAATATCTCATTGAGTGCGGAGCAGGTTCTGCCTGGTCTGTCTGCTATGAGGAAGCTAACAACGTTTGCCCGTCAGGGTATAATGATGTGTCCAAATCATCCGGGTTCAACCGTAAAGAAATGACGGTTGAATGCAAATAGCCTTCCTTGGCCCTTGCAACTACGATAGCCAACCCGTCAGGCTGGCTATTCCCCTTCAATATCATCTTTCATACCGCTGAGAGTTGCGACAATTCCGGCCTTTGTCAGTTGCATGAATGCCTCAGATCCCACAGCATCCCGGATCGCTTTCATGGCAATCTTATTAGCGGAAAATCGCTTCTCAGCTGCTGCTATCGCTGCCGGTGATGCTCCCGCGTTTACTGCCTTTGCGGCTTCCTGAATCGCCTTCTCGATGGCATACCGTCCACTTCGCGTTGCGCCAATCTTCGCTACAGAATTCCTCAGCGCGCCACCAGCGACAAGGCCACTAATTGAGCCCAACACACCACCGCCAAAACCGCCCGCAATTGCGCCAGACTGCTGAATGCCATTCATAATCACGCCGACAATTTTCGGAAGCCCGGTATCAAGCGTTTTGAGGGCTTCTGTCGTTCTGCCTGTGCGCTCTATGTATCGTTGCGGTCTGGTTCCGGCTTTAGCGAGAACGCCAAACTCCTTCATGATTTTCCCCAGATCTGGTGCATGGCGACTGATGGCTTTTACATTCTGCGGAGTCATGATTTTGGCAAAATACTGGAGGCCTGCGCCTTCACCGATGCCACCCTTCTCTCCCTGCGCCGCAGCATGTTGGAGAATAGAAGCTATTGCTGGCTGGCGCTCTGCTTCCGGCAGTGAGGATATAAGACGATGGAATGCCCCAGGCCCGCTATCTGCAGAAGCCTTAAGCATATCGACGCCTTTTCTGACCATTGCGTCTGACGCCAAATCCCGACCAAAAACAGACTCAGCATTTTGTTTGGCGGTAATGTATCCCTTCGAGAGATCGTTAGCTTTCTGCCACTCAGGGAGGAAATTGCCTTTTTCAGCCATGGTGCGCATATCATCAGTGATAGCGCGACGCATCTCCCCGGCTGTCCTGGCGGCATTGGCCTTACCGGCGCGAATGTTTGCCTGTTCAGCATCAGCAAACTTAGCGCGCCATGCCTTCATCCCGTCAAAGGTTATGCCGTCACTTTGGCCGTTAGCTGCCTGAAACTGCTTCATTTCTGGGCTCAGTGGTACCCCAGCCGATTTCTCAGACTGAACAACAGCCATTCCATTACTCATTTTCATTCTGTCGCGCGGCATCGTGCTGCGCAGATCCGCCCATGCCGTATTCTCGGCGGTTTTCATGTCGGCCAAACTCGCACTGATACGATCTTTAATCGCTGCGCTCTTTTCCGATGCGCTACCAGATTCAGCACCGAAATCAGAAAGCTGCTTGTTCAGCTTTGAAGAGATTTCATTAAAGGCTGTCAGATGCGCATCCTGAACGTGACCCGGCGTAGAGGCGAGAACACCTTCGGCTTGAGCAATGCCACGACTACCTGAGCGCATGCCCGGTGTCAGGGCGTCGACATTTACGCCTGTGCTTTCCGCAGCTCTCGCAACATCATCACTGACGCTTGATGCCAGGGATGCGATATTTTCACGACCGGCAGCAGAACGCGCCGCTTTTGATACATCATTGGCGGTTTCCAGACCATTCACTGCTCCACCAGCAGGCCCTGCAGGGTTTGCGTTACCGCGTATTAAATCACGCGCCGCCCCGGTGGCCGCTTGGCCGCCCTTTATCAAAGCACGAGCTCCCAGCGACCCAGCCAGACCAATACCAGTCTCTTTTGCTAAGTCCTCCGGGCTGATCTGTCCGTTCTTTTGGGCATTCACCAATGTGCCCGGCAGGTTTTCCGCCAACATACCAGCTACCTGAGTGGCCGCACGCTCAGCGCGCGGAGCATTGGCGACAGAAGCTGCCGCGGCGGCTGTCCTTTCCGCGCCCACCCCTGGAATGAAGTAAGGGGCCAGTTGTTCACCAGCCTGCGCGTATGGGTCTGTGGGACGATCAACGGGGCGAGATACTGGTGACATCGGGTTATAAGTGCCATCCCCCATGCCGAGCTGCTGGCCTGCCCATGCCCCTGCTGACTGAGCCGCGTTGACTACACCAACCCCGGCGTCCATTACATCAAACGGGATATTGGCAATCCCCCTCACTGCCTGTTCTGGCGCTGCTTTCAGACTAGGAGAAAGATACTCCATCTCAGGGTTAAGGTTTGACTTGGCTACCTGCTGTTGCGGTTCACCGGCACCCTCATTGGCAAGAAACTGGGCTCGTTTCTGTTCCCACGAGCTGGCGGTTGGCTGCCCTGCCTCCTGATTCTTAAACTGCTGTCGTTTTGCATCCCATGCAGAGGTATCACCCACCTGTGAAATTGCCTTATCGAGGTCTGCGTAGTCTGGCTGCTGAGTGGGTCGACGCTGCCCAAACTGGGCATACTGCAGGATTTCGCTATCACTAGGGATAATCCCTGCATCTGCAAATTTACTGACGTAATCCGCTGTTTCCGCTGGCAGTGTAGCTTTGCCATTCCTGACCGCATTAACGCGTCCATTGCCGGAATTGTATCCGGCCAACGCCATACCGATATCACCAAAGCGCTTCATCCCTTTGTTGAGGTGATTTGCAGCTATGTCCATTTGCTTTTCAAAGGGCAGTGAACGGGGATCCGTCCCACGATAACCCGCATCACTCATTGCCGACGGCATCAGTTGAGCGTACCCTCTGGCACCTTTCGGTGACTCTGCGCCACCGTTACCACTGGATTCATTGCCCACTAACGTTTCCATCGTGCCGAATGGGAACCCGTATTTTTCATCGAGGCGGCGGGAATAGGCTGTCTGTCTTTCTGTCATCTGCGCCATCACATTCCTCCCTTAAGCTTTGCCTGATAGTAACTTTCCGGCAGGTAGCCATGTGCGGTCACATAATCCTTAACCAGTGAGGGATCCTGCAGCAGCATTTTGGTATCTGTCTCCTCATCCTGCGATTTGGTTACAGGGATGCCGAGCCCGGCAATTTGACGCTTCTGCATCCGAACGATGGTATTTTGGGCTTTGTTCAACTCACGTAAAAACGCATCGTTGCTGGTGGCGGACTTGATACCGTTTTGAGACTGCATAAGCGCCGCCCTCTCTCCCTCAGTTGGGTTCCCGCCAAATGTACCTTTAAGGCTCGGCAGAATAACTTTGAGGTTGTATTCATCAGCTTTGGCGCGCAGGCTTCGCGTATCCTCAGCCATGTCAGGTAGGAATCCAAGCCCACCAGTCAGCGGGTTGTAATTTTGCGAGCGGGTGACCGCCGTTGGATGCTGTCCGACAATACCCGCCAGCTCATGGCCCACCCCAAGCGCAGAGTTCAGGGAGTCGATATTGCCTGCGACAGTATTAATTTTATCGCTCTGCTTCTCCATTTTCGCCTGCTGTACCTTGCCAAGCTCAACGTTCAACTTGTCACGCTCGATATCATTTTGAGCACGACCAAGCCGCGCTTTCAGAGCCATTTCCCGGGTACGCAGTTGGTTATCAGACTGGGCTTTGAACTGTTCAAGATCGAGCCGTCGATCGCCCTGCTCCGCATTAACCTGAGCGTTATAGGCTGAGGTGTTTGCGTTCTGCTGCGCAATGCCCTGCCCCTGCTGTTTATCCTGAACGTTAAAGTAACTATTCGGATCAGCGTGAAGGTGAATCAGGTCAGTAGTTCTGTCGAATCCCTGCGGGTCGTTCTGCCAGGACTGATAAACCTCTTCCGCAGGCAGGCCAAATCGCTGTAATACTGGGCTCGCCTGCTGAATGGCTTTCTGCATGACCAGCGGGTCCCCATTCTGCGATGCAAGCCGGAGGTTCATCGCGGCGTCAGCGGTCTGCCGATTCTGCTCAGCATCGATAAACCCCATCTGCTTTTGAGAGTCAGCCATAAACTGTGGGTATTGAGCCATTAATTTCTGCACACCAGCGCGATCATTATTGGCTACCATTCTTCCCAATTGCGTCTGATATTCCTTGAGCTGTTGAGCTGCCAGAGCTTGCTGATTTATTTGAGCC
Source organism: Klebsiella sp. CN_Kp073 (assembly GCF_040065495.2). Lineage (NCBI taxonomy): Bacteria > Pseudomonadati > Pseudomonadota > Gammaproteobacteria > Enterobacterales > Enterobacteriaceae > Klebsiella > Klebsiella sp. CN_Kp073. Next base: position 3,911,819 of record NZ_CM198051.1, read on the forward strand.
ACCCCAAGCAATCCCTGTAACCCCATTACCCCTACATTCGGCTGCTGTTGATACTGTATAGGCTGAGGAACATCAGCACCTGGAGCATTTGTATTTTGCGGGGCCAAGCTCTGAAGCCCACCAAGTTGCCATGTAGACATTAGTAGCTCATCCCTCCAAGCAGGCCAACCAGACCACCACCAATAGCACCAGCAGCAGTTCCGATGACAGGGACAACACTACCTAATGCCGCTCCTGTCATTGCTCCGGTAGCAGCGCCACTTATTCCACGGGACAGGGAGGATGGTTGCTGCGCTTGCCCAGCTCGAATAGACCCAAGCCCCTGTAAAAGTTGCCCTGTATTGTTTGCGAAGTTCTGACCAGCTGTAGCCTGTCCTGATGCCGCATTCATACCTACATTGAGCAGATTCCCGTAATTTTGCATTTGCCCACCCAGCCAACTGTTAAATAGCTGTGGGCCAATCGCACTTAGCTGGTTCGCCGTTGCTGTTGAACCCAGACCGCCAGTTGCTTCTGCCGCATTCAGATTCTGATAGCGGGCCTGATCAGCCTGAGTTTTATATAATTCCGACCCAAAGAAGTCGTTCGCTGCCTTGTTCTGTCCGTCCAAAGTCATTAACCCCTGAAGCTGCTGTAATGCAGGCAAGCCAACATCGGCATACGGCTTAAGGTTATTCATCACCGTATTCCACTGGTCTCGTTGCAAATCAATTGCCTGCTGCTGAGCCTTCGCTTGGGCGCCAGCGCCACCATCGCCGCCTTTTGCGTATACAGCACGGTTAAGATGTTTATTAGCTATCTGAAAAATTAACATTCACTGAATCCCTTATATTGATGGAGTATTAACTGACACAGCTTTACGCCAACTGGTTGGCATTTCATTTCCACATACAGCTCGCCAGCGCCTTCTCCATCAAACCGCGAGCGATTTCATGGATTGTGGGAGCCACACCAATTCCTGACTGCTTACGTTGCTGATCCTGAATTTTTCGAATCGCCTGTATCTGTTCTTCACTAAGCAACACAGGCTTTACTGACTGTTTTGACATAACCACCCCCTGATATTTATACAGTCATTATAATTTCACATAATGAAATGATCACTGTTTGCATTGCAATTAGTGAAAGAATAAATTCGATCGTTATCAGAAAGGAAATTGATTGTTTTATAGACTTTTGTGGAGTACTTAACGAAGATTGCGTAATGACTTGTCGCCGCTGAGTCTCAACTTAACAAGGAAGACCTGATGCCCTTACCCGAACGTTTTAAGCCAGCCAAGATAAATCGCCAGAAACTTAAAGAACTAACGGACGCAGCCGAAGAAATGCTGTCGCGAATTGATAGCGGCGCCGACGAAGATGATGAAGGGCTAAAAGCGATGATTGATGACTGGAACAGGCAGGTCGTTAATCCGTATGAATTCTCTGATTTCCGTGACTTTTCCTCATGGACCGACGCAAAGAACTTTACCCGGATGGCATTTAATCAGGAGAAATACGTTGCGGATTTAACTTGGGATGAACTCGTTCAGATAATTAGTTTCGTGTGCAATGCTGAAGGCAAGGAATCGGAACAAAGCTACGCGCTGGGATTGCTGGAGAAAAACTTTGATGCCAATCCGTCCGATCTCATCTACTGGCCTAATGAATGGTTCCAGGATGAAGACATGCTTCATGTAGATTTGACGCCTGAAGAAATAGCCGGATACCTGATGGCAAGATCTGGCCGGCTTCTAAGCGATGCGCCACAAATCGACCTGAGATACCCGCTACCTCCCGGCGCAGCAAGTTAACGCTAAGGGCTATCAACCCTGATGTGCCTATACATAGCCAGAACACGTCAAACCAGCCTATAGATAGGCAGGACACACTGTTCCTGCCATACATAGCCAGAACAAACCGTTTCTGCCTATAAATAAAATATGGGCATTTTGATGAGACTTTTGATTTTACATATAGCGTTGAAACTGCCACGCAGCGATGGCCACCAGCATGAAAAGGACGACTAGGTTTTGTTTCAAGCTAAACATACAACCTCGGTACAGGTGGCCAAAATCAGTTAATCACTACAGACTGATTGATGAATCACTGATCATTCATCAGGATATGCGAAATCCATATGCCAGGATAGGATGACTCCTAAAAACCACCTACCGTCAACATCATCATTATCTGAGATGAGTTTATCAATGGAGATTTTGCTCGTCACTAGCATGAGGATTTTGACATTAAGGTGTGCGATAACTAACTCAGAGTAAAATGGAGCTCAAATGGCTGTGGCAGCAAAAGATCAAAGTTTAAAGTCTATAAGAGTGGGATTTTATACAAGTTCTGAGAACATTCGCACGAATAACAAAGGGTTAACTGCAGAAGCCTTTAATGTTCTGTATACCAAGTGTTCAAAAGATCTCAAGATGACTCACCACGCTGACTTTGGCGAAAGAGAACTTAAAATTCATTTCCTTGCCGTATCACCCGAAGATGGCTCCTACTTCGGTTTTATGTCACGGAGAAGGAAAAGCGCCACATTAGCATATATTACTGATACTGAGTGGGTTGAAGAAAAGATCCCTCTGGCAGGAGCAAAGTCTCTTTCCGAGCGTACATACTTCATCTACTACCCCCAGATAGACATTTTAGTATTGTCCTTAAACCACTTAGGTCCTCGTCATAGTGACCTAGCTTTCCTGCTTTTCAATTCCAGTACTAACGGTACCCCGGTTTCTTTTGAAGCCATCTGGAAAGAAGAAAGCATTAAAGAACTACTTGAAACTGGATCTAACCTAAGAAGCTGTGAGATCTCTATAGCAATCCCAAGAAATTTCAATGCTGCACAGTACAATCTCGATGGCATGTTCGCCAATCAGATGATTGAGATGATAAAAGGTACTAGTTCAAGCCACCTTACGCTTTCGCTTCGCGGGCATTCCCCGTTAAAACGAAAAGCCAAAGGATGGCTTGAAGATGACGTCAAAAAAAGCCTAAAGGAAATGCTTGAAAAGTTCCCTGGCGGCGATGGTCGCTTGACATTTGAGAAAGCTGATGTTGTCGCCCAAGGCGATAAAAAGAAGAAAAGCCTTGTAGATGAAGTACTTACAGTAAGGAAAATGGTTCCTATTCAAACTGATGGATATCCGATCGATATCGACGTTAAAAATGCTATGCTACAAGCGAAAAATGACAACCTAAAGTATCTAACTCAGTACTATTTGGTTAGTCAACCTTAATAGGACAAGATTATGGGAGCGCGGACATTGTTTGCTATCAAGTCGTTGTTTGCTCTAGCAATGGCCATTTTTGGGGCTAGGTTTCTTCACGACCTTGATCACAACGCTGTCATTTCAGCGGCTGGCGCTCTTTCGACTATTTCTGGGGTTCTTTTTGGTTTCGTTTTGGCTTCAGTCACTATCCTAAGTAGTTTCGACAGTTCAAAGGGAATCATTGGCGCTTTAAAAAGCAACGGCGTATTAAAAGGAATTATCGGAGGTCTTTTCGGGACGGGCACTACACTGATAGCAGCCTGTCTATCAGCAATGGTATCCATGTTTGCCCCTGTAGTTAGCAACTTAGCTTTAGACTATTATGCTCTATTGCTCGCAGGTGCGTACTTGATAATCTCAATGGTTAGTTTTTTCTTTAATTGGCAGTCTTTATCAAAAATAATAGGCTATATGTAGTTTTTATAAAATTCGTGCTTTGGGTTTTATTTCCCTATAATATATAGTGAGTTACGAATAAATTTTCTGCTATGAGTCCTTTCAGCGACCAGGGATGAATTTTGAAGTCCCTGTGTTTAATGGCGTCTGTTTCCTCTCTGGCTGAATATGCAAATCATAGCGGTGGCTTTGCTGATACGTTTTCAGCCAAACTGCTATCCAAAAGCAATCACGCCCAACCAGAAAGTAGCCTCTCCGTTACCTTCCGAATTACAGGGCTGCGCTACCGCCTGGCGGGGCATAGCCATGTTCATACCTTTTCCTGTTGTTCTGGTCTGTGGGTCGGCCACCAGCCGCCCGTATACAGAAATCTGTGCTGTCACGTTTAGCACTTTTGTTAAAATATCTCGGTCTCGGTGTTTTTTACTTAATAAGCGTTCTGATTATTTGAGTAATCGAATAAATAACCAAAAGCTCAGCAGATACCAGAACATATGCAACATAACCTCGCCTTGCCCAACTGGAATGAAAGAAATCTCCGGCATGATGCTGAATGCGGATCACGATCCAAGTTCCAACACCACATAGTGCCGGAGCTATAAACAACGTGAGGAGCCATATGCCTATATCCAGACCATTCCTGACGATGTAAGCCAGCGGAACAGCAAAAAGAAAAGTTAATGCTGTATTTCCTAACAGTATGTCTTTAACCGTGTTTTCTACTAATTTCTGTACATTTTCGTTCATTACATCCCCTGGTCGTCAATTTGGTATACATAACAGAAATAATGTTGATTCAGCCGGCCTTTCTCTCGGTTCACTGCCTGCCAAGTAAAAGCCCCATTCCTCTGGTGTTGGTTCAAAATCGCCATTTGTTGGTTCAGTGTTGGTTCAATAAGAAGATAAAAATCCTTATAAAATAATGAGCTTAATTTACTGAACCAACCGAACCAACTGAACCAACACCTAAACTACACACATGAAAGAATGCTTTTACTCTGGCTGGTCATCGTCCGGCAGATACTGCAGGACATAAACCCGAATCTGTCGCCCATCAATGCGCGGTGACTTTCTCTGGAAACCACGGCCTGAAGTCGGTGGCGTCAGCATTCCTGCTTTCTTCAGTACCTCCGCAAACTGACGAGGGTTAAAGCCGCGAGCAATCTCCCCTTCGAAGGCTGCCGGGAAGGTGTAGAACACCATTGGGTCAGACTCGTGCCCCCCTTTCTGCCGGTATCCCGCCATGTTGGAGATGGGAAGGCTGCTCGGGTCATACGGGAACGGTGCAAAGCGGCTCATCCCGTAGGCGTTCAGGAATGCCTCCGTCTGCTCGATAATTTGCTGATGTTCTTTGTTCCCAGTGCCAAATTCACGCAGCCAGGCGTTATAGCTGTACTGAATAGCATCCCGACACGTCTGCTCATCCCAGCCAGTGATCACCTGACCTAACAATAGTGCGGCTTCCAGAATGGCAAACCGGGCACCGACTCGGTGAACCTGCTCTCCGTAATCAGACGGGATCAGGCTACGCCAGCGCTCTTCCGCTGCCCTGACGGCGCTTACCGCCTCGTGCTGGTGGTCCGCCAGCCACTTCACCCACTCACGCCCGGCCACTCCATGATGACGCTGGTATGCATCCTTGAGAGCATCGGCATGATGTTTACCATTGGCATGCTCATGGAAGCGTACTGCCCGACGCATCGGAATATTCAGCAAGCGAACCAGTTGGCCCGCTTTAGCCTTACGACCTGCACTGGCAATGAAGGTTTCCAGATCCATCTCACCAGTACTGATTGCTACAGTACGCCAGCGTTTCAGATCACGGTTCCCTCCTTCCTTCGCGCCCTGAAGCTTACCCGTGCCATTAAAAAGCGCGTAGGCAGATTTGTAGACCTCCACCGGATCAGCCCCCTGGCCGATTTCGTCTAGTGGCATCAGCGCGTCATTATGTGCGGCAGCTTCATTCGCCAGCCCCAGCGCAGTACCGTACCAGGTGAGACGCAGCATGTCAGGATTTCCGTAAAGACTGGATGCCACATTAGCAGTGGTAGTCTTACCCGCGCTCGACTGTTCGTAGAGGTGGATACCGAATCCATCAGCACCAGCAAGGCCAATCAGCGGGGCTGCCAATGCTGCGGCCACACCAGTCATCATCGAGTAATTACCAAAGGCAAGACGTCCAACGCTCTCCCGCCAGCTATCAATAGTACCGCTGGTAGTGTAACCGGATGCTGCAGAACTTCGCCCGTTAAACAGCACCGGCTGCTCTGGAGTACCAATGATCTCGCCATCCGGCATGATGTAGGCGCCACACTGCCAGCCCGTAGCATGCGCAATGCGCCATACCTCTCCATTGGCGCAGCTCTGTAGCCAGTCGGCCAACGTTGCACGTAACCCACTTTTGGTTGTGACGTTTACCCCGCCGGCCTTGAGAGTTCGCCAGCCCTCACGCTCACCAATATCAGCAAGTGGTATTGCCTGGACAGTATCCCCCCTCGAGCCGAATGGCCGCCAGCGCAGGATCAGATACCGGGTTTTACTGTCATCTATGCCAGTGCCTATGACCTCCAGAGCAGAACACAGCCAGCTTTCACGGGTAGTGATTTCCCCGGTATCTTTGTCTGATTTGGGTTCAACCCAGTACACACCATCAATACGGCTTTGGATATGAGGTCGAAGAGATTCAGGTTTTGATGCGTCCTTCTTCCCTCCGTTGATCACTTGCAGTTTCGCGGACACTTCAGGCTCCTGCGGTTGATACATCGAATTCTTAAACGCCGCTGTAGCGGCTTCTAGGCCATGCTGCTGGTGGTAGTCGTTCCAGTCAGCTTTATGGTCACTAGGTGGAAGTGCTACAAATCCCGTTACTGTCGTAGCTGCTTTCTCTGCGGCCTCCTTACCGGTATTGGGCTCGTCCGGCTTGATGTCGTTATCAGCGGCAATGACGACCTGTGCATGTGGATACTTCCGGCGCATCACCTGCGCTACTGGCAGCAGGTTCCCGGCGTCAATGGCAACCACAGCCAGCGCGTCAGGGCACATCAGGTGAACAGAAAGGACGGTAGCCACCCCCTCACCAATAATCACCATCTCCGGTGAATGAGCTGAGTTAATGACGTGATAAGAGCCTTTCTTCGCTGAACCGGTCAGCAGGCGTTTTTCTCCCTCTACCGCAATAGTCTGTGCGGCCGCATCCTCGCCGAACTCATTCACCAACACCAATAACAGAGCACCGCCTGGCAAGATCGGATAGGTAAACCCGGGCAACCCCTTGCCAGCCAAGTAAGCGGATTCACCAGGTTGCGCCTGCGCTGCCAGCGCCGCCAGCTTAGAAGAGAAGCGGGCTGCGCGAGCAGCCTGTTCTTCGGCCTGCTGCTGCGCCAGCGCCGCCCGGCGTTCAGCCTGTTCCTGCTGTTGCAGGGAATTGTCGTTACTGGCTGGAGTATGGAGGGTGTGTACATTCATCCCCAGTGCGTCGGCAACCAACTGCGCGGCACGGGTGGTGTCGCAGCTGTTAACCTTCTTCACCAACTCCAGCCCGTCACCAGCACCACAGGAGTTACAGAAGTGAGCCCCGCGCCCGTCGTCATCGAAGCGAAAGCGATCCTTACCACCACAAGCCGGGCAGGCCACCTGCGCCCGTGGTGAAGCGGGGACATCAATCCCCATCAGCGAAAGCACGTCCGGCCAACGCCCGCGGGCTGCCTCAGATACTTGGCGGATAACATCAATGTTTCGCATCGCCATACCCCACATGGTCAATAACATTAGCAATGTGATTAACCAGCATGCCCCATTTGACGATCCCGTAATCAGAGAGATTTCCGTTTGGCTCGAGCCATAAATCAAACTCAGCACTAAGAGTTAGCTTCCAGTTGTCTTTGTGTACTGTCTGCATAACCGGAAACAGAAATGCGCAAATTAAATCCGTTACATCTGACGGTCTTAACACAGATTCAACAGTATGTCCTTCAACCGTATTGATGGTCACCATATCCGATCCAGTAGTATCCAGATTGTGGAGCCAAACAGCCCCAGCAACCTTTGCTGTCTGCTCACCGAGCTCTGTGCTGATGGCTAAATCAGCCTGTTCCGACAATGTACTTTCAGGTTTATCGTTCATTTGGTTTTCCCCAACAACCGGCAATGGCACTCTGCATTAGCTGCTGTATCAGTTAACGCTTGAGCCAGCGGCATTAGTTCCATCAGCATTCCGCCAATATCCCGAAAATCACTCGCTGTCGGCTCATAAACACCATTATCAATATCACCTGCATAAAACATCAGCTTACCGACTGCTGCGACCCCGTTAAGGATGCTGTCAGCAGCGCATTCTGCGCGAGCAGACAATTTCATAAGCTCGTCTTTTTCTGTATCCGGGAAACTAACCCGTACAAAGTCGTTATAAATACTCATGCTCTGCTCTCCGCATCAATATTGGTGACATCAACAATTGTTAAAACGGCGCTCAGCCAGTGATAAATATCCTCTTGTTGATCACCATCAACGGCAGGCAGCAAGTTAGTCATCACGTGAACAAGACCGTTGTGCGCGCGGGTCATACGTTCAGACGTGCGTTCGGCAAGAGTGAAACTTTCTGGATAAGGTTGCGGATGACCCAGCATAGCTTCGGCTTCCACATCTGACGGATGAAGATTCAGGCTCATTGCGCCACCTCCGGTAGTGCGTGACCTTCCAGCAGGCTGTGTAAGTCCCGGGCGTACACTTCGAAGAGAGAGATAAGGGCGGACAGGTATTCATCCCGGTTGTCAGCATTGCCTTTCAGCACTTCATCCATTAGCAATGCCAATGAAATGAGAGTTGCCGAACGCTCTTTAGGATCGATGGGGATATCGTAGGTTTTAATCATGTCGCGCCCCCTGCACAGAGATACGACCAGCGAAGAAACAGACGTGATCACGCACCAGAGCACGACGGGCATCACGCTCAGTCTGAGCAGCAACACGGTGGAGAACAGGTTTGATTTTCGGACAATCGCGGCGAATAGCGGCGATAATCCAGATGTATTGCGGATTTTGGGTAGGGGTAGTAGCCAACATGCGGCAGCCTCCTTGTACTGGGATTTAATCCCACCACCGGAAACGCCAATTTCACTGGTGGTGAGCTGAACAGGGTTGGCGTAACCGGCGTACAAGGTAACCGGCGCGGATTGCTCCGCCCCCATCCAGCCCACCATTATTTTATTAGCGACACGGGCTATAGCCATATCACTGAAAAAATGGTGTGAAGATGCGAGGACACAAAAAAAGACGCTAGGCGCGTCATGTGTCGCCTTGTACTTTACCAGGACGCCAATCCTGACACCAGATTTTGCTGGTGCGCTATAACCATAGACCGGGATGGCGTGTAACATCAAGCCCTTTTTTATGGACTCTAAAAACTCATTACTTAAGGTGTGATGAAGCTCGCGCGTACTGGTCGCGAAAGTCCATGCAGCGCGACTGTCAGAGGCAGCAATACAATTCATCACCTCAGCGATACGGGGAAAATATTTCCCCTTATCAGCAAATCGTAAGCTAAGTTTTGCTAAGGTTTTAAAGCCTGAGTATGGAAACATCAGGCCCGCCAGAGAGAGGTTTTTGCCCTGGGTGGCGGTAATCATGGCTTCACCTCCACGTACTCCTTCATGAAACGCTCAATGGACTGCACGCACGGAAATTGGTAGCCCTCGCGGTAGAACGTCACGCGATTGTGCGCTACAGCCGTCACGCTCACTATCTGGCCGTGAGCGTCGCGATAGACGTGGTTTGGCAGCGGTGAGTTGGTGGGCTTATTCATCGTTATCCCCCAGACGTTTAGCCAGCCAGCGCTGTGAAAGGCGGGTTAATTCCGCTTTGCGCTGGCCGTACTCCATACCCATATCGATCAATGTGATGTTGGTACTCTCCAGGTAGCTGAGATGCTCCAGTTGTCCGGCGCTCATGCTATCGCGAGGCTCGCCTTCGATACTGTTCGCCTGCGCCCACTGCTTAGCGGTCACACCACCCAAAACAATGCGGGCGATCATGTTGCTCTCGTTACTGTAGTGGCGGCCTTGCGTCTCTTTACCCTGTTCTGCGCGGGCAGCATCCAGAGCAGCGCACATCGGCTTAAAGAGGTTGGCGGCACCAATGCGGGCTTTGAGGTACCGGCGATACTTCGCGGCGATTTCCGGCGCACTCAGCTGTAACGCTTCCTCGCACTGGATGAAATAACGGCGAACGGCGCGGCCCTGTTCGTTGCGCTCAACCATTGCCACCTCTTTAGCCATATCCAGCGAGAGAAGGTAATCATGCTCGATTTGTTGACGAAATTTTGAGCTCGCCCGTTTTGGTGAGCTCAAATTTTCAACACGGATGTAGTCAGCCCCGGCTACAAACCCATACTGGTCGATGCGACCTTTAATCCAGTTGGTAAAGTCACGACCCACACCCAGCACTTTATGCAAAGCTCGGGCGCTCGCAATATTGGTTTCACGCCCACCAATCTGACCAGCAATAACAGGGACAATAGCGGCAAAATCGTTACCGTTAATTACGCTGTGGTTAATATCAGGTTGAGGGGTGGCCTCAGAATTGAATCTGCTTTTTTCGATTTTCATTTTGTCGGCTCCGTTATGCAGCGGTGAGGTTATCCGGGTAGAGGTTCAGAATGTCGACGATATCCTGCTTAGAAAGCCCGCTATGATGATTGACGGCAGCCATATGGTTGACGTACTGAATAACCTTCAAAACGTCATCACGGCAGGCAAAGCGGTAACGTAGATGAGCACCAATGCCATCCGGGTTCTTCTGCTCGATGCGCTCTAGGTTAATATCAAGGCGGCGTTCAACCTCAGTGGCATAATTCCGGCCAGAGGAAAGTTGGCAGTAACGCAGAATGTCGTTTTCAGTCCATCCCTCAACACCAGTACGCAGCATATAAACACGAGCTCGATGCTTTTTCGGGGTGCGGCGTGACTCTTGAATGGAACGTGCTGGTGGCGTAACATCAGATCCGCGAATATCTGTGTTAGCCGCCTGCAGCCCGAGGCGGTTTTCTTTTTGCATCAGGCCACCTCACCACGCGACTCAGTGATGCGCTGATGAATCCATTCGTCAATTTCACTTTCAATGAATGCGATTGAGCGTGAGCCAATTTTAATTGCGGCGGGAAAACGCTGCTCGCTCATAAGACGATACAACCAAGCCTTACTGTAGCCAGTGCGCTTTTGTACTTCAGAGAATCTAATTAGCGATTGAGACATATTTACCTCGTAACGTCTATTGCGGTTTACGAGATAAATGATGGCATGAAAAACATGTATTTTTTCATACCCTCAAGCATGAGGGGTATTAATGAATAAATTACCCTAAGGGTTTAGAGTGTTTTTTCATTTTAAAGCCCAACTACCCTAGGGGCTCCTACAAAAGTACCCTCAGGGGTAGAGTAACTAAGCTCAAAGAGCCCTGAGGGTAAGGCTCTCACCCTCGCTTGATAGGGCACGCAACTAGCTCAATAGATTCTGCCTGACGGCTAGTAAATCCCATCCCCTCTAGTTCTTGCTTGATGGATGCCTGATTGGCACGTGTAGCCCTATCATTCTCATGATCATATTTCGACCACTCTTTATTTCTTATTTGTATGGCCAAAAAAAGCGGATCGTCCTCTCTATATTTTTTTATGAGAATCGGACGTTCGCTTTCAAGTTTACGAACTTGCCTTTTAAGCGAATCAATTTCCATGCGTAACATTTCAACATCAGCCTCGCTCAAAGGCTTGCTATCCGTAGTATCTGGAATGCTTGGCGTTATTTTGTCTAATGGAATAGACAAATCCATACCTAGCTTTTCTGCTAATGTCTTTAAATCTGAGCGCCTAAAACCATACACATCAAAATGAGGTGCCGACCAATGATCCCTGCTTCCCCAACCAGCCATCATTATCTCCTTAATTGTTCGTTAGAATGGAATATCTGAGTCGTCAAAATCCAAAGGAGGTTCACTCGCAGTAGGCCGAGCTATTTCGAGCGTAGGTGTAACTTCAGGCATATATCCCTCTTCACGTATAGCTTTAAGGAGAGATGTTAAAGATGGATCTCCATCATAATGATTATCAGTATCTGTTTGCTCAATAGTACCAGCTATGCCCTGCTTAACCCATTCAGGAAGATCGCCATTAGCTTCTTCTATATAAAGAAAATCTGCAATTTGAGATTCACTGACATGCGGTTGATGCAAGCGAATACGCGTAACCAATTCTCTCAAGCTAACAAATTCACTTTCTCTCGCTTTAAGCACTTCAGCGATATCTAACATAACGCCACCTCACGCCCTCTGATTTTGGCGGCTATGTCAGCCCGCAGAGGTGTACGGGTTTTCGGGGATCAGCCTAGACATAGCCTATTCTTTGTTCGTCTACCTAAGTCTACTATCGTCTGTATATACTGTCTATGCATCCAGTCAGGCACGTTTCACGAACGAGCCATGCACCACATTTTCACCGTTCTCAAGCACCGCCATATAGTCGGCATACCACTGGAGCATTTCCCGCCGGCCGTCCAGATACTGAGCGTGGTTGTATGTCCCGCGGATTGAATTCTTATCGACGTGAGCCAACTGCGTTTCAATCCAGGCGGTGTTATATCCCTGTTCATGGAGGATGGTACTCATGGTGTGGCGGAAGCCGTGCCCGGTCGCTTTACCGTCATAACCGATTCGTTTAATCACCTGGTTAATGCTGGCCTCACTCATTGGCTTACCGGCATCATTCCGTCCAGGGAAAACATACTTCCCTCGCCCGGTAAGCTGGTGGATTTCTTCAAGCAGTTCGCGAACCTGAGTTGAGATAGGAACGAGATGTGGCCGCCGCATCTTCATTCGCTCTGCAGGGATATTCCAGATCCCCTTATCGAAGTCGATATCAACCCATTCAGAAGCACGGAGCTCAATTGTCCTGAGCCCAGTAAGCATAAGCAGGCGGGTAGCATTTCGAGTCACCACGCTGCCGCTATAGTCGTTCAGAGCTCGCAGAAAGTCAGGTATTTGTTCAACCGATAAATGAGGGAAGTGTTTTTGCTTTGGTGCTTTTAGAGTACTGGCGAGATCGACCACGGGATTATGTTCTGCTCTACCGGTGATGACAGCATAGGTGAAGATCTGCCGGCAGGCTTGACGTGTCTTTTTGAGCTTATCAAGTACTCCACGTTGTTCCATCTTGCGAAGAACAGCCAACATATCAACGGGCTTAATATCAGTGATCGACCGGGAGCCAATATAAGGAAAAATATCTTTTCTCAGATACTCCAGGATGTCGCTGGCATAGCCTGCTGACCAGTTCATCGATTTATGCTCATGCCATTCCAGCGCCAGTCTCTCAAAGCTATTTGATACGGCCATCGCCTTAGCATGTTTTTTTTCCTGCTTTTCCTGTCCCGGGTCACCACCAGCAGCCAGTACTTTTTTAGCCTCTGCTCGTTTTTGACGTGCATCGGCCAACGAGACGTCAGGGTATACACCTAAAGCCAACGACTTTTCTTTACCTGCGACCCGGTACTTCAGCCGCCAGTATCGAGAGCCGTTGGGGTTCACCAAGAGGTAAAGGCCACCGCCATCAGACAGTTTATAGGGTTTGTCCTTAGCTTTGGATGTATCGACCTGGCGGGCTGTGAGCTTCACTTGGGGGTATCTCATTTCATTGAACAGGAATCTACCCCCAAATGTACCCCCACATGAATGTGGATTTCAATAGACCATAGTAGACGTTGAGATAATGAGATATTGGCGTATGCCGCGTGGATGCTGGTTTTAGTAGACTTCAGGAGACGTTAAGATAAGTGAGTATGGCACGCCCTACAGGATTCGAACCTGTGACCTACGGCTTAGAAGGCCGTTGCTCTATCCAGCTGAGCTAAGGGCGCACTGAGAAGCGGGAGCTTCGGGAGGTGCAATCGCGTGAAATTATACGGTCAACCTCCGGTGAGTCAATGCATTTTGCCGGGAAAAGACAGTAGCATAGCGAGCTTGTCGATTATTAACGCGATGTCTGGTTAAGGATTGTTCGCCCCACTCGTTGGCGACTCGTCCATTACGTCGCTATAGCGCGGGAAAATAGCCTGTTTTCCTCCGCCCCGCGGCGGAAAACCGATAAAAACGCAAACGATAACTGACAGCGGGGCTGGCTTCTGACAAAATATCCACATCCCCCTTTCGTAAAGTGACAGATGGAATCCTCTCTCTGATGGCAGCAAAAATTATTGACGGTAAAACGATTGCGCAGCAGGTGCGCTCTGAGGTCGCGGAAAAAGTGAAGGCGCGCGTAGCGGCCGGAAAACGCGCCCCCGGGCTCGCCGTTGTGCTGGTCGGCAGCAACCCTGCATCGCAGATTTATGTCGGCAGCAAACGCAAGGCATGTGAAGAGGTGGGCTTCGTCTCCCGCTCTTACGATCTCCCGGAAACCACCAGCGAAGCTGAGCTGCTGGAACTTATCGACACGCTTAATGCCGATAACACTATCGACGGCATTCTGGTGCAGCTGCCGCTGCCTGCCGGCATCGACAATGTTAAAGTCCTTGAGCGCATTGCCCCGGACAAAGACGTCGACGGCTTCCATCCGTACAACGTTGGTCGCCTGTGTCAACGTGCGCCGCGTCTGCGTCCTTGTACGCCGCGCGGCATTGTTACCCTGCTTGAGCGCTACAATATCGATACTTATGGCCTCAACGCGGTGGTGATTGGCGCTTCTAACATCGTCGGCCGTCCGATGAGCATGGAGCTGCTGCTGGCGGGCTGCACTACTACCGTCACCCACCGCTTTACCAAAAACCTGCGCCACCACGTCGAAAATGCCGATCTGCTGATTGTCGCGGTCGGTAAACCGGGCTTTATTCCGGGTGAATGGATTAAAGAAGGCGCCATCGTGGTGGACGTCGGCATTAACCGTCTGGAAAGCGGCAAAGTGGTCGGCGACGTGGTGTTTGAAGACGCGGCGGAACGCGCCTCCTACATTACGCCCGTGCCGGGCGGCGTCGGCCCGATGACCGTAGCGACCCTCATTCAGAATACGCTGCAGGCGTGCGAAGAGTATCACGACATTCAGGAGGCCTAAGATGGCGAATTTTTCTCTGGGCAAACACCCGCATGTTGAACTGTGCGACCTGCTGAAGCTGGAAGGCTGGAGCGAAAGCGGCGCGCAGGCCAAAATCTTCATCGCCGAAGGGCTGGTGAAAGTCGACGGCGCGGTGGAAACCCGCAAACGCTGTAAAATCGTCGCCGGGCAAACGGTGACCTTTGACGGTCAAAGCATTACCGTTATCGCCTAATCCTTTCTGGCGCCGGTCCCGGCGCCAGCGCTCTCCCGCAGGAAAATCAGAATAATGCGGGGATGTAATCCTCAAATACCCCACGGATAATAGGCTTTTATTTGTAGAATATAAGCTAATGCCAACTATCGTCACTCATGCCGCCGTTCCGCTGTGTCTGGGGTTAGGGCTGGGATGCAAAATCATTCCCCCTCGCCTGCTGCTGGCTGGCGTGGCGTTGGGCATTTCTTAGTATCTGTCTCTTATCCCATAGCCTGCTCGATGCCATCACCGATGGTGGTAAAGGCGTCGGCTGGCTGTGGCCCTGCTCCGATCAACGCTTCTTCCTGCCCTGGCAGGTGATTAAAGTGGTGCCATTCGCGCTATCGCGTTATGCCACGCCTTATGGCCATCAGGTGATCCTCTCCGAGCTGCAGTGGGTCTGGCTGCCGGGAAGCGCACTGGCGCTACTACTCTGGCTATATCGTCAATCTATTCAACGTTAGGGATTAACATGTATAAAACGACCATCCTTGCCGCTGCAGCACTGCTGGCGGTTTCGTGCCCGATTCACGCCGAGGATCATACAAACGCCTATGCCGTCTCTTCGACCATTACCAGTATCGGCAGTTCGGCGCTGGTGAGCGGCATCATTCTCTCTCCAGTCCTGCTCCCCGCCGCACTGATTACCGCTTCTGTCGACAAAAATAAAGAGCAGAAAACCGCGCTGTTGACCACCAAAGACCCTAAACAGAACACCGTCAAAATGGTGCTGCCGCTGCAGGTGGTGGAAGAGGCGGATCTCAAAACCGGGGACAAGCTGACGCTGGAGAAAGCCCCGGAAGGCACCGGCGCACTGCTGAAAAAAGAAGGTAAGGTCCTGACCCATATGGTGAATCAAGAGGACGCCTCGCTCTCCGCTAACCAACCGCTGTCGGCGAAATGAAGCGCCTGGCGCTCGCCTTGTGCCTGAGCGTGGCATCAGTAAGCGCGACTGCAGCCAGCACCGATTGCGGCACGGGGTCGCCATCGGCGGAAACCATTGCCGCAACCATGCATCAGGCACAGTTGCTCAAACAACAATTAAATAGCGAACCGGAAGCGGTGGTTATTTTGGTCCGCCAGGGGCAAGATATGTCCAGCCGTGGGTTAACCTGGTCACATGCCGGCTACGCCCTACGGCAGGCCGATAACAGCTGGCGGGTTTATCATAATCTGAATACCTGCGGCACCGCGCGATCGGCGCTGTACGTCCAGGGATTATATGAGTTTCTCGCCGATGAACTGGTTAACCAGCAGATTGCGATTTTACGTCCGCGCGGCGAACTTAACGCTGCGCTACAAGCGCTTTTGCACAACCCTGTCAAACTGAACCTGTTTCACAGCCCGCGCTATAACCTGATCGCCTGGCCCTTCTCCGGGCCGTATCAAAACTCTAATGGCTGGCTGCTGGAAGTCTTTGCCCGAGCGGGCGATAGCAACATCTGGTCACGCGAGCAGGCCAGACATTGGCTCTTACAGCAGGGTTATCAACCCTCGTTAGTTAAGGTCACGATTTTCGAACGCCTTGGGGCAAAAATAGTTGCCAGCAATGTTTTTACCGACGATCAGCCGGAACAACTATTGGCAAGTGGCAAAGTAGGTTTAAACAGTGGCGATAGCGTTATTCAGTTTATTGCCCGTTACAGCCGCAACATATCCTCCTGCCTGCATCTGAATCTGCCCGAATCCGTATGCGTTTTTCAGCCTACACCACTGGAAGTCAGTCCCTAACGCAAAAAGGCCACGCAAGCGTGGCCTTTTCATTAGCAATGGCGCTTACTTACGACGCCAGGTGGTGCCCTGCGGACCATCCTCCAGCACGATACCCATCTCGTTAAGACGATCGCGCGCCGCATCCGCCGCCGCCCAGTCTTTCGCTTTACGCGCATCCAGACGCTGTTGAATAAGCCCTTCGATTTCCGCTACTTCGCCATCATCGGCCTGCGCGCCGCTCTGCAGGAAAGCGTCCGGTTCCTGTTCAAGCAGACCCAGCACCGATGAGAGCTTACGCATATGGGCCGCCAGCGCGTTCGCGGCTGCCGCGTCTTCCGTTTTCAGACGGTTTACTTCACGCGCCATATCGAACAGCACCGAGTAGGCTTCCGGGGTATTGAAGTCGTCATCCATCGCTTCGATAAAGCGCGCTTCGAAGGCTTCGCCGCCGGCAGGCTGCGCGGATTTATCGGTTCCGCGCAGCGCGGTGTACAGACGCTCCAGCGCCGAACGCGCCTGCTTGAGGTTCTCTTCGCTGTAGTTCAGCTGGCTGCGATAGTGGCCGGACATCAGGAAGTAGCGGATGGTTTCGGCATCGTAGTACTTCAGCACGTCGCGGACGGTGAAGAAGTTACCCAGCGATTTCGACATTTTCTCGCGATCGACCATCACCATTCCGGAGTGCATCCAGTAGTTGACGTATTCGCCATCGTGGGCGCAGGTCGATTGCGCGATCTCGTTTTCGTGATGCGGGAACATCAGATCCGAACCGCCGCCGTGAATATCAAAGTGATTACCCAGCTGTTTGCAGTTCATTGCCGAGCACTCAATGTGCCAGCCCGGACGCCCTTCTCCCCACGGCGACGGCCAGCTCGGCTCGCCCTCTTTCGACATCTTCCACAGGACGAAGTCCATTGGGTTACGCTTAACGTCAACCACGTCGACGCGGGCGCCCGCCTGCAGCTGGTCGAGATCCTGGCGCGACAACAGACCGTAGTTCGGGTCGGTCGGTACGTCGAACATCACGTCGCCGTTATCCGCCACATAAGCGTGACCGCGGGCGATCAGCTGCTCGGTGATTTCGATAATTTCGGCGATATGATGGGTGGCGCGCGGCTCGTTGTCCGGGCGCAGAATGTTCAGGGCGTCAAAATCTTTGTGCATTTCAGCGATCATGCGATCGACCAGCGCGACAAAGCTTTCGCCATTTTCATTAGCGCGCTTAATGATTTTATCGTCGATATCGGTAATGTTGCGCACGTACTTCAGCTTGTAACCAAGGAAGCGCAGGTAACGAGCGACAACGTCGAAAGAGACGAAGGTGCGGCCATGGCCGATATGACAGAGATCGTAAACGGTAATTCCACACACGTACATGCCAACTTCCCCGGCATGAATAGGTTTAAATTCTTCTTTTTGGCGCGTCAGTGTATTAAAAATTTTTAACATCGAAGATTCCGTGTAGACGTGTGTGGATATAAGTCGCTTATTCTAACCCTAATTCAAACCGGAAGCAGCACACATTGCAAGGTGCATCGACCCCCGCGGTTATGCTATAACAGCCACCTATGTCATACCCAACCCTGGGTTCAGCACTACAATCATCGGAACAGGATGCAAAAATGGTTACTTTCCACACCAATCATGGCGATATCGTAATCAAAACGTTTGACGACAAAGCGCCGGAAACAGTTAAAAACTTCCTGGACTACTGCCGCGAAGGTTTCTACGACAACACCATTTTCCACCGTGTTATCAATGGCTTCATGATTCAGGGCGGCGGCTTTGAGCCAGGCATGAATCAGAAAGCGACCAAATCTCCGATTCAGAACGAAGCCAACAACGGTCTGAAAAACACCCGTGGTACGCTGGCGATGGCCCGTACTCAGGCCCCGCACTCCGCCACCGCGCAGTTCTTCATCAACGTAGTAGACAACGACTTCCTGAACTTCTCTGGCGAAAGCCTGCAGGGTTGGGGCTACTGCGTCTTTGCCGAAGTGGTTGAAGGTATGGACGTGGTCGACAAAATCAAAGCGGTTGCCACCGGCCGCAGCGGCATGCACCAGGATGTGCCGAAAGAAGATGTTGTAATCAAAAGCGTCACCGTCAGCGAATAATTCGTGGCGACACTTTTTATTGCAGACCTGCATCTGCAAACAGAAGAACCGGCGATCACCGCCGGTTTTCTGCGCTTTTTAGCCGGCAGCGCCCGCGAAGCGGACGCGCTGTATATACTCGGCGACCTGTTCGAGGCCTGGATCGGCGATGACGATCCGAACCCGCTGCATCAGCAAATCGCTTCGGCAATCAAAGCCGTCGTCGACGCCGGCGTTCCCTGCTACTTCATCCACGGCAACCGCGATTTTCTCGTCGGCCAGCGCTTCGTCCGCCAGAGCGGCATGATCCTGCTCGCTGAAGAAGAGCGGCTGGACCTCTATGGCCGTGAAGTGTTGATTATGCATGGCGACACCTTATGTACCGATGACCCCGGTTACCTGGCGTTTCGCGCTAAAGTCCACACCCCGTGGATCCAACGTCTGTTTCTCGCCCTGCCGCTGTTTATCCGCCGCCGCATCGCCGCCAAAATGCGCGCCGATAGCCAAGCCGCCAACAGCAGCAAATCGATGGAAATTATGGATGTGAATCCGCAGGCGGTCGTCGACGCGATGGAGCGGCATCAGGTGCAGTGGCTGATTCACGGCCATACCCATCGCCCGGCCGTCCATGAACTCCAGGCCAACGGGCAGCCCGCGTGGCGCGTGGTTCTCGGCGCGTGGCACAGCGAAGGGTCAATGGTGAAAGTCAGCGCCGACGGCGTCGAACTTATCTATTTCCCGTTTTAATCTCCCAGGCACAATTCCGAAAACCTTCTTCTGAAGGGGGAATGACTGACGCTATCTGTTCTCCGCATGCTAGCCTTTGGCTAAATCTCACTCAAGGAACGAGTATGAAAAAATGGAACCAGCCCCTAATCTGGGGAATGATCATCGCGATCCTCAATCCGTTAGGGGTAAGCTATATCGCCTTAATCGGCGTCGCTATCGGCAACACACTGGCATTTGTCTGGTGTGCAATGCTGGCATGGGCAATTTATTTTTATGCTATTTATTTGCTCTGTACCCGGCCCCACGATGGGCGGCTGGTACAAATCTATTTACTGATCATGGGTACCCTGATGCTTCCTTGGGGGTTAGTGCTGCTTATCACCTGTATCATGAATGAGATAAAGGCAAATAAACAACGTACTTCATCGTCGGCAAGCGAGACAAAAGACGGCTAACCACGCGTACGCAACCGTTTTCCTTAGCGGGATATCGTGCTATTCTCTGTGGCCTCTAAAGCAGTGTGAAGCACACCCACAGGAGTTTTCAGACGCATGTCTTCCCGCAATAATCCGGCGCGTATCGCCATCGTGATGGGGTCCAAAAGCGACTGGGCTACCATGCAGTTCGCCGCAGAAATCCTTGATACCCTGAACGTTCCGCACCATGTTGAAGTGGTTTCCGCCCACCGTACGCCCGATAAACTGTTTAGCTTCGCCGAAAGCGCCGAAAGCAACGGTTATCAGGTGATCATCGCCGGTGCGGGCGGCGCGGCGCATTTGCCGGGCATGATTGCAGCGAAAACTCTGGTGCCGGTGCTTGGCGTGCCGGTTCAGAGCGCAGCGTTAAGCGGCGTTGACAGCCTCTACTCTATCGTTCAAATGCCGCGCGGCATCCCGGTCGGCACGCTGGCCATCGGCAAAGCCGGCGCCGCTAACGCCGCCCTGCTCGCCGCGCAAATTCTCGCCCAGCATGATGCTGAGCTGCACCAGCGCCTGAGCGCCTGGCGTCAGGCGCAAACCGATGAGGTGCTGGATAACCCGGACCCGCGAGGTGCGGCATGAAACAGGTTTGCGTCCTCGGTAACGGACAGTTAGGCCGCATGCTGCGTCAGGCCGGTGAACCGCTGGGCATCGCCGTCTGGCCGGTCGGCCTGGAAGCCGACCCGGAAGCGGTGCCGTTCCAGCAAAGCGTCATCACCGCCGAAATCGAACGCTGGCCGGAAACCGCTTTAACCCGTGAGCTGGCGCGCCATCCGGCGTTCGTTAACCGCGACGTTTTTCCGATCATCGCCGACCGCCTGACCCAGAAACAGTTGTTCGACAAACTTGGCCTCGCCACCGCGCCGTGGCAGCTACTGGCGGATAAAAGCGAGTGGCCCGCCGTGTTTGCCCGTCTGGGCGAACTGGCTATCGTCAAGCGCCGCGTTGGCGGCTACGATGGCCGCGGCCAGTGGCGTTTACGCGAGAACGAAACCACACAACTACCCGATGATAACTACGGCGAGTGTATCGTTGAGCAGGGTATTAACTTCTCCGGCGAGGTGTCGCTGGTCGGCGCCCGCGGCCGCGACGGCAGCACGGTGTTTTATCCGCTGACCCGCAACCTGCACCAGGACGGCATTCTGCGCGCCAGCGTCGCCTTCCCGCAGGCCAATGCCCGCCAGCAGGCGCAGGCGGAAAGCATGCTGACGGCGATCATGAACGAGCTCGACTACGTGGGCGTGATGGCCATGGAGTGCTTCGTCACCGCCGAGGGACTGCTGATCAACGAGCTGGCGCCGCGCGTACATAATAGCGGCCACTGGACGCAGAACGGCGCTTCCATTAGCCAGTTTGAACTGCACCTGCGCGCCATTACCGATCTACCGCTGCCGCCACCGGTGGTCAACAGCCCGTCGGTGATGATCAATCTGATCGGCAGCGATCTGAACTACGACTGGCTAAAACTGCCGCTGGTGCATCTGCACTGGTACGACAAAGAGGTTCGTCCGGGGCGTAAAGTCGGCCACCTGAATCTGACCGACAGCGATACCGATCGCCTGAGCGCCACGCTGGAAGCGCTGAAACCGCTCCTGCCAGCCGAATACGCCAGCGGTGTTTTCTGGGCGCAATCGCAGCTTAATTAAGCCATTCGTGCCGGGGATTTGATCTATCCCCTTCCCCGGCACGCCCTTCGGCGCGTAGAATCCCCACCTCGCAGTAAGCACATCTGGTTTTAACTCAAAAGGACGACCCATGGAAAATGGGAGACACTATCGCGCCATCCTCAGCGCGGATACGCCGCTTATCGACGTCCGCGCACCGGTGGAATTTCAGCAAAGCGCGATGCCCGCGGCGATTAACCTACCGCTGATGAACGATGACGAACGCGCCGCCGTCGGCACCTGTTACAAGCGCCAGGGGCCGGAAGCGGCATTAGCCCTCGGCCATAAGCTGGTCGATGGCGACCTGCGAGCCAGCCGTCTCAAGGCGTGGCTGGAGGCCTGCGCCCGCTATCCGCAGGGCTATCTGTGCTGCGCCCGCGGCGGCCAGCGCTCGCATATCGTGCAGCAGTGGCTGCGGGAAGCTGGCGTCGATTATCCGCTGATTGTCGGCGGCTACAAAGCGCTACGCCAGGCGGCAATACAGACTACCGAGGAGCTGGTACAGCGCCCTATCGTGCTGATTGGCGGCTGCACCGGCAATGGCAAAACCCAGCTGGTTTGCTCGCGCCCGGACGGTATCGATCTTGAAGGTCACGCCCACCACCGCGGTTCGTCATTTGGCCGAACGCTACTGCAGCAACACCCGCAGGCGACGTTCGAAAACCATCTGGCGGTCACCCTGCTTAAAAAAGCTGAACAACAGACACGCTGGGTACTGGAAGATGAAGGCCATATGATCGGCGCGAACCACCTGCCGGAATGCCTGCGTATCCGCATGGCGCAATCGCCGCTGGCGGTGGTGGAAGATCCGTTTGACGTTCGTCTGGAGCGACTGCGCGAAGAGTACTTCGATCGTATGCATCGCGACTTTATTGCCGCCTATGGCGAAGAGAAAGGCTGGCAGGAATATAGCGAGTATCTGCATCACGGGCTGTTTGCCATCCGGCGTCGGCTAGGGCTACAGCGCTTTGCCCAGCTAAGCGAACTGCTCGACGCGGCGCTGTCGCAGCAGCAGCGTACCGCCAGTACCGAGGCGCACTTCGCCTGGCTGGTTCCGCTGTTAAATGAATACTACGACCCGATGTATCGCTATCAGTTGGGGAAAAAAGCCGGGAAGATTATCTTTCGCGGTAACTGGCAGGATGTCGCCGCCTGGCTGGCGAAGTAGTTCCCCAACCAGACGGCTTCCCGGGTAGCGGCTGGCGCCTTACCGGGGCTACTCCCGCTTAGCGCAGCGCAAGCCGGGAAATTCCCGGCTTGCGGCGACTCATCGTTAGAAGTCGTAGCGCAGACGCACCAGGTTCATATCGCCCAGATCATCGGTGCTGGAGGTAAACACGTGCTCGTAATCAACACGGAAACCGTAATCCAGCTGGAAGCTAATACCCAAACCGTTATCAATACGCTGGTAGTTGCGGCCATTCACGTACTCCAGGCGGTCGCCCATAAAGTACGGTTGAATAGATTTAACAGCGTATTGATTGATCGGGAATTTATAGCCCGCAAAGTATTCAATACCCCAGGCATCGCCGGCGAAATAGTTATGAACATCGGTTTTCTTGGTAGTCAGGAAGTTCTGATACCAGCCGCCGCCGAAGGAGAAGGTCCAGTTATCCGGAGTCCAGCTCAACGCGGTACCGACAATATTCTGGTCGTAGGTTTTGCTATTGGAGCTTGACGGGTCGCGCATTTCGGCGCGGGTGTAGTTCCACGCGGTACCCCAGGTCAGGTCCTTCATGATGTGGTAATCCACGCCGATAGACCCGCCGCCTTTACGCTTGTAGCGCAGACCATCGCCCGGCAGATATTCGCTATCTTCAAACAGATAGGAGCCATACAGATCGACATCACCGACGGTTTTCTTATATTTCAACATATTGCGTGAACGATAAGAACCATCGTAATCGCCGTTAATACCGTTACCCGGAGCCTGACCGATCATATCGTAGTCCCAGATATCGGTTTTCACGCCGACGACATCATAGTAAATACTGTTTTGCTGACCGTAGGTTAAGGTACCCCAGGTATCGCTCTTCAGACCGGTGAACAACATACGGCGGGTGGTATTATTCGCCCCTTCCGCGTAGTGATTGTCCCAATCGAACAGCGCCGGAATATTGACGCCCAGTTCGTAGTAGCTGATCCAGCTAATATCATCAAAGAGATAGTAATCAGCCGCGAAACGGAAACGGGTGCCGCCATCGAAACCGTTACGCTTGTAGGAACCTTTATCGCCATCGCCGGTCATCATATTGAACTGCGGACGAATACTCCCGCCGACGGTAAAGTTAAGGCGACTTAACGGATCGCCCGCCTGCGGATCTTGTTTCAGCAGCGTAATCTCAGCCTGGGATGCAAAAGAGGTTAACGCTAATGCTGCGCCGATCGAGATCGCCAGCGCTTTTATTTTATGTGCCATGCTTTTTCCTTGAGTAATAAGCAACCTTATATTTGCCAGTTGAATATTAACTGCGAATTAGCACGACGTGTTGTTGGGTTTTTAATGTTTTGTGCGCTTAAAAATCAAGGAATTATCATTTTGTGCCGTTAAAATAAAAGCGCCGCGAAATTGCGCGGCGCTTCATAAAAATGAAATCTATTTACTGGTTAAATTGTCGGAATAACGCTTTACCTTTTAATAAGCGTAATCCCAACCAACCGCCGCACAACGATAATAAAATAGCGCCTGAGAGTGGCAGCATCACCCACAGCCGCCAGTCCGGCGTCCATGGAAAATCAAACACTTTGGTTTGCAGCATCGCCAGCGCCACCTCGGCGCCAATGGCCGCCACCAGCCCCGAAACCACGCCAAGCAGGGCGAACTCCACCCACAACGTGGTGCGCAGCAAGACTTTACCAGCCCCCAGCGTCCGCCAGACGACCAGCTCCTGATGCCGCTGGCGCATCCCGACCTGCACCTGGGCCAGCAGCAATAGCACGCCACAGGCGGTGACCAGCACCACCATGACCTCCAGCGCCCGACTGACCTGCGTCAACACCTGGCCGACCTGGCGCAGGATGGCGCCGATATCCAGCAGGCTAACGGTGGGAAACTCGCGGTTAAGCTGGGTCAGCATCGCGTTGCCATTATCCCAACGGAAGCTGGTAAGCCAGCTTTGCGGCTGCCCATCCAGCGCCCCCGGCGGGAAAATAAAGAAGAAGTTTGGCCGCAGGCTCTCCCAGTCAACTTTGCGCACGCTGGTCACCTTAGCGCTAAATTGCTGGGTATCGCCGGTAAAGGTGATGCTATCACCGATCCTGACGCCCAACCGCTGCGCCAGCCCCTCTTCAATCGACACCTCGCCCGCCTTCGGCGGCCAACTGCCGGCCACCAGCGGATTATGATCCGGGCGCTGCTCGCTCCAGGTGAGATTAAGCTCGCGGTTTAGCGCTTCGTCTTTATTGCCCTCGGTGGTTTGACCGTTAATCTGCGTCAGCCGCGCGCGCACGATGGGATAAAACTCCGCCGCCCGGGTCTGGTGTTCGGCGAGGAATGTCTTCACCGGAACTACCTGTTCGGGAGCGATATTAATCAGAAAGTAGTTCGGACTTTCCGGCGGCAGCTGCTGCTGCCAGCGTTCGAGCAAATCGCCGCGTAACACCAACAGCAGAGCCAGCAGCATAAACGACAGTGAAAACGCCGCCAGTTGGCTCAGCGTTGACCACGGCTGGCGCAACAGACGGTTCACCGCCAGGCGCAGCGGCAACGCTTTTAGCGTGACGCGCTTGAGCAACCACAGCAAGGCCCAGCCTACCAGCCCGCATAGCAGCGCCAGCACCAAGGCCCCGACCAGCACCGACCACAGTAGCGGGCTACCGCCCATCAGCCAGGCCAGTCCGCCGACAACCACCGCGCAGACCACGGGAATATAGTGTTTTAACGGCCAGACGTTAGCCACCACATCTTGCCGCAATACCCGCAGCGGCAGAGTCGCCAGCAGCAGCCGATAGGGCCGCCAGCCGACCAGCAGCGAAATCACCACCATCGCGCCGATAGCCCACAGCCACGGCCAGCCGCTGGCGGGCGGCAGCGCGGCGGGCAGCACCGGTTTAAGCATCAGCAGCAGGGCTTTTTCCAGCAGCAGCCCCATCGCGCCCCCCGCCGCAACCGCCAGCATCAGCAACATTAGCCACTGACCGACGATAAGTTTACGCAGCTGCGCCCGCCCGGCGCCTAAGGTTTTGAGAATAGCGACCAGATCGTAGCGGCTGCGGCAGTAATGCCCCATCGCGACCGCCACCGCGGCGACTGCCAGCAGCAACGTTAATAACGCGGACAGCAGTAAAAATTGCTGCGAGCGCTCCAGCGATTTACCCAGCGCGCTATCATCCTGCTCCAGGCCAATCCAGCGATGTTCCGCGCCAAGCTTCGGCAATAGCCACCGCTCGTAGGCCGCCAGCTGCTGCGCGCTACCGGCAAACTTATAGCGCCAGGAGACGCGGCTGCCGGGCTGTACCGCGCCGGTTTTCGCCACATCGGCGATATTCATCATTAGCCGCGGCGCCATCTGGAAGGGGTTGAAGCCGGCGTCAGGCTCCTGAATGACCTCGCCGGCGATGCGCAAGGTAGCGTCGCCAACATCAATGTTATCGCCGGTTTTTAGATTCAGCAGCGCCATCAGCCTCGGCGCCAGCAGGACGCTGCCGCGCTGCGGTTTTAATCCCGCCGGAGAGGTCTCCAGCGTGCCGTACAGCGGATAAGTATCATCAACCGCTTTGACATCCGCCAGTTGCGGGGTATCTACAGCGAAAGTCATGGTGGCAAAGCTCAGCTGTTCGCCCACGGTTAACCCGAGCGCGCGCGCCTCGGCGATCCACTCGGCGGGCACTTCGCGTGAACTGCGCAAGGTGCGATCCCCGGCCATAAATTCGCGGCTTTGCTGGCTCAACCCTTTTTCCATACGGTCGCTGATTGAGCCCAGCGCCAGCACGCAGGCCACCGCCATGCTCAATGCCAGCCAGACGATGAGCAGTGAAGGCGAGCGCCATTCGCGCCAGAACCAGCGGGCTATCATGCTTCCTCCTGCAACTTGCCATCCACCAGGCGTAAGCGACGATCGCAACGCGCCGCCAGCAGCGGATCGTGGGTCACCAGAATTAGGGTGGTGCCGTGTTCGCGGTTGAGTGAGAACAGCAGATCGGCGATTTTATCGCCGGTGTGACGGTCGAGATTACCGGTCGGCTCATCGGCAAATAGCAGCGCCGGACGGCCGTTAAAGGCGCGAGCCAGCGCCACTCGCTGCTGCTCGCCGCCGGAAAGCTGCGCCGGTAAATGGTGCAGGCGTTTGCCAAGCCCTAGCTGTTCAAGCAGCGCGCGCGCATCGCCGCGGCTTTGGCTATCGCTGGCGCCGCGCAGCAAGGCCGGCAGCTCGACGTTCTCCAGGGCATTTAGCGTCGGAATCAACATAAACGATTGAAAGACAAAGCCTACGTGCTTCGCGCGTAACGTCGCCCTCGCCTCTTCATCCATCTGATGCAGCGGCTGCCCCAAAAGAGACACTTCGCCGCTGCTGCCGTCGTCGAGCCCGGCGAGAATGGCCAGCAGCGTGGATTTCCCGGAACCGGACTCGCCAATCAGGGCGATGGTTTGCCCCGGTTTGACAACCAGCTCAACTCCGGTAAGGATGGACAACTGATGCTCTCCCTGACCGACGGATTTCTTAAGATGATGAACTTCAAGTATGTTTTCCGCTGGCATTTGCCTTTCCTGTTTATGGTTCTGTTTACCTGCCGCGCAATGGCGGCGGATACGCTGTTAGTGCTTGGCGATAGCCTGAGCGCCGGCTATCGAATGGCGGCCAATACGGCCTGGCCTGCTCTGCTTAATGAGAAGTGGCAGGCCAAAACGACGGTGGTCAACGCCAGTATCAGCGGCGACACCTCGCAGCAGGGACTGGCGCGCCTGCCGGCGCTACTGAAGCAGCACCAGCCGCGCTGGGTGCTGGTGGAACTGGGCGGCAACGACGGGCTGCGTGGTTTCCCGCCGCAGCAAACGGAGCAGACGCTGCGTACCGTTATTCAGGATATCAAAGCGGCGAAGGCCCAGCCGCTGCTGATGCAAATACGCCTGCCCGCCAACTATGGGCGCCGTTATAATGAAGCCTTTAGCGCGATATATCCGCAACTGGCCAAAGAGTTCGATATTCCTCTGCTGCCCTTTTTTATGGAAGAGGTTTATCTCAAGCCACAATGGATGCAGGACGACGGCATTCATCCTAATCGCGATGCGCAACCGTTTATTGCCGACTGGATGGCAACCCGGTTGGCTCCCTTAGTTAATCATGACTCCTGAACGCCGGGAGTCATTCACAGGTAAAGTTATGCAAAAATCGGTTTTAGTTACAGGATGTTCCAGCGGAATTGGCCTCGAAAGCGCGCTCGATTTAAAACGCCAGGGCTTTCGGGTACTGGCCGCCTGCCGTAAGGGGGAGGATGTCGCCCGTATGCAGGAACTGGGTCTGACCGGTATTTTGCTGGATCTCGATGACCCGCAAAGCGTCGAAAATGCCGCCGCCGAGGTCATCGCGCTGACCGGGAACCGCCTGTATGGCCTGTTCAATAATGCTGGCTACGGCGTCTACGGTCCGCTCACCACCATCAGCCGTCAGCAAATGGAACAGCAGTTTTCCGCCAACTTTTTCGGCGCCCACCAGCTCACCATGCTGCTGCTGCCCGCTATGCAGCCGCACGGCGAGGGCCGCATCGTGATGACCTCTTCGGTGATGGGGCTGATTTCCAGCCCCGGCCGCGGCGCCTATGCCGCCAGTAAATACGCGCTGGAGGCGTGGTCCGATGCCCTGCGCATGGAGCTCCGCCACAGCGGCATAAAAGTCAGCCTGATTGAGCCTGGGCCAATCCGTACCCGCTTTACCAACAACGTTAACCAGACCGGCGACAAGACGGTAGAGAACCCAGGCATTGCCGCGCGCTTTACGCTCGGCCCGGAGGCGGTAGTGGAAAAAGTGCGTCACGCCTTCGTCAGCGACAAGCCGAAACTGCGCTATCCGGTGACGCTGGTCACCCACGCGGTAGGCTGGTTAAAACGCCTGCTGCCGGCACGTGCGATGGACAAAATTATCCAGGGCTGAGTTGAAGCGCTGAATGTCGCCCCCATCTAAAACAGAAATCGACTAACGAGATACGCCCATGTCCGAACAGAATATTGTCAATATTACCGAAGCCAACCTGCAGCAGACGCTGCAGCAATCCATGAACGCGCCGGTGCTGTTTTATTTCTGGTCCGCCCGCAGCCAGCACTGCGAACAGCTGACGCCGGTGCTTGAGCGCCTGGCCGCCCAATACCACGGTCAGTTTACGCTGGCGAAGGTAGATTGCGACGCGGAGCAAATGCTGGCTTCGCAGTTTGGTCTGCGCGCGATTCCGACGGTGTATCTGTTCCAGAACGGCCAGCCGGTAGATGGTTTTGAAGGCCCGCAGCCGGAAGAAGCCATCCGCGCCCTGCTGGATAAAGTACTGCCGCGCGAAGAAGAATTGAAAGCGCAAGAAGCGCTGGCGCTGATGCAGGAAGAAAAATACGCCGACGCGCTGCCGCTGCTGAAAGACGCCTGGCAGTTGTCTAACCAGGATAGCCAGATTGGCCTGTTGCTGGCGGAAACGCTAATTGCCCTGCAGCGTTCCGATGAGGCTGAAAGCGTGCTGAAAACCGTGCCGCTGCAGGATCAGGACACCCGTTATCAGGGGCTGGTGGCGCAGATTGAACTGCTTAAGCAGGCCGCCGATACCCCGGAAATCCAGCAACTACAGCAGCAGGTCGAGCAGAACCCGGACGACGCGGCGCTGGCGTCTCAGCTGGCGTTGCAGTTGCACCAGGTCGGGCGCAACGAAGAAGCGCTGGCGCTGCTGTTCACGCATCTGCAAAAAGATTTAGGCGCCGGCGATGGCCAGGTTCGCAAAATGCTGCAGGAGATCCTCGCGGCGCTCGGTACCGGAGACGCCCTGGCGGCGAAATACCGCCGCCAGCTGTATTCATTGCTGTACTAATCAGAGGCGCTGACCCGGATAGCGCTACGCTTATCCGGGCTACAGATTACGCCGTGGTAGCCCGGGTAAGGCGTAAGCCGCTACCCGGGAATGCTTACAGGATTAACACAAAGCACATGTTTTTCCCCAAGCAAAACAGTTGTATACCGATAACAGTATCTGCAGCCCTGTGGTAGCCCGGGTAAGGCGTAAGCCGCTACCCGGGAATGCTTACGGGCGCTTTTTCAACTGCGTCACCACCAGTTGATGACGGGTATTGAAGAACTTCCGGTAAGTCAGATAGCCGGCAATAATCGTCGACAGGCTGGCGGTCGACAGCAACATAAACGTGACCATAATCTGATACTTAATCGCCTTCACCGGGTCAATCCCGGCGAAAATCAGTCCCGACATCATCCCCGGCAAACTCACCAGTCCGACCGTTTTCGCTGAATCTACCGTGGGAATCAACGAGGCGCGAATGCTGTCGCGGATCAGCCGCGCGGAGGCCATCTTCGGCGTCGCGCCGAGGCTTAGCTTCTCCTGAATCTGCTGCTGCTCACTGTTAAAACGCTGGCCCATATTGTTGTAGCACAGCCCTACCGCCACCATAGCGTTACCGGCCACCATGCCGGCAATCGGAATAACCTGCATCGGCACAAAGGCGATCGACCCCGAGAAGACCAGCACCGCCAGGGTTAGTCCGGCGCCGGTGGTAATAGCGATAAACGATGAGACAAAAGCTTTGTCGATATATTTACTGCGCTTCTTCGCATTCCACGCCGCGTTAAAGCAGATGAACAGCACCATCAATAGCGTTAACACCGCATGGTTAACGTTAAAGATATATTTCAGCACGTAGCCGACGATGATGAGTTGCACTATCGCCCGGCAAATGCTCCAGATAATATCTTTTTCCAGCGCCAGCTTTTCCCGATAGCTCACAACGATCGCCACCAGCACCAGCACCATCGAGAGCGCCAGCGATTCGTTAGTAATATTATGCCCGTTCATTTTTCCCCTCATGCATTTTCCCGCCAGCAGGCTGTAGCGTAATCACTTCATCAGCGTGGGCAATTTCGTTCTGGTCGTGAGTGACCCACAGAATGGCCATTCCTTTTTCCGTCGCGTAGCGATGAATAATCTCGTTAACGTTGCGCTTATTGCTCTCATCCAGCGCGCTGGTAATTTCATCCAGCAGCAGCACCTGCGGCAGAAACTGCAGATTACGAATGAGCGAGACCCGCTGTTTTTCGCCGCCGGACAATTCGTTAATCGATTTCTCCAGCGTATTATCCGCCAGCCCGAAGCGTTCGAGATCGGCAATCAGCGCTTTAGGATCCGGCTGTTTGTTGCGGATCTGCCATGGGAAAACCAGGTTGTCGTAGACCGAATCGCCGAATAGCGCCGGAGTTTGCGCGCAATAAGAGACCTGCTGGCGATAGTTTTCCGGCGACAGCGTAGTGATATCGGTATCGTTGAAAAAAATCTCTCCGCTGGTCGGGCTCAGCAGAGAGGCGATGATTTTCAGTAACGTACTTTTGCCGCATCCGGATGGCCCGGTAATTAACTTAAACTCTCCAGCCCTAATCCGGAGATCGATATTATTCAGGAGGACCGCGTCGTCGGTTTTAAAACCAACACCCTCGAGGCGCAAAATCGCGTTATTTTCCTTCATTATATGTCCAATTAATTTCCTAAAACGCAGACAGTTTACTCCAGTTTTCTTTCACCGGAACAAGGAGAAAGTTATACTCTGTTTAAATCTGCGCCATTTCGCTGCGGCGCCCATCAGGCAACAAGACAGGAGGTTTTTGATGCTGATTTTTATCCCCGTTCTTATTTTTGTCGCACTGGTCATTGTGGGGGCGGCAGTAAAAATCGTGCCGCAGGGTTATCAATGGACCGTCGAACGCTTTGGCCGCTACACGCAGACGCTGCAGCCGGGCTTAAGTTTAGTGGTACCGTTTATGGATCGCATCGGCCGCAAAGTGAACATGATGGAGCAGGTACTGGATATCCCTTCGCAGGAAGTCATCTCCCGCGATAACGCCAACGTCACCATTGACGCCGTCTGCTTCATCCAGGTGATCGATGCGCCAAAAGCCGCCTATGAAGTCAGTAATCTTGAGCTGGCGATCGTCAATCTGACGATGACCAACATTCGTACCGTACTCGGCTCGATGGAGCTGGATGAAATGCTCTCCCAGCGCGATAGCATTAACACTCGCCTGCTGCATATCGTCGACGATGCCACCAATCCGTGGGGGGTGAAAATCACCCGTGTCGAAATCCGCGACGTTCGCCCGCCGGCGGAGCTTATCTCCTCGATGAACGCCCAGATGAAAGCTGAGCGAACCAAACGCGCTTATATCCTCGAGGCGGAAGGGGTGCGTCAGGCGGAAATCCTCAAAGCCGAAGGTGAAAAGCAGTCGCAGATCCTCAAAGCCGAAGGCGAACGGCAGTCGGCCTTCCTGCAGGCGGAAGCCCGCGAACGTTCCGCCGAAGCGGAAGCCCGCGCCACCCAGATGGTCTCATCGGCGATTGCGTCAGGCGACATTCAGGCGATTAACTACTTCGTGGCGCAGAAATATACCGACGCGCTGCAGCAGATTGGCGCCGCCAACAACAGTAAAGTGGTGCTGATGCCGCTGGATGCCAGCAGTCTGATGGGCTCGATCGCCGGGATCGGCGAACTGCTGAAAGAGAGCAGCGCCGAACGGAAAAAATCATGATCGCCCTGATCCTCGCCCATCCGCATATTTTCTGGCTGACCCTTGGCGGGCTGTTGCTGGCGGCAGAGATGCTCGGCAGCAATGGCTACCTGCTGTGGAGCGGCGTAGCTGGCGTGGTTACCGGCCTGCTGACCTGGGTTATTCCATTTAGTTGGGAATGGCAAGGGACGCTGTTTGCCGTCCTTACCCTGCTGGCGGCGTGGCTGTGGTCAAAATGGCTGCGTAAACGCATGAGGCAGCAGCGCCCCGCCGACGCGCAGCTTAACCAGCGCGGCCAGCAGCTGGTTGGCCGTCGTTTCACACTCGACAACGCGCTGGAAAACGGTCGCGGCCACGTCCGCGTCGGCGATAGCTCCTGGCCGGTGATTGCCGATGAAGACCTCGCGGCGGGCAGCAAGGTTGAAGTGGTCGCCGTCGAAGGCATTACCTTGCGGATAAGAGCCGCCGTCCGCTAAGCCTGCGCTTTGCGGTGACAACAGCCGGAAAGATTATCAATAATCGGGCAATCCGCGCTCTCATCACCAGGGCAGGCGTCCGCCAGCGCCAGCAGATGCGCGCGCATGTTTTGCAACTCGCGGATATGGTTCTCAATATCCGCGACTTTCTCCAGCGTTCTTTTTTTCACATCGGCGCTGTGCCGCGACGGATCGTTGAATAACGCCACCAGCTCGCGGCACTCCTCCAGATTAAATCCCACCTGCCGCGCCTGGCGCAGCAGCGTCAGTTCATCCAGATGCTTTTGACTATAGGTACGGTAGCCGTTATCGCTACGCAGCGGCGCCGTCACCAGCCCTTTCTCTTCGTAAAAACGAATCGCTTTGCTGGTCAAGCCGGTTTTTTTCGCCACATCGCTAATATTCATTTTTCCCCCTTGACCTTCCCCTTGCTGGAAGGTTTAACCTTCTTAATACTCGATGAAAGAGTGTGTTCGGTCAATCATTAACCGGAAATTATTCAGGAGTTATTTATGTCTAACACTATCGACCTGACGCTTGATGGCCTCTCCTGCGGCCACTGCGTTAAACGCGTGAAAGAGAGCCTGGAACAGCGTCCAGACGTTGAACAGGCGGAGGTCACTGTTACCGAAGCCCACGTCACGGGCAGCGCCAGCGCTGAAGCCCTGATTGAGACCATCAAACAAGCCGGATACGGCGCGGAGCTCAGCCACCCAAAGGCTAAACCGCTGGCAGAATCATCAATCCCGTCGGAAGCACTGACAGCGGCCACTCCCGAGCTTCCGGCAGCCCATGACGAGGATGACAGTCAACAGCTGCTGATCAACGGCATGAGCTGCGCCAGCTGCGTTTCCCGGGTACAAAACGCGCTTGCCGCGGTGCCGGGAGTCTCACAGGCGCGGGTAAACCTGGCGGAACGCACTGCGCTGGTGATGGGCAGCGCGTCCGCCGCAGAATTAGTGCAGGCGGTGGAAAAAGCCGGCTACGGCGCGGAGGCTATCGAAGACGATCTGGAACGCCGCGAACGGCAGCAGGAAACCGCCATCGCCACCATGAAACGTTTTCGCTGGCAGGCGATTGTCGCCCTGCTGGTCGGCGTGCCGGTCATGGTCTGGGGCATGTTTGGCGATAACATGATGGTCAGCGACGACAATCGATCGCTGTGGCTGGTCATCGGCCTCATCACCCTCGCGGTGATGGTCTTCGCTGGCGGTCACTTCTACCGCAGCGCCTGGAAAAGCCTGAAAAACGGCACCGCCACCATGGATACGCTGGTGGCGCTGGGAACCGGGGTGGCCTGGCTGTACTCCATGAGCGTCAACCTGTGGCCGCAGTGGTTCCCGATGGAAGCGCGCCACCTGTATTACGAAGCCAGCGCGATGATCATTGGTCTTATCAACCTCGGCCATATGCTGGAAGCCCGCGCGCGCCAGCGCTCCTCGAAAGCGCTGGAAAAACTGCTCGACCTGACGCCGCCTTCGGCACGCGTCGTGACGGCTGAAGGCGAGAAAGATCTGCCGCTCGCGGAAGTTGAGGCGGGTATGACGCTGCGTCTGACCACTGGCGATCGCGTTCCGGTTGACGGCGTGATAAGCCAGGGCGAAGCCTGGTTTGATGAAGCCATGCTCACCGGCGAACCGGTACCGCAGCAAAAAGGCGATGGCGACGCCATTCATGCCGGTACCGTGGTGCAGGACGGCAGCGTGCTGTTTACCGCCAGCGCCGTCGGCAGCCAGACCACGCTGGCGCGGATTATTCGCATGGTGCGCCAGGCGCAAAGTAGCAAACCGGAAATCGGCCAACTGGCAGATAAAATCTCTGCGGTATTTGTTCCGGCAGTGGTAGCCATTGCGCTGATTAGCGCCGGTATCTGGTACTTCTTCGGCCCGGCGCCGCAAATCGTCTATACCCTGGTCATTGCCACCACGGTACTGATTATCGCCTGTCCATGCGCATTGGGCCTGGCGACGCCGATGTCGATTATTTCCGGCGTCGGCCGGGCGGCGGAATACGGCGTGCTGGTGCGTGACGCCGATGCTCTGCAGCGCGCCAGTGAACTCGACACCCTGGTGTTCGATAAAACCGGTACCCTGACCGAAGGCAAGCCGCAGGTGGTGGCCGTGAAAACCTTCGCAGGGTTTGATGAAACAACCGCGGTGCGTCTTGCCGCCGCGCTCGAGCAAGGCTCAAGCCATCCGCTGGCGCGGGCGATCCTCGATAAAGCCGCCGACAGCACTTTACCGGAAGTAAGCGGCTTCCGTACCCTGCGCGGGCTTGGCGTCAGCGGTGAAGCGGAAGGTCATCGACTGCTGCTCGGCAACCAGGCGCTGCTTAACGAGCAGCATATCGCCACCGCGGAACTGGAAAGCGAGATGACGACACAGGCCTCGCGCGGCGCCACGCCGGTACTGCTGGCGATCGATGGTCAGGCCGCGGCGCTGTTCGCCATCCGCGACCCGCTACGTGAAGATAGCGTCGACGCGCTGGCGCGCCTGCATCGGCAGGGCTATCGTCTGGTAATGCTCACCGGGGATAACCCGACCACCGCCAATGCCATCGCCAAAGAAGCGGGCATTGATGAAGTGATCGCCGGCGTGCTGCCGGACGGTAAAGCCGACGCCATTAAACGTCTGCAGAGCCAGGGGCACAAAGTGGCGATGGTCGGCGACGGTATTAATGACGCCCCGGCGCTGGCGCAGGCGGATGTTGGTATCGCCATGGGCGGCGGCAGCGATGTCGCCATTGAGACCGCGGCGATCACCCTGATGCGCCATAGCCTTAACGGCGTGGCCGATGCTTTAGCGATTTCGAAAGCGACGTTACGCAACATGAAACAGAACCTGCTGGGCGCATTTGTTTACAACTCACTGGGCATCCCGATTGCCGCCGGGATCCTCTGGCCGCTGACCGGTACCCTGCTGAACCCGGTGGTCGCCGGCGCGGCAATGGCGCTGTCGTCAATCACCGTGGTCAGTAACGCTAATCGCCTGCTGCGCTTTAAACCGAAAGATTAGCGCAGTCACCGGAAAACGGGCGCTGAGGTTACTCAGCGCCCGTTTATTTCCTGGCGACAATAAAAAACCGCGGGAAAGATGACGGCCACCACCATATGCGCTAGCATGAATGCCTCACACTTCGGAGCGCGTATGGGCCTGTTAAACCGAATAAAAATGCTGTGGCGAGCCGCCGTCGGCTCGTCTTATTCCTGGCCTGCAATGGATATCGTCCTGCCCGGCGAACGTTATTTACACCTCGTCGGCAGCATCCATATGGGCACCCGCGACATGGCGCCGCCGCCGGCTAAGTTACTGAAAAAGATACGTCAGGCCGACGCCTTAATCGTCGAAGCGGACATCACCGGTAATGAAACGCCTTTCAGTAATCTCCCCTCTTATCCACCGCTGGCTGAACGTCTGAGCGAAACACAATTAGCAGAATTACGCTCACGCGCCGGCGAGCTGGGTTTATCGGTCGATCTTTTCGATAGCCAGCCGCTATGGCAGGTAGCAATGGTGCTACAAGCTACTCAGGCGCAAAAGCTAGGGTTACGCCCCGATTACGGTATTGATTACCAGTTGCTGATGGCCGCTCGCGAGAGCAACATAAGGGTAATGGAGCTGGAAGGCGCCGACAGCCAAATCGCGCTCCTGCGCAATCTGCCAGACGGCGGTAAGGCGCTGCTGGAAGATACGCTGACCCACTGGCGCACCAACGCCCGTTTACTGCAGGTCATGATTGGCTGGTGGCTGGAGCAACCGCCGTCGCGCGGCGCGGAAACGCTGCCGACGACCTTCAGCCAGTCCTTATATGATGTGTTGATGCATCAGCGCAATGTGGCCTGGCGCGACACGCTGCTTGCCCTGCCGCCGGGGCGTTACGTGGTCGCCGTCGGCGCGCTGCATCTGTATGGCGAAGGGAACCTGCCGGATATGTTGACGTAAAAAAATGGCCAATATTGCTATTGGCCCGTCAAAGAGGAATTTCATCATTATTATTATCCCGGGATATACATCCCGGATCGTCTGATTGTCGCTCAAAGTGACCATCACTGCCAATACTATTGCGCAAGATGGTACTATTTTTTATACAACCCTCACGCGTATGCTGGTCATACGTTAGGTCGGTTGGTAAGAAGGATTACTATGACTCCCGCCGTTAAATTACTCGAAAAAAACAAAATTACCTTTCAGATCCACAGCTACGAACACGATCCTCAAGAGACCAATTTTGGCGATGAAGTGGTTCGCAAGCTGGGGCTCAATGCGGATCAGGTTTACAAGACGCTATTAGTGGCCGTTAACGGCGATATGAAACATCTGGCGGTCGCCGTCACCCCGGTTGCCGGACAGTTGGATTTGAAGAAAGTGGCCAAAGCGCTGGGCGCCAAGAAGGTAGATATGGCCGACCCAATGGTCGCACAGCGGATCACCGGATACCTGGTCGGCGGCATCAGCCCGCTTGGGCAGAAAAAGCGCCTGCCGACGGTGATTGATGCCCCGGCGCAGGAGTTTGCCACCATCTATATTTCCGGCGGCAAACGCGGGCTCGATATCGAACTGGCGGCAAGCGATCTGGCGAAGCTTCTGGACGCGAAGTTCGCCGATATCGCCCGCCGCGATTGAGCACACTATCCCGGATAGCGGCGCACGCGCCTTATCCGGGCTACCCAACGGGTAGCCACGGTATGAATAGCCAACCTGAAGCCCAGGCTTACTGCCAGCTGACCTCGCCTTTCGGCTCGTAGGCTGCCGCATCCAGAGGCGAGTTCTTCTCGATGTACTCTTTCAGCACCTCGGCATCGATAAAGCCGGTATTTACGTATCCCGGTTTATTATCGATGTGCGGGTAGCCGTCACCGCCGGTGGCGTTAAAGCTCAGCGTCGCCATACGGTAAGTTTTCGCCGGATCCACCGGTTCGCCTTTGATTTTCAGATCGTTAAGCTTGCCATCTTTGGCAACGAAACTGACGTTGGCGAACTGCGGATAAGCGCCGGAATCCGGCTTCATCTGCGCGACGGCGGTCAGGTACTCAATCACCTCTTTACCACTCATATCGACGTAAGTCAGCACGTTGCCGAACGGCTGCACTTTCATCACGTCTTTATAGGTAATATCACCCGCTTCGATGGAGTCGCGAATACCGCCGCCGCTCATCACCGCGAAATCAGCATTGCTGCGCGCCATCTGCGCCGCCAGCAGCAGGCGCCCCATATTGGTTTGTACGAAGCGGACTTTGCTGCGATCGCCTTCAAGATGGCCGTTGACGCTACCTATTTTCACCTGTAACTGCGCCTTGCCTTTATTCTGGAACGGCGTTAACAGCGAGAGCATCTGCGGGTTTTCGGCAATTTGCGGCGTATACAACACGCGCTCGCTCTGACCGTTATCCCAGGTGACCTTCTTCTTCAGGTTGACCGGGATCAGCTGATAGTGCACCAGCTTCATCTCACCGTTGCGGAATTCAAAATCGGCGCGGCCGACATATTTCCCCCACTCGTGCGCCTGCACGATCCAGATGCCATTCTGGCGATCCGGCGCGCACGGGGTACCGGGGACATAATCGACCTGCTTTTTATTCTCCGACGCCATGCAGACCGGATCCTGCGAATGGCCGCCGACGATCATCGCCAGCGATCCCGCTGGTAAACTCCGCGCCATTTCAACGTCTCCCGGCGCGTTAGAGCCGTGATTACCGTTGTCATAGTGGCCCATGTGGGTGGTCGCCAGAATCACGTCCGGCTTTTCATTTTGCTGCAGTTCCTGAATCACCAGCTTGGCTTCCGCCGCCGGATTACGGAATTCGATATCGGTGAAATATTCCGGGTTGCCGATTTTCGCCGTATCGTCGGTCGTTAAGCCAATCACCGCAATGTTCAGCCCGCCGCGCTTAAACAGCGCCCAGGGTTTAAACAGGCGCTCGCCGGTGCTTTTCTGATAGATATTGGCCGACAGGAACGGGAACTTCGACCACTTCTCCTGCTGGCGCAGCACGCTGAGCGGGTTATCAAACTCATGGTTGCCCACCGCCATGGCATCGTAGCCAATCAGGTTCATGCCACGAAAATCAGGCTCTGCATCCTGTAAATCGGATTCCGGCACCCCGGTATTGATATCGCCGCCGGACAGCAGCAGGACGCTACCGCCTTCGGCCGCCACCTCTTTGCGGATACCGTCCACCAGCGTCTTCTGCGCCGCAAGGCCATATTCGCCATAGTCGTTGCGCCAGAAATGACCGTGGTGGTCGTTGGTGTGCAGGATGGTGATTTTATAGGTTTTGTCCTGCTCATAGGCCTGCGCTGACAGGCTTCCCAGCGATAAGGCGGTGAATAACGCCAGCGCCACGCCGCGTTTTAAATAATGCATGTTTCACTCCCTGACTTAATAACAAGTGCCGAAAGTATAGCGAGTCAGCCGCTTTGACAAATATGTTTTCAGAATTGCGACTTCCTTCAAACCTTAGGGACAGGTATGTTAGTCTGATAATAATTCTACCCGTCATACTTCAAGTTGCATGTGCGTTGGCAATAACTCGGCCCATCCCTGGGCCTTGCCCTTACGGGCGCAGTGAACTGCGTTCAAATTCGTTCCTGACGAATTTGTCCTCGCTCACCCCAGTCACTTACTAGAGTAAGCTCCTGGGGATTCTCTGTGTCGCCGCCTTCTTGCAACTCGAATTATTTAGGGTATCAACCTGCATTCTCTACAACAAATAGAACTCGCTGAAGTGAACCTATGACAACCAACCAATCCGCTCAATCCTTACCCGGTACCGGCGCGCCGCCGCAAAAAGCGCGCACCTCATTTGGCATCCTGGGGGCAATCAGCCTCTCCCATCTGCTAAACGATATGATCCAATCGCTCATCCTGGCGATTTATCCGCTACTGCAGGCGGAGTTCTCGTTAACCTTCGTGCAGATTGGCATGATCACCCTCACCTTCCAGCTGACGTCATCGCTATTCCAGCCGGTGATTGGTTACATCACCGATAAACGCTCGATGCCGTGGTCATTACCGGTAGGGATGTGTTTCACCCTCTGCGGCTTAATTCTGTTAGCGCTGGCCGGTAGCTTCGGCATGGTACTGCTGGCCGCTGCGCTTGTCGGCACCGGCTCTTCGGTCTTCCATCCGGAATCCTCGCGCGTGGCGCGGATGGCCTCCGGCGGCCGTCACGGTCTGGCGCAATCGCTATTCCAGGTTGGCGGCAACTTCGGCAGCTCGCTGGGGCCGCTGCTGGCGGCGGTGATTATCGCCCCCTACGGCAAAGGCAACGTCGCCTGGTTCGTGCTGGCCGCGCTGCTGGCGATCGTCGTGCTGTCGCAAATCAGCCGCTGGTACGCCGCGCAACATCGGATGAATAAAGGCAAGCCGAAGCCGGTTATCGTTAATCCTCTGCCGCGTAACAAGGTTATCCTGGCCGTCTGCATCCTGTTAATGCTGATTTTCTCCAAATACTTCTACATGGCGAGTATTAGCAGCTATTACACCTTTTATCTGATGCACAAGTTCGGATTATCGGTGCAAAACGCCCAGCTTCACTTGTTCGCCTTCCTGTTCGCGGTGGCCGCAGGAACGGTGATTGGCGGGCCTGTTGGCGATAAAATTGGTCGTAAATATGTAATTTGGGGCTCTATCCTCGGCGTGGCGCCATTTACCCTCATTTTACCGTACGCATCGCTCGAATGGACCGGGATCCTGACCGTGATAATTGGTTTTATCCTCGCATCAGCCTTTTCCGCTATTCTGGTCTATGCCCAGGAGCTGTTGCCGGGGAGAATCGGTATGGTTTCCGGCCTGTTCTTCGGATTCGCGTTTGGCATGGGCGGCCTTGGCGCCGCGGTGTTGGGGTTGTTAGCCGACCATACCAGCATCGATCTGGTCTATAAAATCTGTGCTTTCCTGCCGCTTCTCGGCATTCTGACGATATTCCTGCCTAATAACCATCAAAAAGCCTGAGTATCTGGCGGCCAAAGTGAAAGTTTGGCCGCCGCAATCCCTTATCTCATCAGCATTACCTCACCATGACCTGCCGCCATTTTCCTGTCTGTGCTTTTTTCTGCCGTAATTCCAATTTTTCGCAAATTTCAATAATTATTCATAAACAAAACGAGCAAAAGTGTCATAAACTATTAATCGGTTTTTTGCTTTAAGTAGCGAAAATGGATCGGCTCACCACACGCAAGGAGACGGAATGCATCACGCAACACCGCTAATCACCACCATTGTCGGCGGCCTTGTGCTCGCCTTTATCCTCGGCATGATTGCCAATAAGCTACGTATTTCACCACTGGTAGGATATTTATTAGCGGGCGTGCTGGCCGGTCCATTTACTCCTGGTTTTGTTGCTGATACTAAACTTGCGCCTGAACTGGCCGAACTCGGCGTCATCTTGCTGATGTTTGGCGTCGGGCTGCACTTTTCGCTGAAAGATCTCATGGCGGTAAAGTCGATAGCCATTCCCGGCGCCATCGCCCAGATAGCCGTGGCGACGCTGCTCGGGATGGCGCTCTCTTCCCTGCTCGGCTGGTCGCTGATGACCGGCATCGTCTTTGGCCTGTGTCTTTCCACCGCCAGTACCGTGGTGCTGCTGCGCGCGCTGGAGGAACGGCAGCTTATTGATAGCCAGCGTGGGCAAATCGCCATCGGCTGGCTGATCGTTGAAGATTTAGTGATGGTACTGACGCTGGTGCTGCTGCCCGCTATCGCCGGGATGGTCGAAAAAGGCGATGTCGGGCTGGCGTCGTTGGCGCTCGACATGGGCATTACCATCGGTAAAGTGGTCGCCTTTATCGCCATTATGATGCTGGTGGGACGCCGTCTGGTGCCGTGGATCATGTCGCGCAGCGCGGCAACCGGCTCCCGCGAACTGTTTACCCTGTCGGTGCTGGCGCTGGCGCTCGGCATCGCCTTCGGCGCCGTTGAGCTGTTCGACGTCTCCTTCGCCCTCGGCGCATTCTTCGCCGGGATGGTGCTTAACGAATCCGAACTCAGCCACCGCGCCGCTCACGATACGCTGCCGCTACGCGACGCTTTCGCGGTGCTATTCTTCGTCTCCGTCGGGATGCTGTTTGACCCGATGATTCTGGTCGAACAGCCGCTGGCGGTGCTGGCAACGCTGGCGATTATCATTTTTGGTAAATCCGCCGCCGCCTTCTTCCTGGTACGTATGTTCGGCCACTCGCCGCGTACCGCCCTGACCATCGCCGCCAGCCTGGCGCAAATCGGGGAATTCGCCTTTATCCTTGCCGGTCTCGGCATGGCGCTGGATCTGCTGCCGCAGGCCGGGCAGAACCTGGTGCTGGCCGGGGCGATAATTTCGATTATGCTCAACCCGGTGCTGTTTACCCTGCTGGAAAAATATCTCGATAAAACCGAAACCCTCGACGAACAGACGCTGGAAGAGGTGCTGGAAGACGAAAAACAGGTGCCTGTGGATATCTGCAACCATGCGCTGCTGGTCGGCTTTGGCCGCGTCGGCAGCCTGCTTGGCGAGAAACTGATGGCCCAGGGGATCCCGCTGGTAGTAATTGAAACCTCCCGCACCCGCGTGGATGAGCTACGCGAACGCGGTATCAGCGCCGTGTTGGGCAATGCCGCCAACGAAGAAATCATGAATCTGGCGCATCTCGACTGCGCCCGCTGGCTGCTGCTGACCATTCCTAACGGCTATGAAGCCGGTGAAATTGTCGCCTCGGCGCGGGAAAAATGCCCGAACATTGAGATTATCGCCCGCGCCCATTACGACGATGAGGTCGATTATATTACCGAACGCGGAGCCAATCAGGTGGTGATGGGGGAACGCGAAATCGCGCGGGCGATGTTACGTCTGCTGGAAACGCCGCCAGCTGGCGAGATTGTTACCGGTTGATACGACGCCCCGCTCGCGGGGCGTACTCTTATCGCGGGATTAACGGTCCCAGTAGGCCTCTTCCAGGCTATCTTCCCGCTCCGGCAGGCCGCGGGTTAAACGCGGTGAATGCTGATTCAGCACCTGATAGCTGACGCGGTTGGCGTATTTGCACACCTGCGCCAGCGATGAGTAGGTCAGCCATTTGCACTTATGTTTGCTGGAGT
This sequence comes from Klebsiella sp. CN_Kp073, assembly GCF_040065495.2. NCBI lineage: Bacteria > Pseudomonadati > Pseudomonadota > Gammaproteobacteria > Enterobacterales > Enterobacteriaceae > Klebsiella > Klebsiella sp. CN_Kp073. The sequence goes on from NZ_CM198051.1 coordinate 3,954,717, forward strand.
TCGGCACGTTATTACGATGGTAGTTATTGGCGGTGATATCATGCAACAACGCCGCCAGCGCGCCGTCCCCTGCGCCATTGGTGTTCATGATCTTCTCCGGGCCGCCCATATAAGGCGCGATGTGCGAATAGATACGCAGCGGATTAACGCAATCCTGATGGCGCATCGCACGGCTGAATTCATACTGGTTGAACTCGGCAATCGCCCCCGGCAGGAGCGGATGCTGCGTTTTACGCTTCGCTTCCTCTTCGGTGAAGCTCGCCATATACAGGCCCGCCGGACCTGCGGTGCACAGCACCAGGTCGACCCAGTCCAGCGCTTTATCCGCCGCGGTGAGCGGGTCGGCGATACCGGTCAGCGCTTCCGCTTCCTCTTCATTCATCGCCAGAATCGAAACATGTTCCTTGAGGAACTGCTGCCACCATTGCGGGTTGTCGGCAATCACGTATTTCGTGCCCAGCGTCAGCACCACCGGCACGTCATGCTTTTTGGCATACTCAATGGCTTTCATCGTCGCGTCCGGCATCGGCTCGCCCGGCTTACAGCGCACCAGGTAGGAGGTCAGCACCAGCGCGGAAGCGCCGGCGATCACCTCTTCCGGAATGCTTTCCGGACGCAGTTTGTTCATGTGGCCAGGACTGATGGCAAAGGTACGTTCGCCGCTATCGCTAATCAGCGTAAAACAGCGGCCAATAGCGCCATCGACGCCCTGCAGGTAGTTGAGATCGGTACGGCTGGAGGTATTGCACAGGTAGCGATAAGCGTAGCCGCCGATCTCAATATTGCTGCACATCACGCCGAGCAGCACCGAGCGGTCGTCAGCCAGTACCGAGTAGTTGTGCATGGTATTGCCAATGGTGCCACCGGCAAATTGATGGGTGATCAGGCCGTCGCGTACCAGTTCCTGATACAGCGCTTCGGCGACATCATCTTCAATCACCAGCGAATGACCGGCGCTCAGACCGTAGCGTATGATAAACGCCTCATCCACTTTCGCTTCGATATCCACCAACGTCTGGTCGATGCCAACCACCCAGGAGACGTTGGACTCATTTTCTGGCTGAATTTGTTGCAGCAGCGGATCGCGAGCGCTAACGGGGAAATAGTGTTTAGATTTGCGTTTACCGGGAAATTTCATAGTGGCGATTTAATGACAGGGAACAAGCGGGGAATAGTAGCATATTCCCCGCTACGCGCGCGATCAGCGATACGACGCGGTCAGGTTCACCATCATTTCAATATGCGCCGGATCGGCATTAAGCGCCGGAATATACTCATATTGCTTACCGCCAGCCTCAAGGAAAATTTCCCGGTTTTGCACCGCGATTTCTTCCAGCGTTTCCAGACAGTCAGCGGAGAAGCCCGGACAGATAACCTGAACGTGCTGTGTGCCCTTTTCGCCAAGCATTTTTAGCGTTTCGTCGGTGTACGGCGTCAACCAGGGTTCGCGGCCAAAGCGCGACTGGAAGGTCATCATCACCCGCTCCGGCGGCAGCCCGAGCACTGAGACCAGCTCGCGAGTGGTTACCCGGCAGCGCTGAGGGTAATCATCGCCCTCATGGGCGTAGCGTTGCGGAATACCGTGATAGGAGAGCAACAGCACATCCGGTTCGCCGTGAACGGCGAACGAAGCGCGCACGCTGGCCGCCAGGGCGTGGATATAGTCAGCGTTATCGGCATAGTCGCGGATAAACGAAACGCCCGGAATAGCGCGCTTTTTCGCGAGGATCCGCGCCAGCTCATCCCATACCGCCGCCACGGTAGAACACGAATATTGCGGATACAGCGGCAATACCACGATATGGTCAACATCCTGGGCCAGTAGCTCATCGACAGCGCTTGCCAGTGACGGCGAGCCGTAGCTCATCCCCAGGGCCACCGGGACATCCGGTAATCTGGCCGCCAGCGCCTGCTGCTGCTGACGGCTATACACCATCAACGGCGAGCCTTCCGCCATCCATACGGACTGATAGAGCTTCGCCACGCGGGGAGCGCGAATCGGCAGTATGATGCCGCGCAGCAGCGGCCACCACAGCAGACGAGGCGTATCCACTACCCGTTTGTCGCTAAGAAATTGTCGCAGATAGCGCTTCACCGCATCGGGCGTGGGCGCATCGGGAGTGCCTAAATTGGCTAGCAAAATACCTGTTTTCGTCTGATGCATTACCGCCTCTTAACCATTTGAATCGCTGACAATTGTAGCGTAAATGGCGTTAAACGGAACCAATCATAGCAAAAGGTAGAAATGAGAGGTGTTCTCATCCTGCCGCAGCAGGATGAGAAAGGGCTTAATTAGCCGAGGATTTTTTCCAGATCGGCGCGCACGTCAGCCACCGCTTTAGTGCCGTCGACTTTCGCGTACTGGGTGTTACCCGCCTGCGCTTCTTTCTGATAGTAGCCGATCAGCGGCGCAGTCATCTGATGGTATTCCACCAGACGCTTGCGTACGGTTTCTTCCTGATCGTCTTTACGGGTGGTCAGCTCTTCGCCGGTCACGTCGTCTTTACCTTCCACCTTCGGCGGGTTGAATTTGATGTGATAGACGCGGCCGGAAGCGGCGTGTACGCGGCGGCCCACGATACGATCGACGATCAGTTCGTCCGGTACCGCGAACTCCAGAACGTAGTCAACGGCGATGCCGGCTTCTTTCATAGCGTCAGCCTGCGGGATAGTGCGCGGGAAGCCGTCCAGCAGGAAACCGTTACGGCAATCTTCCTGGGCGATACGCTCTTTCACCAGCGCGATGACCAGCTCATCGGTCACCAGTTTGCCGGCATCCATAATGTCTTTCGCTTGTTTACCGAGCTCGGAGCCGGATTTTACCGCGGCGCGCAGCATGTCGCCGGTGGAGATTTGCGGAATACCGTATTTCTCCATGATGAACTGAGCCTGAGTTCCTTTACCCGCGCCCGGAGCGCCAAGCAGAATAATACGCATTACGAAAATCCCCTCAAATGTCGTTTCAATTTTTCAAAAAACGCTAAACCATACCACCAGAACGGCCATGGCTCAAGGAAGGCGGTGCGGCTGAAACGGTTAATGGTGAGATATTTTACGGTTGGGGAAGATTAAGGCCCTCACCCCGGCCCTCTCCCGCAGGGAGAGGGAGAAAAGGCCCCCTGCGGCAAGCAGTCCCCTCTCCCTTTTAGGGAGAGGGAGAAAAGGCCCCTGCGGCAAGCAGTCCCCTCTCCCTAAAGGGAGAGGGAGAAAAGGCCCCCAGCTGCGAGCAGTCCCCTCTCCCTTTAGGGAGAGGGTTAGGGTGAGGGTAAAGCTTAGGACGCCAGCAGCTGGTTCATACGACGGATGAACTGGTTAGGATCCTCCAGCGTGCCGCGTTCCGCCAGCAGCGCCTGATCCAGCAGCAGCTCAACCCACTCGCCAAACTGCGCGTCGTCCTGGGTATCGGCGGCGCGTTTGACCAGTGGATGCGCCGGGTTCAGCTCGAAGATGTATTTCACTTCCGGCGCCGCCTGACCGGCAGCGGCGAACAGCTTCGCCATCTGGGTGCTCATTTCGTCGGCATCGGTGGTTACAATCGCCGGAGTGTCGGTCAGACGATGCGTTAGACGTACCTCTTTCACGCGCTCGCCCAGCAGGCCTTTCACGCGCTCAACGAACGGCTCCAGCGCTTTTTCAGCTTCTTTGGCGGATTCGTCAACTTCGTCCGCCAGTTTCTCCAGCGACTCGTCGGCTTTAGCGACCGACTGGAACGCTTTACCGTCGAACTCGGTCAGGTAGCTCATCATCCACTCGTCAATGCGATCGGACAGCAGCAGAACTTCGATACCTTTCTTACGCAGCAGCTCGAGATGCGGGCTGCTCTTCGCCGCCGCATAGCTGTCGGCGGTGATGTAGTAGATCTTCTCCTGCCCTTCTTTCATGCGCGAGACGTACTCTTCCAGCGACACGGTCTGCGCGGAAGAATCGGTATGAGTAGTGGCGAAGCGCAGCAGCTTAGCAATGGCTTGCTGGTTGGAGGCATCTTCCGCCGGGCCTTCTTTCAGCACCAGGCCGAACTGTTTCCAGAAGGTCTGATATTTTTCGGCGTCGTCTTTCGCCAGCTTTTCCAGCATCTGCAGCACGCGTTTGGTCAGCGCGGTACGCAGGTTGCGGGTGACGTTGCTATCCTGCAGGATTTCACGCGACACGTTCAGCGGCAGGTCGTTGGAGTCTATCAGGCCGCGCACGAAACGCAGGTAGTTCGGCATAAACTGCTCGGCGTCATCCATGATGAAGACGCGCTGCACGTACAGCTTCAGGCCGTGCTTATGATCGCGGTTCCACATATCCCATGGCGCCTGCGACGGAATATACAGCAGGCTGGTATACTCCTGCTTACCTTCGACGCGGTTGTGGCTCCAGGTCAGCGGATCGCTGAAATCATGGGCAATATGCTTATAGAACTCTTTGTATTCGTCGTCGCTGACCTCAGATTTGCTGCGGGTCCACAGCGCCTGCGCCTTGTTGATTTTCTCCCACGAAATAACGGTTTCGCCGTCCACTTCTTCGCGTTTTTCAATCTCAACCGGCAGCGCGATATGATCAGAATATTTGCTGATGATCGAGCGCACGCGCCAGTCGTTGAGGAAGTCGTCTTCGCCTTCACGCAGATGCAGCGTAATTTCAGTTCCACGATCGGCTTTGGTGATATCGGCAACGGTATATTCGCCTTCGCCAGCGGATTCCCAGAACACGCCGTTCTCCGGCTTGTCGCCCGCGGCGCGGGTGCGCACGGTGACTTTGTCGGCAACGATAAAGGCCGAATAGAAGCCGACGCCGAACTGGCCGATCAGCTGGCTGTCTTTCGCCTGATCGGAGCCCATCGATTCGAGGAACGCCTTGGTGCCGGATTTGGCGATGGTGCCGAGATGGTCAATAACCTCATCGCGGTTCATACCAATACCGTTATCGGCGATGGTCAGCGTGCGGTTGTCTTTATCAAACGATACGCGTACGCGCAGCTCGCCGTCACCTTCATACAGATCCGGCTGGGACAGCGCGCGGAAACGCAGCTTATCCGCCGCATCCGAGGCGTTAGAAATGAGCTCGCGCAGGAAGATTTCTTTGTTGGAATAAAGAGAATGGATCATCAGGTGCAGAAGCTGTTTCACTTCTGACTGGAAACCACGGGTTTCTTGTCCTTTCATGTAAGTCGACCTCAACAATGCCATTTATTATTAATGGAAATAACGTGTTGGGGAGGAGATGGGGATAGAGGTGGGATTTTTCAAGCGGAGGCGGCGAACGCAGCCTCCATTTGTTCAGAAAATAATCTTGTGGCGGCCTGCGAGAGAGTGCGACAGCGTGGTGCCGTCGACCATTTCCAGCTCCCCGCCAACCGGTACGCCGTGGGCGATGCGGCTGGCGTCAACGCCATACTGCGCGCAGAGCTCAGCGATGTAGTTGGCCGTCGCCTCGCCTTCAACGGTTGGGTTGGTGGCGAGGATCAGCTCGCTTATCGACTCCGCTTCAAGACGCTGTTCGAGGCGATCGAGCCCGATGTCATCCGGCCCGATACCGTCAAGCGGCGACAGGTGGCCCATCAGCACGAAGTAGCGGCCGGAATACTGCCCGGTCTGCTCAATGGCGTAAATGTCCGCCGGACTCTCCACCACGCAGATCTGACCGTTTTCCTGACGACGCGGATTGCTGCAAATATTGCACACCTCCTGCTCGGTGAAGGTGCGGCAATCGGCGCAGTGGCCGATTTCCGACATCGCGCGCGTCAGCGCCTGCGCCAGACGCATACCGCCGCTGCGATCGCGCTGCAGTAGCGTAAACGCCATGCGCTGCGCCGACTTCGGGCCAACGCCCGGCAGACAGCGCAGCGCTTCCATAAGCTGAGTTAACAGCGGGCTGGTTTGCATCAGAACGGCATCTTGAAGCCTGGCGGCAGCTGCATGCCGGCAGAAACGGAGGCCATTTTCTCTTTCTGGGTCTCTTCAATGCGGCGCGCGGCATCATTGAACGCGGCAGCCACCAGATCTTCCAGCATCTCTTTGTCGTCTTCCAGCAGGCTTGGGTCGATTTCCACGCGACGGCAGTTGTGCGCGCCGTTGATGGTCACTTTTACCAGACCCGCGCCGGACTCACCGGTCACTTCCAGCTGCGCGATCTCTTCCTGCATTTTCTGCATTTTGTCTTGCATCTGCTGGGCCTGTTTCATCAGGTTACCCAGGCCGCCTTTTCCACCAAACATAGGCTTCTCTCTCAGTAAGTCATCGTTAAGGTACCGATCGCCAGTCCGACTGGCGATCAAATGGGTCGGATACTCTCTTCATCCAGATCGGCATCGAAGAATCTCCGCAGGGTCTGGATGTTGTTATCCGCAATAATCGCCTCGCGCGCCTGCGCGAGCTTCTCTTCATAAATTGCCTGCCGCCACTCCAGCGGCGTGCGCATCGCCAAATTATCGTCTTCAACGATGGTCAATTCAACCGGCGCGCCGTACAACACGCCCAGCGCTTCAGCCAGTTTCTGCTGTGCGCCGGCGGAATTAAGATGCCGCTGACTGGGGCGCAGATGCAGGCAAATGCGATTGCCGTCCTGCTCCTTCCACGCGTTCAGCGCGACCTGCTCAACCAATTTCGGTACCGCCAGTTGGCTCACTTCCGCCGCCCAGCTATCGCGCTCGACCGCTTCAACCGCCAGTTTCGCCGCCAGTTCTGGCGTTTTTTCATGCTCCAGCGCCTTTTTCAGCGCTTTCGGCGTGGCGACCTCGACTAAGGTTTCTTCAACCGGCGCCGTCGATTTCCAGCGGTAGGCTTCTTTCTTCGCCGGGGCCTGCTCAAGCGCGGCCGCCGCCGGACGAGCCTGTACGCGCTCGGTAATCGAACTCAGTCGTTCCAGCGCAGCGTTATTCACCGGCCGCGCGCGGGATGCGGCTGCCGGTTCACTCTTTTTTGGGGTGGTCGCTCCCGGGGTTCGCTGCAGCCGACTGCGCGCCGCCAGCACCTGGCTGGTGCTTTGCGGCAGATTCTGCGGCGGCGCTGATGGCGACGATACGGGCGGTGCCGCTTGTTGTACCGGCGCAGAGGTTGGAACCTGAACGGGCTTCACTTCCGGCTCTGGCAGCGGCTGGCGAGGATGAAACGCCAGCGCGCGCAGCAGCGTCATCTCAACGCCCATACGCCGGTCCGGCGCATAAGGCAGCTCTTTACGGCCAATCAGCAGCGTCTGATAGTAAAGCTGAACGTCGGCCGGCGGCACGGTACGCGCCAGTTCGCGCATTCGTAGCTCGACGGCGGCCATATCCGCCCCCAGCGCCGATGGCGAGAGCTGGACCATCGCGATACGGTGCAGCAGACTTTGCATTTCCACCAGCAGCGCTTCCCACTCAACGCCGCGCGCGGCGGCGTCGCTGACGCCTGCCATCACGCGCTCGCCGTCGGCGGCCACCAGCGCTTCTATCAAGGATAGTGCCTGATCGTCGTCGAGGGTGCCGAGCATTTCGCTGACGGACTGTGCGCTTAAGCGGCCATCGCCGCTGGCAATCGCCTGATCGGTCAGGCTTAACGCATCGCGCAAGCTGCCATCCGCGGCGCGCGACAGCAGCTGCAGCGCGCGCGGCTCAAACGCGATCTGCTCTTCGCCAAGAATGTGTTCAAGCTGATGGCGGATCTGTTCGACATCCAGCGCCTTGAGGTGGAACTGCAGGCAGCGGGATAAAATCGTCACCGGCAGCTTTTGCGGATCGGTAGTCGCCAGCAGGAATTTGACGTGCGCGGGCGGCTCCTCCAGCGTTTTTAATAACGCGTTGAAGCTGTGGCGCGACAGCATGTGCACTTCATCGATCAGGTAGACCTTGAAGCGGCCGCGGGCCGGCGCATACTGAACGTTATCCAGCAGATCGCGGGTGTCTTCCACTTTGGTGCGCGAGGCGGCATCGATCTCGATCAGATCGACAAAGCGGCCTTGTTCTATTTCGCGACAGTTGTCGCAGACGCCGCACGGCGTCGCGGTAATACCGCTTTCGCAGTTTAACCCCTTCGCCAACAGCCGGGCGATGGAGGTTTTCCCTACTCCGCGGGTGCCGGAAAAGAGATATGCGTGATGGATGCGCCCTAACGATAAGCCGTTCGCCAGTGCGGTCAGCACATGTTCCTGGCCGACGACGTCAGCAAAGGTTTGTGGGCGCCATTTACGGGCTAAGACCTGATAACTCATGGGCTGGCTCTGAAACGCTGGAAGGTGAATTCACGAGGGGGTAATGCTATCACAGCCCCGCCGGATCGGCGAGGCTATGTGTCGGGATTTGCTTAGTGGCCCGGGAAAGGCACCAGGCTAAAGCAATTGATGCCCAGTTTTTCCAGGCGCTGTTCGCCGCCCAGATCGAAAAGATTGATAATAAAAGCGGCATCGTGAACTTCGCCGCCCAGGCGACGAATCAGCTTCACGGTGGCGTCAATGGTGCCGCCGGTCGCCAGCAGGTCGTCAACGACCAGCACTTTATCGCCTTCTTTAATGGCATCAACGTGGATTTCCAGCTGATCGGTGCCATATTCAAGCTCATAGCTTTCGGCGATGGTTTCGCGCGGCAACTTGCGCGGCTTACGAACCGGAACAAAACCAACGCCCAGCGCCAACGCAACCGGGGCGCCGAACAGAAAACCACGCGCTTCGGTCCCCACCACTTTGGTGATGCCCGCGTCTTTATAACGCTCGGTTAGCAGTTCAATGCTAAGCGCGTAGGCTTTAGGGTCTTCCAGCAAGCTGGTGACATCGCGGAAAAGGATGCCCGGTTTCGGATAATCCTGGACGCTTTGGATGCTGTTCTTCAGATATTCAAGCTGCTGTGCAGTTGCGGTCATAAGTTTATGCCTGATTGAAACGGTGTTACCCACGGGCGTGCAAAATGGGCCAAAGAAACATTTGTTTAACCTTTGACCAGGCTTACCCGCGCTCGAAAACGCCAGAATTTACTGGCTGTCGCCAACAATTGCAACAGGCATTATTGCGCATCAGTGCTTTTGTTGCTTTGCGTCAACCACCGGAATGCGCCACATAAATATCAGCAGGCAGGCGAGGATCGCCAGCAGCAGGATGCGCACCCACATAAGCTTAACCAGCCACAGAGAAATGGCAAAGGTCAGTAAAATCATGATAATGGCTCGCGGCTTGGCCCCCGGCGGCATCGCCCGGTACTGCTGCCAGTGGCGAAGATAGCCGCCAAACCACGAGCGATAAAGTAGCCAGTGGTGAAAGCGCGGCGACGAGCGGGCAAAACACCACGCGGCAAGTAGAATAAATGGCGTTGTTGGTAACAGCGGTAAGAAGACGCCCAGCGTCCCCAGCACTACCGCCAGCCAGCCAATGATGATTAAAATAATACGTGGCATAATGCGAATCGTTATCAAGCAGATGTCGCTACTGTAGCACAGTTGCTGAGTAGGGAATGGAGGAGTTATTTGAAAACAACCCGGCTTTTACAAACGCTGGAAAGTCAGCTGGCCGAGCTGGCGCTTCAGGTGGCGCCGTTCGCCAATCACGCCACGCTGAGCCCGCGTTTCGACCGCCAGCTGTTCCGTACCCGCGACACGCAGATGCAGGCTTACCTTGACGAAGCGCGGCATAATTTTACCGAGCTCCAGCATGCCGTCGAACATCAGCATCTGCCCCAGGTCGCCTGGCTTGCCGAACGGCTGGTAGCGCAGATTGCCGCCATTAGCCGCGAGACGGCGACCTGGTCGTTACGCCACTGGGATAGCGCCTCGCCGACGCTAAACCGCTGGCAACGCCGCCGCCTGCAGCACCAGGAGTATGAGCGCCGCCTGCTGGCGATGCGCAACGGTCGTCAACGTCAGCTGGCGTCGGCAACAACCCTTGCCGAACAGCAGCGGCTGACCAAAGAGGTCGAGGCCTATGCCGGGCGCCTGGCCCGCTGTCGCGATGCGCTGGAAAATATTGAAAACGTACTGGCGCGTTTAACGCGCTAACAGGAGAGGATTATGTCGCTGGAAAATGCACCAGACGAAGTCAAACTGGCCGTCGATTTAATCATGTTGCTGGAGGAAAACCGGGTCAGCGCAAAAACGGTGCTGGGAGCGTTGGATATTATTAAGCGCGACTATGAAAACAAACTGAAAAACGCCCAACCTGACGCGCCTTTGTCAGAAGAATAAAACGATTCGGGGCGGCATATGCCGCCCCGATTAGCGATTATGCGACGTCTGGCGCCGTATCATCCCCTTTATTATCGCGCTTCACTTCCGTCACTTCATCTCCCTTCTCGTTACGCAGATGAACTTCCAGCTGGTTGAAGGCAATATCGATATTGTTTTCACGGCACAGGCGATCGATCGAACGGTTCAATTCGTCCACCGCGTAGCTGCGATCGCGCAGTTCACGCACGTAGAGGCGCAGTTCATGATCCAGCGTGCTGGCGCCGAAGGTGGTAAAGAAGACCGACGGCGCCGGTTCCTGCATCACTTTCGGATGTTCATGCGCCGCCTGCAGCAGCACCTCTTTCACTTTATCGAGATCGGATCCGTAGGCCACACCCAGGCGGATCACCACGCGGGTGATGGTATCGGAGAGCGACCAGTTGATCAGCCGTTCGGTCACGAAGGCCTTGTTCGGAATGATCACCTCTTTGCGATCGAAGTCGGTGATGGTCGTCGCGCGAATGCGGATCTTACTGACGGTGCCGGAGAAGGTGCCGATAGTCACCGTATCGCCGATACGCACCGGGCGTTCGAAGAGAATGATCAGACCGGAAACGAAGTTACCGAAGATCTCCTGTAAGCCGAAACCTAAACCAACCGACAGCGCTGCGGCCAGCCACTGCAGTTTATCCCACGATACGCCTAACGAGCCGAATACCGTCATCGCGCCGATGGCGATAATCGCGTAGTTAAGGATCGTCGTTATGGCATAGGAGGCGCCCTGGCGCATATTAAGACGCGACAGCACCAGCACTTCCAGCAGGCCTGGCAAGTTGCGAATCAGCGCCCAGGCGACCATTGAGGCGACAATCGCAAACAACAGGCTGCCCATGGTTACGCTTTTCACCACGCTGGCTCCGGCCTCGGTACCGTTGTAGTGCCAGAGCGTAATGCTGTCGAGATAGGCGAATACGGTAATCAGATCGGACCAAATCGCCCAGAACATCACCGCGAACAGCGCCACCATCACCAGCATGGTGATACGTAGCGTTTGCTGGTTAACCTGTTCGAGCGCGATCGTCGGCTCTTCCTGCGGTTCGGCGCCCTCCGCCCCTTCTTTCACCAGATGCTGGCGACGCGCCAGCGCCCGGCGCCAGGCAATACGCCGCGCCGCCACGCTCAGGCCGCGCAGCACGGTCTGGTACAGCAGGTTCCACATCATCACCAGATAGACGGTCTCAATCCAGCGGCCAGCCAGACGCAGCGTGGTATAGAAGTAACCGGTCGCCGTGAGGACCATCAGCGCGACGGGCACAATCGACAGCACGGTCACCGTTAGCAGGCGCAGGCTATGCGACTCTTTGTCACGCCAGCTTTCGCGGCACATCGGCCACACCAGCACCGCAATCAGCAGCAGGTTGACGAAAATAACGAACTGCCCCAGTACGTCGTCCATCAAATTAAGCGGAGAGAGCTCAGAGACGACCGACCAGAAATTCAGCGGCAGCAGCGCCAGGCTGACGCGGACGATCTGCCGCCGCCAGTGGCTGGTCAGCTGCGCGGGCATATTGAAATGCTTCACCGCCACGCCATCTTTTTCCAGTACCTTCCAGCACAGGCCGAACACCAGCCAGAACATTGCCAGTTTCTTACTGTAAGCCCACAGCAGGTTGCTGACATTCAGCTGCATGGTCAGCAGGATAAGCCCGACGGCGAGGATGAGCAGCACCACCGGCAGCGCTCTGATCAAATCAATCAGGATCGCTTTTGGCGTGTTGAGCTGGGTATCGTTGCGTAACTGACCTACCTGAGAGGCCAGCTTCGCCTGGTAATCGCGCAGCCACTGCAGGCGCCAGCGGATCAGACCGGCAATCAGTAGCAGCGGCAGCCCGGCAAGGAATGCGATAAACACCGCCGGCCAGGCTTTTTCCCAGTTGACGGTGATTTTCATCGATTTGAACTGGCCTTTCAGCGCTTCCGGGAAGGATTTAATCCACTCCCAATCCATCGGCTTATTGCTGTTCACCCAGAAAATCTGCTGGGTCAAGATCGATTTCAGATTGCTGGAGACGCTCATCAACTGCTGCTGGTTAATCTGCAGGTTGATGGCCATCATCAACTGGTTCCCCAGCTGTTTGTTAAACTGGTCGAGCAATTCACGGCGCATGTCCACCACTTCCAACAGGGCGTCGTGAACTTCCGGCGTGACTTCGCTGCTATGGCCTTCTTCCAGCTTTGCCACAAAGGCATCGCTCTGGAATAACGCATCGCGCTGCTGGTTAACCTCAAACTGCTCCAGGCGCAGATCGGCAATGCGGTTGGTCATATCCTGCAGCTCGTCTGCTGATGGCAACGTTTGCTGCTGCTGATAGAGGATACGCGACAGCAGCAGGCTGCCTTTCAATACGGAAATCTGCTCTTTGATATCGCGTTCGGACTGCAGCGCGCGGTCGAGCCAGTTTTTCACTCTGATATTACGCTGCACCAGCTGGTTGCCGTTTTCCGTCGCCTGAATCAGCTTTTCGCTGAGCTGGTGGTTAACTTCAAGCTCCTGCTTGACCAGCGGGTTATTTTGGATCCGCGAGGTCTCCTCCGGCGAGACCGCTTCCTGAGCGGTTTTCTCGGTGAGCGTCAGTCGCTTGCTGTTCACCGCTTCCTGCAACAGTTGCAGCTGATGTTCCAGCCGGTTGCTATGGGCGGTGACGTAGTCGCGCTGTTTCTGCAGCGTATCCTGCAGGACGGTATTGCCTTCCAGGCTCTTACGCTGCTGTTCGATTTCCGCGTTCAGCAACGCCTGCTGCGCCAGCAACAGCCCCTGCTGCGTCGGGCGCAGCGTCTCTTCGCCCGGCGCGGTGCCGTTGAGACGGTTACGAATTTGCTGTAATTGCTGAGAGGCGGAATACATCGCGTTCTGCACGCGTTCCGGCTGCGTCTGCAGCGAGACCAACTGGCTGTTATAGGTCGCCAGATCGTTCTGCGCGCTTTGCAGGTCGTCGAGCGCCTGCGACACGCGCGACTCTAGCTGTCGCAGCGACAACGTGCTCAGGGTTTTACGGGTGACTTCATCATCAGGAACGTCGCTCAGCGCATTCAGGCTGTCTACCGCCTGACGCATTTTCGCCGGCGCCTGTTCAACCTGCTGACGCAGTTGCACAGTTTCAGACTTTATACGTTCAATCTTATCGAGCGTTTCTAAAGTCTGGGTCAGGTCCTGCTGAACTAATTTTTCCTGCGGCGTGAGTTCTTTTTGCTTATTTAACGTAGTGAGCTGGCTTTGAATGTCAGAACGGTCAGGTAAATCTGCAGCCTGAACCTGGCTGAAGCTCAGAGTGCCAACTATAAGGACCAGTGCAAAGACAATGGTGGAAATAGCATGAGGCCAACGATTTGTATGCTGCATAGTATTAACATGAATGGTTGCAAATGCCGGAGAATACCGGGGGTCGTCGCAGCGCGCAGAATAGCACTTCTCCCCGCGCGCGAATAGCGGCAGAGATAAGTAAAATTTACCTTTATTTACTCCTGGTCGTCAGGCCACAATTGCAGACGGGCTACGCAACGATGGACAGGTTTGATACATCTCAATGAGCGTGTCTACATAAGCGCGAGCTTCCGCATGAAGATTAAAGGTCTCAGGCGCGAAAAGCCAATTCTCCATTAATCCGGAAAGATAACTACGCATCAGAATTGCCGCACGGCGAGTGAGTAAATTCGCAGGTAATTGTTGAGCAGTGATACACTCTTTTAATGTTTGCTCAATACGATCGTAGCTTTCAAGCCATAAACTGCGCTGTGCTTGTTGGACAACGGCCATTTCTCCGACAAATTCGCATTTATGGAAGATGATTTCCATCATCAGGCGTCTACGCTCCTCTACTACCGTCGCTTCGAGGATATAGACCAGTATTTCGCGAACAACTGACAGTGGATCGTTAGGGAATTTTGCCCGATACTCAACTTCGAGATCGCTAATGCTGGCGTCCGAAAGACTCCATATTTCATTAAACAGATCGGATTTGTTTTTGAAATGCCAGTAAATCGCGCCCCTGGTCACTCCGGCAGCTTTTGCAATCGCGGCCAACGAGGTAGATGATACGCCTTGCTGCGAAAACAAACGCAGGGCAACGTCAAGAATCAGTTGCCGGGTTTCAAGTGCCTGTTGTTTGGTTTTTCGTGCCATAGGTTGATGACTTTACAGAGGTTGCGTTTACATACATTTATGAATGTATGTACCATAGCATGACCATAATAGAAAGACTGAAGTGGGTTTGTGGACGTTTGAGCCACTGAAAATTTGAAATTGGACACTCGAGGTTTACATATGAACAAAAACAGAGGGTTAACGCCTCTGGCGGTCGTTCTGATGCTCTCAGGCAGCTTAGCGCTAACAGGATGTGACGATAAACCGGCTCAACAAGGAGCCCAGCAAATGCCGGAAGTTGGCATTGTCACGCTCAAATCCGCACCTCTACAAATCACCACTGAACTTCCTGGCCGTACCAATGCTTATCGTGTCGCAGAAGTCCGTCCTCAGGTAAGTGGCATTATTCTGAAACGTAACTTCGTTGAAGGCAGCGATATTCAGGCGGGGGTGTCTCTTTATCAGATCGATCCGGCAACCTATCAGGCCAGCTATGAAAGCGCCAAAGGCGACTTAGCGAAAGCCCAGGCCGCCGCAAACATCGCTCAGTTGACGGTCAAACGTTATCAGAAACTGCTTGGCACGAAATACATCAGTCAACAAGACTACGACACCGCCGTTGCCGACGCTCAGCAAAGCAACGCCGCCGTCGTCGCGGCAAAAGCCGCGGTTGAAACCGCGCGCATCAACCTGGCTTATACCAAAGTGACTTCGCCAATCAGCGGCCGCATTGGTAAATCCGCGGTCACCGAGGGCGCGCTGGTGCAAAACGGGCAAGCTACCGCGCTGGCGACCGTTCAACAGTTAGATCCTATTTATGTTGACGTTACCCAATCGAGCAACGATTTCCTGCGTCTGAAACAGGAACTGGCGAACGGTAAACTGAAGCAAGAAAACGGCAAAGCGAAAGTCGAACTGGTGACCAACGACGGTCTGAAATACCCGCAAGACGGCACGCTGGAATTCTCTGATGTCACCGTTGACCAGACCACCGGTTCTATCACGCTGCGCGCGATCTTCCCGAACCCGGACCACACCCTGCTGCCAGGGATGTTCGTCCGCGCACGCCTGGAAGAAGGTATTAACCCGGATGCGCTGCTGGTTCCGCAACAGGGCGTTACCCGTACCCCGCGCGGCGATGCCAGCGTGATGGTGGTTGGCGAAGGCGACAAAGTTGAAGTTCGCCAGGTCACCGCGACTCAAGCTATCGGCGACAAGTGGTTAGTGACCGAAGGTCTGAAATCCGGCGATCGCGTGATCGTAGCTGGCCTGCAAAAAGTCAAACCAGGCGTACAGGTAAAAGCGCAGGAAGTAGCTTCAGACAACCAACAGCAAACCGCCGGCAACGCGAACGCTCAGTCTGAACAAACCAAGTCTTAACTTAAACAGGAGCCGTTAAGACATGCCTAATTTCTTTATCGATCGCCCCATATTTGCATGGGTGATCGCCATAATCATCATGTTGGCCGGGGGGCTTTCGATTATGAAACTCCCCGTGGCGCAATATCCAACGATTGCGCCGCCAGCAGTGACGATCTCGGCCACCTACCCGGGGGCTGATGCGAAAACGGTGCAGGATACCGTGACACAGGTTATCGAACAGAACATGAACGGTATCGATAACCTGATGTACATGTCCTCAAACAGTGACTCCACCGGTACGGTGCAGATCACCCTGACCTTCCAGTCCGGTACTGACGCAGACATCGCCCAGGTACAGGTGCAGAACAAGCTGCAGCTGGCGATGCCGCTGCTGCCGCAGGAAGTACAACAACAGGGCGTGAGCGTGGAGAAATCCTCCAGTAGCTTCCTGATGGTTGTCGGGGTTATCAACACTAACGG
Organism: Klebsiella sp. CN_Kp073; assembly: GCF_040065495.2. Classification (NCBI taxonomy): domain Bacteria; kingdom Pseudomonadati; phylum Pseudomonadota; class Gammaproteobacteria; order Enterobacterales; family Enterobacteriaceae; genus Klebsiella; species Klebsiella sp. CN_Kp073. The sequence goes on from NZ_CM198051.1 coordinate 3,970,803, forward strand.
CACCATGACGCAGGAGGATATTTCCGACTACGTGGGCGCCAATATGAAGGATGCCATCAGCCGTACCTCCGGCGTCGGCGACGTTCAGCTGTTCGGTTCCCAGTACGCGATGCGTATCTGGATGGACCCCACGAAGCTGAACAACTTCCAGTTGACTCCGGTAGATGTCATCAACGCTATTAAAGCGCAGAACGCCCAGGTCGCGGCGGGCCAGTTAGGCGGTACGCCGCCGGTGAAAGGCCAGCAGTTGAACGCCTCGATCATCGCCCAGACTCGTTTAACCTCCGCAGATGAATTCAGCAAAATCCTGCTGAAAGTCAATCAGGATGGTTCACAGGTTCGTCTGCGCGATGTGGCGAAAGTTGAGCTCGGCGGCGAAAACTACGACATCATCGCGAAGTTCAACGGCCAACCGGCTTCCGGTCTGGGGATTAAACTGGCGACCGGCGCTAACGCCCTGGATACCGCCAACGCCATCCGCGCCGAGCTGGCGAAGATGGAACCGTACTTCCCGTCAGGCCTGAAAATCGTCTACCCGTACGATACTACCCCGTTCGTGAAGATCTCTATTCATGAAGTGGTAAAAACGCTGGTGGAAGCGATCATCCTGGTGTTCCTGGTCATGTATCTTTTCCTGCAGAACTTCCGCGCCACGTTGATCCCGACCATCGCGGTACCGGTGGTATTGCTCGGGACATTCGCCATCCTGGCGGTATTTGGCTTCTCGATAAACACCCTAACGATGTTCGGGATGGTGCTCGCCATCGGCTTGCTGGTGGATGACGCCATCGTGGTGGTAGAAAACGTCGAGCGCGTGATGGCGGAGGAAGGATTGCCGCCGAAAGAAGCGACCCGTAAGTCAATGGGTCAGATTCAGGGCGCGTTGGTCGGTATTGCGATGGTGCTGTCTGCGGTATTTATCCCGATGGCCTTCTTCGGCGGTTCAACCGGCGCGATTTATCGCCAGTTCTCGATTACTATCGTGTCCGCGATGGCGCTGTCGGTACTGGTGGCCCTGATTCTGACGCCAGCGCTGTGCGCCACCATGCTGAAACCGATTCAGAAAGGCGGCCATGGCGAGCACAAAGGCTTCTTTGGCTGGTTTAACCGCATGTTCGATAAGAGCACGCACCACTACACCGACAGCGTAGGCAACATTCTGCGTAGTACCGGTCGTTACCTGGTGCTGTATCTGATTATCGTCATCGGTATGGCTTACCTGTTCGTTCGTCTGCCAAGCTCCTTCTTGCCGGATGAAGACCAGGGCGTATTCCTGAGTATGGCGCAGCTTCCGGCGGGCGCGAGTCAGGAACGTACGCAGAAAGTCCTTGATGAGATGACTGACTACTACCTGACCAAAGAGAAGAACAACGTTGAATCGGTGTTCGCGGTTAACGGCTTTGGTTTTGCGGGTCGCGGTCAGAACACCGGTATCGCCTTCGTGTCGTTAAAAGACTGGAGCCAACGCCCGGGTTCAGAAAACAAAGTTGAAGCGATTACCGGTCGCGCGATGGCCCGTTTCTCGCAGATTAAAGATGCGATGGTCTTCGCCTTTAACCTGCCGGCGATCGTCGAACTGGGTACCGCTACCGGCTTTGACTTCCAGCTCATCGATCAGGGTGGTTTAGGGCATGAGAAATTAACTCAGGCGCGTAACCAGCTGTTTGGTATGGTCGCTCAGCATCCTGACCTTCTGGTTGGCGTGCGTCCTAACGGCCTGGAAGATACGCCGCAGTTCAAGATCGATATCGATCAGGAAAAAGCGCAGGCGCTTGGCGTTTCAATTAGCGACATCAACACTACCCTTGGCGCGGCCTGGGGCGGCAGCTACGTCAACGACTTCATCGACCGCGGTCGCGTGAAGAAAGTGTACGTCATGTCTGAAGCGAAATACCGTATGCTGCCAGAAGACATCGGCAACTGGTATGTACGCGGCAGCGATGGTCAGATGGTGCCGTTCTCCGCCTTCTCCACTTCCCATTGGGAATATGGTTCACCGCGTCTGGAGCGTTACAACGGTCTGCCATCAATGGAAATTCTCGGTCAGGCCGCTCCGGGACGCAGTACGGGTGAAGCGATGGCGATGATGGAACAGTTGGCAAGCAAACTGCCTTCTGGCGTCGGCTACGACTGGACCGGTATGTCCTATCAGGAACGCCTGTCCGGCAACCAGGCCCCAGCGCTGTACGCCATTTCGCTTATCGTCGTCTTCCTGTGTCTGGCGGCGTTGTACGAAAGCTGGTCGATTCCGTTCTCCGTCATGCTGGTGGTACCGTTGGGTGTTGTCGGCGCGCTGTTAGCGGCAACCTTCCGCGGGCTGACTAACGACGTTTACTTCCAGGTCGGCCTGCTGACGACCATCGGTCTGTCGGCGAAGAACGCGATACTTATCGTTGAATTCGCCAAAGACCTGATGGAAAAAGAAGGCAAAGGCCTGATTGAAGCGACGCTGGAAGCAGTACGTATGCGTCTGCGTCCAATCCTGATGACCTCTCTGGCGTTTATCCTTGGGGTAATGCCGCTGGTTATCAGCTCCGGCGCAGGTTCCGGCGCGCAGAACGCCGTCGGTACTGGCGTAATGGGCGGGATGGTGACCGCGACGGTTCTGGCCATCTTCTTCGTGCCGGTATTCTTCGTGGTGGTTCGTCGCCGCTTCAGTAAGAAAACTGAAGATATTGAGCATAACCATCCGGTTGAGCATCATTAATCTTGCTTAAGCTAAGGGCCGCATTTGCGGCCCTTTTTCTTTAGGGGTTTTTAAACGCACACATTGTTATTGTTTATTTTACGTTCTGACATATAATATACATTGATGAACGTTGTTCTATCTTTATTAAGATTTCCGTTATTGGCTTCACCATCAGGCTTCATTCAGAATATTCTTAATTACCAACAACCTCCCAACAACCTTTTCGCTGCAGGCAGGCGTCAATCAGATAACCTGATGATATATAAGGCTGACGTTCCAGTTTCGCCAAACATAAAAGGAATTCGTATAATAGGATCTGTTTTTTTAAGATAAATTAACCGTATTTATTGTAATTTTTCGTAATAGCACGGTGAAATGTCTTTGATACTGGATTATAGTTAAATCACAGGATTACAATGTTTGAGCCTGGTCTTCATCCCACAACGGTGTTTGTTAGTCGTCGTTTAAACCACTTACAAGGGGATGTGTTATGGACGAGTACTCGCCAAAAAGACATGATATCGCGCAGCTTAGATTTCTCTGCGAAACCCTGTATCATGACTGCCTTGCAAACCTGGAAGAGAGCAACCGCGGCTGGGTTAACGATCCCACTTCGGCGGTGAATCTTCAATTAAATGAATTGATCGAGCACATAGCAACTTACGCGCTTAATTATAAAATTAAGTATGCTGAGGATAATAAGCTGATTTCTCAGCTTGACGAATACCTGGATGACACTTTTATGCTGTTCAGTAGCTATGGCATAAACACAAGCGATCTCCAAAAATGGCGTAAATCCGGCAATCGCTTATTCCGATGCTTTGTGAACGCCAGCCGGGAGAACCCGGTAAGTCTTTCTTGTTAGAATTATTACATTCAAAAGGTGAAATGATGTCTGGTAAACCATTAACTAAAACAGACTATTTGATGCGTTTACGCCGCTGTCAGACAATTGATACGCTGGAGCGCGTAATTGAAAAGAATAAATATGAACTTTCCGACAATGAATTGGCTGTATTTTACTCAGCAGCCGATCATCGTCTTGCTGAATTGACCATGAATAAGCTATACGACAAAATCCCAACTTCAGTATGGAAATTTATCCGCTAGTTCATTTTCTGTCATTAATACCACGGCGCGTCAACAGGGATCACTCGGGATATTAAACGCCTGAGTCCCATATTGCTGCATATGAAACCGGTTTCGCTTTATACTGTTTCTTCTTTAACCAGGAGAAGACCATGAGCGAAGAAAAAAGGAAAATGATCGCCGGCGAACCTTACCTTGCTGGAGACGCAACGCTAAAAGCAGACCGCCTGTATGCAAGGCAGGTACTGCACCGCTATAACCACTCTGCTCCGGATGAACGCGAATCGCGTGCGGCACTGCTGAGCGAACTATTTGGCAAGCCCACCGACGCGTATATCGAGCCCACTTTCCGCTGCGATTATGGCTATAACATCAGCCTCGGCGCCAATTTTTACGCTAACTTTGACTGCGTAATGCTTGATGTTTGCCCGATTCGGATTGGTGATAACTGTATGCTGGCGCCGGGCGTTCACATCTATACTGCGACCCATCCGCTCGATCCGACGGAACGTAATAGCGGTATCGAGTATGGAAAACCGGTGGTTATCGGCAATAACGTATGGATTGGCGGCCGGGCGGTCATCAACCCCGGCGTCACCATCGGTGACAACGCGGTCATCGCATCCGGTGCCGTGGTGGTAAAAGATGTGCCGGCCAATGCGGTAGTCGGCGGTAATCCTGCACAAATCATCAAGCTGCTATTAACCGAATAATAGTAACTGTTATGCTTTTCTGTAACTGATCTGTTACTTTAACCCCAGTCTCCGGCAACATAAAATAACCGCCAAACTGAGCCGTAGAGCCTGAAATGCCGGGCTCTACGAAGAATTCGGGGACTAAAATGACAGAAATACAGCGCCTGCTAACCAACACCATTGAGGAACTGAACGAAAAAGAAAAACGCGATAATCGCCCGCGTTTTAGTATCAGTTTTATTCGCAATCACCCGTGGCTATTTGTCGCCATGTACGCCGCCTTTTTGGCCACGCTCGTCGTCATGCTGCGCTCTGAGACGCTGGTTGATTCCGTATGGCTACTGGTCGTCCTGTTTGTCCTGTTGAATGGCTTCTTCTTCTTCGATGTCTACCCGCGCTACCGTTATGAAGATATCGACGTGCTCGATTTTCGCGTCTGTTATAACGGTGAATGGTATAACACCCGCTTCGTGCCTGAGCAGCTAATTGACGGCATTCTGCAATCGCCGCAGGTCGGCCATGAACAGAAAGCCCAGTTGCAGAAAATGATCGCCACCAAAGGGGAACTCTCGTTCTACGATGTCTTCACCCTGACCCGCGTTGCTGCCTGATTAGCCGGTTCAACGTCCGCAGCGACGCGACGAAATGCGCCGCGGACGTATTACCGTAACCCAATACCAGGCCGCTACGCGCGGTCTGTGGGTTAAGATAAAAGCGGCTTAGCGCCGCTGGCGCCATTTGATACCGTCGCGCCTGCTCGACAATTTGCACATCGTCGATGCCATCAATGGCGACGGTTAAATGCAGCCCGCCCTCTCCGCCCCAAATCTCATTCGCCAGCTCGAATTCGCTTGCGACCGCCTCGCGTAACAGCTGCTGACGCCGACGATACAATCGGCGCATTGAAGCCAGATGGCGCGCATAATGCCCCTCTTCGATGAACAGCGCCAGCGCGCGCTGTTCCAGTCGATGGCCGCCGCGCAACAGCGCGCCGATCGCCTCCTGCGCCGCCTCGGCCAGCGCAGGAGGCATTACCGCAAATCCTATTCTCAGTGACGGGAAAAGCGTTTTACTGAAGGTGCCAAGATAAACCACCGGCGCCTGCGTCACCATGCCGAGCATCGCCTGAATGGGTTCGCCGCTGTAGCGAAACTCGCTGTCATAGTCGTCTTCAATAATCCATACGTTATGCTGGCGGGCATACTCCAGCAACGCCAGACGGCGGCCGGCGCTCATCACCGCCCCGCTCGGGTACTGGTGCGAAGGTGAGGTAAAAATAAGCCGTGGCGGCGGCTCGTCCGCGATATCTGGCCGCATGCCATCGCTATCAACCGCAATCCCTTTTATTTGCAATCCGGCTTTAATAAACACGCTTTTGGCGCCGAAATAACCGGGTTCTTCGACCCAGGCGGTATCCCCCGCCTCGCTCAGCAGATGCGTGCAAAGATTAACCCCCTCCAGCGCGCCTTCAGTAATCACAATTTGCCGCGCTGTGCAGCGTATGCCCCGGGATAAGGTCAGATGACGGGCAATCGCCTCGCGCAGCGCTGGTTCACCGGCCGCCTCCCCATACCCAAGAATCGTACTGCCGTTCTCGCGCAGTACCCGATCGAGCAAACGACGCCAGATAGCCAGCGGGAAGTAGTTCACCGCGGGCATTCCGGTAGTCAACAACAGTGCCGGAGAATCCCGTCGACCCGGCTGCGGTAGCGTGCGCAAGCGCTCAGGTAAAACAAACGTTGGCGGCGTCGGCTCGCTTTCCGCCAGCATATTGAGCGCCGCGACATACGTCCCCTGACGACTGCGGTTTAGATATCCCTCTATCGCCAGCTGCTCCAGGGCGCTGTTTACGGTATTGCGCGATACGCCAGCACGTTGAGCAATAACGCGGGCGCCCGGCAACCGGCTATGGCTAAGTAATTCGCCCTGTAAAATGGCCTCGCGCAGCGTCTGATACAGCGCGCGCTGTAGCGTCGCGTCTCCCCGCAGCTGTATCCCGCGCGTCAGCAAGGCAAAAAAAGCATCGTCCGGTATATTCATCATTGCTCCTCGTGGCACCATGAAAAGATACCCGGATGGCACTTTTTATGGAACCAGCAGATGTTTAATCTCAGAACTCTTCCCGCAAACAGGACTTGACTGATGACGCAATACAACCAATTTAACCAACTCGTTGGCGACGCTTTATCTGACTGGCAGCCACGCCCATGGCCGCAGCGCCAGACCTTACAAGGACAGTCATGCCGCCTGGAACCGCTTGCCGTTAAACACGCGCAAGCGCTGTTCAACGCCTATCGACAGGCGCCTGATACCCGCGCCTGGACCTGGCTTTTGCGTGAACCGGAAAACAGCGTTGCCGAGTTCAGCGCCTGGATTGCCAGCATCAGCGAGCTTAACGACCCGCTTCACTTCGCGGTAATTGATGAACAGAGTGGGCAGCCGGTCGGATCGTTAGCGCTAATGCGTATTGACGCCAAAAACGGCGTCGTTGAAGTCGGCCATGTTCACTTTTCGCCGCTGCTGAGCCGCAAAGCGATGGCCACCGAGGCACAGTGGTTGCTGATGCGTTATGTCTTTGAGTCGCTCGGCTACCGTCGCTATGAGTGGAAATGCAATAGCCTGAATGAACCATCGCGGCGCGCGGCGCTGCGCTTAGGCTTTCAGTTCGAGGGGCGCTTTCGACAAGCGCTGGTGATAAAAGGCCACAATCGCGATACCGACTGGTTTTCCATTATCGATAGCGAGTGGCCGCAGGTGGATAGCGCGATGCGCCAGTGGCTGGCCGCTGGTAATTTTGATGCCAACGGCCAGCAATATCGCACGCTGGAGAGCTTCCGCAAGCCTACGAATTAACGCCGTTTTTTACGTCCCTGCACCGCTTTAAAACGCGGATTGCTTTTGCAGATAACGTACAGCCGCCCTTTGCGTTTCACTATCTGGCAATCCGGGTGGCGCTGTTTAGCGCTACGCAATGAGTTCAGTACCTGCATATTTAGCTCCTTTTGGCATCAATAAAACCACCGAAGCGCTGACGGAAACGAGCGGCGCTACCTTCGGTGGCATGCGTTTTCTGCTTACCGGTGTAATACGGATGGGATTTAGACGAAACATCTAAGGTGACATACGGATAGGTCACGCCATCCAGTTCAATCTCACGCTCGGTTTTAATAGTGGATCCCACTTTGAAGTACTCGTTCACGCTCGTATCGTGGAAAACGACGGTACGGTAGTGCGGATGAATATTAGCTTTCATAGCGAACCTCAATTAATATGTTATAACATAACAATTAAGGTACACCGTTGAACGCCAAAGATCAACCACAGGAAATTAACGGTTTCAGCAAGAACCACGCGATGTCTCAGGAGGCGATGATTTGCCCCCCTTCTCCCAAATCGCGGCATTCGCGATCCGGGTCTTTTTTTCGCTTTCGCGTATACTCAGAGCAATTCCCCGTTAAAATAAGGACATACCCATGACGACTCGCCATTTAATGAGTCTGGTTACAGGGGTACTTATTCTCGCCATCGTGCTGCCCATCGCCTTAAGTATCTGGCTGGCAATGCGTCAGGCGCAGGCGCAGTTTTATAGCGAGCTCGACCACTACTCAAAACGCATTGTGATGCGCGTGGAACAGGTCGCCGCTCAGGCCAAAGAAGCATTACAAGAAGCCGATGCGCACACCGCCACCGCCTGTTCGCCAGAACATCTGTTGAATATGCGCCGCATTGCCTACACCCATCGCTATGTGCAGGAAGTACTCTGGCTGCGTAATTCGGTGCCGATGTGCTCATCGCTTGAGGATCACCAGGTCTCAGTCACGTTTCCGCCCCCCGACCACGTGACTGCCGACGGTTACAGCACCTGGCTTACCTCGATCAATGACCTCGGCCTGCAGCATCGCATGACCGCTTTCGGCAATAAAAATCATATTGTGATGATCGACCCGGTGTCGTTTATTGATGTTATCGCCACCGGTCAGGAAAAGATCCACACGATATTATTCGGCACCGAGCACGATCAGGTGGTGATCAGTAGCCAACCGATCGATCCCGCGGTTTGGACGCGAATTAAAAACCTCCATAGCGAGACGCTGACGCTGAATGACACCGTCTATCGCGTGCATATCATCCCTGAACTGGGTCTTGGCGTCGCCAGTTGGTCGTCCACGCAGCCACTGGATGCGCGCCTTCGCCAGCAGCTGCTGCTATGGCTGCCGATTGGGCTCTTTACCAGCCTGTTGACCTCTTTTTTACTTCTGCGCCTGCTGCGCAGATTACGCTCGCCGCGTTATGGCATGCTGGATGCGCTGCAATCCGATGCCATCCAGGTTTACTATCAGCCGATCGTCTCGCTGGAGGATGGTAAAATCGCCGGCGCCGAAGCGCTGGCCCGCTGGCAGCAGCCGGATGGGACCTTTTTATCACCGGATATTTTCATCCCGCTAGCCGAGCAAACCGGGCTTATCACCCGGTTGACCGAGGATATCGTGCGTAAAATCTTTTCCGATCTCGGTCCCTGGCTGCGCCATCATCCGCAGATGCACATTTCTATTAATCTGTCGGTGGATGACCTGCGCTCGCCCACGCTACCCAAACTACTCAAGGAGCAGCTGGCGCGCTGGGGAATCAACGCAGAACAGATCCCCCTTGAGCTTACCGAACGCGGCTTTGTCGATCCGCAAACCACCCTGCCGGTGATTATTGGCTATCGCCAGGCGGGACACCGGATCTCGATTGATGATTTCGGCACCGGTTATTCCAGCCTCAGCTACCTGCAGACGCTGGATGTGGATACGCTGAAGATCGATAAGTCATTTGTCGATACGCTGGAATATAAACCTCTCACGCCACATATCATTGACATGGCGAAGGCGCTGAATCTGGCGATCGTCGCCGAAGGGGTGGAAACCCCCGCTCAGCGCGACTGGCTGCGCGCGCATGGCGTCAATTACGCGCAAGGCTGGCTGTACTGTAAGGCGCTGCCGAAAGAGGAATTTATTCAGTGGGCGGAAAATAATATTAAAGCGCATTAATATCATGTGCGGCGCGCTGGCAACCAGTCGCGCCGCCGGATTTACTCGTCAAGAATCGGCGCAAAACCGCCGAAGATCATGCGCTTGCCGTCAAAGGGCAAGCTATCGCTAAGCGCTTTGATCCGCGGGTCGCTCATCATTTTCGCATTGGCCGCGTCCCTGATCTCTTTAGACGGGTACTCGATCCAACTGAATACCACTTCCTCATCCGCCTGCGCTTTAACCGACATGCGGAAATCCGTCAGCTTCCCTTCCGGGACATCATCCGACCAACACTCCACCACGCGCGTGGCGCCAAACTCTTTAAACAACGGCGCCGATTTTGCTGCCAGTTCGCGGTATGCCTCCTTATTTTCCGCAGGGACGGCAACGACAAAACCATCAACATACTTCATGAGTGAGTCTCCGAAGTGAACAGCGCCGGCGGCATATCCGTCGGCGTCTGAGTGATAAGTTTAGTCGCTGCTATTGCGAACGGCGATTTCAGGACGCCAGTTCACGGCTTTTAGCCGCCGCACTGACTGGCCGCGGTTGACGGAACCAGGGCAAAAATAGCTGGATCAGCGGGCCGATAGCAAAGGCGTAAACCACGGTGCCAACCCCGACTTTACCGCCCAGCAGCCAGCCAATTAGCAGCACCGAGACTTCGATGGCGGTACGGATACCACGCAGCGACCAGCCGGTCCGCGCGTGCAATCCGGTCATCAGGCCATCGCGCGGTCCGGGGCCAAAACCGGCGCCGATATACATCCCGGTCGCTATCGCATTCATCACCACCGCGCCGGCTAGCAGCAGGCTACGCGCGGGCAGCGATTCCAGCGGCGGAAGTACCGCGAGAGTGGCATCGGCCGCAAGGCCCAGCACGATGACATTGCTAATGGTGCCGAGACCCGGCATCTGGCGCAGCGGGATCCACAGCAGCAGCACCGCGGCGCCGGTCACAATAATCACCGTGCCGAAACTGATATTAAGCTGTTTCGCCACCCCCAGATGAAACACATCCCACGGATCGGCCCCGAGGTTGGCATGGACGAATAACGCCGTCGACACGCCATAGAGAACCAGACCAATATAAAGTTGTAGCAAACGACGGACCATAAACACCTCAGTATATATTGCGAACTCCCCCATCATCAGCAAAAATGGATTGGTAATTAATGGCCAGTTTTTGAAAAGTGGATCGCTATGTCAGTACGTCGTTTTGGAACACAATCGCTGGTACGCCTGCTCGGCAACTGGCAGGCCCCTTCCTCGCGCGCGCCGTTGTGGCGGCAGCTGGCGGAAGCGCTGCGTTTGTTGATCCTTGATGGACGGCTGGCGCTGGAGACCCGTTTGCCCGGCGAACGAGAACTGGCGACGGCGCTAAATGTTAGCCGCACCACTATCGCCAGCGCGCTGGGGTTATTGCGAGAAGAAGGCTATCTGCAAAGTCGCCAGGGGAGTGGTTCACGCATTGCGCTACCTGCTGGCCCTCTGCTGCCCGGTGAACAGACGCTTTCGGCGCCTTCGGTCAATCTCGCCACCGCCGCCCTCAGCGCCGGACCGGAAATTCATCAAGCCTACAGCCACGCGCTGACGCTGATGCCGCAGTATTTGTCCTATACCGGGTACGATCAGCAGGGGTTAGTCGATTTACGCACGGTGATTGCCCGCCGCTATAGCGAACGCGGACTGCCGACGCAGGCAGATGAAATCATGATCGTAAATGGCGCGCTGAGCGGATTTGCCCTGGTACTGCGTTTGTTAACCGGGCCAGGCGACCGGGTGGTGGTTGATGCTCCCTCCTATCCGATGGCAATTAACGCCATTCGCGGCGCCTCCTGCCGGCCAGTAGGCGTGGCGTTACCGGAAAAGGGCTGGGACTGCGACGGACTGGCGGCAACCATTGCGCAAACCTCGCCGCGGCTGGCCTTTATGATGCCGGATTTTCATAATCCCACCGGCCGCTGCATGGATAGCGAGACCCGGCAGCGCGTCGCCGATCTGGCCGCCAGCACGCGAACGACGCTGGTTGCCGACGAGACGATGGTGGATTTATGGTACAACGCCCCGCCGCCGCCGCCGCTGGCGGCTTTCAATCCTGAAGCGCCGATAATCACTATTGGTTCCGCGGGGAAAACGTTCTGGGGTGGACTGCGAGTTGGCTGGATCCGCGCGCCCGCGTCGACTATCGCCTCGCTCATCCAGGCGCGGGATACGCTCGATCTCGGCTCGCCGCTGCTGGAGCAGCTGGCTTGCCGTTGGCTACTGGAAAACGAAAAGGCGTTATTGCCGCAACGGCGTGCGATGCTGGCCGCGCGTCGCGATATGTGCGCCGCATTAATGGCGGAATATTTTCCCCACTGGCGCTTTTGCGTCCCCGAGGGCGGGCTGTCATTTTGGGTGGAGCTGCCGGAAATGTTAGCGACGCAGTTCTCAGTACGTGCGGAGAATGCCGGTATTCATATCGGTACCGGTACGCGTTTCGGCCTGGAGGGGGCCTTCGATCGTTATTTACGTTTGCCTTTCACCCTGCCGGATACGGAATTGCGCAACGCCTTCAGCATTTTACAACCGCTGTGGCAGTCCCTTACGCAACAGAAAGAAATGACGCGAATGCGTAAAATAATATAATAAAATATCGACGGGCTGGAATCAGCCCGTCAAAAACCACCATCCATGATGAATATGAGATGTTTTATAAAATTGCAGTGCCATCTTGCCTAAGCCGCATGTCATTAAAATGACAACCGCGTAATCATTTCATTAATGCTGGCGCGGAATTGGAAAACCTTTTAGCGAAATAATAAAGCCATCGTCATCTTTTTTTATTTTTGCGCCAGTTTCACACCAGTCGGAAGCAATGCGAAAAAACTCATCACTACCGATATTCCAGTTCAGGCGCACGTGCTTAACGTACCCGGAACGCAGCAGGTCACAGGCTTCACTGTAACTGCTGGCTGTAGAGAATTGTTGTTTCATCTTTTCTTCTTCAGAAGTTTGCGTAATGCTTTGATTTCTTTAGGGGTTAACGGCGACGCTTCCTCTTCGGTATGCTGGTTATCAATATCCTCATGCGAAACCCCCGCCTCGTCTGCTGAATCAATGGCCGCCAGCGCCAATTGCAGCAGCTTCTCCGTTGCCGTGCCTAAATTCTCGTTATTGACTTCCGCATAATGACGCAGTTTATCTTTTAACTCTGCGTCAATTTTCACATTCAGAACTACTGTGGTCATGATCACGCTTCCCGTGCAATAAAATCATCATAATTAATACACGAAGTTAACATCTTGATCCAGAGATATTATTTATCCTTAATAATATCTGGTAATTCCAGGAAATAATTTGCCCATTATATATGACATGAAGATGACATTAGTATGTCATTATTATTTCACATTTATGACAATGCAAAATTAAGGAATGAAAAAGCGTCGTTTTAGTAACGTAAAACAATAAATGAAGTGAGATTGCTTATAATAGTAGCAGAGAATAAAAGCACAGCAAAATAAGGGAGATTAAATCAGGGTACCCGGAATTGGGTGGGGGCCCTGCCAGCTACATCCCGGCACACACGTCGTCTGCTCTGGCTGCTTCCTTCCGGACCTGACCTGGTAAACAGAGTAGCGTTGCGGGAGAACCAACAGAGCCCCCATTGAGAGCGTTGATAACCAACGCGCTGGCGCATTATCCCTATAGCACTCCTGAATTGCAAGCCACTCGCGTCCAGCTGCTGGTTTATTATGCAAAACGTCGGATTTCCCGGCAAATAGTGCCTTTACCCGGCCTAACGCCCCAGCAATGAGAGAGATTGCGAGCCCCATCGCGGCACAGTTTACCGCAACCCGCCATACTTGTTCGTCCTGTGTCTTTTCAACGTGTTGTCGCTACGGTAATCGCATGACTCAATCGCCACGCCCCACCACCACCTTGCCCATGCCCGCCATTGATGGCGTAACCGTCCCCTTTCACGGCATAAATTTTCTACGCCCCGAGCTGCTGCTGGATTTCGTCAGCATCAGTAGCGCGCCGCTGCTGTCGGTGACCCCCGTTGCCCTGCTCTTTTCCACGGTGGGCGTGTTGCAACACGTCGAGCTGCGTAAGCTGCCCGTTGAGGTCAAAGGCCGGGTGGTCTATCCCATCTCATCGCTCAAATACCCGACGCTGCGCGGCAAGCTCATTATCAATGCGCAATCGCAACGGCTAAAATTCCTCGAAAGCCTGATCGCCACCAGCCCGCATGACAATATTCACGGTATGCAGATCCTCGGGCTGGCGCTGGAATTCACCGTCCTGTGACGGCTGTACAGCACGCGGTCAAGCGCTTATTCTGAGCTTTTCTCGCGTGAAGGAGTGATGATGGAGGACGCCCACGACAGCTTTCCCCAGCGGGTCTGGCAGATAGTCGCCTCAATTCCGGAAGGGTATGTCACCACCTACGGCGATGTCGCTCTGCTGGCGGGTTCGCCGCGCGCGGCGCGACAGGTGGGCGGCGTGTTAAAGCGCCTACCGGAAGGCTCAACCCTGCCATGGCACCGGGTGGTGAATCGCCACGGCAATATTTCGCTGACCGGCCCCGACCTGCAGCGCCAACGTCAGGCGCTGCTGGCGGAAGGCGTCCAGGTCTCCGGCAGCGGGCATATCGACCTGCAACACTATCGCTGGGTTTATTAAGGGCAAAAAAATGCCCCTGAACAGGGGCATGAAGACGTTTATTGCGCCATCGGCGCCATATCATTAGCCACCGGCACTGGCGCATGCTGCACCGGCACCAGCACCAGATCGGCGCGGTTACCGCCCTGGGTAATCACGGTCTGTACGGTATCGGTAATAAACATCAGTTGGCCATTTACGGTGATCGCCGAACTCAGCAGGATCCGCGCGTTCGGTTTGATATCCGCCTGGTTATACGGCAGAACAAAGTTGAACGGCGCCTGCTTACCTTCTGTACGGACCGCTTTTTGCGACAATACGCGGGCTGGCGCATCGGCAAGCGACGCATCAGACAACGTCACGGTCAGTACCGCATCCGGCGGTAACGCTACGCGTTGGCGAATATTGATAGTCCCGGAAACATTAGGCTGTTGCTGCGAGGAGCTCAGTGAGGCAATGCCGTAAGGATCGGGTGCCGTCGTCTGATGAGCGGCGTTGCTGTTCGAATTATTCGCACAGGCGGATAAGGCCGCAGCAACGGCGATAGCACTTAACATATAGGCAAATTTCATTATGTTCTCCTTTTCATCCCTTTAGTCACAGGAGTACGTCCTGCCATCACGATGGCTAAGACATTAGTATCGTGAATAAGTGTGGCACAGATCTCAGAATAATTCCCGGAAAGGGGCATTTATTCAGATTATTACACCCATCGGACCACTTGAGATTCCAGGTTATACTTGCCCTCAATATGCGCTGCGTCAGCGCCGCTATCATTAATTGAGGGTATCTATGAGTCAGGCTCTAACCAATCTGCTGGCATTATTAAATCTGGAAAAAATTGAAGAAGGGCTGTTTCGCGGGCAGAGCGAAGATCTCGGCTTACGTCAGGTCTTCGGCGGTCAGGTGGTCGGTCAGGCGCTGTATGCCGCCAAAGAAACCGTGCCTGAGGGCCGCCTGATTCACTCCTTTCATAGTTACTTTCTGCGTCCTGGCGATAGCCAGAAACCTATCGTTTATGATGTTGAAGTACTACGAGACGGCAACAGCTTCAGCGCTCGCCGGGTGGCGGCTATCCAGCACGGTAAACCCATCTTTTACATGACCGCCTCGTTCCAGGCGCCGGAACCGGGCTACGAACATCAAAAAGCAATGCCGGCAGCGCCTTCGCCGGAAGGTCTGCCCTCTGAAACCGATATCGCCCGTAAGCTGGCGCATTTGTTGCCGCCGCAGGCGAAAGAGAAGTTTCTCAGCGACAAACCGCTGGAAATTCGCCCGGTAGAGTTCCATAACCCGCTGAAAGGGCACGTTGCCGAACCCGCCCGCCAGGTGTGGATCCGCGCCAACGGCGTAGTGCCGGATGATATTCGTATCCACCAGTCGCTGCTGGGCTATGCATCTGATTTTAATTTCCTGCCGGTTGCGCTGCAGCCGCACGGCGTCGGCTTCCTTGAACCAGGTATGCAGGTCGCCACCATTGACCACTCAATGTGGTTCCACCGCCCGTTCAACATCAACGAATGGCTGCTGTACAGCGTCGAAAGCACCTCTGCCTCCAGCGCCCGCGGCTTTGTTCGCGGCGAATTCTATACCCAGGACGGTATTCTTGTCGCCTCGACGGTGCAGGAAGGCGTCATGCGTAACCGCAATAACTAATTCGCGACGGGCCCACAACGGGCCCGCTTACCTTTAACGGTCAAGCAATTCGCGCGCATCGGCAATAAAATCCCCCAGCAGTCCGTTGCGACTCTGCCGCCGCCAGCATAACGTGAGCGTCGTTACGGCAAAGGTCTCTTCTAACAGGCAATAACTGACTTCCGACACCAGCATGGCGCTTTGCGTCTCGGGCACCAACGTCACCCCCATCCCCATCGATACCTGGCCAATCGCCGTGGAGACATCACGCGTGTACTGAATCTTACGGGGTGTAAAACCCGCCTGCCGACAGGCGCTGATGGCTGACCACCCCAATCCGACGCCGCTGGGATCCTGCTGAATGAAAAACGTCTCTTCCGCCAGCGCCGCGAGTGGAATTGCGCGCCTGCTGGCGAGCGCATGATGGCGAGGCACCACCGCCACCAGCGGCCGGGTCGCAATATCCAGCGACTCCAGTTCATCATATTGCGCGCCTGGCGAGCGGATAAACGCCAGGTCGACCGTTTCGCTTAATAAACCGGTTATCAGGTCGTTAACGTTATGCTCTTCAATTAACAAATCGGCTTCGGGTTGGCGTTGACGATAATTTCGTATTAACACGCTCAGCGCCGGGTCAAAAATAGCCGAGCCAACGTAGCCAATTTTCAACTGCCCTTTACGCCCCTGTCGCAAACTGCGCGCATTCTCGCGAAATTTATCGCAGTGGCCGAGAATCATCCGCGCCTCGGCCAGCAAAAATTGCCCTTCGGCGGTCAGGGCGACGTTGCGTCGATCGCGAGTGAACAGCGGTAGCTCCAGCGCGCTTTCGAAACTTTTAATCTGCTGGGTCAGCGCTGGTTGCGTGATATGCAGACGCTGCGCCGCCCGGCCAAAGTGCAACTCTTCCGCCAGAACCGTAAATGCCTGTAGTTGTCGATAATCCATCACGCCCTCCCGAAAACACTGATAATAATATCTTATTAAAATAAGGGGAAATGTGATTGGACTCTTATCGGTATCTGGTGAGAATTAATAGCCATTGCCAGAAAACTGAAGGAAGCACGATGTCTGAACAACATGTAAAAGTAACCGATCTGCGTTCTGCTTTGGCACTATTAAGCCAGTACGATAATGAACTGATCTACACCGACGAACCCGTCGACCCCATTGCCGAACTCTCCGGCGTATATCGCTACGTCGGCGCCCACGGCACCGTTCAGCGCCCGACCCGCGTTGGCCCGGCGATGATCTTTAACAAGGTCAAAGGCTATGATGATGTCAGGGTGCTCATTGGCCTGCTGTGTTCGCGGCAGCGCGTTGCGCGCCTGTTTGGCACCACGCCGGAAAATCTGGCGTTTATGCTCAAAGACTCCGTAGCGAATCCTATCGCGCCAATCACTATCCCGCGTGAACGAGCGGCCTGCCAGGAAGTGGTGCATCTGGCAAGCGATCCTGATTTCGATATTCTCAAAATATTACCCGCGCCGACTAACACCCCGGAAGACGCCGGCCCCTACTTTACCCTCGGTATGTGCTATGCCGCGGATCCGGAAACCGGCGACCATGACGTCACCATCCACCGCCTGTGCGTACAGAGCAAAGACGAAATCTCAATGTATTTCGTACCGGGTCGTCATCTCGACACCTTCAGGCAAAAAGCCGAGGCCGCCGGGAAAGCGTTGCCCATCTCGATTAGCATCGGCGTGGATCCGGCGATTGAAATTGGCGCCTGCTTTGAACCACCGACCACTCCTCTCGGGTTTGACGAACTCTCTATCGCCGGCGCTCTGCGTAATCAGGCGGTCGAGCTCAGCGAATGCGTGAGCGTCAACGCCCGCGCCATCGCTAATGCCGAAATCGTTATTGAAGGTGAACTGCTGCCTGGCGTGCGGGTACGCGAAGACCAGAATACCAACAGCGGCAAAGCCATGCCGGAGTTCCCCGGCTACACCGGTAGCGCGCAGGCGGAAGTGCCGGTGATAAAAGTTAAAGCGATTACCCACCGCCGCCACCCGATTCTGCAAACCTGTATCGGGCCGAGCGATGAGCATACCAATCTGGCCGGGATCCCGACCGAAGCCAGCATTCTGCAGATGGTGGAACGCGCGCTTCCGGGCTTCGTACAAAACGTCCACTGCCCCTCTCCGGGGACGGGTAAATATCTCGCCGTGCTGCAGGTAAAGAAACGCACCCCCAGCGATGAGGGCCGTCAGCGCCAGGCGGCGCTACTGGCCTTTTCCGCCTTCTCTGAGCTGAAGCACGTGATGCTGGTCGATGAGGACGTCGATGTATTCGACATCAACGACGTCATGTGGGCGATGACCACCCGCTATCAGGGCGATGTCAGCACCGTGTTTATTCCCGGCGTACGTTGCCATCCGTTGGATCCATCATCCGACCCGGCCTTCAGCCCATCGATTCGCGATAGCGGTATTGCCTGCAAAACCATTTTCGACTGCACCGTTCCGTGGAATATGAAAGCCCACTTCCAGCGCAGCCAATTTATGGAAGTGGATGTGGACCGCTTTATCCCTGGCTTCAGTAAGAAATAAATTCCACGCAAAGAAAAAGCCTCCCGGACGGGAGGCTTTGACGCTAATGGAGAGTGCTCGCTTTATCAGGCGTTGTAGGCGTTTTCGCCGTGGCTGTTGACGTCCAGTCCTTCGCGCTCCTGCTCTTCCGGCACGCGCAGGCCGACGGTCATCGCCGCCACTTTGAAGCCGATATACGCGACGACGGCGGACCACACCACGGTAATGCCGATACTTTCCAGCTGTACCAGCAACTGATGCCCCATCGTTACGCCTTCCGCATAGCCGACCCCGCCAAGGGTGGTAGAGGCGAAGATGCCGGTCAGGATACAACCGATGATGCCGCACACGCCGTGAACGCCAAACACATCGCATGGGTCATCGACGCGCAGCCAGCGTTTCAACACCGTGACGCCCCACAGCCCGGCCAGGCCGGCGATGATACCAATAATCAGCGAGCCGCCAACGCCAACGTAGCCGCACGCCGGAGTAATGCCGACCAGGCCGGCAATCGCGCCGGAGCAGGCACCCAGCAGCGACGGTTTACCGCGAGTGGCCCATTCGCCGAAGGTCCAGGCCAGAATCGCGCCAGCGGTCGCCACGACGGTATTCACGAAGGCCAGCGCGGCAATTTCGTTGGCCGCGCTTGCGGAACCGGCGTTAAAGCCGAACCAGCCAACATACAGAATCGCCGTACCGGTAAAGACCATCGGCAGGTTATGCGGTTTAAACGCTTCTTTGCCAAAGCCCACGCGTTTGCCCATCATATACGCGCCCACCAGCCCCGCCACCGCGGCGTTGATGTGTACGACGGTACCGCCGGCGAAGTCCAGCGCGCCATGGGTCGCCAGCAGGCCGCCGCCCCACACCATATGCGCAATCGGCACGTAGGAGAGCGTGAGCCAAACCACCACGAAAATCAGTACCGCGGAGAAACGAATACGTTCCGCCAGCGCGCCGACGATCAGGCCCACGGTGATACAGGCGAAAGAGCCCTGGAAAGCGACATGGATATACTGATAGAACGACCCCATTAACGCTTTCAGTTCAATATTTTTCAGCATCACCCAGTCGAAGCTGCCAAAGAAGCTACCGCCGCTTCCGAAGGCAAGCGTATAGCCATAGATAACCCACAGCACGCAAACCAGGCCAAAAGTCACAATGACCTGAGTCAGCATTGAGAGCACGTTTTTACCGCGAATCAGGCCGCCGTAGAACAACGCAATGCCGGGGATTGTCATAAACAGCACCAGCGCGGTGCAAATCATCATAAAAGCGTTGTCGGCTTTATCCGCCACCGCCGGTTCGGCCGCCAGCGCCAGTCCCGGGAGCAGCGCCAGCGCTCCCAGAGCCGTTTTCATCGTCGTTCTCATCATCTCTTCATCCCCATCGCTGTGTGGTCAGGCAATTACAGTGCCGCTTCGTCGGATTCGCCGGTACGAATACGAATCACGCGCTGCAGTTCGGCGACAAAAATTTTGCCGTCGCCAATTTTTCCGGTCCAGGCGGCCTTGCCTATCACCTCGACAACCTCGTCCAGCTGATCGTCGGCAATCGCAATATCAATTTTTACTTTTGGCAGGAAATTGACGCTGTATTCGGCGCCGCGATAGAGCTCGGCATGGCCTTTCTGGCGGCCGAAGCCTTTCACTTCCGTGACCGTCAGGCCCTGAATGCCGATGGAGGACAACGCTTCGCGAACGTCTTCCAGTTTGAATGGTTTGATTACCACGGTAACCAGCTTCATAAATCCCCTCCAGTCAGTATTTGATAGTGGCCGCTGCTAACACAGGAGATAAAGCAAGGGATATGCCAAAAATGAAAACGGGCCGTGAATCGGCCCGTTTACGGAGAAAAAAACGCGAGGATGTTACTGGCGAGACGGCAAATGACCGCTAATGCGCAAAAATGCACCAATACGGTGCGCCCTTAGTGAGCAAGTTGCACCACTTCATGTCACCCCTGCACCAATGCCTGCTGATGGTGCATCAGGCGCTCAGCGACTCCTCCTCAACGCTGGCGGCTAACTCTTCGCCAGCCTGCTGTAGCTGATACATCTGCCAGTAGCGGCCCTTCGCCGCCAGCAATTGCTGATGGTTCCCGCGCTCGACGGCCTGGCCACGGTGCAATACCAGGATCTTATCAGCCTCGACGATAGTCGACAGACGGTGGGCGATGACGACCAGCGTGGTGTGCTCGCGCACTTTCGCCAGCGCCTGCTGGATAGCCTGCTCGGTACCGGAGTCGATATTCGCTGTCGCTTCATCGAGGATCAGCACCTGTGGCGTTTCCACCAGCACGCGAGCCAGCGCCAGCAGCTGTTTCTGGCCCACCGACAGGTTGTTGCCCTGCTCGCCCAGTTGGGTATAAATCCCGTCGCTCATTTCACGGGCAAGGTCAGCGAGCTGCACCGCCTCCAGCGCTTCCCAGACCTGCTGCTCGCTGATATCGCGCCCCAGCGTCACGTTGGCATAGAAGGTATCGGCTAATACCACTGGATCCTGTTGCACCATCGCGACGCCCCGACGTAAAGCGCTGTGGCTTAACGACGACAGCGGGCGGCCATCGAGGCGAATTTCGCCTTTAGTCAACGGGTAGTAGCCCATCATCAGACTGGCCAACGTACTCTTACCGCTGCCGGTATGACCAACCAGCGCCACAAAACCGCGCGAAGGTATATCCAGATTGATATCCTGCAGCACCAGCCGGTCGTCGCGATAGGCGAAAGAGACGTTATCAATCGCCACCGCGCCGCTGCGTAACGGCGCGCTATCGCTACCCCAGCTCTGGCGCGGACGGTCCATCAGTTCAAACACGCGCTCGCCCGCCACTACCGCCTGCTGCAGCATCGACTGCTGGGTGGTAAGTTCGATCAGCGGTTCGTTCAGGCGTCCGAGGTAGCTAATGAAGGCGTATAACACCCCGACTTCGATACTTCCGGAAGCGCTAAAACCAAACAGCATCAGCAGGCCGCAGAGGATCAGCGATGAAAACAGGCTTAACAGCGGGCGCAGCAGAAAACCATCCAGACGCAGCGTCTGCATGCGCGCCAGATAGTGACCGTAGCTGGCTTCACGCATCCGCTCGCCGAATCGCGCCTGCTGGCGGAACTGCTGAATAACGCCCATCCCGTTGATGACTTCGTTGAAGCCATCATTGATATCGGCAAGCCAGGCACGCATGCGACGCACGATCGGCGTGCTGTAGCGCTGATAGATAGCCATGACGATCAGCACCGCCGGGAAGATAGCCACCGCCACCAGCGCCATTCGCCAGTCGAGACTAAACATCGCCACCAGCATCGCGCCAATCAGCGCCGCGCTGCGCAGCACTGTCGCCACAACCGTCACGTACAGGTCGCGAATCACTTCGGTGTCGTTGGTAACGCGCGAAATCAGTTGACCGACCGGTTGTGTATCAAACTCGCTGAGCGGTTGGCGCAGCGCGGCGTCCATCACATCGCTGCGCAACTGCTGCACCACGCCGACCGCCGCCCGGTTAAACAGCAGCGCCTGGTTATAGTGCAGCGTAGCGGCAAGGATCTGCAGGCAGATATAGGCCGCCGCCAGGCCGCTGACCAGCTTCACCGGCAGCGATTGTTTCGCCACCATGTTATCAATGAAATAGCTTATCAGCAGCGGGCCGCTGACTTCCGCAGCCGCCGCTATCCACATCATGATGACCGCAATGATAAGCGGCTTACGCCACGGCGAACCGTAGGCCAGCAGACGTTTAAGGGTCGGCCAGAGATGAGCGAAATTACGCATCAACCGCCTCCTCATCCTGCGGCGCATCGTCAAGCGCCGCTTCCAGTTGCTGATAGCGATACATATCGCGATACCATCCCGTCTGGACGACAAGCTGCTCGTGGCGGCCGCGCTGCGCGATATGGCCGTGTTGCAAAACCAAAATTTCACTGGCTTCGGTTAATGCTGAGAGGCGATGGGCGCTGATGATCACCGTCCGCCCCTCCCCCCACTGGCGCAGGTTATGCAAAATATCATGCTCCGTCCGTCCATCAACCGCCGACAGCGCGTCATCGAGGATCAGGATTTCCGCCTCCAGCAGCAGCGCGCGGGCAATGGAAATACGTTGTTTCTGACCGCCAGAGAGCATTACCCCGCGCTCGCCGACTTCCGTTTCATAGCCCTGCGGCAGGCGCAGAATATCATCATGCACGCTGGCCAGCCGCGCGACGCGCTCGATTTGCTCCCGGCTCGCGTCCGGTTTACCCAACGCAATGTTATTCGCTACGGTATCGGAGAACAGGAATGGGGTTTGATTGACCACCGCCAGTCGCCCTCGCCAGCTATCAAGCTGCAGGCGGGTCAGCGGAATATCATGGAAACGGATATCCCCCTCGGTGACATCAAAATGGCGCTGGATAAGGGAAAGAATGGTGCTTTTCCCGGCTCCCGTCGGACCGCAGATACCGAGCATCTGCCCCGGCCGCAGAGTGAAGTTAACCTTCTCCAGCGACGGTTTCGCCGCCTGCGGATAGATAAATTCACGTACCGCCACGTTAAGCGAACCGCGCCCCTCCGGCACCGTTTCGGTGCCATCGTTGACCACCGGCGCTTCTTCCAGCATCGAACGAATACGTCCGTAGGCGGCGCTACCGCGCTCAACGATATTAAACATCCACGCCAGCGCCAGCATTGGCCAAATCATCAGGCCAAGGTACATGACAAAACTGGTTAACTGGCCAAGGGTCAGCTCGCCCTGCAACACCAGCCAACTGCCGCCGCCGATTGCCAGCAGGTTGGCCGCGCCAATGGCAATATAAATTGTCGGGTCGAAGCGGGCATCAATACGCGCGACCCGCATGTTCTTCGCCCCGGTATCCGCCGCATCGGCGGCAAACTGCGCCGACTGACGATCCTCAAGGCCGAACGCTTTAATCATACGTATGCTGGTCAGGCTTTCCTGCGTGCGATCGTTAAGGCTGGAAAAAGCCGCCTGTGCCACACGAAAGCGCTCATGCAGGGCATCGCCATTACGCTTGATAGCCAGCGCCATAAACGGCATCGGCACCAGCGCCAGTAGCGTTAGCTGCCAGCTGATTTGCGTCGACATCACAATCAGCACCGCGCAACCCATCACCAGTGAGTCCACCAGCGTCAGGACCCCCTCGCCGGCTGCGAAGACGACGCGGTCAACATCGTTGGTCGCGCGGGCAATAAGATCGCCGGTACGGTGACGCAGATAGAAGGCCGGATGCTGGCGGCTGAGCTGACGATAGAAGTCTTCACGCAGTTCAACGGCCAGTTGATAAGAGGCGCCGAATAGCAGCACGCGCCAGACATAGCGCAGCAGATAAATCATCACCGCGATAACGACCAGCGCGCCGATCCACATCCACACCTGCTCTGCGGTGTAATGTTCTTTAGTCACGCCGTCGACCACAATCCCCACTACTTTCGGCGGGATTAGCTGGAGTACGGCAATAACGGCAAGCAGAGCGACGGCGCCGAGATAGCGGCGCCACTCCCGGCGAAAGTACCAGCTAAGTTGAGCAAATAATCGCAAACGGTAAAATCCTGAATGTATAATTCGTGGCGGCAAAAAGCCGTTAATCAATAGGCAAGGCCGTGGTGTATTTTATCTGTTCCATGGCAAAACTCGAAGTGACATCCGACAGCCCCGGCACGCTGTTCACCAGACGTTTATAAAAGTCGTCATAGCGCTTCATATCCGCGACCTGCACCCGTAGCAGGTAATCGTACTCGCCAGCCATACGCCAGAAACCCAGTACTTCCGCCATTTGCGTCACTTCGCTAACAAAGCGGCAGTACCAGTCACTGCTGTGATGCTGGGTTTTTATCAAAACGAAGGCGGTTAGACCGAGCCCCAGCTTTTCCGCATCCAGAATGGCCACGCGCTCGCGCAGGATACCTTCGTCCTCAAGGCGCTTGAGCCGTTTCCAGCAGGGCGTGGTGGTCAGATTAACGGCATCCGCCAGCGCCTGCAAAGAGAGGGTGCAGTCAGTTTGCAGCAACGACAGCAGCTTACGGTCAATTTTATCTAACATAAGGCCACCAGAGAGAATAATTTACTCCCGTAATTGTAATTGAAAGGCCAAATAGCAACAATTTTTCCCGCACAATCCGCTAAGATGGGCACAAAATGACAAACAGGAATCCGAGATGAACAGCGCCTGGGTAAAACATGCCATTAGTGAAATTAACGCCGACTACCAGCGTTCCGCCGATACACACCTGATCCGCCTGACGCTGCCTGGTTTTCCGGGTATCCCTATTTATCTGAAAGATGAAAGTACGCATCCAACCGGTAGCCTCAAGCATCGTCTGGCGCGTTCGCTGTTTCTCTACGGACTGTGCAACGGATGGATCAAAGAAGGCACTACGATTATCGAATCGTCTTCGGGTTCGACGGCGGTCTCAGAAGCCTATTTCGCTCGCCTGCTGGGCCTGCCGTTTATTGCCGTGATGCCCTCCTGCACCGCGAAACGTAAAATCGAACAGATTGAATTTTATGGCGGACGCTGTCATTTCGTCGACAACGCCTGCGAAATTTACGCCGCTTCTGAAATGCTGGCGCGCGAGTTGAATGGCCACTATATGGATCAGTTCACTTTCGCCGAGCGCGCCACCGACTGGCGCGGCAATAACAATATTGCCGACAGCATTTTCCGCCAGATGACCCACGAGCCGCACCCGCAGCCGTCGTGGATCGTCATGAGCGCCGGTACCGGCGGGACTTCTGCGACCATTGGCCGCTATATTCGCTGTCAGGGCTACGAGACGCAACTGATGGTGGTCGACCCGCAGAATTCGGTGTTCCTCGATTACTGGCAGAGCCGCGACGCCAGCCTGCGTAGCCCGGTCGGTAGCAAAATTGAAGGTATTGGCCGCCCGCGCGTCGAACCCTCGTTTATTCCCGACGTCGTCGATGAAATGTTGCGCGTGCCGGATGCCGCCAGCGTCGCCACCGCCCTGTGGCTGGAAACCCAGCTTGGAAGAAAAGTCGGCGCCTCCACCGGCACCAATATGTGGGGCGTACTGCAGCTGGCCGCACGGATGCGCGATGAAGGACGTATGGGCTCTATCGTCACCCTGTTGTGCGACAGCGGCGAACGTTACCTCGAAAGCTATTACAACCCGCAGTGGGTCGCGGCGAATATCGGCGATATTACCCCGTGGCAGACGCAGATTATGCAACTGAGCGGCGCGCAATAAAAAAAGCCGGATAGAACGCTATCCGGCTTGCTGGTAGGGTCTCTCTATTCGGGGGAATAAGGAAGATCAGGATTATCCAGCCAATGTGTTAAAAAGTGGGAAACCGCCTGATGACGGCAGTCGCCGATGATCGGTAGATGCGGCAGTTCAGCTTTGAGCTGCGGCATCGCGTTACCCATAATGAATCCTCGCCCTACGCTACCAAGCATCTCGCGATCGTTCATGGCATCGCCAAATGCCATGCAGTCCTGCAACGAGAAACCTAAGTGCTGGCTCAGCACCGCCAGCGCCGTGCCTTTATTACAGCCGACCGGCAGTACCTCCAGACAATCCATCGCCGAAAAGCAAATAAACGCGCGAGCGCCTACCGCTTCATTTAGCTGGATCCGCAGACGGCGCAGATCGTCATGATCGCCGCAGAAACAGATCTTGGTGACGTGGTGCGCCGGCATCCGTTTCGGATCGCGCAGTTGATAATGAAAGCCGCTGAAGGCGTGAGCTCGGAGCAGTTCCGGCCTTGCCTGGCCGGTAAACCAGCCGCCGTCGTTAAAAACGTGCATGCTGGCCTGAGTATCCCACACGCTATGCAGCACCTCTTCCGCCACTTCAGGGTTCAAATCCTGACGGTACAGCTCGTCGCCTTCCAGTGAATGGATGCGCGTACCGTTGCCGGTAATCAGAAAAGCATCAAGGGAAAACTCGCCGATCAGATGGCGCATTTCCAGAGCATGGCGACCGGTGGCGAAAGTCAGGGCGATATCGCGTTCACGCAACCGTCTCAGCGCCGTGAGGGTCAGTTCTCCGAGACGATGGTCCGGCATCAGCAGGGTGCCGTCCATATCAAATGCCGCCAGTTTTGCCATGGTATTTTCCCCGATGTGTGATGGGTTTCGCTTGTGTTGCAGTATCGCCTGAGATATACGGAAGTAATAGTGAATAGATATTTTTTATTGTTCCGGGTTTTCCGCAAATGAGATTATTAAACCGTTTAAATCAGTACCAGCGGCTATGGCAGCCGTCGTCCGGCGCGCCGCAGCAGGTGACCGTCGGCGAACTGGCGGAGCGCTGTTTTTGTAGCGAGCGCCATATCCGTACGCTGTTACGCCAGGCCCAGGAGGCCGGTTGGTTAAGCTGGCAGGCCAGCTCCGGGCGCGGCAAGCGCGGAATGCTTTGTTTTCACAAAACTCCGGAAAGCCTGCGTAACGAGATGATGGAACAGGCGCTGAATAAGGGTCAGCAGCAAAACGCGCTGGAGCTGGCGCAGTTGGCGCCGGTTGAGCTGAAAGCGTTGCTGCACCCCTTCCTCGGCGGCCAGTGGCAAAACAATACCCCGACGCTGCGTATCCCTTATTATCGGCCGCTGGAACCGCTGCGCCCCGGTTTTCTTCCCGGTCGTGCGGAACAACATTTGGCCGGGCAGATCTATTCCGGCCTGACGCGTTTCGACGATAGCGATAATACGCCGGTGGGCGATCTGGCGCACCACTGGCAGGTATCACCCGATGGATTACGGTGGCACTTTTATATCCGCTCGACCCTGTGCTGGCATAACGGCGATACCGTGGAAACCTCACAGCTGCGGCAAAGACTACTGTTGCTACTGGAACTGCCGGCTCTCCGCACCCTTTTTGCCAGCATTAGCCGCATCGATGTCACCCACGCCCAGTGTTTGACGATTACGCTGCATCGCCCGGACTACTGGCTACCGTTCCGTTTAGCCAGCTATTGCAGCGTGCTGGCGCATCCTGACGATCCGGCAATCGGCAGCGGCCCGTTCCGATTGAAACTTTTTGGCCCGGATCTGGTTCGTCTGGAAAACCATCCCCGCTACCATTTACAGCATCCGCTGATCCAGGCGGTAGAATACTGGATCACGCCGCAGCTATTCGAAAGCGATCTCGGCACCAGCTGTCGCCATCCGGTACAGATCACCATCGGCGATCCTGAGGAGCTCAATAATCTGCGCCAGGTGAGCAATAGCATCAGCCTCGGTTTCTGCTATTTGACCCTGCGTCAGAGTCCACGTCTCAGTAAAGCGCAGGCCCAGCGGCTGATTTCGATTATCCACCGCTCGTCGTTGCTGGAAACGCTACCGCTGGACGAAGATCTGATCACGCCGAGCCATGAGGTACTGCCCGGCTGGTCCATTCCTCAGGGCCCGGAAAACCATGAGGTGCCGCTGCCTCGCCAGCTTACCCTGCTCTATCATTTGCCGGTCGAATTACACACTATGGCTGAGCAGCTGAAACGGCGCCTCGCCTCTCTCGGCTGCGAACTGACGCTCATTTTTCACGACGCCAAAAATTGGGACGGCTGCCGATATCTGGCACAGGCCGATATGATGATGGGCGATCGCCTGATTGGCGAAGCGCCGGAATATACCCTTGAACAGTGGCTACGCTGCGACACGCTATGGCCTAATTTGCTGACCGGGGCGCAATATGCGCACCTGCAGGCAACATTAGATGCCGTGCAGGCGCAGCCCGAAGCGCGTAGCCGCAACGATGCCCTGCGCAACGTCTTCAATACGCTGATGGATGACGCCATCATGACGCCGTTATTCAAATACAATTACCGCATCAGCGCGCCGCCGGGGGTTAACGGCCTGCGCCTTAATGCCCGAGGCTGGTTCGACTTTGCCAGCGCCTGGCTGCCGGCATCATCGGCGTGAGAGAGCTGGTCGCCGCGAGCGTCTGACGGTACCATATCGCTCTCACTTATTTAGTCAGGAATTGCTATGAAACGCGCCGTAGTGGTCTTCAGCGGAGGACAAGACTCAACAACCTGCCTGGTGCAGGCACTGGAACAGTATGACGAAGTGCATTGCGTCACTTTTGATTATGGCCAACGCCACCGCGCCGAGATTGACGTGGCTCGCGAGCTGGCGCTAAAACTGGGCGCGGTGGCGCATAAAGTGTTGGACGTTACGCTGCTTAACGAACTGGCGGTGAGCAGCCTGACGCGCGATAGCATTCCGGTACCGGATTACAAGCCGGATGCCGATGGTATTCCGAATACCTTCGTTCCAGGTCGCAATATTCTGTTTTTAACCCTGACGGCGATCTACGCCTATCAGGTTAAGGCTGAAGCAATTATTACCGGCGTTTGCGAGACCGACTTCTCCGGTTACCCGGACTGCCGCGACGAATTTGTTAAAGCGCTGCACCACGCGGTTAGCCTTGGCATGGCAAAAGATATCCGTTTTGAGACGCCGCTGATGTGGCTCAACAAAGCCGAAACCTGGGCGCTGGCCGATTATTGGGGCCAGTTGGATCTGGTTCGCCGCAAAACGCTCACCTGCTATAACGGCATCAAGGGCGACGGCTGCGGCCAGTGTGCGGCCTGCAACCTGCGCGCCAACGGCCTGAATCAGTATCTGGGCAATAAGGCCGGCGTGATGGCGATCATGAAGCAAAAAACCGGTCTGGGCCAGGGGCACGAAGCTTAAGTTCAACCTCCCCGGTGGCGCTTCGCTTACCGGGGCTACGGGTTCACCGCGTCCCACCAGCCGGTAGCCCGGAAAAGACGCGTCAGGCGCCGCCTCCGGGAATCGATTAGCACAAAGCCTGAGTTCAACCTCCCCGGTGGCGCTTCGCTTACCGGGGCTACGGGTTCACCTCCCCGGTGGCGCTTCGCTTACCGGGGCTACGGATTCACCGCATTCCACCAGCCGGTAGCCCGGAAAAGGCGCCGTTCAACCTCCCCGGTGGCGCTTCGCTTACCGGGGCGTCCCACCAGCCGGTAGCCCGGAAAAGGCGCGTCAGGCGCCGCCTCCGGGAATCGATTGGCACGAAGCCTGAGTTCAACCTCCCCGGTGGCGCTTCGCTTACCGGGGCTACGGATTCACCGCGTCCCACCAGCCGGTAGCCCGGAAAAGACGCGTCAGGCGCCGCCTCCGGGAATCGATTGGCACGAAGCCTGAGTTCAACCTCCCCGGTGGCGCTTCGCTTACCGGGGCTACGGATTCACAACATCCCACCAGCCGGTAGCCCGGAAAAGGCGCGTCAGGCGCCGCCTCCGGGAATCGATTAGCACGAAGCCTGAGTTCAACCTCCCCGGTGGCGCTTCGCTTACCGGGGCTACGGATTCACCGCATTCCACCAGCCGGTAGCCCGGAAAAGGCGCGTCAGGCGCCGCCTCCGGGAATCGATTAGCACAAAGCCTGAGTTCAACCTCCCCGGTGGCGCTTCGCTTACCGGGGCTACGGGTTCACCGCGTCCCACCAGCCGGTAGCCCGGAAAAGGCGCGTCAGGCGCCGCCTCCGGGAAACAATTGGCACGAAGCCTGAGTTCAACCTCCCCGGTGGCGCTTCGCTTACCGGGGCTACGGATTCACCGCATTCCACCAGCCGGTAGCCCGGAAAAGACGCGTCAGGCGCCGCCTCCGGGAATCGATTGGCACGAAGCCTGAGTTCAACCTCCCCGGTGGCGCTTCGCTTACCGGGGCTACGGATTCACCGCGTCCCACCAGCCGGTAGCCCGGAAAAGGCGCGTCAGGCGCCGCCTCCGGGAATCGATTAGCACGAAGCCTGAGTTCAACCTCACCTACAGGTTCACCGCTCTCCGCGGTCCGGCTGTTGTTAGCGTAAATTCATCTGGTCGAGCTTTTCGCGCAACTCCCCTTCCAGCGGCTGCGCCTTCTGCGTTTTCAGATCAATGCAAACAAAGGTAATCAGCGCATCGGCCACCACTTCACCGTTAGGATTAAGGGTCACCACCTGACTTAAGGTGCCGCTTTTACCGTTCAACTGCTCCAGCTTACTGGTCACGGTAAGTACATCCCCGAGTACCGCCGGGCGGCGATAATTGATATTGATATTGACCACTACAAAAGCGATGTTATGGCTGGTCATCCAGTGAAACGCCGGGCTACTCTCCAGCCCATCCCAGCGCGCCTCTTCGAGAAACTCCAGATAACGAGCATTGTTAACGTGCTGGTAAACGTCCAGATGATAACCGCGAACTTTAATTTGAGTCTGCATAGCGCACATGCCTTACTATTATTGTTGTTAATCAGGTAAGAGGTCACACCAGATGGCATAACCTCTTTAGCATGGCAAAGATTTGCCACTGTGCAAACAAGCGGGTGAAATTAGAGCGTCAGATGTGACAGATTTCTCTCTACCAGCGAACTGCCCATCCCCGGAACCTGTTTAAGATCGTCGAGAGTCTTAAACGGCCCATACTCTTCGCGGTAGCTGACGATTGCCTGCGCTTTCTTGAGCCCAACGCCGTTCATGGCCTGTGCTAGCTCCTCCGCGCTGGCATTATTGATGCTGACCCGCGCGCCGA
Organism: Klebsiella sp. CN_Kp073; assembly: GCF_040065495.2. Classification (NCBI taxonomy): domain Bacteria; kingdom Pseudomonadati; phylum Pseudomonadota; class Gammaproteobacteria; order Enterobacterales; family Enterobacteriaceae; genus Klebsiella; species Klebsiella sp. CN_Kp073. The sequence continues at coordinate 4,001,597 of NZ_CM198051.1, forward strand.
CGTTATCGGTCGTTTTTCCTTCCTCCGGCATTTTCGTCTGCGGCGCCTGAATAGTCTCTTTTGCCGATGCCGCCTTGCCGCTCGCCGATGCCGCCAGCGCCCCCTGAGAACCCGCCGTACAAGCCAGCAACACGGCGACAATAACCATTTTCATTCCTCTGTTCATGCTGTTATCTCCTTGTTTGTAGACAGCAAGGTCACGATAGCGGCTGCGAAAACGGAGTACAAAAGGCAGATTGCGGAAATGGAAAAGGCCGCGAAAGCGGCCTTTGAATATTGCATCGCGTTACCTCGTTTTGCGAGGCGGCGCGAAATTATTGCTGCTGGTCGACGAGGTCGCCAAGCTTGATTTTGGCGTCTTTACGCAGGTTGCTCATCAGCGCTTCGAATGCGATTTGCGCATTATTCTGGGTAATACCCTGCACCATCGCTTTCTTCTGCTCTTCTGGCATAGAACCCGCTTTCACTTCATCAAGCGCCAACAATACTACGTTGCCTTTGGCATCGTTGCCCACGCCGTAGCTCGCTTTATCTTTCTGCGGCAGCGGCAGGGAGAAGGCTGCCTGGCTCAGCGGATCCTGACCGGTACGGGACAGCGTCTGCGCCGCGCCGAAGCTCAGGCCGGCGGCTTTCATCGCTTCATCGCCTTTGCCCGCTTTCAGGTCGGCCAACAGTTTATCGGCATCCAGTTTCGCCTGCTGTTCCGCTTTGTTGCGCTTCACGATATCAGTCACCTGCGCTTTCACTTCCGCCAGCGGTTTAACGCTTTCCGCTTTGTGCTCGCTAATACGCAGGACAAAGGCGCGATCGCCGTCAACGGTAATGATGTCGGAGTTATTACCCGGCGCGCCGTTTTCACCCACCAGACCGCCATTAAAGATAGCATCGGCAACCGGCTTGAAGTTCAGCTCTTCCGGTAAGTTGTTACGACCGAACCAGCCGGTCTCAACCACTTTCAGGCCGGCGACCTGCGCGGCCCCCGCCAGAGATTCGTTATCGTTGCTAGCCGCATCGCTAACCTTCTGCTGTAGCGCGTAGTAAGCATCCAGCGCTTTTTCCTGCTTCACTTTTGCCGCGATGTCGTTACGCACGTCGGCCAGCGGTTTGACCTGCGCTGGCTGAACATTGTCCAGGCGCGCCACCAGGAAACCTACGGAAGATTTAATCACCCCGGAAAGCTGGCCTTTGTCTTTCAGGCCGGCATCTTTCAGCTCAGGCACGGTGGAAGCCTCTTCCATCCAGCCCATATCGCCGCCGTTACGCGCGGAGATGATGTCGGTCGATTTCTCTTTTGCCAGCGTGGCGAAGTCGGCGCCTTTTTGCAGTTCGGCCAGTACCGCTTTCGCATCAGCTTCAGTTTTAGTCTGAATCACGCTGTAGCGATTACGCTGCGGCTGAGTGAATTGATCTTTATGCTGGTCGTACCATGACTGAATTTCTTCGTCAGAGGCGTTTTCCTGCATGCTGGCGGCATCCATCTTGATGTAGCTCACGCGGAACTGCTCCGGCGCCATAAAACGGGCCTGGTTCTGCTGCCAGAAGGCGTTAATCTCTTCATCGCTAACGGTCTGTTTCGCCGCCAGAGCGTTAACATCGATAGTCGCTTCACGAACCACGCGCTGCTGGGAGACCAGCGCCGCCAGTTGATCGGACTCGCCCGGCAACATGAAATCGGTACCGGCTACCGCGTTGATCAGCTGCTGCGTGGTCAGCTGATTACGCAGCGCTTGCGCGTATTGATCGGTGGTCATGCCCATTTGATTCACGATACCGGTGAAACGTTCGTTATCAAACTTGCCGTTTGACTGGAAGGCCTGGGTCTGGAAGATGGCCTGTTTCACCTGGTCGTCGCTGATGCTAAGGCCCAGTTGACGAGCATACTGGTCCAGCAGCGATTCGTCGATCAGGCGGTTCAACACCTGCTGACGCATGGTCTTCATGTAGTTTTCGTTGGCCGCCAGTTCGGAGAACTGATCGCCTAGCTGCTGCTGCATGCGGTTACGCTCGCTGGCAACGGCATTTTCAAACTGCGCGCGGCCAATCTCCTGACCATTCACTTTTGCGGCATAGTTGTTGCCGCCGCCAATCAGGTAACCACTCACCCCGGTCAAAATGAACGAGACGATAATGATACCGAAAATAATCTTGAGCACGACGCTGTTGGCGGCCGTGCGTAGGTTGTCCATCATGGTGTAACAACGCTCCGCTGTAGATGACTTTTGCTCGCGCAGCATAGCACGTGATGGCTGCCGCGCGTGAGGACGTATTTTGACAAGAAAACAGGGCAATTGTCAGCCCACAAGTGCGCATAAACACACATAAAGTCGCGTTCTGGACAAATAAAAAAGGCACATCTCGCGATGCGCCCTTGTACTTCGTCACATTCCCTGACGGGAGAGCCGATTAGTTTACCGCGTCTTTCAGCGCTTTACCTGCACGGAAGCCCGGTACTTTAGCGGCAGCAATGGTAATTTCTTTACCTGTTTGTGGGTTGCGACCAGTACGGGCAGCTCGCTCTTTAACAGCAAAAGTACCGAACCCTACCAGCGCAACGTCATCCCCAGCTTGCAGAGATTCAGTAACAGAAGCGATCAAAGCATCTAACGCACGTCCAGCTGCAGCTTTAGAAATGTCCGCACCCGCAGCAATTTTGTCAATCAGTTGAGATTTATTCACTGTTCTCTTCCTCTCTTTATAATTTATATCGCACCAGAATCCTTCATGGCGCGACCGCGCAGCAGTTATATCAGGACTGTCATGCCCTTACAACAGAGTTGTCGATGACCCCTGCCAGCGATCTAAGTTAGCTACACAAAAAAAGGCTGGCAAGTACGAATTTACTTACCAGCCCCACTTTTCTTAACGCTATTTGCGCGATATCACTATTTTGCGCTTACAACCTGCATGCCAAACGGTTCATTTTGCAGAGCAAGTGTCAGAACTTCCTCGATTCGCTGTACCGGATGGATATCCAAATCGGCGATAACGTTTTCCGGAATTTCTTCAAGGTCACGCTTGTTTTCGTAAGGAATCAGAACAGTCTTAATGCCCCCACGATGCGCCGCCAGCAGTTTTTCCTTCAGACCGCCGATCGGCAGCACCTGGCCGCGCAGGGTGATTTCCCCTGTCATCGCCACATCGGCGCGTACCGGGTTACCGGTCAGACAAGAAACCAACGCGGTGCACATCGCCGTACCGGCGCTCGGACCATCTTTTGGCGTTGCCCCTTCCGGTACGTGCACGTGAATATCGCGTTTTTCGTAGAAGTCCGGATTGATACCGAGCTTCTCAGCACGCGCGCGCACCACGGTCAGCGCAGCCTGAATCGACTCCTGCATGACTTCGCCAAGTGAACCGGTATAGGTTAACTTGCCCTTGCCCGGAACGCAGGCGGTTTCGATGGTCAGCAGATCGCCGCCCACTTCCGTCCACGCCAGACCGGTCACCTGACCTACGCGGTTTTCACTATCCGCACGGCCATAGTCAAAGCGCTGCACGCCAAGATAATCATGCAGATTTTCACCGTTAATCTCGATGTGTTTCAGCGACTTATCCAGCAACAGCTGTTTAACGGCCTTACGACACAGTTTGGAGATTTCACGCTCCAGGCTACGAACGCCCGCTTCACGGGTGTAGTAACGAATAATGCCGATAATGGCGCTATCGTCGACCGTCAGCTCGCCTTTTTTCAGCGCGTTGCGTTCGATCTGCTTCGGCAGCAGGTGGCGCTTAGCAATGTTCAGTTTTTCATCTTCGGTATAACCGGAGAGACGAATGACTTCCATACGGTCCAACAGCGGAGCCGGAATATTCATGGAGTTGGAGGTCGCCACGAACATGACGTCGCTGAGATCGTAGTCCACTTCCAGATAGTGGTCGTTAAAGGCCACGTTCTGTTCCGGGTCCAGTACTTCCAGCAACGCTGAGGCCGGATCGCCGCGCATGTCGGAGGACATTTTGTCGATCTCATCCAGCAGGAACAGCGGGTTTTTCACCCCGACTTTCGCCATTTTCTGGATCAGTTTACCCGGCATGGAGCCAATATAGGTACGGCGGTGACCACGGATTTCCGCTTCATCACGCACGCCGCCCAACGCCATGCGCACGTACTTACGCCCGGTGGCTTTGGCAATAGATTGACCCAGCGAGGTTTTACCTACCCCCGGCGGTCCAACCAGGCACAGGATCGGCCCTTTCAGCTTGTTAACGCGACTCTGCACCGCAAGATACTCAAGGATGCGGTCCTTGACTCGTTCCAGACCATAGTGGTCGGTATCGAGGATCTCCTGCGCCTGACGCAGATCTTTTTTGACCTTGCTGCGAGCATTCCACGGCACCTGCACCATCCAGTCGATGTAGCCGCGCACGACGGTGGCTTCCGCCGACATCGGGGACATCATCTTCAGCTTTTGCAGTTCCGCTTCGGTTTTTTCTTTCGCCTCTTTCGGCATCTTCGCCGCGTCGATCTTACGCTTCAGCGCTTCGTTTTCGTCCGGGGCGTCATCCATCTCGCCGAGCTCTTTCTGGATGGCTTTCATTTGCTCATTCAGATAATACTCACGCTGAGATTTTTCCATCTGCTTTTTCACGCGGTTGCGAATGCGTTTCTCAACCTGCAGCAGATCGATTTCAGATTCCATCATCGCCATCAGATATTCCAGACGTTCGTTCACGTCGGACATCTCCAGCACGGACTGTTTGTCCGCCAGCTTAAGCGGCATATGCGCAGCGATGGTATCCGCCAGACGTGCGGGATCGTCGATGCTATTCAGCGACGTCAGCACTTCCGGTGGGATTTTTTTGTTCAGCTTGATGTAGCCTTCAAACTGGCTGATAGCCGTACGCACCAGCACTTCCTGCTCACGCTCTTCAATGACCGGAGAAGCAAGGTACTCTGCTTTGGCGGAGAAGTGTTCGCCGTTATCGGACAGCGCAGTAATACGCGCACGCTGCAAGCCTTCCACCAGCACTTTCACGGTGCCATCAGGCAGCTTCAGCATTTGCAAAATTGACGCCACGGTCCCGACGGTGAAAAGATCGTTTACACCCGGCTCATCCGTCGACGCTTCTTTCTGTGCGACCAGCATGATTTTTTTATCATGGTCCATGGCCGCTTCCAGACAACGGATAGATTTTTCCCGCCCTACAAACAGGGGTATGACCATGTGCGGATAAACCACCACATCGCGCAACGGCAATACGGGGATTTCAATGCGTTCAGAACGCTCAGGATTCATAGAGCTCTCTCTTAGTTTAAAGTCCGCCAGGTAGCCGACGACACCTTCATTAACGCGTCGCCGTTAATATGTAATCCAGTATATGGGGATGTATTCCATACATTCAACGGCGGGAACACAGGAAAAATAAAAGGGGGGATAAAATCCCCCCTTTTTGCTTAACTGCTTGTGTCGATTGGCGAATTATTCGCCAGATGCCTGCTGCGCTTCCGGCTTGCCGTAGATCAGCAGCGGTTTGCTCTGACCTTCGATTACCGACTCGTCAATCACCACTTTTTCGACATCTTCCATGGACGGCAGATCGTACATGGTGTCGAGCAGCGCGGCTTCAACGATTGAACGCAGGCCACGGGCGCCGGTTTTACGCGCCATCGCTTTCTTCGCGATCGCATCCAACGCTTCATCACGGAACTCCAGCTCCGCGCCTTCGAGGCCAAACAGCGCCTGATACTGCTTAGTCAGGGCGTTTTTCGGCTCTTTCAGGATCTGAATCAGCGCTTCTTCACTCAGTTCATTCAGCGTCGCGACAACCGGCAGACGGCCGATAAATTCCGGGATCAGACCAAACTTGATCAGATCTTCCGGCTCGACCTGCGCCAGCAGTTCACCTTCGCTGGCTTTGTCAGATTTCGCTTTAACCGTCGCGCCAAAACCAATGCCGGAGCCGGTTTCTACGCGGTGGGAAATCACTTTGTCCAGGCCGGCGAACGCGCCACCGCAGATAAACAGAATCTTGGAGGTATCAACCTGCAGGAACTCCTGCTGCGGATGTTTACGTCCGCCCTGCGGCGGAACAGCGGCTACGGTGCCTTCGATAAGCTTCAACAGCGCCTGCTGAACGCCTTCGCCGGACACGTCGCGGGTAATCGACGGGTTATCCGATTTACGGGAAATTTTGTCGATTTCATCGATGTACACGATGCCGCGCTGCGCTTTCTGCACATCGTAATCGCATTTCTGCAGCAGCTTCTGAATGATGTTTTCTACGTCTTCACCCACGTAACCCGCTTCGGTCAGGGTGGTGGCATCGGCCATGGTAAACGGAACATCCAACAGACGCGCCAGCGTTTCCGCCAACAGGGTTTTACCGGAACCGGTCGGCCCGATCAGCAGAATGTTGCTTTTACCCAGTTCTACGCCGTTGCTGGTATCGCCGTTACGCAGACGTTTGTAGTGGTTGTATACCGCCACTGCCAGCACTTTTTTCGCCTGTTCCTGGCCGATAACATAATCGTCCAGGTGATGGCGAATTTCGTGCGGCGTCGGCAGCGCGCTGCGCTCACGATGCGGAGCGACTTCTTTAATCTCTTCGCGAATGATGTCGTTACATAAATCAACGCATTCGTCGCAGATATACACGGACGGCCCGGCGATCAGCTTACGCACTTCATGCTGGCTTTTGCCGCAAAAAGAGCAGTACAACAGTTTGCCCGAACCATCTTTGCGTTTATCTGTCATGAGTCCAAACCTCTTCTTAAGTTCTTTGTGCCGCAGATGACGACGCAAATGCCATTCTCAGGCGCAAGTCGCGGTGACGCGTTGTGCCGCCCAGTTGTTAAAACAAGTATAGCGGCACCCTTACGCCACGGGCATCAATTACGATGGGTCAAGATGGAATCTACCAGTCCGTATTCCACCGCTTCCGACGCCGACAGGAAGCGATCGCGCTCGGTATCACGCTCGATCTGCTCAAGGGATTGACCCGTGTGATGCGCCATCAGTTCATTCATGCGCCCTTTCACTTTCAGAATTTCACGGGCGTGGATTTCGATATCCGTCGCCTGACCCTGATAGCCGCCCAGCGGCTGGTGAATCATCACGCGGGAGTTCGGCAGGCAGAAACGCTTGCCTTTCGCCCCAGCGGTCAGCAGGAAAGCCCCCATCGAAGCCGCCTGCCCCATACAGATAGTGCTGACATCCGGCTTGATGAACTGCATGGTGTCGTAAATTGACATCCCGGCGGTGATCACGCCGCCCGGAGAGTTAATGTACAGGTAAATATCTTTTTCTGGATTTTCCGCTTCCAGAAACAGCATCTGCGCCACGATCAGATTAGCCATGTGGTCTTCCACCTGGCCGGTCAGGAAAATAACGCGTTCCTTGAGCAGACGGGAATAGATATCAAAAGAACGTTCACCGCGTGAGGTCTGTTCAATGACCATCGGCACCAGGGCCATATGGGGTGCAAAGTTATCTCGTTCGCCACTGTATGACATTTCCGTCTCCTGGATTAATTTTGAAAAAACCTGCTGCACTGATTGTAACCTTATGGACGGATTATCAGCCAGAGTTTCTATCCGCAGGGCACTGATACGTTGAGCTGGTCATTATTTCTGACGCTGCGGATGCAGATACGTCACCCGGTTATGGGGATGGCGCAGCCATAATTCAAGCATAACAACCTTTTGGAGTAACGCTATCACTGAAAATGTGTTTTAGCACTCATCCTAAGCCTATCATTGCAATAAAAAAACCCGCAGCCTTTCGGCAACGGGTTTTTGCGCGAACTTTAAACAGCCCGGCGGAATTACGCCTGCTGGTTCATCAGTTCGTTGAAGGAAGTGGCTTTTTCAGACACTTTAGCTTTCGCCAGCACGGCTTCAACAGCCTGCTCTTCCAGCGCGACGTTGCGCATGTTGTCCATCAGCTCTTTGTTCTTGCTGTAGAACTCAACCACTTCTGACGGATCTTCGTATGCGGAAGCCATCTCTTCGATCAGGCCTTTCACGCGCTCTTCGTCAGCTTTCAGCTCGTTGGTGCGAATCACTTCGCCCAGCAGCAGGCCAACAACTACGCGACGTTTAGCCTGCTCTTCGAACAGTTCGCGAGGTAGTTCCAGAGCCTGTTTCTCGTTACCGCCGAAACGCTGAGCAGCCTGACGACGCAGTACGTCGATTTCGCTGTCGATCAGGGCAGCAGGAACGTCGATGTCGTTCGCTTTCACCAGGCCTTCAATAGCCTGAGATTTAACGCGGTTACGCACGGCGCCTTTCAGCTCACGTTCCATGTTTTTACGCACTTCCGCGCGCAGACCTTCTACGGAACCATCTTCAACGCCGAAACGTTTGATGAATTCTGCAGTCAGTTCCGGCAGTTCGCGTTCTTCAACTTTTTTCAGGTTGATAACGAACTTAGCGGCTTTACCTTTCAGGTTTTCAGCGTGGTACTCTTCCGGGAAGGTCACGTCGATGGTGAATTCTTCGCCAGCTTTGTGGCCTTTAATACCGTCTTCGAAGCCCGGGATCATACGGCCCTGGCCCATCGCCAGTACGAAGTCAGACGCTTTACCGCCTTCGAACTCTTCGCCGTCTACGGAACCGGTGAAGTCGATGGTAACGCGATCTTCAGCGTCAACGGCGCCTTCTTTTTCTTTCCAGTTCGCCTGCTGCTTACGCAGGGTGTCGAGCATGCCGTCAACGTCAGCGTCGGTAACTTCAACAACCGGTTTTTCAACTTCGATTGCGTCCAGACCTTTCAGCTCAACTTCCGGATACACTTCGAACTCTACCGCGTAGGTGAAGTCTTCGCCCAGCTTGTATTCGCCCGGAACGTAGTTCGGCGCGCCGGCCGGATTAATTTTCTCTTTGATGATCGCGTCAACGAAATGACGGCTCATCAGGTCGCCCAGCACGTCCTGGCGAACGGAAGCGCCATAACGCTGAGCAACAACATTCATCGGCACTTTGCCTTTACGGAAGCCGTCAATGCGAACTTTTTTCGCTACGTTGACCAGCTCGCTTTTGACAGCATTCTCGATGCTGTCAGCGGCGATAGTAATCGTTACACGGCGCCCAAGGCCCTGAGTGGTTTCAACTGAAACTTGCATCTTGTTACCTCAAAAAAATCACAGTGCTCGGTCAACTCTGGAAGCGCGTGTAGGTGGCTTCGCAGAACCGGGATGCCCTCTTCAAATCAGAAACACATTCCCTGTCGTCAGAATCATCCCGAAGACATTCATATATAAGACGCGGCATTATAGCGGCATCACTTTTGTGAGTCGAGAACGGTTGTCGCCTACTGCTGCGGCGTTTTTCACATTTCCCGCTCAAATTTGTCTGCAAAAGCGCGAACTTTGCGCATTTTCCAGGCAAAAGAAAACGGCCCGCAGGCCGTTTTTGCTAAATCTTCACGCAACATACTGGAAAAGCGCCAGCGGTTGCAAATGTGATTTTTACGCGATGCTCCCCGCTCCGCGGCATGGCGGAGAGGCAAAGACGGTATCCTGTAGCCCTTCCCACTCTTTAATCGTGTAAGTATGCAGCGCCAGGGCGTGCACGGTGCTTGACAGCTCCTCGGTCAACGTACCATAAATCATACGATGACGATTAAGGAAACGTTCGCCGGTGAAGCGGTCGCTCACCAACACCACTTTAAAATGACTTTCAGAGCCCGCGGGGACGTTGTGCCGATAGCTTTCATCCACGACTTCCAGATACATCGGGTCGAACGCTGCTCTTAGTTTTGCTTCGATCTGCTCACGTATCATCATGAATTTTCTCCTCCGACAACGCTGAGATGCCGCCTTTCCCTTTAAATGTTAGCCGCTTTTACCGCTTCCATTGGCAGAAAACAACAAAAAATTAGCATTCCTCTGATATTTTCACGCAAAAGTATCAGGTTTACTGATGATGAATGCTAAATCTCCCGGCCAAATCGCCACCGGAAATGGGACGAGGTCATAAAACGCACAACACGATGATTTTCCACTCGTAGCCACTTCCCCTCACCGTTGGCGATGTTATGATGGCGGGAATTTTCCTTAAACACCCTAACTACTTCGAGTTGCAGAAAAAAGCGCCCGCGATTCCCCGTAGCGCCTGAAACCTGAATTATGACGGGTATAACAACACCGTGCGTTGAGACCCTGAACATGCTGAAGAAAATTCTATTCCCGTTGGTCGCGATGTTTGTACTCGCAGGATGCGCCACCCCGCCGACGACCATTGAAGTATCGCCGAAAATCACCCTGCCGCAGCAGGATCCGAGCCTGATGGGCGTTACCGTCAGCATCAATGGCGCAGACCAGCGTACCGATCAGGCGCTGGCGAAAGTCACCCGCAACAACCAGTTGGTCACCCTGACCGCCTCTCGCGATCTGCGCTTCCTGCTGCAGGAAGTGCTTGAGAAGCAGATGACCGCGCGTGGCTACATGATTGGTCCGAATGGCGCCGTCGATCTGCAGATCATTGTTAACAAACTGTATGCTGACGTCTCGCAGGGCAACGTGCGTTACAACATCGCCACTAAAGCGGATATCGCCATCATCGCCACCGCCGCTAATGGCAACAAGATGACCAAAAACTACCGCTCCAGCTACTCCGTTGAGGGCGCTTTCCAGGCTTCCAACGAGAACATTGCAAACGCGGTTAATAGCGTGCTGACCGATACCATCGCCGATATGGCGCAGGACACCAGCATTCACGACTTCATCAAGCAAAACGCTCGTTAATTAAATAGCAGACCCGGTACTACGCCGGGTCTGCTCTATATGCCATGTCCAATCACTATTTGCGTATTTTTCAGCAGCCCAAATCAGCTATTTTGCTGATCCTTGGCTTTGCTTCTGGTTTACCTCTCGCGCTGACCTCCGGCACGCTGCAAGCGTGGATGACCGTCGAAAATATCGATTTAAAAACTATCGGCTTCTTCTCTCTCGTCGGACAGGCATACGTATTTAAATTTTTGTGGTCGCCATTAATGGACCGCTACACGCCGCCGTTTTTAGGCCGTCGCCGCGGCTGGCTGCTGACGACGCAGATAGCGCTACTCGTCGCCATCGCCGCGATGGGCTTTCTTGAACCCGCAACGCAGTTGCGCTGGATGGCGGCGTTGGCTGTGGTTATCGCTTTTTGCTCCGCCTCGCAGGATATCGTCTTTGATGCCTGGAAAACCGACGTCCTCCCGGCGGAAGAGCGCGGCGCCGGTGCGGCCATCAGCGTGCTCGGCTATCGCCTGGGGATGCTGGTATCCGGAGGGTTAGCGCTCTGGCTGGCCGACCGTTGGCTGGGCTGGCAAGGTATGTACTGGCTGATGGCCGCGTTACTTATTCCATGCATTATCGCCACGCTGTTAGCGCCGGAGCCAAGCGACGTCATTCCGGTGCCCAAATCTCTTGAACAGGCCGTCGCCGCGCCGCTGCGCGATTTCTTCGGTCGCAACAACGCCTGGCTTATCCTGCTGTTAATTGTCCTTTATAAGCTCGGTGATGCCTTCGCCATGAGCCTGACCACCACTTTCCTTATACGCGGCGTCGGTTTTGATGCCGGCGAAGTCGGAATGGTGAATAAAACGTTGGGCCTGTTCGCCACCATCGTCGGCGCACTCTACGGCGGCGTACTGATGCAGCGCCTGACGCTGTTCCGCGCCCTGCTGATCTTTGGCCTGCTGCAGGGAGCCTCCAACGCCGGATACTGGATCCTCTCGGTAACCGATAAACATCTTTATTCGATGGCGGCGGCGGTATTTTTTGAAAACCTGTGCGGCGGGATGGGCACCGCGGCATTTGTCGCGCTGTTAATGACGCTATGCAACAAGTCGTTTTCCGCCACTCAGTTCGCGCTGCTGTCGGCACTGTCGGCGGTGGGTCGCGTTTACGTTGGTCCGATTGCCGGCTGGTTTGTTGAAGCGAACGGCTGGCCGACGTTTTATCTTTTCTCCGTCGTAGCCGCCGTGCCGGGGATTTTGCTCCTGCTTCTGTGTCGGCGTACGCTGGAATATACGCAGCGAACGGAAAGCTTCTTGCCGCGCACGCAATACCCGCAAACTTATGCTCTGGCGCTGGTTATCCTGGCGGTAGGTTGTTTGATGCTGGCGATATGGCTGCTGCTGTTGGCGATGAACGCGCTGGATTACACCTCTTTTTCCTTCCTGCCAGGCCTGCTGGAAGTCGCCGCATTGACCGCTATCGGTGGTATTTTGCTCGGCGCGATTCTGGACTATATGGCGCTACGCAAAACGCAGCTGTTTTAATTTTCGCCAAACCGTTAATAGCCGTTTTAATTACCTGATGTAATTATAACGGCTTATTAGCGATTTTATTTTTCCTGAGAACTGATTTGTTGTTTTGTGCGTTTTAGATTTCTGGAAATTATTGACAATTTTTACGCGATTCTTTAATTAATTTAACCGATTCAGCAGCGTTACTTTATTTTAACGTTTTCTTTATGTCTTTTATTTGATAATTAATTGTTAATTATTTGTGTTATTTTTACTATGTTTATATCCGTATCCCCATAAGCATTCCCTTTCTTATCCCTTTCGTTATAGATCCAGCGTAAATCAGGCTTTGCAAGCAATTACGTCACATTCCGTAACATATGTGACAATCCAAGCAGAACCCGCTAACACAGAACTGACACAGATCCAATCGTGTTTACAGTAATGCAACCTTACCGTAAAATGCCCGTACACTTTAAACGCCACCAGATCCCGTGGAATTGAGGTCGTTCAATGAGACTCAGGAAATACAATAAAAGTTTGGGATGGATGTCATTAATCGCAGGTACTGTATTACTCAGTGGTTGTGATTCTGCGCTCCTCGACCCAAAAGGACAGATTGGACTGGAGCAACGCTCTTTGATTCTGACGGCATTCGGCCTGATGATGATTGTCGTTATTCCCGCCGTCTTAATGGCAGTAGGATTTGCCTGGAAGTATCGCGCGAGCAATAAAGATGCGAAGTATAGCCCGAACTGGTCACACTCCAACAAAGTTGAAGCTGTGGTCTGGACGGTTCCTATTCTGATCATCCTGTTCCTGGCCGTTCTGACCTGGAAAACCACTCACGCTCTGGAGCCAAGCAAACCGCTTGTCCACGACGAGAAAGCAATCACCATCGAAGTTGTATCGATGGACTGGAAATGGTTCTTTATTTACCCGGAACAGGGTATCGCTACCGTCAACGAAATCGCCTTCCCGGCGAACGTACCGGTACACTTTAAAGTCACTTCCAACTCCGTGATGAACTCGTTCTTTATTCCGCGCTTAGGTAGCCAGATTTATGCGATGGCCGGGATGCAGACTCAGCTGCACCTCATTGCTGATGAAGCAGGCACTTATGACGGTATCTCCGCAAGCTATAGTGGCCCGGGCTTCTCTGGTATGAAGTTCAAGGCTATCGCCACCCCAGATCGTGCAACCTTCGATCAGTGGGTAGCAAAAGCGAAACAGTCCCCGAACTCCATGGACTCCATGGCTGCATTCGACAAAGTGGCTGTGCCTAGCGAAAACAACAAAGTGGAATACTTCTCTAACGTGAAACCGGATTTGTTCAAAGATGTTGTTAACAAATTCATGTCTCACGAGAGCATGAACATGTCTAAACCTGAAGGCGAGCACGCTGCGCACGAAGGGATGGAAGGCATGGACATGAGCCACGCGGAAACCGCTCACTAAGGGGCCGAGGAAGAAAACGATGTTCGGAAAACTTACACTGGATGCAGTGCCCTACCACGAACCAATTATCGTGGTAACGGTTGCTGCAATCATCGTCGGGGGACTGGCGATACTGGCAGCGATCACTTACTTCGGTAAGTGGTCCTACCTATGGAATGAGTGGCTGACGTCCGTCGACCACAAACGTCTCGGTATCATGTACGTTATCGTGGCAATCGTCATGCTGCTGCGTGGCTTTGCTGACGCCGTTATGATGCGTAGCCAGCAGGTGCTGGCCTCTGCCGGGGAAGCAGGATTCCTGCCGCCTCATCACTACGATCAGATCTTTACCGCCCACGGCGTTATCATGATCTTCTTCGTGGCAATGCCGTTTGTTATCGGCCTGATGAACCTGGTGGTTCCGCTTCAGCTCGGCGCACGCGACGTTGCTTTCCCGTTCCTCAACAACCTGAGCTTCTGGTTCACCGTTGTGGGCGTAATTCTGGTTAACCTGTCTCTGGGCGTCGGTGAGTTCGCACAGACCGGTTGGCTGGCGTATCCGCCGCTTTCGGGAATTGAATACAGTCCTGGCGTAGGGGTCGATTACTGGATTTGGGCGCTGCAGCTCTCCGGTATCGGTACTACCCTGACCGGTATCAACTTCTTTGTGACCATTATCAAGATGCGTGCCCCTGGCATGACCATGTTCAAGATGCCGGTATTCTCCTGGGCATCTCTGTGCGCCAACATCCTGATTATCGCCTCCTTCCCAATTCTGACCGTCACCGTCGCGCTGCTGACCCTGGACCGCTACCTGGGCACCCATTTCTTTACCAACGATATGGGTGGCAACATGATGATGTACATCAACCTGATTTGGGCCTGGGGTCACCCGGAAGTGTACATTCTGGTTCTGCCGGTATTCGGGGTCTTCTCCGAAGTCGCAGCGACCTTCTCGCGTAAACGTCTGTTTGGTTACACCTCGCTGGTGTGGGCAACCGTCTGTATTACCGTTCTGTCGTTCATCGTTTGGCTGCACCACTTCTTCACCATGGGTGCCGGCGCGAACGTAAACGCCTTCTTCGGTATTACCACTATGATTATCGCAATCCCGACCGGGGTTAAGATCTTCAACTGGCTGTTCACCATGTACCAGGGCCGCATCGTCTTCAACTCGGCGATGATGTGGACTATCGGCTTCATCGTTACCTTCTCCGTTGGTGGGATGACCGGTGTTCTGCTGGCGGTACCGGGCGCGGACTTCGTACTGCACAACAGTCTGTTCCTGATTGCGCACTTCCATAACGTCATCATCGGCGGTGTGGTATTCGGTTGCTTCGCAGGTCTGACCTACTGGTGGCCGAAAGCCTTTGGTTTCACCCTGAACGAAACCTGGGGTAAACGCGCATTCTGGTTCTGGATCATCGGCTTCTTCGTGGCATTTATGCCGCTGTACGTGCTGGGCTTCATGGGTATGACCCGTCGTCTGAGCCAGGACATCGACCCGCAGTTCCACTCCATGCTGGTAGTTGCAGCATGCGGCGCGGCGCTGATCGCTTGCGGTATCCTGTGCCAGCTGATTCAGTTCTACGTTTCTATCCGCGATCGCGATCAGAACCGTGACCTGACCGGCGACCCATGGGGCGGCCGTACTCTGGAGTGGGCAACCTCTTCTCCACCGCCGTTCTATAACTTCGCAGTCGTTCCTAACGTTCACGAACGTGACGCGTTCTGGGAAATGAAAGAAAAAGGCGAAGCGTACAAGCAACCTGCGCATTATGAAGAAATTCATATGCCGAAAAACAGCGGCGCGGGCATCATCATTGCTGCATTCGCAACGGTGTTTGGCTTCGCGATGATCTGGCATATCTGGTGGATGGCGATTGTTGGTTTCGCTGGCATCGTTGTGACCTGGATTATCAAGAGCTTTGACGAGGACGTGGATTACTACGTACCGGTTGCGGAAGTCGAAAAACTGGAAAAACAGCATTTCGATGAGATTAACAAAGCAGGGCTGAAAAATGGCAACTGATACTCTTGCGCACAATGCCCACGCGCATGAACACGGGCACCATGATACAGGACCGATGAAAGTCTTCGGTTTCTGGATCTACCTGATGAGCGACTGCATTATCTTCGCTACGCTGTTCGCAACCTATGCCGTTCTGGTGAACGGCACGGCTGGCGGCCCGGCGGGTAAAGATATTTTTGAACTGCCGTTCGTTCTGGTTGAAACCGCACTGCTGTTATTCAGCTCCATCACCTATGGCATGGCGGCTATCGCCATGTACAAAAACAACAAGAGCCAGGTCGTTTCCTGGCTTGCCCTCACCTTCCTCTTCGGTGCAGGGTTCGTTGGGATGGAAATCTATGAATTCCATCACCTGATTGTTGAAGGGATGGGTCCGGACCGTAGCGGCTTCCTGTCAGCGTTCTTCGCGCTGGTTGGTACCCACGGTCTGCACGTCACCTCCGGTCTGCTGTGGATGGCGGTGCTGATGGTTCAGGTATCCCGTCGCGGCCTGACCAGCACTAACCGTACCCGTATTATGTGCCTGAGCCTGTTCTGGCACTTCCTGGACGTGGTGTGGATCTGCGTGTTCTCTGTTGTTTATCTGATGGGGGCGATGTAATGAGTCATTCTACCGATCATAGCGGCGCTTCTCACGGCAGCGTGAAGAGCTACATGACAGGATTCATCCTGTCGATCATTCTGACGGCAATCCCGTTTGCAATGGTTATGAGTGGCTCGGCCTCGCATGCAGCGATTCTGGGAACCATCCTGGTCACGGCTGTGGTGCAGATTCTGGTACACCTGGTGTACTTCCTGCACATGAACAGTAAATCTGACGAAGGTTGGAACCTGACCGCGTTTATCTTCACCGTAATCATCATTGCTATCGTAGTTGTCGGCTCCATCTGGATTATGTGGAACCTCAACTACAACATGATGATGCACTAAGAGCGGCGAGTATGTTTAAGCAATACCTGCAAGTAACGAAACCAGGCATCATTTTTGGCAACCTGATCTCCGTGATCGGCGGTTTCCTGCTGGCCTCCAAAGGCCACATCGACTATCCGCTGTTCGTCTGGACGCTCCTCGGAGTATCCCTGGTGGTCGCCTCGGGTTGTGTTTTCAACAACTACATCGACCGTGATATCGATCGTAAGATGGAACGGACGAAAAACCGGGTGCTGGTCAAAGGGCTGATCTCGCCAGAATCATCGCTGGTATACGCCACCTTGCTGGGTATTGCTGGCTTCATGCTGCTGTGGTTCGGCGCCAACCCGCTGGCTTGCTGGCTGGGCGTGATGGGGTTCGTGGTTTATGTCGGCGTCTACAGCCTGTACATGAAACGCCACTCCGTCTACGGCACGCTGATTGGCTCTCTCTCCGGCGCTGCGCCGCCGGTGATTGGCTACTGCGCGGTTACCGGTGATTTTGACAGCGGCGCGGCGATTCTACTGGCGATCTTTAGCCTGTGGCAGATGCCTCACTCCTACGCCATCGCGATCTTCCGTTTCAAGGATTATCAGGCGGCGAATATTCCGGTTCTGCCGGTAGTGAAAGGTATCTCCGTCGCGAAAAACCATATCACGCTGTACATCGTGGCCTTTGCCGTGGCAACGCTGATGCTTTCTCTTGGGGGCTATGCCGGATACAAATATCTGGTCGTAGCGGCCGCAGTCAGCGTCTGGTGGCTTGGCATGGCATTACGTGGGTATAAAGTGGCGGATGATAAAGTCTGGGCACGTAAGCTGTTCGTCTTTTCCATCGTCGCCATCACTGCCCTGTCGGTGATGATGTCTGTCGATTTCATGGTCCCGGATTCACATAATCTGCTGGCTTACGTCAGATAAGATTACGCTTTATATGAAATGATAAAAGCCTCCGCAAGCGGGGGCTTTTTTATCTAGAGAAATTGCCCTCTCCCCTCCCCTTTTGCTTCATTTTCTTCACCTATTACGCTGTTAAAAATTGAGAAAAAAATGAGCATCGCTAACCGCCGCCTATCTCGCTCCATCACTGAAGTTAGTGCTAGCCTTATCTCGTAGGCAAACGCCTACATAAAACATGGATTTAACTGCAAGGAATAACAATGAAAGAATTAACATTCAACGAAATGGAATCTGTCTCAGGTGGTTTCAACCTGGTAAGCGCTGCAACTGGTTTCGCCAGCTTTGTCGCTAATTCCGCGGCAGGGTTTACCTCATTTGCGCTGACCTCCGGTCTGGCGTTTGCCTCTTTCGTCGGCGATAGCGCGATTGAATTTGGCAAGTTCCTTCTTGGGCAGACAAACTGGGAAAGCGTAGTCAGCACCGGTCAGGAAAACTGGGCAAACTTCGTTTCCACTGCTGGAAGCAGCTGGAACACTTTCGTGAATAACGCCGCAACCGACTGGAATAGCTTCCTGGATCAGGCTGCATCCTAATCGGTATAATGATCAGGGCAGATTTCATTTCTGCCCTTTCCGTTGTTTTTAATCTTTTATTTCGCTCTGCCCCCTTTTAGCCTCTGGTTCTCATCCCTTCTTCTATTACGCAACACAGTCGTAATATCTGCTAAACAAACATTTATTTACGCGTCCTTATCCCCCCACTACACTAGTCACAGTTTTTATATTGAGGTGGTAATGAACGATAACAAAATGACGCCAGGAGAACTGCGCGCAACCTGGGGTTTAGGGACCGTATTCTCACTGCGCATGCTCGGCATGTTTATGGTCCTGCCTGTTTTGACCACATATGGCATGGCGCTGCAGGGGGCTAGTGAAGCGCTGATTGGTTTAGCTATTGGCATTTACGGGCTCGCCCAGGCCGTCTTCCAGATCCCGTTTGGCCTCCTGTCTGACCGCATTGGCCGTAAACCGTTAATTATTGGTGGTTTGCTGATATTTGTTATCGGCAGCATCATCGCCGCGCTGACCGATTCTATCTGGGGCATTATTCTTGGCCGCGCGCTGCAGGGCTCTGGCGCTATCGCCGCCGCCGTCATGGCACTACTTTCTGATTTAACCCGCGAACAGAACCGTACCAAAGCCATGGCCTTCATTGGCGTCAGTTTTGGCGTGACCTTTGCTATCGCTATGGTGCTCGGCCCTATTGTCACTCACCAGTTAGGGTTGCATGCGCTATTCTGGATGATCGCTATTCTGGCCAGCCTCGGTATTTTGCTGACTCTATGGGTAGTACCAAATAGCCACAATCATGTACTGAACCGTGAATCTGGCATGGTAAAGGGCTGCTTCAGCAAAGTGCTTGCTGAACCTAAACTCCTCAAGCTGAACTTCGGCATTATGTGTCTGCACATCATGCTAATGTCGACTTTTGTTGCGCTGCCAGGACAACTGGAGGCCGCGGGTTTCCCGGCCGCCGAGCACTGGAAAATTTACCTGGTGACCATGGTCATTTCCTTTGTCGCCGTGGTGCCATTCATCATCTATGCGGAAGTGAAGCGCAAGATGAAACGTGTGTTTCTGTTCTGCGTCGCTCTTCTACTGATAGCTGAAATCGTGCTCTGGGGAGCAGGTGGCTATTTCTGGGAACTGGTCGCGGGCGTGCAGCTGTTCTTCCTCGCCTTTAACCTGCTGGAGGCATTGTTGCCTTCATTAATTAGCAAGGAATCACCAGCAGGTTATAAAGGCACGGCAATGGGTATTTACTCTACCAGCCAGTTTATCGGCGTGGCCATCGGTGGTGCCCTCGGCGGCTGGGTCGATGGTTTCTTTGATTCACAAACGGTGTTCCTGCTTGGGGCCCTGCTAGCAATGTTATGGCTGCTGGTTGCCAGTACGATGAGCGAACCACCTTACGTGAGCAGTCTCCGAGTTGAGATCCCGGACGAAGTCATCATTAATGATGAACTACAGCGCCGTCTGTTGTCGAAACCTGGCGTTGAGCAGGTCATGATTGTCGCTGAAGAACGTTCAGCCTACATAAAAATTGACAGCAAAGTGACCAACCGCTTCGAGGTTGAACAGGCTATTATCGCAACTTCGTAATCGCCCCCCATTTCTATGCTCTAAACAATAAGTTGAACGCGCGGCAACACAGAAGATACCTTCGGGTATCTTCTCTTATCAAACATGAATTGACGTAATAAGCCCCCATACTTTTCTAATTCTGTTTTGTGAAGTTTAATTCACATTAAAACTAATAGATCATTTAAATATTCACTATTATATAAAAAACCCTCTGATTAGTATATTGCCCGGTGTGCATAGGCACATCATTAACAATTCATTAATCTAGGATGGAATTAAAAATGAAAGAATTAACCGCAAACGAAATGGAATATGTCTCTGGTGCAGGCATTATCGACCTGCCTTGCGCTTTGGTTGATTTCACCGTTCAATCAGCGCTGGGCCTGGTAGCAGCAGGTATTAACGCAGGTATGATTCTGGCCTCCTCCGCTCTGGAAACCACTATTGATCTGGTTTCTAATATTCTTGGCGGTTCGCCATCTAGCCTGGGAAGCATTATAACTGACCATATCAACTCCCTGCTGTATGCTGAATCAGGGGTTTGGTCAAACTTTGTTTATAATGCTGCTACTGACTGGGGTGGTGTTGTTGAGGCCCTGCAGAGCTAAATAGCATATGGCCAGTCAGTTTTCTGACTGGCCATATTTTCTGATGTTAATTATTATTTTCGCCACATCTGAGATACATATCACATGCCGTCATGTAATCATCATGCCAGCGCCAGTAAACATGTAAATAAAAGTATCCCATCGCCGGTATCATGCATAAAATAAAATAGAAATAAAAATACATTTCCCACCCTAATAATTTCAGCAACAGGCTAAAAATTACGATCCATAACAGTTGAAGAATAAATAAAATAACTAACCGCAACCATAGCGATTTCCTATACATTACGGTAAATGGGATAGTTTTAGCCAGGTTCACATCAAACTCTTTCTGAAAAAGCCGTCCTAAAAAAGTATAACGCCTGGATGGGTGAGCAAAAATCAAATTAACTGCCAGTATCGCTGAACAAAGAATCAGCATAGCAACTATCAACTTTGCAGACAAAAAACCATTGGATAAGGAAAAATCTTCATCCTCGATTAAGGGGCTGATAACCAGAAAACTGGTCATAAAAGTTACGGTAACATTTAAGCAAGCATAATGATGGAGATTACGGTATCTAAGCGTATACACAGTTGCCTGCTGTAACTGTTTGACGTAACAATTCCTGGCGAACCAGCACATCATATAGACTATTATCGGCACAAAGATGACAATACAGACCATCGCGAGAATGCTTGAAAAGAAGAGTAGAAATCCCTTCACAACCAGATAGCACCCTAGTAAACAGCAAGCTGTAGCAACAAGCGGATGCCATAGTATGGCCTCACATTGCGAATACTTTTTTCCCTGAAACCAAGAAAAGTTGATATTTTTTATCGCATATTTGTAAGCCCAATACGCTTTAAGTTCATAAACAAAGCTAAACATAGTTAACGAAAAAATGGCGCTGACAGGGAATGCATCTTCCACGGTCAAAAGATACCCTCTGTTTTTCACGTAGAATGCAATCAGCATCGTACAAATAAAGTACAAATAGGGTAAAAGCGAACGATCCTGTCGACGAATAAAAGTTAAATAATCCGGAATCATGCTAGCCTCGTTACGCCCCCAATATTTTTCGACAATGAATAAAATACTCTGCCGAGAAATCATCGAAATCATTTAGTAATTGTCCAAGATACGCTTTATTGCTGATTTCAACGAACCTGACGACGGGAGTGTGTTGTAAAAAAGCAGTCATAGATGCTGTCCATTGTACGGTATGGGTCAAATGCAACGATAAGTTGTTTTTAATTATCTCAGGGTCACCTTCTTCGCGCCCGGTAACATTCATTAGTACAGGATAATTTGGCCGTACCATTTCCACCACCTCCAGGGCATCCCGCATAAGCTGAACTCCTTCAGCCATTAGTGGCGTGTGCCAGGCACCGCTAACGCCCAACTTAACCGTTTCCAGGCCTGCTCCCATGAGTACCCCGGCGAATTCGCTTAAATCTGGCAGCGTTCCGCCAACCACCTGCTGAAAGGGACTATTATCACAACTCACCACAACCGGGCTTGCGGAATCGTTAATCAACTGGCTTATCGTTTGATAATCGGCACCTCTCACCGCTAGCATTGCGCCTTTACGAATATGACTTAAATCATCCATGATAGTTGAGCGCGCTGATATTAGTTTGAACACATTCTCCAGCGTTAAAGCGCCGGCCGCGTAGAGTGCGCTATATTCACCAACACTATGCCCACATGAACCCACGATGTGAGCGTCAGAGAATTGCTCAGCATAAAGACTATAGAGCGTAACGTTGATAGCCGTCACCGCTGCCTGCTGTGTCGTCGTTCTCACCAGACGATTCATTGGCCCTTTCAGACATAACCGACGAAGATCCAACCCTGTTACATCACTAGCGCAATCCCAGATTTGTCTGGTGGTTGCGTTTAGATCCCATAAATCTGATCCCATTCCAATTACAGGATTTCCCTGACCGGCGAAAATAAGCACCAATGGTTGCTCTGATAACTTTGTCATAGACAATATATCCTTATAAATAGTATTTAAATCCAATATAGACTCCGAGGGTCTCGCCAAAAAGTGCGAACTCAGAATCACGATGACCTAATGCGCTATAAAACCCCGAATAAATCTCTACCCGTTCGCCCAACCCTTTTACCGGCTTGATATAATGGGTGCCAATTAATGCACTACCATCAACTAAGTTCATCACCAGATAGGGCTGAAAAGTTGAATGATCTGTATTCTTTAAACTTAGCCACGAATTAATATAATGTCGTCCTTGTAACATCCCTTTATTTCCTGTATTACTTATTTCTGACCCCATCAGATATTTATAATCATCAAATACTTTGTCTAAACTGGACAAGCCAGTTTTATTACTTAATAGTTTAATAAAGTCGGTCTGCTCTCGCCATGCCGCTTTTGAGTATCCTTCACTCTGATAATAGTATTCGATACCTAATACACTAAAAAGGTCAGTGGTATACTGGCCGCCAACGGCTAATTCATAGTTTTTTTTATCATCCTGAGCATAAAGCGATGAAGGATATTTTCCAGATAATACTGCATCTCGTTTTTCACGGGAAAAATGCCGCCACTGTTGATTTTTGTGTAAAGCCGCCTCTACGTTGACAACAAACTGAGGAGTTATATTGTAGCTATCCGCCAGGGCCAACGAAGGTGAATCGCCAAGCATCACATCTGCTGCCAGTCGATGATTAGCAAGTCGATAATCGGAGTAACTTAATAAATAATACTCACTGCTGTTGCTCCGTTGATTGGCTGTCCAGTTGCTGGATGACTCATAATATTCATCAATACTCGCCAATTTGGGTATGATGGTAAATGAGAATGCATAATCGCGGAACTCTTCTGAGATCCGCCCTCCCCAAAACGGCTCATTATAGGTGGAGTTAAATCCGGGGTCGAATATTCTGGTAGGTTTAAATCCGGCATAATAAGTCGTCAACAATGCTGCAGGCGATCTTAAATGAAAAGCGCCGGAATGCGGTCTAAGTTTTCCGCCTTCGAGACTGACGTTTTCAGATAATGTTGCGTTCAGCTTTAGCCTATCGATTAATATTTTAGAGCGACTATCATCTTCTTCGAATGGCCCCACCTCGTTCATCGGATGATATCCAAAGCCATATAATGAAAAATCCACAGCCAACACATCATCAATAATGTCACAAGAGCTAGAGACGTTAAGTGAAATATTATTATAGGCGTTATCAGTGGTATACGGGTTAGATCCACTGATGCGCCATAGAGACTCATTTTTATGTGTAAAGGATGTTTGCCCCATCAAAACCAATTGACCATTTTGTTGTATTTCATCCGCGGTAAGACAATCTGCCATCCCCAACAACGGTATTAATGTTAGAATTGATAGTAATACGGCCCGAAGCAATTTCACTTTGCTTCCCTCTGAATGAACTCCTTCGTGAAGTGAAATTCTGGTAAGGACTCAAGGCGAACATTACTATACTTCATGACAGAATATCCCTTTTCATACCGAGTATTCTGCACAATAATTTCTGTTGGCCGGTACATTCCCAATACCATTTGATAGTTTTTATACAAAACACTCTTGAGTAATTGATTATCAAGTGAGTAATATGATGCCTTAAATGGTCGATACTCGGCGTTTTTTTCTACCAGGTAAATCACTTTTGGATAAGTAACGGCCTCAGATTTACGAATAAGAGACAACCGATAGCAGATTTTATCACCACAAGGCTCCTCACCCTCCAGCGTCGAATCATAGGCATATTCGAAGTTCGTTACGATAACATCACCATTAGAGATCTGGCCTATTAAGCGTTGTGAACGCGAAATGGGAACTGGCCTTCGAAGCTCAGGTGTATAAAACCATAAATCATACCAATCAGATAACATGACTTTACCTTTATCTCGCGGAGGATAAGTAAAGCGTATCAATGAACGAGCGTCAGCTTTAATACCGTTCCTCGGCTTAATAAATCGCATTGAAATATCGAGAGATTGTTTATTTTCAGGTTCATCCACTCCCTCTTTAAACTCCAACACGGTCACTTCATAGCGGAAAGGTTCATTTGGTGAACGAACTTCATCCGCCCTGCGAATAATCTCCAGAGCCTGCTGATCAATTTTTGTCGCTTGCACTGCAGCTGAATGCAGTAATACTGCCAAATATAATAAATACCACATGCCAATTCTCATACTGCCCTCTATGAAGATTTAAATGCATCTGTAATATTAAGCCGCGATGCACGATATGCAGGAATGATAGAAGCCAGGGCTGACGTTAAAATTGGCAACATCAAGGTAAACCAAATTAACTCTGCGTCATTGCTTTTAATAAATGCAGTATATCCAACTGACTGCCCTGGAGAAGGAGGCATTGCAATGCCGGAAATATTAATAATCGCAGCAATGGTATAACCAAAAGCAAGGCTACCGATTGCCCCCAAAATGCCTATATATATACCTTCCAACCAGAATAAAAGCGTAACACGACTGGACTGTAAACCGATGGCTCGTAGTGTCGTGATCTCTTTAGTCCGCTCAACGATATTCATCGTCATTGAATTACCGATCATAAATATCACAATAAGTGCTACTATGACTTTAATAAAAAAATAGATACCCGAAAGCATGCCTTCAACTTGCTGGTAAAAAATAGAGCTTTCCTTCCAGTCCTTAACGATAAGGGGTAAATTCTGTTGAGCGATAAACTCTCTCATTTTAATAACAAATGGCGCTACATCATCATGTTTTAATAAGATAACTATTTTACTGACGCCATTCGTACCCATGATTCGCTGAGCGGTATCAAGAGGTATCTTTAGTGCAACATCATCATAATCCTTAATTCCCGACTCAAAGATGCCACGGAGTTTGACTGATATAGCGCCCTGTCCTCCTGCCACATTTACCGCCAGGATATCGAGCCAGTCACCATAGTGGCTATCAAGTGTTTTGGCCAAACCGCTTCCGATGGTAATTTCATTATGTTTTACGCGAGATAAATCGCTTCCAAAGACTATCTTATCAAATGCTCCTAGCTTCAGAGATGGTAATGGTTCAATGCCTTGCGCCGAAAAATAATTTGACGTTTCGCTTTCGTAGTGAGATATAATCCCACTAAACTCTAGCTGACCTGAAATTGTCGAAATTGCATTAGAAAAATAGGCATTTTGTAATATATTATGCTTTAGTGAAATGTAGTCAGAAATAAGGCTTTTATTCTTATTAGCCGTTTCAAAGTAGGATTTATTATAAATTTGCACATGGCCAACATTAGTTCGTATCGTCTGCTCCTTGAGTATCCAAAAAGAGTATTTGATAAAACCGCCATATAGAAATATAGCGCCACCACCTAAAACAATAGCAAAAATAGTAGAAAGGGTTCTACGCTGATGCCGTAGCAAATTAAGGAATGAAAATTTAGCATCACCATAGTTGAAGATGATATTATAAACTACAAATAGCAATAACAACGCCACAATACCATTAATGAATATCACATCCCTTGACATTTAATCACCTTTAATAACCGGAACAATAACCTGCACGACTTCAGCCATTTCCCACGCAGGCGGATTGTTATTTGCATAATCGATTTTAAGGTTTTGCCCTACGCTTCTCAGATACTGAAGGAATTGTTCTTCTTGTGGTTTGCTATGGCACTGATGGAGAGCTCGTAAACGCATCTCGTTAATCTTCCGAACAATCTCGACGCTGAATTTATCTCTATTCCTCATCAGCAAGTCGGTATCTTCAATCGTAATCACGCAGCGCCCCAAATTACCTGGAAGCCAGGCATCAACACGCGCACGCAAATATCTGATTAGCAAATTATCTTCATTGACATCTATCGACTCATCCATATAGAAGAATCCTGTTTTTGCATATTCAGAGGCGTGAATCAGATCATTAACACTCAGGTAATAAGCTGCTTGCCGCAGCATCCCCCATGAATAAAAGATCAGCACACCAACGTTATTAGTGCGTTCATATTCTTTAAGCAAATTTGCTGTGACCGATGCTAATGCTTTTGGCTCACCTGGTAACCCATCCTGTAAAACACGATCCGAAACAGGTGTGGGTATCGATTCAGCGAATGCTGAAAATATAACCGTGGTTAAACACAGAAGCAAAACTCTACAAAGATTGCTTCGCTGAATCATATATTATTGCTCCATCTTTAATTTCCACTCTCCGACGAGCTCGCTCTTGTAGCTGAGTCGAATGAGTGGAGATAATAAACGTCGTCTCTGTGCGCCGATTAATGTCAAGCAGCAGGTCAAGAATCGCTTCTCCAGTGGCCAGATCCAAATTTCCGGTCGGTTCGTCGGCAACAACGACTTCAGGACTATGCGCTAACGCCCTTGCTATCGCGACCCGCTGTTGTTGTCCGCCTGATAATTGGCCTGGCTTTCGCCCGACTAAGTGGGCTAAGCCCACACTATCGAGGAAATGTAGACTCCGTGCTTTCGCCTCTTTTGCATTGAAATGTCCATTTAGCATCAGGGGATAAAAAACATTATCAAAAACACTTAGTACCGGGACTAAATTGAAAAACTGAAAAATAAACCCTAAATGATGACTACGGAGTCGCGCTAAATTCTTTTCAGACAGCGCATTTAGATTTTTGCCTAGGAAAAAAACATTACCTGCCGTTGGTTTATCAATACCTGAAAGTATATTAAGCAAGGTACTCTTACCGCTTCCCGAAGGGCCACATAATGCTACGAACTCACCTTTTACAATATCCAGATTAATATCATTCAGTGCAATAGTAATGTTATCCTGAGGACCATAAGATTTATGTATACCGTACAGAGATATATCAGGTAATTCTGTTATATTGCTGCGCATAGGGCCTTCTATTCGTACCAGGTATCAAAATAAGCATAGCCACCGACTGCCCCAGGGATAACGGTTCGAAGACAGCCATTATGCAAAGCGTGGTGTGCAATGTATTGCCAGCTCAAAGCAGGGGTCATGCAGCCGCTACAACCATAACGAGTAATGAGATCGACTCCTTTGTTAGAAGGTGGTATTAATTTATTGATACCACCGGCATAGGCAACCAAGTCAATATCATTATTTTTTTCTGATTGTGATACAAACAAGCGGTCTACACCATTAGATATATATGGACCACAGTTCACTCTCATATGACTTTCTCTTCTACTGAATATAAAGCAGCCCACTCTTTCAATTGACACATTCACGCCAGGAACATGCTTATGATGTTTTTTCCTTTCGCCTTGGCTAAGGCTTTCTGCGGTAAAAGCCAACAACGGCACCGCACGGTAACCTCCGCAGATAACGACAAAATCAAATACATCCCAAGCAAGATAATCCTGTGTCAATGCCATTGCTTGAAATAGAGCATAGTTTTCACCTCGTATTTTACAGGTCACGTTGTTGATAGAAAATTTCTTAATCAAATTCTTAGGTAAAGTATCAATAGTTGATAAGTTAAGGCTACTTATATTGTATTCAAAAACGCCTGACTCCCCCCATGAATCAATATAGATAAAGGCGGTTCGTGATTTCAGGAGTAGCATCCGTTCTTTTGCTGATAAGCTATGTAGAGCATCGTCCGACACTCTTTCCATGGCATTAATATAGGGTATATGATCTGGTCGCCTTGTGATTTCACGATTATATATTTCGGCACGTGTGCCAAAGCGTTTAAATCGCCAACCATTCGCTCCCGTTGCCTTGAGCGCGGTATTGAATGAATGCGACTCCCATACATTTAACCAGTTTGGATAATATAAATGAAACGGTTCTTCAGGTTCAAGAAATGAATATGAAGACAAATACATCTTACTATTCATATCAACCACAACTCTTATTCAAATTTGTCATTAATAACGCAACAACTGAACCATCGACGCCTAACCCGGTCTTCAGAAGATGGTTTTTTTCATGCCTCCTCACACCTCCTTCTACGGAGATATGGCAAGCGACATCATCTATGATTTCGTCATTGATAACAGGAAAAATCAATTCATTCGTGAGCAGTAAATGATAGCCAATAATTAGGTCTATCACCCCAGAACCCGTTGCGGTATAACCAACTTGTCCTTTATAGGCCAATACGGGAAGCGGGGTTTCACCAGCAAACATAGCGATCGCTTTTGCTTCAACTTTATCACTGGATGAGGTTCCATTACCGTGAGGGATGAATGCACAAAGGTCCTCTTTTCTCACCCCAGCATCATTTAATAATGAATGAATTAACTTCAAAATGCTGGTGCTTTGCCAGGATGCATCATTACTTCGACTAGCATTAATTTGCTTATATGCCGAAGTAATACATACTCCCGGACTTTTTCCGCGCATCATTCGGTGTTGTTGACTTTCCAGTAACATAACGCTATAGCCTTCGGCAAAATGCACACCATTGCTGTTTACCCCGAAGGGCTGGACAATTTTACTGTCAAACATTCCCTGGCTTGCAAGGAATACAAGATCCTGATATTTAATTTTTGAAATATTAATAACAAGCCCGAGGTCAATACCTCCACTCTCTATTGCCCTGGTAACCAAATGAATAGCCGTCAATGATGAGTTACTTGTACAGTTCATATTTGGCGGCAAATATTGCAACTCATACTTTAGCCCCAGCGTATAAGAGACATTATCCTGCGACATATTTTTTACAGAAAGATTTTTAATTGAAGATGTTACCGAAACATCTTCCATATCATTGTAATTATAAAAATTCCTGTAATCCATAACATCAACACGAGGGCCTATTCCGGTAATATATACTCTAACTCTGTTGCCTTTCAGGCTGTCATTACTAAGACCAGCCTGTAGTAAGGCGTCATCAATGAGTTTGTACACCAGTTCAAAAGCGCTATCGTTTTCTCGTTGTAGTTTCGCAATGAATATATTCTCTGCAAATCCACATTCTCTAGCCTGGTTATCTGATATAAACCATGGCGACAAATGTACCCGTTTTCCTTGCTGCAGATTTCGAATTAACAGCGAACTATTCTCAGCATATGGCAAGGATACACTAAAGCCAGAAATAATAGCTCTCCCGCTCACCTTGTTATCCTTTAATCACGATAGCGTAATAATTCCCGCCTTCTGTAGCGCCAATTAAAAGAGCGTATTTGATAGCTATTTCTCGTGTTTTCTTTACAAAGTTAATTCTTGCGTCGGAAAAGTTTTGTGTATATGGAATAGCAGGAACCGATTGTCTTTGAATACAATCAAGAATCACCGCCAGGTTTAAAAGCCCTGCAGACGAAGCAACAAAGCCAAAAAATGCGTTATAATTCACCACTGGAACATGTGGATTATGGCTATGGAATGAATCATAGATTGCATTAATTTCTATGATTGAGCTAACTTCGCTGCCACTACTAGTTCCACACACTAAATCAATCTCTTTTGCGGTAATACCCGCATCGGCAAGCGCGCGAGCGATCGCCAGCGACATTGCGGTAGATTTTTCCTCAATCTGCGTCGCATCAAAGTAGGAATTACTGCATGACTTACCATAACCTGCAATTTCTCCCAATATTTCAGCGCCACGGGTAGCTGCTGCACGCGCGTCTTCCAATAACAGCATACAGGCCCCTTCACCAGGAACATAGCCATGTTCCTCTTTGGCATATACCTGATAATCAGCGACATTTGACGTCATATGAATCTTGTTGGTCACCGCATCCATATACAGGGACATCGATGGAAAATATTCATCAGCCCCGCCAACAATGACCTGTGGCTGTAGTTGCTGGCGAACAATTTCATAGCCATAAGTCAATGCGCCAAGCGCGGCGTTTTCACCGGTCGCTAACGTAGTCGTATATCCCTTTATACCTTCCGAAATCCCACAAAATGTCGTCATCGAGTTCATCAGCGAACCAGGAAACTCTGAAGTACGTACTTTGCGCGGATCGGGCTTTAAACTTTGTAAATACTTATAGGTAGTTTCTTGCGGTCCACGGGCCATTCCCAGAACCATGCCCAGCTCCTCTCCGTCACGTTTAATCTTGCGTTTCGCCCTATTCAGCGCTTCTGAAAGTGCAATCAGCGCAAACGTACCGCCGCGCGTTGCCTTGCGTGGGTCATAGCGGCGTAAATGTTTACGTGGTTCGAGGCCTTTCACCTGGTAAGTTTTAAAGTGCTTTTCTGACTCCGGCTGTCGGTAGGCCGCTTCTCGATATTCTTCGCCAAATATTTCCGCAAACTGATTAGTTTTCTCTACAACATCCAACAGCGCTTTAGCCTCTTCAAGCGTATCATCAGGAAATACTACGCCGCTCAACTCCAGCGACCTGGCATCTTCATGGATATAGCGAAGAATTTCATTAAGCGTATGTCCAATAGCCGATACGGCACCTATCCCAGTTATAACAACACGTTTGGCATCATAGGCGGTAAGAGGAACTGAACACGGCTTGGTACTGACAATCATGCAGCAATTATTACCGCCGAATGCGTAGTTATTCTTCATAAAGATATTGATATCTTTGTGTCGAAACTCATTCGCCACGTAGTCCAGATCGCAGTTAGGGCGCGGCTGCGAAAAATTCAACGTTGGCAGAACATGCTTCTGCGGAAGGGTAACTAAACAAGCGATGAGCTCGACAATTCCGGCGGCGCCAATATTGTGGCCAAAATACGATTTAGTAGAACTGATCAATATATTTTCGGCGCCAGAGAAAACTTTCTTCATCGCCAGAGTTTCTATTTGGTCATTAGCCTGCGTTCCCGTACCATGCGCATTAACGTAATCAATTTGCTCAGGTTTGATACCTGCATTCGCCATGGCTTTCTGCATGACCTGCACTGCGCCGCTAGCGCGCGGGTCGGGCCCCGTTTCATGGTATGCATCACACGAGGTGGCGTACGAGAGAATTTCGCCGAGAATCGTCGCACCACGCGCGACCGCATGCTCATACTCTTCCAGGACTATTGCCCCTGCGCCTTCGCCAATAGACATACCTGAATGCCCCGAAAATGGCGAACACGATTGCGGGTGCATAACGTTCAGGGCATAAAAACCGGCAAAGGTGGGTAAATAAATAGGTTCCGTTCCAATAGCCAGCATAGCCTTGCTTTTGCCGTTTTGGATGTAATCAAAAGCCATGCCGACTGCGTTCGGGCTTGCCGTACAAGCCGTTGCAACGAGTTCCACGCCTCCTTTCAGGCCTAATAACGTAGATGCGCTGGAACAACACGATGAAAAGCTGCCTGAAAAAAGAGCCTTCCGTAACGAAAAGTCCTGAATATGCTGCTCAAATAGCGGAAGGAATGCTTCAGTGCCTGCAGAAGAAACGCCTACAATCAGCCCCATCTGTTCCAGGCACTCCCGATGGGTTGCCAGTTCTGCCTGCTCTAGTGCTTCCTTACCAACTTTGTAGGCCCAAAGTGCAGCATTATCTAGCGATGAGACAACCTCTTTCGATAATTCGGGACAATGAATTTGATGCAGCATTTCAGCCGCACGGGCGTTCGCAAACCATTTAGAGAAACGCGCACTATCAGTGATGCCATTTTTTTTCTCCAGCAGCGCTTGCCTGAAGTCTGCGATGTTGTCAGCCAGAGACGACAAAATCCCCATACCGGTAATAACCACTCTTTTTCTACTAGTTTTCATAATGTTATGCTTTATCCCGATTGTTATTATCTACCGACCGATGCTGGATATAATATTGTCATCGCTAAACGTTATACCGTGGCAAACGCGCTCTTTGCTTTCGAAGCATCAACAAAGCTATGCGTTGTGGGATTAACCAACAAACTCAAGTTATAAATAAAGGGTAAGTTCTGTGTTTTCGCAGCGATTTCACCATTTGCGGTTTTAAGGCTAAAACCTGAAATATCGGCTAACGCATAACATTCATCAATAAGGGCCAACGCAATCCATGCTTGCCTGGCCGGCGAATATGTTGCATTAATAATAACCCCTACCTGTTGTCCATTAACCATCACAAGATCATCTGAATCGATCTGACAACATTCATCGCATGGAGAGATCCCAATAAGCTTACGTTGTGCGCCATTTCGCGATAACTCCACGACTGCACTCTTACCAATAAAGTCCTCTTTATCATACTGGATAGCCCACTGCATTTGCAGTTCCACCGGATTTGTGGAATAGCGAGGGTAAATACTTTCATCCCATCCTGTATTTTCAATTCTCACCAGACGTTGATATTCTAAGCCACCGGTTTTCAGCGAATATCTGGCGCCTATTTCTTGTAACTTCATCCACATGGTGACAAGCGTTGCTTGTGCACCAATCAATTGATATGCGAATTCGCCATGTTTCCCACAACGAAAAACCATAAGTCCATCATTGGTATTCATATATTCATAATAAGGTAGGCCAATGATATCAAAACCATAAACCTCTGCCATTACTTCCCAGGCATAAGGCCCTTCCAGCATAATGACGCCCCAGTCATCCTCTCCCATCGATTTTATTTCTGGAATCTCCTGAATATCTAAATCATCCGCCTTAACAAGGATTTCATTCAGGATATTTATAACTTCTTGTGCAGTCAGATTCTCTGATAGAATATAATAGCCTTCAGCGGCGCACAGAACATAAGCATCACCGCGGATAGTTCCATCAGCGTTAAGCAGCAAAGAGTAAATACCCTGTTCATCACGGATGATCGATACATCAGCAGATACCAAATAGTTTACAAGCGCCCATGCATCCTCCCCCATCACACTGGTAATGGACATATGAGAATAATCTACCAGCAAGACATTTTCACGCACAGCTTTATACTCTTCATAAATATCATGATATGAAGAAGGTACGCATTGGTGATTATAGATACCCATAACCGCATTGTTTTTAAAATGGAGATCAGAAAGTAACTTCATAAAATACCCTTCAATATAACCTTATCAATTCAGGATGTTTTTTTCTTTAGAATGAAAGATGCCAGATTATTTATGCTTCGCATATAGGCTGGATCATCGCCTTCTGAGACCTGGATGTTGAAGGTTTTATCAAGCATAACGATAATCTCCGTTGCATCGACAGAGTCAAGTTTCAAGCCATTGCCAAACAAGGGCGTATCATCATCTATTTGATGAGCCTCACGCTGGACATTCAGGCGTTGAATAATTTCGTTTTTAATCGTGATGATTATTTTTTTTCTTTCATCAATTTCATCAATTTCATCATGGATGTTTGTCACACCGAACTCCTTGGATAATTAAATGATTTCTCTAAAGTTAATAATGATGCCCTGGCTAATAATTTTCTTGCCAACATTAGCTGTAACTAAATAATGTTTAAACCCACTATCATCAGAAAATGACAGCTTGCTTACCACTTCAATCGTATCTCCCGGGTAAGCCGTTTCTTTAAATTTCAAATTCTGTGATGCTAACACTCCACGCACCGCAGCACGCCTTGCATGTATTATGCTCAACATATCCGGATGCTTGATATAAGCATGTATATCACGCAATGACCTAAGTTCTTTACCCGAGTGTTGTTGATAAATATCACAGATATCAGTGAGAAAAGAATAATACTCGCTTGCCTGGCCAAATATCTCAGAAATGATCGCTCCTGGCATAATGGGATCTTCCGGAAAATGTCCAAGCAGATAAGGATCATTATAAGTTACATGTTTTATAACTTTGATGAAGCCATTCTCTCCGTATTTAAAATCGACTATTTTATCTACCATGAGTAAAGGTTGACGCCAGCCGCCCATAGCAAGAAAAATTTTTGGTGGTATTGAATACTTAGACATATATCACCGCATTACCATGCCACCATCGACGACGATGGTTTGCCCTATGACATAGCTAGATGCTGAAGAACTTAAATAAACAATAACGTTGGCCACCTCGTCACATTTTCCGAGTCGTTTTAATGGAATTGAGTTAGTCACTTCACGAACAACTGTACGTGGAACCTTCTTCGCCATTTTAGATTCAATCATCCCCGGCGCGACCGCGTTAACGCGTACTCCCCGCGGCGCCAGCTCAGCGGCAAGTGTCCTGGTAAAACTTAATATTGCACCTTTTGATGCGCTATAGTTTGCCTGGCCAACGCTTGGTACAAGAGCTGCCACCGATGCGACATTAATAACAACTGGATTTTCCGCTGAACGTAATAGCATTAATGCTTCCTTCGTTAACCGGAACAAGCTAAGTAAATTAATGCTAATGACAGAATAAAAATCATCAAAGGTCATTGATGCAAAGAGGCTATCCTTAACAATCCCCGTATTATTCACCAGCACGTCCAGTCTTCCGGCTTCGGCAGTCAAGCGCTCACACAACGCAGTCACTTCTTTCTGGCTTGTGAGATCGCATGGCAAAATATTAAGTAAGTTGCCATTAGCATGGTTTCCTTTCAGAGCAATCAAAGGCTCGACATTTGATTTATACAACGCATATACCGTGCATTTTTGCTCAAGAAATTTCTCGCAAATTGCAAGACCTATGTCGCCGCTGGCACCAGTAATCAGCACCTTTTTACTTACAAGATCGCTATACCTATACATTTTACATGAATGCCTTTATTAATAGATTATGGTTGCGGCTATCGCATATGTCCGGCAGTGTGAAATACTCAATGATATATTCATAATTTGTTGATTATTTAGAATCTCCTTAACACTCCCTGACAATATGAATTCAGGTTTTCCATATTCATCATGAACGACCTCAATGTCATGGAAACGGATCCCGTGACTAAATCCATACCCTATGGCTTTTACCAGAGACTCCTTAGCAGCCCAAAATCCTGATGCCCTCTCATAATTAGGGCAAGGAAAATCAATATCTTTGATCTCATTATCCGTATATACTCGATGAAGAAATCCTGACTTATCATTGGCAATGGCTTTTTCTATTCTTGCCACTTCAACAATATCTGTACCAATACGCATTGCACATCCCCCAATGAATTAAATCTGGTACGCAAAGTTGAAATTTAATTTATATTCATCGACATCCAAATTATTAGGATAGATAAAAGGGGCTGATACCGAAGCATCATATTCCAGAGCTCTGACAGCCCCTTTGACACCCAAAATACCACCCATTATTTTTTTGCCACTAAGGTTCTGTGAAGGTAACTTACCAATTATTTGACCATAATCTGCACCGATATAGGGTATGAGACCTTTATAACCCGTCACAGCATTTAGCGTGTTCTGTAAAAAGAAACCTTTATTGCCATAGATCCCATCACTATTTTGAAAACCACGCACACTCCAACGATCGCCTATCGTGAACTGATCCTGTAACGTCAAATTATCCGGTGAATACTGGGCGCCAAAATTAAGTTCATAATAGGCGTTAACTGGCAACATTGTTAACCATTTCACGTAATTCACATTAAGGTTCACAATTTGACTTTCTTTACTAACAGTGCCAGTGCGCATATCAGGTGTATCGGTACCGCCAAACGCCTTGGTAAACCGCTGCCAGGTTACCGTGGAGTCCAGTGCTGCCCCGGTAAAGTTTCTCTTATAATTTACGCCTAACCGTACATTACCCATATCACGCTTTTGCAATACCAGTTCTGTCCCACCCAATGTGTAGTCATACTTACGTCTGATCAGTTCAGCGCTTGCAGACAATTTTGAGTTCACATTGCGGTATAGCATTCTATTGCCTTTAAGACTGAAGTATTCTGTCTTGCCAATATAGTCAAAAGTATATGCACCAATATCGATGCCTTGATGGGATTTACTTTTACTATAATAGAGACTAAGATCATAATAACCGAATGGCACACTATAATAAGTACTCACGTTCTTATAGCCACCCGTTTGGCTACCTGTCCCTGCAAGATAAAAAAGGTCACTCAAGCCTGTGACATTATATAAATAACTTGTTCCACCGATAAGTTCACTACCAGTACTCTGATCGCCGAAGTTATTATAGGAAGCCCTTAAGCTCCATTTTTTTTGCGCTGCGTATTTATTACTACTTTGCTCGAACCATTTTCGGAACCTGGCAGAATGTTGATCTTTACATCCACCTCAGGGGTTCTCTGTATGTTTTCCAGGCCTTGTTCTAGATCTCGGATGTTCAGAATATCGCCAACTGAAAAAGGTAAAATCCACTTGCTTATATCATTTCCAGCAACAACGATCTCTGAAATTCTTCCAGGCACAACCGTCAGTTTTAATTTTTTCGTTGATAAATCCTGAGTTGGAATTTCAACTCTGGTAGTAATATACCCTGCGTTTATATAATAATCCTGGAACAGCACCGCAGCCTTTTTGAGCCCATTCATTCCGAGACATTGACCAACTACCTGATTTTTTATTTTCTTTAATTCATTATTATCTAAAAAATCATCACTAAGAATCAATTCATTGATCTGAAAACAAGGTGTTTCTTGCGGGAATGTGCTATCAGTATGTTTCTTTGTTGTAGCATCAGAATATACATCTTTCTGCTCTATTTTTCTGTCTTGTAAGGACGCATTATCGTTACTTTGCTGTTCTTTTATAAGACGACCTAACTGAACATCAGCAGCAGTCACAGGAAGCGCAACCAAAAAAAGAGAAGTAATAATTAATGTATGTCGAATATCCATTTCTTATCCTGATAATGTGAAAGCAGTAATCCCTTACTGCTTTCACCTGCTACCTGATTTATTTACCGACCACGGTACCAAAAATGTTTACAATATTAGCAGTAGTCTGAAATCCTTGCGCACCACCTAATACAGCCCAAAAACCAGTATTGACTATTTTTTTGGCATTGATAACAGCTTTACCATTGGTATACAGATTACCGTAATTATAAATGTTATTACTTGCCGTGACGTTCAATTCGCTGTCAGCAACTAAGTTAGCCCAGTTAGAGATATTTTTAGCGGTAACGTTAGTTGTTTTGGCCGAAATGTTCGCGCCAAGGTTATTGGTCAGGTCATTTGCTGTAGAAATATTAAGCGTATTTCCAGCAGCAATATCACTGTTATTAGTAATGGTTTTCCCCGTCAGGTTCAAATCACCATCAGCACTAAATGCATGGTTATTAGTCAGATAACCAGAAGCATTTACCGTCATATTACCTTTGGCGTTCACCCAGCCGGTATTATTATAATCTCCATTGATATTAATCAATACGTCGCTATCAGAAGAGATGATACCGGTAGCCGTGTTTTTTGCGATAGAGCCACTTGCTTTGGACGATAATCCACTGGCATCAATCTTCATGTTGCCTGAACTGTAGATTGTTGCATAATCAGCGGCAATTCTCTTCGCTGCAATCGTCATTTTCCCGGAATTCGCAACAATCTGCCCTTTGTTACTGGCAAGATCGCCAGTCAGGTTAATATTTACATCACCGGTTTGCGCAATGATACGACCGGATTCGTTATTCAGGCTTTTCGCCGTAATATCAACACCCTCACCACCAATTAAACCACCTTGTTGGTTTCCATAACCGAAATATTGACCAACATAGAAACCGAACTTGTCGCTATCGGTGCTGGTGATTTTGCCTGCCGCATTAAGCGCTAGTTTTTGATCAGCAACCATCATAGTATATTTAGCATCGATATCAGCTCCGGAATCGATACTGATATTTTTAGCTTTAATGACTGAACTGTCTGTGCTCACGGTGTTGGCTTTGATAGTAACATCACCGTTTACTGAAGTTATCACCCCCAAGCGGCTGTAGTAATTGTCGAGATCGATATTTACACCATCTCCTCCGTTAATACCGGATTGGCTGGTATTGATGTCGCGACCAGTAATTGAAACAGTCTTACTGCTTTCAATTTTACCCATATAGTTATCAATATCACTGGTGGTTTGGATGCTCACATCACCATCTGAGGCAATTTCGCCAGCCCAGTTGAATAAGTAGTCAGCAGCAATCTCGATGCCATTACCTGAGACGATACCCAAGGATTCACCGCCCGTGGTATCGGCCGATTTGTTGTCGTTGTTTTTAACTGCTTTCGTTGTCGTTAATTTTACAGCACCAGCACTGGAACGGATCAAACCAGTTACGTTTTCAATGTTTCCAGTACTTTCAACTTCGACATTGCCCGTTGAATCAATAGTTCCGCCATTATTGGTTAACGATGTATTTTTCAGGCCAACATAGCCAGCATGAATCTGACCGTTGTTATTATTAAAATCACCTGATTCTATTGCAACGACACCCGCCTCAATACCCGCCGTTTTAGCTTTTCCGGTATTGGTAAAAGTATTACCACTGGTATTGACAGCCAGCGTTTGTCCGGCAGCCAGTTTACCATTACTATTATCGAATTTACCGCTGGTAATATAGTTATTCGTGGTTGCTAAAATATTGCCACCGTTGATATTACTAACATTATTACCCGAAGTATCAATAGCGATCATTTTATCGCTGTTGATTTTCCCTGCGCTATTTTCTAAAACACCGTTGGTGTTCAGGGTGATATCGCCACTAGACTGGATAGCTGCGTTTTTATTAACCAACTTCCCATTGCTGGTAAGCTTTATACCGCTATCGCCACCTGCAATCGTTCCCTGGTTTCGCACGCCAACCCCAGTTTCAGTACTGACGAGGTTAATCTTATTCGCGTACATTCCGCCTAACTTTGATACATCCACGCCATAGCTGCTAGCATTGCCAGTAGCAGTCACGGTACCCGTCACCACCCCCTCAGTATTAAGGGCATTATTGCCAGCGACGACATTAAGTTCACTCGCAGAAAGAGCGCCATTCACCACGATACTGCGCGCGAGGATTTCGGTCGGCGAGTCGCTCTGAAATCCACTTACCGTAATCGTTCCGCCATTAACCGAATAGCCATTTAGCAGCCCATCATCACCGATCTTTGGCGTGCCAGTCGTCAATGTCCCTTTTTCAGCGTTGATGAACCCGCCTCCCTGAGTCGTAATGCCATTAGGGTTGGCAATGATTAAGTGAGCGGAATCACCTGCAACTTCCATCATGCCATTAATGGTACTGGCATTTGTTGAAGTTACTTCGTTAAGAATAACCATTGCGCTGCCATCCGTAAGGTTCGGGTTGGCCGCAATCTGCCCTGCCAGCACGGACTGTGCTGCGCTTGTCGCGTTATTAAAAATAACGCCCTCGGCACCAACATTCAGCGTGTCATATACGTTATGCGAAAGGCCATTGCTGTTCGCTTTGGCGATATTAACAACCGGCACGCCATTGGAAGCTTCAGTAACGCTGCCATTTTTAATAGAAATTTCCGCCTGCGCCATTACGGGCATCAGCAGTAATAATGACGCTGCAATCGGGTTTAATTTCACTGACCTTTTTTTGTTTTCGTGGTATTTCATATGAACCTTTCTAAGATAGTATTGATTGAGTGCAGCCAGAAGGAATAATCTGCGCTAATGCAGCAATATTCACCCTGACTATTTTAAGTACGCATCATGCATACAAAATCCCTGTGAAAAGCACGTAAACTCATCAAATGTTATATGCAGTTCTATTCAATAAATTATTTTTAAATATATTAAAAATGTATTTTTGCGCTCGCCTACGCCGAATGCATATACCTACATGGAACAAAGAAAATTGATTCAATTCATATAAAATATGAGACATCCCCTGTCCACGCATCGAGCGTAACGACTCGTTTCAACGCTGTTAGTTCATCAGTTCTCATCTCGCCTGCTAAACCAATTCAAAATTTTTTTAGCGATGCGTAATAAATAATGGCACACACAACGCCGTATCCTTACTCCGTTACAGTTTCACCGATTAAAATAATGAACAAAAAGTGAATTCGTTCCGTGCATAATCAACTTTCCTTATTTCATGATTGAGATCAACGCTGTATGCCCCTCTTCTTCCGGGGTTTATTCACTCTCATGTTTTATCATGTAAGTATGAATTCATCGTTTTGAGGTTCAATTTGAGAAATTAATTAGCAAAACTAACCTGGCGTTGGTCATGAAAAAATATGCTGAATACTTTGTTGAAGGATTACAAAGCAGGAAGGAAGGGATCAGTAATGAAATCTAGATTTGCCGGAGAGCGGCTTAAGCCTTCTCTGGCATCGACATCAGCGCAATGCCCGAATGGCGTTGCGCCATCGGGCTTTGCGTGTTAATCGCGGAAGTTTTTGAACTGGAATGGCTGGCCGAGATCGCCGCTACGCACCAACGCCATTACTGACTGCAGATCGTCACGGGATTTACCTGTGACACGAATTTCTTCGCCCTGAATCTGCGTTTGTACTTTTAGCTTGCTGTCTTTAATCAATTTAACGATTTTCTTCTGTATTGCGCTCTCAATGCCCTGTTTCAGCTTAGCTTCGACAAACCAGGTTTTCCCGCTATGTACAAAGGTTTCTGGTACGTCGAGCGAACTTCCCTCAATGCCGCGCTTGAGCAGCTTCGCGCGTAAAATATCTAATAACTGATTGACCTGGAAATCAGACTCACTCAGCACCTTGATGGTTTTACTGGTTTCATTCAGCTCAAAGGTGGCTTCAACATTACGAAAATCAAATCGTGACTCGACTTCGCGGCTTGCGTTTTCGACCGCATTACGCGCTTCCTGAAGATCGACTTCAGAGACAATATCGAAAGATGGCATCTTTTCCTCTCCTTCCGTTTCTTTTGCGTTGCATAATACCCACAACGCGGCATAACTCAACTTGTTATCCCGGAAGCTTAGCTGATAACGCTATACTTTAGCTACAAGCGCCTGGGAGTCGCAGGTGAGGAGGAATAATGAAAGTAACCGTACTGGGATGCGGTGCACTGGGACAACTGTGGTTAACCGCGCTGTGTAAAAACGGACATGAGGTCCAGGGCTGGTTACGCGTCCCGCAACCATTTTGTAGCGTTAATCTCATTGAGACTGACGGTAGCACCTTTAACGAATCAATGACCGCTAACGATCCTGATTTTCTCGCCTCCAGCGATTTGCTACTGGTGACGTTAAAAGCATGGCAGGTTTCGCAGGCGGTGAAAAATCTGGCCGCTATATTACCGGCTTCGGCGCCTATTTTGCTTATTCATAACGGCATGGGCACCCTGAATGAATTAAAAAACATTAAGCAACCACTGCTGCTGGCGTCCACCACCCACGCCGCCCGACGCGATGGCAATGTCATCATTCACGTCGCCCAGGGAACCACTCATATCGGCCCTGCTAAAAGCTATAGCGAAGATTACAGCGACCTCGCCGACATCCTACAAAACGTACTACCGGATGTCGCCTGGCACGACAATATCCACCCGGCGTTGTGGAGTAAGCTGGCCGTCAACTGCGTGATTAACCCCCTGACCGCGCTGAAAGATTGCAGAAATGGCGATCTGCGTGATTTTCCGCATGAAATCAATGTTATCTGTCAGGAAGTCGCCGCAGTAATGCAACGTGAAGGCATTCATACGTCGGCAGAAAACCTGTTATTGTATGTGAATCAGGTCATTGAAAGTACTGCAGATAATATTTCATCGATGTTGCAGGACATCCGCGCGCAGCGGCATACGGAAATCGACTATATCACCGGTTTTCTGCTTAATCGCGCCCGGGCCCACGGTCTGTCAGTGCCGGAAAATGCCCGTTTATTTGAACAGGTAAAGCGAAAGGAGAATATTTATGAGCGCGTCGGCACTGATTTGCCTCGCCCCTGGTAGCGAAGAGACCGAAGCGGTCACCACTATCGATTTATTAGCGCGCGGCGGTGTGAAAGTGACCAACGCCAGCGTCGCCAGTGATGGCAATCTAACGATTGTCTGCTCAAGAGGCGTGAAGCTCCTCGCGGATGCGCCGCTGGTCGAAGTCGCCGATGGCGATTTTGATATCATCGTTTTGCCTGGCGGAATTAAAGGCGCCGAGTGCTTCCGCGACAGCCCTTTGCTGGTAGAAACCGTAAGACAATTTCATTTATCCGGGCGCATCGTGGCGGCAATCTGTGCCGCGCCAGCGACCGTTCTGGTGCCACATAATCTGTTCCCTATCGGCAACATGACCGGTTTCCCGGCGCTAAAAGAGCATATCCCCGCCGAACAGTGGCAGGATAAACGCGTCGTCTGGGATCCCAGGGTTAATTTGTTGACCAGCCAGGGGCCTGGAACATCTATTGATTTCGCCCTCAAAATGATTGACCTGCTGGTCGGGCGCGAAAAAGCGTATGAAGTGGCTTCGCAGTTGGTCATGGCTGCTGGCATCTATAATTACTACGAATCCTGATAGCCGGTCCGCGCAGCGGACTGGCCCCCCTGTATCTTGAGGAGCCGTAGCATGTCCCGTAGCGCAACCGATTCTCGTGACCTCGTCATTAGCCGCTGGCTCAGCGCGCCCACTTCAGCTCTCTGGCGCGCGTGGTCCGATCCGGCATTACTCAAAACCTGGTGGTGCCCTAAGCCGTGGTATACCGACGTTCTGGCCTTTGATTTGCGTCCAGGTGGGGCTTTTCACACCGTGATGCACGGCCCTGACGGTGAACGTAGCGATAACCCCGGCTGCTTTCTTGAAGTCATTCCGCAGCAAAAATTAGTCATGACCTCAATGCTAACCGAGAACTTTCGGCCGGCCGTTACCCCTTTTGCTATGACGGCTATTATTACCTTTGCGGATGAAAACGACGGCTGTCGCTATACGGCTACGGTACTGCATGCAGATGATGAAACCCGCGAGCAGCATGAAAAGATGGGATTTTTTGAGGGATGGAATATCGTTATCGATCAGTTGAATGCGCTGGCGATAACGCTACGCTGATACGCCAGCCAATAGATGTAAAAAAGCCTTCCCTAAGGGAAGGCTTTTCATAAGTAGTACAGGCGAATTACGGACGATACACTTTCACGTTAGTAAAGCCCTGCTCGCGCAGGTATAGCGCCTGCAGACGGCTCATCACGCCGCGCTCACACCACAACAGCCAGGTTTTGCTTTGATCGAGGTTGCCAAATTGGGTGCTCAGTTTATAGAACGGCAGCGAAACAACATCGACGCCTTCCACTTTTAATGGCTTGTCATCCTGCTCATCGATAGAACGAATATCGAGAATCACGTCATTGGCGCTGAAGCCGCTGACGGTTTCCACTTCCACCACGTCCTGCTGCGTTTGCTGGGCGATATCGCGAATATCGATGTTATTCGCTTCCTCAACCACTTTATCCAGAATGCTGAAGTCGAAGTTCTCTTCTTCCGCTTCGATCTTCGCTTTCACCGCTTTTACGGTTGGGCTCTTCGAGATAACGCCGCAGTATTCCGGCATGGTGCGGGCAAAATCT
The DNA here is from genome assembly GCF_040065495.2 of Klebsiella sp. CN_Kp073. Classification (NCBI taxonomy): domain Bacteria; kingdom Pseudomonadati; phylum Pseudomonadota; class Gammaproteobacteria; order Enterobacterales; family Enterobacteriaceae; genus Klebsiella; species Klebsiella sp. CN_Kp073. The sequence continues at coordinate 4,044,951 of NZ_CM198051.1, forward strand.
TCCGTGCCGATTTCACGCGCAAGATTGATGATGTGTTCTTTATCATGCGAAATCAGCGGACGCAGGATCAGCGTGTCAGAGACATTATCGATAAGACGCAGGTTGGTCAGCGTCTGGCTGGAGACCTGGCCCAGCGCTTCGCCGGTCACCAGCGCCTGCACGCCATAACGCTCAGCGACTTTCGATGCCGCACGCACCATCATACGTTTGAGCACCACCCCCATCTGACCATCATCGACTTTTTCAAGAATTTCGCCAACGACCGGCTCAAAATTGATTGCCACGAAACGAACGCGATGGGAGCTGCCGAAGCGGTTCCACAGATAGTGCGCCACCTGACGAACGCCGATTTCATGCGCCGCGCCGCCGAGGTTGAAGAAGCAGTAGTGTACGCGGCAGCCGCGGCGCATCAGCATATAGCTTGAAACCCCGGAGTCGAAACCGCCGGAGATGAGCGACAGCACATCTTCCTGAGTACCAATGGGGAAGCCGCCAATACCTTCATAGCGCCCTTTCACCAGCAACAGGCGATCGTTTTCAATCTCGAGGTTAACCGTCACGTCCGGGTCGGTGAGCTTCACGCGCGCCGATTCGATATGCTGGTTCAGGCCGCCTCCAACGTAGCGCTCAACCTCAATTGAGGTGAATTCATGTTTACCACGGCGCTTCACACGCACGCAGAAGCTTTTGCCTTCGAGCTGCTCGCGCCACAGCGGTAATGTCTGCTCAAAAATGTTGTGCAGCGAGGTGAAAGGTACATCTTCCACCTCCAGAATATGGTGAATGCCCGGGATACGGGTCAGCGCGTCGCGAATAGCCGGACGCTGATTTTCGTCTTTCGCGCGAACTTCGATATGATCCCAATGACGAACGACGGCGAGCGTCTCATCATAGTTTTTGAGAACGTTACGAATGTTCCCGGTTAAAATTTTAATAAAGCGCAACCGCACAGATTGGCTTTTGATGGTGATTTCCGGGAACAATTTAATGATAAACTTCATGGCGACAATAGTTCGTTGGCAAGCCCGACGGGGCTTTAAGCAAAAAAGTTGTACAGGCGCAATACAGCGTCTGCATCCAGGGCGCGGAGTATACCATCATTGTTCGCTTTTCGCCTGGCATTGCGCATTTTCGCAAAAATGTATCCGTAGGGTGAATGCCGCGAGTTTGCTTAACCGCCCGACTCCGTTACCATACTGATAGCCATCGAGACATAACAAGAGTCTATATTCACTATGCCAAAGAAAAATGAGGCCCCGGCCAGCTTTGAGAGCGCTTTAGGCGAACTCGAGCAGATCGTTAATCGTCTGGAAAGCGGCGCACTACCGCTGGAAGAAGCGCTCAGCGAATTTGAACGCGGGGTGCAGCTCGCACGCCAGGGCCAGACGAAACTGCAACAGGCCGAGCAGCGTGTCCAAATTCTGCTGGCCGATAGCGAAGATGCGCCGTTGACTCCCTTTACGCCGGACGCTGAATAAATGGACTTCCCGCAACAATTACAGGCCTGTGTCACCCAGGCCAATGACGCGCTGCGCCGTTTTATCTCCCCGCAGCCGTTTCAGAACACTCCGCTGGTTGAAGCCATGCACTATGGCGCATTATTAGGCGGTAAACGGCTGCGCCCTTTCCTGGTTTACGCCACCGGCGAGATGTTCGGCGTTAGCCGTTCCACGCTGGATGCCCCAGCCGCCGCCGTCGAATGCATTCATGCCTACTCGCTGATGCATGACGATCTGCCGGCGATGGACGACGACGATCTGCGCCGCGGTCAACCCACGTGCCACATCAAGTTTGGCGAAGCGAACGCTATTCTTGCCGGTGACGCCCTGCAAACGTTGGCATTTTCTATACTGAGTGATACGCCGATGCCGGAAGTGCCGGATCGCGACCGTCTGGCGATGGTTTCCGAACTGGCCCAGGCCAGCGGCGTCGCCGGAATGTGCGGCGGTCAGGCGCTGGATCTCGAGGCGGAAGGCAAACAGGTCGATCTGCAGACGCTGGAGCGAATTCACCGTCACAAGACCGGAGCGCTTATCCGCGCGGCGGTTCGTCTTGGTGCGCTGAGCGCCGGCGAGCGTGGCCGTCAGGCGCTGCCGGCGCTCGATCGCTTTGCGGAGAATATCGGTCTCGCCTTCCAGGTGCAGGATGACATTCTTGATGTGGTAGGTGATACTGCGACTCTTGGCAAACGTCAGGGTGCCGACCAACAGTTAGGCAAAAGTACCTATCCGGCGCTTTTGGGTCTTGAGCAAGCCCAGCGGAAAGCACGCGATCTGGTTGCCGATGCCCGCCAGGCGCTAGATGAACTGGCTGTGCAATCGCTGGATACCACGGCACTGGAAGCGCTCGCGAATTACATTATTCAGCGCGATAAATAAACAATAAATGAGTCTCTGATGAGTTTTGATATTGCCAAATACCCAACCCTGGCGCTGGTAGATTCCACCCAGGAGTTGCGCCTGCTGCCAAAAGATAGCCTGCCTAAGCTCTGCGATGAGCTGCGCCGCTATCTTCTGGACAGCGTGAGCCGCTCAAGCGGCCATTTTGCCTCTGGCCTTGGCACGGTTGAACTGACCGTGGCGCTGCACTATGTCTACAATACGCCGTTCGACCGCTTAATCTGGGACGTCGGTCATCAGGCCTACCCGCACAAAATTCTCACTGGTCGTCGCGACAAAATCGGCACTATCCGGCAGAAAGGCGGGCTGCATCCGTTCCCATGGCGCGGCGAAAGCGAATATGACGTACTGAGCGTCGGTCACTCCTCCACCTCTATCTCCGCCGGGATCGGCGTCGCTATTGCCGCCGAAAAAGAAGGCAAACAGCGACGTACCGTTTGCGTCATTGGCGATGGCGCTATCACCGCCGGGATGGCATTTGAGGCGATGAACCACGCGGGCGATATCAAACCAGACATGCTGGTCGTGCTGAACGACAATGAAATGTCGATCTCAGAGAATGTCGGCGCGTTGAACAACCATCTGGCGCAGTTGCTCTCCGGCAAGCTGTATTCCTCGCTGCGTGAAGGTGGCAAAAAAGTCTTCTCCGGCGTACCGCCGATTAAAGAACTGCTTAAACGTACCGAAGAGCATATTAAAGGTATGGTGGTGCCCGGCACGCTGTTCGAAGAGATGGGCTTTAACTACATCGGCCCGGTAGATGGCCACGATGTGCTGGGTCTGGTTAATACGCTGAAGAATATGCGCGACCTGAAAGGACCGCAGTTCCTGCACATCATGACCAAAAAAGGCCGCGGATATGAACCGGCCGAAAAAGACCCCATCACCTTCCATGCGGTACCAAAATTCGATCACACCAGCGGCGTGCTGCCAAAAAGCAGCGGCGGCCTGCCAACATATTCTAAAGTCTTTGGCGACTGGCTGTGCGAAACCGCGGCGAAGGATGACAAACTGATGGCCGTCACTCCGGCGATGCGTGAAGGTTCGGGCATGGTCGAGTTCTCGAAGAAATTCCCCGATCAATATTTTGATGTCGCCATTGCCGAACAGCACGCAGTCACCTTTGCCGCCGGGATGGCGATTGGCGGCTATAAGCCGATCGTGGCGATCTACTCAACCTTCCTGCAGCGCGCTTACGATCAGGTGATCCATGACGTCGCCATTCAAAAGCTGCCGGTGCTGTTTGCAATCGATCGTGCGGGCATCGTCGGCGCCGACGGTCAGACACACCAGGGAGCGTTCGATCTCTCCTTCCTGCGCTGCATTCCGGAAATGGTGATCATGACCCCGAGCGACGAAAATGAATGTCGCCAGATGCTCTACACCGGTTATCACTATAACGACGGCCCTAGCGCGGTACGCTATCCGCGCGGTACCGGAACCGGCGCCGCGCTTGAGCCGCTGGCGTCGCTGCCGATCGGGAAAGGAGTGGTGAAACGTAACGGCCAGAAGCTGGCAATCCTTAACTTCGGGACATTATTGCCGGAAGCCGCGCAGGTTGCGGAAAAACTCAATGCGACGCTGGTCGATATGCGTTTTGTGAAACCGCTTGATGACGCGCTAATCCTGCAGCTTGCCGCCGATCACGATGTGCTGGTCACCCTTGAAGAGAACGCCATCATGGGTGGTGCAGGCAGCGGCGTAAACGAGCTTTTGATGGCCCACCGTCGCCCGGTACCGGTGCTGAACATCGGCCTGCCGGACTTCTTTATCCCACAGGGGACTCAGGAAGAAGTTCGCGCCGATCTCGGCCTTGATGCCGCCGGTATCGAAGCCAAAATCCGCGACTGGTTGGCATAATTGCCCATACCGCTCCTGCTATGCTTAAAGGATACCTTTTAAAGTAGCAGGAGCGTCTTATGCACTACATCCCTCTTGGCGATACCCATCTTCGTGTTTCCCGACTCTGTCTCGGTTGTATGACCTTCGGCGAACCTGACCGCGGCAATCACGCCTGGACGCTCCCTGAAGAGAGCAGCCGTCCGCTGATTAAACGTGCGCTGGAAGGCGGAATTAACTTCTTTGATACCTCGAACAACTATTCCGATGGCAGCAGCGAAGAGATACTTGGCCGCGCGCTGCGGGAGTACGCTCGCCGCGATTCGGTGATCGTCGCCACCAAAGTTTATCACCAGGTCGGCGATCTGCCGCAGGGACTATCACGCGCGCAAATCATGCGATCCATTGACGATAGCCTGCGCCGTCTGGGAATGGACTATGTCGACCTGTTGCAGATCCACCGCTGGGATTACGCCACGCCCATCGAAGAGACGCTGGAGGCGCTCAGCGATGTCGTACGCGCCGGGAAAGCGCGCTATATCGGCGCATCATCAATGCATGCCCGCCAGTTCGCCCAGGCGCTCGCCCTGCAGGAACAGAACAATTGGGCGCGCTTCGTCACCATGCAGGATCACTACAACCTGATTTATCGCGAAGAAGAAAACGAGATGCTGCCGCTATGCCAGCGCAAAGGGATTGCGGTCATGCCGTGGAGCCCGTTGGCGCGCGGCCGACTAACACGACCATGGGGAGAAACGACCGCACGCCTCGTCTCCGATGAGTTCGGTAAATCGCTGTATAGCGCCACCGACGCCAATGATGAGCAGATAGCACAGAAGCTGGAGGAAGTGGCTGAGGAGTTAGACGCCAACCGCGCGCAGGTGGCGCTGGCCTGGCTATTAAGCAAGCCCGGCGTGGCAGCGCCGATTATTGGCGCCTCGCGGCAGGAACAGTTGGATGAGCTCCTTCATGCCGTCGATTTAACCCTGACGCCAGAACAGATCGACAAGCTGGAGGCGACCTATCGGCCCCATCCAATCGTCGGCTTCAAATAACGCCGCAATTTAGACCCCGGCCGCGCCGGGGTGCAGATTTAGAGTAGACCTATCGGCCAGTGGTGGCCAATCAGATACAGTACGCCGGCGGAGATCACCCCGGCGACGATATCGTCGACCATAATCCCCATTCCGCCATGAATGTTGCGATCGAACCAGCGGATTGGCCATGGCTTCCACATATCGAAGATACGGAAAATAACGAAGCCGGCGGCCACCCACTGCCAGTCCATCGTCGGTAGCGCCATCAGGGTGATCCACATCCCGACAAACTCATCCCAAACGATGCTGCCGTGATCATGGGTGCCCATATCTTTAGCCGTACGGTGGCAAAGATAGACGCCAATACAGATGCTCATCATCACCACCAGCGAATAGAGCTGCCAGGGAAGAAAGGTCATCAGATACCAGAACGGAATCGCCGCCAGCGACCCCATGGTTCCCGGAACCACCGGGCTCAGCCCGCTACCGAACCCGGTCGCCAGCAGGTGCCAGGGATTGCGCATATTGAGGCGGCTTTTCGCCTCGTCTCTACTGCGTGCCAAAATGATCGTACCCCTTTAAATCCAATTTAATCGGCTTACCCTCACGGATAAACTGCAGTCCATCTGCTTCCGCCACGATCTGGCCGATACAGGTAAAACGCGCGCCTAGCTGACCAATCGCGACATCCAACGCCCCGCGGTTCAGCTCAGGTACGGTAAAGCACAGCTCATAATCTTCGCCGCCGGCGAGCGCCCAGCGCAGCGCCTGCTCAGGATCGACCTGCCGCAGCATAGCATCGGAGTACGGCATCGCATCGAGATCGATACGCGCGCCGCAGGCGCTGGCCTTCAGGATATGACCAAGGTCTGAGATCAGACCGTCAGAAAGATCGATCGCTGAATTGGCCAGGTCGCGCAGCGCCTGCCCCTGCAGCACGCGGGGCATCGGACGCAAATGGCGCGCCAGCAGGTAATCGGCATCCGCTGGCGAATCGACCGTTAACCGGTCCTGTAAAAGCGCCAGCCCGGCGGCGCTGTCGCCCGGCGTGCCGGTGACATAAATCCAGTCACCAGGCTTGGCCCCGGAACGCTTCATCGCGCGCCCCGGCGGCACAAAGCCGTGGATACCCAGCGTCATCGACAGCGGCCCTCGGGTGGTGTCGCCGCCGATTAGCTGCATATCATAATAGTTAAGCTGGACAAACAGACTGTCGCTAAAGGCTTCAAGCCACGCTTCGTCTGCTTCCGGCAAGGTGAGCGCCAGCGTTAACCACGCCGGTTCCGCGCCCATCGCCGCCAAATCGCTCAGGTTCACCGCCAGCGCTTTATACGCCAGGTCGGCAGGGTCGATGTCGGCTAAAAAGTGGTTGCCCGCCACCAGGGTGTCGGTGCTGATTGCCAGCGTTTTTTTCTCGGGGATATTCAGGAGCGCGCAGTCATCGCCAATGCCGGTTTCAACATCAAGGCGGGCGCTTTTAACGCGATCAAAATAACGGGCAATCAGGGAAAATTCGCCGCATGCCATACGTTATGCCTCAGCAAAGAAAAGAATAAGGCCGGGTTCGCAGGATTAGATCCTGCAAAGCCCGGCCTGCAGTTTACTTTTTGCGGGGACGGATTACCGGGGCCGCTTTATCCAGCACGCCGTTGACAAACTTGTGGCTATCTTCAGCGCCGAAGGTTTTCGCCAGCTCGATAGCTTCGTTGATAGCCACTTTGTACGGCACGTCGTCACGCTTCGACAGCTCAAACAGCGCGATACGCAGTACCGCTTTTTCTACCTGACCCAGCTCTTCCAGCTGGCGCGACAGGTATGGCTTCATCAGACCGTCGAGATACGCGCTGTTAGTCGCCACTCCGGACAGCAGTTCGCGGAAATACAGAACGTCGACATCTTTTACATCCTGTTCCGCCAGGAACTGGTATTCAACATCAGCGATGTCGTTCTGGGACAACTGCCAGGAGTAGAGCGCCTGGACGGCACACTCACGGGCGCGGCGACGAGCAGCAGGTTTCACGGAATTCCCCTTACAAAAAATCAGGCCTTGATGGCTTTCAATACGTTAATCATTTCCAGCGCGGTCAGCGCGGCTTCTGCGCCTTTGTTACCGGCTTTGGTGCCAGCGCGTTCGATGGCTTGTTCAATACTTTCAGTAGTCAGAACACCGAAGGCTACCGGGATTTCACTGTCCTGAGCGACGTGCGCCAGGCCATTGCTTGCACCGCCAGCCACATATTCAAAGTGGGCGGTACCGCCGCGAATCACCGTACCCAGCGCGATCACCGCGTCATATTTACCGGTTTTTGCCAGTGCGCCAGCCGCCAGCGGCAGCTCATACGCGCCTGGAACCCAAACAACGGTGATGTTTTCATCTTTTACCTGACCAATGCGCTTGAGGGCGTCAATCGCGCCTTCCAGCAGGCTGTCATTGATAAAGTTGTTGAAACGCGCAATGGTGATGGCGACGCGAGCGTCCGGGGTAGCAACGTTAGCTTCAATAATGTTCATACTCTTCCTTCGGGTTCATGTGCCCCGCAAGGGGGGCGGATTTTATCATAATATTCTGGGCGCTGCTTCCTAATATTAGGAATACATCACGCAGTCGTTAAATGCAGGCAGACATCGGGGCCGACCTGACGTATCTCGTTGAATTTGAAATGGGGGGCCTGGCTCAGTTTCTCAAGCCCCGGCAGCGCGCATAAACCGCGCGCATCACTGCCTAACAGTTTAGGCGCAATATAGACGATAAGCTCATCCACCAGCCCGGCCTGTAGCAAAGCGCCGGCCAGCGTCGGCCCCGCTTCCACCCAAATACTGTTCACCTGCTGTTTACCGAGCTGCATCATTAGCAGCACGAGGTCAAGATGGCCGTTATGCTCCGGCACCAGCAGGGTACGCACGTTGTCAGGCCAGGCACGTTCATCGGCATGGGTGCGGGCGAAGAGGGTTTCACCTTGCTGCTGAACAATTCGATGCTCCGGCGTGACGCGGTTTTGGCTATCGATGACGATACGCAGCGGCTGTCGCAGGTTCTCCTGCGGATAGAGCGCCTGCGTATCGGCGCTCAGCTCCTGCCAGCGCACGGTCAGCGCCGGATCGTCCGCCAGCACCGTCGCGCTGCTGGTGAGAATGGCGTGGCTCTGCGCGCGCAGGCGCTGCACGTCGCGTCGCGCCTGCGGCGAGGTGATCCACTGGCTTTCGCCGCTGGCCATCGCCGTACGGCCATCGAGCGAAGCGCCCATCTTCAGCTGGATCCACGGAAAACCGGTACGCATGCGCTTCAGAAAACCTTTATTCAGCGCTTCCGCTTCATTCATCATCAGCCCATGGCTGACGTCAATGCCGGCCTGCTGCAGGCGATACAGGCCGCGACCGGCCACCTGTGGATTCGGGTCCTGCATTGCCGCTACCACGCGAGCCACGCCCGCGGTGATCAGCGCGTCGCAGCACGGCGGCGTGCGGCCATGGTGGCTGCAGGGCTCCAGGGTGACGTAGGCGGTCGCGCCTTTGGCTTTCTCGCCGGCCATGCGCAGCGCGTGCACTTCCGCGTGCGGCTCGCCGGCCCGATAATGGAAGCCCTCGCCGACGATCTCGCCGTCTTTTACAATCACGCAGCCGACGTTGGGATTAGGATGGGTAGTAAAGCGTCCGCGCGCGGCAAGCTTCAGCGCTCGCGCCATGTACATTTCGTCCTGCATGGCTTAGTCCTGTAAACGGGCGATTTCTTCGCCGAACTCTTTAATATCTTCGAAACTGCGATAGACGGAAGCGAAGCGAATATAGGCGACCTTGTCGAGCTTCTTCAGTTGTTCCATCACCAGATTACCGATCATTTTACTCGCGACTTCACGCTCGCCGGTGCCGCGCAGATGGGTTTTAATATGATTTACCGCCATTTCGACGTCATCGGCGCTGACCGGGCGCTTTTCCAGCGCTTTCAACATCCCGCTACGCAGCTTGTCTTCGTTAAAAGGTTCGCGCACGTCGTTGCTTTTTACCACCCGCGGCATCACCAGTTCCGCCACTTCAAAAGTGGTAAAGCGTTCATTGCAGACCAGGCACTGCCGACGACGACGCACGGAGGAGCCTTCGCCGACCAGGCGAGAATCGATGACTTTGGTATCCACGGCGAAACAGAAAGGGCAATGCATGGCGCGTCCTGACAGGTAGTTAATCTGAAGGGTAGTTTACCCTGAAGTCAGCGGACTACAAAGAAAGAGCTTTTGAGACAAAGGATCTATGGTAGGTCAATTCAGTTTAGCTACCATTAATCATCCTCTGTAAACGGAATCCTGACCATGACAAGACGTTACCTACAACTGGCTATCATCGGCAGCCTGTTCACCCTTACCGCCTGCGCCCAGCAAAGCGAAGTTCGTCAGATGAACGAGAGCGTCAGTACGCTGAGCAAAGAGATGACCCAGTTGAATCAGCAAACAATAAAAATCACCCAGCAAAACGCACTGAATGCTAAATCAACCCGCGGCGTTTATCTGCTGCCGGAGGCCAAAACCCCGGCGCGGCTGGAGAGCCAGATCGGCACCCTGCGTATGTCAGTGGGTAGCATTACGCCAGATGGCGACGGTTCGCGCCTGACCTTACGCATCCAGGGCGAGTCTAACGATCCGCTCCCGGCCTTTACCGCAACCGTCGCTTCCGGACAGATTACCGGGACTACCCACAGCTATCAGGAAGTCAACGTCCAGGATCAATTGATTAGCGCCCCGGCCAGCATCCTGGCGCCCAGCGATGTCGATATCCCGCTGCGCCTGAATGTGACGCCTGATAAAGTCGGCTTTATTCGTATCCACGATATCCAACCCGCCAGCGCGCAGTAAGCGCTCACGCCGGGCAAAACGGCCCGGCGACCCGCTTTCATCACTCGATATTATCCATTTACAACTTTTCATAAGAGTTCATTAGAAATCGTTCCTGATGGCGATTTTCAGTAGCATTTTGTCAAGAAATGCATAGAATCGTGAACGCAATCGATTACGCATGTTCTGGTTATGTGAAACAACACGTATTTTTGTGAGCAATGATTTCTATAATAGACCCCCACAGAAAGACGAAATATTTAGCAACGCTTCGGCAATTTTCTTAACGCCTTTTGGCTTAATTTAAACAGTGGCATCAACATGAAAAAAACATTACTGGCAGCGAGCGCTGTTGTGGCGCTTTCCGCTTCTTTCACCGCTGGCGCGGCAGAAACTGAAAAACCGCAGTACCTGTCTGATTGGTGGCACCAGAGTGTGAACGTGGTCGGCAGCTACCACACCCGTTTTGGACCGCAGATCCGTAACGATACCTATCTGGAATACGAAGCGTTTGCTAAAAAAGATTGGTTTGATTTCTACGGCTATATTGATGCCCCGGTCTTCTTCGGCGGCAACAGCACGGCGAAAGGTATCTGGAACAAAGGCTCCCCGCTGTTTATGGAGATCGAACCGCGTTTCTCTATCGACAAGCTGACTAACACCGATCTGAGCTTCGGGCCGTTCAAAGAGTGGTACTTCGCGAACAACTATATCTACGATATGGGCCGTAACGACTCCCAGGAGCAGAGCACCTGGTACATGGGTCTGGGTACCGACATCGATACCGGTCTGCCGATGAGCCTGTCGCTGAACATCTATGCCAAATACCAGTGGCAGAACTACGGCGCCTCCAACGAAAACGAGTGGGACGGCTACCGCTTCAAGGTGAAATACTTCGTTCCGCTGACCGACCTGTGGGGCGGTTCGCTGAGCTATATCGGCTTCACCAACTTCGACTGGGGTTCTGACCTCGGCGACGATAACTTCTACGATATGAACGGTAAGCACGCGCGTACCAGCAACTCTATTGCGTCCAGCCATATTCTGGCGCTGAACTACGCGCACTGGCACTACTCTATCGTCGCGCGTTACTTCCATAACGGCGGCCAGTGGGCTGATGATGCCAAGCTGAACTTCGGCGACGGCGACTTCAGCGTTCGCTCTACCGGCTGGGGTGGTTACTTCGTTGTCGGTTACAACTTCTAATTGCTGATACAGCAAGACAGCGCCCGGGACGCGTTTTACGCCAACCGGGCGTTTTTTTATTGCTCCTCACATCTCACCTTACGTAAGAAATCGCTCAATGAACGGTCGGCGCACTCGCTGAAACGACGCTCGGTCGCCCTTACCTCCAGACAACGATCGAGACGAAAGTTACGATAATCACTGCGCAGTTCGCACCAGGCCACCAGCAGCCAGCGCTCCCCCCAGAAAAACAGCCCCAGCGGCAACACTTCACGTCGCGTCACCTGACCGGATTCATCCTGATAGTGAAGCTGTAATACCTGCTGATTGGATACGGCCTGATGGATAACGTCAAAGTGGGTTTTAGCATAGCGATGCGCGCCAAGATCAGGGGCAAACAGCCGGGTCTGCTCCGCTTTGCGCCGCCTCTCCTCCGGCAAAATCGCCAGCATTTTTTCCTGGGCTGACTCCAGCGACTGCGAAAGCGCATCGCCGCCCCAGGTTTTTAACAGTCGAATCGCCGCAATGAGCGCTTCGGATTCTTTGGCGGTCAACATGAGTGGCGGCAGGTCGTAGCCCGCCAGCAGACGATAACCGCTCCCTGCCTCCCCCTCAACCGGGACACCGGAGAGCGAAAGGTCGCGAATATCGCGATAGACGGTACGCTCCGACACGCCCAACCGTTCAGCCAGCAACGCCGCGGTAGTTAGCCGCCTGCCGCGCAGGATCTGTACTATCTGAAATAAACGGTCGGCGCGTCGGGTCATTTCTCGTTTCGCTAAATAGTGAGGTTAAGCCGGTTGATGCAAGCCTACGCGGTTGCCTTCGCTGTCGGTAAACAGGGCGATGGCGCCAATATCATTCGGCAGCGTCAACGGGCCAAATACACACGCCCCACCCGCCGAGGCGACGCGATCCAGCGTGGCGGCAAGGTTGTCGGTGTGCAGATAAATAATAGCGCCCTGTGGCGATGGCGCGATCCCGTCAAATTTAGCCAACGCGCCGCCGGGGGCCGGGTCCTGATGCGGGAAGACGGCCAGGTCCGCGCAATCCATGGTTTCACGCCGTAGCGTCACCTGCATTACCGGCTCATAAAACGCGACGGCGCGATCCATATCAGCGACCGGAATTTCAAACCAGTTAATCACGTTGTTCATACTTCCTCCAGCTCGTTAGTGAGTTCAGAAGCAGTGTACGAGAGGGCTCCTGACAGCATACTGTCAGCAGTGTGCTAAGCGGTTTTCAGAATTTGGCATATCAGGTTGTGGGTATACTCAACCTGCGCAGATATCCCTGTTTGAAGGGTTATTGCAAGCGCAGCGCTTCCGGGCAATATCCGCGGATAAGGAGCCGCTTTTGCGCCGGATGGCGGCTGCGCCTTATCCGGCCTACGGTCCGTGCGGCCTGCCGTTAATTTATTCACCATGCGGGCTGAGGGCCGTGATTTGCAGGGATAAATGTTGCAGGTAGCGAGCTGACTGGCGAAGGTTAACTAAGTTTGTTTTATGCTGAAGATGAAGGTAGAGGCGAGGTTTTCTGGAGAAATGAGGGCTAAAGAGGCGATTTTTCCGCACTTGTAGCCGAGGCCGGATAATTTTGGCAAAAAAATCCCGGCCATCGAGGCCGGGATTGCTTTATATCAACTGAACCGGATTACGGCAGAATAGACGGCTGATCCGCCCCTTCTTTTTCGACCTTCTGCTGGATCAGATGCTCGCGCTTCATGCCCAGCTTCAACGCCAGCGCGGACGCGACGTAGATAGAAGAAGCCGTACCGATGGATACACCGATCAGCATGGTCAGCGAGAAGCCTTCCAGAATCGGGCCGCCGAAGAGGAACAGCATCAGGATCACCATCAGGGTGGTACCGGAGGTGATCAAGGTACGGTGCAGCGTCTGGGTCAACGACACGTTAAAGATTTCGTACGGCGTACCGCGACGGATCTTACGGAAGTTTTCACGGATACGGTCCGAAACCACGATACTATCGTTCAACGAGTAACCGATGACCGACATCAACGATGCGACGATGGTCAGGTCAATCTCGATGTGGAACAACGACAGCACGCCCATGGTAATCACCACGTCGTGCGCCAGTGCGATAACCACCCCTGCCGCCAGTCGCCATTCAAAGCGGAAGCCGACATAGATAAGGATACACACCAGCGCCGCAATCAGCGCCAGAGCGCCGGTTTGCGCAAGGTCCGCGCCCACGCTCGGGCCAACGAACTCAATTCGTTTCACCGTCGCGCTTTGGCTGGTCGATTCGTTAATCACGTTAACGACTTTACTGCCCAGCTCCTGGCTGCCGTTGGCATCGTGTACCGGCGGCATACGCACCATGATGTCGCGGCTGCTGCCGAAGTTCTGCAGCTGCGGCTCTTCAAAGCCCGCTTTCTGCAGCGAATCGCGCAGCTGGTCCATATCAACCGGTTTTTCGAGGGTAATTTCAATCACCGTACCGCCGGTGAAATCGAGACCCCAGTTAAACCCGCGGACGCCGATGATGGCGATCGACACAATCAGCAGAAAACCTGAAATGCCGAAGGCCCAGTAGTCCCAGCGCATAAAGTCCCAGACTTTACGGCCGTGGTTCAATTGTTCAACAGTATATTCCTGTGCCACAACGCACTCCTCAGATAGACAGCTTTTTCACGCGCTTGCCGCCGTACAGCAGGTTCACGATGGCACGGGTGCCGACGATAGCGGTAAACATTGAGGTCGCGATACCGATACCGGTAGTAATCGCAAACCCTTTAATGGCACCGGTACCGACCGCGTACAGGATGATAACCTTAATCAGCGTCGTCACGTTGGCGTCAAAGATGGAGCTAAATGCGCCCTTATAACCTTCGTCAATCGCCTGCTGAACGGTACGTCCGTTGCTCAGCTCTTCTTTGATACGCTCGTTAATCAGTACGTTAGCATCGACCGCCACCGCAAGGGTTAAGACGATACCCGCGATCCCCGGCATGGTCAGCGTCGCCCCAGGAATCAGGGACATAATGCCGACAATCAGCACCAGGTTAGCAATCAGCGCAGAGGTCGCAATCAGACCGAACTTCTTATAGAAGAAGATCATGAACAGGATAGAGACCACCAGACCGGCCAGACATGCTTCCAGGCCCTGCTTGATGTTCTGCATACCCAGAGTTGGGCCGATAGTACGCTCTTCAACGATCTGAATCGGCGCAATCAGGGCGCCCGCACGCAGCAGCAGAGAAAGCTGACGCGCTTCGGTCGGGTTGCTGATACCGGTGATACGGAAGCTATTGCCAAGGCGAGACTGGATGTTGGCGATGTTAATCACCTCTTCCTCTTTCGCAAGGATAGCGCGACCGTTGGCATCTTTCTTACCGCTGTCTTTGTACTCCACGAACAGGGTCGCCATCGGTTTACCGATGTTGTCCTTGGTGAAGTTAGACATAATGTTGCCACCTGCGCTATCGAGCGAGATGTTAACCTGCGGCTGGTTGTACTCGTCCATGCTGGAAGTGGAGTCGGTGATATGGTCGCCGGTCAGGATCACGCGCTTATACAGCACCACCGGACGGCCTTCACGGGTGTCTTTCACTTCCGAATCGCCCGGTACGCGGCCAGAAGCGGCTGCGGACTGATCGACGTTGGTGTTCACCAGACGGAATTCCAGCGTCGCGGTCGCGCCAAGGATTTCCTTCGCACGCGCGGTATCCTGGATACCCGGCAGTTCAACCACGATACGGTCGGAACCCTGACGCTGAACCAGCGGTTCGGCCACGCCGAGCTGGTTTACGCGGTTACGCAGAATGTTGATGTTCTGCTGAACGGCGTATTCACGGGCTTCTTTCAGACGTTCGTCGGTCATCACCGCTTTCAGCGCATTGTTACCCTGGCTTGAAATAACCAGATCGCGATGGCGCGGGCTGAGATAAGAGATAGCCTGATCGCGCGCCGCGCTGTCGCGGAAGACGATGCTCAGACCGTAGTTGTCTTCCTTACGCACGGTAGAGTAAGGAATGCCTTTGTCACGCAGCTCGCTGCGCAGACTATCGATGTTTTGTTCCTGCAGTTTGCCTAATGCGGTGTCCATGTCCACTTCCATCAGGAAGTGCACGCCGCCGCGCAGGTCAAGACCCAGCTTCATCGGCTCGGCATACATCGCCGCCAGCCAGCGCGGGGTCGCCGGAGCAAGGTTTAGCGCCACGACGTATTTGTCACCCAGCAGATTTACCAGCGCTTCGCGCGCTCGCAGCTGAGTATCGGTGGTGTCGAAGCGCGCAAGAATTGCGCCCTCTTCCAGTGCCACAGACTTCGCGGTGATTTTTTCTTCTTGTAAAGTTTTCTGGACCTGGATCAGCGTTTGCTCACTGGCGGCGACGCCGCGCGCGCCAGTGATTTGAACAGCCGGATCCTCACCATACAGGTTGGGAAGCGCGTAAATCAGGCCGACGATAATCACGACGACCAGCATAACGTACTTCCACAAAGGATAACGGTTTAACACGGCAGTTCCCTTAGGGAAAATGGTAATTACAGCGCCTTCATGGTGCCTTTCGGCAGAACGGCAGCTACGAAGTCACGTTTGATAACCACTTCGGTGGTATCGTTCAGCGCGATAGCGATGTAGCCGTTTTCCGCGACTTTAGTCACGCGACCAACCAGACCGCCGTTAGTCAGGACTTCATCACCTTTGGCGATGGAGTTCATCAGATTCTTGTGCTCTTTAGTACGTTTCTGCTGTGGGCGCAGGATCATGAAGTAAAAAATCAGACCGAACACCACCAGCATCAGAATCAGAGACATTGGGCTGCCCTGCGCCGGCGCGCCGGTTGCTGCTACCGCATCAGAAATAAAAAAGCTCATTGAAATTCCCTCATTATTAAAATTAATCAACGTTCAAAGGAGGAACGGAACGCCCCTGACGTTGGTAAAAATCGGTCACGAAGCTCTCTAATTTACCCTCTTCGATAGCCTTGCGTAAACCAGCCATTAAACGCTGATAGTAGCGCAGGTTATGAATGGTATTGAGGCGCGCGCCCAATATTTCGTTGCAACGATCAAGATGATGCAAGTAAGCACGTGAATAATTGCGACACGTATAGCAATCGCACTCAGCATCCAGCGGCGATGTATCGCTTTTATGCTTCGCGTTGCGGATTTTCACTACGCCATCGGTCACGAACAGATGGCCGTTACGCGCGTTGCGCGTCGGCATAACGCAGTCAAACATATCGATGCCGCGACGTACCCCTTCCACCAGGTCTTCCGGTTTCCCGACGCCCATCAGGTATCGCGGTTTATCTGCCGGGATCTGCGGGCAAACGTGCTCCAGGATACGGTGCATGTCTTCCTTCGGCTCGCCGACAGCCAAACCGCCGACAGCGTAGCCATCAAAGCCAATCTCTACCAGACCTTTAACCGAGATATCTCGTAAATCTTCGTAAACGCTGCCCTGAATGATGCCAAAGAGCGCGTTTTTGTTGCCGAGGCCATCGAAACGGTCGCGGCTGCGCTTGGCCCAGCGCAGAGACATTTCCATCGAACGCTTAGCGTAATCCCAGTCCGCCGGGTACGGCGTACATTCGTCGAAGATCATCACGATATCGGAACCGAGATCGTACTGAATCTCCATCGATTTTTCCGGATCGAGGAAAATCGGATCGCCGTTGATCGGATTGCGGAAATGCACGCCTTGTTCGGTGATCTTACGGATATCGCCAAGGCTGAAGACCTGGAAGCCGCCGGAATCGGTGAGGATCGGCCCTTTCCACTGCATGAAATCATGCAGGTCGCCGTGCAGCTTCATGATTTCCTGGCCCGGGCGCAGCCACAGGTGGAAGGTGTTGCCGAGGATGATTTGCGCGCCGGTGGCTTCAACTTCTTCCGGCGTCATCCCTTTGACGGTGCCGTAGGTGCCAACGGGCATGAAGGCTGGCGTTTCAACCACGCCGCGATCAAACACCAAACGGCCGCGACGCGCGCGGCCGTCGGTGGTATCAAGTTCAAATTTCATCATTGCTCCTGCGTCAGAAAAACAGTCCGACGTTTAAATACTCGCCACGGAATGACTCCGTGGCTAAAAAATGCGTCAAGGCGTCAGAAAGCCGGCGTGCCGGCCTTTTTAGGGACGCTCAGAAATAGCCTGCGGATTGTACGTGATAAACATCGCGTCCCCGTAGCTAAAAAAGCGATATTTTTGTTCTACCGCAGCCTTATAGGCGTTCATGGTGTGCTGATAGCCAGCGAAAGCGGAGACCAGCATAATCAGTGTGGATTCAGGGAGATGGAAGTTAGTCACCAGCGCATCGATGACTTTGTACTGATATCCCGGATAGATAAAGATCTGCGTATCGGCAAAGAACGGCTCAATCAGGCCATTTTTAGCCGCCTGCGCCGCGCTTTCCAGCGAACGCACGGAAGTGGTGCCGACGGCGATGACGCGGTTGCCGCGCGCTTTCGCCGCCAGAACCGCATCGACCACATCCTGCGGCACTTCCGCATACTCAGAGTGCATGATGTGCTCTTCGATGCTGTCAACGCGCACCGGCTGGAAGGTCCCCGCGCCAACATGCAGCGTCACAAACGCCATCTCGATGCCTTTCGCGCGCAGTTTTTCCAGCAGCGGATCGTCAAAATGCAGGCCGGCGGTCGGCGCGGCGACCGCGCCCGGCTTGGTGCCGTATACCGTCTGGTACAGCTCGCGATCGGCGTCTTCGTCCGGGCGGTCGATATACGGCGGCAGCGGCATATGACCGATGCTGTTCAGGATATCGAGCACCGGGCGCTCATCGTTGAATTCAACTTCAAAAAGCGCGCCGTGGCGCGCCAGCATCGTGGCGTTAATGCTCTCGTCATCGCCTAACAGCAGCTCCGCCCCCGGCTTCGGCGCTTTAGAGGCGCGAATATGTGCCAGAATACGTTTATCGTCCAGCATGCGCTCGACCAGCACTTCAATCTTGCCGCCGCTGGCTTTACGGCCAAACAGACGCGCCGGGATCACCCGGGTATTGTTAAAGACCAGCAAATCGCCAGGGTTGAGCTTATCGAGCAGATCGGTGAAAGTACCGTGCGTCAGCGCGCCCGTCGGCCCGTCCAGCGACAGCAAGCGGCAGCTACTGCGCTCCGGCTGTGGATAGTGAGCAATCAGGGATTCAGGTAATTCAAAGGAAAAATCGGTAACGCGCATGACGATGACTCAGACTAAATAAAGAGGCGGGTAGTCTAGTGCCGGGCGGGTCTTCCTGCAACCGTTACCCTATTCAACGCTGGATATAATAGCGGAATACCATGATTAACCAGCAAGAACGCCATGACCCTGTGAAGGATTGAAGTTGATATGAATTTTCTCGCGCATTTACACCTCGCCCATCTTGCGGATAGCTCGCTGCCGGGCAACCTGCTGGCCGATTTTGTCCGCGGTAACCCGCAGGGCGAGTATCCTGAGGATGTGGTTGACGGCATTTATATGCATCGGCGTATAGATGTAATGACCGACAATCTGGCGGAAGTTAAAACGGCGCGCGAATGGTTTCGCCCCGAGACCCGCCGGGTCGCGCCGATTTCCCTCGACGTGATGTGGGACCATTTCCTGTCGCATCACTGGGCGCAGCTGTCGCCGGATCTGCCGCTAAACGAGTTCGTGCGCTACGCCCACGCGCAGGTGGCGCAAATTCTGCCGGATTCGCCGCCGCGCTTTGTTAATCTCAACGAATATATGTGGTCCGAACGCTGGCTGGAACGTTATCAGGATATGGAATTCATTCAGCGTGTCCTGAACGGTATGGCCAGCCGCCGCCCGCGCCTCGATGCGCTGCGTGATTCATGGTACGACCTTGATAACCACTATGGGCAACTGGAACAGCAATTCTGGCGTTTTTATCCGCGAATGATGGACCAGGCGAAAAAGAGAACGCTGTAAAACCTTGCGCTTTCTCACAAAACGATTATTCTGAAAGCGCTATTGAATAATTATCAATAGGCAAAATCTATCTCATCGATTGTCAGCGCCGCATTGAGTTCCTGCCCGCCTCTGCCTATACTGGCCCGCGTTGCGTTCCAATTAACCTTAGTAATAACAGGAGAATCATATGGTTCTGGTTACTCGTCAGGCTCCGGACTTTACCGCTGCAGCAGTATTAGGTAACGGCGAAATCGTTGAGAAATTCAACTTCAAACAGCACACCAACGGTAAAGCTACCGTCCTGTTCTTCTGGCCAATGGACTTCACTTTCGTTTGCCCGTCTGAACTGATCGCTTTCGACAAGCGCTATGAAGAATTCCAGAAACGCGGCGTAGAAGTGGTTGGCGTTTCCTTTGACTCCGAGTTCGTTCACAACGCATGGCGTAACACTCCGGTAGACCAGGGCGGTATCGGCCCGGTTAAATACGCGATGGTTGCCGACATCAAACGTGAAATTCAGAAAGCATACGGCATCGAGCATCCGGACGAAGGCGTTGCGCTGCGCGGTTCCTTCCTGATCGACGCTAACGGCATCGTTCGCCACCAGGTTGTTAACGACCTGCCGCTGGGCCGTAACATCGACGAAATGCTGCGTATGGTTGACGCGCTGCAGTTCCACGAAGAGCACGGTGAAGTTTGCCCGGCTCAGTGGGAAAAAGGAAAAGAAGGTATGGCCGCTTCTCCGGAAGGCGTAGCTAAATACCTGACCGAGAACGTATCCAGCCTGTAATCGGCTAGACGTTTTAGTCAAAAGGCTCGCAAATGCGAGCCTTTTTTGTGCCTGTTATATTCGCTGTAGGTCCGGTAAGCGCAGCGCCACCGGGCAAAAGTATCAGAACGCGAAGCAAGAACAGCCTAATACGCCCCAGAAAGCCTGCTCATCCGCCACCGGAATCGACGACTTGCGCGCAATATCATGCTGATGTCCATGCACGCCGCAGCTGCCGCAGCACTGGTGCATCTGCACTACCGCGCCAATCTTCGCGGCCGCAGGCGGCGCCGAGCGATAATGCCCTGGCACTTTTACCACCGGCGACCACTCCGGCAATACCGGAATTGGCGGCGGCGCCAGCGGCGAGAAATGACCGGCCGCGTACACCACCTTGCCATCAACGATGGTCAATACCGACTCAATGCCTTTGATTTCCTCTTCCGCAACGCTGAAGTAGTCTTTTGACAGCACCACCAGGTCAGCCAGTTGCCCTTTCTCAATACGTCCTTTTTTACCCTGCTCGCTGGAGAACCACGCGCTACCGGCGGTCCATAGCTCAAGGGCGACGTCGCGCGGCAGACGGTTGTTATCATCGTACATCGCCATGCCGCCGACGGTACGCCCGGAAACCAGCCAGTACAGCGCGGTCCACGGGTTATAACTGGCGACGCGGGTCGCATCGGTACCCAGCCCTACCGGTACGTCCAGTTCCAGCATTTTCGCCACCGGCGGCGTATGTTTCACCGCCTCTTTGCCGTAGCGGTCGACAAAATACTCGCCCTGGAAGGCCATCCGGTGCTGCACCGCGATACCGCCGCCTAACGCCTTCACGCGTTCAATATTACGTTCGGTGATGGTCTCGGCGTGGTCGAAGAACCAGTGCAGGCCGTTAAATGGAATATCGCGGTTCACCTTCTCGAACACATCCAGCATTCGGCTAATCGACTCATCGTAGGTGGCATGCAGACGGAACGGCCAGCGATGTTCCACCAGATGACGAACCACCCGCTCCAGCTCATCCTCCATGCCTTGCGGCAGATCCGGCCGCGGCTGCAGGAAGTCTTCAAAATCCGCCGCCGAGAAGACCAGCATTTCACCAGCGCCGTTGGCACGATAGAAATCGGTGCCCTGCCCCGGCTTCAGCATGTCGGTCCAGCGCTCGAAATCATCCAGCTCCTGCTTCGGCCGCTGGGTAAAGAGGTTGTAGGCGATACGAACGGTCATCTGCTCTTTGGCATGCAGTTGCTCGATAATTTCGTAATCTTCCGGGTAGTTCTGGAAACCACCGCCGGCATCGATGGCGCTGGTTAATCCTAAGCGGTTCAGTTCACGCATAAACTGGCGCGTTGAGTTGACCTGCAGATCGAGCGGCAGCTTCGGCCCTTTGGCCAGCGTGGCATACAGGATCATGGCATTCGGTTTGGCGATCAGCATCCCGGTCGGGTTGCCGTTGTTATCGCGAACGATCTCGCCGCCCGCCGGATCCGGCGTCTCTTTGGTATAACCAACGGCTTTCAGCGCCGCGCGGTTAAGCAGCGCGCGATCGTACAGATGGAGTACGAATACCGGCGTGTCAGGCGCCGCTTCATTCAGCTCTTCCAGCGTCGGCATGCGGCGTTCGGCAAACTGGAATTCGCTCCAGCCGCCGACTACCCTCACCCACTGCGGCGACGGGGTACGATCGGCCTGATCTTTTAGCATACGCAGCGCATCCGCCAGCGATGGCACGCCTTCCCAGCGCAGCTCGAGGTTATAGTTCAGGCCGCCGCGAATCAGATGCAGGTGGGAGTCGTTAAGACCCGGGATCACCGTATGGCCTTTAAGATCGACAATTTGCGTCCCCTCGGCGGCGAACGTCATTATTCGATCGTGGCTTCCGGTCGCGAGAATTTTTCCCTCGGCGATGGCCACGGCTTCCGCCAGTGGGTTCGCGCGATCGAGCGTATGAATCTGACCGTGGGTCAGAATCAGTGTGGCAGTTTGCGACATAACACACTCCTTTAAGCTGGTTGAGTTAGTTTTTTTTCAACCAGCCGGCAAAAAGACGGGTCACGATTGGCATCCACAGCCAGACCACCAACGCGACCACCAGGGCATCGTTAATCAGATGCAGTAATAAGCTTCCCCGTAACTCCGGTAGCGCCATGCCGGTCAACCACGGCACCAGGTTGGTACTCGGGAAGATGACCAGCAGGGTTATCAGAAACTGTTTCCAGCGCAGCGGCTGGCGAATGTTGGCAGCAGGCGGGGTAAACCAGAACGCCGGTTCGGTGCGGATTTCAGTACGATCGCCATCGTTGAGATACGGCGCGATTTCCGCGACTAATTCACGACGGGTTTCCGACTGCGTCCAGGCGTAGAGATGTTCAATGGTGTCGAAGCGAATAATCACGCTCCAGAGATTTTGCCCGGCTGCCGGACGGATCACGTTGGCGCCGAGATGGCCGGGAAACTCCGCCGCAACCGGCATGATTTTCCCCAACCATGCTTCATACCGCTGGCCGTTTTGCGGATCGAGATGATGGCTGATGACCAGCGTCACTGATTTCTGTTGCGCCATTAAGTATTCCTTGCTTCAGGGAATGGCGGGATTTCCCCCGCCATCAGCCATAAATGACAATACACAAAATCATTCATGCCGCATTGAGGCGGCAAGATTGCCCTTCCCCGGGAGCTGACATCAGTCAGTGACCGGGGCGGGCAAACGAAGCCAACAAAGAGGCAGCTTGCAGGGTGAAGTGTTTTAGGCTTTACGTTCCGGCGCGCCGTGCACCATGGTATAAGCATAATCCACGCCCATACCGTAGGCGCCGCTATGTTCGCGAACCAGATCCATCACCGCGTCGTAAGTCTCTTTACGTGACCAGTCGCGCTGGTACTCCAGCAGAACCTGCTGCCAGGTCACCGGCACGGCGCCGGCCTGCACCATACGGTCGATGGCGCGCTCGTGAGCGTCAACGGAGGTACCACCGGAGGTATCGGTTACCACGTACACTTCATAACCTGCTTCCAGCGCCATCAGCGCCGGGAAAGTCAGGCACACTTCGGTCCACAGCGCGGAAATAATCAGTTTTTTACGTCCAGTGGCTTTTACCGCATTAACAAAACCGGCGTCTTCCCATGAGTTCATAGAAGTACGTTCAATCGGTTTCACTTCCGGATGAACCGCCAGCAGTTCTGGCCAGATATAGCCGCTGAAGCTTTTGGTTTCGACAGAGGTATAAATAACAGGAACGTTAAAAATCTTGCCCGCTTTGGCCAACGCGACGGTGTTATTTTTCAGCGTCTGGCGATCGATATTGGCCACGCCAAAAGCCATTTGCGGCTGGTGGTCAATAAAAATAAGAGTGGAATTAGACGGATCAATCAGTTCACGAATAGACATAACATATCCTATTAATCAATTGGTTAGGAAGATAATTCACTGCCGTTGTGCTGTGCTGATTGTGGCCAATAACGCATGATGAGTATAGTCAGTAATTTCTAACGAGTTATTAAAGAATTCTTTCCGTTTTAATTCACTTGAGTAAAAATAATGGCCGTTTGAATATTTAAATAAAGCTAATCAAAAAATTACGGGAAACTGTTCTAATTTATTCACTGGAATTGAACATGGCCCTTCGGTAAAACAACGTTATTATTAGACTGACGGATCGAAACTAATGCGTTTAAACCTTGATGTACTTTTGATTCTTGATGCTCTGGATAGACATGGCTCGTTCGCGCTGGCGGCCGAGTCGCTATTTAAAACCCCCGCCGCGCTGAGCTACATGATCCAAAAACTGGAAAGCGATCTAAACATCAGTCTGCTGGATCGTTCCGGACACCGGGCGAAATTTACCGATACCGGTAAAATGATGCTGGAAAAGGGGCGCCTGCTGCTCAATGCCGCCAACGATCTGGAAAAACAGGCGCAGCTACTGAGTTCCGGCTGGGAGCGGGATCTGGCGATTGCGCTGGACGACTCTTTTCCTTTCCAGGCCCTATTGCCGCTGATTGAAAAGTTTTACGCGCAATATCCGCAAACCCGCCTCAACTTTACCCACCATACCCTGGCAGGCTCGTGGGAAGAGCTGACTCACAACGGCGCGGATATTATTCTTGGGGCGATTAACGAACCGCCGACTTCAGCGGAATGGTCGTGGAAAATGCTCGGCGCGATGGACAACGTGTTCGTTGTCGCGCCCGGCCACCCGCTGGCGGAAACGACCCAACCGCTGACCAACAAACAGCTTAGCCTGCATCGCGCGGTGGTTATTAGCGATAGCGCCCGCTACTGTCATCCATTGAACAGCAACCTGCTCGATGAGCAGGAGCAAATCCGGGTCGATGATTTCGCCACCAAAGTCGCGCTCCTGCGCGCCGGTTTGGGATGCGGATTCCTGCCCCGCCACATCGCCCGCCCGTGGCTGGAGAGCGGTGAGTTGCTGGAGAAACCGGTGATTTCGAGCCGTGAGAAAGATATTACCTATATGGCCTGGCGTAGCGGCAATAACGGTCTGGCTCAGCGCTGGTGGCGAGAAGCTATTCTCGAAGACAGCTGTCTGAGCCAGCTCTACCGTTAACGGCTACACCAGACGCTAGCGGAAATCGCGGGCAGACTCAGCACATCATCGTGCATGTCGCCCGCGCCTTCTTTACGCTGCCACGTTTTCCCCTCCAGCAACGGCGATGCGTCGATTACCACCTCGCAGGCGTGACCGCGGTTTATCGCCACCAGCACCCGCTGCTGTTTATAAACGCGAACAAAGACCACCACGTTATCTTCCGCATAGATGACCTGGCAGCCGCCGTAGCGCAGCGCCTGATGCCCCTTACGCAAGGTGGTCATACGTTTATATAACGCCAACAAGGTTTCATCCTGCAGTGCCGGATCCCATGGGAAGGGTTTACGGCAGAAGGGATCGTTGTTGCCATCGACGCCGACTTCATCACCATAGTAAATACACGGAACGCCCGGCCAGCAGAACAGCCAGACCACCGCCAGCGGCAGTCGCGCCACATCTTTACCCAGCAAGGATTTGAAACGCGCGGTATCGTGGCTATCCAGTTGGTTAAACATCCGCAATTGCTGCTGATGCGACAGCCCGGCGCGATAGTTGTCCATCCACGCCATACAGGTTTGCGCATCGATGTGCTGCGGATCGTAGGAAATATCGGTATTAGCGAGGAAACCCCACAGCGGGAAGGTAAAACCACGATAGTTCATCGCCGCATCTTCGGCATCAGCCTGCAGCCACTGACGCGCGTCGCCGAAATGTTCGCCGAATACAAAAGCCTCCGCCTGCTCCCGCTTCGCCGCCTGGGTGATACCGGCAATATGGCGCAGGTTGTTGCGCGCGCCGCCATCTTCGCCCAGCATATGCACCACGTCCAGCCGCCAGCCGTCCATACTCCACGGCGCTTTTAACCAGTGGCGCACCACGCTGTCTTCGCCAGCATAGATTTCATTAACCAGGCTCGATGAACGGTAGTCAAGTTTTGGCAGACTGGCGTAACCCAGCCAGTTATGCGCTACCCCGTCCGGGGAAAAATTAAACCACTCACGCCACGGTGAATCCGGCCGATGGCAGGCGCCGTTACTCGTCTGCTGGTGGCGATCGAACCACGGGTGCGAGTCACCGGTATGGTTAAACACGCCGTCGAGGATCAGCCGCATCCCTTCACGCTGCGTATTGTGGCGCAGGTGCAGCAGCGCGGCATCGCCACCGAACTGCGGATCGACACGGCGGTAATCAGCGGTATCGTATTTATGTACGCTGGGCGCGACGAATACTGGGTTGAGATACAGCGCGGTCACGCCAAGCTGCTTCAGATAAGGAAGCTTCTCGCTAATACCGTCGAGATCGCCGCCATAAAAGGTCGAACCGCCCGCCTCGCCGGTTAACGGCTCATCCCACGCTTTTAGCACAATATCCTGGCCGGCCGCATGGTGGTAATAAACCTGGTCCTGCCCGGCTTCTCGCGCCTCGCTACGGGCGAAACGGTCGGGGAAAATTTGATAAAAGACCTGATCGGCGACCCACTGCGGGCCGCTATCCGGCACATCAACCGCAAACTGCTCCAGCCGTGCGGGCGGAAAACGCTGAAAACCCTGCGGCGTAAACCACAGCTGACGGTCCGCCCACAGCAGCTTAAAGCTATAGCGGCGGCGCGGCTGGCCGTTCGTCAGGTTGATCTCTCCACGCCAGGCGACGACATCGGCGTGTGGGGATTGGCGCAGGCGCTGCATGGGCAACGACAGCTCTTCATTGTCTTCTTCCGCGCGCAGCGTAATGCGCTGCGGCATCGTTTCGCCGCTTAGCCACAATGTGATAACGAGTCGTTCCTGCTGCTCTTTAATAAAAGGAGCAACCGGCAGGTGCCAGGCCTTCAACATCATCATTCCTCTTTTTGCGTAATGGCCACACCTTGCCACAGTGAACCGGCGTATAACTCATCATCAATAGAATAATTGGGGGAGGAGAAAGGAGGAGGATGTGATTTTTCCGGGCCGCGGCAAAGCCGGACCCGGAAGAGCGGAGAATTACTGCGCCTGGGCTAACTGACGGTCGCGGCGGGTCTTAATTTTCCAGCCAACGAGCAGCAGCGCGATCCACGCAAAGCCGACGTACAGCGATATGCGGGTATCCGGATGGTAGCCGATAAGCGCGATGATAAAGACCAGGAACAGCAGGCCGACCACGGTGGTGGCCACGCCGCCCGGCACTTTAAACTTCAGCGCCTTAACCTCTTCCGGCGACAGGCGACGACGGAAAGCGATTTGCGACAGCAGGATCATAATCCACACCCACACCGTGGCGAAGGTCGCCAGCGAGGCAATCACCAGGAAGACGTTTTCCGGCATGATGTAGTTGAGATAGACCGCAAACAGCAGCGCCACGGTCATCACCAGCACCGTCACCCATGGCGTACCGCGACGCGACGTTTTGGCGAATACCTTCGGCGCGCTCCCCTGTTCGGCCATTCCGTGCAGCATACGACCAACGCCGAATACGTCGCTGTTAATCGCCGACAACGAGGCGGTTAACACCACGAAGTTCAGGATGCCGGCGGCGAAGGTAATTCCCATATGCTGGAAGGTCAACACGAACGGGCTGCCGTTAGTCCCCACCAGGTTCCAGGGATAGATAGACATAATGACGAACAGCGTCCCCACGTAGAACACCAGGATACGCATCGGCACCGAATTAATCGCCCGCGGAATCGATTTTTCCGGATCCTTCGCTTCACCGGCGGTGATACCGATAATCTCAATCCCGCCGTAGGCGAACATCACCATCTGCAGCGACATCACCATCCCCAGCCAGCCGTTACTGAAGAAACCGCCGTTACTCCATAAGTTATGAATACCGGTGGGCTGACCGCCGTTGCCGATACCCCAGATGATGATGCCGAAACCGGCGAGGATCATGATGATAATCGTGGCGACTTTAAAGAATGAGAACCAGAACTCCAGTTCACCGAACACCTTCACGCTCATCAGATTGACGGCGCAGATAATCAGCACCACGCTCAGTACCCATATCCAGTGCGGCACCGCCGGGAACCAGACGCCCATATAGATACCGAAGGCGGTCACGTCGGCAATCGCGACGATCAGGATTTCAAAACAATAGGTCCAGCCGGTGATATAGCCGGCCAGCCCGCCGAGGTTCTCCTGCGCATAACGCGAGAAAGAGCTGGCGGAAGGGTTATGCACCGACATTTCGCCCAGCGCGCGCATGATGATATACGCCGCCACGCCGCCGATAATGTATGCCAACAATACGCTCGGCCCCGCCATTTTAATGGCGTCAGCCGAACCATAGAACAGGCCGGTACCAATAGCGGAACCAAGGGCCATAAAGCGAATGTGCCGGGTACTTAGCCCGCGCTTAAGCTTGTTACTACTTTCCATCGTGTTCCATGCCGTTTTTCTCGTTTGTGCTTTGCGGGGGCAAAACGCAAAAGGGAATGACCAAAAAAACAAAAAACCACGGGACCTTAAGTCCCGTGGTTAAACACCTGCGTAAAGCGTCGGTTAATGGGCTTTTGAGACCACCGGGCTACCCGCTGCGCGATCGATGATCGCGGCCAGCACGGCCATCACCGCAGTCGGCAGCAGCCACGCCAGACCTTGCGCTGCCAACGGCAGGCTCGCGGTCCATTGCGGCAGAATATCTGCGAACGCCGATGCTTTAACGCCATCAATGATACCAAACATCAGGCTGATAAACATTGCCGGCGCGATAACGCGGGAGGAATTATGCCACCAACCGCGGGTAAAGCTTAATACCACCAGTGCGATACACGGCGGATAGATAGCGGTTAACACCGGAATCGAAATCTGAATCAGATGGCTGAGCCCCAGGTTAGAAACCGCCATGGAGAACAGGCCGAGAATAAACACCAGCGAACGATACGACAGCGGCAGATACTGCGCGAAGAACTCAGCGCAGGCGCAGGTCAGGCCAACCGCGGTGACCAGACAGGCGATAAATATCAATGCCGCCAGCAGGAAGCTGCCCGCGCCGCCGAAGGTATGCTGCACGTAGGAGTGCAGAATAGCCGCGCCGTTTGCCGACTGATCGACCAGCGTCGCGCTATCGGAACCCAGGCGGAACAGCGCCAGGTACAGCAGCGTCAGGCCCACGCCGGCCATCAGACCAGCCCAGACGGTGTAGCGAGTCAGCAATCGGGCTTCGCTAACGCCACGGGAACGCGCGGCATTGACGATAACGATACCAAAGACCATCGCCCCCAGCGTGTCCATGGTCAGATAGCCATTGACGAAACCATTAGAGAACGGCGCGGTACGATAGGCTTCCATCGCGTCGCTAATCGGGCCGGCCGGCCAGATTACCGCGGCCACCGCGAGCACGACCAGGGCGATAATTTTCAGCGGCGCCAGGAAATTGCCGACGGTATCCAGCAGTTTGCCCGGATAGAGGGAAACCAGAATCACCAGCGCGAAATAGATAACGCTATAGATAAGCAGCGGCAGCGCGCCGTCGCCGGTCAGTGGAGCAATCCCCACTTCAAATGAAACGGTTGCGGTACGCGGGGTCGCGAACAGCGGCCCAACCGCCAGGTAGCACACCACGGCCAGCAGAATGCCCGCAACTTTGCCGATTGGCGAGCTCAGACGCTCAACGCCGCCGCCGACTTTCGCCAGCGCGACTACCGTTAGCACCGGCAAACCCACGGCGGTAATCAGGAAGCCAATGGCTGCGGTCCAGACGTGTTCGCCGGCCTGTAAGCCAACCATCGGAGGGAAGATAATGTTGCCTGCGCCAACGAACAGCGCGAAGGTCATAAAGCCCAGCGCGATGATGTCGCGAGATTTTAACTGATGGGTCATAAATTCATTACTGCCTGTGGATGTGGTGTTGTAAAAACGGAAAAATGCCGTGCCTTCCTTTCGGGATGATACAGCGGCCATTGCCTGTAAACTCAGCGAGATATGCTCTCGAAGCGGCGTGGAAAAGAATTGTTTTTTGAATTACCACGCAAAAGCAGTCTTACCGGGACTGCATAGGGGGCAATTTAAACGCTTATAACGTTTTAAAGCAAGGTGGGATCGTAAAACCAGATGATTATGCTAACTATGATTTTGAACCTGGATTAATTGACCATGACGACGCAAAACGCGTGGCTAATCATGCGAACAATAAATAACCAGGCGTTCGTTTAATACGCAACGTAAAGTTGACTGCAAATGAAAATGACCAGCCGAAGCTGGTCATTGGCAAGGAAAGCTGACAAACGCCGCGTCAGGCGACATTTTTGGCAATTAAACGTTCCGGCAGCAGGAAGCTAAAGCGCGTTCCCTTCCCGACCGTACTTTCGATTTCCAGGCGGCTTTCGTGATGGCTAACCGCGTGTTTCACGATAGCCAGCCCTAAACCGCTGCCGCCGGTTTGCCGGGAGCGCGCCTTGTCGACGCGGTAGAACCGCTCGGTTAGCCGGGGTAGATGCTCAGGCGCAATGCCCGGGCCGTTATCCTCAACGCTAAACAGCGCGCCGTGCGGCGCCCGCTGCCAGACGACGCGGATCTCGGTTCCCGCTGGCGTATGGTTTACGGCGTTGTACACCAGATTGGAAATCGCGCTGCGCAACTGCTCTTCGTTACCCATCACCTGGAGCGTTTCGTCGACGCTAAAGTGCAACTGATGCTTACCCTGGCTTAGCGTTTGCGCCTCGCGCTCAACCACCCGCAGCATCATCGGGACGTCGATTTTATCGTTCATCGCCAGCACCGGCGCGGCTTCAATACGCGAGAGCGTCAGCAACTGCTTCACCAACCCTTCCATCCGCTGCGTTTGCTCACGCATGGTATGCAGGGCTTTTTCCCGCGTCGGCCCTTCCAGCACCTGCTCCTGCATCATCTCGAGATAACCCTGCAGTACGGTGAGCGGCGTGCGCAGCTCGTGGCTGACGTTGGCGAAAAAGTTACGCCGCGCGCCTTCCAACTGGTGCATTTGCGTGACATCGCGCGCCACCATCAACCACTGTTTATCGCTATAAGGCATCACGCGAATTTCCAGATGACGGGCGTTATTGAGCACCAGATTAAGGGGCTTGGTGAAATCACGGTTTTTCAGATAGTTAGCAAACTCTGGGTAGCGCAGCAGGTTGAGGATATTCTGCCCGCTATCGTCCGGCCAGCGTAGATTAAGGATTTGTTGCGCCAGGCCATTACACCAGAAGATGGCGCCCTCTTCGGTGGTCAGCACCACCGCATCGGGTAAGGATTCCGCCCCGCTGCGAAAGCGCTTGATAAGGCTTCCCAGCTCGCGGCGACGTTTTTTATTACGCATCTGCATTTGATGCAGACCATACAGCAGCGGTTCCCAACTGCCGCTTCCCGGCGGCGGTGTCATACTGCGATCGACCCACAGCCACCATGACAGACGTAACAAATTCCAGAAATGCCAAATAAGCAACCCGGTCACCGCCGCCAGTAAAAACCACGGCAGATGACCGAAAAACGCCCCGAGGATCAGGGCCGGGATACAACATAAGAAAAGCTCAAGCGCCAGCCTTTTCCATGACAGCCGTTCCAGCACGGGTCACACTCCTGTCAAAATTCAGAAACGGGCGGAGAAACGATATCCCGTGCCGCGAACCGTCTGTACCATTCGGTCATGGCCGCTATGTTCCAGCGCTTTGCGCAGGCGGCGAATATGCACATCCACCGTCCGGTCTTCAACGTAAACGTTGGTTCCCCAAACGTGATTCAGCAGCTGTTCACGGCTGTATACGCGTTCCGGGTGGGTCATAAAGAAGTGTAATAATTTAAACTCGGTCGGCCCCATATCCAGCGGATTTTCACCGGTCATGACGCGATGCGAGGAAGGATCCAGGCTCAGCCCCTGCATCTCAATCACCTCTTCAACCGCCATTGGCGAAATACGGCGCATCACCGCCTTAATTCGCGCCACCAGCTCCTTCGGCGAAAACGGCTTGGTAATATAATCATCCGCGCCGGTTTCCAGACCGCGAACGCGATCTTCTTCTTCGCCGCGCGCCGTCAGCATCACCACCGGAATATCGCGGGTCATCGCTTCGCGCTTAAGCTGTTTAATAAACTGTAGCCCCGATCCGCCCGGCAACATCCAGTCGAGGAGAATCAAATCGGGCCAGGGTTCATTGAGTTGATTCACCGCACTGTCAAAATCTTCCGCCTCGACGGGCTGAAAGCCGTTTTGCTCCAGAACAAAGCAGACCATTTCGCGGATTGGAGCTTCATCTTCAACGACCAGAATTCTTCTCGCCATTATTTACCCTGTGTTTTTTAGCCATCAGTATAGAAGTGCGCGGCCATTATGCGTCAGATTTGTGACAGATTTATGAAAAAATGACCGTCTGATGAATGCGGATTTTGAATGATGACACGCACTTAACGCATCCTGTCTCGCCGTAATAGGGCAAAAGGAATACGGGCGGCAGGATCAACGTTATAATGGCCGCCTGGCTTTTATCGCAACGGAATTTTTATGCGCATCCTTCATACCTCCGACTGGCACCTCGGCCAGAACTTCTACAGCAAAAGCCGCGCGGACGAACACGCCGCCTTTCTCGACTGGCTGCTGGAACGCGCGCAGGAACACGAGGTGGATGCCATTATCGTCGCCGGCGATATTTTTGATACCGGCTCTCCGCCGAGCTACGCCCGCGAACTGTATAACCGTTTTGTCGTTCAGCTGCAGCCAACCGGCTGCCAGTTGGTGGTGCTGGCGGGCAACCACGATTCGGTGGCGACGTTAAACGAGTCGCGCGAAATACTCGCCTTCCTGAAAACCACCGTGGTCGCCAACGCCGGCCACGCGCCCTTTATCTTGCCGCGGCGCGACGGCACGCCCGGCGCAGTCTTCTGCCCGGTGCCGTTTTTGCGCCCGCGCGAACTGGTGGTCAGCCAGGCTGGCCACTCCAGCGGCGAAAAACAGCAGCAGTTGCTCACCGCCATCAGCGACTACTATCAGCAGCAATATCAGCAGGCCTGCGATCTGCGCGGCGAACGGGCACTACCGATTATTGCCAGCGGCCACCTCACCACCGTCGGCGCCAGCAAAAGCGACGCGGTCCGTGAAATCTATATCGGTACCCTCGACGCCTTCCCGGCCAACCGCTTCCCGCCCGCCGATTACATCGCGCTCGGCCATATTCATCGCGCCCAGATGGTCGGCGGCTGCGAGCATATTCGCTACAGCGGTTCGCCGCTGCCGCTGAGTTTTGATGAAACCGGAAAAAACAAAAGCGTTAATCTGGTCTCATTCAGGGAGGGCAAGCTCAGCGAGGTGACGCCGCTGCCGGTGCCGATCACCCAGCCGCTGGCGGTACTGAAAGGCGATTTCGCTAGCATCACCGAACAGCTTCAGCAGTGGCAGGATAGCGCGCAGCAGCCGCCGGTCTGGCTGGATATCGAAATCACCAGCGATGAATATCTGCACGATATCCAAAGAAAAATTCAGCAGCAGACCGAATCGCTGCCGGTGGAAGTGCTGCTGGTGCGCCGCAGTCGCGCCCAGCGTGAACGCATTCTGGCCGGCGTTCAGCGAGAAACGCTGAGCGAACTGCAGGTGGAAGAGGTGTTTGCCCGCCGCCTGGCGCTGGAAACTCTTGATGCTCCACAGCAACTGCGGCTGGAGCAACTGTTTACGGAAACGCTGCATAGCCTGAACGGTGAGGAACACCTGTGAGAATCCTGAGCCTACGTCTGAAAAACCTTAACTCGCTGAAAGGCGAATGGAAAATCGACTTTACCGCTGAACCATTCGCCAGCAATGGGTTATTCGCGATTACCGGGCCGACCGGCGCCGGGAAAACCACCCTGTTAGATGCCATCTGTCTCGCGCTGTACCACGAAACGCCGCGCCTGAGCAGCGTATCGCAATCGCAAAACGATCTGATGACCCGCGACACCGCCGAGTGCCTGGCGGAAGTTGAATTTGAGGTCCGGGGCACCGCCTATCGCGCCTTCTGGAGCCAGAACCGCGCCCGCAACCAGCCGGATGGCAATCTACAGGCGCCGCGCGTTGAGCTGGCGCGCTGCGACGACGGTAAAATTCTTGCCGACAAGGTCAAAGACAAACTGGAGCTGACGGCATCAATTACCGGCCTCGACTATGGGCGCTTTACCCGTTCAATGCTGCTTTCGCAGGGACAATTCGCCGCTTTCCTCAATGCCAAACCGAAAGAGCGCGCCGAGCTGCTGGAAGAGCTGACCGGGACTGAAATTTACGGGCAAATTTCCGCGCAGGTCTTTGAAAAACATAAACTCGCCCGCATTGAGCTGGAAAAGCTGCAGGCGCAGGCCTCCGGCGTCGTACTGTTAAATGATGAGCAGCAGCAGGCGTTACAGCAAAGTTTGCAAGTACTTACTGCTGAAGAACAGCAGCAGCTTGCCGAACAGACCCGCCAGCAAAATGCCCTACAGTGGCTGCGCCGCCGTCAGGAGCTAAACGCGGAAGCCACCCAGGCGCAGGCCGCTTTACAGCAGGCGCTGCTGGCGCAGGAAGCCGCCGCGCCGCAGCTGGCGGCGCTACAAACCGCGCAGCCGGCAGAGCAACTGCGCCCATTATGGTCGCGGCTACAGGAACACAGTACCGCGCTGGCGCAAACCCGCCGTCAGGTTGAGGAAGTAAATACTCGCTTACAGGACAGCCTGCGCCGTCGCGCCGGGATCCGCCTGGCAGCCCAACAACGTCTGGCTCAACTAGAATCCAGCCAGCAATCGTTGCATGAGTGGCTTAAAGCGCACGAGCGATTCCAGCAGTGGAGTACGGCGCTGGCAGGCTGGAAAGCCACCTTCCAGCAGCTTAATCGCGACGCTCAGCAAGAGTTGACGCTACAGCAGCGCCTGCAGGATGCCAGCCGTAAGCTCGGCGAATTGCCGGCCACCACGCTAACCCTCGATGCGCAGCAGGTCAGCCGCGAGCTGGCACAGCATACCGCCGCCCGCCCGCTGCGCCAGCAGCTCTCAACCCTCCATCGCCAGCTGCAGCCGCTGTTCCTGCGTCTGCGGCAGCTACAGAGCGCGGAAAACGCCTCACAGCAGGAAAAAGAGAAGCTTGAAGCCGCGCTACAACAGCGCCGTCAGGCGTGGAAGGAAAAAAATCAACAGCTCAGCGATGTAAAAGCCATCTGCGAACTGGAAGCGCGTATCGCCGGGCTGGAAGCCGAGCGCGCCCGCCTGCAGCCAGGCGCGCCTTGTCCACTGTGCGGTTCCGAACATCATCCGGCGGTGGCGGAATACCAGGCGCTGGTGCCCGGCATCAACCAAACCCGCCGCGACGCGCTGGATCGGGAAGTGCGACAGCTGGCGGAAGAAGGCGCGCAGCTGCGCGGCCAGCTTGAAGCGTTGCTTAAACAACAGCAAAAAGACGCTGACGAGAAAACATCGCTTCTGCAGCAGGAGCAAGCGCTCACCTCTCAATGGCAAGCCACCCTCGCGGAATTGGCGATCGCGCTAACGCCGCAGGATGATATTGCCGGCTGGCTTGATAGCCAACAGCAGCATGAACAGCAGCTGTATCAGCATCAACAACGACTGGCCTGGCAGGCGCAACAGCAGGAGAGCCAGCAGCAGCTCCAGCAGTTACAGCAGGATCTCGAACAGTGCCGTCGCGCGCTGCAGGCGGAGCTGGAGGTTTATTCCCTGGCGCTTCCGCCTGCCGCAGAGGCTAACGACTGGCTGGCCCAGCGCGAAGCCGAGACCCACAGCTGGCAGGCGAAACAAAATGAAGCCGCCGCGCTGCAGGAGCAACGCCAGCAGCTAACGCCGCTGCTTGAGACGCTGCCCGAGTCAACGGAAACCGTCGTTCCCGCGCCGCTGGAGGGCTGGCGGCAGGTGCATGATGATTGCCTGGCGCTACAGAGCCAGTGGCAAACGCTGGGCCAGCAGGAAAGCCAGCAGCAGGCGCAGGTGAAGGAAAGCGAAAAGCAGTTTACCGCCGCGCTGGCCGCCAGCCCGTTTGCCGACCAAACGGCCTTTCTTGCCGCTTTGCTTGACGAGGCTAGCCGCCAGCGGCTGGAACAACTCAAGCAGACGCTGGAAAAAGAAGTTCAGCAGAACCAAACGCTGGCCCTGCGGGCGCAGGCGTCGCTTGAACGCCATCAGCAACAGCCGCCCGGCGATATTGATATCAACCAGCCGCTGGAGCAGCGAGAGAATAGGCTGGAGCAACTGGCGCGCCAGTTGCGGGAAAACAGCGCCCGTCAGGGTGAGATCCGCCAGCAGTTGAAGCAAAACAGCGATAACCAACAGCGCCAGCAATCATTACGCCAGCAGATGGAACAAGCCGCGCAGCAGGTCGAAGACTGGGCCTGGCTGAATGCGCTCATTGGTTCAAAAGAGGGCGATAAGTTCCGTAAATTCGCCCAGGGGCTGACGCTGGATAATCTGGTGTGGCTGGCTAACCAGCAGCTCAACCGCCTGCATGGTCGCTACTTGCTGCAACGCAAAGCCAGCGAGGCGCTGGAGCTGGAAGTGGTGGACACCTGGCAGGCCGACGCGGTGCGCGATACCCGCACGCTTTCCGGCGGCGAAAGCTTCCTTGTGAGCCTCGCGCTGGCGCTGGCGCTATCTGACCTGGTGAGCCATAAGACGCGAATTGATTCGCTCTTCCTTGACGAAGGATTCGGCACCCTGGATAGCGAAACGCTGGATACCGCGCTGGATGCGCTCGACGCGCTTAACGCCAGCGGCAAAGTTATTGGCGTGATTAGCCACGTCGAGGCGATGAAAGAACGCATCCCGGTGCAGATTAAAGTGAAAAAGATAAACGGTCTGGGATACAGCCGGTTGGAGAAAGCGTTTGCGGTGGAGTGAAGTCTTCTCCTCACCCTAACCCTCTCCCCACAGGGGGGAGAGGGAATGAGATTATAGCGGCCACAGCCATGCCGCGCCGCGTACGCCGCTGGAATCGCCATGCATCGCCTGGCGAATCGGCGTCTCGCATTCTCCGCCGAATACCCACTGTTTCATCAGCCCCGGAACCGTTTGATACAGACGTTCGACGTTGCTCATCCCGCCGCCTAACACAATGACATCTGGATCGAGGATATTCACCACGTGCGCCAGTGATTTCGCCAGACGCTGCTCGTAGCGGCGCAGCGCCAGTTCGGCCTTTTCGTCACCTTCCCCCACCAGGCGCATAATCTCGCGGCCGGTTAACGGTTTTCCGCTTAGCCGCTGAAAGTCGGTGGCGAAGCCGGTGCCGGAAATAAAGGTTTCAATACACCCCTGCTTGCCGCAATAACAAGGCACTTGCTGACGATAGCGCAGCTCATCTTCATCCATCCACGGCAGCGGGTTGTGTCCCCATTCGCCGGCTGTACCATTGCCGCCGATATGCGCGCGCCCGTTCAACGCCACCCCCGCGCCGCAGCCGGTACCGATAATGACCGCAAACACGGTTTGCGCCCCCGCGGCCGCGCCATCGACCGCTTCCGAAACCGCCAGGCAGTTAGCATCGTTGGCAAGCCGGACCTCACGATTGAGGCGCAGGCTGAGGTCTTTATCGAAGGGCTGGCCGTTCAGCCAGGTCGAGTTGGCGTTTTTCACCACCCCACTATATGGCGAAATCGAGCCGGGGATGCCCATACCGACGGTGCCGCGCTGCCCGGTCGCCTGCTCGGCCATCTCCACCAGCGAGGCAATGGTCTCGATGGTCTGGCGATAATCCTCCCGCGGGGTTGGCAAGCGGTGGCGAAATAACTGCTGGCCCTGCTCACTCAGGGCGATGACTTCTGTTTTTGTTCCACCTAAATCAATACCAATACGCACAGTCTGCTCCTCACCCCGATTAACAATGCAAGCATAGCGACAATTCGCTATCATGCCCGCCTGATTTAACGACAAAGCCGTGGAAATTATCATGCTGTGGTTCAAAAATTTAATGGTTTACCGTCTGAGCCGCGATATCGAATTGCGCGCCGAAGAGATGGAAAAACAGCTGGCCGAGCTGACATTTACCCCTTGTGGCAGCCAGGATATGGCGAAAACCGGTTGGGTATCGCCGATGGGATCGCACAGCGACGCGCTGACGCATACGGCAAACGGCCAGATCGTTATCTGCGCCCGTAAAGAAGAAAAGATCCTGCCGTCGCCGGTGATCAAACAGGCGCTGGAAGCGAAGATCCTCAAGCTCGAAGCCGATCAAGGCCGCAAGCTGAAGAAAACGGAAAAAGATTCGCTGAAAGATGAAGTGCTGCACTCGCTGCTGCCGCGCGCCTTTAGCCGCTTCAGCCAGACGATGATGTGGATCGATACCGTCAATGGCCTGATCATGGTGGACTGCGCCAGCGCGAAGAAAGCGGAAGATACGCTGGCGCTGCTGCGTAAAACGCTGGGCTCGCTGCCGGTGGTGCCGCTGACGCTGGAAAATCCGATCGAGCTGACGCTGACCGAATGGGTGCGCTCCGGTAGCGTGGCTCAGGGCTTCCAGCTGCTTGACGAAGCTGAATTGAAAGCGATGCTGGAAGATGGCGGCGTGATCCGCGCGAAGAAACAGGATCTGGTGAGCGATGAGATCGCCGTACATATCGAAGCGGGTAAAGTGGTCACCAAACTGGCGCTCGACTGGCAGCAGCGTATCCAGTTTATGATCTGCGACGACGCATCGATCAAACGTCTGAAGTTCTGCGACGAATTACGTGACCAGAATGAAGATATTGACCGCGAAGATTTTGCGCAGCGTTTTGACGCCGACTTTATCTTAATGACCGGCGAGCTGGCGGCATTGATCCAAAACCTGGTAGAAGGCCTCGGCGGCGAAGCTCAGCGCTAAGGCATCACCTTCCTGCCGGGCCCGGAAAGTGGACGCGGCAGGAAGGCGCTTAAATTACAGATAACGGCACAGGTAGGAAGTCGGTTCCGCCACCTGCAGGTGGAATTCGCTATTACCCGGTACGTTAAACACTTCACCTGCCGCGTACACCTTCCATTCCGTTTCCCCCGGTAACAGCACGTTCAACGCGCCGCTGACCACGGTCATCTCTTCCGGCTGGGCGGTGCCAAAGGCGTACTCACCCTCTTCCATCACTCCAACGCTGGCGCGGCCGGTACTGCTGCTGGTGAAGCCGATAGATTTCACTTTCCCTGAAAAATACTCATTGCTTTGAAGCATAAACAAGACCTTATCATCGTTGGTTGAAGCTTCAATATAGGGGGCGCTCCTTGCCCCTGTCACGTAAAATTAATCGATAACGTCGGGTTAAACTAATAGTTCTGCCGCCAGTCGCGAAACCAGCACATTTGACAATAATACCGGGACATCCAGCGCCTTTTGTAATACGTCGCGGTGATGCTGATGATAGCCAAGACAGTCGAGCACCAGTACATCCGCCCCCTGTTCGACTAAACCTCTTCCTGCATCCAGCAGATCGCTGTCGCTGCCGCCCATCGGGTTCGCCAGCGCATAGTAAGGCGTATTTTCTAAAGTGAGCCACTTTTGCCGCTGCAGGGGCAGGACTTCTTCAACGGGTACAATCACACCCACCTGATGGCCATCGACGATCGATGCCACCAGCGGCGGAATAATCCGTTCAGGCTCAAGAAGGATAGCGTTGTGCGTCGCAAGGCCGCTCAACTGTTCGGAACTGAGAAGAAGAATGACATCATATTCCTGCCGATCCAGCATCTCGATAACGCAGCGCAGATCGCGCTCCACCTTTTGGCGGGAGACTTCCACCAGTTGGTTGTCATTGAGTAAGGTCAGCAGCCCCTGGTCACCGGATTCCACGGCATAATCTTCCATAACGTCTTCACGCGTCATTTTACCTAACAGGCTAATATGGGTGATCTGCTCTTCCCTGATATGTTCGGTTAACAGCGGCAAAACTTCCGCCACCGGCGCCACGCCAATGGTCAAAATTGCCATCGTTGCACTCATATCATGTACCTTTTCACTACCACTGCTTCAACACAGGCTTTTCACACACGACATCCGCCCCCCTGGTGAGTAAAAATCAACCGTCGAGAAGCGTAGCAGCTCAGCGGCGCTGCGGAATGTAAAGATTCCAGAAGCTTCAGAGTCGCTCCTGAAAAATCCGTGTGTTAGGTATTCATTAGTACCATTGATGAATTAAAAATGTGAGCTGAGCCCGGTATTGCCATCTTCATGGCACAAACCGGGCCGGGGGATTATGTTTTTTCGGGATCTTCGTAGCGCCGTTTAGCGTCTAACGCTTCCTGCTCGGAGGGATGTTCGCTGATCAGCGAATCGGGTGTCGGGTAATCCGCACGCAGCTGATACCAGGTGACCGTCTGACCCGCGGCGCCTTTTTCGACGGCGACAACGCGTGCTTGTCTCGGATAAGGGGGTCTGTTTGGCATTGTTCTTCCTTTTTCGGCTGTCAGAACAATTAAGTATAGGCTCCGCTTTCCCCCCTGACCCAGGTAAAATCCTAACTTACCGTCACATCGCACAGCATGGTCATAATCTGTTCAACCACCGCATCCGGCGTCGCGGTGGCGTCTACGGTATGATGGGCGGTTTCGCGGTACAGGGCTTCCCGCTGCGCCAACACTTCGCCGACTTCCTCGCGGACGGGCTTACCGGTCAGCGTTGGACGCTGTTCCGCCTGTGGGTATGCTTCCAGACGCTCAATTAAGGCGTTAACTGAAGCCTGCAGATAAATCACGATGCCGTTTTCACGCATAAACAGACGATTACGTTCAGCGAGAATAATTCCTCCGCCGGTCGCAATCACCGTATCCGGCAGCGTAACAGCCTTCAGCGACAGCGTCTCCAGTTCACGAAAGCGTTCCCAGCCCTCTTTCTGCACGATTTCCGCTACCGTACGTTTCTCATGCGCCTGCAAACGATGATCGGTATCGGAAAACTGGAAATGCAGCGCGCGCGCCAGGGCATGGCCGATCGTCGTTTTACCGCAGCCTCGCGGCCCGATGAGAAAAATTGGTTGTGTCATTACCGAAGACCCCCTGGTTCCGCGTTTCGCGGAGAAATAAAGGCGAAAAGTACGCCATGATACCTGCAAATGCCTGCCACGATAACCGTAAAATAATCGTTACATTTTTTAGGGAACCCTATTTACCACAGAGTTTGAATGGATTCCGCATGTAAACTTATCATTGCATTTAGTGTTATGCCAGCTTTACTTAAAGGCGAAGGATTATTTTTTATCCATTCTTTGCCGTAAACGGTAACACATTTCTGCACAGCTTTACGCTGCAACATATTTACAACACCGGCCGACCGTCGCACTCTGACGGTAAATGACCCGTGTGACAGAGGAATGTATCATGCAATCTGAAGAACAACGCCTTATTGATGGCCTGTTTTCCCGTTTAAAAGAGGCCGAGACGCACAGCGCATCGCGCGACGCCAGCGCCGAGGCGCGGATTGCCCAGCACGTAACCCAGCAGCCGGCGGCCCCGTACTATATGGCGCAAACTATCCTGATTCAGGAAGCGGCTATCAAACAACTTAACGACCGCATTCAGGCGCTGGAGGCTCAGGTTAGCCAGCTACAGGCGGCAAAACCGAGCAGCGGCGGGTTCCTGTCGGGCCTGTTCGGCGGCGGCCAGTCCCGCGGCTCCGATCCGATTCCTGGGGCCGAGCAATATGGCCGCCCGCAGGCCAATAACGCGCAACCGCAGTATGCGCCGCAGCAAAACTATGCCCCGCAGGCGGCAGGCCGCAGCGGCGGTGGCTTTATGGCGGGTGCGCTACAAACCGCGGCCGGGGTGGCAGGCGGCGTAGTGTTGGGCAATATGCTGACCAATATGTTCAGTGGTTCACACCCGCAGGAGATTGTGAACATCATCGATGAACAGCAGCCGCAGCAGCAACAAGACGTCAGCCCGGCGCTGGATAATAACGCCGCCGAGGATCCGTTCCGCCAGCAGGACGATCCTTTCCTGGCGGACAACAACACCCTTGACTCAGATTTCGACGCCGGCTTCGGCAATGACGATGATTTCGGTAGCGATGACGACAGCTGGGTTTAATCCTGCTGACGTTTAACCGCAAGCAGCCACTTCTCCAGCTCGGCGGCGAATAACTGCCGATCGCGCTGCGATAAACTATCCGGGCCACCGGTCTGTACGCCGCTGGCCCGCATCGTCTCCATAAAATCACGCATCGTCAGGCGCTCGCGAATGGTCGCCTCACTGTAGCGCTCGCCGCGCGGATTCAGCGCCGCCCCTCCTTTCGCCAGCACTTCCGCCGCCAGCGGGATGTCAGCGGTGATCACCAAATCGCCCGGTTCACAGAGACGGACAATCTCGTTATCGGCAACATCAAAACCCTGCGCCACCCTTAGCGCGCGGACGTAGCGCGACGGTGGAACCCGCAGCGACTGGTTGGCGACCAGCGTCAGCGGCGTCTGCGTGCGTTCGGCGGCGCGGAACAAAATTTCTTTAATGACATTCGGACACGCGTCCGCATCTACCCAAATCGCCATTTCGGCTCCTGTCGTCGGCAAAGGTTGCGACATTGTCGCCTGCTTTTCTCCCCCAGAAAAGCGCCAGGATGATAAGCTAGTGGGATCGTAACGAAAAATGCAGAGGGGAAAGGTAATGGATAAGAAAATTGGCTTTATCGGCTGCGGCAACATGGGTAAAGCCATTCTCGGCGGCCTGATCGCCAGCGGACAAGTGCAACCGGCGCAAATCTGGGTCTATACCCCATCGCCGGACAAAGTTGCCGCCCTGCATGACCAGTACGGTATTAATGCGGCGGAAAGCGCGCAAGAAGTCGCTCAGGTCGCCGATATCGTCTTCGGCGCGGTGAAGCCGGGGATCATGACCAAGGTATTAAGCGATATCGCTTCCAGTCTGAACAAAGATTCGCTGGTGGTCTCGATAGCCGCAGGCGTCACGCTGGATCAGCTGGCGCGCGCGCTGGGCCACGATCGCAAAATTATTCGCGCCATGCCGAACACGCCGTCGCTGGTGAACGCCGGGATGACCTCCGTGACGCCAAACGCGCTGGTCAGCGCGGAAGAGATCGCCGAGGTATTAACCATTTTCCGCTGCTTCGGCCAGGCGGAAACCATCGCCGAACCGATGATTCACCCGGTGGTTGGCGTCAGCGGTTCCGCGCCGGCTTACGTCTTTATGTTTATCGAAGCCATGGCCGATGCCGCCGTTCTCGGCGGTATGCCGCGCGCGCAGGCCTACAAATTCGCCGCGCAGGCGGTCATGGGGTCAGCGAAGATGGTACTGGAAAGCGGCGAACATCCGGGCGCGCTGAAAGATATGGTCTGCTCGCCGGGCGGCACCACCATTGAAGCGGTTCGCGTACTGGAAGAAAAAGGTTTCCGTTCAGCCGTTATCGAAGCAATGGCGAAGTGTATGGAAAAATCAGAGCAACTGAGCCGTTCCTGATAATCCTCAAAGAGACTACGGGTGAGGCGCCACCGCCCCACCCGTCATCTTATTTCTTCAGGCAGGTACTCATAAACTTATTACGATCGTCACCCTTCAGCGATTTCGACGACGCTTCTTTGCTACAAGCGCTCATCTTCTGCTGTTGAGGCGTCAGCGTCTTGCCGGCCGCTGGCGCATCTTTCTTCAGGCAATTGCTCATAAAGGTTTTACGTTCATCACCCTTTAGCGACTTTGACGCCGCTTCGGTATTACATACGCTCATTTTCTGCTGCTGAGGCGTTAACGTTTTATCTGCGGCACTTACCGCGGCAACAAAGACCAAACCAAAAAGTAGGGTTACCAGAAATGTTATTTTCATCACACCATCCCTCTGTTAGTGGATCTCTGTAAGTCTGGTCGCTATCAGCAAAAAAACCAGCCGGTAACGTAAATTCGTTACCGGCCGCGGGTTATTTCAGACCCAGCGCGTCTTTCATGGTGTAAAACAGATCGGTCTGGTCGGTAAGACCCACCACGTTGCCCGCATGCGGGCCATAGGCGGCAATACGCAGTTGGGTGCCGGTGTGTTCCATCGACTCTTCTTCAGAGTTGCCATAGCTCATCACCATTACCGCGCCATCTTTGGTCGTCAGCGCCTGGGTCAGGCCCGGCGCTTTCGTGTCGGCCGGGATAATCTGGCTGGAGTGGGCGTGATCGGCGGTGACGATCACCAGGGTATTACCCTCTTTTTTGGCAAATTCCAGCGCTTTCTGTACCGCTTCATCGAGGTCGACGGTTTC
Organism: Klebsiella sp. CN_Kp073; assembly: GCF_040065495.2. Classification (NCBI taxonomy): domain Bacteria; kingdom Pseudomonadati; phylum Pseudomonadota; class Gammaproteobacteria; order Enterobacterales; family Enterobacteriaceae; genus Klebsiella; species Klebsiella sp. CN_Kp073. Next base: position 4,088,504 of record NZ_CM198051.1, read on the forward strand.
GCCAATCTGGCCGCAAGGGTTTGCCGCGTGGTCCTGTTTATCGATAGACGCCCCCTCAACCTGCAGGAAGAAACCTTTCTCGTTGCGGCTCAGGAGATCAATCGCTTTTTCGGTCATCTGCGCCAGCGTCGGTACGGAAGCATCGCGTTTCGGGTTTGGGGTACAGGTTACCGGCGGTTTGTCGATATTGCCGTGATAAGAGGCTTTCGGGCCTTCCCACCGCACCGGCATATTGCCGTCGGAGAACAGACCGAGCAGCGGTTTACCCTGATTTGCTTCGCTGATAGCGGCGAGAGAGGCGGCGTCGGTCACAATCTGATAGCCGCGAGCGACCGCCTGCTCATGCAGGGTTTTCCCCTGCCACTCCCCTGCGGTCGCCGTTTCAGCAAAGGTCTTCGCCCCGCCGCCTAAAGAGACATCCGGACGGGCATTCAGCAGTTGTTCGGTGATAGAGCCCTTGCCGCCTTTTTCGAGCGTGTTGCTGGCGCATTTTTCGCTGGTCACGCTGGGACCAAAGCATTTACGCGAGGTCACATGGGCCACCGGCGCCGCCGGCGTCGCATCCTGCAGCTCAGCCGTCGAGACATTGCCGGTGGCAAGACCCGCGGCTTTCGCCAGCTCAAGGATGGTCTGATGATCTTTTTCGTGGATATCAACGCCCAGCGCGCCGTTATAGCTTTTCACGCCGGTGGTCCACGCGGTTGCCGAAGCGGCGGAATCCGTCACGTAATCCGGTTTGCCGGTTTTTTTATCCAGAGAATAATGAGTGTACTGGCCCGTCAGCGGCAGGGCATCAATACCTTTAAAGAAACCGCCGGCGCCTTCGGCATAATTTCGTGCGGCGGTAATTTCTGAATCGCCCATGCCATCGCCAATGAGCAAAATAATATTTTTCGCCGGCTTATTGATTAAAGAAGCGCGCAGCGCTTCGGTCTGATCGCCCGTTAAACGGCGCGCGCCGCCTGGGGTCGTGATATCGCCCTGGGCCGCGCGATTTTCCAGCACCGGCGAAGAAGTTGTTTGTGCATGAATAACCGGGGGAGCCAGCAGCGGTAACAGGGCAATAAAGAGGGCAGATAATTTCACTTTGTCGTCTCCATGTAAAAAATACTTAAAAAACAAAACGAGGGAGACTTTATAAAAGTGGTGTGACAGAAAAATGACAGCATCCTTACTGGTCACATGATTAGTTACGAGGATGCCGGAGCAGCTTTTTTATATATTGCTGCAGAAGTTGGGTGTCACGGTCGTCCACCAGCGGTCCGGGCTTTACCTGCTCCATGGCGGTTTCGATATCCTGAATCAAACGTTGCTGCGCATCCTCAGCCATATGGCGCAGCAGCGCGGTGACGACAATTTCCAGCGCCTCAACCTGTACCGTCAGCTCTTTTGCCTCTTCTTCTTTTTGCGCCAGATTGACCAACAGCTCAGCAATGAGATTTTTCATTACGCATTATCCTTAAGCAACATCCATAATGGCCTAGTTATGTCATACATCGGCATATCGATACCAGAATTATTTTCAAATAATAGGGTTATTCCTGCAATAATATTCAGCGAAACGTTTTTATTACCGCCAGGCAACAAAGGGAAAGCCCCTATTATTAATAGCAAAAAGATAATTCTATAACCAAATTTAATAGTAAATAATAAAATGGAATATGTGTCGCACTATTTAAGGATAACTAAAGGTAATGGTTAATAGCTATATCAGCTGATTAATATAAGGCGCCCTTATGAGCGCCCAATATTTTTATTTAAACGGCCGCGCGGCGGCTACGGCGTAACATAATCGCCAGTTGCCAGATATTAATCAGGACAATCAACGCAGTGGCAATAAACACCCAGCGGAACCCCGCCATTGCCGAGACCGAAGCGCCAATGAGCGGCCCGGCGACATTACCCAGATACATAAATGACTGGTTATAACCGAAAATACGCCCGGTGACGTTATCGCTGCAGTATTTCAAGAGCAGCGTCTGAACCGCCGGTAACATCGCGCCGTCGGCAAAGCCCAGCAGGAAGCGCAATACCCCGAGCTGCAGCGGCGAGGTCACGAACGACATCGCAAAGAACATCACCACCGCGCAGCATAACGTCGCCAGCAAAATGCGCGACGTCCCGATGCGATCGCCGAGTTTTCCCAGGCGAGGCGCGGAAATCAATGCCGAAATCCCCGGTACGGCGGCAATCATCCCCGCCAGAAACGCGATATTGTTGCTGTCCGGCGCCATCGACTTGATAAATAACGCCAGAATTGGCCCGATAGAGCCGTTACACAACTGGATAACCAGGGTGGTGAAAAACAGGCTAATCACCAGCCCCGGATGGGTCAATGAAGCAAAGACCGCTTTGCCGCTCAGGCGTTCAGCTTTGCTCACTTGCGGCCGGGCGCCCTCTTTAATCAGAAACAACGTCACGAGGAAACTGACCGTCAGTAAAATCGCGGTAATGAAAAACACCGCCCGCAGGCCGACGTGGTCAGCAAGAAAACCGCCGAGCAACGGGCCGCCGATCACGCCGCTTATCTGCGCCGTCGACAGCGTACTGAGCGCCCAACCGCTGCGTTCACGCGGCACCTGCGAGGCCACCAGCGCCATGGCGTTGGGAATATAACCGGAGGTCAGCCCCATTACCGCACGCAAAATAAATAGCTGCCAGACGTTGTTCGCAAAAGCCTGCAGCAAAATCGCAATCGCCATACCAAGGGAGGCGCGCAGCAGCATGAGTTTGCGCCCTTTGCGGTCTGCCAGGCTCCCCCACATCGGCGAGACAATCGCCGACACCAGGAAGGTGACGCTAAAGGTCAAGCCCGACCACATCGACAGCGCTTCATGTGAGGTAACGCCCAACTGAGAGACATACAGCGGTAAGAAGGGCAGAATTTGACTGATGGCGAGTCCGGTGAAAAAGCAGCCGAACCAGACAGAAATGAGATTAACCTTCTAGGATTCCATAACTACGCGTATTCATTAGTGTTTCGTTAATTATTACCTAGCTTAGCAATTTCCGTCTTCGCACGTAGTACCAGAGATGCGCATACCGCGAGTTTGGTGTTTTATCGCCCTGACCGCGGAGTAGACAAACATAATCGAAGATAACCGCATTGTCGTCAGTGGGATGTGCTGAGGCACATCGGCGGATAGTGGCGAATGCGCAGCATTTAACCCTCTGCTGTAAAGGGTAAAGATTCAGGCAGCCATCTCGCTAAAACACATGCTATGTTATGTGTTTTGATGTAATCAGGATGGAAGTTGAAATGGCTAAAATGAGGGTTGGGATCGTTTTTGGCGGTAAGTCGGCAGAACATGAAGTGTCGCTGCAGTCAGCCAAAAATATCGTCGAAGCAATTGATAAGACACGCTTTGATGTTGTGCTGCTGGGAATCGATAAACAGGGGCTTTGGCATATCAACGATGCCAGCAACTATCTGCTGAACCCGCAGGATCCTGCCCATATCGCGCTGCGCCCGTCCGACGTGACGCTGGCGCAAATTCCTGGTCGCGATGCCCATCAGTTGATCAACGCCGATAGCGGCCAGCCGCTGGCGGCCATCGACGTCATCTTCCCGATTGTTCACGGCACCCTTGGCGAAGATGGTTCGCTGCAGGGGATGCTGCGGATGGCGAATTTGCCGTTCGTCGGCTCCGATGTGCTGGGCTCCGCCGCCTGCATGGATAAAGACGTCACTAAACGCCTGCTACGCGATGCCGGTCTGTCGATTGCGCCGTTCATCACCCTGACTCGCGCCAACCGCCAGCAGTTCAGCTTTGCCGATGTCAAAGCGAAGCTGGGACTACCGCTATTCGTGAAGCCCGCGAACCAGGGTTCTTCCGTCGGCGTCAGCAAAGTGAAGAGTGAAGAAGAGTATCGGCAGGCCGTCGCGTTAGCCTTTGAATTCGACCATAAAGTGGTGGTTGAACAAGGGATTAAGGGCCGTGAAATCGAGTGCGCGGTGCTGGGCAATGATTATCCCCAGGCCAGCACCTGCGGGGAGATCGTACTCAATAGCGAATTCTATGCCTACGATACCAAGTACATCGATGATAAAGGCGCGCAGGTGGTGGTTCCGGCAGCCATCGCCCCGGAGATCAACGACAAAATCCGCGATATCGCCGTCCGCGCTTATCAAACGCTCGGCTGCAGCGGAATGGCCCGCGTTGACGTCTTCCTGACGGAAGATAACGAGGTGGTGATCAACGAAATCAACACGCTGCCGGGCTTTACCAACATCAGTATGTATCCGAAGCTGTGGCAGGCCAGCGGCCTGGATTACACCAGCCTGATAAGCCGCCTGATCGAGCTGGCGCTGGAGCGCCACGCCGCCGACCGCGCGCTGAAAACCTCAATGAACTAAGCATTTTTCCCGGGTAGCGGCGTACCGCCTTACCCGGGCTACCTCTTTATCCGTGGCTGCTGAAACTGCCGCCGTTGGTGGCCTCAAAATCGCTGAGACGTTCCCGGAAGGCCGGGGCAGCCCGCATGGATGCGGGCTGAGGGCCGTGTTTTGCACGGACGCTGCCTCGGCCCGACCCGAAGCCTGAAGGGATAAGTCGAAGGAACCACGAAGTGGCGATTTTGGCGGCCAGAGCCCGGGAGTACAGAGGGCGGCGGCGACTGGCCGCCCTCTGTGCGCTCCCTGCGCCATGAGAGACATAACGCAGAAGGATTATCGGGAGCGCAATGTGCCTGGAAACACCACAGAACAACCGTTTTTCCAGGGCGAAACGATCGCAAACCGATAATAATAACTACCACGTCTTGCCGGGGATATTACGCCTCTTCTGCCGGACGGCGGCGAATAACAAATCCCGCTAGCCAGAAGCTCACTACCCACGTCACCAGACCGACGGCATAAGATTGCCAGCCCTGCGCGTCAAACCCCAACAGCCCTACCACGCCATTGAGAATAAAAATTAACCCCAGCGCAAACGCGTAGTAGTGCCAGTCACGGCGGATTTTGTCGGTCAGCTTCATAACGACTCCTGCGGAAAAAAAACATCATCGCATAGCCGCCCGCCGCGCCAACAAGATTGTTCGCACAATGCGAAGCCGCTCTCCCTTTTGTGCAATGCGGGCTCGCCGACAGTTTTGTCAAAACAGGATTATTCCTGGCAGAAATTACCAGCAATCTGATACAGGGAAACGCCCGGCGCTGCCAGAATTCCTGTCTATAGAGCTGGGGGAAAAACCAGCGGAACAGGTGTTGCGGAGGTTTATATGGCTGAATTTACGTTTTCTAAAACGCTGATGGGGAGCAACAAAAAGAAGGTATCGATCACCAGCGGTAACATTGCCTACGCGCTTTTTGTTCTGCTGTGCATCTGGGCCGGCGCGCAAATGCTGAGCATGCTGGTACACGCGCCAGGCGTATTCGAACATCTCATTCAGATTCAGGATATCAACCGCCCGCGCATTGAGATTGGGCTCGGCGTCGGTACCCTGTTCGGTTTAATTCCGTTCCTGTTTGGTAGCCTGCTGGTCGGCGCGCTGGGGCTTATCCTGCGCTGGTACCATAACCGTTAACGACGCGCCATACAGCTGGCGCGGCGATCGTCGACCCGCTTAGCAAACCACGCGGTAGTAAGATTGCGGGTGATTTTCGGGCTTTCCAGCTGGATCCCCGGCAACATCTCGCGCGGAAGCGTTTTCCCGGCCTTTTTCTCGGCGATTTTAAATATTTTCTTATACAAATCGCTCTCTTCAAACGCCAGGCTATCGCCCTTCTTCAGTTGGCGATGGATATCGCCATCGCTCATCCCCAACTGCCCGGCTAAACGGCGCACCGCCAGCTCAGTCGTTCCGGGTTCATCGCTGTCATAACGAATAAGATCGCCATCCAGCGCCAGCTTAACGCCGGTGGCTTTAACCACCGCATTCTGGAAGGCGGCGTTACGGCTGGCATACCAACCGGCGTTGAAATCAGCAAAGCGGTACAGCGGCACGCTATAGTTAGCCGGGTAGTTGAGCAGATGATAGGTGCCGAACCACAACCCGCCGCGCAGGCTGAAGACTTCCTGGCGCACGGTGCCGTCCATTTTCCACGGATAGCCATCGGTGTGCTGCTGGGCAAAGGCGATGCTTACCTGCATTGGCCCGCCGGTATGCACCGGGTTGAGAGAGCCGAACAGCTTCTGGCCCATCGGCACCATGCCGATGAAGTCATCAAAAATCGCGCTTAGCTGTTTTTCCGTTTTGACGTTATCGAGGCGCTCGCTGTAACTTTTACCGTTCGGCGAGGTGATTTTCAGCGCGGTATGCACCAGAAATACCGGGATATGCATTTTTTCCGCCCGACGGTCAATTTCCTGCCAGGCGATTTTATTCAGGCCCGGTACCGCCGGATCGGCCTGATAGTTTGATTCCTGCTGGGCGACCGCCAGCACCGAACAGACGTTTTCTTCCGTCGGCGCCAGCTTCTGGCTGTCAAAGGTTTTGGCAATCGCCTGCGCCCAGGCCTCGCGGTCTTTGACGCTGGCGGGCATTTTTTGCCGCACCACGGCGGCGACATCCACCGGCTTCTCGCCTTCTTTCAACTTAGGCGCCTGCTGGCTGGTACAGGCGCTCAGCACCAACCCGGCCAGCAGCGTAAAAGAGAGTGAAACACCGCGAGAAACCTGCGCCATAAACCTTCCTTGCATTCATTCATTAATTAACGGTTGAAGAGACTTCCTGCAGCCCTTTGTTATCCAGTTCGCGCTCAAAGCTGCGCAGACGTTTATAGATGGACATCAGTTCCACCAGCGTGGTCCACGAACTAATCAGATACTGGAACGAGCCGCGAACCTGGCCGAACACGTTGGTGATCTGGGTCATCAGGCCGAGCGTAATCGTACCGGCGACAATCGACGGAAACAGCAGGAACAAGCCGAAAACGTTATCCACCTGCAGGTAAAGAATACGGGCAATATTGAAATACATATAGTGGAAATAGAGGCGGAAGTAGTTGCGGCGCACCGCGCTGAACAGCTCGCGCACGGTCGGCGGCGTGGCGCGGTTGGCGTCATCCTCGCCATACACCAGCTCTTTACGATAGGCGGCTTCTACGCGCTGGTTTTTAAATTGCAGGCCCGGCAGCTTGATCCCGACCACCGCCAGCAGCCCGGTTCCCATCAGCGACCACACGATAGCGGCAATCACCAGCCCATACGGTAAATGGCCAACGATCGGCAGGTCCGGCACATGCGCCGACAGCGAAACCAGCACCGGCAGGAAGGCAATCAGCGTCATTACCGCATTAATAAAGCTTACGCCCATATCTTCAAGCGTCGCGGCGAAGCGCATGGTGTCTTCCTGCACACGCTGAGCGGCACCTTCGATATGGCGCAGATGCTGCCAGTGTTCCATATAGTGTTCGTTCATCGCGGTACGCCAGCGGAACACATAGTGGCTTACGAAGAAGTTATTCAGCACGCCAATCACCACCGCAATCAGCGCGATGCCAAGAAAAATGCCAATCTCGTGGTAGAACTGATTGATGCTGACCTTGTGCGGCGTGGCCAGCGCGCTCTGAATCAAGTCATAGAACGGCGCATACCAGGCGTTGATCGCCACCCCAACTTCCACCAAAAACCAGGTGACAAAAATAATCAACGAGGTGCCGAGAATAGACCAGTATTGCCAGCGATGCGGGCTATAGATAAACCAGAACAGCGCGAAGGCGCCGACGCAGAACAGGTAATACGCGTAAAACACCAAATAGTTGAGCGACCAGAACCGCGCCGCGCTGATGGCGACATCCTGCGATGCGCCGGTTATCCGCAGCAGCCAGTCGCCGCCGCCCGCCTGCCAAAAGATCACCGCCAGCAGCGACCAGATAAAGGCAGAAATAAAAAACGGCCCCGGTTTGGGGAAAAAAGCTTTAAACATCGTACTCTCCTGCTAACTTCTTATCGTTCTGTTTTTGCTGTGTACCACACGTACGCCCGCCGCAACGCGCGGCGGCGAAGTAAAGCGGACCCATGATGAGACCGGATATCAGCGACTTAGTTCGTCTGCCATTCGGCAAGAATTGTTTCTACGGGTTTCACGCGTAAAGGATTATCGGGAAGGGTGAAAGTCCGCCACACCTCGTTATAGTGAGCGATCAGCGTTTTAGCCTCGGCGGCGGCGCGATTGGCGGTGGTATGGGCATCTTCGGCAATGGTGATGGCGTAGCCGCGGCTGGCGCCGTTTTTGATGGTGGTATCGACGCAATAATCGGTCGCGCAGCCGCAGATAACAAAAGCGTGAGTTCCGTTCTCGCGCAGCACCTGTTCAAGATCGGTTTTATAAAACGCATCACAGGCCGTTTTGGTGACGTAGCGCGCCCCGGCGGGTTGCGCCAGTTCAGGCAGCAGCGCGAATCCTTCGCTTCCTTCTTCCAGGCCGCCTGCTTCAGCGTGCTGAATGAAAATAACGCTATCGGCGGCGTGAATCAGGCGATTGATTTGCGCTACGCAGCGTTCGCGATCGACACGCGGCGTCTCGAATACGCCGTTTTGCATATCCACTACCATCAGAACCCGTTGAGATGCCATCACCACTCTCTTTTATAAGATGAATAAGAGCTTAATCATACGCGTCAGGCGGAAAAGCAGATATCTGAAAGCGGAAAAAAGTCATTTTTACGCACCGTTACGCTTTTCTGTGAAATATTGTCGTTATTCCCACTTTGCTCGCCGCGACTTCGTAGTATAAATACGGTGTATATTCCCCTAATAAACGATGGATGCCTCCGTTGAAACGTAGTTTGCTCATTTTTGCTGCGCTGTGCGCGGCGTCGTGGACCTCAGCCCAGGCGGTTCAGCCGAGCGTTGATCCGGTATTTACTTCTGATGTGGTCGACCGCTTCGCCGAACATATTTATTACGGCAGCGGCGCCACCGGCATGGCGATGGTGGTTATCGACGGCAACCAGCGCGTATTCCGCAGCTTCGGCGAAACCCGTCCGGGTAATAATCAGCATCCACAATTGGATTCCGTTATCCGCATCGCCTCTCTGAGTAAGCTGATGACCAGTGAAATGCTGGTGAAACTGCTCGATCAGGGAGTGGTTAAGCTTGACGATCCGCTGAGTAAATACGCGCCGCCTGGCGCGCGGGTGCCAACCTACCAGGGCGTACCGATTACGCTGGTCAATCTCGCAACCCACACCAGCGCCCTGCCGCGCGAGCAGCCCGGCGGCGCGGCGCATCGCCCGGTATTCGTCTGGCCGACCCGCCAGCAGCGCTGGAACTGGCTGTCGACGGCTACGCTTAAAACCACGCCGGGTTCGCAGGCGGCCTATTCCAACCTGGCCTTCGACCTGCTGGCCGATGCGCTATCGACCGCCGCCGGTAAGCCCTACCCGCAGCTGTTTGAAGAACAAATCACCCGCCCGCTCGGCATGAAGGACACCACCTTCACCCCATCGCCGGATCAGTGTCAGCGCTTGATGGTGGCGGAGAAAGGCGCCAGCCCGTGTAATAACACCCTCGCGGCCATCGGCAGCGGCGGCGTGTATTCGACCCCGGGCGATATGATGCGCTGGATGCAGCAGTTCCTCTCTTCGGATTTCTATACTCGCGGCCAGCAGGCCGATCGCATGCAGACGCTGATTTATCAACGTACCCAGCTCACCCGAGTGATCGGCATGGATGTCCCCGGTAAAGCCGATGCGCTGGGTCTGGGCTGGGTGTACATGAAGCCGAAAAACGGCCATCCGGGCATTATTCAGAAAACCGGTGGCGGCGGCGGATTTATTACCTATATGGCGATGAACCCGCAGGCTAACGTCGGGGTCTTCGTGGTGGTGACCCGTTCCGCGTTGACCCGTTTCAGCGCCATGAGCGACGGCGTCAACGACCTCGTCAGCGCCTTAAGCGGCGTGCAGCCGAATATGGAAACCGCCAGCCAGTAATCGTTGCGGGATGTTTTGCCACTGATTGTTAAGGATCGTTTTGGCGAAACATCCCGCTGTCGTTTGCGGTACACTACCTTCTTTCATTTCACAAAATCAGGCAAACCATGACAGATTTAATCACTCGCCCACGCCGCCTGCGTCAATCCGCCTCGCTGCGCGCCATGTTTGAAGAGACAACACTGAGTTTGAACGACCTGGTGTTGCCGATCTTTGTTGAAGAAGAAATTGATGATTACAAAGCCATCGAAGCGATGCCTGGCGTCATGCGTATTCCGGAAAAACATCTGGCGCGCGAAATTGAGCGCATCGCCAACGCCGGGATTCGTTCAGTGATGACCTTTGGTATTTCCCACCATACCGACGCGACCGGTAGCGATACCTGGAATGAAAACGGTCTGGTGGCGCGCATGACCCGTATCGCCAAACAGGCGGTGCCGGAAATGATCGTCATGTCCGATACCTGCTTCTGCGAATATACCTCGCACGGCCACTGCGGCGTGCTGTGCGAGCACGGCGTCGATAACGATGCAACCCTGGAAAACCTCGGTAAGCAGGCGGTAGTCGCCGCGGCCGCCGGCGCTGATTTCATCGCGCCATCCGCCGCGATGGACGGTCAGGTACAGGCGATCCGCCGTTCGCTGGATGCCGCAGGCTTTACCAATACCGCGATTATGTCTTACTCAACTAAATTCGCCTCATCGTTCTACGGCCCGTTCCGCGAAGCCGCCGGTACCGCGCTGAAAGGCGATCGTAAAACCTACCAGATGAGCCCGATGAACCGTCGCGAGGCAATTCGCGAGTCATTGCTTGATGAAGCCCAGGGCGCGGACTGCCTGATGGTGAAACCGGCCGGCGCCTATCTGGATATCCTGCGTGATATCCGCGAGCGCAGCAACCTGCCGCTCGGCGCTTATCAGGTCAGCGGCGAGTACGCGATGATCAAATTTGCCGCGCAGGCTGGCGCTATCGACGAAGAGAAAGTGGTGCTGGAAAGCCTTGGCGCAATTAAACGCGCGGGCGCGGACCTGATCTTCAGCTATTTCGCCCTCGATCTGGCCGAGAAAAAAATCCTGCGTTAAACCTACCCTCTCCCCGGTGGCGCTGACGCTTACCGGGGCTACCTTGTAGCCCGGATGAGGCGTGAGCCGCTATCCGGGAATCAGATTTTGCGTGCTGCTTTCCATCTTCCGTGACGGCTCCTTGGCGAACCTTCTCTTCTCCTTTAACGTCTTAAATCACATTATAAACGCTGGCTACCAGGAGAAGCTGTGGTTGCTTATCGACGCTATTACATCAAGGGGGGAACCTGGTTCTTTACCGTTAATTTGAAGGACCGTAGAAGCATGCTTCTGACTGAAAGAATTGCATTATTTCGCTACTCCGTTTCCGTTGTAAAACAACGTTGCCCTTTTATCATTAATGCCTGGGTGGTATTGCCTGAACATTTCCACTGTATCTGGACACTTCCCAACAATGATGACGATTTTTCTTCCCGCTGGCGCGATATCAAAGGCTGCTTTAGCAGAACATTAAAACGACAACATATCTGGCAACCTCGCTTCTGGGAGCATGCCATACGTGATGAAAAAGATTCTCGCCGCCTTGTTGATTACATACATATCAATCCATTAAAACATGGCTGGGTTACGCAGGTTATAGATTGGCCATTTTCAACCTTTCATCGAGATGTCCAACGCGGGCTATATCCTGCAAACTGGGCTGGCGAAAGCTTGGATCTTAGCTGCGGCGAACGCCGATAGCCCCTCCCCGGTGGCGCTGACGCTTACCGGGGCTACAAATCGGCGCCGACCGTAGCCCGGATAAGGCGTAAGCCGCTATCCGGGAAACCTCGCCTGCTGAGACCGAATCTTCACCGAATTGTAATCTGAACGACATCTGCGCCTTCTACTGTCTGGGCAGGACAGAGGAGGAGTCACTATGTTTAGTCTCGACAACGTTCTCGATGACCTGTGGCCTCAGGCGAGGCCCGCCCCCTGGCAGAAAAAGGTGTTGAAAAAGCTTCTGCATGAAGAAGAGTTCCAGCACTTTGCCGCCCGCCATCGTCACCTGAAAGGACTGGATACGGTCGAACAGGTCCTCGAACATCTCAATATCCGCTGCGCTATCCCGGCGCATGACCTTGAACAAATCCCCGAACATGGCCCGCTGGTGATTATCGCCAACCATCCGACCGGGACGCTCGATGGGCTCGCCCTGCTTTATGCGGTCTCCCGCGTGCGGCGCGATGTCAAAGTCGTCACTAACCGTATGCTGACCCATCTTGAACCGCTGAGCTCGCTGTTTATTCCGGTGGATAATATCAACGGCCGTACCGCCAAAGCGGCGCTGCAGCAGATGGACCAGCAGCTTCTGCAGGGCGGCGTGCTGATCTTCTTCCCTGCGGGGGAAGTCTCGCGCCTGACCCGCCGCGGCATCCGTGATAAAAAATGGCATCCCGGCTTCATCAAGCTGGCGACGAAATACCGCGCGCCGCTGCTGCCGGCCTGGATCCGCGCCCACAACAGCCCGTTGTTCTACGCCAGCGCCCTGCTCTCCGAGAATCTGCCGCTGCTGCTGTTAATGCAGCAGATGTTTCGCCGCCGCGATAGCAGCTTGCCGTTGCGCATTGGCCAGCAAATCGCGTGGTCATCGTGGCATCAGCCGCAGCTTTCCGCCCGCGAACTGGCGGACCGGTGCTACCGCCACGTCGAGCGCCTCGGTAAAGGACACCCCGGCCTGTTTAAAAGCGAAAGCGCGATCGCCCGCCCGGAAGACCGCGCGCTGCTCAAACGCGAGCTGGCAAAAACCGAATGTTTAGGCAAAACCACGGACGGTAAACTGATTTATCTGTGGCAACGCAACGGCCAGGAAGAGGCACCGCTGCTACGCGAACTGGGCCGTCTGCGGGAGATAGCCTTCCGGGCGGTCGGCGAAGGCAGCGGCAAACGCCGCGATATTGATAGCTACGATGATGACTACCTGCACCTGATTTTATGGGATGAAGAGGATCTGGAGATCGTCGGCGCCTATCGTTTTATGCCTACCGCCATGCAACTGGAGAAACGGGGAGTGGAGGGCATCTACAGCTACAGCCTGTTCCACTACGACGCGCGGATGGACGATATTCTGCAGCACGGGATTGAACTGGGGCGCAGCTTCATTCAGCCGCGCTACTGGGGACGCCGCGGGCTGGATTATCTCTGGTCAGGCATCGGCGCCTGGCTGGCGCGAAACCCGCACTATCGCTATCTTTTTGGCCCGGTCTCGATTTCCGGCGGTCTGCCGCCCGATGCCCGCGATTTGCTGGTCGCCTTCTACCGCTTATGGTTTCCGGCGACGCATCCGCTGGCCAAATCGCGCCGCCCCTACCCAGCTTCGCTACCCGACGTGCTGGCGCAGTTTGGCGGCGAGGATTACACCGAAGACCTGACGCGGCTGAAGTCGCTGCTCGGCAACCTCGGCTGCGCCATCCCGCCGCTGTATAAACAGTACTCGGAAGTGTGCGAGCCGGGCGGCGTGCAGTTTATCGATTTCGGCAGCGATCCGGACTTTAATCACTGCGTCGATGGGCTGGTACTGGTGGATTTAACCTACCTCAAAGCCAACCGCTACCAGCGCTACATCGGCGCGCATCTTTAGCCGTTTATCCCGCCCGGTAGAACGGCTTATCGCCAAGAATTGTCGCGCGGTGCATGATGCGCCGCTGCGGCAGATAGTCGGCGTTAGCGTAATGCTGCGTCACCCGGTTATCCCAAATCGCCACGTCGTTCGGCTGCCAGCGCCAGCGCACCTGGTATTCCGGTTTAGTGACGTGAGCAAACAGGAAATTCAGCAGCGCCTCGCTCTCTTTCTCGCTGACATCCACAATGCGGGTGGTAAACCCTTCATTGACGAACAGCGCCTGCTTACCGGTTACCGGATGGGTACGTACCACCGGGTGCAACAGCGGCGGGTTCTTCGCCACCGCCTCGCGCCAGCGCTGATGCTCCACTTCCGTCTTGTTGTACTTATACTCCTGGAACGATTTGCGGAAATCGTGCTCCGCGCGTAAACCGCTCAACAGCTGGCGGAACGGTTCGGAGAGCGCTTCCCACGCGGCAATACCGCTGGTCCATAGGGTATCGCCGCCGGTAGAAGGTAACTCCTTCGCCGCCAGAATCGCCCCCGCCGGCGGCGTGTCGATAAAGGTCACGTCGGTATGCCAGTTATCGTTGTCCGGCGGATTATCGTTATGGGTATCCAGTACGATAATTTCATCCACGCCCGGCGCATGCGGATAGACCGGATGGATATGCAAATCGCCGAACCGTAACGCCAGATCGCGCTGCTGTTGCGGGGTGATATTTTGCTCGCGCAGGAACACCACCTGATGGCGCAGCACCGCGTGGTATAGCTGCTCAAACTGATTGTCGCTTAACGGACGGGTCAAATCGGCTCCGGCCACCTGCGCGCCAATATACGGCCCCAACGGGGTAATGCTCAGACGTTCACTCATTGTACTTCTCCATGCCAGGGCGTCAGGCGGCGCTGCAACGCGCGCAGTCCCAGTTCCAGAACAAATGCGATTATCGCAATCACCGCGATCCCGGCTAACACCACATCGGTCGCCAGGAATTCACCGGCGGATTGCACCATAAAACCTAAGCCGCGAGTGGCGGCAATCAGCTCCGCCGCCACCAGCGTCGACCAACCGACGCCAAGGCCAATGCGCAGGCCGGTAAGAATTTCCGGCAGCGCGCCCGGCAGGATCACCAGCCACAGCACCTGAGCGCGACTGGCCCCTAAAGACTGCGCGGCGCGAATACGGACCTGCTGCGCGCTTTTAACCCCCGCCAGCGTCGACATCACTACCGGGGCGAAAATAGCCAGATAGATCAGTAAGATTTTCGGCGTTTCGCCAATACCGAACCAGATGATCACCAGCGGCAGCCACGCCAGCGGCGGTACCGGACGATACAGTTCGATCAGCGGGTCGAGGATCCCGCGTACCGTTGGACTCAATCCCATGGCGATCCCCACCGGCACGCCAACGATCGCCGCCAGTACCAGCGCGATGGCGATACGCGTCAGGCTCGCCGCCAGATGCTGCCACAGGGTCGCGTCCATAAAGCCTTGCGGCCCGGCAATGGTCAGTAGCTTCTGCAATACCTGCCACGGCGAGGGTAAAAACAGCGGGCTAATCAACTGCAGCGCGGTCACCGCCCACCAGATAGCCAGCAACACCGCCAGCGTCGCTACGCTAAGGGTCAACTGCCGTGAGAGCGGCCAGCGCCACTTCAGCGCGCGCTGGCGCGGTTTATCATTGAGGACCACGCTCATGAGAAAGCCTCCCGTTGTTCGAACACCCGGCTAAGCACATATTCGCGCTGGGCGATAAATTGCGGATCCGATTTAATGCTGCGGCAGGATTCACCGGCGACAAAACGGCGGCCAAACTCCAGCGGCAGGCGTTCCTGCACCCGCCCCGGCCCCGGCGACAGCAACACCAGCTCGCTGGCCATAAATACCGCTTCTTCGATATCGTGGGTAATCAACAGCACCTGCTTGCCGGTTTCATGCCACAGTCGCAGCAGCAGAGTTTGCATCTGCTCGCGAGTAAAGGCATCCAGCGCGCCGAAGGGCTCATCCAGCAGCAAAAGCTGCGGATCCGCCGCCAGCGCGCGCGCAATACCGACACGCTGACGCTGGCCGCCGGAAAGCTGCCAGATAAAGCGTTTTTCCGCCCCCTGCAGGCCGACTTTTTTTAACATCTGCGCGGCGATTTCCCGGCGTTGGGTCTTTTCAACCCCCGCCAGCTGTAATCCCAGCGCGACGTTATCCAGCACGTTGCGCCACGGCAACAGGCCTTCATTTTGAAACACCACGCCGCGATCGGCGCCCGGCCCGTCGATGCGACGGCCTTCGAGAGTGATGCTGCCGTGCTGGTAAGGCACGAATCCGGCAATCAGGTTCAGCAGCGTGGTTTTGCCGCAGCCGGAAGGGCCCAGCACCACCAGCAGTTCGCCGCTGTCCAACGTCAGGTTGATATCCGCCAGCGCCGGTTTACCGCCATAATCAGCGGAGAGGTGCGAGATTTGCAGCATCGGAGCCTCCTTTTATTTCACGAAACGGTCGGTAACGAACTGGCTATAATCGGTTCCTGCGGCCGGCACTTTGCCCTGCTCTTTGAGGAATTTCGCGGTATCGATAATCGCCTGGTTCACCGGGCCGTTAAGCTCCTGCGCCTGCTGGGCGGCGGTAAGATAGGTATTGCCTTTGACTAACACCGGCACATCCGCCTCCGGCACGCCGCTCAGTCGCGACAGCTTGCTGAGATTTTCCGGCTGCTTCAGCCACGCCTCCGGGTTGGCGATATAGGGCTGCTGCGCGTCGATGGCGCTTTTAGCGAAAGCTTTCACGATTTCCGGATGCTGCTCGGCAAAGTCTTTACGCACAACCCATACATCCAGCGTCGGCGCGCCCCATTGCCCCACCTGCGCAGAGTCGGTCAGCACCTTGCCCTCTTTTTCCAGTTCGTTAACGGCTGGTGCCCACACGTAAGCGCCATCGATATCGCCGCGCTGCCAGGCAGCGATAATCGCCGGCGGCTGCAGGTTGATAATCTGCACCTGGCCCGGTTTGATTCCCCAATGTTTCAGCGCGGAAAGCAGGCTGTAGTGGGTGGTCGAAATAAACGGTACCGCAATGCGTTTGCCAATCAGATCTTCCGGCTTAGTGATATCTTTCTTCACCACCAGCGCTTCGGAATTACCGAGCTTTGAGGCCAGCAGGAACACTTCAATCGGTACCTGCTGAGTGGTGGCCACCGCCAGCGGGCTGGAACCGAGGTTGCCGATTTGTACATCGCCTGAGGCCAGCGCGCGTACGATGCTGGAGCCGCTGTCGAATTTACGCCAGTCAACGGTGGCGCCGCTGGCTTTGGCGAAGGTGTTGTCCGCCTGGGCGACTTTCGCCGGTTCGGCGGAGGTTTGATAGGCGACGGTGACGTTAACCGCCTGCGCCTGGAAGGCAGCGAAAGCCAGCGCCGCCAGAAGAGTAATTCGCGATGTGAATGCCATAGTGTCTGCTTCCCCTTAGTTGTTATGGGTGCAGTATTTCCGGCATCAGCGTGGAGATGAAGTAATTAAAAATTCTGCCTAATAGCGAATCGTTTTTAGAAGAAAAGCGGGATTAGATAGTTAAAAACAGGGATTAAAGAAATGGGTTCCCCCGGCTCGCGCTGCGCTTAGCCGGGCTACCAAAAGTTGCGGATGTTGTCGTTGTAGCCCGGATCAGGCGCGGAGCGCCGCCATCCGGGGGAAAGAAATACAGGTGTTAGCGGCCCGCCGCCAGCGCGGCGATATCCTGCGGCGTGGTGCGACAGCAGCCGCCAATCAGCCTGGCGCCAGCCGCCAGCCACTGCGGCAAATAGGCCGCGAGCGTCGCGCAGGCTTCGCCGTGATGATGCCAGGTCTTGGTCAGCGCATCATAGTGCTCGCCGGAGTTAGGATAGACCACCAGCGGCAGCGACGTCAGGCTGTGCAGATGCTGCAGCGCGGCGGTGGTATTTTCCAGCGCGATACAGTTAATCCCCAGCGCCAGCACCTGCGGATTATCGGCCAATACCGCAACAACCTCGCGCAGCGGCGTACCGTCGCTGAGATGTTCGGCGTCGCGCAGGGTCAACGAGAACCAGACGCGGGCGCGCGGGTAGTCACGCAGCAGCGCCACCAGCGCCGTGATTTCGGCAAACGACGGCAATGTTTCACAGGCCAGCAGATCCGCCCCGGCATCCAGCAGCGCTTCGACGCGCGGACGGTGGAATGCCTGAAACGCCTCCGCGCTGCGCTGATAATCGCCGCGATACTCAGAGCCATCCGCCAGATACGCGCCATACGGCCCGACCGACCCGGCCACCAGCAGCGTTCCCGCCTGCGGGTTTTCCGCCAGATACGCCTCGCGGGCTTTACGCGCCAGCTCGACGCTTTTACCTATCAACGCCTTCGACTGCGCCTCATCCAGTCCGCGGGCGGCAAAGCCTGCCGGTGTTGCCTGATAGCTGGCGGTGATCGCCACCTGTGCGCCAGCGCGGAAATAGTCGAGATGCACATCGCGGATCAGCTGCGGGTTCTCCAGCAGTACCTTCGCCGACCATAAACTATCGGCCAGATTGCAGCCGCGCGCTTCCAGTTCCGTCGCCATCGCGCCATCCAGCAGCACGAACGGTTGCGTTTCAAGGATGGCGGTTAGCGGATTATTCTGCGGCATGTTGCGGCTCCTGAGTTAATTTCCGTGTACGAGTCAGATAGTAAGCACCATAACATAGCGCGACGAACGGGATCCCGCACCACAGCGCAATACGCTGGCTTGGGTCAAAGGCCAGCCCCACGCAGGCCACCAGGCAAAGTACAAAACCCAGCGCCGGCACCAGCGGATACCACGGCGCGCGATAGTGCAGCTCGCTTAACGCTTTGCCCTGTTGCAGATGGCGGCGGCGGAAGACAAAATGCGATGCGCAGATGCTCAGCCATACCGCGACCACCGCAAAACCGGAAATCGCCGACAGCGCAACAAACACCGTATCCGGCGCGACTACGCTGGAAAACAGCGCCAGCACGCCGCCCAGCATGCTCACCGTCAGCGCGGTTAGCGGCACGCCGCGTTTATTCACTTTGGCAAAGCAGGCTGGCAACGTCTTCTCATTTGATAGCGACCACAGCATCCGTCCGGAGGCATACAGGCCCGAGTTGGCCGCCGACAAAATCGCGGTCAGGATCACGAAGTTAAAAATATCCGCCGCGTAAGGAATACCGACCTTTTCAAACACCAGTACGAACGGGCTTTTTTCCACCCCCGCCTGCTGCATCGGGATTAGCGCGGCGAGCACGAAAACGGTACCGATAAAGAAAATAATCAGCCGGGCAATAGTGGTGCGGATCGCGACCGGTATCACCTGATGCGGGTTTTGCGTCTCACCGGCGGCAATACCGATAAGTTCGGTGCCCGAGAAAGCGAAGTTCACCGCCACCATGGTCATCAGGATCGGCAAGCCGCCATGAGGGAACCAGCCTTCGGCGGTGATGTTATGCAGCCCTGGCGCCGGTGAACCGTCGGTCAGCGGAATAAAGCCGAAGATGGCCGCGCCGCCGAGAATAATAAAAGCAATGATGGTGATCACTTTGACCAGCGAGAACCAAAATTCGCCTTCGGCAAAGAAGCGGGTAGAGATAACATTCAGGGCGAAAATCACCGCGCAGAAAATCACGCACCAGACCCACACCGGCACCTGCGGGAACCAGTACTGCATACAGAAGCCGGCGGCGGTAAAGCTCGAGCCGAGCGCCACGGTCCAGGTCAGCCAGTAGAGCCACGCCACGGTATAGCCGGTCGCCGGGCCGAGATAACGCGCGGCATACACGTGAAAGGCGCCGGTTTCCGGCATCGCCACCGACAGTTCGCCAAGACACTGCATCACCAGCCAGACCACTAGCGCGCCAATCAGATACGCCAGCAGCGTGCCCGCCGCGCCGGTGGTCGAGATAATATAGCCGGTATTGAAGAATAACCCTGTGCCAATGACGCCGCCCAGCGAGAGCATAATCAGGTGGCGCGTTTTCATGGTGCGCTTAAGTTGCCCACCTTGTTGTTGTGATGTTGTTTGCATATTGCCTTCTTTATGTATGGACGTCTAAACATCCAAATGAAGGTCATTTATACCGTGACGGCGGGGAAATTGCAAAACGGGGAAGGGAAAAAACAGGGAGAACAGGAGTAGGAGCCTGGGTTTAAAGCTGCTTGGGCTGCGGAGCCTCTCCTTTTTACCGCAACCGCAAGCAGCCTTCTGCTACACAGAGCACACCTCGTTCCAGTAGGCTTCGCGCGTCCAGCGCCGCTCAGTATGTTTTGTCATGGCGAAACCACCGGGTTTCCACGTTGCCGAGATCCACGCCATACAGGCTGGCGACCGGCAAGATCGCCTCCATCATCCGTTGACCATCTTGCTGCCCGGCTTCTCCGTTAGATAAAAAAGCCAGCCAGCCGGTAATCCGTTGCCACAGCGCTACTTTCATTTCTCCTCCATCGGTCGGGTTTGCGTTGTTGTTATTTCAACCACAATCGCCGACGGGCGGGAAATATCAATTCCGAATTTGTAATCCTGGAAGATGCATATTCGCCGCTGCGCTTCGGTGACTAACCCCTTCCTGTAAAAGCGATTTGGTTAACAGCAATATCCCCATTTTTATTAAGAGATTTTGGTTATAGATAAGAATTTTTTCTTCTTTGCCGGACGAGGCGGTTTTGTGGGAGCGTGATAAACACAAAACAAAACAGGGATTCAGGGGAATGATGATGCATAAAACTTATACCAAAATCGCTTTTGCGCTGGGCGCGCTGCTGTTGACCGCCCAGGTTCAGGCTGACCAGTTAGCCGATATCAAAGCCGCCGGGGTGGTGAAGGTCGCCACCTTCGACGCTAACCCGCCGTTTGGTTCCGTGGATGCCAAAACCCATCAACTGGTGGGTTACGACGTCGATTTCGCGCAGGCGCTGGCGAAATCTCTTGGCGTCAAGCTTGAGCTGGTGGCCACTAACCCGGCTAACCGTATTCCGCTGCTGCAGTCCGGTAAGGCTGACCTGATCGTCGCCGATATCACCATTACCCCGGAGCGCGCGCAG
This sequence comes from Klebsiella sp. CN_Kp073, assembly GCF_040065495.2. Classification (NCBI taxonomy): domain Bacteria; kingdom Pseudomonadati; phylum Pseudomonadota; class Gammaproteobacteria; order Enterobacterales; family Enterobacteriaceae; genus Klebsiella; species Klebsiella sp. CN_Kp073. The sequence continues at coordinate 4,109,043 of NZ_CM198051.1, forward strand.
GTAATTGATTTCTCAACGCCCTACTTTGTAACCGGACAGCAGTTCCTGGTTCCGGCTAAGTCGCCGGATAAACTGGATGACTACAGCAAAGCGCGCATCGGCGCGGTAAAAGGCACCACCGGCGAACAGGCGCTGCACCAGCGCTTCCCGCAGTCGCGGGTGCTCTCCTATGACGATATTCCATTGGCGCTGACCGCCCTGCGAAACGGCAACGTGCAGGCGATTACCCAGGACAGCACCATTCTCGCCGGGCTGCTGGCGGGCGCGCCGGATAAAGCCAACTTTAAAATTCTGCCGGATTTGCTGAGCAAAGAAGAGATTGGCGTCGGCGTGAAAAAAGGCGAACCGGCGCTGCTGAAAGCGGTAAACGACGAGCTGGTTAAGCTGGAAAAATCCGGCCAGGCGGCGAAAATCTACGACACCTGGTTTGGCCCTGGCACCGCCTCTCCGCAGCCGCGCGCCTTTACCATAGAAGCGAAATAACCCTGATGTTTTCCGCCTTATTTTCACGCTCCGCGGCTTCAGCCGCGGATTTCTCGCATCTGCAGCAGGCCAGTATTACCTTTCGCGACGTGGTTAAACGCTACGGCGATCATCAGGTACTTAACGGCGTTAATTTAACGGTCAATCCCGGCGAAGTGGTGGCGATCCTCGGGCCATCAGGATCGGGTAAATCAACGCTGATCCGCCTGATCAACCAGCTTGAATCGTTAAGCGGCGGCGAGATCCTCATCGATGGCAAACCGACCCGCCGCCTGACCGGCAGCGCGCTGCGCCAATTGCGCAGCCGGGTCGGCTTCGTTTTTCAACAGTTCAATCTCTACGCTCACCTGACGGCGCAGGAGAATATTACCCTCGCGCTGGAGCGCGTGCACGGCTGGCAACACGATGCCGCCCAAAAGCGGGCGCTGGAATTACTCACCCAGGTCGGTCTCACGGATAAAGCGCGGCAGATGCCCGCTCAGCTCTCCGGCGGCCAACAGCAGCGCGTCGCCATCGCCCGCGCCCTTGCCTCCTCGCCGCAAATCATCCTGTTTGATGAACCAACCTCGGCGCTGGATCCTGAGATGATCGGCGAAGTGCTGCAGGTGATGAAAGCCCTGGCCCACAGCGGTATCACCATGGTGGTGGTCACTCACGAGATGCAGTTTGCCCGCGAAATCGCCGATCGGGTGGTGTTTATCGACGGTGGCGAAATCCTCGAAACCGCGCCGCCGGCGGAATTTTTCGCCCGCCCGCAGCATGCGCGTACCCGCCGTTTTCTGCAGAAGGTGCTCGACCCGCTGCATCAGGAGAGCATTGAGTGATGGCGATACTCGACTGGCATGGCGTGCTCAGCGGGCAGCCGCTACAGTGGATAATCTCCGGCTTCCTGACCACCGTCTGGGTCAGCTTCGCCGGGATACTGCTGGCCACCGCGCTGGCGGTGCTGCTGCTGGCCCTGCGTCTCGGCGGCGGACGCCCCGGCCGCTGGCTGGTGGCGGCGTGGGTATCGCTGTTTCGCAATACACCGCTGCTGGTTCAACTGCTGTTCTGGTACTTCGCCGCCTGGAACCTGCTGCCGCTGGCGGCGCGCGATTTTATCAACGACTCCCATAGCTGGTCGATTCTACCGGGCGACGTCTGGTGGCTGACGCCGGAATTTCTCTGCTCAATGTGGGGGCTCGGCGTATTTACCTCGGCATTTCTGGTGGAAGAGATTGCCGCCGGACTGCGCGCCGTCAGCCACGGCCAGCGCGAAGCGGCGCTGTCGCAGGGATTTAGCCCGTGGGGTGAATTACGTTTTATTCTGCTGCCGCAGGGGCTGGCCAACGCCTGGCAGCCGATTGTCGGCCAGTACCTGAACCTGATGAAACTCTCTTCGCTGGCCAGCGGTATTGGTTTTGCCGAGCTCACCTACCAGGTACGGCAAATCGAGAGCTATAACGCCCACGCGCTGGAGGCCTTTGCTATCGGCACAGTGCTGTATCTGGCGCTGGGTATTGTTATGGGACTGGCGCTGACGCGCTTCGGTCCGGGATATCGTCAGCCACGGAGCGCACAACATGAACGCTAACCTCGCGGTGATCGCCGACAACCTTGATTATCTGCTGTGGGGACGACTGGCGGAAGGCCAGCCCGGCGGCGTGGCGCTCACCTTGTTGATGGCCATCGGCGCGACCGCGCTGGCGCTACCGGGTGGTATTCTGCTGGCCTGCGCCGCCTGGCGCTACGGCGGAGCGGTCCGTCGTCTGCTGTTCCTGTGGGCGGAAATTATTCGCGGTATCCCGCTGATCTTCGTTATTTTCTGGCTGTGGTATCTGCTGCCGATGCTGACCGGCGGCGATCTGCCGGGCGCGGTGACGGTCACGCTGGCGCTGGCGTGGTTCACCGCCGCCTCGGTGATGCACTCGGTGCTGGCGGGGCTGCGCGCCCTGCCCGGCGGCCAGCATGAAGCGGCGCTGACGCAGGGATTCGCCCCCGGCCAGACGCTACGCTTAATCCTGCTGCCGCAGGCGCTGCGCAACGTCCAGCCGTCGCTGGTCGGCATTTTTATCGGCCTGCTGAAAGACACCTCGCTGGCGTTTATCGTCAACGTGCCTGAACTCACCACCGTCGCCGGGCAGGTCAATAACCGGGTGCAAATCTACCCGCTGGCGATATTCGTCTTTACCGGCGCGGTTTACTATTTACTGTGCTGCGCCCTCAGCCAGCTGGCGAGCCGCCGTTTTACCAGGCGTAGCGCTGACAGGCGCTTCGCAGCCGATTGAGAAACAGCCGGGCATTGGCGGTGAGCGCCGATTTTTGCGACCATACCGCGCAATACTGCGCCGCCGGGAGCGTGGATACCGGCAGCGTGACCAGCTTATCGCCAAGCTGCAGCGGCTGGCTCATGGCGCGCGCGACGATGGTCAGATAATCGGATTCCAGTACCATCTGCAAGCCGACTATCACCGAGTCGGTGCGTAGCGGGGTAATCGACACCTGGCGATAAAAATGAATCAGCTCGTTTTGTAGCTGCTGGTAGTAGCCCATCGGCGACTCCGGCAGCAGCCAGCGGGCTTTACGCAGCGCCAGCAGATCGCTTTCGTGCGCCAGCGGATGCCCCTTGCGCGCGATAACGCAGAACGGCGCGGTAAACAGCGGTTCCAGCATCACCCCTTCCGGCGGATGCATCGGGTCGACCGATCCGATCGCCAGGTCAATCTCTCCGCTGCGGACGCCCGGCAGCAGCGACGAAAGCTGCCCCTCTTTCACCGTCATCTGTACCTGCGGCAGCGCCTGCTTAAATCCTTCGGCCACCTGCGGAAACACCGTCAGGGCAATCAGCGACGAAAAGCCGACCGTCAGCCTACCGTGGGTGACATGGTTTATCTGTTCCACCTCGTCCGCCGCGCGCCGCAGCTCCTCCAGCACCCACTCCGCGCGCTGTAAGAAAGCGATTCCCGCTTCGGTCAGGGCGACGCCTTCTTTGCTGCGCAGAAAAAGTTGCGTGCCGAGGATTTGCTCCAGCTCACGTAATGTCCGGCTCAGCGCCGGCTGCGATTGCCCCAGTTCACGCGCCGCTGAGCGGATGCTGCCGCTACGCGCCACCTGCCGTAGCGCCTGCAGCTGGTTTAATTTGGGAAGATATTTCACCGCTCACCCCTATCAGAAAAAAGCATCACCTATAGAAAAATTATATCTTCCCGCCGCGCGGGTAAAGCCTGAGGATGCAGTGGGGGGATTCCCCACGACAACACATGCAACCATGAGACACCGGGCGGAAAAAAATGAAAAGTCAGTCTCAGATGATCTTCTTACTGTTTATCGGCTACGTGGTCGTTTACATCGACAAAACCGTCACCGGCTTCGCGCTGCTGCCTATCGAAAAGGAGTTCGGGCTTAACGCCGAGCAGTTGGGCTACATTACCGGCATCTTTTTTCTCGCCTATTCGCTGTTTCAGGTTCCGGCGGGCTGGCTTAACGATCGCATTGGCTACAAAACCATGCTGGTGCTGTCGCTGGCGGCGCTGGGGATCTTCGCGCTGTGCTTCGGCCTGCTGGGAGCGAGCTTCGGCCTGCTGCTGCTGTTCCGCTTTCTGTCGGGCGTCGGCCACTCCGGCTATCCCTGTTCCTGCGCCAAGGCGGTGGTAAGCAACTTCACTCTTGAACAACGTACCTTCGCCCAATCGATATTGCTGTCGTCAGCGGGACTGGCGATGACCATTGGGCCGATTATCGCTGTTAACGCGCTGGCGCTGCTCGGCTGGCATCTGTCGTTCACCGTACTGGGGATCGTTGCCTGCGCTATCGCCCTACTGATCGCCCTGCGCGTGCCGCGCCGACAGCCGACGGCGGTGGTCGCGAAACAGAGCGCCGCTGGCGCCGCCCTGTGGCGTAACCCCACGGTTATCCTGCTCTTTCTGGCTATCTTTTGCGTCAATATTCCCAGCTATGGCCTGATGGCCTGGCTGCCGAAGTTTTTTGTTCAGAGTATGGGAATGTCGCTTTCTGCATCCGGCTACGTGGTGGCCGCGGGGGGGCTGGGGATCTGGATCTCATCGCTCGGTACCGGCTGGCTGGTGGGTAAATATTTTCTTAATCGCGAACCGCTGGTGATTGCCATCAGCGCGCTAATCAGCGCCGTGGCGATCTTCGCCATCTTCCACGCCCGGACGCCGCTTATCGCCAGCCTGCTGCTGTTTATCGGCGAAATTTTCCTGATGTCGACCTTCGTCACCGCCTTTACCCTGCCGATGAAGCGCCTGCCGGAAAATATGATGGGCTCGGCCATTGGTCTGATTAATACCGGTGGTACCCTCGGCGGCTTTGTCTCGCCGATCGTCATTGGCTATCTGGTGGAGAAAACCCACGGTTACGCCAGCGCTTTCCTGTTTCTTTCACTGGCGATGGTTTGCTCCGCGCTGGCGGTGCTGCCGCTCATGAAACGTAAAACCGTCGTCAGTCAGCCCGTTATTGATTGAAGGAGTCACTGATGCAACACGCCACTGAACAATTCATTTCCGCCGCGGCCGAGGAAGCGCTGCGCTGGCGTCGCCATATCCACGCCCATCCGGATCTGTCGTTTAACGAGAAGCCGACCGCCGATTATATCGCCCGCGAGCTGGCGCTATTTTCCGGCCTCGAGATAAGCCGCCCGCTGGAAAATAGCGTGATTGCCGTGCTGCGCGGCGCGCATCCTGGGCCAATGTGGGCGCTGCGCGCCGATATCGATGCCCTGCCGCTACAGGAAGAGAGCGGTGAAGCATTCTGCTCAACGAAGCCCGGCGTAATGCACGCCTGCGGTCACGACGCGCATACCGCGATGCTGATGGGGGCGGCGAAAGTCTTGTGCCAGCTTCGCGAACAGCTGCACGGCAGCATTAAATTCATCTTCCAGCCAGCGGAAGAGGTGCCGCCGGGCGGCGCGCGTGAGCTGGTTGAACTGGGCGTGGTTGACGACGTTGAACATATTTTCGGCCTGCATGTTTTCCCCACCAGCCCGGTTGGCGTGATAACCCTGAAAGAGGGAGTGTACGTCGCCTCCAGCGATAACTTTGATATCACCATTCGCGGCAAAGGCGGCCACGGCTCTATGCCGCAGCACTGTATCGATCCGGTGACCATCGGCGCGGAAGTGGTCGGCGCGCTGCAGCAGATCGTCGCCCGCAATATCGATCCGGGCAACGCGCCGGTGCTGACTATCGCCACTTTTCAGGCCGGCGATAGCTATAACGTGATCCCCGACAGCGCGCGTCTGGCCGGGACGCTGCGTACCCATAGCCAGCAGGTGCGCGAGGCGGTACCGCCGCTGATGGCGCGGATTATCGACGGCATCACCGCCGCCCACGGCGCCAGCTACGAAATCAAATGGCAGCAGGGCTATGCGGTAGGAAACAACCACGACGCCACCAATCATATCGCCCGTGAAGCCATAGCTCGTCACTTCCCGGCAGGCACGCTACAGCTGCAGGATAAGGCGCTATTCGGCAGCGAGGATTTCTCCTCCTATCAGGAAAAAGTACCGGGTACCTTCCTGTTTATCGGCTGCGGCAATGCGCAAAAAGGGGCGACGTGGAACGTGCACAACCCGCATTTTCGCATCGACGAAGATGCGCTGGCGGTCGGCATTAAAACCCATATCGCGCTGGTGAGTCAGTTGCTGAACGAGGAATAAATCAGGCGATTGCCCGGCTATTTCACCGGGCAATCATTGCTGATTTTAATAAATTTCTCGTTATAGATGATGTAGTGGTTGCCGGGCTTACGCAGCGACGGCTGGCGAACGACATCGCCGGGGCGCAAATACCAGGCGTCACCTTCCTCTTCCGTGGTGTCGCATCCCGGTTTGATCAGCAGCTTAAACCAGGTATTGCCGGTATTACTGACGCTCCCCGCCGCTTTATCGAACGCCCATTTGAACTGAACCTGCCGCGGGCGTACCACCAGAATGGTATCCATCACCACCACCGGCTCCATGCTGATCTGCCCGCCCGCCGGGGCGCGCATCACCAGGTTGCGGGTGGGAATTTCACGAAACGAGACCCGATAGTAGCGTTCGCGGTTATCCTTCGGCCCGTGATAATAGAACTTAAAATATTCGCTTTCGCCCGCCTGCAGCGTCAGCTGGCGCGGGGCGAACAGCAGTTCGCCGTCCGCCGGGCGGGCACGAACCTCATGGCCGCCGGGCCGGTCGATACCCACCACCGACACCCGATACAGCCGCGCGCTTTTATTGTTGTTGATAACCCTCTTCGCCGCAAACTCAGCGTCAGAGGCCAACGAAAAGGTCAGATTACCGACAGAAATCGCCTGCGCCAGCGGCGCGGCCAGCAGCCACAGGCTCGCCAGCGTCAGCTTAATTAATGTTACGCCACGTCGCCTGGACATGAATCTCTCCTGAAGCGCTGACCTCGCCAAACCAGCCGTTGTCGGTGATGGTGCGCAGCGAGATAGGATCGTCCATAGCAATCGAGAAGCGCACCGTTGTTTTATCCATCTGCCCCACATCGCCGGAAATATCAGTCCACGGCGTGGTCAGCCATAGCGCATCGGTCATGTCGTGCCAGCTATCGTCGCAGCCGGCGTCGTAACTTTTCGTCGCCCCGCTTTGGGTAATGAAAGAGAGCGACGCCGGAAACGGCACCTGCGCGGTACCGTCCGCCGAGCTAAACAGGCAATACGAGCGCCCGCTAATCGCCTGTGACGGGCCGGTCACTTTAATCAACACCTCATCGGCGGCGGTTTTGCCGCTGGTGGTGACGATGTAGCCGAAATCCAGCGCCGGTTCGCCGCTGCCGACGTAACCCTCACGCGTAGGCGCCGAGGTGTACTCATCGGAGATAATGCTGATGCTGAAATCACGCGGTTTGATAATCAGGCTATTGGATGTCGAGAATTCATACCAGCCGGATTCCGGCGAAGTGGTGTTATAAAAACGGAAGTTAAACAGATCTTTGGTGTTAATGTCGCTAATGCCCAACGCCACCATCTGCTTGAAAAAGTTACTGGAGAAAAAGACATAGATAGAATCAGAGCTCTTCATCTCGTTAAAAGTGTAATACTGCAGAATGCCGTTGACCGGTTTCCATGAGTTACCATCAAGACTGAACTGCATATCGTAGTTACCTACCGCCGATGCCAACGCAGAGTTACTGATAGCCGGGAAAATGTGAATCGAGCTGTTGCTTAATCCATTAGTTTGCAGCGTATAGTTAACCATTTTGCAGCTTAAACCGGAGCGAGAACCAATCGTTTGTGTACGGCAATCGGCATTGCCTTCACCCAGCGTGGGCACGCCGTCGCTGTTGATAAACACTTCCGCCAGTGAGTGGGTGTTTATCAGGCGTAAGTGCCCCGCTTTGGTATGGGTTACGTCGCGGATATACCAGGTACCTGACGCCTGATCTTTACAACGCTCGCCTTTGCTCGCATCGTAAGCGACCGATGTCTGGCAGGAATTAATCGTCATCGTAAAACTACCGCCGATCGGCATCTGCTGCAGGTATTGATAAAAGGCATCGGACATCATCCCGTGACGCCATTTCGTCCCGCTCCCCGTTGAGACGCCGTAAAATCCATTAGCATCTGTTGACTGGGGTAAAATCAGGCTGGTTGCCAGATCGCATCCCGAGTACCAGTTAATACACCGTAAACCCAGTAAAGGGTGAGAGACCGGCGCATTATCCAGCCACATATCAAACCGGTAATTAGCGGAGATCCCATGGTTGTGACCATCATCGATATAACCCAGACTGACCTGACGGTACGCGGTATCGCCAGAACCGGTTGATTTTAATCCGGTCCAGCGGTTTGAGCCGGTCAGACGGGGATCCAACGCGCCGCCAGGGGTGACAAAGAAGTTGTCATCAGAGTTGTTCTCGACAAAGACAAATTCGCGCGCCGGAGCAGCGGCTTCAGAATATTTTGTCACCGCCGCCTTAGCGTTCATCGCTAGCGGCGCAATCGTCAGCGTCGCCAAAGCGAGTAGCCACTTAGCTTTCATTACCTTCTCCTGTCTGCTGCACCGCCGCCCATGAAGAGAGACCGCTGCATACCACGTCCCCTACCCACACCGCGCCGCGCGCCTGGCTGAGCTCCAGCGCCACTTCACAGGTTTTATTTCCGCCGTAGCTAAAATCGATGGTGGGATATTTTTTATCGACATCCATGACAAATTCACCGTTCTCATCGGTACGGGTGCGCCCGATATGGTTATTAATGCGCGCGTTCGCCAACAGCGTGCCGTCTTCGGCGCGGATGCGCCCGGAGACGGTGACCATCTGCTTCACTTCCGGCTCGATCACCGCCACGTTACCGGGATAAAGCGTCAGGTGGCTCTTACGGCCGCTGACAATGTCGTAGCTGTCGATCGAGTTTTTACTGTTCTGCAGTTCGACTTCATAGCGGCTGTACGGCGACAGCGGCAGGTAGTTGCGTTTACCGCTGAGCTGCACGATGCGCCCGTTAACCTTAGCGCTGAGCTTGCCGTCGTCTTCCAGCCCGGTATTGAAGATCACTCCGGCGTTGCCGTCGGTTCGCCCGCTGGCGGCGATGTTTTTCCCCTGCCAGCCGACGCTGCCGCTGGCGGTCAGGTTGGTGTTCACGTAGCCGTCGGCGCCGCTGTTAACGTTCAGTGTGCCGTTGGTGTAGCGCGTTTCGAACTGCGTATAAGCGCCGCCGCTTAAGGTTTTGTCGTCGCCGGTATCGCCGGAAATCGCCCGCGAAATATTGGCGCCGACGGTTCGAATCGCCCCTTCATTAAACTGCTTACGCGCCGAAATGTTGGCCATGGTATAGCCGTTCTGATGGGTCATCCCGGCGCTGAACCAGTTGCCCAGCGGCAGTGATAAATCGAGGGCGATATATTTCCCGGTGTTGGCGTTGCTATCGCCGTTGTTATAGCGCTGTAAGCCCGCGCGCAGGCCTAGCGAGCCAAAAGAGCCGCTATAAATCGTCTGGTAATAATCCGCCGTGTAGTAATGGCTGTTGTAACGGCGGTCATCGTTGTAGCTGATGCTGAAAGTGCCTAGTTTTGACCACAGGGCGTTCAGGTTCAGCGTGCCGCCGATCGCCCGGTTATCGGCATCGCTGCGGCGCAGCTTATCGCCGATAACGGTCTTTTCCTGGTTAATCCACAGCGAGCTAAAGCCGCCGGGCAAGGTGGCGCTAACGCTGCCGATACTGCTCCAGGAGCTGTCGCTGGCCAGCATGTTTTGCAGGTTGATATTCACCGCCTCGGTTAGCGGTAGCGTAATGCGCGTTTCGCCGACGGCGTTGCTATCGTAGCCGTAGCCGGTGGCCGCCCAACTGAGCGTACTCAGCGATCCGGAAGCCGACGCCCCCGCCAGCCAGCTCTCTTTCGCCGGCTGCGTCTTTTTGCCGCTTTCCGACCAGCGGTCCATATGGAAACTGCCGCCCCATATTTGCCAGGCCAGCGGCGCGCCCGCGCCGCGTCCGCGAGTAAACAGCTTGTTGACGCGTTGGGTGCGTTTGCTGACCACTCTTCCGTTGACGATAACTTCGACGTCAACGTCGTAAATACCGTACGGCAGGCCTCGGGTATCAACTTCATGATTCCCCATGACGAAGTTCTGCACGCTTAACAGGCGCCCGTCGCGCATCAGGTGGACCTCGCCTGCCGCCGGTAAGAATGCCACCACCGGCGTCGCCGACTGGCTGTTGTCAAATACCGTAGAGCTGGCCTGGTTTCCCCACGACGCGCCGTAGATTTTACCGGCCGAAATCGCGGTCATCGGCCCCAGCGATTGTAAGTTCCAGGTATCCAGCATCCCGCCGGCAAAACGGTGCCCGGCGAAGTCGCGCTCGTACATCGCTTTATACAGTTCATTGTCCTGGTGGCTGGTGCCGATACCGTACAGCGAGCCGTCGAGCACCACGTGATGCTCGCGCAGCGCGCTAACGCTATTGAGTGACAGATAGCTGGAGGTATTGCTGCCGCCGCTACGCATCTGGTTGTTGTAGACCCCGAGGTTATAGGTGAGGTTATTACTGAAAGTTTTAACGCTCGACTGGCCAATATCCTCGCTGCGCGACCGCAGTACGGTTCCCAGCGCCTCACGTTTCACCACCAGTTGCAGCAGCAGCTGGCGCAGACTAAGTTGCAGCTGCGCGGCATCGGTTAAGGGGATCTTCAGCGCGTCGTTGAAAGCCTCATTGGATAAACGGCTGAGCTGTTGACGCGTCTCGTCGCTGACGCGAGCGTTGTCATCGCCCTCTTCAAGGGTGATTTGCCGGACCCGCAGCACATCGCCATCAAGCCAGATATACGCGGCGCCGATACGCTGATCGTTTTGATTATCGCGGCTGCCTTCAAGATGAATAAACAGAGGAATGCTCATGCCGTCCTGCAAAGCCTGGCTGAAAGCCTGCGGGATAATCACGCCGCCGATTTGCTGCACGCGCTCGGCGGCCATGCTGTCGCTATAAGGCGCCAGCAAAAGAACCATGCCGGAGGCAAGTAGCGCGTTCAGTCCAGGGGTGATCCGTCGTAAAGGCATAGTCTTAATCCATCAGCACACATGTCTATTTCACGGGAACAAACTGCTCGCCCTGCCAGAGCGCGACCCGTCCTTTTTTGTCAGCAATATTGACGCGCGTGAAGCGACGCGATTTCCCCGGCATCAGGTAGTAGTTTTCTTTGCACTCTTTGCCATCGGCGATTTTCAGACACGGGCCGTAGGCGATAATGCGCAGGGTGGCGTTACCGGTATTGGTCAGCGTGTCGCCGGCAAACTGATAGCGAAAATTAGCCTGACGCGGCGCCACCACCAGAATGGTGCCGATGCGGGCTGAAGCGGTGGCCACGGCGCTGCGCTGGGAGCCATTGCGCTGGGCATCGCTTAAGGCCTGATCGAACCAGACAATGCGGTAGTAGCGCTCTTTATCATCCGCCGGACCTTTGTAGAAAAAGCGCACCACTTCACTGGCCTTTGCAGGCAACAACAAACTGGCGGGAGTCAGCAGGATTTCGTCCTGTTTATCCATCGGGATAACCTTGCCGCCTTCCAGCGGTGAAGAGAGACGTTCCAGATGAATGTTGATTAAGCGGCCGCTATCGGTGGTATTTTTGATCTCTTTACTTAGCGTGCTGCTGCCGCTGTTCATAAAGGAAGAGATATCGCCGACATCCAGCGCCAGCGCCGGATTCGCCAGCCCCAGCAGCAGGCCAATGGCCAGAAGATGTTTTTTCATAAGCGTTCAGTCCTTGAAGAGGCAGGGGGAGTCCCCCTGCCCGGTGCTACGAGAAAATCAGCTGGTCCAGGTGGCGTCGAACTGCACGCTCACGTCACCGCTCCAGATCCCTTCCGGCAGCGTGCTGTAATCGGTTACCGCGGTGGCGCCGTCGGTGGTACCGCTGATGATGGAGAAGTTAAAGCCGTCCTGCGCGGTGGTGCGGCCTGCGGTGTTGTAGCCGTTAGACAGCGCGCTGAGGTTGCCGCCCAGCACGCCGTTAGCGGTGTCGATCATAATGGTGTCAGCAGTCTTCTCTACCGCGACGCCGTTATAATCCACGCCCACGCTCAGCGTTGAGCCGGAGGTATCCAGCTGGGTCAGCGTGTTAGTGATAAGACGTGAAGTCAGTTTGAAGGCAGTCGCCGTGGTATCGCCTTCAACCGCAACATCAAACAGACCTTTTTGTGAGTTAAAGCCCTTAATCCCTTCGGCATACTGGAAAGCCAGGCTGCCAAGCGGGGTAACAACCAGTTTGCTTGAAGTGTCTTTTTTCGCGGTTGCAGACCAGGTAGCCACGGCCTGAGCAGTAACATCAGCAGCCTGAGCAACACCCATTCCAGCAAACGCCGTTACCAGAGCAATAGCAATAACCTTTTTTTTCATAGCTTTTTCATCCTGAGTTTAATTAAGGACAAGTCGTCCCGGTGTACCACTAAATAAACGTTACATAACTAATTTATAAATTTTCGAATACAGCTTGGCCTCAGCATTTCGCCGATGGGTGTAAATAGTTTTCACACTGCAATTTTCAATTCTGGCGATAGATTTCGGATGCATTCCCTGGGCCGTCATTCTGATCACCGTCATTTCCCGGTCAGTAATTTTTTCTTTCTTAATATCTTTGCGCAGAAACCGTCCATTAATTACATAGGCCAGTTCTTTTCTTATATCGCGCGCGAGGTCGACATACACCACGCCGCGAATATCACCGTTGTAATACCAATAATTGGCTAACGCTTCTGACTTTCTCGCGGCAATCAAAATGATTTGTTTGCCCTTGGCCTTAGCTAACCAGTCGTTGTCATAGCGAATAAAGTAATTTAATGCATTAGTACTCAGATTGATAAACAAAAAGTCCTTACATATTTTATCCAATGACAAATAAAGAAGCTCTTCAATGTCTAAAATGAGTTCCGATAAGCCTTTTAAAAAATAAGTATCATGTGCTGGCCAAATACACTTATCAAGGGAGCATTGATCGTCCATATACTGTTTATCCTCTTCATCCTGGAAATACTACCTTTCACCCCATTGCCGATAGCCAGGCCTGCAGAGTCTAAACCTGCAATTAACCCCTGTTGAAATTATTTATAATAAAATACCAGCGCCATTATTTAATCATTAATAATGCCGAAATTATTTATCGATTTATATTTTTTGTTGGATTCAAATTTAGGTTTTTTCTGATTAAGTGTCAACAAGCAGGATGTGAAGCTAATTCTCATTTATGTCAATTTTTTGCTTTTTGGCGAAATCCTATTTTTTGCTCAAAAACAAAAAACATTTAATTTCATGTGGTTATTGATCGAAAATTCCTACAATCCTAATCGGTTATTATATAGTCCAGGATCATAACCCTATTTCATTAGGAATATTCTTAATAGATAAGATAAATGACGTTGCGAAAAATCTTAATAACACACAAAAGTAAGAATATAATACCATAAAATAGCAAATTATAAGACGATCAACTCAATCATAAGCTGCATGAATGGTTTTAAGCACCGCACAAAATGCCTAAACATAAACAAAAAAACCGCTTGCAGAGGACTATTAATCCCATGAAAGAATGATATCTAAGAGAATGAGATTAGTTCTCATATTTCTTTCTTATTTGCTCTCATTTTCATTAGTGTAGCCCATCACGCTATGTTTGCCGCTGGCATGTTTCTTTTACCTTGCAGATAAGCGTTTCATCACGCTTTCATTATTTTTTCGCCTTACCGTCATCGAAAGTTCACACAAAACGCGATTAATAGTGACCAGTTTATGACGAACCAGGACACTCTTATGAACAGCTCTCTTGCCGCGGTGGCGGAAACCGAATTTTCGCTAATTACGCCCATCGCCCCAACCCGGCAGCGGAAAGTCTTAAGCGTGCGCAACCTGAGTAAATCTTATAATGCGCAGCAAACCGTTCTCGATAACATCAGCTTTGACCTCCATGCCGGCGAGCTGGTGGGAGTGATTGGCCGCTCGGGAGCCGGGAAATCCACCCTGCTGCATGTCCTGAACGGCACTCACAGCGCCACCGGCGGTGAAATTCTCAGCTTTCCGGAAGTCGGTATGCCGCATGATGTTTCACGCCTGAAAGGACGCGCGCTCAATGCCTGGCGCAGCGAGTGCGGGATGATTTTCCAGGATTTCTGCCTCGTACCGCGTCTTGATGTGCTGACTAACGTACTGCTCGGTCGCCTGAGTCAGACCTCAACCCTGAAGTCGCTGTTTAAGGTTTTCCCCGACGCCGACCGGGCACGCGCCATCTCTCTTCTCGAGTGGATGAATATGTTGCCGCACGCCCTACAGCGGGCGGAAAACCTCTCCGGCGGCCAGATGCAGCGCGTAGCGATTTGCCGCGCCCTGATGCAAAACCCCGGGATCCTGCTGGCGGATGAACCCGTCGCCTCGCTCGATCCCAAAAACACCCAGCGAATTATGAACGTACTGCGGGAAATCAGCGGCCAGGGGATTAGCGTGATGGTCAACCTGCATTCGGTCGAACTGGTCAAAGAGTACTGCACGCGGGTGATTGGCGTCGCCAAAGGCCGCATCATTTTCGACGATCATCCCGCACGGCTGACTCAGGATGTTCTGCATCAGCTGTATGGCGATGAAATTAGCCAGTTGCATTAATTTCCTTTAGTTAAAAACACACGGGCAAAATAATGAACAAACATATTAATGGCGCAGTTCGTTTATCCGCAGCAATCGCAGCTCTGTTACTGACGTGGCAAGCGAGCGCCGCTGAACAGCCGAAGGAATTAAATCTGGGGATCCTCGGCGGTCAAAACGCCACGCAGCAAATTGGCGATAACCAGTGCGTGAAACAGTTTCTTGATAAAGAGCTGAAGGTCGATACCAAATTACGTAACTCATCCGATTATTCTGGCGTCATTCAGGGACTGCTGGGCGGTAAAGTCGATGTCGTATTAAGTATGTCGCCTTCTTCTTATGCCTCGGTCTATATCAATAACCCGAAAGCCGTCGATATTGTCGGTATCGCCGTTGATGATAAAGATCAGTCCCGCGGCTACCACTCGGTGGTCATCGTCAAAGCTGACAGCCCGTATAAAACGCTGGACGATTTAAAAGGCAAAGCTTTTGGCTTCGCCGACCCGGATTCCACTTCCGGTTATTTAATTCCGAACCACGCCTTTAAACAGAAATTCGGCGGCGACGCGGACAATAAATACAATAACTTCTTCTCCAGCGTCACCTTCTCCGGCGGCCACGAGCAGGACATTCTCGGCGTACTGAACGGCCAGTTTGCCGGCGCGGTCACCTGGACCTCAATGGTCGGCGACTACAACAGCGGCTACAGCGTGGGCGCTTTCAATCGCCTGATTCGCATGGATCATCCGGATCTGATGAAGCAAATCCGGATTATCTGGCAATCGCCGCTGATCCCGAACGGCCCGATCCTCGTGAGCAATGCGCTGCCGGCGGACTTCAAAGCCAAAGTCGTCACCGCGCTTAAAAAACTGGATACCGACGATCACGCCTGTTTTGTGAAAGCGATGGGCGGAACCCAGCACATCGGCCCGGGCAGCGTGGCCGATTTCCAGCAGATCATTGATATGAAACGCGAGCTGGTTAGCGCGCGTTAATCCCGCACCGATGCCGCCGCCCGCAAGTCAATGCGGACGGCGACGCTACGTTAAAGACCTTTTCGCCGCATGAATAATACCTATACCGAATTCGAACGTTACTACCAGCAGGTCAGGACGCGGCAAAAGCGCGATACCTTCGGCTGGTCGCTGGTGCTGCTGGCGCTCTACTTTGCCGCCGGGCACGCCGCCGAGTTTAATCTGTTCACCATCTGGCGTTCTCTGCCAAACTTTCTCGACTATATGTTCGAGACGCTGCCGACGCTGCATCCGGGCGTTCTGTTAGCCGATTCACATACCAAAGGCTCGCTGGCGTACTGGGGCTATCGCCTGCCGATTCAGCTACCGCTGATTTGGGAGACGCTGCAGCTGGCGCTGGCTTCCACGCTGGTGGCGGTCGCGGTAGCGACCATACTGGCTTTCCTCGCCGCCAATAATGCCTGGTCACCCGCGCCGCTACGCTTCGCCGTTCGCGTGCTGGTAGCCTTTTTACGCACCATGCCAGAGCTGGCCTGGGCGGTCATTTTCGTCATGGCGTTCGGTATCGGGGCGATCCCCGGTTTTCTGGCGCTGATGCTGCATACGGTTGGCAGCCTGACCAAACTGTTCTATGAAGCGGTGGAAAGCGCGCAGGATAAACCGGTGCGCGGGCTGGCGGCCTGCGGAGCATCGGCGCTGCAGAAGGTGCGCTTTGCCCTGTGGCCGCAGGTGAAACCGATTTTTCTCTCCTACGGCTTCATGCGCCTTGAGATTAACTTCCGCTCATCCACCATTCTTGGTCTGGTGGGCGCCGGCGGGATCGGCCAGGAGCTGATGACCAACATTAAGCTCGATCGTTACGATCAGGTCAGCATGACGCTGCTGCTGATCATTATTGTGGTGTCGCTGCTGGATATGCTTTCCGGCCGCCTGCGCCAGTGGGTTCTGGAGGGGAAAAAATGAGTCAATGGCAACATCAACCGGATATCGCCACCAGCCGCCGCCAGCATCAGGCGCTGTATAAGACCCAGGGGCGATACCTGCGCTATGTCGGCCTGCTGGCGCTGGCGAGCGTACTTTATTACGCCTGGTTCTTTATGCAGTTCGGTATTAGCAGCGAACAACTGGCGACCGGTCTACAGCAGATGGGACGCTATCTGCTACGGATGTTCGTCTGGCACGACTTCTGGAACTGGCCGTTTGCCTATTACTTCACGCAAATCGCCATTACGCTTGCTATCGTCTTCGCCGGGACGATTACCGCGACGGTCATCGCGCTGTTGCTGTCATTCCTGGCCGCGCGCAATATTATGCGCGGCGTGATTCCCGGCATTATCGCCATGTTGATGCGCCGCTTGTTCGACATGCTGCGCGGTATCGATATGGCTATCTGGGGTCTCATTTTCGTGCGCGCCGTAGGGCTTGGGCCGCTGGCCGGGGTACTGGCGATTATTATGCAGGATACCGGCCTGCTGGGCCGCCTGTATGCTGAAGGCCACGAGGCGGTAGACCGTTCGCCTGGCCGCGGCCTCACCGCCGTCGGCGCTAATGGTCTGCAGAAACACCGCTTCGGCATTTTCACCCAGTCGTTCCCGACTTTCCTGGCGCTGAGTTTATATCAGATTGAATCCAATACCCGTTCCGCCGCGGTGTTAGGTTTTGTCGGCGCGGGCGGGATTGGCCTTATCTACGCGGAAAATATGCGTTTGTGGAACTGGGACGTGGTGATGTTTATTACCCTGTTGCTGGTGGCGGTGGTCATGGTGATGGATACCCTCTCCGCCTGGCTACGCCGCCGTTATATTGGCGGCAACGTGGTGCCGTTGTATCAAAGTCAGCAATAACCCCCTCCCCCGGTGGCGCTGCGCTTACCGGGGCTACGAATCAGGGAAAACGTCTCGTTATTCGAGCCGCCACGCCAGCACCGGCCAGCCGTGCCGGGCGTTGGCTGCCAGCAGCTGCGGACACGGGTTGACCAACCGCACGCGATCCGCATGCAGGCACAGGGGCAGGTCGTTTATCGAATCGGTATAAAAAGTGACTTCGCCAGCATAGTCAGGATGCGCCTCGCGCCACTGCGCCAGGCGCGTCACTTTACCCTGCTGATAGCTCGGGGTTCCGGCAATCACACCGCTGTAGCCGCCATCCGCCATTTCAACATCAATACCCAACGCCTGTTCAATCCCCAGCTCGGCGGCTATCGCCTGCACCAGCAGCGTTACCGAGGCGGAGATCACCAACATTTTTTCCCCTCGCACCTGTAGGGTCCGAATAACGTCCCATGCCTGCGGGTAGACCCGCGGCAACACCTTTTCGCGCACGAATCGCGCCACCAGCGTATCCACCTGCGCCTGGGGGATGCCAATCAGCGGCGCCTGAATCAGCGCGACATAATCGGCGATATTCATTTCCCCGCGGTCGTAATCCGCCATCAGCAGCGCTTCGCGCGCCAGATATTCCGGGTCGCTCACCCAGCCTTCACGCACCATGAACTGGCTCCACAGCGTACTACTGTCCCCTTTAATCAGGGTGTTATCCAGATCGAAAATCGTCACAGCATTAGACATCGGTCATTTTCCATAATCAGCAATATAAGCCTGCGAGAGCATGTATAAAGAAGATGACAGGAGCATGATCCGGCTGCGTTTCAGCCTACCCCGCCAAAGCCCATCGCCAGCAGCACCAGTAGCAATAGTAGCGGGTAGATCCGCACGTGCCAGCGATCGGGAAGTTTTGCCAACCAGCACGATGCGCCCCGCAATCCCAGCCAGCTCCCGGCCACCAGCAGTCCGGCCGCCAGCCACCAGATATTACCGATGAAACCGGAGGGCAGCGTCGCCATCGGCGCCATCAGCAGCCACGCCAGGCTGGCGGTCGCCGCCAGCGGCAGGGTCAGCAGGTTGGCCATCGCCGCGGCCTGCGCCATCGTCGCGCCACGCCGGCGCATCAGCGGCACGGTCATCACGCTGCCGCCAACGCCAAGGAAGGCGGCAATCAGGCCAATTCCGCCGCCAAGAATAGTCTCGCGCCCCGCGCTCGACGGTGCGCAAGCCGCCGACGGCGCCATAAAGCCGGGGCGAACGTAGCAATCCACGATGGTCACCGCCAGGTACAAAATGAACAGCCAGCGGATCCACTCGCCGTTGACCCTCAGCGCCAGCGCCGCGCCGGCAATACCGCCGATGGCGATGCCGCCAAGTATCGGCAGCAGGGCGCGCCAGTGAACCGTTCCGGCGCGCAGGTGACGGCCGCTTGCCAACAGCGACGTGCACAGCATCACCAGCGCCGACGTTGCTACCGCTATTTGCATCGCCTGACCGCCTACTGCGCCCTGATGGCTCAGTAGCAGGTAAAGCAGCGGCACGGTAACAAAGCCGCCGCCGAAACCAAACAGCCAGGTGGTTATCCCGGACAACAGTCCGCAAACAAAAAGCCCAAATATCATCTACCGTTCCTCCATTCAGGGAGGTAACGATATAGAATAGCGGAATGGCTGACTTACGATTAATGGCCAATATATTACGATTTTCAGCCAGGGGAGTATGCATGCGTAATATCGCGATTAACGAAGTCGATCATCTGCCGCGCCGGGTATTGGGTCTGGGGAGCGATTATCCGCCTGACACCCTTTTACCGCGCCATCATCACCGGCGAGCGCAGTTTCTTTATGCCGTGAATGGCTTGATGAAAGTCGAAACCGATGACGGTCAGTGGCTGGTGCCGCCGTTCAGCGGCGTATGGATACCCGCTAACAAACCGCATCGCGTCTGGATGCCGGGCGTGAGCACCCATAGCCTGTATATCGAACCGCAGGATGCGCCGCGCGCCGGGGTACGCTGCGAAGTGTTGCAGGTTTCGCCGCTGCTGCATCAACTGCTGTTGGCCGCCTGCCAGCTGCCGCTGTTGTATGAAGAGAGCGGGCATGATGCGGCGCTTATCGCCCTATTACTGTTTGAACTGCAGGCCGCCCCGCCGCTGCCGCTGTTCACCCCGTTACCGCAACATCCGCGGCTGGCTGACTTATGCAGCGCGTTTCTCCTTCAGCCGGACATTCACAGTACGCCGGAGCAGTGGGCCAAAAAGATGAGTCAAAGCCTGCGCACCTTCAACCGCCGCTTTTTGCAGGAGACCGGGATGGCGTTTCGCGACTGGCGTCATAAAGCCTGCCTGATGTACTCCCTCAGCGCCCTGCGCGAAGGCCGTAGCATTACCGACGTGGCATTAAGCCTTGGCTATGAGCATCCGGCGGCGTTTACCGCCATGTTTCGCAAAGCGATGGGCTATGCGCCAGCCTCTTTTATCCGCCATCTTAAAGGAGGAACGCCTGCCTCTCGCGCCAGATAAATAAGAACATCCTGATTCTGGCCTGTTATATTTTGATTTAGATAGCAAACATTTATTAATAAATAAAATCACCGCGTTCAATGTCTGACAAATTTGCTAATTACAGCACCGGCGGATTTATGCCTGTGCTACGTAAGTTTTCGTAAATTTTGCGTTTCATCATTCTGACGTTTCCGTGAATACGTTATAAATGGCGACGGTCGATCCCTAACATGAAAATAACGACATGAAGCCCAAACTCACCCACGCTTTATTACTTGTTCCTTTATTGATTTTGGCAGGATGTTCATCTTCCCCAAAAAAACCGCCCAAGGCGGTGGCGCAGCATCATTACGAGCCTATCGACAGCGGCTCCGACGATCTGATACCGGTGCTGGCCGCCCTGCACGATCAGATGCATACCTGGGACGGCACCCCTTATGAATGGGGCGGCACCGACCAGAGCGGCGTTGACTGTTCCGGCTTCGTCTGGCGTACGCTGAAGGACCGCTTCAATCTGCCAATGGACCGCGTGACCACCGGCGATCTTCTGCATATGGGCGTGCGCGTTAGCAAGCAGCAGTTGCGGCCTGGCGATTTAGTCTTCTTCCGCATTCACGGCGGCATGCACGTCGGTTTCTACGATACCGACCATAACTTCCTGCACGCCTCCGCAAGCCAGGGCGTCATGCGTTCGTCGCTGGATAATCCGTACTGGAACCGCGTATTTTATCAGGCGCGGCGCTTGCCGAAGGAATATAACGCGCAGATCACTATGAATAACGACAATCTGCATCTGGCGAAAAACCGCTAATCCTGACAAATAAAAACCGCGGCGCTCAGGGCCGCGGTTTTTATTTTTCTTGCGCTCAGTTTTATCAGAACTGATAGGTCATCCCCAGCGCGACGATGTCGTCATCGTTAATACCGAGCTTATTATCACTCTTCAGCTGGTTAATTTTGTAATCGACAAAGGCGTTCATGTTTTTGTTGAAGTAGTAGGTCAGGCCGACGTCAATATAGTTGACCAGGTCTTCGCTGCCGACACCTTCAATATCTTTGCCTTTCGACAGTACATAACCCAGAGACGGACGCAGGCCGAAATCGAACTGATACTGGGCGACCACTTCAAAGTTCTGCGCTTTATTAGCAAAACCACCGCTGATCGGCGTCATCTTGCGGGTCTCAGAGTACATTGTCGCCAGGTAGATATTGTTGGCGTCGTATTTCAGACCGGTGGCCCAGGCTTCCGCTTTGGAGCCCTGGCCGCGCGCCAGCAGGTTCTGATCGTTGGTACGGTCAGAACTGGTATAAGCCGCGCTGACGGCGAAATCACTGCCGCCGAAATCATAGCTTAAAGAGGTACCGAAGCCGTCGCCGTTCTGTTTTTTCGCTTCGCGGCCTTCGTTTTTACCCTGGTATTGCAGGGTCATATTCAGACCATCGACCAGGCCGAAGAAATCGGTGTTGCGGTAGGTCGCCAGGCCGCTAGCGCGTTTGGTCATGAAGTTATCGGTCTGCGCGGAAGAGTCGCCGCCGAACTCCGGGAACATATCGGTCCAGGCTTCAACGTCGTACAGCGCGCCGAGGTTACGACCATAGTCAAATGATCCAAACTCTTTTAACTTCACGCCGGCAAACGCCAGACGGGTTTTCTGCGAAGAATCGCTTTCGGTTTTATTGCCGGAGAATTCGGATTCCCAGCGGCCATAACCGGTCAGTTGATCGTTGATCTGCGTTTCGCCTTTGATACCGAAGCGAACGTAGGTCTGGTCGCCATCCTTGCTGTCATAATCGCTGAAGTAGTGCATGGCTTTCACTTTGCCGTACACGTCCAGTTTATTGCCGTCTTTATTGTATACTTCCGCTGCCTGTGAAGCCGAAGAAGCAACAAAACCCATCATCATTAATGCCAGTGAACGCTTTTTCATTATGTGGTCCTGGTGATTTATCTACACGCGCTAATCAATTCCGGGCGAAGGCCCCGTCAAAAACTGGAGGTTTTTTAACGCTGTAGTGTTAAATATTTATGACGAAATGGAACTTTTTATAAAAAAGAATGTTTAAATATTTCCGTCATAAATATGTCACCTTGCCTGCGCAGAATGCCCGATCCGCGCAATAAAATGGCTTGACCAATACGCCAGCAGTTGGCAAGCGGCCTGACTCCTGTTACAACATCAGCTCGATCTCGATATTCCTTTTGAACGGCAGAAAATCATGAGTGATAGCCAAACGCTGGTGGTAAAACTGGGCACCAGTGTTTTAACGGGCGGATCCCGCCGCCTGAACCGCGCCCATATCGTTGAGTTAGTGCGCCAGTGCGCGCAGTTGCATGCCATGGGGCACCGCATTGTGATTGTGACTTCCGGGGCCATCGCCGCCGGACGTGAACACCTCGGCTACCCTGAACTGCCCGCCACCATTGCCTCAAAACAGCTGTTGGCGGCAGTCGGCCAAAGCCGTCTTATCCAGCTGTGGGAACAGCTTTTCTCTATTTACGGCATTCATGTCGGCCAGATGCTGCTGACCCGTGCCGATATGGAAGATCGCGAGCGGTTCCTCAACGCCCGCGATACCCTGCGCGCGCTGCTGGATAACAACATCGTGCCGGTCATTAATGAGAATGACGCCGTCGCCACCGCTGAAATCAAAGTCGGCGACAACGATAATCTTTCCGCCCTGGCGGCCATTCTCGCCGGCGCCGATAAACTGCTGCTGTTGACCGATCAGCCGGGGCTCTTTACCGCCGACCCGCGCAGCAATCCGCAGGCCGAGCTTATTAAAGATGTCTACGGCATCGATGACGCGCTGCGCGCCATCGCAGGCGATAGCGTTTCCGGCCTCGGCACCGGCGGCATGGGCACCAAACTGCAGGCCGCGGACGTCGCCTGTCGCGCTGGCATCGATACTATTATCGCCGCCGGCAACCGCCCGGACGTTATCGGCCACGCGATGGAAGGCCTGCCGGTGGGCACCTGTTTCCACGCTCAGGAATCACCGCTGGAGAACCGCAAACGCTGGATCTTCGGCGCGCCGCCGGCCGGTGAAATCACCGTCGATGCCGGGGCGACCCAGGCTATTCTGGAAAGAGGAAGCTCATTGCTGCCAAAAGGCATCAAAACCGTCAGCGGGAATTTCTCCCGCGGCGAAGTTATCCGAATCCGCAGTAGCGAAGGCCGCGATATCGCCCACGGCGTGAGCCGCTATAACAGTGACGCCCTGCGCCTGATCGCCGGGCAGCACTCGCAGCAAATCGATGCCATCCTCGGCTATGAATACGGCCCGGTGGCCGTCCATCGTGACGATATGATTACCCGTTAAGGAGCTGAAAATGCTGGAACAAATGGGCATTGCGGCCAAAGCGGCCTCTTACCAACTCGCGCTGCTTTCCAGCCGCGAGAAAAATCAGGTTCTGAACAAGATTGCTGATTATCTGGAAGCGCAGACCGAAGAGATCCTGCGCGCCAACGCCGAAGACCTCAGCGACGCCCGCGCCAATGGCCTGAGCGACGCGATGCTCGATCGCCTGGCGCTGACGCCGGCGCGCCTGCGCGGCATCGCCGATGACGTGCGTCAGGTGTGTAGCCTGGCGGATCCGGTCGGCCAGGTGATTGACGGCGGTCTGCTGGATAGCGGCCTGCGTATCGAACGTCGTCGCGTGCCGCTGGGAGTGATCGGCGTGATTTATGAAGCGCGGCCGAACGTGACCGTCGATGTCGCCTCTCTGTGCCTGAAGACCGGCAACGCGGCTATTCTGCGCGGCGGTAAAGAGACCTGGCGCACCAACGCCGCGACGGTGAAAGTGATTCAGCGAGCGCTGCAGGAGTGCGGCCTGCCGGCTGCCGCGGTGCAGGCAATCGAGAGCCCGGATCGCGCGCTGGTCGGCGAAATGCTGAAGATGGATAAATACATCGATATGCTGATCCCGCGCGGCGGCGCAGGCCTGCATAAGCTGTGCCGCGAGCAATCCACCATCCCGGTGATCACCGGCGGTATCGGCGTGTGCCATATTTTTGTCGACGATTCGGCAGAGATCGCACCGGCGCTGAAGATCATCGTGAACGCCAAGACCCAGCGCCCGAGCACCTGCAATACCGCCGAGACGCTGCTGGTACATCGTAATATCGCCGATACCTTCCTGCCTGCGCTGAGCAAACAGATGGCGGAGAGCGGCGTGACGCTGCATGCCGATCCGGCCGCCCTGCCCCTTCTGCAGCACGGTCCGGCGAAGGTGGAGCCGGTGAAAGCGGAGCAGTACGACGATGAGTATTTATCGCTGGATCTGAACGTGAAAGTTGTTGCCGATCTCGATGAGGCGATTGCCCATATTCGTGAGCACGGCACCCAGCATTCCGATGCCATTCTGACGCGTACCCTGCGCCATGCGAATCGCTTTATTAATGAAGTGGATTCGTCGGCGGTATACGTTAACGCTTCTACCCGCTTCACCGACGGCGGCCAGTTCGGCCTCGGCGCGGAAGTGGCGGTCAGCACCCAGAAGCTGCACGCCCGCGGGCCGATGGGTCTTGAAGCGCTGACCACCTATAAGTGGATTGGCTTCGGCGACGATACCATTCGTGCTTAACGCTAAGCGGGTGATGCAAAAGTAGCCGTTTGATTCGAAAGGGCATTGACGCATCACCCACTTAGTTTTAACCTTCTACCCCGTGCTTCACGCAGGTGAACGCGTCCTTTCAGGGCCGATATAGCTCAGTTGGTAGAGCAGCGCATTCGTAATGCGAAGGTCGTAGGTTCGACTCCTATTATCGGCACCATTCTAACGTCTCCCCAAGTCTACTAAAGTTCACTAAAACCCCTTATACTCTGCGCTTTGCAGCCCCTTTTAGTATTTCTACGTCTACTAAAGTTCCCTGAAATCTACGGTCGTTTGGGGGTACTTATGGGGGTATTTGCTGTTCGGTCTAGAGGAGGTACCCCCAAGTGAAACTAAACGCCCGGCAGGTGGACGCCGCCAAACCTAAAGATAAGCCTTTCAAGCTGGCTGATTGTGGTGGTTTGTATCTCCTGATTAAACCTAATGGCGGCAAATACTGGCGGCTCAAGTATCGTGTAGCCGGTAAAGAGAAGCTGTTAGCGCTGGGTGTGTATCCTGAAGTCACGTTGGCCGATGCTCGGGCAAAACGTGAAGAAGCCAAAAGGGGTATCGCTGGGGGTATCGATCCTATGGAAGCGAAACGGGAAGACAAGATCGCCCGTGAAACGCAGTTAAACAACACCTTCAAAGATATTGCCCTTGAGTGGCACAGCAACAAACTAAAAAAATGGTCTGCTGGGTATGCTTCAGATATGGAAGCATGACGGCGGGAAAGAGCTGCCGGCTGATAATGATGCTGGCCTGCGAATAGAGGCCGCAGCCGCTGAGCTGGGTTTTGATGTTCAGCACGAGCCCGATGAACTATTGCTGATTCTCTTCCGGCCAGATGAAGAAACCCACAGCTTCTATGGCAAAGACCGTGCAGCAGGCGCTTTACGGTTTCTTCGTTCTGAGCTGGCTTACGTTGCCACAATGCACCCCGATACGCTGGATGACTGGAACAAAACTGGTTTAATGTCACTCTGCCTGCTGGACGGCGAAAAACTGTAAACCCCCAGCCCCTCAAACTTGACACTTTTTCGCGAGAAACTGGGAAAAGTGTCAACCCAACATAACGGATCCTGACGCCTACGAACAGCAGCTACAGCAGAAGTGTAAAGGGCTGGCGTTGAGATTTGTTTAGCCTTGGCTGTTAGCTTTTGTTAATCCTGATGCGAAGCAGGGCAGGTGTCAGCCTGTTATGGTTTGTTATGCCTTACTAGGGAAAACTAGGGAAAACTAGGGAAAAGTGACAATCGCTCCCCCTTCAGAAAACTTCAGGTGCAGCTCGTTGGATGCATCTGTCAAAACTTGTCACTCACCGGCACCGCCAACGGGGATTTTTGTCCAGACGCGTTCTAAGTTACAGTTGCTTAAGTCAGGAATTTTAGGGGCTATTTTTTAAATAGCCTGATGTGCTTGAGTAGTACAATGTCAGGATTGTTGTTTGGCACTTCCCAAGAAAGCATACTCGTGGCGAATGCCTTGCTTAGAAGTAAGCTACTGAGAGAGCGCGGTAGTTGAACAATTGTTGCTGCTATTATAGATTGAATCAAAAGAAAACAGGTGGTTACCATGACTACAGAATCAGTTAAAGATATACCGAGAAGTACTCGACTGAGCAGGAATCTAAAGAATCTTTATTTAGATCCGAATAATTATCGATTTGTTGACAATGAAAATCACAAATTTGTGGGAGAAGATAATCTTCTAGATGCTCAAGTGCAGAAGAGAACTCGCACTTTTATCGAAGGTCGCGGGCAGGAAAATATCCGGGATCTCTTGGCAAGTTTCAAAGCAAATGGGTTTTTAGATGTAGATATTATTCAGGTTAGAGAGTTAGGTGATAATAAATATTTAGTATTGGAGGGCAATCGCCGAGTAACAGCCCTTAAGGTTTTACAAGAGTTTTATGAAAGCGGTTTCGATATTGGCAATCTTGATCCTTCGATCTTCAGAAGCGTTCCATTTGAAATTCATAGTAAAGAGGAAAACGAGAAACATCTCATTGTAATGGGTTTAAAACACATCAGTGGGAATAAAAAATGGTCTACTTTTAATCAGTCAAAGTTACTCTATGATTTTTTAAAGCCTTATGAAAGCTCTCCTCGTGAAGATTATATTAATAAGGAAAACGAGTTAGTAAACTCACTAGGAATAACAAAGCACCGTTTAAGATCGATGTTGCGTGTTTATAATCTCATCCAGTCTTACAAGATGAGTGATTTTAGTGAGCAATTTTCACCTGAGATGGTGGGTATTTTTGAAGAGATTATGAAAAAACCAGTTATTAAAAACTGGTTAGGATGGAATGATTCGGGTTATTTTGCAACTAATGAAACAAACTTAGAAAGGCTTTTTTCATGGATCTCTAAGACTGAAGTATATGCAGAACCACAAGAGGCTGACGAAGAAAATGATTTCAACAATGACGACGATTATAAAGAACTCGAGCCGATAATAACGAAATCACTTGAGGTTCGTGATCTTGCTCTTTTCATAGAAAATGAGCACGCATTGAAAGTGATGGAAGATGAAAGAAGTCTTGCTAGAGGTTTGGTATCTAGTGGTTCAGTTGATAAACAAAATTATCAAAATGCTCTTTCAAGTCTTTCTGAGTCATTGCGTAGTTTGGCTACTTATAGAACGTTGATAAGTGCTGATGACACAAAGTTTTTGGATGAGGCTAAGGATAATTTATCAAAGATCATCCCTAAGAAAAATAGCTTAAATATCGAAGGGGGTAATTTTACTACAGTATTCGAATATGGTGTGAAATCGCACTTTGAGAGCATAAAGATCCATAAATATAAGAAGTTAAAAGGTTTTGAAATTAATGGTCTGAATAGGGTCAATATATTTGCTGGTTTTAATAATACCGGTAAGACAACTTTGCTGGAAGCTATATATCTTCTAACACAAAGAAATGATATGGCCTCACATTTCAAACTTATTAGACAGAAAAACAAGTTCAATTCATTAAGTCCTGTCTTTTTAAATGCTGTTTTCCAAGATAAAATAGCTATTGATGGGATTTTCAATGATGTCGAAGTTTCTGTTCGGATGGAGAAGTTCGACGAACCAACTGTTGATAAAAAAGATGATTATATCGCTTCATATAAACTCACTTCACAAATAGATGGTACAGTAATTTCGAACTTAGTTCATACATATGTCCATGAAAGTATGATAAGAATATCTGATCAGGTATCTCATCTTTGTTCGTCCTCTTTCAAGAGTCCATATTTCTATGATATAGAAGATTCTATTAGTGATTACAATCGAAGCGTTGAACTAAAAGTTCAATCTAGCGAAGGTCTTTCACAGACCGCAATCAATCTTGTAATCGACTTTATGAAGCGTGTAGAAGAAAGTGTCGTTGACATACGTTATACCGAGGACATGGATGTAAAACGTTTCTTGGTTGAATCGAAATACTCCTCAGAGCGTAGTTTTGATCTAACTACCTACGGTGAGGGTATTCAACGTATTTTTTACATAGCTTTAGCATTTGCTTCTTGTAGAAACGGAGTCATTCTAATCGATGAGTTTGAAACAGCAATCCACTTCAGTCTATTAAAAGAATTTACACGCTTAACCCAAGAGCTTGCAGAAACATTTAATGTCCAAGTTTTTTTAACCTCTCATTCACGCGAATGTATAGAAGCATTTGTAGAAAATGGATATAAAACTCAGGATGTTACTGGTTTCCAGATGGTGAATCAAGGTAATCAAATAATCTCAAAAAGAATAGTTGGAGAGCGTTTTAAGTATCTTGTGGAAACTATTGCTCTGGATATTAGGGGTTGATATGACTATAAAAAATAAAGTAGTCGTGGTTGTGTGCGAGGGACAACACGATATATCGTTTATAAGTAGAATTCTACATACAGCTGGATTTAAAACGGATAATAGGAAGATTAAAGATTTCCCAAGCCCTTTTAATGCTCTTTTTGCTGGAATAGCGAGTAAAATGATATTGGCTGATAGGAAGTTAGGGTATCAGAGCCCTAATTTTCTTTTGCCCTCAGTTGCTCTTGAAATGGATGGGAAAATTGTTTTCCTGCATAGCCTTAGCGGTGATGGTCGCAGTGTTGAAAGAAGTAAATTAATTTCATTGTATTCAGGTCTGATTGGAGATGATGATTTTTCAGTTGATATAAATTACGACTTTAGATTCTTATTCTTTTTTGATGCTGATGATATAGGTGTACAAACGCGACTGACACAAATTAGAGAAGAGTTAGAATTAACTGAACCATTATCAAATGGCGCTGTGGCGACTAAAGGTAATTATGAAGTCGGGTGCTACATTTACCATGCTAATCAGAGTGATACAGGTGTTCTTGAAGATATTTTGATTGGTCATTTTGCAAGTAAAGACCAAGACTTATTAGAACATGTTTCTCAATTTTTGACTGAACATGTATTAGACGACGAAAGGACAAAGGAATTGCATGTCGTTGACGGAAATGAACAGAGGAAAGGAGCATCAAAGTATTCTGAGAAAAAGTCCAAGGTTAATTTATTTGGACAGCTTCAATTTTCAGGTATGAATAACTCTGTGATTATCGCCAAAAGCGATTTCCTTAGAAAGGCTGATTTAGAAAGTTGCCCGCAATGCTTGATGATAAAGAATATGTTTAGATAGCGAAAGCTGGCGAGAATGTGCAGCTTATCTTGACATTTATTTCTTTGAAAAATAAGAAATATACGATCTATGTTACCCACCCTCTGATTAACTGTAAAATTAGAGGGTTTAAAAATTTATTTAAGCATCGCCTATCAATTAAGTAACTAGTAGTGATCGGTAACTAAACTGCGTTTAGATAATTTTTTTGTATAAAAATTAAACTGCGTAAAAGAATGTGGGGGTACTTTTGGGGGTATTAGTTTATACAAAACAAGATAATCTCTTATAATACAGTAGCTTGTGTTGTGTGTTTTGTTCCCATTATCACTATCTAATAAAATCAATCACTTAGCGTAAAAAATCTAACGGATTGTATCTTCAATTATCATCCTTGATAACTCTTGGTAAATGCTTTTGCGTTGTATCGGCTCAAGTATTGTACAACGTACTGGCGGGTAGTTACCAGGCTCAAGCCCGAACAGCATTAGAAATTTTGCCATCCCTTGAAGCTGAAAGAGTTGCCGGACTCTCTAAACACGTCACTTGAACCCTTAGCGATACGTTCCGCGCTTCGTGCGGCGCTCAATGATGCTATACCTTGTGAAAGGTCGCAGAGAATAAACAGGCGTAATGTTGGGAAGACTAACCGGATCGGGAATGAATCCGGCTCTGCCACGGTTTCGATCACCGGAGTATAACGATCACCTGATAAGAGAACATGCTAAGGCTTTATCCTCCCTGCGAAGGGATTCAACCTGCGGAAGCGCTACGCGCCGCCTTTTCTTATGTGCCCAACACGGCACGTAATGGTCATCTATTATCTGCACCATTGTAACTTTCGTTGTACTGTCTCTCTGCTGTACGTTGCGCGCTGGCAGATTCAGCGGAGGAGATATCATGTCAAAAGCTAACCAAAAAGCAGCTACGAAGCGCAACAACCGTAAGATTCACGCTCGTAAATTCCGGGCAGCACCAGAGGGGAAAGCCTGGCTTGAAAGCGAGAGGAAATCAAGCTGGCACGAGCGGCTAACAACATGTTTTAGAGGTGACTGTATGAAAAGCAGCCGTTATGATTGCAATACATTCAGAGTCAAAAGGATTTGGACGTGGATACAGTCGAGGAACTTAACGGAACATACTTCTATGCGGGGCGTTCAAACCTCACCGCCTCCGAGCTATTTTTCATGGTCTTCTGTGAAAATGTTGTTGATCAACTTGGTTTAGGTCTTGTTGATTTCGGTGCTGTAGTTGCCATTGTATCTGGGCGTAATACTCTCCCTACAAGGGCAAAACCAAACGGTGCTGAAAAGGGAACATCATATGCGTCTAAAGCCTCGCGAAAAGTGTTCAAAAAAGCGCAGTTCCCTTTCGGTATCAAACTACCTTCCGTTATTGGTGGTTATCCACCTTCTACAATCAGAATCAGGGCGGTAGCTAACATTGGAACCTTTACGGGCAGGGCTATTCCTGTCGTGGGGTGGGTTATCTTAGCTTCTGATATCTCTCAAATCACCTATCGCACTATCCGAGACTACAACGCTATAGCGCGGGGTAACGATAAGTTATGGTAAACAATGTTGAGCAGCGCGTTTATGAGCTTGTACGGCCTTACGCTGGCACGTACCTATTCAAGTTCAAGAAAGTAGAGCTAACACCTGAAACGGATCTTGATACTGATTTGAGTCTTGATGAGCTTGAAGCTGGTGAGTTAATGGATAAGTTTTTCGATGCGTTCAAGGTTGAACGGGGAAACTTTAAAATAGAAACTTACTATCCTGATCAGCCTGTTTCATGGAATCCATTTAAGAAAACAGAGCCTGTTCCTGTACCAGATTTCAATGTTGGTATGCTGATCGAATCAGCTAAAGCCGGAAGATGGTTGTACGAATAAGGGGCGCACCGCCCCCAGTAAATGCTAACTTATTTATCCGTAATAAAATTAAGAATTCTTTACATGGATTAAAAGAAGATTAAGAAATGATTGAGTTGACATCAGGGGTTGTTAACTTCATTTTAAATAAAATTGGGTTGATTTTTTCCTTAGCTGCATTGATCTCCTCCCTGAAAACAGTACCAGTCTAAACTGAAGTATCCGGTCTTTCTTCCATCTCACAGAGAGGCACATCGCCATGAAAAAGACCCGTTATACCGAAGAACAGATCGCGTTTGCGCTGAAACAGGCCGAAACCGGCACCCGCGTCAGGGAAGTCTGCAGAAAGATGGGCATTTCTGAGGCCACGTTTTACAACTGGAAGAAGAAATTCGCCGGTCTGGGCGTAACGGAACTGCGCCGTCTGCGGCAACTGGAGGATGAAAATCAGCGGCTGAAGAAACTGGTGGCAGACCTGAGTCTGGACAAGGAGATGCTGCAGGAGGTACTGAAACAAAAGTTCTGAGGCCGGCTCAGAAGAGCCTGGCGGTGCATTTTCTGCTGGAGGCCTATCATATCAGTGTCCGCCGGGGATGCGGGTTGCTGATGCAGAGCAGAACTGTCTACCACTGGCAGAGCCGGCGTGACGATCGGGCGATAACCCTGCGTATCCGGGAAATAGCGGAAACCCGGATACGGTACGGTTGCCCGCGTATTCATATCCAGTTGCGGCGGGAAGGCTGGCAGATTAACCACAAGAAAACACACCGGATTTATTGTCTGGAAGGCCTGAATTTGCGCAGAAAGCGCCCCCGCAGGCATGTCAGTGCCGCACGCCGCCAGCAGCGCCCGGCCCTGACGCATATCGATCAGTGCTGGAGTATGGATTTCGTGTCGGATAGTCTGTTTAACGGGCGGCGTTTTCGGGCGCTGACCGTAGTGGATAATTTTAGTCGGGAGTGTCTGGCGATCCATGCCGGAAAATCGCTGAAAGGCGAGGATGTGGTCAGCATAGTGGAAGCATTACGGGTGCTGGATAAACGCCTGCCGGTGCGTATCCAGACGGATAACGGCAGCGAGTTCATCTCGAAAAGTCTGGATAAATGGGCGTATGAGCACTGTGTCACGATGGACTTCTCCCGTCCCGGGAAACCGACCGATAACCCGTTTATTGAGTCATTTAACGGCAGCCTGCGGGACGAATGTCTGAACATTCACTGGTTCCTGTCACTGGAAGATGCGCAGGACAAACTCGACAAGTGGCGCAGGGAATATAATCATGAGAGGACGCATTTATCACTAAATGACATGACTCCGGCTGAATTTATCCGGAGTCTGCAAAAAGACGAAGATCTCTGATTTAGCACTGCACTGAATTTGGGCCAAGGTCAAAAAAACGGAACTCTCAAAAAGTGCGTGGAACTAAAACAGGTGTGCTTACAAGATGACGTTGCAAAGCATGGTTAGAACTGAAGAAGGTTGAAGAGGCTGTATTAAAACTTGTCTCTGATGCAAGGAAGTTTATCTAACGGGGCTTGATGGCTGGTATTGTCCAAAACCAGCCATGATTTAGGATTAATCACGCAAGCATCTATTAACTGTTTCTAATATCATCGAATGGCTAATGTTTATGGGGGGTAGGATGGATACTACAGAACAGGTAAACGGATATTATTTTGATGGGAAGTCAAATTTAAGCGAAAGCGAACTGTTATTTTGGTTACTCATGGATGAGAGTTATAAACAGTTTGGTGATTTGCTGGATTACTTTGCGTGGGGCTCAATGATTCTTAGTCTGCCTTTAGTCCCTGTACGAGGTAAGATTGATTACCGCCGTGCAACCAAAGGCACAAGTCCTCTATCTCTTGTTTTCCGTAAGGTGTTCACAGGCTCTTTTGAAACACGTAAAAAGACACTTACCATTAAGTCGATACTCCGCAAGGATTGGGCATACACTACCAGTATTGGCGGCTACATTGGACGTTGGGTACCGTGGATTGGTGTTGTGGTCACTGTTTATGATATTGGTGTCATTACTACTAATGTTGTTCACCGTTATCGATTAATTACGGGGAAATAGGCATGGATATTGATGCTACTGTTCACGGACTGATCGAAAAGCACTTTTGGAAGATGGACAATGATACATCACTGAGTGATGGTGATCATGTAGTACTTCCAGAGGATATGGACTCATTTCTAAATGACTACTCTGAATCATTGAATGTAGATATCCAAAGTTTTAACTTTCGTCGCTATTTTCCCAATACTGGTATTTGGTTTCTTCCAAACGCCATTCTTCCTGAATACCTCAAAACAGACCACCACAAACCAGAACCATTGACGGTACAAATGTTTATTGAAAGTGCTAAAGCCGGGCGCTGGCTCTATGACTGATCGTCCGTGTTAAAGGTTTTGGCATAAAGGCAAGAGCCTTTATTAGTTTTTTCATGGGGATATCCTCATGGAGCTTATGAAGACATTACTAACATCGGTGTGTATTAATCAACGGGAGCAGGTCCCCACCTGATACGCCGCTATCATTCGCGTCGTTCTGGTCAGGCTATCCGCCACCTCCACTTCCGCAGTCGTAATCGCCATTCCCGCAGAACGCAGCGCCGAAATATCCGCGGCGATACGCTGGATACCAAACCAGAACAGCCCATCCAGCGCATTGACCTGCAGGCCACTTTCCAGCGCCAAACGTAACCGCTCGCGCGGCGCCTTTATCTCTTTTGCCAGCTGCTGATAGGGCGCGGCGGAAACCGCATCCGGCCCGCTGCGAATAATCCGGCTCACAAAGCGATAACGAAACTCATCCGGAACGGCGCTGAGATCGGCTTTCAGGCTGTAAACGCAGCCGCGCTTCTTACCATTAATCACCACGTTCTTTTGATTCAGCGCCAGCGCATGGCGTAAGCGATCCACCAGCTGCGGGGCGCGAATAAGCAATAAACGAAACGGCAGTTCGAAGCTGGTGGCGTAGTCGACATTCAGCAATGCAGTACGCAAACGCGTTTCACTGTTCGCCTTTTCCTGCTGACATTCAGCAATAACTTCCGCCCACTGGCGGGTAATACGTGGGGATTCGTTGCGCTCGATGAACTGAAATTTTTCAATCTGATAGTCAATACGTCCAGCCATTGCCGTTCCCTGTGGTTCACCATCTCGCTGATAGTTTTCAGCAGATTGCGTCTATTCGCAAGTAGCAGTTCGCTTTAAATCATCATGTGCTAACTTCACCAGGGAATATTAGCTGAACAAATAAAAATAGATGAGAAAAGAAATTTTTATTAATTGATTAAATGATTTAACAGAACATTTAATAAGAGCTATTTTTCAGAAAACGTTTATATCAACAGTTATTGTTTCCAATAAACCAGGCAGCTACATTGCGTAAAAATAGCATTACTGGGATATAAAAATGGACACAACAGAACAAATTAATGGAACATATTATTACAATGGCAAGTCAAACCTCTCGTCCCATGAACTTCTTTTTTGGGTTTTTCTCGATACTGCAGCCATTCATTTTGGAGTAGATGACATCATGACCATTGCGTTAATCATGCTTGGTCAACCTATAAAAAATACCCGGACAAAACCAGGCGGAGCGACTAAAGGGACGAGCATTTTGAGCCATGAGTTACGGAAGGTTTTACACAATGACTTAAAAGTCAGGCTCCCGACGTTAACCAACCAATCCATCCGTAATCTTAGATGGAGCTATGTCACCAATCTGGGAGCATTCGTTGGACGCTGGATACCCATCCTCGGGATTATTTACCTGACAGGGGATGTAATTTATGTATCAATAAAAGCAACCACTAGATACAACGCCATTGCCAGAGGTGACGATTAAATTATGGTAGATCAAGACAATATCGCAGCAGCCGTTCTGGCATGGTATGAAACGCAATGGAACAAGCCGACACTTACCGGCAAAAAGCAGCAGGTGAATGCGGATTTATCACTCAATACGGGCGATTATCCCTGGGCCAGAGAAAGTGGCGATGACATCATGCAATCGTATTTCCGTCAGTTTAATGTAAAGCAAGATGCATTTGATTTATTTAATTATTGGCCTCCCGAACAGGGTTTCCTCCCTAATTTCCTATTACCGAAATCCAAACGCATTTCTCCGCGCACACCGGAGCCGTTAACACTCGCGATGCTCATTGCGTCAGCACAGGCTGGGAGATGGCTGTATCGTTAGTTGTTTGAAAATAAAGAGGCCCTCCCCCGGATAGCGGCGCGCTGCGCCTTATCCGGGCTACCGGTTAGTGCCAACTTGTAGCCCCGGTAAGCGTAAGCGCGACCGGGGTTTTTCTCAGTTAGCGCCAACCTTGGCCCCGCTAAGCACAGCGCAGCGCAAACGTCCTTACTGCAGCGCCTCAAGAATATGATACGCCGCCTTCACCCGCTCCGGGTTGGGGTAGCTTTTATTCGCCAGCATCACGATGCCGAGATCCTGTTGCGGGATAAAGGCCACGTAGCTGCCGAATCCGCCGGTGGAGCCGGTCTTATGTACCCAGGAGGCCTTCACCGGCGGCGCGGGCGGATTGACCGCCGTTACCGGCGTCGCGGCGAGCGCCACCTTATTATCGCTGCCGTTAATTACTACCTCGGCCGACACCGGCCAGTTCAGCATCTCCCAGCCAAGTCCCTGATACATCCCCCCGGCACGCCAGTAGCGCGACTGTGCCAGCTGGATCCCCTGCCGCAGGTTTTTATCCTGCACCGTCTCGCGGTTCATATTCGCCAGCACCCAGTGCGCCATATCCTCAATGCTCGACTTCACGCCGTAAGCCTCAGCGTCCAGCTGCCCCGGCGAAACGTGTACCGCTTTACCGTCGCGATAACCCCAGGCGTAATCCTTGCTCTGGGCGGACGGTACGTTAATCCAGGTGTGGCTCAGTTTTAACGGCTGCAATACCCGCTGGCTCATCGCCTGTTCAAAGCTCATGCCGGAAGGTTTTACCGCCAGCGCGCCGAACAGGCCAATGCTGGTATTGGCGTACTGCCGCTTACTCCCTGGCGCCCACTGCGGTTGCCAGTTCTGATAGTAACGCAGTAATGCCGCTTCATCCGTCACCTCGTCCGGAACCTGCAGCGGCAGACCGCCTGCGGTATAGGTGGCGAGATGCAACAGCGAAATCCCCTGCCACTGCTGGCCGGTGAGTTGCGGCCAGTACTTCTGCGCCGGATCGCTGAGCTTAATTTCACCGCGCGCCACCGCATCGCCGCCAAGCACGCCGGTGAAAGTCTTACTAACAGAGCCCAGCTCAAACAACGTCTGTCGCGTCACCGGACGCTGCCCGGCGACATCGGCCTGGCCCCAGGTGAAATAGTAGGGTTTGCCGTGATAGATCACCGCCACCGCCATCCCCGGTATCGCCTGTTCTTTCATTAACGGGGTGATGGTCTGATTGACCAGTTCGCGCAGCTGCTCCGCCGTTTGCGGCGCGGCAAACGTCGAAAATGAGGCGCCCAGCAGCAGTACGCCTGTAAGGGATTTTTTCATCATGAAGTATTTTTCCATTATCGGTTCTCGCTCAATATCCACTCTCGTCCGGGCCCTTCAGACGCGCTCAGTGTCGGTGTTTTGCACAGCGCTGACAAACTGTTAAATTTAGCAGCAGGCTTTAGTTTTTCTAACGGATAATGTTATGACACGCAGCTATCTTCCTCTCAATTCACTGCGGGCGTTTGAAGCGGCCGCCCGGCATCTCAGTTTTACCCGCGCGGCGATTGAGCTCAACGTCACCCACTCCGCCATCAGCCAGCACGTGAAGACGCTGGAGGAACACCTTAACTGCCAGCTGTTCGTTCGCGTGTCGCGCGGCCTCAAGCTCACCACCGAAGGCGAAGGCCTGTTACCGGTACTCAATGAGTCGTTTGAAAGGATAGCCGGGATGCTCGACCGCTTTACCGGTCACCAGGCGCAGGAGAAGCTCAAGATCGGCGTAGTCGGCACTTTCGCTACGGGCCTGCTGTTCCCGTTGCTGCCAGCCTTCTGGCGCGAGTGTCCGCATATCGATTTGCAGATCTCCACCCATAATAATCGCGTCGATCCCGCCGCCGAGGGGTTGGATTATGTGATTCGCTTCGGCGGCGGCGCCTGGCACGATACCGCCGCGCAGTATCTGTGCGCCGCCCCGCTCTCCGCGCTGTGCGCTCCGTCGTTAGCTGCCCGGCTAAATACACCGAAGGATATTTTGCAGTTCACGCTGCTCCGCTCTTATCGCCGCGACGAATGGTCGGCGTGGATGCAGGCAGCGGGAGAACTTCCGCCTTCGCCAACCCATCGGGTTATTGTCTTCGACTCATCAGTGACCATGCTGGAGGCGGCGCAGGCAGGCTTAGGCGTAGCTATCGCCCCGGTAAAAATGTTCAGCCATCTGCTGGAAGAAAAACGCATTGTGCAGCCGTTTAAGATTCATATCGATCTCGGCAACTATTGGCTGACACGTTTGCAATCACGCACGGAAACGCCCGCGATGCTGCATTTTTCCCGCTGGCTGGCGGAGGCCTTAAAAGGGGTTAATTCGGCGGAGTAATCCGCCATCAGAAGGCGCTCCCGAAGGAAACAGGAAATATTTGGAAATAACGCTTACACATTATGCATAGCGCTGGATAAATCAGCGTTTTTAATTTGCCCTGGCTTGCGCAGAAACGTTTACCCCCCTGAGAAACAAAAACAATAAAACAGTTTAAAAACAACACCTTAATTATTTACCTTTCCCCATAGCATCCTCCCCAGCGCCCGCTGGCTATAAAATTATTATCGTTGCCGTTATCAGATAAGTCCGATCAAGTGCATCGTTTATGTCTATTAATTTCCTGTAATTAAGTCACCGAAGCAATCAAACCGCGAAAACTGTTGCTGTATATTTCATCGCGATCAACACGCCAACATAGGTTATCTGGATACCCATCTGCACGGTATTCGCTTGCCGTGTTTGATTACCACAATGGTTATCCCCTTAAGTACATGGAGTTAAAATGAATAAGAAATTACTGCCTGTTGTAGCACTGATCCTGTCCGCGTCCGCCACCAGTGCTTACGCAGTTAACGGCAAGGTCAACTTTACCGGTGAAATCATCCAGTCAACCTGTACTGTGACTTCTTCCGACCAGAACAAAGACGTTTTCATCGGTAAATACCCGACTACCGCGTTCAACGCTGTTGGCGATGTTACCGCTTCTAAAGCGTTCACCATCAACCTGGAAAAATGTGAAGCCGGTGATT
The DNA here is from genome assembly GCF_040065495.2 of Klebsiella sp. CN_Kp073. NCBI lineage: Bacteria > Pseudomonadati > Pseudomonadota > Gammaproteobacteria > Enterobacterales > Enterobacteriaceae > Klebsiella > Klebsiella sp. CN_Kp073. Next base: position 4,147,242 of record NZ_CM198051.1, read on the forward strand.
ACTCCCTGCGCTTCGACGGTGCGACCGTTGCCGGTAACCCGAACCTGCTGTCCGTTGATAACGCTGGCGGCGTAGGTATCGAAATCCTGACCAACGACGAAAAAATCGTCCCAATCAACCAGAGCGCAGACGACAATTCCCCGTGGGTTAACGTTGCAGCGTCTGACGACAACAGCGGCACCGCGGTATTCAACCTGAAAGCTCGCTACAAATCCTTCCTGAAGGATGTGACTGCTGGTTCTGCTAACGCAAACGCCACCTTCACCATCGAATACAAATAATACGGATAATCCCGTTTTAGGGTAGACGTTTTGGCCATGGATGGCTGGTAACATTATTTGGAACGTGAAATGAAAAAGTTATTAACCGCTTTATTGTTATTTGTCTCGCTGGATACTTTTGCGGGTATTCAGGTCGATCAGACTCGGGTTATTTATAACGGCGGGGAAAAATCTGCGGCGTTATCCATTCACAATGATACCGATGAAACATGGATGGTTCAGACCTGGCTTGATACCGGTGACGCCACCGCAACGCCAACTAATTTACCGATGCAGGCTATTCCGCCAATTTTAAAACTGGCGGGAAATAAAGACGCTATTTTGCGCTTTGTTTATTCCGGCAGCGGACTACCAACCGACCGCGAATCCGTGTACTGGATCAACGTGCAGGAAATTCCGCCTTCGGCGAAGCAAGAAAACGTGCTGCAAATTGCGATCCGCACCCGCGTGAAGTTGTTCTATCGCCCTACCACGCTGAAAACCACCTTGCAAAAGGAAGCGCAGGCCCTGACCTGGCGCAAGCAAGGTAATGAGCTGGTCGTGACTAACAAAGGTCCGCTGCACGTGACTTTCGGCGTACTGACGCTAAAGAGCGGCGCGAAGACCTGGAAAGTGAATGCTGACATGGTTAATCCCATGGACTCTCTGAACATCAAATTGCCAGCCGGCGCGGCGGCAGCGGATCAGATGTCATTCACTTTTATCAATGATTTTGGCGGACATACGGAAATTAAAGATATCCGCATTCAGTAAGAGAGCAATACAATGGCTAGCCATAACAAAATAAGGACGATCCCTGGATGTCTGGCGCAGCATGTTCGCTTTGCTGTTTACGCCTCGACAATGTCATTACTGGCGACACCATTTGTCAATGCCGAAGAGCAATTCAATACCTCTTTCATCCGCGGGGCGAATAACGCCTCGCTGGTGCAAAACCTCTCTACCGGCGACGATATTTTACCAGGTAAATATGCCTTCGATATTTACCTGAATAAAAATCGCGTCGATCACCGGGAAATAGAATTTAAAAAAGATTCGCCTAACACCCCGGGCTATTTCTGTTTAGATGCCGACAGCTATCGTTCATACGGCGTTCTGGTGCCGGACACTGCCGGTAGCAGCGCCTGTTACGATCTGGTAAAAAATATTCCGGGCAGTAGCGTGAGCTGGAACGCCGCGCTGCAGGAGCTGAACATCTCCGTGCCGCAAACCGATCTCGAAGCGCGACCGCAGGGCGAGATTTCGCCGCTGGTCTATGACGACGGTATCAACGCCGGTTTCGTTAACTATGCCTTCAGCGGCAGTCATTCCCGTTTTGCCAGCGGTAGCGGCAAACAGGACAGCGACTACTACTTCCTGAGCCTCAATAACGGCCTAAACGTCGGCGCGTGGCGTTTTCGCAATACCTCTTCCCTGTCAAAACAGACCGGGCAAAAAGAGCAATGGAATCCGATTTCCACCTGGGCGGAAACCGACATCGCCTCCTGGCGTAGCCGTATTCAGATTGGCCAGAGCAACACCAATAATAACGTTTTCGACAGCTTCCAGTTCCGCGGCGCGCAGATTTCCAGCGTCCCGGAAATGCTGCCGGACAGCCGCCGCGGCTACGCGCCGGTCGTACGTGGCGTCGCCAACACCAACGCCCGCGTCGAAGTGCGCCAGAACGGCTACACCGTATACAGCACCGTGGTGCCGCCGGGGCCGTTCGCGCTGACCGATATTTCGCCAAGCACCCTCAGCGGCGACTTAGCCGTAACGGTTATCGAGGCGGATGGCTCACGCCATAGCTTCACACTCCCTTACTCCTCCGTGCCGAATATGCTGCGCGACGGGATCTGGGAGTATCAGGTGACGGCGGGTAAATATCACGACGGCACCAATAATTATCAGCCGCAATTTATCCAGGGTACCGTCGCACATGGCGCCGGCTCCGACTATACGCCATATGGCGGGATTATCATGGCCGAGCACTATCGCTCCGGCGTGGTCGGGCTGGGTAAAAACATGGGCGAATACGGGGCGGCCTCCGTTGACGCCTCATGGTCTGATACCGATCTGGCTTCCGGCGAGAACAAACGCGGCGCCAGCGTGCGCTTCCTCTATTCCAAATCGCTCAATACCCTCGGTACCGATGTGCAGATCGCCGGCTACCGTTATTCGACATCAGGCTTCTATGACTTCTCCGATGCGGTAGCTGAACGTAACAACTGGCAGAACGGTTTCTACCACACCCAGTATTACGATCAGAGCGACGATAAAACCGGTGCGCCGGATTGGGCGACGCAAAACCAGCGCCGTCGTTACTACGACTCGCAGCAATACAACAACAAACGCCAGCGCGTCGAGATGACGGTCAACCAGCACATCGCCGGCGCTTCGTTGTACGCGACCTTTATTCGTCAGAACTACTGGAACACCTCCGCTTACGACCGCACCATCCAGACCGGTTTCAACACCACCTGGAATCGCGTCAGCGTCGGCGTGTTTTACCAGAACAGCCGCAGTAACTACGGCTATAGCGACAACAGCGTTAACCTCAACGTCTCGGTGCCAATCAACATCTTTGGCCCGGACCACGAAAGCACGGTTAACTTTAACGCCTCTAACAGCAAGCAGAGCGGTAGCGGCTACAGCGCCGGGATGAGCGGTACGCTGCTTGATGACAACCGCATGAATTACTTCGTGCAGAGCGGCCACACCCAGCACGGCGGCGATACCAGCCTGGTCAACCTGGGTTATCTGGGCAGCATGGGTAACGTCGATCTGGGCTACAGCTACAACAACAACTATCAGCAGACTTCGCTGAACGTCTCCGGCGGCGTGGTCGCGCACTCCGGCGGCGTCACCCTGTCGCAGCCGCTGCAGAACACCTTCGTGGTGGTGAAAGCGAAAGGGGCGCAGGGCGTGCGTCTGGAAAACCAGCCTGGGGTAGCGATTGACCGCTTCGGCTACGCGGTGCTCACTTCTGCGATGCCGTATCGCCACAACCGCGTCGCGCTGCGTACTTCGGATATCGGCAACGGCCTGGAAATCCCGCTGGCGGCGAAAGATATCGTGCCGACCGAGCGCGCCATCGGCCGCGTGACCTTTGAAACGCATCTCGGCCAGAGCCTGCTTATCCACGCCAAACTGGCGGACGGCAGCGTGCCGGTGATTGGCGCCAACATCTTCGGCCAGAACGGCGAACATGTCGGCGTGGTCGGTACCCGCGGCGAAGCCTACGTTTCCGGCGTACAGAGCGGCGACCGTCTGCAGATGAAATGGGGCGACGATGCCGACGCCTCCTGCAGCCTGACGGTGCCAGAACTACCTGCTATTCAAGCCGATCAACCCGGTGGTTATCAGGTCGTCTCCCTGACCTGTAAATAACATGAAAGGACAATTAGTTATGTCGAAGTTTAACCTCTTATCCCGCACCGGGCTGACGCTGCTGGTTCTCTCAAGCGCGCTGTTCTCCACCAGCAGCTTCGCGCTGAGCTGTAAGAAGAACGGTACCGAAGTCAGCCAGATTATTACGTTGAACGATCAAATTAACGTTTCGACCGCTAACCTGAAGCCGGGAACCCTGCTGTGGCGTTCGCCGACGTTTACTTCGACGTTTACCTGTAAAGATACCGAGAACCATCCGGAAGGCGAAGATGCCTATCTGTACTGGGATCCGCTCGGCCGAATGCAGAGCATCCATAACTCTTTGGAGGTCGGGGTGACCTATCTGAGTTCGGATATTAAACCGGTGAAAGGTAGCCGTACCGACATCGGCCCTGGCACAGTCTGCGACCGCCGCAACGGGCGCTGCCGACCGCCAGCTATCTCGCAGACCTTCACGGTGACCTATTCGGTCTACATTAAGGCGACCGGTAACCCGCCGCCGTCCAACGGCACCATTAACGATACCAACACCTATGCTATCTTTCAGGTTGATGGCGTGGGCGGGCTGAATAATAAAGAAGGCAGTAACTTCCGAGCCTATGTGAACGGGCTTGGCAACATCCGCTTTATCGCCTGCAACCCGAAAATCACCGTCTCGGCGAACAATGGTTCAACGGTAAACTTCGGCAGCATCCCGGCGCGCAACGCGGTCGTCGGCGCCATTGAGAAACAGGTTCCGTTCAGCGTCCGCGCCGACCTGACCGGCGCCGGCCAGGATTGCCAGGGGCAGACCTTAATGGCCAGCTTCAGCACCCAGCAGCCGACCCAGGACACCAATACCATTCTGCCATCCAACGATAGCGGTTTTGGTATCCTGCTCTCGCGCGCCGATGCGCCGACGACCTGGCTTTCCATGAATACCCCGACGCAGTTGGGCATGATTAACGGCAGCGTGGTAGAAAGCAACTTCCTGGCCAGCCTGAAATGGCTAAGCGTTAAGCCAAAAATCGGCACCTTTAATGCGACGGCCAATATCGACGTTACCTTTAAATAGTGAAGCAAAATGCCGCTGACCAACACCGAACCGACCGGGTTACGCTATGTATTTCAGCCGATGTTCAACCGCGAAGGCAAAATGATCGCGGTTGAATGTTTGACCCGGTTTGCTCATCACGAGCCTGCTAGTCCGCAAGATATAGAACGGTTTTTCAGTGAGGCATCGGAATCACTGCGCGCCCGCATCCTGCTCGAACAGATTGAGCTGGTCAGGCAGCATCAGCAGTGGTTCCGCCACAACGAAGTCATGGTTACCCTCAACGTCGACGAGTCGACGCTGCATATGCTGCATGATGATTTTATCGCCGAGTGTGTGAAAACCATCGGCTGCCTGCATTTTGAGGTTAATGAATTTTCCAACACGCTGGTGAAACGCACCCCGACCATCGACGCCCTGACGGACAAATACTCCTTCTGGCTGGATGATTTTGGCGCCGGTTACGCCGGGTTCGCCGCCCTGACGGCGCAACCCTTTCGTTTTATCAAGACCGACAAGAACCTGTTATGGAGCCTGCTGGAAAAGAAAAACGGCCAGCAGTTGATGGACTCGCTGCTGCACTATTTTCAGGCGAACCAGTATCAGGTGATCGTCGAAGGTATTGAAACCGAAGCCCATCTTCAGTGGCTGGAAAACATGCCGTGGTTTGCCCTGCAGGGGCTCCTCTGGCGGGAACAAACCATTGAAGCCTTAGTGGCCAGCGTCGAAAAATAACCCCTCTTTTCCCCGGATATCCACTCCCCCGCTATCCGGGCTGTCCGTCCTCTCTTCAACTTATTCATTTTCTGGCGTTTTTCTTTTTCCACCTCGCCTGTCCTCGCCTTTCATATTGTTAACTTATTGTTGCTAGCGATCACAAAAATTAAACAATATGGTTATTTCATACGCATTTTTCAAAAATGTAGATATTTTTAATTTATGGCTACGAAATGAGCATCACCCCGACTCTCTGACTCTACCCGAGGAATGATTCTGATGAATGCACTGACCGCCGTAAAACCCCATGCTGATGATTTGGCCCACAGCTACACCGGTTTTTCCTTCGCTCCGTCCGCGCAATCGCCGCGTCTGCTGGAGCTAACGTTCACCGCCGAAACGACCGCGCAATTTCTTCAACAGGTCGCGCAGTGGCCGGTGCAGGCGCTGGAATATAAATCCTTCTTGCGCTTTCAGGTCGGCAAGATCCTCGACGATCTGTGCGGCAACCAGCTGCAGCCGCTGCTGATCAACACGCTGCTCAATCGCGCGGAGGGCGCGCTGCTGATCAACGGTATCGGCATTGACAACGTCTCTCAGGCCGATGAGATGGTCAAGCTGGCTACCGCCGTGGCGCATTTGATCGGCCGTTCCAACTTTGATGCCATGAGCGGCCAGTATTACGCCCGCTTCGTAGTGAAAAACGTCGATAACTCAGATAGCTACCTGCGCCAGCCGCACCGCGTGATGGAGCTGCACAATGACGGTACCTATGTCGAAGAAATTACCGACTACGTGCTGATGATGAAGATCGATGAGCAAAATATGCAGGGCGGCAATTCACTGCTGTTGCATCTCGATGACTGGGAACATCTCGACGAATTCTTCCGCGACCCGCTCGCCCGCCGTCCGATGCGCTGGGCCGCGCCGCCGAGCAAAAACGTCAGCAAAGATGTCTATCATCCGGTTTTCGACGTCGACCAGCAGGGCCGCCCGGTAATGCGCTATATCGACCAGTTTGTGCAGCCGAAAGATTTCGAAGAAGGCACCTGGCTGAGCCGCCTCTCCGACGCGCTGGAAACCAGTAAAAACATTCTTTCCGTGCCGGTGCCGGTGGGGAAATTCCTGTTGATAAACAACCTGTTCTGGCTGCACGGTCGCGACCGCTTTACGCCGCACCCCGATCTGCGTCGCGAACTGATGCGCCAGCGCGGCTACTTTGCGTATTCCACGAATCATTACCAGACTCATCAATAAGGGTTCTCAGGCGAAGGAATTGAGCGGATGTATGATTTCGTGATTATCGGCGGCGGCATTATCGGCATGTCGACCGCCATGCAGTTAATTGAGATTTACCCGGACGCCCGCATTGCCCTACTGGAAAAAGAGTCCGGTCCGGCCTGCCATCAAACTGGCCACAACAGCGGGGTGATCCACGCCGGCGTTTACTATACTCCCGGCAGCCTCAAGGCGCAGTTTTGCCTCGCCGGCAACCGCGCCACCAAAGCCTTTTGCGAGCAGAATGCGATTCGCTACAACGTCTGCGGCAAGATGCTGGTTGCCACCTCGCCGCTGGAAATGGAGCGGATGCGCGCGCTGTGGGATCGCACCGCCGCTAACGGCCTGCAGCGCGAGTGGCTTAGCGCCGGCGAGCTGCGCGAACGCGAGCCGAACATCAGCGGACTGGGCGGGATCTTCGTTCCTTCGAGCGGCATTGTCAGCTATCGCGACGTGGCGGCGGCAATGGCGAAGATCTTCGAATCTAAAGGCGGAACGATCGTCTACGACGCCGAAGTCAGCGCCCTGAAAGAACACGCCAGCGGTGTGGTAGTCCATACCCGTCAGGGCGGCGAATATGAGGCATCGACGCTGATTACCTGCTCCGGGCTGATGGCCGATCGGTTGGTGAAAATGATCGGCGTCGATCCCGGCTTTATCATCTGCCCGTTCCGCGGCGAATATTTCCAACTGGCGCCGCAGCACAACCAGATCGTTAATCATCTGATCTATCCGATCCCCGATCCGGCGATGCCGTTCCTCGGCGTCCACCTGACCCGCATGATTGACGGTAGCGTCACCGTCGGCCCTAACGCGGTGCTGGCGCTGAAGCGCGAAGGCTATCGTAAGCGCGATATCTCGCTGACCGATACCCTCGAGATCCTGACCTCGCCCGGCATTCGCCGGGTATTACAAAACAACCTGCGCTCCGGGCTTGGCGAAATGAAGAATTCGCTGTGCAGAAGCGGCTATCTGCGGCTGGTGCAGAAATACTGCCCCAGCCTGACATTGAGCGATTTACGCCCGTGGCCTGCCGGCGTGCGGGCACAGGCGGTATCGCCGCAGGGCAAGCTGATCGACGATTTCCTTTTTGTCACTACCGCGCGTTCCATCCACACCTGTAACGCGCCGTCGCCGGCGGCCACGTCGGCTATCCCGATCGGCGCGCACATCGTCAGCAAGGTGCAAACCCTGCTGGAAAGCCAGAGCAATCCCGGACGCACGCTGCGTGCGGCACGTAGCGTGGAGACACTACACGCCGCTTTTACTCGTTAACCCCTTTAGACAGGAAGCGATTATGCAACTTAAAGATGCAACTCTGTTTCGCCAGCAGGCGCTAATTGATGGCCAGTGGCGCGATGCGCAAAACGGCGATGTGATTGCGGTGACCAATCCCGCCAACGGCCAGCAGCTAGGTAGCGTGCCGAAAATGGGCGCCGACGAAACCCGCGAAGCCATTGAAGCCGCCAACCGCGCCCTGCCAGCCTGGCGTGCCCTGACCGCCAAAGAGCGCGCCACCCTTCTGCGCCGCTGGTTCGATCTCATGATGGAGAACCAGGACGATCTCGCCCGCCTGATGACCCTCGAACAGGGGAAACCGCTGGCGGAAGCCAAAGGCGAAATCAGCTACGCCGCCTCCTTTATTGAGTGGTTCGCCGAAGAAGGTAAGCGCATTTACGGCGATACCATTCCCGGTCATCAGGCCGACAAGCGCCTGATCGTCATTAAGCAGCCCATCGGCGTTACCGCCGCCATCACTCCGTGGAACTTCCCGGCGGCGATGATCACCCGTAAAGCGGGCCCGGCGCTGGCCGCCGGCTGCACGATGGTGCTGAAACCCGCCAGCCAGACGCCGTTTTCCGCGCTGGCGCTGGCCGAACTGGCGAATCGCGCCGGTATTCCCGCCGGGGTATTTAACGTGGTCACCGGTTCCGCCGGGGCCGTCGGCAACGAACTGACCAGCAACCCGCTGGTACGCAAGCTCTCCTTCACCGGCTCGACCGAAATTGGCCGCCAGCTGATGGAGCAGTGTGCGAAAGACATCAAAAAAGTGTCGTTAGAACTCGGCGGCAACGCGCCGTTTATCGTCTTTGACGATGCCGACCTTGATAAAGCCGTCGAAGGGGCGCTGGCGTCGAAGTTCCGCAACGCCGGGCAGACCTGCGTCTGCGCCAACCGTCTGTATGTACAGGACGGCGTCTATGACCGTTTCGCCGAGAAACTGCAGCAGGCGGTGGAAAGGCTGCGCATCGGCGACGGCCTGCAGGACGGGGTCACCACCGGCCCGCTGATCGATGATAAAGCGGTAGCTAAAGTCGAAGAACATATTGCCGACGCCCTTGCGAAAGGCGCGCGCATCGTCACCGGCGGTAAACCGCACGCGCTGGGCGGCAACTTCTTCCAGCCCACCATCCTGGTCAACGTCCCGAGCAGCGCCAAAGTGGCGAAAGAAGAGACCTTCGGCCCGCTGGCGCCGCTGTTCCGCTTTAAAGATGAAGCCGATGTGATTGCCCAGGCCAACGATACCGAATTCGGCCTCGCCGCCTATTTCTACGCCCGCGACCTGAGCCGCGTCTTCCGCGTCGGCGAAGCGCTGGAGTACGGCATCGTTGGTATCAATACCGGCATTATCTCCAACGAAGTCGCGCCGTTCGGCGGCATTAAAGCCTCCGGTCTGGGCCGTGAAGGTTCGAAGTACGGCATCGAAGATTATTTAGAAATCAAATATATGTGTATCGGCCTTTAACAGGAGAGCAGGACATGACCAGCAATAAAGCGTTAATGCAGCGCCGTAGCGACGCGGTGCCGCGCGGCGTCGGACAAATTCACCCTATCTTTGCCGACCGTGCGGAGAACTGCCGGGTATGGGACGTTGAAGGCCGTGAATATCTCGATTTCGCCGGCGGTATTGCGGTGCTGAACACCGGCCACCTGCACCCTGAGGTGATCGCCGCGGTGGAAGGCCAGCTGAAGAAGCTGACCCACACCTGCTTCCAGGTCCTGGCCTACGAGCCCTACCTGCAGCTGTGCGAAATGATGAACCAGAAAGTGCCCGGCGATTTCGCCAAGAAAACCCTGCTGGTGACCACCGGTTCGGAAGCGGTGGAAAACGCGGTCAAAATCGCCCGCGCGGCGACCGGGCGTAGCGGCACCATCGCCTTTACCGGCGCCTATCATGGCCGTACCCATTACACCCTGTCGTTAACCGGTAAAGTGAACCCTTACTCCGCGGGCATGGGATTAATGCCGGGCCATGTCTATCGCGCGCTCTACCCGTGCGCGCTGCACGGCATCAGCGATGATGACGCGATCGCCAGCATCCATCGCATCTTCAAAAATGACGCCGCGCCGGAAGATATCGCCGCTATCGTCATTGAACCTGTCCAGGGCGAAGGCGGTTTCTACGCCGCCTCCCCGGCCTTTATGCAGCGCCTGCGCGCGCTGTGTGATGAGCACGGCATCATGCTGATCGCCGATGAAGTCCAGAGCGGCGCGGGCCGTACCGGCACGCTGTTCGCGATGGAGCAGATGGGCGTGGCGCCGGATATCACCACCTTTGCCAAATCCATCGCCGGCGGCTTCCCGCTGGCGGGCGTCACCGGACGGGCGGAAGTCATGGACGCCATTGCGCCGGGCGGATTGGGCGGCACCTATGCCGGCAACCCGATTGCCTGCGCCGCCGCGCTGGCGGTACTCAAGGTTTTCGAACAGGAAAACCTGTTGGAAAAAGCCAACCAGCTCGGCGACAAGCTGCGTAAGGGCCTGCTCAATATCGCCGAAACGCATCCTGAAATCGGCGACGTCCGCGGCCTGGGAGCGATGATCGCCATTGAACTCTTTGAAGAGGGCGATCACCGCAAACCCAACGCCAAACTGACGGCGGATATTGTCGCCCGCGCGCGGGATAAAGGCCTGATCCTGCTCTCCTGCGGGCCGTACTACAACGTGCTGCGTATTCTGGTGCCGCTGACTATCGAAGATGCGCAGATCGCGCAGGGGCTGCAGATTATCGCCGACTGTTTTAACGAAGCTAAACAACGCTAACACTCCTGCACCGGATGGCGATGCTCGCGCGTCCCGTCCGGTTGCCTGTCGGCCGGATGGGGAGCAACCGCCATCCGGCAAACGGCGCCAAAAAACAATAAAAGGGGTTAATGATGGGGCAACTGTCGCAATCACATGATTTAGGGGGCGGGCTGAAATCACGCCACGTCACCATGTTATCTATTGCCGGCGTGATCGGCGCAAGTTTGTTTGTCGGTTCCAGCGTCGCCATTGCCGAAGCGGGCCCGGCGGTGCTGCTCTCCTACCTGTTCGCCGGGTTATTGGTGGTGATGATTATGCGTATGCTGGCCGAAATGGCCGTCGCCACCCCGGATACGGGCTCCTTTTCGACCTACGCCGACAAAGCGATCGGCCGCTGGGCGGGTTATACCATCGGCTGGCTGTACTGGTGGTTCTGGGTACTGGTTATCCCCCTGGAAGCCAATATCGCCGCCATTATTCTCAACTCATGGATCCCCGGCGTACCGGTATGGCTATTCTCGCTGGTCATCACCCTCGCCCTCACCGGCAGTAATCTGCTGAGCGTCAAGAACTACGGTGAATTCGAGTTCTGGCTGGCTATCTGTAAAGTTATCGCCATTCTGGCCTTTATCGTACTGGGCGCGGTGGCCATCACCGGCTTCTATCCGTATGCCGAAGTGAGCGGGATTTCGCGCCTGTGGGATCACGGCGGCTTTATGCCTAACGGCTTCGGCGCGGTGCTCAGCGCAATGCTCATTACTATGTTCTCGTTTATGGGCGCCGAGATCGTCACCATTGCCGCCGCCGAATCGGATACCCCGGATAAGCACATCGTTCGCGCCACGAATTCCGTAATCTGGCGCATCTCTATCTTCTATCTGTGCTCCATTTTCGTGGTCGTCTCGCTGATCCCGTGGAACATGCCGGGGCTGAAGAACGTCGGTTCATACCGTTCGGTACTGGAGTTACTGCATATCCCCTACGCCAAACTGATTATGGACGGCGTGATCCTGCTGTCGGTGACCAGTTGCCTGAACTCGGCGCTGTATACCGCTTCGCGAATGCTCTATTCCCTGAGCCGCCGCGGCGATGCGCCAGCCATAATGGGCAAAACCAACCGCAGTAAAACGCCGTATGTGGCAGTGCTGCTCTCCACCGGCGCGGCCTTCTTAACCGTGGTGGTGAACTACTATGCCCCGGCAAAGGTCTTTAAATTCCTCATCGATAGCTCCGGCGCCATCGCCCTGCTGGTCTATCTGGTCATCGCCGTATCTCAGTTGCGGATGCGCAAAATCCTGCTGGCGAAAGGCGGAGAAATTCGCCTTAAGATGTGGCTCTATCCGTGGCTCACCTGGCTGGTTATCGCCTTTATCACCTTCGTACTGGTGGTGATGCTGTTCCGCCCGGCGCAGCAGCTGGAGGTGATTTCCACCGGCGTGCTGGCGATCGCTATCATCTGCACGGTGCCGATTATGTCACGCTGGAAAAAGCTGCTATTGTGGCAAAAACTGCCGCTGCAAAATACGCGTTAACCCTGTTCCCGGCGCAAGCCGGGAAATGTATTCAGGAGCATGACTATGACCGCCATTCCCCAAGCGACGGCCATTGATGGATACCGCTGGTTGAAAAACGACATCATCCGCGGCGTTTATCAGCCTGATGAAAAACTGCGTATGAGCCTGCTGACGTCGCGCTATGAGCTTGGCGTCGGGCCGCTGCGGGAAGCGCTCTCGCAACTGGTGGCCGAGCGGCTGGTGACGGTGGTCAACCAAAAAGGCTATCGCGTCGCCTCGATGTCCGAGGCGGAACTCCTCGATATCTTCGATGCCCGCGCCAACATGGAAGCCATGCTGGTGCGCCTCGCCATTGAGCGCGGCGGCGATGAGTGGGAAGCCGAACTGCTGGCTCGCGCCCATCTGCTTAATAAGCTGGAATCCAGCGAAGCAAGCGAGCGCTTACTCGATGAATGGGATCAGCGCCATCAGGCGTTTCATACCGCCATCGTCGCTGGCTGTGGTTCGCAGTATTTACTGCAGATGCGCGAACGGCTGTTCGATCTGGCGGCGCGCTACCGCTTCATCTGGCTGCGCACCACCGTGCTGTCGGTAGAAATGCTGGAAGATAAACATGTCCAGCACCAGACGCTGCTGGAAGCCATTCTGGCGCGCGACGCCGAGCGAGCCAGCGCGCTTATGCGCGAGCACTTACTGACTCCCATCCCGATTATCCAACAGGCGATGGCCGGCAAACTGCAGGCGCAGCAATCCTGATTCAGGCCGCGGGCTTTTTATAATACGGCAGTTGCTTGACCGGATACTCGTAGTGTTCCTCCACCACGCAGCGGTCCGGCGTCGCCATTCCCGAATAGAAGAAAAAGTACTCCTGACTGTCCGGGAAAAAGACCAGATCGTCGCCGTTACGAAAGCTGGTCACCCGATAGGGAATATTATTTTTAGTGTGCGCCTGACGCATACCGGAAGCCACCTGGAAATGGTCGTCCCACTTCATGGTTGATAGCTGGTAATGGAAACGTGAGATAGTCACGTTTTTACGTAAAGAGCAGGACAATTTTACCGCTGTGCCGGCGAAAGCCGGAGAAAGGAAGAAGCTTAATAAACTGATAGATAATACAAATTTCATGAAGGTCTTATAATTTTAGGGTCAATTATTTAACGGTAACATGAATTGGCCGTTCAAACAGGGATCGCGGCGGATTTTCTTCCCACCGCGCCCGACTCCAGGAATATTCCTAATTATTCTCGCCGCGTAACACCTCGCGAAAGTGCATCACCAGCGGGCGCTGGTTAGCTTTGTGCCATACCGCCCACAGCTGGGTCGAATAGCTCATCCACGGAATTTCCCGCAGCACGACCCCCTCAGGGGCGTTATGCCGCAGGCTGTGCTGGATCAGCGCCACGCCCAGCCCCGCCGCCACCAGCCCCAGAGCCGTTAATGGCTCTCCGGCTTCCAGACGAATATCCGGATTAAAGCCCGCACGTACGCAGGCGGCGACGAACTCATCGCGTGAATGGGCATCGTCGTTATGGATAACCGCGATCCACTGCTGATCGGCCAGCTGCGCCGGCTGCAAGTTTTCCGCAGCGGCCAGCGGGTGATTCTGCGGTAATGCCAGCAGCATCCGGTCATCAAGCACCTGGGTGTACTCCAGATCCTGTTCGCCCGCCGAAGGCGGCATGTCTACCAGCGAGAAATCCAGGCTGCGCTGGCGCAGGCCCTCAATCTGCGTAGCGGGCGGCTGGCTATACAGCGCGATATGCACGTCCGGGCGCGACGTTCGCAGGGTGCGCAGCGCGGTAGAAAGCACGCCGGAGTGCATGGCGTTTTCGATATAACCGATACACAACCCGCCATCTTCGCCGCGCCCGAGTCGTTTACCTAATGATTCGAGACGATTGGCGTGGGTCAGCAACGAGCGCGTTTCGGCCAGAAACGTCTGCCCGTCCGCCGTCAGGCGAATACGCTGCTGGTTACGTTCAAACAACATCAGCCCAAGGCGCTCCTCCAGCTGGGCTATCTGGCGGCTGAGCGGCGACTGCGAAATATGTAAGCGTTCGGCGGCACGGCCAACGTGCTCCTCTTCCGCCACCACCACAAAATATTTCAACTGGCGTAAATCAATCATATGAGACCTCAAAGGACTTAAGTCAGACGAATTATGTCCTATCAAGTCATAACACCGCAAGGTATTGTGATCTCCGTCACAGGGCGACAGCACAAGTCGCTCGCAAAGAACCCTTCCCAAAACGGGAACCCTATATCGAGGACATCTTAGATGAGCATCAAACATATTCTGCCAGGCAACATCGGTTTAGGCGGCGCGCCGCTGGGCAACATGTTCCGTAACATCCCGGAAGACGAGGCGCACGCCACCGTCGCCTCCGCCTGGGATCTGGGCGTTCGTTACTTCGATACCGCGCCGCTGTACGGGTCCGGTCTTTCTGAAATCCGGATGGGCGAAGCGCTCTCACAGTACCCTCGCGACCAGTTCGTTCTGAGCAGCAAAGTCGGCCGCATCATGCTTGATGAAATGGAAGACCCGGCCGCGCGTGATTTCGGTGAGAAAGGCGGTCTTTTCGAATACGGCCTGAAAAACAAAATCCTCAACGATTACTCGGCCGACGCCACCCTGCGTTCTATTGAAGACAGTTTAAAACGGCTGAAAACCGACCATCTCGACATCGTATGGATCCACGATCCAGCGCAGGATTTCTACGGCGACAGCTGGCTGGAGCAGTTCAACATCGCCCGTACCGGCGCCTTCCGCGCGCTGACCCGCCTGCGTGAAGAAGGCGTCATTAAAGCATGGGGTCTGGGCGTGAACCGCGTCGAACCTTGCGAACTGACCTTAGCGCTCGACGAGCCGAAGCCGGATGCGTTCCTGCTGGCTGGCCGCTACTCGCTGCTGGACCACAAACGCGCCCTGCAGCGCCTGATGCCGGAAGCGCTGGAACAGAATGTCGATATCGTTGTCGGCGGCCCTTACAGCTCGGGCGTTCTCGCCGGCGGTGAACACTTCGAATACCAGAAAGCCTCTGCGGCGATCCACCAGCAGGTGGCGCAGATCAAGGCCGTTGCCGCTCGTCATCAGGTGGATGTGAAAGCCGCGGCGCTGCAGTTTGCCCTGGCTCACCCGGCGGTGGCCGCCGTGATCCCGGGCTCCAGCCGTCCGGGCCGTATGGCGGAAGATCTGGCCGCGCTGAAAGCAACCATCCCAGCCGCTTTCTGGGAAGAGATGCGCAGCCAGAATCTGGTGGCGGATAACGCGCCGCTGCCGATTCGTTAATTTTAGCGGGGCCGCAGGGCCCCTCTTAAAACAAGAGAGACACCATGAAACTGGATCTAACTCATAAAGTCGCCGTGGTGAGCGGCTCCACTTCCGGCATCGGGCTTGGCATCGCTAAAGGTCTTGCTCAGGCGGGCGCGACCGTGGTCATCGTCGGCCGTCAACGGCGCGGTGTTGATACCGCCATGGCGG
Organism: Klebsiella sp. CN_Kp073; assembly: GCF_040065495.2. Lineage (NCBI taxonomy): Bacteria > Pseudomonadati > Pseudomonadota > Gammaproteobacteria > Enterobacterales > Enterobacteriaceae > Klebsiella > Klebsiella sp. CN_Kp073. The sequence continues at coordinate 4,162,942 of NZ_CM198051.1, forward strand.
CGATTAATGCCGAACTCCCGGATGCGCAACTGCGCGGGGTGGTCGCCGACCTCAGCACCGAGGAGGGCGTCAGCGCGCTGCTCGCCGCCGAGCCGCATGCTGATGTGGTGGTTAACAACCTCGGCATCTTTAACGATAAAGATTTCTTTAGCGTACCGGATAGCGAGTGGATGCACTTTTATAACGTCAACGTGCTTTCCGGCGTGCGGCTGTCGCGCCACTACGCCCGGGGGATGATCGACAACGGCTGGGGACGCATTATTTTCGTCTCCTCGGAATCCGGCGTCGCGATTCCTGCCGACATGATCAACTACGGCGTGACCAAAAGCGCCAACCTTGCGGTCTCCCACGGGCTGGCGAAACGTCTGGCCGGTACCGGCGTCACCGTTAACGCCATTCTGCCCGGCCCCACCTTCACCGAAGGTTTGCAGGAGATGCTGGCGGAGGCCGCCGCGCAGTCTGGCCGCAGCCCGCGTGAACAGGCTGATGAATTTGTGAAGATCGCGCGTCCAAGCTCGATTATCCAGCGGGCGGCGGACGTCGACGAAGTGGCGAACCTGGCGGTGTATCTCGCCTCGCCGCTCTCGTCGGCCACCACCGGCGCTGCGCTGCGCGTCGATGGCGGCGTCGTCGACACCCTGGCAATGTAATTCTAATCATCTGCAATAAAGAGAGAAATAAAATGGCTAATACCACTGTATCTATCGAAATCCCGGCTTCTGTCGACCAGGTCTGGCAACTGATGGGCGGCTTTGACTCGCTGCCCGACTGGCTGCCGTTCATCCCGAAAAGCGTAGTGAGCGAAGGAGGACGCGTGCGTACGCTGACCACTTCCGATGGCGGCACGGTCATTGAACGTCTGGAGGCGTTTGATAACCGCCAGCGCAGCTATAGCTACTCGATAATCCAGGCGCCGTTCCCGGTAGTGGATTACCTCTCCACGATCGCGGTAGTGGCAACTGCCGATAGCAATATCACCCGCGTTGAGTGGTCCGGCAGCTTCACGCCGGTTAACGTCAGCGACGCGGATGCCGAAGCGCTGTTCAGCGGTATTTATCGCGACGGCCTGCAGGCGTTGAAAAATAACTTTAGCGCCTGATTGTTGCTAGGAATGGCCAGGCCATTCCTTTTATGAACAAAAGAAGAAAAGTCTATTGCCCGTTGCCGTCTTTTTCAGACAACGGGCGGGGCCTATCCTTTACGCCATCACGTTGCAACGGGCAACGTTAACGAAACAACTTACCAGGATTATGAACATGAAAACCGTATCGACTCTTTTTTCCGCAGCCGCACTTTCACTTTTTGCCTTTACTGCTTCCGCGCATAGCGTCACTGCGACCGGTAATACGCTTGACTCCGCTGAAGCGGTGATTGCCAAAAAAGCGAAAGAGCTAAATGCGACTGATTATAAAATCACCAGTGCCCATATGGGGAATAAGGTGACGATGAGCGCGGAACTGTACAAGTAAAGTCGGGTCCCCTTCAGAGCCCCGGCGACTCAGCATTTTGAGTTGGCCGGGGGCTAAGAATTCTCACTCTCCCGCTTTCGATTGTTTCACCTGCAATTAACCCTACACCCTGCATTTCTCTCTGCTTTTACGCTCAACAACACATAATACTTCGGTAGTAATACTTTTCTCTGCCGCTTAAATAAGTCTCATAAAGAACATTAAAAAGCAGTTTTATTTTTAAACTGAGATTTGTCGACACTACTCAACTCATAGTCTACAATGATGATTGATAACCATTTATTGCAAATGTGAATGATTATCAGGCTTTCCAGTTAGTTAAAAACAATAGCATAACGATGTTTAAATAACTCATTTTAAACGAGCAAAAAATGGCAGATAACAATATAAAAATTTATCACTCCCGTTATAGCAAGTTGATAAAACTACTGGACTTCCTTACCGTCAACATTTTGATTTTCATCTATTTAAAGTATTTTTACACCGAACCCTCTACCGCTTCCGCGCTCGTTGGAATTATCTATTCATTAGTATTCATAAGAATTAATGAGTATTTTCAATTGTACTCCGGGCAATTTAAAGGCCACTATTTCGCAAAATCAGCCGCGCTCATATTAAGCGTATGCCTAAGCAGTATTGTTTCATTTTTATTTTTCGTCGTTGCCGAGTGGTTAATTAACACGCAACCAGTGGTTAATTTTATCCCGCTGGCCGTCAGTCTGGCGAAATGCTCAATATTTATATTTCTGATTGTCTTCGTGGTGCGGGCAATCACTGCCCATTATCTGTTTAACTCGGTGTTACGGGTGGCGATTCTTGGTATTACGCCCGCAGGCCTGGCCATCGAGCAGGCTTTACAAAAAGAGTACTCACAGCGCGGTATCATCATCAGCTATTTTGAAGACCGCAACAACCATCGCGATAGCCGGTTGATGAGTATTGAAAGAAAAGGTAACTCGCGCGATCTGCTGGCCCTGGCGAAGACAGGCGGCGTTGATGAAATTTATATCGCGCTCCCCATGGTTGCACAGCAGCGTATTAAGCAGTTTCTTAATGAATTCTCTGATACGACCGTCGATGTATTCCTGGTACCGGATCTATTCTCTTACAGCTCGCATATTTCCCAGCTGCGCATGTTCGGCAATCTGCAGACTATCAGTATCTTCACTTCGCCTTTTGATGGCGAAGGGGCGATCATCAAGCGTATCGAAGATATCATTCTCGGCTCTTTCTTTACCTTAATTAGCCTGCCGGCGATGCTGTTCGTGGCGATTGGTATCAAGCTCACCTCGCCGGGGCCGATTTTATTTAAACAGAATCGTTATGGCCTCAACGGCAAGCAAATAGAAGTGTGGAAATTCAGGACCATGCGGGTCATGGAAAATAGCGCCGTGGTCACTCAGGCGACCCGCAACGATCCGCGCATCACCAAATTCGGCGCTTTTTTGCGTAAAACCTCACTGGATGAACTGCCGCAGTTTTTCAACGTGCTTCAGGGGCGGATGTCGATCGTCGGCCCGCGCCCGCACGCGGTGGCGCATAACGAGCAGTATCGCGTGCTGGTGGAGAACTACATGATTCGCCATAAGGTTAAACCAGGGATCACGGGGCTTGCGCAGATTAACGGCTTCCGCGGCGAGACCGACACGCTGGACAAAATGGAGAAGCGAATTCAGTACGATCTGGCCTACATCCAGTCGTGGTCGCTGTTCCTCGATCTCAAAATCGTCTTTTTGACTTTCTTCCGGGGCTTTGTTGGCAAAAATGCGTTCTAGGTTCGCCGTTCTGGCCGGTTTGCTGTCTGTGCCTTACGCACACGCCGACCTGCAGGCAAAACCGCATACCGGGGTTGCCGGCATCGATTTCGAGAGCCAGTTGGGTTATGACATCGGTTACGATGACAACGTGACCTGGCAGCGCTACGACCAAAATAAAATCGGTTCCAGCTACCAGAATATTAAACCTATCGTCAAAGCCATCGGCGAACGTTATGAAGACTGCTACCTGTTGATGTATTCCGGCGATTACCGCAACTATGGCAACGATAGCGCGGATAATCGCAACAACCATTTTTTTATGTTTAACGGCAAATGGCGATTTGGCAGCATGCACGGGCTGTCGCTGGATCTCAATGAGACGCTGGGTCATGAAGAGCGCGGCCGCGACACCACCGAAGGCTTTTTGCCCGAGCAGTTTAAAGAGTTTGGCATCAACAAGCCGATCGGCACCCGTTTCTTTAACAGCGAGCTGCGTTACAGCTACGGCGCGCCGGAAGGCCGCGGTAAAGTTGAAGTCGCGCTATTGCATAAACAATTGCGCTTTCGCAACCTCGACAGCATCAAAGACGCCAGCGATGACTTTAATTATTACATGCACGATCAGGAGTGGCATGAAAACAGCCTGGTGGCCGAACTGTTCGACCAGAAAGCCAAAACGCTGCGCTATCGCTATAGCTTTATCACCAACCAGCGCCGCTACGAGCTGAACCCGTTAAAAGACAGCAATGAGTATTATCTGCTAGTCGGCATGAAGAATCGCCTGTCGGGTAAAACGGAGATTAACGGTAACGTCGCCTGGCTCTACAAAGACTTTATCCATAACCCGGACTCGCAGGGTTTTAACGGCCTGAACTGGGATATCAACGCCGACTGGAAACCGCTGGAGCAAATGAAAGTTAATCTACACAGCTCCCAGCGCATCAAAGACCCCACCGACTCCGGCGGCTATATCCTGGTGTCGAATTTCGGCGTCGGCTATGAACATCACTGGCTGGTGGATCGTTTCTCAACTCTGGTCGATTATTCATATATCACCGAAGACTATAAGCATCAGAGTAATAAGCGCAAAGATAAGTCCAATCTGCTGTCGCTGACCTTTAACTATGATTTCCGACCATCGGTTAACTTTAAGCTGAAGCTGCAATGGAACACCATGCACTCAAATAAAGATACGGACACTTTTTATATTGGCCCGGACTACTCGCATGCGGTTGACCGCACCCTGGGCTACGACGATTCGGCCATTATTTTTATGACGCAGGTACAACTATGACCTTTTTAAACAGGACCCTGGCGATGCTTCCACTGCTGGCGCTACTGCTGGCGGGCTGTTCGACGCCGCCGCAGACCATTAAAACGCCGCCGGACGCCGTCTACCTTTTGGACCAGGGCGATGAAGTGAATATCGCGGTCTCGGGGGAGCAGGATCTGACGATGCGGGTAAAAATCGATAATAGCGGCAGCATTGATTACCCCTATATCGGATCGCTGCTGTTAAAAGGCAAAACGCCTGAACAGGTGAGTAATGAAATCGCCGATAAACTGCGCGGTAACTACCTACAGGCGCCGATGGTCACGGTGAGCATCGCCGAATACCGCAAAGTTTATCTGCTCGGTGAAGTGAAAAAACCGGATGGATATGCCTGGGAGCCGGGTTTAACGGCGGAAAAAGCCATCGCCCTGGCCGGCGGTTTTACCGACCGTGCCGACCGTCATGATATTCAAATTCGACAGGCCCGCGGCGGAAGGCTGCTGGATAATGTCGCCGCCGACTCCTCCGTGCAGGCAGGAGATACCATCATTATTGGCATGAGTTTCTTCTGATATGGCAATTTCACTGGTCGAAAACGCGAAAAAGAAAGAAGGCTTTATCGACTTCACGCCTTATTTCAACAAAATTAAGCACAAGCTTATCTGGTGCCTGGCGGTGGTGATTGTCGCCGCCGTGGCGTCATTTATTCTGACGCGCTTTATGTCCTCCAGCTACACGGCGACCGCTACCGTGCTGTTCAAAGCGCAGTCGCAGGACGTCTCTCCTCTGCCGCGGCTGGAAAACTACGATTCCACGCGCAGCGATTACTACGAGACCAAGTATGCGTTAATGGGGTCACGAGTAGTGCTCGATGCCGCGGTGCGTAAATTAAAGCTGGAGCAAGATAGCGAATTTAACGGCGGCGATAATCTTGATGAAGCCGCGCGCATCAATAATGCCATTCAGGCGCTGCAAAAAAACCTGACCATTTCCGGCGTGCGCACCACCCAGCTGGTTGCCGTATCGATGGAAGCGAAATCACCGCAGAAAGCCGCCGATATCGCCAACGGCGTCGCCCAGGCCTTCATCGATTACAGCCTGCAGCAGAAGCAAAATACCTTGCTTCAGGCGCAGGGCTGGAACGAAAAAATGATGGACGACCTGAAAACCAAAATGGATCAGCAGAAGGCGGACATCGATAACTTCCTCAAGCAGAACGGATTACTAACCTTCCGCAGCATGGATGGTTATGAGACCGAGCGGCTGGGGATTGTGATTAACCATCTGGCCGACGCCACCCAGCGTCGTCTGAAAGCGCAGACGGTATGGGACAAGGTCCGTCGCCAGCAGGGTAAACCGGTAGAACAGATTATCTCGCTGCCGGAAATCTCTGGCCATCCGCAGGTGCAGGATTTACGCATTGCGCTCATCCAGACGCGGCGCAATCTTTCCGAAGCGGCCAAACACTACGGCCCGCAGCATCCGAAATATCTGCAGGCTCAGGCGCAGCTGCAGGCGGTCAATGCCCAGCTTGGCCAGGTGCTGGGCGAGCTGTTTAACGGCCTGCGCCAGCAGTATCAAATTGCCCTCGACGATGAGCAGCAATACCAAAAAATGCTCAACGATCAGAAGGCTGATTTCCAGGCGCTCGGCGCCAAGCGCGACCAGTACAACACCATGACCACCGCGCTGAATAAAACCGAAGAGCTTTATAAGTCGCTGTACCAGCGCGCTAACGAGCAGAAATTGTCGGAGACCTTCTCGGTAGCGGATGAAGTCATTTACGACGCCGCCGTGCCGCCGGACCGTCCGTCTAAACCCCAGCGCGGCCTGTTGATCGTGATGATTACCCTGATGGCGCTGGCGCTGTATATCATGTACCTGATCGTCAGTACCGCGCTGGATAAAACGGTGAATAGCCTCAGCGAGCTCAAAGCGAAAACCGCCCTCGAGGCCAGCGGCGAATTTCCGCTCCTGACGCATCTGGAAAACGCGCAGCAGATTTTCCATAACGTGCTCTACGCCGATATGATCCACAGCCTACGGCTGGCGTTGCTCAATCAGCGCGATAAACCCGCCACCATCCTGGTGACTTCGGTGCAATCCCGTTCCGGCAGTTCGTTTATTGCCGAACTGCTGGCCTGCTCAGCCAGCAAATCGCGTAAAACGCTGCTGATTGACCTCGACTACCTGGCCACTCAGGGATTATCGGCGAAATTTCCTCTGCATACAGCGGGCTTCAGCCAACTGTTGAACGGCGAGTGCTTGCCGGAGCAGTCCGTCGTCAAACTGGATGATCAGCTGGACTTTATGCCTCGCGGCAAACTCAGCGACTCTTCGCTGCTGTTGCTCACCTCTGAACGCCTGCCGGCGCTGCTGGCAACGTTGCATCAGACTTACGATACGCTAATCATCGACGCTCCGGCGCTCAATCAGGCGCAGGATAGTCTGCTGCTGGCGGCACAAAGCGATATGACTCTGCTGGTGGTGAAGGCCGGCGAGCTGGCTCCGCGGATCCGTAAAGCGGAACAACGTCTGCAGAGCGCGGGCAATAGCCGGGTGGCAAACGTGCTCAACCAGGTGCGCGAAGAACATCTGGAAACGCAGGAAGGTAAACGCCTGCTTGAGCGCCAGATGCGCGAACTCATTGCTCCGAAATAGCGCCTATGAATCTGATTAAGAGTATTTCATCCATCGCCAGTTCATCGGTGCTTTCGCAGCTGATCGGCGCCTTTTCGGTCTGGCTTATCTCTCATCGCTACGGGATGGCGGAGGTCGGCCATTACGCGATGATCTACAGCAATGTGCTGATCGGCGCGCAGGTTTGTACCTTTGCCTCGCAGTTGCTAATCCCCCGTCAGGAGGATCACGAGCTTGGGCAAAACGTGGTGTTCTGCCTGCTGCAGAGCCTGGTGATGGCCCTCCCCTGGGCGGTCATTACCGGGCTTATCTTCGAACTTAACATTGCGTTTCTCTATTTGCTGACTTTTGGCTATGCGCTAGTGCTGGTGGCGGAAAACCTTTCCCTGCGCGGCGGCAACTATCCTTTCCTGACTTTCCAGCGCATTGCGGTGTCGCTGGTCGTGGCCATTGCGCTGCTGGTAATGCCCAACCCAACGCTGTTTTATCTGGCGTGGATGGTCGGGATCCTGCTGCTATTGATCGCCTGCCTGATTCGCCTGTTTAACTTCAAAAGCTTAACGCTGCGCCACTTTTCGATTGCCACGAATCTGCGTTTTTTACGCGAGCACTGGCAGCATATTAGCCGCGTCGGCAGCGCCGAGGTGCTGGCGATGGCCAGTAATAACCTGCCGACGATGCTGATTAACATCTGGTTCTCGCCGCTGGTCGCCGGCTACTTTTCGGTGGTCAGCCGTTTCTGCCTGTCGCCGGTGATGATTATCGGTAACGCCGTGCGCAACTCCATCTTTTCTAAATGGTCGATGGATTTTCGTAACCACACCTTTAACTATCCGGAATATAAAAAGGTTCGCCTGCTGCTGCTGGGCGCCGCCGCGGTGTGCATCCTTGGTATCTGGATTTTCTATCCGCTGGTGATGCGCCTTGGCTTTAGCGAGGAGTGGCTGAATTCGATCCCCACCTCGCGCTACATGCTGCCTTATCTGTTCGCCGCGCTGGCGGTCAGCCCGCTGACGGTGATCGAACTGATCTTCGGCTCCCGGCGCTACTTCCTGCGCATTCAGATTGAGCAGTTACTGATTATCGTCATCGCCTTCATCGCCTTGCCGTACTTTGGCGTCAGTTATGAAATCGCCCTGCTGGCCTTCTCGTTCCTGACCTTCGCGCGTTACTTATTCATTTTGCTCAAAATGAATCAGCGGGCGAAAACGCTTTCGCTGCAGGAGCAGAAAATATGCAGCTAAACACCGGCCGCTATCTCGAAGCCTATGCCCTGATGACGCTGGTGTTCTGCGGTACGGTCCAGTATTTCACCGGTATCGCGGCCGTGCTGTGGCTGCCTTTCTTTCTGGTGCTGGTGATGGCGGTGCTGCTCCTGATGCAGAGCCGCCCGCAGCCGCTGGCGCTCACCGGGCGGGAAAAGCTGATTCTGGCGCTGTATCTGACCTTTATCGTACTCGGGCTGGTCTCAACGGTACTGCAGTCAGGGGTCGTCACCGCCATCGTCGGCTTTAAAAACGAGCTGGCGCTGTCGCTACTGATGTTTTGCATGCTGCTGGGGATGTTTAGTGAATCACAACTGTATCGTCTGACGCGGCTTTTCTACTGGATCTACTATGTGCAGATCCCGGTCGCTATCTATCAGGTGATTTTCGTGGTGCCTAAACGGGTGGCGTTTCGCGGCGAAGATGAGAAATGGGACTCGGTGGTCGGCACTTTCGGCGGCGACCCGATGGGCGGCGGCAACACCGCGGCGATGGGGATGTTCTGTCTGCTGATCATGCTCATGAAAGTATCGGAGTTTAAGCACGGCATCTGCTCATTTAAATCGCTGGTGATCCACATCGCGCTGGGTTTCTTCCTCTGCGTGGTGGGGGAAGTAAAATTCGTCATTCTGCTGTCGCCGTTCCTGCTGGCCCTCCTGTGGATCCTGCCAGGCTACGTAAGCGGCGTGAGTAAAGTTAGCCTGCGATCGCTGCTGATCATCGCCGCCGGCATGGCGCTATTAATTTTTGTCGCCATTACCGTGCTGGCCTCCAACTATTCCTCGGCCTTCGGCGGCGACCCGACCAAAAGCGCGCTATCGGTATTTATCGATTCGCTGGGCTATATTTTTGATACTAACTACATTATGCCAAGCGGCGAACTGGGGCGTTTTACCACCCTCTTCTTCTGGCTGCAGCATAACGAACTGTTCGGCCCGGGCGGCATGCTGTTTGGTTACGGCCTTAACGCCACCAACAGCGGCAGTACCGTCTCGCCGGGCTATATCGGCGCCTGGTATCACCTGATCCTCGACTCCACCGCTTTAAGCATGCTGCTGTGGGAAGTGGGGATTATCGGCATCATTCTGTTCATTGGCACCATCGCCTCCATCCTGGTCGCCATGCGGCCGAAAGAGACCTTTTCGCGCCACGATCTCAAGCTTGAGGATCTGCAACTCCTTAGCTCGGCGCCGGCGTTCTACGTTTTTGTCATCGGCTGTCTGCTCAGCCTGCCGTACAGCCAGATCCTGATGATCATTCCCATGCTACAGTTTTTATTATGGTTAGCCCTCGGGGCGCTGATTGTCATCCACCGCGCTGTCCGTCTTAACTCCGGTACCCACTATGAATAAAACGCCATCAATTACCGTCAGCATCAAGACTCTGAATGAAGCGCAGGGCATCGAAAAAACCATCGATAGCGTGCGCAAACAGCTGCAACCGTACCCACATCAAATCATCGTCGCCGACAGCTTATCAACGGATAACACCCGCGAACTGGCTATCGCGAAAGGCGCGATGGTGGTGTGCCTGGATAACGCCGCCGACCGCTGCTGCGGTATCGGCCACCAGCTGGGCTGGCTCTATAGCGAAGGCGATTATCTGCTGCTGCTGGATGGCGATATGGAGCTGGAGCCGGGTTTTCTCGATACCGCGGTCGAATTCCTGGAGACGCATCCGGAGTACGCCGGAGTCGCCGGCAGCGTCGAGATGGATGATGCCTCGAACTACGAGTTCAAATCGCGCAAGCAGCGCCTGCATCTGATCTATCCGCAGGGCGACACCGATCATCTGGGCGGCGGCGGCCTGTATCGTCGTGAAGCGATCGAGAAAATCGGCTATTTGACCAACCTCAACCTGCACGGCTACGAAGAAGCGGAGCTGGGCATTCGTTTACAGGCCGCAGGTTACAAGCTGCATCGCCTGGCGGCGCCCTACTTTAGCCACGCCTCTTACACCATGCCGACCTTTAAAATGCTGGCCTACCGTTGGAAAAACGGTTTCCTGTGGGCGCCGGGCGAGTTGCTCCGAAACTGCTGGGGTAAAGCCCATTTCCCGGCGGCGCTGCGGATTGTACGTAATGAGCTGATCTTCACCCTCTATCTTCTGGTCTTACTGATCTGCCTGCTGACCTTCAATGGCAAGGTTATCGCCATTGCCCTGCTGCCGCTGCTGGCGTTTATCGCTCTGAAGGCCATCAAAAATAAATCGCTGCGCGATGGCGTGCAGAGCGCCATTAACTTATCGCTATTTTCAGCGGGGCTGCTGCGCGGGGTGATTAATTCCGTGCGCGATCCGATGAAACGCCCGGCGGTGACCGTCTCGAATCCACAGCATATTGATACTGAAAATGAAAATTCTCTTCGTTAACAAATTCTTCTTTATCAAAGGCGGCGCGGAAACCGTTTATTTTCAGGAGCGCGACGCGATGCTGCAAGCCGGCTACCAGGTGGTCGACTTCAGCATGCAGCACGCGGAAAATAAACCGTCGCCGTGGGAGGAATTTTTCGTCCATAACGTCGATTATCACGACAGTCACGGCCTGATGAGCAAAATCAAAGCCGGGGTGGACTTTATTTATAATGCCGAGGCCTGCGCGAAGCTCAACACGCTTTTGTTGCGCGAGCGGCCGGATATTGTTCATTTTCATAATATTTATCATCAGCTTACGCCTGCCGTTATCGGCGTGGCGAAACGCTTTGGCTGCAAAACGGTACTCACCGCCCACGATTACAAAATCGTCTGTCCTTCCTACACCATGCTGCGAGATGGTCATGTCTGCGAAGAGTGTCTCACCGGGTCGGTGATCAACGCCTTTCGTCACCGCTGCCAGCAGGGCGATACTTTTAAAAGCCTACTACTGTCGCTGGAAGCCTACTGGCAGAAGTTCGCCAGGAATTACGCCATGCTCGACTGTATCATCGCCCCGAGCGAGTTTATGCGCCAGACCCTGCTGCGTAAGCTGCCCGACGCCCGCATTGAAGTGATCGTCAACGGTATCGATGCCGACAGCACCGTGCCCGGCGACACCGCAGGCGACTATTTTCTCTATATTGGCCGCCTGAGCCGGGAAAAAGGCGTGCCGACGCTGGCGCAGGCGCAGCAAAAAATGCGGGAGGCGATGCCGCTTAAGATTGTCGGCGACGGCCCATTGGGCGCAGACCTGCGCGCGCGTTTCAGCGGCCCGCAGTTCCTCGGCTATATGAAACACGGCGAGGAGCTGAATAACCTTATTCGCGGGGCCCGCGCGGTAGTCGTACCCTCTGAATATTATGAAAACTGCTCCATGTCGGTGCTCGAAGCCATGGCTTTTGGCCGCCCGGTGATCGGCGGCAATATTGGCGGTATCCCGGAACAGATCCGTGACGGCGTCGACGGCTATCTGGTTGAACCCGGCAATAGCGACGCGCTGGCGCAACTGATGGACAAACTGGCTGCAGACCCTGAGCTGGCCCGCAATATGGGAATTAACGCCCGCCGGCGGCTGGAAGAAAAATACGATCTCGCCCGCCACATGCAGGTGCTGCAGGCGCTTTATCAGCAACTTGTCGGGGAGAAAAAATGACCATCAACGTCACGGTATTAGGCACTCGCGGGATCCCCGATGTGCAGGGCGGCGTCGAAACGCACTGCCAGAATTTATACCCAGAAATCTATCGCCAGGGCAGTGCGGAAGTCTGCGTGATCGCCCGCTCGCCGTATGTGAACTACCGCCGCAGCGAATATCAGGGCGTTAAACTCAAGAGCCTGTGGGCGCCGAAAAGCCGTAAATTCGAGGCTATTATTCACTCGACGCTGGCGGCGTTCAGTACCTTATTCGACGGCTCCAACGTGGTTCACGTTCACGCCGTTGGCCCCGGCCTGGTGGTGCCGTTGCTGCGTCTGTTGGGAAAACGCGTCGTCTTTACCCATCACGGCCCGGATTACGATCGGCAGAAATGGGGCAAGATGGCCAAAGAGATGCTGCGCCTTGGCGAAAAATGGGCGGTGAAATACGCCAATGAAGTAATCGTCATTTCCGAGGTCATCAATAATCTGATTAAGCACGAGCATGGACGACATAACGCCCACGTTATCTACAACGGCGTACGCCAGGTCGAACTGCCGCCCGCGGATCGGCAGGCGGAGATCCTCGATAAATACGGTTTAAAACCGGGCCAGTATATCGTTGCCGTGGCCCGTTTTGTCGAAGAGAAAGGACTGCACGATCTCGTTGCCGCCTATGCCGTCGCCGGGTGTTCGGTACCGCTGGTGCTCATTGGCGATGCCGACCACGCCGATGAATATAGCGAGCGCCTGAAGCAACAGGCGGCCGCCACGCCAAACGTCATCCTCACCGGCTTTATCAGCGGCGCGCCGCTGCATACGCTGTTCTCGCAGGCCGGGCTATTCGTGCTGCCCTCTTATCATGAAGGATTACCAATCGCGCTGCTGGAAGCCATGTCGTGGTCGCTGCCGGTGGTGGTCAGCGACATTCCGGCCAACCTTGAAATTGGTCTGCCGCCAGCGGACTACTTTCCCGTCGGCAACGTTCCGGCCCTGACGCAGAAACTGCAGCAGTGGGTCGCAGGAGAAAAAGCGGATTACGGTGAGTTTATGCCGAAGTACCGCTGGCCGGAAATTGCCGCGCAAACCGCGCAAGTCTATCAGCGCTTAACGTAAGCAGGTTACTCGTGCCGAAATCTACAGCTGAACTGGTGGTCGAGCGCTTTTATGCCGCGCTTGACCAGGAGGTGGAAACCTCATTAACCGCGGAGCAGAAACGGGGAATCGAGCAGGCGCTGGTGCGCGCCAACCTGGCGTCACGCCATCGCATCGATTTTCGCCACAGCTTTCCGTTCCTGCATCGCCGCTATTTTGTGGTGTTTCTTTTTGGCCGGGATCTACGCAAAGTTTCGCGCGAAAGCACCCTGTTCGGACGCATCTTCGCGACTCTGCTGATTACGCTTGGCGTGGTATTCGCCCTGCTGTCGATCCTGCTGGCGCTCTATATGCTCAAATCAGCATTAGGCATTGATGTATTTAAAAATTTCCACGTCGGTATCTGGACGTGGTTTGTTAATCTTCATGACCACATGACAAAGTGAATTGAGTATGGCGATATCATCTTTGCGTAGCGCTCCTCTGTTTCGCGCCCTGCTGCTGGCCAGCACGCTGGCGTCAGCGTCCGTTAGCGCGCAAACCACGGTCATCACCCCGCCCCCATTCGACGGTCTGCTCACCAATCCGGGCATCGGCGTCGCCAGCTTTCATGATGGCTATGGTGAAAAACCAACCCGCGCCGAGTATCCCGATACGGGTTTTGAGTACGATCGCTTCTACTGGAGCGAGCTGGAACCACAGGAAGGGGTCTACAATTTCGCCCCGATCGATAACGCCTTTAGCGTCGCCGCCAACCATCAGCCAGCCATGAACGTCGGCCTGAGGGTGATGGCGCTTGACGATCCGCAAACGGGATCGAAAATTCCCGACTGGCTGATCGCCAAAGGGATCAAAGGACAGTGGGTCGCCGACGGCAAAACCTTCGTGCCGGATCTCAGCGATCCAACTTTTATCGCCTATGCGCAGAAACTGCTGAATGCCCTCGGTCAGCGCTATGACGGCAATCCGGAACTGGCCTTTATCGATATCGGCATGGTCGGCTCTTGGGGCGAATGGCACAACTCCAACTTTAGCGAGATTCCACCGTTAATGGAGAAGTACACGCCGGAGCAGCTCAATCGCTATGTTGATATGCATTTCGATAGCTTCCCGAAAACGCCGAAAGTCATGCTGATTAGCGGCGGCGATTCGCTGGCCTGGGCCAGCCGCCGCGGCGCGGGCTGGCGGGCGGACTGCTGGGGCGACTGGCATAACTTCTCCAGCGAGTGGAGCCATATGCGCGATGATTATCCGCAGCGTCTGGCCGCCGCTCAGGTCGCGGCGCCGGGGTTTGTCGATAGCTGGAAACGGGCGCCCGTCAGCCTTGAGATCTGCGGCTATATGAGCGAATGGCAGAGCGTACAGCACTACACGCGTGAAGAGGTGCAGGCCACCTTCGACTGGGCGCTGCAGCAACACGCCAGCAGCCTGAACCTGAAATCGCGACCGATTCCGGCGGAATACCGCGATATTGTCGATAAAGCCTTACTGCGAATCGGCTACCGTTTCCGGGTCAACAAACTCGCCTTCGAAACGCCGGTTAAGGCTGGTAAGCCGTTAGCGGTCAGTGTTACCTGGCGTAATGATGGCGTCGCCCCGGCCTACCTGTTCTACCCGGTACAATGGCGGGTGGTCAACGCCACCGGCGCCACGGTTACCCAGGTAAAAACCCAGGATGACGTGCGCCGCTGGCTGCCGGGGGAAATGCAAAGCACTGTCACTCTGACGCTACCTGCCTCGCTGCCCGCCGGCGATTACGCGCTGCAGACCGCCATCACCGATGCCCAGGGCAAGCCGCGGCTGCTGCTGGCCAACCAGGGCAAAACCGCCGACGGCTGGTATCAACTGACCACCTTTTCCCTTAAGTAAACGGAGAATTCATGCCTAATGCCATCAGTCAGGTCCGCCGAGAGATCAAACATACCGGCAGTATGAAGGCGAAAATCGCGATTCTGCTCTATCGCCTCGCGACGCTGTATCGCAGCCGCAACCCGTTTTACAAGCTGCTCGGCATTCCATTCGTTATTCTCAATAAACTGATTAACGAGTGTCTGTTTTGCGTCGAACTCCCCTGGCAGACGCGGATCGGCTACGGGTTGAAGCTATATCATCCGCACTGCATTGTTCTCAACCGCGGCACCGTCATCGGTGAAAACTGTATTCTGCGTCAGGGGGCCACCATCGGCAGCCTGACGGATAGCGAAGGCCGCGAAGGGGCAAGCCCGGTAATTGGCAATAACGTCGAGTTCGGCGCCCACGTGGTGGTCATCGGCCCGGTGACGTTGGGTGATAATGTTAAAATTGGCGCGGGGACCGTGGTGACGAAAGATCTGGCCGCCGGTCAGGTAGTGGTCGGCCAGCCGTTCCGGGTGTTGTCAACTCATCGCGAAGCGCAGGAATAACGGCTGAAGCGCCGTGACCTGATGACCAGAATGATCGTTGGCGGTCATCCGCTTCCCACAGCAGAAAGCGGATGCCAAAAGTAGAGCTTACGCGCGCAGGCGAACCGGTTCGCTGAAATCGTCAGCCGGTTCGAGTTTCAGATTGAACGTCGTCAGCAGCGCCGCGGCGCGCTCGTGGAACTCACGCAGCGTTTTTTCGAGTCTTTCGCGAACCTCAGGATCGTCGATGGCGACCGCTTGCCAGTTGCCCTCTTTATCAAACAGGCCGAACTGGTAGCTATAAGTGAAACGAGATTCCTGTGCTTCCATTTCCATCCACCAGCCCCAGAATTCCCGCTTCTCCGGCGCTGGTTTAACGTTGACGCAAACTGCCAGGCAGTCGAAAAAAAAGCGGTTCTCTTCACACTGCCCTTCACGGATATAGGGGCCTAGCGCCGTGAATTTTTTAATCAGCTTACTTTTCAGGTGTCCACTCGGTAACGTCATTGCGATCTCCTTTAGTGATGCAACTGTTTTACCAAACCAATAAAATTTAGCAATATATTAACTAAATCTATGATTGATCCAGCGGGCGATCTGACGCAATGCGTGATCGAAATTACGGTAAACCGGCTTAAACGGTACCTCAAGCAGCTTCCCATCCGACGAAGACGAGGTGATTAACCGCGACTCCTCTTCGGGGCTAAAGGGATCGTCTTTCCAGTAGCCGGAGAGCATCGGCGTAGGGCAACGGCGGCCCAGCAAGCCCTGAGTTTTTAATGAATAACGGTTAAGTTCGACACGCAGCGCTTCGTCAGAAGCATCGTGCATACCAAGACGCGATGCCAGCACATCGAGGAACATCTCCGGCACCCGCGCCATCAGCTGCGGATCCACCAGCAGGTTATGCACCACCGGCCCCAGACAGGCCACCGCCTTCAGTCTCTGCGATTCCAGATACCCCAGACGAACCGCAATATTGGCGCCGAAGCGGAAACCAAATGCCGCCACCCGGGTATGATCAACCCAGGGGACATTCTGCAGATGCTGCAGCACGTACTGATGCAGCATGCTGGTGTCCTGGCTCAGCGTCCACTTGGTTGAGAAACCGATGGACGGCATGTCCAGCGTCAGCATGGCGATACCCAGCGGGGCAAAATACTTCTCATACAGGCTGTAATAATCGGTTTGCAGCGAATCCAGACCGCCGCACATCAGCACCGTCGGGAACGGGCCTTCGCCTTTCGGCATATGCAGGAAGCCCGTCACCGGGGCGCCGCCGGGGATAGCGAACTCCAGTTCACGCAGCTCGCCCGGCAGGCGTTGCGCCGCCTCTTCATAGGCCCGATTGGCCAACGTCTGCGCCTGATCGGCTAATCCATCGCCCTTGATATGCGGGTAGGCGGCGATGCTATAGAGGTTGGAGGCGTGCAGCCAGTGGCGACCGCTCACCAGAGGATCGGTTTCCTGGGTCGCCTTTTGCTGCCACATCATCGCTTGTTTAGTCCACTCATACACCCAGTTGCCGCCGCGATAGCCGATCACCGTATCGTAGAGCTCCGGGTCGGAGCGCTCGGCATCGCTCATCACGATACGCGCCTGGACATCCCATATCTCCTGCGGCGAGACGCCGCGCCAGATCCACATCAGGCGATTAATTAAGCGATACCAGTGATCGACGTGATTACCGCTCAGAGCGGTCTGCATGCCCTGATGCTGGCCGGAGGAAAACCGACGGACCAGCGTTGAGGTTTCCGGGTATTTGAATCGGGGTTTAAACAACGTTTCGCTAAGGTTAGCCTGTGACATGTGCCGCCTCCATCATGTTGCTGCTTTCGCTATTGTAACCTGCGTCAGGGTAAAAAAAACCACGCCCGGCATAACCGGGCGTGGTAATTATTCACTATTGGCGGGAATTAACGGCCAGCGATTGGCGGGACGAAGACGACGCCCATATCCCACGGCTGTTCAATCCAGGTATCCTGCGGGATATCAACCACATAATCATCAACCAGCGGACGGCCAGCCGGCTTGGCGAAAATGGTGACAAAGTGCGCTTTAGGATACATTTCGCGAATAGCGACGGCGGTGCCGCCGGTATCGACCAGGTCATCAATAACGATGAAACCTTCGCCATCGCCTTCAGCGCGCTTCAGTACTTTCAGTTCGCGCTGGTTGTCGTGATCGTAGCTAGAGATACATACGGTATCAACATGACGAATACCCAGTTCACGCGCCAGTAAAGCTCCCGGTACCAGACCGCCACGGCTAACGGCAATGATGCCTTTCCATTGTTCAACCGGCAGCAGACGGCTTGCCAGTTTGCGGGCGTGAATCTGCAACATGTCCCAGGTGACGACGTATTTTTCGCTCATGTGAATTGTCCCAGCCTGTGTATAACGGCTTAAATATTGTTCGAGGGGGAAAATGGTTGCGCGAGATTATAGAGACCTGACGCGCTAAAAACCAGTATTAAGCGCCTCCGGCAACGCTTTTTGCGTGCTTTACACTAGCAGAGCGCGCGGAAAGTGGTATTCTCAACCACATCGCGCAAGCCCGAGCTTGTTGTGAATCTTATTGCTAACCCTCGACCTGTAAACGACTTTTGCAGGTGACTGTAAGGAGACTCATCGTGTCTGAATTGTCTCAATTATCCCCGCAACCGCTTTGGGATATTTTTGCCAAAATTTGCTCCATCCCGCACCCGTCCTATCACGAAGAACAGCTCGCCGAGCACATCATGGGTTGGGCAAAAGAAAAAGGCTTACACGCGGAACGCGACCAGGTTGGCAACATTCTGATTCGTAAAGGCGCGACCGCCGGTATGGAAAACCGCAAGCCGGTGGTTCTGCAGGCGCACCTCGATATGGTGCCGCAGAAAAATAACGATACCGTCCACGATTTCACCAAAGACCCGATCCAGCCGTACATCGACGGCGAGTGGGTCAAAGCGCGCGGCACCACCCTGGGCGCGGATAACGGCATCGGTATGGCCTCCGCGCTGGCGGTGCTGGCCGACGATAGCGTTGCCCACGGCCCGCTGGAAGTGCTGCTGACCATGACCGAAGAAGCCGGCATGGATGGCGCGTTCGGTCTGCAGGCCAACTGGCTGCAGGCGGATATCCTGATCAATACCGATTCGGAAGAAGAAGGCGAAATCTACATGGGTTGCGCCGGCGGTATCGATTTCACCTCTAACCTGGCGCTGACTCGCGAAGCGATTCCTGCCGGTTTCCAGAGCTTTAAACTGACCCTGAAAGGCTTAAAAGGCGGCCACTCCGGCGGTGAAATCCACGTCGGCCTGGGCAACGCTAACAAGCTGCTGGCGCGCTTCCTGGCGGGCCATGCCGATGAACTGGATCTGCGTCTGGTCGATTTCAACGGCGGTACGCTGCGTAACGCTATCCCGCGTGAAGCCTTCGCGACCGTCGCCGTCGCCGCGGACAAAGCGGATGCGCTGAAAGCGCTGGTGAATACTTACCAGGATATCCTGAAAAACGAACTGGCGGCCAAAGAGAAGAATCTGGTCGTCCTGCTGGAAGCGGTCGCGAACGATAAAGCGGCGCTGACTCAGGCTTCCCGCGACGGTTTCGTGCGCCTGCTGAACGCGACGCCGAACGGCGTGATCCGCAATTCAGACGTCGCGAAAGGCGTGGTTGAAACCTCGCTGAACGTCGGCGTCGTCACCATGACCGACGACAACGTACAGATCCACTGCCTGATTCGCTCGCTGATCGACAGCGGTAAAGACTATGTCGTCAGCATGCTGGATTCACTGGGCAAACTGGCCGGGGCGAAAACCGAAGCCAAAGGCGCTTACCCAGGCTGGCAGCCGGATGCCAACTCTCCGGTTATGCACCTGGTGCGCGAGACCTATCAGCGTCTGTTCAACAAGACGCCGAACATCCAGATTATCCACGCTGGTCTGGAATGCGGTCTGTTCAAAAAACCGTATCCGGACATGGACATGGTCTCCATCGGCCCAACCATTACCGGCCCGCACTCCCCGGATGAGCAGGTTCATATCGAGAGCGTCGGCCAGTACTGGACGCTGCTGACCGAACTGCTGAAAGCGATTCCGGCGAAGTAAGCCATGCACCGGCGGCGCGATGCCGCCGGTTGTTCCTCCGGGCCCCGGTTATGACCTGTATTGCCGGGTGGTGGCTAACGCCTTATCTAATTTCTTCACCACGCAGCCTCAAAATCCCCGGTGGCGCTACCGCTTACCGGGGCTACAGTAATGTGCAGTTTGGTAGCCCGGACAAGGCGCAATGCGCCGCCTCCGGGAAAATCCCTGCCGGAGACTGGACCACAACAGACTCTCAGCGTTATGAGATAAAAGCTTTTCTCAAGCTAAAACAGCCGCAAACCGATAACAGTATCTATTCAGCCTTCCCCGAACCGCGTTTTTCCATTCGATAGTTGGTGAACCACTCTCCACGCGATTCCACTCGCTGCTCAGCGACGACACGAAATCCCTGACGAAGAAAACTGGATCGTGCCGTTATGCTCGCATCGACCGACAGTACCTTTCCCGGATGGCTGGCGCAGACCGCGCCGATGAGCGCATGACCGATTCCACGACGGGCATAATCCGGCGAGACGAATAAAAGGTCGATATAATCATTAACGGCGGTGATAAATCCAACCGGCTGATTATCAATAACCGCCACCAGCACTTGCGAATCGGCAAGTTTCTGCCGCCAGCGGGATTCATCAACCTGCGCCCAGGCGGCAATTTGCGCGGGAGAATAATCCCGGCTGGCGGTCTCTCTCACCGCGCGCAAAAAAATGGCACACAGCGCCGGAAAATCATCTTCTGAATACGCCCTGATCGTTAACATCGTTATAGTCCAAGCACCAGTTGTCGTTCGAGCTGTGGGTCGAGCAGCGTCACGTGTAACCCCACCAGCCGCACGCCGCGGCTGCCCCGACGTTCGAGCCAGGCGTTGCGCGCGGTCGCGATTAAATCTTCTTTGTTTAACCGCGGCCAGACGTGCTCCTGAGTAGTGAGCTGAAAATCGTTAAACTTCAGTTTAATGCCCTGACGCGCGATCAGTAGATCCGGTTTTACCTTCGCCAGACGACGTTCCAGCTCCGGATAGAGATTTTCGATAATCGCTTCGCAGTCTGACCACTCGTGAATATCTTCCGCCAGAGTGCGCTCGACGCCGACCGATTTGCGCTGACGATCGTTATGGATTTCGCGCTCGTCAATGCCGTGGCTGCGCTCCCACAGGATACGGCCAAACTTACCAAAGCGTTTAAGCAGCATCGCCAGATCGCTGTTCTGCACGTCGCCACAGGTACGCAGCCCCATATTTTCCAGCTTCGCCGCCGACACCTTCCCGACGCCGGGGATTTTCGCCAGCGGCAGAGACCGCACAAATTCCGCCACCTGGTGCGGGGCAATGACGAACTGGCCATTCGGCTTGTTCATATCTGAGGCAATTTTAGCGAGGAATTTTACCGGCGCCACGCCAGCCGAAGCGGTGAGATTCAGTTCACGCTCGATGGTCTGGCGGATCTCCTGGGCCATCAGCGTGGCAGAGCCGTGGCAGTGTACGCTGTCGCTCACGTCAAGGTAGGCTTCATCCAGCGACAGCGGCTCGATTAACGAGGTATAGCGGGAGAAAATTTCGCGGATGTGGTTCGAGGCTTCTTTGTAGGCATCAAAGCGCCCCGGCAGCAGCGTGAGGTGCGGACACAGTTTAAGCGCCGTCGCCGTCGGCATCGCGCTGCGCACGCCAAACTTACGCGCAGGATAGTTCGCGGTACTAATCACGCCACGCTGTACCCGACTGCCGCCAATGGCAATGGGGATATCGCGCAACGCCGGGTTGTCACGCATTTCCACCGCTGCGAAGAAGCAGTCCATATCGACATGGATAATTTTACGCATCGCCTTGCCCAACACTGTATACCCATACAGCATAGCAAAACTACGCGCAAATTTTATCTTTTTTTAATTCAACCGCCAAAAAAGCTGTTACAACATAAAAGTGAAACAAATCACCTTTATTTTCATACATTTAAATAATGAATCAGGAAGATACAATCATGAAGAAAATACTCACGCTACTCTGCCTGCTGGCGACCGGCAGCGCTTTTGCCAACCCGCAGTTGATTGCCCACCGCGGCGGTACTGGCGATGCGCCGGAAAATACCCTACCGGCCATCAAACTGGCGCTGGAAAACCACGCGCAGGCCATCTGGGTCACGGTACAGCTAAGCCGCGACGGCGTACCGGTGCTCTATCGCTCAAGCGATCTCTCCGCCCTGACCAACGCCGAGGGCAAGGTCTCAAGCTTAACCGCCGCCGAGCTGGCGAAAGTCGATGCTGGCTGGAAATGGGGCGATGACAGCCATCCGTGGCGCGGCAAGCAGGCCACGATCCCGACCTTACAAAGCGTGCTGCAGCAGTGGCCGCAGACCTTCTTCTACATCGATATAAAATCACCGGATGCCGATCCAACGGTGATGGGCGAACGCCTGCTGGAGGTGTTAAAAAACACCCATAGCCTCGAGCGGGTGCGCGTTTATTCCACCGAAGACCGCTATATCGCCGCTCTGCCGCAACCAATCCCACGCTTTGTTAGCCGCAGCGAAACCCGAACCAGGCTTGCAAACGTTTCGCTCAGCCACCAGTGTCAGAAAGACAGCCAGCGCGATGGCGATAAGTGGTACGGGCTGGAACTGAAGCGCAAGGTGGAGGTAGTCGAGAAGTTTACCCTTGGTGAAGGCGTTTCTCCGGCGACGCTCACCTGGGATAAAGAGGCGATGGATTGCTTCCGCTCGCAGGGCCAGGCCCACATCATTTTCTTCGGTATCAATAGCGCGGAAGATTATCGTACGGCGAAAGAACTGGGCGCCGACGGCGTGATGGTGGACTCTCCGGCGCAGGCGAAAAACTGGCAGTAAGATAAAAAAGGCCGCGAAAGCGGCCTGAAAACGCAAGCGTAGCGCCGTCGGCGCATTAGAGAATGCGCTGCTGCTGGCGCTGCGCCTCGCGGGCGAGACGTTTCTTACGCGCGTCGCACGGTTCCGGACAGTCGCAGACTTTCTCCAGCCCCAGCGAGGAGATCCCGCCGCAGCTGCCTTGAATACTCTTACGCTTCACCAGGTAGCCCAGGGACATGCCAAGGATCACCAGCGCAAAAATCACAAAGGTCGCGACAAATACCGTCCACATCATCAGCCTCCAAAGTCGTCGAGCATGATGTTCTCATCTTCGACGCCCAGGTCTTTGAGCATTTTAATCACCGCGGCGTTCATCACCGGCGGCCCGCACATATAGAACTCGCAATCTTCCGGCGCCGGATGGTCGCGCAGATAGTTTTCATACAGAACATTATGGATAAAGCCCGTATGCCCGGTCCAGTTATCTTCCGGCAGCGGATCGGAGAGCGCGACGTGGAAGGTAAAATTGGGGTTTTCGCGCGCCAGCTGTTCAAACTCATCGTCATAGAACATTTCACGCAGCGAACGCGCGCCGTACCAGAAGCCGATTTTACGCGTGCTGTGCAGGCGCTTAAGCTGGTCAAAGATGTGCGAACGCATCGGCGCCATGCCCGCGCCGCCGCCGATAAACACCATCTCGGCGTCGGTCTCTTTGGCAAAGAACTCGCCAAACGGCCCGGAAATCGTCACCTTATCGCCAGGCTTCAGCGACCAGATATAGGACGACATTATCCCCGGCGGCGCATCCGGAACCTTCGGCGGCGGCGTGGCGATACGCACGTTGAGCATAATGATGCCCTCCTCTTCCGGATAGTTAGCCATCGAGTAGGCGCGCAGGGTCGGCTCTTTCACCTCAGAGACATAGCGGAACAGGTTGAACTTGTCCCAGTCTGAGCGATATTCATCGGGAATATCAAAGTCGGCATAGGCCACTTTATGCGACGGGCATTCGATCTGAATATAACCGCCGGCGCGGAACGGCACCGCTTCACCATCCGGCACCCGTAATTTGAGCTCTTTAATGAAGGTCGCTTTGTTATCATTAGAGACAACTTCGCACTCCCATTTTTTCACGCCGAAAATCTCTTCCGGCAGCTCAATTTTCATATTCTGCTTCACCGCCACCTGGCAGGCCAGGCGGCACCCTTCTTTGGCTTCGCGTTTGGTGATATGCGAAAGCTCGGTCGGCAAAATATCGCCGCCGCCTTCTTTGATGGTCACCCGGCACTGGCCGCAGGAGCCGCCGCCGCCGCAGGCGGAAGAGACGAAGATACCGTTGCTGGAGAGCGTGTTCAGCAGTTTGTCGCCCGCCGGCGTGCGGATCTGTTTATCCGCTTCGTTATTGATTTCAATAACCA
Organism: Klebsiella sp. CN_Kp073; assembly: GCF_040065495.2. Lineage (NCBI taxonomy): Bacteria > Pseudomonadati > Pseudomonadota > Gammaproteobacteria > Enterobacterales > Enterobacteriaceae > Klebsiella > Klebsiella sp. CN_Kp073. The sequence continues at coordinate 4,186,686 of NZ_CM198051.1, forward strand.
CGTCGCCCGCGTTCACCAGCTTCGAGCGCGCCACCAGGATGAGCCCCGACAGGACCAGCACGATCAGCGTGAACATCACCACGCCAAGAATAATTTCCATACTTTTCCGCCCTTATAGCTGCACACCGGAGAATGACATAAAGCCCAGCGCCATCAGTCCGGTGGTGATAAAGGTGATCCCTAACCCGCGCAGACCGGCGGGCACGTTGGCGTACTTCATTTTTTCGCGGATCCCCGCCATCGCGACAATCGCCAGCATCCAGCCGATGCCGGAACCAAAGCCGTAAACAATCGATTCCGGGAAGTTGTAATCGCGCTGCACCATAAACGACACGCCGCCGAAAATGGCGCAGTTAACGGCGATAAGCGGCAGGAAGATCCCTAACGCGTTATAGAGTGCCGGGAAGTACTTATCGAGGATCATCTCAAGTATTTGCACCAGCGCCGCAATTACCCCGATAAAGGTGATGAAGTTAAGGAAGCTGAGGTCTACGCCTTCCATCAATGCGCCGTCGCGCAGCACCAGGTTATAGACCAGGTTGTTGATCGGTACAGCAAGACCCAGCACCACCGTGACCGCAACGCCGAGGCCAAAAGCGGTGGAGACCTTTTTCGACACCGCGAGGAAGGTACACATCCCGAGGAAGAAGGCCAGCGCCATGTTCTCAACGAACACCGCGCGGACAAACAGGCTAATGTAATGAGCCATAATCGGTTACTCCTTTTCCTGCTGTTCAGGCTTCCAGCTACGCAGGGCCCAAATCAGCAAACCGATAATGAAGAACGCACTCGGCGCCAGCAGGAACAGGCCGTTCGGCTGATACCAGCCGCCGTTCTGCACCGTTTCCAGTACGGTGATACCGAACAGCTTGCCGCTGCCGATAAGCTCGCGCAGGAAGCCGACGATAATCAGGATCGCGCCGTAACCGAGACCGTTACCGATACCATCCATAAAGCTGGCCAGCGGCGGCGATTTCATGGCATAAGCTTCGGCACGCCCCATCACGATACAGTTCGTGATGATAAGCCCGACGAATACCGACAGCTGCTTAGAGGTCTCATAGGCGAAAGCCCGCAGCAGCTGATCCACCACGATTACCAACGAGGCGATGATCGCCATCTGCACGATGATACGTACGCTATTGGGAATATGGTGGCGAATCATAGAGATAAACATGCTGGAAAACGCCGTCACCAGCGTCACCGCAATGGTCATCACGAAGGCGGTTTCCAGTTTGGTAGTCACCGCCAGCGCGGAGCAGACGCCGAGCACCTGCAGGGCGATGGGGTTATTGGCGATAAGCGGCCCCACCAGCACGCGCTTCACCTCTTTCATATCGCTCTGTTCAGCCATTATTCAGCTCTCCCTCACGAACCTTTTTCAGGAACGGACCAAAGCCCAGTTCGCCCATCCAGAAATCAAAGCTATGCTGCACGCCGTTTGACGTCAGCGTGGCGCCGGATAAACCGTCAACCGCGTGGAGATCGCCTGCGCGCGCGCCACCTTTTACCACCTTCAGCGACGGCATGCCGTTGTCATCCAGCACCTGTTTACCGACAAACTGCTGACGCCAGTTCGGGTTTTCCACCTCGCCGCCCAGCCCCGGCGTTTCGCCCTGGTCGTAGTAAGTAATGCCTTTCACCGTACGCCCATCAACGTCCAGCGCCACGAAGGCGTACATCATGGACCACAGACCGTTGCCATAGATAGGCAGCACAACTTCCTGAATCTGCTGCTGCGCGTCGCGCACCAGGTAAATCTCCGCCAGGTTGCTGCGGCGTTTAATCCCGGCCGGATCCTGGCTGGCGTCGAGCGCGATGCTCTGTTGCGGATCTTTCAGCGCCTGGGCCTGATTAAATTTGCCCGGGTCTTTATCCAGCAGTTCGCCGGTCGCCAGATTGACCAGCCGAGGGGTAATGCGCGCGGCGAAGGTTTCCGCCACCGCGTCAGCATCCATCCCCTGCTGCATCAGGCCGGCGACGGCCAGGATATTGCGCTGTTTATCCAGCGCGCGTTGTTCCTGCTGACGCGACTTGAGGCCCACGGCGGAACCGGCGACCACAATGGAGCACACCAGACAAAGCACCAGCACCACCAGCAGCGTTTTGCCGATGCTATCGTTACTTTTCTTCTCAGCCACGCGACTTCCTCCGCTTGATATTGGCCTGCACCACCAGGTAATCGAACAGCGGCGCAAACAGGTTGGCGAACAGAATCGCCAGCATCATCCCTTCCGGATAGGCCGGGTTGACGACGCGAATCAGCACGCACATCACGCCAATCAGCAGGCCATAGCTCCATTTACCTTTATCGGTAAAGGAAGCCGAGACCGGGTCAGTCGCCATAAACATCATGCCAAAGGCGAACCCGCCGAGCACCAGATGCCAGTACCACGGCATCGAGAACATTGGGTTGGTATCGGAACCAATGAAATTAAACAGCGTGGCGGTGGCGATCATACCGACCATCACCCCGGCGACGATGCGCCAGGAAGCGATACGGGCAAAGATAATGAACGCACCGCCGATGAGGATCATCAGCGTCGACACTTCGCCAATCGAGCCGGGAATATTGCCGAGGAAGGCGTCCATCCAACTCACCGGGATGCCGGTGGCGACGTTAACCAGCGCTTCACCACCGCCGCTGGCCCACTGGGAGAGCGGCGTCGCGCCGGAGAAACCGTCTGCCGCCGTCCATACCAGGTCGCCGGAAATCTGCGCCGGGTAGGCGAAGAACAGGAACGCGCGCCCCGCCAGCGCCGGGTTGAGGAAATTGCGCCCGGTGCCGCCGAAAATCTCTTTGGCAATCACCACGCCAAAGGAGATCCCCAGCGCCGCCTGCCATAGCGGCATCGTTGGCGGCACAATCAGCGCGAAGAGAATCGAGGTAACGAAAAAGCCTTCGTTGATCTCATGTTTGCGCACAATCGCGAAAAGTACTTCCCAAAAACCGCCGACGATGAATACGGTGAGGTAGATAGGCAGGAAAAACACCGCCCCCAGCGTCATCATGCTAAGCCACCCGGCATCGGCGCTGAAGCTCACCCCTAACCACTGGGCAACGCTATAGTGCCAGTTGTTGGCAATGACCTGCTGCAGCTGTTCGGCGCCGTATAGCTTGTGCAGCGCCGGAATTGTCTGCAAGCCGACGTTGTACATGCCCCAGAACATCGCCGGGAACACTGCAAACCAGACGAGGATCATCATCCGCTTGAGGTCAATGGCGTCACGTACGTGCGCGGCGCCGCGGGTGACTAAACCCGGGGTGTAGAAGATCGTCGCCGCCGCTTCATACAGCGGGTAATATTTTGCTAACTTGCCGCCGTGCGTGAAATGCGGCTCAAGTTTCTCAATCAGGTGCTTTAAGCCCATCTCTTATCCTTCCTGCTCAATCTGGGTTAACACGCTGCGCAGCGCCGGGCCGTATTCATATTTGCCCGGACAAACGTAGGTGCAGAGCGCCAGATCTTCTTCATCCAGCTCCAGACAGCCCAGCGCCTGGGCGCTATCGCTATCGCCGGCAAGCAGATCGCGCAGCAATATGGTCGGCAGAATATCCAGCGGCATTACCCGCTCATAGTTGCCGATCGGCACCATCGCCCGCTCGCCGCCGTTAGTATCAGTGGAAAAATTAAAGCGCTTGCGCTTAAAGAAATGACCAAGGGTGGTGCGGGTAATCGAGAACTTCTCTTTGCCCGGCATCACCCAGCCAAACAGCTCTTTTTCACGGCCTTCTCGTACCACGCTGACCTGCAAATGGTAGCGCCCGAGGAAGGCGTGAGGGCCGCAGGCGTGGGTGCCGCTCAAGACAGAACCGGAAATTACCCGGTTTTCATCATCCACCAGCTCGCCCGCCAGCAGTTCATCGAGGCTGGCGCCGAGACAGGTTTGCAGCAATCGCGGCTGTTTTACCTGCGGGCCGCCAAGGGCAATGACGCGTTCGCTGTACAGCTCGCCGTCGAGGAACAGTTTGCCAATGGCGATGACCTCCTGATAGTTGAGATGCCAGACCTGTTTGGTCAGGCTGACCGGCTCAAGGAAGTGAATGTGCGTACCGGCAAGCCCTGCCGGATGCGGGCCGCTAAACTGGTTGAATGTCACCTGCCCAGCGGGATGGCCGCCCAGCTTGCCGCCGCTGGCCTGACAGACGTGGACTTTACCGTCCGTCAGGCGCGTCAGCACCGTCAGACCGGCGTCAAAGGCTTCACGCTGGGCCAGGATAATCGGCTGCGGTTCAGCCGCCAGCGGGTTGGTATCGATAGCGGTGACGAAGATAGCCGCCGGAACGCTGCCCGGCGCGGGAATTTTACTGAAAGGACGGGTACGAAACGCCGTCCACTGCCCGGAGTCCAGCAACTGTTGCCGCACCGCTTCCCGTGGCAAATCGTTAAGATCGTCTAATGCATAGCGGGGAAACGACACCGCCTCATTGCTGCCGTCGACATCAATCACCACCGATTGCAGCACCCGGCGCTCGCCGCGATGAATGGCGCTAACTACCCCGCTGGCTGGCGCGGTAAAACGCACCCCGGCGTTCTTTTTATCTTCGAACAGCACCTGGCCTTTTTGCACCCGATCGCCTTCGCTCACCGCCATCGAGGGGCGCATGCCGACGTACTCCTCGCCGAGCAGCGCGACGCGTTTCACCGCAGGCCGGGACGAGATCTGCTGTAATGGCATGCCAGCTATGGGCAAATCCAGCCCTTTCGTGATTTTAATCATATCGTTAGCAGGTATCCGTAACCTAAACCCCAGCTCAAGCCGAGGCCAGCATTATTGATGGAATATCAGAATAAGAAAGGGATAGCGGTGCCACGGGGGCACAAGACGGGAGAGAAGCATCCTTTCTTACCCTGGTCATAAACGGCGGGAGTGTAACATTTTGTGAGTGTCAGAAGTAGGAAAAGAGCCAATAAGTGCTTCTAAAATGCGAGCTATTGCGCAAAGTTCTCACTGCGCTTTGCGGCAATATTCGCTATAAAGGAACATTAAATTGTAAACGCAGCCACACCGTGCTTGCGAAAAACTGCCGTGATGCTAATGTGAGCGCTCTAAATCCAGAAAACTCTGATTTCGGGTATCTCTTGCCGTCCTGGCATGTGGTTTTTTGTTTTATCAAGGAACAAGCAGTATGCGCAAAATCGCATTCTTTATTGCGATGCTTCTGTTGCCGTGCGTGTCATTTGCTGGGTTACTCAGCAGTAACAGCCCGACAACGCCGGTTAGCAAAGAATATAAACAGCAGTTAATGGGCTCCCCCGTTTATATTGAGATCTTCAAAGAAGAGCGGATGCTCGATCTCTACGTCAAAATGGGCGAAACCTACCAGCTTCTCGATAGCTACCGGATCTGTAACTACTCCGGCGGCCTCGGGCCGAAGCAACGCCAGGGCGATTTCAAAAGTCCGGAAGGATTTTATAACGTCTCGCGCAGTCAGCTAAAACCAGACAGCCGCTTTTATAAAGCGATCAATATCGGCTTCCCGAATGCCTACGATCGCGCGCACGGCTATGAAGGTAAATACCTGATGATCCACGGCGCCTGCGTTTCCGTCGGCTGCTACGCGATGACCGATACCGGCATAGACGAGATCTTCCAGTTTGTCACCGGCGCGCTGGTATTTGGCCAGCCAAGCGTGCAGGTCAGCATCTATCCGTTCCGGATGACCGACGCCAACATGGCGCGACATAAGTTCTCGTACTATGCGGATTTCTGGAAGCAGCTGAAGCCAGGCTATGACTACTTCCAGCAGACCCACAAACCGCCGGTGGTTTCGGTGATGGATGGCCGCTATATCGTCAGCAAGCCGCTCAGCCACGAGGTTATCCAGCCGCAGCTGGCCTCAAACTATACGCTCCCCGAGGCAAAATAACGCCCACTCGCCTGGCATGATTTTATTCCAGGCCTCATTGCCGGTCAGCGGCTGAGTGGCGATAACGGAGACCACATCGTTTGGTGTGGTCTCACGTTGAAAATCAATTTCCACATCCTGATCCAGCAGCTTCGCCACGCCAAACGGCGCCCGACGGGTGATCCAGTACAGGTTGGTTGAACAGTACGCCATTACATAGCGTCCGTCCGATAACAGCATATTAAACACGCCCTTCTCGCGCATTTCGCCCGCCAGCGTCGCGATGTACTTAAACACGCCGACCATATTGCCAGGCGTGCGCGGATAGCGCTCGGTTAAACGGTGCAGCAGCCAGCAGAAAGCCGTTTCGCTGTCGGTCTCGCCCACTGGGCGGAAATTTCCGGTCTTCAGCGATTTATAACCCTTGAGCTGGCCGTTATGGGCGTAGGTCCAGTGACGGCCCCACAGTTCGCGGGTGAACGGATGGGTGTTCTCCAGCGCCACCTCGCCACGGTTGGCCTGACGGATATGGGCAATGACGGAACAGGATTTGATGGGATAATCCTGTACCAGTTTGGCTATCGGCGACTGAAAGCTCGGCTGCGGATCTTTAAATGTGCGACACCCTTTCCCTTCGTAAAAGGTAATACCCCAGCCGTCTTTATGCGGCCCGGTGCCGCCCCCGCGCTGAACCAGCCCGGAGAAGCTAAAACAGATATCGGTCGGCACATTGGCGCTCATCCCGAGCAATTCGCACATAGATCACCTCATACAACTTACTGAAACATAAAAGGCGTTATTGGTGCAGTCAGTTTGGACACGGCCAGCGCGCAAAAACCGGAGCGTACTTCATGTACGTGAGGATGATTCGCTACGCTCCCCCTTCGGGCCGCCCTGAAGGGCGTTCAAAACTCGGTGAGTTTTGTCTGAGCACTGGCCGGGTTCAAAATGGCTAACAAAATAGCCTTTTAAGCTTTAACCATCTCTTTTTCGATCAACATAATCAGAATATGAATCACCTTAATGTGAATCTCCTGAATGCGATCGGCGTAACCGAAATGCGGTACACGGATTTCCACATCGGCGGAACCCGCCATTTTGCCGCCGTCTTTACCGGTCAGGGTGATCACTTTCATTCCCTGCGCGCGAGCGGCTTCAATCGCTTTGATCACGTTGCCGGAGTTGCCGGAGGTGGAAATCCCCAGCAGAACATCGCCTGCGCGGCCAACCGATTCAACGTAGCGGGAGAAGACATATTCATAGCCAAAATCATTACTCACGCAGGACAGATGGCTGACGTCAGAAATAGCGATCGCCGGATAACCAGGGCGGTTCTCGCGATAACGCCCGGTCAGCTCTTCCGCAAAATGCATCGCATCGCAATGAGAACCGCCGTTGCCGCAGGAAAGCACTTTACCGCCAGCCTTGAAGCTATCCGCCAGCAGTACCGCCGCGCGCTGGATAGCGTGAATGTTGGCCTCGTCCTGCAGAAAGTTGGCCAGCGTTTCCGCGGCTTCGTTCAGTTCGTTACGAATAAGATCCTGGTACATGAGGATAATCCTTCAGTATTGGTTGGAATAACCCTGGCAGTGTACCGGATAGCCGCCGAAGCGAGAAGCAGCAGGCGACGTTATCCCCCGTCCTTTTGATTTTACGTGCCGCTTTTCCAGCCAACAATGTGAGCAAGGTTGTAATTATTTTGTAAACACATTGCTAAAACAAATTACATCCACTACAACCAATACATCACAAGTGGTCAGACCTCCTACAAGATAAGGGAGCATTTCTCTATGATGATTTTGAGTATTGTTGCAACCGTAGTGTTACTCGGCGTGCTCTTCTATCACCGAGTCAGCCTGCTTCTCAGCAGCGTGATTTTGCTCGCCTGGACCGCGGCGCTCAGCGTGGCGGGGCTGTGGAATATCTGGCTGCTGCTGCCGCTGGCGATTATTCTGCTGCCGTTCAACTTTGCGCCGATGCGTAAATCGCTTTTCTCCGCCCCGGCGTTTCGCGCCTTCCGTAAAGTAATGCCGCCGATGTCGCGTACGGAGAAAGAAGCCATCGATGCCGGCACCACCTGGTGGGAAGGCGATCTGTTCCGCGGTAACCCGGACTGGCACAAGCTGCATAACTACCCGCAGCCGCGCCTCACCGCCGAAGAGCAGGCTTTCATCGACGGCCCGGTAGAAGAAGCCTGCCGCATGGCGAACGACTTCGAAATTACCCATGAAATGGCGGATCTGCCGCCGGAGCTGTGGGCGTACCTGAAAGAGCACCGCTTCTTTGCGATGATCATTAAGAAAGAGTACGGCGGCCTGGAGTTTTCCGCCTATGCCCAGTCTCGCGTACTGCAAAAACTGTCCGGCGTTTCCGGGATCCTGGCGATCACCGTCGGCGTGCCTAACTCCTTAGGGCCGGGCGAACTGCTGCAACATTACGGTACCGAAGAGCAGAAAAATCACTACCTGCCGCGCCTGGCGCGTGGTCAGGAGATCCCATGCTTCGCGTTAACCAGCCCGGAAGCGGGCTCCGACGCCGGCGCGATCCCGGATACCGGCGTAGTCTGTATGGGCGACTGGCAGGGTCAGCAGGTGCTGGGAATGCGCCTGACCTGGAACAAGCGCTACATCACTCTCGCGCCAATCGCCACCGTACTGGGCCTGGCTTTCAAACTCTCTGATCCGGACCGTCTGCTGGGCGGCGAGGAAGAGCTCGGTATCACCTGCGCGCTGATCCCCACCTCAACGCCGGGCGTGGAAATTGGCCGTCGTCACTTCCCGCTGAACGTACCGTTCCAGAACGGCCCCACTCGCGGTAAAGATATTTTCGTACCGATCGATTACATCATCGGCGGCCCAAGCATGGCCGGCCAGGGCTGGCGTATGCTGGTTGAGTGCCTGTCCGTGGGTCGCGGCATTACTCTGCCGTCCAACGCCACCGGCGGCCTGAAATCCGTCGCTATGGCGACCGGCGCCTACGCCCACATTCGCCGTCAGTTCAAAATTTCGATTGGTAAAATGGAAGGTATCGAAGAGCCGCTGGCGCGTATCGCAGGCAACGCCTACGTAATGGACGCCGCCGCTTCGCTGATTACCTACGGTATTATGCTTGGCGAGAAGCCGGCGGTGCTGTCGGCAATCGTTAAATATCATTGTACCCACCGCGGCCAGCGTTCAATTATTGACGCCATGGATATTACCGGCGGTAAAGGCATCATGCTGGGCGAAGGCAACTTCCTTGCCCGCGCTTATCAGGGCGCGCCGATCGCCATTACCGTTGAAGGGGCGAATATCCTCACCCGCAGCATGATGATCTTTGGTCAGGGGGCGATTCGCTGCCATCCGTATGTCCTGGATGAAATGGCCGCCGCGCAGAACAATGACGTTAACGCCTTCGACAAGCTGCTGTTTAAACATATCGGCCACGTTGGTAGCAACAAAGTACGCAGCTTCTGGCTGGGCCTGACTCGCGGCCGCACCAGCAGCGCGCCGACCCGTGACACCACGCGCCGCTACTATCAGCACATGAACCGCCTGAGCGCCAACCTGGCCCTGCTGTCGGATGTATCAATGGCGGTACTGGGCGGCAGCCTGAAGCGTCGCGAACGTATCTCCGCGCGTCTCGGCGACGTGCTGAGCCAGCTTTACCTGGCATCGGCGGTGCTGAAACGTTATGACGATGAAGGCCGTAATGAAGCGGATCTGCCGCTGGTCCATTGGGGCGTGCAGGATGCGCTGTATCAGGCGGAGCAGGCTATCGATGACCTGCTGAAGAACTTCCCGAACCGCTTTGTCGCCGGCGCGCTGCGTCTCGCCATCTTCCCGACCGGCCGTCACTACGATGCGCCGTCCGATAAGCTGGATCATAAAGTGGCGAAAATCCTGCAGGTTCCGAGCGCGACCCGCTCTCGTATCGGTCGCGGTCAGTACCTGACGCCAAGCGAACATAACCCGGTTGGCCTGCTGGAAGAGGCGCTGCTGGATGTGATGGCGGCGGATCCAATCCACCAGCGCATCTGCAAAGAGCTGGGTAAAAATCTGCCGTTCACCCGCCTGGATGAGCTGGCCACTAATGCGCTGGCGAAAGGGTTAATTAATCAGGAAGAAGCCGCAATCCTGACCCGTGCGGAAACCAGCCGTCTGCGCAGTATTAACGTTGATGATTTCGCGGCGGATGAACTGGCGACCAAACCGGTAAAGCTGCCGGAAAAAATCCGCAAGATTGAAGCGGCATAATAAAAGCAATACTGCACATCACGACAAAGGCGGGGAATTTCCCCGCCTTTTCTTTTGCCGTTACTCGCCGTAGATAGCATTTTTTTAACAAAATATTCCATGCCGCCTCCGGCTGCTGATATGGTATTAAAATTAGCTTAATGCCCTCTTCATAATGGAGTTCACCACTGTGCCTGGCTTGAAAATTACGCTGTTGCAGCAACCGCTGGTGTGGATGGATGGTCCCGCCAACCTGCGCCATTTCGATCGTCAACTGGAAGAAGTGAGCGGGCGCGACATTATTGTGCTGCCTGAGATGTTTACTACCGGATTTGCCATGGAAGCGGCGAAACAATCGATGCCGCAGGGAGAGGTCGTTGAGTGGATGCTGGCGAAAGCGGAGCAGACCAACGCGCTGATTGCCGGTAGCGCGGCCTTGCAGACCGAACGTGGCCCGGTGAACCGTTTTCTGCTGGTAGAGCCCGGCGGTAAAACGCACTTTTATGATAAGCGTCACCTGTTCCGCATGGCGGATGAGCACCACCATTATGAGGCAGGTACTGAACGAGTGGTCTTTGAATGGCGCGGCTGGCGGATTCTGCCGCTGGTGTGCTATGACCTGCGCTTCCCGGTATGGTCGCGTAACCACAACGATTACGACCTGGCGCTGTATGTTGCTAACTGGCCTGCCCCGCGTTCGCTGCACTGGCAATCGCTGCTGGTCGCCAGAGCAATTGAAAACCAGGCCTACGTCGCCGGCTGCAACCGCGTCGGCACCGATGGAAACGGCCATCACTATCGGGGCGATAGCCGTATCATCAGCCCGCAGGGAGAGATTATTGCTACCGCCGAACCGCATCAGGCGACGCGGCTCGATGCCGATCTGTCGTTGGCCGCGCTGCAGGAGTATCGCGAGAAATTTCCGGCCTGGCAGGATGCCGATCCTTTCACCATCGGCTAAACACTTTTCGGGAGCCGCTGCGCTCCCTTTTTATTCCACCACGATCCGCAAAGCGCAGTAGACCAATAACACTGCCAGCCCCCAGTTCAGTTGACGCCCGTACAGCAAAAACAGGCGCTGAAACAGATGCCCCGCCAGCGCCCAGCACAGGTTTCCCAGCGCGCCAATCGCCGCCAGCAGCAGACTCACGCTGATGAGCCAAACCGGCTCGCGGGTAACGGGCAGGACAAAGGTAGAGAGCGCGGTGATGCCATACAGAATAATTTTTACGTTGACGAACTGCAGCCCCAGGCTCGCCCAGAACCCCACCGGCTCTGTACTCAGCGCGCCTGCCCCCGGTTTGCTTTTGGCTATCTGCCAGGCCAGCCACAGGATATACGCCGCGCCAATCCATCCCAATATCCGGGTAAATCGCGAGTCGAGTTCCACCAGCGAAAAGGTTAACGCCGCGCAAATCAGCATGGTGATAATAAAACCGACGCTCATCCCCGCCAGCACCCGCAGGCTGCGGCGTAAGCCATGGGAGGTGACGCTGCTGAGGGCAAGAATATTATTAGGGCCGGGAGTCAGCGCGGTTATCAGGGTATAAGTCAAAAAAGCACTAATCAAAGCTGGGGTCACTTGTCTTCTCCTTCGTTTTGGCAGACAGTACCCGATGCCATTCATTTAAAAAAATGAATGTTTTTTGATTCTGAATTCGATGTTTTCGATAGTTGGTGGCGATATGGATCTGCGGCGTTTTATTACTCTCAAAACGGTAGTGGAAGAAGGCTCGTTTTTACGCGCGGCGCAAAAGCTATGCTGTACGCAATCCACGGTGACCTTTCATATTCAACAGCTTGAGCAAGAGCTTGCCGTTCAGCTGTTTGAAAAAATTGGCCGCCGCATGTGCCTGACCGAATCCGGTAAAAAGGTGCTGCCGCACGTCCATGAACTGGCGAGGGTGATGGAAACTATTCGTGAGGCGGCTCGTGAAGATGGAGAACCGGCTGGCGAGCTGCGCGTTGCCTGTGGGGAAACCCTGCTGGCCTATAAAATGCCGCAGGTGCTACAGCGCTTTAAACAACGGGCCCCGCAGGTACGCTTATCGCTGCAGTCGCTCAACTGTTATGTCATCCGCAACGCACTACTCAACGATAGCGCCGATTTGGGCGTGTTTTATCGGGTTGGCAACGATGACGCGTTAACCATGAAAAGCTTTGGCCAGCAGTCGCTGACGCTGGTCGCCTCGCCGCAGCATCCGGCGGTCGATTTTACCCACTGCGGGCAACATATTCCGCTGAGCTTTGTTATCAATGAGCCACAGTGCGTATTTCGGCAAATTTTTGAAAGCACGCTGCGCCAGCGCGCTATTACCCTGGAAAATACCATTGAGCTCTGGAGTATCGAAAGTATTAAGCAGTGCGTGGCGAGCAATCTTGGCGTCAGCTATCTGCCACGTTTCACCGTTGAGGAAGAGCTTAAGCGCGGTACGCTGGTTGAACTCCCGTTCAGCGATATTCCACTCACTATTAACGCGATATGCGCCCATCACGCCGGTAAAGTGGTCAGCCCGGCAATGCGGGTATTTATGCAGTGTGTTGAGGAGGTATTATCAAGCGGAACAACAGGCCACAGCGATAGAGCAGTAACTGACGGGTGTATAAAGTAAAATGCTGGCACGATGACCGGGATTTTCTGAAAGTAATATCATGAGTAAAAAAGATATCAGCAAGTTAGCTGCAAGTCAGACCACTGCTGACGCTGTTCTGCGTACTGTCGTAGTGGTCGCTGTCCTGCAGCGCTATCCTATGCCTGAACTGCACCTGGATAGAAGGGTACCGGCTGATAGCTGAAAAATCGGAAATCTAAAAAAGCGCGTGGAAGTTAAACAGATGTGCTTACAATCCCACCACCGCCTTTCAGCGGATCGCCATCTGCACCTTCAATCCCGACTTTCAGCATCGGGTTTATGTCAAAGATCTTATCCTTGCTCAGCGAGTTATTCTCAACAACAACTTTGTCCGTTGCGAAGTCAGCTATCTCAACGCAACTTTCACTTTACTATCAGCATCTTACTAACAATTCCCTCGATGTTTTTACCGTACCGGACGCAACACCACGATACGCGGTTTTGCTCCCCGTAAGCAACTTTTCTCCAAAACTGTTAAAGAGCCTGTCTTACAAGATTACCTACTATTCCCGCGGCCTCAGACTACGACTACGCCTGAACGATAACTGGCTGGCAGAAGCCGGATTTTGCACCGATACGTTGGTTAGTGTGCCCGTTGAACACGGGCAACTGGTGATCCGCCCTGCGACTAAATGGCTGATAAAATTAAAAATTCTGCCCAACTACGGACGAAATTTTTACTATACGCTTATGAAAGCCACTTTTTAAATTGCTCTAACACAAAATCGTAGGCTTTTTCTTCCAATAGAAACGAAGAAATAAGTGATGGCTGATCCCTTTCAACGTAATAAACATTCCATTGTGTATCTTCGTGAATAACACATAAACAATCGCTATTTTTCAACGTTCCCAATGAGTAACTATTAGGATGGACACCAAGAATATCCAATTGGTTTTCAAGTTCTTTTTTAGTCATTTATCTGCCTTTTTCATATAGTCGTTATCCAAATACCATTGAACAGGTTTTGGTAACTCATACTGCGTACCTTGCCCTTTCTGCCCAAACCAAGGCAAGATTTTCCCCTGAGAGACATCATCTATAGGCTTCAGAATCTCATATTGAAAATATGGCTTTGTAGTTTCATATGAAGATGGAAGAGCTCTTTGTTCAAAAGGAACTCCTAATGGAGATACAAAACTACCTCCAGGATATCCATATCGATCAATCATTGTTCCTGTTGGCAACATTACATTCTCTATTGGACCATAAGCCCCACGATTAGGCGGCCAAATACCCAAGCTTTCCTGAACTGTCCCTTCAGCTTTGCTGTATTGCCCAAAATTCGATGATGCTCTGGCCGCCTGACTGGCTGCAACATTATCCTTAATCGTACTGGCTATTGCCTTCGCCGTTGTCACTTCAGCAACTGTCTTGCCGATACCTATCGCACCGCCTGCCCCCACACCGCCCGGCACTATCGCTTCCGAGGCCATTATCCCGGCATTATTCAGGCACAGGACGGCATTACTTGTGCAGGCCGCTATTACTGCTCTCGCTGCCGCCGCTATTTCCGGCGTTGCTGCTGCCAGTACTCCACCGCCAAGACCCGCCGGAAGCGCCACCATCAGCGCATCATTCATCGCCAGGCCTTTCTGGCAGGATGCTGAACCCGGATCCGTGCTACAGGACGCTATATTCTTACTATGTTCCTGCACGAACTTCGTCTGGGTATCTTCGTTACCACCCAGAAGATTATTCTCAACAGCATTCTTCCCGGCACCGGCACCCGTCGCGGCTCCAGCTGTATTCCCTGTAGCGATCCCTCCAGCCATACCCGCAGATATGCTCGCCAGCGCACTGACTGTCTGCTTCTGTTCTTCAGAAAGTTTATCTACATTAGGGTAGAGCATATTGGCAATAGCACGTGCCGCCAGCTCTCCGCCCCCTGCACCAATCGCACCTGCCGCTGCGCTATTTCCCTGAAGCGCAGCAACCGCACCTCCAAGGATCGCGTGTGCTATGGCATTGACCGCAGGGTTATCTTCTGTCGATTTCAGCAGATGCGCCAGCTCCGGTGCTGAAGCCCCCGCCAGTGCACCCGCTAAATTACCGCCCGCTAGCCCCTGAAGCGCTGCAGTTGCTGCCTGGATGCCGCGCTGAATGTCGCTGCCGGTGCCATACTTTTCCTGTTCCTTTTTGTATTCCGGCGTATCACGCAGTTTTGCCAGATATGCCTGCCGCTGTTCTTCCGTCGCATCCGCAGGAACAGGCCCGTATTTATCCTGCGCAGCCTTCAGCGCATTCAGTTCTCCCTGCGTCCGCGCGATATCCGCCAACTGACCGCCGATATCGCTGAGCATCCCGATTTCCTTCAGACGGTTCTGCTCCTTCTCCTTGTCGAAGATCGGGCTGATGCTGTCGTTGGCATGTTCGGTGTCGCGGCTCAGGTTCGCCACATCCTGCTTCTGATTATCCTTGTCGCGAATGGTGATGGTGCCGTCAGCCACAGCGGCCTGAGTCGTGCCTTCGGCATGCCCACTGTTGCCCGCCGCCGCAATCATCCCGCCCGGCATATTGCCCTTGAACTGGTCGCCGAAGCTGCCCGCGCCGCTGATACTGATGCCTGAGTGCTGGGTTTTGAAGTCCGCTTCGTTGTGCAGGTCGCTGAAGCCCAGCGTACCGGTATCGAGGCTGTTTTTGTCCGCCGTGGCCGTGGAGGCAATCACTGCGCCATCCAGTTGGGTATGGTTGCCCGCGGTGATATCAAAGCCGCCATCACCGGCGAACATCCCGGTTTGTTCGGCAACAGAGTCAAAGCGGCTCTTCATCTTGTCCTGGGAGGCAGAGATATAGCCGGAGCCCGTCATGCTGCCGAAGGTGAAGCTGCCGCCCGCCGCCACGCTGCTCTGCTTGCTGTCGTATTTGTTGCTGTCCTGCTGGCTGCTCATCAGCAGGTCGTGCCCCACATTGGCGACAATTTTATTGCCGCTAACCTGTGCCCCATTGAGCACGGTGTCATTCCCGCTCTTAATGGTGACGGTCTTGCCGCTGTCGATGGTGGTTTCAGTCCAGTCGGTACCGTTGCCTTTATCTTTGCCATTGGCTGCGTTGACATTGGCAAACACGCTGATACCGGCGCCTTTACCTGCACCAATACTTACGCCGACACCGCCTCCGCTGCTGCTGTTCTTGCCGCTGGACTGTTGAGTGTTAGCAGCCCCGCTGAGAATGACGTCATGCCTGGCGTCCAGCAGCGTGTCGCCGCCCGCTTTCACCTGGCCTCCGGCAATAACGATATCGCCGCTGTTCGGGCCCTTGCCTTTTCCATTCGCGGTAATGGAGAGATTGTTGCCTGCATTCAGCGTGCTGCCCGTTATCGTATCGCTCTCAGCGTGCTGCTGCGATTTGGATTTCTGCGTGGTCAGCGAGAGGCTGACGCCCATCGCGTTCGGGTCGGCCGTCAGGTCAGCCGCCTCAGCCGCCTGTCCGGTCTGCACACCGGAGAGCACAGTTTTAGTGGCCTGAAGCGCTTTGAGCCGTCCGTCACTTTCCTCTTTGGTATCCTGTGTCGCCGTAACCGCATTATTAATCGCGCTGCCGACAGTGCCCGAAAGCGCCAGCGTCAGCCCACTTTTCTTCTGCTCGAAGGTTTCATCGCGGGTACGTTTGTCGTGGCCCGGGTCAATGATGACGCTACTGCCGCTGAGACTCATGTCCTTCCCGGCAATCAGGTCTGCGCCGCCGATGTGCGCCTGGTTTCCGGCAGCGATAACCACGTTACCGCCCGTAGATCCGACGGTGCTGAAGCTCTGGCTTTGCGTGGTGCCCGCCTCGCGTAAATCGTGGGTAGTCTTGCTACTGCCGATACTGATCCCGATACCCCCGGTACCCATCAGGCCGGATTTTTTCTCTTCCTTAAAGCGCCAGGAGGTATCCGTGTTGGTCGCGGCCACGATATCGACGTTATTACCTGCGTCGAGCGCCACGCTGTTATCGCCCACTACGGAGGAGCCTTTCACCAGCAGGTTGTTGCCCGCCTGCACGGTGACGCTGTCGCCGGAAAGCAAGGTACCTGCTTCACGGGTCGCACTGTCTTCCTCTATGGTGTGAGTCGTTTTCTTGCTAAGGAACCCTTTTTTGGTCTTTGTCTCTTCTCTGTAGTGGTAATCACTTTCCGTCGCCGTGGTCAGGTTCACATCGCGGCCCGCCGCCACGCCGATATCCCCGCTGGCGGTCACCTGCGCCGCTTCGGCGTTGACGTCGCGTCCGGCGACGATGGTGGTGTTGCCGGAGCTGGCGATTTCGGTCCCCTGCTGGCGCACGGATTCATCAATAACGGTTTTCTTTTTCGAGTGTGAGCTGCTGCCGGTCACGGACTCTTCCGCCAGCAGATTAACGTCGCGCCCGGCCTGGATCCCGACATTCCCTTCCGCCGCGATGCCTGCCGCCTGGCTGGTCACGTCCCGTCCGGCAACCAGCGTTACGTTGTCGCCCGCTGAAATCGTTGTTCTGTCGGCGCTGCCCTGATGACTTTCACTGCCGCCCGTGCGGCTGGTCTGCCCGCTGTCCGCCGCGTTCAGGTTCAGATCATTTTCCGCCACCAGCTGCGCGGTTTTACCCGCATTGATAGCGCTCGCCGTCACGTTCAGATCGTTGCCAGCCTGCATTACCGCGTTACCGCCCGCCGTAATGCTGCTGCCCTGATTTGAGGTGGAGGATGTACTGGTATTTTTCTGGCCCCAAACACCTGATCGGCTGCTGCTGTCGGTTATCTGGTTAGCGGCGATATTGATGCTATTGCCGGCATCCATGGCGAGGTCACCGCCCGCGTTTACTTTCGCGCCGGTGATATTGATGTCGTTCGCCGCTGCCATATAAAGACCATCGCTGGCGCTGATGGAGGCGGTTTGTCCGACATCGGTGCCACTTATGTGGACGCTTTCGCGACGGCTGTCACCGCCCACGCTCCACAGCTGCGTACGGGTGATGTTGTTGATGCTGCCATCGGTGCTTTCCAGCTGTACCGTCTTACCGCTGATGACGGAGCCGATATTGTTAATATCGGCCAGCGCGCTCAGGTCCAGCCCGCCGCCAGCCCGGATGAGACCCGCGTTGAGGTTGTTAATGCTGTTGCTGCTGTCGATGGTAAGGCCATTCTGCGCCAGCAGAGCACTGCCGCTGTTGGTAACGTTATCGCCCGCTAACTGCACGTTATTGCCGCTAATCACGCTACCGCTCTGCACCGTCACATCTTTTGGCGACAGATAGACTTTTGGCACCATCACCGTCTGTCCGTTAATCGTGGCGGTTTCATACCAGAGAATACTGTGGTCGAGCGCCGCCACCTGGTCGGCGGTCAACGCCACGCCAAACGTCAGACCGAGCGAGCGTTGCGCGCTGGCGGCGTTGTCCATCAGGTAACGCATCTGGTCGAGGTCTGACCCCAGCCCATTGATGTAGCGCTGCCCGGTCTGGTTCAGTACATAGTTTGACGCATAGCGGGTATCAAACGCCGCGTCGCCAAGGAAGCGGTAGTCCTTGTCCGGATTCAGGTTGAGGCGGCCAAGCATGTACGAAGAACCGAGGAACTGACTGACATCGGTATACTGGCTACCCGTCTCACGTGGGGCCGTGCCCGGGTTCATGCCGAGCAGGTTGTACAGGTCGCCAAACAACGACGGATCGAGCTGACCCAGACCGTCGAGTTTTGGGTTAACGGTGATGAGATACGGGCTGTCCGGATCGGTCGACGGCACAAAGTAGCCATTATTACCGGAAGGCAGTGGGTAGTTGCTATCCATGCCGCCGGGGGCGAGTACGGTACCTTCGCCGATAGTTTGGCTGGCGGTACTGTCTTTCCAGTCTGGAGCGGTGATAGCCGGGGTTGCAGCCTCCACAAGCGCCTGCTGGCTCGCGTCGCTACCGATGCTTTGCGCTGAAGGCGTATTCAGGTTTGGGGCAACGATGGTGTTGCTGATCTTGTCGGCATTAGACATCGTATTGGTATTGCTGATGTCACTGTTGAAGTTGGCTGAGACGTTGCCGCCCGCCTGAATAACCGCGCGGTAAATTTCGCCGAGCTCTGTACTTGAATCATGTCCTTTAAGCGTAAACGCAATGGACGTGCTTTCAGGCATAACATCATGATACTTATTTCCGTCCGTCGGATAACGCCCCCCCGGCTCGACTGCGTATCCATATCGGCGTGAATCGTACTGATAGACGAACCAGTCAGTAACTGTACCTGACTGCCAACTCTGGTTATTAAGGGTGCCCCCGGTCAGACTGACATTACCATTCGCCAAAATATTACTGGCAAAATTCTCCAGTGAGCCTGCATCGATCGTGAGATTTTTGCCGGAGCCAATTCTGGATGCTCCGCCGTTGCTGGTAACGTCAGTTCGCGTCTGACTACTGATGAACTTTTGCTCTGCCGAACCGGCATACATTGCATAGTAAAACTGATTCCAGTGGACATAGTTACAGGCTCCATGGCCGTTACATGGCCCCACCTGTCTTTCTGCCACCCGGCTGGTCATTCCATAAGTACCGTCGGCAAGCTGGCTGATATCGACGTTAATCATCGAATTCCCCATACCCGGAATACTCTGTCCACCATCGATATGCGTTGTTTTTGTCGTTAGCCCATCCCGCGTATTCAGCAAATGCCCGGTCTTGATGGTGATATCACCGTTAATAGTCTCAATATTACCGGAGCTATTAATCACTTCGGCATTCGCCGCGCCGCTGGCGTCTTTCTGCATCACCAGGTTATTGCCTGCCAGCATATCGCCATGCAGGTTCTGGATGCTGTTGGCGTAAAGGGCGAGATTATTACCCGCATACAGCAGGGCGGTGTTGACGATCGCACCTGTCGCGTTCAGGAGCAGATTGCCCGCCGTGCCGGTAAAACCGTCGAGGATGATACTGCCCCGGCTGGTCAGACTGACGTCCCCACCCGCCTGCAGAGTGCCGCTGGCGTTCATGGCAATCTGGCTGCCGGAAAGCGAAGTGGTACCACCGCCTGTCGTAAGCTGGCCGTTATTCGTCAGCTTACCCGCCGCGTCCAGGGTAATGCCCTCACCCTGCAGGGTGGCATTGTTGGTGATATCCCCCCGGGTACTGACAGAAAGCTGTTTGTTCGAGGCCACAACCCCCTGTGACGTCCAGCTGTTGACCAGCTTCAGCGCCAGGTTACCGAGCGCCACAATCTGGCCCGCGCCGCTGAGGGAGACCGTTTCGGCCAGCAGGTCACCGCCGCTGAATAATTTGCCATTCTCATTATTGATGGTGCTGGCGTTGATGCTCAGCCCCTGATTACCCAGCAGCGTGCCGCCGTTGTTGACGAACTGCGCGTTTACGTTCAGCTGTGCGGCCTGGAAGGTACCGCTGTTGGTCAAACTGTCACCTGTGAGCGTCGCCTGGTTCGCCGCCAGCACGGTACCGCTGCTGGCAAACTTCGCCACGTTCAGCACCAGGTTCGTGGCCTGTAGCCAGCCGCTGCCGCTGTAGTCCGGCGTGGTGAATACCAGGCCACCGCCGGAGAGAATTTTGCCGTCGTTGCGGGCCTGCGTTGCCGCGCTGAGCGTGGTTTTACCGTTGCCCTGAATCGTGCCGTCATTCATGAGCGATGGCGCAGTGATGCTGAGCGCGTCCTGGCTGAGGATAACGCCGTTCGTCTGGTTGGTGAGTGCGTTCAGCAGAGTGAGCGTCAGAGCGCTATCGCCCTGAATGCGACCGCTGTTGATCAGTGTACTGGCGCTGAGTTGGGTATCAGCCCCCTGAAGCTGCCCGCTGTTGCTGATGTTACCGGCTTTCAGCGCCAGCTTACCGCCAGTCAGCAGTTTGCCCTGCTGCTGCAGGCCGCCATGCAGCGTGACGCTCAGGCCGTTAACACCGCTGATTTCACCGTCGTTGCTGAGCGAATCCCCTTCCACCTCCAGCGTTTTCGCATTGATTAATCCCTGGTTACTCAGCGCCTTACCGGTCAGGCGAGCATCGCCCAGGGCGGTGATTTTACTGCCGGTAACGGCAGTGATGTCATCGCTCAAGGTCAGCGCTAAATCGATCGCGCTCTGGATGGCCCCGTGGTTAGTCAGCCGGGCGCCATCAAGAAGGATGTTCTGCCCCTGTATTCGTCCGCCGTTGGTGATATCGCCGGCGGAGAGAGTCAGCTCACCTTGACTCAGTAAATCGCCAGTATTAGCGAATGCGTCAGCGCGTTCAGCCCGATAATGGTCCCCTGGTTACTGATATCGTCCTGGGTCAGGCTCAGGGTTTTCCCCTGAAGCGTACCATTGCTGCTGATCTGGTTACCGCTAAGCGCCATGTCGCCGGATGCAAGCAGGCGACCATGGTTCGTCAGCGCCGGCGCAGTCAGGGCGAAACGCCCCTGACTCATCAGGTCGCCGTTATTGTTCAAGGAAGCGGTGAGCGTGCCTTCAAGTTCGCCCGTTGCCAACGCCGATCCGCTGTGGATCCAGCGGTCTGCATCAACCGAGACATCCCTGCCCTGGGTTATCCCGCCGGTGACCAGCGTGTTGCCATCAAGGGATAAATGACCCGCCGTCAGCCAGCGTCCGTTTGCCCCCTGCGAAAGGCTGTCGCCGGAAAGGGTCAGTGCGTGACGGCCCTGAAGCAGGCCGTCACTGCTCAGCGTGGTCGCCTGAATATCCAGCGTGTCAGCGATGATTTTGCCTGAATGACTTAGCACGTCCGCCGTCATTATCAGACCGCTGTCACTGCTAATAAGCCCGCTGTTGCGAATATCCGGCACAGACAGCGCCAGGTTTGCCGCGCTGTACAGCGTGCCGTTCAGCTGGTTGTCCAGCGCTTGCGTGTTAATCAGCAGTGCGCTGGCGCCCTGGATCAGCCCGCTGTTGGTCAGGGTTTGCGACTGCGTGTTCATGCTGGAAGCAACGAGTACGCCGCTATTGGTCAGCGCAGGCGCATTCAGGTTGATTTCGGCCGCGCTGCTTTTGCCGCTGTGGTTGAGCTTTTCGCGGGCATTCACCGTCATGGTTTTTTGTGCCGCCTGCATGCCCGAAAGCACCATTTCCCGCGCGCTGAGGCTGAGATTATTACCGCTTTGAAGTTGCCCGCCCGCCGCGGTAGCAAGCCTGTCGCCCTGCAGCAGAAGATCGCTTCCGGCGCTGGTTTCACCGTCCAACGTCGCCGTGGCGGTATTCAGCGTCATGGCGGCATCGCTGTGGATCAGCGAATTTTTGCCGGAGGTCAGATTCTGCGTAGCGATCGTCAGCCCCTGGGCACCGGACAGCACGCCGTTCTGCGTCACATCCTGCGCCTTCAATGCCAGCACCGCATCGCTCACCAGCGAGCCCGTGTTGATAAGCTTCCCGCTGGCGGTGATGTCCGCTTTTCCCTTCGCGCCGATACTGCCGCTTTGGGTAAAATCGTGAGTATTGACGGTCAGGTCGCTACCGCTCAGCAGCGAACCGGCGTTGCTGAGCGTAGAGCTGCCCACGCTCAGGGAAGCGCCCTGAACGGAACCGCTATTATTCAGCGCGCTGGCATTCAGCTGAGCGTTGTTACGCGCCAGCAGCTTGCCCTCTACCGTCAGGGTGTTGCTGCTTACCGTCAGGTTTTGCCCGGCTATCATCTGCCCTTGCGTTTTCAGCGTATCGCTGGCTTTAGCCTCGATATGGCGGGCGGCGTTAATCTGACTGGAGGTATCCTGGCTAATATTTTTCGCGGTAAGCGTCGTATCGCGTCCGGCAGTCAGCTTTTCATTAGC
The DNA here is from genome assembly GCF_040065495.2 of Klebsiella sp. CN_Kp073. NCBI lineage: Bacteria > Pseudomonadati > Pseudomonadota > Gammaproteobacteria > Enterobacterales > Enterobacteriaceae > Klebsiella > Klebsiella sp. CN_Kp073. The sequence continues at coordinate 4,209,079 of NZ_CM198051.1, forward strand.
GTTTGAAATCGCGCCATTGGCATTCAGTACCAGGTCGCCGTCGCTATTGAGTGAACCGTTGCTCAGGGCAATGTCGCCCTGGCTGCTCAGCGACATATTGCCGCTGGCTTTGTGATCGCCCGTCAGGGTCAGGTTTTCACCTTTAGCGGACAGCGCACCGCCGGCGAGGCTTTGGTGTACGCTGAGACTGCCGCTGGCATCCAGGGTGATATCGCCCTGGCGCGCGTTAAGATTGCCGAGGTTAACCCCGACACCTTTCTCACTCGACACCATCCGGATCCGATTGGCGTACATACCGCCAAGTGCGCCGGTATCGACCGCCACCGATGGCGCTTTACCTTCTCCCTGCTGCGCCTGTACGCTGCCGTCTGTACCAACGCGGTTGGCCCCGGCCACCACGTTTAAATCCTTAGCGTGAATGGCGGCATTCACTTCGGTTGCGCGTGAAATGATCGACAACGCATCGCTGCCGCTGGCATCAAGCCCCTGCCCCTCAATGGTGATGCTGCCTTTTTTCACGTCCAGCGCCTGTAAATTGCCGCTGGCGTCAAAAACAGGTTTTCCCGTGGTCAGCGTAGCCTGGGGGGTATTGATAAACCCGCAGCCATTACAGGTGATGCCATACGGGTTAGCGACCATGACATTCGCCGCTTTGCCCGCGACTTCCGTATACCCCTGCAGATGTGAGCGGTTGCCGCCGGTCACTTCGTTGATGATGCCCTTTGCTTCTTTGCCCGCTTTCAGGTTGGCGTTACCGTTAATCAGCCCGCCAAGCTGCGTCTGATTGAGCTTACCCGTGGCGTTATTGAGGATCAGTCCCTCTTTGCCGACGTTGTAATCCTTAAACCGGTTGTGCGAAATTCCGGCCCCGTTCGGTGTGGCAATATTCACGACCGGCACGCCATTCGCCGCTTTATCCGTGGAGGTATTGCCCGTTGGCGTCAGCGTGGCGGAAATCGCAGGTAGCAAAGGTTGTCCGGCGAGCAGGACGCTTAATACATAGCTGAGCACGCGGTAGGCTAAGCGAACGGGAGGCTGTTTCATGACGATAATCCCTTAAAACGCGACGGCAACGCGATAGTAAATATTGACGTGATCCGGGCCAAGCCAGTCCGGGTAAACAAGGGGCAGTCCGACGGTAAACGCGGTGGAAACGTGGCCATTGGCGGTATTGAGCCCAACAGCCGTACCCCACAGAGTGCCAGCTGAATAGCGATCCAGCTTGTCGGAATGCAGCCAGCCGCCATCAACAGCAGCCAGCGCGCTGACCTGGCCTATCACTGGCAATATGAACAGGGTGTAGTTGAGCTCATTTCGCCAGTACGCGCCGTTATCGCCGGAGATACTTTGTTCTTTAAACCCGCGCACCGAGCTTTCGCCGCCGATGGTCATGCGTTCGCTACCGTATAGGCGGTCCGGTGACCACTGCCCGTAGGCGCTCGCCAGCCACCACAAGTTTTCAGCTACCGGGCGCTGGAAGCTGGCGTTCAGGCTCCATTTACGGAACTGCGCTTTCGGTAAATCACCATTTTTACTGCCGTCGCTGTCGGCATCCAGCCATGGCATACCGCGGCTGAAGGTAGGGTTAAACGTGGCTACGCCACCAAATATTTTCTGAGTATGGTTCAGGCCAAACAGCAGGCTGGTCAGTTTGCGACTGCTGCTTTGCAACAGGACATCGTCCAGATAATTATGATTGATGCGATGGCTCAGGCCCAGGGAGATACCCGTCTTGATATTACCGTTGCGGAACAGCACGTGTGACAGATTCACCCGGTGTGTTTCGGTATCGCCGGTCGAACGCCAGCGGTAGCCGTTGTTATCGATGGTGCTGAGATAGTTGTTCCAGCTGTAGCTATAGTCCAGCAGGCTGTAGCCGTAGGGCACGCTGACGCCCGCAGCAAAATTTTGTGCATCTTTTGTATTCGAAAACGCGCTGCTGCGTCCACCGTAAACAAACCAGTTATCGGCCAGACCTAACAGGTTGTTACCGCTCAGCCCTGCGTTAATTTGCCCGACGCCCGTATTCTTCTGGCCGCTATTATCAAAACTGACTGAGCCGGAAAGAGGAAATTCTGGCGTGGCGGTCAAATGAACAATCGACCATCCCTGCTTATCGCCCGGTAATATTTCAATCTGCACCGGCGTGGTACGGGTGCGGTTAATTTGCTCCATACCCTGTTCAATATCACGCAGATTAAGAATACGCCCTTCCAGCCCTGGAAAGGTCATTTTCAGCTCACGCTCGGGCGCGCCATCCATGTGTATTTTCTCCAGCCGACCTTCCAGAATAGCCAGATGCAGCTCACCAGAACGTAAATTCTGTTCCGTCAGAAAAGCACGGCTGGTTATATATCCGCGGCTGATATACCAGTCCGAAACTGTATTAGTAAGCTGATTAATACGGGCCATATTCAGGCATTGGTTCACCCAGGGCGCAAGGAGTTTCCGCTGCCTGCGATCATCAATAAGGGTGGTCCCCTCCAACACAATGCGATTGATGGTGAAACATGGCCCGGATGCTGGCACAGGCGGTTCAGCCGGAGAGGGGCGAGCCAGCGGCGCTGTGCGCTCCAGCGATTCACGCTGCTGTTGGTTCTGAAGAAGCAATTGCTGCTGCTGCTGTTCGATGCTGTTGCGGTCTGCTGGCGATAACGGGGCTGCGAAAACTGGCTGACTCAGAACCAGCAATATCCCTGCCAGATATAAAACCTTCATCCCTGTTCCTGTATGCCTTTGTTATTTACGTTATGATTGTATTTTGTGACATTAACTTACATTTCTGGTCACATTACACCCAATGGCGGATGAATAAAACAGCAAGAGCGCAAACTTGTACTATTTTCAGAATATTGCAGTCTTTTCTCAGAACTATTCTTAATAAAAATAAAAACGGGTTATTGAAAACGGAATATATTCGGGACAGAGCCGAAATGAAGGGGCATGAACAGAATGAATATATCGACAGGTCGTCACTTCTGAAGCGACCGGTAAATTTCAACCTTGTCACTTCCATAAATCAGGTAAAGCAAGTGCTATGAAAATGGGAACGTTGTGATTAACGGCTTTCAGATGAGGCGGCCTATCTTAAACAGCCAAAGCGGGTCGATACACTGGATGCTCTGCTGGAGGCCATATTAGAAAGCGTTAGAAAGCAAAAAGGCCATGCTAATGAATAGCATGGCCTCGAATAGTGGCGGAACGGACGGGACTCGAACCCGCGACCCCCTGCGTGACAGGCAGGTATTCTAACCGACTGAACTACCGCTCCTCGTTGTTGTTCCGTTGGGAACGAGGCGAATATTACGGTTTCCCTACATCGTCGTCAACGCTTTTTCTTCACTTTTGAATCGTTTGCTGCAAAATTAGCCCACCCGCCTATTTTTAGCGCATATTGTCGGCAATCAGGCGCGCCACAGGCAGCTTCCGCCCTTCTTCTGCACCAGATCGAGACGCGATTCATGGTCCGCCAGCTCGCTGTCAGAAGCATAAACCACGCGTAATTTACTGGCGGCGCGGACAACGCGCTGTATTCCAATATCGCCGGCCTGCTGTTGGCCTTCCCCTTCCATCGAAAACGCCATGCTGGTCTGCCCGCCGGTCATCATAAGATAGACGTCAGCCAGAATCTGGGCATCGAGCAACGCCCCGTGCAGCGTACGCTTGCTGTTGTCTATTTCATAACGTGAACAGAGCGCATCGAGGCTGTTACGCTTGCCGGGGAACATCTTGCGCGCCAGCGCCAGGCTATCGGTGACCTTACAAAAGGTTTCCGTTTTCTCAATGCCGCGGTTCAGCTTTTTGAATTCATAATCCATAAAGCCGATATCGAACGATGCGTTATGGATGACCAGCTCCGCGCCGCGGATATACTCCATGAACTCATCGGCAACGTCGGCAAATGTCGGCTTATCCATGAGGAACTCATCGGCAATACCGTGAACGCCGAAGGCCTCCGGGTCCACCAGCCGATCGGGCTTCAGATAAACATGGAAGTTATTACCGGTGAGGCGACGGTTGATCACCTCTACGGCGCCGATCTCGATGATCTTATGCCCTTCATAATGGGCGCCGATCTGGTTCATACCGGTGGTTTCGGTATCGAGAACAATCTGTCGTGTAATTGCAGTGCTCATAGCGGTCATTTATGTCAGACTTGTCGTTTACATATCGATTTCAATTACAGGAAGTCTACCAGAGATGCTCAAACAGGTAGAAATTTTCACCGATGGTTCTTGCCTGGGGAATCCAGGGCCTGGCGGCTACGGCGCTATTATGCGCTATCGCCAGCATGAAAAAACCTACAGCGCGGGCTACCGCCTGACGACTAACAACCGCATGGAACTGATGGCTGCCATCGTCGCTCTCGAAGCGCTTAAAGAGCATTGCGAAGTGGTGCTAAGCACCGATAGCCAGTACGTCCGCCAGGGGATAACCCAGTGGATCCATAACTGGAAAAAACGCGGCTGGAAAACCGCGGACAAAAAGCCGGTTAAAAATGTCGATCTGTGGAAACGTCTTGATGCCGCTCTCGGCCAGCATCAAATTAAGTGGGAATGGGTCAAAGGCCATGCCGGGCACCCGGAAAACGAACGCTGTGACGAACTCGCGCGCGCTGCGGCGTCTAACCCCACGCTGGACGACGTCGGCTACCAGCCGGAAAGCTAATTTCCCCCGTCGCGCCACTGCCTGGTGGCGCCAACGGCCGGACGCAGCTGCGTCTTCGCCTTCCCGGACTTCATCGGATTTAGCGTCAGCGGAATGGTTCTTTTCCGCGCGACGATCATCTGCAAACACCCCAAAGCCGGCAGATGTGTACTTAACATTTTTCCCCCCAGCTTCGACCAGGGCAGCACCTGATAGCGACCGTAGTGCAGCACTTCAAAATTGAGCAGCGCCAGCCAGTCAAGCTGTCGCGTCATGGTAAACATGCGGCTGTTATAGGGGATAGTTTTTCGCAGAATCGGCGTCACCTTGCGCAATCCGACGAGGCTCATCGGATTAAAGGCGGTCAAAATCATCCAGCCATCGTCAATCAGCACGCGGTCAGCTTCCCGCAACAGCCGGTGCGGATCGCTGCACCATGGCAAAGTATGCGCCAGTAAACAGGCATCCACAGATTTGGCGGCGAAAGGAAGATACAGCGGATCGGCTTTGACCTGGATAGGACTTCCCCCCAGCGAAACGTTCACCTGATGGGAGATCGCGCAGGCTTCGGTATTGATTTCCGCGCTCAGATTGCCAATCTTAAGTAGATGAAAGCCATATAATTTAGCCAGCCACGGTTTCATATGCCGTTCCAGCGACTCGCGATAGTATTCACCCCACGGCATACTGGACCAATGCTCTGGAGCTGTAATTGTATGAGGTATCCTTGCCGGCTTCATCGCAACCTTCCGCAACGCTTTGAGAGGTAATTTATGAATCTTATCAGTATTCCTGCATTTCAGGACAACTACATCTGGGTTCTTAGCGACGATAGCCATCGTTGTGTGATAGTAGACCCGGGCGAAGCCGCGCCGATACTCGCGGCCATTGAAGAAAACAACTGGCAGCCAGAAGCGATTTTGTTAACCCACCACCACCACGATCATGTTGGCGGCGTGAAAGAACTGCGGCAAAAGTTCCCGCAACTTGTGGTTTACGGGCCGGCAGAAACCCAGGATAAGGGAAGCACGGATATTGTATCTGATGGCGATAGCATTACTGTTTTGGGCCGCGAATTTTCTATTTTCTCCACTCCCGGTCACACATTAGGACATATCTGTTTCTACAGCGAACCTTATCTATTTTGTGGCGATACAATGTTTTCCGGAGGCTGTGGCAGACTGTTCGAAGGTACAGCAGACCAAATGTATCAATCATTTATGAAAATAAACGCCCTTCCCGCTGACACACTAATTTGTTGCGCACATGAGTACACTTTAGCAAATATGAAGTTTGCATTGAGTATCCTGCCAGATGATATGGATATAAAGGATTACTACCATAAAGTTAATGAGTTACGCGCAAAAAACCAAAAGACACTACCCGTTACTCTGAAAAATGAACGCCGTATAAATTTATTTTTACGTACGGATGACAATGATTTAATTAAAGAAATAGCCAAAGAAACAAATTTGCAACACTCTGCGCAGAGATTTGCATGGTTAAGGTCAAAGAAAGATGACTTCTGAGATTTAACGCTTGTCATCTTCGGCCTTCACCGTTATCCTTGCTCGTCTTTTAAGCAACTATTGACACACACATGAAGGCACGAGCGATATTACTCGCCTCTGTCCTGCTGGTAGGGTGCCAGGCGTCGAAGCACGACGGCACCGTAGAACAGCGAGCACAGAGCCTTTCTGCAGCTGGTCAAGGGGAAGCAGGCAAGTTCACAAGTCAGGCGCGATGGTTAGATGATGGAACCCTCTACGCGCAAGACCAGGATCTGTGGACTTCCATAAGCGACGAGCTAAAGATGGGAATTCCGGAAAACCCCCGGATTCGCGAACAGAAACAGAAGTACTTACGTAATAAGAGCTATCTCCACGATGTAACTTTACGGGCTGAACCGTATATGTACTGGATAGCCGGGCAAGTTAAGAAACGTAACATGCCAATGGAACTGGTATTACTACCCATAGTGGAGAGCGCTTTTGACCCACACGCGACGTCTGGCGCCAATGCCGCAGGCATTTGGCAGATCATTCCGAGCACAGGGCGCAATTATGGTTTAAAACAGACCCGCAGTTACGATGCGCGTCGTGATGTCGTCGCGTCTACTACCGCGGCGCTGGACATGATGCAACGTCTGAACAAAATGTTCGACGGCGACTGGTTACTGACCGTCGCAGCCTATAACAGCGGCGAAGGCCGGGTGATGAAGGCCGTGAAGGCGAACCGTTCGCGTGGTAAACCCACCGATTTCTGGTCGCTCTCGCTGCCGCATGAAACCAAGGTCTACGTACCAAAAATGCTGGCTTTGAGCGATATTCTCAAAAACAGCAAGCGTTACGGCGTGAAGCTGCCAACGGCTGATGAAAGCCGGGCGCTGGCGCGCGTTCGCCTCGATAGTCCGGTTGATATTTCTCAACTCGCGGACATGGCAGGAATGCCGGTTAGCAAGCTGAAAACCTTCAACGCTGGGGTAAAGGGGTCAACGCTTGGCGCTAGCGGGCCAAAGTACGTCATGGTGCCTCAGAAGCACGCAGCTCAACTGCGTGAATCTCTGGCCTCTGGCGACATTGCCGCCGTACAGCCGACGCTGCTTGCTGACAATACGCCGCTGACCAGCCGTAGTTATAAGGTACGTTCTGGCGATACGATTTCCGGGATTGCTTCGCGTCTCGGCGTCACCACCAGGGATCTACAGCAGTGGAACAACCTGCGCGGTTCTGGGCTTAAAGTCGGGCAAAATCTGGTTGTCGACGCAGGCAGCAGCGCGCAACGTCTGGCGAACAACAGCGATAGCATCACCTATCGTGTTCGTAAGGGCGACTCGCTGTCGAGCATCGCAAAACGCCACGGCGTCAATATCCGCGACGTTATGCGCTGGAACAGCGATACAGATAACCTGAAGCCAGGGGATCAGCTGACGTTGTTTGTGAAGAACAACGACAGACCTGAATCCTGATTTCAGGATAATGAGAAAGGCACCGATTCCCCGGTGCCTTTTTTATTGCCAGCGTTACACTGCTTTATGCGCTTCAAACATGATGGTATCGCTGGTAAACGATCCGTCCTGCTGTAATTCGAAGTAGGCTTTAACCTCCGCCGATGCGCTCTGCTGATATAAGCGAATCGCCTCCGCCAGCGCCTCGGGCGTGCGCATCCGCGCGACCCAGGAGCTAAACTCCAGCGGCAGACGGTCGGTCAATAAATGATTAATCGCCAGACCTGCGTCGTTGGCCAGCGCCAGCCACTCGCCGCTGGAGTAATTACGCACGTGCGAAGTGTCGCGCAGGGCTTCTACGGTTTGCAGCCAGACATCACGTACCGGATGCCCCGGAGACATCACGTCCATGATGATCATCACCCCGCCCGGCTTCAGCACGCGTCTCACCTCGCGCAGCGCCTGGCCGACATCATGCCAATGGTGAGCGGAGTAGCGGCTAATCACCACATCAAAACTGGCGTCGGCAAACGGCAGCTTTTCAGCATACCCCTGCTGAGTCACAATGTTGGTAAAGCCTTTGTCTTTTGCCGCCTGAGCGACAACCTCCAGCATCTGGCTCGATAAATCATACGCGGTAACCTGCGCTACCTGGCCGGCAGCGGTAAAGCTGGCGTGCCCTGCCCCGCATCCCATATCCAGCAACGTTGCCTGCGGGAAATCCGCCAGCCGTTCCGCCAGACGCTGCAGATCGCGCCCGGAGGCGTGCACGGCGCTGGTCAGATAGGCGCTTGCCTGTGAGCCAAACTGCTTTTCGACGTTGTCATGATGAGAGCGTGTTGTCATTGTGTTGTCCTTCGGTGGTTTGAGTAATAAAGGGCAGCATCGTGCTGAACGCAGACCTGCCCGATGGCAGGCCTGACATACCTTAATTAATCAGGCTTGCCGGGACTGAATTCGACTAGTAGCGGGTTGTGATCGGAGGCGCGGGTCACCAGCACGGAAGCATCGTGCACGCTTAATCCACGGTAGAACACAAAATCGAGCGGGCGACCAAACGCGCGGCGGCGCTGATCGTCAGAGAAACGAACTTCGCGTAACGACATCTCACGCGCAAAGCGGTACAGCGCGTTCATCCGCGGGCGGCTCCAGGCGTTGAAATCACCAGCCATGATTACCGGCCCGCTGTGATGGGCAATCTGATCGCCAATTGGCAGCAGCTGTTTACTGTAAACATCGACGCCGAGACTAAAATTAACCGCGTGAATATTCACCACCATCAACAGCCGCGCATCGGGCAGCGGATAAACGGTCACTAACGCCGATTTAGGCAAACGTAAAATAGGTTCGCGCTCGCGCAACGGACAGCAATAGATGGGGTGAGCGGAGGCCAGCGTCATCACGCCGGAAGGATGCTGCGGCAATACCAGGGCCGGCACCTGATCGGCGGCCAGATAGTTTGAAGTCGCGAACCTGACCAGTTCCGGGGTAGTTTGCGCCTCTTGCAACAGGACCAGATGCGCGTCTTTGCCGAAATTTTTGAGTACCGACTGCCATTCAGCACGCTGCTGCTTAAAAATATTCCACACCAGCACGCGAATTTTCTCATCGCTGCTTAACGGCGCGCCGGCGGGATAAACCGGACTGACGCCCGCAAACGCCCCCGGAGGCAAGATTCTCTCCGCAGGTTGTCCGGCGACATAGCGCATGGCATAGGTATTCTTTCGCAATTTGGGCATTGAACCTCGATAACAGGAAACCAGCCCGACTGCGGCTGGTTATTCTGTTATAGGGATTTTCCCATACACTTTCAATGCAATTTGCGAGAAAGCCTTATCCTTCGACAGAAACGGCTGCCGAACGGCGTGGAGATTTATCTAAACGACCGCTCAGTACGACCAGCAGCAATGCGACCAACACAATTACCGCGCCGATCCACGGCGTCTGGGCCAGACCATACCATTCAACCGCCTGTCCACCAATGACCGACCCAAGGGCAATACCGATATTGAAGGCGGCGATATTCAACCCAGAGGCGACATCAACGGCGCCCGGCGTGTACTGTTCTGCCTTTTGCACCACATAGACCTGCAGACCCGGAACGTTGCCGAAGGCGAAAATCCCCATCACCAGCACCGTTGCCAAAGCAGCGTAGTGCAGGCTGGCGGTAAGCTGGAAGACCAGCAGCAGCACGACCAACGCAGCGAAGATAAATTTCAACGCGGCGACAGCGCCATGTTTATCAGCCAGTTTACCGCCCCATACGTTACCGATAGCGACGGAGATACCGTAACCCAGCAGGATCCAACTGACCGCCGACGGGCTAAAACCAGCCAACTCCTGCATCATCGGCGCAAGGAAAGTAAATGCGGTAAACACGCCGCCATAGCCCAGCGCGGTAATCGCGTAGATCATCAACAGGCGTGGATGGGTCAAGACTTTCAGCTGATCGCGAAGGCTGGCGCCGGCGCGGCCCGGAATATTATTTGGCACCAGAATCAAGCTGCTGATAAGCGCAATGACGCCAAGAATCGATACCGCGAGGAACGTTTCCCGCCAGCCAAAATGCTGACCGATGAAAGTCCCGAAAGGCACCCCGGTTACCAGCGCGACCGTCAGGCCGCCGAACATGATAGCAATGGCCGAGGCGGCTTTCTCTTTTGGCACCAGGCTAGTGGCAATCGTCGAGCCGATAGAAAAGAACACGCCATGCGCCAGGCCGGTCAGCAGGCGGGCCACAATCAAAGTACCATAACCCGGTGCCTGCCACGCCAACAGGTTGCCGGCGGTAAACAACACCATTAGCGCCAGCAGGAGTTGCTTACGCGGCATACGGCCGGTCAGCGCGGTCAGTACCGGCGCGCCAACGGCCACACCCAGTGCATAGATGGAAACCAGCAGGCCCGCAGACGGCAGCGAGATAGCCAGTTGTTCGGCAATGGTCGGTACCAGACCGACGATCACAAATTCGGTAGTGCCAATAGCAAAGGCACCGATGGTTAATGCAAGTAGCGCCAGTGGCATAATTTACTCCGTAGCATCAGGATTAAGATGACATGTAGTATGCAGGGATGTTTAAATAACAAAAACCATCAAAATCTCAATAGAATTTTGCTATAGGTGCAACAATGAGAGCCACGTCAGAAGAGATCGCTATCTTCGTCGCCGTAGTGGAAAGCGGCAGTTTTAGCCGGGCGGCCGAGCAGCTCGGGCAGGCAAACTCTGCCGTCAGCCGGGCAGTCAAAAAGCTGGAATCAAAGCTAGGCGTTAGTTTATTAAACCGGACCACGCGCCAGCTGAGCCTGACAGAAGAAGGCGAGCGTTATTTCCGCCGCATGCAGGTGGTGTTGCAGGAGATGGCGGCTGCTGAAAATGAGCTTTTAGAGACCCGTACCACCCCTCGCGGCTTGCTCCGCGTGGATGCCGCTACGCCGGTGATGCTGCATTTTTTAATGCCGCTGGTAAAACCGTTTCGTGAACGTTATCCGGAAATGACGCTCTCGCTGGTTTCCTCGGAAACCTTCATTAATCTTATAGAGCGTAAAGTCGACGTCGCGATCCGCGCAGGTACCCTAACCGATTCCAGCCTGCGCGCCCGCCCGCTATTCAATAGTTATCGCAAGATCATCGCCTCACCTGATTATATCGCCCGCTACGGCACGCCGGTGAATGTGGAAGATCTTGCGGATCACCTCTGTCTGGGGTTCACCGAACCCGTCTCGTTAAATACCTGGCCTATCGCCGCCAGCGATGGCCAATTACTGGAAGTCGGTTGTGAACTTACCTCTAACAGTGGTGAAACGCTAAAACAACTCTGTCTTAGCGGCAATGGTATTGCCTGCCTATCGGATTATATGGTGGATAAAGAGATTGCCAGCGGGGAGTTTGTGGAGCTACTTGCCGACAAGCGCTTGCCGGTGGAGATGCCTTTCAGTGCGGTGTATTACAGCGACAGAGCCGTCAGCACGCGCATCAGGGCATTTATTGACTTTCTTAGTGAGCACGTCAAACAGCTCCCGAAGGAGCTGTAAAATAACTATCGTCCGGCAGCGGCATCAACCGCCTGCCGGAATCGGTGGATTAATCCCACTTCGGCGCCAGACCTTCCGGACTTACCAGACGGTCATTGCAATCCAGTGCGGCAATCGCTTTACGATCTTCATCATCCAGCTTCAGATCCAGCGCTTTCAGGTTGCTCGCCAGATTTTCACGCTTGGTGGAAGATGGAATAACCGCATAACCTTCGCCCATCGCCCACGCCAGGATAACCTGTGCCGGGGTCGCATTATGTTTCGCCGCGATACGGGCAATCACTTCATCTTTCAGCGCCTTACCGTAGGCCAGCGTCATATAAGAGGTGATGTGGATACCGTGTTCACGCGCCCAATCTACCACTTTACGGTTCTGCAGGTACGGAGACAGTTCAACCTGATTAGTCGCGATATTTTCAGCGCCAACGGCGGCGATCGCACGCTCCATCAGCGGAATGGTGAAGTTAGAGATACCGATCTGACGGGTCAGACCCAGTTTCTTCGCTTCCATCAGCGCAGCCATAAACTCTTCGACAGCAACCGCATCGTTCGGCGACGGCCAGTGAATCAGCGTCAGATCAACATAATCGGTGCGCAGCTTCTGCAGACTTTCTTTAAGGCTGGCGATCAGCTTGTCTTTGCTCAGGTTTTCGATCCAGATTTTGGTGGTGATGAACAGTTCATCACGCGGCACGCCGCTTTCTACGATAGCTTGACCAACAGCGGCTTCGTTTTCATAGATCTGCGCGGTATCGATAGTACGATAGCCCAGCTCCAGCGCCATTTTTACAGAGTTGATGACTACGTCGTCTTGCAGACGGAAAGTGCCAAGACCAAATGCAGGGATTGCCATGATAGATGTTCCTCGTTAATTATTCGTTTCGCTTAACTGAGGCCATTATGGTTGAAGGTTGGGTTGGGAAAAAGATCGATAAATGCAGAGGATTTTTGCTGATTTAGCAATAATTGGAGATGAAGAAACAAAAAAGCCCTGAGCAAATGCTCAGGGCTTTTAATAAGTGGCGGAACGGACGGGACTCGAACCCGCGACCCCCTGCGTGACAGGCAGGTATTCTAACCGACTGAACTACCGCTCCACCGAATTTTTTCTACATCTACCGGTTTAATGCCCCGGTTTTACTGCAAATTTGATGCCTGGCAGTTCCCTACTCTCACATGGGGAGACCCCACACTACCATCGGCGCTACGGCGTTTCACTTCTGAGTTCGGCATGGGGTCAGGTGGGACCACCGCGCTGTCGCCGCCAGGCAAATTCTTTGTGCTCGTCCTGTGTCTTTTACGCTCATACTGCGTTGGCTGCTCTCGCGAATGTCAGTCACATACTTTAGTATGCTCCTTCCATCGCTTCGCTTGCCGCCTTGTCTCAGCGTAAAATCCTTCGGACTCTGAATCAGAGCTGAAAATCATCTCAAATCCGCCAAAACAGCTTCGGCGTTGTAAGGTTAAGCCTCACGGTTCATTAGTATCGGTTAGCTCAACGTATCGCTACGCTTACACACCCGACCTATCAACGTCATCGTCTTTAACGTTCCTTCAGGAGACTTAAAGTCTCAGGGAGAACTCATCTCGGGGCAAGTTTCGTGCTTAGATGCTTTCAGCACTTATCTCTTCCGCATTTAGCTACCGGGCAATGCCATTGGCATGACAACCCGAACACCAGTGATGCGTCCACTCCGGTCCTCTCGTACTAGGAGCAGCCCCCCTCAATTCTCCAGCGCCCACGGCAGATAGGGACCGAACTGTCTCACGACGTTCTAAACCCAGCTCGCGTACCACTTTAAATGGCGAACAGCCATACCCTTGGGACCTACTTCAGCCCCAGGATGTGATGAGCCGACATCGAGGTGCCAAACACCGCCGTCGATATGAACTCTTGGGCGGTATCAGCCTGTTATCCCCGGAGTACCTTTTATCCGTTGAGCGATGGCCCTTCCATTCAGAACCACCGGATCACTATGACCTGCTTTCGCACCTGCTCGCGCCGTCACGCTCGCAGTCAAGCTAGCTTATGCCATTGCACTAACCTCCTGATGTCCGACCAGGATTAGCTAACCTTCGTGCTCCTCCGTTACTCTTTGGGAGGAGACCGCCCCAGTCAAACTACCCACCAGACACTGTCCGCAACCCCGATTAGGGGCCAACGTTAGAACATCAAACATTAAAGGGTGGTATTTCAAGGTTGGCTCCACGCAGACTGGCGTCCACGCTTCAAAGCCTCCCACCTATCCTACACATCAAGGCTCAATGTTCAGTGTCAAGCTATAGTAAAGGTTCACGGGGTCTTTCCGTCTTGCCGCGGGTACACTGCATCTTCACAGCGAGTTCAATTTCACTGAGTCTCGGGTGGAGACAGCCTGGCCATCATTACGCCATTCGTGCAGGTCGGAACTTACCCGACAAGGAATTTCGCTACCTTAGGACCGTTATAGTTACGGCCGCCGTTTACCGGGGCTTCGATCAAGAGCTTCTCCTTACGGATAACCCCATCAATTAACCTTCCGGCACCGGGCAGGCGTCACACCGTATACGTCCACTTTCGTGTTTGCACAGTGCTGTGTTTTTAATAAACAGTTGCAGCCAGCTGGTATCTTCGACTGATTTCAGCTCCACCCGCAGGGGCTTCACCTACATATCAGCGTGCCTTCTCCCGAAGTTACGGCACCATTTTGCCTAGTTCCTTCACCCGAGTTCTCTCAAGCGCCTTGGTATTCTCTACCTGACCACCTGTGTCGGTTTGGGGTACGATTTGATGTTACCTGATGCTTAGAGGCTTTTCCTGGAAGCAGGGCATTTGTTACTTCAGCACCGTAGTGCCTCGTCATCACACCTCAGCGTTAAAAGGTACCGGATTTACCTGGAACCTCCGCCTACATGCTTAAACCGGGACAACCGTCGCCCGGCTAACATAGCCTTCTCCGTCCCCCCTTCGCAGTAACACCAAGTACAGGAATATTAACCTGTTTCCCATCGACTACGCCTTTCGGCCTCGCCTTAGGGGTCGACTCACCCTGCCCCGATTAACGTTGGACAGGAACCCTTGGTCTTCCGGCGTGCGGGCTTTTCACCCGCATTATCGTTACTTATGTCAGCATTCGCACTTCTGATACCTCCAGCAACCCTCACAGGTCACCTTCGCAGGCTTACAGAACGCTCCCCTACCCAACAACACATAGTGTCGCTGCCGCAGCTTCGGTGCACAGTTTAGCCCCGTTACATCTTCCGCGCAGGCCGACTCGACCAGTGAGCTATTACGCTTTCTTTAAATGATGGCTGCTTCTAAGCCAACATCCTGGCTGTCTGTGCCTTCCCACATCGTTTCCCACTTAACTGTGACTTTGGGACCTTAGCTGGCGGTCTGGGTTGTTTCCCTCTTCACGACGGACGTTAGCACCCGCCGTGTGTCTCCCGTGATAACATTCTTCGGTATTCGTAGTTTGCATCGGGTTGGTAAGTCGGGATGACCCCCTAGCCGAAACAGTGCTCTACCCCCGAAGATGAGTTCACGAGGCGCTACCTAAATAGCTTTCGGGGAGAACCAGCTATCTCCCGGTTTGATTGGCCTTTCACCCCCAGCCACAAGTCATCCGCTAATTTTTCAACATTAGTCGGTTCGGTCCTCCAGTTAGTGTTACCCAACCTTCAACCTGCCCATGGCTAGATCACCGGGTTTCGGGTCTATACCCTGCAACTTAACGCCCAGTTAAGACTCGGTTTCCCTGCGGCTCCCCTATACGGTTAACCTTGCTACAGAATATAAGTCGCTGACCCATTATACAAAAGGTACGCAGTCACACCATAAAGGTGCTCCCACTGCTTGTACGTACACGGTTTCAGGTTCTTTTTCACTCCCCTCGCCGGGGTTCTTTTCGCCTTTCCCTCACGGTACTGGTTCACTATCGGTCAGTCAGGAGTATTTAGCCTTGGAGGATGGTCCCCCCATATTCAGACAGGATACCACGTGTCCCGCCCTACTCTTCGAGTTCACAGCCTGTGCATTTTGGTGTACGGGACTATCACCCTGTACCGTCGGACTTTCCAGACCGTTCCACTAACACACAAGCTGATTCAGACTCTGGGCTGCTCCCCGTTCGCTCGCCGCTACTGGGGGAATCTCGGTTGATTTCTTTTCCTCGGGGTACTTAGATGTTTCAGTTCCCCCGGTTCGCCTCGTTAACCTATGTATTCAGTTAACGATAGTGCAACGAATTGCACTGGGTTTCCCCATTCGGACATCGCCGGCTGTAACGGTTCATATCACCTTACCGACGCTTTTCGCAGATTAGCACGTCCTTCATCGCCTCTGACTGCCAGGGCATCCACCGTGTACGCTTAGTCGCTTAACCTCACAACCCGAAGATGTTTCGTAAAACATTTTCGTGTCGCGAAAATTTGAGAGACTCGAACACACATTGACTGTGTGTCGTTTCAATTTTCAGCTTGATCCAGATTTTTAAAGAGCAAAACTTCGCAGTGAACCTTTTCAGGTACACTCTGAAGTTTTCTTGTTTTTTGCAGTAATGATGGTGGAGCTATGCGGGATCGAACCGCAGACCTCCTGCGTGCAAAGCAGGCGCTCTCCCAGCTGAGCTATAGCCCCATCGAATGAATCTCTTTTAACCTTAATTCGTTTTCGGGCGCGGCGTGGTGAAGCGAAGCATACTGAAGTATGCGAGCTTTGCCACAACAAAGCACGAGAGCGAATTTGGTAGGCCTGAGTGGACTTGAACCACCGACCTCACCCTTATCAGGGGTGCGCTCTAACCACCTGAGCTACAAGCCTGCAGAGATTACTTACTGCTGTATTTTCATCAGACAATCTGTGTGAGCACTACAAAGGCAGGTTCTTTAAGGTAAGGAGGTGATCCAACCGCAGGTTCCCCTACGGTTACCTTGTTACGACTTCACCCCAGTCATGAATCACAAAGTGGTAAGCGCCCTCCCGAAGGTTAAGCTACCTACTTCTTTTGCAACCCACTCCCATGGTGTGACGGGCGGTGTGTACAAGGCCCGGGAACGTATTCACCGTAGCATTCTGATCTACGATTACTAGCGATTCCGACTTCATGGAGTCGAGTTGCAGACTCCAATCCGGACTACGACATACTTTATGAGGTCCGCTTGCTCTCGCGAGGTCGCTTCTCTTTGTATATGCCATTGTAGCACGTGTGTAGCCCTACTCGTAAGGGCCATGATGACTTGACGTCATCCCCACCTTCCTCCAGTTTATCACTGGCAGTCTCCTTTGAGTTCCCGGCCGGACCGCTGGCAACAAAGGATAAGGGTTGCGCTCGTTGCGGGACTTAACCCAACATTTCACAACACGAGCTGACGACAGCCATGCAGCACCTGTCTCAGAGTTCCCGAAGGCACCAAAGCATCTCTGCTAAGTTCTCTGGATGTCAAGAGTAGGTAAGGTTCTTCGCGTTGCATCGAATTAAACCACATGCTCCACCGCTTGTGCGGGCCCCCGTCAATTCATTTGAGTTTTAACCTTGCGGCCGTACTCCCCAGGCGGTCGACTTAACGCGTTAGCTCCGGAAGCCACGCCTCAAGGGCACAACCTCCAAGTCGACATCGTTTACGGCGTGGACTACCAGGGTATCTAATCCTGTTTGCTCCCCACGCTTTCGCACCTGAGCGTCAGTCTTTGTCCAGGGGGCCGCCTTCGCCACCGGTATTCCTCCAGATCTCTACGCATTTCACCGCTACACCTGGAATTCTACCCCCCTCTACAAGACTCTAGCCTGCCAGTTTCGAATGCAGTTCCCAGGTTGAGCCCGGGGATTTCACATCCGACTTGACAGACCGCCTGCGTGCGCTTTACGCCCAGTAATTCCGATTAACGCTTGCACCCTCCGTATTACCGCGGCTGCTGGCACGGAGTTAGCCGGTGCTTCTTCTGCGAGTAACGTCAATCACTAAGGTTATTAACCTTAATGCCTTCCTCCTCGCTGAAAGTACTTTACAACCCGAAGGCCTTCTTCATACACGCGGCATGGCTGCATCAGGCTTGCGCCCATTGTGCAATATTCCCCACTGCTGCCTCCCGTAGGAGTCTGGACCGTGTCTCAGTTCCAGTGTGGCTGGTCATCCTCTCAGACCAGCTAGGGATCGTCGCCTAGGTGAGCCATTACCCCACCTACTAGCTAATCCCATCTGGGCACATCTGATGGCATGAGGCCCGAAGGTCCCCCACTTTGGTCTTGCGACGTTATGCGGTATTAGCTACCGTTTCCAGTAGTTATCCCCCTCCATCAGGCAGTTTCCCAGACATTACTCACCCGTCCGCCGCTCGTCACCCGAGAGCAAGCTCTCTGTGCTACCGCTCGACTTGCATGTGTTAGGCCTGCCGCCAGCGTTCAATCTGAGCCATGATCAAACTCTTCAATTTAAGTTTGATGCTCGTGAATTAAACTTCGTAATGAATTACGTATGTTCACTCAGAGACTTGGTATTCATTTTTCGTCCGAGGACGTTAAGAATCCATGTCACTTTGAGTGCCCACACAGATTGTCTGATAAATTGTTAAAGAGCAGTTGCGACGCGCTTTAGCGCTCTGTCGCGAGGTGGCGTATATTACGCTTTCCTCTTTCAGAGTCAACCCTGAATTTCAGAATTTTTCTCTTCAACCGAACCGGCTGTTTGTGTGAAGTGATTCACATCCGCCGTGTCGATGGAGGCGCATTATAGGGAGCCCGCCGGGAATGACAAGCGGAAAAATACATTTTTATTTCAACCGCTCATCTTTTATACGTAACGCTTATTTTTGCTGCTTTTTGATAGCCGCAGGCAGGTCCGCCAGGCTATTTAGCACCCAATCCGCGGCGCTTTCCGCTTCTGCGGTAACCGGCTTACCGGTACGCACCAGCACTTTCGTTCCGACATTCGCCGCCGCAGCCGCTTGCATGTCTTCGAGTTTATCGCCCACCATATAAGAAGCAGCCATATCAATATGCAGGAAATCGCGTGCGGAAATGAGCATCCCCGGATGCGGCTTGCGGCAATCGCAGGTCTGGCGGAACTCTTCAACGCTCCCCTGCGGATGATGCGGACAATAATAGATACCGTCGAGATCCACGCCGCGGTCTGCCAGCGACCAGTCCATCCATTCGGTGAGGGTCTCAAATTGCGCTTCCGTGAATTTACCGCGCGCGATGCCTGACTGGTTGGTCACCAGCACTAACGCAAATCCCATTGCCTTTAGTTCACGCATGGCATCAATGACGCCGTCGATAAACTCAAAGTTGTCGATTTCGTGGACGTAACCATGATCGATATTAATCGTGCCGTCACGGTCGAGAAAAATTGCGGGTACAGACTTTGCCACCGGTTTGCTCCTGATAAAGGCTAATGCCGTTAGTATCGCATGTTTCGCCATGCAAGAAAGTGCTCATTATAAAGAGTCAGATTGATTTAGACGTCTGGATGCCTTAACATCCATTTCATTGACAGGCATCGCCTGCACACGGCAGAAGAAAATGCCACGGCAAACGGCTAAACGATAATAAATAACTGATGATTAAACTTTCGAATATTACCAAAGTGTTCCAGCAGGGGAACCGCACCATACAGGCGCTGAACAATGTCAGCCTGCATGTCCCTGCCGGGCAAATTTACGGCGTGATCGGCGCTTCCGGCGCAGGTAAAAGTACGCTGATTCGCTGCGTTAACCTGCTGGAACGCCCAACCGAAGGCAGCGTGCAGGTTGATAAACAGGAACTCACCGCGCTGACTGAAAAAGAACTGACTCGCGCACGCCGTCAGATTGGCATGATCTTCCAGCACTTTAACTTGCTTGCTTCACGTACCGTTTTCGGCAACGTGGCGCTGCCGCTTGAGCTGGACAACACGCCGCCGGCGGAAATCAAACGCCGCGTTAATGAACTGCTGGACCTGGTTGGTCTTGGCGATAAGCACGACAGCTATCCGGCAAACCTCTCCGGTGGCCAGAAACAGCGCGTGGCGATTGCCCGCGCGCTGGCCAGTAACCCAAAAGTGCTGCTGTGCGATGAAGCCACCAGCGCGCTCGACCCGGCAACGACCCGTTCGATCCTCGAACTGTTAAAAGACATCAACCGTCGTCTGGGGCTGACCATTCTGTTGATCACCCATGAAATGGACGTGGTTAAACGTATCTGCGACTGCGTGGCGGTCATTAGTAATGGTCAACTGATCGAACAGGACACCGTGAGCGAAGTCTTCTCGCATCCTAAGACGCCGCTGGCCCAGCAGTTCATTCAGTCTACCCTGCATCTGGATATTCCGGACGACTATCAGGCACGCCTGAAGCCCACCCCGCTGCCTGACAGCGTGCCGATGCTGCGTATGGAGTTCACCGGCCATTCCGTCGATGCGCCGCTGCTGTCGGAAACCGCCCGCCGCTTTAATGTGAATAACAACATTATTAGCGCGCAGATGGATTACGCCGGCGGAGTGAAGTTCGGCATCATGCTGACCGAAATGCACGGCACACCGGAAGATACCCAGGCGGCGATCGCCTGGCTGCAGGAACATCATGTAAAAGTAGAGGTACTGGGATATGTCTGAACCAATGATCTGGCTGCTGGTTCGCGGCGTGTGGGAAACGCTGGCTATGACGTTTGTCTCCGGCTTCTTTGGCTTTGTGCTCGGCTTGCCGGTCGGGGTACTGCTGTACGTTACCCGTCCGGGGCAGATTGCCGCCAACGCCCGACTGTATCGTACGCTATCGGCGCTGGTTAATATCTTCCGCTCGATTCCATTCATTATTCTGCTGGTGTGGATGATTCCGTTTACCCGCGTGATCGTCGGTACCTCAATCGGCCTGCAGGCAGCGATTGTGCCGTTAACGGTCGGCGCCGCGCCGTTTATCGCACGTATGGTGGAAAACGCGCTGCTCGAGATCCCGACCGGGCTTATCGAAGCCTCACGCGCGATGGGCGCAACGCCGCTGCAGATCGTGCGTAAGGTCCTGCTACCTGAAGCATTACCGGGTCTGGTGAACGCCGCTACCATCACGCTTATTACCCTCGTGGGCTATTCTGCGATGGGCGGTGCGGTGGGTGCCGGTGGTCTGGGTCAGATTGGCTATCAGTACGGCTACATCGGCTATAACGCGACGGTAATGAATACCGTGCTGGTATTGCTGGTTATTCTGGTTTATTTAATTCAATTCTCAGGCGATCGTATCGTCCGGGCTGTGACTCACAAATAACGTTATTGACACACAACACTAATTCTTACAGGAAGGAAATAACATGGCCTTTAATTTCAAAACCTTTGCGGCAGTTGGCGCATTAATCGGTTCTCTGGCTCTGGTGGGTTGCGGTCAGGATGAAAAAGATCCTAACCATATTAAAGTCGGCGTAATCGTCGGCGCGGAACAGCAGGTTGCTGAAGTCGCGCAGAAAGTGGCAAAAGAGAAGTATGGCCTCGACGTTGAGCTGGTGACCTTCAACGACTACGTGTTGCCGAACGAAGCGCTGAGCAAAGGCGACATCGACGTTAACGCCTTCCAGCACAAACCGTATCTCGATCAGCAGATTAAAGACCGCGGTTATAAACTGGTTTCCGTCGGCAACACCTTCGTCTATCCGATCGCTGGCTACTCGAAGAAAATCAAATCTCTGGACGAACTGCAGCCGGGCTCACAGATTGCCGTTCCGAACGATCCGACCAACCTCGGCCGT
This sequence comes from Klebsiella sp. CN_Kp073, assembly GCF_040065495.2. Classification (NCBI taxonomy): domain Bacteria; kingdom Pseudomonadati; phylum Pseudomonadota; class Gammaproteobacteria; order Enterobacterales; family Enterobacteriaceae; genus Klebsiella; species Klebsiella sp. CN_Kp073. The sequence goes on from NZ_CM198051.1 coordinate 4,230,393, forward strand.
TCCCTGCTGCTGCTGCAGCAAGTGGGCCTGATTAAACTGAAAGAAGGCGTAGGTCTGCTGCCGACGTCTCTGGACGTGGTTGAGAACCCGAAAAACCTGAAGATTGTTGAGCTGGAAGCGCCGCAGCTGCCGCGTTCTCTGGACGACGCGCAGATCGCTCTGGCGGTCATCAACACCACTTACGCCAGCCAGATTGGCCTGACCCCGGCGAAAGACGGTATCTTCGTTGAAGACAAAAACTCGCCGTACGTAAACCTGATCGTCGCCCGCGAAGATAATAAAGACGCGGAAAATGTTAAGAAATTTGTTCAGGCTTACCAGAGCGATGAAGTTTACGAAGCCGCTAACAAAATCTTTAACGGCGGCGCAGTGAAAGGCTGGTAATCTGCTTTCAGCGTAATATCATTCAGGACGGGCTTTATGCCCGTCTTGTCATTTATGCAAGCACCTGATTCAATAGCGCCCTGTTTATAATTCATTGAGGAAATACTATGCGTGCTTTACCGGTCTGTTTGTTAGCACTCATGTTAAGCGGTTGTTCTATGCTAAGCAGATCCCCCGTTGAGCCTGTTAAAAGCACCGCAACCACGCCAGTCCAGACGGAAACGGCTAAACCAAAAGTCTCACGTCCCGCGCCGGTCAGAATCTATACCGATGCCGCCGCGCTGGTAGGCAAACCCTTCCGCGATCTGGGTGAAGTGAGCGGCGAATCATGCCAGGCTTCAAACCAGGACTCCCCGCCGAATATCCCGACCGCCCGTAAACGCATGCAAATCAACGCGGCCAAAATGAAGGCCAACGCCGTGCTGCTGCACAGCTGCGAAGTGACCAGCGGTACGCCAGGCTGCTACCGTCAGGCCGTTTGCCTGGGTTCAGCGCTTAACGTCTCGGCACAATGAGTGCATTTCAGTTCGCGCAGATAGGCGTCATCCGCTCGCCGTATAAAGAGAAGTTTGCCGTTCCTCGCCAGCCAGGCCTGGTTGAACACGGCGGCGGAGAGCTGCATCTGCTCGCGCCTTATAACCAGGCTGACGCCGTGCGTGGGCTGGAAAACTTCAGCCATCTGTGGGTCCTGTTTGTCTTTCATCAGACCATGGCTGGCGGCTGGCGTCCGACCGTGCGCCCTCCCCGCCTTGGCGGCAACGCACGCATGGGCGTCTTTGCAACCCGCTCGACGTTTCGCCCCAACCCTATCGGCATGTCGCTGGTTGAACTAAAAGGCGTTCGCTGCCAGAAGGATCAGGTGATACTGGAACTTGGCAGCCTCGATCTCGTGGACGGTACGCCGGTGGTTGATATCAAACCTTATCTTCCCTTTGCCGAAGCCCTGCCGGACGCCAGCGCCAGCTATGCGCAGCAGGCGCCGCTGGCAGGCATGAATGTCAGCTTTACGCCGGAAATAGAAGCACAGTTACTGACGCTGGAAAAACGCTACCCGCATATCAAAGCGTTTATCCGTGAAGTACTGGCGCAGGATCCGCGTCCGGCTTATCGTAAAGAGGAAGAAGCAGGGAAAACCTACGCCGTCTGGCTGCTCGATTTCAACGTGCGCTGGCGGGTAATCCCCTACGGTTTTGAAGTCTTTTCTCTCGAACCGCGCTAATTTTATTTTCCTCTCTTTTGGCATCTTTGCCACACTGGTAAACTAAACCACTTTTTTTGTTTCAGGCTGGCTCTCCAGCCTGTTCCGATCGTCCAAATGGAACCGTAACAACATGCGTACTAGCCAATATCTGCTCTCCACTCTGAAGGAGACACCTGCCGACGCCGAAGTCATCAGCCATCAGCTGATGCTGCGCGCCGGGATGATCCGCAAGCTGGCCTCAGGGTTGTACACCTGGCTGCCGACCGGCGTGCGCGTTCTGAAAAAAGTCGAGAACATCGTGCGTGAAGAGATGAACAACGCCGGTGCTATCGAGGTGTTAATGCCGGTAGTTCAGCCTTCTGAACTGTGGCAGGAGAGCGGTCGCTGGGAGCAATATGGCCCTGAGCTGCTGCGCATTGCCGATCGTGGCGATCGCCCGTTCGTTCTCGGCCCGACTCACGAAGAGGTCATTACCGACCTGATTCGCAACGAGCTGAACTCTTATAAACAGCTGCCGCTGAACTTCTATCAGATTCAGACCAAGTTCCGCGATGAAGTCCGCCCGCGTTTCGGCGTGATGCGCTCCCGTGAGTTCCTGATGAAAGATGCTTACTCTTTCCATACCTCTCAGGAATCGCTGCAGGAAACCTACGACGCGATGTATACCGCTTACAGCAAAATCTTCAGCCGTATGGGGCTGGATTTCCGCGCGGTACAGGCTGACACCGGTTCGATCGGCGGTAGCGCTTCTCATGAGTTCCAGGTGCTGGCGCAGAGCGGCGAAGATGACGTGATCTTCTCTGATAGCTCCGACTACGCGGCGAACATTGAGTTTGCCGAAGCCGTCGCGCCGAAAGAGCCGCGCGCCGCCGCGACGCAAGAAATGACGCTGGTAGACACGCCGAACGCGAAAACCATCGCCGAGCTGGTTGAGCAGTTCAATCTGCCAATCGAAAAAACCGTGAAGACCCTGCTGGTGAAAGCGGTGGAAGATAGCAGCTACCCGCTGGTCGCCCTGCTGGTACGCGGCGATCACGAGCTCAACGAAGTGAAAGCGGAAAAACTGCCGCAGGTCGCGAGCCCGCTGACCTTCGCCAGCGAAGAAGAGATCCGCGCTATCGTTAACGCGGGACCTGGTTCTCTCGGTCCGGTTAACATGCCGATTCCGGTGGTTATCGACCGTACCGTCGCGGCCATGAGCGATTTCGCCGCCGGCGCTAACATCGATGGCAAACACTATTTCGGCATTAACTGGGATCGCGACGTCGCGACTCCGGAAGTTGCTGATATTCGTAATGTCGTTGCCGGCGACCCGAGCCCGGACGGCAAAGGTACCCTGCTTATCAAACGCGGTATCGAAGTCGGCCACATCTTCCAGCTGGGCACCAAGTACTCTCAGGCAATGAATGCCGCGGTGCAGGGCGAAGATGGCCGTAACCAGATTCTGACCATGGGTTGCTACGGTATTGGGGTGACCCGCGTAGTGGCCGCCGCTATTGAGCAGAACTTTGACGATCGCGGGATTATCTGGCCGGACGCCATCGCGCCGTTCCAGGTCGCTATTCTGCCGATGAACATGCACAAGTCCTATCGCGTGCAGGAGCTGGCCGAGAAGCTGTACGCCGAGCTGCGTGCGCATGGCATCGACGTGCTGATGGACGACCGTAAAGAGCGTCCGGGCGTGATGTTCGCCGATATGGAGCTGATCGGTATTCCTCACACCATCGTGCTCGGCGACCGTAACCTCGACAACGATGATATCGAATACAAACATCGTCGCAACGGCGAGAAGCAGCTGATTAAGACCGGGGATATCGTGAATTACCTGGTGCAGCAGATTAAGGGTTAATTTCCCCTTAAAAGCTAAAAGGCCTCGCAATAGCGAGGCCTTTTTTATAGCAACTGCAAGAATTAATTACCGCAGTCTTTACCCGGAATAAATTTACTGTCTTTATCCGTCATTAGCGTTTTCATCATCTCGCCGGTATCCGGGTTTGCTTCAAGGGTGAAATGTCCTTCAACCACCAGCAGCACCGGACGAGTATCGGTACCGCGCGCGGCGGCATAATCGCGCTCAAGCTGGGCGTTATTCGCGACCGCGATCGTTTTACCGGTCACGCAATCGGTAAAGGTTGCCGCATCCGCCATATAGAAATACATCCCGCGCATCGCCATTGGCGTCGTCGGCAGGCTGGCCTTCACAGGCTCAAGCGTATAATTCAGCGTTGATTTAATCGGATTGCCGTCGCGATCGAGCATTTCCAGCTTGTCGCCTTTCGCCCGATAGTAAGATTTCTCGCCTTTGCTGTTGGTCAATACCAGTTTATCGGCGGTACGCGCCCAGGTACCATATGAAGCGAAAGATGACGGCTCGCGGCTAACGCCCTGATAACGTTCGTTCATAACCCAGGTGCCATCTTTCTCAAGGAACAAAGAGGTCTCAATCCCTTCGCAATCCGCGCAAGGCAAAATACCGCGCCAGCTTTGCTGCATCGGTTTCAGCTCTTCCATCGCCGCCGGCTGAACCGTCTCCACCTCAGCGCGATGATTGCAGCCAAACAGCGCAAAGAGCGAACAGGCCGCTGCGAGCGAAAATACAATTTTCTTCACTGTGAATTCCTTATAATCCATTCCACCCGTCCGCCACGCCGCTCAATGGCGAACCTTCCCACGCAGCGCTTTGACTGAGGACTTTTGCGCCTTGGAGGCAAGTCGTCGCTCTTTTGACGCCCGAGTCGGTCGCGTCTCCCGGCGGCTTTTTTGCACTGCGGTTAATTCTTTTATCAGCGTAACCAGTCGCGAGATCGCCGCTTCGCGGTTCATCTCCTGGCTACGATATTCCTGAGCCTTAATGATAACCACACCGTCAGCAGAAATTAAGTGGTGACTGGCGGCGAGCAGGCGTTCTTTATAAAACTCAGGCAGGCTCGATGCTTTAATATCAAAACGTAAGTGAATCGCCGTCGAGGCCTTATTCACATGCTGACCGCCCGCCCCCTGTGCGCGGACCCCGGTAAGCGAGATCTCCTCATCCGGGATGGAAACGCTGCGGCTAATCGTTATCATGCCGGCTGCTGCCAGGCCGTTAAATGAATTTCCAGATTATTCCGATCGTCAGATAACCAGATACCGCCGTCCTGCAGGGTTGCCTGCAGCGTCATAGTGCGATCGGCAAAAGCGCTTAGCTGCGCCAGCTGCGTATCATCAAGATACCAGATAGTCAGCTTCGGATACGCCGCAAGCTTGTTCTGATTTTGCTGCCACCAGATTTCAGCCGCCCGGCTATTATAGGCAAACAGCGCCACCTCCTGCGCCCGCGAGCAGGCTTTCTTGAGGCGCTTCTCGTCCGGCAGCCCCAGCTCAATCCACAGATCAACACCCAAATGGTCGTTCAACTGCCACAGCTCCGGTTCATCATCCGAGGACAACCCGCGGGTAAACTGCAGACGTTCGTTGGCATATTTAATCCACGCCAGCAGACGCAGCATCATACGCTCCTGGGTTTCTGAGGGATGTTGCGCCAGCGTCAGGTTAGCATCCAGAAACTGGTTGCGATCTAAATCGGCAACATTAACCACAGCTTTATAAATCGTCGCTTTCAGCGCCATGAATAAACTCCTGAAAAAAATGGCGTACATTGTAGCGAAACTGGCGACAAAAGGCTGTCGGCAATCGCAGGTACTCCTTTCATCCTGCTGATATTGCTTAGATGACTATGGTATAGTCACCTTGCTAAACAGAGTTTATCTTCGTAGGCTTAAACTTGCATCCCACGGTTAAGTCAGAACGCTGACAGGAGGGCATGTGGATCAATATTGTGAGTTAATACGCAAGCGGTATGCGGAAATAGCCAGCGGAGACTTAGGGTATATCCCGGATGCGCTGGGCTGCGTGTTGAAAGTATTAAATGAGGTTGCGGCGGATCAGGCCCTTTCGGAGTCAGTCAGGGAAAAGGCCGCTTATGCGGCGGCAAACTTATTGGTGAGCGATTATGTCAATGAATGATACTTATCAACCCATTAACTGCGATGATTATGACAACCTCGAACTTGCCTGCCAGCATCACCTGGTGCTGGCGCTGGCCCTGAAAGATGGTGAACAGCTACAGGCCAAAGCGAGCGATCTTATCTCGCGTAAAAATGTCGAGTATCTGGTGGTAGAATTTGCCGGTAACGTCCGCGAGCTACGCCTGGATAAAATCGCCAGTTTCAGCCACCCGGAAATCGGCACCGTGGTGGTCAGCGAATCCTGAAGCCCACCGGGCGGCTTAGCCGCCCGTTTTCCGCCATATCAGCTGTAACCCTTCGCCTTCCTGTATTTGCCCCTCTCTGGTGACAAACAGCCCATCGGCTGCGGCAATCAAGGTTTCGCCATAAAACAGCAGCGGCGTGGCGTCGCGACGCCAGGGCGCGACCGCCATTTCCTGCCAGATTTTCTTAAGCTTACGGCCACCCTGACGCCCAACAATGTGCAGATTACCGCTGGCGCGAAAACGTATCGATACCGACTCATCCGCGCGTGGCGCGCGTAGCGGCCCGCCGGACTGCAATGCCAGTTCTCCCAGCGCTTCCGGTAGCGTCAGCGCTTTAGTCGCATCGCCCCAGGGTATTTCCCGTTCCGCCAGGCTTGCCAGATGCTTGACCCAAAACAGGCGCTGCTGGTAGCGCCGAACGGCAAAACCGCCTAACCGCAGGCAAGGCGCGGCGTCTTCACGCGCCAGCGCCACTTCCTGCCAGATGCGCTCCGGCATTTCGCGCGACGGCATCGGCGCCTGTTGGGAAGCCAGCCAGCGGCGCAGCAACGCCGCACGACGCGGCGCGCTCATCGCGCTCAGCGGTTCTATCGCCAGAGAACCACGCTCATCAACCAGCGCGGCAAGTTCTGCCGACAGCATTTCATCGAGCAACTGTTCCTGTTCGCCACATAAGCTGGCACTGCGGGCGACAGCCTCGGCAAAATGCGGCCAGCGCTCGCTCAGCAGCGGAACCACCCGCAGACGCAGAAAGTTACGATCGTACGCATCGTCCTGATTACTTTCGTCTTCAATCCACCGCAGTTGATGAGTCAGCGCCCATTGATGCAGGGATTCACGGCTCTCATTGAGCAGCGGACGCAGCAATTTTCCGCCAGCGAACTCGCTACTGGCGGCCATCGCCGACAAGCCGGTCGGGCCGCTACCGCGCTTAAGCGCCAGCAGGAAGGTCTCGCATTGGTCGTCGAGATGTTGTGCCGTCAATAACGCCTCGCCTGGCAGCAGCGCCTCACGGAAAGCCTGATAGCGCGCCTGGCGAGCATGCGCTTCGATCCCCAACCCCTCATCCGCCAGCGTCACGCGCACCACCTGTAACGGTACCTGCCATTGCTGGCAAATCTGTTCGCAATGCTCAACCCAATGGTCAGCGTTGGCGCTCAGGCCGTGGTGAATGTGAATCGCGCGCAGCTGAATCGCTGGCTCGCGCTGGCGCCAGCGTACCAGCCGGTGCAGCAGGACGGTTGAGTCCAGGCCGCCGCTGAAGGCCAGCAGAAACTGACGATATGGTCGAAGCGATGAGGCAATATCCGGCGTCATGATCGTGCGTACGCAGCTAAGAAGAGATAGCCCGGCACGTTACGCGCCAGGGCTGGTTCTGGCAAGTATTACTGTTGGTAAATCTCCAGCGGCAGGCCGTCGGGATCGTTGAAGAAGGTGAAGCGCTTATCGGTAAACGGATCGATGCGGATAGCCTCGCAGGCGACGCCGTGCGCCTGCAGATGCGCAACCGCGGCATCAATATCGTCGACGCTAAACGCCAGGTGGCGCAGACCACAGGCCTCCGGACGGCTGGGGCGCGCAGGAGGGAACGGGAACGAAAACAGCTCGATGACATACTCGCCGTTCAGCGCCAGGTCGCCCTTCCACGAATCACGCTCGGCGCGGTAGAACTCGCTCTGCAGCGTAAACCCGAGGATGTCGCAATAGAACGCTTTGCTCTTCGCGTAATCTGTCGCGATGATGGCAATATGGTGAACTCGTTTTAAACCCAGCATGGTTGCTCTCCTCCTGTTGAAGCCCAACACGTTACTCGCGCCGCCCGCCGCCGCGCAAGCCCCTAATTATTTTTTAAGACTCGTACACGGTAGACGCCGTCTTCGTCGCGTTTGGCCCCGTGGATGTCGGTTTCAAAACCTGGGTAGTGGCGACCGATCGAACAGAGCATCAACAGGAAGTCGAGCACCGCGCGGCTCTCTTCGGTGATCATCTCGCCCGGCATCAGCAGCGGCACGCCAGGCGGATACGGCAGGATCATGTTTGCCGAAATACGCCCCACCAGATTCTCCAGTTCGATGGTTTCTACTTCGCCCTTAATCTGTCGCTGCCAGGCCTGATGCGGAGTCATTTTCATCTCCGGCAGCACGTCAAAGGCCCGCAGCATCAGCTGTGAGAGCTGATGCTGGCGGATCAGGCGGTGGATCCCCTGCGCCAGATCCTGGATGCGCATATTGCGGTAGAAGTCCGGATCCTCGGCATAGAGATCCGGCAACATATTTTTCACCCGCAGGTTGAGATCGTAGGCGCGTTTAAACTCGGTCAGGCCGCGCAGCAGGCCCATCGCCCGGGTTTTATCAATACCGATACTGAACAAGAACAGCAGATTGTACGGCCCGGTTTTCTCCACCACCACGCCGCGCTCGTCGAGGAATTTCGCCACCAGCGCCGCCGGGATCCCCTCTTCCGCCATATTGCCCTGCTCGTCCATCCCCGGCGTAAGAATGGTGACTTTGACCGGATCGAGGAACATATGGTCGGCATCGGCATCCTGGAAACCGTGCCACGTTTCTCCCGGCGAAACCGGCCAGCACTGCGCCTCCTCAACCTCTTCCGGCTGCCAGATATCAAAGAACCAGCCGTCAGCCTCCTCACGCAGGCGCTGCACCTCCTTACGGAAGTGCAGCGCACGCTCGATGGAGCGCTGAATCAGGCGTTTTCCGGAGTTACCGCGCAGCATCGCCGCCGCGGTCTCTATCGAGGCGACGATCGGATAGCTTGGCGAGGTAGAGGTATGCATCATAAAGGCTTCATTGAAGGTATCTTCATCGTAGCTGCCTTTAATATGGATAAGCGAAGCCTGCGACAGCGCCGCCAGCATTTTATGCGTCGACTGGGTTTCGAAGATCACTTTCCCCGGTACGCGGTCGCCGCTCATGCCGCTTTTGCCCTGATAAATCGGGTGGAAGTGGGTATAAGGCACCCAGGCGGAATCAAAGTGGATCGACGGCACGTCGAGAGTCTGTTTAATCCAGGTGGTGTTATACAACAGGCCGTCATAGGTGGAGTTGGTGATCACCGCATGCACCGGCCACTGCGCGCCGCGAGTTGTCTCAACTTTGCGCTTGACGCTGTCGCGGGTAAATTCCCGTTTCGGAATGCCGCCGAGGATCCCCAGCGCGTTACGCGTCGGTTTTAGCCATAGCGGCACGATATCGCTCATCATCAGCAGATGCGCCAGCGATTTATGACAGTTACGATCGATAAGCAGCGTACTGCCGGCAGGCGCCGAATACATGCCGACAATTTTATTTGAAGTCGAGGTACCGTTGGTCACCATGTAGCTCTGCTCGGCGCCAAAGGCGCGGGCGATATACTCTTCCGCTTCCAGATGCGGGCCGGTATGGTCCAGCAGCGACCCCAGTTCGGTAACGGAGATAGAAACATCAGCCTTCAGCGTATTACCGCCGAAGAAATCATAAAACAGGCAGCCGACCGGGCTTTTCTGGTAGGCGGTTCCCGCCATGTGTCCGGGAGTGCAAAAGGTATATTTTCCCTCCTGCACATAGTTAAATAACGCTTTGGTAAATGGCGGCGTGATGTTGTCCAGATACTCGTTGGTATACTGACGAATACGAGTAGCGATATCTTCCGCCAGCCCCAGCGCATATTCAAAGAACCATAGCGCCATGCGCAGGTCCTGGCTGCTGACGTCCATCGTCGAGTGCGTATTGATAAAAGCATACAGCGGCAGGTATTCGTTCAGACGATTGATATCGCTACATAAATCAACGCTGTACTCATCCCAGTCGAAGATAACGCCGCAGATGCGCGGATTGTGTTCGATAAACTGCAGCAGGTCGGCGCTGTTTTGCGGCCAGATAGTCTGGAATCCTTGCTTCCGCAGAGCGGCTTCCAGCTCTTTGATCGGTTCGTCTTTATGGTAGACGCCGTGGGGCCCCATGATGGCGATGATATTCACGCTTTCCTCCTGGATTTACCTAAGGTAAGCATAATATCAATCGCGCCAGTGCTTAGCACTGGCGGATTTATCTTAGTCCTGAATCAGAGTAAAACGATAATTACAGCGCCTTCCACGCATCTCCCCAGGCCAGACCTGCGCCCGGTTCGTAGTAGGTTGGCGCTACGTTGCACCAGGCCCCTTCCGGCAGCGGTTTACACTGGAAAAGCGCGCCGTGGTTATTGACGATATCACCCGGTTTCCAGCTCTGGCTGGCGCTCCACGCCGGATAACTGATGGCGCCGCTGTCGCCAGCCGGCTCATCCTTCGCTTCATCCGCCGCCTTCGCCTTCACATTGAGAGTATAGGTGGCCGTACTGGATAAACTGCCATCGCTAACGGTCAGGCTAACCACATACTGGGCATCTTTATCGCTGCTCTGTGGGGCGCTGAAATTGATCACCGCTTTATCCGCGCCGCTTAACGTCTGTCCATCCTGCGACATCCAGCGATAGTTCAGCTTGTCGCCGTTAGCATCGGTAGACCCTTCCCCGCTCAGCGACACCAGGCTGCCAGCTTCAACAGCGCCCACCGGGCCGGCAATACGCGCCACCGGCGCGACGTTCACTTGAGGCGCTGGTGTCGTGTCATCTGTCTTATCAGACGCGCCATCGCTGCCCGCATCATCAACCACGGTCACGTTGAAGTAATGCTGAACGCATTTGCTGTAATCCCCCTCTTTGAACGCGCTGTACGGTGTCTGATAGCTCACCAGCTGGCAGGCATTGGTTTTGCCGTCTGCGCTGTTCGGATCCCATCCCCAATCCTGTTCCCAGTAGATGGGCAGCGCGCCGGCTCCGCCTTCATCAAACTGCTTCATGTTCTTACAACCCAGCACTTCATCATCGGCAATAGGCACTTTGAGGTAGTTGGCGAACTCTTTGTAATAGGCAATACGGTTAAGCGACTGGGCGTTTTCCGTTGCGCCGCCGCACTCGACGCCGCCGTTGATGATCTGGATGCTCACGCCAAACCCCGGCACCAGGCCATTGCTCTTATCACGATCGTTCGGCTGCCAGGTGCCATCAATGACGTGCAGCATGGAAGGTTTCGGCGGCTGCGGATAAACAAAGAAAAAGACCGCGCTGGCGAGGTTCATCCATGAGTCCGCCACCAGCTCAGGTTTATCCAGCAGCGGGCGGACGTCGCCATACATTGCCTCGGAGAACGGGCCGTAGTTGTAGTTATAGGAGAGCTGTTTAGCCCCTCGGCCAAAGTAGCTGAGGAAATCGCCATCGGCATCTTTACCGCAAGGCCAGGTCTGTCCCTGCCAGACATCCGGGTTACATTCGCCGTTATAGCCGCCTTTTTGTCCTTCGGTCCAGCCAACTTCACGCAGATAGACCAGCGCCTGGCGCCATTCCGGGATATCGCGCCAGCTTTCGTGGCCGCCGGTTTCCTGGGCGAAGTGGGCAAACATGGTGGCCAGCGATTTACGACAGATAGCATCGCTGTCACGGCCATCGGTGTAGGTGCCGCAGACCGCCGGGAATTTACCGATCGCCTTCAGGAAGTTGCTGTAGGTATATTCCGGCGCGCGCATCGGGAACAGATAATCCCAATCCTGCTCGCTGAGCATGCCTTCGACGCGTTTAACGTTTTCCGGGTTAGCCGCCCTGCCAGGCTCAATCTTTTCGACTGAAGCGTTATCGAGGGTACGAATGGAAGACTTCACCGCATCCATTAATGGAAAATCGGTTAATGCTTTTTCTTTTGCCGCCAGCTCGCTGGCTGTCATGGTGGTGGCTTCAGTAGCGCTGAGCAGCGGCGCGGCCTGTGCGGCGCTCAGACTTAACATGATCCCTGCGGCCACGGCGCTCAAGGCGACAGTTTTATGAATTGCCATAATATTATTCTCCTTTTCCTTGTGAACGGTCTGCCCAGGCGTTGTCCCCGGCAGTTAGCGCAGTGTCGCGGGAGAAGGACATCATCGGCTAATCACATCACCTCATTGGCGCATCATCTTGCCTCAGAAAAAAAATGATAAAAAAAGGGGCCGGAAATCCGGCCCCTTAGAGAAAATATGATGCTGAATAATCAGGCGTAGCCGTAGCTCATCAGACGCTGATAGCGGCGGTTACGCAGCTCTTCTTCGCTGAGAGTATCCAGGTCAGCCAGGTCGGCCAACAGCTGTGCCTTCAGGCTCGCCGCCATCGCTTCCGGGTTACGGTGGGCGCCGCCCAGCGGTTCCGGAATGATGGAATCAATCAGCTTCAGCTCTTTGAGGCGCGGCGCAACGATACCCATTGCTTCCGCGGCCAGCGGCGCTTTATCCGCGCTTTTCCACAGAATAGACGCGCAGCCTTCCGGCGAGATAACCGAATAGGTGCTGTACTGCAGCATGTTGACCTTATCACCTACGCCAATCGCCAGCGCGCCGCCGGAGCCGCCTTCGCCGATGACGGTGCAGATAACCGGCACGCTCAGACGCGACATTTCACGCAGGTTGCGGGCAATCGCTTCCGACTGGCCGCGCTCTTCCGCGCCAACGCCCGGATAGGCGCCAGGGGTGTCGATGAAGGTAATGATCGGCATTTTGAAACGCTCAGCCATTTCCATCAGGCGCAGCGCTTTGCGGTAGCCTTCCGGCGCCGGCATACCAAAGTTACGACGGATCTTCTCTTTGGTCTCACGGCCTTTCTGATGGCCGATGATCATCACCGGGCGACCATCAAGACGCGCAATACCGCCAACGATAGCTTTATCGTCAGCGTAGGCGCGATCGCCTGCCAGCTCGTCAAACTCGTCGAAAGCCAGGCGGACATAATCCAGGGTATAGGGACGACGTGGATGGCGCGCCAGCTGGGCTACCTGCCATGCGCCAAGATCGGCGAAGATTTTGCGCGTCAGCTCTACGCTTTTTTCGCGCAGACGATGCACTTCTTCATCGATGTTAATATCCAGTTTCTCATCCTGACGGCTTACTGCAGTCAGGGAATCGATTTTCGCTTCCAGCTCTGCGATAGGCTGTTCAAAATCTAGGAAATTCAGACTCATAGTATTCCTGTATTAGTCAAACTCCAGTTCCACCTGCTCCGAGCCGATAAGGCCACGCAGATCGTTGAGTAAACGATCGCTCGGAGAGACGCGCCATGTTGCGCCAAAACGCAACCGCGCGCGCGCATCCGCCCTCTGATAATAGAGGTGTACTGGAATGGTTCCCGAACGGTGGGGTTCCAGAGACTGACGGAGTCGGTTTAAAAGCTGGTCATCAATTTGCCTGTCCGTCAGCGAGATAGCAAGCCCGCGAGCATATTTTTCCCGGGCTTCGTCAATATCCATGACTTCACGGGCGGTCATTTTAAGGCCCCCGCTGAAGTCATCAAAGCTGACCTGTCCGCTGACGATAAGTATGCGGTCTTTTTCCAGCAACTGCTGGTATTTATCCAGCGCGTCGGTGAATAACATCACCTCCAGACGCCCGGAACGGTCATCCAGCGTACAGATGCCGATACGATTGCCGCGCTTGGTGACCATTACCCGCGCAGCAATAACCAGACCCGCCGCCGTGGTCACTTTACCACGATCGGTCGGGTGCATGTCTTTGAGTCTCACGCCGCCAACGTAGCGTTCGATCTCTTTCAGGTATTGGTTAATCGGGTGGCCGGTCAGATACAGCCCCAGCGTTTCCCTTTCACCATCCAGCACCACCTGCTCCGGCCACGGCTGGCAGCTGGCGTAGGATTGCTCAATTTGTTCCGGCTCTTCCGCCAGCACGCCGAACATATCCGCCTGGCCGATGGCTTCGGCTTTGGCGTGCTGATCGGCGGCTTTCAGCGCATCGTTGAGCGAGTTCATCAGCGCCGCGCGATGCGGGCCGAGGCGGTCGAACGCCCCGGACATAATCAGCTTTTCCAGTACCCGGCGATTGAGTTTTTTAATATCGGTACGGGCGCACAGATCAAACAGCTCGCGGAAATAGCCGCCATTGTTACGTGCTTCAATGATCGCTTCAATCGGGCCTTCGCCGACACCTTTAATGGCGCCGATACCATACACGATTTCCCCGTCATCATTGACGTGGAAATGATACAGGCCGGAGTTAATGTCCGGCGGCAGGATTTTCAGGCCCATGCGCCAGCATTCATCGACCAGACCCACCACCTTCTCGGTGTTGTCCATATCGGCGGTCATCACCGCCGCCATAAACTCGGCCGGATAGTGCGCCTTCAGCCACAGCGTCTGGTAGGAGACCAGCGCATAGGCGGCGGAGTGGGACTTGTTAAATCCGTAACCGGCGAATTTTTCCACCAGGTCAAAGATTTTCATCGCCAGTTCGCCATCAACGCCGCGCTTTTTCGCCCCTTCTTCGAAGGTGCCGCGCTGCTTGGCCATCTCTTCCGGCTTTTTCTTACCCATCGCACGACGCAGCATATCCGCGCCACCGAGGGTATAACCGGAGAGCTCCTGGGCTATCTGCATGACCTGTTCCTGGTACAGGATGATGCCGTAAGTCGGCTCCAGTACAGGTTTCAGACATTCATGCTGCCACTGGACGTCCGGGTAGGAAATCTCTTCACGGCCGTGCTTACGGTCGATAAAGTTATCTACCATCCCCGACTGCAGCGGGCCCGGACGGAACAGCGCCACCAGCGCGATCATATCTTCGAAGCAGTCAGGCTGCAGACGCTTAATCAGATCTTTCATGCCGCGCGATTCAAGCTGGAAGACCGCGGTGGTTTCCGAGCGCTGCAGCATGTCGAAGCTTTTCTTGTCATCCAGCGGGATCGCGGCGATGTCCAGCGGCCCTTCGCCGTTCTTCGCCCGCCGCTTGTTGATCATCTCCAGCGCCCAGTTGATGATGGTCAGCGTACGCAGGCCGAGGAAGTCGAATTTTACCAGCCCGGCGTATTCGACGTCGTTCTTATCAAACTGGGTAACCGGGTGTAGCCCCTGCTCATCGCAGTACAGCGGCGCGAAATCGGTGATTTTGGTCGGCGCGATAACCACGCCGCCCGCATGCTTACCGGCGTTACGCGTCACGCCTTCCAGCTTACGCGCCATATCAATCAGCGCTTTAACTTCTTCGTCCGCTTCGTAGATTTCCGGCAGCTGTGGTTCCGCTTCAAAGGCTTTCGCCAGCGTCATGCCAGGATCCGGCGGCACCAGCTTGGAGATACGGTCAACAAAGCCGTACGGGTGACCCAGCACGCGGCCCACGTCGCGAATAACCGCCTTCGCCGCCATGGTACCGAAGGTGATGATCTGCGATACCGCGTCGCGGCCATACATATCCGCAACGTGCTCAATAACCTGGTCGCGTTTCTCCATGCAGAAGTCGACGTCGAAGTCGGGCATCGACACACGTTCCGGGTTAAGGAAACGTTCGAACAGCAGGTCAAACTCCAGCGGGTCAAGGTCGGTAATTTTCAGCGCGTAGGCCACCAGCGAGCCGGCGCCGGAACCACGTCCCGGCCCTACCGGCACGCCGTTATCCTTCGACCACTGGATAAATTCCATGACGATCAGGAAGTAGCCCGGGAACCCCATCTGGTTGATAACCTGCAGTTCGACATCCAGACGTTGGTCATATTCCGGGCGACGCTTAGCGCGCTCTTCGGGATCCGGGAACAGGAATTCGAGACGTTCCTCCAGCCCCTCTTTCGACTTCATTACCAGGAAGTCTTCGGTGGTCATGTCGCCGGTCGGGAACTGCGGCAGGAAGTATTCGCCAAGGCGCACGGTAACGTTGCAGCGTTTGGCGATCTCAACGGTGTTTTCCAGCGCTTCCGGGATATCGGCAAATAGCTCGCACATCTCCTCTTCGCTACGCATATATTGCTGCGGCGAATAGTTGCGCGGTCGCTTCGGATCGTCGAGGGTGAAGCCATCGTGAATGGCGACGCGAATTTCATGGGCGTCGAAGTCGCCGGTTTCCAGGAAACGCACATCGTTGGTCGCCACTACCGGCAAACCATGCTCCTCCGCCAGTTGAACCGCGGCGTGAAGATAGCTTTCTTCGTCCTGACGACCGGTACGGATCAGCTCCAGATAGTAGCGATCCGGGAAATGTTGTTCATAGAAGGCGAGACACTGCTCGACCAGCGGCATATTTCCGCGGATCAGGCTGACGCCAACATCGCCTTTACGGCCGCCGGACAGCAGAATCAGCCCTTCCTGATGCTCAACCAGCCAGTCGCGATCGATCCACGGCCCCAGCGCGCCATAGCCGCGCTGATAGGCGCGAGAAATGAGCAGAGTCAGATTCTGATAGCCGGTATTGTTGGCCGCTAAAACCGTCAGTTCGGTGAATTCATCGCCCAGCAGATCGCACTGAACATGGAAGTCAGCGCCGACAATGGGCTTAATCCCGGCGCCATGGCCCGTTCCGTAGAACTTAACCAGACCGCAGAGGTTGGTAAAATCGGTGATCGCCAGCGCAGGCATGCCCAAAGCGGCCGCCTTTTTCACCAGCGGCCCGGTTTTCGCCAGCCCATCGATCATGGAATAGTCGCTGTGCACCCGCAGGTGTACGAAACGTGGTTCAGACATCTTTAGATCCCAGTGACTTAGTTGGACGCCAGACCCAGCGCGCGTTTCACCGGGCCGAAGCTACGCCGGTGGTGCTCTGTTGCGCCGTGTTCCTGCAGCTTTTGCAGATGTACAACGGTAGGATAGCCTTTGTGCTGGGCAAAGCCGTATTGCGGAAATGCGATATCCAGCGTAGCCATTTCGGCGTCGCGTGTGACTTTAGCCAGAATAGACGCTGCGCTGATTTCCGCCACCCGGCTATCGCCTTTCACTACCGCCTGCGACGGCATCGGTAGCGATGGACAGCGATTGCCATCGATAAGCACGAACTCGGGGGTAATACTCAGGCCAGCGACGGCGCGCTGCATTGCCAGCATCGTGGCATGCAGGATGTTCAGCTCGTCGATTTCATGCGGCTCGGCGCGGCCCAGGCTCCAGCATAGCGCTTTGTCTTTGATTTCATCGAACAGCGCCAGGCGGCGCTTTTCGCTCAATTTCTTTGAGTCATTCAGCCCAACAATCGGCTTGCGCGGATCAAGGATCACCGCCGCAGTGACCACTGCGCCGACCAGCGGCCCACGGCCAACCTCATCGACGCCGGCGACCAGATGGGTATGTGGATAGACGAACTCCATCATTTTGCTAACTCCAGTACTGCGTCCGCCGCCTGCTCATCCGCGTTGCAGCGGATCTGCTGATGCAGCGCGCGGAAAGTATCATGCATATCGTGGCTGGTTTTGCCGTCGGCCAGCAGCGGCTTCAACGCGGCGGCCAGCGCCTGCGGCTCGCATTCATCCTGCAGCAGCTCTTTCACCAGCTCGCGCCCGGCCAGCAGATTTGGCAAGGAGACATAATCGGTTTTCACCAGCCGCTTCGCCAGCCAGAAGGTAAACGGCTTCATGCGGTAGCCAACGACCATCGGGCATTTCGCCAGCATGCACTCCAGCGCCGCCGTCCCCGAGGCCAGCAGCGCGGCATCGCTGGCGATCATCGCATCGCGCGCCTGACCATCCAGCATATGCACCGTCATGTCGGGCGCCGTTTCAGCTTTAATTCGCTCAAACTGTTCCCGCCGTTTGGCGTTGACCAGCGGCACCACGACCTGCAGGTCGGGATAGGTGTTACGCAGAAGCTGCGCGGTTTTCAGGAAGTCGGCGCTGAGCATTTCGACCTCCGCGCCGCGGCTACCGGGCAGTAAAGCCAGACAGTGAACATCATGCGGGATGCCCAGACGATCGCGCGCCGCGCCTTTATCAGGATCCAGCGGCATCGCATCCGCCATGGTATGGCCGATAAAGCGGCAGGGAACGTTAAATCTGTCGTAAAACGCTTTTTCGAAAGGCAGGAATGCCAGGACCAGATCGGTGGATCTGCCAATTTTGAAAACGCGTTTTTGTCGCCATGCCCAGACGGACGGGCTGACGTAATGAATGGTTTTGATGCCCTTCTTTTTCAGATTACCTTCGAGGGTAATATTGAAATCAGGGGCGTCGATGCCAACGAAGACATCGGGACGCAGCTCGCCGAAGCGGCGCGTTAAATCGGCGCGAATATGCAGTAAGCGGCGCAGGCGACCAAGCACTTCAACAATGCCCATCACCGCCAGCTCTTCCATTTCGTACCAGGCTTCGCATCCTTCCGCCTGCATCAGCGGCCCCGCCACGCCGACAAAGCGCGCATCAGGGATGCGAGCTTTGAGGGCGCGAATGAGACCAGCGCCAAGAATATCGCCGGAAGTTTCTCCGGCGACCAGGGCAATCGTCAGGGGACGCTGTTCGGCCATTAACGAATCAAGCCGCGAGTTGAACGGGCGAAGAAATCGACAAACGGCTGAACTTCAGGGTGCTGAGCCGCCAGTTCGGCAATTTCCGGTTTGGCTTCGTCCAGCGTTTTGCCGCTGCGGTACAGCAGTTTATAGGCGTTACGAATCGCGGTAATCGCTTCACGGCTAAAGCCGCGGCGTTTCAGCCCTTCGATATTGACGCCAAACGGCGTGGCGTGGTTGCCCTGGGCAATCACGAACGGCGGAACGTCCTGAGCGACGCCGGAGCAGCCGCCAACCATTACGTGCGCGCCGATGATGCAGAACTGATGTACTGCAGTCATGCCGCCGATGATGACGAAATCATCCAGAGATACGTGACCGGCCAGCGTCGCGTTGTTGGCCAGAATACAGCGGTCGCCAAGCGTGCAATCATGCGCCACGTGGGCGTTGATCATCAGCAGGTTATCGCTGCCCACCTTCGTTAATCCACCGCCCTGTACTGTACCGCGATGAATGGTCACGCTTTCGCGAATGCGGTTGCGATCGCCAATTTCCACTCGGGTCGGCTCGCCAGCATATTTCAGATCCTGGTTGACTTCGCCGATAGAAGCGAACTGATAGATCTCATTGTCGCGACCAATTTTAGTGTGGCCATTCACAACGACATGAGACTTCAGTACGGTGCCCTCGCCAATTTCGACGTTGGCGCCCACGATACAAAACGGACCAATGTGAACGTTAGCGCCAATAACGGCGCCTTCTTCTACAATGGCGGTAGGATGAATAAAGGCGGTTTTATCAATCACGTATCAGGCCTCCCGGCTACGCGCACACATCATCGTCGCTTCGCAAACCACTTTACCGTCAACCAGCGCAACGCCTTTGAAACGGGTCAGGCCGCGGCGGGTTTTCTCGAAAGTGACTTCCATAATCATCTGATCGCCTGGTACTACCGGACGTTTGAAACGCGCTTCATCGATACCCGCGAAGTAGTACAGCTCGCCCGGCTCAAGTTTTCCAACGCTTTTAAATGCCAGAATACCGGTGGCCTGCGCCATCGCTTCCAGAATCAGAACGCCAGGTAAAATCGGCTTACCAGGGAAATGCCCCTGGAAAAACGGCTCGTTTACGGAAACATTTTTTACTGCGCGCAGAAAACGACCTTCTTCAAAATCCAGCACGCGGTCTACCAGCAGGAACGGGTAACGGTGAGGCAGAAGTTCCAGAATCTCTTCAATGTGCAGAGTATGAGTGTCAGTAGTCAAAATACTCTTCCTGTCTAAATATACTAAAAGGCAATAATAACACGGCCTGCGGCAATCTTATTAACGAATGCAACAGGCCGGGAATGTACGTGACCAAATGAGAAATTAGTCTTGTTGATTAACCTTGCGCTCAACGGCTTTCAGGCGCTTGCTCATCTCGTCAATATTCATCACCAGCGCCGCGGTTTTACGCCACGCCTTGTTCGGCTGTAGCGGAATACCTGAGGAATAGACGCCAGGTTCAGAGATAGGACGCATAACCATCCCCATCCCGGTAACGGTGACTTTATCGCAGATTTCCATATGGCCGTTAATCACGCTGGCGCCGCCAATCATGCAGTAACGGCCAATTTTCAGGCTGCCGGCCATAATCACGCCGCCAGCGACGGCGGTATTGTCGCCAATCACCACGTTATGCGCAATCTGACACTGGTTATCAATGATAACGCCGTTACCGATCACGGTATCGTCCAGCGCGCCGCGATCGATAGTGGTACAGGCGCCGATCTCCACGCGATCGCCAATAATAACGCGACCAAGCTGCGGGATCTTCACCCAGTTACCGCGATCGTTAGCGTAACCGAAACCGTCCGCGCCGATCACCGTACTGGACTGGATCAGGCAATTTTCACCGATCTCAATCTCATGGTAAACAGCAACGTTAGCCCACAAACGCGAGCCGGCGCCGATTTTACTATTTTTGCCAACGAAGCAGCCCGCGCCGATAACCACGTTATCGCCCAGCACCACGCCGGATTCGATAACGGCGTTCGCGCCAACGGAGACGTTGTTACCCAGCTTCGCCGTGGGATCGATCACCGCGCTTGGCGCGATGTCTTTCGCCGGCTGCGGCGTGGTATCTAAAATTTGAGCCATGCGCGCGTAGGTCAGGTAGGGATTACGCACTACCAGCGCGGCGCTATGGGCAAAGGGTAAATCGTCCGGCGTCATCACAACGGCGGAGGCCTGGCAAGCGGCCAGGTGTTCACGGTATTTAGGATTTACCATGAAAGTAATTTGGCCTGCTTTAGCGCTCTGCATGGACGCAACGCCGGTGATGACGATATCGCCATCACCGTGTAACTCTGCATCCAACTGCTGTGCTAAGTCAGCCAGTCGAATTGAAGGCATTACTTATTTAACCTGTTTCAGTACATCAGCGGTAATGTCTTTAACATCGCTGCTGTTGTATGCCACGGCATTAGAGTCAACAACCAGATCGATGCTCTGATCTTTCGCTACGCTCTGAACGGCGGTCTGGATACGGGTAACCAGTTTGCCACGTTCTTCGTTGGAACGACGTGCGCGATCCTGCTCAAAAGCCTGTGCTTTCTGCGCGAAGGACTGACGCTGAGACATCACGTCTTTTTCCAGCTTGCTACGATCTGCGCCCGGTTTCATAGACTGCAGACGCTGCATTTTGGACTGCAGATCGCCTTCCATACGCTGCAGTTCGCTAGCGCGACCTTTGAACTCGTTTTCCAGCGTGTTGGAAACGCCAGTTTTCTGGGCTACCTGTTGGAACAGGTTGTTCATGTTAACCATTGCAATTTTATCTGCCGCCTGAGCGGAAGTTACCATTGCTAAACCCAGACCTGCAGCTAATAACCACTTTTTCACAATTGACTCCTTACCATCCCATGAGTACCCAGGGGTACCGTTATTTGCGTGGCCAGGCGATAGCATCCGCTATCGCCTACAGTCAGCGCTATACTGCACTTACATTCCGTTGTTGCCAACAATTACCAGGTTTTACCAATGTTAAACTGGAACTGCTCGGCTTTGTCTCCATCGTACTTTTTAAACGGTTGGGCGTAGGAGAAGACCAACGGCCCCAACGGCGACATCCACTGTACCGCGATACCCGCAGACATACGAATGTTGTTCGGATCGCTGTAGTCAGGCACGCCTGCTGCTCGAGTCGCCGCAGTATTTTCCCAGTTTGTATCCCATACGGTACCCATATCCCAGAAAATGGAGGTACGTACCGAGTTCGCGTATTTATCACTGATAAACGGCGTCGGGGTAATCAGCTCAAGACTGGCGACCGCCATGGCGTTACCGCCGACCGCATCGTCTGATTTACAGTATGAACCGTCAGAGTTGGAACATTCTTCGTAGTCGTTATTATCTCCGGCATAAGCCCCGGATTTATAGACCGCTTTCGGACCGATGGTGTTCGACTGGAAGCCACGCACGGTACTTGAACCACCGGCGTAGAAGTTCTCATAGAACGGCATCTCTTTGCTGCCGATACCGTCGCCATAACCCAGTCGGGTACGTCCCAGCACAACCCACTGGTGATCGTCATCGATCGGCACGTACGTCGCGGTATCCAACGTCGCTTTGTAGTATTCGTTGTCAGACCCCGGAATGGTCACTTTGCCGTTCAGGTTGACGCGCGAACCTTCCGTCGGGAAGTAACCACGGTCCAGCTTGTTATAGGTCCAGCCGTAGTTAAAGGTGAAGTCATTCGCGGTAAAGCTGCCGGTGCTGTCTGAACCTACAGAGTCAAGGTAACGATCCATCGCCACCTGCGGCTGCATGTTGGACAGGGAGTTATGAACGTAACCTAAGCCTGCGCGCAGCGAGTTGTATTCGTTGATCGGGAAGCCGAGGGTGACGTCTGTACCATAGCTTTTGTTGGTATAGTCAGACAGATCCGCGTCATTCGCATCAAAGTCGTTATAGAAGAGGCGGCCGCCGAGGCTCACGCCGTCTACGGTGAAGTACGGGTTGGTGACCGACAGTTCAGCGTAGGTCTGGTAGTCGTTCTTGGTCCCGTTGATGCCGACGGAGTAGCCGGTACCTAACCAGTTATCCTGCTGTACGCCCGCCTGGAAGCTGACGCCGCTTTCGGTACCGTAACCGATACCGAAGTTCAGGCTACCGGTGTTACGCTCTTTCACCTTGTAAACGACATCGACCTGATCCGGGCTACCCGGCACGCGCTGGGTATCGGTATCGACGGTTTCGAAATAACCTAAACGGTTAAGACGGTCTTTACCCTGGTCAACCAGGTCGCTGCCCAGCCACGCCCCTTCCATCTGGCGCATTTCGCGGCGCAGAACGGAATCTTTGGAGGTGTCGTTACCTTCGAAGCGAATTTTACGCACGTAGTAACGGTTACCAGCATCAACGTTAATGTGCAGCTTCACGGTTTTATCCGTGTCGTTGATTTCCGGCTGCGACTGGACGCGCGGATAAGCGTAACCATAGCGACCGAGGAGTTTCTTAATGTCATTCTCCATTTTGGTCACTTTGGTGCCGTTATACAGCTCGCCCGGCTCAATTTTGGTCAGCGATTCGATTTCCGCAGAATGGCCCGCCAGATCGCCCGTTATCTGCACGCCGGAGAGCTTGTACTGCTCGCCTTCGGTGATGTTAACGGTGATGTAGATGCCTTTCTTGTCCGGCGTCAGGCTAACCTGCGTCGAATCGATGTTGAAACGCGCGTAACCGCGATCCAGATAGTAGCTGCGCAGGGTTTCAAGGTCGCCCGCCAGTTTCTGTTTCTGGTATTTGCGATCGCCGACCACGTTCCACCACGGCACTTCATCGCGCAGTTGGAAGTGAGAGATCAGTTCGTCAGTGGTGAACGCGTGGTTACCGACAATGTTAATCTGCTGGATTTTCGCCGAGACGCCTTCCTGGAACACCAGTTTCAGGTCGACGCGGTTACGTGGCAACGGCGTCACGACAGCTTTTACGCTGGCGCTATATTTACCGACGCTGTAGTAGAAATCTTCCAGCCCTTTTTCGATATCGGCAAGCTTGGTGCGATCGAGAGATTCCCCAACGCGAACGCCGGATGCCTCAAGGTTTTGCTTGAGCATGTCATCCTTCACCGACTTGTTGCCGGAGAAGGTAATGCTCGCAATTGTTGGGCGCTCTTTCACCTGCACCAGCAGGGTATCACCATCGCGCAGGACGCGGACGTCCTCAAAGTTGCCAGTGGCAAACAGAGCGCGAATGGTGTTACTGATATCATCATCGGTCACCGTATCGCCAGGACGCACTGGCATGCTGAGGAGGGCCGCACCAACAGCGACACGCTGCAAGCCTTCGAAATGAATGTCCTTCACCACGAACCCTTCAGCACCGTATACAGTCGCGCTGCTAAACAGCAGCGACGCTATGAGCAACTTTTTCATCGCCATCGTTATTATGCGTTCTTCCTAACAAACTCTCTTACAACCGAGAGAAATCATTGAAAAGTGCAAGCCCCATTAACAGCACCAGCAGTATTGAGCCAATGCGATAACTAAAGTCTTGAACTCGCTCGGATACCGGCCCGCCCTTCAGCTTTTCAATCGCCAAAAACAGCAGATGCCCCCCGTCGAGGACGGGTAACGGGAACAAGTTGATTATTCCAAGGTTCACGCTAATCAGCGCAAGGAACATCAGATAGTAAATCAACCCAAATTCCGCTGACATTCCAGCCCCCTGAGCGATAGAAATCGGCCCACTGAGGTTGTTCAGTTTGACATCACCGGTTATCAATTTGCCCAGCATCCTGACCGTTAACGACATCAGTTGCCAGGTTTTATCCGTGGCTTCGGCGATGGCGGCAAACGGCCCGTACTGACGCACTGTCTTGTATTCATCAGGTAGCGGGATAACTTTTGGCACTACCCCTGCAAACCCTTCAGCCTTGCCTTTCACCGACTTCGTATCCGGAGTCAGGGTCAACGACAGCGGCGTACCTTGTCTGTCGACCTCCAGAGCCAGCGCCTTGCCCGGATTATCACGCACCAGATTAACAAACGTCATCCACTGCGTTAACGGTTGACCATCGACTTTAACGATCCTGTCTCCCGCTTGCAAACCTGCTTTCTGCGCGGCCGACTGAGATTGAACCTCAGCCAGCGCGGTATCAATCTGCGCGCTACGCGGCTTGATGCCTAACGAGGCCACCGGATCTTGCTTATCCGGCTCAAACGCCCAGTGCCGCAGATCGAGGATTTTATCCTGACGTTGGTTCGTCCCGAAAGGGGCGACGGTAAGTATTGTTTGTTGGTCGCCAATCTTCGCGACTAACGCCATACGTACTGCATCCCAATCAGGCGTTTCGATGCCATCTATCGCTTTAAGTTCCATTCCTTTTGCAATTTGTGCTTGCGCAGCGATGGAATTGGGCGATATTTCATCAACAACCGGACGCACGCCAGGGACGCCGATGATAAACACCAGCCAGTAGGCAAAGATGGCAAAAATGAAGTTGGCAATAGGGCCTGCGGCGATGATGGCCGCGCGCTGACCGACGGTTTTATTATTGAAAGCGTAGTGACGCATTTCCGGCGCCACCGGTTCGACGCGTTCGTCGAGCATCTTCACATAACCGCCGAGCGGGATCAGCGCGATAACAAACTCGGTCCCCTGCTTATCCACGCGGCGCCACAGCGCTTTACCAAAACCAATGGAGAATCGTTCAACGCGCACGCCGCAGCGACGAGCCACCCAGAAATGGCCGAACTCGTGCACGGTGATCAGTACGCCAAGCGCAATAATAAAAGCGGCCAAATTCCAGAGAACGCTCAGCATAAAACCTTCCGTCAAATCGTCCTGAAGACTAACAACAGCAGACAAGCGAACACCGGTACCGCAGCCGTCAGGCTGTCGATACGGTCTAAAATACCGCCATGTCCAGGGATCAGATGCCCGCTATCCTTGATGCCGGCTTCACGCTTAAACATACTTTCCGTCAAATCACCCAGCACTGAAGCCAGCGCCGCCACCACCGAGCAGATCAGCAACACGGTTGGGGTGACATCCAGATGAGCCCACACGCCATAAGCCCAGGAGATAACAGCTGCCGTCAACAGGCCGCCGAAGAAACCCTGCCAGGTTTTACCCGGAGAAACCTTCGGCGCCAGCTTATGCTTACCGAACATTTTACCAAACATGTAGGCGCCGGAATCCGCGCCCCACACCAGAATCATGACGTACAGTAGCCACACCGCGCCGCTGTAGTGGTTATCGGCATAATGCCATGCGCGCAGCGCCAGCATGCCCCAGAAAAACGGGACGATAGTCAGCAGGCCGAAGATCAGACGTAACGCTTTGGAATGACGCCACAGCGCCGCCGAGGCCGGATAAGAGAGCACCAGCAACAGCGCGACAATCCACCAGCCAAATGAGGCCCATAACGATCCTTCAACCATCGGTTGATGCGCGTCATAGTGGTATTCAGGCAACATAAAGAGCATCAGCGCCAGCAGCAGGCCGCAAAGCACCGCAAGCCACACGCGCTGCGTCGTTGAGGTAAAACCGCTTAATTGCCCCCACTCCCACGCGGCGAGCATACAAACGACCAGGGTGACGATGGCAAAACCCGCGGGCGGCAATAGAAAAAGCGCCGCAATAACGACGGGAATTAAAACGAAAGCGGAAATCAGGCGATACTTCAGCAAAAGTGACCCCCATCAGGCATGACTGCCACCCGGCTCTTCTGTGCCGCCAAAACGACGCTCTCGACTAACGAATGCATGGAGTGCACCTTCAAAGTCCTGTTCAGCAAAATCGGGCCAAAGAACATCCGTAAAGTAAAGTTCGGCATAGGCAATTTGCCAAATCAAAAAGTTACTTATTCGGTGCTCTCCCCCGGTCCTAATAACTAAATCAACGGGAGCCAGTTCATGCATACACACCCGCTGGCTAAGCATCTCTTCCGTGATCTCTTCAGGTTTTAACAACCCGTTTTGTACCTGTTCGGCCAGTTGACGCGCGCCCTGGACAATATCCCAGCGGCCGCCGTAATTAGCGGCGATATTCAGCGTTAACCCGGTATTGTTTGCCGTTAGCGCTTCCGCCTTACGGATACGCTCCTGCAGCCGGGCATTAAAGCGCGTCGTCTCGCCGATAATCCGCAGGCGGACATTGTGACGATGCAGGCTTTTGACTTCGCTATCCAGCGCCCAGACAAACAGTTCCATCAGCGCGCTCACTTCCTGCGCCGGACGGTTCCAGTTTTCACTACTGAATGCGTAAAGCGTTAATGCTTCAATACCATTATTCGCCGCGAAGGAGACCGCGCGACGAACAGATTTCGCTCCAGCTTTATGGCCAAAGGCGCGAATTTTACCTTGTTGTTTCGCCCAACGACCGTTGCCGTCCATGATAATGGCGACATGGCGACAACCATGTGCAGGCGACATTTTGCTGACAGTTTGATTAGCAGACAACATAACGCGTTTTAAGTCCATAATAAGGATTAGCTAAGCCACATCACACACGCCGCCGGGCAGCGCTGAATACGCATTTTTATCCGGCGCCGGAGCTACAGCCAATCGCAGAGAACAACCAAAAGCTTTACGCAAAAAAGCCGTGTCTTGCCACGGCCACCGTAATCTTTCACAACAAAATGCAACGATCGGGTGGCGCAGACTATATCACTGAAGCCCAGCGCCCACAAATATCACAACGCGTTGTAGGGGCTCCCCTGCGCCATGTGTTATCGAAGTTGTCGCTGTGCGGCGACGCGCGCTTCGGCATCAATTGCAACCACTTCATCAATACTTTGCGGTTCATTGAGCGCCATACTATCCAGCACTGCCTGGTTCACCGCCGCAATATCGGTAAAGCGGATTTCACTATTCAGAAACGCCGCCACTGAGACTTCGTTAGCGGCATTCAACGCCGTCGTCGCCGCCTGGCCGACATCAAAAGCGTCCATCGCCAGCTTGAGGCACGGATAGCGATCGTAATCCGGCGCCGAGAAGCTCAGGTTGCTCAACTGGCAGAAATCCAGCGGTTTAACGCCAGAGTTCAGGCGCTGCGGCCAGCCCATGGTATGGGCGATCGGCGTGCGCATATCCGGCTCGCCCAATTGCGCCAGCACGCTGCCGTCTTGATAGCGAACCATGGAGTGAATCACCGATTGCGGATGAATTATGACTTCCATCTGCCGAGCAGAAGCATTAAACAGCCAGCGGGCTTCGATATACTCCAGCCCTTTATTCATCATCGTGGCGGAATCAACGGAAATTTTGCGTCCCATTGACCAGTTCGGATGGCGGCAAGCCTGATCCGGCGTCATTGCCGCCAGCTCTGAAATCGCCGTTTCCCGGAAAGGACCACCGGAACCGGTCAGCAGAATCGACGAGACGCCGTTCTGCGTCAGGTCAGCGTATCCCAGATGATTTTGAATTGTTTCCGGCATACTCTGAAAAATCGCGTTATGTTCGCTATCAACCGGCAACAGGCGAGCGCCATACTGCTGAACCGCATCCATAAACAGGCGGCCGCAGGTCACCAGAGACTCTTTGTTCGCCAGCAATACCGTTTTGCCGGCGCGAATTGCCGCCAGCGTCGGCGCCAGGCCTGCCGCGCCAACGATGGCCGCCATCACCTGATCGACCTCATCCAGCGCCGCGACGTCGGCCGCCGCCTGCTTGCCGCTCAGCACTTCCGTGCGGCAGCCCTGTTCGCGCAGCAGCGTACGTAAACGCTCAGCGCTTTGCGCGTCATCCATCACCGCGAATCGGGGGGAAAATTCCAGACATTGTTCAACCATACGGTCGACATTTTTCCCCGCGACCAGCGCGGCGACGGAAAAGCTTTCGGGATTATGGCGCACCACGTCCAGCGTGCTGCAGCCGATTGAACCGGTCGAACCGAGAACGGTTAATTGCTTCATGAGACGTCCAGAAGAATTGTGACAGGATAAAAAGCAAAACGCCGCCAGCAAGCCCTTTACGCATCAATTCTCAGGGCTAAAACGGCGGCGAATGACCTTCGGTATAAACCGGAAGGCTACAAGGCCAGCTATTTTAACGCAATCCCAAATATTGAGCGTACGGTCTTCTGTACGGCGTTTCAGACTTTACGCAGCCCCGAATGCCCTGGGCCTGCGTAGCGGCAGAAAATCAGAACTGCATCAGTTCCGCTTCTTTCTCTGCCAGCGCCGCATCAACTTTCTTAATGGCGGCGTCAGTCATTTTCTGCACGTCGTCCTGAGAACGGCGATCGTCATCTTCGCTGATCTCTTTCTCTTTGAGCAGAGCTTTAACTTTGTCGTTCGCGTCACGACGAACGTTACGCACGGCAACACGCGCCTGCTCAGCTTCGCCACGCACGATCTTAGTCAGATCTTTACGACGTTCTTCAGTCAGCGGCGGCAGCGGAACGCGGATATCGCTACCCGCAGAGCTCGGGTTCAGACCCAGGTCAGACGCCATAATCGCTTTTTCAACGGCCGGGCTCATGGAGCGGTCGAAGACGTTGATTTTCAGCGTACGGGAATCTTCTACCGTAACGCTTGCCAGCTGGCGCAGCGGGGTCGGCGTGCCGTAGTATTCCACGATGATGCCATCCAGCAGGCTTGGAGAAGCACGGCCCGTGCGAATTTTGCTGATTTGGTTTTTGAATGCTTCTACGCATTTTTCCATGCGTACTTCAGCATCTTTTCTGATATCGCTAATCACGTTACGAATCCTTGAAAACTTGTCTCAGACAGACCACACGGTCGCCCACTGCAAAAGTGAGCTAAGTATAGTCCGGATTAATTCTATTAACCGGGCAACTTCCCCGCTAAAGTAAAGCGGAATATTACCCGGAATTAGCGCCGACGGGAATTATTCCGTAATCAACGTGCCTTCTTTTTCGCCCATGACCACGCGACGCAGCGCGCCTGGCTTGTTCATGTTAAATACGCGAATCGGCAGTTTGTGGTCGCGCGCCAGGGTAAAGGCGGCAAGATCCATCACTTTCAGCTCTTTATCCAGCACTTCGCTGTAGGTGAGCTGATCGTACATGGTAGCGGAAGGATCTTTCGCCGGGTCAGCGGTAAACACACCGTCAACCTTGGTCGCTTTCAGTACCACGTCGGCTTCGATTTCAATACCGCGCAGGCAGGCTGCGGAGTCGGTGGTAAAGAATGGGTTGCCGGTACCCGCGGAGAGGATCACCACGCGATTGTTACGCAGCAGGCTAATCGCCTCCGCCCAGCTGTAGTTGTCGCACACGCCGTTCAGCGGGATTGCGGACATCAGGCGAGCGTTCACATAGGCGCGATGGAGCGCATCACGCATTGCCAGGCCGTTCATGACCGTTGCCAGCATGCCCATGTGGTCGCCCACAACGCGGTTCATACCCGCTTTCGCCAGACCAGCACCACGGAACAGGTTACCGCCACCAATCACTACGCCAACCTGAATACCCAGTTCAACCAGTTCTTTGATTTCCTGAGCCATACGGTCAAGTATGCTTGCATCAATACCGAAGCCTTCTGAACCCTGCAGAGCTTCGCCACTTAACTTCAGCAGAATACGTTTGTAGACGGGTTTTGCATTGGTAGCCATGTTTCTTTCCTGAGACTGTCAACGATTGAGATGAGTTAATTCTGACGACATTGTATGTCATCGTTCAGCGCAGTCACTATAAGCGATTGGCTGATTTTACAAGAGAGGCGCAAAAAGAAGCCGCCCTCAGGCGGCTCCTTTTTTTAAAAATTAAGACTGCTTGGACATCGCAGCAACTTCTGCTGCAAAGTCAGTCTCAACTTTCTCAATGCCTTCGCCCACTTCAAAGCGGATGAAGCCAGTAACGTCGGCGTTGTGCTCTTTCAGCAGCTGACCAACAGATTTGCTCGGTTCCATAACGAAAGGCTGACCAGTCAGAGAAACTTCGCCGGTGAATTTCTTCATGCGGCCTTCAACCATTTTCTCTGCGATTTCTTTCGGCTTACCGGACTGCATCGCGATGTCCAGCTGAACCTGGTACTCTTTTTCTACTACTTCAGCAGAAACGTCTTCCGGCTTAACGAATTCCGGCTTGCTTGCAGCAACGTGCATTGCCAGCTGCTTAACCAGCTCTTCGTCAGCGCCTTTAGCGGCAACCAGAACGCCGATGCGAGCACCGTGCTGGTAGCTGCCCAGAACGTCGCCTTCCAGGATAGCGATACGACGGATGTTGATGTTCTCGCCGATTTTAGCAACCAGGGCAACACGTTCTTCTTCGAACTGCGCTTTCAGAACTTCAACGTCGGAGATTTTACCAGCAACAGCGGCGTCCAGTACTTTGTCAGCAAATGCCTGGAAACCACCATCTTTAGCAACGAAGTCAGTCTGGCAGTTAACTTCCAGAATGTAACCGTAGTTGCCGTCGATTTTGGTTTTGATCACGCCGTCAGCAGCAACGTTGCCTGCTTTTTTCGCCGCTTTGATCGCGCCGGATTTACGCATGTTTTCGATTGCCAGCTCGATGTCGCCATTAGCTTCAGTCAGTGCTTTTTTGCAATCCATCATGCCTGCGCCAGTACGTTCGCGCAGCTCTTTTACCAGGGAAGCGGTAATTTCAGCCATTCTAAAATCCTCGGGAGATGTGGAAACTGCCCGGCCTGCGGCCAAACAGCATAAATTGAAAAAAGGGGCCTAAAATTGGCCCCTATTCATACACGGTACTAATAAGGGCTTAAACCTTATTATTCAGCTTCTACGAAGCTTTCTTCCGCCTGAGAAGCCAGGTCCTGAGAGCGACCTTCACGAACGGTAGCAGCAACAGCGCCCAGGTACAGGCTAACTGCGCGGATTGCATCGTCGTTACCCGGGATAACGAAGTCTACGCCGTCCGGATCAGAGTTGGTATCAACGATAGCAAATACCGGGATACCCAGGTTGTTTGCTTCTTTGATAGCGATGTGCTCGTGGTCAGCGTCGATAACGAACAGTGCGTCCGGCAGGCCGCCCATGTCTTTGATACCGCCCAGGCTGTTTTCCAGCTTGTCCAGCTCACGAGTGCGCATCAGCGCTTCTTTCTTGGTCAGCTTCTCGAAAGTACCGTCCTGGGACTGAGTTTCCAGGTCTTTCAGACGTTTGATGGACTGACGAACGGTTTTCCAGTTAGTCAGCATACCGCCCAGCCAGCGATGGTTCACGAAGAACTGGTCGCAGCTGTTAGCAGCTTCTTTTACCGCTTCGCTTGCAGCGCGCTTAGTACCAACGAACAGGATCTTGCCTTTACGGGCAGAGATTTTGTTCAGCTCAGCCAGAGCTTCGTTGAACATCGGTACAGTTTTCTCAAGGTTGATGATGTGAACTTTGTTACGCGCGCCGAAGATGAAAGGCTTCATTTTCGGGTTCCAGTAACGGGTCTGGTGACCGAAGTGAACACCAGCCTTGAGCATGTCGCGCATGGAAACAGTTGCCATGTTTAAAACCTCTATAGATTAAATTGGGGTTATGCCTCCACGTATCCCATATTACCGACCCCAAAGGGCACCCCGGAATATGTGCCGATACGTGTGTGTTATTTACACAATATGAGTATGTCGCTTACGTCCATCCTTGTGTATCTGAGATGGAACGGAAGTCCGGCGCGCTTTATACCACAAAACCTGGCCAGACACCAACTCTTGTTGACGTCGCGTGCTGTTAATGATTCTCAATTTGGCACCAGCGTACCCGGACTGTTACCATTGACAGGACTTAATCTATTATTGTCGAAAAAATCGACACTGCTGGACATATTCCATGGCTATCTCTATCAAGACATCTGAAGACATCGAAAAAATGCGCGTTGCCGGCCGCCTGGCCGCCGAAGTGCTGGAAATGATCGAACCCTACGTTAAACCGGGCGTCAGCACCGGCGAACTGGATCGCATCTGCAACGACTACATTGTTAATGAACAGAAAGCGGTCTCCGCCTGCCTCGGCTATCACGGCTTCCCGAAATCGGTCTGTATCTCTATTAATGAAGTGGTGTGCCACGGCATCCCGGATGACGGCAAACTGCTGAA
The DNA here is from genome assembly GCF_040065495.2 of Klebsiella sp. CN_Kp073. NCBI lineage: Bacteria > Pseudomonadati > Pseudomonadota > Gammaproteobacteria > Enterobacterales > Enterobacteriaceae > Klebsiella > Klebsiella sp. CN_Kp073. The sequence continues at coordinate 4,262,482 of NZ_CM198051.1, forward strand.
AGACGGCGACATCGTCAATATCGACGTGACCGTGATTAAAGATGAATTCCACGGCGATACCTCAAAAATGTTCATCGTCGGCAAACCGACTATCCTCGGCGAGCGCCTGTGCCGCATCACCCAGGAAAGCCTCTATCTGGCGCTGAAGATGGTCAAGCCGGGGATTAACCTGCGTGCGATCGGCGCGGCGATCCAGAAATTCGTCGAAGCGGAAGGTTTCTCCGTGGTACGTGAATACTGTGGCCACGGTATCGGCCGCGGCTTCCACGAGGAACCACAGGTACTGCACTATGATTCGCCGGAAACCGACGTGGTGCTCAAGCCGGGTATGACCTTCACTATCGAACCGATGGTCAACGCCGGTAAGAAAGAGATCCGCAGCATGAAGGACGGCTGGACGGTGAAAACCAAAGACCGTAGCTTGTCTGCGCAGTATGAGCATACTATTGTGGTAACTGATAACGGCTGCGAAATTCTGACGCTACGCAAGGATGACACCATCCCGGCGATAATCTCGCACGAAGCATAATGAAAAGCCGGCGCCCGCCGGCTTTTTTATTAGATAGTTTTTTCTTATGGTGACGCGATGAGCAACTCTTTACCTGACACAGCCTCCCCTCTTCTGCCCATCCCGCCGGAACATCCCGTGAGCTGGCCGCAGGGCGATCTGAACTGTGCCGCCATCAAGACGCATCTCGATACCTTCCAACGCTGGCTGGGCGAGGCTTTCGATCGCGGTATCGCCGCGGAACGGCTGATAGCGGCGCGCACCGAGTTTATCGACCAGTTGCTGCAGCGGCTGTGGGTCGACTACGGTTTTGGCGCGCAGAGCGATATGGCGCTGGTAGCCGTCGGCGGCTATGGGCGCGGCGAGCTGCACCCGCTCTCCGACGTCGACCTGCTGATTCTGAGCCGTAAAAAGCTGCCGGACGAGCAGGCGCAAAAGGTCGGCGAACTGCTGACGCTATTGTGGGACGTCAAGCTGGAGGTGGGCCATAGCGTGCGCACCCTCGAAGAGTGTCTGCTAGAAGGGCTTTCGGATCTCACCGTCGCCACCAACTTAATCGAATCCCGCCTGCTGATCGGCGACGTCGCGCTGTTCCTTGAACTGCAAAAACATATTTTTAGCGACGGCTTCTGGCCGTCGGAGAAGTTCTTCGCCGCCAAGGTTGAAGAGCAGAATGTCCGCCACCAGCGCTACCACGGCACCAGTTACAACCTGGAGCCGGACGTCAAAAGCAGCCCCGGCGGCCTGCGCGATATACATACCCTGCAGTGGGTGGCTCGCCGCCACTTCGGCGCAACCTCGCTTGATGAAATGGTCGGTTTCGGCTTCCTCACCGAAGCCGAGCGCAACGAGCTTAACGAGTGCCTGCACCAGCTCTGGCGCATCCGTTTTGCCCTGCATCTTGAAGTGAATCGCTACGATAACCGCCTGCTTTTCGATCGTCAGCTGAATGTCGCCCATCGCCTCGGCTATGAAGGCGAAGGCAATCAGCCGATCGAACATATGATGAAGGATTTCTTCCGCGTTACCCGTCGGGTAAGCGAACTCAACAATATGCTGCTGCAGCTGTTTGATGAGGCGATCCTCGCTCTCACCGAGAATGAAAAGCCGCGGCCTATTGATGATGATTTCCAACTGCGCGGTACTCTGATAGACCTGCGCGACGACACCCTGTTTATTCGCGAGCCGCAGGCGATTCTGCGGATGTTCTTTATCATGGTGCGTAACAGCAGCATCACCGGTATTTACTCCACCACCCTGCGCCACCTGCGCCACGCGCGCCGCCACCTAACGCAGCCGCTGTGCTATATCCCGGAGGCACGAACCCTCTTCCTCAGCATGCTCCGTCATCAGGGCGCGGTGAGTCGTGGTCTGCTGCCGATGCATCGCCACAGCGTGCTGTGGGCCTATATGCCGCAGTGGTCGCATATTGTCGGTCAGATGCAGTTCGACCTGTTTCACGCCTATACCGTCGACGAACACACCATACGCGTCTTGTTAAAACTGGAAAGCTTCGCGAAAGAAGAGACCCGCAGCCGCCATCCGTTGTGCGTTGAGCTGTGGCCGCGGCTGGCCCATCCTGAACTTATCCTCATCGCCGCCCTGTTTCACGATATCGCTAAAGGCCGCGGCGGCGACCATTCGATTCTCGGCGCCGAAGACGTGCTGAAATTCGCCGAGCTCCACGGGCTCAATTCGCGTGAGACGCAGCTGGTCGCCTGGCTGGTACGCCAGCATCTATTGATGTCGGTAACCGCCCAGCGCCGCGACATTCAGGACCCGGAGGTAATTAAACAGTTCGCCGAAGAGGTACAGACGGAAAATCGCCTGCGCTATCTGGTATGCCTGACCGTCGCCGATATCTGCGCCACCAACGAAACGCTGTGGAATAGCTGGAAGCAAAGCCTGCTACGCGAGCTCTATTTCGCCACCGAAAAACAGCTGCGTCGCGGTATGCAGAGCACGCCGGATATGCGCGAACGCGTACGCCACCATCAGCTGCAGGCGCTGGCGCTGTTGCGCATGGACAATATCAATGAAGAGGCGCTGCATCAGATCTGGAACCGCTGCCGGGCGAACTACTTTGTGCGGCATACGCCGAATCAGCTCGCCTGGCACGCCCGCAACCTGCTGAAACACGATCTCAGTAAACCGATGATCCTGCTGAGTTCGCGGGCCACCCGCGGCGGCACCGAGATCTTCATCTGGAGCCCGGACCGCCCTTACCTGTTCGCCGCCGTCTGCGGCGAACTGGACCGCCGCAACCTCAGCGTTCATGATGCGCAGATATTTACTACCCGCGACGGCATGGCGATGGATACCTTTATCGTCCTTGAACCCGACGGCAGCCCGCTTTCCGCCGATCGCCACGAGGCTATTCGCCACGGTCTGGAGCAGACGATAACGCAGCGCAGCTGGGAGCCGCCGGCCCCGCGTCGTCAGGCGGCGAAACTGCGTCACTTTTCTGTCGCTACTGAGGTGAATTTCCTGCCGACCCACACCGACCGGAAATCATTTCTTGAGCTCATTGCGCTCGATCAGCCGGGGCTGCTCGCCCGCGTCGGTCAGGTGTTCGCCGACCTCGGAATATCGCTTCACGGAGCGCGAATTACGACAATTGGTGAGCGAGTAGAAGATTTATTTATAATCGCCACCGCCGACCGGCGTGCCCTTAATAATGAGCTGCAACAAGAAGTGCAACAACGGTTGACAGAGGCCCTCAATCCAAACGATAAAGGGTAACGTATTTTTTTTAAGTGAATGGAAAGAAACAATGCAGCAGTTACAGAACGTTATTGAGTCCGCCTTTGAGCGTCGCGCCGACATCACGCCGGCAAATGTGGATACCGTCACCCGCGAAGCGGTGAACCAGGTTATTGCCCTGCTGGATTCCGGCGCGCTGCGCGTCGCTGAGAAGATCGATGGTCAATGGGTGACGCATCAATGGCTGAAGAAAGCGGTACTGCTCTCTTTCCGTATTAACGATAACCAGGTTATCGATGGTGCGGAAAGCCGCTACTTCGATAAAGTTCCGATGAAATTCGCCGACTACGACGAAGCGCGCTTCCAGAAAGAAGGCTTCCGCGTAGTGCCGCCGGCGGCCGTTCGCCAGGGCGCGTTCATCGCGCGCAATACCGTGCTGATGCCGTCCTACGTCAACATCGGCGCTTACGTTGATGAAGGCACCATGGTTGATACCTGGGCCACCGTCGGTTCTTGCGCGCAGATCGGTAAAAACGTTCACCTGTCCGGCGGCGTCGGCATCGGCGGCGTTCTCGAACCGCTGCAGGCTAACCCGACCATCATCGAAGATAACTGCTTCATCGGCGCGCGCTCTGAAATCGTTGAAGGCGTTATCGTTGAAGAAGGCGCGGTGATCTCCATGGGCGTGTACATCGGCCAGAGCACCAAAATCTACGATCGCGAAACCGGCGAAGTCCATTACGGCCGCGTGCCGGCGGGCTCGGTTGTCGTTTCCGGCAACCTGCCGTCGAAAGATGGCAAATACAGCCTGTACTGTGCGGTGATCGTGAAAAAGGTTGATGCGAAGACCCGCGGTAAGGTCGGCATCAACGAACTGCTGCGTACCATCGACTAAGCAGAACAAAAAGCGGGAGATATCCCGCTTTTTTTATATCTGACGCTGGCGAAGATGGATTTTTTCGTTAATTATTCAATGGTTATGATGATATCAAAGGTACCGTTATGTACGATAATCTGAAGAGTCTTGGCATTACCAATCCTGATGAAATCGATCGCTATAGCCTGCGCCAGGAAGCTAACAACGACATCCTGAAGATCTATTTCCAGAAAGATAAGGGCGAGTTCTTCGCCAAAAGCGTGAAGTTTAAATACCCACGCCAGCGTAAAACCGTGGTCGCCGACGGCGTCGGTCAGGGTTACAAAGAAGTGCAGGAGATAAGCCCAAACCTGCGCTATGTGATCGACGAGCTGGACCAGCTCTGCCAGCGCGACCGTACCGAAATCGACCTCAAGCGTAAGATCCTTGACGATTTACGCCATCTGGAAAGCGTCGTCACCAATAAGATCAGCGAAATTGAAGCCGATCTGGAAAAACTGACGCGTAAATAACCCAGACTGCTACGGGCCAGCTACTGGCCCTCTTCCCCTGCCCCAACCTCTATTTCCTCAGCCATAGATCATCTTCGCCATCAGCAAACCTCAGTTATCCCTCACTGATATCATTTCACATCACAACCCTATCCATATGAATTACTTACTATTTTATTTCGTTTATGTTCAGTTTCCGCGAAAAAGGAGATAGCTCTATGACACAGGAAATTGAACAAAAATGTTATACCCTGCAATCCGCAACCTGGCTGGATAACGCAGGCTTTGAAAAAGGACGAAAACACGATCGTCAGGCGCTTGGCTTTATTCTGCCCGCCAACACGGTGCTGAAAATTCGGCAAACGGACCTCAGTAACGGCATCTCGACCCTGCGCCTGATGTGTGATGATAGCGCTCTGGAGAAAACCAGCGCTCTGACCACCTCCTGGGCAACGATTAGCACCACCGTCGATTCTGTGCCGTTTGTCGATACGTTGTTTACCGACAGCCCCTGCGAGTTCTCCGTGATTTACCAACAACCTGCGGCGACGAAACCGCTCCCCTGCTGGAAATCAGGACAGTCTGAAGAAACGTTTTTCCTCGACTGGGAGAATAATAAATCGTCGTTCGCACTGGTGGATCTGGATGTTATCAACCTGCTGCTGCCTTATGCCGACCGCGACAATGCGATGAAAGCGGGATTAGCGTCATTACACCGTTTTTATAACCACCTTTTCACCTGCTATAACGATTGGGCCGGATTAAGCGATAATTCAGATTCGCAATGGAATCAGAATGTTGCAAACCGTTATTTTCTACGGCCGGATAAACATGGCGTCGGATCAGCTTATTACAATAGCACCTGGTGCGCGCAAACTGCCGCCACGGTTGGCGAAGGCTGGCTGGATAACGTTGCCACGCAGTGGGTTATCCTGCATGAAATTGGCCACGGTTATCAGGGTAAATTTATGCAGGACTCCACGCTGTCCGTCAGCGAAGTGTGGAACAATATCTACGCCTCTTTCTATCAGCAGCTCACGCTAAGCCAGGATAATCATCTGTATACCGATGGCTGGTTATACAACTATGGCAAGCTGGCCGCGCAGGAAGCACAGTTGGTTAACTATATTACCGATAAGACGCCGGTCACCAGTTGGAGCCTGCGTTCGCGCCTGCAATTCCTGATGCTGATGTTATTGAAAGCTGGTGTCGCATCCTTCCGCGTCTTTAACCAGAATTATCGCCAACTCGCCAATAGCGAGGGCTTCCAGCCGACCGATCATCAGCTTGCCGATATGCTGGCAACCGCTATTGCCGCTACCGCTGGATATGATGTCACGCCGTTTATCGAGCTCTGCGGCTTAACGCTGAAACATGCCACCCGGGAAAATATCGTCTCGCTGACGACAAAACCGCTCTATCCACTGTATCGCTTTCTGCCACAAAGCGAATGGGATAGCGCGCGCCAGCAGTTAGGGCTGGATTCCTTCTTCTGGCTGGTGGATAACAGCGAACTGGCGAAATTGAACAAAACGGGTAACCTGACCCTGACGTTGAATATCGATCAGCTGCAACAAATTTACGGACAAACGCTGACTATTCAGGATAATTGCGGTACGCATTATTCACTGATTGTTGATGGTGACACTTTTGTCCTGAATAACATGCCAATGGGTGTATACCAGCTCGTACTGCCTAAAGGTCGTTCGCAAAAATATCGCCCGGATATCAACTATATCACCGTAAAAGAAGGCGCCAATGCGGTTGCCGTTAACTACGCTCAGCAAAACGATACCAGCGAACGTAACGTGACGATCACCTTTTTAGGGCTGAATGATGCGCCTTTCGCGCGCCTTGATATCGACTACGAAAATCAGCAGCTTATTCTTAATGTCACCAGCGCCACGCCGCACACCTACTACCCAGGCGCGTTGTATGCCGCAGTAAACGTACTTTCCGCCAGTGGGGAAAAAGTATTTGAACGCAAAATGACCGGCACCAATTGCGCTACCGGAAAAGTGGTCATTCCATTCAGCCCCCACTATCACCTATACATCACTCACGTGGAGCCTGGCCGGCTGAAAGCCTCTCTCGGATATTTAACGTTAGTCGCACGCGAGAAATACCAACTGATACGCATTGATGATAATGGCGTGTATAACTTTATCCTCAATAATAATCCGGCGGCTGATTTACAGGCTATTTTCGAGCATAACGCTCAGGCGATCCGTACTCAGCCCTCGCTGCTCGCGCAGGAAGAGTGCGTCTGTAAAAACGACCTCTGGCTGATGCTCCCCCATATTGAAGAACCCCAACGCAGCAGCTTGCGGAAAACCTATGCCGATGTCCTGCCTCAGGATAATAGCGATCCGGGGGAGTTGACGGGCAAGAGCGTAACCCTCAATCTCCGCGGTCAGGACAATAACGAGTTTTGCCAGATCGTTATTGATAATCAACAACGTGCGATGACGGTCGCCACGCGCGCCGGCACGCCGCACTCGTATTACACCTCCCATACCTACGCCAGCATTATGGTTACCGGCGCGGACGATACGGTTGTTTATCAACGCAGCTACGCCGGCGCCACCAGCAATCTGGCAAACAGTGAAACTATCGCCCTCGCAGAGGGAATGATCATCGATATTTTCCATGATGAACCATTCCGCTCCAGCGCCACGAATGGCACGAGCCAAAACGCCGTTCCCCTTAAGCAGCACAACCGCTGGCGCGTGGTGAAAACGGGCCTCGAAGCCTTTGCGCTCGCGCCTGATGAACCGGATGAGGAAGCCGCTGATACAGAAGAGGACACTCAAGAGGCCACCGCACTGTATGGCGATAGCTTCAGCTGGCAACTGCTTGGCGATGGTGATGTTTGCTTTGCCGCGATGGAGATGGATATTGGCAGCGGCGCGTTGACCTTTACCGCGAGTCCAGTGGTGCCGAACAAGCACTTCACGACCACTTACGCCACGGTCAATGTCTACAATACGCGTGGTTCGGTGGTGTATCGCCAGTCGATTAAAGGATCGTCGCAGCTTGGCGACTATATTGATACCGCTATCCTGGATGAGGGCTATACCATTGAAGTCTTCCATGCCGAAGCGGGGAATCGCTCCGTCATTATTAATCCGCTCAATGGCAATAGCTGGCACCAGCCCAATACTGTTACCTGGCAAGTGACCGCTCGCGGACTACAGCGCCTGTAGCCCGCCATTTCCTCTCCCGCCGCCTGCGGCGGGAGTTTTAGCGTTGCTCATCCAGCTGCAGCGCAATGTACAGCAACAAGCGGTCGTCAAAACTACCGAGGTCTAACCCGGTCAGTTCCGAAATCCGATTGAGCCGATACTCCAGCGTATTACGATGAATAAACAACGCCTTTGAGGTCGCCAGCGGCTGCACGTTATGGCGAAACCACGCCTGCAGAGTACGCCGTAGCAGACCATTGTTATCCATCGCCTTTAGCCGCGTCAGCGGGCGCGCCAGCTCGTTAGCCTGCCAGCCGCCCCGTAGACTATCCAGCAGCACAGGCAGCATCAGATCCTGATAAAAATAGCAGCGGCTCTCCGGCATCCGCTGCTTACCAACCATCATTGTCGTACGCGCGGTCCGGTAAGAACGCGCAATACTGCCGGGGCCGGTGAAGAAATTGCCTAACGCAACGCGGAACTGCAGTTGGCCATTCTCTTTCATACGGGCAATCAGTTGCTCAACGCGTCTGCAGTGGTCATCGGCATCCCAGCGACCAAAGGCGTTTAACGCCGGTTTCAGCACCACCATTTCGGTCAACGAGACAATCGCCACCAGGTTGTTGCGATCCGGCGTGGTCAGCGCCGTCTGCAGCTGCTGCAGCTCCGCCATCGCGCTATCGACGCCGAGCTGACCGCTATCGACCTCAATCATCGCCACCACCCGCGGTTGATTGAGATCGATACCCAGTCGCTGCGCCCATTCGTTCAGCGCCGGGGTATTCTCTTCCGCCTGAATCAGGTTCATAACCAGTTCTTCACGCAGGCGGCTATCCTGGGCCAGCAAATGCATCAGCCGCGACTGCTCGAGCATCATCTCAGCGGTCATACACACCAGCTCACCGTACTTGCGCAGCGATTCGGGCTCGCCGGTTAACCCGATTACGCCGACGATTTCCCCTTCGAGACGCAGCGGCAGGTTGATCCCCTGGCGCACGCCGTGCAGATGGCGAGCAACCGCATCATCGATATCAACCACCCGTCCCTGCGACAGCACCAGCAGCGCGCCTTCGTGCAATTCACCAATACGCTCGCGATCGCCGCTGCCGATAATGCGCCCGCGGGCATCCATTACGTTAATATTGGTATCAATGATGCGCATCGTACGCGCCACGATATCCTGCGCCATTTTGGTATCAAGATGCCAGCCAGCCATAAACCCCTCCCCTGAGCAGGGCATCAGCATAAAAGAGTGACGAAGAGGACGCACTGTGCATATGCACAAAGCATGACAAAGAAGTATGGAGTTGTGGCGGGAATCACAGAACCGGCGGGCAGAATAAAAAAGCCCCCTTCCCTTACCGGGAAAGGGGCATTCACGCTAGTATCAGTTACTGCATCAGCAGATAGATAGAAGTATCACCACGCTGAATATTCAGCGCCAGTACGGACGGTTTCGCGTCGAAGATTTTGCGCAGGTCGGCGATGTTTTTCACCGGCTGCTGGTTAGCGCCGACAATAATGTCGCCTTTCTTCAGACCAATTTGCGCCGCCGGGGTGCCCGCTTTCACGTTGCTCACCACGACGCCTTTATCCTGGCCTTTATTGCTCATTTCCGCGCCTTCAATGCCGTTAAAGATGCTGCTGGAGTCAACCTGGTTCTGGTTGCTCTGCTGCAGTTCAACGGTAACGTTAACCGGCTTGCCGTCGCGCAGCAGTCCCAGCTCGACTTTGCTGCCGATAGGCATCGTACCAACCTGCGCACGCAGCGCCGCAAAGCTACTGATTGCCTTACCGTTCAGGGTAGTAATCACGTCGCCGGCTTTAATACCCGCTTTCGCCGCCGCCGAGCCCGGCATCACCTGGCTTACGAACGCGCCGCGCTGGGCATCGACTTTCATCGCCTTCGCCAGCTCGGAGTTCAGCTCGGTACCCATGATCCCCAGTTCGCCGCGTTTCACCTGGCCGAACTTGACCATCTGCTCGGTCAGGTTTTTCACCATGTTGCTCGGAATAGCAAAACCGATACCGATGTTACCGCCGTCCGGAGCAAGGATCGCGGTGTTGATACCGATCAACTCACCGTTGAGATTCACCAGCGCGCCGCCGGAGTTACCGCGGTTAATAGCCGCATCGGTCTGGATAAAGTTTTCATAGTTTTCCACGTTCAGGCCGCTGCGGCCCAATGCGGAGACGATACCGGAAGTCACGGTTTCGCCGAGGCCGAACGGGTTACCGATCGCCACGGTGTAGTCGCCGACGCGCAGCGCGTCAGAGTCGGCAAGCTTAATCGCCGTCAGGTTTTTCGGATCCTGGATTTGAATCAGCGCGATATCGGAGCGCGGATCTTTACCTACGACTTTCGCGTCAAACTTACGACCATCGCTCAGTTGAACTTTAATCGTGGTGGCATTATCGACCACGTGGTTGTTGGTCACTACGTAGCCTTTAGCCGCATCAATGATGACCCCGGAACCGAGCGCCATAAATTTCTGCTGCTGCGCATTATCGCCAGGCGCGCCCTGGCCGCCGCCCTGACAGAATGGGGAGCTCTGGAATGGCGAACCGTCCTGGCAGAACGGCGAGTTGTCACCGAAGAACTGCTGGAAGTTACGCGGCATCCGCGGCGTGTTAACAGTCGTGCTGCCTTCAACATTGATGCTCACCACCGACGGCATCACTTTTTCCAGCATCGGCGCCAGGCTCGGCATCTGCTGCGCAGTGGTCGCCGAGGAAGCCGTTTCAGCCGCGCTCGCAGAGAGCGGGGACAACGCCAGACCTAAACTCAGAGCCAGAGCACTCATTGCTAACGTGGTTTTTTTCATAGGTTTCAATCTCAATTTCAAATTTCGGATAACGAAAAAGTTGCTGTGTACGCACTCTCAGAGTCATTTTATAGCGCGAAGTTCCAGAGTTAAGTTTCGGTAAAAGTAAAAATTTATTGTCCGTCTTTACAAAACTCAGACTTATTCCACCGCCATCAGACGACGATATTCATCCCACGCATACAAATCTGTCATTCCGCTGATATAGTCCTGAATCAATCGACAACGGTAATAATACTCCAGCACGGGATATTCTTCGGTATCGCGCGAAAGCTTATTTACCGCCTCCACATAGGCCAACCGATGTCGGGTCGAGAGTTTCTGGAACAACCTCGAGGCAATAGGTAAACTGCGTACCCGCTCTTGTTCCACCAATTGGCTGAACTCCTCCAGCGATAATTTCAGTAGCGGCTCGTAGATATCAAGCAGCCCGCTGATAACGCGGTAACCCTGTAATTCCAGCTGTTCAACATCAGGATGGCTAAACACCTGTTTTATGGCGACGTTTTTATAAAGTTCAAGTAGCTGACTACAATCGCTATCATCCTCTAACAGCGCGTGATTAAAGTCGCCGCTAAAAATGGCCGGTAAGTTTTCGATAAATCGATGCGCCGCATATGGCACCAGTTTATTCAGCGTATTGACCCGTAAATACATAAAGAACTGATCTTCAGTGCTGCGGCTGAGTGAATTAGCGCGCGATTTCTCCCAGGCATTTTCTACGACTTGAGCGAACAACGATCCTTTTTCATGAGCGCCCCATGCGTCATACAGATGCTGATACAATTGTTCCGCGCTGAATATCCGTTTTTCTACCGCATCTTCGAGGTCAGCAACGCAATATGAGATATCATCGGCAGCTTCCATAATCCACGTTAATGGAAAGCGATTGTAAGGCGCCAGATCCAATTCTTTACGCAGCCGCGCGATATACTCTTCTTCGGCTAAATAATAACCAGGCTTTTTCATTAAATAGCTATGGCTGGCTGGCGTCTCTCCCCGCCACCACGCCGGTCGCGTATATTTCAGAATGCAGCCGACCTGGGTCCAGGTCAGGTTCATACGCATCAGCGTGTGCACCAGACGGATCCCCTGCGCATTGCCTTCAAAGCAGCACAAATCCTGACGCACTTTACGCCGCAGTTCGTTGAGCAACCCTTCGCCATCGTGCAGACGCAGCGCGTCAACCTGGCAGCGATCCTGACTTAACGGCTGGCTGGCGGCATCTTTCGGCGCCAGCCGTTTGCTGAACCAATCGTTAATTGCCGCTTCGCCAAAATGGCCAAATGGCGGATTGCCGATATCGTGCATCAGGCAGGCCATCTCCACGACGCTTTCAAACGGGCCGCTCAGTTCATCCAGTCCGTAGCGTTCCAGCAGCTTTTGCTCCTTCAGACGGCTTAACACTTCTTTGGCGATGTAGCGCCCGACCTGCTGGACTTCGAGCGAATGGGTGAGCCGGGTGCGGACCGCCGCGTTGCGCTCAAGTGGAAAGACCTGGGTTTTTTGCTGCAGGCGGCGGATGGCCGGTGAATTGATAATGCGCCCGCGATCGCTTTCAAACACCCGCAGGATCTCGCGTTCCGTCTCTACCCCCTGCGGCGAACGGTAGCGCCGACGCCAGTGAATCTTGTTGCGAAAATCAATATTTGCCATAGCCTCTCCCGCGCGAGCAATACGCTTCCCCTTAAGCGCATGATAGACTATGCAGCTAATCCTGACACATCGCGAGTAAATCTATGAAAATTGGCATTATTGGCGCCATGGAAGAAGAAGTTACCCTTCTGCGCGACAAAATCGAGAACCGCCAGACTATCTCTATCGGCGGTAGCGAAATCTATACCGGCCAACTTCACGGTACCGAGGTTGCTCTGCTGAAATCCGGCATTGGTAAAGTGGCCGCCGCCATGGGCGCCACCCTGTTGCTGGAGCGCTGCAAGCCGGATGTGATTATCAATACCGGTTCCGCCGGCGGACTGGCGCCGACGCTGAAAGTCGGCGACATCGTGGTCTCTGACGAAGCGCGCTACCACGATGCCGACGTCACCGCGTTTGGCTACGAATACGGCCAACTGCCGGGCTGCCCGGCCGGTTTCAAAGCTGATGATAAGCTGATTGCCGCCGCGGAAACCTGCATCAAGGCGCTGAATCTTAACGCCGTTCGCGGGCTGATCGTCAGCGGCGACGCTTTCATCAACGGCTCGGTAGGGCTGGCGAAAATCCGCCACAACTTCCCGCAGGCCGTTGCCGTAGAAATGGAAGCCACCGCCATCGCCCACGTCTGCCATAACTTCAGCATTCCTTTTGTGGTGGTGCGCGCAATCTCTGACGTCGCTGACCAGCAGTCGCATCTCAGCTTCGACGAGTTCCTCGCCGTCGCCGCTAAGCAGTCCACCCTGATGGTGGAAAATCTGGTGCAGAACCTGGCGCGTGGCTAAGTCGTTACAGAAGGCGTTAACCGCCCTGCTGTTGCTCGCCCCGGCGTGGCTTTTCGCCGCGCCGCGGGTGGTGACGCTCTCCCCGGCCAACACCGAATTGGCCTTTGCTGCCGGCATTACGCCGGTCGGCGTCAGCAGTTATTCCGATTACCCTCCCGCCGCGGCTAAAATCGAACAAGTCGCCAGCTGGCAGGGAATGAACCTTGAACGTATCGTCGCCCTGAAACCCGATCTGGTACTGGCGTGGCGCGGCGGCAATGCCGAACGCCAGGTCAATCAGCTCAGCTCGCTGGGAATCAAGGTTATCTGGGTTGAAACCGGTTCGATTGAGCAAATCATCCATGCTTTGCAGATGCTTGCACCGTGGAGCCCGCAGCCGGAAACAGCCCGGCAGGCTGCCCGGAAGATGCAAAACGATTACGAGGCGCTAAAAGCCCGCTATGCCAACGCGCCGAAAAAACGCGTATTTCTGCAGTTTGGCGCCAACCCGCTGTTCACCAGCAACAGCGCCTCGATCCAGAATCAAGTATTGCGCCTGTGCGGCGGAGAGAATATTTTTGCCGCCAGCCGCGTTCCCTGGCCGCAGGTTAGCCGCGAACAGGTGCTGTCACGGCATCCGCAGGCAATCGTCATCACCGGCGATCCGGATAAAATTCCCGCCGTGGACCGCTATTGGCAAAATCAGCTCACAATTTCGCTCATCGCCTTACATAGCGACTGGTTTGAACGCGCGGGCCCACGTATTATCCTTGCCGCAAAACAACTCTGTACTGCGCTTGAGCAGGTAAAATAACCGCCTGGCAGCAGGCTTTTAGCGGGAACTGACGATGCTTGTCTATTGGCTGGATATTATTGGCACAGCCGTATTTGCTATCTCCGGCGTATTGCTGGCGGGGAAATTACGCATGGACCCTTTCGGCGTGCTGGTATTAGGCGTAGTGACCGCCGTGGGTGGCGGGACGATTCGCGATATGGCGCTGGCCAACGGCCCGGTGTTCTGGGTTAAGGACCCTACCGATCTGGTCGTGGCGATGGTCACCAGTATGTTAACGATTCTGCTGGTCCGCCAACCGCGGCGCATGCCGAAATGGGTACTGCCGGTACTGGATGCCGTCGGCCTGGCGGTGTTTGTCGGCATCGGCGTGAATAAAGCCTTTATTGCCCATACCGGCCCGCTGGTGGCTATTTGCATGGGCGTGGTCACCGGCGTCGGCGGCGGGATTATCCGCGACGTGCTGGCGCGAGAAGTACCGATGATTCTGCGCACCGAAATCTACGCCACCGCCTGCATTGTCGGCGGTATCGTGCACGCGACGGCGCACTACACCTTTCAGTTGTCGCTGGAAAACTCGGCGATGTTAGGCATGGTGGTGACGCTGGGGATACGCCTGGCGGCGATTCGCTGGCACCTGAAGCTGCCGACCTTTGCGTTGGATGATAACGGACGGTCATAAAAGCAAAACGGTAACCCTGAGGTTACCGTTTTTCGTGTTTGCCGCTCTCTTTGTGGAAGAGGGCTTGAGTCGCTTGCGTTAAACGCTGAACGAGGAGCCGCAGCCGCAGGTGCTTTTCGCGTTCGGGTTAGTCACGATGAAACGTGACCCTTCCAGGCCTTCGGTATAATCGACGGCGCCGCCAACCAGATACTGCAGGCTCATTGGGTCAACCACCAGGCCGACGCCCTGTTTCTCGATGGTCATATCGCCTTCGTTAACCTGATCGTCAAATGTGAAGCCATACTGGAAACCGCTGCAACCGCCGCCGGTGATGTACACGCGCAGTTTCAGGTTCGGATTGTCTTCATCCGCAATCAGATGTTTTACTTTGTTCGCTGCGGCTTCGGTGAACTCCAGCGGCAACGCTACGTCATCACTCATTTTTTGCTCCCATTGATACTTCCGGCCGATTAAAGAATAACCGGACCTTTTGAGCCATTATCTAATACCCTGGTAAATCGTTCAAGTATTCTCCCGGGGTACCTGCTGCGCTTTCGCCGCCTCTTCGGCCTTCTGCTTTGCCAGGGTACGCTGCAGAATGGTCGAATACAAAGGTTTACCGCCGAGGAACTGTGCCAATAGTGTTGCCCCAAGGCAGGTAATAATCATTGGCAAAATGAGCTGATAGTTATCGGTCATCTCCAGCACCAGCACAATCCCGGTGAGCGGTGCGCGCACCGAAGCCGCCAGCAGCGCCCCCATCCCGGCGATAGCGAAGGTACCGGCATCCAGATGATAGGACGGAAACAGCGGAATGGCAGCCATGCCGAATGCCGTCCCCAGCAGCGTGCCGAGCGCCAGCATCGGGGCGAAAATCCCCCCCGGCGCGCCGGAAGAGAAGCACAGCAGCGTGGTGATGACGCGGGCAATAAAAATGAACAGCAGCAGCCCAACCGAGAAGTTGCCGGCAGCGGCGATCGGGATAAGGTTAAAACCGCCGCCCACCGCGGTCGGCTGCATCAGACCCAGCAGGCCGCAAAGCCCGCCGATAAGCCCGCCAATCAACACCCATTTTTTGATATTGCCGCCGTGGAGGCGCTGGAACATATCCTGCGTCCGCAGCACCAGGGTATTAAACAATGGCCCGAAACAGCCGAAAATCATGCCCAGCACCAGGTACAACCACAGGGTATTCACCGGCGCATTGCTCAGCTTGCCGACTTCGATAATCGCCCCTTCGCCGTTAAAAATACGGAACACGATGCTCGACATGATCACGCCGGTAAACACAGCTTTAATTGAAATCAGGTTGTAGCGGAACTGCGGGCGCATCTCTTCGATGATAAACAGAATGCCCGCCAGCGGCGCGTTGAAGGCAGCGGAGAGGCCCGATGCCGCACCGGTGGCCAACAGCGTATGCCGCGCTTCCGGGCTACGCAGACGAAACACATCCACCACCATGCGCCCGATATTACCGCCAAGCTGTACCATCGGCCCTTCGCGCCCCAGCACCATCCCGGCGCCCAGCGTCCCCATGCCGCCGATGAATTTTACCGGCAGCACGCGCCACCAGCGTACCGGACGCAGCTCTTCCAACGCGCCTTCGATTTCCGGGATCCCGGAACCGCCGGCTTCCGGCGCAAAGCGGCGCACCAGAAAATAGCCGACCATCGCCAGCAGCGCCGACAGGATGAAGGCCAGCGGCCAGACGAGGTACCAGTGGTCCGCCACCTGCACCAGGGCGCCAATTCGCTGGTTCTGCACCCAGTTCACGCTCTTTTCAAACGCCACGCCCACCAGCCCGGCCAGCGTGCCGACCACCGCCGCCATCAACAATACCGCCAGCGGCGTTTTATCGCGTTGAATTAAACGGCGGACCGCATCGCTACGGCGCACGCGAACAAACTGATGTGCTTCAAAAGAGGGAGTTTCTGATTTCATGCCATTATCATTTATTGGTAATACAAATGAGAAGAGAGGCATTCTAGCCGCCTCCGCGCCGCGCGTCGTCAAAAAATTGTTTCGTCTGCTTAATGTTTCAATT
Organism: Klebsiella sp. CN_Kp073; assembly: GCF_040065495.2. Classification (NCBI taxonomy): domain Bacteria; kingdom Pseudomonadati; phylum Pseudomonadota; class Gammaproteobacteria; order Enterobacterales; family Enterobacteriaceae; genus Klebsiella; species Klebsiella sp. CN_Kp073. The sequence goes on from NZ_CM198051.1 coordinate 4,278,989, forward strand.
GGGCAAAACTTTCATAACCTTCATGGAATAACTTAGAATAGCCCGATAACTTTATTCACGAACCAGGATCCTGGCCATGAGCAAATCTGAAAATCTGTATAACGCCGCCCGCGAACTTATCCCCGGCGGCGTCAACTCGCCGGTCCGCGCCTTTACGGGCGTCGGCGGCACCCCGCTGTTTATTGAACGTGCGGATGGCGCCTACCTGTACGATGTCGATGGTAAAGCTTATATCGATTATGTCGGTTCCTGGGGGCCAATGGTGCTGGGTCACAACCATCCGGCCATTCGTAACGCGGTGATTGAAGCGGCAGAGCGCGGGTTAAGCTTCGGCGCGCCAACCGAAATGGAAGTCAAAATGGCGGAACTGGTTACTGAACTGGTACCGACCATGGATATGGTGCGCATGGTGAACTCCGGCACCGAAGCCACCATGAGCGCCATTCGCCTGGCGCGCGGCTTCACCGGCCGCGACAAAATCATCAAGTTCGAAGGATGCTACCACGGTCACGCCGACTGCCTGCTGGTGAAAGCCGGTTCCGGCGCGCTGACTCTCGGCCAGCCGAACTCGCCGGGCGTACCGGCCGATTTCGCGAAGCATACCCTGACCTGCACCTATAACGATCTTGCCTCGGTACGCGCGGCGTTTGAACAGTATCCGCAGGATATCGCCTGTATCATCGTCGAACCGGTGGCCGGCAATATGAACTGCATTCCGCCACAGCCGGAGTTCCTGCCGGGCCTGCGCGCGCTGTGCGACGAGTTTGGCGCGCTGCTGATTATTGACGAAGTGATGACCGGCTTCCGCGTCGCGCTGGCGGGCGCTCAGTCCTATTACGGCGTGGAGCCGGATCTGACCTGTCTGGGTAAAATCATCGGCGGCGGTATGCCGGTGGGCGCTTTCGGTGGTCGCCGCGAGGTCATGGACGCGCTGGCGCCGACTGGTCCGGTGTACCAGGCCGGTACGCTGTCAGGCAACCCTATCGCCATGGCCGCAGGCTTCGCCTGCTTAAGCGAAGTGGCGCAGCCGGGCGTGCATGAAACCCTGACCGAGCTGACCAATCAACTGGCGGATGGCCTGCTGAACGCGGCGCGCGAAACCGGGATCCCGCTGGTGGTGAATAATGTCGGCGGCATGTTCGGTATCTTCTTTACCGATGCCGAAACCGTCACCTGCTATCAGGACGTGGTGAAGTGCGATGTTGAACGTTTCAAGCGTTTCTTCCACCTGATGCTGGAAGAAGGGGTTTACCTCGCCCCGTCGGCGTTTGAAGCCGGCTTTATGTCCGTCGCCCATAGCGAAGAGGATATCAACAACACTATCGACGCCGCGCGCCGGGTGTTTGCCAAACTGTAAGGTACTTGAATGCCTGGTGGCGCAGGGATTTTCCCGGAGGCGGCGCGCTGCGCCTTGTCCGGGCTAGCAAATCGAGCAGCACTGTAGCCCCGGTAAGCGCTAGCGCCACCGGGGATTTTCCCGGAGGCGGCGCATTGCGCCTTACCGGGGCTACCAAATCGCACAGCCTTGTAGCCCCGGTAAGCGCTGGCGCCACCGGGGATTTTCCCGGAGGCGGCGCATTGCGCCTTGTCCGGGCTACCAAATCGCACAGCCTTGTAGCCCCGGTAAGCGCTGGCGCCACCGGGGATTTTCCCGGAGGCGGCGCGCTGCGCCTTGTCCGGGCTACCAAATCGAGCAGCACTGTAGCCCCGGTAAGCGCTAGCGCCACCGGGGATTTTCCCGGAGGCGGCGCGCTGCGCCTTGTCCGGGCTAGCAAATCGAGCAGCACTGTAGCCCCGGTAAGCGCTAGCGCCACCGGGGATTTTCCCGGAGGCGGCGCGCTGCGCCTTGTCCGGGCTACCAAATCGAGCAGCACTGTAGCCCCGGTAAGCGCTAGCGCCACCGGGGATTTTCCCGGAGGCTGCGCATTGCGCCTTGTCCGGGCTACCAAATCGCGCGGCGCTGTAGCCCCGGTAAGCGCTGGCGCCACCGGGGATTTTCCCGGAGGCGGCGCATTGCGCCTTGTCCGGGCTAGCAAATCGCGCAGCCTTGTAGCCCCGGTAAGCGCTAGCGCCACCGGGGATGTTGAGGCCATTCGGGATCGTTAGCGGCTCTGCTTTCTCAGCAAATAGATAAAGTACGGCGCGCCGATAAACGTCGATAACAGCCCCGCCGGGATTTGGTAGGGGAACATGATCATTCGCCCGCACCAGTCGGCGAACACCAGCAGCATCCCGCCAATTAGTCCGGAAATGACCATATGCGGCATCGTCCGGCGAAAACCCATCATCCTCGCAATATGCGGCGCCATTAAACCAACGAAACTTAACGGCCCAATGGTTAGCGTCGCCGTTGCCGTCAGGCTCGCCGCCAGCAGCAGCAACCCAATACGCGATGGCGTTAATGCCATTCCCACCGCCCGCGCCGCCTCGCCGCCGAGCGGCAGGATGGTCAGCCAGCGGCGGCAGAGCGGCGCCAGCGCCAATAGCGCCAACATTACCACCCCGCTACGCAGCACCATCTCCGGCGTCGCGCTATAGGTCGAACCGGACATCCACGTCAGGATCTGCGCCATTCGCGGATCGCCGCTGGCCTGTAGCATCATCAATAGCATGGTGAAAGCGGTGCTCAGCGCCATCCCCGCCAGCAGCATCCGGTGCGGCGAGAACCCCCCGCGCCCGGCGGCGAGCAGGATGACCAGCAGCGTCGCCGCCGCGCCAAGACTGCCGGCTGGCAGCAGCCAGACAAAAGCGTTGCCTGGTACGAAGAATAGCATCAACACCACGCCGAACGCCGCGCCAGAGCTGATACCCAGCACTTCCGGGCTGGCCATCGGATTACCGGTCAGGCGTTGAATGATGCAACCCGCGACGGCCAGCATCACCCCAGCAAACAGCGCCGAGAGCACCCGCGGCCAGCGCCATGGCATTAATTGCTCCAGCAGATCGCCGCTGGCCCATTGCCACCCCTGCGCATCACGGCCAAAGGTCAGCGCGGCGGTTACCGCCAACAACATCAGCGCCAGTCCGCCCAGCGCGAACCACTGCACGTTGCGGCGCTCAATCAACGCCTTATCGCCGCCGTTCATCACCGGCGCGCTGATACTACGCAGCCGCGGCAGTAGCCACAGTAATAAAGGCGCGCCAATCAGCGCGGTGACTGACCCGGTCGACACTTCCCGCCATACCCGGCTGAGCCAGAGAATAATTTGGTCGGAAAGCCACAGGATCAGCGCGCCAAGTAGCGCCGCCAGTACCAGTCGCGATAGCAGGCGGCGGGCGCCGAGCATTTTCGCCAGCAGCGGCGCGAACAGACCGATAAAGCCGATAATGCCGACCGCGTTGACCAGCAGCGCGCTTATTACTATCGCCAGAGTCAAGACGCCAAGGCGCGCCAGAGAAAGCGCCAGCCCGAGATTTCGCGCCACGCCATCATCCAGCCCCATCAACGTTAACGGGCGTAGCAACAGCAGCGTCAATATTGCGCCGCCAAGCAGCTGCGGCCACAGGCGCTGCGCCACGCTCCAGTCGGTCTGCGTCAACGTCCCGGTACTCCACAGGAACATGCTTTGCAGCTGGTCGTGATGGAAAATCACCATCAGCTGATTGACCGCGCCGCAATAGAGACTCACCACCAGGCCGGCCAGAATCAGCGTCACCGGCGACAGACGTTTGCCCCACGAAACGCCGAACACCAACGCGCCGACCAGACAAGCGCCTGCCAGCGCGGCAAACTGCGACGCCAGCACGCCGGGGATCGCCCATAGCGTCGTCACCGTCATTCCGAGCTGCGCGCCGGTGGCAACGCCGAGCGTGGTCGGCTCCGCCAGCGGGTTACGCAGCACCTGCTGGAACAGTACGCCGACGAGCCCCAGTCCGGAACCGACCAGCAACGATACAGCCAGCCTCGGCAGCAAGCTGTAATGGAACAGCATCTGGGCGATATTATCGCTATCCGGCTGCCACAGCGCCTGACGCCACTGCGCGTAAGGTAAAGCAACCTGAAGGTTGATGATGCTCAGCGCGAAAGCGGCAACCAGCAACACGACCAACAGGATAATGGCTAACGGCGAGAAACGCGCCTTCATACCGCCCTCCCCTGCGCATCGGCCAGTACGCGGGCGAAATGCATCGCCGACAGCGTCGCGCCATAGAACCACACCGCCGGAAGGCGCTGGAAACGCCCCGCGCGCACGAACGGCATCGCCTGCCACAGCGGGGTCGCCATCATCTGGGCCATCTCCCGTTCGTTGCCGTGATCGAAACAGATAACATCGGCCTCTTTAAATTCCGCCAGCCGATCGATGCCTACGGTGATACTGCCCCAGAATGCCGCTTCACCGCGCCAGGCGTTTTTGATGCCAAAACGATCGAGCACTTCCTGGAACAGGCAGTTCTCGCCGAAGACCAGCACATGTCGGGCATCAAGTAGCGAAATCATCAGCAGCGGGCGATCGCCACGCTCGACAAATCGCGGACGCAGGCTTTCCATCAACGCGTCGAACTCCGCCAGATGGCGCTTCGCCTGCTGTTGCTTACCCAGCAGGTCGGCCATTTCCAGCAGCGAACGCTGGGCCATCGCCAGCGGCCGTTTGCCGTCGCTGAAGGTGAAGCCGCGACCGGGCGCAATGCGCGCCAGCTTTTCCGGCGACGGGCCATAGCCTGCCGACCAGACGATAAACGACGGTTTCATCTGCGTCAGTAATTCAAGATTGGGTTCAGTGCGCAGGCCGACATCAATCACCGAAGCGGGTAACGCCGGCTCATTGACCCACAGGTTGTAGTTGGGAATATCGGCTACGCCGTAGGGCGTAACGCCGAGCGCCAGCAGCAGCTCGGCCGGTAGCCACTCCAGCGCGACGACGCGCTGCGGGTCAACGTTCGCCGCCTGCGCGCCGCGCATCTGCCACAGCAGCGGCGACAGCGCCATTGCCGTCAACAGGCGTCGGCGTGAGAAGAAGTTCGAATTTTCCATCAATAGACAAAACTTACCGGCGCTGCGCCCGCCGGGTGCGGCAGGATCCCCATCGGGATGCCGTAGATTTGTTCCAGCGTTTCGCTGCGCATCAGTTCCGCCGGCGTCCCCTGGGCGATCATTTCGCCGCCGCGCAGCGCCACCAGATAATCGCAATAGCGGGCGGCCATATTAATATCGTGCAGGACCGCGATCACCGTCAGGCCACGCTGCTGGCTGAGACGATGCACCAGCGCCAGCACATCGACCTGATGGGCGATATCCAGCGCCGACGTCGGTTCATCGAGCAGCAGACAGCGGCTATCCTGCGCCACCAGCATGGCGATCCACGCGCGCTGGCGTTCGCCGCCGGAAAGGCTGTCCACCAGCCGATGCGCCAGCGGTTTCAGCCCCACCAGCGCAATGGCCTCTTCTACTTTTTCGCGATCCGCCACGCCGAAGCGCCCCAGCGCGCCGTGCCACGGATAGCGGCCAATCGCCACCAGTTCGCGCACCGTCATCCCTTCCGCCGCCGGCAGTTGTTGCGGCAGATAGGCCACTTTGCGGGCAAACGCCTTGCTGCTCCAGCTGTCCAGCGGCTGGCCGTCCAGCAGCACATCGCCTTCGGAAGGCGGCTGATGGCGGCCAAGCATTTTGAGTAACGTGGATTTGCCGGAACCGTTATGGCCAATCAGGCCAGTGACTTTTCCTGCCGGGAAGGTCAACGAAAGGGGATGAAGCAGCGTGCGGCCAGGCACGCGAAAGGTCACGCGATTTAACGCAAACGTCGTCTCAGAGTGCGGAGTCTGTTCCTGCATAGCAACAACCTGATATTGGGCGCGGCGAACCGCGCCCTTGAGTAGTTAGAAGCGGAAGGTTGCGGTAGCAACAACCTGACGTTCCGCCCCCCAGTAGCATGCGTACTCGCTATAGCAGCTGGAGACATATTCGCGGTCAAACAGGTTGTTGACGTTGACGCCGACCGAGGACCCCGGCAGGCCAAAGCGCGCCAGATCGTATTTCACCGTCGCATCCATCAGCGCATAACCGGCCACATTGAAGGAGTCATTTTTCTTACCGGTGCTGGTGTCATTTTTGTAGTAGCTGACCGTCGAACCGATATAACGCGCGCCCGCGCCAATCGTCAGCCCGCTAAGCGCGGTTTCGTGGAAGGTGTAATCCGCCCACAGCGAGGCCATATTACGCGGCACTTCCGCCGGACGCTTGCCTTCGAAGACGGTGTCGTGAGTGTATTCGGCATCGGTATAGCTGTATGCCGCGGTCAGGTTGATATTGGCATTGACCGCCGCCTTCGCCTCCAGCTCAAAGCCGCGGGAGCGGATTTCGCCGGTTTGTACGCTGAACAGTCCGGTCGGATCGTTCGGGTCTGCCGTCAGGTTCTTATCTTTAGTCAGCTGATAGACCGCCGCGGTCACCACCACCGGCATATCTTTCGGCACGTATTTCACGCCGGCTTCATACTGCTTACCGCGCGACGGATCGAACGGCTTGCCGGTGCTATTGGAACCCGATACCGGTTCGAACGATTCGCTGTAGCTGAAGTACGGGGAGATACCGTTATCGAACAGATAGTTGATCCCGCCGCGCCAGCTGAACTGCTGGTCGTGATTTTCCGCCATGCTGCTGGTGGAACGGGTGAAGGTAGACGTGGTGGCGTAATCGTAGCGACCGCCTAAGGTCATCACCCATTTGTCCCACTCCATCTGATCCTGCGCGTACAGGCCCGTCTGCTCCATACGGTTAAGGACCGCGTACGGGAAGTTGACGTTCACGTTCGGATTACCATACTGCGGATTGGTCATGCTAATGGCATCGGCCGTACCGTAGTCCGCATCAACGTCGTTACGCATCCGCGAGTAGTCCACGCCGGTCAGCAGCGTGTGGTTCACCGCGCCGGTAGCAAAATCAGACTGCAGTTGCGTATCAACGGTAAAGGTATTCAGGTGCTCATCGGAACGCACGTAGGCACGATTGATTTTCCCCGGCTCCTGGTAACCATTGCCGTAGACCGAACGATACAGCGTGTGCACATCGGCATAGCGCAGGTTCTGACGCACGGTAAAGGTGTCATCGAACTGATGGGAGAAGCTATAGCCAACCATCTGCTGGCGACGCGACATCTTGTTATCGGACTCGCCTTCGTTGAAGTCAGTTGGCAGCTTGTGGGCCTTACCGTTGGCATCGTAATACGGCACCACGGTGCCTTCGCGCGGCAGCCAGCCGTAGTAACCCGCATCCGGGTCATTCTGGAAGTTGCTCAGGAAGGTGAAATCGGTTTTATCATCCGGACGCCAACTGAAGGACGGAGCGACGGCGTAACGGGTCGATTTCGCCATCTGCTGCTGCGCATCCTGGCTGCGGCCTAAACCGGTCAGACGGTATGACCACACGCCGTCATCATCAATGGCGTCGCTGAAGTCGAAACCGGTTTGCCACAGGTTATCGGTGCCCATTTTAAACTGTACTTCTTTCAGCGGCTCGGTGGTCGGACGCTTGCTGACCATGCTGACGATACCGCCCGGGTTGCTGTTGCCGTACAGCACCGAGGTTGGCCCGCGCATCACTTCCACGCGTTCCAGGAAATACGGGTCCATCGAGACTTCAGAGTAGTTGTTACCCTGCAGCTTCATGCCATCCAGATACTGGTTGGTGTTCACCGTGCTGGAGGTGGTGAATCCACGAATGGTGACCACATCATAGGTGGTCGAGCTACCGCGAGTGGAGAAAACGCTCGGCGTGTAAGAGAGCGCTTCTTTGACCGTTGTCGGCTGCTTCATGTCCATCTCTTCGCGGGTCACCACGGAGATAGACTGCGGCGTTTTTTCAATGGGAGTATCGGTTTTGGTGGCCGTGGCGGAACGCTTCGCGGCGATAGTCGGTGCCGGTCCCCAGGCGCTCTCCTGGCTGGCTGGCGCCGCGGTAACGACGAGGGTTTCTTCTTTCGGTTGTTCCGCAGCCTGTGCATAAACAGACATGCCGCTAACCGCCGTGGCTACTACGACTGCGATTTTACGCAGCGAGTGATTTGGCTGAGCAGTTTTAAGACGCGCCATTGGTATATCTCTGATGAAAGTGAATGATAACGTAAACGAGAATTATTATTATGACGGGTGACATAATAGGCGAAACGCGGAATCCAAGGCAAGCGCTATGCCGAACAGGAAGCGCCAAGGGATTAATAAATAACCAGACGGTTATTAAGGAGTTATCACCGTGTTACGCAGATACCCTAAATAAAAAAGCCCCCTAATACCTTCGTATTAAGGGGCTGTTCAGACGTTCAGCTTAAACGGTTTTAGTTGCCGCCAAACATATCTTTAATCCAGCCGGCTACGCCATCGCTCTTTTCCTGCTTCGCAGGCTGCTGCTGTTGCTGTTGCTGCTGCGGTTGGTTAGCAGGCTGCTGCTGCCCGGACTGATTGAACGGGTTATTGGCTTCCTGCTGCTGTTGCTGTTGTTGCTGCAGGGCTTCGCCCTGGCGGCACAGCGCATCCGGCGAGGTAGTCCACACCGGCAGCGTACGCATACCGCCGCTACACTGGAAGTAACCGTTGCTGTCCACGCCCATGTCCACGACATCTTCCGGCGGCGTCAGCGCCAGCGGCGTCGGGGTCTGGTTAGCCAGGTAGCGCTGATAAATCGACATCGCGCCGCTGGCCCCGTACAGCTTGGTCGGCTGGTTGTTATCGCGGCCAACCCAGGTAATCGTCACCTGGCTGCCATCGATACCGGCAAACCAGGTATCCACATTGTTGTTGGTGGTCCCGGTTTTACCCGCCAGATGCAGGCCAGGATATTTGGCGCCAAGCTGACGGCCGGTACCGCGCTGCACCACCTGCTGCATGGTCCACAGGGTCATATAGGCTGCCTGCGCCGGAACGGCGCGTTCCGCCTGCGGGTAGCTCTGGTACAGCACCGTACCATCTTCAGCAATAACGGAACGCAGCGCCGACAGCGTTGCGCGGTTACCGCCGCTGGCGATGGTCTGGAATGCCTGCGCGACTTCAATTGGCGTCAGGTTAAGGGCGCCAAGGATCATCGCTGGAACCGCATTCAACTGGTCTTTCGGCACGCCCAGCTTCTGCCAGGTATCGGTGATCGCCGGCAGACCCAGCGACATCCCGAGGTTAACCGTCGGCACGTTCATCGAACGGGTCAGGGCATCCACCAGCATCACCTGACCGCTAAAGCGACGATCGTCGTTCTGCGGCGACCAGGTCTGGCCGTTCGACAAGCGAATCGTCACCGGCGCATCGGCAATCCACGTATTCAACCGATACTGGTTCGGCTGGCTCAGCGCGGTCAGATAAGTGGCCGGTTTTGCCAACGAACCAATCGAACGACGCGCCTGCATCGCGCGGTTGTAGCCGGCAAACTGCGGCTCCGCGCCGCCGACCATCGCCCGGACTTCGCCGGTGAAGCGATCGACCACCACCATGGCGGTTTCCAGATCCGGCAGCTTACGCTGTTTCTTAAGTGCCGGGATACCTTCGATGGCCGCTTTTTCCGCCGCATCCTGAGCCACCGGGTCAAAGGTGGTGAAGATCTTCACGCCAGAGAGATCTTTTACTTTATCGCCCAGTTTCGCCTGCAGCTCCTGGCGCACCATCTGCATGAACGCCGGCTGCGGAGAAATCACCCCGCCGCGCGGCTGCACGCCCAGCGGACGGGCGCTCAGCATATCGTACAGCTCCTGGTCGATAATGTTCTGCTGCTGCAGCAGACGCAGCACCAGGTTACGCCGCTCCAGCGCCAGTTTCGGGTTACGCCACGGGTTATAGATTGACGCCCCTTTGACCATCCCGACCAGCAGCGCCTGCTGATCGAGGCTCAGCTCTTCTACCGGGCGGCCAAAGTAGTACAGGCTCGCCAGCGGGAAGCCGCGGATTTCGTTGTCGCCGCTCTGGCCGAGATACACTTCGTTCATGTACAGCTCAAGGATACGATCCTTGCTGTAACGGGCGTCAACGATCAGCGCCATATAGGCTTCGTTGGCCTTACGCCAGTAGGAACGCTCGCTGGACAGGAACAGGTTCTTCACCAGCTGCTGGGTCAGGGTACTTGCCCCCTGCACCGTACGCCCCGCCGTCAGGTTCGCCAGCACCGCACGGCCCATTGAGTACAGGCTGATACCGTCATGCTCATAGAAGTGGCGGTCTTCGGTCGCCAGCAGCGTATCCACCAGCAGATCCGGGAAACCGCTACGCTTAACGAACAGGCGCTGCTCGCCGTTCGCCGACTGCAGCATGGTGATCAGGCGCGGATCGAGACGGAAGAAACCGAACTGACGGTTGTTATCCATATTCTCGATGGTATCCAGATGATCGCCATCGAAGGTCAGACGCGCGCGCACCTGCCCCTCTTTACTATCCGGGAAATCGAACGGACGACGGATCATCTCGATGCTATTAGCCTGTACGGTGTATTCGCCAGGACGCGTCATTGCGCTGACCTGACGGTACTGGGTCGCATTAAGCAGGCGCACCATCTCGTTTTTGCTGATCTGCATATCCGGCTCAAGGTTGACCATCCGGCCATACACTGCCGCCGGCAGTTCCCAGACTTTACCGTCAATGCGGCTGCGAATTTTCTGGTCGAGGTAGACGCCATAGGCGGCGATAATTACCGCAAAGACAATCCCCAGCTTAACCAGCAGCCACAGCCAGCTGCGCTTACGACGAGGCTTATTGCCTTTGCCCTTTCCTTTCTTCGGCATCGGTCGTTCATCCTCATAATCGTCATCGTAATCATCGTCGTAGTCCTCTTCCCGGACCCGGCGACGGGTGACTTTTTGTTTTGCCGGGCGTGAAGGTCTCCCTTTACGTCCGATAGGCTCGCGGTCATCTCCCGCCATGCTTTTTCTCCGCAACTTTCAGGCGTAAAGGCCTGATTCTCAATACTTCCTCTTGAAGGAGGAAGAAGATATCTCTCAATTTAACACCCGCCGCGCTGCCGCGGCCGACGTCTTTCATATCATCTTCGAAGAATAATTCATTAAACAAATCATATAATTATCTGTTTAAGCTGAAGAATATCTCCGGACATAGCACGAATTGTCCAGGCCACAGAGAATAGCACTAATCCGCGACATTCTTAACCAGCATTTTACAACCGCAAAACGCGATAAACGGTAAAATATGATGTTTTTTAATAACATAAATATTGCGCCGTGTGACTCAGGCCGCCGATTTTCAGAACCGCGCCCACAGCAAGGGCGCGGCGCCTCAGGAGTATTTTTTCGTCCGCCGGGTCGGCGCGGTATTCGCCGGGTCATCCGGCCAGACATGTTTCGGATAGCGTCCTTTCATCTCTTTTTGCACCTCGCGGTACGCCCCTTGCCAGAAGGCGCTCAAATCGCGGGTAATTTGTAACGGTCGCTGCGCCGGCGAAAGTAATTCCAGCACCAGGGGAACCCGCCCTTCGGCAATGCGCGGCGTCGTCGCCTCGCCAAACATCTCCTGCATCCGTACCGCCAGCGCCGGCGGGTTATCTTCATGATAGCGAATAGCGATACGGCTGCCGGTCGGCACCGTGTAATGGGTCGGCAGCTCGCTATCCAGCTTCTGGCGTAACGTCCACGGCAGCCAGTTTTGCAGCGCCTGTCGCAGGTCTACCGCCTTGAGCGCCCGAAGCGAATGCACCCCGGTCATCTGCGGCAACAGCCACGCCTCCAGCGAAGCTAACAGCGATGCGTCATCAACGGCGGGCCAGTCCGCTTCCGGCAGCCACTGCGCGGCGCAGTGCAGCCGCAGGCGCAGTTGTTCAGCCTCCGGCGTCCAGTTCAATACCCCGAGCCCCTTATCGCGGATTCCGTTGAGCATCGCCTGGTGCAGCTCCGCCTCCGACGGTTTCGCCAACGGCTGAGTTTTTATCACCAGCTGGCCAATGCAGCTACGCCGCCAGGCTTTTAGCGTCCCCTGCGCTTCATCCCACTCCACGGTATCGGAGCGTTGTATCAGCTCAGGACGCTGCGCCACCAGTTGGTCAATATCCAGCGGCAGCGCCAGCAAAATTCGCGCATCTGGCGCCGAACTGCCCTGTAGTAGCAGCGGCGCAATTAGCCATTCGTGACGGCCGAGCGCGTCATCGGCATCCAGCATCGCCCCCATGCCGTTAGCCAACTGATAGCGCCCTTCCTGGCCGCGTCGACGGGCGATCCGGTCAGCAAACGCTGGGGCCAGCAACGCCGCCATCCGCTCAGCATCAGGCTGACCGCCGCGGCTGGCCAGCCGCTTCAATAACTGCTGCGCCCGCTGCTGCCAGTTGCCCTGCTGGCGCGCAAACGCGGCGCCTAAGTCACTATTGCCGCCGCGCGGCGGCTCCTCAAGAATAGCCGCCAGTTTCGCCGCCGTCGCCGCGTCATCCGCGGAATCGGCCGCCGTCAGCATGGCTGCCAGACGCGGGTCGTTACCCAGCGCCGCCATTTGGCGCCCGTGAGCCGAAAGGCGTTCGCCCTCCAGCGCCGATAGCGCCGTCAACAGACGCCGCGCCGCCGCCAGATTGATCGCCGGCGGTAGGTCCAGCCAGCGAAGCTCGGCCGGATCGCGGCAGCCCCACTGCAGCAACTCCAGCAGCAGAGCCGATAGATCGCTTTGCAGAATTTCCGGATCGCTCTGCGCCGCCGCGCGCTCCGCCTGCTCTTTCGCCAGCAGATGCAGGCAGATCCCCGGCTCCAGACGCCCGGCGCGACCGGCGCGCTGGGTCATTGACGCCTGGCTTATCCGCTGGGTGATTAGCCGGGTCAGGCCGGTGCGCGGATCGAAGCGCGCGACCCGCTCCTGAGCACTGTCGACCACCAGGCGAATGCCTTCGATCGTCAAACTGGTTTCAGCGATATTGGTCGCCAGCACCACTTTGCGCATCCCGGCGGGCGCCGGGAGAATCGCTTTGCGCTGTTCGCTCAGCGGCAGCGCGCCGTACAGCGGGCATAACAGCACATCGCTGGCTACGCGCTCGCTTAATTGTTCCTGTACGCGCTGAATTTCGCCAACGCCCGGCAGGAACAACAGCATCGATCCCTGCTCCTCACGCAGCAGATCCGCGGCGGCGATCGCTACCGCTTCGGCAAAACGCTGATGGCTCGCCAGCGGCGTAAAGCGACGTTCAACCGGGAATGCACGCCCTTCGGAAACTACCACCGGCGCTTCCGGCAACAGGCGCTGCAGACGATCGTTATCCAAGGTCGCCGACATGATCAATAACTTGAGATCGTCACGCAGCCCCTGCTGAACGTCCAACAACAACGCCAGCGCCAGGTCGGCCTGCAGGCTTCGTTCATGAAATTCATCGAGGATCACCAGCCCCACGCCGGAAAGTTCCGGATCGTGCTGCAGAGTGCGGGTTAGGATCCCTTCAGTAACCACTTCCAGACGGGTATTTGGCCCAACGCAGCTTTCGGCGCGCATCCGGTAGCCTACCGTTTCTCCCGGTTTTTCTCCCAGCAGCTCCGCCAGACGCTGAGCGACGTTACGCGCCGCCAGCCGCCGCGGCTCCAGCAGAATAATCCGGCCATCAATGTTGCCATCGGCGAGGATCTGTAGCGGCAGCCAGGTTGATTTACCCGCGCCGGTAGGCGCGTTAAGCAGCACCTGCGGCGCCTGCTGCAGGGCGGAAAGAAGTTCGGGAAGAATTGCGGCAACCGGCAATGAGGACACGAAAGGCTCCGGAGGTTAACATTCGAGGGCAAGCATTGTAGCATCCCCGTAATTCATTACCGAGTCTCTATCATGTCCGAGCCGAAACGGCTGTTTTTCGCTCTTGAACTGCCGAAAGCGATACAGAAACAGATTATTCACTGGCGCGCCGCCCATTTTGCCGACGATGCCGGAAGGCCGGTCGCCGCCGATAACCTACATCTGACGCTGGCGTTTCTCGGCGACGTCAGCGCTGAAAAACAGCGCGCGCTGTCGGCAATGGCCGGACGCATTCAACAACCGCCATTTACCCTGACGCTCGACGACGCCGGCCAGTGGCTGCGTTCGCGCGTAGTGTGGCTCGGTACCCGCCAGCCGCCGCGCGGCATGCTGCAGCTGGCAAATATGCTGCGCGCTCAGGCAGCGCGCAGCGGCTGCTATCAAAGCCCGCAGCCGTTTCATCCGCATATCACCCTCCTGCGCGACGCCCGCCACGCGGTGCCAATCCCGCCGCCGGGTTTTTGCTGGCAGGTGCCGATCAACGAATTTGTGCTTTATGAGTCCAGCTTTCTCCGCGGACGCACCCGCTACAACGTGCTGGAACGTTATCCATTTACCAGGGAACTCTGATGCTGTTCACTCCGCCTTTGCAGTCCGCCACTTTAATTAAACGTTACAAACGGTTTCTGGCCGATGTCGTCACGCCGGAGGGCCAGGAGCTGACGCTGCACTGCCCGAATACTGGCGCCATGACCGGCTGCGCCGCGCCGGGCGATACCGTCTGGTATTCCACTTCCGATAATCCTAAACGTAAATATGCGCATACCTGGGAATTAACTGAAACCCAACAGGGCGCGGTCATCTGCGTCAACACGCTGCGGGCCAATACCCTCGCGAAAGAGGCGGTACTCGCCGGAAATATCCCTGAGCTTGCCGGGTATAACATTCTGAAAAGCGAAGTAAAATATGGCGAAGAAAATAGCCGAATCGACCTTATGTTACAGGCAGAAGGCCGCCGTAACTGCTATATTGAAGTGAAATCGGTTACGTTGGCGGAAAAAGAGTACGGTTATTTTCCCGATGCCGTTACCGCACGCGGTCAGAAGCACCTGCGGGAACTCATGAGCGTCGCGGCCGCGGGCCATCGGGCCGTGATTTTATTCGCCGTGCTGCATTCGGCGATAGACCGTTTCTCACCCGCGCATCATATTGATGCCAAATACGCACAGCTGTTGATAGAGGCGCAGGAAAAGGGGGTAGAAATTCTCGCCTGGAAAGCGGAACTTTCTACCAAAATGATGACTCTGAATAAGCCGATTGCCGTGGCGTTAACCCCCGGTAATTAAAAGGCTAAATTGTGTCCGGTTCGCGAGCGCAAATACGCTTTTCTTCACAGCGTTGTCAAGTGTAACGTTTAGATAATTGCTATCCGGAAAAGCATCTGCTATTTATAGCGGCCTGATTTTTCCCCCACATGGGGATCGATAGTGCGTGTTAAGGAGAAGCAACATGCAAGAAGGGCAAAACCGTAAAACATCGTCCCTGAGTATTCTCGCCATCGCTGGGGTGGAGCCGTACCAAGAGAAGCCGGGCGAAGAGTATATGAACGAAGCCCAGCTGGCGCACTTCAAGCGCATTCTTGAAGCATGGCGTAATCAACTCAGGGATGAAGTGGATCGCACCGTAACGCATATGCAGGATGAAGCAGCTAACTTCCCGGACCCGGTCGACCGTGCCGCGCAGGAAGAAGAGTTCAGCCTGGAGCTGCGTAACCGCGACCGCGAACGTAAACTCATCAAGAAGATTGAGAAAACACTGAAAAAAGTCGAAGACGAAGACTTCGGCTTCTGCGAATCCTGTGGCGTGGAGATTGGCATTCGCCGTCTGGAAGCGCGTCCAACAGCTGACCTGTGCATCGACTGCAAGACGCTGGCGGAAATTCGCGAAAAACAGATGGCGGGTTAATTCCCAGCTACCTCACTCTCTGGCGGGAGTTTCTCCCGCCTGATTCCCCTTGTGTTTAACATGACCGACTCAGACTATATCGGGCGCTTTGCTCCCTCACCTTCCGGCGAACTCCACTTCGGCTCATTAATCGCCGCCCTCGGCAGCTATCTACAGGCGCGGGCGAAAGGCGGTATCTGGCGCGTACGCATTGAAGATATCGACCCGCCGCGGGAAGTTCCCGGCGCCGCCGACACTATTTTGCGACAGCTCGATCGCTACGGCCTGCACTGGGACGGCGAGGTACTGTGGCAATCCCAGCGGCACGAAGCCTATCGCGAGCGCCTCGCCTGGCTGCGCGATCGGGATCTCTGCTACTACTGCACCTGCACCCGCGCGCGCATTCATAGCGTCGGCGGGATCTACGACGGCCACTGTCGCGATTTGCGCCTTGGCGGCGAAAATGCCGCGCTGCGCCTGCGTCAGACCCGTCCGGTACTGGAATTTTACGATCGGTTGCGCGGAACCATCGTCGCCGACGAACCGCTAGCGCGGGAAGATTTCATCATCCATCGTCGCGACGGGCTGTTCGCCTATAACCTGGCGGTAGTGGTTGACGACCATTTTCAGGGGGTCAGCGAAATCGTCCGCGGCGCCGATCTCATCGAGCCAACGGTACGACAAATTTCATTGTATCAGCACTTTGGCTGGCCTGTGCCAGACTACGTGCACCTGCCGCTGGCGCTGAACGCCGAAGGTAATAAGCTCTCAAAACAAAACCACGCCCCGTCCCTGCCGGAGGGCGATCCGCGCCCGGAAATTGTGCGGGCATTAACATTTTTGAATCAGGATGTCATCGAGGATTGGCAAGCGCTGAGTATTGAAGATTTACTCAAACAAGCGGTAGCCAACTGGCAACCTGCAAAAATCCAGCATTCTCAAATGGCTCCCGCTGAGCTATGATTAGCCGCTATTTTTGCTCGTCGCCCTTCAGGTTGCCCCTGAATTTGCCGTTTAAATGCAACCTGAAGCCCATAGAGTAATGTTTTATCCGAAGTTCGTCTGACACTACGAGGTGCACCATTTTTACCCGAGTCGCTAATTTTTGCCGCAAGGTGCTAAGCCGTGAAGAGCGCGAGGCAGAGGCTGCCGCCGTCGAACAAACGCATATGACGGTGATCCCGCGTGAACAGCATGCAATTTCCCGCAAAGATATCAGTGAAAACGCGCTCAAGGTGCTCTATCGACTGAACAAGGCGGGCTACGAAGCTTACCTGGTCGGCGGCGGCGTTCGCGACCTGCTGCTGGGCAAGAAGCCAAAAGATTTTGACGTCACCACCAGCGCGACCCCGGACCAGGTACGTAAGCTGTTCCGCAACTGCCGCCTGGTTGGCCGTCGTTTCCGCCTGGCGCACGTGATGTTCGGGCCGGAAATCATTGAGGTCGCCACCTTCCGCGGCCATCACGAAGGCCACACTAACGACCGCGTCACCTCCCAGCGCGGCCAGAACGGCATGCTGCTGCGCGATAACATCTTCGGTTCTATCGAAGAGGATGCCCAGCGCCGCGACTTCACCATCAACAGCCTTTATTACAGCGTGGCGGACTTCACCGTACGCGACTACGTTGGTGGAATGCGCGATCTGCAGGAAGGGGTGATTCGCCTGATTGGCGACCCGGAAACCCGTTACCGTGAAGATCCGGTGCGCATGCTGCGCGCGGTACGTTTCGCCGCCAAACTCCATATGCGCATCAGCGCCGAAAGCGCCGAGCCAATTCCGCGTCTGGCCACCCTTCTTCACGACGTCCCCCCGGCGCGTCTGTTTGAAGAAGTGCTGAAACTACTGCAGGCGGGTTATGGTTATGAAACCTACCAGCTGCTGCGCGAATACAGCCTGTTCCAGCCGCTGTTCCCGACGATCACCCGCTACTTTACCGAGCGCGGCGATAGCCCGATGGAACGCATCATCATTCAGGTGCTGAAGAATACCGATAACCGCCTGCATAACGACATGCGCGTTAACCCGGCATTCCTGTTCGCGGTCATGTTCTGGTATCCGCTGCTGGAAATGGCGCAGAAAATCGCGCAGGAGAGCGGGCTGGCCTATTACGACGCCTTCGCGCTGGCAATGAATGACGTGCTGGATGAAGCCTGCCGGACGCTGGCGATTCCTAAACGCATCACCACCCTGGTGCGCGATATCTGGCAGCTGCAGCTTCGTATGTCCCGCCGTCAGGGCAAACGCGCGTGGAAACTTATGGAGCATCCGAAGTTCCGCGCCGCCTATGATCTGCTTGAACTGCGCGCAGGCGCCGAGAACAACCACGAACTGCAGCGCCTGACCAAATGGTGGGGCGAGTTCCAGGTAGCCGCGCCGCCGGAACAGAAAGATATGCTCAACGACCTCGGCGACGATCCGGCTCCGCGCCGCCGCCATCGCCGCCCGCGGAAACGCGCGCCGCGTCAGGGTAACGCATGACCCTGGTCTATATCGCCATTGGCAGTAATCTCGCTTCGCCGCTCGAACAGGTGAATGCGGCTATCCGCGCGCTGGCCGACATTCCGGACAGCCGCGTGGCGAGCGTGTCTTCGCTGTACCGTACGCCGCCGCTGGGGCCGCAGGATCAGCCCGACTATCTCAATGCCGCCGTTGCGCTTGAAACCGCGCTCGCGCCGGAAGCGCTGCTCGATCACACTCAGCGCATCGAACTGCAGCAGGGACGGGAGCGGAAAGCCGAACGCTGGGGACCGCGAACGCTGGACCTCGACATTATGCTATTCGGCGATGCGGTCATTAACAGCGAGCGTCTGACGGTGCCGCACTACGATATGAAAAATCGCGGTTTTATGCTCTGGCCGCTGTTTGAAATCGCCCCACAGCTTCACTTCCCCGATGGCCTCGCCCTTCGCGCCGCGCTGGAAAATCTGGGCGCCGAAAAACCCGCTCTCTGGTAACCCCTACTCCCTTTTTTAGCATTTCCGGCGATAGTGGTAATCGGTTGCCCAAAATCATTGCCCCCCTGAATGCTGCTGTTAGAATGCCGGTTAATATGACTTTCATCATCAGGAAACGTTATGAAACCGACCACCATTGCCCTGCTGCAGAAATGCAAACAGGAGAAAAAGCGCTTCGCCACTATCACCGCCTACGACTACAGCTTCGCTAAGCTTTTTGCCGATGAAGGCATTAACGTCCTGCTGGTGGGCGATTCGCTGGGGATGACGGTACAGGGCCACGACTCCACGCTGCCGGTGACCGTTGACGATATCGCTTACCACACCCGCGCGGTGCGCCGTGGCGCGCCGAACAGCCTGCTGCTCGCCGACCTGCCATTTATGGCCTACGCCACGCCGGAACAAACCTTCGAAAATGCCGCCGTCGTGATGCGCGCCGGCGCCAATATGGTCAAGCTCGAAGGCGGCGCCTGGCTGGCTGATACCGTCAGGATGCTGGCGGAGCGCGCGGTACCGGTTTGCGGTCACCTCGGTCTGACGCCGCAATCGGTGAACGTGTTCGGCGGCTATAAAGTACAAGGTCGCGGCGATGCGGCGCAGGCGCTGTTTGATGACGCATTAGCCCTGGAAGCCGCCGGCGCCCAGCTGCTGGTGCTGGAGTGCGTGCCGGTAGAGCTGGCAAAACGCATTACCGAAGCGCTGACGATCCCGGTTATCGGCATCGGCGCAGGCAACGTGACCGACGGGCAAATCCTGGTGATGCATGACGCTTTCGGGATCACCGGCGGCCACATTCCTAAATTCGCGAAAAATTTCCTCGCAGAAGCGGGCGACATCCGCGCCGCGGTACGGCAGTATATTGCCGAAGTCGAATCCGGGACCTATCCGGGCGAAGAACATAGTTTCCATTAAGGAGTCTTGTTGTGCTGATAATTGAAACCCTGCCGCTGCTGCGCCAGCATATCCGTCGTTTACGCCAGGAAGGCAAGCGCATTGCGCTGGTTCCCACCATGGGCAACCTGCACGATGGTCATATGAAGCTGGTTGATGAAGCCAAAGCCTGCGCGGATGTCGTGGTGGTCAGTATCTTCGTGAATCCCATGCAATTTGACCGCCCGGACGATCTGGCGCGCTATCCGCGTACCCTGCAGGAAGATTGCGAAAAGCTGAACAAGCGCAAGGTCGATTTTGTCTTTGCTCCGGCGCCGGCGGAAATTTATCCGCAGGGTACCGAAGGGCAAACCTTCGTTGATGTCCCGGGCCTGTCGACCATGCTGGAAGGCGCCAGCCGCCCTGGCCACTTCCGCGGTGTCTCGACCATTGTCAGCAAGCTGTTCAACCTGGTGCAGCCGGATGTCGCCTGCTTCGGCGAGAAAGATTTCCAGCAGTTGGCGCTGATCCGCAAAATGGTCGCCGATATGGGTTATGACATCGAGATCGTCGGCGTGCCGATTATCCGCGCGAAAGACGGCCTGGCGCTGAGTTCGCGTAATGGTTATCTGACCGCCGAGCAGCGTAAAATCGCCCCGGGTCTGTATAAAGTGCTGAGCTCGGTGGCGGAAAAACTTGCCGCGGGCGAACGTCATCTTGAGGAAATCATCGCCATCGCCGAGCAGGAGCTCAACGAATCAGGTTTTCGCGCCGACGATATCCAGATCCGCGATGCCGACACCCTGCTGGAGCTCACGGATGCCAGCAAACGCGCGGTGATCCTGATGGCGGCATGGCTGGGCCAGGCGCGTCTGATTGATAACAAAATCGTCGAGCTGGGCCAGTAGTCCGGAACGAAAAATCGGGTTATTTTCTCAAAGCGGATGCCGTGTCCGCTTTGCTACTTAAAGGTTGGAAGGTAGAAGTTATGATGCGTAATATGCTGCAGGGCAAGCTCCACCGCGTTAAAGTCACGCAGGCTGACCTGCATTACGAAGGATCCTGCGCTATTGACCAGGATTTCCTCGAAGCGGCCGGTATTCTGGAAAATGAAGCCATTCATCTGTGGAACGTGACCAACGGAAACCGTTTCTCGACTTATGCGATCGCCGCCGAGCGTGGTTCGAAGATTATCTCCGTCAACGGCGCTGCGGCGCACTGCGCTAGCGTCGGCGATATCCTCATTATCGCCAGCTTCGTGACCATGTCTGACGAAGAAGCCCGCACCTGGCAGCCGAAAGTGGCCTATTTCGAAGGCGATAACGAAATGAAGCGCCTGGCGAAAGCCATCCCAGTGCAGGTCGCCTGATTCTTACGGCGCTGCGCTCAGCCGCAGCGCCGTTTTATCCCTGCGGCTGGTTGCTGATAAGCCGCGACATCGTCTCCAGCGAATCGGTGCGTAAGATATACAACCGCTTCAGCAAGAACGGATTATCCCCCGGTTTCACCTTCCCTCTCACCGTCGTTACCGCCAGATGAAAACCGGCATCGTTCGCCGCTTTGACCGCCGTGGCGTTATAGCCGCCGAACGGATACGAAAGATACAGCACGTGTGGATTAAACTGGCTCAGCGCCCGCCGTGAACGCTCGAAATCAAAGAGAATATTGTGGTAATTCCGGCTAAGTAATATCGGGTGACGGGCGGCATCGACCCGGTGCAGAAAATGGGTATGCGACTGCACATCAAACACGTCCTGAATCTGTCTGAGCTCAGAGATACTCATAAACTGCAGCGATTTCGGATCCCACTTTTGCGGATGACGTTTGATCCGCGATGAGATAATAAATGCCGTAGCGTGGAATCCGTACTGCTTGAGGATCGGATAAGCGTAGCGATTCACCGACTTGAGGCCGTCATCAAAGGTAATCACCACCGAGCGCGCAGGCAGATTAACCTTGTTACGTAAATACCCTTCCAGTTGATACATCGTCAGCGTGGTATAGCCCTGGTCACGCAGCCAGGTCATCTGGTTACTGAAAGCGCGCACCGAGGTGGTGGTCGAGGTATGGCGGAAACGGCTATTTTCTTCATCACGCAGAATATGGTGATAAGTCAGTACCGGAATGCCGTTATCTTCCTGCGCGTCCAGGCTGCTTACCCACGCCAGCCGGTTGCCGATACGAATTTGATACCAGGTCTGATTAAGACGGTCTTTCAGCTTGCTGATAATGGGATAGCGCAGGTTATTGGCTAATGTGCCAAACGGCGGGCTGCCCGCTGACGGCGCATCGTAAACCGGCGTATCTTTCCAGGTCAGCAGGTTCTGGTTGCTCAATGGCTGGTGTAAATCGCCCAGGTTATCCTCAACCCGCTTTGCGCCCTGCACCGGCCCCAGGTGCCCTTTATCAATAAAGCCGGTACCGAAACCAAAATTGAATTCGTAATAGTCTGCGGTAGTCGGTACCACGGCAAGGATTTGCCCGGCGCGAACGTTGCCGACGCTCACTACATGGTTGCCGACCTGCGCCCAGATATCGGCATCTTCCGTGATTTGCATATAGCGTGCGGGGACGCCCTGTTGGCTGAGCAGGCTGGCGGAAACGCTGACTGACGTCAGCAAAAGGAATAGTGTTATGACTCGGGCAAACATGCGCATCGAACCGGTAAACCTGAATGCCGCCATTGTAACAAAAGCGGCATCAATGCTAATGCCTAATTTCCGAACGTGTCATGCAGGAGACGAAAAGGCGGATTTTTTTGCTGCTGATGCCACAGGCTGCTCACCGTGGGGCCTCCAGCGCTAACAATAGCATTACGGAAGGCGTCGCTGCTGAGGGTATAGCGCTGTAAATACATTTCTTCCAGCAATGGATAGCGAATGCCGGAAATGACTTCACAGTGAGTATGCTTGTGGCTCATCAGCGCGGCGGCGCGATACGGCGCGGCACCGGTTTTATCGGTGAGAAAAATCACCCCATCGCCGCAGTCTGTGGCATGCAGCGCGTCGCACATCATGCGGCTCAGCATATTGACGCTCAGATTACGCCAGTAATTCACCGCCCGGCATTGCGCCAGCGGGCCAAACTTTTTCTCCAGACGATCCAGCATCTCCTGCGCCAGCTCATCATGGCAGGTAATTACCCAACCTAACATCGCCTACCTCCTTAGCAGGCAAACAATTTAGCAGGGCAAGCGTTGAGGTAGGGTGATGGGTATCAAAAATTACCGCATAGCGCCCCGGCAAAGTGAAATTAGCGGGGGCGCTTGTAGAGAGGTTAGCTACGCAGGCCGCGCCCGCGCTGGATCAGGTACCAGCACAGAATATAGAAGACCACGATGAACACCACCAGTACGCCAAAGGTGGTCGCTAGCGGGACGTCATGAATGCCGAGGAAACCAAAACGGAAGCCGCTAATCATGTAGACGATGGGGTTGAGATGCGACAGCGCTTGCCAGAACGGCGGCAGCAGCGTCAACGAATAGAACACCCCGCCAAGGTAAGTCAACGGCGTCAGCACGAAAGTCGGGATCAGGCTGATATCGTCGAAGGTTTTCGCAAACACCGCATTGAGCAGGCCCGCCAGCGAGAACAGAATTGCCGTCAAAATCAGCGTCAGGGCGACAAACAGCCAGGAATGAACCTGGAACGGGACGAAGAACAGCGAGATAGCCGTCACCAGAATGCCGACACACAGCCCGCGCGCCACCCCGCCGCCGACGTAACCGGCGATCACCACGTGGGTTGGCACCGGCGCCACCAGCAGTTCCTCAATATTGCGCTGGAACTTGGCGCTAAAGAACGACGAGGCGACGTTGGCGTAGGCGTTGGTGATCACCGCCATCATAATCAGCCCCGGCACGATAAACTGCATGTAGGTAAAACCGTGCATCTCGCCGATCCGCGAGCCGATCAGGTTGCCAAAGATGACGAAATAGAGGGTCATGGTGATCACCGGCGGTACCAGCGTCTGAACCCAGATACGCATAAACCGGTGAATCTCTTTGGTCCAGATGCTTTTCAGCGCGACCCAGTAAAGCTGCATCATGCTGATTCTCCTTTTTTGTCGTGCACCAGCGTGACAAACAACTCTTCCAGACGGTTGGCCTTGTTACGCATACTTAATACCTGCACGCCCTGGGCGCTTAGCTGGGCGAAAACGCTGTTAATCCCCTGCTCGCGCAACACTTCAACTTCCAGCGTCGAGGTATCAACCAGCCGGTACTGATACCCGTCGAGGGTTGGCAGCGGGCTTTTCGGCGCTAGATCGAGGATAAAGGTTTCCGATTTCAGCTTAGCCAGCAGCGCCTTCATTGAGGTGTTTTCCACCAGCTCGCCGCTCTGGATAATGCCGATATTACGACACAGCATTTCCGCCTCTTCCAGATAGTGGGTCGTGAGGATAATGGTGGTGCCTTTATCGTTAAGATCTTTGAGGAAACCCCACATCGAGCGACGTAGTTCGATATCAACGCCAGCTGTGGGCTCATCAAGAATGAGCAGCTTCGGCTCATGCATCAGCGCGCGGGCAATCATCAGGCGGCGCTTCATCCCGCCGGAGAGCATACGCGCGCGTTCATTGCGCTTTTCCCACAGATCGAGCTGTTTCAGATACTTTTCGCTACGCAAAATTGCTTCTTTACGCTCAACGCCATAGTAACCCGCCTGGTTAACCACGATCTGCTGTACGGTTTCGAATGGGTTGAAGTTGAACTCCTGCGGCACCAGCCCTAACTGGCGCTTGGCGTTCACCACATCTTTTTCCAGGTCGTAGCCAAATACGTTAACCTGGCCGGAGGTTTTATTAACCAGCGAACTAATGATGCCGATAGTCGTGGATTTCCCCGCGCCGTTAGGGCCCAGCAGCGCATAAAAGTCGCCGGCTTCAACCTGCAGGTCGATGCCTTTCAGCGCCTGAACCCCGCCGGGATAGGTTTTCTTGAGCTGTTTTAATTCCAGAGCAATGGTCATTAAATATCTCTTCTCGTGTCTTCAAACCTAATTTACCCAAATAATTCATGTTGCAGGAAGGCGGCAAATGAGCGAATCCCCAGGAGCTTACATAAGTAAGTGACTGGGGTGAACGAGTGCAGCCAACGCACCTGCAGCATGAAGTATGACGGGTAAAGGTTGTTTTCAAAAAGGTGAGCTTACCCTATATTAGCGCAACGCACTTACTTGGTTACAGGCCGTAAACGTCCATGAATGATATAGATACACTCATCAGCAATAATGCACTATGGTCAAAAATGCTGGTGGAAGAGGACCCCGGCTTCTTTGCGAAATTGTCGCAGGCGCAGAAACCGCGCTTTCTGTGGATTGGCTGCTCCGATAGCCGCGTCCCCGCGGAGCGCTTAACCGGCCTGGAACCCGGTGAATTATTCGTACACCGTAACGTCGCCAATCTGGTGATCCATACCGACCTGAACTGCCTGTCGGTGGTGCAATACGCCGTTGACGTGCTGGAAGTCGAACACATTATTATCTGCGGCCACTACGGCTGTGGCGGCGTACAGGCGGCGGTCGAGAACCCGGAGCTGGGGCTCATTGATAACTGGCTGCTGCACATTCGCGATATCTGGTTTAAACACAGCTCGCTGCTCGGTGAGATGCCGGAAGATCGGCGTCTGGATACGCTTTGCGAACTGAACGTGATGGAGCAGGTATACAACCTGGGACACTCGACGATCATGCAGTCGGCGTGGAAACGTGGCCAAAAGGTGACGATCCACGGCTGGGCTTATGGTATTCACGACGGACTGCTGCGCGATCTTGATGTCACCGCCGTCAGCCGGGAAACCCTCGAGCAGCGCTATCGCCACGGGATTTCCAATCTCAAGAGCAAGCACGCCAACCATAAATAGCCGCCGCGCTCACCGCCCCGGATAAGGCGTTCACCCTATCCGGGACCGCAACAATAATTACTCGTCCAGCAGGATCACTTTACCGACGTACGGCAGGTGGCGATAGCGCTGAGCATAGTCGATGCCGTAGCCCACCACGAACTCATCCGGAATGGCAAAACCGACAAACTCAACCGGGACGTTCACTTCACGACGGCTTGGTTTATCCAGCAGCGTACAGATAGCCAGCGATTTCGGCTCGCGCAGGCTGAGGATTTCGCGCACTTTAGACAGGGTGTTGCCGGAATCGATGATGTCTTCGACGATCAGTACGTCCTTACCGCGAATGTCTTCATCCAGGTCTTTAAGGATTTTGACATCACGGGTGGTGGACATGCCGCTGCCATAGCTGGAGGCGGTCATAAAGTCGACTTCATGCGGCACCTGAACCTCACGGCACAGGTCAGCCATAAACATAAATGAACCGCGCAACAGACCCACCAGCACCATTTCGCTGCCGCTGTCTTTGTAGCGTTCATTAATTTGACGACCCAGTTCGGCGATACGCGCTTTGATCTCGGCTTCCGGGATCATCACTTCTACAGTATGTTTCATTAAACTAACCATTTGATTCTTATGATAAATCTTCAAAGCCGCTGCTTTCACACCGACGTTGACCGGCAAGCGATACAGTATACCAGCAAAACGAAATCTTCGGTGCAGTGAATAATAAAGCCATATTTGTGATTCCGATCACAGTTGTTAAATCCTATAATTAATTGCAGTTAAAAAATTAACAACTGAAGAGTGTCTTTCTATGGCAGAAACAAAATCTCAACAATCACGGTTACTTGTCACGCTGACGGCGCTGTTTGCCGCCTTCTGTGGCCTGTATCTGTTAATCGGTGGGGTATGGCTGGCCGCTATCGGCGGTTCCTGGTACTACCCTATCGCAGGCCTGGTGATGCTGGCCGTCACCGTCATGCTGTTCCGCGGCAAGCGCGCAGCGCTGTGGCTGTATGCCGCCCTGTTGCTGGCAACCATGATTTGGGGGGTATGGGAAGTCGGCTTCGACTTCTGGGCGCTGACGCCGCGCAGCGACATCCTGGTCTTCTTCGGCATTTGGCTGATTCTGCCATTTGTCTGGCGTCGCCTGCCGGTACCCTCCGCTGGCGCCGTGGGCGGTCTGATTATCGCCCTGTTGATTAGCGGCGGGATCCTGACCTGGGCCGGTTTCAACGACCCGCAGGAGGTGAACGGTACGCTGAGCGCTGACGCGACGCCTGCCGCGCCGATTTCTACCGTCGCCGATAGCGACTGGCCGGCCTATGGCCGTAACCAGGAAGGCCAGCGTTATTCGCCGCTGAAACAGATTAACGCCGACAACGTGAAGAACCTGAAGGAAGCCTGGGTATTCCGCACCGGCGACCTGAAGCAGCCGAACGATCCGGGTGAAATCACTAACGAAGTGACGCCGATTAAAGTTGGCGACACGCTGTATCTGTGTACCGCGCACCAGCGTCTGTTCGCGCTTGACGCGGCCACCGGTAAAGAGAAGTGGCATTTTGACCCGCAGCTGAACGCCGATCCGTCGTTCCAGCACGTGACCTGCCGTGGCGTCTCCTATCATGAAGCGAAGGCGGATAACGCCCCTGCCGACGTCGTCGCCGACTGCCCGCGCCGTATTATTCTGCCGGTCAACGATGGCCGTCTGTTCGCGGTGAACGCCGACAACGGTAAGCTGTGCGAAACCTTTGCTAATAAAGGCATTCTCAACCTGCAGACCAACATGCCGGTGACCACGCCGGGCATGTATGAACCGACGTCGCCGCCGATTATCACCGACAAGACTATCGTCATTGCCGGCGCGGTAACCGATAACTTCTCCACCCGCGAGCCATCAGGCGTGATCCGCGGCTTTGATGTGAATACCGGTAAACTGCTGTGGGCCTTCGACCCGGGTGCGAAAGACCCTAATGCGATCCCGAGCGATGAGCATCACTTCACGCTCAATTCACCTAACTCCTGGGCGCCTGCCGCCTATGACGCGAAGCTGGATTTAGTCTATCTGCCGATGGGCGTTACCACGCCGGATATCTGGGGCGGCAACCGCACACCGGAACAGGAACGTTACGCCAGCTCTATCGTGGCGCTGAACGCAACCACCGGTAAACTGGCGTGGAGCTACCAAACCGTACACCACGATCTGTGGGATATGGATATGCCGTCGCAGCCGACATTGGCCGACATTGATGTGAACGGTAAAAGCGTACCGGTGATTTACGCTCCGGCCAAAACCGGCAACATCTTCGTGCTGGATCGTCGTAATGGCGAACTGGTGGTCCCGGCGCCGGAAAAACCGGTTCCGCAGGGTGCGGCGAAAGGCGATTACGTTGCTAAAACCCAGCCGTTCTCCGAGCTGAGCTTCCGTCCGAAGAAAGACCTGACCGGCGCGGATATGTGGGGCGCCACCATGTTTGACCAGCTGGTGTGCCGCGTTATATTCCATCAGATGCGCTATGAAGGTATCTTCACGCCGCCGTCCGAACAGGGCACGCTGGTATTCCCGGGTAACCTGGGGATGTTTGAGTGGGGCGGCATCTCCGTCGATCCTAACCGTCAGGTGGCTATCGCCAACCCGATGGCGCTGCCGTTCGTCTCTAAACTGATCCCACGCGGCCCGGGCAACCCGATGGAACCGCCAAAAGACGCGAAAGGCTCCGGTACCGAGTCTGGCGTTCAGCCGCAGTATGGCGTGCCGTTCGGCGTTACGCTGAACCCGTTCCTGTCGCCGTTTGGCCTGCCGTGTAAACAACCGGCATGGGGTTATATCTCGGCGCTGGATCTGAAGACCAACGAAGTGGTGTGGAAAAAACGCATCGGTACGCCGCAGGATAGTCTGCCGTTCCCGCTGCCTGTCCCGCTTCCGTTCAATATGGGTATGCCGATGCTGGGCGGTCCGATCTCCACCGCCGGTAACGTGCTGTTTATCGCCGCCACCGCCGATAACTATCTGCGCGCTTACAACATGAGCAATGGCGAAAAACTGTGGCAGGCGCGTCTGCCGGCAGGTGGCCAGGCGACGCCGATGACCTATGAAGTGAATGGCAAGCAGTACGTTGTCATCTCTGCCGGCGGTCATGGCTCGTTCGGTACGAAAATGGGCGACTACATCGTTGCCTACGCGTTACCGGATGACGCGAAGTAAAACGCAAAACGGCAACGAAAGTTGCCGTTTTTTTTGCCCCTCTCCCCATGGGAGTGGGCGGCAGGCTGTACAGTCCTACACGGTGAATCCCAACATCATCCCGGTATCTTCATGCTCCAGCAGATGACAGTGCGCCATATAGGCGAACTCCTTTGGCGCCTGATGATCGAACTTCACCAGCACTTCGCTCACCCCGCCCTCCACTCTTACCGTATCCTTCCAGCCGCGCCGATGCGCCGCCGGCGCCTGGCCATTTTCACTCAGAATACGGAATTGCGTGCCATGAATATGGAAAGGATGCAGCATCATGTCGCCCTTACCGGAGATCAGCCAGCGCTCGTACTGCCCCCTGGCCGCGGCAAACATCGGCACATTCATATCAAAGGCCTTGCCATTGATGCGGTTGGCGCTATGGAAATCAAAACCCTTGTCTGATGAAGCGCCATGTCCCATGCCACCGCCATGGTTCATATTCTTCATTTCACCATGATTCATATTTCCCATATTGTTCATGTCGCCATGCCCCATCATTCCATGATTCATACCGGACATCGCCTGGTCGCCATATTTCTTCATTAGCGCCTGCATACCCATCATGTCGAGCATAGGATCCATCGACAGCTGCAGCGTGCGCTGCGTCAGCCCCTCCAGTGACGGCAGCGCGGGTATCGCGGCCAAAGTATCGGGTAACTTACCGGAGGCCGGGATCAATAGCGGCTGTATACGGAGCACCGGCTGCGGCTTATCAAATGGCGCAATCGCCATCCCCATTTGGCTCACCGGCATCGTCAGGAGATCAAATGCCTTCCCGTCGCGGGTATCAATTAAAACCTCAAAGCGCTCGCCCATCAGCACCGGCAGTTCGCTCACTTTGACCGGTTCCGCCAACAGGCCGCCGTCGCTTGCTATTACGTACATTGGGCGGCGATCGCTGGTAGCGAAATTCAACGAGCGGGCATTACAGCCATTAAGTAGACGCAGGCGTAACCAACCGCGCGGCGGAGCGTGTTCGGGATACAGCGCGCCGTTCGTCAACAGGGTATCGCCAAACCAGCCAACGGCGGCGCTCATGATATCGAGCTGATAATCTATTTCGCCATTGGCATTGAATCTTTTGTCCTGCACGATCACCGGAACATCATCGATTCCCCACTGCTTCGGCAGCAGTAATTGTCCACTTTCGACATCTTCAATCAGCACCAAACCCGCCAGCCCCATGGCAACCTGACGGCCGGTTTTACCATGCTGATGAGGATGGAACCAGCAGGTCGCCGCTCGCTGCGTCGGCGTAAAACTCACCGTCCTTGAGGCTCCTGCGGCGATGACGCCCTGCGGACCGCCATCGACTTCGCCTGGCACTTCCAGCCCGTGCCAGTGGACCGTGGTCTCCTCCGCCAGGCGGTTGTGAATATCTACCGTCACCGCTTCACCTTGCTTCAGCTTCAACGCGGGCCCGAGGAGGTTGCCGTTATAGCCCCAGGTCGTCGCAAGATGCGGGCCAAACTGCGTCTTTCCGGCTTGAATCGTCAGCGTAATGCGATTGCGCGCGTCAGCGGTCAATAAATCCGGAACCGGCAAAGCCGGACGGCCGGCAGCGAATACCGAACGGCTCCAGAGCGGTAAGGCGCTGACCGCGCCAAGCGCGGCGCCTAATTTGATAAACTCACGACGTTGCATTTTCACATCCTTTTATTCTGCTGGTGAATATTTAAGCTTAAACCCTCCCGCAACGGGAAGGTCAAGCAGAAGCTTGTGAATAAAGCTCTGCGTGGTGTAAAGAAGTATGCTAACTTTGATTGTCCGTGTTTCAATGGTAGAAAAAATGAAGACGTTTTTCAGAACAATGCTGTTTGGCAGCCTGCTCGCCCTCTCCGCCAATAGCTATGCATTAAGCGAGTCCGAAGCGGAAGATATGGCTGATTTAACGGCGGTATTTGTATTCCTGAAAAATGATTGCGGCTATCAAAATTTGCCAAATACGCAAATTCGCCGCGCGCTGGTCTTTTTTGCCCAGCAAAACCAATGGGACCTCAGCAACTACGATAGCTTTAATATGAAAGCATTAGGTGAGGACAGCTATCGCGATCTCAGCGGCATCAAAATCCCAACCGCCAAAAAGTGCAAAGCTCTGGCGCGTGACTCCCTTAGCCTGCTGGCCTATGTGAAGTAAACGTATCTGCAGCCGCCGCGATGCGGTTGCAGAATGCTATATTATTCTTTTCCCCTGTGATTCATTTACTATGAATTCATTGCGCGATACTTTTATTTCACATGCAGCTAATATGCTTTATATTCATTAATTAGACGACGGCTTAATTTATCAAAAAAAATCACATTCAGGAGAGAATAATTCAACTCATCGTTTATTGCAAAGACCTGCTGGCTAATTAAAATCGCCTGCAACCTCTCTTATTGCAATGGAATGACATTTTGAATATCTCACCTGTTTTTCGCTTACTTCCGTTCGCTGTTATCATGTTAGCTGGCTGCCAGGCGCATCGTCAGGCTAACGCTCCCATAACGCCACCAATCGCCATTGCCACCGACGCGCAACAGAATGAAAAGCTGCGACTGGCCGCTGAGCAGGAGCGACTTAATGCCTGTCGCCAGGCGTTGGATTCGTTAAAAGAAGTCAATCCGAAAGAAGCCTCAAGACTGGGTAGTGAATTCACCGCTCTGATAGGCGCGGCGTCGCAATATAACTCAGTGCGTACGAAAGTCGCCGATCCCACCCGTCAGGGCATAGATTCTATGTATCAATTTAAATCTATTAAGCTTTGCGCCGATATTGAAAAGTCGCTGATCGATAGCCTGGTCATGCGCGGCGATAATGCGGTGAAGTGACAGGCGCCATGATAAATCGCCTTAATATATTGACGCTGGCCTTCATTTTGCTGGCGTCCCTTTTTATTGCCTATGCGCAAGCGGATGACGATGCGCCTGCATTTCTCAACTATGTCCAGCAGCAGGAGAAAAAAGAGAAGAAAGAGATATCTCCGGCGCCGGAGGTCAGTAAACCCTCCAGAGCCCGCGAGAACAACACCGCAGCGCTGCAAAAAAAGCTGGCCGCGCAAAAAAGTCTCATCGCCGACAAAGATAAGATCATCCGCCAACTGCAGGCACAGCTGAAATCGCCACCTCCCGCCACGATGCCAGCGCCGGTAGATAATG
This sequence comes from Klebsiella sp. CN_Kp073, assembly GCF_040065495.2. Taxonomy (NCBI): domain Bacteria; kingdom Pseudomonadati; phylum Pseudomonadota; class Gammaproteobacteria; order Enterobacterales; family Enterobacteriaceae; genus Klebsiella; species Klebsiella sp. CN_Kp073. The sequence continues at coordinate 4,310,585 of NZ_CM198051.1, forward strand.
CAGCATTAATTAAAACCATCGCACAACTCCAGAGCCGGATCGCTGCTTTGGACACGGAAAACAAGCGGCTTGTGCAGCAAGTCGGTACCGTTCAGCAGGAAAAAGCCGACGGCGCGGATAATCTCAAACGCTCTGCCGCCGCTCTGCAGGCGCAAACGGTAAAGCTCAACGCGCTGGAGAGAGACAAGCAGGCCCTGAGCGATAAGCTGGCTGCGGCAATGGCGGAGCAGCAGAAACTGAGCGCCGAACTCACCGGCGTAAAAACCACCGCCGCCACGACAGCCAAATCACCCACGCTAAACCTCAGCAGCGCTCCACAGCAGCAGGCATATTCGGTTGGCGTGTCGATAGGGCAAGATGCGCTTAACACGCTGTCCAGTCAGGCAGCGAAAGGGTTAAACCTGCAACAGGAAACCGTTCTTAAGGGGATTAACGATGTTTTTGCCGGTAAGCCGGCGCTGGATGACAAAGCACGCAATAAGGCGCTTTTCGACGTCTCACAACGGTTATACAAAAACATTGATAAGCTTGAGCAGCAAACTCTCCGCGAAGGTAAAAAGTATCAGCAGCAATTCGCCGCGCAGAAAGGCGCAGTGCTTAAAGAGGGTATTTACAGCCGTATAGACTACCCCGGTAAAGGTAAGGTCGCTGATAACGATATCGTCACCGTCGTTATCAAAGAAAGCTTGATCGACGGTACCGTGATAAACGATATGGAAGCCGAAGATAAGGTCTGGACCCAGGCGCTAAGTCAATATCCCGAAACCTTCCGTGAACCGCTTAAACGTCTTAGTAACCATGGCGCCATCACTATTGTTGTTCCGCCGGAGCGGGCCTACGGCAGTAAAGGAATCCCTGGAAAAATTCCGCCTGGCGCGACGATGGTGTATAGCGTGCGAATTGTTGACGCCAGACCCAACAGCGACCAACAATCCAGAGCATCTGCGCCGAAAACCTCACGCTAAGCGAGAGTTCATCTAAACAATAGAAGGTTTACTATTCGCCATATCAATCTCTATCTATAGTTGGCTATGATGTGGTGCCCGCGTTGCGGGCGCGACAGAAGTTAACAAAGGAGGAGTAAGCCATGGCCGAGAGTAATCACTGGCATGAGACGCTGCACGACCATTTTGGTCAATATTTTACCGTTGATAACGTGCTGTACCATGAGAAGACCGATCATCAGGATTTAATCATCTTCGAAAATGCGGCATTTGGCCGCGTGATGGCGCTTGATGGCGTGGTGCAAACCACCGAGCGCGATGAGTTTATTTATCATGAAATGATGACCCACGTTCCGCTGCTGGCGCATGGTCACGCAAAGCACGTGCTGATCATCGGCGGCGGCGATGGCGCGATGCTGCGTGAAGTCTCCCGCCACCAACATATCGAAACCATTACCATGGTGGAAATCGACGCCGGGGTGGTCTCGTTCTGCCGTCAGTATCTACCAAACCATAATGCCGGCGCCTATGACGACCCGCGCTTTACGCTGGTGATTGATGACGGCGTGAACTTCGTCAACCAAACGTCACAAACCTTTGATGTCATTATCTCCGACTGTACCGACCCGATCGGCCCCGGTGAGAGCCTCTTTACTTCGGCATTTTATGCCGGTTGTAAACGTTGCCTGAATCCCGGCGGAATTTTCGTTGCCCAGAACGGCGTAAGCTTCCTGCAGCAGGATGAAGCGGTCGGCAGCCATCGCAAGCTCAGCCACTATTTCACCGATGTCAGCTTCTACCAGGCGGCGATCCCGACCTACTATGGCGGCATCATGACCTTTGCCTGGGCGACCGATAATGAAGCACTGCGTCATTTGTCGACGGAAATTATTCAGGCCCGCTTCCATAGCGCCGGGCTGAAATGCCGTTATTACAATCCGGCAATTCATACCGCGGCTTTCGCGCTACCGCAGTACCTGCTGGATGCGCTGACCGCCAGCTAACCTGAAACGAGGAGGTGAACCAAATTGAAAAAGCTTAAGCTGCACGGCTTCAACAACCTGACTAAAAGCCTGAGTTTTTGTATTTACGATATCTGCTACGCTAAAACCGCCGAAGAGCGCGATGGCTATATCGCCTATATCGATGAACTCTATAATGCCAATCGCCTGACGGAAATCCTCTCCGAGACCTGTTCAATCATTGGCGCCAACATACTCAACATCGCACGCCAGGATTATGAACCGCAGGGCGCAAGCGTCACCATTTTGGTTAGCGAAGAGCCTATCGACCCGCAGCTTATCGATCAGAGCGAGCATCCGGGCCCGCTGCCTGAGACCGTGGTCGCACATCTCGATAAAAGCCACATCTGCGTGCATACCTATCCGGAAAGCCATCCGGAAGGCGGCCTGTGCACCTTCCGCGCCGATATTGAAGTCTCCACCTGTGGGGTGATTTCACCGCTGAAGGCGCTGAACTACCTGATTCACCAACTGGAATCCGATATCGTAACCATTGATTATCGCGTGCGTGGGTTCACTCGTGATATCAACGGCATGAAGCATTTTATCGATCATGAAATCAACTCAATTCAGAACTTCATGTCAGAAGATATGAAGTCGCTCTATGACATGGTGGACGTGAACGTCTATCAGGAAAATATGTTCCATACCAAAATGATGCTGAAAGAGTTCGATCTGAAGCACTACATGTTCCATACCAAACCGGAAGAGTTAAGCGAACAAGAGCGCAAGGTGATTACCGACCTGTTGTGGAAAGAGATGCGGGAAATTTATTACGCCCGCAATATACCTGCGGTGTAACATCTGAAATGCCCGGCGGCGCTTTTGCCTGCCGGGCCTACGGTTCCGCGCCGCCCGGCACAAAACGAATCATTAACGCTGCTGCATAAATTCACGGTATGCGGCAACCACCTGCAGGAAATCCTCCACGCCGCAAAGAGAGAGGCTCTCTTCGTCGTAGTAGTTCATCCCCTCTTCCATTTCATCGCCGGAAAATTCCAGTTGGTTGGCGCGGATCATCACTTCTTCGCCATCCAGCCACAACGTATATTCATGGCCGGCTCGCTGCCAGGAACGTTCACTGCCTTTCACGGTGCGCGCTGCCTGTTCCACTTCATCCAGAAGAGCCAGGTTATCTTTCACCTCTTCGTTGAACCAGTGACCAATCGCCTCGTGGTCCATCGACATTCGCACCTTTACCACACCGGTAATATCGCGCAGAAATTCGTAATCCATAATCTTTTCCTCTGCAAGGGCAATGCGTCACCGCTGCACTGTACCCATAACCTAATTATCGCAGCAGACAGGAAGAAAAAAAGCGCAACGGGTGGGAGGTTTAAAAATAAAAATGCCCGCTGATGCAATGTTCAGCGGGCATTGGAGAGTTTGTAGCCAAACGGTCAGCCAGGCTGACCGAACGGATTACACAGCGGTCTGGAAAATCACGCCGTCAGCTTTTTCAGTGTACTGATCCAGCTGGTTAAAGTTCAGATAGCGATAGGTATCTTCCGCCGTCTTATCAACCTGAGCGACGAAGGTCTGGTACTCTTCCGGCGTCGGCAGTTTGCCCAGCAGAGAAGCGACCGCCGCCAGTTCGGCAGAGGCCAGATAAACGTTGGCGCCGGTACCTAAACGGTTCGGGAAGTTACGGGTAGAGGTCGACACGACGGTCGCGCCGTCAGCCACGCGCGCCTGGTTGCCCATACACAGGGAACAGCCAGGGATTTCGATACGCGCGCCGCTCTTACCAAACACGCTGTAGTAGCCTTCTTCAGTCAACTGCGCGGCATCCATACGGGTTGGCGGCGCCACCCACAGGCGAGTCGGCAGTTGGCCTTTGTGGCTGTCCAGCAGTTTACCGGCAGCACGGAAGTGGCCAATGTTGGTCATGCAGGAACCGATAAACACTTCGTCGATCTTCTCACCCTGCACGTCCGACAGCAGACGCGCATCGTCCGGATCGTTCGGCGCGCACAGAATAGGCTCTTTGATATCCGCCAGATCGATGTCGATCACTGCCGCGTATTCCGCATCAGCGTCGGCTTCCAGCAGCTGCGGATCCGCCAGCCATTTTTCCATGCCCTGGATACGACGCTCCAGCGTACGGCGATCGCCGTAACCTTCCGCGATCATCCACTTCAGCAGGACGATGTTGGAGTTCAGATACTCAACGATCGGCTCTTTGTTCAGCTTGATGGTACAACCAGCAGCAGAACGCTCAGCGGAAGCATCGGTCAGTTCAAATGCCTGCTCGACTTTCAGATCCGGCAGACCTTCGATTTCAAGGATGCGGCCAGAGAAGATGTTTTTCTTACCTTTCTTCTCAACGGTCAGCAGGCCCTGCTTAATGGCATACAGCGGGATGGCGTGAACCAGGTCGCGCAGGGTAATACCCGGCTGCATTTTACCTTTGAAGCGCACCAGTACTGATTCCGGCATATCCAGCGGCATCACGCCGGTCGCGGCGGCGAAGGCCACCAGACCAGAACCCGCCGGGAAGGAGATACCGATTGGGAAACGGGTATGGGAGTCGCCGCCGGTACCTACGGTATCAGGCAGCAGCATACGGTTCAGCCAGGAGTGGATAACGCCATCGCCCGGACGCAGTGAAACACCGCCGCGGTTCATGATGAAGTCCGGCAGAGTGTGGTGCGTGGTGACGTCAACCGGCTTCGGATAAGCCGCAGTGTGGCAGAAGGACTGCATCACCAGGTCCGCGGAGAAGCCCAGGCACGCCAGGTCTTTCAGCTCATCACGGGTCATTGGACCGGTGGTGTCCTGAGAACCGACGGAGGTCATTTTCGGCTCGCAATAAGCGCCCGGACGGATACCGGCAACGCCGCAGGCGCGGCCAACCATTTTCTGCGCCAGAGAGAAGCCGCGGTTGCTTTCCGCCACATCTTTCGCATGACGGAAAACGTCGCTGTGCGGCAGCCCCAGCGCTTCGCGCGCTTTGGTCGTCAGGCCGCGACCGATGATCAGCGGAATACGGCCGCCGGCGCGCACTTCGTCGATCAGTACATCGGTTTTCAGTTCAAAGCTTGCCAACAGCTCGTTGGTTTCGTGGTTACGCACTTCGCCTTTGAACGGGTAAACGTCAATGACGTCGCCCATGTTGAGGTTGCTCACGTCCACTTCGATAGGCAGCGCGCCCGCATCTTCCATGGTATTGAAGAAGATAGGCGCAATTTTGCCGCCCAGGCACAGGCCGCCGCCGCGCTTGTTCGGTACGTTCGGGATATCGTCGCCCATGAACCACAGCACCGAGTTGGTGGCGGATTTACGCGAAGAACCGGTACCAACAACGTCGCCAACGTAGGCCAGCGGGAAGCCTTTCTGCTGCAGCGCTTCAATTTGTTTAATCGGGCCGACCGCGCCCGGCTGATCCGGCTCAATTCCTTCGCGAGCGTTTTTCAGCATCGCCAGAGCGTGCAGTGGGATATCCGGACGGGACCAGGCATCAGGTGCCGGAGACAAGTCATCGGTATTGGTTTCGCCGGTAACTTTGAAGACGGTAACGGTGATTTTTTCCGCCAGTTGCGGACGGTTCAGGAACCACTCGGCATCAGCCCAGGATTGCATAACCTGTTTAGCGTACTCATTACCCGCTTTGGCTTTCTCTTCTACGTCATAGAAGTTATCGAACATCAGCAGGGTATGGGACAGCGCTTTCGCGGCAATCGGCGCCAGTTTGGCATCGTCCAGCGCTTCAATCAGGGGGTGAATATTGTAACCGCCCTGCATGGTGCCCAGCAGTTCAACGGCTTTTTCAGGGGTAACCAGTGGGGAGGTCGCTTCGCCTTTGGCGATAGCGGCAAGGAATCCGGCTTTAACATAGGCGGCTTCATCGACGCCCGGCGGTACACGGTTGGTAAGCAGATCTAACAGGAATTCATCTTCACCCGCTGGCGGGTTTTTCAGCAGTTCTACCAGCGCGGCCATTTGGGTTGCGTCTAAGGGTTTGGCAACAATCCCCATGGCGGCACGCTCAGCTACGTGCTTACGGTATTCTTCTAGCACGACGGTTCTCCTCGCTCTCATTGTAAAATGCGGTAGGCGATTTTCTTCACGCTCCTGTGAGACAGCAGTTTGTAGGGTAAATGCCCGATACCGCGAGGGCAGCATAGCAGGATTTTTGAAGGGTGTTAATCTGTTTACAAAAAAGCAACATTAAAATTTAGCTGAATCGTTAAGGGCAGGATATTGCAGGCTTTCTGTTCAAATGCTGGTAGATAAATTTATTTCTGTTACAGATTTAATGTCAGGATCCCAACAAAAATCAAAAAAAACAATATCGTCTTCATATACTCCCCTAACGTACCGTTTTCGCCGATACTTTAGCGAGATGGGTAACATTTCTGTGTCAGGAGCTTCCATGTCACTACCGTTCAAACCCCATATTATCGCCCTGCTCTGCAGCGCAGGCTTACTCGCAGCGGCAGGAACGCTCTATGTTAAAAGTCGTACCCCAGAGACTATCGCGGAAGCGCCGGTGACGGCACAGCCCACAACGGTACCAGCGCCGGCGTCCCCGACTGCGCCGGCGGCGGGACAAGCGGTCACAGCCACCTACACACAGGCGCAAATCGACCAATGGGTCGCGCCAATCGCGCTCTATCCGGACAGTTTACTCTCGCAGGTACTGATGGCCTCCACCTATCCGGACAACGTTATGCAGGCGGTACAGTGGTCGCAGGATAACCCGTCGATGAAAGGCGACGCGGCCGTTCAGGCCGTTGCCAGCCAGCCGTGGGATCCGAGCGTCAAATCCCTCGTCGCCTTTCCCGCCCTGCTGGCAATGATGGGCGAAAACCCGCCGTGGGTGGAAAACCTTGGCGACGCATTTTTAGCCCAGCCGCACGACGTCATGGACTCCGTACAGCGCCTGCGTGCCATTGCCCAGCAAACCGGGACATTAAAATCCACGCCGCAACAGAAAGTGACCGTCACGGCCGCGGCGCCAGCCTCTTCGAGGTCAACGAATAGCAGCGCGGTATCAACCTCGACAACCTCAACGGCTTCGCCAGCGCCTTCGCAGATCATCAAAATTGAACCGACCAACCCGCAAGTGGTATACGTTCCAAGCTATAACCCTTCGACCGTCTACGGCAGTTGGCCGAATAGCGCCTATCCCCCGGTCTATCTGCCGCCGCCTCCCGGAGAGCAGTTCACCGATAGCTTCGTCAAAGGTTTTGGCTACAGCCTTGGCGTCGCCACCACCTGGGCGCTCTTCAGCAGCATCGACTGGGATGATGATGACCATCATCATGATGACGATTACCATCACGGCGGTTACCAGCACAATGGCGATAACATCAATATTAATGTGAATAATTTCAATCACATTACCGGGCAGAACCTACCGGGTAACCGCGTTAACTGGCAGCACAACCCCGCCTATCGCGGCAATGTGCCTTATCCGAATAATAATGTCGCCCAGCGCTATCATCAGACCAATGTGCCCGGCGGACTCAGCGCGACCCAACACGCGCCGGTCGATCGCAACGCTCAACGGCAAGCGGCGATGACGCAGCTTCAGCATCCCAACGCGCCAGCAGCCAGCGCAGGCAAGCTGGCTGCCACTAGCGCCTCGCGCGATGCGCAGCGTCAGGCGGCCTCTCAACAATTGAAGCAGGCCACCCAGCGCAGCAGCTACCGTGGCTACGACAGCACCCCGACGCCTGCCAAACAGCAGCGTCGCGAAGCGGCGAAAACGCAGTTGCAACATCCAACGCCGCAGCAGCAACAGCATCGCGACGCCGTGAAGAGCCACGTGCAAAATCCTACGCCTCAGCAACAACAGCGCCGTCAGCAGATTCACTCCTCGACGCCGGCCCAGCGTCAGCAAGCGGTGAGCACGGTACGCGCCAATGCCTTAAGCGGCAACGAAAGTCGCTCCCCCTCCTGGCAATCGCAGCAGGCGCGCGGGCTGCAAAGCCGTAATATTTCCGGCTTGAGTAGCGAACAGCGCGGCGCCGCCAGAGAGCGCCTTTCCGAACACCATGAATTGCGTCGTCGCTGAGGATGAGCAGATGAGAAAACCATTACAGATCGCCCTATTAACGCTAATGCTGTCGCCGCTCGCCGCCTTCGCCCAGCAACAGTTTCCCACGCCGGAGAAAGCCGCAAGCGCGCTGGCCGATGCGCTCAATCATCGTGATAAATCCGCGCTCAATAATCTGCTCGGCGATAACTGGCAGCAGTTTTTACCCACCGATGGTATTGATCCCAATGCCGTCGACCGCTTTCAGCGCGACTGGCAGGTGAAACACGTCATTGTGCAGCAGGGTAATAACGCCTGGCTTGATGTCGGCAGTGAAGCGTGGCGATTGCCAATTCCGATTGTCAAAGATGAACAGGGCTGGCGATTTGATATGGCGGCCGGGGAAGATGAAATTCTCACACGCGCCATCGGCCGCAATGAACTGTCGGCAATTGCCGCCATGCACGCCTACGTTGATGCCCAGCAGGATTACTATCAACTGAATCATCGCTGGGCGCAAAAAATCATCAGCAGCGAAGGCAAAAAAGATGGTCTGTACTGGCCAACCTCACCGGGCGAAACGCCAAGCCCGCTGGGGCCGGCCTTTAGCCCGACTGAGCCCGGCGCCGGTTATCATGGCTACCGTTTCCGCATTATCGCCGATAGCGATAGTCAAGGCGTCGCCTTACTGGCATGGCCGGTAGAGTGGGGAGAAACCGGGGTGATGAGCTTTATGATCGATCAGAACGATAAGGTCTGGCAGGCGAACCTGGGCGAAGAGAGCGCGACGAAAGCGCAGGCAATTACGCATTTTGCCCCCGATTCAGCGGCGGGATGGCAGCCGGTCAATCAATAAAAAAATGCCCGGTTGCGCAATAGCAACCGGGCACTCTCTGGTGCTTAGCCCTGGTGCGGCATCAGCTCCGGATAACCGGCAAAAGCAGGTTTCTGACTGGTCAGCGCCGCTTCATCCGAGCTGATGCTCCCGGAATTCGCCGCCCACACCCCTTCATTGGTCTTCGTCACCAACTGATGCTGAGCATTCAGATCCTGACCCATCGCCGCAATATGGGTACTTTCGGTACCGCCGCTGTTCGCCGCCCATGGAATTGTCGCATCAGCCGCGCAGGCCATACCGGATACTAACGTCGTGGCTAACAGCGCCGTGGTCAATAAGCGTTTCATCTCACACCTCAGATACATAATTAACTGTCTATTAGTTTACTGAGTGACTATTTTCAAAGTATGTATGAGGTGTAGCGGTTTGTGAACAGGGACATAGTTCTAAACATTAGCGATAAAAAAAGCGGCTCTTAGAGCCGCTTACGCATTTTTAGCTGAAAGAAAAAGTTACTTTTTCTTCGCTTTCGCGTTTGGCAGGTCGGTAATGCTACCTTCGAAGACTTCTGCCGCCAGGCCAACGGACTCGTGCAGAGTCGGGTGAGCGTGGATAGTCAGCGCGATGTCTTCCGCGTCGCAGCCCATTTCGATAGCCAGACCGATTTCACCCAGCAGCTCGCCGCCGTTGGTGCCGACAATCGCGCCGCCGATAACACGGTGGGTCTCTTTGTCGAAGATCAGTTTGGTCATACCGTCTGCGCAGTCGGAAGCGATAGCACGGCCGGAAGCAGCCCACGGGAAGGTGGCGGTTTCGTAGCTGATGCCTTTCTCTTTCGCTTCTTTCTCAGTCAGGCCAACCCATGCCACTTCTGGCTCGGTGTAGGCGATAGACGGGATCACTTTCGGATCGAAGTAGTGTTTCAGGCCGGAGATGACTTCTGCGGCAACGTGACCTTCGTGTACGCCTTTGTGCGCCAGCATCGGCTGACCGACGATATCGCCGATAGCAAAGATGTGCGGCACGTTGGTGCGCATTTGTTTGTCAACGCGAATGAAGCCGCGATCGTCAACTTCCACGCCGGCTTTGCCTGCGTCGAGGTTTTTACCGTTCGGCACGCGGCCGATAGCTACCAGCACCGCGTCGTAACGCTGCGCTTCCGCCGGGGCTTTTTTACCTTCCATGGAAACGTAAATACCGTCTTCTTTTGCTTCAACGGCAGTCACTTTGGTTTCCAGCATCAGGTTGAATTTCTTGCTGATACGCTTGGTGAAGACTTTAACCACGTCTTTGTCGGCAGCCGGGATAACCTGGTCGAACATTTCAACCACGTCAATCTCTGAACCCAGCGCATGGTATACGGTACCCATTTCCAGACCGATGATACCGCCGCCCATAACCAGCATGCGTTTCGGTACAGATTTCAGTTCCAGAGCGTCGGTGGAATCCCAAACGCGCGGATCTTCATGCGGGATAAACGGCAGCTGAATCGGACGGGAGCCCGCCGCGATGATCGCGTTGTCGAAGTTAATCACGGTTTTGCCGTTTTCGCCTTCAACTTCCAGGGTGTTAGCGCCGGTGAATTTACCCAGACCGTTAACCACCTTCACTTTACGACCTTTGGCCATGCCAGCCAGACCACCGGTCAGCTGAGTGATGACTTTTTCTTTCCAGGTGCGGATCTTGTCAATGTCGGTTTTCGGTTCGCCGAAAACGATGCCGTGTTCGGCCAGCGCTTTCGCTTCTTCGATAACTTTTGCAACGTGCAGCAGTGCTTTAGAAGGGATACAACCCACGTTCAGGCAAACGCCGCCTAGCGAGCTGTAACGTTCTACGATGACGGTTTCCAGACCTAAATCAGCGCAACGGAAGGCTGCAGAGTAGCCTGCAGGACCTGCCCCAAGTACCACGACCTGAGTTTTGATTTCAGTACTCATCATGACCTCTGTAATTTATATCCGGCGGGTCTGACGCTTTTATTATTACGCCCAAGTCCACCGGGACGTTCTATCCGCGTGTATTTTACAAAATTGTTAACAATTTTTAAACAACAAACGGCAAACGATTTTGTCCTTTGTTGCTGATAATCCCCAACAGCCTGAGGTTATCAGAAAAAAGCCGGCCGTCAGGCCGGCTTTTTCGCTTACATCACCAGGCGGCGAATGTCGCTCAAGGTGTTGTTAATGATGGTAATGAAGCGGGCACCATCAGCACCGTCGATGACGCGGTGGTCGAAGGACAGAGAGATCGGCATCATCAGACGCGGAACGAACTCTTTACCATTCCATACCGGCTCCATCGCGGACTTAGACACGCCCAGGATGGCCACTTCCGGCGCGTTAACAATCGGCGCGAAGTGGGTAGTACCCAGGCCGCCGATGCTGGAGATGGTGAAGCAACCGCCCTGCATTTCGCCAGCAGTCAGCTTGCCATCGCGCGCTTTCTTCGAGATGGTGGTCAGCTCGCGAGACAGCTCGGTGATGCTCTTCTTGTTCACGTCTTTAAAGACCGGAACCACCAGACCGTTCGGAGTATCTACCGCCACACCGATGTTGATGTATTTCTTCAGCGTCAGGCGCTGACCGTCTTCGGACAGCGAGCTGTTGAAGCGCGGCATCTGCTCAAGCGCAGCGGCAACGGCTTTCATGATGAAGACCACTGGGGTGAATTTCACGTCCAGTTTGCGCTTCTCAGCTTCGGCATTCTGCTGCTTACGGAACGCTTCCAGATCGGTGATATCGGTTTTGTCGAAGTGCGTAACGTGCGGGATCATCACCCAGTTACGGCTCAGGTTAGCACCAGAGATTTTCTGGATACGACCCAGTTCCACTTCTTCGATTTCGCCAAACTTGCTGAAGTCAACTTTCGGCCATGGCAGCATGCCCGGCAGACCGCCGCCTGCGGCAGCAGCCGGTGCGGATTCAGCGCGTTTAACCGCTTCTTTCACGTAAGCCTGAACGTCTTCGCGCAGGATACGACCTTTACGGCCGGTCCCTTTCACTTTCGCCAGGTTTACGCCGAACTCGCGCGCCAGGCGGCGAATCAGCGGAGTCGCGTGAACGTAAGCTTCGTTTTCAGCGAATTCGGTTTTACCTTCTGCTTTCGCAGCCGGCGCGGCAGCTTTCTGAGCCGGTGCAGGTGCAGCAGCCGGTGCCGGTGCCGCAGGCTGAGCCGGAGCAGCAGCAGGCGCAGCGCCTTCCACTTCGAAGACCATGATCAGAGAGCCGGTAGACACTTTATCGCCGGTGCTGATTTTGATTTCTTTAACGGTACCCGCGAACGGCGCCGGAACTTCCATAGAAGCTTTGTCGCCTTCGACGGTGATCAGTGACTGCTCAGCAGCAACTTTATCGCCGACTTTTACCATCACTTCGGTGACTTCAACTTCGTCGCCGCCGATATCCGGTACGTTAACATCTTTCACGCCAGCCGCAGCAGCCGGTGCCGCTGCAGCCGGAGCGGCAGCCTGTGCCGGAGCGGCTGCAGGCGCAGCGCCCGCCACTTCGAAGATCATGATCAAGGAGCCGGTGGACACTTTGTCGCCGGTGTTGATTTTGATCTCTTTAACGGTACCCGCGAACGGCGCCGGAACTTCCATAGAAGCTTTGTCGCCTTCGACGGTGATCAGGGATTGCTCAGCGGCGATGGTGTCGCCCACTTTAACCATGATCTCGGTGACTTCAACTTCATCGCCGCCGATATCCGGTACGTGAACTTCTTTCGCTGCGCTTGCCGCCGGCGCTGCTGCCGGTGCCGGAGCAGCTGCTTTCTCTTCCTGCGCAGGTGCAGCGGCTGCTGCACCCTCGGCGGAATCGAAAATCATGATCAGTTTGCCAGTCTCGGTTTTGTCGCCGACGGAGACTTTAATCTCTTTCACGACGCCAGCCTGCGGAGACGGAACTTCCATAGAGGCCTTGTCGCCTTCTACGGTGATCAGCGACTGTTCAGCTTCCACTTTGTCGCCAACTTTGACCAGGATCTCGGTGATTTCAACTTCATCAGCCCCGATGTCCGGTACTTTGATTTCGATAGCCATTATTCTCTTACCTCTTACGCCAGACGCGGGTTAACTTTTTCTGCATCGATGTCGAATTTAGCAATGGCGTCAGCCACAACTTTCTTATCGATTTCACCACGTTTAGCCAGTTCGCCCAGCGCCGCAACGACCACGTAGGAAGCATCGACTTCGAAGTGGTGACGCAGGTTTTCACGGCTGTCGGAACGACCGAAGCCATCGGTACCCAGTACGCGGTAGTCATCAGCCGGTACGTAAGTACGAACCTGCTCGGCGAACAGTTTCATATAGTCAGTGGATGCCACAGCCGGAGCGTCGTTCATCACCTGAGCGATGTACGGTACGCGCGGAGTTTCCAGCGGGTGCAGCATGTTCCAGCGTTCGCAATCCTGGCCATCACGCGCCAGTTCGGTGAAGGAAGTGACGCTATACACGTCAGAACCCACGCCGTAGTCTTTCGCCAGGATCTGCGCTGCTTCACGAACGTGACGCAGGATAGAACCGGAGCCCAGCAGCTGAACTTTACCTTTGCTACCTTCGAGGGTTTCGAGTTTGTAGATACCTTTACGGATACCTTCCTCGGCGCCTTCCGGCATGGCCGGCATGTGGTAGTTTTCGTTCAGCGTAGTGATGTAGTAGTAAACGTTCTCTTGCGCTTCGCCGTACATACGAACCAGACCGTCATGCATGATGACAGCGACTTCGTACGCGTAAGACGGGTCGTAGGAGATGCAGTTCGGGATAGTCAGCGACTGAATGTGGCTGTGACCATCTTCGTGCTGCAGACCTTCGCCGTTAAGCGTAGTACGACCGGAAGTCCCGCCGATCAGGAAGCCGCGAGCCTGCTGATCGCCAGCCGCCCAGCACAGATCGCCGATACGCTGGAAGCCGAACATCGAGTAGTAGATGTAGAACGGAATCATCGGCAGGTCGTTGGTGCTGTAGGAGGTCGCAGCAGCCAGCCAGGATGCGCCTGCGCCCAGCTCGTTAATACCTTCCTGCAGAATCTGGCCTTTCTCGTCTTCTTTGTAGTATGCAACCTGCTCACGGTCCTGCGGGGTGTACTGCTGGCCGTTCGGGCTGTAGATACCGATTTGACGGAACAGACCTTCCATACCGAAAGTACGCGCTTCATCGGCGATGATCGGCACCAGACGATCTTTGATCGACTTGTTCTTCAGCATCACGTTCAGGGCGCGAACGAAAGCGATAGTGGTAGAGATTTCTTTGTTTTGCTCTTCCAGCAGCGCGCTGAAGTCGGCCAGGGTCGGCAGCTCCAGTTTCTCAGTGAATTTCGGCTGACGAGTCGGCAGGTAGCCGTTCAGCTTTTCACGTTGAGCGTGCAGGTAAGTGTGCTCTTCGGAACCTTCCGGGAAGGTCACGTACGGCAGTTTTTCGATATCGGCATCAGCCACCGGCACGTTGAAACGATCGCGGACGTAGCGAACGCCGTCCATGTTCATTTTCTTAACCTGGTGCGCGATGTTTTTACCTTCCGCGGTGTCGCCCATACCATAACCTTTAATGGTATGCGCCAGAATCACGGTCGGCTGGCCTTTGGTTTCCTGCGCTTTTTTCAGTGCAGCGTAGACTTTCTTCGGATCGTGACCGCCACGGTTCAGGGCCCAGATCTGCTCGTCAGTCCAGTCGGCAACCAGTGCGGCGGTTTCCGGATATTTACCGAAGAAGTGCTCACGAACGTAGGCGCCGTCTTTGGATTTGAAGGTCTGGTAGTCGCCGTCAACGGTTTCGTTCATCAGCTGAATCAGCTTACCGCTGGTGTCTTTACGCAGCAGCTCATCCCAACGACCGCCCCAGATAACCTTGATAACGTTCCAGCCAGCACCACCGAAGATGCCTTCCAGTTCGTTAATGATTTTACCGTTACCGGTGACCGGGCCGTCCAGACGCTGCAGGTTGCAGTTGATGACGAAGACCAGGTTATCCAGTTTTTCACGGGTCGCGATGGTGATAGCGCCTTTAGATTCCGGCTCATCCATCTCGCCATCGCCCAGGAAGGCGTAAACGGTTTGCGCAGAGGTGTCTTTCAGACCACGGTGTTCCAGATATTTCAGGAATTTAGCCTGATAGATAGCGCCCAACGGCCCCAGACCCATCGATACGGTCGGGAACTGCCAGAATTCCGGCATCAGTTTCGGGTGCGGATAAGAGGACAGACCATTACCGTGAACTTCCTGACGGAAGTTGTTCATCTGCTCTTCAGTCAGACGACCTTCCAGGAAGGCACGTGCATAGACGCCCGGAGAGATGTGGCCCTGGAAGTAAACCAGGTCGCCGCCGTCTTTCTCAGTGCGCGCACGGAAGAAGTGGTTGAAGCAGACTTCGTAGAAGGTAGCGGAAGACTGGTAGGATGCCATGTGGCCACCCAGTTCCAGATCTTTCTTCGATGCGCGCAGAACGGTCATGATGGCGTTCCAACGGATCGCTGAACGAATACGGCGTTCCAGCTCCAGATTGCCCGGGTATTCCGGTTCATCTTCAACGGCAATAGTGTTGACGTAATTATGCGCTGCCGCACCGGCCGCTACTTTCACGCCGCCTTTGCGGGCCTCAGAAAGAAGCTGGTCGATCAGATACTGAGCACGCTCAACACCTTCTTCACGGATGACCGATTCGATCGCCTGTTGCCAGTCGCGAGTTTCGATCGGATCCACGTCATTCTGGAAACGTTCTGACATGGGGGTATTCCTTATCTATCTAATCGTTGATTTAACTGGAACCTGTCCCATTGAACTCTTTAGCGTTTCACTCTGATGAACAACCAAAAATTCAATAAGACAGGTTCTGCGTTTAGTTGCCGCGCTCTAAAAAATGGCGCTTAAGAACCGGAGTTCTCGTCCTTTCGTTGCTGTAAACGACGCAATGAACGTTCTCTACGACTCTGTTCACGGCTACGATCCAGCAAAATTTCTTCAATGAACGCCAGGTGACGGTGCGACGCCTCACGCGCCTGCTCCGGCTCCCCGGCCATTATCGCCTCGAAAATGCGAGTACGATGGTTGCTGACCAACGGGAGCATTTCCCGGCGGGCATACAGCAATTCAAAGTTCTGACGAACGTTCTGTGCCAGCATCGGCTCCATACACCTTAGCAGATGGAGCAACACCACATTGTGCGCCGCTTCGGTGACGGCGATTTGGTACTGGACGACAGCGCCGGATTCGGCGTCGAGGTCGCCGGACTGTTGGGCCCGCTCAATGGCTTGATGCAGTTCGCGAATACGGTCACGATCTTCATCATTGCTGCGCAGCGCCGCGTAATAAGCCGCGATGCCTTCCAGCGCGTGACGGGTTTCCAGCAAATCGAATTGGGATTCAGGGTGGTCGGACAGGAGCTCGACCAACGGGTCGCTAAAGCTCTGCCACAGGCTGCTTTGTACAAAGGTTCCACCGCCCTGGCGACGAAGCAACAGGCCCTTGGCTTCGAGGCGTTGAATCGCCTCACGGAGCGAGGGACGGGAAACGTCGAACTGTTTTGCCAGTTCGCGTTCAGGCGGGAGTTTTTCACCGGGGCGCAACGTCCCCTCAAGAATCAGAAACTCCAGCTGCTGCTCTATCACATCAGAAAGTTTTGGTTGGCGGATCTTGCTGTAGGCCATATTCCCTGTCTCTGCCATTCGCCCGGAGTCAATTGGTCTTACCAATTTAAAGTTCGTAGCGCTAAAGTAACAAAGTATTCACCTCCTGTCCATACAGGTTTTGATTGAAATCAGTAAACCTGGCCTTTTTTAACAACCTTACAGAAATAACGTTTCAGAAATGTAACCTTGCACAAAACTTACATTTACCCAGCAAGGGGTAGCATTAACTTTATATAAACGAAAAATTACGCTTTCTGAACCGATTCAAGAAGCAAAAAAGTGCATTTATAAACCAATAAAGTGAATAGATAACCAATTAAGGGTAGCGGCGGCGGTGGTAAGAAAAAATGACAAACGGTGTCTTTTTGTTCGTTCCGTCATCATCCCTTCATAAAGCAGGTGCATTTGCACGCCCTTACCATTATTCTTCATCAGGCGAAAGGTCTTTGAGGGAATTTCCGCTTTGCTTTCCGTAAAGAAATCAATACAAAAATGGAATTTCATAATTACACAAACACAACAATGTGTGCGTTGCGTCACTCGGGTAAAAACTGGCCTCAAACGCCTTGAAATTAGCTAACTATGCTATTTGGCAGAGACGGACAGCAAAGCAGCAACCTGAAGGATGAAGCGTATAAACATAATAACCACACACGAGGTTTCATGATGGAAGGTCAACAGCATGGCGATCGACTCAAGCGCGGCTTGAAGAACCGCCATATACAGCTCATTGCGCTAGGAGGCGCTATCGGTACGGGCTTATTCCTGGGTAGTGCGTCAGTGATTCAATCTGCAGGTCCTGGTATTATTCTCGGCTATGCTATCGCCGGGTTTATCGCCTTCCTGATCATGCGTCAACTCGGCGAAATGGTCGTCGAAGAACCGGTAGCCGGTTCATTCAGCCATTTTGCGTATAAGTACTGGGGCGGCTTTGCAGGCTTTGCCTCCGGTTGGAACTATTGGGTGCTGTATGTGCTTGTCGCCATGGCGGAGCTGACCGCCGTCGGCAAATATATCCAGTTCTGGTGGCCGGAAATCCCTACCTGGGCTTCGGCAGCGGTATTCTTCATCGCCATTAACGCCATTAACCTGACCAACGTAAAAGTGTTCGGCGAAATGGAATTCTGGTTCGCGATTATTAAAGTCGTCGCGGTAGTGGCCATGATTCTGTTCGGCGCCTGGCTGCTGTTCAGCGGCAACGGCGGCCCGCAGGCGACGGTCAGTAACCTGTGGGATCAGGGCGGTTTCCTGCCGCACGGCTTCACCGGGCTGGTAATGATGATGGCGATCATTATGTTCTCCTTCGGCGGCCTGGAACTGGTGGGTATCACCGCGGCGGAAGCGGACAACCCGGAAAAGAGCATCCCGAAAGCCACCAACCAGGTTATCTACCGTATCCTTATTTTCTATGTAGGCTCCCTGGCCGTGCTGCTCTCACTGCTGCCGTGGACGCGCGTCACCGCCGATACCAGCCCGTTCGTCCTGATCTTCCACGAACTCGGCGACACGCTGGTGGCAAACGCCCTCAACATCGTGGTGCTGACCGCCGCGCTCTCGGTTTACAACAGCTGCGTATACTGTAACAGCCGTATGCTGTTCGGCCTGGCGCAGCAGGGTAATGCGCCGAAAGCGCTGCTGACCCTCGATAAACGCGGCGTACCGGTCAACACCATTATGGTATCCGCCGTAGTCACCGCGCTGTGCGTGCTGATCAACTACCTGGCGCCGGAATCGGCGTTCGGACTGCTGATGGCGCTGGTTGTCTCCGCGCTAGTGATTAACTGGGCGATGATTAGCCTCGCGCACATCAAATTCCGTCGCGCCAAGCAGCAGGAAGGCGTGAAAACACGTTTCCCGGCGCTGTTCTACCCGTTGGGTAACTGGGTATGCCTGCTGTTTATGGTCGCGGTACTGGCCATCATGCTGATGACCCCGGGGATGGCGATTTCGGTGTGGCTGATACCGGTATGGATTGCCGTTCTCGGCGTTGGCTATCTGTTTAAACAGAAAAGCGCCGGCGTCGTAAAAGCACAATAATACATCTCGTCACGCCGTGTCCGTCCTTTAGCGACGGGCACGGCGCATTGTTATCTGCTTCACACTTTCCTTCCTGTAACAGTTTTATCCATATCGATGACGGATTACTGCAACGTAATTCCCGACGCTAAGACCAATAATTCTCTCCAGACTGCAATGGAGAGTTCCAGGATGACAGGCAATAAACTTTCGCTGAAAGAAAAGATTGGCTACGGGATGGGCGATGCCGGATGTAACATTATCTTTGGCGCCATCATGTTGTTCGTTAACTATTTTTATACGGATATTTTTGGTCTTGCCCCGGCGCTGGTTGGGGTGTTGCTGCTTTCGGTGCGCGTCATCGACGCCGTCACCGACCCGATCATGGGGGCGATGGCCGACCGCACACGCAGTAAATATGGCCGCTTTCGCCCATGGCTGCTGTGGATGGCCTTCCCCTACGCCCTGTTCAGCGTGCTGATGTTCACCACCCCGGAATGGACCTACAACAGCAAGGTTATCTATGCCTTCGTCACCTACTTCCTGCTGTCGATAACCTATACCGCGATTAACATCCCCTACTGCTCTTTGGGGACAGTGATGACATCCGACCCGCAAGAACGTGTCGCCTGCCAGTCATACCGCTTTGTGCTGGTCGGTATCGCGACGCTTCTGCTCTCTCTGACTCTGCTGCCTATGGCGGAGTGGTTCGGCGGCGCTGATAAAGCCAAAGGTTATCAACTGGCGATGACCGTATTGGCGTTCATCGGCATGTGTATGTTTTTGTTCTGCTTCGCCACCGTACGCGAGCGCATCCGCCCGGCGGTCCAAACCAACGACGAGCTGAAAAAAGATCTCAAAGACGTGTGGAAAAACGACCAGTGGGTTCGCATTTTGCTCTTAACCCTGTGCAACGTTTGCCCCGGCTTTATCCGCATGGCCGCCACCATGTACTACGTCACCTGGGTGATGGGGCAAACTACCCACTTCGCCACCCTGTTTATCAGCCTTGGCGTGGTCGGCATGATGATCGGCAGCATGCTGGCGAAAGTGCTGACCGACCGCTGGTGTAAACTGCAGGTCTTTTTCTGGACCAACATTGTACTGGCGGTCTTCTCCTGCGCGTTCTACTTCTTTAATCCGCATGCCACGACGCTGATTCTGGCACTCTACTTCCTGCTCAATATCCTGCATCAAATCCCGTCGCCGCTGCACTGGTCGCTGATGTCCGACGTTGATGACTACGGCGAGTGGAAAACCGGTAAACGGATCACCGGCATCAGCTTCTCCGGCAATCTGTTCTTCCTGAAAGTGGGGCTGGCGGTCGCCGGGGCCATGGTGGGTTTCCTGCTGTCGTGGTACGGCTACGATGCCGGCGCGAAGCAGCAAAGCGCCTCGGCGCTAAACGGTATCGTGCTGCTGTTCTCTGTGATCCCCGGCGTTGGCTACCTGATTACCGCAGGCGTCGTACGCCTGCTGAAAGTTGACCGCAATCTGATGCGCCAAATCCAGAGCGATCTGGAAAAACGCCGCAGTAACTACAGCGAACTGAATGAACTCCAGGAATTGAAAACCAGTGAACACGTAAGGAAAGCCTGATGAACAACTGGCCTAACCCCTTTATTGAACAACGCGCGGACCCTTTTATCCTGCGCCATCAAGACCACTACTATTTTATTGCCTCCGTACCGGAATACGATCGGCTGGAGATCCGCCGCGCCGCCACGCTGGAAGGCCTGCGTGAAGCCGAGCCGGTGACCGTCTGGCGCAAGCCGCAAAGCGGTCCGATGAGCCAGCTGATCTGGGCGCCGGAGCTCCACCCCATCGACGGCAAGTGGTATATCTATTTCGCCGCCGCCCCGACCCATGACCTCGACGCCGAGGGGATGTTCCAGCACCGGATGTTCGCCCTTGAGTGTACCGACAGCGATCCGCTCAGCGGCCGCTGGCAGGAAAAAGGACAAATCGTCACCCCGTTCGATACTTTCGCCCTCGATGCCACCACTTTCTGCCATCAAGGGAAACGCTGGTATTTATGGGCGCAGAAAGACCCGCAGATCGCCGGCAATACCAATCTCTATCTGGCGGAGCTGGAAAACCCGTGGACGCTAAAAGGCGCGCCGCTCATGCTGAGCAAGCCGGAGTTCGCCTGGGAATGCCGGGGATTTATGGTCAATGAGGGACCAGCGGTGCTGGTACACGGCGATAAGCTGTTTATCAGCTATTCCGCCAGCGCGACCGATGAAAACTACTGCATGGGATTATTATGGATCGACCGTGAAGCCGACCCGCGGATGCCTGAAAACTGGCATAAATCCCCACAGCCGGTATTTCGTACCAGCTATGAAAACCGCCAGTATGGTCCCGGCCATAATAGCTTTACGCAAACGCCGGAGGGGGAAGATGTGCTGGTGTACCACGCGCGCAACTACACCGAAATCGAAGGCGACCCGCTGTACGATCCTAACCGTCACACCCGGCTAAAGCTGGTACGCTGGCAAGAAAACGGGATGCCCGATTTCGGCATCCCGCCTGCTGATACGCTGTAGAGAATGAACAGCAAGCCGTCCGGGATCCAACGCCAGCGCTGGGATTTTCCCTGCTTGCGCTGCGCTTAGCAGGGCTACCGCTTCTGGCTTACCGGGCCGCGGACCGTAGGCCGGATAAGCGCAGCGTCATCCGGCGATATGAGTGCGCCAAGCCCGGCAGCGCCTGGCTTCGGGCTGTTAAATCAAAGTCCCGTAGATGGTCAGCAGCGCCATAATCACCACCACCACCAGCGAAGTTTTCTTCGCCATGGAAACCGCCGCTTTTGGCGTCTCAACCGCATCGACGTGCGGCTCGCGGGCCAGCGAGAACTGGGCCAGACGAGTTAATACCTGATACTGTGAAGAGTGACGGTCGCCTAACGAGGCAAACCACGCTGGCAGCGCTTTTTCGCCGTGACCCAGCAGCGCGTATACCACGCCAACCAGGCGCACCGGCACCCAATCGATAATATGCAGAATACCGTCAATGCCGGACTGTAAACGATGGCGCGGCGTCTGATAGCGCGCAAGCCAGGTCTGCCAGGCGCGCAGGACGCTATAGGCCGTCAGCGTCAATAACCCCCACGGGCCGCCGACCACCAGCCAGAACAGCGGCGCGAGATAGTAGCGATAGTTGATCCATAGCAGCGCGTTCTGCAGTTCACGCAGATACTCCTGGCGATCGCAGCCCGGCGGCACGCCGTGAATAAGCGTTAGCTCGCTGGCCATCGAATCGCAGGCGTGGCTATCGTTGTTCGCCGCCGCCTTCAGATAGGCATGATAATGCAGGCGCACCTTACCCGCGCCAATACACAGCAGGCCAAGCAAAATCCAGAACACCAGCAGCGGTACGTTAAATAGCTGCCCTTGTAGCAGGCGTTGAATAACATATACCACCGCCACCGCGACGACGGTCATCAGCACGGTGCCGAACAGCGAGAAATGCTTCACGCGGCGGAACAGTACCTCCAGGCGATGATCGAGCTGCCAGTGCTCGCCAAGCTTGAACAGACGCTCGGCGATGAGAACCAGCAGCGTAGTAAACAACGTCATGGTATCTCCTTATGTGACGATGCGGCCAACATACCGCGGTATTTTGCCCAATCAAAGGCCGGGCCGGGATCCGTTTTGCGTACCGGCGCGATATCGCAATGGCCGGTAATATTATCAGCAATACCAGGATAACGCTGGATAAGCGCCCGGGTAATCGCCGCTAGCTGCTGGTACTGCGCCTCGGTGTAGGCCTGAGTATCCGTCCCTTCCAGCTCAATGCCTATCGAAAAATCATTGCAGCGCTCGCGGCCGTGATAGCTTGAGACGCCCGCATGCCATGCGCGCTTATCAAAGGGCACATATTGGACTATTTCGCCATCGCGGCGAATCAGACAATGCGCCGAAACGCGCAGATGAGCAATCCCGGCGAAGTAAGGATGCGCGTCGGCATCCAACGTACCGGTAAATAGCGCGTCAATCCACGGGCCGCCAAACTCCCCCGGCGGCAGGCTGATATTGTGTACCACCAGTAAAGAAGGGTTTTCATCGTCCGGACGGCAATCGTGATGTGGCGAAGGCACCCGACGCGCGCCCACCAGCCATCCGCCATTCAACTGCATGGGGAATCTCCTTTCGCAAACGTGGATCCCGGCGGCCCCACAGGCGACGCGAAATCCATTGGGTATGTGTGGTACAGAAACGTGGTTCAGGTTAGCATGTTTCCCACTTCTGAATCTTATCTATCTGGAGCTTTATCATGACGCCTCGTCGCTACAGCCCCGACCGCCGCCGTGACGCGCTGCTGGAACGTATTAATCTCGATATTACCGACGCCGTCGCGCAATCACTACGCGAAGATCTGGGCGGCGAAGTTGACGCTAACAACGATATTAGCGCGCAATTATTGCCGTCGGACGCGCGCTCTCACGCCGTCGTCATCACCCGCGAAGATGGGGTATTCTGCGGTAAGCGTTGGGTAGAAGAAGTTTTCATTCAGCTTGCCGGCGACGATGTCAGCATCACCTGGCACGTGGCTGACGGCGATACGGTAAAAGCCGATCAGCCGCTGTTCGAACTGGACGGCCCGTCGCGGGTGCTGCTGACCGGCGAGCGCACCGCGCTAAATTTCGTGCAGACCCTCTCTGGGGTAGCAAGCGAAGTGCGCCGCTACGTCGACCTGCTCAAAGGCACCAAAACGCAGCTACTTGATACGCGTAAAACGTTACCAGGCCTGCGTACCGCGCTGAAGTATGCGGTGCTGTGCGGCGGCGGCGCGAACCACCGTCTGGGCCTCTTTGACGCCTTCCTGATCAAAGAAAACCACATCATCGCCTCCGGTTCGGTACGCCAGGCGGTGGAAAAAGCCTTCTGGCTGCACCCGGACGTACCGGTGGAAGTCGAAGTCGAAACGCTGGATGAGCTGGACGAAGCGTTAAAAGCCGGCGCTGATATCATCATGCTCGACAATTTCACCACCGACCTGATGCGCGAGGCGGTGAAACGTACCAACGGCCAGGCGGCGCTGGAAGTCTCCGGCAACGTCACCTTCGATACCATTCGCGAATTCGCGGAAACCGGCGTTGACTATATTTCCGTCGGCGCACTCACTAAGCACGTGCGGGCGCTCGACCTGTCCATGCGTTTTCGTTAATTATCTCCCCGATATCCACCGGGTATCGGGGCTATTTTTGCGAGACGCCTCGCACGCTTCGCGTGCATCTTTGAAAGCACTACCGAAAAGCTGGATGCCTGCATCCTAAGCGTATTTTTCCTCCTCGCCGCCGCAACGTAATCGCGCCAAAGTCACCCCACAACCAACAAGGAGTGACTTATGGATAAGCAACGTGGTTTTACCCTGATCGAATTAATGGTGGTTATCGGCATTATCGCCATCCTCAGCGCCATCGGCATTCCCGCCTACCAGAACTACCTACGCAAAGCCGCCCTCACCGATATGCTGCAAACCTTTGTGCCCTACCGTACGGCAATAGAACTGTGCGCGTTGGACCACGGCGGACTAACCAGCTGCGATGGCGGCAGCAACGGTATTCCCTCGCCGTCGACTACCCGCTATGTATCGGCGATGAGCGTCGCCCAGGGCGTGGTCACCCTGACCGGGCAGGAGAGTCTGAACGGACTGGCCGTCACCCTGCCCCCTTCCTGGGATAATGCCAACGGCATCACCGGCTGGCAGCGCGTCTGCGCCATCGGCGATGACAGCGCGCTAAAGCAGGCCTGCGAAGATGTCTTCCGCTTTAACTGAGGTGACAGCCATGAAAAGCGAACAGCTACTCTCACTCTGTCAGCGCCATCACGCCATTTTATTGAAGAGCGATGAGCAGACCATCGTTATCGCCGTCGTGGATACGCCGGCGCCAGAACTGATGGAAGCGCTGCGCTTCGCTACCCAAAAGCGTATCGATATTGAATGCTGGAGCCAGGATCGAATGGATAAGCATCAGCACGAGGCGCAACAGTCAGCATCAGAGTCCGCCACGGGTAACACCCGGGGCGTAACCGATCTGCTGAATCAAATTCTGGAGCAGGCGCTGCGCCAGCGTGCCTCTGATATTCATATTGAGCCGGCGGAAAAACAGCTGCGGATACGCCTGCGTGTCGATGGCGTGTTGCATGCCCTACCGTTACTTGAGGCCGCGCTGGCTGCGCCAATGGCCGCACGGCTTAAGGTGCTGGGCAACCTCGATATTGCCGAGCATCGTCTACCGCAGGATGGACAGTTCACTCTGACGCTGGCCGGGCGCACGGTCTCCTTTCGCATTGCAACCCTCCCCTGCCGCGGCGGGGAGAAAATCGTCCTGCGTTTATTACACCAGGTGGAGCAGGCGCTGGATCTGGAAGCTCTGGGGCTCTCCTCTCGTCAGCTTGCTTTTTTCCGCGCCGCATTGAACCAGCCGCAGGGGTTGCTACTGGTTACCGGGCCGACAGGTAGCGGCAAAACCGTCACCCTGTATAGCGCGCTGCAGGCGCGAAATCGCGAAGAGGTTAATATCTGCAGCGTGGAAGATCCGCTGGAGATCCCGCTAATCGGGCTCAACCAAACGCAGATCAATCCGCGATCCGGCCTCACCTTCCAGAGCGTCCTGCGGGCGCTACTGCGTCAGGATCCGGACATCGTCATGGTCGGAGAAATTCGCGATGCCGAGACCGCGGAAATCGCCATTGAGGCCGCACAAACCGGGCATCTGGTGCTCTCTACATTACATACTAACTCCACCAGCGAAACGCTGATTCGCCTGCAACAAATGGGCGTGGCGCGCTGGATGATCTCCTCAGCGCTTTCGCTGGTGGTCGCCCAGCGGCTGGTGCGAAAACTGTGTCCCCACTGCCGGCGCGATGGCGGCCGCCCTACCGAAGTGCCGCACAGTCTTTGGCCACGCCCATTGCCCGGCTGGCTGGCAGCTGGCTGTCCTCGGTGCTACCACGGTTACTACGGCCGCCTGGCCTTATTCGAACTGCTGCCGGTAGATAGCGCGCTACGCGAGGCCATTAATCGCGATCTCAGCGCGGCGGAAATCGAAACGCTGGCCCGCGAAGCTGGCATGATGACGCTGTTTGAAAGCGGCTGTGAAGCGGTGGAGCGCGGGTTGACCAGCCTGGAAGAAGTCGTGCGCGTTCTGGGGATCCCACATGGCGACTAAGCAGCTTTGGCAGTGGCGCGGGATGGATAAGCAAGGAATGCCGTGCGAAGGGGCACTCTGGCAAGAGACGCGCGCACAGGCGCTGGCATCACTGGAACAGCAGCGGATACTGCTGCTGGCGCTGCGGCGCCAAACGGTACAGGGTTCACTGTGGCGTCCGCGCTATAGCTGCGAGATTATCCGCCAGCTTGCCACGCTGCTGCAGGCTGGCTTACCGTTGGCCGAAGGGCTGGAGCTGCTGGCCCAACAACAGCCGTACAAACAGTGGCAGGCGCTGCTGCGAATGCTGGCGCAGGAACTGGCGCAGGGTGTTTCTCTCTCCAGCGCCCTGACGCAATGGCCGCGGGTCTTTCCGCCGCTCTATCTGACGATGATCCGCACCGGCGAGCTCACCGGTAAGCTGGAACGCTGCTGCTTTCAGCTCGCGCTACAGCAGCAGGAACAGCAGCGTCTGACAGAAAAGGTAAAGAAGGCGCTGCGCTACCCAATGGTGATTCTGACTTTGGCGCTGGCGGTGGTCATGGCAATGTTGTTTTTCGTGCTGCCGGAATTCACCGCTATCTATCGGACCTTCAATACGCCGCTCCCCTTGCTGACGCAAATGGTCATTCACATCGGCGATGCGTTGGCCCGCTACTGGCCGTTGCTGCCGCCGCTTTTTGCTATTCCGCTATTTCTCAACCGACTGGCCCGGCATCGGCCACGCTGGCTGCTGTTAAGGCAAAAGTTACTACACGCGATTCCGATTGCCGGTCGGCTAATCAACGGCCAACAGCTGAGCCAGATATTTACCATTCTTTCACTGACCCAAAGCGCGGGCATCAGCTTTGTACAAGGGCTGGAGAGCGTGGAGGAAACCATGGGGTGCCCGCTGTGGCGGCAGCGGATTGCACAGGCGCGCGCAGATATCATCCACGGCCAACCAATCTGGCAGGCGCTAACGAATTGCGGCGGATTCACCTTACTGTGTCTGCAGCTCATTCGTACCGGCGAGGCATCGGGATCGCTGGATACGATGCTCGATAACCTGGCGCGCCATCATAGCGAGCAAACTCATCAACAGGCGGATAATCTGGCGACGCTGCTGGAGCCATTACTGCTGGCGGTAACCGGAACGATCGTTGGCGTGCTGGTGGTGGCAATGTATCTCCCCATTTTTCATTTGGGAGACGCGCTCGGGGGGATGGGAAGTTAATGGCTGGCGCTAAAGCGCCAGCCATCGTCATTACAGGCTGTTGAACACGCGGTTCTCTTGTTCCTGGACGCGGATAAAGGTTGTGCGTTTGGTCAGCTCTTTCAGGCGGGAAGCGCCGACATAGGTGCATGCTGAACGCAGGCCACCGAGGATGTCGCGCGCGGTATTATCAACCGGGCCGCGCAGCGGCAGCTTAACGGTTTTGCCTTCCGCCGCGCGGTACTTCGCGACGCCGCCGACGTGGCGAGTCATCGCCGATTCAGAGCTCATACCGTAAAACAGCATGAATTTTTCGCCGTTCTCTTCAACCACGGTACCGCCGCTCTCTTCGTGGCCCGCCAGCATCCCGCCGAGCATCACGAAATCGGCGCCGCCGCCAAAAGCTTTCGCGACATCGCCCGGCATAGTGCAGCCGCCATCGCTGATGATCTGGCCGCCGAGACCGTGCGCGGCATCGGCGCATTCAATCACCGCAGACAGCTGCGGGTAGCCAACGCCGGTTTTCACGCGGGTAGTACAGACGGAGCCAGGGCCGATGCCGACTTTAACGATATCAGCGCCGGAAAGAATCAGTTCTTCACACATCTCACCGGTCACTACGTTGCCGGCAATAATGGTTTTTTGCGGCCAGGCGGCGCGGGCTTTCGCCACGAACTGAACAAAGTGCTCAGAGTAGCCGTTAGCCACGTCGATGCACACAAAGTTCAGTTGCGGATTCTGCGCCAGGATCTGCTGAGTTTTTTCAAAGTCCGCATCAGAGGTGCCGGTGGAAACCATCACATGCTGCAGCACTTCTGCAGATTCGCTCTGCACAAACGCCTGCCATTCTTCAACGCTGTAGTGCTTGTGCACGGCGGTCAGAATGCCAAAAGCGGACAGGGCTTTCGCCATGCTGAAGGTGCCGACGGTATCCATGTTAGCAGCGATAATCGGTACGCCGGACCAGGTCTGGCCTGAATGCTTAAAGGTGAATTCACGTTCCAGCTGAACATCAGAACGGCTTTTGAGGGTAGAGCGCTTCGGGCGGATAAGAACGTCTTTA
This sequence comes from Klebsiella sp. CN_Kp073, assembly GCF_040065495.2. Lineage (NCBI taxonomy): Bacteria > Pseudomonadati > Pseudomonadota > Gammaproteobacteria > Enterobacterales > Enterobacteriaceae > Klebsiella > Klebsiella sp. CN_Kp073. The sequence goes on from NZ_CM198051.1 coordinate 4,338,421, forward strand.
AAACCTAGCTTCAGATCTTCTTCAATACGCATGTGCGAATTCCTGGGGTTAATTGCATTAATGTGAGAGCACAACTCCAGTGACGCTATCATACGCACGAATCATAGCCGCGCAAGACTGCGATTTTCACTTTTTTTACGCTACAATCGTTTAAATTTACCTGGTGAATAGCGAAAAACACGCTCGTGTGCTTTCCTTACCAGTGCATCATTTTTAACCAATTGATTTTCATATATAAAGAAAGTAACGATTCACATTATGGATACTTTTTCGATTTAGCAAAATCTCGATTAAGCTATCCCCGGCGCCTGACGGGCGTGGTGAATCGCCAGGGTTTTGAACAATAATGTGACATCGGGATTGAAGTGTATGGGGTATACGGTAGCGTTAACAGGCGGCATCGGTAGCGGTAAAAGTACCGTTGCCGACGAATTTGCTCACCTGGGCGTAACCGTTATCGACGCCGATATTATTGCGCGCCAGGTTGTAGAACCCGGTACACCTGCCCTGCTCGCCATCGCCGAAAGATTTGGTCCACAGATGCTCAACGACGATGGCTGCCTGAATCGCCGCCGCTTGCGCGAGCGTATTTTTGCTCATAGCGAGGACAAGGCCTGGCTTAACGCGCTGCTGCATCCGCTGATTCAGCAAGAAACGCGCCGTCAGATGCAGGCCTCAACCTCGCCTTATCTCCTCTGGGTCGTACCCTTGCTGGTCGAAAACCGCCTGACCGATAAAGCCGATCGCGTGCTGGTTGTCGATGTGCCGAAAGAGACGCAAATCGAGCGCACCATGCGCCGCGATGGGGTCAGTCGCGAACACGCTGAACATATTCTTGCCGCCCAGGCGACGCGCGAACAGCGTCTTGCCGCAGCGGATGATGTTATTGAAAACATGGGCTCCGCGGATGCCGTCGCATCCCACGTCGCCCGCCTGCACGAAAAGTATTTAATGCTGGCATCGCAGGCCGCCTCACAGGAAAAATCGTAATGCATACCCCTGTTCTCTTCGAACATCCGCTCAATGAGAAAATGCGCACCTGGCTGCGCATTGAATTTTTATTTCAGCAGCTCTCTTCTCGCCCCACCATCGCCAGCTACGCGGACGCCCTCCATTTTTTCCGCAATACCGGCGATCTCCTGGACGTGCTGGAACGCGGTGAAGTGCGTACCGATCTGCTGAAAGAGCTGGAGCGACAACAGCGGAAATTACAAACCTGGGCCGAAGTGCCCGGTGTCGACCAGCAGCGTATTGATGCTCTGCGTCAGCAGCTTAAACAGTCCGGCAGCACCTTGATTTCCGCTCCGCGCATTGGCCAGTTTCTTCGTGAAGATCGACTGATTGGCCTGGTGCGCCAGCGTCTGAGCATCCCCGGCGGCTGTTGCGGCTTTGATTTACCAACGCTACATATCTGGCTGCATATGCCGCAGGAATATCGTGATGAGCAGGTGGCGAGATGGTTAGCGAGCCTGACGCCGCTGATGCAGTCGCTGGAGCTGATCCTTGATTTGATTCGTAACTCTGCGCCTTTCCGTAAGCAAACCAGCCTCAATGGCTTTTATCAGGATAACGGCGACGATGCCGATCTGCTGCGCCTGCGCCTGGATCTCGCAAGCCAGCTGTATCCGCAAATTTCCGGCCATAAAAGCCGCTTCGCTATCCGTTTCCTGCCGCTGGACAGCGAGCATGGCATCGTGCCGGAACGCTTTGATTTTGAACTGGCTTGTTGCTAAGGAGATACTATGTCAGAAGAGACTATCGTTAACTGCCCAACCTGCGGTAAAAACGTCGTCTGGAGCGAACAAAGCCCGTTTCGCCCGTTTTGCTCGAAGCGTTGCCAGCTTATCGATCTTGGCGAGTGGGCGGCGGAAGAGAAACGTATACCCAGTTCCGGCGACTTGTCTGATAGCGATGACTGGAGCGAGCCGCAGCAGTAACCTTCCCTATCGCTAATCCGGGACGATCCGGATTAGCATTTCAGGCCGGCGCCGGGTTGCACGGCGCTCAGGCAAGCGTAATAAGTTTATTGATAATCGGCTCGTTTGCCGGCGGAAATGCCTGCGGATCCAGCGCCTGCTGCGCCATCCACTGCCCCGGTTGCCCTTCTTTGCCCCACGGCTCGCCTTGCCAGTTTTCCACCAGGAAGAACCATAGCGTGATATGGCGGTCAGGGAACTGATAATCCAGTTTGTCGAACAACGTGGACGTCGTCACCGTAATCCCGACCTCTTCCTGCAGTTCACGTACCAGCGCCTGTTCCGGCGTCTCACCTGATTCTATTTTGCCGCCGGGGAATTCCAGTTTATTAGCCATATGCGCGTCTGCGGCACGCTGGGTAATAAAAATTTCGCCTTGCGGATTGCGAATTATCCCGACGGCGATTTGCAGTTTTTTCATTGAATCAGCTCCATAAAAAAGGCGCAGAAATCTGCGCCCTGGTTTGCTTTTTATCAGCCCTTAGCTCAGACGGCCGTGGCACTGTTTATATTTTTTACCGGAACCGCACGGGCACGGATCGTTACGCCCAACTTTACGGTCGCCGGTCTGTTCCGCCAGCGAAGCGGCAGCCAGAGTATCGTCATCCTGGTGGCTCAGCTGCTGCATCTGCGCGAGACGCTCTGCCTCTTCGCGACGTTGCTGTTCCATCTCTTCGACTTCTTCCGGCATCCGCACCTGTACCTTGCTCAGGGTGCTGATGACTTCATACTTCAGCGATTCGAGCATGGCTGCGAACATTGAGAAGGATTCGCGCTTGTACTCCTGCTTCGGATCTTTCTGCGCATAGCCGCGCAGATGAATACCCTGGCGCAGGTAGTCCATCGCCGCCAGGTGCTCTTTCCACAGGGAATCCAGCGTTTGCAGCATGACGCCTTTCTCGAAGTGACGCATCATTTCGGCGCCGACCACTTCTTCTTTACGCTGGTAGGTTTCTACCGCGCTCTGCAGAATACGTTCGCGCAGGGTCTCTTCGTGCAGCTCCGGCTCTTTATCCAGCCACTCTTTGATTGGCAGATCAAGGTCGAAGTCGTTTTTCAGACGTTCCTGCAGGCCTTCGATATCCCACATCTCTTCCAGCGACTGCGGCGGAATGTGCGCATCGATAGTGGCTTTGAAGACATCTTCGCGGATGCTGTTGATGGTTTCGCTCACGTCGGAGATATCCAGCAGCTCGTTACGCTGGGTGTAAATAGCGCGACGCTGATCGTTGGCGACGTCATCATATTCCAGCAGCTGTTTACGGATATCGAAGTTGCGGCTTTCCACTTTACGCTGAGCGTTGGCAATCGCTTTGGTCACCCACGGGTGCTCGATAGCTTCGCCCGGCTTCATCCCGAGTTTACGCATCATGCCGGATACGCGATCGGAGGCGAAGATACGCATCAGGGCATCTTCCATCGACAGGTAGAAGCGGGAAGAACCGGCATCACCCTGACGGCCAGCACGGCCACGCAGCTGGTTATCGATACGGCGGGATTCATGACGCTCGGTACCAATGATGTGCAGACCGCCTGCGGCCAGTACCGCATCGTGGCGCACCTGCCAGTCAGCTTTGATTTTTTCAATCTGCTCAGGCGTTGGATTTTCCAGCGCGGCGACTTCTGCCTGCCAGCTACCGCCGAGCATAATATCGGTACCACGACCCGCCATGTTGGTAGCGATGGTGACCGCAGCCGGATAACCCGCCTGGGCGACGATATCCGCTTCGCTGGCGTGGAACTTGGCGTTCAGGACGTTGTGCTTGATGCCGGCTTTCGTCAGTTCGCGGGAAACCACTTCAGATTTTTCGATTGAGATAGTACCGACCAGCACCGGCTGACCGGCGGCGGTACGATCTTTAATATCTTCGATAATCGCCTGAATTTTTTCCGCTTCGGTCATATAGACCAGATCCGCCATATCCTTACGGATCATCGGACGGTTAGTCGGGACGACAACGGTATCCAGTTTATAGATGGAGCTAAATTCAAAGGCTTCGGTATCCGCGGTACCGGTCATCCCCGCCAGCTTCTCGTACAGACGGAAGTAGTTCTGGAAGGTGATGGATGCCAGAGTCTGGTTCTCGTTCTGGATCTCCACGCCTTCTTTGGCTTCTACCGCCTGGTGCAGGCCATCGGACCAGCGACGCCCCTGCATCGTACGGCCGGTGTGTTCATCGACGATGATGACTTCGCCATCTTTCACGATGTAGTCAACGTCGCGGGTAAACAGCGCGTGGGCGCGCAGCGCGGCGGTAACATGGTGCATCAGCATAATGTTGGTCGGAGAATACAGCGATTCGCCTTCCTCCATGATGCCTTCCTGCACCAGCAGCTCTTCGATCAGTACCAGACCGCGTTCGGTCAGGTTAACCTGGCGAGCTTTCTCATCCACGGAGAAGTGGCCTTCACCGGTAAAGGTGTCGGAGTCTTCCTTTTCCTGGCGGATCAGGTGCGGAATAATTTTGTTCACCTTGCGATACATTTCGGAGCTGTCTTCAGCCGGGCCGGAAATGATAAGCGGGGTACGCGCTTCGTCGATCAGGATGGAGTCCACCTCATCCACCAGCGCATAGTGCAGCTTACGCTGTACGCGCTCTTCCGGACTGAACGCCATGTTATCGCGCAGATAATCGAAGCCGTATTCGTTGTTGGTACCGTAGGTGATGTCGGCCGCGTAGGCTTCACGCTTCGCCGGCGCAGGCAGGCCGGACATATTGATGCCCACGCTCATACCGAGGAATTCGAACAGCGGACGGTTGTTTTCGGCGTCACGCTGGGCCAGATAGTCGTTGACTGTAACGACGTGAACGCCTTTACCGGTCAGCGCGTTAAGGTAGGCCGGCAGGGTCGCGGTCAGGGTTTTACCTTCACCAGTACGCATTTCCGCGATGCAGCGGTCGTTCAGTACCATACCGCCCAGCAGCTGCACGTCGAAGTGGCGCATACCGAAGACGCGTTTACTCGCTTCGCGCACCACGGCAAAAGCTTCCGGGATCAGGCTTTCCAGACTTTCACCTTTCTCCAGACGCGCGCGGAATTCTCCGGTTTTGGCTTTCAGCTCATCATCAGAGAGCTTTTCCATCGCCGGTTCCATACCGTTGATGATATTGACGACTTTGCGCATACGACGCAGCGTACGGTCGTTACGGCTACCGAACACTTTAGTTAACATTTTAATTAGCATAATAAAATCTCAAACGCCCCGCAGTGCGGAGTAAAAAAATAGGATGGTCCGTGTTTATTTTCAGCTGAGACGTTGAGGCCCTGCGCGGATCCCCGCTACCTGGCTTATCCAGGCGCTGACGCGGAAGACAGAATAAGAGGAAGGGATATAAGCTGCCTGGCGGATAACCACCGGCGGTCTGCTGTCCTGGGTCAGCAGCGCGCTGAGCGTATCGAGCAGGGCCAGATGCTGAGCCTGAAGCGGCGACGATTCTTCCGCCACCGGCAAAGCCTGCGGCGCCATCGCGAACGACAGATGGCGAATAACGGTACGAATCGCATGCTGATGCCAGTAATCGACGGTAAAGTTCGGCCGACGGTTGGCCTCCAGCAGCGCCAGCTGGGAGAAGTTAACTTTATTCGGGTTATGGTTGCTGGCCGTGGCTTTCGCCGGCGTAGTGGTTTCGTGGCTGTTGTTAAGCGCAGGCAGGCCGAGGCTAGCCGCGACCATCCCCAACAGGAGATGCGGCCAAAAATACCGTCTGCCAAACTGTCGCCAACGCGTCAGCAATCCACTCACTTTCTTTACCTTTAGTTGGTATTCCTGCGTCCTTTCAGGCGGTCCATTTTATTGGCGGTCTTCGCAGTACAGCCTGAAATCGACAGGATAAAGCAACCCAGAGAAAAATTTTGCGCCCAAATACTAACATTAATACCGCGCCGAGACAGCAGGAATGAACGCTAATGCTGCGGTAAAACGCTTAATAAAGCAGCGAACGCGCACAGGTTATTGCCAGCGAAACGCAGTGAAAAGCGGTTTGGGGAGGCTAAAAAGAAAAACGACTGGTTCCCTGGACGGAGAGAGTACCAGGTTACCAGTCGAATTTACTGAATGGTCAGGCTTACGCCAGAACCATTGACGGTGCGCGGAATGCCAGCGGCAGTTTTGCGTCGTCTTCGAAGGTCACATACTCCCAGGCTTCCTGTTTTGCCAGAACAGCCTGCAGCAGTTTGTTATTTAACGCGTGACCGGATTTGAACGCCGTGAATGCGCCGATAATGTTGTGACCACACATAAACAGGTCACCGATCGCATCCAGCATTTTGTGGCGTACAAACTCATCTTCAAAGCGCAGACCGTCTTCGTTCAGTACGCGATAATCGTCAACAACGATGGCACAATCGAAGCTGCCGCCCAGGCACAGGCCACGGGACTGCAGATATTCGATATCACGCATGAAACCGAAAGTACGAGCACGGCTAATCTGACGCATGAACGCATCGGCCGAGAAGTTCAGCGCATAGCGTTGGGTGCTTGAGTCAATCGCCGGATGGTTAAAGTCGATGGTAAAGTCCAACGAAAAACCATTGTACGGCTTAAACTCAGCCCATTTGTCGCCATCTTCAACGCGAACCGTCTCTTTGATACGCACAAATTTCTTGGCGCTGTTCAGTTCATCGATGCCGGCATCCAGCAACAGATAAACGAACGGAGCGGCGCTACCGTCCATAATCGGGATTTCCGGCGCATCGACTTCAACAATAATGTTGTCGATGCCCAGGCCAGCCAGTGCGGCATTTAAGTGCTCGACTGTAGAAATCCGCACGTCATGCTCGTTCACCAGGCAAGTACAGAGCATGGTATCACGCACAGATTTGGCATCAGCCGGAAAATCAACCGGTGGATTCAAGTCGGTGCGACGATAGATGACCCCGGTATTTGCCGGCGCAGGGCGTAAAGTCAGCGTGACTTTCTTGCCGGTATGCAAACCGACACCAGTCGCCTGAACAATACGTTTAAGAGTCCTTTGTTTGATCATCGTATAATCTCGCCAAGTTACCTATCCAACCGAAGTGTACTATACATTCGGCAGGGCAGTTTAGCACAAAGAGCGCAGATGCCCAACTTCCAGCCAATTCTTAATCGGCTTGCTTACGCAGGAAAGCTGGAATATCCAGATAATCCGGCTCTTTCGCGGTTTGCGGCGTATTGTCGTTCACCACTTTCGCGACCGGTTTCTGCTCTTGAGTTAATGGAGCCATACCGTGCTGCTGGTAGCGATCCATTACCGGCTGCTGTACCTGTTTGTTGGTCACCAGGGTAATTTCCGGACGCTTGTCCATACCGATACCGGTGGCAACAACGGTCACACGCAGTTCATCGTTCATATCCGGGTCCAGGGAGGTACCGATAACCACGGTCGCGTTATCCGAAGCAAAGGCGCGGATAGTGTTACCGACGGTCTCGAACTCATCCAGACGCAGGTCGAAGCCAGCGGTGATGTTGACCAGTACGCCACGCGCGCCGGACAGATCGATATCTTCCAGCAGCGGAGAAGAGATAGCCATTTCAGCCGCTTCTTCCGCACGGTCTTCACCGCTCGCCACGCCGGAGCCCATCATTGCGTAGCCCATTTCCGACATCACGGTACGAACGTCCGCGAAGTCGACGTTCATCAGACCCGGACGGGTAATCAGTTCGGCAATACCCTGCACCGCGCCTTTCAGTACGTCGTTCGCCGCGCCGAAAGCGTCAAGCAGAGAGATACCGCGACCCAGTACTTTCAGTAGCTTGTCGTTCGGGATGGTGATCAGTGAGTCAACGTGCTTGGACAGCTCGGTGATCCCCTGCTCAGCAAACGCCATGCGCTTCTTGCCTTCGAAATTAAATGGCTTAGTGACGACCGCAACGGTCAGGATACCCAGATCCTTCGCCACTTCCGCGACCACTGGCGCCGCACCGGTACCGGTACCGCCGCCCATACCCGCCGCGATAAAGACCATGTCCGCGCCATCAAGCGCAGCGCGCAGCGCTTCACGGTCTTCGTCAGCCGCATTACGGCCAACTTCCGGGTTCGCGCCTGCACCCAGACCTTTGGTAATACCGCTACCGATCTGGATAGTCTGGCCAACAGCCGTTTTACGCAGCGCCTGCGCATCGGTGTTCACCGCGAAGAATTCAACACCCTCAATGCGCTCGCGCACCATGTGTTCAACGGCATTACCGCCGCCGCCACCGACGCCGATGACTTTAATCACCGCGTCGTTGGTCAGTTCCATAGGTTCAAACATAGTTTCTCTCCGTCTTGTGCCTGTCGCCTGAGAACGCTAATTGTCTGCGTTCTCTTAAAAAATTAAAACTCTTTTCGCAGCCAGCTGTTGAGTCGCTTAATCCACGAGCCCACTGACGCCGTCACGCGTTTTTCGACTTCTGCTTCACCACTGAGATGTGACTCTTTTCCGTAGTGCAGCAGCCCAACCGCCGTCGAATAATACGGCTCCTGAGCGTAATCCGTTAAACCGGTAATGTTCAGCGGCGCGCCAATGCGTACCTGCGTATGGAACACGCGCTGCGCGCAGGCCGCCAGGCCTTCGATTTGCGCGGCGCCGCCGGTTAAAACAATCCCCGCCGCCAGATGGTGTTTGACCCCTTGCTGACGGAGCTGTTCCTGCAGCTGCAGGATTTCTTCATTAACCAGATTGAGCAGTTCGGTATAACGCGGTTCAATCACCTCTGCCAGCGTCTGACGCTGCAGGCTACGCGGCGGACGTCCGCCCACGCTCGGTACTTCCACGTTTTCGTCTTTACCGACGATTGAACCTAATGCGCAACCGTGACGAACCTTGATGGCTTCGGCGTCGCTCGGCGGCGTACCGAAGGCATAGGCGATGTCGCTGGTCACCACGTTGCCCGCGTAAGGGATCACTTTGGTGTGACGCAGCGCGCCGCCGGTATACACGGCGATATCCATTGTACCACCGCCGATGTCTACTACGCAGACACCCAGCTCACGTTCGTCTTCCGTTAATACGGAATAACTGGCCGCTAAACCGGCGAAAATAAGTTGGTCAACTTTCAGACCACAACGTTCAACCGCTTTAACAATGTTTTTCGCCATATCGTTATGGCAGGTAATCAGATGTACCTTCGCCTGCATACGCACGCCGGATAACCCTACCGGGTTTTTAATACCTTCCTGGTAGTCGATGGCGTATTCCTGCGGGATGACGTGCAGTACGCGATGCTCGTCGCGTACGCGTACTGATTTCGCAGTATGAACGACGTTTTCCACGTCATCCTGCGTCACCTCTTCTTCGGAGATAGGCACCATGCCAATCTCATTTTGACAGCTAATATGCTTACCTGAAAGCGCCAGATACACTGATGAGATCTGGCAATCGGCCATCAGTTCAGCCTGGTCGATAGCGCGCTGTACGCATTTCACTACCGACTCGAGGTCATTCACCCCGCCTTTATCCATGCCGCGCGATGGGCAACTGCCCACGCCAATGATATTAATCATACCGTCGGGCAGAACTTCCCCTACTAAAGCGGCAACCTTCGCGGTGCCAATCTCCAGTCCAACTACCAGTTTTCTGTCCGTCGCCTTGATCATCGTTGTTCTGCCTGTGCCTGATTCTGTTGTTGATTATTTTCCTCTACGGGAGCAGGTACCCAACCTACCGCCGCACCCGAGTCATAGCGCAAATCAACGTAGCTTATCCGTTTGCCGTCGGTCTGTGCCTGCTGCTGAAGAACCGGGTAGAGTTCCATAAAGCGCTGAAGCCGTTTCATGGTGTCGCCGCGGCCAAGGTTGAGCTTAATATCGTTATTAAGCGTCAACTGCCAGGAGCGACGCGCGGTCATTGCCGCCACTTTCAACGTGAACTTATTCTTTGCCAGCACCTGCCCCATGTCGCGGTATCCCTGCAGCACTTCATTTTCGCTGCCTTCAGGGCCGTATAACATCGGTAAGTTCTGTTTGCTGGTACGATCCGCCGGCACGCTGAAAGAATTTCCTTCGACGTCTACCATATGTTGATCATTCCAGCGCGCAATCGGCACATATTCAACCAGATGAATCTTCAATTCATCGGGCCATTGTTTTCTTACGCTCGCCTGTTTAATCCACGGCAGGCGCTCAATTTGACTCTGGATGATATTGACGTCCTGAGTCATAAAAGTGCCCGGCGAGCCCAACGCCAGAATAGCCTGACGGATATCATCGTTACGCGTGTAGTGACGTTCGCCGGTGACGACCATTTTCGACAACGGCAGACGCTGCGCATCTTCCATCCATCCAAGAACCATCCATCCGCTGACCAACACGGTACACAACACCGCCAGCAGGAAAACGATACCTGCCAGCCGGGTTCCATTATTCCGACGCGAAGAAGCAATCGACTCTTCTTCCTGGTTCCGCGTATTCAGCGCCGCCTGCGACATATCACCCCGCCAGGTCCAGAATTCGTACAACAAGCTGCGAGAAGCTCATCCCCGCCTGGCGGGCCGCCATCGGCACCAGACTATGGCTGGTCATCCCCGGTGAGGTGTTCGCTTCCAGCAGATAAAACTGGCCATCGCTGTCCAGCATCACGTCAATACGTCCCCATCCTTTGCAACCCAGAACATTCCAGGCTTTAAGCACCAGGCTCTGGATTTCTGTCTCGCGGGCAGGTTCCTCAAAACCAGGGCAGAAATATTGCGTCTCATCAGAGAGATACTTCGCCTCATAATCATAGAAGGTTCCAGCCGCCTGGATACGAATTGACGGTAAAATTTCTTCACCGACGATAGCGACGGTAAATTCCGGGCCACTAAGCCATTTCTCAATCAGAACTTCATCATCATGCTGAAAAGCCAGCGCCAATGCATCCTGCATTGCACAACTTTCGCTAACTTTCGACATGCCGACGCTGGACCCTTCGCGACTCGGCTTGATGATAACCGGCAGCCCCAGCGCCGCAATCTGCTCACTAACGCCAGCAGAAAGTCCTGCGTTGAACTGGGCGCGGGTCAATGCAACCCACGGCGCGACCGGTAATCCCGCCCCCTGCCACAGTAATTTACTGCGCAGTTTATCCATCGAAATGGCGGAAGCCATTGCGCCGCTGCCGGTGTACGGCAGTTGAATGAGCTCAAGAAGGCCTTGCAGCGTGCCATCTTCGCCGCCGCGCCCGTGCAGGGCAATAAACGCTTTCTGAAAGCCCATGTTTTTCAACTGGGTGATATCAACGTCACGCGGATCGACCGGGTGAGCATCCACCCCGCCTTCACGCAGCCCGGCCAACACCGCCGCGCCTGAATTCAGCGAGACTTCACGTTCAGCGGAGGTTCCGCCGAAGAGAACCGCGATTTTATCAGCCATGGCGGTCCTCCTCCGTTTTTTGCGGTACCAGTTTGATTTCAGCCAGGTGACGTGCGATTTTTCCTATGTTGCCGGCGCCCTGCACCAGCACCAGATCGTCGCCGGTCAATACCGACGCCAGCATCTCCGCGGCCTGCGCCGGATCGGAAACCAGAATCGGGTCAACTTTGCCACGACCGCGGATCGTACGGCACAGCGAGCGGCTATCGGCGCCAGGGATCGGCGCTTCGCCCGCCGGATACACATCCAGCATCAGCAGCGCATCGACCTGGGTCAGCACGTTGGCGAAATCATCGTACAGATCGCGAGTACGGGTATAACGGTGCGGCTGGAATACCATCACCAGATTTTTATCCGGCCAGCCGGCACGCGCCGCTTTGATAGTGGCGTCGACTTCCGTCGGGTGATGACCGTAATCGTCGATTAGCATCGCGCTACCGCTCTTGCCGTTGACTTCCGCCAGCGGATATTCGCCAAGGAAGTCGAAGCGGCGGCCGGTGCCCTGGAAACTTTCCAGCGCGCGCAGAATCGCCTCGTCTTCAATGCCCTCTTCCGTCGCGACGGCAACTGCCGCGGCAGCGTTAAGCGCATTGTGGCGACCCGGCGCGTTCAGCGTCACCTGCATGACCTCTTTGTCCTGGCGTACCAGGCGGAAATGGCCCTGCGCGCCGACCTGACGATACTCTTCAATGCGTACGTCGGCGTCATCGCTAAAACCATAGGTGGTGATTTGGCGGCCGACGCGCGGCAGCAGTTCACGAATCACCGGGTCATCCACGCACATCACCGCGCGCCCGTAGAACGGCAGGTTGTGCAGGAAGTTAATAAAGGTCTGCTTCAGGTTCTCGAAGTCGCCATGATAGGTATCCATATGGTCAGCTTCAATGTTGGTCACAATGGCGACCATCGGCTGCAGATGCAGGAACGACGCATCGCTCTCGTCCGCTTCCGCAATCAGATAGCGGCTATGGCCAAGACGGGCATGCACGCCCGCCGCCTTCACCAGCCCGCCGTTGACGAAGGTCGGATCGAGGCCGGCCTCGGCGTAAATGCTGGATACCATCGCGGTGGTGGTGGTTTTGCCGTGCGTACCGGCAATCGCAATCCCGTGACGGAAACGCATGAGTTCCGCCAGCATTTCCGCGCGGCGGATCACCGGAATGCGCGCTTCGTGCGCGGCGACGATTTCCGGGTTATCCGCGGAGATCGCGCTGGACACCACGACAACGCTGGCATCGCGCACGTTTTCCGGGCGATGGTTGAAATAAATGGTGGCGCCAAGCTGCGACAGCTGCTGAGTCACCGGATTCGGCGCAAGATCGGAGCCGCTAATCTGGTAGCCTTCATTCGCCAACACTTCGGCAATACCGCCCATACCGGCACCGCCGATGCCGACAAAGTGAATGTGCCGGACGCGACGCATCTCGGGCACTATGGAACGCAGTTTTGCCAAATCTTGTGTATTCATTCTTTACGCCATCAACTTCTTTATTCGGGCGGTGATAATCACCGCGATTAGCGCGCCAAAGCTACGGCGCTGACCTCTTCCGCTACCCGCTCGGTAGCATCCGGAATCGAAGCGCCACGCGCTCGTTCCGCCATATCCATCAGGGTTTCCCGATCCCAACCGGCCAGAGTGGCCGCCACGGCATCCGCCGTGAACTCGGGTTGTTCGAGAATTTTCGCCGCGCCGGCTTTTTCCAGCGGCAGCGCATTCCAGTACTGCTGACGATCTTTGTGCTGGAACGGGACGAACAATGCCGGTAAACCTGCGGCAGCGATTTCGCTGACCGTCAGCGCGCCGGAACGACAAACAACCACATCGGCCCACGCATAGGCTGCCGCCATATCATCAATAAACTCAGTCACTTTATGCTGCGGCTGACCGGCGGCGGCGTACGCCTGGCGCACGGTATCCATGCCGCCTTTCCCGCTCTGATGCCAGATGGTCACCGCATCGCCGAGCTTCGCGGCCACCTGCGGCATAGTCTGGTTCAGCACGCGCGCGCCCTGAGAGCCGCCGACCACCAGCACGCGAATCGGCCCCTGCCGGCCCACCAGACGCTGTCCCGGCAGCGGTAGCGCGAGAACGTCGGTACGCACCGGATTCCCCACGACATCTGCGTGCGGGAAGGCGCCGGGAAACGCCTGCATCACTTTCTTCGCAATCTTCGCCAGCCATTTATTGGTCAGGCCGGCAATCCCGTTTTGTTCATGCAGCACCACAGGGATCCCGAGCGACCATGCCGCCAGACCGCCAGGTCCGGAAACATAACCGCCCATGCCCAGCACCACATCCGGCTGGAAACGCTTCATGATCGCCCGCGCCTGCCGCCAGGCGTTGAAGATCCGCACCGGCGCTAACAGTTGCGCTTTTATCCCTTTGCCGCGCAGGCCGGAGATGCGAATAAAATCGATATCAATGCCGTGTTTCGGCACTAAATCCGCTTCCATACGATCGGCGGTGCCAAGCCAGCGAACCTGCCAGCCCTGGTCCATTAAATGGTGCGCGACCGCCAGCCCCGGGAACACATGTCCGCCAGTGCCGCCCGCCATCACCATTAACCGCTTTTCCTGACCGCTCATCGAACACCCCGTGTAAACGCCTGCGCTTTCTCGAGGCGCGTTTCATAATCTATTCGCAATAAAAACATAATGGCCGTCGACATAATCAGCAGACTGGAGCCACCATAACTAATCAATGGCAAGGTCAACCCCTTAGTCGGCAGCATTCCCGCCGCCGCCCCGACGTTAACCAACGCCTGGAAGCTAAACCACACGCCGATAGCACAGGCCAAAAAGCCGGAGAAGCGGTGGTCAATCTCCAGCGCCTTGCGGCCAATCGACATGGCGCGAAAGGCGACGAAGAATACCATTAAAAGCGCGAGTACCACACCGATATAACCGAGTTCTTCGCCGATAATGGCGAAGATAAAGTCGGTATGCGCTTCCGGCAAATACTCCAGTTTCTGCACCGAGTTGCCGAGGCCCTGCCCCCACATCTCGCCGCGGCCAAAGGCCATCAGCGATTGGGTCAGCTGATAGCCGCTACCAAACGGGTCTTCCCACGGGTTCCAGAAGGAGGTGACGCGGCGAATACGATACGGTTCGGCGAGGATCAGCAGCACCACCGCCGAGATCCCCATGCCGATAATAGCGATGAACTGCCAGAGTTTCGCGCCGGCCAGGAACAACATCGCCAGCGTAGTCACGAACAGTACAACCACCGTACCGAGGTCAGGCTGCGCCAGCAGCAGAATCGCCAGCACGAAAATCACGCCCATCGGCTTTAAGAAGCCGCGCAGGTTGTTACGCACCTCATCCGCTTTACGCACCAGATAGTTGGCGATGTAGCAGAACAGCGATAGCTTGGTAAACTCCGCCGGCTGAATACGCAGCGGCCCGAGCGCGATCCAACGCGAGGCGCCGTTAACCGAGCTCCCCACCACCAGTACGATCAGCAGCATCACAATCGAGGCGATCAGCATCGCGGTACTGTGGCGCTGCCAGAACTCCATCGGCAGACGGAGCGTAATCATCGCCAGCGCGAAAGCCAGCACAATATACAAACCATCACGCTTAGCAAACAGGAACGGATCGTTCGCCAGGCGCTGTCCGACCGGCATCGAGGCCGAGGTCACCATGATAAAACCGATAGCCGCCAGGCCGAAGGTCAGCCACAGCAGCATCCGGTCATACATGACCAGGCTATCGTTATCTTTCGGGCGCGAGCCCATCACCCAACCTTTCAGCGCGGCGAACAGCCAGGCGAAAATAAACATCCCCGGCAGTCGCGGCAGCTTCAACCGGGGCAGGCCCAGCTGTGGCATTCTCAGGCGTGGGAGAGAGAAACGCATCAACCTAACTCCTTCGCCAGACGGGTAAAGACATCACCCCGTTGTTCAAAGTTTTTAAACTGGTCCAGGCTCGCGCAGGCCGGCGACAGTAAGACCATATCGCCTGTTTTAACCTGCGAAGCGATTTGCCGCATCGCCTGTTCCATGGTTTCGGTTTGTACCGCGATTTCCGGACGCAGCGACGCCAGTTGAGCGCCGTCGCGGCCGAAGCAGTACAGACGAACGTTCTCGCCGCCAAGATAGCGTTTCAGCGGCGTGAAGTCGGCGGATTTACCGTCGCCGCCCAACAGCAGATACAGCGTACCGTCGAGATGCAGGCCGTTCAGCGCCGCCTCGGTACTGCCGACGTTGGTCGCCTTGGAGTCATTGATCCAACGCACGCCGTTATGCTCCAGCGCCAGCTGGAAGCGGTGCGCCAGACCGGTGAAGGTAGTCAGCGCCTTCAGGCTACTGGCGCGCGGCAAGCCCGCGGCATCCGCCAGCGCCAGCGCCGCCAGGGCATTGCTGTAGTTGTGCTGGCCGCTGATGGTCATTTCTTTCACGTTCAGCACTTTCTCACCCTTCACCCGCAGCCAGGTTTCGCCCTGCTGGCGGTTAAGGTGATAGTCGCCGACATCGACGCCGAAGCTGACGCAGCGTTCGTCAGCGCCGCGTACCGGCATGGTCAGCGCATCATCGGCATTCACCACGCAGGTTTTAGCATTTTCATAGACCCGCAGTTTCGCCGCGCGGTACTGCTGCAGCCCCAGCGGATAGCGGTCCATATGATCCTCAGTCACGTTGAGGATGGTGGCCGCGACGGCTTTCAGGCTGGAGGTGGTCTCCAGCTGGAAGCTGGAAAGTTCAAGCACGTACAGTTCGCGCGCCGGATCCAGCAGCATCAGCGCTGGCAGGCCGATATTGCCGCCAACGCCGACATTCACGCCCGCCGCCTTCGCCATCTCGCCCACCAGGGTAGTAACGGTGCTTTTTCCGTTAGAGCCGGTAATGGCGATAATCGGCGCCTGCGCCTCGCGGCAAAACAGCTCGATATCGCCGACGATTTCCACGCCAGCGTCCGCCGCCGCGCTCAGTGAAGGGTGCGCCAGAGCAATCCCCGGGCTTGCGACAATCAGATCCGCCGCCAGCAGCCAGTCGTCGTTAAGGCCGCCCACGTGGCGCTCAACGGCTTCCGGCAGCTTATCAAGCCCGGCAGGGGCGACGCGGGTATCCATCACGCGCGGGGTTACGCCGCGCGCCATGAAAAAGTCCACGCATGACAGGCCGGTCATGCCCAGCCCAATAATGACGACTTTTTTACCCTGATAATCTGCCATGATTAACGTACCTTCAGCGTCGCCAGGCCAATCAGCACCAGCATCAGCGAAATAATCCAGAAGCGCACGATAACGCGCGGTTCCGGCCAGCCTTTCAGTTCATAGTGGTGGTGAATCGGCGCCATACGGAAGATGCGCTGGCCGCGCAGCTTGAACGAGCCGACCTGCAGGATAACCGACAAGGTTTCCACGACGAAAACGCCGCCCATAATCACCAGCAGGAACTCCTGACGCAGCAGTACGGCGATAATGCCCAGCGCGCCGCCGAGCGCCAGTGAACCGACGTCGCCCATAAAGACCTGCGCCGGGTAGGTGTTGAACCACAAGAAGCCCAGGCCCGCGCCGACAATCGCCGTGCAGACGATAACCAGCTCGCCGGCGTGACGCAGATAAGGAATATGCAGGTAGTTGGCGAAGTTCATGTTACCGGTGGCCCACGCTACCAGCGCAAAGCCGGCGGCGACGAAGACGGTCGGCATAATCGCCAGGCCGTCGAGGCCGTCGGTGAGGTTGACCGCATTGCCGGTACCGACGATAACGAAGTAAGCCAGCAGGATGTAGAACAGTCCCAGCTGCGGCATCACATCTTTAAAGAACGGCACTACCAGCTCGGTCGCCGGGGTGTCTTTCCCCGCCAGATACAGCGCGAACGCCACGCCCAGCGCGATTACCGACATCCAGAAATACTTCCAGCGGGCAATCAGGCCCTTGGTGTCTTTACGCACGACTTTACGGTAATCATCGACAAACCCGATGATGCCGTAGCCGATTAATACCGTCAGCACGCACCAGACGTATGGATTTGACGGATAAGCCCACAGCAGGACGGAAACGGTAATCGCGGTGAGGATCATAATCCCGCCCATGGTCGGGGTCCCGCGTTTGCTGAAGTGGGACTCCGGGCCGTCGTTACGAACGACCTGACCGAAGGACAGTTTTTGCAGACGGGCGATCATACGCGGGCCCATCCACAACGAGATGAACAGCGCGGTCAGCAGGCTGACGATGGCGCGAAACGTCAGATAGGAAAAGACGTTAAAGCCGGAATAATATTTGACCAGATGTTCGGCCAGCCATACTAACATGTCGCAATCTCCTGTAATGCGCGTACTACCTCTTCCATAGCGGCACTACGTGAACCCTTCACTAAAATGGTCATGATTTTATGCTCTGCCAGCAGCTCGCGCAGGCGAGCTACCACGGCGGCTTTATCGTTAAAATGTTCGCCCACGCCGCTGGCGCTGCTGATATCCGCGCTCAGTGAACCGACGCTGAGCACGCAATCCAGGCCCGCCGCTTTCGCCGCTTCGCCCACTTCGCGATGACAGGCCGCGCTTTCCGCGCCGAGTTCAGCCATATCGCCGACCACCATCGCCCGGAAGCCCGGCATTTCCGCCAGCACCTGTACCGCGGCGGTCATCGAACCGACGTTGGCGTTGTAGGAGTCATCCAGCAGCAGCTGGTTTTCCGCCAGTTGGATCGGGAACAGACGTCCCGGCACCGCTTGCAGCTGCGCCAGCCCAGCTTTCACCGCGGCCAGATCGGCGCCTACCGCCATCGCCAGCGAAGTTGCAGCCAGCGCGTTAGCGATGTTATGGCGCCCCGGCAGCGGCAGCAGTACGTCGACGTTGCCGAACGGGGTCTGCAGCGTAAATTCGGTGCCATGACTGGTGATATGAACATTGGTCGCCGTGAAGTCGCTGTTCGCCGCGTTCGGCGAGAAGCGCCACACTTTGCGATCGCCAATCACGCTCTGCCAGTTCAGCCAGTCGTTATTGTCGGCATTCAAAATCGCGATGCCGTTTTGCGGCAGGCCGGTGAAGATTTCGCCCTTGGCTTTTGCCACGCCCGCCAGCGAGCCGAAGCCTTCGAGGTGCGCGGCGGCGAGGTTGTTGACCAGCGCCGCTTCCGGACGCGTCAGGCTGACGGTCCAGGCGATTTCGCCCTGGTGGTTGGCGCCAAGTTCAATCACCGCATACTGGTGATCTTTGTTCAGACGCAGCAGCGTCATCGGTACCCCGATATCGTTATTCAGGTTACCGGCGGTATACAGCGTATTACCGCACTGGCTGAGGATCGCCGCGGTCATCTCTTTGACCGAGGTCTTACCGGAAGAACCGGTGAGCGCCACCACGCGGGTCGGCACCTGCTGACGCACCCAGGCCGCTAACTCGCCAAAAGCCAGGCGGGTATCTTTCACTACGACCTGCGGTAAATCGCAGGCCAGTTGGCGGCTAACCAGCAGGGCGCCTGCGCCCGCCGCTTTCGCTTGTTCGGCAAAATCATGCGCGTCGAAACGCTCGCCTTTCAGCGCCACAAACAGGCAACCCGCCGTGACTTTGCGGGTATCGGACGTCACGTCATCGATAGCGATATCGCTACCCTGCAGTTCGCCGCGGGTGATATCGGCGAGCTGGCTTAATGTAAAGCGAATCATGCTACCGCTCCCAGCAGACGCGCGACAGTCACGCGGTCGGAGTAATCCAGACGGCGGTTGCCGACTATCTGATAGTCTTCGTGGCCTTTGCCCGCGACCAGCACAACGTCGTTCGCTTTCGCCTGCATCACCGCGCTGGTCACCGCTTCCGCGCGGCCTTCCATCACCTTCACCTGCCCGGCATCAAGCATGCCGGCCAGAATGTCGTTAATAATCGCCCGCGGCTCTTCGGTACGCGGGTTATCGTCGGTAACGACCACGATATCGGCAAACTCTTCCGCGATAGCGCCCATCAGCGGGCGTTTGCCCTTGTCGCGGTCGCCGCCGCAGCCGAAGACGCACCACAGCTTGCCGCTACAGTGCAGACGCGCGGCCTGCAGCGCTTTTTCCAGCGCGTCAGGCGTATGGGCGTAATCGACCACCACGGTCGGTTTGCCCGGCGCGCTGAACACTTCCATGCGGCCGCACACCGGCTGTAAACGCGAAGAGGTTTTCAATAGGTCCGCCAGCGGATAGCCCAGCGCCAGCAGCGTCGCCAGCGCCAGCAGCAGGTTGCTGACGTTAAAGGCGCCCATCAGGCGGCTTTCGATTTCGCCCTTGCCCCAGCTCGAGTCAAACTGAATGGTCGCGCCGCTGTCGTGATAGTTGACCGCGGTCGCCTTCAGCCAGCGGCCGTGGCAGTTCGGATTGATATGATCTTCCATCGACACCGCCACCGCATCCGGCAGTTTCGCCAGCCAGCGACGCCCCACTTCATCGTCGGCGTTGACGATGGCCTGGCCGCAATGGTGGGTGGAATAGAGCAGCCATTTCGCCGCTTCGTAATGTTCCATGTCGCCATGGTAGTCGAGGTGGTCACGGCTCAGGTTGGTAAACACCGAGGCGGCAAACTGCAGCGCCGCCACGCGGTGCTGAACCAGCCCGTGAGAAGAGACTTCCATCGCGCCGAAAGTCGCCCCCTGCCCTACCAGACCGGAAAGCACGTGCTGAACATCAACCGCAGAGCCGGTGGTGTTTTCGGTTGGCACCACTTTATCCAGCAGGCCGTTACCGACGGTACCCATCACCGCGCTGGTTTCGCCGAGCAGTTTCGCCCACTGCGCAAGCAGTTGAGTCGTGGTGGTCTTACCGTTAGTGCCGGTAACGCCCACCAGGCGCATCTGCTGCGAAGGTTGATGATAAAAACGCCCGGCCAGCGCGGATAACCGCTCGTTCAGTTGGCTAAGGTAGATGACCGGCACGCCGTGCATCTCGCGAACTTCGCCGTCTGCGGCCTCGCCCTGCGCCTCAGCAATAATGGCAGCAACACCTTGCGCTATCGCCTGCGGGATATAACGACGCCCGTCCGCCTGATGACCCTGTACCGCGACAAAGAGGTCGCCGGACGCCGCCACGCGGCTGTCCAGCGTCATCTCTCGCAGAATTCGCTCCGGCGCATTTGGCACCCACGGAGCGAGAAGGTCGCGCAAATTACGATCTGCCACCTGTTCCCTCGCCTTGATTAATCACAAATTCACTTTTTTCGCCCGTTGCCAGCGCATCCGGTTCGATGTTCATGGTGCGCAGTACGCCGCCCATGATGGCACCGAATACCGGCGCGGAAACGGCGCCACCGTAGTATTTACCTGCCTGCGGGTCGTTGATCACCACCACCAGCGCGAAACGCGGGTGGCTGGCGGGCGCAACGCCTGCGGTGTAAGCAATATATTTGTTGATGTAGCGGCCATCCGGCCCCACTTTTTTCGCCGTACCGGTTTTAATGGCGATGCGATAGCCTTTAATCGCCGCTTTCACGCCGCCGCCGCCGGGAAGCGCTACGCTTTCCATCATGTGAACGACGGTACGAACGAGCGAGTCCGGGAACACGCGCTCGCCCGGAACCGGTGGATCAACTTTGGTAATCGACAGCGGGCGATAGATGCCATAGCTGCCAATCGTTGCGTAGACTCGCGCTAACTGTAACGGAGTTACCATTAGCCCGTAGCCGAAAGAAAAGGTGGCCCTCTCTATGTCAGACCACCGTTGTTTTTGAGGATATAAGCCACTGCGTTCTCCGACCAACCCCAAATTGGTCGCCTTTCCAAGCCCAAAACGTGAGTAAGTATCTACTAACGCTGAGGACGGCATCGCTAACGCCAGCTTAGAAACGCCGACGTTACTCGACTTCTGTAGCACCCCGGTCAGGGTCAATTCGCTGTAGCGCGCCACGTCTTTGATTTCGTGGCCGTTAATTCGATATGGAATGGTATTCAGCACGGTATTTTCATTGACGATGCCGCGCTGCAGCGCCGTCATCACCACCATCGGCTTCACCGTTGAACCCGGTTCAAATACGTCGGTGATGGCGCGGTTACGCATGGTATCTTTGGAGGTACCCGCGAAATTATTTGGGTTGTACGACGGGCTATTCGCCATCGCCAGCACTTCACCGGTGTTGACGTCAACCAAAACGGCGGTGCCTGATTCCGCTTTGTTGAACGCCACCGCATTATTCAGTTCGCGATATACCAGCGCCTGCAGGCGCTCGTCGATGCTCAACGCGAGGTTATGCGCCGCCTGGCTGTCGGTGGAAGAAATGTCTTCAATCACGCGGCCATAGCGGTCTTTACGCACGATACGTTCGCCCGGCTGACCGGTCAGCCATTTATCAAAGCTTTTCTCAACCCCTTCAATCCCCTGGCTATCGACGTTGGTGAAGCCAATGAGGTGAGCGGTTACTTCACCTGAAGGATAATAACGGCGAGACTCCTCGCGCAGATGGATCCCCGGCAGCTTCAGTTTTCTGATGTAGTCGGCCATGTCAGGGTTCACCTGACGCGCCAGATAGATAAAACGCATCCGCGGGTTGCTGTTGATGCGCGATGCCAGCTGATCCAGCGGCATATTCAGCGCATCGGCTAGCGCTTTCCAGCGGTTATCGAGCGTCACACCGCCCGCATCATGCAGCTCTTTCGGGTCGGCCCAAATCGCTTTTACCGGAACGCTGACCGCCAGCGGGCGGCCGGAGCGGTCGGTAATCATGCCGCGCGCGGTGGAGACTTCCTGTACGCGCAGGGAACGCATATCCCCCTGACGCACCAGCATGTCCGGGCTGACAACCTGCAGCCACGCGACGCGGCCAAGCAGGAAGGCGAGAGCGATTAAAATACATCCGCACAGCAACGCAAAACGCCAACTGATAAAGTTGGCCTGTTCTTCCTGACGTTTTGCTTTTGGCGTTTTCGGCGCTGCTTTCATGCG
This sequence comes from Klebsiella sp. CN_Kp073, assembly GCF_040065495.2. Classification (NCBI taxonomy): domain Bacteria; kingdom Pseudomonadati; phylum Pseudomonadota; class Gammaproteobacteria; order Enterobacterales; family Enterobacteriaceae; genus Klebsiella; species Klebsiella sp. CN_Kp073. Next base: position 4,360,561 of record NZ_CM198051.1, read on the forward strand.
TCGCAATAATCCTTATTTCTGTACCACTATATTTTCTTGTGATGGATCAACGTGTTGCATCTGCAACTTCTCTGTCGCGATCCGTTCAACCCGACTGTGATCGCCAAGGGCGTTCTCTTCGAGGATCAGGTTGCGCCATTCAATATCCAGAGCGTCACGCTCCAGAACTAATTGTTCACGCTGCGCGGTTAACAGACGGGTATGGTGCGCCGTCGTCACCACGGTCACTGCCGTTATGATGATGCAAATGAACAGGCAGAGTGGCAGCTTCCCAAACCGCAGAAGATCGTCCCCGATGACGCCAGGCAAGGCATGGCGCTCGTTGCTTCCTAACGATCCTTTAACTTTGCTTAAGGCTACTGTCACTCTGCCGATCATGCGTTCGTCCTCTCTGCGATACGCAGCACTGAACTACGGGCGCGTGGATTCTCTGCCACCTCTTCTTCGCCCGGCATCAACTTGCCTAGTGCTCGCAACTGACGGCCGCCCAGTTTCCTGAGCTGATCTTCAGTCATCGGGATCCCTGCTGGAACCTGCGGACCGCGGCTTTGCTCACGCATAAAACGCTTCACAATGCGGTCTTCCAGCGAATGGAAACTGATAATCGACAGCCGACCACCGGGGGCCAGCACGCCGAGCGAGCTTTTTAGCGCCTGCTCTATCTCCTCCAGTTCACTGTTCACCCAGATGCGCACCGCCTGGAAGGTACGGGTCGCGGGATGTTTGTGCTTATCTTTCACCGGCGTTGCCGCCGCGATAACTTCCGCCAGCTCTTTGGTACGGGTCATCGGCTCAATGCGGTTACGCTCAACGATCGCGCGCGCGATACGTTTACCGAAACGCTCCTCGCCAAAGGTTTTGATGACCCAAGCGATATCGGCTTCTTCGGCAGTCTGTAACCATTCGGCGGCGGACTGACCGCGAGTCGGATCCATGCGCATGTCCAGCGGACCATCGCGCATAAAGGAGAACCCGCGTTCCGCGTCGTCCAGCTGCGGTGAAGAAACGCCAAGATCGAGAAGAATACCGTCGATCTTGCCGGTAAGATTGCGCTCGGCGACGTAGTCAGCCAGCTGCGAGAAAGGACCATGTACGATGGAAAAGCGTGGGTCATCGATGGTTTGCGCAACGGCAATAGCCGTCGGGTCGCGATCGATTGCCAGCAGGCGCCCTTCCGCCCCCAGTTGGGAGAGGATCAGACGCGAGTGACCACCGCGGCCAAAGGTTCCATCAATGTAGATACCATTTGGACGAATATTCAGGCCGTTAACGGCTTCATCCAGAAGTACCGTAGTGTGTTTAAAATTTTCCATCATTTTATAAAGACAAATCCTGCAGGCGCTCCGACAGTTCACCGGTAGCGGACTGCTCAGCGTCGATATCTTCCTTGACCCGTTGATACCAGGTCGTTTCATCCCACAGTTCAAATTTATTAAACTGTCCGACCAGCATCACTTCTTTTGTCAGCCCGGCATGTTGCCGCAGCACCGGCGCGATTAGCAATCGTCCGGCGCTATCCATCTGACATTCGCTGGCATGCCCCAAAAGCAGGCGCTGTACGCGCCGCTCAACGGGATTCATGCTCGACAAACGCGACAATTTTTGCTCGATGATTTCCCATTCAGGCAAAGGATAAAGCAGCAGGCACGGGTGATGAATGTCAATGGTGCACACCATTTGACCAGAAGCATCCTCGATCAGCCCGTCGCGGTAGCGCGTCGGTACGGCCAAACGGCCTTTACTGTCGAGATTGACTAACGTTGCTCCACGGAACATGCCAGCCTCACCCCTTTTCGCCACTTTACCCCACAAATTCCCACCTAAAGGAGTTTACGGAGCGGAGGAAAAGCTTGTCAAGCCAGCACTAATGCCAACGGAGCGCAAAAACCCATTATTTACAGCCGATATTAGCCCTGATGAATAAATCACCAACAAACGAGGCAAATTAACGTTATGAATACGTGTAAGAAAATAACCAACAAACTCGTAACAGTTAAAAGCGACAAAATATCTTCAGCGGGAAAATATAAAGTGTCAGTTTGCGACGCGAGCGGCATTTTAGGCCATTCTGATGTCCGTTAACAGTGCCTGTTGTGGACGGAGAAGCACTTGTGCCGCGGCCTGACGCTCTCAGATGCGATGAAGGTAGGATAAAGCGATTGTTAATTCAGCAATTATTCCGATGAATGTAACAAAATAATACTAACAAAGGGTATTGCGCATTTTCTTGCACCATTTGGATACAAAAAAATCTTTCTCAGGAATAAAACAAAATAAGGCGTAAAGAAGTTTAGGGATTTGTCTGAAAGCGAATAGATTTACGAATCTCTACGTAAATTGTATGGAATATCGCCAGATGCTAATCCATCTGGCGAATAACCTACGAAGAATCTTAACCTTTTTTCGCTAATGGATCAGCGGCGATTCAAACTTCCGCGATGATAAAGGTTACGACGAATACGGCTTAAGCCTGGTTTTGGCTTACGCGGTTCATCCAGGCTTGCCAGTACAATCTCTAAAACACGCTCGGCAACGTCGCGGTGACGCTGCGCGACCGCCAGCACCGGACACTGCAGGAAATCGAGCAGTTCGTTATCGCCGAAGGTGGCGATGGCGAGTTCGGATGGCAGTTTGCCTTCACGGCGCAGCGTGACGTCCATCACTCCCTGCAGCAGCGGGAAAGAGGTGGTGAACAGCAGTTGCGGCATCGGATGCGTTTCCAGCCATTTCTCGAAAAGATGGGCTGCAGCTTCGCGTTCGTAGCTGTTGGCATACAGGAAGTTCACTTCCCGCGGGTCATCCTTCCACGCCGAACGGAACCCCTGCTCACGCAGGAAACTCACCGACAGCTCCGGCAGCGCTCCCAGATACAGCACATTGTCGCCGGGGAATTTGCGCAGCTCGGCAGCGAGCATTTCGGCGTCGTCCTGATCGGCGCCGACGACGCTGGTAAAGTGTTCACGATCGAGCGCGCGGTCAAGCGCGACAATTGGGAAGGGATCGTTCGCCCAGCGCTGATAAAACGGGTGCTCCGGCGGCAGCGAAGTCGATACAATAATCGCGTCCACCTGACGCTGCAACAGATGCTCAATGCAGCGCATTTCGTTGTCCGGCTGATCTTCCGAGCAGGCGATCAGCAACTGGTAGCCGCGCTGACGCGCCTGACGCTCCAGGTAGTTCGCAATACGGGTATAACTGGTATTTTCGAGATCCGGGATTACCAGACCAATTGAACGCGTGCGTCCTGCGCGCAGGCCAGCAGCGACCGCATTCGGGTGGTAGTTATGCTCGCGCACCACCGCCATCACCTTCTCGACCGTTTTATCGCTGACGCGATACTGCTTCGCTTTGCCATTAATCACATAGCTCGCGGTGGTTCTTGAAACACCGGCCAGCCGGGCGATTTCATCCAGTTTCACAATTGCCCCTTGGGTAAGAAGTACAAAAAACAACCATTAAATAGATATACTCATTAGAGTATAGAGATCCATTTTTATAACATCTAAACGCAGAATAGTTAGCGCGGCAACCGCTTTCGTCCACAGTTCCTACGGAATTCGCAAAAAAATAACCCGACAGTTTGTGTCGGGCTATTTTTACGTCATTTTTTCAGCGTTTAGCGCATAATTTTATCGCCACGCGACAGGCCGACGACACCGGAGCGCGCCACTTCAACAATGCGCGCGACGTCGCGCAAGGAGGCCAGGAAGGCATCCAGCTTATCGCTGGTTCCTGCCAGCTGCACGGTATAGATAGAAGGCGTCACATCAATAATCTGCCCGCGAAATATCTCGGTGTTGCGTTTCACCTCTTCACGGCCATAACCGCTGGCCTGCACTTTAACCAGCATGATTTCACGCTCGACGTGGGAGCCCTGGCCCAGTTCGCTGACCCGCAGCACATCCACCAGCTTATGTAACTGCTTTTCGATCTGCTCAATCGCTTTCTCGTCGCCCACCGTCTGGATGGTCATGCGGGACAGCGTCGGATCGTCGGTTGGCGCTACCGTCAGGCTTTCAATATTGTAGCCGCGTTGGGAAAACAGGCCGATCACCCGGGATAATGCCCCCGATTCGTTCTCCAGTAATACAGATAATATCCGGCGCATAATCAGGTTCTCTCCGTTTTGCTCAACCACATTTCGTCCATGCCGCCGCCGCGGATCTGCATGGGGTAAACATGCTCGCTACCATCAACCGTAACATCAACGAACACCAGACGGTTATTACGTACCTGCTCCAGCGCTTCCGCCAGTTTAGCTTCCAGCTCTTGCGGCTCGCTGATGCGAATACCGACGTGGCCATACGCCTCGGCGACGCGCACGAAGTCCGGCAGCGATTCCATATACGACTGCGAATGGCGGCCGGAATAGAGCATATCCTGCCACTGCTTCACCATCCCGAGGTAACGGTTATTCAGGTTCAACACCAGCACAGGTAGTTCATACTGCAGGGCGGTGGAAAGCTCCTGAATGTTCATCTGGATGCTGCCGTCCCCGGTCACGCAGATGACGGTTTCTTGCGGTAGCGCCATCTTCACGCCCAGCGCCGCAGGCAGGCCAAAGCCCATCGTGCCGAGGCCGCCGGAATTAATCCAACGTCTTGGTTTATCGAATGGATAATAGAGCGCGGCGAACATTTGATGCTGGCCAACGTCGGAGGTCACGTAAGCATCACCGTTGGTCAGGCGCCAGATAGCCTCGATTACCGCCTGTGGTTTAATCTTGCCGCTTTGCGTGTCGTATTGCAGACAATGACGGGAACGCCACTGTTCGATCTGCTGCCACCAGTCGCGGATCTCATCCAGCGGCTGCTGGCTCTCTTCCTGCTCAAGCAGATCAAACATCTGGTCGAGCACCTGCCGCGCGTCGCCAACGATCGGCACATCCGCAGGGACGGTCTTGGAGATCGACGTAGGATCGATATCAATATGCAGCACCGTGGCGTTCGGGCAATACTTAGCCAAATTGTTGGTGGTGCGATCGTCAAAGCGTACGCCGACTGCAAAAATAACGTCGGAATGATGCATGGTCATGTTGGCTTCATAGGTGCCGTGCATCCCCAGCATGCCAAGCGCCTGCTGATGAGTCGCCGGAAAAGCGCCTAAGCCCATTAATGAAGAGACTACCGGTAACTTCAGCTTTTCGACCAAGGTACGCAGCTGTGCTTCGCACTGCGAATTGATCGCCCCGCCACCGACGTATACGACCGGTTTTTTCGCCGCCACCAGCGTTTGCAACGCACGTTTGATCTGACCTTTATGCCCGCTGGTTGTCGGGTTATAAGAACGCATGCTAACCGCATCCGGCCAAACGTAAGGCAGCTTTTTCGCCGGATTGAGAATATCCTTCGGCAAATCGACCACCACCGGCCCCGGTCGGCCGCTGGCCGCCAGCCAGAACGCTTTCTTTAAAATGCCGGGAATATCTTCAGTCTGTTTCACCAGGAAGCTGTGTTTGACCACCGGGCGCGAGATACCGACCATATCGCACTCCTGGAAGGCATCGTAGCCAATCAGCGAGGTGGCGACCTGCCCGGAAAGAATGACCAGCGGAATAGAATCCATGTAAGCCGTTGCGATACCGGTAATAGCGTTAGTCGCTCCCGGGCCGGAGGTCACCAACACCACCCCGACTTCGCCGGTCGCGCGCGCCAGCCCGTCAGCCATATGCACCGCCGCCTGCTCATGGCGCACCAGCACATGGTCTATGCCACCGAGGGTATGTAATGCATCGTAGATATCGAGGACCGCGCCTCCGGGATAGCCGAATACTTGCTTGACGCCCTGATCGACAAGCGATTGGACGACCATCTCGGCTCCTGACAACATCTCCATGGTTTGCCTCCAGGCTTTTTGTTTTCACGACGGCGGAAGTCATTTTCCGCGCGCGTCGTATGATGCGCCGCCATCGGCAGCGCATTGAAGTGAACAACTTGCTGTGCATTACCATAACTGCTCGCCAACAGGCAGGCAATTCGCCTGGCGGCGTCTGGAGCGCGTCTCAAAAGCAGAAAAGAAAGCATATGGAGAAATATATGGAGGATTGCTTCAGGAATAGAAAAATGAGACAGCCAATACTCGGGGAAAATGGCTTACGGCAGAAAATCATCCATTTTTCACCGTCGGGTTGCGAGAACCCGCGGTGATAAACAGAATAATATTCTGCTTTTTAATGTTTACTCAGATAAGATGGAACTTCCGCTCCCCTTTGTGGATGAGGACAATTAGCGCTGGCAGATATTCGCCAGTAACTCTTCCATCCATTGATGGCCTTTATCACGACCGGCCGCTTCGTGCCATGAAAGGAAGCAGGTGCGGCTATTTACCTTCAGCGGCAGCGGTAATATCTGCAGGTCTAATTTATCCGCGAATTCATTGGCTAACCAGCGTGGCGCTATCGCCACCATGTGGGTTTGCGAAACCACGTTTAATACGCTAACCATGGCATTACCCTGATAGGCAATGCAGGATTGTTTATCCACGGAGTCATACCACGGCTGGCTAAATGAAGCATAACGATCCAATGCGACGACCGCGTGCTCTTCCTGATAAATATCCGCTTCCGTTAACGGCCCGGAAATACGCGGATGTTTACGGCTGGCAACCAAAACCATTTCATCTTTGAATAAAGGTATGCAGGCGAACTCCGGACGACGGAACTCTTCATAGCCGATAACAAATTCAATTTCCTGATAACGCAGCTGATGTTCGGTGTTTTGATGTAGCGCTGATTTAAAGACCAGATGAATATTTGGCGCGATTTCACCAACTTTATTAAATATTAGCGAGGTTAAGTAATTATCCAATGGGCTACAAACGCAGAGGTTAAATACGCGCTCGCTGCTCAGCGGTTCAAAGCCGGAACCCGGCAGCTCATTTTGCACCAGTTGCAATGCCTGGCGTACCGAGCCGAACAGCTGATAGGCCCGCGCCGTTGGCTGAATGCCGCGCCCATAGCGAACAAACAGTTCATCATTAAACATCACCTTAAGGCGAGAGACCGCGTTACTCACCGCCGGTTGGGACATCCCGAGAGTGTGGGCCGCACGGGTAATATTTTGTTCCTGCATCACCGCATCAAACACGGTCAGCAGGTTGAGATCCACCATCCGCAGTTGTGGTTTAACGACTTCCTGTCCCGGGGCTGATTTATATTCAGTATTTTCAATTAACATATCTAACTCCACCGTCACGCTAAATTCCTTTTACCAAAGTGCAGTAATTAATTAAGACAATATCATTTATCATGCATATTAAATCTGCAAAAGGGCAAAATGGAATTTTAGGAATATATCAAGGTTATGAGTAGCGACGAAAAACCTCACAGGACATCACCGGAACCCGCCTAAAACATATCATTTACTTGATGATATAAAGTGTACCCATAGATCACAGGAATAAACAACACCACTATTAGTTAATTGCAATTTAAGTATCAATTAACTATCTAGTTTATCCCTGCGATTAATTAACACTTTGTTATCCTTCCTTTTGTCTAAACCCCTCAAAATCAGCGATGAGAATACCATTAATCTCTTATCTTTCATTAAGATAACAATGGAACCCTCTCTCATATTTTTCATCCCCTTTATGATAAAAAATTTTTCTAATTGTTTTATTTTTCCAGGGGCATATGAATGTCTCAAATAGGATCGTCGGTAAAACAAGGGATAATCCAGCACAATTAGCTAATTCACCAGGCTGGTGAAAAACAGTTTTTATCTTGCCTGGGGTTGACATCAAAACCGCTATCCAGTAACTCTAAAAGCATATCGATTTCAACTGGAGTATGACGCATGATTCGCACCACTCGTTTCACCAGCCTACTACTACTAAACGCATCCATTGTGCGCGGTAGGCTGTTGGGCGACGTTCAGCGTTAAGTCATCTTCCAGCAAGACACTAAACCCGCGCCATTGCGCGGGTTTTTTTATGCTCGAAGCAAGGCGCCAGGCAACAGATTAAGGATCTAAACCATGAGCCAGCAAGTCATTATTTTCGATACGACCTTACGTGATGGGGAACAAGCGTTACAGGCCAGCCTGAGCGTGAAAGAGAAGCTGCAGATAGCCATGGCCCTCGAACGTATGGGCGTCGATGTGATGGAAGTCGGTTTCCCGGTTTCTTCCCCAGGCGATTTTGAATCGGTGCAGACCATCGCGCGCACCATCAAAAATAGCCGCGTGTGCGCGCTGGCTCGCTGCGTTGAGAAAGATATCGACGTGGCGGCGGAATCCTTAAAAGTGGCCGAAGCGTTCCGCATCCACACCTTCATCGCAACGTCTCCGATGCATATCGCCACCAAGTTGCGCAGTACGCTGGATGAAGTCATTGAGCGCGCTATTTACATGGTGAAACGCGCACGTAACTATACCGATGACGTCGAATTTTCCTGTGAAGACGCAGGTCGTACGCCGATCGACGATCTGGCTCGCGTCGTCGAAGCGGCTATCCGCGCCGGCGCCACGACTATTAATATCCCGGATACCGTCGGCTACACCATGCCGTTCGAATACGCCAACATCATCAGCGGTCTGTATGAACGCGTACCAAACATTGATAAAGCGATTATTTCAGTCCACACCCATGATGATTTAGGCATCGCCGTCGGTAACGCCCTCGCCGCCGTCCACGCTGGCGCGCGTCAGGTAGAAGGCGCGATGAACGGTATCGGCGAACGCGCCGGTAACTGCGCGCTGGAAGAGGTGATCATGGCGATCAAAGTGCGCAAAGACATTATGAACGTGCACACCAACATCAATCACCACGAAATCTGGCGTACCAGCCAGACCGTCAGCCAAATCTGCAATATGCCTATCCCGGCTAACAAAGCCATCGTCGGCACCGGCGCCTTCGCCCACTCTTCCGGTATTCATCAGGATGGCGTGCTGAAGAACCGCGAAAACTACGAAATCATGACCCCGGAATCCATCGGCCTGAACCAGGTACAGCTGAACCTGACTTCACGCTCCGGTCGCGCGGCGGTGAAACACCGTATGGAAGAGATGGGCTATAAAGAGAGCGACTACAACCTGGATCATCTGTATGACGCGTTCCTGAAGCTGGCGGATAAAAAAGGCCAGGTCTTCGACTACGACCTGGAAGCGCTGGCGTTCATCAATAAGCAGCAGGAAGAGCCAGAGCATTTCCGTCTCGACTACTTCAGCGTCCAGTCTGGCTCGAGCGATATCGCTACCGCCTCTATCAAGCTGGCATGCGGTGATGACATCAAAACCGAAGCCGCCAACGGCAACGGCCCGGTTGACGCTATCTACCAGGCTATTAACCGCGTGACGGACTACAACATCGACTTAGTGAAGTATGGCTTAAGCGCCAAAGGTCACGGCAAAGATGCGCTGGGTCAGGTTGATATCGTCGTGGAATACAACGGTCGCCGCTTCCACGGCGTCGGCCTGGCGACCGATATCGTCGAATCGTCAGCAAAAGCGATGGTACACGTGCTGAACAACATCTGGCGCGCCGCCGAAGTCGAAAAAGAATTGCAACGCCAAGCTCAGAATAAAGAGAACAACAAGGAAACCGTGTAATGTCGAAGAATTATCATATTGCCGTTTTGCCGGGTGATGGAATTGGCCCGGAAGTGATGAACCAGGCGATGAAAGTACTGGAAGCCGTTCGTAACCGTTTTTCAATGCGTATCACCACCAGCCAGTACGACGTTGGCGGCATCGCCATCGACCGTCAGGGCATGCCGCTGCCGCAAGCCACCGTTGATGGCTGCGAGCAGGCAGACGCGATTCTGTTCGGTTCCGTCGGCGGTCCGAAGTGGGAACATCTGCCGCCGGCCGAACAGCCGGAACGCGGCGCGCTGCTGCCGCTGCGTAAGCACTTCAAATTATTCAGCAACCTGCGCCCGGCTAAACTGTATCAGGGGCTGGAAGCGTTCTGCCCGCTGCGCGCCGATATCGCCGCCAACGGCTTCGACATTCTGTGCGTGCGCGAACTGACCGGCGGCATCTACTTCGGTCAGCCGAAGGGCCGCGAAGGCAGCGGCCAGCATGAAAAAGCTTTCGATACTGAGGTATACCACCGCTTTGAAATCGAGCGTATCGCGCGTATTGCCTTTGAATCAGCGCGCAAGCGTCGTCATAAAGTGACGTCAATCGATAAAGCCAACGTCCTGCAGTCTTCTATCTTGTGGCGCGAAATCGTCAACGAGATTGGCAAAGAGTATCCGGATGTCGAGCTGGCGCATATGTATATCGATAATGCCACCATGCAGCTTATCAAAGATCCGTCGCAGTTCGACGTCCTGCTGTGCTCGAACCTGTTTGGCGACATCCTGTCCGACGAGTGCGCGATGATCACCGGCTCTATGGGCATGTTGCCGTCCGCCAGCCTCAACGAGCAAGGTTTTGGCCTGTATGAACCAGCGGGCGGCTCGGCGCCGGACATCGCGGGCAAAAATATCGCCAACCCGATTGCGCAAATCCTGTCGCTGGCGCTGCTGCTGCGCTATAGCCTGGATGCCGGCGACGCGGCGAGCGCCATTGAACGCGCTATCAACCGCGCGTTAGAAGAAGGCATTCGTACCGGCGACTTAGCGCGCGGTACGGCGGCGGTCAGTACAGATGAAATGGGCGATATCATTGCCCGCTATGTCGCGGAAGGGGTGTAATCATGGCGAAGACGTTATACGAAAAATTGTTTGATGCGCATGTGGTATACGAAGCGCAGAACGAAACCCCGCTGCTGTATATTGACCGCCATCTGGTGCACGAAGTCACCTCTCCGCAGGCGTTTGACGGCCTGCGCGCGCACGGTCGTCCGGTGCGCCAGCCGGGCAAAACGTTCGCCACCATGGATCACAACGTCTCAACGCAGACCAAAGATATCAACGCCTCCGGCGAAATGGCCCGTATTCAGATGCAGGAGCTGATTAAGAACTGCAAAGAGTTTGGCGTTGAGCTGTATGACTTAAATCACCCGTTCCAGGGCATCGTACACGTCATGGGCCCGGAACAGGGCGTCACCCTGCCGGGGATGACCATCGTGTGCGGCGATTCCCATACCGCCACACACGGCGCATTCGGCGCGCTGGCGTTCGGTATCGGCACATCCGAAGTGGAACACGTCTTGGCAACCCAGACCCTGAAACAGGGTCGCGCGAAGACCATGAAAATCGAGGTTCGTGGCAAAGCGGCGCCGGGCATTACCGCCAAAGACATTGTGCTGGCGATCATCGGCAAAACCGGTAGCGCCGGCGGTACCGGTCACGTGGTCGAATTCTGCGGCGAAGCCATTCGCGACCTGAGCATGGAAGGCCGTATGACCCTGTGCAATATGGCAATCGAAATGGGCGCCAAAGCGGGTCTGGTCGCACCGGACGAGACGACCTTCAATTACGTGCAGGGCCGCCTGCACGCGCCGAAGGGCCAGGATTTCGCCGACGCGGTGGAATACTGGAAAACGCTGAAAACCGACGATGACGCCACCTTCGATACCGTAGTCACGCTGCAGGCGGAAGAGATTGCGCCGCAGGTTACCTGGGGCACCAATCCAGGCCAGGTCATCTCGGTCACCGATATTATCCCGGATCCGGCATCGTTCAGCGATCCGGTCGAACGCGCCAGCGCCGAGAAAGCGCTGACCTATATGGGGCTGAAATCCGGCGTGCCGTTGACCGAGGTCGCGATCGATAAAGTCTTTATCGGTTCCTGCACTAACTCGCGAATCGAAGATTTACGCGCGGCGGCGGAAATCGCCAAAGGGCGTAAAGTGGCGCCGGGCGTACAGGCGCTGGTGGTTCCCGGCTCCGGCCCGGTGAAAGCGCAGGCGGAAGCCGAAGGTCTGGATAAGATTTTCATCGACGCCGGTTTTGAATGGCGCTTACCGGGCTGCTCCATGTGCCTGGCGATGAACAACGACCGCCTGAATCCCGGCGAACGTTGCGCCTCTACCAGCAACCGTAACTTTGAAGGCCGTCAAGGCCGCGGTGGACGCACCCATTTAGTCAGCCCGGCGATGGCCGCGGCGGCAGCGGTGACCGGCCATTTCGCCGATATCCGTAACTTGAAATAAGGAGACCATCATGGCAGAGAAATTTACCCAACATACTGGCCTGGTGGTTCCGCTGGATGCCGCAAACGTCGATACCGATGCGATCATTCCTAAGCAGTTCCTGCAGAAAGTGACGCGTACCGGCTTTGGCGCGCACCTGTTTAACGACTGGCGTTTCCTCGACGACCAGGGGCAGCAACCGAACCCGGAGTTCGTGCTGAACTTCCCGCAATATAAAGGGGCGTCTATCCTGCTGGCGCGTGAAAACTTCGGCTGCGGCTCCTCGCGCGAGCACGCGCCGTGGGCGTTGACCGATTACGGTTTCAAAGTGGTGATTGCGCCAAGCTTTGCCGATATCTTTTACGGCAACAGCTTTAATAACCAACTGCTGCCGGTGACGCTCAGCGATGAGCAGGTGGACGAGCTGTTCAAGCTGGTACAGGCGAGCCCGGGCATCAGCTTTGAAGTAGATCTTGAAGCGCAGGTGGTTAAAGCCGGGGATAAAACCTACAGCTTTAAAATCGACGACTTCCGCCGCCACTGCATGCTCAACGGTCTGGATAGCATCGGCCTGACGCTGCAGCATGAAGAGGCGATTTCCGCCTACGAGCGTCAACAGCCCGCCTTTATGAACTAACCTTTAAGCCCGGCGAGCAAGCCGGGCTTTCTCTTTGTGCTCCTCTCTGGCGCACATGACTACGTATAATTTATAGATAAATTTATTCTTCCCGTCCTTTATCATGCATTTATACCGGCGTAAGCGGGCTATTTTTGTTTATATCCACAATGACAAGTAAATAATCAGCAGAAGTATTTAAAACAAACCGCCTAATATGTGAATTAACAGTTAACTCCATAGAAAACCCCTATAGCTCAGCACAAAAAAAAGCATTATTTTTCCCCTCCCCGGCTCGTTATCTTTCCTGACAGAGAAATATTAACTTTAGATACGTCACGTCGCCTGCCTCACATCGTGGGCCGCCTGCCGTTCTTGTGGAGAGCCTAAATGAGCCACTATCCTCATCTATTCAGCCCGCTAACCATCAACGGGATGACCATAAAAAATCGCATTATCATGCCGCCGATGGGTACCAATATGGCCACTCTGAATGGCGAAGTCTCGCAGGAGCAGCTTGAATACTACGAACTGCGGGCGAAAGGCGGCACCGGGCTCATTACCGTGGAAAATATCTGCATTGATTTTCCCTTCGCCTCCAATGGCACGACGCAGTTACGTATCGATAACGATCAATATATTCCGCGCCTGTTTAAATTAACCGAAACCCTCCATAAACACGGCGCCTGCGTAGCGATTCAGCTGAATCACGCGGGCGCTTCGGCTTATGCTTATCGCCTGAATGGGCAGACGCCGCTTTCGGCATCCAGCACGCCGTCGAAAAAGCACGGTAATATTCCGCGGCCAATGACTCACGAGGAAATTTATCACGCGGTAGACAAATTTGGCGACGCCGCTGAGCGCGTACGCCGCGCCGGTTTTGACTGCGTAGAAATTCATGGCGGCCATTCCTATTTAATTAGCCAGTTTTTGTCGCCGCTATTTAATAAACGTACCGACGAATTCGGCGGCAGTATCGAAAACCGCACCCGCATATTAAGCCTGATTATCGATAAGGTTCGCGCCTGCGTTGGACCACGTTTCCCGATAAGCCTGCGCATCAGCGCCGACGATTTCTTAAAGGGCGGCAACACGCTGGAAGATTCGCTGCGCATCCTCGAGCTGTGCCAGGATAAGGTCGACATTATTAACGTCTCTGCCGCGCAGAACGATAACCTGAATTTACAAATCGACCAGATGTCGCTGGAAGACGGCTGGAAGCGCTACCTCTCTCGCGCGGTACGCGATAAATTCCATAAGCCGACGGTCATCGCCGGCAACATTCGTTCGCCAAAAATCGCCGAAGATATCCTCGCCAGCGGCGATGCCGATCTGATCGCCATTGGTCGTGGTTTGATTGCCGAGCCTGAATGGGTACAGAAAGTACAAAGCGGCAATGAGCGTCTGATGCGTAAATGCATCTCCTGCAATATCGGCTGCGCGGATCACCGCATCGCCCGTTCTCGTCCGCTGCGCTGCTCGATCAACCCGGACATCATCCACGGCGACGCTTACAAGCAGCAGCGTGTTTCGCGCGAAACCAACGTTGTGGTAATCGGCGCCGGCACTGCAGGAATGGAAGCCGCCTGCACCGCCGCGGAAGTCGGCTGTAACACCTGGCTGCTGGAAGAGAAAAGCCACGTCGGCGGACTGGCCAGCACCATTGCGCTGCTGCCGGAGAAAAAGCGCATCGCCGATTTCCCGCAGTTTATGAAAAACCGCCTTTCCGGGCTCAGTAATCTGATGCTGCAGGTCGGTAAACGCGCCGATGTCGCTTCAGTCGCCGCGCTGCATCCACAGCTCATCGTCAACGCCACCGGCTCGGTTCCTCTGCTGCCGCCTATCGAAGGCCTGCGCGAGAACATTGACGCCGAAGGTGGCCGCCTGTTTTCAATAACCGGCATGATTGAACACCTTGACGCCTTTGCCGATGCCGCAGGTAAACGCATCGTCGTGGTTGGCGGCGGCGCCGTCGGCCTGGACGTCATTGAATACTTCTCAGCGCGCGGCGCCGAGACGGTGCTGATTGAAATGCAGGACGCGCCGGGACAGGACCTCGACATTATTACCAAAAACGCGATGTTGACCATGCTGGAAGAACACCAGGTGGAGCAACACATGCAGACCCGATTAACCGCCGTCGCTCCAGACCATTTCACCGTTAATACCGTCAACGGCACGTTCGACATTCCCTTCGACTATGGCTTTGTATGCCTGGGAATGCGCGCCAACCGCGCAGGTCTCGACGATATCGCCCAGTGGGCCGCCGCCAACAACGTAAAAATCATGAATATCGGCGACAGCCTGTCGGCCCGGAGAATTATCGACGGCGTGCGCGAAGGCCGCAACGTGCTGGAGATACTCGAAGACATGGGCGTACTCGGCAATCGCGAAGCGCAACAGATTCCATTTTTAACATATTGAGGATATTAATCATGGCAGAACGTCTTACCGGTCATACCGAACTGATTGGCCTAATCGCTACCCCGATTCGTCACAGCATGTCGCCGACCATGCACAACGAAGCCTTTGCCCATCTTGGCCTCGATTACGCCTACCTGGCGTTCGAGGTCGATAACCAGGAGCTAAAAGATGTCGTGCAGGGTTTCCGCGCGCTAAAACTGCGTGGTTACAACGTCTCGATGCCGAATAAAACCGAAATTTGCCAGTATCTCGACAAGCTTTCGCCGGCGGCGCAGCTGGTCGGCGCGGTCAATACCGTCGTCAACGATAATGGCGTGTTAACCGGCCACATTACCGACGGCACCGGCTATATGCGCGCGCTGTCAGAAGCCGGTATCGATATCATTGGCAAGAAGATGACCATCCTCGGCGCAGGCGGCGCGGCTACCGCCATCAGCGTACAGGCCGCGCTCGACGGCGTGAAGGCCATCTCGATCTTCAACCGTAAAGACAAGTTCTTCGCCAATGCCGAGCAGACCGTCGCCAAGATCCGCGACAACACCGACTGCGAGATCCATCTCTTCGATCTCGACGATCATGACAAGCTGCACGCCGAAATCGACAGCAGCGTGATCCTCACCAACGCCACCGGCGTCGGTATGAAACCATTCGAAGGCCAGATGCTGCTGCCAAACGACAGCTTCCTGCGCCCGGACCTGATTGTCTCCGACGTCGTCTATAACCCGCGTAAAACCCATCTGCTGGAAGTGGCGGAGAAAAAAGGCTGCCGGACCCTCAACGGCCTGGGAATGATGCTGTGGCAAGGCGCGCGCGCGTTCGAAATTTGGACGGGCAAAGAGATGCCGGTTGACTACGTCAAGAGCATTCTGTTCTAAGAGGCAAGAGATGAAAAACAAATACATCCCTACTGCGGCAGGGCTGTATCTCAACTACCTGATCCACGGCATGGGGGTGCTTTTAATCACCCTCAACATGGCCCATCTTCAGGAACAGTGGGGAACAGACGCCGCTGGCGTATCGATCGTTATCTCCTCATTAGGTATCGGTAAGCTGGCGACGATCGTGACCGGCTTTTTGTCGGATCGCTTTGGTCGTAAGCCCTTTATCTATCTTGGGATCCTCAGCTACCTGATCTTTTTCGTCGGCATTCTGCTGACCAAAAATATCTATCTGGCCTACGTGTTTGGCATCATGGCCGGTCTGGCGAACAGCTTCCTCGACTCCGGAACCTATCCGGCGCTGATGGAGTCGTTCCCGCACTCCGCCAGCCGCGCTAACGTACTCATCAAAGCCTTCGTTTCCGCAGGGCAGTTCCTGCTGCCGTTCATTATCAGCCTGCTGATATGGGCGAATCTGTGGTTCGGTTGGTCGTTTGTGATCGCGGCGGCTCTGTTTGTACTGAGCGCAATTTATCTGCTCAAGATGCCGTTCCCCGACAGCCAGGCGGCCAAAAAGGAAGAGACTCCAACGGCGCAGACAGAAGCTTCCGCTAAGCCGCAAGCCAACAAACTGGATATGGTTGTCTTTACCCTGTACGGCTATATCGGCATGGCAACCTTTTACCTGGTCAGTCAATGGCTGGCGCAATATGGTCAGTTCGTGGTCGGCATGCCTTATGCCTCGGCGATCAAGCTGCTGAGCATCTACACCGTCGGTTCGCTGGTCTGCGTCTTCGTGACCGCCGCCTTTGTCAAAGAGGTGTTCAGCTCAGCGGTGGCCATGATCATCTATACCTGTCTGTCGATGGTCTCGCTGCTGTTAGTGTGCCTGTTCCCGACACCGGTGATGGTGACCGGCTTCGCCTTCGTCATCGGCTTTGCCGCTGCCGGCGGGGTACTGCAGTTGGGAGCGACCATCATGGCGATGAGCTTTCCGAATGGCAAAGGCAAGGCGACGGGGATCTTCTACACCGCTGGCAGCATCGCGAGCTTCACGATCCCGCTTATCACCGCCAGGCTTTCGCAGATTAGCATTGCCAGCATTATGTGGTTTGATTTCCTGATCGCCGTCATCGGCTTTGTGATCGCCCTGTACATCGGCTATCGTCAACTTCAGGCGCGCGCGGCGCAAAGAGTGTCCCGCACCACCGTCACCGCCTGAGGTTCAACGACAACAATAATGGATACCTACATGACAACTGCAGTAACCGTAAAGAACATCACCTTCAAGGAAGGCGAAACCTTAATTTGCGTACCGCTGATCGGAAAAACGCTGGATGAGCTGCTGACTAATGCTCAGGGCCTGGTTGACGCCGGCGCTGATATTATCGAATGGCGCGTTGACCATTTTACCCACGTCCGGGAAATCCCCCAGGTGCTGGCCGCGCTGGCGGAAATCCGCCATACGCTGAAAGCTCTGCCGCTGCTGTTCACCTTCCGCAGTAAGAAAGAAGGCGGCGAAACGGAAATCAGTGACGAAGCGTACTTTGAACTTAACCGCCAGGCGGCGCTAAGCGGATTCGCCGATGTTATCGACATCGAGCTGTTTAACGATGAAGCGCAAATTCGCGCGCTGGTGAACGACGCCCATCAGGCCGGCGTAAAAGTGATCATGAGCAACCATGATTTCCATAAAACGCCGGCACAGGAAGATATTATCTATCGCCTGCGTCGAATGCAGGATCTGGGTGCCGATCTGCCGAAGATCGCGGTGATGCCGCAGTCGCCTCAGGACGTACTCACTCTGCTTTCCGCCACGCTGACCATGAAAGAGAAATATGCGACGCGCCCGCTGATCACCATGTCGATGGGCAAATCCGGCGGCGTGAGCCGGGTAACCGGTCGCTTGTTCGGTTCAGCGATGACCTTTGGCACCGTCGGCCAGGCCTCCGCGCCGGGCCAGATTGCCATTGCAAAGCTGCGTGAGCTGATGGACATACTGTCCTGATAACCATGCCGCCCGGAGCCAGTCTCCGGGCGCTTACTCAGTTGATTCTCTGGCTATCATTAATAATGACGTTTTTAAATGATTGAATCGCTGAGGAAAGTACCCTTTCCTTCATCGTTGCCAGGTAGATATAACGAGGGGGAATCTCATTTTTTATTTTCAGAATGTGCACGTTATAATTTGCCAGCGCGGAGATCCTCGGCATAATCGCAATGCCATAATCGATGCTAACTAACCCCGCCATCGCGGTATCTTCATCGACGTAGCAGGCGATATCCGGCACCAGTTTTTGCTGCATGAAGACATTATCAATAAAAGGCCGCAGACCGCTGTTTTCTGAGAAGTAGATATAGGGATAGTGAATCGTCTCAACCAAATCGACCTCATTTTCATACAATCGGGCAAGCGGGTGATCTTTCGCCGTCACCACCACCAGCTCCTGCTGAATGATGGGAATAAAATCGATGTCTGGTTCATCGGCAATATATGAGCAAATCGCCAGATCGGTTTTTCCTGCCTTTAATGCTTGTAATAACGAAAGTGAAGTGCCTTGCGTGAAGGAAAAAGTCACCTTGTGACTGGATGGTGAATTAGTGTATTTATTAATTAACTGCGGAACAACAAATTCACCCATCGTATAAATAAAGGCGATACGAATATTCTCTTTCTTTTCACTATCATTGTTTTGCAGCGTCAGGCGCCCATTCTCTAAAGAAGCGAGCGCATCTTCCACATAGGGTAAAAAACGTTTACCGCTTTGCGTAATTTTGACGTTGCGGCCTTTTCTGGCGAACAGCGCCACACCCAACTCCTTCTCCAGCTCAGATATGGCGTGGCTTAACGAGGGTTGAGTGATGAACAGGCTGGATGCCGCCTCGGTGTAATGTTCCGTCTCGCTCAATCGCTTAAAATAATAAAGTTGCTTCAGGTTCATTATTTTTGTCCGTATAATATAAGAATAAAACCACTGCGCCTAATATACCATGCGGCAGGTGGATAATACGCTACAACGAGCCAATATCAGATTCCCATCAAATATTATTTGATATTTTCTTTTGTGCGTAACAAGGCGTTGCCATTCATAGACACAGTCTATGAATCATTAGAGTATTTCTGCATGCATTAATACATGCAAAAATATTTTAAACTTTAAAGGAAATCTATATGTGTATACCTGACTCTCAGGGTAGCCTGGCGTCATCGCCCGGCGCGCTAAAAAGAAGCAGAACGCGTATTTTTATTTTATCGCTCTTATCGCTGGGTACGATGATTAATTATCTCGATCGTACCATTCTTGGAATCGTTGCTCCAAAATTAACCACTGAAATCCATATCGACCCGGCGATGATGGGCATTGTTTTTTCCGCTTTTGCCTGGACTTATGCGCTGGCGCAAATTCCTGGCGGCATGTTTTTAGACCGTTTCGGTAATAAATTGACCTACGCCCTGTCCATCTTCTTTTGGTCGCTGTTTACCCTGCTGCAAAGCTTCTCGCTGGGGCTGAAATCATTGCTCCTTCTGCGTCTGGGGCTAGGCGTCAGCGAGGCACCCTGCTTTCCGGCCAATAGCCGCATCGTCAGCAAATGGTTCCCCCAGCATGAACGGGCCAGAGCCACCGCTACCTATACAGTAGGCGAATATATTGGGTTAGCCGCCTTCTCGCCATTGTTATTTTTAATCCTGGAACATCATGGCTGGCGCACCTTATTTTTTCTAACCGGCGGGCTAGGAATTTTATTCACTTTCGTATGGTGGCGTTTTTATCATGAGCCGCATGAATCGAAAACGGCAAATAAAGCAGAACTGGATTATATTGGCGCCGACCAGGTTGCCAATAAGAGTGAAAACATTCCATTTAACTGGCGTGATGCCAAACGATTACTCTGCTGTCGGCAAATTATCGGCGCCAGTCTGGGGCAGTTTGCTGGTAACACTACGCTGGTCTTTTTCCTTACCTGGTTCCCTACTTATCTGGCCAACGAACGCCACTTGCCGTGGCTTCACGTGGGCTTTTTCGCCACCTGGCCATTCCTGGCCGCCGCGGTTGGCATCATCTTCGGCGGCTGGCTTTCCGATAGGCTACTTAAGCGTACGGGCTCAGCCAATATAAGCCGAAAACTTCCAATAATTTCTGGATTATTGCTTTCCAGTTGCATTATCGCCGCCAATTGGGTGAGCGCGAATTCGACGGTAATTATTATTATGTCGATCGCTTTCTTTGGTCAGGGAATGGTTGGTCTGGGCTGGACGTTAATATCTGATATTGCCCCAGATAATATGGCTGGGTTGACCGGCGGTATATTTAATTTCTGCGCCAACCTGGCATCAATTATCGCGCCACTCATCATTGGCGTGATTATATCAGCCACCGGTAACTTCTTTTACGCCCTCATTTACGTTGGAGTGACCGCCCTGATCGGGGTAATTGCCTACATCTTTATCATCGGCGACATCAAGCGAATCGTACTGAAGTAACGCTCTCTCCGCGCCGGGCCAGCATGGCCGGCGCGGGAGATTGACTTAAATATCTTTCACCCGGCTGGTCAAAAACAGCGTCAGCAGCGAAATCGCCGCGATTGTCCAGTAGACGCTGGCGTGACCATAGCTTTGCGACAGCGCCCCCTGAATCACCCCGGCCAGAATAACCCCGGTGGAGATACTGTTGGTAAACAGCGTGGTCGCCGCCCCGGCGCGCCCCGGCATCAGGTCCTGGAACCACAACATGCCGATCCCCGCGATGATACCAATAAAGATGGCGTTGAATAGCTGCAGCGCCAGCAGCGCCGTGCGGCCATGGAACATAATCAGCCCCACATAGAACAACACGCCGGCGGCGACTGCCGCCACCATCATTTTGCGTTTACCCCAACGCTTAACGTAGTAGCCGGCCAGGATCATCGCCGGAATTTCAAGACCGGCGGCCGTGCCCATCAGTATCCCCGCCAGGCTATCCGGCAGGCCAAGATCGCTACTGATCCACAACGGCATATCGATGATATACATGGTGTTGCAGGTCCACATCAGCGTTGAGGCGATAAATAGCATGCGGACGTTTTTATCGCGCCAGCCGCCTTCCAGTTCCGGCAGGCTGCTGCCTTCCCGCAGTTGCGTCACTCGCGCCACCGAAGGCAGCTTAAAGGCAATCAGCGCCAGGCTGATGACAAAAATCCCGGCGGCGATGGAAAACATGGTCGTAAAGCCATAATTTAACGCCAGCATAAAAGCCAGCGGCGGGCCAATGACCCACGCCAGCGACAGCTGGGCGCGCATCACCGAGCTGAACATCACCACTTCGCGAGCAGAGCTATCAGCGTATTCGCGGGCAAGAGCAAACAGCTGCGGCATTGCCGCATTGGCGACCGACGCCAGCATGACGCCACAGGTGATAAGCGTCAGATAATGGCGGTTGAAAGCGAACAGCAGCGCGTTACCCACCGCCATCAGGCAGCAGAACATAATTAACCGCCGACGATCGCCGCGGCTATCGGATCGTTTGGCCAGCGCCAGGCTCACCAGGATACCGGCAATCGCATTCACCGTATAAAACAGGCCGACCCAGAACGGCTGCGCGCCGACTTCACGACTTAGAAATAGACTGAGCGTCGGCGCCTGCAGCGCCCCGGCCACGCCCATCATAAAAGCCACCAGCATAAAGGCGGCGTAGACGCCGTTTAACCGTCGCCCCATCGTCATCAACCACAGCATGAAATATCCTTAACACACGCGAAGTAAACGAAAAAAGCCAGCAGAAGCAATCTGCTGGCGGGTGATTCTATACTCTGTAGATTTCGAGTTGCAGCCAATGCGCTTGCAGCCTGAAAGACGGCGAGTATAACACCAATACTCAGTCACACATGATGTCGGCAAGTCAACGATCGGAGGTCGGCGACGTAACTCCCCACTGCATCAATTCCTCCAGCATTTTCTGCTGCCTTCCTGCTAACTGGCGGGCCAGCCAGGACGCGCCCTGCGTCGCAGAAAAGTACCGTTGATAGAACTGCTTAGTGGTTGACCTCGTCATATTCATCTCCTTACTTCATCGAGGTTCATTATTGGCTTAATATAGGAACTCATAAATTGCTGAGTTTTCGTCAGGAGTTCCTCTTTTATGCCTTCCAGCCGTCTGCAACAACAGTTCATCCGCCTGTGGCAATGCTGCGATGGCAGGTCGCAGCAGACCACCCTCAACGAACTGGCGGAAATGCTCAGCTGTTCGCGCCGCCATATGCGCACCTTGCTCAATCTGATGGAAGCGCGCGGCTGGCTGGCGTGGGAATCTGAAGCCGGGCGTGGCAAGCGCTCCAGGTTGACCTTCCTTTATACCGGTCTGGCGCTACAGCAGCAGCGCGCCGAAGATCTGCTGGAGCAGGATCGCATCGATCAGCTGGTACAACTGGTAGGTGATAAAACGGCGGTCAGGCAAATGTTGATCTCCCATCTGGGACGCAGCTTCCGCCAGGGGCGCCACATCCTGCGCGTGCTCTACTATCGGCCGATGAAAAATCTGCTGCCCGGCAGCGCGTTGCGCCGTTCGGAGACCCATATCGCGCGGCAAATTTTTAGCGCTTTGACGCGGGTAAATGAGGAAAATGGGGAACTGGAGGCCGATATTGCCCACCACTGGCAACAAATTTTGCCTAATCACTGGCGCTTTTTCCTGCGTCCCGGCATTCATTTCCATCATGGCCGCGAGCTGGAGATGGCCGACGTTATCTCTTCGCTACAGCGCAGCAGCGAACTGCCGCTATTTTCCCATATTGAGCGCATCGTCTCGCCGACCGCCTGGACGCTGGATATTCACCTCAGCCAGCCGGACCGCTGGCTGCCCTGGCTGTTAGGGCAGGTCCCGGCAATGGTGCTGCCGCAGGAATGGCGCACGATGGATAATTTTTCCAGTATGCCCATCGGTACCGGACCTTACGCGGTCGCGCGCAATAATCAAAATCAGTTGAAAATCCATGCCTTCGAAGAATACTTCGGCTACCGGGCGCTAATCGATGAGGTTAACGTCTGGGTGCTACCGGAAATTAGCGAAGAACCCAACGGCGGTTTAACCCTGCAGGGGAATACCGAAAGCGAAAAAGCCGTAGAGAGCCGCCTGGAAGAGGGGTGCTATTACCTGCTCTTTGATAGCCGCAGCCCGCTGGGCGGTAATGATGACGTGCGCCGCTGGTTAAGTTATCTGTTCCAGCCCGCCAACCTGCTGTATCACGCCGGTGAACACTATCAAGGCAACTGGTTTCCGGCCTACGGTCTGCTGCCGCGCTGGCACCACGCCCGCAGCCATGCCTGTGAAAAACCAGCCGGCCTCGAGTCAGTCACCCTCACCTACTACCGCGATCATGTGGAACATCGGGTCATTGGCGGGATCATGCGGGCGCTGCTGGCGGAACATCAGGTAAAGCTGAACATTCAGGAGCTGGAGTACGATGACTGGCATCGCGGCGAAACGGTGAGCGATATCTGGCTCAACAGCGTCAATTTCACGTTGCCGATCGATTTTTCCCTGTTCGCCTATTTATATGAAGTGCCGCTGATGCATCACTGCATTCCCATCGACTGGGAGGCAGACGCCAACCGCTGGCGCGCAGGGGAGTTCAACCCGGCGACCTGGAGCCAGCAACTGCTGGAGAAGCAGCATATTGTCCCACTGATCCACCACTGGCTGATGATTCAGGGCCAGCGCAGTATGCGCGGCGTGCGCATGAACACCCTCGGCTGGTTTGACTTTAAATCGGCCTGGTTCGCCCCGCCGGAGCCCTGAATGCTTTGCGTCAACTAACAAAATCATTACACTATCGCCGTTCTCAACGGGGTGCTAATAAACATACGCAATATCATTCAAGTTGCATCAAGGCAGCAAGCGGGTGAATCCCCTGGAACATAGATAACTATGTGACTGGGGTGAACGCGCGAAGCTAACGCAGATGCGGCTTGAAGGATGAAGCGTATGGGCTGAGAAAATACCCGTCGAACCTGATCCGGATAACGCCGGCGAAGGGATTTGAGGCCTACTCAAAATCCTTTGCCTCCCCATATACTGAGGTGCAAAGTGTTGAAAAAACTGCTTCCCCTGCTGGCGCTGGTCGCCGCCCCGGTCTTTGCTAAACCGATCCTGACCGTTTACACCTACGATTCGTTCTCCGCCGATTGGGGTCCTGGCCCGGCGGTGAAAAAGGCCTTCGAGGCCGACTGCGGCTGCGAGCTGAAATACGTCGCCCTCGAAGATGGCGTATCGCTGCTTAACCGGTTGCGAATGGAAGGCAAAAACAGCAAAGCTGATATCGTGCTCGGCCTTGATAACAATCTGCTGGCAGCCGCGGCGCAGAGCAAACTGTTTGCCAAAAGCGGCGTTCCGGGCAGCGCGGTCACTGTACCTGGCGGCTGGGATAACGACACCTTCGTGCCTTACGACTACGGCTACTTCGCCTTCGTGTATGACAAAAACAAGCTGAAAAACCCGCCGAAAAGCCTGAAAGAGCTGGTCGAGAGCCCGCAGAAATGGCGCGTGATTTATGAAGACCCGCGCACCAGTACGCCGGGGCTCGGCCTGCTGCTGTGGATGCAAAAGGTGTATGGCGATAAGGCGCCGGAAGCCTGGCAGAAGCTGGCGGCCAAAACCGTCACCGTCACCAAGGGCTGGAGCGAAGCCTACGGCCTGTTCCTGAAAGGCGAAAGCGACCTGGTGTTGAGCTACACCACCTCGCCGGCTTATCACCTCATCGAAGAGAAAAAAGATAATTACGCCGCGGCGGACTTTACCGAAGGCCACTATCTGCAGGTTGAAGTCGCCGCGCGTACCGCCGCCAGCAAGCAGCCGGAACTGGCGGAGAAGTTCCTGAAATTTATGGTCTCGCCAGGCTTCCAGAACGCGATCCCCACCGGCAACTGGATGTACCCGGTAACTCAGGTGGTGCTGCCGGCCGGCTTCAACACGCTAACCAAACCGCAAACCACGCTGCAGTTCACCCCGCAGCAGGTCACCGCGGAACGTCAAAACTGGATCGGTTCATGGCAACGCGCCGTCAGCCGCTAAGTTTCGGCTGGCTGATCCCCGGCGCCGCGGCGGCCTGCTTACTGGTCATCGTGGCGCTGGCGGCGTTTCTGGCGCTGTGGCTGGAAGCGCCGCAGGCCCCCTGGCAGACGATCCTCAGCGATAGCTATCTCTGGCACGTCGTTCGTTTCTCTTTCTGGCAGGCTTTTTTGTCGGCGCTATTTTCGGTGGTGCCGGCGATATTCCTCGCCCGCGCCCTGTATCGCCGCCGCTTTCCGGGGCGCACGCTGCTGCTGCGCCTGTGCGCGATGACGTTGATCCTGCCGGTTCTGGTGGCGGTGTTCGGCATCCTCAGCGTCTATGGCCGCCAGGGTTGGCTCGCCGCGCTGTTCCACGCGCTCGGCTGGCAATGGGATTTCTCGCCATACGGCTTACAGGGCATCCTGTTGGCCCATGTGTTCTTTAATATGCCGATGGCGACCCGCCTGCTGCTGCAGGCGCTGGAAAACATTCCCGGCGAACAGCGGCAGATCGCCGCACAGCTCGGCATGCGCGGTTTCGTCTTCTTCCGGCTGGTGGAATGGCCGTGGCTGCGTCGGCAGATCCTGCCGGTGGCTACGCTGATTTTTATGTTGTGCTTCGCAAGCTTCGCCACCGTGCTGTCACTTGGCGGCGGGCCGCGGGCCACCACCATTGAGCTGGCTATCTATCAGGCGCTAAGCTTTGATTACGACCCGGCGCGGGCGGCGCTATTAGCGATTATTCAAATGGTCTGCTGTCTTGGGCTGGTGCTGCTGAGCCAGCGCCTGAGCAAAGCCGTGGCGATCGGCGCCAACCAACTGCAGGGCTGGCGCGACCCCGATGACCGTCTGCATAGCCGCCTGTGCGATTGCGCGCTGATCGCGCTTGCTCTATTGTTGTTGCTGCCGCCGCTGTTAGCGGTAATCGTCGATGGCCTCAACGTCAATCTGCCGAAGGTGCTCGGCCAAGCCGCGCTATGGCAGGCGCTGTGGACATCGCTGCGTATCGCCCTCGCCGCCGGTCTGCTTAGCGTTATCCTGACCATGATGCTGCTATGGAGCAGCCGCGAACTGCGGGCCCGCAATCTGCCGCTGGCCGGGCAGACGCTGGAGCTCAGCGGCATGCTCATCCTCGCCATGCCGGGGATTGTGCTGGCAACCGGATTTTTCCTGCTGCTCAATAACAGCGTCGGCCTGCCGGAATCCGCCGACGGCATCGTCATCTTTACCAACGCGCTGATGGCAATCCCCTATGCCCTGAAGGTGCTGGAAAACCCGATGCGCGATATTGCCGCCCGCTACGGCGCTTTGTGTCAGTCGTTGGGGCTACAAGGTTTTAACCGGCTGCGGGTAGTGGAGCTACGGGCGCTGAAACGGCCGCTGGCGCAGGCTTTGGCTTTCGCCTGCGTGCTGTCTATCGGCGACTTCGGCGTGGTGGCGCTGTTCGGCAATGAATCCTTCCGCACGCTGCCTTTCTATTTGTATCAACAAATAGGCTCCTATCGCAGCCAGGACGGCGCGGTCACCGCGCTCCTGCTACTGTTGCTGTGCTTTATCCTTTTTACCTTGATCGAGAAACTACCGGGACGCGATGCTAAAACTCAATGATGTCACCTGGCTGTATCAGCATTTGCCGATGCGCTTTACGCTCAGCGTCGAGCGCGGAGAACGCATCGCCGTGCTCGGTCCCAGCGGCGCCGGCAAAAGCACGCTGCTGAATCTGATCGCCGGTTTTCTGCCGCCGGCCAGCGGCAGCCTGCTGATCGACGGCGAGAAGCATAACGCCACGCCGCCGGCGCAGCGTCCGGTTTCCATGCTGTTTCAGGAGCACAACCTGTTTAACCATCTCACCGTCCGGCAGAATATTGGCCTAGGCATCCACCCCGGCCTGAAGCTGAACCGCGAGCAGCACGCGCAGGTCACGGCGATAGCCGGGCAGATGGGAATGGATACGCTGCTGGATCGTCTACCGGGCGAGCTTTCCGGCGGTCAGCGGCAGCGAGCGGCGCTGGCCCGCTGTCTGATACGCCAACAGCCGGTGCTGCTGCTTGATGAACCCTTCTCGGCGCTCGACCCGGCGCTGCGTCAGGAGATGCTGACGCTGGTCGCCGATGTCTGTCAGCGGCAACAGTTGACGCTGTTGATGGTGTCGCACAGCGTGGAGGATGCGGCGCGCATTGCGCCTCGCTCCATCGTGGTGGCCGAAGGGCGCATTGCCTGGGACGGCGCCACTGACGATCTGTTAAGCGGCAACAGCAGCGCCTCGGCGCTGTTGGGAATTAGCGCGAAATGACCTTATGCAGGATCTCAAGGTAGACCGGCATCAGGGGATGGCGAAAAACAAATGTTAGCGCCGCTACCGCCAGCGCCGCCATCAACGGCGCCAGCCACAGCAGGCGTCCGCGCGGTAACCAACGGGTCAGGCGATCGCCGGAGGTTTTCGCGCTCCGCCACAGTCGCCAGCACAGCCAACCCGCCAGCCACGCCAGCAGCGCCGCGCCCAGCAGCAGCCACTTAAAGCTGGCGCTGTTTTCATCGGCAGGAATATCAATCGCCGCCCCCGCCAGAATACCGGGGAGGAAATAGAGCGGCGGCCAGAGCAGGCAGCCAATAATATTCGGCAGCACGAACTTCGCCACCGGCAGGTCGAGCATCCCGGCGACCATTGGCACCAGCGGCCGCGTCGGCCCGACAAAGCGGCCAATCAGAATCGTCACCATGCTGTGCTGGTGCAGCGCGTGTTCGGTTTTCTCCAGCAGCGCGCGATTTTTTTTCATAAACGACCAGCGGTGTAACGGCTTTTTAAAGCGCCAGCCGAGCCAGAATGAGATCCAGTCTCCCAACAGGCAGCCGACAATCCCCGCCAGCCACGCCTGCCAGAAGTTAACTTCGCCGCTGCCGATGAGCGCCCCCAGGCCAGCCATCATGACCGTGCCGGGTAAAATAAGCCCCACCAGCGCCAGCGACTCAAGAAATGCCACCAGCATCACGGCTATCAACGAGTAGACCGTGGATTGGGTGATAAAGTGTTCCAGCAATGCCTGCATAATGTACCCGGTTAAAAAACGAAGCCCGGATTCTCCGGAGCCGTCACGTCGTCGTCAAGCCACCAATTGTCTTAATAGTTTACTGGCTGTGACATTTAAGCGGGTCATCATTTCACTTTCTTTACTTTTTATTCACATCCTGCGCGAAATTCACTGGGGCTGGCGCCGGTACATTTTTTGAAGACCCGCGAAAAATAGAGCTGATCTTCGAAGCCAACGTTGCGGCCGACGCTGGCAATTGGCATCCGGGTAGTACTCAACAGCAGTTTGGCCTGGCTAATTCGCTGATCTTCCCGCCAGCCAAGTACGCTTATCCCCAACTGCTGGCGAAACAGGTGCGACAGACGCGAAGGCGACAGACAGACGTGCTGGGCGACGCTGGCGATATCGAAATGGCTGTCCGCCAGATGGTCGCTGATGTACTGGCAGGCATCGCGCACCCGGTTATCGAGCGGCGGATGCAGCGATTCGTTAATCGCCTCCATGCGCCGCAGTAGCAACTGTTCCAGCAGGTTAATCGCCAGCAGTTCGGAATAACGCCCCGCCCCCTGACCGGCATCGACAATCTGCCCGAAGAGCTCGCCAAACCGCGCTTGCCATTGTTCATCCGGGCGGAAGAAACCGGTCTGGGCGAAGATCGTCGGCCAGTTGAGCCATTCGTGCCAGTAGGCGCGTGGGCGGAAATAGACCCACTGGTGATACCACTCGCTGGCGTCGGGATGGCGGCCATAGTGATGAATCTCCCCCGGCGGAAACAGCAGCATATCGCCGGGGCGACAAACGAACTGTTCGCCGTGGTTGTTAATCACCCCCTCGCCGCGGATCGTCAGGTTGAGAATATAGCCTTTCATGCCCAGCGGGCGGTCGATAAAGAAATCGAGATAACCCTGCGCCTCAATCGGCGTCAGGCCGGTGACCAGATGAGCGTTAAAGGAATAGCCCGGCAGCAGCGGATCGTTTTGCGTTTCGGCCATAAGCGTCGTTCTCCACGAGGTATTTTTGACACCAATTGTCCATATTCATCATTTTATCGCCATCCGCGCCGTTGCGACTGCGATACCGGTGGGAATTTAGACAAAAACCCGCACAGTGAGCGAAAAAAGCGCTACCAGCACGCATTTCGCGTTGATCCAGCGCATAACAAAAGTGTCTATAAATACGGCAGGAAAGTCCACATCGAATATTTGCACGGCGTCACACTTTGCGAGGTGACAGCAATATAGTCCATAAGATTAGCGAATACGGCCTGACGGATTTGGCCGGGGATATCTACTGTTGCTGCATGAATGATTTCAGCATGGAGTAACAAGATGGCAATTGCGATTGGCCTCGATTTTGGTAGTGACTCAGTACGCGCGCTGGCGGTGGAATGCGCTACCGGCGCGGAGCTGGCCGCGAGCGTAGAGTGGTATCCACGCTGGCAGGAAGGGCTGTTCTGCGATGGGCCGAATAACCGCTTCCGCCATCACCCGCGCGATTATATTGAATCGATGGAATCGGCGCTAAAAAGCGTCCTGGCGGCATTAAGCGCAGAACAACGAGCGATGGTGGTCGGTATCGGCGTCGACAGCACCGGTTCAACCCCGGCGCCGATTGATGCTGACGGTAACGTGCTGGCGCTGCGCGAAGAGTTCGCCGACAACCCGAACGCCATGTTCGTACTGTGGAAAGACCATACCGCGGTGGAAGAGGCGGAAGCCATCACCCGCCTGTGCCACACGCCGGGTAAAGAAGATTACTCGCGCTATATCGGCGGCATCTACTCCAGCGAATGGTTCTGGGCCAAGATCCTCCACGTCACTCGCGAAGATAGCGCCGTCGCGCAGGCCGCGGCATCGTGGATTGAGCTTTGTGACTGGGTGCCCGCCCTGCTTTCCGGCACCACCCGCCCGCAGGATATCCGCCGCGGTCGCTGCAGCGCCGGGCACAAATCGTTGTGGCACGAGAGCTGGGGCGGACTGCCGCCCGCCAGCTTCTTCGACGAACTCGACCCGATTATCAACCGCCACCTTGCCTGGCCGCTATTCCGCGACACCTGGACTGCGGATCTCCCCGTCGGCAACCTGACCGCCGAATGGGCGCAGCGCCTCGGCCTGCCGGAGACAGTGGTGATTTCCGGCGGCGCCTTCGATTGCCATATGGGCGCGGTCGGCGCCGGCGCACAGCCTAACGCATTGGTTAAAGTTATCGGCACCTCCACCTGCGACATCCTGATCGCCGATAAACAGAGCGTGGGCAACCGCACGGTGAAAGGTATCTGCGGCCAGGTGGACGGCAGCGTGGTGCCGGATTTCATCGGTATGGAGGCCGGTCAGTCCGCCTTCGGCGATATCTATGCCTGGTTTGGCCGTATCCTCGGCTGGCCGCTGGAACAGCTGGCCCAACAGCACCCTGAATTGCGCGAGCCAATCAAAGCCAGTCAAAAACAGCTGCTGCCTGCGCTCACCGAAGCCTGGGCCAATAATCCGTCCCTCGATCACCTGCCGGTGGTACTGGACTGGTTCAACGGCCGCCGCACGCCGAACGCCAACCAGCGGCTGAAAGGCGTTATTACCGATTTAAATCTGGCCACCGACGCCCCGGCGCTGTTTGGCGGGCTCATTGCCGCCACCGCCTTCGGCGCCCGCGCCATTATGGAGTGCTTCACCGATCAGGGCATTCCGGTCAATAACGTGATGGCGCTCGGCGGCATTGCGCGTAAGAACCAGGTCATCATGCAGGCCTGCTGCGACGTCCTGAACCGCCCGCTGCAGATTGTCGCCTCCGATCAGTGCTGCGCGTTGGGCGCCGCCATCTTCGCCGCCGTCGCCGCTGGCGTCTATCCGGATATCCCCGCCGCGCAGCGCAACATGGCAAGCGAGGTGGAAAACACCCTGCAGCCGCGCGCGCAGCAGGCGCAACGTTTCGAACAACTGTATCAGCGCTACCAGCAGTGGTCGGCTAGCGCGGAACAACACTATCTCCCTTCGGCTGCAAAGGCGGAAAACGCCCCGCAATCTCCGGCAGCGCTCACCCATTAAGGATACGAAAATGACGATTTTTGATAACTATGAAGTGTGGTTCGTAATTGGCAGCCAGCACCTGTATGGCCAGGAGACCCTACGCCAGGTGACGAAACATGCCGAACATGTGGTGAATAGCCTGAATGCGGAAGCAAAACTGCCGTGCAAGCTGGTGCTGAAACCGCTCGGCACCACGCCGGATGAAATCACGCATATTTGCCGCGACGCCAACTACGATGATAAATGCGCCGGATTAGTGGTCTGGCTGCATACCTTCTCACCGGCGAAAATGTGGATTAACGGCCTGACGCTCCTCAACAAGCCGCTGCTGCAATTCCATACCCAATTCAACGCCTCCCTGCCGTGGGACAGCATTGATATGGACTTTATGAACCTCAACCAGACCGCGCACGGCGGCCGCGAATTCGGCTTTATCGGCGCGCGCATGCGCCAGCAGCACAGCGTCGTCACCGGCCACTGGCAGGATAAAGAAGCGCACCAGCGCATCGGCGCGTGGATGCGTCAGGCGGTTTCGAAGCAGGATACCCGTCATCTGAAAGTGTGCCGCTTCGGCGATAACATGCGCGAAGTGGCGGTAACCGATGGCGATAAAGTGGCGGCGCAGATTAAGTTCGGCTTCTCGGTCAACACCTGGGCGGTCGGCGATCTGGTGCAGGTGGTGAATAGCATCAGCGACGGCGATATCAACGCGCTGGTCGATGAGTATGAAAGCAGCTACCGCCTGACGCCAGCGGCGCAGGTGCACGGCGATAAACGCCAGAACGTACTGGACGCCGCGCGCATCGAACTGGGGATGAAGCGCTTCCTTGAGCAAGGCGGTTTCCACGCCTTTACCACCACCTTTGAAGATCTTCACGGCCTGAAGCAGCTGCCGGGTCTCGCCGTACAGCGCCTGATGCAGCAGGGCTACGGCTTTGCCGGCGAAGGCGATTGGAAAACCGCCGCTCTGCTACGCATCATGAAAGTGATGTCGACCGGTCTGCAGGGCGGCACCTCTTTTATGGAGGATTACACCTATCACTTCGACAACGGCAACGATCTGGTGCTGGGCTCGCACATGCTGGAAGTGTGCCCGACTATCGCTACCGCCGAGAAACCGATCCTCGACGTCCAGCCGCTGGGAATTGGCGGTAAGGCCGATCCGGCGCGTCTGATCTTCAACACCCAAACCGGCCCGGCGATCGTCGCCAGCCTGATTGATTTAGGCGATCGCTTCCGCCTGCTGGTCAACACCATCGAAACCGTCGCGACGCCGCACGATCTGCCGAAGCTGCCGGTGGCCAACGCGCTGTGGCAGGCACAGCCGGATCTGCGTACCGCGTCGGAAGCCTGGATCATCGCCGGCGGCGCGCACCATACCGTCTTCAGCCATGCGCTAACCCTCGACGATATGCGCCAGTTTGCCGAGCTGCAGGATATTGAGCTGACCGTCATCGACAACGATACCCGCCTGCCGTCGTTCAAAGACGCGCTGCGCTGGAATGAAGTCTATTACGGTTCAAAACGCTAAGAGGCCGCCCCTCACCCTAACCCTCTCCCCAGCGGGGAGAGGGAACCGACCGAGCGCGGTGTCGCCTTTATCCCACTCCCTTTGGGAGAAGGAACCAACCGGCGCGGTGTCATCTTTCTCCCTCTCCCTTTGGGAGAGGGTCGGGGTGAGGGGAACCCAACTCACCTGCTATTCGGAGCACACTATGTTAGAAGATCTCAAACGCCAGGTGCTGGAGGCCAACTTAGCGCTACCGCAGCATAATCTGGTGACCTTAACCTGGGGCAACGTCAGCGCCGTCGATCGTGACAAAGGGGTATTGGTTATTAAACCCTCCGGCGTGGATTACGCAGTGATGACCGCTAACGACATGGTCGTCGTCAGTCTGGAGACCGGTGAAGTGGTGGAAGGCAACAAGAAGCCCTCTTCCGATACGCCGACCCATCGCCTGCTGTATCAGGCATTCCCGACGCTTGGCGGGATTGTGCATACCCATTCGCGCCACGCCACCATCTGGGCGCAGGCCGGGCAATCTATCCCGGCGACCGGCACCACCCACGCTGACTATTTTTATGGCCCGGTCCCCTGCACCCGGTTGATGACCGATGCGGAGATCAACGGCGAATATGAGTGGGAAACCGGCAACGTGATTGTCGAAACCTTCCGTCAGCAGGGCATCAACCCGGCGCAAATGCCCGGCGTGCTGGTGCATTCCCACGGCCCGTTCGCCTGGGGAAAAAATGCCGAAGACGCGGTGCATAATGCCATCGTGCTGGAGGAGATCGCCTATATGGGAATTTTCTGCCGCCAGCTGGCGCCGCAACTGCCTGCTATGCAGCAGACGCTGCTCGATAAACACTATCTGCGTAAACACGGGGCCAAAGCCTACTACGGCCAGTAATCACCCCTGTATAAAACCCCAGCACCTATCGTGAAACCAGGCTATAATCAGGCCTGGTTTTTTATCGTTGAGAGCACGCGTGACGCAGCCGCAAGCAGGATTTTTACTCACCCGCCACTGGCGGGATACCCCGCAGGGAACGGAACTGGCCTTCTGGCTGGCGACCGATAACGGCCCGCTGCAGGTCACGCTGCCGCCGCAGGAATCCGTCGCGTTTATCCCCGAAGCGCAGCGGCAGCAGGCTGAAAGCCTATTGCAAGGTGAAAACGGCTATCGCCTGTCCCCGCTTGCGTTAAAAGATTTCCACCGCCAGCCGGTTTTCGGCCTGTACTGCCGCGCCCATCGCCAGCTGATGCGGCTGGAAAAAAAGCTGCGTGAAAACGGCGTCACCGTTTACGAAGGCGATATCCGCCCGCCGGAGCGCTACCTGATGGAGCGCTTTATCACCGCCCCGGTCTGGGTGGAAGGCGAAACGCGCGGTTCGCAGTTGGTTAACGCGCGCATGAAACCTAATCCGGATTACCGCCCGCCGCTGAAATGGGTCTCGTTGGATATCGAAACCAGCCGCCACGGCGAGCTCTACTGCATCGGCCTGGAAGGCTGCGGCCAGCGGGTGGTCTACATGTTAGGCCCCGAGCCCGCTACGCCGCCGGATGTGGGCTTCAGCCTGGTCTATGTCGCCAGCCGCCCGCTGTTGCTGGAAAAGCTCAACGCCTGGTTTGCCGAACACGACCCCGACGTGCTGATCGGCTGGAACGTGGTGCAGTTCGATCTGCGGGTCCTGCAAAAACACGCCGAGCGCTACCGCATCCCGCTGCAGCTCGGCCGCGGCAATAGCGAGCTGGAGTGGCGCGAGCACGGTTTTAAGAACGGCGTCTTTTTCGCCCAGGCCAACGGCCGGCTGATTATCGACGGCATTGAAGCGCTAAAATCGGCGTTCTGGAACTTCTCCTCATTTTCACTCGAGGCCGTCGCCCGCGAACTGCTCGGCGAAGGTAAAGCTATCGACAACCCGTGGGATCGGATGGACGAAATCGATCGCCGTTTCCATGAAGATAAACCGGCGCTGGCCACCTATAACCTACAGGATTGCGAGCTGGTGACGCGGATCTTTCATAAGACAGAGATCATGCCGTTTCTGCTCGAACGGGCGACGGTCAACGGCCTGCCCGCCGATCGCCACGGCGGATCGGTCGCCGCCTTCAGCCATCTCTATTTCCCGCGCATGCACCGGCTGGGCTACGTGGCGCCGAATCTCGGCGAAGTTCCCCCGCAGGCCAGTCCCGGCGGCTACGTCATGGACTCCCGCCCCGGCCTGTATGACTCAGTGCTGGTGCTGGACTACAAAAGCCTGTATCCGTCGATCATCCGCACCTTTTTAATCGATCCGGTCGGTCTGGTTGAAGGGCTGGCACAGCCCGATGACCGCCACAGCACCGAAGGGTTTCTCGGCGCCCGCTTCTCGCGCGAAAAGCACTGCCTGCCAGGCATCGTCGGGCAGATCTGGCACGGCCGCGATGAAGCTAAGCGTCAGCATAATAAGCCGCTGTCGCAGGCGCTGAAGATCATCATGAACGCCTTTTACGGCGTGCTGGGGACCAGCGCCTGCCGCTTTTTCGATCCACGGCTGGCGTCGTCGATCACCATGCGCGGCCACGCGATCATGCGCCAGACCAAAGCGCTGATTGAAGCCCAGGGCTATGACGTTATCTACGGCGATACCGACTCCACCTTCGTCTGGCTCAAACGCCCGCATAGCGAAGCGCAGGCGGCGGAAATCGGCCGCAAACTTGTTGCCTATGTTAACGACTGGTGGGCGCAGGAAATGGGCAAAAGCCAGCTGACCAGCGCGCTGGAGCTGGAGTATGAAACCCACTTTTGCCGCTTTTTAATGCCGACGATCCGCGGCGCCGATACCGGCAGTAAAAAGCGTTATGCCGGAATGATTCAGGAGGGCGATGCCCAGCGCATGGTGTTCAAGGGGCTGGAGACGGTACGCACCGACTGGACGCCGCTGGCCCAGCAGTTTCAACAGGAGCTGTATCTGCGCATCTTCCGCCATCAGCCGTATCAGGATTATGTACGGGAGACTATCGCAAGACTAATGAACGGCGAGCTCGACGAGCAGCTGGTTTATCGCAAGCGCCTGCGCCGACCGCTGGCGGAGTACCAGCGTAACGTGCCGCCGCACGTGCGCGCCGCGAGGCTTGCCGATGAACACAACGCGAAGCTTGGGCGGGCGCAGCAGTATCAGCAGCGCGGCACCATTAAATACGTCTGGACTACCGGCGGCCCGGAGCCGGTGGATTACCAGCAGTCGCCGCTCGATTACGATCACTATCTGTCAAAGCAATTGCAGCCGGTGGCGGAAGGAATCCTTCCCTTCGTCAACGACGACTTTGCTACAATAGTGACAGGGCAACTGGGGCTATTTTGACAGGTGACTAACACCGCGGCATCCAGTACCATAGCGCCCTTTCCATTCCTGGACCCAATTTTGATTCCTCAGCGTAACTATGCTGAGGATGCACTATTGCCTGCAATTAAAGAACAAAGAGCCGAACACATATGCCTTTTACACTTGGTCAACGCTGGATTAGCGATACAGAGAGCGAACTAGGACTAGGGACAGTGGTAGCGCTGGATGCGCGCATGGTCACTCTCCTTTTCCCCGCCATCGGCGAAAACCGTCTGTACTCTCGCAACGATTCCCCAATTACCCGCGTGATGTTTAACCCGGGTGATACCATTACCAGCCACGAAGGCTGGCAGCTCCACGTTGACGAAGTAAATGAAGAGAATGGGCTGCTGTCCTACACCGGCACCCGCCTGGATACGCAAGAAGAACATGTTACCCTGCGCGAAGTCCTGCTCGACAGTAAGCTCGCCTTCAGCAAGCCGCAGGACCGCCTGTTCGCCGGGCAAATCGACCGGATGGACCGCTTTGCCCTGCGCTACCGCGCGCGTAAGTTCCAGAGCGAACAGTACCGCATGCCGTGGAGCGGCCTGCGCGGCCAGCGCACCAGCCTGATCCCGCATCAGTTGAACATCGCCCACGACGTGGGCCGTCGTCACGCGCCGCGCGTTCTGCTGGCCGATGAAGTGGGCTTAGGTAAAACCATCGAAGCCGGGATGATCCTGCACCAGCAGCTGCTCTCCGGCGCCGCCGAGCGCGTGCTGATCGTGGTCCCGGAAACCCTCCAGCACCAGTGGCTGGTGGAAATGCTGCGCCGCTTCAACCTGCGTTTCTCGCTGTTCGACGACGAACGCTACGCCGAAGCGCAGCACGACGCCTACAACCCGTTCGAAACCGAACAGCTGGTTATCTGCTCCTTAGACTTCGTGCGCCGCAGCAAGCAGCGCCTGGAGCACCTGTGCGACGCCGAATGGGACCTGATGGTGGTCGATGAAGCGCACCACCTGGTGTGGAGCGAAGAGGCGCCGAGCCGTGAATATCAGGCCATTGAACAGCTCGCCGAACGCGTGCCGGGGATTCTGTTGCTGACCGCGACGCCGGAACAGCTGGGCATGGAGAGCCACTTTGCGCGCCTGCGTCTGCTGGATCCAAACCGCTTCCACGATTTTGAACAGTTTGTTGAAGAACAGCAAAATTACCGTCCGGTCGCCGACGCCGTCGCCCTGCTGCTGGCAGGCAACAAGCTCAACGATAATGAACTCAATACCCTTGGCGATCTGATCGGCGAACAAGACATCGAGCCGCTGCTGCAAGCCGCTAACAGCGATCGTGAAGATGCTCAGGCCGCGCGCCAGGAGCTGGTTTCAATGCTGATGGACCGCCATGGCACCAGCCGGGTGCTGTTCCGTAACACCCGTAACGGCGTGAAAGGTTTCCCGAAACGCGAGCTGCACACTATTCGCCTGCCGCTGCCGACCCAGTACCAGACGGCTATCAAGGTCTCCGGTATTATGGGCGCGCGCAAAACCGCGGAAGAGCGCGCGCGCGACATGCTCTATCCGGAGCAGATCTATCAGGAGTTTGAAGGCGATACCGGCACCTGGTGGAACTTCGACCCGCGCGTCGAATGGCTGATGGGCTACCTGACCAGCCATCGCTCGCAGAAGGTACTGGTGATTTGCGCCAAAGCCGCCACCGCGCTGCAGCTGGAGCAGGTGCTGCGCGAGCGCGAAGGTATTCGCGCCGCGGTATTCCATGAAGGCATGTCGATTATCGAACGCGACCGCGCCGCAGCGTGGTTTGCCGAAGAAGACACCGGCGCGCAGGTGCTGCTGTGTTCCGAAATCGGCTCCGAAGGGCGTAACTTCCAGTTCGCCAGCAACCTGGTGATGTTCGACCTGCCGTTTAACCCGGATCTGCTGGAGCAGCGTATCGGCCGTCTCGACCGTATCGGCCAGGCGCACGATATCCAGATCCACGTGCCGTATCTGGAGAAAACCGCGCAGTCGGTGCTGGTGCGCTGGTATCACGAAGGCCTCGACGCCTTCGAACATACCTGCCCGACCGGCCGTACCGTCTACGATAGCGTTCACGACGACCTGATTAACTACCTTGCCGCGCCGGAATCCACCGATGGCTTCGACGATCTGATCAAATCCTGCCGCCAGCAGCATGAAGCGCTGAAAGCGCAGCTGGAACAGGGCCGCGACCGTCTGCTGGAGATCCACTCCAACGGCGGCGAAAAAGCGCAGGCTCTGGCTGAGAGCATCGAAGAGCAGGATGACGATACCAGCCTGATCGCCTTCTCGATGAACCTGTTCGATATCGTCGGCATCAACCAGGATGACCGCGGCGAAAACCTGATCGTCCTGACCCCGTCCGATCATATGCTGGTGCCGGATTTCCCGGGCCTGCCGGAAGATGGCTGCACCATCACCTTCGAGCGTGACGTGGCGCTGTCGCGTGAAGACGCGCAGTTCATCACCTGGGAACACCCGCTGATTCGCAACGGTCTGGATCTGATCCTCTCCGGCGATACCGGCAGCAGCACGATTTCGCTGCTGAAGAACAAGGCGCTGCCGGTCGGCACGCTGCTGCTGGAGCTTATCTACGTCGTCGAAGCGCAGGCGCCGAAGCAATTACAGCTTAACCGCTTCCTGCCGGCGACCCCGGTTCGCATGCTGCTGGATAAAAACGGCAACAACCTCGCCGCGCAGGTGGAGTTCGAAAGCTTCAACCGCCAGCTGAGCGCGGTCAACCGCCACACTGGTAGCAAGCTGGTCAATGCGGTGCAGCAGGACGTTCACGCGATTCTGCAACAGGGCGAAGCGCAGATCGCCAAAGCGGCGCAGGCGCTGATCGACGCGGCGCGTAACGAAGCCGATGATAAACTGACGGCGGAACTGTCGCGTCTCGAAGCGCTGAAGGCGGTGAACCCGAACATCCGTGACGACGAACTGGCGGCGATCGAAAGCAACCGCCAGCAGGTGATGGATGCGCTGGCGCAGGCCGGATGGCGTCTGGACGCGCTGCGTCTGATCGTCGTCACTCACCAGTAACGGAACGCGAAAATGGCGATGGAAAACTACAATCCGCCGCAGGATCCCTGGCTGGTGATTCTGTATCAGGATGAGCACATTATGGTGGTCAACAAGCCGAGCGGCTTGTTGTCCGTGCCCGGCAGGCTGGAAGAGCATAAGGATAGCGTGATGACGCGTATCCAGCGCGATTTCCCGCAGGCCGAATCGGTGCATCGCCTGGATATGGCCACCAGCGGCGTGATTGTGGTGGCGCTGAATAAGGCCGCCGAGCGTGAACTGAAGCGTCAGTTCCGCGAGCGCGAGCCGAAGAAGCAGTACATCGCCCGCGTCTGGGGCCATCCGCAGCCTGCGGAAGGTCTGGTGGATTTACCGCTGATTTGCGACTGGCCGAACCGGCCAAAGCAGAAGGTGTGTTATGAAACCGGCAAAGCGGCGCAAACCGAATATGAGGTGCTGGAGTACGCGGAGGACAACACCGCCCGCGTGCGCCTGAAGCCGATTACCGGGCGCTCGCATCAGCTTCGCGTGCATATGCTGGCGTTAGGGCATCCGATCCTCGGCGACCGCTTTTACGCCACGCCGGAGGCGCTGGCAATGGCCCCGCGCCTGCTGCTGCATGCCGAAACGTTAACCATCACTCATCCCGCCTACGGCAACGCGATGACCTTCCGCGCGCCGATCGACTTTTAAGTCATTACCCGGACGCCCCCGGTTGCGCTACGCCGCCGGGGAAATCTCTAACGCTAACGCGATTAATCGCGGGCAAACCACGCATCAATCATCTGTTCAACGCGAGCGACCACCAGCCCGGTGTCGTGACGACGGCTGCGCGCGCAGGCGTGGGCCGGCTCATCGCACAGCAGGCAGCGGCGCATCGCTTCGCCCTGCGCCTGGCGGCTAATCAGCCCCGCTTGCGGACAAATGACGTCGATATCCCACAGACGTCCCAGCGGATGATTCTGTTCCAGTTCGCTGCATAGCGCTTTGATCTCTTCCGCGGAGTGCTCAACGCACCACATCGCTTCCGGGCCGGTAGGGAGCCACAACACCTGGCGGTCGAGCGTTTTCCAACGCTGCTGCCACAAAAGTTGGTCACAGGCCTGCAGCGCAACACCCATCATATTGCGATAGCGAATACTGTCTTTTACCGCCCCTGGCGTTACCAGAGTGAGAGAAATGACCGGTTGTTGATAATGGTTGAGCCAGTCTTGTTGACGGGCTGCGCGCTGCTCTTTCGCCGCCAGCAGATTTTCCATGCTGACGCCCGCCCGGGCGGGAGTATGCACTGACATTCTTTCCTCTCCTTTA
Source organism: Klebsiella sp. CN_Kp073 (assembly GCF_040065495.2). Lineage (NCBI taxonomy): Bacteria > Pseudomonadati > Pseudomonadota > Gammaproteobacteria > Enterobacterales > Enterobacteriaceae > Klebsiella > Klebsiella sp. CN_Kp073. Next base: position 4,400,747 of record NZ_CM198051.1, read on the forward strand.
ATGATCAAAAAGGCAGCTCGGGGCTGCCGTCGCTATCGCGGATAACGCCGCCTATTGTATCGCTAATTGCACAGAATTTAGGACGCAGGACAAAGAAATTTTCTTCGTCCTGCGGAGGGAAATGGCAGTTTTTGCTGTTAGCGCAGAACTAAATCACGATAAGAAATGACTTAAGAACAGCAGCCCTAACGACACATTAATCGCGCCGCCGATACGGGTAGCTATCTGAGCAAACGGCATCAGGTTCATACGGTTGCCGGAAGTCAGGATGGCGACGTCGCCGGTACCGCCCTGCCCACTCTGGCAACAGGAGACAATCGCCACATCGACCGGATGCATCCCCATTTTTTTACCAACGAAGAACCCGGTGGCCACCAGCGCCGAGACGGTGCAGACAATGACCAGCAGGTTGGTGAGCGTGAAGGCGTTTACCAGCTCCTGCCACGGGGTAATCGCCACGCCGACGGCAAACAGAATCGGATAAGTCACCGCGGTGCGGAAGAATTTATACACCACCTGCGAGCCCTCCTGCAGGCGCGGCGAAACCACATTCGCCAGCTTCAGCAGCACCGCGAGGAACAGCATGCCAACCGGCGCCGGCAGGCCAATCAATTTATGTCCGAGCATGCCCATCATATACAGCAGCACCGCCAGCAGCGCGCCGGAGGCCAGCGTCGCCACATCAGTTTTACCGCCAAATCCTTCGCTTTCGCTCAGGCTGCGGGTTTCATTACTGCGGTTCGGCATTAGCTGGCCTTCGCCGGTCAGATGCGGGAAGCGTTTGCCAAGCTGGTTCAGACAGCCAGCAATGACGATCGCCGTCAGGCTGCCCAGCATCACCATCGGCAGCACGCGTCCCAGCGCAACCCCCTGATCCATATGCATCAGCGCCGCATAGCCAATCGACAGCGGGATCGCCCCTTCGCCCACGCCGCCGGCCATAATCGGCAACACGATAAAGAAGAAGACCTGGAACGGATCCATTCCCAACAGGCTACCCACGCCGACGCCTACCAGCATGCCGACAACTTCGCCGCACAGCATCGGCAGGAAGATCTTAAGGAACCCCTGAATCAGCGTGGTGCGGTTCATGCTCATAATGCTGCCAACGATAATGCAGCAGATGTAGAGATAAAGAATATTGGTCGATTTATAGAATTTGGTGGTGGATTCAACCACCACATCCGGCAGCAGGCCGTAATGGACTAGCGCCGAAGGAATAAAGGTGGCGCAAATCGCCGCCGCGCCAAGCTTACCGAGTACCGGCAGACGCTTGCCGAACTCGCCGCAGGCAAAACCGAAGAAGGCCAGCGTCGCCACCATCACCACGATATCGCTCGGCAGCTTGCCGCCAAGGCAGTCCAGCGCGATAAGACCACCGGCCAGCAAAAATAGCGGCAGCGGGATAATCCCCACTTTCCAGCTATCCATCACGTGCCACCAGCGCTGCTTCAACGAGGCTTTCGGTTTGTTAATAGGTTCAAGGGTTGCAGAGAATGCGTTGTCTGTGGTGCTCATAAATTCAGCCCTGTAGTTATTATTCCTGTTCAGGGTAGAGGGGCTGGCACGGCGTTAATGTGAGAAAAGGCAGATTAAAAAAGAAGTTTTAATGGTCATTATGGTTTTTATGGTTTCTATACCCTAAATAATTCGAGTTGCAGGAAGGCGGCGACGCAGCGAATCCCCAGGAGCTTACTCCAGTAAGTGACTGGGGTGAGTGAGGACAAATTCGTCAGGAACGAATTTGAACGCAGTTCACTGCGCCCGTAAGGGCGAGGCCCAGGGATGGGCCGAGTTATTGCCAACGCCCATGCAACTTGAAGTATGACGGGTATATTAATCAGCGTGATACATATCTGATTTCTAAACGTGGTTTTTATGGTTTTTTTATTAACCGGATAATTACCCTTTATAAATAGGCGCCAGTAGATAAATTGTTCTTCTGGCCGCTGACGATATCGTTGCCGCATCTCAAATACTGTGCGCATAACTATGAAAGTTTCATTTCAATTTAAGCTGTTCATCTCCCTGGTGGCCTTTTTCTCCATCTTATTCGCTCTGCTTGGCGTTTATTATTATCTCGACGCCAGCCGCCAGCTGTATCAGGAAATGAGCGCCAGGGCGAAAATTCAGGCCGAAGAGATTGCGCTGATGCCCAATCTACGCCAGCAGGTCAGTCTGCACGACCCGCAGGCTATCGGCGCCTTCATGAGGCAAATCGCCGCCCACAGCGATGCCAGCTTTATCGTCATCGGCGATGATAAAGGCGTACATCTGTTTCATTCCGTGCACCCGGAATGGGTCGGCACCCGCTTAGTGGGCGGCGATAACCAGGCGGTGCTGGAAGGCAAAACTATCACTACCATCCGTAAAGGCGGTTTGGGCATCTCGCTACGCAGTAAAACGCCCATTGTCGATGACAACGGGCGGGTGATCGGCATCGTCTCCGTCGGCTATCTGACCAGCTATCTCGACAGCATCACCGTGCAAAAGGTAGTGAATATTTTTGTCGCCGCCATCCTGTTGCTGATCGCCTTGTTTATCTTCTCCTGGTATTTTACCCGCAGTATTAAAAAGCAGATTTTTTCGCTGGAGCCGCGCGAAATTGGCCTGCTGGTTCGCCAGCAAAAAGCGATGATGGAATCGATTTTCGAAGGGGTTATCGTTATCGACAGCCAGCGACGGATTGAAGTGATTAACCACGCCGCCCGCAGCCTGCTGGGGCTTAAGCAGCCCGCGCATCTGCTGCGCGGCAAATCGATTGATAGCGTGATCGCGCCGCAGCCGTTCTTCGCCAGCGGCGCGATGCTGGCGAACGATACGCACGATGAACTGTGTCGCTTCAACCAGCTGACGGTACTCGCCAGCCGGGTGCGCATCATGCTGGAAAACTCGCTGCAGGGCTGGGTGATCACCTTCCGCGACCGCGATGAAATTAACGCCCTCACCGCCCAGCTCAGCCAGGTGAAACGCTATGTCGATAACCTGCGCATTATGCGCCACGAGCAGCTCAACCGCATGACCACGCTCTCCGGCCTGCTGCATATGGGCCACTACGACGAAGCTATTCGCTATATACAGGCGCAATCGGAACATGCCCAGGAGCTGCTGGACTTCATCTCCTCGCGCTTCCGCTCGCCGACGCTATGCGGCCTGCTGCTGGGTAAAGCCACCCGCGCTTATGAAAAAGGCGTTGAACTGAGCTTTGATCCGGCCTGTCGTATCGATCGCCCGCTGTCGTCGCTGATGGAGTCGGAACTTATCTCGATCATCGGCAACCTGCTGGATAACGCCATTGAAGCGACGCAGCGCGCTGAACTACCTCACGAGCCGGTCGAGGTACTGATTCAACTCAACGCCCGCGAGCTGATGATTGAGGTGGCCGATCGCGGCGTCGGAATTCGCCCGGATATCCGCGAACGTATTTTTGAGCGCGGGGTGACGACAAAAACCCGTGGCGATCACGGTATTGGTCTGTATCTTATTGAACATTATGTGACTCAGGCTGGCGGCACGATTGAGGTTGCCGATAACGCGCCGCGCGGAACGATATTTACCCTGTTTATTCCCGCCGACCCGCCAGCCCATCCGCAACCGGAGGCCAACGATGCATCATGATCTGGTCGATGTGCTGATCATCGAAGATGAAAACGAGCTGGCCCGCCTGCACGCCGAGCTGATACAGAAACACCCGCGCATGCGGCTGGCGGGAATGGCCGCCTCGCTTTCCCAGGCGCGGCAGATGCTCAACGCCAGACCGCCGCAGCTGGTCCTGCTGGATAATTATCTGCCGGACGGCAAAGGCGTTACTCTGATGACCGACCCGATTCTGGCCAATGCCAATTGCTCGGTCATTTTCATCACCGCCGCCAGCGATATGGAAACCTGCAGCCAGGCGATACGCAACGGCGCCTTCGACTACATTCTCAAGCCGGTTTCGTGGAAACGGCTGAGCCAGTCGCTGGAGCGCTTTATTCAGTTTTACGATCAGCAGCGGGAATGGAAAATCGTCGATCAGCAAAACGTTGATTCTCTGTATCAGCTGCAGGCTAAAAATTTTCGCGCTGATAACGGCAGCAAGGGCATCGAAGAAAAGACCCTGGCGCTGGTACAAAATTTATTTCATGGCCGCGAAACGCACTGTTTTTCGGTTGACGAAGTGGTCAGCGAAACCGGGCTGAGCAAGACCACTGCCCGTCGTTATCTCGAGCATTGCGTAGAAGTGAGTTTTCTGGAAGTGGAAATGCTGTACGGAAAGATTGGCCACCCACGGCGGATGTATCGCCGCGCGCAGGGCGCGAACTAAGGCTTCTCCATGAAGGTGAAGCCTTACGGGATTCAGAAGCCGCGCTGCTCTTTGATAAGCTCCCAGGCTTTCTGGATTTCCTGCGCTTTCTGTTTCGCCATTTCCATCATCTCCGGCGGCAGCCCTTTGGCTACCAGCTTGTCCGGGTGATGTTCGCTCATTAGTTTACGGTAAGCGCGTTTGACGGTGGCGGCATCATCGGTCGGCTTGACGCCGAGAACATTACAAGCGTCTTCAAGCGTCGGACCGCGCTGTGCCTGCTGCCAGCCGCCATTGCCGCCGCGCTGACCATAGGATTGCTGCTGCGAGCCGCCGCCGAACTGCGCGCCGCCCTGCATCATGCGCAGGAACTGCTCAAACTGCGCGCGCGAGATACCAAGCTCGTCGGCGATAACAAACAACACTTCGCGTTCATTGGGGTGTAATTCGCCGTCGGCGAAGGCCGCCTGCAGCTGAATTTCCAGAAACATCCTAATTAAATCGAAGCGACCAAAACAGACGCTGCGCAGTTGACGCATTTTTTCGCGCAGCGGGTAATTATCGGCCTTGCCGGCGCGAAAAGCCTGCTGCGCCGCGGTACGCGACTCGCCGTGCAGATTCATACGATCCATCAGCACATTCGCCACATGAATATCGGCTTCCGTCACGCGCCCTTTAGATTTAGTCAGATGCCCCATCACTTCAAAAGTGGTGGAAAAGAACAGCGACTGCCGCTCCTGCTGGTTGGCAAATAAATTCAGCCGACGGCTACGGGCCCGGTCAAACATATGTCCGACTAAAAAGCCAAGCACCACGCCCCAGAAGCCGCCGCCCATCAATAATGCAACCGCGACACCAATCACTTTACCCAAATACTGCATAGACTCCCCAATCTTTCTGCTACCAGTTAAGCTATATCTGACCGCACGTTACCAAGCGTTGACGCCACGGTCATGTGGGACATCGCCTATAATTTGCTTTATCATACTCGCCATTCTACACGGTGCCTAACGCTCAGAAACGAAACGAGCGGATTAAGACTAGCGCGATTAAGATGAGTACGTTAGGCTCTGACCGTTTGCAAGCCGCTGCCACAAGATGACGGAACAACAAATAAAACGTATGAAAAAACGTATCCCCAGCCTCCTGGCCACCATGATCGCCAGCGCCTTGTATAGCCAACAGGGCATGGCCGCCGATCTCGCCACGCAATGTATGCTTGGCGTGCCAAGCTATAATCGTCCTCTCGTTGAAGGGAAGCCTAACGATCAACCGGTAACGATTGACGCCGATCATGCGAAAGGCAACTACCCCGATAATGCCGTGTTTACCGGCAACGTTGATATTAATCAGGGGAATAGTCGCCTGCAGGCCGACGAGGTGCAGTTGCATCAGCAGCAGCCGGCGGGGCAACCGCAGCCGGTGCGTACCGTTGATGCGCTTGGCAACGTTCATTATGACGATAACCAGGTTATTCTGAAGGGGCCGAAGGCGTGGTCGAACCTGAACACCAAAGATACTAACGTCTGGAAAGGCGACTATCAGATGGTTGGCCGTCAGGGGCGCGGTACCGCCGACCTGATGAAGCAGCGCGGCGAAAACCGCTATACCATTCTGGAAAACGGCAGCTTTACCTCCTGTCTGCCGGGTTCTGATACCTGGAGCGTCGTCGGCAGCGAAGTTATCCATGACCGCGAAGAGCAGGTTGCCGAAATCTGGAACGCGCGCTTTAAGCTGGGTTCCGTCCCTATTTTTTATAGCCCGTATCTGCAGCTGCCGGTCGGCGATAAGCGCCGCTCCGGCTTCCTGATCCCCAACGCCAAATACAGCACTAAAAATGGCGTTGAGTTCTCGCTGCCCTATTACTGGAATATCGCGCCGAACTTCGACGCCACCATTACGCCGCACTATATGAATAAACGCGGCGGCGTAATGTGGGAAAACGAATTCCGTTATCTGACCCAGGCGGGCGCAGGTTTATTCGAATTCGATTACCTGCCTTCCGATAAAGTGTACGAAGACGATCACTCCAACGACAGCAATAGCCGCCGCTGGATGTTCTACTGGAACCACAACGCGGTTATCGATCAGGTGTGGCGTCTGAACGCCGACTACACCAAAGTCAGCGACCCGGATTACTTTAACGACTTTAGCTCTAAGTACGGTTCCAGTACCGACGGCTACGCGACGCAGAAATTCAGCGCCGGTTACGTTAACCAGAACTTTGACGCCACCGTGTCGACCAAGCAGTTCCAGGTCTTCGACCGTAGCTCAAGCAACTCCTACGCTGCTGAGCCTCAGCTCGATATTAACGCCTACCAGAATGACGTCGGTCCGTTCGATACTCATCTGTATGCGCAGGCGGTGCACTTCGTCAACACCAACGGCGATATGCCAGAAGCAACGCGCCTGCACATGGAGCCGACGATCAACCTGCCGCTGTCTAACGGCTGGGGAAGCATCAATACCGAGGCGAAGCTGCTGGCGACCCACTATCAGCAGAGTAATCTCGATCAGTACAACACCGCTAACGGTACCGATTACAAAGATTCGGTTAACCGCGTGATGCCGCAATTCAAAATCGACGGCAAAATGGTCTTCGAACGCGATATGCAGGAAGGGTATACCCAGACCCTGGAACCGCGCATGCAGTACCTGTACATCCCGTATCGCGACCAGAGCCACATTGGCGTCTACGACTCGACACTGCTGCAGTCCGACTATAGCGGCCTGTTCCGCGACCGCTCCTACAGCGGCCTTGACCGTATCGCGTCAGCCAACCAGGTCACCACCGGCGTCACATCTCGCGTATATGATGACGCGGCCGTTGAACGTTTTAATATTTCCGTTGGTCAAATCTACTATTTCACCGAGTCTCGCACCGGTGCGGACAACATCAACTGGGAGAATAACGACACCACGGGTTCACTGGTCTGGGCCGGCGATACTTACTGGCGTATCACCGATAACTGGGGTTTACGCGGGGGGATCCAGTACGATACGCGTCTGGATAACGTCGCAACCGGCAACGGAACCATTGAATACCGCCGCGACGAAAACCGCTTAGTGCAACTGAACTACCGTTACGCGAGTCCGGAATATATTCAGGCGACGCTGCCTTCGTATTCCACCGCTCAGCAGTACAAAGAAGGTATTTCTCAGGTGGGTATGACCGCCAGCTGGCCGATTGTCGATCGTTGGTCAGTGGTCGGCGCGTACTACTTCGATACCAATACCAAAAAAGCGGCTAACCAGATGTTAGGGGTACAGTATAACTCTTGCTGCTACGCTATCCGCCTTGGCTACGAACGTAAGATCAACGGCTGGGATAACAACAACGGCGGTGAGAGCAAATACGACAACACCTTCGGTATCAACATCGAACTGCGTGGTCTGAGCTCCAACTACGGTCTTGGCACCCAGCAGATGCTGCGCTCGAACATTTTGCCGTACCAGAGCTCGCTGTAAGGCGTCTGGTTTAAAACGTAATCCGCATTTGCGGTTAATTGAAATGGAAAAAGTATGAAGAACTGGAAAACGCTGCTTCTCGGTATCGCCATGATCGCGAATACCAGTTTCGCCGCCCCGCAGGTGGTCGATAAAGTAGCGGCTGTCGTCAATAATGGCGTTGTTCTGGAAAGCGACGTCGATGGTCTGATGCAGTCGGTGAAGCTCAACGCTGGTCAGGCGGGACAGCAGCTGCCAGATGACGCGACCCTGCGTCATCAGATCCTCGAAAGATTGATCATGGACCAGATCGTTCTGCAAATGGGTCAGAAAATGGGCGTGAAAGTCAGCGACGATCAGCTTGACCAGGCCATCGCCAACATCGCCAAACAGAACAACATGTCGATGGATCAGATGCGTAGCCGTCTGGCCTATGAAGGCATCAACTACAACACCTACCGTAACCAGATCCGTAAAGAGATGCTGATTTCGGAAGTACGTAACAACGAAGTGCGCCGCCGTATCACCGTGCTGCCGCAGGAAGTTGAAGCGCTGGCCAAGCAGATTGGCGATCAGAACGATGCCAGCACCGAGCTGAACCTGAGCCACATCCTCATCGCGCTGCCGGAAAACCCAACCTCCGATCAGGTTGCGGCTGCGGAAGAGCAGGCGAAGTCCGTCGTTGAACAGGCCCGTAACGGCGCTAACTTCGGCAAACTGGCTATCACCTACTCTGCTGACCAGCAGGCGCTGAAAGGCGGCCAGATGGGCTGGGGCCGTATTCAGGAGCTGCCGGGTATCTTCGCTCAGGCGCTGAGTACCGCGAAGAAAGGCGATGTTGTCGGTCCGATTCGTTCCGGCGTCGGCTTCCATATCCTGAAAGTTAACGATATGCGCGGCGGCAGCCAGAACATCTCCGTCACCGAAGTCCATGCCCGCCACATCCTGCTGAAGCCGTCGCCGATCATGAACGACGCGCAGGCGCAGGCGAAACTGGAACAGATCGCCGCTGACATTAAGAGCGGTAAGACCACATTCGATAAAGCGGCGAAAGAGTTTTCCCAGGATCCGGGTTCCGCCAATCAGGGCGGCGACTTAGGCTGGGCGACGCCGGATATCTTCGATCCCGCGTTCCGCGATGCGCTGATGCGTCTGAACAAAGGCCAGACCAGCGGCCCGGTTCACTCCTCCTTCGGCTGGCACCTGATCCAACTGATGGATACCCGCAACGTCGACAGAACCGACGCCGCGCAGAAAGATCGTGCTTACCGCATGCTGATGAACCGCAAATTCTCTGAAGAAGCGGCAACCTGGATGCAGGAACAGCGCGCCAGCGCTTACGTCAAAATTCTGAGCAACTAAAGTTCTCCCCTCTCCACGCCTTAAAAGCGTAGCGGGAGGGGAGACCGGTCGCCCCAGCAACGGCTGGGGTCGACTGCGCAGCCGGGCCCCCCTGGCCCGAAGGAACGTTTCTATGCAACGTGTTGTTATCACTCCCGGCGAGCCCGCGGGGATTGGTCCCGATCTTGTCGCCGAGCTTGCACAGCGCGACTGGCCGGTTGAACTGGTTATCTGCGCCGATGGCGCACTGTTAACTGACCGAGCCCGCCAGCTCGGTCTTCCTTTATCGCTCCTCCCTTACGATCCAACCCTTCCTCCACAGCCGCAGCGGGCGGGCACGCTCACGCTACTTCCCGTTGCCCTCAACGCGCCGGTACAGTCGGGCGTGCTTAATGTCGCTAACGGCAACTATGTGGTGGAAACCCTGGCGCGCGCCTGCGATGGCTGCCTTAAGGGAGAATTCGCGGCGTTGATTACCGGGCCGGTGCACAAAGGCAACATCAATGACGCCGGTATCTCCTTCACCGGCCATACCGAGTTCTTTGAAGAACGCGCTCACGCCAGCAAAGTGGTGATGATGCTGGCGACCGAAGAGCTGCGGGTCGCGCTGGCCACCACCCATCTGCCGCTAAAAGCAATAAGCGAGGCAATTACGCCAGAGCTGCTGCGCGAAGTAATTACCATCCTCGATGCCGATCTGCGGCATAAATTCGGTATCGCTCAGCCGCACGTGCTGGTTTGCGGCCTGAATCCCCACGCCGGCGAAGGCGGCCACATGGGGACGGAAGAGATCGATACCATTATTCCCGTGCTGGAAGAGATGCGGGCAAAGGGCATGAATTTAAGCGGTCCGCTGCCTGCGGATACCCTTTTTCAGCCAAAATATCTCGATAATGCCGATGCGGTACTCGCGATGTACCACGATCAGGGCCTGCCCGTGCTAAAATACCAGGGCTTTGGCCGCGGCGTGAATATTACGCTCGGTTTACCTTTTATTCGTACCTCCGTTGACCACGGGACCGCGCTGGAATTAGCCGGTCAGGGGAAAGCGGACGTCGGCAGTTTTATCACGGCGCTTAATCTCGCCATCAAAATGATTGTTAATACCCAATGAATAATCGAGTCCATCAGGGCCATTTAGCCCGTAAACGCTTCGGGCAAAACTTTCTCAACGATCAGTTCGTGATCGACAGCATTGTTTCGGCCATCAATCCTCAGAAAGGCCAGGCGATGGTCGAAATCGGCCCGGGTCTCGCCGCGCTGACCGAACCGGTCGGCGAACGCCTCGACCAGTTAACCGTTATCGAGCTGGACCGCGATCTGGCGGCCCGCCTGCAGACGCATCCGTTCCTCGGCCCTAAGCTGACCATTTACCAGCAGGATGCGATGACCATGAACTTCGGCGAACTGTCGGAGAAAATGGGCCAGCCGCTGCGCGTCTTCGGCAACCTGCCGTACAACATCTCAACGCCGTTGATGTTCCACCTCTTCAGCTATACTGATGCCATTGCCGATATGCACTTTATGCTGCAGAAGGAAGTGGTTAATCGTCTGGTTGCCGGGCCGAATAGTAAAGCGTATGGTCGATTAAGCGTAATGGCGCAGTACTACTGCCAGGTGATCCCGGTACTTGAAGTCCCGCCGACCGCCTTTACGCCGCCGCCAAAAGTGGATTCCGCCGTCGTGCGCCTGGTGCCGCACCGCACCATGCCGTACCCGGTGAAGGATGTCCGCGTGCTGAGCCGTATCACCACTGAAGCCTTCAACCAGCGCCGTAAGACCATCCGTAATAGTCTCGGCAATCTGTTTAGCGTTGAGGTGCTGACGGAGCTGGGCGTTGACCCGGCGGTACGTGCGGAAAATATTTCTGTAGAGCAGTACTGTAAGATGGCCAACTGGTTATCCAACAATCTGCCTTCGAAGGAGAGCTAACCATGATTAATTCGCCTCGTGTTTGCGTCCAGGTGCAAAGCGTCTATATCGAATCGCAATCTTCTCCGGAAGAAGAGCGCTACGTCTTCGCTTACACCGTCACTATTCGCAACCTGGGGCGGAGTCAGGTTCAGCTTCTCGGCCGCTACTGGCTCATCACCAATGGACACGGTCGCGAGACGGAAGTCCAGGGTGAAGGGGTGGTCGGCGAACAGCCGCACATCCCTGCCGGCGAAGAGTATCAATACACCAGCGGCGCGGTTATCGAAACGCCGCTGGGCACCATGCAGGGTCATTATGAGATGATTGATAGCAACGGCGCACCGTTCACTATCGAGATCCCTGTCTTCCGTCTCGCAGTTCCAACGCTTATACATTAAAAACAATGGCTACATACCTTATTGGCGACATTCATGGTTGCTACGATGAACTGATCGCATTGCTGGAGCAGGTGGAGTTTAATCCTGATACGGATACCCTGTGGCTCACCGGCGACCTGGTCGCGCGCGGCCCCGGCTCTCTGGAAGTGCTGCGGTTCGTGAAAACGCTCGGCGATAGCGTGCGCATCGTGCTGGGCAACCATGACCTGCATCTGCTGGCGGTATTTGCCGGCATTAGCCGCAACAAGCCCAAAGACCGTCTGACGCCGCTGCTGGAAGCGCCCGACGCTGACGAACTGCTCAACTGGCTGCGTCGCCAGCCGCTGATGCAGGTCGATGAAGAGAAAAAGCTGGTGATGGCTCATGCCGGCATCACGCCGCAGTGGGATCTGGAAACCGCCAAACAGTGCGCGCGCGATGTCGAAGCCGTGCTGGCGAGCGACTCTTATCCGTTCTTCCTCGACGCGATGTATGGCGATATGCCGAACCACTGGAGCAATGAGCTCAGCGGCCTGGCGCGCCTGCGCTTTATCACCAACGCCTTCACCCGCATGCGCTATTGCTTCCCGAACGGCCAGTTGGATATGTACAGCAAAGAGGCGCCGGAAGACGCGCCAGCCCCGCTTAAGCCATGGTTTGCCATTCCGGGCCCGGTCGCCCGCGAGTACAGTATCGCCTTTGGCCACTGGGCGTCGCTGGAAGGCCGCGGTACGCCGGAAGGTATCTATGCGCTGGATACCGGCTGCTGCTGGGGCGGCGACCTGACCTGCCTGCGCTGGGAAGATAAAACGTATTTCACCCAGCGTTCCAACCGCCAGAAAAGCCTCGACGAAGGCGAAGCGGTCGCCTCCTGAGTCGATCCCGGATGGCGGCGCGCTGCGCCTTATCCGGGCTACCTCCGGTACGGGAGATACCTGATAAAACAAAACCCCGGTCACGCCTGACGCGACCGGGGTTTTTCAATCCACGCTATGTTAGCTTAACGACGCTCGAGGATCTCGAAGCAGTAGCTGTGGGAGTTTTGCGCGTCGGCATCGTGGAACTCACTGAACACCGATTCCCACTCGTCCGGATCGTAATCCGGGAAATGGGTATCTCCTTCCACTTCCGCATCAATATGGGTCAGGTAGAGTTTGTGCGCTTTTGGCAGGAACTGCTCGTAAACGCGGCCACCGCCGATCACCATAATCTCTTCCGCGTCGCCGCAGGCGGCAATCGCTTCATCAACAGACTTCACCCACTGCACGCGATCGTCGCTGCCTGGCTTGCTGCTGATAACGATATTTTTACGTCCTGGCAACGGGCGACCGATGGATTCCCAGGTCAAACGCCCCATTACCACCGGCTTGTTTAAGGTGTTACGTTTAAACCAGGCGAGATCGGCAGGCAAGTCCCATGGCATAGCGTTCTCCATGCCAATTACGCGATCTACAGCTAACGCCGCAATCAGACTAATCATTGAAAATATCCCGAATGCAAAAAATTGCCGCCACTATACGGAAAGCGTAATACTTCGTCGACTGAACGAAGAGTAAAGAATAAGAAAATTTTTAGATTTGCTGGCGAGCCCACGTAAGCCTCATGAGCCGCCAGATCAGGAACTAAATTGAAAACAAAATGTTAGCTGTAAAGTTAACGCAACATTTGCTTACCACCTTAGGTTGAAGGCTTATTCTCCGGCTCATCGCGGACGTCTCCGGTGTGCCGTCCTTCTTCAGTACCTTGCCAGCCGTGACGCTGCACTAGCGACAGATGATTACGGTCCTCATTAATGATGCCGGTAAGCATATCGCTGGTACGCTTGAACACCGCCACCCGCGAGGCAGCGTCATTTTCCGCCATCGCCACCATCTCTTCCACCATCTGCTGGTTAAAGCGGCGGAACAGATCGGCGCGCTCGCGGGCCTCATAAGCGCCCAGACCTAAGGCTTCCAGCGTCATGCGGCCGCTTTTCAGCGCCGATTCGAAGGTCTCGCGCTCCGGCGCTTCTACCCCGGCCTGGCGCAGCTGAATGTAGTGATCGACATCGCGGGCGCGTGAAATGATCTGCAGATGCGGGAAATGTTCTTTCGCCAGCTCCACCAGTTGCAGGCTGGCCTGCGGATCGTCGATGGCGTTAATCAGCACTTCCGCCTTAGCCGCCCCCGCCGATTCCAGCAGATCCACCCGCGTGGCATCGCCGTAAAACACCTTCATATCGAACTTGCGAAGGGTATCAACGTGGTCCGGATCGTGATCGAGGATAACCATTTTCACCCCGCTGGAAAGCAGCACACGGCCGGCTATCTGCCCATAGCGGCCAAAACCGGCGATAATTACCCGCGGCTGCTCTTCATCAATCTCGTCCGCTTCGCGCTCCTGGTTACTGGCGGATTTCTCCATTCGCGTCAGCAGCACCAGCAGGATAGGCGTTGCCGCCATCGATAGCGCCACCGCCAGCGTCAGCGCCTTCGCCCACTCGCTATCCAGCACATCGGCCATCTGCGCGGCGCCGAAGACCACGAAAGCGAACTCACTCCCCTGCCCCAATAATACGGCAAACCAGCGGCGCTGCGCGCGCGGTACACCCAGTGGTTTAGCAATCAACCATAGCATCAAGGCCTTAATCGCCAGGAAACCCACCAGCAGGATCAGGATACGTAGCGGATGGGTGACCAGGGTCCCAAAGTCGATAGACATACCGACGCCGATAAAGAACAGCCCCAACAGCAACCCTTTAAACGGTTCGATATCGCTCTCCAGCGCATGGCGGTATTCAGAACTAGCGAGAAGCACCCCGGCAAGAAACGCGCCCATCGCCATCGACAGCCCGACTTCCTCCAGCAGCAATCCGAAGCCGAAGACCAGGAACAGGGCCACGGCGCTGAACACTTCGCGCAGGCCGGAACGGGCAACAAAGCGCAGCACCGGCCGGGTCAAATAGCGCCCTAACAGCACCACCAGCGCCAGCGCGCCGGCCACTTTTAACGCCGACAGCGCAAACGCGGCCAGCGTGGTTGAACCGCCGCTGGCCGCCAGCAGCGGAATCATCGCGACCAGAGGGATAGCGGCGATGTCCTGGAACAACAGGACGGCGAAGGCGCTACGTCCCAGCTGCGTCACCGTCAGGTTACGTTCGTTCATCGCCTGCATCGCAATCGCCGTCGACGACAGCGCCAGCGTCATCCCGATCAGCTCCGCAACCTGCCAGCGCAAGCCAAGCAGCATGCAGAACAGGCCGATAAACGCGCCGCACACCACCATTTGCAGCGCGCCGCCGCCAAATACCGAGGCGCGCAGTTTCCATAGGCGCTGCGGATCCAGTTCAAGACCTATAACAAACAGCATCAGCACCACGCCGATTTCGGCAAAATGCAGAATCGCCTCAGCGTCAGTAACCAGCCGCAGTCCCCACGGGCCGATAACGCAGCCGGCAATCAGATATCCGAGCACCGATCCCAGCCCAAGACGCACGGCGATCGGCACGATAAGCGCAGCGGAACCGAGATAAATCAGCGCCTGTATTAGCGTATGGCTATCCATTGTTATGCGCCTCCTGCCATTCGATTAAGCGTTGACGATAATGACGGGCCTGCGCCTGCAGCGTTTCGTCATCGCAGATAAAGGTACAGTGCATGGCAAACGGCGGCAGCCATTTCATACCACAGTACAGCGCCGTTGCCTGCAGAGGCTGCGCCAGCACGTCAAAGCCGGGGAATGAACCAATATCGAAGTGGCTTTCGCCGCCGCCGGTAGTAACCGCCCACATTAACGATTTACCGTGTAACGCAATACCGTTGTGGCCGTACGCCCAGCCGTGGGACAGGACTTTATCCATCCACAGTTTTAACAGCGGTGGCACGCTGTACCACTGCATTGGATGCTGCCAGATAACCAGATCGGCGCGCGCCAGCGCCGCCTGCTCGGCAGCGATATCAATATTGAAGTCGGGATATAGCTCATAGAGGGAGCGTATCTCTACGCCATCAAGCGTCCCTGCCTGCTCAAGCATCCGCTTATTCGCATGGGAGTGATGCGGATAAGGATGCGAGTAAATTATCAGAATCATGAATGGGCCTGTCTTTTGTATTCTTGTAGCAGTGAGTGTAGACAGTTAACTCGCTCACTGAAAGGGGGTAATGCCTGAGGAAAAGTCGATCGCAGCTAATGATAATCCTCCCATCACAACAAAAATGCAGGCGTCCCAGAGCACAATTGGCGCCCCATTTAATTCCTCATACGAATTTATCATTAGAAATGATACAGTCACTGGATATTTTAAGGCGAGATTAAATCATTCTTTAATAAATAAATCTATACACCCCACAATGTACAACCAATAATTTTACGCTCTTCATTTTGAGCCCCAAAATTTTAAATCAAAAACAAAACTCTAATATATAGCGTTAACCGGAAGCGCTATTTACGCAAATGGACGTGTATATGAGCAACAAACATTTTGAACTAAACAGAACAACCAAAACGCTGGCGAGAATATTTCCCGCCTTATTAATGTTTACGCCAATTGTTGTCAGCGCAGGCACGATTGCCGAGTCAACCTCCGTGCCGCAAGACTTCTCGGCTGATAGCGAGTACGTCATCAATAGAGACGTCACCGTCTCCTCCGCAGATAACACCCCAGCAGTATCCGTTAGCGGGATGAAAGTCGAAAAAGTTACCAATGAAGGCAATATTTCCGGTTCGGGAATCGGTCTGAATATTAATATCGATGCGCAACCAGTAGAAATTAATAATAATGAAAATGCAATTATTTCATCTGCAACTGACAATGCCGTTAACGTGCAATCAATGGCGGGTGATTTTAATAATAGCGGAATCATTACTGGCGCCAACAACGGTATTTTCGTTAGCGAAGAGTCATCGGCAATTAGTATCACCAATACCGATACCGGCGTGATTAGCGGGAAAAACGGCCTGAGTTCGCAAATCGGCCTCGGGTTAGATAACAGCGGCGCCATCACCGGTACCGCAGGCGATGGTGTTGCATTAAGCGACGGCAACAGCAAAATTAACAACAGCGGCACCGTGCAGGGTAGCCAGAACGGTATCAACGTCGCTAATGACGCGAAAGCCGATATCATCAACAGCGGTTTACTCGGCGGCGGCGATGCGGCCGTGATGTTTGCCAGCAGCAAAAATAACAGCCTGGTACTCAATACCGGCTCTTCCCTCATCGGCGATGTCATCTCCACGGGCTCAACGGGTAACGCACTCTCGCTAGTCGGTTCTGGTACGGAAGACAGCAACTTTGTCGGCCTTAACGATGGCGACGGTTTTGCCTCCGTGAAAATGAACGGTGAAGACTGGACGCTCACCGGCAACCTCGACATCATCGGCAGCGGCGATTCCCTCCAGGTTAATAGCGGCCAGTTGACGCTGGCGGGCGCTGTCGCTAATAGCGGCAACACGCTGGTAGCGGAAGCGGCCACGCTACAGTTAGGCAACGGGCAGAAAACTGCGACCCTCACCGGCAGCCTGACCAATAACGGCACGCTGATCTTCAATCAGGGAAGCGACTCTACTTTTGCCACCGGTATCATCGGTAGCGGCAACGTGGAAAAAGTCGATGCCAATACCCTGACCTTAACCGGCGCCAATAGTTATACCGGCAATACGCTTCTGAAAAGCGGCACCACTCTGGTCGCGGAAGGCGCTACTCTCGGCGTCGCCGGCAGCGGCGCCACCCTCACCATCGAAAATGGCGCGCAATTTGCCAGCGCAGGCGAAGTCAATAACAACATTGATGTCCTCAGCGGCGGTATCCTCGCGGCGTGGAATGCGGTTGACGGTAACTCAACGCTAAGAACATCCGGCGTCGACACCATTAATGGCAATGTAAGCAACAGCGGCACGCTGTTACTCAGCGCCGCCGATAATAGCGTTGGCAACAATTTTACGATTAACGGCGACTATACCGGCTCCGCCGGCAGCCAAATCGTGATGAACAGCCAACTTGGCGAAGACAGCTCGCCGACCGACCATCTGTCCATCACCGGCAGCAGCTACGGTCAGTCTGGCGTCAGCATCGCCAATATCGGCGGGCTGGGCGCGCAAACCGTTAATGGTATGGAGGTTGTCAGCGTCGGCGGCAGTTCAGAAGCACAGTTAACTTTATCCAAACCGGTTGTCGCCGGGGCTTATGAGTATGGTCTGTATCAACACGACAACGGTAACTGGTATCTGGAATCCAAAGCGAGCCCGTCAGACGATCCGTCGGATGATACTGACGATGGTGACAGCGGTACCGATGGCGGTAGCAACACCGATGGCGGTAGCGGCACCGATGGCGGTAGCGGTAGCGGTACCGATGGCGGTAGCGGCACCGATAATGGCGGTCAACCCCTGCCAGAAGTCATGGCCCCGGAAGTTGGCGCTTATCTGGGTAACTATCTCGCGGCGCAGAGTATGTTCCTGCATAAACGTGACGATCGTGACCAGCTCACCTTCCGTAATACAGACGACCTGAACACCTGGATGTACGTGAAGGGCCGCTATCATGAGAACGATGCCGGCGGCGATAAAGTCAGCTACGACACCACCACCACCGTACTCCAGGTGGGCAGTGATGTCATCAGCAAGCCGATGGACAAAGGGATACTGCGCGCGGGCGGCATGTTTGGCGCAGGTCAGGCGAAAACGGATTCAGATGCAAAACACAATGTGCGTACCGCACAGGGTAAAGTCGACGGTTTCAACGTTGGCCTGTACGCCACCTGGCAGGAAGACCCGAAATTGCGTCTCGGCAGCTACATCGATACCTGGGCATCATACAGCTGGTATAACAACACCGTCACCAGCAATCGCAATAATGAAAAGTATGACAGTAAAGGTTTTGCCGCCTCTGTTGAAGTCGGCCATGCGTGGGTGATCCCTTCAGAAAGCGCGCGTACGTGGAAGATTGAGCCTCAGGCGCAGGTGATCTACAGCTATCTCGATCAGGAAAATCACACCGACCCGGATGGCGTGCGGGTATCAACCCTGGACAACAACAGCCTGTTTGGCCGTCTCGGCGTGAAGACCAGCTACTTTGAGCAGCAAGATGTTAAAGCCTGGCAGCCGTATGTCGCGGTGAACTGGCTGAAAGGCGCGGGTCAAAACGATTTGGCGTTCAATGGCGAAAAAGTCAGCAACGATACGCCGGACGACCGCGGTCAGCTAGAGCTGGGCGTAACCGGCAATGTGAACGAGACGACCACAATCTCGCTGCGCGCCAGCGGCGAATGGGGTGAAAACAGCTACGCCGCTTATGGCGGCCACATTCTGCTGAATCACCGCTGGTAATCGCCGTACAATGAAAGGTAAAAAGCAGTGGCCGGAGCCACTGCTTTTTTTTTTTAGTTATCCAGCTCGTCCATTGACTTCACCTGGTCGCGATTAATCTGCTCCACGCGACCGGTTTCCGCATTTTTGTAGGATACCAGGCCAGTATCATCATCAACCTGCGGCTTACCGCTGGTCACAATTGTTTTGCCATCTGTCGTTTTGAGCGACTGATTTGATGAGCAACCTGCCACAAATACCATCGCCGTTGCCGCCAGCGCGGATGCCACCAGAATTTTGTTCCGCATTGTATCCTCCTGTCTTTTCATCAATTGGTATCGTTATCGTGCTAACTATAGTTAGCCTGACCTGGCAGGCAGATAAAAGCAGAACTCTCCGAAGATGGTTGCCGTAAAAAAAAAGGGCTGACGATATCGTCAGCCCCTCTGTTTCGCTTTCCGGCCCGGCCGGTGCGCTTATTTGGTGATTTGCGCGTGCATTTCCTGCACCGAAATGACCTTCTCGGTCGCATCGGCATTCAGCGCCATCGCGGTGGCGAAACCGCCGTTCAGGGTGGTGTCGTAATGCACCTTGTACTGCAGCGCGCTGCGGCGAATCAGCTTGGAATCCTCAATCGCCTGACGACCTGCGGTGGTATTGATGATGTAGGTATATTCGCCATTCTTGATACGGTCCTGAATGTGCGGACGACCTTCATGTACCTTGTTCACCAGACGCGGGTTGATACCGGCTTCACCCAGTACAATCGCGGTACCGTGGGTTGCATCCAGCTCGAAGCCCTGTTTCAGCAGTTTTGCCGCCAGGTCGACAACGCGCTCTTTGTCGCCTTCGCGAACGGAGAGCAGCGCGCGCCCCTGTTTCTTCATCGTGGAGTTGCTGCCCAGCTGCGCTTTGGCGAACGCTTCCGCGAAGGTGCGGCCCACGCCCATCACTTCCCCGGTAGAGCGCATTTCCGGCCCTAACAGCGGGTCAACGCCCGGGAATTTGTTGAACGGCAGCACCACCTCTTTCACCGAGTAGTACGGCGGGATGATTTCTTTGGTGACGCCCTGCTGCGCCAGGGTTTTACCGGCCATCACGCGCGCCGCCACTTTCGCCAGCGGTACGCCGGTGGCTTTCGAGACGAACGGTACGGTACGCGCCGCGCGCGGGTTCACTTCAATCAGGTACACTTCGTTGTTCTTCACCGCGAACTGTACGTTCATCAGGCCGCGAACCTGCAGCTCGAAGGCCAGCTTCTGTACCTGCTCGCGCATCACATCCTGAATTTCCTGGCTCAGGGTGTAGGCAGGCAGAGAACAGGCGGAGTCGCCGGAGTGCACGCCCGCTTGTTCGATGTGCTCCATGATGCCGCCAATCAGCACCATTTCGCCGTCGCAGATAGCGTCAACATCGACTTCAACCGCATCGTCGAGGAAGCGATCGAGCAGCACCGGCGCATCGTTAGAAACGCTCACCGCGGTCTGGAAGTAGCGACGCAGGTCAGCTTCGTCATAAACGATTTCCATCGCGCGGCCGCCGAGCACATAAGACGGGCGTACCACCAGCGGATAGCCGATCTCTTTTG
Source organism: Klebsiella sp. CN_Kp073 (assembly GCF_040065495.2). Lineage (NCBI taxonomy): Bacteria > Pseudomonadati > Pseudomonadota > Gammaproteobacteria > Enterobacterales > Enterobacteriaceae > Klebsiella > Klebsiella sp. CN_Kp073. The sequence goes on from NZ_CM198051.1 coordinate 4,420,980, forward strand.
CCTTCTCAACCGCTTGCTCAAGCGCGGTCACGGTGGCGTTCGCCGGCTGCTTCAGCTTCAGACGGTCAACCGCATGCTGGAAGCGCTCGCGGTCTTCCGCGCGGTCGATAGCGTCCGGGCTGGTGCCGATAACCGGTACGCCCGCGGCTTCCAGTTCACGCGCCAGCTTCAGCGGGGTCTGGCCGCCGTACTGCACGATAACGCCTTTTGGCTTCTCGATACGCACGATTTCCAGTACGTCCTCAAGCGTTACCGGCTCGAAGTACAGACGGTCGGAGGTGTCGTAGTCGGTCGAAACGGTTTCCGGGTTACAGTTGACCATGATGGTCTCGTACCCGTCTTCGCGCAGCGCCAGCGAGGCGTGTACGCAGCAGTAGTCAAACTCGATACCCTGGCCGATACGGTTCGGGCCGCCGCCGAGAACCATGATTTTATCGCGGTCGACGGACGGATTAGATTCACACTCGTCTTCATAAGTGGAGTACATGTAGGCGGTATCGGTGGCGAATTCCGCCGCGCAGGTATCCACGCGCTTGTAGACCGGGTGCAGGTTGTACTGGTCGCGCAGCTTGCGGATTTCCGCTTCGCGCACGCCCGCCAGCTTCGCCAGACGCGCATCGGCAAAGCCTTTACGCTTCAGGTGGCGCAGGAAGTCAGCGTCGAGGCCGTTGATGCCCACTGCCGCCACTTTCTCTTCCAGGCGCACCAGCTCTTCGATTTGTACCAGGAACCAGCGGTCGATGTTGGTCAGGTTGAAGACGCCGTCGACGGAGAGACCGGCGCGGAAGGCATCAGCGATGTACCAGATACGCTCGGCGCCCGCGTCTTTCAGCTCGCGACGGATTTTGGTCAGCGCTTCCGGATCGTCGAGGCTGACTTTCGGGTCGAAGCCGGTGGCGCCCACTTCCAGGCCGCGCAGCGCTTTCTGCAGCGATTCCTGCTGCGTGCGGCCAATCGCCATCACTTCGCCGACGGATTTCATCTGCGTTGTCAGACGGTCGTTAGCGCCAGCGAATTTTTCGAAGTTAAAGCGTGGAATTTTGGTCACAACATAGTCGATGGACGGTTCGAAGGAGGCCGGAGTACGGCCGCCGGTGATGTCGTTCATCAGTTCGTCAAGGGTGTAGCCCACCGCCAGCTTCGCCGCCACTTTGGCAATCGGGAAGCCGGTCGCTTTCGAGGCCAGCGCCGAAGAGCGGGATACGCGCGGGTTCATTTCGATAACGATCAGGCGACCATCTTTCGGGTTCACCGAGAACTGTACGTTAGAACCGCCGGTTTCCACGCCGATTTCACGCAGCACCGCCATCGAGGCGTTACGCATGATTTGGTATTCTTTGTCGGTCAGGGTCTGCGCCGGAGCGACGGTGATGGAGTCGCCGGTGTGAATCCCCATGGCATCGAAGTTTTCAATCGAGCAGACGATGATGCAGTTATCGTTCTTATCGCGCACCACTTCCATCTCGTACTCTTTCCAGCCGATCAGCGATTCATCAATCAGCAGTTCGTTGGTCGGAGAGAGATCCAGGCCGCGTTCGCAGATTTCTTCGAACTCTTCGCGGTTATAGGCGATACCGCCGCCGGTGCCGCCCATGGTGAAGGACGGACGGATGATGCATGGGAAGCCAACGTCAGCGGCCACCGCCAGCGCTTCTTCCATGGTGTGCGCAATGCCGGAACGCGCGGTGTCGAGGCCGATTTTCTTCATCGCCACATCGAAGCGACGACGGTCTTCCGCTTTATCGATCGCATCGGCGGTCGCGCCAATCATGGTGACGCCGAACTCTGCCAGCACGCCCTGACGCTCCAGCTCCAGCGCGCAGTTCAGCGCGGTCTGGCCGCCCATAGTCGGCAGTACCGCGTCCGGGCGCTCTTTTTCGATAATTTTACGTACCACTTCCCAGTGAATCGGCTCGATATAGGTCGCATCGGCCATTTCCGGGTCGGTCATGATGGTCGCCGGGTTGGAGTTCACCAGAATAACGCGGTAACCCTCTTCGCGTAGGGCTTTACAGGCCTGGGCGCCCGAGTAGTCAAACTCACACGCCTGACCGATAACAATCGGGCCCGCGCCCAGAATCAGGATACTTTTTATGTCTGTACGTTTTGGCATGGCTCTTTTACTCCTGATTATTTCGCGGACTGACGGTATTGCTCAATTAACTCGATAAAGTGGTCGAACAGCGGCGCGGCATCGTGCGGGCCCGGGCTCGCTTCAGGGTGACCCTGGAAGCTAAACGCCGGCTTGTCGGTACGATGGATCCCCTGCAGGGTCCCGTCGAACAGTGACTTGTGGGTCACGCGCAGATTGGCAGGCAGCGTCGCTTCGTCAACGGCAAAGCCGTGGTTCTGGGCGGTAATCATCACTACATTGTTATCGATATCTTTAACCGGGTGGTTGCCGCCGTGGTGACCAAATTTCATCTTAATGGTCTTCGCGCCGCTCGCCAGCGCCAGCAGCTGATGGCCAAGACAGATGCCAAAGACCGGAATATCGGTGGTGAGGAATTTTTCTATTGCCGCGATGGCGTAATCGCACGGCGCCGGGTCGCCAGGGCCGTTGGAGAGGAAAATACCGTCCGGATTCAGCTTAAGCACATCTTCTGCCGACGTTTGCGCCGGTACGATAGTCAGGCGACAACCGCGATCGACCAGCATCCGCAGGATGTTGCGCTTGGCGCCGAAGTCATAAGCCACGACGTGGAATGGCAGCTCGCTTTCCGCCTTCGCTTCCGGCAGGTCGCCCGCCAGTGTCCAGCTCCCCTGCGTCCAGGCGTAAGTTTCTGCAGTAGTGACCTCTTTCGCCAGATCCATACCGTTCAGGCCAGGGAACGCCTGGGCTTTTTCCAGCGCCAGCTGGGCATCAAGATTATCGCCGGCGATGATGCAGCCATTCTGCGCGCCTTTCTCACGCAGTAAACGCGTCAGCTTACGGGTATCGATATCGGCAATGGCCACAATGTTATGGCGCTTCAGGTAAGAAGAAAGGTCCTCGGTATTGCGGAAGTTGCTGGCAATCAGCGGCAGGTCGCGAATGACCAGGCCTTGTGCATGTACCTGAGAAGATTCTTCATCGGCGGCGTTGGTGCCGACATTTCCAATATGGGGATAAGTAAGAGTGACGATTTGGCGGGAATAGGAAGGATCAGTGAGGATTTCTTGATAACCGGTCATTGAAGTATTGAAAACGACTTCCCCAACCGCCGTGCCGGTTGCCCCGATGGCCCGACCGTGAAACTGGGTTCCGTCTTCCAGAACCAAAAGCGCTGACTTAATCAAAACACCCTCCAGAGAATATTCACTCACTTTATTTGCATATTAATTCAGACATAAATCTGAATCAATGCAAATTTTTGCCCGCAGAATTTTGGCAAACGGCGGCATTCTGGAGAGATGTCAGGTAAAAGTCAACTTAAAGCGGATATTTTTAACCTTATTTTACGTCACTGGCGCGCAATGGGCTATTTTCACGGTAAAAAGATCAACTAACCTGGTTGAGAAAACGCTTGCGGGCGAGGAAAACTGTAAAATCAGCCAGCGGAGGGTAAAAAAGTGGACCAGATGGTCAAAATTTACAATTCAATAACCAAAAACATCAGGAAGATATAGTTTTTTAATGTCTTCAGAAGAAAAAAACACAAAAGCAGTCAAAATAAAAAAGGGCAATAAAATATTGCCCTTTGCAATCAATTACATATTGAATGCAATAACCACATCACGATGGGTAATAATCATTATAAAGAATTCAGTTCAAGCACATCACGCATATCGAAAAGACCACTTTTCTTATCTTTCAGCCACAAAGCTGAACGAACAGCACCATTGGCAAACGTCATCCGGCTGGAGGCCTTATGGGTAATTTCGATACGTTCGCCGATATCAGCGAACATCGCCGTATGTTCGCCGACGATGTCGCCCGCGCGAACGGTAGCAAAACCAATAGTACCCGGAACGCGTTCGCCGGTATGGCCTTCGCGGCTATAGACGGCGCAGTCCTTCAAATCTTTGTTCAATGCCCCGGCGATCGCCTCGCCCATCGCCAACGCGGTACCTGATGGCGCGTCCACTTTATGCCTATGGTGCGCTTCGATGATTTCGATATCGGTATAATCGCCCATTACCTTTGCCGCCTTTTCCAGCAGCTTTAACAACACGTTGACGCCAACGCTAAAGTTAGCGGCAAAGACGATGGCGATTTCCTGTGCGGCATCGCTAATCGCCTGCTTTCCGGCATCATCAAAACCGGTGGTGCCGATCACCATCCCTTTGCCGTGTTGACGGCAGAAAGCCAGATGGTTAAGCGTGCCTTCCGGGCGGGTAAAATCGATTAAAACATCGAAATCATTGCTTACCGCCGCCAGGCTGCTTTGGACGGTAACGCCTGATTTGCCTGCGCCCGCCAGCTCGCCCGCATCGCTGCCCACCAGGCTTGAACCTTTGCGCTCCAGCGCCGCGCCAAGCGCCACGCCTTCCATCTGCAGCGCAGCCTGAATTAACTGGCGTCCCATCCGGCCGCCCGCGCCGGCGATGGCCACGCGGATTTGTGCATCTTGCATAGCTATTCTCTTTTGTTAACTTCACGTGAATTGTTTTCAGAGTAACCAGCCCATTGCATAGCCGCTACTCAAAAACGCCGATAATTAGAAATTTATGACAAACGGCGGTCGATATCAGTAAAAACTATATGATTGTGCCGCGATTCGGCGTTTAAGTAGTGAAAATTGGGAGGGGACACGGTAGCGCCCCGCCCGCGCGACGCGGGCTAAGGCGTTGTGTACTCAATCAAAGGGGGAAAAGCGCGCCTGCGGGGAAAGCGGATAAAAACCAGGTTACCGCCAGTAAATCGGCGCTGCCGCCAGGGCTGAGATGGCGAGCAATCAGCTCGTCGTCGAGTTGGCGTAGCGCCTCCAGCCCGCCGTCAGCCATGACGCCGCCCTGCCACAACAGCCGCTGCGCCTCCTGCTGCACATAGTTCAGGCCCGCAAGCCCGCCGCGCGAGACCAGATTGGTGTCATCATTCCACGCCATCAGATGCAGCAAGGTTTGCAGCAGCGCCAGGTTGCTGTCGCCGGTCTCTTCCATCATGCGATTGAACACCGGCAGCGCCTGGGTACGCACGGTACGAAAGCCGCTCTCGGCCTCGCCGCGGGCGCCGGAGAGTCCATAACGTAAAAAATGGGCCTCGCCTTTGCTTAACTGTTCGCCGCTGGCGGAAGAGAGTTCTTGCATAACCATGCCGCGACAGAATCGCGCCACCTGATCGCAAAGCCGATGCTGTTCAATCGGTTCGCCTTTCGATACCAGCCTTCCCGCCGCCGCGCTCAGCAAACCGAAAGCGAAGATTGCCCCGCGATGGGTATTCACTCCACCGGTGGCCTCCAGCATATCGTTCTCGCAGGCCATCCCTACAGGACGCAGCATCATTAACACCTGTTCCGGTACGATAGCCGCGGTATCGTGGCCCATGATGAAAAATTTCTCCATCCACGGAGCCACGACCGCGGTGCTGGCCTCAAAAGAGGCCAGGTCCATATCGTGATGGGCGCCTGTGTTACGAATGTCCACCAACCCGGGCTTTGGGGTCAGGCGAACTTCGGTTAAAAGCGCGCGTTCTACCGCGCTGACCACCTCTTCAGCGTTCAGCGATGTCACGCGCAGAGAACGCGGCGGATTGATTAACACTTCGCTCATTGCCCTTCCCCCTCTGCGTTTAGTCGCTGTTTTTCACCTGACGAATGACATCAAGAACGGAGCCATCACGATAGCGCACCACCGCCACCACGCGATCGGTAAACTCGATCGGCTGCGGTTTGCCGGTTAACAGTTCCGCACGCTGCTGCAGTTCCTCAATAGTCATCAGCGCAATGCCCGCGTTGCGCAAATTGTCGATCAGATCCTGGCGGGCCGGGTTTACCGCAATGCCGTGGTCGGTGACCAGCACATCTACGCTGGCTCCCGGCGTGACGCGGGTCAGCACTTTTTCCACGACACAGGGAATACGGCCGCGAACTAACGGCGCGGTAATGATGGTCAAATCCGCGCCGGCGGCGGTATCGCTATGGCCGCCGGATGCGCCGCGCAGCACGCCATTGGAGCCGGTCATCACGTTGACGTTAAAATCGGTATCAATTTCCAGCGCGCTGAGCATCACCACATTTAAACGCTCGCAGGAGGCGCCTTTAGAACCCGGGCTGGCATACTGATTGGTGGAAATCTCTACGTGGTTCGGGTTCTGCGCTAATGAACGCGCCGCGTCGCCATCGAACGACTGGGTATCCAGCAGCGTTTTAATCAACCCTTTTTCGTGCAGGTCAACCATCGTCCCGGTGATGCCGCCGAGGCCGAAGCTGGCGGTAATGCCGTTACGGCGCATTTTGTCTTCGAGGAAGCGGCTCACCGCCAGCGAGGCGCCGCCGGTACCAGTCTGCAGCGAGAAACCATCTTTAAAGTAACCAGAATGCTCAACCACTTTCGCCGCCTGACGGGCGATCAGCAGCTCGCGCGGGTTGCTGGTCAGACGGATCGCGCCAGCGGTGATTTTTTCCGGATCGCCGACTTCGTCCACCTGAACAATCAGATCGACCTGATCCTGAGCGATGCTGGCCGGGTAGTTAGGGTAGCCCACCCACTCTTCGGTCAGCAGCACCACGCATTTGGCATGTTCCGCATCAACGCGCGCATAGCCCAGCGAACCACAACGTGATTTACCGCTAAAGCCGTTGGCATTACCAAACTCATCGCAGCAGGGGACGCCAAGAAACGCAACATCAATCGACAGCTCGCCGCTTTGAATCAGCTGTACGCGACCGCCGTGGGAGTGGATCTGCACCGGGTTTTCCATCAACCCGGCGGAGATCTCCTCGCCCAGCTTGCCGCGCAGGCCGGAGGTGTAGATCTGGCGGATCACGCCGTTTTTAATATGCTCGATCAGCGGCCAGTGGGCGTCGATCAGCGAACTGGACGCCAGCGTCAGATCGCGAAAGCCCATTTCAGCTAGTTTCGCCACCACCATATTGACGACTTTGTCACCGCCGCGAAACGCGTGGTGGAACGAAATGGTCATGCCGTTTTGCAAACCGGAGCGACGGATCGCCGTTTCCAGCGAATCGCAGATTTTACGCTGACGTTTTTCGCTTTCGCTCGCCAGCCACGGGCTTTTCGCCGTCACGCCCGCATAAGGCGCTAACCCTTCCGGCATCACGTACTGCTGATTAAGCATTGTTACTGTCTCTTTCATCTTATTCCCCTTAATCACGAATACCGGAAGCCGAGAGCGCCACCACTTTGCGAGCATGGTCGATAATCGGTCCATCGATCATCTTGCCGTTCAGCGATACCACGCCAAGACCGCGCGTTTCGGCTTCTTCCGCCGCGGCAATCACCTCCAGCGCGTGATCGACCTCTTTGCGCGTCGGGGCATAGACCTGATGCAGGAGTTCAATTTGTCGCGGGTTAACCAACGATTTGCCGTTAAAGCCGAGATTTTTGGCCAGATTCGCTTCCGCCAGGAAGCCCTCTTCGTTGTTGATATCCGACCACACCACGTCATAGGCTGCGATGCCGGCAACGCGCGCGGCATGCAGCACGGCGCAGCGGGCATAGAACAGTTCAGTACCGTCACCACGGGAGGTGCCCATATCCATGACGTAGTCGAAAGCTGCCAGCGCGATCGCCGCCAGACGCGGGCTGGCGCGGGCAATCTCTACCGCATTCACCACGCCCAGCGCCGACTCAATAGCCGCCATTAGTTTGGTGCTGCCCACTTCCCGGCCGCATTCGCGCTCAATCCGTTCAACATGCGCTTCCAGCTCATGGATATCTTCTTTACTGTCGGTTTTCGGCAGACGCACCATATCCACGCCCGCGCGGACCACCGCTTCAAGGTCGGCAAGACCGAATGGCGTATTTAACGGGTTAATACGCACCACGGTTTCGATATCCTGATACAGCGGATACTGCAGCGCCTGATGCACCAATAGGCGAGCGGTATCTTTTTCGCGTAGCGAAACGGCATCTTCAAGGTCGAACATCACCGCATCGGCGCCGTAAACAAATGAAGTGCTTAACATGGCGGCATTGGCGCCAGGGATGAACAGCATACTGCGACGTGGTTTCATAGCTGGCTCCATTGTAATTGGGACTGTTGCGCCGCCCGCAGCGCTGCGGCCTGTACGCGGGCCCGCAGTACGCATTCCAGCGCGCCTTTATCATCGACCACCACGTTGGCCTGGTTCACGCCAAGCTGCGCCAGCGTTTCTCTGACCACCTGCTCAATCGCGGCGCCAAACTGTTGTTTCACAATGCTGTCGATTTCCAGCTGAATGCCCGGCTGCGCCGCCGGTCCAATCCTGACCATTACATCGCTGGATTCCAGCGTGCCGGCCAGGGCGTCAATCTTCATTTCCATAGGGGAAAATCCTTAGTTAGGGCATAAAAATCAGGCGGTTTGATGTTCGCTTTCCGCCAGTTTCATCAGAAAAGAGAGGGTTCCCGGCGGCACCAACGCCGCGACCGCCTGCCAGTTGCGCTGCCGATAAAGTTCGCGCACTCGGGAGGCCGACACGGGCCCGCCATTTTTTTCGATTCGCGTCAGCTCAACCACTTCAATGGGCGGCGCCTCGCCTGGCGCTTCCAGCAGTGACTTCATGCGTTGGTTGTAATTACGAGTCAGGGGACATAGCGGCTCGGTGCCGACAAAACGATGGGTAATCTGCAGCGCCGGGGCCAGACGTTCGCGAAAGAGCTGCAGGTCAATCTGGCTGTGACAGTCATCGACCACGCCCTGCTCTTTCAGGAAATAGCCGGGGAACGTCGCCCGCGAAATCAGATACGCCGAACCGGGGTGCAGCGTCACTTTGTCGATACCGGTAATCCCCTGTTCGATCAGCTTGAAGCGATCGTGATAGGAAAAGCAGGATGCATCTTCCTTGACCACAAACAGATGCAGCCAGTCGCACTGCCGTGCCGCCTGTTCCACCAGCCAGCGGTGACCAAGGGTGAAGGGATTGGCGTTCATCACAATAGCGCCGATTTTTTTTCCCGGTTGACGGTACATTGCCAGCTGACGGCAGTAACGAGTCAGACGTTCGCGGCTGTTTTCCATCAATACGGCGCGATCGCCCGCCTGGGCTATCGGCCAGAAGCCGGCGCCGGAGAACAGCGCGGCATTGCTCGGCTTAGTAAATAAAAACAGTTCGCTACGCCCAAGTTCATAGGCCAGCGTCAGGAGTTCGGTCAATAATTTAAGGCTCAGCCCCTCCCCCTGTAGCGAGGGATCGACGGCGATGCATTTCAGTACATTACCGGCAATGGCGCCGCAGCCGACCAGCCGTTGCCGATACTCCGCAACGATTGCCATCTCGCAATCGGTTTCTAACGACAACTGATGCTGATGAAGAAACCGATCGATCGCCTCTCGCCGCGGTTGATCCTTTAATAGCTGAACGCGTTTTAATATCAGAGTCATTTTTTAGCGCTTCGTTATTCTAAAACGAACTGTATTTCGCCAGCGTTCGACTATTGATACTTGTATTTAAGTCACAGTTTTCCCCGTGGCTTAATTAGCTTTATGGTTTTTATGTTGTTAATTAATTCAGAATAATAAAAATAATTAAATTAATAAAAAACACGAGTATTCAGTGAAGGCAATCACACCTTACCACTAAGTCTATTTATTACTATGCGCCGGTATTACTACTCCATCAATAAACAGGAAAACGTTTATGACCAACATGAGTCAGGCTCCGGCAACGGAGAAAAAGGGCGTTAGCGACCTGCTGGGATTTAAAATCTTCGGCATGCCGCTCCCCCTTTACGCGTTTGCGTTAATTACGCTATTACTTTCACATTTTTATAACGCTTTACCCACCGACATCGTTGGCGGCTTTGCCATCATGTTTATTATCGGCGCCATATTCGGCGAAATTGGCAAACGTCTACCAATATTCAACAAATATATAGGTGGCGCCCCGGTAATGATTTTCCTGGTCGCCGCTTATTTTGTTTATGCCGGTATTTTCACGCAAAAAGAAATCGATGCTATCAGCAACGTTATGGATGAAAGTAACTTCCTTAACTTATTCATCGCGGTATTAATTACCGGGGCGATTCTGTCGGTAAACCGCCGTCTGCTGCTGAAATCGCTGCTCGGCTATATTCCAACCATCCTGATGGGCATTGTCGGCGCGTCGATTTTCGGCATCGCTATCGGTCTGGTGTTCGGTATTCCGGTAGATCGCATCATGATGCTGTACGTCCTGCCGATCATGGGCGGCGGCAACGGTGCGGGCGCGGTTCCGCTGTCGGAGATTTATCACTCCGTCACCGGTCGTTCACGTGATGAGTACTACTCAACCGCCATCGCTATTCTGACCATCGCTAACATTTTCGCCATCGTCTTCGCCGCAGTCCTCGATATCATCGGCAAAAAATACACCTGGCTGAGCGGCGAAGGCGAACTGGTGCGTAAAGCCTCGTTCAAAGTCGAAGAAGACGAGAAAGCGGGACAAATCACGCATCGTGAAACCGCCGTTGGTCTGGTGCTTTCCACGACCTGTTTCCTGCTGGCATACGTCGTCGCGAAGAAAATCCTGCCAAGCATTGGCGGCGTTTCGATTCACTACTTCGCATGGATGGTACTGATCGTTGCGGCGCTGAACGCCTCCGACCTGTGCTCACCGGAAATCAAAGCCGGCGCCAAGCGTCTGTCTGATTTCTTCTCTAAACAGCTGCTGTGGGTACTGATGGTCGGCGTCGGCGTTTGCTACACCGACCTGCAGGAAATCATCAATGCCATTACTGTCTATAACGTCGTTATCGCCGCCGTAATCGTTATCGGCGCAGTGCTCGGCGCGGCGATCGGCGGCTGGATGATGGGCTTCTTCCCGATTGAATCAGCGATCACCGCAGGCCTGTGTATGGCTAACCGCGGCGGTTCCGGCGACCTGGAAGTCCTTTCCGCCTGTAACCGTATGAGCCTTATCTCTTATGCACAAATCTCCTCCCGTTTGGGCGGCGGTATTGTGCTGGTCATCGCCAGCATCGTGTTCGGCATGATGATTTAACCCACACGCACGATGGCGCCGTTGAGCGGCCGAAGAAGTTGACCCAGTCAGGGACCAGCGCCGGGGGCGGCTGCGGGAAATCTACCCTGCTCCTTAGCCGGAAGCGTCGACAACCTCGCCAACCAACGCGTCATCGTGCCCTTATACGAGATTTTGTATGACTGATGCTGCGCTGTTAGGCGAAGGCTTCACCCTGATGTTTCTTGGCATGGGCTTCGTGCTGGCGTTTCTGCTGCTGCTCATTTTCGCCATCCGGGGGATGTCTCTCGCTGTTACCCGTCTGTTCCCTGAGCCGCCTGCCGCACCCAAAGCGGCGCCGGCCGCCGTCGCGCCCGCTGACGACTTCGCCCGCTTAAAACCGGCGATTGTCGCCGCCATTCACCACCATCGCCGCCTTAATCCTTAATTCACGGAGGAATTCATGACCGTTGCCATTACCGATGTCGTCCTGCGCGACGCCCACCAGTCCCTGTTCGCCACCCGTCTGCGCCTTGACGATATGCTCCCCGTCGCCGCTCAGCTGGATGACGTCGGCTACCGCTCGCTGGAATGCTGGGGCGGCGCCACCTTTGACGCCTGCATCCGCTTCCTCGGCGAGGACCCGTGGGTCCGCCTGCGCGAACTGAAAAAGGCGATGCCGAAAACCCCGCTGCAGATGCTGCTCCGCGGCCAGAACCTGCTCGGCTACCGCCACTACGCCGACGACGTGGTGGAGCGCTTTGTCGAGCGCGCCGTCAAAAACGGCATGGACGTGTTCCGCGTTTTCGATGCCATGAACGACCCGCGCAACATGAAAGCCGCCCTGCAGGCGGTGCGCAGCCACGGCGCCCACGCCCAGGGCACACTCAGCTACACCACCAGCCCGGCACACACCCTGCAGACCTGGCTCGACCTCACCGAACAGCTGCTGGAGACCGGCGTCGACTCCATCGCCATCAAGGACATGTCCGGTATCCTCACCCCGCATGCCGCCTTTGAGCTGGTCAGCGAAATCAAAAAACGCTTTGCCGTCACCCTGCACCTGCACTGCCACGCCACCACCGGCATGGCGGAGATGGCGCTGCTGAAGGCTATTGAAGCCGGCGTCGACGGCGTCGATACCGCCATCTCCTCGATGAGCGCCACCTACGGCCACCCGGCCACCGAAGCGCTGGTGGCCACCCTCGCCGGGACCCGCTACGACACCGGCCTCGATATCCACAAACTGGAGAGCATCGCCGCGTACTTCCGCGAGGTGCGCAAAAAATACCACGCCTTCGAAGGCCAGCTGAAAGGCACCGACAGCCGTATCCTGGTCGCCCAGGTGCCGGGCGGGATGCTCACCAACCTTGAGGGCCAGCTTAAACAGCAGAGCGCCGCCCACCGTCTGGATGAGGTGCTGGCGGAAATCCCCCGTGTGCGCGAGGACCTCGGCTTCATCCCGCTGGTGACCCCGACCTCGCAGATTGTCGGCACCCAGGCGGTGCTTAACGTGCTGGGCGGCGAGCGCTACAAAACCATCGCGAAAGAGACCGCCGGTATCCTGAAAGGCGAATACGGCCACACCCCGGCGCCGGTTAACGCCGCCCTGCAGGCGCGGGTGCTCGACGGCGCCGACGCCGTCACCTGCCGCCCGGCGGACCTGCTGAAGCCGGAGCTGGCGGAGCTTGAAGCCGACGTGAAACGCCAGGCGCAGGAGAAGGGCATCACGCTTGCCGAAAACGCCATCGACGACGTGCTCACCGTGGCGCTGTTCCCGCAAATCGGCCTGAAGTTCCTCGAAAACCGCCACAACCCGGCGGCCTTTGAGCCCGTGCCGCAGGTGGAAGAAGCAAAATCTGCCGCGCCGGCAAAAGCCGCCGCCTCCGGCGTCTACACCGTGGAAGTGGAAGGCAAAGCCTTCGTGGTCAAAGTCAGCGACGGCGGCGACGTCAGCCAGCTGACGGCGGCCACTCCGTCTTCCGCACCGGTTCAGGCAGCCGCCCCGGCCCCGGCAGGCACCGGCACCCCGGTGACCGCGCCGCTGGCGGGCACCATCTGGAAGGTGCTGGCCAGCGAAGGCCAGGCGGTGGCGGAAGGCGAGGTGCTGCTGATTCTGGAAGCCATGAAGATGGAAACCGAAATCCGCGCCGCGCAGGCCGGTACCGTACGCGGTATCGCGGTGAAATCCGGCGATGCGGTGGCGGTCGGCGACACCCTGCTGCAGCTGGCGTAAGGACGAGGAGCGCAAATGGAAAGTCTGAACGCCCTGATTCAGGGCATGGGGCTGATGCACCTGGGAGCCGGCCAGGCGGTGATGCTGCTGGTCAGCCTGCTGCTGCTGTGGCTGGCGATTGCGAAAAAGTTCGAGCCGTTACTGCTGCTGCCGATTGGCTTCGGCGGCCTGCTCTCCAATATCCCGGAGGCCGGGCTGGCGCTGAGCGCGCTGGAAAACCTGCTGGCCCACCACGACCCGGTCCAGCTGGCGGTGATTGCCGCGAAGCTCAACTGCGCGCCGGACGTCCACGCCATCAAGGAGGCGCTGGCGCTGGCCCTGCCGTCGGTGCAGGGGCAGATGGAGACGCTGGCGGTGGACATGGGCTACTCCTCCGGGGTGCTGGCCATCTTCTATAAGGTGGCGATTGGCTCGGGTATCGCGCCGCTGGTGATCTTTATGGGCGTCGGGGCGATGACCGATTTCGGCCCGCTGCTGGCCAACCCGCGCACCCTGCTGCTGGGGGCGGCGGCGCAGTTCGGGATCTTCGCCACCGTGCTCGGGGCGCTGACGCTGAACTACTTCGGCTTCATCTCCTTCACCCTGCCGCAGGCGGCGGCCATCGGCATCATCGGCGGCGCCGACGGCCCGACGGCCATCTACCTGTCGAGCAAGCTGGCGCCGGAGCTGCTGGGGGCCATCGCGGTGGCCGCCTACTCCTACATGGCGCTGGTGCCGCTGATCCAGCCGCCGATCATGAAGGCGCTGACCAGCGACAAAGAGCGGAAGATCCGCATGGTGCAGCTGCGTACGGTGAGCAAACGCGAGAAGATCCTCTTCCCGGCGGTGCTGTTGCTGCTGGTGGCGCTGCTGCTGCCGGACGCCGCGCCGCTGCTGGGGATGTTCTGCTTCGGCAACCTGATGCGCGAAAGCGGGGTGGTGGATCGTCTGAGCGATACGGTGCAGAACGCGCTGATCAATATCGTCACCATCTTCCTCGGGCTGTCGGTGGGGGCCAAGCTGGTGGCGGACAAGTTCCTGCAGCCGCAGACGCTGGGGATCCTGCTGCTGGGCGTGATCGCCTTCTGCGTGGGCACCGCCGCCGGGGTGATCATGGCGAAGCTGATGAACGTGTTCAGTAAGCACAAGATCAACCCGCTGATTGGTTCCGCCGGGGTATCGGCGGTGCCGATGGCGGCGAGGGTGTCCAACAAGGTGGGTCTGGAAGCGGACGGGCAGAACTTCCTGCTGATGCACGCGATGGGCCCGAACGTGGCCGGGGTGATCGGCTCGGCGATCGCCGCCGGGGTGATGCTCAAGTACGTGCTGGCGATGTAGGCCGGCGTCCATCCCGGATGGCGGCTGGCGCCTTAGCCGGGCGACCGGTCCGCTCCGGTTTGTAGCCCCGGTAAGCGCAGCGCCACCGGGGAGAGGTTCCCGGATAGCGGCTGGCGCCTTATCCGGGCGACCGGTCCGCTCCGGTTTGTAGCCCCGGTAAGCGCAGCGCCACCGGGGAGAGGTTGCCGGATAGCGGCTGGCGCCTTAGCCGGGCTACCACACCAGCGCCCGATTCAATGGTTTTGAACGGGCGTTTTTCTGAATTTTTTGGATCTGTGCGCCATCTGCAGGTACCCGGACCGCCAAACGAGGAAACTAGCCATTTAATGTCTATCGGCCCTATGTACACCCGAAAAATAACCCACTGGTTTGCGCGGCGGTCCTTTCAGAACCGCATCTTCCTGCTGATATTATTTACCTCAACTGTCGTCATGCTGGGTATGTCCTGGTATCTAACAGATATTACCGAAGAACGTCTTCATTACCAGGTCGGGCAACGGGCATTGATTCAGGCGATGCAGATTTCAGCAATGCCGGAGCTGGTGGAAGCGGTACAGAAGCGCGATCTCGCCAGAATTAAAGAGCTTATCGGCCCCATGCGTTCATTCTCAGACGCCACCTACATCACCGTCGGCGATGCCAACGGGCAGCGTCTTTATCACGTCAACCCGGACGAAATCGGTAAATCAATGGAAGGTGGCGATAGCGATGAGGCGCTGTATAACGCCAAAAGCTATGTCTCGGTACGCAAAGGTTCGCTAGGTTCATCATTACGGGGTAAATCGCCGGTGCAGGACGCCACCGGGAAAGTCATCGGCATCGTGTCGGTCGGTTATACCATTGAACAGTTAGAAAACTGGCTCAGCTTGCAGATAAGCTCGCTACTGATCCCGATGGCGATTATCCTGCTATTGCTGCTGTACTGTGCTCGGCGCTTCTCGCTGCATATCAAAAAGCAAATGCTCAATATGGAGCCCCAGCAGCTCTCGCAGCTGCTCATCCAGCAAAGCGTGCTCTTTGAATCGGTGTTTGAAGGGCTCATCGCCATCGACTCAAATTATAAGATAACCGCCATTAATCAGACCGCCCGTCGTCTGCTTAATCTAAGCCAGCCGGAGCCCGTACTGATCGGTAAAAAGATCAGTAGCGTCATTGCGCAAGAGGCCTTCTTCTACGATGCGCCGCATGAGAATAAGAAAGACGCGATCGTCACTTTTAATCAGATCAAAGTGATCGCCAGCCGGATGGCGGTGATCTTAAATAATGCCCCACAGGGTTGGGTCATCAGTTTTCGCAGTAAAGACGATATCAACACCCTCAGTCTGCAGCTCAGCCAGGTACAGCAGTACGCCGATAATCTGCGCGCCGTGCAGCATGAACACCGCAACCTGATCTCGACCATCGCCGGACTGTTGTTTCTTAAACGCTACGATCACGCGCTGGATCTGATTCAGCAACAGTCAGAAAGCCACCAGAAGGTGCTCGATTTTATTGCGCGTAATTTCCAGGATAACCACCTTGCCGGGCTGCTGATCGGTAAATATTATCGGGCCAAAGAGCTTGGTCTTGAACTGGTATTCGACCCCGCCTGCTTCGTCGATATCCTTCCCACCGCGCTTTCTCCCAGCGAATGGATCTCGATCGTAGGGAATCTGCTCGATAACGCCTACAATGCCTCGTTACGCCAGCCGCTGGGATCGAAGCAGATCGAGTGTTTAATAAATAGCGACGGTCATGAACTGATCGTCGAGATCGCCGACCAGGGATGCGGCATTGACGAGACGCTACGCGATCGCATCTTTGAGCGTGGCGTCACCAGTAGCGCCAGCGCCGAGCACGGTATTGGGCTCTGGCTGGTGCGCAGTTACGTAGAACAAGCAGGCGGCACTATCGTCGTCGAAAATAACATTCCCTTTGGCACCATCTTTACCCTTTATATCCCCCTGACCCGAGATGAACATCATGGATAGCATTACTACTCTTATCGTTGAAGACGAACCTATGCTGGCGGAAATCCTGGTGGATACCATCAAACAGTTCCCCCAGTTCAACGTAATCGGCATCGCGGATAAACTGGAAAGCGCGAAAAAGCTGATGCGTCTCTACCAGCCGCAGCTGATCCTGCTGGATAACTTTCTCCCTGACGGCAAGGGGTTGGATCTGATTCGCCACGCTGTCAGCACTAACTACAAAGGGCGAATCATTTTTATTACCGCCGATAATCATATGGAGACCATCAGCGAAGCCCTGCGACTGGGAGTATTCGATTACCTGATTAAGCCCGTACACTATCAACGTTTACAACATACGCTCGAGCGTTTCGCCCGCTACCGCAGCTCATTGCGTTCGAGCGAACAGGCCAGCCAGACCCACGTCGACGCCCTGTTTAATATCCAGGCTCGCGAGCACACTGAACCTGCTGACGCGCCGCTGCGCGGGATCGATGAAAGCACCTTTCACCGCGTGCTGCAGCTGTTCTCCGACCCGGAAGTCGTGCATACCGCCGACTCTCTGGCCCGCATCCTCGGCAGCAGTAAAACCACTGCCCGCCGTTATCTCGAACAAGGCGTTAAAAACGATTTTCTGGAAGCGGAAATCAGTTATGGCAAAGTCGGCCGGCCGGAACGCATTTATCGCGGCAAACATCCCTACCCTGAGCACGTCTGAAACGCTTATTCGAGGGTATAGCTGACGATCATCTGCCCTTTTTTCATTTTCAGCTGGCTGATGACGATATTTCCCAACGCCGCCAGACTAGCGACATGGGTACCGCCACAGGGATAAACCGGCAGTTCGCCGAATCCTACGGCGCGCAGGCCATTAGCGAAGGTGATGCGGCGCGGTAAATCCTGCTTCTGCCACGCGCTCACCTGCGCCAGCAGCGCGCTGGCTTCCGGTAACGCGGCGCCAGCGCCGGCAGCAAACGTAATCCGTCCCTCTCCCGGCCAGTGATGCGCCTTCACCGGTCGCCAGCCGAACTGCTCGCCGGCCAGTCCCAGCAAGTGACCAGCAGAGTGCAAACGGGCATGCCGTTGCCGCACAGGCGCATCAATTCGTATCTCCACCTCGCCTAACGGCAGCGGCTGGGCAACGATATGCAGGACACTATCGCCGCGCGTCGTGACCGCCATTACGGGCCGCTCATCGATCCAGCCGCGATCGGACGGCTGCCCGCCGCCCTGCGGATGGAACAACGTGCGATCAAGTTCAATGGCATAACCACCATCGGCTTCAGCGCTGCAGCTGATAATTTGTGCGCGCCCTTCGGTGGCGTCGCTGGCGTAATAAACACGTTCAGTCATGATTGTTCTCCTCTCTGTCAGCACAGTATATTGATAATATTGACCGCGATAATGGCCTCCACAACCAATGCACTTTTGCTTTGAGGGCACAAATGAATCTGAACCTTCTCCCCGACCTCGCCCTCTTCGTACAGATTGTCGAACAAGGCAGCTTTTCCGCCGTCGCCCGTCAGAGCGGGATTACGCCATCCGCCGTCAGTCGCAGCGTCTCGCGGCTGGAACAGGAGATGCGCTGCAAACTGTTGCATCGAACCACCCGCAAGCTGCGGCTGAGCGATGCCGGGAAAGCGGTATATGAACATGCGCTGGAAATGCTGGAAGCGGCGCGCCAGGCTATGGACTGCGCCGGAAGTACCCAGACGGTGGCGCAGGGTAAACTCACGCTGAGCGTACCAAAAGCCGTCGGGCGCTTTGTCATTCATCCGCTAATGATCGACTTTTTCAACCGTTATCCGCAGGTTGACGTCTGTTTACGTTTAGAAGATCGCGATCTCGACTTTATTGATGACGGCATCGATCTCGCGCTGCGTATTACCCATACCCCTTCCCCTGTACTGCATGGCAAACCGCTGATGCCGATCGTTCATGTCATCTGCGCCACCAAAGAGTACTTACAGCGCCACGGAATGCCGCGTACCCCGCAGGATCTGCGCGCGCATAGCTGTATCAGTCTTGGCGAAACGCCCGCCGACGCGCGTTGGAAATTTCGCCGCGAAGGCAAAAACGAAACGGTGCAGACGTACGGACGCTACGCCGCTAACCACACTGCGGTGCGTCTTGATGCGGTTAAACAGCATCTGGGGATTGGCAGTCTGCCACTGTTTACCGCCCGTGAAGCGCTGGCAAAGGGTGAAATCGTGCAGGTACTGGCGGAGTGGGAGTTTATCAGCAGCTACTCTGGCAATCTGTGGCTGTTATGGGCGGGGCATAAGCATATGCCCGCCAGAATGCGGGCAATGATTGATTTTCTTAGCGAGACGGTTCCGGCGCTGAACGCAGGCAGCACATTGCCAAAGATAAAATAATAAACACCGGGAAAACGATCCCCGGTAAAAACCAGAAACCAGAGCGGCCAATATCATGCATCCGGCGAAAACCTACCGCCAATATTGGGATAATCATCGGTAAATGAAGCACAAAAGCCAACGGGAAGAGAAACAGACTCAAAACGCCATACCGGTAGTCATAAAGCGTAGCCAGATACCAGATGAGTAAAGGGGTTGCCACAATCAGGGCGTTGATAAGAAAAAATGACCAGAACTCACGGCGGTCAGAGCGTCCAACGAAATTAAAAGCCTGTTTCCAGCCTTTAAGATAGGCCTGTCCATAGGTCATGATATTCTCTCCATGAGAACGAATTAATGACAGCGGGGCACATCGGAGCCCCCTTCAAACCAAACACTCCTTAGCCTAAACAACGCTTCAGCATAAATTAATGTGCTGGCACAAGAAAAGATATATTAATGTTGAAAAGATTGCTGGCAGAGAAACACTGCCAGCATGACCAGATATTAATTAGCGAGGATTAATTGATTTCTATTATAATTAATAAGACCACCGGCCTTAATAATCTCCTGCTCCGACGAGGTTAATTTCTCCATATAAAGCGTTATCTGCTTCACAGGTCGATTATCGCTGACTACAAAAGCGGTGATATCACTAAACTCACCGGTTAGTGCGCTTTTTATTGCCGGGATATAAATAAAATCGCCGACCTCGAAATCAGGCGCCTCTTTCATCTGCAGCGGCAGCATCCCCCAGTTAATCACATTGGAACGATAGCGCTTGGTCGCATACTCCTGGCTAATATTGGCAAGCCCGCCAAGCACGCGCTGGCAGCTAGCGGCCTGCTCTCGCGCTGAGCCATCACCGGGTTTGACCGCATAGATCATGCTACCTATCTCAGTCTGTGCCGCGCTAATATTTTCCTGACCCGGTAGCAGACGTATCTGGGAAAATATATTTTCCAGCTGTGGATTTAAACGGCAAAGATCTTCACCCTTAACGCGTTGTTGCTCCATAACGGCAATTTTTTTAGCCCGCCCCACATACTGCGGATCGCGACGGGAGAGCGTAAATTCCGCCAGCCCCAGGGGGTTCGAACGAAACGATGATGTTTCCCCTGACGGTATCAGCTCGTCGGTAGTCGTTACCGGATCCATTATCTTTGCGGCGACCACTAACAGAACATTATCCGTTAATGCATTCATTTCCGGCCAATCTTTTATATTCGGGCCATAGATTAGCGGCTGCTGCGTAGCGCCTTTAACGAATCCCTGATAAACCCGGTTTTTATAGGGGGAAACATCAAATTCATATTCCGGAGCATCATGCCAGCAATCGAGCTCCGCCGCCGAGGTTAACAATCCCCCGTTAGCGGCCGTCGCGGCAATTGAACGCGCGTCCATCAATGCCACCGCCGACATCTGCCCATTTCCCGGCTTGGAACCTTCACGGTTCGGAAAGTTTCGCGTCGTATGACGGATACTTAAGCCATTATGCATCGGGGTATCACCGGCGCCGAAGCAAGGACCGCAGAACGCGGTACGAATAATGGCGCCCGCACTCATTAAGTCATTGATCATTCCCTTCTTCGTTAACGCCATCAGCACCGGTTGTGAGGAGGGGTAAACTGAAAGCGAGAAAATATTATCGCCACAGGAGTGATGCCTCAGGGCATTCGCCGCCTGTACGACGTTGACATAGTTGCCCCCGGCGCAACCAGCAATAATACCCTGCTGAACGCGTAATTTACCGTTCTCTATTTTGTCCAACAGAGACAGCTTCGCGCGCCCAAGCGAGATTTTCTCAGCTTCAATTTCAACCTGGCGTAAAATGTCCGGTAAATTCTGATTAAGTGTATCAATTTCATAGACATTGGCTGGATGAAACGGTAGCGCGATCATCGGCTTGATGGTACTTAAATCGATTTCGATACAACCATCGTAGTAGGCCATCTCTTTTGCTGACAGCGCACGATAATCTTTCTCTCTACCATGAAGGCGTAAAAAATGCCGCGTCTCTTCATCGGTCTGCCAGATAGAGGATAAGCAGGTCGTCTCAGTAGTCATGACATCAATACTGTTTCGATAGTCGGTCGACATACTGGCCACGCCGGGACCAACGAATTCCATCACTTTGTTCTTCACATAACCGTTTTTGAATACCGCGCCAATTAATGCCAACGCAATATCCTGAGGGCCAACGCCAGCGGCAGGTTTGCCAGTTAAATACACCGCGACGACATCGGGATAATCAATATCCCAGGTGTTTCCCAGCAGTTGTTTAACTAGCTCACCGCCGCCTTCACCGACGGCCATCGTCCCCAGCGCGCCATAACGCGTATGACTATCCGATCCCAGTATCATTTGGCCGCTACCAGCCATCATTTCACGCATATACTGGTGAATAACCGAAATATGTGGCGGAACGTAAATCCCGCCATATTTCTGCGCGGAAGTGAGACCAAAAATATGATCGTCGCTGTTAATGGTTCCTCCCACCGCACAAAGTGAATTGTGGCAGTTGGTTAAAACATACGGCAATGGAAAGCGGGTCATGCCGGAGGCTTTTGCCGTCTGGATGATGCCAACAAAGGTAAGGTCATGGGAGGTCATAGAATCAAATTTAATTTTTAATTTCTGTTCATCTCCCGAGTGGCTATGAGATGACAAAATTGACCATGCTATGGTTCCCTTTCGTGCAATCTCTTTGGCGACAGGATTGGCGCATTCCTGTTCTGGGATAATCCCATGCTGATGGGATAAATATACCCCACTATCATGTAATTTAATCATGACTTATGTCCTTCAGATAGATTAAATAATTAGGCGATGCTTTTATCCGTATTATTACGAATAGAAAGGAAAAAATATCGGCAGTAAAATAAAGCTCACCACCACAGATATAATAATCAGCGGTAATCCGACCCTGACATAATCCATAAACCGATATCCTCCGGCGGAAAAAATCATCATATTCGCCGGCGTCCCCACCGGGGTCGCATAAGCACATGAACAACCAATGACAATAGCCATTAGCACCGCTCGCGGATCGGCCCCCATGGAATTCGCAATAGACAGACCAATAGGAATCAGCAAGGCCGCTGTTGCGGTATTCGACATGAAGTTCGTTAATACACAGGATATGATTAACACAGCACTTAACAGTAAGAACGGTGAAGCCTGTTGACCCAGCAGATCGATAATAGAACGGGCCATGATTTCACCCGCGCCAGTGGTTTCGAGTGCTTTCGCTAAAGCTAAAGTACCGCCAAACAGAAAAATCGTCTGTGAGTCAATTGACTGGTAGGCCTGTTTTTCAGTAATCACTCGCGTAATAACCAAAAATAAGGCGCCAATTGAACCAATAATTGCAATTGGCAAACCAATGACGCTCTCAAAAATCATGCCCAGTACAGTAAATACCAACACTAAAACCGCAATAACTTGCTTGTATTTAGGACAGTCAACTTTCCTGCTCTTTTCTGCTTTTCCCTCGGCACGCACAGATTGTGCCGGTAACAATTTATAACCTATTGTCAAAAAGTAGATGATCCCGCAAAGCAGCATAGGGATACCCAGTTTGGCATACTCGAAAAAACCGAAGCGTTGCCCGACTTGTTCCAGCGCCGACTGGGCGATCAAATTACCCGGCGAGCCAATAAGCGATAAGTTTCCACCCAGCGCCGACGCAAACGCTAATGGCATCAACAAACGAGATTGCGCATAGCCAGACTTCACCGCGGCGCCGATAACTACGGGGATCAGTACCGCGGCCGTTCCCGTGTTAGACAGAAAGCCGGAGAGTATTCCGCAAACCAACATGATAATAACGATGAGTTGCTTCTCCGACCGAGCGTAACGGGTAACTATTCCTCCAATTTTATCTGTGACGCCAGTTTCGAATAAGGCGCCGCCAACCACAAACATGGCGACAAATAAAATGACATTCTGGTTAATAAACCCCGAGAAGGCCGTTTTCACATCAAACACGCCGGTTACGACCAGGACAATGCATACGATCATCGCGGTCGCCGCCAGCGGGATTTTCTCCCAAATAAACATCACAATTGAAAATAACAATAGTGACAATGTAATTGTTACTGGAGACATAAAAATGCGACACTCCATTTAGCGTTTTTAAAATATATCCTTGTTCCATGAACGCAGATTATAAAAAAGATTAAAATCAATATTTAATTTATTAGATTACCTTCCAGTACATTAATAACTCCCACCACCATACCCCGATGGTGATATGCAGGATGAACGTCAGCAGAGCCAATATACCGCCGACAATCCACCAGGACTTAATATCATTATAACCAACGCCAAATATCACCGGGCCAGCGGCGCCGCCATAATGGGTGACCATACCGCCATACGAATTACTAAACAGTAGGGCTAATGCGGTTAACATCACTGGCGCACCGGAAACATTCGCTAACATCGCAAACACCGGTACCATTGCCACAATATACGCGCTGCCTGAAGCGAAGAAATAACGCACCAGAATGCTTAATGCTACAATAACCACGAAAGCCAGAGTGCTATGACTGCCAAACGAAATATTGTCCTTCAACAATTCAGCTAACCACAAGAAAAAGCCCACTTTGGACAACAGCGAACTCAAACCAATAATCCCACCGTACCAAATCAGGGTATTCCAACCCCCTTTATTTTTTATAACATCATCCCAGGTGACGATTTTTAACACCAGCATCAATGCCATGACGCAAATAGCTACCGTTGATTCGTTAACGCCAAGCGACTTGCTAAATACCCAACCGGCTAATGCCATGACAAACAG
Organism: Klebsiella sp. CN_Kp073; assembly: GCF_040065495.2. Taxonomy (NCBI): domain Bacteria; kingdom Pseudomonadati; phylum Pseudomonadota; class Gammaproteobacteria; order Enterobacterales; family Enterobacteriaceae; genus Klebsiella; species Klebsiella sp. CN_Kp073. The sequence continues at coordinate 4,444,667 of NZ_CM198051.1, forward strand.
GCAGGAGAGCATTTTTTCACGTAAGGTCATCGGCCCTAAAGACTCAAGACCTTCTTTGGCAATTGCCTTATTATCCACTTTCTTTAACTCTGGTGGATATAACTTATAGGTAATGAGCGGTGTTAATAACAGCATAATAATGCCTGGTAATATTCCGGCTAATGCCCATCCGCCCCAGCTCAATTTGATATGACAAATATCTTCAATCATTTTGAGCGCCAGTATATTCCCAGCCATTGCGGTAAAGAACATATAACTGGTCGTTTTGGTAACCATATAGACGTTAATCATCAAATAATGGCCAACGCGTTTTGCCGTATGCTCCGGTTCCGAGCCTAACGCAACAGCCACGCTATTGATGATAGGTAAGACGATACCACCGGCGCGAGCCGTATTCGACGGTGTTGCGGGGGAAAGGATGAGATCAAGAAAGGCGGTAACATAGCCTAAGCCAAGCGTGGTACTCCCTATCTTGCCAATAAGAATATAAGCAATCCGCTTACCTAAACCAGTAATAACAAAGGCGGCACTTAAGGTAAACGCTGAGAAAACCAGCCAGGTAGTTCCCGATGCATAGCCACTTAATACACTCGATGATTTTATTACGCCATCACCTAAATTGCCAATAACGACCATTGATGTGGCGACAGCGACTAACAATATTACCGGTTCAGAAAACGGCTTAATAACCAAACCAACAATCGCCGCCAGATAAATCCCTGATAGCACCCAAGCCAGTTTGGTCAATCCCGCTGGAGCCGGAAATAGACTAATAAGCAATGGGATGGCGACAAGCACTAATAGCTTGCATACTGTTTTTTTATCCATTTTGATCCCTTACCTGAATAAAATTATAGAAGAACACTGATTAAGTTATTCAGGGAGATAAACCATGCCAGAAAGAATCTTACGTGCGGTACGAATAACCGACGCGCGAATATTTTCAGGATTTCCATTCGCGTTACTTAGGTTCACCTCAATGCTGCCGCTAGGGTGTTCAACGCTAATTAATCCTTCACCAGACATTCGCGTAAGCTCGTTAACCACGGTGTCGGCGATAACACAAGAACTCGCCAGACCGATAGCGCCCGTAATCGCCAGAGACTTATGGCAGCTGTGGGGCATGAAATAACGCACGCTCATTGTTCCGCCGTGTTGCGGTGGAGCAACCAGTACCGGTTTAGGTATAACCATGTTGGATACATCGCCAAACCCCATTGCCGCGCCAGCTTGTTGACGTATAGATTCAAGACGCTGGAAAAATGCACTGTCCTTGTCTAATTCAGCAGCAGATTCATATCCGGTTTTACCGAGACTGTGTGCAGGGATAATCACCATCGGCATCGCCATATCAATACACGTGACGCGAATATCATCAAAAATATCGACCCGGTTACCGGTGGGGAAAAGTTGGCCCGACTTCGCCCCGGCGGCGTTTAGAAATGTCAGAGCAACGGGAGCCGCCTGCCCGGGAACGCCATCAATATGGGTATTCCCTTCATAAACGACCTGGCCGTTCGGTGTTTGAATGTCAGCATCGACAAAGGTATTGGTATTTACGTTTCTGATACGCACCCGCGTTACCGGTGAACTCGCCGCGATGAGACCTTTTTCGATAGCAAATCCACCTACCGCGCACAGCATATTACCGCAATTAGGCGTGGTATCGACCCGCCGTTCATTGACAATGACCTGCACAAATAAATAGTCAATGTCTGCTTGTGGGCTGGACGATTGACTGACAATAGCCACTTTACTGGTTTGCGGGCTACCACCGCCAATACCATCAATTTCCAGTTCATGGCCTGAACCCATGATGGTTAATAACGCCTCATCACGTTTTTGAATATCTTCAGGTAGATCATCCGCTAAAAGAAAAGCCCCTTTTGACGTTCCTCCACGCATGAGAACACACGGAATTTGTTTCATAACACGCTCCTTACAAATATAGAAGAAAAAGAATAAATAAACGGGGCGTGAATTTAATGAACTTAATGTATTTAAAGTTTTTTATTTACTTTATTATTCATTAATCGCACAACCGTTCACCATCTGATTCTACTTGCAAGGCGGATAGTGATTGATAAAATATGAAAATAAGACTTATACCTACAAAACATTAATAATAACTATCGGCACGGTAATAATTAACAAGGCCATTCTATATATCAATAATTCATCTCAGATTACGGAGCAACAATGAATAATGAACTATCCGGTATGAAAGCCTTTGTCACTGTTGCCGAACTGGGTTCATTTAGCAAAGCCGCTGAAGTTCTTAACCTGACGCAACCCGCCCTAACCCGAAAAATACAGAAAATAGAAAGTAATCTTAATACCCCGCTTTTCGAACGAACCACCCGAAAAATCATGCTCACCCAGGCAGGACAAATGCTTCTTCCTAAAGCGAAATCACTGATTGCCAGCCTAGATGCCGCCATTTTCAACATCAGCAACCTGACTTCGAATGTGCATGATACGGTAACGCTTTCTTGTATCCCGACGGCGGTATTTTATTTTTTACCACGTGCTATCGTTCAATTTAATCAGCGCTATCCCCACATCAAAGTTCGAATTTATGAACAAGGTATAGAAAATTGCATGACTTCGGTGAGAAAAGGCGAAGTCGATTTTGGAATAAATATGAACTTCATCACACATCCCGACATCGAATTTAGCCCGCTGGTCAACGAACCCTTCGTGCTGGCTTGCCGGCAGGATCATCCGCTCGCCAGTAAAAAATTAGTGGAATGGCGCGAGCTCGTCTCGCAGAGATTAATTGGCGTCAGACGCTCAAGCGGTAATCGGCAACTTATTGAAAGTTGCCTGCAGGATAAACCGTGGAGGTTAGATTGGTTTTACGAAGTCAGACATTTATCCACCTCTCTTGGTCTGGTCGAGGCGGGGCTTGGCATATCGGCTCTGCCCTGCCTGGCCATGCCGCATCACGCTAACAGCGCTGTCGTCAGCGTGCCGCTGGTTGAACCGGTCATCAGGCGCACGCTTGGCATGATTCGCGTTAAAAACCGTCCTCTTTCCGCGGCGGCTGAACGCTTCGCTTCATTATTGCTACTCATGTGGACGGATGAAGCGAGCGAGTTATGGTGTAATGTGGTCGATTCACACTAGCTTTACCTGTCACGGCGCGAGAGCGAAAACCTCCGCCGCCCAACGTTGAAAACCAGTGATATCCAAATCCAGCGCCACTTGGGCGTTGGCCGGTTGTCCCAAACGCCCTTCGATATCCACCACGGTGGTGCCGGCCGTCCAGGTCCCCTGCGTCTCCACCGCTACAAAGCAGGGTTTGAGCATAAATAGATCCGGGCGAACCAACCACGCGATAGCGCAGAGATCGTGCATTCTCAGGCCGCTGCTCATACTGCCGCTGCGATAGTGGCTAAACAGCGCATGAAGCATTTTACCGGTTTGATTGAGCGTCGGCAGGGTTGCCAGATAGTCCGCACTCAGCAGCGCCTTATTGGTGACATCCAGTCCGCACATCACAATGTCCAACCCACTCTGGAAGACTTTCGCGGCGGCTTCCGGATCGATGGCGATATTAAACTCGGCGTTAGGGGTAAAGTTGCCGCGACCGGCCGAGCCGCCCATCAGCACCAGTCGACGAATATTAAACAGGCACTCAGGATACTGCGTAATCAGCAGAGCAATATTGGTTAGCGGGCCGATGGCCACCAGTGTCACGGGTTCCGGCGCGTGCATCAGCGCATCGCGAATTGCCTGAAAAGCCGGTTTAGCCAGCGGCTGGCGGTTATGCTCGACGAAATCATAGCCCTCCATGCCGGATTCGCCGTGCACCGAGGCGGCATCGCGCAGCGGACGCACCAGCGGCATCGATGCCCCTTGCGCCAGTGGTACATCAGCATTCCAGAAATGCAGCAACTGCAGCGCATTGCGGGTCGTCTTCTCCACCGAGACATTACCCGCGACCGTCGTCATGAGTTGCAAATCCAGCTGCGGTGAGAAGAGCGCGGCGGCGATCGCCGCCGCGTCGTCAATACCCGGATCGGTGTCGAGAATAATCGGTAAGCGCATGGTTTTCTCCCAAAAAAAATGCCAGACGTTAAGTCTGGCATCTTCTCATACTGATGGATGAAAGAACTTACTCTACTTCACGGACATCCACACGCAGCTCTTTCGGCACTTCAAAAACGATATTCTCTTCACGGCCTTCCAGCGGCACCGCTTCACCGCCGCCCAGCTCCTGCAGGCGGGCAATCACGTTCTGCACCAGGATATCCGGGGCCGACGCGCCCGCCGTTACTCCAACGCAGGCAGCGGATTTCACCCACTGTTCCTGAATATCGGTGGCATCGTCGATAAGATAAGCCGCTTTCCCCATCCGCTGCGCCAGTTCGGCCAGACGGTTAGAGTTAGAGGAGTTTTTCGAACCGACCACCAGCACCACGTCAGCCTGTTCCGCCAGCGCGCGTACGGCTTCCTGACGGTTAGTCGTGGCGTAGCAAATATCGTCTTTACGCGGGCCGACGATTTTCGGGAAGCGCTCGCGCAGCGCGTCGATAACGTCAGAAGTATCGTCGACGGAGAGCGTGGTCTGAGTCATAAACGACAGTCGGGCATCGTTTTTCACTTCCAGCGTCAGCACATCTTCCGGCGACTCAACCAGGTACATGCCCCCTTCCGGGTTATTGTACTGACCCATGGTGCCTTCAACTTCCGGATGCCCGGCGTGGCCGATCAGGATCGACTCTTCGCCGCGGCGGCTGGCGCGGGCGACTTCCATATGGACTTTGGTCACCAGCGGACAGGTGGCGTCGAAAACCGTCAGGTCACGACTCTTCGCTTCATTGCGTACCGCCTGTGAAACGCCGTGAGCAGAGAAAATCAGGATCGCGCCGTCCGGCACTTCGCTAATCTGTTCGATAAAAATCGCTCCACGCTGACGCAGGCTATCGACGACGTAGCGGTTATGGACGACTTCGTGACGAACGTAGATTGGCGCGCCGTACAGCGTCAGCGCGTTTTCGACAATGCTGATAGCGCGGTCAACGCCGGCGCAAAAACCGCGCGGGTTAGCCAACAGGATCTGCATCTTACCCCTCCAGCGCCGGATCGACTTCCAGCACTTCAATATCAAAATGAACGGTGCGCCCGGCCAGCGGATGGTTGAAATCAACGGTAATAGAGTCGCCGTTCACTTCGCGGATCACGCCGGGCATTTCGCTGCCATCCATTGCGGTAAAGAGCATAATTGCGCCAATTTCCGGCTCGCCGGCGTCGATAAACTCGCGGCGAGAGAAATATTGGATCAGGTCCGGAGTCGGTACGCCGAATGCGGCGTCAGGTTCCAGCGAGAAAGTGGTTTTATCGCCGGCTTTCAACCCCAGCAGATGCTGTTCCAGCCCTTCGGAAAGCGAGGCGTCGCCGAGACGAAACAGCGCCGGTTTACCGTTGCCGCGCGTGGACTCGGCGGTGGAGCCATCATCCAGTTTTAGCGTGAAGTGCACCAGCACCGCGCTGTTGCTCTGTACAGAGTTAGACATGCAGGTTTGCTCTTTTACATTACCGCCACTTGTTGCCCGGTGGCGCTGCGCTTACCGGGCAATAAGGGCCGATGTATACTGTAGGCCGGATAAGACGCTTTAGCGTCGCCATCCGGCAATTTTTTATGCTGTTTTTTTATCACTGGAAGGCAAGAAACCTTCCAGCACAATCAGCGCCGCGCCGATGCAGATGGCGCTATCGGCAAGGTTGAAGGTGGCGAAATGCCAGTCGCCGACGTAAAAGTCGATCATATCGACCACAAAGCCGTGCCACAGGCGGTCGAACAAATTCCCTAACGCGCCGCCAATGATCAGCGCGTAGGCAATGTTGTTCAGCTTTTGCGTCGCCTTCGAACGGTACATCAGCACCGTCAACACCACACAGATGCCGACCGCAATCCCGGCGAAGAACCAGCGCTGCCAGCCGCCGCTATCGGCGAGGAAGCTAAAAGCCGCGCCGTAGTTGCGCGCATAATGCAGATTAAGCGATGGAAACAGCGATACCGTCTCCCCCAGAGCGAAGTTCTGGAGGATCAGGAATTTGCTGCCCAGATCGATAATCAGCACGGCTACGACGACCCACAGCCAGCGTAGCCCCGTTGAACAGATCGATTTACTCATCAGGCGAATTTACGTTGCTCGCCGTCACCGGCGACGTTACTGACACAGCGACCGCAGATTTCCGCGTGTTCCGCCACCTTGCCGACGTCGCTGGTGTAATGCCAGCAGCGTGGGCATTTCTCGCCTTCGGCTTTGCTCAGAACCACTTTCAGCCCTTTCAGCAGATCGCTCTGCCAGGCATCAGCCGGCGCCTGTGCATAATCGGCAACGTTAGCGCCGGAGGTCAACAGGACAAATCGCAATTCTTCGCCCAGCGCGTTGAGCTTGGCCGCCAGTTCGGCATCGGCATACAGCGTAACCGCCGCTTCCAGAGAACCGCCAACTTTCTTGTCCGCACGCGCCTGCTCAATCACCTTGTTGACTTCGCCGCGCACTTTCAGCAGTTCATCCCAGAAACCGTCGTTCATCGCTTCGTCGTCGGCCAGGCCGAACAGGCCTTCATACCACTCGCCGGTAAAGACGTATTTTTCACGCTCGCCCGGCAGGTAGCCCCAGATTTCGTCCGCGGTGAAGGACATGATCGGCGCCATCCAGCGCACCAACGCTTCCACAATGTGGAACAGCGCGGTCTGGCAGCTGCGGCGCGCCACGCTGTCCGCTTTCGCGGTGTACTGGCGGTCCTTGATAATATCGAGGTAGAACGAACCCATCTCGATGGAGCAGAAGCGCATCAGGCGCTGTACCACTTCGTGGAAGTCGTAGGATTCGTAGGCTTTGAGGATATCTTCCTGAGCCGCCTGCGCGCAGCCGACCGCCCAGCGATCCAGAACGACCATCTCTTCCGGTTTGACCATGTCTTTTGCCGGATCGAAACCGTTAAGGTTCGCCAGCAGGAAGCGCGCGGTGTTACGGATACGACGATAGCTGTCCGCGGCGCGTTTGAGGATCTCATCGGAGACCGCCATTTCGCCGGTGTAGTCGGTGGAAGCCACCCACAGACGCAGAATATCGGCACCCAGTTTGTTCATCACGTCCTGCGGGCTAACGGTGTTACCGATAGACTTGGACATTTTGCGGCCCTGACCGTCGACGGTGAAGCCGTGGGTCAGTACCTGACGATATGGCGCTTTGCCTTTCATCGCCGTGGAGATCATCAGCGAAGACATGAACCAGCCGCGATGCTGATCGGAGCCTTCCAGATACATGTCCGCGGCGTGACCGGCGAATTCCGGACGCACATCAACCACCGAAGAGTGGGTAGACCCGGAGTCAAACCACACGTCGAGGGTATCCGGCACTTTTTCGTAGCTGTCGGCGTCAGCGCCGAGGATGTCGCGGGAATCGAGATCCCACCATGCCTGGATGCCGTCAACTTCAACGCGTTTCGCCACTTCTTCCATCAGTTCGAGGGTACGCGGATGCAGTTCGTGAGTTTCTTTATGCACGAACAGCGACATCGGCACGCCCCAGGTACGCTGACGGGAGATACACCAGTCAGGACGGTTGGCTACCATCGATTCGATACGCGCCTGGCCCCAGTCCGGGATCCACTGCACGCCTTTGATCTCTTTCAGAGACTGCGCGCGCAGGCCTTTCTGATCCATGCTGACGAACCACTGCGGGGTGGCGCGGAAGATGATCGGCGATTTGTGGCGCCAGCAGCACGGATAGCTGTGCTGCATTTTTTCCACGTGCAGCAGCGCGCCGCTGTCACGCAGCATCTCAACGATGATGTCGTTGGCTTTGAAGACGTTGATACCGTCCAGAGACGGGTAAGTACCTGGCAGGTAAGAACCGTCCGGGCCAACCGGGTTGGCGATTTCCAGACCATATTTCTGGCTGATAGTGTAGTCGTCCGGACCGTGGCCGCCGGCGGTATGCACCGCACCGGTACCCGCGTCCAACGTCACGTGGTCGCCAAGGATAGCCGGCACGTCAAAATCGAGGAACGGATGCTTGAAGCGCATCAGTTCAAGTTCGGAACCTTGTACCGCCGCCAGGATGGTGTAATCCGCCACGCCAATGCGCTGCATCACGCTCTCAACCAGGTCTTTCGCCAGGATCAGCGCCTGACCGTCAACCTGCACCAGCGCATAGTCGAACTCAGGCGACAGAGAGATGGCGCGGTTAGCCGGCAGGGTCCACGGCGTCGTGGTCCAGATAACCAGCGAAACCGGGCCAGTGACGTCGGCTACGCCGAACTTGGCCAGTACCGCGGCTTTATCTACCGCGTGGAACGCCACATCGATAGACGGAGACGTTTTGTCATAATACTCAACTTCCGCTTCCGCCAGCGCGGAACGGCAGTCAACGCACCAGTGCACCGGCTTAGCGCCTTTATGCAGGTGACCGTTGCCGATGATTTTACCCAGCGCGCGGATGATATTGGCTTCAGTTTTGAAGTCCATGGTCAGGTACGGACGCGACCAGTCGCCCAGTACGCCCAGGCGGATAAAGTCTTTACGCTGGCCGTCGATCTGCTCGGCGGCATATTCACGGCACTTGGCGCGGAATTCTGCAGCGGTGAATTTCTCGCCCGGCTTACCGTATTGCTGCTCGACTTTCAGTTCGATCGGCAGACCGTGGCAGTCCCAACCCGGAACGTACGGCGAGTCAAAACCCGTCAGTCCTTTGGACTTAACGATAATGTCTTTCAGAATCTTGTTAACCGAGTGACCAATATGAATGCTGCCATTCGCATAAGGAGGGCCATCATGCAGAATGAAGGTTTTTTTGCCTTTTTTCGCCGCACGGATGATGCCGTACAGGTCATCATCGGTCCAACGCGCCAGCATTCCCGGTTCGCGTTTGGCGAGATCGCCACGCATCGGGAACCCTGTTTCCGGCAAATTCAGGGTGGATTTATAGTCACTCATCAGATTCTCGGTTCCGTTATTTCGGTTTGATAAATACCAGTAGGATTATCCCTGCCTGGTGAGCCCAAAGTACTCGCGGGCCGTTAACTCATCTCGTGCGATTTGCGCTTTTAGCTCATCCAGCGACGCAAAACGCTGCTCGTTACGTATTTTTTTACGCAGTATTACATCTATATGGCGACCGTAGAGGTCCATTACAACGTCCAGAAGGTGAACTTCCAGCTGCTGTCGCACGCCAGAGACCGTTGGACGAGTGCCAATGTTGGCGACGCCGGGTAATGGCTTATCGCCGAGCCCTGCCACTTCTACCGCAAAGACCCCTTTAACCGGGGAAACCTGACGACGCAGCGGTAAGTTCGCCGTCGGGAAACCTATGGTGCGCCCCAGCTCATCGCCGTGGACGACGCGACCAGAGATGGTAAACGGATGCCCCAGCAGGTTTTCCGCCTGCGCGAGGTCATCGTCGGCCAGCGCCTGACGCACCGCGGTGCTGCTAATACGTACGCCGCCTTCACAGAAGGTCTGAGTGCTGGTGACGTCAAAACCGTACTCCGCCCCGGCCTTCTGTAATAACAAGAAATCCCCCTGACGACCAGCGCCAAAGCGGAAATCATCCCCCACGGCAAGGAACTGCACGCCAAGCTGGCGCACCAGCAGTTCGCTGATAAAATCTTGCGCCGTCAGCGCGGCGAAACGCCGGTCGAAACGGACACACAGCACGTAGTCGACGCCGCTTTCCGCCAGGTAGCCCAGCTTTTCACGCAGCCGCGTGATCCGCGCCGGCGCTTTATCGGCGGCAAACAGCTCCAGCGGCTGCGGCTCAAAAATCATCACCACAACCGGCAGACCGAGCTGGCGGCCCTCTGCGCGCAGGCGCTGCAGCAGCGCCTGATGCCCGCGATGCACGCCGTCGAAATTTCCAATGGTCAGCACGCACCCGTGCGGGGCCTGACTGAGATTATGTATGCCGCGTATCAGCTTCATGTCTGGCTCAAAACAGTGAAAATCGTCCGAGTATACCTTGTACAACAGGCGACGTTAACCAGCGATTGCACCTCGATTACGAAAGTTCCTGCTAATTCATTCACTCAGCGTAAGAATGCAGGAAAAACTATACGCGGCCGTCGATTTTTATGGTGGAAAGACTGTATTCGACTACAACAAGCTGGTAGAATCTTGCGCCATCACTACGTAATGAAGCCTCGTTATCTTAAACGGCGCTTATTTGCACAAATCCATTGACAAAAGAAGGCTAAACGGGCATATTCCTCGGCCTTTGAATTGTCCATATAGAACACATTTGGGAGTTGGACCTTGGCTAATATCAAATCAGCTAAGAAGCGCGCCGTTCAGTCTGAAAAGGCTCGCAAGCACAACGCAAGCCGTCGCTCTATGATGCGTACTTTCATCAAGAAAGTATACGCAGCTATCGAAGCTGGCGACAAAGCTGCTGCACTGAAAGCATTTAACGAAATGCAACCAATCGTGGACCGTCAGGCTGCTAAAGGTCTGATCCACAAAAACAAAGCTGCGCGTCATAAAGCAAACCTGACTGCACAGATCAACAAACTGGCTTAATCGCCCGCTTGCTGAACTTTGTTAAAGAAACCCGCGAAAGCGGGTTTTTTTATGTCTGTTGTTCGTCTGGGCCGACCTCTGCCGGCCATAGTCGCGCTTAACTTTGCGGCTGCGCAAACAGCGATGAATAATCGCGATTGCAGATACGCTGTACCGCAGGATGCTGAATCATTCGTTCGGCAAAAATAGCGTGATACTCCTCCATCACGTTCTCCATGCGCCCGATTTCCACAATCGACTCATCGGCATAAAAATCGTGAGCATAGAGGGTTGGCGCCACAAAAATCGCGTTGTGCGCCGCGCCGAAGGCTTTCATGAGCGCCGCATCGTCGAACTCGCCGAGAATTTCCACCTGTAGCCCCTGCGAATTAAACCAGTTCAGCAGCTTGCGCCCGAGCATTGAACGACGGCCGGGAATAAGCAGGCGACGCTCCTCAAGACAGGCGGGAAACGCTTTTTCCGGCGGCGGATTCATACACCAGAAGCTGACCCCGCACTCGCCGATTTTCACCGAGAACAGCCCTTCCTGCTGAGTAGAGTCAATTGGGCAATCGGAGATAATCATATCCAGCTTATGCTGGCTCAGTTGCTCCAGCAGCATCTCGTGGGTGGATTCAAAACAGCGCAGATGAATTTGCTCATCTTCCACTACTGCGGCATCCAGCACGCCGCTCACTAACCGCTTGGAAAGCGCATCGGCGACGCCGACATCAAATAGCAGGTTCGACTCTTTGCGGTAATTGACGATATCGAGCATCTCCTGGCTCAGCGTAAACATGCGATCCGCGTAGCGAAATACCAGCTCACCCAATTCGCTCGGTTCCAGACCTCGCCCTTTGCGTTTAAAAAGCTTTCCCTGCAGTCGCTCTTCCAGCGCTTTTATTTGCCCGGTGATCGTCTGCGGCGTCAAATAGAGCGCCTCGGCGGCGCCGACGACCGAGCCTTCACGGTAGACGTGCCAAAAGTAGTACAAATGGTTGTAATTGATATGCGACATGCATCCCTCCCTGATATGTCCGGGAGAGCCCACAGGCCCTCCCGATGAAGTTACACGCTGTGAGTAAGATCCGTTTCGCGCTTACGCAGAATCATGTAGCCGATGACGGCAGACAGGATAGACCCTATCAGAATGCCCAGCTTAGCCCAGTTGATCAATCCGGGATCCACGCTGCTAAAAGCGAGCGTGGCGATGAAAATCGACATGGTGAAGCCGATTCCGCACAGTACGCCGACCGCCATAATCTGCGGGAAGCGGGTTCCTGGCGGCAGCGAGGCCCACTTAAACTTCAGCGCCAGCCAGCAGAACAGGCTGATGCCAAGCGGCTTACCGACAAACAGCCCGGCGATAATCCCCAGCGGCAGCAGTGAGGTCAGCCCCGCGAATGTGACGCCCTGCAGCGAAACTCCGGCATTGGCAAAAGCAAACAGCGGCAGGATAAGAAACGCGACCCACGGATGCAGCACATGTTCAAGCTGCTTCGCTGGCGATTTGCCATTCTGCTCCTTCAACGGAATCATAAAACCGACGATAACCCCCGCCAGGGTCGCATGTACGCCGGATTTCAGTACCGCCGTCCACAGCACCGCGCCTACCAGTATATAGATACCGGTGCGCCGCACGCCGCTCAGATTAAGCGCCGCCAGCACCACAATCGCGCCTGCGGCGACGGCCAGCGATAGCACCGATAGATCGTTGGTATAAAACAGCGCAATAATAACGATCGCCCCAAGGTCATCGATGATAGCCAGCGCCATCAGGAAAATTTTCAGCGCCGTTGGTACACGGTTGCCTAATAGCGCCAAAACGCCAAGCGCGAAGGCGATATCTGTCGCCGCCGGGATCGCCCACCCTTCCCGCGCAACGGGATCCTGGGCATTGAAGGCTAAGTAGATAAGCGCAGGCACCACCATGCCGCCAATCGCGGCAACCACCGGGAACACCGCCTGACGGCGACTGGCAAGCGCCCCCTGGATCATCTCACGCTTAACCTCCAGACCAATTAACAGGAAAAACACCGCCATCAGCGCATCGTTGATCCACAACAGCATGTTTTTGTTAATTTCCAGCGCACCGACGCGCAGCTGTACCGGCGTTTCCAAAAAAGCATGATACAGACCGCTGGTGACGCCGCTATTGGCCATAATCATCGCCAGCGCGGCGGCGCAGATTAAGATAATGCCCCCGGAAGCATCGCTACTGAAAAATCGTTGCAGATGTTTCACTTTTACTCTCACCTTGTTGGTCAATAACTCGATAAAAGTATGATACAACCGCTAACACATCGAAAAAATCAGATTTAAGTTGCCATTACACTCATTTTTTCCGAGCTATAAACGCCTCTCGTTAATCATAGACCACCCGTAGCAGGGTGAGCTGCTTGTCGGTATCGAGATAGCTTTTTTCCACCGTCGCGTAAGCTGAGGCCAGCGAAGTCGTGATATTTTCCACAATCACGTGGCGTTCGATGCGATCGGCGCGCTGGCAAAAAATCTCACTACTTTCCGTTTCGTTCCAGCAGCTTTCAGTAACTACGTTGCCAAAAAATTGGATATTACCGACAGTGTGCGCCCGCACGCCGCCGATCGTGAACAGTGAAATGGCCGCCAGCCCTAACCAGCGTTTCTTGAATTGCATACGCGAAATCCTCGGTCGGAGGAAGCAGATAACCGGGAACCGCGCCCCGGTCGCTGAGACTTAGCCTTTAGCTTTCTGAATCGCCATCTGCAACGCATCCTGCGACGTACTGCCCGGCACTACCGAGATACGACCGGCGTCCGGAGCGGCAGCCTGCGGCATGACCACAAAAGCCGGAGTACCGGAAAAGTTCATATGTTGAGCCAGCGCCTGATTGCTCATCAGCGCGTCATGCACCGCCCCGCTCTGCTCGGCGGTTTTTACCGCCGTCATTTGCGGCTGGGTGAGATAATGCGACGCCAGCGTGTAAACATCCTGCTCGGTTAACTGCCCCTCCACTTTGCCGGAAGCGTACAGCGCATTATGCCAGGCCAAATATTTCGTGCCGCCATCCTTCAACCACACTTGTTCACCGACCCTCGCCGCCAGACCTGACACCGGCCAGCGGGATGAAAAAATCGGGAACTCTTTAAAGATAAAACGCGTGTCAGGATTGGATTTCACGAGCTCCTCCACCACGGGCGACATCTTGCTGCACCAGGAACACTGGTAATCAAAAAACATCACCACCGCTGCTTTGGCATCCGCCGGGCCAACGGAGGGAGAGCTATCGCTCAGCAGCTCAGAGCGGTACTGCAGCGCCAGCTGCGCATAAGCCTGCTTCTGGGCGACCTGCTGGCGCTGATGTAGCGTTTCGCTGGCGGCAATCAGGAATTCCGGATGATCCGCCAGATACGTCGCCACCGCTTCGCCGACTTTATCAGGATGGCTGGCGATATAGGCTTCCGCGGCCGGTCCAATATCGCTGGCAGCTGGAGTGGTATTCGCCGCCAGTACGGAAAAAGAGATGACGCCGCCAAGCGCCATGCACACCGCCGATTTACAGGAAAGTTTGCGCATTATTGAGTTCTCATTATTAAGTTCAGGGGATGCCCACAGGGGCTGAGTAAAATCGTCATCACCGTTGCGCCGTTACCGTAACCGGCGGCATTACTCCTCCGGCATCGTTGAGACTTTGCCAGCGCACGACGCAGCGTGTCGCCAGTCGACACCACGACGTGCGGCGGGTAGAAAAGGGCGCGACCATCCCCGCGGCGTCTATAGGCGCACCGTTGACGCGGGTTGAAAAGAGGGTGACGTAGTAGGGCCCGGCATTGCGTACCGTCAGACCATCCGCCGTTAAGTTCCAGGCTAATTGGCGATAAGCCTGCTGCGGATCGCCGGTTAGCCCTACGGGCCGATAAATCAGCTTTAACGCCGAGCGAAAGGCCATCTGCACGCTATTGACGCCGGTTTTTCCCGATGGAATAGCGGCAATACTCAGGGTGAACAAAGTTTCACGATCCTGCGCCAGCGCCTCGCCGCTCCACGCGACACGCAGCGTGTTCTCCTGCCCTGCGCGCAATAAGAAGAGCGGCGGCGTGACCACGAATGGCGGTTTACGGGGTGACAAATTATCAGCGCCTGGCCAGCGTCCACCGCTCAGCACGTGGCTGTCCACCAGCCAGTCGCTCTCAGAGGTATTGCGTAGCGGAACGCTCAGCGTCGTCCGCTCAGCGTGATAAATAAAACGCGTGCCGCCAATCACCACGCCCGCATGACTTATTCCAAAGGGCAACAGCCAGAGCCAAAACCAGCAGAAAAGTCGTCTATTCATAACTCAGCACAAAAGTCGCGGAAGCATCGGCTACACCCGGCGCCACCGGGGCGCCATCAGCCACATAGCGGGCATAAAACTGTAAACGTTGGGACGCTGCGCCCGCGCTTAGCGCCTGCACATCGCTTTGCGCCCCCGGCGCGATCTGTTGTTTGTTCTTGTCGTATAACGCAATCCCGATACCAGAGGCCGCGTTCGCTCCACTATCCAATGCGAAAAGGTCACCGCTTTGCGAGTCGCTGACGCCGTTAAAGCTCAGCGTTACGCCGCTGGCGGTGCTACCGCAATTTTGCAGCGTGATTGAAAATGGCTGCCATTCCGCGCCGGCCCCGGTTTGATAAAACTGGCGGTTGCTGACGGTTCCCATATCGACCTGAATGTTTTCGGAATCCGGCGACAGCGTGCAGGTGTTGTCGGTAATCGTTCCCGTCACATAAACCCTCCCGTCATGCGCCAGCGCGCCGCTTACCGCCAGAAGAAGCCCATAGCAGAAGCACAGTTGTTTGATCATTGCCGCGCGCCTATTCATATTGCAGATCGAAATACATCACCGCCGTCGCATTGCCGGAGGTCACGGTTGGTCGGGTAGATTTGTAGCGGATATAAAACGATAAGGTGTTGCGGCCCGTTTTCAGCGGATAGACTACCGAGCTGGTGTTATTGATGCTGACGGCATCCTGGTCCTCATCAAGGATCTCCACGCCAACGCCGCCAGCCAGCATTTTTTCGCTACCCATCCCGGTGTCACTCAGCGCCAGTAGCGCCGGGTTGTCGCTGTCGGCAGTGCCGGTAAACCAGATTTTGCTGCCGGTAATGCCCCGCGAGCAGTTTTTTAGATTGATGTTGAACGGCTTGAACTTCGTCGTCGTACCGGTAGAGGGGAAATCCTCCACCGAGAACTGACCTAAATCGATACTCTGGCTGAGGCTGGAAATTTCGACATCGCAGGTTTGCGCGACAATCGTGCCGGTAAATTCCAGGTTGTAACCGCTATCGTCGGCGTAGCAGCCGTTACCGCACAGCAGGATAAGTAAGATGAAGTACTGAAACAGGCGCATTAATCGAAATCCACCCGTAAGTTAGCCAACGCGGTAAAAGCGCCTTCCGCCGGCGTCTGGCCGGTGGTGCTGACCGGATACGCTTGCAGGGAAAGGGGCGCCTGTCCGTTTTCATCGGTAGTAAAAGGCTCGACGCTGCTGGCGTCATTGGGTGTTAATACCGTGCCATCGCTGCTTTCGACCACCACGCCAACATCAGGATTATCGGTGGCGATAGCCTGGCTTAAGTGGCTATCGGCGGTGGCTATCAACCGCAGACTCAGGCTAACCTGTGAATCCACCCCACTGCACTTCACCGGCACGGTGAATCTTTTATTACGGACACCGGTTGGTTTTTCTCCGACGCGATTGAAACCACCGCTGTACAGCGAGCCAAAATCAACGAGGATGGTTTGTCCGGCGTTAATCTCGCAGCTTTGCGGCACGGTCACGCTGCCGCTGTAGACAATGCTGTATACCACGGTACTCAGCGGATCATCCCCGGTGGTGGTGACATAAACGTTAAACATGGTCTTCGGTTCGATATTTACCGTGCCAATAAATGGCTTAACCACCTTAAGCTGAAATACCAGGTTTGAATCATGTACCGGGAATGGTGAGCCATTGTTAACGTTGGCGTCATAGCCCATATAGACATAATCAATCGGCGGATAAAATTCCCCTGCCGCCGAGTCTTCGATGCGCATCGCCCCTTCAAGATAGGTACCGTCCAGCTGCAAATATTTCCAACTGCCGTTGGTTTCCACTACCGGCGCGGACGCCACGTACGAACGAAACGTCCGCCCGGAATCTGAAGAACCCGCAGGGCAAATCGCCTGCACGTTTACATCCTGGTTTTTACTCAGCTGAGTGGTCGAACCGGCCTGATTTTGCGCTGCCGTCAGCGTCGTCGTCAGGTCATAATCGACCGTCGCAGGCGAGCCATTGGTATTCTGGCAAACGGCTGCCAGACTACCGCGGGCCAGCAGCAGCCCCATTAACAGAACAAGAAAAGAGACAGGCTTCATTTAGCGACATTCCAGATGCTGACGCGCCAGCGGTTGGCTCACGTCGGGGAGATGATAATGAGTGAGGCATTGTTGGTCGGGCTGCGGCCCCCACTGCGCTTTCAGCGTGCCCTGCGGGCTTAGGCCGGAAAGATACACTTCACCGTCGTCGCCAACGATGCCTTCTTCAGGCGCGCCAGCAATAGTGACCGTGGCGCCGAACGGTAGCGGTTTTCCTTCATGTTTTAGCGTCAACAGCGCGCGCTCGCCGACTCGAGCGGTAAAGTTCGCCAGCACCAGCGCCCCTTGGGTGGGAACGACATTGATCACCGCATCATCGATATCGACATCGTCTTTTAGCGAATTAACGTCCAGCGCCATGCGGTTCTGGCGATAGGTCGTGGCATACGGCACCACCGCATAGCCGCGACCATCGGTGTGGATCCCCGGCTGATCTTCGATATTAACGTTGCCAGCCCCCGGCACGGCGATAAGAACATTGGTATCGCCCAACGGCTGGCTGAGGGTAAGACCATGAGCATGCGCGACCATGCCGCCGCTGAGGCCATAGTTCAGTTGTCGATAATCGCCATGATTGCTGTTGTTGTAGCCGACATTCAGGTTACCCTTCGCGCCATCGTATTCCAGGCTGGCGGAACCGCTCTCGCCAACGCCCTGATTCTGGTAGCCCTGCAGCACGCTGTAGCTCAGATTGTTTTGATCCAACAACGTGCCGCTGATACCGCTATTTTGCGTTACGCCGCCGTGTCCATCGCTACTGGTGGAAAACGTCGCATAAATGTTATGACGACGCTGGGTGATATCGTCGCCGTGGGTAAGCCACTGGCTGAGCGGTAGCGAGATATTAAGCGCCAGAGCCTGGTCGCGTTCCTCCTCGCCGGGCGCGCGGCTGCTGCTATATGACAGGCTCCACGAGACCCCGGCCAGCGTGTCGCTGTAGCCAATTTGCAGTAATTTATTGCTTTCATCGGTGTGCCAATAACTCTGTTGGCTGCCGGTGATGTACAGCGAGCCAAAATGCCCGAACTGCTGAGAGATATTGACCTGCACCTTGCCGCGTTTGGTGTAGTAGAGGTTGTATTCATCGCCGGCATCGCGCTCGCCGTCGTCGTCCTGCTGGCCGTTATAGCCTGACATTCGCTTCCACGCAGTATCATCGAGCGTATAAAAACCAGAGGTCGAGTAGCGATAGCCCAACAGTTGAAAATGGGTGCCCAGGTCGTTCAATGATTTGGCATATAAAAAGCGCAGCGATTGTCCCTGATGTTCGCTCTCATCCGCCAGAGTGCTGTAAGCCTGGGTAAGATCGACGGAAATCGCTCCCCAGTCGCCGAAGTTAGCCCCTGTACCCAGCGCCAGCGCGCGGTAATCGGAGGCAAACTGCGTTCCGCCGTACAGCGTAAAGCCGTGCGGCAACCCCCACATCAGGGTCGCCTGGCCGAAACTCACATCCCGCTTCTGGCTGCTATCGCCGCGATAGGTCGCCGCAGTGGCGGCGTATTTCACCCGCCCCTCGCGTTGCAAAACCGGTACGGCGGCATAAGGGACGCTATAACTGGAAATGCTGCCATCGGACTCCTTGAGCTCGACGTTGAGATCGCCGCTGGAGGAGGTCGGATAGAGATCGTCAATAGTGAAGGCGCCAGGCGGTACATAGCGCTGGTCGATGGTGTAGCCATTCTGGCGAATCGTCACCTGGGCATTGCTTTTCGCGATGCCGTGGATAGTCGGCGCGAAGCCTTTCATGCTGTCCGGCAGCATATTGTCATCAGACGCCAGCTGTAGCCCGCGAAACGGCAGGCTATCGAAAACGCCTGCAGGGGTATAGCTGTCGCCTGCCGTCAGTTCGCCTTTTAACTTCGCTACATCACGTTCAATGTAGGTGCTGATGTGCTGCAAGTCGCTTTTATTCTGCTGATTACCGCTGTTGTAGTTCCATGTCGAGTAATCACGTAAACGCCAGGCGCCAAGATTTAAGCCGCTGTTAAGCCCCAGGAAGTAGCTGTCGCTATTGGTGCCGCCAGCGCTACGGTCCCGGCTATTCGCGCCGGTAAACGTATAGTTGAGCAGCAATGCATTGATACCTTCATCCCAGTTTTGCGGCGGAATATAGCCCCGCGCCCGGGTGTTCAGCGCCGCCTGCGGAATGCTGATATTCAGCCGCTGCTGATTAAAGTCAAAAGCGCTGGAGGCGGCAGGGATCGCCGCCGCGAGATCGACGCAGTCCCCCACGCTTGCCTTCGCCAACGGTGGAAACGCGCTGATATTCACGTTCATGCCGTTGAGCATTTCGGGCGTCAGGCAGGCGCGTAGACCTGAGCCATCGGTAGCTTGCGGGTTCGCGCGAAAAGCGATATCGCGCGTCGTCAGCAATGCGCCATTAAGGTAGACATCGACCCGATAAACTCCCGGCGCCTGACCGTTACCCTCAAAATGCGACAGGTCAGCGATTTTCGACGGGTCGTCAGATAAAAAGGCAGGGTTAAAATAGTTTTCCGCCCAGCCGCGCGGCAGCGTACATACGCTTGCCGAGATTAGAGCCAGGCTGATAAGCGCAGGTAGTCTACCCACCGTCAACTGGCGAGCGGCGACATCGAGTTTCAACACAATCTTACTGGCTCAGACAGGTTTGCTGCGGCGTGGTGGCGCCGAAATCGTTAATCGACTGGAAAGTCACCTGCCCTGTTCCGCCGTGCAAGTTTATCTCGCTTTTCGGCGGCACCATCGCATTGGCTAATTTCTGCCCGCCCACATGAATATCAACCAGCGAGACATAATACGGGGAAGGATTGGCGATACTCAGGCGGTCACCGGCACGCTGACAGCGTAACATTCCCGGCGCGTCTACCGAGGCAACAGACAAGTGTTTAGGGCGAATAAACAGTTTAATAACGCTTTGCGTGGCGATTTGCAGTGAATTAGCCGCCAGCTTACTTTTATTAACCGAAGGGATGGCCTTACTGTTGAGATAAAAGACGCTTTCGCGATCTGTCGGCAACGAGGGGCCAACGTACATGATACGCAGCAGATTTTCTTTTCCCGGCTGAATGACGAACAGCGGCGGGGTAACGACAAAATCTGCGCTTCTGCCGCCATCGGCGTTCGCCACCCACGACTGGATTAAAAATACATTATTGCTGGAAGAGTTAATCACCGGCAGAGAAACCTGCTTATCGCCCTGCGGATAAATAACTCGGGTCGAACCCAGCGCGATGCCACCCGCATGGGCCAGTTGAGTCATTCCCAACGCCGCCAGCAGCAAGAACGAAAATAAAATCGGGGTAATTCGCGTACTCATTATTTGATAACCAGGGAGAAGATGAAATGCATCCCTCCGCTGACAACAGCGGAGGGATGCGGATACCAATCAGGAATAGACCATACTGAAGGTCGCGGTTGCCGCAACGTTACCCGCCGTGGCCGCGCCGGTAGCGACATAATCCACGCTCAGCGGCACGGTGTTTTCACCATCAATCAGGGTGATGGTGCCGGAGGTATCGCCGATATTCAGAACCTGCCCATCCGGGCCATATAACTGCAGCGCAACGTTTGTCGCCGCACCCGCGCCAGCGGTGTTCGCCAGCGAACCTGCGAGCGTGCTGTCCTGCTGACCATTAAAAATCACCGCCGCATTCTGGCTGACCGTGGTGTCGCAGTCCTCCAGTTTGATTGAGAAATCTTCTTTCTGATTGGCAACCATTCCAGATGCCGTCAGTTTGCTGGTGCGAACCTGGCTCAGGATTACGGTCTGATCGATAGAGTCAGCGGAAACGGAGCATGCGGCATTCACAACCTGCCCCGTAAAATTCACCGTACCGCCGGAGACCGTCGTGGTGTCCGCATTCGCAGCGCAGGTCATACCGCTCGCCGCCATGGCAGTTATTACCATCGCTAAAAGATGTTTTTTCATAAATAACCTTTTAAATACACAAGTCGAAAATAAATTAATAACGAATTTTAGTACCGAGCCCTCTTCACAGAGATCTCATGCTGGTACCGGGCGCAAAAACGTTAAAAGTTGTAGCGTACAGAAATACTATATTCAATGAATAGCAAGCCCTGCACTGATTTATAAGCGCTAATAGAGAATAAATTCCTGCCGTTATTTAATTATTATAAATTGGCCAGGGAGTTGCAATCTACAATGGCTGTTTTTATAGGACCTTTCTTAACCATATGTTTTTCCAGGAAATAATTTTTTGAATCTGTTATTTAATGCAGTCTTTAGTAGGCCAGAGGCAGTTTCTTAACCCCTAACAAACGTCCGCCATCTATATTGATATAACCGCCCTTGCGCAATTCAGAAAGTAGCTTCATAGTACGACTTCGCGATATTCCGGTTCGTCGTTGAATAAAATTCAGAACATTAATACTCTGGCGATATTCGTCGCTATAGGCGGCAATTTCGATTAATAACGCACGAACCTTGAGATAAGAGTCAACGCCAACCAGTTCCCGATCGCGAACGTTCATCACCATCAAACGATAGGCGAGAAAACGGGCGACATCGTGCCAAAGATTGCACTCATCCGTGACCTTTATGAAATCCGCTAGCGGGACCGCGCGACCACAGCATTCTGTTTCAGCAATCAAAAAATGTTCCGGGCGGGTAGGAACATCGTAGGTTACGCCGTAGCTATCAATCAGCCCTGCAATTGATGGAGCAAAAACCGATAACACATTCAACCCTCTGTCGCTGCGACAAATAGAGAAGATGCCGGACTCCAGCAACACAATGCGGCTGCTCTGCTCGGTATACAGCGAAAATTCTTCACCCGGCTGCACGATGAAAGGCTTACCAAATGGCAGAAGTGCAGAAAATAAGGCATCAATCGCAGCATGAGGTTTAGCCTGCTGAGAGAAAATATATGAGTGCAAGGCATTCTCATTATCATTTTCGAAACCATTTAATTTCATTATATCTTCATTAAATATCCATAATCATATGAGAAATAAAGATATACACACATTCGTTAGCCTGCAATTAATAATAAATAAATATTAAATATAGTATAAATGTATGATGAAAGCACAAATAATCAATCATTTATCAAATAAGATAATACTCAAACAAATAACCAACAAAGTTCTCAAAATCTCATTAATTATTTTTAACATCAGCCGCTCATGACAAATGAAATTATTTTTTATGATATAACAAGAAAGTGAAAAGGCAGCGATCCAGAATAGTACCTATGCTGAATCACCGCCTTTACGCTACATGGAATAAAGCTCAATTAATTAAAATAGCGCGGGGCCGCGTAGTACTCCGCCATTTTCTCCGCTAACCAACCGCCATCTTCACCGTTGGAATGAATGGTAGTGATACTGACTGTAGAACCGCCGCCCCACAGCACGGCAAAGACGTTATAGTCCGGCAGATTTAACGCCTGCATCTGGCTCCAATCGTATCCGCCATCCCGGCGCAGAAAATCGCCTACCGTCGCAACACCATACGTCGTGCTGTTCACCGCGGTATTTAACAACGCCGGAGTAATGGCGTTGATATCGCTGCCAATCCGCGAATCCCCCATGAAGAACGTACCGCCGGATGCAAAATGCGCCGCAGCGATTTTACTGGTCCCCTCAGCCACTGTCGGCATATGGCCGCCCGGGATCTGCCACAACATCGCTGGTTTTTGCAACGCTCTGGCCGTCTCCTTCACCATACCCAGATAGTTAAACCAGCAGGTGGCGTTCCAACCGTAGTGGGCTAAGGCATCCGGGCTGAAGCAGTCGCGTTCGAATTTATCAAATGCGATAAAGTCTGGCGCATAGTCGCCGCTGTACACGCCCAATTCATTAATGAATTCAGCAATCGCCGCCCCTTGTTCAACCGGTGCGGCATTGGCGCGCAGCAGCCAATCTGCCGTGCCCGTCGCCCAGACGTTAGTCTGCCAACCAAAAGCGATATCAGGCGCGAACTGGCGAACGATATAGTTAATCGCCTGCACGTAGCCATACAAATCGTTGCTGAAGGTCGGCAGTGCCGGCGCGCTGAAACCAGGAATCGCAGGGAGCGCGTTAATCGCCGCCGCCAGTTGTACATTCACCTGCACGCTATTGGCTTTCCGCAGCGCGGTATAGCCATAAGGCTCCTGCTGCATAGCGCCAAGGAAATCCGGATTGAGGACGAAGGTTGCCGGAACCGGATGCTGCTCATCTTTCCAGGATTGTGCCGCCAGACACTGGGTAATGAAGTTACCAAAGTGATTGCGTAAACGTTGTTCATCCTGCAGATCCGATACCGCGCTGCCGCCGCTGGCATTGGCGGTATAGACCACCATTACCGGCATTACCGCGCGGCCCGCTTCGGCTTCGATCTGGCGAACCAGCGGCACCGTTTTGTGGATCGGTAGCGAAGCATAATCCAGGAAACCATCGCCATTGCTGTCCACTTCCGCCGCCGGGATCGGATCGCCGCCGCCATCAAAACCATCATATTTAAACAGCGCGCTGCAAGGCACATTGCGATACAAATCAACCGTCTCTGCCGCATTCACCGTCACACCGCCGTGCGCCAGATAATTCGGCCACCCTTTTACCTGCAGCGGAACGCCCTGGACAAATTCAAGCGCGACACTATTAACGCTTTGCAGTAAACGCAATGGCGAGCTGATGTCGCAACGCCACGGCGTACCGGCAATATACACATCCGCTACCTGTACGCTATATTCCCCGGCGGCCAAACGCAGCGGCAGCTTCTGCTGGCGAGCGTCGCTTTGCAGCACGAAACTATACTGATAGCTGCCACAGCAGAAACGATAACGCTGCGCGGCCGTCCCCTGCGGTAAGCCTAATACCGTCACCGCGACCTCAACAAAGCTGTCGCTCGCAACGGGCGTTTTTTGTAATGCCACGTTAACCTGCGCCGTCGTGTCGACCTTCGGCACAATGGTTGCGGCCTGCGCCGCGGTGGTGAGCAACTGGTTGTTCATCGTCGTCGGCTGCAGACAGATAGCATATTGATGATTGGCCAATAGCCGGGTAACGCGCTGTGGTTGATTCGCCATCAGCGTCAGCGTTCTTTCACACACGCCTGCTTCCGACCATAGCTCAACAACGACTTCCGCGCCCGCCAGATCATCGTCCGCCAGCAGCAGATCGATCGCGGCAAAAATTACCGGCGGTTGATAAGCAATCTGACAGCGCTCAACGGCATTACCTGCAGCAAGCGCCAGCGTATAGCATTCTGTAACGGGCGAAATTCTCATCTCATCGTTACACAGTTCCAGTGCCGTAATAACGTAGCTACCGGCGCTCAGATCGCCAATGGTCAGCGTCGCGCCCCACTCTCCGGTAAAGCGCTGCTGGCGGCCATCAGAGTATTGCAGCTCAATTTCCGGCTTCAGCGAGGTGCTCTGCGCCTGCGTCGGGAATTGCAGAATAATTTGTCCCTGGCGTCCAGGGTCGTGAGCCAGCGTCGCCGTCAGGTCACTCAGCACGACGGGCGTTTGCGTGGCCGAAAGATAAAACTCCAGTACCGCCGATTTACCAGCAGCCAACAGATACTCGCCGTCATTATTGATTGTGATGGTATTTTTTTCTGTCGGCCAGCCACCGTCGCTGGCTAGCGTTACCGCCTGGTTACCCATCATGGTGCCGCTAAATGGGCTGTACGGATCGGGATGCGCTGTCGCCGTGAAGCCTAATTTCAACTGATTAATATCGACGGACTGCGAATACTGATTCGTCAGCGTCAGGGCTATGCGTTGATACCAGCTGGCGGCTTTCACCTCCCCGGAAACCAGGGTCAGTCCTGCGCCGGTAATCGCCTCATCGGCGGGCGCTTCAGGTTCAACTTCATCAGCAGAATCATCTGCGGGTATTTCAGGTTCTGGTTCAACTTCATCAGCGGTGTCATCCGCCGGTTCTTCAGGTTCTGGTTGAACCTCATCTGCGCTATCGGAAGCCGCCAGAGTCAGGGTGAAGGTAGATAATTTTACCGGTACCTGGGTGGCCGCCAGGCTAAAGTATAGGGTACCGCTTTCCCCAGCCTGCAGCAGCAGCTCACTGCTGTTGTTTATAATGATTTCATTGAATTCCAGGCTTCCCTGAGCGGTATCACGCAACGTTAGCGAACGATCCCCTTTCAGCGTACCTCCTGTATTTCCCCACGGATCCGGATGCCCGGAGGCGGTAAAGCTAATTGCAGCCTGGTTCAGATCTACCGGGCGGTTACTTTCGTTTGTGAAGGTTAATGTGACTTTCTGATACCAACTATTCACATCAATCCGGCTATTTTTAATTACAACGGTCATCAACTCGATTCCTCATTCCCTGGTGGAAAAAAGCCCCGGTAAACCGGGGCTTTGTCATGGAGCCCATACCTCGTTAAGCGCAGAAATATTAGTAAGCGCCTAAGTCAGTCCATGCGCCGCTCTGACCGCAGTTCAGGTCAGGCTGGTCGCCCTGGGACCACCATTTCACCTGGTAGTTGTGACCTTTCCAGCTCACGGTTTCGAAGGTACCCCAGCTTGCGCCGTACACGGTGTTGGCATCCCACAGCGCGTGAGGCGCATCCTGGCCTGCCGCATCATCGGAAGAGGAGTCATCTTCAGCCGGTTTGGTATCTTCGTCAGGAAGCGGAATAACGTCGGTTTCATCTTCTTCATCAGCCGGTTTTGGTTCAACCTGGGCAGCAGCCGGAACCGCAGTCAACACAAAACGCTGCTGAGTGGACGGTTCGTTGTAGCAGTCACGAACGAATAAGGTGAACTGGAACGCCGTTTTCGCGCTGACCTCAGGCACGACGAACTCAATCACTTCCGCCGTTTTATCCGCGACGCTAATTTCAGACGGCACACCCCAGCTAAAGGTCAACTCGTCTTTATCTTCATCGGAAGAACCGGCGCCGGACAACTGAACGGTAGAGCCGCCCACAACCAGCAGCTCAATAGCCGCTTTCGGCGCATGATTGACGTCCGTTTTCTGATCGTCTTCTTCAGATTCATCTTTTTCAACATTGATGCCTTCGAAGTAGAACGGGTCCATATCGATAGTTTCAGACTCAATTTCATAACCCAGACCTTCACGAGCCGCATTCAGCAACACGCCGTTGTCCTGGTCGATAGTCCAGGTGAACATGCCGCCCAGACCCAGTTTTGCCGCATATTCGCCTTTGGCTTTGACGCTGCGCGGAGTATCCAGCGACATAAACAGTTTGGATTCCGGGTTATACAAATAGTCAGCGTCAGCCACCCGATCGGTATAAACGTTGAAGCCGTTACGACCCTTCTGGTTTTCCAGATCCAGGTAGTTGTAGATCACGTCATACCATTCATTGGTACCGGACTCGAAAGTACCGGTGGTATCGCCATTACCCGGGTTATAGGTGCCTTTCAGCGGAGACAGCGACTCCAGCTCAACGTTACGGCCATTACGGGTATAGCCGGCATAACCGATGTTGATATTTTCAGCCGGGAAACCTTCGGACAGCAGATGCTCCACAATAGTGTTTACCCCCCAACCGCCCGCTTCCAGCGCATTCAGGTTAGTATGATGGGCAACGGTTTCCGCCCACGGGGTGCCGAAGAAGTCATAGGTCATCAGGTTGATGCCGTACAAGCCCGCTTTCATCAGCGCTTTCACGTTGGAGTAATCAAACGTCTTCACGACCGCGGAGCTGGCGATGGAGATTTTCACATTGCTCAGGTTGGCGGAATCGAGTTGTTTACGCAGTTCGCCAATCAGCAAGGCGTAGTTTTCGCCATCTTCCGGACCGCAAGGGTTACCGGCGCCTTCGGCATTCGGATATTCCCAGTCGATATCCACTTCGCTGAACATCGGGAACTGTTTGAAAAGTTTCACCACGCCTTTGGCGAAGGTTTTACGGGCGGAATCAGACGCTGCGGTTTCATGGAAACCGTTGCTCATGGTCCAGCCGCCGATGCTCATCGACAGTACCAGGTTGTGGCCCTGCTGTTTCGCTTTCGCCTGCAGGTCACGCAGACCTCCGAGCAGGCCTTT
Source organism: Klebsiella sp. CN_Kp073 (assembly GCF_040065495.2). Lineage (NCBI taxonomy): Bacteria > Pseudomonadati > Pseudomonadota > Gammaproteobacteria > Enterobacterales > Enterobacteriaceae > Klebsiella > Klebsiella sp. CN_Kp073. Next base: position 4,471,530 of record NZ_CM198051.1, read on the forward strand.
GGTGTTCTCCTGGGTTACGGTTTTCGGATCAACGTCCCAGCCGCTAACGCTATGTCCAACGTTGACGTAAGACTGGAAGTCGCCCCACGGGTCGAGGAAGGTCGGTTCGTACTTCACTTTGCCGCACTGCTCTGCCCCTTCGGCCACCACATCGCGATACAGACCATCCACTTTATGGAAGCCGGTTACGCCGACGAAGCCAACGATGATTTTATCGTAAGCAGTCGGGGATATATTGGTCAGGTCGTAGCCGCGACCGCGGTTATCTTTAGAGTCGTCTCCTTGCAGGCGACCATCATACTGAGACCAGTCGGTATAATAGCCAAATACCTTCGGCTTAGTGGTTGCTGCTTTATATTTGTTATAGACCGGCTTTGCGACACGCGCTGAAGTATAGCTATAGTTGCTGACTTCAGTTGCTGGATTAAAACCATCAGCGGCGTTGCTGGTTTCGGTAAGAGTATCGCCTTTAATCAGTTTGCTGGTAGCCATTTTAAATTTCCTTTTAAGTTTAAAAATTATCGCAGTTCGTTCTGCGAGAGCAATAATCCATTGCGCATTAAAAATTAGCTAATCACAAACCATCAGTAATTCATCAACGCCAGATAATTATCGTACTGAGACATCGATGAGGAACATCAGCCCAACATCATCGGGTCTAACAGGCTACCAAACCCACCTGAAGAGTAAAAAACAGACAGCATATTAAGTATGATTTAGGTAGTAATTAATTGTCATTTAACTTACATGAGATTATGTGACAAAGGTCTCCCCAACAAACAACACTACAATAAAACCGATGACAAAAAATGGATTAAGCCATTTCTTGTGCAATATATTCATCGACGACAATCAGGATGTGCAAATCTAAAGGAAGACGTTATGAAAACTTATCTCATCAATAACAACTGCATCTACAACGAACAGAAATATGAACTAAGAACGAGCTCAAATTCGCAAGTTATTCGAATGACAGCAATGCGTTCTAAATGTCTTAGCTTCATTATTGAAAACGCTCATCTGGAGATTATCGAACGGCAGAAAATCGCCAATGAGTTATGGGGTAGCAGAAGTCATTTTGTGAATGATGCCAATCTAACGCAGATACTGTATTTAATCAGACGAGATCTCAAAGCACTCGGTATAAACGATCTTTTCATCACTATCCCGCGCCAGGGGCTGCAGGTAAACAAAGACATCGCCATTGAGAAAGTCGAATCCAGGAAACCGAAAGTCAGAAAGCAGTTTTTCCGTAAAACCCTGGCGGCTCTCACCACCGTCTTTTCCGTCACGCTAGGTACAATGATGTACATGCACATTCATTAATTCAGGGAGAATAAAATGAATCCAATTATTGATGGGATCCTGGGGCTGGAAGGCGGCTATAGCGCCAATCCAAAGGACAAAGGCGGAGAAACTAACTGGGGTATCACCGAAGCAACGGCGCGAGCGCACGGTTATCAGGGAAAGATGAGCGAGCTTTCTCACAATGAGGCCTATACGATTCTGGAGACCGATTACTGGATCAAACCCGGCTTCGAGCAGGTATCGCAACTCTCCTGGTCGGTAGCATTTGAGCTGTGCGACGCTGCGGTGAATATTGGTCCTCACCATCCCTGCATGTGGCTACAGCGCTGGCTTAACGTGATGAATCGCGAGCAGCAATACTACCCGGATATAAAAACAGATGGCAACATCGGCCCGCTAACCCTGAATGCGCTGAATGACTATTTGACGCGACGAGGTAAAGAAGGAGAACAGGTGTTAGTCAAAGCGCTGAACTGCAGCCAGGGGGCTTATTACCTGGAGATCGGCGAAAAGCATCGACAAAATGAAGAGTTCATTTACGGCTGGATTAAAAACCGGGTGACATAGTTGACGCGCGCGCATCGGTAATAAAAGACTCAAGGATGAGCCTTTTATTACGTAGTAATACTACTTAAGCTTAGTACCACCAAGCGTATTTTTTACTTTCTCGCCCAGTATTTTTAAAATTGGACCGGCAAAAACGCCGCCTAACCCTGCGGCTAACAGTACCATATTAAAGCTAAATCCTTTTTCGATTGCGAGAGCGCTAAGGAGAAAACTGGTAAAACAAGATATCACCACCTGGGTCAGGCAGTTCATAATTCCCTGATGCGCTTCGCTACTCTCTTCCTTATTTTTACGGAGAAGGAAACTGACGAATCCACCCCAGGCGCCGATAGAAATAATGGTTAGAAGTATTTCTACTTCCAGTAATACAACTTCCGTTGTTTCTAAATGATTAGGTATAGACATAATCGCTCCTGCATCACTAAAGTTAAAAAAGATTCATCAGGAGTGTAAGTGGCGCAATAGGGGAAAGGTAATCAAAGAATATCAAGACTAACCACATCATCTTAATGACGGTAAGATGATGGAACTTACCGTCTGAATGATGACAGCGTATGTAACATGGAAACCGTTTCATTGATCGCTGATATATTTTTGCTATTTTTGTTCCATGAAGCATAAACCTGCACGGACTTGAACATTAACTCTGGTGGCGGTTGGATAAAATTTATATCGTATTTACGCTGATTTTTATAAAATAGCGCCAGCTTTAAAGGCAATAACGCAATCAACGCGGTTCTTTCTACCATGCCAACCAGCCCGGTGATAGAGTCGCTGCAATAGCCCATGGTACGTGAACCGTCATAATAAACATCATCTTTAAATAATCCGTTATCAGTGATGATGGAAGGCGAGGAAATGCCGGGTTGATACATGGCATGGCGGGAAGAGTAGAACTGATGCAAAGAAAGCTGCGATAGTTCGCTGAATAAGTGACTTTTGGCACAAATACAGACGAAATTTCTGAAGCTATCAATCATTTGATTATCGAGCCCGGGCTCAACCAGCGGCTCAGATCCGATCGATAAATCGCATTGCGCCGTCAGTAAAAGCTCTTTAGCTTTATCGCGGCTAATATTGCGGGATGAAAAATGATTGATAACGCCCTGTTCAAAAAGCGCGCTACCGTACAGTTGGGAAAGGTAATAACTTTCAATGAAGTCGCTACCAAGGATCGTAATCCGGGTATCATCATCCTTGTTTTCTGTCAGAAAGGTATTATCGACAAGCAACATGGCCTGGCGAAAACTATGGTGGATCTCAAGCGCTTTCGCCGTTGGCAGTAAACCATCTTTACTTCTGACAAACAGCTCCTGGTGATAGAAGTTTTGTAGTCGTCTTAATGCCAGAGAGACCGCGGCAGGTGTAATGGCCAATTTTTTCGCCGCCTTCGCGGCATTACCTGCCGAAATGACAGCGTCAAGAACCTTGATTAAATTATAATCAAAGCCCTTATTGGCACCTTTCGATCCCATCCACTGTCAGCCTCTAATAACGAAAAAAGCAATATAGATAATACTCAAAATAAAGCAAATCCTGACTCGCTATACGCAGTATAGCGTTTTCCGCCAGCGACCGAAGTTGGGATAGAAAAAAGCCTGAACAAAAATGTTCAGGCTTGTGCTAATAAGGTGATTAAACGCAATTAACGCGTTAAATCATCAAAGAATTTTTTCACGCCATCGAAGAAGCTTTTGGAACGCGGACTGTTTTTCTCCCCCGTCGGGCCACCGAAAGTTTCCTGCAGCTCTTTAAGCAATTGCTTCTGCTTATCGTTAAGACCGACCGGTGTTTCAACCACCACGCGACACAGCAGATCGCCCTGAGCACCGCCGCGAACGGACTTAACGCCCTTGCCGCGCATGCGGAACAGTTTGCCGGTTTGCGTTTCGCCAGGCACTTTCAGGTTAACGCGGCCATCCAGCGTCGGTACTTCAATCTCGCCGCCAAGCGCAGCCATGGTGAAGTTGATCGGTACTTCGCAGTACAGATTATTCCCCTCACGCTCGAAGATCGCGTGCTGTTTGACCTGAACCTGAACGTACAGATCGCCCGCCGGAGCGCCATGCTCGCCGGCTTCGCCTTCGCCAGCCAGACGAATGCGATCGCCGGTATCGACGCCAGCCGGGATTTTCACCGACAAGGTTTTGGTTTTTTCAACGCGACCGTGACCGTGACATTTATTGCACGGATCTTTAATCAGCGTACCGCGTCCCTGACAGTGTGGACAGGTTTGCTGAACGGCAAAAAAGCCCTGACGCATCTGGACCTGACCGGAACCGTGACAGGTTGGACAGGTCTGCGGCTGCGTACCGGATTTGGCGCCGCTGCCGTGGCAGACATCGCACTCTTCCAACGTTGGAATGCGGATTTCTTTGGTAACGCCGCGGACCGCTTCTTCCAGCGTCAATTCCATGTTGTAACGTAGATCTGCGCCGCGCGCCGCGCGTTGACGGCCACGACCGCCGCCGAAGATATCGCCGAACACGTCGCCAAAGATATCGCTGAAATCCGCGCCGCCGCCGAAACCGCCGCCGCCCATGCCGCCTTGTTCAAACGCGGCGTGGCCGTACTGATCGTAGGCTGCACGCTTCTGGGCATCAGTCAGGACTTCATACGCTTCTTTGATTTCTTTAAATTTGGCTTCGGCCTCTTTGTCACCCTGGTTACGGTCCGGGTGATACTTCATGGCCAGGCGCTTATACGCCTTTTTGATTTCACGCTCTTCCGCTGTTTTGGAAACGCCTAAAATCTCGTAATAATCTTGCTTTGCCATTGGTGTTTTTCAGCCCCTTAACATGCGTGCACGGGCGGAGAGGAAACCTCTTCGCCCGTGCCAGTGTTTTACCCGTTCAAAGGGCGATTATTTTTTGTCTTTCACTTCTTCGAACTCAGCGTCGACAACATCGTCGTCCTTCGCGCTGTTCTCTTGAGCGTCAGCACCGCCAGCCTGCTGCTGTGCATGCTGCTGCTGAGCGATTTCCATCAGCTTCTGGGAAGCCTGGGCCAGCGCCTGCATCTTCGCTTCGATGTCCGCTTTATCTTCACCTTTCAGGGAAGCTTCCAGCGCGGTCAGCGCAGACTCGATTGCAGTTTTGTCATCAGCCGGCAGTTTGTCGCCTGCTTCTTCAACCTGCTTACGGGTGCTGTGCAGCAGATGGTCGCCCTGGTTACGGGTCTGAACCAGCTCTTCGAACTTACGGTCAGATTCAGCGTTAGCTTCCGCTTCGCGAACCATTTTCTGAATTTCTTCTTCATTCAGACCGGAAGAAGCCTTGATGGTGATCTTCTGCTCTTTACCGCTGTTTTTATCTTTCGCGGAAACGTGCAGGATACCGTCAGCATCGATATCGAAGGTTACTTCGATCTGCGGCATACCGCGCGGCGCTGGGTTAATACCATCCAGGTTGAACTGACCCAGAGATTTGTTATCAGAAGCGCGTTTACGCTCACCCTGCAGCACATGGATGGTTACCGCGGACTGGTTGTCTTCCGCAGTAGAGAACACCTGGCTGTGCTTGGTCGGGATAGTGGTGTTTTTGCTGATAAGCGCGGTCATCACGCCGCCCATGGTTTCGATACCCAGCGACAGCGGGGTAACGTCCAGCAGCAGAACGTCTTTAACTTCACCAGTCAGAACACCACCCTGAACCGCTGCGCCGATAGCCACAGCTTCATCCGGGTTAACGTCTTTACGCGGTTCTTTACCAAAGAACTCGGCAACTTTCTTCTGCACCATCGGCATACGAGTCTGACCACCAACGAGGATCACGTCGTTGATATCGGAAACGGACAGACCGGCATCCTGGAGGGCAACTTTCAGCGGCTCGATGGAACGGTTAACCAGATCTTCAACCAGGCTTTCCAGTTTCGCGCGAGTCACTTTAATGTTCATGTGTTTCGGACCGGTCGCGTCTGCGGTGATATACGGCAGGTTAACGTCGGTCTGCTGAGCGGAAGACAGCTCAATTTTCGCTTTTTCTGCAGCTTCTTTCAGACGCTGCATCGCCAGCGGGTCGTTGCGCAGGTCAATGCCCTGCTCTTTCTTAAACTCGTCAACGAGGTAGTTGATCAGACGAGTATCGAAGTCTTCACCACCCAGGTGGGTATCACCATTGGTTGCCAGAACTTCGAAGGTTTTTTCGCCGTCAACTTCGTCGATTTCGATAATAGAAATATCGAAGGTACCACCACCGAGGTCGTATACCGCGATAGTACGGTTGCCGACTTCTTTATCCAGACCGTATGCCAGCGCAGCGGCAGTCGGTTCGTTGATGATACGTTTGACTTCCAGACCCGCGATACGGCCGGCATCTTTGGTTGCCTGACGCTGAGCATCGTTGAAGTACGCAGGTACGGTGATAACAGCTTCAGTTACCGGCTCACCCAGGTAATCTTCAGCGGTTTTCTTCATTTTCTTCAGCACTTCAGCAGAAATCTGCGGCGGCGCGGTTTTGGTGCCTTTCACATCAAGCCATGCGTCGCCATTATCTGCGGCAACGATTTTGTACGGCATGATGGAAACGTCACGCTGAACTTCTTCATCCTGGAAGCGGCGACCAATCAGGCGTTTAATCGCAAACAGGGTGTTTTGCGGGTTTGTCACTGCCTGACGTTTAGCCGGCTGACCAACCAGAGTTTCACCATCCTGGGTATAGGCAATGATAGAAGGCGTGGTGCGATCGCCTTCGGCGTTCTCCAGCACGCGAGCGGTAGTGCCATCCATAATCGCTACACAAGAGTTGGTAGTACCCAGGTCGATACCAATAATTTTACCCATCTAAACGTCTCCACTAAAAATTCGATCAACATGTGGTTGTGAACCTGTAATAAGGGCGAAACGTGCGGTTTCAACTACCCTGACATCATTTTTTTTCAGGTTCTTCACTGCGGTTGACTACAAGATGGGGTCGCGCTGGTTTTCATCAAGGGGCAGGCCAAAAAAAATTTTTATGGCAGAGCGCAGGCGCGAGAGCGAACAACATGCCAGACGGACAAAATAGCCGTCATAATCCATACAAAAAAATAAATAGTAAATAAGAACATATTCACTGGATATCGCACGAGTTCGCCAAAGAGTTCGCCATTATCGCCGCGAAAGGTAAATTGCTGAAAAATACCCCGCCAGATCATAGACAGCCTCTGCGCGCCTCATTATTATGCCGCGCCCCACCGCAAGTGGCGGGGTAATGCTTCCCTTTCTAATCATTATTTTGAGGAATTATGGGCAACACTAAGTTGGCTAATCCGGCACCGCTGGGCCTTATGGGTTTCGGCATGACCACTATTCTGCTTAACCTGGCGAATAGCGGCCTTTTCGCATTCGATGTAGCTATCCTGGCGATGGGCATTTTTTACGGCGGCATTGCGCAAATTTTTGCCGGCCTGCTCGAGTATAAAAAAGGCAACACCTTTGGTTTAACCGCTTTTACGTCCTACGGCTCCTTCTGGTTGACGTTGGTCGCGATCCTCCTGATGCCGAAAATGGGCCTGGCTGATGCGCCGAATCCGCATTTCCTGGGCATGTATCTTGGCCTGTGGGGTATCTTTACGTTGTTCATGTTCTTCGGCACGCTGAAAGCCGCGCGCATGCTGCAGTTCGTGTTCCTGAGCCTGACGGTGCTGTTCGCGCTGCTGGCGATTGGCCACCTGGTTGATAACGAAGGCATTGTTAAAATTGCCGGCTGGATCGGCCTGGTATGCGGCGCGAGCGCTATTTACCTGGCGATGGGTGAAGTGTTGAACGAGCAGTTCGGCCGTACCGTCCTGCCGATTGGCGAGCCACGCTAATGGCCTGCCGCCGCCCACAACGCGGGCGGCGGCGTTAAATTTAACGCTGCAGTTCTCCTTGCGGTAAAACCGCCTGCGCCGTCAACCCCTGACGCAGCCAAATACCCAGACCCAGCCCCATCAGCGACAGCGCCAGTACGTACCAGGCCGGCGCCATCGGCGAAACCCCCATCAGCATCGTGACGGCAATCGGCGTCAGGCCGCCGAAAATGGCGTATGACAAATTGTAGGAAAACGAGATGCCGGTAAAACGCACTTCCGCCGGGAAGGCGCGCACCATTACGTAAGGTACCGCCCCCACCACGCCGACACACAGTCCAACCGTGCCATACAGCAGGAACAGCCGCTGCGGGCTGGCGCCGGAAAGGTGGTAAAAGGCCCAACTGGCCGCCGCTAACAGCAGGCTACCGACGATAAAAGTGCGGCTGGCGCCGAATCGGTCTGCCGCCAGACCGGCGAGTAAACAGCCAATACACAGCATAATCGTGGCGATGCTATTGGCCTGCAGGGTAATCGCCGGCGCAAAGCCATAATGTTTTTGCAGCCACACCGGCGACATCAGGATCACCACTACCACCCCGGCGGAAAGCAGCCAGGTGAGTAGCATCGAAACGATAACGGCCTTCTGGTGCTTGAGCGCCACCGCCTTCACCGGCAGCTCCTGCGCCAGCGCTTTGCGCTGTTGCATCTCAAGAAATATCGGCGTCTCCTGCAGCCAACGACGCAGGTACATGGCTACCAGACCGAACACGCCACCCAGCAGGAAAGGAATACGCCAGCCGCCGTCGTGGATACCCTGCGGCGTCATGCTGGTGTTGATAAGCGTCGCCACTACCGATCCCAACAGGATCCCAACGGTCAACCCCGCGGTCAGGGTGCCGCAGGCGATACCGATGCGTTTTTCCGGGACATGTTCGGCTACAAAGACCCAGGCACCCGGCACTTCACCGCCAATCGCCGCCCCTTGTAAAATACGCATGAGCAGTAATAGCAGCGGCGCAACGATGCCCATTGAGGCATAGGTCGGCAGCAGGCCGATCGCCAGCGTCGGCAGCGCCATCAGCAGAATACTGAGGGTGAACATTTTCTTCCGCCCGACCAGATCGCCAAAGTGGGCCATGATAATGCCGCCAAGAGGGCGCGCCAGATAACCCGCGGCAAAAATACCGAAGGTCTGTACCTGGCGTAGCCATTCCGGGATATCCGCCGGGAAGAATAGTTCGCCGACGACCGCGGCGAAGAAGACAAAAATGATGAAGTCATAAAACTCCAGCGCCCCGCCGAGGGCGGCCAGCGTCAGAGTTTTATAATCTTGTCGATTCAGTGCTCGGGTGTGTTGTGACATAACTGACGTTTCGTCCGCAGTAATATTACGCAATGTGTAAAGTAAAAAACACTATACCGTAAATAAAACAGCACACCACCGGCAATACAGGTTATATCAGCAATGCATTAAATTCAGGATAAAGTTTCACGCCGTGCGCTTTTCGGGCGAAAAGCTGCTACAACGCTCGCTTCCGTCTCCACATACGGCCCCTCAAGCAACTGTACACAATAAGGTACACTTGCAAAGACACCATGCACCAGCACTTTACCTTCAGCGTCTTTCACCCCTTCGAGGGTTTCCTGAATGGCTTTCGGCTGGCCTGGCAGGTTGAGGATCAGCGCCTGCTTGCGGATGACGCCAACCTGCCGGGATAGGATAGCCGTCGGCACAAAGTGTAGGCTAACCTGGCGCATTTGCTCACCGAAACCGGGCATCACACGATCGGCAATGGCTAAAGTTGCGTCCGGGGTCACATCACGACGCGCCGGGCCGGTGCCGCCGGTGGTTAACACCAGATGACAGCCCATCTCGTCAACCAACTCGCACAGCGTCTGTTCAATGATGGGCTGTTCATCGGGAATCAGGCGAGTCTGCAGTTCAAAGGGCGTTGTCAGCGCACGCGACAGCCACTCTTCCAACGCAGGAATACCTTTGTCCTGGTAAACGCCGCTGGAGGCGCGGTCAGAAATAGAAACTAAGCCGATGCGTAATTTATTCATATTCATTCCGTTCAAATAGTGCAATTAAGCGGAATGATACACGCTGGAGAGAATTACAGACAGGATTCAAAAGAAGTAGCGTGACCGGCAGCCCGGTCACGCTGGGATGATTACAGCAGGTCGCCGATCATTTTTTCCAGTTTTTCCTGGTCGATGGCAAACTTACGGATACCTTCCGCCAGTTTGTCTACCGCCATCGGATCCTGGTTGTGCTGCCACAGGAACTGGGATTCAGTAATGCGTTCCGGACGCGCTTTCACTTCGCCGCTGAACGCCAGTTTACGTTCGATAGCGCCTTCGCTTTCCGCCAGCTCTTTCAGCAGCGCAGGGGCGATGGTCAGACGGTCGCAGCCGGCCAGCTCAAGGATTTCGCCAACGTTACGGAAGCTTGCGCCCATTACCACGGTTTCATAGCCGTGCTGCTTGTAGTACTCGTAGATTTCGCTAACGGAAACCACGCCCGGATCTTCTGCCGGCGCGTACTCTTTCTTATCCGTGTTCGCTTTGTACCAGTCGAGGATACGGCCAACAAACGGAGAAATCAGGAAGACGCCCGCTTCGGCGCAAGCCCGAGCCTGAGCGAAGGAGAACAGCAGGGTCAGGTTACAGTTGATGCCTTCTTTTTCCAGCTGCTCGGCGGCGCGAATGCCCTGCCAGGTCGAAGCCAGTTTGATCAGGATACGATCGTTGCCGATACCGGCATCGTTATACAGTTTGATCAGGCGTTTCGCTTTAGCGATGGAAGCATCGGTGTCGTAGGACAGACGGGCATCAACTTCGGTAGAAATACGGCCCGGGATCAGTTTAAGGATTTCGAGACCGATGTTCACCGCCAGTTTGTCGGAAGCATCGATAATCTGCTGTGCGCGATCGCTGCTCTGGCTGCGAGCCCAGGCAACAGCGTCGTCAATCAGCTTACGGTACTCAGGGATCTGAGCCGCGCCGAGGATCAAAGAAGGGTTGGTGGTGGCATCCTGAGGCTGATACAGCTTCATTGCCGCGATATCTCCGGTGTCAGCTACGACAGTGGTGTACTGACGCAGAGAAGTCAATTTATCCGTCATGATAGTGTTTCTCTTAAACAGCAGTTAAGGGGATGTAACCGGTCTGCCAAGATGATAACACGCCATAGGGTCAGCGCAACCGCCGACAATGCAAGAGCGCAGAGTGTGATAAACTCGACATATTAATTATCTGAATGCTAAAGGATTGTCACCGGAGTGGTAGCGCTTACACCGCGCGCCGGCATGGACAAGAGGACGTTTAATGCCTGATTTTCTCTCGTTTATCAATGAAATACTCTGGGGCTCGGTAATGATTTATCTATTACTGGGCGCCGGTATTTGGTTCACCTGGCGAACGCAATTTGTGCAGTTCCGTTATATTCGTCAGTTTGGCAAAAGCCTTAAAAAAAGCCTCCGCCCGCAGCCCGGCGGCTTAACGTCTTTTCAGGCGCTGTGCACCAGCCTGGCGGCGCGCGTCGGCAGCGGAAATCTGGCGGGCGTGGCGTTAGCGATTGCCGCCGGCGGCCCCGGCGCGGTGTTCTGGATGTGGGTCTCCGCGCTACTCGGTATGGCCAGTAGCTTCGCTGAATGCTCGCTTGCCCAATTGTACAAAGAGCGCGATAGCGCAGGCCAGTTCCGCGGCGGCCCGGCGTGGTATATGGCTCGCGGCCTTGAGATGCGCTGGATGGGCGTGGTCTTCTCGATTCTGCTCCTGCTGGCCTACGGGGTGATTTTCAATACCGTGCAGGCCAACTCGGTGGCGCACGCCATGGCCTATGCCTTCGATTTTCCGATGGCCGCCGTCGGCGCCGCGCTGGCTGCCGCGACGCTGTTGATTATCGTCCGCGGTTTACGCGGCGTGGCGCGATTGATGCAGTGGTTTGTCCCGCTGATGGCCCTGCTGTGGGTCGGCGCCAGCCTGTTGATTGGCCTCTGGCACTTCTCCGCCCTACCCGCGGTCTTTGAAACCATCTTCCGCTGCGCTTTCGGCTGGCAAGAAGCGGCGGCGGGCGCGGTGGGCTATACCATTAGCCAGGCGCTTACCGGCGGTTTCCAGCGCGGGATGTTTTCCAATGAAGCGGGGATGGGCTCCACGCCAAACGCGGCGGCTACCGCGGCTTCATGGCCGCCGCATCCGGCGGCGCAAGGCATCGTCCAGATGATTGGCGTCTTTATTGATACCATCGTTATCTGTACCGCCAGCGCGGTGATTATCCTGCTGGCGCCGCGCGAAAACCGCGATAATGTGGTCAGTGGGATTCAAACCATGCAGCACGCGATGGGCGATCTCATTGGCAGTTGGGGTCCTGGTCTGGTGGCTGCCGTGCTACTGCTTTTCGCTTTTAGTTCGATTGTCGCCAATTATATTTATGCCGAAAATAATCTGATCTTTCTGCGACTCAATAAGCCGCTGCATATCTGGACGCTCCGGGTCATTACCGTATTCATGGTACTAGCAGGCACTCTGGTAAGCCTGCCGGTGGTCTGGCAGCTGGCGGATATTATTATGGCGCTGATGGCTATCACTAACTTAACGGCGATTTTGCTGCTGTCGCCAACGGTACGGATCCTCGCCAGCGATTATCTGCGCCAGCGTAAACTCGGCGTACAGCCGGTCTTCGATCCCGCTCGCTATCCGGAAATTCAGCAACATCTGGCGCCAGGCGCCTGGGATGAGATACCGCGTGAATAGCGCGGTAATCGCAGCAATCGCTCCCACCGTACTCTTTTTTTGTTAAAATTCGTCGAAATTCCCTGCAAGGACTGGATATGCTGATTCTGATTTCACCTGCTAAAACGCTCGATTATCAAAGCCCGCTGGCAACGACGCGCTATACCCAGCCCGAACTCCTGGAGTATTCTCAACAGCTTATCGGTATCGCCCGTAAGCTGACGGCGCCGCAAATCGGTAAGCTGATGAGCATCAGCGATAAGCTTGCCGACCTCAACGCCACCCGTTTTCACGACTGGCATCCGGACTTTACCCCGCAGAATGCCCGTCAAGCGATTCTGGCCTTCAAAGGCGACGTTTATACCGGCCTGCAGGCTGAAACCTTTAGCGAAGCGGATTTCGATTTCGCCCAGCAGCATCTGCGTATGCTATCCGGGCTTTACGGCGTGTTGCGTCCGCTGGATTTGATGCAGCCTTATCGTCTGGAGATGGGCATCAAGTTGGAAAATCCGCAGGGCAAAGATTTGTATCATTTCTGGGGCGATGTCATTACCGATAAGCTCAATCAGGCGCTGCAGGCGCAGGGCGACGATACCGTTATCAACCTGGCGTCCGATGAGTATTTTAAATCGGTAAAACCGAAAAAATTGCAGGGACAGTTGATTAAGCCGGTATTCCTCGATGAGAAAAACGGCAAATTCAAGGTGATCAGCTTCTATGCCAAAAAAGCGCGCGGCCTGATGAGCCGCTTTATCATAGAGAACCGTTTAACCCGTCCGGATCAACTGCAGGAGTTTGATAGCGAAGGTTATTTCTTTGATGCGCAGGCATCGGAGAACGGCGAACTGGTGTTTAAACGCCACGAGCAGTAAGCCTGAATGCCCCCGGTATGGCGCCGGGGGCGGAACGATTAGTCGTCGTGGTGATGCCGCTCGTAGCCATGACCATGATGGCCTTGATCGTCATCGTCATCGCGATCGTGGCGGCGATAATCATCATGCGGACGCCAGCGGTCGTCACGCCAGTCATAATGGCTCGCCCACCAGTCATGATCGCGCCAGCGATCGCCGTCCCAGTAGCGTCCATAATCATCACGGTCGCCGATTTGCAGCTTCACCGCCGGGATCAGGGTAATTTCATCTGCATGAACCAACGCAGGAGCGACCAGCAGCAGAGAAAGCGCCAGCAAAACAGGTTTCAGCATTGTCATAAGCAACCCCTTCTATTCGCCCCCATTATGGGTCGATAACAAAATATTAACCCTGCACAACTACCCTGTTTATTCTCCGCAATCTGAATTTATGCTCTTCCGCATTTATTGGTCAGTTTTACACAATCTCTCCATTTTCGGGCGTAAAAAAACCGGGCGCGGAGCCCGGTTTAACGAACAGCGGAATGGCAATGCTAGCCCATCATCAGCTTACGCAGCGCGGCGAAGTCGGCTGGGAGATTGTGCGAGAGCAGCGGCAGGTCGGCGCGGTCGGCCAGTTCTTTCGGCAGCGGCAACGTCTCCTGTAGGATCTCTTCTACGCTCTCTTTGAATTTAGCCGGATGCGCCGTTCCGAGGAATAACCCGTACTCTCCCGGCTGCAGCTGGTCGCGCAATGCGCGATAGGCAATCGCCGCATGCGGTTCCGAGGTATAGCCGATGGCTTTCAATTCACGCATGGTCGCTTTAGTGGTTTCATCATCCACCGCAGCATAACCCAGTTCATTCAGACGCCATATTTTACGGCGGAATAACTCCTCCACGCGCGGCCAGTTGTTCGGTTGGCTGACGTCCATCGCGTTAGACAGGGTCGCCTGCGTCGCCTTCGGCGCCCAGTTGCCATCCTGCAGGAAGCGCGGCACGGTGTCATTGGCGTTGGTCGCGGCAATAAAACGCTTAATCGGCAGCCCCAGCGATTTCGCCAGCAGGCCGGCAGTAAGATCGCCGAAGTTGCCGCTTGGCACCGACACCACCAGCTGATTGCGGGCTTCCTGCGGCAGCTGCGCGACCGCCTCGAAGTAGTAGCAGATCTGCGCCAGCAGGCGGCTGATGTTAATCGAGTTGGCGGAGTTGAGGCCGAGCGCCACCTTCAGCTCTTCATCGTCAAACGCCTGCTTAACCAGCGCCTGGCAGGCGTCGAAGTCGCCGTCAATCGCCACGGTTTCGATATTGCCGCCCAGGGTACAGAACAGCTTCTCCTGCAGCGGGCTGATCTTACCGCGCGGATAGAGGATAACCACTTTGACGTTCGGCAGGCCGTAGAAAGCGTGCGCCACGGCCGCGCCGGTGTCGCCGGAGGTAGCGGTCAGAATCGTCACCGGCTTATCGCCTGCGATATGCGTCAGCATCTGGGCCATAAAGCGGCCGCCAAAGTCTTTAAACGCCAGCGTCGGACCGTGGAACAGTTCCAGGCAGCCGATATCATCCTGTACTTGACTTACCGGCGCCGGGAAGGCGAACGCCGCGGCAACGCGGGCCTGTAGTTCATTCTGCGGGATCTCGTCGCCAATAAAGGCCGACAGGATTTTCGCGCTGCGGTTCACGAAATCCTGTTCCAGCATTTCGTCGATTTCGGTCAGGTTGAATTCCGGCAGATCGTGCGGAAAGAACAGCCCCTGTTGTTTGCCAAGCCCTTGCGTCACGGCCTGCGCGAAGCTGACCTGTTCGTTATGATCTTTTAAGTTATACAGTTTCATCACTTATCCCACTACTCGAGCGCCCGCCGTGTCCAGCCGGCAAATATGAACGAAGCCTTCCTGATTTTGCAGATAATGCGCGGCCAGCCAGTCGGCGACGCGCTGCGCGGTGTCCGGTTTATCGCACAACGCGAACAGCGTCGGGCCGGAGCCGGAAATACCGCAAGCCTGCGCGCCGATCTCCATCGCCGCCTGACGCGCTTCACTGAAGCCCGGCAGCAGTTTGGTACGGTACGGTTCGGCGATAACATCTTTCATTAACTTTGCCGCCAGCTGCGGCTGACGGCTATAGCAGGCGTGAATAAACCCTGCAAGGTGACGACCGTGGGCGATACAGTCCTGGCGGCGATACTGCGCCGGAAGAATCGCACGCGCTTCGGCGGTAGAGACCTTAATCCCCGGATAGGCCAGCACCCACAACCATTCATCAAAACCCGGGATCTGTTGGCTGATGATGCCATTTTCTTCGATCATCAGTTGCATACCGCCAAGGTAGCACGGTGCCACGTTATCATAGTGAACGCTGCCGGAGATGCGCCCTTCCATCTCGCCCATCAGCGCCAGCATTCGGGTTTCATTCAGCGGCTTACCACAAAACTCATTCATTGCCACCAGCGCGGCGACCACCGAACAAGCGCTGGAGCCAAGGCCCGAGCCGATCGGCATATTTTTTTCCAGGGTCATCGCCACCGGAACCGTTTTACCGATCTCGCGGCAAAAGGCTTCCCAGCATTGATAAACGATATTTTCCTGCGGCGCCGACGGTAATTTGCCGGCGAAGCGGCCTACATTACGTAGGCTAAACTCCGCCGCCGTCTCTACCGAGACGTTATCCCCCAGCAAGGTGCCGTCAACCGGCGTCACCGCGGCTCCCAGCACATCAAAACCGACGCTCATATTGGCACTGGAAGCCGGGGCGTATACTTTGACCATCTTAAACTCCTAACTTCCATGACAGGGTGCGTAGCAGGTCGGCGAACACGCCAGCCGCCGTCACGTCATTCCCCGCGCCATAGCCGCGCAGCACCAGCGGCAGAGGCTGATAATAGTGGCTGTAAAATGCCAACGCGTTCTCGCCGTTTTTCACCTTGAACAGCGGATCGTTGCCGTCGACTTCGGCGATTTTCACCCGGCAGACGCCATCTTCTTCAATATTGCCGACGTAGCGTAAGACTTTACCCTCGTCGCGCGCTTTAGCAACCCGCGAGGCGAATTGATCGTCAAGCGTCGGCAGTCGCGCCATAAAGCTTTCGACATCGCCGCTGGCGTCAAAGTCGGCAGGCAGCGCAGGCTCAACGATAATATCCGAGAGCTCCAGCTCGCGCCCGGTTTCGCGGGCAAGGATCAGCAGCTTGCGCGCCACATCCACGCCGGAAAGATCGTCGCGCGGGTCCGGTTCGGTATAGCCCATCTCGCGCGCCAGTTTAGTGGCTTCAGAAAGGCTCATGCCCTCATCCAGCTTACCAAAAATAAAGGAAAGCGAGCCGGAGAGGATCCCGGAAAAATGCACCAGCTCATCACCAGCGTTCAGCAGATTCTGCAGGTTTTCAATGACCGGCAGACCCGCGCCGACGTTGGTGTCGTAGAGGAACTTGCGCCGCGAGCTGCTGGCGGCGTGACGCAACTGGTGATAGTAATCCAGCGAAGAGGTATTGGCCTTTTTATTCGGCGTCACCACATGGAACCCTTCACGCAGGAAGTCAGCGTACTGATCGGCCACCGCCTGGCTGGAGGTACAATCGACGATAACCGGGTTCAGCAGGTGATACTCTTTCACCAGACGGATTAAACGGCCCAGATTAAAGGGCTCTTTCGCTTCCGCGAGTTCGCTACGCCAGTTTTCCAGATTCAAGCCATGGACGTTCGTCAGCAGCGCCTGTGAATTGGCGACGCCGCATACGCGCAGATCGATATGCTTGCCCTTCAACCAGCTCTGCTGGCGCTTAATCTGTTCGATTAATGCGCCGCCGACGCCGCCGACGCCAATCACGAAGACTTCGATGACCTGGTCGGTGTTAAACAGCATCTGATGCGTGACGCGCACGCCGGTAGTCGCGTCGTCGTTGCTGACGACCACCGAAATTGAACGCTCGGAAGAGCCCTGGGCAATCGCCACGATATTAATATTGGCGCGCGCCAGCGCGGCGAAGAATTTCGCCGAGATACCGCGCAGCGTGCGCATTCCATCGCCCACGACGGAGATGATCGCCAGCCGCTCCATGATTGACAGCGGCTCCAGCAGCCCTTCTTTCAGTTCGAGATAAAATTCCTCTTCCATCACTCGCTTCGCCCGCGCGCTGTCGCTTTGCGGCACGCAGAAGCTGATGCTGTATTCCGAAGAAGATTGGGTAATCAGCACCACGGAGATACCGGCGCGGGACATGGTGGCGAAAACGCGCGCCGCCATACCGACCATGCCTTTCATTCCCGGCCCGGAAACGTTGAACATGGCCATATTGTTAAGATTAGAGATCCCTTTTACCGGCAGGCCGTCTTCATCAAGGCTGGCGCCGATAAGCGTCCCCGGCGCCTGCGGATTACCGGTATTTTTAATCAGGCAGGGGATCTGGAACTGGGCGATGGGAGCGATAGTGCGCGGATGCAGCACCTTCGCGCCGAAATAGGAGAGCTCCATCGCTTCCTGATAAGACATGGATTTCAGCAGCCGCGCATCCGGTACCTGACGCGGGTCGCAGGTATAGACGCCATCAACGTCGGTCCAGATTTCGCAGCAGTCGGCGCGCATACAGGCTGCCAACACGGCAGCGGAGTAATCAGAACCATTACGCCCGAGAACCACCAGCTCACCCTTTTCGTTACCGGCGGTAAAGCCGGCCATCAGCACCATGTGGTCTGCCGGGATTTGGCTGGCGGCGATACGGCGGGTAGATTCAGCAATATCAACAGTGGATTCAAGGTAGTGGCCGACGGCCAACAACTTTTCGACCGGATTAATCACGCTGACCTTGTGGCCGCGCGCTTCCAGCAGCGCCGCCATGATAGCGATAGAGAGCTTTTCACCGCGGCAGATCAGCGAGGCATTAACGCCGTCCGGGCACTGGCCCAGCAGGCTGATACCGTGCAACACGTGTTTAATCTGCGCGAATTCCTGGTCTACGAAAGTTTTCAGCTGTGCGAGCGGGAAGCCTGGTTGAATGTCGGCCAGCCCCTGCAGCAGGTCGGCAAAAATGCGTTCAGCGTCGGCGATATTGGTAAGAGCGTCCTGACCGCTAATGGTTTTTTCAATCATTGCGACCAGATGGTTGGTGATTTTCGCCGGGGCAGACAGCACGGTCGCAACCTGCCCCTGCCTGGCATTGCTCTCCAGGATATCGGCAACCCGCAGAAAACGTTCTGCATTTGCCACTGATGTACCGCCGAACTTCAACACTCGCATGGTTCTTACCCCTTGATCTCTTGTCAAAAAAAAAGCCCGCACTGTTCAGGTGCGGGCTTTTTTCTGTTGTTTCCTGTACGCGTCAGCCCGCACCGTTACCTGTGGTAATGGTGGTGGTGATAATGGTGGTAATCATGCCGATGCGATTCATGGATGTTGTGTACTCTGTATTTTTATCTGTCTTGTGTCCTGCCTATATTGGTTAAAGTATCTGCCTGCTTAAGTCAACGAATTTCTAAATTGGCGACGTTTCAACCAACACCGTCATTACGCCACAGCGCCCCGATATTTCCGCCGCATTGCCAGACGGTTGCCGTTGAAATTAGTACATTCAACCATAAAAATTACTTATCACAGGATTTTATTCAGATAGTTTTTTTTCAATATCATGCAGCAATCGATGCAACATGGCGGTGTCGCGCTGTTGTAACAGGCCGATCCGCTGCTGTAGCCAGTCGGCCAGTTTTATGTCGTCATCGACACCCAAGCGTCCAAGTAGCGAAAGCGTCCGCTGACGTAGCGCCTGCAATTGTTTTTCGTCGGTTTCAGGCGCCTGAACCGCAGTCTGCTGCTGCAGCGAGCTCAGCTGATAGCAATACACCATTACCGACTGCCCAAGATTCAAGGAGGGATAATCGGCGACCATCGGCACGCCGGTAAGCACATCGGCCAGCGCCAGTTCATCGTTAGTTAATCCGGAATCTTCACGGCCAAAGACCAGCGCCGTATGTTTCATCCATTGCGCTTTTTCTTCCAGCAGCGGTAGCAACTGCTGCGGCGTGGCGTAGTAGTGAAAACGCGCGCGACTGCGGGCGGTAGTGGCGACGGCAAAGTCGACATCGTGCAGGGCCTGCTCAAGCGTCGGATAGGTTTTTATATTATCTAAAATATCTCCCGAACCATGCGCAACCCAGCGCGCGGCGGGCTGCAGATGCGCTTCGCTATCGACAATCCGCAGTTCGCTGAATCCCATGGTTTTCATCGCTCGCGCCGCCGCGCCGACGTTTTCAGCCCTCGCGGGGGCCACTAAAATGATCGATAAACGCATTATGCTTCCCTTATCCACTTACGCGGCGTGACTCTGCGGTCTCCCCCATTTTACGCGGCGAAAATTTACAAATTTGCAACAAAAATCACTAAAAATGAGCTTTATTACTCTTAAAAAAAACTAAACTGTTCACATTGGACACCAATACGGAGTATGTTAACAGAACGCATTTATCCATATGTTTGGCAATGATATTTCAGTTTTCATTTGTCTACGGGCTTTGGATTCATTGCATTTATTAATTCATAGCTGCAACTAATTGAGCTGTGTAAGAAATGTGACGATAAATCGCAAATCGATGCAATGATTTCACAAGACTGTTAACGTGCTACAATTGAACTTGATATATGTCAACGAAGCGTAGTTTTATTGGGTGTTCGGCCTCTCTTAGCCTGTTATGTTGCTGTTAAAATGGTTAGGATGACAGCCGTTTTTGACACCGTCGGGTCCAGAGGGAAAGTACCCACGACCAAGCTAATGATGTTGTTGACGTTGATGGAAAGTGCATCAAGAACGCAATTACGTACTTTAGTCATGTTACGCCGGACATGTTAATTTGTGGCATGTACCAGGCAGGTCAGGGACTTTGGTACTTCCTGTTTCGATTTAGTTGGCAATTTAGGTAGCAAACATGCAGACCCCGCACATTCTTATCGTTGAAGACGAGTTGGTAACACGCAACACGTTAAAAAGTATTTTCGAAGCAGAAGGTTATGATGTATTCGAAGCGACCGATGGCGCGGAAATGCATCAGATCCTGTCTGAAAATGATATCAACCTGGTGATCATGGATATCAACCTGCCAGGTAAAAATGGTCTTCTGCTCGCGCGTGAACTGCGTGAGCAGGCTGACGTCGCGCTGATGTTCCTTACCGGCCGCGACAACGAAGTTGATAAAATTCTTGGCCTCGAAATCGGCGCCGATGACTATATCACTAAACCGTTTAACCCGCGTGAACTGACTATCCGCGCGCGTAACCTGCTCTCCCGTACCATGAACCTGGGTACCGTGAGCGAAGAGCGTCGCAGCGTTGAGAGCTACAAGTTCAACGGTTGGGAACTGGATATCAACAGCCGTTCATTGGTGAGCCCAAACGGCGAGCAGTACAAGCTGCCGCGTAGCGAATTCCGCGCGATGCTGCACTTCTGCGAAAACCCGGGCAAAATCCAGTCACGCGCAGAGCTGCTGAAGAAAATGACCGGTCGCGAGCTGAAGCCGCATGACCGTACCGTGGACGTGACCATTCGTCGCATTCGTAAGCATTTCGAATCCACGCCGGATACTCCGGAAATCATCGCCACGATTCACGGTGAAGGTTACCGTTTCTGCGGCGATCTGCAGGAATAATTCTGGTTATCCCGCAGCTATAATGCAAAAACAGCGCCTTCTGGCGCTGTTTTTTTATGCTACTTTTACTTCCAGATACGTAGCGTGTCGTCATCCTTGCTTTGCGGTTTTTCCGGTTTGCTCTGCGGTAGAGATAAGGCATACCAGTCCACGCGGCGGGTCAGGAACATCAACGCGCACAGCGCCAGCAGTAGCACCCCGGTGCCGAGCAGCAGCGCGCTATCCTCAGAACGCAGCAGTAGCCACATCACGCCATCCAGCAGCAGCAGCGCCACGACGAATAACAGACTATTACGCCACCCTTTCAGTACCGCCTGTAAATAAATACCGTTGATTACCGCGCCAATCAGGCTGGCTATCGCCCAGGCTCGGGTAAAGCCAATATGCTCAGAGAGCGCCAGCAACACGAGGTAGAACATCACCAGCGATAAGCCGACCAGCAGATACTGCATCGGATGCAGACGACGATGCGTCAGGCTCTCGAAAACGAAGAAGGCCATAAAAGTCAGTGCGATTAACAAGATGGCGTATTTAGTCGCCCGGTCGGTGAGCTGATATTGATCGGCCTGCGACATCACGTCCACGCTAAAGGCGGGTAAACGCGACCACTCAATATCGGTGTCATCGGCGAAATAGTTGCCCATATTGTTGGCAAACCAACTGCTCTGCCAATGCGCGCTATAACCCGAGGCGCTCACTTCGCGTTTCGTAGGCAGGAATCTGCCAAGGAATCCTGGATGCGGCCAGTTACTGGTTAGCTGAAGCTCGCTGTTGCGGCCCAACGGTACAACGGAGAAGCCGCCGGTACCGTTAAGATTGAGGGTAAAAGCAATATCCAGCGGTTTATTGCCTGCGCTTAACGCCGGCATCGGCATATGAATACCTACCCCGCCGCCGTTCAATCCCAATCCCGGTTCAACGGTCAGTGCCGTACCGTCAATTACCGGCGCGTTGATAACGCCGATGCCGCGGGCATCGCTCACGCTAAGCACTAAAAACGGTTTTCCTAAATTGATATTTGCCTTTTTCAGCTCTTTCAGCCGCGAAGGATCGAACTGCGCCTGAATTTGCAGCGCATTATGCCAGACCTGCCCACTGTATATGCCGACTTTTCTCGACTCCACATTTTGCACACCGTTAACCGTCAGCGTTTCCGGTAGCCAGTAGTAGATCCAGCGACGCTGATATTCGACCTCTTTTTGATTCTCCATACGAAATAGCGTCTCGGTCACCGGGATAGCAACCAGCGGCCCCGTCAGCTTTTGTGAACCGCTGGTACTGTGCTCTATCGCATCCACTACATCGCTGCGATAGTCCGCACGCTCGCTAATAAGCGCTCTGACCATCATCAGCGGCACGGACAACAGCAAAATACAGCCCAACAGCGTACTAATTTTCCAGAATAATGGTGATTTCATCATAGCCTTCTCCCTATCGTGATGGGCTCACTGTAGGGCGGCTATGTGCAGTGTGTTTGAAGCTATGTGAAGGGACGGTGAAGTTGTAACGTCGCGACAACGCCGCCTTCAGGGCGATTACGCAGGCTAATATCACCCTGATGCAGACGCGCCACCTCACGCACAAACGCCAGTCCTAAACCGCTGCTCTTATGGCCATCTTCCCGCGGCAGCGAGTAAAAGCGTTCAAAGAGGCGCGCCAGCGCAAAGTCAGGAATACCGCGACCGTTATCCGTCACGCTTAGCTGCGCCTCTTCGTGGCACGTCTCCACCGCCAGAGCGATTTCACCGCCGCGGGGGGTAAAGTCAATCGCATTATCGATAAGATTGCCCAGCGCCTGCGCCAGTAGTTCGCTATCGCCATTCACCGTTACCCCGCTCTTCTGCCAGCGCAGGGTGATGGCTTTCGCCTCCAGAGCAATGTCGCGTTCATCCGCCAGACGTTGGAAAAGCGCATCAACCGAAACCAACTGCGGCGTTATCTCCAGCCGATTTTCCAGCCGCGCCTGTTGCAGCAGTTTTTCCACCAGCAGCTGCATGCGCGTATTCTGCGCAAGAATATTTGCCGTGAAACGCGCGGCGACCTCAGGCGGCGGCCCCTCGCGCAAGATCTCCGCCGCACCGCGGATCGCCGCCAGCGGGCTTTTGAGTTCATGAGTGAGATCGTAGACATAGTTTTCGATCGCGTTCTTGCCTTCGAGCTTCACGCGCATGCTCTCCAGCGCCTGCGCCAGCTTGCTTAACTCGCTACTGCCAACGTTCGGCAGAGGCAACGGACGCTCGGCAGTCACCGAATCGGCGTAACGCACCAGTTTGCCAATAGAGAAGTTAATCCACCAGACCATCCCGGCGCCGATCAGTAAAGCAATCCCCAGCAGCGCGCCACCGGCCCACAATATCCGCCGCTCGCTGCGTTTAATCACCGGCGTCATTGCCAGATTAGGTTTACCAACGCTGACCACGCCGATGATACGCCCGTTATCCATCACCGGCGCGGCAATGTACATGACGGAGCTATTATCATCATTGGGGTCACTGCGCGAACTGCGGGCGCCGTACTGGCCGCGCAGGGTCAGCCAGACGTCATTCCAGCGCGAATAATCCTGGCCAACCGCCTCCCCGCTGGAGTCAAACACCACTTTCCCCTGAGCATCCGTCAGATAGACGCGATACTCATTGCGCATTTTCCTGATACCGCTGATATTGGCGTTGATGGGCTGCTGATTAAGCGACTGAAAGGCCTGCGCCAGCCGCCCCTGCTGCGGATTTACCGAAAGAAGATCCTCCCGGGCCAGCGCCGCCAATAGCGTTGCGGTATCGTTAAGCGTGCCTTCCGTTGCCCGGCGCACGCCCGGTTTGACTTCCTGCACAAAGATAGAGAGCACAAACCACGCGGCAATGCCGACAATCAAGAAATACCCCAGTAACAGGCGCATCCCGATACGCATCAATAGCCCCCCAGGCTATAGCCCAGACCGCGATGCGTATTAATCGGGTTAATATCAGGATTCACCGCCCGCAGCTTGGCGCGTAGGGTTTTGATATGGGTATCGACGGTACGATCGATACTCTCGTAAGCATCGCTCCACACTCGCTCCATCAACTGCTGGCGAGAGAACACGCGACCTGGGGCGTTAATGAGGGTTTTCAACAGCAGGAATTCGTAACGCGTCAGGCTCAGCGGTTGACCATACCAGCTAATTGTCATCGCCAGCTCATCCAACACGAACTCGCCAACGCGCACCACCGGCGAAGGGGTAGAAAATTTCTGCAGGCGACGCAGAACGGTACGCACCCGCGCGCAGACTTCGCGCGGCGAAAACGGTTTGGCGATGTAGTCGTCAGCGCCAATTTCCAGCCCCAGCAGCTTATCAACCTCTTCGCTGCGTGCGGTCAAAAACAGTACTGGCAATGCCTGATGGCGCGCCAGCAGTCGTCGGCATAGTTCAAAGCCGCTAATATCCGGCAAGCCGACGTCGAGGATCGCTAAATCCGGGCTCTGATGCAGCGCCGCATCAAGCGCGGGCAACCCGCGCTCGAAGACGGTCACGTCGAATCCTTCCTGCTGCAGCATGTAAACAAGGGTATCGGCGATACTCTGTTCATCCTCAACTAACCAAATCCGTGGCTGTTGCATTGTGACTCCCGTTTATTTATTCCACGGCATGATCGGCACGGCGCTGATGGCATTCTTCGGCGAGCCGTCGACCACTTTATCCGAATAGGTCAGGTACACCAGCGCATTGCGTTTAGCGTCATAGAAGCGTACGACCTGCAGTTTTTTGAACACCAGCGAGGTACGTTTCTGGAATACCACATCGCCCTGGCTTTTGCCGTTTTTGATTTTATCCGTCAACTCAATCGGCCCGACCTGCTGGCAGGAGATGGCGGCGTCTGAGGTATCTTCCGCCAGCCCCAGCCCGCCTTTAATGCCGCCTGTTTTTGCCCGGCTAATATAGCAGGTGACGTTTTGTACATCGGGATCGTCGAAGGCTTCGACCACGATTTTATGATCCGGCCCCAGCCATTTAAATACCGTATCGACGGAGCCGATTTGCTCGGCGTGCGCCAGTTGGCCTGCGGCCAGCAAGAACAAACCTGCCACTAACTTCTTGTATTTCATATTGTTACCATTTCTTAAAATTCCGCTGCGTGATAATCACAAACGCTGTGGAAAAGGTTTAAAGATCACAGCTTTACAAAATTACCGACGATATCCACCAGATAATCGCATTTATAAGCAAAAAAAACACTGAATGCTAAAACATCAAAAAATGCTATTATCCGCTACCTTAATATAGGTACCTGAGTTTAAAGGATGGGGACATTTTATGGATCAAGCTGGGATTATTCGCGATCTCCTGAGCTGGCTGGAAGGTCACCTGGATCAGCCCCTCTCGTTGGATAATGTGGCGGCGAAGGCAGGTTATTCCAAGTGGCATTTGCAACGTATGTTTAAAGACGTCACGGGTCAAGCTATCGGTGCCTATATTCGCGCACGCCGTCTCTCCAAATCCGCCGTGGCGCTACGCCTGACCGCACGCCCGATTCTCGACATCGCGCTGCAGTATCGCTTCGATTCTCAACAGACGTTCACCCGCGCCTTTAAAAAACAGTTTAATTTGACCCCAGCGCTCTACCGCCGTTCTCCGGACTGGAGCTCGTTCGGTATGCGTCCGCCGCTGCGGCTCGGCGAATTTACCATGCCGAAGCATGAGTTTGTGACCCTGAGCACCACGCAACTGGTCGGCGTGACCCAAAGCTATACCTGTAAGCTTGAAGAGATTTCTGAATTCCGTAACCAGATGCGCGTTCAGTTCTGGCGCGAATTCCTCGGCAATGCGCCCAGCATTCCGCCAACGCTGTACGGCCTGCATGAACCGCGTCCAAGTCTGGAAAAAGATGACGAACAGGAGGTGTTCTACACCACCGCGCTAACGCCGGAGATGGCGAACGGGCACCTGCATAACTCTCATCCGGTGATTCTGGAAGGCGGCGAGTATGTAATGTTCACTTACGAAGGATTAGGCACCGGGCTGCAGGAGTTTATCCTGACGGTATACGGCACCTGTATGCCGATGCTGAACCTCACCCGCCGCAAAGGCCTGGATATTGAGCGCTTCTATCCGGAAGATGATAACCGGAACCAGGCCACGCCAATTCAGCTGCGCTGCGAATACCTGATTCCGATTCGTCGTTAACGCTGTAGTTCGTCCATCGCGGGGGCATCGAGATGCGAAACGTCCCCCGCGGTCTCCACCACCCATCCTGACGCCAGCCACGGGCTCTGCTGATAATCAACGCGTGAAATCGAACAGTTGCGCAGGCGCAGACGGCGCTCCGCATAAGCAGGCAGCCCGAGGATTGTGCTCACCAGACAGCCCAGAGCCATCCCATGACTCACCAGCAGCGGCCGGCTACCTGGCGGTAATTCCAGACAGGATGATAGCGCCGCGCGCATACGCTCGCTCAGCTCCTGCATGGATTCGCCCTGCGGTATGCGCCCATCCGGCGTACCGTTGACCAACTGACGGCGCCAGCCCTCTTCTTCCTCACTAAGCGAGTCGATATGGCGCTTCTCCAGCACCCCCATATCCAGCTCGCGCAGGCGCGGATCGGTAACGACGCCGCAGCCGCAGGCTTCAGCGATAATTTCTGCCGTGCGGCGGGTACGTCCGAGGTCGCTGGCGATAATATGGGTGATCCCCAACGTTCTGGCGCGCTCGCCCACCTGCCATGCCTGGCGCTCGCCGTGAGCGGTCAGTGGGCTATCGGACTGGCCTTGAATACGTCGCTCGGCGTTCCACTGCGTTTCACCGTGGCGAACAAGGTATACCTGTAACATGCTTATTTTCCGTTCTGAACCCTTCATCAATCGACGATCGGCGCTATCGGCTACCGCCAGAGTGATTTAGAGTATACTGCGATGACGTTAATTAATTCTGAGTTGTTTTGATTATGCACCATGTTGTCTCAGCTACCACTAATCCCGCCAAAATTCAGGCAATTCTGCAGGCTTTTAACGAGATCTTCGGCGAAGGATCCTGCCACATTGAGTCCGTCGCCGTCGAGAGCGGCGTGCCGGAACAGCCCTTCGGCAGCGAGGAAACGCGGGCTGGCGCACGAAATCGCGTCGCTAATGCCCGTATCGCGCAGCCGCAAGCCGATTTTTGGGTGGCGATAGAAGCCGGGATCGATGAAGGCAGCACCTTCAGTTGGGTGGTAATTGAGAGCCAGCAGCAGCGCGGCGAAGCGCGCTCGGCAACCCTGCCGCTGCCGGAAGTCATTCTTGCGCAGGTTCGCGCCGGGGAAGCGCTGGGGCCGGTCATGTCGCAGCATACCGGTATCGATGAGATAGGCCGCAAAGAGGGCGCTATTGGCGTCTTTACCGGCGGCAAGCTGACGCGCAGCAGCGTCTACCATCAGGCGGTCGTGCTGGCACTCAGCCCATTCCATAACGCTATTTATCGTTAAGCAGGGTCTGTTCCAGCCACTGGCGTAGCTCTACCGGCGCCGATTTCAGGCTATTCGAACCGCGGGTAATGGTGGCAATACCGGCGCCGAGTTCGTTTTTGAGCTCGCGCTGGCTCATCTCGCCGCGCAGCAACTCTTCAATAATACGCACCCGGGTGCCCAGCGCTTCGCGCTCGTCGGGCGTCAGCATCAGCTGCAGTAACGGCAGGTGAAGGTCTTCGGCGTAAGCTTGCTGCAGCAGCGCCACGAAACGTAGCCACTCCTGATGACGTTGTTCGGCCACGGCCGCTGAATAGGGAGATTGTTGGGTCATGTTACGTCGCCATGTTGAGACGGGCAGCCAGGCTGCCCGTCGAATGTACTCATCAACGAGTACAAAGAATAACATACTTCCGAACAATCAGTAACGCTGTTGCCATTCGGCGTCGCTCAGCAAGTTATCCTGCTTGCCCATAAAGTAGCGGTAATAGGCATCGTAAGAGAGGACGTTTTTTACATAGCCGCGGGTTTCCGAGAACGGAATACTCTCGACAAATGCCACCGCATCGATGCGCCCGGCGCTATTGCCCTGCCAGGTTCGCACGCGTCCAGGCCCGGCGTTATAGGCGGCGGAAGCGTAAATACGGTTATTGCCGAACTGCTGGTAGACGTACTGCAGATAGCTGGTACCAATGTTGATATTGGTTTCCGGATCCAGCAGCTGCGACGGGCCGCTATAGCCAGGAATGCTGAACATGCTAACGGTATGCGTCGCGGTGCCCGGCATAATCTGCATCAAGCCGCTGGCGCCGACCGGTGAACGCACTTTCGGGTTCCAGGCGCTCTCCTGACGCGCAATCGCCATCGCGTAGCTCTGCGGAATATCTTTGCCGCTAATATAACGCGCGAACAGATCGTTGTACGCCAGCGGGAAGCGCTCTTCCAGCTGATCCCACAATTTACCGGCGATCGTCGCCTGTACGCTAAGATCCCACCAGTGTTGATCAAAAGCGTAACGCGCCAGCTGCGCCTGCTGCGATTTGGTCCGGCTGCTCACCAGGTTCGCCCATTCGCTGCGCGCGGTGTTGTCCATGTTCCAGTACATCAGCTCGCGAACGCGCGCCATCTCAGGGCCAGAGGCCAGCGCCGGGTCGATAGTGCCGGAGGCTTTATCAATGCGGAAGGTGTACTCTTCGCCCAGACGCTGAGCGGCAACCATCGGATAGAAGCCGCGCTGCTGCATCAGCGAATGCAAGATGGCTTTCGCTTCGTCATCGCGCCCGCGCTCCAGCAGCAGATCCGCCTGCCAGTAGCGCCACTCGTCTTTCTCTTTCGCCTCCATCGGCAGACGCGCCAGCCAGGTGTTCAGCCCATGACGATCGCCGTTGCCGAGCGCCATACGAACCCGGCGTTCCACAAGCGGGGTCGATTGCGAACGCATGATCGCGTCATCGCGCCACTCCGCCTGCGCTTCGGTCACATCGCTGCCCATCAGGCGCCAGGCGACGATATCGCGCAGCTCCTGGGTTTGATCCTCATTCAACTGCTGCGCCTGCACCAGCGATGGGATCATCAGACGGGCGTTTTCCACATCCTGACGCGCGACGCTGGCAAAAGCGACCGCCGCCATCTGGCGGGTAAAGTCGGTGGCCCCGGTGGTGCGGGCAAAGGTCATCACGCTATTAGGATCGTTGGCCAACGCCACCACCGCCGAAGAGATGCTCTGATAGTTTGACGGCATCTGCTGAGCAAGCACGCGGACCAGGCTGGTATTGCCGGCCTTCATCGCCAGGCGGATTCGTTCGAGATAGGCCAGCGGATCCTGCTGCCCGGAATCGCGCCATGCGCTAAACAGCGGATCGCAGGCATTTGGCTGGCTCTTACCGGTCAGCCACAGCTCTTTCGCCCCGCTCCACGCTTCCTGCGATTGGCCGACGCTGAGTTTAGCGTAGTAGTAGTTACACTGCGCTTCGGTTGTCGCCGGTTTATCCGGGCTGAACGCCAGTAAGCCTCGCCAGTCGGTACGCCGCGCCAACTCATTAACAAAGCGTGATTTCAGCGAACGCGCCGCCGGTAGCGTCGGGTTCGCCGCAATGAAATTAGTGACCACCAGCGGCGGCTGGTTCATCAGGTCATCGGTAATTTGTCGATATTGCAGGTAGGGATACAGCGGATAGCTGCTGAGCGTGGGCATCAACTGGTTGACGACATCCATCTGGCGGTTGTCCCACGCCTGTTTAATTTGAGCATAGCGGCTGCGCTGTTCATCCAGTGAATCCGCATGCGCCAGCTGGCTTAGCGTCAGCAGACTCACGCCGGCAGCCAGAAGACGCCATGCCGTAGTTTTGGCTTTTTCCACAAGCTCTTCCTCTAGTTTGGTGCATCACCGCGGCATCGTGCCGCTTCAAAAAAATCAGGTATTGCTTAGTTATGCTAATCAGACAACTGAAAACATGCCATGTCCTGAACATTTTTTTACGCTTCTGTGAATCCTGTCGCCTCGCTGGGATTACCGCGCGAAAAAGGCTACACTTCGCCTTTGAACTATCTATCAGAATAGAAAGAGGCGAAGTCCAACGTGGCTCAATTCGTTTATACCATGCATCGTGTCGGCAAAGTGGTTCCGCCGAAACGTCATATTTTGAAAAATATCTCCCTCAGTTTCTTCCCTGGCGCGAAAATCGGTGTTCTCGGTCTGAACGGCGCCGGTAAATCTACCCTGCTGCGCATCATGGCCGGTATCGACACCGAGATCGAAGGTGAAGCGCGCCCGCAGCCCGGGATCAAAATCGGCTACCTGCCGCAGGAGCCGCAGCTGAATCCGGAGCACACCGTACGCGAATCCGTTGAAGAAGCGGTCGCCGAAGTGGTTAACGCGCTGAAAGGCCTGGACGAAGTTTATGCCAAATACGCCGAGCCGGATGCCGACTTCGATAAGCTTGCCGCGCAACAGGGCAAGTTCGAAGAGATCATCCAGGCGCACGACGGCCATAACCTGAACGTGCAGCTGGAGCGTGCGGCCGATGCCCTACGCCTGCCGGACTGGGATGCGAAAATCGCCAATCTTTCCGGTGGTGAACGCCGCCGCGTCGCGCTGTGCCGCCTGCTGCTGGAAAAACCAGACATGCTGCTGCTCGACGAACCGACCAACCACCTCGACGCCGAGTCCGTCGCCTGGCTGGAGCGCTTCCTGCACGATTTCGAAGGCACCGTAGTGGCGATTACCCACGACCGTTACTTCCTCGATAACGTCGCCGGCTGGATCCTCGAGCTTGACCGCGGCGAAGGTATTCCGTGGGAAGGCAACTACTCCTCCTGGCTGGAGCAGAAAGATCAGCGTCTGGCGCAGGAAGCTTCTCAGGAAGCCGCACGCCGCAAATCTATCGAGAAAGAACTAGAGTGGGTTCGCCAGGGCGCGAAAGGCCGTCAGTCTAAGGGCAAAGCCCGTCTGGCGCGCTTTGAAGAGCTTAACAACGTCGAATACCAGAAACGTAACGAGACCAACGAACTGTTCATTCCGCCAGGAGCGCGTCTGGGCGATAAAGTTCTGGAAGTCAGCAATCTGCGCAAATCTTACGGCGACCGCGTACTGATTGACGATCTGAGCTTCTCCGTACCGAAAGGCGCTATCGTTGGTATCATCGGTCCGAACGGCGCGGGTAAATCTACCCTGTTCCGCATGATGTCCGGCCAGGAACAGCCTGATTCCGGCACCATCACGCTGGGTGAAACCGTTAAGCTGGCCTCCGTCGATCAGTTCCGTGACGCGATGGACAACAGCAAGACCGTTTGGGAAGAAGTGTCCGGCGGCCTGGATATCATGAAGATCGGCAACACAGAGATGCCAAGCCGCGCCTACGTTGGCCGCTTTAACTTCAAAGGCGTCGACCAGGGCAAACGCGTTGGCGAGCTGTCCGGCGGTGAACGCGGTCGTCTGCACCTGGCGAAGCTGCTGCAGGTCGGCGGTAACGTACTGCTGCTCGATGAACCGACCAACGACCTGGATATCGAAACCCTGCGCGCGCTGGAAAACGCCCTGCTGGAGTTCCCGGGCTGCGCCATGGTTATCTCGCACGACCGCTGGTTCCTTGACCGTATTGCGACCCACATTCTGGATTACCAGGATGAAGGTAAAGTTGAGTTCTTCGAAGGTAACTTTACCGAGTACGAAGAGTACAAGAAACGCACCCTCGGCGCCGATGCGCTGGAGCCGAAGCGTATCAAGTACAAACGTATCTCAAAATAAAATACAAAAAGGCAACGCAAGTTGCCTTTTTTAATGTTTGCTCCCTCTCCCATTGGGAGAGGGCCGGGGTGAGGGCCTCACCCCGCAGAGCCTCTACCCCTGCTCGCCCATCAGCTGCTTCACCAGCTCAACGCAGCGCAGGAACCGGGCGTCGTAGTCCGACTCTTCCACGTGGACGAACTCGATGCCGTTTTCTTTCAGCAGTGACACCAGCAACGTCTGAAACTCTTTGCGATCTACCGAACTACCGAGGCTACGCAGCCCATCGGCCACCCAAGGCGTGTTGTTCTCCAGCAGGATCACCAGATCAAAGCGGTATTCATCGATTAACGCCTGCACGAACGGATGCTCGCGGCCTTCGTACTTCAGGCAGAAGGCCTGAGTGCTGACGAAGTCGGTATCGATAAACGCCACCTTATTGGCATACTTCACCGCGAAATCAATGTACTGTGCATGCCCCAGCGCGATTTTATCGTAATCGGAATACTGCAACGCCATTTCATCGCCGCCGAGGTGTGAAAAGACGTAATCGCGGCCATATTCCCAGGCGCTGGTAGTATTGAAGATATTGGCGAGCTTATTCACCAGCGTCGATTTACCGCTCGACTCGCCGCCTAGGATCGCCACCGTACGCACAAAGAACGGTTTTACTTCGGTCGGAATATATTCCCAATAGCGGAACGGGTTTTCGCGGATCTGGCCGCCGCTGATACTCATGAAGGTTCGCTTCGGATCGATAAGCACGGTTTCGATCCCCAGATGCTCCAGATACTGCGGCGCATCGGCCTCTTCCGAGGTGTAGATCCAGTTAGGTTCGATCCCTTTCTCGCTCATGAAGGCGCGGATCCCGCGGCTCCAGACGTCCCAGCCGTGCGGGTACGGCTCCATCCCCTCTTCGTTGAAGGCGTGGATGCGAATGTTTTTTTGATATTTAAAGGTTTGCAGCAGCCAGCGCAGACGATCGGGAACCGTCGGCTGTTGCGACATGGCGCTCTCCTCGAACAGCTCGCGGTCACGAGTGTCGTCATAGCCCATGATGATATGAAGCTCATCGACCTGGCTACAGGCGCGCTGAATCAGGTAAATATGCCCGGTATGCAGCGGATAAAATTTACCAAAAACCACCCCGACGCTTTTCTGTTTGCGCGGGAATTCAAGGCCGAGGAAGCGGTGTAAGGCTTCGAGCTTCTGGGCGCTCGGGCTTTTGATTTTCGCGTTTAATAGCTGACTGAGATAACCTTTGGTCATCCCGCTGGCTTCCGCCACCTGCTGCAGCGTACAACCCTTTTGCTTAATGGCGTTTTTCAGATAGTCGAATGACGACATAGTTTATGCGTGCCTCCTGCAAACTCGGGTTTGATACCCGTCATACCCTGAAGTATGACGGGTATCATTATAAGTCGTCAAAAACGCTCAGCGCATCGGCCAGTTTTTTCACGCCAAAGATTTGCATCCCTTCCGGCGCTTTTTTAGGCACGTTTGCCGCAGGTACGATGGCGCGACGGAACCCGTGCTTCGCCGCCTCGGAAATACGTTCCTGGCCGCTTGGCACCGGGCGAATTTCACCGGCTAATCCGACTTCGCCAAAGACCACCAGATCCTGCGGCAACGGGCGATCGCGCAGGCTCGAAACCATCGCCAGCAGCAGCGCCAGGTCGGCGCTGGTTTCAGTGACTTTGACCCCGCCAACCACGTTAACGAAGACGTCCTGATCGGCCATCTGCAGGCCGCCATGACGGTGCAGCACCGCCAGCAGGATCGCCAGACGGTTCTGCTCCAGGCCTACCGCGACGCGACGCGGATTAGACATCATCGAGTGATCGACCAGCGCCTGGATCTCAACCAGCAGCGGACGGGTGCCTTCCCATACCACCATGACCGAGCTGCCAGAGGTGACTTCATCGCCGCGGCTGAGGAAGATGGCGGAGGGGTTGCTGACTTCGCGCAGGCCCTGCTCGGTCATCGCGAAGACGCCGAGTTCATTGACCGCGCCAAAGCGGTTTTTATGGCTGCGCAACGTGCGGAAACGGGAATCCGCATCGCCGTCCAGCAGCACCGAGCAGTCAATACAGTGTTCCAGTACTTTCGGACCGGCCAGCGAGCCATCTTTGGTGACATGGCCGACCATCACAATCGCCACGCCGCGAGTTTTGGCAAAGCGCGTCAGATAGGCCGCGGTTTCGCGTACCTGGGCCACGCTCCCCGGCGACGACTGGACATCAGCCATATGCATCACCTGGATGGAGTCGATGACCATCAGCTGAGGCTTTTCTTCATCGGCGATCTGGCAGATTTGCTCGATGCTGGTCTCCGAGAGCATATTCAGATTCGCCGTCGGCAGCCCGAGACGATGCGCGCGCATCGCGACCTGCTGCAGGGATTCTTCCCCGGTGACGTACAGCGTTTTCATTCCTTCCGCCAGCTTGCAGAGCGTTTGCAGCAGCAGCGTCGATTTCCCGGCGCCGGGGTTGCCGCCGATTAGAATGGCGCTACCCGGTACCACGCCGCCGCCGAGCACGCGGTCGAACTCTTTAAATCCGGTGGAGAAACGCGGCAGCGCCTCCAGGCTTATCTCCGATAGCTTCTGTACCTTCGACACGCCGGCATTACCGGCGTAGCCTGACAGACGCTCGTTTCTCGCCACCTGCGGCGAGGCGGCGATGCGCATCTCGGTGATGGTATTCCAGGCATGGCAGGCGCTGCACTGCCCCTGCCAGCGCGGATAATCCGCACCACATTCATTACAGACAAATGCGCGTTTTGGAGCTTTCGCCACGTTAACCTCTTACTTTTGATTCATGCTGCCGGAGAGAATACAGAATACCCCCATCAGGTCAGCGTGGCGGATGGTGACTTCCGCCTGTTCATTGACTTTTGGTTTCGCATGATAGGCAATGCCGAGGCCTGCCGCCTTGATCATCGGCAGATCGTTGGCGCCATCGCCAATCGCCACGGTTTGCGCCGGCGGAATCTCATATTTTTCCGCCAGTTTACGCAGAGTATTGGCTTTATATTTGGCATCGACAATGTCGCCGATAACGTTGCCGGTGAGCTTGCCGTCCATGATTTCCAGCTCGTTGGCGAATACCGCGTCGAGATGCAGCTTATCGCGCAGGTATTCGGCAAAGAAGGTAAAGCCGCCGGAGGCGATGGCTACCTTCCAGCCCAGCGTTTCCAGCTTCAGCACCAGTTGCGTCAGCCCCGGCATCAGCGGCAGCGCTTCCCGCACCTGCAGCAGGATGTTCGCGTCGGCGTCTTTCAGGGTGGCGACGCGCTGGCGCAGGCTGGCGGTGAAGTCGAGCTCGCCGCGCATCGCGCGTTCGGTCACTTCCGAAACCAGCTCGCCGGTGCCGGCAAGCTTAGCAATTTCATCGATACATTCGATCTGAATCGCCGTGGAGTCCATATCCATCACCAACAGGCCCGGCGTGCGCAGATGCGGGATTTTGCCCAGCGGCGCGACGTCCAGCCCGGCTTCATGGGCCAGGCGTGTGGCGCGCTGCGTCAGCGAGCCCGCCAGGCGAATCACCTGATAGTCTTCCACGACCCAGGAAGAGACGATAACCAGCGCCGCGCCGAGTTCGCGCTGCCACGCCGTCAGCCGACGTTTATCGAGACCGCGACCATACAGCAGCCAGCCGCTGCGCCCGGCGTGATAATCCAGCGGCATGACCTCGTCGCCGCTCAGGGAAAGCGGCAACCCAGGCCACAAGGAAACATCTTCGGGCAGGTCGCACCAGGTCAAACTGTTAGGCATTACGGCTCCACATCTCTTCATTCAGGCGAGGAAAATAACGCATGAGGCTACCTTGTAACCAGCGCTTCTGGCAACATTAAGCTGCAAATTTTCAAAGGTGGAATATGGTACGAGCAAAACTGAAATTCCGACTGCATCGCGCCGTCATTGTTCTGATCTGTCTCGCGCTTCTCGTCGCGCTGATGCAGGGCGCCTCGTGGTTCAGTCAGAATAGCCAAAAGCAGCGTAATCCGCAGCTGGAAGAGCTGGCGCGGACGCTGGCGCAGCAGGTTACGCTGAACCTGGCGCCGCTGATGCGCAGCGAAACGCCCGACGAAAAGCGCATTACCCGCTTGCTGGAACAGCTGACGGATAAAAGTCGGGTGCTCGATGCCGGGGTATATGATGAACAAGGCGATTTGGTGGCTCGCTCCGGCGAAAGCGTTGATGTGCGCGACCGCCTGGCGCTGGATGGCAAAAAAGCCGGCGGCTACTTTAACCAGCAAATCGTCGAGCCGATCCTCGGCAAAAACGGCCCGGTCGGCTATCTGCGCCTGACGCTGGATACCCACACGTTGGCGACCGAGGCGAAACAGGTGGATAATACCACCAATATCTTACGCCTGATGCTGCTGTTGTCGCTGGCCATCGGCGTGGTGCTGACCCGCACGTTGCTGCAGGGCAAACGTACCCGCTGGCAGCAATCGCCCTTCCTGCTCACCGCGAATAAGCCCGTCCAGGACGAAGATAAAGATTAACCAGACAAGGATATCCTATGCCGACGCTCCGCCTGCTGCTCTCCGACTCCTACGACCCCTGGTTTAACCTCGCGGTCGAAGAGTGTATTTTCCGCCAGATGCCGGCCACCCAACGGGTGCTGTTTCTGTGGCGCAACGCCGACACCGTCGTTATTGGTCGCGCGCAGAATCCGTGGAAGGAGTGCAATACCCGGCGCATGGAAGAAGATAACGTGCGGCTGGCCCGGCGCAGCAGCGGCGGCGGCGCGGTATTCCACGACCTCGGCAACACCTGCTTTACCTTTATGGCGGGTAAACCGGAATACGACAAAACCGTCTCCACCGCTATCGTGCTGGCGGCGTTGAATTCACTCGGCGTAACGGCCGAAGCCTCCGGGCGCAACGATCTGGTGGTCAAAACCGACAACGGCGACCGCAAGGTGTCTGGATCCGCCTATCGCGAAACGATGGACCGCGGTTTTCATCACGGCACCCTGCTACTGAACGCCGACCTAAGCCGTCTCGCTAACTACCTCAATCCGGACAAGAAAAAGCTGCAGGCCAAAGGCATTACCTCAGTGCGCGGGCGCGTAGCGAACCTGGTTGAGCTGCTGCCGGGTATCACCCATCAGCAAATTTGCGAAGCCATGCAGGAAGCATTCTTCAGCCATTACGGCGAGCGGGTAGAGGCGGAAGTCATATCGCCGGACAATACGCCGGATCTGCCGAATTTTGCCGAGACCTTCGCTCGCCAGAGCAGCTGGGAGTGGAACTTCGGTCAGGCGCCCGCTTTCTCCCACCTGTTGGATGAGCGCTTTCGCTGGGGCGGCGTCGAGCTGCATTTTGACGTAGAAAAAGGCCATATCACCCGCGCCCAGGCTTTTACCGATAGCCTGAATCCGGCGCCGCTGGAGGCGCTGGCGGCACGCTTAGTCGGCTGTCAGTATCGGGCGGAGGTCCTGCAGCAGCAGTGTGAGGCGTTGATTAGAGATTACCCTGAGCAGGAAGCGGAACTGAAAGAACTGTCGGCGTGGATGGCCGGCGCGGTGCGCTAATAAAAAAGCCCGCTGCGCTTAGCGGGCCTGGGAAACCGTAGGCCGGGTCAGGCGAAGCCGCCACCCGGCACAACAGGTCTTACTCTTTATCGCCCAGCAGTACGGATTCCAGCGCGATTTTGATCATATCGTTGAAGGTCGTCTGACGCTCAGCGGCAGTGGTCTGCTCGTGGGTACGAATATGATCGGAAACGGTGCAGATGGTCAGCGCTTTCGCGCCGAACTCCGCCGCGACGCCATAGATGCCGGCCGCTTCCATTTCCACGCCCAGAATGCCGTATTTTTCCATCACGTCGAACATAGACGGGTCCGGCGTATAGAACAGGTCAGCAGAGAAGATGTTGCCGACGCGCGCGTCAACGCCCAGCGCTTTCGCCGCGTCTACCGCGTTACGCACCATGCCGAAATCAGCAATCGCCGCGAAATCATGGTCTTTGAAGCGCAGACGGTTGACTTTAGAGTCGGTGCACGCGCCCATGCCGATAACCACATCACGCAGTTTGACATCTTCACGTACCGCGCCGCAGGATCCAACGCGGATGATTTTTTTCACGCCGAAATCGGTGATCAGCTCTTTGGTGTAGATAGAGCAGGATGGGATACCCATACCGTGGCCCATCACGGAGATTTTGCGGCCTTTGTAGGTACCGGTGAAGCCCAACATGCCGCGCACGTTGTTGACTTCACGCACGTCTTCAAGGAAAGTTTCGGCAATGTGCTTCGCGCGCAGCGGGTCGCCCGGCATCAAAACTACGTCAGCGAAATCGCCCATTTCTGCGTTAATGTGTGGGGTAGCCATCGTTTTATCCTTATATAAATTGTTCGTGCCTGATGGCGGCTACGCCTTATCAGGCCTACAAAACGTATTCAAATACCCTAAAGATTTCGCGGTGTAGGAAGGCGACGAATTCGTGAATCCCCGGGAGCATAGATTAACTATGTGACCGGGGTGAGCGAATGAAGTCAACGCATCTACAGCGCGAAAGACAACGAGTATTACAGCATGTTTTTACCGTACGCCATTGGCGACGTACCAAAGTATGTCGCCAGGGTCTGGCCGATATCGGCGAAGGTTTCGCGGTGGCCTAACGAACCTGGTTTCACTTTAGGGCCATATACCAGCACCGGAATGTGCTCGCGGGTGTGGTCGGTACCGGTCCAGGTCGGGTCGCAGCCGTGGTCGGCGGTGAGGATGAGAATGTCGTCTTCTCCAACCAGCTCCATCAGCTCCGGCAGACGGCGGTCAAACAGTTCCAGACCCGCCGCGTAGCCCGCGACGTCACGACGGTGACCCCAGGAGGAGTCAAAGTCGACGAAGTTAGTGAAGACGATAGTCTCGTCGCCCGCTTCCTTCATCTCTTTGATGGTCGCGTCGAACAGCGCGTCCAGCCCGGTGGCTTTCACTTTCTTAGTGATGCCGCAGTTGGCGTAGATGTCGGCGATTTTACCCACGGAAACCACGTGGCCGTTTTTCTCGTCGACCAGCTTCTGCAGCACGGTCGGCGCCGGCGGCTCGACCGCCAGGTCGTGACGGTTACCGGTACGCTGGAAGTTACCGGCTTTGTCGCCGACAAACGGACGCGCGATGACGCGGCCAATGTTATAGCCGCCTTCGGTCAGTTCTTCACGGGCGATTTCGCACAGCTCATACAGCTTGTCGAGGCCGAAAGTCTCTTCGTGACAGGCGATCTGGAATACCGAGTCAGCAGAGGTATAGAAAATCGGTTTCCCGGTTTTCATATGTTCTTCACCCAGCTGGTCCAGAATCACGGTACCGGAAGAGTGGCAGTTGCCGAGGTAGCCCGGCAGGTTCGCGCGCTTAACCAGTTTATCCAGCAGTTCCTGCGGGAAGCTGTTTTCATGATCGCTGAAGTAGCCCCAGTCAAACAACACCGGCACGCCGGCGATTTCCCAGTGGCCAGACGGCGTATCTTTACCGGAAGAGAGTTCATGCGCCCAGGCGTAAGCGCCAACGACTTCAGCATTACCGTCCATACCGGCGGCAATTTT
Organism: Klebsiella sp. CN_Kp073; assembly: GCF_040065495.2. Classification (NCBI taxonomy): domain Bacteria; kingdom Pseudomonadati; phylum Pseudomonadota; class Gammaproteobacteria; order Enterobacterales; family Enterobacteriaceae; genus Klebsiella; species Klebsiella sp. CN_Kp073. Next base: position 4,510,589 of record NZ_CM198051.1, read on the forward strand.
ACCGGTAGAACCTTCATGCGCTTTCACCAGGCCCAGGCGGGTCAGGTTAGGTAAATTCAACGGGCCTTTACGACCATTGTCAGCTTCACCTTTGGCGCAGGCTTCCGCAATGTGGCCCATGGTATCGGCGCCCACATCGCCAAAGCGGTCAGCGTCTTCCGTTGCGCCAATCCCAAAGGAGTCCAGCACCATAATAAATGCACGTTTCATCTTGTTCTCCATACATCATGCGCTGCAAAAAAGCGATCAGATCAGTATATCGCTACTTGGTGATTCGGCGATAGACCGTCGGTGTAATTTCTGGGGCTTGAGCGTCCAGTTTAATTGCCGCTTTCACGGCCTTGGCCGCCTCCTGCCAGCTGGATTCATCTTTCGCATGAATCACCGCCAGCGGACGTTCGCCATCGACTTTATCGCCAAGGCGCGCCATATCAGTAAAACCAACGCTGTAGTCAATGGTATCGGATGCCTGACGACGACCGCCGCCCATCGACACCACCGCCATCCCCAGCGCACGGGTATCCATATCAGAGACAAATCCGGCGCCTTCAGCATAGACCGCTTTGCTCAGCATTGCCGTCGGCAGGTATTTCGCATAGTTTTCGACAAAGTCGTTCGGCCCTTTCTGCGCCGCCACCATGCGGCCAAAGACTTCCGCCGCTTTACTGTTATCCAGCACCGCCTGCAATTTCGCGCGCGCCTCGGCGTCATCCGCCGCCAGCTTGCCGGAAATCAACATTTCCACGCACAGCGCCATGGTGACGTCGTACAGACGCGGGTTACGGTATTCCCCGGTCAGGAACTGTACCGCTTCGCGAACTTCAACGGCGTTACCTGCGCTGGAGGCCAGCACCTGGTTCATATCGGTTAACAGTGCGGTCGTGCGCACGCCGGCGCCGTTGGAGACGCCAACGATCGCTTCGGCAAGCGCTTCTGAAAGCTCATAAGTCGGCATAAAGGCGCCGCTGCCGACTTTAACGTCCATCACCAGCGCATCCAGACCTTCCGCCAGTTTCTTGGCCAGGATCGATGCGGTAATCAGCGGGATGGAATCCACCGTCGCGGTAATATCGCGGGTGGCATAGAAACGTTTGTCAGCCGGCGCGAGCGAGCTGGTCTGCCCGATGATCGCCACGCCGACATCTTTAATAATTTCGCGGAATCGCGCGTCGTCCGGGAAGATATCGAAGCCCGGGATCGCTTCCAGTTTATCAAGCGTACCGCCGGTATGGCCGAGGCCGCGCCCGGAGATCATCGGTACGTAACCGCCGCAGGCGGCAACCATTGGCCCCAGCATCAGCGAGGTAACGTCACCCACGCCGCCGGTCGAGTGTTTATCAACGATCGGGCCGTTGAGGTTAAGGCTTTTCCAGTCGAGAACGGTCCCTGAATCCCGCATCGCCATGGTCAGCGAGACACGTTCCGGCATAGACATATCATGGAAGAAGATGGTCATCGCCAGCGCGGCGATCTGTCCTTCAGAGATAGTATTATCGCGGATGCCGTTGATGAAAAAGCGAATTTCTTCATCGCTTAATGCATGACCATCACGTTTTTTACGAATAATTTCTTGTGCGAGAAACACGGTAACCTCCCAACGGGTATAAATTGCCGGATAGCGGCGCGGGCGCCTTATCCGGCCTACAGGCATCAATTCGTAGGCCGGATAAGCGCATAACCATCCGGCATATCAAGGGATTAGTAGCTGCTGGCGCTCTTACCGTCGCCGTGCCCCAGGGCTTTCAGCAGGCTAGCCAACAGGCTTGATGCGCCAAAACGGTAGTGACGGGAATCAGCCCAGTCGGCGCCGAACAGTTCATCGGCAATCGCCAGGAACTGCTGCGCGTCTTCCGCGCTGCGCACGCCGCCGGCAGGTTTGAAGCCAACGGTTTTCTCAACGCCCATATCGCGGATGACTTCCATCATGATGCGCGCGCTTTCCGGCGTCGCATTCACCGGCACTTTACCGGTAGAAGTTTTGATGAAATCCGCGCCCGCTTTAATAGAAATTTCAGATGCCTTACGAATCAGCGCTTCTTCTTTCAGCTCGCCGGTTTCGATGATCACTTTCAGCAGCACATTCGCCGCCGCACAGGCGTCTTTACAGGCTTTCACCAGATCAAAACCTACCTGCTCGTTACCAGCAATCAGCGCGCGGTACGGGAAAACCACATCCACTTCATCCGCGCCATAGGCGATTGCCGCGCGGGTTTCCGCCAGCGCGATATCGATATCGTCGTTACCATGCGGGAAGTTGGTCACCGTCGCGATACGGATGTCCGGTGTTCCTTGCTCATTCAGCGTCTTACGGGCAATCGGGATAAAACGCGGGTAAATGCAGACTGCAGCGGTATTGCCCACCGGGGTTTTTGCCTGATGGCACAGCGCGATCACCTTCTCATTGGTGTCGTCATCATTCAGGGTGGTCAGATCCATCAGTTTCAACGCGCGCAGGCTGCTTGCTTTTAAATCAGTCATTTCATACTCCGACGGCGTGTTGCCGGTTCAATAGTTTGTTCACCATGCGAGCCTGTTACTATTGTAACATCCGCTCGCCATTACACTTCGACATTCATCACAGTTAATGAAAACTAGTTACTAATTTGCATTACTGTAACGTGATACAAATCACAATTACCTACCATTTACTTCGATCCTCACCGTGAGGTCCTGTTTAAGCATAATTGGCAAATCGAAGCTCATGATGATGTTATTATTCTAACATAACGAAACGTATTATCTCGACGATATGGCGCACAAATTGTGCAATACCGGGACATAAAAACACTTTCACATTGAAATTTAATAGATTTTATATTTACCAAATATGATGGGATTGTCACAATCCGTCAAAACCGGGACGATTTTGTCCAGAATGTGGGGGCGTTAGAGGGTTAGCGCGGTAAAGAGGCTTTTGGTATTCGCCAGTAGCGCCGCTTCAATTTCCTGCGCCGGTTCCGCGCGCAGTTCACAGAGCGCGTCAAAGACGCGGGCCGCCTGTTCCGGGCGGTTCGGCTGCCCCTGAAAACCATTGAGCGGCATATCCGGAGCATCGGTTTCCAGCAACAGCGAAGAAAGCGGCAGACGCGCCATAACATCACGAGTTTTGCTGGCGCGGGGATAGGTAATGGTGCCGCCGACGCCAATCTTATAGCCCAGCTGTACAAAACGTTCCGCCTGCTGCAGGCTGCCGGCAAAACCATGCACCACCCCAGCGCGCGGCAGGTTATGTTTTTTTAGCAACATCGCCAGCTTATCGTGGGTGCGCCGCGAATGCAGGATCACCGGCAAATCGTAACGCTTCGCCAGCCGCAGCTGCGCTTCCAGCAGCGCCTGCTGGCGATCGAATTGCGGATCGTCGCGGTAGAGATCGAGGCCAATCTCTCCGAGGGCCACGAGTTTCGGATGACGCTGTGCAAGATAGCTTTCCAGTTGCGCTAATCCGCGGTCATCATGCTGTTCGATAACAATAGGATGCATCCCTAGCGCGGCATACAGCGGCTCGTGTTGCTCCGCCAGCGCCAGCACGCGAGCAAAGCGCGCGGCGGATATCGACGGCACGATAATACGCCCAACGCCGGCCTGCGCCGCCCTCGCGATACTTGCGGGTTCATCCTCTGTAAACGGGGGAAAATCGAAGTGACAGTGGGTATCAATAAAGCGTAACGTCACGCCAGATCCTCGTTATTAAAGCTGGGGTCATTAGCCTGCGGCGCGGTGATAATCGCCTGTTGCGGCGTTTCGTTAGCCACCGGCAGCGGCGGCACCACCACCGGCGTCGGCCTTGCCACACGCGGCGCATGGCGTAACAGAGGCGGTTGCTCGGTCAGCAGTTTCCCTACCGTGGCGAGGAAGTAGCGGCCGCACTGGCGCCCGGTTTTATAATCTTCCAGCAGCGCCGGCAGACGGCTGCCAAGCGCCATACTGCGCAGCGGCCGCTGCGGATAAATTTCGAATATCCGCAGTTTACCCGGCGGTTTTTCAATAAACTGCTGCGTCGCGCGATAGGTGGTTTCGTGGTGCTGTACCAGGTTCACAAAAGGCTGCAGGCTGCTTTCTCCCAGCCAGCGTTCCATTCGTTTAAACCACTGCGGGGTGTAGAACATCTGCGAAGGGACGGTACGGATCACCACGATAGTCTGCGCGCCGCGGCGCGCCGCCTCCTGCACAGGGATCGCATCGCTGACGCCGCCATCGAGGTAGCTCACGCCATCCAGCAGGACACCGCTACGATAGAAGCCGGGAATGGCGCTGGAGGCGCGGATCAGGTCGAGCCAGGTCTGGCGGGTGGGGGAAAAATAGTTTGCCGTGTAGTCGTCACCGCGGCAGGCGCACATCCACAGCTCTTTACCCAGCGCAAACTGCTCCTCGGCATAGTTCATCGCCAGCGGCATTTGTTGCGAAGTGGAATCGACCAGCCAATCGAGATCGATAAGATTGCCGCCGCGAACAAAGCGCATCGGGTCGAAAAACTGCCTTGAGGTGGTATAACGCGTAATGACTTTGCGGGCGTAGCCCTGCTGATTACAGATATAAGCGGAGATGTTTTGCGCGCCAGCGGAAGTGCCAAGCATCAGGTCGAAAGGGTTAAATCCGGCGCGCATGAATTCGTCCAGAACCCCGGCTGTGAAAATACCTCGCTGACCACCGCCTTCGCACACCAGAGCAAGTTTGCCTGGACGGAAGGGTTTTACCGCTAACGGGGCAATATTGCCCAACGTCACGGGAATGCGCTGCCCCACCCTGCTTTCCTGTTTGTTTATTTTCTGTCATTAAAGTAACGCAAATTGTCGTCCCCTGAAACCGCAAAAGCCAGTCACATTGACTGGCTTTATGTAAGACGTTATGTCATCACTGCACGGTTATTGATTCACGCCTTTCGGCACATCGCCTCTAGGGTCGTTTTCGACCGGTAAACAGGCTGACCAGGAAAATGATAATACCGACAACAAAGACGATTTTAGCCGCCCACGCCGCGGTACCCGCCAGACCACCAAAGCCCAATGCGGCGGCAATCAACGCGATGATCAGAAAAATAATGCCCCATCTAAACATACTGTTCTCCTTACCATATGATTAACGGTCGCTTTTCTGCGCGCTCAGGCCGCGCATACATCAACCCTGCGTACAACTCGCTCAGCGGTCTCGCCGCTGGCGAATATCTTTTAATGAATACCCTTACTGCACTTTAAGATCGTTCTTCACGCTCTTAACACCGGTTACCGCTTTGGCAATGTCTGCCGCGCGATCGACCTGCTTGCTGGATTCCAGCGTCCCGGAGAGATGAACTACCCCGTTGCTGGTCTCCACCGTTACCTTACGCGACGGAACGATATCGTCCGCCAGCAGTTTGGCTTTGACTTCGCTGGTGATTGCGGTGTCGCCAGCATAGCCCTTCAGGCTGGCTGATTTTTCCCCCGCCACGGTCAGCTTATCGCTTACCGAACTCACTCCTTCGACGCCTTTCGCCGCGCTGACGGCCTGTGATTTTTGCTCAGCGCTCTCCACGGTCCCGCTTAAGGTCACGACTTTGTTTTCCGTTTTCACCGAGATATCGGTGCTACGGATACTTTTGTCATCGATCAGCGCCGCTTTAACACGGGCAGTGATCGTGCTGTCATCCATAAAATCGCCAACCTTGTTGATCGACTTATCGACGCTTTCTCCAGCGCTGGTCGCGGCAGCCTTCGCGCTATCGGTTGCGGTGGTTTCCGCATAGGTCGAGGCGCTTATCAACGCTGAGCCTAAGAAGAGAGGCAGCAATAGCCTGGCGCTCTTTAGTCTGGTCATTGGTATGCCCTCACGATGTCTGCTTTGGTAAAACAAATGGCTATTTATTCAGCCAGGTTTCTGAAAAGTGCTTAATAAATATAGTAGATGAGCGGAGATGCAGCGGAGGGTTTGAATAAAAAAGCTACGATTTGCGCAGATTTAAGAACTTTCTATGGTAAGGATGAAGGCGGACAAAACGGGCTGGAGCGCAGCATCGCCGCGCTCCAGAGAGACATTAGTGCTCGCGCGTTTTGCGGAACACCACATCAGGATAACGCTCTTGCGTCAGGTTCAGGTTAACCATCGTCGGGGCGATATAGGTCAGATTATCGCCGCCATCCAGCGCCAGCTGAACTTCGTTCTTACGCTTGAACTCTTCGAATTTTTTCACGTCAGTTGATTCAACCCAGCGCGCGGTGGCCACGTTGACGGATTCGTAAATCGCTTCAACGTTATATTCGCTTTTCAGACGCGCAACTACCACATCGAACTGCAGCACGCCGACGGCGCCGACGATCAGATCGTTATTAGCAATAGGACGGAAGACCTGTACCGCGCCCTCTTCAGAGAGCTGAACCAGCCCTTTCAGCAGCTGTTTCTGCTTCAGCGGATCTTTCAGGCGAATACGACGGAACAGTTCCGGCGCGAAGTTCGGAATACCGGTGAACTTCATCATTTCGCCCTGGGTAAAGGTGTCGCCAATCTGAATGGTGCCGTGGTTATGCAGGCCGATAATATCGCCCGGGTAGGCTTCTTCAACGTGCGAACGGTCGCCCGCCATAAAGGTCAGCGCGTCGGAAATCACCACGTCTTTGCCGATACGCACCTGACGCAGCTTCATGCCTTTCTCGTATTTGCCGGAAACCACGCGCATGAACGCCACGCGATCGCGGTGTTTCGGGTCCATGTTGGCCTGAATCTTAAACACGAAGCCGGTGAATTTCTCTTCTGCGGCCGTCACTTCACGGGTATCAGTGTTACGCGGCATCGGCGCCGGCGCCCACTCCACCAGGCCATCCAGCATATGATCCACGCCGAAGTTGCCTAATGCGGTCCCGAAGAACACTGGAGTAATTTCGCCCGCCAGGAACAGATCCTTATCGAACTCGTTCGATGCGCCCTGTACCAGTTCCAGTTCATCGCGCAGCTGCTGCGCCAGATCGTCGCCCACCGCGGCATCGAGTTCAGGGTTATTCAGCCCCTTAACCACGCGCACTTCCTGAATGGTGTGCCCTTTACCGGTCTGATAGAGGTAAGTTTCATCTTTATAAAGATGATAAACCCCTTTAAACAGCTTGCCGCAGCCGATAGGCCAGGTAATCGGCGCGCAGCCGATTTTCAGCTCATTTTCGACTTCATCCAGCAATTCCATCGGATCGCGGATATCACGGTCGAGTTTGTTCATAAAGGTGAGGATCGGCGTATCGCGCAGACGAGTAACTTCCATCAGCTTGCGGGTACGATCTTCGACGCCTTTCGCCGCATCGATAACCATCAGACAGCAGTCAACCGCCGTCAGGGTACGGTAGGTATCCTCGGAGAAGTCTTCGTGCCCCGGGGTATCCAGCAGGTTAACCAGGCAGTCATGATACGGGAACTGCATCACCGAGGTGGTAATCGAGATCCCACGCTGCTTTTCCATTTCCATCCAGTCGGATTTTGCATGCTGGCTGGAACCACGGCCCTTCACGGTACCAGCGGTCTGAATCGCCTGTCCGAACAGCAGCACTTTTTCAGTGATGGTGGTCTTACCGGCATCCGGGTGAGAAATAATGGCAAAAGTGCGGCGTTTGGCCACCTCTTGCAGATAAGGAGACAACGTCATAATTCAATCTTCTAAGTAAACGCGGCAATGGGCCGCGCATGTGGAATACGAAAAATTGCAGCTATTTTACCCATCAATGGGGGGGAGGCAATTAGTGTTTACACAGGAGTTGCTCCAGTTCGCTTAAAGAGGTCACCGTCCAGTCGGGCTGCAGGTCTGCCGGCAGCGTTTGCTGGTGCGCATTCAGCCAACAGGTGGCAAGCCCGGCGTTGACGCCGCCGCGGATATCCGACTCGGCGGTATCGCCGACCATCAATACCCTGTCGCGCGACGGATTACCCGCCTGCGCCAGCGCATAATCGAAGATACGCGCATCCGGCTTCGCGACGCCGACTTCCTCAGAAATAATCAGCAAATCAAAGTGATCGCGCAGGCCGGTACGCTCCAGACGAGTCTGCTGCAACGAGGTAAAACCGTTGGTGATGATGCCCATTTTTACCTTGCCCTGCAGCGCATCCAGCAGCGATACGGCGCCCGGCAGCGGCGCGCAGATTTCGGCCATCGCATTCATGAAAGCGTCGTTCAGTTCGCCCGGGGGGACGTTCAAACGTTCCGCCCAGCTATCAAAACGCTGATGCTGTAATTGTAGCGAGGTGATGGCGCCGTTTTGATAATCCACCCACAGCGGCTTATTAACGGCCTGATAGTCCTGAAAATCTTCGGCGGTAAATGTCACACTATAGTCGAGAAACATCCGCTGTAAGCCGCTGAAAGAGTCAAACGTAAACAACGTTTCATCGGCATCAAAGAAAATCCAGTCCCATTTCATCGTTTCACCTTGTCTTACATACTGATTGGCAGAGCCATGATAATTGCGTCCTCACGCCCATCGGCCGTAGGGTAGTAATTGCGGCGGATAGTCGCCTCGTTAAAGCCTAAGCTTTCGTAGAGCGCGATGGCGGCGACATTCGATGCCCGCACCTCCAGCCACAGCGTAACGACGCCGAGTTTTTCGACTTCATCAATAACATGTTCCAGCAGTTCCCGTCCCAGGCCGCGGCGCTGGTATGCGGGGTCAACGGCGATGTTAAAAAGCGTCGCTTCATCAAGGACAATTTGGGTGATGGCAAAGGCCGCCATTTCCCCATCAACTGCTAGTTGGTAATTCAGATAACGTTCACCCTGATTGCTGGCAAAGGTTTGTTCGCTCCACGGAAAAGCGTGGGCGCGTTTTTCGATTTGCCAAGCTTTGGATAAATCAGCCGTGCTGAGGGTAGAAATCGTGTTCATGTGCGCAGATTTGTTGCCAGAGCGCGATGCGAGCCGGCGCGCTGCTCTGAAGTTCATCAAAAACGGGCGTCGAGACCTGGGCGCCCGCCAGCGACAGCGGCGTCTCGCAGCCCAGTCGCCAGCTGTTGCAGCGGCTATTTTGCGGCAGCATGGCTACCCGGTCCGGCGTAAGTTGCAGCACCTGATCGGCATTAATCGAGAGCGCGCGCAGAATATCGCTAATAAGCGGTTCAGTCAGCGACGGCGGGGTTTCCGCCACCATCACCAGACGAATATGTTCAGGAAGCGAGATAGCGATTTCGCCCTGCAACGCCCCCGGGCGACGCAGCGACCACTGGGTAATCCCCAGTTGCTGTAATTGCCAGTCTCGTCGGGAAGTCATAGCGAAACACTCCTGTTAAACAAGCGCGCAATATAGCAAATCCGTCGTATCTGCGCCAACAAACTACTATAATCGGCGCCAGTCTTATTGAAGGAGTGTTTCATGTCAGCTTTTACCCCGGCAAGTGAAGTCTTGCTGCGCCACAGTGATGATTTCGAGTCCGCCCGCGTTCTGTTTGCCGGTGACCTGCAGGATGACCTGCCTGCACGTCTGGATACCGCGGCCAGCCGCGCTCATACCCAACAATTCCACCACTGGCAGGTCCTGAATCGCCAGATGGGCGATAACGTTCGTTTTAGCTTAGTAGCCGAGGCCGCCGACGTCGCCGATTGCGACACCCTGATCTACTACTGGCCGAAGAACAAGCCGGAAGCGCAGTTCCAGCTGATGAACCTGCTCTCTCTGCTGCCGGTGGGGATCGATATTTTCGTGATCGGCGAAAACCGCAGCGGCGTGCGTAGCGCCGAGCAGATGCTCGCCGAATACGCGCCGCTGAATAAAGTGGATAGCGCCCGCCGCTGCGGTCTCTACCACGGCCGTCTGGAAAAACAGCCCTCCTTCAACGCCGAACAGTACTGGAACGAGTACGCGCTCGATAACCTGACCATTAAAACGCTGCCGGGCGTGTTCAGCCGTGACGGCCTTGATGTTGGCAGCCAACTGCTGCTGTCGACTCTACAACCGCATACCAAAGGCAAAGTGCTCGATGTCGGCTGCGGCGCTGGGGTGCTGGCCGCGGTACTGGCCAGCCATTCGCCGAAGGTACGCCTGACGCTATGCGACGTCAGCGCTCCGGCGGTCGAAGCCAGCCGCGCGACGCTTGCCGCGAATGGTTTTGAAGGCGAGGTTTTTGCCAGCAACGTCTTCTCTGAGGTCAACGGCCGTTTTGACATGATCATCTCAAATCCGCCATTCCACGACGGCCTGCAAACCAGCCTTGAAGCGGCGCAGGCGCTGATCCGTGGCGCGGTCCGCCATCTGAACAGCGGCGGCGAACTGCGTATCGTGGCCAACGCCTTCCTGCCCTATCCGCAGGTGCTGGATGAGACGTTTGGTTTTCATGAAGTGATCGCCCAAACCGGCCGTTTCAAAGTTTACCGCTCGGTGATGACTCGCCAGGCGAAGAAATAATCTTCGTTTCTCATCGGCGGCATGCTCGACGTGCCGCCGGTACTTCCCTACGCTCTGAATAGCCCATTTTTGCAGCAATCGAGAAAACCTGCATAATTAACTATTGACGTGTCGCCGAAAACCACTAGAATGCGCCTCCGTGGTAACGATACTTTTATAGTGTCGATGGTATGCGAAGGTGGCGGAATTGGTAGACGCGCTAGCTTCAGGTGTTAGTGTCCTTACGGACGTGGGGGTTCAAGTCCCCCCCCTCGCACCATAATCCACGTTGATATCGCTCGCACTGTGCGAAGGTGGCGGAATTGGTAGACGCGCTAGCTTCAGGTGTTAGTGTTCTTACGGACGTGGGGGTTCAAGTCCCCCCCCTCGCACCAACGAGGCGATATCAGATTAAGAATACTGTGCGAAGGTGGCGGAATTGGTAGACGCGCTAGCTTCAGGTGTTAGTGTCCTTACGGACGTGGGGGTTCAAGTCCCCCCCCTCGCACCAATATTCTTACCCTTCTCTGTTTTATCCCATCAGCTTCAAATTCAACATTATCAGCATCATTCCACCGATCAGCGCTACGCTTGACGGCAACAGTACGAAATGACGCAACTGACGGTGCCAGATCATTGCAGCCGATAGTAGTAATCCCAGAGCAATCATCACGCGCCAGGCTTCTACCGGCAGGCCAATTATGCCTAACGCCATCACCAGTACGCCCGGCAGCAGAATTCCCCAACCACTCCCTAAAGCTCGCTGCAACATGGTTTCGCCTCTCACAACGATAATGATAACCAATATCATATGATAATTTTTATCATTTGTCATGCCGAGCCGTTTAACTTTTATTACTCTTGCACTCAGGAGTAATGACATACATTCATTGAGATGATAAATTAAGCAAATTAAATCTATATATTAAATTGTCTGATCATTTGCGCTGATAGCCTTATATTACGTGTTGTTTTATATTTTTCCCCTTTGGCAGCCATCATCTTGAAACTTAACTACTAATAATGATAGTACCAATATGACTGCACAAACCTGGCGGGCTCATTACGAGCAAAAATATCAGTATTCCTTACGACTTTTTTTATTACTTAATTGTGTTTCTGCCGCTCTGTCGCTGCTCAGCCCGCTGTTTACCATTGTCACCGTCACGCTACCGTGTGCGCTGATATGCGCGGCCAGCCTGGGCCTCTTGTTATGGAATTGGAAATTCCCACAACAGAAAATAAATATTCCTGTTATTTCTCTGTTATTTGGCATGTTATGGGCCTGGCACATCGTAATAAAAGCCTCATTGTTACCGCCACCGCATTTTAACTTCCTGGTTATCGCCTTATTAAGCATTCTGTTTATTGGAACTATCGCTTTTTCTAACAATATCATTGCCTTTACTCTACATTCCCTACCCACTTTTATTGTGTGTCTGGCGCTGGCTGGCGGAGAACAATGGATGCGGATGTTTTACTGCTTTGTCCTGCCGGTTGCCGGAATTACGTTGCAGAACATTATGCAAAAGCGCAGCGATAATTTTACCCAAGGGCTAATGGATAAACTGCTGCAAGAGCGTAACACCCTGAACGATCTCAGTATGCTTGATCCATTGACCGGCCTGTATAACCGTCGTGGCCTGCAAAACCGGCTGGATAACATCCTGACAGTGGATTCGCGCGAACATTTCATCCTGCTGTTGGATATTGATCACTTCAAAGCCTACAACGATAACTATGGCCATATGATGGGCGACCAGGCGCTAATTCAGGTATCGGCGGCGATTCGTAATTCCGTGCGCTCACGCGATATCGTTGCTCGCTTTGGCGGTGAAGAGTTTATGGTGGTACTGACCAGTAGCACGGCGGAAACCGCATTCCAGACAGCAGAGCGTATTCGCCAACGGGTTTACGATTTAAAAATCGCACACCGTTTTAATGAAAGCGTCGCCACCAATGTCACCATCAGTATCGGTATGACTCCGTTGGTGAATGGCGATATCGACAGTGCGATAAAACGCGCCGATAGCGCGCTATATGAAGCCAAAAACCAGGGGCGTAATATCATTCTCGTCAACTAACCCCTCCAGCCCGCCGCGAGGGATATGCGGCGCTGACAAATCGCTTGCGCTCCCTGCAACGAACAACTAGTATCAGCAATCATTATCATTTAGATTTGTATCTGGAAATCTGATGGCTTACCGTACCTTCTCCTTCAGCGATGAAATCATCTGGCGTGCGCCGCTTGCGCCCGTCGAGCATGCATTGGCGAATGCGGTACGGGAAAAGATCGCGGCGGTACGCCCGCATCTGCTGGATTTCCTGCGTCTGGATGAAGAAGCGCCGCCGCGTGCCCTAACCCTCGCGCAATGGTCGCAACCTACTACCCTTACTTCGCTGCTGGCCACCTATTCCGACCATATTTACCGTCACCAACCCAGCCAGCCGCGCGAACAAAAACCCCTGCTTTCATTGTGGGCGCAGTGGTATATCGGCCTGCTGGTACCGCCGCTGATGCTGGCGTTACTCACTGAAGAGCAGGCTATTAGCCTTGAACCGGAGCATTTCCGCGTTGAATTCCATGAAAGCGGGCGCGCGGCCTGCTTCTGGATTGACGTGCATGCCAACCATGATGCGTTGACGCTTTCCGCACAAGCGCGTATGGATATGTTGGTCAATAAAGCGCTGACACCGGTGGTGGAAGCGCTGGAAGCGACCGGCGACATTAACGGTAAGCTTATCTGGAGCAATACCGGCTATCTGATTAACTGGTATCTCGGTGAAATGAAAAATCTGCTTGGCGACGAGCGGGTGAACGCGTTACGTCAACACTGTTTTTTTGCAAAGCAGCAGACCAGTGGCGAGGATAACCCGCTGTGGCGAACGGTGGTCTTGCGTGAAGGTCTACTGGTACGCCGAACTTGCTGTCAGCGTTATCGCCTGCCGGACGTTCAGCAATGCGGCGACTGCACGTTAAAGTAATCATCTGACGGGCGGCAATATGCCGCCCGTTGTTATTTTACGCAGTCTGCTCGTTCTCCTGCGCCGCGCGCTGCGCCTCTTCAGCTTCCTGCGCCAGCAGCTGCTTTTCGTACACCTTAAAAAACGGGAAGTAGATGATAGCCGACACGCAAGCGAGAATAACGACCAGGATCGCCGCACGGAAATCCCATCCCAAAGCCCATGCGCCGCCAATCGGCGCCGGCGCCGTCCACGGCACAACGGAGATAACACGGCCGATCAGATCTAACTTCATGGCCGCCCAGGCAATGACTGCGTTAACCATCGGCGCCAACAGGAACGGAATAAAGAATACCGGGTTCATGACGATGGGCGTGCCGAAGATAACCGGTTCGTTAATGTTAAACAGGCTTGGCACCACGCTTAAACGACCTATCGAGCGCAAATGCGCAGAACGACTGCGCAAATAACAGAACACCAGCCCCATCGTGGCGCCGGAACCGCCAACGACAATAAAGAACGTCCAGAACGCTTCCATAAAAATATGCGGCAGCGGTGCGCCCTGCGCCAGTGCTTGCTGGTTCATCCCCAGATTAGTGAGCCAGAACATCTGCAGCATACCGGAGACTATCGCCGCCCCGTGAATCCCGGCAAACCATAGCAGGTGGCCAATCAAAACAGCCAGTAAAATAGCCGGTAATGAATCTGCGGCAGAGACCAATGGCTTAAAGATAGCCATGATTGCCTGCGGGATCAGCATGTCGAAATGATGTTGGATAAACAAGCTCAGCGGATAAAGCGTCAGTACCACCACCAGAACTGGGATCAACAGATCAAATGAGTTTTTGATCATCGGCGGCACCTGATCCGGCAGACGGATCCCGATGTTGTGCGCCTTTAAGAAACGCATCATCTCTACACAGTAAATCGCCACCAGGATCGCGGTAAAGATCCCGGTGCCTCCCAAACTATCAACCGGCAGATTACCATTGGTTTTTGGCGCAGCGATCAGCAGGAACGCCATGATCGACAGCATGGCGCACATGAAAGGATCGAGCTGGTGCGCCTTTTCATAATGTTTGCCCAGATTGTAGGAAATTGCCGCGCAGATATAAATGGACATGATGCCCATGGTCATATCAAAAGGCGTCAGAATGCGTCCTTCGAACTCTTTGGCTAAATCCAACCAGGCACGGGCGAAGCCCCAGGTGGTATCCGGTGAAAAAGGCGGATAAGCGAAGACTAAGAGAAAGGAACCTACGATCATAAACGGCATGGCCGAGATAAATCCGTCACGAATAGCCATGACGTGGCGCTGCGAAGAAATGCGCCCGGCAACGGGACTTATATAGTTCTCTACAAAGCGAAATATCAGATTAAACGCAGCATGGTTTGCAGACATAGCAGCCCTCCTGACAGGCTATCGAAACAGGCCCAACAACGGTAATCTTGCCGCTATGCTGAAATTAACTGCCTACGGACTGTGGCTGACCGGGATGTCAGGTCGCCATATTGTCAGCAGGAACATCTCATGCGCGGCTGTTAGTTATCTTTGGAACAGGGAGTTACCCTGTCAGTATTCATCGACGAGCGCGTTCCTGCAACCGGTTACAGTAACCGGTTGCGGCGATTGTGAAGAAGATCCAGAAATCGGAATAATTCCTGATTATCCATCGACAATATTTACAGATTTCCGGCCTTGTGACAGATTTAAGCGGATAACTACCAGGAGAACCCCATGAGTCTGCAGTCCGTGAGGCAGTTTTTTGCTGAACATGCCCCCGATATTGAAATCATCGAGTTGAATCAAAGTACGGCGACCGTTGCGCTTGCCGCCGCCGCGCATCGTGTCGAGCCGGGGCAAATCGCTAAGACTTTATCTTTAAAGGTAAAAGATCGGGTTATATTGATCGTCGCTAAAGGCGATGCTCGCCTTGATAACAAGAAGCTGAAAGACGCCTTCGGCGCAAAAGCGCGGATGCTCAGCAGTGATGAAGTTGTTACGCTAACCGGCCACCCCGTCGGCGGCGTCTGTCCATTTGGCCTGGAAAACCCTCTGCCGGTCTATTGTGATGTTTCACTCAAGCAGTATGCCGAAGTTCTACCGGCAGCAGGTGCCATTCATAGCGCGGTACGAATTTCGCCTGAGCGCATGGCACAACTGACAGAAGCCGACTGGGTTGACGTCTGTCTGTAAATTGCCAATTATTGCGCCAGGCACATTCCCTGCCCATCGTCGTTATTCGCCGGCAGACACAGCAGAATGTCCGCCGCGCTGAGCAGGCCAATATCAGAGTTAACGCCCAGTTTGGTCATCGCGTTAAATTTATGTGCGCGAATAGTTTTGATATTTCTATCAAGCTGGGTAGCGATTTCGGGCAACGAATAACCATAGGTCATATAACGAAGTATCGTATGCTCCGTCGGGCTAAGAATTTGCCCGCAGGAGCTATTGCTACGCTCCAGAATGCTTTCTTTATCCAGCGGCGCCTGCTCGATCAGCTGCAGTAAACGCTCCTGCAAACGAGTAAGACAAGATGATTTATTCAAAATAGTTTGCGGGCTTGAAGGTGTCAGATGACTGATCAGACGCATTTCCGCAGTATTATCCGCCAGTACAATTCGCTGTATTTCGGGGCGTGTTTGCGCTATTTCATGTAAAAAAAGCAGGCTTTCCAGACGAATACGTCGACTACCGGAAAGGGAAAAGATAACGGCGATAAAGTTTTTGGAAGCGAATTCACGCTTTAAGGCCTGAGTATTTTTATAAAAATGAATGCTATATTTTTTACCTGCTTCGTTATCTAAAATATAACGAAGCGCCATTTCAGTCATTGCGCATTTTTCTACGATAGCGACACATCGTGTTGTGAGATTTTTTTCCATTCCGTGTTATCTCCATAGGCTGAATACAGATTCAGTTCCTTCATTCCTTGAGCGCTATTGATCCAGGCATACATTTCTGCATTACTGCGTAACGACAGTCGGCGCATGGCGCTATTTTTCTGCGCGCTTATCGTTTTATTGCTTTTTTTCAGCAAGGCAGCAATTTGGTTAATTCCCCACCCTTTTGCCAGTAGCCGCAAAACTTTGCGCTCTGAAAAGGTTAAGATGACCGTATCACCAGCATCATCACCTAAGTTGTCCATCTCGGGTGAAAAAAGTGTCTGACTAATTCTTTCGGCAGAAGCTTTACCAGCACGGATGACCTCGATGAAACGTTTAACCGGCTCGCTATCAGAAATCAGAGAGCTTTCCGGCCGCATCAAAAACTCAACTGCCAGTGGAAAGCAGGAGTGACTAACCATAAAGATCCAGTGAATGTCCCGGGATTGATTCATTAATGAATAATAATGCTCACAAATATC
Source organism: Klebsiella sp. CN_Kp073 (assembly GCF_040065495.2). Classification (NCBI taxonomy): domain Bacteria; kingdom Pseudomonadati; phylum Pseudomonadota; class Gammaproteobacteria; order Enterobacterales; family Enterobacteriaceae; genus Klebsiella; species Klebsiella sp. CN_Kp073. Next base: position 4,527,240 of record NZ_CM198051.1, read on the forward strand.
TCGCGGGTGTTCAATGTGACCGGAGAGGTCGACGAGGACCAGCACGGCGCGCCGAAGCTGAAGTAGCGTGAGTTCATCCTGTGAAGCACAGAAACTCAAATCGTAATCAGGGAGATGCTCCCTTAAAATAGCGTTCAAACCCGATTGCATAACCGGTATTCTACTAATGATAACGCCAAACTTACCTTGTCCTGGCAACATAAAACCTCCACCTCCTGTCAAAGATTCAAACCCAAATAAGTAATGGATGAATGGCTACAATAATATTATTTGCCAATTGAATCTTTATCGTCCCTGGCGGGCATGACGTATGCCCTTAACTTCATTCCATAACCATGAGAGATATATTAGCATTACTCTCACCAGCGATTTACCCTAACACAAAATGATGTCATCAATAAATTAGAAAAAATTAAAACCCTCATTAGTAAAATTACCTTAAAAATTAAATAAATAACTTATTTAATTTCTTTCCTAAATGCTTTCGGTGAGATCCCGCTATAGCGCCTAAAGAATCTCGAAAAATAAGCAGCATCAGTAAATCCTAAATAATCAGAAAGTTGGGTGATAGTCATGCTGGTATATTGTAGGTTACGCCGTGCTTCTAACATTAAACGTTGATGTAATACGCCTAATGCGCTGCAGCCATGAAATTCACGACACAAATAATTTAAATGCGTTGTGGAGAGCCCCACTAGCCTTGCATATTCAGCCAGCGGCAGATGTTCCCGATAGTGGCTTTCAATCAGACGTGAAAAATGCCGCATGACGCTGCGCTTACGCTCTGCTTTGTCCTCTGTCATTGGTGTCGGCTGGCACTGGCGATTTAACCATACCAATAGTGCTCCCAGCAGCGAATGCAGCATCATTTCGCGCGCATCATGCTCCTCGCAATACTCTTCACGCAAGGCGGTAAACAGTGAACGAATATGGCCGCGGGAGCGTTTCACCGCCACGCACTGCGGCTGCGATAGCACATCAAGCGTACGCCCAAACTGGTTTTCAAAGCGGCTCAGCAACGGCTGCGACAGCGACAGGACAAACCCTTGGGTACCGGGCGAGAAACGAAAGCCGTGGATGCATAATGCCGGCACGACCTGAATACAGGCTTCGGTCATCACCCTGGTGACGCCTTCAATTTCAATTTCAGCACGCCCCTTATGCAGATATAACAGCTGTACCATTTCGGCATGTTGATGTACGCGGATATGCCACTCATAAAGGCTGCTGCGCTGCAAAATGGATTCGCAATGCAGCAGATCCGGCGTCGGCCAACCGCGCTCTTCGCCATACAAGGTAAAAACGGGAATCGTGTTCGCGGTTAACATGGTCTCTCCAGTTTTCGTTTGTCGTTACGTCACGCGCTCCATCGGCAACCCCACATAGTTTTCGGCAATGGTCGTTAGCCCAGCGCGAGAACCCAGATAGTAGCGGCGGTCGGCGGCCTGCATTTTTTTATCGAATTCATTCTGTTCAGGAAAGTCGTGCAACAGGCGAGTCATAAACCAGCTGAATCTTTCTCCTTTCCACACGCGGTCGAGAGCAAAGCGTGAATAGCTGGCGATCAGGTCCTCGCGGCCATGGTGATAATATTCGCGCAGGATCCGCCATAAATAATTGACATCCGACGCCGCCAGATTCAGCCCCTTTGCGCCGGTTGGCGGCACGATATGCGCGGCATCGCCGACCAGAAACAGTCTGCCGTACTGCATCGGCTCAACGACGTAACTGCGCAGCGGCGCAATACTTTTCTCAAGTGAGTGACCAGTTACTAACTTATTTGCCAGATCCTCCGGCAAACGGCGTTTTAGCTCATCCCAGAAGCGTTCATCAGACCACGCCGAGACGCTATCGCTTAGCGGCACCTGCAGGTAATAGCGGCTACGGGTGAGTGAGCGCTGACTACACAATACAAACCCGCGTTCATGATGGGCGTAAATCAGTTCCGGATTCACCGGCGGCGTATCCGCCAGCAAACCTAACCAACCAAACGGCCACACGCTTTCATACTCTTTGAGAATGTCACGTGGAATGGTTTGCCGCGAAACGCCGTGGAAGCCATCGCAACCTGCAATAAAATCGCACTCCAGGCGACATTTTTCGCCGCCGCTTACGTATGAGACTGCCGGCCGATCGCTTTTAACATCTTCGAGTGCAACCTCGCTAACGCCATAAATAATCGGCGCGCCACTGTCGCGTCTTGCCGCCATCAGGTCACGGGTGACTTCGGTCTGACCATAGACCATCACGCTTTTACCGCCGGTCAACTCGCTGAGCGGTACCGGCACTCGTTGGCCTTCAAATAAAAACTCTACGCCATGATGAACCAGCCCTTCCGCGTCCATTCGCTTTGCCACCCCTGCTTCGCGCAGTAGCTCGACGGTGCCATTTTCCAGTATCCCGGCGCGGATGCGCCCCAGCACATATTCCGCACTCTGACGCTCAAGGATAACGGTATGAATACCAGCGTTATGCAGCAGTTGGCCCAACAGCAGCCCCGACGGGCCCGCGCCAATAATGGCAACCTGTGTTCTCATAGGGTACTCGCTCTCGAAAGTTAATTATTTGTTTGTTTTTTGTTTATTAAAAGTTCACAGATGCATTTTTGATAACTCAAACGGGAAAAAGAAGGGATGAATGGCGGTAAAAATTGCACTTTCCAACGAAGTGACGAAAGTGTGGCGCGGTTCAAATTTCAGCCAACGCCATTGATGGAGCAATTTTTGCACATTGTTTGATCCCGCACGCCGCACAACGGGGTGGAGTTCAGGTAAAAGTATCAATAGAGACGCGGACAGCAGGTACTTATGCAGGTAGATAAATCAGAACAGCGCGCCATCACCCGGCTGTGTATTCAGTGTGCCCTTTATTTACTCCAGCACGGCGCGGAAAGCGCGCTGGTGGAAGAGCTTTCTACCCGGCTTGGGCGGGCATTAGGCATGGATAGCGTTGAGAGCGCCATCTCTTCTAACGCGATTGTGCTAACGACGATTAAAGATGGTGAATGCCTGACGTCCACGCGCAAAAACAGCGATCGCGGAATTAACATGCACGTGGTGACGGAGGTACAGCATATCGTGATCATGGCCGAACATAAGCTGCTGGATTATAAAGACGTCGAGAAGCGCTTCGCGCAAATTAAACCCCTACGCTACCCGCGTTGGCTGCTGGTGTTGATGGTTGGCCTTTCCTGCGCCTGCTTTTGTAAATTGAACAACGGCGGTTGGGATGGCGCGGTGGTCACCTTCTTTGCCAGCACCGTCGCCATGTATATTCGCCAGTTGCTGACCCATCGCTCCATGCATCCGCAGATTAATTTCTGCATTACCGCCTTCGTCGCCACCACGATTTCCGGGCTGATGCTGCGCCTGCCGACATTTAGCGACACGCCGACTATCGCCATGGCCGCCAGCGTGCTGTTGCTGGTTCCCGGCTTTCCGTTAATTAACGCCGTCGCCGATATGTTCAAGGGCCATATCAATACCGGGCTGGCCCGCTGGGCGATCGCCAGCCTGCTGACGCTGGCGACCTGTATCGGGGTGGTGATGGCAATGACCGTGTGGGGGCTACGCGGATGGGCATAATCTCTTTTCTTTTCGACCTGGCGCAGGATATGGCGCTGGCGGCCATCCCTGCTGTCGGCTTTGCGATGGTGTTCAACGTCCCACAGCGCGCGCTGCGCTGGTGCGCATTACTGGGCGCTATCGGCCACGGCTCGCGGATGGTAATGATGAGCGCAGGCTTCAACATTGAATGGGCCACCTTTCTCGCCGCGTTACTGGTCGGCAGTATCGGCATTCAGTGGTCGCGCTGGTATCTGGCGCATCCGAAGATATTTACCGTCGCCGCGGTGATCCCAATGTTTCCGGGTATTTCGGCCTATACGGCGATGATCTCGGCCGTCAAAATTAGCCATTTTGGTTATTCCGAGGAGATGATGATTATGCTGCTGAGCAATTTTTTAAAAGCCTCCTCCATCGTCGGGGCGCTCTCTATCGGGCTTTCTATCCCTGGGCTGTGGCTGTACCGCAAACGCCCGCGCGTGTAACCGGCAGCGCTGCTTCCTGGCCTCGCACTATGCTACTATGTCAGCAATTCCCCCACTCTTTGCTGTTCAGAGTTGAGATAGCGTTATGTCTTCACGAATTTTAACCACCGACTTTTGCGGTCTTGACGATTTCGTCGAGAACCACGCGGCCAGGCTGCAAAAATCAGCCAGCGGCGCCGTCGCCGTGTTTGCCAATAACGCCCCGGCGTTTTACGCGCTGACGCCGGAGCGCCTGGCGCAGCTGCTGGAGCTGGAAGCGAAACTGGCGCGCCCCACCAGCGATATCGCGCTGGATGCGCAGTTCTTTGACGAGCCGAGCGCCGCGCCCGTCGCCGTGCCGATGGGTAAATTCGCCATGTATGCCGGCTGGCAGCCGGATGCCGATTTTCAACGTCTGGCGGCGTTATGGGGCATCGCCCTGACGCAGCCGGTCACCCCGGAAGAACTGGCCGCCTTCGTCGCCTACTGGCAAGCGGAAGGCAAAGTTTTCCACCACGTGCAGTGGCAGCAAAAGCTGGCGCGTAGTGTGCAAATTGGCCGCGCCAGCAACGGCGGGCAGCCGAAGCGCGACGTAAACGCCATTAGCGAACCCGATAACCAGATCCCGCGAGGTTTCCGAGGATGAGCATGAAAAACGTTGGCGATCTTATGAAGCGCCTGCAAAAAATGATGCCAGCCCACGTGCAACCGGCGTTTAAAACCGGCGAAGAGCTGTTGGCCTGGCAAAAAGAACAAGGCAAGCTGCGTTCGGAGGCGCTGGAGCGGGAAAACCGGGCGATGAAAATGCAACGCACCTTTAACCGCTCCGGGATCCGCCCCTTACATCAAAATTGTTCATTCGATAATTACCGCGTCGAAAACGACGGGCAGATGATCGCCTTGTCCCGCGCTCGTCAGTACGTTGAAGAGTTTGACGGCAACATCGCGAGCTTTATTTTCTCCGGCAAGCCGGGCACCGGTAAAAATCATCTTGCCGCCGCTATCTGCAACGAGCTGCTGCTGCGCGGTAAATCGGTATTAATCATCACCGTCGCCGATATTATGTCGGCAATGAAAGATACCTTCGGTAATCGGGAAACCAGCGAAGAGCAACTGCTAAGCGACCTGAGCCGGGTCGATCTGCTGGTTATCGACGAAATCGGTATGCAAACGGAATCGCGCTACGAGAAAGTGATAATCAACCAGATTGTCGATCGTCGCTCCTCCTCGAAACGCCCAACCGGCATGCTGACCAACAGTACGATGGACGAAATGAACAAACTGCTCGGCGAACGCGTCATGGATCGCATGCGCCTCGGCAATAGCCTGTGGGTGAACTTCACCTGGGATAGCTACCGCGATCGCGTTACCGGTAAAGAGTATTGAGAGATTTCCGAGCTCAAGCGGCGTTATACTGAAGAGATTCTTAAGTAACGACGAAGAGTACGTTTATGAAATCTTTGCAGACAGCTTTTTGCGCCGCTATCGCAGCCGGCGCGTTGATGGCGGCCCCCACCTACGCCGCCTCCTGGCAGGACTCACTCAATAGCGCCGCCAGCCAGCTCAGCAGCAGCAGTTCCCAACAGAGCGGCGGCGGTATGTCGATGTCGTCCTTAACCAGCCTGCTCAACGGCGGCAACCAGGCGCTCACCTCCAGCAGCATGAACAATGCCGCCGGCGTTCTCTCTTACTGCGCGCAAAAAAAACTGACCTCGGTCACCAACGCCGACAACGTGAAAAACCAGGTACTGGATAAGCTTGGCCTGAGCACGCCGGAGAAACAGAAACAAGATACCGGTTATCTGGAAGGGCTACAGGGATTGCTGAGCAGCAATAACGGCCAGCAGTTGAATCTCAACACCCTCGGCAGCAGCCCGCTGGCTGAAAAAGTGAAGACCAAGGCCTGTGACCTGGTGCTGAAACAGGGCGTTAATTTCCTGTCTTAAATTTCCCCGCCGATGCCGCGTTTGGCGCTTTAGCGTTGCCAGCGCGGCCGCAATCGCTATTTTTACTTTTCTGCTCCTGTTTTCCGCGCTATGACAGGATGAGACATCGTACAAAAAAGACGCTTTCTAAACCAATTCTGAATCACAGCACACTTTCATGACACTACAATTGCAGCAGAAAGACGCTGCCATTACAGTGTAGCGTGAAAATCGATCTATCCGGCCAGCCCGCCGCTGGCGCACATGAGGGTTAGCTGTGTCAGAGTTGTTATCCATCGCCTTGTTTCTTGCCTCGGTGGTGATCTATGCCTGGAAAGCCGGTCGCAATACTTGGTGGTTTTCTGCCACTCTTGCGGTGCTGGGGCTGTTTGTTGTGCTCAATATCACCCTCTACGCCAGCGACTACTTCACCGGCGACGGTATTAACGACGCGGTACTTTATACCCTGACCAATAGCCTGACCGGCGCGGGCGTCAGTAAATATATTCTGCCAGGTATCGGTCTGGTGCTGGCGCTGGTCGCCGTATTTGGCGCTCTCGGCTGGATATTACGCCGTCGCCGCCATCATCCGCATCACTTTGGCTACAGCCTGATTGCGCTGGTACTGGCGCTGGCCTCCGTCGACGCCAGCCCGGCGTTCCGCCAAATCACCGAACTCGTGAAATCGCAGTCCCGCGACGGCGATCCGGACTTCACGGCTTACTACAAAGAGCCGTCGAAAAGCATCAACAATCCGCATCTGAATCTGGTCTATATCTACGGCGAGAGCCTGGAACGCACCTACTTCAATAACGAGGCTTTCCCGGAGCTGACGCCGGAACTGGGTAAAATCAAAAGCGAAGGGCTGGATTTCAGCAACACCGCGCAGCTTCCCGGCACCGATTACACCATCGCCGGTATGGTCGCTTCCCAGTGCGGTATTCCGCTGTTCGCGCCGTTCGAAGGCAACGCTTCCGCGGCGGTATCCAGCTTCTTCCCGCAAAATATCTGCCTTGGCGATATCCTGAAAAACTCCGGTTACGAAAACTACTTTGTGCAGGGCGCCAACCTGCGTTTTGCCGGTAAAGACGTTTTCCTCAAATCTCACGGTTTCGATCACTTGTTCGGCGCGGAAGAGCTGAAAACAACGGTGGCCGCCCCCTCCTACCGCAACGACTGGGGCTTCTACGACGACACCGTGCTCGACGAAACGTGGAAAAAGTTCGAAGAGCTCTCCCAATCCGGCAAACGCTTCTCGCTGTTCGCCCTCACCGTCGATACCCACCACCCTGACGGCTTTATCTCGCGCACCTGCGAGCGCAAACGCTATGACATGGATGGCAAAAAGAACCTCTCCTTCAGCGCCGTGGCCTGTAGCCAGGAGCACATCGCCGCGCTGATTGAAAAGATTAAGGCCTCGCCGTACTTCAAAAATACGGTCATCGTGGTCTCGTCCGATCATCTGGCGATGAAAAACAGCGCCTGGGATTATCTGAACAAACAGGATCGCAGCAATCTGTTCTTTATCCTGCGCGGCGACCAGCCTCAACAGGATGTGCTGGCCGTGAAGCGTAATACCATGGATAACGGCGCAACGGTGCTGGATATTCTCGGCGGCGATAACTATATCGGCCTCGGCCGCAGCAGCCTTTCCGCCGAATCGCTTTCAACCATTTTCATGAATATGAAAGAGAAAGTGCTGGCCTGGAAGCCGGATGTCATTCGTCTGTGGAATTTCCCGAAGGAGATTAAGAGCTTCAGTATCGACTCGCAGAAGAACATGATCGCATTCTCCGGTAGCCACTTCCGTCTGCCGCTGCTGCTGCGGGTCTCGGATCAGCGCGTCGAACCGATTCCGGAAAGCGAATACTCGGCGCCGCTGCGCTTCCAGCTGGCGGACTTCGCCCCGCGCGACAACTTCGTATGGGTCGACCGCTGCTACAAGATGGGCCAACTGTGGCGGCCGGAACTGGCGCTGTCCACCGACTGGTGTGTCTCGCAAGGACAACTGGGCGGCGAACAAAAAGTACAGCATGTCGATAAGCCGCAGTGGCAGGGCAAAACCGCCTTCAAAGATACCGTCATCGATATGGAGCGCTATAAAGGCAACGTCGATACGTTGAAAATTGTCGATAACGATATTCGCTACAAAGCCGACAGTTTCGTGTTTAACGTCGCCGGCGCGCCGGAAGAAGTTAAACAGTTCAGCGGCATCTCGCGACCTGAGCTATGGGGACGCTGGTCCAACGCCCAGCTCGGAGACGAAGTGAAGATTGAGTACAAAGAGCCACTGCCGGAAAAATTCGACCTGGTGATCACCGCCAAAGCCTTCGGCCCGAACGCCAACCAGCCGATACCGGTACGCGTTGGGAAAAGTGAGCAAGTACTTACTTTAGCCAATGAAGTGACCACCACAACGCTGCATTTCGACAATCCGGCGCGCAGCAACACCTTAACTATCACTCCGCCGGAACCGCAGTCCACCAACGAAGGCAACATTGTCGGTCACGCGCCGCGCCAGTTAGGCATTGGCATGGTGGATATTAAAATCGTCAGCCGCGAAGGCTAATACCCGTAGCCCGGCTCCGCCGCCGGGCTAGTTCAACGGCAGGCACATCTCGTACTGCTGCAGCGCCAGCGGCGCATAGCCCGCCGATTTAAACAGCGGCGTGAAGGTTTCCGGGATGGTCACCGAAGTGCTTAGTCCAGGAAACTGTTGAGCCAGCGCGAGCAGCATTTCTCGCCCCAGCCCGCGTCCGCGCGCCGCCGGCGTCAGCCATAAAAACTGTAGCTGCGGCTTGCTGGCGGTGGTTGCCAGCACGGCGAAGGCCTGCTGCTGCAGCGTCAACGCCCGACAGGGCAAGGTAATAAAGGTCAGCGGATCCAGCAGCCACGGCAGTTGCCCTTCCTGCTCCAGGCTTGCATGACGCAGCAGGCTCAGCAAATCGTAATCCTCCAGGGTGGACTCACGCGGGTCCGCTTGCACCGAGCTGAGATAGCCGCACAGCCCGTGACGCACGGTAAAACCCAATGACTGATACAGCGCCACCGCCCGGTGATTATCGCGGATCACTTCCAGCCACATTCGCTGTACGCCCTGAGCGCGTAAATCGGCGATAAGCGAAGCCATCAATTGTCGCCCTCGTCCTTTGCCGCGAAAGCCGGGATGAATAGCAAAAGCCGCCAGCCGCGCATCGCGCCCGCGGCGGGCGATGAGCCCGATAGCGGCCGGTTCATCTCCTGCCAGCCACACTTTAGACTGCAACAGGTTTAACCCTTCGGCGCTAAAGCGCTGTACAAACAGATCTACCGACATCGACACCGGCACCAGATAATCGGCAAAGCAGTCATTCAAAATCGTAGTCAACTGCGCGCCGCTAAACTGGACGGCAGGAACGGCGGTGAACTCCATGCATTTCTCCCTGAGGCTGCTATGCTGAGGCAATGAAAACTAACACTATAAACCCCACCATCACTTTTCGCCTGACCGAAGAACGCGATCTGCCGCTGCTGCCCGCGCTGGAACGTTCGGCGGCACAGTCCTTTGCGCGCATTCCCGCTTTCGCCTGGCTGGCGGAAAGCCCGGTGATGAGCGTTGAACAGCACCGGCAATACCTGGAAACCGGCCACAGTCTACTGGCGCTCGCTGACGACAGGCCCGTCGGTTTCCTGCTGAGCGAGCCGCTGGACGATGCGCTATTTATTGTAGAAATCTCCGTCCATCAGCAGTGGCAGGGCCAGGGCATTGGCCGCGCCTTGCTTAGCCAAACTATCGACACCGCCCGCCGCGACGGCTTCCCGGCGGTGACGCTCACCACCTTTCGCGAGGTGCCGTGGAACGCGCCCTTTTATACCCGGCTGGGCTTCACCATCCTCAATGAACTGCACCTACCCGAAGGGCTGGCGGCGAAACGCGCGCTGGAAGCAGAGCACGGCCTGACGGCGGAAACCCGCTGCGCGATGCGCCTTGATTTTTAACGCCGCGAGAGGCGCCGCGCTGATTTTGTCACCGGTATATGGTACAAAGTACCATTCCCAATACATAACCTGATACCCGGAATGGCCTACTCGATCGATATCATCTCCTGCATCACCGACCGCTTTATGGCGCTGACCGCGACCGAAAAGCGCATTGCGCAGTTTATTCTCGACGACGTCGCCGCCGCGGCGGAAATGCCGATTGCCGAACTGGCGCGCCTGACCGACACCAGCCAGGCATCGGTGACGCGCTTTGCGCGTGCGCTGGGCTGTAAAGACGTGCGCGAACTGAAAATGAAGCTCGCCCAGTCGCTGGCCATTGGTCAGCGCTTTATTCTCGATGTGCCGGATCTGGAAGGCGTACAGGGAATTTATGAGTCGATCATCAGCGTGCTGGAAACCAACCGCCGGGCGCTGGATCTTGCGGCGCTGAAACGCGCGGTGGAATGGATTAGCGACGCCCGTCAGGTGCTTGCGCTGGGTATGGGCGGCGGTTCGACCATCTGCGCGCAGGAGATCCAGTATCGCTTGTTCCGCCTCGGGTTACCGGTAGTCAGCCAGAGCGATGGCCTGCTGGTACGCATGATGAGTTCAGCGGTGACGGCGAAAGATGTGGTGATTGTGCTGTCGCTCGGCGGCTATACCAAAGAGATGATCGAAAGCGCCGCCATCGCCCGGCAATACGGGGCGAAAATTGTTGCCATTACCCCGCCGGAAACGCCGCTGGCGGCGCAGGCCGATATCGTGCTGCCGCTACTGGTGAGCGAAAACGACTATATCTTTAAGCCCAGCGCTTCACGCTATGCGATGCTGGCGATGGTAGATGTGTTGGCCACCGAGCTGGCGATGGCCAATAAACCGCAGGCGAAAGACCGTCTGCGCCGCATTAAGCTGGCGCTCGACGACCACCGTGACGGCGTCGACCGACTGCCGCTCGGCGATTAATCGCCGCAGGCGGCGATAAAGCGTTGCGCCTGCTGGCGGGTACGCGCCAACGGCTGCCCGGCGCGGTAGAGGTCGCTGCCTAATCCCGCCCCCGCGCAGCCCGCCTGACGCCAGCTGTGCAGATTTTCCGGCGTCACGCCGCCTACCGCCAGCACCGGCACCTCCGGCGGCAACACCGCTTTCAGCGCGCGGATATAGTCCGGGTCGAATGCCGATGACGGAAAGATTTTCAGCCATTGCGCCCCGGCATCCAGCGCGCTAAACGCCTCGGAGGCCGTCGCGCAGCCGGCGCACACCAGCATCCCCTTATCTACCGCGCGGCGGATCACCGCCGGGGCCGTATTGGGCGTCACGATAAGCTTCGCCCCGGCTTCAGCCAGAAAATCAACCTGTTCAACCTTCAGCACCGTCCCTGCGCCAATCACCGCCCGCTCGCCAAACTGGCGCACCATCGCTGGAATACTCTGCTGCCAGTCCGGCGAGTTAAGCGGAATTTCAATATAGCGAAAACCCGCATCGATTAGCGCGGCGATATGCTCCGCCGCCTCATCGGGTTGAATACCGCGTAAAATCGCCACCAGTTTAACCTTGTCCATCTATCATCCTCGCCATACCCGAAAGAAACGCCGCCTCGCCGGAACAACAAGAAACGGCCAATCCGCGTGCCGCCATCGCCTGCTGATAACGTGCGCTGAGCGAGTGCTCACCAACCAGCACCACGCGGCTGGCGCGGTAGCGTTCGCTAAAGGTCGCCACTTCCGCGCCAATCAACAGCCCGGAGAGATAATCGCTCACCGAAGTTGCCGCCAGCGCCCCTAACACCCGCGCGGCGCGAGCGCTGAATAACCCGTCCAGCAGCGCCGGCTGATTTAGCCCTTTTTCCATACCGAGGGCGAAAGCGGCGTCATCAGGTTGTTGTGCCGGCAGTTGCTGGCCGAGCAGCGAATGGTTAAGCAACAGGTGATGCAGTTCGCCGGTCATCGCGGTGGCGAACTGGCGCACCACGCCGTTCTGCACCTGCACCCATTTGCAGTGGGTGCCGGGCATCACGTAACACTCCGCGGGCATCCGTTGCCAGGCCCCCAGCAGCTGGGTCTCCTCGCCGCGCATCACGTCGTACTCTGCGGCCTGCGCTACTTTCAGCCCCGGCACGATCCACACTTTTTCCGCCACCTCATGTAACTGACCGTTGAGCGCCTCCAGCGCCAGCGGGCAGGCCAGATAAGGCACCGGTTGCCAACCGGCATCGCTACCGATCATGCCCGCCATCACCACCGGCAGCGCGGGGTCGCCGCGCCATGGCGCCAGCTGCTGCTGAAAAACCGCTTCGGCGCGCTGCCCGTTCAGGCGCGTGATGCCGTAAGGCAGCTTCAGCTTGTCGATGCATTCGCCATCGCGCATCCGCCATGCCCGCAGCTGCGTAGAGCCCCAATCGACGGCAATATACTCGTTCATGATGGCCCCTTACCCGCGTGAGGTATGACGTTTGCCAATTGGCAGCGGCGGCGGCGTTGGGCGGCTTTCACGTTCGTGGGTAATCATTTCCAGCGCCTGCTCGCGGCTCAGGCTGCTGGCCGGGGTCACTAACGTCACCACAACCGAAGCCACCAGGCTCGTCAGTACCGCCGGAATACACGGGTTGCCCCAGAACGCCAGCCAGTCGCTATCCACCAGCACCGCAACCGATGCCCCGGCGCCGCCGGCCAGCGCAGCGACCGCGCCCTGCCAGTTAAAGCGTGTCCAGAAACGGCCAAGCATGGTGCAGATAAACATCCCGGACATAATCATCGAGATCATTTTGGTGATATAGCTGATGATGTCGTTGGAGGTCAGGGCAAACAGCAGCGCCAGCGCAATCACCAGAACCAGGAAGATCCGCGACAGGCGAATCGCTTTCTCCGGCGCGGGCATATGGCCGGTCACCAGGGTGTAGAGGTCGCGCAGCATAATGGACACCGCGGCGATGGCATCAGAGCTGCCGGAAGACATATTGGCCGACATGCCGGCAATCAGGATCGCCATCGCCAGCACCGGCGGCAGCACCTGGGTGGCAAACAAGAAGGCGAAGCCGCTGTTCTCCAACTGCGGGTTCATGGTCCATACCGCCATACCGATGATCGCCGGCAGGAAGGAAAATCCCAAATACAGCAGGCCGGTAATCGTGAAGGACTGACGTACCGAAGAGACGGTCTTCGCCGAGTAAATACGCTGGCGATAAGAAGGGGTCGCCAGCACGCCGACGCCGATCACCATCGCCAGCGATAGCGCCGGCAGCACGCCTAATTTATCGACCGCGAACAGGCTTTGCGCCGCCGGATCGACGGCCTGCTGAATATGGCTCCAGCCGCCAACGTGATGGACTGCGAGTACCGCCATTAAAATAAAGCCGACGAACAGCACGATCGATTGAATAGTATCGATCCACACCACCGCGGAATAGCCGCCAATACCGACATAAACCACAAAAGCCAGCGCGATAATAATTTTCGCGACATTAATATCAATGCCGCTGGCCCACGCCAGATATAATCCGCCACCTAATATATGCGCTCCCAGCCAGCCGATAGAGGCAATAAAAATAAGTATCGCGACGAGGTTTTTAATTATTTTACTGCCGCCGGTGTAATACGACATTTCTTCACTCATAGTCATGAAGCGAAGTTTACGTACCGGAGCGAATAACCATGCCACCAGCAGAATCCCCACCGCGCCGCCGAGGCCGTAAAGCATCCCGGCCCAGCCGTTGCTGTAGCCAAAGCCGACGGCGCCGACGCTGGAGCCGGTGCCCACCATGGTGCCGACCGTCGAACCGAGAGTGAGGATCATCGGCAGCGAACGGCCGCCAAGTAAAAAGTCTTCGCCGGTTTTCTGTTTGCGCGAAACGTACCAGCCTAAGGTAATCATCGCGCAGGCATAAACGGAAAACCAAATCATAAATGACATATTATTCATGGCTCACATCCAGACGTAATAAATAATATTCGTGCCGCTGAATATTATGAGTTAACAGGAACCATGCCTGAAAAAAGGCATAGCGAACCCAGTGGCACCGATTTATTTATTCACTCTGGTGCCGATATCACACTTTTTTGATGATCCCTCCCGCAAAGGGAGGGATTTATTTTTAGGTTTCGGGCGTTATTGTCGCGCAGCGTTAAAACAGGTCACATCCACTTCTACTTTACAATCCACCACCAGGTCCGCCACGCAGCAAATGCGCGCTGGCGGATTATCGCCAAAGAACTCGCGAAATACCTTATTGAACGACTGAAAATAGCGCGCGTCGGTGAGGATCACTTTCACGTGCACCACGTCCGCCATGCCGTAACCTGCTTCGCTCATGATGTCGACGCAGTTCTGGATCGCCAGCCGCGATTGTTCGACGATGCCGCCTTCCACGACTTCGCCATTTTTCATCGGCGTCTGCCCGGAGACATATAGCCAGCCGCCCGCTTCCACCGCGCGGGCGAACGGCAGATGCTGACCGCCGGTTCCGGTACCGCCTTCCACGCCATAACGTTTGATACTCATACTCAACTCCTTAGTCCATCCGACGGCGCAGGAAACGCCCTGCCCGCCCGGTAATTTTCTTATCACTGCCGTAGCTCATCACGCCGTTGACCATCACCGCCTCAATGCCGTCCGCCGGGCGTTTCGGGTCGGAGAAACTGGCGACATCGCGCACCGTCTGCGGGTCAAACAGCACCAGGTCGGCGAAGTAGCCAATTTTCACCAGCCCGCGATCCGCCAGCTGGAAGCGCGCCGCCGACAGCCCGGTCATCTTGTGTACCGCGGTAGTCAACGGGAATAGCTGCTCGTCGCGGCTATAGTGACCAAGTACCCGCGGGAAGGCGCCCCACAGGCGCGGATGCGGCATCGGATCGTTCGGTAGCCCGTCAGAGCCAATCATGGTGACCGGATAGCGCATCACCCGCCGTACATCCTGCTCATCCATGTTGTAGTAGATAGCGCCCGCCGGCATCAGCCGCGCCGCGGCCTCGTGCAGGCTCACCTGCCACTCATCGGCGATCTGCTGCAGCGTTTTCCCCGCCTGCTCCGGCTGCGCTTCGGACCAGGTGATCACGATATCAAACTCATCGGTCACCTGTTTCATATCCAGCGTCGACGAGCTGGCGGAGTAGGGATAACAGTCGCAGGCGATATCCTGCTGCTGGCGCATCTCATCGAAAAACGCCAGCGTCTCTTTGGTACGCCCCCAGTTTTTCGCCCCGGCGCACTTGTGGTGAGAAACCACCACCGGCACGTTGCCGTGACGGCCGATACGGAAGGCTTCGTCCAGCGCCTCAAGAATCGGCTCGAACTCTGAACGTAAATGGGTGGTATAGACACCCTTCCCGGCGGCTAGCTCTTCCGCCAACGCCATCACCTCTTCGGTGGTCGACTGGAAGGCGCTGGCGTAGGCCAGCCCGGTACTGAGCCCTAATGCCCCCTGGCGCAGCGCATCGCGTAGCTGTACGCGCATGCCGGCGATTTCCGTCTCGTTCGCCGGACGAAACAGATCGTCCATATGGTTATTGCGCAGCGCGGTGTGACCGATTAACGTGCCGACATTCAGCGACGGCCGCGCCGCTTCAACCGCATGGGCATAAGCCTCCACGGTGGGATAGATAAAGTGCTGCTGCTCGCCAAGGAGATTCATCGGGTCCGGCACCTCGCCGCGCATAGTGGCGGTCGCCGCGCTAATCCCGCAGTTGCCGACGATCACCGTCGTCACCCCCTGGCTGAGCTTCGGCAAGTACTCAGGCATGCGGATAACGTTGATATCATCATGGGTATGCACATCAATAAAGCCCGGCGCCAGTACCCGCCCCTGGCCATCAATTTCCTGCTCCGCCGCGACGTCCAGCGCCGGGGCGATAGCGATTATTCGGTCGCCCTTCACCGCCACATCGGCACGGTATTGCGGCCCGCCGCTCCCGTCGATCACCGTGACGTTTTTGAAAAGCCAGTCAACTTTCATAGCAATTACTCCCTTTCGACATGCCGATAAGTTAACCATTTACAAGCGCAAAAAACAGTGGAAAACTACGCAAAACCCAGATCATTTTGTGATACTTTTATTCAAAACAAATAACATTTTTATATTAAAAATATATTTATCAAATAGTTATAAATGATACCCAGCGACTAACCGATTATAAACCCTGAAAGGATAGTGTTATGAAATACCATTCAGCACCGCTCATCCCGCACAAATCCGCCCTCATGTCCGCGCCGGCTAATCTGCTGGCGGAAGAGGTCTGTCTGCCCGCCGCGCTGTTAAAAAAGTCGGCGCTGGAAAACAATATTTCATGGATGCAGCGCTATGCCGACGCCCGCGGCGTGTCGCTGGCGCCGCATGGTAAAACGACAATGACGCCATGGATATTTCAGGCGCAGCAGCGAGCGGGAGCGTGGGGGATCGGCGTGGGTAGCGCCTGGCAGGCCAGCGCGGCGATGGCCAGCGGCATCCAACGCGTCCTGATGGTCAATCAGCTGGTCGGCAAGGCCAATATGCAGGTGGTCGCGCAGCTAAAAGCGCACTATCGGGCAGTAGATTTTATCTGCTGCGTCGATAGCGAGGCCAACGTGCGCACCCTCTCCGCTTTCTTCACCGCCCAGGGACAAACGCTGGATGTGCTGATTGAACTTGGCGTGCCGGGCGGGCGCTGCGGCTGTCGTAGCTTCGATGACGCGCTGGCGCTGGCGCAGCGGGTAAGCGACCTGCCGGGGTTACGGCTACGCGGACTGGAATTGTATGAAGGAGTGTTGCACGGCGACGATCCGCAACCGCAGGTGGAAGCGTTATTACAACAGGCCGCGGCGCTTGCCTGCCGCATGGAGCCGCTGGTTGACGGCGAATTTATTCTCACCGGCGCGGGCACCGTCTGGTATGACGTGGTGTGCAACATCTGGCTGGCGGCGGCAAAACCGCGCCGCTGCCGTATCGTCATCCGCCCTGGCTGTTATATCACCCACGATCGCGGGATCTACGATCTCGCACAACAAGAGCTGATCGCACGCGATCCGATTGCCTGCGATCTCGCCGGCGATCTCACTTCAGCGCTGGAGCTGATGGCGATGGTGCAATCGGTGCCTGAGGCGGATCGCGCAGTGGTGAATTTCGGCAAGCGCGACTGCGCCTTCGACGCCGGGCTGCCGCAGCCGATCGCCCATTATAGTAACGGCCAGCAGTTAGCGCTGCGCGCGGAGTCGATCGTCAGTATCGGCATCATGGATCAGCACTGCATGCTGCGCCTGGCGCCGGGCAGCGATGTGCAGGTCGGCGATATTCTGCTGTTCGGCACCTCGCACCCGTGTCTGACCTTTGATAAGTGGAAGACGTTGCTGCTGGTCGATGACGACTACAACGTGCTGGACGAGCTCGACACGCTGTTTTGACCGGCATCCCGGGTGGCGGCGCTTCGCGCCTTACCCGGGCTACACAACCCGCGACGTTCGGTAGCCCGGCTAAGCGTAGCGCAAGCCGGGGGATGTCCTGGATGGCGGCGCTTCGCGCCTTACCCAGGCTACACAACCCGCGACGTTCGGTAGCCCGGCTAAGCGTAGCGCAAGCCGGGGGATGTCCCGGGTGGCGGCGCTTCGCGCCTTACCCAGGCTACACAACCCGCGACGTTCGGTAGCCCGGCTAAGCGTAGCGCAAGCCGGGGGATGTCCCGGATGGCGGCGCTTCGCGCCTTGCCCGGGCGACACAACCCGCGACGTTCGGTAGCCCGGCTAAGCGTAGCGCAAGCCGGGGGATGTCCTGGATGGCGGCGCTTCGCGCCTTACCCGGGCTACACAACCCGCGACGTTCGGTAGCCCGGCTAAGCGTAGCGCAAGCCGGGGGATGTCCCGGATGGCGGCGCTTCGCGCCTTGCCCGGGCGACACAACCCGCGACGTTCGGTAGCCCGGCTAAGCGTAGCGCAAGCCGGGGGATGTCCCGGGTGGCGGCGCTTCGCGCCTTACCCGGGCTACACAACCCGCGACGTTCGGTAGCCCGGCTAAGCGTAGCGCAAGCCGGGGGATGTCCCGGATGGCGGCGCTTCGCGCCTTACCCCGGTTACACAACCCGCGGCGTTCGGTAGCCCGACTAAGCGTAGCGCAAGCCGGGGGATGTCCCGGGTGGCGGCTGCGCCTTACCCGCCCTGGCGCAAGGCGCAAATCTCATCATGCAATGAACGGCTGATGACTACCCCCTGCCGCTCACTCTGCTGGCGGCAGGCGAAACGCCGCTCGCCCGGCAGCCGCGCCCCCTGATCCTGCATCGCATTGAACAACGTTTCGGCGCGCGCCAGCTGCTCTGGTGCCTGCGCGCCGAGAAAGCGCTGCGGATCCAGCGCCAGGATAAGCTCGCCGCCGTAGGGGAGACCGCCCGCGCCGTTATCCCACGCCAGCGATTCGGCGCTGGTCATATCGCCGATAAGCGGCCCGGCCAGCAGCTCGACCATTGCCGCCAGCGCCGAGCCCTTATGGCCGCCGAAGGTTAACATCGCGCCGTTCAGCACCTCCGCGGCATCGGTCGTCGGCTGTCCCTGACTGTCGATTCCCCACCCTTGCGGTAGCGCTTTGCCGGCGCGCTGATGCAGCTGGATCTCGCCGCGCGCCGCGGCGCTGGTCGCCATATCAACAATAAACGGCGGCTTATCCCGCCGCGGCCAGCCAAAGGCGATAGGGTTGGTGCCGAACAGCGGACGCGTGCCGCCCGCCGGGGCGACCCAGGCGTGACTTGGCGTGCAGGACAGCCCCACCAGCCCTGCCTCGGTCAACGGCTCAATATCGGCAAACAGCGCGGAAAAATGGACGCAGCGGTTAATCGCCAACGCCGCAATGCCGCTGTGCCGCGCCTTCTCCAGCAGTAACGGCAGCGCGCGCTCGTAGGCCAGCAGCGAAAAGGCGCCGCCGGCGTCCGCCCGCGCAATCGCCGGCGCCTGATCGTGGATTTGCGGCTCGGCATCAGGCGATACCTTGCCTTTACGCAAGGTATCGACAATGCCCAACAGCCGCCACAGGCCGTGGGAAGCGCAGCCGTCGCGCTCCCCGGCGGCCACATTACGTGCAATGGCCGCCGCGTGGTCGGCGCTAAATCCATTGGCGCTGAGTACCTCCAGCGCCAGGTCATAAGCTTCAGGTAACGATAGAGTTACCGACTCCATACTGTTCTCCTTTACTCTTCTTCGTCTCCGCTAAAGTTAGCCTGCGGCAGGCAGCTGCGCGCGCCCCAGTAGTAAATCCCCAACGACATCGCCGCCACCAGCACCGTATCCCAGGGGTGACCGATAACATTAAGCCCGCCGAAGCTGCCCAGCCAGGAAAAGAGGATAATCAACGCATAAAAAACGATCAGCCACAGCGACGATTTCACCTGCTGCGCCAGGCTCACGGTATGTTCCGGCACCTTACCTTTGCACATCACATAGACGACAAACATCACGATTTGCAGCCCCAACAGCCACGAGAGCGTATTCCAGCCGGACCAGTAGACAATCAGCGCCGAGATCATAAACGATACCGGGCCGATGATGCCGAAGGCGCGCACGCGGAAAGGCCGCGGCAGATCCGGCGCGTTGCGGCGCAGCCCGGCGGCGGTTACCGGGGCGATGGCGTAGCTCAGCACCAGGGCAGCCGACACCACGCTAATCAGCTGTTCCCAGGATGGGAACGGCAGCGTCCAGAAAATCGACAGTCCAAAAGTCAGCCATAGCGCCGGGCGCGGAATACCGGACTCTTTATCAATATGGGTAAAGGCTTTAAAGAAGGTACCCGCCTTCGCCCAGCCGTAGATCACCCGCGGCGTCGCATTCATATAGATATTGCCGGTGCCGCTCGGGGAGATGATCGCATCGCTTATCACCATAAAGGCCAGCCAGCCCATGCCGAGGGTAATAGCGATATCGCGATACGGCAGCGAGAACTGTTTGCTCACCTCGGCCCAACCGCCGCTTAGCATCTCGGTGGGGATACTGCCAAGGAACGCCAGCTGCAGCAGCACGTAGATAATCGTCGACAGCACCACTGATAAAATCAACGCGATAGGGATAGTGCGCTGCGGCTTTTGCACTTCGCTGGCTACCGAGATAATCGGCGTCAATCCCAGATAAGCGAAGATAATTCCCCCCGCACTGATCGCCGCTTCCACCCCGGACATGCCGAATGGCGCAATACCCTGAGCGTGCAGGTTCTCCGGTTTAAAGAAGGCGAATAGCGTCACCACCACCAGCAGCGGCACCAGAAACTTGAGCACGCTGATGAAGTTGTTCGATCGGGCGAAGGTCTTGACGCTGTAGTAGTTCAGCGCAAAGAAGAAACAGAGCAGCAGGAACTGCACCACCCACCCCAGCAGCGTCGGCGAACTGGAACCCGGCTGGGTCAACGCCGGAAACCAGGCCGCGGCATATTGCCGGGCGGCGACGATTTCAATTGAGATCAGGCTGGAGAAAGCGATCAAGGTGATGAACCCCAGCAGATAGCCCATCAGCTCACCGTGGGAAAAGACCGGGTAGCGAATAATGCCGCCGGCGCGCGGCAGCGCCGCCCCCAGTTCGCAGTAGACAATCCCCAACAGCAATACTGCAAAACCGCCGATCACCCACGACGCGATCCCGGCCGGACCGGCGATGGAGGCCACGTGGCTGGCGGCGAATAACCATCCGGAGCCGAAAATCGCGCCCAGGCCGATAAACGTGAGATCCGTTAGGGTCAGCTGTTTTTTAAACTTACCCGACTCTGCAACGCGGGTTTGACTATTATGCGTAGAGTGAATGGTCATGGTGATGCCCTTGCGTCAATGAGAGGAGGAAATCGCTTCCCGGGTCCACTGGCCGTTGACCAGGCGCAGCAGGTTCAAAGGGTTCGCATCCTGCAGCGCCGGCGGTAACAGGGCGGCGGGCGCGTTCTGCAGACAGACCGGGCGCAGAAAGCGTTCAATCGCCCGGCTGCCAACCGAAGTCCCGCGCGCGTCGGTGGTCGCCGGCCACGGGCCGCCGTGGACCATCGCATCGCACACTTCCACGCCGGTGGGATAACCGTTAAACAGTACCCGTCCGGCCTTTTCGCAAAGCAGCGGTAGCAGGCTCGCCGCCAGCGGGCCATCATCCGCCTCGGCATGCAGCGTCGCGGTGAGCTGCCCCTGCAGCGCTTTCACCACCGCCTGCAGCTGGGCCACGTCGTCCACTTCCACCAGTAGCGATAACGGGCCGAAAACCTCAGTCTGCAGCAGCGTATCCTGCGCCAGTAGATCCTCGGCCTGAGCCTGCCACAGCAGGGTCTGCGCCTGCCCGGCGCCGGCGGCGATGCCGTTCGCCAGCTTCTCGATACGCGGGTGCGCCGCAAGCGCCGCCACGCCCTGATGGTAGTGCTGAAGGGTCGGCGCATTGAGCAACACCTGCGGCGGAGAGCCCGCTACCGCCGCGCACAGCGCCGACTTAAAGCGTTCCAGCCCGGCGCCGCGCAGCGCCAGAATCAGCCCCGGACGGGTACAGAACTGGCCGCCGCCGAGGGTGAATGACGCCACCAGCTCGTTTGCCAGCGCCTCGGCCCGCGTCTGCAGCGCCTGCGGCAGAATAATCAATGGGTTAATCGCCGACATTTCAGCAAACAGCGGGATTGGCTGCGGGCGCTGCTGCGCCAGCTGATACAGCGCCTTACCACCGGCCAGCGAACCGGTAAAGCCAACGGCCTGAATCGCCGGATGGCGGACTAATTCGGCGCCGATATCGGTCCCGAAAATCATATTGAATACGCCGCCGGGTAAACCGCACCGCACCACCGCCCGGACGATCGCTTCAGCGGTCAGCTCGGCGGTGGCCATATGGCCCGGATGGGCCTTCACCACCACCGGGCAGCCAGCCGCCAGCGCCGAGGCGGTATCGCCGCCGGCGGTGGAAAAGGCCAACGGAAAGTTGCTGGCGCCAAACACCGCCACCGGCCCTAACGCCTGCTGATACTGGCGCAGGTCCGGGCGCGGCAGCGGCTGACGGTCGGCTAAGGCGGTATCAATACGGGCGGCGAAGATATCGCCGCGCTGGATCACGCCAGCAAACATTCTCAGCTGGCCGCTGGTGCGCGCCCGTTCACCCTGCAGCCGCGCCAGCGGCAGCGCGGTCTCCTGCCCGGCGATAGCAAAAAACGCCTCGCCCAGCGCATCCAGTTCATCAGCAATGGCGTTGAGAAAGCGCGCCCGCTGCTGCGGCGTGGTTTGTGAATAGACGGTAAAGGCCTGCTGCGCGGCTTCTGCGGCCTGAGCGGCTTCCTCGCGTGAAGCCGGATAAAAGCGGTGGCCGGTGGCTTCGCCGTCCACCGCCCGTAGGCTCAATAGCGTCGCCTCACCGCTGGCAATGCGGCGTCCGGCAATAAACTGCCGTCCCGCCGTGGTCTGAGATGCATTCATATTGACTCCTGTGCTCAGAGGCCGACATCCGGCAGCGTCGGACGAGTCGCCAGCGCCTGTTCAACGATCGCCACCACCTGCTGGCGCGTTTCGCCTTCCAGCGCCAGACGAGGCGGACGAGTGATGGCGCTGCCGCGACCCAGCAACTCTTCACACAGCTTGATGCACTGCACCAGATCCGGACGCGCATCGAGATGCAGCAGCGGCATGAACCAGCGGTACAGCGCCATCGCCTCTTCGTAACGCTGCTGACGGGCGAGACGGAATAACGTTTCCCCTTCGCGCGGGAAGGCGTTGGACATCCCGGAGATCCAGCCTTCCGCGCCGACGGCGATGCTTTCCACCACCACGTCATCCAGCCCGGCAAACAGCACGAAGCGGTCGCCAACGGTGTTACGCAGGTCGATAAAGCGGCGGGTATCGCCGGAGGAGTCTTTAAAGCAGACGATGTTGTCGCAGTCGGTCAGGGTGGCGAGAATGTCCGGCGTCACGTCGTTTTTGTAAATCGGCGGGTTGTTGTAGACCATAATCGGCAGGTCGGTAGCGCTCGCCACGCTGCGGAAGTGGGCCGCGGTTTCATGCGGTTTTGAGGAGTAGACCAGCGCCGGCATCACCATGATCCCGTCGACGCCGACGCGCTCCGCCTCTTTCGCCATTTTCTGGGCAAAGGCGGTGGTGAACTCGGCCACCCCGGCGATGACCGGAATTTTGCCGCCGGCGGCATCCTTCGCCACCTCGATAATCTGCAGTTTTTCATCGGTGCTCAGCGAGGTGTTTTCACCTACGCTGCCGCACACCACCAGCCCGGAAACGCCATCTTTCACCAGGTTTTTCATCACCGCGTGAGTGGCGTCTAAATCGAGGGAGTAGTCGCTACGAAACTGCGTGCTGACCGCCGGGAATACGCCGCTCCAGTGAATCGCTTTTTTGCTCATGCTCGGTTCCTTGTCGTCATTTTGTTAAGTCAAAGTGAATGAATGGTGAATATTCACTGACAGATTGACGTGTCGCGGAACCGGCGGCTTGTCGGTTTTCCCTCAATACGATGACGAAATTAGCACAGTCGGCAAAAGTGTGAGCCAGCGTTTATCCGAGCAGCGTGAGGCGAAAATCGCGCGGCGTCGAGCCGGTCATCGCCTTGAACTGGCGGCTAAAAGCGCTGTGATCGGTATAGCCGCACTGCAGGGCGATATCGGTAATCGGCGTATCGCCAGCCAGCAGTTCGGTGGCTTTTTCCAGCCGCACTTTGTGGATCATCTGCCGCGGGGTGAGATGAAAGATCCGCTTGCAGTAGCGTTCGATCTGCGCAATCGACATCCCGCTTAAGGCGGTTAACTCTTCCATGGCGATCGGCCGGTGATAGTGGCGGCGGATATGATCGTCGACGATCGCCAGCCGCTGCCATGCCGGATGGCGGGCGTGGGCCTCCTGCAGATCGTGCGAGATCCCGGCCATGCCGATCACCTGGCCGCTGATATCGCGTAGCGCCAATTTCTGCGTCAGGCACCAGCCGCGCTCGCGGCCATTGTAGAGATGCATTTCCAGCTGATCGCGCAGGGTCACGCCTTCCCGTAGTACCCGAAGATCCTGCTCGGTATAACCCTGACCCAGCGCGGAAGGAAAGACATCGGCGGAGGTTTTGCCCAGCAGCGAGGAGACGCTTTTGAAACCACAGCGGCGGGCCAGCGTCAGGTTCGCCAACAAATAACGCGCCTGGCGATCTTTGATAAAAAAGACCACATTAGGAATGGCATTGAGCAAGGGCGCAATCAGCGCCAGCGCATTCAGCAGCGCCGGCATATTTTCCGGCCGCTGGCGCGCCAGCCCTTCGCAGATCTGGCTCAGCTCATCGACGGCCAGCTCAGGTTGGTTAACCGCGCGCGGCGGCGCCGCATCAGAAACACCGATCATAAGGCCTCCTCATGGTAAGTGACCGAAGGATATTTATTCACTTTCCGTTAACACCACAAGCAGCAAGCGCTGGATTTGCGATCCTGGATCCGCTTTACGCCTTCCCCTGATTTAGCCACTGGCGCAATGGTCACTTTCGGTTTACCACAGCATTAAGCAAATGATTAATAAGAAATAACTATGTGAAATAGAAATATACCGCTCTCATTACTATGCAGATTTCGTCATTTTCTCTGACGAAAGCGCTCAAGCAGGCCGGGAAAGGTTGCGCCAGCATGATGAAACATGTTGTTAACTTCCGGAGAGTCTGATGACCGCGCCACGCCCCCCTATTACGCTGAGAGCTATCGATTCACATACCGGCGGCGAACCGACCCGCCTGATCGTTGACGGCTTCCCCGACCTCGGCGACGGCAGCATGGCGGAGCGCCGCGACCGCTTCGCCCGCGACTTCGACCATTGGCGTCAGGCGGCCATTCTCGAACCGCGCGGCAATGACGTACTGGTCGGCGCGCTGCTGTGCAAACCGGTCTCGGCGGCGGCTACCGCTGGGGTGATTTTCTTCAACAACGCCGGTTTTCTGAATATGTGCGGCCACGGCACTATCGGGCTTATCGCCTCGCTGGCCTGGCTTGGGCGTATCAAGCCCGGCGTACACCTGATTGAAACGCCGGTCGGCGACGTAAGCGCGACGTTGCACGACGATGGCAGCGTATCGGTGCAAAACGTCCCGGCCCGTCGCTGGAAAAAACAGATCCGCGTTGAAACCGCGCTGGGTCCCGTCATCGGCGATATTGCCTGGGGCGGCAACTGGTTTTTCCTGATTAACGACCACCCGTTCGCCATTACCCCCGAACAAATTCCACAGCTCACCGACTACGCCTGGGCAGTGCGCGAGGGGCTGGAAGCAGCGGGGATCCGTGGCGACGACGGCGGCGTTATCGACCATATCGAACTCTTCGCCGATGACGATACCGCCGACAGCCGCAGCTTCGTACTCTGCCCGGGAAAGGCCTGGGATCGCTCGCCGTGCGGTACCGGCACCAGCGCCAAGCTGGCCTGTCTGGCGCAGGATGGCAAGCTGCAGCCAGGGGAAATATGGCGTCAGGCCAGCATCATCAGCAGCCAGTTTACCGCCAGCTACCAGCGCACCGCTGAAGGCATCATCCCAACGATCCGCGGCGAAGCCTGGGTCTGCGGCGATAACCAATTGATCCTCAACCCTGACGATCCCTTCTGCTGGGGGATCGCGCCGTGAAGCAGAGCGATGTCATCGTGATCGGCGCCGGGATCATCGGCGCCGCCTGCGCGTGGCAGTTGACGAAGCGGGGGCAAAGCGTGACGCTTATCGATAACGGGCAGCCCGGCGCCACGGCGGCCGGTATGGGCCATCTGGTGTGCATGGATGATGACCCCGCCGAGCTTGCCTTGTCGGCGTGGTCGCTGGAACGCTGGCGCGCTATCACGCCGCGGATGCCCGACAATTGCGCCTGGCGCGGCTGCGGCACGCTGTGGCTGGCGGAAAGCGAAGAAGAGATGGCCGTCGCCGACGAAAAACAGCGGCGGATAGCCGGCCATCAGGTGCACAGCGAACTCCAGACTCCGCAGCAGATCGCCGGGCGCGAGCCGCTGCTGCGCGGCGGGCTGGCCGGCGGGCTGTGGGTGCCGGGCGATGGCATCGTCTACGCGCCGAACGTCGCCCGCTGGTTGATTACCGATGCCGGAGACCATCTTACCTGCCTGCGCGACAGCGTACAGACGATTGAAGAGCCACAGGTGCTGCTCGCCAGCGGCCAACGGCTACAGGCACGGGCGATCGTGGTGGCCTGCGGCCTTGAAGCCAATGTGCTGTTAGCGGAAAACTGGCTGAGACCGAAAAAAGGCCAACTGGCGATTACCGATCGCTACGGGCCGCGGGTGCATCACCAGCTGGTTGAGCTGGGTTACGGCGCCAGCGCCCACGGCGGCGGCACCTCGGTGGCGTTTAATCTTCAGCCGCGACCGACCGGCCAGCTGCTGATTGGCTCTTCGCGTCAGTTTGATAACCGCGAGCGCGAGTTGGATCTGCCCCTGCTGGCGCAGATGCTCGATCGCGCCCGCCACTTCGTGCCGGCGCTGGCGACGTTGAATATTATCCGCTGCTGGAGCGGTCTGCGCGCCGCCTCGCAGGATGGCAACCCGCTGATCGGCCCGCACCCCGCTCGCCGTGGCGTATGGTTAGCGCT
Source organism: Klebsiella sp. CN_Kp073 (assembly GCF_040065495.2). Classification (NCBI taxonomy): domain Bacteria; kingdom Pseudomonadati; phylum Pseudomonadota; class Gammaproteobacteria; order Enterobacterales; family Enterobacteriaceae; genus Klebsiella; species Klebsiella sp. CN_Kp073. Next base: position 4,553,641 of record NZ_CM198051.1, read on the forward strand.
GGGCCATGAAGGGCTGGGCGTCACCACCGCTCCGGCCACGGCCGAACTGCTGGCGGCGCAGATCCTCGATGAACGCTGCCCATTGGCGCCCGACGTCTGGCTCCCGGCTCGTTTGTGTCAACAGGAGGCGATTGCATGAAGGCCACTCTCAACATCACCGTCGATGGCCAGCCTCTGACGGTGCCGGAAGGGATCAGCGTGGCGGCGGCGCTGGCGTTGACCGGCGACCCCACCACCCGCCAGGCGGTTAACGGCGAGCTCCGCGCGCCGTTTTGCGGCATGGGCGTCTGCCAGGAGTGCCGGATCGCCGTCGATGGCCTACGGGTGCTGGCCTGCCAGACCCTGTGCCGGGCCGGTATGCAAATAGAAAGGAGCCGCGATGAACACGCTGCGCTGTGACATTTTAATCCTCGGCGCCGGCCCCGCCGGCATGGCGGCCGCGCTCTCCGCCGCCGCCTGCGATAAACAGGTCATCATCCTCGACGATAACCCTGCCCCTGGCGGACAAATCTGGCGCGCGGGTCCGCAGGCGACGCTGCCCGCCCTGGCCCGGCGCTACCGCGACGCCATCGCCGCGTCTGCCGCCATCCGGGTAGTGAACGGCGCGCGGCTGATTGCCCGCCCCTCCTCGCACAGCGTGCTGTTTGAAACCGCCGACGGCGGCGGCGTGGTTTACTGGCAGAAACTGATCCTCTGCTGCGGCGCGCGCGAGCTGTCGCTGCCCTTTCCCGGCTGGACCTTACCCGGCGTGACTGGCGCGGGCGGCCTACAGGCGCAAATCAAACATGGGCTGTCGCTGAAAGGTGAAAAGGTGGTGATTGCCGGCAGCGGTCCGCTACTGCTGGCGGTGGCGGATACGGTGAACAAGGCCGGAGGCGAAGTGACGAATATCATTGAGCAAGCGCCGCTCCCGACGCTGCTGCGCTTCGCCAGCGGTCTATGGCGCTGGCCGCAGAAGCTGCGCCAGTTAGCGACGCTGGCCCCGAAAGGCTATCTTAGCGGCGCGCAGGCGATCCGCGCTCACGGTACAACGCGGCTGGAAGCCGTTACGCTTCGCCAGCGCGGCGTCGAGCGGACTATCGCCTGCGATCGGCTGGCTATCGGCTACGGGCTGATACCCAATATCGAGACGGCGCTGCTGTTCGGCTGCGCCACGGCGCAGGAGGCGATACAGGTTAACCGCTGGCAGCAGACCAGCATCGAGGATATCTACGCCGCCGGCGAGTGCACCGGTTTCGGCGGTAGCGAACTGGCGCTGGCGGAGGGCGAAATCGCCGGTTTTGCCGCCGCCGGGGCCAGCCATCAAGCGCAGGCGTTATTTGCCCGCCGCGCCCGCTGGCAGCGTTTCGCCGAAGCAATCAACCGTACCTTCCGGCTGAGGGAGTCCTTGAAAAACGCCGCAACGCCGGAGAGCCTGCTGTGCCGCTGCGAAGATGTGCGCTGCGGCGATGTTGACGCCGCCGGGGGCTGGCCGCAGGCCAAACTCACCCAGCGCTGCGGAATGGGCGCCTGTCAGGGGCGCACCTGCGCCGCCAGCGCCCGCTGGTTGTACGGCTGGCCGCTGCCGCAGCCGAGAGAACCGCTGGCCCCCGCCCGCGCGGAAACGCTTACTGCCCTCGCCCGGCCGAGCGCCGAGCCGTAACCGCTACTCTTCTTCATCACCGCGCGCGGCAGGGACGCCAAGCGCAATAAACTCCTCCAACAGCGTGGTCAGCTGGCGCATCTTTTCCGCCGTAAACTGTGCTTCTATCTGCCGGTAGGCCTCTTCCACCTGTGCCTGGGCGCTCTCATACAGCGCCAGCCCGGCGGGCGTTAACGACAGGTAGAGCTTGCGCTGATCGTTGACCGGTTTTAAGCGCAGCACTAAACCGTCGCGTTCCATGCGCGTCAAAATCCCGGTCAGGCTGGGGCGCAAAATGCAGGCGCGCCAGGCCAGGTCGTGAAAATCCATCGATGGGTTTTCCGCAAGGATACGCACAATACGCCACTGCTGTTCGGTCAGGTTGTGGCGTTTAACGATCGGCCGGAAATGGCCCATCGCCGCTTCTCGCGCCTGCAGCAGCGCAATGGTTAATGAATCATGCATGGTATCCCCTCAACAACGCTAACCAAAACTTATTAACACTTTAATAATTAGCCCTAATCCTGCCATGTACAACCGGTTTCTGCACCTGAAAAGTACCAGTCGCTATCAAAAATAAATATATATAATTGATATATAAGATATAAATAAAAAACATGTAAATATTGTGTTAATCCGATCACAAAACATTCACTTCTATTTGCCAAACCTTCGCGCAAAGAATAAAAGATGATCATTAACATATTAATGAAATCCCTTCGAATCCGAAATCAGTACCAGAGGAGTGGTGAATGAAAGGTACCATCTTCGCCGTTGCGCTCAATCATCGCAGCCAGCTCGACGCCTGGCGCGAAGCGTTTCAACAGGCCCCCTACAAGACGCCGCCGAAAACCGCGGTCTGGTTCATCAAACCCCGTAATACCGTGATTGGCGATGGCGAAGCCATTCCCCATCCGCAGGGCGAGACCGTACAAAGCGGCGCGACGGTGGCGCTGATTGTCGGCAAAACCGCGCGTAAAGTGGCGGCGGAAGAGGCGGCGAACTATATCGCCGGCTACGCGCTGGCTAACGACGTTAGCCTGCCGGAAGAGAGTTTTTATCGCCCGGCGATCAAGGCCAAATGCCGTGATGGCTTCTGCCCCATCGGCGCGCTGTCGGCGGTGCGCAACGTCGATAACCTGACCATCATCACCGAAATCAACGGCCGCGAGGCGGATAGCTGGCATACCGGCGATCTGCAGCGTAACGCCGCGCAGCTGCTGAGCGCCTTAAGCGAGTTCGCCACCCTCAATCCCGGCGACGCGATCCTTATCGGCACGCCCCACTCCCGCGTCACGCTGCGCCCCGGCGACCGCGTACGTATTCTCGCCGACGGTTTCCCGGCGCTCGAAAACCCGGTTGTCGCAGAAGGAGAGCTGGCATGAAACAGGCACGTATTGAATGGCAGGGACAGGTACGCGACGTGCTGGTCGATGAACGCGACCAGGTGCGCCTGCCCGATGGCACGGTATTGAAAGAAGGCGAATTCCGCTGGCTGCCGCCCGCCGACGGCACGCTGTTCGCGCTGGGGCTCAACTACGCCGACCACGCCAGCGAGCTGGAGTTTAAACCGCCAACCGAACCTTTGGTGTTCATCAAAGCGCCGAACACTTTTATTGGCCACCAGCAGCAGTCGGTACGCCCGGATAACGTCGAATACATGCACTACGAAGCCGAACTGGTGGTGGTGATCGGGAAAACCGCGCGCCGCGTCAGCGAAGCCGAGGCCATGGACTATGTCGCTGGCTATACCGTGTGCAACGACTACGCGATCCGCGACTATCTGGAAAACTACTACCGCCCGAACCTGCGGGTGAAAAGCCGCGACACCCTGACGCCGATCGGCCCGTGGATCGTCGCCAAAGAGGCGATCCCGGATCCGCATAATCTGGCCCTACGCACCTGGGTCAACGGCGAACTGCGCCAGCAGGGCACCACCGCCGATCTGATCTTCAGCATCCCGTTCCTCATCGCTTATTTAAGCGAATTTATGACCCTGCAACCGGGCGACATGATCGCCACCGGCACGCCGAAAGGGCTATCCGATGTGGTGCCGGGCGATGAGGTGATCGTTGAAGTCGAGGGCGTGGGCCGCCTGGTCAACCATATCATCAGCCAGCAAGCGTATGAGGAGACACTGTCATGAAAAAGATTAACCATTGGATCAACGGTAAAAACGTTGCCGGCGCAGACTATTTTCATACCACCAACCCGGCCACCGGCGAGGTACTGGCTGAAGTCGCCTCCGGCGGCGAAGCCGAAATCAACCAGGCGGTAGCGGCGGCGAAAGAGGCCTTCCCGAAGTGGGCTAACCTGCCGATGAAAGAGCGCGCGCGCCTTATGCGCCGCCTGGGCGATCTGATCGATCAGAACGTCCCGGAGATCGCGGCGATGGAAACCGCCGATACCGGCCTGCCTATCCACCAGACCAAAAACGTGCTGATCCCGCGGGCGTCGCATAACTTCGAATTTTTCGCCGAAGTATGCCAGCAGATGAACGGCAAGACCTATCCGGTCGACGACAAGATGCTTAACTACACCCTCGTGCAGCCGGTTGGCGTCTGCGCGCTGGTGTCGCCGTGGAACGTGCCGTTTATGACCGCCACCTGGAAGGTGGCGCCGTGCCTGGCGCTGGGCAATACCGCGGTGCTGAAAATGTCCGAGCTGTCGCCGCTGACCGCCGATCGTCTGGGCGAGCTGGCGCTGGAAGCCGGGATCCCGGCTGGCGTGCTCAACGTGGTGCAGGGCTATGGCGCCACCGCTGGCGACGCGCTGGTACGCCATCATGATGTGCGCGCCGTCTCCTTCACCGGCGGCACCGCCACCGGCCGCAACATTATGAAAAACGCCGGCCTGAAAAAGTACTCCATGGAGCTTGGCGGAAAATCGCCGGTGCTGATTTTTGAAGACGCCGATATTGAGCGCGCGCTCGACGCCGCGCTGTTCACCATTTTCTCGATCAACGGCGAACGCTGCACCGCCGGTTCACGCATTTTCATTCAGCAGAGTATTTATCCGGAGTTCGTCAAGCGCTTCGCCGAGCGCGCCAACCGCCTGCGCGTAGGCGATCCGACCGATCCGAATACCCAGGTCGGCGCGCTGATTAGCAAGCAGCACTGGGAGAAAGTGTCCGGCTACATTCGCCTCGGTATCGAAGAGGGGGCCACCCTGCTGGCCGGCGGCGCGGATAAGCCGTCCGACCTGCCGGCGCATCTGAAAGCCGGCAACTTCCTGCGCCCGACGGTACTGGCGGATGTCGACAACCGCATGCGCGTCGCCCAGGAAGAGATTTTTGGCCCGGTTGCCTGCCTGCTGCCGTTCAAAGATGAAGCGGAAGGGCTGCGCCTGGCCAACGATGTGGAATACGGCCTGGCGTCGTACATCTGGACCCAGGACGTCAGCAAAGTGCTGCGTCTGGCGCGCGGTATTGAAGCCGGGATGGTGTTCGTCAACACCCAGAACGTGCGCGACCTGCGTCAGCCGTTCGGCGGCGTGAAGGCCTCCGGCACCGGCCGCGAAGGCGGCGAGTACAGCTTTGAAGTGTTCGCCGAAATGAAAAACGTCTGCATCTCGATGGGCGACCATCCGATCCCGAAATGGGGAGTCTGATATGGGTAAGTTAGCGTTAGCAGCAAAAATCACTCACGTGCCGTCGATGTATCTGTCTGAGCTACCGGGGAAAAACCACGGCTGCCGTCAGGGCGCGATCGACGGGCATAAAGAAATTGGCAAGCGCTGCCGTGAAATGGGCGTCGATACCATTATCGTGTTCGACACCCACTGGCTGGTCAACAGCGCCTACCACATCAACTGTGCCGACCATTTCCAGGGCGTCTACACCAGTAACGAACTGCCGCATTTTATTCGCGACATGACCTACGACTACGACGGCAACCCGGAGCTGGGTCACCTGATTGCCGACGAGGCCGTCAAGCTTGGCGTACGCGCCAAAGCGCACAATATTCCGAGCCTGAAGCTGGAATACGGCACCCTGGTGCCGATGCGCTACATGAATAGCGATAAGCATTTCAAAGTGGTGTCCATTTCCGCCTTCTGTACCGTTCACGATTTTGCCGACAGCCGCAAGCTGGGCGAGGCCATCCTCAAGGCCATCGACAAATATGACGGCACCGTGGCGGTGCTGGCCAGCGGTTCGCTGTCGCATCGCTTTATCGACGACCAGCGCGCCGAAGAGGGCATGAACAGCTATACCCGCGAGTTTGACCATCAGATGGATGAGCGCGTGGTGAAGCTGTGGCGCGAAGGCAAATTCAAAGAGTTCTGCACCATGCTGCCGGAGTACGCCGACTACTGCTACGGCGAAGGCAACATGCACGACACGGTGATGCTGCTCGGCCTGCTGGGTTGGGATAAATACGACGGCAAGGTGGAGTTTATCACCGAGCTATTCGCCAGCTCCGGTACCGGCCAGGTTAACGCCGTGTTCCCGCTGCCGGCGCAGGCGTAAGGAGGCCCCATGCCGCATTTTATCGCCGAGTGTAGCGACAATATCCGCGAACAGGCCGATTTACCGGGGCTGTTCGCCAAAGTCAACGAGGCGCTGGCCGCCACCGGTATCTTTCCGATTGGCGGTATTCGCAGCCGCGCCCACTGGCTGGATACCTGGCAGATGGCCGACGGCAAGCATGATTACGCCTTCGTGCATATGACTCTGAAGATCGGCGCCGGCCGTAGCCTGGAGAGCCGTCAGGAGGTGGGCGAAATGCTGTTCGCGCTGATCAAGGCCCACTTTGCCGCGCTGATGGAGAGCCGTTATCTGGCGCTGTCGTTCGCCATGGAAGAGCTCGACCCGACGCTGAACTACAAACAGAACAATGTGCACGCGTTATTTAAATAATGTGCAAATTGCCCGGTGGCGCTGCGCTTACCGGGCCTACAACGGCCATGAATTTGTAGGCCGGATAAGCGAAGCGCCATCCGGCAATACAATGCCACAGGAATCACTATGCTCGATAAACAGACCCGAACCCTGATTGCCCAGCGGCTGAACCAGGCCGAAAAACAGCGTGAACAGATCCGCGCGATCTCGCTGGATTATCCGTCGATCACCATTGAGGACGCCTACGCCGTCCAGCGCGAGTGGGTCGAAATGAAGATCGCCGAAGGCCGCGTGCTCAAAGGCCATAAGATCGGCCTGACCTCTAAAGCGATGCAGGCCAGTTCGCAGATCAGCGAGCCGGACTACGGCGCGCTGCTCGATGATATGTTCTTCCACGACGGCAGCGATATTCCTACCGACCGCTTTATCGTGCCGCGTATCGAAGTCGAGCTGGCTTTCGTGCTGGCCAAACCGCTGCGCGGCCCGAACTGCACGCTGTTTGATGTCTACAACGCCACCGACTACGTTATCCCGGCGCTTGAGCTTATCGACGCGCGTTGCCACAACATCGACCCGGAAACCCAGCGTCCGCGCAAAGTGTTCGACACCATCTCCGATAACGCCGCCAACGCCGGGGTGATCCTCGGCGGCCGGCCGATTAAACCGGATGAGCTCGACCTGCGCTGGATCTCCGCCCTGCTGTATCGCAACGGCGTGATTGAAGAGACCGGCGTCGCCGCGGGCGTGCTTAATCATCCGGCCAACGGCGTGGCCTGGCTGGCCAACAAGCTGGCGCCGTACGATGTCCAGCTCGAAGCCGGGCAGATTATCCTCGGCGGCTCGTTCACCCGCCCGGTCCCGGCGCGCAAGGGCGATACCTTCCACGTCGACTACGGCAACATGGGCGCCATCAGCTGCCGCTTTGTTTGAGGAGAGCAACATGAACAACGCATTTAAAGAGGCGCTCAAGGCCGGGCGTCCGCAAATCGGCCTGTGGCTTGGGCTGTGCAGCAGCTACAGCGCCGAACTGCTGGCCGGCGCGGGCTTCGACTGGCTGCTGATCGACGGCGAACACGCGCCCAACAATGTACAAACGGTGCTGACCCAGCTTCAGGCCATTGCGCCCTACCCCAGCCAGCCGGTGGTGCGTCCGTCGTGGAACGATCCGGTACAAATTAAACAGCTACTGGACGTCGGCGCGCAAACCCTGCTGGTGCCGATGGTGCAGAATGCCGAAGAAGCGCGGCTGGCGGTCAGATCCACTCGCTACCCGCCTGCCGGCATCCGCGGCGTAGGCAGCGCGCTGGCCCGCGCCTCGCGCTGGAATCGCGTCCCGGATTATATCCACCGGGCCAATGACGCTATGTGCGTACTGGTGCAGATTGAGACCCGCGAAGCGCTGAAGAATCTGCCGCAGATCCTCGATGTCGACGGGGTGGACGGCGTGTTTATCGGTCCGGCGGATCTGAGCGCTGATATGGGCCACGGCGGCAACCCACAACACCCGGAAGTGCAGGCCGCCATTGAAGATGCCATCCAGCAAATCCGTCAGGCCGGTAAGGCGCCGGGGATCCTGATGGCCAATGAACAGCTGGCGAAACGCTATCTTGAACTGGGCGCGCTGTTCGTCGCCGTCGGCGTCGATACCACCCTGCTGGCCCGCGGCGCAGAAGCGCTGGCGGCCCGTTTTACCCACACCGCAACCACCACAACCGATAACAATAAATCCGTCTATTGAACGGATAATGTGGAGCGCAACATGACTACCTCTACCCTGCAACACAATGATAATAAAGCCGTTGAAGTAGAAAACCGGGTGATCAAAAAGCTGTTCCGCCGCCTGATTACCTTCCTGTTTGTTCTCTTTGTTTTCTCATTTTTGGACCGAATTAATATCGGCTTCGCCGGCCTGACGATGGGCAAAGATCTCGGCCTGACCTCCACCATGTTCGGCCTGGCGGCGACGCTGTTCTACGTCACCTACGTGCTGTGCGGGATCCCCAGCAATATTATGCTGGCGAAGGTCGGCGCGCGCCGCTGGATCGCCGGGATCATGGTGGTCTGGGGGATCGCCTCGACCTGTACCATGTTCGCCACCAATCCACATACGCTATACATCCTGCGGATGCTGGTCGGCATCGCCGAGGCCGGCTTTCTGCCGGGGATCCTCGTCTATCTGACCTGGTGGTTTCCGGCCTACCATCGCGCCCGCGCCAACGCCCTGTTTATGATCGCCATGCCGGTGACCATGATGCTCGGCTCGATACTTTCCGGCTATATTCTGGCGCTCGACGGCCTGTGGAACCTGAAAGGCTGGCAGTGGCTGTTTCTGCTGGAAGGCCTGCCGTCGGTGGTACTCGGCGTCGTCACCTGGTTCTTCCTCAACGACACGCCGGATAAAGCCAACTGGCTGGACAACGAAGAGAAACAGGCGCTGAAGGCGATGATCGATCGCGAACGGGAACATGCGGCGATCGTCCCGGCCTCGCCGCGCTCCACGCTGCGCGAAGTACTGACGCCGGCGGTGCTGATGTATACCCTCGCCTACTTCTGCCTGACCAATACCCTCAGCGCCATTAATATCTGGACGCCGCAGATCCTGCAGAGCTTTAACACCGGCAGCAGCAACATCATGATTGGCCTGCTGGCGGCGATCCCGCAGTTCTGCACCATTTTCGGCATGATCTGGTGGAGTCGCCGCTCCGACCGCCGCAAAGAGCGCAAGATGCATACCATCCTGCCCTACCTGTTCGCCGCGGCGGGTTGGCTGCTGGCTTCGGCAACCCACCACAGCCTGATCCAACTGATCGGTATTGTTATGGCCTCGGTGGGATCCTTTACCGCGATGGCCATTTTCTGGACCACCCCGGATCGGGTGATCAGCCTGCAGTCGCGCGCGGTGGCACTGGCGGTGATCAACGCCATCGGCAACGTCGGCTCTGCCGTCAGCCCGCTGTTGATCGGCATATTGCGCGATACCACCGGCAGCTTTAGCTCCGGGCTGTGGTTTGTCGCCGGGCTGCTAATCGTCGGCGCGCTGGTGCTCACCCGCATTCCGATGAGCCAGCGCGATGCCGCCGCCGCCGCGCCGGGCTTAGCGACGCAAAAAGGCCACTAAGGAGCGGGTATGTGTCAGCATTCAATCGCCAACATCGATATCAATAAAGATTACGACGAGAGCCTGGGTACCGAAGAGGTGCACTATCAGTCGTTCGCCCGTATGGCGGCCTTTTTTGGCCGCGACATGCAGGCGCATCGCCACGACCGCTATTTTCAGATGCACTTTCTTGATACCGGGCAGATTGAGCTGCAGCTTGATGACCATCGCTACTCGGTGCAGGCGCCGCTGTTTGTGATAACGCCGCCTTCGGTGCCGCACGCCTTTATTACCGAGTCCGATAGCGATGGTCACGTGTTGACGGTGCACGAAGAACTCATCTGGCCGCTGCTGGAGGTGCTTTATCCCGGCACGCGGGAGACCTTCGGCCTGCCGGGGATCTGCCTGTCGCTGGCGGATAAACCCGACGAGCTGGCGGCGCTGGCGCACTACTGGCAGCTGATTCGCCGCGAATCCACCGCTCAGCTGCCGGGGCGCGAGCATACCCTGGCGCTGCTGGCGCAGGCGGTATTTACCCTGCTGCTGCGCAACGCCAGGCTCGACGATCATGCCGCCAGCGGCATGCGCGGCGAGCTGAAATTATTCCAGCGCTTTAACCAGATGATCGACAGCCACTTTCATCAACACTGGACGGTACCGGATTACGCCAACGAGCTGCATCTGACCGAATCGCGGTTGACCGATATCTGCCGCCGCTTCGCCAACCGCCCGCCGAAGCGATTGATATTCGACCGCCAGCTACGCGAGGCGAAGCGGCTGCTGCTGTTTTCCGATAGCGCGGTCAATGAGATAGCCTGGCAACTGGGGTTTAAAGATCCCGCTTATTTTGCGCGCTTTTTTAGCCGCCAGGTCGGCTGCTCGCCAAGCAGTTACCGGGCGCAAAAAGTACCGGTGTCGTAATACCCCGGCGGCGCCGCGCTTGCCGGGGCTACGGTCCATAGGGCGGGTCAGCGCCGCGCCGCCCGCCAAAAGCTGCAGAGATCACAAAATTCACTCCCGCCTGAAAAGTACCCGCCGTTGTCGCAAACGTCCCTTCACGACAAGCGCAATAGCCGCTTCAATTAAACAACAAAAACAAAACATATATTTAACATCATTATTCCGATAAATACTGAAGAGGCCCCTATGAAACCTGAAGATTTCCGCGCCGACGCGAAACGCCCGTTAACTGGCGAAGAGTATTTAAAAAGCCTGCAGGATGGCCGCGAAATTTATATCTACGGCGAGCGCGTGAAGGATGTCACCACGCATCCAGCCTTCCGTAATGCCGCGGCTTCTGTCGCTCAGCTGTACGATGCGCTGCACAAACCGGAGATGCAGGATTCCCTGTGCTGGGGCACCGATACCGGTAGCGGCGGCTACACCCATAAATTCTTCCGCGTGGCGAAAAGCGCCGACGATCTGCGCCAGCAGCGCGACGCCATCGCCGAGTGGTCGCGCTTAAGCTACGGCTGGATGGGCCGCACCCCGGACTACAAAGCCGCCTTCGGCTGCGCGCTGGGCGCCAACCCGGCGTTTTACGGCCAGTTCGAGCAGAACGCCCGCAACTGGTACACCCGCATTCAGGAAACCGGCCTGTACTTTAACCACGCAATCGTCAACCCGCCGATCGACCGCCACAAGCCGGCTGATGAAGTGAAGGACGTCTACATCAAGCTGGAAAAAGAGACCGATGCCGGGATCATCGTCAGCGGCGCGAAAGTGGTCGCCACCAACTCAGCGCTGACCCACTACAACATGATCGGCTTCGGCTCCGCGCAGGTGATGGGCGAGAACCCGGACTTCGCGCTGATGTTCGTCGCGCCGATGGATGCCGAAGGCGTCAAGCTTATCTCCCGCGCCTCCTATGAGATGGTCGCCGGTGCGACCGGCTCGCCGTACGACTATCCGCTTTCCAGCCGTTTCGACGAGAACGACGCGATTCTGGTGATGGATAAGGTGCTGATCCCATGGGAGAACGTACTGATTTATCGCGACTTCGACCGCTGCCGCCGCTGGACCATGGAAGGCGGTTTCGCCCGCATGTACCCGCTGCAGGCCTGCGTGCGCCTGGCGGTAAAACTGGACTTTATCACCGCCCTGCTGAAGCGTTCTCTGGAATGTACCGGCACCCTCGAATTCCGCGGCGTGCAGGCCGACCTTGGCGAAGTGGTGGCGTGGCGCAACATGTTCTGGGCGTTAAGCGATTCTATGTGCTCGGAAGCGACGCCGTGGGTCAACGGCGCATGGCTGCCGGATCACGCCGCGCTGCAGACCTATCGCGTGATGGCGCCGATGGCCTACGCCAAGATCAAGAACATCATCGAGCGTAACGTCACCAGCGGCCTGATTTATCTGCCGTCCAGCGCCCGCGATCTGAACAACCCGCAGATCGACCAGTATCTGGCGAAGTACGTGCGCGGCTCCAACGGTATGGATCACGTTGAACGTATCAAGATCCTCAAACTAATGTGGGACGCGATCGGCAGCGAATTCGGCGGCCGTCATGAACTGTATGAAATCAACTACTCCGGTAGCCAGGATGAAATTCGCCTGCAGTGTCTGCGTCAGGCGCAGAGCTCCGGCAATATGGACAAAATGATGGCGATGGTTGACCGCTGCCTGTCCGAGTACGACCAGAACGGCTGGACGGTGCCGCATCTGCACAATAACGCTGATATCAACATGTTGGATAAGCTGCTGAAGTAATTCACAGCGGGAGGTCATAATGCAATTAGATGAACAACGCCTGCGTTTTCGCGATGCCATGGCCAGCCTGTCGGCGGCGGTTAACGTTGTCACCACCGCAGGCGAAGCCGGCCGCTGCGGCATTACCGCCACGGCGGTTTGCTCGGTGACGGATACGCCGCCATCGGTAATGGTTTGTATCAACGCCAACAGCGCGATGAACCCGGTCTTTCAGGGCAACGGCAAGTTGTGCATCAACGTGCTGAACCACGAACAGGAAATCATGGCCCGTCACTTCGCCGGGATGACCGGGGTGACGATGGAAGAGCGGTTTGCCCTCAGCGGCTGGCAGCAGGGCGCGCTCGGGCAGCCGGTGCTGAAAGGCTCGCTGGCCAGCCTCGAAGGCGAGATAAGCCAGGTGCAAACCATTGGTACCCACCTGGTGTATCTGGTGGAGATCCGCAATATTACCCTGAGCCCGCAAGGGCACGGCCTGATTTACTTTAAACGCCGTTTCCATCCGGTGATGATGGAAATGGAAGTCGCGGTGTAATGGCCTCGTCTGCTCCTCTCCGCCCGGGGAGGAGCCTTATCTTTCATGACCATCTTCCCGGTCATAATACCCTGTGATCTCAATCACATATTTATCTCCTGTTCACTTCATAGCCAACCGCTTACCCCAGCTAGCGACCGCTTAACCCCCCATACAACCACTCACTCATTTACCCAACTTTACGCGCGCGCAGTTCTGGCAAGATCGACGCTAGCCTAGCTAATCAATACCTCCACCAACCCAAACACAAAACCAGACGGCTTCGGCCAATTATTAATCTAATTAACGCCAGGTTTTACTATGGATACCAAAAAACTACTCAAGCACATACCCTGGGTGATTCTTGGAATCATCGGGGCATTTTGCCTCTCAGTCGTCGCGTTGCGCCGCGGTGAGCACGTCAGTGCGCTGTGGATCGTCGTCGCGTCGGTTTCCGTGTACCTCGTCGCCTACCGTTATTACAGCCTGTATATCGCGCAGAAGGTGATGAAGCTTGACCCAACGCGCGCGACGCCGGCGGTCATTAATAACGATGGCCTGAACTACGTGCCGACCAACCGCTACGTGCTGTTCGGCCACCACTTCGCCGCTATTGCCGGCGCCGGCCCGCTGGTCGGCCCGGTACTGGCCGCGCAGATGGGCTATCTGCCGGGCACCCTGTGGCTACTGGCCGGCGTGGTGCTGGCGGGCGCGGTACAGGACTTCATGGTGCTGTTTATCTCCTCGCGGCGCAACGGCGCCTCGCTGGGCGAGATGATTAAACAGGAGATGGGGCCGGTACCGGGGTCTATCGCCCTGTTCGGCTGCTTCCTGATTATGATCATCATCCTCGCGGTGCTGGCGCTCATCGTGGTGAAAGCGCTGGCGGAGAGCCCGTGGGGCGTCTTTACCGTCTGCTCGACGGTGCCTATCGCGCTGTTTATGGGTATTTATATGCGCTTCCTGCGCCCTGGCCGCGTCGGTGAAGTCTCGGTTATCGGTATCGTGCTGCTGGTGGCGTCTATCTGGTTTGGCGGCATCATTGCCCACGACCCGTACTGGGGCCCGGCGCTGACCTTTAAAGACACCACCATCACCTTTACCCTGATTGGCTACGCGTTTATCTCCGCGCTGCTGCCGGTATGGCTGATTCTGGCGCCGCGTGACTATCTGGCCACTTTCCTGAAAATCGGCGTGATCGTCGGCCTGGCGCTGGGGATCGTTATCCTCAACCCGGACCTGAAAATGCCGGCAGTGACCCAGTACATTGATGGTACCGGCCCGCTGTGGAAAGGCGCGCTGTTCCCGTTCCTGTTTATCACCATCGCCTGCGGCGCGGTCTCCGGCTTCCACGCGCTGATCGCCTCCGGCACCACGCCGAAGCTGCTGGCCAACGAAACCGACGCCCGCTTTATCGGCTACGGCGCGATGCTGATGGAGTCGTTCGTCGCCATCATGGCGCTGGTCGCGGCATCAATTATCGAACCGGGTCTCTACTTCGCGATGAATACCCCGCCGGCGGGCCTTGGCATCGTCATGCCGAACCTGCACGAAATGGGCGGTGAAAACGCGGCGATGATCGCTGCGCAGCTGAAAGAAGTGACCGTCCACGCGGCGGCGACCGTCAGCTCCTGGGGCTTCGTGATTTCACCTGAGCAGATCCTGCAGACGGCGAAAGATATCGGCGAACCTTCAGTACTGAACCGCGCCGGCGGCGCGCCGACGCTGGCCGTCGGTATCGCTCACGTGTTCCACAAAATCATCCCGATGGCGGATATGGGCTTCTGGTACCACTTCGGTATCCTGTTTGAAGCGCTGTTTATCCTCACCGCGCTGGATGCCGGTACCCGCGCAGGCCGCTTTATGCTGCAGGATCTGTTGGGTAACTTCGTGCCGTTCCTGAAAAAAACCGACTCGCTGGTCGCCGGTATTATCGGTACCGCGGGCTGCGTCGGCCTGTGGGGTTACCTGCTGTATCAGGGCGTGGTCGACCCGCTGGGCGGCGTGAAGAGCCTGTGGCCGCTGTTCGGTATTTCTAACCAGATGCTGGCCGCGGTGGCGCTGGTGCTCGGCACGGTGGTGCTGATCAAAATGCAGCGCACCAAATATATCTGGGTTACCGTTATTCCGGCTGCGTGGCTGCTGCTGTGCACCACCTGGGCGCTGGGTCTGAAACTGTTCAGCACCAACCCGCAGATGGAAGGCTTCTTCTTTATGGCTCAGCAGTATAAAGAGAAGATTGCCGCCGGCGGCGAGCTGACCGCGCAGCAGGTCGCCAACATGAACCATATCGTGGTTAACAACTACACCAACGCCGGCCTGAGCATCCTGTTCCTGGTGGTGGTGTATAGCATCATCTTCTACGGCATCAAAACCTGGCTCAATGTCCGCAACAATAAGGTGCGTACCGACAAAGAGACTCCGTACGTGCCGGTACCAGAAGGCGGCGTGAAAACCTCGTCACATCATTAACCCTGATGCCGGATAGCGCTACGCTTATCCGGCCTACCAAAAGCGCATTAACGTAGGCCGGATATGGCGCTAGCCGCCATCCGGCTTTATTCGTTATCTGGAACTCACAATGTTTGGTAACTTAGGTCAGGCAAAAAAATATCTCGGTCAGGCGGCAAAAATGCTGATCGGTATTCCGGATTACGACAACTACGTCACCCATATGCAAACCAACCATCCGGATCAGCCGTACATGACTTATGAAGAATTCTTCCGCGAACGCCAGCAGGCCCGCTACGGCGGCGACGGCAAAGGCGGCGTACGCTGCTGTTAATGGAGGCAATAATGGCACCGATTGCAGTCACCCTACTCACCGGTTTTCTCGGCGCGGGAAAAACCACCCTGCTGCGCCACATCCTTAATGAGCAGCACGGTTTCAAAATCGCCGTGATTGAAAATGAATTTGGCGAAGTTTCCGTTGACGACCAGCTGATCGGCGATCGCGCCACGCAGATTAAAACCCTGACCAACGGCTGTATTTGCTGTACGCGCTCCAACGAACTGGAGGATGCCCTGCTCGATCTACTCGACAGCCGCGATCGCGGCGAGATTGCCTTCGACCGACTGGTGATTGAGTGCACCGGCATGGCCGACCCGGGGCCGATTATCCAGACCTTTTTCTCCCACGAGGTGCTTTGCGAACGCTATCTGCTGGACGGCGTGATCGCCCTGGTCGACGCCGTCCATGCCGACCAGCAGATGGATCAGTTCACCATTGCCCAGTCGCAGGTCGGCTACGCGGACCGGATTTTGTTAACCAAAACCGATGTCGCCGGCGACACCGAAAAGCTGCGCGAACGGCTGGCGCGCATCAACGCGCGGGCGCCAATTTATACCGTCATCCACGGCGATATCGATTTAAGCCTGCTCTTTAATACCAGCGGTTTTATGCTCGAAGAGAAGGTTGTCAGCGCCACACCGCGCTTTCACTTCGTGGCGGAAAAACAGAACGACGTCTCGTCGATTGTGGTCGAGCTCGACTATCCGGTGGATATCAGCGAAGTGTCACGGGTGATGGAAAACCTGCTGCTCTCTTTCGCCGAGCAACTGATGCGCTATAAAGGCATGCTGTGGATCGATGGCGAGCCAAATCGCCTGCTGTTCCAGGGCGTGCAGCGCCTCTACAGCGCCGACTGGGATCGCCCGTGGGGCGATGAAACTCCGCACAGCACGCTGGTGTTTATCGGCATTCAGCTGCCGGAAGAGGAAATCCGCGCCGCGTTTGCCGGGCTACGCAAATAGCCGCGGCAAAAAGGTTACCCTCTCCCGATGGGAGAGGGATATTGCGCGCAGGGTGGTTTAGCGGCGAACGACCACCAGCTTCTGATTCACAAACTCTTTGATACCGAGGTCGGAGAGCTCGCGGCCAAAGCCGGAACGCTTCACGCCGCCAAAAGGCAGCTCCGGCGCGGTATCCGTTAACCAGTTGATATAGACCATGCCGGTTTCAATCCCCGAAGCCATGCGCTTCGCCCGCTCAATGTCCTGACTGAACACCGCGCCGCCCAGGCCGTAGTGAGAGTCGTTGGCGAGCGCAATCGCCTCATCATCGTCTTTCACCACGTAAATCTGCGCCACCGGGCCAAAGAACTCCTCGAAGTACGCCGGGTTATCACGGGTAATTCCCGTCAGAATGGTGGGTTCATAGAAGTTGCCTTCGCCGGAAACCGGCTTGCCGCCAAGGTGTAATTTGGCCCCATGCTTCACCGCCTCGTCGACCTGCTTGCTTAAGGTTTCCAGCGCATCTTTCGAGGAAAGTGGGCCAAGCGTAGTGCTTTCATCGAGCGGATCGCCGATCTTCACCTGGCGGAAGGCATCGCTAAACTTGCTCAGGAACGGCTCGGCGATCTTTTCATGCAAAATAAAGCGCTTGGCGGCGGTGCAAACCTGCCCGGCGTTGTTCAGCCGCGCCTGTACGCCAATTTTCACCGCGCGTTCCAGGTCGGCATCGTCGAGCACTACAAACACATCGTTGCCGCCCAGCTCCAGCGTCGCTTTCTTGATATGTTTCGCCGCCTGCGCCGCTACGATGCCGCCCGCTTTTTCCGAACCGGTCAGCGCCACGCCCTGCACCCGATCGTCGGCGATGATTTTCGCCACCTGATCCTGGGAGATAAACAGATTGGTCCACGCCCCTTCTGGCGCCCCAGCCTCGCGCACCAGCTGCGCGAAGGTCTCGGCGCAGTGCGGAACGATGCTGGCATGTTTGGCAATCACCGGGTTACCGGCCGCCAGATTTGGCGCCAGCACGCGCATTAACTGGTAATAGGGGAAGTTCCACGGCTCCACCGCCATTAAGACGCCGATGGGATGATGCTCAACCCAGGCTTCGCCAGACTCGGAGGGATACTTCACCGGCGCCAGGAACCGTTCGGCGTTGTCGGCATAATAGCGGGCGATCTGCGCGCAGAGTTTGACCTCGCCGCGGCTCTGTTTAATGAGCTTCCCCATCTCCTGGCTGGCGATTTTCGCCAGCTCCTCCGCCCGGCTGTCGATAAGATCGGCAAGCTTATGCAGCACCGGCAGACGCTGCGCAATATCGCCTTTCGCCCACGCAGAATGATAAAGCGCATCTGCCTGCTGCAGCGCCGCCTCCACGTCCGCATCACTGTGTGCGGGATAGCTCTTAATTAGCTGGTTATTCGCAGGATTCACTGTCTGATAAGCCATATCGCATGTCTCCTTGTTATCGCTATTAACGCAGTCAAAAATGCCGCTAAGGATATTAAGGGTAGTCGAGATAGCTGACGATGCGGGTAAAGTTAGGTATATCCGGAATATTCCATGAGGGCAAAAAGCGTTTTCACGAGCCGTGCCGAAAGCTAATTTCTGCGTGCTGCAATCGTTATCCAATATTGGCAGCCCACTCGCAAATTGACCCGCAGGCACAGGAAGTGCTGCCAATTTTTGCATGACCTCGCCGTCAGGTTATATGCTTAAACCTATGGAAAAACTCGCTGAATTAAAACGCGCCAAACTGCTGGCGCTGTCGCTGCTGCTCATTGCGGCGGCGCTGTTTATCACTACGCTACTGCTACCGCCGACGCCGTGGGTCAGCGCGCTAAAGGCTATTTCCGAAGCGGCGATGGTCGGGGCGCTGGCCGACTGGTTTGCGGTGGTGGCCCTGTTTCGCCGCATTCCGCTGCCGTTTGTCGCCCGCCATACGGCGATCATCCCGCGTAATAAAGACCGGATCGCCGATAATCTTGGCCATTTCGTGCAGGAGAAGTTTCTTGATACCCCATCTCTGGTGGCGCTGATCCGCCGCTATGAACCGGCCCTGATGCTCGGCAACTGGTTCAGCCAGCCCGAAAACGCCCGCCGTGTGGGTCAACATCTGCTACAGGTGATGAGCGGTTTTCTCGAGCTCACCGATGACACCCGTATTCAGCGTCTGCTGCGGCGCGCGGTGCACAAGGCTATCGATAAGGTCGACCTGACGCAGACCAGCGCCATGATGCTGGAGGGGCTAACCCGCGATAACCGTCATCAAAAGCTGTTGGATTCACTAATAAGCCAGCTGATCGCCCTGCTACAGCGCGACAGCTCCCGCGCCTTTATCGCCCGCGGTATCGTGCACTGGCTGGAGACCGAACATCCGCTGAAGGCCAAACTGTTACCCACCGAGTGGCTTGGCGAGCACAGCGCCGAAATGGTGACTGACGCGGTGAATACGCTGCTCGATGAGGTCACTCAGGACCGCACGCACCAGATTCGTCAGGCCTTCGACCGCGCGGCGCAGAAGCTTATCGACAATCTGAAATCCGACCCGCAAATGGCGCAAAAAGCCGATAACATCAAAGCGTATCTGAAAAACGATGAGACCTTTAATCGCTATCTCGGCGAGGTGTGGGCGGATCTGCGCGGCTGGGTGAAAAACGATATCAGCAGTGACGATTCGCGCATCAAGCAGCGGATCGCCGAGGCCGGTCAGTGGTTCGGCGAAACGCTGGTGCGCGACGACGCGCTGCGTGAATCGCTGAATGAGCATCTTGAGCAGGCGGCGCATCGGGTGGCGCCGGAATTCTCCGCTTTCCTCACTCGCCATATCAGCGATACGGTCAAAAGCTGGGACGCGCGCGATATGTCGCGACAGATCGAGCTCAACATCGGCAAGGATCTGCAGTTTATTCGCATCAACGGCACGCTGGTCGGCGGCACTATCGGCCTCGGCCTGTGGCTGTTATCGCAAATTCCGGCGCTGCTGCATCTGCATATCGGCTGACAATGGTAGCATCATAACCATTCTAACGATGAATACCCGACGGCAAGGAGAAGGTTATGTCATGGATTTCGCGATTGAGCGCCCGCTACAGCGCATCGCTGTTCTTTCCGATGGCGCTGATCCTGTATGACTTTTCCGCCTACCTGACCACCGATCTCATCCAGCCGGGGATCCTGCACGTGGTGCGGGATTTCAACGCCGATGTGGCGCTGGCTCCGGCCTCGGTGAGCCTGTATATGGCCGGTGGGATGGCGCTACAGTGGCTGCTGGGACCGCTTTCCGATCGTATTGGCCGCCGACCGGTACTGCTGAGCGGCGCGCTGATTTTTACCCTCGCCTGCTTCGCCACCCTGTGGACGACCTCAATGACCCAGTTCCTGATTGCCCGCTTTGTGCAGGGCACCAGCATCTGTTTTATCGCCACCGTCGGCTACGTCACCGTGCAGGAGGCCTTTGACGAAAAGCGGTCAATCAAGCTGATGGCGGTGATTACCTCCATCGTGCTGGTGGCGCCGATCGTCGGCCCGCTTTCCGGCGCGGCGTTGATGCATTTTATCCACTGGAAAGCGCTGTTTGGCATTATCGCCGCGATGGGGCTGGTGGCCTGGCTGGGTTTACTGTTTAACATGCCGGAGACGGTGCGTCGCGGCGACGTGCCGTTTAGCCCGCTCGGCGTGGTGTGCGATTTTCGCGACGTCTTCCGCAACCGCATCTTTTTACTCGGCGCCGCCACGCTGGCGCTGAGCTATATTCCGCTGATGAGTTGGGTGGCAGTATCGCCGGTGATTTTAATGGACGCCGGCGGGCTCACCTCCAGCGAGTTTGCCTGGAGCCAGGTGCCGGTCTTCAGCGCGGTGATTATCGCTAACCTGTCGGTGGCGCGCTGGGTGAAAGACCCGACTCGCCCACGCTTTGTGTTAAGCGCCGTGCCCATCCAGATGGTTGGCCTGGCGATCCTGATTATCGGTAATCTGACGTGGCCGCACGTCTGGCTGTGGTCGGTACTCGGCACCTGTTTCTACGCCTTCGGCATCGGGCTGATTTTCCCGACGCTGTTCCGTTTTACCCTGTTTTCCAACGACTTGCCGAAAGGCACCGTTTCCGCCTCGCTGAATATCGTGATCCTTAGCGTCAGCGCATTGTCGATTGAAGGCGCGCGCTGGTTATGGTTCCATGGCGGCAGATTGCCGTTCCACCTGCTGGCGGTAGCCGCCGGGATCGTCGCCGCCTGCTGTCTGGCGGGGTTACTCCGTAATTTGCGCCAGCGTTCAGAGGCGGTCATCGAAGCCCGGCAATCCTGACTAACTCACCGAGATTAACCACGCATGAGCGATATTGAACTCAGCCCGGCGCAGCGCGATCTGCTACGCGAGCGGCTAAGCAAGTACTGCGAAGAGACCTTTAACCTGGAGCTGGAACAGTTCGACGCCGAGTTTTTTGTCGACTTTATCGCCACAGAGCTGGGGCCTTTGTTCTACAACGCCGGTATTGAGGAAGCCATCCGCACCCATCTGGCATGGAGCGAGCGCATTCAGGAAGAGATGGATTTGAAGAAGGTCTATTAACGCCGTCAGGATGGGCGGGAGATCAATAAACACGCACAAATAACAAGGTTATAATGGCGACTCTTTCATCATCTCCCGTGTACGGGGAAGGAAAATCATGTCGCTCATCACCGATCTACCCGCCCTCTTCGATCAATTCTCAGAAGCTCGCCAGAAAGGCTTTCTCAGCGTAATGGAACTCAAAGAGCAGAACGTGCCGCTGGTCGGTACCTACTGCACTTTTATGCCCCAGGAGATAGTCATGGCGGCGGGCGCCGTGGTCGTCTCACTGTGTTCCACTTCTGATGAAACCATCGAAGAGGCGGAGAAAGACCTGCCGCGCAATCTCTGCCCGCTGATTAAAAGCAGCTACGGCTTTGGCAAAACCGATAAATGCCCCTACTTTTATTTCTCCGATCTGGTGGTCGGCGAAACCACCTGCGACGGCAAAAAGAAGATGTACGAGTACATGGCCGAATTCAAGGCGGTACACGTAATGCAACTACCGAACAGCGCCAGCGACGCCGCCTCCCGCGCGTTGTGGAAAGTGGAAATCAAACGCCTGCAGCAGGTCGTTGAAACCCGGTTCGCCACGCCCATTAGCGAAGCGGCGTTGCGTGAAGCCATCGTACTGAAAAATCGCGAACGCCGGGCGCTGGCCAACTTCTATCGCCTCGGGCAACTCAATCCGCCGGCGCTTAGCGGCAGCGATATTCTAAAGGTGGTTTATGGCGCCACCTTCCGCTTCGACAAAAGCGCGCTGATTGACGAACTGAACGCGATGGCGGAACGTATCCATCAGCAATGGCAAGGAGGCCAACGGCTGGCGTCTCGTCCGCGTATTCTGATCACCGGCTGCCCGATCGGCGGCGCGGCGGAAAAAGTCGTCCGCGCTATCGAAGAAAACGGCGGCTGGGTGGTGGGCTACGAGAACTGTACCGGCGCGAAGGCCACCGAACGCTGCGTAGCGGAAGATGGCGACGTCTACGATGCCTTAACCGATAAATATCTCGCCATCGGCTGCTCCTGTATTTCACCTAACGACCAGCGCCTGCAATTGCTAAGTCAGATGGTTGAGGAGTATCAGGCCGACGGCGTGGTCGATGTGATTCTGCAGGCTTGCCATACCTACGCCGTGGAATCGCTGGCGATCAAGCGCCACGTGCGCCAGCGGCACGACATTCCTTATATCGCGATTGAAACCGACTATTCGACGGCGGATCTCGGCCAGCTCAGCACCCGCGTCGCCGCCTTTATTGAAATGCTATAAGGAGCAAGCGTGATCTACTCGGTAGGTATTGATTCCGGCTCCACCGCTACCAAAGGCATCCTGCTGGCAGACGGCGCCATCGCGCGCCGCTTCCTCAGCCCGACACCTTTTCGCCCCGCCGATGCTATTCACGAGGCCTGGGAGACGCTGCGCGCGGGCCTCGCGGCAACGCCTTTTTTAACCCTCACCGGCTATGGTCGCCAGTTGGTCGATTTCGCCGATAAACAAGTCACCGAGATTTCCTGTCACGGGCTCGGCGCGCGTCTGCTGGCGCCGAAAACCCGCACGGTAATTGATATCGGCGGCCAGGACAGCAAAGTCATTCAACTGGATGCGCAGGGCAATCTCAGCGACTTTCTGATGAATGACAAATGCGCCGCTGGTACCGGGCGCTTTCTGGAAGTGATTTCACGGACCCTCGGCGCCAGCGTCGAACAGCTTGACGCCATTACCGAAGGTGTAGAACCGCACGCCATCACCAGCATGTGTACGGTTTTTGCCGAATCGGAAGTCATCAGCCTGCGTTCCGCGGGGGTTGCCCCGGAGGCGATTCTGGCCGGGGTGATCAACGCCATGGCGCGGCGCAGCGCGAACTTTATTGGCCGTTTATCGGCGCAGGGACCGCTGCTGTTCACCGGCGGCGTCAGCCACTGCGCCGCCTTCGCCCGCATGCTGGAGACGCATCTCGGCATGCCGGTCGCGACCCATCCCGACGCCCAATTTGCCGGGGCGATCGGCGCGGCGCTGATCGGCCAGCGCCAGCGGAGGCGCGGATGAGCAAATATCTATTCTTATTCCATTCAACAGTGGGCGTCGTGCGGATGCGCAAAGCCCTGCAGGCGGCAGGGATAACCTTCGAGGTAAAGGATATTCCCCGCCAGCTCCGCAGCGGCTGCGGCCTGTGCGTATTGATTGAGGGGAGCGAAGAAGCGGCGCGAAGTTGGATAATCGCCGGGCATACTGCGGCGCTTTATCAGCAAAACGGGGAAGCGTGGCGCTGCATCGCCCGCTTCCCGCAGGAGGATTAATCGGTAACCACAAAACGCGTCGGCGCAAAACAGTTCAGTACCCGATGGACAAGGAACACCATGGTCAGCGTCGCCACCAGCGAGACCGTGACCGAAGTAATACGGTACAGGTCGCTGAACACCAGATCCTGATTCGGATGCAGGTTCTGGCCAAACATAATACCGATAGTAGTAATGCTGGCGAAACCCACGCCCGCGCCCACTTTTTCCATCACGTGCAGGCGGGCGCTAAAGGCCAGACCAAGACCAATCAGCGGCATCATCAGGATCATGTGGTTGCTGAAATCATAGATAATCAGCTGCACCACCAGAATGTACAGACAAGCCAGCACGACCCCCGCCACACGCCAGATCGAGCTGATCACCGCGCCGCGATAGTGCATCGGAAACAGGATCAGCACCCCGGCCATCAGCGCCGATAGCGAATCGCTCAGATCGCAGATCTGAAAGATCACAAAGATAATGGTCGCGACCGTGCCGGAAAGCAGCGATTCATGGCGGATCCGTGCGGCGTCTTTCTCTATGCGCGGCGGCGGCTTACGCGGTTCGACATCCGGGATCAGGTAATGGAGCAATGCGCTCAGCGCCACCGCCATCACGCAGGCCTCCATATTGGAGAACATCAGCGTGTGCCAGTTGCTGGAGGGATAGCTCATAAAATTGAGCATCGTGCTCTGGCACACCACGCCCATCGACCCCAGCAAGAACAGCGGCCCCTGGCTCATAAAGCGAAAGCGCATCACATACAGGCCGAACACAACTAACGTCATAATCACCGGCCACTGCGACAGATAGCCAACGATGAGCACCATTTCGACGCAATTCACCGCCGCGCTGAACACAAACTGTCGGGCGACGTGACGGTTAAACACCGGCACCAGCGACATCAGCATCAGTGGATAAACGACGAAAAACACGCCGTACTGCACGTCGTAGAAGGTCGAAATACTCAGCGCGATGGTCCCGGCGACGGCAATGCGTACCGTCTGACGAAAATCATTGGCCGTGTAGACGATATTGCCGTGCGGGGTAAAGACGTGCGCCAGGGTGTTAATAGACATAGTGCAACCAGCTCACCAGGTGGATCTGCAGGCCGGCAAAGGTGCGGGCGAAGGGGCCGTCGCTATTGTACAACTGCACCGTAGCGCGAGCGCCGGTCGGCAGCGGCTTATCCAGCGGTTGATCCAGCGCGACGTGGATCCGCATGCGCTGGGCATCGCGCACCCAGCGGGTGGACTGCTCAGGCTGCGACAGTTGGCCATTCACCGCTTCCTGACCGGCAAGAATACCGGCGTCGCTGCTGGTCACGTGCGCCGGGAAGACTTTACCCGGCAGGGCATCGAACACTACCGCCGCATCGGTATTCACCGCCGTGTGGCGCAGGCTTTTTTCACGGAAGTCGGCGACGATATCGGTGTTGTTGTTAACCAGCGCCAGCACGGCGGTGGCGGTGGTGGCGTAAATTCCCGGATTAAGCTGCAGGTTGCTGACCATACCGTCGGTCTCGGCGCGAACCTGGGTCCAGCCGAGATTGAGCTGCGCCTCTTCCAGCGCGTTGCGGTATTTCTGCAGCGTTACGTTGCGCTTATCGTCGCGCTCACCGCGCTGGATCAACAGGTTCTGAATTTGCGCATTCAGGGCGCTGACCGATTGTTCGCTGGTCTGCCATGTCGTGCGCACCTTATCGAGATCCGATTGCGACACGTTTTGCATGGTGCTCAGGCGCTGGTAGCGGTCGAGGGTGACTTTGTCATTACGCGCGGTATATTGCGCGGTGCGCAGGTTGGCGCGAGCGGCGGCGATTTGCGCATCCAGCTGCTGGTTGCTCAGTTTGGCCTGTTCAAGGGCGATTTGCGCCGCTTCAACTTTATTAATGAATGGCGTGGGATCGAGCTCATACAGCAGCTCGCCCTTTTTCACCTGGCTATTGTTATGCACGTAGACGTGCGAGACGTAGCCGGAGACCCGCGACGAGACCGGAGTCACCACGCGCATCACGGTGGAGTCCGGGGTCAACGGGATCCAGATATCGGCAACGATAAACCAGGCGAATATCACCAGGAAAGCGGCAATACTTACCCTTACCCAGCGGGCAAATTTTTGTTCTGGCGTCATCATAGTGTTTTAGATCTTGTTATCTTCTTCGCGGATAATCCGCAAGTTGCAGGCGATTTGATTTAACGTGGCGCTGAAGGTGTCGAGGTCCGCATCGGGGATGGTTTCCGTCACGCGCCGTTGATAGGTTTCAATCACGCGGTTCAGCTTTTCCAGGACTGTACGGCCTTCTACCGTCAGCGTAAGCAGACGAATGCGCTTGTCGTATGGCGATGTTGAGCGCAGTAGATACCCCTGCTTTTCCAGCTGCGTGAGAGTGCGCATCAGCGGCGGCAGTTCAATACCCTGCACTTCCGCCAGTTCGCTTACCGAGACGTTGCACCCCAGCTGATGCAGCTGCATCAGCACCGTCCAGCTTGACTGGGTCAGGCCGGTATCGGTAATGGCGCTGTCGATAATCGCGCGCCACTGGCGCACCACCATCGCCATGCGCATCCCCATCGGGCGGCGGGCAAACAGTTCGTCTTCGGTCATGTTACTTTCCTCACTTAGCTGTGGGGAAAATAATACTTATCATGGTAAGTATCAAGAAACGATGGGAGTAGAAGCATCAATTGATAAATTTTGTGAATGTAATTCCCCGGTAGCGCTGACGCTTACCGGGGCTACAAAAAAGCACTTTTTAATTGATCTGATCCCGGCGCAACCCGACATCTTTCAGCTGTTCGTCGCTCATTCGCTGCAATACTTTGCGCGTTTGCCCACGAAGCCACCATTTTCTAATTGCTCGCGCCAGAAATACCCAGCCGATAAACGGCTGTTTTGCCCGATTCTCGTGAAATTCCATCCTCTACCTCCTCGCCTTGCCAGAGGCTTTATCTTCACGGATCCGGGCCTGAACAATACAGATTCACAAAACACTTTTCTTTAACATACAGATTGGCTAAAACGTACACCATGCCCCATTTTTGACCGCCATCTGTACTGGTTTATCTATCTGTATGGCAATTACTAAGGATACAGCATGACCCGTTATCAACATCTGGCCAGTCTGCTGGCAGAACGTATCGAACAAGGGCTGTATCGCCAGGGCGAAAAGTTGCCGTCGGTGCGCAGCCTGAGCCAGGAGCATGGCGTCAGCATCAGTACCGTTCAGCAGGCCTACCAGACGCTGGAACAGCAACAGCTGATCGTGCCGCAGCCGCGCTCCGGCTATTTCGTCGCCCCGCGTAAAGCTCAGGCGCCGGTACCGACGATGTCGCGCCCGGTGCAGCGCCCGGTGGAGATCACCCAGTGGGACCAGGTGTTGACCATGCTCGATGCGCGCAATGATAAATCGATCATTACCTTCGGCGGCGGTTCGCCGGACGTCACCCAGCCGAGCCTTAAGCCTATCTGGCGCGAACTGAGCCGGGCAATTCAGCATAACCTCAGCGAAGTGCTCAACTACGACGAGCTGGCCGGGCGTCGCGAACTGCGCGAACAGATCGCCCGCCTGATGCTCGACGGCGGATCGGTCGTCACCGCCGACGATCTGCTGATCACCAGCGGCTGCCACAGCGCATTATCGCTGGCGTTGCTGTCGGTGTGCCACCCCGGCGATATCGTCGCTGTCGAATCCCCCTGCTACTACGGCACCATGCAGATACTTCGCGGCCTGGGGCTGAAAGCCATTGAGATCCCAACCGATCCGGAATCCGGGATCAGCATCGAGGCCTTAGAGCTGGCGTTGGATCAGTGGCCAATCAAAGGGGTGATCCTGGTGCCTAACTGCAACAATCCGCTGGGATACATCATGCCTGACGCGCGCAAACGCGCGGTGCTGTCCCTTGCCCAGCGCCACGATATCGTGATTTTCGAAGATGATATTTACGGCGAGCTGGCGACGGAATACCCGCGCCCGCGTACGATTCATTCATGGGATATCGACGGTCGGGTGATACTTTGCAGCTCGTTTACCAAGACCATCGCCCCCGGCCTGCGCATCGGCTGGATTGCCCCCGGGCGCTACTACGATCGTCTGCTGCAGATGAAGTACGCCGCCAGCGGCACTAACGTCCCTTCAACCCAACTGGCGGCCTGTAACTTTATTCGCGAAGGCCATTACCACCGCCACGTGCGGCGGATGCGGCAGATCTATCAGCGTAATATGGAGATCTACACCTGCTGGCTGCGGGAGTTTTTCCCCTGCGGCATCTGCGTCACCCGGCCAAAAGGCGGCTTTATGCTGTGGGTCGAGCTACCGGAGCAGGTGGATATGGTCTGCGTCGCCAAGCAGCTGTGTCGGCTGAAGATCCAGGTCGCGCCGGGCTCGCTGTTTTCGGCATCGGGGAAATATCGTAACTGCTTAAGGATCAACTGCGCCCTGCCGCCGATCGAGAAGCATAAAGAGGTGATGGTCAAGCTGGGGGAAGCGGTGAAGGTGGCGATGGAGTGAGGCTTTGTCTGTTATCCCCGGTAGCGCTGACGCTTACCGGGGCTACAGGGCCGGTAGCCCGGAAAAGGCGCGGCAAGCGCCGCCTCCGGGAGACTCTCCATCACTCGTCAAAAAACACCATCCCCTTATACGGCTGCTCGCGACAGGCGGCCAGGCGCTGGGCGAGGCTGCCGACGTGCAATTCCAGCTTATGGCCGTCGGGGTCGAGGAAATAGTGCGATTCGCCTTCGCTACGGTTTAGCTTCCATACCGCTACGCCAGCGACCTCAAGACGGGCGGCAAAGCTGGCAAAATCCGCCTCGCTGATGCTAAAGGCATAATGGGTGTAGTCGCTCTCCTCCGGCGGAGTGACGCGCCGCTGCGGATCCAGCGACAGGCACAGCCACAGATCGCCGCAGGAAAGATACGCGCCGCTATCCCAGCGCGCGTGCAGCGTCATGCCAAGTAGCTGATGATAAAACGCCACGCTCGGCGCCAGCTGGCTGACCGCCAGGGTCAGGTGATTTAATCCGCTCAACATATCTGTTCCTCCGGTGAGATGCGCTAACCATATCCAATCCCACCCTAAACCACCATTGTGGCAGTGAAAGGACACTCTGTAGATATCGTTATGGCCGCCAACTTCGCCCCCGGTCTCTTTCTGACGCCGCGTAATAGTGTATGTTCTCAACTATCGACATTGAACAACCCGGTAACGAGATGAGACGTATTGAGATAGTACTGCGGGAGCTGGAGAGGCTGAGCCAGGCCGTCACGCTGGACGATTTAGCCAGGGGCTCAAACGCCTTCACTGCAGAGCAAATCGGCTTTAACCTCGGGCTGGCGCGCAACTCGGTGAGTAAAGATCTCAATCAGCTGTGGAGTGACGGGCTGGTGATTAAAACGCGCGGCCGCCCGGTGTTCTTTTTACATCGCAGGACGACGGAAACGCTGCTCGACCGTACGCTGACGGAAAGCGAACGCGAGCCGGCGACTCTCGCCGATCTCCTGCCGCAGCCGCAAGATAACAATGAGGCTGTCGACCCGTTCGCCATGCTGATCGGCCACGATCGCAGCCTGCACGATGCCGTGGAAAAAGGGAAAGCCGCGGTATTGTATCCCCACGGGCTGCACGTCCTGCTGACCGGCCCTTCCGGGGTCGGCAAAACCTTTTTTGCCGAACTGATGCACCGCTACGCCTGCGAGCATGGCGGCGAAAAACGGCCGCCGCTGGTCTACTTCAACTGCGCTGAATACGCCAACAACCCGGAGCTGCTGTCATCGCATCTCTTTGGCCACCGTCAGGGCGCCTTTACCGGGGCGACGGAAAACAAAAGCGGGCTAATCGAACAGGCCGACGGCGGCTATCTGCTGCTGGATGAAGTACATCGCCTGCCCTATGAAGGGCAGGAAAAGCTCTTTTCGCTGCTGGATAAAGGCGAATATCGCCCGCTCGGCGCCAGTGGTCCGGCGCGCAATATCGCCGTACGTCTGATCTGCGCCACCACCGAGCCCGTCAGCTCATCGCTATTACGTACCTTTCAGCGGCGTATCCAGGTCGCCATCGATCTACCCGGCATCCGCCAGCGTACGGTAGAAGAGCAAATCGAACTGATCATCGGCTTTTTACAGCGTGAAAGTCGCAAGATCGAACGCACGGTAAGCGTAGATAAACCTTTGCTGCTGTGGCTGCTGAACAAGCCGCTGGAAGGCAACATCGGTCAGCTCAAAAGCGATATCCAGTTTTTATGCGCCCAGGCATGGGCGTCGGGAATGGCGGCCAATAACGAAGTTTTGCTGCTGGACAGCAAACTGGCGGACGGCCCGATCAATGCCACGCCGGAGCAACGACAGCTGGTCGATGCGCTGTTTAACGGCCGTCCCCTGCTGAACATCGATGCCCGAACTCTTCCGCAGCTGAAAAGTTCGGCGGCCGATGACAGCGTCGAGGAGAGCGATCTGTTCTACAGCTTCCTGACCCGCGAATACGTTAACCTGCGCAATAGCAACGTGCCGCCCGCCGAGACGCTGGCGATCCTTAAAAATAAGCTCAGCTCGATTTTTGAATATGGCCTCTACAGCCGCGATAACGCCAGCCACGCGCCACGCTATGGCGATCGGATTGAGGAGCGCGTGACCCTGCTTATCGGCTACGTTGAGCAGGTACTCGGCTTCGCCCTGCCGGAAAACCTGGTCAACCCGCTGCGTAAACACTTTCTCGCTCTCATCAGCTACGTACAACGCGGCCTGATCCCGCAGTTATACTCTTCGAGCCTAATCCTCGATCGCTGCAAAGATGAATACGATAACGCCACTCTGTTGTGCAAGAAGATCAACGATCTGCTGCATATCCAGTGTCCGGCCACCGAGGTGGTCTGGCTGTGCCTGTTCCTCAAAGAGTGCCGCCATTACCGCCAGCGCATCAGCGCCAGCCCGGACTGCGGAGCGATCCTCATTGCCCATGGCGCCACCACGGCCACCAGCATGGCGCAATACGTCAATCGGGTGCTGGAGCGCGAATTGTTCAACGCTATCGACATGCCGTTCGAACAATCGGTGCACGATACGCTGGAAAAGCTGATCCAGTTGATCCACAGCAAAGGCTGGCAGCGGCTGATCCTGATGGTCGACATCGGATCGCTGGTCCATTTCGGCAGCACCATCAGCAAACTGTTCCAGATCGATGTCCTGCTGATGCCGAATATCACCCTGACCAGCCTACTGGAGATCGGTCTCGATCTCAGCTACGAAACCGGCGACCTGCCGCGGTTGGTCAATCTGATGCAGGAAAAAGGCATCGCTAGCCAGCTGTGCACGCCGCAGCAGGAGAACGCCGGCAAGGTTCTGGTTATCTCCTGCATTACCGGCATGGGCACGGCGGAAAAAATCAAAAAGGTGCTGGAGGAGAGCTTTGGCGAGCTGATGTCGCAGGATACCCGGATGGTGATCCTCGATTACAACGAAGTTCGCAGCCCGGAGCGCCTACAGCAGGCAATCAGGGCGCATGAACGGCTGGCGGGTATTGTCGGGACATTCCAGCCGGGGCTGCCCGATATCCCGTTTATCTCGCTGGAGGAGCTGTTTTCCGAGCAGGGGCCGGAGCTGGTGCTCAGCCTGCTGACCCCGGATTTATCCAGCAGCGAGCGCCGTCTGGAGATGGAGCGCAGCGCTTCACGGTTTATCAGCGCCCTGACCATGGAAAGCATTATCAACCATATTTCGGTGCTCAATCCGCAGCGCATATTAAAAGAAATGGAAGGGATCCTGAACCAGCTCAGGAACACGCTGGCCATCGCGCCTAACCGCCAGGTGACACTACGCTTTCTGATCCACTGCTGCTGTATGGTCGAGCGTATCGTGATTAACCGGAAACCGTTACAGATGGCGCTGGAAACGCGGCCGGATATGGACGCTCAGGCATTTAGTGTCATTAAATCGGCTTTCCATCCGGTTGAGGAGGCCTACGCCATCCGTTTATCCGATGCCGAGTACATTTATATCTACGAATTATTATTTAGTTAACGCCTGTTCTGGCGCGGCTTTGCGGCCCGCCAGCCTTTTCCTCTTCGGTAGATGACACAAATTGTGGCACGCGCTTTGCTCTTATCAGTGCGTCAACGATTCGGCGCCAGGAGGCCACTTTGTCATCCACTGAACCTACCACCCAGTTACCCCAGATTCTGCTGCTGACGCACGGCGGCTGGGGCACGCAACTTTGCGACAGTCTGCGCATGGTGACCGGCGAAATCGCCGGCGTCAGCGAAATCGCGCTTATGCCGGTCGATACCCTCGGCGAGTTTTATCAGCGCGTCGAAGCGGCCGTGCAGGCGATGCCGGCAGGCTCGCTGATTTTGACCGATTTTCTCGGCGGCACTACCTCCAACGTCGCCGCGCGCTTGAGCGCGGATTACCCCATCGCCGTCGTCTGCGGGCTCAACGCCTCGCTGCTGCTGGAGGCGTTGGATCTGCGCGAGCAGGGCCCGCTCACCGGCTGCGTTAATGCGCTGGTCGAAGCAGGACGCAGCAGCTGCCGCGACGTTGTCGCCCACGTGAACCAGTTAACCTCTTAAGGAGCCCATCATGGCAAAAATCGTTTTATGTCGTATCGATAGCCGTCTGATCCACGGTCAGGTCGTCACCAAATGGGTCGGCCAGTCGCAGGCCAATCGTATCGCCGTGGTCAGCGACGAGCTGGATGCCGATCCGTTTATGAAAAATATCTATTTAATGGCCGCGCCGCCGAACATCAAAGTCGACTGTTACAGCAACGCCAGCTTTGCCGCCGCCTGGAAAGAGAATCAGCTCGGCGATGGCAATGTGCTGGTGCTATTCCCGTCGCTATCAGCCGTTCAGGAAGCCGTCCAGTTGGGCTTTGACGTGCAGACGATTCAGGTTGGCGGGCTGGGCGGCGGGCCGAACCGCAAGGCCGTGTTCCAGAACATCACCCTTGATGAAAAAGATGTCGGCATCCTCGGCGCTCTGAAGGATAGCGGCATTCAGGTGTTCTTTCAGACCATCCCGGAAGATAAACCACAGTCACTGGACGACATCCTGAAAAAATTCTAACCAGTTGATAAAAAGGTAAAAAACTATGGATACCTTACTTTTTGCGAGCCTGATGGGGTTGTATTACTGGTTCGCCCGATTACGTTTAGGCTATACCTTCTCCGCCATGTTGCTGCAACCCGTGGTGATCGCAGTATTCGTCGGCCTGCTGCTGGGCGATATGAAAACCGCGATGATCATCGGCGCGGGTATGCAGCTGGTCTATCTTGGAGTGACCTCCACGCCGGGCGGCAACGTGCCGTCGGACCCGGCGCTGGCCGCCTGTATCGCCATTCCGATCGCCGTGAAGGCCGGGATGGAGCCCAACCTGGCGATCGCGCTGGCGATCCCGTTTGGCGTCATCGGGGTATTCCTCGATCAGCTGCGCCGCACGCTCAACGCCGCGTGGGTGCACATGGCCGACAAACACGCCGAAAGCGCCAACATGGCGGGCATCATGCGCTGCGCCTTTATCTATCCGGCGCTGCTGGGGCTGGTGCTGCGCTTCCCGGTGGTCTTCGCCGCCAACTACTTTGGCCAAAGCGTAGTGGAAAAATTCCTCAAACTGATGCCGCACTGGCTGACCCACTCTTTTGAAATTATGGGCGGTATCCTGCCGGCGCTGGGCTTTGCCATCACCATCATGGTGATCGGCAAAAAGAGCCTGCTGCCGTGGTTTATCGGCGGATTTTTCGCGGTGCTCTACCTGAAGGTGGACATCATGGCGATGGCGATTTTCGGTACCTGCGTCGCCTTCCTGATTAAAGGCCTGGCCAAAAATGAAGGAGCTGCATGATGAGTAGCGATGTAATGGAACATGAACTGGTTGAACGCGCCCGCGAAACCCAGGCGCTGAGCAAAGCCGATATCACCAAAGCCTGGCTGATTTACTGGCTGGGGGCGGAGGTATCCAGCTCCTACGAACGTCTGCAGAGCCTGATTTTCTGCGCCTCAATGACGCCCATTATCAAAAAGCTGTACCCGGAAAAAGAGGAGCAGACCGAGGCGCTCAAACGCCACCTGAACTTCTTTAACTCGGAGCAAACTTTCGGCTCGGTTATCCAGGGTATCTCCATCGCCATGGAAGAGCAGAAAACCCGCGGCGAGCCGATCAGCGACGCTTCAATCACCGGGATAAAAACCGGCCTGATGGGCCCGCTGGCCGGGATGGGCGACTCGATTATCTGGGCCGCGGTGATGCCGTTGCTGATTGCGATTTTCATCCCCTTCGCCGCCAGCGGCAGCGCGTTCGGCGGGATCGCCCCGCTGATCCTCTACCCGGCGATCACCATGGCGATAAGCTACGGACTGGTGCATAAAGGCTACACCCTCGGCCGTGACTCCATTATTGGCCTGCTGCAAGGGGGGCGAATTAAAGAATTGATTTACGGCGCCAACGTACTGGGTCTCATCATGATGGGCGCGCTGTCGGCAAGCTATGTCAAAATCACTACCCCGCTGAAAATCAGCGCGCTTAAAGGCTCGGAAGTGGTGGTCCAGCAGATCCTCGACTCGATAGCCCCCGGTCTGCTGCCGCTGGCGGCGGTGTTCGCTATCTATTTCTACTTACTGAAAAAAGGGCCGCGCTACACCACCATTTTACTGTCGATAGTCGCTATCAGCATCGTCTGCTCGCTGTTGGGAGTGCTGTAAATCATGAACGGCAATATCTACCAGCAACTGGGCTTAAAACGGGTGATTAACGCCTGCGGCAAAATGACCATCCTCGGCGTGTCCGCCGTCGACCCGCAAGTGATGCAGGCCACCGCGCAGGCGGCGGGAGCCTTCGTCGAAATCGATAAATTAACCGACCGCGCGGGCGAACTGGTTTCCGCCCACACCGGCGCGGAAGACAGCTATATCACCTCCTGCGCCTCCGCCGGTATCGCCATCGCCGTCGCGGCGGCGATCACCCGCGGCGAGCCGGAAAAGGTGGCGCAGATGCCGGACAGCAGCCAGTGGCCGAACGAGATAGTGATACTGCGCGGGCATAATGTCGATTACGGCGCACCAATCACCAGCGCTATCCGCCTCGGCGGCGGGCGCATTGTCGAAGTCGGCTCCAGCAATCTGGCGGCACGCTGGCAGCTGGAGAGCGCGGTGAACGCACGCACGGCGGCGCTACTGTATGTGAAATCCCACCATTGCGTGCAAAAAGGGATGCTCGGTATTGACGATTTCGTGCAGGTCGCCCGCCAGCATAATCTGCCGCTGATCGTCGATGCCGCCGCCGAAGAAGACTTGCGCAAGTGGGTCGCCAGCGGCGCGGAGATGGTTATCTACAGCGGGGCGAAAGCCTTTAACGCCCCAACCTCAGGCTTTATTAGCGGCAAGCGCAACTGGATCGCCGCTTGTAAAGCCCAACACCACGGCATCGCGCGGGCGATGAAAATCGGCAAAGAGAATATGGTCGGTCTCGTTTACGCGCTGGACCGTTACCGGACGGCGGCACCGGCGCCCGACGCCGCCGCGCTGCGTCCATTCGCCGAGGCGATCTCCGCGCTACCCGGCCTGCGCGCCGATATCGAGCAGGATGAGGCCGGGCGCGCCATCTGGCGCATTCGGGTCAGCGTCGACGCCAATGAACTGGGACTCAGCGCCCATGAGGTTGAAGCCCAGCTACGCGGCGGCGATATCGCTATTTACGCCCGCCGCTACTATCTGCATGAGGGTCATTTTAGCCTTGACCCTCGCACCGTCGGCGAAGGAGAAATGTCGCTCATCGTCGCGCGCTTACAGGAGATTACGCAGCATGCAGCGGATTAACTTTTATCGCCAGCGGGTGGCGATTAACGTGCTGGCGAAGGACATCGCCAACGCCCGGGAAATCTATGACGCCGCTGAAGGGCACGCGGTGATTGGCGTACTCTCGGCGCAATTTACCAGCGTCGAACAAGGCGTTGCAGAAGTGCGCCGCTGGATGGCGGAAGTGCCTTCTATTTCCGTCGGTCTCGGCGCCGGCGATCCGGCGCAGTTTTACAAAGCGGCAATGATCGCCGCGCAGGTCCACCCCGCTCACGTCAACCAGACCTTCACCGGCAGCGGTTTTGCCGCCGGGGCGCTGGCGGCGACCGGCGGCCAGCAGACCTTTATTAATGCGCTGGTCAGCCCCAGCGGCACGCCCGGTGAAGTACGCATCTCCACCGGCGTGCGCAGCGCCCAGGGCATTCCGGCCCAGGTATCCTGCGATGCGGCGGTCAGAATGATGCAGGATATGGGCGCGCACGCGGCTAAATTTTTCCCGATGGGCGGCGAAAAGTCGCTGGCGGAGCTGAAAGCGCTCGCCCAAAGCGCGGTAGAAAACGGTATGACGCTGATTGAGCCCACCGGGGGCATCGATCTCGATAACTTTGCGCTGATTCTACAAACCTGCCTGCAGGCCGGCGTCGCGCAGGTCATGCCGCATATTTATAGTTCCATTATCGATCCGCAAAGCGGCAATACCCGCCCGCAAGATGTCCATGCTCTGATGAACATCGTCAAGGAACTGGTCGATTAATCCCCCCGCGCGTGCGGTGTAGGCCACTATTACCGCACGCGCTAACTTCCTGATCTGCTGAAGGTCACTGTCAATCTGTGAGCCTCCACGCAATAACGACATCCCGCCGTCCGAAGCGCCCTCTCATATTGATAGCGATCAAGAATAATCATACCGTCTGGTCGGTATGATTCGGGCCATGAACATGGAAGCCCAGCATCGTAAAAAAGACCCCGTCCGTCTGCATCGTCAACTGCTTGAATCCGCAGCGATGATCGCCGGTCGGGATGGTATTGCCGCCCTGTCGCTAAACGCCGTCGCCCGCGAAGCTGGTGTCAGCAAAGGCGGGCTCATGCACCATTTTCCCAATAAACAGGCGCTGATTTTCGCCCTGTTCGCCCGGCTGTTGGCGATTATGGAAAAGGCGATTAGCGAGCTGATGGCCGCCGATAACATCGCTTATGGACGCTTTACCCGCGCCTATTTGCGCTATCTGTCCAACCCGGAGCTGACGGATACCCACGAGAGCCGCCAGCTGATGGTGCTGTCGTTGGCGATGCCGGACGAACCGGTGCTGCGAAAATGCTGGCGCGACTGGATGCTGGATCATCTGGCGCAGGGCGATGCGCTCGACAACGGCCCGACCGGCACGCTGGTGCGCTACGCCGCCGACGGCATCTGGTTATCGGAACTGACCGAAGGGCGCACCATGAGCAGCGAACACCGCCAGGCGTTGGTAAACGATCTGACAAAAATGACGCTTCCCGCGTGAAGCGAGTAGAGTGAGGCCGCGATGCGCTACAACATCAATGCCCGTCTCATTTATGACGCAACGGACGGCACCCTAACATTACCGGGCGGCAATGAGCCGGATAGTCAGCTATCCATTACCGCCAACGCGCTGCTCTATTTCTTTCTTCGCCATACCGGCGTTGTCAGTCGCGATGAAGTGTTGAAAAAGGTCTGGGACGATAACGGCTTAACCTCATCCAACAGCAATCTCAATCAATACCTGAGCATGCTGCGCAAAACCTTCCGCCACTACGATATCGATAACATTATTGTCACCGTGTCGCGCGGCATGCTGCAGCTGAATCAGGATCTCAGCATCGAACTGCTCGACGCCGAGCCGACGCCCGCCGATGCAGTTCTCACATGCGATACGCCTGATGAAGCCGCCCCCGCTGCGGCGCCAACGTCGCCCACCGCTTCTCTACATGCGCGCGGTATGTGCTGGTATCTGGCCGGCGGCTGTCTGTTGCTCATCGCCCTGCTGCTGGTGGCATTTAGTCTCGCCGGCACCCACGTCGCCCGGCCAATCAATCTGACGCTGATGAGCCACAGCCAGTGCGAACTGCTGGCCAGCGATGAAATGCTGCGTTCGGTCTCGGCCACGGCCTATGGTAAGAATTTTGATGAGGTGCGTCAGCGGCTGAAGCTTAGCTGCAAGCCGGGGGAGCGTTTCGTTTTCTTCTACGGCGACCGGCTGGAGACTAACGGCCTGGGCCGGGTATTTCTCGCCCACTGCGCGATGCACGAAGACAACCCATTTAGCTATTGCGATAACTACTTTTACTACTCCTGGAAGCCGCAATGAGACTCGCGCCCCGCACCTTTTTCGCCCTCTCCGCCCTCGCATTTATCGCCGCCGCCGGGTTTAGCGCCTGGCGCCTGCTGCCGGATGCCAACGACGGCGTGATGAGCTGTTCCACCAAAGCGATCATGCGTTTTGAAAACATGGATAAAGAGAATGTGAACGGCAATATCCATTTTAATTTTGCCGCCAACGGTAACGGTTCGATGGTGGTGGAAGGCTATACCGATTCCGCCGCCGGCTGGCTCTATCTGCAGCGCTACGTCAAATTCAGCTACACCAGCCAACGTATCTCGGCAACCGAACGCCACTACCGCATTAAAAAATGGGAATCCAGCGCCTCATCCATCGACGAATCGCCGAATGTCATCTTCGACTACTTCATGCGCGAGATGTCCGACAGCCACGATGGCCTGTTCCTCAACGCGCAGAAGCTTAACGACAAAGCTATCCTGCTGAGCTCTATCAACTCACCGCTCTACATCTGCACGCTGAAGTCCGGCAGCACGCTTAACTAACCCGTCCCCTATGTATCGCCGCGAGGAAAATGCGCCCTCGCTCACGCTCCGTTATTGCCCCCTCTTTCCACGATGCTAAAAGCGCACGTTTTGCATTTAGCTTCGACGCCAAAACTTGCGCATACCCACAATTATCACGCGGCTATATTACCGCCTGCTGGCAAGTAATTAGCATCTTATTAACATTCACCTCTCGCCGATAAATAGTCTAAAAAAGCGCCATATCATCATAAAAATCAACACGCATAAAACAGAACGAAAAGATAAATGGAAGGCTAAATAAGGCTAAATCACAGAGTAAAAACCTAAAATATTCATCTCCACGGATTTAAATTTCACTTCTTTCCCCATTCCCTATAGTGAACCCCGAACGCCGCTTCCGCGTGTTGATGCCGTTACGCGGACGGTTTTCCCGAATAACAAAACCTGTTCTGGAGGAAATCACGATGGGTGATGCATTGGGGCTTATCGAAACCAAAGGTCTGGTGGCCTGTATTGAAGCAGCGGACGCGATGTGTAAAGCCGCCAACGTCGAACTGATCGGCTATGAAAACGTCGGCTCTGGCCTTGTCACCGTGATGGTGAAAGGCGACGTCGGCGCGGTGAAAGCGGCGGTGGATTCCGGTGTGGAATCCGCGCAGCGCATCGGCGAAGTGGTGACCTCGCTGGTCATCGCCCGTCCGCATAACGACATCAACAAAATCGTCATTAAACACAAGGCCTGAAGGCCAGGAGAACGCAAATGGGTGATGCATTAGGTCTGATTGAAACCAAAGGTCTGGTGGCCTGCATTGAAGCGGCGGATGCGATGTGTAAAGCCGCCAACGTCGAACTTATCGGCTATGAAAACGTCGGCTCTGGCCTTGTCACCGCGATGGTGAAAGGCGACGTCGGCGCGGTGAAAGCGGCGGTGGATTCCGGTGTGGAATCGGCGCAGCGCATCGGCGAAGTGGTGACCTCGCTGGTTATCGCCCGTCCGCATAACGACATCAACAAAATCGTCTCGCATTACAAGATTGCGGACTAACGGAGAATCCTGATGAAAGAAGCGCTTGGTCTTATCGAAACCAAAGGTCTGGTGGCCTGCATTGAAGCCGCGGACGCGATGTGTAAAGCCGCCAACGTCGAGCTTATCGGCTATGAAAACGTCGGTTCCGGCCTCGTCACCGCAATGGTGAAAGGCGACGTCGGCGCGGTCAACGCGGCGGTCGACTCCGGCGTGGAAGCGGCGAAACGCATCGGCGAAGTCGTCAGTTCTCGCGTCATTGCGCGTCCACATAACGACATCGAAAAAATCGCGGCGCAGCACAAAGCATGACCTGACAGGGCGCGCCCCGTCTCCACTCTTTTCGTCTGATGAAGGATAGACTCATGATTGAACTGGATAACGATTTGCAGTCCCGGCAGAACGCGCGGGAACTGGTGCGCAACGCCAAAAAGGCGCAGGCGATTCTGGCCACCTTTTCGCAACAGCAAATCGACGCCATCGTGAAAAACGTGGCCCAGGAAGCAGCGCACCACGCCGAAGCGCTGGCGAAAATGGCCGCGGAAGAGACCGGTTTTGGCAACTGGCAGGACAAAGTGCTGAAAAACCGTTTCGCCTCGCTGCGCGTCTACGACGCCATCAAAGATATGAAGACCGTTGGCATCATTCATGACGACCCGGTAAAAAAAGTGATGGACGTGGGCGTGCCGCTCGGCGTGATTTGCGCGCTGGTCCCCTCAACTAACCCAACTTCTACGGTTATCTACAAAGCGCTGATCGCCCTCAAGGCCGGCAACGCCATTATCTTCTCCCCGCATCCGGGCGCGCGTCAGTGCAGTTGGAAGGCGATTGAAATCGTCAAACGCGCGGCAGAAGCGGCCGGCGCCCCGGCAGGCAGCGTTGACGGCATCACCCAGTTAACGCTCGAAGCCACCTCCGAACTGATGCACAGCAAAGACGTGTCACTGATCCTCGCCACCGGCGGCGAAGGCATGGTGCGAGCGGCATACGCTTCCGGCACCCCGACCATCAGCGGAGGCCCGGGTAACGGCCCGGCGTTTATCGAACGCAGCGCCGATATCCACCACGCGGTGAAAGATATCGTCACCAGTAAAACCTTCGATAATGGCGTGATCTGCGCCTCCGAGCAGTCGATTATCGTCGAACGCTGCATTTACGACGAGGTTCACCGCGAGCTGGAAGCTCAGGGCGTCTACTTCATGAATGAAGATGAGGCGGCGAAAATGGCGGCGCTGCTGCTGCGCCCGAACGGCACCATCAACCCGAAAGTGGTCGGCAAAACCGCGCTATACCTCAGCCAGATGGCGGGATTCTGCGTACCGGCCAGCACTAAAGTGCTGATCGCCGAACAGACCACCGTATCGCCGAAAAATCCCTACTCGCGCGAAAAACTGTGCCCGGTACTCGGCCTGTACGTGGAAGAGGACTGGAAAGCCGCCTGCCACCGCGTGGTGGAGCTGCTGACCAACGAAGGACTCGGCCATACGCTGGTGATCCACACCCGTAATCAGGACGTCATCCGCCAGTTCTGCCTCGAAAAACCGGTCAACCGCATTCTGATTAACACCCCAGCGGC
Organism: Klebsiella sp. CN_Kp073; assembly: GCF_040065495.2. Classification (NCBI taxonomy): domain Bacteria; kingdom Pseudomonadati; phylum Pseudomonadota; class Gammaproteobacteria; order Enterobacterales; family Enterobacteriaceae; genus Klebsiella; species Klebsiella sp. CN_Kp073. The sequence goes on from NZ_CM198051.1 coordinate 4,594,185, forward strand.
GCTCGGCGGTATCGGCGCGACCACCAACATATCTCCGGCGCTGACCCTCGGCTGCGGCGCGGTCGGCGGCGGCTCCAGCTCCGACAACGTCGGCCCGATGAACCTGCTCAATATCCGCAAAGTCGGCTATGGCGTGCGTTCGATTGACGAGCTTCGCGCGCCGGGCAGCCGCCCTGAGCCCCAGCCGACCATCGTTACTCCGGCGAGCGATCCGCAGCGCAGCATTCTTGATGACGTGCGTTTCAACGCTCCGGCCAATGCCGCGCCAGCGTGCTCCGCAGGCAACGATGACCGTTTCGCCAGCGCAGGCGCCGCCAGTATGGAAGGTGAAATCAACGAACAAAACGTGGAACGCGTTATTCGCCAGGTGCTGGAGCGCCTCGCTAAGTAACGCACTGATATAAGGCGATAAACGATGATTCTCGCAAAGGTAACCGGCCATGTCGTCGCCACGCAAAAATGCGATGAGCTACGCGGCAGCAACCTGCTGTTGATCACCCGCTTAGATGACAAACAGCAGCCGATGAAAGACCAGACCTGGGTCGCCGTCGATAACGTCGGCGCCGGCATGCACGACATCGTGCTGGCGGAAGAGTACTTCGCGCTCAATAAAGACCGCTACAAAGCGATGTCGGTGGTCGCCATTGTCGAGAACGTGTTTCGGGACGCCTAACAGGAGTGAATAGCCCAATGAGTGAATTTTTACTGAAACCGCGGATTTGCTTCGGTCAGGACGCCCTCTCGGTGTTGAACGAACTTTCCGCCCGCAGCGTGCTACTGGTGACCGATAAAGCGATGGTGAAGTTTGGCCTCGCCGAGCGCGTCACCGCCCTGTTGCGCCAGCGCGGGATCGCCTGGCAGATGTGGGACGACGTAGTGGCGGATCCGGATATCGCCACCGTGGTGCGCGGCATGAAGCTGATGGATAACCACTATCCGGATCTGGTTATCGCGCTCGGCGGCGGTTCGGTAATCGATGCCGCCAAAGCGGTTATTTTCTCCCTGGCGCAGACCCGTCCGCAGGGCAACCGTCCCCGCCCGTGCTTCGTCGCCATCCCCACCACCAGCGGCACCGGCTCGGAAGTCACCGCCTTTTCGGTGGTGAAAGCCAATGCGGAGAAGCTGGTGCTGGTGGATGCGTCGCTACTACCGGATATCGCCATTCTTGACCCGGCGCTGGTGGCTTCGGTGCCGCCGGCAATTACCGCCGACACCGGCATGGACGTACTGTGTCACGCTCTGGAAGCCTACGTCTCTCGCGCCGCCAGCGACTTTTCCGACGCGCTGGCGGAGAAAGTGGTGCAGCAGGTATTCCGCTATCTGCCGACCTGCTGGCGCAGCGGCGACAACCTGCAGGCGCGCGAAAAGATGCATAACGCCTCCTGCATGGCGGGGATGGCATTCACCAACGCGTCGCTTGGGATAACCCACAGCCTGGCACACGCCCTCGGCGGCGTCTTCCGCGTACCCCATGGCCGCGCCAACGCCCTGTTGATGGCGCAAGTCGTCGCCTGGAACGCCGATTTCAACGGCCAGTGCGACACCCTTGCGGCAACGAAATATGCCCGTCTGGCGCATCTGCTGGATCTGCCAGCCGCCTCGCCGCGTCAGGGCGTCGCCAGCCTGCTGGTCGCCATTCAGGCTTTAAAAGAAGAGATGAGCATGCCCTCCGGCATTAGCGACACCGGTATTGAGGCGGCTGAATTCGAACGCCGTTTGCCGGAGATGGTCGGCCAGGCGCTGCGCGACAGCTGTACCCCAACTAACCCACGCGCGCCGGACGCTAACGCGTTAACCGAGCTTTATCGCCGGGCCTGGTCCGGTTGCCTGGAATCGCCCGACGGCGCTCCGCTTGCACGGGCCTACGGGTAACAAATAACCGGGTGATCGCTGAGTTATTTGTAGGCCGGGTAAGGCGTCAGCCGCCACCCGGCAGGAATACGGACACTGTATCCACAACCGGGTTGTCATCAGCCGCGGAAAAAGAACATCTGGAGAATACTACATGGCACACTACAGCTTAACGCCGCGCGTCAAAGTGCTGGCAGACCGTTTACGCTCACAGGCAAGCACCCTGTGCACCGAGCACGCCGCGATCCTCAGCGCGCTGGATAGCGATATCGCAGGCATTCCCGCCGCCGTCAAACCGGCTCGCCGTTTCTATGAACTGATGCGCCAGCTGCCGCTGACCATCAGCGCCGACGAACTGATCGTCGGTAACCAGACCCGTAAACCGCACGGGGCGATTTTCCATGATGAAAGCGCCGCGCATCGGCCATCCGTATTCCAGTTCCTCAACCTCAACAGCGATCTCGATTCACCGGACTACAACCTGGTCGTCGAAAAAGGCGTGCTGGCGATTAAGCACCAGTTGGAAGAGAAAACCCGCGCCCTCGGTAGCGCCGTTAGCCGCAGCGGTATGGATGAAGTCAACGGCTGCCGCGCCGCCATCTACGCCTGCGACGCCCTGTTAGCGCTGGCGCAAAATCTGGCCAACAGCGCCGAACAGCTTGCGGCCGCAGAAACCAATGCTTATCGCAAAGCCGAGCTGCTCGATAGCGCGGCCATTCTGCACCACGTTCCGGCCCATCCGGCGCGTAATTTCAAAGAAGCCTGCCAGGCGTTCTATCTGTTCCAGCTGGCGCTACAGCTGGATAACGGCAGCTATGCGGTTAACCCGCACGGGGCGGATAAAGCGCTACTGCCTTACTTCCAGCGCGATATCAACAGCGGCGCGCTGAATACCCAGCAGGCCTATGAAATCGTGGAGTGCCTGTGGTTCAAGCTGGCTGAACTGAGCGAAGTCCGCGCCGCCTGCGCCATTGACGGCTATCCGATGCTCGACGCCATGCTGCACGGCGCCTCTTTTGATAACGCCGAAGTGAACGAACTCTCGGCGATGTTTATCAGCGCCCAGCGCAACCTCAGCGCGCTGAATCTGCCGGTACGTCTGTTTAGCGGCGCGCAACAGGTCAGCCACGCGCCTTTCGCCGCCTGTGCCGACACGCCGGCGATGGAAGGCTTAACTCCGCGTATGCAGCGCCTGCGTAACCACTACCTGACGGTACGCCCGAGCGTCTCTATCTACCGCGCGCTGGCCTTTACCGAAGTGGTCAAAGCCAACCCTGGCATGCCGACCATTCTGCTGCGCGCCAAAGCTTTCCGCCACGCCTGCGAAACCGCGCCGATTCTGATTCAGGACGATGAGCTGATCGTCGGCCATCCGTGCGGCAAGCCGCGCGCGGGCGCCTTCTCGCCGGATATCGCCTGGCGCTGGGTGCGCGATGAGCTCGACACCATGAGCACCCGCCCGCAGGATCCGTTTGAAATCAGCGAAGCGGATAAAAAAACCATTCGCGAAGAGATCGTCCCGTTCTGGGAAGGCCGTTCGCTGGATGAGATTTGCGAAGCGCAATACCGTGAGGCCGGCGTCTGGGCCTTCAGCGGCGAGACCTTCGTCAGCGACCTCTCCTATCACCAGATTAACGGCGGCGGCGATACCTGTCCGGGCTACGACGTGCTGCTGTTCACCAAAGGGATGAACGGCATTAAAGCCGATGCCGAGGCGCATCTGGCCGGCCTTAGCATGGAAAACCCGGAAGATATCGACCGTATCTACTACTACAAAGCGGCGATTGAAACCTGTGAAGGGGTGGTCAACTACGCCCGCCGCATTGCCGCCCACGCCCGCGAACTGGCGGCTAAAGAGCAAAACGCCCAGCGCCGCGCCGAACTGCTGACCATCGCCGACGTCAACGAAAACGTGCCGGCCAATCCGCCGAAGACCCTGCAGGAAGCGCTGCAGAGTATCTGGACCGTCGAGTCACTGTTTGAAATCGAAGAGAACCAGACCGGGCTGTCGCTGGGGCGCGTCGACCAGTACTGCTACCCGATGTTCGAAGCCGATATCCGCGAAGGCCGCCTGACCCACGACAGCGCGCTGGAGCTGCTGCAGGCGTTCATCATCAAATGTGCCGAACTGATGTGGATGTCGAGCGAGCTGGGAGCGAAATATTTCGCAGGTTATCAGCCGTTTATCAACCTCACCGTTGGCGGCCAGAAACGTAGCGGCGGCGATGCCTGTAACGATCTGACCTACCTGATTATGGACGCGGTGCGCTTTGTGAAGGTTTATCAGCCGTCGCTGGCCTGCCGTATCCACAACCAGTCGCCGCAGAAATACATGGAAAAAATCGTCGACGTGGTGAAAGCAGGAATGGGCTTCCCGGCCTGCCACTTTGATGACTCCCACATCAAGATGATGCTGCGCAAAGGCTTCGATTTTGAAGACGCCCGCGACTACTGCCTGATGGGCTGCGTTGAGCCGCAAAAATCCGGGCGCATCTACCAGTGGACCTCCACCGGCTACACCCAGTGGCCTATCGCTATCGAATTCGTGCTCAACCGCGGGCGGATGGTGCTGTTCGATAGCTATCAGGGGCTGGATACCGGCGACCTGCGCGACCTGCGCACCTTCGAAGATTTCGACGCGGCGGTGAAACAGCAGATCGCCCACATCGTGCGCCTGTCGGCCATCGGCACCGTCATCAGCCAGCGCGTCCACCGCGATGTGGCGCCGAAGCCGCTGATGTCGCTGCTGGTCGAAGGCTGCATGGAGAGCGGCAAAGATGTCGCCGCAGGCGGCGCGATGGTCAACCACGGTCCGGGGCTGATTTTCTCCGGCCTGGCGACCTACGTCGACTCGATGGCAGCGATCCGCAAGCTGGTGTTCGAAGAGAAGAAATACACCCTTGAGCAGATCCGCGATGCGCTGCTGGCCAACTTTGAAGGTTACGAAGCGCTGCGCCGCGACTGCCTGAACGCGCCGAAATACGGTAACGACGATAACTACGTCGACCAGTACGCGCTGGATATTACCGAATGGACCGAGAAAGAGTGCCGTAAATACAAAATGCTCTACTCGACCCTGAGCCACGGCACCCTGTCTATCTCCAACAATACGCCAATCGGCGAGCTGACCAACGCCACGCCTAACGGCCGCCTGGCGTGGATGCCGCTCTCCGACGGCATCAGCCCGACTCAGGGCGCGGATAAACAAGGCCCGACGGCGATTATCAAGTCGGTCAGCAAGATGAACGTGGAAACCATGAACATCGGCATGGTGCACAACTTCAAGTTCCTCAAAGGGCTACTGGATACCCCTGAAGGTCGCCACGGCTTGATTACCTTGCTGCGTACCGCCTCGATTCTTGGCAACGGCCAGATGCAGTTCAGCTACGTCGATAACGAAGTGCTGAAGAAGGCGCAGCAGGAGCCGGAGAAATACCGCGACCTGATCGTTCGCGTCGCCGGCTACAGCGCCTACTTCGTTGAGCTGTGCAAAGAGGTCCAGGACGAGATCATCAGCCGTACGGTGATTGAGAAGTTCTAGTTCTCTTAAAGAGAATTAAATGAGCTGTATTTGAGAAATAACCGGAAGTTCTCCGTCCCGTAACGGGACGGAGCGGGAGGCAAGCGTGATCGCAAAACAAGAATTAACGGGCCGAATTTTCAATATCCAGAAATATTCGATCTATGACGGCGATGGCATTCGCACGCTGGTGTTTTTTAAGGGCTGCAACATTCGCTGCCCGTGGTGCGCCAACCCGGAAGGGCTGAGCAGCCAGTTCCAGGTGATGTTCTCGCACGACAAATGCATTAACTGCGGCGACTGCGTCAGCGTCTGTCCGGCGGGTATTCATTATCGGGCGGAAGAAAACGGCGAAATGAAGCACTTCGTCGACCGCAACAAAGACTGCATCGGCTGTCGCAAATGCGAAGAGATTTGCACCCAGAACGCGCTGGACATTATGGGCAAGGACGTCACCGTCAGCGAGCTGATGGAGATCATCATGCAGGACTACGACTTCTACATCTCCTCCGGCGGCGGCGTGACCATCGGCGGCGGCGAGATGAGTCTGCAGACCGATTTTGCCGTCGCCTTATTTAGCGAATGCAAAAAAATGATGATTAACACCGCCGTCGAAACCCAGGGCACCACTCCGCTTGCCAACTACCAGAAGCTGGCGCCGGTCACCGACACCTTCTTGTTCGACATAAAGCAGATTAACAGCGAGTACCACAAGGCGATGCTCGGCATCGGCAACGAAGGGATCCGCCGCAATCTCGAATGGCTGGTGGATTCCGGCGCCAATGTGATTGTGCGCATGCCGCTCATTCGCGGCTACAACGACTCATTCGACGCCATTACCGGCGCCATTGATTACGTACAGAAGCTGGCGAAGCGCGGGAATATCCGCCGCATCGACATGCTGCCGTACCACCAGTTGGGGCGCAAAAAATACGAACGCCTGGATATGCCCTACCCGATTACCCAGGACCCGTCTTATTCACCGGACGAACTGGACCGGCTGGAAACCTTCTTCCAGCAATTTGATTTTGATATTCGCTTAGTCCGCCATTAACAGGAGCCGACCATGAAAAGTTTAGGCGTAATTGAAACGCGAGGATGGGTCGCCGCCATTCAGGCCGTCGACGCCGCCTGTAAAGCCGCGGGAGTGACCTGCATTGGCTATCGCAAACCAGGCTCCGGGCTGGTGAGCGTCTGCTTTGAAGGGGAAATCAGCGCCATCCACACCGCTATCGAGCGCGGCGTGGCGGTGGCTGGCGCCGAGCACACCGTGAAGTCGCTGGTCATTGCCCGTCCGGAGCGCTGCGTGGTTGAAGCGTTAAGCAACCTCAAAGGCAACCCGCCGCCTGCGAAAAAAGCGGCCGAACCTGTGGTTATCGCCGCCCCGGACCCCATCGTTCCGCCTGCCGCCCCGAACGAAGCGGAAGATAAGCATCCGGCGCTGAAGAAAGGGAAGAAGTCATGATCGACACCTTGCTTCGCGAAAAAATCACCGTTCGCCTGAGCGCAACGGCGCCGGCGATCCCGGTGGGGATCTCCAACCGCCACGTTCATCTCGCGCAACAGGACGTCGAGGCGCTATTCGGCAAAGGCTACAGCCTGACGCCGTTCAAACCGCTGCGCCAGCCGGGGCAGTTCGCCGCCCAGGAGTGCGTGACCGTTGTCGGGCCGAAGGGCTCGCTGACCAACGTCCGCGTGCTGGGGCCAACCCGCCCGCTATCGCAGCTGGAAGTGTCGCGCGCCGACTGCTTCACGCTGGGGATTAAGGCGCCAGTTCGTGAGTCCGGCCAGTTGGAGAATGCCGGCAGCGCGCTGCTGATTGGCCCCGCAGGCCACGTTGAACTCCATTCGCAGGTGATCTGCGCCTGGCGCCATATTCATATGTCGCCGCAGGACGCGCGCCGACTCAACGTTAGCAATGGCCAGAAGGTCAGCGTGCGCAGCAACGGCGAGCGCCAGCTAACTTTCGATGAAGTGGTGGTGCGGGTGCGCGATGACTTCGCGCTGGAGTTTCACATTGACACCGAAGAAGCCAATGCCGCCGGGTTGAAAAACGGCGCGCAGGTGACGCTCATCGGCTAACGGAGGCTCGCCATGACCGACGAACAGATTGAAGGTTTAGTCGCGCGGATTTTACAGCGCCTGCAACCGCCGGTACTGGTGATGGTGACCGCCGCTGACGGCTACCGCGCGGCAATCCGCCAGCGCCTGGCAAGCTGCGGCTACCCGCTGCGCCTCGCGCTGGAGGATGGTCTCGCCGACGCCGCCGCGTGGCGAGAGGTGGGCGAGATTATCCCGTCATCGACCTGGCAGGATGCCCTGCCGTCAGCGCCGTGGCGGGCGGTACTGCTGCCGTTTCTCGATTACCCGCTGGCTTCAGACCTGCTGAACGGCACGCGCAGCAGCCCGCTCGCCCGCTGCGCGCACGAGGCGCTGCTGAAGGGTATTCCCGTGCTGGCGCTGCGCTATCACTGCGATCCGCTCAGCGAACTCAACCAGCTACGCGGCGCGCAGGCCGACAGCGCCTATACCGGGCATCTGCAGGCCACGCTGGCTCGTCTGGAGGCCTGCGGCGTCTTCCTCGGCACCATGAATGAGCTGCTGGCGACGCTGGACGCGCCCACCGCGCCTGCCGCCACCAGCAGCGAACCGCGCCGTTATCTCACCGTCACAGACGTGGTGAATAATCCGGCGCTGGCGGCGGCCCCGCACGCGCAGCTGACCGATGCGGCCATTGATTATTTAAAAAACAGAAAGATATGACCTTACCCAACTATGAACCTGGAGCTTAACGATGTCTTCGAAAACAAAATGCTGGTTATGGATGCTGCTGGTTATCCTCTCCGAAACCTCAGCAACCTCGACGTTAAAAATGTTCGGTAGCAGCGAAGGCAGCACAAAAATGCTGCTGCTCGGCCTGCTGATTGCGCTCTACTGCACCTGCTATTACTCGCTCTCAAGGGCGGTGAAAGATATCCCGGTCGGCCTGGCGTACGCCACCTGGTCCGGCACCGGTATCCTGGTGGTCTCGACGCTGGGAATGGCATTCTACGGCCAGCACCCGGATACCGCCGCCATCATCGGCATGGCGGTGATCGCCAGCGGCATCGTTATCATGAACCTGTTCTCGAAGATGGGTTCCGAAGAGAGCGAAGAGGCTGCACCCGTCACGCCAGTCGCCTCCATGGATAAGAAAATCGCCAACTAACAGGAAAGGAATACCCTATGTTTAATCTCGGATTTTTATGGCTGGCGCTGTCTATCGGCTCCGAAATCACCGGCACCTCGATGATCAAAAAGACCAACGGCTTCAGCAAGCTGGCGCCTTCAGTGCTGGTGGTCTGCGCCTACGGCCTGTGCTACTTCGCCCTCACCCGCGCGATGAGCACCATCCCGGTGGGCGTAGCCTACTCGTTGTGGTGCGGCTTCGGTATCGTCGGCGTGACGATCTGCTCCATGATCCTCTATAAGCAGAAGCCGGACCTGGCGGCCATTATCGCCATGGCGCTAATTATCTCCGGCGGCGTGATCATGAACGTCTTCTCGACCATGTAACAACGGTTTGTTTATCTTGCCGGGCGGCGGCTACGCCTTGCCCGGCCTACCGTAAATTCACCATGCTGGCTGAAACCGCCAGTGTTGGTAACCTCAAAATCGCTGAGACGCTCTCGCAAGAAATCCGCACTATACCCACTCTTTTCTTACTTACGCTGGTAGGTTATTTTGTAGGTGTCATCCGGAATATTCCTAATTTATTACTATCTTAAGAGCATTACTCTTGATCCCTCATCTTAAGAGCATTAGGTGCATGGAGAAAAAGGATGACATTTCCAGGACAATTTTCAAAAGCTCTACCTGATTATGGCTTTGCCCGAAGTTTAGGCCTTGTCAGCGGCGCTGAAATTGATTTCATAGCTCTTGCTAACCAGTTGGATTGTTATAGAAACTTTAGCCAAGTTGGGATAATTTATTCAGATGGTTCTCGTCAGTGGTTAGTAAGGCCATCAAGACGGATCGCAACGCCAAATGAAAGCTCGGTAAGCCACGTCGTTGTAACGAAAGTAACCACTTCAGCAAATAATCCAGCCCAGCTAACGACGAATGCAATTCAGTCATCTTCCTTAGTTACTGAAATCGGTTCAACAGCCATTTCCTGCGGAGCAGCAATTCTCACTATCATACTTTCTGTTGGTGCAAGCATGGCGATTCCTCTCACCGCAGGCACCTCAAGTGCAGTTGCTGCTGTAATTATCGCTGGTGGCGTAGCAACAGGAATCCAATGTGCAAATGGCCTCGGGCGCCTTTCATTAATTGCCATGAACCATGATGACTATGTAGCATGGCTTGACTCTCATGAGTGGTATACGGCAACCAATACAGCACTTGATATGATCTCACTTGCCGGGGCTGGTGCTGGTTTAAAAAGCGCCATGCTAACATATCGATTACTTAATCGGTCTACGTCGGAAAGTTTACTTTCTTTATTAAAAAAAATGAACCGAGCCGACCGAACACGATTGACGGAGGAAATTATTCGAATTAGAAACCCCGGAATCTCTAATTCTGGTATCAAAGTGGCAATGAAAGCTGGCATCTATCCCAAGCGTTATCCTTCGGAAGCCTTACAGATGCTCTTGCAACGAGAATTAATGAATGCCATTGCCAACTCCTCGGCATTTTTTGGTAGCGCGATCTCGGGCACCATCAGGAACCCTCAGAATATGACACAATCTGGGAAGTATATTTTTGGCTTAATTCAGTCGTTTTCATTCACTGGACCACATTGATCCGACAATGATGAAATATATTAAGAAGAGCCTCGTGTTGAGCGCTATCATCAAGAAAAAACTGGCAACCAGCGATCTGCAATACCTGGAACAACTAAAGGATCGGTTAAAAAGCCGATTCGGCGCGGCGCCTGGTATACACATGGCCGGTATTCCTATCGCGATCAGCATGATACTTGCTATCTTTTGCTACGCGATGCCCCAGGTTTATGTATGGATGCTACTCTTTCGCTGGTTAGGAATACCTGAATACAAAGTACTGATGGGCGTTTTTTTTGCAGCGATCGTATATTGCGTAGTTATCATGACTACAACGTTACTGACTGCTCGAGGCTCTTTAAACGGATATAAATTACATCTGATTATTATCACGATGACAGGAATAACTAGCATTATCTACTTTATCGGTTCCTGGTTTTCATTTTTATTCGGCACGGTAGACAATTATACGCCACAGATAACATCTGCTTTAGGTTTGATGTTTTTCTGCCTGAATATCATGTGGATGAATTCATCATCATTTTACCAGTCGATCGTCTTGACGTTACATAACCGCGTATGGCGTAAGCAATTGAAAATTGAAGAACAGCATATGTGATCCTCCCAGTCAGAGGTACCAAATTCAGCAAAACCTGCTTACGAGCAGGATTTCAGATTGCTGAGTAATACTTTGTACGCAACAGGTTTACCCCGCCGTGATTTCGTGGCAGGATAAAAAGATGAACAGAAACGTTATCGTTACCTACCCCCGTCGTTGGTGGCTGCCTGCATAACAGGCGGCACGATACACGTTTCCATTTTCAAAGCCGCCGGAAGGCGGCTTTGTTATTTCCAGGACGTCTTTCGGCTGAACAGTCTGATAAGGAGTCCCTGATGAACCATCCACAAACCATCCTCACCGGCGACCGCCCGACCGGCCAACTACATCTTGGCCACTACGTCGGCTCGCTGCGCCAGCGCGTCACGCTGCAGCACGACCACCAGCAGTTTATCCTGATCGCCGACCTGCAAGGGCTCACCGATAACGGCAGCAACCCGCAAAAAATCAGCCACCATATCCTCGAAGTCATGGCCGATTATCTGGCCGTCGGCATCGACCCCAGGCTCACCACTATTTGCCTGCAGTCCGCTCTGCCCGCGCTGGCGGAGCTCAGCGCGCTGTATATGAATATCGTCACCGTCGCTCGCGTGGAACGTAATCCGACGGTAAAAAATGAGATTGCCCAGAAGGGATTCGCCCGCTCGCTGCCGGTTGGCTTTCTCGCCTATCCGATTAGCCAGGCCGCCGATATCACCGCCTTCAAGGCCGAGCTGGTGCCGGTGGGCGACGATCAGCTACCGATGATTGAGCAGACCAACGAAATCGTCCACAAAATGAATAGCCTCACCGGCGAACCGGTACTGCGCCACTGCAAAGCGCTACTCAGCGAAGTGAGCCGCCTGCCGGGCGTCGACGGTAATGCCAAAATGTCGAAATCGCTGGGCAATACGCTGACGTTATCGGCCAGTGAAGAGGAGATTCACCGCGCGGTCAGCGCGATGTATACCGACCCGACACACCTGAGAGTCTGCGATCCGGGGCATGTCGACGGCAACGTAGTGTTCACCTATCTCGACGCTTTCCATAGCGATAAGGCGCTGGTTGCTGAGATGAAAGCCCACTATCAGCGCGGCGGGCTGGGCGATCGCCAGTGTAAGAATGAACTGGAAACCTGCTTGCAGGAGCTACTGGCGCCGATCCGCGAACGCCGGGCCACTTACAGTCAGGATAAAGGAATGCTGCTGGAATTGTTGCGCCAGGGCAGCGAACGCGCCCACCAGCTCACGCAGCGGACGCTGCATGAAGTGAAGCGCGGGCTGGGGCTGCCGGTGCTGTTCTGAGCTTCAGAGCCCTGCCCCGGTCGTGCTACGTTTACCGGGGCTCGTTTTACACCCTGCCTTTATGCATCTTCACGCAGTTGCGCCCCTCGCGTTTGGCGGCGTACAGAGCATTATCGGCATCGCGCAACAGCAGGTTGTAATCGGGATGGCCGGAGTGCACGGCGTAGCCAATGCTGGCGGTGATCGGGATCTGCGTATCGCCGCCAACGTTAAACGCCAGTTGGCTAATTTTCTTCCGCAGGCGGTCGAGGATGGTAAACGCTTCTGACACGCCGGTCTCCACCAGCACCAGCAGAAACTCTTCCCCGCCGTAGCGGAAGATATAGTCGCTGGAACGGATATTGTCGCTGAGCAGTTCCGCGACATGTTTAATCGCCCGGTCGCCGACCATATGGCCCCAGTTATCGTTAATGCCTTTGAAATGGTCGATGTCGACGATCGCCACCGTCATCGGCAACTCATACTCCATCGCCAGCGTCACTTCATGCTTGAGCACCACCGGCAAATAGCGGCGGTTAAGCAGACTGGTTAATGCATCTTTGCCGTTTTGCATCTGCGACAGGCTGCTAAAAATTACGCCCAGTTGGCTGCCGATTTGCTGGCAATGAATATGGATCCCCTGAATCAGGTTTTGTGTATTTTTATAATCCATGGCAGAGGCGGATGCCCGCCATCCTATTAATAAATCGTCGACCTGAGAAATTAATGCGGCGATTTCGTCCATCTGGCTATTTTTGTTAAAATAGCGTACGCATTTATGGCGGAACCAGAGACCAAATTCCGATTCAGATAATAACGTAGCGTTAGTATGCGCTTTATTTTCGCTAACAATATTAAAAATTGCCGTATTTTCCCAACCGGAAAGCGCCGCCTGCTGTTTGCCATATTCCATCGGGACATTGTCCATCAAACTATACAGGCGATAAGCCTCTTCGTTTTTGGTCGCCCGATAGTGCGATAAGGTATAGGCATGGCACATCATCTCAACGGCCATATTAATCGCCATAATAGCGTAATAGATGGCATCGACGGCAATCTGGCGGTCGTTAACGTGGCTGCGGATATACTCAATAAGCCCGGCCTTAATTTGCCGGGCGCCGCGCAGCACCGCCTCCGCCGGGATACCGATCCGCGCGTGGATGCTGCCAATCTGATATTGCCGTTCCGCCAGCGCCGGCAACTGCGCTTTGTCGCTGGTCAGGATCTCCTTCACCCATAGCGCCAGCGAGCGGCTCAGTCTTTCCTGAACTAAATCATAAGTCAGGTGGCGGGCAATATCCGGATCCTGAAAAATAAAATCATAAAACCGGGCCGCTAACGCTTCCGATTGCTCCTCTGCGATATTTTTAAGTACCTCCTTAACGGCTGGCGTCAGGCTGTCATACAGCGGTAGCCACTCCTTAAAAATAACAGAGATATATTTTTTGCTTTCATCGTTCATGAATAAAGCGCTCGCCGGGCGTTAGTCTATTTCGGGGTTGCCGATCATACATGAGTTGCCGCAGGTCAACCAGACGAAGAAAATCATAGGGATAGCGTATTTCTCAGTCATTATAGCGAGGGGGTCGCAATTCCATAGTTTATATATGGACTTTGACGCTACCGATGTTAGTATCCAGATTATAAATATGCGTGTTTCATTTAAGGCCAGGATTGCTGATGATGACCACTCTAAAAGCACATCTTCCCCACCGGTTGGCAACGTAACAGGATTTTGCGCCGGACGGCCTTATCTCCCTTTTGTTTTATCGTCCCGCCGGGCGAAATAGCGAAACGCGCACCACTCAGCAATATGGAACAGAGCGAGTCGCGTATGGACAAGAACAAACGACGTTGGACCGGGTATATCGTAGTTGCAGCGGTGGTCATCGCCGCCGCATGGTGGATGTTGCGCCCGGCTGGGCTACCGCCGGGCTTCGCCGCCAGTAATGGCCGCATCGAGGCGACGGAAGTCGATATCGCCACCAAAATTGCCGGGCGTATCGAGACGATTCTGGTCAAAGAGGGGCAGTTCGTCCATAAAGGCGATGTGCTGGCGCGGATGGATACGCGGGTGCTCAATGAGCAGCGCCTCGAAGCCGCCGCGCAAATCAAAGAAGCGCAAAGCGCGGTTGCCGCCGCCAACGCGTTACTCGACCAGCGGCAGAGCGAAATGCGCGCCACCGAAGCGGTGGTGAAACAGCGCCAGGCGGAGCTAGACTCCACCGCTAAACGTCACGTCCGTTCCAGCACTCTTTCACAGCGCGGCGCCGTCTCCGCTCAGCAGCTGGATGACGATCGCGCGGCCGCTGAAAGCGCCCGCGCGGCGCTGGAATCGGCGAAAGCGCAGGTCTCCGCCGCCCGCGCCGCCATCGAGGCTGCCCGCACCAGCATCATCCAGGCTAAAACCCGCGTTGAAGCCGCCGAAGCCACCGAGCGGCGGATCCTCGCCGATATTGACGATAGCCAGCTGAAAGCGCCGCGCGACGGCCGCATCCAGTACCGCGTCGCCGAACCAGGCGAAGTGCTGGCCGCCGGGGGGCGGGTATTAAACATGGTCGACCTGGCAGACGTCTATATGACCTTCTTCCTGCCAACGGAACAGGCGGGTCTCCTGGCGCTCGGCAGTGAAGCGCGCTTGATCCTGGATGCCGCGCCAGATCTAGTGATCCCGGCAAATATCAGCTTTGTCGCCAGCGTCGCGCAATTCACCCCAAAAACGGTAGAAACCAGCGACGAGCGGCTCAAGCTGATGTTCCGCGTCAAGGCGCGCATTCCGCCAGAGCTGCTGGAACAGCATCTGGAATATGTCAAAACCGGCCTGCCTGGGATGGCCTGGGTACGACTGGATAAGCAGAAAAGCTGGCCTGAAGCGCTGACGGTGAGGTTGCCGCAATGAAACTCACGCCGCAGGATACTTCGCCTCCCGTCGCCCTGCTGGAAAACGTTGGCCAGCAGTTTGGCGCCACCATCGCGTTGCGCGATATCAACCTGGCGATCCCGGCGCGGCGTATGGTTGGCCTGATTGGCCCGGACGGGGTCGGCAAATCAAGCCTGCTCTCGCTTATCGCCGGGGCGCGGGCCATCGAGCAGGGTAACGTGATGGTGCTCGGCGGCGATATGCGCGACGTTCGTCACCGCCAGCAGGTATGCCCGAAAATCGCCTGGATGCCGCAGGGTTTGGGGAAAAACCTGTACCATACGTTATCGGTCTATGAAAATGTCGACTTCTTCGCCCGCCTGTTTGGTCACGATAAAGCCGAGCGTGAACTACGCATCAACGAACTGCTGCAGAGCACCGGGCTGGCGCCGTTTCGCGATCGCCCCGCCGGTAAACTCTCCGGTGGAATGAAACAAAAGCTCGGGCTGTGCTGTGCGCTGATCCACGACCCGCAGCTACTCATCCTTGATGAACCGACTACCGGCGTCGACCCGCTCTCCCGCGCGCAGTTCTGGGATCTAATCGACAGCATTCGCCAGCGCCAGCCGGAAATGAGCGTACTGGTCGCTACCGCCTACATGGAAGAGGCCGAGCGCTTCGACTGGCTGGTGGCGATGAACGCCGGCGAGATACTGGCGACCGGTAGCGCGGCGGCGCTCAAAAAACAAACCGGCAGCCAGACCCTGGAGCAGGCGTTTATCGCCTTGCTGCCGGAAGCGCAGCGCCTGGCGCATAAAGACGTGGTCATTCCGCCGCGCGACGGCAGCGAGGAAGAGATCGCCATTGAAGCGCGCGGCCTGACGATGCGCTTCGGCAACTTTGTCGCCGTCGACCACGTTAACTTTCGTATCGCCCGTGGCGAAATTTTTGGCTTCCTCGGCTCTAACGGCTGCGGCAAATCCACCACCATGAAAATGCTCACCGGCCTGTTGCCCGCCAGCGAAGGCGAGGCCTGGCTGTTTGGCCAACCGGTCGACCCGAAAGATATCGCCACCCGCCAGCGAGTGGGTTATATGTCGCAGGCTTTCTCGCTCTATAGCGAACTGAGCGTACGGCAAAACCTGGAGCTGCACGCCCGCTTGTTTCACATTCCGGATCATGAAATAGCCAGCCGGGTCGCTGAAATGAGCGAGCGTTTTATGTTGACCGAGGTTGAAGACGCGCTCCCCGCCGCTCTACCGCTGGGGATCCGCCAGCGCCTGTCATTAGCGGTCGCGGTAATTCATCGCCCGGAGATGCTGATCCTCGATGAACCCACCTCCGGCGTCGACCCGGTGGCGCGCGATATGTTCTGGCAACTGATGGTTGACCTGGCGCGGCAGGATCGCGTCACCATCTTCATCTCCACCCACTTTATGAATGAGGCGGAACGCTGCGATCGCATCTCGCTGATGCACGCCGGCAAAGTGCTGGCCAGCGATACGCCGCAGGCGCTGGTTGAGCAACGTGGCTCCGCCAGCCTCGAAGAGGCGTTTATCGCCTGGCTGCAGGAGGCGGCGGATGCCACACAGCCGACCGTTTCTGTCTCTACAACGCCCGCGCCGCCTGCTGTCGCATCACACCACAAGAACGCGTCCCCACGCCAGTCATTCAGCCTGCGCCGCCTGTTTAGCTATAGCCGCCGCGAAGCGCTGGAACTGCGCCGCGATCCGGTACGATCGACGCTGGCGCTGCTGGGAACGGTGATCCTGATGTTTATCATGGGCTATGGGATCAGCATGGATGTCGAGGATCTGCGCTTTGCCGTCCTCGACCGCGATCAAACGATCAGCAGCCAGAACTGGTCGCAGAACATTGCTGGCTCACGCTACTTTATCGAGCAGGCGCCACTGCAGAGTTATGACGAATTGGATCGTCGAATGCGTAACGGCGAGCTGGCGGTAGCGATAGAAATTCCGCCGAACTTTGGCCGCGATATCGCTCGCGGTACGCCGGTGCAGATTGGCGTGTGGGTGGACGGCGCAATGCCAAATCGCGCCGAAACGGTGCGCGGGTACGTGCAGGCGATGCATCTGGCCTGGCTGCAGGAGATGGCCGGGCGGCAAAGTAGCCCGAATCGTGATACTTCGCTCATTTCCATCGAGACCCGCTATCGCTATAACCCGGACGTGAAGAGCCTGCCGGCCATCGTCCCGGCGGTGATCCCGCTGCTGCTGATGATGATCCCGGCGATGCTCAGCGCGCTGAGCGTGGTGCGGGAAAAAGAGCTCGGTTCGATCATCAACCTGTACGTGACGCCGACCACCCGCAGCGAATTCCTGCTCGGCAAACAGCTGCCTTACATCGTGTTGGGGATGTTTAACTTTTTTCTGCTGTGCGCGCTGTCGGTCTTCGTGTTTGGCGTCGCGCATAAGGGGAGTTTCCTGACCCTCACCCTGGCGGCGCTGCTGTATGTCACCATCTCCACCGGGCTGGGATTGCTGATCTCGACATTTATGAAGAGCCAAATCGCCGCCATTTTCGGTACCGCGATTATTACGCTGATTCCGGCCACCCAATTCTCCGGGATGATCGACCCGGTGGCGTCTCTGGAGGGGCCAGGTCGCTGGATCGGACAAATCTACCCGACCAGCCATTTCCTGACCATCGCCCGCGGTACCTTCTCCAAGGCACTGAATATTAGTGATTTGTGGGTTTCGTTCATTCCACTATTGATTGCGGTGCCGCTGGTGCTCGGGCTGAGCGTGTTGCTGCTGAAGAAACAGGAGGGATGATGCGCGGATTACGCAATATTTATAACCTCGGCGTCAAAGAGCTGCGCAGCCTGCTCGGCGATAAAGCGATGCTGGCGCTGATCGTGTTTGCTTTTACCGTGTCGGTTTACTCCTCGGCCACGGTAATGCCCGGCTCTCTACACCTGGCGCCTATCGCTATTGCCGATATGGATAAATCACAGCTCTCATCGCGGATCATTAACGGCTTTTATCGGCCATGGTTTTTAACGCCAGAGTTGATCAGCGCCGATGAAATGGATGCCGGGCTGGATGCCGGACGATACACATTCGCCATTAATATTCCGCCAAACTTCCAGCGCGATGTGCTAGCCGGTCGTCAGCCGGAGGTGCAGGTCAACGTCGACGCCACGCGAATGAGCCAGGCCTTTACCGGCAACGGCTATATCCAGAATATTATCAGCGGTGAAGTGAACAGCTTTGTTGCCCGCTATCGCGACAACAGTACGCTGCCAGTGGAGCTGGCGGTGAGGATGCGCTTTAACCCTAACCTTGAACAAGAGCGCTTCGGCGCGGTGATGGCGATTATCAACAACATCACCATGCTGGCCATTGTCCTCACCGGTTCGGCGCTTATCCGCGAGCGAGAGCACGGCACCATTGAGCACCTGCTGGTGATGCCGGTAACGCCGTTTGAGATAATGATGGCCAAGATATGGTCGATGGGTCTGGTGGTGCTGGTTGTCTCCGGGCTGTCGCTACTGCTTATGGTACAGGGAGTGTTGCAGGTGCCGATTGAAGGGTCGATCCCGCTGTTTATGCTGGGGGTAGCGCTCAGCCTGTTCGCCACCACCTCCATCGGCATTTTTATGGGCACGCTCGCCCGTTCTATGCCGCAACTGGGGCTACTGATGATCCTGGTGCTGCTGCCGCTGCAGATGCTCTCCGGCGGATCCACGCCACGGGAGAGTATGCCGCAGCTGGTTCAGGACATTATGTTGACCATGCCGACCACCCACTTCGTCAGCCTCGCGCAGGCGATACTGTACCGCGGCGCCAGCTTTGCCATCGTCTGGCCGCAGTTTTTAATTTTGTTCGCTATCGGCAGTGCTTTCTTTACCATTGCGCTGCTGCGTTTTCGCAAGACAATTGGTGAGATGGCATAAACCTGAACCGGGCGCTGCGCCGATGGCTTATTTTTGACGATTCATAAAGCGACGTAGACCCCAGGTGAAGGCCATCGCCATACTGAAAAGGATGAATAACAGCACAATCCAGCTGATAGAAATGCGCAGCAACGTGCCCGGCGTCATAAATGGCTGAAGATAAACGGTGAAAGAGTGGGCAGGCGATTTTCCCAGCAGTTGATAGGCGCTATCGGTAAGCCACACGCCAACCCGGCAGAACAGCCAGATAATCGCCGGCCAGCAGAGCAGAACCAGAAAGGTAAAGCGCTCCTGAATGTAAGTAACGATCTGGCGCAGCGGCGGCCAGTTAAGCAGGATTTTCATTTATATTCTCATATTGCCAGCCGATGACCTGCAACATTCATCGCAAGGCATTCCGGGCAGCGTCCGTACAGGCAATCTACCCTATTTGTATATCAAATTTACCGTCACTTAAACCAGATCAAGTTAACAAAGTGTTAATGATGTATCGCATCAACCCCAAAAAGAGTGGATAACCCTGTCGTTCATGGAAATAAGCGGGGGGAGAAGTATTAAGCGGCGGGAATAAATTTTCAAGTCCACAAGTGGCTGATTTTTTATGGCTGATAGCAGCGCGCCATTATTTCGCCGCTGGGCAATATAATGGCGCGGAAATATAAGTGGGTGATTAATCGTAGCTGCTGATAATTATTTTCCTGTTCGCATCATTCGGTAAATTCACCGTTTGGGTAACCACCCCATGAGAAGGGACTGCCATATTTTGCGTGTTAATGAGGTAAGTATTTTGCCCACAACGCTGTTGAGCTTTTTCATTAATGATATTGGTGCTGCAGGTAGGTGTCGCCACACGCCCGGAGATCGTTAATGTAGCGGTATCCGCAGCGAATGCAGGCAAGCTCAATCCATAAGCTAATGTCAGAATCCCAATTAGCGGTTTTTTCATTGAATTTATAACCAGTTAACAGGATGAGAAATAAGCGATTTGCTTTCTATTTTTCTCCTTCAGGAGAAGTGATGCGTTGATGTCATCACGCAGGAAATATAATCCATATAATTAATAAGGACAATTATACTGAGAGCTATTAGTGTGATAGGTATTACTGATGTTAACGAACCAGGCGGCCGGCAGGGTATTTCCTCGGAGGCGGTGCTGCGCACCTTTTCCGGGCTACGGGTTGCGTAGCCCCGGTAAGCGCAGCGCCACCGGGGGAGCTATACGCCACACAGCAAAAAACCCCGCACCTTCCGGTATGGGGTTCTTCTTATTTGATGCCTGGCAGTTTATGGCGGGCGTCCTGCCCGCCACCCTCCGGGCCGTTGCTGCGCAACGTTCAAAACCGCTCCCGGCGGATTTGTCCTACTCCGGAGAGCGCTCACCGACAAACAACAGATAAAACAAAAGGCCCAGTCTTCCGACTGAGCCTTTCGTTTTATTTGATGCCTGGCAGTTCCCTACTCTCACATGGGGAGACCCCACACTACCATCGGCGCTACGGCGTTTCACTTCTGAGTTCGGCATGGGGTCAGGTGGGACCACCGCGCTATCGCCGCCAGGCAAATTCTGTTTTACCAGCCCGTCATTACGACGCACTGATTAATCTGTATCACGCTGAAAATCGTCTCAAATCGCCAAAACATCTTCGGCGTTGTAAGGTTAAGCCTCACGGTTCATTAGTATCGGTTAGCTCAACGTATCGCTACGCTTACACACCCGACCTATCAACGTCATCGTCTTTAACGTTCCTTCAGGAGACTTAAAGTCTCAGGGAGAACTCATCTCGGGGCAAGTTTCGTGCTTAGATGCTTTCAGCACTTATCTCTTCCGCATTTAGCTACCGGGCAATGCCATTGGCATGACAACCCGAACACCAGTGATGCGTCCACTCCGGTCCTCTCGTACTAGGAGCAGCCCCCCTCAATTCTCCAGCGCCCACGGCAGATAGGGACCGAACTGTCTCACGACGTTCTAAACCCAGCTCGCGTACCACTTTAAATGGCGAACAGCCATACCCTTGGGACCTACTTCAGCCCCAGGATGTGATGAGCCGACATCGAGGTGCCAAACACCGCCGTCGATATGAACTCTTGGGCGGTATCAGCCTGTTATCCCCGGAGTACCTTTTATCCGTTGAGCGATGGCCCTTCCATTCAGAACCACCGGATCACTATGACCTGCTTTCGCACCTGCTCGCGCCGTCACGCTCGCAGTCAAGCTAGCTTATGCCATTGCACTAACCTCCTGATGTCCGACCAGGATTAGCTAACCTTCGTGCTCCTCCGTTACTCTTTGGGAGGAGACCGCCCCAGTCAAACTACCCACCAGACACTGTCCGCAACCCCGATTAGGGGCCAACGTTAGAACATCAAACATTAAAGGGTGGTATTTCAAGGTTGGCTCCACGCAGACTGGCGTCCACGCTTCAAAGCCTCCCACCTATCCTACACATCAAGGCTCAATGTTCAGTGTCAAGCTATAGTAAAGGTTCACGGGGTCTTTCCGTCTTGCCGCGGGTACACTGCATCTTCACAGCGAGTTCAATTTCACTGAGTCTCGGGTGGAGACAGCCTGGCCATCATTACGCCATTCGTGCAGGTCGGAACTTACCCGACAAGGAATTTCGCTACCTTAGGACCGTTATAGTTACGGCCGCCGTTTACCGGGGCTTCGATCAAGAGCTTCTCCTTACGGATAACCCCATCAATTAACCTTCCGGCACCGGGCAGGCGTCACACCGTATACGTCCACTTTCGTGTTTGCACAGTGCTGTGTTTTTAATAAACAGTTGCAGCCAGCTGGTATCTTCGACTGATTTCAGCTCCACCCGCAGGGGCTTCACCTACATATCAGCGTGCCTTCTCCCGAAGTTACGGCACCATTTTGCCTAGTTCCTTCACCCGAGTTCTCTCAAGCGCCTTGGTATTCTCTACCTGACCACCTGTGTCGGTTTGGGGTACGATTTGATGTTACCTGATGCTTAGAGGCTTTTCCTGGAAGCAGGGCATTTGTTACTTCAGCACCGTAGTGCCTCGTCATCACACCTCAGCGTTAAAAGGTACCGGATTTACCTGGAACCTCCGCCTACATGCTTAAACCGGGACAACCGTCGCCCGGCTAACATAGCCTTCTCCGTCCCCCCTTCGCAGTAACACCAAGTACAGGAATATTAACCTGTTTCCCATCGACTACGCCTTTCGGCCTCGCCTTAGGGGTCGACTCACCCTGCCCCGATTAACGTTGGACAGGAACCCTTGGTCTTCCGGCGTGCGGGCTTTTCACCCGCATTATCGTTACTTATGTCAGCATTCGCACTTCTGATACCTCCAGCAACCCTCACAGGTCACCTTCGCAGGCTTACAGAACGCTCCCCTACCCAACAACACATAGTGTCGCTGCCGCAGCTTCGGTGCACAGTTTAGCCCCGTTACATCTTCCGCGCAGGCCGACTCGACCAGTGAGCTATTACGCTTTCTTTAAATGATGGCTGCTTCTAAGCCAACATCCTGGCTGTCTGTGCCTTCCCACATCGTTTCCCACTTAACTGTGACTTTGGGACCTTAGCTGGCGGTCTGGGTTGTTTCCCTCTTCACGACGGACGTTAGCACCCGCCGTGTGTCTCCCGTGATAACATTCTTCGGTATTCGTAGTTTGCATCGGGTTGGTAAGTCGGGATGACCCCCTAGCCGAAACAGTGCTCTACCCCCGAAGATGAGTTCACGAGGCGCTACCTAAATAGCTTTCGGGGAGAACCAGCTATCTCCCGGTTTGATTGGCCTTTCACCCCCAGCCACAAGTCATCCGCTAATTTTTCAACATTAGTCGGTTCGGTCCTCCAGTTAGTGTTACCCAACCTTCAACCTGCCCATGGCTAGATCACCGGGTTTCGGGTCTATACCCTGCAACTTAACGCCCAGTTAAGACTCGGTTTCCCTGCGGCTCCCCTATACGGTTAACCTTGCTACAGAATATAAGTCGCTGACCCATTATACAAAAGGTACGCAGTCACACCATAAAGGTGCTCCCACTGCTTGTACGTACACGGTTTCAGGTTCTTTTTCACTCCCCTCGCCGGGGTTCTTTTCGCCTTTCCCTCACGGTACTGGTTCACTATCGGTCAGTCAGGAGTATTTAGCCTTGGAGGATGGTCCCCCCATATTCAGACAGGATACCACGTGTCCCGCCCTACTCTTCGAGTTCACAGCCTGTGCATTTTGGTGTACGGGACTATCACCCTGTACCGTCGGACTTTCCAGACCGTTCCACTAACACACAAGCTGATTCAGACTCTGGGCTGCTCCCCGTTCGCTCGCCGCTACTGGGGGAATCTCGGTTGATTTCTTTTCCTCGGGGTACTTAGATGTTTCAGTTCCCCCGGTTCGCCTCGTTAACCTATGTATTCAGTTAACGATAGTGCAACGAATTGCACTGGGTTTCCCCATTCGGACATCGCCGGCTGTAACGGTTCATATCACCTTACCGACGCTTTTCGCAGATTAGCACGTCCTTCATCGCCTCTGACTGCCAGGGCATCCACCGTGTACGCTTAGTCGCTTAACCTCACAACCCGAAGATGTTTCGTAAAACATTTTCGTGTCGCGAAAATTTGAGAGACTCGAACACACATTGACTGTGTGTCGTTTCAATTTTCAGCTTGATCCAGATTTTTAAAGAGCAAATATCTCAAACGTCACCCGAAGATGAGTTTTGAGATATGTCGGCGCGCGTCTTTCACTCACGAACCAGCAAGTGGCGTCCCCTAGGGGATTCGAACCCCTGTTACCGCCGTGAAAGGGCGGTGTCCTGGGCCTCTAGACGAAGGGGACACTGAAGTCTCAATCGCAAGACGCCTTGCTTCTTTACTTTCATCAGACAATCTGTGTGAGCACTACAAAGGCAGGTTCTTTAAGGTAAGGAGGTGATCCAACCGCAGGTTCCCCTACGGTTACCTTGTTACGACTTCACCCCAGTCATGAATCACAAAGTGGTAAGCGCCCTCCCGAAGGTTAAGCTACCTACTTCTTTTGCAACCCACTCCCATGGTGTGACGGGCGGTGTGTACAAGGCCCGGGAACGTATTCACCGTAGCATTCTGATCTACGATTACTAGCGATTCCGACTTCATGGAGTCGAGTTGCAGACTCCAATCCGGACTACGACATACTTTATGAGGTCCGCTTGCTCTCGCGAGGTCGCTTCTCTTTGTATATGCCATTGTAGCACGTGTGTAGCCCTACTCGTAAGGGCCATGATGACTTGACGTCATCCCCACCTTCCTCCAGTTTATCACTGGCAGTCTCCTTTGAGTTCCCGGCCGGACCGCTGGCAACAAAGGATAAGGGTTGCGCTCGTTGCGGGACTTAACCCAACATTTCACAACACGAGCTGACGACAGCCATGCAGCACCTGTCTCAGAGTTCCCGAAGGCACCAAAGCATCTCTGCTAAGTTCTCTGGATGTCAAGAGTAGGTAAGGTTCTTCGCGTTGCATCGAATTAAACCACATGCTCCACCGCTTGTGCGGGCCCCCGTCAATTCATTTGAGTTTTAACCTTGCGGCCGTACTCCCCAGGCGGTCGACTTAACGCGTTAGCTCCGGAAGCCACGCCTCAAGGGCACAACCTCCAAGTCGACATCGTTTACGGCGTGGACTACCAGGGTATCTAATCCTGTTTGCTCCCCACGCTTTCGCACCTGAGCGTCAGTCTTTGTCCAGGGGGCCGCCTTCGCCACCGGTATTCCTCCAGATCTCTACGCATTTCACCGCTACACCTGGAATTCTACCCCCCTCTACAAGACTCTAGCCTGCCAGTTTCGAATGCAGTTCCCAGGTTGAGCCCGGGGATTTCACATCCGACTTGACAGACCGCCTGCGTGCGCTTTACGCCCAGTAATTCCGATTAACGCTTGCACCCTCCGTATTACCGCGGCTGCTGGCACGGAGTTAGCCGGTGCTTCTTCTGCGAGTAACGTCAATCGCCAAGGTTATTAACCTTAACGCCTTCCTCCTCGCTGAAAGTACTTTACAACCCGAAGGCCTTCTTCATACACGCGGCATGGCTGCATCAGGCTTGCGCCCATTGTGCAATATTCCCCACTGCTGCCTCCCGTAGGAGTCTGGACCGTGTCTCAGTTCCAGTGTGGCTGGTCATCCTCTCAGACCAGCTAGGGATCGTCGCCTAGGTGAGCCATTACCCCACCTACTAGCTAATCCCATCTGGGCACATCTGATGGCATGAGGCCCGAAGGTCCCCCACTTTGGTCTTGCGACGTTATGCGGTATTAGCTACCGTTTCCAGTAGTTATCCCCCTCCATCAGGCAGTTTCCCAGACATTACTCACCCGTCCGCCGCTCGTCACCCGAGAGCAAGCTCTCTGTGCTACCGCTCGACTTGCATGTGTTAGGCCTGCCGCCAGCGTTCAATCTGAGCCATGATCAAACTCTTCAATTTAAGTTTGATGCTCGTGAATTAAACTTCGTAATGAATTACGCATGTTCACTCAGAGACTTGGTATTCATTTTTCGTCCGAGGACGTTAAGAATCCATGTCACTTTGAGCGCCCACACAGATTGTCTGATAAATTGTTAAAGAGCAGTTGCGACGCGCTTTAGCGCTCTGTCGCGAGGTGGCGTATATTACGCTTTCCTCTTTCAGAGTCAACCCTGAATTTCAGAATTTTTCTCTTCAACCGAACCGGCTGTTTGTGTGAAGTGATTCACATCTGCCGTGTCAGTGGGTGCGCATTATAGGGAGCTGCTGAGATATAGCAAGCCTTAAAATACAAAAAACTTATCAAGCGCTCATTAATTAAACTTTTCACGTTTATCCTCGTTAAGACAGAACCGATAAAACCCAGTATTCATGCGGCCTGCAGCGCATTCTCTACCGAAACTACTTTTTTGCGAAAACGCGATTTTTCTCGTTCACCCACCGCCGCTATCGCGCCAATGGTGAATTAAGCACCACTCTTGACCCATGATAAAGCGCTCAACTTCCTCTCCTTTCTATAATCAGAGCCGTTTCTTCCTATTGGTAATAATCTATGGCTTATCAACTCAACATTAACTGGCCCGAGTTTTTAGAGAAGTACTGGCAAAAGCAGCCGGTCGTATTAAAGAAGGCGTTTCCGAACTTCATCGACCCCATTACGCCAGACGAACTGGCCGGGTTAGCCATGGAGCCGGAAGTCGATAGCCGGCTGGTGAGCCTGGTTAACGGTAAATGGCAGGCCAGTAACGGTCCATTTGAACATTTCGACGGGCTGGGCGAAAGCGGCTGGTCATTGCTGGCCCAGGCGGTAAACCACTGGCATATGCCGGCCGCGGAACTGGTGCGCCCGTTCCGCGTGCTGCCTGACTGGCGTTTAGACGATCTGATGATCTCCTTCTCCGTCCCCGGCGGCGGTGTGGGCCCGCATATCGATCAGTATGACGTCTTTATTATTCAGGGCATGGGCAGCCGCCGCTGGCGCGTGGGCGATAAGCTGCCGATGCGTCAGTTCTGTCCGCATCCGGCACTGCTGCACGTCGATCCGTTCCCACCGATCATTGATGAAGATCTGGAGCCGGGCGACATCCTCTATATTCCACCGGGATTCCCGCACGACGGCGTGACCCACGAAACGGCACTGAACTACTCCGTCGGCTTCCGCGGGCCAAACGGCCGCGACCTGATCAGCAGCTTCGCCGACTATGTGCTGGAAAACGACCTCGGCGGCGAACACTACAGCGATCCTGATCTCACCTGCCGCGAGCATCCGGGCCGGGTTGAAGAGTATGAACTCGAACGTCTGCGCAACATGATGATCGACATGATTTGCCAACCCGAAGACTTCAAGCAGTGGTTCGGCAGTTTCGTCACCACGCCGCGTCACGAGCTGGACATTGCTCCGGCGGAACCGGCATATGAAGAAGCGGAAGTGGTCGATGCGCTGCTGGGCGGCGAAAAGCTTTCTCGCCTGAGCGGCCTGCGCGTTCTGCATATCGGCGACAGCTTCTTCGTACATAGCGAACAGCTGGATACCACCGATGCCGGAGCGCTGGATGCATTGTGCCGCTATACCTCATTAGGTCAAGAAGAGCTCGGCAGCGGCCTGAAAAATCCGGCATTCGTTAGCGAACTGACGCGCCTGATTAATCAGGGCTACTGGTACTTCGAAGAGTAAGAGAACGGCAATACTGCGGGCAGCCGCCTGGCGCTGCCCGCTATCTCTCAGACATTATCCAGACAACTCGCCCCCATCACCTCCACCACTGATTAGAGAGCTGGAATTTGTTGGCGATGCGCTTTTGCTTCCGCCTGATGGGCAAACGCCTGGCCATTATTCAGCGATTCATGAAATACCGCAGCCTGTTCATGTTCATTCATTTGTGAAAAAGAACGCGGCTGTTTCGGGGAGGCCGGATTGTCGCCCACCTGCGCAAGATGCCCCTGCGCCATCTGCTGATGGGCCGGCGACTGCCCGTTATTCATCATCTCATGCGCCAACGCCGCGTTGTGATGGGTCATTTCCGCAGCATTCGCCACACTTGCTGCAAAAATAACGCTGATAGCCACGATAGTGCGTACTGTGTTCATTCTATTACTCCCTGAAGATTAACAAATAGTGAGTCATCAACAGGAAGGATAAAATAATGGCTCTGTCGCCAGCGTGACCGCATTATGACGAAGCCGTCAGATGAGGTCGTTATTGCGCATATTTTGGTAATACCACAATAAAACGCGTAGATCGTTGATCGGACTTCACCGCCACGCTGCCGTGATGGGCGCTGACAATCGATTTTACAATCGCCAGACCGATGCCGCTGCCCTCGCCTTTGCGCTGGCGCGAGGGGTCGACGCGATAGAAACGGTCAAACAGGCGCGGCAAATGTTCAGCGGCAATCGGCGCGCCGGGGTTCTCCACCACCAGGCGAATCTTCTCGGCGCTTTCGCTCAACTGAATGGTCACCGCCTGGCCGGCAGGGGTATAGCGGATCGCGTTCGACAGCAGGTTGCTGATTGCCCGCCGCAGCATCAGCGGGTCGCCAATCACCCGGCAGTGGCTACCGACAAAACGCAGCGCCACCTCTTTCTCTTCCGCCCACGCTTCAAAGAACTCAAACACCTTATTCACTTCCTCGGCCAGATCCAGCGCCCGCTGTTCAGGGATCAGCTGGTTATTATCCGCCTGGGCGAGGAACAACATATCGCTGACCATCCGCGACATGCGTGAAAACTCTTCGAGGTTGGAATAGAGCACCTCTTCCAGCTCCTGCTGGCTGCGGCTCTGGCTTAAGGCGATTTCGGTTTGCGTCACCAGGTTGGTAATCGGCGTACGGATTTCATGGGCGATATCGGCGGAGAAATTAGACTGCCGGGTAAAGACATCCTCTATCCGCTCCAGCATATGGTTAAACGACAGCGCCAGCCGCTCCAGCTCGATGGGTACCGCCTGTGGGTCAAGGCGTACATCGAGATCCCGGGAGGTAATATTCTGGATCTGGCGGCTGATCTGGCGAATCGGCTTATGCCCCTGATAGACCACAAACAGCACGATGGCGATGATCAGCAGGCTGATTATCGACGCCGCGGAAATCAGCTTTGCTTTGAGCTCATTAATATAGTGCAGGTGAAAGTCGATCGATAAAGCCATCAGCAGATGCCAGGCCGGTTTACCGTCCGCCTGCTTGCCCAGCGGCAACATGATTAGCCGCCAGGAGCGGGTCTCCATTTGATGATTATCATGAACCATTTCCCGCGGCTGCGGGTCGGTCCATGAAATCACATTACCGTCGCGCAACTTCATCGCCAGACCCGGCGTGCTCATAATATGGCTGAGTTCCGGGCCGTCTGGCGACTGAAACAGAATATTGCCCTCGGCATCATCCAGACAGATAAAGACGTTAGCGTAGCCGCCAATCACGTTTTTTAAGATCTCCAGCCGCCGCTCCTGCGGATAGTCGGCATGGTTGAGCACCGTCTCAAGCGTGGTACTGAGCTGCTTGAGGTCGTGAACGTCGCGCTCTTCAAAGTGAGCCTTCACCGAATGGATCATGATCCAGGTGAAGGCAAAGAATGCAATGATGGTGGCGAGGCTGATAAAGAAGGTCAGCCGGGTAGCCAACGAAAAGGGGCGCTTAGCGGCCATCCGGCACCTCAAGCATATAGCCGACGCCGCGCACGGTCTGGATAAGCTTCGGTTCGAAGTCGTTATCGATTTTGGCACGCAGCCGCTTCACCGCCACGTCGATGGCGTTAGTGTCGCTGTCGAAATTCATATCCCACACCTGCGACGCGATCAGCGAGCGGGGTAGCACCTCGCCCTGATGGCGCAAGAAGAACTCCAGCAGAGTGAATTCTTTACTGGTCAGGGTGATACGAGTCGCGCCGCGCATCACCTTGCGGCTGACCAAATCAACGCTGAGATCGGCCGCCTGAAACTGGCTTTCTACTATTACCGCCGCCCCGCGACGCAGCAGAGTACGTACCCGCGCCAGCAGTTCCGCAAAAGCAAAGGGCTTCACCAGATAGTCGTCGGCGCCCAGCTCCAGCCCCTTCACCCGATGCTCGATAGTGCCAAGCGCGGTGAGCAGCAGGATCGGCATCCCTTTATTGGCGGCGCGCAGCATGCGCACGATATCCCAGCCGTTGACGTCCGGCAGCATGATATCGAGGATCAGCAGATCGTAATCGCTGGTCATCGCCAGGTGATAACCGTTAAGGCCGTTGTCGGCCAGGTCGACGACGAATCCGGCTTCGGTAAGCCCTTTGGTCAGGTACTCCCCGGTTTTCTTCTCATCTTCGACAATCAAAATCTTCACGGCTGGCTCCTTCACGCGCGCTCTGTGCGGGTATTCAATTTTAGAGGAGCCCCTCCGGATAGCAATGAAATATCAGGAAAATGACAGCTTTGTCATTTTCCTGTCACGCGTTGAACAGAGCCCGCTGCGTAAAGTATCCGCCATTGATAAATCGCCGAAAACCGTCTGTCGCCATGCGCCCAATTCAGCTTCTTTCTCTCAGCGTGATATTCGCCTTAACAGGCTGTCTGTCACTTGCTCCGGACTACCAGCGCCCCGCAGCGCCGGTGCCGCAGCAGTTCTCTCTCAGCCAGAACAAACTGGTTACCGCGACGGCGGGCTACCAGGAAACCGGCTGGCGCACCTTTTTCGTCGACCCGCAGGTGAAAAGCCTGATTAGTATCGCGCTGACCAACAACCGCGATCTACGGATGGCGACGCTGAAAGTGCAGGAGGCCCGCGCCCAGTACCGGGTCACCGACGCCGACCGCTACCCGCAGCTTAACGGCGACGGCAGCACCACCTATGGCAGCAAGCTCAAAGGCAACACCACCACCAGCAGCGATTATGCCGCTGGCTTGAGTCTCAGCTACGACCTCGACTTCTTTGGCCGGTTGAAAAACCTTAGCGAGGCCGACCGACAGAACTTCTTCGCCAGCGAAGAGGCGCGGCGCGCGGTGCATATCCTGTTGATTGCTAACGTTTCACAAAGCTACTTCAACCAGCGGCTGGCGGCGGCGCAGTTGCAGGTGGCGAACGACACCTTACAGAACTATCAGCAGTCTTACGCCTTCGTCGAAAAACAGCTGCTGACCGGCAGCACCACCGTTCTGGCGCTGGAACAGGCGCGCGGCATGATCGAAAGCACCCGCGCCGATATCGCCAAACGGCAGGGCCAACTGGCGCAGGCTAATAACGCCCTGCAGCTACTGCTCGGCAGCTATCAACGGCTGCCGGACGATAGCGCCAGCAGCGCGGTGGACCTGAAAGGCGTAACCCTGCCGCCGTCGCTCTCTTCAGAGATCCTGCTGCAGCGGCCGGATATTTTAGAGGCCGAACACAGCCTGTTGGCAGCCAACGCCAATATCGGCGCCGCGCGGGCGGCCTTCTTCCCGTCGATTACCCTAACCAGCTCTCTCTCCGGCAGCAGCAGCGAGCTCTCCAGCCTGTTTAACGCCGGCAGCGCGATGTGGAACTTCATCCCCAAAATCGAACTGCCGATTTTCAACGCCGGGCGTAATCAGGCCAACCTCGATCTGGCGGAGATCCGCCAGCAGCAGCAGGTGGTCAACTATGAGCAAAAAATACAGTCCGCCTTTAAAGAGGTGGCCGACGCGCTGGCCCTGCGCCAAAGCCTGGCCGCTCAGATTGCCGCCCAGGAACGCTATCTCGCTTCACTAAATATCACCCTGCAGCGCGCGACTGCGCTCTATCGTCACGGCGCGGTCAGCTACATCGAAGTCCTGAGCGCCCAGCGCGACATTTTCACCACCCGACAAACCCTGCTGGAACTCAACTATTCCCGTCAGGCTAATGAAATCACCTTGTTCACCGCTCTCGGCGGCGGCTGGATGGAATAACCCGAGGAGTCTTGATTATGAATTCACTGTCTAAAATCGCCCTGTTCACCCTGTTCTCTGGCGCAGTGTTCGCGGCCCAGGCCGCCGACCCGCACGCCGGTATGGCAATGCACGAACAGCCCGCAGCCACGCAGACGCAAAGCATCACTGGCAAAGGCGTCATTAAAGCCATTGACATGGATAGTAAAAAAATCACCATCGCCCACGACGCCATCCCGGCGGTGAACTGGCCGCCGATGACCATGCGCTTCACCATCACCCCGCAGACGCAGCTCAACAATGTGAAGAACGGCGACAGCGTGGATTTCACCTTCGTTCAGCAGGGCAATCTGTCGCTGTTACAGGATATCCGCGCCCAATAACGGCCCGGCGACGGTAGGCTCCTCAACAACTGAATGGACGACACATGGCATCCCTGACACTGAAAAATACGGCGCTGATCCTCGGCAGCATGGTAATTGGCGGCGCGCTTACCGCGGCGCTGTATACCCGACTGACGCCTCCCCTGACTAGCGCATCCGCGATCGAGCAGCAGCGCAAAGTGCTGTTCTGGTACGACCCGATGTACCCGAATACTCGCTTTGATAAACCGGGTAAATCGCCGTTTATGGATATGGATCTGGTGCCGAAATACGCTGATGAGGAGAGTGCCGCCGCCGGTGCGCCGGGGGTGCGTATCGACCCGACGCAGACCCAGAATCTCGGCGTAAAAACCGCCGCGGTCAGCCGCGGGCCGTTGCGCTACGCCCAGACCTTCCCGGCCAACATCAGCTATAACGAGTATCAGTACGTGATTATGCAGGCGCGGGCGGCGGGCTTTATCAATAAAGTCTATCCGCTGACCGTCGGCGACAAAGTCAAGCAAGGCACGCCGTTACTCGAGCTGACCATCCCGGACTGGGTGGAAGCGCAGAGCGAATATCTGTTGTTGCAGGAGACCGGTGGCACCGCCACGCAGGTTGAGGGGATCCTCGAACGCCTACGCCTCGCCGGCATGCCGGATGACGATATCCGCCGCCTGAAAACCACACGTAAAATCCAGACCCGCTTTACCCTCAAAGCGCCGATCGATGGCGTTATTACCGCCTTCGATCTGCGTGCCGGAATGAATATCGCCAAAGATAATGTGGTGGCGAAAATTCAGGGCATGGACCCGGTGTGGGTCAGCGTGGCGGTGCCGGAATCCATCGCCTGGCTAATTAAAGACGCCTCGCAGTTCGCCATTCAGGTTCCCGCTTGGCCGGGCAAAACCTTCAGCATCAACAAATGGACCATTCTCCCCAGCGTCGATAGCGCCACCCGTACCCTGCAGCTACGCCTGCAGGTCAATAACCCGGATGAAGCGCTAAAGCCGGGGATGAACGCCTATCTGAAGCTGACCAGCGAAAGCGCGCCGATGCTGCTGATCCCATCAAAAGCGTTGATCGACAGCGGCAGCGAGCAGCGAGTGATTACCGTGGATAACGAGGGCCGCTTCGTGCCGAAGCTCGTGCAGGTATTCCACGAATCCAATGGCGTTACGGCCATTCGCAGCGGTCTGCAGGAGAGCGAAAAAGTCGTCGCCAGCGGCCTGTTCCTGATCGACTCGGAAGCCAATATCTCCGGCGCGCTGGAGCGCATGCGCGCGCAGGCTCCTGATGTCACGGCTCCTGCCGCCCACGCGCACTGAGGAACGGAACAATGATTGAATGGATTATCCGCCGCTCGGTGGCCAACCGCTTCCTGGTGATGATGGCGGCGCTGTTTCTCAGCATCTGGGGAACCTGGACCATCATCCACACCCCGGTAGACGCCCTGCCGGACCTCTCCGACGTACAGGTAATCGTCAAAACCAGCTACCCGGGACAGGCGCCGCAGATCGTCGAAAACCAGGTCACCTGGCCGCTGACCACCACCATGCTGTCAGTCCCCGGCGCCAAAACGGTGCGTGGCTTCTCGCAGTTTGGCGACTCCTACGTGTATGTAATATTTGAAGACGGCACCGATCCTTACTGGGCGCGCTCGCGGGTGCTGGAGTATCTCAACCAGGTGCAGGGCAAACTGCCCGCCGGGGTCAGCGCCGAAATGGGCCCGGACGCCACCGGCGTTGGCTGGGTCTTCGAGTACGCGCTGGTCGACCGCAGCGGCAAACACGACCTCGCCGAACTGCGCTCGTTGCAAGACTGGTTCTTAAAATATGAGCTGAAAACCATTCCTAACGTCTCGGAAGTGGCGTCGGTGGGCGGCGTGGTCAAGGAGTATCAGATTGTCGTCGACCCAATGAAGCTGACCCAGTACGGCATCAGCCTCGGCGAGGTGAAATCGGCGCTGGACGCCTCTAACCAGGAGGCGGGCGGCTCTTCCGTCGAACTGGCGGAAGCCGAATATATGGTGCGCGCCAGCGGCTACCTGCAGACGCTCGACGACTTCAAAAATATCGTGCTGAAAACCGGCGATAACGGCGTGCCGGTCTATCTCGGCGACGTCGCGCGGGTGCAGATTGGCCCGGAGATGCGCCGCGGTATCGCAGAGCTTAACGGCGAGGGCGAAGTGGCCGGCGGCGTGGTGATCCTGCGCTCCGGCAAGAACGCCCGCGAGGTGATCTCGGCGGTCAAAGAGAAGCTGGCGTCGCTGCAAAGCAGCCTGCCAGAAGGGGTTGAAGTGGTCACCACCTACGACCGCAGCCAGCTTATCGACCGCGCCATCGACAACCTCAGCCACAAGCTGCTGGAAGAGTTTATCGTTGTCGCGCTGGTCTGTGCCCTGTTCCTGTGGCACGTGCGCTCGGCGCTGGTGGCGATTATTTCGCTGCCGCTCGGCCTGTGCTTCGCCTTTATCATGATGCATTTCCAGGGACTTAACGCCAACATCATGTCGCTGGGCGGGATCGCCATTGCGGTGGGGGCGATGGTCGATGCCGCCATCGTGATGATTGAGAACGCCCATAAGCGGCTGGAGGAGTGGGAACATCAGCACCCGGGAGAGAAACTTAGCAACGACATCCGCTGGAAAATCATTACCGATGCGTCGGTGGAGGTCGGCCCCGCGCTGTTTATCAGCCTGCTGATCATTACTCTGTCGTTTATCCCGATTTTCACCCTCGAAGGCCAGGAGGGCAAACTGTTCGGCCCGCTGGCCTTCACCAAAACCTGGTCGATGGCCGGGGCGGCGCTGCTGGCGATCGTGGTGATCCCGATCCTGATGGGCTTCTGGATCCGCGGCAAGATCCCAGCGGAGAACAGCAACCCGCTGAACCGCTTTTTAATCCGCATTTATCACCCGCTGCTGCTGAAGGTGCTGCACTGGCCGAAGACTACCCTGCTGATTGCGCTCCTGTCGATCCTGACGGTGATTTGGCCCCTTAACCGGGTCGGCGGCGAGTTTCTGCCGCAGATTAACGAAGGCGATCTGCTGTATATGCCGTCAACGCTGCCGGGGATCTCCGCTGCGCAGGCGGCGGATATGCTGCAGAAAACCGATAAGCTGATCATGACGGTGCCGGAAGTGGAGCGGGTGTTCGGCAAAACCGGCAAGGCCGAAACCGCCACCGACTCGGCGCCGCTGGAGATGGTAGAGACCACGATTCAGCTCAAGCCGCAGGATCAGTGGCGACCGGGGATGACCATGGAGAAGATCGTCGAGGAGCTGGATAAAACCGTGCGTCTGCCGGGGCTGGCGAACCTGTGGGTGCCGCCGATCCGCAACCGCATCGACATGCTCTCCACCGGCATCAAGAGCCCGATCGGCATTAAAGTTTCCGGCACTAATCTGGCCGATATCGACACCATCGCCGAACAAATTGAAGTGGTGGCGCGCACCGTGCCGGGAGTCACTTCGGCACTAGCCGAGCGGCTGGTCGGCGGGCGCTACCTCAACATTGATATTCATCGTGAGAAGGCGGCCCGTTACGGCATGACCGTCGGCGACGTGCAGCTGTTCGTCTCGTCCGCCATCGGCGGCGCGATGGTTGGTGAAACGGTAGAGGGCGTCGAGCGCTATCCGATCAACATCCGCTACCCGCAGAGCTATCGCGACAGCCCGGAGACCCTGCGCCAGCTGCCGATCCTCACGCCGCTGAAGCAGCAGATCGTGCTCGGCGACGTCGCCGAGGTTAAGGTCGTTACCGGGCCATCGATGCTGAAGACCGAGAACGCCCGCCCGACCAGTTGGATCTACATCGACGCTCGCGACCGCGACATGGTGTCGGTGGTGCGCGATCTGCAGCAGGCCATCGGCAAAGAGGTGAAGCTGAAACCGGGCATCAGCGTTTCCTACTCCGGGCAGTTTGAGCTGCTCGAGCGTGCTAATCAGAAGCTGAAGCTGATGGTGCCGATGACGCTAATGATTATCTTCGTGCTGCTGTACCTGGCGTTCCGCCGCTTCGGCGAGGCGTTGCTGATTATCACCAGCGTGCCGTTCGCCCTCGTCGGCGGGATCTGGTTCCTCTACTGGATGGGGTTCCATCTGTCGGTGGCCACCGGTACCGGCTTTATCGCCCTCGCCGGGGTGGCGGCAGAGTTTGGCGTGGTGATGCTGATGTACCTGCGCCATGCCATCGAGGCGGAGCCATCGCTGGAAAATCCGCAGACCTTCAGCGCCGATAAGCTCGACGAGGCGCTGTACCAGGGCGCGGTGCTGCGCGTGCGGCCAAAGGCGATGACCGTGGCGGTGATTATCGCCGGCCTGCTGCCGATTTTATGGGGCACCGGCGCCGGGTCAGAAGTGATGAGCCGTATCGCCGCGCCGATGATTGGCGGGATGATCACCGCGCCGCTGCTGTCGCTGTTTATCATTCCGGCGGCATATAAGCTGATGTGGCTGTATCGGCATCGGGGCAAGCGCGGAGAATAAATAAAGGCAGGCCCGTTGGTATTTCACCGGCGGGCCTTTTTATTATTAGACCCACAAGCAATTACCTCATTTAACCCTCACCCGCTCTCATATTATCTCATCCTCTGCGCCAATCGACCTTCACTCCTCGTTATCCCCTTTAGCTTCATTGATTTTCCTGCTCACCCAGGCTGCGTATTTATCACGCGGAGAAAAGGTGGGCCTTAAATTAATGAGCGCTATCGATGAACCTGAATCCTTCTCCACCCTGTTTATTTTTGCTGTTATTACTTTCCACCCTGAGCACGATATCCCCCTGCCATGCCGCGACAGTAAAGGTGGATAATTGCGAAGTTGGCTGCCCAACCGGCGGCAGCCAACAGACGCTTTTCCGCGCGGCCTACACGCTGAACAATAACCCCAGTCGTAAACTGGCCAACTGGGTAGCGTATAAAATCACCCGTGCCAGCGAGGCCAGCAACCGGGCAAGAGTGTGGAAGCAGGACCCCGATTTGCCTGCCGCCGATACGCTGGCGCCCGCCGACTATCGCCGGGCCAACACCTTACTGGCGGTCGATCGCGGCCATCAGGCGCCGCTGGCGAGCCTCGGTGGCGCGGCGGACTGGCCTGCGCTGAACTATCTGTCGAATATCACCCCGCAGGAAGCGGCGCTGAATCAGGGAGCATGGGCGCGGCTGGAAGACGCGGAGCGCGCGTTAGCCGAGCGCCCGGAGGTGACGGCGGTTTATGCGGTTACCGGGTCGCTGTTCGAGCGGCATATCGCCACCCTGCCCGCCGCGCCGGACGTGGAGATCCCCAGCGGTTACTGGAAGATTATTTTCCTCGATAGCGGCCCGCAGAGCGGCCAGTACGCGGCATTTGTGCTGGACCAGGCAACGCCGCGCGATGCCAATTTTTGCGACCATCAGGTGACGGTGGAAGAGATCGAGCGCCGCACCAGTCCGCATTTGACGCTGTGGTCGGCACTGCCGGCGGCCGTTACCACAACGCTAAAAACGCAGCCGGGGAGGTTGGCGCGGGAAATGGGTTGCCAATAAGGAGCAAGGGGTAAAGTTGTCGACCTGTCGCGATTAACAATCGACGTCTTACCGCCAGCCAGCAAACCAGATATAGTTGCCCTCCCTGCCACTGCTAAGCGCTGTTGATCTCGTATGAAGCTCGGTTATTTTTGTTACTTCCTGCTGGCCCTTGCCGCCGTCGGCAGCCTGTTGCTGCCCTATTCCATCGCCATGTGGTTCCTGCTGGCGAACGTGCTGACCTGGCTTATCTACGGCATCGATAAATTAGCCGCCCGTAAAGCCTGGAGCCGGATCCCGGAATCCACCCTGCTGACGTTCGGCCTGCTTGGCGGATGGCCCGGCGCGATTGCCGGGCAGCTGTGTTTTCGCCACAAAACCCAGAAGCAGCCATTCAGAACGTATTTCATTATTAGCATCGTGCTGAATGTTGTGCTGCTGGTTGGCGGGTATTGGCTGTATCGGGATTATGGGGTGTAGGGTTGGTGTAATTTATTATCACTACATATACGCTCAATATGCTCAACACCAGGTCTGCAAACGCAGCGTTGAGCAATATTTTTTACTACCTATTGCTCTACTTTTTCAATAATAAAACCATCGCGTCGTAAAAAATCAATTACACGCTGGATATTACCAAGCCCCCATTGGTTCGATATTGCGATAACTTCGCCAGATTGAAGCTCAATTACCGCATCTTCACTCAAATGATATCGATTCTTTCGCCCATCAGGAACTTGATCAGCCAAAACAATTGTTCGATTTTTGAGAATTTCACCCAGCTTAGTATAAATGTCCTCAAGGCTGTGGGGATTATGCTTATTTATCCAATCAGTAAATAGTTCAAGGGCTAACTTACGCTTATTATAAACACCACCATTATACCTATATTCAGAGTAATCTTTTTCAGACTTCTGGCTACTTATATTTTGCTCAACCAGCTTTTCCCTGAACTTAACTTGATATTCTTCTAATTCTGGAACCGGAATTATTTGCTCCGCATTTATTAGTATATCATCGTTAAACTTGTAAGGTGTAAGACGAACACAACGAATATCAACACCTTTATCTCTCAGCCAAATCGCTGTAGTGGTCAGTTCTTTCCCAAAATCAGCTGAAGCAAGAACAATTCTAACATCCTTACCAAAGTCAGAGAGCTCATTCTCCTCAAGACCAATAAATTCTAATATTTTTGCTTTAGCATTAACATCTGAATCAGTACCTAAATATGACTGATAATATTCGCATGCTTTTGTAAAACTCATTGTAGAAATCATAGCTGCATAACGCAATGCTTGTAATTCCATATGAGCGCCGATTTCATCTCGCTTTAACTCTATTACGACAAGATTAGCCTGCTTATCAATCGCTAATAAGTCAATCCGTCTTCTGCTGTCCTCCCAATCTGAAAACTCCTCAGCAATGACAAGACAATCAGGTGCAAGGATATCAATATTATTTTTTATAGCTTCTTGCAAATCGTAACGTTCCTGAAGCCCCTCTATTGAGTAGGTAGTTTTTTCCAGCGCAACTAAATTTTTATCAGCAATATTATATAATGCCATTTTTCAAATCCGTTTATGAAAGTATTACTATGATTGTATCAGAGTTTTTAATTCATCTGGCGTATATGGCGGGTTTCGCCGATGCAGCATCGCGTGACAGTTGGGGCAAACTGGGATCAGGTCAGTTTTCGGATCCAAACGATAGTCCTGTTTAATCTCCGATAGCGGCACCAGATGATGAATATGGATAAAGCCCTGGCCGATATCACCGTAGCGCTTAGCCATATCAAGGCCGCACACCTGACACCGGGTACCGTGATAGCGCAACGCAGCCTCGCGGGCCTGGCGATCGCGCTCATAGCGGTTAACCATAACCTGAACCGCAGCCCCTTCCACAAACTCACTTTTCGTCTGTAGCTCGTCGGGAAAAAGGGTAATGCCGGTATCATCTACTCGCTCCTGAACGATCTTGAATCCTTGTTCCAGCAACAGACGGACGCATTTGGATTTGATCCCACCGCTGAAATCCGCCGGGGTGAACTCCGTTTTCGTCGCCATGGTGGCCGCTATCCCAACGATAGCTTTAGAGGGATAACGACGTCCTTCGAATTCGACTTCATACAGACGCGCGTCTTTAAACTGATGCGCTATACCCTCGTCGTATGCGCGGATGGCTTCGATGATGCATTCTCGCGATAGATGATCTGGCAACCGTTTCATATGGCTGAGCTATTTGATGATGAGTGACCTCATTATAGATAGAAAGCGGAATAAATTTCGAATAGATAAATCATGGTGATAGTTGAAAAGAGACCTGGGTTGGATATCGAATCCCGGTGGCTTGATCGACAGCAGTTTTGCGAGCATCATCGCAATTATTTAGCAAAATACGTAACGCGATGCCTTCTAGTAAAACTCTGCAACAAGCGATCGCCAATATCACTATCTGGCGCAAAGGCGAACAGCGCGCGCCGCATAAACCTCTGCTGTTGTTGCACGTGCTGTCGCATTACCAGCACGGACATCCGCGGATGTTCGATTACGCCTCAGAGGTTCGTGATGAGTTACATAGCCTGCTGGAGCGTTTTGGTCCACAGCGCGCGCAATACCGCCCCGATATGCCTTTCTGGCGTCTAAAAGGCGACGGCTTCTGGGAATTACGCAACGCTGAGCAATGTTCAACTGAAGGCAGCAGACAGCCACCCTCTAAAGAACTGGAAACCTATCACGTCGCGGGCGGCTTTGACGAAGAGCACTTCGCGCTGCTGAGCAAGAATAAGAGGCTGATTAACACCCTGGCGCATCAGATCCTGCAGGCCCATTTCCCGGAGAGTATTCAGGAAGAGATCGCCGACGAGATGGGGTTTGATATCCAGCAAATTCGCAAAGAACGCGACCCGCTGTTCCGCCAGCAGGTGCTACGCGCTTATAACTATGAATGCGCTATCTGCGGCTTTAATATGCGCCATGACAACACCTCCGTCGCGCTGGAGGCTGCGCATATCAAATGGAAGCAGCACGGCGGCCCATGTGAAATTCCCAACGGCCTGGCGCTATGCGCCATTCACCACAAAGCATTTGATAAAGGTTCGATTGGCCTGGATGAGCATATGCGGGTACAGATTTCTCCCGCGGTTAACGGCGGCGGGATTGTCGGAAAGCTGTTCTGGGACTTTGATGGTAAGCAAATTGGATTGCCTCAGGGGAAGGACTGTTACCCGAAAGAGGGATTTGTGGAGTGGCACAGGAGAGAGGTATTTAGGGGGTGAGGTAAGGCACGCGACTATATGTCACGGAGTCACCCCTCCGCTATTTAGTCAACGTCCCAGCACTATCAATAAAGAATTCATGAACATATTTTTTATTATTTAAACCGTAGTTAATGACATAAGTATGATTCTTCTTCCATTCAATATCGATGCAATTGTCAGGATATGATGACATTAACTTGTCATAACCAGAACTCATTACCGTTTGCGTCTTACCGTTTTCGCCTGAATCAATAGTGTAGTAATTCAATACATCCCTTTTATCCAAACTAAAGCAAAGATGCTCTCCATTAATAATGGTATCTCTTGGGTGTGGCGCAGGATTACCACCAGGACAACCGGAAATAAGAAAAGTTAAAGGTAAGATAGCGAATCTCTTCATTGTGGAAATCCCTTCATAACTAATTTATATTTTTGAAGCAATGTATAGTCAGATTCTTTATGATCATAATCTCGTAATGCAGGTAGATACAGATAATTTTTAAAACCGTAAGCTTGCAACAACCAGTAATCACTAACTAATGAAGCCTGCTGTTCTAAGCTATAATGTCGTATGTTCTCCTTGTCTAAACTGTAACTGTAATCAGCAAATCGGGAGAACAACCCTCTGGTTCTGACAAACATTCCGT
Organism: Klebsiella sp. CN_Kp073; assembly: GCF_040065495.2. Lineage (NCBI taxonomy): Bacteria > Pseudomonadati > Pseudomonadota > Gammaproteobacteria > Enterobacterales > Enterobacteriaceae > Klebsiella > Klebsiella sp. CN_Kp073. The sequence goes on from NZ_CM198051.1 coordinate 4,635,091, forward strand.
GCTGCGCTTGCCATACATGCATTAACTCATGCATGAATCTATGTTTTTTTTGCACATCAACTTCCATTGAAAAATCATGGGAGTAGGTGTCTTCCCTAAACCACATTTCTCCGTTAGGACTCATAGCAATATCAGTAGGCTGCAGATTGAACGGCAAATAACTTTCCCGATGAATCCACACTGTATTGTACCGGAGACCGTAGCTAAATAGCGTTCTTGCTAACCCAATCTCACCAGTGGTTATAAGCCTCGTTCCACCGGGCTTAATACGTGTCCCGGATGTCGCGTTAATCCTCTCGTTTACAGGCATTCAAAATCCCTCTGAATTGCAGCGGTATTGTTTATTTATCGTACGCCAATGCAATCGACAAGGGAAAGATTTTTATCCGAAAAAATTTGCAGCTGACTTAGCATAGTTAATGGGAATACAATACTCACATTCGTTACACGAAGTGTTTAAACAGATACTGAATTTCCGGCACAAAAAGATGCCTTCAGGTGAATTGGTTGCCGATTGGGTGCGAAGGCCGGACTCGCCTTTTCGTTTAATTTATTGAAAATTAATGAGTTGTTAGATTTTACTTTGGGGATTTGCCCCCAGAATGGGACATAAAATTGAATACTGCGTGGAAGATCACAAAGTTGCGTGATTATTTTCCAGAACCGAAACGCATTCCAGAGTAAGGCTTCTCCCGGCACTGCGCCAGTCGAGATGCTAAATCTCCCACATGCAGCTCCAGCTTGTGGCCATCCGGGTCAAGAAAATAGAAAGATTGCCCTTCGCTTTTATTGTCTTTCCAGACCGTCGTCCATACAAAATACTGACAGCGATAGAATAAGTGGGAAGCGGATTTATATCTGCCCATGCTATTTACTCCCAGATTTGCTGGTAACAAACCGAGGCAGTATTTAGCATGGGCATTCTATAGGTAAAACCCACATTAACAATCGCCACCTCCACCGGAGGTGAGACTGATAATTAAAAAAAGCCACTGATCCTTTTTTTGTGCAGTATGTTTGGTTTTCCATGCTTAGTTCAGCTTGGCTGTAATGTCCGCTTCGCTCAAAGCTGCCTATCATATCTGCTTAAAAAACATGCTTAGTGTAGGATATTCTCCGTTTTCCAAGTAGCCCCTTTAAAGATCTCCTACCGACCCACAGCCGTTTTGGTACTGCCACCATGCTGGGTAATGCGAGGACGGCACTTGATCTTCACAGCGCCCCGGGTGAATGAGTCGTCCGAGGCCTTGCTCGACCATACATAGGCTTCGCCGGTTCCAAGATGGCTCATCTTGTCGGAGGTCAGCTCACCAAGAGCGGCATTCGCCTTCTGGATGTGTTTCAACCATGCAGGTGAGTTGAATTTATGCATGATGATCTGTGAAGACAACTCGATCAGAGAGATCGGGACTGATGGAGGGTCCTGAGAGGCGACCATAATACTTGTTCCCTTGTGCCGCATCTCACGGACAACCTCGACAAGGCCAGAAACCAAGTCATCGTTTTCGATATATTTGTGAGCTTCATCGAAAACCACCAACTTATTGAAGGCGCTTCCCTGGTAGGTTGCTTCTGAGAAAACCTGTAGCATCACCACGAACAAACCGAGAGCTTCGTCCTTCTCGATGTATTCATCTCGCAGATCCACGATAATCAACCGGCCGGGGCGAATCAGATCCTGGAGACGCTGGTTATCATCGATATATTCGCTTGCAAACAGTAAGCGCGTCTGGGCCAGCTCCTTTAGATGATCGGACAAACCAGAGTTATCGATGCCTGCCCGCAGAGAATCCAAGGTCAGGTTATCCCGCAGTCCCCTCATGATGAGATTGATTTGGCGCATATACATGCTCTGGCTACCAATCGCTCCCATTAGGAATTTCCAGTGTGCTGCCTTAAGTTCAGCGGCAGAAAAAGCAATCGGCTTAACCTCAATATCCGGGTACTCGGCCCTACGATCATCTACCTTGTTGGCAGGGGTAAGAATCAAGACATCCTTCAATGCTTCCGGGTTGGCCTTGTAACGCTCACGAAGGATACGGATCTCATCCTCTACCGAGTTGGCATTAATCATCGAGGTAAACTCCGGCGCATAATCCTGCGTCGGGCTATAATGGAAAATGACTGTGGCGAGCGGGCTTGGCAGCACATTGATGTGCTGAATCGGCATTGAGGCCATCTCAATTGCTGTTCCAAGGGTGTAGCTCTTTCCACCGCCTTGAACCCCGAAGAGACTGATCGTGTGGGTATGATTGAGGTCCAACGCGATTTTCCGTCCGGAAACCTCTCCGAGCAACCCGTACTGCGGTGAACTACCATTAACGCCCAGCATGATGTCGTAGCTGACTTCGGCTTGAGGCTCGGATGTCAGATGCTCCTGCACTTCAAGCACGGGTTGAACAGCTTCTTCCGGTCCCACATCAACGGCGGCGGATTGTTCGTCGTCTTTTTCTTGTTTGGGCGCGATGGTGGTAGGTTTAGGTGCATGCTCAACGGGTTTCGCCTGTTCTTCCTTTTGAACAGGCGCCGTGATTTCCTCTGAGACAGAAGGTGTTAGCTGGGTGACTGGAGTCCCCGGCTCATCGTCCAAGAGCTCATCCACCGTCCAGGATGTTGAGCGGACTCTATTAGGGGCGATGAAAGCGGCAGTCTCGAGCTTCGGCACGTTCAGAATGAACTGTTCGCTCAGAGTAGGAGCGGTCAGTACTTCCTCACTCTCAACAGACACAGGCTTGCGGCAGTTCTCCAGCAAAGCATGAATGAGATCCTTTCCGATGCGATGGAATTCGATGCCTACCTCGTTGTCCGGAGATTCTGTACCAGACTTTTCAAAGTCGAAAATCAAAGCGCACCGCCTGAATTGAAGCGAGTAGCCCTGCTCAATGGATTCAAGTAGTCCTCTCGCTTCCTGCGCGGCGATCTCTTCAAAGATCCCATAACGTAGTGAGCGCTCCAGATAGAACCTAAGAATCTGAACCAACTCCCGGCTCTTGAGCAACCTATCGGGCCGATCCGGTTTTTTCAGGGCCGGGTCAAAGTGACGCTGGAGGATGCGCTCACTCTGATTTATCTGGGCGGAGATCCGTTCCTTCAGTTGGTTGAAAGCCGCAAAGGCACCAACCTGCGAATAACACTTCACCTCAACCAGATTACAGGTGATCGTCCTGGTGTTTAAATCTAAATCAAACAAACCCAAGTCGGTACGTTGTAGGCTGATAGCATCGTTAACATCGTCTGACTCACCGCTTGAGCGGTAGAGGTCCGTGTGTGCGTCTAATGGCACAATGATCTGATTGCTTAACGCGCCTTGATATTCGAGATAGAGCCTCGCCAGAGCTAGGCCAAGAGCCTCCGCCTGTTGCGTACGTGCGGAAATCAGTTTCAGGGCAAGCTGACCAGAAAGCGAGCGTAGGTTCGCGAGTATCTGAACCGACTGCTCGCCGTCGGCGGACAAACCGTGCTCAAGCAGCACCGGCTTCAGCATGGCCTCCAACTCATCGTTCGAGCGCGAGGAGATTATCAGATTATGTGTCGCCTGGGAGCTGGCTCCTGGCACATAGTCAATCAGATAATCCGGTCTGTTCTTCCGACCGCCATGGTCGAAAAACTCAATCCCCATATTTCGGTCGATAGTGAACACCCAATCGCTGATCTGGTGAACCTCGTAAATCAGTTCTCGTTGGGCCACATCGAGGCCTAGGGTTACAACGGGTACGGCCTTGAAACTAGCACCAGAAGTAGCAACCGCTGAGGTTGCAAAACAGAGGTGACGGCTCAGCGACGACAGCAAATCGAAACACGCAGCGTGGTTATTCGCACCGAAGGAGCGCCCAATAATAGGCCGCTTATTCCAGAAGGTACCCGAATCGTCGTCAACGAATTCGGTGTCAAAACCCTGTATCAACCCATACAACGGAGTCACCCCCATCGGCCTCTCGGAAATGGAAAGCTCCTCGGCGGGGAACACATCCAAAAGAACGCTGATGTGCGCTGGAAAATCCTTGGAATTTGCATGGAATTCATTCAGCGCGTGCTTGGCCAAGTTCAGCTTGGAAAACAGATGACTGCCAGTTGATGCCGCAAACGCGTCTGCAGCCTCATTCACCGTCGCTCCGGGACGGACTATGGATTCAAGCGCCTCACCCAAAACTGGCGAGTCAGGCTCGGAGGTAAAGAGCCGTATATCATAGCGTAAATTGGCATACTCACCTTTCTGCTGAAGCGCTATCAGAGCCTCTGCTATTAACGAACCAGCTCCGGGGTTGAAGATATTCAGCGATAGCTCTCTCACATAAGGATGCTGGGAGAGATAGCGCTCAATCTTATCCGCAATGACCTTTCCGGAAATATCAGTTCCCGCCGCAGAGGGCTCGGCCAAGCCAAGTGCCGAACAGATCTCCGCCATCAGACCACGAGAATTATCCTCGGTTGTTGGAGCGTATAGAGCCCAAAACGTATTTAGATTGTCCACCGGCGTGAAGATACGACCATCCTCTACGGGAATGCCGACAGGATAGGCTGAGGGCACAAGGCTATCCAATAGGGCGGAACGGACGTGAGGAATGTATTCTTTCCCACCTGACTTGATCTTCCCAATCCAATCCTTGCCCAGAGTAACCCAACTGTTCAGCCACAAGGCTCGGAGCGGATGGGTTGGGGAGACCAAAACAGCCTCGCGATGCCTTCCACGGAAGTCGGTCAGGATGACATGGATTGAATCAACGGCCAGTATGTTTCTTAGCGATTGCAGGTGTTGCTGGCGCTCGACACCAGAAGTCATCTCGGCTTGGCGGATGAGATTCCTGACCAAGTCAAGATAGCTTTCAGCATACGCGAGGCATTCCTTTTCAGAGTCCTGGAACAACAGCCCCTGCATGATCAGTTCGGCAGTGTCTTTGCGCACCGCTGCAAAAAACTCTTCACGGGCAGCCAGGAAAGATGCCATCGCAGCAGAAGAGGGCAGCATGAGCCCGACCTCGGAGGGCGGCTCAGCGGTATCCAAGTTGATCTGCATTCGCCAGCCTGACGGGTGTTTAGGCTTTGCTAAGATGCGTTGCTCGATAATTTTGAGCGTACGTGATAGCGGAATCTGAACAGCCCCCTCACGACCGAATTTTGCGTGCAAGGTTTCAAGGCGGGAGGTCTTTTTGGTACGACCGCCCTCGGACCAAGCGACACCACTGATGGCGATATCATCGGGATCACGTTCATCACCCAGGGCTGTCAATTGCAGTCGGAAACGTGCATGCTCCAGGCTCTGCTCAATAGGAACGGCACGTTGAGGGGGCTCTTCTTCAATGTTGCCACCGGGCAGGACGTAGAAAGGCTCGCTCTCGTAAGAGCGCTTAGCGCCCTCGGAGGTGGAATCCGCTTCCAGCGGAATCGGGTCGCCATCGGCAGTCCAGGGCATTACACGGATGAAATGCCATCCTTCATCGAATTCGATTTTATTGAGTTTAGCAAGGCTTGTAGTACATTGCAGGCGGTTCGGGGTCCAGGCCTTTACCTTTTTAGATTTCCCTACCGGGCCGTCATTCTGCGAAATGATTTGCACCATAAAATGGTCAAGCCCACTGACCTTGCCGGGGTGAGGATTAACCTCAAACACCACGTTCATTTTACGACGGTCGTTCGGTACCAGAACCTGTTGCCCGATGAGGCCAGTGAGTTGCTCGTCGGTTTCATCGTCCGCAACGACCGGCAAGTCGGTTTCCAACACAGTCAGAAGAACCTTGTCCAGTGATAGCTCTTCTTTGAACGTCCATTTATCGAAAGAAATGCTCCACCAACTCTTGTCTGTCGCAATGGGTGGCGTCCAGGATTCTGACTCATGGATATCGTGTTTTTCAAAATAGGTGAATAGACGCGACCCCAATGCCTTATCACTGAGCCCAAGATCAGCAATACGACCACGAACCGACTTGTGCGAGGTTATCAAACTGCGGACGCTGACAAGATTACGGCGAATTTTTCCAATGACTATGCCCGGATCGGCAAAGAGCTTGAAGTCCGGAATCAACGCCAATTCATACAGACTGGCCCCAAGCGTTTCGCCATCAATCCCGTTTTCGAGCGCGGTAAGTAGATACCGCACGCGAGAAACATCGTCGGCAAATAGCCATTCCTCCTCGGTGAGAATACCCAAAAGATCGCGAACATAGCTAGCCAGCGTTGCCGGGAGCCGGTCAAACAGCGATTCGATCAGATCCTCGTAGATATCGGTGAAGGTAAGTTCCTCGAAGGTCGCCACGCCAAAAGAATCCTCGGCACTAGTACGGAGCGAGGTCGGTATGAACACTAGCAAAGGCTGGCGCAGCTCGCCGTTCGCGTCAGGATTACGCAGTTCCACCAACTTGGTGGAAGTTACTCGGAAAGGCATGCCTTCTTGGTCATGACTGCCGAGTATAAATATGTTCCCGTCAGGCCAGATTCGCCTAAGTTCCCAGCATACTGACTCCATAACTTCGTCATCAAGGTCAGTGACCCGCACACAGTGGCCTGGGCCTCGATCACTCAGGATCGCTTCGATACGAGGACACAGCACTCCAGCCAACGCCGCATTCAATTTATCCTGTGGAAGCTTTATGAACGCGCTACTCATGTGTGTCTCCCATTCTTATCAGTTCTATCAAATCTTTCAATTGCATATCGGGGCGATACTTTTTGGGTTACATAAGCATCCGACAAATCCTGGTAGAACCCAATTTCACGAAGGCGGCGCTTGAAGGCTTCGAGATTAAGACGCAGGGCACGTTTGTCTAGTATGCTGCTGTTAGCTATGGTTCCTTCTGGTAACTGGTCGATGTAAAGACCGTAGCGGTTCCTTAAAAAGGCTAACAATTCTTCGATGCGAACCTCGTGGGTCACAAAACGCCCGCCGTCTTGGGTGAGTACAGCTACCTGGAGGAGCACTTCGAGCAGCTTGCTTCCTAACACAAATCGACGTGGGCTTCCCTTAGTCCGGGCCTGAGCCAAAAGCCCACTTTCTTTATTCTTCAGCAGAAGAGAATCCAGGCACTCAGTGATGTATTGGCGGTGATATTTACCTCGATAGGCCATCAGTATTTCAATGAAGGAATCGAATTCACCCAAGCCCATGGCGGTGACGTCCCTGATCTCTGGGTCTAAATCATCATTCCTTGAGGCCGATTCTTCAATTAGGCTCGCCAAGCGGAATTTGAAGTAGGCTTGACGCTCGGTGTCGTGTTCGGGCTTCAGCAGGGATATCAGATCACTAACAGTGAACACACCGCCTCCGGGAGGAGCCAATTTACCAGTTTTTTTGCTCAGGTATTCCGCCATTTCATCGAGTTTCTTGACGACAAAATTGGCCTGCACAAAAGCAGGTATCTGACGATAGAGCCGGTCAGTGGATTTTCGAGCTAACTCAACCATGTGCGGATTGTTGACGTCCCCCATATCTACTATCAACGCCAAGCGGTAAGGGCAACCTTCCAGAGCATTGTCGAGACCCGGGTTGATCGGACATTCCCTGGCGGTGCAGAGATCGTTACCAGAGCGCTGTTTCACCAGCTTAGGCAGCATTTGCAGTAGTTTGAGGTGATAAAGTGCCAGATGGAAAGCCATCAGAGTTTTGAGATAGTCAACCAACACCGAGCGCGGGATATAAGGCTCATAGGCGAGTAAACGCAGAATATCGTCTGCCAAAATATCGGCCTGCCCGATACACAGAGGTTGGAAACGTGCGGGCTCCTTGGAATCCTTCATATCCTGCGTAACCTGTTGGTCCAGGCGTAAGATGGCCTGCGTTTCCACATCCACGGAAACGTTGGGATCGTAACGATCCGTCACTAGGTCGATCCCCGGAAAGAAGAAGCGCTTCAAGGCATCCCGCGCCGCTTGGCCCTTACCTTTGCGGGCATAGAAAAGCATCCAGTAGATTTGCTCTGCAGCGCCGTAATCACGGGTATGCTTCGCGTTACGAAACTTATAGGTATTACCATGCAAAGGACGTGGAGCAGCCAAAGCTTGGTTGCTTTTACCTCTATTCACCAGATCCATAAGATCTGTTTCAATCCAGGCTCGAACAATTTCAGGGTTTTGATCGAAACCAGCAAACCACTCGGGATGCTCAAGGAAATCTTCGAGAAATTCCTCAACTGAAAGATCGCCGCCGCGAGGAGGTCTGCGACTGCCATAACCATCGTATTTCAATCGTGGAAACAACATGGTGAGTACGCGATCCATCTCAATATGTTTAAAATCGAGATAAGAAACTTTCGGGATTCGAAACTCTTTGTCACGGCCTTTAATTGACATTGTATTCGGCCCCCTTTTCAGATGCTTCCATTACTAGCCGTCCATCTTGTTCTCGACGGATTTCGTAAAATTTGTGGCCAGCCTTGGTTAACAATACTTCGTTGTAAGGTACAGAGGCCAACAAGTTCTTAAAGACGGACAAGCTCAACAAAAAGCCTTCTTGCTCTTCTACGCTTGGTCGGTAGCCGTCGTTAAGGCGCATCAGCATTTCATATATATCGAGATTGATTCGTAGGCTGGCCTTGTGCCCCTCGCCGGAGTCATAAAGCAGGACCAACGCCTGAGACAGGCACTCGAGGAAAGGATGAGACGCAGTCTCCTGTTCGGTACGAAGCGAAAAATAGTCACCGTCGAAAAGCCGGTAACTGCGAATGGTACCTTTATCCACTTGGCGAACACGCAGTGCCAACTGGTTACCTAACCTCGCAGGGTCGCTTAAACCTTCGCCTCGGTTGATGGCGCGGAGAATTGCAGTCACCTCATCGTTGCTTTTTGTACCTGTCCGCTGCGTGGAGACCAAGAAGGGATCGATGCTTTCATATGGCAGCATCTCCTTCCACCCCATGTCCCTTCGTTCGAAGAAATGGCGACGTCGCATATGTGAAATGTAATTCCGATGTCTGGAAATCAATCGGGCACGATTTTTCGATGAGTAATCGCGAGGCAGGCTGTCAAACAACGCTTCAACCAATTCATTGTCATATCCGGCTCGTTCTGCAAACGAGAAACGACTCATAGCCTTAGCCCTGGGATGGAGAAAGCCTAACTCGCGGTCCAGATCAGGGTTGCTGACTTCAGCAATGTCGATCTCGCGCAGCAGAGCAATAAGTCGGTCATTGGAGCCTTTTTCCCCACCAAGCCACGAGTTGAAATAGAATCCGTCCAAGATGCGGTTTTGGACCTCTTCACCACCGGTCTGATAAAGCTGGTGAATACCGTCACAATCTTGGGTGCCCACTAACATGAAAGCCAACGCCGACCGTAGGTCGCGCATAGTGATATGCAATCTCCCGCGAAGGTGGGTAATGGTGTAGAGCATCTTCAGACGCTCGATCACCTTGGGACCGGCAACCGGATCCTGGAAAGTCCGGGCATTATGGTAGGCAAAACACTTGCCCTTGATGTCACACTTCTCGCAGGCTTGCCAGTATTCCTGTTGTGTCATGCGGGCAATCAGCCTCTCAAAAATCGAAGGCTGACTTTCTTCGGGGTCAGCAACTACCGAGCGCAAATTGAGGTTGATGATCGCTATACCGCCTTCCGGAACGGCCCCGGCCAAACCCTGTTGGGTCTGCCTGGCGAGCAGCGGGTACTCCTCTTCATGCTCCAGGAAAAAATCGACTAGCCGTCCCTCGTTAATGGCTATTAGGCGAGTCTGATTTTCGGGCCAGCTAGAGGCATCCTTACCCGCGAAAGGAGCAAAGAATTTCCGCAATACCGCATCGTTTCGCTCATCGCCTTCATCCTGGCTACCGTCATAGTTACTCAGGTAGGTATGCCCCTTGATCTGGAACACTGCTCCATTCGCGCCACGTTGCATCTGCGCGCCCTTGCTCTCGGCAAAGGACTCAACCTGCTGAATAAAGGCGGTCTTGCCATCACCTGCGTTACCGCTAATGATCACGAGCTTAAACTCGCCTTTGAGCAAGGCGGGCTTAAGCTTTTCGTCCAGATATGTCGGCACATAGGTGGCCTTACCAACTTCGTCGAGGCCACGGGTTCCCGCGTTGGATACCTGGCTCTGGCTGTAGAGGGTCAGCAGATGGGTGACAAAGGGGTTGCTATTGGGCTTGGTCGGCTCGAAGCCCAGCCTGGATACCGCCTTGGGGCCAGCTCCAATCTCGCCGGTGGTCAGCACCGAGCGCAGACGCTTGACCTCAGCCATGGCAGTCAAGAACTCATCGACTGACGTGAAGCGCTCCTTACGCTCTGGCGCGATCATCTTCACCAGAATGTTGACCAGTGACGAGCTGAGGTCGGCACAGCCTTTGAACTGCTTGGGGTCCTTGGGTTGAGTCTTGATCGGCGGCGTGGGATCGTCGAACGGATACTTGCTGGTCAGACACTCGTAGAAGGTGATACCCAAAGCATAGATGTCGCGGTCTACCCGATCAGAAACATCCGGCTCGGAATTGTAATCGTAATCCGGCGGCAGGTAGCGACGAGTGCCACCACCTCCCTGAACCTCGTCACTTTCGGATACCGCGACATTAAAATCAATGATACGAACACCTTTATCAGTCCATAGCAAATTAGAGGGTTTAACGTCCTGATGATAAATACCATGTTTATGGAGATGCGCTAAGCCCTCGGCTGCTTCGCGAACAATGCGAACAGCATCATCCAACGCCAAGGCTTCAGTATCGATCAGATCGGACACGTCCAGGCCTTCCACATACTCAAAGACGATATAAGGAGTTTGATTTGCATCAGCCATTCGATCGGCCCAGATAACCTTAACGACATGTGGATGATCTGGCAGGCTGGTGAGTGTCTTATATTCGCGGCGCAGGCGCTCATAAACGCTACGCCTGTCTTTGGTCACAAGTTTGATAACGCGGACTACATCGCCTAAAGCATCAAATACTTTATAGACCACCCCAAAGCCACCGCTGCCGAGTTTCTTTTGCACACTGAAACGCTCAGCTAATACAAAATCGGTAGGCAGGTTGGTTAGGTCATCAGGAATGTTAAAAGCTGGTGCAGAAGGTTTTTTTTCACTTTTGCCTTCGGGTAATATCAGATCTTCAAATTGCTTTTTAGCTATAGCAGCACTGGCAAAACGATCTTCAGGATCAAACTCACAAAAGGTTTGCAACCACGCGTCAATTCCCTTGGCTAAATCAGGTTTGTGCTCCGAGGGTTTGATGGGAAATTTGCCATCGGCTTCGATCATTTGATCAACATTTTCGTAGGGCAACTCACCAGTCAGCAATTCGTAAAATACCAAGCCCGCAGAAAATAAATCAGAAGCGATAGAAGCCTCTTTCGGTTCAGACTTTTGCTCGGTTATCACTAATTCGGGAGCGCGATAAGTCGAATCAAGATCTTCGGTAATTTGGTTAGCAATAGTTTCTGAAGTTGATCGGTTTTTACCTACCCGAGCAAAATCGAAATCGGTGATCCGAGCTATCCCCCCTTTCGTGATGAGAATCGCATCTGGTGTGAGGTTTCGATGAATGACCTGATGTTGATGTGCGTGATCCAATGCAGAAAGCACACCTTTGATCACTTGGTATTTTTGATCTGTTGTGAGCGCAAAAGCTGGCTTTTTTAAGTGCTGACGCAGCGCTTGACCTGAAATATCATCAGCCACCAAAGTAATTTCATTACCGTCGTCAGATTGAATTAGGTCACGCACAGCCAATACATTCGAATGGGCACTCATGTGCTGGACAGCCACAAAAGCATTACTGATTTTTTTCAGTTCTTCTTTACGGGCGGCTTCCTCTAAATAGGGGTCTGCACGATAAACTCTTAGGCGGACCTGGCCCGCCTTTGCACCTAATAAGTTGTGCTTTGCCCGATACTCGGTGTAACGGTCTGTGCCACCTAGTTTTTCTATAACCTGCCAACTTCCAAACACAGGGGGAGCTGATTTTGGCTTGGCTCTACCTTGAATGGCTTTGTCAATATGTGAGTGATAAGAACGAATATCAGAAAGACGGTGGCTTGGGATTTTCCCCTTATCAGTAAAGAGTTTTAAGCAGCGCTTGTAGTCAGTCACATCCGGGCTATCGATGCCAGCAGGATCATATAGCTGGGCATCATTTGCTGTAAGCAATACAACCGCATGTACATGCACTTTACGTAACTCGATTATTCCTTTATTGCTGTCAGCCAATAAGGTGCTCATCACCTTGGCGTGGTTGCGCAGCTTTGCCAGAGGGGAGTGAAATTTTTGCCTCCCCTCGGGATACCACTTTGAGCCATACACATCGATGTTGCCACGCGTTCCTTTGACATCCACCAAATAAATCGCATGAGGCGCGAGGATGGCGATATCGATTTCGAACACCTCCTCCCCTTGACGCATCTCGAAGTTGTGGAAGATCAACCAGCCATCGGGAAGATGATCCCGAAGGAAACCGATGGCCTGGCGTTCAGATTCGTTTGCAGGTTGCCCGATGGGTATGACCTTCGCCATTAGCGACCGCCCTCCTCAATTGTGCGCTCGACGAGGATCCGAGCCTGATCTTCCCTTTCCTGAGCCTCAGCCCGTTTATGTCCAGCATTCCTGACCAACTCGTTGATCTCCGCTTCGATGGCGCTGTCGCATCGGGGAATAAGCAAGCGCGACACATCAGGTGCCGACAGATGCGGGATAGAGCTACCAGCAGCTGTACGAATCAATTGCCGGTAACCAATATCAGTGAGAAACATGTAAGCGTAGAGGTAGCCGGGAAGAATTTGCGAGTTTTGTGCCCCCAGCCTGAGAACATCTACCGATACGCATCCTCCGGCGAAGCGACGGTCGGCCCAAACACCACGACCAATAATACCGCCGACTTGCCCGCTTCGAGCTAGAAGGAGGTCACCTTCCTGGGTCGCCCACTCGCTCTCGTCAGGCAACAATCGATTGGACAGGAAACGTGTTGGCTCATAACGCTGGCGGAAAATCTCGCCGCTGGTCAAGAATGGGGCACCGTACTCCTCATCAACGAAGACCTGCTTAAGCCGTCCGGTTTCACTAATCGCTATACCGAGGGATGAGAATTTATCCTTTCGTTGAACATCAGCAAGCAGCCGGTCACTTTCTTGAGCAACAGCATCGTGGAAGGTAGCCTCTAATCGCTTGAGAACCAGCGTTGATGAAGCCGTCGAACAGGAAAAGACCCGGTGTGATAACGCCAGCTTTTCCGGAAAGCCGAACTGTTCATTGACCATTTGTCCCGCTGTCTTCAGCAACTCTGCCGCTTCAACTCTAAGATCAGCAGCGCCTTGAATCAACTCGTGAGCTTGATCCTCTACTGTGCCTAGACGCGGAACAGGAAGATTAGCAATATGTTGAGGCTCAATGTGCTGGATGATTGCGCCGTATGTGCCGGAAATGATGAGTGGAACTCCAAATCGGCTACATAAGTAGGCGTAGAGATAACCTGGTTTTACTTTGCTTTCGTCAGGGATCACCCTAAGAACATCCTCAGTACAGGCCATTCCGTTCATGTCTGCACGTGAATACGCCATGCGTCCAATAGTTCCAGAGCGAGTGATGAGGGTCCATCGATCCTTGATTAGAAGTTGACTATTTTGACGTGCTGCAGATTTTGCAATGTAACTAACATTGCTCAGATCGGATTGGAGAATGTCAGTGCTTGATAGAAATGGATACCCATTCTGTTCATCCTCTACCCAAAGGCGAGTAATACGACCTGGATTTATTATTCCAGATATGCCGCCCTCAGTTAGGTCTTGAAGATGATCTTTTCTTACTCGAAGTTGCCCAAGAAGCTCTCGTGCCTCAATTGCTCCAGACATATACGGTCCGCAATCAAGGCGGCGAGCCTGTTTCTCTATCCAGCTACTCGGAACAGTTTTTACCTGAAATTTTCTGCTCATAATGTCACCTCGCCGGTTGCGCGGAATTCTTTGTATTTCTCTGCCACCAGCGGCAGCTCGTCATGAATGCGGCGGTTGCGACGCGTGACCCTACGGATTTCAACTGCACCGCCTTCACGAACTCGCTCGATCACTTCTTCATCAAAAACCAGCTCTTCACCATCGGGGGCACGTTGGAACAGGAGATTACCCCGGGCATCGACCCCGGCCCGATCCACCACGGCCATGAACACCCTATATTCCGGATATTCGGTATTTATCAGTTCCTCCTGACTACGGCGTCGGAGGAGCAATAAACTCGGTAGTGCAGGGGATAAACCATATTCCTTCACCGTGACCTTGAAAGGCTCCACTGGCAGATCAACCGAGGCCAAGACCTCGCAGTGATGCAGAATCCACCAGCGCACGTATTCATCGCCAGGGTTGCCCAACAAGCCATCTGGTAACAGGATGCCCACACGGCCAGTACCAGGTTTCACCCACTGCAGGGCGCGTTCGATAAACAGCACCTCGGGAGGGACGCCTCCGGTGCTCAGATTGCCAGTGTTGCGGAATCCCCCCTCTTCGTCGCGCTCCCAGTTGTTGCCTAAGTCATAGCGCTCCAGAATGGAGGGATCGCTCACCGTGTCTTGAGTTGAGAACCAGGGGTTGAGCAGAACCATATCCATGCTGCCAAGTGGCATAGCTGGACTGGCGGCTTCGATGCCATCCAGATCGCCGTCTGGAAAGGTACGAGCATCGATACGGAACACGCGGCCGGGATTACCGATGGTGAACAGCAGGTTCATGCGGCTGGCCACAGCCAGAAAGGGATCAATGTCGCAGCCCAAGGCATTGCTGGCCGCCCAAGCGGCAGTTTCGTTTTGTGCCTGAAGGATCTGTTCGTTTGTAGCCTCTTCAGGCGTGGTGCCCATGACGGCCAGTTTCTTCTTGAAAATGTGCGCGGCGCTCATGGCCAGGAAAGTGCCAGTGCCGCTGGAGCAGTCCATGACGCGTTCACCGAGTTTCGGATCGAGCATCTCCACCGCCATTTCGGCCACGTTAAGGGGCGTGGGGTAGCGGCCCTCACGGCCATCCATCACACTGCGGGCGACCGCTCGAAAGGCTTCGGTGCGGTAACGGGGCTGGGTTTCTCTTAAGTTATAGCGGGCCAACTCCATCACCACGCGGGCGGTTTCGTGAGGTTCCAGCGTCAGTTCCCAGCCACGGGTCAGCAGGTTCGGCTGCCAGGCCTTGGCAGCGGCAATGGAGTCGTTGACGCGCAGGGCAATAGCCTGTTGACCCGCCTCGGTGAAAGGCTCGTCACCTCTGATCCAGAATTTGCGCTCTCCGGTAGGCTGGGTCTCATCAAAGATCTTGGCCAGCATCAGCACTGCCAATTGCTTAAAGGAATCCTTGTGATCGAGCCCCAAGTTACGGTTCAAATACTGGCGGCAGCGCAGCAAAGCACCTTCCAGGTCTTCTGCCTCGGCACTGACCTGAATGACACCTCCGGCACGGTCTAAATCGGCAGTGCGTTCGCCCGGCACCGGCCAGACACCCAACGGCTTGGCGCGGACCTCGAAGCGGGTGCGCTCTACCTGGAACAGGAACTCTTCCTGGCCGTTAGTCCACATGCCCAGCGTAGCACTGGGGATCAGCTCCAGCAACTCCTTGAGCTCGCGCAGGTCGGCATCAGCCTCGGCAATGGAACGGATCTTGTCGCGCTTCCTCTGATTCTTGCAGACGATTATCCGCTGCAGGTTGTCGTTATCATGCCCAGCATCGGGACGGAAAACCGCAATGTCGATACGCTTGCGCCCCTGGCCGGAAATCTGGGGGTTGTAATCGACTTCCAGGTCGTTTCGATCAAAACCGTAGCTCTCTATGAGCTGACGTAAGACTTTCTGCACCAATAGCTTCTTGGCGGAGGCACTCTTTTTGTGGCCGGTCAGAATGTCGATGAAAAAGTTATCCGGGCCGCTCTCTTCGGCAGTATCCTGCGAAGCATCAATAATATCGTCTCGGTCGCTCATCTATTCTGCTCCATGAGAAATTCGCGGTACTTCTCAGCGATGACCGGCAGATCGTTGTCCTCGATCTTTTCACTGCGGGTCAATGTCCGTTCCATGAAACGTCCGCCGATGCGGATGCGCTCGATATGCTGCTTGGGCTCAACGATTTCTTCTCCGTCCGGGGTGCGTTTGTAGAGCTTGTTGCCACGGCGGTCGAAGCCAACCTTGTCAGCCACCGCCATGAACACAGGATACTCATCGATCCCGCCCAAGGCCTCGGCGCGCTTTTCTTCTTCGCTCTTGCGACGCAGGAATAGCAGGCTGGTGAGTATGTTGACGTTGGCCTCAGCGATGAAAGCTTCCACCGGCAGATCTACGGAGGCAAGCACCTGGGTTTCGCGCATGATCCACCAACGGATATATTCTGCTGCTGGGTTACCGAGAACACCGTCGGGCAGAACGATACCCATTCGACCTGTACCGGGCTTGAGCCATTTGATGCAACGCTCAATAAAGAGAATCTCCGGAGCCACACTGCCTTTCAATGAACCTGTATTGCGGAAACCACCTTCTCCATCTGATTCCCAGTTGTGCGCTAACTCGTATTGTTCAAGGATGTGCCTATCGGTAATTGGAATGTCAGAACCAAAAGGCGGGTTAGTTGCAATGATATCGATCGACCCTAAAGGAATTTCTTTCTTGGCTGAATCTAAGTCCGCAAGGTGCCCAAGTGGGAACTCGAGTGAGTTGATGTTGTAGATATGCCCTCGACCATCCCCCGCCAACACCATGTTCATTTGAGCAGCGCGGATCAGGAATGGATCAAAGTCTGCGCCATAGACATTGGCAGCAGCATACTCTCTCAATCTTTCGTGAACACCTAAAAACTCGGTTGTACTCTCGTTAGTGGCTTGTATGTCTTGATCTTTGCGGAACGTTTTCAGCATGTGTCCAAGGGTCGCCACCAAGAATCCCCCTGTGCCACAAGTAGGGTCAAGCAGTGTCTCATGCTCTTTAGGATCCAGCATTTCGATCACTAGCTTTACGACCCCGCGAGGAGTGAAATACTGACCACGGTCGCCGCGCAGATTGACGCCCACCAACTCTTGGTAGGCCACGCCCTTGGCATCAACGTCCGTGCGGGTAAAATCATATTTGGCTAACTCAGAAACAATAAAGGCTAACGCCCGGTTGGAGAGGGTGATTTCCTCGTTGCCCCGGAAGATGTTCTTATACTGCTTTTTAACCTCGGTAAAGAGCGTCTCGATACGAGCACGAATGGCCTTTCGGCCCTCAACTTCAAACTGCTCTTTAGGGCCTGCCCAGAACTGCCGCTTCCATGACTGACGTAGGATCCCCCGAAGGTTTTCGTCATGCATTTTGCAGAAAATCAGATAGAGGAACTGCCAGAAGGCGGCGTCTTTTGGCATGCCTTCGTTGCCATGGATGAAGTTATGGCAACGACGGAATGTGATTTTAAGCATCTCATTGTCAGCGACGCGCGTGTGAGCATCAGAGATAACCTCTTTGGTGCCAACAGACTCTTCCGCCATAGGCCAGTCGCCGATTGGGTTGCACTTTGTTTCGAATCGCTTTTGCTCTTTTTCAACAAAGAAGAACTCTAAGCCGTTAGTCCACAAACCATACTTAACGGCTTCAACCTCGCGCATAATAGCTTCAATTTCATCAAGATCTTGAGCGGCCTGCTCAAAATCGCGGATGCGTACGGCATTTTTGCCGACGTTCGGTTCCTGACGGCAGAGCACAGCGCGCCCCAGATTCTCGATGATGTGTTCCTTGCCATGATGGAAGATAGCTACGTCCACCTTCTTGCGGCCGCCAATGGAAAAATCCAGCTCCATGTCTTCGGGCGAGAATCCATATTCGTGGATTAGGGCGCGAACGATCCGCTGCCGGACTAGCTCCTTCTTCGTTTCCTTGATCTGTTTGCCGGAAACGTAGTCGAGCGTATACCCAGCCGGTATCGTGTTTTCGGCTTGTATGCTGTTCTTTTTGCTCATTTAAAAACTCCGCGCTCCGAGGTCAGGGTCATTTTGTATTACCCTCACCGAAATCTTTTGTTGTATGTTTCTGTTGTTCTATCCATGCGTCGATATCCTTTCGGGAAAATCGCCACTGACCTCGGACCTTAAAAGCAGGTAGTTCCCCGGTCTGGGCCATGGAATAGACTGTCTTCTCACCGACCTTAAGTAGGGTGGCGACATCCTTTAGTTTCAGAACCTCGTCATTGCTCATGCCGCCTCTCCTGAAGGGCTGTTGGCCGTCAAAACACAGTACCAGAACAGAGGCGGCTTTCCTGCCTCTGAGTGAAAATAAACCAGAATATACCGAATTATGCCAAAGATTGCCAGAGAGGTTTCGTGTTGCAAAACACTAAACACCGAAGTATATTAAACGCTATGAAAAACTTTGGTGAAACCATCCGCGACCTTCGAGTCGCCCAAGACCTTGGGTTGCGCGAGACTGCGATCAAGGTAGGCATTTCCCCCGCCTATCTAAGCCGCATTGAGCGTGGCAAGGAGCGTCCGCCAAGACCAGAGGTAATCAAGGAGCTGGCCAAGATACTAGCGGCCGACCCTGACGTGCTGTTCCGCTTGTCTTCCTCCACAGACCCGGAAGTTGTCGACTACCTTCATGACCAACCCGAGGTCATGAATTTGCTCCGCTATGTCAAGGAGGCCTGCTTTACCGAGGATGAGCTCAAGAGCCTCGTTCAAGCAGCTGAAAGCATCAAGGCCAACTCTCATTAGCCCTACCACTCTCGGTTGATCCCGATTCAAAATCTGCTTAGGCGCCAACACTAAAACACGATCATTGCGTAATTGGTGATATTTAATATAAACGTCCTGATGTGCTTCGCAGGTACTATCGATTGGATTGTCCAATACGTTCCCCCTATATAGGATAAATTTCATTTACCACTTTCGCTGATAATTTCTGCAAAACTTGGCACTGAATTCCAAACTCAGCTACAGAACAACAAATCCTGAATTTGTGCGCAAAACAGCTTGGCTTTTCATTATCTTTAATACTGTATTATCTGTACGAAATCTGTCCCCACAAGCCAGCCAATTTGCAACCGTGCTCTACTTTGTCATAGATAGGTTCTGAATAGCTACACCATTTTCGTTTATACCCAAAATAATTCGAGTTGCAGGAAGGCGGCGACGCAGCGAATCCCCTGGAGCTTACTGAAGTAAGTGACTGGGGTGAGCGAGGAAAGCCAACGCACAAGCAACTTGAAGTATGAAGGGTATATACAGTATTTCTAGTGGAGATAAACTGTATTTTTCTTTGGAAACACCAAAAATGAGACTGAAACCATTCTCTTCATAAGACAGGTCATAATGTATATACACCTCTCTAAACGAGCCTACTGGCGTCAGAATGTATTAAAAATACTTCAGACCTAATTGTAGTGTTAAATCATATAACCAGTAAAGTCGGGACATGCTGAATCCTTATCCTTCAACTTTCTAAGGAACTCCCCCCTAATAGTTAAAAGTCAACCAACGAAAGCACTAAAATTTAAAAATTTCATTAATGACATTAAATATTTACAGACCTACCGTACCAAATACTTTTTTAATTTTACATATAAATAATATTTAAAAAAAGTAGTTATTACTGTAGGCGGAATTATATCTTTATCTCAATAAATTCTCCCGATGCCATTCCAGATAACAATACGATTCAACAGAAAACGCCTTTATTTTCTCCGGCAACAAACACTGCTCTTTAACACTCATATCCAGCTCATTACTAATTAATAAACGTCCATCGTTTTCAAACGAAATCCATCCCTGATCGAAAAGAATATCAATATGTGCGGCCAGTATAATTCCATTAAACGGATCAAGGCGTTCACTCCCATTCTCGCAGGCAGCCCACGGTTTTATATGGCTGGCACGGAGTAACGGCGCAAACGTCGTTCCCGTAACAGGGCATGCCGGATACAACATGAGACAATTTTTCCGAAAGGTACCCTGCCCCAGCCGTGCCGCAATCAACTGCTCGCGTACGGTATCTTCAATACTTTTATCCTGCTGAATAATAAGACAGTCACGCTGCGCCTGTTCATCTCTACCAGAAGATATTAACGAAAGAACGCGCTGCTCAATTGCACCATCGGAAAGCACACTCAATCGCTGATGCACACGCTGCGCTGAATGAGAAAGCGCAGCAGGAGCGCCCTGCTCGTCAAGCCAGCCGACACGCACATCACTAAGCCAGGAATCAAAACGGTCACGACTATTTTTCAGACTATTGCGAAACTCACTAGCAGTTTTGCCCGCCCCGAAACGGGGATAAAACAAGGCATAAGCCTCTTTCCATTTCTGAACACCCAGTCCCACAGGTGGTTGAGATTTACCGTACTTCGACAAATACCACGCCACTTCCAGCAAATCGTCTTCAGAGCTATTCAATGTTACATCCTGTTTTTCCAGCGTAATTCATCACCAGATTATGTCTGAAATGATCGTTAACTAAACTGATCAGGTTAGTTGTTTTAGCAAAAACATCTCACACCGGTTTTCACCATCAACAAGCACTACACGCAACCAACAACACAAAAAGGAACACGCCATGCCCCCCCACAAAATCCGCCAGGAGTGGCTGACGCTGGACGAGGCCGCAGAAGTCATCCGGCAGCACAACATCACGTTGCTGCCTGCTGACCTGATCCGCCATGCCCTGCACGGCGATCTGTCACTCTCGGTCTACTTCCCTTCGCCCGTACTTATCAGGCCACTCAATCCACCTTGCCGCTTTGCCTGCCGATTCAGCAAGCCTCCCTTTCCACCTTCGCAGTGCAACAAACCTGGCAACCGCAAAGTGATGGCGAACTCGCCGCCGTGCAGACGCGATCCCACTCTGCGCCTGACAACCAGCCATCTCTGGGATTTGCCGTTAATCGGTCTTGAACGCCTGCTGCTCCACCAGCGGCTGGCGCAGACGCTAAACTGCCCTTGCCCACATGAAACGCACTGCTGTAACCAGATTGGCATTGTGCTTTGCGATGAAAACGGCAGTTTTTTCCAGCTCTGCAACCACAAATCGCTACGTGAAGTGCTACTCGAGTTACTCGGCACCAATGGCAGGATCCCGGAAGAACTCCATGCGTTGATCGCCCAGCTTTACAGTCATGGACGCGATGAACTCCAGCCCCGTCTCAATTTATCAGTATGCTATTTACCGGATACATTGCCTCCTGACGCACTGTTCGTCATCCGCCGCTCTCATCTCGAAGCCTTCCTGACCCGTCATCAGCCGGAATCAAAGGAGCGGATAAGCTCCGCGCTTTCCCGTTTGCTATGGCTGGCCTGCAAGCACAACCCACAACTGGACGATAAAATGCTGGAGCATCCCTACAAACTGCTGAACATTTTTGAATGCTGGGCGCGTGAGGATGGTATGCACCTGCCGCTGAGCCCCGAGACGCTGAAAACCGCGCTCCAGCGCGGCGCACCGCCGTAACTCAATCAACTAACTATTTCAACTAACAACTCTCACTAACCCAGATAAGGATTTTTACTGCCTCGCAGGGACGCTGCTGCTTTGATAACCACGCCCATTGTGCTGATGTGAACAAATCTGGACACAGGAGGAATGGTTATGAATAGCGACAGATTTTTACGCTTACGCCAGGTGGAAGACAAAATCGGCTTCGGTAAATCGTGGATTTACCGGCAAATCCAGCTGCAACAGTTTCCGCCGTCCATCCGACTCAACAGCCGCCACGTCGCCTGGCTGGAAAGCGAAGTGGACGCGTGGATCCACCAGCGCATCCGGCTTACCCGCGATGTCTGAATGCCGGAGGAAGATTATGTGCGCTTCACACCTGCTCAACCGCTGGCTTCACGGCGCGCCGGCCCCTGAAGAACAGGAGATGGTCCAGGTCAGTCTGGAACAAATCCAGCCGTTCTCTCTCAATCCCCGCGTCACCCGCAACCCGGGCTATGATGCGCTGAAAGCGTCAATTCTCGCCCGCGGGCTGGATAACCCGCCGGTGTTAACCCGCCGCCCCGGTGATGAAAAATACATGCTCGCCAGCGGTGAGAATACGCGCCTCGCCATCCTCAATGAACTGTGGCAGGAGACGCAGGATGAGCGTTACCACCGCGTCTGCTGGCCGTTCAGACCGTGGCCGGAAACGCTGTCACCGCAGCAGGGCGAAGTACAGTGCCTGATCGGCCATCTGGCCGAAAGCGACCTGCATAACGGATTGATGTTTATCGAACGGGCGGAAGGGATCCTGCACCTGCGCGATCTTTACCTCGAGGCAGGCATTGAATGCCCGACGCAGCTGGCGCTTGCGGAACAACTCACCCGCGACGGCTATCCCGTCAGCCAGTCGCAAATCAGCCGGATGCTACAGACCGTCGACTGGCTGCTGCCCTGCATCCCCAACGCGCTATACGGCGGCCTGACCCGTAAGATTATCGATCGCCTGCTGGTGCTACGCAGCGCGGCGGAACAGGTCTGGGCAAAGCTGATGCCGCTGGAACGCCAGCCGGAATTTGCCGACCTGTTCAGCACCGCCCTTGCCACCTTCAATGGCGAGCCGGAGGGCGTGGTGCCGCAACTGGTGCAGGATGAACTGCTCGGTGAGATGAGCTGTCGCAGCGGCATGAGCTGGAATACGTTGCTGGCGGAACTGACCGATGGCCAGAGCAGGCGGCAGGCGCTGCTGGGGCCTCCGGCCGAAAAGGTCCTCTGGCCGCTACCGCAGGAAGTGGAAAAAGCACCCCTACCAGAGCCAGAGCCACCGACTGAACCCACCGTGCCCGATGAGCCAAAGCCCTCACCGCTGGTGCATACGGCACGGTCGCTGTGTGCCTGCTGGGGACTGGATGCATGTATCCAGCCGGACGACAGCGCTCCGGCCGGTTTCACCCTCGCGCCCTGCGACGATTTTCCCCATCCGGCGGCACAGCGCTGTTACCAGGTGCTGGCCGCCCTGAATAGCGACACCAGTACACCGATGCCCGCCCTTGAATTGCTGTTGTCGCCGGACTACGACAACGCTCAGATCCAGCAACTGATGCAGCTTATCAGCCTGTGCCGCCAGCGGCGGCTGCGGGAGGTTCGCCATGACGCCCTCAGTTAACCAGGCAGTGCTCACCCACATCGTCCAGGCGCTGAAGGAAGAACAGATCCGCTACTGCGAATCGCTCGGCTTCAGCCCGCAGGAGCTGTGCGAGCTGACGCGCCTTACCGCCGACGACATCCTGTTTCTCAGCAACAGCGCGGTGCAGTTCATCACCACCCACATTGACCACGAGATGCTGGGCCGGATGCTGGCGAGGATGGAGCAGGAGCGGCTGTTCCAGCAGCGTCTGGAGGAAGCGCTGTCTCTCGGCGCGTCCATCGAGTTCATCAACCACTATTTTGGCCTTTCCACGCCGGAGGTCTGTGCCCGGCGGCGGCTGATTGGCCTGTTTGTCCGACAAGGGCGCAACACTGCTCCGGATGAACAGATGGAGACGCTGGTATGGAATGAGTGGCAGAAAATGGGCGTGAACAAGCTCGACTCACCCGAAGCGCTGACCGCCATGATGGCGATAGCCCGCGAACACGATCTGTCGCTGACGGTTATCTGGAACCTGCTGCGCCAGTGGACTCAGGAGAAGCTGCTGCATGAAGAGTGACGATCGGCTGCTGTTTCTCGGCAACCCGCAGCAGAGCGTGCCGAAGCGCCTGCTGCTGGCGCGCAACCTCTCCCCGCGCGACAAGTTCACGTGGCAACTGCTGCGCCTGCACGCCCGCGACGACGGCAGCGGCGTCTTTCCCTCCTACAACGAACTGCAGGGCTGGCTCTCTGACCAGCCTGAAGGCGAGAAGGCCTCGCGTAGTACCGTCAGCAACGCGCTGATGATGCTGCGGATCACCCGCTGGCTGAGCCTGTGCCAGCGGTTGCGGGACGAGCAAAGCGGCAGGATCACCGGTAACCTCTACGCTCTGCATGATGCACCACTGACTCATGCCGATGCCTGTCGGATGGACAGCGAATATCTGGCGCTGCTCACCGCCTGCTCCCACCACCGCAACCGGCGTATCCGCAACATCGCCATCGGGCTGCTGCTCACCCTGCAACAACCTGTGGACAGTGGACGAACCTGCACTGAGTCTCCAGTGAAGACCGCCCCTGGTCTTAATCGAGGACTCAGTAAAAAATGCCCGAGTCTTCAATTAAGACTCAGTGATGTGGCGGGGGCTGGCGGGCAGCCGGAGCCGCATTGCGTACATACTGGTACAGATTTAAACAATAAACATCAAAAGCGTACGCAACTGCTGCACTGGCCTGTGGATAATCCCTTCAGCGCCAGCGAGCGCCGCGCCGCCGAACGCGCGATGCGCAATCTGGATCCCGCTCTCTGCCAGCAGGTGCTGGACGACTGTCTGTGGCGGATCGCCGCCCACGATATCCACCGCCCCCTTGCCTATCTGCTGGCAACGCTGGAGAAAGCCAGACGGGGCGAGTTCAATCAGCTTCGGCGCAGGCGCAGATAGCCCTGATTTTATGCGCACCGCATAAAGCCGGCATACCAGCTATCAATCAAACCTCATTCATCGGCGAAATTAACTTTCTGTGAACCAGATGGGTTTCCCGTCGCCAGACTCATTGCGCGGACCGACACTGCTGGCATCTGAACCCATGGAGAATTTCCGATGCCTGGCACAACCCTGTTCAGCGATATCCGCATCACCCTGCACACCCGCGTCGCCGCCCGGCTGTGGCAGGCGCATCCCACCGGTATGCTACTCTGTCTGGCGTTACTCAGGCGTCTGCTGCGCGCCGAGGAGGCCGACGACCCGTGGGCCGCCCACTGGCTGAAGCAACTGCGCATCCGCCTGAACCTGATTGCACACCTGCTGAAGCAAAAAAACCGTCGGCTGGACCAGGCCTTCGCCAGCCTGCCGGGCGCTATCCACACCACGCAGGTCAGTAACCCGTCCCCGACCGAATTCATCCTGCCGCTGGCGCTGTTCTCGCCGCCCGGTTCGCGCCTGCTGCAACAGTTGATTGATTACGATCTGCTGGTCCGCCGAACCCTGCTCGCCTGGCACCTCGGCCTTATCACCCAGGCGGAGAAGCGCGATTTCATTGCCACCATCCCACGCCTGATGCTCCAGGTGTTCAGCTTCGTGAACCGCTTTCGCACCACCGGCGTGACCCGCGCCGACGTGCGGGCAAACAGTCCGCTGGCGCAGACGATGGCGCATAAGCTCGGGAATTTGCCCAAAAAGATGCTTGCGGAGATCCTGCGTGATGATCGGTGAAAACGACGAAGAAAGCGCCGCCCGCAAAAGCTCGCTAAAGGGCCTTTTAAAGGCCTTTAAGGGTAAGGGAGAGCTGCGAGCGCTGGTGCTGGAGTTACAGGAGGCTCGGATACAACTGCAACAACGTCAGCCGATGCTGAAACCGGCGGTGTATGAACTGCCGGGGCGTAATGTACCGCTGATCCTGTGCAGCAACCCGGCGCGCTCCGGCGTCAGCTATCTGCGCTGGCGTAATCTGGACAACAACCGTTCGGGAGGCGTGGCATTGCAGGAGGCCATTCAACAGCCGGATGTGAGCGATGAACTGCGCGACGCGCTGATGGCGCTCGAATGGCGGCGGCAGGTTCTGAATACGCAGCTTTCAGTGGTGATGTTTATGCTGCGGCGGATACAGCCGTTAACCACGCTGGTTTAAAATTTTGCGCGAAGTTAAACCCTGAGTGTCACTTTAGCGATTATTTTAAACTCACCCCATGCACCTAAAAACAGGCACTATCCGCTTAATGCTCGTTTTAAGGTGCAATCAAGTAATTCCAACATCTGCTCCTCCCAAATAGCGGGCGTGTAAAAACGCAGAACTTACGGCATCAATATCGCTTCCTGCTACACCGCATGCCTCAAAATGATTACGCCACTCCCTGACCACTCGCCAGATTCGATCAATCTCTGCAATAGCTTCAGTACGGCTTAGTCCAAAGCGTTCACACCAGGAAACGGCATTGCCGAGCGTGGCCTCTTTACCATATGCGCCAACCCCCAGATGAAGTCGACGATGATGAGAATGCACCGGACGAGGAACCACGTCATAAAGCGGACTGATTCGCCATGCCAGAGCAACATCATCCTGCGACTCCTGAGCCCCTCTTACAGGGATCTGTACTGGCGATTCCATCAGGACAAAACCATGGTTACGCAGATGATCATCATCATTGTTAACCAGGATATTAAATACCATCCGGCAGAACAGTTCCTTCAGGTCGTCTGCAAGATTGTCTGCGCCGAGATGTCTGCGCATCGCATCCGCCAGTTCCGCATAACTGCTTTCGACCGAAGCCATTTCGTGAATATTCATCAAGGTGAGCGCGGAGACAAAATGACGCCTGCCGGTATTGTCTCCCTGGCCCACACGGTCAAAACGTTTGATCAGCATAGCGAAGCGTCCCGGTCCAATCTCTTCAAGACGCGTTTCAGGGACGTGAAGTCCCGCCGCATCCGCAAGACGCAACGTCGCGTGTTCAATTGCCGGATAACAAAACCCGCGGTCGGTACGGGAAGAGAACTTCGCAAGCCAATGACTTCCATCCTCTACGACCACCGTCGCTTTTGGCCGCATCCCACCCATACTGGAACCCGCATCAAATATCCCGTGCAGGTTGGCAGGCAAAGGCGCACCGTTCTCGATTCTCTCCGCGGCATCAAACAGGTATCCCAGGGATTTTATATCCGCGGAGGTATCAAGATCTCTGGATTGCTGCCCATCAGGAGTGAGATCCAAAGCCCCTGTCCGGTTTGGCCCGGCCTCCAGCAGATATACCGATTCAGGCAATGAATTCGCAGGCACACGTTTTTTAGCTTCAATAACCCGTCGTCCCCAGGCATCTGGCGCAGCATCACGGATCCCACCAAACAGCGTTGACTCCTGCGCAAATAGCTCCTGTTTTGCTACCTGCTGGCCCTGCAACATACCCAACCCCACAGGATCGATTTCAATTGCGCCTTTTCTTTTCAGGTATTTAAGACCATAGATAAAACGCGAAGCCAGAAGGTCGGTGCCTTCTTCCTGTAAATGCAATTTTCCGGCCGGAACAGACTCTGTTGCTCCGGGTAAAAATGCATGAACCAGCAACGTGCTCTCAGAAATCATATTCTTCCAACTCCTTATTGCTTAATGGTCGTGCGCGCCGAGGACGTTGAAGACTCTTAACGGCCTGTACGGCATGATCCTTCTTCCCCATAACATCGGCAAGCGTTGCGCCAGGCCGAACAACACTGAGATAACGCAGAATCTGACCGAT
Source organism: Klebsiella sp. CN_Kp073 (assembly GCF_040065495.2). NCBI lineage: Bacteria > Pseudomonadati > Pseudomonadota > Gammaproteobacteria > Enterobacterales > Enterobacteriaceae > Klebsiella > Klebsiella sp. CN_Kp073. Next base: position 4,662,245 of record NZ_CM198051.1, read on the forward strand.
AGCGACGCCTGCATCACCATTCTCTATACGACTAACGGTGTTACGGCTGATATTGGCGCGCACCGCGACTTCTGACTGTGGAATTTTTCGCGCAATACGACTTTGCGCCAGAACATAGCCCAGGTCAGATAGCTGGCGGCTTAAATCAGAAGGTAATAAATCCTGCTGTGTACGTTTCATTTTGCACCTTAAAACACGCACTAAAGACTTAATGCTCATTTTAAGGTGCATTAGAGTATTTTTCAAACAAGTATGCCCACGCTGAAATGGTATCTCTTCAAAAAAAACAACGCACCTTAAAACGCGCACTATCCGCTTAATGCGCATTTTAAGGTGCAATTTTTACCTTCTTCCTCCAGTTTCCCCTGTCGCCTTATCCCTCCGGTACACCATGCTGAACTCCCTTTCACCGGAGACAGCCCATGCAACTTTACCTGTGCGAAAAACCCTCTCAGGCGCGCGATATTGCCCGCGTTCTTGACGCCCGTAACCGCAGCGATGGCTACCTGCATAACGCCACCGTGACCATCACCTGGTGCTTCGGCCACCTGCTGAGCATGGCCGCGCCGGAGGATTACGATCCGGCGCTGAAACACTGGCGGACGGAACAACTGCCGTTTATTCCCCCGGCATGGCGGCTGGTGATCCGCCCGGAGGTGCGCAAGCAGTTCCGTATCATCGAGAAGCTGCTGAAACAGGCAGATGCAGTGGTGATTGCCACCGACGCCGACCGCGAAGGCGAAACCATCGCTCGTGAAATTCTGGAACAATGCCGCTGGCGCGGTCCGGTCCAGCGGCTGTGGCTATCGGCGCTGGATGAGGCCAGTATCCACAAGGCGCTTGCTGCCCTGCGACCCGGCGACAGCACGTTTCCGCTGTACCAGGCCGGACTGGCGCGCGCCCGCGCCGACTGGCTCGTCGGCATCAACATGACCCGCGCCTGCACGCTAATGAACCGGCGGCACAAGGGCGTGCTCTCCGTGGGCCGGGTGCAAACGCCGACCCTCCGTCTGGTGGTGGAGCGCGACCGGGAGATCGCCCGCTTCACGCCCCGCCCCTGGTGGCGGGTGGATGCCCGCTTGCATGCGGAGGGTTGTTCCTTTCTGGCACAGTGGCAGCCGGATAGTGCGTACTGCGACGATGAAGGGCGCTGTATCCGTGAATCCGCCGCCCGTGATGCCACCGCCCGCCTGCAACAGGCCGGAACCGCGCTGGTAATGGACGTGACAACCCGGCGGGAGAAAACGCCGCCACCGCTAGCCTTCACTCTCAGCGCCCTGCAACAAGTCTGCTCAAAACAGTGGGGCATGGGCGCACAGGAGGTACTGGATATCGCCCAGCGCCTGTATGAAACCCATAAAGCCACCACCTATCCGCGCACCGACTGCGGCTGGCTGCCGCTCTCGATGCACGCTGAAGCGCCGCAGGTGCTGGCGGCACTGGTTGCCAGCGACGCCTCACTCCAGCCCCTCGCCACGCAACTGAATCTGCAACAACGCTCCCGGCTGTGGGACGACAGCAAAATCACTGCCCACCATGGCATCATCCCGACCCGTAAAACGGTAGATCTGGCGCAGATGAACGACAGCGAGCGCAAGGTCTACGGCCTGGTGCGCAGCCATTTTCTGGCGCAGTTTCTGCCGGACCATAAGATGGACAAAACCGTTCTGCGCCTGAACTGCGCCGGGGAAACGCTGGCTGCCCGTGGCTCAGTAGTGGTTGTCAGCGGCTGGCGGCAGCTGTTTTTGCGCGAGATGGCAACGCATTCACCGGAAGAAACGCAGTCCATCCCCGCCCTGCAACAGGGGCAAACCTGCCAGGTGGAACAGGTGGACGTTCGCGCCCGCCAGACCCAGCCGCCGGAACACTACACGGAAGGGACGCTGATTGCCGCGATGAAAAATGCCGCCCGTTTTGTCAGCGATGAGCACCTGAAGCAGCGGCTGAAAGAGAACGCGGGCATCGGCACCGAAGCCACCCGCGCCGGGATTATCCAGACGCTCCTTAAGCGCGGTTATCTGATTAAGCAGCGCCGCTTTCTGCTGGCAACGAATACGGCCAGCGCGCTGATTGATGCCCTGCCGGAAGCACTGAAGGATCCCGGCACCACTGCGCTATGGGAGCAGATGCTGGATGACATCGCGACGGGAAAAATGGGCCTGGAGGCGTTCCTGGTGCAGCAGCAAGAAACCGTTACAGCGCTCACGGCTCAAATAGTCAGAGGCCAGAAAAGTGCCTCATCAGGTTAGCAAAACGCCCGGCGTTTGCCGGGCGTGAAAACAACGACAGTCAACGATTACAGCTTGTGTTCAATCGCCGGGTTGTTGTTGATGGCGATGCGCTGCGGTTTCTCTTCTTCCGGGATATCCTGGTGTAATTCAATCGCCAGCAGGCCGTTTTCCAGCGAAGCGCCGGTCACTTTCACATGCTCCGGCAGACTATAGCTGGCCCGGAAGTCGCTGCGGCTGATACCCCGATGGATCCACCCTTCTTCGCCGTTTTCGGTTTTCTCCTCTTCACGTTTACCGCTGATGTTCAGTTGACCGCCGACGGTTTCAATTTCCAGTTCACTTTCTTTCCAGCCCGGCACGCTGAGCGTCAGTTCATAGCGGTTATCGCCCAGCCGCCGGATATTGTAAGAAGGCGTGGAGGGCAACGGCGTACTGCCGGTTAGCTGGCTAAAAAGGCGATCGATACGGTTAAAACGGTCCGCAAACAGAGAGTCGGAGAGATCGTGTAATACAGGAAAAGTTCTGAGAGTCATCATGTACCTCCTGAACAGTAAAAAGAATATTCAAAAAGTTCATGTCTTGTGGGCAGTGTTCCTTACCCGCTTTCTATATGAGGTTACTGCACAATATTTCAACTCACCGAAGTGCAATTTTGTGATGTAAATCACACATTATACACCCAGCCTGTCACGGAAATTATTCAGCCACCGGTAACAAATCTCGCTGTTCTCTCACCCCGAAAGCTGTTGCTGTAATGCCGTTATCACCAAAGTCCGCCATGCATTCCTGAAACGCGGAGGCGCACAGCGCGGAATGCCCGTACTGCCAGTAACTCAGAGGCCTTGCAGCCAATGAGCCAAACCCGAAGCGGGGCATCCCCGCGCATGGGGCGCTCCGCACTTTCAACACGGAGACACCACCATGAACGATACCCATTACTTCAACCTGTACACCAGCGGTCTGGGCTACCTCAACCGGATCCGGGAAGTGACCCCGAAAAAAGGCGAACCGTTCCTGTGCTGCGACATTGCCGCACTACGGGGCGAAGCCAGCAACGCGGAGCACACCTGGTTCGACTGCCGCGTCAGCGGCAAGGAAGCGCAGAAACTGGTACGCCGCTGTATCGACTCCTGCGAGCAGAAACGCAAAGTGCTGATCCAGTTCCGCCTCGGCGATCTGTATACCGACACCTTTGTCTACAGCAAAGGCGACCGTAAAGGCGAAACCGGCGTCAGCCTGAAGGCCCATCTGCTACACATCGGGTTCATCAAAATTGATGGTGAAGAGGTTTACCGGGCAGAGCGCGAAGCTGAATCCCAGCCAGCGCCAGCCGCACCGCCAGCAGAGCCTGTAGCGCAGTTCTGACGCACAGCATTCACCCTGCCGGGGAAATTCCCCCGTCGGGGCGTTTCCCCGGCCTTTTACCGGAGAGACGCATGATGAATACCGTATTGAACTCACGTGATGAAGCCCTTAACCGGGGCAAACTGATTAACCTTGATGACGAGGCGCTGGACGCAGGCTTGCCGCTGGATCTGGCCATTACCCTTCCGGCCCACAGGCACTGTCTTGAAGACCGGAATGACAACGCCATCCGGGAGTTGCTGAAAGGTGTTGAAATGGCAGCGGTAGTGGCCTTTATCTCCCACCAACCGCCGCAACACACCATTCGTATTGATTACCGCTCGGTGCTGACGCAAAAAACCAACGGCAGCACGCAGCAGCAAACCGTCAGATTGACGTTACGCGTTCATTTTTCTGAGCAAGGCATTCCCATCGCCGCCACGCTGGGGCTGATGGGGGAAAGATTCCCTTACTGATATGATTTCGCGCCCGGAATAACGGGCGCTATTTTTTGGTGCTGCAAACAGTTGTCGCTAGTCCCTCATCCTCTCATCCTGCACTCTCCTGTCAAAGCCCTGTGGAGGATGCGATGAAACGACTGATGCCAGCCCTACTCCTGTTCATTCTCAACGGCGTGACCGCTGCCTCGCCTGCCACGCCAGAAGTCGTCCGCTACGACCGCTACCTGCTGGTCAACACGTCACCGCAACAGCCGCCACTCGAACAGCTTACCGCCCTGTCCGTTCCGCCAGGTTTTCACCCGACGGTCGGGGAAGCGTTGCAATACCTGCTGCGCGACAGCGGCTGGTCTTTGTGCCTCGCCGATGCGCGCCGGGCGCAGTTTTATGGCCTCCCGTTACCGCTGAGCCAGTACCGTACCGGCCCGCTGCGCCTGAAGGCCGCCCTGCAACTGCTGGCAGGCCCGGCATGGCGGGTGATCACCGACGAAAACCGCCGCGAAATTTGTTTCGCCAGCGACCATTCCCTCCCCCAGACGGTGGCTTACCGTCATCCCGTGTCCCTCCACCCTTTGGGGCCGTTAACGGCCCCGTTTTTTCTCGCCGGGACCGTACAGCGTGGCGATATCCGCCTGGCGGTGATTGTGCCGCCGGAAGCCGTTTACCTCCATCAGGTGGTGTGGCTGCGCAGGGGAGAACAGTGGCACGGCTGGCGGCTGGAGCGGTTTGATGAGCGCCGGGCGGTGTTCCGTCACGACAAACGCCAGTTGACGCTGAAAGTACCGGAGTAAGCGATGAAACGCCTGGTTCCTCTGTTACTCTTCACCACCAGCGTGTGGGCGCAACCGCTTCAGGTGCAGACCAGCCAGAACGCGGACTCAGCTCTAAGACCGCTGAGCACGCAACAGCAGGCCACCGTCTGGGGCGTCACGCCAGAGGAGTGGCAGCGCTATCTCACGCTGAAACAGCAGGCGCGCGGCGTCTGGTCGCCGGGGCTCGATCCGCTGACCACGCTGGGCGTCGAAGCCGACACAGACCACGAACGTCAGCGCTTCGCCGAACTGCTGGTCAGGCAAGAATATCAGCGGCTGGAGAAAGAACTCGCCTTCCAGCGTGCCTGGGATGCGGCCTGGCAGCGCCTGTATCCGGGCCTGACGCCGCTGAAAACCACCTCCGCCAGCACTTCCCGCGTTTCACTATTCGTTAAAGATGACTGCCCGCCCTGCGACAGCCTGCTGCGTACCCTGCTGGCGCAACAGCGCCCGCTGGATATCTGGCTGATCGGAAGCGAAGGCGATGATAACCGGGTACGCCGCTGGGCGATGGCGCATGGCATCGACGCAAAACTGGTGAGTGAACACAGCATCACGCTTAACCACGACGCGGGTCGCTGGCTGCTTCTGGGCCAGAGCAAAATCCCGGTGGCGCTGGAGCGTAAGGGGGAGCAATGGCGCGAGGTTCTGCCCTGATCCTGCTGTTGCCCTGCCTGGCGCTGGCGCAGCCTCTGCCAGAGGCTTATCTGCGCGCCGCGGAGCATTTCCGTGTGCCGCCGGAACTGCTGTGGGCCGTAACACAGACCGAAAGCGGCGCGAACCTGAACGGCAGACATCTTCCGTGGCCGTGGACGCTCAATATCAAAGGCACCGGCTACCGCTACGCCAGCCGGGAGCAGGCCTGTCAGGCGCTGCTGGCCGCCATCCGCCGCACCAGCCCGAAGCGCATTGATGTGGGGCTCGGGCAAATCAATATCGGCTGGCACCGGGCGTATTTTGACTCTCCCTGCGACGCCCTGCATCCCCTGCAAAACCTGTCGCTCACCGCGCAGTTGCTGCGTCAGCGCTACGATGAACGCCCCGGAAGCTGGCTCAATGCCGCCGCACGCTACCGCAAGCTGGTCAGCCGCCACCTGCAACAGGCCGCTCCGCCATGAGCCGTTACGCGCTGGAGGCGCTGCTTCGCCCGCCCGTGGAGTTTTACAGCACCGTCACCGCCAACTGTGGCGCGTTAATCTGCCTGACGCAGGCCCCGCTGCTGATGCTGACGCCGTGGCAGGCCCGCCTGATGGCCAGCGCCCTGATTCTGCTGGCCCTGCGGCGCGGCTGGCAGGGCTGGCACATCGTACGCTACCACCGCAACCTTCTGCGCCTGCCGCGCTACGCGCTCACCAGCCGGAAAATCCCGGTCAGCCGCCAGTGGCTGTTTCTCGGTAAAGGCTTTCGCTGGCAGCCCATTCATACCCAGCGGCTGTACGACTGCCTGCAACCGAAAGCCGCACGCTGGCTGCGTCCGGGATGGTGCTACCGCCTGGCAAGGCACATAGAAAAACGCAGCGAGCATACTCTTCCTGGCCTTGCCCGCCTGCTCAGCGCCGATCGCTGGCTGAACCCGGTGCGCCCGCTGCCGCCCGTCGGCGGCAATCCGTGGTTGCACGGTGTGGAACTAAAAGAGTGCGACGTCACCCTGCCGCTCAGTGAACGCCCCGGCCACACACTGGTGCTCGGCACCACCCGCGTCGGCAAAACCCGGCTGGCGGAACTGCTTGCCACTCAGGATATCCGCCGCGGCGAGGTGGTGATCGTTTTCGATCCAAAAGGCGACGCGGATCTGCTGAAGCGTCTGTGGACAGAAGCGCAGCGCGCCGGACGCGGAGACCGCTTTATTCTGTTCCATCTGGCATACCCGGAAATCTCCGCCCGCTACAACGCCATCGGGCGCTTTGGCCGCATTTCAGAAGTGGCGTCGCGCCTCACCGGACAGCTTTCCGGCGAAGGCAACTCGGCAGCCTTCCGCGAGTTCGCCTGGCGCTTTGTCAACATCATCGCCCGCGCCCTGGTGGCGCTCGGTCAGCGTCCCGACTATCAGTTAATTTCCCGCCATGTCGTCAATATCGACGCCCTGTTTATCGACTATGCCCGCATCGTGCTGCCGCGCCACAACGCGCGGGCGTGGGAAGTGGTGGCGCAACTGGCGGAGCAGCTTAATGACCGGAATATGCCGCGCCATATGCTGGGCCGCGATCCCCATGTGGTGGCGCTGGAACAGTACCTCAACGCGGAGAAATTCTACGAGCCAATCCTCGACGGCCTGCTCTCGGCAGTGCGCTATGACAAAACCTACTTCGACAAGATTGTCGCCTCGCTGCTGCCGCTGCTGGAAAAGCTGACCACCGGTACGCTCGCCGCCCTGCTCGCCCCGGACTACCACGATCTGGACGACACGCGTCCAATCCTCGACTGGCAGCAGGCGATCCGCCAGAAGGCGGTGGTCTATGTCGGGCTGGACGCGCTCTCCGATTCGGTGGTCGCTGCCGCCGTCGGCAATTCGATGTTTGCCGACCTGGTGAGCGTCGCCGGGCACCTCTACAAGTTTGGCCTCAACGAAGGACTGCCCGGCAGCAGTGAAAAACAGCCGCCCATCAACCTGCATTGCGATGAGTTTAATGAACTGATGGGCGAGGAGTTTATCCCGCTGGTCAACAAGGGCGGCGGCGCGGGCATTCAGGTCACGGCCTATACCCAGACGCTGAGTGATATTCAGGCCCGCATCGGCAGCGCACCCAAGGCAGGCCAGGTGGTGGGCAATTTCAATAACCTGATTATGCTGCGGGTACGTGAAACCACCACCGCCGAACTGTTGACGAAACAATTGCCGCAGGTGGAAGTGCGTAGCCGCCAGGTCAGTTCCGGCGTCACCGACACGCCGGGCGGCATCAACAGCTTTACCAGCAACACCCGCGAACAGGTAAGCACCCGCAACGTACCATTGCTGGATACCGCCGCGCTGATCCAGCTTCCCAAAGGCCAGGCCTTTGCTCTGCTTGAAGGCGGCCAGTTGTGGAAAATCCGTTTGCCGCTGCCCGTAGCGGATAAACACTGTCCGCTGCCGGAATCTGTGGCGCAACTGGCGGCGTGGATGCAGGCGCGCCAGCAGGGACAGCCGGAATGAGTGAGCAGCGCTCTCCGCCTTCACGTCCGGCTCAGGGGCCGGTCGGCTGGCTGCTGTCGCTGGCCGGACGACTTATAGGGCTGATTATTGGCGCGCTGGTGCTGCGGATCGTACTGGAGCTGGCGGGGTTGTATTTCTGGTGGCCGCAGGAGGGGAGCAGGCATGTTTCTATGGTGATGAAGCAGGAGCAGGCTGAACTGGTTATTGCGTTGCAGCCGCACCCTCTGGGGAATGAAATTCTGGTGCTGCTGGAAAAAGGAGCAACTCACGGGATTATGGCCAACATGTTCCTGCAGAAACCGTTCACCACCCTGGTCTATACGCTGGTGAGTTTTATGCAGCGCCTGATATGGCTTTCCGCTATGCTCCCCCTGATTTGCCTGTGTGCGGTAATAGGGCTGACGGAGGGACTGGTGCAGCGGGATTTAAGACGGTTTGGCTCCGGGCTGGAATCCGTTTTTCTCCACCGTTATGTCATCAGTTCCGGCAGTTCAGTCGCCACCACGCTGTGGGTGTTTTATCTGGCGCAGCCGCTATTTCTGCCTGCAATACTGGTTTTACTGCCTGCCGCCTTCTGGTTTGGGGTAACGATATGGATAGCTGTAGGGAGTTTCAAGCGCTGGTTATAATTTTGGTTCCCTTTTTATCCAATATAACGATTCACTTTGTCACGATTATATAAATAAGAGACAATTCCTACCATCTCATCCATATCTAATATCGATGTTTCTCAAATATAACTCACCAAAACATGAAAATGCTTTCAAGCTTGTTTCAGTAAAAAAGGCCCAAGACATTTAAGCTCACAAAAATAATCATAACTCTAATACACTATCCTTACGCCTTAAATCATCATTAGTGTTGTAAGACATGTCAAAACTTATAATATGATTGCATGTTACATACAAAAATGGCTTCTTAATAAAAACATACTAATAATAAAAAAGCAATTGCAATTAAAAAACCATAGAACATCGAACCCTGACTTTGGTATAATTATTGTATTATGATATTCTCTTTAGTATAATTAACATCAACCATTTAAACGATATACTTTGACTATTACACTTTAACTCCATGCTTGATAGTTTTAATGATTTATGTTGAGGGATGAAATGAGATTAATTTATTTTTATTTGGCTAATTGCTTTGACGTTGACTTTAATTTGGAAATTAATTTTTCAGAAGATAAAGAAATAAATATCACAAACACACGTGAATTGAAGATAATTGACTTGGAATATACACCATTACAAAATTTCTATGGAAATAATATTATTAATGTAAACGCTGTCGTGGGACAAAATGGTGTAGGGAAAAGCACCATTTTTAATATACTTGGTTTGAGCCACATAGACTTGCATAGTTGCTACCCTAATAGCCAATGGGTAGCCGTTTATGAACATAATGATACTTATTTTTTAGAAGGTTTTAATGCCGATAAAATTATAAACATCGGGAAAGTAAATCAATCTTACATAGCCTATAGATTAGGTAGAACAGAAAATATTCTTTACCTAGATTCATTTATCCAATTTGAAAATAACATTCAAAATAAATACTGTGTTATTCACAAACCAAATTTTTCCAATAGCATAAATGGAAAAGGACGCAGGAACATTCATGATAACGATGATAGAAACTATGGTTTTAAAAGAAATTATCTGCAAACCAACATGGCAAATTTTTATGAATTTATAACTAATAATGCCAATGATTTTTGCAGTCACATAAACAAAAAAAGCATTGATATAAAGATCGAAGCATACCAGACGCGTGAAGAAAAAAAAGAGTTTAAATTTTATAATGACTTTGATAGATATTTAGACTCTGATATCATATTATTTAATCAAAACAAACCAAAAAAAATACAAGACAGCAAAAAACTTTTTGTAATAAATTTTATGGAAGAATACATCTTACACATAATCCATAACTCTTTTGATGAAAAAAATAGAGCAATCTGTCAAGAGTTAATTAACTCTAACAGATATAATAGCGATATATTAGATTATGCTAAAATAAAATCTTTCCTGTTAAAAACAATAAACAATACTATTGAACTATTAACAAAAAATGATGATGAAATAGTTTCATATTTAGATGATATAGAATGGACCGTAGTTATAAATTTTTTAGAAAACAATGACAAATTGTTTTTTACGAAAGAAGGAAATGGACTGAAAGAAAACGTAACATGTTCCATAAATCTTAATAATTATGATGACAAGGTACATTCTTTTATTGCTGAAATTGGCGCTGGAAACAACCCAATTATTCTCAAAATGCCTAAAATGAGCACCGGGGAGTTTGATATAAATAGCAAGATCGCTGGTATTAATAAAGCAATTAAACTAACCATAGAGAACAACCCAGAGATTCATGGTTTTATTATTATATTAGATGAGTATGATGAACACCTTCATCCAGAGTGGTCAAGATTATTTTTAGATTACCTACTACAATACTTGAGCAAAGGTTACAATAATTATTTCTTCCAGATACTTTTATCAACACATTCACCATATGTCATCAGCGATCTGTTAAAAGAAAATGTTATAAAAATAGAATACATCCCCTCTGAAGGTAAATATTATAGTAGTAAAGCAAGCCGTAGTTTTGCAAGCAATATATATGATATAATAAATGATTCATTCTTTTTATCGCAACCAATTGGTGAGTTTGCTGTACGAAAATTAAATGAGTTATTGACTCAAGTAGATAATGTAAACATGAATACCACTTCAAAAACTTATACTAGCCTACGTAATATAATACATTCCATTGATGATGAGTATATTAGACGAACATTGATTAATCAACTTAACGCCAATTATAATTATGATAAAAAAATGCAATTAGTTAAATTAGATAATGAAATAAACACTTTAATCAAAAAGAAAGAAAAAATCCTTAGTAAAATGGATGGAAAGGAACATGATTAAATTTTCTAAAGAGCAAATTTTTAATAATGAATTTATTGTTTCACATCAACGAAAGGTTAAATCATTCGTCCTGAACAAAAAATTAGGAATTGATTTCTTTAATCACTCATTTTCATTTAATGAAGTGTGCTCGGATGAACTTTTAAACTCCATCTCTTTTGATCCATTTGTTCAAAAAGGATTAATTAAGAAAAATGAGGAATTTCTGAAAGACTACTACGAGATCTCAAGATTTTTATTACATGGTAATGATTATCTAAAAATAATAAAAATTCAACATAATGTTCGAAGTGGCTCTCTGTATAAAAAAGCATTAGCTGATGAACGGATTTATATTATAGATAAATTCAGGCATAATAATATCCTAAAAAATTTTGGCATTAATAACCCAGATATTGTAAAAAACGAAAAGAACTATTTGGACTTTCATAAGAAAATAATTACCGCATTTAAAAAAAACAACAAAAGCATTGCTGCCATTTTTAACTACAATGAGTTTTTGATGTCAGTAAAAAATATAAGAAACGATATACTTAATAATATTAAAATAACTATTTGCCCTTACTGTAATAGACAATACATTGATACATACTCCTATAATGGTGAGGTAAAATCTTTAGCTCAAATTGATCATCAATTCCCAAAATCAATATTTCCTTTATATTCACTGACCTTGTTAAACTTTATACCATCTTGTTCATATTGCAATTGCATAATAAAAAAAGACAAACTGTTCCCTTGGGCAGACATATACTCTAATAGATTAATAGATGAGAAATATTTCCATGTGACTTATAATAACGTAAAAGGACTATATGGAGACATGGATGGATTTGACTTGAAATTAATCCCAAAGGATAAAGATGATATTAATAACTCATATTTTTTTAGACATCGTGAGATATATGATAATCATAAATCAGACGTAGCAAACCTTCTCAAAAAACGTTTAATCTTCACCGATGGATATAGAAAATCAATAGAAAAAATCCTATCAACAAAAATGACAGAAGACGAATTTAGGCATGTCATATTTGGGGTGACGGGAAACGAACAAGATTATTCTACGATACCTTTATCGAAATTAAAGAATGATATTCTTAAAAGTTGACATACTTTAATTGTCCAATCCAGTAATTTTTGGTAGTTGTTAGAATCCCAACTACCAAACTTTATCCATAGAAGATACGATCGTTTGCCGACTATAAAATCCAATGGCCCCTAATGCAGTAAACAGTTAGATAAAACTTGACTATTACTAGTACTTCCATATTAAAAATGGTGAGTTAGCATTCACAGCGCCGACTAAAATCTTTTATTAGACACAAATATTTCTTCACTGTGCCCCCCCAGCATCTCATCTACCCTGCCCTGAATACGCTTCAGGAAAATACTGCCATGCGACATAGTCCATTATTTCTGTTACTGACTTTTCCCATAGGGTCTCTGGCCTATGCTTCCCCGGAATCCACCCAGCTAGCCCTCGCGCTGAAGCAGCTCGAGGGCGTAAAAACCTCACTGGAACGCGCCCAAACCAGCTCCAGCACGGACCCGCAGTCGCGCTACTTCTTCGACTATTTACAGGCGCAGCAGGACATATCCGCCGTTGAACAGGGCATCCGTCTCTATCTTGTCCCGGCAAGAGCACAGCCACGTGCCGTCCAGCCCCTGAGCGCCAGCTACCAGCGGGAGCATCCCGATGACTGACTCGCAACTCACCGCCTTTCAGGCCGCCAGCCTGAGCAAACCGGAGACCGTCAGCCTGCTGGTGCTCGGCCTGTTTACCAGCGTCCTGCTGCTGTGGTGCGCCTGGACGCTACTGGTCGCCTGGCAGGGCGTCTGCTGCCAGCGCCTGAGCTGGCAGAGTTTTGGCACAGTGGCGGCCCGTTCACTGTTACTGGTGCTGGTCAGTTTCTGGCTGGTCCTGAGCTAAGGAGGAATCATGCGCTGGCTGTTGTTACTGTTACTCACCGCGTTTAATGCCCTCGCCGATCTGCCGACGATGGAAGATCCCTCGCGCGGCCAGGGTCAGGGCATTATGGAGACACTGCAAAACTACGGTTTTGATATTGTGGTGTTGCTGGCGCTAGCCATCTGCGCCGTCGGTTTTCTGGTGGTGGCGAACAACTGCATTGCCACCTACTCGGAGATCCAGAGCGGGCGCAAGCAGTGGAAAGATCTGGGCTCGATGGCAGGCGTCGGAAGCATCCTTCTGGTGGTCATCATCTGGCTGCTCAACCAGGCCTCGGACGTCCTGTGATATGGCGACCATTCCCTTTCTCCCCGACCGCCTCAACCGCGAGCCCATGGTCTGGCGCGGCCTGACCACCAGCGAGCTGTTTCTGGCGCTGGCCCTCGGTCTTGGCGGCGGCTGCGCGTTCGGCATAATGCTGGCCCTGATAACCCACTACTGGCCGTTGATCCCCGGTTCGGCGCTGGCGGGCGCGGCGTTGTTGATTCAGGGCGGCGGACGCATCCTGGCCAGCACCAAACGCGGTAAGCCCGACAGCTGGCTACCGCAAGCGATCCTTGCCTGGCTGGAACGCCATCATCTTCGCGGTGCACTACTGGTCCAGCACAGCGCCGTATGGGTAGTGCGCAGGAGTCCGCGATGAGCCGTTTTCGCCATGCGTTGGCTGAGCGCGATAACCATATCCTGACGCTGCGGGCAATGATTGTTCTGCTGTGCCTGTGTCTGGCAGGTGTCGGCTACGGCTGGTACCGTGCACCGCAAAAGCTCACTCTCTGGTTCCCGCCGGACCTGCGTAGCGGCAGCACCCGCCCGTGGTGGGAAGTGCCTCCCGCCAGCGTCTACGCCTTCACCTTTTATATCTTCCAGCAGCTTAACCGCTGGCCGGATAACGGCGAGGAAGACTATCCCCGCAACTTACGCTCACTGCGCGCTTACCTGACGCCCGCCTGTTACACCCGGCTGGAGCACGATTTTCAGGTACGGCGCAACGGCGGTGAACTGCGCGAGCGCACGCGCGGCGTGTATGAACTGCCCGGCCACGGCTACAGCAGCCTGGTGCATGACGGCGATAAACGCCCCTTACCGCGCGTCGAGACCTTAAGCCGGGACGCCTGGCGGGTAACGCTGGACGTGGCGGTTGAGGAGTATTACCAGAACGAACCGGTGAAAAAGGCGCTGGTGCGCTACCCGTTGCAGGTGGTGCGCTACGCCATTGATGCGGAGAAAAATCCGTGGGGACTGGCGATCGACTGCACCGACGCCGCGCCCCAGCGTCTGGTAGTGGAGGAGAAACCATGAAGACCGTCTTCCTGGCTTTGCTCTTCAGCCTACCGGCCTTCGCCACGGAAGTGGTGCAGTGGGAAAACATCCCACTCCCCGTTACGCTGCATGTCGGGCAGGAGCGGATTGTCGACGTGGGGAAAGCGGTGCGCATCGGCTATCCCGCCACGCTGGAAAGCAAAGTGCGTCTGCAAAGCGCGGGTGGCAAGGTCTTCCTGCTGGCAAATACGGCATTCCCGTCCACCCGCATTCAACTACGAGATACCGGCAGTGGCGAGCTGATCCTGCTGGATATTCAGGCAACCCAAAGCACTTCGCCACTTGAACCCGTGCAAATCAGCTACACACCGCAGACGTCCCCCACAACAAAAACCCCCGTCCCGGTGACAGCATCAACCGAGCCTCTGCCCGTCCTGCTGGTGCGCTATGCCGCGCAAAACCTGTATGCCCCGCGGCGTACCGTCGAAGCCCTGCCCGGCGTCACATCTGCCCCCCGTCCGGCTGGCGAAACGCATCACCACCTTACTACCACAGCAGCCTGTTACCGCCATCCCGCTGGCGTCATGGCAGGTTAACGCCACCACCGTCACCGCTATCCGCCTGCAAAACCGTAGCGGGCAGCGCATCACGCTCGATCCGCGCGAACTTCAGGGGCAGTTCACTGCCGCCGCGTTCCAGCATGACTGGCTCGGCCCGCGAGGTCTGGCAGAAGACACCACCGTGGTGTACCTGGTAACGGAAGGCCCGGTTTCCCGCGCCCTGCTGCCGGAGCCGAAACCATGATGCCTCGCCAGAGTCTTCTGCTGAAAATCCTGCTGCCCGTGATTGTGCTGGTAACGGTATGGCTGCTGCTGCGCCCGGACAACAAAAACACCACTGAGAAATCCCCGTCCCGCAGCGTGGCAGCATTAACACAACAGGAACTGCGCGATCTGGGTATCGACGGCGACACACCTGCCGATACCGTCGCCACGCTGGTCGGCCAGATGAAACAGTACCGCCGGGAGCTTCAGGCCATTCAGAGCGATAACGAAAGCCAGCAGGCACGCGAGAAGCGGCTGAAAGCCCAGCAGGCAACGCTGGTATCGGAGTTGCGTGGGGATATGCGCAGGCAGCAGGATCAGATGCGCAATGAACTGCTGAAAAGCCAGCGAGGATTGCTGGATAAGCTCGACCGCCTGATGGAGAAACGCCCGGACGATATCCCGCCCGGTCTGGGACTGACGCCCGGCGAACAGCCCGCCGACGTACAGCCAGATATCCGCTGGCTGGAGCCGCTGGATGCGCCTCCGCCCGTGGATGAAAAGCTGCTGCGCGTTCCCCTGAAGACAGCCGACAAACCAGCACCAAAACCTGACGTGAAGACCTACACCCTGCCGCAGAACGCCACGCTGACCGGATCGGTGGCGATGACGGCGCTGATTGGCCGCGTGCCGCTTAACGGCACCGTCAGCGATCCCTACCCGTTCAAGCTGCTGATTGGCGAGGACAACCTCACCGCCAACGGCATCGAACTGCCGGACGTGGCGGGTGCAGTGGTCTCCGGTATCGCCTCCGGCGACTGGACGCTCTCCTGCGTGCGCGGGCAAATCACCTCAATGACCTTTGTGTTTCACGATGGCACCATCCGCACCGTGCCGCAGGGCGGCAAATCCGGCAACAAGCAGCAGGAGATCGGCTGGCTCTCGGATAACCAGGGGCTGCCGTGTATTCCCGGCGAGCGCAAAAGCAATGCGAAGGAGTACCTGACCTCGCAGTTCCTGCTGGCGGGATCCGGCGCGGCGGCGCAGGCCTTCGCCAATGGCGAAAGCACCACCGTGGTCGAAGACGGCAGCATCACCAGCACAGTGACAGGCAACAACGGCCAGTACGTCCTCGGCCAGGCCATCGGCGGCGGGCTGAAAGAGACCGCCGACTGGATGAAACAGCACTACGGCCAGATGTTCGACGCGGTATATGTGCCACCAGGCCACAAGGTAGCGGTGCATCTCACCGAACCGCTGGCCATCGACTACGAGCTGGAGGGTCGCAAAGTGAAATACCAGCAGGCGAGCACGCCGGGAGGTCTGGAGTGATACGCACCCTGTTCATACTTCTGTTTTTACTGGCCGGATGCAGCACCTCGCAGGAAGAGCTGATGCCGGTCGATCCTGACGACAGTATGCTCTCGCTGTGGCAGCAGCAAAGCGGTGGAAATGCCGCCCTGCTGGATGCCCGCGCCCGGTTGCGCCGCCCGCCGGATGGTCCGGTGTCGCAACCCGAAGCGGATACCATTCGCAGCCAGTTTCCGCGACTGCCCAACCCGGATATGGTGTTGTACGTTTTCCCGCACCTTAACGGCAACACGCCGGTGCCCGGCTACAGCACCGTCTTCCCCTTCTACACTCGCCCGCAGTATGCGCTGCCGGGCGAGCGCCTGACGCCACCATGAATGAACGTCGCGGCCTGACCGAACAGGCACTGGACGCCAGCTACCGCAAAGGTCCATCGTTTGTTGACTGGCTGCCGTGGGTGGAATTTTTACCGGGCTCGCAGACGCTGCTGCTGGAAGATGGCCGTTCGGTGGGAGCAGTATTCGAACTGACGCCTGTTGGCACCGAAGGCCGTTCGGCGGCATTTCTCGAACAGGTGCGCGATACCGTCACCGATGCCTTACAGGATGCGTTTGATGAGCATGAGCGCGCACCGTGGGTGGTACAGTTTTTCTGTCAGGATGAGGACGACAGCGAGGCGTGGCTGGAGACGCTGGCGGCTTACGCCGCACCGGAGAGCCGTGATTCCGCCTTTACCCGCGAATGGCTCACACAGATGGCAAACCATATGGTGAACCTCACCCGAGACGAGGGGCTGTTTTTCGATAACACCGTGACCCGTACCCGCTGGCGGGCGACGTGGCGGCGCACGCGGATGGTGGTCTACCGCTGGCTGCCCGCGTCTTTGCCGGATGAACCATCACCGGAAGAGACGCTGAACCATATCTGCGAACGCCTCACAGCCGGGCTGAAAGCGGCGGGTATCAGTGCTATCCGCCAGAATGAGCAGGACATTCACCGCTGGCTGGTGCGCTGGTTTAACCCCGCGCCGCCCGTTGAAGATAAAAAAGCCTTCTGGCGACAACTGGATTTACCGGAAGCAGAATCCCTGCCCGTCATCACTGACTTCGCCGAACGGCTGCTGGCAAGCGAACCGCGCTCAAATGCGGAGAACGGCGTCTGGTGGCTGGATAACCGCCCGCATAAAGTGGTGGTCGTCGATCGACTGCGCAAAGCGCCGCCGCCCGGTCTGCTGACCGGGGAAACCCCGCGCGGCGACGGCATCAACGCCCTGTTCGACCTACTGCCTGCGGGAACCATCATGAACCTGACGGTGGTGGTATATCCGCAGGATAAGCTGGAGCAGCATATCAGCCATCTTTCCGGGCGGGCGATTGGCGACAACACCGATTCAGAATATACCCGCCGCGACTGCCACGAGGTACGCAGCTACCTGAAGGACGGACATAAACTGTACCGCAGCACGCTGGCGTTTTATCTGCACGCCTCCGATACCGATACCCTGTTTCGCCAGCAGCGCCAGTTGCACAGCCTGTTGCTGAATGCCGGACTGGTGCCAGTGCAGGAGCAGCATGAAGTTGCCCCGCTCAGCCACTGGCTGCGCTGGCTGCCGATGTGCTTCGATCCCCTGCGCGATCCGCGTGGGCTCTATACCCGGCTCAACTTCGTCCAGCATATCGCCGGGCTGCTGCCAGTGTACGGACGGGAAACCGGCACCGGGCATCCGGGGATTTGCTACTTCAACCGGGGCGGCACGCCGCTGTGCTTCGATCCGCTGAACAAACTGGATCGTGCACAGAGTGGCCATCTACTGCTACTCGGCCCGACCGGAGCGGGCAAGTCCGCCACACTGAACGCCAAAATCGCGCAACTGATGGCGCTGCACCGCCCGCGCCTGTTTATCATCGAGGCAGGAAACTCATTTGGCCTGATGGCCGACTACGCCGCTGCTCACGGCCTGACGGTGAATAAAATCAGCCTGCGCCCCGGTTCCGGCGTCACCCTGCCCCTATTCGCCGATGCCTGGCGACTGGTGGAACAAGCCGTTACCGACGCCGAACCGCCGGAAGATGAAGAGAGCGAAGGCGACGAGCAGCGCGACGTACTGGGCGAAATGGAGATCACCGCCCGGCTGATGATCACCGGCGGCGAAGCGAAAGAAGATGCGCGCCTCACCCGGCCAGACCGAGCGATGATCCGCCAGGCGATTATCGCTGCCGCGCAGACTTGTTATCAGGAAAAACGCCAGACACTGACCCAGGATATCCGCGATGCACTGTTCGCCCTTTCCCGCGATGCCAGCCTGCCGGAAGCCCGCCGCCAGCGGGCGTATGAGATGGCGGAATCCATCAATCTGTTCTGCGCCGGGTTTGAAGGCGAACTGTTTAACCGTGAAGGCACGATGTGGCCGGAGGCGGATATCACTCTGGTGGATCTCGCCACCTTCGCCCGAGAAGGTTATGAAGCCCAGCTTGCCATCAGCTATATCTCGCTGATTAACCATATTAATAACCTCGGAGAACGCGACCAGCATCTGGCCCGTCCCATTGTTAATATCACCGATGAGGCGCATATTATTACCATCAATCCGCTGCTGGCGCGGTTCCTCACGAAGGGTTCGAAGATGTGGCGCAAACTCGGCATCTGGCTGTGGCTGGCGACCCAGAACCTGGCGGATTTTCCCGATGAGGCGAAGAAGCTGCTCAACATGATCGAGTGGTGGGAACTGCTGGTGATGCCGCCGGAGGAGATCGAGCAGGTGTGCCGGTTTAAGGCACTAACCGAAGAACAACGGCAACTGCTGAGCTCGGCGGTGAAATCACCGGGGCAGTATACCGAGGGTGTGGTGCTCTCACCTCGCGTTGAAGCGCTGTTTCGGGTGGTGCCGCCAGCGCTCTATCTGGCGCTGGCGATGACCGAAAAGCATGAAAAGGCGGAAAGGATGCGGATTATGAAGGAGATGGGGTGTAGTGAGCTGGAGGCGGCAATAGCTTCATCTAACATATTACACTAATCATTCAGTTCTGGATTGGGTACAATAGTTGTCTTTCGTCTAACAGCATATGGATGATGATCCCCCATATGAGTATTTGATTTTCTAAAAATGAAGTAAATGAACAACACTATTAAAACAGGCATGCTACCATAAAGTATATACGCAAAGATATTAACATGATATTTACTTAATTGTTCCCAGGTTGACACCCCCGAAAAAACCAACATAAGAAACCAAGTAACACTAACAAAAACAGCGACCCATTGATTTATTTTTGACACGGAGAGATCTTTTGGCCCCGTAATATGTCTTTCAAAGAAATCATCATACTTCGAACGGACAAGAACGGTTTTATAGAGTGGTCCTGTAATATTATCTTCAAGTAAATCAATATGATTTTCCCAGTTTTCAAGCCAGTGCTTACTACCTCTGTTTGCGAATAGCCAAGAAATAGTAAACACAAGCCCAATTGAAGCGATAATCCAGGAACACAAAAATTGGTATGGTTCTTTTAGCGAACCAATGACAGCAAAATAACCGGCAAATGCCACTGATATTAGCGTCCAAAAATAAGATGCTCTTTTCCAATAGAGTTCAATTTCAAATTTTCTTATATCAGAAGCCTTTTCAAATGCTTCTTTTAACTGCTTCCGCTTAAACGCATCACGGTATTGATGAATGGTTATATATCTTCTATTCATTACATTCCAAATTATCAAATATATGATTTATTCCTGGTTGAAGAAAAATAGCTCTGATATTTCTATCTCTAATCCCTTAGCCAAAACACTTATGACTTCAAGGGTTGGATTCCTTACCCCTCTCTCAATACCGCTCACATAAGTACGATCAAGCCCACACTTATCCGCAAATGCTTCCTGAGACAGGCCGGACTGGAGCCTGAGTTTTTTGAGATGCGCGCCAAATTGCGCCTGAATGCTGGATGTATTTTTCATCCAGATAAAATGAACTTACGTTGCCTATCAGACCACGGACTATGAGTCACAATCCGTTGATTCGCCGTCTTTTTCTACGGTATTGTCAAACATAAATAAATGGCTGAGATCCATCCCCAAACCGTCCGAAATTGCACAAATGACAACAAGCGTGGGGTTCCTTACTCCTCGCTCAATGCCACTCATGTAGGTGCGATCGATGCCGCATTTGTCGGCAAAAGCTTCCTGGGACAGGCCCA
Source organism: Klebsiella sp. CN_Kp073 (assembly GCF_040065495.2). Classification (NCBI taxonomy): domain Bacteria; kingdom Pseudomonadati; phylum Pseudomonadota; class Gammaproteobacteria; order Enterobacterales; family Enterobacteriaceae; genus Klebsiella; species Klebsiella sp. CN_Kp073. The sequence goes on from NZ_CM198051.1 coordinate 4,682,665, forward strand.
TCTCATTGCGTAGCGCCCTGATTCTGTTGCCCAGTACCTTTTTGATTGATCCCGTCTTTTCCATCTAGCCAGCATCAATCTTCGTTGATTATTGGTCCACGGACTATGAGTCACATAAAAAGCGTGCTAGCATACATTTGTGACTCATAGTCAACAACAGAGGTAAACGAAATGGCTAAAAAAGACTGGCACCCCGCCGACATCGTTGCCGCCTTACACAAGCGCGGTACCAGTCTGGCGAAACTGTCGCGGGAAGCGGGATTGGCCTCATCAACGCTGTCGAATGCCCTGAACCGCCCGTGGCCGAAAGGCGAGTGGCTGATTGCCATCGCGCTCGACGTGCATCCGTCAGAAATCTGGCCCGGCCGTTACCTCAATACGGGAAATAAACGTGAACCCCGTAAACCGCTTCAACCCATGACAACAACCGACAACTCCGGGACATAACGACCCGCGCTGTGAGTGGCAGGACGCATTAACCAACGATACCTGACAGGAGAGTTGTTTATGCACACCGAACCACAACCAAACACCATCGCACTGTATACAGGAGGCCGCCATGTTTCTGGTCTCCCTGGCTGAAGGCTTTATCCACCTGTTCCAGGCCGCAGGCAAAATCTTCCTCGACATGATGACCGGGCTTATCCCGATGCTTATCTGTCTGCTGCTGGCCATCAACTTCCTGATGAAACTGGTCGGCACCGTCAGAATGGAGAAAGTCGCCGCCCTGCTCGGCCGCTCGCGCATCCTCACCTACGGCGTGCTGCCGGTGCTCGGCTGGTTCTTTATGAGCAGCCCCGGCGCACTGACCCTCGGCAAACTCTTACCTGAGAAAAGCAAACCCGGCTATGAGGATGCCCTCGGCACCACTGCCCATCCGCTTACCAGCCTGTTTCCCCATGTGGTGCCGTCGGAGCTGTTTGTCTGGCTCGGCGTCGCCGCCGGGGTTAAGGCGCTCGGCCTGCCCGTCACCTCGCTGGCGCTGCGCTATATCGCCGCTGCCATGCTGATTGGTCTTATCCGCGGAATTATCACCGAGTACCTGTTTCTGCGGCTCAGCAGGCGGGGGAATGCGCCATGATGATTTACTGCGCGCGTATTACTGCCATCGGGCTGTTTGTCGCTGACGGCCTGACTGACAAGATGCTCATCACCTTCGACAGCAACGGGCCGAAGGACTGCCTCGATTACTCGCTGTCGCTGGAGCCGTCGTTCCGGAAAGAGAGCCTGATGATACTCCCCGGCGACCGCCTGATGCTGGCGGGGCACGACTATCTGGTGACTGCCGTCGGCAAGGGAGCACAGCAGGCACTGTTTGAACTCGGCCACCTGACGCTGGTGTTTAACGGTGGCCTGAATCCCTGCCATGTCGGCGCGGTTCATCTCTCCGGCCCGGTGCCGAAACTCCATGACCTGCACGGCAATCTGGTAATTGAGGAGGGACGCCCATGAACACGGTGCTTATTCCTCCCGGCCCCGGTGGCTACGGTAAGGGGCTTTGGCTGCCCGTTGGTAGCGGCAAAAAGGTGCTGTCGCTAACCGGACGCGAGATTCATCCGGTGGCGATAGAAATCGGCGCGCTCACCGAATCGGAAGTGGTGAACGGCTTCGCCGATATCCCGCCGGATAACGACATCCTGTGCGTGGTGATTAACTGCGCCGGGTCCCTGCGCTGTGGCCTGTATCCGCAGAAGGGCATCCCGACCATCAACGTGCTGCCTACCTGGCGGGCCGGACCGCTGGCGCACTTTATTACCGAAGAGAATTACGTCTCCGGCGTGACGATGGAACAGCTGGTTCTGGTGGATACTGCCGAGGCCCCGGACGGCAGGCCAGAGGCAACCACAGAGCCTGCGCCACGGGTGATCACCACTCTGCCGCCTGCCCGTGGCGCGGAGAAGCTGGTGCGCATGGTCGAGCAGACCGGCACCGCCGTCGGCCACGTTATCGCCCTGCTGTTCGCCGCCAGTCGCGAGGCGGTGGATGTGTCGCTGCGCAATGTCATCCCGTTTATGGCCTTTGTCTCACTGCTGATTGCGCTGGTGCAGGAGACCGCACTCGGCAGCCTGATTGCCCATGCCCTGACGCCGCTGGCGAACTCGCTGTGGGGGCTGGTGCTGCTGTCGCTCATCTGCGGCATTCCGTTTCTCTCCCCGGTACTCGGGCCGGGCGCGGCCATCTCGCAGGTGATTGGCGTAATGATTGGCACCCAGATTGACGCAGGCGCGATATCTCCGGCCTTCGCCCTGCCCGCGCTGTTTGCGATAAATGTGCAGGTCGGCTGCGACTTCGTGCCGGTGGGTCTTTCCATGCAGGAGGCAAAGCCGGAGACCATCGCAAAAGGTGTACCCGCCTTTCTGCTGTCGAGACAACTGACCGGACCGCTGGCGGTAATAGTCGGCTGGCTGTTTTCCCTGGGCTTATTCTGAGGACAAAACCATGAACAAAATCAGAGCCGCCGTGGTCGGCGCAGGTATCTACGGCAAACACCATATGAACGCATACCGCCATAACCCGGACACCGTGCTGGTCGCCATCTGCGACACCGATACAGAACGCTGCGACGACCTTGCCATGGCCTACGGCGTAATCGGCTATACCCGGCTGGATGTCCTGTTGCAGGAGGAAGCTATCGATGTGGTCTCCGTAGCAACACCGGACCCGTACCACACCGAATCCATCCTCACCGCCCTGCGCCACGGCAAACATGTGCTGGCGGAAAAACCGCTCGCCACGTCGGTACGCGAGTGCGAGCTTATCGTGGAGTTGGCGCAGCAGCGGGACCTGCTGGTCGGCGTCGATTTCCACAAACGCTGGGACCCGGCAGTAATGCGCATTAAGGATGAACTGGAGAAGCCTGAAGCCGGGCGCATCCTGCGAGGGCATATCAGTATGGATGATGTCATCAGCGTGCCGACGGAGTGGCTGGACTGGGCGGGCGCAAGTTCCCCGGTGTGGTTTCTCGGCTCCCACTGCTTTGACCTGGTGCGCCATCTTTCCGGACAGGAGGTGGTGTCGGTGTATGCCGCCGGGCAGAAACGGCTGATGGCCGAATGCGGCCTCGATACTTTTGACAGCGTGCAGAGCCTTCTGACGATGGCCGACGGCAGTTCGTGGGTGGTGGAAAACTCATGGGTGCTGCCGGAGGGCTTTCCGAAGGACAACGACGGGCGTATCGATATTCTCTGCGAGGCAACGTATATCCGCAACACCTCGCAGCACCGCGGGCTGGAAATCACCACGCCGGGCATGACGCTCACGCCCAACAGCTATTTCATCAACTACCGCAACGGCGTTGCCAGCGGCTTCGGTATCGATCCGATAAACGACTTTGTGCGCGCGGTCAGTAACAGGTCATCGTATCCGGTAACGGCAGAGGACTGGCTGGCGGTGAGCCGGATTTGCGAAGCGGTGCATCGCAGCCTGGAGAGCGGTATGCCTGAAACCGTATGTGGACCCTGAACATCTGTCAGAACCATAAAGGAATTGCCATGAACAGCAAAAAAATTTTGTATGTCATGATGATGCCACTCATCATGCTCTTCATATCCTGTATTCCGTCAGGCCATGCCAGTGATAATGCGGCAGCGAAGGAAAATGAGCTGACGGTGCTGACCCCCTCGAAAGGTGGAACGCCGGACAAAATCTACGATACCGCGCATGCCCCGAAAATCACCGTCGCGGCTTACAACATTGCCGCCGCCAGAGTCGGTGACCTGAACGCCATTGCCAGCGCCATTAAGGCACTGAATGCCGATATTATCGCCCTGAGCGAAGTGGATAAGAACACCCGCCGCAGCGGTAATGTCGATCAACTGGAAAGGCTGAAGAAGCTGACCGGTATGTATGGTGTATTCGGTAAGGCAATTGATTTTGAAGGCGGCGAATACGGTATCGCCGTGCTCTCCCGCTACCCCATCACCCGGCAGGCAACCATCCCCCTGCCATCACCCAAAGTGGAACAAAGTGTTCTCCTGGCGACCGAAATCCACAAGCCCGGGTTCGACAGTCCTGTTATTTTTATCGCTGACCATCTGGACTGGCACGAAGACCCGGCAGTCAGGATGCAGCAGATGTACGCCATCAATGATTTCGCCGTCGGCAATACGCCATCCTCTTTCCCGAATATTGAATCATCCGTGAAAATACTGGCGGGTGATTTCAATGATGTACCGAAAAGCGCGGTTATGGCAGGATTCGGGCGCTACTGGGACAATCCCATGCCACAACAACGGGATGCGCGAAGCTGGCCTGCCATTAATCCGGCCGCCGCTATCGATCATATTCTGACGTTTAAGGGGCAACGCTGGCAGACCGAAAGCATCATGCTACCAGCCAGTCAGCGGCAACAGCAGGGCCTCCTTCCATGGGCAGAAATCAGCGACCACCTGCCGCTGGTGATGAAATTGAAACTCATCGAGCAATAAAACTTTACAGGAGGGAATGAGTTTCATAGTGCCCCCACCCTCCTGATTCTTTACACCTGCGATAAGGTTCACTGTCGCAGGTGTGTGCTATGGCTCCGTTACTTCTTCTCCCGCTTGTTCTGGCTTCCTGGCCGACATTCGCTATCACCACGCCGGAGATCGCCGCCTCCGCCCTGTCGCCGGACTGTGTGCAGTACCGGGTGGTCGGCCTGTGCTACTGGCTGTACTGCACGCCGTTCGGCTGTACGGTACGCACTTCGGTGAAGGTCAGCCATTTCCGCCCGGATCTGGTGGTGTCGGCTTACAGCAACACCGGGCAAAATCCGTGGGCGGAGATGTCGTTACTCAGCCCGGCATTACCGGGCATTGCCGAAGGCGGTGGTGATACGAATCCCCGCACCGCAAACCAGCATAGCAAAATCCGCTTTAAGAATGCCGATGCCATCGGCTTCCCGGCGGGTGATGAACTGGCGAAGTTTTTCACCCAGTTTGGTTATATCTGCTCGCCTTCATCGCAGCCTTTTCAACCGTACTTTCTGAGTCAACTGGATACGCTGGCGTGGCGCAGCGGTGTGCCGGAAATGACCTACGCGGAGGCGCTGACGCCGGGCATGCGGGAAGTCGGTCAAAACGGCGATATGTGGCGCAATATCTACCCTCGCGCCGGAGCCATCAGCCAGACGCACGACTATAAAGCCGCCGCCGTTATCGCCCAGCGTGTGGCCGATCTGGTGACGCGTACCGGGCAACCGCATATCTACACGCCACTGACCGCCTCATCCCGCGCCGGATACTGGCCGCCCTCCCCGGTTATCGAAGGCGACAGCGATAACCATCGCTGGCAGATGCTCACGCCGAAAAAATCCGCCGCCTGTTCGGTGTTCCCGGATGGCAGCGCCACCGACACTTACGCCGACAAGCTGGCGAATGACGGGGCTTACACCTGGACGCTGTGGCGGCCTTACAAATGCTGTCCGCGCCGGGGGCAAACCTTTCTCGGCAGTACAGGTTAACGGAGGCGGTGATGAGAGTCCTTTGCCTGGTCTTACTGTTTTTCGCCTGGATTTGCGTGGCCGCCGATGACTACAGTTTCCGCAAGCAGGGCGCGGTTGACGACCTGCTTTACTACCAGATTGGCGGCGGTGAAGCGGTAATGCCGCCCCCCGTGCGTCGCAGCCCCTCGCCGCTTAGCGTGGGGATTGGCTGGAACGCCGATATGATGTGCGGCAATTTCGACATCGACACCACGGTGCGCAACCAGCTCAACGGCATCACCGATGGCTTCCAGCAACTGATGGGCAACGTTATCCAGAGCGCCACCGGGGCGGTCGCCAGCCTGCCCGCGATGATTATTCAGCGCGCCAATCCGCAGCTTTATGATCTGCTGACCAACGGCGTGCTGCAGGGGCGTCTGGATTTTGATAAGTCGCTGCTGAACTGCCAGAAAATGGCGGAGAAGATGACCGATTTAGCGACAGATTCCGCCTGGTTTTCCGGAGCTAAAGCGGAAAATTACCAGTCCCTCGCCGCCAGTGACAGCGATGCCATTCGCACCGACCAGAAAGCGGCAAAAGAGGCCGCCGAAAAGGGTAAACGCTGGGTGGGCGGCGAAAAGCGCGGCGGCAAAGGCCAGCCGCCGATTAAGGTAGTCCATGACGCCACCGCCGCAGGCTGGAATATTCTCAACCATCAGCCATCCACCAGCACCACGTCTCTTACCGCCTCCGAATGCGACGGGGAACTTTGTAACACCTGGACATCCCCTGAAGAGGCCGCCGGATGGATGACCCGCGTTGTCGGCGAGCAGACCATCAGCGTGGCGCAGGCCACCGACGATCCGGATGCACGTTCCGGCGCGCAGGCGGGGATCGGCCTGCATCCGCTGATCGATGAAGAAAAGGCAAAGATCCTGCCTCTCCTGACAGATCTGGTTAACGGCAGTCAGAAACCTGGCTTCGACAACCTGACGAAAGCCTCCGGCGGATCCATGCAACTGACCCGCGGCGTGGTCGAGGCGCTGCGCGACGATCCGGATGTTGCCGTCCTCACCGAACGGCTGGCGGGAGAACTGGCGCTGGCCCGCGTTACCGAACAGGCGCTGCTGGCCCGACGCACGCTGCTCGCGGGCATGCGCGAGCCCAATATCGCCAACGTCAAAGAAGCGCAGGAGAGCCTGGGCAAAACCACCGCCCAGCTGGATGAAGAGCTGAACCAGCTTAAGCTGGAACTCGATTTCCGCCAGGCGCTGACGCGCAATACCGCCAGCCAGATCCTGCAACGCAAACAGCAGCGCGACCAGCTTCAGGGGCAGGCAGTGGAAGTGCCGGACGATAGCGACCGCCGCTTACATCAGTTGAATAACCCGCAGCCGGACAGTCCGCGATGACCGCCAACAGCTATTTCGAGTATGTGCTCACCCTGCTCGGCTGGCTGGTGAACAACGGCGTCTGGCAGACGCTGACCGCCACCGGGCTGTTCGCCCTGCCCCTGCTGGCAAAACTGATTGCCCTGTGGCTGAAGGCACGCGGCCAGGGGGCGGACGAAGGCAACGTCGCCCGCCTGCTGGTCGTCTGGGTGGAGCACTCGCTCTACAGCACCCTGCTGGTGATCCTCTTTGCGGGCGTGCCGTTCCTCAACATCGATATCAACACCCTCACCTATGATAGCCAGCGGACGAAGCAGTGCGGCTGGTCGGTGGTGCAGCCCGGCGATTCCGGCTATGCGCCGCTGATCAACGAACTCAGCGGTCAGAGCGCCTCGGTGCCGGTGTGGTGGTACTTCACCCACTCGCTGGGCAAGGGCATCACCAGCGCCGCCGTCGCGGTGCTGCCCTGCAAGCCGGACCTGCGCCAGCTACGCTTTGAGGTGCAGCATACCCGGATCGCCGATCCGGCGCTGGCTCAGGAATTACAGGATTTCGTTAACGACTGCTACGGGCCGTCGCGGGTACGACTCAAGCGGCTGGGCAGTGATATCAGCGAGGAACAGAGCCGGGAGGTGGACTGGGTGGGATCGTCTTTTTACCTCTCCACGCCGGGCTATTACGACCACGATCATTCCCGCTCACCCCGTGCCGCCTGGCCTTATGACGCCAGCCGCGATGATGGCCTGAGCGATACGGGTGGCGGTGGCTATCCAGCGTGTAAGGAGTGGTGGTCCGATGGCGATGCAGGGCTGAAAAACCGCCTGCTGAAGCAGGTCGATACCACGCTCTGGCAGCAACTGCAAAAACTGGGGCAGTCGAAAGAGGAGTATGAAGAAGCGGTACTGCGATCGCTGGTCAGCCCGCGCAATATGCAGGTATCGCAGGGCGGGCTGGTGTACAACGGGTTTGGCGGGAGTGCGGGAGATAATCTCAGCCAGACGCAGTTGCTGAGTCGTGTAGGCGGGATCATCGGCGCGGGGCTTTCCAGCTACGCCCTGTTTCCGGCTTTTGATAATGTGCGCCAGGCGCTGCCGATGGTGCAGGCGTTCCTCGAAATGGCGCTGGTGATCTGTATTCCGGTGATCCTGTTGTTCTCGGCATGGGATCTTAAAACGGTCATCACGCTGAGCTTTGTGCAGTTCGCCCTGTTCTTCCTCACCTTCTGGTGGGAACTGGCCCGCTGGCTGGATAACTGGCTGATGCAGATGATGTACGACAGCGATACCCACTCGTACTTCAACCTCTGGGGCCTGCAAAACACCTCCGACGATCTGATTGTGAATATCATTATGGGTGTGATGTTCCTGGTGTTACCCGCATTCTGGCTGGGCGCGCTGACGTGGGCAGGCGTCAGGATCGGCGCGGCCATCGTCGGCGTGATGGGCAGCGCGGTCGGCGATATCCGCAGCGCTGGCGAACAGGTCGGGAAAATGATCGTCAGTAAAACACGCATTCCCTGAAGATTTCGTACTGACGGTGTGATGAACGGGGCTTGCAGCTGAGTTTATGCGCACCGCATAAACTGTCGTGTCAGTGACAATTTCGTGGTAGGTAGCTGGAGCCTGAAAATACGCAACGGGCCGTTAGGCCCGTTGTTCGTTATATCACCGCAGTTCTATCACTCTCGCCCGCTCAGCCTGTTTTCGGTAGTGGTCGTATCGCTCCCGGAACCATGCTTGCTGTTCATCACTCATATTGCCGGTCACGGCGTCGATATCCACTGGCTGGCCCAGGGCGTGCATACGGGCAAAACTGCGCGCCAGAAAATCAAAATTCTTTAATGCGTTTATATCTTGTCGGTTCATTAGCATATCCCTCCAGTCATTGTGTTTACTGTTCAAGGTCATATGCTTTTCTGATTTCAGTATCCGCCTGAAAAAGATCATTTTTTGAGCGATGCGTGCGCATCAATCTGCCTGCGTTCACATTTCAGGAGTGCCAGAACTTTCAGAACTCCGTAATGATTTTCCCCTCCCTTTTATCACCCGCGCAGAAAACACTACCGCCAGCCATGCAGTAAGTTCGCCATGTATCCGGAAGGTGCGAACGGCGCAGATGCGCAGGATACCCGTACCATTCCATCCCGCAGGGAAACGCCCTGCGAAGGGTGTTCCCTGTTCATTTACAGGAGAAACACCATGTCGCTTTTCGATAAAAAACCGTCGTTAATGCCGGTGGTTATCGCCCCTGATGTCTGGCAATCCGCTGTGGAATTTCCCGCCGACCCACAGCAGGTGGAAGAACGGCTGGGCAATCTGTTACTCGCCGTACTGCTGACCCTGCGCACCGCCGGGACGTCCCGCAAGAAAGTCACCTTTACGATCTACTGCCAGCCGCCGCAGGGCGATATGAAAGTCCCTGTCGCATTACCGCTAGCGCTCAACTATCACGGCCACTATGTGCAGGTCTCGATGGCTGAACAGGCATAACCCCTCCCTGCCGGAGTCGCTTCCGGATGGAGGTGGTTCCGGCTTCTTCCATGAGGATCGCACTATGGACAGAAGTAACGATATCTACCAGAAAGTCACCGACCAGATTATTGCTGAGCTGGAAAACGGCAATGTGCCGTGGATCCGCCCGTGGCGCGATGGCGAGCCGCCGTTCCCGATCAATGCGTTATCCGGTCGAGCGTATCACGGCATCAACGTGCCGCTGCTGTGGAACAGCGCCGACAAGCAGAGCTTCGCCAGCGACCGCTGGCTGACGTTCCATCAGGTCAGCGCGCTCGGCGGGCAGGTGCGCCGGGGGGAGAAATCCTCTCTGGCGGTGTTGTATCTGCCGCGTACGCAGGAAGAGACCGACGCACTCGGCCAGCCGTTGCTGGATAAAGACGGTGAGCCGAAGGTACGGCATTTCGGGATCATTCGTGAATTTAGGCTGTTTAACCTGTCGCAGTGCGACGGCCTGCCGCAGTCGCTGTCCGAGCCGTTTACCCGACCCGCAAAGCCTGTGGAGATGGCCGAAGCCATTGCGATGAACAGCGGCGTGACGCTGCGCCATCGCCGCCAGTCGAAAGCGTATTACAAACCCGCGACCGACCTGGTGATGATGCCGCACCCGCAGCAGTTTGAAAGCAGCGAGGCGTACTATGCCACGCTGCTGCATGAACTGACGCACGCCACCGGTCACGCTTCACGCCTGAACCGCCCTGGTATTGCCGGAGCGGAACGCACCGAAGCGCTCTACGCCGCTGAAGAGTTAGTGGCGGAGATGGGTAGCGCCTTCCTGTGCGCCCATTGCGGCATTCAGGGCAGGCTCCAGCACGCCAGCTATATCGGGTCCTGGCTGAACATCCTGCGCCAGGACAAGCGGGCAGTGATCCGCGCCAGCGGTATGGCGCGCCACGCCAGTGAATGGCTGCTCAACGCTGTACCACAACCCTGTCAGCTTAGCGCCTGACAGCCCACCCGCACGGGGAGCCTTCCCCGCCGGGGAGTTGCTCCCCTTTTTTTCTGGAGTGATATATGGGACTCGATCTCTTCTTTTTCGAACGGGCAAAAAACGCGCCCGATGAAAGCCAGTACACCAGAGTAGGTTATTTCCGCAAGGTGAACCCGTTACTCAAATGGGTGGATAAACACGTCGGGCTGGTGCGCAACCAGGTGCTGTTAGAAGTCACAAAAGCACATTTGCAGGCGCTTCTGAGCGACCTGCAGAGCCTGACGCCGGATAACTGCGGCGCGGTTTATCCGACGATTGATGGCTTTTTCTATGGTTATACCGATTATGGAGAGCACTACTGGAAAGATGTCCGCGCCGTCACCCTCTGGGTGAAGGAGACGCTGGAGACGTTTGATTTTGAGCGAGACAGGCTGATGTTTTATGCCTGGTGGTAGTTTTAAAGTGGCCGACAATACGTCGGTCACTTTAATACTCGGTCGGAGAAAAAAGAATATGCCCTGACTGCGTCTATTCTGCACCATCGATGAGTTGCCATGCTTCGGTTTCCGCCGCCTGAATTACATTGGCCGGATAGCGCGATAGCATCTCCTCCGGTGTCTTGCCTGCCAATAAATCATTTGAGGTGGCGAACCACTCGGCTATGCCCCATGGCGCTTTCACCTTTGTCAGAATATCCAGAATCGATTTCATCACTGGTAATGGCCGCAGGTTTTCATCTAACGCATAACAAGGAAATACCTCCCCTACACCATTTTTATGTACCGAGAAAATACAGTGCTCGCATTTCCAATTAGCAAACTGTTCAGGAGTGAAATCCGTCAACAGGGATATTTCATCTGCTGTCAGCCAGCCCTGTGCAACCAATTGCCCTCTGGCCTGCGCCAGTGCTTTTTCATCAATCAAAGTGCACAAATTACCTGCTATTTTTCCATCCAACGCTGTGTGGTTCACTTGCACCATAACATTGGCCTCACCGATCGCATTATTTCAGCCACCAGTACCATATTGAACAAAATTTGTCCGTTGAGATAAGCACAACGTTTAACTGTTCTTGGCTGACAAAAAAATCTGCTGCACGCAAAAAGCCCAAAGGGAGACACTGCAAAGGAAGGGCGACAAGGGCAAAGGGGCCTGCCCGGAAAGGGGAAATATGCTGAAGTGGCTAAAAAGACCACCCCAGAGCCAGCCACCTGCGCCAGACGCTACGCTGCCAGAGGGTTGGTTTGCGCCACAATCCGCAGAACAATTGCTGGCGACGCCGTTACGCCAGTCCTGTTTGCACCAGTTACGGCAACTGACCCCACTGCCGGATACCCTGTTCGATAGCTGGCTCCTCACGGCGATTAATCGCTTCGCAGCACTGGTACAGCTGCTACCCGCCTCCCAAAATCATCACCATTCCATCCCCGGTGGGCTACTGGATCATTCGCTGGAGGTTGCCTGCAACGCCATCCGACTGCGCCAGGGTTACCTGTTGCCACCAGAAGCGGGTGCGGAAGAACAGGCCCGACAGGCCAGCGCATGGACGGTCACGGTAGTCTGCGCAGCATTGCTGCACGATACGGGAAAAATCGCCGTGGATATGGAGATTCATCAACGTGATGGCACCCGCTGGCATCCGTGGCAGGGTAATCTGGTGCAGCCTTATCGCTGGCAGTACGAGAGCCACAGTCGCGACTATCATCTGCATCCGGCGGCTGGCGCAATGCTGATTAATCAGTTGATACCCTCGCCATTACTGGACTGGCTGGCCGGATACCCGGCGGCTTTTGCGTCCCTGATTTATCAGCTCACCGGACACTACGAAAGGGTTGGCGCACTGGCTGAACTGGTGCAGCAGGCCGATAAAGCCTCTGTCGCCCGATACCTCGGCGGCGATATCAAAACCGCGCTGGCGCAAAAGCCCTCTTCCTTCCCCCAGCAACTTCTTACAGCCTTGCGGTCGCTGGTACAGAACGAGTACCGGCTCAATAATCCCGAATGCGGATCAGATGGCTGGTTGACGGAGGATGCGCTGTGGCTTATCAGCAAAACCACCGCCGACCGGGTTCGCGCCTGGCTGCTCCAGCATGGCGTAGCCAGCGTACCGGAAAATAATAACCGCCTGTTTGACGAACTGCTGGCACATCAGCTTATCGTTGCCAATGAGGATAAAGCGATCTGGCGCTGCATTATCCGATCAGATAAGGGCTGGTCGCCCGTTGAACCGCTGACGCTGCTGCGCCTGACGCCGTCTGCAATATGGGAACCAAGCGAACAACGTCCCGCCTGTTTTGCCGGTGATGTGACGCCGGTAAGCGAAGCTGAACCCGTCCCTGAACTTAGCGCTCCCACTCAACCGCTGCCAGAGATAGCAGACGACCCGAGACTTGGTGACAATAATAATTTCCTGCAGTGGCTGAAGAACCACACCAGTTCTTCAGCCACGGTGAATACCCGGAACGGCAAGGTACATGTGGTGGAAAACCATCTTTTTTTGATTTCGCCGGGGATCTTTAAGATATACGCAGCAGAAACTACAGGCGATACCGGCGACGGCTGGAAACTGGCACAGCGAATGTTTCAGGAGTCAGGGCTGGCCCTGCGCTGTAATGATGACAGTTTTATCTGGACCTGCGAGGTTCGCGCGCCACAAAAGAAAAGTAGTCTGTTGAAAGGGTTTCTGATGGAGGATCCTGGGCTGGTGTTTGGGGAGAAAGTGCAGATGAATAATCCGTGGCTGAAGTTGCTGCGCGAATAGCAATTTATCTCTTCCACCGAGCTACAGCGAATGGGCTTTAATACCTAAAGAGCCGCATGATATTCAATAATTGATTTCAATTCTTCAGGCGAAAAAGGCGGATTACGCCGATGCAACATGGCGTGGCAATTAGGGCAGACGGGAATAAGATCTTTTTTGGGATCCAGAGAGTAATTCTCTTTGATGTCTGATAGCGGAATCAGGTGATGTATATGGATAAAACCTTTTGCTATCTCACCATACACCTTCATCATATCAATACCACATACTCTGCACAGACAACCATGCCAGGCTAATGCGGCCTGACGGGCCTTACGGTCGCGTTCATAGCGGTTAACCGTTACCTGCGTAGCTGCACCTTCATTAAATACGCTCTGCGGCGGCAGTTCATCAGGAAAAATACTGATGGCGGGCTGCTCGTTATCCAAATTTTTCTCAACGATCTGAAACCCTTGATCGGTAAGCAACTTGACGCATTTCGACTTGATACCACCACTAAAATCTTCAGGGGAAAACTCAACGCCTGTCATATTTGAAGCAGCAATACTGACTATAGCTTTCGGTGGATAACTGCGCCCTTCAAAGACCACATCATACAGCCGGGACTCGCTGAACTGGTGGCGTACACCTTCATCATAGGCGCGCATAGCCGCAATAATGCATTCCCTGGTAAGCTGGTCTGGCAGTTTCTTCTTCATTTACAACTCATCATCCCTGAAATGACATATGCTAAATCTTTATTTTATAGCATATTAATTTATCCGGTGATAAACAGCACTCTTCAATTTCGCGTTACCGGGATACGGACATCAGTGCAGCGGCAGCGTAACGTAGCGGCAGAGAAACCGCGCTTCATGCTGATTGTCCAGCCGTACCTGAAAGATATCGTGTGTATCCTGCACGGATGCATCCTCACGCCACGCCAGCAGGCCCTGTTGGTTCATGCGGATAATAATCTGATCGGGCGTTTCGCCCTGATTCAATGCTTCGACTACCTGTTGCAGGGGAAGTGGTAGCGTCTGAGCAGGCCACATCACTTCAACGCTCACGAGCTGGCGGTGTGTCCGGGGTAACATCGGTAGTTTCCTCCATGGCTATAATTACGCGGTTAATTAGCCATGAAATAGGGGCATTTTTCGCGTTTGCAACCTCTGCCGGATGGCTTCCACTAGCCTATGTTGAACCTCTTAGGATATGTCGATGAAAACAGTTTTTATAAACATATGAACTAAAACCCAGAGCCCCTTACACCGCCCTAACAAAACTGTCACCTAATCTGAAGCGGATTAAAACACACAATGTACCCAAAGCATATATAAGTGCGCGTAGCAATTGCAGAGTTGAAAGGCGCGGGTGAACTAATCCCTGATCAGGGATTGTTGATCAACATCCTCTCGATGCTGTAAGCAAAAGATTCTTCACGCATTGAGAACATCATAACAACCAGCGATCAACTCTTTCAGCATACGAATGATGCAGATCCAGCAACTAAAGAAGCGTTGCGCTATCGTACGGCGCTCTATGATGGTTATACCTATCTTAAGACCTATCCACTCTGCATAAACACCGCGATCGCTATCTGCACCAAATTATGCGCAGTGGAAACCGATATCAGGAAAATACCGGGCACAGTATTGTGCGATCAGAATAATAGAGTGTGTACACACCACCAGCAGGTGAAGATGCTATCCGTAACTTACTGGCGAACCTGGAGCGTTTCATACACGGTGACGCTGATTAAGAGCCATTGGTGAAAATGGCTATTACGCACTATCAGTTTGAGTGCATCCACCCCTTTCCGGACGGGAAGAGGTGAACTGGACTGACCCCATGCCTGTAACAAATGCTGCCAGCCCAGTCAAAGCAGACTGAGCTGTTTTATAGTTTAAAAATCAAAAGAAATATTGATCATTAAATTTCATAGATTGGTATTTGCTTTGTAGTGTAAGAGCAGAGTGCGTAAGAGGCTTAAAACATCTTTTTACCGCAGTGAAGATTTGAGAACGTTTTTCTTTATCAACACTTTTTAGTGAATCAATAATTGATGATATTATTTTATCTTCATCGTCATAAGCCGGATCAAGGTCACACATGACTTCTTTATACAATCCAAATATTTTAACACTCAATTCACTTGAGTGCACGCTGATATCTTCAGCATTTTCACTCAAACTAAAAGTACATTGTTGAATGAACCAAATAGTTACGAACCTGTCTAGTGATGTGAATGGATTACGCTCTATAAGCGTGCGTAACAAAATTTGCAAAACATTAGGGGTTGGCAATGGTTTTTCAAAAGCAGAAGCATTAACTAGCATGTGAATAAGAACAGATGCTGCATTGGTTGTAGTGTGCAATGACGAGAATATACTATCGTATACTTTAGTAAAATTCGTACTGAAAATATTATCACCACCACATTGTAAAAAATAGTAATAATAGATATCTGATAATAGCTGAATGCTCATGTTTGGTTGATAAATACCTAAATCACATAATTTAGCTATGAGATCGTAAGCACCACCTTGTGTTAAAATATCACGCTCCATAAGAAATAATATCACATTAACACTATTTGCAGATATTTTTTTAGTTGTAGCAGCAAGAACAAAACTTTGCATATCAATATCATCTGACAATAAAACATAGCCTTTATCTATTACTGCACTTGTATAATCATCAATGATATTCTTGCCATGACAATCTAATAACTTAAGTTTATTTCGATGATTATTAATTGCTGACATTATTTTTTCAGCAACATTTGAAGTATCAGACTTCATATAGCTGTGAGCATGTGTACTAATATTTTTGAAAGAAGTACTTAGAAGAGCAAATCGTTTCAACTTACTAAAAAACTGGTCTAAAATATTCAATTCAGACAAAATCAACAAGGTTGTTTCTTCAAATATGAAAGTAGAAGCATCATCAACAAGAGTGTCAAAATCAGGTTGCGGACTAAAACCGGCATGGCGAATTTTGAACTCAAGACTTTCCTCTGATGTGAACTTAGATAACGACCATGTAGTAAAGATATCACGCGTATCCTTCAAGAAATATCCACGCATGGCGAATGGTACTCTTAATGAACCATTACGAATCTGCAGTTTGTTGTTTTCCCACCACTGAATTTTTTCAGGGGTAACTCCTGCTAATTTATTCAAAGTTTCAAGAAGTTCTTCTGCTGGTGCATCAGGATTTATTTCAGCTCGTTTTAATCGAGCTGAATCGGGGAATTTTGTTGTATAATTAATCAAGCGTTGTTGCCATTCAGCGAACTCTAGTTCATCGTCAGTCCGTTGGGATGTTAACATTAGCATTAAAAAACTACCCTCTTCATCACAATCATCCTGATTTACATGCTTTCCGATTTGACGTAGAACCGGCAATCTTTTATCTTTGTTCTCTTCATCCTTACTATAAATATTAAATAATTGAATCAAGAACCTAACTTTTATAGAGACATCATTACTTTTAGATATTACCTCAATAATTGTTTTTTCAACTTCATTTGCCATTCCAAACTGTATACAAAGCTGGATGTACATTTTAAGAGTATCATGAGACAGCTGTGAATTTTGCAACACTTTACCAATGCAGTCAATGGCTAAGCCGGGCTCTCCATTGTTATGAAGAGCTAACGCCTTAAGCAAATGCCAATTAGGATCAATATGCTCCTTTTGCAAGGATTTGTTTATTATCACTAATGCTCTTTCGTAATCACATTTAGTTATTAATGAGTTGGCATAATGAAAATTATCATATTCATTAAGTTCGTGATGTTTGGTAATTGTGGTTGCAACATCTATAAACTTATCAGCATCTTCGCTTGTATTCACCTGTAAGTTATTTATTAACTGCTCAGCCAGAAAAAGTGGTCTACCTAGCTCAATGTATTTTCGATACAACATATCTAGGCTTAGACCTATATTTGACTTATCTTTCTCTGTACTATCTATGAACTCCGATAGTGCTATTACAGCGTCTGCATCAGGAAACATTTTAACGCGAGACATATAATATTCGGAAGCATCAACTTCAAACAATTCCTTTGCAACCCTAGAAGCGACATAAAACAAGCTAGATTTATTATTTATTTTTGAATTCAAGACTTCATCAGCTATATCTTTAAATACATCAAATGCTTCTGGATATTTTTTAATATTATAATATGATAAAAAAAGTAATACCTGGTCATCCAATTCAAGTTCACATTTTTTATTTCTCAATAAAATTATAGCTTTTTTATAATCTTGCTTATTAAAAACCAACCTAGAATAAACATGAATAACTTCAGAATGCTCAGGTCTTTCTTTGAGAATATTATCAAAATGCCTAAAAAGCTCTTGCATATTGTTGAAGTAAGTAAATACTAATGGACTAATATCTAGTAAGAGAGTAAAGTCCTGAGGGTATCCAAGTTCCTCTGTTAAATCCCAAGCTTGTCTGTAATGCCTATAGGATTTTTGCATCAGAGTTAAATCAGCACCAGGTAAGCCAGAAATTGGAATTATTTCATCATATTGTATAACTTCATTATTAGCTTTAAGATAAGCTCTTCTTCCGGCCAAGAAGTGAATAAAGAGTTTTTCTCGAACAGATTTTAATGATTCAATATCTATCGTATCAATCAAACTATCTAATTGAACTTTGTCATCTATAATAGTATAAACTATCAACTTTGCGGCAATATAATCAGGATGATTATCACATATCAGAATAATTGCTTCTTTCGCGCAACCGATTAGAGCCATGCACTTAGCTTTAAGAAAGACAATCCTTTTATCGTTATTGGGATATCCTTCGAGACTGGTAAGTATATTCCGAGCTTGCTGAGATGGTTGAAATCTTAATATCGCCTCGAGATAAGCCACTACGTATCTTATTTTCCCAGATAGATTCCTTGCATCTTTATATAACCCAAGAGACTCCTCTGACTTATCTAAAAGCAACATTAAATTAGCTTTTTGATACCATAACTCTGCTATTTCGTGAGAATCCATTGAGTCCAAATTACGTTCTAAATCTTCTATTATTCTTCTGGCAGAGCTTAATCTATTGTTGTTTTGATGGATTTCAATTCGTTTCAGCTCAGTAGGGTAGTACCCTTCTGGATTCTCAATCCAAGGTTCATCACCGCTATGTTCTATCGCCTTTAAAAAAAATGGCTTATCTGTAATTGTATTTTTAATATGACTGATAGTTTCAATGATGTCTTCAGTATGCGGTTTTATTTCACGGCTCAAATCAGTTAGTGCCATTCGCTCTTGGAATCTATTTCTATAGAAATCATAAACATCTAACTTTGTTGTTAATAACTGACCTGTTGGAATTCGGAGAGTAATGGACTCCTGTGTTTTTAGCTTCTCTTCGTAAATTTTAAACCATTCATCGTCGAGCCATAGATAATATATAGGGCAATTATATACCTCATCCATATTATCTTTAAGGTTTACAACTGCAACCATCACTAACGGTTCTTGAGAGTGGTAAAAATTTAATGTTGAGCATCTAAATGCGAAGCTTAAGGTACCATCAGAGTTAAATGAAGGGTTAGTCGTTCCTTTCAATTGAAGATAAAAACTAAATTCAACTTGCTCCTGTGGATTTTTTAATTGAATTTGATAATCAATGCCATAATCAGAATCACCGGACATTGGGGTTTCTATCCATGCTCGCGGTATTTTTGTTGAAAGTGCACGTTGTGCCAATCTACCAATTTCCTGGCTTTGACTATCATTCGGCAGTTGAGTCATATCAGAATCCTCATGAGACTTAAGATTTAATTCTTATTAGATAGGATATACGGCGGCCATCCAGTTTTTCTAGACTGCTAGCGGATCCCAGCTCCTATTGTAAGTATCCCGTTCATCCAGATAGCTAAAACGTTTCTATATGCAGCGAATAGCCCCATATGCTCGGATGTGACCAACGCATGGAAGGTTCGTCGATTGTATACTAGTGGGATTAGCTTCACATGGTATTTCCTGAGTACTGGATTACATTTATATTATGTGAAATTGTGTAGAAAACTTGGTATAACGTCTAACCTTCGATTTTTCTGAGCTAAAAATTTAACCGTTGAGGGCCATCATGAGTGGAAACAAAAAACGCATGAGTCCTATACTGAGCCTTCTCGTGCATACATAGTTCGTTCAGTAGTAACCCCCACGGCTATTGAAATAGAGAAGCCCTCCACGAAAATCAAAGTTTCGCTAGAAGTTACGCACAAGAAATTCGCACATCCACGCCTCGCGATTTAATCAATGTTTTAATACCTTACTGGGCTCATTGTTCCATCGGCTTGTAGATGCATGGATGGTCTGAATCCCCCTACTCCCCCGACTCAACCTCATCCTGCGCCGCCATCAGAACCAACTCTGACTTCGAAATCAGCAAATCTTTCGGCTTCCTACCTCTCAACCTGCGGTTTGCCGAACCGAACCAGATAGCCAGCCCCCACGGCGTTTTACGCTCCTTGAACAGCGACAGAATCAGCCTGACAACCTTGAGAGGCCGCATTTTCTCATCCAGAACATAATCCGGGTACAAATCCTCCCCGTCGACCTTCAGCGAGAAAATCTTCCCGGCGGCTTTCCAGCCTTTCGGGCCAGCATCAGGATCGGCGGAACGAAAGCCCGCTTTTGCCGATAATTCAGACGCCGTCAGCCATTCTGAGTCGGCCAGTATTCTGGCTTTCAGCTCCTCTAGCTGCCGGTCATTGCGCTCCTGGAAACTCATATGGTCGAGTGCACCTCCCGGCGACTTTTTAAAGCCATACGGCACCACATGCCTGAACCGGTTTGCATCCAGATAATCCGCCCACCACTGCATCATCTCCCGACGTTCTTCGAGATGCTGCGCCTTATGAATATACGCCGCCCGCACGCGCTTGCGCTCCTGATGGCTCATCTGGCGCTCTACCGCATCGCTTGACCACAGGCCTGACTCTACCAGCGCGCTACAGGCCATAGTGCGAAAACCGTGGCCGCAGACATCTTTCTGGGTGTCGTAGCCCATCACTCGCAATGCTTTGTTGATGGTGTTTTCGCTCATCGGTTTGCGGTAATTGTGATCGCCGGGGAACACCAGTTCAGTTCCCGGTCGGCAATGCTGCCGCACCTCGTGCAGCAGTTCGATGGCCTGACGTGACAATGGGACCAGGTGTGGGGAGTGCATCTTCGCCCCACGCGCTGAATATTTAACGCCGGGGATCGGCTCACGCTCGGCGGGGATTGTCCACATGGCGTTACGCAGGTCAATTTCATCCCAGCGGGCAAAGCGCAGTTCGCTGGAACGGATAAACAGCAGCAGCGCCAGCTTTACCGCCAGTTGAGTCAGTTGACGGCCTTTGTAATCGTCGATTCTTTCCAGGAAATCAGGGATAAGATTCAGATCCAATGCAGGATGATGGCGTACTTTGGGCGTAGAGACCGCCCCGGTTAAATCTGATGCGGGGTTATGATCGATAATGCCGTTCTGGACGGCGTAGCGCATCACGCAGGCAGTGCGCTGCTGAAGCCGGGAAGCAACATCCAGCTTGCCCGCTTTCTCCACCTCTTTGATGGGTACCAGCAGGTCTTTAACCTTCATTTTGGTGATGTCACAGCTGCCGTTCGTGGGGAACACATAAAGCTCGAAGTAACGCAGCACCCGCTTCTTATGTTCCGCCGACCAGTTCACGTTACTGGTGATCCATTCGCGTGCCACAGACTCAAACGTATGTTCCGGCGTTATAGCAAGGCGTTCAGCCTTTCGGTGTGCGCTCGGATCGATGCCGGAAATCAGCAGTAATTGGGCCTCTTCACGCATGCGTCTTGCCTGTGCAAGCGTCAAAAGCGGATAAGGTCCTAAAGCGAGCTTTTTCTCTTTGTTTACAAAGCGGTACTTGATGTACCAGCGTTTTGAACCGTTAGGGTTAACCAGCAGGTAAAGTCCATGCGAGTCACTGAGCTTATACGGCTTGCCACAAGGCTTGGCGTGGACTATAGCGCGATCTGTTAGTGCCATTTGGGGGCCTCACTATTATCGAACTACGTCTAAGCCCCCAATTTGGCCCCCAAATCGCGTGGATGTCAATGGATGAAAAATGACCAACACGGAAAGGCCGCAAAATAAATATGGTTATTGCCGAAAAATAAATTATCTTTGAATTACAAATGGATATGGACGAATTTGGACGAAAATGGACACAAAAAAAGCCACCCTTAGGTAGCTAATTATTGCATCGCTTGGTGCCGAAGGCCGGACTCGAACCGGCACGTATTTCTACGGTTGATTTTGAATCAACTGCGTCTACCGATTTCGCCACTTCGGCACTGAAGGGATACGGAAAACGTTTTGGATTATACCTGTCGATAGCCACCATGCAAGCAACAGCGTGCATCAGTCGTGCTAAGTGTTGAAAAAAACAGCGCAATCCCATAAACGAGTGGTGCAGCGTCACACTTTTCAGCCATCAATGCGCAACAAACCGGCTCCCTGGCCTTCGCTTCCCTGCCACTACGACCGACACATCACCAATTCCGCCCCAACTTTTCTCAAATCCATCTCACATTACACCCTCATCGCGTCAACGTTTTATCGCCGCCAACCATAAGCATGTACGCTTCATCAAACACTCAATATAAGATTCCAGAATAATTAATGTAATTGATTTATATATTCCATAAAAAATTACCCTATCGCTTTTTCTTATTACCGCAATCCTTAAGGATTTATTAATTACGTCAATATTTTTATAACTTTACATTAATGAAAAGTTTTGTGTTCGTTCTTTATTCCAGGATTTTCCTCAGGCGTGAAAGTTCCGGTAAATACTATTTTTACTAGTCGCTGTACGAGTCTCGATGGACATCTTCACTCGGTGAATAAAATCAGGAGAAAGACTGTGACTACCTTAAAACCTTTACTGGCGCGTAACCGCAGCTGGGCGCTGCAGAAGTGCCAGCATGACCCGGAATATTTTGAAAAACTGGTAGCCGGGCAGCGGCCGCATTCGCTGTGGATTGGCTGCTCCGATAGCCGCGTTCCCGCCGAAGTACTCACCGGCAGCCATCCCGGCGAACTCTTCGTCCACCGTAATATCGCTAACATGATTGACCCCGCCGACGACAACTTTATGAGCGTATTGCAATATGCCCTCCACTATCTCGAGGTCGAACGGGTGGTGCTCTGCGGCCACTACGGCTGCGGCGGCGTGCAGGCGGCGCTGTCGTTGCCGGAGATGCCGCTGGCCCACGAGTCCTCGGCGCTGGCCCGCCGCATCGGCTCGCTGCGCGATACCCTGCAGCGTGATATCGCTGCTCTGACGCTCACTGACACTGACGCCGACGCTGCCGAAGCGCTCAATGCCCTGGTGGAGGCCAACGTTCGCGCCCAGTTCAGCCGCCTGCTTGACTGTGACCCCGTACAGACGCTGCTCGCCAGCGGACGGCCGCTCAGCCTGCACGGCTGCGTCTACGATCTGGCATCCGGCCATCTGACCACTCTCGTCGAACATCTCTCACCTCAGGAGCATGCCCCATGAATACTCTTCGTCAGGACTCTCTCGCAGGCATTGTCGTCTTCCTTGTCGCCCTGCCGCTGTGCCTCGGTATCGCCCAGGCCAGCGGCTTACCGCCCTTTGTCGGTCTGCTGACCGGTATCATCGGCGGCCTGGTCGTCACCGCCCTCAGCCCCTCCCGCTTCGCCGTCAGCGGCCCCGCCGCCGGACTGGTCACCATCGTCGTCGCCGCCATCGAATCCCTGGGTTCCTTCTCCATCTTCCTGATGGCGCTGGTGCTGGCCGGCGTGCTGCAGCTGCTGTTCGGCATTCTGCGGGCCGGGCGCTTTATTTCGCTGGTTCCCGCCAGCGTCATCAAAGGTATGCTTGCGGCGATCGGCATCCTGCTGATTATGCAGCAGATCCCCGTCGCGCTTGGCAGCGCAGAAGAGACCGGGCTCGCCGATATCGTACAGGGTAACGCCACCTTCTCCCTCAGCGCTATCGCCGTCGCCCTGGGCGGCCTGCTGGTGCTATGGCTGTGGGGTTCGCCGCTTATCCGCCGGGTGACGAGCCTGCGCTGGATCCCCGGCCCGCTGATCGCTGTCCTGCTCGGTTGTGCCACCACTGTATTAATGACCCAGGCCGCGCCACAGCAGCTTGCCTCCCTGCCGCGCATTACCCTGCCGGAGTTCGGTAGCCTCGGCGATCTGCTGGGCGAGCTGGAGTCTCCTGCGTGGAGCGCGTGGCGTAATCCGTCGGTGTGGGTGGTGGCACTGACCCTCGCGCTGGTCGCCAGCCTCGAAACCTTGCTCAGCCAGGAGGCGCTGAAAAAACTGCGTCCGCAAAATCCGCCGCCTTCGCCGAACCGCGAAATGGTCGCCCAGGGCGTCGGCAACCTGCTCTCCGGCGTACTCGGGGCGATGCCGATCACCGCGGTCATCGTCCGCAGCTCGGTCAACGTCAGCAACGGCGCACAGAGCAAACTGTCGATCTTTATCCACGGCGTACTGCTACTGATCTGCGGACTGTGGTTTAGCGGCCTGCTGACGTTAATCCCGCTCGCCAGCCTCGCTGCCGTGCTGCTGTATACCGGCTATAAGCTGGCGACGCCGCGGCTGTTCATTGAACAGTTCCGCCAGGGCGCCGCACAGTACGTCCCCTTCCTTGCCACCATTGGCGGAATTATCGGCTTCGGCATGCTGGCGGGGATCGGCATTGGCCTCGCCACCCAGGTGGCGTTCAGCATCTGGCGTAGCCATCGCCATTCGCTGCAGCTGGCGCGCTACGACGATCACTACGTGCTGCGCATCCAGCAGAACCTGACCTTTTTACACAATCCGCATCTGCTGGCGCTGCTGGCGAAAATTCCGGAAAAGAGCGTGGTGATCGTCGAGCACGATAACGTCGGCTACCTTGACCCGGATGTGCAGGCGGTGCTGGATGATTTTGCCGAGAGCGCGCCGCAGCGCGGTATCCGCCTCAATCAGTGGCCGCTTGCCAGCCGCTGACCGTCTCCCGGGCGGCTGGTCCGCCCGGTTATCCACCCCTCCTAATGCCAAGCGACGCCTGTTGCCATGCTCTACACTTTCTTCGTTACTACGCCAACCCCAAGGAAACAAACATGAGCATCATTAAAAGTTACGCCGCCAAAGAAGCGGGCGCCGATCTGTCGCTGTGGGAGTACGATGCCGGCGAACTGTTGCCGGAAGATGTTGAAGTCGAGGTGGAGTACTGCGGGATTTGTCATTCGGACCTGTCGATGATCGATAACGAATGGGGCATGTCGAGCTACCCACTGGTCGCCGGTCACGAGGTTATTGGTCGGGTGGCGGCGCTGGGCAGCGCGGCACGGGATAAAGGGCTGAAGATTGGTCAGAAGGTCGGGATCGGCTGGACGGCGCGCAGTTGCGGCCACTGCGACGCCTGTATCAGCGGCAATCAGATCAACTGCCTGGAAGGCTCTGTACCGACCATTATGAACCGCGGCGGCTTCGCCGATAAGCTGCGCGCCGACTGGCAATGGGTGATCCCGCTGCCGGAGAGCATCGATCTGGCTTCCGCCGGCCCGATGCTGTGCGGCGGCATCACCGTCTTCAAACCGCTGCTGACCCACCACGTTACCGCTACCAGCCGCGTCGGCGTGATTGGTATCGGCGGCCTCGGCCATATCGCGATTAAACTGCTGCGGGCGATGGGGGCGGAAGTAACCGCTTTCAGTTCCAACCCGGCGAAAGAGCAGGAAGTGCTGGCAATGGGTGCCGACCGCGTGGTGAACAGCCGCGATCCGCAGGCGTTAACCGCGCTGGCCGGTCAGTTCGATCTGATCATCAACACCGTGGCGGTGGACCTTGACTGGCAGCCGTACTTCCAGGCGCTGGCCTACGGCGGCAACTTCCACACCGTCGGCGCGGTGATGAAGCCGTTCCCGGTACCGGCCTTTACCCTTATCGGCGGCGACCGCAGCATCTCCGGCTCGGCGACCGGTAATCCGTCCGAACTGCGTAAGCTGATGAAATTCGCCGGGCGTAGCAAAGTGGCGCCAACAACCGAACTGTTCCCGATGTCGCAAATTAACGAAGCGCTGAAACACGTGCGCGAAGGCAAAGCCCGCTATCGCGCGGTACTAAAAGCCGACTTCTGATTGGTATTTACCGCCGGGCGTCCCGTGCGCCCGGCGCTTTTCTTCTTGCTTCATCAAACCGTCATCTCCCCGCCATTCCCCTGTAGTCATCGCTTCCCACAATCCGGGCTTCCATAAACGCCTGAACGAGACGCCCGTCACCATGAATAAGCGCTGGCTCCCCTGGCTGATACTGTCGCCTTCCCTGTTGTTTTTACTGCTGTTTACCTGGTTTCCGCTTGGCCGTTCGGTCTATGACAGCCTGTTTGATACCCGCATGGCCAGCGACGGCGCACAGTACGTCGGGCTGGATAACTTCGCCCGCCTGTTTGCCGACGGCGTTTTCTGGCAATCGCTGGTCAATAATTTGCTCTATATCCTGCTGACGGTGGTACCCGGCGTGACGCTCGCTCTGCTGCTGGCGGTGGCTCTGAGCGAGAATCACCGCGTCAACCGCTGGCTGCGCACCGCCTTTTTCTTCCCGATGATTATCCCGATGGTCAGCGCCGCCGCGCTGTGGCTGTTTATCTTTATGCCCGGCCTCGGCCTGCTCGATCACTATCTGGCGAAGCTATTTGGCCCTCAGAACAACAACTGGCTGGGGCGCAGCAACAGCGCGCTGCTGGCGCTGGCGCTGATTGGCGTGTGGAAATTCGCTGGCTACTACATGCTGTTTTTCCTCGCCGGGCTGCAGAGCATTCCGGCCTCGACGCGGGAAGCGGCGCTGATGGAAGGGGCCAGCCGCACCCAGGTGTTTTTTAAGGTGACGCTGCCGCTGCTGCGCCCGACGCTGAGCTTTGTTATCACCACCGCGCTGATTTACTCCATTACCCAGATTGATCACGTCGCGGTGATGACGCGCGGCGGGCCGGATAACGCCACGACCGTGCTGCTCTATTACATCCAGAATCTCGCCTGGGATACCCACGACCTCGGCAAAGCCTCCGCCGCCACCTTCCTGACGCTGGCCGGGCTGTTTGCCTTCTCGCTGATTAACCTGAAATTGCTGGAAAAAGGAGCCCACTATGAGCGCTGAAATCTCACCGCTGATGGTCCGCTCGCCCACCGCTGCGCGTCCGCTGTGGTTGCGCCTGCGTCGCTCACAGCCCTTTACCCTGACGGTAATCATGTGCTGCCTGGCGCTGCTATGGGTGAGCCCGTTTATCTGGATGCTGGCGACCTCGTTCAGCGCCACCACCTTCGGCGAAGATATGGCCTCATTGCTGCCCCGTCTGCCGCTGACTCTCGATAACTTCCGCGACGCCTGGGACAGCGCCGACTGGCTGAGCCTGTACGCCAACACCCTTATCTTTACCTTCGGCACTTTCTTCGTGCAGCTACTCACCATCACCACCGCCGGCTACGTCTTCGCCTGCCACGAATTTCGCGGCAAGAAAACGCTGTTTCTGCTGTTCCTCGTCCAGCTGATGATCATGCCGGTGGTGATGATGGTGCCGAACATGCTGACTCTGAAAACCTTCGGCCTGCTCAACACTCTGACCGGCGTGATGATGCCTTACTTTACCTCGGCGTTCGGCGTGTTTCTGATGCGCCAGGCGTTCCTCGCCATCCCGAAAGAGCTGGAAGAGGCAGCGTTGATGGAGGGCTGCCTCTGGTGGCAGGTGCTATTCCGCGTACTGCTGCCGATCTCCTGGCCGTCGGTGCTGGCCTTCGCCACCGTCAGCATTACCTACCACTGGAACGAGTACCTGTGGCCACTGATGATGCTCAACGATCCCGATAAGCAGGTGCTGACCGTCGGGCTGGTCTCTTTCGCCATGGGCGCTGAATCCGGCGGCCAATGGGGCACCATCGGCGCCGGGACGCTGATGGTCTGCCTGCCGCTGATGCTGGCGTTCATCCTTTTCCAGAAACAGTTCCTGCGAAGCTTCGGCTTCTCCGGGATCAAATAAGGAGTTATTCATGCTGTTAGCGCACATTTCCGATACCCATTTCCGCAGCCGCGGCGAAAAGCTGTACGGTTTTATCGACGTCAATGCCGCCAATGCTGATGTGGTTTCTCAACTTAACGCGCTGCGCGAACGCCCGGATGCGGTGGTGGTGAGCGGCGATATCGTCAACTGCGGCCGCCCGGAGGAGTATCAGGTCGCCCGCCAGATCCTCGGCAGCCTGAATTATCCGCTGTATCCGATCCCCGGCAACCACGATGATAAAGCGCTGTTTCTGGAGTACCTGCAGCCGCTGTGCCCGCTGCTCGGCAACGATGCCAATAATATGCGCTATGCGGTTGACGACTTCGCTACCCGCCTGCTGTTTATCGACTCCAGCCGCGCCGGCACTTCAAAAGGCTGGCTGACCGACGAGACCATCAGCTGGCTGGAAGCGCAGCTGTTCGAGGGCGGCGACAAACCGGCCACGGTGTTTATGCACCACCCGCCGCTGCCGCTGGGCAATGCGCAGATGGACCCGATTGCCTGCGAAAACGGCCACCGTCTGCTGGCGCTGGTGGAACGTTTCCCGTCGCTGACGCGCATCTTCTGCGGTCATAACCATAGCCTGACCATGACCCAGTATCGCCAGGCGCTGATCTCCACCCTCCCCGGCACCGTCCATCAGGTGCCTTACTGCCACGAAGACACTCGCCCGTATTACGATCTCTCGCCGGCTTCGTGCCTGATGCACCGCCAGGTCGGCGAGCAATGGGTGAGCTACCAGCACTCGCTGGCCCACTACGCCGGGCCGTGGCTGTACGACGAAAACATTAGTTGTCCAACGGAAGAGCGCTAACCGCCATGCTCAGTCTGCAAAACATCAGTAAACATTTCGACGGTAAACCAGCGCTCAGCGCGCTGTCGCTTGATATCCACGAAGGCGAATTTGTGGTGCTGGTCGGCCCGTCGGGCTGTGGTAAAAGCACCCTACTGCGCCTGCTTGCCGGGTTGGATCAGGTCAGCGAAGGCGAAATCTGGCTGCATGATGAGAACATCACCGACACCACGCCGCGCGAACGCAATTTTGCGATGATCTTCCAGAACTATGCGCTGTTTCCACATCTCTCTGTGCGCGACAACATCACCTTCGGCATGAAGGTACGCAAGGAAGAGAAAAGCGGCTGGCAGCCGCGGGTAGATAAAGTCGCGCAGATGCTGCAGCTGGAGGCGCTGCTCGATCGCAAACCGGCTAAGCTCTCCGGCGGCCAACGGCAGCGGGTAGCGATGGCGCGGGCGATCGTGCGTAATCCGCGGCTGTTCTTAATGGATGAACCGCTGTCCAACCTCGACGCCCGCCTGCGCAGCGAAGTCCGTGACAGCATTATGGACCTCCACCAGCAGTTGAAAACCAGTACCGTCTACGTCACCCACGATCAGACCGAGGCCATGTCGATGGCCGACCGCATCGTGGTGATGAACGGCGGCCACGTGCAACAGGTAGGACGGCCAGAATATCTGTATGCCAACCCGGCCAATCTGTTCGTGGCCGGATTTATCGGTTCGCCAGCGATGAACCTGCTATCACTTCCCTGCGTTGACGGCAACGTTCAGCTTGGCGAACTACGCCATCCGCTACCGCCGCGCCACCGCAGCCAGACCCGCGTCTGGCTGGGCATTCGCCCGGAACATATTACCGACCGCGTGGAGCAAGGCCATCTGCGCCTGCCGGGCACCGTCCTGCAACGAGAACTGATGGGAGCCGATTATCTGCTCCACGTCAGCACGCCTATCGGCACCCTGCGCTTTAGCCGCCGCCACCGCGGCACGGTACCTGAAAAAGGCGAATCGCTGATCCTCGGCTTCTCGCCTGCCGATGTGCATCTTTTTCATGCTGAGACCCAGCATAATTTACTGATGGAGACAGACCATGTTTAACCCCCTCACCGCCCTGACGGTTGGGCTCAGCCTCGCCCTGAGCGGCGCGGCGCTGGCGAAAGAGAAAATAGACTTCATGTTCCCGGCCCCGGTAGACGGCAAGCTGACGATGGAGATGACACGCGTTATTAAAACGTTCAACGACTCGCAGCAGGATGTCGAAGTTCGCGGCATCTTCACCGGCAACTATGACACCACCAAGATCAAAGCCGAATCCGCACAGAAGGCCGGACAACCGCCGGCGCTGGTGATCATGTCCGCCAACTTCACTACCGATCTGGCGCTGAAGGATGAGATCCTGCCGATGGACGAACTGTTTAAATATGGCGATCAAAAGGCTGGCGATTTTCTGCAAAAGGAATTCTGGCCAGCGATGCATAAGAACGCCCAGGTGATGGGCACCACCTATGCGATCCCGTTCCATAACTCGACGCCGATCCTCTACTACAACAAGACGCTGTTCGATCGGGCTGGGATCGCGCAACCACCGCAGACCTGGGCCGAGCTGCTGGCCGATGCCAAAAAGCTGACCGACGAGAGCAAAGGCCAGTGGGGGATCATGCTGCCGTCGACCAACGACGACTACGGCGGCTGGATCTTCTCGGCGCTTGTGCGGGCCAACGGCGGTAAATATTTCAATGAAGACTATCCGGGTGAGGTTTATTACAACTCGCCGACCGCTATCGGCGCTCTGCGCTTCTGGCAGGGTCTGATCTACAAAGACAAAGTGATGCCTTCCGGGGTACTGAATTCGAAGCAGATCAGCGCTTCATTCTTCTCCGGCAAACTTGGCATGGCGATGCTCAGCACCGGCGCGCTGGGCTTTATGCGCGAGAACAGTAAAGATTTTGAACTCGGCGTCGCCATGCTACCAGCCAAGGAGCAGCGCGCGGTGCCGATCGGCGGCGCCAGCCTGGTAAGCTTTAAAGGCATCAACGACGCGCAGAAGAAAGCGGCCTACCAGTTCCTGACTTATCTGGTGAGCCCGCAGGTGAACGGGGCGTGGAGCCGCTTTACCGGCTACTTCTCGCCGCGCAAGGCTTCTTACGATACGCCGGAGATGAAAGCATATCTGCAGCAGGATCCGCGGGCGGCGATCGCCCTTGAACAGCTGAAGTACGCGCATCCGTGGTACTCCACCTGGGAGACCGTCGCCGTGCGTAAGGCGATGGAGAACCAGCTGGCGGCGGTGGTCAACGATGCCAAAGTAACGCCGGAAGCAGCGGTACAGGCGGCACAGAAGGAAGCTGACGCGCTAATGAAACCTTATGTTGATAAGACCGCGCTGGGAGAAGTGAAGTAGCACAGGTCTGTTGCGGGGCGCCCGGCTTACGGCGTAAACGCCCAGGCCGGGTGACCAACCGCCCCCAGCGCAGGATGCGCCGGGGAGATTTTGCGAAGCCTTAGATTTTATCCGCCTGCGACGAAGCCCAGGATTTACGCGCGTAGGCTTTTCCCGCCGGGCTGGTATCCAGCTTCTCGCGCAGGTAGTGCTCGATCTGCTCAAGGCTGCGGTTGCGCGTTTCCGGCACGCATTTGATCACGAAGATCGCGCCGAAGATACCGATTGCCGCAAAGATAAAGAAGGTTCCGGAGAGGCCGACCCACGACAGTAGCATCGGGAAGAACAGCGAGATCAGGAAGTTGGCAATCCACATTGAGAACACCGCCCCGCCCATAAACATCCCGCGCATCCGGGTTGGGAAAATTTCCGACAACAGCAGCCAGGTCACCGGCGACAGCGCCCCCTGCTGGAAGCTCAGGAACAGCAGCATTCCCGCCAGTACCATATAGGCGCGCAGCGCATCCGGCTGACCATTGACCGTTTCCGGCAGCAGGTAGCTCACCGCGCCGATAAACACCAGGCAGGCGGTACAGCCGAACTGGCCGATCATGGTCATCGGGCGACGGCCTATCTTCCCCAGCATCCAGATGCCGACAAAGGTCATCAGTACCGAAACCACGCCGTTGGCAATGGTGGCGAACAGCGCGGCGTTATCGGTCATACCGACCGAGGTCAGCACCGTCGGCGCATAGTACATAATGGTATTGACGCCGGTAAGCTGCTGAATAACCGCCACGCCGATACCGATCATGAACAGCTTAAACAGCCACGGAGTCATGATTTCACGAATTTTTGGCTTACCGAGATTGCGCTGCTCGTCGAGAGTTTCCGTAATCTCCATTAGCTCCCATTCGACATCATCTTTACGCCGCGTACGCTCCAGCACCCGGCGCGCTTCCGCCAGTCGGCCTTTCATCGCGTACCAGCGCGGGGTATCCGGCATAAACATCATGCCAAACCACAGCAGCACGGCAGGCAGCGTCGCCACCGCCAGCATCCAGCGCCAGGTGCTTTCTCCGCCCCACAGCTCATGGAAGGTGGCGTTAGAGATATAGGCCAGCAGTTGGCCGGAGACGATCATCAGTTCCTGCAGCGTGACCAGTTGCCCGCGTTTGTTGGCGGGCGCCATCTCAGCGATATATACCGGCACCGTTGCCGCCGCGCCGCCAACCGCTACGCCGAGAACCAGGCGGAAGAAAATCATCCAGTTGACGTCCGGCGCGAGGGCAGTACCCACCGCGCCGATAGCGAAGATCACCGCCAGCCAGAGGATGATTTTCTTTCTGCCTGCGGCGCTGGCCAGATGGCCAGAAAGCAGTGCGCCGAATGCGGCGCCGAACAGCAGCGAGCTAGTCACCAGCCCAGTGGTAAACGGCGTGAGGTGCAGTTCCTTACCCATAAACAGCAGGGCGCCGGAAATCACCCCGGTGTCGTAGCCAAAGAGTAAACCGCCTAAGGTGGCGATCAGCGCCACGATCTTAACAAACGGCGTTGCCGGGGCGTCGCTATTCGGCCCCGACGCTTTATTGAGTGTGAGATATTGTTCCTGTGACATAGAAGACTCCAGTAACCTACCTTGTAGGGGGAAGATATGCTCTTGTCTGAATACA
Organism: Klebsiella sp. CN_Kp073; assembly: GCF_040065495.2. NCBI lineage: Bacteria > Pseudomonadati > Pseudomonadota > Gammaproteobacteria > Enterobacterales > Enterobacteriaceae > Klebsiella > Klebsiella sp. CN_Kp073. Next base: position 4,714,548 of record NZ_CM198051.1, read on the forward strand.
GAGGCCTCCAGCCTCACGGACGTGTCGTTCTCGTGTGGTTCTCTTGAGGTTTAGAAAAAGCAGGCCACGCAGCTGTGTGGCCTGAAATGCATCAACGATCAGATTCCTGCCGTTTCGCGGATGTATTTACGCGCTTTCACCGCGTATTCGAAGGGGTTCGCCAGCGCGGGGTCTTGTTCGGCTTCCACCACCATCCAGCCCTTGTAGCTGTAGTCATCCAGCAACTGGAAAACCGGACGGAAATCGATGGCGCCATCTCCCGGTACGGTAAAGGTGCCTTTCTTGACGCCGTCGAGGAATGAGAGCCCTTCGCGGCGCACCTGCTCAATCACCGCGGGGCGGACGTCTTTCAGATGCACGTGGTTGATGCGCGGCAGATATTTTTTCAGGATCGCCAGCATCGGCGCCTCGCCGCCCTCTGAATACCAGGCGTGACCGGTGTCGTAGAGCAGGAAGACGCGTTCGTCTACCAGCGACATAAACTTGTCGATCTCCGCGGTAGTCTGAATGCCGGTGCCCATATGGTGATGCAGACAAACCTGCATCCCCTTCTCTGCCGCCAGTTTGCCAAGCGCGTTATAACCTTCGGCTACCCGCTGCCACTCTTCGTCGCTAAAGCACGGTTTTACATCGCCGAGGATCGGTTTATCGAGCCCCTGGATACTGCCGCTTTGTTCAGAGCAGCCAATCACCTTCGCGCCCATCGCATGGAGGAAATTCATGTGGTTAACGAATTCATCGATGGTTTTTTCTCTTTGGCCATCCGCAAAGAAGGTGCTGAACCAGGCGTTACAAATTTGCATGCCGCGAATATCCAGCATCGGCTTCAGCACCGCCGGATCGCGCGGATATTTGCTGCCAACTTCGCTGCCGGTAAACCCGGCCAGCGCCATTTCGCTGACCGTTTGCTGGAAGGTGTTTTCGCTTCCCAGCTCAGGCATATCGTCGTTAGTCCAACCGATAGGGGCGATAGCCAGTTTGACGTTGTCTTTGTTCATTTTGATGCTCCTGCCGCCGCGCCTTACCGGCGCAGCAGTTCACGTTCGATAAGTTCACGCGTTTCCACGGCCTGGTATTTCATCTTTTCCGGGTAACCAAACAGCGAGGTGCAGACGATCGGTTCACCGCCAACTTTGAAGGTCTGTTCAGCGAAGCGCATATCGCGCAGGGTGCGGAACAGAGCATCGAAATCGACATCCCCCTCGCCGACGCCGACGTGCTGGTGTACGGCGGCGTCAACGCCCGGCGGATTAACGATATAGCGGCAGTGTTTGGTGTGATTGCGGGTATCGGCAATCAGCACGTGCGACAGGTCCTGACCGGCATAGCGCAGCATCTTCTCGACTTCACCTTTACCTTTGTCGTAGAAGAAGGTGTGCGGCACGCTGTAGACGTACTTCACGTTGTCGCTACGGAAGGACTTCACGATATCCACCGTCTCGTTGTTTTCTTCGCAGAAGTCCCACGGATGGGCCTGGATTTCGAGGCGGATACCTTCACGTTCGAATATCGGCAGCAGCTCTTCCATCGAGCGGTAGAACATCTCTTCGCAAATTTCCGGCTGGTTAGGATCGCCGGAAAATTCGGTGTTGATAACCTGCACGCCCATCTCCACCGCCACTTCGATTAGCCGCTTCCAGTTCTTCACCGCCGCCTGTCGGCGCAGCTCATCCGGGCCAGACCAGCGATAAACGCAGATGAACGAGGAGAGTTCAACGCCGTTGTCACGCAGCGCCTGCTTATACTCGGCCATGATCTCCCGGCTGGCGCGCGGATGCTTGTAGAATGGGTTAATCTGCGGGTGCGGCGACTGTTCAATGTATTTGTAGCCCCACTCCGCCACCTGCTGGACCATTCTGGTGATCCCGAGATCGCGAATCACATCGACATCAAAAGCAATTTTCATCGTCGTTACCTGTTTGAAACGTTACGTCGGTGAAGGAGGATTTAGCGTTGGTAGAATGCCGGGCACTCAGGTAGCGATACTGCTACCGGTTCGTTGCACTCTTGCGCTTTCAGACAGGCGTCGGCGGCAACCGATGCCGCATAGCCGTCCCAGGCGGAGGGGCCCTGCAGCTTGCCGGCTTTCACATCATTGATAAATGCCTGCAGTTCGACGTCGTAGGCTTTGATGAAACGGTCTTTCCAGTCGGTGAGGATAGCTGTCGACAGGCTGGCGGCTTTACGCATCTCCACCGCCGACGGTTCCGGCAGGCGCGCAATGCCCGTTTCGCCAACCACCTCACACTGAATGTCATAGCCGTACTGGCAATTCACGAAGACTTCGACGTCGATCAGGGTGCCCTTTTTCGTTTCAAACGAGACGATCTGTGGGTCTTTCAGCCGCGCATGGGTATGGGAGGTCGAGCGCGGGAAGCGTACCTGTACGGAGCGGTAGTCGTCATTTAGCAGCCAGCGCAGCACGTCCAGCTCGTGGATCAGGGTGTTGGTGATCGCCATATCGGTGGTGTAGTTCTCGCCGACCGACTGGTTGCGGTGGGCGCAGCGCAGCATCAGCGGCGCGCCGATATCGCCGTCATCAATGACTTTCTTCAGCGCCAGATAGCCTTCATCGTAAGGACGCATAAAGCCGACCTGCACCAGGCGACGCCCGGCTTTCATTTCAGCATCAACGATGCGGCGGCAGCCTTCCGCGCTCATCGCCAGCGGTTTTTCGCAAAATACGGGCTTACCGGCCTCAATAGCCGCCAGGGTGTACTCTTCATGGGTTGGATCCCAGGAGGTCACCAGCACGGCGTCAACGTCGCTGGCTTTAATCACATCATGACCGTCGGCGTAGACTTCCGCCTGCACGCCCGGCAGCGCTACTGCCGCACGGGCGTTATCGGCGTTGATATCGGAAACGGCGACCACAGTCGCCCCCTGTAAGACCTGGGTGCAGCGACGGATATGTTCTTTACCGATGGCGCCTGCGCCGATGACACCTAATTTGAGTGACATGATGGTTCTCTCCGTAGTTCTGTAGGGTTCAGGGTTCGTGTTCTTTGTTAGTAATCCCGCGCCTGGGCGCGTTTTTCATTAATCATTTCAGCGACTTTACGGATACGTTCCGACAGCGCCGTCTGCGCCACGCCAACGTTCCACCAGCTACCGTATTTGTGGACCATGGTTTTCGGCAGTACTTTAATGTCGATAAGCGTGCTGACGGTTTCACGGCGAGCGGCATCCAGCGCGTGGCGAAGCTCATCGAGGGTGGTGACCCGCCAGGTCTTGCAGCCGTAGCCGGAAGCGATCGTGGCGAAATCCACCGGTACCAGCCCGCCCTGCAGCTGGCCGTTTTCCGCCGAGCGGTAGCGAAACTCGGTGCCGAAGCTATCCATACCGTGTTCCAGCTGCAGGTTGTTGATGCAGCCGTTCGCCATGTTGTCGAGCAGGATGACGTTGATCTTCGCCCGCTCCTGCAGGGAGGTGATCAGCTCAGAGTGCAGCATCATGAAGGAGCCATCGCCGACCAGCGAATAGACTTCGCTCTGCGGCTGCGCCAGCTTAACGCCGAGGGCGGCGTTGACCTCATAGCCCATGCACGAGTAGCCGTACTCGACGTGATAGGTATTAGGCGCCCGGTTGCGCCAGACGCGTTGTAAATCCCCCGGCAGGCTGCCCGCCGCCGCCACAATGACCGCATCCGCCGCCAGCGACTCGTTCAGCAGGCCAAGTACGCTGCTTTGCGTCAGGGTAGAATCCGTGATTTGACGGAATTCGCGATAAACCGATTCACGGTCAATATGGTCGTCAATTTCTGGTACGAAATCCGTTTCCTGCCAGACCGCCTGATAGACGCGCTGGGTCTCTTTCATCTGCCGGCTCTGCACGCTTGCAATCTGCGCGCCCCATTCTGCCTGCCAGGGCTCGTTCGACAGCGCAGCGCTGAGCGCGCTTAGCGCCTCGCGGGCGTCCGCCAGCATTGGGATGCCGTCCAGCTTCCAGGCATCAAAATTACTGACGTTAACGTTAAGAAAGCGCACGCCAGGGGATTGGAATATCCATTTCGAGGAGGTGGTGAAATCGCTAAAGCGTGTGCCGATACCGATGACCAAATCGGCCTCTTTCGCCAACAGGTTGGCAGCCAGACAGCCCGTTTCGCCAACGCCGCCGACGTTCAGCGGATGCGATGAAACCACCGTGCCCTTACCGGCCTGCGTTTCCGCAAACGGAATGCCGTAACGTTCGGCGAAGCTCACCAGCGCATCGCCTGCCGCGGAATATTTCACCCCGCCGCCGCAGACGATGAGCGGTTTACGGCTGGCTTTAATTGCCGCTACCGCATCCGCCAGCTGCGCCGCGCTTGGCGGACGGCGATCCAGACGGTGGACGCGGCGGGCAAAAAAGGACTCGGGATAATCCCAGGCTTCACCCTGCACGTCCTGCGGCAGACACAAGGTGACGGCGCCGGTTTCCGCCGGATCCGTCAGCACGCGCATGGCATTAATGCAGGCGCTCATGAGCTGTTCCGGGCGGGTAATACGATCCCAGTACTTACTCACCGCGCGAAATGCGTCGTTAGTCGTGATACTCAGATCGTAGCTCTGTTCGATTTGCTGCAGTACCGGGTCCGGCTGGCGGGTGGCGAATACATCGCCCGGCAGTAATAACAGCGGGATACGGTTGGCCGTAGCCGTCGCCGCGGCGGTGATCATGTTGGCCGCCCCGGGACCGATGGAAGAAGTGCAGGCAATGATCTGCCGGCGCAGTGATTGACGGGCAAAGCCGGTGGCCGCATGGGCCATGCCTTGTTCATTACGCCCCTGGTAAACCCGCAGTTCGCCGCTGTTCTCTTCCAGCGCCTGGCCTAAGCCCAACACGTTGCCGTGACCAAAAATAGCGAAAATCCCTTTCACGAATTTCTGCGCTTCGCCGTCCACCTCCAGATACTGGTTATCAAGGAACTTCACCAGCGCCTGCGCCATTGTCAGTCTCAGTTTGCCCATGTTGCCTAATCCTTATCGTTCAGTATTTGTCGTGTGAGTTAGCGCTTTGCTCGCCAAAGAAGATGGCGTAGGTGCGGGAAAGCCGTTAACGTCCACTGGAATATTTTTGGATTATAGGCAAACATTTTTTTCATTAAATACAAATACAGAAGAAATGTTTCATTTTGCGAGAAGGATCAAACTCTCTACCCATTTCACACGTTTCACTTACATCTCCTTCGCGAGAAGTCTTCCAAACAAAAGAGGAAAAACAAGATTATCTACATGAAAATTATGGATAATATTGATATTAAAAAAAGGGGGACATGGGTAAACGGGACGCAGACAGCATGTATGAGCAGGCAGCTGCTCAGCCGCGCAGAGTGGTAGATCCTTCACACTTTTGGTTTTTTAATTTCGATTAGATTTGAAAATGAAATATTTATTTCTCAAACTAGAGATAACTAATAACCATCAGGCTGTTCACGGCAGACCGTCACTCATGCGACCTTCTCCTGGCAGCAGATTTGCAAAAGGAAACCCTAGCGATGAATGCAGCAGTTAAGCGGCTCGACGTCATCTGTATTGGCCGGGTGGCCGTCGATCTCTACGCCCAGCAGATAGGGGCAAGGTTGGAAGATGTGGCGAGTTTCGCCAAATATCTCGGCGGCTCCTCAGGCAACGTCGCCTTTGGCACCGCGATTCAGGGGTTGAAATCAGCGATGCTGGCCCGCGTTGGCGATGAACACAACGGTCGCTTCCTGCGTGAAACCCTCAGCCGCGCAGGGGTCGATACCGAATACCTGATCACTGATAAAGACCGGCTGACCGCATTGGTGATGCTGGGAATCAAGGATCAGGATACCTTTCCGCTGATTTTCTACCGTGACAACTGCGCCGATATGGCGCTGACGCCTGACGATATTAATGAACAGTACATCGCTTCTTCCCGCGCTCTGGCGGTGACCGGCACGCATCTTTCACATGCCAATACCCGCGAAGCGGTGCTGAAAGCGCTGGAATACGCCCGCCGCCACGGTCTGCGTACCGCACTGGATATCGACTATCGCCCGGTGCTGTGGGGGCTGACTTCACTTGGCGACGGTGAAACGCGTTTCATTGAATCCGGACCGGTGACCCGCCAGCTGCAGGAAGTTCTGCATCTGTTCGATTTAGTCGTGGGCACCGAAGAGGAGTTTCATATTGCCGGCGGCAGTACCGACACCCTCACCGCGCTGAAAAACGTGCGCCACGCCACTAACGCGACGCTGGTCTGCAAGCGCGGGCCGATGGGTTGCGTGGTGCTGGAAGGCGCGATCCCGGATAGCTGGGATAGCGTCCCGCTGCAGCAGGGCGTTCGCGTCGAGGTGCTTAACGTGCTCGGCGCCGGCGACGCCTTTATGTCCGGCCTGCTGCGCGGCTGGCTGAATGATGAAGGCTGGGAACAGGCCTGCCGCTACGCCAACGCCTGCGGCGCGCTGGTGGTTTCGCGCCACGGCTGCGCGCCGGCGATGCCGACGAAAGTCGAACTTGATGATTATCTATCGCGGGCAGATGCCGTTCCGCGCCCGGATATCGATGCGCGGCTCAATCACTTGCACCGGGTGACCAGCCGCCGCCAGCCGTGGCCAGAGCTATGTATCTTCGCCTTTGACCACCGCAAACAACTGGCGGACCTGGCGTTAGAAACCGGCCGCGATCCGGCCTGCATTCCCCGGCTCAAGCTGCTACTGTTGGCAGCCGCCGAAGCCGCAGCCGCTGAGGCCGGGCTTGAACAGCGTAGCGGTATCCTGGCCGACGGCACCTACGGCCAGCGTGCGCTTAACGCCATTACCGGTAAAGGCTGGTGGATCGGTCGGCCAATTGAGCTCCCCAGCTCGCGTCCGCTGCGCCTTGAGCACGGTAATATTGGCTCACAACTGATCGACTGGCCGCTTGAGCACGTCGTCAAATGTCTGGTCTTTTACCATCCGGACGATCCGGCGGCGCTGCGCGCCGAGCAGGACGCGCTGCTGCTTGAAGTCTGGCAGGCCTGTAATAAGTCCGGACACGAGCTGCTATTGGAAGTGATCCTGCCGGAGAACGGACCGGACAAAGACGAACGCCACTACCACACTATGCTGGAGCACTTCTATCAGTTGGGGATCCAGCCGGACTGGTGGAAACTGCCGCCGCTGGCCAGCGCCCAGTGGGAGCGGATCTCAGCGCTTATCGAGCGCGAAGATCCATGGTGCCGGGGCATCCTGCTCCTGGGGCTGGATGCCCCATCGGATCGCCTGCGTTCAGGTTTCGCCGAAGCGGCCGGACACCCGATGATCAAGGGTTTTGCCGTCGGCCGCACCATCTTTGGCCAGCCTTCGCGCCGCTGGATGCAGGGCGAACTGGATGACGCCACGCTAATCGATGAAGTGAAGCGTAACTATTTGCGGCTCATCGGCTACTGGCGCGAAGCGCGCGGCTAACCTCCTTCAGGCCCGCCTCTTCCTTGAAAATGGCGGGCCTGCGGTTTCTTCGTGAAATGAATCGCGTATTTCATCGCAAAAAATGAAAAATTCGCTTCATTTGGTACACTGGAAGCCATATTCCTTCCATTTTCTCAGAGCGCAACTTATGGCTAATAATCCGACCCAACTGACCATCCTGCAGGATGAAATCAGACGGCGCTACGACACGCTCAGCAAACGTCTGAAGCAGGTGGCGCGCTATATACTGGATAACAGTAATAGCGTTGCTTTCGATACCGTAGCCTCCATTGCGCAACAGGCTGACGTTCCGCCCTCAACGCTGATTCGCTTCGCTAACGCCTTTGGCTTTAGCGGCTTTAACGAAATGAAGCAGATGTTCAGGCAGCATCTGATGGAAGAGACCGCCAACTACACCGAGCGCGCGCGTCTGTTCCGCCAGACCACTAACGACGAAACGACGCCGCCGGAAACGCCGACGGAAATCCTCAACATGTTCAGCATGGTCAATACCCAGGCGCTGCAGCAACTGGCAATGCAGACCTCCGGCGAAGACCTCAACCGCGCGGTAGATTTACTGGCGGATGCGGAAAATATCTATGTCATCGGCCTGCGTCGCTCGTTCAGCGTCGCCTCTTACCTGACCTACGCGCTGCGCCATCTGGATCGCAAAGCCTTCCTGATCGACGGCCTCGGCGGGATGTTCACCGAGCAGCTCAGTCTGGTGGGGCCGAAGGATGTGGTTGTGGCGGTGAGTTTCTCGCCCTACGCCCGTGAAGTGGTGGAGCTGGTTGAGCTTGGCGCCCAGCGCAAGGCGCGACAAATCGCCATTACCGATAGCCAGGTAAGCCCGCTTGCCGCCTTCAGTGATGTGTGCTTTGTGGTGCGTGAAGCGCAGGTAGATGGTTTCCGTTCGCAGGTGGCCTCGCTGTGCCTGGCGCAGACGTTGGCGGTATCGCTGGCATTGAATAGCAGCAAAGAGCCGCAGCAGCACCGCGCCTGATTACCCGTTGCGCTACGCTGTAAACAACGGCAATCAACAGACAAAAAAGCCGGGGACATCCCCGGCTTTTCTCGTTTATCGCGCACTATGAATAGCGATCGCTGTTGATCCAGGCGTGATCGTCTTCCCAGGTAAATAGCCACTTACGATCCGGCCCCGCCATTACGTTCAGATAGTAGCTGTTGTAACCGGCGATCGCCGCTACCGGATGGTAGCCGCGCGGCACCATCACCACATCATGGTTATAGGGCGCCATACAGGCATCCAGGCTGCGGTCATCGGTGTACACTCGCTGAAAGGCAAAGCCTTGCGGCGGATCGAAGCGGTGGTAGTAGGTCTCTTCCAGCTGGGTTTCCTGCCCCGGCAGCGCGGTATCGTGCTTGTGCGATGGCCAGGAGCTGGTCGCCCCTTCTTCGGTGTAGACTTCCACCACCAGCAGGCAATCCGCCTGCGCATTATCCGGCAGAATATTGTGCACCAGGCGCTGGTTGCGCCCTTTACCGCGATGCTCTACGCCGACATCCTCAGGCCGTATCACTCGCGCCGGGAAGCTGCCTTTGCCCGGCGCGCTGCAAACCGCCAGCTCAAGATCGGAATCTGCAGTGACCTCGACCTTATCGTGCGGCGGCACATAGACCGACCACGGCGGCGTACGCTCGAATGGCGACATGCGTTTACCAAGGTCGGGAAAATCGGCGTGCTGAGTTTTGATCGAGGCCAGCCCGGAAACCAGTACCAGACATAGCTCACGCTCGCCGCTCTCCAGGGTCACGGTTTGCCCCTGTTTTAACATCCAGACATCAAAGCCAATATACTGCCACCCCGCGCTCTGCGGGGTGATGTGCTGGATATGTCCCTCTTTTTGCGCTTTAGCCAATAACGACATAGCGTTCTCCTTCGCCGATTAACCTAACGTCGGCATACTGAATTCAGATACGGTTTGCTGCCCCTGCGGCCAGCGCACGGTGGCAGTTTTCATACGGGTATAGAAGCGGACGCCGTCCGGCCCGTGGACGTTCAGCGCGCCAAATACCGAGCGCTTCCAGCCGCCGAAGCTATGGAAGGCCATCGGCACCGGCACCGGTACGTTGACGCCAACCATGCCGGCCTGTACGTCATGGACGAACTCGCGGGCGGTATGGCCGTTGCTGGTAAAGACGGCGCTGCCGTTGCCAAATTCATGGCTGTTAACCAGCGCCAGCGCACTTTGGTAATCAGCGACGCGAACGATCCCCAGCACCGGACCAAATATCTCTTCGCGCCAGATGGTCATTTCCGGAGTGACGTGGTCAAACAGCGTACCGCCAACGTAATATCCGTCCTCATGGCCAGCCACGCGCAGCCTGCGGCCATCCACCACCAACGACGCCCCCTCGCTGACGCCCTTATCAATATAGCCGAGTACTTTTTTCTGATGTGCTTCGGATACCACCGGCCCCATTTCGTTTTCGTCTTTGCCGCGCAGGCAGCCAGGACCGACTTTCAGCGACTCGACTAATGGTTTCAGGCGGGCGATTAACTTATCTGCGGTCTCGTCACCGACGGCCACCACTACCGGCAGGGCCATACAGCGCTCGCCTGCGGAACCATACGCGCCGCCCATAATGGCATTCACGGTCGCATCAAGATCGGCGTCCGGCATCACGATGGCATGGTTTTTCGCCGCGCCAAACGCCTGGACGCGTTTTCCGTGAGCGCTGGCGGTTTTATAGATATATTCCGCCACGCCGGAGGAGCCGACAAAGCTGACGGCGGCAATACGCGGGTCGGTATAAAGCTGCTCGGCATCTTCATTGCTGCAATGGATGACGTTAAAGACGCCATCCGGCAGACCGGCTTCTTTCAGTAACTCAGCCATGCGTACCGCCGCGGTCGGCGCCAGCGCCGGTGGTTTCAGCACGAAGCTGTTGCCGCAGGCCAGCGCGATGGGGAACATCCACATCGGCACCATCGCCGGGAAATTAAATGGCGTTATCCCCGCCACCACGCCCAGCGGCTGCATGAGCGAATAGCTGTCGACGCCGGTACCCACGTCGGAAGAAAACTCACCTTTAATGAGATGCGGAATACCGCAGGCGAACTCAACCACTTCCATGCCGCGGGTCAGCTCGCCCAACGCATCGGACCACACTTTGCCGTGCTCGCTAACGATAATTCCCGCCAGTTCATCGACGTGCTGTTCGAGCAGCATTTTAAAATTGAACAGCACGCGGGCGCGGCGCAACGGCGTGGTACGGGACCAGCTGTCAAAAGCGTCGCGAGCGACCTGGATTGCGTCGGAAACCTCCTGCGCGGTGGAAAGCGTGACTTCGCGAACTACATCGCCAGTGGCCGGGTCGTACACCGGCATCGTTTCGCGGCTGCTGCTGGTTACCGCTTTCCCACCAATAAAGTTACCTGTGATAGTCATCTTCTCGCCTCATAGTGTAGAAGGCCGTTCAAGTTACGGCCCGTCGCTGATTGTGCTGTGCTATAACCGTAGTAAAATGAAATTTATATTTCAATAAACAGATAAAATGAAATTCCACTTTGGTGATAGCTGTCGCATTTTTCAGCAAGCCTCTCTCTATGTGATTTCATATCACAGCAGTATAGAAGGTGAGATTTTATGCGGTTAGCTTTGATGTAAACCATGAAATGGCGCAGCAACTATTTTGCGATCGTGCTCAAATAACCATCATTTCATCCATTGCCAATGATGAAATAAACATTTTAACTATCTGACAATCGAACTAAACCAGTCAACATCTTGTCAGGAGTGTCAAATGGCCATTGCCCTGCAGCGTTTCTGTATCAATCGTAAAATTGCGCCGTCGCTCAGCATTGAGGCGTTTTTCCGTCTGGTGAGCGAACTCGGGCTGCGTAAGGTCGAGCTGCGAAATGATTTACCCAGCGGTAAAGTCACCGACGCGCTCACCTACCAGCAGGTGCGCCGGCTGGCCGACCGTTACCAGCTTGAAATTCTGACGATCAACGCCGTCTATCCCTTCAACCGCCACAGCGCTGAAGTACGTCAACTGACGGAGTCGCTGCTAAAAGAGGCGCAGGCTATTGGCGCCAAATCGCTGGTGATGTGCCCGTTAAACGATGGCGCCACCGTAGCGCCGCAAGAAACGCTTGCCGCTATGCGCGAGCTGGCGCCGCTGTTCGAACAATATGGCATTCAGGGCCTGGTCGAGCCGCTGGGCTTCCCACAAAGTTCGCTGCGCTCGGCGGCGCAGGCGCAGGCGCTTATTCGCGACGCCCAGGTACCGTTTAAACTGTTAATTGATACTTTCCACCACCACCTCTATCCACAAGCTGAAGAGGAATTCAGCCAGCTGGACGTTGCTGAGATAGGTCTGGTTCACCTCTCCGGCGTTGACGATCCCCGCCCGCGAGAACAGTTGACCGACGACGAGCGCATCATGCTGACACCACAAGATAGGCTGCTGACCTGCCAGCAGGTAAAACATCTCGAAGCCCGCGGATATCGTGGCGATTACGCCTTCGAGCCTTTCGCCCCGCAGCTGGCGTCATGGCGTGAAGAGGATATTCGCCGCGAGATTGAACAGAGCATTGCGCTGATTCAACGCCACTGCGCGTGAGATTAAACGTTGAGAGTTATCGATTTCCTCCCTCTTTTTGCTGTCAGGTTGCCTATAATCGACGCAGGATAAATGGAGGAATCGATCATGAGCTCACCCCTGCTAATTGCACGCACGCTGGACAAACAGCTCCACCTGCTGCCGGCAATGGCCAACCGTCACGGCTTAATTACCGGCGCCACCGGCACCGGTAAAACCGTTACTCTGCAAAAGCTGGCGGAGTCGTTTTCTGAGATCGGCGTGCCGGTCTTTATGGCCGATGTGAAAGGCGACCTGACCGGTATCGCGGAGGCAGGCCAGAGCTCTGAGAAACTTCAGGCGCGTCTGGAAAAAATCGGCGTTACCGACTGGGAGCCGCACGCCAATCCGGTGGTTGTTTGGGATATCTTTGGTGAAAAGGGCCACCCGGTGCGCGCCACGGTGTCTGACCTCGGCCCCCTGCTGCTCGCCCGCTTGCTCAACCTGAATGAAGTACAAAGCGGCGTGCTGAACATTATTTTCCATATCGCTGACGATCGCGGTCTGCTGCTGCTCGACTTTAAAGATCTTCGCGCCATTACCCAGTTTATTGGCGATAACGCCAAAGCTTTCCAGAATCAGTACGGCAACATCAGCAGCGCGTCGGTAGGCGCTATCCAACGTGGTCTGTTGACCCTGGAGCAGCAAGGCGCAGAGCACTTCTTCGGCGAACCAATGCTGGATATTCAGGACTGGATGCGTGTCGATGCCAGCGGTAAAGGGGTGATTAATATCCTCAGCGCCGAAAAGCTCTATCAGATGCCGAAGCTGTACGCCGCCAGCCTGCTGTGGATGCTCTCCGAACTCTACGAGCGCCTGCCGGAAGCCGGCGACCTCGAAAAACCGAAGCTGGTGTTCTTCTTCGACGAAGCCCACCTGCTGTTTAACGATGCGCCGCAGGTACTGCTGGATAAAATCGAGCAGGTGATTCGCCTTATCCGTTCTAAAGGGGTCGGCGTCTATTTTGTCTCGCAGAATCCGTCGGATATCCCGGATGCCGTGCTCGGCCAGTTGGGCAACCGCGTGCAGCATGCCCTGCGAGCCTTTACCCCGAAGGATCAAAAAGCGGTGAAGACCGCCGCCCAGACCATGCGCGCCAATCCGGCGTTCAGTACCGAGCAGGCCATTCAGGAGCTCGGTACCGGCGAAGCGCTGATCTCCTTCCTCGACGAAAAAGGCAGTCCGTCGGTAGTTGAGCGTGCGATGGTCATCGCCCCATGTTCACGGATGGGGCCGGTCAGCGATGATGAGCGTAATGGCCTGATTAACCACTCGGCGCTGTACGGCAAGTATGAAGAAGAGATTGACCGCGAGTCGGCCTTCGAAATGCTGCAAAAAGGGGTGCAGGTCGCCACAGAGCAGCAGTCGGCGCCGCCGGCAAAAGGCCAACAAACCGGCGATGACGACGGGCTGCTCGGCGGACTGAAAGATATTCTGTTCGGCACGACCGGCCCGCGCGGCGGTAAACGAGACGGTATCGTACAGACCGCGGCCAAAAGCGCCGTACGTCAGGTCACCAACCAGATTGTCCGCGGCATGCTGGGCAGCCTGCTTGGCGGAAGGCGCCGTTAACGTCAGTGTCGAGCCCCGGATTGCGGCGCGCTGCGTCCGATCCGGGCGACAACAATACAGGGCATTACATTGCGGATAGCCACTCAAACGGCAGGCACAAAAAACCCGGCGTTGCTTGCGCTTGGCCGGGTCATTTATCGAACTACGCTTTTCTCATCATCAGCCAAAGGCTTATCAGGAAGAAGCTTGCGCTTGGCAGCAGCGCGCCGATGATTGGCGGTATGCCGTAAACCAGCGTCAGTGGGCCAAATATCTGATCGAGGACGTAGAAGATAAAGCCGAAGCTAATCCCGGTAACGACCCTCACGCCCATCGCCACGCTCCGCAATGGACCAAAAATAAACGACAGCGCCATCAGCATCATCACGGCCACCGACAGCGGCTGGAAGATTTTGCTCCACATGTTGAGCTGGTAACGGCCCGGATCCTGACCGCTGGACTTCAGATAGGTCACGTAGTTATGCAGGCCGCTGATTGACAGCGCATCCGGATCCAGCGCAACCACGCCGAGTTTGTCCGGCGTTAGTTTGGTCTTCCAGGTACCGCTGACCATCTGGGTACCGGTTACCTGCTTCGGATCGGTCAGGTCGGACTCATCAACCTGCGACAGACGCCAAACCTTAGCTTCATTATCAAACTTAGCGGAAGCGGCGTAACGGACAGATTGCAGACGACGGTTATCGTTAAACTGGTAGATGCTCACCCCGCCCAGCTCATCGTTACCTTTTACTCGTTCAATGTAGACAAAATTATGCCCGTCTTTCGCCCACAAACCCTGCTGGGTCGACAGCAGCGAACCGCCGTACATCTGCTGCGCTCGGTAGTTACGCGCCATCTGTTCGCCCTGCGGCGCCACCCATTCACCCATCGCCATGGTCAACAACACCAGCGGGATCGCCGTTTTCATCACCGCCAGCGCCACCTGCATACGGGTAAAGCCGGAAGCCTGCATCACCACCAGTTCGCTACGCTGCGCCAGCATCCCCAGCCCCAGCAAAGCCCCAAGCAGGGCCGCCATTGGGAAGAAGATTTGCACATCTTTTGGCACGCTGAGAATGGTATAGAGTCCTGCTCCCAGCGCATCATAGCTGCCCTGCCCGGCTTTTTTCAGCTGGTCGACAAACTTAATAATGCCGGAGAGCGACACCAGCATGAACAGCGTCATCATGATGGTGTTAAAAATGGTTTTACCAATATAGCGGTCAAGTACGCCAAACGCCTGCATCACACCGCTCCTTTATTAAACCGGGCACGGAAACGACGCATCGGCACCGTATCCCACAGGTTAAGCAGCACCGCCAGCGCGAAGTAGAGCAGGTTCACGCCCCACATCCAGATGGCGGGGTCCATTTTGCCTTTACCCGCGTTCGATTTGATCGACGTTTGCAGCAGGAAGAACACCAGATACAGCAGCATCGCCGGCAGCATAGACAGCACGCGGCCCTGACGCGGGTTCACCACGCTGAGCGGGACAACCATCAGCGCCATCATGAACACCGCCGCCACCAGCGTGAAGCGCCAATGCAGTTCGGCGCGGGCGCGATCGGTGTCGGTACGCCACAGGGTGCGCATATTCATCTGTTCGGTGTCGCTGGGATCGGCCGCTACCGCCTGATGGCCAATAACCGCCTGGTAGTTTTTAAAGTCGGTAATACGGAAATCGCGCAGCATCGCCGTGCCTTCAAAACGCGTCCCCTGGGTCATGGTGACCACCTGGGAGCCGTCTTTTTTCTGCGACAGCTCGCCGGAGTCCGCCACCACCACGGAAGGACGCGCGTTGCCTTTAGGCCGCAGTTGCGCCAGGAACACGTCGTTGAAGCGGTTGCCGTTGACGTTTTCGATAAACAGCACCGCGCTGCCGTCGCTGGCCTGCTGGAACTGGCCCTGAGCCAGCGCCGCCATTCCAGGGTTAGCTTTGGCTTCCGCCAGTACTTCGTCCTGATGGCGCGACGACCACGGCCCCGCCCACATCACGTTGACCGCCGCGACGGCGCCGGTAAACAGGGCGAGGATCATCGCCGCCTTAATCAATACGGCTTTACTTAAGCCGCAGGCGTGCATCACCGTAATTTCACTTTCGGTATACAGTTTGCCGAGCGTCATCAACAGCCCGAGGAAAAGACTCAGGGGCAGAATGAGCTGCGCCATTTCCGGTACGCCCAGCCCTAACAGTGAGAGCACCAGGTTGGTCGGGATATCGCCATCTACCGCGGCGCCGAGGATCCTGACGAGTTTCTGACAGAAGAAAATCAGCAACAGGATGAATAGGATCGCCAACTGGCTTTTCAGCGTCTCACGAACCAGATATCTTATGATTATCACTATAAATACGCCCGTAAAAACCCGTCTTATTGCAGGAAAATTGCTTGTTTCATGGCTTAAACGTCATTTATTCTCTTTTGTCGTCGAAAACATCGCTAAGATTAAATGACTCATCGGTTCTGCGTATCAGGATCTTTTCTGACGAACCAAAGCCGTAATAACGTTAAGATTAACACGAAGTCACCGCAACAGCGGACATGAGTTACGAAAGCTTGCAATTATATACTCAATGGATTTCGAGTTGTAGAAAGGTGGCAGGACTGTGAAGCCCCGGTGCGGCATCAGCCAGCGTCAGGGGTAAGCAGGCGTAGCCAACGCATCTGCAACTGGAAAGGCGACGAGTATAGCCGTAGCCACCACTGTTGTCTTTAAGATTCAGGAGCATAGTGCATGGAGTTCAGTGTAAAAAGCGGTAGCCCGGAGAAGCAGCGGAGTGCCTGTATCGTGGTCGGCGTCTTCGAACCACGTCGCCTCTCCCCCATCGCCGAACAACTCGATAAAATCAGCGACGGTTACATCAGCGCCCTGCTGCGTCGCGGCGAGCTCGAAGGCAAGCCTGGCCAGACCTTGTTACTGCACCATGTGCCGAACATCCTGTCTGAGCGCATTCTGCTCATCGGCTGTGGTAAAGAGCGCGAACTGGATGAACGTCAGTATAAACAAGTTATTCAGAAAACCATTAATACTCTGAATGACACTGGTTCGATGGAAGCCGTCTGCTTCCTGACCGAACTGCACGTTAAAGGTCGCAACAACTACTGGAAAGTTCGCCAGGCCGTTGAAACCGCCAAAGAGACGCTGTACAGCTTCGATCAGTTGAAGACCAACAAAAGCGAGCCGCGTCGTCCGCTGCGTAAAATGGTCTTCAACGTGCCGACTCGCCGCGAGCTCACCAGCGGAGAACGCGCCATTCAACATGGCCTGGCGATCGCAGCCGGTATCAAAGCGGCGAAAGACCTCGGCAACATGCCGCCGAATATCTGTAACGCGGCTTACCTTGCTTCCCAGGCGCGCCAGTTGGCCGACACTTACAGCAAGAATGTTATCACCCGCGTGATCGGCGAACAGCAGATGCGCGAGCTGGGGATGAACTCCTATCTCGCCGTCGGTAACGGTTCGCAGAACGAGTCGCTGATGTCGGTCATCGAGTATAAAGGCAACCCGTCTGAAGACGCGCGCCCTATCGTGCTGGTCGGTAAAGGCCTGACCTTCGACTCCGGCGGTATCTCCATCAAGCCTGCCGAAGGCATGGACGAGATGAAGTACGACATGTGCGGCGCGGCGGCGGTTTACGGCGTAATGCGAATGGTTGCCGAGCTGCAGTTGCCGCTCAACGTCATCGGCGTGCTGGCGGGCTGTGAAAACATGCCTGGCGGCCGCGCGTATCGCCCGGGCGATGTTCTGACCACCATGTCCGGACAGACCGTTGAAGTGCTGAATACCGATGCCGAAGGCCGTCTGGTGCTGTGCGACGTGTTGACCTACGTTGAGCGCTTCGAACCGGAAGCGGTTATCGATGTCGCAACGCTGACCGGCGCCTGCGTGATTGCCCTCGGTCATCACATCACCGGCCTGATGTCGAACCATAACCCGCTGGCTCATGAGCTGATCGGCGCCTCCGAACTGGCCGGCGACCGCGCATGGCGTCTGCCGCTGGCCGACGAGTTCCAGGATCAGCTGGAGTCCAACTTTGCGGATATGGCCAACATCGGCGGCCGTCCTGGCGGCGCGATTACCGCTGGCTGCTTCCTGTCACGCTTCACCCGCAAGTACAACTGGGCGCACCTCGACATCGCCGGTACCGCCTGGCGTTCCGGGAAGGCCAAAGGCGCAACCGGTCGTCCGGTGGCGCTGCTGTCTCAGTTCCTGCTCAATCGTGCGGGTTTTAACGGCGAAGAGTGATTGCCGTCTGATGCCCGGTGGCGCTACGCTTACCGGGCCGACGGAAAGATGCCGTTTGTAGGCCGGGTAAGCGTAGCGCCACCCGGCTTTGCATTTAAATCCACAACAAGAAGCCCCATATATGAAAAACGCAACGTTCTATCTTCTGGACAACGAAGACACCGTCGACGAGCTCAGCGCCGTCGAACAGCTGGTGTGTGAAATTGCCGCAGAACGTTGGCGCAACGGCAAGCGCGTATTGATCGCCTGTGAAGATGAACAGCAGGCTATTCGCCTCGATGAAGCGCTGTGGACGCGGCCGCCGGAGAGCTTTGTGCCGCATAACCTGGCGGGCGAAGGCCCGAGAGGCGGCGCGCCGGTAGAAATTGCCTGGCCGCAAAAGCGCAACAGCAGTCCGCGGGATATTCTTATCAGCCTGCGGCTAAACTTTGCAGATTTTGCCACCGCTTTCACAGAAGTGATAGACTTTGTCCCTTACGAAGATTCTCTGAAACAACTGGCGCGCGAACGCTATAAAGCGTACCGCATGGCTGGTTTCAACCTGAACACGGCAACCTGGAAATAATGGAAAAGACATACAACCCACAAGATATCGAACAGCCGCTTTACGAGCACTGGGAAAAGCAGGGCTATTTCAAACCGAATGGTGATGAAAGCCAGGAGAGCTTCTGCATCATGATCCCGCCGCCGAACGTCACCGGCAGTTTGCATATGGGTCATGCCTTCCAGCAAACCATCATGGATACCATGATTCGCTACCAGCGCATGCAGGGTAAAAACACCCTGTGGCAAGCCGGTACCGACCACGCGGGTATCGCCACCCAGATGGTGGTTGAGCGTAAGATTGCCGCTGAAGAAGGTAAAACCCGCCACGACTACGGTCGCGATGCCTTCATCGATAAAATCTGGCAGTGGAAAGCGGAATCCGGCGGCACCATTACCCGCCAGATGCGCCGCCTCGGCAACTCCGTAGACTGGGAGCGCGAGCGCTTCACAATGGACGAAGGCCTGTCCAACGCGGTGAAAGAGGTCTTCGTTCGCCTGTACAAAGAAGACCTGATTTATCGCGGCAAGCGCCTGGTGAACTGGGACCCGAAACTGCGCACCGCCATTTCCGACCTCGAAGTAGAGAACCGCGAATCGAAAGGTTCCATGTGGCACATCCGCTATCCGCTGGCCGATGGCGCGAAAACCGCTGACGGTAAAGATTACCTGGTGGTCGCCACCACTCGTCCGGAAACCCTGCTGGGCGATACCGGCGTGGCCGTAAACCCGGAAGACCCGCGCTACAAAGACCTGATTGGTAAATTCGTGGTGCTGCCGCTGGTTAACCGCCGCATTCCGATTGTTGGCGACGAACACGCCGATATGGAAAAAGGCACCGGCTGCGTGAAAATCACCCCGGCGCACGACTTTAACGACTACGAAGTTGGCCGCCGTCATCAGCTGCCGATGATTAATATTTTGACCTTTGATGGCGACATCCGCGAAAGCGCGGAAGTCTATGACACCAAAGGCAACGAATCCGACGTTTATTCCAACGAGATCCCGGCTGAATTCCAGAAGATGGAACGTTTTGCCGCGCGTAAAGCGATGGTTGCCGCCGTCGACGCGCTGGGCCTGCTGGAAGAAATCAAACCGCACGACCTGACCGTGCCTTACGGCGACCGCGGCGGCGTGGTTATCGAACCGATGCTGACCGACCAGTGGTACGTGCGTGCCGACGTGCTGGCCAAGCCGGCAGTTGAAGCCGTTGAGAATGGCGACATTCAGTTCGTGCCGAAGCAGTACGAAAACATGTACTTCTCCTGGATGCGCGATATTCAGGATTGGTGTATTTCCCGTCAGCTGTGGTGGGGTCACCGCATCCCGGCATGGTATGACAACGACGGCAACGTCTACGTTGGCCGTAGCGAAGACGAAGTGCGTCAGGAAAACAACCTGAGCGCCGACGTTGCCCTGCGTCAGGACGAAGATGTTCTGGATACCTGGTTCTCTTCCGCGCTGTGGACCTTCTCCACCCTCGGTTGGCCGGAAAACACCGACGCGCTGCGTCAGTTCCACCCGACCAGCGTGATGGTGTCCGGCTTCGACATCATCTTCTTCTGGATCGCCCGCATGATCATGATGACCATGCACTTCATCAAAGATGAAAACGGCAAGCCGCAGGTTCCGTTTAAGACCGTCTACATGACCGGCCTTATCCGCGACGACGAAGGCCAGAAGATGTCCAAATCCAAGGGTAACGTCATTGACCCGCTGGATATGGTTGACGGCATCACCCTGCCGGAGCTGCTGGAGAAACGTACCGGCAACATGATGCAGCCGCAGCTGGCGGAAAAAATCCGCAAGCGTACCGAGAAACAGTTCCCGAACGGCATCGAGCCGCACGGCACCGACGCCCTGCGCTTTACCCTGGCGGCGCTGGCCTCTACCGGTCGCGACATCAACTGGGATATGAAGCGTCTGGAAGGTTACCGTAACTTCTGCAACAAGCTGTGGAATGCCAGCCGCTTCGTGCTGATGAATACCGAAGATCAGGATTGCGGTTTCAACGGCGGCGAGATGGTGCTGTCCCTGGCCGACCGCTGGATCCTGGCTGAATTCAACCAGACCGTGAAAGCGTACCGCGAAGCGCTGGATAACTTCCGCTTCGATATCGCCGCGGGCATCCTGTATGAGTTCACCTGGAACCAGTTCTGCGACTGGTACCTCGAACTGACCAAGCCGGTCATGAACGGCGGCAGCGAAGCGGAACTGCGCGGCACTCGCCATACGCTGGTGACCGTGCTGGAAGGTCTGCTGCGCCTGGCGCACCCGATTATTCCTTTCATCACCGAGACCATCTGGCAGCGCGTGAAGGTCATTTGCGGTATTAACGCTGACACCATCATGCTGCAGCCGTTCCCGCAGTATGAGGCTTCTCAGGTTGATGAAGCGGCGCTGGCGGATACCGAATGGCTGAAGCAGGCGATCGTTGCCGTACGTAACATCCGGGCGGAGATGAACATTGCGCCAGGTAAACCGCTGGAACTGCTGCTGCGCGGCTGCAGCAAAGATGCCGAGCGTCGTGTTAACGACAACCGCAGCTTCCTGCTGAACCTCGCGCGTCTGGAAAGCATCACCGTGCTGCCTGCCGATGATAAAGGTCCGGTTTCCGTGACCAAGATTATCGACGGCGCCGAGCTGCTGATCCCGATGGCGGGTCTTATCGACAAAGAAGCCGAGCTGGCGCGTCTGGCGAAAGAAGTGGCGAAAGTCGAAGCGGAAATCGGCCGTATCGAAAGCAAGCTGTCCAATGAAGGTTTTGTGGCCCGCGCGCCGGAAGCGGTTATCGCCAAAGAGCGTGAGAAGCTGGAAGGCTACGCGGAAGCGAAAGCGAAACTGATTGAACAGCAGGCGGTGATAGCCGCGCTGTAATAGCTCGCCAAAGCATAAAAAGCCGGAGCTTGCTCCGGCTTTTTTACATTATAAGAACGGCAGGTTAGGTAAAAAACCGCTGAACAATTTGCCAGGTACTGGTGGTTTATGGGCCTCATCTTGCTGCAGGTCGAGCGTTTCAACGTCACCCATTACCTCGGTGTTGGCGGCAATATAGCGCATCAAATTAATCTTTAACCAGGGGTACGCCAGACCCAATGTCAGCACAGAAAGAAACGTCAGAGCCAATAAACGCGGGGCAAGACCAAAAAACGTCAGAGTAGAACGAAAATGAATGCTGTCGCCAAGCACCAAATTATTCCACGCGTGATTACGTAAAGCTACCTGGATATACGTCATGGCTAACACGATGCCGATGGTGAGAAATAAATTTCCTCCTGCCACCGTTCCAAGATGCCGTAATGCCATAAACAGAACCGTATTTTCATTACACAAGCCGAACATACATCCTGTAATCATTTGCATGAATGCGGAAATGAAAAACCCGAAAAACAGTATAATAAATGGCAATATAATTACCATTGCCCATAAAAAAGCCACGACGCAACGCTTAGTGCTAATATAAATATTAAATTTATTTTTGCCTAAGCTTGCGCCTTTGCCGATCAGTTCAAGCCAGTGGCTGTAAACCACCCCGCTGGCGACGGCCATCACACACAGTGCCAGTAAAACCAGCACAACGAAACCCACTAGCATGCCATTTATACTTGAACCTAACCAGATACGACTTCCAGGAATAGCGAGGATCAACACCGTTAGTACGACTATCAGCAAAGGTAACCCAAGCATAATCCACCATGCGCGCAGTAGATTACATTTAAACCCGAAACGAATATTAGCGAATGAGGTCATATTCGCGTGGTAGCTTAACCCCTTCATTACCATGACTGGCAGCAGGATAAGATATGCTAACGTCACCCATTCTTCGCTGCCGTGAGAGAAAATGGCAAGCGCCAGACTGAGTAAAACCAGCACGATAAACATTAGCAGCCAGCTAAGTAAAATCGTGAAGCCCTTCCCGTGGTAAGCAAAACGGTTACCGTTAACCTCCATATTTTCACAAAGGTAACGGCGACTACGTACCCATGCCCAGGGAATGAATATCCCTAAAGTAATTACTGACAGTATAATATTGACCAAACAAATAAAGAAATAGGCGCGAGCCCGTCCGTGAAAGACAAAATAATGACTGGCACGCTGCTTCTTCCCTAAAGTAATATCCATAACCCCGCCATCCTTGTACTTTAAATTATATATATAAATAATAAGTCAGAATAACCATCATTAAATATGCAGAATATATTATTTTGAAATTACTCGGCAATATATTTATGCACGCCTTGCGTCGGTTAAAGAATAATGGTATTAAAACAATGTATGGTTATTTAAGCTAAAATTGAGTGATTCTATGAATCTTGCTGCGCCACAGACCTTTACTTTACGCCGCATTACGGCAGCAGATAATGCCGCCATCGCCCAAGTTATCCGCCAGGTCTCCGCGGAATACGGCCTGACCGCCGATAAAGGCTATACGGTCGCTGATCCCAACCTGGATGAACTCTATGAACTTTATAGCCAACCGGGCTCCGCCTATTGGGTTGTGGAGCAAAATGGCGAAGTGGTTGGCGGCGGCGGCGTGGCGCCGCTCTCGTGTAGCGAGTCCGATATCTGTGAGCTGCAGAAAATGTACTTTATGACCGCGGCGCGCGGCAAAGGGCTGGCGAAAAAGCTGGCGCTGATGGCGATGGATCACGCCCGCGAGCAGGGTTTTAAACGCTGCTATCTGGAGACCACCGCTTTTTTGAAAGAGGCGATTGCCCTTTATGAACATCTCGGATTTGAACATATCGACGGGCCGCTGGGCTGCACCGGCCACGTCGATTGTGAAGTGCGGATGTTGAAAACGCTGTAACGCCTCGATAGCGCAGTCGTCCCCGATAGCGCTACGCTTAGCGGGGCTACAGTTCGGTAGCCCGGCTAAGCGTAGCGCTAGCCGGGGGATGTCCCGGGCTCGCGGTGCCATTTTTTGTCGGGTGGCGGCTAACGCCTTACCCGACCTACGGCCCGTACCATTACGAGCTGAAGCTCTCAACGCTATCTCTCCCCATGACTACTGAAACTGCCAGTATTAGTGGCTACCGGGTCCGAAAATCGCTGACTACGGCGCCGTCGGTACGCCGCTGTGAAAGCGGAACTCGGGCTCCGGGCGGAGAATCAATGCCGCTTCCGCCTCGCCAAGCTGGCGCACCCGCTCGCTGATATCTTCCCCCGCTATCTTCTGCGCCAGGTCCAGGTAGTCCTGATAATGACGGGCCTCGGAGCGCAGCAACGACAGATAAAACTTCTGTAAATCATCATCCAGCCACGGCGCCAGCGCGGCAAAACGCTCGCAGGAACGCGCTTCGATATAAGCGCCGCAAATCAGCTTATCGATCAGCATCACCGGCTCGTGCGATCGCACCTCCCGACGCATACCGCGGGCATAGTTGCTGGCGGTGATTTTGACGTAAGGGATATCCCGCGCCAGCATGATCTCACGCACCTGCCAGAAGTGATGCAGCTCCTCTTTGATCAACAGAATCATGCTGTCGAGCAACTGGCTGCTCCACGGGTCGTTGGTTCGCGGCATAGCGCTTTTGTTGATCCGTTTATGCAGAGCGACAAAATCCGGCTCCGGCCCACGGCGATAGGTAAAGTCTTCGTACGGTTTCAGGCATTCCAGCAGCTCGTCGGCGCCGTCTTTATCGGCGACGTAGCGGCGTACCAGCAGCATGGCGTTTTGCGCCGCTTTCAGCTCGCATACCATATGGTCGGTCAGCAGCAGCGGCAGGTTTTCCGGTTTACGGGCTTCGTCAATCCACGCCTGCGGCGTAGGACAGTGAAGAAATGCTAAAATCGGGGAGAGTATTTGCGGGTAATCCATTAAAGCTCCAGGCTATACCCTAATCAGGACGGGTATATACGGCGGCAGACGCCGCCGTATCCGTTGACGACTTAGTGGCGTACGCCGTTGTCGTCTTCGTCAATTAAATCTTCGTCATCTTCGCCGTCATCGTCTTCGCCGTTCGGGTCTTCGTAGTAGGTACCCCAACCGTCGTACTCAACGTTGAATTTTTCCGCCAGGTTCATCAGCTGTTCAACCTGGGCGTCGATCAGATCGGCGTTGAGCGCGCTTTCGCTCAGGATATCGCAGCAGATCACCACTTCGCCTTCTTCGACTTCCAGCTCTTCCGGCTCGGTGACTTCATAACCCATCTTGAAGGCCTCTACCGCCACTTTTTCCAACGTTTCGAAATCATCGGCAGAGAGATGATGCTCAATGGTATACAGCGCGTCCGGATCGCTGCCATCTTCCAGCAGCTCTTCGATAATCAGACGCGTTTCCTCACGCTGTTCTTCCAGTAGTTCCGGGTTTGCCATGGCTCGTTCCTCATAATGTGCGGCAGATACTCCTATTGTCACATACCGCCGTGATTGCCTCCACCTTCTGTGTAAAAGATTTCTAACTCGGGGTTGCAAATGAATATTCATACATATAAAGTGAATTTTAATTCAATGGTGGCGTTTGCCAGGTGAGGGAATTATGTCCGCGTTATATCAGAAGCATTTCTTGAGATTACTGGATTTTACTGCTGCAGAAATTACCGGCCTTGTCGACCTGGCCGCGCAATTAAAAGCCGATAAGAAAAACGGCATCGAGGCCCAGAAACTGAAGGGCAAAAACATCGCGCTCATCTTCGAAAAAGACTCAACCCGCACACGATGCTCTTTCGAAGTTGCCGCTTACGACCAGGGCGCCCGCGTGACCTATCTCGGTTCCAGCGGAAGCCAAATCGGCCACAAAGAATCCATGAAAGATACCGCCCGCGTGCTGGGCCGCATGTATGACGGTATTCAGTATCGCGGCTACGGCCAGGAGCTGGTGGAAACCCTGGCGGAGTATGCCGGCGTGCCGGTGTGGAACGGCCTGACCGATGAATTCCACCCGACGCAGCTCCTGGCCGACCTGCTGACCATGCAAGAGCACCTGCCGGGTAAGGCATTTAATGAAATGACGCTGGTCTACGCCGGCGACGCGCGTAACAACATGGGTAACTCCATGCTGGAAGCCGCCGCGCTGACCGGGCTGGATCTGCGTCTGGTGGCGCCGAAAGCCTGCTGGCCGGATGAAGGTTTAGTGGCGGAATGCACTGCGCTGGCGAAAAAGCACGGCGGCAATATTACCCTGACGGAAGATATCGCCGCGGGCGTAAAAGGCGCCGATTTCATTTATACCGACGTGTGGGTGTCGATGGGCGAGGCGAAAGAGAAATGGGCGGAGCGTATCGCCCTGCTGCGCGGTTACCAGGTGAATAAAGCCATGCTGCAATTGACCGGCAACCCGCAGGTGAAATTCCTGCATTGTCTGCCCGCGTTCCACGATGACCAGACCATTCTCGGCAAACAGATGGCGGCGGAGTATGGACTGCACGGCGGCATGGAAGTGACCGATGAAGTCTTTGAATCGCCGGCGAGCATCGTCTTCGATCAGGCGGAAAACCGTATGCACACCATCAAAGCGGTGATGGTGGCGACGCTTGGAAAATAACCATTAATCACGGTAGGTTCCCGGATAGCGCTACGCGTATCCGGGCTACCCGTTTTAAGCCATCAATACCTTTACCACCGCTTTGCGCACCTTCGCCGGCGCCCCGACGGCACATAGCGGTTTATGCACTTCGCCTGGATAAAACACCACAAAATCCCCCTCGTTAAGGATAACGGTTTTCTCCTGCGCTCCCTCGGCGAGGAAGGCGATGTCTTTGTCCGCCAGCCAGTCAGTCTGCGGCTCGCCTGCCGGTAAGGTGCTGAAAGTCATCCCTTCCTGACCGCGCAGCACAATCTGGATATCCAGATAGCGGGCGTGATACTCGGCGCGACGCTCGGCCTGCGGTTCGGTGCTGTCTTCAGAAATCAGATAGAACTGATTGTTGCCGTCGATATCGTGCTTGCCGAGCGGCGTCGCCTCGTTGACGTGAGCCTTAACATGCTCAATCGCCTGACGCAGCGCGTCTGGCAGCCAGGATTGCAGATGATGAATATTGCCGATAATCATAAGAGCCCTCAAATATAAAACAGCTTTTCATTTTTGTTTTATACGCCGCTTACCACTGCCAGACCACATTTTTATCGCGGTTTTTTGCGCTGGCGCAGCCTTCGCAGGCAAACGTTTCCCTGATTGTGGATTAATCGCTTGATTGCTCATCAAAGCTGCGTATAATGCCAGCCGTTTTGCCGGGAGGAAATATGGTCAATTGCGTACGACATTGCTGTGTCTTACCGCGTCTGAAAGCAGGCGCTGGCCTGGCGTTTTTCTTTCCGTTGCTCAATGAATTCTCGAAGCCCCTTATTTAAGGGGCTTTTTTTTTGCTCAGGCGTCAGGAGATAAGCATGGCTAACCCGCTATATCAAAAACATATCATTTCCATAAACGATCTCAGCCGCGAAGACCTCGAACTGGTGCTGGCGACGGCCGCAAAGCTGAAAGCCAATCCGCAACCCGAGCTGCTGAAGCATAAGGTTATCGCCAGCTGTTTCTTTGAAGCCTCCACTCGTACTCGTCTCTCTTTTGAAACCTCCATGCACCGCCTCGGCGCCAGCGTGGTCGGCTTCTCCGACAGCAGCAACACCTCGCTCGGTAAGAAAGGCGAAACCCTGGCCGACACCATTTCGGTTATCAGCACCTACGTCGACGCTATCGTGATGCGCCATCCGCAAGAAGGCGCCGCGCGTCTGGCAACCGAATTCTCCGGCGGCGTGCCGATTCTCAACGCCGGCGACGGCGCCAATCAGCATCCGACACAAACCCTGCTCGACCTGTTCACCATTCAGGAAACTCAGGGCCGCCTTGAGAATCTTAATGTCGCGATGGTCGGCGACCTGAAATATGGCCGTACCGTACACTCGCTGACCCAGGCGCTGGCCAAATTCAACGGCAACCGCTTTTACTTCATCGCCCCGGACGCGCTGGCGATGCCGCAATATATTCTCGATATGCTGGATGAAAAAGGCATCGCCTGGAGCCTGCATAGCGCCATCGACGAAGTGATGGCAGAGGTCGATATTCTGTATATGACGCGCGTGCAGAAAGAGCGTCTGGACCCGTCGGAATACGCCAACGTGAAGGCGCAGTTCATACTGCGCGCCGCGGATCTCGAAGGCGCGCGCGCCAACATGAAAGTGCTGCACCCGCTGCCGCGCGTTGATGAAATCACCACCGATGTCGATAAAACGCCGCACGCCTGGTAC
Organism: Klebsiella sp. CN_Kp073; assembly: GCF_040065495.2. Taxonomy (NCBI): domain Bacteria; kingdom Pseudomonadati; phylum Pseudomonadota; class Gammaproteobacteria; order Enterobacterales; family Enterobacteriaceae; genus Klebsiella; species Klebsiella sp. CN_Kp073. The sequence continues at coordinate 4,742,071 of NZ_CM198051.1, forward strand.
TTCCAGCAGGCAGGCAACGGCATCTTCGCCCGCCAGGCGTTACTGGCACTGGTATTGAATAGCGAGCTGGCACAGTAAGGGGGAATGAAAGATGACACACGACAATAAACTGCAGGTAGAAGCCATTAAGCGCGGCACCGTGATCGACCATATCCCGGCCCAGGTCGGCTTCAAACTGTTGACCCTGTTCAAGCTGACCGAAACCGACCAGCGCATCACCATCGGCCTGAACCTGCCATCCGGCGAGATGGGCCGTAAAGATTTGATTAAAATCGAGAATACCTTCCTGACCGATGAGCAGGTCAATCAGCTGGCGCTGTATGCGCCGGACGCGACGGTTAACCGTATCGATGATTACGAAGTGGTGGGCAAATCCCGCCCGAGCCTGCCGGAGCGCATCAATAGCGTGCTGGTCTGTCCGAATAGCAACTGCATCAGTCACGCTGAGCCGGTTTCGTCGAGTTTCGCAGTGAAAAAACGCGCCGATGACATTGCACTCAAATGCAAATACTGTGAAAAAGAGTTTTCCCATTATGTGGTGCTGGCCAACTAATTGCGGTTGGTATTAATACCGGCCCTCCCTATAATGGCTACGACCTAATTACTGCAGTTCATCTGGAGATATTATGAGCAAAACTATTGCGACGGAAAAGGCACCAGCAGCTATCGGCCCATATGTACAAGGTGTTGATCTGGGTAGCATGATCATCACTTCCGGCCAGATCCCAGTAGACCCGAAAACCGGCAGCGTGCCGGAAGATGTCGCCGCGCAGGCGCGTCAGTCCCTGGACAACGTAAAAGCTATCGTTGAAGCCGCTGGCCTGAAAGTGGGCGATATCGTGAAAACCACCGTTTTCGTGAAAGATCTGAACGATTTCGCCACCGTGAATGCCGCGTATGAAGCGTTCTTCACCGAGCATAACGCCACTTTCCCGGCGCGTTCCTGCGTAGAAGTCGCGCGTCTGCCGAAAGACGTGAAGATTGAGATTGAAGCTATCGCGATCCGTCGCTAATCGCTTCTCTGCCCTCACCCCAGGCGCTTGCGCCATCCGCGGGGTGAGGGAAATGCCCTATTTTATCTTCGTTGCCCGCAGCAGTTTCTCCAGCGGATAGACCGCCGCAATCACCAGCTCATCCTGGGTTTTCGCCGCCGTATCCAGCTGCGCCTGGATTGAGGCGTACTCTTTATCGTCCAGCGTTCCCTGCCGCGCAACCAGATCGGTCAAGCGCAGCCCGAGGCTCGCCAGCTTATCAACCTGCTGCACCACCGGTTTAATCGCCGCCAGCTGATAGTTATTGTCGGTCAGCGCCAGCGCATCGCCGCTGTTGTTCTGCCAGCGGGTAAAGACGTGGCGCAGCGCATCGGCGCTCTCGGTGTCTTCGGCATCGCTGATCAGCCGCTCCGCCCACTGGTTCAGGCTGCGTACGGTGTCGCTCTCCGCCGGTAACGCATCGGCCAGCCGGTTAAGCGGTTCAAATTGATGGTAATTGTTCGCCTGGAACTTGAGATGCTGACGGGTGTAGTAATGCGCCGGCTCCAGCGCCTCGGCGAGGATCTGCAACGCCAGCGTATGGCTGCTGTTCGCCAGCCGGGTGAACTGCTCCAACTGCTGAGTGTGCTGCTGCAGGCCGACGGAGACCGTTGACCAGCTGTCCATCGCCTGCAGGCGCTGATACATATTGTCGCTGTCTTTGACGTCCTCGGCCGACCACAGACGCTCCGCTACTGCAAAAGCGCGCGGCCACAGCTTGATATCGATGACCGGCGCGGCGACGTTCTCCGCCCACAGCGCCGCCTCACCGCCCAGCAGATTCTTCTGTTGCTGCGCGTCGGGCAGCGTCGGCTGAATGCCCTGCGGCACGGCATCCAGCCGCTTGCCGTCAATGGGATAACGGGTGTTGCCAAGCAGGAAGTAACCTGCGAGCTTGTCATCGTTAATGGTCAGCACCGGGCGGGTTTCGCCCATCCAGGTATCGACGCGGAACGTGACCTGATTGTCGCCGAGCCATTCAATCTCCTGCACGGCACGCCGTGATTTACCTTTAAAATCAATAAATCCCCGCCAGCCGCTATCGCCTTTTACCAGCGTAAAGCTGCCCTCAACCGCGCTGCCCTTCAGCCGCGGCATCGAAAACTGCCAGCTCTGGGCGCTGTCGCTATCGGTAATCGTATCCACGCCGTTAAGCCCCTGCGGGATAATTTCATTACGATAGTGATAGGCGGTGTACTGCGGCTGGTCGAGGTAAAAACCGGTGGAGAGAATACCGCGATAGCCGTGTTTGGCGACGTCGCCTAATGCGTCCTGCCCCTGCCAGGACTGGATCAGAATGCTCTTCGGTAAATCAGGGTGGTAGATCTCATCCCAGCCGACCATCTGCCGGTGATGTTTCTCGAGCAGCTTCTCCAGGCGCCGGTTGAAGTACGCCTGTAGCGCGTGGCTGTCCGCCAGCCCCTTCTCTTTGAGGAATTTCTGAATGACCGGATTGGCGCGCCACTGGCTGTCATCGACTTCATCACCGCCGATATGCAGATACGGATCGGGGAAGATAGCCGCCAGTTCGCTGACCATCGCCTCGGCAAACGCGTAGGTGGCCTCTTTTGTTGGGTCGAGTACCGGTTTCAGCACGCCCCAGTGGCGCTCCATCGCGTACGGCCCCGGCGCGCTCATCAGTTCCGGATAAGCCACGGCGATCGCCGAGGCGTGGCCCGGCATATCGATTTCCGGCACCACGCGAATACCGCGTTCAGCCGCGTAACGCACAATGTCTTTCATCTGCGCCTGGGTATAAAACAGGCCGTCGCTGGCCTGCTGCTGCAGCTTCGGATAGCGGCTGGAGGCGAAACGCCAGCCCTGATCGTCGGTCAGATGCCAGTGCAGTACGTTAAGCTTCGCCGCCGCCATACCGTCAATCTGCCGTTTGATCGCCGACAGCGGCATAAAGTGACGGGCGGAATCCAGCAGCAGTCCACGCCACGGGAAGCGCGGCGCATCGTCAATGGCGACATAAGGAATGGTGGTGCCGTCAGGACCGTTTTGTACCAGCTGTAGCAGCGTTTCCATGCCGCGCAGCGCGCCAAAACGCGTATTGGCTTTCAGGGTCGCGCCGTCTGCGTTAACGGTTAGCTGATAGCTTTCGTCGCTATCCGGCTGCGGCAGGAAAGGCACTTTTTTACTGACGATCACGTTAATGGTTGGGCTTTTCGCCGGCGCCGTCTGCGGCTGGAGCGTCCAGCCGGTTTGCCGCGCAAGACGTTCGCGCCAGCGGTTCGCCGCTTCGCCAAGATCGTCGCCGCTGACGTTGATCGTCAGCTGATTATTTAGCGCCAACGCCCCCTGCGCCTGCGGGCGCTCCACATGAGCGGGCCACGGCATCAGCGGCAGATCGCCCGCCGGGGCGGCAAGCGCCATGCTGCTCAGTAATATTCCGCTGGTCAGCAGACTGTAACGCACGGTGTTAATCATCAATGTTCCTTTTTATGACGGGCCAAAAAAAGCAAAACATTGGGTTAACATGCGCACAAAATTGCGTCAATACATGGCGATGACGGGCTTCACAACTTGATGAGATTTAAGAGAAATACCGGTAAGCCCCTCTGCCCGGCGGCAAAGGGGCTAAACCTCTACTGCCAGCCGTAACGACGGCTGTAGAAGCCTTTAACGGTCTGGGTCAACACCATGTAACCCGCCAGAATCGCCACCAGCCATGGGAAATAGCTGAGCGGCAGCGCCTGCAGCTGCAGGTAGCCCGCCAGCGGCGAGAACGGCAGCGCGATACCCACCGCCATCACCAGCAGCGTCATCACGAACAGCGGCCACGCGGCGCGGCTCTGGACGAACGGAATGCGGCGGGTACGGATCATATGCACAATCAGCGTCTGCGACAGCAGCCCTTCAATAAACCAGCCGGACTGGAACAGGGTCTGCATCTCGACGCTATTGGCGTGGAACACCCACCACATCAGGCTGAAGGTGAGGATATCGAAAATAGAGCTGATCGGCCCGAAGAAGACCATAAAACGCCCGAGATCGGCCGGGTTCCAGCGCTGCGGTTTACGGATCTGCTCATCGTCGACGTTATCAAACGGAATCGCCACCTGGGAGACATCGTACAGCAGGTTCTGAATCAACAGGTGCAGCGGCAGCATCGGCAGGAACGGCAGGAAGGCGCTGGCCACCAGCACGCTGAAGACGTTGCCGAAGTTGGAGCTGGCGGTCATTTTGATGTACTTGAGCATGTTGGCGAAGGTGCGGCGGCCTTCGATAACCCCCTCTTCCAGTACCATCAGGCTTTTTTCCAGCAGAATGATATCCGCCGCCTCGCGGGCGATATCTACCGCGCCGTCAACGGAAATGCCAATATCCGCCGCGCGTAGCGCCGGGGCGTCGTTAATACCGTCGCCCATAAAGCCCACCACGTGACCTTCGCGTTTCAGCAGCGTCACGATGCGCTCTTTATGCAGCGGCGCCAGGCGCGCGAACAGCGTGGTGCGTTTCGCCAACGCCGCCAGTTCGTCGTCGCTCATGGCTTCAATCTGGCTGCCAATCACCACTTCGCCCGCATCCAGCCCCACTTCATGACACACTTTCGCCGCCACCAGTTCGCTGTCGCCGGTGAGGATTTTTACCGTAATGCCGCTGGCCTTCAGCGCTTTCAGCGCCGGGGCGGTAGTCTCTTTCGGCGGATCGAGGAAGGCGATGTAGCCTTCGAGGATCAGGTCGGACTCATCCGCACGCTGATAGTCGCCTTCCCGCGCCGGCAGGTATTTGGTCGCCACCGCCACCACTCGCAGCCCCTGACGGTTCAGGGTATCGGTCACCCGGCGAATACGGCGCAGCATGGTGTCGTCCAGTGGTACGATTTCGCCGTTGTAGCGCACCTGGGTCGAGACGTTGAGGATCTCCTGCAGCGCCCCTTTACAGATCAGCTGATGCGCGTCGTCCTGCTCTTTCACCACCACCGACATGCGGCGACGTTCGAAGTCGAACGGGATCTCATCCACCTTCTGCCAGCGCTCCGCGAGACCGCGAGCGGCATCCAGCTCCACGCCTTCCAGCACCGCGGTGTCGAGCAGGTTTTTAAGCCCCGTCTGGTAATGGCTATTGAGCCAGGCGGTGTGCAGGACTCTCTCGCTGGATTTACCGGAAACATCGGTGTGGTTCTCCAGCACGATTTTGTCCTGGGTCAGGGTGCCGGTTTTATCGGTGCAGAGGATATCCATCGCGCCAAAGTTTTGAATGGCGTCGAGGTGTTTGACGATCACCTTTTGTTTTGACAGCTTCACCGCCCCGCGCGCCAGCGTCGAGGTGACGATCATCGGCAGCATCTCCGGCGTCAGGCCGACCGCCACCGACAGCGCGAACAGCGCCGCTTCCCACCAGTCGCCTTTGGTGTAGCCGTTGATCAACAGCACCACCGGCGCCATCACCAGCATAAAGCGGATCAGCAGCATGCTGACCCGGCTAATGCCTTTCTGAAAGGCGTTCGGCTCGCTTTCCTGCTCGCTGACGCGCCCGGCAAGCTGGCCGAACCAGGTGTTGCCGCCGGTGGCGTAGACGATGGCCTGCGCCGAGCCGCTCACCACGTTGGTCCCCATAAAGCACAGGGTGTCACATTCCAGCGGATTGGTTTGTAGCGGATCGCGGGTGCGCGCGACTTTTTCAACCGGCAGCGATTCACCGGTCAGCGAGGCCTGAGCGACAAACAGGTCGCGCGCCACAATGATGCGCAGGTCCGCCGGGATCATATCTCCCGCCGACAGCCTGACGATATCGCCCGGCACCAGTTGGTCGATAGGCAGTTCGAGCCAGCGGCTCTCGCCCTGCTCGTTGATAACCCGCAGCACCGTGGCGGTATTGCTGACCATCGCCTTCAGCGCATCCGCCGCTTTGGTCGAGCGCGCTTCCTGGATGAAGTTAAGCAGCGTCGAGATGCCGACCATCAGCGCGATAACGCCCGCGGCGAACAAATCTTCAGTGGAATAGGAGACGATGCCGAGCACCGTCAACAGCAGGTTGAACGGGTTGCGATAGCAGGTCCACAGATGAACCCACCACGGCGACGGCTTCTGCACCGGGATTTGGTTATCGCCGTGCAGGGCGATTTTCGCCGCCACTTCGACGTCGTTCAGCCCTTCAGGGTGGCTGTCGAACGCGCGCCAGATTTCATGCTCATCCATGGCCGCCACGTCCAGACAGCGCTTGCCGAGTGAATCCGGGATCGGCGCGCTGGCCAGGTTACGGGCGTCGGGCAGCGGATCGCGCTGGATCAAACGATGGGGTAAATGACGGCTAAGCTGCGCGAACAGCTGCCGGGTAAAATTTTTCAGCATAAACAGTCCCTCCGCGCTCGCGCGAGCGAACGCAGCGTTGCCAACAGGCGTGGCAAAGCCTTACCTGTCAGGCATTATTTTTATAGGGCAGGGACATCGTGGACGTCACTGCTTTACGCTTTCCGGTAAAGCAGTGCTAAACAGGCTTACCGGAAAGAAAGGTTGCTCCATCGAGGATGAGGAGTGGGATCGGGGTCCATAAAATTCTCCGGTAAGTAACTCAAGACGGCGCGGAGTATACCGCGACCAGGAAACTATTTGTGGCTATTATGGCTATCATACCGTCCGGCAACTAAACCGGACCTCAACCAGTCTTTGCTCATTGAGGATTCGTTGAGTAGCATTAGACTCACTCAAATCGGACGACGGCGAGAACCTCGTATGCAAAACCGGCTAACAATCAAAGATATCGCGCGTTTAAGCGGCGTCGGAAAATCGACGGTGTCGCGCGTGCTGAATAACGAAAGCGGCGTCAGCGAGCGCACCCGCGAACGGGTGGAAGCGGTGATGCAGCAGCACGGTTTCTCCCCTTCCCGCTCCGCCCGCGCCATGCGTGGTCAGAGCGATAAGGTGGTGGCGATTATCGTCACCCGTCTGGATTCGCTGTCGGAAAATTTAGCGGTGCAGACCATGCTGCCCGCCTTTTATCAGCAGGGCTACGATCCGATCATGATGGAGAGCCAGTTTTCTCCGGCGCTGGTGGAAGAACATCTGGGCATGCTCGCCCGCCGCAATATCGACGGCGTGGTACTGTTCGGCTTTACCGGTATTCGCGAGGAGATGCTCGCGCCGTGGCGCGAAACGCTGGTGCTGCTGGCGCGCGACGCTCCCGGCTTCGCTTCGGTGTGTTATGACGATCATGGCGCGATCAAGTTACTGATGCAGCGTCTCTATGAACGCGGACACCGGCATATAAGTTTCCTCGGCGTGCCGCACAGCGACGTTACCACCGGGGAACGCCGTCATCAGGCTTATCTCGATTTCTGCGCGCAAAAGAAGCTCACGCCGACCGCTGCCCTGCCGGGACTGGCGATGAAGCAGGGTTATGAAAGCGTTGCCAGCGTACTGACGCCCGAGACCCGCGCGCTGGTCTGCGCCACCGATACTCTCGCTCTCGGCGCCAGTAAATATCTACAGGAACAGCGTATCGACACGCTACAACTCGCCAGCGTCGGCAGCACGCCGCTGATGAAGTTTCTGCATCCGGAGATCCTCACCGTCGATCCCGGCTACGCCGAAGCCGGACGCCAGGCGGCGCAGCAGCTGATCGACCAGATCGCCGGCCACGCAGAACCCCGCCAAATCGTCATTCCCGCTGCCCTGAATTAATCTCGTTCGGGCGATTTATGTGATCTTCGCCGAGTTTCGGGAACGTTCCCATTTTGCATTCCCAACGGAACGGTTAGGATGCATGCAAGGTAAAAACGGCATCTCTCCCCTCTGTTTTTGAGGCTTCATCATGAGCAAAGTAAACCAGCAGGACATCGATAAACTGATCGAACTGGTGGGCGGGCGCGGCAACATTGCCACCGTCAGCCACTGTATTACCCGTTTGCGCTTTGTGCTGAACGATCCGGCCATCGCCAAACCGAAAGATATTGAGCAGTTGCGCATGGTGAAGGGATGCTTCACTAACGCCGGGCAGTTCCAGGTGGTCATCGGCACCGAAGTCGGCGATTACTATAAGGCGCTGCTGGCCACCACCGGCCAGGCGTCCGCCGACAAAGAGCAGGCCAAACAGGCCGCGCGGCAAAACATGAAGTGGCACGAACGGTTGATCTCGCACTTTGCCGAGATCTTTTTCCCGCTCCTGCCGGCGCTGATCAGCGGCGGTCTGATCCTCGGTTTCCGTAACGTCATCGGCGATCTGCCGATGAGCAACGGCCAGACGCTGGCGCAAATGCACCCGTCGTTGAAAACGATTTATGACTTCTTGTGGCTGATTGGCGAGGCTATCTTCTTCTATCTGCCGGTGGGGATCTGCTGGTCAGCGGTGAAGAAAATGCGCGGCACGCCGATCCTCGGGATCGTGCTTGGCGTCACGCTGGTCTCTCCGCAGTTGATGAACGCTTACCTGCTCGGCCAGCAGGTGCCGGAAGTGTGGAACTTCGGCCTGTTTACCATTGCGAAAGTCGGCTATCAGGCGCAGGTGATCCCGGCACTGCTGGCGGGGCTGGCGCTGGGCTTTATCGAAACGCGCCTCAAGCGTATCGTGCCTGACTACCTCTATCTGGTGGTGGTGCCGGTGTGCTCGTTGATTCTGGCGGTGTTCCTCGCTCACGCTTTTATCGGCCCGTTTGGTCGTCTGATTGGCGACGGCGTGGCCTTCGCGGTACGCCACTTGTTAACCGGCAGCTTCGCGCCGATCGGCGCCGCGCTGTTCGGCTTCCTCTATGCGCCGCTGGTGATAACCGGCGTACATCAGACCACCCTCGCTATCGATATGCAGATGATTCAAAGCATGGGCGGCACGCCGGTATGGCCGCTGATTGCGCTGTCGAATATTGCTCAGGCGTCGGCGGTGGTAGGCATTATTATTGCCAGCCGTAAACAGAATGAACGCGAAATCTCGGTACCCGCGGCGATCTCCGCCTATCTCGGGGTCACCGAACCGGCGATGTACGGCATCAACCTGAAGTACCGCTTCCCGATGCTGTGCGCGATGGTCGGATCCGGCCTTGCGGGCCTGCTCTGCGGCCTGAACGGCGTGCTGGCGAATGGCATCGGCGTCGGCGGCCTGCCGGGCATCCTGTCGATTCAGCCAAGCTACTGGCAGGTCTACGCCACGGCGATGGCCATCGCCGTGGTAGTGCCGATTATCCTCACCACCGTGGTTTATCAACGCAAGTACCGTCAGGGCACCTTGCAGATTATCTAACGTCTTCTTTCGGGGCGCCGCTTGCGCCCCCTATATTCGCAGGAACGTAATATGAATACCCTTCCCCGCTGGTGGCAAAACGGCGTTATTTATCAAATCTACCCGAAGAGTTTTCAGGACACCACCGGCAGCGGTACCGGCGATTTACGCGGCGTCACCGCCCGTCTCGACTACTTGAAAAAGCTCGGCGTCGACGCTATCTGGCTGACGCCGTTCTACGTCTCGCCGCAGGTGGATAACGGCTATGACGTGGCGAACTACACCGCTATCGATCCCTCTTACGGCACGCTGGAAGATTTCGACCAACTGGTCGCCGGAGCGAAAGCGCGCGGTATCCGCATCGTGCTGGATATGGTGTTTAACCATACCTCGACGGAACACGAATGGTTCCGCCAGTCGTTAAATAAGGCGAGCCCGTATCGCCAGTTCTATATCTGGCGCGGCGGCGAGCCGGGAACATTGCCGAATAACTGGCGTTCGAAATTCGGCGGTAACGCCTGGCAGTGGCATGCGGAAAGCGAACAGTATTATTTGCATCTTTTCGCCACCGAGCAGGCGGATCTCAACTGGGAAAACCCGGCGGTACGCGCCGAGCTGAAAAAAGTCTGCGAGTTCTGGGCCGATCGCGGCGTTGATGGCCTGCGCCTTGATGTCATCAATCTTATCTCCAAGGATCAGAACTTCCCGTCCGATAGCGTTGGCGATGGACGTCGCTTCTATACCGATGGCCCGCGAGTTCACGAGTTCCTGCAGGAAATGAGCCGCGATGTCTTTACCCCTCGTGGCCTGATGACCGTCGGCGAAATGTCTTCCACTTCGCTTGAGCACTGCCAGCAATACGCCGCGCTGGACGGACGCGAACTGTCGATGACGTTTAATTTTCATCACTTAAAAGTCGATTATCCCGGCGGCGAAAAATGGACCCTCGCCCGTCCGGACTACGTGGCGCTGAAAGCGCTATTCCGCCACTGGCAGCAAGGGATGCATAACCGGGCATGGAATGCGCTGTTCTGGTGTAACCACGATCAGCCGCGCATCGTGTCGCGCTTCGGCGACGAGGGCGAGTACCGGGTGCCGGCGGCGAAGATGCTGGCGATGGTACTGCACGGCATGCAGGGCACGCCCTATATCTATCAGGGCGAAGAGATTGGCATGACCAACCCGCATTTCAGCAACATTAGCGATTATCGCGACGTGGAAAGCCATAATATGTTTATCGAGCGCGCGGCGCAGGGGCAAAGCCCGGATGAACTGCTGGCGATTCTGGCCAGCAAATCGCGCGACAATAGCCGCACACCGATGCCGTGGCACGACGGCGAGAACGGTGGCTTCAGCGATGGAGAACCCTGGATCGCGTTGGGTGATAACTATCGCGAGATTAACGTCGAGGCGGCGCTAGCGGATCCGGAATCGGTGTTTTACACCTATCAGCAGCTGATCGCGCTGCGAAAAACCACGCCGGTGCTGACCTGGGGGGATTATCAGGATCTGCTGCCGGACCATCCGTCGCTGTGGTGTTATCGCCGCCAGTGGCAGGGGCAGACGCTGGTGGTGGCCGCCAACCTGAGCCGTGAGTTCCAGCCGTGGCAGCCGCCGGAGATGTCCGGCGACTGGCGGGCGCTGATTGGCAACTATGCGGAAACGGCCAACCGTCCGGCGGCAATGACGCTGCGGCCGTTCGAAGCGGTATGGTGGGTGCAGGCGTAAAGCTTTTCCCCGGTGGCGCTACGCTCACCGGGGCTACCGGTTCGTGGCACTGGAGATTACGCGCGGTCAGCGTCTGGAAGGATAACGCTCTCCTGCGGCTGCGCTGAGGCATGCTCCTCTTTGGCCTTCAGCCGATCCCAGGCGCGGAAGAACGGATAGTAGATCACCAGCGAAATAGTTAAATTCACTACCTGCAGTACGGTGCCGGAAATATGGCCGCCGGTCGCCAGATAGCCGCTGATGAAAATCGGCGTGGTGAACGGCAGCGCGATTCCGGCCGGCGGCGCCACCAGCCCGGTCGCCATCGCGGTATAGGACACGATCACCAGCAGCACCGGCGTTAAAATAAACGGCAGGAAGAAGTAGGGGTTCATCACCAGCGGGATGCCAAACACCATCGGCTCGCTGATGTTAAACAACGCTCCCGGCGCGGCAATTTTCCCCAGCTGTTTCATCTGCTGACTACGGCTGCGCAGCAACATAAAAATCACCAGCCCCAGCAGCGCGCCGGTGCCGCCGGGCGCAATCCACAGGTCGTAAAATTGCTGGGTAATAATATGCGGGATCGGCTGGCCGTTCTGAAAGGCCGTCAGGTTCTCTGACATATTCGACAGCCACACCGGCTGGATAAATACCAGCACAATCGCGTCGCCGTGCAGGCCCAGCGTCCACAAAATACCGATCACAATCACCGAAATAATCATCCCCGGCAGCGTACCGCCGACGTGATGCATCGGAATACCGATCAGGGTGGCGATCATGCTGTTGATGTCGCCGAACGGCGAGGCCTCAACCGCCAGGCGCAGCGCCAGCACCACCGCCAGTACGCAAAAACCAGGGATCAGCGCGAGGAATGATTTCGCCACTGCCGGCGGCACGCCGTCCGGCATGCGGATAACGAGATTGCGACTGGCGACCAAACGATAAATCTCCGTCGACAGCAGCGAAATGACAATAGCGACAAACAACCCCTGGCTGCCGACCATGCTCACCGGGATCACTCCTTTAATCACCTCCGCCGCGCCGTGTACCGGGGTAAACAGGGTGTTTTGCGGGATAGTCATCACAAAAGCCACCAACGACATCGCCCCGGCGCTCAGCGGGTCGATAGTGCGGTACTTCTCAGCCAGCCGATAGGCGATGCCGAAGCTGGAAATCAGCGCCATAATGTCGTAGGTCGCTTTCACCGGGTACAGCATTTTATCGCGCCAGACCTCGCCAAACAGGCCGCTCATCATGTCGGCATAGCCGGGGATCGGCAGGTAGGCGAAAATCAGGAAAAACGAGCCAATCAGCATAAACGGCATATTCAGAATGATGCCATCGCGTACCGACAGGACGTGCTTTTGCCCGGCGATTTTCAGCGCCGCCGGCATGACGTAACGTTCAATCCAGCTTGTATTCGACATGGTGTGCTCCCGAGGGAAATAGCGGTCAGTTAAATTGCGTCAGCCATTGACGGTTTATCGTTAACACTTCATCCAGCAGCGCCTGGGCATCGGTGACGTTACCGACCAGCGGGTTAGCCACCAGCGCCAGCAGCGCGCTCTCGCGGCAGCCGTGTACCGCGGCTTCAATCGTCAGCCGTTCAAAGGCTTTCACCTGCTGCGTCAGGCCGTTCATCGCCGGCGGCAGCGGGCCGAACGCCAGCGGCCGTGCCCCTTGCGCATCAATAATGCTGTTGGTTTCCACCACCGCATCATCATCCAGGCCGTGAATCGCGCCGTTGTTGCGGGTGTTTACCACCATCTCCGCGCCCAGGTTGTTGTGAATCGCGTTGATAAGCTCAACGGCCACTTCCGAGTAGTAAGCGCCGCCGCGAAAGCTCAGTTGCTCTGGTTTTTCTTCCAGCTGCGGGTCGGCGTACAGCGCAAACAGCTCCTGCTCGACCTTCATCACCTGCTCGGCGCGGGTGCCTTTGGTTTTCGCTGCGGCGATCTCTTCCGCCAGCATCGCCGGCGTCAGCCAGAAATAGCGATGATAAGGGCACGGAATCGCCTTCAGCGCGCGGAGGAATTCCGCCGGCCACGGCAGTTCTTTAATGTTGTTCATCGACAGCGCCTTACCGTCGCACAGCATATCGATCACTTTACCGGTGACATCCTCGCGCCCCTGTAGCACCTTATGCACCCAGACCATATGGTTGAGCCCGGCAAAGCGCAGTTTCACTTCGGACTCCTGCGCGCCCAACATGCCGACGATCATGTGCTGCATGTTGATCGGTACGTTGCACAGGCCGATGATCTTCGCCTTGCTGTAGCGGCTGACCGCCTCGGTGACGATCCCCGCCGGGTTGGTAAAGTTAAGAATGAACGCTTCCGGCGCCAGTTGTTCCACTTTGCGCGCAACATCGAGGATCACCGGGATCGTCCGCAGCGCCTTGGCGAAACCGCCGACGCCGGTGGTCTCCTGGCCCAATAGATGATATTTGAGACCCAGCCGTTCATCGGCGGCGCGCGCCGCCAGTTGCCCGACGCGTAGCTGCGTCAGCACAAAGCTGGCGCCGCGGATCGCCTCATCGAGCGTAAAGTGGACGCTGACCGCCACCTGCTCCAGCCCTTTATGTTTCAACATCCGCCGGGCCAGCGCGGCAATGATCTCAACCTTTTCCCTGCCGGATTCGACATCCACCAGCGCCAGTTCGGTGACCGGAAGCTGCTCATAACGAACGATAATCCCTTCAATAAGCTCCGGCGTGTAGCTGCTGCCGCCGCCGATAACGGCGATTTTCAGTGCTTGCATAGTGACCTCTATTCGCATTTTTCGGCATGCAGATCGCCGCGCGCGATCGCCAGGACCGCACGTGAGGGTGATAAAAAACGGGATTAGTAAATTAGCGTTCGAGCAGGGCCAGCGCTTTATCCAGCACCGCGGCGCCGCGCATCATGCCGTAGTCGGCCATATCGATCACCGCTACCGCTTTGCCCTGCGGCGCCGCCAGCGCGGTTAGCCGTCCGGCTTCGTATTTGACCTGCGGTCCGAGGAGGATGACATCGGCGTTCGGCAGTTCACGTTCAAATTCCGCCACCGCCACCGCGTAGATTTCCAGCGCCAGCGCGCGCTGCTGGGCTTCCGCTTTCATTTTATTTACCAGCATGCTGGTCGACATGCCTGCGGCACAACAGAGTACGATTCGTGGCATTGCGCTTCCCCTTTGCGTGTTTATCGCTTCAGCCTTCACGACCTGTGCGACTATATTGTTAATATTGTGTGATAGTGAAGGCTATATGAAAATAATTTTCACCGATGTGATCGAGGCTCAATTTTTGCGCATTATTTCCTCATGTCATTGCCAAACATCGACGCCAGATATAGGAAATCGCCTGCGCAGATGCTATAAAAACGGCTATTCACTACGTGAAAAATATTTTCAATTCCGGGTACTGCCAAAGGGAACATCAGGATGGATATCGTAGGTCAGCTACAGGAAGGATTGATCCGCTTTAGCGCTCAGGAGTCGCGCGTCGCCGCCTTTATTCTGGAAAATCTTAGCTTTACCGCCAGCGCCTCCATTGACGAACTGGCCGCCAGCGCGGGGGTCAGCCCGGCCACCATCACCCGCTTCGCCCGTTCAGTGGGCTGTGATGATATTCGTGATTTACGTAAACAGCTGGCGCAGGCCAGTGAACGGCGCGCCAGCTGGCTCACGCCGGATAGCGCCGCCCTGCCCGTCGCCTGGCGCGACAAACTTAGCAGCCTCGGCGATACGCTAACCCGCCAGCTCGGGCACACCGCCGAAGCGGCGGTGGAAAAGTGCAAATCGCGCCTGCTGAGCGCTCGCGCGGTGCATTGCTTCGCCCTCGGCACCCAGGACGTGGCGCTGGCGGCGCTGCTGCAGCACCAGCTGCTGCCATCCGGCATCGCGATTAATCTCTGTCAGGAGGCGGCGCTGATGCGAATGACCGCCAGTACCCTCAACGACGATCATCTACTGCTGGTGCTGGCCACCGCCGAAGCCAGTACGGTATTACAGAGCGCGACGCTGCAGGCGCGTACGCAGGGAGTGACGATTATCGCACTGACCCCGGAACAGCATGCGCTGGCCGATATGGCCAGCGCCGTGCTTCCGCTGCCCGCCAACCCGCAACATGCCCGCTACGCCCTGCTACTGCTGGTCGATCTGCTTAACGATACATTGATAGCCTGAATGTTTTGCCCGTTCCTTTAGCGTTCGGGCCCAATTTTTGCTTATATTTTAAGCGCCTAAATTTACATTTACGCCAGCGCCCATCATCCGTACTCTCACCTTTTTACCTTGTTCTGGGTCAATAAAATCGCAAACATCTTTGATGCAAATCACTACATATAGAACTTAAAATGCGCCCCGGCCCTACATATTGTATTAATCGTCTATTATGTCACCATATCTTGTCGTTGTTGGGCGGTGATGAGATGTGGATAAAAAGGGCCGGATCCGAAGGCAAACGCCGCTAGTCGTAGCGTGGCGCGCTTTTGGGAGACCTTCCGCCTCTGTGGATAACCTGTTCTATATATGGAGTGATCATGACACCGCATGTGATGAAACGTGATGGCTGTAAAGTGCCGTTCAAGTCAGAGCGCATTAAAGAAGCAATTCTGCGTGCAGCTAAAGCAGCGGGAGTCGATGACGCAGACTATTGCGCCACCGTCGCAGAAGTCGTTAGCCAGCAAATGCAGGGCCGCGCGCAGGTCGATATCAACGATATCCAGACCGCCGTGGAAAACCAGTTGATGTCCGGCCCGTGGAAACAGCTGGCGCGCGCCTATATCGAATATCGCCACGATCGCGATATCGAGCGTGAAAAGCGCGGCCGCCTGAACCAGGAAATTCGCGGTCTGGTCGAGCAAACCAACTCATCGCTGCTCAACGAGAACGCCAACAAAGACAGTAAAGTGATCCCGACCCAGCGCGATCTGCTGGCCGGTATCGTGGCCAAACACTATGCCCGTCAGCATCTGCTGCCGCGCGATGTCGTACAGGCGCACGAGCGCGGCGAGATCCACTACCACGATCTCGACTATTCGCCGTTCTTCCCGATGTTCAACTGCATGCTGATCGACCTGAAAGGCATGCTGACGCACGGCTTTAAAATGGGCAATGCCGAAATTGAGCCGCCGAAGTCTATCTCTACCGCCACCGCGGTCACGGCGCAGATTATCGCCCAGGTCGCCAGCCATATTTACGGCGGCACCACCATTAACCGGATCGATGAAGTGCTGGCGCCGTTCGTCACCGAGAGCTTCAAAAAGCATCGTAAAATTGCCGAAGAGTGGCAGATCCCGGATGCCGAAGGCTATGCCCGTACGCGGACCGAAAAAGAGTGCTACGACGCGTTCCAGTCGCTGGAGTATGAGGTCAACACGCTGCATACCGCCAACGGCCAGACGCCATTCGTCACCTTTGGTTTTGGCCTCGGCACCAGCTGGGAGTCGCGCCTGATCCAGCAGTCGATTCTGCGCAACCGCATCGCCGGTCTCGGCAAAAACCGCAAAACGGCGGTATTCCCGAAACTGGTCTTCGCCATTCGCGACGGCCTGAACCATAAATTCGGCGATGCGAACTATGACATCAAACAGCTGGCGTTAGAGTGCGCCAGCAAGCGCATGTACCCGGATATTCTCAACTACGATCAGGTAGTGAAAGTTACCGGGTCGTTTAAAACGCCGATGGGCTGCCGCAGTTTCCTCGGCGTGTGGGAAAACGAGAACGGCGAACAGGTACATGATGGGCGCAACAACCTCGGCGTTATCAGCCTGAACCTGCCGCGTATCGCGCTGGAAGCGAAAGGCGACGAAGCCGCCTTCTGGACGCTGCTGGACGAGCGCCTGCTGCTGGCGCGCAAAGCGCTGATGACCCGTATAGCTCGTCTGGAAGGGGTGAAAGCCCGCGTCGCGCCAATTCTGTATATGGAAGGCGCCTGCGGCGTACGTCTGAAAGCCGACGACGACGTCGCGGAAATTTTCAAGAACGGCCGCGCGTCCATTTCCCTGGGCTACATCGGGATTCACGAGACCATCAACGCGCTGTACAACAATCAGCATATGTACGATAGCGAAGCGCTGCGTGAAAAAGGCATCGCCATCGTGCAGCGTCTGCGCGACGCCGTTGAACAGTGGAAGGAAGAGACCGGCTACGGCTTCAGCCTGTACAGCACGCCGAGCGAAAACCTGTGCGATCGCTTCTGCCGCCTCGATACCGCCGAATTCGGCGTGGTACCGGGCGTGACCGAAAAAGGCTACTACACCAACAGCTTCCATCTCGACGTCGAGAAGAAGGTTAACCCGTACGACAAGATCGATTTTGAAGCGCCGTATCCGCCGCTGGCCAACGGCGGCTTCATTTGCTACGGCGAATATCCGAATATCCAGCATAACCTCAAGGCGCTGGAAGACGTATGGGATTACAGCTATCAGCACGTACCGTATTACGGCACCAATACGCCGATCGATGAATGCTACGAGTGCGGGTATACCGGCGAGTTCGAGTGCACGAGCAAGGGCTTTACCTGCCCGAAATGCGGCAACCACGACGCCGCCCGCGTATCGGTGACCCGCCGGGTATGCGGTTATCTCGGCAGCCCGGACGCGCGTCCGTTCAACGCCGGCAAGCAGGAAGAAGTGAAGCGCCGCGTGAAGCACCTGGGCAATGGGCAGATCGGTTAAGTTCTGCACAGGGTTCTCACCCTCACCCTAACCCTCTCCCTCAAGGGAGAGGGAACCGTTCAAGCACGGCGTTGAGCCCGGCGCTGGTTTTCCCCCTCTCCCCGTGGGAGTGGGAACCGTTCAAGCACGGCGTTGAGCCCGGCGCTGGTTTTCCCCCTCTCCCCGTGGGAGAGGGAACCGTTCGAGCACGGCGTTGAGCCCGGCGCTGGTTTTCCCCCTCTCCCCGTGGGAGAGGGAACCGTTCAAGCACGGCGCTGGTTTTCCCCCTCTCCCCTTGGGAGTGGGAACCGTTCAAGCCCGGCGCTGGTTTTCCCCCTCTCCCCTTGGGAGAGGGCCGGGGTGAGGGTATCAGCCCCTGGTAGCCCGGCCGAGCGCAGCGACGCCGGGAAATGGCCGCACGCCTGCGTTTTCGCAAAGCAATTAACGTCAGAGCAAGGCGGCAAACGAAGGAATCTCCAGGAGCGTACATTCAGTACGTGACTGGGGTGAGTGAGCGCAGCCAACGCCGCTATGACGTTAATTGAGAAGCGAAAATGAATTATCACCAATACTACCCCGTCGACATCGTCAACGGCCCCGGCACCCGCTGCACCCTGTTTGTCTCCGGCTGCGTCCACGAGTGCCCCGGCTGCTACAACAAAAGCACCTGGCGGGTGAATTCCGGCATGCCGTTCACGACCGGGATGGCCGACCGCATCATTGCCGACCTCAACGATACCCGCATCAAACGCCAGGGGCTTTCACTCTCCGGTGGCGATCCGCTGCATCCGCAAAACGTCGCGGAGATCCTCAAACTGGTGCAGCGCGTACGCGCCGAATGCCCCGGTAAAGATATCTGGGTCTGGACCGGCTATAAGATTGATGAACTGAACGCTGAGCAGATGGAAGTCGTGAACCTGATTAACGTGCTGGTCGACGGTAAGTTTGTGCAGGATTTAAAAGACCCGGCGCTTATCTGGCGCGGCAGCAGCAACCAGGTCGTGCATCATTTGCGTTAATCCCCTCCGTCAGCCTCTCAAAACCGGCTGACGCACTCCATGGCCACCGTTTTAAACTCATCGAAGCTGCGGGTCGCGGCGAGGCGGCTCATGGCCCGCTCGCGCAGGAACGTCACGAAAATATCGTAGATCGCCATCGCCTCTTCATACTCGCTCTTGCTGATAGCGAGCAGGAAAATGATATGGGCGATTTCGTCGCCCCAGGCGATGCCCTGCGGAGCAATAACGGTATAGACCACCGTCTTTTTCGCTAACAGACCGAGGGCGTGCGGCAGCGCAATGCCATCGCCCAGCATGGTACTGACGATCGCTTCACGCTCGACCACCGAATCATGAAACTCCGCATCGACAAAACCCTCCTGCTGCAGCTGCTGACACAGCTCGGCGAACAGCGTTTGCTGATCTATCGGCTTATCGATCACCCGGAAGTGGGCGGCATCGAAGTACTTATTCAACATCCACGGACGGGTGCGATCCACCAGCACCAACTTGCCAATCTGATCTAACTGGTAATCGGTGGGGAACGGCGCGATGGTCACCACCGGTTTGTCTTTCTCGCCGATCCGCACCGTTGAGATAACAAAATCCTCATCGATCGCTTCTCGCTGTTCGTACTCGCGCTGGGAAATGGTGGCGGCGATCTCCAGTTGCGGATATTTACGCTGCAGGATCGCTTCGATCATCCGCACCATCGCATTGCTGGTATCGCACACCAGCAGCACGTGCGGCTGGCGCTGGTAGCCGATGTTGTAGTGGCGTTCCAGCCCGACGCCGATATGCAGCACCAGAAAGCCGATTTCGTTTTCGCTGATGGTATAAGGCGTGTATTTGCCCCAGCTCGATACCGCGGCGAGGGTCATATCCCATGCCATCGGATAGTGCTGTTTGATGTTATCGAGCAGCGGATTGGGGATCATTATCTGATAGCGCACGCGGGTGATCATGGTCTTAATGTGGGTCAGCAGATCGGCGTGCAGCTGGGCGTCTTCCAGCAGGTTATAGTTATATTGGCTGTTAATGTAACGCAGAATGTAATTTACCAGCGCTTCGTCATCGTCGGCGCTGATGGTTTCCGGATCGACATCCTGTACCTGGCGGGCGGCAATATGCACGCACAGCCACTCTTCCTCGGCGGGCGAGAAGGGTTTCCCGGCCAACCGCTGTAGCTCTCCCGCCAAGTCGCGCGCGGCGTCGCGGACGTTTTGCGCCACATCTTCAGCGCTAAAATCGGCCAGCGGATAGCCTTCACTAACGCGGCGCACCACGACCGCGCCGTACAGGCAGATAAAACGCTCGCCGACATCGGTGAGGCGAATATGATGCCGCGTGAGCGTCTCCTGCAGCACCGGCTCCAGTTGCGCCGGGACATCCGCTTCCAGCGCCTCGGCGCTAATCAACGGATTAATGCCGCCCTGCAGCGTCAGCTCCCACAGTAGATCGGTCAGGCAGGCGCGAATCGATACCTCGCTGCCGAACAGCTTCATGCCGTGGCGCGGGCGGGTTTCGAGGGTAAGCTGATAGCGCTGGAAGCGCTCGCGCACCTCGACCATATCATTCTGCAGCGTGGCGCGGCTGATGAACCATTCATCGGCCAGATCTTCCAGCTTGATAGAGAATGCCGAGGTCAGGAAACGCACCAGCAAAAAGTGGATGCGCTCCTGGGCGGTACGCGGCACGTGCTGCGTCTTCGGCGCCGTCTCCTCCAGCGCCTGAAAACGCGATCGGTCGTCAATCTTCAGCTGATAACCGCTACCGCGGTTGAGCGTAAACTGCGCGCCATACTGCGCCAGCAGCGCATTCAGCGCGGTAATATCGGCGCGCACGGTACGGGTAGAAACCGACAGCCGCTGCGCCAGTTCATCCTGCGGCAGCGTTTCATTTCGCAGCAGGGTGAAGAGTTGCGCTAAGCGTTGGTTGGGAAATCGCATGTCAGTTCCTTGTTGTTACGGCTCAGGGTTGGGCGGATATCACCATCTGCGATGGGCTACCGACCGGCGTGTAGTCTGAGGCAAAGGTTAATTTGCCATCCTTCGGCGCCACGCTAAAACGGGTAATATTATCGCTACGCTGGTTCATGACGTACAGCCACTGCCCCTGATTATCCAGGGTCAGCGTACGGGGGTAATCCCCGCGCGTCCAGATATCCTCCTGGTGGCTCAGGCTGCCGTCAGCCAGCACGCTAAAGTGGGCAATGCTGTTATGCAGGCGGTTGGCGACGTATAGCTGTTTGCCATCGTTGCTCAGCACAAGGCCGGCGGCAAAGCTGGTGCCCTTATACTCTTTTGGCAGCGCGGAGACGGTTTTGCCTTCGCGCAGCAGGCCGCTTTGCTTATCAAGATGATAGAAGGTTAGCGTCGACGCTTCTTCGTTAATCAGCCACAGGCCGTCGCCCTTTGGCGTAAAGACGAAGTGCCGCGGGCCGGCGCCCGGCGACGAGGCGGCGATAAACGGCGGATCGTTTGGCGTCAGTTTGCCGCTGGCGCTATCCAGACGGTACTGATAGATCCGATCCAGCCCCAGATCGGTGGAGTAAACAAACTTCCCGCTGGGATCGGCGGCGATCATATGGGCGTGCGGGCCATTGTGATCGCTAATGGCAAAGCTGCCCTCGACGGCCGCCGCCGGACGTTCGGCGCCGGCCGGACCTTCATCCTGATGCACATCCACCGCCTCGCCCAGGCTACCATCTTCTTTCACCGGTAGCACAGCGGTGCTGCCGCTAACGTAGTTGGCGACCAGCAGGTATTTACCATCCGGCGTCAGGGAGAGATACACCGGCCCGGCGCCGCCGGAGGCAACCTGGTTGAGTTCCGCCAGCTCGCCGTTCTTGTCAATTCGCCACGCCTGCACCACGCCTTTTTCGACTTCACTGGCGGCATACAGCGTTTTGCCATCGCGCGACACGGTCAGCTGCGCGACGTTCGGCAACGAGCTCACCAGCGCCTTATCGCGCAGGGCGCCGGTTTTGGCATCGACGGTAAAGCGATACAGACCTTCGCCATTAGGATTATAGGTGCCAATCCAGGCGTAGTGGGTTTGCGCGGCGGCGCCGGCGGCAAGCAAAGACAGTGAAGCAACAAGCAGGTGACGAGCGGTTGGCATGGTAACTCCTTGATGGTTCGGTGGGATAAGTTTCCCCTCACCCCGGCCCTCTCCCAAAGGGAGAGGGAGAAAACCAGATGGTCCCCTCTCCCAAAGGAGAGAGAGAAAACCAGATGGTCCCCTCTCCCTGAGGGAGAGGGAGAAAACCGGACGGTCCCCTCTCCCTTTGGGAGAGGGTTAGGGTGAGGGACAATGGCACTACTTCACTAACTGTTTGGTCATCTCCAGCAACTGGCGAACATCGGCCGGGCGGGTGTTGCCGCTGGCTTTATCGATAATCGAGCTGTAAATATGCGGGATGATTTTACTCACGCCGGCATCCAGCGCGATTTTCAGGATCTCGCTGTAGTTTTCCAGATCGATACCGCCGGTCGGCTCCAGCCAGAAATCGTGTTCAGCGCAGGCTTTGGCGACGGCTTCAAATTCGGCGCGGTGCTTCAGGCCGCCCATCGGGAAGTATTTGATAGAGCTGCCGCCCATATCTTTCAACAGCGCGATGGCGGTTTCCAGCGGAACAATCCCATCCGCCGCGCCGCTGCTCAGCGGGCCGGTTGAGATCTTCACCATTCCCGGCGTACCGGTCGGCGAGACCAAACCATTCACCACGGTCTCGTTCTGCCCGAGCAGCGCGCGGCTGGTAGCCACGCCGGTGAAGACCTGGTTGACGTGCTGCGGCTGCACCTGGCGAGAAATCTCGCTCACCATCGCCGACTGGTTTGGATCGCCTGCGCCCAGCCCGACGGAGAGCGCGTTATCAATCAGCTTCGCGTATTCACGCATATCGGCCACCGCGCTGGCGACGTCCGGATAGTTTTTGGAGAGCACGCCGACCAGTACGTGACCTTCCGCCGCGTCGTAAATTTCACGGGCGTTGTCTTTGCTGCCCGCCAGTACGTTCAGGCACACGCGGTCACGGTAAAAATTTGGGGTCAGTTTCATGCTTTTTTCTCCTTATTCAGAACTTCTACGATGCGGCGGGAGACCACCTCCAGCTGCTGCGCGTTCACGCTGCGGACATCGGCTTCAATAATGCCTTCATTCGCTTTATAGCCGCGGAAGTAAATGGCGTATTCGCCCTGCTTCAGCGCGTTAACCAGATCGCCGGTATTCACGCCGGTAGTCGCTTCATCAAATTTAATTTCGGCACGAGCAATATCGCGGCCCGCGCTATCCCACACCACCCGCGCGGTCACGCCGTTGAGAGTGTTGAGCTGTTCGATAAACGGCGTCATCTTGTCCACCATCTGCTGACCGCTCTCTTTGGTCGCCGTCAGGTAGTGTTCAATGGCGCAGGTCAGGCCGAGAATGCCCTCTTTACCCACTTTCATCGCCCGGCCAATCCCCATCGACTGGCGCTTAACCCACTCGACGTACTGCGTTTTGCCGATGACCAGCCCGCTGGTCGGCCCTTCAATCGCTTTCGCGCCGCTGTAGATAACCAGGTCGGCGCCCATACGGTAGTAGCACTGCAAATCTTCTTCCGCCGCCGCATCGACGATCAGCGGCAAGTTATGCTGGCGCGCCACTTCCGCGGCCTGCGCGACGTTGAGCATGCTTTTCTGCACGCAGTGGTGGGATTTGATGTACAAAATCGCCGCGGTGCGCGGAGTGATCGCCGCCGCCAGCTGTTGGGCAGAACATTCGTTGGCGTAGCCCGCTTCCACCAGCTTACCGCCGCCCAACGCCACCATGGTGCCTACCGGCGCGCCAAAGTTGACGTTGTGGCCCTTCGGCAACACGATTTCGTTATTTTCAATCGGGGTAACGTGCAGGTTCTCCAGCAGCCAGTCGCTGTCTTTCACCAGCACCGCCGCTACCGACTGGGCAATCCCCGCCGACGCGCAGGAGACAACGGTCGCCCCTTCCACATCCAGCAGTTTGGCGATGTACTCGCCGGTTTTATTCACCAGGTCTTTCATTTCAAAGTACTGGTTCATACCGGCCATCGCGGCTTCAACCACTTCCGGGCGCGGCGTGGAGACGCCCAGCGCCGTCATCCGGCCTGAAGTATTAATAACTTGTTTTAAATGGTATTTCTCAAAAATCGAAGGCATGTTCCGCGCTCCCTTGTTCGGTCAGATAGCCCTTGCCCGCGCGAATCGCGGCCAGCGGCACCAGAATGTTGTCAGCCTGCAGGCTCTCTTTTTCAGCATCCACCAATAACGTGGGCTGATGCTGCAGGCTAAATAGCGTTAAATCGGCATCGAAGCCCGCTTCCAGGCGCCCTTTACGCGCCAGGCGCAGCCCCTCGGCGGCGCTGACGGTCACGCAGTCAATCACCTGCGGCAGGGTCATGCCGATGGCGAGGAATTTCGACATCACCAGCGCCAGCGAGCGTACCGGGCCGTCGATACGGTTACGGCAGTAAATATCGGAGCTGATGGTGTGCGGCAGAATGCCCATCGCAATCGCCCGCCGCGCCACTTCAAAGCTGAAACTGGCGGTACCGTGGCCGACATCGAGGCGCACGCCGCGCTGCAGAGCACGAGTAATGGAGCTGCGCAGCTCGCCGGCAGGATTAAGAATGCGGTTCGGCTTGCCGTTATAGCAGTGGGTAATGATGTCGCCGCTGCTCAGCAGATCGGCGATTTCATCGAGGTTCGGCGGGTTATTACCGATGTGCACCATCAGCGGCAGATCGCCGTTTTCCTGCTGAATGGCCTTGGCGCGCGCCAGCGGCGTGATGCCGTTTTCGCCGACGACGCTGCTGCTCATCCGCGCCTTCAGGCCGACGATAAAGTCAGGATGACGCTGCACCGCCTGCTTCACCGCGGCGGCGTCGATATTGGCCATATTCGCCAGCTCATTCTGCGCAATCAGCCCGACTCGGGAGATGTTGAGCAACGCATAAACTTCCGTCGCCGCTTTACGGGTCAGTTGATAGAAGTCATCGACGTCGTCGGCGCCGGTGCTGCCGGCATCGATCACGGTAGTGACGCCGGTGGCGATGCCGACGCTATCCGGCTCATCATGATAAATCGGTGAATTCGGGTAGCAGTGAACGTGAGAGTCAATCCAGCCAGCGCTGACGTAAACCTTGCCGTTCAGTTCTATGGTCTTACGGGAGGGCGCGCTAATCTCGCCCAGCGCCGCGATTTTCCCGTCCTGGATGGCGATATCAGTCAGGGTATCGTCGACGAGGCGCGCACGGCGCAGGAGTAAATCAAACATAGCTATCTCCTGATGAAAGAGTGAATCTGTTGCCGGATGGCGGCGTACCGCCTTATCCGGCCTACAAATCGCGCTGACTTGTAGGCCCGATAAGCGCAGCGCCATCGGGCGATTAGCTAATCGCAATCGGGAAGATGGAACCGAGGATCATCGCGCCGAGGATGGCGCCGCCGGTGATCGGTTTCTGCCAGATGTAGAACAGCAGTGCGCCAACCAAAGAACCAATCCCGATAGGAATAGACGCCGTCATCGCGCTGAGGATGATCAATGGACCGAGGAAGCGGCCGGAGGCATTACCGGCCCCCATCATCACGTCGGCGCCGTAGGTGGAGTCGCTCTGGTTGATGGTGAACTTACGCGCCAGAATGATGATGTAGCCGACCGCCAGGCCGAGGATCAGGCCGGTTGCCAGCGACGCGGCGAAGTTCGCCACCGGGAAGACAAAGCCCGCGCCGAGCAGTAGCGCCGGCACGCCGAGGCCGATACCGGTCTGGATGGCGCCGCCGATATCCAGAATCCCCACCAGCGAACCTTCGATGATGCGGGCGAACAGGAAGCTCGCGCCGAATGCCGCCACCGCGCCGTACGCGCCGGTATCAATCCCTGCCTTCAACATCGCCACGAAGGCCACTTCGTTAAATGCGCCGATGCCGTACAGGTAGTACATGTGCGTCCCGGCGAAGACGCCGGAGGAGAGCAGGCCAACAAAGATCGGGAACGACCAGTCGGCATACCAAAAACCTTTATTCTGTTCCATTATCAGGCTCCCGTTACTTGCCGCTGAGTGAGTTGTGGATCATGTCCAGCCAGTTCGGCACGGTCAGATGGAAGGATTCGAGCATCTTCATGTCGAAGCCGCGGAAGAAGCCGCTGAGGACGAACAGCGCGACAATGGCGATCATCATCACTTTGGTTACCCGGTTCCAGCCGCTCTCTTCTACGCCTTTACCGATCAGGATCCCCAGTACCAGACCCGGTACGGCGTTACCCATAATCAGCTGCGCCGCGCCGCCGAAAATCGTCGCCCAGAAGCCTGATTTCTTACCGGCATCGATAGCCGCCAGCCAGAAAATCACCGGCATCACGGTATTCACCAGCAGGTTTGCCGCCGGAACCAGTACCTTAACGGCGGTGACCTGCAGCGCTTCCGGCACGGAAGAGGCGGTCAGGTTAAGGAAGGCGACGACGATCATGCCGATGATGCCGCAGGCAATGGCCATTTTTTTCGGATCGTGTAGCGTTTCGCCAACGTTACGATTTTTCACCATCAACGCCGCCGCGCCCCAGTTCGGGATAATGCGGTGGTCAACGTCCTGGGTGAAGGAGCCTGCTGCAACGGAAGAGGCCCAGGCGTTAAAGAAGAAGCCGAGGCCAAAAGAGAAGTGAGAAGCCGGATCGCCTTCGCAGGAATTCAGCTCGCCCAAGGTACGAAACGCCCCCATCCCTTGCGTGGTGGGCGCGTGAAACATGCGTGCCGCTCCGGCGCCCACGCCGACGCCGACCAGGCCGCCGATGATGAGCGATTTTATTAAAATTATCAGGAACATAGTCTGACCCTTTGGTAACAATCAGGTTTGCGTGACGAAATCCACTTTATCGAGATCGATGGCGGTCACGTTGACGGTGACGTCCAGCTCCACGCTGTAGGTCCGTCGTTCACGGCGCAAAAAGATGAACAGAAACGCCTCTTTTCGTACCGCTTCGCGCGCATGAACAACCGTCACGTCCTGTGGCTCAATACGCAGTAGGATGCGCGATGATGATTTCATCACCGCAGCCTGCACATGGTTAAGGGCATCGGCGAAGGCCCGTGATTTGCTTTCGCCTTTGCCTGCAACCCTCACCGTGGTGGTGAATTGCTCTTTCATACTTATGCGCCGTATTTCTTTTTCCAGGCTTCAACCAGGCGCTCGCCCAGCTCTTCTTTATCCATGAAGCCGAAGCCCAGCACGTTGCAACCTTCGTTGATAGCGGTGACGCCCTCTTCAATAGAACGCATGCCGTATTTTGCTTTGTAGCCGTACTTGGTCTGCGCGGTGATAGCGCCTGCGCCGCCGCTGCCGCAGAAGGAGATGCCGAAAGAGGCGTTTTCCGCTTTCATCATGTCGCCAAGTTTCATATCGGCAGCAACGCCAGGGACGACCACTGCACGTGCGCCGGCTTTTTCTGCGCCTGCCGCGACTTTTTGTCCTTTACCCAGACGGTCGCCAATAACTACGGTGATTTGTTCCATGTTTTGCTCCTTACAGGTTTTCTTTTGCGACTTCGAAGTGGACGGACAGCAACCAGGCCTCTTCATCAGGCAGGTTGCCGAACTGCGCGACCACTTCGCGGGCCAGCATCATTGAATCTTCAGAAATTTCTTCGAACAGACTGGCATCCACTTCCGGTAGCGGTTCGCCGCTGATTGACCGGTGGGCCATGGCCCGCACGTGGGAAGTCAGCATTTGCTCCTGAACGTCGTTAGGGACGATGTCGTGACGGCTTAACAGGGCGAATACCTGCTGTAACATCTTGTCAGCCAGGCGTTCGGTCTGCGCCGCCTGCTCCCCTACGTCGTTTATTACCGCTCCGTTATTCACTTGTGTTACCCCGCTGATGTCTCTGGAATCCAAAGTAGCGCCGGGGGTCAGGAGTTTGTAGCGAGTTGTTTTCCACTTCGAAGTGGAAAGGGAGAAGGCTTAGGTGATCGACTCCACATATTCACCGGATAAATGTAAAAACAGGCGATATGGCGTGATGCGCATCACAACAATGCGCGAGGTTTAGCGGAAAACGACGATGGAAAAACCGGAAAAAGAAAAGGGAAAAATGTGATGCGGGTAGGCTTTTAGGCGGGAGACATCGGCTGACGCCTCCCGAAAACGGCGATTAGCGATACTTCTTATGGTAGGTATTGCGGGTAGTTTTGAAGTCCTCCGCGGCGGCCTGCGCCTCTTTCAGCTTACCGGCGTCAGCTAACTTCAGCGCGCCGTCGATCTGGCCGACCAGCGTTTCCAGACCGTGGCGGAAATCTTTCATCTCCGGGCTATCGGCCGCTTTGCCTTCCAGTTTTGGCGGCGTCTCTTTCTGCGCGTCAACCGCAGCAGTACGCATCTTATTCAGCGCCGCTTTCAGCTCGCCAATGTCTGAGGTTTTCTGTACCACCTGCAGATTTTCCGCAAGGGTGTCCATGTCTTCGCCAAGGTCGGCAAACGCCGATGCCGAACCGAGCGCAAAAGCAGAGACGGCCAGCATCGCTAACAGTTTTTTACGCATTGCTCACTTCCTTTTTATTATGAAGATATCAAGCGGGCGCGGCAGGACGCGCCCGGCACACAGGTCATTGACCGGCGATTTTCATCTCCGGCAGCAGCACGGAACCACACTGAATATTGCTGCGCGTTTCGATATCGTCGCCGACGGTGACAATATTACGCCACATTTCTTTCAGATTGCCGGCGATGGTGATCTCACTAACCGGATACTGAATCTCGCCGTTTTCTACCCAGAAACCGGATGCGCCGCGCGAGTAGTCGCCGGTCACGCCACTGACACCCTGCCCCATCAATTCGGTGACCACAAGCCCGGTGCCCATCTCTTTAAGCATCTTTGCAAAACTCAGGCCGCGGCCGTTGATGCGCCAGTTATGGATGCCGCCGGCGTGGCCGGTGCTTTTCATACCCAGCTTGCGCGCGGAATAGTTGGTCAGTAGCCACTGGGTCAGCACGCCGTCTTTGATGATGTCGCGACGTTCGGTGCGCACGCCTTCGCTGTCGAACGGCGTGGAAGCCAGCCCCTTCAGCAGATGCGGATGTTCTTCGATGGTCAGCCACTCCGGCAGGATCTGTTTGCCGAGGGAGTCGAGCAGGAAGGTCGATTTACGGTAGACCGCGCCGCCGGCAATCGCCCCGACCAGATGGCCAAACAGCCCGGTCGCGACTTCGTTGGCGAAGATAACCGGCGCTTTCATCGTCGACAGCTTACGCGGCGCCAGGCGCGACAAGGTGCGGCGGGCGCATTCGTTGCCGACCCACTCCGGGGTCTGTAAATCGCCAAGGGCGCGGCCAATGGTGTAGGCGTAGTCGCGTTCCATATCGCCGTTTTCTTCGGCAATCACGCAGCTGGAGAGCGAGTGGCGGGTAGAGCAATAGCTCTGGAGCATGCCATAGCTGTTACCGAACACTTTAATTCCATAGTGGCTGTTGAAGCTGCCGCCTTCGGTATTGGTAATGCGTTTGTCGGCCTGCAGGGCGGCCTGCTCGGTGCGGGCGGCCAGCTCGATGGCTTCATCGGGGGAGACCTCCGCCGGATGGAACAGGTCCAGATCCGGGGCGTCAAAGGCCAGCAGTTCTTTATCCGCCACGCCGGCAAACGGGTCCGGCGAAGTGTAACGCGCGATATCCAGCGCCGCCTGCACGGTACGCGCGATAGCGTCCGGGCTCAGGTCGGTCGAAGAGGCGCTGCCTTTACGGTTTTGATGATATACGGTGATGCCAAGCGCGCCGTCGCTATTGAATTCAACATTCTCCACCTCACCGTAGCGGGTGCTGACGCCGATGCCGGTGGTCTTGCTAACGGAGACTTCCGCACCGTCGGATTTACCTGCCGCCAGTTCCAGTGCCGTACTAACGGCTTCTTCCAGCGTCTTACGCTGCTGTGCAACTTGAGAGATGACTTTCATTGCTAATGCCATAATGTAAGAAGGAGTTAACTGAAGTCTAACAGAGAACCGTTTTTCAGTGCGCGCCTTAACTGGTAACATTAGCCTCTTTTTTAAGGAGCCTGAGATGACAAAGCAGCCCGAAGACTGGCTCGACGACGTGCCCGGTGATGACGTTGAAGATGAAGATGATGAAATTATCTGGGTCAGCAAGAGTGAAATTAAGCGCGACGCGGAAGAACTGAAGCGTCTTGGCGCGGAAATGGTAGACCTCGGTAAGAACGCGCTGGATAAGCTGCCGCTCGATACCGACCTGCGCGACGCCATTGAACTCGCCCAGCGTATCAAGAAAGAAGGCCGCCGCCGCCAGCTGCAGCTGATTGGTAAAATGCTGCGTAATCGCGACGTCGATCCGATTCGCCAGGCGCTGGATAAGCTGAAGAACCGTCACAACCAGCAGGTGGCGCTGTTCCATAAGCTGGAACAAATCCGCGATCGCCTGATTGATAATGGCGATGATGCGGTCGTAGAGGTATTGAACCTGTGGCCAGACGCTGATCGTCAGCAGCTGCGCTCACTGATCCGCAATGCCAAAAAAGAGAAAGAAGGCAACAAGCCGCCGAAATCCGCGCGCCTGATCTTCCAGTATCTGCGCGAACTGGCCGAGAACGAAGGCTAATTCCCACGCTAACCGCCATCTCCCGGATGGCGGCGCGTTGCGCCTTATCCGGGCTACGAATCGGTATCCGGTGGCTAGCTCCGGTCAGCGCATCGCAAACCTTACCTCATGACCTCGTGCCCTAAATCCTCGGCAAACTGCTGATACCGCGCCACATCGATCGGCTGCGGATAGCTCAACACCAGCAGTTCATGATCGTCGATCCCTTGATGATAGGTTGGATGGCGGTGCGCCCAGGCATTGGCATGGAATCCCATCGACTGGTAAAAGCGCAGCCGTTTATGGGCGATTTCGCTGGTGAGCGGATCGATTTCCAGAATAGTCAGCGGCGCGCGCGTCAGGATCTGCGCCAGCAGCTGTTTGCCATAGCCGCGCGAACGCAGGGTGTCGTCAATCGCCAGATGTTCGATATAGCTATAACCGGCAAACTGCCAGCAGCCGCTCAGGCCAATAAATACCCCGTTATCAAACCACGCTTCCAGCGCATAGTGCGTGTTGCTCAACGCCTGAAGTTTGGCGTCGCTTTCACGCTGTTCGTGCCACGGAAAGGCACGGGCGTACAGCGCGTCAAGCGCGGCGAAATGGGGCGAGTCGGTAGAAATGACTTTTTCACAGGTCAGCATCACACAATCCCTGGTGGCGAAAACAAAACTGCCCTCACGCGGAGGGCAGTAACCGGAGGCGTTCGCGCTTACTCTGCCGCGGCCGCTTTTTGCGCCAGTTTATCCAGCAGCTTCTGATGAATACCGCCGAAACCGCCGTTGCTCATCACCAGAATATGGTCGCCCGGATGCGCGGTTTTCACGATCATATCCACCAGCGTATCAACGTCGGCGCTCCAGTGCGCCGGCTGTACGCAGGCTTCCGCCACTTCCGCCACCTGCCACGGGATATGCTGCGGCTGCAGCAGGAAGACTTCATCGGCGCGGCCGAGAGACGGCGCCAGATCGTCTTTACAGACGCCCATTTTCATGGTGTTGGAACGTGGCTCCAGCACCGCCAGAATACGCGCGGTGCCGCCGACTTTGCCGCGCAGCGCCTGCAGCGTCGCGAGAATGGCCGTCGGATGGTGGGCAAAATCGTCGTAGACGGTCACGCCGTTGGCTTCGCCGCGCAGCTCAAGGCGGCGACGGGCGTTGATAAAGCTGCCCAGCGCGTTAGCGGCATCCGCCGGCACCACGCCGACATGACGCGCCGCGGCAATCGCCATCAGGCCGTTGTGCATATTATGCTCGCCGACCAGCGCCCAGTTCACCTCGCCGACCTTTTCGCCGTCGAGCAGGACTTCCCACTGCGAGGCATCGGCGTTGAGTTTCTTCGCCTGCCAGTGCCCCTGCTCGCCCACCAGCTCCTGTTCGCTCCAGCAGCCCATCGCCATCACCTGCTTCAGGTTGATGTCGCTCTCCGGCAGAATAATCTTGCCTTTGCCCGGCACGATGCGCACCAGGTGGTGGAACTGTTTCTGAATCGCTTTCAGGTCGTCAAAGATATCCGCATGGTCAAACTCAAGGTTATTGAGGATCAGCGTGCGCGGGCAGTAGTGAACGAACTTAGAACGCTTGTCGAAGAAGGCGCAGTCATATTCGTCGGCTTCAATCACGAAGAACGGGCTGTCGCCCAGGCGTGCGGAAACATCGAAGTTCCCCGGTACGCCGCCGATAACGAAGCCCGGCTTATAGCCACAGGCTTCGAGGATCCACGTCGCCATGCCGGCGGTGGTGGTTTTACCGTGAGTACCGGCAACGGCCAGCACCCAGCGGTCGCGCAGGACGAAGTCGTGCAGCCACTGCGGGCCGGACATGTACGGAATGTTGTTTTCCAGCACCGCTTCGACGCACGGATTACCGCGGGTCATGGCGTTACCGATAATCACCAGATCCGGCTGCGGGTCCAGTTGGCTGGCGTCGTAGCCCTGAATCAGATCGATACCCTGATTTTCCAGCAGGGTGCTCATTGGCGGATAAACGTTAGCATCCGAGCCGGTTACTTGATGCCCGAGGGAACGTGCCAGCATTGCCAGCCCCCCCATAAACGTGCCACAGATTCCTAAAATATGAATGCGCATTCGTTACTTCCCTCATTAATCTGACCCGCATTTTACCCATATGTATGCCCCCTGAGAAATGCATTTCAGGCAAATCTGCATTTGCTGGCGCGATTCACCTGTGCGCAGTTTTTTTATTATTTGTTAAGATTGTTGCGTTCGTTTTACTCAACATAAAAATGCAGGGAACGAGTTATGAAAACGTTAGGTGAATTTATTGTCGAAAAGCAGCACGAGTTCTCCCACGCTACCGGTGAGCTGACTGCTTTGTTGTCGGCAATAAAACTGGGCGCCAAGATCATCCACCGCGATATCAATAAGGCCGGTCTGGTCGATATCCTGGGTGCCAGCGGTGCGGAAAACGTTCAGGGTGAAGTTCAGCAGAAGCTGGACCTGTTCGCGAATGAAAAATTAAAAGCTGCACTGCGCGCACGTGATATCGTCGCCGGTATCGCCTCGGAAGAAGAAGATGAAATCGTGGTCTTCGAAGGGTGCGAACACGCCAAATACGTTGTGCTGATGGATCCGCTGGATGGCTCCTCCAACATTGACGTTAACGTCTCCGTGGGGACTATCTTCTCTATCTACCGCCGCGTCACGCCGGTCGGTACGCCAGTCACCGAAGAAGACTTCCTGCAGCCGGGTAACAAACAGGTTGCCGCGGGTTATGTGGTTTACGGCTCCTCCACCATGCTGGTCTACACCACCGGCTGCGGCGTGCACGCCTTTACCTACGACCCGTCACTCGGCGTCTTCTGCCTGAGCCAGGAGCGGATGCGCTTCCCGGAGAAAGGCAAAACCTACTCCATCAACGAAGGTAACTACATCAAGTTCCCGATGGGCGTGAAGAAGTACATCAAGTACTGCCAGGAAGAAGATAAAGAGACCCAGCGCCCGTACACCTCGCGCTATATCGGTTCTCTGGTGGCCGACTTCCACCGTAACCTGCTGAAAGGCGGCATCTACCTGTATCCTAGCACCGCCAGCCACCCGCAAGGGAAACTGCGTTTACTGTACGAATGCAACCCGATGGCGATGCTGGCGGAACAGGCGGGCGGCAAAGCCAGCGATGGTAAAGAGCGTATTCTCGATATCATCCCGGAAAGCCTGCACCAGCGCCGTTCGTTCTTTGTCGGCAACGACCACATGGTAGAAGACGTCGAGAACTTCATTAAAGAGTTCCCGGACGCTTAATTTCTGCCTTCCCTTCCCGCCTTGCGGGAAGGGAGCTCCCTGTCAGCGATTCACCGCCCCACCCACGCGAGTCACCGCCGCATTCTGGCGATTTTCCCACAGCACCGTCAGCCCGCGCTGCAGCGCAATGAAGATAAACAGCAGGATACCGATGGCAATCTTCGTCCACCATGAACTGAGCGTACCGTCAAAGTTGATGTAGGTCTGAATAAGCCCCTGAATCGCCACGCCGAACAGCGTCCCCAGCACCGTTCCGACGCCGCCGCTCAGCAGCGTGCCGCCTATCACCACCGAGGCGATAGCGTCCAGCTCCACGCCGACGCCCGCCAGCGCGTAGCCCGCCTGGGTGTAGATAGAGAAGACGATTCCGGCAAGCGTCGCCAGGCCGGTCGACAGCATATAGATGCGAATAGTGGTGCTACGCGTGGAAATGCCCATCAAATTGGCCGACGTGGCGTTGCCGCCGATAGCATAAACCTGATTGCCAAAGCGGGTACGGTGGGCGAGGAAAATGCCCAGGACCACCACCAGCAGCATCAGCAGCCCCATCGCGCTCAGGCGGCCGCCGCCGGGGATGGTCCACGCCAGCCCGGACAGAGTGTCATACAGCGGGTGGTTAATGGGAATCGACTCTTCCGAGACCAGATAGCTCACGCCGCG
Source organism: Klebsiella sp. CN_Kp073 (assembly GCF_040065495.2). Classification (NCBI taxonomy): domain Bacteria; kingdom Pseudomonadati; phylum Pseudomonadota; class Gammaproteobacteria; order Enterobacterales; family Enterobacteriaceae; genus Klebsiella; species Klebsiella sp. CN_Kp073. The sequence goes on from NZ_CM198051.1 coordinate 4,776,119, forward strand.
CAGGAAAAACATACCGGCGAGGGTGATGATAAATGCCGGGATCTTCAGCGCATCGATCAGCAATCCCATAAACGCGCCAAAGGCGCAGCCCATGGCCAGTACCAGCGGAAAGGCCAGCAGCGGCGAGATCCCCCAAAAGCCGATCGCTTTGGCGAGAAACACGCCGGTGAAGGCAATCACCGACCCGACCGACAGATCGATACCGCCGCTGAGGATCACGAAGGTCATGCCGACGGCGATAATGCCAAGGAAAGCGTTATCGGTCAGGATATTGCAAATCACCCGCGTCGAAGCAAACCCCGGAAACTGGGTCAGGCAGTAGAGATAGCCCAGCACGAATACCGCGAGGGTAATCATCAAAGGTAAATTACGTTTTATCACGGCCGCGTACCCCTTTCAGTAGACCGATAAAGCGCGGCGACTGAACGATCAGTACGCACAGCACCACCACCGCTTTCACCACCTGGTTGAGCTCCGGCGGGAAACCGGAGAGTAAAATCCCGGTGTTCATCCCCTGGATAATCAGCGCCCCCACCACCGACAGCAGCAGATTGAAGCGCCCGCCCATCAGCGAACCGCCGCCGATCACTACCGCCAGAATGGCGTCCAGCTCCAGCCATAATCCGGCGTTGTTGGCGTCGGCGCCGCGGATATCCGCCGCCACGATAATGCCGGCAATCGCCGCGCAGATGCCGCTTAGTACATAGGCCAGCATCACCACGATGCGGGTGTTCACCCCGGCATTTTTCGCCGCGCGGATATTGATCCCCACCGCTTCAATAAACATGCCGAGCGCGGTCCGGCGGGTAAACAGCCAGAACAGCAGCAGCGTTGCGACGGCGATAATCACCGGCGTCGGCAGTAGCAACAGGGAGCCGCTGCCGAGCCAGGAAAGCGCCGGCGAATCAAAGGTGACTATCTGCCCGGAGGTAATCAGCTGCGCGACGCCGCGCCCGGCAACCATCAGGATCAGCGTGGCCACGAAAGGCTGGATCTTCAGCACCGCTACCAGAATGCCGTTCCACAGGCCGGCCAGCGCGCCTGCGCCTAACGCGGCGAGCAGCACCACCGGCAGGCTGTGCCCGGCGACGGTCATTGAGGCGGCGGTCGCCCCGGCGATGGCCATCACCGCGCCAACCGACAGATCGATGCCGCCGGTGGCGATGACCAGCGTCATACCAATCGCCAGCAGCGCCACCGGCGCCGCGCGGTTGAGAATGTCAATCGGGCTGCCGAACAGCCGCCCATCCTGCAGCAGAATCTGGAAGAAATGCGGCGCCACCAGGCTATCCACCGCCAGTACCAGCAATAGCGCGATAATTTGCGGCATTCCTTTCGGCCAGCTCAAGCGCCGTTTTGGCTGTCCGCTTTGTGAAACAGTTCTGGGCATCATGCTGGGCTCCTTATGCCGCAATCGCGTTCATGATCGCCGGGACCGATAGCTCGGCGAGCGGGATTTCCGCTACCTGCTGGCGATCGCGCATGATAATCACCCGGTCGGCGTAGCCAACCAGTTCTTCAAGCTCCGAGGAGATAACCAGTAGCGCCAGGCCATCGGCGCAGAGGGTTTCTATCAGACGAATAATCTCGGCGTGGGCGCCGACGTCGATACCGCGCGTCGGCTCATCGAGGATCAGGAACTGGGGTTTGGTCAGCAGCCAGCGCGACAGCAATACCTTCTGCTGGTTGCCGCCGGAGAGAAATTCGATTGGCTGTTCAGCGCTGGGCGTCCTGATACCTAACTGGCGAATAAAGCGTTCGGCAATCTCATGCTGTTCACGGCGCGGGATCGGCCGCAGCCAGCCGCGCTGCGCCTGTAGCGCCAGCACGATATTTTCCCGCACCGAAGCAGCGGCGATGATGCCGTCGGTTTTGCGGTCTTCCGGACAGAAGCCAATGCCGAGGCAGGAGGCCTGATGCGGCGAGCGCAGCGTTTGCGGCTTGCCCTTGATCCACGCTTTACCGCTGTCGGCGGGCTTGATGCCGAAGATGACCTCCGCCGTTTCAGTGCGACCGGATCCCAACAGCCCGGCCAGGCCGACGATCTCGCCCGGCCGCACCTGCAGAGTAAACGGCGCAATCGTGCCCTTCTTGCCAAAATCTTCAAACGCCGCCACCGGCTTATCGCTGAGCAGCGTGCGCCCGGCGCGCTGCAGCGCCTGATGGTCCAGCTCGCGCCCCAGCATCATTTTGACCAGTTCGATTTGCGGCAGCTCGCGGGTCTCCCGACAGCCGACGAAGCTGCCGTTGCGCAGCACGGTAATACGGTCGCTGACGGCATAGACCTGGTCGAGAAAATGGGTCACGAAAATCAGGCTGACGCCGTTATCGCGCAGCTGGCGCATCAGGGTGAACAGCATTTCCACTTCCTGAGTGTCGAGGCTGGCGGTCGGTTCATCGAGGATTAGTACTTTCGCCGACAGGTCGATGGCCCGGCAGATAGCGACGATTTGCTGCATCGCCACCGAAAAACGGTTCAGCGGTTCGCGCACGTCGAGCGAGAAGCCGTAAGAGGCCATCAGCGCGGTGGCGCGCTTTTCCATCTCTTTGCGCCGCAGCAGGCCAAAGCGCTTCGGCTCGCGACCAATAAACAAATTATCCGCCACCGACATATTCGGCAGCAGATTAACTTCCTGGTAGACGGTACCGATACCCAACTGCTGAGCGTGGGCGGTGTTTTTCGGCGAAATTTGCTGGCCTTCCAGCCAAATCGCTCCGCGTTCGGCATGGTACACGCCGGTGAGCGCTTTAATCAGCGTCGATTTTCCGGCGCCGTTTTCGCCCAGCAGGGCCATGATTTCGCCACGCCGCAGGCTGAAATTGACGTTATCCAGCGCCTTCACGCCGGGGAAGAATTTACTGAGTCCTTCGGTACGAAGGATCTCCTGGTGTTGGTCGCTGGTCATGGTTCCCCCTGCATCACGCCGGATGGCGCTGCGCTTATCCGGCCTACAAAAGAGCGAAATGTAGGCCGGGCAAGCGTAGCGCCCCCGGCATTTTCATGAAGGCTTAGTAACCCATATTTTTCTTCTTCTCTAACTCTTCTTTTGCCGTATCCGGCAGGTAGAGGGTCGATTTGGTAATGGTCAGCTTCTCAGGCAGGGTGCCGTCTTTTTTGTATTTTTCCAGCGCATCAAACGCCGGACCGGCCATATTCGGCGTCAGCTCGACGCTGGCATTCGCCTCGCCGGCGATCATGGCTTTATAGATATCCGGCACGCCGTCGATAGAGCCGGTGAGGATATCTTTGCCCGGCTTCAGCCCGGCCTCTTTAATGGCCTGGATCGCGCCAATGACCATGTCATCGTTATGGGCGTAGACCATGCAGATGTTCTTGCCGTTATTCTCCGCTTTGATAAAGCTCTCCATCACCTCTTTCCCCTTACTGCGGGTGAAGTCGCCGGACTGCGAGCGGATAATCTTGATGTTGGGGGCTTTGGCAATCGCCTCGGCGAAGCCTTTCTTACGATCGATAGCGACGCTGGCGCCCACGGTACCCTGGAGCTCCACGACGTTACACGGCTTACCATCGACGGTTTTCACCAACCAGTCGCCAATCAGTTGGCCTTCCAGCACGTTGTTGGCGGTGACCGTGGTCATATACAGCGACTTATCTTTAACGTCGATCGAACGGTCGAGGAGGAACACCGGGATATTGGCCTCTTTCGCTTCTTTCAGTACCGGCTCCCAACCGGTCGCCACCACCGGCGCGATAAAGATCGCGTCCACGCCCTGGGCAATGAACGAGCGCACGGCTTTAATCTGGTTTTCCTGTTTTTGCTGACCGTCGGCAATCTTCAGAGTGATGCCACGCTTCGCCGCTTCTTCCTTAGCAACATTCGTTTCGGCCGCGCGCCAGCCCGACTCAGAGCCGACCTGCGAAAATCCTACGGTCAGGTTGGCGGCTATCGCCATAGACGACATAGCTGCCGAAACCGCGGTGACAAGAAGTAAGCGCTTCCACATAAGATGATCCTCGTAGGGTTATTGTTGGTTAAATGCTCACCTGCGAACAAACTATAGACAATCCGTTATGTAACTGAATGCGTTACATCACACTTCGAAAAAGTAAATAAAATGTTAATTACTGCGATTTATCTGAGCTGAGCGGCGATAAGGCTTCCCGCCCAACGGCATGGCCTGCGCCAATGGCGAAAATTTGTCTTCTGGATAACCGCCGTTCGCGATAATGAAAGCGTTTACACAATTTTATTCAGAATGTAGCTATCTTTATGGATTTTAGGGTTATCTGATGAGGAGAAATTCAGACGCTTCCCCCTGCATCAGGGCAAAAAGAAGCGAAGACATTCGATGTGAGTTGGCTATAATACCGGGCACTTGTTTGCCAAACATTTTTAAAGGAAACAGACATGAGCTTACTCAACGTACCTGCGGGCAAAGAGCTGCCGGAAGACATCTACGTCGTTATCGAAATCCCAGCTAACGCAGACCCAATCAAATACGAAGTTGACAAAGAGAGCGGCGCGCTGTTTGTTGACCGTTTCATGTCCACTGCGATGTTCTATCCGTGCAACTACGGCTACATCAACCACACTCTGTCTCTGGACGGCGACCCGGTTGACGTGCTGGTCCCGACCCCGTACCCGCTGCAGCCAGGCTCAGTTATCCGCTGCCGTCCGGTTGGCGTACTGAAAATGACCGACGAATCCGGTGAAGATGCCAAGCTGGTTGCGGTACCGCACACCAAGCTGAGCAAAGAATACGATCACATCAAAGATGTGAACGACCTGCCGGAACTGCTGAAAGCCCAGATCACTCACTTCTTCGAGCACTACAAAGATCTGGAAAAAGGCAAGTGGGTTAAAGTCGACGGTTGGGACAACGCTGAAGCGGCGAAAGCTGAAATCGTTGCTTCCTTCGAGCGCGCTAAACAGAAGTAATTCTGTATCAGGCAGGGTCATCCCCTGCCTGACTGCGGCACGGATTGCCGCAATATCACCATGGAGGGTACCCCGTGAAAAGCACTCGCTATTTCACCCTGAACTATTCCGGTTTCACCACAGCAGCCTCTGAAGGGCAAACCTATTTGCGCCTCATTGCTGGCGAGCATGTCTTTTATACCAATAAACGCCATTTTAGCGATCCCACGCTTTTTGACCGCCTGCAGCTTAACTACCCCCTGCACATCGGCGCCCGCCGCTTGCGTAATGGTTGCTACTGGATCCACTGGTTGAGCGACGGCGCAACGCTACTTGAACCTGACCAGTTAGCAAAGCCATGGGCCCGGCCGCTGCTGTTGGTTAGCCTACTGGTCCTCATCGCAACGCTCATCCCTGTCATTTACATCGATTCAGAATGGGGAAAGATGGGCTTCGGCATTATCGCGGTACTGGCGTTAATCGCGCTGCTGTCTGGCCTCTGCGAGCTACTGTTTCGCCCGGCGTTAAAACGCCTCCCGGATATGCGCGATCTGCTGGCGAAGATGAATTTGGCGCGCCGCGGCGACTTCTCATTTTGTCAGGCGATACAGGCAACGCCGCCGGTCGATCGTCAGGCGGCGCTGGCTTTTACCGAAACGCTTCCGCAACGCTATGCCGTCAGGACGGGAAAAATTAGCAATATCATTTTTAAGAAGTGGTTCACGGGAACCCCAACGCGGGAATACCACGGTGTTGGGATGCAATGCGATGCTGCGCCGCTGGCTTTCTTCTGGCAGATCGGTTTCGCCAATTTCGGCCTGCATCCCCTTTTTTACCGCCGTCAACCGCCCTTTCTCGCTATCGGCGATCGGATAGTCGCCGTTTACCAACGGGAAAATAACGACATCCATGCGTTATACAACGTCAGCGACGGGGGCGCTTTTCTGAAAAATCATTCCTGTTATCCCGGCGACCGGCAAATGTCGCTACTCTATAACCTGTTCTATGGCATCGCGCTGGTGCTGTACTTACTCGTACTTGGCATGGAGTTAAATAACCCCTACAAGTCAGGCAGGGATTTTTGGTGGTTGCTTCGCGATTCACTGGACATGTTGTCTCTCTTACTACTTTGCTTCAGCGGAACGCTGGCAATCCTGGAGCTTATCGGCCCAGTTGCCCGCTGTTTGTCACAAAGCGTACGTGACTGGCTGGCGCTGCGAACGGCGGTAAGAGGTTACCTCAGGCGAGTCGCCGCCAACACCCCATTACAGGAGATAGCATAATGTTCAGCACCCTAACACGGCGGTTGTCGTTTCTCGCACTCACCACGCTGGCGGCCCTTCTGTTGCTTGGCAAGAGTCATTTTCATTTGTGGTAATGGTATAGCGATTAAACGAGGAATATACGCTGACAGCTGATGGCCACAAGGTAAAAAAACAACGCCACCCGAAGGTGGCGTTGCCGTTTTCAATTACTGGTCTCTGTCCAACCAGTTTCCGCTCTCAATCTGCGCAAACCCCTCGACGGAGCGCTGGTAGACATACATCCACGCGCTGCCGTAAGGCGTTTGGATCAGATGGCGCGCGTATTCACCGCCCTTGGTGCGCAGCGCATCCAGCTCGGCCAGCGTTGATGCGTCGATACGATACACTTCACCATGTACTGTGCCCTCGCCCGGCACCGCGCCTGGATAGTGGCCCAGGCTGTACAGCTGATAATCGTCGACACTATGAGCGCCCAGCAACTGGGCGTTGGTCATCCAGTGGCTGTTGCCTTGTTTGCGTCGTAAACTGCCGTAAACAAATATTCGCATTGCTAAAACTCAAACTGATAGAGCAAATCGAGAGCCTGGTCTACGCCAGACACCGCTTCCATATATAGCTTAGGCATCAGGCGATAACGCAGGGTAAGCGTCGCCAAAGAGTCGAAGATGCCGACGCCGTATTTTACCTGAAGACCCGGCAGCACATAGCCGCTGACCACCACCTGGGAGGAGTCGCCTACCCCCTGGGTATCCAGCGCCAAATTGCTTACGCCAAACGTCTCGCCGATTTTACCCACAACCTGACCACTTTGTGCAACCCCCATTCCAATAAGCATTGAGGTCATCGCCGCACTATCGCTCTGTTCGCTGCCTAAACCCTGACCGCGCAGCAGATAAGAAAGCGCCTCCTGCTGCGACATTGCCGGGTCGGAGAAGATCTCGGCCTTCGGCTGATCGGCAGAACCGGTGACACGAACGCCGGCGATCACGTCGTCTTCGGTGGCTTCCGGGTTACGAATCGCTTCGATATTAAGCAGCGGCTGATCCGGCGGCCCGGAGAACAGCAGCTCGCCTTTACGCACGATCAGGTCCTGACCGTAAGCGTGGAAACGGCCTTCCGGAATATTAATCTGGCCGTTGAGCCCCAGCCCCTGCTTATCCTGCGCCACTTTCAGATCGCCGGTCAGACGCGCTTTCAGGCCGAAAGCGTCCAGACGCACGTTGTTGCCGACGTGAATCGTCAGGTTGCTGTTGATCGGAATACCGGCGCTCTGCGGCTTGATCGGCTTCAGATCTTTATCCAGCATCACCTCATCGGAAGAGACGCCCACCGCGCTCTCCGGCACCTCGTTCACGACGATGCGCGCCCACGGTACGTCGACGCGGCCATCGAGGTTAAACAGGCTTGGCGTCGCGGTAAACACCACATCCGGAGAAACATCCAGGCGGACCATCGGCGGCACGGTAATGCGCACCCGGCTGCCCTTCGCCGCAATCTGCGCGCGCCAGTTATCGATTTGCGTCCAGTCGGCGTTGCCGCTCAGCGCAATCTGTCCCTGTTTGGTATTCACCGTCCCCTGCAGGGTCGAGCGAGTCCCGTTGAAGTTCATCGCCAGCTGGCTCGGCTGCATATCAAACGGCATAAAGTTGCCGTCGATATCGACGCCGCTCAACTGCATCTGGCCAAACAGCTGCGGGCTCTGCAAGTTGCCGCCCAGACGCAGACGGGCATTAAGCTTGCCTTCCGCTTTCTCGCCGCGAGCGAAGATCGGGTTAATCATCGCCAGCGAGAAGTTGCTGATGTTGACGTTGCCGCCAAGGTTACGCCGCCCCTGCGGGTCGGTCACTTCCACCTGGCCATCAAGCTGGCCGTTATTGGTCAGGCGTATCAGCCAGCCCAACTGCGCCCGGTTGTTATGCAGGTCGGCGCTGAGGTTAAGCGTATCGAACGCCACCGGCAGCGGCGCGTCGTTGACCGTCTGGGTAACTTTGACGTTGCGCCCGCTGAGGGTGACTTTGCCCTGAGGCAGTCCCTCTTTGGTGGTGTCCCAACTGACATCGGCGTTACCGCTAAACACGCCGCTTGCCTGGGTCGCGTCCGGCATAAACGGCTTCAGCATCGCCAGATCGAAACGGTTGAGATTGACCACCGCGCGCCCGCTGGCGCCGGCATCAATGGTTTGCGGTACGCACAGCTCGGCGTTCGGGTTGCTCCAGCAGTGCGGCCCGATGCTGATTTTCTGCTCCTGATTACGGTAATCCAGCGCGATGTTGCGCGTCAGCGCTACCGGCCCGACCGGCGTCTGGAAACGGGTATTGCTCAGAGTGCCCTTCCAGCGCTCCTCTTTACGATCGAAGCTGCCCGCCAGCGTCAACTGGCCCGACACCGGCTCACCCTGTACGCGCAGCTGTAAATCATGCTGCTTCTCGGTACCTTTGGCATTCAGCTGCACCAGGCTGATGTTGACGCCCGGCTGGCTGATGCGATCGACGCGTACATCAAGATTACCGCCAATCTGATCGCTGGACTTCACGTCGCCTTTGACGTTGACCTGGGCTACCGTCAGTTCCTGCCAGCGTAAGGCGCGAGCGGTGATATCCGCCAGCAGCTGCGGCGCGTCGATGGTGCCGCGCACCTTCAGCAGACCTTTCGCCGTGCCGCCAAGCCCCGGCAGCGCGTTGTCGAGATGTGGCGCGTCGATGGTGGCGTCAAGGTTGAGGTCTTTCACTCCCAGCTCGCCTTTTACGTCGGCGCTGTTTGGGCCAAGCGCCAGATGCAGTCCCGGCACTTTCCACTGCATATAGCTGTTACCCTGCAGCGAACCGTGGACATCCACTTTATTCTGTTTCACGTTGCCGGTAATTTTCAGCTCGGGAACCGCCATCTGCCAGCTGCTGCCATACAGGCTACCCTGGGTTTTGATAATCCCGTTCAGCTTCGACGGCCAGTCCGGCACCTCTTTGGCGGTATTAATGCCATCGAGCGTCAATTCACCGCGCCAGCTGATCGCCTGCTGCCAGTCGAGCAACGCTTTCAGTTCGGTTTTCCCCTCCAGCGCCGCCACGGTCAGCTTATCGATATTTACCTGCTGTTCGTTGCCTTTAGCATTAAGGGTAATTTTAGCCGGCGGCAGCGACTGCCCTTTGACCGCGGTACTGAACGCCATGGTGTAGTCGGTCATTTTGCCGCTGAATTTCAGCTGCAGATCATCCGCCTGGAACTGTTTCTCGCCGGTAAACGGCCAGTACAGCTGTTTACTTTTCACTTCCATATTCAGCGGCAGACCGGCTTCCGCCAGCTGCGCTTCGGCGCGCAGGGTCATGGCCACCGAGCCGGCTAAATCCACGCCGACCTGCAGTTTTTTACGCAGCTCGCCGCCTACTTTCAGCTTCACCTTCTCGCCTTTCAGCGGGTCGATGTTCAGCGTGCTGTCGAGGGTGATATCAACCGGCCAGTTATCCTGCAGTTGCGCGGTGCCGGAAGCGGTAACCTTGCCCTGGTCGGAATCGACGTCCAGCGCATCGAGCTTCATCTGCCCGTCGATGCTGCTGACCTTCAGCAGCAGGCTGTAGACGGTCATATCGGTGTCGCCAGTCAGGCGCAGCTGTTCGCCGCGGAACTCCTGAATATTAAGATTCAGCGGCAGATGCACATCGACCATTTCCGGCAGCACCGGCTGCGAGAACAGATCTTTCATCGTCTCGCCGAGCGGTTTCTCTTCCGGTTTCGGATGGTCAATTTTCGGCTCCACCACCTGCTCCTGCGCCACTTTCGCCACCTTCGGCAGGGCGATGAGCAAGCCCTGGAGCGAAGTCGGCGTCAGGGTCAGGTTTTTCTCCTGCCAGTTCAGGCCGGTGGAGAAATCGCGCAGCGAAACGGCGGTGTCGTCGATTTTGACATTGACGTTATGCAGCGCCACGCGGCTGAGGGTAATAGGATATGGCGTCGACAGGTTCAGCGGGCCGGAATCTTCTTCCTCTACCGGCGTCGAAGGCGGCATCTTTTTGGTATCGATAGCGACGTAGATATCGCGCAGCGAGATATCATTAACGCACAGGCTGCTATCCCACAGACAGCGCAACTTGACGCCGAGATGGAACTGGCCGGCCGTCACCGCCACGCCCGGCTGTTCGAAGCGTACGTTCTGTAAGGTCAGGTCGCGCCAGCCGCCGGTGACCTTGCCAATCTCCAGTCCCGGCACCCAGCGGTCCGCCGCTTTCAGTACCAGATGCAAACCGGTAGTGGTGCCGACTAAAAAGCCGACCGCGCCAATCAGCAGCACTAAAAAGAGTAATACGCCGAGGCTTATCTTCTTCCATAAACTCATAATTCAGGCCCCAGACCGATGTAAAACTGTAAACCGTGTTCTTCTTTGTCGCCGATGGGTCGGGCGATATCCAGCTTGATCGGCCCAACCGGCGACTGCCAGCGCACGCCGACGCCCGCGCCGGTTTTAAAATCGCTTTTACGGATATCGCTCACCGCTTCGCCGCTGTCGATAAACGCCGCGCCCCACCATTTCCCGGTGACGTTGTATTGATACTCCAGCGAACCTGTCGCCAGCTTTGACGCACCGATCAGCTTGCCGTCGTCATCTTTCGGCGAGATCGACTTGTATTTATAACCACGAATGCTGCGGTCGCCACCGGCGAAGAAACGCAGATCCGGCGGGACTTTGCTGAAGTCATCGGCTTCAATCCAGCCGAGGTTGCCGCGCACCACGAAGCGGTGGCGGTCATAGAGGGTGCGGATCCACACGTCCTGCGCCTGCATGACGATAAAGTTAATGTCCGAGCCCCACATGGTGTTGGAGTAGTCCACCGAATAGCGCTGGGAATCGCCCCAGGTCGGCATCAGGCCGCCGCGGGAACGGGTGCGGTTTACCGAGACCCCGGGATAAAGCAGCATGGTGGTATTGGTAACGTTAGCCTGCGTAAAGTGGTCCAGACTCCAGCGCAGGTTAATCGCGCGCTGCCAGCCGCTCGACATCTCCCAATAGCGCGACAGCGCCAGGGTGGTGGAGTCGGCCTTAGTATCGTTAAGGTCGGTACGCTTAAAACCGCCCTGCATCAGGTAATACTGCTCAAGCGGGCTTTTTAGCAGCGGGACTTTGTAGCTAAAATCAAGCTGCTGTTCCGGCGCGGAGAGGCTGACGCTGGAGGTCAGGCTGTGGCCGTAGGAGTTCATCCACGGCTTTTTCCACGTCGCTTTCACGCGCGGTCCGACGTCTGTCGAATAACCGATCCCGGTTTCCACGGTGTTCTCTTTGCGTGGCGAAACGACGCCCTGCAGAGGCAGCACCTTGGTTTTACGTGATTTATCAAACTGCGGCGCGACGACCACCGAGTTAAACCAGCCGGTCGCCGCCAGGCGGCGGTTCAGCTCCGCCAAATCCTGTGAGGTGTAATAATCACCCTGTTTAAAGGGCACCAGGTTTTGCAGGTACTCTTCGCGGATCTGCGAACCGGTAAAACTTACCGGGCCAAAGCGGTAACGCTCGCCGCTGTTGTAATCGATGTCCCAGAAAGCCTGATGGCGATCGAGCGATACGCCAAGCTGGCTTTTATTGAACTCGCTATCGAAATAGCCTTTGCGCAGCGCCACCTTGGTGAGCGAGCTCTTGAAGCCGTCATAGTCGCTGTGATTGAGCACCGTGCCAATTGCCGGACGCGTTTTCAGCAGATCCAGGTAATCGTGGTCGGTGCGCGCGCCGCCGCGCAGGATCACCTCGGTACCGCCAATGCGCACCGGCTCGCCGGGAGTTACTTTGGCAATCAGTACCTGGCGCCCTTTCTTGGGCGGCGGACGTAGATCGAAATCGATGGTGGGTTCATAGTAACCCAGCGCTTTCAGCCCCTCGCGGATGGCGTCATCGACGCGCGCGCGAAAACGACGGTCCGGCGTGACTTCATCGCTCTGGATCGTGGATAGTTGGGCGCGGACGTTTTTTTCCAGTTCCCCGGATAACCCCTCAACCTGCAAACGCACATTCGCTGCGCTGGCGACCCCGCTGACCAGCAAAAGGCTGGTAACGCATATCTGGCGGATTTGTTGCACGTGTTCTCCTGAATATCCTTGTTTCCCCCCGAAGGAAACGCAAGTGCCGCTCCACGGCTTAACAAAACCCTAACAACTAAGGGTTGAAAAAGTGACGGTAACCCAAATAATTCTTATGTTTAAATTTAGACGTATTGAGCGTGTTTATTGTCTAAAAAGATACGCGACGTTACAACCTTAACCACAAATTGCGAGGCCAACCGTGAGTCTATTTGATAAAACGCATCTTGTCGCCCAGGCGGATGCGCTGCCGGGGCGCAACACGCCGATGCCGGTAGCAACGCTCCACGCCGTTAACGGCCACTCAATGACCAACGTTCCTGAAGGAATGGAGGTAGCGCTGTTCGCGATGGGCTGCTTCTGGGGCGTCGAGCGTCTGTTCTGGCAATTGCCGGGGGTCTACAGCACCGCGGCGGGCTATACCGGCGGTTACACGCCAAACCCGACCTATCGTGAAGTGTGCAGCGGCGAGACCGGGCACGCGGAAGCGGTGCGCGTGGTATATGACCCGCAGGTCATCAGCTATGAGCAGCTGCTGCAGGTTTTCTGGGAGAATCACGACCCGGCGCAAGGGATGCAGCAGGGTAACGACCACGGCACGCAGTACCGTTCGGCTATCTACCCGCTGACGCCGGAGCAGCTTGAAGCGGCGCAGGCTAGTCTGGCGCGCTTCCAGAAGGCGATGCACGAGGCCAACGATACCCGCGAGATCACCACCGAGATCGCCACGGCAAAACCGTTCTACTACGCCGAGGACGATCATCAGCAGTACCTGCACAAAAACCCGTACGGCTACTGCGGTATCGGCGGGATTGGCGTTTGCCTCCCCCCGCAGGCGTAATCCTGAAGAATAAGGCCGCTGGCGAGAATAATTATCGCTCTGGTGGCTTTACAGACATTTACGCTATACTACGCTGTGTCATAGCCGGTCCAGCGCCTTCGGACCGGTTTTTTATGTATTCCACATTAAAAGAGTTATCCACTTCCCTTCCGAGGATCTGGCCTCAACGGTCAGAAAAGATATGTTAAACAGTATTTTAGTAATACTTTTCCTTATTGCCGTCAGTGCGTTTTTTTCGATCTCTGAAATCTCACTGGCCGCATCGCGTAAAATCAAACTCAAATTGCTGGCTGATGAAGGCAATGTGAACGCGCAGCGCGTTCTCAAAATGCAGGAAAACCCCGGCACCTTCTTCACCGTCGTGCAGATCGGCCTCAACGCCGTGGCCATTCTGGGTGGTATCGTCGGCGACGCCGCCTTTTCCCCTGCTTTCCACAGCGTGCTGAGCCGCTACATGTCGCCGGAGCTTTCCGAGCAGCTGAGCTTTATTTTCTCCTTCACCCTGGTCACCAGCTTGTTCATCCTGTTTGCTGACCTGACGCCGAAACGCATCGGTATGATTGCGCCAGAAGCCGTGGCTTTGCGCATCATCAACCCGATGCGCTTCTGTTTACTGGTCTTCCGCCCGCTGGTGTGGCTGTTTAACGGCATGGCGAACAACATCTTCCGTCTGTTTAAAATCCCGATGGTGCGTAAAGACGACATCACCTCCGATGATATCTACGCGGTGGTGGAGGCCGGAGCGCTGGCCGGGGTGCTGCGTAAACAAGAACACGAATTAATTGAAAACGTCTTTGAGCTGGAATCCCGTACCGTTCCCTCTTCAATGACGCCGCGCGAAAACGTGATCTGGTTCGATCTGCACGAAGACGAGCAGAGCCTGAAGAATAAAGTGGCGGAGCATCCGCACTCCAAGTTCCTGGTGTGTAACGAAGATATCGATCACATCATCGGCTACGTCGATTCCAAAGACCTGCTGAACCGCGTGCTGGCAAACCAGAGCCTGGTGTTAACCGGCGGCGTGCAGATCCGCAATACGCTGATCGTGCCGGATACCCTGACGCTCTCTGAAGCGCTGGAAAGCTTTAAAACCGCCGGCGAAGACTTCGCGGTGATCATGAACGAATACGCGCTGGTGGTAGGGATCATCACCCTCAACGACGTCATGACCACCCTGATGGGCGACCTGGTCGGCCAGGGGCTGGAAGAACAAATTGTCGCCCGCGATGAGAACTCATGGCTGATTGACGGCGGTACGCCAATCGATGACGTAATGCGCGTGCTCGATATCGATGAGTTCCCGCAGTCCGATAATTACGAGACTATCGGCGGCTTTATGATGTTTATGCTGCGCAAGATCCCGAAACGCACCGATGCGGTGAAGTTCTCCGGCTACAAGTTTGAAGTGGTGGATATCGATAACTACCGTATCGACCAGCTGCTGGTCACCCGTATCGATAACAAACCAACGGTGCTGGTACCGAAACTGCCTGATGTCGAAGACGCGGCAAAAAAAGAGAAAGGTGCGGCGTAAGCGGCCCTGAAAACATCAACGGCTCCCATCGGGAGCCGTTTTTTTTCGTGCCGTCATACCACGTTATGCGGTCTCTGTTTGCAGACGCATAACCTGACGATTGACCTCGGACATCACTGAGAAGTGCAGCTTGTCCTTAACCTTCGGGATAAGGATTTTGCCCTTATCAAATTCAAAAGCGCCAACGTCCTTGATGTACAACCGTCCACGAAACAGGATCTTCACGTACTTCGCCACTTGCAGCGGATTGTAGCGTTGGAAAATTTTCATTGTTGTCTCCTGCCAGGGTTACGCTCCTGCGGTGCCACAGTTAGCCCGCGTATCGGGAGCGCAAATTTTAATGCCCTAAAACTATAGTCCAGATTTCCGAAGTCACCCAGTCTGTAGAAGTTTTTTTACCCTTTGATGACAATAATTCAGAATTTTCGTTTCAGGCATACGTAGTTGTTAGTATAAGTTTCCGTTTTTTATTGAATGTGTGCGTTAGCACGCAAACTGGCATCACGCTTGCGGGTAATGGCGACAATTCGCACTTATCATTAAACAAGACCAAGTGGTCGGATCACCTGCATATAAAAAAGGATATCTCATGACCCTACGTAAGTTGCTGGCGGTTTCCGCCCTCCTGTTGCCGTTAATGGCTTCGGCACATAATTTTGTCGACGGTCAACGCGTCGCGCCGGTAGGCATCGCCGACCGCGGAGAACTGGTACTGAGTAACGATAAGTTTAGCTACAAAAACTGGAATAGCTCGCAGCTGGCGGGAAAAGTGCGCGTCATCCAGCATATTGCCGGGCGCACCTCGGCAAAAGAGAAGAATGCCAATCTGATTGAGGCGATTAAGGCGGCTGGCCTGCCGCACGACCGCTACCAGACCACCACCATCGTCAATACCGATGACGCGATCCCCGGTTCCGGAATGTTCGTGCGCAGCAGCATTGAGAGCAATAAACAGCTCTATCCGTGGTCGCAGTTTATCGTCGACAGCAACGGTCTCGCACGCAAAGCCTGGCAGCTCGATGAAGGCAGTTCGGCGATTGTGGTGTTAGACAAAGACGGACGCGTTCAGTGGGCAAAAGACGGCGCGCTGACCCAGCAAGAGGTACAGCAGGTCGTCGACCTGCTGCATAAGTTGCTTAATAAATAGAGACGCGGAAGCCGGGGTTGAGGAAGGATTCACGCGGCGTGTAGTCGAGGGTTTTACCCTGCCAGTCGTGAACGTGCGCCCCGGCGGCTACCGCGACCGCATGACCGGCGGCGGTATCCCAGGTGCTGGTCGGCCCGAAGCGCGGATAGAGCTGCGCCTGACCTTCCGCCACCAGGCAGAATTTCAGCGACGAACCGATTGAGGTGGTCTGGTGCTCGCCCAGTTGCTCCAGATACTCCTGCAGTTCCGGGTCATTACCGTGGGAGCGGCTAATCACCACCAGCGGCGGGCGAGCATCGCGAACCTGAATCTGCTTGCGCACGCCGCACTCTTCTTTCCACGCCTTGCCATTTTGCGCGCTGTACATCACTTTCATCACCGGCGCGTACACCACGCCCAGCGTTGGTTTGCCGTTTTCAATCAGCGCGATATTGACGGTGAATTCGCCGTTGCGCTTGATAAATTCTTTGGTGCCGTCCAGCGGGTCCACCAGCCAGTAGCGCTGCCAGTGCTGCCGCACTTCCCACGCCGGCGGATCCTCTTCCGACAGGATGGGGATTGCTGCATCCAGCGCCTGCAGGCCGCTGACAATGACTTTATGCGCGGCGATATCCGCCGCGGTAACGGGAGAATCATCCTTTTTGCTGCTCACATCCATCGGCTGGTTCCCATCGTAGACATCCATGATGGCATCGCCCGCGGTCCGTGCAAGCTGACATACTTGTTCTAACATTCTCCACCTCTTCTGGTTACAGTGGCGTTAACTCGTTGTTTTATTTATATCGCATCATCACCAGTTCCGCTATCTGTGATAACACTAGCGGTTTCCATTCACGCTTTTCTGGCAGAATTCACAATTCTGTAAGCAACAGAATGTAAATACATTTTCTTTTGTGCCATTGCTCATAAAAAAGGACGCCTCTGATGATTAAGTTTAGCGCAACGCTGCTGGCCACGCTGGTGGCGGCCAGCGTCAACGCGGCGACGGTCGACCTGCGGATCATGGAAACCACCGATCTGCACAGCAATATGATGGATTTCGATTACTACAAAGATGCCGCGACGGAAAAATTCGGCCTGGTCAGAACCGCCAGCCTGATTGAAAAAGCCCGCGCGGAAGCGAAAAACAGCGTGCTTGTGGATAACGGCGATGTTATTCAGGGTAGCCCACTGGGCGACTATATGGCGGCAAAAGGACTCAAAGAGGGGGATGTGCACCCGGTTTATAAGGCGATGAACACTCTGAATTACGCCGTCGGCAACCTGGGCAACCATGAATTCAACTACGGTCTCGACTTCCTGCACAAGGCGCTGGCCGGAGCGAAATTCCCCTACGTTAACGCCAACATTATCGATCTCAAAACCGGCAAACCAATGTTTACGCCCTACCTGATTCAGGATACCCAGGTTCAGGATAGCGATGGTCAATCCCATACACTGCGCATCGGCTATATCGGTTTTGTGCCGCCGCAGATCATGACCTGGGATAAAGCCAACCTCAACGGCAAGGTGAAGGTCAACGACATCACTGAAACCGCGCGTAAGTACGTGCCGGAGATGCGCGCGAAAGGCGCTGATGTGGTGGTCGTGGTTGCGCATTCCGGCCTCTCCGCCGACCCCTATCAGGCAATGGCGGAAAACTCGGTCTACTACTTAAGCCAGGTACCCGGAGTTGACGCCATTATGTTCGGCCACGCCCACGCGGTGTTCCCCGGTAAAGACTTCGCTACCATTAAAGGCGCGGATATCGCCAAAGGTACGCTAAACGGTATTCCGGCGGTGATGCCGGGAATGTGGGGCGATCATCTCGGGGTGGTCGATTTGGTGCTGAATAACGACAGCGGCAAATGGCAAGTAACGCAGGCCAAAGCCGAAGCGCGGCCTATTTACGACCCGGTGGCGAAAAAGTCGCTGGCGGCGGAAGATAGTAAAATGGTGGCGGTGCTGAAAGCCGATCACGACGCCACCCGCGAATTCGTCAGCAAGCCTATCGGCAAGTCCGCCGACAACATGTACAGCTACCTGGCGCTGGTGCAGGACGACCCAACGGTGCAGGTGGTCAACATGGCGCAAAAGGCCTATGTCGAACACTACATCCAGGGCGATCCGGATCTGGCGAAGTTGCCGGTGCTTTCCGCCGCCGCGCCGTTTAAAGTCGGCGGACGTAAAAACGATCCAGCAAGCTTTGTCGAAGTGGAAAAAGGCCAGCTCACCTTCCGTAACGCCGCCGACCTCTATCTCTACCCGAACACGCTGGTGGTGATGAAGGTAAGCGGTAAAGAGGTCAAGGAGTGGCTCGAATGCTCCGCCGGGCAGTTTAATCAGATTGACACCGCCAGCAGCAAACCACAGTCGCTGATTAACTGGGACGGGTTCCGCACCTATAACTTCGACGTGATTGACGGCGTAAACTATCAGATCGACGTGAGTCAACCGGCGCGCTACGATGGCGAATGCCAGATGATTCACCCGCAGTCAGAGCGCATCAAAGACCTGACCTTTAACGGTAAGCCTATCGATCCGCAGGCCACCTTCCTGGTCGCCACCAATAACTATCGCGCCTACGGCGGCAAATTCGCCGGTACCGGCGACAGCCATATCGCTTTTGCCTCCCCGGACGAAAACCGTTCGGTGCTGGCGGCGTGGATTGGCGCGCAGTCGAAGAAAGATGGCGCGATCCATCCGGCGGCGGATAACAACTGGCGTCTGGCGCCGATCCACAGCAAAACGCCGTTGAATATTCGCTTTGAGACCTCGCCAGGCGACAAAGCCGCGGCGTTTATCAAAGAGAAAGCGCAGTATCCGATGCGGCAGGTAGCGACCGATGATATCGGCTTCGCTATTTATCAGCTGGATTTGAGTCAGTAATGCCTGTTCCCCGGTGGCGCTGCGCTTACCGGGGCTACAAAGCGAAGCTGGCCGGTAGCCCGGATAAGGCGTAAGCCGCTATCCGGGTATAGCCCGTACGGCCTGCCGTTAATTTATTCACCATGTTGGCTGAAACTGCCGGTGTTGGTGGCCTCAAAATCGCTGAGACGTTCCCGGAAGGCCGGGGCAGCCCGCATGGATGCGGGCTGAGGGCCGTGATTTGCAGGGACGCTGCCTCGACCCGACCCGGAGCCTGCCGGGATAAGTCGAAGGCACCACGAAGTGGCGATTTTGGCGGCCAGAGCCCGGGAGTACAGAGGGCGGCGGCGACTGGCCGCCCTCTGTGCGCTCCCCGCGCCATGAGAAACATAACGCAGGAGACAGTTCGGGAGCGCAATGTGCTCTGAATGAATACAAAACAACGGTTTTTCCCGGACCAAAACAGTTGCAAACCGATAACACCGGGTACCCCGGTGGCGCTGTGCTTACCGGGGCTACAAAGCTGAATGAATACAAAACAACGGTTTTTCCCGGACCAAAACAGTTGCAAACCGATAACAGTATCTACGGGGAGTGATACATTTTCACTCCCCGTGGTTAGCCAGCACCGCGGGGAGATTCAGTTCGATCCAGTCCGCCAGCGCCGCCACCTTCTCGCTCACCTGCAGGCCGAGCGGCGTCAGACTATATTCAACATGCGGCGGCACCACCGGATACGAAACGCGGTCGATAAAGCCATCCTGTTCCAGCGCCTGTAAGGACTGCGCCAGCATCTTTTCACTGACGCCGCCCATTTTGCGCCGCAGATCGCTAAAGCGGTGGGTCCCCTCGCGTAGCGCCACCAGAATCAACACGCCCCAGCGGCTGGTCACGTGTTTTAGCACATCACGCGACGGGCACTGTTCAGCAAACAGATTCCCGTTGCGCAGTTTGTCGCTCAGCGTCGGTTCGGCCATTTTATACTTACCTTTTTGTGCGTACTTACTAAAAGTTAGTTAAGGTGTTAGCTTACCACAACTGCCAATGAACACGAAGGAGAAGACCTATGATCGCGATTACCGGCGCTACCGGCCAGCTTGGCCAGCACGTACTGCATGATCTGTTAAAAACCGTCCCCGCCAGCCAGATTGTGGCGATTGTCCGCAACCCGGCAAAGGCGCAAGCGCTCAGCCAGCAGGGCGTCGTCGTGCGCCAGGCCGAGTACGGCGATGAAGCCGCGCTTACCGCCGCGCTGCAAGGGGTTGATAAACTGTTATTAATCTCTTCAAGCGAAGTCGGCCAGCGCGCCGTTCAGCACCGTAACGTCATTAACGCCGCTAAAGCCGCTGGGGTGAAATTTATCGCCTATACCAGCCTGCTGCATGCCGATACCTCACCGCTGGGCCTGGCCGGTGAACATATCGAAACCGAACAAATGCTGGCCGATTCCGGTATTCCTTACGCGCTGCTGCGCAACGGCTGGTATACCGAAAACTATTTGGCCAGCGCGCCGCCAGCGCTGGAACACGGCGTGTTTATTGGCGCCGCCGGCGAGGGTAAAATCGCTTCCGCCACCCGTGCCGATTATGCCGCCGCCGCCGCCCACGTTATCGCCGGTGAGGGCCATGCCGGGAAAGTTTACGAACTGGCGGGAGATAACGCCTGGACCCTGAGCGAACTGGCTGCCGAGCTGAGCAAGCAAAGCGGGAAAAATGTGGTTTATCAAAACCTCAGCGAAGCCGATTTCGCCGCCGCGCTGAAAAACGTCGGCCTACCGGCCGGGCTTGCCGATATGCTGGCGGATTCCGATACCGGCGCGTCGAAAGGCGGACTGTTTGACGACAGCCGCACCCTGAGCAAACTGATTGGCCGCCCGACCACGTCGCTTGCCGATAGCGTGAAAGGCATCATCTAATCGCTCCCTGTCAGTTTTTGCGGTTGCTTCCCGGCGCTTCATCTCTAATATTGAAGGGATGAATCGTCGGGAGACACGGCATGCAGGGCGTACCACCACAATTTAGCGATGAAAAAGACCACGCGCGCTTTCGCCATCTCGACCAACTCCCCGGCGTTGAGCTCTATCACGCCCATATTTCTCGTTATGCCTTTGAACCGCATACCCACGAAGCCTTCGGCATCGGCGTGATTGAGCAAGGCGCCGAACGCTTTCGCTATCGCGGTAGTCAGCACGTCGCCTCAGCCAATTCCATCGTCACCATGAATCCGGATGAGCTCCATACCGGCGAGGCGGAAACCGCCGAAGGCTGGCGCTACCGGATGATTTATCTGGAGCCAGATCGGCTGGAGGCCTTCACCGGCGTTCGCCACTGGTGGTTCAGCGAGGTCGTGCGCCAGGAGCCGCAGCGCGCCCGGCAAATCGGCCAACTGATTTACGGCCTGTGGCACGCAGACGATCCGCTGGCGCAGCAGGGGATACTGCTCGACCTGGTTGATAGCTTCCGCCCTCTGGCTCACCATGCGCCAATGGCGCCGGAAGCGGCGCACCGCTTCGATCGGGTACGCGACTACCTGCACGATAACTATATGCGCGCCGTCAGCCTTGATGAACTGGCGCAGGTGGCGGCGCTCAGCCCCTATCACTTCCAGCGCCAGTTTAAAGCCCATTTTCACGTTACTCCGCACCAGATGCTGATGGCGATTCGCCTGTGGCGCGCCAAGGCGTTTCTGACCCACGGCATGCCTGCCGCCGAAGTGGCCATCGCCGCCGGCTTAACCGACCAATCGCACTTAACCCGCGCCTTCACCCGCCGCTACGGCATTACGCCGGTGCGTTATCAAAAGCAGGTCGCCGGGCGCTAAAGCGCAATCTCATACAATATTCTTTCCCCCACACCCTTCTACACTTGGCGCAAGCAAACTGAAGATGGATGTCATCATGATTAGCGGCGTGTTGTATGCCCTGCTGGCGGGGTTAATGTGGGGGCTGATTTTCGTTGGCCCGTTGCTGGTGCCGGAATACCCGGCGGTGCTGCAGTCGATGGGGCGATATCTGGCACTGGGACTTATCGCCCTGCCGCTGGCGTGGCTCGGCCGCGCGCGTCTACGCCAGCTGAACGGTAAGGACTGGTGGACCGCGCTGGCGCTGACCATGATGGGGAACCTGATCTATTACTTCTGTCTGGCCAGCGCCATTCAGCGCACCGGCGCGCCGGTATCGACGATGATTATCGGCACCCTACCGGTGGTACTGCCGGTGTGCGCCAACCTGCTTTATAGCCAGCGCGATGGCAAGCTGCCGTGGCGGCGGCTATTTCCGGCGCTAATCTGTATTGCGCTGGGGCTGGTATGCGTCAACGTAGCGGAGCTGCAGCACGGGCTTCCTGATTTCAGCCCGTGGCGCTATGGTTCGGGCATTCTTCTCGCGCTGATCTCCGTCGTCTGCTGGGCGTGGTATGCCCTGCGCAACGCTCGTTGGCTGCGTGAAAACCCGGATAAGCCGCCAATGATGTGGGCTACCGCGCAGGCGTTGGTCACCCTTCCGGTCTCGCTGGTCGGTTATATCGCCGCCTGTGGGTGGCTGCAGAACCAGCATATCGACTTCCCGCTCCCCTTCGGCCCGCGCCCGGCGGTGTTCATCGTCCTGATGCTGGCGATCGCCGTACTCTGTTCGTGGGTCGGCGCACTGTGCTGGAATATTGCCAGCCAGCGTCTGCCGACGGTGATCCTCGGGCCGCTGATCGTCTTCGAGACGCTGGCCGGTCTGCTGTACACCTTCCTGCTCCGCCAGAGCCTGCCGCCGCTGCTGACGCTGAGCGGGATCCTGCTGCTGGTGCTCGGCGTGGTGTCGGCGGTTCGCGCCCGCCCGGAGAAACCGGTCCTGCAGGAAGTGCGCGTTGAGCCAAAAAAATAGCCTGGTATCCCAAAGGGGTATTCCCATCGATATAAGATGCATTTAATATGCATCTTATATTTTTGATGACGAGGTAATTGCTATGGCTTTCCGTGACCAACCTTTGGGCAAGCTGGCGCTGAGCATCCCGCGCGCCTCCGCGCTGTTCCGTCAATACGATATGGATTACTGCTGCGGCGGCAAACAAACCCTGGAGCGCGCGGCGACGCGCAAAGCGCTGGATGTTGCGGTGATTGAAGCCGAGCTGGCGAAACTGGCCGAGCAGCCGGTCGAGCGCGACTGGCGCGCCGCGCCGTTCGCCGACATCATCGACCACATCATCGTTCGCTATCATGATCGCCACCGCGAACAGCTGCCGGAACTGATCCTGCAGGCAACCAAGGTTGAACGCGTCCACGCCGATAAACCGAACGTGCCAAAAGGGCTAACCAAATATCTGACCATGCTGCACCAGGAACTCTCCAGCCACATGATGAAAGAGGAGCAGATCCTGTTCCCGATGATCAAGCAGGGCATGGGCGCTCAGGCCGGTGGTCCTATCAGCGTAATGGAAAGCGAGCATGACGAAGCGGGCGAACTGCTGGAAGTGATCAAGCACATCACCCATAACGTGACGCCGCCGCCGGAAGCCTGTACTACCTGGAAAGCGATGTACAACGGCATTAACGAGATGATTGACGACCTGATGGAGCACATCAGTCTGGAAAATAACGTGCTGTTCCCGCGTGCCCTCGCCGGAAAATCATAAAAAAAGGCGCCCGCAGGCGCCCTCTCGACATTATCAGTTTATTGGCCACTCCGGGTGGCCTTTTTTATTTCGCCAGACGTTTTTTACCGGCAAACAGCCAGCCCGCGCCCAGCAGAACAAACCACAACGGGGTGACCATCAGCGCTTCGCGGGTATCATCTTCCAGCGTCAACAGCACCAGTACGAAGACGAAGAAAGCCATGCACACCCAGCACATCACTTTACCCAGCGGCATCTTATAGATGGACTTCTCGTGCAGCTGCGGACGCTTTTTACGATAGACCAGATAAGAGCAGAGGATAATAGTCCAGACGAACATGAACAGAATCGCCGACACCGTGGTGATCATGGTGAACGCGGCAATCACGCTCGGGTTGACCATCAGCATTACCACGCCGCCCAGCAGACACATGCAGGAGAAGGTTAAGCCCTTCGCCGGCACCGCGCGCTTCGACAGCTTGGCGAACATTTTCGGCGCCTGACCTTCCTGCGCCAGACCGAATAGCATACGGCTAGTTGAGAACACTCCGCTGTTAGCGGAAGAGGCGGCGGAAGTCAGTACCACGAAGTTGATCAGGCTGGCGGCAGCCGGCAGACCAACCAGAACAAACAGTTCAACGAACGGACTCTTGCTCGGCACGACGGAGCTCCACGGCGTCACCGACATAATCACAATCAGCGCGAAGACGTAGAACATAATGATACGCAGCGGGATGGAGTTGATCGCCCGCGGCAGCGATTTTTCCGGGTCCTTGGTTTCCGCCGCGGTGGTACCAACCAGCTCAATACCCACGAAGGCGAATACCGCTATCTGGAAGCCGGCAAAGAAACCGCTGAGGCCTTTCGGGAACCAGCCGCCGTCATTCCACAGATGCGCGAATGAGGCTTCGACGCCGGTTGGCGATTTAAAGTGCATCATCACCATCACCAGGCCGACCACAATCAGCGCCACAATGGCGACGATTTTGATCATCGCGAACCAGAACTCCATTTCGCCAAACATCTTCACGGTTGCGAGGTTCAGGCCCAGCAGCAGCAGGATAACCGCTAACGAAGCGACCCAGTCAGAAAGTCCGGGGAACCAGAACTGCGCGTAGGCGGTGATGGCGACAACGTCCGCCATCCCGGTGACCACCCAGCAGAACCAGTAGGTCCAGCCGGTAAAATACCCCGCCCACGGCCCTAACAGGTCGGAGGCGAAGTCACTGAATGATTTATATTCGAGGTTCGACAGCAGTAATTCGCCCATCGCACGCATGACGAAGAACAGCATAAAACCGATGATCATATAAACAAAAATAATGGATGGCCCGGCGAGACTGATGGTCTTGCCTGACCCCATAAACAGCCCGGTGCCGATCGCCCCGCCGATAGCAATAAGCTGAATATGCCGGTTAGTGAGATTTCGCCGTAGCGATTGTTCAGTCGTCTCCTGCTCGTCGGCAACGACTTTGACCTGATCTACCATGTGATTTTCTTCCTGTTGTACCTGTCTGTGTTGTTCAGGCTCTGTTGGCCTGTCATTTGTCGCAACCCTGGCAAGAGGGTTTATCGATATTAGGTAAGAATCGGAGGGATGAATACTATGATTTAGATATAATGTTAATTTTATGTTTAAAGTGAGTGTTATATCACCAATGTAACGCGAAACAGCTCACAAAAATACACTCAACAAACTTATATGCAATATAAAATTCCAATAAATTTATAACTTAAGGATTTTGCACTATTTTTATTGGCTCCCTCCCCTCTGCGGGAGAGGAAGCCCCTGGTGCTTAAATAATGTCCAGCAGCTCAACTTCAAAGATAAGAGTGCTGAATGGCGGGATAGAAGCGCCCGCGCCGCGCTCGCCGTAAGCCAGGTTGTGCGGAATGGTCAGTTCCCATTTGGAACCTACCGGCATCAGGGTCAGCGCTTCGATCCAGCCGCCGATCACGCCGGTCACCGGGAATTCAGCCGGTTCGCCGCGGGCTACGGAGCTATCGAACACGGTACCGTCGATAAGCTTACCGGTGTAGTGAACGCGTACGCGGTCGGTGCGCGCCGGGATCGGGCCTTCGCCCTGCGTCAGTACGCGGAACTGCAGACCGGATTCAGTGCTGTTCACGCC
The DNA here is from genome assembly GCF_040065495.2 of Klebsiella sp. CN_Kp073. Lineage (NCBI taxonomy): Bacteria > Pseudomonadati > Pseudomonadota > Gammaproteobacteria > Enterobacterales > Enterobacteriaceae > Klebsiella > Klebsiella sp. CN_Kp073. The sequence continues at coordinate 4,801,420 of NZ_CM198051.1, forward strand.
TTCTTTTTCACGGTTTTCATCGAGGTATTTCTGGCCATCGGCGGCCATCGCCTGGAAGCGCTCGCGACGCACGGCGTCAGCGCGTTCATGGATTTCACGCAGCGCGCGGTGTACGGCTTCAACCGGCACCTGCGGCTGGTTGCCTTCCAGCGCATCGGCAATGCCGGCAACCAGCGCTTCCGGCAGCAGCCCCTGCAGGCCGGATTCGCTCAGTTGTTGTCCAACCTGCAAGCCGATACCGTAACTTGCCTGCGCTTCGATAGTGTCAAAAGTCGGGGTTGCCATCTTTGTTCCTTTTTTGGGTGATAAACATCTTGAGAAAAGCGTTCGAAAGCATAACAGCCATAGAGGAATGGGTAAAACTTTGTCGGCGGATGATGACAAATCTCAGCGAAACAGAAACAATAGGCGATATCAGGTTAACCTCTACCTTCAGGACGTTAGCCGTCTATACTCATAAGCAGGATAAAAATATGCGGAGCAGGAGGAAAGCCATGCCCGGGCGCTTTGAACTGACATCTACCCTGGCGAAGATCTGGCACGCCCCGGATCAACTTCGTCTCATGGATCCGCTACCGCCCATGCATCGCCGCGGCATCATCGTCGGCTTCCTGCTGGTGATTATTGGTTTCCTGCTCCCCTCCGGCGATAACAGCACGCCGACCCAGGCAAGCCGTGAAGCCAGTCTCGATTTGCAGTCCCAGTCTCAGCCGCAAGGTTCGGGTAATCAGGCCGTGCCGCTTCCGCCAATCACCAATACGCCGACGGTCAGCGATGCCGATCAGGTTGCGCCTGTGGCGCCTGAAGCCATTCAGGATGAACAGCCTGACCAGCCGCAAACGTCTTCCTCTTCTCAGCCGTATCAACAACCGGCGCAGCAGCAGTCTGCGCCGGGTATTGAACAGCAGTGGCGCACCTACCGGATTGAATCGGGCAAAACGCTGGCGCAACTGTTCCGCGACCACGGTCTGCCAGCCACTGACGTCTACGCCATGGCGCAGGTCGAAGGCGCCGGCAAACCATTAAGCACCTTGCAGAGTGGACAGACGGTGCAAATTCGCCAGAACGCCAACGGCGTCGTCACCGGCCTCACTATTGATACCGGCAACGGCCAGCAGGTGCTGTTCACCCGCCAGTCGAACGGCAGCTTCGTGCGTGCGCGATAAACGCTTCACTTAGGCCGGGTTGTACGCCCGGCCTAACGCGCCTGGCTTTTGTTCACCCAGCGGATCCCTACACACACCAGGACCAGCGCGATCGCGTACTTCCACTCAAAGATATTCTCGCCAAGAAAGATCGCTGACAGCACCGTCCCGGCCACCGGGATAACAAAGTTAAACGGCGCAATCATACTGACGCGATTGTGCTTGAGTAGCACGCTCCATAGCGCAAAAGCTATCGACGACAGCAGAGTTAAATAGCCAAGGATCATCGCTGCGGTCAGGCTGTGCATTCGTAGCTCCCCGCCGGTCAGATACCCGCCCGCCACCAGCACCAGACCGCCGAAGGCCAGCTGCCAGCCGGTCATCACCGTCGGGTCGACGGTTTGCGAGATGCGTTTGCCGTAGAGCGTCGCCGCCGAGAGGATGAACGCCGCCAGCACGACAAAGCCATCGCCCTGCCAGACAAAATTAAAATCGCCCAATGAGGCGTTGAAGTTCACCAACATCACGCCGACGAAGCCAAGCACGCAGCCGATAGTTTTGTTGTAGCTGAGCCGGTCATTCTGATAGATAAAATGCGCCAGCAGAACGCTGAAGAACGTCCCGGTGGCATTCATGATCGATCCCTTCACTCCAGTGGTGAACGCCAGGCCGACGTAGAAGAAGGCGTACTGGATAGCGGTCTGCGTTAGCCCCAGCATCGCCAGTTGCCCGCACTGGCGGCCATTGAGCCGGGCGATGGGTTTGCGCTGCGCCAGCGCAAACAGCAGCAACAATAAGCCCGCAAACAGAAAGCGATATCCGGCAAAAACAATTTTTGAGGGAACATCATCGGTGGCGATGTGCAGAAGCTCATAGCCGTTTTTTATCGCGGGATAAGAACTGCCCCACAGCAGACAGCATAGCGTCGCGCAGACATAAGCTACTTTTTTATTGGCAAAAATCGAAGGGGTTGGAGAGGAAGCGTCCATTAACTTTACCGGAAATAAAATCGTGTTTTATTTTATTATCCAGAAAGCGGCGAGAATAGCTACCATACCAGATAAAAATCAGGCAGGCGCTAAAAAGCAAAACGCCGGCACAAGGCCGGCGCATCGACGTGAGTTGAGTAAAAAATTACTCAGCTACAACGTTAACAACCAGTTTAGCGAAGACTTCGCTGTGAACCTGGAAGTCTACTTCGTGCTCACCGGTGGTGCGCAGAACGCCGTTCGGCAGGCGAACTTCGCTCTTCGCAACGGCAACGCCAGCTGCAGAAACAGCGTCAGCGATGTCGCGAGTACCGATGGAACCGAACAGTTTACCTTCGTCGCCAGATTTGGACGCGATGGTAACGGTGCCCAGTGCGTTGATTGCTTCAGCACGTGCGTTAGCAGCGGCCAGAACGTCAGCCAGTTTGGCTTCCAGTTCAGCGCGGCGCGCTTCGAAGAACTCAACGTTTTTCTTGGTAGCTGGAACAGCTTTACCCTGTGGTACCAGGAAGTTACGAGCATAGCCCGCTTTAACGTTTACCTGATCACCCAGGCTACCCAGGTTTGCTACTTTATCAAGCAGAATAACTTGCATTACCTTATCCTCTCAAAGTCGTATTAATGGACCGTGACCGATTACTGATGACGATCAGTGTACGGCAGCAGGGACAGGTAGCGTGCGCGTTTGATAGCGCGAGCCAGCTGACGCTGATATTTTGCACGGGTACCGGTGATACGGCTTGGGACAATCTTACCGCTTTCGGTGATGTAGTTTTTCAGCGTAGCGATATCTTTATAGTCGATCTCTTGAACGCCTTCCGCGGTGAAACGGCAGAACTTGCGACGACGGAAATAACGTGCCATATGGCTAGTCTCCAGAATCTATCAATTCAATCTGCTCGGCATGCAGAACCATTTTACTCAAGCCGTTCTTTGCCTTATGGCAACTAATGAACCCTTGAACGGTGACTGCGCTACCGACCGTTATACTGTGAGTAATGGCCTGGTTCTCGTGTCCGCTAATAATAACGGGCATTTGGCACCACGCCTGCCGGTGAAAACCGGCTTCCTCCTGCACAGAACGATGCTCAAGCACGAACTGGCAATGAGGAATTCCTGACGGGCTGACCTTTCGAAGGGGCATCCTGCACACGGTGCCGGACAACACCAGACGGTTGGTCATCAGGATTACTCTTCAGAATCCCCAGCTTCAGAATCATCTGCGGTTTCGTTAGCGAAATCTTCACGACGCTCACGGCGCTCGTCTTTCGCTTTAACCATCGGAGATGCTTCGGTAACAGCGTGCTTAGTACGCATTACCATGCTGCGGATAACGGCGTCGTTGAAGCGGAAGTTAGTTTCCAGCTCATCGATCGCTTCCTGCGGCGCTTCAACGTTCAGCAGAACGTAGTGAGCTTTGTGCAGTTTGTTGATCGGATAAGCCAGCTGACGGCGGCCCCAGTCTTCCAGACGGTGGATCGTACCTTCTGCTGCAGTGATTGCACCAGTGTAACGTTCGATCATGCCCGGAACCTGTTCGCTCTGGTCAGGATGGACCATAAAAACGATTTCGTAATGACGCATCGAATTGCTCCTTACGGATTATTCAGCCTCCTGTCTGGGTCAGCCGCGGCCCATGGAGGCAAGGAACGTGTTAAAGGGCGGCTGAAAAATTGACGCGTCATTCTAATTGCGCCCCCCCAGGAACACAAGCGCATTTGCACAAATAATTCGCACTAAGCGCCAAGCTGGGCTAAGTGGGTGATTTAAAATTAACCAATAAGGAACGCGGCATTTTTTTGAACAACTGCATCAGAAAAGGTCGCTATCAGGCGGCACGCCAGCGATTACAATTTAATCAATAGCCAGACACCAGCAAGAGGAGTCCAGCGTTTTACCCGTACTGTCAGTAAGGAGCGTTCTATGAAAAGCATTATCATCGCCGTAATGGCTGCGCTACTCCTTAGCGCCAACGCGCTGGCAGCCATCAAAATCGATGGGCGTCAGGCTCGCAACATGGACGATGTGCAGAGTCTGGGCGTAATTTATATCAATCATAATATGGCTAGCGAACAAGAGGCCGAACAGGCCCTGAACCAGGAAAGCGATGCCCTGGGAGCGAAGTACTTCCAGCCAATCCTGATTCACGAACCGCAGAGCAATGGCCTTATTCATGCCAGCGCCGCTATTTACCGCTAGCCCAGGTCGATGCTTCGCCTCTCCTCACGAGGGGCGAAGCGAATAACCGATGTAAACGCAATTGAGAATTATTTTCCCAACTGACTCACCAGCGTCATCGCAACCTGATTTAATCATCAATTCACCGTTTGATAATCAGGAGTGATTGATGGTCCCGCGTTTCGCGACCTTAGGTCGTATCCCGAAAGGAGTTTGGGTGCTCGGCGGCGTCAGCCTGCTAATGGATGTCTCGTCAGAGATGATCCACAGCCTGCTCCCGTTGTTTATGGCCACTACGCTCGGCGCCAGCGTCATTATTATCGGTCTTATCGAAGGGCTGGCCGAAGCCACCGCCTTAATCCTCAAAGTCTTCTCCGGCGTCATTAGCGACTACGTGGGCAAACGCAAAGGGCTGGCGCTGCTTGGCTACGGGCTGGGGGCGCTGAGTAAACCGCTGTTTGCCCTCGCGCCGAGCGCCGGGGTGGTATTTAGCGCCCGCATGATCGACCGCGTCGGAAAAGGTATCCGCGGTGCGCCGCGCGATGCGCTGGTCGCCGACGTAACGCCGCCGGAGATCCGTGGCGCGGCCTACGGGCTACGCCAGGCGCTGGATACCGTCGGCGCCTTCCTCGGCCCGCTGCTGGCGGTGCTGCTGATGTTTATATGGCATAACGATTTTCACGCTATCTTCTGGGTGGCGGTCATTCCCGCCGTACTATCCATTGCTCTACTGGGCTTTGGTCTGCAGGAGCCGAAATCCGCCATCGCACACAAACGTAGCAATCCGCTGAAGCGCGAAAACCTGAAAAAGCTCTCCGCCGCCTACTGGTGGGTGGTGGCGATTGGCAGCATTTTCACCCTCGCCCGCTTCAGCGAAGCCTTTTTGGTACTGCGCGCCCAGCAGATGGAGATCCCGCTGTTTACTATTCCGCTGGTGATGGTCGCGATGAACCTGGTCTACAGCCTCACGGCTTACCCGTTCGGTAAGCTCTCTGACAGGATGAGCCACAGCAAACTGCTGCAATGGGGGCTGCTGGTGCTGATCCTCGCCGATATCGTGCTGGCGCTCAGCGGCCACTGGAGCACGCTGCTGATCGGCGTCGCGCTGTGGGGGATTCATATGGGGATGACGCAGGGGCTACTGGCGGCGATGGTTGCGCATACCGCGCCGCCGGAACTACGCGGTACGGCATTCGGCATGTTTAACCTGATGAGCGGCCTGGCGCTGCTGCTGGCCAGTACCGGCGCAGGAGTACTGTGGGAAACCTTCGGCGCCGCATCGACGTTTTACGCCGGCGCGATGATTTGCGTGGTCACGCTCATCGGCATGCGCTGTATGCCATCGGCCTATCGTCAGGGTTAAAAACGGCTCCGGGGCCAGACCAGTTACTTCACCCTGAGGTGAAAGCCCCGGAGCGCGTAGCTTACTTCTGCCCGTAGTAGGCGTCAGGCCCGTGTTTACGCAGAAAATGTTTCTCCATTAGCCAACTGTCGATGGGCTGTAGCTGCGGATTAATGCCGCGGGCGATCCACGCCATTCGCGCCACTTCTTCCATCACCACCGCATTGTGCACCGCCTCATGGGCATCTTTCCCCCAGGAGAACGGCCCATGCTGATAGACCACAATCCCTGGCGTATGTAACGGGTTGGCCTCGCCCAGCGTTTCGATAATCACCTTTCCGGTGTTCAGCTCATAGGCCTCTTCCACCTCCTGTGCGCTGAGCGCCCGGGTACAGGGGATATCGCCGAAGAAGTAGTCCGCGTGGGTGGTGCCGAGCGCCGGGATTGCCAGCCCCGCCTGCGCCCAGGCGGTAGCGTGCGTCGAGTGGGTATGCACCACCCCGCCGAGGCCGGAATAGCGACGATAGAGCGCAAGATGGGTCGCGGTATCGGAAGAGGGACGCCAGCGCCCTTCCACCACGTTGCCCTGCAAATCGACCACCACCATATCATCGACGGTCATTGACTCGTAGGCTACGCCGCTGGGCTTGATCACCACCAGCCCACGCTGCCGGTCGATTGCGCTGACGTTGCCCCAGGTAAAGGTCACCAGCCCGTAGCGCGGCAGATCCATATTAGCTGCAAATACCTGCTGTTTAAGTTGCTGCATTATGCCGCCTCCGTCAGGCCCGCGCGCGCCATCCGCGCTTTCACCCAGTCGCGAGCCTTTGCGACTTCCGCCGCCGGGTCATCGGTGGTTTCACTCCACATCTCAATCAGATACGGGCCGCAGTAGCCCGTCTGCTTGAGCGTTTCGAAGCAACGTTCAAAATCGACGACGCCTTCACCGAACGGTACGTTTTTAAAGACGCCGGGCTTCGTATCTTTGACGTGCACCGCCACGATATGCCCCATACCGGCCTGCAGCTCCATCTGTACGTCGTTATCCCACGCCGACAAATTGCCAATGTCCGGATAAAGCTGAAACCATGGATTATTCAGGTAGTGGGCATAACCCAGCGCCTTGCTGATCGAGTTCATCAGCGGATAGTCCATGATCTCCATCGCCAGCGTCACCTGGGCCCGGCTGGCCATCTCGACGCTCTCTTTCAGGCCCTCGCGAAAACGGCGGCGCGTTTCATCGTTCGCCTGCTGATAATAAACGTCGTAGCCCGCCAGCTGGATCACCCGAATCCCCACATCCTGCGCCAGCTGGATGGCTTTACGCATAATTTCCAGCCCCTGATTACGCACCGCGTCATCTTCGCTGCCGAGCGGAAAACGACGATGGGCGCTGAGGCACATCGATGGCACCCGGACGCCGGTTTCGGCTACCGCCTTGACCAGCGCCAGGCGCTGCTCCTGGCTCCAGTCCAGCCGCGCAAGGCGGGCATCGGTTTCATCAAGCGACATTTCAACAAAATCAAAACCCAGCGTTTTCGCCAGCTGTAACCGCTCCAGCCAGCACTCCCCGGCGGGGAGCGCTTTTTCATAGATACCGAGCGGAATGTGTTTCGACAACATAGCCGCTCCTTATCCCCACAGCTGGGCGATAGAGCGTTTAAACTGGCGAGCCGCTTCCACCGGCGAGGCGGCATCGCGGATGCTGCGACCGGCAATAAAGACGTGAATAGGAATACCGGCGAACAGCGGCAGGTCTTCCAGCGCCAATCCGCCGGTCACGGTGACTTTGAAGCCCATATCGGAAAGACGCTTAATCGCACTGATATCCGCCTCGCTCCACGCCACGCCCGCGGCCTGCGCGTCGCGGCTGCGGTGATAGACCACCTGCTGAATGCCCGCATCGCGCCACGCCTGCGCCTGCTCCCAGGTCCAGAAGCCGGTCAGCTCAATTTGCACGTCGCCGTTGAACTCTTTGGCGACATCCAGCGCACCCTTGGCGGTGTTGATATCGGCGCAGCAGATCACGGTCACCCAGTCAGCGTTAGCTTCAAAGCACATCCGCGACAGGATTTTTCCGGCATCGGCGATTTTGGCATCCGCCAGTACGATTTTATGCGGGTACAGCGCTTTCAGATCGCGCACCGCGCGCACCCCTTCGCCGACGCAGAGAATCGTGCCCACTTCAATGATATCCACCTCTTCGGCGATCAGGCGGGTGGTCTCATAGGCGTGAGACAGGGTTTGGTTATCCAGCGCAACCTGCAACATTGGTAACTGAGACATCGTATCAACTCCCTCTTAAACAGCCGCCGCAGTGGCGTTTTCAATTAAATCCAGCACTTCCTGCTCGGTGCGGCAGGCGCGTAAACGGTCGAAATTGGCTTCATCATCAAACAGGTTAACGATCTGCATGATGCCCACCTCCTGGTGGGTGGTGGCGTCAACTGCCGCCATGGTGATCAGAATGTCGACCGGGTCGTTATCTTCGTGATTGAAAATCAGCGGTTTTTTTAGCGTCACCAGCGCAAAGCCGGTTTTCTTAACGCCCTCTTCCGGACGCCCATGAGGCATCGCCAGGCCCGGCGCGATAACAAAATAGGGACCATGCTGCGCGACGCCATCGAGGATCGCCTGGTAGTAACGCGGTTCCACTACGTCGGCGGCCACCAGCAGATCGACGCCGATTTTCACCGCCTCCTGCCAGCTTTCCGCCTCCGCCTGCAGGCGTATGGAGTGGTTCTGCGCCAGAGAATCATGAAGTTTCATGGCGGCTCCTTATTTCACATCCTGCGGGAAGTGGGCTTTGATCACTTCAAGCAGTTTTGGGCCGAAATCCGCAGGGGACAGCATATTGCGCACGCCAACCACGTATTTATTGCCAGTGACGGTGATTTCGCCGGCGATGTGGGTCGAGGCAATAATGATATCCGCGCCGTTTAGCTCGCTTTTATATTCACCTACCGCGCAGCTGTTCACCGTGTGGTCGATGTTTGATTGCGTCAGGAACTGGTCCACCTTCATTTTCATGATCATGGAACTACCTTGCCCGTTGCCACACACAGCCAGAATACGTACGGTCATAATCAGAACTCCTTATTGAGCAGAGGCTTCTGCCAGTTGTTTTTCCGCGTCTTCCTCGGCGCGCAGCGCGCGGCCGGCGAAGAACATATAAGCCAGTGAAATCAGAATAATGACGGCCATAAACGCCAGCCCTATCGAGGCGAAACCCTGCATCATCGGCGGCGCCAGGATTGACCAATCCGCCATGCCCATCCAGGCGCTCATTCCGGTCAACTTCACCGCCCACACGCAGCCGAAGATTTCAATCATGCCCATCACCAGACAGATCTTGAGCGCCGCGCGCCAGCCGCCGAAGTGATTAGCAAAGACGCCAATCGTCGCGTTAGAGAAGAACATTGGGATAAAGCCCGGGATGATCAGAATGGAGGAGCCAACGCCGACGAGAATACCAACGGCAATCAGTTGGCCGATGGTGCCCCACATAAAGCCCCAGACCACGGCATTCGGCGCGAAGCTATAGATAGCGGCGCAGTCGATCGCCAGCACGGCGCCGGGGATCAGGCGCTGTGAGATACCGTTGAAGGCTTCGGACAGCTCGGCGACGAACATACGCACGCCCTGGGTAATGATGAAAATGGCCACGGCGAAGGAGAAACCGGTCTGCAGGATATAGACCGTCCAGTGGGTTTTGCCCGCCATCGCCTGTACAACATCGATGCCAAAGGAGAGCAGAATGGCGCCAAAGAAAATGGTCATCACAATCGCGGTAGAGACGATGTTGTCGTGGAAAATATTGAGCCAGCCCGGCAGCTTGAGGTCTTCGACGCTCTCCTCTTTTTTCCCCAGATACGGCGCCACTTTATAGGCAATCCACGAGGCAAACTGCTGTTGGTGACCGATAGAGAAGCCGCAGCCGTCGGTAACCAGTTGAGTCGGCTTAAACATCATGTTGGAGGTGATACCCCAGTACAGGGAGACCAGCACCGCGGTGCAGATAATGGTCGTCCACATGGAGTAGCCGAAGATGAAGAAAGAGACCGCAATCAGCCCCGCCTGCTGAAACATAATATGGCCAGTCAGCATGATAGTGCGGATGCCGGTAATGCGGCGCAGCAGGACGTAACAGATATTTAGCGCCAGGGCCAACAGCACCGCATACCCCACCCAGCTATAGGCCTCGCCCATCCGGTCGATGGTCGCCATCATTGAGGCGTAGGTATCGGAAATCGCGCCATTGATGCCATAAACCTCTGACATTTTCGCCACCACCGGCTTAAAGGTGCTGGTAAGAATGCCGGAGCCGGCTTGTAACAGCATGAAACCAATGATGGTTTTGATCGTGCCTTTGATAATCACGCTGACGCTTTTACGCAACAAGATATAGCCAAGGCAGGTCACGATACCCAGCAGCAGCGGGGCATTAGTCATTACCTGATTAAAGAAGACGGTAAAGATGTTGTAGAGGATCTCCATAACACACTCCAGAAGAGGAAGGCTTTGAACGCGCATGACGCTCAGCAGTTGTCGTCGCCCTCACTCTAATAATCAAAAACAATCACAACAAGATTGAATTTGATTAAATGTGACGCATCACGCAAATAATCATATTTTTTGTGCGTGTATTTTCCATTACGTCACGACATAACCAAACAAACCACTAATATCAACAATATACATACATGCTTGATATTAAATTCAGGGTTTATCAGCGCGTTAGCGCAACGCTCTCACCGCTTTTTCTTGAAAATAGCCGATTGCATTCCTGAAAAAACAGTGCCAGTATCAATCAAAACAAATCACCAATTGATTACTTTTGAAATAAAAGAGGAAGAGATCGATGAGTAAAGTGCAAACCATCACCCGTGAATCCTGGATTTTGAGCACTTTCCCGGAATGGGGTAGCTGGCTGAATGAAGAGATCGAACAAGAGCAGGTTGCGCCGGGCACCTTTGCCATGTGGTGGCTGGGATGCACCGGCATTTGGCTAAAATCGGAAGGCGGCGCTAATATTTGCGTCGATTTTTGGTGCGGTACCGGTAAGCAGAGCCACGGTAATCCGCTGATGAAAACCGGCCACCAGATGCAGCGCATGGCCGGGGTGAAAAAACTACAGCCGAACCTGCGCACTACGCCATTCGTGCTCGATCCTTTCGCCATCCGCCAAATTGACGCCGTGCTGGCGACGCACGATCACAACGATCATATCGACGTTAACGTCGCCGCCGCGGTGATGCAAAACTGCGCCGCCGATGTGCCGTTTATCGGACCAAAAACCTGCGTTGATCTGTGGATTGGCTGGGGCGTGCCGGCAGAACGCTGCATCGTCATGAAGCCGGGCGATGTGGTGAAGATCAAAGACATTGAGATCCACGCGCTCGACGCATTCGATCGTACTGCGCTCATTACCCTGCCAGCCGATCAAAAAGCCGCCGGCGTGCTGCCGGACGGCATGGACCAGCGCGCGGTCAACTATCTGTTCAAAACGCCGGGCGGCAACCTGTACCACAGCGGCGACTCACACTATTCCAACTACTATGCAAAGCACGGTAACGAGCATCAGATTGACGTCGCCCTCGGTTCCTATGGGGAAAACCCGCGCGGTATCACCGACAAAATGACCAGCGCCGATATCCTGCGCATGGCGGAATCGCTAAATGCCAAAGTGGTCATTCCGTTCCACCATGATATCTGGTCCAACTTCCAGGCCGACCCACAGGAGATCCGCGTACTGTGGGAGATGAAAAAGGATCGTCTGAAATACGGCTTCAAGCCGTTTATCTGGCAGGTCGGCGGTAAATTTACCTGGCCGCTGGATAAAGACAATTTCGAATACCACTACCCACGCGGATTCGATGACTGCTTTACCATTGAGCCAGACCTGCCGTTCAAATCCTTTTTGTAATCCTATTCCGGCGGGCGCGCCCGCCGGAATTCCCTTTCCGCATTAGTATTTAGCGTTAATTTCAAATATCATCTTTGCTTGTCACTTTTAATCGGATTCGCTCATGACTGAAGCGCAAAGACATCAAATTTTACTGGATTTGCTGGCGCAAACGGGATTTGTCACCGTAGAACAGGTAATCTCCCGCCTCGGCATCTCTCCGGCGACGGCAAGACGCGATATCAATAAGCTTGATGAAAATGGCAAGCTGAAAAAGGTCCGTAATGGCGCGGAAGCCATCAGCGAACAGCGCCCACGTTGGTCGCCAATGAACATTCATCAGGCGCAAAACCACGATGAGAAAGTGCGGATTGCCCGCGCCGCCTCGCAACTGGTTTCTCCGGGCGAAAGCATCGTTATCAACTGCGGCTCCACCGCCTTCCTGCTTGGCCGTGAATTATGCGGCAAACCGGTGCAGATCATTACCAACTACCTGCCGCTGGCCAACTATCTGATTGACCAGGAGCATGACAGCGTGATCATTATGGGGGGGCAATATAACCACAGCCACTTCATCACCCTCAGCCCGCAGGGTAGCGAAAACAGCCTGTATGCCGGGCACTGGATGTTCACCAGCGGCAAAGGGTTAACCGCCGAGGGATTGTACAAAACCGATATGTTGACCGCGATGGCCGAGCAGAAAATGCTTAACGTCGTTGGCAAACTGGCGGTACTGGTCGATAGCAGCAAAGTCGGCGAACGCGCCGGGATGCTGTTCAGCCAGGCCAGCCAAATCGACCTGGTTATCACCGGCAAGCAGGCCGATGAAACGATCCTCAAGCAGCTTGAGGATCAGGGCGTGCAGGTTATCCGCGTTTAAAGATGCTGCCGGAAAAAGGCGGTGGTCGCGTCCAGCGCTTCCGGGGTAATGCGGTGGCGTACGCCCTTTTGCCACTGGCAGGTCAGGTTAGTTGCCAGGCCGCTCTGCGTTAACGCCTGCTGCAGGCGAAATGTGTCGCCGGGCGGAACCACGTCGTCTGCGTCGCCGTGCCACAGCAGCAGCGGCTTGTCGGCTAGCGCCGCTAACTGATGAGTCACGTCCCACTCCGCCAGGCTTGCCGTATCGAATCCGGGCGACGGAAACAGCGTCTGCGCGAGGCTGCTGAAATAGCCTGAGCCCATCAGGCAGGCCACGCATTTTAGCTCTGGATGATGGGTCATGATACCGAGCGCGGTCATGCCGCCCATTGATGCGCCGGCCACCGCCAGCCGTTCATCTTCCAGCCATCCCTCAGCGATAATCGCGTCTCGCAGGGCGGGAAATTCAAGAAAATTCTGTCGCAGGATCGGCCAAAAACGCTGCATTCGCCCCTCCTCGTCGCCGCGAAAACGCGCGCCATGTTCGGCGGCATCCGGCATAATCACCCGGAACCCGGCTTCGGCCAGCGCGACGGCGAAGTAGCTGTAGACCAGCCTGGAAGAGGTAAAACCGTGATAGAAGACGATAACCGGCAGAGGCTTATCCGCCATCCCAGCCGGACAGGCGTGAATCACTTCACCGCCTGCCAGATTGCGCATTTCGAGTGTAATCAACTATCGTCTCCTTCTTTATAGTGGCACGGCGTCTCGCACCAAAACATTCGTCAAAGCTTTGCGTTGAGCACGATTTATAATGTTGAGAGCTCGGTTACGCTTTCATAACATTTTCATTCGAAAATCGCGCGATAGATAACAATTCGGGAACATTCCCCAGAAATGATATTCAGGCTACCACTACACTATCACTATCAGGAAACGAGATATGGTCATGCGTAGGTTTACACCGTGGTTACTGGCTCTCGCCTTAAGCGGATGTAGCGTCCTGCAGGGTACGCCGGAGGCGCCGCCGCCGGCAAGCGATCATCCGCAGGAAATTCGTCGCAATCAGACTGAGGGCCTGCAAAAGATTGGTACCGTCAGCGTGCTGATGTACGGTTCGCCGATGGATGTCGAGACCGCGTTGAAAGCCAAAGCAGAAGCCGCAAAAGCGGATTACTACGTCATCGTTATGATCGATGACACCATGGTTCCCGGCCAGTGGTATTCGCAAGCGATTCTGTATCATAAATAGCGGTGTGATGCGTTTTTAACCAGCTTTACACTGCTTTGCGTCCATTCACGTTCTCCTACGCATAATAACGTTCGGCCAGCCTTTTTGGCAGAACGTTAGCAAACGGACTGCCCTCGGGATTACGTGAAATGGAGCTGACGATGAAACGATCACTGACCTTACCCAGCCTGTTGCTGACTACCGCGACGGCCAATACTTCCGCTCAGTCAGCCGAATTCGCCAGTGCGGATTGCGTCACTGGCCTGAACGAAATTGGTCTGATTTCCGTCAATAATATCTCCGGCAGTCAGCAGGATGTCGAGCATGCCATTGCCGTAAAAGCCGATGAGCAGGGCGCTTCCTGGTATCGTATCGTTCAGATGTATGAAGAGCCGCAGCCGGATAGCTGGCGAGTGCAGGCCATTCTCTACGCCTGAGACGGCTGTCGTCCGCGCCCCATCGCCCGTAGCAGCGCATCGTCCAGCAGTTGAGCGTCCAGGCGGATACCTCCTCGCGGATCCAGCATCATCCGGCACCACGCCTGGGCCAGCGGCGGCGATGCAAAGCGCAGCATCTGCGCCCCCGCCCCCAGGCAATACACCAGACGCGCTATTTCTCGTCCCTGCGCCTCAACCGGCCGCCGCAAGAGTTGCTGAAGCTGTCGCCACGCGCGGTCATAATGCCGGTTCTGCCCCTTGACCTCAGCGCACTCCGCCGCCAGCATTTCTAACGCCGCCGGCTGCTTGCCAAGCACCCGCATTACGTCGAGGCACATAATATTGCCGGAACCTTCCCAGATACTATTCACCGGCATCTCACGGTATAAGCGCGGGAGTTCGCTCTCTTCGCAATAACCGATACCGCCCAGCACTTCCATCGCCTCGGCGACAAACGGTATACCGGCGCGACAGATAGCAAACTTGGCGGCCGGGGTAAATAAACGAGCCCATAGCACTTCATGCGCATCGTCGCGCCGATCCCAGGCGCGAGCCAGACGGAACAGAAAAGCGGTTTGTCCTTCAAGACGCAGCGCCATCTGGCCCAGCACCTGACGCATCATCGGCTGATCGGCCAGATTCTTGCCGAACGCCTGACGCTGCAGCGCATGGTACAGCGCCACCGAGTATGCGCGGCGCATCAGGGCATGGCTGCCGGCCGCGCAGTCGAAGCGGGTCAGCGCGCCCATCTTGAGAATTTGCCGCACGCCGTCGCCCTCTTCGCCTATCAGCCACCCGCAGGCGTCAAAGAATTCGGCTTCGCTACTGGCGTTAGAGCGGTTACCTAATTTATCTTTCAACCTCTCCAGGCGCACGCCATTGCGTTGGCCATCGGGTAAAAAGCGCGGCACAAAGAAGCAGGAGAGCCCGCCCGGCGTCTGGCCTAATACCAGATGCGCATCGCTCTGCGGCACCGAGAAGAACCATTTATGGCCCACCAGCCGATAGAATCCTTCCGCCGTTTTTTCCGCTCGGGTGGTATTGCTGAGCACATCCGAACCGCCCTGTTTTTCGGTCATTCCCATGCCAATCAGCAATCCACGTTTCTGATCGCCCGGTGCGAGATGCGGGTCATAGCGATCGCTGAGTAATGGCGGCAACCAATCGCTGAACACCGCAGGTAACGCGCGCTGCAGCAGCGGCGTTGCGGCGAAGGTCATGGTTATCGGGCATAACGTTCCCGCCTCCACCTGGGCATGCAGCATAAAGCGGGCGGTACGGGCAACAAATGAACCCGCGCGGGCGTCTTCCTGCCAGGCGAGATTATGCACCCGGTTGGCGCACAGTCCCTGCATCAGCAAATGCCAGGCGGGATGAAACCGCACGTCATCCAGCCGGGCGCCGGTGGCGTCATAGCGTAATAGTTCTGGCGGGTTGCTATTCGCCAGTTGCCCCAGCTCCAGCGATTCCGCCGTGCCCAACTGTTGGCCGATGCTGGCGAGCAGATCGCCATCCCAACCGGCGCCTTCACGCACTACCGCCTCACAAAGCGCGGTATCGGACAAAAACAGATTGCTGTTACACAGCGGCGTCGGTTGATTGAATACGGTATGCGTTTGCCAGTGCATGATGTCTCCCTCCGTCAATGGCTCTGACAGTAAGTATGGTCGCCCGCATAGACGGTCACAAAAAAACCGCTACGCCTTCGTGAAGCCCATCACAGGCATAAGAATTTAAAATTTCCTCAGAAAAAATGTATGGAATAATTTATTCATTCGTTACTGTTTTGTATCAGTCGGGGCTTCCTATGCACACCGCCAGCACAACATCAGCGGCGCAAAAACGCGCGCTGATCGCCGGTTCTATCGGTAACTTTATTGAATGGTACGAGTTTGCGGTCTATGGCTTTCTGGCGACCGTAATTGCAAAAAACTTCTTCCAGTTGAACGGGGAAGCGCCGCTGACCGGGCTGATTCTGACTTACGCCTCTTTCGCGATTGCGTTCTTCTTTCGCCCGCTGGGCGCCATCGTTTTTGGCCGTCTTGGCGATCGTATTGGTCGCAAGCCGACGCTGATTATCGTGTTGGTACTGATGACGCTCGCCACCACGGCAATCGGGCTGGTACCGGTTTACGCCAGCATCGGTATTGCGGCGCCACTCCTGCTGACCGGATTACGTATTCTGCAGGGGTTGTTTGCCGGCGGCGAGTATGGAGGAGCGGTATCGCTGATGACCGAGTTCGCCCCTAAAGGTAAACGCGGTCTGTATGGCGCATGGCAATCTTTTACCGTGGCATTAGGGTTGCTGGCAGGCGCAGGCGTGGTCGCGCTGATTTCCGCCGTACTGAGCCCCGAAGCGCTGCATGACTGGGGCTGGCGAATTCCCTTTTTCCTCGCCATACCGATGGGCATCGTTGCGCTATGGCTACGCGTTAAAATGGAAGAGACGCCGGGCTTTTTACGCCAGCAGCAGACTACGCCGCCTGCGGAAACCCGCGCCAGTTGGCGCCAGACGCTCAAAGCGATTTTCACCGGCATTGGCCGGCTGATGGTATGGTCGGCGGCGGGTTATACCTACCTGGTGATCATGCCCTCGTACCTCCAGTCCGCGCTGCACACCGGTTTTAATCAGGCGCTGCTGATTGCGGTGATCTCCAACATTGGCTTCGCCATCACCATCTTGCCTGCCGGGATGCTCAGCGATCAGTGGGGACGTCGGCGGGTGATGGTCGCGGCTGCGGTATTGCTGCTGGTACTGGCGCTGCCGCTGCTGAAAATATTGCAGGCGGAAAGCAGCACGCTGCTGGTGAAAGGTATCGTGGTGCTGATTGCGGGTGGACTGGTGGGGATTCTGGCCGGGCCTGGGCCGGCGATGCTGGCGGAGATGTTCCCTACCAGGGTGCGTTATACCGGGCTGGGGTTAGCCTATTCGCTATCAAATGCCGTGTTTTCCGGCTGCGCCGGATTGATCATTACCGGCCTGATTAAACAGACCGGTAATCTGGATATTCCGGCGTACTACGTGATGGCGACGGCCGTCGTCAGTATAGCCGCGCTAATGACGCTCAATAAGAACGACCATCTGCGCGCGCTGGACGACTAACCCGCCGCGCCAGCGGCGGCTTAGCTGCGCTGGCGCACCGCTTCAAACAGGCAGATACCGGTGGCGACAGAGACGTTCAGCGAAGAGACGCTACCCGCCATCGGGATGCTGATCAGTTCATCACAATGCTCGCGGGTCAAACGACGCATACCTTCACCTTCCGCGCCCATCACCAGCGCCATCGGGCCGGTCATTTTGCTCTGGAACAGCGTATGGTCGGCTTCGCCGGCAGTACCGACAATCCACACGTTTTCTTCCTGCAGCAGACGCATAGTACGCGCCAGATTGGTGACGCGGATCAACGGCACGCTTTCCGCCGCGCCGCAGGCGACTTTTTTCGCCGTAGCGTTGAGCTGAGCGGAACGATCGCGCGGCACGATCACCGCATGCACGCCTGCGGCGTCGGCGCTACGCAGGCAGGCGCCGAGGTTGTGCGGATCGGTGACGCCGTCGAGGATCAGCAGGAACGGCTGATCGAACTGCGCCAGCAGATCCGGCAGATCGTTTTCCTGATACTGACGTCCCGGCTTCACGCGGGCAATGATGCCCTGATGCACCGCACCTTCGCTTTTCTCATCGAGGAACTGGCGGCTGGCAACCTGAATCACCACGCCCTGCGCTTCAAGGGCATGGATCAGCGGCAGCAGACGCTTATCCTCACGGCCTTTCAGAATAAAAACTTCCTGAAAACGCTCAGGGGCGCGTTCCAGCAGTGCCTGCACCGCATGGATGCCGTAAATCATTTCACTCATTGATGTACTCGTTTTAGGTTCTGTTATCCGTTCCCTTCACCCCGTTCTGCGCCAGCAGACTTCAGGGCGAAGGGACGTCAATCACTCGGCGATCTTCTTTTTCGCCGCGCGCTTGGCTTTGGTTGCCGCGGCGATTTTCTGCGTTTTCGCCGACGGTTTTTTCGCTTTCTTTTCGCCTTTCGGTTTGGCTTTAGCTTTCTCTTTTTCCTTACGGAAGGCGCTATCTGGCTCGAAGTTTACCTGCTTGCCTACCTGACGACGACGGCCGCCGCCGTTTTTACCCGGCGCGCCCTTCTTCGCTTTTTCGCGTGCAGTTTTGCCAACATTACGCGGACCGCGTTCGCTGGAAATCAGGCTGAAATCAATCTTACGCTCATCCATATTGACCGCTTCGACGCGCACTTCCACGCGGTCGCCCAGGCGGTAAGTCTGGCCGCCGGACTCGCCGATCAGCCGCTGCCCGACCTGGTCGAAGCGATAGTAGTCATTATCCAACGAGGAGACATGTACCAGACCATCGATAAACAGATCGTTCAGGCGGACGAAGAAGCCAAAGCCGGTGACGCTTGCGATCACGCCGGAGAAGGTGTTGCCCACCTGATCCTGCATGAAGTCGCACTTCAGCCAGTCTGACACTTCGCGCGTCGCTTCATCGGCGCGGCGCTCGGTCATCGAGCAGTGCTCGCCCAGCTGCAGCATCTCTTCCATGCTGTAGTGCCAACCGCCGGTCTCGGTGCTATTGCCTTTATGTCCCTGCTCTTTCGCCAGTAAATACTTAATAGCGCGATGCAGCGACAGGTCAGGATAACGACGGATCGGCGAGGTGAAGTGCGCGTATGACTGCAGCGCAAGGCCGAAGTGGCCGCGGTTTTCCGGATCGTAGACCGCCTGCTTCATGGAACGCAGCAGCATCGTCTGCAGCATTTCCGCATCCGGGCGATCGGCGATGGAAGTCAGCAGCTCGGCGTAATCGCGCGGCTCCGGTTTGTTGCCGCCCGGCAGCTCCAGCCCCAGCTCCGCCAGCACGGTGCGGAAGGCGGTAATCGCTTCGGTGCTTGGCTTATCGTGAATACGGAACAGCGCTGGCTCCTGCGCTTTCTCAACGAAACGCGCCGCGGAGATGTTCGCCAGAATCATGCACTCTTCGATCAGCTTGTGCGCATCGTTACGCTGAGTCTGTTCGATACGCTCGATACGACGCTCGGCGTTGAAGATGAATTTAGCTTCTTCACTTTCAAATGAGATACCGCCGCGCTCTTCACGGGCGCCATCCAGCACCTTATAGAGGTTATGCAGCTCTTCAATATGCTTCACCAGCGGCGCGTAGTGTTCGCGCAGCTCTTGATCGCCCTGCAGCATATGCCAAACCTTGGTGTAGGTGAGACGGGCGTGAGAGCTCATCACCGCTTCATAGAATTTAAAGCCGGTCAGGCGACCTTTTGACGAGATCGTCATTTCGCAGACCATACACAGGCGATCGACCTGTGGATTCAGCGAGCACAGGCCGTTGGACAGCACTTCCGGCAGCATCGGTACGACCTGCGAAGGGAAGTAGACTGACGTCCCGCGGCTGCGCGCTTCGCCGTCCAGCGGCGTACCGGGGCGCACGTAGTAACTCACGTCGGCGATAGCCACCCACAGACGCCAGCCGCCGCCGCGTTTTTTCTCGCAGTACACTGCGTCATCAAAGTCGCGGGCATCTTCGCCGTCAATAGTAACCAGCGGTAGAGAGCGCAAATCAACGCGCCCGGCTTTCGCCTCTTCCGGCACCTGCTCTTTGAGGCCGGAGACCTGTTTTTCCACCGCCGGCGGCCAAACGTAAGGGATCTCATGGGTACGCAGCGCCATATCAACGGCCATGCCGGTGCCCATATTGTCGCCCAGCACTTCAACTATTTTGCCGACCGCCTTGGTACGACGGGTTGGACGCTGGGTCAGTTCGACCACCACCACGTAACCCATGCGGGCGCCCATGATCTCTTCAGGAGGGATCAGGATATCGAAGCTTAGACGGCTGTCGTCCGGCACCACGAAGCCCACGCCGGCATCGGTGAAGTAACGGCCGACGATCTGGCTGGTTTTCGGCACCAGCACGCGAACGATGCGCGCTTCGCGACGGCCCTTACGGTCCGCGCCCAGCGGCTGGGCCAGCACCTGATCGCCATGAATACACATTTTCATCTGCTCAGATGAAAGATACAGGTCGTCTTTGCGCCCTTCGACGCGTAAAAAGCCGTAGCCGTCGCGGTGGCCAATAACGACGCCTTTGACTAAATCGAGACGTTCCGGCAGCGCATAACACTGACGGCGAGTAAAGACCAGCTGGCCATCGCGTTCCATTGCCCGCAGGCGGCGACGCAGCGCTTCAGTTTGTTCTTCGCCCTCAATATTTAACTCAATCGCCAGCTCGTCGCGGCTGGCCGGTTTTTCACGTTTGGTTAAATGTTCGAGGATAAATTCCCGGCTCGGGATGGGATTCGCGTACTTCTCAGCTTCGCGTTCCTGGAATGGGTCTTGTGACATATCGGTTCCTCCGTTGTCATCTCCGATGAAAGTCTGACTGCGTTTTACGCCGCCGCTTTGTGGGTTCTCTTTACGCTGCGGCGCAAATCATTCAGCGCTTTTCTTCCACCAGTAATAATTTATATAGCGGTTGATTCTTTTCAACCAAATCGGCCAGCGTGTAGTTATCCAGTTCCTTCAGGAAACTTTGCGCGGCTTCGGCAAGTGCCTGTTTCAGGCGGCAAGCGGGAGTAATGTGGCAAAATTCGCTGCTGCAATTCACCAGCGATAGCGGCTCAAGATCGCGCACAACATCACCCACGCGAATCATTTTAGCCGGCTTGCCAAGGCGAATCCCCCCATTCTTTCCCCGCACGGCCGTCACATAGCCAACACGGCTTAACTGATTGATTATTTTGACCATATGATTACGGGAAACGCCATAGACATCCGTCACCTCGGAAATACTGGTCATTCGGTCATCCGGCAACGACGCCATGTAAATCAGCGCGCGTAATCCGTAATCGGTGAAACTCGTTAACTGCACATCAACCTCAGGGTAAGGGGAAAGCGGTGAATCCGCGGGTATTAACTCTATTGATGATAAACCAGCCAGCGCTCAGGCCGCTAATTTATTTGAAATGGGGCGGGCGAACTGCAAAAACAAGGGCGCCCGAACGGCGCCCCTGGATGATGATTACGCGTCGAACGGATCGCGCAGAATCATAGTCTCAGTACGGTCAGGACCGGTAGAGATGATATCAACCGGCACGCCGGTCAGCTCTTCAATACGCGCGATGTAGTTCAGCGCTGCCTGCGGCAGGCCGCTACGCTCTTTCACGCCGAAGGTGGTTTCGGACCAGCCCGGCATGGTTTCGTAGATAGGCTCGATACCTTCCCAGTTGTCGGCAGCCAGCGGAGTGGTGGTCACTTCACGGCCGTCCGGCATACGGTAACCGACGCAGATTTTCACTTCTTTCAGGCCGTCAAGGACGTCCAGTTTGGTCAGGCAGAAGCCGGACAGGGAGTTAATCTGCACCGCACGGCGTACCGCGACAGCGTCCAGCCAGCCGGTACGACGACGACGGCCGGTAGTGGCGCCGAATTCGTTACCCTGCTTGCACAGGAACTCGCCGGTTTCATCAAACAGCTCGGTCGGGAACGGGCCCGCGCCTACGCGAGTCGAGTAAGCTTTGATGATACCCAGAACGTAATCCACATAACGCGGGCCCAGGCCGGAACCGGTCGCCACGCCACCCGCGGTGGTGTTGGAGGAAGTTACGTACGGATAGGTACCGTGGTCGATATCCAGCAGCGTGCCCTGCGCGCCTTCGAACATCACGAAGTCGCCGCGCTGACGCGCCTGATCGAGCAGATCGGAAACGTCAACGACCATGCTGGTGAGGATGTCGGCAATCGCCATCACATCGTCCAGCACTTTCTGGTAGTCAACCGCTTCTGCTTTATAGAAGTTCACCAACTGGAAGTTGTGATATTCCATCACTTCTTTCAGTTTGTCAGCGAAGGTGGCTTTATCAAACAGGTCGCCAACGCGCAGGCCGCGACGGGCGACTTTATCTTCGTAAGCCGGGCCGATACCGCGACCGGTCGTACCGATAGCTTTCGCGCCACGCGCTTTTTCACGCGCTACGTCCAGCGCGACGTGATAATCGAGAATAAGCGGGCAGGCTTCAGAGAGCAGCAGACGCTCACGAACAGGGATACCACGGTCTTCCAGACCTTTCATCTCTTTCATCAGCGCAGCCGGAGACAGCACAACACCGTTTCCGATGATGCTGGTTACATTCTCACGGAGAATACCTGATGGAATAAGATGGAGGACGGTTTTTTCACCGTTGATTACGAGAGTATGGCCTGCGTTATGGCCACCCTGGTAGCGCACAACATATTTAGCCCGTTCTGTCAGGAGATCGACGATCTTCCCTTTACCTTCGTCACCCCATTGGGTGCCCAGTACGACGACGTTGTTACCCATTTTTTCAAAATCACCGTTTGCTTAAAAATGGATTCTACCATCGCTTTTTCAGAGTTACAGCACTTTTTGCACTCAAAATGAGGGTAATCCGATTATTTTTTGATCAGCCAATCGATTTCCTCAACATGTAGTAGATGACAATGCCAGCCACCACAAGACCGCCGCCAAAGCGACGCAATAAATTATCCGGCAGTTGGCTCATTGTCGCTACCATCTTGCGCCAGGCGCGGGGATAAAGCAGTGGGCCAAGACCTTCGAGAACTAAAACCAGCGCCAGTGCCAGCCAAATTGTTGCATTCATTATTGATGACCCTTATAGAAAAACAAAACCGCCGCCAGTTGGCGCCGGTGAGTATTACCGCAAACCCTTTTTCTTTCTTCACATTCTCCGGCATTTCACAGGCAATATGAAACCACTAGCTGAGAGAAAAATCACAATCTATGGCATGAAAAAAGGCGCCTCTTGCAAGGCGCCTTCTGATTTCACACTGACCCGGCTTATTTACGCACGGAATCCGGTGACTTCATGTAACGGAAGAAATCGCTATCCGGGCTGAGGACCATCACGTCCTGGTTGCTCTGGAAGCTCTTCTCATAAGCGCGCAGGCTACGGATAAAGGCATAGAAGCCCGGATCCTGACTGAATGCATCGGCAAACAGTTTTGCCGACTCGGCATCGCCTTCACCGCGCAGAATACGCCCTTGACGCTCGGCTTCCGCAAGGGTCTTGGTCACTTCATAGTCCGCGGTAGCGCGCAGTTTTTCCGCTTCTTCCTGACCTTGTGAACGATGGCGACGAGCAACCGCTTCACGCTCGGCGCGCATACGGTTGTAGATCGCTTCAGACACTTCAGCCGGCAGGTTGATCTGCTTGATACGTACGTCAACGACTTCAATACCCAGCGCCGCCATACTGTTCGGGTTGATCACCTGAACCTTACCGTTAGTTTCAGCTTCTACACGCTCTGCCGCTTTAGCGATAGCGTCATCGGCTGCCGGCGTCGAGACTTCATCTTCTGTACCAGCAGAACCGGAGTTCAGCGCATCACGCACCTCCAGGGTCAAACGACCACGGGAATCAGTCACGATGTCTTTCACGTCCAGACGACCAATCTCAGAGCGCAGACGGTCAGAGAACTTACGCTTCAGCAGAACTTCGGCCTGGGAGACGTCGCCGCCGCCGGTCGCCAGATAGTAACGACTGAAGTCACTGATGCGCCACTTGATATAGGAGTCGACGATCAGATCTTTCTTCTCTTTGGTAACAAAGCGGTCAGCCTGGTTGTCCATGGTCTGGATACGCGCATCCAGCATTTTCACGGATTCAATAAACGGGATCTTGAAGTGCAGACCCGGCGCATACACCAGCGGCTTGTTCTCATCGTCGCGCAGAACTTTGCCGAAGCGCAGCGTAATGCCGCGCTCGCCTTCTTTCACCACGAAGACAGACATGTAGAGCACTACCAGCACGACGACAATGATCGCGATAACAGATTTACGCATCGTTATTCCCCCTGACGCTGGTAGTCGTTACGCTGCGCGTTGGCGCGGCGTTGGTCCATAATGGTACCCCCGGTTGAACTCGAGGTTGATGAGGTGCTGGCGCTGCTTGAGCTGGACGCAGGCGGCAGGCGCAGCAGATCGCTTGCGCCACTGCTATCGCTCTTTGCCGGCGCGCCGGTGGCGCCTTTCAGCATCTGATCCAATGGCAGAACCATCAGGTTGCCGCCCTTGCTGTCATTAACCAGCACTTTGCGGGTATGGCTCAGCACTTTTTCCATGGTTTCGATATACAGACGCTCGCGGGTAATTTCCGGCGCGGCTTTATATTCCGGCAGGATCTTCGCAAAGCGAGCGACTTCACCCTGCGCTTCCAGTACGGTCTGGGTTTTATACGCACGCGCCTCTTCGAGGATACGCTGCGCCTGACCGTTAGCACGCGGCTGAACTTCGTTGGTATAGGCTTCCGCTTCGCGGATGTACTGCTGCTCGTTCTCACGCGCGGCAATGGCATCATCAAACGCGGCCTTCACCTCTTCCGGCGGACGCGCCGTCTGGAAGTTGACGTCCAGCAGGGTGATACCCATGTTGTACGGACGAATGGTCTCTTCCAACTCGCGCTGGGTATCGCTACGGATAACGGTACGACCTTCGGTCAGGATACGGTCCATGGTGTACTTACCAATGACACCGCGCAGGGCGCTGTCGGTGGCCTGACGCAGACTATCGTCGGCGCTGGTCACGCTAAACAGGTAGCGCTCCGGATCGGTCACCCGGTACTGTACGTTCATCTCAACGCGCACGACGTTCTCATCGGAAGTCAGCATCACACCGGATGCGGCCAGTTCACGAACCGACTCGACGTTCACCGCTTGCACATTATCGACAAAGGTTGGCTTCCAGTTCAGACCTGGCTCAACCAGATGACTGAACTTGCCAAAGCGTGTCACCACACCACGTTCCGCTTCCTTGATGGTATAGAAACCGCTGGCTGCCCAGATAATCACCGCCGCTGCAGCAACGATGCCGACAATGCGCCCACCCATTGGACCGCGCGGGCCCTGAGTCACATTACCGCCACCCTGGCCGCCTTTACCGCCGCCGAGACCGCCAAGTTTTTTGCTTAACTTGCGGAAGATATCATCCAGATCGGGCGGCCCCTGATCGCGACCGCCTTTGTTGCCATTTCCCTCAGAGTTGCCGCCATTTTTGCTGCTTCCCCACGGGTCGCGGTCCTGTCCGTTATTACCGGGCTGATTCCACGCCATGTATATGCTCCATATTTGTTTTTGATATCCCCACAGGGGTTAATATCTTCAGGCCAGGTCAAACCACGTAGTCGACCAACGCAGGCTCTTGTTTGCAGAGGCGACGCCAGTCCACGATGGGCATGCGCACTTGCAGGCTTACGCTGCCGTCATCCTCCATCCACTCTTTTTCTATCGCCTGAAGCTGATAGAAACGGCTTCTCAGGCGACCTTCCTGCGGCGGTAAGCGCAGCGTATGCTGCGCCACTTCGCCGGAAAGACGCTCTGTTAACGCCTGAAAAAGCAGTGGTACGCCAATCCCGGTCTGGGCGGAGAGCCAGACCCGAATCGGTTTATTCTCTTCATCCCGATCGATGCGCGGTTCAAAATCGTCAAGCACATCGATTTTGTTCATCACCAGCAATGACGGAATTTCATCGGCCTCGATTTCAGCAAGGACCGTATTTACTGCATCAATATTTTCCTGCACGCGGACATCCGCGGCATCAATGACGTGCAGCAGCAGCGTCGCCTGACGCGTCTCCTGCAGCGTCGCTTTAAACGCCGCCACCAGATCGTGCGGCAGATGACGAATAAAGCCTACGGTGTCTGCCAGTACCGTTTCGCCGACGTCGGTGACGTTAATACGGCGCAGCGTCGGGTCCAGGGTGGCGAACAGTTGGTCCGCGGCATAGACTTCCGCTTCGGTTATCTGGTTGAACAGCGTTGATTTTCCGGCGTTGGTATATCCCACCAGCGAGACGGTAGGGATATCGGCCTTGGCGCGTGACCGCCGACCTTGCTCGCGCTGTTTTTCTACTTTTTCCAGTCGCGACAGGATCTGCATAATACGGTTACGCAGCAATCGACGGTCGGTTTCGAGCTGGGTTTCACCCGGTCCGCGCAAACCAATCCCGCCCTTCTGCCTTTCAAGGTGGGTCCAGCCGCGTACCAGACGCGTGGCCAGATGGCGCAGCTGCGCCAGCTCAACCTGCAGTTTCCCTTCGTGGGTACGCGCTCGCTGGGCAAAAATATCTAAAATCAGACCGGTGCGATCGATAACCCGGCATTCGCATAGCTGCTCCAGGTTACGTTCCTGGGCCGGACTCAAGGCATGATCGAACAGCACGACCGAGGCGCCGGTCGCTTTTACGGCTTCCGCAATTTCAACAGCCTTACCTTCACCTACAAAATACTTCGGGTGCGGTGCTTTACGGCTACCGGTAATCACCTGCATTGCTTCGACACCGGCGGAAGAGACCAGGGATTCAAACTCCTGGAGATCCTCCATATCTTTGTCTTGCGAAAAATAGATGTGTACCAGTACCGCCTGCTCACCGGCATCATAACGGTCAAACAAGCGTAAACCCCTTATAAAATACCAGCGGGGAACGCAGAAAACCTGGCTCCCCGACGTGGAAAAACAGCATTAGCCTTATTCGGCGTCGTCGCTGTCTTGCTGCGGCGCAGAAGAACCTTGCGCGCTACCACCGTGGTGATAGTTGCTTGCACCGCCGCCAGCATTATTGCTGTGGTGAGACACCGGGCGGGACGGGACAACAGTAGAAATTGCGTGCTTATAGACCATCTGACTGACCGTGTTCTTCAACAGGATCACGAACTGATCGAAAGACTCAATTTGCCCTTGCAGCTTAATACCATTCACCAAATAAATAGAAACCGGAACACGTTCCCGACGCAAAGCGTTCAGGAACGGATCTTGTAAAGATTGCCCCTTAGCCATTCTCTCTTTTCCTTATATGTATGCTTGTTTTGTACTCAGAACCTTACGATTCTTAAAAAAAATTACGCACGATACCGTTCAATTGTACACGTTCAGTTCTGGCTAGCACCAACAACCTGTAATACTTTGTTGAGCGCTTGTTCAGGTTGCTCACTGTCTAACCAGTGAACATCTTCCCAACCGCGCAGCCAGGTGACCTGACGTTTAGCTAACTGTCTCGTCGCGCAAACACCTCGATAAACCATTTCATCATACGGGACCTCGCCTTCAAGGTATGACCACATCTGGCGGTATCCGACACAACGAATGGAAGGCATATCCGTATGCAAATCTCCACGGGCAAATAGCGCCCGCACTTCTGCTTCAAAACCTGAAGCCAACATCTGATGAAAACGCTGCTCAATGCGTTGATGTAGCAGTTCACGGCTCGCCGGGGCGATGGCGAACTGATGCACCTGATACGGCAGAGCCTCTCCTGACGTTTGCGTCAGTTCAGTTAAAGTTTTACCCGAAATGAAAAAAACTTCCAGTGCTCGGGAAAGTCTTTGCGGATCATTTGGATGAATACGCGCGGCGGCCACGGGATCGATCTCCTGTAACTGCCGGTGCAATGCGTGCCACCCCTGCTCTGCCGCTTGTTGCTCAATTCTGGCCCTGACTGCGGGATCCGCCGAAGGCAGCGGCGATAACCCTTCCAACAACGCTTTGAAGTACAACATCGTCCCGCCGACCAACAGCG
Organism: Klebsiella sp. CN_Kp073; assembly: GCF_040065495.2. Lineage (NCBI taxonomy): Bacteria > Pseudomonadati > Pseudomonadota > Gammaproteobacteria > Enterobacterales > Enterobacteriaceae > Klebsiella > Klebsiella sp. CN_Kp073. Next base: position 4,829,088 of record NZ_CM198051.1, read on the forward strand.
GGATGCGTCCGGCGGCGACGATATCCGCCATTTCCGCCAACGCATCGCGACGAAAATCCGCCGCCGAATACGACTCTGCCGGATCAAGAATATCCAGCAACCGATGCGGCGCAGCGCTAAGCTCCGCGGCATCGGGTTTGGCCGTGCCGATATCCATTCCTCGATAGATGAGGGCGGAATCGACGCTAATCAACTCTACGGGCAAAACTTTACGCAAGGCGATAGCTAATGCGGTTTTACCGGAGGCCGTCGGCCCCATTAAAAAAATTGCCTTAGGCAGGCTCGCCTCAGTTACATCACTCATCTTTCAGGGCTGTCATTGCCGAATGTAAATCAACAGGTTGTAACAGACCACCCGGCGGCGCTTTAATCAGCTGCGGACATAAACGCTCAACGTCCGCCAGAACCGAAATCGCCTGCGCCATGCTCCACTGCGCGTGCTCGCTCGCCAGATTACGCGCTGTCCATTGGGCGATGTCGCCGACGTCGAATGCCGTTAGCTGCGCCAGGTAGCCTATCAGTTCAGGAATCAAGATTTGTAAATTTTGTTGTCTTAAGGGTAAAGGCACCGCGCGGACCGTCACGTGCTGGGAATCTGCTTGTAAATCGATACCCAATTCCGCCAGCGCCGGCTGCGCCTTTTCCAACGCTTTACGTTCTGCTTCACTCACTTTAAGACGCAGCGGGATAAGCAGCGGCTGCGCGCAAACCGCTTCCGCGCCCGGCGTAAGCTGCGCCTGACGCAGCCAGCGTTCCGCCACTGGCAGCGCCAGCAACGCCAATGCGCCGCCGCGCTCAAGCAGCGCGCAATCGCCGCCGATAATAGTTAGCACCCGGCCAAAGCTTTGGCTGTGGGCTGCCAGACTTTCCGCAGGCGTCGGCGCAGGTTGTTTTTTTTCCGCCGCCGGGGTTTGCAGCAGTTGACGATAAAGCGCCCCCTGCTGTTTCTGATAGCCAGGCTGGGCGTGCGGCCAGCTGGCGCCGCCTGAGCTATAGCCGCCGCCGGCGGCGGCAGGTTCCCGCGGCGCGCGAGTATCATAACCAGGCGCCGCCGGTTCCCGGGCAGGCGATGGGCGAGCGAAATGGTTCGCGCCCGCCGCTACGCGGTTCTCCGGCACCTGCCGCGGCGCGGGCGCTTCGTCTTCTTCCGCCAGCGGCGCATCAAGCTGCTGCTGAAGCACGCTCAGTACGCCCTGATAGATAAAGTCATGAACCAGCCGTGATTGATGGAAACGCACTTCGTGCTTCGCCGGATGCACGTTGACATCAACCTGATGCGGGTCAATCTCCAGATACAGCACAAACGCCGGCTGCTGGTCAGCGCCCAGTTTATCTTCACAGGCCTGGCGAATAGCATGGTTGATCAGCCGGTCGCGCATCATACGCCCGTTAACGTAACAGTACTGGATTTCCGCTAACGTCGGATTAGTATGCAACGGGTCGGCAACCCAGCCGCGCAGCGTCAGATCGCCATGCTGCCACTCAATGGCCAACGCGTGCTCCAGAAACGCCGCGCCGCAAATCGAGCCGAGGCGGCGCTCGCGCGGGCCGCCTTCCGCCACGGCACGATACTGGCGCATCATTTTGCCGTTATGGCTGAGATTAATCGTCACATCGAAACGCGCCAGCGCGATGCGGCGGACGATTTCATCAATATGATTAAACTCGGTTTTTTCGGTGCGCATGAACTTACGCCGCGCGGGGGTGTTGTAAAACAGATCCAGCACTTCCAGCGTGGTGCCAATCGGATGCGCCGCCGGTTTCACCGTTACCGCCTGGTCTCGACCTTCAGCATAGGCCTGCCAGGCTTCCTGCTGCTCCGCGGTACGCGATGTCAGCGTCAGGCGAGCGACGGAACTGATACTGGCCAGCGCTTCGCCGCGAAAGCCAAGACTGATGATCGCCTCAAGGTCATCCAGCGAAGCGATTTTACTGGTGGCGTGACGAGCCAGCGCCAGCGCCAGTTCGTCTTTTTTAATCCCGCAGCCGTTATCGCGAATACGGATAAGCTTCGCGCCGCCGCGTTCAATATCAATGTCGATACGGGTCGCGCCGGCATCAAGGCTGTTTTCGACCAGCTCTTTCACTACCGACGCCGGACGTTCCACCACCTCGCCAGCGGCAATCTGGTTGGCGAGTTGCGGCGGCAGGACCTGAATCGGCATGACCTTCTCCTTAGTTAATCAACGACCCGCCAGGCGAACTGGCGCTGGCGGTTTGCGCAGCCGTGCCGCGCGGCGCTGATTGCAGCGGGTGCTGCATATAATAGTTACGCAGCCCTTTATAAATCGCCTCTGCAATCTGCTGTTGGTAATCATCGCTACCCAGCAGGCGCTCTTCGCCGTTATTACTGATAAAGCCGGTTTCAACAAGGATCGACGGAATATCCGGCGAGCGCAGAACGCCAAGGCTGGCGTGCTCCGGACGGCGTTTATGCAGATTGCCGATCCGCTGCAGCTGGCTCAGTACATCGGTTGCCACATCATAACCGACGCGCTGGGAATGGCCGAACTGTAAATCCAGTACCGCCTGGCTCAGATAAGGATCCGACTGGCTATTCGCCAGCACGTCGCCCGCGCCGCCCAGGAGTTCCGATTGTTTCTCATGCTGTTCAAGCCAGCCGGCCATTTCGCTGTTAGCGCGGCGGTTAGAGAGCACCCACACCGATGCGCCGGTCGCGTCGCGATTCGGAGCCGCATCGGCATGGATAGAGACCAGGAAATTAGCGTTTTGTTTCCGCGCCACGTCCGAACGCCCCATGACCGAGATGAAGTAGTCGCCATTACGGGTCAACACCGGTTTAAACTGCGGATCGTCGTTAAGCAACGCTCGCAGTTTATGGGCGATAGCAATCGTGACGTTTTTCTCTTTGGTGCCGCCAGGCCCGATAGCGCCAGGATCCTGGCCGCCGTGCCCGGCATCAATAGCGATAATAATCTTATCGTCAGAAGAGACGGTACGCGCCGCCGGACGGGTAATAGTCTGGTTGTTGGTCATCGCCGGCTGACTGCTGGTCACCACCGTGGTTCTGTCGCTGCCTGAGCTTTTAAACGGATTGCGCGGCGGCTCGCTCGGACGCGGCGACACTACCGGCGCTTCGACCCGCTTCGCTACCACTGGCGGCGGCGGAGGTGGCGGCGGCACATCGGCATTAATGGTAAAGACGACGGTATAGTTGGCGCCGTTTTGCTGCTTCACCGCCCGCGTTTTACCATCTTCCGTCAGATCGACCAACAGACGCAGAGATTGCGTATCCTGAGGCGAGCCGGAGCGAATGCTTTTGACCAGGTTATTACCGCTAAACTGCAGCGGCAGCCCCTGAAGCACCCCGGTTTGTTTGATATCCAACGCCACCACGCGCTTACCTTGCGGGGTGAAGGAATATTCGGGATCGCCGACAAAACTTAGCGTTATGCGGGCCTGCCGATCGCCGTTTGAGACCTGGATATCGGATAAACTTGCCGCGGATGCCTGAGTGCCGAACAGCATCAGAGCGGCGGCCAGCCAACTGGTTATACGATACTTCATCCCGTCATCCTTTAGGCTAAATGGCTAAACGCGCCAATAAAGACTCACCCAATGAAGAGACCGCCGTTACGCGCGCCTCACGCCCTTGCGCCTGGTAATCCAGGTGAATTTCGACATCCGGGTCAGGCAGTACACCCGCGCCTTGTTGCGGCCATTCCACCAGGCAGATGGCATCGTTAGCGAAGTAATCGCGGATTCCCATAAATTCGAGCTCCTCAGGATCCGCCAGGCGGTACAGGTCGAAGTGATACACCATCAGATTTTCGAGGGTGTAAGGCTCTACCAGCGTATACGTTGGGCTTTTGACATTGCCGCGGTGGCCAAGGGCCTGTAGAAAACCGCGGCTGAAGGTGGTTTTACCCGCGCCTAAATCGCCATACAGATAGATAACCGTCGCGCCGCTACAGGCCTGCGCTACGCGGTTGCCAAGGTCTAATGTCGCCTGCTCGTCGGGTAAAGGAATCACACGGTTAATCATGGTCTAGGTCAATCACATCCGGGTTAACAACACGCCTTAGCGTGCAAAAAAGATCGGTCGCCAGCATCCCGCGGGCACCATCTCTGGCGGCCAGCCGGTCTGCGGCTTCGCCGTGCGCCACGCAGCCTGCGCAAGCGGCATCATACTGGGTCAGCCCCTGTCCCAACAGCGCGGCGATAATGCCGGTGAGCACATCGCCCATCCCGCCGCTGGCCATTCCGGGATTACCGGCATCAATGATACCGATTTCGCCCGCGTCATTCGCCACTACGGTTCCTGCGCCTTTTAGCACCACCACGCCGCCATACCGTTTTACCAGACGCTGTACAGAATGTAAGCGATCGCTTTCAACTTCTGCCACGCTGATATTCAATAAACGGGCGGCTTCGCCAGGATGCGGGGTTAACACGCGATTGTGACGTTTATCGGGATTGATTGCCAGCAGGTTCAACGCGTCGGCATCCCAGACCATCGGTTTGCGAAAATTCTCTACCTGTCGCAGCGCCGCTTTACCCCACTCGCTTAGCCCAAGACCGGGACCAATCGCTACGACATCCGCCCACTCCAGGCTTTCGGTAAGAGAGTCACCGTTCAGCTCATGGACCATCAATTCCGGCCTGGCAGTCACAATGCCCGCGATATTTTCCGCCCTGGTCAGCACGCGTACTAAACCCGCGCCGGCACGTAGAGCGGCCTCGCCCGCCATACGAATGGCGCCAGCGGTGCCGCGATCGCCGCCAATAATCACCAGCCGACCATGAGAACCTTTATGCGACGTCGGACGACGCGGCGGCAGCCAGCCTGCCAGCTGCGCCGCAGAAAAACGGCGAATAGCGGTGTTTTGCCCGGCAAGCCAGCGCTCCAGACCGAGCGCATGATGATGTAAGCGCCCGACAACGTCGCGGGCATTACCGGTCAGCAGACCGGGTTTTAGCGCGATAAACGTCAGGGTATGGGCGGCGTGGATCGCCGCGCCAGGCGTCGCGCCGGTTTGCGCGTTCAGCCCGGAGGGAATATCAAGCGCAATAACCGGCGCGGGGTAGGCGTTCGCCAGTTCAATCAGCCCGGCTACATTAGCGCGCGGCGCGCTATGCAGGCCGGTACCGAGCAGACCGTCAATAATCAATGAGATATCATCCGGCCAGGCGCTATCGGCGGCGTGGATGACGCCGCCGGCATTGAGCCACTCTTCCCGTGCGGCCTGCGCTTCTTCCGGCAGCGGCTTATCGCTTTCCAACGCCAGTAGCGTTACCGCGATGCCCTGCGCCTGCGCCAGCCGCGCGACCACGTAGCCGTCGCCGCCGTTATTGCCGTGGCCGCAGAGGATTAACCAGCGCTGGCTGGCGGGATAAAGGCTGCGGGCCAGCTGGAACGCCGCCTCGCCGGCGCGGCGCATCAGTTCAAAAAGCGTCAGCCCGAGACTATCCGCCGCCTCTCTTTCCGCCTGGCGCAGCGTCTCCGCTGACCATACGATGTGTGGTATACTGTCAGGGTTTTTCGTCATTGTATGGTCCATCATGTCACAGCCCCTCGATCTCAATCAGTTAGCGCAACAAATCAAACAATGGGGCACTGAGCTTGGCTTCCAGCAGGTTGGTATTACCGATACCGATCTCAGCGCCAGCGAACCTAAGTTACAGGCATGGCTGGATAAACAATACCATGGCGAAATGGAATGGATGGCTCGCCACGGCATGATGCGCGCCCGGCCGCATGAACTGCTGCCCGGTACGCTACGCGTGATTAGCGTGCGTATGAACTATCTGCCCGCCAATGCTGCTTTCGCCAGCACCCTGAAAGATCCCGCGCTGGGTTACGTTAGCCGTTATGCCCTGGGGCGTGATTATCATAAGCTGCTACGTAACCGCCTGAAAAAACTTGGCGAGATGATTCAGGAACAGTGTGCTTCGCTCAATTTTAGACCGTTTGTCGATTCCGCGCCTATCCTGGAGCGGCCCATCGCTGAAAAAGCGGGGCTTGGCTGGACAGGTAAGCACTCACTTATCTTAAGCCGCGACGCCGGATCGTTTTTCTTCCTCGGCGAATTGCTCATCGATCTTCCGCTGCCGGTAGACCAGCCGGTTGCCGAAGAGTGCGGGCGCTGTGTCGCCTGTATGACTATCTGTCCCACCGGCGCCATCGTCGAGCCCTATACCGTCGACGCGCGGCGCTGCATCTCTTATCTGACCATCGAGCTGGAAGGCGCCATCCCGGAAGAATTTCGTCCGCTGATCGGCAACCGTATTTACGGCTGCGATGATTGCCAGTTGATTTGTCCGTGGAACCGTTTTTCGCAGCTTACCGATGAAGAGGACTTCAGCCCGCGTAAAGCGCTACATGCGCCGCAGCTGATTGAGCTGTTCGCCTGGAGCGAAGCCTGGTTCCTGAAAGTCACCGAGGGGTCGGCGATACGTCGTATCGGCCACTTACGCTGGCTACGCAATATCGCCGTCGCGATCGGTAATGCCCCGTGGAATGAAGCCAATCTGGCGGCGCTGGAAAGTCGCCGAGGTGAGCACCCACTTCTCGATGAACACATTGAATGGGCGGTTGCGCAGCAGATCGAAAAGCGAAATGCCAACGTTGTCGAAGTGCAGTTGCCGCAGAAACTACGCCTGGTCCGGGTGGTCGAGAAAGGATTGCCGCGCGACGCCTGATTCATTCACAGGCTGTGAATAAAAACAAAAACACATTGCGTTTCAACGGGCAGACGTACGTCAAGTGATCGAATTAACAGTTTGAAATGAAATTTAAATGTTAAATTTCAATCAGATACGACAATACTATTTACAAAGTGAAGCATTTGTCGCGCAGTCAGCCAAACGACAGCCTGTGGATAACTCTGTTTACAGTATTTTGGGATAGGCAATGAAAATCATCCCCGGCGCGATTTCGCACTGTGGATAAATTGGATAAAGGAAGAAATTTGGAGCGGGAAACGAGACTCGAACTCGCGACCCCGACCTTGGCAAGGTCGTGCTCTACCAACTGAGCTATTCCCGCTTACATCGGTTTCCAATTTACCTGCTGGTAACCTGAAAACTATGCTTTGGTATGGTGTGTCTTTCAAATTTTGGAGCGGGAAACGAGACTCGAACTCGCGACCCCGACCTTGGCAAGGTCGTGCTCTACCAACTGAGCTATTCCCGCTTACATCGGCTTTCAATCTACCTGCCGGTAGCCTGAAAACTATGTTTTGGTATGGTGCTGCTTTCAAATTTTGGAGCGGGAAACGAGACTCGAACTCGCGACCCCGACCTTGGCAAGGTCGTGCTCTACCAACTGAGCTATTCCCGCGTTACTGCTTTTTTGCCATATTTCGATGGCGTCGTAATTTGCATTTCTGCGTCGTTACGGGAGGCGCATTATACGAGAATTCGATTCACCTGCAACCCCCTGGCGAGCACTTTTTTTCGTTTTTTGTTTGAATGGACATTTTCTCGCCACACAGCCCACTGAATTGTATAAATAACCGCCATAATTAGCAAAATATCTTTTTCCCCCCGCGCGAATGGCGCAAAATCGCCCGCATGACACCGCGGTGGCTATCCGCGAAAAGGTCCACCATGACGACTATCAGGGATTCAGAATGAAAAAAGCGCTTTCCGTCCTGCTGCTGACCACATCGATTATCGGAACGGCTTCCGCCGAGACGCTCCATTTTGGCACCACAACCGCCAATCCGCCGTTTGAGACCGTCAAAGGCAAAGGTCAACCTACGGGTTTTGACATTGATTTGGCCAATGCGCTGTGTAAACAGATGCAGGCGGAATGCAAATTCACGCCGCAGCGCTTTGATACCCTCATCCCGGCGCTACGCTTTAAAAAGTTCGACGCTATTATTGCCGGCGTTGAAGTATTGCCGATGCGTGAAAAGCAGGTTGCCTTCAGCCAACCTTATCGCCAGGAGCTCTCCGGCGTGGTAGTCACGGCAAAAGACGCCGCCCACGGGTTTGCCGACCTGCAGGGTAAAAAGCTCGCCGTCGTCAAAGGTAGCGTCCACCAGCGTTATCTACGCGATAAACAAAAAGGCATTCAAACCGTCGCCTTTGGCAACGATAGCGACGCGCTGGCGGCGTTGAAAAGCGGCGAAGTCGACGGCGCGATCGGCGATTTAGCGACGATGGACCAGTGGCTGGCGGATAATTCTGATTACGCCGAGATGAAAGAGCGCGCCACCGACCCGGCCTACTACGGCAAACAATATGCGATCGCGGTACGCAAAGACGACCCGGAATTGCTTAAGCAGATTAACGACGCGCTGGAGGCAGTGAAGGCGTCGCCGGAGTTCCAGCAGATGGAACAGAAATGGTTTAAGTAAGGCAGCAAAAAGAACGGGGCCATGTCGGCCCCGTTCTTTTTGCTTCAGAGCTTAATAAAATGCTCGCGATAGTAAGCCAGTTCGGCGACGGATTCGCGGATATCGTCCATCGCCTGGTGAGTGCCCTGCTTTTTAAAGCCATCGAGGATTTCCGGCTTCCAGCGGCGCGCCAGCTCTTTCAGGGTGCTGACGTCGAGATAGCGATAATGGAAGTAAGCTTCCAGTTCCGGCATATATTTGAACAGGAAGCGGCGGTCCTGACCGATGCTGTTGCCGCAAATTGGCGATTTTCCCGCCGGCACCCACTGCTTGAGAAACTCAATAGTGGCCAGTTCCGCTTCGCGGTCGCCCACGGTACTGGCCTTCACGCGATCGACCAGCCCGCTGCCGGTATGAGTGCGCACGTTCCATTCGTCCATTAGCGCCAGCTGAGCATCAGACTGGTGCACGGCAATGGTCGGGCCTTCTGCCAGAATATTAAGATTCGCGTCGGTGACCAGGGTGGCGATTTCGATAATGCGATCGCGCTCGGGATCCAGCCCCGTCATCTCAAGATCGATCCAAATCAGGTTGTTTTCATCTGCACTCATGCTATTTTCCACCCTTCTTGCGTGACTATATTCATCTAAAATAGCGTGTATCATAGAGGTTTTGCCCCATCAGGGCGACCAGGAGCCAGTTCGATTGAGTAAAAATAAGCTCTCCAAAGGCCAGCAGCGCCGCGTCAAGGCCAACCACCAGCGCCGCCTGAAAACGACTTCGGAGAAGGCCGACTACGATGACAACCTGTTTGGCGAGCCTTCTGAAGGTATCGTCATCAGCCGTTTTGGTATGCATGCCGATGTCGAATCCGCGGATGGCACGACCCACCGCTGCAACATTCGCCGGACCATTCGTTCCCTGGTGACCGGCGACCGCGTGGTCTGGCGGCCAGGTAAAGACGCCGCCGACGGGGTCAACGTCAAAGGTATTGTCGAAGCGGTACATGAACGCGCCTCGGTGTTAACGCGCCCGGACTTTTACGACGGCGTGAAGCCTATCGCGGCAAATATCGACCAAATCGTCGTGGTTTCGGCCATTTTACCCGAACTGTCGCTCAATATTATCGATCGCTATCTGGTGGCCTGCGAAGCGCAGAATATCGAACCGCTACTGGTACTGAATAAGATAGACCTGCTGGACGATGACGGCATGGCCTTCGTCAACGAGCAGATGGATATCTATCGCCAGATCGGTTATCCGGTATTGATGGTGTCCAGCCATACTCAGGACGGTCTGAAGCCGCTTGAAGAGGCGCTGACCGGGCGCATCAGCATCTTTGCCGGCCAATCCGGGGTGGGTAAATCCAGCCTGCTGAACACGCTGCTGGGACTGCGGGATGAGCAAATCCTGACGAACGACGTCTCCGATGTGTCAGGGCTCGGCCAGCACACCACCACCGCCGCGCGTCTTTATCACTTCCCGCACGGCGGCGATGTGATTGACTCTCCGGGCGTGCGCGAGTTCGGGCTGTGGCATCTTGATGCGGAACAAATCACCAACGGCTTTGTCGAATTCCATGATTATTTAGGCCATTGCAAGTATCGCGATTGCAAGCACGACACCGACCCAGGTTGCGCCATTCGCGAAGCGGTAGAAAAAGGCGCTATCGCCGAAAGCCGTTTCGCCAACTATCACCGCATCCTGGAAAGTATGGAACAGGTGCAGGTAAAAACGCGTAAAAGCTTTTCATCAACCGACGACTGACATTTAAGCTGTCGTCGCTATACGTACTCGCTTTGCCAGCAAGACGGCGCGGATACAATTCGCTGAAGTTTACGTATAGAATCGTCCCCCTTTTCAGTACCCCGCGCCAAAGCGGGGTCAGGAACGACAATTAACGGCCTGGAGGCTACCTTGTTAAACTCGTTTAAACTCTCACTGCAATACATTCTGCCTAAACTGTGGCTCACCCGCCTCGCAGGCTGGGGGGCAAGTAAACGAGCAGGCTGGCTGACTAAACTGGTTATCGATCTGTTCGTCAAATACTACAAGGTCGATATGAAAGAGGCGCAGAAGCCGGATACCGCCGCTTACCGCACCTTCAACGACTTCTTCGTCCGCCCGCTGCGTGATGACGTTCGCCCGCTCAACACCGATCCCAACGTACTGGTGATGCCGGCTGACGGCGTTATCAGCCAGCTTGGCGCTATCGAAGATGACAAAATTCTGCAGGCCAAAGGCCACAATTACACCCTGGAGGCCCTGCTGGCAGGTAACTACCAGATGGCCGACCTGTTCCGTAACGGTAGCTTCGCCACCACCTACCTGTCACCGCGCGATTATCACCGCGTGCATATGCCGTGCAACGGCATCCTGCGCGAGATGATCTACGTTCCGGGCGATCTGTTCTCGGTCAACCACCTGACGGCGCAAAACGTACCGAACCTGTTTGCCCGCAACGAGCGCGTCATCTGCCTGTTCGATACTGAATTCGGTCCAATGGCGCAGATTCTGGTGGGCGCAACGATTGTTGGCAGCATCGAGACCGTCTGGTCCGGCACCGTGACGCCGCCGCGCGAAGGCATTATCAAGCGCTGGACCTGGCCTGCGGGCGAAAGCGAAGGCTCCGTTGCGCTGTTGAAGGGTCAGGAGATGGGGCGCTTTAAGCTGGGCTCAACGGTGATTAACCTATTTGCGCCAGGCCAGGTGAAGCTGGTTGAACAGCTGCAAAGCCTGTCAGTCACCAAAATCGGCGAACCGCTGGCAACGGCCGTAGAAGCGGACATATCCGCGGAACCTGCGCCGTTGCCGGAAGAAGAGATCCGCGCCGAACATCGCGCCAGCCCGCTGGTTGACGACAAACAAGACGAAGGTTAATTCCTGACGACAAAGGGTTACGCCGTGCGCCTGATATACACTTTTCTGTTGGCCTTGAGCCTCAGCTTCGGGGCGTACGCAGCGACGGCCCCGGACGTCAAACAAATCACCCAGGAACTGGAACAGGCGAAGGCGGCGAAACCCGCCCAGCCTGAAACCGTTGAGGTCCTGCAAGCCGCGTTGAATGCGCTGGAAGAGCGCAATGCCTCCGTTGAGCGTGCTCGCCAGTACCAGGATGTCATCGATAATTTCCCCAAACTGTTTCAAACTCTCCGCACCCAGTTAGCGAATGTCAGCGAAACGCCGCACCAGGTACCTACCGCCCTCACCGCCGACGCGCTGAATCAGGAGATCCTGCAGGTCAGCAGCCAGCTTCTGGAAGCCAGCCGCCAGGCGCAGCAGGAGCAGGATCGGGCGCGGGAAATTGCTGACTCTCTCAACCAATTGCCTCAACAGCAAACCGACGCCCGCCGCAAGCTTAACGAAATTGAACGCCGCGTCGGCGCGCAGCCCGGCAATACGCCGCTGGCGCAGGCGCAAAATCTCGGCCTGCAGGCGGAATCCGCGCGTCTGAAAGCGCTGGTCGACGAGCTGGATCTGGCCCAACTCTCCGCGAACAACCGCCAGGAGCTGTCGCGCATCCGCTCTGAGCTGGCGCAGAAACAGAGCGAACAACTCGATGCCTACCTGCAGGCGCTGCGCAATCAGCAGAACAGCCAGCGCCAACGCGAAGCGGAAAAGGCGCTGGAGAGTACCGAGCTGTTGGCGGAAAACAGCGAAAACCTGCCGCCGGGGATCATCGACCAGTTCAAAATTAACCGCGAGCTATCGCAGGCGCTCAACCAGCAGGTCCAGCGCCTTGATCTGGTGGCCTCGCAGCAGCGGCAGGCAACCAATCAAACGCTCCAGGTGCGCCAGGCGCTGAACACCCTACGCGAACAGTCGCAGTGGCTGGGATCATCGAATCTACTCGGCGAAGCGCTTCGCGCCCAGGTCGCCCGTCTGCCGGAGCGCCCGCGCCCCCAGCAACTGGATACTGAAACGGCCCAGTTGCGCGTGCAGCGCTTGCATTACGAAGACCTGCTCAGCAAGCAGGCGCAATTACGTCTGATTCGCCAGGCCGACGGCGAACCGCTCACCGCGGAACAAAACCGCATCCTGCAGGCGCAGCTGCGTACCCAGAGCGAGCTGCTTAACTCGCTGCTGCGCGGAGGCGATACCCTGCTGCTCGAACTGACGAAACTGAAAGTCGCCAACGGCCAGTTAGAAGACGCGCTGAAAGAGATTAACGAAGCAACCCACCGCTATCTGTTCTGGACCTCGGACGTCAGCCCGATTGGCTTCTCCTGGCCGCTGGAAGTGGTGCAGGATCTGCGTCGTCTGATCTCGCTTGATACCATCAACCAGCTCGGCAAGGCCAGCGTCATGATGCTGACCAGCAAAGAGACGCTGTTCCCGCTGTTTGGCGCGCTGGTGCTGGTGGGCTTCAGTATCTATTCGCGCCGCCACTTTACCCGCTTCCTTGAGCGCTCCAGCGCGCGGATTGGAAAGGTGACTCAGGATCACTTCTGGCTGACGCTGCGCACCGTGTTCTGGTCAATTCTGGTGGCATCTCCGCTGCCGGTATTGTGGATGACGCTCGGCTATGGATTGCAGGCGGCCTGGCCCTTCCCGCTGGCGGTCGCCATTGGCGACGGCGTGACCGCCACCGTGCCGCTACTATGGGTGGTGATGATTTGCGCCACCTTCGCCCGGCCGAATGGATTGTTCATCGCCCACTTCGGCTGGCCGCGCAACCGCGTCGCCAAAGCCATGCGTTACTACCTGATGAGCATCGGGTTGATCGTACCGCTGATTATGGCGCTGATCATGTTCGATAATCTCAACGACCGTGAATTCTCGGCCTCTCTGGGCCGCCTGTGCTTCATGCTGATATGCGGCGCGCTGGCGCTGGTTACCTTGAGCCTGAAGCACGCCGGGATCCCGCTGTATCTTGATAAAGCGGGCGACGGCGAGAACATGGTGAACCGTCTGCTGTGGAACCTGCTGCTCGGCGCGCCGCTGATCGCGATGCTGGCGGCGGCAGTGGGCTATCTTGCTACCTCGCAGGCGCTACTGGCGCGACTGGAAACCTCGGTTGCCATCTGGTTCCTGCTGTTGGTGGTCTACCATATCATCCGCCGTTGGATGCTGATTCAGCGTCGGCGTCTGGCCTTCGATCGCGCCAAACACCGCCGGGCGGAAATCCTCGCCCAGCGCGCCCGCGGCGAAGAAGATACCGCCCACTCCACCAGCACCGAAGGCTCGGTCGAAGCGGAAGTCAGCGAAGTCGACCTCGACGCCATCAGTACCCAGTCCCTGCGCCTGGTCCGTTCGCTGCTGATGCTGATAGCCCTGCTGTCGGTGATTATCCTGTGGTCGGAAATTCACTCGGCATTCGGCTTCCTCGAAAATATCTCGCTGTGGGACGTGACCTCCACGGTACAGGGCGTCGAAAGTCTTGAGCCCATTACCCTCGGCGCGGTATTGATCGCCATTCTGGTGCTGATTATCACCACCCAGCTGGTGCGCAATCTCCCGGCGCTGCTGGAACTGGCGATTCTGCAACATCTGGATTTGACGCCGGGTACCGGCTACGCCATCACCACCATCACCAAATATCTGTTGATGCTGATCGGCGGACTGGTTGGCTTCTCGATGATTGGTATTGAGTGGTCGAAACTGCAGTGGCTGGTGGCGGCGCTCAGCGTCGGTCTAGGTTTTGGTCTACAGGAAATCTTCGCCAACTTTATCTCCGGCCTGATTATCCTGTTTGAGAAACCGATCCGTATCGGCGATACGGTCACTATCCGTAGCCTGACCGGTAGCGTGACGAAAATAAATACCCGCGCCACCACCATCAGCGACTGGGACCGTAAAGAAATCATCGTGCCGAACAAAGCGTTCATCACCGAACAGTTCATCAACTGGTCGCTGTCGGATTCGGTCACCCGTGTGGTGTTGACTATCCCGGCGCCCGCGGAGGCCAATACGGAAGAGGTCACACAGATTCTGTTGACCGCCGCTCATCGCTGCTCGCTGGTGATTGATACCCCGGCGCCGGAAGCGTTTCTCGTTGACCTGCAGCAGGGGATTCAGATTTTCGAGCTGCGTATTTACGCCGCCGAGATGGGCCACCGTATGCCGCTGCGTCATGAGCTGCATCAACTGATTCTTGCCGGTTACCGCGCGCACGGCATCGACATGCCGTTCCCACCGTTCCAGATGCGTCTGGAAAGCCTGGATGGTCTGCGCAGCAGTCAGCCGCTGAACTCAGCGGGTAAAAGCAGCCGTACCCCAGGAAGTTTGTAAGCACTAACTAGCCCGGTGAGCGATTCACCGGGCATTCTCTTTCTTAACCCTCCGCCAGGGCTACCTGTACCGCCGTTCTCTGGCGATAGTTCTCGTAGATCCCTAATGCCAACAGCGAGAAGAAAATCGGCCCGCCGACCATCCATAGCGTACTGTTCCAGTCACCGGAATCCATCACCGGCTGAATAACGGTGAAGATATTGGCGAACGCTACCACCAGTACCACTATCGTCGTTGCCAGCAGCGTACTTATGCGGCTTTTGAACATCACAAATGGACGATCGAGCTCGGCTTTGGCCTTAAAGAACGGGAACGCGATCGCCAGGAACAGATACGGCAAGGTCATCGAGACGTTAGCCATCAGCGTTAACTTGTTATAAAACGCCGAGGCGGTATCGCCGCCGAAAGAGACCAGCAGAATAAACAGACTCACCAGCAGGCATTGCAGCCACATGGCGTTAGCCGGCATACCGTTAGCGTTGACTTTGGTCATCATCGTCGGCCACAGCGCTTTCGGCGTCCCCTGAATGATCGCCTTCAGCGGTGAATAGCTCAGGGTGAAGAATGCGCCGGTATAGGCGAGGAACATCGACAACCCGGTAATGCGCGCAAACCATACGCCGGTCAGCGCCGCCGCCTGCGGCGACAGATGCAGCGCTTGTCCAAGCGTTGCGCCAAGGCTGGTCATCAACACGTAGGTGATATTGCCGAGGTTGGTACTGTGGTTGCTCAATACCTGCTGCCAGTTGGCGCTGACGCCCCACAGCACGATGGCCAGCGAGTAGCCGATCGAGATCACCAGCGCGGCGATAATAATGCCTTTGGCAAAGTTCTTTTCCGGCTTCTCGGTTTTATCCACCAGCCCACCGACCGCTTCAATCCCGCCATAGGCGAAAATGGCGAACACCACGAAAGACAGCATCGCCAGACCCGATTGATATCCTGGATTCGGCGACGCGGTGAAATCCAGCGGCTGGGCGAAATGGCCGCCGTTCAGTAGCAGAATCGCCCCGCTCATCAGCAGCAGTACCAGATTCAGGCACATCACCGCGACACCGCCGACGGCGGTAATTTTGGCAATCTTATTTATCCCTTTCGCCGCCACCAGCGTCACCAGCACCATCCAACAGGCGGCCAGTACGCCGACGGTTTGCGTCGAGGTTAAGCCGGCAAAAGCCCAGCTCTGAGTTTTATCCGCGCCGAACAGAAAGGTCGAAAACGGGACCCAAATTTTCGCCGCGGTGCTGACCATCCACACCACATAGGATGAAAACCACATAAAGGTGCCAATAAATGCAAAGCGTGGCCCGACGCTACGGTTCATCCACGAATAGATCCCGCCCTCTTCCTTACGATATGCCGAGCCCATCTCCGCCATCATTAAGGCGAAAGGAATAAAGAAAAACAGCGCCGAGAAAAGATAAAACGGCATCGCGCTATAACCCATCAGATAAAACGCTGAAGGGCTATTGGCAAAGCCAAACACCGAAGTGAAGATCATTAATATCAGCCCAATCAGGCTCATCTTCTTGATTTGTTGAGGCATAAATCGATCCAAACGTGAGCGTCGCCGAACGACGTCGCCAGGTAAGCAGAAATAGAACGCGGATCCTAGCAATATTCCAGTTTGAAATTGTGGTTATTAGGGCTAATGCAGTCGGGAGAACTGTAAAAATCTTTGAATGAAGGGGATAACGCTAACGGCGGGAAACGGCTTCCCTCTCCTCATGAAAGGGAAGCGCAGTTAATCAGGCGCGATCGACGGTGAACGAGATCACTTCGCCGATGGTCTCTACCCCCAGTGCCAGCATCACCAGGCGGTCTACGCCCAGCGCGACGCCGGAACAATCCGGCAGGCCGGCTTCCAGCGCGGCCAACAGGTTATAGTCGATGGGCTGCTCCGGCAGGCCGCGGGCCGCACGTTTGCGGTTGTCCTGCTCAAAACGCTGCTGTTGTTCGCGCGCGTCGGTTAGTTCATGGAAACCGTTCGCCAGCTCCATCCCCTTGTAGTAGACCTCAAAGCGCTCGGCGACGCGGTGATCTTCGGTGCTGATCTGCGCCAACGAAGCCTGGCTTGCCGGGAAGTGATAGACGAAAGTCGGACGTTCTTTACCGATGTGCGGCTCTACGCCCATGGCGAACAGCAGCTGCAGCAGCGTATCGCGATCTTCTTCCGTATCAGCGATATTACTGAGATCGAGTTTTGCCGCCACTTCACGCAGCTGGGTTTTGTCCGCCGACAGCGGATCGATCTCCAGATAACGCTGAAAGGCCTGTTGATAAGAGAGGCTTTCCGCAGGTTGGCACTCGAGCACCTGCTGCAGTAAATCGTCAACTTCGTTAATCAGACGATACATGTCGTAGCACGGACGGTACCACTCCAGCATGGTGAACTCTGGATTGTGGTGACGGCCCATCTCTTCATTGCGAAAGCTTCGGCACAGCTGAAATACCGGCCCGCATCCGGCGGCCAGCAGCCGCTTCATGTGGTATTCCGGGCTGGTCATCAGATACAGATTCAGACCCTGAGAGTGGCCGGGGCCGACGAAACGGGTTTCAAACGGGAACATGTGGATATCGGTCACCGTTGCCTGACTCATACAAGGCGTTTCCACCTCCAGCACGCCGCGGTCGGTAAAGAAACGGCGAATTTCCGCCATTACAGCCGCACGTTTTAACAGATTTGGAATGGATGCGCTCGGCTGCCAGGTTGCCGTCTCGCTCATGGTACTTTTCTCCGATTTCATACAAGGGCACGAAGTCTACTCGCAACCGTCGAGTGAAACAAATTTTGTGCAATCCGGCGGCGATATTACATCCTGATAATTTATTGCTAACTTAATTGCATAAATAAAATTGATAAATCAGCGCACGGATTGATAAAAAAATCGAACGCGTCAATTTTCCCCAACATCCCTATGGCTATACTCATTTACCTATAAAGGAGCAGTGATACTTTTTCGCCAGCCCGGCGGCGAAATACACAAAAACTGGAGGAATGTCGTGCAAACTTTTCAAGCCGATCTTGTCGTCATTGGCGCAGGCGGAGCAGGTCTTCGCGCAGCCATCGCCGCTGCGCAGGCTAATCCAAAAGCCAAAATCGCACTGATTTCAAAAGTCTATCCAATGCGTAGCCATACCGTCGCCGCCGAAGGCGGTTCTGCGGCGGTCGCGCAGGATCACGATAGCTTTGAATACCATTTTCACGACACCGTCGCCGGCGGCGACTGGCTCTGTGAACAGGATGTCGTAGACTATTTCGTACACCACTGCCCCACGGAAATGACCCAGCTTGAGCTATGGGGCTGCCCGTGGAGCCGCCGTCCGGACGGCAGCGTCAACGTTCGCCGCTTCGGCGGGATGAAAATCGAACGTACATGGTTCGCCGCCGATAAAACCGGCTTCCATATGCTGCATACCCTTTTCCAGACTTCCCTCCAGTTCCCGCAAATTCAACGTTTCGACGAGCACTTCGTGCTGGATATTCTGGTCGATGACGGCCAGGCCCGCGGCCTGGTGGCAATGAATATGATGGAAGGCACGCTGGTGCAAATTCGCGCCAATGCGGTCGTCATGGCTACCGGCGGCGCTGGCCGCGTCTATCGCTATAACACCAACGGCGGCATCGTCACCGGCGATGGCATGGGCATGGCGCTGGGCCACGGCGTCCCGCTGCGCGACATGGAGTTCGTCCAGTATCACCCAACCGGCCTGCCGGGCTCGGGGATCTTGATGACCGAAGGCTGCCGCGGCGAAGGCGGTATTCTGGTGAATAAGAACGGCTATCGCTACCTGCAGGATTACGGCATGGGGCCGGAAACGCCGCTTGGCGAGCCGAAAAACAAATACATGGAACTCGGCCCGCGCGATAAAGTTTCTCAAGCCTTCTGGCACGAGTGGCGCAAAGGCAACACCATTCCGACGCCGCGCGGCGACGTGGTTTATCTCGACCTGCGTCATCTCGGCGAGAAGAAACTGCTTGAACGCCTACCGTTCATCTGCGAACTGGCGAAAGCCTATGTTGGCGTCGATCCGGTGAAAGAGCCCATTCCGGTGCGCCCGACCGCCCACTACACGATGGGCGGCATCGAAACTGACCAACAGTGCGAAACCCGCATCAAGGGCCTGTTCGCCGTCGGAGAATGTTCCTCCGTCGGTCTCCATGGCGCCAACCGTCTGGGATCCAACTCGCTCGCCGAGCTGGTGGTCTTTGGCCGCCTTGCCGGTGAGCAAGCCATGCAGCGCGCAATGGCCGCGGGCGAAGCTAACAACGCGGCGCTGGATGCGCAGGTCAACGACGTTGAAAACCGTCTTAAAGATCTCGTTAACCAGCAGGGCAATGAAAACTGGGCCAAAATCCGCGATGAAATGGGTATGTCGATGGAAGAAGGCTGCGGTATCTATCGCACGCCGGAGCTGATGCAGAAAACCATCGATAAGCTGGCCGAGCTGCAGGAGCGCTTTAAGCGCGTGCGTATCACCGACACCTCCAGCGTGTTTAATACCGACCTGCTCTACACCATTGAGCTGGGCCATGGTCTCAACGTCGCCGAATGTATGGCGCACTCCGCTATCGCGCGTAAAGAGTCACGCGGCGCCCACCAGCGCCTCGATGAAGGCTGCACTGAACGCGACGACGTCAATTTCCTCAAGCATACGCTCGCCTTCCGTGAGGCCGACGGCAGCACGCGCCTGGAGTATGGCGATGTGAAGATTACCACTCTGCCGCCTGCTAAACGCGTCTATGGCGCCGAAGCGGAAGCCGCTGAGAAGAAGGAGACGACCCATGGCTGAGATGAACAAATTGAAAGTTGAAGTGGTGCGCTACAACCCGGAAGTCGACACCGCGCCGCACAGCGCTTTCTATGAAGTCCCCTACGACGAACAAACCTCGCTGCTCGACGCGCTGGGCTATATCAAAGATAACCTCGCGCCGGATTTAAGCTACCGCTGGTCGTGCCGCATGGCGATCTGCGGCTCCTGCGGCATGATGGTCAACAAGGTGCCCAAACTGGCCTGTAAAACCTTCCTGCGCGATTATACCAAAGGGTTGAAGGTCGAAGCGCTGGCCAACTTCCCGATTGAGCGCGATCTGGTGGTCGATATGACCCACTTTATCGAAAGCCTGGAAGCGATTAAGCCTTATATCATCGGAAATAACCGCACGCCGGATCAGGGGCCAAATAAACAAACTCCGGCGCAGATGGCGAAATACCATCAGTTCTCCGGCTGCATCAACTGCGGTCTGTGCTATGCCGCCTGTCCGCAGTTTGGTCTGAACCCGGAGTTCATTGGCCCGGCGGCGATCACCCTCGCCCATCGTTACAACGAAGACAGCCGCGACCACGGCAAAAAGGAACGTATGGCGCAGCTCAACGGCCAGAACGGCGTGTGGAGCTGTACGTTTGTCGGCTTCTGCTCCGAAGTTTGTCCGAAGCATGTCGACCCGGCGGCCGCCATTCAGCAGGGTAAGGTAGAAAGTTCGAAAGACTTCCTGATCGCCACCCTGAAACCACGCTAAGGAGTGCACTATGACGACTAAACGCAAACCCTACGTGCGGCCCATGACCTCCACCTGGTGGAAGAAGCTGCCGTTTTATCGCTTCTATATGCTGCGTGAAGGGACGGCGGTGCCGACGGTCTGGTTCAGCATCGTGCTGATTTACGGCTTGTTCGCCCTCAAGCACGGCGCCGAAAGCTGGGATGGCTATGTGGCCTTCCTGCAAAACCCGATTGTGGTGATCCTCAACCTGATCACCCTCGCAGCCGCGCTGCTGCACACCAAAACCTGGTTTGAGCTGGCGCCGAAAGCCGCCAACATCATTGTTAAAGGCGAGAAAATGGGGCCTGAGCCGCTGATTAAAGGGCTGTGGGCGGTTACGGCGCTGGTTAGCATCGTGATCCTGTTTGTCGCGTTGTTCTGGTAAGGAGGCTGATATGATTAATCCCAATCCAAAACGTTCCGATGAACCGGTGTTCTGGGGGCTATTTGGCGCAGGCGGTATGTGGGGGGCGATTATCGCGCCGGTGATGGTGCTGCTGGTCGGCATTCTACTGCCGCTGGGGCTCGCGCCTGGCGATGCTTTCAGCTACGAACGCGTTTACGCCTTCGCCCATAGCTTCATCGGTCGCCTCTTTATCTTCCTGATGATTGTTCTGCCGCTGTGGTGCGGCCTGCACCGTATCCACCATGCGATGCATGACCTGAAAATCCACGTGCCGAACGGCAAATGGGTCTTCTATGGCCTGGCGGCGATTTTAACCGTCGTCACCCTGGTCGGCGTGTTATTTATCTGATGCAACATCTCGCCCGGTAGCAATCTGTTACCGGGCTCGCTTATCGACAAAATCACCCTACTTTTTTCCTGCCGCTATCTACACTTAGAGAAAAAGCGGTAAGGAAAATACCTATGCGTCTGCTGCCAGTGTTAACCGTGGTTATCGCGTCATTGCTGAGCGTTGCGTGCAGCAATCCCGTTCCTCCCGCTGGCGTGACCGTCGTCAGCCCATTTGAAAGCCAACGCTTCCTCGGCACCTGGTATGAAATCGCCCGCTTCGATCATCATTTCGAAAGCGGGCTGGAAAAGGTTACGGCGACTTACAGCCTGCGCGGCGATGGCGGCATTGATGTGGTCAATAAAGGTTATAACCCTGACCGCGGCATCTGGCAGAAAACAGACGGCGTTGCCTGGTTCACCGGCAATCCCAACCGCGCGGCGCTGAAGGTCTCTTTCTTCGGCCCCTTCTATGGCGGCTACAACGTCATTGCGCTGGATAAAGAGTACCGCCATGCGCTGGTTTGCGGGCCGGATCGTGATTACCTGTGGCTACTGGCGCGCACGCCGAAGATTTCGCCGCAGGTGAAACAGCAGATGCTGGATATCGCCACCCGACAGGGCTTCGACGTAAGCAAACTGATTTGGGTTAATCAGCGCTATTAATGCGCGCTCATTTTCAGCCCGATAATGCCGATCACAATACAGGCCAGGCTCGCGATACGCATCGGGCTTGCGGATTCGCCCAGCAGCACAATGCCGGTTATCGCTGCGCCAACGGCGCCGATCCCGGTCCACACCGCATAAGCGGTACCCACCGGCAGTGATTTCATCGCCCACGATAGCAGCGCCATACTGACGACCATAGCAGCAATAGTAATCACGCTTGGCAGCAGACGGCTAAATCCATGGGTATATTTGAGGCCGACGGCCCACACGACTTCCAGCAAACCGGCGATAAAGAGAATGATCCAGGACATAAGGCTCCAGTAATGGGGCCGTCCCCGAATGAGATACGCTCACGGGTCGTCCCGCAAGGTGGTTGAAAACGCCGGGATTATAAACAACGGCGCCGTGAATGTGAAGACCGGTACGGCGCAAGGCCGTACCAGTAATGTTTAATTCTGAGCTTTGGTCGCCGCGCCAGAGATAGCGCTGCCGCCGTCAGAGATGTCTTCACCGATACCACGCGTGGTGTTACATGCGGTGAGCACAGAGGAAAGGACCAAAACAGTAAAGAACGCCGCAATCGTTTTTTTCACCATAATATCATCCTTATAAACAGTTTTTGTTTTCTTGCTCTATAAGCATAGCCAAACTGATTCAGAATGAAGGGATAGTCGCGTTTTTTAAGAGAAAAAGAGGTTCAGGGTGAACTGAGCAAAATGAATTGCAGGGAAGGCAGATGAAATGAGACTAGCTAACGGCGTGAGAAATCGCGTGCCCCAGCCCCTGGATATCCTCGCCAATACCGCGGGCGGTATTGCATCCAGTAAGCAGCGCGCCGCTGAGCAGCAGCAAGGCAAGAAGTTTGAGCATCTGGTTCATGTTAGTTCTGGCGCGAAACTGAAGGCGCAGCAGCAAGGCTGCGCCCACCGTCTCAAAGCATGAATTACTTCACGCGAGATACGTATTCGCCGGAGCGGGTATCTACTTTGATGACTTCGCCAATCTGAACGAACAGCGGAACTTTAACCACAGCGCCAGTGGACAGAGTCGCCGGCTTGCCGCCAGTACCTGCGGTGTCGCCTTTCAGACCCGGATCGGTTTCAACGATTTCCAGTTCAACGAAGTTAGGCGGGGTCACAGCGATAGGCTGACCGTTCCACAGGGTTACGATGCACTCAGCCTGATCCAGCAGCCATTTAGCATTGTCGCCGATAGCTTTAGCATCAGCAGACAGCTGTTCGAAGGTTTCGTTGTTCATGAAGTGCCAGAACTCACCGTCGTTGTACAGGTAAGTCAGGTTCATATCGACAACGTCCGCGCCTTCTGCAGAGTCGGTGGACTTGAAAGTTTTTTCTACACGGGTGCCGGTCAGCAGGCGACGCAGCTTAACGCGTGCGAATGCCTGACCTTTACCTGGTTTAACGAATTCGCTGGCTTCAACCGCATACGGTTCGCCATCCATCATGATTTTAAGACCAGCACGAAAATCGTTGCTATAGTAAGTCGCCATAAGGCCCTCTGAAATTGTTTAACTTGGTAGCTAAGCCACAAAATGGCGCATATTGTAACCCTAAATACCCCATCCAGAGAAGATTGGATCACGCAACTTGCCGATGTTGTGACCAGTCCCGATGAACTATTGCATCTTTTAGATCTGGAAACAGATGCAAACCTATTGGCGGGACGTGATGCGAAGCGTCTCTTCGCGCTGCGCGTGCCGCGCGCGTTTATTGCACGAATGGAGAAAGGAAATCCCCACGATCCTCTTCTTCGTCAGGTACTTACCGCGCAAGAAGAGTTTATTGCCGCTCCTGGTTTTTCCACCGATCCGCTGGAAGAGCAACACAGCGTGGTGCCCGGCCTACTGCATAAATATAGCAACCGGGCGCTATTGCTGGTGAAAGGCGGCTGCGCGGTCAACTGCCGCTACTGCTTCCGCCGTCACTTCCCCTATGCCGAGAACCAGGGTAATAAACGCAACTGGCAGGCGGCGCTGGAGTACATTGCCGCCAATCCGCAATTAGATGAGATTATTTTCTCCGGCGGCGATCCGTTGATGGCGAAAGACCACGAACTGGAGTGGCTGCTGACGCAACTGGAAGCTATCCCGCATATTAAACGGTTACGCATCCATAGCCGCTTGCCGATTGTCATTCCGGCGCGGATCACCGAAGGGCTGACGGCTCGCTTTAGCGCCTCCTCGCTGCAGATATTGTTAGTTAACCATATCAATCATGCCAACGAGATCGGCCCGGAATTCCGGGCGGCAATGGCGCTGCTACGGCAAGCGCGCGTGACGCTGCTCAACCAAAGCGTCCTGCTGCGCGGTGTTAACGACAATGCACAAACCCTGGCGAATCTCAGTAATGCGCTGTTCGATGCCGGGGTAATGCCCTACTACCTGCACGTGCTCGATAAAGTCCAGGGCGCGGCTCATTTCATGGTAGAAGACGAGGAGGCTCGTGCCATCATGCGTGAGCTATTAACGCTGGTATCCGGATATATGGTGCCAAGATTGGCACGTGAAATAGGCGGCGAACCGAGTAAAACGCCGCTGGATTTAGGTTTAAAGCAACAAAACTAAGTTTTTCTGCCGGCCCTGTCCGGCAGATACCTAAATGACAAATGCGTTTTCCTGGCAAATAATAGATATAAAATTTTTCACCAGCGTTATCCAGAAGGCAGTGTTTGCTTAACATTTATAATTATATATACGCGTATCTATTAAATGATGCGCTAATAAGACATCTAAAAAAGCAGTGAAAGTATATTGGTTGCAACCATAACAATAAACATCACCACAATCCATCTGGGTAATTTAAATGCTGTCCCTCTGCGACTTTCGATTCGATTATCACTTACAGTATCTATAACTTCGTACCTTTCACTCTCCTCGCACTCTCTATCACTTACAGGATCCTCTACATTCGCCGATGGACTCGCTTTCACCTCTTCCGCTTTGGTCACTGGTGTGATCACTGCATCCGTAGCAAGGATAAATCCGCGTTGTCTGACGGTAATAATGATATCCTGAGATAATCCAGCCTTTACCAGTGATTTTCTGAGCAATGATATATTTTGGTAAAAGGTGTTTTGCGCAACTATTACACCCCTTGTTTTCCAGACTGTTTCCAGAAATTCCTCACGTGAAATGATCCTTCCATTACTTTCTATTAGCAACAATAAACAACGAGCGGTCGGCCCATTTAAGTTAACGGTAGTGCCATTTTCATTAACAGTTCGCAACTCACTCATATTCACATCAAAAATAACTTCATCGTTAATGATGAATTCACTAAATGCCATAATGTCTTCCCTTTTTCATTAGCTATGTGAAATAAACATGAAATTAATGAAATTCCATCTTTAATGTTGAGCGAATAGCCTTGAACAGGCCTGCTATTAGATGGCTTCACATATCAATCATTGAGTCTCGATTTTGCATCCAGGATAAGACTAACATGATATTTAAACTGAATGGAAGCCAGAGACACCGCACAACATTCATCGAATCAACGCTATCACTTATAGTTCAAATAAAAATGTGAATCGTTCCTTGAACATTAAAAAATTTATTCAATTAAAATTCACATGCATTTTCCCTAACGGCGAATTAGATTCCTCAGTGCTCCCGTCTTAAGCTAAATGCAGGCCACCATCTGCTTATTAGCCTAAGGGACAACAAGGAGTACAGAGATGGGATAGTGTAGTTCTTGGGCAATTATCGGATAATTAGACAAACCAATAATTAGCAATTAGAGCGATATCTATTTCAAGGATTACGTATTTATACATGGACAAATAAATGAAAAAAACAATCGTAGCTGTTATGGTTGCTGCATCTGCAGTTCTGAGCGCTCAGGCAATGGCAGCTAACACTGCTGAAGTGACCGTTCTGGGTGAAGTCAATGACTCCTCCTCTTCTTGCGTAGTCACCCCGACAGGTACTCTGAACAACGGCATCGTTCGTCTGACTTCTGTTACCACCAGCGAAGCGAACGCGCAGGCTGCAAACACCCTTTTCAAAAGCCAGAAGTTTGGTTTTGATGTTTCTGATTGCGCCAAAGGCAGCAGCGATCCGGCAACTGGCCTGACTGTTGCTGTTACTGGTACAACCAGCAGCGATGCGGCCATTCTGGACAACACCGCTGACGACGGCGCAGCTGGTATCGGTATCGGTATCGCGAAAGTAAGCGACGGTTCTCGTGTTAAGTTCGATGGTTCCAGCACCATGTCTGAAACCTACACTGATGGTTCCGTCACTTCCCTGAACTACTATGCTGGTTATGTGAAAGTAAATGCCACAACTGCTGTAACCGAAGGTCCAGTTAAAGGCGTTGCAACCTTTACTATCGATTACACCATCTAATTCTATTTTAAAGGGCTCGCCGTCTGGCGAGCCCTTTTTTCCGTTTAGAGAAATGCTATGTTAAGCACCTTATTTAAACTTCTCATTCCCTTTTTTTTATTGATTAGCGGTTTTGCACATGCCGGTATCGTTATTGAGTCAACTCGCTATCTCTACAAAGAGGGTGCCCGCGAAATCACCGCCCAGATAGAGAACAAAGACGGTATTCCTTACTTAATTAAGTCCTGGATTGAGACCCCAAAAGGGCAAACACCATCTTTCACGGCTACTCCGCCGCTATTCCGACTTGAAGCAAAACAGCAAAATACCGTGCGTTTGTTTTCAACCAATAATGTCACAGCGCCAACCGATCGTGAATCTGTATTTTATTTCAACGTTATGGCTATCCCGCCCGCTGATGAGACCAACGCCAAAAACAATACGATTCAGCTGGCTGTTCGCCACCGTATGCGTCTGGTGTATCGGCCAAAATCGCTGTTTGATATGAAACCGAATGAGGAAGCGGCAAAACTCCAATGGAGTAAATCAGGCAATAAATTGTTCATTAAAAACCCGACACCTTTCTTCTATTACTTCAACACAATAAAAATTGGCAGTGCCGAAATAAAAAATGAAGTAAACACGGTCCCACCGATGGAAACAAAAGAAGTAACGTTAAAGGGAAATATAAACGCATCAAGCGTGACATGGAAAATAGTTAATGATTATGGTGGGGCTGGATCGCTCTATTCATCACCGTTGTAATTGGGAACTTTTATTAACGTTATAGGGATGTGTTTATGCAAAATAAAAATAAAGAGCTATTCAAACTATCAACGCTCTGCATCACTTTGTTGCCAGCGTTTTTTTGTGGTTTGGATAACAAAGCGCAAGCACGTGATTTCTTCGATCCCTCATTCATCAATTCATTGAATGGTAGCGATCCTTCAAACGCCCCAGATTTATCTATTTTTGAAGCCAGGAACGCTCAGGCACCCGGGGATTATCGGGTGGATATTGTCTTCAATGGCCAATATCTGGATACCCGTACCATCAAGTTTGTTATTGATAGTCATACTACCGACAAGAGTGATGATATCAAATTAGCCCCCTGTTTCACTCTTAAAGACCTGGCGGAATATGGTGTCAGAGTGAAATCCTTCCCAGCGCTGAAAGAAGATGCCAATAACTGCGTTAATCTAACAGCAATACCGGATACAAAAGCGGATTTCGATTTTACTGCACAACGGTTAAATATCTCTATACCACAGGCAGCATTATCCACCGTCGTGCAAGGCTTTATTCCGGAAGATCAATTTGATGAAGGTATTAACGCGCTGTTAATGAATTACCAGTTCAGCGGCTCGAATGATTTCGAATCAGAAGATGAATACTATAGCCTTAACCTCCAGTCCGGTTTAAATCTTGGTCCATGGCGTATCCGAAATTTGAGCACATGGAATAAAACGAAAGGTGAATCCAGCAACTGGGAATCAGCTTACCTGTACATGCAGCGCAGCATTCGCCCTCTTAATAGTAATCTGGTAATGGGTGAAAGCTCCTCGCTTTCCAGTATCTTTGATAGCGTGCCGTTTACCGGGATTCAAATGGCAACGGATACTTCCATGCTGCCGGAGAGCCTTCGCGGCTATGCGCCAATTATCCGTGGGATTGCAAAAACCAACGCCAGGGTGATCGTTAAACAGAATGGCTACCAGGTATATCAGACCTACGTCGCGCCCGGCGCCTTTGAAATCACCGATATGTACCCAAGCGGCGGTAGCGGCGATCTGTACGTTACGGTAGAAGAATCGGATGGCTCAAAGCAAGAATTCATCGTGCCGTTCGCCACGCTGCCGGTGATGGTACGCGAAGGCCAGCTGCAATATGAAATCACTTCAGGTAAATATCGTCCATATGATGACGGTGTCCATGAAACGCCATTCACCCAAGCAACGATAAGCTACGGTGTATCCAGTAGCCTGACGGCCTACGGCGGGATGCAAATGGCCTCACATTATCAGGCATTGTCATCCGGTCTCGGCTATAACCTCGGCGATTTCGGCGCCGCGTCAGCGGATGTCACCCAGGCCTGGTCAAAAATGCAGGATCGGGAAAAGACTTCGGGACAGTCCTGGCGAATCCGCTACGGTAAAAACATCCTTGATACCGGAACCAACATTACCATCGCTGGCTACCGGTACTCTACTGAGGGATTTAACACTTTATCCGAGGTGCTGGATAGCTATGCTAATGACGGTAGCTATACCACCCGTTCATTACGCAATCGAACCAACCTGACACTCAACCAAAGCCTGGGTAAAGGGCTCGGAAGCCTCTCTATTAGTGGTCTGGTAGAGGATTATTGGGATGATAAACGCACCAATAAATCTATCAGCGTTGGCTATAACGGTGGGTTTAAAAACGTGAACTTCTACCTGGGTTATAGCTATAGCCGCTACACCTGGGGCGGCAATAGCTCTAATAAAGATGCCCAGGACGATCAGCGTATAACCCTGACCGTTACCCTACCGATCAGCAACTGGCTTCCTGGCACCTATACCAGCTACCAGCTCACAAATAGCAATCCAGGCTCAACGGATCAATCGGTTGCAATCGGCGGCGTCGGACTGGAAAACGATAGTCTGGACTGGAGTATTCAGCAAGGATACAGCAACCGCGAATATTACAGCGGCGACATGCGCGCCACTTATAACAGTTCTCAAGGAAGTGTTAACGCCGGTTATAGCTACGATCGCGATAGCCAACGTATTGATTATGGTGCCAACGGCAGTATTGTCGCGCACGCCGACGGCATCACTTTAGGTCAGGACATTACCGATGCAGCCGTACTGGTTAAGGCTCCAGGGCTGGATGACGTCAAACTGAGCACCGATAACACCATTTCAACCGACTATCGCGGCTATGCCATTGTGCCTTATGTTACCCCTTATCGTCGCACCGATATCACACTCGACACCGCCACGCTTGGCGATGATATGGAACTACCGGAAACAACGCAAACCGTGGTGCCGACTCGCGGCGCTATCGTGCGGGCCAACTACGACGGCAAGATTGGGCAGCGCGCCTTTATTCACCTGAAAACTGTCAGCGGCAATGATGTTCCTTATGGCGCTATGGTCTTACTGGCTGGTGATACGAAAAGCCAGGCCAGTATCGTCAGCGATGCCGGGATGGTCTATATGTCCGGGCTGCAACCAACCGGAACGCTCAACGTGCAGTGGGGAAAAAGTTCTAACCAACAATGTAACGCTCCATTCACGCTGCCACCGCGGGAAGGCAAAACCGCTGGTTTAAGTCAGGTTGAAGCGGTTTGCCGCTAATCATCATTTAAGGACAGATATTGATGAAAAGAATATTTTTTCTCTTCGCGCTTCTATTAATTTGCAGCGAGGCGGCTGCAAAATGTACCTATACAGGGAGTATTCGTCGACAAGCTTTTACCATCAACGCGAAGATCCCTACCGATGACTCAATTCCCGTAGGGAGCGTGTTATATTCAACAAAGTATGGTACTCAAACTTATAAAAATTTTTCATGCAATCAGAATACTAACGATCAATACATCACCGAAATTAGTACACCTGTCGTTTCTGGAGTCACGGGAATACAGGGAAAACCGGTTTATGAGACAGGTATCGATGGTATAGGCTTTCAGGTTTCCGATCTGCTGGAAAGTAGAAATGGCGCATTAGTTCCTGCCGTGGCAGGCTCAGTTCTGGTACCGTTTGAGAATACTTCAGATAATTACTATAAATTCATCACCGTGTGGTTTATCAAAACCAAACAGGTCATCGACACTTCAGGTTCGGATTCAAATCCGTCAATCAGTTTTTCTGTCGGCAACCCCACAACTAACCCCGGAACTACCGAAAAACTCTTATATACGACGAATATAAAACTCAAAAGCACCAAATACCAGGTGACATCTTGTGACATATCGCCATCCAGTTCACAAATAACATTGAACAGGATAAAGAAAAGCACCTTAATGTCTGTCTCCCGCGGTGGAGTCACCCCCGAGCAGAAAAACATTTTATTAACGATTAGCTGCCCAGCGGGTTCCATCGGTAATACATTAATGTACTGGTTTAACCCGGTAGGAACGGCCAGCACATCTGGCGATGGTATCATTGATAATATGATAACCGATAGCTCTGGCGCTAAAAATGTCGGCATCATATTCAAACAGACAGGAACTCCGCTGGTATTTTATGATATGGATAGCTATAGTTTCAATAGCGCTGCCGCATCACAAATAATCAACCTGACCGCTGATTATTATCGTCAGAGCAATAGCGTCGATAGTATCACAAACGGTAAAGTTAAAGCGATGTTAGAAGTAGTAATCCAGGAACAATAAACACAGCGCGACACGCACAGGAAAATAAAACTTTACTATGCGTGCCGCTTACATATAAAAACAACGAATATGAAATAATAATTCATAAAATAATCACAATGCATCACATTGAAATAGTCGAACAGTTATTTTTATATTCTTGCTGCTAATCAGAACCGTTCGAGTATCAATGGACTCATAATACAACAAAAAGGATATATAAATGAAACAACTAACTATCTTTGAAATGGAGAGTATTTCCGGTGGTTACTCATGGGATTTTTCCTCATTTCAATCCAGTATTACCAGTATAGTTTGTAATGGCGTTGAGGCTGTCGCTTCAGCCGTTTTACTGGGAACTGGCATGGCGGCAATGGGAACGCTTATTGGCGGTACCCAATCTGGAGCAAATGGCGGCATTCTCGGTTTTGGTTTGCTAGGCAATGCCGTCGGGATGGTATGGGGATTAATCGTGGGTGGAGTCACCGGGGCAGTTAATGGTGCTGTTATGGGATGGGATGCCTCTGTCGCTCTGGTTGAAGAGGGTATTCAAGGCCTGCTGGCTGGCACCTTCATGCCCTGGAAAAGCTAATTATTGATATGCAAGATGCATTTAACAGCCTGCAATAATATTTTTAATCAAAGGAAATGATTTGTGAAAGAACTTACAGTTTTCGAAATGGAAGCGGTATCCGGGGGCTATAGCTGGGACTTTTCTTCTATACAGTCAAGCATCACTAGCCTGGTAAGCAATGGCGCTGAGGCTGTCGCCTCAGCAGTTCTTGGCGCTGTTACCTGGGGAGCGTTTGGGACTTTATTAGGCGGCACCCAATCCGGGAATAATGGGGGCATCCTTGGCCTCGGTCTGATCGGCAACGCTGTAGGGATGGTCTGGGGATTAATTGTCGGCGCCGTAGGTGGCGCAGTAACTTACGCCGCTCTGGGATGGGAAAAATCTGTAGAATACTCAAATGCAGCATTCGAGGCGGTAGTTAAGGGTACTTTTATTCCGTGGGGCCAGTCCTAATAGTCTATTTAACCTTAGACGAGGTAAGACCTAAAGGCTCAAAATTACTGAGCCTTTTTATTTCACTTATCACTAATATGAAAAATCATGGCTAATAGTCTATATCGCAAGGAAGCGATCGAATACAAAAGAAATCACTGGAAAGGGAAAGCCTTGTTGCTCGCCGGTTTACCTGCCTGGTTAATCACTTTGTTATCGGCATTATTTCTTATCGCACTTATTTGCGCATTGATATTTTGCAAATTTACTCAACGTGTCGATGTTCAGGGCGAAGTCATTACCCTTCCTCACTCTATAAATGTTTTTGCGCCTCAGCAAGGCTTTATCGTTAAACAACATGTTAAAATAGGCGATATTGTTAAAAAAAACCAACCTCTTTACGAAATTGATATTTCACGCAGCACCACCAGCGGCAATGTCAGTGCAGCGCAAGTTGAAGTCATCAATGAAAAGATTGCTAACTCTGATGACATCATTAAAAAACTAGAAGATAACAAAAATCAGACATTAAATGCGTTAAATGCGCAGTTAAAAACCACCACAGCCTCTCTGAAGGAGACCAACCGTATGCTGGTCAATACCCAGGTAGGTCTGAAAAAAATGCACGATAATCTTTCCAGCTATGATAAATACCTTAACAATGGCCTGATAACTAAAGACCAATATAACTATCAGCACTCTCTATATTTCCAGCAACAGAGCGCCTATCAGTCGCTGGTGAGTCAAAAGATGCAACTGGAATCGCAAATCACGCAGCTGAACAGTGATAAAATCACTAAAGCAGCCGACTTTGACAACCAAATATCCAGTCAATACAACCAGTCCAATGATTTTAAAAATCAACTCGTCGAATCCAATGCCAACGGCAATATTATTATCAAATCGACCAGTGATGGCAGAATTGAATCGCTCTCAGCGACACTGGGTCAGACGGTTGATAACGGTAGCAGCCTGGCTCAGATCAAGCCGACTGGTAATGTTGAGTATTATCTTGTGCTATGGCTGCCAAATAATACCATCCCGTATTTAAAAACCGGGGATACTATTAATATTCGCTATGATGCGTTCCCATCGGATAAGTTTGGTCAGTTCCCAGGAAAAATAATATCAATATCTTCTATGCCGGCATCACGACAGGAAATGTCTGAGTATACCAACGTCAATAATGGAACACCTCAGCAGCAAGAACTGGCATTGTATAAAGCGATTGTCAAAATTAAAGATAAACAGTTCGAATATGACGGAAAAACGCTAAGTCTGTCCAACGGGCTTAAAGCACAGGCAGTCGTCTTCCTTGAAGAACGCCCTCTCTACATGTGGATGTTTACTCCGGTTTATAAGATTACTCAAAGCGTGAGCGGCCCGATTCATGACTAATGAACTGTTTGAAAAAATTACGGCGAAAGTTAATTTTTCAATCTTGAAAAAGACGCCGGTAATATTGCAATCTGAAGCCGCCGAGTGCGGCATTGCCTGCCTGGCGATGATTTGCGGCCATTATGGTCTCGATATCGATCTCTTCAATTTCCGCCAGCGCTTTGGCAGCCCCTCTCAGGGGGTCACGCTGATGTCATTAAGCAAAACGGCAGAGCATGCAGGTTTAAAGAGCCGGGCGCTATCGCTCGATCTGGATGAGATCAGACAATTAAAGCTGCCCTGTGTTATCCACTGAGGAATGAACCACTATGTCGTTTTGACCAAAGTGCGTAAATCCAGCTTTATCGTCCACGATCCAGCCCTGGGTAAACGTATTATCGGCATCCAGGAAATGTCGAA
Source organism: Klebsiella sp. CN_Kp073 (assembly GCF_040065495.2). Classification (NCBI taxonomy): domain Bacteria; kingdom Pseudomonadati; phylum Pseudomonadota; class Gammaproteobacteria; order Enterobacterales; family Enterobacteriaceae; genus Klebsiella; species Klebsiella sp. CN_Kp073. Next base: position 4,862,083 of record NZ_CM198051.1, read on the forward strand.
TAATTTTACCGGCATCGCGTTAGAGCTATGGCCCGATCAGAACTTCCAGCAGGAAAAAGCCAAATCTCGCCTGCGTTTGTTAGACCTGATGCGCAATATCGTTGGCTTAAAATCTGCGCTGCTGAAGATTTTCGCTTTTTCCGTCGTCGTTGAAGCCATCGGCTTACTGCTGCCGATAGGCACACAGTTAGTCACTGACCACGTGATCATGGCCCACGATCAGAGCCTGCTCTCGGTGATCTGTATTGGCCTGGTTTTCTTTACCCTCTTTCGCACCTTTATCAGCATGCTGCGCGCATGGACCTCACTGACGCTCAACACGTTGACCAACATTCAGTGGAAAACCACTCTCTTCGATCATTTGGCCAGCCTGCCGCTGGCATTTTTCGAAAAGCGTCATCTGGGGGATATTCAGTCCCGTTTCTCATCGCTGGATACCATTCGCTCCACGTTCACTAATAGCATCGTCAGCGGCATTATCGACTCGATCATGACGATCGGCCTTCTGATTATGCTCACCCTGTACGGCGGTTGGCTAACATGGGTCGTCGTTGGCTTTACCTTATGTTACGCCCTTATGCGTCTGGGAACTTATCGCTTCTATCGCCGCGTTGCTGAAGAACAGGTAATCAAAGGCGCGCGCTCCAGTTCACATTTTATGGAGTCGCTGTACGGTATTTCGACCATCAAAGCGCTGAACCTGAAAGAACGCCGCTCTCAGCACTGGCTGAATATCAACATCGACGCCTGTAATGCGGGGATCAAACAGACCCGTTTCGACATGATGTTTAGCGGTATCAATACCTTCATTACCGCTATCGATCAGGTAGCGGTACTGTGGCTGGGCGCCATTATGGTCATTGATAATGAAATGACCCTCGGTATGTTTATGGCCTTTAACGCCTACCGAGGCCAGTTCTCCCAGCGCGCATCCAGCCTGGTTGACCTGACCATGCAGCTGCGCATGCTCTCGCTGCATAACGAACGTCTTTCTGAAATCGTCTTCAGCGAACCCGAGCAAGAGTTGCCATCACGGGACGTCTTTTCGAAAGATGCCGGCGCCAGGCTTGAAGTCAAAAATCTTAGCTATCAGTACGATCCATTTTCACAGCCGATTTTCTCAAACCTGAACATCACCGTTGAGCCCGGTGAATCCGTCGCGCTGGTCGGCCCGTCCGGCGTCGGTAAGACCACGCTATTGAAAGTGATGTGCGGGCTGCTCTCCCCCACCAGCGGCGATGTGTTTGCCGATAATCTCGATATCCAGAAAATAGGTTTAAATAACTATCGCCAGGGAACCGCCTGCGTATTGCAGGAGGACAGGCTCTTTTCCGGTTCGCTTATTGATAATATCAGCGGCTTTGAAGACAACGCCGATCTGGATTTTGTCGTCGAATGCGCCAAACGCTGCAACATCCATGACGAAATCATGAAAATGCCGATGGGCTATGAAACCATCGTCGGTGAGCTAGGTTTAGGGATTTCCGGGGGCCAAAAGCAACGTATTTTGATTGCCCGCGCGCTTTATCGTAAGCCGAGCATTCTATTTATGGATGAGGCCACCAGCCATCTCGATTTAAGAAATGAGTCTGTTATCAACCAATCGATTTCAGGGCTCAGTATTACCCGCGTCATCGTTGCCCACCGCCCGTCAACCATCGCCTCTGCCGATCGGATTATTGATTTGTCGCAATCAAAAATACCAATGCCAGCGTAAGGAGAAGAACATGCAAGGAACGTTTATTGGTTTTAACACCGCCGGAATTACCTATGAAGACCATTTCATGGCGCTGCTGCTGAAAGTACAAAACCAGAATGGCCTGTGTCGGACATTCTATTTACAGGCGCCGGCGCTGGCTGACCTGCTTATGGTCCTGACAACTCGAATGTCTGTTTTCTTACAACGCTTGCAGCAAAGCGACGACACGCTGAAAGAGGAACTTATTGCCTACAATAATGAGCTCATCGCCAATACCCCAGCAGTCGATATGGCAGAGGTACAAAACCCGAATCCGGAGCTGCGGATCATGTCGATCACATTGAAACCGGGGGTAAATGAGTCAACGCTGATCCTGATGCTGCAGAACGAGCAAATCGCGACATTACGCATTGAAGACCGACAGGTAGAGGCATTGATTCTGGGTATCAATCAATCTCTAAAAATGGTTGCTGATACGAAATTAAATGAGTATCTGGCGCTGGCTCTGGATTATGTGCTGCTGTATACCGTCGATTTAACGACCCAACCAAACATTGAGTACCAGCAATATGCTCAGGAAGAGTGGAAGCTGAATTTGTTTAGCCACCATCTGGCCGTGTTATACAGCTACGAGCAGGAAGAAGGTAAAAAAGTACTCTCTGGCGCGGTGATTAAAACCAGCGCCGCGCATCAGTCAGATTTTGAAAAAAGTATCGTGCTGCGTCTGCTTGAAAAGAGTCAGAAGCTAAAACAGGTCCACAGCCAGCATACGCCGTATCAAATCTTCAGTAAGGTGATTCCATCCGCCCCGGGATAAATGCTAACCAGAGATGAATGTATGCTTTCGCTGCGTGAATTCTACGTGGCGACCAGAGCATCGCTTGAGGCATAAATTGTTAAGCACTCTCTGCGCAGGCAGAGAGTGCTTAACGCATCAGTTCGGGCACTTATAAACCTGGCCGTTCATCTGGCTATCGGTCGGGACAAAGCTCGACAGCAGGTTCTGCGTCGGGCTGCTCACGCCATAAATGACGTTACCGCCCATAGCCGCCGCCTGGTTACGTAGAGCATTCGCCGCGCCGCGCATCGAGCCGCCTTCATCGCCATTCTGGCCTGACAGCCAGTTGCTTTGCGTGCCGGTAGCCGTCCCTAACAGCTGACATTCCGTTCCTGGTTTATCTTCAACAAAACGCACGCTCTGGCCGCCTGCGGTTAATTCGTTGCTGGAACTGCAACCCGCTAACAATAATGCTGCGCCGACAATCCCTGCTAAATATTTTACCTGCATGTTATTCCCCAATGAGCTGGACGCACTGGCCCGGATGTAAACCTTATACTAAAAAGCCAGCAAAAAGAAAAACCCCCAGCCATTTCTGACCGGGGGTTTCTGCGTTTTTATGCCGTATAGCGCACGATTACATCATGCCGCCCATACCGCCCATGCCGCCCATACCGCCAGCAGCACCTAAGTCAGGCGCATCGCCTTTCGGCAGGTCGGTCACCATGCACTCGGTGGTGATCATCAGACCAGCAACGGATGCCGCGTACTGCAGCGCAGAACGGGTGACTTTAGTTGGGTCCAGGATACCGAAGTCGATCATGTTGCCGTACTCTTCGGTTGCCGCGTTGTAACCGTAGTTACCGTCACCAGCTTTCACGTTGTTAGCAACAACAGACGGCTCTTCGCCAGCGTTGGAAACGATCTGACGCAGCGGCGCTTCCATTGCGCGCAGCGCAACTTTGATACCGACGTTCTGATCTTCGTTCTGACCGGTCAGGCCAGCGATTTTCGCCGCAACGCGAACCAGCGCTACACCGCCGCCAGCTACCACGCCTTCTTCAACCGCAGCACGGGTCGCGTGCAGGGCATCGTCAACGCGCGCTTTTTTCTCTTTCATTTCAACTTCGGTAGCAGCACCGACTTTGATTACCGCAACGCCGCCGGCCAGTTTAGCCACGCGCTCCTGCAGTTTTTCACGGTCGTAATCAGAGGTCGCTTCTTCGATCTGCTTACGGATCTGAGCAACGCGGCCCTGAATCGCCGCTTCTTCGCCAACGCCATCGATGATGGTGGTGGTGTCTTTGTTGATAACAACGCGTTTCGCCTGACCCAGGTCTTCCAGAGTCGCTTTTTCCAGCTCCATACCGATCTCTTCAGAGATAACGGTACCACCAGTCAGAGTCGCGATGTCCTGCAGCATAGCTTTACGACGGTCACCGAAGCCCGGCGCTTTAACCGCAGCAACTTTCACGATGCCGCGCATGGTGTTAACCACCAGGGTCGCCAGCGCTTCGCCTTCAACGTCTTCAGCGATGATAACCAGCGGTTTGCCAGCTTTCGCTACGGCTTCCAGAACCGGCAGCATTTCGCGGATGTTGGAGATTTTTTTGTCAGCCAGCAGGATGAACGGGCTTTCCAGTTCAACGGCGCCGGTGTCCGGCTTGTTGATGAAGTATGGGGACAGGTAGCCGCGGTCGAACTGCATACCTTCAACCACGTCCAGTTCGTCTTCCAGACCGGTACCGTCTTCAACGGTGATAACGCCTTCTTTACCGACTTTATCCATCGCTTCAGCGATCAGTTTACCTACGGTTTCGTCGGAGTTAGCGGAGATAGTACCAACCTGAGCAATCGCTTTAGAGTCGGAGCACGGTACGGACAGCGCTTTCAGTTCTTCAACGGCGGCAACGACAGCTTTGTCGATACCACGTTTCAGATCCATCGGGTTCATGCCCGCAGCAACGGCTTTCAGGCCTTCGTTAACGATAGCCTGAGCCAGTACGGTTGCGGTGGTGGTACCGTCGCCTGCAGCGTCGTTCGCTTTAGAGGCAACTTCTTTCACCATCTGCGCGCCCATGTTTTCGAATTTGTCTTCCAGTTCGATTTCACGAGCAACGGATACGCCATCTTTAGTGATGGTCGGCGCGCCGAAGGATTTGTCCAGAACAACGTTGCGGCCTTTCGGGCCCAGGGTCACTTTAACTGCATCTGCCAGTACGTTTACGCCGCGCAGCATTTTTACACGAGCGTCGTTACCGAATTTTACGTCTTTTGCTGCCATTTCTTTTATTCCTCAAATTCGTTCAGGGTCGTGCGAATTACGCTTCAACAATTGCCAGGATGTCGCTTTCGGACATGATCAGCACTTCTTCGTTGTCGATCTTCTCAGACTTCACGCCGTAACCATCGTTGAAAATCACGATGTCACCAACTTTAACGTCCAGCGGCTGCACAGTTCCGTTTTCCAGGATGCGGCCTTTACCGACAGCGATGATTTCGCCACGAGTTGATTTAGCTGCCGCAGAACCGGTCAGAACGATGCCGCCTGCAGATTTGGTTTCAACTTCTTTACGTTTGACGATCACACGATCATGTAACGGACGAATACTCATTGATAGCTCTCCTTCGAGAAAGTCATTATCAGTTATGGATGGCGCCGGGCCGTAAACGGTTTCCGACTAGTGCAGAGAGAGATGGGGATGGCCATTTACCGCTTCAAGGGGAAAATTAAAAAAAAATTTCCGCCTGTGCGCTGACGCGCAAAAATATTCCCGCGGCGGCCGCGCTTTCTGGCGCAAGGGGTTGTGATAACATCGTTTTTTTGCCGCGCGCAGGATTGAGTCATCAGTGGTTTAAAACAGGAGCTGGGGTTAGGTCAGGGAGTCGGGTTACTTTCAACATCACTACTGGGAACCGGCGTATTCGCCGTACCGGCGCTGGCGGCGCTGGTCGCAGGCGATAATAGCCTGTGGGCGTGGCCGGCACTGATTCTGCTGGTCTTTCCCATCGCTATCGTGTTTGCCGTGCTTGGGCGCCACTTTCCCAGCGCTGGCGGCGTGGCTCATTTTGTGGATATGGCGTTCGGCCCGCGTCTGGCGCGGGTAACCGGTTGGCTGTTTTTATCGGTGATCCCGGTGGGCTTACCCGCCGCCCTGCATATCGCCACCGGTTTTGGCCAGGCGCTGTTCGGCTGGCACGATACTCAACTGCTGCTTGCCGAGCTCGGCACGCTGGCGATCGTCTGGTGGGTGGGTTCGCGCGGCGCCAGTTCCAGCGCCAATCTACAGACGCTGGTTGCGGTAATGATTGTCGCGCTGATCGTCGCCATCTGGTGGCGCGGCGGCATAAACCCGGCACAGATCCCTTTCCCGCAGCCTAAAGATGTCGACACGTCGCAGCTGTTTGCGGCCCTATCGGTGATGTTCTGGTGCTTCGTCGGCCTGGAAGCCTTTGCTCATCTGGCATCAGAGTTTAAACGTCCGGAGCGCGACTTCCCCCGAGCGCTGATGATTGGCCTGGTGCTGGCTGGCACCGTTTATTGGGGCTGTACGGTGGTCGTTCTACATTTTCGCGCCTTCAGTGAGGAAATGGCGGCGGCGGCTTCGCTGCCAAACATCGTAGTGCGACTGTTCGGCGTGCAGGCGCTGTGGGTTGCCTGCGTAATCGGCTACCTCGCCTGCTTCGCCAGCCTTAATATCTATATCCAAAGTTTTGCCCGCCTGGTCTGGTCGCAGGCGCAGTTCAAACCGGAGAGCTATCTGGCCCGCCTGTCGCCGCGCCAGGTACCGCGCAACGCGCTGAATGCGGTCTTAGGCTGCTGCGTACTCAGTACGCTGTGCATTTACTGGCTGAACATTAATCTCGATGCGCTTATCGTCTATGCCAACGGCATTTTCATCATGATTTATCTGCTGTGCATGCTGGCGGGATGCCGACTCCTGCACGGTAAATACCGTGTGCTGGCCACGGTGGGAAGCGTGCTATGCCTGCTGCTGTTGGCCATGGTCGGCTGGAAGAGTTTGTACGCCATCATCATGTTGGCGGTGCTGTGGTTCGCCTTGCCAGCACGCTCACCTTCAGCAAACAGATAACAAAAAACCGGCGCAGGCCGGTTTTGTCGTTTTAGCGGTCGTCTTTGTGATCCAGACGGTCGCGTTCGTCGTCTTTGCGCTGGAACTCCCCTTCGAAGGTGTCTCCGTTGCCGGCGCCGGCGCTAAAACCGCCGCCCGGCATCCGGCTAAAGCGCAGATACGGCATCAGTTTTAAGGTCATCAGCTTTTGCACCGGCGGCAACAGCAGCAGCAGGCCGAGGAAGTCGGTAAAGAAGCCTGGGATCAGCAGCAGAAGCCCGGCGATAATCAGCGACACGCTTTTAATCATTTCTGCGGCAGGGCTTTCGCCAGCCGCCATTTTCTGCTGCATCAGCATCAGGTTTTTGAAGCCCTGGTTGCGCACCAGCGACATTCCCACCACCGAGCTAAAGATAACCAGGATCAGCGTCAGCAGCACGCCGAGCACGTGCGCGACCTGGATAAAGATCGAGATCTCGACGTAAACGTATAAGAAAAAGGCAATAAATGGGATCCAACGCACCGGCGTCTCCTTCAATCGGCCGTCGTCGCAGACGCCCGTAGTGATAAATTTGCTATTCGCGTCATAGGAATGTGGGGTTGGCGCGCCATTTTTCAATCAACGGCAACGGCATTTTTTTCAAAAATAGTAAAGCGGTGACTCATTTCACAGATTAATAATTCTTATCCGCCGCGCTATATAATAAGTGATCAAGGTTACTGAACTTCGCTATCATCAGCATATGATCGTGGGCACCGGGCCGGTTAAGGAAATAATCTTCGGTCTGAAAATACGCTAAATCCTATAAATTCTGTGTATTTGGTGAATTCATTGGCAGCTTGAAAAAGAAGGTTCACATGTTAAACAACATTCGTATCGAAGAAGATCTGTTGGGCACCAGGGAAGTTCCAGCTGACGCATACTATGGCGTTCATACTCTGAGAGCGATTGAAAACTTCTACATCAGCAACAACAAGATTAGCGACATCCCTGAGTTTGTTCGGGGCATGGTGATGGTGAAGAAGGCCGCCGCGCTGGCTAACAAGGAACTGCAAACCATTCCTAAAAGCGTAGCGAACACTATTGTCGCCGCATGCGATGAGGTGCTGAACAACGGTAAATGCATGGACCAGTTCCCGGTTGATGTGTTCCAGGGCGGCGCGGGCACCTCCGTCAACATGAACACCAACGAAGTGCTGGCGAATATCGGTCTGGAACTGATGGGCCACCAAAAAGGTGAATACCAGTTCCTCAACCCTAATGACCACGTCAACAAATGCCAGTCCACTAACGACGCCTACCCAACCGGTTTCCGCATCGCGGTCTATGCTTCGATTCTCAAACTGATCGACGCCATCAAACAGCTGGGCGAAGGTTTCCAGGCAAAAGCCGTCGAGTTCCAGGATGTCCTGAAAATGGGCCGCACGCAGTTGCAGGATGCGGTGCCGATGACCCTCGGCCAGGAATTCCACGCTTTTAACGTTCTGCTGAACGAAGAAACCAAAAGTATTCTGCGTACCGCAGAACTGCTGCTGGAAGTGAACCTCGGCGCGACCGCTATCGGGACTCGCCTGAACACCCCTGACGGCTACCAGCAGCTGGCGGTACAGAAACTGGCGGAAGTCAGCAACCTGCCGGTCGTTCCGGCGGAAGACCTGATTGAAGCGACTTCTGACTGCGGCGCGTATGTGATGGTTCACAGTTCGCTGAAACGCCTGGCGGTCAAACTGTCCAAGATTTGTAACGACCTGCGCCTGCTCTCTTCCGGCCCGCGCGCTGGGCTGAATGAAATCAACCTGCCAGAACTGCAGGCCGGTTCCTCCATCATGCCGGCAAAAGTTAACCCGGTGGTGCCAGAAGTGGTTAACCAGGTGTGCTTCAAAGTTATCGGCAACGATACCACCGTAACCATGGCCTCCGAAGCCGGTCAGCTGCAGTTGAACGTTATGGAGCCGGTGATTGGCCAGGCGATGTTTGAATCTATCCACATCCTGACCAACGCCTGCTACAACCTGCTGGAAAAATGCGTGAACGGCATTACCGCCAACAAAGCGGTATGCGAAAGCTACGTCTACAACTCCATCGGTATCGTGACCTACCTCAACCCGTTCATCGGCCACCACAATGGCGATATCGTCGGCAAGATCTGCGCCGAAACCGGTAAGAGCGTACGTGAAGTGGTACTGGAGCGCGGGCTGCTGACCGAAGCCGAGCTGGACGACATTTTCTCTCCGCAAAACCTGATGCATCCGGCTTATAAAGCAAAACGGTATACCGATGAAAGCGAACAGTAAGCTTTCAGGGTAAACTAACCAAAGGCATGTCAGTGATGACATGCCTTTTTGCTTTTTTGGGTTTACGAAACGACAACAATTCAATATCAACTTGTTAAAAAACAAGGAAGGCATATATGTTTGGTGCAGAGCTCGTGGTTGTCTTGCTGGCAATCTATTTGGGGGCCCGACTGGGGGGCATTGGTATCGGCTTTGCCGGTGGCCTCGGCGTCCTCGTCTTAACCTTAATTTTTCAAATTCCACCCGGGGCAATCCCCTTTGACGTCATTGAAATTATCATGGCGGTTATCGCCGCTATCGCCGCGATGCAGGTCGCCGGAGGGATGGACTATCTGGTCAGCCTCGCCGAACGTATGCTACGCCGCCATCCCAAGTACATTACCTTCCTTGCGCCGCTGGTCACCTGGTTTATGACCGTGCTGGCAGGCACCGGTCATACCGCGTTCTCTACCCTGCCAGTGATTACCGAAGTGGCGAAAGAGCAGGGTATTCGCCCTTCCCGCCCGCTCTCCATCGCCGTTGTCGCTTCGCAGATTGCGATTACCGCCTCGCCGATCTCCGCGGCAGTGGTCTTCTTTGCCGGTATTCTCGAACCGCTTGGCGTCAGCTACCTGACGCTGCTGGCGATCTGCCTGCCGGTTACCCTGATTGCCGTCATGCTGACCGCCGTCGTCTGTAACTTCCTCGGCTGCGAGCTGAAAGACGACCCGGTATACCAGGAGCGACTGGCAAAAGGGGAAGTGAGCCTGCGCGGCAGTCAGGTCTTCGAGCTGAAGCCGCATGCTAAACGCTCCGTTCTGCTGTTCCTGGTGGGCATTGTCGCGGTCATGTTCTACGCTACCGCCATCAGCGACACCGTCGGCCTGATCCAGAACCCGGTACTGCCGCGTAACGAAGCGATCGTGGTCTTCATGCTGACCATCGCCACGCTGATTAGCATCACCTGTAAGATCGATACCGGCGAAGTGCTGAACGCCAGCACCTTCAAGTCCGGGATGAGCGCCTGCGTCTGCGTGCTCGGCGTCGCCTGGCTTGGGGATACCTTCGTCAAAGCACATATTGCCGATATCCAGACGGTGGCGGGCGATCTGCTGCACAACTATCCGTGGCTGCTGGCGGTGGTGCTGTTCTTCGCGGCTACGCTGCTCTATTCACAGGCCGCCACGACCAAGGCGTTAATGCCCGCCGCACTGCTGCTCGGCGTCACCCCGCTGACGGCAATTGCCTCATTCGCCGCGGTCTCAGCGCTGTTCGTGCTGCCAACCTATCCGACCCTGCTGGCCGCGGTCGAAATGGACGACACCGGTTCCACGCGTATCGGCAAATATGTCTTTAACCACGCCTTCCTGATCCCGGGCGTCATCGCCATTACGCTTTGCGTGATCCTCGGATTCATCTTCGGCGGCCTCATGCTGTAAGATCGTTAAAAAGGGGCCAGTAAAGTAACTGGCCCCTTTGGTTAATCTCTCCGCATCATGCATGCTATAGTGCCTCTTTTCGCTGATACGAGGTTCACGATGACTACGCCTGATGCTGTTGTTGTACTCTGTACCGCGCCGGATGAAGCAACCGCCCAGGATCTGGCGGCCAAAGCGCTCGGGGAAAAACTCGCCGCCTGCGCCACCATCCTGCCGGGAGCGACGTCGCTCTACTACTGGGAAGGGAAGCTTGAGCAGGAGTATGAAGTCCAGATGCTGCTCAAAACCAATCAGACCCATCAGCAGGCGTTACTGGACTGCCTGAAGTCCCATCACCCGTATCAAACCCCCGAACTACTGGTCCTGCCGGTTACTCACGGAGACAACGATTACCTCTCATGGCTCAACGCATCATTACGCTGATCCTGCTACTGTGCAGCGCATCGGCCAGCGCCGGGTTGTTTGACGCCCCCGGGCGCTCAAACTTCGTGCCTGCCGATCGGGCTTTCGCCTTTGACTTTCAGCAGAATCAACACGACCTCAACCTGAGCTGGCGCATCAAGGATGGTTACTACCTCTACCGTAAGCAGATTACGCTGACGACAAAAGATGCGGCAATCGTCGAACCTTCGTTACCGCCTGGCGAATGGCATGAAGACGAGTTTTACGGCAAAAGCGAAATTTATCGTCAGCGCCTGACCTTGCCGATTACCCTTACGGAAGCCAGCAAAGCAGCCACGCTGACCGTCACCTATCAGGGCTGTGCCGACGCCGGGTTCTGCTATCCGCCGGAGACCAAAGTCGTGCCGCTCAGCGCGGTGCTCGCCGATTCCGACAAGGCGCAAGCGGCCAAACCATCAGCGCCCGCCGCGCTCCCGGCCAGCGGCAGCCAAACCGGCGCGGAGCCCGCGTCGCTGCCATTTTCGGCGCTATGGGCGCTGCTGATTGGTATCGGTATTGCCTTTACGCCTTGTGTGTTACCGATGTATCCGCTGATTTCCGGGATTGTCCTCGGCGGTAAGCAGCGCTTATCGACGGCACGCGCCCTGCTGTTGGCCTTTATTTATGTCCAGGGGATGGCGGTTACCTATACCGCGCTGGGGTTGGTCGTGGCCGCCGCCGGTCTGCAGTTTCAGGCCGCGCTGCAGCACCCTTACGTATTAATTGGGCTGTCAGTGGTATTTATCGCGCTGGCGCTGTCGATGTTCGGCCTGTTTACGCTGCAGCTGCCTTCATCGCTGCAAACCCGACTGACGCTAATGAGCAACAAGCGCCAGGGGGGCTCGCCTGGCGGCGTGTTTGCAATGGGCGCCATCGCCGGGCTTATCTGTTCCCCTTGCACTACGGCCCCGCTTAGCGCCATTCTGTTGTATATCGCTCAAAGCGGTAATCTGTGGCTTGGCGGCGGCACCCTATATCTGTACGCGCTGGGAATGGGGCTGCCGCTGATCCTGGTGACCGTGTTCGGTAACCGTCTGCTACCGAAGAGCGGGCCGTGGATGGCTCACGTCAAGACCGCGTTTGGCTTCGTGATCCTCGCGCTGCCGGTCTTTTTACTGGAGCGCGTGATCGGCGAAGCCTGGGGTTTACGCCTGTGGTCTCTGCTTGGCGTCGCCTTCTTTAGCTGGGCATTTATCACCTCGCTTGGCGCGAGCAAACCGTGGCTACGGCTGGTGCAAATCGTCATGCTGGGCGCCGCGCTGGTTAGCGCGCGTCCGCTGCAGGATTGGGCCTTTGGCGCACCAACCGCCCAGCAGCAGGCGCATCTGGAGTTTACCCGTGTCAGTACCGTGGATGAACTCAACCAGGCGTTAGCGCAGGCCAAAGGGAAACCGGTCATGCTCGATCTGTATGCTGACTGGTGCGTGGCCTGTAAAGAGTTCGAAAAATATACCTTTAGCGCTCCTGAAGTGCGACAGGCCCTAAAAGAGACCGTTCTGTTGCAAGTGGATGTCACTAAGAACAGCGCGCAAGACGCGGCCCTGCTGAAGCATTTACAGGTGCTCGGCTTGCCGACGATTCTGTTCTTCAACGCGCAGGGAGAAGAGCAGCCCGCGCAGCGCGTCACCGGGTTTATGGATGCTGCGGCATTCAGCGCCCATTTGCGCGATTGGCAACCGTGAACGACACTTGAGGAGGATAAATGGAGGAGACTACCGTGCAACGTGAAGATGTCCTGGGTGAAGCCATACAAATTCTCGAAATCGAGGGTATCGCCAACACCACGCTGGAAATGGTCGCCGACCGCGTCGCATATCCGCTTGATGACCTCAAGCGCTTTTGGCCCGATCGCGAAGCGTTGCTCTATGACGCCCTGCGTTATTTAAGCCAGCAGGTAGACGCCTGGCGTCGCCAACTGTTGCTGGATGAGACGCTGAGCGCAGAACAAAAGCTGCTGGCGCGCTATAGCGCGCTGACCAAATGCGTCAGCAACCACCGCTATCCGGGCTGCCTGTTTATCGCCGCCTGTACTTTCTATCCGGATGCTCAGCATCCGATTCACCAGTTAGCGGAACAGCAGAAGCAGGCGTCACTGGCCTACACACATGAGCTGCTGACCCTGCTTGAGGTGGATGATCCGGAAATGGTCGCCAGGCAGATGGAATTAATCGTCGAAGGCTGCCTGAGCCGCATGCTGATCAAGCGCAGCCAGGCCGACGTCGATACCGCCCAGCGTCTGGCGGAAGATATTCTGCGCTTTGCCCGCTGCCGGATGGGCGGCGCGCTCACGTAATTCGGATTTCCGAACCCCTGCAAGGCGCATATAATTCCCTGACACGTTCTGTGGCAGGGATTTCTATGCGTCCACTTCTCTGGGCCGCCGTACTGGGGCTTTGTTCGACCTCGCTGATGGCCGCCCCTCCTCGCGGTTTCTCTTTCGCCTACAAAGACTGGGAAGTCGCCTGCGATAATACCGGCACCTGCCGGGCTGCGGGCTATGGCGCGACAATGGGCGAGGTCAGCGTTCTGCTGACCCGAAGCGCCGGCCCCGGGCGGCAGGTAACCGCCCAGGTCACGTTTGCGCAGACCGAGCACGATATTCCGCCAGATGCCAGCGTAAATCTGTTTATCAACGATAGCGATCGCGGGACGCTTGAGGCTATCGACGATAACCATTTTCACTTTGACAGTACGCAAACCAGCGCGCTTATTACCGCCCTGGAGCAAAACGCGAAAATCGAACTGGCGCTCAATGGCCAGCGCAAACGCCTATCTAACGCGGGCAGCAGCGCGGTATTCCTTAAGGTCGATGAATTCCAGCAGCGGATTGGCACCGCCGATGCCCTGTTACGTAAAGGCGACAGCGATGAGAGTGCCGTCCTGCACGCCATTCCCGCGCCGGAGATCCTTAGCGCGCCGTTTATTCACAACGCCCAGCCCGTTGCGTTAACAGCTAAACAACAGCAGAAATGGCTGCCGCAATTGGAAAGCGCGCTCAACAGCCGTTGTGATGACTGGCAAAACGCCGATATTCCGGCCAGCGAACGGCAGATCACCGTCACCCCGCTGGATAAAAATCACTCGCTGCTGCAGACTCTGTGCTGGCGCGCCGCCTATAACGACGGCTACGCGATGTGGGTTGTCGATAACACACAGGCCGCCAGGCCACAGCTGATAACCACTGATGCCTCCAGCTATAACGATGGCGTAATGACCTTCTTCAACAAAGGGCGCAGCGTCGCCGACTGCGTTAATGGGGAAGAACGTGTGTGGGATGGCAAAACCTTTGTGCAAAGCCTCAAGTACAGCACCGGCATGTGTCGGGAAATCACCCCTGGCGGAACCTGGCAGCTTCCCACCTTCGTCAGCAAGGTTATTCCCCGCAAGCAACGAGAGGCCGATATACTCGCGCTGAAGACGTTGCACGACGCGCTCCTAAAAGAGCAAAAACGCAATCCGGAACTCGCATTAGAGAACATTGCGGAACAGTTTCCGCTCAGCGGACACATCAGCCACTTTACCCTCACCTATGCCGACGACGCGCCGGTCTCAACCACCAAGCCAGCGGCGGATATCAGCGACGATGAGTGGCAGGCGTTTTTACATTCCGATATCAGCGCCGATTCGGAAAACGGCAAAGTCAGCTTCACGCTTATCGACCTCGACGGCGACGGCAAACGCGACCTCATCATCGATAGCTATGTTGGCGGTACCGGCCTGTTCAGCTATACCGGCGTGCTGAAACGCGGCGATAGCGCCTTTGAATCGGTGAACGATGCCGACAGCAATGACGACGATAACTTCGATGCCGGCGTGCCCGGCGCCCTTTACTCTATTAACGATCGCGGAGCGAACCAGTGGGGCCGCTGGGTCAGAATCAACGGCCAGGTTTACGCCCTGTGGTTTAACGGCGTGTTTGGGGAAGATAACCTCTATCTGCTGCGTCCGTTTAACCAGAGCGACCTGACGCCGGCCATCACCATCCGCTACCGTTATAACCTCAATATCATTAGCGCTGCGGAAAACGGGCAGTCACCCACCCCAGCCTTAAACGATAAAGATAAAGCGGGCTTATTGAAGTCATTGGACGTCATGCAAGGTAGCCTGCTAAAGGATAAACCTGCTGACGATAACGATGAGCCGATTTGTCCTGTTCCCCCCGGTACCGCTAAAGATGATGCGGACAACTACTATGGCGGCGTTGCGGGGCACTACACCGTTGAAACGGTGGCGTGGATCCCGGTGTGGCTCAACGATAAATGCTTTATCGGCACGATCTTCAGCCATCATGGCGCCTATCGCCACGGAGTGGATGCCATCCTAACCATCAGTTCGCCACGAGATGATGAAGAGATCGTTGGCGATTACGATATCTCCGGAAAACGCCATGCCATCGCCATCACCAGCGGCTGGAAAGTTCGCGAAGGCGATAATGGAGTGATGTGATTTTAAGCAAAACGCGCCTTTTGGCGCAGAATTGCCGCAAAGATAAGCAATCAAACAATAAATAGAGAAATTTCATTGACGCAGTGGGCGGATTACGGTTTAATGCGCCCCGTTGCCCGGATAGCTCAGTCGGTAGAGCAGGGGATTGAAAATCCCCGTGTCCTTGGTTCGATTCCGAGTCCGGGCACCACTTATTCAGAGAACCCAGCCTATGGCTGGGTTTTTGCTTTTCTACGGCCTACCGCGAACCGTATGCCTGATAAGCACAGCGCCATTAGGCATTCAATGCCCATCGTTTTTACCTTTAACTTCAGCCATCGGTTATTCATCACTAACGCAGGCCTTCAGTTCGGATGTGACATACTGCATTGAGTCACATAAAAACGTTAAGATGAATCTTCGTTTCAGCCGCCCCTCTTTATAAGCCACTTACGCAAAATAATAGTGCCAATTTATCTTCAACCCACTCTAATCAGAACGTATTTGAGAAAATAAGAGCAATAGTAGCTTATCCGGTAATGAAAATTCATGCTAATGACTGTTATGATTGTGTCGAATATTTAATCACAACAGGAAGTCTGTGATATGCAAGAGAATAACGGAATAAGAATGGCTCTTTCTCCCGTACAACTAGCCGCCGTTCTGGCCGATAAATCCGTCAGTGAGGGGGAAACACTTAGTAATCGCCTCTGGGGAGGTCTAGGATTGGCCAACGGTCTGGTTGAAATGTTTGGTGCCGGAGTCATGTGCATAGCCCCCGAACCAACAATGATCACTAAAATCGGGTGTGTCATCGTGGGAACCCACAGCCTGGATACGATACAGGCTTCCTTTCGTCAGGTATGGAGCGGTAGGCAGGTCAGTACCGATACATACAATTCTGTAGTATCTCTGGCCGAAAGTCTGGGTTCCGATCACCAAACTGCCGTGAACGTTGGAATGACTCTGGATCTTGCAATTCCTATGGGATTTGCGCTGACAATGGGTGCTATCCGCGTTGCTTCTATACGTGGAGGACGGATAAAACTGGCTGAACATGAATTTTTGAGGAGTCGCTCATCAGGTGGCCATACTCTCCAAAATCATGTTGGCAAAACGCCAGAAGGGCTGAGAATGAGACTGGATACTACTCCCCGATTAAAGTCTGTCAGTAGTTTCAAAAGTACCAGTGAAGCTGAGCGCTTAGTATCTGCCGTTATTCAGGACAATAAGACTCAGATAGAGATGTGGGTAAGACATCTACCACCAGGGATGAATGCAAAAATGCAGTTGGATCGCATGTTTGCAAACCAAACAGGAATATTATTATTCAAAGGTGCGAAAGAAGTAACTACTTGCTACAAAGTCCGGGTGGTCATCGAGTTTACGCACTGGCATGGAAAACCCTATTTTGTATTGACAGCCTTTCCTCTACCCTGAACACGGTTTGTACATGACAAAAATGAACCTGAATGAACTTAACGGCTTTATCACGGTTTACTTCGGGCAAGATTATGATCTTATCGATGATAGTGATGAGATCGAGCCCAAAATTGACGCATTTATCGCCGATAGTCATCTCGCCATAAAGTATGGCCTTATCGCAGACATTGACCTTCTGCTGAAGGAAGCAGATAACCCGGAAGAGGAATTCAGGATGCGCTATGGTTCAGACTTTGATCCTCACCTGTGGGGAACAGATGCCCTTAGCTTCCTGAAACGGGTAAGAGATAGAATTAGTCATTCCCTGAATGAGGCGGAGCCGACAGGCCGTCAGTAACCCGCGGCTTCCTTACCACACTATCGGTTTGATCTGATTCAGCGAGATGTCGCCGAAAACGCTAGCGCCGCGTCGCTTTCTTTTTATCGGGAAGGCGGAACACTTCGCCATTCGGCTTGGCAATCCCCATACGGTACTGCGTCTCTCTGGCAGCCTTATGGATATCAGCAAACTCCTCTTTACGCGCCGGCGGCAGCTTCGCTTTTTTCAGACATTTATTGCGGTGCATCCTTATCCATTCGCGATCGTTGTCATCGACGCACGTCTGCATCACATCCACCCAGCGCGAAGCAGCCCGGCGATACAATCCGCGAGCTTCCAGAGATTCGGCGATACTGTCCTTGATCATTCGATAATTTCTCTCACATATGCTAGCTAATTTGCGTATATAAATATAACCACGCCATTCGAAGAAATAATGAAAGAAAACCCCGGTAATTTGATCCACGATAAATCTATGCCAACTCAATATTGAGAGCATTTATAATATTAATTGCTGTGTGCATTAAAACTGCCGAAGCAGTAAGTACTTCCAAAGAGCATTTTTATCATATACCGCAGGTTATCATCTGAGTCATTCCTGAACTACGGTTATACCTATCAATGATTGATTAAATTAAAATAATACCGTTGTTTAGTGGCTTGTATGTAGATAGCTTACTCTGCATTCATTTCCCTTTTTATCGCTTCGGCGCGGGACACTCGAGCAGTCTATTTTTAAAAATAAACAGACAGGCTTCATTAAAGTTAGCCAACCCCAGACGTTCATAAAGCTCAATGCGCTTGCGATACAGGCTTTTCACCGAAGTATTAAGTACCCCAGCTATTTGCTCCATGGTCATCCCCGCTCTGAGTAAAGTCAACGTCATATGTTCCTGCGGTTTCAGGCTGAAATTCTTGAGCCATTCTCGGGTCAATCGCTTACTCTTCACGTCAAGAAACAGGCTAAATAAATTAGCCATATCCGTCGGCGTCAAAGACATGTTGAGAAACCACTTTAAGCTCAGCAAATGCTCTTCCCGATGGCGCATATCAAGCATAATACAGCAGATACGTTTACCCGCTTCCGCTGCACCAGGAATAAGATAATCGTAAAAACAAAGCGGCGCCCGACTATCCACCAGCACCGAAAACTCCTCGGCATCACTCTCAAAAAGCTTACGCTCTATCGAATGTAACTGGATGATATCTGGAAAGAAAATCCTCACCCCTTCAAAGAGATAGTGATCCTGAGTTACTAAAAACATTGTCGTTGCCACAAATCATCCCTTTAACAATAAAGCAACAAAACCCCTCCAGGGAGAATATGCACAGCGCCTGGTAGCGTGCTGACTATGGCGAGCCAAATAAAGCATGTGATTGTCTTTTAGTAATCCCCCAATCTCTCCATCTATAGTGAACGCTCCACTCCACTATCCTTACGTCATTTCTTAATTATCTGTGCTCAGGCTAATTATAAATAAAAAACTCGCACAAAAAAGAAGCTTTTCTACTATTGAGAATTTTTGTCAAAAATCGTCTTAAATATCTACAGCAACCGCCTGACATTATGCATGAAAAAGCCAACCAAAAACATTAAAACAGAATTTCGGACACCATTTAACTTTTTTCAATTCAGTAAGTTATGCGTAACATAAGACAATTAATTAATTCATTAAAGGTCAATTTCCAGATTTATCTTAAAACTACAGGCCTATTATTTGGCATATTTTCAGGCAAACATATCAGGTGTACATTAATCGCCACCCCGTTATCGCGAGGAGATATTTTATTACCTTAAATAAGTAATCGCAGTCGCGTACCGTCAGGTAAAAACTCATTACCCCATCCTTTTGCATTCAGCTAAAAGGCCGACGTGTTGTGCAATGGATTCTTGATGGACATATGGTAAATAGTTATGGGAAGATCAACTCGTTTCAATAAGTTATTCTTTTATCGCCGCACGACATTCTCGCTTTCAATTAGTTTATTGTTGTTAACGCCTATTCTGGCTCAGGGGGCTGAGTCGATATATGATCGGCATGTGCTACAGGCGCGTGAAGGTAATTACTCCCCTTTTCTCGATTATCTTCAGCAATATCAACAACAACATGCTTTGACGCCTGAGCAAGTCGCCGACTGGCTTCAAATTGCCTCCTGGGCTGGACGTGATGAGGAAGTAATCCAGGTCTGGCAGCGTTATCAGGTTTATATGGCGCTACCGGCACGCGGTACGGCGGCAGCGGCACAGGCTTTCCGTAATCAAAAACGGTGGTCTTCAGCGCTGGCGCTCTGGGATCAGGCAATTGGCCAGCAGCCGATGAACGACGATTATCTTATTGGTCGGATTAAAACGCTGGCCGATGCGCGCCATGACGGGCAGGCGCTAAGTGAAGCCCGCCGCTTGGTCGCCACCACGCCCAGCGCCGCTCACCTGCAGACGCTCTCCTACGTCTATTTACGTCAGGGAAAAAGCTGGGACC
The DNA here is from genome assembly GCF_040065495.2 of Klebsiella sp. CN_Kp073. Taxonomy (NCBI): domain Bacteria; kingdom Pseudomonadati; phylum Pseudomonadota; class Gammaproteobacteria; order Enterobacterales; family Enterobacteriaceae; genus Klebsiella; species Klebsiella sp. CN_Kp073. The sequence goes on from NZ_CM198051.1 coordinate 4,881,454, forward strand.
AGCTGCTCACCGATATGCGCGCGCAGGAACTCGCGCCGCAAAACAGAGAAACGCTCAATAGCCTGATTGATAGCCTGAGCAGCAATCGCATCAATTCGCCTGCGCTGCAATGGTCAGCGAAAACCACCTTAACGCCCGCGCAGCAGCGAAAGCTAGAAATGGACGCGGCGGCGGAGTGGGTACGGCTGGCGCACACCCCGGCCCGCGGTGAACAGGAGCGCTTTCGCCTCGCGCAAACGGCGCTCAACCGCTACGACGCGCTGTTCGCCCGTTGGCGTCAGGAGCCGCAGGCCGCAGAGGATCTTGCCCGCGCGCGTATTGACCGCCTCGGCGCGCTATACACCCGCGGCTATTACGCCCAGGTCATTAAGGAATATCAGTCGCTGACCGCCGCTCAACAGCCCGTCCCTGACTGGGCCATCGGCTGGGTTATCTCCTCTTATCTTGCACAACAAAACGTCGAGGCCGCGCTGGCGATCGCCCGCCAACATCCACTTTACCTGCCGGACCCGCAAGATGATCAGCATGAATTATTTTATGCGCTGCTGGATAGCGGCCAGTATCAGGCCGCCCGCGAGTATCTCGCTAAAGTGACGAATGGCGTTCCCTACACCCGCCGCCTTTACGGCTCGCCGACGCCGCAGCCAAACGACCCGTGGCTGAACGCTCAATCGCTGAAGGTACAGTATCTACTGAGTACTAATGCGCTGCCGGAAGCCGAACGGCTCTCCGACCGACTGGCCACCACCGCGCCCGGTAATCAGGGGCTGCGCATTGACTACGCGGCGATACTACAGGCGCGTGGTTTACCCCGCGCCGCCGAACGGGAACTGAAAGCGGCGGAAGCGTTGGAGCCTTCGAACATCCCCCTCGAACGTCAGCAGGCCTACGTGGCGATGGATCTTCAGGAGTGGCGGCAGATGGAGCTATTAACCGATGACCTGCTGGCGCGCAGCCCCGAAGACCTGAGCACGCAAAAATTAGCTCGCGCTCGCGAGGTGCACCATATGTCGGAACTGCGCCTTAACAGCACGCAAGGGATCCACTCGGATAACCCGGTCAGCGGTAGCCACGACTTTAGCTGGGATGCGGCGATTTACGGCCCGCCAATCGCGGATAACTGGCGACTTTTCGTCGGTAATCGCTTCGCCAAAGGGAATTTTGATGAAGGAAAAGGCTCCAGCCGCCAGCTATTTGGCGGCATCGAATGGCGCCCGCGCGATGCCTGGGCTGAACTGGAAATCTCCAACAACAATTTCGCCGGCGACAACAAACCCGGCGCCCGACTTTCCGCCTGGCAAAGCTTCAACGACAACTGGCAAATTGGCGGCGAGGTCGAACGTCTGTCGCGGCAGACGCCGCTGCGCGCGCTGCGTAACGGTATCAGCGCCAACCGCGGCGAGGGCTGGGTTCGCTGGTATCAAAACGAACGACGCGAATATCGCTTCAGCGCCGCCGCCACCCGCTTCTCCGACCACAACCGTCGTCAGGAATATACAATCTCCGGCAAAGAGCGGCTCTGGCAATCGCCAACCATCACGCTCGATCTGGAACCTGGGCTCTCCGCCAGCGTCAACAGCCGGGCGGATACCCTGTACTACAACCCGAAACGCGACTTCGCCGCCACCTCGGCGCTGGTCGCCGATCACGTCATGTATCAGCACTACGATACCGTCTGGAGCCAGCAGCTTGCGGCAGGCGGCGGCGCCTACTGGCAAAAAGCGTATTCGACCGGCGCTATCGCCATGCTCGGCTACGGCCAGCGTATTCGCTGGAACAACGTGATCGACACCGGCGTGATGCTGAACTGGGACAAGCGTCCCTACGACGGCAAACGCGAAAGCAATCTCTCCATTGCCCTTGATGCGAATTTACGGTTTTAAGGATAAACATGGTCAACAAAAGTATCCGCATCAGCCTGATGGTTATCGGCTGGCTCCTGATGACCTGCGCGCTTCGCGCAGAAACGATTCCTTTTCTGCCGCCGGACGCGCGGCCGCAGCCGGAGGCGAATAAGCCCTGGCCACAGAATAAGTTTCTGGTATTGGCCTATCACGATGTAGAAGACGATGCCGCCGATCAGCGTTATCTGGCGGTGCGTACCAGCGCGCTCAACGATCAAATCGGCTGGCTGCTGCACAATGGTTATAAGGCCGTCAGCGTGCAAAATATTCTCGACTCCAACGCGGGGTTAATCACGCTGCCGCCAAAGGCATTTCTGCTGAGTTTCGATGATGGCTACAGCAGTTTTTACACCCGGGTCTGGCCGCTGTTAAAAGCCTGGAACGTCCCGGCACTATGGGCGCCGGTAGGCAGCTGGGTCGATACGCCGGAGCAGAAAAAAGTCGATTTCGGTGGTCTGATGACCCCGCGCGAGCGTTTCGCCACCTGGGAGATGGTGCGCGAGCTCGCGCAATCGCCGCTGGTTGAAATCGGCGCGCATACCTGGGCTTCGCACTACGGTATTCAGGCCAATCCGCAAGGTAGCCGCGAACCGGCGGTTGCCAACCGTTTTTATGATAAGGCCAGCGGACGCTACGAAAGCGACCAGCAGTTTCACCAGCGCATCGATACCGACGTGCGCAAAGTGAGCGACAAAATCGCCGACGTCACCGGCAAAGCGCCGCGCGCCTGGGTATGGCCCTACGGCGCCGCCAACGGCACATCGCTGGCTATCGCGAAAAGCCACGGCTATCAACTGGCGTTTACCCTCGGCGATGGTCTGGGCGATGTGCGGGATTTGGATAACATTCCCCGTCTGCTTATCTCCGGCAATCCGTCGATCAAGGCCTTCGCCAGCCAGGTGACGCAAATCCAGGAGCGTGAGCCGGTTCGGGTGATGCACGTCGATCTCGATTATGTCTACGATAAAGACCCGGTTCAGCAGCGCAAAAATATCGATAAGCTGATCCAGCGTGTCTACGACATGAAAATCACTCACGTTTTCCTGCAGGCCTTTTCCGATCCGCTCGGCGACGGCACGGTGAAAGCGCTCTACTTCCCCAACCGCCGCCTGCCGATGCGCGCCGATCTCTTCAACTTCGTCGCCTGGCAATTACAAACGCGCGGCGGCGCCAAAGTGTATGCGTGGATGCCGGTGCTGGCGTTCGATCTGAACGGTTCGCTACCGCGCGTACAGCGCTGGGATGCGCAGAGCAACACGCTGCGCCAGGCCACTCGCCCCTATGTACGGCTATCGCCATGGAATAGCCAGGTGCGCGATCAGATCCGCGATATTTATCAAGACCTTGCCCGCTACGCGACCTTTGACGGCGTGCTGTTCCACGACGACGCGGTGCTGACGGATTATGAAGATGCCGGCGCCGGGGCGATGGCCGCCTGGCGGGCGGCGGGCCATTGGGAGGATATCGCGCAGATCCGCCAAAATCCCGCCACGCTGCATGCCTGGACGCGGTTTAAAAGCCAGGCGCTTATCGACTTCACCCGCACGCTCAGCCAGAGCGTAAAAGAGATCCGCGGCCCGCAGGTGAGAACCGCGCGCAATATCTTTGCCCTGCCGATCCTGCAGCCGGAAAGCGAGGCCTGGTTCGCGCAGAATCTCGATGATTTTCTGACGGCCTACGACTGGACGGTGCCGATGGCGATGCCGCTGATGGAATCGGTTCCGGTTGCGGAAAGCGATGCGTGGCTAGCGCGTCTGGTGCGCGCCGTCAGCGCCAGACCGGGCGCATTGAAGAAAACCATTTTTGAGCTGCAGGCTAAAGACTGGACTCTCCCGCAGCAGAACGCCATCCCTGACCAACAGCTGGTTGACTGGATGCGGACGTTACAGCTCAACGGCGTCAACAATTACGGCTACTACCCCGACGATTTTCTTAATAATCAGCCTGATATCTCAAAAATCAGGCCCCTGTTTTCATCGTACTGGTATCCCAACAATGACTGATCGCATTATCGCATTTTCGATTTTATGCCTGGTTTTCGGGCTACCGCTGGGCGTGGCCGCCGTTTTCACCGGCGAGTTGATACTGGATTTCGTCTTCTTCTGGCCGCTGTTTATGTCGGTGCTGTGGATAACCGGCGGGCTCTACTTCTGGTTTCAACTGGAGCGCCACTGGCCATGGGGTAAAGAGACGCCGCCGCCGGAGCTTGCGGGCGATCCGTTGATCTCCATTTTGATTCCCTGTTTTAACGAGGAGAAAAATGCCCGCGAGACCATCGAAGCCGCGCTGGCGCAGCGCTATCGCAACATTGAGGTGATCGCCATCAACGACGGTTCCTCCGACGATACCGCCAGGGTGCTTAATCAACTGGCGGAAGAGTACGCTCTGCTGCGGGTGATTCACCTGGCTGAAAATCAGGGGAAAGCGGTAGCGCTGAAAGCCGGCGCTGCCGCCGCGCGCGGGGACTTACTGGTGTGTATCGACGGCGATGCCCTGCTCGACCGCGATACCGCCGCCTACCTTGTGGCGCCGCTGATCCAATACCCCCACGTCGGCGCGGTGACCGGTAATCCGCGTATTCGTACCCGCTCGACGCTGATTGGCCGCATTCAGGTCGGCGAGTTCTCTTCGATAATCGGGCTGATCAAGCGCACCCAGCGTATTTATGGCCGGGTGTTTACCGTCTCCGGGGTGATTGCCGCTTTTCGTCGCCAGGCGCTGGCGGACGTCGGCTACTGGAGCCCGGATATGATCACCGAAGATATCGATATCAGCTGGAAGCTGCAGCTACGTCATTGGGCGATTTTCTTCGAGCCGCGGGCGCTGTGCTGGATCCTGATGCCGGAAACGCTGAAGGGACTGTGGAAACAGCGTTTACGCTGGGCGCAGGGCGGCGCCGAGGTTTTCCTGGTCAATCTGCGCCGCCTGTTTCGCTGGGAACACCACCGGATGTGGCCGCTGTTCCTCGAATATGCGCTCTCCACGCTGTGGGCCTTCGCCTATGCGGTCACCATTTTTCTGTTCATCGCCAGCCATTTTGCCCCGCTGCCGGAGAACCTGACCGTCCGCAGCCTTTTTCCGCCGGAATTTACCGGGCTACTGCTGGGGGTGATGTGTCTGCTGCAGTTTATCGCCAGCCTGTACATCGAAAGGCGCTATGAACGCGGCGTCGCCGGCTCGCTGTTCTGGGTGATCTGGTTTCCGATGGTGTACTGGATGATCGGCCTGTTAACCACCATCGTCGCCTTCCCCAAAGTCATGTTGAAACGTAAACGCGCCAGGGCTCGCTGGGTCAGCCCTGATAGAGGTAAAGGAAGAATGTCATGAACGAACAAACTCTGATATTAACCGAGCATCGCATGTTGCCGCGGATCTTTGACGGCGTGTTAACTGCCATCGCGTGGGCCGGCTTCGCCTTTTTTCTGTATGCCAACCTGCTGATGCAGTTTACCGAGCGCGGTAACGACAGCTGGGACGCAATTATGGCGTCGTTTAATACCGTGCTGGTCTATTTATTGGTGGCGGCAATTAACGGCTGGCTGCTGATTTTGTGGTATCAGTACAATCTGCGCCGTTATAACTCCCGGCGGCACGGCAGCATGGCCTCGCTGCGCCATGAAGAGCTGGCGGAGAGCTTTAATATCGCGCCGCAGATCATTTCCGAGATGAGCCAATATAACCTGCTGACGGTATACCATGATCAGATTGGCAGAATTATTGATTTGAAAATCAATCAGAACGAGGAGATCGAACGGTAACGGCCCCCCAAAAAAGGCCGCATCACGCGCGGCCTTTCCTCTTTCAGCCCGGTGAGATTACTGACCGCCGGCTTTCTTAATCGCCGCATCCAGCGAGGCTTTGTCGGCCAGTCCCGGGAAGACGGTAATGGTCGCTTCGGTCGCGCCGGTAGTCGGCATGACAATCACGCCAGGCGTACCGCTTAAGCCAATCTCCTGCGCCAGCTGGTTAATGTTTTCCAGCGCCGGTTCAACATCCGCCGCTTTTTTGGCGTCAAAGTTCACCTTTTTCGCCTGCTGCTGGATGTCCACCGCCGTCAGTTTGCCTTCGTTATGCCCGGTAGCGTAAACGCCGTTGTGGTAAGTCAGATAGGCCTCAGCCCCTTTCTGCTGATAAATCTGCAGGCCGGTTTTCGCCGCGTCCAGCGAGGTTGCCCAGCGGCTGCCGAAAATCGGCCACTCTTTAAAGGCAAAACGGGTTTGCGGATGATCTTTAATCACCTGCTCCATAACCGGTGCAAGGCGGCTACAGTAGATGCATTGATAATCGAAGAACTCGATAACGGTGACTTTACCGTTAGCCGGGCCGTAGGTTGGCGTGGCCTTATCCTGCGTCAGCTTGTTGGCATTCTTGATTACCGCCTGAGTAGCGGCGCTGGCCTGCTGCTCCGCCTGAATTTGCTGCAGCTTTTGGCTGGCCTGCAATAGCACTTCCGGATGGGCGACCAGGTAGTCAGCGGCGATTTTGCCGATGCGCGCTTCCTGCTCCGCGGTGAAAGTCGCGGCCGGCGCGTCAGCGGCGCTGGCCAGCGCCGGCAGCAGGGAAGCGCCCGCCAGGGCGAGAATAAGTAAATTCTTGATGCCAGACATATTGAAAAGTCCTTACGAAAAAGTAGACGGCAGGTGAGCCTAATCGGACAAAATATCATCCTTTGGCGGCGAATCATTGTCAGTCTATGCATTGATTCGTAACTTTATTTGTCAGACGCCACTATTCTCCCTACGGCTTGAAGGGTGGTCAGGGGCGAAGAACGGGAGTACCCTGCGCCCATCTTTTTTTGATCGACATTATTTGCAATACGAGCCAGGCATGAACGAAATATTGAGTCAGTGGGACTTCGCCGTTATTTTGCTACAAATCATCGCCATCGATTTGTTATTAGGCGGCGATAACGCGGTGGTCATCGCCATGGCCTGCCGCAAGCTGCCGGCGCATCTGCGCACCAAAGCCATTGTTATCGGTACTCTCGGCGCGATTATCGCCCGGGTCGCGCTGCTGGCGGTGGCGATTTATTTGTTGTCGTTGCCGTGGCTAAAAATCGTCGGCGCGTTACTGCTACTGTGGATTGGCATTAAGCTGGTCGCCAACGAAGAAGAAGAGAGCGATATCAGCAGCTCAAGCAGCCTGTGGCGCACCGCCGTCACCATCACCGTCGCCGATGTCATCATGTCGCTGGATAACGTACTGGCCGTGGCCGCCGCCGGTAAAGGCCATCTGTTACTGGTGGCGCTGGGGGTATTAATCAGCATTCCGATTATTGTCGCCGGTAGTAAGCTGGTGTTGGCAATCCTGACTCGCTTTCCCTCGGTCGTATTACTGGGCGGCGCGCTGATTGGCTGGATTGCCGGTTCAATGATGATAACCGACCCGACCCTGGTTCAGCTGTTCCCCAATTCCCCGAATTATCTACATTTTGTTGCCGGGGCCATTGGCGCGGCGTTGGTGCTGCTGGAAGGATGGCGCCGCAACTACCGCTCCGGCACCCCGGAATAATCACTGGACGCCGTCACCCCCGACGGCGTCAAGTTTTCGCCACTTTTCTCCGCCACCCTTTCTCATTTGCCCTACTCTTAATAGAGCCGCCTGATCCAGGGATTCTGTGACCAGATTTTTGAGCATAAATGAGATAACACCATGGAATTAAAGGATTATTATACCATTCTAGGGGTTAAGCCAACGGACGATCTGAAAACCATCAAGACCGCCTATCGCCGTTTGGCGCGTAAATATCACCCCGACGTCAGCAAAGAACCCGATGCCGAAGCAAAATTCAAAGATCTCGCCGAAGCATGGGAAGTCCTCAAAGACGATCAGCGTCGCGCCGAATATGACCAACTTTGGCAGCACCGCAACGATCCGCAGTTCAACCGCCAGCAGCACGCCCACGAACAAAGCTACAGCCAGCAGGACTTCGACGATATCTTCTCCTCGATGTTCGGCCAGCAGGCGCATCACGCCCGCCGCCAGCGCGCCGAGCGCGGCCACGATGTCGAAATCGAAGTGGCGGTGTTCCTCGAAGAAACCCTCACCGAACAGACTCGTACCATCAGCTACAAGCTGCCGGTCTATAACGTCTTCGGCATGGTTGAGAGTGAAACGCCGAAAACGCTGAATGTGAAAATTCCGGCCGGGGTCAGCGATGGCCAGCGTATTCGCCTGAAAGGCCAGGGGACACCGGGCGAAAACGGCGGCCCAAATGGCGATCTGTGGCTGGTGATTCACATCGCGCCGCATCCGCTGTTCGACATCAACGGTCATAACCTGGAGATCGTACTGCCGCTGGCGCCGTGGGAAGCCGCGCTGGGGACGAAAGTCACCGTACCGACGCTAAAAGAGAGCATTCTGCTGACAATACCGGCGGGCAGCCAGGCGGGGCAACGGCTACGCATCAAGGGCAAAGGGTTGGTGAGCAAAACCCACACCGGCGATTTGTTCGCCGTCATCAAAATTGTCATGCCGCCAAAACCAGATGAAAAAGCGCGTGAGCTCTGGCAGCAGCTCGCCGAAAGCGAAGCCAGCTTCGATCCGCGTAAGACATGGGGGAAAGCCTGATGGCTAAAGTAACAGTGACGTTTACCATCACCGAGTTGTGCCTGCGCACCGGGGTGTCGGAAGAGGAGCTGACGGAGATCGTCGGCTTAGGGATGATTGAGCCACACCAGCCGCAGGCTGAAGCCTGGCTGTTTGACGACAGCGCGGTGACGATTGTGCATCGCGCGGTGCGCCTGCGTAACGAGCTGGAGCTGGACTGGCCGGGGATTGCGGTGGCGCTGACGCTGCTGGATGAAAATGCGCGCCTAACCCGCGAGAATCGCCTGCTGCAGCAGCGACTGGCCCGCTTTTTGACCCACAGCTAAGCGAAGTTCCCGGGTCGCGGCGTTCCGCCTTACCCGGGCTACAGGTCGCTCACGGAGCAAACCGTAGCCCGGCTGAGCGTAGCGAAAGCCGGGATAAGCGCTTAATCCGGCAGCGAGCCGGCGAGATTACGCGCGGAGACGCTCTCGCTCACCGGGGCTGGCGGCTCGGGCGCTTTAACAGCGGCAGCCGCTGGCGCGGATGCCGGAGCGGAAGACGCTGGCTGAATCTCAAGAAACGAGGCCAGCATTCTACGCAACGTCTCCGGCGGCGTATCTTCCGCCAGCAGCGCCGCCAGCATTGACGGCAGCCGGCTATCAACTTCACCCAACGCTAACCCCGCCAACAGCGCCGTACGCGACATATCCCCGCGATCGCCGCGATGATGGGCTTCAATTTTCGCGTCCGCAAAGCGCTCGCTGGCGCTGATATCCGGGCGCAGGTAAATCAGAACCTTTCTGCGGTCCAGAGTCATAGACGCTCCTTAACCAATAATTTTCAGACCACGCACGAGGGCGAACTGCGGCTCGTCGGCCACCACAAAGCGATCTTCGCGCAGACCCATGCGTTCGCGAATCGCATCGGCAACCAGCGGCGCGCCGCCGCCAATCACGATGGCGTGCGAATAGCCTTTAAAACTATCAATCGCCGTCAGAACGCGAGTCGTCAGGCGTTCGATGCTATTAGAGATAACCTTTTTCACCTCCGATACCGCATCCGGATCGTTGATGTTATCGGTCAAATACTCTTCGTCGTGGCGGTTGATGATTATCTGGTCAACGTTATAGCTCGAGGTATCGGTATTCGCCCGGGCCAGCGCCAGCTTAACGGCGTCGGTCACCAGCGACACGCCCAGCTTCGGGTCGCCGTAAATGCGCGAAACCGAGGTCATCTGCCCGGCCACCATCGAAATATCCAGCGTGGTGCCGCCGAGGTCGACAATCAGCACCGAATGAGATGGTTTAAGCTCATCGCACAGGCTAATACCCGCCGGAATGGATTCCGGACGCACGGTGACTTTGGTGATATTGAACACCACGCCTTTATTCAGTTTAACTTCGCGCAGCAGGCTCTTTTTCTTACGCTCAATGTTATCAAGACGATATTGCGCATCTTCATCATAAAATTCGGTCAGCGGCAGGGTGACCACAATCTCGACATCCTGCGGTTCCAGACCACTGGTCAGCAGCGCATGATGGACAGCGATGGAGTTCAATGGGCTGTATTGCCAATCAATATTGTTGGTGGGTAACGCATCGGGGGTGATCAGGTCGAAAGAGTACTTTTCATCATCCACGGTGTAGTTAAATGGCTTCCCGGCGCCGAAAGTGGCAGACCAGCCGCGCTTGAAACTATTGGGGCTGATATGGGTGAAATTTTCGCCATCTTGCTCCCACAGCATTTTGATATTGGTTGAACCATCATCGATAAAAATGCGCATCGCATTGCTCCATCACTGAGACAAATAAGAGAAAACGTAAGACCCAAAAAGAGTAGCAAGAGTTAAAAAGCAGCGCAAGAGCACGAAAAAGAGACAATTCTGAGTTTTATTTGAGAAACAATGGAGATTTCAATTAACCCATTGAGCTCAAAGAGAGAACTATGAGAGACAAATCAGAGAACTTAAGATTTTCATTTCTGTCTGTTTTAAACGCTATTTTTGCGCAAAAAGAGAGCATCCCTCCCCTCTTTCGCCAGCGGTTTTCGCACGCTTTTTACACCTGATTGGGTACCACAATCGGCCGTTCCGGCTCGACGACATTTTCCGGTACCCGACGATATTTATCCAGCAGGTGAATCTGAATACGTCGCAACATATCGCCATTCAGCTTGTAATAACGGAAATAAAGAAACAGCGTCAGGGCAAAAAAGAGCGTCGGCAGCGCAATCATAATCGCCTGCATCCCCAGCAGCGTGTGAGGCGATTGCGCCGTATTCGGCACGTAGCCAATGATACCGAGCACGATGGCGATAAACCAGGCCGCAAACGCCGAACCGGCTTTGACCACCAGCGTCTGCACCGAGTAGGCGATGCTTTCGCAGCGGATATTCATCGTATATTCGCCGTAATCAACGGTATCGGCCACCATAATGACCTGTAGCACCCAGAACAGCGCGGTGCCGATATTCAACAGCACCCCGGCAAGCGAAATCAGCACGATGTTGTAAACGCCGCTCAGCGCCATCAGCAACAGCACGCCGCAGCCCAGCACCGGCATGATAGATGCTCCCGCCCACAGAATGCGCCGCGACAGCCCTTTCACCAGCCGTGGGAACAGGATCAGCGTCAGCAAATTCGCCGCCCCCGCGTAGGACATGTAATACGGGAACATCTCCGCGCTGCCGATAACGTAGGTAAAGTAATAAATCGCGAAGCCGGCGATAATATTCGCCGCCGTGTTATAGGCCAGCGCCATGCCCAACAGGCAGGCCAGCTGATCGTTTTTATAGATGAGCGCCACCATCTGGCGCAGTGAAAGATGGCTGGAATCCTCGCTCACGCCGCTATCCGACGAGTAAACCTCATGGACGTTGCGTAAGGTAACGAGGGTGGAGACCACGAAGAAGGCAATCAGCACCAGGGTAAACATCTGGAAACCGAAGCCGCGATCGGCGCCGCCGACGGCGCTGACAAACGGCAGCGTGACGCCGGCGGTCACAAACCCGGCAAGGCTGGCGAAAAAGCGCGGGTAAGGCACCAGTTGTTCACGTTCGCGTTTATCAAGGGTAATGGTCGGCACCAGCGACCAGAACGGCACATCCATGATGGTATAGGTGAAGCCCCACAGCAGGTAGGTCAGCCACACCCACGCCAGTAGCGCTCCGCCGCTGAAGTGATGGGCGCTGAACAGCATATACAGCACCACCGAGTTGGTGATAGTCCCGATCAGGATCCACGGCTTGAACTTCCCCCATCGCGATCGCGTGCAGTTGACGATCCATCCCATGATCGGATCGGCTATCGCATCGAGGATCCTCGCCACCAGGAACAAGGTGCCAACCACCCCAACCGATAAGCCAACAATATCGGTGTAGTAATACATCAGATACATGTAAACGATACCGATAGCGAAATCTTTACCAAAGGCACCAAATCCGTAGCTGAGCTTTGTTGTCATTGAAATACTCATAGGGTACAGGTCGCTGTCGCCAGCGCCTCCTTTAGCGTTTGATAGAGCATGGCAGGCGCCGCCGGGCCAGATCCCCCGGCGGCATGAGAAAATTAACGGTGCAGCCAGGCCGGCAGCCAGTCGCCGTGGCTGGCGATCAGATCGTCCACCAGCGCGTAGATCTCTTCGATCCCCAGCACCGCGGCGGTGTGCGGATCCATCATCGTGGCGTAATAAACGTAATCGCGATTTTCCGTCAGGATGGCCTCCGTTAGCAGCGTCTGCACGTTGATGTTGGTCTGCATCAGCGCCGCCAGATGCGCCGGTAGCACGCCGATTTTCGTCGGCTGGATACCGTTAGCGTCCACCAGACAAGGGACTTCGACGCAACAGCCCTGCGGCAGATTGTCGATGAGATCATCGTTGCGTACGTTGCCATACACGACGCTCGGCTCGCCGGTCCAGATAGCGTTCATGATGGTGCTGGCATACTCGCGAGAAGGTTTAACCTCGATACGCTCGCCGCTCTTATAGCTCTCCAGCTCTTTATGCCAGTTGGCCAGCTGCTCGACGCAGCGTTTAGGGTACTCATCCAGCGGCACTTTATAACGGGCGATAAGATCGTCGCGCCCCGGCTTGATAAACCATGGCGTGTATTCGGCGAAATGTTCCGACGATTCGGTGACAAAGTAGCCCAGCTTTTTGAACATCTCATAGCGGACAATGTTTTCGCAGCGCGGATTGCCATGCAGGTTCGGCTTCGGCGCCAGTCCTTCGGCGTAGGCCTGCAGCAGGTCGGGGTAGATACTGACGTAGCTGCCGTCCGCGAGCTTTTTCTCCAGCGACAGATAGAACGCCATATGGTTAATGCCCGCGCAGCGGTAACGTAAATCCGCCGGGTCGAGGTTAAGGTCGCGCGCCAGCTCTTCCGCTGTGCCTTGCACCGAATGGCACAGACCCACCTGCTTGATATGCGGGTAGCGGGCGTACATCGCCCAGGTGTTCATCGCCATCGGATTAACGTAGTTAAGCATGGTGGCGTCCGGGCAGACCTCGCTCATATCGTCGCAGATAGCCCACAGATGCGGGATGGTGCGCAGCGCGCGCATAATGCCTCCCGGCCCCAGCGTATCGGCAATGGTCTGCTCAAGGCCATGGCGTTTACAGACTTCAAAGTCAGTCACGGTGCAGGGCTCGTAGCCGCCAATCTGGAAGGCGACGACGACAAAATCGGCGTCCCGCAAGGCGGTTTTACGATCGCGATGGCAGCTAATTTCGCCATTCGCGCCGACGGAATCCATCAGCTTTCGCACCACGGTATGCGACTCTTCCAGCCGGGTTTCATCGATATCCATCAGCGCGATATGCGCCGACTTCAGCGCCGGGCGCTGGAACACATCACCGAGAATATTTTTGACGAACACCGTCGAACCGGCGCCGATAAAGGTAATTTTGGGGGCAGACATCGCGCTCTCTCCATCAGGTCATTGAACACTTTCAGAGTGGCATGCCGCTCTCCGCTGCGCTGCCCCGTTCCCGCCGGAGCATTCCCGGAAACTCAGATCGGCCATTGAACGCCACAAAATCTGAGTTTTTGGGAATAGATCGGCTTAAAAGGAGAGAAAACGGGCCGATGATTCCGCTAAGCTGTAATCAGTTCAGGCTAAAAACGCAGCCACTCTGACGATCCAGGAATCCGCCCATGATGGAACACCGCTTCACTTCCCTGCCCCCCGACCCGCACATGTGCAGCAGCGATGAAAAGCAGAGCCGCAGCCCGCTGGCGCTCTATTCCGAGTATCAGCGCATGGATATCGAACTGCGCCCGCCGCACGCCATGGCCACCAGCCACTGGCACGGCCAGGTAGAGGTCAACGTGCCGTTCGACGGCGACGTGGAGTATTTGATTAACAATGAAGTGGTGCGCATTGAGAAAGGCTATATCACCCTGTTTTGGGCCTGTACGCCGCATCAACTGACCCGCCCGGGCGACTGCCAGCAGATGGCAATATTCAACCTGCCGATGCATCTGTTTCTGTCGTGGCCGCTGGATCGCGAACTGATAAATCACGTCACCCACGGGATGGTGATTAAATCTCTCGCCGCCCAGCAGTTAAGCGCTTTTGAAGTACGGCGTTGGCAGCAGGAGTTGAATCACGAGAATGAACAGATTCGCCAGTTGGCGATCGATGAAATCGCCCTGATGCTCAAGCGGCTGAGCCTCGCCGGCTGGCAGCCGATTCTGGTCAATAAGACCTCGCGCACCCACAAGAACAGCGTCTCGCGCCACGCGCAATTTTACGTTAGCCAGATGCTGGAATTTATCGCCGCCCATTATGACCAGGCGCTGACCGTCGATGCCGTCGCCGAGCACGTTAAACTTAACCCAAACTACGCGATGGGCGTTTTTCAGCGGGTGATGCAGCAGACCATGAAGCAGTACATTACCGCCATGCGCATCAATCACGTGCGCGCGCTGCTAAGCGATACCGATAAGACCATCCTTGATATCGCCCTCACCGCCGGGTTCCGTTCCAGCAGCCGCTTCTACAGCACCTTTACCCGCTACGTCGGCATGCCGCCGCAGCAGTACCGTAAATTGAGCCAACAGCGCCGCCACAGCCTCGCGTCGCCGCAGCCATAAAAAATGCCGCCGGGGTCTCCCCAGGCGGCATCGTGAACAGTGAAAAACGGTTAGTCGTTGATACGCGGATGCTGCTGTACCAGACGGGCGCGTTTTTCCTGCAGGTCGGCGATTTCCTGATCGATATCTTCGATTTTATGCTCGATGTTATCGTAGTGCTCGCCCAGAATTTCTTTCGCTTCCTGGATATCGGACGCCGCCGGTGTCGCCCCTTTCAGCGGACGGTTAGCGGTCTCTTTCATCGACAGGCCGGTAATCAGGCCAATCACCGCAATCACCATCAGATAGTAAGCCGGCATCATCAGGTTCTGGGTGGTTTCCACCAGCCATGCCGCCAGCGTCGGCGTCAGACCGGCGATCAGCACCGAGATGTTAAAGGCGCTGGCCAGGGCGCTGAAGCGGATGTGGGTCGGGAACATCGCCGGCAGCGATGAGGCCATCACGCCGATAAAGCAGTTCAGCACCACCGCCAGCAGCAGCAGACCGGCGAAGATCAGGCCAATCACGTTGCTGTTAATCATGATAAAGGCCGGGATAGACAGCGTGAACAGCGCGACGCTACCCACCAGGATAAACGGACGGCGGCCAAAACGGTCGCTCAGCATGCCGATAACCGGCTGGACAAACAGCATGCCGACCATGATGGCGATAATAATCAGTACGCCGTGATCTTCCGAGTAGTGCAGGTTATGCGACAGGTAGCTCGGCATGTAGGTCAACAGCATGTAATAGGTCACGTTGGTGGAAATCACCAGACCAATACAGGTCAGCAGGCTGCGCCAGTGCTTGGTGGCAATCTCTTTAAAGGAGACCTTCGGACCTTCCTGCAGACCTTCGCGGTCGCCCTGTTCAAGGGTATCCACGTGCTGCTGGAACGCCGGCGTCTCTTCCAGCGCGTGACGCAGGTACAAGCCGATAATCCCTAGCGGCAGCGCCAGGAAGAACGGGATACGCCAGCCCCAGTCGAGGAAGTTCTCTTCACCCACCACGCTGGAAATCAGTACCACCACGCCTGCGCCCATCACGAAGCCGGCAATCGAACCGAAGTCCAGCCAGCTGCCCATAAACCCGCGTTTACGGTCAGGCGAGTATTCGGCTACGAAGATCGACGCCCCGGTATATTCGCCGCCCACCGAGAAGCCCTGCGCCATTTTACACAGCAGCAGCAGAATCGGCGCCCAGATACCAATGGTGGCATACGACGGAATAAGACCGATACAGAATGTACTTATCGACATAATAACGATGGTGATCGCTAAGATTTTTTGTCGACCGTATTTATCGCCGAGCATCCCGAAGAACAGGCCGCCGAGCGGACGAATCAAGAAGGGAACCGAGAAAGTACCGAGCGCGGCAATCATCTGCACGCTGGGATCGGCATCGGGGAAGAAGACTTTACCAAGGGCATAAGCCACAAAACCATACACACCGAAATCGAACCACTCCATCGCATTACCGAGCGAGGCCGCGGTGATGGCTTTTCGCAACTTACCATCATCGATGATGGTGACATCCCTAAGCGTAATCGGCTTTATTTTTTTCCTTTTAAGCATACTTTTCCTCTGTGCTATCGCCTTGAGCGCACGACTCCTCGCCAAATGACGAGGTCATTCGCGACGTACGTTGGGAGCGGCGAAGTGCTGTGCTCCACATTTCAAGCGTAGCAGGTTTGCCTGCACTGTCTTTCTGACAGAGTGTACAACCGAACCTGTTGACGCCTGCTCTGGCCTTAAATTAATAATTCACTTACCAAATAAGCAGTGACGAATTTACTTACATCCCTTTTTACCCTACCAGCGTTTAAATTTGGGATCAACTTCACGAAAAATTCGCCCAGCTTAATTACAGAGCCAAATAAAATGAATAAGTTCAATCTCTGTTTCGCCGCCGATGTTTATTTATGGACTTTATTAACGTCTGTTTTTCAGCATATTCTCCGTAAAGCCAAAATAATTACCCTGCGTTATTTCCTGGAAAAAATACCCGACAAAAGTGCGGGATTGCGCTATAATCAGCCGCACTTTCGGCTCACAGCCGCTGTTTAACGGACCAACGTCCTGTTTTTCCCAGTAATCACGAGGAACGCCATGCAACTTCCACACTGCCCAAAATGCCATTCTGAATACACATATGAAGATAACGGCATGTACATCTGCCCGGAATGCGCCCACGAGTGGAACAATGCCGAGCCGGCCGATGACGCCGACGCGCTGATCGTAAAAGACGCTAACGGCAACTTACTTGCCGATGGCGACAGCGTGACCGTGGTGAAAGATCTGAAGGTAAAAGGCAGCTCTTCCATGCTGAAAATCGGCACCAAAGTGAAGAATATCCGTCTGGTCGAAGGCGATCACAACATCGACTGCAAAATTGACGGTTTTGGCCCGATGAAGCTGAAATCTGAATTCGTCAAAAAGAACTAATTAAATTTTTTCACGCCAGCGCTATTATTTTTCCGGCGCTGGCGGCAACCTTGCCGGCGCGTCCGAATATCAGCGGCGGAACGTCGCCAAATTATATCGCTCATTTCGCCAAAATTATTCCCGGAACCTTCCAGCCAAACCGCGCGATCAATTCTCATTTCGTCTCTGCCTTCCCGCCACGCGGCGACGCATTTTCAGAAAAATTCACCCCGCTTTGCCGCCTGGCTTCTTTTGCCCGTCACCAACTACGCTTTATGGGTCATTGGTTATCTGAGGTCATGGTTATGTCCCTGAGTCCTTACATTGCTTTTAGCGGCAACTGCGCTGCCGCCATCGCCTTCTATCAGCAGGCGCTGGGGGCGCAGCTTATCCACCAAATCACCTACGGCGAAATGCCGCAGAGCGCCCAGGATGCCGACGATGGCTGCGCCTCCGGGCAGCATCTTGCCGCCGACTGCATCGCCCACGCCAGTCTGCAGGTCGCCGACAGTATTCTGATGCTGAGCGATAGCCCCAGTAGCGACATGGAACATTACGCGGGATTCGTCCTCGTGCTGGAGCCGAAAGATATTGCTGAAGGCAAACACTGGTTTGAAGCGCTGGCCGATGGCGGGCGCATCGAAATGGCGTGGCAGGAGACCTTCTGGGCCTACGGTTTCGGCAAAGTCGTCGATCGCTTCGGCGTGCCGTGGATGGTTAACGTCGTCAAACAACCCTAATCTTCTCTCCAGGGCGGCTTCTCCGCCCTGTCATCTCACCGGCATTAACTCTTCATCCTGCGGTCATCGTGACTTAACAGGAATGTAACAAAAACGCGTCAGTATCGGCCCACGCTCAACGGGGATCCCCAAGGTGCTTAGTGAGGCTCGATAACCATGTACTTATCCAGACATCCGACCAGTTACCCCACCCGGTATCAGGAAATTGCCGCCAGGCTTGAACAGGAGCTGCGCCATCACTATCGCTGCGGCGATTATTTGCCTGCGGAACAGCAGCTGGCGGCGCGCTTTGAAGTCAACCGCCACACCCTACGTCGCGCCATCGATCAACTGGTGGAACGCGGCTGGGTCCAGCGCCGTCAGGGTGTCGGCGTGCTGGTATTGATGCGCCCCATCGACTACCCGCTCAACGCTCAGGCGCGTTTCAGCCAGAACCTGCTGGAACAAGGCAGCCACCCGACCAGCGAGAAACTGCTGTCGGTGCTGCGCCCGGCCAGCAGCCATGTCGCCGAAGCCTTTGGCATTGCCGAAGGCGAAACCGTCATTCATCTGCGCACCCTGCGCCGGGTCAACGGCGTGGCGCTGTGTTTGATTGACCACTATTTCGCCGACCTGCGCTTCTGGCCGGTGCTGCAAACCTTCACCCACGGTTCGCTACACGACCTGCTGCGCGACCAGCTCGCCATCGAACTGACCCGCGTACGCACCAAAATCAGCGCTCGCCGCGCGCAGGCGAAAGAGAGCAAGCTGCTGGAAATCCCCAATATGGCGCCACTGCTGTGCGTACGCACGCTCAATAGCCGCGAGGGCGAGACAGTCACGACGGAGTACTCCGTTAGCCTGACCCGCGCCGACATGATTGAATTCACCATGGAGCACTGAATGCACTTCGATACCGCCACCCGCCAGCGTTGGATGTCCGTGCTGGCCCACAGTGAACCGCAGGACCTTCTGGCGCGCATGCAATCGCTGCGGCTGGCGCCGGAGTATGAATTAATTCGCGCCCCGGAAACCGGGCTGGTACAGCTCCAGGCGCGTATGGGCGGCATCGGCGATCGTTTCTTTGCCGGTGACGCCACCCTGACCCGCGCCGCCGTGCGCCTGGCCGATGGCACCCTCGGCTACAGCTGGATTTTAGGCCGCAATCGCCCACACGCCGAGCGCTGCGCGGCGATCGACGGCCTGCTGCAATCGCCTCACTATTTTCACACCTTAATGGAAACCCTCATTACCCCGCTGGAAGCACAACGCAGCGCGCGCCTCGATGCTCGTCGCGCCGAAGTCAACGCCAGCCGGGTCGACTTCTTTACTCTGGTTCGCGGAGATAACGCATGACATTACAAACCGCCTTTACCCTACCGGTGCAGGATGCCCAACACAGTTTCCGCCGCCTGCTGAAAGCAATGAGCGAGCCGGGAGTGATTGTCTCTCTGCAGCAGCTTCAGCACGGCTGGCAGCCATTGAATATCGCCTCCACCAGCTTGCTGCTGACCCTGGCCGATCACGACACCCCGGTATGGATGGCCGCCGCGCTGCATAACGATCTGGTCAGCCAAAATCTGCGCTTCCATACCGGCGCGACGCTGGTGGAACAGCCGCAGCAGGCGGTATTTGCCGTCGCCTGCGACACCATCAGCGCCGAACAGCTTAATGTCCTTTCCGCCGGTACCGTGGCGGCGCCGGAAACCGGCGTCACGCTGATTGTTCAACTAGCCAGCCTGAGCGGCGGACGCATGCTGCGCCTGACCGGCGCGGGCATTGCCGAGGAGCGAATGATCGCCCCACAGCTGCCGGACTGCATCATCGACGAATTAACCGAACGCCCACACCCGTTCCCGCTGGGCATTGACCTGATCCTGACCTGCGGCGAGCGCCTGCTGGCTATCCCGCGTACCACCCACGTGGAGGTGTGCTAAATGTATGTTGCCGTCAAAGGCGGCGAGAAGGCGATTAGCGCCGCTCACGCCTTGCAAGAGCAGAAACGACGGGGCGATGGACGGCTTCCCGAACTGAGCGTTGACCAGATAAGCGAACAGCTCAGCCTGGCGGTGGACCGGGTGATGACCGAAGGCGGTATTGCCGACCGCGAACTGGCGGCGCTGGCGCTGAAGCAGGCCAGCGGCGATAACGTCGAAGCCATTTTCCTGCTGCGCGCCTACCGCACCACCCTGCCGCAGCTGGCGGTCAGCGAACCGGTTGATACCGCTGGAATGCGCCTCGAGCGCCGCATCTCCGCGGTGTACAAAGATATCCCCGGCGGCCAGCTGCTGGGCCCCACTTACGACTATACCCACCGCCTGCTCGATTTTGCCCTGCTGGCCAACGGCGAACCGCCGTCGGTGCAGAAAGCCGGTAGCGAAACGCCGCCGACGCCGCACGTCTTCAACCTGCTGGCGCAACAGGGGCTGGCCAAAGCGGAAGCGGACTGCGGCGCGCCGCCTGACGATATCACCCGCACCCCGCCGGTCTATCCCTGCTCGCGCTCCTCGCGGCTGCAGCAGCTGGTACGCGGCGATGAAGGCTATCTGCTGGCGCTGGCCTACTCGACCCAGCGCGGCTATGGCCGCAATCACCCGTTTGCCGGCGAGATCCGCAGCGGCTACGTGCAGGTGGAAATCGTGCCGGAAGAGTTGGGTTTTAGCGTCAATATTGGCGAGCTGCTGCTGACCGAATGCGAAATGGTCAACGGCTTTGTCGATCCAGAGGATGAGCCGCCGCACTTCACCCGCGGCTACGGCCTGACGTTTGGCATGAGCGAGCGTAAAGCGATGGCCATGGCGCTGGTCGACCGTGCCCTTCAGGCGCCGGAATACGGCGAAGAGATAAGCGGACCGGCCCAGGACGAAGAGTTCGTGCTGGCGCACGCCGATAACGTTGAAGCCGCCGGTTTCGTCTCGCATCTGAAACTGCCGCACTATGTCGATTTCCAGGCCGAACTGGCGCTGTTGAAACGCCTGCAACGGGAGAACGAACGTGGCTAACCCACTGACTGGCTATAACTTTGCTTATCTTGATGAGCAAACCAAGCGCATGATCCGCCGGGCGATACTGAAAGCGGTGGCCATTCCCGGCTATCAGGTGCCCTTCGGCGGCCGCGAAATGCCGATGCCCTATGGTTGGGGTACCGGCGGGATCCAACTGACCGCCAGCGTTATCGGCGAGAACGACGTACTGAAGGTCATCGATCAGGGCGCCGATGACACCACCAACGCGGTGTCGATCCGCCAGTTCTTTAAACGCGTAACCGGTGTCGCCACCACCGAACGCACCGAAGACGCCACCCTGATCCAGACCCGCCATCGGATCCCGGAAACGCCGCTGGTGGAAGATCAGATCCTGATCTATCAGGTGCCGATCCCGGAGCCGCTGCGCTTTATCGAACCGCGTGAAACCGAAACCCGCACCATGCACGCGCTGGAAGAGTACGGCGTAATGCAGGTGAAGCTGTATGAGGATATCGCCCGCTTCGGCCACATCGCCACCACCTACGCCTATCCGGTGAAGGTGAACGGCCGCTACGTGATGGACCCTTCGCCGATCCCGAAATTCGATAACCCCAAAATGCACATGATGCCGGCGCTGCAGCTGTTCGGCGCCGGGCGCGAAAAGCGTATCTACGCGGTGCCGCCCTATACCGCAGTCGAAAGCCTCGATTTCGACGATCACCCGTTTAGCGTGCAGGAGTGGGATGAACCCTGCGCCATTTGCGGTTCGCGTCACAGCTATCTTGACGAAGTGGTGCTGGATGATAGCGGCCAGCGGATGTTTGTCTGCTCCGATACCGATTATTGCCGCCAACGGAGCGAGGCGCAGAAAAAATGAGCCAGCCGTTACTTGCAGTCAATCACCTGACCCATCTCTATGCGCCGGGCAAAGGTTTTAGCGATGTCTCTTTCGAGCTGTGGCCGGGCGAAGTGCTCGGTATCGTCGGTGAATCCGGCTCCGGTAAAACCACGCTGCTGAAAGCGATTTCCGCTCGTCTGGCGCCGCAACAGGGTGAAGTGCGGTATCAACAGCGCTCGCTGTACGCCATGAGCGAAGCCGAACGCCGCCGCCTGCTACGCACCGAATGGGGCGTTGTGCATCAGCACCCGATGGACGGCCTGCGTCGCCAGGTCTCGGCGGGCGGCAACATCGGCGAACGGCTGATGGCGACCGGCGCCCGCCACTACGGCGACATTCGCGCCACCGCCGAACGCTGGCTGCAGGAGGTGGAGATCCCGCCTTCCCGCATCGACGACCTGCCGACCACCTTTTCCGGCGGTATGCAGCAGCGCTTGCAAATCGCCCGCAATCTCGTGACGCAGCCGAAACTGGTGTTTATGGATGAACCCACCGGCGGGCTGGACGTCTCGGTACAGGCGCGCCTGCTCGATCTCCTGCGCGGGCTGGTGGTGGAGCTGGGTCTGGCGGTGGTGATCGTCACCCACGATCTCGGCGTCGCTCGCCTGCTGGCGAACCGTCTGCTGGTGATGAAACAAGGACAGGTGGTGGAAAGTGGCTTAACCGACCGGGTGCTCGACGATCCGCACCATCCTTACACCCAGCTGCTGGTGTCGTCGGTGTTGCAGAATTGATGCTGTTTTGCCGGATGGCGGCTGCACCTTATCCGGCCTACAGGTGCGTTATTCGTAGGCCGGGTAAGCGAAGCGCCACCCGGCACTCCAACCCCGAGAGGGCTAAAATGATCCGCGTTGAAAACATCCATAAAACCTTTGTTCTGCACCAACAGCACGGCGTACGTCTGCCGGTGCTCGCCGACGCTTCGCTCTCCGTTAACGCCGGGGAGTGCGTGGTGCTGCACGGCCATTCCGGCAGCGGCAAATCGACGCTGCTGCGTTCGCTGTACGCTAACTATCTGCCGGACAGCGGTCATATTCATATCCGCCACGGCGACGAATGGGTGGATCTGGTGACCGCCACGCCGCGCAAGGTGCTGGAAGTGCGTAAAACCACCATCGGTTGGGTCAGCCAGTTTCTGCGGGTGATCCCGCGGATATCCGCGCTGGAAGTCGTCATGCAGCCGCTGCTTGAGCTCGGGACGCCGCGCGAAGAGAGCGCCGCTAAAGCCGCCCGTCTGCTGAGCCATCTCAACGTGCCGGAGCGTTTGTGGCATCTGGCGCCATCCACCTTTTCCGGCGGCGAACAGCAGCGGGTCAACATCGCCCGCGGTTTTGCGGTCGACTATCCGATTTTACTCCTTGATGAACCCACCGCCTCGCTGGATGCCAACAACAGCGCCGCGGTGGTGGCGCTGATCCAGCAGGCTAAAGCCCGCGGCGCGGCCATCGTCGGTATTTTCCATGATGAAACGGTACGCGGTCAGGTCGCCGACCGCCTGCACCCAATGGGTATCACAGTATGATAATCAATAACGTAAAGCTGGTACTGGAAGACGAAACCATCGACGGTTCGCTGGAAGTGCAGGAGGGGCGGATTTACGCCTTTGCCGAAAGCCAGAGCCGGCTGCCCGGCGCCCTCGATGGCGAAGGCGGCTGGCTGCTGCCGGGGCTTATCGAACTCCATACCGATAACCTGGATAAATTCTTCACCCCGCGGCCAAAGGTTGACTGGCCTGCACACTCGGCGATGAGCAGCCACGATGCTTTAATGGTCGCCAGCGGCATCACCACCGTACTCGACGCCGTGGCGATTGGCGACGTGCGCGACGGCGGCGACCGCCTTGAGAATCTGGAAAAGATGATCAACGCGGTGGAAGAGACGCAAAAACGCGGGCTTAACCGCGCCGAGCACCGCCTGCATCTGCGCTGTGAACTGCCGCACCACACCACTCTGCCGCTGTTTGAAAAGCTGGTCGACCGCGAGCCGGTCACTCTGGTGTCGCTGATGGACCATTCGCCGGGTCAACGCCAGTTCGCCAACCGCGAAAAATATCGCGAATATTATCAGGGCAAATATCAGCTCAGCGGCGAGCAGATGGAACGCTTCGAAGAGGAGCAAATGGCGCTGGCGGCGGCCTGGTCGCAGCCTAATCGCCAGGCTATCGCCGCGATGTGCCGGGAACGCCAAATCGCTCTCGCCAGCCACGACGACGCCACTCATGAACATGTCGCCGAATCCCACCAGCTTGGCAGCGTGATCGCCGAATTTCCTACCACGTTGGCCGCCGCGCAGGCTTCGCGCCAGCATGGAATGAATGTGTTGATGGGGGCGCCGAATATCGTGCGCGGCGGCTCGCATTCCGGCAATGTCGCCGCGCATCAACTAGCCGCCAGCGGCCTGTTAGATATTCTCTCTTCCGACTACTACCCCGCCAGCCTGCTTGATGCCGCTTTCCGTATCGCCGATAGCGACGACAACGCTTTCACGCTGGCGCAGGCTATCCGTCTGGTCAGCAAACATCCGGCGCAGGCGCTGGGTCTGCATGACCGCGGCGTCATCGCCGAAGGCAAACGCGCCGATCTGGTACTGGCGCACCGCCGCGGCGAGCACGTCCATATCGATCACGTCTGGCGTCAGGGAAAGAGGGTCTTTTAATGCCTGGAAAACTGATTTGGCTGGTCGGCCCTTCCGGGTCGGGAAAAGATAGTCTGCTGGCCGCGCTGCGCCAGCGTGAGCATCCGCAACTGCTGGTCGCGCATCGCTACATCACCCGCCCGCACCAGGCGGGCTGCGAGAACCATATTGCGCTGAGCGAGCATGAGTTTTTCACCCGCGCCGAGCGTAATCTTTTCGCCCTCAGCTGGCATGCCAACAATAATTACTATGGCGTCGGCGTGGAGATCGACCTCTGGCTGCATGCCGGTTTTGATGTCGTCGCCAACGGCTCGCGCGCGCATCTGGCGCAGGCGCGAGAACGTTACGATGACGTACTGGTACCGATTTGTCTCGAAGTCTCACCACAGGTGTTGCGCCAGCGGCTTGAACAGCGCGGCCGGGAAAATGCCGTGGAAATCGACCAGCGACTGCAACGCGCCGCGCGCTATAAACCGGCCGATTGCCTGACGTTGAATAACGACGGCAGCCTCGGGCAATCGGTAGAGCGTTTCTTCCAGCTGTTGCGCCAGCACGCCGGGCGTGAAGAGAATCAGCATGCCTGAGGATAAGGTAATACGATGAGCCTGACGATCCGCCTGACCGGCACCGGCGGCGCCCAGCAGGTGCCGGTCTTCGGCTGCGACTGCGCCGCCTGCCAGCGCGCCCGCGCCGATGCGCGCTATCGCCGCCGCCCCTGCAGCGCGGTGGTGTGCTTTAACCATGCGGTCACGCTGCTCGATGCCGGGCTGGCGGATCTGGCGGAACGCCAGCCCGCGGGCAGCTTCCAGCAGATTTTATTGACGCATTACCATATGGACCACGTACAGGGGCTGTTCCCCCTGCGCTGGGGCGTGGGCGATCCGATTGCGGTATACGGCCCGCCGGATGACATCGGCTGCGACGATCTGTTTAAGCATCCCGGCATCCTCGATTTTAGCCACACCGTTACCCCCTTCACGGTATTTGAACTACAGGGGCTACAGGTCACGCCGCTGCCGTTAATCCACTCAAAGCTGACCTACGGCTATCTGCTGGAGTCGGCGCACAGCCGGGTGGCCTGGCTTGCGGATACCGCCGGACTGCCGGAGAAGACGCTGAAGTTTTTACTTAATAATCAGCCGCAGGTGATTGTCATCGATTGCAGCTACGAGCCCAAAGCACAGGCGCCGCGCAACCACAGCGACCTGAATACCGTGCGCGCGCTGAACCAGGTACTTGGCTGCCCGCGGGTGATCCTCACTCATATCAGCCATCAGTTCGACCAGTGGATGATGGATAACTCGCTGCCGAAAGGTTTCGAGGCGGGATACGACGGCATGGAGATCGTGCTCGATTAGCCGGCAGCGTGACCGGGAAAATCAATAATCGTTGTCGAGGCGGCGCTGATCGCTTTCCAGCTGGCGGCGATCGCTATCGAGCTGGCGCTGGCGCTCATCCAGCTGGCGACGGCGGTCGTCAAGCTGCCGCTGGCGATCGTTATATTGCTGCTGATTATCCCTACGCTGCTGGCGGCTGCCCTGATAGCTGCCGTCATCGTAGCGTCCGTCGTCATAGCGCCCGTCATCGTCGTCGGAACGGCTGTTGCCCGGATTGTAGGCATCGTTGATGGCTTGCTGAATATTGCCAATAGCGTCATCAATAATATCGGCGTGGGCCAATTGGCTGCTCAGCGCCAGCGTGCAAAAAAACAGAGCGGTTGCGTAACGTTTCATCGGGGCCGGTCTCATCAGGGTACTGGCGATACCTTAATCAACCCTATTTGCCGCGTGTAGCGGATGAATCTCAAATCCGCGCCATCGCCGCACGCAACGCCTGCGCCAGCTGCGTACGGGTAAAAGGCTTGCGCAGCCGTTCCACCTCCGGCAACGCCGGGTTATGCGCCGGGCGCAAATCCTGGCCGCTAATCAATAGCAGCGCCACCGCCGGGAAACGGCGTTGCACTTCGTGAATAACCTCGGCGCCGCTCAGCCCGCCGGGGAGCATTAAATCGCTAATCAACAACGCGATATCCCCGGAGGCCGCCAGCATCTGCAGCGCCTGCTCGCCGCTTTGCGCCTCCAGCGTTAGCCAACCCAGCTGATGCAGCTGCTCGCATAACGTCTGGCGCACATCGGCTTCATCCTCCAGCACCAGCGCTAGCCGCTCGCCGGTCGCCATCGGTTCGCTATCCAACGGCGGTCGCTCCTCCTCCACCGCTGACGTGGCTCGCGGTAGCTGTAAACGTACGGTGGTGCCCTGCCCCGGCGCGCTTTCAATCGCTACGCGCCCGCCCGACTGGCGCACAAAACCGTACACCATCGACAGCCCAAGCCCGCTGCCGCTGCCGGTCTGTTTGGTAGTAAAAAAGGGCTCGAAGACCTGCGCTTTAATTTCCTGCGACATGCCGCTGCCGTGGTCAATCACCTCCAGCGCCACCATATCCTGACGTCGTCCATCGCTACGGGTGACCCGCTGGTTCCAGGTGCGTAGCGCGATAATGCCTGACCGCCCCTCCATGGCGTCGCGGGCGTTCATCACCAGGTTGATGATGGCGTTTTCCAGTTGTCCGACATCGATCCATGCCGGCCAGGCAGGCGACTGCGCTTCAATTTCGAGACGCAAAGAGGCAGGCAGCGAATGGCGCATCAGCTCGCAGACGTTCTCCAGCAATGGCTGTAGCGCCACCGCCTGCGGGTTCAGCGCCTGTTTACGCGAAAAGGCCAGCAGCCGCTGAGTGAGTAAGGCGCCGCGTTCGGCAGCCTTCAGCGCCCGCGATATCCGCGGCGCATCGCGCTCATCCGGCTGTACCAGTTCGAGGCTGCCGATAATAACCGCCAGCAGGTTGTTAAAATCGTGCGCCAGGCCGCCGGTAAGCTGGCCGACGGCTTTCATTTTTTGGCTATGCAGCAGCGCCTCCTCCAGCCCCTGTCGCTCAAGGCGGTCAATCTCCATCTGGGTGGTTTTCTCCCGCAGCAGGCGGGTAGTGTGTTCAAGGGAAGCGGTATTGCGGGCGAAAACGTTAAAGGCGCGCGCCAGTTCGCCAAGCTCATCGCGCCGCTGCAGAGCCGGCACCGTCACATTCTGCTCGCCGTGCGCCAGCCGCGACATCGCGCCGGATATCGCGTTCAGATTAAGGCCGAGATTACGATAGATATACCAGCCCGCGCAGCCGGTAATCGCCAGCGCCAGCAGCGCCGCCAGCAGGATAAACGCGCTGATGGAGCGCAACTGCTGGTGGCTTTGCGCCGCTCGCGCCTCAGATGCCTGGGCAACTCTGGCAACATACTGATTAATATCATCATTAAGCAGCGCAACCAGCGCTTTAATATGAAACATATACCAGCCGATCGCCAGATCGCTCTCTTCAAGCTGCGCCGATAGCGGCGCCAGCCGCGCCAGCTCGGCGTTGAAATCCGGCAGGATAAACGCCCGCTCAGAATCGCTATCATTACGCGGTAAAAAGCGTCTGATGTCATCGAGCTGCAGAACGATCGAGCGCGGCGTGGCGGTGTGTATCGCGGCGACGATCAGCCGGTCCATTTCGTTTAAACGCTGAGGATCGATCGCCGGTTTACCCTCGCGATCGTTGAGATCCTGCAAATGGCGCAAATAGCTCTGGTTTTGATACAGCGCGCTCAGCAGTTCATTGCGCTGCAGGTGGCGGCGCTGCCCGCGCTCCAGCATGCCGGCGACGCTCTGCTGCAGCTCGTTGCTGCGGCGAATAATGCTCGCCACCAGCGTCTGTTCCTGCCGCGCCAGCGGCGCCGAAGCCAGTTGGCTCAGCGAATGCTTCAGTGCCTGTTGGGTTTCCAGCAGACGTTCCGCTTCGCTTTTATACTCCAGCGCGCCTACTACCTGCGACAGTCGCACCGCCGCGGTAGCGACGTTCGCGGTATCGCGCGCCAGATTCATACTGCCGCTCATGTCGCTGAGCGTTTGCTGCTGTACCTGCTCCTGCAACTGGCTGGCATGGCGAAAACCAAATATCGCCACCCCGGCGACCATTAACGTCACCGCCACCATCAACAAGTTAAATGACAGCAGGCGACCGCGGGCGCTAACGAAAAAATGCGGGTGATGGGAAGACATAGCGGCTCCGGTCTGGCGTTTTCTCCCATCATTCCCGGACTGTCGCCGAAGGTGAAGAAAATTTCACTGCGTAATTGTGATCTGCATTAACTATTCAAAAATATGACAATTATGAATGGCCGATGACATCACTCATTTACGTTGCGGTGATGAAGTGCCGATATCGACAACGCAGCCAGGAGAGCAGGCATGCAGGGAACACCGGTGCTATCCATGCGCAACATCGCCAAAGTTTTCGGCAAGTTTTATGCGCTGAAAGGGGTGGATCTGACGGTCTGGCCCGGCGAGATCCACGCGCTGA
This sequence comes from Klebsiella sp. CN_Kp073, assembly GCF_040065495.2. Classification (NCBI taxonomy): domain Bacteria; kingdom Pseudomonadati; phylum Pseudomonadota; class Gammaproteobacteria; order Enterobacterales; family Enterobacteriaceae; genus Klebsiella; species Klebsiella sp. CN_Kp073. Next base: position 4,909,994 of record NZ_CM198051.1, read on the forward strand.
TGGGCGAAAACGGCGCGGGAAAAAGCACGTTGATGAAGATCCTCGCCGGCGCCTATACCGCCTCCAGCGGCGAGATCCTGATCGACGGACAACCGCAGACGATCAGAGGCCCGAAAGATGCGCTGGCGGCGGGGATCACCTTGATCTATCAGGAGATGCAGCTGGCGCCGAACCTCACCGTCGCGGAAAACATTTTCCTCGGCAGCGAGCTTTCCCGCGGCGGTCTGGTACAACGCAAAGAGATGGAGTCCCAGGCGCAGGCGGTTATCGACCGGCTCGGCGCGCAGTTCAGAGCCAGCGACCGGGTGATGAAGCTGACTATCGCTGAACAGCAGCAGGTGGAAATCGCCCGCGCGCTGCATCGCAACAGCCGCATTCTGGTGATGGATGAACCTACCGCCGCCCTCTCCTCGCGAGAAACGCAGCGCCTGTTTGAGCTGATTTTGCGCCTGCGCGATGAAGGGATGGCAATCATCTATATCAGCCACCGCATGGCGGAGGTGTATGAACTCTCCGACCGGGTCAGCGTGCTGCGCGATGGCCAGTATGTCGGCAGCCTCACCCGCGACCACCTTAGCGCCCCCGAATTAGTGCGCATGATGGTTGGCCGTCCGCTTAGCGATCTGTTCAATAAAGAGCGCGATATCCCTCGCGGCCAGCCGCGCCTGCGGGTGCAGGATCTCAGCGACGGCGGCAAAGTGCATCCCAGCAGCCTGGTGGTGCACGCCGGGGAAATCGTTGGCCTCGCCGGGCTGGTCGGCGCCGGACGTTCCGAACTGGCGCAGCTGATTTTCGGCGTCCGCAAAGCCACCGCCGGGGTGATTGAAATCGACGGCGAACCGGTGGTTATTCACTCGCCGCGCGAAGCTATCGACCTCGGGATCGGCTTTCTGACCGAAAACCGTAAGGAACAGGGGCTGTTTCTCGAACTGGCGGCGCAGGAGAACATCACCATGGCGACGCTTGAGCGCGACGCCAATTGGGGAATGCTAGACCGTAAGAAAGCGCAAACTATCTCCGATGACGCCATCCAGTTGCTGAACATCCGCGTCCCGCATGCTCAGGTGCGCGCCGGCGGGCTTTCCGGAGGCAATCAGCAAAAGCTGCTGATTTCACGCTGGGTGGCGATCGGCCCGCGCATTCTCATCCTGGATGAACCGACCCGCGGCGTTGACGTCGGCGCCAAAAGCGAGATTTACCGCATCATGAATCAGATGGCCCGCCAGGGCGTCGCCATTTTAATGATCTCCAGCGAATTGCCGGAAATCGTAGGCATGAGCGACCGGGTATACGTGATGCGTGAAGGCGCTATCGCCGGCGAGTTGCAGGTTGGCGAGATTAGTCAGGAAAGCATTATGACGCTGGCGACCGGCGTGAACGATTCTCACCTTAAGGCAGGACAAGCATGAGCATACCGAAAGAGACCTCCGCGCCGGCGGCGAAATCCGCCTCGGCAAAAAAAATGCTGATGGGCGACCTGATGCAAACCGTCGGCATCCTGCCGATTTTAATCCTAATCGTCGCGGTGTTCGGCTTCGTCGCGCCGAACTTCTTTACCGAAAGCAACCTGCTGAATATTACCCGCCAGTCCTCTATCAACATCGTGCTGGCGGCGGGGATGACCTTTATTATTCTTACCGGCGGTATCGATCTGTCGGTGGGGTCAATTCTCGGCACCACCGCGGTTGCGGCGATGGTGGTATCGCTCATCCCGCAATTCGCGATGCTGTCGATTCCGGCGGCCCTGATGCTTGGTCTGCTGCTCGGGCTGTTCAACGGCGCGCTGGTGGCCTTCGCCGGGCTACCGCCGTTTATTGTCACCCTTGGCACTTACACCGCGCTGCGCGGCGCCGCCTATCTGCTGGCCGACGGCACCACGGTGATTAACTCCGATATTAGCTTTGAGTGGATCGGCAATAACTATCTCGGCCCGGTGCCGTGGCTGGTGGTGATTGCGCTGGCGGTCGTGGCGGTATGCTGGTTTATCCTGCGCCGCACCACCCTCGGTATTCATATCTACGCCGTCGGCGGCAATATGCAGGCGGCGCGGCTGACGGGAATTAAAGTGTGGCTGGTGCTGCTGTTCGTCTATGGCATGAGCGGGCTGCTTTCCGGGCTCGGCGGGGTGATGAGCGCCTCGCGGTTGTACAGCGCCAACGGCAACCTCGGCGTCGGCTATGAGCTGGACGCCATTGCCGCGGTGATCCTCGGCGGCACCAGTTTCGTCGGCGGTATCGGCACCATCACCGGTACGCTGGTGGGAGCGCTGATTATCGCCACTCTTAACAATGGTATGACGCTGATGGGCGTCTCCTACTTCTGGCAATTGGTGATCAAAGGGGCGGTGATCATCATAGCGGTGCTGATCGACAAATACCGTACCCGACACCATCAAAGTGCATAACAACATCTTACCTGCGAGGAAAAGCGAATGCGTTTAAAACCGATAGTGACCGCGCTATGTGCCGGCGCGCTGCTGGCCACCTCCCCTTTTGCGTCGGCCAAAGATCTACAAGCGATAGGCGTGACGGTGGGCGACCTCGCCAACCCGTTTTTCGTGCAAATCACCAAGGGGGCCGAGCTGGAAGCGCGCAAGCTGGCGGGGGACAAAGTGAAGGTCACGCTGGTGTCGAGCGGCTACGACCTGGGACAGCAGGTAGCGCAGATCGATAATTTTATCGCCGCCAAAGTCGATATGATCATCCTCAACGCCGCTGATTCAAAAGGTATCGGCCCGGCGGTGAAGCGGGCGAAAGAGGCCGGGATCGTGGTGGTGGCGGTTGACGTCGCCGCCGAAGGCGCAGATGCCACCATCACCTCCGATAACACCCAGGCCGGCGCGATGGCCTGTAAATATATTAGCGATCGCCTGAACAACAAAGGCAACGTGGTGATTATTAACGGACCGCCGGTTTCCGCGGTGCAGAACCGCGTCGAAGGCTGCGAAACCGAATTCAAAAAACATCCGGATATCAAAATCCTCTCCGCCAACCAGAACGCTAAAGGCAGCCGCGAAGGCGGGCTGGAAGTGATGACGTCGCTGCTGGCGGCGAATCCGAAGATTGACGGCGTGTTCGCGATTAACGATCCAACGGCGATTGGCGCCGATCTGGCGGCGAAACAGGCGCAACGTAATGAGTTCTTTATCGTGGGCGTCGACGGCAGCCCGGACGGCGAAGAGGCGCTGAAGCGTAAGAATTCGCTGTTCGTCGCCACGCCGGCGCAGGACCCGCAGGTCATGGCGGCGAAGGCGGTGGAAATCGGTTATGACATTCTGCAGGGCAAGCCCGCGCCAGCCGCGCCGGTGCTGATCCCGGTGAAGATGATCGATAAAAATAACGTCAGCAGCTACAAGGGCTGGACGGTGAAATAACGCAGCAAAGCGGCTGACGGGTCTCTTTTCGCCCTACGCCGCTTTGTCGTTATGGATAACGTCAGCGGCGAAAACGTAGCCCAGCCCGCGCAGGGTTTTAATCAACGTGGGCTGATGCGGATTGACCTCAACTTTACGCCGCAGGCGCATGATCAGCACATCGATCGTGCGGTCGAATACTTCCATGCTCTCATTATGGGTCAGCGCCAGCAGCTGTTCACGGTTCAGAACCCGGCGGGCGTTTTGCGCCAGCGCCAGCAACAATCCATATTCCCCCTGGGTTAACGCCACGCTCTGCTGCTGGGGATTAAACAGCTCACAGCGGCGGGTATCCAGTCGCCAGCCGTTAAACAACAGCCCATGCTCCACGCCCGGCACGAGGCTTTCCGCGCCGATCGCCCCGCTGCGCCGCAGCACCGCCTTTACGCGCGCCACCACTACCCGGGCATTAAACGGTTTGGCGATGTAATCGTCGGCGCCCATTTCCAGCCCGACCACCACATCCGATTCGCTTCCCAGGCCGGAAAGCATGATCACCGGTAGCTCAGGCCGCGTGCGCTGCAGCTGTTGTAACACCAGCAAACCATTGGTATCCGGCAGGATCATATCCAGCAGCACCAGCGCGATATCTGCGCGCCGGGCGACCGTCGCCAGCGCTTCGCCGCCGTTCTGGCAGGCCACCACCTCGAACGCGTGGGCGCCGAGCACGTCGCCCAGCAGCTCGCAGATCGCGGTGTCATCATCAATCACTAAAATGACCGGTTTCATGGTTTACCTCTGCCTGGCGGGAATAGTGTCAGTCTGGTCGATTGTGCAAGCGGGCGACGACAAATCCATTTTTCGCTGCCGTTTTTATAATCGGCGTCACATCTCCGGGCTTTTCGTCACGTCAAAACTGACGATGACCTGTTTTTCGTCAGCATTTCGCCCAAAAAAGCCGCGTACTATCCGTCAATACCCACAATGAAAACATGGCATAGAAGATGCATAGTGACGGTCGATTGCGCGTCAGCGCTAATTGATTAACTGGAGCAAAACCGATGAAAAAAGTCGTCACGGTTTGCCCGTATTGCGCATCAGGTTGCAAAATCAACCTGGTGGTCGATAACGGCAAAATCGTCCGGGCTGAGGCGGCGCAGGGGAAAACCAATCAGGGAACCCTGTGTCTGAAAGGCTATTATGGCTGGGACTTCATTAACGATACCCAGATCCTGACCCCGCGTCTCAAAACCCCCATGATCCGTCGCCAGCGTGGCGGCAAACTGGAAGCCGTCTCCTGGGACGAGGCGCTCGATTACGTCGCCACCCGCCTTGGCGCCATTAAAGAAAAATATGGCCCGGACGCGATCCAGACCACCGGCTCCTCCCGCGGGACCGGTAATGAAACCAACTACGTGATGCAAAAATTCGCGCGCGCCGTTATTGGTACCAATAACGTCGACTGCTGCGCTCGCGTCTGACACGGCCCTTCGGTTGCAGGTCTGCACCAGTCGGTCGGTAACGGCGCCATGAGTAATGCCATCACGGAGATTGATAACACCGATCTGGTGTTTATCTTCGGTTACAACCCGGCGGATTCCCACCCTATTGTGGCGAATCACGTCATTAACGCCAAACGCAACGGGGCAAAAATCATCGTCTGCGACCCGCGCAAGATTGAAACCGCGCGCATCGCCGACATGCACATCGCGCTGAAGAACGGCTCGAATATCGCGCTGCTCAACGCCATTGGCCACGTTATTATTGAAGAGGATCTGTACGATAAATCCTTCGTCGCCAGCCGTTCCGAGGGCTTCGAGGAGTATCGCAAAATCGTCGAAGGCTACACGCCGGAGTCGGTGGAAGAGATAACCGGCGTCAGCGCTCAGGAGATCCGCGCCTGCGCCCGGATGTACGCCAGCGCCAAATCCGCCGCCATCCTGTGGGGCATGGGCGTCACCCAGTTCTACCAGGGCGTGGAGACCGTGCGGTCGCTGACCAGCCTCGCGATCCTCACTGGCAACCTCGGCAAGCCGAGCGTCGGCGTCAACCCGGTACGCGGACAGAACAACGTTCAGGGCGCCTGCGATATGGGCGCGCTGCCGGATACCTATCCGGGCTACCAGTACGTTAAGTTCCCGGAAAACCGCGAGAAGTTTGCCAGAGCGTGGGGCGTCGACAGCCTGCCGGAGCATACCGGCTACCGCATCAGCGAGCTACCGCACCGCGCCGAACACGGCGAAGTTCGCGCCGCCTACATTATGGGCGAGGATCCGCTGCAGACCGATGCCGAGCTTTCCGCGGTGCGCAAGGCGTTTGAACAGCTGGAACTGGTTATCGTCCAGGATATTTTCATGACCAAAACCGCCGCCGCGGCCGACGTCATCCTGCCATCCACCTCGTGGGGCGAGCACGAAGGCGTGTATACCGCAGCGGACCGCGGCTTCCAGCGCTTCTTTAAAGCGGTGGAGCCGAAGTGGGACCTGAAAACCGACTGGCAGATCATCAGCGAAATCGCCACCCGGATGGGCTATCCGATGCACTACAACAATACCCAGGAGATCTGGGATGAGTTGCGGCATCTGTGCCCGGACTTCTACGGCGCCACCTATGAAAAAATGGGCGAGCTCGGCTACGTCATGTGGCCATGCCGCGATGAGTCCGACGCCGACCAGGGGACGTCGTATCTGTTTAAAGAGAAGTTCGATACCCCCAACGGGCTGGCGCAGTTCTTCACCTGCGACTGGGTCGCGCCGATCGATAAGCTCACCGACGAGTACCCGATGGTGCTCTCAACGGTGCGCGAAGTCGGTCACTACTCCTGCCGTTCGATGACCGGCAACTGTGCGGCGCTGGCGGCGCTGGCGGATGAACCGGGCTATGCGCAAATCAACACCGCCGACGCCGAACGGTTAGGCATCGAGGATGAAGCGCTGGTGTGGGTCAATTCGCGTAAAGGCCGCATCATCACCCGCGCGCAGGTCAGCGATCGGCCGAATAAAGGCGCGGTATACATGACCTACCAGTGGTGGATTGGCGCCTGTAACGAGCTGGTGTCGGAGAACCTGAGCCCGATAACCAAAACGCCGGAGTACAAGTACTGCGCGGTTAACGTTGAGCGGATTGCCGATCAGCGCGCGGCGGAGCAGTACGTGATCGACGAGTACAACAAGCTGAAAGCCCGCCTGCGCGAAAGCGCGATGGGTTAAGGTTCGGCGGCCATACCCGATATCCGGAAACCCTCCCCGGTAGCGCTTGCGCTTACCGGGGCTACCGACCGACTACCGAACCGTAGCCCGGATAAGGCGCTATGCGCCGCTATCCGGGAATTCTCCCCCGGTGGCGCTTACGCTTACCGGGGCTACTAACCTAATACCGAACCGTAGCCCGGATAAGGCGCCATGCGCCGCTATCCGGGTATTCACCCCGCTAATTCCCGCCATTTTCTTCTTTTCCGCCGCCCTTTATACTGCGGGGGTCTTCCTTACTGATAATAAAAAAATGAAATACCTCTATTTACTGCTGGCGCTGACAAGCTTCGCCGCAGACGCTGCGGATCCGGGCAGCCAATACCAACAGCAGGCCGAAGCCGGCGACCCGCGCGCGCAGTTTTATCTGGCGGATACCTGGGTTAGCTCCGGCAACTACCAACAGGCCGAATACTGGGCGCAGAAAGCGGCGGCGCAGGGCGATGGCGACGCAATGGCGCTGCTGGCTCAGCTTAAAATCCGTAACCCGCAGCAGGCCGACTATCAACAGGCGCGACAGCTAGCGGAAAAATCCGTGCAGGCCGGCAGCAAGGCCGGCGAGATTATCCTCGCCCGGGTGCTGGTCAATCAGCAGGCCGGCCCCACCGATTATGCGCACGCCATCAGACTGCTGCAGGATGCGGCCAAAGATGAAGAGAGCGACTCCGCCGTCGATGCGCAGATGCTACTGGGGCTTATCTACGCCAGCGGCGTGCTGCCGCCGGAAGATGACCTCAAGGCCGCGCAGTACTTCAAAGGCAGCTCGGCGCTTTCACGCACCGGCTATGCCGAATACTGGGCAGGGATGATGTTCCAGCAGGGAGAGAAAGGTTTTATCGAACCAAACCCGCAAAAAGCGCTGCACTGGCTTAACGTCAGCTGTCAGGAGGGGTTTGATACCGGATGTGAAGAGTTCGACAGGATAACCAAAGGCTAAAAAAAGCCCGGCGCGAATGGCCGGGCTCTGACATCTTATTGGGCGGTTTTATCAAACTTGCCCAGCACTTCGCGTTCATACGCCAGCGCTTTCTTACGGTCAAACTTGTGTTCCCACTTGGCGATAACCAGCACCGCCAGCGCGTTGCCGACCACGTTCAGCGCGGTACGCGCCATATCGAGGATACGGTCGACGCCGGCAATAAACGCCAGCCCTTCCAGCGGGATCCCCACGCTACCCAGGGTCGCCAGCAGCACCACGAAGGAGACGCCCGGTACGCCCGCGATGCCTTTTGAGGTCACCATCAGCGTCAACACGAGAGTGATTTCCTGCCACAGGGAGAGTTCGATACCGTACAGCTGGGCGATGAAGATCGCCGCGATGCTTTGATATAGCGTCGAACCATCGAGGTTAAAGGAGTAGCCGGTCGGCACCACAAAGCTGGTGATTGAGGCCGGCGCGCCGTAGGCTTCCATTTTCTCAATGATACGCGGCAGTACGCTCTCGGAGCTCGCGGTGGAGTAAGCCAGAATCAGCTCGTCTTTGAGGATACGAATCAGGATCCAGATGCTCAGCCCACATACCCGCGCCACGATACCCAGCACCACCAGCGCGAAGAACAGAATCGCAAAGTAGACCAGGATAACCAGCTTAGCCAGCGGCCACAGCGAAGCGAAGCCGAAGGTGGCGACGGTCACCGAGATCAGGGCAAAGACCCCGACCGGCGCATAGCGCATTACCATGTGCGTCACTTTAAACATGGTTTCGGAGATAGAGCGGAACACGGTCACCAGCGGCTCGCGGTGAGTAGACGGCAGGGAAGAAAGCCCCAGGCCGAACAGCACCGAGAAGAAGATAATCGGCAACATATCGCCTTTCGCCATCGAGGCGACGATGTTGGTCGGCACCAGCGACAGGATGGTTCCCATCAGGCCATGCGCGTGACTCTGCACTTCCGCGGTGGTGTTCTGATATTTCGAGATATCGACCGCCGCCAGCTGCGACATATCAATGCCGCTGCCCGGCTGGAAGACGTTCGCCAGGGTGATCCCCAGTACAATAGCCACCGTGGTGATCACTTCAAAATAGATGATGGTCTTGGCGCCGATGCGGCCCAGTTGCTTAGCGTCGCCTACGCCCGCAATGCCCACCACCAGCGTCGAGATGACAATCGGGACGACAATCATTTTAATCAGGTGGATAAAGATATCGCCCGCCGGGGTCAGGAGGTTTGAGATTAACCAATCACGGCTTTCGGCGTGGTAATGCAGGTAGCTGCCCAGAAGTATGCCAAGCACCAGGGCTAGCAAAATCTGCCAGGCCAGGCTGACTTTTGTTTTTTTCATCACTACTGACTTCCTCAATGAAAGGCACCATTCCGGGAGGTAATGGCACCCACTGAAAGGGGTATGAATTGTGTTGCGTTGCTTTATGGGGTTATTTAACGCGCAATATCAGTATCATTTGCACGGCATGCTGCGCAAGCCTTTAAGAACAGCGCTTTCCTCTGGTTTTCTGCATAAATCCGCCCATTTCAGCGCATTACATTGCATAAGTATTTGTTATAAAAAATATTTAACACATTCAGTTTCTATAAATACAGCAAATGAATTATTTCATTTCAAAGTTTCATTTGATTGAATTTCATTCAGTTTAATCAATGCGTGATCTGCCCCCCAAATAGTAAACAAAGCTCATAAAGCCCCTATTCTTAACGGTTATTTGACATATATTTAACAAGTTAAAGGAGAAAAAAAGCCATGAGCCAAATACATAAACACCCTATTCCCGCAGAGATTGCGGAACATTGCCTGATGAATCCGCAACAGTACCAGGTGAACTACCAACAATCCATCACCAACCCAGATGCCTTCTGGGGCGAGCAGGGCAAAATCCTCGACTGGATTAAGCCCTATACGCAGATAAAAAATACCTCTTTCGCGCCGGGAAACATCTCCATCAAATGGTATGAAGATGGCACCCTGAACCTCGCGGCCAACTGTCTCGACCGCCACCTGCACGAGCGCGGCGACCAGACCGCGATCATCTGGGAAGGCGACGATGCCAGCCAGAGTAAAAACATCACTTATCGCCAGCTCCATCGCGATGTTTGCCGTTTTGCCAACGTATTGCTCGATCTGGGCATTAAAAAAGGCGATGTCGTTGCTATCTATATGCCGATGGTGCCGGAAGCCGCCGTGGCCATGCTGGCCTGCGCGCGCATCGGCGCCATCCACTCGGTAATCTTCGGCGGCTTTTCGCCGGAAGCGGTTGCCGGACGCATTATCGACTCCAGCGCTCGCCTGGTGATCACCTCTGACGAAGGATTACGCGCCGGTCGCGCCATCCCGCTGAAGAAAAACGTCGACGATGCGCTGAAAAATCCGCACGTCACCAGCATTGAGCACGTGGTGGTCCTCAAGCGCACCGGCGGCAAAATCGACTGGCAGGAAGGTCGCGATCTGTGGTGGAGCGATCTGATTGAAAAAGCGGATGACCAGCATGAAGCGGTGGAAATGAACGCTGAAGACCCGCTCTTTATCCTCTATACCTCCGGCTCGACCGGCAAGCCGAAAGGCGTACTGCACACCACCGGCGGCTATCTGGTATATGCCGCAACCACCTTCAAATACGTCTTTGATTATCATCCGGGCGATATCTACTGGTGCACCGCCGATGTGGGCTGGGTCACCGGTCACAGCTACCTGCTGTACGGCCCGCTGGCCTGCGGCGCCACCACGCTAATGTTCGAAGGCGTACCAAACTGGCCGACCCCGGCGCGCATGTGCCAGGTGGTGGACAAACATCAGGTCAATATTCTCTACACCGCGCCGACGGCGATCCGCGCGCTGATGGCGGAAGGCGACAAAGCTATCGAAGGTACCGATCGTTCCTCACTGCGCATTCTCGGCTCGGTCGGCGAGCCGATTAACCCGGAAGCCTGGGAGTGGTACTGGAAGAAGATCGGCAACGAGAAGTGCCCGGTGATGGACACCTGGTGGCAGACAGAAACCGGCGGCTTCATGATTACCCCGCTGCCGGGCGCCACCGAACTGAAAGCCGGTTCCGCCACGCGTCCATTCTTTGGCGTCCAGCCGGTACTGGTGGACAACGAAGGGACGCCGCTGGAAGGCGCGACCGAGGGCAATCTGGCGATCGCCGACTCCTGGCCTGGCCAGGCACGTACCCTGTTTGGCGATCATGAGCGCTTCGAGCAGACCTATTTCTCAACCTTTAAAAATATGTACTTTAGCGGCGACGGCGCCCGTCGCGACGAAGATGGTTACTACTGGATCACCGGTCGCGTCGATGACGTACTGAACGTCTCCGGCCACCGTCTGGGCACCGCGGAAATTGAATCCGCGCTGGTCTCGCATCCGAAAATCGCCGAAGCGGCGGTGGTTGGTATTCCGCATAACATCAAAGGCCAGGCCATCTACGCTTACGTGACGCTGAATCACGGCGAAGAGCCGACGCCGGAGCTGTATGCCGAAGTGCGTAACTGGGTGCGCAAAGAGATTGGCCCGCTGGCGACGCCGGATGTACTGCACTGGACCGACTCGTTGCCGAAAACCCGCTCCGGCAAAATCATGCGCCGAATTCTGCGTAAGATTGCCGCTGGCGATACCAGTAATCTCGGGGATACCTCGACGCTGGCCGATCCGGGCGTAGTGGACAAACTGCTCGAAGAGAAGCAGGCCATTGCGATGCCTTCTTAACACGATACCTACCCCCCTCTCCCTCTCTGGAGGGAGAGGTTAAAAACATAAACTCCCCCCAAGGATTCTGTTCAGCAGGAAAGCGGTAAACCAGCGGCTACTCGACGTAATAACGTCGGGCGGGTCACTGTTGCCGACGGATAGCCGATGGATGACATAAGGGTTACCTCTGGAGACGCTAAGATGAATGAACAAATTTGTCAGCGGATAGAAAATAGTGAGCATTTCAGGGAGTTAGTTGCATCACGGCAACGGTTTGCCGCCATTCTGTCAGTCATTATGTTGGTCATTTACGTAGGCTTTATTTTGCTTATCGCCTTCGCGCCCGGCTGGCTTGGGACGCCGCTGCATGAAGGCACCAGCGTTACCCGCGGCATCCCTATTGGTATCGGCGTCATTATCATCTCCTTCGTTCTGACCGGCATTTACGTCTGGCGGGCAAACGGCGAATACGACAAGTTGACCAAAAGCGTGATTAGCGAGGTGCAAGCATCATGAAAAAAGTCCTGACGGCGCTTGCCGCCACGCTCCCTTTCGCGGCCAACGCCGCCGATGCCATTACCGGCGCGGTGCAGCGGCAGCCGACCAACTGGCAGGCGATTATCATGTTCGTGATTTTCGTCGCCCTGACGCTGTATATCACTTACTGGGCGTCAAAACGCGTGCGTTCGCGCAGCGATTACTACACCGCGGGCGGCAATATCACCGGTTTCCAGAACGGTCTGGCGATCGCCGGCGACTTTATGTCCGCAGCCTCGTTTCTCGGCATTTCCGCGCTGGTGTACACTTCCGGCTACGACGGTTTGATCTACTCGCTCGGCTTCCTCGTGGGCTGGCCGATTATCCTGTTCCTGATCGCCGAACGCCTGCGTAACCTCGGTCGCTACACCTTTGCCGACGTAGCGTCTTATCGCCTGAAGCAGGGGCCGATTCGCACTCTCTCCGCCTGCGGTTCGCTGGTGGTGGTGGCGCTGTATCTGATTGCGCAGATGGTTGGCGCCGGCAAACTCATCCAGTTGCTGTTCGGCCTCAACTACCACGTTGCGGTGGTGCTGGTCGGCGTGCTGATGGTGTTGTACGTGCTGTTTGGCGGCATGCTCGCCACCACCTGGGTGCAGATTATCAAAGCGGTTCTGCTGTTGTTCGGCGCCAGCTTTATGGCCTTTATGGTGATGAAGCACGTCGGTTTCAGCTTCAATAATCTGTTCACTGAAGCGATGGCGGTGCACCCGAAAGGGGCGGCGATCATGAGCCCCGGCGGGCTGGTGAAAGACCCGATATCGGCGCTATCGCTCGGCCTCGGCTTGATGTTCGGTACCGCGGGTCTGCCGCATATTCTGATGCGTTTCTTCACCGTCAGCGACGCCAAAGAAGCACGTAAGAGCGTGTTCTACGCTACCGGTTTTATGGGTTACTTCTATATCTTGACCTTTATCATCGGCTTCGGGGCGATCATGCTGGTGGGGGCGAATCCGGCGTTTAAAGATGCGGCCGGACAGCTCATCGGCGGCAACAACATGGCGGCGGTGCATCTGGCGGATGCCGTCGGCGGTAACCTGTTCCTCGGCTTTATCTCAGCCGTAGCTTTCGCCACGATTCTGGCGGTGGTCGCCGGGCTGACGCTGGCGGGGGCATCGGCGGTCTCTCACGATCTTTACGCTAACGTGTTCCGCAAAGGCGCGACCGAACGTCAGGAGCTGAAGGTATCGAAAATTACCGTGCTGATCCTCGGCGTGGTAGCGATTCTGCTGGGGATTTTGTTCGAAAACCAGAATATTGCCTTCATGGTCGGCCTGGCGTTCTCTATCGCCGCCAGCTGTAACTTCCCGATTATCCTGCTGTCGATGTACTGGTCGAAGCTGACCACCCGCGGCGCGATGATCGGCGGCTGGCTCGGCCTGCTGACCGCGGTGATTTTAATGATCCTTGGCCCGACCATTTGGGTGCAGATCCTCGGTCACGAGAAAGCCATCTTCCCATACGAATACCCGGCGCTGTTCTCCATCGCCATCGCGTTCATCGGCATCTGGCTATTCTCGATTACCGATAACTCCGCAGAAGGGATGCGCGAGCGCGAGCAGTTCCGCGCCCAGTTTATCCGTTCACAAACCGGTATCGGTATCGAACGCGGCCAGGCGCACTAATGGTATCGGCCTCTTCCTCGCGCTGAGGAAGAGGCTATATTTTAGTTATAGGTAAAGGTTATCACCCCGCTCGCATTTGCCGATCCCGCCGTCACCGTCTCCGCTGTTTTGTAATAATTGGTGGTAAACATGAGCGACTGCATAGCATATGCGCCGCCGGGGAAATCAGGATTGGTAAAAATGGTATAGCCGGCATCCGCGCCGTTATTGGTCACCGTCGTGCGGCTTGAATAATATAAGCTGATATCCGTATTCAGCGGCAGCGCATTGTCCTTCAGATTGAGCTGTACGCCAACGCCGGTGGCAGCATTACCATCCGCTGTTAAGGCCATCACCGTATGGTTCGGGTTATCGCCGCTCGCTTCCGCGGCCGTCACCCGCATTACAACGTTAGTCCCCGGCTCACAGGAGAGCGTCACCGATTGAGTTGCAGAGCCAGCTTTCCCCGAGGAATTGAATGCCGAAGCGCTTACCGTCCCCATCGCGAAATTCAATCCTGAGCTACTGACCATGCAACCCATCGGGGTGAGCTGAATAGTCGTGGTGCCGCTAATATGCAGCTGGGAAATTACGATAGTACCTGAACTGTCTTTCGCAGAGACCGTCGCGACCGGATCGTTCAACGACAATTTACTATTTGTCGCTATTGGGCCACCGGTCGCCACCAGCTGTAGCTGGTAAGCCGGTGAGTAATTGGTTGAAGCATAATAATCCAGTACGCCGGAAGGTTTGCCGAGGTAGTAATTAACATCACCAATAAAATGCTGCTGATAGTCGCTATTGAAATCGTCGCTATCGCCATTATATTCGCCGGTAACGTTTAACCAAACTTTGACTCTCAACCCTACGCCTTGTAACGAGGTGGTATAGATATTATCGCCGATTAAATTTCCTGTGTTATTTGATGCCCACTGAAAGTTAGCATATATATCACCTTGACAGTTGAGTAGCGCGGCCTGCGAACGAGTTATCTTACCTGAGTCATATAATACTGTTCCGGCCGAGTAATTCCCGGCACTAAGTAAAATCTTCTCAGGCAAATTAGTCATCGATACATCGCCAGAATTCACCCCCTCACAAGCCCAACTCAACACAGGGAAAATCAGCAGTAACATTAATATATATTTACTCATACCATTCCTTGTACATCGAATTATTTATAGATGACATCAAAGGTTGCGGTAAATCCCACAATGCCAGCGCTAATTTTTCCGTAAGGTGAATACATTCTGGCAATCATATTAAATGTATGAATATCAGTGCTGGCATCAAATGTATAAACATATCGGTCATTAGGGCCTAATGGCTGATTATCCGCCAGGCTAAATAACTGCATTCCGACGCCGCTGGCCCCGGCGCTGCCGGTTTGATAATTTTTATAAATTGAAGTATGGGTATCATCAAAATAGGAGCCACTGAAGGATAAGGTGACCGTAGAGGTTCCCGCGGAGCAGTTGCTAAACTCAAGCTTGACCGGCGTGCTTTCCCCACTGGATCCTGCTTTACCTGTTAGCGTTTGATACGACACTGTGCCTAAATCAATGGTGGCAGAGGGTTTTATTGCAACGTCACAGGATGGTTCCTCAATATTGCCAGAAACGTTAAAATTGATCGTGCTTGAATCCTCATAGGCCAATGCTGGCGTCGAAATAACAAAAAGCGCACAGATTAAATAGCCAAATAAACAGATTAAGATACCGCCGATACATTTAACATCACCCATATTCAAACCTCATTCCTTTGAGCAACCATCTAAGTTAATGACACAGTGCTTGATAGAAAATAATCTCCTGATTTTTTTCCTTCACGGTCAAATCATAATCTGCACGGCATTGTTCATTGCGCCCCTCGCCCCATTTCACCAGCATGGTTCCTTTTTGCTGAAGACCCGTCATATAAACCTGCCCGTCATCGCCAACGATATTGCTGCGAATATCCTGGCGCCGTTGTGGTTGTTTTTCTAAAGTCACAATAGCGCCAAATGGCGCGACGCCGGTCGCCGTCTTTAACGTGACCATGGCCTTTGCTCCAATATAGGTATCGTATTGCACTCTGACTATCGCGTTACGCGTCGGTACCACGTTTCTCACCACATTATCAACCTCCGCACCCGCAATCCGTTGTTCATCCAATGACAGGCTATTGACATGATATGGCCGAATATATGGCACGATAGCGTAACCTGAGGAATCGGTTGTGACATTGGTTTGTCCGCGGACCGCCACATCGCTCACACCGGGTGTTTCAATCAGGGCGGAACTCTCACCGAGGAATCGGGAAAAGGTGAGTCCGCCCGCATGGGCGATCATGCCTCCGCGTAATGAATAGTTATAGTGATTGCTATAATGGTCATAGCCGTAGCCAGCGGAAATATCCCCTTTGGAACTCTGATAATCCACACCAATATTTCCGGAAGTGCTTTTATTACTGGCGTTATAACCTTGCTGAACATTCCAGTTAAGCGATCGATCCGCCAGCATCATGCCGTTCAATCCTACGCTGTGGGTGGTGTCGCTTGCACGGCCAGAACTCATGCTGTAATTAGACGAGAGCCTTTCGCCTATCGGTATAGACAGCGTTAACGACACAATAGTATCGCTGCCAGGTTTCGTCTCTCCATGACTTTCACTACTTTGTACGTTACGGTTATATGAATAGTTAATGAAATAAGAAACTTTTCCCAGCGAACCGCTATAGCCAATGCCCAATGAATCCATTCGCGAACTATCCCAGTAAGTTTCATTCACTAAGGAAAGCGACAGAGAACCATACCCAAACAGCGATTGCGATATTGAGGCATCAAAGCGCCCTTTTTTCCGACCAGTTAATGTACAACAATCCTGGTCATCTGAGGTCTTATCGATAAAATCCTGAAAGGAATAATATCCCGCAGTAGAATAGCGATAACCAGCCACCGAAAAATTAGTTCCCGTCTGCAAAAAGCTTTTACTAAAACGCAGGCGTAAGGATTGTCCCTTTTTTTGCGATAACGTAGAGCGGGCTTCGTTTTGCTTAATATTGGCCAATGATTGAGAAGCATCAAACGACAACGCACCAATGCTTCCTAAGTTAAAACCAGAACCCATTAATATATTAGTATATTTATCTTCAGCCTGCTGTAGTCCCGCATATAACGTAATATTACTTGAAACGCCGTATGCCACCGTCGACTGGACAAAATTATATTCTTTATCACCGGAACTGGAGGCACGCGTTTTTCCGCTACTAAAAGCATAGTCCAACTGCCCCTCGCGTTGCAAAATAGCCAACGAGGCATAAGGCACGACAAAATTTTGCTCGCTACCGTCGGACTCTTTAATATTAACGTTGAGATCGCCGGCACTCCCGGTTGAATAAAGATCCTTAATCTCGAAAGCCCCAGGAGCAACCGTTGTTTTATAGATACTGTAGCCATTCTGATAAACGGTGACTTCGGCGGTGGTGCGCGCGATACCTTTAATCGTTGGCGCGAAGCCGTGAAGACTGTCCGGCAGCATTTCCTCATCCGAGCTCAACTGCAGGCCAGTAAAATTTATGCTGTCATAAATACCCGACGAGGTATAGGTATTACCCAGAATGAATTGGCTTTTCAGGATATGGATATCGCGCGCCAGATAGCTATACACCGATTGCCAGTGACTACCGTCATCGCCGTGATCAAACGTACTATAGTTGCGAAGACGCCACGGTCCCAGATTTATACCAGGCTGCAAACTCGCAAACTGGCTTTCGGTAGCGCTACCGCCATGCCGCGGCGTATTCCATTGCCCCGACAAACTATAGTTAAGCAAACCCGCGTTGATTCCTTGTTGCCACTGCTCCTCCGGAACATAGTCTCCTGGGCGATTGAGCAGCGCCGCCTGGGGCACGGAAAGTACCAGGCGCTGCTGCGACAACGACACTGAGTATTCAAGACCAGGGATCGCTGACAGAGAGGCGCACTGCGTTGCCATATCCGCAAGCTGCGGATAGCGCGCGGTATTAATTGACCATGATTTTAGCAGTCCAACGCCAATACAGGGTTGAACCCTGGTCTCTTGTTTATCCGTGTTTTCTTTAAATTCAATCACCTCGGTAGATATATATTTATCATTAATATAAATATCCAGATTATAGCTACCGGGTGGAATCGTATCCTGAGATAACCAGGATAAGTCCACGGCGGTAGCGCTACTTTCAGTCACTTCCAGTAAATGCGGGTTGAAGTATTCTCCGGCCTGCGCGCCAGAACTTAGGGTAGTGGCGTATAGCAAGAATGCTGCTCCGATATACCCTGGAGTATGAAATAGAGTAACGCTACTGTATGATTGCGGAATACTTTTTCCCTGCCATACCATAATCATTAATCACGCTCCATGTGATTTCTTTGTTCCTCGCAGAGGATAAAACATCTTTTGCCGGTATCTTTAACGTAGAAAATGGTGCCGCGAACCATATTCCAGATACATTCTTACCGTTAATCTTTATTTGTGAAAAATTCATATATAACGGTGAATTATTTGTTACGCTATAAAAGTTGCTATTGTGACTCCATTGTAATTTAGCAGCATAATTTTCTGGGATTTGTCCCTGCAGCTCTTTGGGACGATAAATAAGTTTAATTTTAGAATTAATAGCGAACTGCACCGTGTTCTTATCTGGCACATTATCCATTGCGGGTATGCCTTTAACATTTAGCCAAAGCATGGACTCCCGACTGGTTGGTAATGGCTTCCCTGAACGCACTATCCGGACAAAACCTTTCTCACCAGAATTTAAACGAAATAGCGGTGGTGTTATAATAAATGAGTCTTTTTCAGGTGATGAAGTATCAACGACAGAAAGCCAGGACTGGACAATATTAGTGGTATTATCTTTATTATCAACAGCCACTACCGTACTCTCTTTGGCACCATCAAATATCACCCGAGTCGCGCCGACCACTACGCTCGCTTGCACATTCGAAAGGGTTAGCAATAAGCTAATAAAAAATAAACGATATCTCATATACCCATAATAAAGGGGAATCTACATACCGCTCCCCTTTCTCCATATAAAATTAATTAATAGTAAGTCACGTTATAAGTCACGGTCGTTTTTACTGCCCCTTTCGTTGGATCAGAAGCGCCTGACTTGACCATTTTCACGGTAAATGGAATAGTCGCAGCCCCTGATGAAATATCCACATCGGCGCCTTCTTCATTATTTTTCAGCAAATTACCTGCGTTATCAAAGATGGCGACCGCTACGCCAGAAGCTGCAGAAGTTGAGGCCTGGTTTTTGAAGTAATCACTGTTCGCAGCATCTGCCTCGCCACCGAAGGTAACGCGGGCGATAGCGTTGCCCCCCTCTTCAGTGCCAGGACAGTTAGCCAGGGAAAATGAAAAATTCTTCGCAGCACCATAGGTATTCGCTTTCAAATCCGCCACTGAAGTAGTACCCATTTCGATAGACGTCACCCCACCATCAATTGTTGCGGTACAGGTGGTGTCAGAAAGGGTGCCAGTAAAAGTGATAGCATTTGATGCAGCTTGCGCATAGGTCGACAGCATGCAGGAAGCAGAAATTGCCAGCGCGCTGAACACATATTTCTTACTGATTTTCATATGAATTCCCATATCCATTGTAAACGACAATCAATCCGTCAATTGCTTGATGCAGGTATATTAAAGAATGGAATTCAAAATTAGCGCCGTCAGATTTTTATAAAAACAACATGCAATATTTTATAAATAATTTAAAATTGACCAGGTAATCGCTTATTGAATCCATTCAATAATAGCATCCCACATAAAAATAATATCTTGAGAAAAATATTTTTCAATAAGTATTGCTAACATCATCCATTAGAATGAATTAATCACCTATTATAAAAATAAACCAAATACACATATTATCAGCATGTTATGCATTCATATAATTCACAGCGCAAATTAGTAATTGTTTAATCATTATTAAATTCATTAAATAACCCATCATTTAGAAATATCTTTTTACAAATTAAATGACATAAGATCTTTCCAAACAGCATTCAACAAAAACATCCCACAATGAAATTAAGAATATAACCTAAACACATTTCATACTAATTAAGATAAATAGCCTATGGATACGTAATATTTTACCGGGGTGAACTCAGCAGTCTTACCCGTTGTCCTTTGAGGTAAGACTGCGGAATCTTAAAATATCGCCCAACGAACTAGCGGCGCCGCCAGCACCATGACTACGCCGGAAAGCATCATCACCAGGCTGGCGACCACGCCCTCCTGCTGGCCCAGTTCATAGGAGCGGGCTGTTCCGGCGCCGTGTGACGCCGCGCCGAACCCCGCCCCTTTCGCCATACCGGCGCGGATTGACAGGCGTAAGAACAGCACATCGCCAATCGCCATGCCAAATACCCCGGTGACCACCACAAAAAGCGCTACCAGGTCGGGCTGGCCACCGAGCGGTTTCGCCGCCGCCAGCGCAAACGGCGTGGTCACCGAGCGTACCGCCAGGCTACGCTGAATTTCGTCAGGCAGAGTGAAGAGACGCGCCAGCCAAACGGAAGTGGTAACGGCGACCACCGACGCCGTCACCACTCCCGCGGTCAATGACATCCAGTGACGCTTAATAATCGCCATGTTGTCATAGACCGGTACGGCAAAGGCGATGGTGGCCGGCCCCAATAACCACAATAGCCAGTGCGACTCGCCCATATAGCTCTGATAGGAGATATGACCAAAGACGAGGATCAGCACCAACAGTACCGGCGTCAGCACCAGCGGCATTAACGGCAGTTTATGGAAGCGGCGATAGAGACGCTTATTGGCGAAATAGAGCCCGAGGGTGACCGCCAGGCACAGCATGCTCAGGGTAAAATCACTCATTTTTCAGCCTGCTCACTTCGTAGCGATACACCTTATCCACTACCCACGCCGTGGCGCCCAGTACCATAGTGGTGCTTAACGCGATGACGAGGAAGATGCGCCAGCCGTCCACCATCAGCAGTTGCGCATAGTTAACGACGGCAACCACCGCCGGGACGAAAAACAGCAGCATTTCCGCCAGTAGCCAGCGCGCGCCTGCGCGCACCCAGTTGAGCGGTATCACCCGGCAGACGATAAGCATCAGCAGCATCAACATGCCGACAAGATTGGCAGGAAGCGGGAGATGTAGCCAATTCACCAGATATTCAGCGCAGACAAACAACCCGGCATAGAGCAGTACCTGAACCGGTACCTGAAGACGTTGCATCACGAAAGGCGCAACACGTGCTGGCGCGAAGGCCATGAGCGGAATTCCCTAAAAATAAGTCAGGGGTGCAGTATAGAGAGCCGCCCTTGCGGACAGAAATGAATTAAAATCATCACAGGTATAGTCTCAGGGAATAATCATGGATATACGTACGTTGCGGTATTTTGTCGAAGTCGTCCGCCAGCAAAGCTTTACCCGCGCGGCGGAGAAGCTCTTCGTCACGCAACCCACCATCAGCAAGATGCTCAAAAATCTGGAAGATGAGCTCAACTGCACCCTGCTTATCCGTGATGGCCGCAAGCTGTTATTAACCGATACCGGCCGGGTAGTCTTCGAACGCGGGCAGGCGATACTCGGCGAATTCAGCCAGTTAAAAGCCGAACTCAGCGATATTAACCATCTGAATAAAGGCGTACTGCGCCTGGGGATCCCGCCGATGGTCGGCATGTTGATGGCTGAGCCCATCAGCCGCTTTCGCCTACGTTATCCCGGCGTGGAGCTGAAAATTTCCGAGTTCGGCGGGTTGACGGTGCAGCAGGCGGTTAGCAACGGCGAACTCGACCTGGCGATGACCGCGCTACCGGTCGATGAGTCCAGCGGCCTGACCACGCTGTCGCTCTTTAGCCATCCGCTCTGTGTCCTCGTGCCGAAGACAGCGCAGTGGCAGGATATCACCTCGATCTCGCCGCAAAAGCTGGCGCAGCATCCATTGGTTATCTACAACGAAGATTTCGCCCTCAGCCAACAGCTGATGCGCCTGTTTGCCGAGCGTGATGTCAAGCCGCGTATCGCCGTGCGCAGCGGTCAGTGGGATTTTCTGGCGGCAATGGTGCAGGCGGGCATTGGCGTGGCGATTTTGCCGGAGCCGATTTGCCAGCGGCTGGATGCCGAGGATTTTTATTGGATCCCGCTGGAGAGCGAATTACGTTGGGAATTAGGGATGATCTGGCGGGAAGGGGTGTATATGTCGCGCAGCGCCGAGGCGTGGCTGGAATGCAGTAAAGCGTTCTGGCTGGAGTAACTCCCCGGTCGCGCTAACGCTTACCGGGGCTACATATAGACTGTCGATACTGTTATCGGTTGGCAACTTTTTAAGGTTTTTTCCCGGACGCGGCGCGTTGCGCCTTCTCCGGGCTACCAAATCGCGCAGTGCTGTAGCCCCGGTAAGCGTTAGCGCCACCGGGGGATTTTGAGATCGCCAGCACCAGTAGTGTCAGCCAGCATAGTGAATAAATTAAAGGCAGGCCGCACGGACCGTAGGTCGGGTAAGGCGTTAGCCGCCACCCGACAAAAAACGGCACCGCGAGTAGTCCCGATAAGCGTCGCGCTTACCGGGACTTAAGGTTACTGATCTTCGATTAACAACGCTTCTAACAGGTCGAGATCGTGCAGCAGCTTCTGCAACGTCTCGTTGCTGATTTGCCGCGTCGCGCGCAGGTGGTACAGCTCACCGCGTTCCGAACGTAGCGCCGCCAGACGGAAACGGCGCTCAAGGCTCTCTTCCAGCATCGAGGTTTCGACATCGTTACGCCCATCCACACGGCGACGCAGGTTACCGATGACGCGCGAACTCACCTCGGTCAGCAGCTGGTTGTCGATATTCTCTTTGGTATCCGCCGCCAGGCGTTCTTCCATTTTCTGAATCGCGACAATCGCCACATCCGCCGTCGCGGCGCGCGCCAGACGCTCTTCTTTGCGCTGCTGTACGTGGTCGGTGGACTCAATACGCCGCAACAGAATCGGCAACGCGATCACCCCGACGAACAGGGAGAAAAGAATCACCCCGGCGGCCAGGAAGATAAGCTCGTAACGCGCCGGGAAGACGTTGCCGTCCGGTAAGAGTAGCGGAATCGACAGCACACCGGCGAGAGTAATCGCCCCGCGCACCCCGGCGACGGAGGAGATCAGCAGCTCGCGGGTGGTCCAGGAGCCAAACTCCATCGGTTTCTTCTTCAGGAAGCGTTGGCTGAGCTTACGCATCGTCCACAGCCAGCCGAAACGCACCAGCATCAGCGCGGCGTAAATCAGCACGATATCGGTGAACAGCATCCAGGTTTCAACGTTCGGATCGGCTTCCGCCGCCACCAGCGAGCTCGACAGGATATCCGGCAGCTGCAGCCCCAACAGCAGGAACACCATGCCGTTAAACACGAACTCCAGCATGGCCCAGGTACTGTTGGCGCGCAGGCGCATAGCCAGCGGCGCGGTACGCATCACCCCGGAACGGGTGATGGTCATCCCTGCGGCCACCGCCGCCAGGATCCCCGAGAAACCGATATGTTCGGCAATCAGGTAGGAAGCGAACGGCAGCAGGAACAGCAGCACAATTTGCGTTGCCGGTTCATCGCCGCCCCAGCGGCTGAGGAAACGCATTGAGCGGCCATACAGCCAGCTGACCACGAAACCGGCCAGGATGCCGCCAATCGCCACCTTCAGGAACTCAACGGTGGCGCCGCCAATGGTGAACACCATCGTGCCCATCGCCACGGCAACGGCAAATTTTAACGACACCAGGCCAGAAGCGTCATTCATCAGCGCTTCACCCTGCAGGATGCCCATGATTTTCTTCGGTATCCGCCCTTCGCCGACAATACCGGACAGCGCCACGGCATCGGTCGGCGACAGCACCGCCGCAAGGGCGAATGCCGGAACCAGCGGGATCCCCGGCACAATCCAGTAAATCAGGAAGCCGATACCGACCACGGTGACCACCACCAGCGCCAGCGCCAGGCCGAAGATTTCCCGGCCGTGCTCGATAAACTCGCGGGTCGGCGTTTTCCAGCCATCGGCAAACAGCAGCGGCGGGATAAACAGAACGAGGAAGAGTTCAGGGTCGAACTCAACGTGCAAACCAAAGGTCGGCCAGGCCAACAGCGCGCCGATGGCGATTTGCATTAACGGTAGTGGGACCTGAAAGGGCAGTACACGTGTAACCACCCCTGAGAGAGAGACCACGAGGGTCATGATGAGTATGGTGAAGAATATTTCCATGTGTTCCCTGTTTGCTGCGTTTTCTTTTTTTACATCTGAGGCGTCATGTCTCGAAATGATACGCTACTCAGATTAACGCAAAAGGAAACAGGATGTGGCTTAAAAATTAAACGGGCGGCCAAAGCCGCCCGTCGTTAGCAGGAAAAGTTAAATCGCCCATCCGCCGGCGTAGAAGATGACCAGCGCCGCCGCGATGATCACGGTGCCCGCATTGAGCTTGCGCCATTCGCCGGATACCACGCGGCCAATCACCAGCGATGCAAAACCGATCATGATGCCGGTCACGATGTTGCAGGTCAGCACGATGAACACCGCGGTAATCAGCCCCGCCATCGCATCAACAAAGTCATTGAAGTCGATTTTCGCCACGTTGCTCAGCATCAGCAGGCCAACGTACATTAGCGCTGGCGCGGTCGCGTAGGCCGGTACCAGATAGGAGAGCGGAGAAAGGAACAGGATCAGCAGGAACAGCACGCCAACGGTGACTGCCGTCAGGCCAGTTTTGCCGCCCGCCGCCGTACCGGCTGCCGATTCGATATACACCGCCGCAGGGGCTGCGCCCACCACGCCGGAGAACACGCTGCTCAGGGAGTCGGTAGTCAGCGCTTTGCCGCCGTTGATGATCTGCCCGTCTTTATCCAGCAGGTTAGCCTGGCCGGCCACCGCGCGAATGGTACCGGTGGCGTCGAATACCGCAGTCATGACCAGCGCCAGCACGCTTGGCAGCACCACCGGGTTCAGCGCGCCGATGATATCAAGGCTGCCAATCAGCGAATTGCCTTTGTCGTCGCTCAGCGACGGCATGGCGAAAATCCCGGAGAAATGGACGTTCGGATCGAAAATCAGTCCGATAATGGAAATACCGATGATGGTCAGCAGAATGCCGCCAGGCACTTTCAGTTTTTCCAGACCGATAATGACCGCCAGGCCAATCAGCGACATCATCACCGGGAAGCTATCGAAATTGCCCAGCGCAACCGGCAGGCCGTCCAGCGGGTTTTTAATTACCAGACCGACGCCGTTGGCGGCGATCAGCAGCAGGAACAGGCCGATACCGATGCCGGTGCCGTGCGCCACGCCCTGCGGCAGGTTGCGCAGGATCCAGCTACGAATACCGGTAGCGGAGATAATGGTGAACAACACCCCCATCAGGAACACGGCGCCTAATGCCACCGGAATACTAATGTGCTGCCCCAGCACCAGGCTAAAAGCGGTAAAGGCAGTCAGCGAAATCGCGCAGCCGATAGCCAGCGGCAGGTTAGCCCACAGGCCCATCACTAATGAACCGACGCCCGCTACCAGGCAGGTCGAGACGAACACCGCCGCAGGCGGAAAGCCAGCTTTACCTAACATTCCCGGCACCACGATGACGGAGTACACCATCGCCAGGAAGGTCGTTAATCCGGCAACAATTTCCTGACGTACGGAGCTGCCGCGAGCTGAAATTTTAAACCAGGCGTCTAAAGAACCACCGGTACGCGCTGAAGGCGTAGACATAGAAAACTTCCCCTGAAAATTTTGATCGTTCGCTTGCATGCGTGATGGACCGTCCACTGCCAGTTAAACGCCATCTCCTTGTGCTGTTTCCCGGCGCCAGGAGGGAGGCTGAGAAAAAGCAAACGTTTAACTCCGCGCATACAATGCGGTATATGGAATGTCTTTGCTCCCCCTGTCGGCAGGGGAAAAAACGAGCAAAGTAAAAAGGCAAACGATTATCCTGTCTTTAGCTGGCCCTTTTCAACTGAAGTTTGTCGTATTTTGCCAAATTTCGCCGCCAAAGCTCAGGAAATAGACAAACGATGCGCAAACGTTATCGTCAGTGCGCAATGCATTAACATTTTTATATGTTTTAATCCTCTTTCTGGCGTATTAACCGCCAGGCAGGGTAAATGGCCCACCGCGCTCAATAGCGTTAATCCACCCCGGACGTGACTCCACCTGCTGCTGCCAACGCCGGGTGTGCGGCAGGTGTTGAATGCCGCCGCGCGCCAGTAAGGCCATCACCGGGAAGCTCATCTGAATATCCGCCATGCTCAGCGTGCCGCCGGCAAACCACGGCTGACGAGCCAGATGCTGTTCAATATATGCCGCATGGGTCGCCAGCTGTCTATCCAGCCACGCTTTTTGTACCCCTTTGCCCAACGCCCCGCCCAGGGTGCGCATACCAAGCGGCACCGGCGGCTTGCCGAGGCTGGCGAAGATAAGCTTCATCAACAGCAAGGGCATTAACGATCCCTCGGCATAATGGAGCCAGAAGCGATATTGCAGTTTATCTTCCCTCCCCTGCGGCCTCAGCTGCTGGGCGCTATCGTAGGTTTCCTGCAGATATTCCAGAATCGCGCCGGACTCTGCCAGCACCACGCCCTGATCCTCAAGCACCGGCGATTTACCCAACGGGTGAATTTTTTTCAGTTCCGCTGGCGCCTGCATGTTTTTTTCACGCTGGTAGCAGACTACCTGATAGGACAATTGCAGTTCTTCCAACGCCCACAGCACGCGCTGCGAGCGGGATTGGTTGAGGTGATGGACCGTCAACATGGCGCTCTCCTGTTGTTCGTTCAAATTAACTATAGAAACAGGCGGCCAATGACGGAAAAATTTCGGCAACGTCAACAGGCAAAATCAGCAGGCTGTGCCACAATTACATTGTCGACGCAATCCGGAACCTCCTTCAACACATTGCGCAATACCTGAGGGGAGTCGACGTCGGGGGAAACCCTCCCGTGAGCCAGCGGGATAATGCGAAAGACAAAGACCGGAAAACAACTAAAGCGCCCTGTTGTGGCGCTTTAGTTTTTTGCAGGTATCACCATTAATCCTCTTCCAGCAGGCGTGCGCCGGTCCCCTCTTCACCCAACTTATCTCCAGGGTTGCGTAATGGACAATCGCGGCGCGATAAACAGCCGCAACCGATGCAGCCGTCGAGCTGGTCGCGCAACGCGGTCAGGGTGTGAATACGCCGATCCAGCTCCTCCCGCCATTGCGACGACAGCTGTTTCCACTCTTTGGCGCTCAGATTATGCCCTTCCGGCAGGACGCCGAATGCCTCGCCGATGGTCGCCAGCGGAATACCAATACGTTGCGCAATCTTGATGATAGCGACCGCACGCAGCACATCGCGGCGATATCGCCGCTGATTGCCCGCGTTGCGCTGGCTGCGGATAAGCCCTTTGCTTTCATAAAAGTGTAGCGCCGAGACGGCGACGCCGGTTCGTTTCGCCACCTCCCCAGGGGAGAGCAGCATTTTGATGCGTGCTGGTTTATTTTCCATAAAGCTCTTTACCTCAAGTTAACTTGAGGAATTATACTCGCCGACAGACAAAACGACGAATCGAGAATTGAGAGAGGCCGCTTTATGTCCCATCAGGATATTATCCAAACGCTTATTGAATGGATTGATGAACATATCGATCAACCACTTAACATTGATGTAGTCGCTAAAAAATCGGGGTACTCGAAATGGTATCTGCAGCGAATGTTCCGTACCGTTACCCACCAGACGCTGGGTGATTACATTCGCCAGCGCCGGCTACTGCTCGCCGCTGAAGCGCTGAGAACCACGCAACGTCCTATTTTTGATATTGCGATGGATTTGGGATACGTCTCGCAGCAGACGTTCTCGCGGGTATTCCGCCGGGAGTTCGATCGCACTCCCAGCGATTACCGTCATCAGATTTCCGCCTGACGACCGTCGTGCGGCGTACGCAGTAAGATCGGGGACTTGGCGAGCCACTGCATAAACTCCTGTGGCGGCATAGCCCTGGCAAAATGCCATCCCTGACAAAACTGCACGCCGCGCTTAAGCAACCAATCCACCTGATCCAGCGTTTCGACCCCTTCGGCGATGGTTTTTAAACGCAGGCTACGCGCCATATCGATGATATGCTCGGCAATCAGATGGCTGGTACTGTTGGTGGTCAGCGTATCGATAAAGGATTTATCAATCTTCAGAATATCGACATTGAGCGAATAGAGGTTATGCAGGTTGGAATAACCGGTACCGAAATCATCAATGGCTATTTCGTAGCCCGCTTCGCGGAAGGCCTGAATCACCGGTGTGGTTTTCGGCACATCGATAAATCCTCTTTCGGTGACTTCAATTTTAATTTGCTTCACGCAAACCGCATAGCTGCGGGCCTTCTCAGTGATCTGCGCAATTAATCGCGCGGAGTGGAAGTCCGATGCCGAAAGATTAATCGCGATATAGAGCTGCGGATGTCTGGCCAGATATTCGCCAAGATCGTTGAACAACTCGTCGACCACATAATCCGTCACCTGAGCAATCATGCCCGAGTTTTCCGCCAACGGAATAAACTCCGCCGGGCTCATCACCGGACCGTCAAACCCCGGCCAGCGTAACAGCGCCTCGGCGCCGACGCAGCGGTTATTCTTGATGTCGATAATAGGTTGGTAATGCAGGCACAGCTGCCGGTGGCTTAACGCTCGCTGCAGTTTATTGCGCGGTGAATGATACTGCTGACGGCTTCGCGACCAGACCATCAGAATCAAAATGCTGCAAATAATGCCTAACGGCAGGGTCAAGGTAATCTGGTCGTAGAGGCTGGCATAATAGCTGGCGCGCGAGGTGGACATGATGACCGCAATCGGCCGAATCGACGAATGGGCGACGGTATAAACCCGGCCATCCTGATTGAAAAAAGCGTCTTCGTGGCGAATAAGACGATGTAATTCCCTGGCATCAACGTTTTTACTCACGGAGAAAAACATGTTCGTTTTGGTGTCGAAGACACCGTAAGCTAAATCTTTATCGCTGGAAATAACCGAACTATAAGAGAGAGGGTTAACCACCACGGCATAATGCCCGCGCTGCATATAATTCATATCATAGCCGGGATAAAACGGCGTATCACGATAGTAGTAAATGGAGACGTCGGGCTTTCGAGTATAATTCGCGGCAGCTATTCTCCAGCCCTCTTCGGGATGGACCGCGGTGGAACAGAGGAAAGTGTTACCGCTCGCATAAATCAGGTCATCAACATACAGTAGCCCGCGCACGATATTTAACATGTACTGCTGATGCTGCGGGGAACACATTGCCCCGGTAAAGTGCATGGCTTTTTCGCGCGCCTGCTCGGATTCATGAATGACCATTTCCGTTTTTTGCAGCGCCAGCTGCGAAAACGATTGCAGTCTATCTGAGATTTCTTCCCGGGCTCTGATTTGCGCAAACCACAACGCCAACACCACCGGCAGCACAACCACCAGTATGATGAAGAATATTCTTAACGCCTTATGCGGCGCGTTACGACTCATTTCCGCTTTTTATCCATGCGATACGCCTCAATCACGGTATAAGGACAAAAACCAGGCATTACCGACTGTTATAAAAAACAGCGAATTTCAGCAACGAACACGTTTATGTAAAAACCTCACACCTAATAATGATGAATCATACTTACTTATAGATGGATCGAGAAACATTCTCGTAATAATTAAGACACTAGCCACTTACTAATTCGGTTTCTCCGTACAATTACTCGTAATAAGTAACAAAACCCGTTGAACAATTATTGGCAGTCCAGGCCCAGTCCTTAACGGTGTCGAAAAACAGACACCAGACATGCTGGCGCGCATTCCGCCGCCATTAACCCTATTAATAACGTGGTTTAAAATGTCAAAAAAGGTCATTTTTTGTCTGGCGAATAAATCAGCAAATGTGATATAGTTCACACAAGTTGATGAAACAAAATCGTCGTTTCATCACTCCCTGAAGTGCCCGCCGATAGCCAGAGCGTCTCATTATTGATAATCGCGCCAGGTTGTCTAAGGCTCCCGACTTTCTTTGAGAGATAGGATAAGTTAATGGCTTCCATTACTACCAGTGTCGTACTTTTGCGCTGGCCCCTGGTGAGCGCGGTATTGATGTTCCTGGCCAGTTCGCTGAATATTCAATTACGTAAAAGCGACTATGCCGGCTTAGCGATTATTTGTAGCTGCCTGGGCCTGGCTGCCGCCTGTTGGTTTGCTACCGGCTTGTTAGGCATCACCATGGTGGATGTTGCTAAAATCTGGGGCAACATTAAAGATGTCATGGTTGAAGTCATGAGCCAGACGCCGCCAGAATGGCCAATGATGATGACCTGATAAAAAGCTTCCTGCGGGAAGCTTTTTTATTTTCAGCAACAGCGATGCTCTTCCCGGCCCCTGCTAATATTGTTCGCATAACATCGGTCGTAGACGCTCGTTTGGGCAGCGCTTAACCGCACAATACGATTGATAAAGACAAGATTCCTGCTCCGCGACCTCGAAATTGTACGGGCAGGTTGGCCGCTCTCTTAAGGTTTCCCACTGTTTATCGTCGTAACGCGTGATGTTATAAATTTTTAATGAATGATATCGATCATTAATTAAAACTTTAGATGAATAAAGTTTCATGGTTTCGCCGGGAATTAATAAAAGCTCAGCCTCATACCAGATAATAAACTTGAGAAACCGCAGCCCAGATATTGACGAAAAGGCAACGCCAGTATGCGGGCAGATAAGGGTGTTAAGAATCGTCCATTTCATCTTCCATCCTTGTAAGTAAAATCTGAGAGAGAATTTAGTGATAGCACTCCAGGCCGTTATCTGCAAGGCAGGTTATTAATAGTGTGATATAGACCAACCCTGACACACATCGGCCATACCACTCTTGAAGTAAGCTAATCCGGGCATTCTACGAATTATGTATTAATACTAAAAAAACATAACCATGCAAAGGTTATAAATAACCTTACAATATATTTTAAATAGCAGACAAAAATATCATTTTGATATTCACCTGGATGGGATAAGCAATTAGCGATCGCAAAGCGAAAATATTCTATGGTAGGAGAAGCGTCACTTTCTTTTGTATTCTCGCAATCAGGACAATACCACCTACGTCGCGCTGAACCCGGGAGAGGTAAGTAGAAAAAGGCACAGGGGCGCGTTTGCATTGACTAAAATATAACCATCTCCCTGCAGAGTGCCGCATCATGAACATCTTCGGTTTTCAACGTCGTCTGGCGATGGTTTCCGGCTGCCTTCTGGCCATCGTGTTTGCCTTCTCCGCTTCAGCGGCTTCGACGGATAAATCGCCGCCGGCGCAAAAGGACAAAGCGGAGCTGGCCATCAATATGGATCACATCATGCAGCCGCAAAAAGGCGATCTTCCCGATATGATCAACCGGCGGGCGATCCGGGTATTAACGACCTACAGCAAGACCTTCTTTTTTATCGATAAGGGGACCCAGCGCGGCGCCACCCACGATCTTTTCATCGCTTTAGAAAAAGATCTCAATAGCAGACTGGCAAAAGAGAAGAAGCTGAAGCAGAAACACCTCAAAGTGCGGATCGTTTTCATCCCGGTGACGCGGGATAACCTGTTCAAGGCGTTGAATGAAGGTAAGGGGGATATCGCCGCCGCCAATCTCACCATTACTTCATCGCGTCAGGAGCAGGTCGCCTTTACCACCCCGCTCTATAGCGATGTCAAAGAGCTATTAGTTTCTGGGCCATCATCGCCCAACGTGAAAAGCCTGGAGCAGCTTTCCGGTAAAACCGTGTTTGTTCGACGCTCCTCCAGCTATTACGAAAGTTTGCAGGCGCTTAACGCCCGCTTTGCCAAAGCGTCGCTGCCGCCGGTCATTCTGCAGGAGGCGCCGGAGGCGCTCGAAGATGAGGATCTTCTCGAAATGCTTAATGCCGGCCTGATTCCTCTGATCGTGGTGGATCGCCATAAAGCGATTTTCTGGAAACAGGTGTTTCCCAAAATTCAGGTGCATGAAGACATTGTGTTACGAGATGGCGGTAGCATCGCCTGGGCGGTCCGCAAAGATAACCCACAGCTTCTCGCGGTGCTAAATACCTTCGTGAAGAATAATCGTCAAGGCAGCACCCTGGGAAACACGATTCTGCTGCGCTACCTGAAAAGCGCGACCTACGTTAAAAATGCCGCAGCCAACAGAGAACGAGCTAAATTTTTGCAGATGGTAGACATCTTTAGAAAATATGGCGAACGCTATGATGTCGACTGGCTGCTGATGGCAGCCCAGGGATATCAGGAGTCGCGGCTCAATCAATCGGTACGTAGCCACGTCGGCGCAATCGGCGTAATGCAGGTCATGCCCGCCACCGGCAAGGAGCTGAAAGTTGGCGATATTAAGAAAATCGATCCCAACATTCATGCCGGCGTGAAGTATATGCGCTGGATGATTGATCATTACTATGGCGATCAGCCAATGACGCCGCTGAATAAAGCGCTATTTTCGTTCGCGTCCTACAATGCGGGCCCGGCGCGCATCGCGCGTCTACGTACGGAAACCCAAAAACGCGGTTTTGATCCGAACATCTGGTTTGGCAACGTTGAGAATCTCGCCGCGGAAAAAATCGGCGCTGAGACGGTAACCTACGTCAGCAATATCTATAAATACTATATTGCCTATCGGCTGATAATGGATGATATCGCCCGTAAACAAAAAGCGACTGCCGCGCCGCTACCCGAGCCAGGAACGGGCAAGCCGCAGCCCGACGCGGCTACGCCCACAACGCCTCAAATTCCGACGCCGGCGGCCTGAGAGCCTGAAATGAAAAAGCCCCGAACAATCGGGGCTTTTTGTTGGCTTACCGCACAGGCAGCACGTAATAAGGAAAACCTTAGAACGGGATATCGTCGTCGAAGTCCATCGGCGGTTCGTTAGATGGCGCTGCCGGAGCCTGCTGCTGCGGACGAGACTGCGCGCCGCCGCTGAACTGGTTGCCGCCCTGCGGCTGCTGAGGCTGACCCCAACCGCCCTGCTGCTGGCCGCCGCCTGCCGGTGCGCCGCCGCCCTGACGGCCGCCCAGCATCTGCATGGTGCCGCCGACGTTTACCACGATTTCAGTGGTGTACTTGTCCTGACCGGACTGATCGGTCCATTTGCGGGTACGCAGCTGGCCTTCGATATAAACCTGAGAACCTTTACGCAGGTATTCGCCAGCGACTTCCGCCAGTTTGCCGAACAGCACAACGCGGTGCCATTCAGTCTGCTCTTTCATTTCGCCGGTTTGCTTATCGCGCCAGGATTCGGAAGTTGCCAGCGTGAAGTTGGCGACAGCGCCGCCACTTGGCATGTAGCGTACTTCCGGGTCCTGCCCCAGATTACCGACGAGAATCACCTTGTTTACGCCTCTGCTGGCCATGATCGAATCTCCTGAATAATACGTTTTGTATAAGTGTAAACCGGGAATTCTAACATCACAAAGGGGCAATTTGATAGCTGCGAAGCCAATTCCAGAAAACATCCCGCCGCTATGCAATTTTTCACCCTCTTACTGCAGCGCCATTCCAATACTGTATATCCAGACAGGTTAAGTTGTGTCATAATTAGCCGTTTCTGCCGTTTGTCCTTCAAACAAACCAGGCAATCCGTGTATCTACCTACCGGGAAAGGTGAATGGATAAGATCGAAGTTCGGGGCGCCCGCACCCATAATCTCAAAAACATCAACCTCGTCATCCCGCGCGACAAACTCATTGTCGTCACCGGGCTTTCTGGGTCTGGCAAATCCTCACTCGCTTTCGACACCCTGTACGCCGAAGGCCAGCGTCGCTACGTCGAATCGCTCTCCGCCTATGCGCGACAGTTCTTGTCGCTGATGGAGAAACCAGACGTCGATCATATCGAAGGGCTGTCGCCGGCGATTTCTATCGAGCAGAAATCGACCTCCCACAACCCGCGTTCGACGGTAGGTACGATTACTGAAATCCACGACTATCTGCGCCTACTGTACGCCCGCGTCGGCGAACCGCGCTGTCCGGATCACGACGTGCCGCTGGCCGCACAGACCGTCAGCCAGATGGTCGATAACGTGCTCTCTCAGCCGGAAGGTCAGCGCCTGATGCTGCTGGCGCCCATCATTAAAGAGCGTAAGGGCGAGCACACCAAAACGCTGGAGAACCTTGCCAGTCAGGGCTATATCCGCGCGCGGATCGATGGCGAAGTCTGCGATCTTTCGGATCCGCCGAAATTAGAGCTGCAAAAGAAACACACGATCGAAGTGGTTATCGACCGCTTTAAAGTACGCGACGATCTGGCGCAGCGTCTGGCGGAGTCTTTCGAAACCGCGCTGGAGCTCTCAGGCGGCACCGCCATTGTTTCCAATATGGATGACAGTAAGGCGGAAGAACTGCTGTTCTCGGCAAACTTCGCCTGCCCGATTTGCGGCTATAGCATGCGCGAGCTGGAGCCGCGCCTGTTCTCCTTTAACAACCCGGCAGGCGCTTGCCCAACCTGCGACGGCCTTGGCGTTCAACAGTATTTCGATCCCGATCGGGTAATTCAGAATCCGGAGCTATCGCTGGCTGGCGGCGCCATCCGCGGCTGGGATCGCCGCAACTTCTACTACTTCCAGATGCTCAAGTCGCTGGCGGATCACTATAAGTTTGATGTCGAAGCGCCATGGGGCACCCTCAGCGCTAATGTGCATAAAGTCGTGCTGTACGGTTCAGGTAAAGAGAATATTGAATTCAAATATATGAACGACCGCGGCGACACGTCAGTACGCCGCCATCCGTTCGAAGGCGTGCTGCACAACATGGAGCGCCGTTACAAAGAGACGGAATCCAGCGCGGTGCGCGAAGAGCTGGCGAAATTCATCAGCAACCGTCCGTGCGCCAGCTGTGAAGGCACGCGTCTGCGTCGCGAAGCGCGCCACGTGTTTGTGGAAAACACGCCGCTACCGACCATTTCCGACATGAGCATCGGTCATGCGATGGACTTCTTCAACAACCTGAAGCTGTCCGGACAGCGGGCGCAAATCGCCGAGAAAGTGCTGAAAGAGATTGGCGATCGTCTGAAGTTCCTCGTCAACGTCGGCCTGAACTATCTAACGCTCTCTCGTTCGGCGGAGACCCTCTCCGGCGGTGAAGCGCAGCGTATTCGTCTGGCGAGCCAGATTGGCGCGGGGCTGGTTGGCGTGATGTACGTGCTGGATGAGCCCTCTATCGGCCTGCACCAGCGTGATAACGAACGCCTGCTCGGTACGCTCATCCACCTGCGTAACCTGGGTAACACGGTCATTGTCGTTGAACATGACGAAGACGCCATTCGCGCCGCCGACCACGTGATCGACATCGGCCCCGGCGCTGGCGTTCACGGCGGCCAGGTGGTGGCCGAAGGGCCGCTGGACGCCATTATGGCGGTACCAGAATCCCTGACCGGGCAGTACATGAGCGGCAAACGCAAAATCGAAGTGCCGAAACAGCGTGTCGCCGCCGATCCGGAAAAAGTGCTGAAACTGACCGGCGCGCGCGGCAACAACCTCAAGGATGTGACGCTGACGCTGCCCGTCGGCCTGTTTACCTGCATTACCGGCGTTTCCGGTTCCGGCAAATCAACGCTGATTAACGATACCCTGTTTCCCATCGCCCAGCGTCAGTTGAACGGCGCGACGATTGCCGAACCGGCGCCGTACCGCGATGTCCAGGGGCTGGAACACTTCGATAAAGTCATTGATATCGACCAGAGCCCGATTGGCCGCACGCCGCGCTCAAACCCGGCAACCTATACCGGCGTGTTCACGCCGGTGCGCGAACTGTTCGCCGGAGTACCGGAATCACGTTCACGCGGCTATACGCCGGGCCGCTTCAGCTTTAACGTGCGCGGCGGTCGCTGCGAAGCCTGTCAGGGCGACGGGGTGATCAAGGTTGAGATGCACTTCCTGCCGGACATCTACGTACCGTGCGACCAGTGCAAAGGCAAACGCTATAACCGAGAAACGCTGGAGATTAAGTACAAGGGCAAAACCATCCACGAAGTGCTGGATATGACCATCGAAGAAGCGCGCGAATTCTTTGATGCCGTGCCGGCGCTGGCGCGTAAGCTGCAAACCCTAATGGATGTCGGCCTGACCTATATTCGTCTCGGCCAGTCGGCAACCACGCTCTCCGGCGGTGAAGCCCAGCGCGTGAAGCTGGCGCGCGAACTTTCCAAGCGCGGTACCGGCCAGACGCTGTATATCCTTGATGAACCGACCACCGGTCTGCATTTCGCCGATATTCAGCAGCTGCTGGACGTGCTGCATCAGCTACGCGATCAGGGTAATACCATCGTGGTCATTGAGCACAACCTCGACGTGATTAAAACCGCTGACTGGATTGTCGACCTCGGCCCGGAAGGCGGTAGCGGCGGCGGGGAGATTCTCGTTTCCGGCACGCCGGAAACCGTTGCCGAATGTGAAGCCTCGCACACGGCGCGCTTCCTGAAGCCCCTGCTGAAGTAACCTCTCAGGCCTCTTCCTTCGCGGAAGAGGCCTCATTTCATCTCATTTCATCTCATTTTTTTACGCTGATACTTCGTGATTTGCCCGGTGCGCACACTCTGGCGTCAGATAGTCGCTATCGCCCACCGATGTCGGGAAAACTATGCGAGTACCACGCCTCATTCCGTTATTTGTTATCGCCGCCGCGCTATGTGCGTTAAGCGCCTGCTCATGGGTCGGCCGCTACAGCGATACGGCCTATCAGCAATTGCTCACACTCAAGCAATTGCATTTGCAGTTCATCGCCACCGCAGCGACGGAGGACGATCAACAACTGAACGCAGAAGATGAACAGGTTCGCCAGCAGTTCGCGCAGGCGATGGATCACAGCGATGCGTTGCGCCAGGAAAATTTCAGGATACTTGAAGATAACTATCTGCGCGTTTACGCCCATCGCCAGATGCTGGGCGCGCCCTTTACTCCTGCCGAAGCGCAATATTTATCGCGGCAGACCCTTTATCTTTATCAACAGGCTATAGCTGGCGAATGTCAGCGAACAGGGAGGGAATAATGCCGACAACCATGGAGATTCGCGCGCTGTTGTCCGCTTGCGCGATTGATAGCGCCGAATGGATGCCATTACTGAATAAAGTACTTGGCGATGAGTACCGTGAAGTACGCGATAGCGGACTCTTTTTACTGCAGGCATTGCAGCAAAAAGCCCAGGGCTGGCTGACCGAAGACGATCTACGGCTACTGCTGGAAGGTCAGCGCGATATTGCCCGCATTCGCGCTAACAACCAGAGTATCGCACGCCAGGCGCAGCTGCAGTCGACATTATTACGTCTGTTCGATATCACGTTGCTGGCGCTGGCAGGGGGGTTATAAGCTAGGCTAACTGCCGCCGCTTATCCTCCGACAGCAGGTCGACCGCCTGCTGGTAGGAGGCATCCACCAGGTAGTAAATCTGCGAGTCTGGCAAGGAGCCATCAAGGAAGACCGTGCTCCAGTGAGCTTTATTCAGGTGCCTGCTGGGGCGTACATCGCGATGTTGTTCCCGCAGCAGCTCGGCAAGCTCCGGGCTGGTCTTTAACGCAACGGCCGGCCGCTTATCCTCCACTTCTTTTACCATGGCGAATAGCACGTCCGCGACCTTGATTTGCGTTGCTTTCCAGTCGCTATGAACGCTTTGTTCCGCGCCCGGCTTCGCCATGCAGTACTGCAGTAGATCCGATATAGTCATTTTTTATTCTCCCGTGAGCGTGGCGACGATATGCCGCGAGCCGCCGTGAATGCGATGCTCCCCCAGCCAGATCCCCTGCCAGGTCCCCAACATGACGTTGCCGTTCTGCACCGGCAGCATCAGTGAAACGCCCAGCAGCGAGGATTTAATGTGCGAGGGCATATCATCAGGACCTTCATAATCGTGTTCATACGGCGCGTTGTCTGGTACGGCGTTGAGAAAATGCTGTTCCATATCAAAACGAACCGTGGGATCGCAGTTCTCATTTAACGTCAGGGAAGCGGAAGTATGCTGGAGTAACAGATGCAGCAGGCCAACCTTGATATGCGAGAGCTCGCGGATTTGGCCAATAATTTCGTTAGTCACCAGATGGAAACCACGAGATTTCGGCCCTAATGTCAGGGTTTGCTGATGCCACATAAACGACTCCTGTAATGTGTGAATCCTTCTAAGTTTGCAGCAAGAAGCGAAAAGGTAAAACCTCAAACGCTGAAATTCGTATAAAAAAAAGACAGCCTGCGGCTGCCTTCTCATGTTCAGATGCGTCGAGTTTCGCGCGCCTTAATATTCTGAATTCACAATCACCTCTTCCCCTTGCGATCCGGCCATCGGCAGCGGTTTGTAGGAGGAGTTTGCCGCGCGCAGCACGCGAATTCCGCGCGCATCGGCATCGCGAGCCGCCGAGATGTCGTTGTCCGAGTCACCGTAGAAGACTTTGATATTCTTCTCCCGTAACCACTGAGTTTTCGTGTTCTGGCCTGGCTTATCGCCGGCAAAAATCACCGGGTTCATA
The DNA here is from genome assembly GCF_040065495.2 of Klebsiella sp. CN_Kp073. NCBI lineage: Bacteria > Pseudomonadati > Pseudomonadota > Gammaproteobacteria > Enterobacterales > Enterobacteriaceae > Klebsiella > Klebsiella sp. CN_Kp073. Next base: position 4,947,857 of record NZ_CM198051.1, read on the forward strand.
TTGGCGCCGGGGATCAGGAAATCATCCTGCAGGGTTTTGGAGACGGTCTCAGTTTTGGTCTGGCTGCGGCCGGTCACGAAGTAGATGCTGTCGCCGCGCTTTATATGCATCGCAATCAGCTGGCGGCCCACTTCTTTCGGCATGCTGAACTCGTCCCAGCCGTTATTCATCTTTTCCCAAAACTCCGGGTTCTTTAGATAGGCTTCGCTGCCGGGAGAATAGGTTTTTTGCCCGCGCCAGAAACCGGGGCTGGAAAACAACACGGTGTCATCGATATCGAAACCCACCGCCATCGGCGCGCGGCCCAGCAGGCTATTTTCGATTTGCGCTACCGATACCCAATGGATCGGCGCCTGTTCGGCAAGTATCGCAACATTCGTCCCCTCCCAAATGGGCTGCGGAGTAGAAGCGCGAGCGACAACGGAGCTATTCAGAGCGAACAACAGACAGGTGGCGCTAATGGCCAAAGTTAACTTACGCATATTTATCCCTATGCCCCTCATGCGCCAGGCCGCTTAGCGGCAACCTGAGTTATTTTGGGTCTAAATAATCGATTCGTTATTATTTTTAATAATGAGTGAGCTCATTAATGTAGCAAGACCTTAACGCCTGACCACACAGATAGAAAGGATTTTCTGCTCAGATATCATATAAAAAGAGCATGATCACACTTCGGGGGTAATATTACCCTCGCCTTAACGCTGACGAGGGTAAATTAGTAAGTAAGCACTTACATTACAGCGGCAAACGCCTGAGCGACGCGCTGGACGTTACGCGAGTTAAGTCCTGCTACGCACATCCGGCCGCTGGCAATCAGGTAAACGCCAAACTCTTCGCGTAGACGATCCACCTGTGCCGCGCTCAATCCGGTGTAGCTAAACATGCCGCGCTGCTTCAGCAGGTAGTCAAAGTTCTTGCCGGGAACGGCCTCTTTCAGCGCATCAACCAGCGTCTGACGCATCGCCAGAATGCGGGTACGCATCGCTTCCACTTCCGCCAGCCATGAGGCTTTCAGCGCCGCGTCGTTCAGCACCGCCGCGACCACCTGCGCGCCAAAATTCGGCGGGCTTGAGTAGTTGCGGCGCACCGTCGCTTTCAACTGACCCAGCACGCGGCCTGCGGTTTCCGCATCATCGCAGACAATCGACAACCCACCGACGCGTTCGCCGTACAGTGAGAAGATTTTGGAAAATGAGTTGCTGACCAGCATCGGCAGGCCGGCGCTGGCAATCGCACGAATAGCGTAGGCATCGTCTTCCATACCGGCGCCAAAGCCCTGATAGGCGATATCGAGGAAAGGAATTAAATTGCGTGCTTTCAACACATTAACGACTTCATCCCACTGCGAGTTGCTCAGATCGGCGCCCGTCGGGTTGTGGCAACACGGATGCAGCAGCACGATATCGCGCTCAGGGAGCGTCTGTAGTTTGGCGAGGAAGGCTTCAAAACGCACGCCGTTGGTCTCATCATCGAACCAGGGGTAAGTACTTACTTCGAATCCAGCCCCTTCAAATATGGCGATGTGGTTTTCCCAGGTCGGGTCGCTAACCCATACGCGCGACTGCGGGAAGTAGCGCTTGAGGAAATCGGCGCCAACCTTCAGCGCGCCGGAGCCACCCAGGGTTTGAATTGACGCTACGCGGTTTTGTTTCAGCACCGGATGGTCAGCGCCAAATAACAGCGGCGCAATGGCGTGGCGGTAGCTATTGAGCCCTTCCATCGGTAAATACAGCGAAGCGCCATGCGGCTGGGCATTGAGGCGCGCTTCGGCTTCCGCCACCGCCTGTAGTTGCGGAATAATGCCGTCTTCGTTGTAGTAAAGACCAATGCTGAGGTTCACTTTGTCACTACGCGGATCGTCTTTGAAACGCTCCATCAAGGAAAGAATGGGGTCGCCGGCGTAGGCGTCAACTTTTTGAAACACGAGATGTATCTCCAGGTTTACGAAAGCAGGTATTTACACAATAAACCGGAAGTTGGGGAAGGTCGAGGGGATGTTGGTAAGTTATCGACAAAGATCGCTGCAAACCTGGGCGACGCCGCGCGCCGCCCCTGCTCATTACCCCGATAAGCGTAGCGTAATCGGGGAAATATGCCACTGACAGTCGTTAGTCGAGGTAGCGGATAGCCAGCCTGGAAGTCAGTCGGGTAATAAGTTCGTAAGCACTCACTTTCGTTATTTCCGCGATGCGCTCAACGGGGAGCCCTTCTCCCCATAACACAACCGGATCGCCGGCTTTATCCTGCGCTTCAGGACCGAGGTCGACGCAAATCATATCCATCGCCACGCGACCGACAATCGGCGCTTCGCGGCCGTTGACCAGCACCGGCGTGCCGGAGGGCGCGGCGCGCGGATAACCGTCGCCGTAGCCCATCGCCACTACGCCGAGGCGAGTATCGCGCTCACTAATCCAGGTGCCGCCATAGCCCACCGGCTCCCCGGCTTTATGTTCGCGCACCGCAATCAGGCTGGAGGTCAGCGACATCACCGGCAGGCAACCAAAATCCTCTCCGGTAGAGTGATTTTCCAGCGGCGAAACGCCGTAGAGAATGATGCCCGGTCGCGCCCAGTCGAAATGCGACTGCGGCCACAGCAGGATCCCGCCCGAGGCGGCAATAGAACGCAGCCCCGGTTTCCCTTCGGTAAAGGTGGTGAAAATATCCAGCTGACGCTCGGTCGCGCCGCATTCCGGCTCATCGGCACGGGCGAAATGGCTGACGATATTCACCGGCTGGCGAACATTTTTGCACCGGCTTAGCCGCTGATAGAATGCTTCTGCTTGTTCCGGCAGTACACCAAGGCGATGCATACCGGTATCCAGCTTCATCCAGACGGTAACCGGTTCGGCCAGCTCCACTTGTTCGAGCGCCGCCAGCTGTTCCGGGCTATGTACCACGGTATGCAGTTGCTGCGCGGAAATCAGCGCCAGATCCGCCGCTTCAAAGAAGCCTTCCAGCAGCAATATCGGTTGGGTAATGCCCCCTTCACGCAGGCGCAGCGCCTCTTCCAGGCGGGCGACGCCGAAGGCATCGGCGTCGGTCAGCGTTCGCGCGGTCTCAAGGAGGCCGTGTCCGTAGGCGTTCGCTTTCACCACCGCAACCAGTTTGCTGGCAGGAGCCAGTTCACGCAGGCGTTGCAGGTTGTGTCGCAGAGCGCGGCGGTTGATAACTACAGTTGCCGCTTGCATTTGAATTCCTTAAAAAAAGACAGACGGAGGTTTACTCATCGTCATACTGAGGACCGGCATAATTATCGAAACGCGACCACTGGCCGTTAAAGGTCAGTCGTACCGTACCGATCGGGCCGTTACGTTGTTTACCAATGATAATTTCAGCAATACCTTTTAAATCACTGTTCTCGTGATAAACCTCATCACGGTAGATGAACATGATTAAGTCGGCATCCTGTTCAATAGAGCCGGATTCACGCAGGTCGGAGTTGACTGGACGTTTATCGGCGCGCTGTTCCAGAGAGCGGTTCAACTGCGACAGCGCCACCACCGGCACCTGCAACTCTTTTGCCAGCGCCTTCAGCGAGCGGGAGATTTCGGCGATCTCCAGAGTACGGTTGTCGGAGAGCGACGGTACGCGCATCAGCTGCAGGTAGTCGATCATGATAAGACCGATACCGCCGTGCTCGCGGGCGATACGCCGGGCGCGCGAACGCACTTCCGTCGGCGTCAGGCCGGAGGAGTCATCAATATAGATGTTACGTTTTTCCAGCAAAATACCCATCGTGCCGGAGATCCGCGCCCAGTCTTCATCATCCAGTTGGCCGGTACGGATACGGGTCTGATCGACGCGCGATAGCGAGGCCAGAGAACGCATCATGATCTGCTCGGATGGCATCTCCAGACTGAAGATCAATACCGGCTTATCCTGCAGCATCGCCGCGTTTTCCACGAGGTTCATCGCAAATGTCGTCTTACCCATCGATGGACGCGCGGCGACGATAATCAGATCCGAAGGCTGTAGCCCGGCGGTCTTTTTGTTGAGGTCGTCATAGCCGGTATTCACCCCAGTGACGCCATCATGCGGCTGTTGGAACAGCTGTTCAATACGGGCGACGGTGGCATCGAGCACATCGGCGATGTTCTTCGGCCCTTCGTCTTTATTGGCCCGGCTTTCGGCAATTTTAAATACCCGGGATTCCGCCAGATCCAGCAGGTCCTCGCTGGTGCGCCCCTGGGGGTCGAAACCGGCTTCGGCGATCTCGTTGGCCACCGAAATCATTTCACGCACTACCGCGCGTTCGCGCACGATGTCGGCATACGCGCTGATGTTCGCCGCGCTTGGCGTATTTTTGGAGAGTTCGGCCAGGTAGGCGAAGCCGCCGACGCTATCCAGTTGCCCCTGACGCTCCAGCGATTCGGCGAGGGTGATCAGATCAATCGGGCTGCCTGACTCTTGCAGGCGCGCCATCTCGGTAAAGATATGACGATGCGGACGGGTATAGAAATCTTCCGACACCACCCTTTCGGCGACGTCGTCCCAGCGCTCGTTATCCAGCATTAAACCGCCCAACACCGACTGTTCCGCTTCAATCGAGTGCGGCGGGACTTTCAACCCGGCGAGCTGCGGATCGCGTTCGCGAGGTTCTGTCTGTGGTTTGTTGAAGGGTTTATTTCCTGCCATAGTGAATGGAGTTACCTGTAAATGAGAGACACAAAATTATAAAGGAGTTCACATGGCAACACGAATTGAATTTCCCGCGCATGGAGGCCCCGAGGTTCTGCATGCGGTTGAGTTTACCCCCAACGATCCTGCCGAACACGAAATCCAGGTAGAAAACAAAGCTATCGGTATCAACTATATCGACACCTACATCCGCAGCGGCCTGTATCCACCGCCCTCGCTGCCGAGCGGTTTGGGCACTGAAGCCGCCGGTATCGTGAGTAAAATCGGCAGCGGCGTTAAACATATCAACGTTGGCGACCGCGTGGTGTACGCCCAGTCCGCGCTTGGCGCTTATAGTTCGGTGCATAACGTGCATGCTGACAAAGCGGCAATTTTGCCGGATGCGATTTCCTTTGAGCAGGCCGCCGCCTCGTTTCTTAAGGGGCTGACCGTCTGGTATCTGCTGCGCAAAACCTATGAAATACAAGCCAATGAAACCTTCTTGTTCCACGCGGCGGCGGGCGGCGTGGGGCTGATTGCCTGCCAGTGGGCGAAAGCGCTGGGGGCGAAACTTATCGGTACCGTCGGCAGCGAGCAAAAAGCGCAGCGCGCCCGGCAGGCCGGCGCCTGGGAAACCATTAACTATCGCGAAGAGAATATTGCCGAGCGCGTCAAGGCGCTAACCGGCGGCAAAAAAGTCGCCGTGGTTTACGATTCCGTGGGTAAAGATACCTGGGAGGCCTCGCTCGATTGTCTTCAGCGGCGTGGGCTGATGGTCAGCTTCGGCAATTCATCTGGCCCGGTAACCGGCGTGAATTTGGGTATCCTCAATCAGAAAGGATCGCTGTATGTGACCCGCCCTTCTCTGCAAGGCTACATCACCAACCGGGAAGAGCTGACGGAAGCCAGCAACGAGCTATTTTCGCTGATCGCCAGCGGCGTGATCAAAGTCGATGTGGCGGATAATCAGAAATACGCCCTGCGTGACGCCAGACGCGCGCATGAGATCCTGGAAAGCCGGGTGACCGAAGGCTCGAGCCTGCTGTTACCGTAACCGGATGAGATCGCCAGAAAAGTTTAGGGCCTCCTGACGGAGGCCCTGACTTTTTTTGTTCGGCTGTATGTAGGGTACAGCACGATGAATTCGTTATCGCGCTAATAGTGACAGATTTAATACGCAATGCCTACGCTGTTTTATGCAAAATTACTCAGGTTGTGACACACCGCTCAATCCCCAAAATGATGGCTTAGTAGCGCCAACGATCTTCGCGGCGATAGCGGGTTGTGGTCGGCGATTTTATCGCCCGAATAACCCATACGACGGCCACCGCCAGCAGCAACCAGGGTAGCAGCTTAAACATTAATGCGAACAGGCCGCCGAAGAACATCAGCGCGGTGGCGACGACCAGCACGGCAATAATGCCAAGCAGCGAGATGCCGGTGACCAGCAACATGACAAAAAAGCCAATAACAAATAAGAGTTCCAGCATGGTCTTCTCCCGAAATAAATAACCAGATAGCTGATTGGCTATTTCAAGAATCATGCCAGGTATAACTCATTGAATTAAAACAAAACGCCCCGCAGCAGTGCTGTAGGGCGTGGCGAAATAGACCAGTTTTTAGCGAAAAGTTTAACGCTTATCGGCAACCAGCTTCAGCGCGTGTTCCAGCACGTTGATATCGGCGCCCGCTTTGTGGGCGTTTTCACTCAGATAGCGACGCCACTGACGCGCGCCGGGGATCCCCTGGAACAATCCCAGCATATGGCGGGTGATATGGCCAAGATAGGTACCGTTGCTGAGCTCTCGCTCGATATAGGGGTACATTGCGCGCACCACCGCCACCGGATCGGCATCCGCGCCGTCGACGCCGAAAATCTCGCGATCCACAGAAGCCAGAATACCCGGGTTTTGATAGGCTTCACGCCCCACCATCACGCCGTCCATATGCTCAAGCTGCTGTTTAGCCTCTGCCAGAGATTTAATTCCGCCATTAATCGCCATCGTCAGATGCGGAAAATCACGTTTCAGTTGCCAGACGCGCGGATAATCCAGCGGCGGAATTTCGCGGTTCTCTTTCGGACTCAGGCCGGAAAGCCAGGCTTTACGAGCGTGAATGATGAACATTTCACACTCCCCTTTGCCGGAGACGGTCTCAATGAAATCACACAGGAATTCATAGCTATCCCGATCGTCAATGCCAATACGGGTTTTTACCGTTACCGGGATCGACACCACGTCGCGCATCGCTTTGATGCAGTCCGCCACCAGCGCGGCGTTGCCCATCAGACAGGCGCCAAACATCCCGTTCTGCACGCGGTCAGAGGGGCAGCCGACGTTGAGGTTAATCTCGTCGTAGCCGCGCGCCTCGGCGAGCTTCGCGCAGTGCGCCAACGCCGCAGGATCGCTACCGCCCAACTGCAGCGCTACCGGGTGTTCTTCTTCGCTATAGGCCAGGTAGTCGCCTTTACCGTGAATTATCGCGCCGGTGGTGACCATTTCGGTGTACAGCAGAGTATGGCGCGACAGCAGACGCAGGAAGTAGCGGCAATGTCTGTCGGTCCAATCGAGCATGGGCGCGATAGAAAAACGGTGGGCGGCAAAAGCGGTAGATGTGGATTCTGGCATCATGGCGAATAAATAAGCATCCGGGTAAAAAGGGGCGCTACTATAGCACAAACACCAACCACGGCGCATAACGTCGAACGCTACGCGCCATGGTCAAAATGCGGCCTATATTTTACGCGGTTTGCCGTCGTGCGGGCCAAAGAACTGCGGAGGGTGATCCACCCAGCGGTCCTGGCGAGTCGCGGCATAGCCCGGGTTCAACGGATAGTAGATGCGGTTGTGTTTTTTATTCGCCTCGCCAACGACCAGCAGCCGCACCTCCTGCTCGGTATTATTCAGGAAGGTATGACACACGCCAGTCCCCGCCGGAAAGCCGACGCTATCGCCCGGCTCTAGCTTCCATAGGTAGCCATTGATCCAGACTTCCGGAAAGCCTTCCAGCACGTAGATGAACTCTTCTTCATCGCTTTCCGCATGTGGATAAGAGGTTCTGCGTCCCGGCGGCAAGCGTTCATGATGGATGCCCAGCCGATTTAGCCGCAGGCCGCGGGCAAGAGGCGCGCCAATAGAAAACAGCTCGTGACTATCGGGGTAGGTGGAATCATCCGCACCTTCCAGTTCGCGCCAATGTCGAATGCAATCAGGTCGTTTCATCGTTTTCTCCCGAAAATGAGATACATCAGGTATAGCAAAGCTTGCAGGATCTCGGCGTTTTACCTGGTTCGTGATAAAGTAACAGTTTCAACATCACGCAACCAGAGGATGCTCATGGATAACACCACTTCGCAAGAAATGTTAGCGCAGGCTGAAAAGCTTTGCGTGCAACGTGGCGTACGCCTGACCCCGCAGCGTCTGGAAGTGTTGCGTCTGATGAGCCTGCAGCAAGGGGCGATTAGCGCCTACGATCTGCTGGATCTGCTGCGAGAAAAAGAGCCGCAGGCGAAGCCGCCCACGGTCTATCGCGCGCTGGAGTTTCTGCTGGAGCAAGGTTTTGTGCACAAAGTGGAATCGACCAACAGCTATGTACTGTGCCACCTTTTCGATCAGCCGACCCACAGTTCGGCGATGTTTATCTGCGATCGCTGCGGCGTGGTCAAAGAAGAGTGTGCGGAAGGCGTAGAAGATATTATGCATACGCTGGCGGCCAGAATGGGCTTCGCTCTACGGCATAATGTGATTGAAGCGCACGGCCTGTGCGCGGCCTGCGTGGAAGTCGAAGCGTGCAGCGCCCGCGAACACTGTCATCACGATCATACCATCCAGATTAAAAAGAAAGCCCGCTGAGTCGGGCGACATCAGCGGGAAGCTACGGCATATCACTATGCCGTTAGACAGGCATAAACAGGGGGTCAAAACCGCATTCGCTACCAGCGCGTATCGTTCTTACGCTCCCAGTCAGACACCTCTTTTTCGGCCTGATCTTTCGCGTAGCCGTAACGCTCCTGAATTTTACCGACTAGCTGATCGCGCTTCCCTTCAATGACCGTCATATCGTCATCGGTCAGTTTACCCCACTGTTCCTTGGCTTTACCTTTCAACTGTTTCCAGTTACCGCTGATTTCGTCTTTATTCATCATTACGTCCTCATGATTCGGTGGGTTAACAGCCCGTTTTGTTCCGGACATGGTAATAACTATAGATGACAATGCTGACACCGATTCGTTATTCGGAATTTTTAACCATCAGGCCAATTGAACACGCAGGGAGAATTTTCCCGGCTCGCGCTGCGCTCGGCCGGGATATTTGCATTCAGGAGGGTGAATTAAACCAGGTGCCACGCTGCCAGTGGCGGCGCCAGATGAGCGCCAGCGAAAGCCCACGCAAAGCCAGGAACACGGCCAGCGCCAGCCACAGGCCGTGGTTGCCGAGTACGGGCACAGAGAGCAGCGTCACCGCAAATCCCGCAGCGGCCACCGCCATGCTATTACGCATCTCCGCGCCGCGCGTCGCGCCGATAAACATGCCATCCAGCAGATAACACCAGACGCCAATCACCGGCAGGATCATCTGCCAGAACAGATAGCGGTCGGCCAGCTGCTGCAATGATGGGATAGAGGTCAATAGCGCGATGATATGCTCACCGGCCACGCTGTAGATTAACGCGAACGCCAGCGCGACCATTCCCGACTGCCGACAGGCCGCGCGCCAGACTTCCAGCAGTTGGCTACCGTCACGCGCGCCGTAAGCCTGTCCGGAATGGGCTTCGACGGCATAGGCAAAACCGTCCAGCGCGTAAGCGGTAAAGGTCAGCATGGTCATCAGTACCGCATTGACCGCCACCACGTCGCTGCCAAGACGGGCGCCGAAGACGGTGATGGCGCCAAAACAGAGCTGCAGTAGCAGCGAACGCAGCATGATGTCGCGATTAAGCGCCAGCAGGCGCCGCATATTGCCGCGCCAGGCTTCCTTCAACATGGCAAGCGTCACGCCGCGCAGCGCCAGCACCCGTTTCGCCATCAGCAGGCCGATGATAAAGGTAGCGTATTCCGACAGCGCCGTCGCCAGTGCCGCCCCCTGCACGTTCATATGCAGCCCCATCACCAGCCACAGATCGAGCACGATATTCAGCAAGTTGCCGACCACCAGCAGGATCACCGGGGCGCGGGCGTACTGCACGCCAAGCAGCCACCCCAACAGCACCAGGTTGGCCAACGACGCCGGGGCGCTAAGCCAGCGGATTTCGAGGAACCGTCTGGCCTGCTCCAGTACCGCCTCGCTGCCGCCGACAATATGTAGCGCGAGGTCAATGAGCGGCATGCGGAACAGAACAATGAGCAGCCCGGCGGCCAGCGCCAGGATCAGCGGTTGCACCAGAGCGCGCGCCAGCCGCTGCGGATCTTTGGCGCCGTAGGCCTGAGCGGTTAAGCCAGTGGTGCTCATTCGCAGGAACAACAGCAGCATAAACAGGAAACTAGTGGCCGTCGCGCCGACGGCGACGCCGCCAAGGTATACGGGGCTATCAAGATGGCCGACAACGGCGGTATCGACCAGCCCCAACAGCGGAACGGTAATGTTCGAGAAAATCATCGGTAGCGCGAGGCGCCACAGTGCTTTATCGGCGGCGTTGAGCAGCATGAAGAGGGACCAGACAGAGGAGGAACATCGCAGCGTCATGCATCATGATGACGCTGCGTTAGGACGGGAGTTACAGCCACTCACCGTTACGGATCACGCCGACGGCCAGACCTTCAATGGTGAAGCTCTGCTGGCGCAGATCGACGACGATCGGGGAAAACTCGCTGTTTTCCGGCAGCAGTTCAACGACGTTGCCCTGCTTTTTCAGACGTTTTACGGTGACTTCTTCATCGATACGCGCGACGACGACCTGGCCGTTACGCACGTCCTGAGTTTTGTGCACCGCCAGCAGATCGCCGTCGAGGATACCGATGTCTTTCATCGACATCCCGCTAACGCGCAGCAGGAAGTCGGCATTTGGTTTAAACATCGCCGGGTCAACCTGGTAGTGACCTTCAATATGCTGCTGCGCCAGCAGCGGTTCGCCTGCGGCAACGCGGCCGATCAGCGGCAGTCCGTGTTCTTCTTCCGTCAGCAGACGAATGCCGCGTGAAGCGCCGGAGACGATTTCAATCGCGCCTTTACGCGCCAGCGCTTTGAGGTGTTCTTCCGCCGCGTTTGGGGAACGGAACCCCAAGCGCTGAGCAATTTCCGCACGCGTCGGCGGCATGCCCGTTTGGCTGATGTGATCCCGGATGAGATCAAACACCTCTTGCTGCCTGGTCGTTAACGCTTTCATTCCGCCCCCTGGGTGTATATACAGTTATGCTGTGAGTATATACAGCTAATGGTGATTTTGGAACCACATATCATATAAAAATCAGGAGATTCTTTGCGTTTTGCGAGCGTTGCCGACAAGACTTAGCGGTAATGCGACCACAACAGCATAGTCCAGGTGATCAACGCGATGATTATCGCCAGCAGTACCGCCGCCGAGCCCATATCCTTGGCGCGCCCGGAAAGTTCATGATGCTCAGGCCCGATACGGTCAACCACCGCTTCAATCGCGCTGTTAAGAATTTCGACTATCATCACTAACAGGACCGAGCCAATGAGCAGGACTCGCGTAATGATATCGACATCCAGCCAGCAGGCTATCGCCACGGCCACAATGGCGGCGACGCCTTCCTGGCGGAAAGCGGCTTCGTTCACCCACGCCGCGCGGAAACCTTTCCAGGAATAACCTGCTGCTTTAATGATTCTGGTTAACCCAGTGGTATTATTGGCCATCAAAAAGAACCTTTTAATGTAAATGACGTCGCTGAGTGTACGTGTTTGCCGTGTGACAACGGAAATTTTGTACGCTTTCTGTTATTCTTGCCGCGCATTTGCATGATTAACCAGAGGCTTCACATCGTTTATGTCCGGCTGGCAACGAATTTACTATAAATTACTGAATTTACCATTACGGGTGCTGGTAAAAAGCAAGTCTATTCCGGCAGAACCTGCTCAGGAATTAGGGCTCGATACCTCGCGTCCGATAATGTACGTCTTGCCTTATAACTCCAAGGCGGACCTGCTGACCCTGCGCGCCCAATGCCTGGCGCATGACTTACCCGACCCTTTTGAACCGCTGGAAATCGACGGCACCCTGCTGCCGCGCTACGTTTTCATCCACGGCGGCCCGCGCGTGTTTACCTACTACACGCCGAAAGAGGAGTCCATTAAGCTGTTCCACGACTACCTGGATCTGCACCGTAATCATCCCGACCTTGACGTGCAAATGGTGCCGGTCTCGGTGATGTTCGGCCGCGCCCCAGGTCGCGAAAAAGGCGAAGAGAATCCGCCGCTACGCATGCTTAACGGTATTCAGAAATTCTTCGCCGTCTCCTGGCTTGGCCGCGATAGCTTCGTGCGTTTCTCGCCTTCTGTCTCTCTGCGCCGCATGGCGGATGAGCACGGTACCGATAAAATCATCGCCCAGAAGCTGGCCCGCGTGGCGCGTATGCACTTCGCCCGTCAACGTCTGGCCGCCGTCGGCCCGCGTCTCCCTGCCCGCCAGGATCTGTTCAATAAGCTGCTGGCATCGAAAGCTATCGCCCGCGCGGTAGAAGATGAAGCACGCAGCAAGAAGATTTCTCACGAGAAGGCCCAGCAGAACGCCATCGCGCTGATGGAAGAGATTGCCGCTAACTTCTCTTATGAAATGATCCGCCTGACTGACCGTATTCTCGGCTTCACCTGGAACCGTCTGTATCAGGGGATTAACGTGCATAACGCCGAGCGCGTACGCCAGCTGGCGCATGACGGCCATGAGATTGTCTATGTGCCCTGTCACCGTAGCCACATGGACTACCTGCTGCTCTCTTATGTGCTTTATCATCAGGGGCTGGTGCCGCCGCATATCGCCGCCGGCATAAACCTCAACTTCTGGCCGGCCGGGCCGATTTTCCGCCGTCTGGGCGCTTTCTTTATTCGCCGTACCTTTAAGGGCAACAAGCTCTACTCCACGGTATTCCGCGAATATCTTGGCGAGCTGTTCAGCCGTGGCTATTCGGTGGAATACTTCGTCGAAGGCGGACGTTCCCGTACCGGCCGTCTGCTGGATCCGAAAACCGGCACCCTGTCGATGACTATTCAGGCGATGCTGCGCGGCGGTAGCCGCCCCATCACCCTGGTGCCGATTTATATCGGCTACGAGCACGTGATGGAAGTCGGTACCTACGCCAAAGAGCTGCGCGGCGCGACAAAAGAAAAAGAGAGCCTGCCGCAGATGGTGCGCGGCCTCAGCAAACTGCGTAATCTCGGCCAGGGCTACGTTAACTTCGGCGAACCGCTGCCGCTGATGACCTACCTCAATCAGCACGTGCCGGAATGGCGCGAAGCCATCGATCCTATCGAAGCTGTTCGCCCTTCCTGGCTGACGCCGACGGTGAATAATATCGCCGCCGATCTGATGGTGCGCATCAACAATGCCGGGGCGGCCAACGCCATGAACCTGTGCTGTACGGCGCTTCTGGCGTCGCGTCAGCGTTCTTTGACCCGTGAGCAGCTGACCCAGCAGTTAGATTGCTACCTCGACCTGCTGCGTAACGTGCCGTACTCCACCGATTCGACCGCGCCGACGGCTTCCGCCGGCGAGCTTATCGACCACGCGCTGCAGATGAACAAGTTCGAAGTCGAGAAAGACACCATCGGCGATATCATCATCCTGCCGCGCGAGCAGGCGGTGCTGATGACCTACTATCGCAACAACATCGCCCATATGCTGGTGATGCCGTCGCTGCTGGCCGCTATCGTGACCCAACATCGCCGCATCACCCGTAGCGAAGTGCTGCGTCATGTCGAGATGTTCTATCCGTTCCTGAAAGCCGAGCTGTTCCTGCGCTGGGAAAAAGAGGAGCTGGCGGGCGTTATCGATGCGCTGATGGCAGAGATGCAGCGTCAGGGCCTGGTGGTGCTGAATGGCGATGAGATGAGCGTCAACCCGGCGCACTCTCGTTCCCTGCAGCTGTTGGCCGCCGGCGCGCGCGAGACGTTACAGCGCTACGCGATCACCTTCTGGCTGTTGAGCGCCAACCCGTCCATCAACCGCAGTACGCTTGAGAAAGAAAGCCGCACCATGGCGCAGCGTCTGTCGGTACTGCACGGTATCAACGCGCCGGAGTTCTTCGATAAGGCGGTGTTCAGTACTCTGGTGCTGACCCTGCGTGACGAAGGCTACATCAGCGATACCGGCGATGCCGAGCCGGCAGAGACCCTGAAGGTCTACCAGATGCTGGCGGATTTGATTACGTCGGATGTACGTTTGACGATTGAAAGCGCCGCTCAGGACGACGCATAACGTTGCGGCTTCTGTTCCCCGGCTCGCGACGCGAGTCGGGGAAAGAAGGATTTACTGCAGATAACTCATCGCCAGACCGAGAAACAGCACCAGCCCAACGTAGTTATTATTCATAAACGCTTTGAAGCAGTTATCGCGTTCGCGCTTGAAGATAAGCTTCTGCTGCCAGACAAACAATCCCGCCGCGATAAACAGCGACCAGTAGAATTCCCAGTTCAGCCCATTTAGCCAGCCCACCGCGCCCATTAATACCAGCACGGCAACCTGCAGAATACCGATAATCAAACGATCGTTTTCACCGAACAGGATCGCCGTCGACTTAATGCCAATTTTGACATCATCGTCGCGATCGACCATCGCATACTGGGTATCGTAGGCTACCGCCCACAAAATATTGGCGAGGAACATCAGCCAGCAGCTGAGCGGCAGCGCTTCACTTACCGCCGAGAAAGCCATCGGGATCGACCAGCCAAAGGCCGCGCCCAGCACTACCTGCGGCAGATGGGTATAGCGCTTCATAAAGGGGTAGACCCAGGCTAGCGCCAGCGCCGCAACCGACAGCAGGATGGTCATGGTATTGAGCGTCAACACCAGCAAGAAGGAGAGCCCCACCAGTACCGCGAACAATATGCGCGCTTCTTTTTCGGTGACCTCGCCGCTTGGTAGCGGGCGACGAGCCGTACGCTTAACGTGACCATCAAATTTACGGTCGGCATAGTCATTCACCACGCAGCCGGCGGCGCGCATCAACCAGACGCCAGCGACAAATACCGCCAGTATCCACAGCGGTGGCACCCCGGGTGATGCCACCCATAGCGCCCACAGCGTCGGCCACAGCAGCAATAGCGCGCCGATTGGTTTGTCAGTACGCATCAGGCGGTGAAACGCCAACAGCTTATTCTGCGTCAGACTCCACTCCATTTTCTCTTCCTCTTAATACAATGGCGATGCAGGCAGAAAAAGCTCTGTCAGCAGCAGCGGTTTGCCGCTCAGCCGGAGACGGGAACGTCGCCCCCACAGCTGTGCACTACGGCCAATCTCAATAAAATCACGGGTTAACGTCGACGACGTAAACAGATACCGGCCCAGCGGCGTCTGCCCCAGCTGCTGCAGGGCTAATTCCGGGCCGCATAGCGTCGATTCCGGCACGAGGGTACGACCGGCAAGCCAGGGTTCGCCATCGGCGCAAAGAATGATTTCCCGCAGCCAATAACGCGCTTCTTCCGGCAATAGGGCTTCTTCGCCCGCCAGCGCGTCGCGTCCGACGAAACCTTCGTTAATCATGGTCACGGTGACCTTTTTCCCTTGTTGCTCAAAGCGCTTGGTCATTGAGTCTTCCAGCAACAGCCAGTCGCGCAGCGGCGCGTCCAGCTCGGGTATGGCGGCAAAATAGCGCAGCGCACGCAGTTGCGTAAGCGCAGGATGTGGCATGCCTGATTCTCCGGTACAAAACGTGCAGGCATTGTATCGCAGAATAGCGTTTTGAGGGCGGGCAAACGTCAATATACGATCATCCGCGCAACAGGCATGCAACAGTTGCCGCTGCGCGAGAAAAAAAAGTGCGTCCAGGCGGACGCACCTAAAGGCTGTGCCTAAACATCAGCATTGTGGGGAGACGGTCACCCCTTGCCTTTTACACTGCTGATAAAGGTGGAACGAGCAGATTTCGAGCCGAGACGTTCAGCTTCGTTCATCAATTTAAGGGCTTTATCGATATCGCCTTGTTTAACCGCTTTCTTGATACCGTTGTTGAAGTAGGTTTCGGTATCGTCAAGCATCGGTTCGCTTTTCGCCGCTGGAGCGGCAGCGACCGGCGCGACAACAGGCGCAGCGGCCGGGGCGTTATAGACCGGCGCCGCGGTATTGCCGACGGTCACCGGGCCCGGGCCGGAAGACCCAAACAGCGGCCCCACCAGCACGCTGGAACTCGAAGACGTTTTCACCTTCAGGCTCAAGGTGCCGTCAGTGGTATGTTTAGCGATCGGATCCGGAATGTCCGGCACCGCGTTACCGGTGCCTTTCGCGTAGGCTTTCGCCGGGTCGATTAATTTGGTGGTCTGCTGCAGATCCTGCGGAGTGGTAAACACCAGCACATAAATTTTCTGCTGTCCCAGCGCCGGCGTCAGGCGCATTACCCCTTCCAGGCGGTCGGCGCTCATCACGCCCGGCTCCAGATAAGTGAAATAGCTGCTCGGGAAGAAGGCGGACGGCGTCATGCTCTGATCGAGGATCAGCACGTTTGGCGCATAGACGCTGGTCTGTTTGTCGACTTCGCTGGTCAGCGTCAGGGTTAACTCGCCGATATTGGCCGGTACGCTATAGGCCACCACCGGCCCGGCGATACCGGGAACATTCAACGTTTGACCGGCGATCGCCACTTTAGAGGTTTGGGTTTTCGATTGATCGACCGGCGTCCAGGTCAACTGCTGCAGCGAGGAGGCCGGGATGGACGGCGCGGCAGAGGTATTCTGCGGCACGAAATTGACATCAGCAAAACTGACTGCGGGTACGCTGGCCAGCAGGCCGGCGGACAGGCAGAGGGCAACGAGACTTTTCTTCATATTCATTGTTATCACCTCAATTCCTATGGCCGAGCGTTAGCCAGGCAATAGCGCGCTGGGCCGAAAATAGAGGGGCTGATGCCCCTCTTTTACTCATCATGATGCGGATAGCATTACCACCAGATTTCCATCTGGGCGCCGAAGGTCCACTCATCGTCGTCGCCGCGGCTGGAAGTGTTGATACCGGTACCAGAGGTATCGCGCATGGCGACGCCGCTATCGGTGTAACCCCACTTCTCATCCCACTTCGCGTAGGTGGCGAACAGACGAATTGCCGGACGGGACCAGATGCTGTCGCCCGCCTGCCACTGTTGCGCCAGGGTGATTTTGTACTGGTTGTTGCTGTCGCCGGTTTTCTGCGATTTGACGTTGTCGTAGCCGACTTCCAGCAGGGTGCTCATGATCGGCGTCCATTTGTACATAGGACGTACGCCGACGGTCCACCATTTGGTACCGTTGTTGTTGTCCAGGTTGACGTCCTGGTACATGGCGACGTACATCATGTCCCAATCGTCCGCCAGAGAGACCGCGCCGTGGTCAAGCACACGCCACATGGAACCATCGTTATTAATGCTGCCGCCCTGCGGTACGCCTTTACCGTTGGAGGTCATGGCATCGGTCGCGTACTGCAGAACAAATTTGTTGTAGCCTTTCAGGATGCTCTGGGTATGTTCAGCGGTGAACATCCAGCCATCTTTCGATGCATCCGGCTGCAGGTAGTAGTCATCCGGCACGTTGGTGTGACCATAGTCCACGCCCAGCTCCAGCGTACCGCCCGGGTTGGTTTCCATCTGCGCTAAACGCACGTCGAAGACGTCGTTCGGTACCAGATGATCATAAACGCGTTCGCCAGTCAGCGGATCGCGGTCAGCATAGGTTGCCGAGCCGCCGGATTCAGAAGAACGAGTGGCGGCCAGAGAGAGTTTACCGAAGCCCAGATCGATGTTTTCGATACCGGCGCCAGGACCGGAAATATCCCAGTAGTAGAAGTCGATCATGTGAACGTCATGACGCTGATAGAAGCGCTTACCAGCCCACAGGGTTGAACCCGGCAGCCAGTCGATCAGGTTTTTACCCTGCACGTTAACTTCACGGAAGGCCGGGCTGGTAGATTCCCAGTCGTTCTGCTGCGATACCGAGTAGGCAACGTTGGTATCGAAGTAGAAGCTCTTATCGCCCTCTTTCCACACTTCCTGGCCCAGTTTCAGTTCAGCGTAAGTTTCACATTCGTTACCGAGACGGTATTTACTTTGAGCGCCGGTGGCCTGGAAGCACTGCTGTTCGCCGCCGCTGCCGGTCCAGCCAATACCGGAACGAGCGTAACCGTGGAAATCGACAGCCAGCGCCTGGGCAGACATCACGCCCGCCGCAACGGCTACCGCCAGTGGAAGTTTGCGCAGAGTAATCATCATTCTATCTCCTGAGATCATTGCTTTTCTTTGAACACTTCCCCGTCGGCCGCCGCATGGTTGGCTGCGCGCTGGGTTCGCGTCTTCTTTTAATGGGGAACCTTATACGCCCGGCTCTTTATGCAACCGACGACAAGCGGTGCCATCCTCACGGAATAAATGGCAGCGCTCCGGCGGCAAACCGATGGCGAATGTGGCTCCCTCTTCTACCAACACCACGTCATTCTGGCGGTACACCAGGTTCTGACGGATGGCGGGGATCTGGATATGAATTTGCGTTTCGTGACCAAGCTGTTCGACCACCTGCACTTCGCCCTCAAGGGTGACATCGGCGATGTCGCTCGGCAGCAGGTGTTCCGGGCGGATGCCCAAAGACATATTGGCGCCGACCTGAACGTGAGCGCTGTCTACCGGCAGCCAGACCTGCTGGCGGTTCGGTAGTTCGACTTGTACCTGTTCGATGGCGGTCGCGGTGACTTTGACCGGTAGGAAGTTCATCTTCGGCGAACCGATAAAGCCCGCGACAAAGCGGTCTGCCGGATAGTGATAAAGTTCCAGCGGTTTTCCGACCTGCGCGACGCGGCCGGCGTCCAGCACCACGATTTTGTCGGCCAGGGTCATGGCTTCCACCTGATCGTGGGTGACGTAAATCATCGTGCGACCGAGGCGCTTATGCAGACGGGAGATTTCGATACGCATCTGCACGCGCAGCGCGGCATCGAGGTTGGACAGGGGTTCATCAAGCAGGAAAACCCGCGGCTCGGCGACCAGGGTACGGCCGATGGCCACGCGCTGACGCTGGCCGCCGGAGAGCGCTTTCGGCTTACGCTCCAGCAGGTGCGCCAGCTGTAAGACCTCAGCGACTTGAGTTACGCGCTGGTTAATCACCTCTTTTTTCGCCCCGGCCAGCTTCAGGCCAAAAGACATATTTTCGGCAACGGAAAGGTGGGGATAGAGCGCATATGACTGGAATACCATGCCGATGCCGCGCTCGGCGGGCGGCACGTCGTTCATTCGGGTATCGCCAATAAACAGATCGCCGCTGGTGACCGTTTCCAGTCCGGCGATCATACGCAGCAGGGTGGATTTGCCGCAGCCCGACGGTCCTACAAACACGACGAACTCCCCATCCTGGATCTCGAGATTGATATCTTTAGATACCACCACGTCGCCCCAGGCTTTCGTTACATTTCGTAGCTGTACGCTCGCCATGCCCTTCTCCCTTCGTTACAACCTGTCACTTAAAGACACATTCAAGATGGGCTGACTATGCGGCATTCATTACGTTGGCAAATCCTCCACCCCCCGGGTTTTTGATGGGGGAGGAGACGGGAGGATGAGAAACCGCCTCTCGCCGCCGGAAGTTCCCGGCACAACGTCATTTCGTGATCGAAGCGACAAAAACGGTGGCTTTTTTATGTGCTCCAGGGCCCATTACCGGCATTTCTGCAATGCGGATCACATAAACGGCGGGCGGGGCGTAGACATAGGGAGGATGGAAAGAGGTTGTTAAAAAAGGAAACTCATCAGCGTTAAACCACTCAAGTGTATCCACGAGCACATCACCAAATAGGACGGGTATATGAAAATCAAAACTGGCGCTCGCATCCTCGCGCTGTCTGCATTGACGACGATGATGTTTTCCGCCTCTGCCCTCGCAAAAATTGAAGAAGGTAAGCTGGTTATCTGGATTAACGGCGATAAAGGCTATAACGGCCTCGCTGAAGTGGGTAAAAAGTTCGAAAAAGATACCGGCATTAAAGTTTCCGTAGAACATCCGGATAAGCTGGAAGAGAAGTTCCCGCAGGTTGCTGCCACCGGCGACGGCCCGGATATCATTTTCTGGGCGCATGACCGTTTTGGCGGCTACGCGCAGTCCGGCCTGCTGGCGGAAATCACCCCGGATAAGGCCTTCCAGGACAAACTCTATCCGTTCACCTGGGACGCCGTACGCTACAACGGCAAACTGATCGCTTACCCGGTGGCGGTGGAAGCCCTGTCGCTGATTTATAACAAAGACCTGGTCCCGAACCCGCCGAAAACCTGGGAAGAGATCCCGGCGCTGGATAAAGAGCTGAAGGCGAAGGGTAAGAGCGCGCTGATGTTCAACCTGCAAGAACCGTACTTCACCTGGCCGCTGATTGCCGCCGATGGCGGATACGCGTTTAAGTTTGAAAACGGCAAATACGACGTGAAAAACGTCGGCGTTGATAGCGCCGGCGCGAAAGCCGGCCTGACCTTCCTGGTCGACCTTATTAAGAATAAACACATGAACGCCGACACCGACTACTCCATCGCGGAAGCGGCTTTCAACAAAGGCGAAACCGCGATGACCATCAACGGTCCGTGGGCGTGGTCGAACATCGACAAAGGTAAGGTTAACTACGGCGTCACTCTGCTGCCAACCTTCAAAGGTAAACCGTCTAAACCGTTCGTTGGCGTCCTGAGCGCCGGGATTAACGCCGCCAGCCCGAATAAAGAACTGGCGAAAGAGTTCCTCGAAAACTACCTGATGACCGATCAGGGTCTGGAGTCGGTGAACAACGATAAACCGCTGGGCGCCGTGGCGCTGAAATCCTTCCAGGAGAAGCTGGAGAAAGACCCGCGTATCGCCGCCACCATGGCTAACGCCCAGAAAGGCGAAATCATGCCGAACATCCCGCAGATGTCCGCATTCTGGTATGCCGTCCGTACCGCGGTTATCAACGCCGCAAGCGGCCGCCAAACCGTCGATGCCGCGCTGAAGGATGCACAGGGCCGTATCACCAAGTAATACCGTCGCACACGTGCCGGATGGTGGCATAAATGCCTTATCCGGCCTACACGCCTTGTAGGCCGGATAAGCGCAGCGCCATCAGGCACTTTTGTCGACAGATATTTAACGTTGTAGAGGATGATCCCCATGGATGCCGTTAAAAAGAAACACTGGTGGCAAAGCCCGCAACTCACATGGTCTGTGATTGGTTTGCTGTGCCTGCTGGTGGGTTACCTTGTTGTTTTAATGTACGCCCAGGGGGAGTACCTGTTCGCCATCATGACGCTGATTTTAAGCTCGGTTGGCCTGTATATCTTTTCCAATCGCAAGGCCTATGCCTGGCGCTATGTTTATCCGGGTCTCGCCGGGATGGGGCTGTTTGTTCTGTTCCCGCTGATCTGTACTATTGCCATCGCCTTCACCAACTACAGCAGCACCAACCAGCTAACCTTCGAACGTGCCCAGCAGGTGCTGATGGACCGTTCTTTCCAGGCCGGCAAAGCCTATAACTTCTCACTCTACCTGGCGGGTGACGAGTGGCAGCTGGCGCTGACGGACGGTGAAAGCGGTAAAAATTATCTCTCCGAAGCCTTTAAATTCGGCGGCGAGCAGAAGCTGACGTTAAAAGAAGCCGATGTCCTGCCGCAAGGCGAACGCGCGAATTTACGCGTAATCACCCAGAACCGCGCCGCGCTGAACCAACTGACCGCCGTGCTGCCGGATGAAAGCAAAGTGATTATGAGTTCGCTGCGCCAGTTCTCCGGTACCCAGCCGCTGTACGCGCTGGCCAACGACGGCACGCTCACTAACAACCAAAGCGGCGTGAAATATCGCCCCAACGACAACATCGGCTTTTATCAATCCATCAATGCTGACGGCAGCTGGGGCAATGAAAAGCTGAGCCCGGGTTATACCGTCACCATCGGCTGGGATAACTTCACCCGCGTTTTCCAGGACGAAGGGATCCAGAAACCGTTCTTCGCCATTTTCGTCTGGACCGTGGTCTTCTCGGTGCTGACGGTGATTTTGACCGTCGCCGTGGGAATGGTGCTGGCCTGTCTGGTGCAGTGGGAAGCGTTGAAGGGCAAAGCGATTTACCGCGTGCTGTTGATTCTGCCGTATGCGGTGCCGTCATTTATCTCAATCCTGATTTTCAAAGGGCTGTTTAACCAGAGCTTTGGTGAAATCAACATGATGCTGAGCGCGCTGTTCGGCATTAAACCGGCCTGGTTTAGCGACCCAACCACCGCGCGCACGATGATCATCATCGTCAACACCTGGCTGGGCTACCCGTACATGATGATCCTGTGCATGGGGCTGCTGAAGGCGATTCCGGACGATCTGTACGAGGCGTCGGCGATGGATGGCGCGGGTCCGTTCCAGAACTTCTTTAAAATTACGCTACCGCTGCTGATCAAGCCGCTCACGCCGCTGATGATTGCCAGCTTCGCCTTTAACTTTAACAACTTCGTACTGATTCAACTGTTGACCAACGGTGGCCCGGACCGTCTCGGCACCACCACCCCGGCCGGTTATACCGACCTGCTGGTGAGCTACACCTATCGCATCGCCTTTGAAGGCGGCGGCGGTCAGGACTTCGGCCTGGCGGCGGCTATCGCCACGCTTATCTTCCTGCTGGTTGGGGCGTTAGCGATTGTGAATCTGAAAGCCACGCGCATGAAGTTTGATTAAGGGAGATAACGATAATGGCTATGGTCCAACCTAAATCTCAAAAACTGCGTCTCTTCACTACGCATCTTCTGTTACTAATTTTTATCGCCGCGATTATGTTCCCGCTGCTGATGGTTATCGCAATCTCGCTGCGCGAAGGCAATTTCGCGACCGGCAGCCTGATCCCGGATACCATCTCCTGGGAGCACTGGCGTCTGGCATTAGGCTTCAGCGTCGAACACGCCGATGGCCGGGTAACGCCGCCGCCGTTCCCGGTGCTGCTGTGGCTGTGGAACTCAATTAAGGTCGCCGGGATTACCGCGATCGGCATCGTCGCCCTCTCCACCACCTGCGCTTATGCTTTCGCCCGTATGCGCTTCCCGGGCAAAGCGACACTGCTCAAAGGGATGCTGATTTTCCAGATGTTCCCGGCAGTACTGTCGTTGGTGGCGCTGTATGCGTTGTTCGACCGCCTCGGTCAGTATCTGCCTTTCGTCGGCCTCAACACTCACGGCGGGGTGATCTTCGCCTATATGGGCGGTATCGCGCTGCACGTCTGGACGATTAAGGGCTATTTCGAAACTATCGATGGTTCACTGGAAGAAGCGGCCGCGCTGGATGGCGCCACTCCGTGGCAGGCCTTCCGCCTGGTGCTGCTGCCGCTGTCGGTGCCGATTCTGGCGGTCGTGTTTATTCTGTCGTTCATCGCCGCGATTACCGAAGTGCCGGTGGCCTCGTTGCTGCTGCGCGATGTGAACAGCTATACCCTGGCGGTGGGGATGCAGCAGTATCTCAATCCGCAGAACTACCTGTGGGGCGACTTCGCCGCGGCGGCGGTACTGTCGGCGATTCCGATTACCGTCGTCTTCCTGCTGGCTCAGCGCTGGTTGGTTAACGGCCTGACGGCCGGCGGGGTGAAAGGTTAAGTTTCATCATGTTAGACCCTTGTTTTACCGCCCCAAATTTCAGCGAGGGTGGGATGTGGTACCCGACCCCAACCGGGTACGGCAGCCCACCTCTCCCTGAAAAAGTAGGGCAAATGCCACTGCAATCCTCTACTGGACCCTACATAAATTTCATTTGTGATTGTCGGTCAAGCGGCCCTGGAGGCCGCTTTTTTTATTCCCGTTTCAGGCGGTTGGAATTACACAACCACAGGGTAATCACCAGGATAAGGATCGCCGCAGAGTAAATCAGCACCGCCATCGGCGACTCATGGTCGACGATAATAAGCCGCACAATCGCCGTAATACCGATATAGACGAAATAACGCAGCGGGAAGTGAAAACCGGACTCAAAGTATTTCACAATCAACGCGATAAACTCGAAGTAGAGAAAATAGACCACCAGCCCTTCGACCAGCTTGTACTTACTCACCGGCTCCGGCGTAAACAGCACGTGCGCCAGATGCAGGGTCTCCTTTCCCAGGAACACCACCAGAATAATTCCCAGGCACAATAGCGCCAGGTTCAATACGGCCTGCATGGCCTTCGCAACAAAATTAACCAGCGGACGATATACCGACGGCATAGTGACACCTCAAATGCATGAACGTTATTGATCTGTATAGCGCAAAAGTGTGATCCAGATCTACTTCGCTTTGCGAGCAGCATCGGTCCTTCAACGCGGTAAATGCAACTAAGAGAAAATTTTACTTCCTGCAATGCTGTGAGCAAGTTAACCAAATCATCCGTTACGCTTAAAACAAAACCAACCAACTTATTGAAAATTAAAACATTTACCATTTGAAACAGTTATATCTTAAAAATTCTCACAAGATAAAATTTTTCTAAAAACCGCATTATTTATATGGTTATTAGGGTAAGATTTTTCTTATCCATTGTCTTAGCATTATCGCAGTTGAATAAAATTTAATTTTGGACATTAAATCATTATGAAAACCGATAACGCATCCCTGTATATCAAATGGCTCAAACAAGAAGTTGCCCCAGCGTTAGGTTGTACTGAACCCGTCGCTATTTCCTTCGCTGCCGCCTACGCCGCACAATATCTGGATCAGCCTTGCACCAGAATTAGCGGTTTTATTTCCGCCAATCTCTATAAAAACGCGATGGGTGTTACTATTCCCGGCACCGCCGTTTGCGGTGTAGCGCTGGCCGCCGCAATTGGCGCATTTGGCGGCGATCCGCAAAAGGGATTAAAAACGCTGGAAGATATCACCCCGCTACACGTCGAAATGGCACAGAAGCTGATCGCCAATCATGCCGTTGATATTACCGTCAAAGAGACCCCGGACTTTATTCATCTCGATCTAACTCTCTCTGATGGCGAAAACACCTGTCGTGTCGTAGTAAAAGGAACCCACACTAACGTGGTCAAACTTTATATTAATGGCCAGCCGCAGCCACTAAGCGAAAAACAGAATGCGCGCGCCCGGCACGAAACGCTGCCCAATTTTTCGCTACAACAGGCTTACGACTTTATTAATAGCGTCGACTTTAATGATATTCGCTTTATTCTCGAAGCCGCGCGCTTAAACTCCGCGCTGGCGGCAGAAGGCAAAACCAAAAAATATGGCCTGAACATTAACGGTACCTTTTCTGACGCAGTGAAAAACGGCCTGATGAGCAACGATCTGTTAAGCAAGGTGATCATCAACACCGTCGCCGCTTCAGATGCCCGCATGGGCGGTGCGCCGGTGGTCGCAATGTCTAACTTCGGCTCAGGCAATCAGGGCATTACGGCAACCATGCCGGTAGTGGTGGTTGCTGAGCATCTCGGCGCCGATGAAGAGACCCTGGCACGCGCTTTGTCTCTATCTCATCTCACCGCTATCTCAATTCATTCTCGTTATACGCGTTTATCTGCGCTATGCGCGGCCTCAACCGCCGCCATGGGTGCCGCCGCCGGGATGGCCTGGCTATTTACTCGCGACATCAACACCATTAATACCGCGATTATTAATATGGTCAGCGATATTACCGGCATGATCTGTGATGGCGCCTCTAATAGCTGTGCGATGAAAGTCTCGTCCGTGGTATCCAGCGCCTTTAAGGCGGTACTGATGGCGATGCAAAATAGCTGCGCTGGCGCCAATGATGGTATTGTCTGCACCGATGTCGAGCAGACTATTAATAACCTGTGCCGCCTGGTGATTAAACCAATGACCCTCACAGATAAAGAAATTATCAGTATCATGGTCGCTAAATAACAATTTTTAACGGGCCTGAACATTCAGGCCCCGATTAACCTACCCTACCCACACTATTATTTATAAATTAGCAGGTATAGCAGATGAATAAAAAAGTCATCTTACGCGGCGCCAGCGCTATTATGCCGCTGTGCATCGGCGACTTTCCATTTTCATTTATTGTCGGCGCATTAAGCGTTAGCGCGGGCATGAGCGTCTGGCAGAGTACGGCGTGGTCGGCGATTGTTATTGCCGGTTCGGCGCAAATGCTGGCATTAAATATGCTTAAAACCGGCGCCACGCTCGGGGTTATTATATTCACCACATTAATAATTAATCTACGTCATGTACTGTACAGCGCCTCTATTTCCGGTACCGTCCGTGAAGCATCATTCTTTAAAAAATGCTTTATGTCCTACGCGCTGACCGACGAAGTGTACGCCACCACCGTCAAAGAGATGGAAGGCAACAAGCAGGATAAGTATCTGTTTTATGGTTCGGCGATGATCACCTTCTGGGCGATTTGGGTACTGGCCGATTTCCTCGGCGCGCTGGTCGGCGCTTCCTTCCCGAACATTGAAAAGTACGGTCTGGATTTCGCCATGGTCGCCGCTTTTATCGCTATCGTGGTGCCGCAAATAAAAAGCCAGGCCTGCACCGTCGCCGCCGTGGTGGCCGCCGTCTCCGGCGTGCTGTTGGTCATCCTGCCCTACTCGCTGGGCATTGTCGTCGCGTCAGTGCTTGGCGTGCTCGCCGGACTGTGCGTCGACCTGGCTGAAGAACGTAAACAGGCAGCAATTGCCAAATCCGGGATGCCGCTCGTGGAGGCGCTGGAACATGAATAATAGCTACTTTATCGCCCTGACTTTGGGGATGGCCGCCGTGACCTTTCTGATCCGATTTTCGTTTATCGGCCTGGCCGGAAAAATCCAGATGTCCGAGCGGGTGACCAAAACGCTGCGCTTTGTCCCGGTCACCGTCCTGCCGGCCATTATCAC
Organism: Klebsiella sp. CN_Kp073; assembly: GCF_040065495.2. Classification (NCBI taxonomy): domain Bacteria; kingdom Pseudomonadati; phylum Pseudomonadota; class Gammaproteobacteria; order Enterobacterales; family Enterobacteriaceae; genus Klebsiella; species Klebsiella sp. CN_Kp073. Next base: position 4,974,385 of record NZ_CM198051.1, read on the forward strand.
CATTCAGATCCTGAGCGTGAATTCCAGTATGGAGTTTGACTTAAAGAATCCGAAGGTGATCGCCGCCATTATCTGCACGCTCGCCAGCTTCCGTTTAGGCCTGGTATGGGTGGTAGTGAGCGGCGTCGGCTCGCTGGTGTTGTTAAATTATTTTATGTAACCGTTTGAAGGATAAACCATATGATTATTACCACCGCTGACGCGCCTGCCGCTATCGGCCCGTACGTGCAGGGCGTCAATCTCGGCGCGATGACCATCACCTCCGGTCAGCTGCCGATTAATCCGCTGGACGGCACCATGCCGGGCGATATCGCCGAACAGGCGCGGCAATCGCTGGAAAATGTGAAAGCCATCGTTGAAGCTGCCGGACTCACGGTCGGGCAGATCGTTAAAACCACGGTGTTTGTCAAAGACCTGCAGGATTTTGCCGCCATCAACGCCGCCTATGAGGCCTTCTTTACCGAACATCAGGCCGCTTTTCCGGCGCGTTCCTGCGTAGAGGTCGCCAGACTGCCGAAAGACGCCGGCATCGAAATCGAAGCCATCGCCTTCGCTCGTTAATCACCCGGCTGGGGGGAAACCTCCAGCCTCCTTCCCCACCGTTTTTCGCCGTTCCTCCTTGCTCATTTTACAGGCACTATACGATGAGATCTGAATGAGGAACGCAGTATGTTAACTATCCGTAAGGCTGTACCAGAAGATGCGCCGCAGCTCAGTAATATGGGCTATGCCAGCTATCGCCACCACTTCGCCCACCTTTGGCGCAACGCCGATGAGCTGGCATTATTTCTCCAGCAGGAGTATTCCGTGGAATCGCTGCGTCAAAGTCTTGCCGCGGCGGAACAGCATTGGCTCATCGCCGAATCCGCGCACCCCGTTGGCTTTGCTAAATACAGCTGCCAGCAGAGAATTGATGGCGACGGACGTATCGGCACATTGCTGCATAAGCTCTATCTCATGCCTGACGAAACCGGACACCGCTACGGCGAGCGGCTGTTTAGCGGCATAGAGGCTCTGGCACAAGAAAATGGTGAAGCGTGGCTGTGGCTTGAGGTCCTTGCCGATAATCCTGGCGCGCGTCGTTTTTACGAACGCCAGGGAATGCAGCATGTAAAAGACACCATTTTCCATTCCGCCAGCCAACAAAGCACCTTACATATTCTGGCCAAACCGATATGAGAGAAATTATGCCTGAGCTTCGCGATACCGGCGTTCACAACGTTATCTGCGGCGAAAACGTGGTCATATACCAGCCCGCCAACCTCTATGGTTGCCAGCTCGGCGATAACGTCTTCGTCGGGCCGTTCGTCGAGATTCAGGGACACACGCGCATCGGCGCGGACAGCAAAATCCAGTCCCACAGTTTTATCTGCGAGTACGTCACCATCGGCCAACGTTGTTTTATCGGCCACGGCGTGATGTTCGCCAACGACTTGTTCCGCGATGGCAAACCGAATGCCGACCGCGACAGTTGGGGGCGCATTGAAATCGGCAATGACGTGTCTATCGGCAGCGGCTCCACCATTCTGGCGGTAAGTATCTGCGATGGTGTGGTCATCGGCGCCGGGAGCGTGGTGACAAAATCCATCACCGAGAAAGGCGTTTGGGCGGGCAATCCCGCGAGGCTGCTGCGGCGGCTATAAATAAAAATGCCGACCCGAGGGTCGGCATTCAGGCTTAACTGCGCAACACTTATGCGCGCCAGGCTTTATAACGGTTAATCAGGCCGTTGGTAGAGCTGTCGTGGCTGCTAACGTCTGCGCCATCTTTCAGTTCCGGCAGGATACGGTTAGCCAGCTGTTTACCCAGCTCAACGCCCCACTGATCGAAGGTGAAGATATTGAGGATCGCGCCCTGGGTGAAGATTTTGTGCTCATACAGCGCGATCAATGCGCCCAGGCTGAACGGGGTGATCTCACGCAGCAGGATGGAGTTGGTCGGACGGTTGCCTTCGAACACTTTGAACGGCACCACGTGCTCAAGCTGAGCCGGGTCTTTACCCTGATCGCGATATTCCTGCTCAACCACTTCGCGGGATTTACCAAAGGCCAGCGCTTCGGTCTGGGCGAAGAAGTTAGACAGCAGTTTCTGATGGTGGTCAGACAGCGGGTTATGGGTGATAGCCGGGGCGATGAAATCGCACGGTACCATTTTGGTGCCCTGATGGATCAGCTGATAGAACGCGTGCTGACCGTTAGTCCCCGGCTCGCCCCAGATGATTGGGCCAGTCTGGTAATCCACGACGTTGCCGTTACGGTCAACGTACTTACCGTTGGATTCCATGTTGCCCTGCTGGAAGTAAGCGGCAAAGCGGTGCATGTACTGATCGTACGGCAGAATCGCTTCGGTTTCGGCGCCGAAGAAATTGTTGTACCAGATACCGATCAGCGCCAGCAGTACCGGCAGGTTTTTCTCAGCCGGGGTGGTGGAGAAGTGTTTGTCCATGGCGTGGGCGCCGGACAGCAGCTGGACGAAGTTATCGAAGCCAACGGACAGAATGATAGACAGGCCGATGGCGGACCACAGGGAGTAACGACCGCCAACCCAGTCCCAGAATTCAAACATGTTAGCCGTATCGATACCGAACTCGCCAACCGCTTTACCGTTGGTGGAGAGCGCCGCGAAGTGTTTCGCCACGTGTTTCTCATCGCCCGCGGTCGCCAGGAACCAGTCACGCGCGCTGTGGGCGTTGGTCATGGTTTCCTGAGTAGTGAAGGTTTTGGAAGCCACCAGGAACAGCGTGGTTTCCGGATTCACCGCTTTCAACACTTCGGCGATATGGGTGCCGTCTACGTTGGAAACGAAGTGCATGTTGAGATGGTTTTTATACGGGCGCAGCGCTTCGGTCACCATGAACGGGCCGAGGTCTGAACCGCCGATACCGATGTTCACCACGTCGGTGATCGGTTTGCCGGTGTAACCTTTCCAGCTACCGGAGATAATCGCTTCAGAGAAGGCTTTCATCTTCTCCAGCACCGCGTTGACTTCCGGCATCACATCTTTGCCATCGACTACGATCGGCGTATTGCTGCGGTTGCGCAGCGCGACATGCAGTACCGCGCGGTCCTCGGTACGGTTAATTTTTTCGCCGGAGAACATCGACTTGATAGCACCGGCCAGATCGGTCTCTTTCGCCAGATCCTGCAGCTTAGACAGTGTCTCTTCAGTGATGCGGTTCTTGGAGAAATCCACCAGCATCAGATCGTCAAAAGTGGCGGAGAATTTAGAGAAACGATCGCTATCTTTGGCGAAAAGCTCGCTGATAGTGACGTCTTTCATTTCATCGAAGTGTTTCTGTAATGCCTGCCATGCAGCGGTCTGCGTTGGGTTGATATTTTTCATTAGCAATACTCTTCTGATTTGAAAAATGTGACTTCGGTCGATTGTAGCCTCAGCGGCGGAAAATTGTGATGATTTTTGTGTTATGCCGTTGACGGGGGTCAGAAATAGGGTAAAGAGCCCCCATATTATAGCGATCATTAGGCATTTTTCTGTTATCCGCCGATGCATGAAAAATCCGCATAACCCTGTCGTTGACATACCCGTCCGGAAGCCTTTATATAGCTGAACTGCCTACGGAACCGTAGGTATGTATTGCTCGCGCATTTCACGCTACAGCGAAGAGTATCGTTGGGGGGTATAATGACCAGTCTCTCCCCAGGCATAGTGAAAGACGTCAGTAATTGCCAGAAGAGGTGCGTTGCCCAGGTAACCGTATTGGAGGAACCAGTCCGGGGAAAATACGTGAGGGGGAGCAACGCCGAGGCGCACAGGCATCTGGTTAAGTCTGTCGCCGGCCACAGGGGCTGAATCCCCTGGGTTGTCACCAGAAGCGTTCGCAGTCGGGCGTTTCATACTCGCGAACCGATGCGCGTCATCGGCGAACGGGTCTACAAGGTGGAGCACTTCTGGGTGACATCGTAGTTTGTTTATCGCTCTGCGCCCACCCTACTTTTCGCTCTTCCCTTGTGCCATGGCTGAGTTAATTTGGCCTGGCTTATTAAGACATTTTGTAGCGCTCCGGTTATTTCCAGCCCGAACCAGGAGCGGTTGCTCAGGAATCGTTTTAATAAGTCAGGCCCCCTGACACGAGGTTGTTATGACAGATTTAGTTGTTGCTAAGTTCGGCGGCACCAGCGTGGCCGATTTCGACGCGATGAACCGTAGCGTCGACGTCGCGCTGCTGGATGCGAATACCCGCGTAGTGGTGTTATCCGCATCGGCTGGCGTTACCAATATCTTAGTTGCTTTAGCGGCAGGGCTGGAACCCACCGAACGCTTCGCTAAGCTCGATGAAATGCGCCAAATCCAGTTCAATATTCTGGAGCGTTTACGTTATCCCAACGTTATTCGCGAAGAGATCGAGCGTCTGCTGGAAAACATTACTACCCTGGCGGAAGCCGCCTCGCTGGCCAGCTCGGAAGCCTTGACCGATGAACTGGTGAGCCACGGAGAACTGATGTCCACCTTACTGTTCGTTGAGATCCTGCGCGAACGCGGTATCGCGGCGCAGTGGTTCGACGTACGCAAAGTGATGCGTACCAACGATCGTTTCGGCCGCGCCGAACCGGATATCGCCGCGCTGGCGGAACTGACGCAACAACAACTGGCGCCGCGCCTGGAAGAAGGCCTGGTGATTACCCAGGGCTTTATCGGCAGCGAAGCCAAAGGCCGTACCACCACCCTTGGCCGCGGCGGCAGCGATTACACCGCAGCGCTACTCGGCGAGGCCTTAAACGCCAGTCGTGTGGATATCTGGACCGATGTCCCTGGCATCTACACAACCGATCCGCGCGTTGCGCCAGCGGCGAAGCGCATCGATGTGATCGCTTTCGCTGAAGCCGCGGAGATGGCCACGTTCGGGGCCAAGGTATTGCATCCGGCCACCCTGCTGCCCGCCGTACGCAGCGATATCCCGGTATTCGTCGGCTCCAGCAAAGAACCTAAAGCCGGCGGCACGATGGTCTGTCATAAAACCGAAAATCCACCGCTGTTCCGCGCGCTGGCGCTGCGTCGTCGTCAAACGCTGCTGACCCTGCACAGCCTGCATATGCTGCACTCCCGCGGCTTCCTGGCTGAAGTGTTCGGTATTCTGGCGCGGCATAATATTTCCGTCGATCTGATCACCACTTCGGAAGTGAGCATTGCGCTGACCATGGACACCACCGGTTCAACCTCCGCTGGCGATACCCTGCTGACCCAGGCGCTGCTGACCGAGCTCTCTTCGCTGTGCCGCGTCGAAGTGGAAGAAAACCTGGCGCTGGTCGCCCTGATCGGCAATGAATTATCGAAAGCCTGCGGCGTCGGTAAAGAGGTATTCGGCGTACTGGAACCGTTCAATATCCGCATGATTTGCTACGGTGCCTCCAGCCACAACCTGTGCTTCCTGGTGCCTGGCGACGACGCGGAGAAAGTGGTGCAGAAGCTGCATCATAATTTGTTTGAATAATATTCTTTTGCGCGATAAAAAATACCTATAGCCGGGCTCGAACCCGGCTTTTTTATAACAACATCAACACAACAAACACTGTCGCAAGGAATACACTATGCTCGCCACGCTTACGCGGCTGTTCCCGTTATGGGCGCTGCTGCTCTCCGTATTGGCTTATTACACGCCAACCACTTTTACCCCTATCGGCCCGTGGGTCACCACGCTGCTGATGCTGATTATGTTTGGCATGGGCGTCCATTTGAAGCTGGACGATTTCAAGCGCGTGCTGTCACGACCTGCGCCGGTCGCAGCGGGAATTTTTCTGCATTACCTGGTGATGCCGCTCGCCGCCTGGGTACTGGCGCTGCTGTTCCACATGCCGCCAGAGCTCTCCGCCGGAATGGTGCTGGTCGGCAGCGTTGCCAGCGGAACCGCTTCCAACGTCATGATCTATCTGGCGAAAGGCGATGTCGCACTGTCGGTAACCATCTCTTCCGTTTCGACACTGGTTGGCGTGGTCGCCACGCCGCTGCTGACGCGCCTGTACGTTGATGCGCACATTCAGGTCGATGTGATGGGCATGCTGCTGAGCATCCTGCAAATCGTGGTGATCCCAATCGGCCTCGGTCTGATTGTTCATCACCTGTTGCCAAAAGTGGTAAAGGCGGTGGAACCCTTCCTTCCCGCCTTCTCCATGCTGTGCATCCTGGCAATTATCAGCGCCGTGGTCGCCGGTTCCGCATCGCATATCGCTTCGGTGGGGCTGGTGGTTATCGTGGCGGTGATCCTGCATAACGCTATTGGCCTGCTCGGCGGCTACTGGGGCGGGCGCCTGTTCGGCTTTGATGAATCCACCTGCCGCACCCTGGCGATCGAAGTGGGTATGCAGAACTCTGGCCTCGCCGCGGCCCTCGGGAAAATCTACTTCGGCCCGCTGGCCGCCCTGCCCGGCGCGCTGTTCTCGGTATGGCATAACCTTTCCGGCTCGCTGCTGGCAGGTTACTGGTCCGGTAAGCCGACGACCAAAAAAGGCAACCAGCGCTAATCGGTATACGTCCGGGCCATATGCCCGGACGTTTGGTTTATCCCACCAGTAAACTCACCGGCTTGCCTAACTTCATTAACATCATGACCAATGCATCAAGGGTAAACTTACTGGTTTTCTGGTTTACCACATCTGAAATACGCGGGCGTGAAATATTCAACTTCGCTGCGGCATCCGCTTGCTTCAATTGATTTTCATCTATCCACTCAGCAATTTCCTGCATGAGTTGCCGCTTCAGGAGCATCAGTTGTTCGACTTCTTGTTCCGCTTGCGTCCTTAACCGCTCCGCTTCACAGTCATCAAAGCCGAGTTCACTGAAAATATTCGTCTCTGCTGTCGTCACGTGACGGATGCCATCCACTGTCTTACGATTCATTTACGACTCCTGTGTTCCTGCGGTATAAGCTGCAAACGGCTTCTGACAATTTGTTTTTCATGTTCGGCGGTACGTCGAGTTTTTTGTTAAAACAGTGCAGGACATAAACCTCTGCCTCAAAACGAGCCAGGTAAATCACCCGATAAGCGCCGGAATAATGGCGTAACCGTATTTCCTCCACGCCTCTCCCCAACTGAGGCATCGCTTTCCAATCAGCAGCTTCTAACCCCGCCTGTAAACGGTAAAGCTGGAAACCGGCATCCCGGCGGACCTCCTCAGGAAATTGGCGCAAATCATCAAAGGAAGACCCCATCCAGACAATACGTCGTAAACTTTGCCCCTGATTCAACATACCACATACTTGTATAAAATTTTATACACAAATCGCGCAAAAATAAGTTTGCGGATGACCACATAAACCATGCTGCTACGCTAATCCAGACAACGTCATCGGTCACCCACTCAGCAAATATTCTGCGAGGCATTTTCCGGATTAGTTCTATTTTGCGCCGATTGCCGTACACTGGACTCTCTGGTCTGATTGAGGGCACCACCATGGCACTCCCCCGCATTACACAAAAAGAGATGACCGAGCGCGAACAGCGCGAATTGAAGACGCTGCTGGACCGCGCGCGTATCGCGCACGGCCGCCCGCTGAGCAATGCGGAAACGAACAGCGTGAAAAAGGAATATATCGATAAGCTGATGGCGCTGCGCGAAGCGGAAGCGAAGAAAGCCCGCCAGGTGAAAAAGCAGCAGGCTTACAAAGTAGACAAAGAAGCGACATTTTCGTGGTCGGCGAATACGCCGACCCGCGGCAGGCGTTAGCGGCCTTTCTTTTTACGTCCCGGCTGAGCGAAACGTTTACCGTTCGAGGCCGGGCGGCCTTTCTCGTTGGTTTTTTCCATCTTCACCACCGGGCGCTTGATGCCGGCGGTCGCCGCTTTGGCCTTCGGTTTAGCTTTTGGCTTCGCTTCGGAAGAGGAGTTTTCAATCAGCTTGAAAAGATCGATCAGCTCATCATCGGTTAAATCGCGCCACTCGCCCAGCGGTATGCCCGTCAGACTAACGTTCATAATGCGCGTCCGCTCCAGCTTCATGACTTCATAGCCGAAATGCTCGCACATGCGGCGGATCTGGCGGTTTAATCCCTGAACCAGCGTGATGCGGAACACGAAAGGCGCTTCTTTCTTGACCTTACATTTTTTGGTCACGGTACCGAGAATCGGCACTCCCGCGCCCATTCCACGAATAAACTCATCGGTAACCGGCTTATCAACGGTGACCAGATACTCTTTTTCATGATCGTTGCCGGCGCGCAGGATTTTGTTCACCAGATCGCCATGGTTGGTCAGGAAAATTAACCCCTGAGAGTCTTTATCGAGACGGCCAATCGGGAACACGCGTTTACTGTGGTTCACGAAGTCGACGATATTATCGCGCTCGCCATCTTCGGTAGTGCTGACGATACCCACCGGCTTATTCAGCGCAATCAACACCAAATCATCGGCTTCTCGCGGCTCAATCAGCTGACCGTTGACTTTCACCACATCGCCCGGCTTCACCTGATCGCCAATGGCGGCGCGCTTACCGTTGATAAAGACGTTGCCTTGTTCAATAAAGCGGTCCGCTTCGCGACGCGAGCAAATCCCGCTTTCGCTGATGTATTTATTTAATCGAGTAGATGAGTCGGTCAGCATAGTTTCTCCTTTGACAGCGAAATATACCTCACCTTACTGGCGATAAAAAACAGGGATGACGTTATTCATTACCCCATTGATTGAGGAAATTGGCGATATCGTCGATACGCTGTTCGGCAATGCCTGCTTCACGGGCCATCTCCTGCTGCGCTTCCTCGCTGATCTCCTCATTATTCATTAAGCGCGTAATCAGCAGTTGGAAGTAATGCGCCAGACAATCGCGCTCGGACTCTTTTACCGCTTCCGCGCACTCCGTCGAGTACTCATCCACGATGTCATAATATTTCAGCGGTATTTCATTGTTCATAGGTCGTCTCCGGGGTGGTTAGCATCTGCGCTTTCGGCCCCGATAATAACATTCAGCTTGCCTGCACCGTGAGCCATATCAGCGCCTCAAGGCCGGGCCAATGATAGAATCTGCGTCAAATGACATGCTTACACAGGATGAAAAGATGGAACTGCTGTTACTGAGTAACTCAACGCTACCGGGCAAAGCCTGGATGGAACATGCGCTGCCGCTGATTGCCGGCCAGGTCAAAGGCCGCCGCTCGGCGGTATTTATTCCCTTCGCCGGGGTGACGCAAAGCTGGGATGATTACACCGCCAAAGCCGCCGCAGTCATGGCGCCGATGGGCGTCAGCGTGACCGGTATTCACAGCGTCGCCGACCCTATCGCCGCCATTGAAAGTACCGAGATGGTCATCGTCGGCGGCGGGAACACTTTCCAGCTTCTGAAAGAGTGTCGCAGCCGCGGGCTGCTGGCGCCGATTGTCGATGTCGTCAAACGCGGGGCGTTGTATATCGGCTGGAGCGCGGGTTCTAACCTCGCCTGCCCGACCATTCGTACCACCAACGATATGCCGATTGTCGATCCTCAGGGGTTTGACGCGTTAGGGCTGTTCCCGCTGCAGATTAACCCGCACTTCACTAACGCGCTGCCGACCGGGCATCAGGGTGAGACCCGTGAGCAACGTATTCGCGAATTGCTGGTCGTGGCGCCGGAATTAACGGTGATTGGCCTGCCGGAGGGGAACTGGATTCAGGTCAGCGACGGACACGCCACGCTCGGCGGCCCGAACCCGACGCTGTTGTTCAAAGCGGGAGAAGAAGCGGTAACCCTGGCCGCGGGCCACCGTTTCTAGACTAGTTTGACGAACATTACCCGGATAGCGGCGCGTTGCGCCTTATCCGGGCTACCCAGCGTAAATCCGGCTAATAATCATCCCGCTCGTCGTCTTCATCCGGCTGCTCCATCACGCTATAGGCAACAGCGCAGAACAACGAGTTCAGACGCTTCATATCGCCCAACAGCGCCAGATGCAACGTACTGGTTTCGATACTCTGCACGTTTTGCTGATGCAGGCGGTCAACATGCGCGTGCGAGTAACGGCGGTTAAGAATACGAAAACGGTGCTTACTGCGGCGCAACCGACGGGCGCTCGGCACGTCGCCGGAAAAGAAGACCGACATTGCCAGCTGCAGGTTACTGAGCAGCAGCTCGTATAACGCATCCAGTTCTTTCAACCCCTCGACGGAAAATGCGCGCCGCGCCGCCAGTGATTTATCGGCGATCTCGCTGCCCATTCGCTCGACGATGTCAGACGCCTGCTCCAGGTTGAGCGACATCTCGATAATTTCCGCCCAGCGGCGAGACTCCTCTTCCGCCAGCTCGTCCTTCGGCATCCGCGCCAGGTAGAGCTTGATAGCCGTATACAGCACGTTGATATCGTCCGCCATCCGCCGCAGCTCTTTCTCTTCGCGCGGCTCGCCGTGCATCACCTTGCGCAGGCTTTCCAGCATCTGCTCCATGGCGTCGCCGATACGCAAGGTCTCACGGGCGGCATTGGCCAACGCCAGCGCCGGCGTATCCAGCGCCGAGGGATCCAGATGCTTCGGCTTGAGATGGTTATCCAGCTCCGGCTCATCGCGGATCAGGCGCTTACACAGGTTCGCCATCGGCCCGGCGAACGGCACCATCGCCACGCAGCGGATCAGGTTGTAGAAGACGTGGAAGTAGATAACCAGCTCCGACTCTTCCAGCGGCAATTTGTGCATGACATCCGCCAGTACGTGCACAAATGGCAAAATTATCAAGCTCCCCACCAGCTTGAACAGCAGGCTGCCGAGCGCCACGCGCCGCGCCGCCGCATTGGCGCCGCTGTTGTTGAGCATCGCCAGCAGCCCGGAGCCGAGGTTAGCGCCGATGACCAGGCATAGCGCCACCGGGAAAGAGATCACCCCGGTGCCGGTTAACGTTGCGGTCAGCAGCACGGCCGCCAGGCTGGAGTAACTGATAATGGCGAACACGGCGCCAATCAGCGCATCCAGCATGATATCGCCGGTCAGCGAGGCGAAAATCACCTGTACACCGTTGGCCTGGGTAATCGGATGCACCGCCTGGACGATGAGCTCCAGCGCCAGCAGGATAAGTCCAAGGCCGATACCGACCCGCCCAAGCTGACCCGCGCGGGTCTGTTTACGGCCGAGGAAGAAAATAACGCCGATAAATATCAGCAGCGGCGATAGCCAGGAGAGGTCGAAGGTCAGTACCCTCGCCATCAGCGCCGTCCCCACATCCGCACCCAGCACCATAACCAGCGCTGGCGCCAGCGCGACCAGATCCTGGGCTACAAACGACGTCACCAGCATGGTGGTGGCATTGCTGCTCTGCACCAGCGCGGTGACGCCAATCCCCGCGCAGAAGGCGAGCGGTTTTTTCTCCACGCTGCTGCTGAGCACGGTACGCAGGCGCGCGCCAAAGACTCGCATCACGCCGGTGCGCACAATATGGGTACCCCACACCAGTAGGGCTACGGCGGAAAGTAGGTGTAACAGCGTTAACACAGAATCAGCTTCTCCTTATCGTTATAAGTGTTCCTGAGGTTTAAACCTCCCTTCAGTATAAGGGGTTAACTTCAATAAAGAGACAAGGCGCTCAAAGAGCGCCCTGTTTGTTGTAACGAAACATATTTCGTTAGTCGGCATCATAGCCGAGGTTAGGGGCGAGCCAACGCTCAACTTCGGCCGCCGTCATCCCCTTACGCAGGGCGTAATCTTCCACCTGGTCGCGCTGGATCTGCGCCACGGCGAAGTACTTACTGTCCGGATGACTGAAGTACCAGCCGGAAACCGATGCGCCAGGCCACATGGCGAAGGACTCGGTGAGCTTCATACCGGTATGCGCTTCCACATCCAACAGTTCCCAGATGGTCGCTTTCTCGGTGTGTTCCGGGCAGGCCGGATAACCGGGCGCCGGGCGGATCCCCTGGTAATTTTCGCGGATCAGCTCTTCATTGCTGAGGTTCTCATTGGCCGCATAGCCCCAGTAAACCTTACGCACTTTCTCATGCAGATACTCGGCGAAGGCTTCCGCCAGACGGTCGGCGATGGCCTTAACCATGATCTTGTTATAGTCGTCGTGCTGCGCTTCATAGGCTTCCGCCAGCGCGTCTTCTTCCAGCCCGCCGGTTACCGCGAAAGCCCCGATGTAGTCCGCTTTACCGCTCAGCTTCGGCGCGACAAAATCGGCGAGGCAGTAGTTCGCGAAGCCAACCTTTTCGGTTTGCTGGCGCAGGTGATGGCTGACCGTTAGCACGTGGGTACGGGTTTCATCACGATAGATTTCCACATCGTCGCCAACGCGGTTAGCCGGGAACAGCCCGACCACGCCGCGCGGGTTCAGCGTTTTTTCGGCGCTGAGTTTATCCAACAAATCGTTGGCGTCTTTAAACAGGCGCTGTGCCTCTTCACCCACCACTTCATCTTCCAGGATACGCGGATATTTGCCCGCCAGCGACCAGGTCATAAAGAACGGCGTCCAGTCGATGTAGTTACGCAGCGTTTCGATGCTGGCTTCCACCTCCTGCACGCCCAGACGATGGGCCACCGGAGGAGTGTAGCTCTCCCAGTCAAACGCCAGATCGTTTTCCCGCGCCGCCTGCAGAGTCACCGGCGGCGTGCGCGGTTTTTTACGCCCGTGCTGGATTCGCACGGTTTCATACTCTTTACGGGTACGGGCGACAAAATCATCGCGCTGGGTTGCCGACAGCAGGGCTGAAACCACTCCTACGGTACGCGAGGCGTTCTGCACGTAAACCGTCGGGCCACTGTAGTTCTGCTCGATTTTCACCGCGGTATGGGCTTTCGAGGTCGTCGCTCCGCCAATTAGCAGCGGGATAGTGAAGCCCTGACGCTCCATCTCTTTAGCCACGTTGACCATTTCGTCCAGCGACGGCGTGATAAGCCCTGAGAGGCCAATCAGATCGGCGTTTTCTTCGCGCGCAGTACGCAGGATTTTCTCTGCCGGCACCATCACGCCGAGATCGATAATTTCGTAGTTGTTGCACTGCAGCACTACACCGACGATGTTTTTACCAATATCGTGCACATCGCCTTTCACGGTGGCGATCACCATCTTACCGTTGCTGGAGCCCTGTTCTTTGCTGGCTTCGATGTAAGGTTCGAGGTAGGCCACCGCCTGTTTCATCACCCGCGCGGATTTTACCACCTGCGGCAGGAACATTTTGCCTTCACCGAACAGGTCGCCGACGACGTTCATGCCATCCATCAGCGGGCCTTCAATCACCTCGATTGGGCGTTCGGCCTGCTGGCGCGCCTCTTCCGTATCCTGCTCGATAAATTCGGTAATGCCTTTGACCAGCGAGTATTCAAGACGCTTTTTCACGTCCCAGCTGCGCCATTCCGCCTGCTGAGCGTTCGCGCTATCGTCCGCTTTGCTGCCGCGATATTTTTCCGCCAGCTCAAGTAATCTTTCGGTACTGTCATCGCGGCGGTTAAGAATTACGTCTTCGACCGCATCGCGCAGCTCGCCAGGCAGATCGTCGTATATCGCCAGCTGGCCGGCATTGACGATGCCCATATCCATACCGTTGCGGATAGCGTAGTAGAGGAAGACGGCGTGGATCGCTTCACGCACCGGATCGTTACCGCGGAACGAGAACGACACGTTGGAGACGCCGCCGGAAATCAGCGCATGCGGCAGCTCGCGTTTGATGTCTTCACAGGCGCCGATAAAGTCCTGAGCGTAGTTATTGTGCTCTTCAATACCGGTGGCGACGGCAAAAATGTTGGGGTCGAAGATGATATCTTCCGGCGGGAAGCCGACCTCTTCGGTGAGGATTTTGTAGGCGCGACGGCAAATTTCGATTTTGCGCTCGCGGGTATCGGCCTGGCCCACTTCATCAAAGGCCATGACGACCATTGCCGCGCCGTAGCGGCGAACCAGCTTAGCGTGATGAATAAAGGGTTCGACGCCCTCTTTCATCGAGATCGAGTTAACGATGCCCTTGCCCTGAATGCACTTGAGCCCTTTTTCGATGACTTCCCACTTGGAGGAGTCGATCATAATCGGCACGCGGGCAATATCCGGTTCACCCGCTATCAGGTTGAGGAAACGCACCATCGCCGCTTCGGCATCGAGCATCCCCTCATCCATGTTGATATCGATAATCTGCGCGCCGCTTTCTACCTGCTGGCGCGCCACGTCCAGCGCTTCACTGTATTTCTCTTCTTTGATTAAGCGCTTAAATTTAGCGGAGCCGGTAACGTTGGTACGCTCGCCCACGTTGACGAACAGGCTATCGTCGCCGATGTTCAGCGGCTCCAGGCCAGACAGACGGCAGGCGACTGGCAGTTCCGGCAGCTGGCGAGGCGGCAAGCCCTCTACCGCCCGGCTCATGGCGGCGATATGCTCGGGGGTGGTGCCGCAGCAGCCGCCGACGATATTAAGGAAACCGGCCTGCGCCCATTCGCGAATTTGCGCCGCCATGGTATCGGCATCCAGATCGTATTCGCCGAAGGCGTTCGGCAGGCCGGCGTTCGGGTGCGCGGTAACGTAGCATTCCGCGATCCGCGAAAGCTCCTGCACGTACTGGCGCAGCTCATCCGGCCCCAGCGCGCAGTTTAAGCCGAAGGTCAGGGCATCGGCGTGGCGCAGCGAATTATAGAACGCTTCGGTCGTCTGCCCGGACAGTGTACGTCCGGAGGCATCGGTGATAGTGCCGGAAATCATAATCGGCAGCTCGACGCCGAGCGCCTCAAATTCTTCTTTTACCGCGAAAATCGCCGCTTTGGCGTTCAGGGTGTCAAAGACCGTTTCAATCAGAATCAGGTCCGAGCCGCCTTCCACCAGCGCTTTGGTGGATTCACGATAGGCGGCCACCAGCTGATCGAACGTGATATTCCGAAAGGCCGGATCGTTGACGTCCGGAGAAATAGAAGCGGTGCGGTTGGTCGGACCAAGCACCCCCGCCACATAGCGCGGTTTTTCCGGCGTACGCGCGGTCCACGCGTCGGCGCTGGCGCGGGCCAGCTTTGCGGCGGCAAAGTTGATTTCCGCCGACAGGGATTCCATCTGGTAATCCGCCATCGCGATGGTTGTCGAGTTGAAGGTGTTGGTCTCGATAATGTCCGCGCCGGCGGCGAAATAGGCGTCGTGGATCTCGCGGATGACCTCAGGCTTGCTGAGGACCAGCAGGTCGTTATTGCCTTTCAGGTCGCACGGCCAATCGGCAAAGCGTTCGCCGCGGAAATCCTGCTCACTCAGACGATAGCCCTGGATCATGGTGCCCATGCCCCCGTCCAGAACCAGAATGCGTTCTTTTAACTGCTGATGTAATTGTTCTACTTTGTTACTCACACAGACTCCCGACAGCGCTCAACTCAGACCAAAAAGCCAACAAACCATACTGGCATAAACCACCCTGCTGGAAAAGGAAACCTGCAGCAACATGAGACAAGTTCAACTTCACTCCTCCGATCAGTCTGGTTGTGATTGCATTATCGCCAAATAAAACGAAAATCATTTCCACGATACAGAAAAAAGGAGTTCATCATGGCTACCCCGGTTCCCGCCAAACGCGGCAGAAAACCCGCTGCTGCCGCCCCTGCCGCGCAGGCTGGCGGGCAAGTTCAGTCGCTTACCCGCGGTCTGAAACTGCTTGAATGGATTTCTGAATCGCATAGCAGCGTCGCGCTCACCGAACTGGCGCAGCAGGCGGGGCTACCTAACTCCACGACCCATCGTCTGCTCACCACCATGCAGCAGCTCGGTTTTGTGCGCCAGGTCGGCGAGCTGGGGCACTGGGCGATCGGCGCGCATGCGTTTGTCGTCGGCAGCAGCTTCCTGCAAAGCCGCAATCTGCTGGCCATTGTCCATCCTATCCTGCGCCAGCTGATGGAAGATTCCGGCGAAACGGTCAACCTGGCGGTGCTGGATAAAAGCGATCATCAGGCGATTATTATCGACCAGGTGCAATGTACGCAGCTGATGCGCATGTCGGCGCCGATTGGCGGCAAATTGCCGATGCACGCGTCAGGCGCCGGAAAAGCGTTTCTGGCGCAGTTGAGTGAAGAAGAAGTCACCACGCTGCTACATCGGAAAGGGCTGCATGCTTACACTCACGCCACCCTGGTTTCTCCGGTACATTTGAAAGAGGATTTGGCCCAGACGCGTAAACGCGGCTATTCATTTGATGATGAAGAACATGCGCTGGGGCTGCGCTGTATCGCCTCCTGTATTTACGACGAACACCGCGAGCCGTTCGCCGCTATCTCCATCTCCGGGCCAATTTCACGCATGACCGACGATCGGGTGACCGAGCTTGGCGCATTGGTTATTAAGGCTGCAAAAGAAGTCACGCTGGCGTACGGCGGGGTTAAATAATAAAAATGCCCCAAAGGGGCATTTTGAGTAAGCCTGATAAGCGTAGCGCCATCAGGCAGATCGGCGCACCTTGCCGGATGGCGGCGTAAACGCCTTATCCGCCCTACTGTCGGCGCCATAGCGCACGCTAAAACGCTGCTTACGCCGGTAAGCGTACACATCTTCCACGTGCCCGTTTTTAATGCGCGTCTGCAGTTCACGCCAGTAATCGGCACGCAGTAAATCGGCGTGCATCTCCTCCAGTAGCGGTCCGATCCGCGGATCGGCGCACAGCCAGTGGCGGAACTCTTCCGGGAAGACATCGCCCGGGGACACGCTATACCAGGGTTCACTGGCCAACTCATCTTCCGGATAGCGCGGCGGCGGAATATCGCGGAAATTCACCTCGGTCATGTAGCAAATTTCATCATAATCGTAGAATACCACCCGCCCGTGGCGCGTGACGCCGAAGTTTTTAAACAGCATGTCGCCGGGGAAGATATTGGCGGCCGCCAGTTGGCGAATAGCATTCCCGTACTCTTCTACCGCGTCGCGTAGCGCCTGGCCTTCCACCTGCTCCAGCCAGATATTAAGCGGCACCATCCTTCGTTCAATATAAAGATGGCTGATGGCAATGCGATCGCCGAGGTCGGTCAACTTATTCCCCGCTTCCGCCTGCAACAGCGCCATCAGCTCGGGCGCGATTTGCCGCTTATCGAGCACGAAGTTTTCAAACTCCTGGGTATCCGCCATCCGCCCGACGCGGTCGTGTTCTTTGACCAGCTGATAGCAGGCGCGGACGTGGGCGGCGGTCATCTCTTTTTGCGGCGCAAAGCGGTCTTTAATCACCTTAAATACCCGGTCGAATCCCGGCAGGGTAAATACCAACATCACCATCCCACGGATGCCCGGCGCTTCGATAAACTGCTCATCGCTGCGGGTAACATAGTGCAGATACTCGCGATAACTTTCCGTTTTAGCATGCTTCTGACAGCCAATCGCCATATACAGCTCGGCGGTAGTTTTTCCCGGCAGAATCTCGCGCAGCCATTCAACCAGCGCCGCGGGCAGCGGCGCGTAGACCATGAAATAGGAGCGGGCGAAACCAAAGACGATACTCGCCTCGGCGTGGGTCGTCAGGCAGGTATCAACAAATAGCTGTCCGTCATCGCTACGATGTATCGGCAGCAGGAACGGCAGCGTCGCCATCGGTGTAACCAGTTTACCTACCAGCCAGGCGGCTTTATTACGATAAAACAGCTCATTCGCCACCTGCAGATGCGACTGCGATAACAGTTCTCCACCGAGAGCTTCACGTAAATGACTGACGATATAACCGATATCACGCCCTTTGTTTTGCCACGGCAGGCGCAGCGGCAAATCGGCAAGCAGGTTATGCATCAGGTATTCCCAGCCGCGTTCGGGATAAAAATCCTTCGCCAGCGGTCGCGAAATCGTGCGAAAACGACGTTCCGGCTGGGAGCTAAAAATAAAGAGCCGCTCGGGGGTCAGCGAGCGGTGGTCAAACAGTCTGCAGTAGACCGAGTTGAAAAAGCTCTCCGCAATTTCAAAGCGAGGATAATCCGGCAAAAGTTGGGTGTACTGCTGTTTCACCCGCAGAAGAAAATCGACGTCGGTACTTTTCCCTTCGGTAATGCAGCGCAGCTGTTCTACCACCAGACCCACGTGGTGATCGTAGAGGTGGATACGCTGCTTCATCGCCTGCTGCACGGCGTGCCAGTCCGCTTGTTCGAAGCGCTGCTGTGCGCCGGAAGTGACTTCCAGAAAACGCCCGTACTGGGCGTCGAATCCCTGTAAAATGGTTTGGGCAATCAGTAGTTCCAGGCCACGCGTCATCGCTTTCCCCCATCCGGCACAACATCATGCCGGATGGCGCGTTAGCTTATCCGGCCTACACCTTTGTAGGCCCGGTAAGCGCAGCGCTACCGGGCATTGCTTAAAACTGCGATTCTTCGGTCGAGCCGGTCAGCGCCGTTACCGACGAGGTCCCCCCCTGGATAATGGTGGTCACTTTGTCGAAGTACCCGGTGCCCACCTCCTGCTGATGCGAGACGAAGGTGTAGCCTTCCGGCCCGGCGGCAAACTCCGGCTGCTGTACCTTTTCGACGTAGTGACGCATGCCTTCGCCCTGCGCGTAGGCGTGAGCCAGGTCGAACATGTTGAACCACATGCTGTGGATACCCGCCAGGGTAATGAACTGGAATTTATAGCCCATATCCGACAGCTGCTGCTGGAAGCTGGCGATGGTTTTATCGTCGAGATTTTTCTTCCAGTTAAAGGATGGCGAGCAGTTATAGGCCAGCAGCTTGCCCGGGAAGCGGGCGTGGATCGCCTCGGCGAAACGGCGTGCCTGTTCAATGTCCGGTTTAGAGGTTTCACACCATACCAGATCGGCATAAGGCGCGTAGGCCAGGCCGCGGCTGATTGCCTGTTCGATTCCGGCATGGGTGCGATAGAAACCTTCGCTGGTGCGATCGCCGGAGATAAACTCGCGATCGTAAGGATCGCAATCCGAGGTAATCAGGTCAGCGGCATCGGCGTCGGTACGAGCGATAAGCAGCGTCGGTACCCCCATCACATCCGCCGCCAGACGCGCGGCGACCAGCTTCTGAATCGCCTCTTGCGTCGGCACCAGCACCTTGCCGCCCATATGTCCGCACTTCTTCACCGACGCCAGCTGGTCTTCGAAATGCACGGCCGCTGCACCGGCCGCAATCATCGATTTCATCAGCTCAAAGGCGTTCAGCACGCCGCCAAAACCGGCTTCCGCATCGGCGACGATCGGCAGGAAATAGTCGATAAAACGCGGATCGTTCGGCTCAATCCCCGCCGCCCACTGGATCTGATCGGCGCGACGGAAGGTATTGTTGATCCGATCAACTACCGACGGCACCGAGTTAGCCGGGTATAACGATTGATCCGGGTACATACTGGAGGCCAGGTTGGCGTCGGCGGCGACCTGCCAGCCAGACAAGTAGATGGCTTCAATGCCCGCCTTCGCCTGCTGCAGCGCCTGGCCGCCGGTTAACGCGCCAAGGCTGTTGATATAACCCTTTTTCGCTTCACCATGCAGCAGACGCCACATTTTCGCCGCGCCAAGCTGCGCCAGCGTGCATTCCGGGTTCACCGAGCCGCGTAACTTCACCACCTCTTCCGCGCTATATGGGCGGGTAATGCCTTCCCAGCGCGGGTTCGTCCACTCTTTGTTTAATTCTTCGATTTGTTGGGTACGGGTTTTCATGTGCAGATGCTCCATATTGTGATGGGGTGAATTACGCCAGCAGGCGGTAACCTGGCAGAGTCAGGAAGTCGATCAGTTCGTCGGAAGTGGTGATTTGCTCCATCAGCCGCGCCGCATCGTCAAAGCGACCGTGGCTGAAGCGGTGTTCTCCCAACTCTTCCTGAATCACCATCAGCTCTTCAGCCAGCCACTGGCGGAACAGCGCCTTGGTAACCGGTGTGCCGTCGTTCAGGGTTTTCTGGTGATGGATCCACTGCCAGATAGAGGTACGCGAAATCTCAGCCGTCGCCGCATCTTCCATCAGGCCGTAAATCGGTACGCAGCCGTTGCCGGAGATCCAGGCCTCGATGTACTGCACCGCCACGCGGATATTAGCGCGCATGCCGGCTTCGGTGCGCTCGCCCTCGCAGGGAGCCAGCAGCTGCTCGGCGGTAATCGGCGCGTCGTCATTGCGGGTAACAAACAGCTGGTTAGGATGTTCGCCCAGTACGCGGTTAAAGACGCCCATCGCCGTATCCGCCAGTCCCGGATGCGCAATCCAGGTGCCATCGTGGCCATTGTTGGCCTCCAGCTCTTTATCGGCGGTGACTTTATTCAGCACCTGACGATTGCGCTCGGCGTCTTTGCTCGGGATAAAGGCCGCCATACCGCCCATCGCGAAGGCGCCGCGTTTATGACAGGTCTTAATCAGCAGGCGTGAATAGGCGCTGAGGAAGGGCTTATCCATCGTCACCACCTGGCGATCCGGCAGGACGCGGTCTGGGTGGTTTTTCAGCGTCTTGATATAGCTGAAGATATAGTCCCAGCGCCCGCAGTTCAGGCCAACAATGTGGTCGCGCAGCGCATGCAGGATTTCATCCATCTGGAACACCGCCGGCAGCGTTTCAATCAGCAGCGTGGCCTTAATGGTGCCGCGCGGCAGTTCAAAGCGATCCTCGGTAAAGCTGAAGACTTTGCTCCACCATGCCGCTTCCTGCCAGGCCTGGGTCTTCGGCAGATAGAAATAGGGGCCGCTCCCTTTCGCTAGCAGCGCCTGGTAGTTGTGGAAGAAATAGAGCGCAAAATCGAACAGACTGCCGGGTATCGCCTCACCCTGCCAGGTGACGTGCTTTTCCGGCAGATGCAGGCCGCGAACGCGGCAGACCAGTACCGCCGGGTCGGGCTGTAGCTGATAAATTTTCCCTGCTTCGTTGGTGTAGCTGATGGTGCCGTTGACCGCATCGCGCAGGTTGATTTGGCCATCAATCACTTTGTGCCAATCCGGCGCCAGCGAGTCTTCGAAATCGGCCATAAAGACTTTGACGTTAGCATTCAGGGCATTAATCACCATCTTGCGTTCAACAGGACCGGTGATTTCAACGCGGCGATCCTGTAAATCGGTCGGAATACCGCGTATTTTCCAGTCGCCATTACGAATGGAAGCTGTTTCCGAAATAAAATCAGGAAGCTTGCCGCCATCAATGGCCTGCTGTTGCTGGACGCGTGCTGCCAACAGTTGATTACGCTCAGGCGTAAAACGGCTCACTAGTTCCGTCAGGAACTCCACCGCTTCCGCAGTCAGAATTTGCTTCTCCTGCTCGCCATAAGGCTGGCTGAATGCCAGTTCATCGGTCATTGTCGCCTGTTGCGTCATTGTGCAGCTCCTCTTGGTTGATCCTGATAGCGCGAGCGAAAGATCGTTGTTTGCTTTTCGCTCAGCACAATTAAGACTACTCAAGAATTTTTCAAAATCAAAAACAATTTCCATTTTTAATTTAATATTGCATCAACATACTGATAACAAAAGAATTAAAGTTAAAATAGAAGGGGAAGTTGTTTTCGGAAATAAAAAAGGCACCCGAAGGTGCCTGAGGCGAGATGCTGAAACGCTTTAGGATCGTACGCGCTGGTAGATTAATCCAGCGTTGGATTCATATGACGCAGATCGTATGGTGTGATTTGGTAGACGTAATAGTTAAGCCAGTTAGCAAACAGGAGATTGCCATGGCTGCGCCAGGTCGCCCGCGGTTTATTGTTTGGATCATTATTCGGGAAGTAGTTGTCCGGAAGCTGTGGCGCTAAACCTGCCTCCAGATCGCGGAAGTATTCACTTGCCAGGGTATGCGGATCGTATTCAGGATGACCGGTAACAAAAGCGATGCGCTTATCTTTGCTGGCGAACAGATAGGCATCGCCATCTTCGGTTTCGGCGAGAATATCGAGGTCGGTGTAGTCCCGAATCAGCCCGGCCGGGAAGTCGGCATAGCGCGAATGAGGCGCAAGGAAGGTGTCATCAAACCCGCGAGTCAGCAGCGCATGCGGGTGCAAAATATGGTGTTCATAAACGCCAGAGATCTTTTCGGTACGAGTTTGCTTGGGGATGCCATACAGAATATTTAACGCGGCCTGTACCGCCCAACAGACAAATAACGTTGACGTGACGTGATCCTTTGCCCACTCCAGTACCTGTTTAATCTGCGGCCAGTAGGCAACATCGTTAAACTCGACCAGCCCTAACGGCGCGCCGGTAACAATCAAACCATCGAAATTCTGTTCGCGAATATCGTCGAAGTTGCAGTAAAAGTTATTCAGGTGCTCCGTCGGCGTATTACGTGATTCACGCGCATCGATGCGTAGCAGCTGGATATCAACCTGCAGCGGCGAGTTCGACAGCAGCCGCAGAAACTGATTCTCCGTCTCGATCTTCTTTGGCATCAGATTGAGAATTAACACCTTCAGCGGGCGGATTTCCTGAGTTGTAGCACGCGATGTGGTCATCACGAAGACGTTTTCATCGCGCAAGAAATTGACGGCCGGTAGCTCGTCCTGCACCCGAATTGGCATAGCTGTATCACCTCATTACATACGTATAAACGTTTAGACATCCAGATAGCTGACAATAACCAGGAATAAGCAAAATGTCGAGTCTGCAAGCGTAAGGTGAGAAAGTTTCAAGGAGGATTTAAGAGGTGGGATTTTCCCGCAGGCGGTATAGCCCGGGGAAGGAGCGGTAGCCCCGGTAAGCGCAGCGCCACCGGGGGAGATGGCGGCGCGTCTGGCCATAAAACACCAAAACAAAAGGCCCGGTCTTCCGACTGAGCCTTTCGTTTACGTCGATATGGCAGCGGCTTTCCCCGGAGGCGGTGCTGCGCACCTTTTCCGGGCTACAGGACTGTAGCCCCGGTAAGCGCAGCGCCACCGGGGGAGACGGCGGCGCGTCTGGCCGCAAAACACAAAAACAAAAGGCCCGGTCTTCCGACGGAGCCTTTCGTTTACGTTGCTATGGCAGCGGCTTTCCCCGGAGGCGGTGCTGCGCACCTTTTCCGGGCTACAGGACTGTAGCCCCGGTAAGCGCAGCGCCACCGGGGAGACGGCGGCGCGTCTGGCCGCAAAACACAAAAACAAAAGGCCCAGTCTTGCGACTGAGCCTTTCGTTTTATTTGATGCCTGGCAGTTCCCTACTCTCACATGGGGAGACCCCACACTACCATCGGCGCTACGGCGTTTCACTTCTGAGTTCGGCATGGGGTCAGGTGGGACCACCGCGCTATCGCCGCCAGGCAAATTCTGTTTTACCAGCCCGTCATTACGACGCACTGATTAATCTGTATCACGCTGAAAATCGTCTCAAATCGCCAAAACATCTTCGGCGTTGTAAGGTTAAGCCTCACGGTTCATTAGTATCGGTTAGCTCAACGTATCGCTACGCTTACACACCCGACCTATCAACGTCATCGTCTTTAACGTTCCTTCAGGAGACTTAAAGTCTCAGGGAGAACTCATCTCGGGGCAAGTTTCGTGCTTAGATGCTTTCAGCACTTATCTCTTCCGCATTTAGCTACCGGGCAATGCCATTGGCATGACAACCCGAACACCAGTGATGCGTCCACTCCGGTCCTCTCGTACTAGGAGCAGCCCCCCTCAATTCTCCAGCGCCCACGGCAGATAGGGACCGAACTGTCTCACGACGTTCTAAACCCAGCTCGCGTACCACTTTAAATGGCGAACAGCCATACCCTTGGGACCTACTTCAGCCCCAGGATGTGATGAGCCGACATCGAGGTGCCAAACACCGCCGTCGATATGAACTCTTGGGCGGTATCAGCCTGTTATCCCCGGAGTACCTTTTATCCGTTGAGCGATGGCCCTTCCATTCAGAACCACCGGATCACTATGACCTGCTTTCGCACCTGCTCGCGCCGTCACGCTCGCAGTCAAGCTAGCTTATGCCATTGCACTAACCTCCTGATGTCCGACCAGGATTAGCTAACCTTCGTGCTCCTCCGTTACTCTTTGGGAGGAGACCGCCCCAGTCAAACTACCCACCAGACACTGTCCGCAACCCCGATTAGGGGCCAACGTTAGAACATCAAACATTAAAGGGTGGTATTTCAAGGTTGGCTCCACGCAGACTGGCGTCCACGCTTCAAAGCCTCCCACCTATCCTACACATCAAGGCTCAATGTTCAGTGTCAAGCTATAGTAAAGGTTCACGGGGTCTTTCCGTCTTGCCGCGGGTACACTGCATCTTCACAGCGAGTTCAATTTCACTGAGTCTCGGGTGGAGACAGCCTGGCCATCATTACGCCATTCGTGCAGGTCGGAACTTACCCGACAAGGAATTTCGCTACCTTAGGACCGTTATAGTTACGGCCGCCGTTTACCGGGGCTTCGATCAAGAGCTTCTCCTTACGGATAACCCCATCAATTAACCTTCCGGCACCGGGCAGGCGTCACACCGTATACGTCCACTTTCGTGTTTGCACAGTGCTGTGTTTTTAATAAACAGTTGCAGCCAGCTGGTATCTTCGACTGATTTCAGCTCCACCCGCAGGGGCTTCACCTACATATCAGCGTGCCTTCTCCCGAAGTTACGGCACCATTTTGCCTAGTTCCTTCACCCGAGTTCTCTCAAGCGCCTTGGTATTCTCTACCTGACCACCTGTGTCGGTTTGGGGTACGATTTGATGTTACCTGATGCTTAGAGGCTTTTCCTGGAAGCAGGGCATTTGTTACTTCAGCACCGTAGTGCCTCGTCATCACACCTCAGCGTTAAAAGGTACCGGATTTACCTGGAACCTCCGCCTACATGCTTAAACCGGGACAACCGTCGCCCGGCTAACATAGCCTTCTCCGTCCCCCCTTCGCAGTAACACCAAGTACAGGAATATTAACCTGTTTCCCATCGACTACGCCTTTCGGCCTCGCCTTAGGGGTCGACTCACCCTGCCCCGATTAACGTTGGACAGGAACCCTTGGTCTTCCGGCGTGCGGGCTTTTCACCCGCATTATCGTTACTTATGTCAGCATTCGCACTTCTGATACCTCCAGCAACCCTCACAGGTCACCTTCGCAGGCTTACAGAACGCTCCCCTACCCAACAACACATAGTGTCGCTGCCGCAGCTTCGGTGCACAGTTTAGCCCCGTTACATCTTCCGCGCAGGCCGACTCGACCAGTGAGCTATTACGCTTTCTTTAAATGATGGCTGCTTCTAAGCCAACATCCTGGCTGTCTGTGCCTTCCCACATCGTTTCCCACTTAACTGTGACTTTGGGACCTTAGCTGGCGGTCTGGGTTGTTTCCCTCTTCACGACGGACGTTAGCACCCGCCGTGTGTCTCCCGTGATAACATTCTTCGGTATTCGTAGTTTGCATCGGGTTGGTAAGTCGGGATGACCCCCTAGCCGAAACAGTGCTCTACCCCCGAAGATGAGTTCACGAGGCGCTACCTAAATAGCTTTCGGGGAGAACCAGCTATCTCCCGGTTTGATTGGCCTTTCACCCCCAGCCACAAGTCATCCGCTAATTTTTCAACATTAGTCGGTTCGGTCCTCCAGTTAGTGTTACCCAACCTTCAACCTGCCCATGGCTAGATCACCGGGTTTCGGGTCTATACCCTGCAACTTAACGCCCAGTTAAGACTCGGTTTCCCTGCGGCTCCCCTATACGGTTAACCTTGCTACAGAATATAAGTCGCTGACCCATTATACAAAAGGTACGCAGTCACACCATAAAGGTGCTCCCACTGCTTGTACGTACACGGTTTCAGGTTCTTTTTCACTCCCCTCGCCGGGGTTCTTTTCGCCTTTCCCTCACGGTACTGGTTCACTATCGGTCAGTCAGGAGTATTTAGCCTTGGAGGATGGTCCCCCCATATTCAGACAGGATACCACGTGTCCCGCCCTACTCTTCGAGTTCACAGCCTGTGCATTTTGGTGTACGGGACTATCACCCTGTACCGTCGGACTTTCCAGACCGTTCCACTAACACACAAGCTGATTCAGACTCTGGGCTGCTCCCCGTTCGCTCGCCGCTACTGGGGGAATCTCGGTTGATTTCTTTTCCTCGGGGTACTTAGATGTTTCAGTTCCCCCGGTTCGCCTCGTTAACCTATGTATTCAGTTAACGATAGTGCAACGAATTGCACTGGGTTTCCCCATTCGGACATCGCCGGCTATAACGGTTCATATCACCTTACCGACGCTTTTCGCAGATTAGCACGTCCTTCATCGCCTCTGACTGCCAGGGCATCCACCGTGTACGCTTAGTCGCTTAACCTCACAACCCGAAGATGTTTCACTTCTGATTGCGAAAATTTGAGAGACTCGAACACACATTAACTGTGTGTCGTTTCAATTTTCAGCTTGATCCAGATTTTTAAAGAGCAAAATTTCACAATGCACTTAACAGTACATTTTGAAATTTATCATTTATCAAACAATCTGTGTGGACACTACAAAGGCAGGTTCTTTAAGGTAAGGAGGTGATCCAACCGCAGGTTCCCCTACGGTTACCTTGTTACGACTTCACCCCAGTCATGAATCACAAAGTGGTAAGCGCCCTCCCGAAGGTTAAGCTACCTACTTCTTTTGCAACCCACTCCCATGGTGTGACGGGCGGTGTGTACAAGGCCCGGGAACGTATTCACCGTAGCATTCTGATCTACGATTACTAGCGATTCCGACTTCATGGAGTCGAGTTGCAGACTCCAATCCGGACTACGACATACTTTATGAGGTCCGCTTGCTCTCGCGAGGTCGCTTCTCTTTGTATATGCCATTGTAGCACGTGTGTAGCCCTACTCGTAAGGGCCATGATGACTTGACGTCATCCCCACCTTCCTCCAGTTTATCACTGGCAGTCTCCTTTGAGTTCCCGGCCGGACCGCTGGCAACAAAGGATAAGGGTTGCGCTCGTTGCGGGACTTAACCCAACATTTCACAACACGAGCTGACGACAGCCATGCAGCACCTGTCTCAGAGTTCCCGAAGGCACCAAAGCATCTCTGCTAAGTTCTCTGGATGTCAAGAGTAGGTAAGGTTCTTCGCGTTGCATCGAATTAAACCACATGCTCCACCGCTTGTGCGGGCCCCCGTCAATTCATTTGAGTTTTAACCTTGCGGCCGTACTCCCCAGGCGGTCGACTTAACGCGTTAGCTCCGGAAGCCACGCCTCAAGGGCACAACCTCCAAGTCGACATCGTTTACGGCGTGGACTACCAGGGTATCTAATCCTGTTTGCTCCCCACGCTTTCGCACCTGAGCGTCAGTCTTTGTCCAGGGGGCCGCCTTCGCCACCGGTATTCCTCCAGATCTCTACGCATTTCACCGCTACACCTGGAATTCTACCCCCCTCTACAAGACTCTAGCCTGCCAGTTTCGAATGCAGTTCCCAGGTTGAGCCCGGGGATTTCACATCCGACTTGACAGACCGCCTGCGTGCGCTTTACGCCCAGTAATTCCGATTAACGCTTGCACCCTCCGTATTACCGCGGCTGCTGGCACGGAGTTAGCCGGTGCTTCTTCTGCGAGTAACGTCAATCGCCAAGGTTATTAACCTTAACGCCTTCCTCCTCGCTGAAAGTACTTTACAACCCGAAGGCCTTCTTCATACACGCGGCATGGCTGCATCAGGCTTGCGCCCATTGTGCAATATTCCCCACTGCTGCCTCCCGTAGGAGTCTGGACCGTGTCTCAGTTCCAGTGTGGCTGGTCATCCTCTCAGACCAGCTAGGGATCGTCGCCTAGGTGAGCCATTACCCCACCTACTAGCTAATCCCATCTGGGCACATCTGATGGCATGAGGCCCGAAGGTCCCCCACTTTGGTCTTGCGACGTTATGCGGTATTAGCTACCGTTTCCAGTAGTTATCCCCCTCCATCAGGCAGTTTCCCAGACATTACTCACCCGTCCGCCGCTCGTCACCCGAGAGCAAGCTCTCTGTGCTACCGCTCGACTTGCATGTGTTAGGCCTGCCGCCAGCGTTCAATCTGAGCCATGATCAAACTCTTCAATTTAAGTTTGATGCTCGTGAATTAAACTTCGTAATGAATTACGTATGTTCACTCAGAGACTTGGTATTCATTTTTCGTCCGAGGACGTTAAGAATCCATGTCACTTTGAGTGCCCACACAGATTGTCTGATAAATTGTTAAAGAGCAGTTGCGACGCGCTTTAGCGCTCTGTCGCGAGGTGGCGTATATTACGCTTTCCTCTTTCAGAGTCAACCCTGAATTTCAGAATTTTTCTCTTCAACCGAACCGGCTGTTTGTGTGAAGTGATTCACATCCGCCGTGTCGATGGAGGCGCATTATAGGGAGTTCTCGAGCACCTGCAATAGAAAAATTGCAGAAAAATGACTGACTGCTGCATTCCCCAGCAAAACCCCGCTTTATACCCTTTTACACACAGAATTATCCACAGGCACACGGCAAAACACGGCTTAAACCCCGGTACATCCATTGCCATATAAGGAGAGAACCATCGGCTTAAAGAGAAAGATAAAAATTCGCGAGCGTTGCGCAAACGTTTTCGTTACAATGCCGCGCTATGACACGGATGCCCGGTTGGGTGCGTTAGGTGAGTTTTTAGGCAAAAACTCACCTAACGCTCTCTGTAATGTTCAAATCCTGGGGATTTAATACCATGCAACAACGTCGTCCAGTCCGCCGCGCCCTGCTCAGTGTTTCTGACAAGGCAGGTATCGTCGAATTCGCGCAGGCGCTTTCCGCTCGTGGTGTCGAGCTGCTGTCCACCGGCGGCACCGCTCGCCTGCTGGCAGATAAAGGCCTGCCGGTTACCGAAGTCTCTGACTACACCGGTTTCCCGGAAATGATGGATGGACGCGTGAAGACCCTGCATCCGAAAGTACACGGCGGCATCCTCGGTCGTCGCGGTCAGGATGACGGTATCATGCAGCAACACGGTATCGCGCCTATCGATATGGTTGTCGTTAACCTCTACCCGTTCGCCCAGACCGTCGCTCGTGAAGGATGCTCGCTGGAAGACGCGGTGGAAAACATCGATATCGGCGGCCCGACTATGGTGCGCTCCGCGGCGAAGAACCATAAAGATGTCGCCATCGTGGTTAAGAGCAGCGACTACGACGCCATCATTAATGAGATGGACGCCAACGAAGGTTCTCTCACGCTGGACACCCGTTTCGACCTCGCGATTAAAGCCTTCGAACACACCGCCGCTTACGACAGCATGATCGCTAACTACTTCGGCAGTATGGTTCCGGCCTATCACGGCGAAAGCAAAGAAGCCGCTGGCCGCTTCCCGCGTACCCTGAATCTAAACTTCATTAAGAAGCAGGATATGCGCTACGGCGAAAACAGCCACCAGCAGGCTGCCTTCTATATAGAAGAGAATGTAAAAGAAGCCTCCGTGGCGACCGCCACCCAGCTGCAGGGCAAAGCGCTCTCCTATAACAACATTGCCGATACCGATGCGGCGCTGGAGTGTGTGAAAGAGTTCAACGAGCCGGCCTGCGTTATCGTTAAGCATGCCAACCCGTGCGGCGTTGCCGTCAGCGACTCGATCCTCGACGCCTACGATCGCGCTTACAAAACCGATCCAACCTCCGCCTTCGGCGGCATCATAGCCTTTAACCGCGAGCTGGATGCTGAAACCGCGCAGGCGATCATCTCTCGCCAGTTCGTCGAAGTGATCATCGCGCCATCCGCCAGCGAAGAAGCGCTGAAAATCACCGCCGCTAAGCAGAACGTCCGCGTGCTGGTCTGCGGCCAGTGGGATGCTCGCGTCGCGGGTCTCGATTTCAAACGTGTCAATGGCGGCTTGCTGGTTCAGGACCGCGATCTTGGTATGGTCACCGCGGGCGAACTGCGCGTGGTCAGCAAACGTCAGCCGAGCGAGCAAGAGCTACGCGATGCGCTGTTCTGCTGGAAAGTGGCGAAATTCGTCAAATCCAACGCCATCGTTTATGCCAAAAATAATATGACCATCGGTATCGGCGCCGGTCAGATGAGCCGCGTCTACTCGGCGAAAATTGCCGGGATTAAAGCCGGTGACGAAGGTCTGGAAGTGAAAGGCTCCGCCATGGCTTCTGACGCCTTCTTCCCGTTCCGCGATGGTATTGATGCCGCCGCGGCCGTCGGCATCACCTGCGTTATCCAGCCGGGCGGCTCTATCCGCGATGAAGAAGTAATTGCCGCCGCGGACGAACATGGTATCGCCATGATCTTCACCGACATGCGCCACTTCCGCCATTAATTCACGGAGCAGCAGATGAAAGTATTAGTAATCGGCAACGGCGGGCGCGAACACGCGCTGGCCTGGAAAGCGGCCCAGTCGCCGCTGGTTGATACCGTCTACGTCGCGCCGGGCAACGCGGGCACCGCGCTGGAGCCGGCGCTGCAAAACGTCGCTATCGGCGTTACCGATATTCCGGCGCTGCTACGTTTCGCGCAGGATGAAAAAATCGACCTGACGATCGTTGGCCCGGAAGCGCCGCTGGTCATTGGCGTAGTGGACGCGTTTCGTGCCGCAGGGCTCGCCATCTTCGGGCCAACCGAAGGCGCCGCGCAGCTGGAAGGTTCAAAAGCCTTCACCAAAGATTTCCTCGCTCGTCATCATATCCCGACGGCGGAATACCAGAATTTCACCGAAGTTGAGCCTGCGCTGGCTTACCTGCGCGAGAAAGGCGCGCCGATCGTCATCAAAGCCGACGGTCTGGCGGCGGGTAAAGGCGTTATCGTGGCGATGACCCTTGAGGAAGCCGAAGCGGCGGTCAAAGATATGCTGGCCGGTAACGCCTTTGGCAATGCAGGCCACCGCATCGTGATTGAAGAATTCCTCGATGGCGAAGAAGCCAGCTTTATTGTCATGGTCGACGGCGAGCACGTCCTGCCGATGGCCACCAGCCAGGATCACAAGCGCGTCGGCAACGGCGATACCGGCCCAAACACCGGCGGCATGGGCGCTTACTCCCCGGCGCCGGTAGTGACTGATGAAGTCCATCAGCGCACCATGGAGCGGATTATCTGGCCAACAGTTAAAGGTATGGCCGCTGAAGGCAACACCTATACCGGTTTCCTGTATGCCGGTCTGATGATCGACAAGCAGGGCAACCCGAAGGTTATTGAGTTCAACTGCCGCTTTGGCGATCCGGAAACTCAGCCGATCATGCTGCGCATGAAATCCGATCTGGTCGAGCTGTGCCTCGCCGCCTGCGCGGGCAAGCTGGACGAGAAAACTTCCGAGTGGGATGACCGCGCCTCGCTGGGCGTTGTGGTGGCCGCCGGCGGCTATCCGGGCAGCTACAACACGGGCGATGAGATCCACGGTCTGCCGCAGCAGGAAGCGGCAGACGGTAAAGTCTTCCACGCCGGCACCAGGCTGTCTGACGACCAGCGCGTAGTCACCAACGGCGGACGCGTGCTGTGCGTAACCGCGCTGGGTGACACCGTGGCGCAGGCGCAGCAGCGCGCCTATGAACTGCTGACCGATATTCGCTGGAACGGCAGCTTCAGCCGTAACGATATCGGCTGGCGCGCCATCGCGCGTGAAAAAACTAACGGCTGAGTTTTGCCAGCAGCGTTTTACGCGTAATGCCTAACTGACGGGCGGCTTCAGTTTTGTTGCCGCCCGTTTTTTCCAGCGCCGACAGTATGACTTCTTTTTCGACTTCCACTAACGGCTGAATCAACGCCTCATCGTTGCCAGCGACCGGCAGCGTCGTACCTGCTATCGCCAACGGCAGTTCACGCTCGGAAATGTATTCTCCGGTCAGTAGCACCACCGCCCGCTCCACCGCATTTTCCAGTTCGCGGATATTCCCCGGCCAGCCGTAGTGAATCAACAGGTCCATCGCCTGCGGCGTAAATCCCTGCACCGTTTTACGATTGCGTTCGGCATAGCGCTTAAGAAAGTGCTGCGCCAGCGGTGGAATATCTTCACGCCGCTGACGCAGTGGCGGCATATCAATGGTTACGACGTTCAGGCGATAATAGAGATCCTGGCGAAAGCGCCCGGCGCTTACCTCCTCCGCCAGATTACGATGGGTGGCGGCAATTAGCCGCACATCGACAGAAAGCGTCTGATTACTGCCAACGCGCTGCACTTCGCGTTCCTGAATCGCCCGCAGCAGACGCACCTGCATCAGCGGCGAGATATCGCCAATTTCATCAAGAAACAGCGTGCCGCCATCCGCCTCGACAAAACGCCCTTCCCGCCGCCGCTCCGCGCCGGTAAAAGCCCCTTTTTCATGACCGAACAGCTCGGACTCCAGCAGCGACTCATTGAGCGCCGCGCAGTTTAGCGTCACCAGCGGCTTCTCGCGGCGCTCGCTGCAAGCGTGGATGGCGCGCGCCACCAGTTCTTTACCGGTTCCCGATTCGCCGCAGATCAGCACCGTCGCATCCGAGGGCGCCACCAGCGTAATATTGTTGATAAGCGCCTGCATTGCCGGGCTATCGCCAATCATGCCCCATTGCGAATCCGTCGCGGCGCTGGAATCGCCTTCACTCTGCCGGGTATGCGCCAGTGCCTGAACCAGCGTCTGCTGTAGAGTGTCAAAATCCAGCGGCTTGACCAGATAATCCAGCGCGCCGGACTTAATAGCCTCAACCGCCGTGCCGACGCTGGAGAACGCCGTCATGATTAATACCGGAATCGCCGGGTTATAGGCTTTGATCTCTTTTAATGTCGCGATACCGTCCATCTCCGCCATGCGGATATCGCATAGCACCAGGTCGAACACCTGCCGATGGATCTGTTCCAGCGCCTGCAGGCCGTTGTGGGCTAACGCCACTTGATAGCCCCAGCCACGCAGCAGCGCCTGCAAAATCGTGCAGTGGCTAACGTCATCATCGACGACCAGA
Source organism: Klebsiella sp. CN_Kp073 (assembly GCF_040065495.2). Taxonomy (NCBI): domain Bacteria; kingdom Pseudomonadati; phylum Pseudomonadota; class Gammaproteobacteria; order Enterobacterales; family Enterobacteriaceae; genus Klebsiella; species Klebsiella sp. CN_Kp073. Next base: position 5,006,967 of record NZ_CM198051.1, read on the forward strand.
ATCTGTATTTTATCGCTGCTCATCTTCCCTCCGTTGAGCATCCACCGGTAACCAAAGCGTAAATATCGCTCCGGCCCCCGGCTGGCTTTCGGCGCGGATTGTCCCGCCATGTTGTTCGATAATATTCTGTACTACCGCCAGCCCCAGCCCCGTGCCGTCCGCCTTGGTGGTGAAATAAGGGGTAAAGATGGCCTGCAGTTCTTCATCGCTCATCCCCTTACCGCTATCCTTGACGACAATTTTCACACGTTGCCGATCGGCTTCGCTTGCCGATACGTGAATAACGCCATCACGGCCAATTGCCTGCATCGCGTTCAGATACAGATTCAACAGCACCTGGTTCAGACGGTCGGGGTCGGCTTTAATAGAGGTTAATTCAGGGCGCGGAGTAAATTGCAGCGCGATCCCGCGACTCTGCGCATCCTGGCTTACCAGCTGCAATGAGTGGTGGATAAGCGCGTTGATATCGACGGGCTGGTAGTTTAAATGGGCTGGACGAACCAGCTCCAGCAGCTCGCTGACGACCCGGTTCAGGCGATCGGCCTCTTTGGCCATCACCAGCGCTAACTCCTGCGCCTCGCCGCCCGGCGGCGTACGCTCGGCAAAATACTTCGCCAGTCCTTTAATCGAAGAAAGCGGATTGCGGATCTCATGTGCGACGCCAGCCGCCAGATGCCCAAGGGCCAGCAGTTTTTCTTTGCGGGCCATCGCCTCCTGAAGCTGCTGGCGTGAGAGACGGTAGCGGCGGAACCAGAACTGAGCGAGGATCGTCGCGACGATGACCAGCGCCGCGGCCGCCAGCATGATCATCATATTACGCAAGCCGCGGGCCTGCGCCGCATCCAGCTCGCGGCTATCAAAGGCGATAAAAATTACCTGTGGAACATTGGGCTGAGCCAGCGTGCTGTTGCAGCGCTTCATCATCCCCATATGGTGACCACGAGCAGGGTTAAGCGGGCGAAACTGGCGATAAATCTCCAGTGCCGGTTGCGGCTCGGCAAGCCGGCGCCAGCGCTCCTGTTCACCCACCTTGAGTTCACGCATTTGCGCGGGACTGTACAGCGCCTTATCCAATTGCTGCGGATCGCTGTGGGCGATAATTTTACCGTTTTCATCGGTCACCGCGAACCACAGCACACCGGGCTGCCAGGCCATCTCCTCCAGCAGCGCCTGCAGCTGCGCGTGATGCATTCGCATCCCCATGCCGACACGCGTGCCGGACTCCAGCGCGCGGATCAGCACCTCCCCTTTTTCTTCGATGGTTTGCCGGGCGGCGGCGGTTTCCCGGCCATAATCGCGGACAATCATCGCGGAAAACAGAATAACCAACAGGATAACCGTGCCGGTCAGTAACCAGCTCAGGGTGTCCCGGGAAAATGAGGTCATGCGCGGCATGGGCGGGTCCTTATCGTGTCCTTATTCGCTATCACCAGGATCCATCAGCAGGAATCATGCCATTTTTCCACACCGTGAAACCTGTCCTCAGACATATCGCCGGTGATTTAGCGAGTAAAAATGACTCGCAGGCCCCAGCCGGAACGGGTCATTTTTACTCGCCAGGATAATGTTCGCCGCGGACAGGCCTGTATTCACGCGCTTTTTCAGGCTGGCATGGAAGATGCAATACCGAGGGAAACCACACAGGAGATCACGCTATGAAACGGAAACCGACTTTATCCCTCGTCCTCGTGGCGCTTGCCGCACTGACCTTTGGCAGTCACGCGGCCTGGGCCGGACATCACTGGGGTTATAACAACGGGATGGGCGCGCAGGGTTACAGCCAGCTCACCCAGGAACAGCAAGCGACCGTGCAGAAGCTACATGACAATTACTATGCGCAAACCAGCGCCCTGCGCCAGCAGTTACAGTCCAAACGCTACGAGTACAATGCGCTGCTTACTGCGCCAAAACCAGAAAGCGGAAAAATTGAGGCCGTGGCGAAGGAAATGGAAACATTAAGCCAGCAGCTGGATCAGCAGCGGGTAAAATTTGATATCGCCCTTGCGGAAGCAGGCGTTCCTCGCGGCGCGGGTATGGGTTACGGCGGCTGCCGCGGTAATGGCGGTGGTCATATGGGCATGAACCACTGGTAAAACTCAGAACGATTTTTCGTTCGGCTGCCAGGTACAGAAGTTTTCATTAGCCACCAGCAGCAGTTGCGAGCCTTCCGGCGCCTCCAGCCACGCTACGCTCACTTCCACGGAGGAGTGATTCTGGCGGCGTTCAATATGCGCTAATGCCCGCTCATCAAGGTCAGGCTTCACGGTCTGGCCTTCACAGGTGGTCACGGTACGATCGGCATGCCAGCGCCCCTGGCGTAATACCACTCGTCCTTGACGCAAGGCGTCACTGGTTTCGCGGATTTGCTGCGCCCGATAGCGGTACAGCGCGACCTGGTCGTTTGAAAGCTGCTGTTTTTCACCATCTACTTCACGCTGCATAAAACTCAGCTCGCCCTGGGCGTCAAAGCGGGCGCGAATATGTTCCGGCGGTTTGCCGTACACGTTGAGCTCAATAAGCGTTAGCTGGCCATCCTGCCAGCGGTACTCGCTGGTTGAGGTGTCGCCGCGGTGCCATGGACTAAAAGCGGCAAGCAGGTGAACTTCATCGCCGGCATCTTTGCGCCAGATGCGCATCGCGCCCTGGTTATCGGCGTAGCCGCTGGCGGTGAAAGGAGGAAGAGAAGAATCGTGACTGCAGGCAGTGAGCAATAGCGCGCCTGCCAGCGTCAGCGTGCGACGCCAGTTAGACAAAAGGGGCTTAAAAGCCCCTTCGTTAAAACTGGACACTGCCACGCGGTCTTACTTGACTGCGTCTTTCAGCGCTTTGCCAGAAACAAATGCTGGCACGTTAGCTGCAGCGATTTTGATTTCTTTACCGGTCTGCGGGTTGCGGCCAGTACGCTCAGCACGGTGGTTCACTTTGAAGGTACCGAAACCAACCAGTTGAACAGCATCACCTTCTTTCAGAGACTCGGTAATTGCAGCCAGGGTGGATTCCAGGGCAGCTTTTGCCTGTGCTTTAGACAGGTCAGCTTTGTCCGCAATTACATCAATCAGTTGAGTCTTGTTCATAAGTTATCCTTACAATGTGTTTATCGCTTGCTAAGCATCGAGTGCGACGGAAATGCCAGAAAAGCACTCTCCTGCATACACGCACCGATAGCCACTTTTTTTCGCCCCCCAAATGTAGACCAGACAGGGGGCGGAATGGAAGTCTTCAGACGCTACAATTCAGGCGGTAAATCACGTTTTCTGGTCTCATTGCTGAAAATTTATACCAATATTGCTTTCGCCGGCCTCTCGCAGGTCTGCGCGCAGCCCTTTAATCAGTTCAATGTCGCGTTCTTCGCAGTCGGCCAACAGGCGGAAAATCTCCCACTGAATGTCCCATTCTTGTTCTACCGCCGGGTTAGCTTTGAGCTCTTCATCGGTCATTTCGCGACCTTCCTGGGTCATTTCCAGCATCGCGACGGTAGTAATGGAAGTCTTACTGACCTCGATAGCATGCTCCAGCGTTTCACCGCTCAGGCGTGAGTGGATTAATTCGCTCAGCGCGACGCAGGCATCGATAGCCGGATAGACGCCGTACATGTCGTAGTCATCCGCGGACGGAATCGCCTCTTCCAGCTTTTCCAGCTGACTATCGAAATTCACCTTCGCATCTTTTACCGTCAGCGTTTCCCAGATCAGGTCAAGGATACGACGATATAACTGGCCGTCGCCAAACTCGGTTTGCTTGCAGAACATGGCGTAGTTGGGGTACATACGCTCGCACAGGCAGGCCATAAAGGTGACGTGCTGCCAGCTCTCCAGTTTCTCCAGGCGCAGATGAATCGGGTTTTGTAACATGATGAATTCTCGAAGTCAGAAATTAGGCGCAGTGTACCTGAATCAGCCGTGATTTGCTTGCCAACGCACAAAGGAAGGCCGACGGGATGCCACGGCATCGGCCCAACGCGTGGGTTCGGGTAGCCGGTAGCCCTGCATGCAGCGTTCCACCCACATTAACGCGCTATCCATCCCTACGCGGTGGCCGGTACTGATAAACAGTGGGTTGCAGCGTGCTTTGCTGCGCCAGACCCAGGCCAGCTGATCGCCCTTGTCGATTAATGGCGCCAGCGCGCCGGGCTCGGCGCCGAGCGGTTCAAACTTCCCGCATAAGCGTTTTTTCGCTACGCCAATCGTTGGCACATCAACCATCAGGCCAAAATGGCTGGCGACGCCAAGCCGCCGGGGATGTGAAATACCGTGGCCGTCGACGAACAACAGATCGGGCTTTTGCGATAGCTGTTGCCACGCCGCCAGCAGCGCGGGCGTCTCGCGAAAGGAGAGAAAGCCGGGGATGTACGGCATCGTGGTGGCGACGCGCGCCACCTGATACTCCACCAGCTCAAGCCCCGGATAAGTTAGCAGCACCATCGCAGCGCGGGTAATGTCCCCTTCCTGCTCAAACCCCACATCGGCGCCGCCGATCAGCACCGGCGGGTCGCGATCCAATCGGTCCGCACGTTCTACCGACGCGGCTAAAGATTGCTGTTGGGTTCGCAGCGCAGCTAAATCCATCATGCTTATCTCCTATTGGTGATATTGCGCGGAGAGACGATGCACCGCCTCAACAAAGACTCCTGCATGCTGTGGGTCGACGTCCTGATGGATGCCGTGGCCAAGGTTAAAGACATGGCCTTCGCCCTGGCCGAAGCCGGCGAGAATGTTCGCCACTTCGTCTTCAATACGGGCGGCAGGCGCATAAAGCATCGACGGGTCCATATTGCCCTGCAGCGCCACTTTGTGGCCTACGCGACGGCGAGCGTCGGCAATATCGGTAGTCCAGTCGAGACCCAGCGCATCGCAGCCGGTCTCCGCCATCGCTTCCAGCCATTGTCCGCCGCCTTTGGTGAACAGCGTCACCGGTACGCGACGACCTTCGTTTTCCCGCAGCAGGCCATCGACGATTTTATGCATGTAGTAGAGTGAGAACTGCTGATAGTCGCGGCCGGTCAACACGCCGCCCCAGGTGTCGAAAATCATCACCGACTGCGCGCCCGCTTTGATCTGCGCGTTCAGATACAGGGTGACGCTTTTCGCCAGCTTGTCCAGCAGCGCGTGCAGCGCCTGCGGTTCGGCATACATCATCTTTTTGATGACGGTAAAGGCTTTGCTGCTGCCGCCTTCAACCATGTAGGTCGCCAGCGTCCACGGGCTGCCGGAAAAACCAATCAGCGGCACTTCGCCTTTCAGTTCACGGCGAATGGTGCGCACGGCGTTCATCACGTAGCCTAATTCTTGTTCCGGGTCCGGCACCGGCAGCTTGTCGACGTCGGCTTTGCATTTCACCGGCGAGGTGAAGCGCGGGCCTTCGCCAGCTTCAAAGTACAGCCCCAGCCCCATCGCGTCCGGAATCGTCAGGATGTCCGAAAAGAGGATCGCCGCATCCAGCGGGTAACGGCGCAGCGGCTGTAGCGTCACTTCGCAGGCCAGCTCGGCATTTTTACACAGCGACATGAAATCGCCCGCTTGCGCGCGGGTGGCTTTGTATTCCGGGAGATAGCGGCCTGCCTGGCGCATCATCCACACCGGGGTGACATCAACCGGCTGGCGCAGCAGCGCACGCAGGTAACGATCGTTTTTCAGTTCGGTCATTTTTACATTCCTTTAGCGTTGATGCGCCCAGTGTAACATGTCACTCGTACTCTGCCCGACACATCGCCACCGTATCTTCGATCAGGCGTCGCGCCACGGTGCCCGGCGGCGGCAGTAGCGGCAAATCGTCATAGCGATACCACTCTGCGCTCAGCAGCTCTTTTTTATCCACGACAATATCGCCGCTGTCGTATTCAGCCATAAAGGCGGTCATCAGTGATTGCGGGAAGGGCCACGGCTGGGAGGTCACATAGCGTAGGTTTTTCACCTTAATGCCGCTCTCTTCCATGACTTCGCGAGCGACCGCCTGCTCAAGGGTTTCGCCCACTTCGACAAACCCGGCCAACACCGTATGGACACCATTACGATGGCGGGTATGCTGCGCCAGTAAAATCGAATCGTCGCGACGAATGGCGACGATAATGCAGGGGGCAATTTGCGGATAATAGCGCTCGCGACAGTGGCCGCAGAGCATCGCCCACTCGGTTTTACTGACGTGCATCGGGTGGCCGCAGTAGCCGCAAAATTTATGCGATCGATAAAACTCGGCCAACTGGATCCCGCGCCCTGCTAATTGGAAAAGCCCAGGATCCTGATCCAACACCTGGCGCAGCGATCCCATATCATGGCGACGATCCTGACGCACCAGCCACACCGCTTCGCCTTGCCACTCGCCGAGATGTAGCGCGCGTTCACCGACAAGATCAAAATTTACCGCTTCGCCATGTGGTAATTCCCCTGCGGGAAGCCATAATTTTTGTTCGTGACTGACGATCCACCAGCCGCGATCTAATTTTTCAATAATACGATCCATATCTATTGCGCTACCTTCGTTTTACTGGCACTTTTAACATTATATTTACATTTGCTGAGCAACGTTATTTTTAATCTTGCGGAGTCAATCATGTTAAACCAGCTGGAAAACCTGACGGAACGTGTTGGAGGCAATAACAAACTGGTCGATCGCTGGCTGCTTGTGCGTAAGCATTTGCTCGTGGCTTACTACAACCTGGTTGGCCTGAAACCCGGCAAAGAGTCCTTTATGCGGCTTAATGAAAAGGCGCTGGATGACTTTTGCCAAAGCCTGGTGGATTACCTCTCATCCGGTCATTTTAATATTTATGAACGTATTATCGGAGAAATGGAAGGGAGTACCCCTCTTTTAGCCGCCACCAAAATCTACCCGCAGCTGGAAGCCAATACCCAGCAGATGATGGACTACTACGATACCTGCCTCGAAAACGCCATCGATCATGATAACTATCTCGAATTTCAGCAGGCGCTGTCGGATATCGGCGAGTCGCTGGAGGCGCGCTTCGCGCTTGAGGACAAGCTGCTGGCGCTGGTCGTCGCTCACGATCGGAAAGACAGCGTTGGCGACAATATCGCGCCGACCGCTTGAGTTGTGAACCGTTAACGAGTAATTTACATACATTATCCCTCTGCGGAGGGATTTCATCTTGTCGGAGTGCCTATTTTCCACACGAAAGCTGAAGTGGAAAAGGCTGAGACCGTTTATTCGGGATCCGCGGAACCTGATCAGGCTAATACCTGCGAAGGGAACAAGAGTAAACTGCTGGTCGCACCTGCCCGTTACGGGTTGGTCGCATCTGTTACTCCATCCGTCGTCTGACAAGCCATCTCCTTTTTTTGTAACTGGAATGCGCTATGTCTACTACCAAACTGACCCGCCGGGAACAACGCGAACACGCGCAGCGATTCATTGATACGCTGGAAGGTACCGCTTTTCCCAATTCACGCCGTATCTACATTCAAGGCTCACAGGCTGATATCCGCGTCCCGATGCGTGAAATCCAGCTCAGCCCGACGCTCATCGGCGGTGATAACGATAACCCCCAATACGAAGCCAACGAACCAATACCGGTGTACGACACCTCCGGGCCTTACGGCGACCCGGAGATCAACATCGATGTCCGCCAGGGACTGACAAAACTACGCCAGCGGTGGATCGACGCACGTAACGACTGCGCGCCGCTCAGCGAACGCAGCTCGGCATACACTAAAGCGCGGCTGGCCGACGATGGCCTCGATGAACTGCGCTTCGGCGGCCTGCTGACGCCTAAACGCGCCGTCGCCGGCAAATGCGTAACGCAACTACACTACGCCCGCCAGGGGATCGTCACCCCGGAGATGGAATTCATCGCCATTCGCGAAAACATGGGCCGCGAGCGTATCCGCAGCGAGGTGCTGCGCCAGCAGCATGCCGGAGAAGGCTTTGGCGCCCGCCTGCCGGACAACATTACCGCCGAGTTCGTCCGCGATGAAGTCGCTGCCGGGCGAGCCATCATCCCGGCCAATATCAATCACCCGGAATCCGAACCGATGATTATCGGCCGCAACTTCCTGGTGAAAGTGAATGCCAATATCGGCAACTCGGCGGTGACCTCTTCCATCGAGGAAGAGGTCGAGAAGCTGGTCTGGTCAACCCGCTGGGGCGCCGACACGGTAATGGACCTCTCCACCGGCCGCTATATCCACGAGACCCGCGAATGGATCCTGCGCAACAGCCCGGTGCCGATTGGTACCGTCCCGATTTACCAGGCGCTGGAGAAAGTTAACGGCATTGCCGAGAACCTGACCTGGGAAGCCTTCCGCGATACCCTGCTGGAACAGGCCGAACAGGGCGTCGACTACTTCACGATTCATGCCGGGGTGCTGCTGCGCTATGTGCCAATGACCGCGAAGCGGTTGACCGGTATCGTCTCGCGCGGCGGTTCGATCATGGCCAAGTGGTGCCTGTCGCATCATCAGGAAAACTTCCTCTACCAGCACTTCCGCGAAATCTGTGAAATCTGCGCCGCCTATGACGTGTCGCTGTCCCTCGGCGATGGTCTGCGCCCCGGCTCGATTCAGGATGCCAACGACGAGGCGCAGTTCGCCGAGCTGCATACGCTGGGCGAGCTGACTAAAATCGCCTGGGAGTATGACGTTCAGGTGATGATTGAAGGCCCCGGCCACGTGCCGATGCAGATGATTCGCCGCAATATGACCGAAGAACTGGAGCACTGCCACGAAGCGCCGTTCTACACGCTGGGGCCGCTCACCACCGACATCGCGCCGGGCTATGACCATTTCACTTCCGGTATCGGCGCGGCAATGATTGGCTGGTTTGGCTGCGCCATGCTGTGCTACGTCACGCCAAAAGAACATCTCGGCTTGCCCAACAAAGAGGATGTGAAACAGGGACTCATTACCTACAAAATCGCTGCCCACGCCGCCGACCTCGCTAAAGGCCACCCCGGCGCGCAGATCCGCGACAACGCGATGTCCAAAGCGCGTTTCGAATTCCGCTGGGAAGACCAGTTCAACCTCGCGCTCGATCCCTTTACCGCGCGGGCCTATCACGATGAAACCCTGCCGCAGGAGTCCGGCAAAGTCGCCCACTTCTGCTCCATGTGCGGGCCAAAATTCTGTTCGATGAAAATCACCCAGGAGGTCCGCGACTACGCCGCGAAGCAAAGTATTGAGGCCGGCATGGCCGATATGTCAAATAACTTCCGCGCCCGCGGCGGTGAAATCTACCTGAAAAAGGAAAATGCCTGATGTACCAGCCTGACTTTCCGCCCGTACCGTTTCGTCTCGGGCTTTATCCGGTTGTCGATAGCGTGGCGTGGATTGAGCGCCTGCTGGAAGCCGGCGTGCGCACCATTCAGTTGCGGATCAAGGACCAGCGCGACAGCGACGTAGAGGATGATGTCATCGCCGCCATCGCGCTTGGCCGCCGCTATCACGCACGGCTGTTTATCAATGATTACTGGCAACTGGCGATTCAGCACCGGGCGTACGGCGTGCATCTGGGTCAAGAAGACCTGGAAACCACAGATCTGAGCGCCATCCGTAAAGCCGGACTGCGCCTTGGCGTCTCCACTCACGACGACATGGAAATTGACGTCGCGCTGGCGGCGCGCCCTTCCTACATCGCGCTGGGCCACGTCTTCCCGACACAAACCAAACAGATGCCTTCGGCGCCGCAGGGCCTCGAACAGCTTGCCGGGCATATTCATCGTCTGGCCGATTATCCGACGGTAGCGATAGGCGGCATCAGTCTGGAAAAAGCGCCGGGCGTACTGGCGACCGGCGTCGGCAGCATCGCGGTCGTCAGCGCCATTACCCAGGCAACAGACTGGCGGGCTGCCACAGCACAACTGTTAGCGCTGGCGGGATCAGGCGATGAATGATCACGACTTCATGCGCTACAGCCGCCAGCTATTGCTGGAAGATATCGCCATCGAGGGACAGCAGAAACTGTTAGCCAGCCGGGCGCTGATTATCGGCCTGGGCGGCTTAGGTTCGCCGGCGGCGCTATATCTGGCGGGGGCCGGCGTCGGGACGCTGACCCTGGCCGATGACGACGCGGTGCATCTCAGCAACCTGCAGCGGCAAATTCTGTTCACCAGCGACGATATCGACCAGCCAAAAGCCGCGGCGGCAAAGACGCGGCTCAACCAACTCAATCCGCAAATCCGCCTCGTGGCGCTACGGCAGCGCTTAAGCGGCGAGTCGCTGCGCGCCGAAGTGGCGAAAGCCGACGTGGTGCTGGACTGTACCGATAACATGATTGCCCGCCAGGCGATTAACGCCGCCTGCGTCGCCCTTGAGACGCCGCTGGTAACCGCCAGCGCCGTCGGCTTCGGCGGCCAGTTGATGGTGCTGACGCCGCCCTGGGCGCAGGGCTGCTACCGCTGCCTGTGGCCGGACACCGCCGAACCACAGCGTAACTGTCGTACCGCGGGGATCGTCGGCCCGGTCGTCGGCATGATGGGGACGCTGCAGGCGCTGGAAGCCATTAAGCTCCTTAGCGGCATGGCGACGCCGCGCAACACGCTACGGCTGTTTGACGCCCGCACCAGCAACTGGCGCAACCTTACGTTGCAAAAGGCCCGGGGCTGTCCGGTTTGTGGAGGACATCATGCAAGTCTGGTTTAACGACGAACCGCTGGAGTGCGCGGACAACCTCAGCGTAAGCGCCCTGCTTAGCCAACTGGAACAGCTCCAGCCGGACGTTGCGCTGGCGCTCAACCAACACATCCTGCCACGCGAACGGTGGGAAGATCATCTCTTGCAGGAAGGCGATCGGGTCCTGCTTTTTCAGGTTATCGCCGGAGGCTGACATGTTACGTATTGCTGATAAGACATTTGAATCCCACATTTTTACCGGAACCGGCAAATTCGCCGCCCCGGAGGTAATGGTCGAGGCGATTCGCGCCTCGGGAAGCCAGCTGGTGACGCTGGCGATGAAGCGCGTCGATTTACGCCAGCATAATGACGCGATTCTCGCGCCGCTGCTGGCGGCGGGCGTTAACCTGCTGCCGAATACCTCAGGCGCCAAGACGGCGGAAGAAGCGGTTTTTGCCGCCCGCCTGGCGCGGGAAGCCTTAGGTACCCACTGGCTGAAACTGGAGATCCACCCGGACGCCCGCTGGCTGCTGCCTGACCCCATTGAAACCCTGAAGGCGGCGGAGCTACTGGTGCGCGAAGGGTTTGTCGTCTTGCCCTATTGCGGCGCCGACCCGGTCCTGTGCAAACGGCTGGAAGAGGCTGGCTGCGCGGCGGTGATGCCGCTGGGTGCGCCGATAGGCTCCAATCAGGGGCTGGAAACCAGGGCCATGCTGGAGATTATTATCGAACAGGCGACGGTACCGGTGGTGGTTGATGCCGGGATTGGCGTGCCGAGCCACGCGGCGCAGGCGCTGGAAATGGGCGCTGATGCGGTACTGGTCAACACCGCCATTGCCGTCGCCGACGATCCTGTCGCCATGGCCCGCGCCTTCCGCATGGCGGTCGATGCCGGATTACTGGCGCGTCAGGCCGGACCGGGGGCGCGCAGTACTCAGGCGCAGGCCACCAGCCCGCTGACCGGCTTTCTGGAGGCACTGGCATGAAAACTTTCAGCGATCGCTGGCGGCAGTTGGAATGGGATGACATTCGCCTGCGTATCAACAGCAAAACCGCCGCCGACGTCGAACGGGCGCTGGCGGCAAAACAACTCACCCGCGATGACATGATGGCCCTGCTCTCACCTGCCGCGGCCGATTATCTTGAACCGCTGGCCCAGCGCGCGCAGCGCCTCACCCGGCAGCGCTTCGGCAACACCGTCAGCTTTTACGTACCGTTGTATTTGTCCAACCTGTGCGCCAACGACTGTACCTACTGCGGCTTCTCAATGAGTAACCGCATCAAGCGCAAGACGCTGGATGAAGCGGAGATTGCCCACGAATGCGCCGCAATCCGCAATTTAGGCTTTGAACATCTTCTGCTGGTCACCGGCGAACATCAGAGTAAGGTCGGAATGGATTATTTCCGCCAGCACCTGCCAGCCATTCGCCGCCAGTTTGCTTCGCTGCATATGGAAGTGCAGCCGCTGGCGACCGAAGAGTATGCCGAACTAAAAACGCTGGGGCTTGATGGGGTGATGGTCTATCAGGAAACCTACCATGAAAGTATGTATGCCCAGCACCATCTGAAGGGTAAAAAGCAGGATTTCTTCTGGCGCCTTGATACACCGGATCGTTTAGGGGAAGCGGGGATCGATAAGATCGGCCTCGGCGCGCTCATTGGCCTTTCCGACAGCTGGCGAGTGGACTGCTTTATGGTCGCCGAGCATCTGTTATGGCTACAGCAGCGCTACTGGCGCAGCCGCTACTCTATCTCCTTTCCGCGTTTACGCCCTTGCGCCGGCGGTATTACGCCAGCTTCGCTGATGGACGAGCGTCAGCTGGTGCAGACCATTTGCGCCTTCCGCCTGCTGGCGCCGGAGGTTGAGCTGTCGCTCTCGACCCGTGAATCACCGTGGTTCCGCGACCGGGTGATCCCGCTGGCGATTAACAACGTCAGCGCGTTCTCCAAAACCCAACCCGGCGGCTACGCCGACGATCATCCGGAACTTGAGCAATTTGCTCCCCACGACGATCGCCGCCCTGAAGAGGTTGCCAGCGCGCTGGCCGCCCGTGGCCTACAGCCGGTATGGAAAGACTGGGATAGCTGGCTGGGACGCGCCTCGCAATCATCATGAAGTATGCTGCAAGCCGCTGATTATTTTGCGTGCCTGCACGAGAGATGGAAAACGGAGGCTCGCCCAACTGCCGCCATTTTTCTATTCTGCCAGGGTCAGCAGCGGACGCTGACCAGGGCGAGTTTTTCTTTCCTCTCTTCGCCCTGCCTCTACCGTCCGCACTGCCGCAAACATATTACTATCGAATATTAATCACGATGCTGAGCGCACTCAGCGTTATAATTTAGCGATAGTTACCTGATTCGCTAAGCAGGCATGCTGGCTTAACCTGCGTCTAAACCCACGGTTTATACCCTAAATAATTCGAGTTGCAGAACAAAACGACTAGCCGTTTTGAACAGCGCTTGCGCTGGCCCCGTAAAGGCGAGGCCCAAGGATGGGCCGAGTTATTGCCAACGCACATGCAACTTGAAGTATGACAGGTATATTGATTCTGGACGATTAACAACTTATGGCACGCCACAACAGAAAGCTTTCTTTTACTACGCCGATCGTAGTGGGCTTTGCGGGGATTTTGCTCAGTTTTTTACTGATCGCAATCTTTGTTACCGCGACGCAGAAGAAAAATTTTCTCGAAGATTATCATCATATTAACCGCAACTTTACCCATAATCTTGCGGTGAACTACACCGAATCTCTGCTGCGCGAGAATGACTACATTCTGGCGCGCGCGACGAAATACTTCGCCCGCGACGATGCGCTCAATATCGCCGTAAATGTCAATCCGCAAAAGGGTCTGGACGATCTGATGCGTTTGCAGGAGCTGATGCCGACGGTCTCCTCCATTTCGCTTGCCGATACTCTCGGCCATTATCTGCGCGCTCCCGAGGTGATGGAAGGCGATGAGAGCCGCTCGTTTGATCCTAAAACGCGTCCCTGGTTTATTCGCCAGGCGGAAGCCAGTACCTTCAGTCTCTATACCACTCCTTACCTTGACTACTTCACTCACCATCCTACCGTCACCGTCTACCGGCCTGTCATTTCACCGCAGGGGCGGCTCAAAGGTAGCCTGGCGTTTCATATGGATCTAACGTCGATGGGCTACGCGTTACGGCAGATTGTCTCACCGGTGCAGGGCGAGTTTTTTGTCGTGCAACGCGACGGCAAAGTGGTGATCCATCCCGATACCGGCGCGCTATTTAAAACCTACATTAGCGCGGAACTCATGGACAAAATGACCAGTGCGGAAGGCCAGCTTTATGATGAGGAGCATAAGGCCTGGTACTACTACTATTCCTTTACCAATCCTGACTGGTTCGTTATTTTCCGCGTTACCGATGCCACCCTTGACGACCTGACGCGCTATGAAACCGATATTGTCGCCTGGGGTTTCGCTCTTGCCGCTATCGTCATTGTCCTGTTCGGGCTTTATCTGCGTCACGCTTCGCGTACCGTACTGATGAACATCATTAACGCCATCAAGACCGGCGACGTCAAACGCGCGCCGCGGCTGGAAGCCATGCTCAGCAAAGCGATCGAGAGCAATAAACAGCGTGAGCTCACCTATGTCCGCCAGGCCACCATCGATGCCCTGACCGGCTGCAAAAACCGCCGCGCCTTCGACAGCGATATCGCCGCGCTGATGAACGATCACCAGCCTTTCGCCCTCGCGTTGGTCGATATCGACAACTTCAAATCGATTAATGATACCTGGGGCCATCTCAATGGCGACATCGTGCTGCGCAACGTCGCGCGTGAAGGGTTACAGATCCTGCAGCCTCAGGAGATCTCGCTTTACCGCTACGGCGGCGAAGAGTTTGCCGTAATCTTCCCTGCCGAACATATCGACAACGCGCTCACCATTCTGGAGAGCTGGCGCCTTAACGTTGCCAGCCGAACCTGGCGCGAAGAAGGATTAACCGTCACCTTTAGTGCCGGCCTCGGAGAGTGGAATATGGAGCCGCTGGAAAAACTGGTCGTTAGCGTGGATGAAGCGTTGTATAAGGCCAAACAGCAGGGCAAGAACCGAATCGTTCGCGCCTGAGCGTAACCCTCTGATAGCCCGCTTTTGCGGGCTTTTTTATCTCTGCCGCTGCAAAATTGAAACCGGTTTCATTTTTTGTGATGTTTTACACACAATCATGGTGAAGCGGTTGTGCCACGCCGCCGCCCGCGATAAAGATGGTATATCAAGGAACATACATAAGGGCGATGAAACAATGAAGAATATCGTTTTATGCTGTGCCGCAGGAATGTCCACCAGCATGCTGGTGCAACGTATGAAAGACGCCGCGCAGAAGAAAGGCGTCGAAGTGTCTATTAAAGCCGTGCCGGTAGCGGAGTTCAAAGATAACCTGGCCACGGCGGATATTATCCTGCTCGGCCCACAGGTGAAGTATGAACAGGCAAAACTACAGGCGCTAGCCGACCCGGTTGGTAAAAAGGTCGCCGTTATCGATATGATGGATTACGGCATGATGAAAGGCGATGCCGTTCTTGATAAAGCCCTGAAGCTGATGGAGTAAGGCATGGAAGATTTAGAGACGATTATCATGGAGCTGCTGGTCAACGCCGGCTCCGCGCGCAGTTCTGCCCTCACTGCCCTACAGCAGGCGCGTAAAGGGGATTTCGCCGCCGCCGAGCAGGCTATGGCCGACTCCCACGAATTTGTAAAGCATGCGCATAAAATCCAGACCCAGCTTATCGGCATGGATGAAGGCAGCGGCAAGCTGCCGGTGAACCTGATTACCGTGCACTCCCAGGATCATCTGATGAACGCGATGGTGATTCAGGATTTAGCGACCGATATGATCGAACTGTATCGCCGCCTGCCGCCCGCACAATAATCCCAATGAGCTAGCAGGCGCCGCCAGCGGCGCCTGTCTCACTTACAGAAAACCGTACATCGCCGCGAACACCCAGCCGAAGACGCAAGAAACGCTCACGCCAATTAATCCCGGCAGGATAAAGCTATGGTTAATGACAAAGCGGCCAATATGGGTTGTGCCTGAACGGTCAAACTGAATCGCCGCCAGATCGCTTGGGTAAGTCGGCAGGATGTAATAGCCATAGCAGGCGGGCGCGGAAGCGACGATATAGGCCGGGTCAACGCCGATCGCCAGCGCCACCGGGACAATCGCCGCCAGCGCCGCCGCCTGAGAGTTGACGAACTTCGATACCAATAACAGCACGATAGCGTAGGCCCACGGGTACTCCTTCACCATTTCTCCGAGTACACCTTTAATCTCGGTCATGTGCGCGCCGAACATGGTTTCCGCCATCCACGCGATACCATACACCGCGACGATAGCGATCATCCCCGAGCGGAAAACCTCATTTTTAGAAATCGAAGCCGGATTGGTTTTGGTAATAATAATGATAAGCGCCCCGGAGAGCAGCATGAACATCTGGATCACCAGAACCATTGAGAGAGGCTTTCCGTCGAACGCCGGACGCAATTCAGAAAACGCGCCAAGCAGCGCCACCACGGCAATTGAGGCAAGGAAGATCCACATCGCAATCCAGTTGCTGGTCGGCAGCTTTTTATCCAATAGCGTGGCCGTATCGCCATAAACATAATGACGGTTTTCCGGTATCGCAATAAACGCCTGGAAGGTCTCGTCTTTATCAAGATCTTTACCGCGGAACCAGCTGAAGATACCAATCGCCAGGATCCCCAGCAGCGTTGACGGAATGGTTATCGCCAGCAAATCGAGAAACTCAAGGTGCTTACCGTTAAAGGTAAAATTCCCGAGCATCGCCACCAGCGAGACCACCGCCACCGAAACCGGGCTGGCAATGATCCCCATCTGGGCGCCAATTGAGCTCGCCGCCATCGGTCGCTCCGGGCGAATATTATTTTTGATAGCCACATCGTAAATAATTGGCAGGATCGTATACACCACATGGCCGGTACCGCACAGGATCGTCAGCGTACAGGTGACGAATGGCGCGACGATAGAAACGTATTTGGGATTGCGCCGCAGGAGCTTCTCGGCAATCTGCAGCATCACGTCTAAACCGCCGGATGCCTGTAGCGTCGCCGAGGCGGCCACCACCGCGATAATCACCAGCATGACATCAACCGGCGGCTTTCCCGGTTTAAGATGAAAGACAAAAACTAAGATAACTAACCCAATGCCGCCTAAAAGGCCGAGCGCAATACCACCCTTTTTCGCGCCGTAGAACAGACAAATTAAGATAATGATGAGCTGTATAGCAAATTCCATGTATCCCCCAGAAGCTATCCATTAAATAACGACAATACTCTCCGCCTTATTTTTATTTTTGCTCACCTCCTCCATTGCCTTTTAACAGGCGCAGCGAACCCCTCAGTTGCGGTAAACCGAAAAGGATGGGGAAAAGTAATCACATGATTCTTTGAGTGTTTTGACTATATAGCGTTTACGGGGCTTATTTTTTGATACATGTAGAATTTTTATCCATCGATTAGTGATGGCATAAAGAAATAGCAAATTGATAATTACCAGGCATGTTTAATTTGCTAATTAATTGCGGCAATTACATTAAATAAATGTAATTTATTTTAGGTGAGGTAAATCGACAGGTAATAAAAAAGCCAGTCAGGAAACCTGACTGGCTTTTAAGCGCTTAGCGCATCAACGATTAATCGTTGTCAGAACCGCCCAGGCCTGCGTTCAGCAGTTCTGCCAGGTTGGCAGACGCTTCTTCTACGCTCACCTGCGGCGCAGCCGGCTGTTCGCCCGCTGCGCGACGGCGCATACGATCCTGGTGGTACGCATAACCGGTACCCGCCGGGATCAGACGACCCACGATGACGTTCTCTTTCAGACCGCGCAGTTCGTCGCGTTTGCCCGCAACGGCTGCTTCGGTCAGCACGCGAGTGGTCTCCTGGAACGAGGCCGCGGAGATGAAGGACTCGGTTGCCAGAGACGCTTTGGTGATACCCAGCAGGTCGCGGGAATAGGTTGCCGCAACTTTGCCATTCGCTTCAAGCTCGCGGTTAGCGATCTTAACGCGGGAGTATTCAACCTGCTCGCCTTCGAGGAAGTCGGAGCTACCAGCACTTTCGATGGTCGCTTTACGCAGCATCTGACGAACGATAACTTCAATGTGCTTATCGTTAATCTTAACGCCTTGCAGACGATAAACGTCCTGCACTTCGTTGGTGATGTAACGCGTTACCGCGTGTACGCCACGAAGACGCAGAATGTCGTGCGGCGCTTCCGGACCGTCGGAAACCACGTCACCACGTTCTACACGTTCACCTTCGAACACGTTCAGCTGACGCCATTTCGGAATCATCTCTTCGTACGGTTCGCTACCGTCTACCGGGGTGATAACCAGACGACGTTTCCCTTTGGTTTCTTTACCGAAGGAAATGATGCCGCTGATTTCAGCCAGGATTGCCGGCTCTTTCGGACGACGTGCTTCGAACAGATCCGCAACGCGCGGCAGACCACCGGTGATGTCCTTGGTACCGCCAGATTCCTGCGGAACACGGGCCAGGGTGTCACCAGAGCTGATCTGTACGCCATCTTCCAGCTGAACAATCGCTTTACCCGGCAGGAAGTACTGAGCAGGCATATCGGTGCCTGGGATCAGAACGTCGTTGCCCTGAGCATCAACAATTTTCAGCGCCGGACGCAGATCTTTACCACCGGAGGTACGTTCTGCGGAATCCAGAACCACCAGCGAAGACAGACCGGTCAGCTCGTCGGTCTGACGAGTAATGGTCTGGCCGTCGATCATGTCAGTGAAGCGGACGAAACCACTCACTTCGGTGATAACCGGCATGGTATGCGGATCCCAGTTTGCAACGGTTTCACCGCCAGCAACCTGTTCGCCGTCGCCTTTCGCCATAA
The DNA here is from genome assembly GCF_040065495.2 of Klebsiella sp. CN_Kp073. NCBI lineage: Bacteria > Pseudomonadati > Pseudomonadota > Gammaproteobacteria > Enterobacterales > Enterobacteriaceae > Klebsiella > Klebsiella sp. CN_Kp073. Next base: position 5,025,428 of record NZ_CM198051.1, read on the forward strand.
CGGAACCGTAAGGCACTTTATAGCTTTCTTTCGTACGACCGAATTCGTCGATCAGCTTCAGTTCGGTGTTACGAGAGGTGATAACCAGTTTACCGCTGGAGTTCACAACCGACTTCGCGTTGCTCAGACGGATGCTACCTTTGTTTTTCACCTGGATGCTGGATTCAGCAGCCGCACGAGATGCCGCACCACCGATGTGGAACGTACGCATCGTCAGCTGTGTACCCGGCTCACCGATGGACTGTGCCGCGATAACGCCGATAGCCTCACCTTTGTTGATGATGTGGCCACGCGCCAGGTCACGACCGTAGCAGTGCGCACATACACCAAAGTCGGTGTCACAGGATACAACGGAACGAACTTTGACGGAGTCAACGGAGTTCTCTTCCAGCAGGTCACACCAGTGCTCGTGCAGCAGCGTGTTGCGTGGAACCAGAATGTCCGCGGTACCCGGCTTCAGAACGTCTTCAGCAGTCACACGACCCAGTACGCGATCGCGCAGCGGCTCTTTAACGTCGCCACCTTCGATAACCGGCGTCATGGTGATGCCTTCCAGGGTGCCGCAGTCGTCTTCAGTAACAACCAGGTCCTGCGCAACGTCAACCAGACGACGAGTCAGGTAACCGGAGTTCGCTGTCTTCAGTGCGGTATCCGCCAGACCTTTACGAGCACCGTGGGTGGAGATGAAGTACTGGAGTACGTTCAGACCTTCACGGAAGTTCGCGGTGATCGGCGTTTCGATGATGGAGCCATCCGGCTTCGCCATCAGACCACGCATACCAGCCAGCTGACGAATCTGTGCCGCAGAACCACGCGCACCGGAGTCGGCCATCATGTAGATGCTGTTGAAGGAAACCTGCTGTTCTTCCTGACCGTCACGGTTAATAACGGTTTCGGTTTGCAGGTTATCCATCATCGCTTTGGATACACGATCGTTCGCCGCAGCCCAGATATCGATAACTTTGTTGTAGCGTTCGCCCGCAGTAACCAGACCAGACTGGAACTGTTCCTGAATCTCAGCAACTTCAGCTTCCGCTTCGCTGATGATTTCGTATTTTTTCTCCGGGATGACCATGTCATCGATACCAACGGACGCACCTGAACGCGCTGCATAAGCAAAGCCGGTGTACATCGTCTGGTCCGCAAAAATAACGGTCGGTTTCAGACCCAGAATACGGTAACAGGTGTTCAGCATCTTGGAGATCGCTTTCTTACCGAGCGCCTGGTTCACGATAGAGAACGGCAGACCTTTCGGTACGATCATCCACAGAATGGCACGGCCAATGGTCGTGTCTTTCAGGCTGGTCTTCGCGACGAATTCACCATTGTCGTCTTTTTCGTATTCGGTGATACGCACTTTAACGCGCGCATGCAGAGAGGCCAGACCGGCGCGATAAATACGCTCCGCTTCTTTCGGGCCAGTCAGCACCATGCCTTCGCCTTTGGCGTTAACACAGTCACGGGTCATGTAGTACAGACCCAGTACAACGTCCTGAGACGGAACGATGATTGGTTCGCCGTTCGCCGGGGACAGGATGTTGTTGGTAGACATCATCAGCGCACGCGCTTCCAGCTGGGCTTCCAGCGTCAGCGGTACGTGAACAGCCATCTGGTCACCATCGAAGTCGGCGTTATATGCCGCACAAACCAGCGGGTGCAGCTGAATAGCTTTACCTTCGATCAGAACCGGTTCGAACGCCTGAATACCCAAACGGTGCAGTGTTGGCGCACGGTTCAGCAGTACCGGGTGTTCGCGGATAACTTCGTCCAGGATATCCCAAACGACGGCTTCTTCGCGCTCAACCATTTTCTTAGCGGCTTTGATGGTGGTGGCCAGGCCACGCAGTTCCAGCTTGCCGTAGATGAACGGTTTGAACAGCTCCAGCGCCATTTTCTTCGGCAGACCGCACTGATGCAGACGCAGGTATGGACCTACGGTGATTACAGAACGACCGGAGTAGTCAACACGCTTACCGAGCAGGTTCTGACGGAAACGACCCTGTTTACCTTTGATCATATCGGCCAAAGATTTCAGAGGACGTTTGTTGGAACCGGTGATCGCACGACCGCGACGACCGTTATCCAGCAGGGCGTCGACCGCTTCCTGCAGCATACGTTTTTCGTTGCGTACGATGATGTCCGGCGCAGCCAGATCCAGCAGACGTTTCAGACGGTTGTTACGGTTAATGACGCGACGATACAGATCGTTCAGGTCAGAAGTCGCAAAACGACCGCCATCCAGCGGAACCAGCGGACGCAGATCTGGCGGCAGAACCGGCAGAACGGTCAGGATCATCCACTCCGGCTTGTTGCCAGATTGAACGAACGCTTCCAGCAGCTTAATGCGCTTGGTCAGCTTTTTACGCTTGGTTTCGGAGTTGGTTTCGTTCAGCTCTTCACGCAGCTGCTCGCACTCTTGCTCCAGGTCCATGCTTTTCAGCAGGGCCTGAATAGCTTCGGCGCCCATCTTCGCGTCGAATTCATCACCGAACTCTTCCAGCGCGTCCAGGTACTGCTCTTCAGTCAGAATCTGGTTGCGTTCGAGGTTGGTCATGCCACCTTCGATAACAACATAAGATTCAAAGTACAGTACGCGTTCGATATCACGCAGCGGCATATCCAGCAGCAGACCGATACGGGACGGCAGAGACTTCAGGAACCAGATGTGGGCAGTCGGAGACGCCAGCTCGATGTGGCCCATGCGCTCACGACGCACTTTGGTCTGGGTCACTTCAACGCCGCACTTCTCACAGATAACACCACGGTGTTTCAGGCGCTTGTACTTACCGCACAGGCACTCATAGTCTTTTACTGGCCCGAAAATACGAGCGCAGAACAGACCGTCACGTTCTGGCTTGAACGTACGGTAGTTAATGGTTTCCGGCTTTTTAACTTCACCGAAAGACCATGAACGGATCATGTCTGGCGATGCCAGAGCAATTTTGATCGCATCAAACTCTTCGGTTTTAGTTTGCGCTTTCAGAAACTTTAATAAGTCTTTCACGGATTTGCTCCCGTCGGAGTTAGCACAATCTGGCGCCGGGTTTTACCCCGGCACCAGTGACCTGTTTGAGCGAGAGTTACTCGTCTTCCAGTTCGATGTTGATGCCCAGCGAGCGGATTTCTTTCAACAGTACGTTGAAGGATTCCGGCATGCCCGGTTCCATCTGGTGGTTGCCGTCCACGATGTTTTTATACATCTTGGTACGACCGTTCACGTCATCAGACTTAACGGTGAGCATTTCCTGCAGGGTGTAGGCCGCGCCGTATGCTTCCAGCGCCCACACTTCCATCTCACCGAAGCGCTGACCACCGAACTGCGCCTTACCACCCAGCGGCTGCTGAGTAACCAGGCTGTAAGAACCGGTGGAACGAGCGTGCATTTTGTCGTCGACCAGGTGGTTCAGTTTCAGCATGTACATGTAACCCACGGTTACCGGACGTTCGAACTGTTCACCGGTGCGGCCGTCAAACAGAGTGATCTGACCGGAAGTCGGCAGGTCGCCCAGCTGCAGCAGCTCTTTGATTTCAGCTTCTTTCGCACCGTCGAATACCGGCGTTGCGATTGGCATGCCTTTACGCAGGTTTTCAGCCAGACGCAGAACTTCTTCATCGCTGAAGGTATTCAGGTCAACTTTCTGGCGAACGTCAGCGCCCAGATCGTAAGCACGCTGGATGAATTCGCGCAGTTTCGCGACTTCTTGCTGCTGTTTCAGCATGGCGTTGATCTTATCGCCGATGCCTTTCGCAGCCATACCCAGGTGAGTTTCCAGGATCTGACCGATGTTCATACGAGACGGTACGCCCAGCGGGTTCAGTACGATATCTACCGGCGTACCGTTAGCATCGTGCGGCATATCTTCGATCGGGTTGATCTTAGAGATAACACCCTTGTTACCGTGACGACCCGCCATCTTATCACCAGGCTGGATACGGCGTTTAACGGCCAGGTATACCTTAACAATCTTCAGCACGCCCGGTGCCAGATCGTCGCCTTGGGTGATTTTACGGCGTTTCGCTTCGAGTTTTTTCTCGAACTCGTGTTTCAGTTCGTCATACTGCTCAGCCAGTTGCTCCAGCTGATTTTGTTTCTCTTCGTCGGTCAGGCCCAGTTCCAGCCAGCGATCGCGCGGCAGTTTGTCGAGCTTGTCAGCTTCAACGCCACCGGCAACCAGCACAGCGTAGATACGGCTGAACAGACCAGCTTCGAGGATCTGCAGTTCTTCAGACAGGTCTTTTTTAGCCTGCTTCAGCTGCATCTCTTCGATCTCAAGAGCACGCTTGTCTTTTTCTACGCCGTCACGGGTAAACACCTGAACGTCGATAACGGTACCAGAGACACCGTTCGGTACGCGCAGAGAAGAGTCTTTAACGTCAGACGCTTTCTCACCGAAGATCGCGCGCAGCAGTTTCTCTTCCGGAGTCAGCTGGGTTTCACCTTTCGGGGTTACCTTACCAACCAGAATGTCGCCGCCGGTCACTTCCGCACCGATATAAACGATACCGGATTCATCCAGTTTAGAGAGCGCGGCTTCACCCACGTTCGGGATGTCAGCGGTGATCTCTTCCGGCCCCAGCTTGGTGTCACGGGACACGCATGCCAGTTCCTGAATGTGGATGGTGGTGAAACGGTCTTCCTGGACAACACGCTCGGATACGAGGATGGAGTCTTCGAAGTTGTAGCCGTTCCACGGCATGAACGCTACGCGCATGTTCTGACCCAGCGCCAGTTCACCGAGGTCGGTGGACGGGCCGTCGGCCAGGACGTCGCCGCGTTCAATTGGTTCACCCAGGGACACGCAAGGCATCTGGTTGATGCAGGTGTTCTGGTTAGAACGGGTGTACTTGGTCAGGTTATAGATGTCGATACCTGCTTCGCCCGGGTACATCTCGTCTTCGTTAACTTTGATAACGATACGGGAAGCATCCACGTACTGAACGGTACCGCCACGTTTAGCCACCGCAGTAACACCGGAGTCAACGGCAACAGCACGTTCCATACCGGTACCAACCAGCGGCTTATCAGCGCGCAGAGTCGGAACCGCCTGACGTTGCATGTTCGCACCCATCAATGCACGGTTGGCGTCATCGTGTTCCAGGAACGGGATCAGGGACGCACCGACGGATACCACCTGCTGGGTGGATACGTCCATGTAGTCAACCTGGTCGCGGCTGAACAAGCTGGATTCGCCTTTACTACGGCAGGTAACCAGATCTTCAACAAAGTGGCCTTCGTCATCCAGGTTGGAGTTCGCCTGAGCGATGACGTAGTTACCTTCTTCGATAGCAGACAGGTAATGAATTTCGTCGGTAACAACACCGTCGGTCACTTTACGATACGGGGTCTCAAGGAAACCGTATTCGTTAGTCTGTGCGTATACGGACAGGGAGTTGATCAGACCGATGTTCGGACCTTCAGGCGTTTCGATTGGACATACGCGACCATAGTGAGTCGGGTGTACGTCTCGAACTTCGAAGCCTGCGCGTTCACGGGTCAGACCGCCTGGGCCGAGTGCGGAGATACGACGTTTGTGCGTAATCTCAGACAGCGGGTTGTTCTGGTCCATAAACTGGGACAGCTGGCTGGAACCAAAGAACTCTTTCACTGCTGCGGAAATCGGCTTGGCGTTGATCATATCCTGAGGCATCAGGGTATCCAGATCGCCCAGAGACAGACGCTCTTTAACCGCACGCTCTACACGCACCAGGCCAACGCGGAACTGGTTTTCCGCCATTTCGCCAACGGAACGGATACGACGGTTGCCGAGGTGGTCGATATCATCGACTTCGCCTTTACCGTTACGGATATCGATGAGCTTCTTCATCACTTCGATGATGTCGTCTTTGCTCAGGATACCGGAACCTTCGATTTCGTCGCGCAGCAGAGAACGGTTGAACTTCATACGACCAACCGCGGACAGATCGTAGCGGTCTTCGGAGAAGAACAGGTTCTCAAACAGGCTTTCAGCCGCTTCACGAGTCGGCGGCTCACCCGGGCGCATCATGCGGTAGATTTCTACCAGCGCGCTCAGACGATCGTTGGTTGGGTCGACGCGTACAGTTTCAGAAATGTACGGACCGTGGTCCAGATCGTTGGTGAACAGCGTTTCGATACGCTTGTGGCCGGACTGGCTCAGTTTAGCCAGCAGATCCAGGCTCAGCTCCATGTTCGCCGGGCAGATCAGTTCGCCGGTCGCTTCGTCGATGTAGTCTTTAGAAGCAACTTTACCCGCGATGTACTCAACCGGAACTTCGATATGTTTGATATCGTCTTTTTCCAGCTGGCGAATATGGCGCGCGGTAATACGACGGCCTTTCTCAACGTACACTTTACCGTTGGCTTCGATATCGAAGGAGGCGGTTTCACCGCGCAGACGCTCCGGTACCAGCTCCATCTGCAGCTTGTTGTCGCGAATTTCAAAGACCACTTTCTCGAAGAACAGGTCAAGGATCTGCTCAGTGGTGTAATTCAGCGCGCGCAGAATGATGGTTGCAGGCAGTTTACGACGACGGTCGATACGAACGAACAGGTTGTCTTTCGGGTCGAATTCGAAGTCCAGCCAGGAACCACGGTAAGGAATGATACGTGCGTTATACAGGACCTTACCGGAAGAGTGAGTCTTACCTTTGTCACTGTCAAAGAAGACGCCCGGGCTACGGTGCAGCTGAGAAACGATAACACGCTCGGTACCGTTGATAACGAAGGTACCGTTGTCGGTCATGAGCGGGATTTCGCCCATGTAGACTTCTTGTTCTTTAATGTCTTTAACGGTGCCTTCCGGCGCTTCGCGCTCGTAGATCACCAGACGCAGTTTCACACGCAGCGGTGCGGAATACGTCACGCCACGGATCTGACATTCTTTAACATCAAAAACAGGTTCGCCCAGACGGTAGCTGACGTATTGCAGCTCTGAATTACCGCTGTAGCTCTGAATCGGGAATACGGAACGGAAGGCTGCTTCCAGACCATACTGCCCTTCAGGATCTTGCTCGATAAACTTCTGGAACGAGTCAAGCTGGATAGAAAGGAGATAAGGCACATCCAGAACTTGTGGACGTTTACCAAAATCCTTACGAATACGTTTTTTCTCGGTATAGGAGTAAACCATAGGGTTCCTCAGCTCGCTGACAAGTCGACCCATCTGCCCGGAAAGGGCAGTTTTTTATGCAACACTATTTTGTTGACCGGAAAATGGAACACTTTCCGCAATGCCTGTTGCTATCACGCTTAAACCATTTCATTGCGATTTACACAGCCCAGGAACCCTAACCTGTCGCAGTATATTAAGTCGTCGATAGAAACAAGCATTGTGAGGCAAACCAGCAGTCAAACAGTGTGAAATGCTACTGGCGCCTTACAGCGCAAAAAGGCTGGTGACTAAAAAGTCACCAGCCTCAGCCTAATTTCTCAGGCTGCAACCGGAAGGGTTGGCTTATTTAACTTCAACTTCAGCGCCAGCTTCTTCCAGAGATTTTTTCAGAGCTTCAGCGTCGTCTTTGCTGATGCCTTCTTTCAGTGCAGCCGGTGCAGATTCTACCAGGTCTTTAGCTTCTTTCAGACCCAGGCCAGTCGCGCCACGTACTGCTTTGATAACAGCAACTTTGTTAGCGCCAGCAGCTTTCAGAATTACGTCGAATTCAGTTTTTTCTTCAGCAGCTTCAGCCGGGCCAGCAGCTACAGCTACAGCAGCAGCAGCGGAAACACCGAATTTTTCTTCCATTGCAGAGATCAGCTCAACAACGTCCATTACGGACATAGCGGATACTGCTTCAATGATTTGATCTTTAGTGATAGACATTTAAATTGTTCCTGAATATCAGAATAAGTTTATACGTAAGCGAGTGCTTTACAAAGATAACTGCGATTAAGCAGCTTCTTTCGCATCGCGTACAGCAGCCAGAGTACGAACCAGTTTGCCAGCCGAAGCTTCTTTCATGGTTGCCATCAGGCGTGCAATTGCTTCTTCGTAGGTCGGCAGAGTTGCCAGGCGGTCGATTTGCGACGCCGGGATCAGCTCACCTTCAAAGGCAGCGGCTTTGACCTCAAATTTTGCATTCGCTTTCGCGAACTCTTTGAACAGACGAGCAGCAGCGCCCGGGTGTTCCATAGAGTATGCAATCAGGGTCGGACCAACAAACGTGTCTTTCAGGCACTCGAACGGAGTACCTTCAACGACGCGGCGCAGCAGGGTGTTACGAACAACACGCATGTAAACGCCAGCTTCACGACCTGCTTTACGCAGTTCAGTCATTTTATCTACAGTTACGCCACGGGAATCCGCAACTACTGCAGACAGCGCGCCTTTGGCTACTTCGCTGACTTCAGCAACAATCGCTTGTTTGTCTTGAAGATTTAAAGCCATTAGCTTTGCTCCTGGATGTTTGCCAGAGCTTATGCTCTGGAACTCACTTCACTCTATTCAACGAATAGAGCGTCTTAATACGGTGAGCAGAAACAAGCCAGAGTATCCAAAAAATAATCTTAGCGTTCTGTCACCGTCTACGCAGGGGATTAAGTTTCTTACGAAACACCTGCGGTCTTCGACGGAGGCCTGGATAGGCCAGGCTCCAACGAACAAATTCTTCCTATGACTTCGTCCTTCGAACCGCAGCGGCGTTAGCTGCTCTCGTTCACACCGGTCATGTAGTTAACTACACTCCCGGTGATTCACTCGATTGCTGCCTTGCTGCAATTCAAATGACTCGCATAGCGTCTGTCTTATTGACAGAATCGTGGGGGTAAGATTGTAGACAAAATCACCGCCCACGTAAAGGCATTAGTTTGCAGAAGCGTTCAGGCCAGCCTGATCTACTGCAACACCTGCACCCATGGTGGTGGAGATGCTAACTTTCTTGATGTACACGCCTTTAGCCTGAGTCGGTTTTGCTTTTTTCAGCGCAACCAGCAGAGCTTCCAGGTTTTCTTTCAGTTTGTCAGCGTCAAAGTCCACTTTACCGATGGTGGTGTGGATGATGCCGTTTTTGTCGTTACGATAACGAACCTGACCTGCTTTAGCGTTCTTAACCGCTTCAGCAACGTTAGGAGTTACGGTACCAACTTTCGGGTTTGGCATCAGGCCGCGCGGGCCCAGAACCTGGCCCAGCTGGCCAACAACGCGCATTGCATCCGGGGAAGCAATAACAACGTCAAAGTTCATTTCGCCTTTCTTGATCTGGTCAGCCAGATCTTCCATACCTACCAGCTCGGCGCCTGCAGCTTTAGCAGCTTCAGCGTTCGGGCCCTGTGCAAATACGGCAACGCGAACAGAACGGCCAGTACCGTGCGGCAGTACAGTTGCACCACGTACGTTCTGGTCAGATTTACGAGCATCGATGCCCAGGTTTACAGCAACGTCAACGCTTTCAACGAACTTAGCGGTCGCCAGTTCTTTCAGCAGAGAGATGGCTTCGTTGATGTCGTACTGTTTAGTTGCATCAACTTTCTCACGAATCACGGACATGCGCTTGGTCAGTTTAGCCATTTCTTAGTCCTCCACTACCAGGCCCATGGAACGTGCAGTACCTTCGATGGAGCGAGTCATCGCTTCAATGTCGGCACCAGTCATGTCGGCAGCTTTGGTCTGCGCGATTTCCTGCAGTTGAGCGCGGGAAATTTTACCAACTTTCTCTTTGTTCGGCTTACCGGAGCCGGACTTGATACCAGCCGCTTTTTTCAGCAGAACTGCTGCCGGCGGAGTTTTGGTAACGAAAGTGAAAGAACGGTCAGCGTAAACGGTGATAACAACCGGGATTGGCAGACCTTTTTCCATGGATTCAGTTTTTGCGTTGAACGCTTTGCAGAATTCCATGATGTTAACGCCCTGCTGACCCAGTGCTGGACCAACCGGCGGACTCGGGTTTGCCATACCAGCTGCAACCTGCAGCTTGACGTAGGCTTGTACTTTCTTAGCCATTCTTAAATCCTCGAATTGGGTATTAACGCTTCAGAGAAGCTCCCCGTGATTAAACATCGTTTTACGGGCCAGGCCCATAAAAACAAAAGGCGCGAAATTGTATTCCAATTTCGCGCCCTATGCAACGATTAAATCGCTGCTTTTTTGATCGCCGGCTTACGCCTTCTCAACCTGACCGAAGTCCAGCTCTACCGGAGTCGCACGACCGAAGATAGAAACGGAAACTTTCAGGCGGGACTTCTCGTAGTCCACTTCTTCAACAACGCCGTTAAAGTCAGCAAACGGACCGTCGTTAACGCGAACCATTTCGCCCGGTTCAAACAGCGTTTTCGGACGCGGCTTATCGCCAACCTGCTGCAGACGGTTCATGATGGCATCGACTTCTTTGTCGCTGATCGGCGCCGGACGGTCGGAAGTACCGCCGATGAAGCCCATCACGCGCGGGACGCTGCGCACCAGGTGCCAGCTCGCGTCGTTCATGACCATCTGAACCAGAACGTAGCCTGGGAAGAATTTGCGTTCGCTTTTGCGACGCTGGCCGCCACGGATTTCAACCACTTCTTCGGTCGGAACCATGACTTCGCCAAACAACTCTTCCATGTTGTGTAATTTGATATGTTCACGCAGCGAAGTAGCTACGCGACCTTCAAAACCGGAAAACGCCTGAACGACGTACCAGCGCTTTTTAGGAGCTTCAGACATCTCAGAACCTCAGGCCAGTGATAAAGGATACCAGGCGAACCAGAATACCATCCAGTCCCCACAGGATCAGTGACATTACTGCAGTTACGGCAGCAACAATCAGCGTGGTGTGCAGCGTTTCCTGGCGGGTCGGCCAGATCACTTTGCGGACTTCGGTTCTCGCTTCGCGGGCGAAGGCGACAGTCGCCTTACCTTTTGTCGTTAACAGAGCGACGCCACCGGCAGCAGCGATAAGAATCACCACGGCCAGCGCACGGATCGCCAGCATAATGTCGCGATAAAGGAAGTTGCCTACGATGGCTACGATCAGCAGCACGGCAACGATAACCCACTTCAACGCTTCCAGGCCGCGCCCGCTCCCTTGAGCTTCGGTATTCGCACTCATAAACCAACCTGTCACAAGAATTCAGACAAACATCTTCGCCCCGCGTTAAATGCGAGGCGACCAAACCGAAATGCTCTGCTGCGTTTCGGACTTTACGCCCTCTTCAGAGCCTGTCTCAGCAATGATTATGACAAAAAAAATCACTGATGAGCCAGGTTCTGGTGTGAAAGCGTGCAAAAAGGGCATCAAATGATGCCCTTTTATTGCGCATTGCGTCAAATGTTATCAGCGATTAGCCGAGAACTTTAGCAACCACGCCCGCGCCAACGGTACGGCCGCCTTCACGGATTGCGAAACGCAGACCGTCGTCCATCGCGATCGGGTGGATCAGGGTAACAACCATTTTGATGTTGTCGCCCGGCATTACCATCTCTACGCCTTCCGGCAGTTCGATGGTACCAGTCACGTCAGTAGTACGGAAGTAGAACTGCGGACGGTAGCCTTTGAAGAACGGAGTATGACGGCCGCCTTCATCTTTGGACAGGATGTACACTTCAGATTCGAACTTGGTGTGCGGCTTGATGCTGCCCGGCTTAGCCAGTACCTGACCACGTTCGATTTCTTCACGTTTGATACCACGCAGCAGAACGCCTACGTTCTCACCAGCACGGCCTTCGTCCAGCAGTTTGCGGAACATTTCAACGCCAGTACAGGTGGTTTTCGCGGTGTCTTTGATACCAACGATTTCAACTTCTTCACCAACTTTGATGATACCGCGCTCTACACGACCGGTAACAACGGTACCACGACCGGAGATGGAGAATACGTCTTCGATCGGCAGCAGGAACGGCTTGTCAATCGCACGCTCTGGTTCCGGGATGTAAGAATCCAGGAAGCCAGCCAGTTCGATGATTTTCGCTTCCCACTCTGCATCGCCTTCCAGCGCTTTCAGAGCAGAACCACGAACGATCGGAGTGTCGTCGCCCGGGAAATCGTACTGAGACAGCAGTTCACGAACTTCCATCTCAACCAGTTCCAGCAGCTCTTCGTCATCAACCATGTCGCATTTGTTCAGGAACACGATGATGTACGGAACGCCTACCTGACGACCCAGCAGGATGTGCTCACGAGTCTGCGGCATCGGGCCGTCAGTCGCAGCAACAACCAGGATCGCGCCGTCCATCTGAGCAGCACCGGTGATCATGTTTTTAACATAGTCGGCGTGGCCCGGGCAGTCTACGTGCGCGTAGTGGCGAGTCGGGGTGTCATATTCAACGTGGGAAGTGTTGATGGTGATACCACGAGCTTTTTCTTCCGGCGCGTTATCGATCTGGTCGAATGCGCGAGCAGCACCGCCGTAGGTTTTAGCCAGTACGGTAGTGATTGCAGCGGTCAGCGTTGTTTTACCATGGTCAACGTGGCCGATAGTACCGACGTTAACGTGCGGTTTTGTACGTTCAAACTTTTCTTTAGACATCGATTGTCCCTCTAAGACACGGATAAATCGGTGATATCACCACATCAACCAGGCAACATGCCCGACTTGTTGAATGCAATAAACAGAGAGAAACAGGGAAGGAGAGATAAAGAAGTGGTGCTGATACCCAGAGTCGAACTGGGGACCTCACCCTTACCAAGGGTGCGCTCTACCAACTGAGCCATATCAGCACGTCTGGAGCGGGCAGCGGGAATCGAACCCGCATCATCAGCTTGGAAGGCTGAGGTAATAGCCATTATACGATGCCCGCATCCTGAAACTCGGCTACCCAGTTCTTTCTGTAACAAAAAAGAGATTGCTCTCTTTAATGTTGAGCTGATTAGTTTACCCAACCAACTCCGGCTACGCAAAGCGTCGCCCGAAAGTGGTGGTGGGGGAAGGATTCGAACCTTCGAAGTCGATGACGGCAGATTTACAGTCTGCTCCCTTTGGCCGCTCGGGAACCCCACCCAAATTGTTATGGTGCCGACTACCGGAATCGAACTGGTGACCTACTGATTACAAGTCAGTTGCTCTACCTACTGAGCTAAGTCGGCATCAAGTAGCGCGCATTCTAGGGAGACCTGCGAGTTCATGCAACTAAAAATTTGCATAAAACGTTCTCTTGCTCACATTTTGTGCTCTTACGTGAAAAAACGGTGTAATTTCAAACAATGGAGTGCAAAAAAAGCGCATTCCTCAACGCAGAATTTGTTTCGCTGCGCCTGTCAGATACAAGAATGACGGTTTTTTCACCTGGAAATCCTGGTGGCAGGCGCGATCGCTAACCTGCAAAGATAGCAGACTCGCTTTCTCCCCTCTTTCTACTTATTCATCACTTGTGATGCTGCTATGAGAAAGCGCCCTTCGATGAGTTTTTTTCTTATTATTCCCGGCATTCTGGTGTTACCCTCCTGCCCATTGTCCTGATTAACTAGTGTGAAGCATCACCGCTACCTCTTTTTCGGTGATAGTAAGAACATGCTTATGAGCAAAAAAGAGCAGACGTTAATGACACCCTATCTACAATTTAACCGCAACCAATGGGCTGCACTTCGTGATTCCGTTCCGATGACGCTGACAGAGGAAGAAATCGCGCGGTTAAAAGGCATCAACGAAGATCTTTCGCTGGAAGAAGTCGCCGAGATCTATTTGCCGCTGTCACGTTTGCTCAATTTCTATATCAGTTCCAACCTGCGTCGCCAGGCGGTGCTTGAACAATTCCTTGGTACCAACGGCCAGCGTATCCCTTACATCATCAGTATTGCAGGTAGTGTTGCGGTTGGTAAAAGTACAACAGCGCGTGTTTTACAGGCGCTGCTTAGCCGCTGGCCTGAACATCGCCATGTAGAACTGATTACTACCGATGGCTTCTTACATCCTAACTCGGTGTTAAAGGAACGCGGCCTGATGAAGAAAAAGGGCTTCCCGCAGTCGTATGATATGCATCGGCTGGTGAAGTTTGTTTCTGATCTGAAATCTGGCGTACCCAGCGCAACCGCGCCGGTCTATTCCCATCTGATTTATGATGTTATTCCTGATGGCGATAAAACCGTTGCTCAACCGGATATTCTTATTCTGGAAGGTTTGAACGTTCTGCAGAGCGGAATGGATTATCCACACGATCCCCATCATGTATTTGTTTCTGACTTTGTCGATTTCTCTATTTACGTCGATGCGCCGGAAGACTTATTAAAGAACTGGTATATCAATCGCTTCCTGAAATTCCGTGAAGGAGCTTTTACCGATCCGGATTCTTATTTCCATAATTACGCCAAACTTTCAAAAGACGAAGCGGTTAATATTGCCACTTCATTATGGAATGAGATCAACCTACTGAACTTAAAAGAAAATATATTACCAACCAGAGAGCGTGCCAGCTTGATTATGACGAAGAGCGCAAATCACTCGGTCGATCAAGTTCGCCTACGGAAATAAAAAAGGGAGCGCAAGCTCCCTTCTGTTTATTCTGCGCTACGCAGCGATATCTCGCCCCCAACCCATGGTTTAATTACCCCATCCTGCTCGAGTAATAATGCCCCTTGTGCATCAATTCCGCGAGAAATACCAAATATTTCCTTATCGCCAATAATCAGCTTCACCGGCCGATTAATAAAGTTATCCAGTTTTTCCCAGCGTGGCAGGTAAGGTGTTAAACCTTCCTGCTCGAATAGTTGCAAACCGCTACGTAATGCTTTCACCAGACGCGCCGTCAGGGTGTTACGGTCAATGAAGACTCCCGCCTCCTGTAAGCTGATCCACCCCTGATTGACAACATCAGACTCAACCCGGCGCATCACGAGATTGATACCAGCACCGCTGACGATCTGCGCGGCATCACCGGTTTTGCCTGTCAGTTCTACCAGGATACCGGACAACTTGCGGTCCTGCAGATAAATATCATTCGGCCATTTGACCCGAACGTTATCCGCCCCCAGGCTCTGCAGTACTTCTGCAATCACAATACCGATGACCAGGCTCAAACCAATCGCAGCTGCGGGGCCTTGCTCCAGACGCCAGTACATGGAGAGATAAAGATTGGCCCCAAACGGTGAGAACCACTTACGCCCGCGGCGGCCACGACCAGCCTGCTGATATTCAGCGACACAGGCATCACCTGACTCCAGTTCGTCCAGACGATCCAGCAAATACTGGTTGGTGGAGTCAATCACCGGCAGCACGGTAATACGACCTTGTTCAATCTGGCCGGCAATCTTTTGCTCATCCAGCAATTCAATCGGCTCAGGGAGGCTATAGCCCTTCCCTGGTACGGTAAACACATCAACACCCCAGTCGCGGAGCGTCTGCATATGCTTGTTAATTGCAGCGCGGCTCATCCCCAGGCGTTCGCCGAGCTGTTCGCCAGAGTGAAACTCGCCATCCGCCAGAATAGAGATAAGCGTCAGGGGTACGGTATTGTCTTTCATGCAATCACCTCTTCCGCGTTCACTTCACCCTGCTCTCCGATGAAGCGCACTTCAGGCTGTAGCCAAACGTTAAATTTCTCGCCAACCTGCTGGCGGACATAGTGGGCTAACCCTACGACATCATCGCTGGTCGCCTGGTTATCGTTGATCAGCACCAACGCCTGCTGACGGTGAACTGCCGCCCCGCCGATAGTTTTACCTTTTAGCTGGCACTGATCGATAAGCCAACCGGCCGCCAATTTAACGCTGCCGTCAGCCTGTGGATAATGTGGCGCGCCAGGGAATGCAGCCAGCAATTCCTGAGCAACCTGAGCGCTGACGACCGGGTTCTTAAAGAAGCTGCCGGCATTACCATTTACTTTCGGATCCGGTAACTTGGTCATACGCATATGGCAAACCGCATCAAACACCTGGCGGGGGGTAACAGTTTGCGCATCGAGACGGGTTAAATCCCCGTAGGTCAGGACAGGCTGCCACGCTTTTTTCAGCCATAGCCCAACAGCCACTATCGCGTAACGATCCTGATATTCATGTTTGAAAATACTGTCACGATAGCCGAAACGGCACTGTGCGGTAGAAAGGCGCTGCTTGCGACCTGTTTCGAGTTCGATACAGTCTACGTATTCACATACTCGCTGCAGTTCGACGCCATAGGCACCAATATTTTGAATTGGTGAAGACCCCGCGCAGCCAGGAATTAAGGCCAGGTTTTCCAGCCCAGGCATGCCATTTTCCAGCGCAAATTGCACCAGTTGATGCCAGTTTTCGCCGGCGCCAACGTGCAAACGCCAGGCTTCAGACGTTTCGCTTACCTCGATCCCCATGATGCGGTTGATGATCACCGTGCCGGAATAGTCTTTCAGGAACAGCACGTTGCTTCCTTCTCCAAGGATCAGACAAGGTTGGTGTTCTGCAGCGGCGGCTTGCCAGGCAGCCAGCAACTGTTGTTCATTTTCAGCAAGTACAATTGCTTTGGCAGAATGGTTAATGCCAAAGGTATTCCAGGGTTTGAGGGAGAGGTTCATAGTGGCTTCCTGATGCAAAATCAGCATTAGTTTACCGTATATAGCGAGGGAAGGCTTGCCTGAATAATACCGGTTCAGGGCCGGGTTCTACTCATGATGGGCGTTAATGAATGGCGCTGGCAGGGAGGATGTTTCCCCGGAGGCGGTGCTGCGCACCTTTTCCGGGCTACGGGTTGGTAGCCCCGGTAAGCGCAGCGCCACCGGGGGAGCTATACGCCACACAGCAAAAAACCCCGCACCTTCCGGTACGGGGTTCTTCTTGTTTGATGCCTGGCAGTTCCCTACTCTCACATGGGGAGACCCCACACTACCATCGGCGCTACGGCGTTTCACTTCTGAGTTCGGCATGGGGTCAGGTGGGACCACCGCGCTATCGCCGCCAGGCAAATTCTGTTTTACCAGCCCGTCATTACGACGCACTGATTAATCTGTATCACGCTGAAAATCGTCTCAAATCGCCAAAACATCTTCGGCGTTGTAAGGTTAAGCCTCACGGTTCATTAGTATCGGTTAGCTCAACGTATCGCTACGCTTACACACCCGACCTATCAACGTCATCGTCTTTAACGTTCCTTCAGGAGACTTAAAGTCTCAGGGAGAACTCATCTCGGGGCAAGTTTCGTGCTTAGATGCTTTCAGCACTTATCTCTTCCGCATTTAGCTACCGGGCAATGCCATTGGCATGACAACCCGAACACCAGTGATGCGTCCACTCCGGTCCTCTCGTACTAGGAGCAGCCCCCCTCAATTCTCCAGCGCCCACGGCAGATAGGGACCGAACTGTCTCACGACGTTCTAAACCCAGCTCGCGTACCACTTTAAATGGCGAACAGCCATACCCTTGGGACCTACTTCAGCCCCAGGATGTGATGAGCCGACATCGAGGTGCCAAACACCGCCGTCGATATGAACTCTTGGGCGGTATCAGCCTGTTATCCCCGGAGTACCTTTTATCCGTTGAGCGATGGCCCTTCCATTCAGAACCACCGGATCACTATGACCTGCTTTCGCACCTGCTCGCGCCGTCACGCTCGCAGTCAAGCTAGCTTATGCCATTGCACTAACCTCCTGATGTCCGACCAGGATTAGCTAACCTTCGTGCTCCTCCGTTACTCTTTGGGAGGAGACCGCCCCAGTCAAACTACCCACCAGACACTGTCCGCAACCCCGATTAGGGGCCAACGTTAGAACATCAAACATTAAAGGGTGGTATTTCAAGGTTGGCTCCACGCAGACTGGCGTCCACGCTTCAAAGCCTCCCACCTATCCTACACATCAAGGCTCAATGTTCAGTGTCAAGCTATAGTAAAGGTTCACGGGGTCTTTCCGTCTTGCCGCGGGTACACTGCATCTTCACAGCGAGTTCAATTTCACTGAGTCTCGGGTGGAGACAGCCTGGCCATCATTACGCCATTCGTGCAGGTCGGAACTTACCCGACAAGGAATTTCGCTACCTTAGGACCGTTATAGTTACGGCCGCCGTTTACCGGGGCTTCGATCAAGAGCTTCTCCTTACGGATAACCCCATCAATTAACCTTCCGGCACCGGGCAGGCGTCACACCGTATACGTCCACTTTCGTGTTTGCACAGTGCTGTGTTTTTAATAAACAGTTGCAGCCAGCTGGTATCTTCGACTGATTTCAGCTCCACCCGCAGGGGCTTCACCTACATATCAGCGTGCCTTCTCCCGAAGTTACGGCACCATTTTGCCTAGTTCCTTCACCCGAGTTCTCTCAAGCGCCTTGGTATTCTCTACCTGACCACCTGTGTCGGTTTGGGGTACGATTTGATGTTACCTGATGCTTAGAGGCTTTTCCTGGAAGCAGGGCATTTGTTACTTCAGCACCGTAGTGCCTCGTCATCACACCTCAGCGTTAAAAGGTACCGGATTTACCTGGAACCTCCGCCTACATGCTTAAACCGGGACAACCGTCGCCCGGCTAACATAGCCTTCTCCGTCCCCCCTTCGCAGTAACACCAAGTACAGGAATATTAACCTGTTTCCCATCGACTACGCCTTTCGGCCTCGCCTTAGGGGTCGACTCACCCTGCCCCGATTAACGTTGGACAGGAACCCTTGGTCTTCCGGCGTGCGGGCTTTTCACCCGCATTATCGTTACTTATGTCAGCATTCGCACTTCTGATACCTCCAGCAACCCTCACAGGTCACCTTCGCAGGCTTACAGAACGCTCCCCTACCCAACAACACATAGTGTCGCTGCCGCAGCTTCGGTGCACAGTTTAGCCCCGTTACATCTTCCGCGCAGGCCGACTCGACCAGTGAGCTATTACGCTTTCTTTAAATGATGGCTGCTTCTAAGCCAACATCCTGGCTGTCTGTGCCTTCCCACATCGTTTCCCACTTAACTGTGACTTTGGGACCTTAGCTGGCGGTCTGGGTTGTTTCCCTCTTCACGACGGACGTTAGCACCCGCCGTGTGTCTCCCGTGATAACATTCTTCGGTATTCGTAGTTTGCATCGGGTTGGTAAGTCGGGATGACCCCCTAGCCGAAACAGTGCTCTACCCCCGAAGATGAATTCACGAGGCGCTACCTAAATAGCTTTCGGGGAGAACCAGCTATCTCCCGGTTTGATTGGCCTTTCACCCCCAGCCACAAGTCATCCGCTAATTTTTCAACATTAGTCGGTTCGGTCCTCCAGTTAGTGTTACCCAACCTTCAACCTGCCCATGGCTAGATCACCGGGTTTCGGGTCTATACCCTGCAACTTAACGCCCAGTTAAGACTCGGTTTCCCTGCGGCTCCCCTATACGGTTAACCTTGCTACAGAATATAAGTCGCTGACCCATTATACAAAAGGTACGCAGTCACACCATAAAGGTGCTCCCACTGCTTGTACGTACACGGTTTCAGGTTCTTTTTCACTCCCCTCGCCGGGGTTCTTTTCGCCTTTCCCTCACGGTACTGGTTCACTATCGGTCAGTCAGGAGTATTTAGCCTTGGAGGATGGTCCCCCCATATTCAGACAGGATACCACGTGTCCCGCCCTACTCTTCGAGTTCACAGCCTGTGCATTTTGGTGTACGGGACTATCACCCTGTACCGTCGGACTTTCCAGACCGTTCCACTAACACACAAGCTGATTCAGACTCTGGGCTGCTCCCCGTTCGCTCGCCGCTACTGGGGGAATCTCGGTTGATTTCTTTTCCTCGGGGTACTTAGATGTTTCAGTTCCCCCGGTTCGCCTCGTTAACCTATGTATTCAGTTAACGATAGTGTGACGAATCACACTGGGTTTCCCCATTCGGACATCGCCGGCTATAACGGTTCATATCACCTTACCGACGCTTTTCGCAGATTAGCACGTCCTTCATCGCCTCTGACTGCCAGGGCATCCACCGTGTACGCTTAGTCGCTTAACCTCACAACCCGAAGATGTTTCACTTCTGATTGCGAAAATTTGAGAGACTCGAACACACATTAACTGTGTGTCGTTTCAATTTTCAGCTTGATCCAGATTTTTAAAGAGCAAAACTTCGCAGTGAACCTTTTTCAGGTACACTCTGAAGTTTTCTTGTTTTTGCAGTAAGAATGGTGGAGCTATGCGGGATCGAACCGCAGACCTCCTGCGTGCAAAGCAGGCGCTCTCCCAGCTGAGCTATAGCCCCATCGAATGAATCTCTTTTAACCTTAATTCGTTTTCGGGCGCGGCGTGGTGAAGCGAAGCATACTGAAGTATGCGAGCTTTGCCACAACAAAGCACGAGAGCGAATTTGGTAGGCCTGAGTGGACTTGAACCACCGACCTCACCCTTATCAGGGGTGCGCTCTAACCACCTGAGCTACAAGCCTGCAGAGATTACTTACTGCTGTATTTTCATCAGACAATCTGTGTGAGCACTACAAAGGCAGGTTCTTTAAGGTAAGGAGGTGATCCAACCGCAGGTTCCCCTACGGTTACCTTGTTACGACTTCACCCCAGTCATGAATCACAAAGTGGTAAGCGCCCTCCCGAAGGTTAAGCTACCTACTTCTTTTGCAACCCACTCCCATGGTGTGACGGGCGGTGTGTACAAGGCCCGGGAACGTATTCACCGTAGCATTCTGATCTACGATTACTAGCGATTCCGACTTCATGGAGTCGAGTTGCAGACTCCAATCCGGACTACGACATACTTTATGAGGTCCGCTTGCTCTCGCGAGGTCGCTTCTCTTTGTATATGCCATTGTAGCACGTGTGTAGCCCTACTCGTAAGGGCCATGATGACTTGACGTCATCCCCACCTTCCTCCAGTTTATCACTGGCAGTCTCCTTTGAGTTCCCGGCCGGACCGCTGGCAACAAAGGATAAGGGTTGCGCTCGTTGCGGGACTTAACCCAACATTTCACAACACGAGCTGACGACAGCCATGCAGCACCTGTCTCAGAGTTCCCGAAGGCACCAAAGCATCTCTGCTAAGTTCTCTGGATGTCAAGAGTAGGTAAGGTTCTTCGCGTTGCATCGAATTAAACCACATGCTCCACCGCTTGTGCGGGCCCCCGTCAATTCATTTGAGTTTTAACCTTGCGGCCGTACTCCCCAGGCGGTCGACTTAACGCGTTAGCTCCGGAAGCCACGCCTCAAGGGCACAACCTCCAAGTCGACATCGTTTACGGCGTGGACTACCAGGGTATCTAATCCTGTTTGCTCCCCACGCTTTCGCACCTGAGCGTCAGTCTTTGTCCAGGGGGCCGCCTTCGCCACCGGTATTCCTCCAGATCTCTACGCATTTCACCGCTACACCTGGAATTCTACCCCCCTCTACAAGACTCTAGCCTGCCAGTTTCGAATGCAGTTCCCAGGTTGAGCCCGGGGATTTCACATCCGACTTGACAGACCGCCTGCGTGCGCTTTACGCCCAGTAATTCCGATTAACGCTTGCACCCTCCGTATTACCGCGGCTGCTGGCACGGAGTTAGCCGGTGCTTCTTCTGCGAGTAACGTCAATCACTAAGGTTATTAACCTTAATGCCTTCCTCCTCGCTGAAAGTACTTTACAACCCGAAGGCCTTCTTCATACACGCGGCATGGCTGCATCAGGCTTGCGCCCATTGTGCAATATTCCCCACTGCTGCCTCCCGTAGGAGTCTGGACCGTGTCTCAGTTCCAGTGTGGCTGGTCATCCTCTCAGACCAGCTAGGGATCGTCGCCTAGGTGAGCCATTACCCCACCTACTAGCTAATCCCATCTGGGCACATCTGATGGCATGAGGCCCGAAGGTCCCCCACTTTGGTCTTGCGACGTTATGCGGTATTAGCTACCGTTTCCAGTAGTTATCCCCCTCCATCAGGCAGTTTCCCAGACATTACTCACCCGTCCGCCGCTCGTCACCCGAGAGCAAGCTCTCTGTGCTACCGCTCGACTTGCATGTGTTAGGCCTGCCGCCAGCGTTCAATCTGAGCCATGATCAAACTCTTCAATTTAAGTTTGATGCTCGTGAATTAAACTTCGTAATGAATTACGTATGTTCACTCAGAGACTTGGTATTCATTTTTCGTCCGAGGACGTTAAGAATCCATGTCACTTTGAGTGCCCACACAGATTGTCTGATAAATTGTTAAAGAGCAGTGCCGCTTCGTTTTTCGCTGCGGCGCGGGGTGTGCATATTACGCTTTCCCGCCTCAGAGTCAAGCATTTATTTTGCTTTTCTCCGCGAGGTTCTCACCGGAACCCCGCTGACCCGGCGGCTTGTTTGCCGTTGTTCCGTGTCAGTGGAGGCGCATTATAGGGAGTTCTGAGACGTTGACAAGCCCTGTTTTCAAAAAACTTTTCAACCGTCTTTTTTTTGCGCAAAACGCCTTTAAAGCGGTAGTTTTTCCAGCGTTTCAAAGCCGTAACGCTGTAAAACGGGTAAAAGCTGTTCAGTATCCGGGGTAATCGCCATGCAAAAAGCCTTATTGGCATCATTCGATTTGGCATCCGGCGCTTCATGCTCCAGCAGCCAGGCGGTGCGTCGAGCAATCGCCGCGCCGGAATCGATAAACCGCGTTCCTTCCGGCATAACCTGTTGCAGTTCTTCCGCCAGTAGTGGGAAGTGCGTACAACCTAATACGACCGTATCGGGCGGTTCCTGCATCCGTAGCCACGGGCGCAGAATTCGACGCAGCTCTTCTAACGGTACCGCTTCGCCGTGCAGCTTCGCCTCTGCCAGTTCCACCAGCTCAGCGGAACCCAGCATTTCGATGCGGCACTCATTGGCAAAGCGGTCAATGAGTTCACGAGTATAAGGACGCTTGACGGTACCGCGCGTCGCCAGCAGGCCAACAATGCCGTTTGCCGTTAAGCGCGCGGCAGGCTTAATTGCCGGCACCACGCCGACCACCGGGAAAGCGAACTTTTCACGTAGGGCTGGCAGGGAAACGGTACTGGCGGTATTACAGGCGATGACCGCCAGCGCCAGAGGATAGCGTTGCTGAACGGCAGTCACGATCTCAACAACACGCTCAACGATAAACTCTTCGCTCTTCTCGCCATACGGGAAAGCAACGTTATCGAAAGCATAAATGTAATGTAGATCCGGCAGCAGCTGCCGAATCTCGTTATATACCGACAACCCACCGACGCCGGAATCAAACACCAGCACGGTGGGACGTGGATCAGAAGGTGTAGCTGCCAGACAAGGTGTATTCCCGTCCTGCAGTTTGGTAGCCATATACTGTCTCGTAATCTTTATCGAACAGGTTGGCTATTTTACCACGAACTGTGAGATGTGAGGTGACTGGATACGAAACTGCGAGATCCCACAAGCTTACGCCGCCCAACTTAACGCTCTCAGGCGCATAGGTTACCGGGTCGTAAGTGTTGTCATAACGGGTGCCAAGATAGTGATAGGTCACACCCCAGTCGAAATCATAAACCTGCCAGTCCAGCTGGTATTTCACCTGCTGTTTTGCCCGGCGCACCAGCAGCTCGTTGGTTTTCGCATCACGCGCATCGACATAGTCATAGCTGATGCTGTGCGCCAGCGGCCCGGTATCAAACGACGCCGTCGCTTCAATACCTTTAATACGCGCCTTGCCGACGTTGTAATATTTCATCAGCTGCGAGTCGTAGTCGATCAGATTGTCGATGTCGTTACGATATCCGGACAGCCGCCATGTCACCCCAGACGTCAGGCCTTCAAAGGCCCCTTCCCACTGCTTGCTCTCTTCCGGGTCGAGATTCTGATTACCATAGAAGCCGTACAGCTGGCCGAGATTCGGCGCTTTGTAGGCGGTGCCATAAGAGGCGATAAAGCGGTAGCCGTCGATAAACTCCCACGCGGCGCTGCTCTGCCAGGTACCGTGCTGGCCAAACTGCGAGTTATCATCGCTACGCGCCGCCCCTTCCAGGGTGAAATCGCCCAACTTTTGCAAGCCGGTGATAAACAGGCCGGTATTACGGATTTCATAGCCATCGGTCACATAGTTCGTGCCAGGCTCGGTGGTTTGTTTCTGCCAGTCGATTCCGGCGCCCACGTTGCCGTGGCCAACATCGACCGTGTTCGCCCACTGCACGTTGTACTGTTTCACTTCATCCAGCGTCGCCGAGGTGTCATAGCGCCCCAGTCGCGGATCGTAATTGTAGTCCTTGCTGTGGCTATAGCTGGAAGTCAGCTGCGAGTGGAAGATATCCTGATTAAAACGCAGGCCGGCATCCCAGGTCTGGCTATACAGCTGGCGAGTGTCGACTAATACGCCGCCATAAGGAGAGCCATCATAGGCCGTCCGGTTGTCATAACCATATCCGCGCACAAAGCCGCTCCACTCATTGGAGAAGCTATGCTCCAGCGCGCCGTAGATCGTTTTGCTCATAAAGCCATCGCGATCCGGCTGGCGAACGCCGCCGGTATTGCCTTCCGCGACAACATCAAAGCCTTTGGTATAGGTATAGTCGCCCGCCAGGGTGACGCGGGTATGACCGCCGAAAGTCTGCTGCGTGCTGCCGCCGTAGTTCTGGTAGCCATTTGAACCCACGCCGGCATTGAGCGTGGTGCCGTCCTGGTCGCGAGTGGTAATAATGTTCACCACCCCGCCAATCGCGTCTGAACCGTAGACCGCCGAGCGCGGGCCGCGAACGTACTCAATGCGCTGTACCAGAGCGATAGGGAACTGGCTTAAGTCAGAAGAGCCGCTGACGCCCGCCTGATTCAGACGTACGCCATCCACCAGGATTAAGACATGGCTGGAGTTGGTACCGCGTACGAAAAGAGAGCTCTGCTGCCCCATGCCGCCGTTTTGCGCGATGTCCACGCCCGGCAGGCGGCGCATCACATCGGTGAGAGAGGTTGACTGCCAGCGATCGATATCCTGCCGCGTCACCACGCTCACCGGCGCCAGCACGGTCTCGATAGGTTGCGCCACACGGTTTGCCGTCACCACTAACGTATTTGAATTGCTGTCCTGCGCCCAGCCGGAAAATGCCGTGACGGATAAAGCCGTCATCAGCGAAGCTTTTTTAATCATTGTAAAAGCATCCATAATATAGAGAGGATGCCGCCGGCTCTATCAGTAGCTCGCGATGATAGAAACCAAATGCGACGTATCCGGCAGGTCTTCGGGCTTGGAGGCGGTTTCAAGAAATAATGACTTCCCACGGCTAACCGCAGTGTCTGCACCGAGTGCGCTTATTTCTCGCCTTTCCTTACCGCTGCGCGTCAGCTCCAGATTCGCACTGGATTCCCTATTAACTCAGAGGACCGGTTGCAAGATGCTACAATTAGAAACATATAGATGTCCAGACTGCTATAACGATATTTCATCCGCAACCAGGACTGGACATCCCCAATGCTTTCCCTACAATCCCCGCGTACTTATTTTATTCAGGATGCATCATGACCCCCGAACACCTCCCTACCGAGCAATACGAAGCGCAACTGGCAGAAAAAGTCGTCCGTTTGCAGAAAATGATGGCCCCTTTTGCCGCGCCGGTTCCGGAGGTATTTCGTTCGCCGGTCAGCCACTACCGGATGCGCGCTGAATTTCGCCTGTGGCACGACGGCGACGACCTCTATCACATCATCTTCGATCAGCAGACCAAGTCGCGTATTCGCGTCGATACCTTCCCGGCCGCCAGCGAGCTCATCAACCAGCTGATGCCGGCGATGCTCGACGGCGTGCGCCATAACCCGGTCCTGCGCCATAAGCTTTTCCAGATTGATTATCTGACGACCATGAGCAACCAGGCCATCGTCTCGCTGCTCTATCACAAGAAGCTCGACGACGAATGGCGCCAGCACGCGGAAGCGCTGCGCGATGCCCTGCGCGCGCAAAATCTCAACGTGCAGCTGATTGGCCGCGCCACTAAAACCAAAATCGAGCTCGATAGGGATTATGTCGATGAACGTCTACCGGTTGGCGGGCGCGAAATGATTTATCGTCAGGTAGAAAACAGCTTTACCCAGCCAAACGCGGCGATGAATATTCAGATGCTGGAGTGGGCGCTGGACGTCACCAAAGGCTCCACCGGCGATCTGCTGGAGCTCTACTGCGGCAACGGCAACTTCTCGCTGGCGCTGGCGCGTAACTTCGATCGCGTGCTGGCGACGGAAATCGCTAAACCGTCAGTCGCCTCCGCGCAATACAATATTGCCGCCAACCATATCGATAACGTGCAGATTATCCGCATGGCGGCAGAAGAGTTTACTCAGGCGATGAACGGCGTGCGAGAGTTTAACCGTCTACAGGGTATCGATCTGCAAAGCTATCAGTGCGAAACCATTTTTGTCGATCCGCCGCGCAGCGGGCTGGATAGCGAGACCGAAAAAATGGTTCAGGCCTATCCGCGAATTCTGTATATCTCCTGCAACCCGGAAACACTGTGCCAGAACCTGGAAACCCTCAGCCAGACGCACAATGTCACCCGCCTGGCGCTATTCGATCAGTTCCCGTATACCCACCATATGGAATGCGGCGTGCTGTTAACGAAGAAATAAACGCATAAAAAAACCCGGCGAACGCAATGTTGCCGGGTTATTGCCTGGCGGATTACTCCGCCGCGGTATCTTTGCGGTTGCGCATCTTGTAACCGATCCAGAACACCATCACGACGGACAGTACGGCCGGGAAGAAGTTAGAGCCGATATCCGGATATTCTGCGCGCACCACGGTGCTATACAGCAATACGCCGAGAATAAAACAGGCGGCGGAAAGCCCCGGCAGCCCGACCGGCATACTGCGGTTCTGATAGCGCTGGTGCAGGCAGTACACCGTCAGCAGCAGCGACAGAACCGGGAAGATGGAAAAGGGAACGATTGAGCTGAACAGCGCGGCGAAGGTGCCATTAATGGACAGACCCGCGATCAGCGCCAGCAGTAGCGTACCTTTATCTTGAACTGAGTGTTTCATTGCTCGTCCTTCACGTTATTCGGAATGATGTGACATTTTTTCTTGTTCACGGCGATACCAGTAATACGCGCCTTTTGAAATCATTCTGAGCTGCAGTACCAGCCGCTCTTCCAGCTGTCGGCGCTGTTCCGGACTGACGTCCAGCGCTTCCGCACCGGCGTTGAATACGATGGTGACCATAGCTTCAGCCTGCGCTTCGGTAAAGGCGCGCGGCATATGATTTTCGAGTTCTAAATAGTCGGCAAGTTCCGCGATGAAATGCTGGATCTCGCGCGCTACAGCGGCTCGAAACGCCGCGGATGTGCCAGAACGCTCACGCAACAGCAGGCGAAAGGCGTTCGGGTTGTTACCAATAAACTCCATAAAGGTAGAGACGGAGGTGCGGATCACGCTGCCGCCTTTGGCAATGCGCTGGCGCGCCTGGCGCATCAGCTGGCGCAGCATTAGCCCGCTTTCGTCTACCATCGTCAGGCCTAACTCATCGACATCGCGAAAATGACGATAAAAGGACGTCGGCGCGATCCCTGCTTCCCGCGCAACCTCGCGCAAGCTCAGGCTGGCAAAGCTTCGCTCAGCGCTAAGTTGGCTAAATGCCGCTTCCACCAGCGAGCGGCGGGTTTTTTCTTTTTGTTGTGCTCTTACGCCCATCACGATGTATGAATCCTTCCAATAGCCCTGTCGGCACTATACCAGAGATTAAAACTAATCGGTTTGTACTGGATTGTGAATGATTGTTTATGAGCCGTTTCTGCTTTTATGCCGCAAAAAAGCACAACGATAATTGGGTTAAAGCTCGCCAAATGTTATCATCGTGTTTATTTTGTGTATAAAACAGGTGAGTAATGCCATGTCACACTCTTGGGATTATGATGCAATAGTGATTGGTTCCGGTCCTGGCGGCGAAGGTGCCGCTATGGGACTGGTGAAACAGGGAGCGCGTGTTGCCGTTATCGAGCGCTACCATAACGTCGGCGGTGGTTGTACCCACTGGGGAACCATCCCGTCAAAAGCGCTTCGCCATGCCGTCAGCCGTATTATCGAGTTTAACCAAAACCCCCTCTACAGCGACCATTCCCGTCTTCTCCGTTCTTCCTTCGCCGACATCCTCAACCATGCCGACAGCGTCATTAACCAGCAAACCCATATGCGTCAGGGTTTCTATGAGCGCAACCACTGCGAAATTCTGCAGGGCAACGCCCACTTTGTTGATGAGCACACGCTGGCGCTGGAGTGTCACGATGGCACCGTAGAAACGGTCACCGCCGAGAAATTCGTTATCGCCTGCGGCTCGCGCCCGTATCATCCGGCCGACGTCGATTTCCACCACCCGCGCATTTACGACAGCGATTCCATTCTTAGCCTGCACCACGAACCGCGCCACGTGATCATTTACGGCGCCGGGGTGATCGGCTGCGAGTACGCATCGATCTTCCGCGGTATGGAAGTTAAGGTCGATCTGATCAACACCCGCGATCGTCTACTGGCGTTCCTCGATCAGGAGATGTCCGATTCGCTCTCCTATCACTTCTGGAACAGCGGCGTGGTTATCCGCCACAACGAAGAGTACGAGAAAATCGAAGGCGTCGATGATGGCGTGATCATGCATCTGAAATCCGGTAAGAAGCTGAAAGCTGACTGCCTGCTGTACGCCAACGGCCGTACCGGTAACACCGACACCCTGGCGCTGGAAAATATCGGTCTGCAAACCGACAGCCGCGGCCAGCTGAAAGTGAACAGCATGTATCAGACTGCTCTGCCGCACATCTATGCCGTCGGCGACGTTATCGGTTATCCGAGCCTGGCATCAGCGGCTTACGATCAGGGGCGCATCGCCGCGCAGGCGCTGATCAAAGGCGAAGCCTCCGCGCATCTGATTGAAGATATCCCGACCGGGATCTACACCATTCCGGAAATCAGCTCAGTGGGTAAAACCGAGCAGCAGCTAACCGCCATGAAGGTGCCTTATGAGGTCGGTCGCGCGCAGTTTAAACATCTGGCGCGGGCGCAAATCGTCGGTATGAGCGTAGGTACGCTGAAGATTCTGTTCCATCGCGAGACGAAAGAGATCCTCGGTATCCACTGTTTTGGCGAGCGCGCGGCCGAAATTATTCATATCGGCCAGGCGATTATGGAGCAGAAAGGTGGCGGTAACACCATTGAGTACTTCGTTAACACCACCTTTAACTACCCGACCATGGCCGAAGCCTATCGGGTAGCGGCGTTAAACGGCTTAAACCGCCTCTTTTAACGCCTTATCGAAGTGGCCATCCATAGTACTACGGATGGCCTCCGCCAGATGCTCATAGCGGCTACGCAGCGGCGAACCAGGACGATAAACCAGCCCGATGGTGCGTCTTGGTTCCGGCTTAATGCACGGAATATAGACCACGCCATCGCGTTTTCTCTCCTGCGGTACCGCCAGCGCCGGCAGCAGCGTAATACCACTTCCGGCGGCAACCATGTTGCGCAGCGTTTCAAGGCTGGTCGCCCGGAAGTGGGTATCTTCATCCGCCCCCGCTTCAAAGCAGAAGCCCATCGCCTGGTCGCGCAGACAGTGTCCGTCTTCCAACATCAGCAGCTTTTCACCGGCCAAATCCGACATCGGCACGCGATCGCGCTCCGCCCACGGATGGTCTTCGTAGATAGCCAGCATCATCGGCTCATCGAACAGCGGCACTTCGATAAAGGCTTCACTCTCTTTGACCAGCGCGAGGATCGCGCAGTCGAGCTTACCGCTATCGAGCTGCGCCAGCAGCTGATGGGTTTGCGCCTCATGCAGATACATTTCCAGCTTCGGGAAAGTCTGATGCAGCATCGGGATTATGTGCGGCAGCAAATATGGCCCCACCGTCGGGATCAGGCCGATATGCAGCGGCCCGGACATGGTTTCCCCTTGCTGGCTTGCCATCTCCTTGAGCACTTTTACTTCGCGTAGCACGGTACGCGCCTGATCCACCAGCAGCAAACCCGCCTGAGTGAACAGAACCTTACGGCTGGTGCGCTCCAGTAACATCACCCCAAGTTCATCTTCCAGCTTGCGAATTTGTCCGCTGAGCGTGGGCTGACTGACGTGGCAGGAATCTGCCGCACGTCGGAAGTGGCGATGTTCAGCCAGCGCTACCAGGTATTCAAGATCGCGAATATTCATTATTCATCCTCCATCGCCACGATAGTCCATGGCGATAGATAGAATAGCAACGAACGATTATCCCTATCAAGTTTTCTGTTCAATAATAACCACAGAAACGAGGAGAACATCTGAAAATCATTGAGTCGCCTCACAGTTTCCCTACCCGAACAACTAAAGCCAACGTGAACTTTTGCGGACCTTGTGTCCGCTTTTTTTTGCGTAAAAAAGCCCGGGAGTTACCCAGGCTCATTCACTCGCGCGCAATCTCTTACACCAGGCGCTGTCTGGCGTCGGCAATCGCCTGCGCCACCTGCTGCGGCGAAACGCCGCCTTTGGCCGCACGTTTATCAAGGCAGGACTGCAACGACAGGATCGGGTAGACGTCATCGCCGATAACGCTGCTGAACTTTTGCAGGTCGCTTAATGGCAAATCTTCCAACGCTTTGCCCTGAGCAATCGCTTCAACCACCGCTTCACCGACGATATGGTGCGCTTCGCGGAACGGAACGCCTTTTGCCACCAGGTAATCCGCCAGCTCGGTAGCGTTGGCGTAGCCCTGCTGCGCCGCTTCCGCACAGCGCGGACGTTTCACCTGAATACCGTCCAGTACCAGCGCCGCCATGTGCAGGCAGTCGAGCCAGGTGTCCAGCGCATCGAACAGCCCTTCTTTGTCTTCCTGCATATCTTTGTTGTAGGCCAACGGTAGCCCTTTCAGGGTCATCATCATGCCGGTCAGCGCACCCTGCACGCGGCCGCATTTACCGCGGATCAGTTCCAGCGCATCCGGGTTTTTCTTCTGCGGCATCAGCGACGAACCGGAAGTAACGCGGTCAGACAGTTCAACAAAACCCGCTTCGCCGGTATTGAAGAAAATCAGATCTTCGGCAAAACGCGACAGGTGCACCATGCCGATTGAGGCATCGGAAAGCAGCTCCAGCACGTGATCGCGATCGGAGACGCTATCGAGGCTGTTACGGGTCGCTGATGCGAAACCCAACCAACCGGCCAGCTGCTCACGGTCGATTTCATAAGCGGTTCCCGCCAGCGCGCCGCAGCCCAGCGGGCTGACATCAAGGCGCTTGAGCGCGTCCTGCAAACGGCTTTCATCACGGGCCAGCATTTCAACGTAGGCCAGACACCAGTGCGCAAAAGTCACTGGTTGCGCGCGCTGCAGATGGGTATAACCCGGCATCACCGCATCCTGATTGTTGCCAGCGGTTTCCACCAGCGCGCTTTGCAGTTGGCGGGTCGCGGACAGCAACTCGGTGACGGTCTCTTTACACCACAGCTTGAGATCGGTGGCGACCTGGTCGTTACGGCTGCGTCCGGTGTGTAGTTTTTTGCCCAACTGGCCGACTTTATCGATCAGTTTTCCTTCGACCCAGCTATGGATATCTTCGGCATCGCTTTCAAGGATTTGCTGCGGGTTGGCGCGTACCTCTTCCAGCAGAACGTTCAGCGCCTCTTCCAGCTGCAGCTGCTCATCGGCGGTCAGTACGCCTACGGTTACCAGCGCTTTGGACCAGGCGACGGATCCCACGATATCCTGTTCCGCCAGACGATAGTCAAAGCGTAAAGAGTCGTTGAATTGTTTGAACCGCTGGTCTGCTGCCTGTGTAAAACGCCCGCCCCAAAGTGCCATAACATGCTTCCTTTATTCGTGAGTTCTGCCGGGCCGCGCTGCGCTTACCCGGCCTACGGTCTTGTTGCCCCGGCAAGCAACGCGCCGCCGGGCATTCAATCTTAAGCCAAAATACGCGTACCGATCGGCGTACCGTTAAATAATGCCGGCAGCTGCTCGGCATGACGCCAGGAGGCGATATCCACCGGGCGACCCAGCTCGCGCGCCGCGTCCAGCGCCGCGTTTACTTTCACAATCATACCGTCGGTAATGATGCCCTGTTCAATCAGTTGCTCGGCCCTGGAGGCGGTCATTTCCGCAATCCGCTGACCTTTGCCGTCGAGAATGCCGCTCACATCGGACAGCAGGATAAGATCCGCGCCCAGCGTCGCCGCCAGCGCCGTCGCCGCCTGATCGGCGTTGACGTTCATCAGCTGTCCTTCGTCGGTGACGCCAATCGAGCTCACCACAGGCAGGTAGCCGCCCGCCAGCAGCGTATTGATAAGCGTCGGCGAGCCTGCCTGCGCTTTACCAACGTGGCCCAGTTCTTCATCCAACTGAGTCACCTTCACGCTATCGCCATCGCCAAGGAACAGCCCTACCGAGGAAAGACCATGCTTTTTCGCCCATGCCAGCAGCGTTTTGTTGGCGGTTCCCGCCAGCGCGCCGGTAATAATGTCAATCTGATCGGCAGGCGTTACGCGCAGGCCATTTTTCTTTTTCACCGGCAGATTAAGCTGTTTCATCAGCTCATCCACCACGCAGCCGCCGCCGTGGACGATAACCAGCGGACGCTGGTGTGTTTCGCGGTAGTGCACCAAGGCGGTAAACAGACGTTCCAGCGCTTCTTCGCTATCCAATAACACGCCGCCAAGTTTGATAATCAATGGATTGTTCATCATCACACCTTAAATTAAAGACTGCGTCTCAGCGAAGCCGAAACGAATGTTAGCGCACTGCACGGCCTGCGCTGCCGCGCCTTTCAGCAGGTTATCTTCTGCGGCCACGACGATAATATGTTCATCCTGGACGGCAAAACCGATATCACAGAATGGCAGCCCAACCACATTTTTCAGCGCCGGTACGCCTTTATCGTATAAACGGACCAACGGCTTATTGGCATAGGCCTGCTGGAAGACCTCAGCCACCTGATCTTTACTGACGCCCGGCTTCAGGCGGCAGGTAATGGTTTCCAGAATACCGCGTTTAAAATTGCCCAAATGGGGAGTGAAGATCACCTCTGCGCCCAGATGGGTAGAAATTTCCGGATGATGGCGATGATTGAAAACGCCGTACGGCTGCAGGCTGACTTCGCAGAAGCTATTGCTCATCGCCGCCTTACGCCCGGCGCCGCTAACGCCGCTGGTGGCGTTGATCACCGGCCATTGCTTCAGATCCAACAGACCGGCATCGATCAGCGGTTTTAACGCCAGCTGCGCCGCTGTCGGGTAGCAGCCAGGCACCGCGATCAAATTCGCCTCTTTCAATGCTTCGACGTTCCACTCGGCCAGACCGTAGACCGCCTGTTTGAGCAGGTCCGGATGCTGATGCGTGAAACCGTAGTATTTTTCGTAGAACGCCCCATCGTTGACGCGAAACGCACCGGATAAATCGAACACCACGCAGCCCGCGGCCAAAAACTGCGGCGCCAGATCGTGGCTGACTTCATGCGCGGTGGCGAGGAACACCACATCCGCGCCGGCGCTAAATTCGCTGATATCGGACATCGCCTGCAGCGGCAGGTCGACAATACCTTTCAGTTGCGGATGTATATCGGAAATTAACTTTCCAGCATCATTGCTTTGCGCGGAGACGGTCAAAGCGGTTATGTTCATATGAGGGTGGCGATTTACATAGGCCACCAGCTCTGCGCCGGCATAGCCGCTAGCTCCCACGATCAGCGTATTTAGCATTGGAAGAGCATCTCCTTACATTCGATGGGTTTTATTGCGCTCAACGATATTGTATTTTTATTCACAAATACTGCATGAATATTGATACTATCATGACCAGAGGTGTGTCAACAATGAAAAACAATTTACCGCCCTTTATCGAGATTTACCGCGCATTGATCGCCACACCCTCCATCAGCGCGACCGAAGAAGCGCTGGATCAAAGCAATGAGTCTTTAATCAATTTACTCGGCGGCTGGTTCCGCGATCTGGGCTTTAACGTCGAGATCCAGCCAGTACCTGAGACGCGTAATAAATTCAATATGTTGGCCAGTACCGGCCACGGCGCTGGCGGCCTGCTGCTCGCCGGGCATACCGATACCGTGCCTTTCGACGATGGTCGCTGGACTCGCGACCCGTTTACGCTTACCGAGCACGACAACAAACTCTACGGCCTCGGCACGGCCGATATGAAAGGCTTCTTCGCGTTTATCCTCGATGCCCTGCGCGACGTTGACGTCAGTAAATTGAAAAAACCGCTGTATATTCTGGCCACCGCTGACGAAGAAACCAGCATGGCGGGCGCGCGCTATTTCGCTGAAACCACACAGCTGCGCCCGGACTGCGCCATCATCGGCGAGCCGACCTCGCTGCAGCCGGTGCGGGCGCATAAAGGCCACATTTCAACAGCGGTACGCGTACTGGGCCAGTCCGGCCACTCCAGCGACCCGGCGCGCGGCGTGAACGCTATCGAACTGATGCACGATGCGATTGGCCGCATCATGCAACTGCGCGATGACTTAAAAGAGCGTTACCACTACGCCGCCTTCACCGTGCCTTATCCGACGCTCAACCTGGGCGCCATTCACGGCGGCGATGCATCCAACCGCATCTGCGCCTGCTGCGAGCTGCACATGGATATTCGTCCATTGCCGGGTATGACGCTTAACGACCTGAACGGTCTGCTGGATGAAGCGCTGGCGCCGGTTAGCGAGCGCTGGCCGGGGCGTCTGACGGTCTCTGAGCTGCATCCGCCGATCCCAGGCTATGAATGCCCGCCGGACCACAAGCTGGTCGAAGTGGTTGAAAAACTGCTCGGCGCGCAGACCGAAGTGGTGAACTACTGCACCGAAGCGCCGTTTATCCAGACGCTGTGCCCTACGCTGGTGTTAGGACCGGGCTCCATCAACCAGGCCCACCAGCCGGATGAATATCTGGAGACGCGGTTTATTAAGCCAACTCGCGAGCTCATCACCCAGGTTGTCCATCACTTCTGCTGGCATTAATTGCCGCCGTTTTCCCGCCTTCACACCCGGAGGCGGGAGAGTGACGATCGTCACACTTCCATAAGTAATGCTTATCCGCCGACCGCTGAGTTAACTTTCGCAAATTATCGCTATTTATTCGTTTGCTGAAGCGATTTCGCAGCAATTGACGCGGGGGTATTTACGTGGCTTTATAAAAGACGGGTTGCTTATCCACTGCTCAATTCACGGAGCGCCGGATATAACAAAATAAAATGAGATGGGGTGTCTGGGGTAACATGAACGAACAATATTCCGCTTTGCGTAGTAATGTCAGTATGCTCGGTAAGGTGCTGGGCGACACCATCAAGGATGCGTTAGGAGAAAACATTCTTGATCGAGTCGAAACTATCCGTAAGTTGTCCAAATCTTCTCGCGCGGGCAATGAAGCCAATCGCCAGGAGCTGCTCACCACGCTGCAAAACTTGTCCAACGACGAGCTGCTGCCGGTGGCGCGCGCCTTTAGCCAGTTTTTGAATCTGGCCAATACCGCTGAGCAATATCACAGCATTTCGCCCAACGGCGAAGCCGCCAGTAATCCGGAAGTTATTGCGCGTACCCTGAGAAAACTCAAAGACCAACCCAATCTCAACGAAGACACCATTAAAAAAGCGGTGGAATCCCTGTCGCTGGAGCTGGTGTTAACCGCTCACCCGACCGAGATCACCCGCCGGACGCTGATCCACAAAATGGTGGAGGTCAACAACTGCCTTAAGCAGTTGGATAACAAAGATATCGCCGACTATGAGCACAATCAGCTGATGCGCCGCCTGCGTCAGCTGATCGCCCAATCCTGGCATACCGATGAAATTCGTAAATACCGCCCTTCTCCGGTCGATGAAGCCAAATGGGGTTTCGCGGTAGTTGAAAACAGCCTGTGGGAAGGCGTGCCGAACTATCTGCGCGAGCTGAACGAACAGCTGGAAGCCAACCTCGGCTACCAGCTACCGGTTGATTTCGTCCCGGTGCGCTTCACCTCCTGGATGGGCGGCGACCGCGACGGCAACCCGAACGTCACCGCCGATATCACCCGCCACGTGCTGTTGCTCAGCCGCTGGAAAGCGACCGATCTGTTCCTGAAAGATATCCATGTGCTTATCTCCGAGCTGTCGATGGTCGAATGCACCGACGAGCTCCGCGATTTGGCCGGCGCGGAAGGCGCGCAAGAGCCGTATCGTTATCTGATGAAAAAACTGCGTAGCCAACTGATGGAGACCCAGGCCTGGCTGGAAGCGCGTCTGAAAGGGCAAAAACTGCCGAAACCAGCGGGTCTTATCACGCAAAACGAACAGCTGTGGGAACCGCTGTACGCCTGCTATAAATCGCTGCAGGCCTGCGGCATGGGCATCATCGCCAACGGCGAACTGCTCGATACCCTGCGCCGGGTGAAATCTTTCGGCGTACCGCTGGTGCGTATCGATATCCGTCAGGAAAGCACCCGCCACACCGAAGCGCTGGGCGAAATGACCCGCTACCTCGGGATCGGCGATTATGAAAGCTGGTCGGAAGCCGACAAGCAGGCCTTCCTGATCCGTGAACTGAACTCCAAACGCCCGCTGCTGCCACGCCAGTGGGAACCAAGCGAAGAGACTCGCGAAGTCCTCGACACCTGCAAGGTGATCGCCGAAGCGCCGCGCGGCTCGATCGCCGCCTATGTTATCTCGATGGCCAAAACGCCGTCCGACGTGCTGGCGGTTCATCTGCTGCTGAAGGAAGCCGGTATCGGCTTTGCCCTGCCAGTCGCGCCGCTGTTTGAAACGCTCGACGACCTGAACAACGCCAACGACGTCATGACTCAGTTGCTGAATATTGACTGGTATCGCGGCTTTATTCAGGGCAAACAGATGGTCATGATCGGCTACTCCGACTCGGCCAAAGATGCCGGCGTGATGGCCGCCTCCTGGGCTCAGTATCAGGCCCAGGACGCGCTGATCAAAACCTGCGAAAAAGCCGGTATTGAACTGACGCTGTTCCACGGTCGCGGCGGCTCCATCGGTCGCGGCGGCGCTCCGGCCCATGCCGCGCTGCTCTCGCAGCCGCCGGGTAGCCTGAAAGGCGGCCTGCGCGTCACCGAACAGGGCGAGATGATCCGCTTTAAGTACGGCCTGCCGGAAGTGACCATCAGTAGCCTGTCGTTGTACACCAGCGCGATTCTGGAAGCCAACCTGCTGCCGCCGCCGGAACCAAAACCGCAGTGGCGCGAGATCATGGCCGAGCTTTCCGACGTCTCCTGTAAGATGTATCGCGGCTATGTGCGTGAGAACAAAGACTTCGTCCCTTATTTCCGCTCCGCGACCCCGGAACAGGAACTGGGCAAACTGCCGCTTGGCTCGCGCCCGGCAAAACGTCGCCCGACCGGCGGCGTCGAGTCACTGCGCGCTATCCCGTGGATCTTCGCCTGGACCCAGAACCGCCTGATGCTGCCGGCCTGGCTGGGCGCCGGTGCCGCGCTGCAGAAAGTAGTCGAGGGAGGCAAGCAGAGCGAGCTGGAAAGCATGTGCCGCGACTGGCCGTTCTTCTCAACCCGCCTGGGCATGCTGGAGATGGTCTATTCAAAAGCCGACCTGTGGCTGGCGGAGTACTACGATCAGCGGCTGGTGAAACCGGAACTGTGGAAACTCGGCGAAGAGCTGCGTCAGCTGTTAACCGCCGATATCAAAGTGGTGCTGGCCATCGCTAACGACTCCCACCTGATGGCCGACCTGCCGTGGATTGCCGAATCCATCCAGTTGCGTAACATCTATACCGACCCGCTGAACGTCCTGCAGGCCGAACTGCTGCACCGTTCGCGTCAGGCCGAAGAGGCTGGCGAGGAACCGGATGCGCGCGTTGAGCAAGCGCTAATGGTCACCATTGCCGGCGTCGCGGCTGGGATGCGTAATACCGGCTAATCATCGTTTCCCCCGGCCGCCCGGTCGGGGGAATTTTCCATTCATTTTAGTGATGCAACATCTCATCGACGATCTGCTCTTTATGCAGCGCATACGGATAATAGGTCGGCCAGTTATCCATCTCTTTCAGCAAGGCTTCCTGAGATTCATTCCCCATGAAAATATGGAAATGCTGCGATTTGCGCGGGCCAATAATATGGTCGCTGAACTGGACGAATTTCGGCGCTTTGCCATCGCCCTGTTGGCACTCAAACAGGTAGCGAACGCCCTTCTTGCCGGAGGCATATTGCAGGATTTTGTAGCCTGAGTAGCGGTATTTGCAGCTATTAACGGTCTTGCCGACGTGGAACTCTATCACGTCATCTTCGATGCCAATCTGCTCTACGTCGGTGGCATAGCCCTTCTTATAATAGGCGCGATACTCTTCCACGCTCTTGCCGCCGGGCTTTTTCGCTTTTTGTTCCAGAACCGGGTCAAGGTCGCCATTCAGCAGGTACGGATTGACTGACTGCCAGACGCCATCCCAATCGCTCAACGCGCGATCCTTCACATCTTTATCGGCAAAAATGCCTTCGCTGGCCCGGCGTTCCGTTTCAGTTAACTCCGGGCCATGATGATGGCTACCGTGGGCGAATGCCTGAACGCTGGCAAGCGCCATGCCGAAGCCAAACGCGAGCATGGGGATCTTTCGGGTCATTACTCTCTCCTGAGTTGAATATTGATTGCGACAAAATGTTACGATATAACATTTCACAACCGAGAAGCAATAACGACGAGTTCGTGCTTTTACCGCTGGAAAAATGTCCGGTATGATGAACCGCGTGACGTATTTGACGGGGCAATGATGGACAACAGCATCAATCAACTCATTGATTCATTGATAAAAAAAACGAATAACATTGCGGAGGTGCATTTTGCCGGCGCAATGCGACCGCCTGCTGAAGCCGTGATACAGCTCGATTTCCCCCGTCTGAATATCGTCATTGAGGGGCAGTTGCGCGATCTCGCCTTAGGGGAAAACGCCGCGCCGCTGCAGGCGCGCGACGTACTGTATATTGCCGGCGATGGCTGGAACTGGCCGCAGTGGCAGACGCCCTGTCTGCTCTTAAGCATCCTGTTTGGCAAACAGCAGTTGGAATTTACGCTGCAGCGCTGGAACGGAGAAGCGCTAACTCTTGTCCAGAAGATCCAGGTACCACGCCGCGGGCCGCGCGTGGGTTCATTCCTGCTACAGGCGCTAAATGAGATACGCATGCAACCGCAGGAGCAGCAAACCGCCCGCTGTATCGTGATTAGTCTGCTCAGCCACTGTACCGATCTGCTGGGTAGCCAGGCGCAAACCTCATCGCGCAGCCAGGCGCTGTTCGAGGCGATCCGCCAGTATATCGATGTCCATTTCGCTGAGCCGCTGAGCCGGGAATCCGTAGCCCAGGAGTTTTATCTCTCTCCCAACTATCTCTCACATCTGTTTCAGAAGTGCGGTCCCATGGGCTTTAACGAATACCTCAATCATATCCGCCTCGAACAGGCGCGCATGCTGCTGAAGGGTCATGATATGAAAGTAAAAGATATCGCCCACGCCTGCGGCTTCGCCGACAGCAATTACTTCTGCCGCCTGTTCCGCAAGAATACTGAACGTTCTCCTTCCGAGTATCGCCGCCAGTACCATAGCCAACTGACGGAAAACCCCTCTGCGCCGTAAAACTAGATTTTTGTAAGTTACTGATTTCCACCTACAGGCTATTTCAGCCTGGATGCACTATTGCGTGGACAAATGTGATCTAAATCACTCTTAATCGTAATGCGTACATTTATCCAGTTTTTGGCAAAATTGTCATCTGGCGGGCAGGCAAACGGAAGCCGTATCCTTACCTCAACATCATTGAATTACACATCGAGGAATGGTTATGGAACTCTATCTGGACACCGCGAACGTCGCTGAAGTTGAACGTCTGGCCCGCATTTATCCGCTGGCTGGCGTCACCACCAACCCGAGCATCATCGCCGCCGGCAAAACCCCGGTCTGGGATGTGCTGCCTCGCCTGCAAAAAGCCGTCGGCCCGGAAGGTATTCTGTTCGCGCAGACCATGAGTCGCGATGCGCAAGGTATGGTGGCAGAAGCCAAACGCCTGAGTAACGCCGTACCAGGAATCGTGGTTAAGATCCCGGTTACCGCCGAAGGTCTCGCCGCCATCAAACTACTGAAAAAAGAAGGCATCCCTACGCTTGGCACCGCCGTCTATAGCGCTTCCCAGGGGCTGCTCGCGGCGCTGGCCGGCGCGAAATACGTCGCGCCGTACGTCAACCGCGTCGACGCCCAGGGCGGTGACGGCATTCGCATGGTGCAAGAACTGCAATCCCTGCTGGAAATGCACGCCCCGGAAAGCAAAGTCCTGGCCGCGAGCTTCAAAACCCCGCGCCAGGCGCTGGATTGCCTGTTAGCCGGCTGTGAAGCTATCACCCTCCCCTTAGACGTAGCGCAACAAATGCTCGGCACCCCTGCGGTAGAGTCAGCCATAGAGAAGTTTGAGCAGGACTGGAATAACGCATTTGGCACGTTGAACCTGTAATCCGATCGTCGGCCGCCAACAGGCGGCTTGCACGGTCATCGCGGAGGAATCGAAATGGATCGCATTATTCAATCACCCGGTAAATACATCCAGGGCGCTGGCGCCATCAAGCGCCTCGGCGAATATCTCAAACCGCTGGCTGAACGCTGGCTAATCATCGGCGACAAGTTCGTTCTCGGCTTCGCCGAAGAGCAGCTGCGTACCAGCCTGAGCGGCGCTGGTCTGGTGGCCGAAATCGCCCCGTTCGGCGGTGAATGTTCGCAAAATGAAATCAACCGCCTGCGCGATATCGCCAGCAGCGCCCAATGCCATGCAGTACTCGGCATCGGCGGCGGCAAGACGCTGGATACCGCGAAAGCGCTGGCTCACTATATGCATCTGCCGGTGGTCGTGGCACCGACCATCGCCTCCACCGATGCGCCGTGCAGCGCGTTGTCTGTTATCTATACCGACGATGGCGAATTCGAAAGCTATCTGATGCTGCCGCACAACCCGAACATGGTGGTTGTCGATACGCAGATCGTCGCAGGCGCGCCAGCTCGCCTGCTGGCCGCCGGGATTGGCGATGCGCTGGCGACCTGGTTTGAAGCCCGCGCCTGCTCGCGCAGCGGCGCGACTACAATGGCGGGTGGTAAATGCACCCAGGCGGCGCTGGCGCTGGCGGAGCTATGCTACAACACGCTGGTTGAAGAAGGCGAAAAGGCGATGCTTGCCGCCGAGCAGCATGTGGTTACCCCAGCGCTCGAACGGGTGATCGAAGCCAACACCTACCTGAGCGGCGTCGGCTTTGAGAGCGGCGGGCTGGCGGCAGCGCACGCGATTCACAATGGCCTGACCGCCATCCCGGACGCCCATCACTTCTACCACGGCGAAAAGGTCGCATTTGGTACCCTAACGCAGCTGGTGCTGGAAAACGCGCCGGTGGAAGAAATTGAGACCGCTGCGGCGCTTTGTCACAGCGTCGGTCTGCCCATCACGCTGGCGCAGCTCGATATTAAAGGCGATATCCCGGCCAAAATGCGTACAGTCGCGGAGGCCGCCTGCGCCGAAGGCGAAACTATCCACAATATGCCGGGCGGCGCCAGCGCCGACCAGGTGTACGCCGCGCTGTTGGTGGCCGACCAATATGGACAGCGTTTCCTGCAAGAGTGGGAATAACCTTTCCCGTTACGCCCGGCGTCAGCCGGGCGTGTTCTTTTATGTTCCTTTGATCGCCGATTGCCAGCACACGGGATGTGTTTTATAGTGCGTTTTTCCTTTGGGCAAATCGTTGTTATGCAATCATCAGACAGAAGAATGAGCATTTACGCCATTCTGCAACAGGACAAAAAAGTCGTTGTAAACGAACTGGCCGAGAAGTTCGGCGTCACCAAAATGACTATCCGCCGGGATCTGTCATTCTTCGAAAAACAGGGAATCGTCAAAACGACCTATGGCGGCGCCTACCTGACCAGCGGCGCCAGCGTCGAGCCAAGTTTTCAGCTTAAATCCGTGCAGATGGTTGACGATAAACACCTGATTGGCCGTAAAGCGGCAGAGCTGGTTGAGGACGGCGACACTATCATCATTGACTGCGGGACCACGCTGCTGGCGCTAGCGCAATCAATTTTCGATAAAAAAATCATGGTGATCACTAACTCAGTACCGGTAGTGAACCTGCTAAAAGGAAGAAAAAACATCAAGTTAATCGTCGCTCCGGGAGAATATGAAGATGATACCCAGGGGATGATCTCTTTCAGTACCGCAGAGTTTTTTAGCACCATTCATGCCGATAAGGTCTTTATCAGCACCCAGGGTATTAACCACCACGGCGAGCTAACGGTCCCTAAAATGACCGATGCCCACGTCAAGCGAGCGCTGCTGCGCGCCGGACGGCAAAAAATCCTCCTCGCCGATAAAAGTAAATTCGAGCAAACTTTCCTTGCCGGCCATGCCCGACTGGACGATTTTGACATCGTTATCAGTCAGGATGGCCTCCCAGCCGATATCCTCTCCCTGCTTACTGCGCAAAAAACCGAACTGTTGCTGGCCGACAGCGCAGCATAACTTCACGCCCGGCAACGGGCGTCTGTGCTTTTCCGTTTTTTCTAAATGTTCTTTTTGGATTTATTAATGATAAATAGAACACAAAAGATCATAAATAAATTGACAAAAGAACACCTCAAGCGTGGAATAGGGATACCCCCTCCAGAATTGAGGTCTTTATGAACGGATTACTGAGCTTCAAACCTACCAACGACGATTGCGACTTCGCGCGTATCGCTAAAAAACAGGATCAGATGTTCCATCGCGTGGCGACGCTATGCCCGGAACGAGCAGAGATCATCACCGAGTCGTTTAAACGCTCCGAAGGCCAGTCCATTGTGATTCGCCGGGCTTTGGCGTTAGCCGATATTCTGGAGAAAATGACCATCTATATCGAACCGGATATGCTGATTGTCGGCAACCAGGCGAGCGCAAATTTTGCCGCGCCGGTGTTCCCGGAATACTCCTTTAACTGGGTTATCGATGAACTGGACGAATTTGATAAGCGTTCCGGTGATAGCTTCCGCGTGTCCGAATCCACCAAAGCCCGCTTGCGTACCCTGCAGGATTACTGGCAAGGAAAAACCCATCAGGATGAAGTGCTTGCCAACCTACCGCAAATTAACCGTCTGGCGGAAAAACAGGGCGTGCTGCACCGCGGCGGCATTAGCATGTCCGGCGACGGCCATATCATTCCGAACCATGATTTCGTACTGGAAGTTGGCTATGGCGGTATGCGCGATATCGCCAAACAGCACCTGGAAAATGACGACAACCTGACCGACGAGCAAAAAGATTTCTATCAGGCGGTCATTATTACCATGGAGGCCGCGCTTAAATACTGCAAACGCTTCTCCGCGCTTGCTAAAACCGAAGCGGCAAGAGTGTCCGATGCTAAACGCCGCGACGAACTGCTGGCCATGAGCGACATGTTCGCCCATCTGATGGAAGGCAAAGCCCGTAGCTTCTATGAAGCCGTGGAAACCGTCTACCTTACCCATTTGCTGATGATGATTGAAAGCAACGGCCACTCTTTCTCCTTCGGCCGCTTCGACCAGTACGTCTGGCCGTATTACGAAGCCGATATCAAAGCCGGGAAAATCAGCAAAGAAAAGGCGCTGGAGATCCTGACCCACTTCTTCATCATGACCAACAGCCTGAACAAAGTACGCCCGTGGGGCCATACTCAGTACAGCGGGGGCTATCCGCTCTATTCCAACCTGATGGTTGGCGGCATGAAGCCTGACGGCAGCGACGGTACCAACGATCTTTCCTATCTGTCGCTGGAAGCCATGGCGCTAACCGGCCTGCCGGAACCAAACCTCAGCGTTCGTTTCTCAAAAGATACCCCGCATTCGCTGATGCAGGATGCCGCAAAGCTCATTCGTAAAGGCTTCGGTATGCCGTCGATCTTCTGCGACGAAGTGGTTATCCCTGCCATGATGACGCTGGGCCTGACG
The DNA here is from genome assembly GCF_040065495.2 of Klebsiella sp. CN_Kp073. Classification (NCBI taxonomy): domain Bacteria; kingdom Pseudomonadati; phylum Pseudomonadota; class Gammaproteobacteria; order Enterobacterales; family Enterobacteriaceae; genus Klebsiella; species Klebsiella sp. CN_Kp073. The sequence goes on from NZ_CM198051.1 coordinate 5,069,017, forward strand.
GAAGAAGTCGCCCGCGAATATGCTTCAATGGGTTGCGTAGAAACCGCGATCCCAGGCCGCTGGGGGCACCGCGCCACCGGCATGACCTATGTGAATTTCGGCAAGATCCTTGAGCTGGTGATGAACAACGGCTGCGATCCGGCGACCGGCGTGCAGTTAGTGAAAATCAACGGTAAAGAAGGCCGCGAAATAAACTACCAGTCTTACGATGAAGTATGGGCGGCGTGGAACCAGCTGCTGGAGTTCTACTCCGATCTGGCGGTAGATTGCGATCTGGTCTGCGACCGGGCGCTGAAATACCACGATGCCGATGCCTTTGCCTCCGCCACGATTAACTGCTCACTGGAACGCGGTAAAACGTTGAAAAACGGCGGCGCGGAATATGACTTCGTGAGTTCCTCCAACATTGGCCCTTCCGTGGTCGGCGATAGCCTGGCGGCAGTGAAAAAACTGGTCTTCGACGATAAAGTCCTGACGCTTCAACAGCTACGTGACGCCATGGATAGCAACTTTGAAGGTCTGGAAGGCGCGCGCGTACGCAAACTGTGCCGCAATGCGCCGAAGTTTGGTAACGATATCGACTATGTCGACCATATCGTCGCCGATGTCTTCGAGTCCTATCTCAAACTGCTGCCGAAATACAAAACCGATCGCTATGGTAAGGGGCCAAAAGGCTGCGGTTATACCATGTCGACCTCTAATATTACTTCATACGTGCCGAATGGTTTTGACGTCGGCGCCACGCCGGATGGTCGCCTGGCGACGCTGCCGCTGAACGAAGGCGCCTCTCTGTGCCTCGGCGCGGATAAAGAAGGCCCGACGGCGGTCATTAACTCGGTTGCGAAACTGCCGAACCAGAAAATCGCCGGCGGCCAGCTGCTGAATATGAAGTTCACGCCAAGCGCGCTTGAAGGCGACGACAATCTGGAGAAATTTACCGCCTTTATGGAAGCCAGCCGTGAGAAAAACATCTTCCATAATCAGTTCAACATCATTGATTCCAATATTCTGCGCGCCGCGAAGGCCAATCCGCAGGATTACCCGAATCTGATGGTGCGCGTTGCCGGGTACTGCGCGCTGTTCTCAACGCTGATGCCGGAAGCGCAGGATGCGATTATCGCGCGCACCGAACTAAGCTGGTAAGAGAGAAACGCGATGAGAACTGGCCTGATATCCCGAATTCAACGTTATTCCACCAAAGATGGTCCAGGAATACGCAGCACCGTCTTTATGCAGCAGTGCAACCTGCGCTGCCAGTGGTGCGCGAATCCGGAAACCATCGGGCCAGGCCATAACGTTTTCTGGTTTAAAGAACGCTGCCGCCAGTGCGGTACCTGCGTACAGGCGGCGAACAACCACGCCATTACCCTTGCTGAACCTGGCAATGGCGTCAATATAGACCGTAGAAATTGCAGCAATCTCCTGGATATGGTCGATCTCTGCCCCTACGACGGTTATGAAAAAGTCGCTAAAGAGATGACCTCGCACCAGTTGGCGGAATTACTACTGCGCGACAAGACATTTTACGACTCAAGCACTGGCGGCGTGACCTTTTCCGGCGGCGAGCCGGCGCTGCAGGCGGAGTTCGTCAAAGAAACAGCGCAAATATTGAAAGCGCAGGGCGTACACGTATGTCTCGATACTGCAGGCAATATCCGCTGGGAAAAGCTGCGCCCGCTGATTGAAACGGTCGATCTGGTCTCTTACGACTTTAAAGCTTTCAACCCCGAGACTCATCTTGCCTGTACCGGCGTAGACAATCGGCGGATCCTCGATAATGCCAAAGCGATCGCCGCTATGGGCAAGCCGATCCTCGCGCGAATGGTGATCGTGCCGACGCGTAACGACGATCCGGAGGATATTCGCCAGCGTCTCGACTTTATTCGTAAACTCGGTCCGGCGGTTTTACAGGTTGATATTCTCGAATACCATATTTATGGCATCGGGAAATATCAAAAGCTTGGTATGCCCTATTTTCTACACAACATTCCAACATGCCAACGCGAAGTAACAGAACAAATTAAACAATACGCTGAAGATATTGGATTAAAAGCCACCATTGGCGGTTAAGGATTAACATGTTGAACTTTATTATTACCGACACCTACGAAAAAATGAGCGCCCTGGCAGCACAACATATTGCCCAGGAGCTGAATAAAAAACCGGATTTAGTAATGGCCTTACCGACTGGCGGAACCCCCGTCGGCCTCCTGGCCGAAATGAGCCGAATGGCGAAAGATGGCGAAGCCGATTTCTCCTGCGCCCTCTCGTTTAATATCGACGAATATATCCCGCTGGTCAAAAACGATCCGCAAAGTTATTATTACTTCCTGCAACAGCACTTTTATCAGCATGCCAACATGGCTGAAGAAAATACCTTCGTACCGGATATTCTGGCGCCCGACCTGCAGGCCGAATGTGCTCGCTACGAACGCCTGATTCAAAGCCATGGCGATTTCGATATTACCGTTCTCGGCATTGGTCACGATGGTCATATTGGTTTCAATGAACCCCATGCTACCCATAGCCCGGTATGCCATATCATCGACCTTAACGAAGAGACCATTGCGGCGAACGCCCGCTTCTTCGCCAGCCAGGACGAAGTCCCCCGGCAGGCTATCACTTTGGGCATGGGCACCATCTTGCGCAGCAAAAAGATCGTGCTGATTGCCAACGGTAAATCAAAAGCGGAAATTATCAAGCAGTTGCACCAATGCACACGCATCGATCCGCAATTCCCCGCCTCCTTCTTACTGATGCATGCGGACGTCACCATCATATGCGACCGTGACGCGGCATCGCTTATCAGCGCTTAAAGGTGAGATATGATAATCCAGAGCGAACGAGTGTGGCTTGCCGGGGGTTTTTACCCGGCGCAAATAACCATTGAAAATGGGCTTATCGGCGCGATCACGCCCGGTCTTAGCTCCCGCGTGGATAAGGATTTCGGGGCGCGGCGCATTATACCAGGCCTTATCGATAGCCATGCGCACGGCGCCTGGGATTACGATACCAACGAAAACGACCCACAGGGGCTACGCCGCTGGGCCTCCCGCCTACCGGAAGAAGGCGTCACCGCCTTTTGCCCGACTACCGTTACCGATGAAAACGCGACGCTACTGGCGGCGCTGGACAATATTTCCCACGTCATGGACGAAGGATATAGCGGCGCGGAAATTCTGGGCATCCATCTCGAAGGCCCGTTCCTGAGCCAACTTTACCGCGGCGCGCAGCCGGAAAAACAGATTCGCCCTGCCGACGTCACCCAGTTTCAGGCTTTCGAAAAGGCGGCGCGCGACCACATTATCGCCATTACCCTTGCCCCGGAAGAAGACCATCAATTTGCGCTGACCCGCTACTGCGCGCAGAAAGGGATTGTGGTCAATATGGGCCATTCGGATGCTTCTTTCGAGCAGGCGCTGGCGGCGGTCGCCAACGGCGCTAAAAATGTCACCCATGTCTATAACGGCATGGCGAAATACGTCAATCGCGAGCCCGGCCTGCTTGGCGCCGCCCTGAATCTTGATGGCCTGTACGGCGAGGTGATTGCCGACGGTATCTTTGTCAGCCTGGTTTCCGCCGCCCACCTTTATCGCAGCAAAAATGATAATGACATCATCATGATAAGCGACTCGATGAAGGCGAAAGGTTGTCCTCCGGGGCGCTATATGTTCGGCGGAGAGCCAATGGTACTTGGCGATGATGGCGCAACCAGACGGGATAACGGCGTCCTGGTCGGCAGCACGCTACAGCTCAATCGCGGCTTATATAATATGGTCGAAAGAGCAATGGTGCCGTTTAGCGCGGCATTAAAATCCTGCACCATTAATCCGGCACGGTTATTAGGTTTTGATAGTCGAAAAGGGAAATTACAGCGCGGATACGATGCCGATATTGTTGTCCTTGAAGATAATTATCAGGTGAATACAACCTATTGTCGCGGTACGGTAGCCTGGTCAATAAGTTAATTAATTCACCTCCGTATCATTTAACAATGGCGGTTATTGAAAAATAACCGCTGCTTTGTTATTCATTCTATTTATTAATAACCCAAGTCCTTTTTAATATTTATTAAAATGCGACCTGGCTAACATTAAACACCTCCTGAAATCCCTTAAAAATAACCCACAATAAAAATAAGACTGCTTAATTTTAACTGCCCATCGTTATACAGGTCAGTCGCTTTATTACATGCGGCTTCAGGATTTATTATTTTAAGAGAATTCATATGAATATTTTGGGTTATCTACAAAAAGTCGGCCGGGCATTGATGGTGCCCGTCGCTACTTTACCTGCCGCCGCCATTTTAATGGGCATCGGTTACTGGATCGATCCCAACGGCTGGGGTAGTTCTAACGCGCTGGCCGCACTATGTATTCAGTCCGGTGCGGCCATTATCGATAATATGGGCGTCCTGTTTGCCGTCGGGGTAGCTTACGGCATGTCGAAAGATAAAGATGGCGCCGCCGCGCTGGCCGGGTTTGTCGGCTTTCTGGTATTAACCACGCTCTGTTCGCCGGCAGCTGCCGCCATGATCCAGCAGATCCCAATCGAGCAGGTGCCTGCGGCCTTTGCGAAGATTAAAAATCAGTTTATCGGCATCATGGTCGGTATTATTTCAGCGGAACTCTATAACCGCTTTAGCAGCACGGAGTTACCGAAAGCGCTCTCGTTCTTCAGCGGACGCCGACTGGTGCCGATCCTCACTTCATTCACTATGATTGTGGTGGCGTTTGTCCTGATGTTCATCTGGCCGGTGGTCTTTAGCGGGCTGGTCAGCTTCGGTGAACATATCCAAAAACTGGGCTCACTGGGTGCGGGTATCTATGCTTTTTTCAACCGTATGCTCATTCCGGTCGGCCTGCATCACGCCCTGAACTCGGTATTCTGGTTCGACGTCGCCGGGATTAACGACATCCCGAATTTCCTTGGCGGCGCGCAGTCCATCGCCTCCGGTAAAGCGGTGGTTGGCATCACCGGTCGTTACCAGGCGGGCTTTTTCCCGGTCATGATGTTCGGCTTGCCGGGCGCGGCATTAGCCATGTACCAATGCGCCCGTGCGGAAAATAAAGCGAAGGTGATGGGTATTATGATGGCTGGCGCGTTCGCGGCCTTTTTTACTGGTATCACCGAACCGCTGGAGTTTTCCTTCATGTTCGTCGCGCCGGCGCTATACGTCATCCACGCCTTTTTAACCGGCGTGTCCGTCTTCATCGCGGCCAGCATGCACTGGATCGCCGGATTCGGCTTCAGCGCCGGTCTGGTCGATATGGTACTGGCATCGCGCAACCCGCTGGCCACCCACTGGTATCTGCTCATTCCCATGGGGCTGGTGTACTTCGCGATTTATTATCTGGTCTTCCGCTTCACCATCACCCGCTTCAACCTGCTCACGCCGGGCCGCGAGCTGTCCGTTGCCGGCAGCGCCGCCGATGGCGAAGATGTGAACCTGAGCGCCGCGAAACAGCAGGATATCAGCGCGCTGGCGCGCCAGTACATTGCCGCTATCGGTGGTTCCGATAATCTCACCAATATCGACGCCTGCATCACCCGCCTGCGCCTTGGCGTTAAGGATGCAACGCTGGTCGATGAAGCGCTGGCCCGCCGCCTGGGAGCCAGCGGGGTCATTCGCCTCAACGCCAGCAACGTGCAGATAATCGTTGGCTTCGTGGCGGAAAAAATCGCCACCGCCATGAAAACCGCGGGTCACGTCGATGCCGCGCAGACGCTCCCCAGCGTCACCGCGCAGGCCCACAATAATCCACGCAAGGCAGCGAATGCATTGCGGATTATCGAGCTCGTCGCCCCGGTGAGCGGCGAGCTGGTCGCGCTGGAGCAAGTCCCTGACGAAGCTTTCGCCAGCGGCGCCGTTGGCGGTGGTGTCGCCATCCTGCCGGCCAGCAACATTGTGGTTTCACCCGCGGCGGGTACTCTCATCAAGATTTTCAACACCGATCATGCCTTCTGTCTTGAGACCGAAGACGGCGCTGAGATCGTGGTGCATATGGGGATTGATACCGTTGCGCTGGCGGGTCAGGGCTTTACCCGTCTGGCGGAAGAAGGCGCTACCGTTGTCGCAGCTCAGCCGATTCTCGAAATGGATCTCGTGTACCTCGAAGCTAACGTGCGTTCGATGGTTAGCCCGGTGCTCTGTAGCAATATAGAGGAGTTCGCGCAGCTGGAAATCAAAGCGCACGGTCAGGTGAAAGCGGGTGAACCGCTGTACCACATTAAGGGATAAGATTGATAAACGGTGTGGCCGCGCCATGCGGCCACATGTGACGATTATTTTGCCGCCGTCGCCGGCCGATCAACGTGTTGCCCATGAGCGTGGCGCTTTTTAAGGCTGATAATCGCCAGCGCCGCGACAATCAGCACAATGCCGCCGCCTTCCACCAGCCCCGGATTTTCACCCAGCAGCCACCAGGAAAACAGCACGCCGCAGACCGGCACCGCCAGCGTACTCAGGCCGGCGACGCTGGCAGGCAGATTACGCAGGACATACAGCCACAGACTCCAGGCCACCGCCGTGGCCAGAATCGCGCTATAGCCCAATGCCCAGAAAACCCCAGGCTGCCAGTCAATACTGCGCTGCGGCACCAGCCACGCCACCACGCTCATCACCAGCGCGGCATACAGCATCTGCCAGGCGGTTAACGACAGTAAATCGAGGCGCGGATAGCGGCGATACATGCGTTTGGCGACAATCGCGCTCGCCCCCCAACTGATGCCGGAGAGGATCGCCAGCAGCGCGCTTTTCATCGAGGAGAAATCCAACTGCCACGGCTGCAGCACCAGCAGTAGACCACACGCCGCCAGGACGATAGCGGCATACTGCAGCCGCCGCATGCGCTCGCCTAAAAACAGCGCCGCCATGATCACTACCCAGAACGGCATGGTGTAGCTGAGAATAGCGACTTTACCGGCGCCGCCGCTCATCAGCGCCCACTGCGCCAGGCCGACCATGCCGCAGGTTTGCAGCAGCGCAATCGCCAGGGTATAGCCAAACGGCGTCGGCCGCATGCCGCGCCCGCGCAGCGCCAGCACCGCCATCAGTACAATCGCGCCGAAGATACAGCGCAGCGCGGTAAAATCGAAGGCGCCGATATAGAGCGTTACCTGTTTCATCGCAATCCAGCTGTAGCTCCAGATAAGCGTCAGCAGGACGAGGCCGCAACCGGCCAGGAGATTGCTGTTCCTTGCAACCGTCATAACTTCTCCACCGTCATGATTTTTGCGGGCACTATACTCGCTTTGGCGGAAGGTTGCTTAAAGGCAGAGCGCACTTTTCGTGCTAAAAAAGGGGGCGGTGAATTGCAGTTCACCGCCCCGATAAGGATGAAACAAGAGGTAAAGCAGGTGATTACGCCGGACGCACGCCCAGGGTATGACAGATGGCGTAGCTCATTTCGGCGCGATTCAGGGTATAGAAGTGGAAATCTTTTACCCCTTCCCGGCTTAAAATTTTCACCATGTCCATGGCGATATTCGCCCCTACTAGCTGGCGCGTTTCGGCATCGTTATCCAGCCCTTCGAACATTTTCGACATCCAGGTTGGGATACGCACGTTCGTCATATCGGCAAATTTCTTCGCCTGTTTAAAGTTGGAGACCGGCAGAATGCCCGGAATGATTTCCACGTCGATACCGGCGGAGACGCAGCGGTCGCGAAAACGCAGGTAGCTTTCGACATCAAAAAAGAACTGAGTGATCGCGCGATTAGCGCCCGCTTCTACTTTACGTTTCAGGTTCAATAAGTCGGCCTGCGCGCTTTTGGCTTCCGGATGCACTTCCGGATAGGCGGCGACGGAGATGTCAAAATCACCGACGTCTTTTAGCAGCGTCACCAGGTCGGCGGCGTACATCTCCGGCTTGCCGCTACCCGGCGGCAGGTCGCCGCGCAGCGCGACGATATGGCGGATACCGTTGTTCCAGTAATCCTGGGCAATCGCGCGCAGTTCATCGCGGCTGGCGTCGATACAGGTCAGGTGCGGTGCCGCTTCCAGACCGGTGCGGTCTTTAATGCCCTTGATAATGCTATGAGTGCGGTCGCGCTCGCCGGAGTTCGCCCCGTAGGTGACGGAAACAAACTTCGGTTTCAGGCTGCTTAAGCGATCGATGGATTTCCACAGGGTTTGCTCCATTTCACTGGTACGCGGCGGAAAGAATTCAAAGGACACATTAATCTGGCCCTGGACTTCCGCCAGGCTCTGATTCAGGGCTTCCCGCTGATTGGCGTGAAAAAAGCTCATACCTTACCTCATCAATCGCATTATATTTATCAGTCGTGTTGCGAACTTCTATACGTTTAGACGTCCAGATGTAAAAATGACGGAAAAGCGTGCGGGCGTCAATAGAAAAATCTGCGTAAACAGTGAGGAATTTTCAGTCAAAGTGAAAAAAGTTCATCTCGCGTCAGGCCAGGCGCGCCCTGGCGTTGTTTTCAGATTTTGTCCGCAGCGTAATTTGAAGTAGTTCAAAAAATCGCACATCTCCCCCCCTGGCACGCCGATTACTATTGCAGCAACGTCAACCTTGATCCACAGTGAGTAGAACGTTCTACTAGAACGTTCTACTTAACACGTTTTCGCCAATAATATCTATTCGGGGTAATCAGCATGAGTCTGTGGTCAGGGTTCATAAAATCATTATCAAAACTGTCGATGATCGGCCGCGCCTTGATGCTGCCGATTTCGCTCCTCCCGGCCGCCGGCCTGTTGTTGGCCTTCGGGGATAAATTCCATTTACCGCTGATGATGAATGCCGGCGGTATTATTTTCGATAACCTACCGATGCTCTTCGCTATCGGCTCCGCGGTCGGCCTGGCGTCGGAATCCGGCATCGCCGCGCTATCGGCAGCGGTCTCGGTCTTCGTCACCAACATTACCATCGGTACCGTACTCGGTATCACGCCGGAAATGGCCGCACAGGGCGGCAAATACGCGATGGTGGTCGGCATCCCGACGTTGCAGATGGGGGTTTTCGGTGGGCTTATCTGCGGGATACTCGCCGCCTGGTGCTACAACCGCTTTCACACGCTGCAATTGCCGGAATTCCTCGGTTTCTTTTCCGGTAAGCGTTTTGTGGCGATCGCCACCGCCTTCCTGTCGTTCATCCTCGGCCTGTTGCTACCTTACGTCTGGCAGCATATCCAGGCCGGTATTGATTCCTTGTCGATGGTGATTAACGGCGATAACCAGGCCGCCTCCACCTTTATTTTCGGCCTCGTTGAACGCGCGCTGATCCCGCTTGGCCTGCACCACATCTGGTACCCTTCCTTCTGGTACTCCTTCGGCGATTACACTACCCAGGCAGGCCAGATGATCCACGGCGACCAGACCATCTGGTTTAAAATGCTGGAAGAAGGGGTGAAATCCTTTAGCACCGATAGCTATCAAAACGCGGGCAAATTTATGCAGGGTGAATTCCCGCTGATGTTGTTCGCTCTGCCGGCCGCCTGTCTGGCGATGTATCACGAAGCGCACACTAAAAATAAAAAAATCGCGGCCGGTATTCTGTTCTCCGCCGCGCTGACCTGCTTCCTGACCGGCATCACCGAACCCGTCGAATTCACCTTTATCTTCGTGGCGCCGATTCTGTACGTCTTTAACGCCATTATGGCGGGGCTCTCGTACATGACCATGTACCTGCTGCACGCGCATATCGCCAAGTCGTTCTCCGCCGGACTTATCGACTATATCTCCTTCGGTATTCTGCCTTCCATGAACGGCTATCAGACAAACTTCCTCAGCGCGGTGATTGTTGGCGTGCCGATGGCGCTAATTTATTATTTCACCTTCCGCTTCGTGATCCGCCGCTTCGATGTGAAAACGCCGGGACGTACCGATATCACCGTAACGGCCAATGATAAAACCGACGCCGAACTGGCAACTGAAATTGTCAGCTTACTCGGCGGTTCACAGAATATTGACTCGGTGGGCGCCTGCATCACCCGTCTGCGTCTGGAGGTTGCCGAACGCGATGCGGTAGATAAAGACGGCCTCAACAGTATCGGCGCGCGCGGCGTAGTCTTCGTCGGTGATAACGGTATCCAGATAATTTTTGGCGCCAGGGCGCAATTTATCGCTCAAACCATGTCGGGGATGATTGGCAAATAACCAGAAGATGTTATGGTGTGGAAGATCGCTTGTCTCAGAGAAGCGATCTTCTGCTATCTGACTGTCATACAACAGTTTTCATGGAGCGATTTTGAAGAAAGTCAGCATTATAGATGTGGCGAAACTGGCCGGCGTTTCCGTTTCTACGGTCTCGCTGGTATTACGTCAGAAGGGAAAAATTTCCGACGCCACCATCGAAAAAGTCAATGCTGCCATCCAGGAGCTCGGCTATGTGCATAACGTCGCCGCCGCCAACCTTCGCGCCAACACCACCAATCTAATCGGCCTGATTCTTCGCGACTTCAACGACAGTTTTTCCATCAAAGTGATGGCCAACATCGTGCAGGAACTGGAGAAACAGGGCTATATGGTATTTCTCGGCCAGCCGCTTAACGATAGCGACTATCTGGATCGCTGCCTGCTGTCGTTTAAACAACAGGGCGTCGCCGGCGTGATTTATCTTGATGCCGATACCACCCGCGATACGCTGCCTGCAGCGCTGCTGCAATGTCCCCTGCCTCTGGTGACGGTCTCGCAAACGCCGTTAACCGGCAACCGCGATCAGGTGGTCCGCGATAATCGTCAGGCCGCCAGCATCGCCGCGCGTTATCTGATAGAGCGTGGTCATCGCTATATTGCCTACATCGGCGGTCAGGAAGACGATCTTATTCGTCAGCAGCGGTTGCTCGGCTTTTACAGCACGCTGGAGAAAAACGGCATGACGGTACGCGAAGAGTTTGCGCCCGCCTGTCACGACAATACCCAGGCCGCCAGTATCGCCACTCGTCAGTTACTGGAAAAGAATAATGCCATTACCGCGCTGCTCTGCCATTCACCGGATGCGATGATTGGCTGCCTCAATGGTATTCATCAGGTAGGACGAACGGTGGGAAAAGACGTCTTTCTTACCCAACAAGTGGCGCTGGTGGGCTTCGAAGATATGATGCATGTGAATTTGACTTCGCCATCTTTTACCTATGTCTCTTCCGCCAGCGAAGAGACCGGCCGTCAGGCCGCCGCGTTAATTATCCGCAAGATCAAAGAACCGGCTCTCCCTACCCAGCGTATTACCCTTTCCGGACAACTGGTGACGCGGGAGTCAGCATAATGAAGGCCGGCCCAGCGGGCCGGCCTGACAGATTACAGCAGCTGCGCCAGACGATTGATATCTGACTGAATGGCCCCGGCGGTAACATCGCGGCCTGCGCCTGGCCCACGAATCACCATTGGGTTATCGCGGTACCAGCGACTCTCGATGGCAAAGACGTTATCGCACGGCAAAAGCGCCGCCAGCGGATGTTCCTGACGCACTGCTTCTACTCCGACGCGCGCTTTACCGTTGGCATCAAAACGCGCCACGTAACGCAACACCAGCCCCATTTCACGGGCGGCTTCAAGGCGCTGCAGCATCTGTTCATTCAGCTCTTCGCCGTTCTCAAAGAAGTGGTCGACCGAGCCCTCTTCGCAATGCGCCGGAACCAGCGATTCCACGCGCACCTGATCCGGCTCGATATTGTAACCAGCTTCGCGCGCCAGGATCACCAGCTTGCGCATCACGTCTTTACCCGACAGGTCAACGCGCGGGTCCGGTTCGGTCAGCCCTTGCTGCCAGGCCTGATCCACCAGTTCGGTAAATGGCACCGTGCCGTCAAACTGCAAGAACAGCCAGGAGAGCGTACCAGAGAAGATACCGCTCAGCCCCAGGATGGTATCGCCGCTGTCGATCAGATCGCGCACCGTATGGTTAACCGGCAAGCCTGCGCCGACGGTGGCGTTATACAGCCAGTGACGGCCGGTCTTTTCGAAGGCGTCGTGGATCTGGCGATATTTATCGCTGCTGCTGGCGCCCGCCAACTTATTGGCGCTGATCACATGGAAACCGTGGCTGGCGAAATCCAGATACTGATCGGCCAGCTGTTCGCTGGCGGTCACGTCCAGCACCACTAAATCATCATAAGGGTGCGCGCGCATCCACAGGAATAGCGACTCTTCATCCTGCTCGACCGCTTCATCTTCAAAGAATGCCAATGCGCGGCTGGCATCCAGACCTTCGTAATTCAGCAGGCTACGGCGGCTATCCACCACCCCGGCCAGCAGGAACTCAAAGCCGGTGCGGGCGGAAAGCGTGCTCTGCTCGCGCGCGAACAACTCCAGCCAGCGGGAGCCGATATTGCCTTTGCCGAACAGCACCAGGCCGATGCGTTTTTCAGCGCGGAACACGGAGTGATGTAGTCCCTGAATCAGGCTCTCGGTTGGGCCGGCGCGCAGCACCGCCACCAGGCTGATGCCCTCTTCCGATTGCCAGGTAAACTCTACCGGCTGCCCTTTCAACTGCTGCCAGAAACGGTGGCAATGCAGTGGATTGCGGGTCACGCCCGCGCCGACCATCGCCACCAGCGCCAGCTTCTGACGCAGACGCAGCTCGCCAGGCAGGCCCGCTTCATCCAGCAGTTTCAGCGCGCTGTCGGCCACTTCAGAGGTGTAGCAGAACTGCAGCAGCTTACGGTCGGCATGCACGCCCACCGCCAGCGGGCGCAGCTGCGCGCGTTTAAAAATCTGATCCAGCTCTTTATGCGCCAGTTTGAAATCCTGACCGGCCGGTACCTGGAATTCAATCAGGCAGACGTCGTCGTGACTGGTGACGATACGCGCGCCGGTGCCGGATGCCAGCACGCGCTCAATGCGCGTCGAACCCTGGTCCGGGGTGTAACTACAACGCAGCTGTAAATCGATATCGCTACCAGAAACCGGCTGTAGCGTACGCGCGTGCAGCACCGGCGCCGCCAGGCGAGCCAGCTCGCTGGCTTCATCAAGACGCAGCAGCGGCAGCAGGCACGCATCTTTCACTTTACGCGGGTCGGCGCTATAAACCCCGGCCACGTCGCTCCAGATGGTGACGCGGGAAACACCGGCCAACGCGCCGATTTGGGTGGCGGAGTAGTCGGAACCGTTACGGCCCAGCAGTACGGTTTCCCCGGCATTGTTACGGGCGATAAAGCCGGTCACCACCAGCCGTTTGTTGGGGTGCTGCGCCATCAACTGTTGTAACAGCGGGTAGGATAAGCCTTCATCAACCTGCGGCTGCGCGGCGCGTTCCGCGCGCAGGAAAGCGCGCGCGTCCAGCCAGGCGGCTTCAACGCCAAGGTGGTTTAGTACCGCCGCCATCAGGCGCGCGGACCACACTTCGCCGTGGCCGACGACTTCGGCATATACCGCATCGGTGACGCCGCTATCCAGCAGGCCCGCCAGACGCTCAAGATCGTGAATAAACGTCGCGATCAGCGCGTCGGCGGCGTCCGCCGGCAGCAGGCCGGCGATCAGGTCCATTTGATAGCGACGCAGCGCTTGTTGCACCTGATGCGCAGAAAGACGATCGGTCTGGCTTAGCTGCAGCCAGCTAATCAGCTGGTTGGTGGTGCTACCGGCGGCAGAGACGACCATCATATCGCCTGCCTGCGCGTAGTCGGTCATGATCCCGGCGACGCGCAGGTAACATTTCGCATCCGCTAAACTACTCCCACCAAATTTGTGCAGCTGACGACCCTTCGCCCCTGCCTGCGCAATCACACTCATCTTTATTCCTCGTTTGCTGCCCGGAAGCCATTTTCCAGGTCGGCAATTAAATCTTCACCATCTTCAATACCGGTCGAAATACGCAGGAGCGTTTCCGAGATCCCTGCCGCCGCACGCGCTTCCGGCGCCATGCCCGCATGCGTCATCGTCGCCGCATGGGAAATCAGGCTCTCAACGCCCCCCAACGATTCCGCCAGCGTAAATAGCGATAAACCGCTCAAGAAGCGACGCAGCGTCTGCTCATCGCCATCGAGCTCGAAGCTTAGCATCGCCCCAAAACCTTTTTGCTGACGCGCCGCAATCTCATGCCCCTGGTTTTCCGGCAGGGACGGATGATACAGCTTTTTCACCAGCGGCTGGGTTTTCAGATAGTCGACTATCGCCTGCGCGTTGCGCTGCGCCACTTCCATTCGTGGAGAAAGGGTACGCAAACCACGCAATAACAGATAGCTATCAAACGCCCCGCCGGTGACGCCGATATTATTCGCCCACCATGCCAGTTCGGTGACAGTCTCAGGATCTTTGGCAATCACCACCCCGGCGACCACGTCAGAGTGGCCGTTGAGATATTTGGTGCACGAATGCAACACCAGATCGGCGCCCAGCGCCAGCGGATTTTGCAACGCCGGGCTGAGGAAGGTGTTATCCACCACGCTCACCGCGCCGGCTTCACGCGCCAGCCCGCAGATTTTCGCAATATCGACCACCCGCAGCAATGGGTTGCTCGGGCTTTCGACCAGCACCAGCTTCGGTTGTTCCGCTAACGCTTCGCGTAATGCCTGTTCATCGCTTTGATCGACAAAGCGCACGCGATAGCAGCCGCGTTTCGCCAGGCTGTCAAACAGACGATAGCTGCCGCCATAACAGTCGTGCGGCGCCACCAGCAGATCGCCCGGCTTCAGGAACACCGTGGTCACCAGCAGAATAGCCGACATTCCGGTATTGGTCAGTACCGCGCCGGCGCCGCCTTCCAGTTCCGCCAGCGCGCGCTGTACGACATCGCGAGTCGGGTTGCCGCGTCGGGAATAATCGTGGGCGCGGGGTTCATTGAAACCGGTGAAATTATAGGTGCTGGAGAGATGGATCGGCGGGACAACGCAACCGTACTGTTCGTCGTCATTTAAACCGCTACGCACTGCAATGGTGGCCTGTTTACGCGTCATGTTGGACAGTTCCTGGGCTGTTCGGTGAGAAGTCAGGCCTCAGAGTAATCATTGTCACAATAGACGTCAATACATCTGGACATCTAAACTTCTTTGCGTATAGATTGAGCAAAAGACAAATAGCCGTTAAAATTATATGCATTAGCGCACGTCGGCGGCGGCTTATCTCATGTCAGAAAGCACGCTCATACGGTAAACTACGCGCAATTATGGCCGGGCGTAATGTTCTGGCCCTTAACTAATAAACAGAGGATTAAGGTATCTCATGGCTGAATGGAGCGGCGAATATATCAGCCCATACGCTGAGCACGGTAAGAAGAGTGAGCAAGTAAAAAAAATTACGGTTTCCATTCCTCTGAAGGTGTTAAAGATCCTCACCGATGAACGCACGCGTCGTCAGGTGAACAACCTGCGTCACGCCACGAATAGCGAACTGCTGTGCGAGGCGTTCCTGCATGCCTTTACCGGTCAACCGTTACCTAACGATGAAGACCTGCGTAAAGAGCGCAGCGATGAAATCCCGGAAGCGGCGAAAGAGATTATGCGTGAACTGGGCATCGACCCGGATACGTGGGAATACTAAGACATAAAAAAAGCGGAAGATATCTTCCGCTTTTTTATTCCTCGCGTTGCCAGACGAAGGATACAAAAAAGCCGCCCTGAGGCGGCTCTTTCTGGCAACTTACTTGCTGCCCGGGATGCTGAAGCGCTTGTTGAAGCGGTCAACACGGCCACCGGTAGCAACATCACGCTGTTTGCCGGTGTAGAACGGGTGGCATTTACCGCACACGTCGAGGTTCAGGTCGTGACCAACGGTGGAACGGATTTTCATGACATTACCGCAAGAACAGGTAGCAGTAATTTCGTCGTAATTTGGGTGAATACCTTTTTTCATGGGAGAACCTCAGTTAAGGCCGCGTCGCTCTTCCAGCCCTAACGCCAGACACCACGCGATATTAATAATTTCCCGACGACCTTCGCACAGCTGGCGCATACCGGCTTAACGAATTTCCCGGGTTTTGGGAGTTTGATGCGGCATAAAGCGCACCAAAGGCGGCGAATCATACAGAATTTGACCAGCAGATGCAAACTTATCCGCGTCGCCTTCGGTAATGTGTATACTAACCCGCCAGATTTCAAGTCAGGAAGATTCCATGTCCGTCGCTCATGTCGCCCTGCCCGTTCCGCTGCCCCGCACCTTTGACTATTTGTTGCCTGAAGGCATCCCGGTCAAGGCGGGCTGTCGCGTACGCGTGCCGTTCGGCAAACAGGAGCGGATCGGTATCGTGGTGTCGGTCAGCGAGCGTAGCGAACTCCCGCTCGCGGAACTCAAACCGGTCGCCGAAGCGCTGGATAGCGAACCGGTATTCTCCTCTACCGTCTGGCGCATGCTGCTATGGGCCGCGGATTACTATCATCATCCCATCGGCGACGTGCTGTTCCACGCGCTGCCGATTATGCTGCGCCAGGGCAAACCGGCCAGCGCCGCGCCAATGTGGTACTGGTTTGCGACGGAACAGGGACAAGCGCTGGATATCAATAGCCTTAAACGCTCGCCGAAGCAGCAGCAGGCGCTGGCGGCGCTGCGCCAGGGCAAAATCTGGCGCTATCAGGTCGCAGAACTTGAATTCAATGACGCGGCGCTACAGGCGCTGCGCGGCAAAGGGCTGGCGGAATTGGCCAGCGAATCCCCAGCCATTAGCGATTGGCGGACCAGCTTCGCTGTGCCCGGCGAACGGCTGCGTCTGAATACCGAGCAGGCGACCGCCGTCGGGGCAATTCATAGCGCCTCGGACCGTTTTTCCGCCTGGCTGCTGGCGGGTATTACCGGCTCAGGGAAAACGGAAGTCTATCTTAGCGTACTGGAGAACGTGCTGGCGCAGGGTCGACAGGCGCTGGTGATGGTACCGGAAATCGGCCTGACGCCGCAGACCATCGCCCGCTTCCGCCAGCGTTTTAACGCCCCGGTGGAGGTGCTGCATTCGGGTCTGAACGACAGCGAGCGCCTCGCATCATGGCTAAAGGCGAAAAATGGCGAAGCGGCGATCGTTATCGGTACCCGCTCGTCGCTGTTTACGCCGTTTAAAGACCTCGGCGTTATTGTCATCGACGAAGAACACGATAGCTCCTATAAACAGCAAGAAGGCTGGCGTTATCACGCTCGCGACCTGGCGGTATGGCGCGCCCACAGCGAACAGATCCCGATTATCCTCGGCTCGGCGACCCCGGCGCTGGAGACGCTCTACAACGTGCGCCAGCGTAAGTACCGTGAGTTAAAGCTGACCAAACGCGCGGGCAACGCCCGCCCGGCGCAGCAGCACGTGCTCGATTTAAAGGGCCAACAGCTACAGGCGGGGCTTTCGCCTGCGCTGATTAATCGCATGCGCCAGCATCTGCAGGCCGACAATCAGGTGATCCTGTTTTTGAACCGCCGCGGTTTCGCCCCGGCGCTGCTGTGCCACGACTGCGGCTGGATAGCGGAGTGCCCGCGCTGCGATAGTTACTACACCCTGCATCAGGCGCAACACCATCTGCGCTGCCACCACTGCGACAGCCAGCGCCCCATTCCGCGCCAATGTCCTTCCTGCGGGTCGACGCACCTGGTGCCAGTCGGTCTGGGGACCGAACAGCTGGAGCAAGCGCTGGCGCCGATGTTTCCTGATGTACCAATCTCACGCATCGACCGCGATACCACCAGCCGTAAAGGGGCGCTGGAGCAATATCTTGCCGACGTCCATCGCGGCGGCGCGCGCATTCTGATTGGTACCCAAATGCTGGCTAAGGGACATCATTTCCCGGACGTCACCCTGGTGTCGCTGCTGGATGTCGATGGCGCGCTGTTTTCCGCCGACTTCCGCTCGGCGGAGCGTTTTGCCCAGCTCTATACCCAGGTCTCCGGCCGCGCCGGACGCGCGGGCAAACAAGGTGAAGTGATCCTGCAAACCCACCATCCGGAACACCCGCTGCTGCAGACCCTGCTCTATAAAGGCTACGATGCGTTTGCCGAGCAGGCGCTGGCGGAGCGGCAAACCATGCAGCTACCGCCGTGGACCAGCCACGTTCTGATCCGCGCCGAAGACCATAATAACCAGCAGGCGCCGCTGTTTTTACAGCAGCTACGTAACCTGCTGCAGGCCAGCCCGCTGGCTGATGATAAACTGTGGGTACTCGGCCCGGTTCCCGCGCTGGCGCCGAAGCGCGGCGGGCGCTGGCGCTGGCAAATTCTACTCCAGCACCCTTCCCGCATACGTCTACAGCATATCGTCAGCGGTACGCTGGCGTTGATAAACACCCTGCCGGAAGCGCGTAAAGTGAAGTGGGTACTGGATGTCGATCCTATTGAAGGCTAAGTCTTCTCTTGCGAGGCGGATCGAAAAATTCAACAACCGTCACGTTTTTCATGAAAATTCTGTAACTCTCAGGCTGTACTATCTGTTAAAAATGTTGCTGATGTCAGCACGCAAGGGATGTGTCTGCGCAGTCAGCGAGGAGAAACCAGGTGAAGCCCAAAAAACAAATGGTTGCCGCCACCATGAAAGACGTCGCCCTGAAGGCAAACGTTTCAACGGCAACCGTATCCCGTGCGCTAATGAATCCCGACAAAGTGTCGCAGGCAACCCGTAGTCGGGTGGAGCAGGCGGCGCAGGAAGTCGGCTATTTACCGCAGTCGCTCGGGCGTAACATGAAACGCAATGAGTCGCGGACGATCCTTGTGATCGTGCCGGATATTTGCGATCCCTTCTTCAGTGAGGTGATTCGCGGTATTGAAGTGACTGCCGCCGACGAAGGCTATCTGGTGCTGATCGGCGATTGCGCCCATCAGAATCAGAAAGAAAAAACCTTTATTGATCTCATTATCACCAAACAAATTGACGGTATGGTGCTGCTGAGCTCGCGCCTGCCGTTCGACGCCAGCGTCGAAGAGCAGCGTAATTTGCCGCCGATGGTCATGTCGAACGAGTTCGCGCCGGAGCTGGAGCTCCCTACCGTGCATATCGATAACCTGACCGCCGCGTTTAATGCCGTCAATTATCTCCACGAACTGGGGCATCAACGTATCGGCTGTATCGCCGGGCCGGAGGATATGCCGCTGTGCCATTACCGGCTGCAGGGATACGTTCAGGCGCTGCGCCGCAGCGGTATCACCGTCGATCCGCACTACATCGCCCGCGGCAACTTTACCTTTGAAGCCGGTGCCAACGCGCTGGAGCAACTGCTGGCGCAGCCGGTGCCGCCGACCGCGGTCTTTTGCCATAGCGACGTCATGGCGCTGGGCGCGTTGTCGCTGGCCAAACGCCGCGGCCTGAGGGTGCCGGAGGATTTATCGATTGTTGGGTTTGATAACATCGCGTTGTCTGAATTTTGCGATCCGCCGTTAACCACCGTTTCACAGCCGCGTTTTGATATCGGCCGTGAAGGAATGCTGCTTTTACTCGAGCAAATGCAGGGCCGTAACGTCAACAGCGGCTCGCGTCTGCTCGATTGCGAACTGATCGTTCGCGGCAGTACGCAAAAAATCAGACGATAACCATCAGGCTTTCGGGCCTGCTCTTCTGGTCAAAGGCCCGCCGCTTAAGTAACATGGCGGGCTGACGAACGAATATAAGACAGCGAAACGATAGTGGCACAACGAGATTATGTACGCCGCAGCCAACCGGCTCCTTCGCGGCGCAAAAAGAGCAGCCCCCGAAGCTCAAGGAACAAGCAAAGTAGCCTTCCGGCGATTTCACCGACTATGGTTGCGATCGCGGCGGCCGTGCTGGTGGCCTTTATCGGTGGTCTGTATTTCATTACCCATCACAAGAAAGAAGAAGCGGAAGCGCTGCAAAACCGCCAGGCGGCAGGCAACGGTCTTCCGCCGAAGCCGGAAGAGCGCTGGCGCTATATTAAAGAGCTGGAAAGCCGCCAGCCGGGCGTTCGCGCGCCTACCGAGCCGACCGCCGGCGGCGAAGTGATGAAACCCGAGCAGCTAACCGACGAGCAGCGCCAACTGTTGGCGCAGATGCAGGCGGATATGCGTCAGCAGCCCACGCAGCTGACCGAAGTGCCGTGGAACGAACAAACGCCGGCGCAGCGTCAGCAGACGCTGCAGCGTCAACGTCTGGCACAACAACAGCAGCAGGCGCAGCAGCAACAGTGGGCGCAGACTCAGCAGCAGACCACGCAGCAACAGCCGCGCGTCCAGCAGCCGAAGCCGGTGCAGCAACAGCAACCGAAGCAAACCGCGTCTAACCAGCAGCCGTATCAGGATCTGCTGCAGACGCCGGCGCATAACACCACCACGCAGCCGAAAACCCAGGCCGCCGCGCCGGTCGCCCGCGTGGAAGAAGCGCCGAAAGCCGCAGCCGCCGAGAAGAAAGACGATCGCAGCTGGATGGTTCAGTGTGGTTCCTTTAAAGGCGCCGAGCAGGCCGAAACCGTGCGCGCTCAGTTAGCCTTTGAGGGCTTTGCTTCGCACATCACCACCAATAACGGCTGGAATCGGGTGGTGATTGGGCCGCTGAAAGGCAAAGAGAACGCCAACGATATGATCAACCGTCTCAAGATGGCCGGACACGCAAACTGCATCCGTCTCGCCGCCAGGGGTTGAAACCCCAAAAATCCCCCCCATCTATAATTGCATTCTGCCCCGCGTAACGCGCGGGGCCCCTATTCCGCTTTTGCAACCAAGGGGTCTGCTCGTGACAACAATAGTTAGTGTTCGCCGTAACGGCCATGTCGTTATCGCCGGTGATGGCCAGGCCACGCTGGGCAACACCGTGATGAAAGGCAACGTGAAGAAAGTGCGTCGTCTGTACAACGACAAAGTGATCGCTGGTTTCGCTGGCGGCACCGCTGACGCCTTCACCCTGTTCGAACTTTTCGAACGTAAGCTGGAGATGCATCAGGGCCATCTGGTGAAAGCCGCCGTTGAGCTGGCGAAAGACTGGCGTACCGACCGCATGCTGCGCAAGCTGGAAGCGCTGCTCGCCGTCGCTGACGAAAACGCGTCGCTTATCATTACCGGTAACGGTGACGTGGTTCAGCCAGAAAACGATTTGATTGCGATTGGCTCCGGCGGGCCATATGCCCAGGCCGCCGCTCGCGCGCTGCTGGAAAACACCGAAATGGGCGCTCGCGACATCGCCGAGAAAGCGTTGGATATTGCAGGGGATATCTGCATCTATACCAACCACTTCCACACCATCGAAGAATTACCTTCTAAAGCGTAAGGATCTCCCATGTCTGAAATGACCCCACGCGAAATTGTCAGCGAACTGGACAAACATATTATCGGCCAGGACGCAGCCAAGCGTTCTGTTGCTATCGCCCTGCGTAACCGCTGGCGCCGTATGCAGCTTAATGAAGAGCTGCGTCATGAAGTCACACCGAAAAACATTCTGATGATTGGCCCGACCGGCGTCGGTAAAACCGAAATCGCCCGTCGTCTGGCGAAACTGGCCAACGCGCCGTTCATCAAAGTTGAAGCGACCAAGTTCACCGAAGTGGGCTATGTTGGTAAAGAAGTGGACTCTATCATCCGCGATCTGACCGACGCCGCGATCAAAATGGTCCGCATGCAGTCCATCGATAAAAACCGCTATCGCGCCGAAGAAATGGCCGAAGAGCGTATCCTCGACGTGCTGATCCCGCCGGCGAAAAACAACTGGGGCCAGGCTGAACAGCCGCAGGAGCCTTCAGCTGCGCGTCAGGCATTCCGCAAGAAATTGCGCGAAGGCCAGCTTGACGACAAAGAGATCGAAATCGACCTCGCCGCGGCGCCAATGGGCGTTGAAATCATGTCCCCTCCGGGCATGGAAGAGATGACCAGCCAGCTGCAGTCCATGTTCCAGAACCTGGGCGGCCAGAAACAGAAACCGCGTAAGCTGAAAATCAAAGACGCGATGAAGCTGCTTATCGAAGAAGAAGCAGCGAAGCTGGTTAACCCGGAAGAGCTGAAGCAAGAAGCTATCGACGCCGTTGAACAGCACGGTATCGTGTTTATCGACGAAATCGACAAAATCTGTAAGCGCGGCGGCAACTCCTCCGGCCCGGATGTGTCTCGTGAAGGCGTTCAGCGCGACCTGCTGCCGCTGGTGGAAGGCTGCACCGTCTCCACTAAACACGGGATGGTGAAAACCGATCACATTCTGTTTATCGCCTCCGGCGCGTTCCAGGTCGCCAGCCCATCCGATCTGATCCCGGAACTGCAGGGCCGTCTGCCGATCCGCGTTGAGCTGAAAGCGCTGACCACCCATGATTTCGAACGTATTCTGACCGAGCCGAATGCCTCCATCACCGTGCAGTACAAAGCGCTGATGGCCACCGAAGGCGTGAATATCGAATTCACCGAAGATGGTATCAAGCGTATCGCTCAGGCCGCATGGCAGGTTAACGAAACCACCGAAAACATCGGCGCGCGTCGCCTGCACACGGTGCTGGAACGTCTGATCGAAGATATCTCTTATGATGCCAGCGAAATGAACGGCCAGACGGTGACCATCGACGGTGATTATGTCGGTAAACACCTGGATGTTCTGGTGGCAGATGAAGATTTGAGCCGTTTTATCCTATAATCCGGTTCAATGCATTTTCATCACACACGATGGGGCTATGATAGCCCCATTTTTTTGGCTGAAAGAAATGACTGAACAACCGATAACACGCACCAAGGCCTGGCTTGAAAGCCTGCGTCCCAAAACATTACCTCTGGCGTTCGCCGCTATCGTCGTCGGCACCGCGTTGGCGTGGCAGCAAGGCCACTTCGATCCGCTGGTCGCGCTGCTGGCGCTCATCACCGCCGGTTTGCTGCAAATTTTATCTAATCTCGCCAATGATTATGGCGACGCCGTTAAAGGCAGCGATAAACCTGACCGTATTGGGCCGCTGCGCGGAATGCAAAAAGGCGCCATCACCCAAGCGCAGATGAAACGCGCGCTGATCGTAACGGTAGCGCTGATTTGCCTTTCCGGCCTGGCGTTGCTGTTCTCCGCCTGGCAGACAATGGCGGACTTCATCGGCTTTATGGTGCTCGGCGGGTTGTCGATTATTGCGGCTATCACTTATACCGTTGGCACGCGTCCTTACGGCTATATTGGCCTTGGCGATATCTCGGTGCTGGTTTTCTTCGGCTGGCTGAGCGTCGTCGGCAGTTGGTATCTGCAGGCGCACAGCATCGACGCGGTTATTTTCCTGCCCGCTACCGCCTGTGGCCTGCTGGCCGCCGCGGTGCTGAATATCAATAACCTGCGCGATATCGATAGCGACCGTTCGAACGGTAAAAATACGTTGGCGGTCCGTCTGGGGCCAATTAACGCTCGCCGTTATCACAGCCTCCTGCTGTTCGGCGCTCCACTGTGCCTGGCGCTGTTTAACCTGCTGGCGCTGCGCAGCCTGTGGGGCTGGCTGTTTATTCTCGCCATTCCGCTACTGGTGAAACAGGCGCGTTTCGTCATGCGTGAGCGCGAACCGGTGGCGATGCGTCCGATGCTCGAACGCACGGTCAAAGCGGCATTATTAACCAACCTGCTGTTTGTCATCGGGATTATCGGCAGTAAGCTGGCGGCATAACTGACAAATATCAATTAACAATTGATGATTTTGCAAACAATGCAGTTCACGGGATATACTAAAAATTCTCGCAGCAACTGAACGTTAAGCCTATGAAATACGATACTTCCGAGCTTTGCGACATCTACCAGGAAGATGTCAATGTCGTGGAACCGCTGTTTTCCAACTTTGGAGGGCGGTCGTCGTTTGGTGGACAGATCATTACGGTAAAATGTTTCGAGGATAACGGGTTGCTCTACGATCTGCTCGAGCAGAATGGCCGTGGTCATATTCTCCTCATCGACGGCGGCGGTTCCGTGCGACGCGCGTTAATTGACGCAGACCTGGCGCGTCTGGCGGTACAAAACGAATGGGAAGGGCTGGTGGTCTATGGCGCGGTGCGCCAGGTTGACGACCTGGAAGATTTAGATATCGGTATCCAGGCATTAGCCGCCATTCCAGTGGCCGCTGCAGGGGAAGGTATCGGCGAAAGCGACGTGCGCGTCAATTTCGGCGGCGTCACCTTCTTCTCCGGCGATCATCTGTATGCCGACAATACCGGTATCATCCTTTCCGAGGATGCGCTGGATATCGAATAGCACTAGCATTGAAAGGCAGGCGCAGCCTGCCTTTTCTTTATAACCAGGATGGTTAATCGCTCACACAAGTGCAAAGGAGTGCATGACTTGCGTGAAATACTCTATTTCCTCAGCTTTATTTCGATACCATGGCTACTATATCGAGGATTTCGCATCCTGATTTTAGCCCAACCGCCCTATGTCCTTGCTGCGTCATTACGCTTAGGAGCAGCTTTCGTTATATTTATCGGTGCGGTATCTCTTCCACGTAACGCAGCGACCTTTGAAAAGGAATACAAAGAAATCGTTGGCTATCCATCGACCCAAGTAACACTGCAATTTGCAACGCTGGACAACTCGCAAAAACAACAAATTTTGCAAGAAATGGCTGATTACTTTTCTGATACAGAAAAAATGCTGAAAGTGACGCAAAAGAAGGCGACAGGAAAAGGCCCAAATTTATGGTATAGAACTCCCGAGAAAAACTACAGAACCTGGCACGATACGATCCCTACGCGCTACCGCTGGCAAGAAAATCGGCTGGAGATAGCCACCGGCAGACCACTTGAAGATGAAGAAATAGATACTTTAGAAGCGGTGTTAAGATTAACAATCGCGCAAGAAAATCATTCTGTTTTTTCTGAGCTGTTAAGCCAATCGCTAGAAAATTATCATTTGCAACGCAAGGTTCAATTTCGCCCTTGAAATCGAAACCCACGCTTGTCGATAACCAGCATACCGAGCATGGCTCGCTCGGTTTTATACGCTACGAAAAAAAGGCCTTCTCACTGAGAAGGCCTTTTTGCTATGCCGAGAAACTTAGTACAGTTTCTTCGCGCAATCCATCCAGTCAGACTTGAACGGACGCTTCATATTTTCGATAGCATCGATGATGTCGTGGTGAACCAGCTTCTCGTTCTGGATACCGACACAGCGGCCGCCAAAGCCCTGCAGCAGCAGTTCAATAGCATATGCGCCCATGCGGGAAGCCAGAATACGGTCGTAAGGAACCGGAGAGCCGCCGCGCTGAATGTGACCCAGCACGGTCGCACGAGTTTCACGGCCCGTTTCTTTCTCAATGAAGCTAGCCAGTTCGTCAACGTCGCACATGTGCTCGGTGATGGCCACGATCGCGTGTTTCTTACCTTTTGCGATGCCGGCTTTGATTTCAGCCACCAGATCGTCGCGGGTATATTCTACTTCCGGCACCATGATGAACTCACAGCCGCCGGCAATCGCCGCCGCCAGCGTCAGATCGCCACAGTAGCGGCCCATCACTTCCACCACAGAGATACGCTGGTGCGAAGAGGAGGTGTCACGCAGGCGGTCAATAGCTTCAACAACGGTGCTCAGCGCGGTAAAGAAACCGATAGTGTAGTCAGTACCTTTGATGTCGTTGTCGATGGTGCCCGGCAGGCCGATGCAAGGGAAACCCATCTCAGTCAGACGCATCGCACCCATATAGGAACCGTCGCCGCCGATAACAACCAGCGCGTCCAGGCCGCGCTTTTTCATATTTTCAATGGCGACTGCGCGAATATGCTCTTCACGGAATTCCGGGAAGCGAGCGGAACCGAGGAAGGTACCGCCGCGGTTGATCATGTCGGACACGCTGTAACGGTCAAGCTGAACCATACGATCTTCATACAGGCCGAGGTAACCGTCATAGATTCCAAAAACTTCCAGACCTTCCGTTAATGCCGCGCGCACAACGCCGCGAATTGCTGCGTTCATGCCCGGCGCATCACCGCCACTTGTCAACACACCGATTTTCTTAATCATGACTACCTCTGAACTTAGGAAGCAAAAAATAATCCTGTTGCCTGAAGCGCTCCCATACCAGGAGTGCACGACGATAATTGCAATAGTATATCAAACGCTTCTGGCTGAATTGATTCAGGTCAGACCAAATGGCGGTAATTTATACAAAAAATGCCTACCCGCCCCACATTTTTACATCGAGTTTACAGACTATAACCGAAAGCTCAAAAAACGCCCTGCTGCGCCGGCGGCACCACAGAACAGGGATCCTGATGGATAATCACATCCGATCCCGGGAAACGGCGCAAAATAGCCTGTTCCACCTGGTCGGCGATCACGTGCGCCTGCACCAGCGGGAGGTTATCTTCCATTTCCAAATGTATTTGAATAAAGCGAGTCGGCCCTGACTGCCGCGTTCGTAGATCGTGCGCGCCGCTGACGCCGGGCCAGCTGTTCACGATACTGATGATTTCCTGACGTTCCTCATCCGGAAGCGCGCGGTCTAATAACGATTGCACCGCGTCGTAACCCATACGCAGCGCGCTATATAAAATATAGATGCCAATCCCTAATGCAAACAGCGCATCGGCACGGTGCCAGCCGTACCAGGAGAGGCCGAGGGCGATAAGAATAGCGCCGTTCATCATAACATCAGACTGATAATGAAGCATATCCGCGCGCACGGCCTGGCTCTGGGTTTTTCTGACCACCCAGCGCTGAAAGGTCACCAGCATCAGGGTGCTTATCAAGGCGATCAGCGTCACCACCATCCCGACGCCTGCCGCCTGCATCGGTTCAGGGCGAATCAGATGCTGGATCCCGGTCAGGAACAGAAACAATGCCGAACCGGAGATAAACATGCTCTGCGCCAGCGCCGCCAGCGATTCCGCTTTCCCATGGCCAAAAGTATGTTCTTCATCAGCGGGTTGTAGCGAGTAACGCACCACCAGCAGGTTGGTCAGCGAGGCGGCAATATCCACCAGTGAATCCACCAGCGCCGCCAGAATACTCACCGAACCGGTATACCACCACGCAAAAATTTTGATCAAAAGTAACACGGAGGCCATCGCCGTCGCGGCAATAGCCGCGCGACTTACCAGCCGCCCATAAGATTGATTCATAAACGCTCCTTTTCCGGCGATGCGCTTAGTATAACCTGAACTTTTACCCGGAAGATGAACGGGCATGCGGCGGCTGAGGCGAAAAAAAGACAAAAAAAACCCCCACATCATGTGGGGGAAGACAGGGATGGTGTCTATGGCAAGGAAAACAGGGTTTGTTACTTGGGTTGCACGGTACTGCTACTACTGGAAAGCATCATGGCTGAGCCTTTCTGCATCCTTGCAACCTCACGCAACTGATCCATACGCTGCTGGTGCTTAGCATTTAAAACCGCTTGCTGCTCAGGGGTTAGCAGGTGGTACATCTGGTTGCGGACTTTCGCCATTTCTACCTGGCGGGCAACCTGTTCCTGCGCCATCTTTTCTGCCTGAGCGCGCACAGCGCTTTCATCAAATTTATCTGCGGTGACAAGGCTATGCATTGTCTCCAGTTCGCTAACATTAACAGGGAGCCGGTCATGGCGCGCCCGTTGCATAAGATCCCGTAACTGCTGTCGTTGCTGTTCGGTTAGACTTATGCCGTCAAACATATGGCTCTGGCCGCTGCGCTGGGCTCCTTCTTCACCGTGGAGCCAGTTAACGCCGGTAACGACTTCAGCGGCTTGGCTAGTAGCACTTAGCGCCAGCGTTGAGGCCATGACGGCAGCGATAACATTGCGCATCACATACTCCCAAAACGTTTGTGTCGCGATTCAACGAGAGACAGTTTACGATTCAGGCTGCAAACATGCGTCAGGGGGTGTAAAACAACGTAAAGTCATGGATTAGCGAGCCTTGATGACGTAATTTCTGCCTCGGAGGTATTTAAACAATGAATAAAATCCTGTTAGTTGATGATGACCGGGAGCTCACCTCCCTGTTAAAAGAGCTGCTCGATATGGAAGGTTTTAATGTGCTCGTTGCCCATGACGGTGAACAGGCGCTGGCGCTTCTTGACGACAGCATTGATCTCCTTTTGCTTGATGTGATGATGCCGAAGAAAAACGGTATCGACACGCTTAAAGAATTACGTCAGACACACCAGACCCCGGTTATCATGCTAACGGCGCGCGGAAGCGAGCTGGATCGCGTTCTCGGCCTCGAACTCGGGGCGGATGACTATTTGCCTAAGCCGTTTAACGATCGCGAGCTGGTGGCGCGTATACGCGCGATTCTGCGTCGTTCTCACTGGAGCGAGCAGCAGCAGACCACCGAATCCGGTTCTCCGACCCTGGAAGTGGATGCGTTAAGCCTCAATCCGGGCCGTCAGGAGGCCAATTTTGATGGGCAAACGCTGGAGCTGACCGGCACCGAGTTCACCCTGCTGTATCTGCTGGCGCAGCATCTTGGTCAGGTGGTGTCACGTGAACACTTAAGCCAGGAAGTGCTGGGCAAGCGGCTGACGCCGTTCGACCGCGCTATCGATATGCATATTTCCAACCTGCGGCGTAAGCTGCCGGAGCGTAAAGACGGCCATCCGTGGTTTAAAACGTTGCGCGGACGCGGCTATCTGATGGTTTCTGCTTCATGATTGGAAGTTTAACCGCACGCATCTTCGCCATCTTCTGGCTCACGCTGGCGCTGGTGTTGATGCTGGTACTGATGTTGCCCAAGCTGGACTCGCGCCAGATGACCGAGCTGCTGGAAAGCGAGCAACGTCAGGGCATCATGATTGAGCAACACGTCGAGGCCGAACTGGCGAACGACCCACCTAACGACCTGATGTGGTGGCGACGCCTGTTTCGCGCCATCGATAAGTGGGCGCCGCCGGGGCAGCGGCTGTTGTTGGTCACCAGCGAAGGCCGCGTGATCGGCGCAGAACGCAACGAAATGCAGATCATTCGTAACTTTATCGGCCAGGCCGATAACGCCGATCATCCGCAGAAAAAGCGTTACGGACGCCTGGAGATGGTCGGCCCGTTTTCCGTCAGGGATGGTGAAGATAATTATCAACTTTATCTCATCCGCCCTGCCAGCACTTCACAATCCGACTTCATCAACCTGCTATTTGACCGTCCGCTATTACTGCTTATCGTGACGATGCTGGTCAGCGCCCCGCTGCTGCTATGGCTGGCGTGGAGCCTGGCGAAACCGGCGCGCAAGCTGAAAAACGCCGCCGACGAAGTGGCCCAGGGTAACCTGCGGCAGCATCCGGAGCTGGAAGCCGGTCCGCAGGAGTTTCTAGCCGCCGGGGCCAGCTTTAACCAGATGGTGACCGCGCTTGAGCGAATGATGACCAGCCAGCAGCGGCTGCTGTCGGATATCTCGCACGAGCTACGCACGCCGTTAACCCGTCTGCAGTTAGGCACCGCGCTGCTGCGCCGCCGCAGCGGTGAAAGCAAAGAGCTGGAGCGGATCGAAACCGAAGCGCATCGGCTGGACAGCATGATCAACGACCTGCTGGTGATGTCGCGTAATCAGGCGAAAAACGCGCTGGTCAGCGAGACGGTGAAAGCGAATCAGCTGTGGGGCGAAGTGCTGGACAACGCGGCATTTGAAGCCGAGCAGATGGGGAAATCCTTTACCGTTGAGTATCCGCCGGGCCCCTGGCCGCTGTACGGTAACCCCAATGCGCTGGAAAGCGCGCTGGAAAATATCGTGCGCAACGCGCTGCGCTACTCGCACACGAAAATTTCGGTCAGCTTCTCGGTGGATAAAGACGGAATCACGGTCAACGTCGATGATGACGGCCCGGGCGTCAGCCCGGAAGATCGCGAACAGATTTTCCGTCCGTTCTATCGTACCGACGAAGCTCGCGATCGCGAGTCCGGCGGCACCGGTCTGGGGCTGGCGATTGTCGAAACGGCGATTCAGCAACATCGCGGCTGGGTTAAAGCCGACGATAGCCCGCTGGGTGGCCTGCGATTAACAATCTGGCTGCCGCTGTATAAACGCACCTGAGTCTGTCCCGGCTTGCGCTACGCTGAGCCGGGCTACGGGTTGCAACGTTCAATATGGGGGAATTATTTCCCCCATAATCTCCGCGAATTATCCTCGATCTGCCCGCTTAAACGCCGCTTCTGCATCGTTCTGCTCCAGCTCACCGACAGACCCGCCGCCGATAACAGACGGTGATACTGATCGTCGTCAAACGGCATATGCCAGGCAATCGCTCCGGCCTCATGTACGCTCACATCGCTTAGTCGCGATACCAGCTCCAGCGGCGCATCGCTGGAGACCTGGCCGCTGGCGATAATGCGGTAGAGCCAGCCAACCTTGCCGCTGTTTTGCATCAGTTGCGCCATGTCGCTAATACCGAAATGGTAATTCAGTTTGAAGCAGGGAGAGCGCGGTTGAGTGACCTGAATCAGCGCCTCGCCCCAACGAAAGATATCGCCGATATAGACGTTTTTTTCCGTTAGCCCTTCGGTAGAAAGGTTTTCGCCGAATGCGGGTGCGCAGAACAGATCGGCCTGCTGCGGGAATTCGCGGATCCAGTCGAGATAATGCTCGCGGGGATAGTGGCACAACGCGCGATCCGGCCCGCCGTGAATTTTCTTTTCCGCCTGCTCGTCCCCTTCCAGTCCGAGCTCGCCGAGCTGTAATTCGCCATCGACCTGGATTTTACCAATTGCGCTGGGGCGGCTACCGTCGTAGTCCCTGATTTTGCCGACAAAGACATTCACCGGATAATGCATTGCTGCTCTCCTTGCTACGGATATAAAAAAAGCGAGTCATCAGACTCGCTTCTCTCTTAGCACAATGCAACCTTATTTTTTGGCGGCAAAACGCGCTGCTGCTTCGTCCCAGTTCACCACGTCCCAGAAGGCTTTGATATAGTCCGGGCGGCGGTTCTGGAATTTCAGGTAGTAAGCGTGTTCCCACACATCCAGGCCGATAATCGGGAAGCCGGAAGCGCCGGAAATGGCTTCGCCCATCAGCGGGGAGTCCTGGTTAGCGGTAGAAACTACAGCCAGTTTGTCGCCTTTCAGCACCAGCCACGCCCAGCCGGAACCAAAGCGGGTTGCTGCCGCTTTTTCGAATTCAGCTTTGAAATTGTCCACGGAACCGAAATCACGCTCGATAGCGGCTTTCAGGTCGCCCTGCAGGGTGGTGCCGGTTTTCAGGCCTTTCCAGAACAGGCTGTGGTTAGCGTGGCCGCCCGCGTTGTTACGCAGTACGGTTTTTTTGTCAGCCGGCAGTTGATCCAGTTTGGTGATCAGCTCTTCCGCGGACAGGTTAGCGAATTCCGGCAGGCTTTCCAGCGCTGCGTTAGCGTTGTTAACGTAGGTCTGGTGATGCTTAGTATGATGGATCTCCATCGTCTGCTTGTCGAAATGCGGTTCCAGAGCATCGTAAGCGTACGGCAGGGATGGCAGTGTATAACTCATAATCATCTCCATTATTATCGGGCGGCAGAGGGTGTTAACGCCGCGTAAGCAGTCGGTTCATTATAGTTAATTAAATGATATTGAAAATGATTATCAATGCCGTAGTTTTACTAAGGTTATACCCAAAATAGATACACCCCAGTTTGTGAGCCAAAACAACTCATTAAGCCCCTGATTGCCAGAGTTTCGCCTGGCGTGGCAACAGCTCAAAGGCGTAAAAACTGCGCAATTTTTACACTCATCGCATCGGAGAGAGTCTATCCAACCCAAAAACAGATGAGGGTAAAGGCAATGAATCATGCGATTACGATGGGAATTTTTTGGCATTTAATCGGCGCCGCCAGTGCCGCCTGTTTTTATGCCCCTTTCAAGAAGGTGAAACACTGGTCGTGGGAAACCATGTGGTCGATCGGCGGGATTGTCTTCTGGCTGATTCTGCCGTGGGCGATAAGCGCCATGCTGCTGCCCGATTTCTGGGCCTACTACCGCTCGTTTAGCGCTTCCACGCTGCTGCCGGTGTTTTTGTTCGGCGCGATGTGGGGCATCGGTAACATCAACTATGGCCTGACCATGCGCTATCTGGGGATGTCGATG
This sequence comes from Klebsiella sp. CN_Kp073, assembly GCF_040065495.2. Taxonomy (NCBI): domain Bacteria; kingdom Pseudomonadati; phylum Pseudomonadota; class Gammaproteobacteria; order Enterobacterales; family Enterobacteriaceae; genus Klebsiella; species Klebsiella sp. CN_Kp073. Next base: position 5,100,763 of record NZ_CM198051.1, read on the forward strand.
GGTATCGGTATCGCTATCGGCATTACGCTTATCGTCGGTACCTTAATGACGCCGATCCTCAACGGCCAATTTGATGTGTTGATTCACACCAAAGGCGGACAAATGACCCTGCTCGGCGTGCTGGTGGCGGTGATTGGCGTGGGTATCGTTACCCGCGCCGGCCAGCTTAAAGAGCGCAAAATGGGCATCAAAGCGGAAGAGTTCAACCTGAAAAAAGGGCTGATGCTGGCGGTAATGTGCGGTATTTTCTCCGCCGGCATGTCATTCGCGATGAATGCCGCTAAACCAATGCATGAAGCCGCCGCGGCGCTGGGCGTCGACCCGCTGTATACCGCGCTGCCAAGCTACGTGGTGATCATGGGCGGCGGCGCGCTGGTCAACCTCGGCTTCTGCTTTATTCGCCTCGCCAAAGTGAAGGATCTGTCGCTAAAAGCCGACTTCTCGCTGGCAAAACCGCTTATCATCAGCAACATTCTGCTTTCCGCATTGGGCGGACTCATGTGGTACCTGCAGTTCTTCTTCTATGCCTGGGGTCACGCCAGTATCCCGGCGCAGTATGACTACATGAGCTGGATGCTGCATATGAGCTTCTACGTACTGTGCGGTGGGCTGGTCGGGCTGGTGCTGAAAGAGTGGAACAACGCCGGACGCCGCCCGGTCAGCGTGCTCAGCCTCGGCTGTGTGGTAATCATCATTGCCGCGAATATCGTCGGCCTGGGAATGGCTAACTGATTTCCCCTTCACGCGGCGGCGCGACTGCGCTGCCGCCACTGTCCCGGCGTCATACCTGTTTCCCGGTTAAACACCACCGAAAAGTAGTTACTGTCCTCAAACCCGCACTGCATAGCGATCTCACCAATTAGCCGCTCGGTATGCTGCAGCAAATACTGCGCATGGCAGATCCGCAGCTGACGCAAATAGTGGGTTATCGTCATCCCCGTTTGCTGGCGAAACTGCTGGCGTAACGCGCGTTCGCTGCAGGCTTCACGCAGACAAAAATGCTCCAGATTAAAGGGGCGATTCAGACTTCCGGCCAGCTCAGTTAGCAGTTTATCGAGCTGAGTTTCGCTTTGCGTCGCCGCCAGATTATCAGTGGCGTAGCGATAGCGCTGGAGCGTTAGCGCCAGTTGGGCAAACAGCAGTTCCGCCATGCTATCCGCCTGCGCATCCTGCCGCGCGCTTTCGTGCTCCAGCTGGTTAATCACCTGCCTGACCTGCGCCATGCCGCTGCTGCCGATCCGCCAGTGCGGCTGCCACGGCGTGCCGAATAATCCCGGAATATGCGCCGCCCAGTCAAAATTGAGCCGCAGCCGATCCGGACAATAAATAATATTCTGCAGCACCAGGTCGTTGACCGACGCATAAGAGTGTTTATCTTCCGCGCGGATATAAAAGAGATCGCCGCGGGTAATCCGCCACGGGCGATCGTTGAGGATATGCAGACCGTTGCCGCGCCACACCAGCACCAGCTCGCAAAATTCATGGGTATGCTCGGCGAAGACGTTTTGCGGGTAACGGTCAGCCACCGCCACCGCCTGCGTGGGGGAGGCAAAAAACTCATCTTTGCGAAGCACCAGCTGACCTGCCACAACTCTCACTCCCGACGCGGAAACCAACCATTATTCGCATTTTGCTGAGGCAATACGTTGACTCTTCTCGCGTTACTGAAGAATAGCGTCGCGCCCCTGGCGAATATCGCGCGGCGACCAGTCGAATTCACGGCGAAATAGCGTCGAAAAATGGTTACTGTCGCCGAAACCGCAGCGATAAGCGATTTCTGTCACGCTATCATCGCTGTGGCGCAGCAGGTGCCGCGCTTTCATCAGGCGCACCCGGTTGAGATAGCGCTGGGGCGTCAGCCCGGTTTGCAGCTTTAACTGACGATGCAGGGTGCGTAAAGAGAGCGAAAACTGCGCCGCCACCTCCTCCCAGCATATCTCTTCGGCAAAATGGTCTTCCAGCCAGGCCATTAGTTGATTCAGCCGCGCCTCGTGGTTGCCGGCGCCTTCCGCCAGGCTGTTGCTGTGCAGCAGCACCAGTAGCTGCATAAAAAGGATCTCACGGCTGGCGATGGTATGCGGCTCGACGCCCGGGCCGACCTTTTCCATCTGACCGACGATTTGCCGCACCTGCTGTAGCACCGTTTGGTTGACCCGCCAGTGTGAAAGATAGTTGCCGTCCTGCTCTTGCGGCAGCAGCTGGTTCACGCCGGTCAGAAAACGAAAAGCATCCGGCGCGCGGTAAAGTACATTGGTCAGACACAGGTTATTGGTGTGTTCGTAAAGATGGCGATCGTGATCGCGAATAAAGCAGACCGAACCGCCGCTGATGGTATAGGGCTGGCCGTTGAAAACGTGGATGCCCGTCCCCTGCTCAACGATAACAATTTCATGAAAATCATGATGATGCTCTGGAAAGGCCGCTTGTGGAAGGCGCGGTTCAATCGCCACCGCCGAGACGCCGGCCTTAAAAAAATCCGTACAGTGCAACACGGTCATAGCAGCCTCCACGAATGAGAAAAATTATCAACCGTCGTCGCAAATAGTAATTAAGGGCTGGCAATCCGGCCTTCAATTTTTGACCGCAAACCGCGTAAAGCCTGCCGTTTTTTCAAGAACCAGCCGGAAATATCCGGAACTGCGGCCAGCATCACACCCCGCCTCACGCCGCCTATAAAACGAAACTGTGACGCTTCTCACGGTCACCTTTGCTTTGTTGCCAGCCACCCGCTTTCGCTGTCAGTAGCGAGAAGGTGACGCAGAGACGCCTTTTTTAGACTGCCTGTAATGATTTTAAGAAGGGTCGTGCCATGAGTATTCGTCATTGTGTCGCCGTTGATTTAGGCGCTTCCAGCGGTCGGGTCATGCTCGCGAATTATGCAACCGCGACGCGATCGCTGACGCTGCGCGAGATTCATCGTTTCACTAACCGCCTGCAGAAAGTGGATGGCTACGATTGCTGGGATATCGATAGCCTGGAAGCGGAAATCCGCCGCGGGCTGGTGAAGGTGTGCGAACAGGGGATCCTGATCGACAGCATCGGTATCGACACCTGGGGCGTCGATTTCGTCTTGCTGGATAAGCACGGCCAGCGCGTCGGCCTGCCGGTTTCCTATCGCGATAGCCGCACTCACGGCCTGATGGCGCAGGCAATCGAACACCTCGGCCGCGCCAGTATCTATTGCCGCAGCGGCATCCAGTTTCTGCCGTTTAACACCCTTTATCAGCTGCGGGCGCTGGTCAACCAGCAGCCGGCGCTGGCGGAACAGGTCGCCCACGCGCTGCTGATCCCGGACTACTTCAGCTACCGCCTGACCGGCGCAATGAACTGGGAATACACCAACGCCACCACCACGCAACTGGTCAATATTAATAGCGATAGCTGGGATGACGAGCTGCTCCGCTGGAGCGGCGCGAAACCGGACTGGTTCGGTACGCCGACGCATCCGGGCAATGTTATCGGTCACTGGATCTGCCCGCAGGGTAACCGCATCCCGGTCGTTGCCGTCGCCAGCCACGATACGGCCAGCGCCGTCATCGCCTCGCCGCTGGCGGATAAAAATGCCGCCTATCTCTCATCGGGCACCTGGTCGCTGATGGGCTTTGAAAGTAAAACGCCTTACACCAGCCAGCAGGCGCTGAAGGCGAATATCACTAATGAAGGCGGCGCCGAGGGGCGCTATCGGGTGCTGAAAAACATCATGGGCCTATGGCTGCTGCAGCGGGTACTGCAGGAGCACAACATTAGCGATCTGCAGGCGCTGATTGTCGACACGGAGCAGCTACCGGCCTGTCGTTATCTGATTGATTGCAATAACGATCGCTTTATCAACCCGGCCAATATGAGCGCCGAAATCCAGGCCGCCTGCGCGGAGTCCGCTCTGCCGCTCCCGGTCACTCCCGCCGAACTGGCGCGCTGCATTTTCGACAGCCTGGCGCTGCTGTATGCCCGGGTATTAGACGAACTGGCCGCGCTCCGCGGCCACCCTTTCAGCCAGCTGCATATCGTCGGCGGCGGCTGCCAGAACGCGCTGCTTAACCAGCTGTGCGCCGATGCCTGCGGCCTGCCGGTGGTGGCGGGCCCCATTGAAGCCTCCACGCTTGGCAATATCGGCATCCAGCTGATGGCGCTGGATGAACTGCACAACGTCGATGAATTCCGTCAGGTGGTACGCGACAACGCGTCGCTCATCACTTTCGCCCCGCATTCAGATAGCGAAATTGCCCGCTTCGTCGCGCAATTTCAGCCACAACCTACAAAGGAGCTTTGCGCATGACCACTCAACTTGAACAAGCCTGGGAAATTGCTAAGCAGCGCTATGCCGCCGTCGGCGTAGATGCCGAGGAAGCTCTGCGTCAGCTGGACCGCCTGCCGGTATCAATGCACTGCTGGCAGGGCGATGACGTGGCGGGCTTTGAAAACCCGGAAGGCAACTTAACCGGCGGCATTCAGGCCACCGGCAACTATCCCGGCAAAGCGCGCAATGCCCAGGAACTACGCGCCGATCTCGAACAGGCGCTAAGCCTGATACCGGGGCCGAAGCGCCTTAATCTGCACGCGATTTATCTCGAATCCGCCACGCCGGTAGCGCGTAATGAAATCAGGCCGGAACACTTTAAGCACTGGGTGGAATGGGCCAAACGCCACCAGTTGGGGCTCGATTTTAACCCTTCCTGCTTCTCGCATCCGCTCAGCGCCGACGGCTTTACGCTGTCGCACGCCAACCCGGAGATTCGTCAGTTCTGGATCGATCACTGTAAAGCCAGCCGCCGTATCTCCGCTTATTTCGGCGAGCAGCTTGGGACGCCATCGGTAATGAATATCTGGGTGCCGGACGGCATGAAAGATATTACCGTCGACCGCTTCGCCCCGCGCCAGCGTCTGCTGAACGCGCTGGATGAGGTCATCAGTGAAAAGCTCGATCCGGCGCACCATATCGACGCCGTTGAGAGCAAGCTGTTCGGTATCGGCGCCGAAAGCTATACCGTTGGCTCCAATGAATTCTATATGGGCTACGCCGCCAGCCGTCAGACCGCGTTGTGCCTGGATGCCGGCCACTTCCATCCGACGGAAGTCATCTCCGACAAAATCTCCGCCGCCATGCTCTATATCCCGCGCCTGCTGCTGCACGTCAGCCGCCCGGTACGCTGGGACAGCGATCACGTGGTGCTGCTGGATGACGAAACCCAGGCCATCGCCAGCGAAATTATCCGCCACAACCTGTTCGACCGCGTGCATATCGGCCTCGACTTCTTTGATGCCTCCATCAACCGCATCGCGGCGTGGGTTATCGGCACCCGCAACATGAAAAAAGCCCTGCTGCGCGCGCTGCTGGAGCCGACGGCGCTGCTGCGCCAGCTGGAAAACGACGGGGATTACACCGCCCGCCTGGCGCTGCTCGAAGAGCAGAAATCGCTGCCGTGGCAGGCTATCTGGGAAATGTACTGCCAGCGTCACGATACGCCGGCAGGCAGCCAGTGGCTGGAAAACGTGCGGGCCTATGAAAAAGACGTGCTGAGCCAGCGCGGCTAATGCCTGACTTTCCCCGGATTGCGCCGTATGGGGTTTATTCGGGGAGTCACACCTATTACGAATCAACAGGAAAGACAAAACTATGCACAACATCATCAATTCATGGTTCGTTCAGGGCATGATCAAAGCCACCTCCGACGCCTGGCTTAAAGGCTGGGACGAACGTAACGGCGGCAATCTGACGCTGCGCCTGGATGAAGCGGATATCGCGCCCTTCAAAGCCGATTTTCACCCCCAGCCGCGCTATATCGCCTTAAGCCAGCCGATGCCGGAACTGGCTAATCAGCCGTTTATCGTCACCGGTTCCGGTAAATTCTTCCGTAACGTGCAGCTCGATCCCGCCGCCAACCTTGGGGTGGTGAAAGTGGACAGCGACGGCGCGGGCTACTTCATTCTGTGGGGGCTGACGGAAGAAGCCGTGCCGACCTCGGAACTGCCGGCGCATTTCCTGTCGCACTGCGAGCGCATCAAAGCCACCGGCGGCAAAGACCGCGTGATCATGCACTGCCATGCCACCAACCTGATCGCCCTGACCTACGTGCTGGAGAACAACAGCGATCTGTTCACCCGCAAGCTATGGGAAGGCAGCACCGAATGCCTGGTGGTGTTCCCGGACGGCGTCGGCATTCTGCCGTGGATGGTGCCGGGTACCGACGAGATTGGCCAGGCGACCGCCGGCGAAATGCAGAAACACTCTCTGGTGCTGTGGCCATTCCACGGCGTCTTCGGCAGCGGCCCGACGCTGGATGAAACTTTCGGCCTGATCGATACCGCCGAGAAATCCGCCGAGGTATTGGTGAAAGTCTATTCGATGGGCGGCATGAAACAGACGATAAGCCGCGAAGAATTGATTGCGTTAGGCCAACGCTTTGGCGTCACGCCGCTGGCCAGCGCGCTGGCGCTCTAAGAAAGCGAGCCGCCTTGTAAGGAGAATCATCATGAGCTTTATGTTGGCACTACCGAAAATCAGCCTGCATGGCGCGGGCGCGATCGGCGATATGGTAAACCTGGTCGCAGACAAGCAGTGGGGAAAAGCGCTGATTGTCACCGATGGTCATCTGGTGGAAATGGGCCTGCTTGATAGCCTGTTTCAGGCGCTGGAAGCGCATCAACTGTCTTATCATCTGTTCGATAAGGTCTTTCCGAACCCAACCGAGGCGCTGGTTCAGCAAGGTATCGCCGCATTCCGTGCGGCGCAATGTGACTATATTATCGCCTTTGGCGGCGGCAGCCCGATCGATACCGCTAAGGCGGTGAAAATCCTCAGCGCTAACCCGGCGCCATCGACGGCCTATTCCGGCGTGGGCAAAGTGAAAAATGCCGGCGTGCCGCTGGTGGCAATTAACACCACCGCCGGAACCGCCGCCGAAATGACCAGCAACGCGGTGATTATCGATAGCGAACGTCAGGTGAAAGAGGTCATCATCGACCCGAATATCATCCCGGATATTGCCGTCGACGACGCTAGCGTCATGCTGGATATTCCGCCGTCGGTTACCGCCGCGACCGGTATGGATGCGTTAACTCATGCCATTGAGGCGTTTGTCTCCGTCGGCGCCCATCCGCTGACCGACGCCAACGCGCTGGAAGCGATTCGCTTAATTCACCAGTGGCTGCCGCTGGCCGTTGATGACGGGCACAATCTGCAGGCACGCGAGCAGATGGCATACGGTCAGTATCTGGCAGGCATGGCGTTCAACAGCGCAGGTCTTGGTCTGGTGCACGCGCTGGCGCACCAGCCGGGCGCGACCCACAATCTGCCGCACGGCGTTTGTAATGCCATCCTGCTGCCGATCATCGAAAACTTTAACCGCCCGAACGCGGTAGCGCGTTTTGCCCGCATCGCCCAGGCGATGGGCGTCGATACGGGTGGTATGAGCGACGAAACCGCCAGCATGGCGGCGATTAATGCGATTCGCGCGTTGAGCAAACGAGTCGGTATTCCTGAAGGCTTTAGCCAGCTTGGCGTCAGTAAGGCCGATATCGAAGGCTGGCTGGATAAAGCGCTGGCCGACCCCTGCGCGCCCTGTAACCCGCGTAGCGCCAGCCGCGACGAGGTGCGCGAGTTATACCTGGAGGCGTTATGATCCGCAAAGCCTTTGTGATGCAGGTCAATCCCGACGCCCACGAGGAGTATGAGCGCCGTCATAATCCCATCTGGCCGGAACTGGAAGCGACGCTGAAAGCGCATGGCGCCCACCACTATGCGATCTATCTCGATAAACAGCGCCATCTGCTATTCGCCACGGTGGAAATTGAATCGGAAGCCCGCTGGAATGCGGTGGCGGAAACCGAGGTCTGCCAACGCTGGTGGCGCTATATGCGCGAGGTGATGCCGACGAATCCGGATAACAGCCCGCTAAGCGCTGAACTGAGTGAAGTGTTTTACCTTGCGTAATAAAGAAAACGCCTGAGCAATCAGGCGTTTTTGGTATCAGAGGGATTAGGCATTTTTGCGCACAAAGAAACCGTAGCAGCAGGCCCCCATAAACAGCAGTATCCCGCCGAGAATAAATACGTTGGTAAAGTGCCCGGTAGCATCAAGAATAATGCCGGTGATAATCGGCGCCAGCGCCGCGCCGAGAAAGCCGCCAAAGTTCTGGATAGCACCCAATGAGGCGACCTGTTCTTTCGGCGCCATATCGGTCGCTAACGTCCAGATCACGCCGGAAGGCATTTGTGAACAGAAGTAGCCCAGCGTCAGTAGCGCGATCGCAACGCCGCTATTATCAACAAACGGAATCGGCATCACGAAGCAGGCCGCCAGCGCGGCGCCCGCCACAATCGGCACTTTACGCGCGGTAACAGCGTTCATTCCTCTACGCACCAGTCTGTCAGAAAGCATCCCGCCGCACAGCACGCCGATAATACCGGCAAAGAAAGGTATCGAGGCGATAAAACCGGTCTGCTTGAGGCTAAAGCCCAGCGAGGTTTCCAGATATCCCGGCAGCCATGTCAGATAAACCCAAATGGTAAACATGATGCAGAAGTTACCGGCAATCATGAACCAGGTGGTTTTCCGGCGAAACAGTTCTCCCCAGCTGACCTTCGGCTGCTCACCTTCGGGACGTATGACTTTCCCGGTATGTATCAGCATCGCCTCGCGCGCGTCCGGATCGCGATAAAACTTAAGCCACGCCAGCAACAATGGCAGTCCGAGCAGGCCGACAACCATGAACATGCCGCGCCAGCCGATCCATAACAGCAAAATAGTCAGCACCGGAGGCGCTATCGCATTGGCGATTTGCGAACCGGTATTGATAATTGACGTTGGCAAACCGCGTTCTTTCTCCGCAAACCAGCTCTGGGTGATCTTGATACCGGAAGTGAAGAACGGTGACTCCGCCACGCCCAGCAGCATGCGCAAACCGTAGAAGAAGCTATAGGTGTTCACGAAGCCCATTAAGAACGTCACCGCTGACCATAACCCCAGCGCGCCGCTGAACATTTTCTTCGCGCCAAAGCGGTCTACCAGCCAGCCGGCGGGTAAATTCGCCAGCGCATAGGGCCAGAGAAACGCTGACAATAACAGCCCCATTTCAGTACCAGAGAAGCCAAACTCCCTGGCGATGGTGGTGTTCGCGATACTCAGGTTGGCGCGATCGAGGTAATTGACCACCGCGGCCAGCAGCAGGATTAAAATAATGCCCCAACGTCGACGCGAGAGTTTCGGCGCCGCAATCGCTTCAGCCGCCGTTTGATTAAGCGAACTCATAAACCCTCCTCCAGCAAGGCGCGATCGATTTTCATCACTGCTTTACGGATATGTTGCCGCTCGCCATCGCGCGGATGGCAGCACGGACGATGGATGTCCTGGGGAAAGAAAATGGCGAACATGCCAGGCTTCAGGGTTATCTGCGTCTCCTCTTCTTCAACCTGCCAGAACAGGATGTCCTGCTGCGGCGTCCGATCCTCGGTAACGCAATGACTGCCGCTTTCAGCGCGGCTGACACCCATCCGCTCCTCGCCGGAAATCAGATACTGAATATCAATGAACTGCTTGTGCGACTCCGGCCGCGCCTGCGCGAAAGGCACGCTCTCCATCTCCTGTAGCAGGCAGAAAAGTTTCCCCGGGATCAGGTCGATTTTCCCCGGCGCGAAGCGCTGGAAATCCTGGCTGGCGATAAACGCCAGCGCCTGGCGGATCGCCGGATGAAACGCGGCCTGTTGCGCAGACCACGCCTGCAGACTCGATACGATCATAACGATCCCTCCCTTAGCCGGCGATCCGCTGCTGCCACAGTTCAGTCCCGGCGCGGATCTGGTCGAGGATCACCGTCAGCCCCCAGAATTTGCTCAGCACATCGTCTTTATTAACCCGGCAGGCATCGCTGTCGAAGGTCCCCAGCCGTTGATGGTAAATTTTGGCGTTTTTCGGATAGCCCAGCGTTTCGGTTACCGCACCCAGCGACAGAAATATCGCCAGTTCATCGGCCAGCGCCCGCTGATTTTTGCCTTCCCGCCACAGCCAGCCGTACAGTTCGGGATGGAAGTTGGTGAACACGCCGCTGAAACCTTCGGCGCCCGCCAGCATCGCCGGCCAGGCGATCGCGGCATTGGCGTTAATGACCTTCAGCGGGGTTCCCTGCGCCAGACGCACGCGGCGCTCAACGGTTGGCAGATCGCAGCTCACATCTTTCAGCACCACGAAACGACCACTGTTGGCGCACCAGGCGAACTCGTCGTCGCTAAGCAGGCGGCGATACGGCGCCGGGCACTCGTACAGCCCCAGCGGCATGGAAGAAGGCAAAGCCGCTAACAGCGATTGCAGGGTAGCGAAAAAGACTTCACTGCCCTCATTACGCGGATCGAGATGATTAGTGACCAGCACAAGCGCATCAATGCCGGTCTGCGCCATTGCCAGCAACTCCTCTTTTTGCGCCGCCAGATCATCGCTGATATGGCCCGAGGCAATGACTGGAATGCGTCCCGCCACGCGTTGCACCACGAAACGCGCCAGCTCGACACGCTCCTGTAGGCTGAGATATTGCATTTCGCTGGACTGGCAGACGGCAAAAAGCGCATCCACGCCCTTTGCCAGATACCAATCAATCAGCTTCGCCAGCGCTGGATAATCAATCTGGTCGTCAGCGGTAAAAGGGGTCAGCATGACGGGTACAACACCGTTAATCGTTTTCATCTTATTTTTCCTGGATTAGAGGGTACGGAGTCGGGCACTTGCCTGCGCAAAGTCAGGCATGTTGGAAGCCCCCTCCAGCTCGACGGCCAGAGAGGCGAAAGCAGAGGCCCAGGTCGCGGCCTGAACCAGGGTGTTGCCGGCAGCCAGCGAGGCGGCGAGCGCGCCATTAAACGCATCGCCAGCGCCGGTGGTATCGACGGTGACCGCCGGAAAGGCGCGAATTTGGCTAAACTGGCGATTATCCAGCAGCAGCGCTCCGCGCGACCCCATGGTAATCAGAACTTTCTTTACACCTAATTCAGCGATGCGCAGCGCGGCTTCTTTGGCAGTATCAACATCGTGAATGTCGATACCGGATAATAATGAAGCCTCGGTTTCATTCGGTGTAATCACATCGATATAAGGGATGCTTTTGATTATTTCCGCCGAGTATGGCGCCGGATTGAGAATGACTGTCTTACCGAGTTCCCGGGCGATTTTTATTAGCGAATGGGTGGCGTCAAAGTTATTCTCAAGCTGAACAAGTAAAACGTCGGAGGCGGACAACTCTGGAATAATCGCCTCAATCTCATTATGCGTTATTGTAGTATTGGCGCCAGAGTAAATAGCAATCATATTTTCGCCATTTTCCTGCGAAACATAAATAATGGCATTGCCGGTAGGTTCGCTCTCAGATTGATAAAGCGTATAGGAGTGTATTTCTGAACGAGTGAGATGATCGGCCGCCAGGTGGCTAAACTGATCCTTGCCCACCTTAGCGACAAAATGGACCTGCGCGCCGGCTTTACTGGCCGCCGTCGCCTGATTCGCCCCCTTGCCACCGGGCCCAAGGCTGCTGGCGAGCGCCAGTAGCGATTCTCCGCCGCGCGGAAAACGCTCCACTCGGGCCACGATATCCACATTAAATGAGCCGAATACACACACTTTGCCGTTCATCGATTTTCCTTTCTGCTGACCGCTCGCCGTAGGTTTCCGATGGTTAATCGGCTGCAGCAGCACGCCGAAACTATCACCGGTTTCAGAAATAAGTTCAGCCTTTAAATTGTGCCGGGAAATAATCGCTCCGCCATAACAACGTTGCACCAACCCCATTTCTGCAAGAATATTTAAATCACTGCGAATGGTTTCTTTTGAAACACTAAAATAAGCAGCAAAATAATTAACAAAACCACGCTCATGATCGTTTAAATATTTCAGGATATGCTTTCTACGTTCTTCTAAAAACATAATAGGCCCCAATGTCACGAATTAAGTATACGAACCCCTTCCGGAAGGAAGAGTGACATCAATCCCATGTTTTCAGGCAAAACGGAAGGAAACAAAAATGGAAAAACAATGAAGAAATTGAGTGAGTAAATAATTCACTCAATCATTAATGGGAAATGAAATAATCTTCTGCGCATCAGAATAAAATGCGCAGATTCTGACTAATTTTGCTCTGCCACCAGCAGCGCCTGGGTATCCGGCTCCAGCGCCTGAAAGAGGTGTTCCCGATCGGCTGGGTAGCAGATGTAATCCCCTTCTCCCAGCTCTTCCGGCGCTTCGGTAAGACCAACGCGCGCGCGCCCCTGAGTGATAATAATATGTTCGACCGACCCGGGCGGGTGCGGGTGCGAGATCCGATCGGCGCCGGGCTGCGTCAACAGCAGATAGATGTCGCGACGCGCGCCGGGGGGACAAGCCGCCAGCAAAATGGCCTGATAGTTGGCCTGCTCAGCAACCACTTTGGTGCCTTCGCCGCGGCGAATCACCTGGGTCTGATTGGCCTGCGGCTCCAGTAAGCGGGCGAAGGGAATGTCCAGCGCCACGCACAGCGCCCACAATGTTTCCAGGCTAGGGTTGCCATTGCCGGATTCCAGCTGTGACAGGGTCGATTTGGCTATCCCGGCGCGGCGCGCCACCTCCGCCAGTGAGAGCCCGGTGCGCGAGCGCTCGCGCGTCAGGCTTTTAGCAATTACGCTGATGGGCTGTGTCATACACCGCTCCTCGTATTTTATATCGAACGAATCGTTCGTCTTGAAAAACCATTCTGTTGCGTTCATTATAATGGAAATTCGTTCGATATGGCTAAAGCGTATGCGTTACAAATTTTCCTGTCTCAGTGGAGACACTATTAAAGCAATCATTCTGGTATGCCTGGCGGTCGGCGTGGTCGGCATGTCTTACGGTTCATTAGCGATGGCCTACGGTTTTCCACTGTGGGTGCCGTTTGTCCTTTCCATTACGGTGCTGGCCGGCGCCTCTGAGTTTATGTTTATCGGTATTGTCGCCAGCGGCGGTAACCCGCTCGCCGCGGCGGCGGCAGGTTTACTGGTGAACGCCCGCCACGTTCCTTTTGGCGTCACCGTGCGCGATCTGGTCGGCGCCCGCGCCGCCAGCCTGCTCGGCTGCCATATTATGAATGATGAGAGCGTGGTGTTCGGCCTGTCGCAGAAAACCCCGGAGCAGCGTAAAGCCGCCTACTGGCTCTGCGGGCTGGGCGTGGCGCTCATCTGGCCGCTCGGTACCCTGCTGGGCGCCGGCGTCGGTAAATTATTACCCGCACCGGAAACCATCGGCCTGGATGCGGTATTCCCGGCTATCCTGCTGGCGCTGGTGGTACCGGCTTTTAAAAAACGTACCACACTGATTCGTGCCTGTAGCGGCGCGGTTATTTCGCTTGCCGCCGTGCCCTTCGCGCCGGTTGGATTACCGGTTCTGCTCTCATTGTTTGGTTTACTGGCGAGGAAAAAATAATGGCTAATATGACGCTGTTTATCGCCGGGATCGCGATTCTGTCGATCGGCACATATCTGATGCGTTTGGGCGGGGCAAAGCTTGGCTGCCGTTTAGCGTTTTCCGAGCGCTCGCAGGCGCTGCTTTCTGATGCCGCGACGGTATTGCTTTTTTCCGTGGCGCTGGCGACCACCTTTTATGAAAGCGAGCATTTTTCCGGCATGGCGCGGGTACTGGGCGTCGGTTTTGCCGTGTTCCTTGCCTGGCGCAAGATGCCGCTTATCGTGGTGATTATCGCCGCGGCGGTGGTGACGGCGCTGCTGCGCCTGGCGGGTATAAACTAAAAAAGCGCCCTGAGGCGCTCTTTCGACGGTAGTGGGTTGCTAGCTTATTTGTTCAGCTCAGCGGTCATATGCACGCGGTTACCGTTAAATGCTTCGGTAATGGTGTAAGAAGACGCGCCGGCCGCCTGCGCCTGAGCGGCGATTTTCGCTTCCGCGGCGTCCATGGTGGAAGCGGTGGCGGTCACGGATTGCGCGGCGAAAGAACCGAAAGAAGCGGCCAGAGCGATAACAGCGACAAAAGTTTTGATGCTTTTCATGATATAAACCCTTTCATTTAGTTGTTTGGATAAGGCGCCGTGCCTTGATGTGATAAATAATAGTCTTCACATCCCGTAACTAAAAGCGGAAGGATTTGCTGTCATCTTTCAAAAAAACTGACCAACAATTAACCTGCAATCAGGCGCTGCGGATGAGTATAAATCGTCGCTCTGCCTGGCCTGCAGAAGCCCACCAGCGTCAGATTACAACGCTCGGCGACTTCAACCGCCAGGGTCGTCGCCGCGGAAACGGCAAACAGAATTTCCACCCCACACATTGCGGCCTTCTGTACCATCTCATAACTGGCGCGGCTGGAGACTAAGGCCGCGCCCTGCTGCCAGCCCTCTCCTTCTTCACTACGGCGCCCCAGCAGTTTATCCAGCGCAACGTGACGGCCTACATCTTCATGCCCGCCCGCCAGTTCGCCATCAGGGCGCACCCACGCGGCGGCGTGCGTACAGCCGGTCAGACGGCCGATAGGCTGAACCTCATTTAACTGTTTGAGCGCGCGATCGAGATGAGAGAGCGCAAAGGTCTGGCTAAAGGGCAGCGGCTCGACGGGCTTACCGATATCATTTAGCTGCTCGACGCCACATACTCCACAGCCGGTACGCCCGGCGAGCGCCCGGCGGCGCTCTTTCAGCCCCATAAACCGGCGGCTGGAGAGTTCGATTTGCACTTCTACCCCGTTACAGGCCTGCACCACGTCCATCCCGTAGATCTCTTGTCGACTTTGAATAATCCCTTCCGACAGGGAAAAACCGACGGCGAAATGTTCCAGGTCACGTGGCGTCGCCATCATGACAACGTGCGAGATGCCGTTATAGACCAGAGCGACGGGTACCTCTTCAGCTACCTCGTCTGGCTGAGGATGTTGTAAATCCTCGCGTTTCCAGAGGGTAATCTGGCGATAACCTGTGACATCTGTCACATTTTTGATTTGTTCAGGAAGGTTCTTATTCACTTTCATTTAACCGTATTGGAACAGGCATACACACAATGTGGTATTCTGTTTTTATATCCCTCCAGGACCGAGGGAAATTAACTCAATTCTGAACCTTTGCGGCCTTCACCGCAAAGTAAATAACTACATGTGACAATGTCGAAACAAGGAGCGAACCATGCAGGTCAGCAGAAGGCAGTTCTTTAAGATCTGCGCTGGCGGTATGGCAGGCACGACGGCAGCAGCGCTGGGCTTTGCCCCGGCTACTGCGCTCGCGGAAACCCGGCAGTACAAACTGCTGCGTACTCGCGAAACCCGCAACACCTGTACGTACTGTTCCGTTGGCTGCGGGCTATTGATGTATAGCCTCGGCGACGGTGCGAAAAACGCCAAAGCATCCATTTTTCATATCGAAGGCGATCCGGACCATCCGGTAAACCGTGGTGCGCTCTGCCCGAAAGGGGCCGGTCTGGTGGACTTTATCCATTCTGAAAGCCGCCTGAAATTCCCGGAATATCGTGCGCCAGGTTCTGATAAATGGCAACAAATCAGCTGGGACGAAGCGTTCGATCGCATCGCGAAGCTGATGAAAGAGGACCGTGACGCCAACTTTATCGCCCAAAACAGCGCCGGCACCACCGTTAACCGTTGGCTGACCACCGGTATGCTGTGCGCCTCCGCTTCCAGTAACGAAACCGGCTATTTAACGCAGAAATTCACCCGCGCCCTCGGGATGCTGGCGGTGGATAACCAGGCGCGTGTCTGACACGGACCAACGGTAGCAAGTCTTGCTCCAACATTTGGTCGCGGTGCGATGACCAACCACTGGGTTGATATTAAAAACGCCAACCTGATCGTGGTGATGGGCGGTAACGCCGCAGAAGCGCATCCGGTGGGATTCCGCTGGGCGATGGAAGCCAAAATTCATAACGGCGCCAAGCTCATCGTTATCGATCCGCGCTTTACGCGTACGGCGTCGGTGGCTGATTTCTATACCCCGATTCGTTCCGGTACCGACATAACCTTCCTGTCGGGCGTCATCCTGTACCTGCTGAATAACGAAAAATTCAACCGTGAATACACCGAAGCCTATACCAACGCCAGCCTGATCGTGCGTGAGGACTACAGCTTTGATGATGGTCTGTTCAGCGGCTACGATGCGGAAAAACGCCAGTATGACAAAACCAGCTGGAACTACGAGCTGGATGAAAACGGCTTCGCCAAACGCGATACCACGCTACAGCATCCACGCTGCGTCTGGAATCTGCTAAAACAGCACGTTTCCCGCTATACGCCGGATGTGGTTGAAAACATCTGTGGTACGCCGAAGGCCGATTTCCTTAAAGTTTGCGAATATATTGCAGAAACCAGCGCGCACGATAAAACCGCGTCGTTCCTGTATGCCCTCGGCTGGACCCAGCACTCCATCGGCGCGCAGAACATTCGCACCATGGCGATGATCCAGCTGCTGCTTGGCAACATGGGGATGGCAGGCGGCGGCGTCAATGCCCTGCGCGGTCACTCCAACATCCAGGGTCTGACCGACCTCGGCCTGCTCTCAACCAGCCTGCCGGGATACATGTCGCTGCCTAATGAAAAACAGGCCGACCTGCAGACCTACCTGAGCGCCAACACGCCGAAACCGCTGTTGAAAGACCAGGTGAACTACTGGGGCAACTATCCGAAGTTCTTCGTCTCCATGATGAAAGCCTTCTTCGGCGATAAAGCTACGGCCGAGAATAGCTGGGGCTTTGACTGGTTGCCGAAGTGGGATAAGAGCTACGACGTTCTGCAGTATTTCGAGATGATGAATCAGGGCAAAGTGAATGGCTATATTTGCCAGGGCTTTAACCCGGTCGCATCGTTCCCGAACAAAAATAAGGTAGTGGCTTCCCTGTCGAAGTTGAAGTTCCTTGTAACCATCGACCCGCTCAACACCGAAACGTCCACCTTCTGGCAAAACCACGGTGAGTCCAACGATGTTGACCCGTCAAAAATCCAGACCGAAGTATTCCGTCTGCCGTCCACCTGCTTCGCCGAAGAAAACGGTTCTATCGTCAACTCCGGCCGCTGGCTGCAGTGGCACTGGAAAGGCGCGGATGCCCCGGGGATCGCCGTGACCGATGGCGAAATCCTCGCCGGTATCTTCTCACGTCTGCGTAAGATGTATGCCGAAGAAGGCGGCCCGACGCCGGAGCCGGTGCTCAACATGACGTGGAACTACTCCACGCCGCACGAGCCGGCATCTGAAGAAGTGGCGATGGAAAGTAACGGTAAAGCGCTGGCGGATATTACCGATCCGGCAACCGGCGCGGTAATCGTTAAGAAAGGGCAGCAACTGAGCTCCTTCGCACAGCTACGCGATGACGGCACGACTTCCAGCGGCTGCTGGATCTTCGCCGGAAGCTGGACGCCGGAAGGCAACCAGATGGCACGCCGCGATAACGCCGACCCGTCAGGCCTCGGCAATACGCTGGGCTGGGCCTGGGCATGGCCGCTGAACCGCCGCATTCTGTATAACCGCGCCTCCGCAGACCCGCAGGGTAAACCGTGGGATCCGAAGCGTCAGTTGCTGAAATGGGACGGCGCGAAATGGGGCGGTGTGGATATTCCGGATTACAGCGCCGCCGCCCCTGGTAGCGACGTCGGTCCGTTTATCATGCAGCCTGAAGGGATGGGGCGTCTGTTCGCTATCGATAAGATGGCTGAAGGGCCGTTCCCGGAACACTACGAACCGTTTGAAACGCCGCTGGGGACTAACCCGCTGCATCCAAACGTGGTCTCTAACCCGGCCGCTCGCGTCTTTAAAGGCGATCTCGAGCAGATGGGCAAGGCCGAAAAATTCCCGTACGTCGGCACCACTTACCGCCTGACCGAGCACTTCCACTACTGGACCAAACACGCGCTGCTTAACGCCATCGCGCAGCCGGAACAGTTTGTGGAGATCGGCGAAAAACTGGCGAATAAGCTCGGCATCGGCCACGGCGATACCGTGAAGGTCTCCTCTAACCGCGGCTATATCAAAGCCAAGGCGGTGGTGACCAAGCGTATTCGTACGCTGCAGGTTCACGGTAAAGAGGTGGATACCATCGGTATTCCTATTCACTGGGGCTACGAAGGCGTGGCGAAAAAAGGCTTTATCGCCAATACGCTGACGCCGTTCGTCGGCGACGCCAACACGCAAACGCCGGAGTTTAAGGCCTTCCTCGTGAACGTGGAAAAGGTGTAACGGAGACGACTTATGGCTTATCAATCGCAAGATATTATTCGTCGTTCCGCGACTAACGGTTTCACTCCCGCGCCTCAGGCGCGGGACCACCAGCAGGAAGTGGCGAAGCTTATCGACGTGACCACCTGTATCGGCTGTAAAGCCTGTCAGGTGGCCTGTTCCGAATGGAACGACCTTCGTGACGAAGTGGGTAACAACGTCGGGGTGTATGACAACCCGGCGGACCTGACCGCCAAGTCATGGACGGTCATGCGCTTCTCGGAAGTGGAACAAAACGACAAGCTGGAATGGCTTATTCGTAAAGATGGCTGCATGCACTGCGCTGACCCGGGCTGCCTGAAGGCCTGTCCGTCAGAAGGCGCGATCATTCAGTACGCTAACGGCATCGTCGACTTCCAGTCTGAGCAGTGTATCGGCTGCGGCTACTGCATCGCAGGTTGCCCGTTCGATGTACCGCGCCTGAACCCGGAAGACAACCGCGTCTACAAATGTACGCTGTGCGTAGACCGTGTGACCGTCGGCCAGGAACCGGCCTGCGTGAAAACCTGTCCGACCGGCGCTATCCACTTTGGTTCGAAAGAGGATATGAAAACGCTGGCCGGCGAGCGCGTCGCAGAGCTGAAAACCCGCGGTTACGACAAGGCGGGCCTGTACGATCCGGCTGGCGTCGGCGGCACCCACGTGATGTACGTGCTGCACCATGCCGATAAACCGAATCTGTACCACGGTCTGCCGGAGAATCCGGAAATCAGCCAAACGGTGAAATTCTGGAAAGGTATCTGGAAACCGCTGGCGGCGGTCGGCTTTGCTGCGACCTTCGCAGCCAGCATCTTCCACTACGTCGGCGTCGGTCCAAACCGCGCAGATGAGGAAGAAGACAACCTGCATGAAGAGAAAGACGAGGTGCGCAAATGAGAAAACGTGACACCATCGTGCGCTACACGGCGCCGGAACGCATCAACCACTGGATAACCGCCTTCTGCTTTATTCTGGCGGCGATAAGCGGGTTAGGCTTTTTCTTCCCGTCGTTTAACTGGCTGATGCATATTCTCGGTACGCCGCAGCTGGCGCGTATTCTCCACCCGTTCGTCGGGGTGGTGATGTTCGCGTCGTTTATCATCATGTTTTTCCGTTACTGGCACCATAACCTAATCAATCGGGATGATATCTTTTGGGCGAAGAATATTCGTAAGATCGTCGTCAACGAGGAGGTAGGCGATACCGGGCGTTATAACTTCGGCCAGAAATGCGTATTCTGGGCGGCAATTATTTTCCTGGTGCTGCTGCTGGTAAGCGGTGTGATCATCTGGCGTCCGTACTTTGCGCCTGCATTCTCAATCCCGGTGATCCGATTCGCGCTGATGCTGCATTCTTTTGCCGCAGTCGCGTTAATTGTGGTTATCATGGTGCATATCTACGCCGCCCTCTGGGTGAAAGGCACCATTACCGCGATGGTGGAAGGCTGGGTTACCAAAACGTGGGCGAAGAAACATCACCCGCGCTGGTACCGTGAAGTCCGCCAGAAACAGGAAAAATAGACTGCATGAGTATTCGCATAATCCCGCAAGACGAGCTGGGTTCGAGCGAGAAACGCACGGCGGAAGCAATTCCGCCGCTACTGTTCCCCAGACTGAAGAATCTGTATAACCGCCGCGCGGAGCGCCTGCGCGAGCTGGCCGCCAATAACCCGCTGGGCGATTACCTGCGCTTTGCCGCGCTGATCGCTCATGCGCAGGAAGTGGTGCTGTACGACCATCCGTTGCAGATGGATCTGACTGCCCGCATTAAAGAGGCCAACGATCAGGGCAAGCCGCCGCTGGATATTCACGTATTGCCGCGTGATAAACACTGGCACAAACTGCTGCATTCGCTGATCGCCGAGCTGAAACCGGAGATGAGCGGCCCGGCGCTGTCGGTTATCGAGAACCTGGAAAAAGCTTCCGGGCCGGAACTGGAAGAGATGGCCAGCGCGCTGTTTGCTTCCGATTTCGCCTCGGTCAGCAGCGACAAAGCGCCGTTTATCTGGGCCGCGCTGTCGCTGTACTGGGCGCAAATGGCCAGCCTGATCCCGGGGAAAGCGCGCGCCGAATACGGCGAGCATCGCCAGTTCTGCCCGGTTTGCGGCTCGATGCCGGTCTCCAGCATCGTGCAAATCGGCACCACTCAGGGGCTGCGCTATCTGCACTGCAACTTGTGTGAAACCGAATGGCATGTGGTGCGCGTAAAATGCAGCAACTGCGAACAGAGCCGCGACCTGCACTACTGGTCGCTGGATAACGAGCAGGCGGCGGTGAAAGCCGAAAGCTGCGGCGACTGCGGGAGCTACCTGAAGATTATGTATCAGGAGAAAGACCCGAAAGTCGAAGCCGTTGCCGACGATTTAGCCTCGCTGGTACTCGATGCTCGCATGGAACAGGAAGGCTTCGCCAGAAGCTCAATTAACCCGTTCATGTTCCCCGGCGAAGGGGAGTAAGTTCTGCGCTCCTGTAACGGGCGACTCAGGTCGCTCGTTATCATTCATACGGCGTGACCACGCCGGAAATGCTCTCCTTATCCCGATCCTGCTTCTCCAGATATTGTTCAACAGAAGAAGCAGATCTTTGCTGAGAAATACGCTTTTGCGAGCCGCTTTCCACAATGCGATCGCGGCTTTATTCGGTATATCTTTTTCGCAAAAACCAGGCTATAACACTGGATATTAATCCAGTAAAAAGGACTTGCCATGACGTTGGAAAAAGGTATTGCTTCGCTGGTTGAGGAGTTTATTGCTGCGGGGCGGCCATCAGCACGAGAACAGAGTATTGATGACCGGAGAAACGGCTATCTCGCCAGCGCCGTTCTCGCAGGGGAAACGGAAACGCGTGTGCAGGTTGAAGACATCACGCTCGATGGCATAACCTTGCGCGTCGTCTCGCCGCCAAAAAGCAACGGCTTGCTACCCACCATGGTGTATTACCACGGCGGCTGTTTTGTGAGCGGCGGCTTTGCCACCCATGACAACCAATTGCGCCAGCTTGCCTGGTTCAGTGGGTGCCGGGTGATCGCCGTGCAATATCGCCTGGCCCCGGAGTACCCTTTTCCGGCGGCGCACGATGATGCGGAACGAGGCGCCAACATTATCCATCGGTATGCGCAGCGGCTTGGCGTTGACGCCGCGCGCATCACGCTGGCCGGCGACAGCGCCGGCGGCCACCTCGCCCTGGTCACGGCTCTGCGCCTGAAAGCGGCGGGAGTATGGCAACCTGCGCAGCTTATCCTGATTTACCCTATGCTCGACGCTACCGCCAGCATGGCAAGCTACGCCAGCAACGGCGAGGATTACATCATTACCCGGGGTACGCTGCTTAGCGGCTACGAAATGTATTTAGCGGCCACACCCGCTACCCATCCGGAAGCCAGTCCGCTGTGGCGGGAAGATTTTAACGGGCTGCCGCCGGTTCATATCCTGACGGCCGAATTTGACCCTTTGCGCGATGAGGGAGAAGCGCTGTACCGGCGGCTAATAGCACAGGGGGTAGAAAGCACCTGCCAGCGCTATCTGGGCGTCATTCACGGTTTCTTTCAGTTAGGCGGGATAAGCCTCGCGGCAAGGCAGGCGATGCGCGATATCGCCTGGCGTACGCAAACGCCAGGCCAATAATAATGCCGGAGGCGGGTTACTCTTCCTCGTTCCCGCCCTCTTCATACGAACCGAACGGCTTTGCGGGTAGTACGATATAGGTTCCCTCAAAAACAGCGCCCAGCTTATCGTTACCGAACAGTTCGACCTGAAGCTGTACGCGAGCCTTGCGCCCTCGCGCCAGGCGATCGAGATCGCCGCTTAGCGAGCCCAAATCGGCCACCGCATTCGGGCGTCCGCTAATAGGCTTGCTGTAACGGATATGCGCATCGGCAAGGATAATCGTGCCGCCAAGGTGCCGCTCGCGCAGCATTAACCAAATAAGCCCCCAGCCGGTTAAGGTGGCGAGCGAAAACAGGCTGCCGGCAAACAACGTATGATGTGGATTCTGATTCCCCGCTTCGGGCATGGTGGTGATAAATTTTTGCCCGGTGTACTGCTGAATGCGCACGCCCATCTTTTCGCTCAGCGGAATGTGCTGATACCAGGCCTGCTGCAGCTGGCCGCACCAGTCACCGCGGTGCAGGATATCATCCAGTGAAGCAATGGGTTTAATCATCAAAAAGTGGCGAATCGGCGTGGTTGTCGGCGTGGTGATTTCTCCCTGGTTCACAAAGCCCAGCTTAGAGAAAAACTCCATCGCGTCTTCACGGGCGCTACAGGTCACCCGCTTCACCCCTTCCTGACGGGCGACTGACTCAAGGGTCATCGCCATAAGGGTGCCTAAACCTTTATCCTGAACGGAAGGATGAACGGCCATAAAACGGATCGAGGCTTCATTCTCCGCATTGATATACAGCCGACCGACGGCAACCAGATTGCCCTCTTCATCGACGACCATCTGGTGATGCGCCATGGCATCCCAGGCGTCGCGTTCCGACCCTTTAGGCTGATGCAGCGGCTTACGCAGCATCTCCCAGCGGAACTGATAATAGCTTTCTAACTCTTCTTCTGTTTGCGGTACACGAAGGTGATACATAGCTGTACTCTCTTTTGTTACCCGCAGCCTGCCCGGAAGCTGACTCATACCTGCAACCAAAAGGTCACGGGACCATCGTTTACCAGCGAGACCTGCATATCCGCAGCGAATCTCCCGGTCTGAGTATTCATCTCTTGCTGACGGCAGCGCTCAACAAAGTATTCATACAGCGCTTCCGCTCTGTCCGGCGCCGCGCCTTTGGAAAAACTCGGGCGCATGCCGCGCTCGGTATCGGCCGCCAGCGTAAATTGCGAAACCACCAGCACGCTGCCGCCCGCCTGCTGGACATTAAGATTCATTTTGCCTTCGGCGTCGCTGAAAATGCGATAGCCGAGCACCCGTTCACACAGACGATTGGCCTTCTGTTCGTCATCGTCTTTCTCGACGCCCAGCAGCACCAGCAATCCCGGACCGATTTCACCCGTCACTTCACCCTCCACGGTAACGCTTGCACGGGATACGCGTTGAATTAATGCAATCATGGTTGTTCTGTTTCTTCTTTTTTGAGTTTGCGGTATTCACCGAGAGTGACAGTTATTTCAGCGCCAAGCAAGACGATACACCAGGTCCAGTAAACCCAGACAAATAAAATGGGCACTACCGCTATCACGCCATAAATCAACTGGTATGACGGAAACATGGTGATATATAGAGCAAAAGCCTTTTTACCGGCTTCAAAAAGCAGTGCCGCCACCAGCGAACCGATTACCGCATCGCGATTGCGCACCTGGGTGGTGGGCACGATGCTATAAAGCATCCAGAACGCCGCCCACGATAAGATTAGCGGGAATATACGGAGTACATCGTCAATGACGCTATTGAGATCGCTGGCCCAGCGTAGTGAGAGAAGATAGGAACTGATTGCCAGACTGGCGCCGGCCAACAGCGGACCAAGAGTCAGGATCATCCAGTAGACCGCAAATGAATAGATTTTTGGCCGCGTCCGACTGCTGCGCCAGATGGTGTTCAACGCGCTATCAATCGAGTACATCAGCAGTAATGAGGTGACGATTAACCCGAAGGCACCGACGGCTGTCATCCTACTGGAGTTCGCCACAAACTGTTCGATATACCCCTGAATGACATCGCCGGTCGCCGGAATGAAGTTGGCAAAGATAAAATGGCGGATCTGCACGCTGACGTCGGAGAACATCGGGAAGGCGGCAAACAGGGCAAAAACCACGGCGATCAGCGGCACCAGCGCAAGTAAAGACACGTAGGCCAGATTCCCCGCCAACGTCGTCATGTTGTCTTCTTCAATTCGCCGCCACAGCAGCTTAAGCCAGGCCACCAGCGGCCTGGTATGGTATTTGGTTTTTTGATGAACGCTTTTTAGCATAGCTGCTTCGCAAAGTAATTGGGGATGGTCTCCTTACCCGTGACCAGAATACTGGTGATCCCCAACTGATTAGCCCCAGCTATATTATCGGCGTTATCGTCAAAAAAGACCGCTTCTTGCGGCGAAAATCCTTCTGCCTGCAGCACGCTTTGATAGATACGCGTTTCGGGTTTGCGCATCCCCATCTCTTGTGAGAGGTACACATGATCGGCGGCAGCACGCACTTGCGGATATTCACTTGGCCAGAAAGTGGTATGTAATCGGTTGGTGTTCGAGAGCACTACCACGCGATGCCCCTGGTCGCGAAGTTTTTGCATGATGTCGGTAACTTCTGGACGCAAGGCGACAAAAACGGCCTGCCAGCCGTGGGCGAACTGTTCATAGCTCAGCGGCATGTTCATTTCGTGGCACATCGCGGCGGCAAACTCTTCGTCGCTGATCTCCCCGCGTTCATGCTGGTGGAAGGCATCGCCCATGACAAAGTCTTGCTTTAGCGTCGCCAGCGGGATGCGGGTCAAATCGCTCCACGTTCCGAGCACCCGGTTGAAGTCAATGTCGACAATCACATTACCTAAATCAAAGATATAGAGCATTTTTGTCTCCTTCCGCGCCGTTGAAGATTAACTGTAGCGGGAAAGAAGAGGTTTGACTATGAACAAACCGGAAACGATTCAAGACATCTCAGGCGCAAAAACGACCAAAGCCGCATATCTGCGGCTTTGGTGAAATGGCAGATCCCTTAAAATCAGACCAATGCGGTTTCCAACATATTCTTTCTGCGGTTGATGCGTTTAACCAGCATCACCGAAACGAACGCGCCGGCGCAAGCGAAGCAGGCCATGATGCCAAAGACTATCTTGTACCCCACCAGACCCGGATTGAGATCGAGAATGTAGCCGTACAGGCTGTAGCAAAACATCGCCGGTGCATAGCCAATGAAGCTCCCCAGCGCCATCGCCGCGCCCGTCTGGTTTTCAGCGATTTTCGCTTCCCCAATCGGGGCAAAAAACACGGCTCGTTGCGTAAAAACAATTGCGCCGAACCCGAGAGTACACACCATGCCCAGATAGACCGGCATACTTTCGTGCGGTAACAGAATTAACGCGACTAAAGCCATCGTACTGATACAGAAGGTATAAAAGAGATATTTACTTGGCGATTTGAGGATCTTATCGGCAATTAAACCGCCAATTGGACCACCGATCATTTTTAAACAGTACTGGTTAATAATGCCGTAGGCGCCAACCAGGGCTACCGGCAGCATGTAGATGTTCTTCAGGAACGGGATAAAGAAGGTGAGTCCACAGTAAACGGCGTAAACAAAGAACACATTGAAGGCAATCAGCCAGATAGTTTTGTCTTTCAGCACCGAAGAGATGCTGGTTTGTTGCTTTGTGGCGCCTTCATCAGCGGCGGGCGTCGGCTCATCCTTTTGCTTAAGCATGAAAAACAGCAAGATGCCTACAACAATGACAATAATGGCATAGAACCAAATGCCGGCTTTAAAACCCAGTAAGCCACTGCCAAACCAGGTGAAAATAGCTAATGCGGAAAATGCGATAACGGTATCGACAATTCCGCGCCCCGTTTCGAAGAAGCCAAATAAGCGCCCCTGCTGTTCGCTATTTCCTAACCGACTCACCGATTTTAACAATACCGGCCAGTTCATCATGTCGCAGGTGACGCCAAATAATGCCCAGACAAATAGAATGCCCCAATAGCCAGGCATCGTTGTCAGATAGATACCTAATAATCCCGTCGCTATCAGTGAAAATGACATGGTGTAGCGACGCGGAAGTTTATCGGCAAAGTAAATTGACAAGAAAAAACCGATGGTTGTCACTACTGAGTTTACCGACATGGCATTACCAATCTGACCGTTGGTCAAATGAAAATAATCCTGCATCGGTATATAAAATGCGTCTTTTAATGAAGGCAGTTTATAAATGGTACCACCACAAAGCGTTAACAGGCTAAATATAGCCCATTTCTTTCTTGTGAGCATAAGATCCCCTGATGACTTAACATCATTTTATTTAAGGACATGGAACATTTCGCCATTCTAAAAAATAGCGATCATAAATACCAAATGTAATTAAAAGTTAGCGTGCAAGAACTTTCAGTGCATCATTTTTTATATCGCGTAAAGTGTCCATGACAAAATTTAACTGGGCGATCGCATCCTGTTTTTCTTTATCCAGCCGGGCTTCGAGTTGCGTTGTATCAGGCAGAGGCGTTTCGCTCATTTGTCGCCATGGGATCCACGGGTTATCGCCTTCAGTCGCAAAGCGGAAAGGTGGCGCGTAATAATCAACTTCTTCTTCCAGTCCGTACGCCATCACCTGTGGTTGCTCCTGGCCAAGACAAATTAACTCAGTCAGCAGCGCCTTAAACGGCATATCACCCAGACCTGAGTTACAGGCCCGGTGCCCAAGCCCGCCGTTTTCCGCAATGATACAGGCATCTTTAATGTGTACCTGAGTGACATAGGGTGACATCACTGCCAACGCCTCAAGCGGTCGCTCATTAGCATTGATCATATTGGCAAAATCAAACAGCAGCGATAGCGACGGCATCTCGCTTTGTTTAACCAGATTGACCAACTCGGCGCTTTTTAAATCTTCATGTTGTTCAATGGTAAAAGTAAGTCCAGATTGGCTATATGTCTCTTTAATATATTGAATATCAGCCGTAATTCTTGCTAAAACTTCTTGTAAAGGCCCTTCGTAACGAGGATAAAAACGAACGGAGGTTGCCCCGGTCTTTAATGCGATAGCGACGGCTTGATCGATGGTCTCTTTATCGGAGGCGCTGGTTTCTATATGGATATCCAACCGTAACGCTTTTGCCTGCTCGCCAAAAGCGGCCAATTGCATATTATCCATACAGCTAAGAGAGTAACGCTCGCCATCGAGGACATGAATTTTCACACCGTTTAAATGATGGCTATTCGCAATTTTCAGTAAATCAGCCGGTAAAATTCTCTCCAGCCGCATATTCAGGTGATATGCATAAGCATGAAGATAAAGAGGAATATTATCAATGCGAGAAAGGATCTTCTCAGCGTTATCTTTAGTGAGCATAAAATACCTACAAGTTAATAAAGAGATCCACAGCCTCAAATCGCCAATACTCGAGATCTATTTGCACGATATTACCTGCACTATCGGCACGATGTTTTTCTATCAGAATAGCGGGCATACCAGCAGAGCCGCCAATGAATTTACTTACATCGCCGGGCATTCTTACTGGCCTGAAGGCTAATTTTTTAATAACAACATTTTTATGATAATTCTTCTCCCAAACGGAAGAAAAAGATTGGTTCTTTAGCCTGGTAATAAACTCTGGCGCAACATTCGGGTTGATAAACGTTTCATGATAAAAAACTTTATGTCCTTCTAATGCCCCCCAGCCGGTTATCAGATATAAATCATGCGCAGGACAGGTGGCCACAAGAGCTTCTGCGACGTCGGGATACTCCGTCGTCCGTACCTTTTCGATAAAACCCCACGACGGTTCTCTGCCCTGTTCAATCGCTGCCCGCTGAAAGCTGGCGGAAAGCTCCGGGCTATAGTTAAAACGCGGCTGGGCGACAAACCAGCCTTTACGGTCTTTACGAAATATTCTTGATTCCGCCTCCAGGCTGAGCAGCGCCTGGCGCAGGGTCATACGCTTGATACCGAGCAACTCGCCCAGCTCGCGCTCGGACGGCAATTTTCCACCCGATACCGTCAGCCCCTGTTTTAACCACAGGTCCAGTTTCTCTTTCGCATTTTCCACAGTGGATAGGTTATTCGTCATTGTTTAATCCATTTGGTTTAAACCAGATAACTCATCTTACTCTTGAGCAAAAAAAGAAAGCAATTGCTGTCGCAAGCTTTAAGAATAATTGTGACCGAGCTCTCTCCCGGAGCGACACTGGCGCCACCCAGGTGATAAGCATGAGGAACAGGCATAAAAAAACCCCGCCGGAGAGGCGAGGTTTGAAGGGTAGCAAGAAGAGTAATTACTCTTCTTTTGCACCGCGCATAGCGCGTTTACGGTCGTTCTCGGTCAGGTGACGTTTACGGATACGGATAGACGTCGGAGTAACTTCTACCAGTTCGTCGTCATCGATGAACTCCAGAGCTTGCTCCAGGGTCATCTTAACCGGCGGAACCAGAACCGTTGCTTCGTCAGTACCGGACGCACGCATGTTAGTCAGTTTCTTACCGGTCAGGCAGTTTACCGTCAGGTCATTAGAACGGCTGTGAATACCGATAATTTGACCTTCGTAAACTTCAGCGCCGTGGCCGAGGAACAGCTTACCGCGATCCTGCAGGCCGAACAGTGCGAACGCAACCGCTTTACCCTGACCGTTAGAGATCAGTACGCCGTTGTTACGCTGGCCCACTTCGCCCGGACGAACATCGTCGTAGTGGCTGAAGGTGGAGTACAGCAGACCGGTACCGGAAGTCATGGTCATGAACTCTGAACGGAAGCCGATCAGACCACGGCTTGGGATCACGTAGTCGAGACGTACGCGGCCTTTGCCGTCTGGATTCATGTTTTTCAGGTCGCCTTTACGCTCACCCAGCGCCTGCATGACAGAACCCTGGTGCTGCTCTTCGACGTCCAGCGTCACGTTCTCGAACGGCTCTTGTTTACGGCCATCGATTTCGCGGAAGATAACTTTCGGACGGGAAACCGCCATCTCGAAACCTTCACGACGCATGTTTTCAATCAGAACGGACAGGTGCAGTTCACCACGACCAGAAACGCGGAACGCATCGGCGTCTTCGGTTTCTTCAACGCGCAGCGCAACGTTGTGCACCAGCTCTTTGTTCAGACGGTCCAGGATCTGGCGAGAGGTAACGAACTTACCTTCTTTACCGCAGAACGGAGAGGTGTTGACGTTGAAGAACATAGATACGGTCGGCTCATCAACAGACAGCGCCGGCAGCGCTTCGACGTTTTGCGGGTCGCAGATGGTGTCGGAGATGTTCAGCTCGCCCAGACCGGTGATCGCGATGATGTCGCCGGCTTCGGCTACGTCGCTCTCGATACGCTCGAGACCCAGGTGAGTCAGTACTTTACCAACTTTACCGTTGCGGGTTTTCCCTTCGCTATCGATGATAGTGATCTGCTGGTTCGGCTTCACTTTACCGCGCTTGATGCGACCAATGCCGATTACGCCAACGTAGTTGTTGTAGTCGAGCTGGGAGATTTGCATCTGCAGCGGACCGTCAAGGTCAACGTCCGGCGCCGGTACACGGTCAACAATCGCCTGGTACAGCGGGGTCATGTCGTCAGCCATGTCTTCGTGGTCCAGACCCGCGATACCGTTCAGCGCGGAAGCGTAAACGATCGGGAAGTCCAGCTGTTCGTCGGTCGCGTCGAGGTTAACGAACAGGTCGAATACCTGGTCGACAACCCAATCCGGACGCGCGCCCGGACGGTCAACTTTGTTGATGACCACGATCGGCTTCAGACCGTGAGCAAACGCTTTTTTGGTAACAAAGCGCGTCTGCGGCATCGGGCCATCAAAGGCATCAACCACCAGCAGCACAGAGTCAACCATGGACATAACACGCTCAACTTCACCTCCGAAGTCGGCGTGCCCTGGGGTATCAACGATGTTGATACGGTAATCATTCCATTTGATTGCAGTGTTTTTAGCGAGGATGGTAATCCCACGCTCTTTCTCCAAATCGTTGGAGTCCATCACACGTTCTTGTGCTTCAGTACGTGCGTCGAACGTACCGGATTGCTGTAGCAGCTTATCAACCAGGGTAGTTTTACCATGGTCGACGTGCGCGATGATGGCGATATTACGCAGATTTTCGATCACAACTTTGCCTCAGGCATTAGAAATAGCGCGTTATTGTACACGTATTAAGCGAAGGACTGAACAGGATCACAAAGATCCTCCGCAAACAAGTATTGCAGAGTTTGTTTGTGATCGCTTTCACGGAGCGATAAAAGGGCACCGTAATAAAAATTGCACCAAAATGGTGCTCAATGTTCACATCGAGGCACTATTTTGGTGCATTATCTCCATCATGGTGCAGTCCTTTTGCACTATGGTGCGCATGATACAGCGTTTTACCGTACTTTTAAAAGTTGGCACAGATTTCGCTTTATATTTTTTAAGGCAACAACGCCACTTTTAAGTAGTAAGAAGTTCGTTACCACGACGACAATGACCAATCCGGGAGAGTTTAAGTATGTCCGCTGAACACGTTTTGACGATGCTGAACGAGCACGAAGTGAAGTTTGTCGATCTGCGCTTCACCGATACCAAAGGTAAAGAACAGCACGTCACGATTCCTTCCCATCAGGTAAATGCCGAATTCTTTGAAGAAGGCAAAATGTTTGATGGCTCCTCGATTGGCGGTTGGAAAGGTATTAACGAATCCGACATGGTCCTGATGCCGGATGCCACCACGGCGCTGATCGACCCGTTCTACGAAGAACCTACGCTGATCATCCGCTGCGATATCCTGGAACCCGGCACCCTGCAGGGCTACGACCGCGACCCGCGCTCTATCGCCAAGCGCGCTGAAGAATACCTGCGCGCCACCGGCATCGCCGACACCGTTCTGTTCGGGCCAGAACCAGAATTCTTCCTGTTCGACGACATCCGCTTTGGCGCATCCATCTCTGGTTCCCACGTGGCCATTGACGATATCGAAGGCGCATGGAACTCTTCTACCAAATACGAAGGCGGCAACAAAGGCCACCGTCCGGGCGTGAAAGGTGGTTACTTCCCGGTTCCGCCGGTAGACTCCTCTCAGGACATCCGTTCTACCATGTGTATGATCATGGAAGAGATGGGCCTGGTTGTTGAAGCTCACCACCACGAAGTGGCAACTGCAGGTCAGAACGAAATCGCCACCCGCTTCAACACCATGACCAAAAAAGCGGACGAAATTCAGATCTACAAATACGTTGTACACAACGTCGCTCACCGTTTCGGTAAAACCGCGACCTTCATGCCAAAACCAATGTTTGGCGATAACGGTTCCGGCATGCACTGCCACATGTCCCTGTCCAAGAACGGCGTAAACCTGTTCTCCGGCGACAAATACGCGGGCCTGTCTGAGCAAGCGCTGCACTACATCGGCGGTGTTATTAAGCACGCTAAAGCGATCAACGCCCTGGCGAACCCGACCACCAACTCCTACAAGCGTCTGGTCCCGGGTTACGAAGCGCCGGTCATGCTGGCTTACTCCGCCCGTAACCGCTCTGCTTCCATCCGTATTCCAGTGGTCGCCTCTCCGAAAGCGCGTCGTATCGAAGTGCGCTTCCCGGACCCGGCAGCCAACCCGTACCTGTGCTTTGCCGCGCTGCTGATGGCCGGCCTCGACGGTATTAAAAACAAAATCCATCCTGGCGATGCGATGGACAAAAACCTGTACGATCTGCCGCCGGAAGAAGCGAAAGAAATCCCGCAGGTTGCAGGTTCTCTGGAAGAAGCCCTGCAGGCTCTGGATGCAGACCGCGAGTTCCTGACCGCAGGCGGCGTCTTCACTGACGAAGCTATCGATGCTTACATCGCCCTGCGCATTGAAGAAAACGACCGCGTACGTATGACTCCGCACCCGGTTGAGTTCGAACTGTACTACAGCGTCTGATTTTGCTGTAAATCCATGGTGTTCCCGTGTTGTGGCACGGGATACCAGGGATGTTTTGTTGCCGTGGAAACTTTCAGCCCATCTCAGGATGGGCTTTTTTCACCAGCAACACGCTGATCTCTCGCGCTTTTTACCAATAAAAAGCTATACTGCACTAAAATAGTGCAACCATTTCAGGAGACTGTCAGATGGCAACAGGCACACAGCCCGATGCTGGGCAGATCCTCAACTCGCTGATCCACAGTATCTTATTAGTCGATGACGACCTCGCGGTGCATTATGCCAACCCGGCAGCCCAGCAGTTACTGGCGCAAAGCTCGCGTAAATTATTCGGTACGCCGCTGCCAGAATTGCTGAGCTACTTTTCGTTAAACATTGGCCTGATGCAGGAGAGCCTGCAGGCGGGTCAGGGCTTCACGGATAACGAAGTGACGCTGGTGATTGACGGCCGCTCGCACATTCTCTCCCTCACCGCTCAGCGCCTGCCTGAAGGCTATATCCTGCTTGAGATGTCGCCGATGGATAATCAGCGTCGTTTGAGCCAGGAACAGCTGCAGCATGCTCAGCAGGTGGCGGCGCGCGATTTAGTGCGCGGTCTGGCGCATGAGATTAAAAACCCGCTCGGCGGCCTGCGCGGCGCGGCGCAGCTATTGAGTAAAGCGCTACCGGATCCCGCGCTGATGGAATATACCCAGGTGATTATTGAACAGGCCGACAGGTTACGTAACCTGGTCGATCGCCTGCTGGGGCCGCAGCATCCCGGTATGCACATCACGGAAAGCATTCATAAAGTCGCGGAGCGCGTGGTGGCACTGGTCTCCATGGAGCTGCCGGATAACGTCAAATTGATCCGCGATTACGACCCGAGCCTGCCTGAGCTGGCCCACGACCCGGAACAAATCGAGCAAGTGCTGCTGAATATCGTGCGCAACGCGCTGCAGGCCCTGGGGCCCGAGGGCGGCGAAATCATCCTGCGCACCCGAACCGCCTTTCAGCTCACGCTCCACGGCGTACGTTACCGTCTGGCGGCGCGTATCGACGTGGAAGATAACGGGCCCGGTATCCCGCCCCATCTGCAGGATACGCTGTTTTACCCCATGGTCAGCGGCCGCGAAGGCGGTACCGGTCTTGGGCTTTCCATCGCCCGCAGTCTTATCGATCAGCACTCCGGCAAAATTGAATTTACCAGTTGGCCAGGCCATACCGAGTTCTCGGTATACCTGCCTATTCGGAAATAGAGGTGTTTATGCAACGAGGGATAGCCTGGGTAGTCGATGACGATAGCTCCATCCGTTGGGTGCTTGAACGCGCACTCACCGGAGCGGGTTTAAGCTGCACCACGTTTGAGAGCGGCAATGAGGTGCTTGATGCCCTCACTACCAAAACGCCGGACGTTTTACTTTCCGACATTCGCATGCCTGGGATGGACGGCCTGGCGCTGTTAAAGCAGATTAAACAACGCCATCCGATGCTTCCGGTCATCATTATGACCGCGCACTCGGATCTCGATGCCGCCGTTAGCGCCTATCAGCAGGGGGCCTTTGATTACCTGCCGAAACCTTTTGATATTGATGAGGCTGTCGCGCTGGTTGACCGTGCGATTAGCCATTATCAGGAGCAGCAGCAGCCGCGTAATACGCCGGTCAGCAGCCCGACGGCCGATATTATTGGCGAAGCGCCGGCGATGCAGGATGTGTTTCGCATCATTGGCCGACTGTCACGCTCCTCAATCAGCGTACTGATCAACGGCGAATCAGGTACCGGTAAAGAGCTGGTCGCCCACGCGCTGCATCGCCACAGTCCACGCGCCAAATCGCCGTTTATCGCCCTTAACATGGCGGCCATTCCGAAAGATTTGATTGAATCGGAGCTGTTCGGCCATGAAAAAGGAGCTTTTACCGGCGCCAATACCGTCCGTCAGGGGCGTTTTGAGCAGGCCGATGGCGGTACGCTGTTCCTTGATGAAATTGGCGATATGCCGCTGGATGTTCAGACGCGACTGCTGCGCGTGCTGGCTGACGGTCAATTTTATCGCGTTGGCGGTTATGCGCCGGTGAAAGTCGATGTGCGGATTATTGCCGCTACCCACCAGAACCTTGAGCTACGCGTGCAGGAAGGAAAATTCCGTGAAGATTTGTTCCATCGCCTGAACGTGATTCGCGTACATTTGCCGCCGCTGCGCGAACGCCGGGAAGATATTCCGCGCCTGGCGCGCCACTTCCTGCAGATTGCCGCCCGCGAACTGGGCGTCGAAGCCAAGCAGCTGCATCCGGAAACGGAAGCGGCGCTGACGCGGTTGGCCTGGCCCGGTAACGTACGACAGCTGGAGAACACCTGTCGCTGGCTAACGGTGATGGCAGCAGGCCAGGAGGTATTGACCCAGGATCTGCCGTCTGAGCTGTTCGAAACGTCGATTCCCGATAGCCCAACGCAGATCCAACCGGATAGCTGGGCGACGCTGCTGGGGCAATGGGCTGACCGTGCCCTGCGTTCCGG
The DNA here is from genome assembly GCF_040065495.2 of Klebsiella sp. CN_Kp073. Lineage (NCBI taxonomy): Bacteria > Pseudomonadati > Pseudomonadota > Gammaproteobacteria > Enterobacterales > Enterobacteriaceae > Klebsiella > Klebsiella sp. CN_Kp073. The sequence goes on from NZ_CM198051.1 coordinate 5,134,973, forward strand.
TCATCAAAACCTGCTATCAGAAGCGCAGCCGGAGATGGAGCGTGCATTGCTCACCACCGCGCTGCGTCATACGCAAGGGCATAAGCAGGAAGCCGCTCGCCTGCTGGGCTGGGGGCGAAATACGTTAACACGGAAGCTAAAAGAGCTGGGAATGGAATAACACCGGTCTTAGCGGCGAAATGAACGCCCGGTGAGCTGGCTCACCGGGATTCGCTTAAATAACGCGAGAGAACTGCTGCAGGCGCGCTTTCTGCCGCAGATAGGCATCGAAGCACATACAGATGTTACGAATCAACAGACGGCCTTTTGCCGTGACCTGTATTCCTTTTTCATCCACATCCACCAGCCCGTCTTTCGCCAGCGGCGCCAGCAATTTCATATCTTCGGCAAAGTAATCGTTGAAGATAAGATCCCACTGCGCTTCAACCGCCGCGAACTCAAGACGGAAGTTGCAAATCAGGGCCTTAATGACATCCCGGCGGATACAATCATCGCGGGTTAACGCAATACCCCGCCACAGCGCGGTACCGCTTTCATCGACCTGTTGGTAATACTGTTTCAGCTCTTTCTGGTTCTGCGCGTAGCAGTCGCCAATCATACTGATCGCCGACACGCCCATTCCGAGCAGATCGGTATCGCCCTGGGTGGTGTATCCCTGGAAGTTGCGGTGCAGCACGCCTTCGCGCTGGGCAATCGCCAGTTCATCGTCCGGCCGGGCAAAGTGGTCCATGCCGATAAACTGATAGCCAGCGTCGGTAAGCGAAGCGATGGTTTCCTGCAGGATATCCAGTTTCTGCTCTGCGCTCGGTAAATCCGCGTCTTTAATTTTGCGCTGCGCAGCGAATAACGTTGGCAGATGCGCGTAGTTAAAGACGCTCAGACGGTCCGGGTTGAGTTCAGCCACTTTCTGCAGCGTGAAGGCAAAGCTTTCCGGCGTTTGCTTCGGCAGACCGTAAATCAAATCGATGTTGGTCGATGTGAAGCCAATCTCACGCGCATGACGCAGCAGCGCAAAGATGAATTCTTCATCTTGTTCACGGTTCACCAGGCGCTGTACTTCTTTATTGAAATCCTGCACCCCCATGCTCAGACGGTTGAACCCTGCGGATCGTAAATGATCCAGTACATCCAGTTCGATTTCACGCGGATCGACCTCAATTGAGATTTCCGCATCGGCGTTGAAGTTAAAGTGGTCGCGCAGCAGATTCATCAAGCGGCTGATTTGCGCTTTGTTGAGATAGGTTGGCGTACCGCCGCCCCAGTGCAGCTGGCTAACCTGACGGCCGGCAAAAAGCGGCGCGCGGTGAATAATTTCCTGCTCAAGGACATCAAGATACTGATCGGCCTTATGCTGCTGACGGGTGACAATCTTATTACAGCCGCAGAAATAGCAGAGCTTATGGCAGAACGGGATATGGACGTACAGCGACAGCGGGCGCTGCGGGTAGCGGGCGACGGCGGCGGCAAAATCAGCAGCGCCGAACGCCGGAGAAAACTCCAGCGCGGTGGGATACGAGGTATATCGCGGCCCGGAATAGTTATATTTCTGGATAAGGGCCAGATCCCAGTCGATTAACTGCTCAGACATGCTCACTCCTTCCGATGATGCCGCCGACGGGTACGTCGTGCCGGCCCAACCGCACCTCGGGTCATGAGCCGGTTGCGCAGCCATTTTTGACGCCGCGACAACCGTCTTAGTTTAACGAATAACCACAGCAGATAACATATAACCAGAAGGGTTATAAGCAGGACCGGGAATCCGATGGGATGCAAACGTTAGTTTCCACCCTTCAGCAGACGCATCATATCTTCCTGACGCTCTTCTTCTTCCTCGTCCTCGTCGTCATCATAGGAGAGGCCAAGCTGCTGCATCAGCGCGTCAATACGATCCAGTTTGGCATCGACCCAGGCCTGCTCTTCAGCATTCAGGGTACCGCCCTCTTCCAGACGTTCCAGCAGCGCGTCCAGGCGCTCATCATTCTCCAGCAAATCCAGCTCAGCCTGCGGTGAAAGCATAGGTTTCTCGCTCTTCGGTTTGTGCTGCTTAACGGCCGGGGTGCTTTCAGTCACGCCCAGCGGGATCGGTTTTTTGCTGCCAATACGTGGGTCCTGCTGCTGGCTGCGACCTTTGCTTGCTGAAGCAGCATCGCCGCCGCTGGCGCGGCTGCCTGCGGCATGGCCGCGGTGTTTTTTCTGACGTTTACGGTCGCGTGCTTCCTGGTTCAACTCTTCACGCGACTTACCACGTGCTTTACCGCGCGATGCGGATGCCGGTTTTTTCATGATGTGTGATCTTCAGACAGTTTTCTTCAGTATAGAATTGAGGCGGAATCTAGCAGAAAGCAAGCAAAGAAAAAAGGCGACAGATTAATCTGTCGCCTTTTTCCGCACTCACAACCCTTAACGGGTTTCCACTTTCCATGTCAGCTATCGACTTACCCTGTCTTTCCCTTAGCTTCCAACGGTCCTTGTTCTATCCCTTTCCCTTTTAAAACGTCTCCAGACGTTTGTCATCCTGACAATCCTGGTCTTCGCCTCCTGGCGCTCCTGACCCCTCGTCCTGAGTCGTAATCCTCTGGCTTCCTCGCCTTTGCCCACTACTTTACCGTTTTGCCGGAAATCGACAACCACCTGTAGGATGAAAAGATAGCTTAAGGATGTGGAGTTTCCTGTAACAGCATGATTTAACGGTGATCTATGAATTTGACGTCAGGTTTTTCTCACAAATTTCGTATAGTCCTTATGGGCAATGTCTCACAAAGCGTATGGTTTTTACTTACAGTAACGGCGTGCGGTAAAAACAGCCTTTTTCTGCCTTTCAGGTATAATCCCCGCCATAGCCTGATTTTACGGAGACGACAGTCTTGACCAACTGGAATTATCAACAGACGCATTTTGTTACGAGCGCGCCTGATATCCGCCATCTTCCATCCGATACCGGAATCGAAGTGGCATTCGCTGGCCGCTCAAATGCGGGCAAATCCAGCGCCCTTAATACGCTGACTAACCAGAAAAGCCTGGCGCGTACGTCAAAAACGCCGGGTCGTACCCAGCTTATCAACCTGTTTGAGGTTGCGGAAGGTAAACGCCTGGTCGACTTGCCGGGTTATGGCTACGCGCAGGTGCCGGAAGAGATGAAAATCAAATGGCAGAAAGCGCTGGGTGAGTATCTTGAAAAACGTCTGTGCCTGAAAGGCCTGGTGGTATTGATGGATATTCGTCATCCGCTGAAAGATCTCGATCAGCAGATGATCGAGTGGGCGGTAGAAAGCGATATTCAGGTGCTGGTGCTGCTAACCAAAGCCGATAAGCTCGCCAGCGGCGCGCGTAAAGCGCAGGTCAATATGGTGCGTGAAGCGGTACTGGCCTTCAATGGCGATATCCAGGTTGAACCTTTCTCTTCGCTGAAAAAATCTGGCGTGGATAAGTTGCGTCAGAAGCTGGATAGCTGGTTTAACGAAATCCCGCCGCAAGAAGCCACCGAAGACGCAGAGTAACCCCCGCTTTTTCCGGATAATGGCGCCCAGCGCCCTATCCGGACGTTCATTTTGCGCTGTTGTCAGCACGTAAAACTTTTCTTTCGCGCAATAAAAAACGCCCCGGTCATAAATGACCGGGGCGGCTAAAATATTCAGCCAAATCCGATTACGTGAAGTAAAAGGTCTGAAAGATAGAACATCTTACCTCTGTACCCTACGCGAATAACTTTACTCTTCTTTCGGTTATGGATAAAGCACTTTTTGTAGTTTTTTTTCACTATTTACATAACAAATTCAAATGACCATCACAAAAATCTATAAGTTATGTTGCTTACTTACAAAAAAGAGCCTTACAGATTGCCCACTTAGTGCGCTTGATCCCAGTTTTCGCCGCTACCGACTTCCACTAATAACGGCACGGCCAGGGTGGTACTGTTTTCCATTAACTCATGCACCTTCTTCGATACGCTGTCCAGATCGTCTTTGTGCACTTCAAACACCAGTTCATCGTGCACCTGCATGATCATCCGCACGCGCGGTTTTTCGCTCAGCAGCCAGTCATCAACGGCAATCATCGCCCGCTTAATAATATCCGCCGCCGTTCCCTGCATCGGAGCGTTGATAGCCGCTCGTTCCGCGCCCGCGCGGCGGGCGCCATTGCTGGATTTGATATCCGGCAGGTACAGACGGCGCCCTTCCAGCGTTTCGACATAGCCCTGCTCTTTCGCCTGCGCGCGGGTACGTTCCATATAGTCCAGTACGCCCGGATAGCGCTCGAAATAGAGGTCCATATACTTCTGCGCTTCTTTACGCGGAATATTCAGCTGACGCGCCAGCCCAAATGCGCTCATGCCGTAAATCAGGCCGAAGTTAATCGCCTTCGCGCTACGGCGCTGTTCATTACTGACGCTTTCCAGCGGTAGGCCAAACACCTCTGCCGCGGTGGCGCGGTGAATATCCTTACCTTCCGCAAAAGCCTTCAGCAGCCCTTCATCGCGCGACAGGTGCGCCATGATGCGCAGCTCAATCTGCGAATAGTCGGCAGACACAATCAGGTAATCCTCAGGCGCAATAAACGCCTGACGAATGCGGCGACCTTCGTCATTACGCACCGGAATGTTCTGCAGGTTAGGATCGGTCGAAGAGAGCCGCCCGGTCGCCGTTACCGCCTGATGATACGAGGTATGAACACGGCCGGTTTTTGGGTTAATCATCAGCGGCAGCTTATCGGTATAAGTCGATTTCAGCTTCGCCAGCCCGCGATACTCGAGGATCACCTTCGGCAGCGGATAATCCAGCGCCAGTTCCTCCAGCACCTCTTCAGAAGTCGACGGCGCGCCGCCTGGCGTTTTCTTCAGCGGCTTGATGCCCTGCTTTTCAAACAGGATGGTTTGTAACTGTTTGGTAGAAGAGAGGTTGAACTCCTCACCGGCAATCTCATGGGCGCGTTGTTCCAGCTCAACCAGACGCTTCGCGATCTCCTGCGAATGCGCATGTAGCACCGCCGGATCGATCTTCACGCCGTTGCGCTCAACCCGCGACAGCACCGGCACCAGCGGCATCTCGATATTTTTAAAGATATTCAGCGGGCCTTCATGCTGCTGCAGCTGCGGCCACATCTTCAGATGCAGTTGCAGCGTCACGTCAGCATCCTCCGCGGCGTAACGACCGGCCTCTTCCAGGGCGATCTGATTGAAGGTAAGCTGATTTTTTCCCTTACCGGCAATCTCTTCAAAGGTGATGGTTTTGTGTTTCAACCAGCGATCGGACAGGCTATCCATATCATGTCGACCCGCGACGCTGTCGAGGGTGTAGGATTCCAGCATGGTGTCGAAAGCAATACCACGCAGTTCAATGTCGTAGTTGGCCAGGATGCCGCGATCGTACTTCAGGTTTTGCCCTACTTTTAGCACCTTGTCATCTTCCAGCAGCGGCTTGAGCAGCTCCAGCACGCGTTCACGTGGGATCTGATCCGGCGCGTCGAGATAATCATGGGCCACCGGCACATAAGCCGCGACTCCAGGCTCAATCGCGAATGACAGACCAACCATATTGGCGGAAATGTTATCGAGGCTATCCGTTTCGGTATCAAAAGCGAATAGCGGCGCTTTCTTCAGTTTGGCAATCCATTCAACCAGCGTCGCTTCATCCAGGATCGTCACATAGTGCTCGGCAGAGAGCGTCGCGGCGACCTCTTCTTCCACAATCACCGCAGCTTCAGCTGGTTTCGCCGCTGGTTTAGCGCCTTTCCCCTGTAGCCATTTGCCGGATTCGACATCGGTGATCCAACGTTTGAATTCATATTGCTTAAACAACGCCAGCAGCTCATCTGCCGCTGGCTGCGCAACTAACAGCTCTTCGCAGCCGAGATCCAGCTCCACATCGGTTTTTATTGTGGCGAGTTGATAAGAGAGGTAGGCCACCTCTTTGTTCTGCTCCAGCTTCGCCGCCATTGTTTTCGCGCCGCGGAAGGTCAGCCCGGCGATTTTTTCTGGTTCCGCATAGAGCGCATCCAGACCGCCCAATCCCTGCAGTAGCGCCTGCGCCGTTTTTTCCCCAACGCCCGGGACGCCAGGTATGTTATCTGAGGAGTCGCCCATCAGCGCCAGGAAATCAATAATCAGTTCCGGCGGTACGCCGTACTTATTCACGACCTCTTCCGGGCCGAGAATAGTGTTGGTCATGGTGTTGATTAAGGTAATGCCCGGCGTCACCAGCTGAGCCATATCTTTATCGCCGGTGCTGATCAGTACCGGACGGCCCACTTTTTCCGCTTCGCGAGCCAGCGTGCCGATAACGTCATCCGCTTCAACGCCAGGCACCGCCATCAGCGGCAGCCCCATCGCCTTCACCATCTTGTGCAGAGGTTCGATCTGCGCGCGTAGATCGTCCGGCATCGGCGGACGATGTGATTTGTAGTGCTCAAACAATTCGTCACGGAAGGTTTTCCCTTTGGCATCAAATACCACGACGGCATGCGTCGGCTGATACTGCAGGATCAGGCTACGCAGCATATTCAGCACGCCGTACATTGCGCCGGTAGGCTCCCCTGCGCTATTGGTTAGCGGCGGGAAGGCGTGGTAAGCCCGGTATAGATAAGAGGAGCCGTCGACGAGGATGAGAGGGTTTTCTGGGATCTGAACCATAATTTCCGTGCCTGTTTATCAGATTATGGGTAAAGGATGCCACAGACGGGCATGAAATCCTGAATTTTTCCCGCATTTAGCCGAAAAGATTCATCGCAGAGGTGAATCGCTGCACAATATTATCTGTGGATAACTTTGTGCATAGTTTTATCGCCTCAGCCAAAAAAGCCTAAACCATGTAACAAAGAATCTTATAAATCATTATATATCAATGCATTAATCATGCACCCAAGACTATATATGCTTCATGATGACTCAATGTTCCATGTGGATATAAGATTCGCGTTTTTTTCTGTTCTGGTAAGACCCGTTATTTGCCGCGTTTTCTGGTAAAATCAGCCCCTTGCGCGGTTTAAGAACGTTCTTTGCCGGCCTAACTTTCTGAATAAACTAACTATGTCGAGATTACTCGCTGCGATAACACTCCCGCTGAGTATCGCCCTTACCATCTTAGTCACCATTATCTGTTCCGTGCCGATTATCATCGCCGGGCTGATTAAACTGCTGGTACCTATCCCGGCGGTTTGGCGTTCTATTTCTGTTTTTTGCAATTTCATGATGTATTGCTGGTGCGAAGGACTGGCGCTGCTGCTGCATCTCAACCCATGGTTGAAATGGGATGTTCAGGGGCTGGAAGGGCTGAATAAAAAGAACTGGTATCTGCTTATCAGCAATCATCACAGCTGGGCGGATATCGTGGTACTTTGCGTCCTGTTTCGCAAACATATCCCAATGAACAAGTATTTCCTCAAGCAGCAGTTGGCCTGGGTACCATTTATCGGCCTGGCCTGCTGGGCGCTTGATATGCCTTTTATGCGCCGTTATTCGCGCGGCTACTTACTTCGCCACCCGGAACGCCGCGGTAAAGACGTCGAAACGACTCGCCGCTCATGTGAAAAATTCCGTTCTCATCCGACTACCATCGTCAATTTCGTCGAAGGCTCAAGGTTTACCGTAGAAAAGAAGCGCGAGACGCGCTCGCCTTACCACAACCTGCTGCCGCCTAAAGCTGCGGGCATAGCAATGGCGTTAAACGTCCTCGGCGCACAGTTCGATAAGCTACTGAACGTTACGCTGTGCTATCCGGACAATAATACCAGGCCGTTTTACGATATGTTAAGCGGTCGCCTGACGCGTATCGTGGTACGTATTAATCTGGTGCCGATTGGCGAGGAATTACACGGTGATTACGTCAATGATAAAAACTTTAAGCGTGGTTTCCAGCGCTGGCTGAATGGGCTTTGGGAAGAAAAAGATCGTCAGCTCACTGACATTATGCAGGGTAACGAAAAGTCGTAACTATTTAGTCGATAAAAAAAGCCGGTCAGTGACCGGCATTTTTTTTATTTCTTTTCAACCAGTTGTTTCACAGTATCTGCGTACTGAGAAACAAACGCGTCCATGTTGCTGGTATCCATACCCTGCGGGTTCAGCTGGTATTTACCATTAACAAACATCGCCGGAACGCCCTGCAGCTGTAAATCGGCTGCGGCTTTCTCTTGCTGTGCGACCAGAGACTTCACCACAAAGCTGTTCCATGCCGCGTCGTAATCTTCACCTTTAACGCCCGCATCAACGAAGACTTTACGGATGTCGGCAGTGGACTGAACGGTTTGAGTTTTCTGTACCGCTTCAAACATCGGCGCGGTAATTTTATCTTCAACGCCCAGCGCGATCGCCACAGCCCATGCCTGGGTCAGGTCTTTACCCAACGGGCCCAGGAATTCAACGTGATACTTGGTCATTTTGGTGCCTTCCGGCAGTTTCTGACGTACGTTGTCGGAAACGTGCAGCACTTCTTCAAACTGATAGCAGTGCGGGCAGTAGAATGAGAAGAACTCAAGGACCTGAGGTTCGCCTGCAACCGGCTTATCAAGGGTGGTGTACTGCTTGCCGTCGGTGATCTGGGCAGCGGATGCACTGAAAGCCAGAATCATACCAGCCAGCGCCAGCCAAATTTTTTTCATGATTATTTCTCTCCTGATATATCACATTAATACATTGGCGTTAACTGAAGAGGGGGTTCCTGCAGAACCTTCACCTGCTCAAGAAATGTTGCAGTCTGCCCGCGCCAATAATCTTCCCCGGTTAACCATGGGAAATTTATAGGGAAAGCAGGATCGTCCCAACGCCTGAGCAGCCACGCCAGATAATAAACTAAACGCATGGCGCGTAAAGGTTCGATGAGAGCGATTTCGTCCGTGTTGAAGGGACTGAATTCTTCATAGGCCTCAATGATGGTCTCCAGCTGCATGCGCTGTTCGGCTTTATCGCCATTCAGCAGCATCCAGAGATCCTGTACTGCCGGGCCGGTGCGGGCATCATCTAAATCAACAAACAGCGGCCCATCGCGCCACAGGATATTGCCGGCGTGGCAGTCGCCATGCAGACGAAGCGTATCCGCACGCCCGTGCCACTGCGACCTGACGGCATCGATGAGTTTATCAGCCGCACCCAGGAAATCAGCCTTCAGGCCAGATGGAATAAGCGTCGCCTGTTCAAATACCTGGCGTGGTTCCAACAGATATTCTTGTACGCCAATTTCCGGACGCGCATTAAAACGCTGCTTACGACCGGTCTGGTGCAGGCGGCCAAGATAGCGCCCGACCCATTCTATTTGGTCAAGATTATCTGCTTCGAACTGGCGGCCGCCGAGGCTTGGGAAGACGGCAAAGAAGAATCCCTGATGTTGATGTAGCGTGCTGTCGTTAAATAAGAGCGGCGCGGCAACGGGCACTTCATCCTCTACGAGCTGAAGCGCAAACTGGTGTTCTTCGAGGATCTGTTCTGCAGACCAGCGTTCAGGACGATAGAACTTCACCACGTAGCGGCGGCGATCTTCGTCCTGAAACTGGTAAACACGGTTCTCATAGCTATTAAGCGGAGTCAGACCGGAGTCGACCCGCATTCCCAGATCGAATAATCCATCAATGATGGTATCCGGGTGAAGCGTCTGAAAAGTAAAAGCCTTATCGTGCATCCTGACATCCGATAATCGTACGAATGCTTCAGGATATCATCTCGTAGCCGGTTTCGCGGCAGCACTTACAACCTTTTACTCTTTAATAACACCGCGCGCGCGTAGTAGTGCGGTTTTGAAATCCTCTTCATAATCTTTCTGTATACCCGGGATGACGGCCTCTTTCGATGAATCACGCATCTTCAGGTGATAAATCAGAATATCATCAGAAAGATCGGCCAGTTCACCTTTGTAACCTGCTTCAGCCGCCAGTTTCTGCAAGAATTGCATCAGGTTCAGTTCAGGTTCTTTTTGCCAGGCAGGCTGGAGAAGCTCAATTACTTCATTCAGGCGTTTACATTTCATAGTCATGCTCCTTACTCTTGATAGGGACAAGTTAACAGGGTCAATCCCACAATGAAAGAGGCGATATTAATATGCAAAGCGAGGCAATAACCGGCGTCGTGCTGGCGGGTGGAAGAGCTACGCGCATGGGCGGTGTTGATAAGGGATTGCAGCTGCTGAATGGTCGTCCTCTCTGGCGTCACGTTGCGGATACATTAGAGCCGCAGGTAGCAAGGTTAGTGATTAGCGCTAACCGTCATCTTGAGCGCTGGCATGCCAGCGGATATCCGGTATATCGCGATACGCAGAATGATTACCCAGGTCCACTGGCCGGAATGCTTGCCGTTATGCAGCAGGTAGATAGCCCCTGGTTTGTTTTTTGCCCCTGCGACACGCCGTTCATCCCCTCTTTTCTGGTCGAGCGTTTTTTACAACAGAAAGCCTCGTCATCGGTGGTTTGGGCACACGATGGCGAGCGCGATCATCCCGCCGTTGCATTAGTTCATCGTCAAATCATCCCGGAACTGGAGACTTATCTTGCTCATGGAGAACGCCGGGTGATGGTCTTTATGCGCCAGGTGGGTGGGCGCCCGGTGAATTTCAGCGATGTGAAATCAGCATTCATCAATGTGAATACGTTGGATGAGTTGCAGCAAATGCAGGAGCCATCATGATCCCCTTACTGGCGATCGCCGCATGGAGCGGTACCGGGAAAACAACATTATTAAAGCGTCTTATTCCTGAACTCTGCGCCAAAGGGTTACGCCCGGGGCTGATTAAACACACTCATCACGATATGGATGTCGATAAGCCGGGCAAGGATAGTTATGAGTTGCGTAAAGCTGGCGCTTCACAAACCATTGTCGCCAGTAAGCAGCGCTGGGCGCTGATGACAGAAACCCCAGATGAGGCTGAATTAGACCTTCAATGGCTGGTAAGTAGAATGGATTCGAACAAGTTGGATTTTGTTTTGGTGGAGGGCTTTAAGCATGAACCTGTGCCGAAGATCCTTCTTTTCCGGCAAAACAGCGGACATCGTGTAGAAGAGTTGGTGGTTGATGAACATACGATCGCCGTGGCCAGCGATGTGCCCATCGCGACGTCACTTCCGCTGTTGGATTTAAATAATATCCCACAGATCGCGACGTTTATTGCGAGTTGGTTAGAAAAGCAATCGTAGTTTAGAGATAGGATGTTTTCCCGGAGGCGGTGTAGCCCGGGGAAGGAGCGGTAAGCGCAGCGCCACCGGGGGAGCTATACGCCACACAGCAAAAAACCCCGCACCTTCCGGTACGGGGTTCTTCTTATTTGATGCCTGGCAGTTTATGGCGGGCGTCCTGCCCGCCACCCTCCGGGCCGTTGCTGCGCAACGTTCAAATCCGCTCCCGGCGGATTTGTCCTACTCCGGAGAGCGCTCACCGACAAACAACAGATAAAACGAAAGGCCCAGTCTTCCGACTGAGCCTTTCGTTTTATTTGATGCCTGGCAGTTCCCTACTCTCACATGGGGAGACCCCACACTACCATCGGCGCTACGGCGTTTCACTTCTGAGTTCGGCATGGGGTCAGGTGGGACCACCGCGCTATCGCCGCCAGGCAAATTCTGTTTTACCAGCCCGTCATTACGACGCACTGATTAATCTGTATCACGCTGAAAATCGTCTCAAATCGCCAAAACATCTTCGGCGTTGTAAGGTTAAGCCTCACGGTTCATTAGTATCGGTTAGCTCAACGTATCGCTACGCTTACACACCCGACCTATCAACGTCATCGTCTTTAACGTTCCTTCAGGAGACTTAAAGTCTCAGGGAGAACTCATCTCGGGGCAAGTTTCGTGCTTAGATGCTTTCAGCACTTATCTCTTCCGCATTTAGCTACCGGGCAATGCCATTGGCATGACAACCCGAACACCAGTGATGCGTCCACTCCGGTCCTCTCGTACTAGGAGCAGCCCCCCTCAATTCTCCAGCGCCCACGGCAGATAGGGACCGAACTGTCTCACGACGTTCTAAACCCAGCTCGCGTACCACTTTAAATGGCGAACAGCCATACCCTTGGGACCTACTTCAGCCCCAGGATGTGATGAGCCGACATCGAGGTGCCAAACACCGCCGTCGATATGAACTCTTGGGCGGTATCAGCCTGTTATCCCCGGAGTACCTTTTATCCGTTGAGCGATGGCCCTTCCATTCAGAACCACCGGATCACTATGACCTGCTTTCGCACCTGCTCGCGCCGTCACGCTCGCAGTCAAGCTAGCTTATGCCATTGCACTAACCTCCTGATGTCCGACCAGGATTAGCTAACCTTCGTGCTCCTCCGTTACTCTTTGGGAGGAGACCGCCCCAGTCAAACTACCCACCAGACACTGTCCGCAACCCCGATTAGGGGCCAACGTTAGAACATCAAACATTAAAGGGTGGTATTTCAAGGTTGGCTCCACGCAGACTGGCGTCCACGCTTCAAAGCCTCCCACCTATCCTACACATCAAGGCTCAATGTTCAGTGTCAAGCTATAGTAAAGGTTCACGGGGTCTTTCCGTCTTGCCGCGGGTACACTGCATCTTCACAGCGAGTTCAATTTCACTGAGTCTCGGGTGGAGACAGCCTGGCCATCATTACGCCATTCGTGCAGGTCGGAACTTACCCGACAAGGAATTTCGCTACCTTAGGACCGTTATAGTTACGGCCGCCGTTTACCGGGGCTTCGATCAAGAGCTTCTCCTTACGGATAACCCCATCAATTAACCTTCCGGCACCGGGCAGGCGTCACACCGTATACGTCCACTTTCGTGTTTGCACAGTGCTGTGTTTTTAATAAACAGTTGCAGCCAGCTGGTATCTTCGACTGATTTCAGCTCCACCCGCAGGGGCTTCACCTACATATCAGCGTGCCTTCTCCCGAAGTTACGGCACCATTTTGCCTAGTTCCTTCACCCGAGTTCTCTCAAGCGCCTTGGTATTCTCTACCTGACCACCTGTGTCGGTTTGGGGTACGATTTGATGTTACCTGATGCTTAGAGGCTTTTCCTGGAAGCAGGGCATTTGTTACTTCAGCACCGTAGTGCCTCGTCATCACACCTCAGCGTTAAAAGGTACCGGATTTACCTGGAACCTCCGCCTACATGCTTAAACCGGGACAACCGTCGCCCGGCTAACATAGCCTTCTCCGTCCCCCCTTCGCAGTAACACCAAGTACAGGAATATTAACCTGTTTCCCATCGACTACGCCTTTCGGCCTCGCCTTAGGGGTCGACTCACCCTGCCCCGATTAACGTTGGACAGGAACCCTTGGTCTTCCGGCGTGCGGGCTTTTCACCCGCATTATCGTTACTTATGTCAGCATTCGCACTTCTGATACCTCCAGCAACCCTCACAGGTCACCTTCGCAGGCTTACAGAACGCTCCCCTACCCAACAACACATAGTGTCGCTGCCGCAGCTTCGGTGCACAGTTTAGCCCCGTTACATCTTCCGCGCAGGCCGACTCGACCAGTGAGCTATTACGCTTTCTTTAAATGATGGCTGCTTCTAAGCCAACATCCTGGCTGTCTGTGCCTTCCCACATCGTTTCCCACTTAACTGTGACTTTGGGACCTTAGCTGGCGGTCTGGGTTGTTTCCCTCTTCACGACGGACGTTAGCACCCGCCGTGTGTCTCCCGTGATAACATTCTTCGGTATTCGTAGTTTGCATCGGGTTGGTAAGTCGGGATGACCCCCTAGCCGAAACAGTGCTCTACCCCCGAAGATGAGTTCACGAGGCGCTACCTAAATAGCTTTCGGGGAGAACCAGCTATCTCCCGGTTTGATTGGCCTTTCACCCCCAGCCACAAGTCATCCGCTAATTTTTCAACATTAGTCGGTTCGGTCCTCCAGTTAGTGTTACCCAACCTTCAACCTGCCCATGGCTAGATCACCGGGTTTCGGGTCTATACCCTGCAACTTAACGCCCAGTTAAGACTCGGTTTCCCTGCGGCTCCCCTATACGGTTAACCTTGCTACAGAATATAAGTCGCTGACCCATTATACAAAAGGTACGCAGTCACACCATAAAGGTGCTCCCACTGCTTGTACGTACACGGTTTCAGGTTCTTTTTCACTCCCCTCGCCGGGGTTCTTTTCGCCTTTCCCTCACGGTACTGGTTCACTATCGGTCAGTCAGGAGTATTTAGCCTTGGAGGATGGTCCCCCCATATTCAGACAGGATACCACGTGTCCCGCCCTACTCTTCGAGTTCACAGCCTGTGCATTTTGGTGTACGGGACTATCACCCTGTACCGTCGGACTTTCCAGACCGTTCCACTAACACACAAGCTGATTCAGACTCTGGGCTGCTCCCCGTTCGCTCGCCGCTACTGGGGGAATCTCGGTTGATTTCTTTTCCTCGGGGTACTTAGATGTTTCAGTTCCCCCGGTTCGCCTCGTTAACCTATGTATTCAGTTAACGATAGTGCAACGAATTGCACTGGGTTTCCCCATTCGGACATCGCCGGCTATAACGGTTCATATCACCTTACCGACGCTTTTCGCAGATTAGCACGTCCTTCATCGCCTCTGACTGCCAGGGCATCCACCGTGTACGCTTAGTCGCTTAACCTCACAACCCGAAGATGTTTCACTTCTGATTGCGAAAATTTGAGAGACTCGAACACACATTGACTGTGTGTCGTTTCAATTTTCAGCTTGATCCAGATTTTTAAAGAGCAAATATCTCAAACGTCACCCGAAGATGAGTTTTGAGATATGTCGGCGCGCGTCTTTCACTCACGAACCAGCAAGTGGCGTCCCCTAGGGGATTCGAACCCCTGTTACCGCCGTGAAAGGGCGGTGTCCTGGGCCTCTAGACGAAGGGGACACTGAAGTCTCAATCGCAAGACGCCTTGCTTCTCTACTTTCATCAGACAATCTGTGTGAGCACTACAAAGGCAGGTTCTTTAAGGTAAGGAGGTGATCCAACCGCAGGTTCCCCTACGGTTACCTTGTTACGACTTCACCCCAGTCATGAATCACAAAGTGGTAAGCGCCCTCCCGAAGGTTAAGCTACCTACTTCTTTTGCAACCCACTCCCATGGTGTGACGGGCGGTGTGTACAAGGCCCGGGAACGTATTCACCGTAGCATTCTGATCTACGATTACTAGCGATTCCGACTTCATGGAGTCGAGTTGCAGACTCCAATCCGGACTACGACATACTTTATGAGGTCCGCTTGCTCTCGCGAGGTCGCTTCTCTTTGTATATGCCATTGTAGCACGTGTGTAGCCCTACTCGTAAGGGCCATGATGACTTGACGTCATCCCCACCTTCCTCCAGTTTATCACTGGCAGTCTCCTTTGAGTTCCCGGCCGGACCGCTGGCAACAAAGGATAAGGGTTGCGCTCGTTGCGGGACTTAACCCAACATTTCACAACACGAGCTGACGACAGCCATGCAGCACCTGTCTCAGAGTTCCCGAAGGCACCAAAGCATCTCTGCTAAGTTCTCTGGATGTCAAGAGTAGGTAAGGTTCTTCGCGTTGCATCGAATTAAACCACATGCTCCACCGCTTGTGCGGGCCCCCGTCAATTCATTTGAGTTTTAACCTTGCGGCCGTACTCCCCAGGCGGTCGACTTAACGCGTTAGCTCCGGAAGCCACGCCTCAAGGGCACAACCTCCAAGTCGACATCGTTTACGGCGTGGACTACCAGGGTATCTAATCCTGTTTGCTCCCCACGCTTTCGCACCTGAGCGTCAGTCTTTGTCCAGGGGGCCGCCTTCGCCACCGGTATTCCTCCAGATCTCTACGCATTTCACCGCTACACCTGGAATTCTACCCCCCTCTACAAGACTCTAGCCTGCCAGTTTCGAATGCAGTTCCCAGGTTGAGCCCGGGGATTTCACATCCGACTTGACAGACCGCCTGCGTGCGCTTTACGCCCAGTAATTCCGATTAACGCTTGCACCCTCCGTATTACCGCGGCTGCTGGCACGGAGTTAGCCGGTGCTTCTTCTGCGAGTAACGTCAATCACTAAGGTTATTAACCTTAATGCCTTCCTCCTCGCTGAAAGTACTTTACAACCCGAAGGCCTTCTTCATACACGCGGCATGGCTGCATCAGGCTTGCGCCCATTGTGCAATATTCCCCACTGCTGCCTCCCGTAGGAGTCTGGACCGTGTCTCAGTTCCAGTGTGGCTGGTCATCCTCTCAGACCAGCTAGGGATCGTCGCCTAGGTGAGCCATTACCCCACCTACTAGCTAATCCCATCTGGGCACATCTGATGGCATGAGGCCCGAAGGTCCCCCACTTTGGTCTTGCGACGTTATGCGGTATTAGCTACCGTTTCCAGTAGTTATCCCCCTCCATCAGGCAGTTTCCCAGACATTACTCACCCGTCCGCCGCTCGTCACCCGAGAGCAAGCTCTCTGTGCTACCGCTCGACTTGCATGTGTTAGGCCTGCCGCCAGCGTTCAATCTGAGCCATGATCAAACTCTTCAATTTAAGTTTGATGCTCGTGAATTAAACTTCGTAATGAATTACGCATGTTCACTCAGAGACTTGGTATTCATTTTTCGTCCGAGGACGTTAAGAATCCATGTCACTTTGAGTGCCCACACAGATTGTCTGATAAATTGTTAAAGAGCAGTGCCGCTTCGTTTTTCGCTGCGGCGCGGGGTGTGCATATTACGCTTTCCCGCCTCAGAGTCAAGCATTTATTTTTGCTTTTCTCCGCGAGGTTCTCACCGGAACCCCGCTGACCCGGCGGCTTGTTTGCCGTTGTTCCGTGTCAGTGGTGGCGCATTATAGGGGGTAATTCTGAAGTGACAAGAGGAAATTCAAAAAAACTTTTCGTTCGCTCGATTTTCCACCATAACGCGAGTTTTACGCGCTATTTGCTCGTCATTTGCGCGATTTCTTGAGCGAATCTGGCCACCTGCGGCCAATCCGTATAAACCACTTCTTTACTGGTGTCCGTTTCTCCGCCGGTCATCTTCATAATTAAACGAATCATAAAGCGATCGTACCAGCGATAGCGCGGATAACGCAGCGCGCCGGCAAATACCGCGCAGCTCTGCGGCTGCCACGGCGAATTAAGGAGAAACTTGCGCGTATAGCTGTTGGTTTGCGGCGTCCGCTTTTCCGCTTTGCGCGCCACCAGGTTTACCGAGAAGAATGCTCCCGGCAACGCCTGCAGTGATGCCAGGTGCTTTTTCACAAAGCGGTCCAGCGCAGGATGGAAGTGCCCATAGCGTATAGAGGCGCCAATCACGACGCGATCGTAGTGATGCCACTCAACCGTGTCGGTACGGTTCAGGTTCACGGTATCCGCATCAATTCCCAGCTCCTTAAGTTCGGAGGCCAGGTAGGAGGCAATTTCACGGGTCTGCCCGTCACGGGTGGAGAAAAGAATTAAAGTTTTCACGAGCACTCCTGTTATTCGCGCCAGAAAGTGGGGGTAAAGAGCACCAATAAGGTGAACACTTCCAGACGACCAAACAGCATATTAGCAATCAGGATCCATTTCGCGACCGGGTTCATTGTCGCAAAGTTATCGGCAACGACCCCAAGCCCTGGCCCCAGGTTGTTCAACGTCGCCACAACTGAAGCAAAAGCAGAGAAGTCATCAACGCCGGTAGCGATAATAGCCAACATACTAATGATAAAGACCAGCGCATAGGCGGAGAAGAACCCCCATACGGCTTCCAGAATACGTTCCGGCAGCGCGCGGTTACCTAACTTAATGCTATAGACCGCGTTTGGATGCACCAGGCGTTTAAGTTCACGATTCCCCTGTTTAAACAGCAACAGAATACGAATGACCTTCAAACCACCGCCCGTTGACCCGGCGCAGCCGCCGATAAACGCAGAGCAAAGTAACAGCACAGGCAGGAACAACGGCCAGCGCGCAATACTGTCGGTGGTAAATCCAGCGGTCGTCGCCATCGACACCACCTGGAAGAACGCCTGGTTCAGCGTCGTTAACACCGAGCCGTAGACATTATGTAGCCACAATACCAGCGTACAGACGATAACCAGCGTTAGCTGAACACCGATAAACATTCTGAATTCCGGGTCACGCCAGTAAACCCGCAAACTGCGTCCACTTAATAGCGAAAAGTGCAGGCCATAGTTACAGCCGGAGATCAGCAGGAAGATGGCGATGATGGAGTTAATCATCGGGCTATTAAAGTAGCCGACGCTGGCATCGTGAGTTGAGAAGCCGCCGATAGCGATGGTCGCGAAGCTATGGCCGATCGCGTCGAATGCCGGCATCCCGGCGAACCATAGCGCCAATGCGCAGGCGACGGTTAATAAGACATAAATAAGCCACAGCGTTTTTGCCGTCTCGGCGATACGCGGGCGCATCTTATTGTCTTTCAACGGGCCCGGCATTTCCGCCCGGTAGAGCTGCATCCCCCCGACGCCGAGGATAGGCAAAATCGCCACCGCCAGCACGATGATCCCCATACCGCCGAACCACTGCAGCATCTGGCGATAGAACAGGATGGCATGAGGCAGTGAGTCCAGCCCCACCAGCGTCGTCGCGCCGGTAGTGGTTAAGCCGGAAAAGGATTCAAAAAAGGCATCCGTCACCGTCAGATTAGGCTGTTCAGCAAAGATAAACGGTAACGCACCGACGCTGCCCAGCACGGTCCAGAACAGCACGACAATCAGAAACCCTTCGCGGGATTTCAGTTCGCCTTTTTGCTTACGGTTCGGCCACCACAGCATGGAGCCGATCGCCAGGGCAACAAAGAAGGTTTGGGTGAAAGCTCGCCCCGCGCCATCGCGATATATCAGGGCCACTAATCCCGGGACAATCATCGTCCCCGAAAATAAGATGACCAACAGTCCAACGATTCGGGTTATCGCGCGAAAATGCATCTCTGGCGCTTCCTTTGGGTTACAAAAAAATCAGGTGGGGATTATTCGTCAATCTTCAGTAATTGCAATGAACCACGACTAAAATCAGCCAGTTTTGTCGAAAAAGAGGCCACTTCAGCTTGCGGAAGCGCGACACGCAGTTGCACAGACGCCTGATATTCGCTTTCCACAATAATGCCCGAGAACTGCGCCAGCAGCGCTTCTACCCCGGTTAGCTGTCCGTATTCACATTGCAAAGTATATGCGGTTAACGGCGTCTTGCGCTGCGTTTTCAACTGCGCAAGCGCCTGATGGACGCCGCCGCCATAGGCTTTCACCAGGCCGCCGGTACCCAGCAGAATACCACCGTAGTAGCGCACCACCACAGCGGTTATCTCGCCGACGCCGCTGCCCATCAGCTGCGCCAGCATGGGTTTACCTGCCGTTCCCGCCGGTTCGCCATCGTCAGAGAAACCCAGCTGCTGTGAATCATCAGGAGGCCCGGCAACCCATGCCACACAGTGGTGACGAGCGTCCGGGTGCTCAGCCCTGACCGATTCGACAAACGCTTTCGCCGCCGCCACGCCGTCGGTATGCGCCAACAGCGTGATGAAACGGCTCTTTTTGATCTCTTCAACAACGCTCACCGGCGCGGCCGGCACCAACCAACTTTCCATTACGCCAGTTTCAGGTCGCGCGTCATATTTTCGATACTGTTTTCGTGAACCACCACGTTATCTTCGATACGGATCCCGCCAAACGGCTTCATGGCTTCAATTTTCTGCCAGTTGAAGTGCTTGCTGAACTGCCCTTCACGCCATGGCGCCAACAGCGACTCAATAAAGTAGATGCCTGGTTCGATGGTCAACACCATACGCGGTTCAAGAATACGGGTGCAGCGCAGGTAAGGATACTTCGACGGCGCCGCCAGATGCGTACCGGTATCGTCCTGCATGAAACCGGCGACATCATGAACCTGCAGGCCCAGCGGATGACCAATCCCGTGCGGCATAAACGGCCCGGTCAGATCGTTTTCCACCATCGCCTCTTCGCTCATGCCGGTCACTAGCTGGTGTTTACGCAGCAGCTTTGCGATGCGCTGATGGAACTGAATATGGTAATCCACGTAGCTGGTGCCGGCCTTCATGGTGCTGATCAACGCCAGCTGTTCGTCGTTAACGTCTTTAATCAGCTGCGCGAAGTCGTTGTCGCTGTGACCTGCCCAGGTACGCGTCAGGTCCGCGGCATAGCCGTTGTACTCTGCGCCTGCATCCAACAGGAAGCTACGCATCTCGGTTGGCGCACGGTGATCCAGCTTGGTGTAATGCAATACGGCCGCATGCTCATTCAGCGCCACGATGTTGCTGTAAGGAACATCGGTATCGCGATGACCGGTCGCCGTCAGGTAAGCCTGATTAATATCGAACTCGCTCATCCCCGACTGGAAAGCTTCGTGGGCCGCGCGATGGCCGTTGACCGCCGATTTCTGCGCTTCACGCATACAAGCCAGCTCATAGTCGGTTTTGTAAGCGCGATAATAATGCAGATAGTCGATAACGCCTTTCGGGTTGATTTTGTCTGCCGCGATCTCCAGACCGATAGCACGCTCCGGCACCGGGCCGATATACGCAATATTGCCACGCGCCGCGGGCAGTTGACCACCAATGCCGTCGGCTTTCGGCAACGCAATAACGTCCACTTCTTCGGTCCAGAAAGAGGTCGGCAGCGGCTCAACGTTGTGCCAGTAATCGACCGGCAGATAGAACCACAGCTTCGGTTTATTCACGCCATCCACCAGCAGCCAGCAGTTTGGCACCTGGGTCACCGGCACCCACGCCTTAAATTGCGGGTTTACTTTAAACGGATACGGATGATCGTCGAGGAAGACATTAATCAGCTCGCCGGAGTGGATCAGCAGAGCATCCAGCTTGAAGCGGTCTAATACTTTGCGGGTACGTTCTTGTAGGGTAACGATATGATTTTTATAAAGCGCGGCCAGTGATTCCATCTTTTATCCTTTGCTTTTATTGGATCGTGATTCTCCGCATCTTAGCACATTGGTTCCAGGCCGGGTGATTTCTACCGGATGTGATCCGACCAGCAATTATTTAAAGAGTAATTTGCATTTTCTTAACATAAATTCCACACTCCGACTCATCTGGTATGACCAGATCATATTGCTGGATTCAGGAGACTGACATGCTCTACAAAGGCGACACCCTGTACCTCGACTGGCTGGAAGATGGCATTGCCGAACTGGTTTTCGACGCCCCCGGCTCGGTTAACAAGCTTGATACTGCAACCGTTGCCAGCCTCGGTCACGCGCTGGACGTACTCGAAAAACAACAAGATCTCAAAGGGCTGCTGCTGCGCTCTGAAAAAGCGGCCTTTATCGTCGGCGCCGATATCACCGAATTCCTTTCGCTATTCCTGGTGCCGGAAGAACAGTTGAGCCAGTGGCTGCACTTTGCCAATAGCGTCTTCAATCGCCTGGAAGATTTACCGGTTCCTACGCTGTCGGCGGTTAACGGCTATGCGCTGGGCGGCGGCTGCGAATGCGTGCTGGCGACCGACTATCGCCTCGCGACGCCGGATCTGCGCATCGGCCTGCCGGAAACCAAGTTGGGCATTATGCCTGGCTTCGGCGGTTCCGTACGTCTGCCGCGCCTGCTCGGCGCCGATAGCGCGCTGGAAATTATTGCCGCCGGTAAAGACGTCGGCGCCGATCAAGCGCTGAAAATTGGCCTCGTTGACGGCATTGTTGCCGCGGAAAAACTGCATCACGGCGCGCTGGCGATTCTGCGTCAGGCGATTAATGGCGATCTGGACTGGAAAGCCAAACGTCAGCCGAAACTGGAAGCGCTGAAGCTCAGCAAAATTGAAGCCGCCATGAGCTTTACTATTGCCAAAGGCATGGTCGCGCAAACCGCTGGAAAACATTATCCGGCGCCGATCACCGCGGTAAAAACCATCGAAGCCGCCGCGCGTCTTGGTCGTGACGACGCGCTGAAGCTGGAAAACCAAAGTTTTGTTCCGCTAGCGCACACTAATGAAGCGCGCGCGCTGGTCGGCATCTTCCTTAACGACCAGTACGTCAAAGCGAAAGCGAAAAAGCTGACTAAAGATGTCGAAACACCGAAGTACGCCGCCGTATTAGGCGCCGGCATTATGGGTGGCGGCATTGCTTATCAGTCAGCCTGGAAAGGCGTGCCGGTGGTGATGAAAGACATCAGCGACAAATCGCTGACCCTTGGCATGACCGAAGCGGCGAAGCTGCTGAATAAACAGCTGGAACGCGGAAAAATCGACGGCCTGAAGCTGGCCGGAGTGATTAGCACCATTCAGCCGACGCTGGAATATAGCGGTTTTGACCGCGTGGACGTCGTCGTTGAAGCGGTGGTGGAAAACCCGAAAGTGAAGAAAGCGGTACTGGCGGAAACCGAAGAGAAAGTGCGTCCGGACACCGTGCTGGCTTCCAACACCTCAACGATTCCTATCAGCGAGCTGGCCAGCGTTCTGCAGCGCCCGGAGAATTTCTGCGGTATGCACTTCTTTAACCCGGTACATCGCATGCCGCTGGTTGAAGTGATCCGCGGCGAGAAAACTTCGGATAAGACCATTGCCAAAGTCGTGGCCTGGGCCAGCAAAATGGGCAAAACGCCGATCGTGGTGAATGATTGTCCCGGCTTCTTCGTCAACCGCGTTCTGTTCCCCTACTTCGCAGGCTTCAGCCAGCTGCTGCGCGACGGCGCGGATTTCCGCAAAGTCGACAAAGTGATGGAAAAACAGTTTGGCTGGCCGATGGGCCCGGCCTATCTGCTGGATGTTGTCGGCATCGATACCGCGCACCATGCCCAGGCGGTCATGGCGGCGGGGTTCCCACAGCGAATGCAGAAAGATTATCGCGATGCGATCGACGCGCTGTTTGACGCCAACCGTTTCGGCCAGAAGAACGGCCTCGGTTTCTGGCGTTATAAAGAAGACAGTAAAGGCAAACCGAAAAAAGAAGAAGACACCGCGGTCGATAGTCTGCTGGCCGAAGTCAGCCAGCCGAAGCGCGATTTCAGCGATGAAGAAATTATCGCCCGCATGATGATCCCGATGGTTAACGAAGTTGTTCGTTGCCTGGAAGAAGGCATCATCGCCAGCCCGGCGGAAGCGGATATGGCGCTGGTATACGGCCTGGGCTTCCCTCCATTCCACGGCGGCGCATTCCGCTGGCTGGACACCATCGGCAGCGCAAAATATCTCGATATGGCGCAGCAATACCAGCACCTCGGCCCGCTTTATTCCGTGCCGGAGGGTCTGCGTAACAAGGCCCGTCATAACGAAGCGTATTATCCTCCAGTAGAACCAGCCCGTCCGGTTGGCGAACTGAAAACGGCTTAAGGAGTCACAATGGAACAGGTTGTCATTGTCGATGCAATTCGCACCCCGATGGGCCGTTCAAAGGGCGGCGCCTTTCGCAACGTGCGCGCGGAAGACCTCTCCGCACACCTGATGCGAAGCCTGCTTTCGCGTAACCCGTCCCTTGAGGCGAGCGCGATTGACGATATTTACTGGGGCTGCGTGCAACAAACGCTGGAGCAGGGTTTCAACATTGCCCGTAACGCCGCGCTGCTGGCGGAAATCCCGCACTCGGTACCAGCGACAACGGTTAACCGCCTGTGCGGTTCCTCCATGCAGGCGCTGCATGATGCCGCCCGTATGATCATGACCGGCGACGCCAGCGTCTGCCTGATTGGCGGCGTTGAGCACATGGGCCATGTACCAATGAGCCACGGTGTCGATTTCCATCCGGGCCTTAGCCGTAATGTGGCGAAAGCCGCCGGTATGATGGGGCTGACCGCGGAAATGCTGGCGCGTCTGCACGGCATTAGCCGCGAAATGCAGGATCAATTCGCCGCACGCTCTCACGCTCGCGCCTGGGCGGCGACGCAATCCGGAGCATTTAAAGCGGAGATCATCCCGACCGGCGGTCACGATGCCGATGGTGTGTTGAAATCCTTCAATTACGACGAAGTGATCCGTCCGGAAACCACCGTCGAAGCGCTGGCGGCGCTGAGACCGGCTTTCGATCCGGTGACCGGCACGGTAACGGCGGGCACCTCTTCCGCACTTTCCGACGGCGCGGCGGCGATGCTGCTGATGAGCGAAAGCCGCGCCCGTGAGCTGGGGCTGAAGCCACGCGCTCGCGTCCGCTCAATGGCGGTAGTCGGCTGCGACCCGTCCATTATGGGTTATGGCCCGGTTCCGGCTTCAAAGCTGGCGCTGAAAAAAGCGGGATTATCCACCAGCGATATCGACGTCTTTGAAATGAATGAAGCGTTTGCCGCGCAGATCCTGCCGTGTATTAAAGATCTGGGGTTAATGGAGCAGATTGACGAGAAGATCAACCTTAACGGCGGCGCGATCGCGCTCGGCCACCCGTTGGGCTGTTCCGGGGCGCGTATTAGCACCACCTTGATCAATCAGATGGAACGTAAAGACGCGCAGTTCGGTCTGGCAACCATGTGCATCGGTTTAGGCCAGGGGATCGCCACCGTATTTGAGCGGATGTAGGTAAAAAACTCGATGCCATTATTGCCTGCCAGCCAACAGGCAATAATGGATTAGAGGGGGTTTAGTTGCCGTTCTTCCCGCCTGTCAGGGGCGGGTTTTTTATTTTCAGATAAAGGCAAACGCATCGCCAAACAGGCGGTCTTCGCGCGCGCCGCGTTCATTACAGAACAGGTCGCGGGCAATCTTGGCCATCTCAAAGCGACCGGCAATGTAAATATCATGCTCGGCCAGCGTACCGTAATCCTGCAGCACCGCAGTCAGTACAGTACCGGAACGGCCGCGCCATCCTTCTTCCGGCTGCTCGACCACCGGCTCGATGCGCAGATTCGGATGCTTGATGCTTAACGCTTCCAGCTCGGCCAGATCGTACAGATGTTTAGCCTCGCGGCCGCCCCAATAAATGGCGATATCGCGATCCGGGTTACGCGCCAGCGCGGTTAACAGAATAGAACGCACATAAGAGAATCCGGTACCACCGGCGATCAGAATCAGCGGACGATCTTCGTCATCGCGCAGCCACGCTTCGCCATGCGGAATATCAACCTCAATTTCACGCTCTTTCAGAATGCGATCCATCACCGCCATCGCATACAGATTGAGTTCAGAAGCACCGATATGCAGCTCGATAAACTCATGCTCTGACGGCGTGGAAGCCATAGAAAACGGACGCTTGTCGCGCTCGTCCATCACCACCATCAGATACTGGCCGGCGCGGAAAGAGAATGCCGCTTCCGGTACTAATCGAACGCGATACACGGTATCGGTAATCGCCTCCACCGAGGTCACTTTACAGCTTAAGGTTGTCATGCGTCCCCTCTGTCGGGTCTATAGAGCAAAACAGCGGCGTTAGCCCCGCTTACTGTTATTTAAAGATGGCCAGTTCATCCCAGATGGCGTCGATGCGCGCCGTCACCTCAGGATCTTTTTTGATTGGACGACCCCATTCACGCTGGGTTTCGCCAGGCCATTTATTTGTGGCATCCAGCCCCATTTTTGAACCCAGGCCGGAAACCGGCGAGGCAAAATCCAGATAATCTATTGGCGTATTTTCTACCAGTACCGTATCACGAGCCGGGTCCATACGGGTAGTAATCGCCCAAATCACGTCGTTCCAGTCGCGCGCGTTCACGTCATCGTCGCAAACAATCACGAACTTGGTATACATGAACTGGCGCAGGAACGACCAGACGCCCATCATCACGCGCTTGGCATGACCGGCGTACTGTTTTTTCATGGTGACCACCGCCAGGCGATAGGAACATCCTTCCGGCGGCAGATAGAAGTCGACGATTTCCGGGAACTGCTTTTGCAGAATCGGCACAAAGACTTCGTTCAGCGCCACGCCCAGCACCGCGGGTTCATCCGGCGGGCGACCGGTATAGGTCGAATGATAAATCGCGTCTTCGCGCTGGGTAATATGGGTCACCGTAAATACCGGGAAGCTGTCCACTTCATTGTAGTAGCCGGTATGATCGCCGTACGGCCCTTCCGGCGCCATCTCGCCGGCCTCTATATAGCCTTCGAGCACAATTTCCGCGCTGGCCGGCACTTCAAGGTCATTGGAAACGCACTTCACCACTTCGGTCTTGGTGCCGCGCAGCAGGCCTGCGAAAGCATATTCCGACAGGGTATCGGGCACCGGCGTCACCGCGCCCAGAATGGTCGCCGGATCGGCGCCAAGCGCCACGGATACCGGGAAACGCTCGCCGGGATGCGCCGCGCACCACTCCTGGAAATCCAGGGCGCCGCCGCGGTGGGACAACCACCGCATGATGAGTTTATTTTTGCCGATCAGCTGCTGGCGATAAATACCCAGATTTTGCCGCTCCTTGTGCGGGCCTCGGGTCACCGTCAGCCCCCAGGTAATCAGCGGCGCGGCATCTTCCGGCCAGCAGGTCATAATCGGTATTTTGTTGAGATCGACGTCATCGCCCTGGATGATTTTTTGCTGACAAGGCGCGCCGCGCAGACGTTTGGTCGGCATATTCAGCACTTGCTTGAACTGCGGCAGCTTATCAAACAGATCGCGGAAGCCTTTTGGCGGCTCCGGCTCTTTCAGAAAGGCCAATAGCTTCCCGACTTCCCGTAGCGAACTGACGTCTTCCTGGCCCATCCCCAGCGCCACGCGGCGCGGCGTGCCAAACAGGTTGCACAGCACCGGCATTGCGTAGCCTTTCGGGTTTTCAAACAGCAGCGCCGGGCCGCCGGCACGCAGGGTGCGGTCGGCAATTTCGGTAATTTCCAGGTGCGGGTCGACCGGCAGGGCTATCCGTTTTAGCTCGCCCTGCTGCTCAAGTAATGTCAGAAAGTCGCGTAGATCGTGGTATTTCATGGAGTTATTATTGACCTCTATACTAGCGGCTGATTATACGATTTTCGCCGCAACGATGCTGTACTTTTGTTAAATAAGCGTAAATGAACAGGCTATTTACGCTTTCGCTTATAATGGTTTTCGCGATTGTTCCGGGCTTTTGTTATGCTTGCAGGTAGTAAAGCGGAAAGAGTCATTATGCAAGCCTGGTACTTACTTTATTGCAAACGTGGGCAGCTTCAGCGCGCCCAGGAACACCTTGAACGTCAGGCAGTCAATTGCCTGATGCCGACGATCGCGCTGGAAAAAATCATCCGTGGTAAACGTACTACGGTCAGCGAGCCCCTGTTCCCAAACTATCTGTTCGTCGAATTCGACCCCGAGGTTATCCATACCACCACCATCAGCGCCACCCGCGGAGTGAACAGTTTCGTCCGTTTTGGCGCCCAACCGGCAGTGGTGCCTTCAGACGTGATTCACCAGCTTTCCATTTATAAACCGGAAGGCATTACCGACCCGGAAACGCCTCATGAAGGCGACAGCGTGTTAATCACCGACGGCGCTTTTGAAGGACTGCAGGCTATCTTCACCGAGCCCGACGGTGAAGCACGCTCCATGCTGCTCCTCAATCTGTTGAATAAACAGGTCCTGCAAAGCGTTAAAAATACCGACTTCTATAAAATCTGACGGCGCGGTTAAAAGCGCACGCCAAACAGCTTCCTGACGTTCGCATCCGTAACCTCCTCCAGCCATTGCGCTTCCTCGCCTCGCCAGCCCGCTACCCTTGCCAGAATATGCGGCAGATAAGCGGGCTCGTTGCGCCGCGAGGAGGGCTTCGGCTTCATGTCGCGCGGCAACAGATATGGCGCGTCGGTCTCCAGCAGCAAACGTTCCGCCGGGATCGCCGGCAACAGTTCGCGAAGCTCCAGTCCCCGCCGCTCATCGCACACCCAACCGGTGATACCGATAAATAAACCTCTATCAAGACACTGAAGCACTTCCGCGCGGCTACCGGTAAAGCAGTGCAACACGGCGCCGGGCAGTTTATTGAGCCACGGATCCAGCAGCGCAAGGAACCGTTCATGGGCGTCACGGCAGTGTAAAAATACCGGCATTGAGAGCTCGGCCGCCAGCGCCAGTTGGGCGCTGAACGCCTTCTCTTGCTCCTGCGGCGTTGAGAAGTTACGGTTGAAATCAAGACCGCATTCGCCAATCGCCGCCACCTGCGGCTGGCGGGCCAGCGCGTGGATTTCTTCGGCCACCGACTCCGTCCAGGTGCTGCTATCGTGCGGATGTACACCCGCGGTAGACCAGCAGTTGGCGTAACGGCCAGCCATCTGCTGCGCCTGCTGGCTTTCATGCAGATTGGTGCCGGTCAGCAACAGCCCCTGGACACCCGCCGCCTGCGCGCGCGCAACCACCTCGTCGTGATCGCGGGAAAACTGCGAGCTGGTCAGATTTACGCCAATATCAAACATCATAACTCCCATATGACAACCGCCCTGACGGGCGGTTGGCGTTGTTACTCTTCTTTGCTCTCCGCCTCTTCGGCGGCGGCATCTTCGTCACGCGTCAGGCGTTTCCCGGTGTAGAAACGGGCAAAGAACACCCCGACTTCAAACAGGCAATACATGGGGATGGCCAACAGCGTTTGCGAGAACACATCCGGCGGCGTCAGCAGCATACCGACCACGAAGGCGCCCACCAGCACGTAGGGCCGTTTTTTACGTAAATCTTCCGGCGTCGTGACGCCCATCCAGCAGAGCAGGACGATGGCGACCGGCACTTCAAACGACACGCCGAAAGCCATAAACAGCGCCATGACAAAATCGAGGTAGCTACGGATATCGGTCGAAACTAATACCCCTTCCGGCGCGGCGTGGGTCAGGAAGCCAAATGCCAGCGGGAACACGACGAAATAAGCGAAAGCCATACCGATATAGAACAGCAGCGTACTGGAAACCAGCAGCGGCATGACCAGCCGACGTTCATGCTTATACAACGCTGGCGCGACGAACGCCCATACCTGATAAAGAATGACCGGTACCGACAGGATCACCGAGACCATAAAGGTCAGTTTGATCGGCGTGAAGAAAGGAGAAGCGACATCGGTGGCGATCATCGTCGCGCCTACCGGCATTTTGCTGATAAGCGGAGCGGATACCAGTTGATAGATATCATTGGCGAAGTAAACCAACGCCAGGAAGATCACCAGGATGGCAATAATGCTGTTGAGCAGGCGCTTACGCAGCTCAATCAGATGAGAAATTAACGGTTGAGTCTCGTCTACGCCCATTTTTTACGCTTTATCACTCGATGCGGGGGAAGAATCTGGCACTGCCGCGGCGGCTTTTTCCTTAGTTGCCGGGGCTTCAGCCGACGAAGCGGATAACTCATCGACAACGGGTTCCGGCGCATGTGCCGGAGCGCTGACCTGGTGTTCCGCCGTCGCCGGCGTGACATCCTGGCGCTGCGCTTCGCTACCTTTGACGACCGGATTATGAATGGTGTTCGCTTCGTCGCTGGCCTTTTCAGGATCGTGGGCGGTATAGGAACGCTTCATGGATTCAGCCGCTTCGCGCAGTTCATCCATCGAGGCTTTGAGCTCCGGAGTCAGATTATCCAGGCTGGCCTTTTCCACCTTCTTCAGGCTCTCCTGAAACTCCTGCAGTTTTAGCTCCTGGGCAAGCTCATTTTGTACGGTGGTCGCCAGCGAGCGCAACGTACGGATCCAGCTGGCCACCGTTTTGACGGCGACAGGTAGTCGCTGTGGCCCCAATACGATGAGGCCAATCACGAACACCAGCAATAGTTCACTAAAACCGATATCGAACACGAATTACACCTGCTCTTTGTCGTGGCGTTTTGTCTCGTCTTTTTTCGCATCATCTTGTTTATCAGCGATAGTTTTCGCTGCAAAATCTGCATCGGCTGAGGACTTATCAGATTTTTCGTCATCGCTCATCGCTTTTTTAAAGCCCTTGATCGATGCGCCTAAATCCGAACCCAGCGAGCTCAGCTTCTTCGTCCCGAAAAGCAGAACTACGATGACGACAACAATTAACAACTGCCAAATACTGATACCACCCATACACGTTCCCCTATGACAGATGATGAATGATGAGAGCGCATTATACACGTCATCCGGTGAGACGCCTCTTTGTCAGGCCGCTCACATGACTTCGCGCAAGAATCAATGCGCCAGAATAAACGCGAAACCTGTTAGCGCGTTTTTCGCCAACCAATAAGCCAGGTTACGACGCCGCCGGCCATCAGCCAGCCAGGCATCATGCCCCACTCCGGGCGGTGGATAAATAACAGCGTACCGCTTAAAAGCAAAACGGCGCCTATACCAAACAGATAACGGGACTGCCCCTGGCGCACGTGGCGCACCTGGAAGTCGCGCACGATGGTATCGACGCTGGTCTGCAGCTGTTTGCTCTGCTGCAGGCTTTGGTACACCAGCTCAGGAATTTCCGGCATTCGTTCAATCCAGAACGGCGCTTTTTCTTTAAACGCACGCACCAGCGCGGGAATACCGACCTGATCCTTAATCCACGACTCGAGGAAAGGCTTCGCCGTTTTCCACAAGTCTAACTGAGGATAGAGCTGACGACCTACCCCTTCTACGTAAAGTAATGTCTTCTGAAGCAAAACCAGCTGCGGCTGGACTTCCATGTTGAAACGCCGCGCGGTATTAAACAGATTCAGCAATACGTGGCCGAAGGAGATTTCCGCCAGCGGCTTTTCAAAGATGGGCTCGCACACGGTGCGAATCGCAAACTCAAACTCTTCAACGTTGGTATCCGGCGGCACCCAGCCGGAATCGACGTGCAGCTCGGCAACCTTACGATAATCACGGTTGAAGAAAGCAATAAAGTTTTCCGCCAGATAGCGCTTATCGTCTTTGTTCAACGAGCCGACGATACCGCAGTCGATACCGATATATTGCGGGTCATGCGGATGATCGTAGCTAACGAAAATATTACCCGGATGCATATCCGCATGGAAAAAGCTGTCGCGGAACACCTGGGTAAAGAAGACCTGCACCCCACGCTCCGCCAACAACTGCATGTTGGTGCCCTGGGCTTCCAGCGCGGCGACATCGGAAACCGGAATACCGTAGATCCGCTCCATTACCATCATGCCTTCGCTACAGTAATCGGAATAGACTTCCGGCACGTATAGCATTGGGCTGTCTTCGAAATTGCGCCGTAGCTGAATAGCATTAGCCGACTCGCGTAGAAGGTTCAGCTCGTCCATCAGCGTTTTTTCATATTCGCGGACGACTTCCTGCGGACGCAGACGGCGGCCATCCGGCAGCAGACGAGGCACCCAGCGCGCCAGGCGGTAGATTAATTTCATGTCCGCTTTGATCACCGGCAGGATATCCGGGCGGATGACCTTGATGACAACCTCTTTGCCGTTGTCTTTCAGACGCGCGGTATGGACCTGAGCGATAGAGGCGGAGGCGAGCGGCTCAATGGCGAAATCATCGAACCAGGCTTCAATGGGCAGCCCGCCCATCGCTTGTTCGATCTGTTGTTTTGCCAATTTGCCATCGAAAGGCGCGACGCGATCTTGCAGCAGCGCCAGCTGATCGGCGATTTGCGGCGGGAACAGGTCGCGGCGGGTGGAGAGCATCTGGCCGAACTTAATCCACACCGGACCCAGCTCCTGCAGCGCCAGGCGTAAGCGTTGACCCAGCGGTTTATCTTTGTGGCGATTCGGCATCCAGAACAACATTCGCCGCCAGATGCGCAGCGGCAACGTGATACGCATTTTGGGAATGAGCTCATCAAGCCCGTAACTCAAAAAGGTGCGGATGATAAAATACAGGCGCCGTAATTCTCCTGGCGTCATTTGCCCTCCAGCGTTTCCAGCCGTTTTTCCAGTGCGGCCAGCGCGCGTTCCACGGCGGCGGATTCTTCAGCAAACCAGGCCATCTCTAACGGGCCCGGCGCCAGTCGCCACTCTTCGGTAATCGCTTCAGCGACGTAGCGCTGCTGGCTTTGCGCGCCCTGCAGCAGGAAGCGGGCGCCGCCGCGAAGTACCTTGCCAACCCCTTCAGCGACGATATCGCCGGTATACGGCGCCAGCAGCTCTGCCGGATCGAACTCCGCCAGATCGCAAAGCGCGACCATGTTCTGCACAACCTGCAGGTCGCCCTGCACTTCCAGATCGCCGCTGCGAATCAGCGCGGTCAACTGCTGGCGGTTACGCAGCTGCGGCAGCACGCTCAGGCGGGTAATTACGGTACAGTCAGCTTCGCCTTCCCATGCGCCGAGCACGTCGATTTGCTGCTCGCTATAGGCCAGCACGACAGGCGCCGACAGCTCTTTGAGCTCTACGCGCAGCACTTTCCCCAGCAGGCGTTGACGCGCCGGTTTAAGCGCGCGGTCGCGCCAGAGAAAAGTATTAAGAACCGTTTCGATGCCAGCGGTAACCAGTGGTGCGAAAGGCATAGCGTCCCTCCTGTCAGAACTTATAGCCGCGGTGTAGCGCGACAATACCTGCCGTCAGATTGTAGTAGTCGACGCTTTCAAAACCCGCCTCCTGCATCATGCCTTTCAGGGTCTCCTGATCGGGATGCATGCGGATGGATTCCGCCAGATAGCGATAGCTTTCCGCATCGTTTGCCACCAGTTCGCCGACTTTCGGCAGCACGTGGAAGGAATAAGCGTCGTAGGCTTTGCTCAGTGGTTCGAGAATCGGTTTGGAGAACTCCAGAACCAGCAAACGTCCGCCCGGTTTCAGCACGCGGTACATTGAACGCAGCGCTTTGTCTTTATCGGTAACGTTACGCAGGCCAAAGGAGATGGTGATGCAGTCAAAGGTGTTATCCGCAAACGGCAGCGCTTCGGCGTTGGCCTGAACGTACTCAACGTTACCGACAATACCGATGTTGCGCAGTTTTTCGCGGCCCATTTTGAGCATCGAATCGTTGATATCGGCGAGCATCACGCGACCGGTTTCGCCCACCAGACGGGAAAACTTCGCCGTCAGGTCGCCGGTACCGCCCGCTAAGTCCAGCACGGTTTGCCCACGACGCACGCCGCTGCAGTCGATGGTGAAGCGCTTCCACAAGCGATGAATCCCGAACGACATTAAGTCGTTCATCACATCATATTTTGCAGCGACAGAATGGAATACATGCGCCACCATGTCCGCCTTCTGCTCTTTGGCTACCGTTTGAAAGCCAAAATGCGTCGTTTCTTGTGAATCCTCAACCATCTCTATGCCCGCTTACTTATCAAGAAAATGTTCAGCGAGTGTAACAGATTCAGGCCATTTCCCATACGTTTCAGCTTGGCCTGACGTGCTCGTTTGCTCTCGCTGCAGACGTGGAATCGGCGCTAAACACATCTTCCTGCGGTGAATTTTCATCTTCCTCAAGGCGGTATTCGTCATCCTGCGCCGTGGCCTGCTCGACTAAATCAGGATTAATCCCGCGCTTAACCTCGACCCCCAGGCCACGGAATGACTCGGCCTGTACCAGCAGATTGCCGCGCCCCGAGGCGAGCTTTTTCATCGCCTGGCGATAGTTATCCTGCGCTTTATCAAGGCTTTGGCCGATGGCCGACATATCGTCGACAAACAGCCGCATCTTGTCGTACAGGCGCCCGGCGCGCTCGGCGATTTTCTGCGCGTTACGGCTTTGATGCTCATAGCGCCACAAATTAGCGATAGTGCGCAGCGCCACCAGCAGGGTTGTTGGGCTAACAAGCATAATATTGTTCTTCAGCGCCTCGCTGATAAGCTCAGGCTGACGGTCGATAGCCAGCAGGAACGCCGGCTCGACGGGGATAAACATCAATACATAGTCGAGCGAACGTAACCCCGGCAGTTGTTGATAATCTTTGCGGCCCAGCAGGCGAATATGGTTACGTACCGAGGCAATATGCTCCTGTAGCGCCGCTTCGCGGGTGTAATCATCCTCAGCGTTGAAATAACGCTCATAGGCGACCAGAGTCATTTTGGCGTCGATAACCACGTCTTTGCCCTGCGGCAGGCGCACGATAACGTCCGGCTGCATCCGCGAGCGGTTATCGGTTTCGATGCTGACCTGTGTTTGATACTCATAGCCTTCGCGCAGGCCGGAGGCCTCCAGCACGCGGGTTAGCACCACTTCTCCCCAGTTGCCCTGGGTTTTGTTATCGCCCTTCAGCGCTTTCGTCAGGTTTAACGCCTCTTGCGCCATCTGTGCGTTCAGCTGTTGCAGGTTGCGGATTTCGTGCGCCAGCGTGTGGCGCTCACGCGCCTCCTGGCCGAAGCTGTCCTGAACCTGGCGACGAAAGCCGTCGAGCTGTTCCCGGAGCGGCGTCAGCAGGCCATGCAGGCTCTGCCGGTTTTGTTCATCAACCCGGCGGTTGCTGTGTTCGAATATGCGGTTCGCCAGGTTTTCAAACTGCTCGCTCAGGCGCTGCTCGCTGTTGACCATCTGGCGGATTTTATCTTCGGCGTGCAGCTGCGTGGATTCCAGACGAGTGGTCACTTCCCGCAGGTCGGCCTCCAGCGAGGTGTTGATATCACGCAGGCTGCGCAGCTCGTTGTTGAGAAGTTCGCACTCATCGCGCCAGTGCGATTCCTGCACCAGCTGCTGACGTGCGGCGCTAAGTTCGATATCCAGCTCGCGGCGCTCTTCAATGAGATCGGCACGGATTTGATCGGCGCGGGCTTTTGTCGCCAGCCAGCCAACGATTAACCCTGCCGCCAGCGCCACCACGGCGCTTATCACAATAGAGATATCCACAACGCCTCCCCGGCAACCACTTACGACACAAAATAGAATTGTGCTGTACAAACGTCCAGTTGAAAAGGATTTTCCTGCGAGGCGCTACGCAAAAAAGAAAGGCCGGAGGGTCCGGCCTTGCGAGAAAAAGTGAAGAACTACAGCAGGCGGCGCGCCGCTTCCACAACGATTTTCACCGCGTGGCTTTCGGTTTGCTTCATGGTTTCGGCGTTAGGGATCTCTTGCTGGGTACGGTTGACGATAACCCCTGCCACCATCCCGGCGCGCAGGCCCTGGCTGGCGCACATGGTCAGCAGCGTAGCGGATTCCATTTCATAGTTCATGACGCCCATTGCCTGCCACTCTTCCATCGAGCCTTTGAAGCGGCTCACGACACGGCCGGAGAAGGTGTCGTAACGCTCCTGGCCTGGATAGAAGGTATCAGAGGAGGCAGTTACACCGATATGGGTGGTCGCACCAATTGATTTCGCCGCTTCCACCAGCGCGGTGGTGCAGGCGAAGTCAGCAACGGCCGGAAACTCCATCGGCGCAAAGTGCAGGCTGGCGCCATCCAGACGGACAGAACCGGTCGTCACCAGCACATCACCAACGTTGATGTGCGGCTGAATCGCCCCGGTGGTGCCGATACGCAGGAAGGTACGAACCCCCAGCTGCGCCAGCTCTTCCACGGCGATAGAGGTCGACGGGCCGCCGATACCGGTGGAGCAAACAATCACCGGTTTGCCATCCAGCTCAGCGCGCCAGGAGGTAAATTCACGATGTGATGCCAGCTTAACCGGCTTATCCATCAGCGCGGCGATCTTTTCCACACGCTCCGGATCGCCAGGGACGATAGCCAGCGTAGCCCCTTGTAAATCGTTCTTAGTGAGGCCGAGATGAAAAACATCAGACTTGGACATAAAAAACTCCTCTGTGGGTCGAAGTATCAGCAGAAGCAAAAGGGTACTTTACAGAAGCCACCCGCTTATTTTTGTGATGATGGTCACCATGCATAACAATGATTGCATTTGTTTTTCAACAAATAGTGATTTACATCACATTAACAAGTTATATTCACGGTCATAGAACAAAAGATAGCCGCTTTCAGGCACTGTGCTTTATTACCGCCCGAACTAAAGGGTCTATAGTTAGTGTTGCGCTAATAAATAAGGGTACGGAGAATACCATGACCACCACCAAGCAACCTGGATTCGCACCTGCAGCCTCGCCGCACGCCTCGACCGCCGTCCATACGTCGGATGAGCAGATTGTCGCCGGAGAAACCTCGATCCCATCGCAGGGCGAGAATATGCCAGCCTATCACGCCCGCCCGAAAAACGCCGACGGCCCGCTGCCGATCGTTATCGTGGTGCAGGAGATTTTCGGCGTACATGAACATATTCGCGATCTGTGCCGCCGCCTGGCGCAGGAAGGCTATCTGGCGATTGCGCCAGAACTCTACTTTCGCCAGGGCGATCCGAATGAGTACAACGATATCCCTACCCTGTTCAAAGAACTGGTCACTAAGGTGCCGGACGCACAGGTGCTGGCGGATCTAGACCACGTCGCCAGTTGGGCGGCGCGCCATGGCGGCGATGCCCATCGTCTGCTGATCACCGGTTTTTGCTGGGGCGGGCGCATTACCTGGCTGTATGCCGCGCATAACCCGCAGTTGAAGGCAGGCGTCGCCTGGTATGGCAAACTGGTGGGAGAAAAATCGCTGAATTCGCCAAAACACCCGGTGGATATCGCGGTCGATCTCAACGCGCCGGTGCTTGGCCTGTACGGCGCTAAAGACGCCAGTATTCCGCAGGATACCGTCGAGACCATGCGCCAGGCGCTGCGGGCGGCAAATGCGAACGCCGAGATCGTGGTCTATCCCGAGGCCGATCACGCCTTTAACGCCGACTATCGCGCCAGCTATCACGAAGAGTCAGCCAAAGACGGCTGGCAGCGGATGCTGGCCTGGTTTGCTCAATATGGCGGTAAAAAAGGGTAACTCGCCTGATACATGAAAAGAGGAGGCCGTGGCCTCCTCTGTTGTTTTCCGCGTATCTATCAGGCTGATTCGCGCAGATTTTGCGCCGCTTGCACCATGTTCGCCAGCGCGGCGCGGGTTTCCGGCCAACCGCGGGTTTTCAGGCCGCAGTCCGGGTTAACCCACAAGCGCTCCGCCGGGATACGCTGCGCGGCTTTCTCCAGCAATCCTTCAATCCACTCCACGCTCGGCACGTTTGGCGAGTGGATATCGTACACGCCAGGGCCGATTTCGTTTGGATATTCAAACTCTTCAAACGATTCCAGCAGTTCCATGTCAGAACGCGAGGTTTCAATGGTGATGACGTCGGCATCCAGCGCGGCGATAGAATCCATGATGTCATTGAACTCGCAATAACACATGTGGGTATGAATCTGGGTGTCATCCTTAGCAACCGCGGCGTTGATGCGGAAAGCCTCGACGCCCCACTGTAGATAAGCATTCCAATCGCTGCGCTTCAGCGGCAGACCTTCGCGCAGTGCCGGTTCATCAATCTGGATAATACCGATACCGGCCGCCTCCAGATCCGCCACTTCATCGCGCAGCGCCAGCGCAATCTGCTTCGCGATTGTTTCACGGCTGACATCCTCGCGCGGGAAGGACCAGCACAGAATGGTTACCGGACCGGTCAACATGCCTTTGACCGGCTTGTCGGTAAGAGACTGCGCGTACTTCGCCCATTCGACGGTGATCGCTTGCGGACGGCTGACATCGCCGATAACCACCGGCGGCTTCACGCAGCGAGAGCCATAGCTTTGCACCCAACCGTTTTGCGTGAAGATGAAACCGTCCAGATGCTCACCGAAATACTCCACCATGTCGTTTCGCTCGGCTTCTCCGTGCACCAGCACGTCTAAACCCAGACGTTCTTGTTCGACGATCGCCTGCTTAATATGTTCGGCAATACCCGTCCGATAATGGCTGGCGTCAAGATTGCCCTTTTTGAAGTCCAGACGTAGGGTACGAATTTCGGTTGTCTGCGGGAATGAACCGATCGTCGTCGTCGGCCATGCTGGCAGGTTAAAGCGTTTGCGCTGCGCCTGTGCGCGCTCGGCATAAGGGCTGGTGCGCTGGCTGTCCTGAGCAGTGATTGCCGCCAGCCTTTTTTCCACTGCCGCGTTGTGTACGCGAGTCGAATGGCGACGAGCCTGAATTGGCGCGCTCCACGCCTCGATCGCCGTCGTATCACCGCTGTTCAGCGCGTCGCGTAGCAGCGCCAGTTCGCCACACTTCTGCAGGGCGAAAGCAAACCAACTTTTTACTTCGGCATCAAGACGGGTCTCTACGCTCAGATCGATCGGGCTATGCAGCAAGGAGCAGGAAGAGGCGACCCATAGCTCACGTTGACCGACAAGCGACTTTATTTGCGCATATTTTTCCGTGAGATCGGCGCGCCAGACGTTACGACCATTGATCAGCCCGGCGGATAACAGCCAGTCGGCCGGCAGGCGTTTATGTAGTTCAGCCACCTCATCTTTACCGTGCACAAGATCGACGTGTAGCCCCTGTACCGGCAGCGCGGTGATAACATCAAGGTTGTCGGTGATCCCTTCAAAATAGGTAGTCAGCAGTAGTTTTACCTGCCCCTGCAGGGCTTCATAAGCTGGTTTAAAGGCATCCAGCCATGCTTGCGGCAGCTCCAGAACCAGCGCCGGCTCATCAATCTGCACCCACTCAATGCCGCGCTTCGTCAGCTCGCCCAGTACCTGCTGGTAAACCGGAAGGATATCGTTCAACAGGCTTAGACGATTAAACTGTTCGCCTTTTACTTTGCCCAGCCACA
This sequence comes from Klebsiella sp. CN_Kp073, assembly GCF_040065495.2. Lineage (NCBI taxonomy): Bacteria > Pseudomonadati > Pseudomonadota > Gammaproteobacteria > Enterobacterales > Enterobacteriaceae > Klebsiella > Klebsiella sp. CN_Kp073. The sequence continues at coordinate 5,173,172 of NZ_CM198051.1, forward strand.
GATAGGTTACCGGCCCCAGCAGTACAGGCTTAATCTTGTGGCCCAGCGCCAGCGCTTCGTCCACTTCATCCAGCAGTTGGGTCCAGCTCAGCTTGAACTGTTGGCCCTGGACAAATTCCGGCACCATGTAGTGATAGTTGGTGTTGAACCACTTGGTCATTTCCGCGGCGGCAGCGGGTTCACCGGTCGGCGCGCGGCCGCGACCAATGCGGAACAGGGTATCGATATCGACGGTGCCGTCTTTGTTCTGATGACGAGCCGGCACGTTGCCCAGCAGCAGGCTGGTGGTCAGAACATGGTCGTACCAGGCAAAATCGCCCACCGGCAGCAGATCAATGCCCGCCTGTTTCTGCTGCTCCCAGTGACGAGCGCGCAGCTCGCGACCTACCGCCAGCAGCTCTTCACGCGTGGCGTTGCCCGCCCAGTAGCTCTCTTGCGCTTTTTTCAGCTCGCGGCGAAGGCCAACGCGAGGAAAACCGAGGGTGTGATTAATAATGGTCATGTGTTCTTCCTCTAATTAATTATTAATCCAAAGGATTTTGTATTCAGGGAAGGCGGCAAGTTTGCTCATCCCCAAGTGACTGGGGTGAGCGAACGCAGCCAACGCACCATAAATTCAAAAGACGAAGGATTTTAGCCATCCAGATGTTTACACATCCATAATGTAAAGGTACTGTATATTCCTCAAGCGCAAATTATTCATGCCGAAGTGAAGGACATTCATGATCGAGATTAAACACCTGAAAACGCTACAGGCGTTGCGGAACAGCGGTTCGCTGGCGGGCGCGGCGGCAGCCCTGCACCAAACCCAGTCGGCCCTGTCCCACCAGTTTAGCGATCTGGAACAGCGCCTTGGCTTCCGTTTATTTGTGCGTAAAAGCCAGCCGCTGCGCTTTACGCCGCAAGGGGAAATTCTGCTGCAGTTAGCCAATCAGGTGCTGCCGCAAATCGCTCGCGCGCTACAGGATTGCAATGAACCACAGCAAACCCGTCTGCGGCTGGCGATTGAGTGCCATAGCTGCATTCAGTGGCTCACCCCGGCGCTGGAAAGCTTCCGCGCCCGCTGGCCGCTGGTGGAAGTTGATTTTCAGTCCGGCGTCACTTTTGACCCGCAGCCAGCCCTGCAGCAGGGCGAACTCGATCTGGTGATGACCTCAGATATTTTGCCGCGTAGCGGCCTGCACTATTCACCGATGTTTGATTATGAAGTTCGTCTGGTGTTAGCTCCGGAACATCCACTGGCGGCGAAAACGCGCATCTCGCCGGAAGATCTGGCTGCGGAAACGTTACTGATTTATCCGGTACAGCGCGGGCGACTGGATATCTGGCGCCACTTCCTGCAACCGGCGGGGATCAGCCCGCAGTTGAAAAGCGTCGATAACACGCTGCTGCTGATTCAGATGGTCGCCGCGCGAATGGGTATTGCCGCCCTGCCGCACTGGGTGGTGGAAAGTTTTGAACGCCAGGGTTTGATTGTCACCAAAACCCTGGGAGAAGGACTGTGGAGCCGGCTGTACGCCGCGGTGCGCGATGGCGAGCAACGCCAGCCGGTAACAGAAGCGTTTATTCGCTCAGCGCGGAATCACGCTTGCGATCATCTGCCGTTTGTACGGAGTGCGGAGCGACCCAGCGGCGATGGACCCATAGCGAAGCCAGGATTACCAGCGCGCCAATGATAAAGCTCGGCCAGTGAGGCTGCTCCTGCCAGATAGCGAGATTAACCAACAGCCCGGCGGGGACGTGAACGTTATTCATGATCCCCAACGTACCGGCATCCACCTGCGTCGCGCCGTAGTTCCACATGAAGTAACCCAACCCGGAAGCGACCACGCCCAGCCATACCAGAACCCCCCACTGCAGACCGGTGGACGGCAACCTCTGCGGATTGCCCAGCATAAACCACGCCGCTACCGCCACGATAAAGGCGCCGGCATAGAACCAGGCAAAGGCATTGTGTTGCGGCATTGGACGGACTTCCATCAGACGCTTGTAGCCCACCATACCGATGGCGAAACAGATATTCGACAGCTGTACCAGCAATAGCCCGGTCCAGAAGTGATCGCTGACTTTGTCATAGCGGATGATCGCCGCCCCTAACACCGCCAGCGCCGCGCTAAGCAGATAGCCCCAGCGTAGTTTACGGCCGCTGATCAGATCGTAAATCAGGGTGATATACAGCGGGGTAAAGACCGTAAACAACAGAAATTCGGAGACTGTCAGATAGAGATAGGCGCGGAAAGCCAGCAAATACATAATCCCAAGCTGCATCGCCCCTACCAACATGTAGAGCACGATGGTACGCGGAGACTGGCCGCGCGTACGCAGGAAAGGCAGGAACACCAGCGCTGCCAGGCCCACGCGCATCAGCACGGAAAAATAGCTATCGACGCTACCGGCAAGGTATTCGCCAATCAGGCTAAACGAAAAGGCCCACAGGATAGTGGTGATAATTAATAGCGCCACAATGGTCGTCTCATTGAATAAAGAACAGGCATTGTAGCGGAGAGAGAGGTTGACGACTGACTAGTTATTAGCCAATCGTCAATCTTTATCAATCGAGGTACAGCTTGCGCAGGTAATGCGGTACAGCATCATCGGCGTTGCTGCCGATCACTTCCAGCTCCGGATGCAAGTCCTTCAACCGCTGATGGGCGTTCGCCATGATGCAGCCTTTACCGGCCATCGACAGCATCTCGGCGTCGTTCATGCCGTCGCCAAAGGCGATACACTCTTTGAGGCTGTAGCCAAGCATTTTCGCGACGGCCTCCAGCGCATGCCCTTTCGATACACCGCCGGCCATCACTTCAAGGCAGGTCAACGTGGAGAAACTCACATTCACGCGGTCGCCCCAGCGCGCGTTGATAGCCTGCTCAAGCGGCAGCAAATGTTCATGATCTTCACAGGTGAAGAAAACTTTGCTGATGCCATCCGCATCCAGCTCGCCCGGTTCATAAAGCTTGTAGTTGAATACCGCCTCTTTGAAGAAACGCATCTCTTCCGGGCGATGGCGATTCATAAACCATTCATCTTCACGATAGACGTTGGTCACAATCTTCACATCGTTACGCACCATCTCAAACAGATCGCTGGCGATATCGCGGTCGAGGTTATGGGCGAAGATTTGTTTTCCTTCGCTATCGTGTACGCGGGCGCCGTTAGAGGTGATCATGTACGACTTAATGCCGAGATTATCGCGGATCTGTCCCACATCGATATAGTGGCGACCAGTGGCGAAAACGAAATTTATCCCGCGCGCGGTGAGTAGTTTCAGTGTTTCTTTGGCATAGGGGGTGAGGAAATGGTCGGGGGAAAGCAGCGTGCCATCTAAATCAGACGCAACAACCTGGTACATAAAAAATTTAACCTCTAAGCAGGGCGACGAGATCTATCGTCGGATTAAGTATGTCGATTGAAAAAATCGACGATGGCATTTAGCGCGACTGAGCGCATAGCGTCCTTTTCAAAAAGGATCTCGTGATATGCCCCTTCAATAACGAGCGGCTTATCGCCTTCACAAGGGTGTCCGGCAGCGGAACGGAGTTCGCAATAGCGGTCGTGCATCAGGTTATCGACCACCCTTTCATCCTCGGCCTGAATCAATAGCGTCGGAGTCGTATCTTTCTCGACGCCAGCCAATATCTCTTCACCGGCCAGAATACCTTCGCGCACCCAGTGATAGGTCGGCCCGCCGACGCGCAGCCGCGGATCGTCTGCATAAAAACGCAGATTACGACGATAGCGCTGACGGCTATGAGTCAATACATTGAGCGAAAACGGCAGCGCCCGCCAGCGGCCCGTACCGATGGCATACTCTTCACGAATACGCTGATGGCCCTCAGCCCAGTCGAGAATATGGCGCACCATCCAGTCCGGCAGGCGCATGATGATGCCAAACATTGGCGCGCACAAAGCAATGGCGTCACAATGCTGCCGGTGACGCTGCAAGAACAGCGTGGCAATGGCGCCGCCCATCGAGTGGGCGAGAATAAAACGTTTACGCCAGTGGCCGGGAACCACTTCCTGCTGCCAAAGCGCAGCCAGATCGTCAACATAGTCGCTAAAGCGCACAACATGACCGCGGTGGGTATCAGACAGCAACCTACCGGAGCGCCCCTGACCGCGGTGATCGATAATCATTACGTCAAAGCCGCTGTGGAAGAGATCGTAGGCTAGTTCGGCGTACTTCACGTAGCTTTCGATGCGGCCGGGGCAAATAACCACCAGCCGGTCATTATTTGCGGCGCAAAAGCGCACAAAGCGTACCGGAACCTTATCGACGCCCGTAAATTCAGCTTCTTCCCGCTGATGCCAAAAATCCGTCAGCGGCCCCATGGTAAAGGCCGCAAACGCGTTTTCTCGTGTGTCCCAGTCCTTTTGCTGCCCAAACATCGGGTTTACACCCCTGTTAACCGCTGAAAATCGTTTTTTTGTCGCACATCACACAATGCTGATGCAATAGCGTATTGTGGCATAAAAATAGACAATCAGGGAGATTCTCATGACCTTCGAGTGGTGGTTCGCTTATCTGCTGACATCAATCATTCTCAGCCTGTCGCCGGGTTCCGGCGCGATTAATACCATGACCACATCCATCAACCACGGCTATCGCGGCGCGGCAGCCTCTATTGCCGGCCTGCAAACCGGATTGGCCATTCATATCGTGCTGGTTGGCGTCGGTCTGGGCACGCTCTTCTCACGCTCGGTACTGGCATTTGAAGTGTTGAAATGGGCGGGCGCGGCTTATCTTATCTGGCTGGGGATCCAGCAATGGCGGGCGGCGGGTTCAATCGACCTGAATACGCTGGCGCGCACTCAAAGCCGCGGTAAGCTCTATAAACGCGCGGTGTTCGTCAATCTGACCAACCCCAAAAGTATCGTCTTCCTCGCCGCGCTGTTTCCCCAGTTCATCGTCCCGCATCAGCCGCAGGTGATGCAGTACCTGGTACTTGGCGTCACCACCATTGTGGTCGATATCATTGTGATGATCGGTTACGCGACGCTGGCGCAGCGCATTGCGGCCTGGATTAAAGGTCCGAAGCAAATGAAGGCGCTGAATAAAGTGTTTGGTTCGCTGTTTATGCTGGTGGGAGCGCTGCTCGCTTCCGCCCGTCACGCCTGAATATAAGCTGGCACAGCGTGTGCCGCAGCATGGAGGAATGCTAATGACTCTGGCAGAAACGTGGCTCGCAGAAGGCAGAGAGAAAGGCATTAAAGAAGGCATCAAAGAAGGAAAACTACAGGCCCTTTTACAGGTCGCCGCAGCGATGCTCAATCGCGGCATTGATGACGATGCGATCCTGGAAATGACCGGTTTGACCAGCGATGAGCTACAGCGTCTTCGTCACTAATATCAACCCCACCCGGCAACAAACCGAGCGGGGAATCGCATAACACGTTAACGCGAAATAATCAGATGGATGCCGAAACCGGCAAACAGGGTTCCCGCGATGCCGTCTATCCACTTTGCCATCCGCTGATAGCCGCGGCGCATTTGCGGTAGTGCGAACAGGCTGGCCACGATGGTGAACCACGCCAGCGTTTCAAGAACGATCAGCAGGAAAATCCCCCAGCGCGCGCCGGCGCCAATGTTATCGCCAACGAACAGCGAGAAGACCGAACCAAAGTAGATAATCGCTTTCGGGTTGGCGAGGTTAGTCAGCAGGCCCTTCAGGAAACTGCGCCCGCTACGCGCCAGCTCAACCTGCGGTTCCGCCGCGACAACGTCGGTTTTCTTTAACGCGCCGCGCAGCATTTGATAGCCCATCCAGCACAGATAGAGACCGCCGCCGACCATAATCAACGTATGCAGCCAGGCCATTTTCTCGATAATCAGATGTAAGCCGAGCAGCGCGACGCCCGCCCAAACCATCACGCCGCCGGTGATCCCCAGCACGCCCATCATCGCCTCTTTGCGCGAACGGCTCACCGCGGTTTGCGAAACGAAGAAAAAATCCGGCCCCGGGCTCATTAGCGCAATGATGTGCACCAGCGCCACGGTGAGAAAAAGCATCAACATGTTTAACTCGCAGGGAAATAGTGAAGAAGGAAACTATTCTGGCACCTTTTCCCGCGGCTGACTACTCATCATCGCCATCGACATGAGCACGTATCAGCGCCATGAATTCTTTACCGAAGCGCTCAAGCTTACGAGTCCCCACGCCGTTGACGCTAAGCATCTCCCCGGCGGTAAGCGGCGACTGTTCGGCCATCTCAATCAGCGTCGCGTCGTTAAACACGACATATGGCGGGATATTCTCCTCGTCGGCGATCGCTTTACGTAATTTACGCAGCTTGGCGAACAGCTTGCGGTCGTAATTGCCGCCGAAGGATTTCTGCATCGCTTTCGGTTTTAGCGCCACGATACGCGGCACGGCGAGCTGCAGCGGGACTTCACCACGCAGTACAGGACGCGCGGCCTCGGTGAGCTGCAGCGCGGAGTGCTGGGCAATATTTTGCGTCACCAGTCCGAGGTGGATTAACTGGCGAATCACGCTCACCCAGTGCTCGTGGCTCTGCTCGCGACCAATACCGTAAACCGGCAGTTTATCGTGGTTCAGGTCGCGGATACGCTGATTGTTGGCGCCGCGGAGTACTTCAACCACGTAGCCCATCCCGAAGCGTTGATTCACCCGGTAAATAGTTGAAAGCGCCTTGCGCGCGTCCATTAAGCCATCGTACTGCTTTGGCGGGTCAAGGCAGATATCACAGTTGCCGCACGGCTCCTGGCGCCCTTCGCCAAAATAGTTCAGCAGCACCAGACGGCGACAGGTCTGCGCTTCGGCGAAGGCGCCCATCGCATTCAGCTTATGACGTTCAATATCCTGCAGCGGCCCGGCGGGCTTCTCCTCCAGGCAGCGGCGCAGCCACGCCATATCCGCCGGATCGTAAAACAGCATCGCTTCCGCCGGCAGGCCGTCACGCCCGGCGCGGCCGGTTTCCTGATAATAGGATTCAATATTGCGCGGGATATCAAAGTGCACCACAAAGCGGACGTTCGGCTTGTTAATGCCCATACCGAAGGCCACCGTCGCCACCACGATCTGCAGATCGTCACGCTGGAATTTCTCCTGCACGTCGGCACGAATATCATTTTCCAGGCCAGCATGGTAGGCCGCCGCGCTGATGCCACGGCTTTGCAGCCTGGCTGCGGTGTCTTCAACTTTAGAACGGCTGTTGCAGTAGATAATCCCTGATTTACCGCGCTGATCCTGGACGTATCGCATCAACTGATCGAGCGGCTTAAATTTCTCCATCAGCATATAGCGGATATTGGGGCGATCGAAGCTACTAACCTGAATCAGCGGATCGTTAAGCCCCAGCAGGCGAACAATATCGCGACGGGTGGTGTCATCAGCGGTGGCGGTGAGCGCCATAAACGGAATATGCGGCATCCGCTGGCGCAGCTGGCCCAACGCGGCATATTCCGGGCGGAAATCATGGCCCCATTGCGAGATACAGTGCGCCTCATCCACCGCCAGCATCGCTAAGTTCCAGTGGCTCAGATGCTCCAGGAAGTTATCCAGCATCAGGCGTTCCGGCGCGATATACAGCAGACGAATCTGCCCGCTGCGGCAGCCCGCCATCACCTCTTGCTGCTGCTCGCGGCTTTGCGTCGAGTTAAGACAGGCCGCGGCGACACCGTTTGCCAGCAGTTGATCGACCTGGTCTTTCATCAGCGAAATCAGCGGCGACACGACAACCGTCAGGCCGCCGAGGACCAATGCAGGTACCTGGTAGCACAGCGATTTACCGCCGCCGGTCGGCATCACCACCAGGCAATCGCGGCCTTCCAGCGCCGTGGCGATAATCGATTCCTGGCCCGGGCGGAACTGCTGGTAGCCGAAGGTCTCTTGTAAAACCTGCTTAGCCAGCGATTCCTGATTTAATACTTCCGCCTGTGCCACGTTGACCCCATTCGCCTGAAAAGAAAACAGGCGCTATTTTCAGCGCCTGCGAGCCAGAGTGCAACGATTAAAACAGATCGTTGAGCATCACGCCGACGCCGACGCGCGTCTGATTGAAGTTATAGTCGATAAGCGACTCGCCATAACCGCTGTACACCTGAGTATAGGCGCGCACGTGCTTGGTAATAGGGTAACTGACCCCGATTTCCGCGCCGCCGTAGCCGGTATTCCAGTTATATTGCCCCTGAGCGCTAAAAATAGCCTCCCCCAGCTGGTAGCCAATCTTCAGGCGGTAGTAACCCATGTATTTGGTGATATCGGGGTTATCATCGGTACTGCCGACCACATACCACGGCTTCACTTCAACCAGCCAGTTACCGTTTTGCGCCATCAGGCGAGTATACAGGCGGTTCCAGCTACGTGACGTTGGATCGGAACGGCCATTGGAATCGTGGTTATAGCCGACTTCGATATCGCGCAAAGTCCAGCCGGCAAACTCATAATCCGTCGCGAAGCCAAGGAAGAGCTGAGGCTCGTAGTTGGTTTCGCGAAACGGCGCCGAGCCTTTACTGTTAGAGAGCTGCCACCAGGATTTTTGCGTATAGGAGGCGCCAAGCAGCGAATTATCGCCAAGGATGCCGCGCCATAACGGGAATGCCAGGCTGAGCTGGAACTTCACCTCATCCTTACGCGCGTCATCGGCCCAGTCGTAACTGCGGATGGCCTCTTTATTGAGATCGCTGGTCCACGTATAGAGCAGATAGTTGCTCTCATAAGGATAAAGCAGGAACGGATTATCATGGTCCTGCAGCAGGTTGGCGATAATGCTGCCCCGCACCGCGGGTTTGTCATGAACGGCTTGATTAAGCGGCGCGTCCTGCGCCAGAACGCTGGCCGGCAGCGCGCTAAGCGCCAGCAGCCAGGTCAAAGAGATACGCATTACTGTTCTCCTGAAAAGGGTTCTTATTAATGTTTTGTCCTGCTGCCATTCTACCTGTTTATCTGCCTCCCGCTGCGTTATCGCCTCCGAAAGTGGAAATCAATATTTTTGAAGCATAAAATCAACATTTCATTAACGAAATGGACCTCTGCTATGTCTGAACTGACCGCCGCCGCCGCGCTAAAGCTGGTGGGAGAGATTTTTGTTTATCACATGCCTTTTAACCGTGCGCTGGGGCTTGAGCTGGAACGTTATGAAAAAGAGTTTGCCCAGCTCAGCTTTAATAATCAGCCGATGATGGTAGGCAATTGGGCGCAGAGTATTCTGCACGGCGGCGTTATCGCCTCTGCGCTGGATGTCGCCGCTGGACTGGTCTGCGTCGGCAGCACCCTGACTCGCCATGACACTATCAATGAAGAAGAGCTGCGCCAGCGCCTCTCGCGGATGGGAACTATCGATTTGCGCGTCGATTACTTACGCCCTGGCCGCGGCGAGCGTTTTACCGCCACCAGCAGCCTGCTGCGCGCCGGAAACAAAGTCGCCGTGGCCCGCGTCGAGTTGCATAACGAAGAGCAGGTTTATATCGCCAGCGCCACGGCTACCTATATGGTGGGTTGATTGCCGCAGATCGAGTAACATCACTCTTTTTGGCAATGGATTATACCAATGGACGCAAAACAAACGCGGCTGGGCGTTATGCTGGCGCTGGCCGCCTACTTTATCTGGGGTATCGCGCCGGCGTACTTCAAACTTATTTACTACGTTCCCGCCGATGAAATCCTGACGCATCGCGTGATCTGGTCTTTCTTTTTCATGGTGGCGCTCATCAGCGTCAGCCGCCAGTGGCCGCAGGTAAAAAAACTGCTAAAAACCCCGCGCAAGATCTTCCTGCTGGCGCTCTCTGCGGTGCTGGTCGGCGGCAACTGGTTGCTCTTTATCTGGGCAGTCAATAACCACCATATGCTGGAAGCTAGCCTCGGCTACTTCATTAACCCACTGGTGAATATTCTGCTGGGAATGATTTTCCTCGGCGAACGCTTTCGCCGTCTACAGTGGTTGGCGGTGATCCTCGCTTTTTGCGGCGTGCTGGTGCAACTTTGGACCTTCGGTTCACTGCCGGTAATCGGCCTGGGGCTAGCCTTCAGCTTTGCCTTCTACGGACTGGTACGTAAGAAAATCGCCGTCGATGCGCAGACCGGCATGCTGGTGGAAACGCTATGGCTGCTGCCAGTGGCGGCGATCTGGCTTTTCGGCATCACCGATAGCCCAACCAGCCATATGGGAGACAACCCCTGGTCGCTCAATTTACTGCTAATGGCAGCGGGTGTGGTAACCACCATCCCCCTGCTGTGCTTCACCGGCGCGGCGACCCGCCTGCGCTTGTCCACGTTGGGCTTTTTCCAGTACATCGGCCCGACGCTGATGTTCCTGCTGGCGGTAACGTTCTACGGTGAAGTGCCGGGCACGGATAAAATGGTCACCTTCGCCTTTATCTGGGTGGCGCTGGCGATATTCGTGATGGATGCGGTATATACGCAAAGAAGGGGGCGTCGGGGATAAGATATTACCCGATGTCGGCTACGCCTTATCCGGCCTACAAAAGCACAACACGTAGGCCCGGATAAGCGAAGCGCATCCGGCACAACAACTACAGCCAGTTTTTACGCTTGAAGTAGAGATACGGCGCCAGGCCGGCCAACATCATAAACACGATGGCTCCCGGATAACCAAAGCTCCAGTGGAGTTCCGGCATAAACTCAAAGTTCATCCCGTAGCTGGACGCCACCAGCGTCGGCGGCAGGAACACGACCGAAACCACCGAGAAGATCTTGATAATGCGGTTCTGCTCGATATTGATGAAACCCATCGCCGCCTGCATCAGGAAGTTCACCTTCTGGAACAGCGATTCGTTGTGCGGTAGCAGGGATTCGATATCTCGCAGGATCTCTCGCGCCTGTTCCAGCTGGCCTGCCGGCAGACGCGCCTTGCGCACGAGGAAGTTGAGCGCGCGCTGGGTATCCATCAGACAGAGACGTACTTTCCAGCCGATATCTTCCAGTTCCGCCAGCGTCGACAGCGCTTCGTCATACTCATCGCCCTGATGGCCTTCCATAATGACGCGGCTCAGCTTTTCCAGGTCGCTGTAGATGTTTTCTATCTCATCCGCTAACTGTTCGATTTTGGTCTCGAACAGATCTAACAGCAGCTCGTAGGCGTTGCCATCAATCAGCGTCTGATTACGCACGCGCATGCGGTACAGGCGGAAAGCGGGCAGTTCACGCTCGCGCAGGGTAAACAGGCGGCCTTCGCGGATAGTGAACGCCACGGTTGAGTTACCGGCGTGATCGTCAGCATCTTCGAAAAAGAAAAAGGAGTGGATGTGTAAACCATCTTCGTCTTCAAAGAAACGCGCTGACGCTTCGATGTCTTCCAGTTCCGGGCGCGTCGCCAGGTTCTGGCCTAACTCCGTTTGCACACGGCTACGTTCATCATCGTCAGGCTCGACCAGGTCGACCCACACCGAGCTGGCAAGATGCTTGATCTCATCGGCCTCAAGGCGCGTTAAACGATTATTTTCCAGTTGAAATGCGCTCAGCATGACCGGGACTCCCAATACAAAAAATTTATCGGACAGTTCGATGGGCACACAGAAACTATTTGGGTTTCAGACCATTAAGCCTGACTCAGAGCGACGGGAATAGGACGGGTCGCCGACAACCGCTAAGGCTATCGGCATAAGGGGATAGCCTTAGGAGTTGTTCCTGAATGACAGGAAGTTGAGCCAGCATCTACTGGGTGTGTCCAAGGCGAATGTCCTCTTAGCGTAATCGTGCGCGCATGTTACGCCAGCGCCAAAACGGCGTCAACACGCAAGGGAACGCTAAAGAGCAAATCCTGCCCTTTAGCATATAAGGCTAGCAGATTATTACAAAAAAATTATATTTTTCTTAAAGTTACACCGTTTCCAGGCGTGCGTAGGCGGCGACCAGCCATTTAATTCCCTGCCCCTGAAAAGCCACCTGCAGCCGGCTATGCTCACCGCTGCCCTCAAGGTTGACGATGGTGCCTTCACCGAACTTCGGATGCCGCACTCGTTGGCCCAGCTTATAGCCGGTATCGTTCTCCGCCACCGGGGTACCGAGACGCTGATGGTTAACCGGGCGGCTCACCGTCGCTCGCAGCCGCACCTCTTCCACGCACTCTTCCGGCAGCTCGCCGATAAAGCGCGATGGGCGATGGTAAACCTCTTTACCGTACAAACGGCGGGTTTCGGCGTAGGTCAGCGTCAGTTTTTGCATCGCGCGCGTCACGCCGACGTAGGCCAGACGACGCTCTTCCTCCAGACGACCGCCCTCATCAAGCGCCATCTGGCTCGGGAACATCCCCTCTTCAACGCCGACGATAAACACCTGCGGGAACTCCAGCCCTTTCGCCGAGTGCAGAGTCATCAGCTGTACCGCATCCTGCCAGGTATCCGCCTGCCCTTCGCCCGCTTCCAGCGCGGCGTGGGAGAGGAACGCCTGCAGCGGCATCAGATCTTCATCTTCTTCGTTGTAGCTGAACTGGCGCGTCGCCGTCACCAGTTCCTCTAAGTTTTCGATACGGGTCTGGCCCTTCTCGCCTTTTTCCTGCTCGTACATCATACGCAGGCCGGAATCTTTAATGACCCGGTCAGTCTGGACATGTAGCGGCATATCGGCGGTTTCCTGCGCCAGCGCGTCGATAAGCTCCATAAAGCGCTGCAGAGCGCTGGCAGCGCGGCCTGCCAGCACTTTCTCTTTCAGCAGCTCGCGGCAGGCCTGCCACAGCGTCAGCTGACGATCGCGCGAGGTCTGGCGCACCACATCCAGGGTCCGATCGCCGATGCCGCGGGTAGGCGTATTGACCACACGCTCAAACGCCGCGTCGTCGTTGCGGTTGGCAATCAGGCGCAGATAAGAGAGCGCATCTTTGATTTCCTGACGTTCGAAGAAGCGCATGCCGCCATAAATACGGTACGGCATGCTGGCCTGCAGCAGCGCCTCTTCCAGCACGCGCGACTGGGCGTTGCTACGGTAGAGAATGGCGCACTGCTCCAGCGCCCCGCCGTTCTCCTGCCAGGTTTTAATTCGGTTAACCACGAAACGCGCTTCATCGAGATCGTTGAAGGCGCAGTACAGCGAAATGGGCTCGCCGTCGGCGCCGTCGGTCCACAGTTTTTTGCCCAGCCGCCCGTTGTTGTTTTCAATCAGGGCGTTGGCGGCGCTGAGAATATTGCTGGTTGAACGATAGTTCTGCTCCAGACGAATAGTTTCCGCGCCCGGGAAGTCATTCAGGAAGCGCTGAATGTTTTCGACCTGCGCGCCGCGCCAGCCGTAAATCGACTGGTCATCATCGCCGACAATCATAACTTTGCCGGTATCGCCCGCCAGCAGGCGGATCCAGGCATACTGAATGTTGTTGGTATCCTGGAATTCGTCGACGAGAATATTGGTGAAGCGCTCGCGGTAGTGCTGCAGGATATGCGGTTTGTTCAGCCACAGTTCGTGCGCGCGCAGCAACAGCTCGGCAAAGTCCACCAGCCCGGCGCGATCGCAGGCTTCCTGATAGGCCTGATACACCTTCTGCCAGGTCTGTTCGACCGGGTTGCCGTAGCTCTGAATATGGTGCGGGCGCAGCCCTTCATCTTTTTGGCTGTTGATGTACCACATCGCCTGACGCGGCGGCCATTGCTTCTCATCCAGGTTCATCGCCTTAATCAGGCGCTTCAGCAGGCGCAGCTGATCTTCGCTATCGAGGATTTGGAAATCCTGCGGCAGGTTGGCATCCAGATGATGGGCGCGTAGCAGGCGATGGGCCAGGCCGTGGAAGGTGCCGACCCACATACCGCCCTGGGTGGTGCCCATCAGTTGGCCGATACGGTGGCGCATCTCCGCCGCCGCTTTGTTGGTAAAGGTCACCGCCATAATGGAATACGGCGAGCAGTTCTCCACGCTCAGCAGCCAGGCGATACGGTGCACCAGTACGCGCGTCTTACCACTGCCCGCCCCTGCCAGAACCAGCATATTGGTGCGCGAGGCCGCTACGGCTTCACGCTGTTTGTCATTAAGGCTGTCGAGCAGGTAAGAAACGTCCATTGGCACCGCCGGAAGAGAAGGGGTTCCACGAACCCCTGTTAATATATACAGAGTTACTGGTGATTATATCAGCGAGGTCAGAGATGCCAACCGTGAAATTTCAATATGCGGCAGCAGGCGGCTATCGGCGGTTTTCATCAATGAGGCGTCCTGCGGCTTGATCCAGCAGGCCTGCATTCCACAGCGAATAGCGCCAGCCACGTCGGTGGTCAGATCATCGCCGACGTGCAGAATCTGCCCGAGGGGTAAATCCAGACGCTCCGCCGCCAAATGGTACATATCGGCAAACGGCTTGGAGCGACCATCCGGACCCGCGCGCAGCACGAAACGGAAATAGTCATTCAGGCCGAACTGTTCCGGCTGGGCGTTACCGTTGGTGATAGCCACCAGCGGCCATTTCTGCGCCAGCTTCGCCAGCGTATCGTGCGTCTCCTGCGGCACATCGACGCGGCTGCGCCAGTGGGCGAAATTTTCCATCGCCGCATCGGCGCCGGCTTTCGCCTCGGCGGCGGAGAGCCCGGCATTACGCATCCCTAACTCCAGCGCGCGGTGGCGCCAGACGGTGACATCGTGATAAATCTCGGGTTCTGAGGTCAATAACGTTTGGCGCAGGCGGTTAAGATCGCTTGCATCAAACTGGCTCAGCGCCGGATGGTAATTACGCACAAATGTCAGCGATTCCTGCATCGTCCGGTCAATCACCGGGCGGTTATCGTAAAGGGTGTCATCCAGGTCGAACGTCAGCGCGGAGATCGGGCCCAGAGGTCGGTAAAAACGCATTATTTCCCCCGTTTAGCGCGCGGATGCGCGGCATCGTACACCGAGGCAAGGTGTTGAAAATCGAGATGGGTATAGATTTGGGTGGTGGAGAGATTGGCATGCCCCAGCAGCTCCTGCACGCCGCGTAGATCGCCGCTCGACTCCAGCATATGCGTCGCGAAAGAGTGCCGCAGCTTATGCGGATGCACGTGGCTATTGAGCCCTTGCTTTATGCCCCACTCGGCAAACCGCTTCTGCACGTTGCGCGCTGAAATGCGCTTACCCAGCTTCGACAAGAACAGCGCATCGTCATCGCCGCCGAACAGGCCGCGCAAATCCAGCCAGTGTTCGATCCACGCCACCGCGTTGCGTCCAATTGGCAGGCGGCGCTCTTTGCTGCCTTTCCCCATCACCCACACTTCCCCTGACTCCAGGTCAAGGTGCTTAATATCAAGGTTAACTAACTCAGAAAGACGCAGCCCCGCGCCGTACATCACTTCCAGCATCGCCCGGTCGCGCACCGCGAGCGGGTCGTTGAGGTCGATATCCAGTAGCCGATTCACATCATCAACGTCGATATTTTTCGGCAAATGGCGGGGGATCTTCGGCGCCGCAATCCCTTTCGCCGGGTTAGCGGCCAGCTCGCCCTGGCTGACCATCCAGTCGAAAAAGCTGCGCAGGGCGGAAAGCCGCAGCGCCAGACTCGCCGGGCCTAAGCCCGCACGGCGGCTACGCACCGCAAAGCTACGTACCTGAGCGGCGTCACACTGCTGCCAGCTTTTTAATCCGGCATCATCCGCCAGCGCGATCAGCGCTTCCAGCTGACGCTGGTAGTTAGTGAGCGTAATCGGGCTAAGCTGGCGCTCTACGCCGAGATAGCGCAGGAAGCGGTCGACGCAGGCGAATAGCGGGGAGTCGGTCATGCGCGTTCAATCCAGCGCTCCAGCAGGCCGGGCAGCATGCGCGCAATCTCCTGCAGTAGCTGTGTTCCCTGGCCTTGCTGATAATGTTGTGGATCGCGGCTGCTGAAGAACATCACCCCCGGCGCGTCATCATCGCCCAGTAGCGACATCGCCACCGAGCCGATAGCTTTCGCATCCGGCAGCACCACCAGCAGCTCTGGCCCGTTCAGCGGACCAAGATAGTGACGTGCCTGGCCCAGCCGCTGAATACGAATGGGTTCGAACGCCTGCCGGCTCAGCGCCAGATGGGTGAATTTAGACGGCGCGCCGAGATGCCAGCTGTCCGGAAACAGGCGCACCGTTGCGCCCGCCAGGCCAAGCTCGCGCGCCCAACGATGAAAGCGGTTGAGCATTTCATCCAGGCTATCGGCGGACGCCAGCCGCGTCTGCAGATGGAACAGGCGCTGAAACAGGCTTTGATTGGCCGTCGCCTGTTCCATCAGCAGCGTCATGTTCTCTTCCAGCACGTTGATATGGTTACGCGCCCGCAGCATATGCCACTCTACCAGCGAGATGGTGCCGCGCACCGGATGCGGGACGCGGATATGCTCAACCTGCGCCGCATTACGAATAAAGAACTCAGGATTTTGCAGCAGATAATCTACTACCGCGCTGTCGTCGAGCGCTGTGGCGAGTTCCTGCTGTTCTTCCCCGATCTGTTTCATAGATGAATAAATCCGTCGTAGACGTGTGCCGCCGGGCCAGTCATATACAACGGTTGACCCGGACCTTTCCAGGCGATGTCGAGACGCCCGCCTGGCAATTCCACGCGTACCTCTTCGGCGAGTAATCCCTGTTGGATACCGACCGCCACCGCCGCACAGGCGCCGCTGCCGCAGGCCTGCGTTTCGCCTGCGCCGCGTTCATAGACGCGCAGACGAATATGGGAGCGTTCCACTACCTGCATAAAGCCGATATTGGCGCGTTCCGGAAAACGTTCGTGGCTTTCCATTACCGGACCGAGGGTTTCAACCGCGGCGGTGTCCACGTTATCGACCTGAATCACGCAGTGCGGGTTGCCCATTGAGACGACGCCGCACAATATTGTCTGTTCAGCCGCGCGCATAATATAGGTCTTTTCCGCTTTGTTAGCGCGGAACGGGACCTGAGACGGCTCGAAATTCGGCTCGCCCATGTTAACGCGCACCAGATCATCTTCCGTTACGCTTAATACCATACGCCCGTTGGCGGTGCTCACGCGGATATCACGTTTATTGGTCAGGCCTTTTAAACGGACAAAGCGGGCGAAGCAGCGCGCGCCGTTGCCGCACTGCGAGACTTCGCTACCGTCAGCATTGAAGATACGGTAGTGGAAGTCCAGATCGGGATCGTACGGCGGCTCGACAACCAACAGCTGGTCGAAACCGACGCCAAGATGCCGATCCGCAAGGCGACGAATCAGCTCCGGTGAGAAGAAAACATTCTGCGTTACCGCATCAACAACCATGAAGTCGTTGCCGAGGCCATGCATTTTAGAGAACTGCATTATCTACTCCAATTGCGCGGAACAGAACGTTATCGTTAATAGTTAACCTGGGTCGGACCGCCATTATCGCCGCGATCGTTACGATCCGGCGTCGCGCTCTGAATGCCTGGGTTAACCGGCTTGGTCGGCGGCGGCGCGGTTTTGTCTGCCGGCGGGAAATACAGCGGCCCTTTCAAACCGCAGCCGGTCAGGCTGAAGATTGCAAACAGAACGGCAAGCGTGGGTAAAACGTTTTTCATTGATAGTTGCCCATGATTCATTCGTTACTGCTTTCTATCATCGCAGGAGAAGACGTAAAAGCAAGCGTTTAGCATCTGACTGCGCGCGCTTTTGTTTCGCGCTATACTGCGGCCATCTTCAAAAAAGCAGGATAGAACCATGAACGACAGTGAATTCCATCGCCTGGCCGATAGCCTGTGGATGACCATCGAAGAACGTCTGGACGACTGGGACGGCGACAGCGATATCGACTGCGAAATCAACGGCGGCGTGCTGACCATCAGCTTCGAAAATGGCAGTAAAATCATCATCAACCGTCAGGAACCGCTGCATCAGGTCTGGCTGGCGACCAAGCAAGGCGGCTATCACTTCGATCTGCAAGGCGACGAGTGGATCTGCGATCGTAGCGGCGAACGCTTCTGGGATCTGCTGGAGCAGGCGGCGAGCAATCAGGCCGGCGAGACGGTGAGCTTCCGTTAATGGCGTCTTTCCCGGATGGCGGCGCATTGCGCCTTATCCGGGCTACCCGACGACATAGAACCGTAGCCCTGCTAAGCGCAGCGCCAGCAGGGAATATCTCCGGATAGCGGCTAGCACCTTATCCAGGCCAAATCTACGAGTAGCGCTGCTGCAGCACCGGTGAGGCGACCGCTTCCTGGCCCGGCGGCACCGCGGCGGCAATCGCCTGACTGCGGAACGGGATCACCTGCGTGCGTCCGTCAACTTCGACAATCTGATAGAACTGCGGCAGGTTGAAGTTAATGAAGCTTGAGCCGTAGGTGAAGCGATCGTGCGATGACGAGTAGAAGCGGCTAACGTCGCGCACCAGCTCTTCTTTGCTGCCCTCGCAGTGGTGATAAACCTCGGCGCGGTTGCTTTCATCAAGAATGTAGATGTTAAAGCCGCTGTCATTGTTATCCGCATCTTCAAAGAAGAATTGAATTATCCCTTCGCTGGCGAAGCCATCCACCACCGCCGGCAGCTTAACGTGATTGGTTTCTACCTGTACCGACAGGCCGTGGAGCTTGTTGTGTGAGATAGCGCCGTAGAACTCAATGGCGTTTTCCAGCTTCTGCACCGAAACGTTCAGGCGCTCGAAGAACAGGCCCCAGGTCTGGCCGGAGACGCGCAGCGCTTTGAAGCGCCCGGTATCCTGACGGGTACTGGAGAGACGCAGTTCGATGCACTCGGAGACCATCTGCTGCACGCGGGTGCGGATAAGGCCGCGCAGGTGCTGGCTATAGCAGAACACCTCCACGCTATCCGGCGGCGCGGCGTCCTGATGCATTTTGCCGAGAATAGTTTTCAGCGCTTCGATCATCGCCTGCTCGCCGTTAAAGTGCAGCGTGCGCACTTCGTTCCACGAGTTGCGATACAGCAGGTCGACGCTGCCAATCAGGCATTTTTGCTCTTCGCCGAAGCTGAAAACGTCGAGCTTACGGAAGTCGAAATGCACCACCTGATTACGGAATGCCGCCGTCGGGTCATATTCGAGGTTGACGATAATCGCCAGGTGGCGAATTTCGCACGGGCTGTACAGCGCTTTTGGCGTCGGCGCCGGCAGGCGCAGCGGGAAGTGGTGCGACACGTCGGCCACCATCTCCTGCAGCTTCGGCAAATCGACGATACCGTTGCCCTTAATAAACAGACGGGTGCGTGAGGTCAGCAGGCCGTTAAACCAGGCCCAGGCCACCAGCTTATTAAGGTAACGGTTATATTCCAGCGGCTGATGGCTGATGATCGATTCCATATCCGGCGCGCGGTTATACAGATACCAACCGGTACGGTTAGCGCGGCCCGGCGGCACGTGGATAAAGGTCAGATTCGGTTCCGACAGGTCCGGTGAAATTTGCGGGTTCACCAGGGTGACCTTGCCCGGCAGGGCTTCAAAGGCCGCATACAGCTTACGCGTCAGTACGCCGATATCCTGCGGGCTGGCGGAGACGCTGAGATTATTGCGCCGGGCGAAACGGATCAGATTACGATAACTCTGCATCATCGCATCGAGCAGTTCGTTGTGCGCTTTGCGCACTTCATCAATTTTCCAGTTAGCGCGGTTATCAAGCATCATCAGACGCTTTTCATCCCAGCCCCACTCTTTCACCAGCTGGCTGACGACTTCACGACGCCAGCCCACGCAGGCGCGCTCGCGGCTGAGTTTTTCACAGACTTTCAGGTAGAAGCAGCGGCGTACCAGATCGAGACGGGTGTCGTCTTCGATAGCCTGCAGATAGGCGGTAACGCGCTCCAGCATCATGCAGTAGGGGTCGAGACCGAACGAGACAATCTCGCCATCGTGCAGGCGCTGTTTAATATCTTTCGCCAACAGGCGGTTGTTGGGGTATTCCCAGGAGTAGGCTTCCAGCAGCAGCGTTTTCAGCACCGCTTTATACGGGGAGTCGATACTCTTATACAGCTGCCACAGGCTGGCGCCGAAGTACTCTTCCGCCGACAGCGAACTGAGGCCGCCGAGATCGAGCCATTCGTTTGGCGTCAGCACGCCCTTGGCATACAGCCCCATCACGTAATCATCGTAATGGTCTTCTTCATCGCCCGGCACCATATTCCACAGAATACGTTTCCCGGCGAGACGCACGGCGGTGCGGTAAAATTCATCGAGCAACAAAATATGCTGGGTCGAACCGCAGTCTTCGCCGCCGAGGCTGCCGCTTTCGTTATGGCGGAAGCGGTTTTCGTCGATCAGGAAGAAACTGACCTCGACGCCGAGCGACGCCGCCCAGCTTTCAAGCAGGCTGCATTTACGCTGCAGCAGCTGGCGTTCTTCGTTATCCAGCCAGGCCTGATGGCATACCCAGATATCCAGATCGGAAGAGCAGCTTTGCCCAACGGAGGAGGTACTGCCCATCGAATAAACGCCGGTAATCGGCAGTTCGCCTTTCGGCGGCTCCTGCGTCAGCAGGCCACGGTGCAGTTCGAGTTCGTCAAGGTAGTGGCGTTGGGTTTCATCAGGCGTGTAGAGGCAAATGCCGCGGGGAACGTTACCGTCAAGGTAACCCGGCATCAGCGGGTGATGATAATGTAGTAATGTCGGCAGAAGACTGTAAACCTGCTGGAAAGCGGGTCCCATGGCAGCAAGCGCGCGATCCACGCGCAGTTGGTTGATGGCATCCAGTCTCTGTTTCAGTGTCTCAATATAGAGGTACAAGACATATCGCCTGATGTTCAAAAATCCGACGTACAATAGTACGGAGGATTTCAGTATTTCAACAAGAACCGTCACCATTCGTCATCGGTGTGGTTGTGATGAACTGCTGGCTGACAAATGGTTTAAAACGTGATCAATTTAACACCTTGCTGTTTGACCGTAAAGAAAGATGCGCTACATACAAGTGTAGCACCGTTTGCCGGGTGTAAATTCCCCACTACGCTTGCGGCAACCGCAGCCGCATGAAACGCTAAAGGACATCGTGCCAGCATCCCACATTAACCGTGAAACTAACATCCCTAAAGCAACAATGTTAGGATGGCTCGTGGTCGACAATGACGGTAACAAGCATGTTAGACAAAGTTTTGAGAATTGCCACAAGGCAAAGCCCGCTTGCGCTATGGCAGGCACATTATGTGAAAGAGCGCCTGGAGTCGTGTCATCCGGGGCTTTCCGTTGAGCTGGTGCCCATGGTCACCCGCGGCGACGTGCTCCTTGATACCCCGCTGGCAAAGGTGGGCGGCAAGGGCTTATTTGTGAAAGAGTTAGAGCTCGCCATGATTGAAGGGCGCGCCGATATCGCCGTCCATTCGATGAAAGATGTCCCGGTCGAATTCCCGGAAGGCCTGGGGTTGGTCACCATCTGCGAGCGTGAAGATCCGCGCGACGCATTTGTTTCCAATCACTATGCCTCAATTGACGATCTGCCGGCCGGCAGCATCGTTGGCACGTCAAGTTTACGTCGCCAATGCCAGTTGGCGGCAGAGCGCCCCGATCTGGTGATCCGTTCGCTACGCGGCAACGTTGGCACGCGATTAGGCAAACTCGATAACGGCGAGTATGACGCTATTATCCTCGCCGCCGCCGGGTTGAAGCGGCTGAAACTGGAAGCGCGTATTCGCCAGCCGCTCTCGCCAGAGCAATCTCTGCCGGCCGTCGGCCAGGGCGCGGTAGGTATCGAATGCCGCCTTGACGATGAATGGACCAAAGCGCTGTTAGCGCCGCTTAACCATACGGAAACCGCCGTGCGCGTGCGCGCCGAGCGGGCGATGAACACCCGTCTCGAAGGCGGTTGTCAGGTGCCGATTGGCAGCTATGCCGAACTGCGCGATGGTGAGCTGTGGCTACGGGCGCTGGTGGGCGCGCCGGATGGGTCGCTGGTCGTGCGCGGTGAACGCCGCGGCCGGCCGGAAGAGGCAGAGGCGCTCGGCGTCTCGCTGGCGGAAGAGCTACTGGATAACGGCGCCCGCGACATCCTCGCGGCGGTCTATGATGGAGAAGCCCCACGATGAGCATCCTGGTCACCCGTCCGCTACCGCAAGGTGAAGAGTTAGTCAGCCGCCTGCGCGCGCTGGGACGCGTGGCCTGGAGCTTTCCGCTGATTGAATTCACGCCGGGGCGGGAGCTGGCAGCGCTCCCGCGCCAGCTGGCGGCATTAGGCGCGGACGATTTGTTGTTTGCGCTATCGCAGCATGCGGTGGAATTCGCCCATGCCCGTCTGCTGCAGGAGAGCCAACGCTGGCCCTCCGATCCGGCCTATTTCTCGATAGGCCGCACCACCGCGCTGGCTCTGCATACGGTCAGTGGTAAAAATATCCGTTACCCGTTAGATCGGGAAATCAGCGAAGTCTTGCTACAATTACCTGAATTACAAAACATTGCGGGCAAGAAAGCCCTGATTCTGCGCGGCAACGGCGGGCGGGAATTATTAGGCGACACGCTGCGTGAACGCGGCGCCGAAGTAACATTTTGTGAATGTTATCAACGTTGTGCGAAGTACTATGATGGTGCGGAAGAGGCTATGCGCTGGCAATCTCGTGGAGTCACTACGCTGGTGGTCACCAGCGGCGAGATGCTGCAGCAGCTGTGGTCGTTAATACCCCAGTGGTATCGCGAACGGTGGCTGCTGCACTGTAGCCTTGTCGTTGTCAGCGAACGTCTGGCCCTTCAGGCCCGGGAATTGGGCTGGCAGGATATTCAGGTTGCCGATAACGCCGACAACGATGCGCTGCTACGCGCATTACAATAACTCTCAACATTGGAAGCCATAATGACGGAACAACAAAATCAATCCGCCGTGGTTGAAGAGACCAGGGAGGCCGTGGAAACCACGCCACAGCCAGAAAACAACGAGAAGAAAAAGGCCGGCAACAAAACCAGCCTGGCGCTCAGCGCGATAGCTATCGCCATCGCCCTCGCCGCCGGTATTGGCCTGTATGGTTTGAATAAACAGCAATCCACGCGCCAAAATGAAACCAGCTCGGAATTATCAAGCCAGATCGCAGCGCTGCAAAAAGCGCAGGATAGCCAGAAGAGCGAGCTGGAAGGCATTATCAAACAGCAGGCCGATCGGTTGAGCGAGGCCAAACGCGAACAGGAAACCCTGACGAAACAGCTTGATGAGCTACAGCAAAAAGTTGCAGTGATTTCCGGCAGCGACGCCAAAACCTGGCTGCTGGCGCAGGCTGATTTCCTGGTTAAGCTGGCGGGACGTAAGCTGTGGAGCGATCAGGATGTGACGACCGCCGCCGCGCTGCTGAAAAGCGCCGATGCCAGTCTCGCCGACATGAACGACCCAAGCCTTATCGGCGCGCGCCGCGCCATCACCGATGACATCGCTTCGCTGTCGGCGGTAAGTCAGGTCGATTACGACGGCATTATCCTTAAGGTTAACCAGCTGGCGAACCAAATCGACAATCTGCGTCTGGCTGATAATAACGACGATGATTCTCCGATGGATGCCGACAGCGACGAGCTCTCCAGCTCCATCGGCGAATGGCGCGTTAACCTGCAGAAAAGCTGGCAGAACTTTATGGATAGCTTCATTACCATACGTCGCCGTGACGAAACGGCGGTGCCGCTGTTAGCGCCGAATCAGGATGTCTATCTGCGCGAAAATATCCGCTCTCGTCTGCTGGTTGCCGCGCAGGCGGTGCCGCGTCATCAGGAAGAAACCTATAAGCAGGCGCTGGAAAACGTCTCCACCTGGGTACGCGCTTATTACGATACTGAAGACGCCACTACCAAGGCTTTCCTTGAAGAGGTGGATAAGCTCAGTCAGCAAAGTATCACCATGAGCGTACCGGAAACGTTGCAGAGCCAGAGCCTGCTGGAAAAGCTGATGCAAACTCGGGTGCGTAATTTAATGGCCCAGCCTGCGGCAGCCGCTCCGACGCCGACGCCAGCACCGACCGCGCCAGCCCCTGCGCCGCAAGGAGAATAACCGATGCTGAAAATTCTCCTGCTTTTCGCACTGCTGATCGCCGGGATCGTCGTCGGCCCGATGATCGCGGGCCACCAGGGCTACGTTCTAATCCAGACCGATAACTACAATATCGAAACCAGCGTGACGGGCCTTGTGATCATCCTGATCCTCGCAATGGTGGTGCTGTTCGCCATTGAATGGCTGTTGCGCCGCATTTTCCGTACCGGCGCGCACACGCGCGGCTGGTTCGTCGGCCGTAAGCGCCGCCGCGCGCGTAAGCAAACCGAGCAAGCGCTGCTGAAACTGGCGGAAGGCGATTACCAACAGGTTGAAAAGCTGATGGCGAAAAATGCCGATCACGCCGAACAACCGGTAGTGAACTATCTGTTAGCGGCGGAAGCGGCCCAACAGCGCGGTGATGAAGCTCGCGCCAATCAGCATCTTGAGCGCGCCGCCGAACTGGCTGGCGATGACCTGATCCCGGTTGAAATCACCCGCGTGCGCCTACAGCTGGCGCGTAATGAAAACCACGCCGCCCGTCACGGCATCGATAAGCTACTGGAAGTGACCCCGCGTCATCCGGAGGTGCTGCGTCTTGCCGAGCAGGCTTATACCCGTACCGGCGCGTGGAATTCGCTGCTGGACATCATTCCATCCATGGCGAAAGCCAACGTGGGGGATGAAGAGCACCGCGCCGCGCTGGAACAGCTGGCGTGGATTGGCCTGATGGACAAAGCGCTGGCCGACGGCGGTAGCGAAGGGCTACGCGAGTGGTGGCGCAACCAGAGCCGTAAAACGCGCGCCCTGATACCGCTGCAGGTGGCGATGGCCGAACGCCTGATCGAGAGCGACGATCACGACACCGCACAGCAGATTATTATCGATGGTCTGAAGAAACAGTACGACGACCGCCTGGTTATGCCAATTCCGCGGCTGAAGACCAATAATCCTGAACAACTGGAGAAAGTGCTGCGCCAGCAGATCAAAGCCGTCGGCGATCGTCCGCTGCTGTGGAGCACCCTGGGCCAGTCGCTGATGCGTCACGGTGAATGGCAGGAGGCCAGTATCGCTTTCCGCGCCGCGCTTAAGCAGCGCCCGGATGCCTTTGATTACGCGTGGCTTGCCGATGCGCTCGACCGCCTGCACCAGCCGGAAGAAGCGGCGACCATGCGCCGTGACGGCCTGCTGTTGACGCTACACAATAACCCTCAGCAGTAATTCACGATAACGCTATCGCCTCGTTCGGGGCGATAGCGCCCTTCTCTCGCGAAAAAATAGCCTACCCCTGAAAGAAAAAAACGCCTGCGCTGAAATCAGGGCAGGCGTTAAAACAGGTCTGTTTGACAACAAATTGGGTGCTTCACTCAACGTTATGTCCATGGTGTTTGATGAGACATATGAAATGCGACATCTATCAGTGGACGATAAGCACCGTAAGTACGGCTCTGCATCATTCCTGAGTTTATGAGGCACAAAGGCGAACATAAGAGATGGAATGAGCATCTACCCGGTTATTATCGCACAGAATCCAGCGAGATTGCATCTATCGCAGCAATCATTTGGGACAATTCCGGACAATAATTCGCAGACGTGGAACCTATTTTTTACGAGGAAGATCAGCGGGATAAAAGACGACTGGAGAAAACCGGAAAACAAAAAACCCCGCCGAAGCGGGGTTCAAAATTGGTCGGCGAGAGAGGATTCGAACCTCCGACCCACTGGTCCCAAACCAGTTGCGCTACCAAGCTGCGCTACTCGCCGAAATACTGCTTTTTGAATTTTTAGTTCAATTCTTTAAAGTCGTGGTGCGAGGGGGGGGACTTGAACCCCCACGTCCGTAAGAACACTAACACCTGAAGCTAGCGCGTCTACCAATTCCGCCACCTTCGCAATTCACAACTCTATCAAATAATGGGGTGGCTAATGGGATTCGAACCCACGACAACTGGAATCACAATCCAGGGCTCTACCAACTGAGCTATAGCCACCACAACAATTCTTTTACGCGGTATTAAAACCACCGCAGCTCCAGCACCGGGTAAATGGTGCGCCCGACAGGATTCGAACCTGAGACCTCTGCCTCCGGAGGGCAGCGCTCTATCCAGCTGAGCTACGGGCGCTTAGCGCCGTTGCGGGGGTGGATAATACGGACTTCCCCCACCCCTGTCTAGTGCCTTTTTAAATAAAATTTCTATTTGCTCACAGTTTGTGCGCTTTGGCGCTTATTCCGCCGTTTTATCGAGATTTCCCCGCTTGCCGAGGCCGAAAACCTTATAAATAAGGGTCACCGCGGCAAGGAAAATAATCCCGACAAAGAGCGACATCCGGGTTTCATCGTTGATTCCCATGCCGATCAGCACACAAACGAGGAATGCCATCGTCAAATAGTTCGCCCACGGGAACAACAGCGAACGGAACGGATGGCTGGCCATCGCCTGCTGATGCTCGCGGCGGAAACGCAGCTGGCTTATCAGGATCACAAACCACGGCACCATCCCCGGCAACACGCTGGCGCTATAGACATAGACAAACACGCGCTGCGGGTTAGGAATAATGTAGTTCAGGCACGAACCGATTAGCAGAATCACGATCGACAGCGCAACGCCCGCTACCGGTACGCCCTGACGCGACACTTTGGCCATTGCCGCCGGTAGCTGACGATTACGCGCCAGCGCATATAACATGCGTCCACAGCTATACATCCCGCTGTTACAGCCCGACAGCGCGGCGGTCAGCACCACGAAGTTGATAATCCCCGCCGCCGCGGTAATGCCGATTTTGGCGAAGGTGAGAACGAATGGGCTACCGGTCGAGCCAATCTGGTTCCACGGGAAGATAGTCACGATAACGAAAATCGCCCCCACGTAGAAAATCAGGATACGCCACAGCACCTTGCCTACCGCGCTACGCAACGTGACCTGTGGGTTTTTCGCTTCCCCGGCGGTGATACCGATAAGTTCAACGCCCTGATAAGAGGCGACGACAATACACAGCGCCGTCAGGAAGCCTTTCCAGCCGCCGGCGAAGAAGCCGCCGTGCTCGGTAAGGTTGCCAAAACCGATCGACTGTCCGCCGTTGCCGAAACCAAAGAAGATGACCCCCAGACCGATGACAATCATCACGATAATGGTGGTGACTTTAATCATCGCAAACCAGAACTCGATCTCGCCGTACAGACGCACTGCCGCCAGGTTAGCCAACGCCACCAGCCCCACGGCAATTAGCGCCGGGATCCACTGCGCCATCTCCGGGAACCAGAACTGCACGTATACCCCGATGGCGGTGATCTCAGATATCCCCACCGCCATCCACATAAACCAGTATGACCAGGCCGTGAGATAGCCGAAGAACGGGCTCATGTAGCGATGTGCGTAAACGGCGAATGAGCCGGTTACTGGTTCGAGGAACAACATCTCGCCCATCGAACGCATGATAAAGAAGACAAATAAACCGGCGATAATATACGCCAGCAGGACGGACGGACCGGCCCACTTCAGCGTACTTGCCGCGCCCATGAATAACCCTACGCCAATCGTCCCGCCTAGCGCGATTAGCTCAATATGTCGGGCCTCCAGTCCACGCTGGAGTTCCGCTTTTTTCTCAGTCATAAAGCCTCTTGTGTTTGCTGTATTCCGGGTACTCCCGGTTATTGTTATTCATTGAAACCATAGCCTTGCCGGCGCGCAGGTCTCCCCCACGCGTTTGAAGCATGCGAATGGTTAATTAATTTTACGGAAATGGCAAATAAAGTATCAGGCGAGTGAAGAGATTACACAGAATATGTATGCAATCTCGTCTGGTTGCAGTGGAATATCAGAGCTTGCCGGAATAATGCCAACGTAAATAGCGCAGTAGACGGAACTGTCTTTTGATGCGGCTCGGCTGCAGGAGCAGGCGATAAAACCACTCCAGCCCCAGGTTCTGCCAGAATTTTGGCGCCCGGTGAACGTGGCCGGTAAAGACGTCATAAGTGCCGCCAACGCCCATATACAACGCGGCGGGATACACCAGTCGACAGTCGCGCATCAGAATTTCCTGGCGCGGCGATCCCATCGCGACGGTGACAATTTTCGCCCCGCTGTCGCGTACCCGTTCAAACAACTGCTGGCGCTGATCGGCGGAAAAATAGCCGTCCTGACTGCCGACGATATTCACCTTCCAGCGTTCACGTAGCTTCGCTTGCGTCTCCGCCAGCACCTCGGGCTTGCCGCCAATCAGAAACACCGGCGTTCCCTGCGCCCCGGCGCGCTCCATTAAGGCCTCCCACAGATCGGCGCCGGCAACGCGCGACACCTCAGCCTGCGGATATTTTTTGCGTAATGAGCGCACGACGCTGATGCCGTCGGCATATTTAAACTCGGCGGCCTCAATCAGCGCACGCACTTCCGGGATATCCTCTACCGCCAGCATTTTTTCGGCGTTGATCGCGACCAGCGTTCCCTGACGCAGTTCGCCGTCGGCGAAGAGATAGTTGAGCGCATGCTGCATGTCGCGCCAGCCAATAAGCTGCAGCCCTCGCAGCGCATACTGCGGCGCGGAAGTGTTATCAGTCATGTTCATCCTTATCATACCTGCGGTTGCGAAAGCGGCTTCACCCGCTTATGAATCAATCCTGCGCTGTCCAGGAGCCAGTACAGCAATTTCGCCGCTAACAAGCAGATACCAAAGATCACGAGGAAAAACACCACGCGGGAGCCGAACGAATCCAACCCTTCGCGTGCCAGCACTATCATGTTGAAGATAGCGCCGAAACAGAAACTGTGCAGGATAGCCGCTTTGTAGCGATTGCTCTCCCGATTGCCAAGTTCGTACAACCAGTCAAACCATTTAATGATAAGCCCTACCGCGACGGCGCCCAGCGGTACGAACCATACGCCGCCCATCACCACCAGCGAACCAATCAGCGTCGGCGATATCGCCAGCCCCGAATGGTTGTTTAATACTTCCCACGTGAAGTAATTGGCGGTATTCAGCACCATTGTCGGGCGACCGTGCCACATCCAACTGGGGATAAAGACGTAGAAGTCGCGGATCATCGGCGCCAGCCCCTGGAACTCAATCTTGTCGTAGTTCTGCAGCAGCAGCGCCAGGTTCTCCCACGGCGAGAAGGTATCACGCGTGAGATAGAGGAAAGTATAAAACGCTTCATCGCCGCTAACGTTCATCCCGTAGCGCTTCAACGCCAACCAGAACATGCCGACAATACCCAGCACGCCCGCCGCCGCCAGCATCCACAGGCTGATCCAGCCGCGAATAATGCCGATAAACAGGAAGATAGCGAAAGCGATAATGATATTGGCGCGGGTGCCGCCGACGATCGCGTAGGTCAGCAGGCCAAAGGCGACGGTGCTCACCAGGAAGAAAATCCACGCCTTGTAATCCTGACGCAGGAAATAGATCACCAGCATCGCCGGAATAAAGAAGTAGAAGAAGCGCTTCAACGCCACGCCGGACACTTCCGCAGAGAATATCTGGCTGTATGAATTGAGCTTAAATAGCAGAAAACCGTTGTGGGCGAAGAAGATACCGACGCACAGCAGCGCCAGCCCCATCAAAATCCCCCAGGCCAGATGGGTTTCAACCCGGTTCATGGTGAACAGCGGGCGACGTGGAACATCACGCGATGCCGGACGCAGTCGCGTTTTGTAGGTCACGTAGTAGATGGCGTAGAAGCACACCGCAACCAGCAGCGTCTGCAGCAAAATCTCCGGCGGCGCCACGCTGACGTCAAAGCGGAACACCAGGATACTGCTTAACGGGAAGCCGAAGAAAAAGGTGAGCAGGAACAACAACGAGAAAAAGACGTTGAAGTTAAAGCGCACGCGGCGGAACTCAAACCAGGTGGCGGTGGCGATAAACAGCGTCGACAGCAGCCAGACCACCAATAGCCCGCTAAATTGCATTAACGTCATACCCGATCCTCCGCTGCCAGCTGTAACGCCCGCTGCCAGCCCGCCAGATAGTTCGGGCGGAAGAAAGCGATTTGCGTTTTATCAACGCTCGCTAACTGGCGCTGTGCTTCACGCACCACGTCGACATTCAGAGTATCGCTGGTAAACAGCACCGGGATCTGTTGTTCGGTCATATCCTGCCAGAACGGATTTTCGCGATTGAGCACGCAGGGAATACCCGCCTGTATCAGCAGGCACAGCGTGCCGATACCCTGCTGGCGCGCAAACAGGAAATAACCCAGATCGCAGCGGCGCAGCAGCGCCAGATAATCATCAAACTCAAGCTTCTCGCTGAGGATCTGCAGATGCTCGCGACTAAACAGCGCCGCTCCCGCCTGACGAACTTCATCAATGTAGGCTTCATTGTTGGCCGGATAGCCCATCGGTACGATGACATTCACCGTATCGCCAAACTGCTGATAAATCGCCTTTAGCGCTGCAATATGCTCATTACTACGATCGCCGGAATTTCCGACCAGAATGGTCAGGGTGTCACCGCGCGGGGCGGTATCGGCAAGGGAATTTAGCGATGGATCCATGCGGGTCGGGAAGTACAGCAGTTCGCCCGGCACTCGCGGATGGCGGTTCGCAAACCAGCTGAGATCGCCGCGGGTGGCGAAAACGCGTCCTACCCGCCCTTGCGCCATGCGGCGCAGAGGATAAAACAGACGGAATTTCAGGCTGGCTGAGTTTTCATACAGATCCGCGCCCCAGATATGCCAGTTAAACTGCGACGGGCGGATCCCGCCGCTCAACAGCGCCAGCCACAGACCGGTATTAAACTGACCGTGGAAAAAAAAGCGCTGCTGGCGATCGGCTTTCGCTTTGACGATCGCCGCCTGCGCCAGCGATTTTTTACCCGGGTAGCAGGTAATTTCCAGCGCCGGATACGCCTCGCGCATACCTGTCGCATCACCCACGACCATAAACGTCCTGGCCCGCGCGTCGGCGGCCAGTTCGTCGTTAAAGAACCGCAATACGGTCTGGTTGTGGTGCGGGATATCCGATCCCAGTACGTGTATCAGTGCTGTCATGCCCGTTTACGCCAGAGTAAAAACACGCCACTACAAAGGGCGAAATAAACAATATAAGTGGCCATATACGCCTGCGCCGCGCCAAGTGCGCCGTGCGCCGGAATAAGCCAGTGTGAAAATGCGGTCAGCAGCGTGAACTGGCTGATTTCCGTCAGAATATAAAAACGCAATGACGCTTTGGCGATCACCAGATAGCCGTAAACGTAAGCGCCAACTTTTAAAACATCGCCCACTAACTGCCAGGCGAACAGGTCGCGCATCGCGGTGAAGCGCGCGGAAAACAGTAACCAGATGGCAAAATCGCGCAGCAGCCAGACCGTCAGGCTCGCCGCCGCCACCGCCGGCAGGACGAATTTCAACGACTTCACTATTTCACGCGTGATGTCCGTTTTGGCGCTCAGCCGCGACAACGTCGGCAGCAGATATACGCTAAAGGAAGCGGTAATAAACTGCAGGTAGGCATCCGAGATACTGCTCACCCCCTGCCAGATGCCGACCGCCTCCCAGCCGTAATGCGCCGCCAGCAGATTACGCATCATCACATAGGCCACCGGCAGCGTCACCGAGGTAATCAGCGCCATCAGGGTAAATTTCGATAGCTGCCCTGCAAGGCCGTTATCCCAACGCGGACGTAGCGCGCTCAGCGGGATCGCGCCACGTCGCCATAGCATAATGGCGGCAGGAACCACCACCAGCGCGGGGACTAACGCCAGCCCTAATAGCGCCCCCTGATAACCACCGAAGTAGTAACAGGCGTAATAGGCCGCCACGCCAATCAGGCTACCGGCAATCAGCGAAAAAGCGTTACCCGCCGCATCGCGAAACCCTTTCATAAGCGCTAGCAGATAGTTGGCCCACGCGATCCCCATCTGCACCAGCGCCACCAGACGTACCAGATTCTGATAGTGAGAATGGCCGAACAGCGCCTGGCTTATCGGCGCCGCCGCCAGCAAAAAGACCAGCGCCAGCAGGGTGGAAAAACCGAGCACCATTGATGACGACGTCCCGACCACCTGCTTCAGGCGTAGCGGATCGTCGTGATGTTGGGCAACCAGCTTAGTGACGCCATTAAAAATCCCGGCGCCCGCCAGTACGCCAAGGACGGTGACCAGTTGCCGGAAGTTACCGGCCTGGCCTACGCCCGCCGGGCCGAATGAGACCGCCAGCAGCTTTACCACCAGCAGACCGGCGCCTATTTTGACTAACGTGGACGCCGCGGTCCACAGTGACGCTTTTGCCAACGACATATCAGGAGAAGTAGCTCAGCAGCGAGTTAATCACCGTCCGTTGGTTTACCGCAGACAGGTTGTAGAACAGCGGTAAACGCAGCAGGCGTTCGCTCTCCTGGGTGGTATAACGATCTTCGCCACAGAACTCGCCGAACTGTTCGCCAGCCGGGCAGCTATGTAGTGGAATGTAATGGAACACCGCCAGAATTTCTGCTTCTTTCAGCCAGTTAATCAGCGCCGCCCGGTCATCGTTATCCCGCAGCTTAATGTAGAACATATGCGCGTTTTGCCCGCAATCCGCCGGCACCGCCGGCAGATCGATACGGCCCGCGCGCGCCAGCGGCAGCAGCGCGTCATAATAATTTTGCCACAGCATCAGGCGCTGCTGGTTAATCCGCTCAGCGGCTTCCAGCTGCGCCCAGAGATAGGCGGCCTGCAGATCGGACATCAAATAGCTGGAACCGATATCGCGCCAGGTGTACTTATCCACCAGACCGCGGAAGAACTGGCTACGGTTAGTGCCTTTTTCGCGAATGATCTCCGCGCGTTCCACCAATTTAGGATCGTTGATAAGCGTTGCGCCACCTTCACCACCAGCGGTGTAGTTTTTCGTCTCATGGAAACTAAAGCAACCAATATGGCCGATAGTGCCCAGCGCGCGGCCCTTATAGGTGGACATCACGCCCTGCGCGGCGTCTTCCACCACGTACAGGTTATATTTGGCGGCGAGCGCCATGATGGTGTCCATCTCACAGGCCACGCCCGCATAATGCACCGGCACGATCGCCCGGGTTTTATCGGTGATCGCCGCTTCTATCAACGACTCATCAATATTCATCGTATCGCGACGGATATCGACGAAGACGATTTTCGCCCCGCGCAGCACAAAGGCGTTGGCGGTGGAAACGAAGGTATAGCTGGGCATGATGACTTCATCGCCCGGCTGAATATCCAGCAGCAGCGCCGCCATTTCCAGAGACGCGGTGCAGGATGGCGTCAGCAGCGCCTTCGCGGTGCCGAAGCGCTGTTCAAACCACTGCTGGCAGCGACGGGTAAAACCGCCGTCGCCGCAAAGCTTGCCGCTGTTCATCGCCGATTGCATGTAATCGAGCTCGGTTCCCACCACCGGCGGTGCGTTAAATGGAATCATCGTGTCACCTGTATAACCAGTACGCGGTGCTTTCCACATTCGCACCGCTGAGAATATAACGTTTAAGCGCGGCGGTGTTGCCCATTTGGGTCGCCACCCGCAGTGTAGAAAGCCCGCGTTGCGCCGCCCAGTGGCGCGCCGCCTGCATAAGCTCGGCGCCAGCGCCGCGCCCGGCCAACAGGCCGATACGCGCGTCGGTGTCATTGAGCTGACGCAAAGAAACAAATGCGCGGATGTCGCCATCGGACGCGCGAAATAACAGACACTGGTGATCAAAGGTTCCCAGTACCGCGTTTTCAATCCATTGCGCGTAGAAACGGCCGCTGGCGTCAGCGGCGTACCAGGGAGCGCGAAAACGGCTCATGGCAAAGGCCTGCGCCGCCAGTTCGCGCAGTCGCGCAATATCGCCTTCAACGGCCCATTCGGCGCCAGCATCAGCCGGCTCGCCTACCGGCAACGCCAGATCGACCTCGCCTTCCACCAGTTGAAAACCGATCTCCTGTAGCGCATCCAGCCGGGCGGTGTCGCTGGCGGCGACTTTCGCCTGCACTCGCGACCATCCTGCCAGGGCTTCAGCGGTGAGCAGCGGCGCGCGTTCGTCAAAGCGAACGATACCGCTATTAACGGCGAAGAAGCGGTTTTCCCACTCCAGCGCTTCAATATTGGCGCGGGCGGGCACGGAGGAGATCCAGCAAGTATTGGCCATAGCCGGTTTTTTCCAGCCGCTTCGCGGCGCGTTTGACGCCGTCATCATCAAGCCAGCCGTTACGCCAGGCTATTTCTTCCAGACAGGCGATTTTAAAGCCCTGCCGCTTCTCTACCGTCTGCACAAACATGCTGGCTTCAATCAGGCTATCGTGCGTGCCGGTATCCAGCCACGCAAAGCCGCGCCCAAGCAGCTCGACGGTTAACGCGCCATCCTCAAGATACATCTGGTTGATGGAGGTAATTTCCAGCTCGCCGCGCTCGGATGGTTTGACCCGTTTGGCGTATTCGGCCACTTTTCCATCGTAGAAATAAAGCCCGGTGACCGCCCAGTTCGACTTGGGTTGTTTCGGCTTTTCCTCCAGCGACAAGGCGCGGAAGTTGTCATCAAACTCCACTACGCCGAAGCGCTCAGGATCCATCACCTGATAGCCAAATACCGTCGCCCCTTCGGTGCGGGTTGCGACGCTACGCAGCTTAGGGCTAAAGCTCTGGCCAAAGAAGATATTATCGCCCAACACCAGGCACGCCGGTTCGCCGTTGAGAAACGCTTCCCCGATAATAAATGCCTGGGCTAAACCATCAGGAGTCGGCTGAACGGCATAATGCAATTGGATACCGAACTCGGAACCATCGCCGAGCAGGCGTTGGAAATCGCGCTGATCTTCCGGCGTGGTGATGATAAGGATTTCACGGATCCCGGCCAGCATTAACACCGACAGCGGGTAGTAAATCATCGGCTTGTCGTAAATCGGCAGCAGCTGTTTCGACACGCCGCGCGTGATGGGATGCAGGCGCGTACCGGAACCGCCTGCCAGAATAATACCTTTCATCATGCCCTCCTGGGCCAGTTAGCCGTGCAGCCCAAGACGCTCGCCCTGATAGCTACCGTCCTGAACCTGCCGCCACCATGCCTCATTTGCCAGATACCACTGGACGGTCTTGCGCATGCCGGAAGTAAAGGTCTCATCCGGCGTCCAGCCCAGCTCGCGTGCAATCTTCGCCGCATCAATCGCATAACGCAGATCGTGGCCCGGCCGGTCAGCGACAAAGGTAATCAGATCGCGATAGTGCGCCACGCCCTGCGGCTTTTGCGGCGCCAGCTCTTCGAGCAATTCGCAAATGGTTTCCACCACCTCGATGTTTTTGCGCTCGTTATGGCCGCCGATATTGTAAGTTTCGCCCGGTTCGCCGCGGGTCGCCACCAGATACAGCGCTCTGGCGTGGTCTTCGACATACAGCCAGTCGCGAATTTGTTGGCCGTTACCGTAAACCGGTAGCGGTTTTCCCGCCAGCGCGTTGAGAATAATCAACGGGATCAGCTTCTCCGGGAAGTGATACGGGCCATAGTTATTCGAGCAATTAGTGATAAGCGTCGGCAGGCCATAGGTACGCTGCCAGGCGCGTACCAGATGGTCGCTACTGGCTTTCGAGGCCGAATAGGGGCTGCTTGGCGCATAAGGCGTGGTCTCGGTAAAGAAATCATCGCTGCCGTGCAGATCGCCATACACTTCGTCCGTCGAGATATGATGGAAGCGAAACGCCGATTTTTGCTCCGCCGTCAGCGTATTCCACCAGCTGCGCGCGGCTTCCAGCAGCGTATAGGTACCGACGATGTTGGTTTCGATGAACGCCGCCGGGCCATCGATGGAACGATCGACATGGCTTTCCGCCGCCAGATGCATCACCGTATCGGGTTGATGCTGGCGAAAGACGCGATCCAGCTCGGCCCGGTTACAGATATCCACCTGTTCAAAGGCAAAACGCGCATCCTGCGCCACCGGCGCCAGCGACATCAAATTGCCGGCGTAGGTCAGCTTATCCACGACCACGACGCGATCGGCGGTGTGCTGGATGATTTCACGCACTACCGCGGAGCCAATAAAGCCCGCGCCGCCGGTGACCAGAATCGTTCTCACCGCCACACTCCTTTGGTGTCGATGATATAGGCCTGAGCAACGCTATCGCCGCTAACGGCTTTAAACTCTTTGTGATCGACCAGCATCACCAGCACATCGGCGCTCGCCAGCGCGTCATCAAGTGTCGCCAGCGTACACAGGCCATCAAGTTTCTTCGGCAGCGCGTGAATGTTGGGCTCAACCACCTGCGTCGCGCCGCTGTGCCAGCGGGCGATCTGCGCGGCAATTTCCATCGCCGGGCTTTCACGTAGATCATCAATGTTAGGCTTAAAGGCCAGGCCGAAGCAGGCAATAGTCAGTTCGCTGGCGCGTTTATTGCTGGCATTCAGGCACTCGGCAACCTGTGCTTTCACCCGTTCGATAACCCATTCCGGCTTGTGGTCGTTTACCTCGCGCGCGGTGCGAATCAGACGCGCCTGCTGCGGGTTTTGCGCCACGATAAACCACGGATCGACGGCGATACAGTGGCCGCCGACGCCCGGACCCGGCTGCAGAATATTGACGCGCGGATGGCGGTTCGCCAGGCGGATCAGTTCCCAGACGTTGATCCCCTGATCGGCGCAAATCAGCGATAGTTCGTTAGCAAAGGCGATGTTGACGTCGCGGAAGCTGTTTTCCGTCAGCTTGCACATTTCCGCAGTGCGCGAGTTAGTCACTACGCATTCGCCTTCAAGGAAAATTTTATATAGCTCACTGGCGCGCGCCGAACAGACCGGCGACATACCGCCAATTACGCGGTCGTTTTTAATGAGTTCAACCATCACCTGCCCCGGCAGCACGCGCTCTGGACAGTAGGCGATATTAACGTCAGCCGCCTCGCCCACCTGCTGTGGGAAGCTGAGATCGGGGCGCATCGCCGCCAGCCACTCGGCCATCTGTTCGGTCGAACCGACCGGCGAAGTGGATTCCAGGATCACCAATGCCCCTTTCTTCAGGGTCGGCGCAATAGATTTAGCGGCGGATTCGACAAAGGCCATATCTGGCTCATGTCCGCCTTTAAACGGCGTCGGGACGGCAATCAGGTAGGCGTCAGACTCCACCGGCACGGTGGTGGCGCTTAAATATCCCTGTTCAACCGCCGTTTTTACGACGCTCGCTAAATCCGGCTCGACGATATGAATCTCACCACGGTTAATGGTCTCTACGGCGTGTTGATTGATGTCCACGCCAACCACCCGCCGTTGCCGGGACGCAAATGCGGCAGCGGTTGGCAGACCAATGTATCCAAGGCCAATCACTGAAATGGTAGAAAAACTCATAGCGTTACCTGATTATTTTTAAGGGCGGATAAAATACGATCGCATGCCTGTCCATCGCCGTAAGGATTATGGGCCCGGCTCATCGCCTGCCAGGCGGCATCATCCTGCAGCAGCCGGGTGACTTCATCAACGATACGCTGTCTGTCAGTGCCGACCAGCCGCACGGTGCCGGCGGCGACCGCCTCCGGACGTTCCGTCATTTCGCGCATCACCAGTACCGGTTTACCCAGCGACGGCGCCTCTTCCTGAATCCCGCCGGAATCGGTCAGAATCAGCCACGCGCGATTCATCAGCCAGACGAACGGCAGGTAATCCTGCGGTTCAATTAATTTCACGTTGGCGACATGGCCGAGAATACGGTTAACCGGTTCACTGACATTCGGGTTCAGGTGAACCGGGTAAACAATCTGCACATCAGGATGATGGCTGGCGATATCCGCCAGCGCATGGCAAATGTGCTCGAAGCCGAGACCAAAGCTCTCGCGACGGTGGCCGGTCACCAGAATTAATTTCTTATCCGCTTCGAGGAACGGGTAGCGCTGCATCAGTTCATTGCGCAGCGCCTCATCGCCAAGGACACGATCGCGAACCCAAAACAGCGCATCGATCACCGTATTACCGGTGACGGTAATACGTTCTGCGTCAATATTTTCCCGCAGCAGGTTATCGCGCGAGGTGGCGGTCGGGGCGAAATGGTACATCGCCAGGCGCCCGGTCAGCGTGCGGTTGCCCTCTTCCGGCCACGGCGAGTTCAGATCGCCGGTACGCAGGCCCGCTTCTACGTGGCCCACCGGGATACGCTGATAAAACGCCGCCAGACTGGCCGCCATCGTCGTCGTGGTATCGCCATGTACCAGCACCACGTCCGGCTTAAACGACTCCAGTACCGGCTTTAAACCTTGCAGAATACGGCAGGTAATCTCGGTTAATCCCTGCCCCGGCTGCATAATGTTCAGATCGTAGTCCGGCGTAATCGAAAACAGTTTCAACACCTGATCGAGCATCT
This sequence comes from Klebsiella sp. CN_Kp073, assembly GCF_040065495.2. Classification (NCBI taxonomy): domain Bacteria; kingdom Pseudomonadati; phylum Pseudomonadota; class Gammaproteobacteria; order Enterobacterales; family Enterobacteriaceae; genus Klebsiella; species Klebsiella sp. CN_Kp073. The sequence goes on from NZ_CM198051.1 coordinate 5,211,183, forward strand.
CCCGATGCTGCGCGGTTACGCAAACCTTTGCCTCAAAATGAGGATCCTTTGCCAGCGCATGGACCAGCGGCGCCATCTTGATGGCTTCTGGTCTCGTGCCAAATACAGTTAGTACTTTCACATCGATTCTCTTCGATTAGGTGATGATGGCGCGGAGCCTTCATCACAGGCCCCATTCACTGGACACGACGACGTGCTAACGCCACGCCTGCGCCGATGAGCGCGCCCACAATCCCCCACATGATCATCAGAAATACGCGCCGCGGGCTATCGCGTTTTACAGGTTCTTCCGGCGTACGCAAATATCTGTAAGTCTGAAAACGTGGATCCAGCGTCGGGCCAACGTTTAGCGTGTTCAGCATGGCGCGGTTCTGGTCATAGTCGAGATCGTATTCCGGCCCTACGGCCTGCAGATTTTCGAGGCGCGCCTGCAGCATCGGCCGGCCAAGTAAGAAGAGTTCGGAGGCCGGCAGCTGCTCCGCCGGAACATCGGTCTCGCTGCGTGAAATGTTATGCTGCTGGGCGATTTTCAACGCCTGCTCGACGCTCTGCACGCGGCGGTTGTAGATCTCGCTCGCCACCTCTTCCTGACGCTTCACCTGCGCTTTCATCTGTACGGTACGCGCCGCCCAGGCGCCCTTCAGCTCATCATTAAGATGACCGGCGGCACGCTGACTGGCGAAAGCGACGTACTGACGCAGCAGATTATTGGCATCTGGCGCGGTCTCCGCCGTCAGCTTGATGCTGTCATTGACGCTTTTCAGCGGGTCGCCCGGGATAAACTGAATATCGTTAATCAGATCGTCAAGCATCGCGGCATCCGCGCGCGCGTTGCCTGACTGACGCTGCTTGTAGTAGTCGGTCTGCAGCCAGAAGTCACGGCGGGTATCCCATGACGCCTGTTGCATAATAAACTCTTTGTATGCCTCATCCATGGCGGAAGGTTGGTCTACCGAAGCCAGATCGGCTTTGATATCCAGGTTACGTAAGAACTGCTGTTGCGAATAGTATCCACCCAGCATATTGACGGTCGGCCGGTCGGTAATTGCCGTCGCGCTCCACTCCTGGCGAGCAAAAAAGGAATAAATAAGAACGATCAGCGCGAATAGCACGGCGATGCCGACTATCCAGCCTTTTCCTGCCCATAAGGCGCGAAACAGCCCGCGAATATCCAGTTCGTTCTCAACGTTCACTGCTTGTGCTCCCGGTAATGGTTGAGTCATCACGTCCCCAGTTTTACTTGGTTAAATTTGGATTATTGCCGCTGTGTCGCCGAATTCTGCGTCTAATGCGCTTAACCAGACGCGCCACTTTCCATGCGCGCTTAATGCAGTAGCCATAAAGTAAAAAAGCAAACAAAAAGAGTATTAACATCACCCATTCAGGAACAATACGGGTGTATTCCGCCACTACGCCGACCAGCGCCAATAAAGCGGCAGCCAGCGTAATCAGGACAAAGGCCTGCCGGGAAGTAAACCCGGCACGCATGATCAAATGATGAATATGCTGACGGTCTGGCGAGAATGGGCTCATCCCCTTTCTCAGGCGGCGATACATAATCGCCACCATATCCATCAATGGAATCGCAATAATCCACAGCGCCGTCACCGGGCTGATGGGATGCGTTTTGCCCTGCGTCGTTTCCAGCAGGATCCAGATAATGGTGAAGCCAATCATGGTGCTGCCGGCATCACCCATAAACACTTTATAGCGACGTCCAAGCGCGCCGAGATTAAGTAAAATATAGGGCAGAATGGCGGCAATCATCGCAAAACACCACATTGCCAGGCTGTACTGGCCGTCAAACCACAGGATGATGCCGGTTGCGGCAAAGGAGACGGACGATAACCCGCCGAGCAGTCCGTCAATGCCATCTACCATATTGAAGGCGTTGATTGCCGCCCAAACGGCGAAAAGGGTGAGGAAAAAACCAAAGGGGCCGAGGACTAACTCCCACGAACCGAAAATATAGCCGAGACTGCTGAGATGCAGATTACCCGCCGTCATCATGATAACGGCTATCGCGGCCTGAATAACCGCACGAATTTTTACGCTGATATCAAATCGGTCATCTAATGCGCCGACCAACACCAGCACGCCCGCGCAGGCCAGATACAGCGTGGCATGAGGGATATAATAATCGGCAATCGCAAAGGTAAAACAAATACCGGCATAAACTGAGATACCACCAACTAACGGAATCAAACCTTGATGCCGTTTCCGATAGTTTGGCTTATCCACTAACCCAATTTTTTTCGCTGCTTTACGGGCAACAAATATAAAGAGGGTCGTGAATAAGAAAACACTGATTAATTCAGTAATAGCAGTGAGTAAATTCACAACACATGTGCTCTCAGCATAGTTAATCCGGGGAGTATAACGATGATGTCTCCACTCCTGAAGGGGAAAAGCAGAACATTACAAATTTATTGTATATATTTTAGACTGTTAAAGTCCTTTCTGCCTTACCCGCCGCGCATATCATACGGCAACGCTAGCGGCGCTTTTCCCGCCTGGATCATACAAAGCTACAAAACAAAACGCCACGCAATCGCGTGGCGTTTTTTCGGCGTATTCCGTCTTACGAACGCTTCATCATATCGAAGAAGTCGTCGTTAGTTTTGGTCATCGCCAGCTTATTAATGAGGAACTCCATTGCGTCGATTTCACCCATTGGATGGATGATTTTGCGCAGGATCCACATTTTCTGCAGCTCTTCCTGGGTGGTCAGCAGCTCTTCTTTACGGGTACCGGAACGGTTGTAGTCGATAGCCGGGAAGACGCGTTTTTCCGCAATCTTACGGGAGAGGTGCAGTTCCATGTTACCGGTGCCTTTGAACTCTTCGTAGATAACTTCATCCATTTTAGAGCCGGTATCGATAAGCGCGGTAGCGATGATGGTCAGGCTGCCGCCCTCTTCCACGTTACGCGCCGCACCGAAGAAGCGCTTCGGACGATGCAGGGCGTTGGCGTCCACACCACCGGTCAGTACTTTACCGGAAGCCGGAACCACGGTGTTGTAGGCACGGGCCAGACGGGTGATGGAGTCGAGCAGGATGATAACGTCTTTTTTGTGCTCAACCAGACGTTTCGCTTTCTCGATAACCATTTCGGCAACCTGCACGTGGCGAGATGCGGGTTCGTCAAAGGTAGAAGCAACAACTTCGCCTTTAACCAGACGCTGCATCTCGGTTACTTCTTCCGGACGTTCGTCGATAAGCAACACCATCAGCACGCAGTCAGGATGGTTGTACGCGATGCTCTGCGCGATGTTCTGCAGCAGCATGGTTTTACCGGCTTTCGGCGGCGCGACGATCAGGCCACGCTGGCCGCGACCAATCGGCGATGCCAGATCCAGTACGCGAGCGGTTAAGTCTTCGGTAGAACCATTACCACGCTCCATACGCAGGCGCGAATTCGCGTGCAGCGGCGTTAAGTTCTCGAACAGAATCTTATTACGCGCGTTTTCCGGCTTGTCGTAGTTAACTTCGTTAACTTTCAGCAGCGCGAAGTAACGTTCACCCTCTTTAGGAGGACGAATCTTACCGGAAATGGTGTCACCAGTGCGGAGGTTGAAGCGGCGGATTTGGCTGGGGGATACGTAGATGTCGTCTGGACCGGCGAGGTAGGAGCTGTCTGCTGAGCGGAGGAATCCAAATCCATCCTGCAGTATCTCCAGTACGCCATCGCCAAAGATATCTTCGCCACTCTTTGAATGCTGCTTAAGGATGGCAAAAATAATATCCTGCTTACGCATACGAGCCAGGTTTTCCAGCCCCATATTTTCGCCGAGAGTAATCAGCTCAGAAACCGGCGTATTCTTTAATTCGGTAAGATTCATAGTGGTGTGGGTTCTTAAACTCGGGGTAAATCTCGAACTTAATGTTGTGAATGGTATGGCAGGAACATCCATGCCTGTTAGCGGCTTCATCTCGTGTCTGTACGTTGCCTGGTCACAGGAAAGAACGCAGAACTGAAACGACAAGACGGAATGAGTGATAAGCCCAGAATTATTAGCCTCACGCGCATAGTCTGCGGGACGCTTTGGGTAAAACAAGATTCAAACAATAGGTATGTTTAAAACGAAGTCTGGAATTAACTTAGCACGACTCAGGCCGGGCGTCCAGAGTTCCACAAAAAATAGGAATCCGGACGCCGGAATGGCAAACCGATTACGCCAGGTTGGCGTCGAGGAACTCTTTCAGTTGGCCTTTGGACAGCGCGCCGACTTTGGTCGCCGCGACTTCGCCGTTCTTGAACAGCAGCAGCGTCGGGATGCCGCGGATGCCGTACTTCGGCGCCGTGCCCGGGTTCTGATCGATGTTCAGTTTAGCCACGGTCAGTTTGCCTTGATACTCTTCAGCGATCTCATCCAGAATCGGGGCGATCATTTTGCACGGACCACACCACTCTGCCCAGAAATCGACGAGGGTCAGCCCGTCAGCCTTGAGTACGTCCGTGTCAAAACTGTCGTCAGTCAGGTGAATAATTTTATCGCTCATATATAACTCCACAGGAATAAGCCTGGTGTGTTGGTGTCGCAGTCATCAACGACGTGTTGATGCTACGTTATGCACGCTATTCTTCAGGATGCCTCTTTTATAAGCTACCTGCGGAAATGGATCCACCATGGACCACCACCGCCGATGCTTAAGCGCACTGTCTGCAAATCTACCTGCGGCAGATTTACCGCCCCCGTTGCGCTTAGTAGTCTAAGCTTTCCGGGATCCGTTCAGTAGCCGGAGACGCACCTTGAATAATTTCGTATATCGCCAACGAAAGGTTGACGTTATTTCACCGGATACGCTTTCTTAATGCAATAGTTAGCTGATATTCTACCACACTATGAGCAAAACACATTTGACAGAACAGAAGTTTTCCGACTTCGCCCTGCACCCGGCAGTTGTCGAAGCCCTTGAAAAAAAAGGGTTTCATAATTGCACACCCATTCAGGCTCTCGCCCTTCCGCTAACGCTGGAAGGTCGCGATGTCGCCGGGCAGGCGCAAACCGGTACCGGTAAAACGATGGCGTTTCTGACGTCAACGTTTCATTATCTTCTCTCTCACCCGGCCATCGCAGACCGCCAGGTTAACCAACCGCGCGCGCTGATCATGGCGCCGACGCGCGAGCTGGCGGTGCAGATTCACGCAGACGCCGAACCGCTGGCGCAGGCAACGGGCCTGAAACTGGGCCTGGCTTATGGCGGCGACGGCTACGATAAACAGCTGAAAGTGCTGGAAAGCGGCGTCGATATTCTGATCGGCACCACCGGTCGCCTGATCGATTACGCCAAACAAAACCATATTAACCTCGGCGCCATTCAGGTTGTCGTGCTGGACGAAGCCGATCGCATGTACGATCTCGGCTTTATTAAAGATATCCGCTGGCTATTCCGCCGCATGCCGCCAGCCACTCAGCGCCTGAACATGCTGTTCTCCGCTACGCTGTCTTATCGCGTACGCGAACTGGCGTTCGAACAGATGAACAACGCCGAGTACGTTGAAGTCGAACCGGAACAGAAAACCGGCCACCGTATTAAAGAAGAGCTGTTCTACCCTTCCAACGACGAAAAAATGCGCCTGCTGCAGACGCTGCTGGAAGAAGAGTGGCCCGACCGCGCTATCGTTTTCGCCAACACCAAGCATCGCTGCGAAGATATCTGGGGCCATCTGGCCGCAGACGGACATCGCGTCGGCCTGCTGACCGGCGACGTAGCGCAGAAAAAACGCCTGCGTATTCTCGAAGAGTTCACCCGCGGCGATCTCGATATTCTGGTTGCAACCGACGTAGCCGCTCGCGGCCTGCATATCCCAGCCGTCACCCATGTCTTTAACTATGACCTGCCGGATGACTGCGAAGACTATGTCCACCGTATCGGCCGTACCGGCCGCGCGGGCGCCAGCGGGCATTCTATTAGCCTGGCCTGCGAAGAGTACGCGCTGAACCTGCCGGCAATCGAAACCTATATCGGCCATTCGATCCCAGTCAGCAAGTACAATCCGGACGCGCTCATGACCGACTTACCTAAGCCGTTGCGTTTGACGCGCACCCGCCCAGGTAATGGCCCGCGCCGTAACGGCCCGCCACGTAATCGTCGTCGTTCAGGTTAACATCTATGCCATACGCGAAATCTTTCAGGATGCGCCATGGAGATAATCCCAGGCAATGCGTTCAGGTAAGTGGAATGGGCAACGACGCCCAGTCGACACAGGAGCGGCCTGAAAGATGAAGAGTATGAGTTCCACCTCGCTGTATGCCGCCATCGACCTTGGCTCCAATAGTTTTCATATGTTGGTGGTGCGCGAGGTGGCCGGCAGTATTCAAACGCTGAGCCGCATTAAGCGCAAGGTGCGTCTGGCCGCTGGCCTGAATAGCGATAATGCGCTCTCCGCGGAAGCGATGGAGCGCGGCTGGCAGTGCTTACGCCTGTTTGCCGAGCGTTTGCAGGATATTCCTTCAGCGCAAATTCGCGTCGTCGCCACCGCCACCCTGCGGCTGGCGGTCAACGCCGGCGAGTTTCTGGCGAAAGCGCAGGAAATCCTCGGTTGCCCCGTCCAGGTGATTAGCGGTGAAGAAGAAGCCCGCCTGATCTACCAGGGTGTAGCCCATACCACCGGCGGCGCCGATCAGCGCCTGGTGGTGGATATCGGCGGCGCCAGCACCGAACTGGTGACCGGCACCGGCGCGCAAACCACTTCTCTGTTCAGCCTGTCGATGGGCTGCGTCACCTGGCTTGAACGCTACTTCGCCGACCGTAGCCTGACTAAAGAAAACTTCGATCTCGCTGAAGCGGCGGCGCGCGATGTGCTGCGTCCGATCGCTGATGTCCTGCGCTACCACGGCTGGAAAGTGTGCGTTGGCGCCTCAGGGACCGTGCAGGCGCTGCAGGAAATCATGATGGCGCAGGGAATGGATGAACGCATCACCCTCAGCAAACTGCAGCAGCTTAGGCAGCGCGCTATCCAGTGCGGTCGGCTTGAAGAGCTGGAAATCGAAGGGCTGACGCTCGAACGCGCACTGGTTTTTCCGAGCGGCCTGGCCATTCTGATTGCTATCTTTAGCGAACTGAATATTCAGTGCATGACGCTGGCAGGCGGCGCATTACGCGAAGGGCTGGTCTACGGCATGCTGCACCTTTCCGTCGATCAGGATATTCGTAGCCGCACGCTGCGTAATATTCAGCGACGTTTTATGATCGATACCGAGCAGGCGCAACGGGTAGCGAATCTGGCCACCCATCTGGTGGATCAACTGGACAGCAGCTGGGAGCTGGATCCGCTAAGCCGCGATTTACTCGTCAGCGCCTGCGCGCTGCATGAAATTGGCCTGAGCGTCGATTTCAAACGCGCGCCGCAGCACGCCGCCTATCTGGTCAATAACCTCGACCTGCCCGGTTTTACCCCGGCGCAAAAGAAGCTCATCGCCACGCTGCTGCTCAACCAGACTAACGCCATCGATCTTTCTTCGCTCCATCAGCAAAACGCGGTACCGCCGCGCGTTGCCGAACATCTGTGTCGCCTGCTGCGACTGGCGATTCTGTTTGCCAGCCGCCGGCGCGACGATCTCCTGCCAACCATCCAGCTTACCGCCGACGACGAAAAACTGACGCTGACGCTGCCGGATGACTGGCTGGAAGAACACCCGCTGGGCCGGGAAATGGTCGAGCAAGAGTGCCAGTGGCAAAGTTATGTCCACTGGGCGCTGCTGATCGACGACGACGCGGCGAGGTAATTTCCGGCCAGGAGGGCGCATGCGGGAAGAACTGGATTTCAAATCACTACGCTTTTTCTCCGCGCTCTACCGATTGGGGAATGTCTCTCCGGCGGCGGAAGCGCTCGATATCAGCCAGCCAACCGGTAGCCTGCTGCTAAAAAAGCTACGCGAGCACTTTGACGACCCGCTGTTTGTGCGCGTTGGTCAACGAATGGCGCCAACGCCGCGCGCGGACGCTATCGCCCCCACCATTTTTACTCTGCTGCAAATGGTCGATACCGATTTGGCGGCTAAGCCGGAATTTATTCCGCAGGAGAGCAACCGTAACTTCACCATCGGCATGACCGATATCAGCCAGATGACGCTTCTTCCTTTGCTGCAAAGCCAGCTCCAGCGGCTGGAAGCCAGCGACATCACTTTTACGGTGCTGAATATTGACGATCAAACGCTTAGCGCGCTGGAATCCGGGAAATGCGATTTGGCGATCGGATATCTTACCCAGTTGCCGGATAGCGTCTATCAGCAGCACTTGTTCGATCAATCGTATGTGTGTCTGGCAGCGGAAAATCACCCGCGCATTCGTCATCGGTTCAGCGCCGAAGACTGGCGTCAGGAAAAGCACCTTGCGGTTCGCGTCAACGGCACCGCCCACGGCGACATTGATAAACTACTGGCGGAACACAGTATGCCGCGGCGCATCGCATTGACGCTGCCCAGCTTTTTAGGCGCGGGCGAGCTGGTTGCCGGCAGCGAGATGCTGGCGGTGGTGCCAGAACAGCTGGCGCGCCATATCACCAGACGTTACCCCTGCCGCAGCTGGCCACTGCCTTTCTCACTGGCTAACATCGCGATTCGCCAGGTCTGGCACCAGCGCCTGCACCGCGATCCCGGGCATATCTGGCTGCGCACGCAGATTGTAGCCCTTGCCGCCTCAGGTGGTTCTATTAACATTTAAATCATCAAAGAATCGGCTGTATTAGTATTCCTGATACGCCGTATTCTATTTGGTTTATTGCTGTCAATACGTCAAACATTTTAATCTCCTCGCATCAGTTCATATCGACCGAATAAATAGAGGAACCTATCATGCGCGGAAAAATCGCTTTAGAAGAACATGTATCTACTCCTGAAAATAATCGTTTGTGGGATTCGACCGGCGAAGCTAATCGTAACGGTAGCGAATATATGCAAGACGTTGAACGCCGTCTGCTTGACCGCAGCATTCAGCTCGAAGAGATGGCGCAACGTAATATTGACCACGTCATTCTTTCTCTGACTTCGCCCGGCGCGCAATCTATTTTAGATAAAGCTAAAGCGGTCTCTTTCGCTCGCGACACTAATGATTTTATTGTTGATAATTATGTAAAACCGAATCCAGATAAATTTAGCGCGTTCGCCACGCTGGCGTTACAAAACCCGGAAGCAGCGGCGGAAGAGCTGGAGCGCGCGGTGAAAAAACTGGGCATGAAAGGCGCGCTGATTAACGGCTATACCAACGTCAAAGATAACGAACATGGCCTGTATCTTGATGATGAATCCATGTTGGTATTCTGGGATAAAGTTAACGAGCTAAACGTGCCGGTGTACCTGCATCCGCGTGAACCGCTGGAAGGCCCGGCGCGCGGGATTTATACCGGTTACGAAAGCCTGATCGGTTCCGCCTGGGGCTTTGCGCAGGAAACCGCCGTTCACGCTATTCGCCTGATGATGAGCGGCCTGTTCGACCGTTATCCGAATCTTAACCTGGTGCTGGGACACCTCGGTGAAGGGCTGGTACACATGCTGCCGCGCACTCAGCATCGCCTCTATCGTCAGCGTTTCGGCTGCGGTTTGGGTAAGGCGGAAAAACCGTTAATGCACTATCTGCAAAATAACTTTATTGTCACCACCAGCGGTCATTTTAATACTCACTCGCTAAATAATGCGATTGAAGTAATGGGTGCCGATCGCGTGATGTTCTCCGTAGATTACCCTTATGAAGATATTCATCAGGCCTGCGACTGGTTTGATCCGTTAGAAATGGATGAAGGGCTGAAAGAAAAAATAGCCTGGGGCAATGCCAGCCGCGTATTTAATATCAAATAATAAAAAATAAATCGACAGGGCCTGTTCTCAGGCCCTGATTTTATTACATGGAGAATATACTATGCCGGTAGGTATTTTTGTTTGCAGCGGTTCATTACTCGTCGGCGCGATTGCAGGCGCCTCACTCAACCGATTTATCCCGGATCACTTTAAAAAAACGCTACCGCTTATTTCCGGTTTAATCTCTATCAGTATGGGCGTGTTCTTCCTTAACAAACTCATCAATCTGCCACCCATTGCGCTGGCCGTTATCATCGGCACGATTATTGGCGGCCTGTTGAATATTGAGAAGTGGATTGAGCGGGCGGGAACACAGCTGCGAACGCCCATCGAGCGCATTTTTCCAGGCCAAAACAACGCAGGCGTAGAAGCGGAGGATTTTATGAACCAGTTTATCGCGGTGCTGATCCTGTTCTGCGCCAGCGGTACCGGTATTTTTGGCGCCCTAACCGAAGGGATGACCGGCGACCCGACCATTCTGCTGACCAAGTCGATACTCGACTTTTTCACCGCCGCCATTTTCGCTTCGACGCTGGGCTACATTATCACCGCGATTTTTATTCCCCAGCTGATCATCTTCGTGATTCTGTTCTTCGCCGCCACGTTTATTATGACGTTGATAAGCCCATCGATGATCGCTGATTTTACTGCTTGCGGCGGAATTATTATGCTGGCGACCGGTTTTCGGCTTTGCGGTATGCGCCATTTCCCTACCGCCAACATGCTACCGTCACTGCTGCTGGTGATGCCATTTTCCACCGCCTGGCAGCAGTTTGTCGCCTGAAGCGTTAGCCCTTTTTCGCCTTCGCCAGCATCGCCTTGATATTCGCGACGTTGGCCTGGCCTTTATGCATGCGTTCTTCCGCAGAGATGACTTTTCGCTCCTGCTCCCAAATCAGATCGTCTTGCGGGAGCTCGAGCAGGAAACGGCTCGGTTCCGGGCGCACCAGCTCGCCATACTGTCGGCGCTCTTTGCACAACGTGAAAGTCAGTTCTTTCTGGGCGCGGGTGATACCGACGTAGGCCAGCCGCCGTTCTTCATCGACGTTATCTTCATCAATACTGCTCTGATGCGGCAGCAATCCCTCTTCCATTCCTACCAGGTAAACATACGGGAACTCCAGCCCTTTTGAGGCATGCAGGGTCATCAACTGCACCTGATCCAGCTCTTCATCCGATTCGCCGCGTTCCATCATATCGCGCAGGGTAAAGCGGGTAACCACCTGCGTCAGCGTCATCGGCTCGTCTATCTCACTGCCTTCCAGCATCTCGGTCATCCAGGTGAACAGCTGGTTGACGTTTTTCATCCGCATTTCCGCGGCTTTCGGGCTCGGCGAGGTTTCATATAGCCAGGACTCATAATCAATCCCGCGAATTAAATCCCGCACGGCATTGACCGGTTCACGCTCGGCCAGTTGCTGAATTTCCCGCAGCCAATGGGTGAAACGAGTGAGAGATTCATACCCGCGCCCGGTCAGCGTCTGGCTTAACCCCATATCAAAGCTGGCGGTGAATAAGCCTTTGTTACGGCTCATCGCCCATTCGCCCAGCTTTTGCAAGGTCGCCGGGCCAATCTCGCGTTTCGGCGTATTGACGATGCGCAGGAAGGCGCTGTCGTCATCCGGGTTGGTAAGTACGCGCAGATAGGCCAGCAAATCTTTAATTTCCGGGCGCGAAAAGAACGACGTGCCGCCCGAGATTTTGTACGGGATGCGGTTTTGCATCAGCATCTTTTCAAAAACCCGCGACTGGTGATTACCGCGATAAAGGATGGCGTAATCTTTGTAGTTGGTTTTATTAATAAAGTGATGGGCTATCAGTTCGCCAGCGACGCGCTCCGCTTCATGATCTTCGTTATTGGCGGAGAGCACTTTCAGCTCGGTGCCGTAGCCAAGTTCAGAGAACAGCCGCTTTTCAAAGACGTGTGGGTTATTGGCGATCAAAATATTGGCGGCCTTCAGAATACGCCCTGATGAACGGTAGTTCTGTTCAAGCTTGATCACCTGCAGCGCCGGAAAATCCTGGCTTAGCAGCACCAGGTTCTGCGGCCGCGCGCCGCGCCATGAGTAGATCGACTGGTCATCATCACCCACCACGGTAAAGCGCGCGCGCTGCCCCACCAGCAGCTTCACCAGCTCATACTGGCTGGTGTTGGTATCCTGATACTCATCCACCAGCAGGTAACGGATCTTATTCTGCCAGCGCTCGCGCACCTCTTCATTACGCTGCAGCAGCAGCGTCGGCAGCAGGATCAGGTCGTCAAAATCGAGGACGTTGCAGGCCTTCATATGCGCATCATAGAGCCCATAGCAGTGGGCGAAGATGCGGTCCCGTTCGCCTTTCGCGCCAGCCGCCGCCTGCGCCGGCGTTTTCAGATCGTTTTTCCAGTTGGAGATCGTCGAGATCAGCTGCTGCAACACCACTTTGTCATCTTCGATCAACCCTTCGGTGAGTTCTTTCAGCAGCGCGACCTGGTCGGTATCATCGAACAAAGAAAAGTTGGATTTCATTCCCAGCGCGGCGTATTCGCGTTTGATGATATCCAGCCCCAGGGTGTGGAAGGTGGAAATCATCAGCCCGCGCGCCTCTTTGCGCCCCAGCGTTTGCCCGACGCGCTCTTTCATTTCGCGCGCGGCCTTGTTAGTAAAGGTGACGGCCGCGATATGGCGCGCCTGATAGCCGCAGCCGCGGATCAGGTGGGCGATTTTATTCGTAATAACGCGGGTCTTACCGGAACCGGCGCCCGCCAGCACCAGGCACGGTCCGGTAACGAATTCGACGGCTTGTTGTTGGCCAGGGTTTAAACGCATGGGAATATTGCTCAATCTTCGAACGGGGTGTGGATTGTAGCAGAAAGCGAGGCCGAGATTTACCGGCTGATGGTAAAGTGTCAGCCACGCAATTCATCCTGAGGCTTCGGTAATGGCAAAAAGCGCAGCGGCCCTGCATATTCTGGTCAAAGAAGAAAAACTGGCACACGAGATCCTCGCCAAGCTGGAACGGGGCGTCAGCTTCGATCATCTGGCGAAGCGCTACTCAAAATGTCCGTCCGGACGCCATGGCGGCGATTTGGGGGAGTTCCAGCAGGGCGCGATGGTCGCTCCGTTTGATAAAGCCGTGTTCAGCTGTCCGCTGCTCAAACCCTATGGCCCGGTACAAACCAAATTTGGCTACCATATCATCAGGTGCTGTATCGCCGCTAGCGCGTGTTACTATGGCGCCCTGATTTATCCCAACTCAATCAAGGCGCAATCATGGCTAAAACAGCGGCAGCACTGCATATCCTGGTAAAAGAAGAGAAACTGGCTCTCGATCTGCTTGAGCAGCTCAAAAACGGCGCCGACTTCGGCAAGCTGGCGAAAAAACACTCTATCTGCCCGTCAGGAAAACGCGGCGGCGATCTGGGCGAATTCCGCCAGGGCCAGATGGTTCCGGCATTCGATAAAGTGGTTTTCTCCTGCCCGGAACTGGAGCCAACCGGCCCGCTGCATACCCAGTTCGGTTACCACATCATCAAAGTGCTGTACCGGAAATAAACAACAAGGCCTTCTCAAAGAGAAGGCCTTTAATGTTTGCCCCCTCTCCCTGTGGGAGAGGGTTGGGGTGAGGGCATCCGCCCGCACCTTTTGTTTTATTAGCCGGCAACCGCGATACGCTTCATATCGGTCATATACCCGCGCAGTTTTTTACCCACCGCTTCGATAGCGTGGCTGCGAATCGCTTCGTTCACGTCGCGCAGCTGAGCGTTATCTACCGCGCCTTCGGCAATCGCTTTGCCCAGGTCGCCGGTCTGCAGAGTGGTCATGAACTCTTTCAGCAACGGTACGCATGCATAAGAGAACAGATAGTTACCGTATTCTGCGGTATCGGAGATAACCACGTTCATTTCATACAGACGCTTACGGGCGATTGTGTTGGCGATAAGCGGCAGCTCGTGCAGCGATTCGTAGTAAGCGGACTCTTCGATGATGCCGGAATCAACCATGGTTTCGAAGGCCAGTTCAACGCCCGCTTTCACCATTGCAATCATCAGTACGCCTTTATCGAAGTACTCCTGCTCGCCGATTTTACCTTCATACTGCGGCGCGGTTTCGAACGCGGTTTTACCGGTCTCTTCACGCCAGGTCAGCAGTTTTTTGTCGTCGTTCGCCCAGTCAGCCATCATGCCGGAAGAGAATTCGCCGGAGATGATGTCATCCATATGTTTCTGGAACAGCGGCGCCATGATCTCTTTCAGCTGTTCGGACAGTGCGTAAGCGCGCAGTTTCGCCGGATTAGACAGGCGATCCATCATCAGGGTGATACCGCCTTGCTTCAGCGCTTCGGTGATGGTTTCCCAACCGAACTGAATCAGTTTTTCCGCGTAGGCCGGATCGGTACCTTCAGCCACCAGCTTATCGAAGCACAGCAGAGAACCCGCCTGCAGCATGCCGCAGAGGATGGTCTGCTCGCCCATCAGGTCAGATTTCACTTCCGCCACGAAGGAGGATTCCAGAACGCCCGCACGATGGCCGCCGGTCGCCGCTGCCCAGGCTTTGGCAATCGCCATGCCTTCGCCTTTCGGATCGTTTTCCGGGTGGACGGCGATAAGCGTCGGTACGCCGAAACCGCGTTTGTACTCTTCACGAACTTCGGTACCCGGGCACTTAGGCGCCACCATCACCACGGTGATGTCTTTGCGGATCTGCTCGCCCACTTCAACGATGTTGAAGCCGTGGGAGTAACCCAGCGCCGCGCCGTCTTTCATCAGCGGCTGTACGGAACGCACAACGTCAGAGTGCTGTTTGTCCGGAGTCAGGTTGACGACCAGGTCAGCCTGCGGGATCAGCTCTTCATAGGTACCCACTTTGAAGCCGTTTTCCGTCGCTTTACGCCAGGATGCGCGCTTCTCGGCGATCGCTTCTTTACGCAGCGCATAGGAGATATCCAGACCGGAGTCACGCATGTTCAGCCCCTGGTTCAAGCCCTGCGCGCCACAGCCGACGATGACTACTTTTTTACCCTGAAGATAGCTTGCGCCATCGGCAAATTCATCGCGCCCCATAAAGCGGCATTTGCCCAGCTGAGCCAGCTGCTGGCGCAGATTCAGTGTGTTGAAGTAGTTAGCCATGGTGATACCTCGTGATGTTGTGTTGTCGTGCTTATTGTTCGGTTCGCGTTTTGCGAGAATGAACCCACTATATGACAGGAATTTCGTTGCGAAAATTGATATATTCACAACATCACATTGCAATAACTGCAACGTTATTCTCAGGGGATTGAGCCATGGATTTACGCGATCTGAAAACCTTTCTGCATCTGGCGGAAAGCCGCCATTTTGGCCGCAGCGCGCGGGCTATGCATGTCAGTCCCTCCACGCTTTCGCGGCAGATTCAACGCCTGGAAGAGGACCTCGGCCAGCCGCTGTTCGTTCGCGATAATCGCACCGTGACCCTAACCGAGGCCGGCGAAGAACTCCGCACCTTTGCCCAGCAGACTTTATTGCAGTATCAGCAACTGCGCCACGCCATCGACCAGCAGGGGCCGTCACTCTCCGGCGAGCTACATATTTTCTGCTCCGTGACCGCCGCTTACAGCCATCTGCCACCGATTCTCGACCGCTTTCGCGCCGCGCATCCTTCGGTAGAGATAAAGTTATCGACCGGCGACGCCGCTGATGCGATGGAAAAAGT
The DNA here is from genome assembly GCF_040065495.2 of Klebsiella sp. CN_Kp073. NCBI lineage: Bacteria > Pseudomonadati > Pseudomonadota > Gammaproteobacteria > Enterobacterales > Enterobacteriaceae > Klebsiella > Klebsiella sp. CN_Kp073. The sequence continues at coordinate 5,226,654 of NZ_CM198051.1, forward strand.
GGTCACTGGAGAAGCCGATCTGGCCATTGCTGGTAAGCCGGAGACGCTGCCGGGCTCGGTGGCGTTTTCGATGCTGGAAAATCTTGCGGTGGTGCTGATTGCCCCGGCGTTACCCTGCCCGGTGCGCAATCAGGTCACGGTCGAGCATCCCGACTGGGCAACGGTGCCGTTTATCATGGCCGATCAGGGACCGGTGCGCCGCCGCATCGAGCTGTGGTTCCGCCGCCATAAAATCAGCAATCCATCCATTTACGCCACCGTCGGCGGCCATGAAGCCATGGTATCTATGGTCGCCCTCGGCTGCGGCGTGGCGCTACTGCCGGAAGTGGTGCTGGAAAACAGCCCCGAGCCGGTACGTAATCGCGTGATGATCCTCGATCGCAGCGATGAGAAAACGCCATTTGAGCTGGGCGTCTGCGCACAAAAAAAGCGGCTGTACGAGCCGCTTATTGATGCGTTCTGGAAAATACTGCCTAACCACTAGCCCGCGAGGAAAAAGCGGAACGCCGGGTTATGGGTTTCGTCATGACACTCGTAGCCCAGTTCATTAAGACGGGTTTCGAAGTCCGGCTCATGCTCGCCAAGCTCAAACGCCGCCAGAACGCGGCCAAAATCGGTGCCGTGGCTGCGATAGTGGAACAACGAAATATTCCAGTGGGTGCCCAGGGTGTGCAGAAACTTGAGCAGCGCGCCAGGCGATTCCGGGAACTCGAAGCTAAACAGGCGCTCCTGCAGCGGTTTAGACGGTCGTCCGCCGACCATATAGCGCACGTGCAGTTTCGCCATTTCGTCATCGGAAAGATCGACCACGCTGTAGCCGCCTTCGCTTAGCAGATCGAGGATCTCTTTGCGCTCATCCAACCCGCGGCTCAGCCGCACGCCAACGAAAATACAGGCATCTTTGGCATCGGCAAAACGGTAGTTGAACTCGGTAACCGAACGGCCGCCTAGTAGCTGACAGAACTTAAGGAAGCTGCCTTTCTCTTCCGGTATCGTCACCGCCAGCAGCGCTTCGCGTTGCTCCCCGAGCTCGCAACGCTCAGAAACGTAGCGCAGTCCGTGGAAGTTGACGTTGGCGCCGGACAGGATGTGAGCCAGACGCTCACCGCGGATGTTATGCTGGGCGATATACTTTTTCATCCCTGCCAGCGCCAGCGCGCCGGAGGGCTCCGCTACCGCCCGCACATCTTCGAACAGATCTTTCATCGCCGCGCAGATAGCATCGCTATCGACGGTGATGATGTCGTCCAGATACTCCTGGCATACACGGAACGTTTCATCGCCGATGCGCTTCACCGCCACGCCTTCAGCGAACAAACCGACGCGCGGCAGATCCACCGGGTGACCGGCATCCAGCGCCGCTTTCAGACACGCCGAGTCTTCCGCTTCCACCGCTATCACTTTAATCTGCGGCATCAGCTGCTTGATCAGCACCGCCACGCCTGCCGCCAGACCGCCGCCGCCAACCGGGACGAATACGCGGTCAATGTGGGCATCCTGCTGCAGCAGCTCCAGCGCCAGCGTTCCCTGACCGGCGATAACCATCGGGTGATCGAACGGCGGCACCCAGGTAAAACCCTGCTGCTGCGCCAGCTCGATCGCGCGGGCTTTCGCTTCGTCAAAGTTGGCGCCGTGCAGTAGCACTTCGCCGCCAAAGCCGCGAACGGCATCGACTTTGATATCGGCGGTCGCTACCGGCATCACGATCAGCGCCTTAACACCCAGCCGGGAAGCGGAAAACGCCACGCCCTGCGCATGATTACCCGCCGAAGCGGTGATCACGCCATTTGATTTTTGTTCCGCCGTCAGGCCGGACATCATCGCGTAGGCGCCGCGCAGCTTAAAGCTATGCACCGGCTGGCGGTCTTCGCGTTTCACCAGGATAACGTTATCGAGACGCGAAGAGAGCTTGTCCATTTTTTGCAGCGGGGTTTTCTGCACCGCTTCATAAACCGGCGCGCGCAGTACCGCCCGGAGATACTCCGCCCCCTCAGGGGCGGCGGATAGGGGTTGCGACTCGGCCATGATTAACCCCCAAGTTTTGATTTATCGCGCACGGCGCCCTTGTCGGCACTGGTCGCGAGGCTGGCGTAAGCGCGCAGCGCGAAGGAGACCTGGCGCTCGCGGTCTTTCGGCGTCCACGCCTTATCGCCACGCGCTTCTTGCGCTTCGCGACGGGCGGCGATTTCGGCATCGCTGAGCTGCAGTTGGATACCGCGGTTCGGAATATCGATAGCAATCATGTCGCCATCTTCGATGATAGCGATGTTGCCGCCGCTCGCGGCTTCCGGCGATACGTGGCCGATGGAAAGCCCGGAGGTGCCGCCGGAGAAACGGCCATCGGTGATCAACGCGCACGCTTTGCCAAGACCCATGGACTTGAGGAAGGTGGTCGGATAGAGCATCTCCTGCATTCCCGGCCCGCCTTTAGGCCCTTCATAGCGAATAACCACGACGTCGCCTTCCACGACTTTGCCGCCGAGGATCGCCTCAACCGCTTCGTCCTGGCTTTCATAAACTTTCGCCGGGCCGGTAAATTTCAGGATGCTATCGTCGACGCCAGCGGTTTTGACGATACAGCCGTTTTCGGCAAAGTTACCGTACAGTACTGCCAGGCCACCGTCTTTACTGTAGGCATGTTCCAGAGAACGGATACATCCCTCAGCGCGATCGTCATCCAGCGTATCCCAGCGGCAATCCTGCGAGAACGCCTGGGTAGTACGGATCCCCGCCGGACCGGCGCGGAACATTTTTTTCACCGCGTCGTCCTGGGTCACCATCACATCGTACTGTTCCAGGGTCTGCGGCAGCGTCAGGCCAAGGACGTTTTTAACATCGCGGTTGAGTAACCCCGCGCGATCCAGCTCGCCGAGAATACCCAGCACGCCACCGGCGCGGTGCACGTCTTCCATATGGTATTTTTGCGTACTCGGCGCCACCTTACACAGCTGCGGCACTTTGCGGGACAGCTTGTCGATATCACTCATAGCGAAGTCGATTTCAGCTTCCTGCGCCGCCGCCAGCAGGTGCAGTACGGTATTGGTTGAGCCGCCCATTGCGATATCGAGAGTCATGGCGTTTTCAAATGCCGCCTTGCTGGCGATATTGCGCGGCAGCGCGGAAGCGTCGTCCTGCTCGTAGTAGCGTTTGGTCAGTTCAACGATACGTTTACCGGCGTTGAGAAACAGCGCTTTACGGTCGGCATGGGTCGCCAGCAGAGAACCATTACCCGGCTGCGACAGGCCTAATGCTTCGGTCAGGCAGTTCATTGAGTTCGCGGTGAACATCCCCGAGCACGAACCGCAGGTCGGACAGGCGGAACGCTCCACCTGTTCGCTCTGATCGTCAGAGACTTTCGGGTCTGCCCCCTGAATCATGGCATCAACCAGATCCAACTTGATGATTTTGTCAGACAGCTTAGTTTTCCCGGCTTCCATCGGGCCGCCGGAAACAAAGATCACCGGAATATTCAACCGCAGGGAGGCCATCAGCATCCCCGGGGTGATTTTGTCACAGTTGGAGATACAGACCATGGCATCGGCGCAGTGGGCGTTAACCATGTACTCGACTGAATCGGCGATGAGCTCGCGGGATGGCAGTGAATAGAGCATACCCCCGTGACCCATGGCGATCCCATCATCCACCGCGATGGTGTTGAATTCTTTAGCGACGCCGCCCGCAGCTTCAATCTGCTCGGCAACCAGTTTGCCGAGATCGCGCAGATGCACGTGCCCTGGAACAAACTGGGTAAAGGAGTTAACAACGGCGATGATTGGTTTGCCGAAATCGGCATCGGTCATCCCGGTTGCGCGCCACAGCGCGCGGGCGCCCGCCATATTGCGGCCATGTGTGGTGGTGGCGGAACGGTACTTAGGCATGCTCTTTTTACTCCCATCTCTGTTTATGCAATGGGACGGTGCGTGCCGTCCCATTTTTAATCACTTACTTACCGGATCCAGCCAGCCCCATTTATCTTCCGTTTCACCGGTGAAGAGGCCAAAGAAGGCTTCCTGAATGCGTTTGGTCACCGGACCGCGGCGGCCTGCGCCGACCTGGATACCGTCAACGCTGCGTACCGGCGTGATTTCCGCAGCGGTACCGGACATGAACACTTCATCCGCCAGGTACAGAGATTCGCGGGACAGCACCTGCTCGCGGACTTCGATACCGAGATCTTTCGCCAGCTTGATGATGGCGTCGCGGGTGATACCCGGCAGCGCGGAAGAGGTAAACGGCGGAGTAAACAGCACGCCATCTTTCACCTCAAACAGGTTTTCGCCTGCGCCTTCGGAGATATAGCCGTTAACGTCCAGCGCGATACCTTCCTGATAACCGTGACGACGCGCTTCGCTGCCGACCAGCAGAGAGGAGAGATAGTTGCCGCCCGCTTTCGCTGCGGTTGGGATGGTGTTAGGCGCCGCGCGGTTCCAGGAAGAAACCATCGCATCGATCCCCTGCTCCAGCGCTTCTGCGCCAAGGTATGCACCCCACGGGAACGCCGCGATGATAACGTCGGTTTTGTAACCGTCCGGCGGGTTAACGCCCATGCCAACATCGCCAACAAACACCAGCGGACGGATATAAGCGCTGGTCAGTTTATTGGTACGGATAACTTCGCGGCAGGCTTCCATCAGCTCGTCAACGCTCTGAGAAACCGGGAAACGGTAGATTTTGGCTGAATCATGCAGACGCTGCATGTGTTCACGATGGCGGAACACCACTGGCCCTTTGTGAGAATCGTAGCAGCGGATACCTTCGAATACCGAAGTCCCGTAGTGCAGCGCGTGGGACATGACGTGTACTTTCGCCTCGCCCCATGGAGTCATCTCGCCATTGAACCAAATGTAATCAGCTTTCTTCGTCGTCATTTTTTTTATTCCTCTGCGCTCAGGCGCGGATTTGTTGTGATGTGGGTTGCTGGATCTCGACGCAGGCGACGTCGACCAGTTTGCGTAACTGACTAAACAGTAATTCGACGGGCCGCTGGCTGGCAACGGTCAGTTCGATATTTATGTTTTGCGCATCCGACGCGGTTTCCATATTCATTGAGCAGATTTGAAAACCGCGATGGCGCACCACGCGCAGCACGCGTTCTAAGGTTTCGGGGTTGAAGCGAGCCTGTAAAGCGACCTGATGTTGCATCATGATAATTTCTCCAGCATTTCTGCATTACTGGCGCCGGGCGGCACCAACGGCCAGACATTCTCAAGTTCATCGATTGAGACATGAAGCAGGTATGGCCCCTGGCTCGAAAGCATGGTGTCGAGTGCCGCTTCAACCTGGTCTTTACGGGTGATGTGCTGGCCTGGAATGCCGAAAGCGCTGGCCAGCGTAAGAAAATCAGGATTATCGGTAAGCGTGGTTTCGCTGTAACGCTCCTGGAAGAACAGCTGCTGCCACTGGCGAACCATACCTAAACGTTGGTTATCCAGCAGCACGATTTTCAACGGTAACTGCTTGCGCTTAACGGTGCCCAGCTCCTGCACGTTCATCATGAAAGAGCCATCGCCGGAGATACAGATAACCGTATCGTCCGGGCGGGCCACCTGCGCGCCGACGGCTGCCGGCAGGCCGAAGCCCATGGTGCCCAGGCCGCTGGAAGTGATGAAATTTTCCGGACGGGTATAGGTCATGTGCTGGGCCGACCACATTTGGTGCTGGCCGACATCGGTCGTCACGACGCAATCCGCCGGTTTGCGATCGGAAAGCTGCTTGAGCAACAGCGGCGCGTAGATTGCTTCGCCGGGATGATCGTAGCGCCAGGCGTGCTCCGCGCGCAGCTGCGCGTTGTGCTCGCGCCACGCATCGATGGCCAACGGCTGCTGCAACGCTGGCAGCATGGCGTTTAAATCTCCAGTTAAGGCGACGTGCGCCTGGCGCAGTTTGTTCAGCTCGGCCGGGTCAATATCCATATGGATTACTTTGGCGTGCGGGGCAAAGGTATTCAGCTTGCCGGTCACCCGGTCATCAAAACGGGCGCCGACGGCAATCAGTAAATCGCACTCCTGCACCGCCAGATTTGCCGCCTTGGTGCCATGCATACCGAGCATGCCAAGGTAATACGGATAATCCGCGGCAACGGCGCCCAACCCTTTCAGGGTGCAGGTGACAGGCATCTGCGTCACCGCCAGAAATTCGCGCACGGCCGGTACCGCTTGCGCCATTCCGACGCCGCCGCCCACGTACAGCATCGGCTTATGGGACTTCGCAAGCATCGCTAACGCCTGCTCGACTTCTGCGTGAGGAAACTCAACATCGTCAGGAACGGTAGAGAAATGCGGATCTAATTCGCCTTTAGCCAGCTGGATATCCTTAGGGATATCAACCAGTACCGGGCCAGGACGGCCTGAGTTTGCCACCTGGAAAGCCTCCGCGATCACGCGCGGCAGCTCTTCCAACGACTGCACCAGGAAACTGTGTTTGGTGCAGGCCAGCGACAAACCGAGAACGTCCACTTCCTGAAAAGCATCGGTGCCGATAAACGGCGCCGCCACCTGGCCGGTGATCGCAACAACAGGCACGGAATCAAGTAACGCATCCGCCAAACCGGTGATCAGGTTGGTGGCGCCAGGGCCGGAAGTGGCGATGCAGACTCCGGTTTTGCCGGTCGCGCGGGCATAACCGATAGCGGCCATTGCGGCGCCCTGCTCGTGTCGACACAACAGGTGTTCCACGCCGCCGTCATACAATGCATCGTAAACCGGCATAATCGCGCCACCCGGATAGCCAAATACCGTATCGACACCCTGTGTTCGCAAAGCATGTACCACCCACTGCGCCCCGTTCATAGTTACTTCCCCGTCATAGATCGGGAGAAACAGAATTTTATGCTAAAACCCATCTTCTGCTCCTCGCTTATGTTTTTTAAGTTATAAAAAAACCCCCGGACCTTTCGGTGCGGGGGTCTTAGTTCGTTAAGGCTTGATTTCTAAGCCTTTCCTCGTCCAAGTGCAGCCCCGCACGGTGGGATAATAATCACCACCACGCTAATCACGACCAGGCTAATCACTCGTAGAAGGGCTGTCATTTTCTGTTCTTTCTGGCTTCTTGTTCGAAGGAATACCTAAAGAGTTACCACAGACATCACATTAAGCACAAGATTTTTTTATGTTCCATTTTCTGATCTTGCTAACGATTTTTATTAAACCAGTTGTTTTTAAAAAGAAAAAAATAAAATGAAAAAAATTCAGCTTATTCTCGCGTTTGCTGCAGTGTTTCACGGCATTAAAACGGCTTCATGACGGATTTGCGCGCGTACTCCCAAGACAATGAAAATGCAAAACTTTGCAGGTAATTGTCTGGAACAGGCAACGTAAAGTTAAATATTCACAGGTTTATGAAACCGTTTGAATAGACATAATCATTCCGCTCAGGAGGCGTTATGTCACTCGCAATTGTCTATACCCGCGCGGCGCTCGGGGTCAGCGCGCCGCTAATTACTGTCGAAGTCCATATCAGCAACGGACTCCCCGGCTTGACGATGGTCGGTCTACCGGAAACCACGGTAAAGGAAGCCCGCGATCGGGTGCGTAGCGCCATTATTAACAGCGGCTACAGCTTTCCAGCGAAGAAGATAACCATCAATCTCGCACCCGCCGATCTGCCCAAAGAAGGAGGGAGATATGATTTACCTATTGCTCTCGCGCTCCTGGTCGCTTCGCAGCAGCTTGCCGCACCGAAACTTAATCAGTATGAGTTTATTGGCGAATTAGCCCTTACAGGCGCGTTACGCGGCGTTCCAGGGGCTATATCCAGCGCTATGGAGGCAATAAAAGCCGGGAGGAAGATCATCGTTGCCGGAGATAATGCCGAAGAGGTCGGTTTGATTGGCGGCAATGAGTGCCTTATAGCCGGACACCTGCAGAAAGTTTGCGCGTTTCTGGAGGGGAAACATACTCTGCAGCCGCCAGCTGGCGAAATCGCGACAGACGACAATGATTATGACGATCTCGGCGATGTCATTGGCCAACAGCAGGGAAAACGCGCGCTGGAGATAGTCGCAGCTGGCGGTCACAATTTGCTCTTGATGGGTCCGCCGGGGACAGGAAAGACGATGCTCGCCAGCCGTTTACCGGGGCTTTTACCGCCGCTAACCAACCAGGAAGCGCTGGAAAGCGCGGCTATTCTCAGCCTCGTCAATGCTCATTACGTCACGCGCCAGTGGCGTCGGCGGCCTTTTCGCGCCCCTCACCATAGCGCTTCGCTAGCGGCGATGGTCGGCGGCGGCTCAATCCCGGCCCCTGGAGAGATCTCCCTTGCACATAACGGTATTCTGTTTCTTGATGAACTACCCGAATTCGAACGTCGGGTTCTGGATGCACTACGAGAGCCCATCGAATCAGGAAAAATTCATCTTTCCCGCACTCGGGCTAAGATTGATTATCCCGCAAGATTTCAGCTGATTGCCGCCATGAACCCCAGCCCAACAGGACATTATCAGGGTCAGCATAATCGGGCCACGCCGGAACAGACCCTACGCTACCTGGGCCGATTATCAGGGCCATTTCTCGACCGCTTCGATCTTTCGCTTGAAATTCCGCTCCCTCCGCCGGGCGTATTAAGCCGGGGTGGCGGCGGCGAAGAGCGAAGCGCCACCATCCGATTACGGGTATTAGCGGCGCGCGACAGACAGCTCGCACGGCAGAATAAACTGAACGCGCAACTGGATAGCGGGGAGATAAAAGTCTGGTGCAAGCTGAAAGAAGACGACGCGATATGGCTGGAACAGACGCTCTCACTATTAGGGCTTTCAATCCGCGCATGGCAACGTTTACTGAAAGTTGCGCGTACTATCGCCGATCTTAATGAGGATAGGGATATTGAACGTCATCATTTGCAGGAGGCGCTAAGCTACCGGGCTATCGACCGCATGTTAAATCACCTGCAGACGCTGATGGCATAAAAAAAAAGGGCTTTCGCCCTTTTTTTTAATCATCGCTTTCAGTGTAGTCTTCAGCGCCTTCAACCTGCGGCTTGCCGCCAGATAAGGTATGAAAACGCTTCGGACGTTTGATTCGCGCCATATACTTAATCCAAACGCGTTCCGCGTCGGTTACTGGCTCACGTTCGCCGTGACATACCGCAACGAACTGTTTTTCATCTTCGGTAACAGGCTCGCGTTTGCCCAATTCCAGCTCATTAAAGGCGTAACCATGACGTTCAAGCAGTTGCGCCTCTTTGATGGTGAAATCACCGTGACGGGAGAACCCGCGTGGATAATTTTTATTGTCGAAAAAACGATTAGTCGTCGTAAAGCTTTCCGCCATCCTACACGCTCCTGATTCTTTGGCCGAGCTATTTATGGCGCGGAGTATTAGTTACGCTTGACAGAGCGTCAAACAAAACATTTAAATCATCACGACAAATAATTTTGCGGAGAAGAGTGTGGACACGGAATTGCTCAAAACTTTCCTTGAAGTGAGCAGAACTCGCCACTTTGGACGGGCAGCGGAAGCGCTTTATTTAACACAATCAGCGGTTAGCTTCCGCATTCGTCAGCTGGAGAACCAGTTGGGCGTGAATCTATTTACCCGCCATCGTAACAATATTCGCCTGACGTCAGCCGGCGAGAAACTGTTGCCCTATGCCGAAACGTTGATGAATACCTGGCAGGCCGCGCGTAAGGAGGTCGCCCACTCTTCTCGCCATAATGAATTTTCGATCGGCGCCAGCGCATCGCTGTGGGAATGCCTGTTGAACGGTTGGCTGGGGACACTCTACAACGATCCCTATAACCTGCAATTTGAGGCGCGGATAGCCCAGCGCCAGTCATTAGTAAAGCAGTTGCATGAACGCCAGCTCGATCTCCTGATCACCACTGAATCACCGAAGATGGATGAATTAAGCAGCCAGTTATTGGGTCATTTCACCCTGGCGCTCTATTGTGCCGCGCCGGGAAAAAATAAGAATGATTTGAACTACCTGCGCCTGGAATGGGGACCAGACTTCCAGCAAAACGAAGCGGGTTTGATCGGTAGCGATGATGTGCCGCTGTTGACAACGAGCTCCGCCGAACTGGCTTATCAGCAACTCAGTACGCTGAACGGTTGTACCTGGTTACCCGTTAGTTGGGCACAGCAGAAAACCGGCCTGCACACGGTGACCGATAGCGCGACGCTTTCACGTCCTCTGTATGCCATCTGGCTACAAAATAGCGATAAGCAGGCACATATTCGCGAGATCCTGAAAAGCAGCATCCTGGAATAGCGATCTGACTCCATGGATGGAGTGACCAAAAGGCAAGAAAGGCAGTGTGAGGGAAGAAATTAAAGACAAAAAAAATCCTTTGCCGAAGCAAAGGATTATATATGGCAGGGGCGGAGAGACTCGAACTCGCGACACCCGGTTTTGGAGACCGGTGCTCTACCAACTGAGCTACGCCCCTAAATCTTTCTCGCTATTAAGCCCGCTAATATAGCAGGCTTAATATGAATAAGTGGCGGAACGGACGGGACTCGAACCCGCGACCCCCTGCGTGACAGGCAGGTATTCTAACCGACTGAACTACCGCTCCACCGAATTTTTTCTACATCTACCGGTTTAATGCCCCGGTTTTACTGCAAATTTGATGCCTGGCAGTTCCCTACTCTCACATGGGGAGACCCCACACTACCATCGGCGCTACGGCGTTTCACTTCTGAGTTCGGCATGGGGTCAGGTGGGACCACCGCGCTATCGCCGCCAGGCAAATTCTGTTTTACCAGCCCGTCATTACGACGCACTGATTAATCTGTATCACGCTGAAAATCGTCTCAAATCGCCAAAACATCTTCGGCGTTGTAAGGTTAAGCCTCACGGTTCATTAGTATCGGTTAGCTCAACGTATCGCTACGCTTACACACCCGACCTATCAACGTCATCGTCTTTAACGTTCCTTCAGGAGACTTAAAGTCTCAGGGAGAACTCATCTCGGGGCAAGTTTCGTGCTTAGATGCTTTCAGCACTTATCTCTTCCGCATTTAGCTACCGGGCAATGCCATTGGCATGACAACCCGAACACCAGTGATGCGTCCACTCCGGTCCTCTCGTACTAGGAGCAGCCCCCCTCAATTCTCCAGCGCCCACGGCAGATAGGGACCGAACTGTCTCACGACGTTCTAAACCCAGCTCGCGTACCACTTTAAATGGCGAACAGCCATACCCTTGGGACCTACTTCAGCCCCAGGATGTGATGAGCCGACATCGAGGTGCCAAACACCGCCGTCGATATGAACTCTTGGGCGGTATCAGCCTGTTATCCCCGGAGTACCTTTTATCCGTTGAGCGATGGCCCTTCCATTCAGAACCACCGGATCACTATGACCTGCTTTCGCACCTGCTCGCGCCGTCACGCTCGCAGTCAAGCTAGCTTATGCCATTGCACTAACCTCCTGATGTCCGACCAGGATTAGCTAACCTTCGTGCTCCTCCGTTACTCTTTGGGAGGAGACCGCCCCAGTCAAACTACCCACCAGACACTGTCCGCAACCCCGATTAGGGGCCAACGTTAGAACATCAAACATTAAAGGGTGGTATTTCAAGGTTGGCTCCACGCAGACTGGCGTCCACGCTTCAAAGCCTCCCACCTATCCTACACATCAAGGCTCAATGTTCAGTGTCAAGCTATAGTAAAGGTTCACGGGGTCTTTCCGTCTTGCCGCGGGTACACTGCATCTTCACAGCGAGTTCAATTTCACTGAGTCTCGGGTGGAGACAGCCTGGCCATCATTACGCCATTCGTGCAGGTCGGAACTTACCCGACAAGGAATTTCGCTACCTTAGGACCGTTATAGTTACGGCCGCCGTTTACCGGGGCTTCGATCAAGAGCTTCTCCTTACGGATAACCCCATCAATTAACCTTCCGGCACCGGGCAGGCGTCACACCGTATACGTCCACTTTCGTGTTTGCACAGTGCTGTGTTTTTAATAAACAGTTGCAGCCAGCTGGTATCTTCGACTGATTTCAGCTCCACCCGCAGGGGCTTCACCTACATATCAGCGTGCCTTCTCCCGAAGTTACGGCACCATTTTGCCTAGTTCCTTCACCCGAGTTCTCTCAAGCGCCTTGGTATTCTCTACCTGACCACCTGTGTCGGTTTGGGGTACGATTTGATGTTACCTGATGCTTAGAGGCTTTTCCTGGAAGCAGGGCATTTGTTACTTCAGCACCGTAGTGCCTCGTCATCACACCTCAGCGTTAAAAGGTACCGGATTTACCTGGAACCTCCGCCTACATGCTTAAACCGGGACAACCGTCGCCCGGCTAACATAGCCTTCTCCGTCCCCCCTTCGCAGTAACACCAAGTACAGGAATATTAACCTGTTTCCCATCGACTACGCCTTTCGGCCTCGCCTTAGGGGTCGACTCACCCTGCCCCGATTAACGTTGGACAGGAACCCTTGGTCTTCCGGCGTGCGGGCTTTTCACCCGCATTATCGTTACTTATGTCAGCATTCGCACTTCTGATACCTCCAGCAACCCTCACAGGTCACCTTCGCAGGCTTACAGAACGCTCCCCTACCCAACAACACATAGTGTCGCTGCCGCAGCTTCGGTGCACAGTTTAGCCCCGTTACATCTTCCGCGCAGGCCGACTCGACCAGTGAGCTATTACGCTTTCTTTAAATGATGGCTGCTTCTAAGCCAACATCCTGGCTGTCTGTGCCTTCCCACATCGTTTCCCACTTAACTGTGACTTTGGGACCTTAGCTGGCGGTCTGGGTTGTTTCCCTCTTCACGACGGACGTTAGCACCCGCCGTGTGTCTCCCGTGATAACATTCTTCGGTATTCGTAGTTTGCATCGGGTTGGTAAGTCGGGATGACCCCCTAGCCGAAACAGTGCTCTACCCCCGAAGATGAATTCACGAGGCGCTACCTAAATAGCTTTCGGGGAGAACCAGCTATCTCCCGGTTTGATTGGCCTTTCACCCCCAGCCACAAGTCATCCGCTAATTTTTCAACATTAGTCGGTTCGGTCCTCCAGTTAGTGTTACCCAACCTTCAACCTGCCCATGGCTAGATCACCGGGTTTCGGGTCTATACCCTGCAACTTAACGCCCAGTTAAGACTCGGTTTCCCTGCGGCTCCCCTATACGGTTAACCTTGCTACAGAATATAAGTCGCTGACCCATTATACAAAAGGTACGCAGTCACACCATAAAGGTGCTCCCACTGCTTGTACGTACACGGTTTCAGGTTCTTTTTCACTCCCCTCGCCGGGGTTCTTTTCGCCTTTCCCTCACGGTACTGGTTCACTATCGGTCAGTCAGGAGTATTTAGCCTTGGAGGATGGTCCCCCCATATTCAGACAGGATACCACGTGTCCCGCCCTACTCTTCGAGTTCACAGCCTGTGCATTTTGGTGTACGGGACTATCACCCTGTACCGTCGGACTTTCCAGACCGTTCCACTAACACACAAGCTGATTCAGACTCTGGGCTGCTCCCCGTTCGCTCGCCGCTACTGGGGGAATCTCGGTTGATTTCTTTTCCTCGGGGTACTTAGATGTTTCAGTTCCCCCGGTTCGCCTCGTTAACCTATGTATTCAGTTAACGATAGTGCAACGAATTGCACTGGGTTTCCCCATTCGGACATCGCCGGCTGTAACGGTTCATATCACCTTACCGACGCTTTTCGCAGATTAGCACGTCCTTCATCGCCTCTGACTGCCAGGGCATCCACCGTGTACGCTTAGTCGCTTAACCTCACAACCCGAAGATGTTTCACTTCTGATTGCGAAAATTTGAGAGACTCGAACACACATTAACTGTGTGTCGTTTCAATTTTCAGCTTGATCCAGATTTTTAAAGAGCAAAACTTCGCAGTGAACCTTTTTCAGGTACACTCTGAAGTTTTCTTGTTTTTGCAGTAAGAATGGTGGAGCTATGCGGGATCGAACCGCAGACCTCCTGCGTGCAAAGCAGGCGCTCTCCCAGCTGAGCTATAGCCCCATCGAATGAATCTCTTTTAACCTTAATTCGTTTTCGGGCGCGGCGTGGTGAAGCGAAGCATACTGAAGTATGCGAGCTTTGCCACAACAAAGCACGAGAGCGAATTTGGTAGGCCTGAGTGGACTTGAACCACCGACCTCACCCTTATCAGGGGTGCGCTCTAACCACCTGAGCTACAAGCCTGCAGAGATTACTTACTGCTGTATTTTCATCAGACAATCTGTGTGAGCACTACAAAGGCAGGTTCTTTAAGGTAAGGAGGTGATCCAACCGCAGGTTCCCCTACGGTTACCTTGTTACGACTTCACCCCAGTCATGAATCACAAAGTGGTAAGCGCCCTCCCGAAGGTTAAGCTACCTACTTCTTTTGCAACCCACTCCCATGGTGTGACGGGCGGTGTGTACAAGGCCCGGGAACGTATTCACCGTAGCATTCTGATCTACGATTACTAGCGATTCCGACTTCATGGAGTCGAGTTGCAGACTCCAATCCGGACTACGACATACTTTATGAGGTCCGCTTGCTCTCGCGAGGTCGCTTCTCTTTGTATATGCCATTGTAGCACGTGTGTAGCCCTACTCGTAAGGGCCATGATGACTTGACGTCATCCCCACCTTCCTCCAGTTTATCACTGGCAGTCTCCTTTGAGTTCCCGGCCGGACCGCTGGCAACAAAGGATAAGGGTTGCGCTCGTTGCGGGACTTAACCCAACATTTCACAACACGAGCTGACGACAGCCATGCAGCACCTGTCTCAGAGTTCCCGAAGGCACCAAAGCATCTCTGCTAAGTTCTCTGGATGTCAAGAGTAGGTAAGGTTCTTCGCGTTGCATCGAATTAAACCACATGCTCCACCGCTTGTGCGGGCCCCCGTCAATTCATTTGAGTTTTAACCTTGCGGCCGTACTCCCCAGGCGGTCGACTTAACGCGTTAGCTCCGGAAGCCACGCCTCAAGGGCACAACCTCCAAGTCGACATCGTTTACGGCGTGGACTACCAGGGTATCTAATCCTGTTTGCTCCCCACGCTTTCGCACCTGAGCGTCAGTCTTTGTCCAGGGGGCCGCCTTCGCCACCGGTATTCCTCCAGATCTCTACGCATTTCACCGCTACACCTGGAATTCTACCCCCCTCTACAAGACTCTAGCCTGCCAGTTTCGAATGCAGTTCCCAGGTTGAGCCCGGGGATTTCACATCCGACTTGACAGACCGCCTGCGTGCGCTTTACGCCCAGTAATTCCGATTAACGCTTGCACCCTCCGTATTACCGCGGCTGCTGGCACGGAGTTAGCCGGTGCTTCTTCTGCGAGTAACGTCAATCGCTAAGGTTATTAACCTTAACGCCTTCCTCCTCGCTGAAAGTACTTTACAACCCGAAGGCCTTCTTCATACACGCGGCATGGCTGCATCAGGCTTGCGCCCATTGTGCAATATTCCCCACTGCTGCCTCCCGTAGGAGTCTGGACCGTGTCTCAGTTCCAGTGTGGCTGGTCATCCTCTCAGACCAGCTAGGGATCGTCGCCTAGGTGAGCCATTACCCCACCTACTAGCTAATCCCATCTGGGCACATCTGATGGCATGAGGCCCGAAGGTCCCCCACTTTGGTCTTGCGACGTTATGCGGTATTAGCTACCGTTTCCAGTAGTTATCCCCCTCCATCAGGCAGTTTCCCAGACATTACTCACCCGTCCGCCGCTCGTCACCCGAGAGCAAGCTCTCTGTGCTACCGCTCGACTTGCATGTGTTAGGCCTGCCGCCAGCGTTCAATCTGAGCCATGATCAAACTCTTCAATTTAAGTTTGATGCTCGTGAATTAAACTTCGTAATGAATTACGCATGTTCACTCAGAGACTTGGTATTCATTTTTCGTCCGAGGACGTTAAGAATCCATGTCACTTTGAGTGCCCACACAGATTGTCTGATAAATTGTTAAAGAGCAGTTGCAACGCGGCTTTCAGCTCACCGTTGCGAGGTCCCGTATATTACGTTTTCCTCATTCAGAGTCAAGCGTTTATTTTCACTTTTCTCTGTCGGTTTTCAGCGTCGTATTTTACTGCTGAAACCCTGCTGACCCGGCGGCTTGCTTGCCGTTGTTCCGTGTCAGTGGAGGCGCATTATAGGGAGTTCTGAGACGTTGACAAGCCCTGTTTTCAAAAAACTTTTCAACCGTCTCTTTTTTCGCCAAAGCGGATGTTGAAATCGTAAAAAATGGCCCTTTTGCTGTTTTAACCACCGAAATAAGCCGTCAGGTGGCATACTGATGAAGTAGAAAAGAGAAAGGAACGGCATTCATGTCTATAAGCGCACAGCAGCTGGCGGCACAAAAAAACATCTCCTGGGTCATCGCGGAGAAGATCGCCCAAAAAATCCTCACTGACGAATATCCGCCAGAGAGCATCCTTCCCGGTGAAATGGAGCTGGGCGAACAGTTTGGCGTCAGCCGGACGGCAGTACGAGAAGCGGTAAAAACGCTGGCGGCTAAAGGCATGCTGCTTCCGCGTCCGCGTATCGGTACTCGCGTTCTGGCGCGCAGCAGCTGGAACTTTCTGGATAAAGAACTACTCGCCTGGTGGCTGACGGAAGATAATTTCGAAGAAGTGGTTAGCCATTTCCTGGTGATGCGTAGCAGCCTGGAGCCTCAGGCCTGTTTTCTGGCGGCGATTGCCGGTACCTCCGAGCAGAAAGCGCAGCTCAATACGTTAATGGAAGAAATGATCGAGCTGAAAAGACATTTTATCCGCGAACGCTGGATTGAAGTCGATATGGCCTGGCATGAACATATTTATGCGATGAGCGGCAACCCGTTTCTCACCTCTTTCGCGTCGTTATTCCATTCGGTATATCAAACCTATTTCACCTCGATTACGCAAAATGAAGTCGTTAAACTGGACCTGCACCAGGCTATTGTTGACGCCATTCAGGAAAGCGATGGTCCGCGCGCGCAGCTTGCCTGCCAGACATTGTTGAATACCCCAAACCACACAGGTAAATAAAGAAGGAAAAGGCATGACCGGGAAGAAAGGGCGGAGTATGGCCGGACTGCCGTGGATTGCGGCCATGGCTTTCTTTATGCAGGCGCTGGACGCCACTATTCTTAATACCGCGCTTCCCGCTATTGCGCATAGCCTTGGTCACTCCCCGCTGGCGATGCAATCCGCCATTATCAGCTACACCCTGACGGTAGCGATGCTGATCCCGGTGAGCGGTTGGTTGGCCGACCGCTTCGGCACCCGCAAAGTCTTTATCATTGCCGTCAGCCTGTTTACCTTAGGTTCCCTTGCCTGCGCGCTTTCCACTTCGCTACCCGAACTGGTTGTCTTCCGCGTCATCCAGGGGATCGGCGGCGCAATGATGATGCCGGTTGCGCGTCTGGCGCTGTTACGCGCCTATCCGCGTAGCGAACTGCTGCCGGTACTCAACTTCGTTACCATGCCTGGCCTGGTCGGCCCCATTCTCGGTCCTGTACTCGGCGGCGTGTTAGTCACCTGGGCCAGCTGGCACTGGATTTTCTTGATTAACATCCCGATTGGTATCATCGGCATTCTCTACGCCCGCAAATATATGCCGGACTTCACCACGCCCCGCCGTCGTTTCGATACCAGCGGCTTTGTTCTTTTTGGGTTAAGTCTGGTGCTGTTCTCCAGCGGTATTGAACTCTTTGGCGAGAAAATCGTTGCCAGCTGGATGGCGCTGTCCGTCATCGCCCTGAGCGTCGTGCTCATGCTGGCCTATATTCGCCATGCTCGTCGCCATCCCACGCCGCTGATTTCACTCTCCTTATTTAAGACCCATACCTTCTCTGTCGGGATCGCCGGCAACCTGGCCACACGGTTAGGAACCGGCTGCGTACCGTTCCTGATGCCTCTGATGCTACAGGTCGGTTTCGGCTACCCGGCCATTATCGCCGGCTGCATGATTGCGCCGACGGCCATTGGCTCGATTATCGCCAAGTCGACCGTCACACAGATACTACGCTGGTTTGGTTATCGCAAAACGTTGGTGGGGGTCACTATCTTTATTGGTTTGATGATCGCGCAGTTTGCGTTGCAGTCGCCAGGAATGCCGCTGTGGCTGCTACTACTGCCGCTATTTGTGCTGGGGATGGCGATGTCCACGCAGTTCACCTCGATGAACACCATTACGCTTGCTGATTTAACCGATGACAATGCCAGTAGCGGCAACAGCCTACTCGCGGTAACCCAGCAGCTGTCCATTAGCCTTGGCGTGGCCATCAGCGCGGCAGTCCTGCGTTTTTATGAAGGATTTGATAACGCCAGCACCATCGAACAATTCCACTATACCTTTATCACGATGGGTGCGATCACCGTGGTATCAGCGCTGATGTTTATGCTGCTCAGAGCTAAAGATGGCCGCAACCTGATAACGGAGCGTCACAAGCACTAAGCTGAACCGCGAACCACCAGTTCGGGGGTAAGCTGCACGCGCTGCTGTTTTTGCCCGGGATCCGCCATGCGGTGAATCAGCACATCGATAGCCAGCTCTCCCAGTTCATCTTTGGGTTGATGAATAGTGGTGAGCGGCGGGGTCATATAGCGCGCCAGTTCAATATCGTCATACCCCACCAGCGCCATATCCTGCGGAATACGCAACCCGGCCTGATACAGCGCCTGATACGCGCCGACCGCCATCGCATCATTACCGACAAATACCGCCTGCGGCCGTGGCGTTAACGCCAGCAGTTGCTGCATCGCGGTAAAACCGCCGCCAAATTCAAAATCGCTGGTAATGACATAACCTTCGGCGACATCCAGCCCGGCGCGCGCCATCGCCGCATGGTAGCCTTCCAGGCGCAGTCGCGACGGCGTCTTATCCAGCGGCCCGGCAATGCAGGCAATACGGGTATGACCGCGATCGATCAGATACTGGGTCGCCATATCGCCACCGAGCAACGAATTATCCTGAATGAGATCGCTGTCGCCGTCGAACGGCGCCCAGTCCATCATCACCGTCGGCACCGACGGATAACGCTGCATGATCTCCTGGGAAGGTTGATGCGTTTCGGTGCACAGCAGCAGCAGACCATCGACGCGTTTTTGCATCAGCGTTTCCAGATTGCGATTCATCCGCTGCTCATCGCCTTCGGTATTACATAAAACCAGGCTGTAGCCGCGCTCGAAACAGCTGCGTTCCACGCCGCGCACCAGCTCCGAATAAAACGGGTTAGTACTGGCGGTGATCAACATGCCGATGGTTCGCGTCTGATTTAACTTGAGGCTACGCGCCAGCGCCGAAGGTGCGTAGTTAAGACTTTTGATCGCCGCATCAACTTTGGCGGTAATCGCCTCGCTGACAAAGCGGTCTTTATTAATGACGTGAGAAACGGTCGAGGTGGAAACGCCCGCGACGCGGGCCACATCCTTCATGGTAGCCAAGCATTACCCCTGTTGACGCAAGAATTCGTCGATCTCTTTGCGCCACGGCACAGACGGTTGCGCTCCCTTACGGGTGACAGCAATCGCGGCGGCGGCATGGGCAAAACGGATGGCGTCTGCCACTTCACGGCCTTCCAGCAGCGCGGTGACAAATGCGCCATTAAAAGTGTCGCCAGCGGCGATCGTATCGATGGCCTGAACTTTAAATCCGGGGACCCGGCGGCTTTCGCCCTCGCAGCTTAACCACACGCCGCGGCTGCCGAGAGTAATCATCACCGTACCAATCCCTTTCGCATGAAGCGCACCGGCGGCTTTCGCGGCATCGTCGTCGCTTTCAACGCGAATACCGGTCAGCTTTTCCGCTTCGGTTTCATTCGGCGTAATGACATCCACCAGCGCCAATAGTTCATCTGAAAGTTCGCGCGCCGGGGCAGGGTTAAGCACCACGGTAGTCTGATGCTGATGAGCGATTTTCGCAGCGGCCATCACGCTCTCCAGCGGCGACTCCAGCTGCATTAACAATGCCTGCGCGCTGGCAATTCGTTCTTTTTCCGCCTCAACCTGAGAAACAGAAAGCGCAGCATTTGCGCCGGCATGAATACCGATGACATTCTCGCCTTCCGCGTTAACGAAGATCAACGCCACGCCGGTTGATTCGCCAGCAACGGCACGCACCGGCGCCACGTCGATGTTATCGCTCGCCAGCTGGCGGCGAACGCGTTCGCCGATATCGTCATCGCCAGTACAAGCAATGAAGGCAATATCCGCGCCGCTACGCCCGGCAGCGACAGCCTGATTGGCGCCTTTACCGCCGAAAGCCACTTGATAGTGGTTTCCGGTAACGGTTTCACCTGGAGTAGGGAAGGATTCAAGGTTAAGAATGTGATCGGCATTGATGCTGCCAAGGACGACAAGTTTACCTGCGGTTTTCATCATCTTTGTTCCCGGGAAAGCGCGCCACCGGACTCCGGTGGCGCATGCCCTGCTTTTCTTTTTTATGTTGTCCCTCGGACCGTTGCCGGCCCGAATCGCATTTTACTGCTTAATGACCAGTTTCAGCTCAACCGGATAGCTGGCATCCACTTTTTCACCCTTCAGCACTTTATCAGCGGTTTCGACGCCTTTAACGCCGATCTGCTCCGGCAACTGGGCGATGGTCGCTGCCAGTTTGCCACTATTTACTGCTTTTTCGCCATCCGGAGTGCCGTCAAATCCAACCACCATCACATCAGATTTTCCAGCAGTCTGCAGCGCACGCAGCGCGCCCAGCGCCATTTCGTCGTTCTGCGCAAACACCGCCTGCACGTCCGGATGCGCCGTCAGCAGGTTCTGCATCACGTTCAGACCTTTGGTACGGTCGAAGTCAGCGGGTTGGCTGGCCAGTACGTTGAACTTATGCGCCGCCACGGCCTGTTTGAAACCTTCGCCGCGCTCGCGCGCCGCAGAGGTACCGGCAATGCCTTGCAGCTCAATGACTTTCGCATTTTCCCCGACTTTCTTCGCGATATAGTCGCCGGCCATTTTACCGCCCAGCACGTTATCGGAAGCAATATGACTCACCACATCGCCTTTTGAAGCCTGGCGGTCCAGGGTAATAACCGGGATTTTAGCCTGGTTCGCCATCTTCACCGCATTGCCGACAGCATCGGAGTCGGTTGGGTTAATCAGCAGCAGTTTGGCGCCGCGAACCGTTAAGTCCTGTACGTTCGCCAGCTCTTTCGCCGGGTTATTCTGGGAATCCAGCACCACCAGGTTGTAGCCCAGCTTATCGGCTTCTTTCTGCGCGCCGTCTTTCAGAGAAACGAAGAAGGGGTTATTCAGGGTAGAGATAACCAGTGCGATGGTATCTTTCGCCATCGCGTTTGCGCTAACGGTCGCGCTTAGAGCAACAGCAGAGACCAGGGTCGCCAGTTTTTTCATATTCATAGTTAAGATGTCCTGTAGAGTTCTCAGTTACTGCTTTTTGTTATCTACCAGTACCGCCAGCAAAATCACCACCGCTTTGACGATCATCTGGTAATAGGAAGAAACGCCTAAAAGGTTCAGACCATTGTTCAGGAAGCCAAGAATCAACGCGCCAATCAGCGTGCCGACGATACGACCTTTACCACCGGCCAGGCTAGTGCCGCCAAGTACGACCGCAGCAATCGCGTCTAATTCATAGCCCGTCCCCGCCGTCGGCTGTGCAGAGGAAAGACGCGCCACTTCGATGATCCCGGCCAGTGAAGCCAACATCCCGCACAGCGCATAGACGATGATTTTCACTCTATTCACGCTGATGCCGGAAAGCCGCGTCGCCGCTTCGTTACCGCCCAGGGCATAAATATAACGGCCCAGGCGAGTATGGTGCAGCATGTACCAGGCCGCCAGGAAGACAATCGCCATAATCCATACCGGCGTCGGGATCCCAAGCGGGCGTCCGATACCGAACCAGCCAAACAGATCGGCGTTATCGCTAAAGCCGGTGTTGATCGGGCTACCGTTGGTATAAACCATCGTCACGCCGCGCAGCAGCAGCATCATCACCAGGGTGGCGATAAACGCCTGCACGCGACCTTTCGCGACAATTACCCCGGTCACCGCGCCAATAGCCGCACCGAGCGCCAGCGCGGCGGCAACGGCCACCAGCGCATTCACTTCGATACCGACGATAGACGCCGCGACGGCGCCGGTCAATGCCAGCAGAGAACCGACGGACAGGTCGATCCCCGATGTCAGAATGACCAGCGTCATCCCGACCGCCATGATGGCGTTAACGGAAGTTTGCTGCAGAATATTGAACAGGTTATTAACGGTAAAAAAGTTAGGGCTCATGGTCGAAACGATCGCGATCAGCACCAGCAGGGCGATCAGCGATTTTTGCTCCATCAGCCACGCTTTAGTGAAATAGCGGCGACCAGTAACAGCCTGGGTAGTCATCTTTTTTACTCCTGATTCACACGGTTAAGCTTGCCCACAGCGGCAGCCATCAATACTTCCTGGGTGGCCTGCTCGCGTGTGAATTCACCGCCGAGATGCCCTTCATGCATCACAATGATGCGATCGCTCATGCCCAGCACTTCCGGCATCTCAGAAGAGACAAGGATGATGCTCAGGCCATCGGCTTTAAACTGGTTAATCAGCTGGTAGATCTCTTTCTTCGCCCCGACGTCGACGCCACGGGTTGGTTCGTCGAGGATCAGCACTTTCGGCCGGGTCATCAGCCCGCGAGCGATAGCGACTTTTTGCTGGTTCCCCCCAGAAAGCAGGCCAATTGCCTGCTCCATCGAAGGCGTCTTCACATTAAAAAGCCGAATGAAATCGCTGACCGCCTGCTGTTCATCTTTATGCTTAAGGCTACCGCCCGCCCTGCTGAAGTAGCGCAGCGCGGTTAATGACATGTTTTCTTTGACCGACATCCCAAGCACCAGTCCATCACGCTTACGGTCTTCAGAGATATAGACAATGCCGTTCGCCAGGCCATCCTGCGGCGAACGGGTGACGACTTCATGGCCGTCCAGCGTCACGGAACCGCTGCTGCGCGGCAGCGCGCCGTACAGCACCTTCATCAGTTCAGTGCGCCCGGCGCCCATCAGCCCGGCAACGCCGAGGATTTCGCCCTGACGCAGGGTAAACGTCACGTTTTCCACCCCGGAACCGCAGAGATTATCGACCTTCAGACGTACCGCGCCGGGCGCCTTATCGAGATGCGGATATTGATCTTCCAGCTTACGGCCAACCATCATCTCGATCAGTCGGTCTTCATCCAGCGAAGCCACTTCACGCTCGGCAATAAATTGCCCGTCGCGAAATACGGTGACGTCATCGCAGATTTCGAAGATCTCTTTCATGCGGTGGGAAATATAGACAATGCCGCGCCCCTGCGATTTCAATTCGCGGATGACGCGGAACAGCGATTCGGTCTCGGTATCGGTCAGGGCATCGGTAGGCTCATCCATAATGATGACCTTCGATTCGAAGCTCAGCACTTTGGCGATTTCCACCATTTGCTGATCGCCAATCGACAGATCGCCCACCAGCTTCTGGCTGTTAAAACGTAAATTCAGCTTCGCCAGCAGCTTGTCCGCTTCGGCATACATCTTTTTCCAGTCGATTTTGCCAAAGCGGTTAACGAACTCGCGGCCAAGGAAGATGTTCTCGGCAATCGTTAATTGCGGGATCAGGTTGAGTTCCTGGTGAATGATGCCGATACCGGCTTCCTGTGAGGATTTTGGGCCGTTAAAGGTCGTTTCTTTACCTAACCACAGCAAAGAACCGGCATCACGGGTATAGATACCGGTGAGTACCTTCATCATTGTCGATTTACCGGCGCCATTTTCCCCTACCAGCGCCATTACCCGGCCAGCATAGACATTCAGCGCCGCGCCGGAGAGCGCTTTGACGCCAGGGAACGCTTTATCGATCCCTTTCAGCTGTAATAAAGCTTCCATGGCGGCGACCTCAGAAAGTGACGCCGGCACAGAGAATAATATTCGCATACGGGGAACACTCCCCGCTGCGAATTACCGCCTGACTATCTGCGGTTTGTTTTTTGAACTGCTCATGACTGGTGTAACGAATTTCAATCGTATTTCCCTGGTGGTGCTGCAGCTGCTCAAGATGATTGAGCAACGTCGCGTGGAGTTGCGGATTATGGGTTTTAATCTCTTCCGCGATGACCGCCGCCTCAACCTGCATTTCCGTCGTTACGACCTCCAGAACCTGCATAAATGAAGGTACGCCCTGAGTAAGCGCCATATCGATTCGCGCGCTGCTGCGGGGAACCGGCAATCCGGCGTCGCAAACAACCAGCATATCGGTATGACCGAGGCGGGAGATAACGGAAGAAATATCAGCGTTAAGTACGGTGCCTTTTTTCATTTTTTCTCTTTTGCTCCACTAGCGAAACGTTTCGCTAACATTAGTATTGTAAATGCAGGAGCAAAAAACCATCATCAAAAGAGATAAATGTGATCGCCATCGAAACGTTTCGCAAGGCGTGGGCAGGAAATTGCATTGAGATGTGAGAGACAAAAAAGCCCTTCATTATTGAAGGGCTTTTTGACATCAGATTTCTACCTGAGTACCGAGTTCGATAACCCGGTTCGGCGGGATTTCAAACTGATCCGGCGCGCGCAGAGCGTTACGCTGCAACAGCAGATATAGTTTGCCGCGCAGGCGCAGATACCATGGCCGTTTGCCGATAATCAGCGACTCGTGGGACATAAAGAACGACGTTTCCATCATTCGGCAGCTCAGCCCTTCCAGGCCGCAGCGATGGAACACCTCTTCGACGTTCGGCGTTTCACGCCAGCCATAGCTTGCTACAACGCGCCAGAACGACGGCGACAGTTGCTCAATCTGCACGCGGCGCACGTTATGCACATACGGGGCATCTTCGGTGCGCAGGGTCAGCAGGATCACGCGTTCATGCAGCACCTTGTTGTGTTTCAGGTTATGCAGCAGCGCAAAAGGGATCACGTTCAGGGCGCGAGACATATAGACCGCGGTACCCGGCACGCGCACCGGCGGTGATTTCTCCAGCGAGGAGATCATCGCTTCCAGCGAGTTGCCATGTTCATGCATCCGGCGCAGCAGGCGGAAACGCTCGCTCTTCCAGGTGGTCATCACCGTAAACATCACCAGGCCCAGTGATAACGGCAACCAACCGCCGGAGACGATTTTATCGAGGTTCGCCGAGAACAGCGGAATATCGATACACAGGAAGGCCACCAGCATCAGGCCGACAAACAGCTTATTCCAGTGCCAGTTTTTGCGCGCCACGGTCGCCGACAGAATGGAGGTCAACACCATGGTGCCCGTTACCGCAATACCGTACGCCGCCGCCAGATTAGAAGAGTGCTCGAAGCTGACAATGACGATGACCACAGAAACGTACAGCAGCCAGTTAATGAACGGGATGTAAATCTGCCCGGACTCCATTTCCGAAGTATGGATAATGCGCATTGGCGACAGATAGCCCAGACGCACGGCCTGACGAGTCAGCGAGAAGACCCCGGAAATCACCGCCTGCGAGGCGATAACCGTCGCCAGGGTCGCGATAATCAGCATCGGGATCAGCGCCCATTCCGGCGCCAACAGGAAGAACGGGTTTTTAATGGCTTCCGGGTGCTTCAACAGCAGCGCGCCCTGGCCAAAATAGTTAAGCACCAGTGATGGCAGTACTACCGAGAACCACGCTACGCGAATCGGTAGTTTGCCGAAGTGACCCATATCGGCATACAGCGCTTCCACACCGGTAATCGACAGCACCACCGCGCCGAGCGCAATAAAGGATACCGTTTTGTACTGCAGGAAGAAGTTCACTGCCCAGTAAGGGTTCAGCGCCTGCAGAACTTCCGGGTTATCGAGGATACTGCGCGCGCCAAGCACCGCCAGCAACAGGAACCAGATCAGCATAATTGGCGCGAACAGCTTGCCGACCATCCCGGTTCCGTGTTTTTGAATAGCAAAAAGCAGGGTCAGCACAATAATGGAGATGGGGACAATCCAGGTATCCAGCTGTGGGGCGATAATTTCCAACCCCTCTATCGCCGACATCACCGATATTGCCGGGGTTATCACCACTTCACCATAGAAGAAGCTACCGCCAATCAGGCCGAGGATCACCAATACGGAGGTCATCTTTGCCGAGGTGTTGCGCCCCGCCAGCGACATCAGCGTCAAGATCCCGCCCTCGCCGGCGTTATCCGCCCGCATCACGAAGGTGATGTATTTTATTGATACGGTAAAGATCAACAGCCAGAAAATCAGCGACAGAAAGCCAAAAACCGCATCGCGTTCAACGCCAAAGCCAAACTGGCCTGACAGACATTCGCGAAGGGTATACAGTGGACTGGTACCGATATCGCCGTAAACCACGCCGATTGCCGCCAGCGTTATTGCCGGCAGCGATTGTTTATTATCAGTGCTCATAGACTAGTCTTTTCGTTTATAAAACAAATGTGTGCCTAGTCCCTTGGCCCACAAAAAGCGCACAGTATGCACGATTATTTGCTGAATCGTACCCCTAACTGACACCATATTAACTTAGCTCAAAGAAAATAAATCGATTCTTCAGGCTATTACCACCCCTAATCAAACATCTATACTCGACGCAATAACGACACACGACAAAGCACGCAACTCTATTATGGCTCAATCACATTTACTGGCAGAAAGAATTTCCCGACTTAGCGCCGCCCTGGAAAAAGGGCTCTTTGAACGCAGCCACGCAATACGCCTGTGCCTGTTGGCCGCGCTTAGCGGCGAGAGCGTGTTCCTGCTGGGGCCGCCCGGCATCGCGAAAAGCCTGATCGCCCGCCGCCTTAAGTTCGCTTTCAGGCAGGCGCGCGCTTTTGAATATCTGATGACCCGCTTCTCCACGCCGGAAGAAGTTTTCGGCCCGCTGTCGATTCAGGCGCTCAAAGATGAAGGGCGCTATGAGCGTTTAACGGCAGGCTATCTGCCAGAGGCGGAAATCGTCTTCCTGGATGAAATCTGGAAAGCCGGCCCAGCTATCCTAAATACCCTGCTGACGGCCATCAACGAACGCCACTTCCGCAACGGCGCCCATGAAGAGAAAATCCCAATGCGCCTGCTGGTCGCGGCGTCGAACGAACTGCCCGAAGCGGACAACAGCCTCGAAGCCTTATATGACCGCATGCTGATCCGCCTGTGGCTGGATAAAGTACAGGATAAAACTAACTTCCGCTCGATGCTGGTCAGCCAGCAGGATGAAAACAGCAATCCGGTTCCTGAAAACCTGCAAATCAGCAACGATGAATTTACCCAGTGGCAGCATGACATTGGTACCGTGAAGTTGCCGGACAACGTCTTCGAGCTGGTTTTCCAACTGCGCCAACAATTAGATGCCTTGCCTAATGCGCCTTACGTTTCCGATCGCCGCTGGAAAAAATCCATCCGTCTGCTGCAGGCCAGCGCCTTCTTTAGCGGCCGCGACGCCATCGCGCCTATCGACCTGATCCTGCTGAAAGATTGCCTGTGGCATAACATCGAAAGCATGAATCTGATGTCGCAGCAGTTGGAGTCACTGATGACCAGCCATGCCTGGGGTCAGCAGGCGATGCTGACTAAACTAGGCGCCATCATCCAACGCCGTATTCAAATCCAGCAGCAGCACAGCGATAAAACCGCGCTTAAAGTCACGCGCGTTGGCGGCATGTTCAGCCGTAAGCCGCATTACGAACTGCCAGACGGTGTTGAGGGCGAGACGTTGACGCTGCTTCTCCAGCAACCGCTGAAACTGCACGATCTCGAAGTTATCCATATCGCCTTTGAACGCCAGGCGCTGATCAACTGGCTGGAGAAAGGCGGCGAGATCCGCGGCAAGCTCAACGGTATCGGTTTTGCCCAGCCATTAACGATGGATGTCGATGCCAGCCAACACCTGGTGGTGCGCGACGTCAGCCTGCAAGGCTCGCGCCTGTCGCTGCCCGGCAGCGAATCTCAGGAAAATATGCCTGCCGAGATCCGCCAGCAGCTGGAAGCGCTGGATGACGAGTGGCACCAGCAACATAACCGCTTTAGCGAACAGCAAAAATGCCTGTTTATTCCCGGCGACTGGCTGGGGCGTATCGAAGCCAGCCTGCAGGACGTCGGCGCGCAAATTAAACAGGCGCGCCAGCCATGACGCTCGACATGCTGAATGTCATGCTGGCGGTCAGCGAAGAAGGGATGATCGAGGAGATGCTGCTGGCGCTGCTGGCCTCGCCTCAACTGGCGGTGTTCTTTGAAAAATTTCCGCGGCTGAAAAATATCATCGCCGCCGATATTCCGCGCTGGCGAGAAGCGGTTCGCGCCCGACTCAAAGAGACGCAGATCCCTCCCGAGCTGGACGCCGAAGTGCAGATCTATCAGCAGGCCCAGCTGCTTTCAACATCGCAATTTATCGTGCAGCTGCCGCAGATCCTCGGCAAGCTGCATAAGCTCCAGTCGCCCTTTGCCGCCCAGGCGCAGCAGCTGGTGGACGATAACGCAACCTTCACCCCAGCGCTACATACTCTGTTCTTACAACGCTGGCGCTTAAGTCTGGTGGTACAGACCACCACCCTCAACCAGCACTTATTAGACGATGAGCGCGATCAGCTGCTCAGCGAGGTGCAGGAACGAATGACGCTGAGCGGGCAGCTAGAGCCGGTGCTGGTGGAAAACGACAACGCCGCCGGCCGCCTGTGGGATATGAGCGCCGGCGAGCTTAAACGCGGCGATTACCAGCTGATCGTGCGCTATGGCGATTTTCTCAGCCAACAGCCGGAACTGATGCAGCTGGCTGAGCAGTTGGGCAGATCGCGGGAAGCCAAACTGGTGCCGAAGAAGGATGCGCCGATGGAGGCCTTCCGCGCGATGGTTCGTGAACCGGCAACGGTACCAGAGCAGGTCGATGGCCTGCAGCAAAGCGACGATATTCTACGTCTGTTGCCGCCAGAGCTGGCAACGCTCGGCATCACCGAACTGGAGTTCGAGTTCTACCGTAAGCTGGTGGAAAAACAGCTATTAACTTATCGCCTGCACGGCGACGCCTGGCGGGAGAAAATCACCGAACGCCCGGTAACCCGGCAGGATTTTGATGAGCAGCCGCGCGGGCCATTTATTGTCTGCGTAGATACCTCAGGTTCGATGGGCGGTTTTAACGAGCAATGCGCCAAAGCCTTTTGTCTGGCGCTGATGCGCGTCGCGCTGGCGGATAACCGCCGCTGCTACATCATGCTGTTCTCCAGCGAAGTGGTGCACTACGAGCTAACCGGCCCGCAGGGGCTGGAGCAGGCGATCCGTTTTTTAAGCCAGCGCTTTCGCGGCGGCACCGATCTGGCCAGCTGTTTTCGCGCGATCGTTGAACGTTTGCAAAGCCCGCAGTGGGTCGATGCCGATGCGGTGGTGATTTCCGATTTTATCGCCCAGCGGTTGCCGGATGAGGTGGTCAACAAGGTGGGGGAGCTGCAGCATAAACATCAGCATCGTTTTCACGCGGTGGCGATGTCGGTACACGGCAAACCCGGCATCATGCGCATCTTCGATCATATCTGGCGCTTTGATACCGGATTGCGTAGCCGCCTGCTGCGTCGCTGGCGGCGTTAATCTTTACAGCAGAGCGGCGACGCTTTCCCGCACCTGCGCGGGCCATACGCCGCACTGTACCTGGCCGATATGGTCAAGCTGCAGCAACAGCATGGTTAAACGCGACTGGCCAATACCGCCGCCAATGGTCTGCGGCATCTCGCCGCGCAGCAGTGCCTGGTGCCATTCAAGCTGCAGACGGTCTTCATCGCCGGTCACCGCCAACTGGCGCTTCAGCGCCTCGGCGTCAACGCGGATCCCCATAGAGGAAAGCTCAAAAGCGTCTTCCAGCACCGGGTTCCACACCAGGATATCGCCGTTCAGGCCGGCAAAACCTTCCGCCGATGGCGAGCTCCAGTCATCATAATCCGGCGCGCGAACATCGTGGCGCTTACCGTCAGACAGTTTACCGCCGATACCGATTAAGAAGACGGCGCCAAGCTCTTTAGCGATCGCCCTCTCGCGGCCTTTAGCATCCAGATCCGGATAACGGCTCAACAGTTCCTGACTGTGAATAAAGTGGATCTGTTCCGGCAGGAATGGCGTCAGACCAAATTCCTGACTTACCGCCAGCTCGGTGGCTTTGATCCCAGCGTAAATCGCCTCAACCGTCGCTTTCAGCGTGCCGGTATGGCGTTCGCCGTCGCCCATGACGCGTTCCCAGTCCCACTGGTCAACATAAACGGAATGAATTGGGGTGAGGCGGTCTTCATCGGGGCGAAGGGCCTTCATGTGCGTGTATAGCCCTTCGCCCGCGCTGAAGTCGTGTTGTCCCAGGGTTTGACGCTTCCACTTCGCCAGTGAATGAACCACTTCGAATTGGGCGTCTGGCAGTGTTTTCACTTTTACCTGAACCGCTTTCTCGCAGCCGGACAAGTTGTCCTGCGTCCCATCTCCTACGCGGCTTAAGATCGGCGCCTGCACTTCAATCAGGCCAAGCTTCTCTTCCAGCTGACGGGAAAAATGGGATTTAACGAAACTAATCTGGCGTTGTTTTGCGATGTATGCGGTTTTCATTTTTTATCACTCCTGCGTCCTGTTGATATTGATTAAGCAACAGAAATGGCACTGAATTCAATAATCAATCAATAAAAAGACGTCCTGAGTTTTGATTCATTAAATTAACAAGCTAAAATAGTAAGAATCATCAAACATCATAAGAAAAAACAATGGAAAATTATCAGATCGACAATCTGGACCGCGGCATTCTTGATGCCTTAATGGCGAATGCGCGCACCGCCTACGCCGAACTGGCCAAACAGTTCGGCGTTAGCCCAGGTACGATTCACGTACGCGTAGAGAAAATGAAACAGGCGGGCATTATTACGGGGGCAAGAATCGACGTCAGCCCGAAACAGCTCGGTTATGACGTCGGCTGTTTCATCGGCATTATTCTTAAGAGCGCCAAAGACTATCCTTCCGCTCTCGCCCGGCTGGAGAGCCTGGAAGAGGTGACCGAGGCTTACTACACCACCGGCCACTACAGCATCTTTATTAAGGTAATGTGTAAATCTATCGATGCCCTGCAGCAGGTACTTATCAACAAGATCCAAACAATCGATGAAATTCAGTCCACTGAAACCCTGATCGTGCTGCAGAACCCGATCATGCGCACCATCAAGCCCTGATCGTTTTTTTTAATCCCACATTTTTCCACAGGTAGATCCCAGCTCGCTCACAGCGTACAATACGCCACTCAGAATAGTTGAGCGAGCGATCGGCGATCATGGCAGACATTACACTTATCAGCGGCAGCACCCTGGGCAGTGCGGAATATGTAGCAGAACATCTGGCGGAAAAGCTGGAAGAAGCGGGCTACAGCACTGATATCCAGCACGGTCCGCTGGTTGACGATCTGCAGGCTGAAGGGATCTGGTTAGTTATCTCTTCTACCCATGGCGCCGGCGATATTCCGGACAACCTGGTCCCTTTCTATGAAGCGTTGCTGGAGAAGCAGGCCGATCTTTCTGCCGTTCGCTTTGGCGCGGTGGGTATCGGTAGCCGCGAATATGACACTTTTTGCGGCGCAATCGACAAACTGGAAGCGGCATTAAAGGCCAACGGGGCAAAACAGATCGGCGAAACGCTGAAAATTAATGTCCTCGAACACGAGATTCCTGAAGATCCAGCCGAGGTTTGGGTGGGATCCTGGAAAAATTTACTCTGAGTTTTGTAAAGATCCGCAGCATCTTCTGTGGATAACCCTGCTCAAAAGCTTGGATCAACCGGTAGTTATCCAAAGAATAACCGGAGTATGCTTTTTGAGCTGTGCATAACCCTTCATTCTGATCCCAGCTTATACGGAACAGGATCACCGATCATTCACAGATTGTGATCCTTCTTAAGCGTTTGATCTTAAATAGTGGATCCGACTTATCCACAAAGAGAGTCGATCCTAATAAGAGATCACAATAGAACAGATCTCTAAATAAAAGATCTTCTTTTTAATACTCAGGATCCCGGCCCCTTTCTCGAAAGAGCAAAGTTGAGTAGAATCCACGGCCCGGGCTTCAATCCATTTTCAAACCGCGTTATGCGAGGCAGATCACCATGTTTTATCAGGATCCTTTTGACGTCATCATCATTGGCGGGGGTCATGCAGGCACTGAGGCCGCGATGGCAGCAGCGCGAATGGGCCAACAAACCCTGCTTTTGACACACAATATCGATACGCTGGGGCAGATGAGCTGCAACCCGGCGATTGGCGGTATTGGGAAGGGACACCTGGTAAAAGAAGTGGATGCGCTCGGTGGTCTGATGGCGAAGGCGATCGATCAGGCAGGTATTCAGTTTAGGATACTAAACGGTAGCAAAGGCCCGGCTGTCCGTGCGACTCGCGCCCAGGCCGACCGGGTGTTGTATCGTCAGGCGGTACGCACCGCGCTGGAGAACCAGCCAAACCTGATGATCTTCCAGCAGGCAGTAGAAGATCTGATTGTCGAAAACGATCGCGTCGTCGGCGCCGTGACCCAAATGGGCCTCAAGTTCCGGGCTAAGTCGGTGGTGCTGACCGTCGGCACCTTCCTGGATGGCAAAATCCACATCGGTCTGGACAACTACAGCGGCGGCCGTGCCGGCGATCCGCCGTCAATCCCGCTGTCTCGCCGTCTGCGTGAACTGCCGCTGCGCGTAAGCCGCCTGAAAACCGGTACTCCGCCGCGAATTGACGCGCGCACCATCGATTTTAGCGTGCTGGCGCAACAGCACGGCGATAACCCGATGCCGGTCTTCTCGTTTATGGGATCCGCGGATCAACATCCGCGCCAGGTACCGTGCTATATCACTCACACCAACGAGAAAACCCATGATGTGATCCGCAGCAACCTCGATCGCAGCCCAATGTACGCCGGGGTGATTGAAGGTATCGGCCCACGTTACTGCCCGTCGATCGAAGACAAAGTCATGCGCTTTGCCGATCGCAACCAGCATCAGATCTTCCTTGAACCGGAAGGGCTGACTTCAAACGAAATTTATCCAAACGGTATCTCCACCAGCCTGCCGTTTGATGTGCAAATGCAAATCGTCCGCTCAATGCAGGGGATGGAAAACGCGAAGATCGTTCGCCCTGGCTACGCCATTGAGTACGATTTCTTTGACCCGCGTGACCTGAAGCCGACGCTGGAAAGCAAATACATTCAGGGTCTGTTCTTCGCCGGCCAGATCAACGGTACTACCGGCTATGAAGAAGCCGCCGCGCAGGGTCTGCTTGCCGGTCTTAATGCCGCCCGCTTCTCAGCGGAAAAAGAGGGGTGGGCGCCGCGTCGCGATCAGGCCTATCTTGGCGTTCTGGTGGACGATCTGTGCACCCTCGGCACCAAAGAACCGTACCGTATGTTTACCTCCCGTGCTGAATATCGCCTGATGCTGCGTGAAGACAACGCCGATCTGCGCCTGACCGAACAGGGACGAGAGCTGGGGCTGGTGGACGATGAGCGCTGGGCGCGTTTCAACGAGAAACTGGAAAGCATTGAGCGTGAACGCCAACGCCTGAAAACCAGCTGGGTTAACCCGCTGGCGGAAAGCGCAGCCGAAGTGAACGCTCATCTGACCGCGCCGTTATCGCGTGAAGCCAGCGGCGAAGATCTGCTGCGTCGCCCGGAAATGACCTACGAACAGCTGGTTCAGCTTTCTCCGTTCGCGCCGGGCCTGCAGGATCAACAGGCGGCCGAGCAGGTTGAGATTCAGGTTAAGTACGAAGGCTATATCGCTCGTCAGCAGGACGAGATCGAAAAACAGCAACGCAACGAGAATACTTTGCTGCCGGCAACGCTCGATTACCGTCAGGTATCCGGCTTGTCCAACGAGGTTATTGCCAAGCTAAACGACCATAAACCATCATCTATCGGTCAGGCATCGCGTATTTCCGGGATTACTCCGGCGGCAATTTCTATTTTGCTGGTGTGGCTGAAAAAGCAGGGGATGCTGCGCCGCAGCGCCTGATAGCCGTCAGAGCGCGTTAATTTGGCGGATGCAAAATCAGCGATCGCCTTTATAATTCACAGCCCGGTAAGCGTTAGCGCCTCCGGGCTCATTATTTTTAGAAGGTATTCACCGTGCTCAACAAACTTTCTCGTCTGCTGGACGAAGCGGGTATTTCGCTCACCGATCACAAGAAAAATCAGCTGGTGGCGTATGTCGGGATGCTGGATAAGTGGAACAAAGCCTATAACCTGACCTCTGTTCGCGATCCTAACGAGATGCTGGTTCGCCATATCCTCGATAGCATTATCGTTGCGCCGTATCTACAGGGCTCCCGCTTTATCGATGTGGGAACCGGCCCTGGCCTGCCGGGGATTCCGCTGGCTATCGTGCGCCCGGAATCTCATTTCACATTACTGGATAGCCTTGGCAAGCGTGTACGCTTCCTGCGCCAGGTCCAGCATGAGCTAAAACTGGATAACATCACCCCTGTGCAGAGCCGTGTGGAAGAGTTTCCCGCAGAGCCGCCGTTTGATGGGGTCATTAGCCGTGCTTTTGCCTCGCTGAACGATATGGTGAGCTGGTGCCACCACCTGCCGGCGCCACACGGACATTTCTACGCGTTGAAAGGACAGGCGCAGGAAAGTGAAATGGCAAACCTGCCAGAAGGTTACCAGGTTTGTGACGTGATTGAACTGCATGTCCCCCAGCTGGAAGGGGAGAGACATTTGGTGGTCATTAAGCCAAACGCCTTATAATTTTTATCAAAAAATGTGGAAAAAATGTGGCCTGCGCATGTTACAAAAATCAAAGTTACCTGCGGGTATTATCTGGCCACTTTTAACCTTGCTTTTACTATGGCTTTTCTAGCGTTTAACTTTAGCGTGGTGGTTTACTGGCTGAATAGTCAACTTTGAAAATATCAGGGTGCTAAAAATCGATGAACTGTCAGTTCATATTGATGTTAAATTTTTATTATAAATGTCAATAAAAGGTTTTTATTGTATGTGGGGTTGTTTTGCAAAAAGACCTCACTTTTTATCTTGAATATCAAAAAGATGAAAACTTACTGATTCTGTACAGATTTAATTCGATTGCACCGAAAATGTTTATTATGTGATCTAATGCACGCTTTAATGGCCGCGTTTTCTCATTATTTGCACTTCTGGTTGATCCCTCACTGATTGACGAAATGCATGAAAAATTGCCGCTCAGAAAATAATTAAACATTTATTCACTATTTTGCTACTTAATGTTTGAAATCACGTGTTGTCACCGTATAATTTGTCCGCTTTTTGACGCTTGACTCTTGGTCTTAAAGAACGTTTTATACGACACGCGGCATACCTCGAAGGGAGCAGGAGTAAAAACGTGATGTCTATGTCGCTCGTGAGTCGAAACGTTGCTCGAAAGCTTCTGTTTATTCAGTTACTGGCAGTAATAGCAAGCGGACTGCTGTTCAGCCTCAAAGACCCCTTCTGGGGCATCTCCGCCATATGCGGAGGTTTGGCGGTCGTTTTGCCAAACGCGTTGTTTATGATTTTTGCCTGGCGCCATCAGGCGCATACACCAGCACAAGGCCGAGTGGCCTGGACCTTCGCCTTCGGTGAAGCATTCAAGGTGTTGCTGACCTTCGCCCTACTGGCGATGGCGCTGGCGGTTTTTGAAGTGGTATTTTTGCCGCTGATAGTGACGTGGGTTTTGGTGCTGGTGGTACAAATTCTGGCTCCAGCTGTAATTAACAACAAAGGGTAAAAGGCATCATGGCTTCAGAAAATATGACGCCGCAGGATTACATAGGACACCATCTGAACAACCTTCAGTTGGACCTACGTACATTCTCGCTGGTGGATCCGCACAACCCCCCAGCCACCTTCTGGACGCTCAATATTGACTCCATGTTTTTCTCGGTGGTTCTCGGTCTGCTGTTCCTTGCCATGTTCCGTAGCGTTGCTAAGAGAGCGACCAGCGGCGTACCAGGGAAATTCCAAACCTTCATCGAAATGATCATCGGCTTCGTCCATGGCAGCGTCAAAGACATGTACCATGGCAAGAGCAAGGTCATCGCGCCGCTGGCGCTTACCGTGTTCGTCTGGGTATTCCTGATGAACCTGATGGACCTGCTGCCAATCGACCTGATTCCTTATATCGGCGAACACATTTTCGGCCTGCCTGCACTGCGCGTGGTTCCGTCTGCGGACGTGAACATCACCCTGTCGATGGCGCTTGGCGTGTTCATCCTGATTATTTTCTACAGCATCAAAATGAAAGGCGTTGGTGGGTTCGTTAAAGAACTGACCATGCAGCCGTTCAATCACTGGGCGTTCATTCCTGTCAACTTAATCCTTGAAGGGGTAAGCCTGCTGTCCAAACCGGTTTCTCTCGGTCTGCGACTGTTCGGCAACATGTATGCCGGTGAGCTGATTTTCATTCTGATTGCTGGTCTGTTGCCGTGGTGGTCACAGTGGATTCTGAATGTGCCTTGGGCCATTTTCCACATCCTGATTATTACGCTGCAAGCCTTCATCTTCATGGTTCTGACGATTGTCTATCTGTCGATGGCATCCGAAGAGCATTGATTTTTACCAACACTACTACGTTTTAACTGAAACAAACTGGAGACTGTCATGGAAAACCTGAATATGGATCTGCTGTACATGGCTGCCGCTGTGATGATGGGTCTGGCGGCAATCGGTGCTGCGATCGGTATCGGCATCCTCGGGGGTAAATTCCTGGAAGGCGCAGCGCGTCAACCGGATCTGATTCCTCTGCTGCGTACTCAGTTCTTTATCGTTATGGGTCTGGTGGATGCTATCCCGATGATCGCTGTAGGTCTGGGTCTGTACGTGATGTTTGCTGTCGCGTAGTAAGTTGTTCGAAAGAAACCTAAGCCACAGAGTTAATTTAAGAGGTATTGTGCTGTGAACATGAACGCAACAATCCTCGGCCAGGCCATCGCGTTTGTTATCTTCGTATGGTTCTGCATGAAGTACGTATGGCCGCCGTTAATGGCTGCCATCGAAAAGCGCCAGAAAGAAATTTCTGACGGTTTAGCTTCTGCAGAACGCGCTAAGAAAGATTTGGACCTTGCACAGGCCAACGCGACCGACCAGCTGAAAAAAGCGAAAGCGGAAGCCCAGGTAATCATCGAGCAAGCGAACAAGCGTCGCTCTCAGATTCTGGACGAAGCTAAAGCTGAAGCAGAACAGGAACGCACTAAAATCGTTGCACAGGCGCAGGCTGAAATCGATGCCGAACGTAAACGTGCTCGCGAAGAACTGCGTAAGCAGGTTGCTATCCTGGCTGTTGCTGGCGCCGAGAAGATCATCGAACGTTCCGTGGATGAAGCTGCTAACAGCGACATCGTGGATAAACTTGTCGCTGAACTGTAAGGAGGGAGGGGCTGATGTCTGAATTTGTAACGGTAGCTCGCCCCTACGCCAAAGCAGCTTTTGACTTTG
Organism: Klebsiella sp. CN_Kp073; assembly: GCF_040065495.2. Lineage (NCBI taxonomy): Bacteria > Pseudomonadati > Pseudomonadota > Gammaproteobacteria > Enterobacterales > Enterobacteriaceae > Klebsiella > Klebsiella sp. CN_Kp073. The sequence continues at coordinate 5,263,913 of NZ_CM198051.1, forward strand.
CCGTCGAACACAAAAGTGTTGAGCGCTGGCAGGATATGCTGGCGTTTGCCGCTGAAGTGACTAAAAACGAACAAATGGCAGAGCTTCTCTCCGGTGCCCTGGCGCCGGAAACGCTCTCAGATGCGTTTATCGCTATCTGCGGCGAGCAACTCGACGAAAATGGTCAGAACCTGATTCGGGTGATGGCTGAAAATGGTCGTTTGAAGGTGCTCCCGGATGTTCTTGAGCAGTTCATTCACCTGCGTGCAGCCAGCGAGGCCATCGCAGAGGTAGATGTTATTTCTGCCAACCAACTGAGTGAAGAACAGCTTGCGAAGATCTCCGGCGCGATGGAAAAGCGTCTGTCACGCAAAGTTAAGCTGAATTGCAAAATCGATAAGTCTGTTATGGCAGGAGTTATCATCCGCTCGGGTGATATGGTCATTGATGGTAGCGTACGCGGCCGTCTTGATCGCCTGGCAGACGTCTTGCAGTCTTAAGGGGACTGGAGCATGCAACTGAATTCCACCGAAATCAGCGAACTGATCAAGCAGCGCATTGCTCAGTTCAATGTTGTGAGTGAAGCTCACAACGAAGGTACTATTGTTTCTGTAAGTGACGGTGTTATCCGCATCCACGGCCTGGCCGATTGTATGCAGGGTGAAATGATTTCCCTGCCGGGTAACCGTTACGCTATCGCACTGAACCTGGAGCGCGACTCCGTTGGTGCGGTTGTGATGGGTCCGTATGCTGACCTCGCCGAAGGCATGAAGGTTAAGTGTACAGGCCGTATTCTGGAAGTTCCGGTCGGTCGTGGTCTGTTAGGCCGCGTGGTGAACACCCTGGGTGCGCCGATTGACGGTAAAGGTCCTGTTGAGCACGATGGCTTCTCGCCAATCGAAGTTATCGCTCCGGGCGTTATCGATCGTCAATCCGTAGACCAGCCGGTGCAGACCGGTTACAAATCTGTTGATGCCATGATTCCAATCGGCCGTGGCCAGCGTGAGCTGATCATCGGTGACCGTCAGACCGGTAAAACCGCGATGGCAATCGATGCGATCATCAACCAGCGTGATTCCGGCATCAAATGCGTATACGTAGCTATCGGCCAGAAAGCGTCCACCATCTCTAACGTGGTGCGTAAACTGGAAGAGCACGGCGCGCTGTCCAACACTATCGTTGTTGTGGCGACCGCTTCTGAATCTGCTGCGCTGCAATACCTGGCGCCGTATGCCGGTTGCGCAATGGGCGAATACTTCCGCGACCGCGGTGAAGATGCGCTGATCGTTTACGATGACCTGTCTAAACAGGCTGTTGCTTACCGTCAGGTTTCCCTGCTGCTCCGTCGTCCGCCAGGACGTGAAGCATTCCCGGGCGACGTGTTCTACCTCCACTCCCGTCTGCTGGAGCGCGCATCCCGCGTTAACGCGGAATACGTTGAGAAATTCACCAATGGTGAAGTTAAAGGTAAAACCGGCTCCCTGACTGCGCTGCCGATTATCGAGACGCAAGCGGGTGACGTTTCCGCATTCGTTCCGACCAACGTAATTTCCATTACCGATGGTCAGATCTTCCTGGAAACCAACCTGTTCAACTCCGGTATTCGTCCGGCGGTTAACCCGGGTATCTCCGTATCCCGTGTTGGTGGTGCTGCTCAGACCAAGATCATCAAGAAACTGTCCGGTGGTATCCGTACCGCGCTGGCGCAGTATCGTGAACTGGCTGCGTTCTCTCAGTTCGCATCCGATCTGGACGAAGCGACTCGTAAGCAGCTGAGCCACGGTCAGAAAGTGACCGAACTGCTGAAACAGAAACAGTATGCACCTATGTCTGTAGCACAGCAGGGCCTGGTACTGTTCGCTGCTGAACGCGGTTACCTCGAAGATGTGGAACTGGCGAAAATCGGTAGCTTCGAAGCCGCTCTGCTGGCTTACGTTGACCGTGACCACGCTCCGCTGATGCAAGAGATTAACCAGACCGGTGGCTATAACGACGAGATCGAAGGCAAGCTGAAAGGCATCCTCGACTCCTTCAAAGCAACCCAGTCCTGGTAAAGTCTGGCGGCTTGCCTTAGGGCAGGCCGCAAGGCATTGAGGAGAAGCTCATGGCCGGCGCAAAAGAGATACGTAGTAAGATCGCAAGCGTCCAGAACACGCAAAAGATCACCAAAGCGATGGAGATGGTCGCCGCCTCCAAAATGCGTAAAACGCAGGATCGCATGGCGGCCAGCCGTCCATATGCAGATACTATGCGCAAAGTGATTGGTCACCTTGCGAACGGTAATCTGGAATATAAGCACCCGTACCTGGAAGAACGCGACGTTAAACGCGTGGGCTACCTGGTGGTGTCGACCGACCGTGGTCTGTGCGGTGGCTTGAACATTAACCTGTTCAAAAAACTGCTGGCGGATATGAAAGCATGGTCCGATAAAGGCGTTCAGTGCGACCTCGCAATGATCGGCTCTAAAGGCGTGTCTTTCTTTAACTCCGTGGGCGGCAATATTGTGGCCCAGGTGACCGGTATGGGTGATAACCCGTCCCTGTCCGAACTGATCGGCCCGGTAAAAGTGATGTTGCAGGCCTACGATGAAGGCCGTCTGGACAAGCTTTACGTTGTCAGCAACAAATTTATTAACACCATGTCTCAGGCTCCGACCATCACTCAGCTGCTGCCATTACCGGCTTCAGAAGATGATGATCTGAAACGTAAGTCCTGGGATTACCTGTATGAGCCCGATCCGAAAGCGCTGCTGGATACCCTCCTGCGTCGTTATGTGGAATCTCAGGTTTATCAGGGCGTGGTAGAAAACCTGGCCAGCGAGCAGGCCGCCCGTATGGTGGCGATGAAAGCCGCGACCGATAATGGCGGCAGCCTGATTAAAGAGCTGCAGTTGGTATACAACAAAGCTCGTCAGGCCAGCATTACTCAGGAACTCACCGAGATCGTCTCGGGGGCCGCCGCGGTTTAACCAGGTTATTTCGTAGAGGATTTAAGATGGCTACTGGAAAGATTGTCCAGGTAATCGGCGCCGTGGTCGACGTCGAGTTCCCTCAGGATGCCGTACCACGCGTGTACGATGCCCTTGAGGTACAGAATGGTAATGAGAGCCTGGTGCTGGAAGTTCAGCAGCAGCTCGGCGGTGGCGTAGTTCGTGCTATCGCCATGGGTTCTTCCGACGGTCTGCGTCGTGGTCTGGAAGTTAAAGACCTCGAGCATCCGATCGAAGTCCCGGTAGGTAAAGCGACTCTGGGCCGTATCATGAACGTCCTGGGTCAGCCGATCGACATGAAAGGCGACATCGGCGAAGAAGAGCGTTGGGCTATCCACCGCGCGGCGCCTTCCTATGAAGAGCTGTCCAGCTCTCAGGAACTGCTGGAAACCGGCATCAAAGTTATCGACCTGATGTGTCCGTTCGCTAAGGGCGGTAAAGTTGGTCTGTTCGGTGGTGCGGGTGTAGGTAAAACCGTAAACATGATGGAGCTGATCCGTAACATCGCGATCGAGCACTCCGGTTACTCCGTGTTTGCGGGCGTCGGTGAGCGTACTCGTGAGGGTAACGACTTCTACCACGAAATGACCGACTCTAACGTTCTGGATAAAGTATCCCTGGTTTACGGCCAGATGAACGAGCCGCCGGGAAACCGTCTGCGCGTTGCGCTGACCGGCCTGACCATGGCTGAGAAATTCCGTGACGAAGGTCGTGACGTTCTGCTGTTCGTCGATAACATCTATCGTTACACCCTGGCCGGTACTGAAGTATCTGCACTGCTGGGTCGTATGCCTTCAGCGGTAGGTTATCAGCCGACTCTGGCGGAAGAGATGGGCGTTCTGCAGGAACGTATCACCTCCACCAAAACCGGTTCTATCACCTCCGTTCAGGCGGTATACGTACCTGCGGATGACTTGACTGACCCGTCCCCAGCAACCACCTTTGCGCACCTTGACGCAACCGTGGTACTGAGCCGTCAGATCGCGTCTCTGGGTATCTACCCGGCCGTTGACCCGCTGGATTCCACCAGCCGTCAGCTGGATCCGCTGGTTGTTGGTCAGGAACACTACGACACCGCGCGTGGCGTACAGTCCCTGCTGCAGCGTTATCAGGAACTGAAAGACATCATCGCCATCCTGGGTATGGATGAACTGTCTGAAGAAGATAAACTGGTGGTAGCTCGCGCTCGTAAGATCCAGCGCTTCCTGTCCCAGCCGTTCTTCGTAGCAGAAGTATTTACCGGTTCTCCGGGTAAATACGTTTCGCTGAAAGACACCATCCGTGGCTTTAAAGGCATCATGGAAGGCGAATACGATCACCTGCCGGAGCAGGCGTTCTACATGGTCGGTTCCATCGAAGAAGCCGTGGAAAAAGCCAAAAAACTTTAACGCCTTAATCGGAGGGTGATATGGCAATGACTTACCACCTGGATGTCGTCAGCGCAGAGAAACAAATGTTCTCTGGCCTGGTCGAGAAAATCCAGGTAACGGGTAGCGAAGGTGAACTGGGTATTTTCCCGGGTCATGCGCCGCTGCTCACCGCCATTAAGCCTGGTATGATTCGCATCGTTAAACAGTTCGGTCACGAAGAGTTTATCTATCTGTCCGGCGGCATTCTTGAAGTGCAACCGGGCAACGTGATCGTTCTGGCCGATACGGCAATTCGCGGTCAGGACCTCGACGAAGCACGAGCCCTGGAAGCGAAACGTAAAGCGGAAGAGCACATCAAGAGCTCTCACGGCGACGTGGATTACGCTCAGGCGTCCGCGGAACTGGCCAAAGCGATCGCTAAACTGCGCGTTATCGAATTGACCAAAAAAGCGATGTAACACCGGCTTGAAAGCTAAAAGCCAGTCTGGCAACAGACTGGCTTTTTTTATGCTTAATGACCCACCCTGAGTTTAGAATCAGATGTATTGTTTACTTCCGCTACGGTTGTTAGGTCTGCCTTTAAAGACGGCAGGGCCATTCATCGTGAGTTCCAGACTGTTGTCTTGTCGGCGGGTTAACCAAGGAGTGGATTCACTCATCGGTTTAGATGTCACACCTGATGGATATAATTCGATAGTATCCTGATCTATTTCAATCAGGCCAATAACGTAGGTATAAATACAGCTACTGAAGAAACCTTTCTTTTTCGTGAAATCAAAAGAGCATTCTACAATCTTGTCACCATACTCCATGCGCATTTTCGGTTTTAATGACGCTACGGCTACCACACCGTTACTGACGGCGGAATAGACACTACATACCAGCGCAATTTTCCCACCCGCCAGTCGGGATATTTCAGGGTTAATTTCTACCTTTTCAACGCCAGGCGCAGAAAGACTTGCGCTAACGACGTCGCCCGTATGGTAAACCCAGGGTTTTTTATTAAACGCACCTGATTTATCCGGCGCCTGAATGAGGGACATATTACCGTCAGGCCACAGAATTCCTACTCGTAAATCCAGGTCATCATTATCGCGACCATCGCCGTTATCTACCCATGTGGCGCTAATCGTAATTTTTGGGGGCGCATCGCTTCCCTTTATAAGCGAAACGCGGTGTTTATCTTCTGGTTTTTTGAGCGAAACTACCGCATTGTTTATATTAGGTTTTTGTAAGCCAGCAGTTGCAGGCGCCGGTTCACTTTCTACCTCGACACCATACATATTACAAAGCCCGACCAGGCCTGAGGAAAATCCCTGCCATACGGATCGGGCTTTAAATTGACCGTTATGCACATATAATTCCAGCACGATAATCCCAGTCTCCTGATTAAATGAACCGGGAGCTAGTTCCAGTATTTGTTCGCCCGCTTTTATTTGTGCCTGCAGATCGTTAACAGTAGAAAACCCCCCAGCGCTTCCGTCTTGAGTCAATGTGATGGCTATTTTCGTGATGCCAGCTGGTAGCTTTGATAAATCAAAATGAATGCTATGGGACATCACATTATTTTGTAGTTCAGGTGGTATAAACATAGCACAACCAGAGCTATGCTTTTGAGCGTTAAAAAACACCATGCCGGTATCATCTTCCGTCTTTCCTGATGCAGTCAGTAGAAAAGCGGTAAGGTTGATATCCAGCCCATTGCCAGTCCGATGGGAAACGGTGACCAATCCAGTTGGCGCGTTTAAAGACGAATTTTCGCCAGGTGTGAGGTATTTATGCATGGTTAATTGTCCTTAATTATTGTGGCATGATTTTTTGAGTCTACACTTTTTATTTTCTCTTGGCTTTTGATTTTATTATTGAGCTAGGTTATATATTTTCTGGATTTATTTAATTAGCTATTATTTTTAATAAGTGGGTTCGGCTAATTAAATATCAGAATTAAATATAGAGAGACCTTCAGGTTCCTGTTCGTAGCATAAAAAGTGCGAGGCCCTCCTTCTTTGTTATTGATTAGTTAAATGATGAGGCGTAGACTCTGTTTTGTGATGTGTATCACAAAAAAAACATAACCCGCACCTGCAATCTGGAAATCATCATGAAACTGTTCCACAAAATCATCGCCAAATTTAGCGCCCTGAGCTTCTAATCGCTGCGCTACCACCCTGTTTTCACACACTATCGCTCATTCAAACGCCAACATATGTGATGTGAATCCGCGGACAAGAGGTCGCATGAGGGGGGATGCTGGTCACTTAAGGCGATCGGCATTTTTGTCAGGGTATGGTTCGTCACTGCGGTGAGTGCCCTGGGAGAATTTGTCCCCTCAATTCCCTTCTTCATTTCAGTAGAACAAAGGCCTGGTCATTTTGAACAATCACCTTTGTTATCGTCGATGAACTGCTTTGTTTTTTTATCCTGAACTTTGGCTAATTCACCCTTAACTATAAAGTAACGGTATTCCTTATCGCTTAGAACGAATGTTCCTGGGGTTGTGTTTTTATCTTTATCCCAATGTAATCTTTTCTTGTTTTTTTCACCACATTTAAACAATGTCTTACGATTATCGATGCTTTGATTCGCTTCATCATAAATCACCCCATGGCTATCAATAAATTTTGAATAACCATAACTCATCAGAAAATCCGAAAAAACGACGGGGCCACGTCTATCATATTTATCTCTTCTATTATGATTTTCAAGATTATATAAAGTGTTGTTGATAATGAGGTACGCGCTTCCGCTATATTTTGCTTTAACAAGAAAGTAAATCTTGTCCTGTGGAGTGATGCCTATTTTATATATGTCTTTATGATAGTGTTTGTTTATTTGCACCCATATATTATTTTTTGTACGAATAACAGTGTAACCATCATTCTTCATCGTATTATAAATACTATTATCAGGAAGGTAGCATTCCAGATGGGGAAAGCCAGGAACCGGGCACACAGGTGTTACGAGCGTCGGTGGGATACCTGCTAGCGTTTCAATAGCCTTTCCATAGTAAAAAAGGTGCTGGTTATCTGTGGATAAACCCCGACCACTTGGCAGCGCATAGAGATTGGCAGAGATGTTGTTACGAGGCGTTAAAATTAAATTACCTTGTTGATTTTCTATTTTATAAATTTGCTTTCCGGTGCTAATTAATGATTCATTGATCAGATTGACTTCACCGGTAACTGGCACATCCAGAGGTTTTTCTAAGTAATAAATATTGTTCTTATCCCATGCCAGATTACATCCGAGAGAGTATATGTCATGCTCTTTCATTTCGTATGCTTTGAATGATTGAGGGTCGGCGTTTTTTATTTTTGTTCCTTTATAATAAACGTTCTTGTCATCTGCGATGTAATTTATCCTACTATACCCACAGTTGTGATTTGGTTCTTTTATTACATTTATACGATTGGCATTAATATTGAGTGAATAATAGTGTTTTTTTTCACGTTCAATTTCTGGAAGGATATTTAAGTCAGGTGCCATGCAGGTGACACCAGCACAACCAGAGTGCCGATTATATGTCCTGCTATTGTAATTAGTATACCAGGCTTTGTTGTTTTTTAATACATAAGGGCTATCTGGTATTGGTTTGTAATTGCTGCCGCATGACATTTTTTCAACTTTGCCATCGTCGTGCCAATATTCCGTGCATGAATGAAATTTCGCATAGCATGCTGAAGTATTAATAAATAACAATAAAGTAAGGATAATTCCGAATTTTAATTTATGCATTGTATTACGCTTCCTGTGCGGATTAACGAGCAGCCTGTTCCTGGCTAACGGCATAGTGAAATAAAAATGAGCTAGCTCAGCGTAAACCAAAATGCCCATAGAGACTATTGAAATGAAACCATCACTGCTTCACTGGCTAAACAGACTCGCCCATCCATTTACATAAATGATAAAATGCATATTAATCATAAGATGGTATCCATTTACTCATGCTTTATTTATGTATAAAAAAAACAGCAAAAGCAGTGAGATAGGCGACTATTTCTCTCCCTATCATCGTTTTTCAGCGTTAAACTGATTTGCGATGGTGAAAAATAGCGCCCTAAAATGGTGTATAGCATTGAGCCTGGACGTTTTCTCCGCGTCTCGTTTCATGATGAAAAATATGTAGCAATTTCAACGTGAAAGGCTTTTACTTTTCGTTCTAACAGCTGTCAGGATGCGTATGTCAAACAGTGCGATGAGCGTGGTTATCCTTGCCGCAGGCAAAGGGACCCGCATGTATTCCGATCTTCCTAAGGTGCTGCATACTCTGGCCGGGAAGCCAATGGTTCAGCACGTCATTGATGCGGCTAAAGATTTAGGCGCTGCCGCGGTACACCTGGTGTACGGCCACGGCGGCGATCTGCTGCGTCAAACGCTGCATGAAGATAACCTCAACTGGGTGCTGCAAGCAGAGCAGCTCGGTACCGGCCATGCGATGCAGCAGGCGGCGCCGTTCTTCAATGATGATGAAGATATCTTGATGCTCTATGGCGATGTGCCGTTGATTTCGGTTGAAACGCTACAGCGCCTGCGCGCCGCAAAACCGCAGGGCGGTATCGGCCTGTTGACGGTGAAGCTGGATGATCCAACCGGTTATGGGCGCATCACGCGTGAAAATGGCCAGGTAACAGGCATCGTTGAGCATAAAGACGCCAGCGAAGCACAGCGCCAGATTCAGGAGATCAATACCGGGATTCTGGTTGCTAACGGCGCGGACCTGAAACGCTGGTTGGCGAAGCTCACTAACAATAACGCCCAGGGCGAATACTACATCACTGATATTATCGCGATGGCTCATCAGGAAGGTCATGAGATCGTTGCGGTGCATCCACAGCGTCTGAGCGAAGTTGAAGGGGTGAACAACCGTCTGCAACTTTCGCGTCTGGAACGAGTATATCAGTCAGAGCAGGCAGAAAAACTGCTGCTGGCGGGTGTGATGCTGCGCGATCCGGCGCGTTTCGATCTGCGCGGCGTGCTGAAACACGGGCGCGATGTCGAAATTGATACTAACGTTATTCTGCAAGGTCATGTTGTGCTGGGCGATCGCGTGAAGATCGGCGCCGGCTGCGTCATCAAAGACAGCGTCATCGGCGATGACTGCGAAATCAGCCCGTATAGCGTGGTTGAAGATGCGCAACTGCAGGCTGCCTGCACCATCGGCCCGTTTGCGCGTCTGCGTCCGGGGGCTGAACTGCTGGAAGGCGCTCACGTTGGCAACTTTGTCGAAATGAAGAAAGCCCGTCTGGGCAAAGGTTCGAAGGCAGGACACCTCTCCTACCTCGGCGACGCTGAAATTGGCGACAACGTTAATATCGGCGCAGGTACCATCACCTGTAACTATGATGGCGCAAATAAGCATAAAACGATCATCGGCGATGACGTGTTTGTCGGTTCTGATACGCAACTGGTCGCGCCGGTCAGCGTCGGTAACGGCGTGACGATTGCCGCGGGCACCACCGTCACGCGTAATATTGCTGACAACGAACTAGTGTTAAGTCGCGTGCCGCAGGTCCACAAACAGGGCTGGCAGCGTCCGGTAAAGAAAAAGTAGTTTTTAGATTGTCGCCGGGTGAGAGATCGCCCGGCAAACCAGGATGAGAGGAGCAATATAGGTCCCCGTCCGCAGGCAGTACCATAAAAATAACCCCACTCTCTACAAGGCTCGGGGCGCCCGTAAAGGGCAAATACAGGTCAGCGACAACGCATGGCATATCGCCATTATCAGGAAATTTAACTATGTGTGGAATTGTTGGCGCAGTCGCGCAGCGTGATATTGCTGAAATCCTTCTCGAAGGTTTACGTCGTCTGGAATACCGGGGCTATGACTCTGCCGGTCTGGCAGTGGTCGATAACGAAGGTCATATGACCCGCGTTCGTCGTCTTGGTAAAGTTCAGATGCTGGCTCAGGCGGTAGAAGAGCAACCGTTACATGGCGGTACCGGGATTGCCCATACCCGCTGGGCGACGCACGGCGAGCCGTCTGAGAGCAATGCGCATCCGCATGTTTCTGAACATATTGCGGTGGTCCATAACGGGATCATCGAGAACCATGAGCCGCTGCGCGCCCTGCTGCAGTCTCGTGGCTATGTCTTCGTCTCCGAAACCGATACCGAAGTTATCGCGCATCTGGTGCACTGGGAGCTGGAACAGGGCGGCACCTTGCGTGAAGCCGTACTGCGCGCAATCCCGCAGCTGCGCGGCGCCTATGGTACGGTGATCATGGATACCCGCGATCCGGGGACGCTGCTGGCGGCACGCTCCGGTAGCCCGCTGGTCATTGGCCTGGGCATGGGCGAAAACTTTATCGCTTCTGACCAGCTGGCGCTGCTGCCGGTGACCCGCCGCTTTATCTTCCTCGAAGAGGGCGATATTGCCGAAGTTACCCGTCGTACGGTGGTTATTTTCGATAAATCCGGCGCGGAAGTGAATCGCCAGGAGATCGAATCTAATCTGCAGTATGACGCCGGTGATAAGGGGATTTATCGCCACTATATGCAGAAAGAGATTTACGAACAGCCGAACGCGATTAAGAACACCCTGACCGGGCGTATCAGCCATGGCGAGGTCGATCTCAGCGAACTGGGGCCGAATGCCAACGCGCTGCTGTCGCAGGTTGAGCATATCCAGATTGTTGCCTGCGGAACCTCGTATAACTCCGGGATGGTCTCCCGTTACTGGTTCGAAGCGTTAGCCGGTGTGCCGTGCGATGTCGAAATTGCTTCCGAATTCCGCTACCGCAAATCCGCGGTGCGCCGTAACAGCCTGATGATCACCCTCTCCCAGTCCGGTGAGACGGCGGATACCCTGGCGGCGCTGCGCCTCTCTAAAGAGCTTGGCTATCTGGGGTCGTTGGCTATCTGCAACGTTCCGGGCTCCTCGCTGGTGCGCGAGTCCGATCTGGCGTTGATGACCAAAGCCGGTACCGAAATCGGCGTGGCATCGACCAAGGCCTTTACCACTCAGCTGACCGTGCTGTTGATGCTGGTGGCGAAACTGGCGCGTCTCAAGGGCCAGGATGCGGCTATCGAGCAGGATATCGTGCATGGCCTGCAGGCGCTGCCGAACCGTATCGAGCAGATGCTGTCGCAGGATAAGCGCATCGAACAGCTGGCGGAACGTTTCTCCGATAAGCATCACGCGCTGTTCCTTGGCCGCGGCGATCAGTACCCGATCGCGCTGGAAGGGGCGCTGAAGCTGAAAGAGATCTCCTACATTCATGCTGAAGCTTATGCGGCGGGCGAGCTGAAACATGGCCCGCTGGCGCTGATTGATGCCGAAATGCCGGTTATCGTGGTGGCGCCGAACAACGAACTGTTGGAAAAACTGAAATCCAATATTGAAGAAGTTCGCGCCCGCGGCGGTGAACTGTACGTCTTCGCCGATGGAGACGCCGGTTTCAGCGGCAGCGACAACATGCACATCATCGAGATGCCACATGTCGAAGAGGTGATTGCGCCGATCTTCTACACCGTGCCGCTGCAGCTGCTGGCTTATCACGTTGCGCTGATCAAAGGCACCGACGTTGACCAGCCGCGTAACCTGGCGAAATCGGTGACCGTAGAGTAACGGTCGATACGACTGAATCAGGCAGTGAAATCTGTAAATCCGGTAGTGTTAATGAAACACTATCGGATTTTTTATATCCAGCTCACACTATGTTTATTTATTTTTTCCAGAATTGAATTTCTCTTCGTAAATTATAAAGATGGTTCATATGTAAAGATAATTAGCGATGCCGCAGGATTACAGAAAGAAAGTTTTTAAAGCAATAGACTATATCAATGATCATCTTTGTGTTAATCCAACGCTGGATGAAATTGCGAGTGAAGTAGCGGTATCAAGTTTTCATTTTCACCGAATCTTTAAAGCTCAGGTTGGGGAAACGGTGGCTGCTTTTACTCGCCGTCTGCGAATGGAAAAGGCGGCCATGCATTTGATTGAATCTCCATATGGCGATATCACCGGTCTTGCTTTGCAGATCGGATTTTCCAGTTCGCAAAATTTTGCTAAAGCTTTTCGTCAGCATTTTTCACTCACCCCCGGTGAGTTTCGTCGTCGTTTTGCGAGACAAGAGAAAAGCAAACCTGGAAACGTCAGTATTGTAGAAAGCGACTATTCTCAATCCGACGCGATGTTGAGCACATGGGATGATGCTGGTTTTATCGCGGCTGGCGTGGAATATTTACCGGCAGTGCGTCTGGCATATATGCGGCGATTCGGCCTGTATGGGAAAGAGACGTGCCAACAAACGCACGCAGACCTGTTAGCCCTGTTTCCTGATACGCCATTGCAGCCCGGAGGAATGATTTGCCTCTATTGGGATTCGCCAGAAGTTACACCGGAGTTACGCTGCCGCACCGATGTGTGCGTAGAACTCGCTGGCAGTGTAAAAACCGGGCGAGAAATTGCCGTACAGACGCGAGCGAGTGGGCGGTATGCCATTTGTAAGTTTGCTGTTTATGGGGAAAATTTGGATACCGCCTGGGATATCGCATTTGCTTGGGTTAATGCTCAGGGTTATTTAAAAGGCGATAGCCCGTGCTATGAAAAATATTATCCAGAAACGGATGTCTCTCGCGATTATTATGTTTTCGATATTGGTATTCCTTTGAAAAACACACCAGCTGAATAACATTTTATAACTATTGATTTGGTCTTTATTGGCAAACGCAACGGAGTTATTAATGAAACGCTCAATGCTTTATCTGGTGTGTGCACTGGCGATGTCTCCTTTTTCAGTTTATTCCCAGCAAGATAATAAAACAATTATATATGGTGGGGACATTTATAGCGCTGATGCGTCAAATCCGCATCCTGAAGCTATTGGTATTGAAGGGGAAAAAATCGTTGCCGTTGGTAAATACCAGGACGTCCTTAAACTAGTTGGCGAACATGCCCGGCAAATCGATCTAAAAGGTCGGTATCTGATGCCCGGATTGATTGATACCCATGCCCACGTCGCTAATGCCGGTTTTCAGACGCTAACGCTGGAATTCCCCGGCGGCTTGCAGGATGCCGCAGCAGTGCGTGCTTTCGTCGCTAAAAATAAAGATAATCCGCAGCGCGATCTGCATGGTGTGCAGTATTACAGTAATGTGCCGTTGGATTACTGGGATCGAATTAGTCTGCTGGATAGCGTATTCAATGCGCCGGAATATAAAAATACGCCGGTGGTGTTGGGTGGCGCTGACGCCCATACCGGCTGGGCTAATCAGGCAATGCTACGTAAAGCGGGTTTAACAACGGAAAAACTCCGACATGCGGATAGCGCTTTTAAAGCGGGAACGGGATTGACAGCTGACGGTAAAATCAGCGGTTTTGTCACTGAAGGCGCGTGGGATTTCGTGATGAATGCCATCCCTGCCGTTGATGACGAGACATTATCCCGCGCCATTATTGCGGGAGCGGATGCCATGAACCAGTTCGGCATTACTGCCTGGATGGATCCGCTCAGCAATATTCGCCCATTGTCACCGATGTTTGACGCCAGCCCTAATCGCAACGATGTAGGCTTGCTTCCTGCATACTCGGCGTTAGCTAAGGCCAATAAGCTAACCGCCCATGTTAGCGGCCTGGCGTTGGTGAATATTAATGCCGGGCCTTCAATTATTGACGATGTGTTAGCGCTGCGCGATAAATTCTCTCAAAGCCCTGATTTCAGGCTGGCGGGGATTAAGATCTTTCAGGACGGTGTCATTGAATACCCTTCACAAACGGCGAAACTGAGCCTGCCTTATTTGAATCGTCCAGGCTATCGCGGCAGCGAATCGTTAAATAAAACCAGGTTCTGTCAGCTGATTACCCGTACGGATGCCGAGCATCTGATCGCGCATTTTCATGCGATCGGCGATCGCGCTGTTGAAGAATCGCTGGATGCCGTAGCTTGTGCCCGAAAAGCCAACGGTAATAGCGAGACGCTACATAGCATCACCCATCTGGAAGTGGTCAGCCCGCAGAGCTACCCACGTTTTCAGCAGCTTAATGTTGCGGCCTCGATGCAGCTATTATGGGCCGGTAAGGATGGCGATGGCGCCACGACAACCTTACTGGAGGGCAAGGTACCTGCACCTCTGCTAACTCATCTTTATCCGGCAGGCGATCTGTACCGTCACCATGCATTGATTGCCGGCGCCAGTGATTTACCGGTGTCCAGCGCGAACCCGCTATTGGCTATTTACACGGCCGTCACGCGCAGGGGGGAGTTGGGCGAGCTACCGCCGGATAGTGAGAAAATTAGTCGGGAGGCGATGCTTCAGGCCTATACTTTGAATGCGGCGAAGGTGATTGGCCGGGGAGATGAAATAGGTTCGCTGGCCGTAGGCAAAAGCGCCGATTTTGCACTTTTCGATCGCAATCTTGAAAAAGTGAGTATTGAGGAGTTGCGTGACGCGAAGGTCGTCTGGACGATGTTTGAGGGCCGTCAGGTTTATCAAGCGGAGTGACGTCATTTCAGGGCTGCCTCCCGGCAGCCTTTTAAGAGATGAAGTAAAATCCGCTTCCCTGCTTTATGACAGACTGTCATTTTCGAACCTTATTTTCACTGTCATACAGGTAAAATCTTGCCGTAAACCTGATGTCACAATTAAATCCAATTCATTGAAAATATTGATTTTAATTTCCTTTCGTCGAACGCATTTCTGCGTGTCATAAAACTGTCATAATTCGTACATTTTACTGTCACCTGTTTGTCCTATTTTGCTCACCATAGCTTCGAAACAACGGTTTACGAATCCCAGCAGGAGACATTATGAACGTTATGCGTACCACCGTCGCAACAGTTGTCGCCGCGACCTTATCGATGAGCGCTTTCTCTGCTTTCGCAGCAGCAAGCCTGACTGGCGCAGGTGCAACTTTCCCTGCTCCGGTGTATGCCAAATGGGCTGATACCTATCAGAAAGAAACGGGCAATAAAGTTAACTACCAGGGTATTGGTTCCTCTGGCGGCGTTAAACAGATTATTGCCAACACCGTGGATTTCGGTGCTTCTGATGCTCCTCTGGCTGATGACAAACTGGCGCAGGAAGGCCTGTTCCAGTTCCCGACCGTGATCGGCGGCGTGGTGCTGGCGGTTAACCTGCCGGGCGTTAAATCCGGGGAGCTGGTGCTGGATGGTAAAACCCTCGGCGACATCTACCTGGGCAAAATCAAAAAATGGGATGACGAAGCGATCGCTAAACTCAACCCTGGCCTGAAGCTACCGGCTCAGAACATCGCTGTGGTTCGCCGCGCGGATGGTTCCGGTACTTCCTTCGTCTTCACCAGTTATCTGGCGAAAGTGAACGAAGAGTGGAAATCTAAAATTGGCGCAGGCTCTACCGTAAACTGGCCGACCGGTCTGGGCGGTAAAGGCAACGACGGTATCGCGGCCTTCGTTCAGCGTCTGCCGGGCGCGATCGGCTACGTCGAGTATGCTTACGCTAAGCAGAATAACCTGGCTTACACCAAACTGCTGTCCGCTGACGGCAAGCCGGTCAGCCCGACGGAAGATAACTTCGCTAATGCGGCGAAAGGTATCGACTGGAGCAAGTCCTTCGCTCAGGACCTGACTAACCAGAAAGGTGAAAATGCATGGCCGATCACCTCAACCACTTTCATCCTCGTCCACAAGGCCTCCAATAAGCCGGAGAATACCGCGGAAGTGCTGAAGTTCTTCGACTGGGCATATAAAAACGGCGGCAAAGAAGCGAATGCGCTGGATTATGCCAGCCTGCCGGACAGCGTGGTTGAGCAGGTTCGCGCCGCATGGAAAACCAACGTGAAAGACAGCAGCGGTAAAGCGCTGTACTAATACCCGCGGAATGTCGAGCTGCCGGCTAGCTTCCTGCAGCTCGAATTATTTCGGGTATAGCATTACCTTTGCCCGTAAGCTCAGTAAAATGCTGGCTTTTTGGGCCCGAACTTAAAGAGTAACCTATGGCTGCAAGCAAGCCGGCATTCAACCCTCCGGGGAAAAAGGGTGACATGATCTTCAGCGCGCTGGTAAAACTGGCTGCGCTGATTGTGCTATTGATGCTGGGTGGCATCATCGTTTCCCTCATCATCTCTTCATGGCCAAGTATTCAGAAATTTGGCTTTTCCTTTTTGTGGACCAAAGAGTGGGATGCGCCGAATGAAATCTTCGGTGCGCTGGTACCGATTTACGGGACTCTGGTTACCTCAATTATCGCGTTGTTGATCGCCGTTCCGGTGAGCTTCGGCATCGCGCTGTTCCTGACTGAACTCTCCCCGGCCTGGCTAAAACGCCCGCTGGGTATCGCTATTGAGCTGCTGGCGGCAATCCCGAGTATCGTATACGGCATGTGGGGCCTGTTTATTTTTGCCCCGCTGTTTGCGACTTACTTCCAGGAACCAGTCGGCAACGTCCTTTCGACGATCCCCTTTGTCGGCGCGCTGTTTGCCGGCCCGGCGTTCGGTATCGGCATCCTGGCGGCCGGCGTCATTCTGGCCATCATGATCATTCCTTATATCGCCGCGGTAATGCGTGATGTCTTCGAGCAGACGCCGGTGATGATGAAAGAGTCCGCATATGGGATCGGCTGCACCACGTGGGAGGTGATTTGGCGCATTGTGCTGCCGTTCACCAAAAACGGGGTGATTGGCGGCGTCATGCTCGGCCTGGGCCGCGCGCTGGGCGAAACCATGGCCGTCACCTTTATTATCGGTAACACCTATCAGCTCGACAGCGCTTCGCTGTATATGCCGGGCAACAGTATTACCTCGGCGCTGGCCAATGAATTCGCGGAAGCGGAAAGCGGCCTGCACGTAGCGGCGCTGATGGAACTGGGCCTGATCCTGTTTGTTATCACCTTTATCGTTCTGGCCGCGTCGAAGTTCATGATTATGCGTCTCGCTAAGAACGAGGGGGCACGCTAATGGCAACGATCGAATTGCAAACCACCGCCGAACTGGCGGAATCCCGTCGCAAGATGCAGGCTAAGCGCCGCCTGAAGAACCGCATCGCCCTGACCCTGTCGATGGCGACCATGGCATTCGGCCTCTTCTGGCTTATCTGGATCCTGATGTCGACCATCACGCGTGGCATCGACGGCATGAGCCTGGCGCTGTTCACCGAAATGACGCCGCCGCCGAATACCGCGGGCGGCGGTCTGGCGAACGCCCTGGCGGGCAGCGGCCTGCTGATCCTGTGGGCGACCGTCTTTGGTACGCCGCTGGGTATCATGGCCGGTATCTATCTGGCGGAATATGGCCGTAAGTCGGTACTGGCGGAAATCATCCGCTTTATCAACGATATTCTGCTTTCCGCGCCGTCTATCGTCGTGGGTCTGTTTGTCTACACCATCGTGGTGGCGCAGATGCAGCATTTCTCCGGCTGGGCGGGCGTTATCGCGCTGGCGCTGCTGCAGGTGCCCATCGTGATTCGTACCACTGAAAACATGCTAAAGCTGGTGCCGGATAGCCTGCGTGAAGCAGCCTATGCGCTGGGGACGCCGAAATGGAAGATGATTTCCGCGATCACCCTTAAGGCGTCGGTATCCGGCATTATGACCGGTATCCTGCTGGCCATTGCCCGTATCGCCGGGGAGACGGCGCCGCTGCTGTTCACCGCGCTCTCCAACCAGTTCTGGAGCACCGATATGATGCAGCCGATCGCCAATCTGCCGGTGACCATTTTTAAATTTGCCATGAGTCCGTTCGCGGAATGGCAGCAACTGGCATGGGCCGGGGTATTGATTATCACCCTGTGCGTCTTGCTGCTGAATATTCTGGCGCGCGTTGTCTTCGCGAAGAAGAAACACGGTTAATTTTTGCGGCGCGGCCTAAGCGGCGCCGAATGAGGAAGAGATTGAGATGAGTATGGTGAACGCGAATCCGGGTAAAATTTCAGTTCGTGATCTGAACTTCTACTACGGCAAATTCCATGCCCTGAAGAACATCAACCTGGATATCGCTAAGAACCAGGTGACGGCGTTTATCGGCCCGTCAGGATGCGGTAAATCCACTCTGCTGCGTACGTTCAACAAGATGTTTGAGCTGTACCCGGAGCAGCGTGCGGAAGGCGAAATTCTGCTGGATGGCGACAATATTCTCACCAATACCCAGGATATCGCGCTGCTGCGCGCGAAAGTGGGGATGGTATTCCAGAAGCCGACGCCGTTTCCGATGTCCATCTACGACAACATCGCCTTCGGCGTGCGCCTGTTTGAGAAGCTGTCGCGAGCCGATATGGACGAGCGCGTGCAGTGGGCGTTGACCAAAGCCGCATTATGGAATGAAACCAAAGATAAACTGCACCAGAGCGGGTATTCTCTCTCCGGTGGTCAGCAGCAGCGTCTGTGTATCGCCCGCGGTATCGCGATTCGCCCGGAAGTGCTGTTGCTCGATGAACCTTGCTCAGCGCTGGACCCGATCTCCACCGGGCGCATCGAGGAACTTATCACCGAGCTGAAGCAGGATTACACCGTCGTTATCGTTACCCACAACATGCAGCAGGCTGCGCGTTGTTCCGACCATACGGCATTTATGTATCTTGGCGAGCTGATTGAATTCAGCAACACGGACGATCTGTTTACCAAGCCCGCTAAGAAGCAAACTGAAGATTATATTACTGGCCGCTACGGTTGATTGCCCTTCTGCTTTCAGGTGCTAACCCGATGGGCAATCAGGAGACATCATGGATAACTTAAATCTTAATAAACATATTTCCGGCCAGTTCAACGCAGAGCTGGAGTACATTCGCACCCAGGTGATGACCATGGGTGGGCTGGTGGAGCAGCAGCTTTCTGATGCGATCACCGCGATGCACAATCAGGACAGCGATCTGGCGAAGCGCGTAATCGACGGCGACAAGCAGGTCAATATGATGGAAGTGGCGATCGACGAGGCCTGCGTGCGCATCATCGCTAAACGTCAGCCGACCGCCAGCGACCTGCGCCTGGTGATGGCGATCATCAAGACTATCGCCGAGCTGGAACGTATTGGCGACGTGGCGGATAAAATCTGCCGTACCGCGCTGGAGAAGTTTTCCCAGCAGCACCAGCCGCTGCTGGTGAGCCTTGAGTCGCTGGGCCGCCATACCGTGCAGATGCTGCATGACGTGCTGGATGCCTTTGCGCGTATGGATCTTGATGAGGCGGTACGCATCTATCGTGAAGATAAGAAAGTTGACCAGGAATATGAAGGCATCGTGCGTCAGCTGATGACCTACATGATGGAAGACTCACGCACCATTCCGAGCGTCCTGACCGCGCTGTTCTGCGCGCGTTCCATCGAGCGTATCGGCGATCGCTGTCAGAATATTTGCGAATATATTTTCTACTTCGTCAAAGGCCAGGATTTCCGTCACGTAGGCGGCGACGAACTGGATAAACTGCTCGCGGGTAAAGATCCGAAAGAGTAAAGATCATGATGGTTGATTCTGGTAAAGGGAATAATCAGAATCAACAATGATTGTCTGCATCGCTGACATATTGCTGCGATTATCGTCACAATTAATACTCTGGCTATTTGAGTTTTAAATTTTATCGCGTAACAATCTTTCCCACTGACCGGGCGTTGCTGCTCAGAAGGTCAAATGGATTGTTACTGCGACAGCAGGCAAAACCTGATATTGCCCCAGGCGGCGATGTCAGGTTTTTTTGTTTTAGACGCTGAACGGTTGGTGATAAGGGTTGTTACCGCAATGAGCGGGCAAAACCTGAAGAGGATTATCTGTTAATGCAGATGGTCTCCTTCAGGTTTTTTTTTGCCACTTATTCGGCAGGAAAATAAAAGCTGCAGTTACGTGGAATGGTATTAATGCAGTTTATTAAAAACATAACGCTATTTATTTGTTACGTGTTTCATTTACGCCAATGCTTATATAAGGGATTATTATGATTAGAAGAAATATGATCGCTTCGGCGATGGTTTTGCTGGCGCCGCTTTCTTATTCAACAAATCTTATTGCCGGGCAACTTACGGTTGAACAACGGCTGGAGCTTCTGGAAAAAGCGCTTCAGGACACGCAAAAAGAACTCAAGAAATATCAGGATCAGGAGAAAAAAAGGAACCAGGTCTGGGCCGCCTGGTCGCAACCGGTAAATAGCCAGAAGAGCCAGAGTGCGAAAGCGCCCACGGCGACCCAAGCGGCCGCTAAGCCGGATGCGGTACTGGTCAAAAATGAACAGCCGGCGCAGGGCGGTGAGCCAACCTATAGCGCCATGACGCTGAAAGATTTTAGCAAGTTTGTAAAAGATGAAATCGGCTTTAGCTATAACGGCTATTACCGTTCTGGCTGGGGGACCGCCTCGCACGGTTCGCCAAAATCGTGGGCCATCGGCTCGCTTGGCCGTTTGGGTAACGAGTATTCCGGCTGGTTTGATTTACAGCTTAAACAGCGCGTTTTTCAGGAGGACGACAAACGTGTGGATGCCATCGTGATGCTCGATGGCAATGTGGGTCAGCAGTATTCTACCGGCTGGTTTGGCGACAATGCCGGCGGCGAAAACTACCTTCAGTTCTCGGATATGTACGTCAACACCAAAGGCTTTCTGCCGTTTGCCCCGGAAGCGGATTTCTGGGTCGGTAAGCACGGCGCGCCGAAAATCGAGATCCAGATGCTGGACTGGAAAACGCAAAGAACCGATGCGGCGGCTGGCGTGGGGCTTGAAAACTGGAAGGTGGGCGCCGGTAAATTTGATATCGCGCTGGTGCGCGAAGACATCGATGACTATGACCGCTCTTTGACTAATAAGCAGCAAATTAATACCAATACCCTGGATGTGCGTTACAAAGATATTCCGCTGTGGGATAAAGCCTCGCTGATGGTGAGCGGGCGCTATGTCGCCGCCAATCAAAGCTCATCAGAGAAATATAAAGAGGGGAATGAAGGTTACTACCAATGGAAAGATACCTGGATGGTGGGCACCTCATTAACGCAGAAATTTGATAACGGCGGCTTTAACGAGTTCTCATTATTACTGGCGAAAAACTCCATCGCCAGCAGCTTCTCGCGCTATGCCGGTTCGAGCCCATATACCACCAATAATGGGCGTTATTATGGCGATCATACCAACGGCACCGCCGTGCGCTTAACCTCGCAGGGGGAAACCTATCTGCGCGATGATGTCATTATGGCGAATGCAATCGTCTACTCATTTGGTAATGACATCTATAGCTATGAAACCGGCGCCCATTCAGACTTTGAATCTATTCGCGTCGTGGTCCGTCCGGCATATATCTGGAATAAATATAATCAGACCGGCGTTGAATTGGGCTACTTCAAACAGCAGAACAAAGATGTGACGGGCAAGAAATATAACGAATCCGGTTATAAGACCACCTTATTCCATACCTTCAAAGTTAATACCAGTATGCTGACCTCGCGCCCGGAAATCCGTTTTTATGCGACTTATATTAAAGCCGAAGATATCGATCTGGATAAGGCTGCTAACAATACCACCGCGGTTTTTGAAGATGGCAAGAACGACCAGTTCGCGGTCGGCGCGCAGGCTGAAATTTGGTGGTAAGGCCGCAAGCGCCTGCTAATAAAAACGTAAAAAGGAATCAAAATGAAACGACATGCAATTTACTTCGCCCTGGCGCTGGCTGGCGCCACATTTACGGCGCACGCCGCACCGCTGCCGACGATGCCTGATGCCGCTATTCCTGTCAGCCAATATATTACTCAGGTGAATACGGATAACAGCGTGACTTTCCGATTATTTGCCCCCGATGCCAGGCGCGTTTCCGTCGTCACGGGGTCGACGCCGGATACCTTTGTCTCTCATGACATGACCAAAGACACCCAGGGCGTATGGACGTGGAAAAGCGATCGCCTGGCCGCCAATCTTTATGAGTACTACTTTGATGTGGACGGTTTTCGTTCCGTCGATACCGGCAGCCGCTACCAGAAACCGCAACGCCAGGTGAATACCAGCCTGATCCTGGTGCCCGGCAGCATTCTTGACGATCGGGCGGTCCCGCACGGCGATCTGCGTACCGTCACCTACCATTCGACTGCGCTTAAGTCAGAGCGTCGCGTCTACGTCTGGACGCCACCGGGCTATAACGGCAGCGGCGAGCCTTTGCCGGTGCTCTATTTCTACCACGGTTTTGGCGATAGCGGTCTGTCGGCCATCGACCAGGGACGCATCCCGCAAATGATGGATAATCTGCTGGTGGAGGGCAAAATCAAGCCGATGCTGGTGGTGGTGCCGGATACCGAAACCGATATTCCTCAAGCGATCGCGGAAAACTTCCCGCCGCAGGAGCGGCGTAAAAACTTCTATCCACTCAATGCGAAAGCCGCAGACAACGAACTGATGCACGACATCATTCCGCTGATCGATTCCCGATTTAACGTGCGTAAAGATGCCGACGGCCGGGCGCTGGCGGGGCTGTCGCAGGGCGGTTACCAGGCGCTGGTGTCCGGGATGAACCATCTTGAGAGCTTCGGGTGGCTTGCCACCTTAAGCGGGGTTACGACAACTACGGTTCCCGACGCTGGCGTGGAGGCGCAGTTGAATAACCCTGACGCCATCAATAAGCAACTGCGTAACTTTACGCTGGTGGTTGGCGAAAAAGACTCCGTCACTGGCAAAGATATTGCAGGCCTGAAAAGCGAACTGGAAAAGCAGAAGATCAAATTTGATTACCACTCTTATCCCGGCCTGAATCATGAAATGGACGTCTGGCGTCCGGCCTATGCCGAGTTTGTGCAAAAGCTCTTTAAATAACCGTCAGGGGGCATGGCGCCCCCTGTCTCAACCAGTAAAGGAAGATGAGATGAAATTGATTGTGACGGAAGATTATGAAGAGATGAGCCTGGTCGCCTGCCATCATCTTTTAGGCTATATCACGATGCCGCGACGAATGAATCTGGCGGTGACGGCGGGGAGTACGCCGAAGCGTATGTATGAGCATTTGGTGGCAGCCATCAAAGGGAAATCATTCTATGATCGGGTTCACTATTACAACTTTGATGAGATTCCTTTTCGCGGCCAGCAGCGTGAAGGGGTGACGATTTCCAACCTGCGCCAGCTGTTTTTTACCCCAGCGCAAATCAAAGAAGAGAACATTCACAAATTGACGCTGGAGAATGCGGCTCAACACGATCGCCGCCTGGAAGAGGTCGGCGGTCTTGACCTGATTGTGCTGGGGCTGGGCGCCGACGGCCATTTTTGCGGCAACCTGCCGAACACCACGCGCTTTCATGATGAGACGGTTGAAGTACCGATTCATGGGGATCTGGTTGGCATTGTTGCGAACGGTGAAATGGGGGGCGATTTCAACGTGGTGCCGGATAGCTATGTCACCATGGGGCCGAAAAGCGTGATGGCGGCAAAAAACCTGCTGCTGATTGTCAGCGGCGCGGCGAAAGCGCAAGCGCTAAAGCAGGTGGTGGAAGGCCCGGTCAGCGAACAGGTGCCGGCATCGGTGCTCAAATTGCACCCTTCGTTGGTGATTATTGCGGATAAAGCAGCAGCGGCGGAATTGCAGCACTAAAAAGCTGCTGGCCAGCGGGGCTACCGTTGTGATCAACCGTAGCCCGGCCGAGCGTAGCGACGCCGGGTCTTAACGAGTAATATCCCAGCCACGCGCTCTCCACAATGCCGGCAGCTCAGCTAAATCGGTGAAGGTCGTTACCTTTGGATGATCGATCGGTTGGTTGTGCGGGTCGGCGCAGAAGTAAAAGACTTCCATACCCGCGGCGATCCCCGATTGGGCTCCTGCGCTGGAATCATCAACCAGAATACAGTTTTCGACTTGTACCTGCATGGCCTCTGCCGCATGGAACATCAGCGCCGGGTCGGGTTTCCAGCGCTGAATGTCGTAACCGCTGTACAGCCGGTCAGGGAAGTGGTGCAGCATCTGCGTTCTACCGAGCGAATGCTGCATTTTACTGACCGGGCCATTCGACACCACGCACATCGGGATCTTCACCGCGTCCAGCAGCGCAGCGGCGCCGGGGATGACCTCCAGCTCGCTATCGAACAGACGGGCGACTTCGGCGCGATACACCGGCTCCAGAGTCTCTTTCTGCAGGTTAACGCCATATTCAGCGTTGATGGTGTCGATAATCTCGTACAGCTTAACGCCCTTGAAGCGCTTAAAAATTTCGGCTAAATCCAGCGTAATACCGAATTCTTGAAACATGTGAACATAGGCGCGTGAGCAAATCACCTCGCTGTCGACCAGCGTGCCGTCACAATCGAAAAATACTGCTTGTGGTTGGGTCATACTCTTTCCAGTTTAACAAGTTTAACGTTTTCGTAATGCTCAATGCCGCGACGCAATCGTTGCCGTATAAGCAAAATAAATGAAAAAAATTACCATACAACCGCGCCTGGTGCCGTAATTTGGTATAGGATAGCCTCGAATTTTCCCTCCTTTTACGTTCGGAAACCGATAATGAGTCAACAACAAACCAGCCAGTCTTCTGGCCAGGGTCTGCTGGAGCGCGTATTTAAACTGCGCGAGCACGGCACCACGGTGCGCACTGAAGCGATCGCCGGTTTCACCACGTTCCTGACGATGGTCTACATCGTCTTCGTGAACCCACAAATTCTTGGCGTGGCGGGTATGGATACCAGCGCTGTCTTTGTGACCACCTGTCTGATCGCGGCCTTCGGCAGCATCCTGATGGGTCTGTTCGCGAATCTGCCGGTGGCGCTGGCGCCAGCGATGGGTCTGAATGCCTTCTTTGCCTTCGTGGTGGTTCAGGCGATGGGCCTGCCGTGGCAGGTGGGGATGGGCGCGATTTTCTGGGGCGCCGTTGGCCTGCTGCTGCTGACCCTCTTCCGCGTACGCTACTGGATGATTGCCAATATCCCGGTGAGCCTGCGCGTGGGCATTACCAGCGGTATCGGGTTGTTTATCGGCATGATGGGCCTGAAGAACGCTGGTGTTATCGTGGCGAACCAGGACACGCTGGTCAGCATCGGTAACCTGACCTCCCACAGCGTGCTGCTGGGCGTGCTCGGATTCTTTATTATCGCTATCCTGGCGTCGCGTAATATTCATGCTGCCGTGCTGGTCTCCATCGTGGTCACCACCCTGTTGGGCTGGATGCTCGGCGATGTGCACTATACCGGCATCGTCTCCGCGCCGCCGAGCGTAACCTCGGTTGTGGGGCAGGTCGATCTGGCCGGTTCGTTGAACCTTGGCCTGGCGGGCGTGATCTTCTCGTTCATGCTGGTTAACCTGTTCGACTCCTCCGGCACCCTGATTGGCGTTACCGATAAAGCCGGGCTGGCGGATGCGCAGGGTAAATTCCCGCGCATGAAGCAGGCGCTGTTCGTCGATAGCGTGTCGTCCGTCGCCGGCTCCTTTATTGGCACCTCTTCGGTTACGGCCTATATCGAATCCTCCTCCGGCGTTTCCGTTGGCGGGCGTAGCGGCCTGACCGCCGTTGTCGTGGGTATCCTGTTCCTGCTGGTCATCTTCCTGTCGCCGCTGGCGGGGATGGTTCCGGCCTATGCCGCCGCCGGGGCGCTGATTTACGTTGGCGTGCTGATGACCTCAAGCCTGGCGCGCGTGAAGTGGGATGACCTGACGGAAGCGGTACCGGCGTTTATCACCGCGGTGATGATGCCGTTCAGCTTCTCGATCACCGAAGGTATCGCCCTGGGCTTTATTTCCTACTGCGTGATGAAGATTGGCACTGGCCGTCTGCGTGAACTCAGCCCGTGCGTGATTATCGTTTCGCTGCTGTTCGTGCTGAAAATTGTCTTTATCGATGCGCATTGATCCGCACGCATGATGAAATGGCCCGGCATCGCTGCCGGGCTTTTTTTATGCTTTTACCCGCTGAATATAATCGCCAAAGGCGGTCAGCTGGCCGCGCATATGGTCCAGCGTGCTCTGATCGACCACTTCACCCGCCTGCGGATCGACTTTGTTCTGAATCACGCCGCCCATAAATTCCGGCTTGTTCATGACCATCGCATCGAGGAAGACCAGAATCTGGCGCAGATGATACTGGCAGCGGGCCCCGCCGATAGCGCCCATTGAGCTGGTCTGGATCAGCACCGGCTTACCGGCCAGCGGCTGCTCCGGTAGACGTGAGAGCCAGTCGATGGCGTTCTTCAGGCCGCCGGGTACCGAGTAGTTATATTCCGGGGTAACGATCACCACGCCGTCCGCTTCGCGGATTTGTTTCGCGATCTCCTGCACGCTCTGCGGGAACCCCTCTTCCTGTTGGATATCGGCATCGTACAGCGGGATATCGCCGATCGACGGCAGCGCGGAGATTTCCATGCCCGCAGGCGCAATGCCTGGCAGCGTACGCGCAACCATGGCATTAAAAGAACCTTTGCGCAGACTTCCGAGTAACGTAACAACTTTCAACGTATCAGACATGAGTGCTCCTTTGCATCATGATGGCCGGCTAAACCGGTCAGTTGAGGGAGAATACTTTTTCTACCGGTAAGCTGGTAAAGCGCATCAGGCGCGCGTCAGTCTCTTTGGCGCGCGTTTGCGCATCAGGCAGGCAGCGCCAGCCCTCTTTACTATCGAATTCCCAGACCTTCAGCGGCCCGATATTCGGGGTGACGGCAATTGACCACACCAGCAGCGTTTCGGCATCACAGATGGCTTCAATCGATTGGGGGCCAGCGGTACGCAGGCGACCAGACCCCGGCAGCAGTTGTACTCGTACCGGGGCTTCACCGGTGAGCTTCAGCACGCTGCGGCGCAGCGCGACCAGTTGGGCGCGGGCTTCATCCGGATCGTGCTGGATGTTAATCCATAAATTCTCATTGCTATTGAAGACATAGCGATCGGCGGCATGTAGCGGATGGACGCCACGCGAGGCGTGCTGCAGTTCCATATCGAGACCGCAGTCACCTTCCGTCGTTAGCGCTACGCCGACGATATTCCCGGCATAAGAGATGGAAAAGCGGGGAAGGTGGGGATCGCGAAATACGGGCCGTCCATTGGGTTCGCTGATGATTTCCGGCAGTTCGCCGATACCATAAAGCATGAAAAGCAGTTCAGCGAGCAGCGAACGCGAGGCGCGATAGCGGCTCTGTCGGTATTCGGGTAGGTTACGTGCGGATTGATGACATGCCGCCGACAAACGCGTCGATAGCGGCTCCCTGGTGTTGAGTATCCCTCTTGCAAAATGCGTTGCCATTCGTCGCTCCGTGATTAATGGTCAGAGATAAAAATTGTGAATGATATTATCGCTCACAATGAGCAGGTTTTAATGCGGAAATTCTTCCTTGAGAAGGGATAATGTCTGACTTTTACAATTTCTTGCGCAACAACGTGAGGATGATGGGCAAATTCCCTACAGCGTATTGGAATAGAGCTGTTTGAGGGTCTCTCTGAGCCATACGATCTTTGGATTATAGCTATTACGCTTGTGCCACAGCAGGGTGAACGGCACGCGCATTTTTTCCAGCAGCTGCGGCTCCAGCGGCAGCGGGCGCGATACCAGCGGCAGATGATGCTGCTGATTATAGTGCTGACAATAGCGCGGCGCGGTGGCTATCATGGTGTGATTCGGCTGCGCCGCCATAAATAATGACTGTTCAAAGCCGGGTAAGGTTAGCGCGACGGTGCGCTTGTAGCCCAGATCATGTAACACATCATCCAGCGCCCAGGTATCGCTCTGTTCCCAGCAGATATTGATGTGCGGATAGCGCAGGAAAGCCGCCAGATTCCACTCTTCATTAAGCGCCGGATGATCGGCGCGCAGCCACACCTGCGGCAGGTCGCTAAACAGGATATCAAAATCGATATACCACGGCAGCAGGCTCAGCTGTTCGCGCGAACGGGGATGGGTTTCCCGGCCGCAAAAACCGATATCGACCTCGCCGCGAATGATCGCATCCAGAGAATCGTAATCCCAGTTGCGTAAGCGGATCAGCGCCTGTGGATAACGTTGATAAATTTGCTGGGAGAGGGTGTTGAACAGGATCATCAGCAGCGGCGATTCTGCCGCCAGCTCGAACTTCAGGCCGCTTGGCATGGTGTGATGCGGTTTATCGAGGATCTGATTGCCCATCTGCATCCAGTCGGCGAGATCCTGCTCCATGCTGCTCATTAACGGCGTTGGCGCCAGCCCTAGTGGGGTTTTAACAAATAGCGGATCGTCAAACCAGGCGCGTAGCTTGGCCAATGATTTACTCACCGCCGACGGCGAAACGTTCATCCGTTTCGCCGTGCGGGTGACGCTGCGCTCCTGGGTCAGAAGCTGCAGGCACAGCAGGAGATTAAGATCGAGACTCGACAGGGATTTCTTCATTATCTTGCGTCGCGCGCGCCGGCGAGACGACCAGTATCAGAACAATACTGACTATGCTACAGGCAATGAGTATCCCGATCAGCATATTCATGGCGCTCAGCCCGATGATAGCCGCCAGCCAAATCCACAGCGAAGAACCACAGACCTGAGCGATACCGAGAGCGGAACTGGCGACGCCCGCGCGCAGCGTGAAAGGCCCTAGCGCCTGGCTCATCGCGACGCCAAAGCCGACCGAGAAACCCGCGCAGATCATGCCTAATCCCAGCATGGTGATGGGCTGGCTGGCGGCGAGGCTCAATACCACGCCAGCGACAAGGAACAACGTCTGCGAGGTCAGCATCAGGGTGCGTGGTTTAAACAGCGTCAGGGCGAACGGCGTGGAGAACGACACGGCCATGCTGACCATCGCCATCAGCGCCATCGCCATTGAATAAGTTCCGCGGTCGAAACCCATCTCTTCCATCATCAGCACCGGAGAGACGTTCACGTAGGTCAGAATTGCGGTGACGCTGAGAGTCGTAATGACTATGCGGCTAAGGAAAAACCGGTTTAGCAGCGATTCAGCAGTGGCATTATGCTGTGCGCCTGCCTGCGGATGCGTTGTCGGGCGCGTCTCGCGCAGCATAAACACCGACAATAACCCTACCATCACCCCCATGCCTGTCATGGTGTAGAACAGGCTCTGCCACGGATATTTCAACATGATCAGATGGCCAAGTACCGGCGCGAGAACGGGAATGATGCAGGTAATGCCATTAAGCAGCGACAGTACCTTGGCGCGGCGGCGCTCGTCCAGCGTATCGCGCAGAACGGCAAAAGCGACGACGTAGCAGCTTCCCGCGCCGATCCCCTGGATAAAGCGGCCGATCAGGAAATGCGTGCTGTTATGCGCCTGCGAGCACAGTAGCGAGGCCAGTATGAAGGTGATGGCGCCAAAAATCGCGACCGGTTTACGCCCGGATTTATCCGCCGCGCGCCCGGCAAAAAGCATCGCGGTAGCCATACCGGCTAAATAGACCGAAAAGGCGATATGCAACTGCGCCTCGCTGGCGCCAAGATCCTGGGCGATGCGCGGTAGGCCGACCAGATACATATCAATGCCGGATGGATAGAGCAGTACCAAAGCGAAACTGCAGATAAGAAAGCGTGCCATAGGATCCTCGCAATAAGAATGGCGTACAGCATAGTGGCTAGGGCCAGAGAGTACGAGTTGCCATTTGGACAACACTCTTTTCCTGAAAGGAAAAACAGGTGATTGCTTCACAGAATTGATGTGATTAGGGACATTAAATAAAAAACCCGTCATAACAGAACGTTATGGCGGGTTAGTAGATGCTTACCAGTAATGCTTACTTACCGATACAGAAACTGGAGAAGATGCGGCCCAGCAGGTCGTCAGAGGTAAATTCGCCTGTGATTTCGCTTAATGCCTGTTGCGACAGACGCAGCTCTTCCGCCAGCAGTTCCCCGGCCCAGGCGCCCAGCAGTTGGGCTTTGCCCTGCTGCAGATGGTTCGCTGCCGTTTCCAGCGCCTGCAGGTGGCGACGACGGGCGAGGAAGCCGCCTTCCATGTTGGTATCGAAGCCCATGCTCTGCTTAAGGTGGTTGCGCAGCACCTCGACCCCTTCACCGGTACGCGCCGACAGGCGGATTAGTGAGTGGCCATTTACTTCGCTGAGCCCCAGCGCTTCGCCGGTGACGTCGGCTTTATTACGCACCACGGTAATCGGCAGTTTAGCGGGCAGGCGCTCGATAAAGTCCGGCCAGATCTCCGCCGGGTCAATGGCGCTGGTGGTGGTGCCGTCGACCATAAACAGCACCCGATCCGCCTGTTCAATTTCCTGCCAGGCGCGTTCAATACCGATGCGCTCCACTTCATCGCTGGCGTCACGCAGGCCTGCGGTATCGATGATATGCAGCGGCATACCGTCGATATGAATATGCTCGCGCAGCACGTCGCGGGTGGTGCCGGCGATATCGGTGACGATCGCCGCTTCACGGCCGGCCAGGGCGTTTAGCAGGCTGGATTTACCGGCGTTAGGCCGTCCAGCGATCACCACTTTCATCCCTTCGCGCAACAGGCTGCCCTGACGGGCTTCGGCGCGTACGGCATCGAGATCGGCGATCACGTCGTTCAGTTGGGCTTCAATTTTACCGTCGGAGAGGAAATCAATTTCTTCATCCGGGAAATCAATCGCCGCTTCCACGTAGATGCGCAGGTGAGTGAGCGCTTCCACAAGATGGTTCACACGCGCGGAGAAGGCCCCTTGCAAGGAGTTCAACGCCGAACGGGCCGCCTGCTCTGAGCTGGCGTCGATAAGATCGGCGATGGCCTCTGCCTGCGCCAGGTCGAGCTTGTCGTTGAGGAACGCGCGCTCGGAAAACTCGCCCGGATTGGCGATGCGAACGCCGGGCAACGTCAGAATACGTTTGAGCAGCAGATCCAGAATGACCGGGCCGCCGTGGCCCTGCAGTTCGAGGACATCTTCGCCGGTAAAGGAATTGGGTCCCGGGAACCACAGCGCAATCCCCTGATCCAGCGGCGTACCGTCGGCGTCTTTGAACGGCAGATAGTCGGCATAGCGCGGCTTCGGCAGCTTGCCGAGTACCGCCTGCGCGACGTCGCGCGCCTTAAGGCCGGAGATACGCAGGATGCCCACACCCCCGCGTCCCGGTGGGGTTGCCTGGGCGACGATAGTGTCGTTATGGCTCATGATATGTCTCTTCAAATCGCAATAAAAAAAGGCGGTCATTCGACCGCCTTTTGATTGTAGGCCTGATAAGCGTTAGCGCCATCAGGCAACCCGGCGCGCATTGCCGGATGGCGGCTTCGCCTTATCCGGCCTACACCGAATCAGGATTTTTTCTTCTCGCGGCTATGCAGGCCACGCTTCTCCAGACCACGGTAAATCAGCTGCTGCTGAATAATGGTTACCAGGTTGCTGACGATGTAGTACACCACCAGACCAGACGGGAACCACAGGAAGAACACCGTGAAGATGACCGGCATAAAGGTCATGATCTTCTGCTGCATCGGGTCGGTCACGGTGGTCGGCGACATCTTCTGGATGAAGAACATGGTCGCGCCCATGATGATCGGCAGGATGTAGTACGGGTCTTGCGCGGACAGGTCGTGGATCCACAGGATAAACGGCGCATGACGCAGTTCAACCGAGGCGCTCAGCATGTAGTACAGCGCAAGGAAGATAGGCATCTGAATAATCAGCGGGAAGCAGCCACCCAGCGGGTTAACTTTTTCTGCTTTATACAGCGCCATCATTTCCTGGCTTTGACGTTGTTTATCGTCGCCCAGACGCTCGCGCATTGCCTGAATCTTCGGCTGCAGCATACGCATCTTCGCCATGGAGGTGTACTGCGCTTTAGTCAGCGGGTACATGATGCCACGAACGATAAAGGTGATGACGATAATCGAGAAGCCCCAGTTGCCGAGGAAGCCGTGGATGAATTTCAGCAGCTTAAACAGCGGTTGGGAGATGAACCACAGCCAGCCGTAGTCGACGGTCAGATCCAGGTGCGGCGCGACGGCAGCCATTTTATCCTGCAGAGCCGGGCCGACCCACAGCACGCTTTCCAGCTTGTCGGTTTGACCAGGCTGCACCAGTACCGGCTGTGATTTATAGCCGATAGCGACAACGCCATTACCGAGGTTAGCGGTATAGAAGTTGTTGGTGCCGTTGTTATGCGGAACCCACGCGGTGGTGAAGTACTGCTGCAACATCGCCACCCAACCGTCTTTGGTGCTGACGTTCAGGTTTTCGTTGTCGACGATAGTATCGAATTTATATTTTTCGTATTTCGAATCAGCAGTGGAGTACGCCGCGCCACGGAAGGTGTGCATGGTAGACAGACCGCCGGTTTGCGTATCGCGGCTTGATGGCAGCGCTGCCGTTTGCTTCAGCTGACCGAAGGAGGAGATCTCCAGCGGTTTTTCGCCGACGTTTTTCACGTTGTAGCCAACGTTCACCGCATAATCACCGCGTTTCAGGGTGAAAGTTTTGGTGAAGACGTTGCCCGCTTTGTCGGTGTAAGTCAGCGGAATAACGATTTCGTTCTGGCCGTCAGCCAGTACATACGCATCTTTATCAGCGTTATACAGCGGACGCGGGCCGTTAGCCGGGTTATCCGGGCCGTCACGACCGGTTAAGCCGCTCTGTGCCTGATAGATAAACTGTGGCGTGGTTTCCAGTAACTGGAACGGTTCAGTAGATTTCAGCGCTTTCGGGTAAGCCGGAAGCAGCGCTTGCTCAACATCACCACCGCTGGTGTTGATGGTCAGATCAAGCACATCAGTTTTAACCGTAATCAGTTTCCCCTGGCCACTGGCCGGTACGCCCTGGTCTGCGGCGCTACCCGCTGCTGTGGTCGTAGTCTGCGTGGTCTGCTGCTGGGTTTGCGGATTTTTGTCCTGCTCCCAGGCTTGCCAGATCATGAAAGACACGAACAACAAAGCGATGATAAGAAGATTGCGTTGCGAATCCATCGTTAGTGTTCTCTGGTATCAAATGGTCCAGGCGGGACGGGGTCGTCACCACCAGGGTGTAAAGGGTGGCATTTTAATACGCGTTTCACCGTCAACCAACTGCCTTTTATCACTCCAAACCTGCGCAATGCCTCAATTCCGTATTGAGAACAGGTTGGCGTGAAACGACAGTGCGGCCCGAGTAGCGGACTAATCAGGCGCTGATAGACCCTGATAAGGCCTATCAGGACCCGCGAGCCAGGCGACAATGGCGGCGCCATAATTTTTCCAACGCTTCCGAGAGAGCACGGTTATCGAGGTCGGCAACCCCTTTCTTTGCCACCACCACGAAATCCATTGGCGGGAGTTCATGTTGACGTAAACGGAAGCTTTCACGCGTCAGACGTTTAATCCGATTGCGTTCATGCGCGCGCTTAACGTTTTTCTTGGCGACGGTAAGACCGATGCGGGGATGCCCCAGCGAATTCAGGCGGCCGAGGATGGTGATTTGCGGCGTGCCAGCCCGTTGTGGCTGCTGGAAGACGAAAGTGAAATGACTGGGAGTTAACAAACGTAACTCCCTGGGAAATGCTAGCTTAACCACGCAGGGTTAGCTTTATTACTTGGAAACGGTCAGACGAGCGCGGCCTTTAGCACGACGACGTGCCAGAACCTGACGACCATTTTTATTAGCCATACGAGCACGGAAGCCGTGAGAACGGTTGCGCTTCAGTACAGACGGTTGAAAAGTGCGTTTCATGGCGATTTCTACCTAAACTTGAATAAATTCACTGACTTTTGCGTAGACCCGAACGAACTTCGAACGACTTACGCCTCAGCGTGGGTGATTAAAGAGGCCGGATTGTAATAATTGTACACTCCGGAGTCAATTCTCTTTCCTTATTTCTCGCACCTTGCCGCACAAAAAATAAGCTGAGACGAGTTGCGAAAACGGGCGTTACGCGCCGGGTGGGGGATTATACGGCCTGGCGGGTAAAGCGCAAGGATCGTAAAGGATCTTTGTTAGATCGATTCTGTTCAAAACCGGCATAGCTCATTAATTTTTCCAATATGCGGGCGAAATCGTGCCGCACTCTCGCCAGGATCGATTACACTTACCCGGTTTCGATCCTCCTGTGGATAAATCGGGAAGAATCTGTTGAGAAACACAAGATCTCTTTCTCAGTTTAGGCTATGATCCCCGGTCCCGATCGCGATCCACGGATCCGTCCCGGGTAAAACCGCAAATAGCGGTTCGCACGTCACCCCTTTTGCGCAGGGGCTTTTTCGGCTTATGCAGGGTCTTGCGACGTGTGCCAACAATCACGATTGTTTCAGTTTTTCTTTTATATCGATTTTATGTTCGAGTGGAGTCCGCC